>NZ_JBSRYJ010000002.1:0-5177500 GCF_054056555.1 Bradyrhizobium sp. LM2.9
GCGTCAAGGTCAGCTACACGGCCGTAGCGCCGAGTGCGAGCTTCGACTCGCCGGGAACGACCACGGCTGCGGCGAAAGGGCAAAACTCGCAGTTCAAGGAAGACCCGGAGGTCGGCGATTTCGCCAAGGCGTTCGACCAGGCTGAGGTCAAGCTCACCGCCTCCTATGACACGCCGACCCAGCACCACAACCCGATGGAGCTGTTTACGACGAGCTGCGCCTGGATGGGCGATAACCTCGTCATCTATGAGGGCAGCCAATATGTCTATGGCCTGAAGAACGGCGTCGCCGAGCAGCTCGGCATCGACGCCGACAAGGTCCGTGTCGTCAATCCCTATGTTGGCGGCGGCTTTGGTTCGCGCGGCTCGATGACGCCGCGAACCGCCATTATCGCCGGCATCGCCAAGCGCCTGAACCGGCCGATCAAGCTGGTGCCGACCCGCGACCAGGGTTTCACCATCGCGACCTACCGCGCCGAGACGCGCCATGAGATCAGGCTTGGTGCTGGCCGGGACGGCAAGCTGGCGGCTTTGAGGCACGAGGGCTCCGAGGTTTCGTCGCGTCCGGATGCCTATTGCGTCGGCGGCACCAAGACGACGACGCGGCTCTATGCCTGCCCGAACGTCAGCAGTCTGGTGTCGATTGTGCGCGCCGACCGCAACACGCCGGGCTTCATGCGCTCACCGCCGGAGGTGCCATATCTCTTCGCGCTGGAGAGCGCGATGGACGAACTCGCGGCGAAGCTGAACATGGATCCGGTCGAGCTCCGCCGCATCAACGACACCACCGTTGAGCCGATCGGCGGCAAGCCCTATACGTCCCGGTCATTGATGGCGTGCTTCGATGAGGCCGCCAAGGCGTTCGGCTGGTCGCAGCGTTCGCCGCAGCCGAAATCGATGTCGGACGGCGACTGGCTGGTTGGCTATGGCTGTGCCGCCACCTGCTATCCGACGCAGATGGCGCCGTCCGCCGCGCGCGTCCGTCTCCAGCGCGACGGCCGTACCCGGGTCGAGATTGCCGGTCACGAGATCGGTACCGGTGCATACACCGTCATCGCCCAGACAGCGTCCGAGCGGCTCGGCGTGCCCCTGGAAAAGGTCGCGGTCTTCGTGGGTGACAGCGACCTGCCGCCGGCGCCGGTTGCCGGCGGTTCGAACTCGACCGCCAGCACCTGCTCGGCGGTGATGATGGTGTGCGATCAAATCCGCCAAAGGCTGTTCAAGGCCGTGATGCCGGGCGACAGCCTCGCCGACAAGGCCAAGGAGACTGTTGGCATCAGCCAGACGCCAAGCACGCAGGCGGCGAAGAGCGATCGTCCGCTCGATCTGGACAAGGCCTTCGACGCGCTCGGTGTCGGCGTCGTCGAGGAATACGGCGAGTGGAAGCCGGAAGGCGCGCCGCTGGACTCCTTCACAGCCATGCACAGCGGGCACGCGCGCCTCGTCGGTGGTCACTCGATGAAGGAAAAGATTGCCTATGCCTTCGGTGCCGAGTTCGTCGAGGTCCGCGTCAACCGCTTTACCCATGAAATCCGTGCGCCGCGGCTGGTGGGAGCCTTCGCGGCGGGCCGTATCATGAATCCGCGCACGGCGCGCAGCCAGCTCATGGGCGGCCTGATCTGGGGCATGTCCTCAGCGTTGCTGGAGGCCACCGAGATCGACGAGCGCAATGCGCGCTACGTCAATGACAATCTTGCCGACTATCTCGTGCCTGTGAATGCCGACGTGCCCGGTGTCGAGGTGATACTGCTCTCCGAGCAGGACGATCACATCAACCCGGCAGGCGTGAAGGGCCTCGGCGAGCTTGCCAATGTCGGCACCAATGCGGCGATCTGCAATGCGATCTACCACGCCACGGGCCAGCGTATCCGCAAGCTGCCCGTGCGGCTGGAAAATATCGAGGTCTGAGGGGTGGAAACCGCATGCTCGTTGCGCTAGACACCTTCCGCCTCAAACGGAAGGTGTCTTATGCAGCGTTTACAGCGCGTGCTCCTCGCCATCATGTCGGCACTTGCGATCACCGTGATCGGCAGTGTGTCGACGTTCGTTTCCACAACGGCCTCGGCCCAGACCGCAGGAAAGACCATGACCACAGCTTCAGGATTGCAGATCACCGATAGCGTCGTCGGCACCGGCGCTTCGCCGAAGCCCGGACAGATTTGCGTGATGCACTATACCGGCTGGCTTTACGAGAACGGCCAGAAGGGCAAGAAATTCGACTCGTCGGTCGATCGCAACGAACCGTTCGAATTCCCGATCGGCAAGGGCCGTGTCATCGGCGGCTGGGACGAGGGCGTTGCCTCCATGAAGGTCGGCGGCAAGCGTACGCTGATCATTCCGCCGCAGCTCGGGTATGGCGCCCGCGGCGCAGGCGGCGCGATCCCGCCGAATGCAACGCTGATGTTCGACGTGGAATTGCTCGGGGTGAAGTAAGCCCGCAAACAAAAGACCGGCCTCTCGGCCGGTCTTTCGCTTTCAGTCTTGTTTGTCTCAATGCTGGAACGTATTATTGCGTTCCGCGCTTGGCCGCAGCCGCAGCGCGATCGACCGCGTCTTTTGCGGCGTCCTTGGCGTCACCCATGGCCCGCTGGCCCTTGCCCTTCACTTCCTGGACTGCGCCTTCGCCCTTCATGCGGTCGGAGCCGGTGGCTTCGCCGATGCCCTGCTTGGCCTTGCCCATTGCCTCGTTGGCGGTGCCCTTGATCTTGTCGGTCGTGCTACCCATGAAACTCTCCTTGCGGTTTGCTTACTGAGACAACGCCCGACGGCTATGAGGGTTCCGATTTTGGTATGGCTTGCGGACGCGGCTTTGGGTTAATTTGCCGCGCACGGAACCAACAGAAAGCAAGTCCCATGACCGGCCATGACCATTCGCATTCCCACCATGACCACGATCATGACGATCGCTGGAAACATGACGGCGTGCGCGTCATTCCCGGCAACCAGCTCGATACCAACGTGCCGTCGACAGCGGGCATGGACCGCGCGGCCGCGATCAATTTATCGCGCGCGTCGGTGCGCAGAAATTGTGGGCGGGCACGGTCAGCATCAAGCCCGACGCCAAGACCGGCGCGCATCACCACGGCCATCTCGAAAGCGTCATCTACGTGGTGAAGGGCAAGGCGCGGATGCGTTGGGGCGAGAGCCTGCAATTCACCGCGGAGGCCGGCCCCGGCGACTTCATTTTCGTCCCGCCCTACGTGCCGCATCAGGAGATCAATGCCAGCCGCGACGAAGTGCTGGAATGCGTGCTGGTGCGCAGTGACGGCGAGGCGGTCGCGATCAACCTCGACATCGAGCCGGTCGAGAAGCCCGAGACCGTGCTGTGGGTCGATCCCATTCACCGCGATCCGAACGAGAAGAAGTAAGGCTGCCCAAAACCGCGCGGGGGGCGATGCGACAGAACCCCGCAGGTTAGGGAGCGAAAAATATCCGGAAGCGATGTCGGATGGCTGCCCAGCCATCCGTCCTTGGGTAGAACCCCGCCCAAGGAGCTTTCGATGCCCAAAATGATTTTCGTCAATCTTCCGGTGACTGACCTCAAGCGCGCCACCGCCTTTTACGAGGCGGTCGGCGCGGTCAGGAACCCGCAATTCAGCGACGATACGGCGAGTTGCATGGTCTTTTCAGAGACCATCTTCGCCATGCTGCTGACCCACGACAAATTCCGCCAGTTCACACCGAAGCCGATCTCGGATGCCAAGACCTCGAACCAGGCGCTATTCTGCCTGTCCGCGGACAGCCGCAACGAGGTCGACGATATCGTCGGTAGGGCCGCGGCGGCGGGCGGGGCGGCCGATCCCGGCCCGAAGGACGAATACAGTTTCATGTACGGCCGCAGCTTCGAGGATCCGGACGGCCACATGTGGGGTGTGAACTGGATGGACATGGCAGCCTTTGCCGCGCAGTCCGACATGTCGAACGCCTGATCCAAGCCACGACACCACGAAACTGAAGAGGAGCATTCAAGATGTCAAAGGTCGTGCCCTGCATGTGGTTCAACGGCGATGCCGAGGAAGCCGCGAAATTCTACGTCTCGCTCGTTCCGAATTCGGAGATCATGCACGTTCAGCGCAACGTTTCGGACAACCCGTCCGGCAAGGAAGGCTCCGTGCTGGTGGTCGAGTTCACGGTCGCCGGACAGCCTCTGGTCGCGCTCAACGGCGGCATGAAGATGGAATACACCCACGCGCTCTCGCTCATGATCCATTGCGACGATCAGGCCCAGGTCGACAGCGTCTGGAATGCCTTCCTGGCCCATGGCGGCAAGGAAGAGCAATGCGGCTGGCTGCATGACCGCTACGGCGTGTCCTGGCAGGTGGTGCCGAAGGTGATGTTTGAATTCCTCTCGAGCCCCGACAAGGCCGCCGCCGCACGCGCGATGCAGGCCATGATGAAGATGGTCAAGCTGGATGAGGATGTGCTGCGCCGCGCGTTCGAGGGCAAGTCGGCGGCGTGAGGCGGTGGCGGTTCGGCCTAAGACCGGACTCCTCATCCTGAGGAGCTTGCGCAGCAAGCGTCTCGAAGGATGAAAGGCCGAGCTGCTAAAGCGGGGCCTGCATGGTTCGAGACGGCGCGCGCGCGCCTCCTCACCATGAGGAATTAATAATTGATCCGCAGCCCCACGCCGCCATGGATGGTGTTACCCACCGGCTGCGGACCCAGCGTGCCGTTGGCGAACAGGTCCACGATCCAGCCCTTCTGCACGCGGAAGCCGAGCCGGCCGCCATATTCGAACCAGCCCTGGTTGCCCATGGTCGGCACCACCGTGCCGTCGCCGGTCACGGTGGCGACGATGCCGCTATGGCTGGCGAACGACTGCACCCAGCCGCCATTGATGTTAACCTCGATATTGCTGCCGTAGAGATGTGTCCACTGGCCGCCGATCTTGACCAGGTTGGTGCGGTCGGTGCCGGTCGCGATGCTGGCGTCGAACGGATTGAACGCCACCGCGCTGTCGGTATAGCCCGAGACGCGCTGCCAGAGTTGCCAGACCTCGATCGAGGCGGCGACCTCGTCGCGGGGCGACACACGGCTCATCCAGCCGGCGCGGCCGTAGACGGCGTAGTTCGAGGCGTTGGTCGAACTCGTGACGCTCACCGGGCCGAGGTTGGTGTTGTAGCTGCGGGTGTAGCGCGCCTTCTCCCATGGCGTCAGGATCGTGCCGATGTCGAAGAACGGGCGCGACGAGCCCCAGTCGGTGAAGTCATAGCGCAGCGCGAAAGCGCCGATCGGCGCGCTGGTGATGTTGTAGCCGCCCTCGCTGTACTGCGTGTAGGCGATGCCGGCGAGCAGTGACAGATTGTTGGTCAGCTCCTTGCGGCCGTGGATGCCCGCCGAAAACGAGCCCGCGGAGCCGAACGCGCTGATGCAGTTGCTACAATTGACCTGCTCGTTGACGCCGAGCAGCACCGTGCCGAGCACCCGGTTGGTGATCATCTGGTTGAAGCGCTGATTGGCAAGGCCGCCGATCGAGTTGCCGCTGGAATCCGCGCCGGTCGGCGTCGGCGTCGGGCTCGGCGAGGAGGACGGATAAGGGCTCGGCGACGATGACGGGTAGGGGCTCGAGGGCGAGGGGCTGTAGGTCGGCGTCGGCGAGGATGAATAGCTCGGCGCCGGGGTGGGCGTCGGCCCTCCGCACTCGGACGCGCAATTCGTGGCGGCTGCCGCCGGACGGGCATCGACCGCGACAAACGCAACCGCAGCCGCGGCGGTCAGCACGAGGATGAAGCGCCTGACGTTGAATACCTCCATTGTCAGCGCCCGCACAGCATGCCGTCGTCATGGACGGCGGGCGTGATGGTCGGCGACGCCTCCGCATATTGGTTGACCGCGCACAGCCCGGCGCTCGCGGCGCAGGTCGCGGCAAAGGTCCAGGGCGGCGTATTGGTCTTACTGATAGAGACCTTGCCGCCGGTCGAGGTGATGATCGCGGTGTCGCCGGGCTGCGTGAGCTGCACGCACTGCAAGCTCGTCGTGCACACGCTGGCGGCGCCGTCCTGCAGCACGACGACCGAGCGGCCGCGCTGGGACAGGATATCGAGCGTGGTGCCGCGCACGCCGATGGTCGCGAGCGGCGTCGTGATCTTGTAGGCGGTCTTCGCGGAATGTCCCGTAACGAAACGGAATGCGCCGGTGGTCATGCGGATCGCGACGTCGCGATAGCTGTGCTCGTCGTTGAAGACGGTGCGGTCGAGCTTGAGCGTCGCGCTCGGGCCGAGTGACAGATTGGTGCTGTCGGCCATCACGAAGCGCGCTGCGCTGTCGGAGCCGGTGCGCACGGTCTCGTCGCGCAGCATGCCATCACCGACACTGATCGGCGTCGTGGTCGCGGCCACGCGCACGACCTCGTTCTGGATCACGACGGCTTCACCGACGCGCGTCTGCGCTTGCGCGCAAGGCGCTGCGCACAAGGCGGCCGACAACAGCGTGGAGAAAAGCCAGAAACGCAAATTCATTCGCAATCGATCGATTTGTCCCTGATCGTACCGGATCGCGCGCGCTTGCGATGTGGCGAAATTATCACAAGCGGCGCGGGACCTGCGTTATGCTTAGTGACAGTTGCGGCAGAATGCGTTCAATGAAAAGCGCGATCTTTGTTTTTGTCCGCGGTGACGCAAATTTGCCACGCAAAACTTCCCCACAAATGCCGCTCGACTTGCCCGCAGTTCCGAAGGTGTCGCGGAGCGCAGTGATTGCTGTCGTGATTT
This sequence comes from Bradyrhizobium sp. LM2.9, assembly GCF_054056555.1. Taxonomy (NCBI): domain Bacteria; kingdom Pseudomonadati; phylum Pseudomonadota; class Alphaproteobacteria; order Hyphomicrobiales; family Nitrobacteraceae; genus Bradyrhizobium; species Bradyrhizobium sp. LM2.9. Next base: position 6,710 of record NZ_JBSRYJ010000002.1, read on the forward strand.
TCCTGGTCGCGCATCTCGCGCTGCTGATCGGCCTCACGACGCCGGAGAAGTTCGTCTTCGACGAGGTGCACTACGTGCCGGCTGCGCGGCAGATGCTGGCACCGGCGATGTCGCAACCGATGCTCAATCCGATGCATCCGCCGCTGGCCAAGGAGCTGATCGCGGTCTCGATCGCGGGCTTCGGCGACCACGCGCTGGGCTGGCGCTATCCCGCGACATTGTTCGGGGCGCTCGCGATCGTCGCGACCTATCTGTGCGGCCTCGCGCTGTTCGCCGCGCAAGGACCTGCGATCGCCTGCGCGCTGATCGCCGGCTGCAACCAGATGCTGTACGTGCAGGCGCGCATTGCGATGCTCGACATTTTTGCGTTGGGCTTCGGCCTGCTCGCGATGGCCGCCTTCATGCACGGTTTTCGAAGGGATCGCCCGCATGCGTTGTTCGCGCTCGCGGGCAGCCTGTTCGGCTGTGCTGCGGCCTGCAAATGGAGCGGCCTGTTTCCGCTCGGAATCTGCATCGTCATCGTCGCGGCGATCCGCCTGATGCAGGGCTGGCGCACGCTGTTTGCCGACGCGAAGCCGAGTGACTGGTATCGGCCCGATCTGTGGCCCGATTTTCGGATGCAGCATGCCGCGCTGTGCTTTGCCGTGCTGCCGGCGCTGACGTATCTCGCCGCGTTCGTTCCGCTCTATGGATTGTCGCTATCGGATCTGATCGAGGCGCAGCGCCGGATCTTCGCCGACAACACCACGACCGCGATCGCCGGCCACACCTATATGAGCGCGTGGCCATCCTGGCCGTTGCTCGCGCGACCGGTATGGTTCCTGTTCGACAAGACCACGGAGGACAACGTCTCCGCAATCGTCTTCCTCGGAAATCCGCTGGTGCTGTGGCCCGCGTTGCTCGCGCTCGCGGTCGTGCTGCGCGATTTCGTCGTCGCGCGTCGCTGGGATGCGTTCCTGATTGCGGCCTTCTACTTCGGGTCCTGGCTCGCCTGGGCGTTGCTGCCGCGCACGCTCGGCTTCATCTACTATTATCTGCCGGCTGCGACCGTGGCGTCGCTCGCGCTGGTCTACGTGCTGCGCCGGGACGGTCTGCCCCGCTGGATGCTGTGGGCCTATGTCGGCATCGCAGCGATCGGTTTTGCGGTCATGCTGCCGATCTCCGCGGCGTTTGTCGGCGCGTCGATGCAAACCTTCGGCCGGCTGATGCTGTTCCAGAGCTGGATATGACATCGCCGCTTGCCGGGGGAACGGCAGGCGGCGTCTTCATTGGCGATGACCGGGAATTACTTCGACGCGGTCTTGGTATCCATGTTCACGACCTGGACGCGGCGGTTGATGGGGTCGGCCCCGTTGGCGGTATCCTTCAGCTTGGTCTTGCCGTAGCCGACGGTGACGAGATCGGTGCCGGTGAGGCCGTAGTTCTGCACCAGGTACTTCTTGATGGTGTCGGCGCGACGTTCGGAGAGGCCCTGATTGTATTCTTCGCCGCCGACCGCATCGGTGTGGCCGGCGACCACGAAGGTCGAGCCCTTGAGCGACGGATCGGACAGGGCCTTGCCGAGCGCCTGCACCGACGATACCGAGGTCTTGGCGATGTTGGCCGAGTTGTAGTCGAACTGGATTTCCAGATCGATGTTAGGCTTGGTCGCCGCGAGCTCGGCGATCTGGTCGCGCTCGCCGGTCGAGAGCGACCGGGTCGAGCGGTTGCGCACCGTATTCAGGAAGGTCGATTCCTTGGCCTGCACCGCTGGATCGGCCTGCGGACCGGCGGAGAGGCCGCGGGTCGCCGGCTTCGGCTTCAGTGCATCCAGGATCTGGCCTGTGGAGACGTTGTTGTCGCCGGCCAGGGCGAGGCCCGCCGTCATCGACAGCGCTGCCGAGAGAGTAATCGCCTTCAGTCCAAAAAAATTAACAAAACGGGTCATTGTCGTATCCTCGCTGTTACGCCTGATGGCGATTTGATGCTGCGAGCATAGGGAAGGTTCAAAGCACCTAATGTGATCTTGGTCACGGTGGCTATAGCCGCTCCCGGAGTGATCCTAACGCATTTTGCGGCGTGGACATCGATCGTCGCAAAGCCGTCGCGGCATGGTCAGCTCGCGGACAAGATGTCGGCCAGATGCGCGCCTAGCCCCTTCAACCGACAATCACGAGCGAGGGAGCCGAGTTCCATCCAGTGCCGAGGCCAAGTGACTACCAGACCTATCGCAGTGGCCCGACGGAACGGACAGTGCCCCTGAGCTCAATGCCCGTCTATATCGGCGCGGCCATGATCGCGGTGGCGATCCTTCTATCGACGCTGATCACAGGGATGACCGCCCGCTATGTCGGGCTTGAAGGGTCGACCGACGAGAACATGTGGCTGGTCGATCGTCTCACCGGCAGTGTCTATCGCTGCCAGGCGGAGGGGCGCGGCAGAGCCGCGTGCGAGCCGGACGTCGCCACGGGCAGCGTCGGCGACCGGTCCAAAGCCCCGAAAGATGACCGCTGAGCCTCCACCTTCGCACCGCCGACACGCCGGCCAAGGTGGCGGCCAACAAGGAAATGGCCATGGCTAACACCGACATGAGCAATGGCAAGATGAAGAGCGCCTGCATGCACTACATGAAGTCGCAGAAGGCGATGACGATGAAATAGGCGCGAGGCGCGCCCATCGACCGCGCTGTCAGCAGTTGGCAGCGCGTTTTTTCTTTGGCCGATGCTTTGCCGTCTCCTTTCTCCCGGCGCGAATTCCGCTACATTCCTTCCCGCAATGTCCCGCGCGCCCAAACCGATTCCACTCACCACGACACAGGCCCGGCAGATCTGGCTTCATGCCCAGCGGCTGGATGAGCGCGCGCCGTTCGGAGGCGGGGCGCAGGCCGTCGCCGACGCAGTCGCCCATCTCGGCTATGTACAGATCGACACCATCAACGTGATCGAGCGCTGCCATCACCACATCCTGTTCAGCCGCATCCCGTCCTACCGCCGCGCCGATCTGCGCCACGCCCAGAGCGTGGACAGAAGCGTCTTTGAATATTGGACGCATGCGCTCTCTTACGTGCCGGCCGGCGACTTCCGCTTCTTCCTGCCGGCCATGCGCGAGCACCGCCGCGAGGGGCACAAATGGTTCGCCTCGGTGATGCCTGCCGACATGCGCAAGGTGATGCGGCTGGTGCGCGCCGGCCCGCTGACGATCCGCGACATCGAGGACGACGTGCTCACCGAGAAGGAGCATCTCTGGCAGAGCCGAAAACCCTCGAAGCGGGCGTTGCAACTCGCCTTCTATACGGGGGCCGTGACCATCAGCGAGCGCCAGGGCATGCTCAAGACCTATGAGCTGATGACGCGCCATTTCGGCTGGGACAAGCTGCCGAAGCCGGCCTCGACCAAGGACATCACGGCCTATCTGCTCGACCGCGCGCTACGGTCGCAGGGCGTGGTGAGCCTCGATTCGATCTGCCATCTCGACGCGCCGCGCAAGGCGGCGGTGGCGGGCCTGATCGCCTCGCGCGCCCGCCGTGGCGAACTCGTGCCCGTGACGATCGACGGTGCCGGCAAGCAGGAGCACTGGGCACAGCCGGCAGCGATCGAGCCGGGCGAGCGCGCGTCCTCCGATCTCGTCCACATCCTCTCGCCGTTCGATCCGCTGATCATCCAGCGCAAGCGCACCAATCTCTTCTTCGGCTACAACCATCTGTTCGAGGCCTATGTGCCCAAGGCGAGCCGCAAGCTCGGCTATTTCGCGCTCCCCGTGCTGGTCGGCGACGAAATCGTCGCCGCGCTCGATCTGAAGACCGACCGGCAGGCGAAGAAGCTGCTGATGCAGAAATGGACCTGGGTCGGGCAGGGCAAGAAGACGGCGGCGCGCAAGGAGCTGAAGCAGAAGATCGAGGAGGAGCTCGATCGGTTCGAGAAATTTCAGCTGGCGGAGTGAGGATGTCGTCGTAAGCCGGATTGGCGCAGCGTAATCCACCACTGTCTATTTCCGCGGAAGCGAAGGTGGTGGGTTACGCCTTCGGCTGACCTACCCTACGCATCGCGACGAATCGATCAATCCAAACGCCGAACGCAATCCCGACACCGTACGCCAGCAAATTCCACAGCGAGAAGATGCGCCCCAAGAGCAGCGCCCCGGCTGTGGTCAGCCTGAACGTATCGAGCCACGGCGTATGCACCTGCCGGGAAAACTTGACGACGACCGCGATCACCATCGCGATGGCCGCGATCTGCGCTCGTGGCAGCCGGGGCAGCAAAACGCCCGCCAGCAGAAACACCATCGTTGCCCACAGCAGCGAGCCGCCGTACTTCACCCACGAAGGCGGGCAGGCCGAGCGGAAAACCGTACCAGCGCAAGGACAGCCCGCAGACGATCACCGCCAGCGCCAGCCCGGCGCGGATCAGGGATGTCCGTAACGGCGCAACAGGTTTATCCGGCTGCGCCCCTTGCATTGCTCGCTCCATTGACTCTTGGCCGATGATGCTCAAAACCGCTCTCAGCCAATAAAAGCAACAACCCCGGGGGAAGCCATGAGCCAGACCACGACCTATGCCGGTTCGACCGGCGGCGCCAAGAGCGAAATCGAGACCTCGACGATTCGCGCTATCTCCTGGCGCCTGATTCCGTTCCTGGTGCTGGCCTACTTCTTCTCCTATCTCGACCGCGTCAATCTCGGCTTCGCTGCGCTGACCATGAACGCCGAGCTGAAGTTCACGCCGCTGATCTTCTCCTGGGGCGCCGGCATCTTCTTCATCGGCTATTTCATCTTCGAGGTGCCGAGCAATCTGGCACTGGAGAAATTCGGCGCCAGCCGCTGGATCGCCCGCATCATGGTGACCTGGGGCATCATCTCGGGGCTGATGGCGCTCACGAGCGGTGTCACGAGCTTCTACGTGCTGCGCTTCCTGCTCGGCGTCGCCGAAGCCGGCTTCTTCCCCGGCATCATCCTCTATCTCACCTATTGGTATCCGGCCGAATATCGCGCCCGCTTCCTCGCGGCCTTCGCCATCGCCGTTCCGGTCTCGACCGTGATCGGCGCGCCGGTCTCGGGCCTGCTGCTCGGACTCGACGGTGCGATGGGGCTGAAGGGCTGGCAGTGGCTGTTCATCATCGAGGGCATTCCTTCCGTGCTGCTCGGCATCGTCACCTGGTTCTATCTCACCGACAGGCCGGAAAAGGCGGACTGGCTCTCTGCCGAGCAGAAGGCCTGGCTCAAGTCCAGGCTCAATTCGGAAGTCGTGGCCAAGCAGGCGGTGAAGCATCTGTCGCTCGGCGAGGCCTTGTCGTCGCCGAAGGTGATCGCGCTCAGCCTGGTCTATTTCGGCTTCGTCGGCGCGCTCTACGGCATGCAGTTCTGGCTGCCGCAGATCGTCAAGGCGTTCGGCCTCACAAATGCGCAGACCGGCTTCGTCACCGCGATCCCATATCTGTTCGGCACCATCGCGATGATCCTGTGGGCGCGGCACTCGGACGCCACGCGCGAGCGCGTGATGCATGTCGGCGCGCCGCTGCTGCTTACCGCCGCTGCGCTTGCCGTCTCCTCCTATCTCACCGATCCCACCATGACGATGGTGGTGCTGACTGTCGCCGCGATCGGGGTGTTCTGCTGCTTCGGCGTGTTCTGGACCCTGCCGACCGCCTGGCTCTCCGGCACGGCGGCGGCCGGCGGCATCGCCCTGATCAACTCGATCGGCAACCTCGCCGGCTTCGGCGGTCCCTACCTTATCGGCTGGGTCAAGGAAGCCACCGGCCAGACCTCGACCGGCTTGTTGGTGCTGGCGGTCTTGCCTCTGCTCGCCGGCATCCTGGTGTTCATCGGCGGCCACGACAGCAAGCACGAGTTCGCCGAACAGGGGCGGCGAGGGGGCTGATATTCCGGGGTGGTCCTTCGGACCGTCCTGGAAGGGCGAAGCTGCTCCGGCGCACGGATCGCTAACCTGTGCCGCGGGATTTTTGTGAGCCAGCCAGCCCGAGAAACACCAGCATGGCGCGATTGAGGCGCAACAGATCCCCGTCGTCGAGCCGCCCGATCAGCATGCCCATCTTGGATTTCGGTACCGTGGTGATCTTGTCGACCATCAGGCGGCATGCCACTCGGAGGCCGTTGCGATCGTTCGGTTCGACCTGCAATCTGAAGAGTGGTGCCTCAGTTTCGAACGTTGTTATTGGGCAAACCGTGATCGATTCCGTTGCGTCAAAATCGTCGTCTTGCACGACGATGACCGGACGCGGTTTCCCTCCGTAGTCCTTTGCGCCTGCTGCTGTCCAAACTTCGCCTCTCTTCATTGGGTTCGTGAACCGCCATGCTGGGCACGCTCAGTTGCTGGACCTTCGTCCGCGCGCAGATGAATTTCAGTGGGAGCGAGTTTGGGCCAAAGCCTGCTGCGAAACTGTTTCGGGCCTGAGGCCCTGCCGACGAGATTCCCTGCGCTGTTCACAGGTTATTCTGTCTCGCCAGGCCAATCGGAGATCGCATCGACGAAAGCCTGATCCTCATCCTCATGCGGGTTCGATGCGACCGCCAATGATTGGCGATGGGCTTCCGCCTTGAAAGAGGCTGAACGTACATCCGGAACCCAGATCTGGATCGGACGGAGCCCCTGCGCGCGCAGCCGCTCTCGATGCTTGCGGACCTTCGCTCGCGACGACTTCGGCTTAGAAGAGGACGGCATAGTTCTCTCCGTTTGGTTACATGTAACCATATCAGGCGAAGAGAGTTCCGCCAATCCACGGAATCTTATCATCCTTTAACGATCACGCTTTCCTGATGACTGACGATTATTGACTTTCATCAGTGATTAGTCGACATTCCTCTCATTGCAGCCGCAGGAGTGTTCTCCGATGTTCGTCCGGTCAGTTTTGTCGAGCTATTCCAAGCTGTTGGCGGGTGTGTCGCTGGCGTTGATGGCTGTCGCCCTGGGCGGGTGCAATGACACCGTTGCTGAAAAGGCCGAGCCGCCGCGGCCGGTTCTGGTCGCAACCGCCCATTATGATGCCGAAACGCCGGAGCGCAGCTTCGTCGGCACCGTCAGGCCGCGGATCGAGAGCGATCTCGGTTTTCGCGTCGCCGGCAAGGTTGCCAAGCGCCTGGTCGAGGTCGGCCAGACCGTCGAGATCGGCCAGCCGCTCGCGACCCTCGATGAGATCGACCTGAAGCTCCAGGCTGAGCAAGCGGTCGCCGAGCAGACCGCTGCGACCGGCGTGCTGGCACAGGCCGCCGCCGCCGAGCAGCGCGCCAAGGATTTGAAGGCCAAGGGCTGGACCACCGACGCTCAGCTCGACCAGAGCCGCGCTTCCGCCGACGAGGCGCGTGCGCGCCTGAATCGGGCCGAGCGCTCGGTCGAGCTGACCAATAATTCCCTTTCCTACGCGACGCTCAACGCCGACGCCCGTGGCGTCGTCACCGCAACGCTGATCGAGCCAGGCCAGGTGGTTGCCGCAGGCCAGACCTCGATCCGTGTCGCCCGCTTTGCCGAAAAGGAAGCGGTCGTCGCGATCCCTGAGACGCTGGTCGGACGTGCCAAGTCGGGCGCCGCCAGCGTCACTCTTTGGTCGGAGCCGGGCAAGAAATATACGGCCAAGCTGCGCGAGATCGCGCCGACCGCGGATTCCGCCACGCGCACCTATCTCGCAAAATTCTCGCTGCCCGAGGCCGACGACAAGGTTTCGCTCGGCATGACCGCGACACTGACGCTGTCGGATGCCGCGACCGAGCGCGTCGCGCGGTTGCCGCTGTCGGCGCTGTTCAACGAAGGCGGCAAGCCGTCCTTCTTCGTCGTCGACGACAACGGCGCGGTCACGCTGAAGCCGGTCTGCGCGGTGAAGTCCTACGAGAGCAACGACGTCGTCATCAGCGGCGGTGTCGAAGAGGGCGCCAAGATCGTCGCCCTCGGCGTTCAGAAGCTCGATCCGGGCCAGAGGGTGCGGATCGTATCGTCACTGTCCTTTTAAGTCTCGTTTACGAGTTACGTCGTGTGAGGTGAGTTTCGGCCTAAGCGCAAATGCTGGGGCTGAAGCGGCGAAGCGATCCAGAACCTGCCCAGCCCCCTGGATTGCTTCGCTGCCTCGCGACGACGCGTTGAACAGAGTAGCTGCCTTTTTTTGCAACCGGATCATCTTTGGAGAGTGCGATGAAGCGCTTCAATCTTTCGGCCTGGGCCGTCAGCCATCCGACCCTGGTCCTGTTCCTGATGGTCATACTTGGCATCGCCGGGTTCTTCTCCTATCAGAAGCTCGGCCGTGCCGAGGATCCGTTCTTTACGGTGAAGGTGGTCAACGTCTCCGTGATCTGGCCGGGCGCGACCGCGCAGGAAACTGCAGGCCCAGGTCGCCGATCCCATCGAGAAGAAGATCCAGGAGCTGCCCTACTTCGAGAAGGTGCAGACCTATTCCAAGCCCGGCTTCACCGCGCTCCAGGTGACCTTCCGCGATTCCACGCCGCCGAAGGATGTGCCGTATCTCTTTTATCTGCTGCGCAAGAAGCTGGTCGACGTGCAGGCCCAACTGCCCGCAGGGATCCTGGGCCCCGTCGTCAACGACGAGTTCTCCGACGTCGATTCGATCCTCTACATGATGACCGGCGACGGTGCCGATTATGCGCAGCTCAAGAAGGTCTCGGAGGGTTTTCGGCAGCGCCTCCTGAAGGTGCCCGGCGTGACCAAGGTCGACGTCTACGGCAACCAGGATGAGCGCATCTTCGTCGAGTTCTCGCACGCCAAGCTCGCCACCCTCGGCATCACGCCGCAGGCGCTGTTCGATTCGCTCGCCAAGCAGAACAACGTGACCCCGGCCGGCACGGTCGAGACCTCGTCGCAGCGCGTGCCGCTGCGCGTCACCGGTGCGCTCGACGGCGCCAAGGCCGTGGCCGAAACCCCGGTCGAGAGCAATGGCCGCGTGTTCCGTCTCGGCGACATCGCCACCGTCACCCATGGCTATGTCGACCCGCCGAGTTTCATCGTGCGCCAGGAAGGCAAGGCCGCGATCGGCATCGGCGTCGTCACCGCCAAGGGCGCCAACATCCTCGATCTCGGCAAGGAGGTCGAGAAGGCGACGGCTGAATTCATGAAGGCGGTGCCGCAGGGCGTCGATGTCAAGCTGATCGCCGACCAGCCCAAGGTGGTCGAGCACGCCGTCGGCGAATTCGTGCACTCCTTCATGGAAGCCCTCGTCATCGTGCTGTTCGTGTCGTTCCTGGCGCTCGGCTGGCGCACCGGAATCGTGGTCGCGCTGTCGGTGCCCTTGGTGCTCGGCATCGTCTTCGTCGTCATGAACACGATGTCGCTCGACCTGCACCGCATCACGCTGGGAGCGCTGATCATCGCGCTCGGCCTGCTCGTCGATGACGCCATCATCGCGGTCGAGATGATGGTGGTGAAGATGGAGCAGGGTTGGGACCGCATGCGTGCGGCGTCTTTTGCCTGGGAATCCACTGCGTTTCCGATGCTCACGGGAACACTGGTCACGGCCGCTGGCTTCCTCCCCATCGGCTTTGCCAATTCCGCGGTCGGCGAATATGCCGGCAGCATCTTCTGGATCGTGGCGATTGCGCTGGTCGCGTCCTGGTTCGTGGCGGTGATCTTCACGCCCTATATCGGCGTCATGCTGCTGCCCAACATCAAGGTGCACCATAATCACGATCCGCACGCGGTCTACGAGACCCGCATGTATCGGGGCCTGCGCGCCATCGTGCAATGGTGCGTCAACCACCGCATCACCGTGGTGGTCGCGACCGTCGGCGTTTTCATCGCCTCGATCGTCGGATTCGGCCACGTCCAGCAGCAGTTCTTCCCGCTGTCCGAGCGCCCCGAGCTGTTCCTCCAGCTTCGCCTGCCCGAGGGCACCGCCTTCAACGTCACGGAAAAGGCGGTGAAGAAGGCCGAGACGCTGCTCAAGGACGACAAGGACATCGAGACCTATACGGCCTATGTCGGGCAGGGCTCGCCGCGTTTCTGGCTCGGCCTCAATCCGCAGCTTCCGAACGAGGCTTTTGCCGAAATCGTCATCGTCGCAAAGGGCGTCGAGGCGCGCGAGCGTATCAAGGCCAAGCTTGAAAACGCCGTCGCCGACGGCGCGCTCAACGAGGCCCGCGTGCGCGTCGACCGCTTCAATTTCGGTCCCCCGGTCGGCTTTCCCGTGCAGTTCCGCGTGATCGGCCCCGACGCCAACAAGGTGCGCGAGATCGCCTACCAGGTCCGCGACGTCATGCGGCAGAACAAGAGCGTCAAGGACGTCCAGCTCGACTGGAACGAGCAGTCACCTTACCTCAAGCTCGTCGTCGACCAGGATCGCGCCCGCGCCATGGGCCTGACGCCGCAGGACGTGTCGCAGGCACTGTCGATGCTGATCTCGGGCTCACAGGTGACGACCGTGCGCGACGGTATCGAGAAGGTGGCCGTGGTCGCCCGTGCGATCCCGTCCGAACGCCTCGACCTCGGCGGCGTCGGTGATCTCACCATCACCTCGCGTAACGGCGTTGCCGTGCCGCTCCAGCAGATCGCCAAGATCGAATACGGCCACGAGGAGCCGATCATGTGGCGGCGCAATCGCGACATGGCGATCACTGTGCGCTCCGACGTCGTCGACGGCGTGCAGGCGCCTGACGTCACCGGCCAGATCACGCCGAAGCTGAAGGCGATCACGGACAACCTCGAGCCGGCCTACCGCATCGAGGCGGGCGGCGCGTTCGAGGAATCCGCCAAGGGTAACGCCTCGATCTTCGTTCTCTTCCCGCTGATGGTCATGGTGATGCTGACGCTGCTGATGTTCCAGCTTCAGAGCTTCTCCCGCTTGATCCTGGTGTTTTTAACCGCACCCCTCCGGTATCGTCGGCGCCTCCCTCGGGCTCAACATCGCCAACGCTCCGTTCGGCTTCGTGGCGCTGCTCGGCCTGATCGCGCTCGCCGGCATGATCATGCGCAACGCGGTGATCCTGGTCGACCAGATCGAGACCGACGTTTCTCATGGCTTGACCCGTCGCGAGGCGATCGTAGAGGCCACCGTCCGCCGTGCCCGGCCGGTGGTGCTGACGGCGCTCGCCGCCATCCTCGCCATGATCCCGCTGTCGCGCTCGGCGTTCTGGGGCCCGATGGCGATCACCATCATGGGCGGACTGTTCGTTGCGACCTTCCTGACGCTGCTGTACCTGCCGGGCCTCTACGCCCTCTGGTTCCGCAAGAGCCTGGATGAGGCAGGCACCCCCGAGCAGCCCGCCGCACCGCAGCATGGGAGCGATGACGAGCACGCAATTCCGCTTGCTGAGGCGGCTGAATAAGTGAAGATGAACTGCTGATTGACGAGTCCTGACAGATGACACTGGTTTCGGAACATATCGAAGGCGACACCCGGGATCGTATTCTCGAGGTGGCCGAACGGCTGTTCCGCCAGATCGGCTATCTCAAGACCACGGTCGGGGACATCGCCAAGGAGCTCAAGATGAGCCCCGCCAACGTCTATCGCTTCTTCGAATCGAAGAAGGCGATTCATCAGGCGGTGGCCCGCTCGCTGATGTGCGAGGTCGAACTGGAAGCGCAGCGGATCGTGGCGAGGCCGGGTCCGGTACTCCCGCGCTTCCGCGAGTTGCTCTCCACCATCCATCGCATGAACACCGAGCGCTATGTCGGCGATTCCAAGTTGCACGAGATGGTCGAGATCGCGATGCAGGAGGACTGGGACGTCTGCGTCAACCACATGGAGTGCATTGCCGGGGTCATCGGCCAGATGATCGCGCAAGGCGCGGCCTCCGGCGAGTTCGAGGCCCCGGACCTGAAACTGGCCGCGCTCTGCGCCTGCACCGCGATGATGCGCTTCTTCCACCCCCAGATGATCGCCCAGTGCGCCACCAAGCCGGGTCCGACCATCGACCAGATGATCGATTTCGTCATCGCGGGATTGTCCCCGCGGCACTGACGCGGCGGCGGATTTCCTCCTATAAGCAGGCCGACGTAGTCCGGATGGAGCGAAGCGCAATCCGGGCACAAGGACCGGGGAAAAGCCAGCGTGACCGACAAAGACCTGCACTTCTACGAGCCCGCCAAGGGCCACGGCCTCAAGCACGATCCCTTCAACGCCATCGTCGCGCCGCGGCCGATCGGCTGGATTTCGTCGCGCGACACCAACGGCCACGTCAATCTCGCGCCCTACAGCTTCTTCAACGCGTTCTGCTATGTGCCGCCGATCATCGGCTTCTCCTCCACCAACTGGAAGGACACCGTCGCGAACATCCAGCAGACCGGCGAGTTCGTCTGGAATCTCGCCACGATGGACCTGGCCAGGCACATGAACGCGACCGCCGCCCACGTCGGGCCTGAGGTCGACGAGTTCAAGATTGCAGGCCTGACCGCCGTGCCCGGCAAGCTCGTCAACGTGCCGCGCGTCGGCGAAAGCCCCGTCGCCTTCGAATGCAAGGTGGCGGATATCGTCCGCCTCAAGGGCGCTGACGGCAAGGAAGCCAATGCCTGGCTGACGCTCGGCGAAGTCGTCGCCGTCCACATCGACAAGGCCATGATCAAGGACGGCGTCTACCAGACCGCCGCCGCCCGCCCGATTGTCCGCGCCGGCCGCAGCGGTGATTATTTCGAGATCAAGCCGGAAAATATGTTCGAGATGGTGCGGCCGGATTAGCCCGGCCGACCTCGTCGCCTAGCCCCCTCCCGGAACTGCCACCACGCCCCGGCCGTTATAGCCTCTGGGCGGCCGCCCGGCCGCGTCAATTCGCGTATTTTCGCAGGCGAAGTGTTCACCTCCGCCGGCCACTTTTCGCTAAAATGCCCGACAACCGCGCCGATGCACGAGGTCCGCTATGAGCTTCCGCCGCGATACCATCACAAAGCCGATCTTCTCCTGGGCGCGCGGCGTGCTGCCGGCGATGTCGGACACCGAGCGGGAGGCGCTGGAGGCCGGCGACGTCTGGTGGGACGCCGATCTCTTCACCGGTAACCCTGATTGGTCGAAGCTGCTGAAGGTCCCGCAGGCAACGCTAACCGAACAGGAGCGGGCCTTTCTCAACGGCCCCGTCGACGAGCTCTGCGCCATGCTCGACGAGTGGAAGATATTTTGGGAATTGCGCGACCTGCCGCAGGACGTGTGGGCCTTCATCAAGCGCGAAAAATTCTTCGGCATGATCATTCCGAAAGAGTTTGGCGGCCTCGGCTTTTCGCCCTATGCGCATTCGGAAGTGGTGCGCAAGATCTCGACCCGGTCGATCGCCGCCGCGGTGACGGTGATGGTCCCGAACTCGCTGGGCCCCGGCGAGCTCCTGATGCACTTCGGCACCAAGGAGCAGCAGCAGCGCTGGCTGCCGCGTCTTGCCGACGGCCACGACATTCCCTGCTTCGGTCTCACCAGCCCGGAAGCCGGATCCGATGCGGCCTCGATGATCGACACCGGCATCATCTGCAAGGGCGATTTCGAGGGCCGCGAGGTCATCGGCCTCAGGCTCAACTGGCACAAGCGTTACATCACGCTCGGGCCTGTCGCGACGCTCTTGGGCCTCGCCTTCAAAGCCCATGACCCCGATCATCTCGTCGGCGATCAGGAACAGCTCGGCATCAGCGTGGCGCTGATCCCGACCGATCTGCCCGGCGTCGAAATCGGCCATCGCCATCTGCCGTCGATGCAGGTGTTCCAGAACGGCCCGAACCGGGGCCACGACGTCTTCATCCCGCTCGACTATGTCATCGGCGGCCAAGAGCGGTTGGGGCAGGGCTGGAAGATGCTGATGACGGCGCTCGCCGCCGGCCGCGGCATCTCGCTGCCATCGCTGTCCGCGGCCGGCGCCGCCTATGCCGCCCGCACCACCGGCGCCTATGCCCGCATCCGCGAGCAGTTCGGCATCTCCATCTCCAAGTTCGAGGGCGTCGAGGAGCCGCTCGCCCGCATCGTCGGCACCGCCTATCAGCTCGACGCGGCACGGCGGCTCACTTGCGCCGCGCTGAACGCTGGCGTCCATCCCGCCGTCATCTCCGGCATCATGAAGCTGCACGCGACCGAGCGGATGCGCACCGCGGTCGACGACGCCATGGACATCCATGGCGGCAAGGCCGTGATCGACGGTCCGCAAAACTATCTCGGCAATCTCCACCGCGCTGTCCCGGTCGGCATCACCGTCGAGGGTGCCAATATCCTCACCCGCAATCTCATCGTGTTCGGGCAGGGCGCCATCCGCGCGCATCCTTATCTGCTCGACGAGATGAATGCGCTTGCCGATACCGACCGTGAACGCGGGCTCACCGCCTTCGACAAGGCGTTCTGGAAGCATGTCGGCCATAGTTTCGAGACGCTGTTGCGCGCCTTCGGCCGGAGCTGGACCTTCGGTGCCTTTCGCGCCAGCGCCCGATGCCGGCGACGCCACGCCATTCTATCGCCAGCTCTCGCGCTATTCGGCGGCGTTTGCACTCTGCGCCGACATGGCGCTGTTGACGCTCGGCGGCGCGCTCAAGCGCAAGGAGATGCTGTCGGCGCGCTTCGGCGACATCCTGTCCGAGCTGTATCTGCTCTCTGCCGCGCTCAAACGTTGGCAGGACGAGGGCCGGCAGAAGGAGGATTTTGCCGCGCTCGAATGGTGCATGGCGACGGGCTTCAAGACCATCGAGAACCGGCTCGCGGAGATACTCGCCAATTTGCCGAACCGCTTTGTCGCCGGTTTTCTCAAGCTGGTGGTCCAGCCGTTCGGCGCACGGGTGCTGGGTCCCTCCGATCGCGTCGTGCACCAATGTGCAAGCCTGGTGCTGGAGCCCTCGGCGGCGCGCGAGCGCCTTACGCCGGATCTTGCCCATGTCGACGACGACGGCGGCTTTGCCCGGCTGGAGCGCGCGTTCAAGCTGGTCGCAGGCACGGACGCCATCGCCAAGCGCATGCGCGCGGCGCATATGAGCGACTGGAAGGATGCGGTCGCCAAGGGCGTGATCACGCAGGCCGAGGGCGAGCAGCTCGCCGCGGCTCGCGAAGCCGCCGCAAAAGTGATCGAGGTCGACGATTTTGCGCCGGAGGCGCTATCGCCGATTTACAAGAAAACCGGCGACGTGCATCAGTTCTTCCAGGAACTCGGTGACCAAAGGGCGGCGAGCTGATGGCACGACCGGTATTCATCGTCGACGGCAGCCGAACGCCGTTTCTGAAAGCGCGTTCGGGGCCGGGTCCGTTCACGCCGGTCGATCTCGCCGTGCAATGCGGCCGGCCGCTGTTGGCGCGCCAGCCGTTTTCGCCTGATACCTTCGACCAGGTCATCCTCGGCTGCGTCAACGTGATCGCGGACGAGATGAACCCGGCCCGCGTCGCCGCGCTTCGGCTCGGCATGGGCGAGGACATGGTCGCCTTCACCGTGCAGATCAATTGCGGCTCCGGCATGCAGTCGATCGACACCGCCTACCGCTACATCCGCGAAGGTCATGCCAACATGATCCTCGCCGGCGGCACCGAGGCCTTGAGTCATGCGCCGCTGGTCTGGCCGAATTCCGGCGTGCGCTGGTTCGCCGGCCTTGCCGCCGCCAAGGGCGTGGCCGCGAAGCTTGCCGCTGCTTTCAAATTGCGGCCGCGCTATCTCAAGCCGATCATCGGGCTCGAGCGTGGTCTCACCGATCCCATCACCGACCTGAACATGGGCCAGACCGCCGAAGTCGTCGGCCATCTCTTCGGTATCACCCGCGCCCAGTCCGACGCTTACGCCGCCGAGAGCCATCGCCGGCTTGCGCATGCGCAGACGTCGGGTTTTCTGAGGGGCGAGGTCGAGATCGCATTCGCCCGTGACGGCAAATTCTTCGACCATGACGATGGCGTGCGTCCGGATTCGTCGGCCGAGACGCTGTCAAAACTGAGACCGGTGTTCGAGCGTCCCTGGGGCCAGGTCACCGCCGGCAACTCCTCGCAGATCACCGACGGTGCGTCCTGGGTGATCCTGGCTTCCGACGAAGCGGTCGCCAAATACAAGCTGACGCCGAAGGCGGTTATCGTCGACAGCAACTGGGCCGCGCTCGATCCTGCTATCATGGGGCTCGGTCCCGTGATGTCGGCGACGCCGCTACTGAAGCGCAACAACCTCACCATCAAGGATGTCGAGACCTGGGAATTGAACGAGGCCTTCGCCACGCAAGTGCTCGGCTGCCTTGCCGCCTGGAATGACGACAAATTCTGCCGCGAGATTTTGGGGCTCGACGGCGCGGCCGGCGAGATCGACCGCGAAAAGCTCAATGTCGACGGCGGCGCCATCTCGCTCGGGCATCCCGTCGGCACCTCCGGCAACCGCATCGTGCTGCATCTGGTCAATGCGATGAAGCGGCTCGGCACGCGGCGTGGCGTTGCTACTGAGTGCATCGGCGGCGGACTCGGCGGGGCCATGCTGATCGAGGCGGTGTGACCATGGATTCCAGGATCATGACCGCGCTCGGCGATCGCGTCCTCACGCTCGGGCCGAAGCCGGCGTCAGACAGTCCCTACAAGAACTTCAAGCTGACGCGCGATGCCGACGGTGTCGCCTGGCTGCTGTTCGACCGCGCCGATGCCAGCGCCAACACGCTGTCCTCGGATGTGATGGAGGAGTTCGACACCGTGCTCGCGGCGATCGAGACCGAGCGTCCTGCCGGGCTCGTGATCCGCTCCGCAAAATCGTCCGGCTTCATTGCCGGCGCCGACGTCAACGAATTCCGCGGCGCCGGCGATCCCGCAATGGTGGAGATACGGATCCGCGCCGCGCATGCGGTGGTCGATCATCTGGAGGCGCTGAGGCTGCCGACCGTCGCGGTCATCCATGGTTTCTGTCTCGGCGGCGGGCTCGAGGTCGCGCTCGCCTGCCAATCGCGTATCGCCATCGACGGCGCGCGCTTCGGCTTTCCGGAGGTGATGCTCGGCCTTCATCCTGGTCTCGGCGGCACAGCGCGTTTCACCGCGCTGGTCAATTCGGCCCAGTCGATGGCGTTGATGCTGACGGGCCGCACCATCGACGCGCGCCGCGCCAAATCGCTCGGCCTCGTCGACACCGTGACGCAGGAGCGCCATGTCAGCAATGCGGTGAAGGATGCGCTGTTTGGCCGGTTGAAGCGGGCGCGCCCGGGTATTCTCACCCGCGCCGCCAATTTCGGACCGGTGCGGGGGCTCCTTGCCAGGCGCATGCGCAGCGAAGCTGCGAAGGCTGCGTCCCGCGAGCACTATCCCGCGCCTTACGCGCTGATCGATCTCTGGGAGACCCATGGCGGCAGCAAAGCCGCGATGCTCAGGGCAGAGCAGGCCTCATTCGCCAAGCTGATGGTGACGCCGACCGCGCAGAATTTGGTCCGCGTGTTCTTCCTGCGCGAGCAGATGAAGAAGGCGGCAGGCCCCGGCAACACGGTCAAGCAGGTTCACGTCATCGGCGCTGGCGCCATGGGCGGGGACATCGCGGCCTGGTGTGCAGGGCAGGGGCTGCGCGTCTCGCTTGCCGACATGAAGGCGGAGCCGATCGCGGGCGCGGTCAAGCGCGCCGCCGATCTTTTTGGCAAGATCATCCGGAAGTCCACCGATGTCCGCGACGCGCTCGATCGCCTTATCCCCGATCTGGACGGCGAGGGTGTCCGCAACGCCGATCTCATCATCGAAGCGGTGCCGGAAAAGCTGGAGCTCAAGCAGAAGGTCTATGCGAGTATCGAGCCGAAGATGAAGCCGGGCGCGATCCTTGCGACCAACACCTCGAGCATTCCGCTCCAGGACCTGCGCACGACGCTGGCGCGGCCGGAACGCCTCGTCGGCCTGCATTTCTTCAATCCGGTGTCGCGGCTGCAACTGGTCGAAATCGTCAGCCATGGCGGCAACGATGGGCAGGTGCTCAAGGAAGCGCTCGCCTTCGTCGGCGCCATCGACCGACTGCCGCTGTCGGTGAAAAGCTCGCCCGGCTTCCTCGTCAACCGCGCGCTGACGCCCTACATGCTGGAAGCGATGGTGATGCTGGACGAGAAGACCGACCAGCGCCTGATCGATGCCGCAGCCGAGCAGTTCGGCATGCCGATGGGGCCGATCGAATTGGCCGACCAGGTCGGGCTCGACATCTGCATTGATGTCGGCGACATGCTGCGCACCAAGTTCGGCGATCTGCTGCCGCCGACGCCGGCCTGGCTGCGCGAGAAGGTCGCCAAGGGCGAACTCGGCCGCAAGACCGGCAAGGGTTTCTACACCTGGAAGGACGGCAAGGCGGAGAAGGCGCCGTTGCCGGAAACCGGCCCCCGCGTCACCGAGCAGATGATCGACCGGCTGGTGCTGCCGATGTCCAACGTCTGCGTCGCGGCGCTTCGCGAGGGTATCGTCGACGATGCCGACATGGTCGACGGCGCCATGATCTTCGGCACCGGTTATGCACCGTTCCGTGGTGGTCCGTTGAACTATGCGCGCACGCGCGGCGTGGAGAATGTCGTATCCACCTTGCGCGCGCTGGCCGGGAGATTCGGCGAGCGCTTTGCGCCGGATCCGGGCTGGGACAATTTCAAATGAGCATATTTCAAGTGAGCAAATTTCAAGTGAGAGAGGCATGAACGAACAAGCCAATACCGGGCCGAGCGGCGATCTCTGCATCCGCACGCTGGCGATGCCCGCCGACACCAATGCAAACGGCGACATCTTCGGCGGCTGGCTGCTCAGCCAGATGGATGTCGGCGGCGGCGTGTTTGCGTCAAAAGCCGCGAAGTCGCGCACGGTGACCGTCGCAATCGAAGCGATGAATTTTCGCAAAGCGGTCTATGTCGGCGATCTGGTTTCGGTCTATGCCAATCTCGTTCGCGTGGGCCGTACCTCGATGACCGTGCATCTCGAAGCCTGGGCGCTGCGGCGCAGGGAGCTCCAGCCGATCCTGGTGACCGACCGGCAATTTCACTTACGTCTCGATCGACGACGACGGCCGTCCGCAAACGATCCAGAGAAACGATCCACCAATCGCGACGTAACCGCGCGCGACGCATGACCGCGCGGCGTTGCGCCTGCCATCGTCGCGTCTTCGCCAAGAACAAGTCATAAAATGGATGAGGTCCCGGCGTACTCAATTTCCCGTCGATTCGGGTGGAAACTGGCTGATTTGCTCAAGGAACCTTTGGGCACCGATGCCGTTATTTGCCCGCACTGAGGAATCTAAGGGCCATGCCGGACAGCTACATCATCGAAGTCAATTCGCAGACCGCAGGTATCGTCGTTCGTTCTCAAGGGGGCTACTGCTTCTTCGCCTCATCCGACCGCTTCAACCGCCTTGAAGGCCAGCTCTTCCGCAACGCCCGCGAAGCCGAGCGCGCCGCGCGCAAGCTGGTTAACGGTGATGTGAAGGAAGCGGCGTAGTAGTCCCGCTGGTCATTTCGGGTCGCGCGTAGCGCGAGAGGTAGGAATCTTTTGCCGCGAACTCTGCCTTCCCTTCTCCCCTTTATGGGAGAAGGTGGCGCGAAGCGCCGGACGAGGGGACGTTTCAGCAGATTCAGAAGCGAGAGATTCGTTCTCGGAGAGAAACCCCTCACCCGACTTCGCTTCGCGAAGCCCCACCCTCTCCCACAAGGGGGAGAGGGAAGAGCCGTTGTTCACAACTTCGTCGCCGACCTTGAGAGCAGCTTCCAGTCGTCGCCCTGCTTCTGCCAGTTCATCAGGATGTGAAGGTTGGTCGGCACTTTTTTCCCATCTGCCGCCATCTCCTGTTCCGCCACCCAATGGAAGCGCACGATCGCGGCGGGGCCGACGACCTTGATGGTCGGGTCCTTGTACTCGATCGACAGGAATTTCGACTTGCCGTCGGTGGCGTTGGTGACGAAGGTTGCCTTGTCCTCGACCTTGCCGCTGGAATGGCTGTAGCTGACATCGTCCCAGCACAGCGCACCGAGCGCCTTGGGATCGGCGGCGATCTGGGCGAGACGGAAGGCCTCGACCTTCTTCGCCACGGCTTCCTCGTCCGCCGATGCCGCCAGCGCCGGTGTCGTGACAGCTGAGACAGCAAGCGCCGAGACGGCAAGAGTCGAGAGAGCCAGATCGCGTCGGTTGATCGTCATCGTTTCCTCCTTTTTGATCTTGCAGCCAGTGTTGCAGCCGCGCGCGACTTTGTCGAGTGGCGCATCTCCGTCATGTGGATGTGTCATTGCGCGATCGAGGGTGTATTGATACGTCTTTCGCATCAATGCGCTGCGCATTTGGGAAAGTACGGACATGATCGACGCGATGGGCAGGGCGCTGCTGTTCGACATCGACGGCACGTTGGCCGACACGGATTTCCTTCATCGCGAGGCGTTCCATCGCGTGTTCGCCCCGCGCGGCCATATTGTGGATGAGGAGCGCTTCAAGCGCGAGCTCCAGGGTTTTTCCAATGTGTCGATCGGGGAGCGATTTCTGCCGGACGAATCGCCGGAACGTCGCGTTGCAATCCTCGGCGAGAAGGAGGCGATCTTTCGTGACCTGGTGGCTGGACAGATCGTGCCGCTTCCGGGCCTGATGGCGCTGCTCGACCGTGCCGATAGCGCCGGCATTCCCATGGTGGCCGTGACCAACGCGCCGCGTCTCAACGCCGAACTGCTGCTGTCGGGCCTCGGCATTACGGACCGCTTCAAGGCGATCGTGATCGGCGACGAGCTGCCGCACGGCAAGCCGCATCCGCTGCCCTATCAGGAAGGGCTGCGCTTCGCCGGCGCCAGCGCGGCGGCCTCGATCGCGTTCGAGGATTCCCGCTCCGGCGTGCAATCGGCCGCGGCCGCCGGCATTCCGACCATCGGGATGCGCACCACTCTCGGCCACGCCGACCTTGTTGCCGCCGGCGCGGTCGCTTCCGCCAGCGCTTACGACGATCCGACACTGCTGGCGCGCCTCGCCGCCACGATGGCGTGGTGAGGACGTTGGTCCGTTAACCGTGATCGGCACGCGCATTGACCGAACGTGCGAACCGCCGCACCATGCGGCTTCCTGACTTGAGGCTATTGTCGTGACCGGACTGACTCATCGCCAAGCCGAAATCCTCAACATCGCGCGGGCTTCGGGCCGCGTCATGGTCGAGGAGCTGGCGCGCCGGTTCGAGGTCTCGGCCCAGACCATCCGCAAGGATCTCAACGATCTCTGCGAGCGCCGCTCGCTGACCCGTATCCATGGCGGCGCTATCATCGCCTCCGGCGTCGAAAACCTCGCCTATGAGGCGCGGCGCTTCGTCGCCGCCGACGAAAAGAAGGCGATTGGAGCCGCGGCCGCATCGCTGATCCCGAACGGCTGCTCGCTGTTCATCAACATCGGCACCACGACCGAGGAGGTCGCGAGCGCGCTGACCTCGCACGAGGACCTCCTCGTCATCACCAACAATCTCAACGTCGCCATGCTGCTCTACCGCCATCCCCGCATCGAGGTGGTGGTTGCCGGCGGCACGGTGCGGCGCGCCGACGGTGCGGTGGTCGGCTCGACCGCGACGCAGCTGATCGGCCAGTTCAAGGTCGACTACGCCATCATCGGTGCGTCCGCGATCGACGAGGAAGGCGCGCTGCTCGACTTCGACTATCGCGAGGTCCAGGTGGCGCAAGCCATCATCGCCAACGCCCGCAGCGTCATGCTGGTCGCGGATTCCACAAAACTTCGCCGCAGCGCGCCGGTCCGCATCGCCCATATCAGCCAGATCCAGACCTTCGTGACCGATCAGGAACTCCCCGAGCGCCTCGCCACGATTTGCCATGCCAAGGGCATCGAGGTGATGGCAGCGATGCCGAAGGGGGCGGATATCGATGAGGCGGCCGAACCGGCGCAAGAGGCCGCGCCGGTCCTTCGGTTGCGTTAGATGGCTGCGATCGATCCGGAGCTGACATCACGCTGCAGTTCACAGACCAAAACGCTTCAGGTCCTCCGGCAGGAAATCTCGACCTGTCCGGTTCTTGACGCTTGGCAGATTTGATACTCTTTCCCGCCAGGCGATGAGGGATTTGCACGCATCGGGAATCGATATCCCCGCTGTGCCAGCGAAGTCCAGGCTCGCAAAGACCGTGATATCCGCCATCGAGAAGGCGTCGCCGGCAACGAACGGTGTGTTCTTCAGGACGCCGTCGAAATAATTCATGCCGCGGATGACCCTGGCGCGCTGTCGCTCACCCCATTCCTTCCTGCCGGCCCATTCCGGAGCCACATAGGGCTGCATCGCAGGCCCGAGGCCCGACGTGGCATAGTGAAAGTAGCCGTCGACCGCGCCCATGAGCTCGGCCTCGGCGCGATTCTGCATCATGTGGATCACCGCCTTCTCGCGCGGTGTCCTGCCGGTGAGGACCGGATGGCCATCGAGATGGTCCAGATATTCGGTGATGGCCGTCGACTCCGAGATCAAGGTGCCGTCATCGAGTTCGAGCACCGGGATTTTCCCCGAGGGGTTGATCGCGAGAAACGGCGCCTGCTTGTGCTCTGCCCCGATCAAATCGACGCTGACGAACTCGACCCGGTCGTCGAGTCCCTTTTCGGAAAGGACGATGCGAATGCGCGAGGAATTGGGAAATCCGGGCCGGTCGTAGATTTTCATGAGAACATTCCTTTATCTATCGATAGATAGGCAGCCGATATGAGACCTTTGCATTGGCGGGGTCAAGGGCTATCTATCGATAGATAGTTGGGGGCGACGATGACGGCCGATACCAAGCAGGTGATCATGGATGCGGCTCGCGCGATGGTGCAGGCGCGCGGCTACAACGGCCTGAGCTTTCGCGACCTGGCGAAGGAGGTGGGCGTCAAGAGCGCCAGCGTCCACTATCATTTTCCGACCAAGGGCGATCTTGGCGCCGCGCTTGCGCGTCGCTATGCCGACGAGGCGATCGAGATCTTCGACGGGTTCCTCGAAGCCTCGCAGGACGTCGGGGCCTGCCTGAGGATGTATACGGACGTCTTCCGTTCCGCGCTGTCGAACGACAACAGGATGTGCCTGTGCGGGATCATGGCCGCCGAGCACGATGACTTGCCGGCCGAAGTCAGAGCTGAGGTCGACAGGTTCACCGATGTCAACATCCGGTGGCTGGTCAAATTGCTGTCGCGTGGAAAGAAGGCGGCAACGGGAGCGATTGAGCAGCGGGCGCTCGCGATCTTCGCGGCCGTCGAGGGCGCACAGCTCGTCGCGCGCGGGCGAGGCGACATCGCGGTCTACGATCAGGCGATCGAGGCTTACAGGGCGGCAGGGCTGCTGCCCTGAGTTTTGGGTCGGCCGACGTCTTATACGTCGTCCCACGGGTTGAGCAGCACGACGCCGAATGCCGCAAAATCCTTCACATTGCGTGTGGCGAGTGTGAGGTCGTTTGCGAGCGCGGTCGCGCCGAAGAGTCCATCCATCACGGACAGAGCGATGCCGCTGCGGCGGCTCTGCGCCATCAGATCGCCCCAGCGCTCGGCGACCGCATGGTCGATCGGCAGGATGCGTCCGGCAAAACGCTCCGGCAGATCATGCGTGAGCCAGGCAGTCAGTGCCGCGCGCCGGCCGCCGTCATCCAGCAGTGCGATGCCACGGCGAAGCTCTGCGATCGAAGCGACGCTGATGAAGGCGCGGTCCTCGTCGATCGTATCGAGCCACGCCAAAACTTTCGGGGAAGGCGCCGGCCGCCGAACCTCCGAGAGCACGTTGGTGTCGAGCAGCAAGTTCACGGCATCTCGTCGCGCGGCGTGTCGTGCATGCGTTCAAGATCGAGGTCGGCGCCGCGTAATGGCGACGCCAGCAGGAATTCGGCCAGCGTGCCTTTGCGCGCCGTCTTGCGCGCCCACTCCTCGGCGGAAACGACAACCGCATTGGGCCTGCCGTGACGGGTGATGACCTGCGGGCCGGACTGGGCGCGGTCGATCACCTCGGAAAGCCGTGCCTTGGCGTTGGCAAGCGTCCAGATGTCATCGGTTGGAAGCGCATCGGGTGCAGTGTTGGAGTCGGCCATGAGAATATCCACCAATATGACTACTATGACTATAATTCTCTGAAGCTAAGCATTCAAAGGGTGCTTTTGCCGCTGGAATTGCCGGCCCAGGCTGCTCAATTCCGCGTCTACCTGCCCATCAAAAAGGTCCGCTTTCACTTCCTTCCCCTTCTCTTTCGTCTTGCTTTCGTTTTTCGGTGTGATCTAATCAAAAGCGAAAGTAGGCGCTCGAAGGAACGAGCGACTCGCCGGGGGATGCGTCTGTTGGAGCGTATTTTCGACCTCGCCATCATTGGAGGCGGTGTTAACGGCTGTGGCATCGCGCGCGACGCGGTGGGCCGCGGCAACAGTGTTTTCCTGTGCGAAATGAATGATTTGGCGAGCGGGACGTCGTCCTGGTCGACCAAGCTGGTGCATGGCGGCCTGCGCTATCTCGAATATTACGAGTTTCGCCTGGTCCGCGAGGCGCTAATCGAGCGCGAGATCCTCTGGGGCATCGCGCCCCACATCATTCGCCCCTTACGTTTCGTTCTGCCGCACCATGCAGGCCTGCGACCGGCCTGGCTGTTGCGCCTCGGCCTCTTCCTCTATGACCATATCGGCGGCCGCCATCTGTTGCCGGCGACCCGCTCGGTCGATCTCAGGCGTGACGAGGTCGGTCGCCCGCTGATCCCGAACCGCTATACCCGCGCATTCGAATATTCCGACTGCTTCGTCGATGACGCCCGTCTCGTCGTGCTCAACGCGCGCGACGCCGCCGACAAGGGCGCCGAGATCCGCACCCGCACCCGGGCGACGGATATCAAGCAGTCCGACGGCATCTGGACCGTCAGCATGATCGACACGCTGACCGGCGCGCGCTCGTCGATCCAGGCTCGCGCGCTCGTCAATGCCGGCGGGCCCTGGGTTGAGGACGTGCTCGGCCGTGGCGCCGGCGTCAACGCGAAAGCTAAGGTGCGCCTGGTGCAGGGCTCGCACATCGTCGTGAAAAAACTCTACGATCACGACCGCGCCTACATGTTCCAGAACGCCGACGGCCGCATCATCTTCGTGATCCCGTACCAGGACGATTTCACGCTGATCGGCACCACCGACCGCGACTATGACGGCGATCCCGCCAAGGTGAAGGCGACGGCCGAGGAGATCCAGTATCTCTGCACGGCGGCAAGCGAATATCTGGCCAAGCCTGTCACGCCTGACGACGTGGTCTGGACCTATTCCGGCGTGCGCCCGCTCTATGACGACGGCGCCAGCGAAGCCAAGGCCGCAACGCGCGACTACGTGTTCGAGCTCGACACGCCCGGCGGCGTGCCGCTGCTGTCGATCTATGGCGGCAAGATCACGACCTACCGCCGTCTCGCCGAGGAGGCGCTGGAGCGGCTCGCGCCCTATCTTCGCAGTGCGAAAGCGCGCGAGGGCTGGACCGGCAAATGGCCGCTGCCCGGCGGCGACATGGGCGTGTCCGATGTCGACGGCCTGATCGCGGAGCTTCAGCGCGGCTATCCCTTCCTCAGCCACGAGCATGCGCGGCGGCTCGCGCGCGCCTATGGCACAAAGGCGATCAAGCTGCTCGGGGATGCGAAATCCGCGGCCGATCTCGGCCAGGCCTTCGGCGCGACGCTGAGCGAGCGCGAGGTCCGCTATCTCATGGCCAACGAATGGGCCGTCACTGCCGAGGACATCGTCTGGCGCCGCTCAAAGCTCGGCCTGCGACTAAGTGCCGACGAGATCGCGGCGCTTGACGACTGGATCAGGACCCACGCCGTGCAGCAAAGTCCCCTGCTGGAAGCCGGAGGACGCTCATGACGGTGACACTCGATCACGTGACCCGGACTGTCGACGGCGTCCCGCACATCCGCGACGTCTCGCTGACGCTCGAGAGCGGTACGCTCAACGTGCTGCTCGGGCCGACGCTGTCGGGCAAGACCTCGATCATGCGGCTGCTCGCAGGCCTCGACAAGCCGACTTCGGGCAAGATCTTGGTCAACGGCAAGGGGGGACGTCACCGGCGCCGACGTGCGCAAGCGTTCGGTCGCGATGGTCTACCAGCAGTTCATCAATTATCCCTCGCTTACAGTCTATGAGAACATCGCGTCGCCCTTGCGTGTGCAGGGCAAGCCGCGCGCTGAAATCGAGGCGCGCGTGGCGGAAGCGGCAAGGCTGCTCAGGCTCGAGCCGTTCCTGAAGCGCACGCCGCTCCAGCTTTCCGGTGGCCAGCAGCAGCGCACCGCGATCGCGCGCGCGCTGGTGAAGGGCGCCGATCTCGTGCTGCTCGACGAGCCGCTCGCCAATCTCGACTACAAGCTTCGTGAGGAGCTGCGCGCCGAGCTTCCGCGCATCTTCGAGGCTTCCGGCGCGATCTTCGTCTATGCCACCACCGAGCCAACCGAGGCGTTGCTGCTCGGCGGCAACACGGTGTGCATGTGGCAGGGACAGGCGCTCCAGATCGACGAGACCGCCAACGTCTACCGCCGGCCGCAGACTTTGCGCGTCGCCCAGGTATTCTCCGACCCGCCGCTCAATCTCGTCGGCATCGAGAAGAAGAACGGCTCTGTGCAATATGCCGGCGGCGCGGCGTCGCCGGCCTCGGGTCTGTATTCGTCGCTGGCGGACGGCGCCTACCGGGTCGGCTTTCGCGCGCATCAGCTCGCGCTCGCCAACGGCCAGGCCGATCGCCACGCCTTCCATGCCACGGTAACGGTGACCGAAATCACCGGTTCGGAGAGTTTCGTGCATCTGACCCGCGACGGATCGAAATGGGTTGCGGTGTTGCACGGCGTGCACGAGTTCGAGCCCGGCCAGACCATCGACGCCGTGCTCGATCCCAATGATGTCTTCGTTTTCGATGCGGCAGGCCGCCTGGTCGCCGCACCCGGCAATACCTGAGGGAGATGCGACATGGCCCGCATTGACCTCGTCGATCTCGCGCACTCCTACGGCGGCAATGATGCGCCGCAGGACAGCTTTGCGCTGAAGCCTGTCACCATGACCTGGCGGCAGGGCGGCGCCTATGCGCTGCTCGGGCCGTCCGGCTGCGGCAAGACCACGCTGCTCAACGTCATTTCCGGCATCATCACGCCGTCGCGGGGGAAAATCCTGTTCGACGAGGTGGACATCACACCGCTGTCAACCCAGAAGCGCAACATCGCCCAGGTGTTCCAGTTTCCGGTGATCTACGACACCATGACGGTGGGGCAGAATCTGGCGTTTCCACTGAAGAACCGCGGCGTGCCAAAGACCGAGATCGACAAGCGCGTCGCCGAGATCGGCCGCCTGCTCGATCTCGAGCCCTATCTGAACCGCAAGGCGACGCGGCTCACGGCTGACGCCAAGCAGAAGATATCGCTCGGCCGCGGCCTGGTGCGCTCCGACGTCGCCGCCGTGCTGTTCGATGAGCCGCTCACCGTGATCGATCCCGAGCTGAAATGGCAGCTCCGCTCCAAGTTGAAGGCGCTGCATCGCGAGCTCGACCTTACGATGATCTACGTCACCCACGACCAGACCGAGGCGCTGACCTTTGCAGACACCGTCGTGGTTATGCATGACGGCCGCGTGGTGCAGAGCGGCACCCCGGCCGAGCTGTTCGACAAGCCCGCGCACACCTTCGTCGGCTATTTCATCGGCTCGCCCGGCATGAACATCCTGCCGGCCGAGGTGAGGGGCCGCGAGGCCAAGATCGACGGTCACGTCATCGCGCTCAATCGCAGCTACGACAGCCTTCCGGCAAGCGCGAAGATCGAGATCGGCGTGCGTCCCGAATTCGTCGAAACCGTTGCGCCGGCACCGGGCCTGCTCAGCGCAAAAATCGAACGCATCGACGATCTCGGCCGCATCCGCTTTGCGCGTGCGCGCCTCGGTGATGCAAAACTCGCGGCGCGGGCGCCGGCCGGCTTCACCAGCCCGGACGGCACGGCCGGCCTGAAATTCGATCCGTCGCACGTCCACGTTTATGCCGACAGCCTTCTGGTGGAGGGAGCCGCCTGATGGACAAGACCGTCAACCAAAAGGCCTGGTTCCTGGTGCTGCCGGTATTCCTGGTCGTCGCCTTCTCGGCAGTGCTGCCGCTGATGACGGTTGTGAACTATTCGATGCAGGACACCTTCGGCAACAACCAGTTCTTCTGGAACGGTGTCGGCTGGTTCAAGGAACTGCTCGACCCTTCGACCGACCTCGGCGGCCGCTTCCTCGCCTCGCTCGGCCGCAATCTGTTCTTCTCAATGGTGATCCTCGCGATCGAGGTGCCGCTCGGCATCGTCGTTGCGCTGTCGATGCCGCGCCAGGGTTGGACCGTCGCGGCCTGCCTCGTCATCCTCGCGCTGCCGCTGTTGATCCCCTGGAACGTGGTCGGCACGATCTGGCAGATCTTTGGCCGCCCCGATATCGGCCTGCTCGGCTATGTGCTCAACGCGATCGGCATCGACTACAATTACGTCTCCAATGCCGTCGATGCCTGGGTCACCGTGATCGTGATGGACGTCTGGCACTGGACCAGCCTGGTCGCGTTGTTGTGTTATGCCGGCCTGAAGTCGATCCCCGATGCTTATTACCAGGCAGCTCAAATCGACGGCGCCTCGCGCTGGGCGGTGTTCAAGGCGATCCAGCTGCCCAAGATGAACCGCGTGCTGCTGATCGCGGTGCTGCTGCGCTTCATGGACTCGTTCATGATCTACACCGAGCCATTCGTCGTTACCGGCGGCGGGCCCGGCAATTCGACGACCTTCGTGTCGATCGAGCTCGTCAAGATCGCGCTCGGCCAGTTCGACCTCGGCAAGGCCGCCGCGCTGTCGCTGGTCTACAATCTGATCATCCTGATCGTCTGCTGGATCTTCTACACGGTCATGACCAATGCCGGCGCCGAGCGGAAGCCGCAGGAAGGAGCCGCGTGATGCATTCGATCCCCGGCCGTCGCCTCATCATGGCGCTGTTTTTGATCTTCCTGCTGTTGCCGATCTACTGGCTCGTCAACATGAGCTTCAAGACCAACGCCGAAATCGTCTCGACGATGACGCTGTGGCCGCACGCCCCGACGCTCCAGCACTACAAGCGCATCTTCACCGACGAGAGCTGGTATTCCGGCTACATCAACTCGCTGGAATATGTCGTCCTCAACACCATCATCTCGATCTCGGTGGCGTTGCCCGCGGCCTACGCGTTCTCGCGCTACCGTTTTCTCGGTGACAAGCATCTGTTCTTCTGGCTGCTGTCGAACCGCATGGCGCCGGCCGCGGTCTATGCACTGCCGTTCTTCAATCTTTACTCGGCGATCGGGCTGTTCGATACTCCCTGGGCGGTGGCGCTCGCGCACTGCATCTTCAACGTTCCGCTGGCGGTCTGGATCCTCGAAGGCTTCGTCTCCGGCGTGCCGCGCGAGATCGACGAGACCGCCTTCCTCGACGGCTATTCTTTCCCGCGCTTCTTCATCAAGATCCTGGTGCCGCTGATTGCGAGTGGCATCGGCGTCGCCGCCTTCTTCTGCTTCATGTTCTCCTGGGTCGAGCTGTTGCTGGCACGCACGCTGACCTCGGTGCAGGCCAAGCCGATCGCGGCGATCATGACGCGCACAGTGTCGGCCGCCGGCATGGATTGGGGGCTGCTCGCGGCAGCCGGCGTGCTCACCATCATTCCGGGCGCGCTCGTGATCTGGTTCGTCCGCAACTACATCGCGAGCGGTTTCGCGCTCGGCCGGGTCTAGGAGGCATCAATGGAATCTATTGCATGGATGGCCTGGACGCTGCCGACGGCGATCTTCTTTGTCGCGCTCGCCTGCACGCTTGCCGTGATGACCTGGCTCGGGGTGGCCTATCCCGAAACCGAGCGCGTCGGCGTGCTGCGCATCCCCACCACGCGCGGCGACCGCCTGTTCATCTCCCTGATCATGGCGGCTGTCATCCACTTGCTCTGGATCGCCTTCGCCGGCACCGACGCACTCGCCACGCTGCCGATCGGCGAGGACGGACTTGAAGTTTCGCGCCTTTGGCTCGCATCAGGAATTTCGCTGGCCATGGCCGTGCTCATTTTTCGCACTGTCTAGCCCGCGAAGGGACGGCCAGATCCGGGACCAACCCGGGCCTGTAGAAAGTTTGTCGCTGCAACGGAGGAACAACATGCGGCAGTTTAGGAGAAGGGAACGTCCATTGACCAAGAATAGCTTTCTGACGATGTCCAGCGTCGCCGCCATCGTCGCGGTGTCGTTGGCCGTCTCGGCGCCGGTGCGCGCTGCCGACGATGCCGCAATCCAGAAATGGATCGCGGAATTCCAGCCCTCGACGCTGTCGAAGGACGAGCAGAAGAAGGAGCTTGAGTGGTTCGTCAAGGCGGCCGAGCCCTTCAAGGGCATGGAGATCAATGTCGTCTCCGAGACCATCACGACCCACGAATACGAGTCGCAGACGCTGGCGAAGGCGTTCTCCGAGCTCACCGGCATCAAGCTCAAGCACGACATCATCCAGGAAGGTGACGTCGTCGAGAAGCTGCAGACCCAGATGCAGTCCGGCAAGAACGTGTACGACGGCTGGATCAACGACTCCGACCTGATCGGCACGCACTTCCGCTACGGCCAAACCATCGCGCTGTCGGACTACATGACCGGCGAGGGCAAGGACGTCACCGATCCCCAGCTGGACGTCAACGACTTCATCGGCAAGTCGTTCGGCACGGCCCCGGATGGCAAGCTCTATCAGCTGCCCGACCAGCAGTTCGCGAACCTCTACTGGTTCCGCTACGACTGGTTCACCAACGCCGACTACAAGGCCAAGTTCAAGGCCAAGTATGGCTACGAGCTCGGCGTGCCCGTGAACTGGTCCGCCTACGAGGACATCGCCGAGTTCTTCACGAACGACATCAAGGAGATCAACGGCGTCAAGGTTTACGGCCATATGGACTATGGCAAGAAGGACCCGTCGCTCGGTTGGCGGTTCACCGACGCCTGGCTGTCGATGGCCGGTAACGGCGACAAGGGCATTCCGAACGGTCTGCCGGTCGACGAATGGGGCATCCGCATGGAAGGCTGCCGTCCGGTGGGCTCCTCGGTCGAGCGTGGTGGCGACACCAACGGTCCGGCCGCGGTCTACTCGATCACCAAGTACCTCGAGTGGATGAAGAAGTATGCTCCGCCGCAAGCGCAGGGCATGACCTTCTCCGAGTCGGGTCCGGTGCCGGCGCAGGGCAACATCGCTCAGCAGATGTTCTGGTACACCGCCTTCACCGCCGACATGGTGAAGCCGGGCATCGCCGTGATGAACGCGGACGGTACGCCGAAGTGGCGTATGGCTCCGTCGCCGCACGGTTCGTACTGGAAGGAAGGCATGAAGCTCGGCTATCAGGACGCCGGCTCCGTGACGCTTCTCAAGTCGACCCCGGCGGATCGCCGCAAGGCAGCCTGGCTCTATCTCCAGTTCATCATCTCCAAGACGGTGTCGCTGAAGAAGAGCCATGTCGGTCTCACGTTCATTCGTGAATCCGACATTTGGGACAAGTCGTTCACGGAGCGTGCGCCGAAGCTCGGCGGCCTGATCGAGTTCTACCGCTCGCCCGCGCGCGTGCAGTGGACCCCGACCGGCAACAACGTGCCCGACTATCCGAAGCTGGCGCAGCTGTGGTGGCAGAACATCGGCGATGCGTCGTCCGGTGCGAAGACGCCGCAAGCCGCGATGGACTCGCTTGCCGCCGCCCAGGACTCCGTGATGGAGCGTCTGGAGAAGTCCGGCGTGCAGGGCGCCTGCGGTCCGAAGCTGCACAAGAAGGAAACGGCCGAATACTGGTTCGCCAAGGCCCAGAAGGACGGCACGATTGCTCCCCAGCGCAAGCTCGCCAACGAAAAGCCGAAGGGCGAGACGGTCGACTACGACACCCTGATCAAGTCGTGGCCGGCACAGCCCCCGAAGCGCGCGGAAGCGAAGTAAGGCACATCAACGTAACGACGAAAGGCCGGGAGCAATCCCGGCCTTTTTCTTTTTATTGTCGTGGATTTTGCTCCACACCGTCATTGCGAGCGAAGCGGTAACTGCCCAGGTCCGTTTGCTCGGTTAGGCGACGCTGAGTTTGTGGATGAGTTGTGTGGGGCATCGGGACAATGTTTCGAGCATGTTCCATCCGCGCTTTCGAGCGGTACCGATCAGGGTGCGAAGCGTGGCGAAATTGTCTGCGCCTTGTGAGGTGCGGAAGCCGGCAGAGATCTTCTGCCGCAATTTCATCATCCGAGCATCGCGCTCGGCCTCGTTGTTGGTAAACGGCACCGCCGAGTTGTGCAGAAACAGCAGCACCGCCTCTTTATGTAACTTGAGGCGCAACAGGAGATTATGGCCCGTGCGCCGTCTGATCCGCCCGCGCTTGATGTCGCGAGGCAGCGCGGGTAGCGCCTCGTGCCAGGCGATACCGGCGCGGATAATGCGGTCATAAAGTCGCTCGGCGGCGCGGATTCTGTTGGGACGCAGCGCGCCTGTCTGATCGGTTGGATGCTCTGACGCCAGATTGACCTCGTGGCACAGGCAGCGGAGCAACCCGCGCATGCGCCGGGCCCAGGCCTCGCCATCGATGTCCACCAGCGCCGTCAACTCGCGCAGGTGATGCGCATTGCACAGCGCATGCGTGACACCGGACATCTGAAAATAGGATGTCCAATGGTCGTGCACAACGATATGCGCCGCTTGCGTCAGCACCTCGCCGCGCCTGGGTGAGACGCGATAATGCACCAGCCCATTGATCCCGGCGGTGCCCGCGACATGCAGCCATTGCGGCGTGGCGCCCACCCAGAACCCGGTCTCATCCAAATGCTTGACCGGTGCCCGGCGGATTTGCTCGCAGACTGCCGCAGCGAAATCCTGCGTCCGGCTGGCAGCCCGGGCGATCATTTGTCCGATCGTGCCGGCCGAGATGGTCACGCCAAACAGATCGGAGAGGATTTGCCCGAGCCGATCTTCAGGCAGAAACTGTCCCGCCGACAGATAGGTCACCACAGCGGCCAACCGGACGCCATATTGCGCCGGCGCCCTTACCTCGGGTGGAAACGATCCTGTCGTGACCGCGCCACAGCCGCTGCATTTGCAACGATAGAGCTGATGCTCCGTGACGAGCAGCGGCGCCGGCGCCGGCAGATCGAACACCTGACGGCTGCCGACAAGTTCCAGCTGTTCACCCTCCAGCGCCATTCGGCAGCGCCCGCATCTGACAGGGCGATGCATGATCGTATGATCGACCCGTTCGGACCGCTTCAAGTGTTTGCCTGCATGGCCGGGCTGGCCGCCGGGCTTCTTCAACCCTCGCTCACGCAGGCTCTGTGTCCGGCGAGAAGCCTGGCCCGGTCCATCGCTCGAAGGCGGCTTGCTGCTATTGGAGCTGTCCAGACCAAGCCGACGCTCCAGATCGGCCACACGCACCGTCAGCAATGCGTTCTGCTGCTCCAACATCAGGTTGCGCTCCTGCAACTCCCCAATCAGGGCCAGCAGGGCGTCCACAGACAATGAGGAATTTGGCGGCGTCACCCATACCTTGACTCACAAACACATGTGGTCAGTCAAGAGAATACAAACGGCCACCTGGGCAGTTACGCGAAGCGAAGCAATCCAGAGTCTTTCCACGGAGGTAGTCTGGATTGCTTCGTCGCGTTGCTCCTCGCAATGACGGAGGATGGAGCGACGACGACGCCCTACTCCGCCGGTTCAGTCGTCAGCGCCGGGTAATCCGTGTACCCCTTCGCACCGCCGCCGTAGAACGTGTTCTTGTCCCAGTCGTTCAGCGGAGCGCCCTGCTTCAGCCGCTCGACCAGGTCGGGATTGGAGATGAACGGCTTGCCGAAGGCGATGAGATCGGCCGCGTTCGCCTCCAGCACCTTGGCGGCGAGGGCGAAATCATAGCCGTTGTTGGCGACGTAAGCGCCGGCGAAGCGCTTGCGCAGGCCCGCATAGTCGAACGGCGCGATGTCGCGCGGACCGCCGGTGGCGCCTTCGACGACGTGGAGATAGACGAGCTTGAGCGCGCTGAGACCGTCGACGATATGGTCGTACAAGGCTTGCGGGTTCGAGTCCGAGATATCGTTGGCCGGTGTTACCGGCGAGACGCGAATGCCGGTGCGCTCGGGGCCAGCCTCGGCCACGACGGCCTTGGATACTTCCAGCATCAGCCGCGCGCGGTTCTCGATGGAGCCGCCATAGGCGTCGGTACGCTTGTTGGTGCCGTCCTTGGCGAACTGCTCGAGCAGATAGCCGTTGGCGCCGTGGATCTCGACGCCGTCGAAGCCGGCTTCGAGCGCATTCTTCGTGGCGCGCTTGAAATCGTCGATGATCCCGGGAATTTCGGCGAGCTCGAGCGCGCGGGGCTCGGAGACGTCGGCGAAGGTACCGTTCACGAAAGTCTTGCCCTTGGCGCGGATCGCGCTCGGCGCTACCGGGGCTGCGCCATTGGCCTGGAGATCGACATGCGAGATGCGGCCGACATGCCAGAGCTGGATGAAGACCTTGCCGCCGCGCTCGTGGACTTGATCGGTGACCTTGCGCCAGCCGGCGGCCTGGTCCCTGGAGTAGATGCCGGGTGTGTCCTGGTAGCCCTGGCCCTGCTGCGAGACCTGGCTCGCTTCGGTGATCAGAAGCCCTGCGGAGGCGCGTTGGCCGTAATAGTCGGCGGCGAGCGCACCGGGCACGAACGTGCCGGGAACGGCGCGGTTACGCGTCAGCGGTGCCATCACGAAACGGTTCGCAAGCGTGATCGGGCCGAGCTTGTAGGTGTCAAACAATTTGGTCGAACGGCTCATGGGAATGCTTCCAGGCGGTGAAAGGTCTGCAACACTTGTGCATCGCGGCAATCAGCGCAAGGGAGGAGCCATACGGAAAGTGCAGGCGAGCTACGCAGCAAGGCCCGCGTAGCACAATTCGTATGCAGTTTCGGCCGCGACAGCGGAATTCCGCTGCCGCGGGCCATAACTTAATTCGCGCCGAGGAAATCGCGCTTGCCGATCTCGACGCCGGCGTGGCGCAGAAGGCCGTGGGCGGTTGCGGCGTGGAAATAGAAGTTCGGCAGCGAGAACGCGCTCAGGAATTGCTGGCCCTTCATGGTGATGGATTTGTCGGGGCCGGCCGGGAAGGTGACGTCCTTGGTGTCGGCGCCCTCGAACTGCTCGGGCTTGAACGATTTCACATAGTCGATGGTCTTCGCCAGGCGCTGCTTCAATTCGGCAAAGCTGGTCTCGGTGTCTGCTGTGGAGGGCACTTCGCTATGGGTCAGCCGGGCGCAGCCCTTGGAGGCGAAATCGCTGACGAGCTGGATCTGCTTCGACAGCGGCAGCATGTCCGGAAACAGCCGGGAGCCCAGCAGGACGCTCGGATCGACCTTCTTGGCCGCGCAATGCGCCTCGGCTTTCGTGAGCAGGCCGGTCAGGCTGTTCAGCATTTGCAAATAGGCGGGGACGGCGGCGTCGTGGAAGGACATGTGATGCTCGCTCTTGTGGTGGGGAATCTCAGGAGAAACCTGAGCCACTCACATGGGGCCGTCATGGAAAAATACAATCGCGGGAGCGGCTTGTGCAGTGCGAAAATTCTACCGTGCCATCGCTGCAGGCTGCGCCTGTGCCGTGCCACCGCGCATCCGGGCCAAAAGCTCGGAGGTCGGCCAGGAATCGGCCGGCAGACCGTATTTGACCTGCATCGCCTTCACTGCGGCGCGGCTCTGCTGGCCCAGCACGCCGTCGACCTTGCCGACATTGAAGCCGGCCTGGACCAGAAGCTGCTGCAATTGCTTGAGCTCGTTGAACGGCAGCTGCGCGACCGGTGTGGTCGGCTTGCGCATCGGTGCTGCGCCCGCAATGCGCGAGGCGAGATAGCCCGCGGTGGTCGAATAGATCAGCGAGTTATTCCACTCGGTATAGGCCGCGAAATTCGGATACGCCATGAAGGCCGGCCCGTTGCGTCCCATCGGTAGCAGCACGGAGGCCGCGAGATTGTCGCTCGGCAGCGGCCTGCCGTCGGGATAGGTCACCCCCAGCTGCGCCCATTTCGCGCGCGGCTGCTGCACGGTGAGATCGGTCTGATCCCACGGCAGGTTTTGCGGCACCTTGATCTCCTCCAGCCACGGCTCGCCGCGCCGCCACTTCAACCCGTTGGCGATGTAGTTCGCGGTCGAGCCGATCACGTCGTCTTCGCTGCGGAGGAGATCGCGCCGTCCGTCGCCGTCATAGTCGACGGCATAGTTGACGTAATGCACTGGCAGGAATTGGGTCTGGCCGAGTTCGCCGGCCCAGGAGCCGATCATCTCGTCGGGTGTGAGATCACCGCGGTCGATAATCTTCAGCGCGGCGATGGTCTCGTTCACGAACATCTCTGAGCGGCGGCAGTCATAGGCCAGCGACACCAGCGATTTCAGTGTCGGCAGATTTCCCATGTTGACGCCGAAATCGCTCTCCAGTCCCCAGAACGCGGCGATCACCGCCGGCGGCACGCCGTATTCCTTTTCGGCGCGCGCGAACGCGGCCGCATGTCGCTTGATGTGCTGCTGGCCGTTCTGCATGCGATAGGGCGCGGCCATGCGGCCGGCAAACTCAGTGAAGAGCTGGCCGAACACGCGCTGGCCGCGGTCGCGATTGACGATGCCCTGGTCGTAGACGAGGTAGGGCGAGGCCTGCGCCATCGTTTGTTGCGACACGCCGGCGGCCACCGCCTGCTGTTTCACGTCAGCCAGGAAGCGATCGAAGTTCGCGCCATTGTGGCACGACGCCGCGCGCGGGGAGGGCGCAGTGGCCCTGAGGGCCGCTGGCTTTGCGGGCGGTGGCGCGAACTGTGCGGAGGCGGGAAAGGCGAGTGTGAGCAGAGCGGTGGCCGCGATCGCAATTCGGGTCTGGGGCATGAGGTTTCCGCAAGGGGAGGAGACGCTTGGATTCTTGACGAAGTTTAATGGAATGATTGTCTTCAAACCAGTGCCGCGGCTCCGCGACGCACCCGGAAACCTTGCGGGTGGGGCGGGGTCGTCCCTACCTCATGTTTGCCGGCCTGCAACGCCTCCAGCGGCGGCGGCCGGACCCGGGAGACGGCCATGAACTATCTTCGTACCGCAATGCTGCTCGCAGGCCTCACCGCCCTGTTCATGGGCGTCGGCTATCTGATCGGCGGTGCCGCCGGCGCCATGATTGCGCTCGTCATTGCCGCCGCGACCAATCTCTTCACCTACTGGAACTCCGACCGCATGGTGCTGAGCATGTACGGGGCTCATGAGGTCGACCGCAGCAGCGCGCCGGAGCTGGTCGGGCTCGTCGCCGAGCTTGCGCGCCGCGCCGGCTTGCCGATGCCGCGCGTGTTCCTGATGGACGAGCCGCAGCCCAACGCGTTTGCCACCGGACGCAATCCCGAGAATGCCGCGGTTGCGGTTACCACCGGGTTGATGCAGCAGCTCAGCCGCGAGGAGCTCGCCGGCGTGATCGCGCACGAGCTCGCCCATATCAAGCATCACGACACACTGCTGATGACTGTTACCGCGACCATTGCGGGTGCGATCTCGATGCTGGCGCAGTTCGGCATGTTCTTCGGAGGCAACCGCGACAACAACGGCCCGGGCATCGTCGGCTCGATCCTGATGATGATCCTCGCCCCGATCGGGGCCATGCTGGTGCAGATGGCGATCAGTCGTACGCGCGAATACGCCGCGGACAATCTCGGCGCACGCATCGCCGGTCAGCCGATTTGGCTCGCATCGGCGCTGGTGAAGATCGAAGACGCTGCGCATCAGGTCCCGAACCTCGAGGCGGAGCGAAATCCCGCCACCGCGCATATGTTCATCATCAATCCGCTGTCGGGCCACGGCGTGGACAATCTGTTCGCCACCCATCCGTCGACGCAGAATCGTATCGCGGCGCTTCAGCAACTCGCAGCCGAGCTTGGCGCTCAGGCGTCGCCGTCGATCGGCGCCAACGAGAACTATCCGCCGCGGGGTCCGTGGGGTCGCTCCTCTTCACGCGGCCCTTGGGGCTGATGCGGACGCGGCTGGGAATTTGCATGCTTTGTGACCTGACGCACACAGGCTGGTCCCAGCCGGTGTTAACACCTTCGCGAAACTGTTCCTTCGAAAGGGGATGCGTGGCCGGCCCACTGCCTGCCACGGTCGAAGATGACCAAAGCTGCAGTACCATTGCTGATCGTCCTGGGCGTGCTCATTGGCCTGTCCACGCACACGGTCGTCAATTGCGGGGACGAGGACGATCCCGACATCTGCTCGGCGGTGATCGGCTTCTCGCCGCTGCGGGGATCGCTGATCGCCTTTGCCTATGAGGGGCGCGGGCGGATCGCGCTGCGCCATGGCGACTGGCGGCGGGCGATCGCGGATTTCGACGAGGCCATCCACCTCAATCCCAACCGCGCCTCGCTCTATCGCGACCGCGCTCTGGCGCGCCGGCAGAACGGCGATTTCGAACTTGCCATCGAGGATTACGACGAGGCGATCGCGCATGATCCGAGGCTCGCCGCGCCCTATCACCAGCGCGGTCTCGCGCTCGCCGCCACCGGCGATCTCGATCGCGCGATCCTGAGCTACAACACCGCGGTCCGCCTCGACCCCTCGGATGCGCAGGCCCGGCTCGCCCGCGGCCTCGCATTCCTCGCCCGCGGCCGGGCGGATGAGGCGCGCGCCGATTTCGAGGCCACGCTGGCGCTGCCCGCCGGCAAGGATAATGCCCACACTCGCGATGCGGCGCGCGCAAAACTCGCCGAACTCGCGAGCGCCGAGCCAACCGAAGTGGCCGCGCCAAGACGGTGAGTAGCTTACTTCGACTTCCTGGCTTTGGCCTTCTTCGCCTTCTTCACAGGCTTTTCCTTGGCGGCTTTCTTCTCCACCTTTACTGCGACCGGCGTGCTGGCGGCAATCCGCATCGACCGTGCGTAGCTGTCGGCGACATTGTCGGCGGACATCTGCAGGCGCTTGGCGGCGGTGGTGGCCTGCTCCATGGTGGCCTTCGCCATTATCTTGAAGCGATCGCCGGTCTCCTTGCTCTTGGCCTTGGCCGCAAGGCCATTGAAGCGATCCCGCCGCTCCTTGGCGCGGGTCATCAGGCCCGTATGCAGCTGTCTGGCCAGTTGCCGGATCACGACATCCAGGTCGGCGTCCGCCATGTTGTTCTATCCTCTTCGAAAACAGTATCGATGCGGGCGGGACTATGCAGATCGGGCCCCGCCTTGGCAATTCCCCGCCGGGAGTCATCCGCAGCTTCCGGTTTACAAAACAAAAAAAGCCGCGCATTTCGCGCGGCTCTTTGGCTTGGTTTGGCGCTTTCTGCGTTACTTCAGCGAGGCGACCGGGCCGCTCGACGCTGCCGGATCTGGGTCGAAGCCGAACACGCCGACCAGATATTTGTAATAGTCCGGCATCTTCTCCTTGAGCGTCTCGCGCGACTTCGGGTCGTGGAATTCGCTCTTCCCGGCCAGGAAGATGCTGGCGGTCACCGCAAAGAATTCCATGTGATTCTTCATCGCATAGGCTTCCTTGGGCAGGAGGTCCTTGGACTTGGCGTAGGCGTAATAGCCGATCACGCCCTTGTTGGCGTAGCCGTCCGGCAACAGCCGCGCGTGATAGGCGTGCAGGAGTTCGTGCAGCAGCACGGCCTCCTTCTCGTAACGCATCATGTCGGGCCGCAGCATGATTACGCCGAGGCCCGAATCGACCGCTAGGTCGACGGCATTGGGATTGGTCCAGCGCTGCGTGGCATGGTCCCAAACAGTGAGCGTTCGCGGCACGCGGCGCTCGACGTTCGGGGCGACCCGGCCGTAACAGGCAGTCGCGGCGCCGTCGTCGAGGCAGGCGAGCTCGCTCGCAATGATCGGGACGGTGCGGAAGAAGCGCAGGACGCGCGGCGAGAGGCCGGCACCCTCGACCACGTCGATCTGGCTCTTCAGATTCTCGGTGAGCTTGTCGACATCCTTGCGGTCGGAATTCTCCGAGATGTCGAACATGTAGCCGCGGTAGCTCTGGAATCCCGGCGGCAACGCTTGCGCCGCGCCGGCGGACGCATCGAGCGGTCCGGCATTGGATGGATTGGCCATGAGCGCGCCGACAATGGTCGCGGTCAGCAGCAGCGCAATGCGCATGATAAACCCCCTGATGTCACTTGACGCGGCAGACTAGGCCATCGTTGTTTGCGAAAAGTGAGTGGGGCGAGACTAAGGCACCGATGTTGAGGCGTGCTTAACCGTTGGTTGCAGATCGCGGAAGTGGATTAGTGTCGGGTTAACCAAGCGTGGATCGCCCGCACGGTTCGGCGTAGCATGCGGTGCGGGCACCAGGTCCGTAGATCAAGACAGCCGGTAGGAGGATGCCATGTATGCCGCCATCCGTCAGGCCAAGGCGAAAAGCGGGAGCGCGGAAGAGCTGGCGCGCCGCATCAAGGACGGCGCCGTTCCGATCATCAGCGACGTCGACGGTTTCCGTGCGTATTACGTCGTCTATGCCGGCGACGACACGGTGACCGCGATCTCGATCTTCGACAAGTTCGAACAGGCGGAGGAGGCGAACCGGCGCGCGATCGCCTGGATCGAGAAGGATCTCGGCCCGCTGCTTGCAGGCGACGCCCGCGCCGCCGCGGGGCCGGTGATCGTGCATACGCTGGCGTAGGACTTGGGTGCAGCCGCGCATTCAACTGTCATCGCCCGGCTTGACCGGGCGATCCAGTACTCCGAGACAGCAGCGATTGAACCGATAGGCCGCGGCGTACTGGATGCCCCGCCTTCGCGGGGCATGACAGCGGTGTGCTTCACAGCTCCCTCGCATTCGAGAACGCGAAACTCGACACCCGCCGCGTCGTCTCGTCCAGGATCAGCGTGCGCGTGATCGGCGGCTCCGCGCGCTGAGCGCAGTTTTCGCGCTCGCAGAGGCGGCAGTTGACGCCGATCGGCGTGCCCTCTGTTTTCTCCAGATCGATGCCGGCGGCGTAGACGAGGCGCGCGGCGTGACGGATCTCGCAGCCGAGGCCGATGGCGAAGCGCGGCTGCGGCAGCGGGTGCGGCGCGACGGGGCGGCGCACCATCTGCGCGATCGAGAAATAACGCGTACCGTCGGACAGCTCGATCACCTGCTTGAGCAGGCGATCCGGGGTGTCGAAGGTCGAGTGCACGTTCCACAGCGGACAGGTGCCGCCGAATTTCGAGAACGGGAATGTGCCGGACGAGAAGCGCTTCGAGACGTTGCCGGCATTGTCGACACGCAGCAGGAAGAAGGGAATGCCGCGGGCGTTCGGCCGCTGCAGGGTGGTGAGCCGGTGGCAGACCTGCTCGAAGCCGGAATTGAAGCGCTGCGCCAGCAGATGGATGTCGTAATTCAGCGCTTCCGCCGCGGCGAGGAACGCGGGGTAGGGCATCATCACGGCGGCCGCAAAATAGTTGCCGAGCGTGATGCGGAACAGGCGCCGCGGTGTGTCGTCGAGCGGGCCGGCGCGGCCGATGATGGTCTCCAGTTGCTGCGCGCATTCGCCCAAGCCGAGCTGGAAGGCGAGCTGGAACGCGCGGCCGGGCGCGTCGACCAGCTCGGAGATCAGGAGCTGGCGGCGGTGGCGGTCGAAGCGCCGCAGCGTCTCGCGCATCACGTCCACCGGCATGATGCGGGTCTGGATCGAATGCTTCTCGCGCAGTCGCGCGGCGAGCGCCGCATAAAGCTCTTCGGCCGGCACGTTCAGTTCGTCGCGCAGAGTTTCCGCGGCTTGCTCGAGTTCCGGAAAATAGTTGCGGTTGGCCTCGATAAGCTCGCGGACGCGTTCGACCGGATTGGCCTCATAGCGCGTGCCGACGTCACGGTCGGCCATTTGCGCCGCGGCCAGGGTCTCGCCCTGGCGCGCCTCGGTATAGGCGGCGTAGAGCCGCTGCAGCGCATGGGTGACGCCGGGGCAGAGTTCGGCGAGATCGCGCAGTTCCTGCTTGGGAACGTCGATCTGGCGGAACAGCGGGTCGGAGAAGATCTCGTTGAGCTCGGCGAAAAAGCGATCCTCGTCGGCGGTGGCGAGGTCGCGCAGGTCGAGGTCATAGGTCTCGGCCAGCCGCAGCAGGATCTGCGCGGTCACTGGACGCTGGTTGCGCTCGATCAGGTTGACATAGCTCGGCGAGATCCCGAGCCCCTCGGCCATCTGGGTCTGCGACAGCCCCAATTGCTGCCGGATCCGCCGAAAGCGCGGGCCGACGAAGAGCTTCTTGCTGGAACCGGCGGGCATTTTCAGGTCTCCAGAGGCATCAAGGACAGTTTGATTGACCTATATCGTTTACAAAACTTACAAAATAACATCTATGACATGTTCTGATGTTACATGACATCACCATTCAAATACAAGGTCTCTGTACGACCTGAGC
Source organism: Bradyrhizobium sp. LM2.9 (assembly GCF_054056555.1). Classification (NCBI taxonomy): domain Bacteria; kingdom Pseudomonadati; phylum Pseudomonadota; class Alphaproteobacteria; order Hyphomicrobiales; family Nitrobacteraceae; genus Bradyrhizobium; species Bradyrhizobium sp. LM2.9. Next base: position 48,807 of record NZ_JBSRYJ010000002.1, read on the forward strand.
TTTCTCGCGTTTAGCTTCTGAACATGCATCTCGCAATGCATGTCAAGAATGTCGATGGCAGACATCGCCGTCGTCAGCGAAAGGATCAGGCAGATGAACTACCAGCCCCGCGGCATCAACACCCTCCAGCGCCCGGCCTCGTATCAGAGCGAGATCAAGGCGGCCCAGTCGCTCCTCGAGACCCAGCCGACCTGGAACGGTGTGTCGGCCGAGGCCGTCGCCCGCATGCGCCTGCAGAATCGCTTCAAGACCGGTCTCGACGTTGCCCGCTACACCGCGGCGCTGATGCGAGCCGACATGGCCGCCTATGACAGCGACCCGACCAAGTACACCCAGTCGCTGGGCTGCTGGCACGGCTTCATCGCCCAGCAGAAGCTGATCTCGGTCAAGAAGCACTTTGGCAAGACCGATCGCACCTATTTGTACCTGTCCGGCTGGATGATCGCGGCGCTGCGCTCCGAGTTCGGTCCGCTGCCCGACCAGTCGATGCACGAGAAGACCTCGGTGCCGGCGCTGATCGAAGAGCTCTACACCTTCCTGCGTCAGGCCGATTCGCGCGAACTGAACGACATCTTCCGCAGCCTGGATGCCGCCCGCAAGGAAGGCGACAAGGCGAAGGAAAAGGCGCTGATCGAGAAGATCGACAACTTCAAGACCCATGTCGTGCCCGTCATCGCCGACATCGACGCCGGCTTCGGCAATGCGGAGGCGACCTATCTGCTCGCCAAGAAGATGATCGAGGCGGGTGCCTGCGCGCTCCAGATCGAGAACCAGGTCTCGGACGAGAAGCAGTGCGGCCATCAGGACGGCAAGGTCACCGTGCCGCACGAGGTGTTCCTGGCGAAGATCCGCGCCTGCCGCCACGCCTTCCTCGAGCTCGGCGTCGAAGACGGTATCGTCGTGACCCGCACCGACTCGCTCGGTGCCGGCCTGACGCAGCAGATCGCCGTCAGCCACAAGCCCGGCGACCTCGGCGACCAGTACAACAGCTTCCTGGATTGCGAAGAAGTAACGGCGGAGAACGCCCGCAACGGCGACGTCATCATCAACCGCAACGGCAAGATGATGCGTCCGAAGCGGCTGCCCTCCAATTTCTATCAGTTCCGCCCGGGCACCGGCGAAGACCGCTGCGTGCTCGACAGCATCACCTCGCTGCAGAATGGTGCGGACCTGCTGTGGATCGAGACCGAGAAGCCGCATATCGAGCAGATCGCCAAGATGGTCGATCGGATCCGCAAGGTCGTTCCGAACGCCAAGCTGGCCTACAACAACTCGCCGTCGTTCAACTGGACGCTCAACTTCCGTTGGCAGGTTTACGACGCGATGAAGGAAACCGGCAAGGACGTCAGCAAGTACAATCGTGCCGAGCTGATGAAGCAGGAATACGACGATACGCCGCTGGCGAAGGAAGCCGACGAGTGCATCCGCACCTTCCAGGCGGATTCGGCCAAGCGCGCCGGCATCTTCCACCATCTGATCACGTTGCCGACCTACCATACGGCGGCGCTCTCGACCGACAATCTGGCGAAGGAGTATTTCGGCGACCAGGGCATGCTCGGCTATGTCAAGAACGTCCAGCGCGCCGAGATCCGTCAGGGTATCGCCTGCGCCAAGCATCAGAACATGGCCGGCTCCGACATCGGCGACGACCACAAGGAATACTTCGCCGGCGAGGCTGCCCTGAAGGCGGGCGGTGCCCACAACACGATGAATCAGTTCGGCTAACGCATCACGCTATTCGACAGGAGACTGACAATGACCAACAGCAATTTCTGGGTGATCGGCGGCGAGTTCGGTTCGATGAACTTCCACAAACTGGTGGAAGGTTCGGCCCAGGTGCAGGGTCCGTTCAAGACCCGCAAGGAGGCCGAGGACGCCTGGCGCTCGGTCTCGGAAGAGAACCGCCACAAGGCCGGAGTTCGCTTCTCGATCGTGGAAGAGCCGTCGCGGGTCTCGGCCTGACAATCTGAACTGATAAGAAGACGTCCAAGGACGGATGGTCCCATCCGGCGCAAGCCGGGTGGGATCGTTTGTTTTTGGCACAGGTGAACGGCCTGTGGGCGCTGTAAGTAACTGGAATTGTGGGGCCTTTGCGGACACATTGGTTGCTGATAGGTTAATGGAAGGAAGTCAGGACGAGGCCGACAATGTCAGAGCCCGAAACCAGCGGGATCCACCCCGGCCAGCCACGCCCGGTGCGGCTGCGCGATGCGCTGTTGCGGGCGCGGATCGAGGCCGCCGACCGGACCGGCGTCGTCGTCGATTTGCGCGATGCCGAAGTGGCGCGGCTCGAGATCCTCAACGACGCGCTCGATCCCCTGTTCGCGCAGGTGCCCGAGCGGATCGACCTGTTCGACCGCGGCATCAGCCAGGGCGATACGCCGAGACTCTGGATCGACGTCGTCGCGCACATCGTGATGGGCCGCGACAAGCGGATATACCGCTTCGTGCAGGACACCCGCTTCGGCCGCATCGTGCTCGCCGAAGCCCACGACACCACTGCCATCGTCGAGGCCGTGACTGATTACGTCGCCCGCCGCATGATCGAGCGCGAGCATGCGATGGTGGTCCCGCCTGAGCCGAAGCCCGAGGTCGCGCCGCCGCCGCGCCGGTCGCGCGTCTGGCCGTTCGTGTTCGGATTTGTGCTCGGCGCCGCCGCGCTGTTCGGGGTTGCCGTGTTGGCGGCCCTGCGAAACTTGTGAATTTCTCCTCCGTCGCAATGACGGCGTGGCCTCAAATCAACCTGACATGCTTGATCTGCACGATCTGAAGCCCAGCCCCCAGGCTCCGCACCGCCTGCTCGCAACGCCAGCCGGCATTGTCCTTCTCGATCGTGAACAGATTATAGGCCGCGGCCGGGGTGTGCCCGTGCGCGAGCGCGGAGGCCGACGGCGCGCCGATCGCGGGAATGTTGCCGTTGGGCCCCTCGAACCACATCGTCGAATGAACGTGGTCGTGTCCGTGCAAGATCAGCTCGACGCCGTGGCGTTTCAAAAGCGTCAGCAGCCCGGCGGAGTCAGTCATCCGCTTGTGGTACGCGCCGGACTTCAACGGATGATGCACCAGCAGCACGCGAAAGACATCCTCGGCTGCAAGCCGTTCGAGCCCCTCTTCGAGGGCCGCGAGCTGATCGCGTCCGAGCGTGCCCGTCGCCATCAGCGGAAGAGTCGGCACCGCCGTGGACAGGCTGATCAGCGCGAGCGGCCCGCGCCGGCGCACGGAAGGAAAGCCGATACGGCCGTCGTCGCCCGCAAGATAGGGCGCGAAGGTCTCGCCGAAACGATGCGAGGTGGCGCGGACATAAGCGTCGTGATTGCCGGGAATCGTGGTGACGCGGTCGGGCGGGCCGACGCCGTCGAGCCAGGCGCGCGCCGGCGCGAATTCGGCTTCCAGCGCGAGATTGACGAGATCGCCTGTGACCGCGATGTGGTCGGGACCTTGCGCCTTCACGTCGGCGACGAGTGCGTCGAGCACCTCGCGGCGCTGGTATTTGTGACGGTTGCGCGTCCAGTTGATATAGCCGAGCGCGCGCTTGCCGGCGAGCTCGATCAACCGCGGCTTCGGCAACTGCGGCAGATGCGGGTCGGACAGATGGGCGAGCGTGAAGGGGGCCATGGAGCGCGATTGCCTCGCTATTCGTCCGCTGTAATGGCAAGGTCGCAGGCAACGCGCAAGCGAAGCCTGAACGGGGCGCCACGGGAGCCTGATGGGAGATCGTCTCAATAGCGTCCGACGGACATTCGAGCCGCTGCTGCGGCGAATCTTCCACGCCTATTTCCTGCTCGTCCGCGGCATGACGCTCGGCGTTCGCGCCGTGGTGCTGGATGCCGAGAGCAGGGTGTTCCTGGTCAGGCACAGCTACGTCATGGGCTGGTATCTGCCCGGCGGCGGCGTCGATCTCGGCGAGACCATGGAGCAGGCGATGCGGCGCGAGCTCAAGGAAGAGGGGGATATCGATCTCACCGGCGCCGCCGTGCTGCACGGCATCTTCCTCAACAGCCACGTCTCCCGCCGCGATCATGTCGCGGTCTACGTTGTCAGGCAGTTCAAGCAGGATCGCCTGCCGCAGCCCAACCGCGAGATCGCCGAATGCGGGTTCTTCGCTGTCACGGCGCTGCCCGAGGGGACCACGCCCGGCACGCGGCTGCGGATCGCGGAAGTCCTTCACGACAGGCCGCGGATTGCGACGTGGCGATGATGGCTGCCTGTGCTAGTAAACCGCGCCTGCGGTCTCGGCGCATGGACGAGGGATGAAGATTGTCTGAATCGACGAGGTCATGGCCATTCCGGGTCGCCGTGCTGGTTCCCTGCTACAATGAGGAAGCCGCCGTCGCGACGGTCGTCGCCGATTTCCGCAAGGCACTGCCTGCGGCCGAGGTCTACGTGTACGACAACAACTCGACCGACCGCACCGCGGCGATCGCGCGCGAGGCCGGAGCAATCGTGCGCAGCGAACGGCGCCAGGGCAAAGGCCATGTCGTGCGCCGCATGTTCGCGGACATTGAGGCCGACATCTACGTGCTCGTCGATGGCGATGCGACCTACGACGCGCCGAGCGCGTCGCGCATGATCGACCAGCTCCTCGATGATCATCTGGATATGGTTGTGGGTCTGCGTGTCGATCAATCGCAGGCGGCCTACCGGCGCGGTCATCGCATCGGCAACCGGCTGTTCACCGGTTTCCTGGCTTCGACCTTCGGCCACGCCTTCACGGACATCCTGTCCGGATACCGCGTGTTCTCGCGCCGCTTCGTCAAATCCTTTCCCGTCCTGTCCGGCGGTTTCGAGATCGAGACCGAGTTTGCGGTCTATGCGCTGGAATTGTCGCTGCCGGTTGCCGAGGTCGAGACGCCCTATTATGCGCGCCCGGAAGGCTCCTTCTCCAAGCTCAATACCTGGCAGGATGGGTTGCGCATCTTCAACACAATGCTGAAGCTCAACCGGTCGGAGCGGCCGCTGCGCTTCTTTTCGGCGATCGGCATCGTCCTCGCGCTGCTGTCGATCGCTTTCGGAGTGCCCGTCGTGATCACCTTCCTCGAGACCGGTCTCGTACCGCGCCTGCCGACCGCCGTGCTCTCCATGGGCCTGATGATCATGGCGCTGCTTTCGGCTTCGTCGGGGCTCGTGCTCGACACCGTGACGCGCGGCCGGCGGGAAATGAAGATGCTCGCCTACCTGTCCCAACCACCGCTCGGGAGGAACTGAAAACCTCCGGGGGCGGGCGCAATCCCATGGACCGTTGCCCTCCAAGGTGATATCCCGCCGACGCCGCCTGACGCGTTTTTCCGACGCGAACCGATGACTCCCGCCTGAAGATGCCGTGACGCGATGAACGATCTCTCCCTCACCATCCGGTCGGAAGCCGCCGGCGATGCTCAGGCGATCGAGCGGCTGCACGAACGCACCTTCGGACCCGGCCGCTTTGTGCTCAGCGCGTACCGCATTCGCGAGCATGTGGATCACGTGCTCGATCTATCCTTCACCGCGCGCGTCGGTACGTTGCTGGTCGGATCCGTACGGCAATTGCCGGTTTGCGTCGGCGACACGCCTGCACTGCTGCTCGGGCCCCTGACGGTCGAGCCTCCGTTCCGCGGCCGCGGCGTTGGCCGGCTGCTGCTCGAGCGCGCGCTGAAGGACGCCAAGGCGCAGGGGCATCGCCTGGTGCTGCTGGTCGGCGACGAGCCCTATTACAGCCGCGTCGGCTTCAAGCCGGTGCCGAAGGGGCGCGTCACCATGCCGGGCCCGGTCGATTACAGCCGGCTCCTCGTCGTCGAGCTCGTCGAGAGCGCGTTCGAAGATGTATCGGGGCCGGTCGGTCCTGACTGGAGCAAGACGCCAACCCGACGCGCCATCGCTTCGAAGCTCACATGAAGGTAGGGCAGTGCCGGTCGATCAGCAATATTACCGGGAGGTGGCGTCCGGGAGCACGGCGGAAAAGCTGCTGATCGCGGCGCGCGACCGCATATTCCGAGATTTCATCGCCCAGATGCAGCCGTCTGCGTCGGACGAGATCCTGGACGTCGGTGTTTCCGACGTGATCAACGACGGCGCAAACGTGCTGGAAAGAAGCTATCCACATCAGCACAAGATCACGGCCTGCGGGCTCGGCGAAGGAGCCGGGTTCAAGGCGGCTTTTCCGCTTTGCCGTTACGTGCAGATCGAACCGAATACACGGCTGCCGTTTGACGACAATGCGTTCGATGTCGCGACGTCCAATGCTGTGCTCGAGCATGCCGGCAGCCACGGAAAACAGGTGCTCCTGGTCAAGGAGCTTTGCCGCGTTGCGAGGCGGGTGTTCATCACGGTGCCCAACAGGTTCTTTCCGGTCGAGCACCACACGGCCATCCCGCTGGCGCACTATCTGGACGGCACCTTCAGGATCGCCTGCAGGATCGCCGGCAAATCGGAATGGACCGACGAGCAGAACCTGATCCTGATGACGCGAAAACGGCTGCTGGGGCTCGCCGCGCTGGTCGCCAGGTCCGAGATCGTCAAGTCTGCGGGTGCCAAGTCCGCAGCAGTGGGCTACACCGGTTTGTCGCTCGGCCCGCTATCGTCCAATCTCTATCTCGCATTCCGCTAAAGCAGCGCCGGCGCCGCCCGCCGCATCATGATCCCGATGAAGAAAATCCATACCAGCAAAGCCGTCTTCGCCGTCTTGTTTTTCGCGGTGCTGGCCGGCCATTTCTGGACGATGTTGCGATGGAATGAGGACCGCGGCGTCTATGACGACATCTGCTACCTGCGGCAGGCGCATCTTTTCCAGAGGTTCGGTCTCGCGGAGGGCTTCGACACCAGCCTCACCCGCGACGACGATGGCTATCTGAAAGCAAAGCTGAAGGCGATCGGCTATCCGAACTGGGCCGATACGACCGCCGCGCCCTGTCACAACTCGATGCCGGCCACAGGGAAGGTCGTCATTCAATACCCGCCGGGTGTCGGCCTCGTGTTGGCGTTGTTTCCGCCAGGGCACCAGGTCGTGCCCATGTACATGCTGGCGACCATCGTCGTCCTCGGCTTTGCGCTGTTTTCCCTTTCGCTCGCGCGCAGCATGAGGTCGGTCCTGATGGCCGGGACGTTCGGCTGTCTTGCGATCTACCTGATGGTCAATCCGGTCAAGGCGAGCTACTCGATGGCCCCGACGGTGGTCGTGTGCGCGCTCGCAGGATGTCTCACGGCGCGATGGCTGGCGGGCCCGCAATCCCAACCGAGGATCTGGCTGCTGACGCCAATCGGTTTCCTGCTCGGATTGACCGTCGATTTCCGATTGGCCAACCTCTTCCTGGCGTCCGGCTATGGCCTGTTTCTTCTCGTCATGTTCCTTGCGGAACGGACGATGTCGCGGTTTTTGCAGGGGGCCGTGTTCGGCGTCGCGTTGCTGGCCGGCGTGATACCGACCATCCTCTCTTACGCCGTCAACGCCGGCAGTCCGTTCGCGTCGACCTACGGCAACAACCCCGATGTCAGGCCGCTGGATTTTTCGTTCGCAGTGGTCCGGGACTATCTCGCCGACCCGCTCCAGACCTTGCTGATCGTCATCGGAATTGCAGGCTCGATCTGGCTGTTGCGGCAGGCGAATGGCACTCGCCGTGTCGCGCAGCTCACGATGACCAATCTGGCGCTCAATCTCGCCTTCTTCTTCACCTATCCGATCGCGACGCCATATTACACGATCCCCATTTCCCTCCTGACACTGTGGAGCCTGCTGTTTGCCGTCCTGTTCCAGGAAGCGGCAGAGGATGCCCCTGGAGCGGCCGCGTTAGCCAAAGCGCGATGAATTCAGGTTAGCTATCGCGCTTTCGGCGCGGCCACGCCTCATACTCCGTCATTGCGAGCGGCTTGTCCGCCGAAGCTCGAGAGCGAAGGCGGAAGCTAAGCAATCCATCTTACCGCATAGGCAGTCTGGATTGCTTCGTCGCAAGGCTCCTCGCAATGACGGGTTCGAGGCAGCCTTTTAGAACTTGAAGTTGGCGAACGCCCTGACGCCGATGCCGGGCATCAAGACCTCGTCCTTGGTGTAGGATACCGAGTTGCGGATGTTCTCGTTCAACAGATTGTTGCCGACGAGGCCGACCAGCATCTCGCGCGCGCCGAATGCATTCGGGTTGAGCTTGGTCTTGTAGCTGACCTCGGCCTTCAGCAAATTGTAGCCCGGTGTCGGCGTCTCCGCGATCACAGCGACGTTGTTCTGAGCGAAGGGGGGCGTGCAACAGATTGACGCGCATCAGCCAGTTGTCGTCGCGCCAGAACACGCCGCCGCCCAGTCTCAGCGGCGGAATCCGCGGCACGTTGGTGCCGTCGGTGAAGGTGGCACGCACGACGTCGAACTGGTTCTCGATGCCCCAGATGCCGCCCTGGAATGCACCGACATCGAACTGCGACTGGAATTCGCCGCCGCGGAAGTTGGCATTCCGCTGCGAATAGACCGCCAGGTTCAGCTCGGCACCGGGCGTGCCGCAGGAGGCAAAGTCGCCGTCGCACATCACGCCGGTGAGGCGGCGATAGATGAAATTGTCGAAATGCGTGTAAAAGGCGGTCGCCTCGAACCGGAACGGTCCGGTCGCCTTGCGCAAGCCGATTTCGACGGACTTCGCGGTCTCGATCGTGAGGTTCGGATTGCCGATGTCGAAGGTCGCGGTCGCATCATGGCCACCGCGCGAGAACAATTCGGCCGGCTTCGGCGCGCGCTCGACATATTGTGCGGTGATGCTGCCGACCATGCCGCCCGGCAGGTCCTGCAACAGGCCGATGCTGCCGCTCTTCGGCGTGAACGACGGATTGTGGACGATGCTTGTTTGCGGTGACCCGTCGGGCAGGAAGTCTGCGGGGAAATCGGGCGTGGACCCGTGCAGTTCGACATGTTCGATCCGGCCCGCGATTTGCGCCCTGGTCTGTTCGCTGAACTTGAACTCGTTGAAGACGTAACCCGCGACGCGGTAGTTTCGGTTCGGGTCCCACAACCCGTTGAACAGCGCGCCCGGATCGTCCGGACTTGGCGCCGTCAGCTCCTGGTGGCCCGCCTGGAAGCCGAACGCGGTCGTCACCTCGGCAAAACGGGCGTTGAACGGCATCAGCTGCACCTCGGTGCGGATCTCCTGCTCCTTGTTGGTGAAGGTCTGCCGCACGCCGTCGGTGTTGGGGTCGGCGGGATCGGCAAGCCCGATCTCGTTGTGCCGGTAGTCGGTCGCGCCGGCCCAGAAGCGAACGATTTCGATCGCCGCAGCGTCGGGATGGTACTCGCCCTTGACGTTGATCTTGGTCTGGTGAGCGTCGATCCGGGTGTTGTGGTCGGCGCCGTCGATGCCGGGGATGTGGTAGAGCGCGTCGTTCTGCGTGATCGCCGCACCGATATAGCCGCCCTGGAAGAAGTAGGAGCCGCCGATCGAGCCGCCGTCCGAGCGCGTCGCCGAATTGGGCTGGCGCCCGTTGGCGATGGAGCGCGTCTGGTCGGCGAGGTACGGGTAGCTCGGGATGCTGTAATCGGTGGTGTTGCGGCCGTAGACGTCAGCATGGAAGGCGTAATTGCCGCCCCCGGTGTCGAGCAGCACGCCGCTCTCGACGCCGCGATCGACCGAGCTGAACGCGCTGCGCGTTTCGGCGGTGACGCAAGGCGACGTCGCGGCGCCGGCGAGCGGCGCCTTGACCGGCAGGCCGAAACTCTGGAACGGCTGGGCACCGCAGTTCGGCAGCGCATCCGGAATCCGGTTGTTGGTGGCGCTGACGACGCCACCGATCGAGGTCGAGCCATAGCGCAGCGCGGCCGGCCCGCGCACCACCTCGACCTGGTTGGTCGCCAGCGGATCAATCGGGACGAAGTGATCCTCGCCGAGGTCGGAGGCACCACCGGCATTGGTGCCGTTCTCGATGATGCCGACGCGGTTGACGTCGAGACCCCGGATGATCGGCCGGCTGGAGGCGCCGGGCGCGAAGCTCGAGCCGGTGATGCCCGGCTTGGAGAACAGGAGATCGCCGAGCTGACCGCCGCCTTCGCGGCGGATCTCCTCGTTCGGCACGACCGTGACGGTGGCGAACTGGTTGGTCACGATCGGCAGCACGCCCTGCTGAGGTGCGGCGGGCGTGGAGGCTGCCGGCGTGGCGTCCGCTGCGCGTTCATGGCTGCGTGCCCGCGCGGTTCGCGTGGCGCGGCCCGGGTTGCGGGTCGGCACCACCGCCCTGCGCACGATGGGGCTCGGAGCCGTCACGGTGACGGCGGGGATTTCGGTAGACGCCGGCTGGTCCTGAGCCAGCGCCGGGGTGGCGGCGGCGCCGAGCAGGAGCAGGCTTGCTCCGCCAAGGCGCTGCGCGCGCCGCAATTCAAATGACATGGTTCTGATTCCAGTCAGGCGCCGTCCGCATGATTGTGTGTTGATCGGAGGCGGCCTGCCGTCGCTGCGCGACGGAATTCGACTTCAACTCCCGAGCATGCGCCGACTTTCGGCGAGCCCAGACGTGATCACGTGATGTCTGGAGTCAGGACGCGGGAGGGGCGCGCGGCTGGAACGCCGAGCCGGCCGACTTCAGATGGCTGAATTCAGCGTCGGTGGTGCGATAGAGCAGCTCGATCGCCTGCGGCAGCAGCAGCACAGGCGGCGCCGCGAACATGACGGTGCCCGCCATCGCGACCAATGCGCAGATCGCGCAATTGTCCTCGCCCGGCTGCTCCCGGTCGGGACCTGCCGGCGATTGCCTCTCGACCGCGGCACGGTGGATCGAAGCGAGACCGTTGGCGCTGTCGGTCTGCTGGAGCGCGGCCTGGGCGAGGGGAGCGGCCTGGGCGAACCAATGGCTGTGGCCGAACGTCAGCGCGAACTGCACCAGCATCGCGAATATCGCGAGCCGGGCGCCGTGCCTGATATTCGACCGGAACCACTTCATCTGAAAACGCCACCCCACATCGCGGGGGCATCATCCCCTGATCCCGCGACGTTATAATGTAACATCGCAGCATTGGTGAACGGATGTCAACCGCTGCCGGGCAGACCGGCGCGGGCCGGCTCCTCAATGTGTCGTTCGCGCAACTCGAAAATTAGGCGTAGCTACGGCGCCTCCGGGGGCCACGAACGTTCGGACATGACATCGGGGTGCCGAGCATCGTTGGCCGCGATGCCATGTTCATCCCGAAGCGTGTCGATAGCCTCCAAACAATTCTTCGCGATGGCTGCTTCTGTTGCCGAGCCGTTGAGCAGATCGAAGAGTGCCTTGCGCAAGCCGCCCACCGGAGCAGGATAGATGCTGTAGGAGTTCGAGCCTTCGGCGACGGGCACTTTGTCAACCGCCACGGCCTCTACGGCGCGCGCCATCTGCCCATCATAGCCCTGACTATTCGCCGCATATTTCTTGACCATAGCAAGAAGATCCTCCCCAGTTGCCGCCTCGCCAAAGAAATGCTCCAGCATCGCCCGGCCTGGACCGTTGCCAACTGTCTCGTACCGCCTCCTCAATTCAGGCTTTAGTTCAGGAAGTCTCTGTGCATATTCCGCCAACTGGCGGCCGACATGCCAGGCGTCGGCCCCGTGGGGGTCCGTCCCCAAAGTGCACTCGATAAAGAGATCGACATAGAGCAGCACGGATTCGAGAGTGCCCCGGTTTAGGATTGCCTGCATCCACGCATACTCGTCTGCGATATCCTTGTGCGCGCGTGCGAGGCTCGTTACCAGGGCGAGCCCTTCGGCGCCGGGCACCGTCGCAACCGCGGTTAACACGCGTTCCCACCGTTGCGCCCAGTCGCGGCCGTAGAATGCCTTGACCTTCGTCAAGCCATCGAGCACGGCTTGTGGCCGTGTCGTGAATGGCAGCAGCTCCACCCACGGTTCAACTTCCCAAGTGTTCTGTCGCTTGTGCCATGCTGTTGTCGGATCACTCGCTGCCGTGATCAGCCATTCATCGATCGCGCTCATAACGAGGTCGGCATCGAGAGTTTGCCCATCGAGCACCATGGCAGCCAGTAACGTCCGCTTTTGGTTCAATGCCTGCGGCAGGCCCACCACACGCGCCATCAGCTCGTCCTGATCGTCATGCGGCATGCCCAGCGCAATGCGCGCCAAGCTAATCGCGAGCAACTGGTCCTCTTTCGCCGCCTCCGGCCTCGCCAGCCGATCCATGGCGGCAAAGATGGGCGCCGCAAGAGTGTTCAATGGCTCGGGCCTCGGCGATACTGTACGAAATTTGCGGGCCGCCTCTACTTCATCGAACCACGGCCATCGACGATGAGTACCTGGTTCAGGCACATTGAGTTGCCGGTCCGATATCGATTTCAATATGACCGCGGCCGAAAAACCAAAATCCCTGTCTTCGAGATATTGCGTCGCAACTGCGGCCACGTCATCACCGCCGATGCGAATAAAGGCCGTGCGGTATTGAATGTCGTAATTCGTGCTTGCCTCAGATGACGCTTCAATATTGCCGCGTCTCCGAGCCTCCATATAGCCTGCGCGCGCCGCTTTTAGCCGCGACAGATCTTCGTCCAGGAGTCGTCTTAGTTCGGGTACGAGTTCCGGAAGACCGAGGCGACTTATGGCGCTCGACAGCTCGCTAAGATCATGCCGTCTTCCAGCAGGCGCTGAAATCACGGCATCGACCCAGCGCCGTAGAACCACAACCCACGCGGTCCTGGTAGCTGGATCGATCGCCAATGGCTGCTTACGGTCCTCATGATCAGTTCCATGCGCTGCCACCAGCGACGCCAGAGATGAAATATCGCCGAGTTCGTTTGAATTTGCTTTACGTGCGATGGCTGAAGCGAAAATGGTGGCACGCGTGCCACGAATTCTATCTTCGAGACGACGGCGCTCCTCGCTGAGTGCGCGATCGTTCCGTGCCGCGCGCAAAGCTTGCGCGCACGCTAGGAATTTCTCGATCAGTGCATCGACGGTCCTTGGACCTGCCATAACCGCCGCAGCATTGAGGCCGCGGTTTTCACGGCTCACATCGAGAATGGAATCTACGATCGGCCCTTCATCTGTCACATCCAAATTCAGAAGGAGCTCACCCGCGTGGTAGGGCAATTCGAGGCCCGCCTCCAGGCGTTGGCGGAGCCCTTGCAAGACCGCCAGGGGCGCGCGTTGTTGCGCGACATATAGTGGGCCACTTTGCCGGTCAATGACCAGAAATCGCGGGTCGGCAATCGCGGCCGCAATCCCCGCGTCGCGTCTGGAATCGTCGGCGGATTGTTGAAGAAGAAGGCTCAGCCGCTCCGCCGGTTCGGTTGCCTGTTCAAGAGCTGCAACTCGAATGGTGCTTAGCTTCTCTGCGATCGCGGCGTCCTGGATGTCGTCCGCATAGGCGCGTCTCGCGACAAGCGTCCATGTCTCTTCGTGCGCAACTGACAGCAAGGCTGCTACATGACGCTCGGCCAGCCGAAACTGAAGATGTTGTACGACATCCGCCTGAACCTTTGGGCTCGGATCAACCTTCGCTAGATCGACCGCCAGATCCATTCCGTCCACGCCGCTCTCGCCGGCGATCAACCCGAGCAGGTCTTTCCGCGTTTCCTCGGGAAGCTCGGCGATCTTCGTCTGCACATCAGGACCAAGGACTCCTCGACGAAAGCGCGGCGCGATGCGCAAAGTCCGGATCAGTATTTGTCTGTCGTTGCTCGATGCGAGCGGCCAAATCTGCGGCGCAAATTCGAGCCGACCCGTCATGATCATGAAGCGGACCGCACGATCCACTGCACCGGGTCTATGCCAACGTTTTGCAAACGCCACCATATCGGCGCTCACGAGGTCCCATACGGAGGACGTCGCACGATAGATCATCTCGGCTGCCAGCATAGGATCGATAGGCAGGGCGAGACGCACAGCTTGCGCCACGATCGCCGGACCGCCGTTTTCGCGTGAGAGTCGCTCCGTTGCGAATAAGACGGATTCCTCCCATCCGGGCTGATCCAAAATCGTGGCGCGCAGTTGCACACGGGCGCCGGCGTCGCCCCCGGCAGCGGCCCGCATCAATCCTGTAACCCTGTGACTGGCGTACCATTCCTGGAATTGCTGGTGCTGAAACGCGATGCCGCCGCCGGAGCGCATCAAGGTGTGATGGCTCGTCAACGCTTCAAGAACTGAAATCGGCTCCAGCGGAGTGGCAATCTGACCTTGCTCTCGCAGTCTGGCGGCCGTTGTGGTCACAATCCGGCGCGCATCCGCCTCGGACATTGTGGTCGCGCCGACGGCATTCAGATGGCTCGCCAGATCCGTCAGAATGTCCGAGTGGCATCCGAGCAGCGCCGAACGCAGGGCTTCGGCATGATCACCCGCCTTCTCATGTTGCTCGACGAACAGGCGCAGCACGGCTTCTTTGGTATCCGGCATGGCGCCTTGCGCGCCACCGCTAAGCAGGGCAGACAGGTACAAAGGTGTCGCGATTAACGCGCGAACGCCCGGCGTTCGCCAGGCGTTGTCGACTATCTTCGTACCAGCCGCACCATAAAGCGCGTCCGCGATCGAAATCTGCTGATCCTCAGACAGCGGTTCGATCTCGACGCGTGGCCCCGATATCGGAACATCAAGTGCCCGCCGCCGTGTCGTGACCACAATACGAACATCGGGCCAATCGCGGCGGATTTGCCCAATCTCGACGCGTAGCCGCTTGAGAGCATCGGGCGCGAGCTCGTTCCAACCGTCGAGCAACAGCAAAATCCGCCCGCGCTGGGCAAGCGCGCCAATTTCGTCAGCGCCTATCGTCCGGAAAGCGGCGCGTTGATGCAGGCTGGCAAGCAGCCCTGCTGATCCCGCGGACCAATCACCCAATCTGAAATACAGCGGTACGATCGACTGCGCTGTAAGCGCATGCCCGGCCAGTTGCAAAAGCGTCGTGGTCTTGCCTGTACCTGGTGGCGCCACGATCGTCACGTCAGGCGCGGCCTCGATAGCCAGCGGCAATTTGCCGATACCGAAAGACGGTGCAGCGCCGTCACCGTCTATCCTTAGAGTGAGTTCAACTGAGGCGTGTGACCAGAGCGGCCCGCGCTTGTGCGTTGCAAGATCGGTCGTTGCAGCAGCATGAATCCTGTCGAATATCGAGTTGAACGCGGCATCAACGGGTCGATCATCCGCCTCAATCGCCGCACCGACCCGTGCAACGTCCTCCGCGAGGGCGGCACCGGGTGCGACAAGCTCGCGGAAAGCCCGCGCTTGCGCGTTGCGCTTCCATGTGACCAATTGTTCGACGGTAAACCGGTTGGGATCGGCGTCGACCAATCGCCCGCGCAATTCTGGCAAAGCCAGAGTCCATTTTCCTTGCTGCGCCGTTCCTCCGACGTTTGGACCGCATTGTAGCGCGGGCCACCGGGAGAGGCCGCACAGATATGCGCTGCCACGCCTATGATGATCGTGCCGTCCTGCGTCGCGTTTGCGCCGAGAGTCGGCCGCCGGCATTCAGGATTGGAGCAGCGGTAAGCTACGCCCTTGGCAATCTCGGTAACGGTTCGCTTGGTGAAATCGTCGCGCACGTGCCGCCCAAAAAAAATCAAGGATCCGCCTCGGGCCCCAGCCAGAAAACGACGAATCTTTTATAAAACCAATAGCATAGAAAGCCTGCGGCTGCACGCCTGCGCGATTGTCGTTGTTTGTCTGCCCGGGACTTGGCAAGACGGATTGGCTAACACCGGATCATCAATGGCAAAAGTTCTCCCGAGCCAGATCATAAGCGCCATCGACGGCATGTTCGGCGCCAGCCGTAGCGAGGTCGACGGCGGCGCGATCACCCTATGTCCATCGCGCCGAAGTTCACGCGCTGCTAGGTCTTCTTGATCAAGTTCCAAGCGAATTGGTCGATCTGCCGGCCACGGAATATCTTGAGTATTCGCGCTGCCGCGCGGTGCTCGCGACCTCGCTTGCGCTCTGGAACGTCGGCGATACTCGGCCTGCACGAGACGTCGGCGGCAAGGACGCGGTCGAGCGAATCCGACGACTAATGAAGCAATGTCATGACGAACTGCCACCGCCAGAGCCCGAACTGCCCTTTATCGCGGATACCGACGTTCGCCTTGGGATCGAGGATCGCATCCGCGCCGCATGGACAGATTTCAACGCCCGCGAATGGATGGGGGCGACCGTTTTTGCAGGTGCGGCCCTGGAAGCCCTTCTTCTCTGGGCATTAAAGCAGGTGACACTCGCCAGCACGCCCAAACGGCCGCTTGACCAGCTTCATCTCGCCGACCTGATCAGCCTTGCTACGTCAAATGGCGTTATCGATGCTGCGACTGAACAACAGGCACGCCTTGCCAAAGACGCGCGCAACCTCGTTCATCCCGGCCGAGCGCTGCGTTCGGCCGAATCTTGTAATAAAGCTACCGCGCTTGCGGCACTTGCTGCGGTCTATCGCCTAATTGACCAGCTAAGAAAGCTGCTGGTCTCGCTTTGAGGACATATTCCCGCATTACGGGACTCACTTAACATCTTTCGCAGTATAGAGGCGCGCTGTACTAGCGCCCTTCGCGGACCCAGGTCGCGGCAAAGGCGCCGAGCAGCAGCAACAGCCCGATCAGGCCGGCGAAGATCGGCAGCACGCCGACGCCCTTCACGACGCTGGCGTCGCGCATCCGCACGCCCATCCAGCCGTCGCCATGGAAGACGCTCGCCGAGCGGACCGGCAGGACGCGCGGCAGCTCGACGTTGGCGCCGTCAACCACGCGCACGGCGTTGCCGCCCGTGGCCTGCGTCAGCGGCTTGAGAGTCTCGGTGGTCGAGGTAACTTCCGAAAACTCCTTCGGATTGGTCGGGCCGACATTGATCAGCGCCTTCAGCGTGCCGTCGGTCGCCTGCCACAGGCCGAGCTCGCTCGCCGGCAGGCTGGCGCGCCATTCGCCGGGATCGCCGGGCGCAAGCGTCAGATCGCGCGCCACGCCCGACGGCGAGGTCACGCTGACCGGCTGGACGCTGTCCGCCATGGTCTGGCGCACCACCACGAGATTCTTGCCCTGCACCTGCAGGCGCAGCGCTTCCTCGTCCAGATCGGGCTGCTTCATCAGCCAGTGCGACATGCGCCGCAACAGATCGAGATGCGGGCCGCCGCCTTCATAGCCGCGCGCCCACAGCCAGATGTGGTCGGAGAGCAGCAGCGCGACGCGGCCCTCGCCAAAACGCGACAGGAACAGCAGCGGCTTGCCGTCGGCGCCGGTCATCACCGGCGGGTTGACGGAATTGCGGGTGTCGACAGTGCGGAAGAAGCGGCTCCAGTGCGGCGGCTCGCTGGCGGAGCCTTCGAGGCCGCGCGTGACGGGATGGCGTTTGCCGACGTCGGACAGATGCGCGTAGAACGGCTTTTCCGTCACCCCGACCGGTTCGGCGGGCAGCACCGAATCCAGCGGCGTGCGCCAGATGCTGGTGTTGGAGGCGTAGTCGGGGCCGGCCGAGACCAGCACCGCGCCGCCGCCGCGAACGTAGCGTGCGATGTTGTCGAAATAGGCGATCGGCAGCACGCCCTGGCGGGCATAGCGGTCGAAGATGATCAACTGGAATTCGTTGATCTTCTGCTGGAACAGCTCGCGGGTCGGAAACGCGATCAGCGACAATTCGTTGATCGGTGTGCCGTCCTGCTTCTCCGGCGGACGCAGAATGGTGAAGTGGACGAGATCGACGCTGGCGTCGGACTTGAGCAAATTGCGCCAGGTGCGCTCGCCGGAATGCGGCTCGCCCGAGACCAGCAGCACGCGCAGCTTGTCGCGCACACCGTCGATGGCGACGACGGCGCGGTTGTTCACCGGCGTCAATTCCCGTTCGAGCGGCGAGGCCTCGATCTCGACGATGTTCGGCCCGGCATGCTTGATGTCGACGTCCACGCTTGCGGCCTGGCCGCTTCCCAGGGTGCGCTCGTTGATGACCTCGCCGTCCCTGCGGACCGTGACCTTGGCGCGCTCGCCGCTGACGCCCTGGTCGTCGAGGCGGTAGGTGATGGTCTGGGGCTGCCCGACGATGCCGAAGCGCGGCGCCGCCAGGATCGCGATGCGGCGGTCGCGCTCGTCTTTCTGTCCGGTGATCAGCGCGTGTACCGGCGCCTGGAAGCCGAGCCCGGCGGCGTTGGCCGGAATGTCGTGGACGCGGCCGTCGGTGATCAGGAAGGCGCCGGCGACGCGGTCGACCGGCACGTCGGCAAGTGCCGAGGCCAGCGCGCCGAACAGCTTGGTGCCGTCGGTCTCGCCATCGGCCTGTCCGGCGTCGACGACGCGGACCTCGAGCCCCTTGATCTTCTTCAGACTGTCGACCAGCGCCTCCTGCGCCTGCGCAGCCTCGCGATTGCGGTTGCCAAAGTTCTGGCTCGGGCTTTTGTCGACGACGACTGCTGCGACCGAGGTGAGGGGATCGCGGTCCTCGCGGGTGAAGGAGGGATTGGCGAGCGCCAGCAGGAACAGCACCAGCGCGGCGACGCGCACGGCAGCGCCGCGCGCACGCGCCAGCAGCAGCACGAGCGCGATGACGACGATCGCGGCCAGTGCGAGCCACAGGACGATCGCTGGAACAAGCGGTGTGAACGCGATGCCGTAATTCATATCGCACTTCTATTCATTGTGAGCATGACCTCTTCGGAAAACCGGTTCCCACTCTTCCGGATCATGCTTATTGCCCCAGCCGTTCAATCAACGCCGGTGCGTGCACCTGGTCGGCCTTGTAGTTGCCGGTCAGCGTGTACATCACGATGTTGGCGCCGGCGCGGTAGGCGAATTCGCGCTGGCGGGGGTCGCCGCCGGTCACCGGCAGCATGGCCTGGCCGTCGGGCCGCACGGCCCAAGCGCCGGCAAGGTCGTTCGAGGTGATGATGATCGGCGAGACGCCGTCGCCGCCGCGTGCCGGCCGCTGCGCGCTGTCGTCGTCCTCATCCCGCGGCAAGGTCTCGACCCAGGTCTGGCCGGTGTTGAAGCGGCCGGGGAAGTCGCGCAGGAGATAGAAGGTCTTGGTCAGCACGTGCTCGCGCGGCACCGGCTCGAGCTCGGGCACGTCGAGCGAGGACAGGATTTCGCGGAGCGTCTGCATGGCGGGGGTCTGCGCGGCGCCGTTTGCGCCGGGCGGTGCTTCGACCGCGTCGCGGGTATCGAACAGCACGGTGCCGCCCTGCTTCATGTAGGCGTCGATCTTGTTGATGGCGTCCTGCGGCGGCTTGGGCGCGCCGGGCACGATCGGCCAGTAGATCAGCGGGAAGAAGGCGAGTTCGTCGCGCGCCGGATCGATGCCGACGGGATCGCCGGCCTCGAGCGCGGTGCGCTGCGCCAGGAACAGCGTCAGTCCGGACAGGCCGGCCTTGACGATGGAATCGACGTCGGCATTGCCGGTCACGACATAGGCGAGTCGGGTCTGCGACACCGCCTTCATCGCGAACTCGTCGGACGCACTGTCCGCGTGCGACGGCGTCGGCACGAGCGCCACGAAGCCTGCGAGCGCCAGTCCGAAGACGATCATCGCGGGCGCGGCGCGGCGGCGCAGCAGCGCGGCGAGGCCGCCGCCGAGCACCGCGACGATGATGGCGTCGATCAGGAACAGCGCGAGCGCCGTCGACAGCAGCCAGCCGCGCAAGTCGCGCGGCTCGGCATTGGTGTAGGTGGCGTGCCGGGCGCGCAGGCTCGCGGTGTTCAGGGCTGCGATACGGTCGGCGCTGGCAAGCGTGTTCACGGCGAGCGGTCCTTCTGCCGGACCATAGAAGCCCGGCGGATGATCGGGTGTGGCGCGGTCGCGATAATCCGCGGGCAGCGGCTTTGCGGCGGCGGGCGGCGGGCCCGAAGGCTCCGAAGCCGTCGAGGATGTGCAGCGGCGCCACCGTCTCGGCGGTCGCCTCAGTGGCAACCCCGGCGCCGGGCTTGGCAGTATAGCCGGACATGTCGACGACACGCCGCAGGATTTCGACGAAGGTGCCGGACATCGGCAGATCCGACCAGCGCATGTCGGCGCTGACGTGGAACAGGCTGACCACGCCCTTGCCGCGATGCTCACCGGTCACCAGCGGCGTGCCGTCTTCCAGCGACGCCCAGCTCTTGGTGGCGAGCACGGCGTCGGGCTCGGCCAGCACCTGGCGGTTT
Organism: Bradyrhizobium sp. LM2.9; assembly: GCF_054056555.1. Classification (NCBI taxonomy): domain Bacteria; kingdom Pseudomonadati; phylum Pseudomonadota; class Alphaproteobacteria; order Hyphomicrobiales; family Nitrobacteraceae; genus Bradyrhizobium; species Bradyrhizobium sp. LM2.9. Next base: position 68,809 of record NZ_JBSRYJ010000002.1, read on the forward strand.
ATGGTGACGTCCTTGGGGACCACGACGCCGGCAAACGGACCGTCCGCCGCGAACGAGGCCAGATGTTGCGGCTTTTCCCAGGTCAGGCTGCCGCCGAGAGTCCGGCCGCCCTTGCGCAGCTTGACCGGCACGAGATCGTCTTCGGCCTGCGCCAGCCGCGGACCGGCGAACCGCACCAGCACGCCGCCCTGGTTGATCCAGGCATTGAGACGCTCGCGGATTTCAGGGGCGATGGTGCCGACATCGGCAAGGATGATCATCGGCAGCTTCTGGTCGAGGAACTGCGTGATGCCCTGCTGCGGCGCGCCCTTGTCGGCGAGCCGCACGTCCGCGAACGGCGCCAGCGCGCGGGTGAGATAGAAGGTCGGCGCCAGCAGCGGCTGCGCTGTCTCGCTGCTCGCGCCCGAGACGATGCCGATGGCGCGGCGGCGCCAGCGCTTGTCGAGCAGCTGGACCGCGCCGGCGGAGCGCTCACCGGCAATTTCAAGCCGCGTGATGTCGTTGCGCAGCTCGACCGGCAGATCGAACGCCGCTTCGGTTTCCTTGTCCTGCGGGCCGAACGAATAACGCGCTTCGCCGATCGGCGAGGCCTTCTGGTCCAGCGCGCGCACGGTGCCGATGGCAATGCCGCTGTCGGTGCGCAGCACCTTCACCGTCATCCTGGCGGCGGCGTTCTCGGCCGCGACCAGGGCCAGGGCTGAGGAGGTGCCGCCTTCGAACACGGTCAGGCTGCGGTCGCCGATGCTCTTGCCGAGGCCAGCCACGAATTCCTCGCCGCGACCGGTGTCGACGCCGTCGGAAAGCCAGGCGATCTCGCAGTCGCCGGTCGCTTTCAGGAAGCGATCGATTGCGGTCAGGGTCTCGACGCGGTCGATCGAATAGGGCTTCGGCGTGAGCTGCCGCAGCGCCACGCGCGCGGCGCCCGCCGGCATCAGGGTGATATCGCGGTTCGGCTCGGACAGCGGCGCCAGCGCAATCGCACGGCGGTCGTTCTCGGCATTGGCGATCAGCTCGTCGGCGGCCCTGATCCGGATGTCCCAGTTCGATGCCGCGCTCCAGCCGTCGTCGAACATGATCATCAGCGGCGCCTTGCTGGCGGCGATGCCTGTTTGCGGATTCCAGATCGGGCCGGCGGCGGCGAAAATGACGAGGGCCGCAGCCAGGAGCCGCAATGCGGTCAGCCACCACGGCGTCCGTGAGGGCGTCTCTTCGCGCGGTGCGATGTCGAACAACAGGCGCGTCGGCGGAAACTCGATGCGGCGCGGCCGTGGCGGCATCACGCGCAGCAGCCACCACAGCACCGGCAGGCTGACGAGGCCGATCAGGAGCAGCGGTTCGGTGAAGGCGAGCGGCAGTCCCATCATGCGGCGGGCCCCGCCTTGATGGTCGTGGTGCGGGCGCCCGACTTGCTCACCTGCATGCCGGCATGCAGGAACAGCAAGAGCTCGGCCGCGGAGCGGTCGGTCGCGTGCGTCGTGAACAGCCAATCGAGCTTGTTGGTCTCGGCGCGGATCTGGTCGCGGTGCAGCGCGAGCCGCGCGGTGTAATCCTGCGCCCAGCTCTCGGCGCGGCCGGCGGTGATCACGCCGAACCCTTCGGGCTCGACAAACTCGACGCGTCCGGAATAAGGAAACGACTCTTCGGCGGGATCGACGATCTGCACCAGCATGCCATGGGCGCCGGAGCCGGACAGGCCCGCGAGCGTCGTCCCGATCTCGGAGATCGGCGACCAGAAATCCGACAGCACGATCGTCTCGGCCAGCGCCGCGGGCACGAAGGACGGCGGCAGGCTCAGCCGGTCGGCATCGTCATGCATCATCGCCTGCGCCATCTTGTCGATGACGCTGCGGCTCGCGGTCGGTGTCATCAGCCCGGGAATGCCGACACGTTCGCCGCCGGAGACGAGCAGCTCGGCCAACGCGAAGGCGACGATCAGCGTCCGCTCGAGCTTGGATTCGCGCGCAGTCTTCGAGGCGAAGGCCATCGAGGGGGAGCGGTCGGGCCAGATCCAGACCGTGTGCGAGGCTTCCCATTCAAGCTCGCGGACATAGAGATGATCGTCACGCGCCGAGCGCCGCCAGTCGACGTTCTGCGCCGGCTCGCCGGAGACGAAGCGGCGGTACTGCCAGAAATTTTCGCCGGCGCCTGCGCGCCGTCGGCCGTGCAGACCGTGAATGACGTTGGCGGCGATACGGCGGGCCTCGAGCACCAGGCGCGGCAGCGAAGCGGCGAGCGTGCGGCTTTCGCCATCGGCACGTCGGATCGCGATGATCTCCTTCGCTGCTTGCCCGTTCTCTGCGGCCATCAACCGATCCGTGTTTTCAATTGCCGGATCACGTCCGGAATCGTGCGGCCTTCGGCGCGCGCCTGGAATGTCAGCGCCATGCGGTGCTTCAGCACGGGCTCGGCGAGGTCGAGCACGTCGTCGATCGAGGGCGCGAGGCGCCCGTCGATCAGCGCGCGTGCGCGCACCGCGAGCATCAGCGATTGGCTGGCGCGCGGGCCCGGTCCCCAGGCGATGAACTTGCCGGTCTCGCCGCTCTCCGGACCCGGACGGGCCGAACGGACCAGCGACAGGATCGCCTCGACAACGGAATCGCCGACCGGCAGGCGCCGGATCAGCCGCTGTGCGGTGATCAGCGCATCTGCGGTCATCGATCCCCTGGCCAGCGTCTCTTCCGCGCCGGTGGTCTCGAACAGGATACGGCGCTCGGCGTCGCGATCGGGATAGTCGACGTCGATCTCCATCAGGAAACGGTCGAGCTGCGCTTCCGGCAGCGGGTAGGTGCCTTCCTGCTCCAGCGGATTTTGCGTGGCGAGCACATGGAACGGCTTCGGCAGATCGTGGCGCGCGCCGGCCACGGTGATGTGCTGCTCCTGCATCGCCTGCAGCAGCGCCGACTGCGTGCGCGGGCTGGCGCGGTTGATCTCGTCGGCCATCAGCAGCTGCGCGAACACGGGGCCGGAGATGAAGCGGAAGGCACGCTTGCCGCTCGTGCTTTCGTCGAGCACTTCGGCGCCGAGAATGTCCGATGGCATCAGGTCGGGCGTGAACTGGATGCGCTTGGCATCGAGGCCGAGGGTGATGCCGAGCGTCTCGACCAGCTTGGTCTTGGCGAGACCGGGGACGCCGATCAACAGCGCATGACCGCCGGAGAGGATGGTGACCAGCGTGTTCTCGATCACGCGGTCCTGGCCGAAGATGACGGACGCGATCGCATCCTTTGCCGCGCGAATCTGGCTCGACACCTGCTCGGCCGAACGGACTACTCCGTCTTCGAGCTTCTCGACACTCTCCGCCATCCGTTAGCTCCTTCAGCCTGCCATGCGGCTCGCTTGCGTCGTCATGTCATCACATGGGCCCTATGCTAGACTTGCAGGAAGGCCATGTATTCGTTGAATTAACCTATCCCCACCTTATCGGCTTAGGGCTATGTAGGGCATCACGAAGTGGAGACCTCCACACCGGACTGATCCGGAGTGGAACCGTGCACCGACAGACGACGTAGACTTACAATTCAGACCTGCACCAAACGTGCCAAATGACAGAGTCAGGGCAAACCATGGCGAACCAAGGGCAGAGCGCCGATCGCGGTCTTGAGGGGCTGACTGCCGCCGCCAAAAGTGCTGCCGATGCCGAAGGCGTCAAAAAGGGCCTGCCTCCGGTGCATCTGTGGAATCCGCCGTTTTGTGGCGATCTCGACATTCGAATCGCTTCCGATGGCACTTGGTACTACATGGGGACGCCAATCGGCCGCCACGCGCTGGTCCGTCTGTTCTCGACCATCCTCAAGCGTGAAGGCGACAAGCATTTCCTCGTCACGCCGGTGGAGAAGGTTGGCATTCGCGTCGACGACGCGCCGTTCATGGCGGTCGAAATGCAGAAGGACGGCGAGGACAACCACCGCGTGCTCCGCTTCCGCACCAATGTCGACGACTGGGTCACCTGCGATGCGGCGCACCGGCTGCGCTTCGAGCAGGGCGAGGGCGGCGGACTGACGCCCTATCTGCATGTCCGCGCCGAACTCTGGGCCAAGGTCACCCGCGCGCTCTATTATGATCTGGTTGACATGGGTGAGGAGCGGATGGTCGATGGCCAGCCGATGTTCGGCGTCGAATCGGCCGGCGAATTCTTCGCCATGGCCGATGCGGAGCAGGTGAGGGCCGCGCTTTGAACAAGCCTATCCTGAAGACCGATCCCGCCACGTTCGGAGCGGCCGATTTTTTCGCCCGCTCCAAGGCGCGATTAGGCTTCGACGTGCCGCCCGGCCTGTTCGATCCCAACATCATTCCGGCCTCGGGCGATCCCGGCACCGACAAGATGCTCGAGATCATCGCGCGTGAGCAGCCGGTGCGGCCGGCGGCGGTTTTGATCGCGGTGGTCGATCATCCCGAGCCGACCATCCTGCTGACGCAGCGCTCGGCGCATCTGAACGACCATGCGGGCCAGATTGCTTTTCCCGGCGGCAAGATCGACGCGACCGACTCCTCGCCGCTCGATGCGGCGCTGCGCGAGGCGGAGGAGGAGATCGGGCTGTCGCGCGACTTCGTCGAGCCGATCGGCTATCTCGATCTCTACGGCACCGCGTTCGGCTTCCGCATCCTGCCGACCGTAGCCCGGGTGCGGCCGGGTTTTGAGCTGACGATCAACCATTCCGAGGTTGATGATGCGTTCGAAGTGCCGCTATCCTTCCTGATGAAACCCGGCCAACCACCAGGTGCACAGCAAGGAATTCCGCGGCATGGAGCGGTCCTACTACGCGATGCCGTTTGCGGAACGCTACATCTGGGGGGCGACGGCCGGAATGCTGCGTGTGCTTTACGAGCGGATCTATTCATCATGATCCGTCCAGTTCTGACCGAGATCGGAATTTTCCTCGTTCCCTTCGCCGTCTATGCGCTGTTCCTGGCCGCCAGCCGTTCCGGGCTGTTCGTGCAATCGTCCTGGCCGATCACCATCGTCGCGCGTCTCATGCTGGCGGCACTCGTGCTGGTGATCGCGGGGCTGATCGGGTTTGCGCATTTCTCCGGCGCGGCTCCGGATTCGACCTATGTCCCCGCCCATGTCGAAAACGGCAAGCTCGTGCCGGGCGTGGAAAGATAGGGGCCGGCCGATGAGCGCGGAGCCCATGCTCGCCGATGCGCCCTGGCTGATTTCGGGAGGGACCGCGCGCGTCCTGGAGCTGCTCAACGCCGATGGGGAGGAGGCGCGGGTGGTCGGCGGCGCCGTGCGCAACGCGCTGCTCGGTCTCGTGCCCGGTGATATCGACATCGCGACCACGGCGCTCCCGCACGAGGTGGTGCGGCGCGCCAAGAACGCCGGCATCAAGAGCGTGCCGACCGGCATGGACCACGGCACCGTCACGCTCGTCATCGACAGCCAGCCATACGAAGTCACGACGCTGCGCGAGGACACCGAGACCTTCGGCCGCAAAGCCAAGGTCGCGTTCGGCCGCGACTGGGTGAAGGACGCCGAGCGGCGCGACTTCACGATGAACGGGCTCTCGGTCGATGCTGATGGCGTTGTCTACGATTACGTCGGAGGCGTCGCGGATGCGGCCGCGCGGCGCGTGCGCTTCATCGGTGATCCCGACCAGCGCATCGCCGAGGATTTCCTGCGCATCCTGCGCTTCTTCCGCATCCACGCCGCGTTTGGCGCCGGCGATCCCGACCGCGACGGCTATCTCGCCTGCATCCGCGGCCCGCGCCGGCCTAGCGAGCCTGTCGGCCGAGCGGCTGCGCATGGAGATGCTGAAGCTGCTGGTCGCTCGCGGCGCGTCTGCCGCCGCGCTTGCGATGGCGGATGGCGGATTGCTGCAAGCGCTGACCGGCGGCGTCGCCTACACCGGGCCGCTCTCGGCGATGATCGCGATCGAGCGTGAGCTCGGCCTCGCTGCCAGCGCAACGCGGCGGCTCGCTGCGCTGACGGTCGCCGTGACTGAAGATGCAAAACGCGTCGCCGCGCGCTTGAGACTCTCCAATGCGGAAACCAAGGCGCTGGATTCGATGGGGCACCGCTGGTGGCGCCTGGCGATCAAGGACGAAGCCGATGCGCGGCGGCTGCTCTACCGGCTCGGTGCGGAGCGCTATCACGATCGCGTGTTGCTTGGCTGGGCGCGAGGCGGCGATCACGTCGGCTCGTCGCGATGGCGTGTGCTCGCCGAGCTGCCGCAGCGCTGGACTGCGCCGAAATTTCCGCTGAAAGCTGCCGACTTCATCGCGCGCGGCATGGCGGAAGGACCCGCGCTCGGGCATGTGTTGACGCTCGCCGAGGACGCTTGGCTTGCGGCGGATTTTCCCCTAGAGGACACCGCACTCGCTTCCATCGCCGATCAAGCAGCGGCACGCGTCAGCCGCGACGAGAAAACGTGACCATCGTCTCAGGCTTCGCCGACATCTCGATCTTTCAGCTTCTGCTGGTCGCGTTGATGGCGCTGTTTGCTTCGATCATCGGGGGTCTCGCCGGCTACGGCACCGGCGGCTCTGATGCCGCTGGTGCTGGTCCCTCTCGTTGGCGCCGAGCCGGTAGTGCCGATCATCGCGATCTCCGCGATCTTCACCAATTCCAGCCGCGCGATTGCCTATCTGCGTTACGCCGACCGCCGCCGCGCGCTGATCGTGCTCGCCTGCGCGGCGCTGACGACGGCGCTCGGCGCTTACGGCTACACCCGGCTGACCAACGCCGGCGCCGCGCTGGTGATCGGCTCCATGCTGATCCTGAGCGTACCGCTGCGCCGGATGCTCCGCCGTCGCCAGGTCAGGATCGGCGACACCGGCCTTGCGGCTGGCTCCGTCGGCTACGGCGTGCTGGTCGGCGGCACCTCGGGCTCCGGCGTGATCCTGCTCTCGCTGCTGATGGCCGCGGGACTCGAGGGCGCCGCCGTGATCGCGACCGACGCGATGATCTCGCTCGGCACGGGTCTGATCAAGATTTCGGTGTTCGGCCTCGCCGGCGCGGTCACCGCGCGGGTGCTCGCCTTTGCGCTGCTGATCGGCGGGATCGCGATCCCCGGCGCGTTCCTCGCCAAAGCCTTCGTCGAGCGGATGCCGGTGCATATCCACACCGCGATCCTCGATGTCGCGGTGATCACCGGCGGGCTGGTGATGATCTCGGCGGCTGCACGACAGCTGATCTGATAGATTATCGCGGAGCGGGACGCGTAGTTACCTCTCCCCGGGACAGAGCGCATATGGGCGCCGAAGCTTCCACAACGTCACGGCCGGGCCTGTCCGTACAAGCCCGGGCATGACGACCTTTTGGGTTACGATGACAGTGCACTTAATCATCATCATCGCCGTCAGACTGCGCTGGCTTCGGTCCGTGCTTGCCGGGCTTGAAGCGGGTCGGGTCAATTGGGTGTACCGTAATTCCCGCTGCCGTGGCCTTCGCCTTCCGGTATCGCTCCGCCGGTTCTAAGTGTCATATGTGCTTTTGGAACGGAGGCGCTTCGTCGGGCGTTTCCGGAGCAGGCCGAGGTACGTCTTCCGCGTCCACAATGTTGCGTCCAGCAAGGACGAGCAAGGGGAGGAACTGCGAGACGACAAAGCCGCGTGGCGAGAGGCCACGAGCTTCGCTCTATTCAAGGATGTCGACGGCAATTCCGCCCGGCCAAGAGTGGAGCCTAGGCCTCGACCCTCTTTGCGATGGTCTGTGGAGACAAGAAATGAGCTCCGTAGACATTGTTGTTCCCTGCTTCCGGTATGGGCACTTCCTGCGAGAGTGTGTCGAGAGCGTTTTGGCGCAATCCGGCCCCGAGTTGCGCGTGCTCATTATCGATGATGCGTCGCCCGACAATACAGCGGAAGTTGCGGAAGAGTTAGCCCACTCCGATCCCCGGGTGGATTATCGCAGGCACACCTCGAATCAAGGGCTCATTGCTACCGCCAATGAAGGCATCGCCTGGACGAGAGCCGACTATATGCTTCTGCTGTCTGCGGACGATTACCTGTTGCCCGGCGCCCTTGCGAGATCGGTCGAGCTGATGGACGATCATCCGTCTGTCGCTTTCACCTTCGGCGGCGCGGTTGTTCTTGATCAACAGGGGGAGCGTTCGCGGCGTAGAACAGGCGTGGGATCAAGAACCAACATTTTGTCGGGCCTCGATTTCATTACACTTAGCGGCGCAAAAAACATTGTGCTATCACCAACAGTAGTGGTTCGTACGAGCCTGCAGAAAAGATTGGGCGGGTATTTAGCTGATTTACCCTACGCTTCTGACATGGAAATGTGGTTCCGGCTCGCCGCGCACGGCGACGTCGGGGTCATTGCCGCTGATCAAGCCGTGTATCGAGCGCACTCGGCCAACATGTCAAGCGAGCCTTCGCGGGAGCAAGACCTGCTCCAACGCAAGGCGGCGATTGAACATTTCCTGACTAATGGTGCTGCCAGGTTGACCAACGCTGCTGATCTTCGTGCCTGGATGAACCACATGTTGGCACTTGAAGCGATCGGTTGCGCAAGCACTGCCTTCAACGAAGGAGCGATAGAAAGCTCAGCAGGCCTTTCTAAACTTGCGGTCGGTATTGATCCGACCGTTCGAAGAACGCGTCGTTGGTGGTTTCTTGCCTGCAAGAAGGTTCTTGGGCTGCGAGGATGGCAGCTCGTGCGGCCTGCAGTTGAATGGTTTAGAGCTATCTTACCGAACGAGCCCCGCGGAGCGGACTGAATGTGCGCAAGTTGAGATCTGAGATTTTGAACCGGAACGGACCTCGTCAAGCGAACGCACCTGTTGCAGACGATCTGTACAACACGTACGGTCGCCGATACGATGCAAGGAACCCAATGACTGATCGAGAAAAGATTCTAATCGCCCTTCGAGAAAAGCCTCTGAAGACTTTCGAAATCATGAAGCGCGTCAACATAAAGAACCAGGACGACTGCCAATCGCTCCTGTTGAAGATGCGTGACGACGGCGCCGTGAAATTCGATATTCATAAGGGGCATTGGCTCGTTGCGTGACGACGTTCACTTGGTCACCAGCGGCTGGTGGAACTGCTCCCAAGTTCCTTTCAGCGGAGAGAACGACTAGCCGCCTTCGGGCGGCTTTTCTCTTGGCAGTAACTTCCGTTGGTCACTTTTCAGAAATGGCCTTGGGCTGCGGGATGTCCGTTCGCAGGGGTCGCCAAGTTGCAAACAAGCGGTCGGCACAATATCGTCGATCGTCCGCCCCCATTTCTGACGTCCGATCTTCTCAGGAGCCAACACGATGAATGTGGTCTCAGTGCCCAGCGGGATCAATCGTCCTCCAGGGAGGGTCGATATCGCGTCTGCCTGGCAAGGCGCTGAGATGAAGGCCAAGGCCAATCCTGATCGATGGTTGATATTGCTTGCTGCCGGCGAGATCGCCGAGCTCGAGAACGCGGCTGAAACATATCTCGGCAGAAGCAAAGAAATCGCAGAGATCACGAAGGAAAGCTTTCCGCTTCCTCACTTCGGCGCGCACCTGGAAGATCTCAAGAAGAAGCTGTTGGTCGGCTTGGGCTTCGAAGTCATACGCGGCCTCCCGGTGGCAAAATATAGCCAGGAGTTTGCCGCTACGATATTTTGCGGGGTGGGCGCGCATCTTGGATCGGCGCGGTCTCAGAATGCAGCGGGTCACATTCTCGGTCACGTCCGTGACATAGGCGCCGATGCGAAGGATCCGAACACTCGAATTTATCAAACTTCGGAACGTCAGACATTCCATACGGATTCGTCCGACGTGGTCGGATTGTTATGCATTCGCGAGGCGATGGAGGGAGGGGATTCTCTCCTTGTCAGCACGACGACAATCTACAACGAGATGTTTGACAGACGTCCCGACCTTGCCGCTCTCTTGTTTGATCCGATCGCGACAGACCGGCGAGGCGAGGTGCCGGAGAACGAAAAGCCATATCTTGAAATCCCGGTGCTGAATTGGCATGCGGGGTTCCTGACCGGGTTCTATCAGCGCCAGTATATCGATAGTGCGCAGCGCTTTCCCGATGCGCCGAGACTGACGCCCGCTCACGTCGAGGCGCTCGATCTCTTTGACGCGCTCGCAAACAGCCCCACTCTGCATTTCGGCATGCGGCTTCAGCCGGGTGACATGCAGTTCGTTTACAATCATGCTTTGTTGCATGATCGGACCGGATTCCGTGATTGGCCCATTGCAAGCCAAAAGCGTCACTTGTTGCGCCTTTGGCTCAGCATGGAAGGCGACCGGCCGCTGCCCGATTGTTTCAAACAGCGCTATGGTTCGATTGAGATTGGCAACCGTGGCGGCATTATCACCGGAGGTACCAGTCTGAACGTTCCGTTGGATTGACGTTCGAAGCATCCAGCGATGTCCGCTCTTGCGCCGTTGTTGGCATAGAAGCGGACATCACGTGCGGCGGAGCCGAGCACTCCGACCTAACGAGGACGCGGTCTCAGGCGTGCCTACTCCTCGTCTTCGTCCTCGTCATCCTCGTCCTCGTCCAACTCTTCCAGCTGTTCGAGCACGGCCAGCGGCAGCGTCTCGCGGAACAGGTCGCCTTCCGCGCCCATCCAGAGGCAGAGCACGTCGTCGCCCTTCACTTCCGCAACGGTGAGCGGCTGCCCGCCGGATTTCAGCATTACGATATCGCCGACTTTCAGTTCCATGGATGGTCCTTTCAGGTTGATTGACAGAGAGTTGATTGACGAGAGAAGAGTTAGCAAGCCGTCATGACATGCCGATCACGGCTGCGGGTCCGCGGATGCGCTACGGCTGCGCGTGTCCGCCGCGCAGACTGAAACGTCGATGACGGAGGTTCGAGTGGGGGATCGCTCGAGAGGCACGCAAGGGCTCTTCGGTCCTGGGCGCGGCGATGATGCCACCATGCCCGTGTTTTGCCCGACGAGTCAAAGGGTTTCGTAAAATCCGTAAGTCATTGGTTTTGCAGCGATCGGCTACTGTGCATGGGGTTGTTTTCGATGTTTTTGTTTTCGCGGCCTTGATCATCCCGGCAAAAGTTCGCCGAGCGAGCGGATGATGCGGTCAGGCTTGACGGGCGACCCTTCGGGCAGGCCGTCGCCATGCACGTCGATCCAGATCGAATAGATGCCGAGACGCTGCGGAGTCACCACTTCCCATTCCAGATTGTCGCCGATCATCCAGGTATCTTTTGCGGTGACGCCCAGCGTGTCCATCGCGTGCAGGTAGGCGCGCTCCTCGGGCTTGCCAAAACCGTGCTCGCCTTCGATCTGGATGTGGTGGAAGCGGTGCGCCAGCTCGAAGCGCTCGACCTTGGCGCGCTGGGTGTCGGCGGCGCCGTTGGTCACCAGCGCGAGCTTGATGCCGAGCGCTTTCAATTTGTCGATGGCCTCATGCGCGCCGGGGAAGACGAACATCTCCTCCTCGCGATAGGTGGTGAAGCGGTCGGCGAGGCGAATGGCGAGGTCGTCGGGCAGGGCGCGGTAGCCGGCGGCGGCGAGCGCGGCAAAACCGCCCTTGACCGTGAGGTGACGAGCTTCGGCAAGCCTGAGCCGCCACGAGGCGTCCGCATTGGCCCAGAAGTTTTTCGCGAACGCGAGCACCGTGGTTGCGACCTGCTGCGGCGGCAGCGGCGCGAGCTCTTCGGCAAACTCGTTCGCGATCGTGTTCCAGGCGATCTCGGGCCGGCCATAGGCCGACAGGATGGTGTCGTCCATGTCGATCAGCATGGCGCGCGGCAGCGGCCTGATTGCGGGCTTCATCGGAGTCATGGCCATTTCACCTCCGGCGGCAGCGACGACAGGATCGAATCGACATTGCCGCCGGTCCTGAGCCCGAAGATGGTGCCGCGATCGTAGAGCAGATTGAACTCGACATAGCGGCCGCGCCGGATCAATTGCTCCTCGCGATCCTCGGCCGTCCAGGCGGTCGCGAAATTGCGCCGCACGATCTCAGGATAGATCTTCAGGAAGGCGCGGCCGACATCCCCGGTGAAGGCGAGGTCGGCGTCCCAGTCGCCGCTGTCGTGCCAGTCGTAGAAGATGCCACCGATGCCGCGGGCTTCTTTCCGATGCGGCAGGTGGAAATACTCGTCGCACCACTTTTTGTACTTGTCGTAATCGGCGATGCCGTTCGGCTGCGTGCAGGCCTGTTTCATCGCGGCGTGGAAGGCGATGGTGTCGGCGTCGTCCTGCGTCCGCCGGCGCTCGAGCACCGGCGTCAGATCGGCGCCGCCGCCGAACCAGGCTTTTGTGGTGACGACAAAGCGCGTGTTCATGTGCACCGCCGGCACGTGCGGATTGCGCAGATGCGCGATCAGCGAGATGCCGGAGGCCCAGAACTTCGGGTCGTCCGCCGCGCCCGGAATTTGCGCGCGAAACTCCGGCGCGAATTCGCCGTGCACGGTCGAGCAATGCACGCCGACCTTCTCGAACAGGCGGCCGGACATCATCGACATCACGCCGCCGCCGCCGCCCGCGCCGGTATGATCGGTGCGCTGCCAGGGCGTGCGTTTGAAGCGGCCCGGCTCGCCCGGATAAAGGCTTCGCGGGGCATCATCCTCCAGCCGCTCGAAGCTCGCGCAGATGTCGTCGCGCAAGACTTCGAACCAGGCGCGTGCCCGCGTCTTGCGGTCTTCGATCAAGCTCGGGTCCAATGTGGATGTCATTCTTTCAGCCCTGCGGACCGTAATAGGTGCAGCTCTCGCTGCAACTGTCGCGGTGGATGCTGACGCGGGTCAGCTTGCCGATATGCGCCAGCCGGTCCCAGACGAAGAGCGAGAGGTTTTCCAGCGTCGGTGTGCCCAGCCCCTCGATCTTGTTGAGGAATTTGTGGTCCAGCATCACGCGCACATCCTCGATGGCGCGCTGAAGGAGGCCGAGATCGACCACCATGCCGGTCGCAGGGTCCGGCGTGCCGCGCACCGTCACCTCGGCGCGAAAGGAGTGGCCGTGGATCTCTTCGCTGGCCGCGCCGAACGTCGTTCCCGACAATGAGTGCGCCGCCTCGAAGCGAAACGATTTCGTCAATTCCCACATCTGTTCGAAAACCAATCCTATCTGATACCGAGCGACTTGTGCGTCTGCACGCTGAGCCGCCATTGCGGATGATTGAGGCAGTAGTCGATCGCGCGCGCGGTGTTTTCGGCGACCTCGGGCCCGTCCATCGGCTGCAGCGAGAAGCGCTCGAAGGCGAGGCCGGCGTAGGCCTCCGGTGCGGCGAGTGGCTGCGGATAGACCAGCTTCAGCTCGTGGCCGCGCCGGACCACCAGGTCGCTGCCGCCCTTCGGGCTGACGCAGATCCAGTCGAGCCCCTCGGGCGGGGCGATCGTCCCATTGGTCTCGACGCCGATCTCGAAGCCGCGAGCATGGAGCGCATCGACCAGTGCGGCATCGACCTGGAGCAGCGGCTCGCCGCCGGTGAGCACCACGTAACGGTTGTCGGTAGAGGCTGTCCATTGCGCGGCGATGGTGCCGGCGAGTTCCGCGGCCGAGGCGTAGCGCCCGCCCAGCGTGCCGTCGGTGCCGACGAAGTCCGTGTCGCAGAATTTGCAGGTGGCGCCCGCGCGGTCGGCCTCTCGCCCGCTCCAGAGGTTGCAGCCGGCAAAACGGCAAAATACGGACGCGCGCCCGGCATGTGCGCCTTCGCCTTGCAGAGTCAGGAAGATTTCCTTGACCGCGTAACTCAACCGTCTCTCCTCAATCCTGTGGGCCCTTCAATCCTGTGAGGCCTCGGGGTTCCGGATCTGCCGCAGCGCTTCGCCTGCGGCCATCGCCGCGGTCATGGCGACATTGAGCGACCGTAGCCCCGCCGTGATCGGGATCACCAGCCGCGCGTCCGCGGCCTCGACCACCGCGTCGGTGACGCCGGCGCTCTCGCGCCCGAATAGCAGGATGTCCGTCGTCTGGTAACGGAAATCGCGGTAATCGGTGGCCCCTTTGGTGGTGAACAGCAGCAGGCGGTAGCCCTGTGCCGCGCGCCATTGCTCGAATTTCGACCACGAGTCGTGGCGGGTGATGCTGACCTGATCGAGGTAATCCATTCCCGCCCGGCGGAAATGCCGGTCGGAGACGGGAAAGCCTGCCGGTTCGATGATATGGGCGGCCACGCCCAGACAGGCGCAGAGCCTGAGAATCGTGCCGGTGTTCTGGGGGATGTCGGGTTGGAAAAGCGCTATCTGCATGGGCTGTGCCGGGTTCGGTGCGGGCCGGAAATGTCTCAATAAAACATCGCTGGCCGCGGAATTCGTGCATTGCACGCTCCCGCGCCGATAGCGGGCTTGCGCTCGCCCGGCAAGGGTGCCAATAGAACGATTCTGGACTGCTGTTTTCGCCTTGTTTTGGTGGGGACACGTGAAGTTCTGCCGCCGCGGGGGGGCCGCGGGCGCTAGCAGGCTGTTCTGGGGACCTTGGGGCCCTCTGGAGCGGTTCCGCCGGCAGAATAAGAAGAAAGGGTTGGAATCGTGACGACAGCGTCTTCGGCGGACCATCCGACACGCCGTGATTTCTTATTCGTTGCAACTGGGGCAGCCGCAGCAGTAGGGGGCGCAGCCGCGCTCTGGCCCTTCGTCTCCCAAATGAATCCTGATGCGTCGACCATCGCCGCCGGTGCGCCGATCGAGGTCGATCTCAGCCCGGTCGCCGAGGGACAGGACATCAAGGTGTTCTGGCGTGGCAAGCCGATCTATATCAGCCACCGCACCAAGAAGCAGATCGACGAGGCGCGCGCCGTCAATGTGGCGAGCCTGCCCGATCCGCAGTCCGACGAGGCCCGGGTCAAGTCCGGCCACGACCAGTGGCTGGTTGTGATCGGCATCTGCACCCATCTCGGCTGTATCCCGATCGCCCATGAAGGCAATTACGACGGGTTCTTCTGCCCCTGCCATGGTTCGCAGTACGATTCGTCCGGCCGCATCCGCCAGGGGCCCGCGCCCGCGAACCTGCCCGTGCCGCCTTACCAGTTCGTTTCCGACACCAAAATCCAGATCGGCTGAGCTTCGGACCCGCGTCCGAAGCTTCGCGCCGTCTCGTCGTTATATTTCCTCAGGATCGCATCATGAGCGGACCATCCGACTACCAGCCGAGCAATCCGGCCCTGCAATGGATCGAGCGACGTCTGCCGATCATGGGTCTCGTCCACTCGTCCTTCGTTATCTATCCCACCCCGCGCAACCTGAACTACTGGTGGACCTTCGGCGCCATCCTCTCCTTCATGCTTGGGATCCAGATCCTGACCGGCGTGATCCTGGCGATGCACTACACGCCGCATGCCGATCTCGCCTTCAAGTCGGTCGAGCTATTGGTCCGTGACGTCAATTACGGCTGGCTGCTGCGCAACATGCACGCCGTCGGCGCCTCCATGTTCTTCGTCGCTGTCTACGTCCACATGCTGCGCGGCCTCTATTACGGCTCCTACAAGGAGCCGCGCGAAGTGCTCTGGATCCTCGGCGTCATCATCTACCTCCTGATGATGGCGACCGGTTTCATGGGCTACGTGCTCCCCTGGGGCCAGATGAGCTTCTGGGGCGCCACCGTCATCACCAATCTGTTCTCCGCCATTCCCTATGTTGGCGAGAGCATCGTGACGCTGCTGTGGGGCGGCTATTCGGTCGGTAACCCGACGCTGAACCGCTTCTTCTCGCTGCACTATCTGCTGCCGTTCCTGATCGCGGGCGTCGTCGTGCTCCACGTCTGGGCGCTGCACGTCGCCGGCCAGAACAATCCTGACGGCGTCGAGCCGAAGACGGAAAAGGACACGGTTCCGTTCACGCCGCACGCCACCATCAAGGACGGCTTCGGCGTCGCCTGCTTCATGCTGCTCTACGCCTGGTTCATCTTCTACATGCCGAACTATCTCGGCGACGCCGACAACTACATTCCGGCGAACCCGGGCGTGACCCCGCCGCACATCGTGCCGGAATGGTATTACCTGCCGTTCTACGCGATCCTGCGTTCGATCCCGAACAAGCTCGCGGGCGTGATCGGGATGTTCTCGGCGATCATCATCCTGTGCTTCCTGCCCTGGCTCGACGCCGCCAGGACGAAGTCGTCGAAGTACCGTCCGCTGGCCAAGCAGTTCTTCTGGATCTTCGTCGCGGTCTGCATCCTGCTCGGCTATCTCGGCGCGCAGCCGCCGGAAGGCATCTACGTGATCGCCGGCCGGGTGCTGACGTTCTGCTACTTCGCCTACTTCCTGATCGTGCTGCCGCTGCTCTCGCGCATCGAGACGCCGCGGCCGGTGCCGAATTCGATCGCAGAGGCGGTTCTTGCAAAGACCGGCAGCAAGTCGACGCCGATGGTGTCGACCGTGATCGCTCTTGCGCTGGTGGGCGCGTTGTTTGCGGGCTCAGTCGACAGCGCCCGCGCCGAGGAAGGCGGCACCAGGCCGCCGGGCAACAACTGGTCCTTCTCCGGCCCGTTCGGCACGTTCGACCGCGGCGCACTCCAGCGCGGCCTCAAGGTCTACAAGGAAGTCTGCGCCAACTGCCACGGCCTGTCCTTCATCGCCTTCCGCAATCTCGGAGATCCCGGCGGCCCCGGCTATTCGACCGCGCAGGTGGCAGCCTTCGCCTCCGACTACAAGGTCAAGGACGGTCCGAACGATCAGGGCGACATGTTCGAGCGCCCGGGCCGGCCCGCGGACTATTTCCCCTCGCCATTTCCAAACGAGCAGGCCGCACGTGCGGCGAACGGCGGTGCGGCGCCGCCAGATCTGTCGCTGATCACGAAGGCGCGGTCCTACGGGCGCGGCTTCCCGATGTTCATCGTCGACTTCTTCACCCAGTTTCAGGAGCAGGAGCAGGGCCCAGACTACGTCTCGGCGGTGCTGCAGGGCTTTGAGGACAAGGCGCCTGAGGGTGTGACCATCCCGGAGGGCTCCTACTACAACAAGTACTTCCCGGGCCACGCCATCAAGATGCCGAAGCCGCTCAGCGACGGCCAGGTCACCTATGACGACGGCTCGCCGACGACCGTCGCGCAGTACGCCAAGGACGTCACCACGTTCCTGATGTGGACCGCGGAGCCGCACATGGAAGCGCGCAAGCGCATGGGCTTTCAGGTCTTCATTTTCCTGATCATCTTCGCCGGCCTGATGTACTTCACCAAGAAGAAGGTCTGGGCCGACTCGCACTGAGCGGTTCGAGGCGAAACGAGAATTTAAGAAGCCCCCGCGAGGGGGCTTTTTTGTTGCACACGAGCGTGTGTTGTCAGGCGCGATTGCCTATCGCGCTCCTAGCGGCCAAAGTACCGCCAACCGCTCCCCAGAAACCCATCGGAGGACACCATGGGAACCGCCATCACCTTCAAGCGCCCGGACGGCAAGGACGGATCGGGCTATCTCGCCAACACCGCGCGCGGCAACGCGCCGGGCGTGGTCGTGATCCAGGAATGGTGGGGCCTGTCGGACCAGATCAAGGGCCTGTGCGATCGCTTTGCGCTGGCCGGTTTCGACGCGCTCGCGCCCGATCTCTACAAGGGCAAGGTGGTGCCGTATCACGATACGGACGCCGCCGGCAAAGAGATGAACTCGCTCGATTTCATGGACGCCACCACGCAGACCGTGCGCGGCGCCACGCAATATCTGTCGCGCAATGGGGCCAAGGTGGGGCTGACAGGCTTCTGCCTCGGCGGTGCGGTGACCATCATTGGTGCGACCAAGATCCCGGAGCTTGCGGCCGGCGTGGTGTTCTACGGCATTCCGCCGGAGCAGGCTGCCAAGCCTGCCGACGTCAAGATCCCGCTCCAGGCCCATTTCGCCAACAAGGACGATTGGTGCACGCCGCAGGTCGTGGATGCCTTCGAAAAGGGCATGAAAGCGGCCGGCAAGTCGCTGGAGCTGTTCCGCTATGACGCCGAGCACGCCTTCGTCAACGAGCAGCGCCAGGCCGTGCACGACCGCGAAGCCGCCGAGCTCGCCTGGGGCAGGGCGACGGAGTTTTTTAGGAAGCATCTGGGCTGAGGGGAATAGGTCGTTTTGGGAGCGGAGGTGGTATATATTCCGCCCATGACCAAGGTCCGGGAAGATGTCATCGAGAAGGTGAGAAGGTTGCCGGAAGATCGGCAAGCCTACGTCGCCGAGGTGCTAGAGCAGATCGTCGCCAGCGATGGCGATCCGTTCGTTGTGCCCGAAGAACATCGCGAGGCCGTGCTCGAGGGGCTCGGGCAAGCGGAGCGAGGCGAGTTCGCGACCGACGAGGAAATGGCCGCACTCTGGAAGAAGTGCGGCCCGTGAAGCTGCGGTACGCTTGGCGTGCCCGCATTGATAACGAGGGCGTTCACGAATACATCGCGCAGCACAACAGGCGCGCCGCGAGCGCGGTCGTTCGGCGCATTCGGTCTACCGATTGCTCGCGAAGTATCCAGGCCTTGGACGCGGGACCGACATGGTCGGAGTTCGGGTGTTTCCGATCGTCCCGCTTCCGTACCTGATCTACTACCGCATCACCGATGATGAATTGGCCATTCTTCACGTCCGTCATGGAGGTCGTGAGGCACCGAGACCGGGCGAACTGGCGTGATCGCCGCTCTTGACGCCGTCCCCGCGCCATGATGAGTATCCGCTCTATGAGCACCGCCGTCCGCCCATCCCGTCTTTGGTGGCGCACCTCCTAAGAGGTGGCCGGTGCGATTTATTCTCCCAAAATCGTCTGAGGTCGCCCACGCAGTGCGGCGGCCTGATCGTTTGTCCTGTGTGGCGTTCCCTCGGCAAGTTTCGTAAGAGGACGACATGAACAGGACCGTCTTTGCCCTCCCGGCTCGAAGCGACTATGTGACCCGCGCGGGGCTTGCGATCACGCGCGTGGCCGAGCAGTTCACCGGCGGCGCCAACCGGCTCGACGATCTCGTCAACCTGCTCGACCGTCGCCGCGGCGTGGTGCTGTCCTCGGGCACGACCGTGCCCGGCCGCTACGAGAGTTTCGACCTCGGCTTCTCCGATCCGCCGCTCAAGCTCGAGACAACAGGTTTCAATTTCAATCTGGAAGCATTGAACGAGCGCGGGCAGGTGCTGATCGCCTTCGTCGCCGACGTCTTGCGCGAGCCCTGCGTCGTGATCTCCGAGAAGACGTCCACGCGCCTTGCCGGTCATATCGTCCGCGGCGAAGCGCCGATCGACGAAGACCAGCGCACGCGGCGTGCCAGCGTGATGTCGCTGGTGCGCGATCTCGTCGCCGCCTTCTCCGCCAACGACGACGGGTTGCTCGGCCTGTTCGGCGCCTTCGCCTACGACCTCGTCTTCCAGATCGAGGATCTCGTGCAGAAGCGCGCGCGAGAGAGCGATCAGCGCGACATCGTGCTCTACGTCCCGGACCGCCTGCTGGCCTATGACCGCGCCACCGGCCGCGGCGTCGTGCTCACTTACGATTTCGCGTGGAAGGGCAAGTCCACCGCGGGCCTGCCGCACGAGACCGCCGAGAGCCCGTACCTCAAGACGTCGCGCCAGGGTTTTGCGGATCACGCGCCCGGCGAATATCAGGCCACGGTGGAAACCGCGCGCGCGGCCTTCGCGCGCGGCGATCTCTTCGAAGCCGTACCTGGCCAGCTGTTCGCCGAGCCTTGCGACCGCTCGCCGGCGGAAGTGTTCCAGCGGCTCTGCGTCATCAATCCGTCGCCCTATGGCGCGCTGATGAATCTTGGCGAGGGCGAGTTTCTCGTTTCTGCCTCGCCCGAAATGTTCGTGCGCTCGGACGGACGCCGGGTCGAGACCTGCCCGATCTCGGGCACGATCGCGCGCGGCACCGACGCGATCGGCGACGCCGAGCAGATCCGCCAGCTCCTGAACTCGGAGAAGGACGAGTTCGAGCTCAACATGTGCACCGACGTCGATCGCAACGACAAGGCGCGCGTCTGCGTTCCCGGCACGATCAAGGTGCTGGCACGCCGGCAGATCGAGACCTACTCGAAGCTGTTTCACACCGTGGACCATGTCGAGGGCATGCTGCGCCCCGGCTTCGATGCGCTCGATGCGTTCCTCACCCACGCCTGGGCCGTCACCGTCACCGGCGCACCAAAGCTCTGGGCGATGCAGTTCGTCGAGGATCACGAGCGCTCGCCACGGCGCTGGTATGCCGGCGCCATCGGCGCGGTGAATTTCGACGGCAGTATCAACACCGGCCTCACCATCCGTACCATCCGGATGAAGGAAGGCCTCGCGGAGGTGCGTGTCGGGGCGACCTGTTTGTTCGACTCCGATCCCGCCGCCGAAGATCGCGAATGCCAGGTCAAGGCTGCCGCCTTGTTCCAGGCGCTGCGCGGCGATCCGCCGAAGCCGCTGTCGGCCTTTGCGCCCGATGCCACCGGTTCGGGCAAGCGGGTGCTGCTGATCGACCACGACGACAGCTTCGTCCATATGCTGGCCGACTATTTCCGCCAGGTCGGGGCTGACGTCACCGTGGTCCGCCATGTGCATGCGCTCGACATGCTCAGGCAGAAGAGGTGGGATTTGCTGGTGCTGTCGCCCGGCCCCGGCAGGCCTGAGGATTTCGGGATCAAGAAGACCATCGACGCGGCGCTGGACAACAAGCTGCCGGTGTTCGGCGTCTGCCTCGGCGTCCAGGCGATCGGCGAGTATTTCGGCGGCGAACTCGGGCAGCTCACGCATCCCGCCCACGGCCGGCCCTCGCGGGTGCAGGTCCGCGGCGGGAGGTTGATGCGCAATCTGCCGAACGAGATCGTTATCGGCCGCTATCACTCGCTTTATGTCGAGCGCGACAGCATGCCCGAAGTTCTCGATGTCACGGCCAGCACCGAGGACGGCGTGGCCATGGCGCTGGAGCACAAGACCCTGCCGGTCGCCCGGCGTGCAATTCCATCCGGAATCGCTGATGTCGCTCAGCGGCGAGGTGGGATTACGAATTGTCGAGAATGCGTTCCGGCTGGAAGCGCGCGTTGATTGAGAGGCACCAATGAATTTCGACCACGATCTGAAGGCGAGCGTTCGCACCATCCCGGACTACCCAAAGCCGGGGATCATGTTCCGCGACATCACCACGCTGCTCGCAGATGCGCGCGCGTTCCGCCGTGCGGTTGACGAACTCGTCAATCCCTGGGCCGGCAACAAGATCGACAAGGTCGCCGGCATGGAGGCGCGCGGCTTCATCATCGGCGGCGCGGTGGCGCATCAGGTGTCCGCCGGGTTCGTGCCGATCCGCAAGAAAGGCAAGCTGCCACACACCACCGTGCGCATCGCTTACTCCCTCGAATACGGCATCGACGAGATGGAGATGCATGTCGACGCCATCCAGCCCGGCGAGCGCGTCATCCTGGTCGACGATCTCATTGCCACGGGCGGCACCGCGGAAGGCGCGGTGAAGCTGCTGCGGCAGATCGGCGCCAATGTGGTGGCCGCCTGCTTCATCATCGACCTGCCCGAGCTCGGCGGTGCCGCCAAGCTGCGCGCGATGGACGTGCCCGTGCGCACGCTGATGACGTTCGAGGGACACTGAACGGCAACGGCGCCGCTGGCGACGTTCAGATCGCCTCGGCCTTTAGCTCCGACAGCCAGTGCAGCATGCGCTCTTTGAGCAGCGCATTCCTGACATAGGCGCTCGCCTCGTCCTCCAGACGCTCGCATTCGCCAAATGTCAGGCCGGGCTCGCCATGCGTGGTCCACGCAGCCTGAAGGCTGCGGCAGGGGTGGCTGCCGTGGCGCAACGAGAACCAGATGCGGTTCTGGATTGTCTCGAGGTTCGG
The DNA here is from genome assembly GCF_054056555.1 of Bradyrhizobium sp. LM2.9. Classification (NCBI taxonomy): domain Bacteria; kingdom Pseudomonadati; phylum Pseudomonadota; class Alphaproteobacteria; order Hyphomicrobiales; family Nitrobacteraceae; genus Bradyrhizobium; species Bradyrhizobium sp. LM2.9. Next base: position 90,413 of record NZ_JBSRYJ010000002.1, read on the forward strand.
CGCCTGTCCGACCCATGTCTCGCCCGATGCCGCGCAGCGGACGACGTAGATGCCTGCGACGGTCTTCCGCTCCCTGTAGGCGGCGATGGCGGCTTTCCGGTCGATGGTCACTGTGAGGGGCCTTGCTGAGGGATGCTGGTGCGCAAACTCAGTAACGGCGGGTCCGCCGCAAGCCAATATTATCCGGGTAAAATATTCAGGACCGTTGCAGGATCAGGCTGAGCTCGAGCTCACGGAAGGCGAGGTAATTGCGCCGGGTCCACTGGTGCAGCTCGGTCGAGGCATCCTTCTCCTGGCGCAGATACCCGGTGAAGGAGAAGTTCAGCCGGCCGACATAGGTCTTCAGGAAGCCGGGCAGCGCGGGCAGGCGGAACACCCGCCCGGCAGCCATTGCGGCCGGCAGCTCGCCGCGCACGATGTGCTCGTTATCGACCGTGATCAGGTTCATCCGCGGGATCTGTTCGCGCAGCATTTCGTAGGCGCGGGCCGAGGCGCGGTCGGTGTCGGCGACGAACAGGATGATCGGCGCGACGTGGCGGCGCGCGGCCTCTTTCAACAGGCCGATCTCGTCGGCCATCTTGAAGAACTCGTCAAAGGCGTGGAAGCCGAGGTCGATCACCTTGGCAAGCCCGTCATCGACGATGACGCGATCCATCAGCTGCATCTTGCCATAGGTGTCGATCACGTCGGCGGTCTCCGTGATCTTTGGCAGATAGTCGAGCAGCGACGGCTCCTTCAGGTTGACGTCGAAGGCCGCGACGTTGCCGTTCTTGAGCAGCAAAAATTCGCTCAAAAGCCGCGCCAGCAAGGTCTTGCCGACCTGCGGGCGGGGCGAGCAGATGATGTAGAGGGGCGTTGCTGGCATCACGAACTATTATCTGAGCGAACTCACCGCCCAATCCAGCCGTATCCACCCGGGGTCCGCAACTATTTTTCGCTGTTGCGGACGGCGGGCTTGGAGCCGACGATGTCGGTCAGTCGGATCCGGTCGAATTCGCTCCAGACGTTCGCCAGCCAATGCCGGACATAGCCGCGGAGCACGAACGAATAGTTCGCGGCCTCGTCGTTGATGCCCTTGTTGGCGACGAATTTGAGGAACGGGACCCGAGGACACCTCGACCTGCTCATAGGCCATTTCGTTGAGTTTTGGGATGGTCAGCTCGGTCGCATCCTTGATGCGGTGGAAGTATGAATTGTAGGTCGCCTGGTCCCATTGGAAGAACTGCGTGTCGTTGATGAAGTTCTTCACCAGGAAATACTTTGCGCCGGTCATGAAGCCGGCTGTCTCGGCGATCTCATCCAGTGAGGCGATCGAGGGTCCGAGGATGTGGAACACTGCGAAGGTGATCTGACCGGCCTTGGCGGCGTCGAGGAAACCGATGTCGCGCAGCGAGGCCAGCGCCGGCGAGAGCAGGCCGGCGCGGACGTCGATCACGGTCACCGACGGGCTCGTCGCGTTGAGCGTATCGAAGATCTTCATCTGATCGGACGTCGTCGTCATGTCGACGATCTCGGTGATATCAGGGTGGAAGCGCTTCAGGGTTCCGCGCGGCGACTCGGTGTCGAAGGCGCGCGTCGGCACATTGTTGGCGGAAAAATAATCGAGCAGGGTGCGCGACACCGTGGTCTTGCCGACCCCGCCCTTGTCCGCGCCTACCACAACCACTGCCGGCTTTGCCATTGCTGTCCCCTAACGCGCCCCCGATCGCGAGATCGCAATCGGCCGGGCCCCAAATCGATGTCCCAAGGATGTCCCGAGGATGTCCCAAGTCTGCTGTTGGGCGCGAACATGGCAGAAACAAGGGAGAATTCAATTCCTCGGCATGCAGTTACGGCAATTCCCGAGGTTTTTCCCAATCGCGACCAAACCTTCCGCGCGTCGCGTCAAATCACGCGTTTAACGGCGGCCCCAAGGACCCATTGGATTGCCCAAGGGATTGCCGATGGCATTGCCTATCGGATTGCCGCTTGCGGTTCCGGCAGGGCTGGATGCGGGCACGGGCGGTGGACTGGCCGAGCCGCCTGCATCGTCCCAAGGACCCTGGCGCAGCGGCGGCGGCGTGCCTTGCTGGCCGGCTTGTGCTTCCGGTTCTGCCTCCTCATAGCCGGGTGGCGGCAGCGGGCCGGGATCGTGGCCGCCGGCGAACTTGACCAGCGCGTCGACTCGGGACTGCACCGATGGGTGAGTGGCAAACAGGTCTGCAAAGCCCTCGCGCGGATTGTCGACGCAGAGCTCCATCACCGCCGAGGTTGCGCCCGGCAGCTCGCCGCGGTTTTCGATCTTGCGCAGCGCCGAGATCATGGCGTCCGGGTTTTTCGTCAGCTCGACCGAGCCCGCATCGGCGAGATATTCGCGCGAGCGCGACAGCGCGAGCTTCACCACTTGCGACAACAGCCATGCCACCACGATCAGCACCACCGCGATGATGATGACGACCACCGCGCCGCCGCCGGAGCTCTTGCTGTCGTTCGACGACGAGGACGATCGCGATGACGAGGAGGAGCCTGACGACCACGAGCCGCCGCCGGAGCTCCAGCCGAAATTCGTGAACAGGCGGAAGAACAATTCGCCGAAGAAGCCGACTACACCCGCGATGATGACGGCGACCACCATGAGCTGCACGTCGCCGTTCTTGATGTGGGTCAGCTCGTGGCCCAGCACCGCCTCGATCTCCTTGTCGTTCAGTGCGTTGAGGAGACCGGTGGTGACGGTGATCGAATATTGCCCCGGGTTGAGGCCGGTCGCGAACGCGTTCAGCGCCGGGTTCTCCATGATCTTCAGCTTCGGCATCGTGATGCCGCGCGAGATACAGAGGTTTTCGAGCAGATTATAGAGCCGCGGCTGTTCCTGCCGGGTGACGTCGTGGCCGCCGGTCACGGCATCGATCATCGACTGGTGGAAGAAATAGGCGATCACGATCCAGGCCGCTGCCACGACGGTCGCAACCGGCGCGGCGACTTTCAGGTCATAGAAGGCGCGGCTCAGATAATAGACGACGGTCTCATTGCCGTTGATGACGACTTCGGCGATCAGCGCACCGGCATAGACCAGCACATAGACCAGCGCGAACAGGCCGGCGAGCAGCAGCATCGAACGAAACTTGTTCGAGGCGATGTGCGTGTAGAGACCATACGCGGCCATGACGCAATGCCCTGCCGGCCTATCGGCTCAACTCAGAACTTCACCTGCGGCGTGGCCTCGACCTCGGTGCGGCTGGCGCCGAGATCGAAGAAGTCCTTTTTGGTGAAGCCGAACATGCCGGCGAACAAGGCGGCGGGCATCTGCTGGATGCCGGTGTTGTATTCCTGGACCGCGCTGTTGAAGAAGCGCCGGCTGGCCGCGATCTTGTTCTCGAGGTCGGAGAGCTCGCTGGCGAGCTGCTGGAAATTGGCGTTGGCCTTGAGGTCGGGATAGGCCTCCGACAGCGCGATCAGCCGGCCGAGCGCGCCGGAGAGCTGGTTCTCGGCTGCGGACACCTGCGCCGGTCCCTGCGCCGACATCGCCGAATTGCGCGCCTTGACGACGTCGTCGAGCGTGCCGCGCTCATGCGATGCATAGCCCTTCACCGTCTCGACCAGGTTCGGGATCAGATCGTGGCGCTGCTTGAGCTGCACGTCGATGTCGGCAAAGGCCTGGCCGACGCGCTGGCCCAGCGCCACCAGACGGTTGTAGGCGCTGAAGGCGAACAGCACGAGGACGACGATGACGCCGAGAACGATCCAGCCGGTCGACATGGAGAACTCCTGAAGGGGATTGAGGCTGGCGCAGCCTAGACCAAATTAGCGCCCGGCGAGAGCCCGCCGCGGAGAGAAGGTAAGACTTGGTCGGATCTGGAACCATCCGAGTTCAAGCCAAAAGCGCCGGACGAGGTTAACTTTCGGACATGACGGCGTCACCCCAGCGCCAGCGCCGGGCGCTTGCATAGGCGGCCTTGTCGCGGCGGGGGATCCTGGCAAGTTCAACACTCTGCTCGGTGCAGAGCTTGGCCGTGATCTCGGCCTTGCCGACATCCGGCGGCGCCAGCACGCGCGCGGCGCGTGCAGCGGGCGGCGTACGGGTCAGCGCCACGTAAATGAAGCGTTCGTCCTCGAACGGCACGTCGGCGCCCTTGATCTGGCGGTGCGCCTGAGAGCGCGGCAGGCGCTGGGAGAAATGGCACCAGTCCGGCGCCATGAGCGGACACGGCTTTTCGTGGGGGCAGGGCGCGGCGACATAGGCGCCCGCCGTGATCAGTTGCTGGCGTAAAGCGAGGATGCGCGCATAGCCGGCGGGCGTGCCGGGTTCGATCACGACCAATGCGTGGCGCGCTTTCGCCCACATCGTTTCCGCGAGCTTGCGCCGATCGCCCTCACGGAGCTCGCCGATGACGTAGCTCGCAACCACGAGATCGGCTTGCGAGACCTCGGCGAGGTTCGCGCCGGCATCGCCCGGCAGATAGCGGCACTGCGCAAGTCGCGAGCTATCACGCGCCAGTTCGAGCGCCAGCCTGCTCAGTGCGCCGTTGGCGTCGAGCAGGGTGAAATCCTGCAGCGAGGAGAACGCCTCTGCGGCGGCCCAGCTCGCGGTGCCCGGGCCTGCGCCGACGTCGAGCAACGTTTCCGGAGCGAGGTCCGGTACGATCTCGGTCAGCGCATTCAGACTTGCCGCCACAGTCGCGTAGGTCGCGGGCATGCGCGCGAGCGCGTAGGCGAGCGCATCGGCATCCGACTTGATGGTGCCGGAGCCGCCGCCTGCGCGATAGGTGGTCGAGATTTGCGACGATCGTCGTGCCGCATCGGTGCGCGAAAAGCCCTGGAGCTTGCCGTCGAGGGCCGCTTTCAGTTCCGCCGGGAGGTTGGGTGAGATCATCATTCGTGGCCATCATCTGCCCGAGTGCGCAATTGCGCACAAGGCGGATGATGACGTCAATGGCTGCGGCTCGTCCGTAGCCTCACGCAACGTTCTGGTCGAGAATGTCCACTGCCTCTTGCAGATTCACAGACACCAGTTGCGAGACGCCGCGCTCGGCCATGGTGACGCCGAACAGGCGGTTCATCCGCGCCATCGTGATCGGGTTGTGGGTGATGATGATGAAGCGCGTGTCGGTCGAGCTGGTCATCTCGTGCAACAGGTTGCAATAGCGCTCGACGTTGTGGTCGTCGAGCGGCGCGTCGACTTCGTCCAGCACGCAGATCGGCGAGGGGTTGGTGAGGAACACCGCGAAAATCAGCGCCATCGCGGTCAGGGCCTGCTCACCGCCCGAGAGCAGCGACAGCGTCTGCGGCTTCTTGCCCGGCGGCTTGGCGATGATTTCGAGGCCGGCTTCCAGCGGGTCGTCGCTCTCGATCAGATGCAGCGCGGCCTCGCCGCCACCGAACAGCTCGACGAACAGGCGCTTGAAGTGGCTGTTGACGACCTCGAACGAGGTCAGGAGCCGCTCGCGCGCCTCCTTGTTGAGGCTCTGGATGCCCTGGCGCAGCCGCTTGATGGCTTCGACGAGGTCGTCGCGCTCGGTGACCAGACCGTTGTGCTGGGTCTCGACCTCGCGCAGCTCTTCCTCGGCGCGCAGGTTGACCGCGCCCAGACGCTCGCGATCGCGGCGCATTTTTTCGAGGTCTTCCTCGATGTCGTGCAGCGGCGGCAGCTCCGCGCCGGGCTCGATCTCGGCAAGGCCGGCTACGGCCTGCGGCTCGACTTCCAGCATGTCGCGGATTTCGCGCTCGATGTCCTCGAGCCGGCGCCGCGCGCCTTCCATGCGCTCCTCGGCGCGGGCCGTGGCCTCGCGGGAGCTGGACAGCGCCTCGAGCGTCAGCTTCGCGGCGCGATCGGTTTCGGCCATCGCGGTTTCCGCGCTGGCGAGCGCGTCGGCGGCCATGCGGCGGTCGTTTTCGGCATATTCGATCTCGGTGATCAGCGCGCTGCGCTTCTCCGCGAACACGGCCGGTGCGTTCTCGAGGTCGCTGCGCTCGATGGTGACTTCGGAGATACGGGCCTGGATGGTGTCGATGTGGGAGGCCGCGCTCTCCTTGCGGTTCTGCCACTCGGTGCGTTCGGCGAGGATCGCCTGCACGCGGCGGTCGGCAAGCTCGGCCTCGCGCGCCAGCGCCTGCGCCTCGGCACGGACCTGGGCGGCCATGCGGCGATGGCCTTCGATGTCGCTGCGGACCGCGGCGAGACGGGTTTCGGTGTCCTCGCTCGACGGCAGCTCGGAGATTCCGGCTTCGGCGTATTCGTAGGCGGCTTCGGCCTCGGCGCGGTCGGCGGCGAGACGGCTGTGCGCTTCCGACAACGTCGCCTTGCGCGCGGCGTGGCGATTGATCTCGCGCTCGGTGGTGGCGTGGCGCTCGCGCGCGACGTTGAGCTCGCGCTGCGCGGCGCGCCAGGCTTCGCGGCTTGCGCCTTCGGTGCTGGCGGCCATCTGCAGCTCGGACTCGGCGTCTTCCAGCGCCTGACGCTTGATCTGCGCGTCGATGCGGGCCTGCTCCAGATCGTTCTCGATGTCGACGAGGCGGGCGCGCTCGGCAAGGCGCCGCGCGGCGCCGGTCGGCGCGTGGGCCGCGGCAACAAAACCGTCCCAGCGCCAGACGTCGCCTTCGGGCGAGACCAGCCGCTGGCCGGTCTTGAGCTGCGAGACCAGCTCGGCGCCGCGTTCGCGCGGAACCACGCCGATCTGCGCCAGGCGGCGGGCCAGCTCGGTCGGTGCCTGCACGTGGCTGGCGAGCGGCACAACGCCCTCGGGCAACTCCGGATCGCCGTCGGTGACACCGGCATTGGTCCAGCGCATCGGCGCGGACGGATCGACCGGGGCGTCGAGATCGTCGCCGAGGGCTGCGCCGATCGCCTTTTCAAAACCCTTGTCGACGGTGATGCCGTCGATGATCGGCGGCCACAGATTTTTGGTCTCGCCGTTGAGGATCTTGGAGATCGTGCGCGCTTCGGTATCGAGCCGCTGCACGCGCTTGTCGGCTTCGACGAGCGGCGAGCGCGAGGATTCCAGCGTCTGCCGCGCGGCGACGTGGGCGGCTTCGCTGTCCTGAGCGGCGGCTTCCGAGGCCGCAAGCGTCTGCTCGGCGTTCTCGACCGTTGCGGTCAACTCGTCGAGATTGCCGAAGCCGCCGGTCTCCGCAGTGAGCTTCTGCTCTTCCGCCGCGACGTTCGAAATCTCCTGGTCTAACCGGGCGAGCTTGTCGCGGTGGGTGCGAACGTTGGCTTCGAGCTGATGGCGCTTGGCGGTGAGGTCGGCGAGCGCGGTGGTGAGCTCGGCGAACTGGTGCTCGGTCTCGGTCAGCACCGCCTCGGCTTCGCCGACGCGCTCGTCGACGCCTGAGCGCTTCTCGACGCGCGACTTGATCTCTTCCTTGAGCTCGGAATCTTCGGCGTCGAGGCGCTGCAGCGCCACGTCGGCGTCCATGGTCTGCTGCTGGGCGCGCGAGATGTCGCCTTCGAATTGTGCGAGACGGCGCTCGAGTTCGGCGACGCGCTCCTTGGCGCGCTCTTCCTCGCGGTCGAGCAGCTCGCGGGCGTTGGTCAGGCGCTGCAGCCCGGCTGCCGCGCGCGCTTCGGCATCGCGCAGCGCCGGCATTTCGGAGGCGCGGATCGCCTGGATGCGGGCGGCCTCGGCCTGGTGCTGGGTACGCTCCGCCATCTCGCGGACCGCGAGGTCGTGGGTCTGGCCGGATTCCGTGACGTCGGCGTGGGCGCCGATCCAGCGCAAATGGAACAGGGTTGCCTCGGCCTTGCGGACCTTGGCCGCAACTTCGCGATAGCGCACGGCCTGGCGAGCCTGCTTCTTCAGGCCTTCCACTTGCCCTGCGAGCTGGCCGATCACGTCCTCGACGCGGGTGAGGTTGGTTTCGGCCGCCTTCAGCCGCAGCTCGGCCTCGTGGCGGCGGGCATGCAGACCGGCGACGCCGGCGGCGTCTTCCAGCACGCGGCGGCGCTGCTCGGGCTTGGCCTGAATGATCTCGCCGATCTTGCCCTGGTGGACCAGGGCCGGCGAGCGCGCGCCGGTGGCGGCGTCGGCGAACAGAATCTGCACGTCGCGGGCGCGCACGTCGCGGCCGTTGATGCGATAGACCGAACCGGCCTCGCGCTCGATGCGGCGGGAGATTTCCAGAAGCTGGCTGTCGTTCATCGCCGCCGGCGCGGTGCGATCGGCATTGTCGATCGTCATCGTCACTTCGGCGTGGTTGCGCGCCGGACGATTGCCGGAGCCGGCGAAGATCACCGCGTCCATGTCGGCAGCGCGCAGCGACTTATAGGAGGTCTCGCCCATCGCCCAACGCAGCGCCTCGACGAGATTCGACTTGCCGCAGCCGTTGGGGCCGACCACGCCGGTCAGGCCGGGTTCGATGACGAAGTCGGTGGCCTCAACGAAGGACTTGAAGCCGTGAAGGCGCAGGCGGGTGATTTTCATAAGCACGCATCTCTGTTGGCAGGCGCGAATCCCCCTGCCGGGACACTACCATGGAAGGCAATGTCGCTATCCGGGCGAGTCGCGCGAGGCGCCTCATGCGGCTGGACAATGGCCGCGGTGTGCCGCGAGGGCAACCGGCCAAAGCCGCTTTTCCCAAGGGATTTATGCCGGGAAAGATACGGCCATCGAGATGCGAATCAGGCTTTGTATGCGAAGAATCAGCTCTTCAGCAGCGGATTGATCTTCTTGGCGAATTCCTCGAACGTGGTCTCGCCCTTGATCTTCTCACCGTTGATGAAGAAGGTCGGCGTCGAATCGACCTTTAGAACGTCGCTGGCGTATTTCTGGTCGGCGGCAATCTTGTCGAGCAGAGCCTGGTCCTTCAGGCAGGCCTCGACCTGCTGCTGGGTAAGGCCGGCCTGCTTGCCGATCCGCGTCAAGGTCTCCGTGGTGTTCTTCACCACCCAGTCGTTCTGCTGGCGGAACAGCATGTCGGTGACTGCGAAGTATTTCGGCGCGTCGCCATTGGCGATACAGCGCGACAGCATCGAGCCGGCGGCGGCTTTGATGTCGAGCGGGAACTCGCGGAAGATGTAACGCACCTTGCCGGTGTCGATGTATTCCGACTTGATCTTTGGGAACACCTGCTCGTTGAAGGCCGCGCAATGCGGGCAGGTCATCGAGGCGTATTCGGTGATGGTGACGGCGGCGTCCTTCGGGCCCAGCGCCATGTCGGGCAACGACACCGGCTTCGCCACATCGGTGGCAGCCTGCGCCATTGCTTCGGAGATGAACCGCAGCGGCGAGAACCCGGCGACCGCGGCAAGCCCGGTCAGCGACAGGATCGTGGTGAAGGCGCGGCGGGTGATGATCAAGGTCGGCTCCCGGATTGGCGTGGTCTCGCCCGAGATTCCCGTTCGGGCGGCCTGTCGCTAGCTTGAAACCTCGTTTGAGGCAATGGCGAGCGACAAGGACGGGTCCAGATTGGCAGCCGAATGAGGCTCAATTTCGCTTGATGGCGGCCCCGAGCCGTGCCAGCGCCGACTTGAGCTGTTCATCTTCGATGTCACCCAGGCTCTCCGCCACCTTGGCCACCGATTTGGCGTCCGGCGGGGCGGGGCGTGCCGGCCGCCGGGCGCGCGAGAGCGGGGCCTGGCGGAAGGCCAGCTTGCCGACCGCGCTCCAGCCGAAGAAGCGGTTGACCCGCTCCAGGATCACGTCGGCGGAGTGCTGGATCTCCAGCGCGATCGGCCCCTCAACCCGCAGCACCAGCGTCGCCGGCTCCTGCGGCTGGCCCTCGACCGGGCGCGGCCACTGCATCTTCAGCGGCTCGGCATGGGCCGCGATCTCCGGCCCGGCAATCTGCGCCCACCGCGTCACCAGTTCGCGCGCGGCAAACCCCTGCTTGGCATAGGCCTCGGCAAAGACGTCGTTGAGCAGGACCGCGAGCGGCTTTGCGCTGATGGGACCGGGTTTGATGGGACGAAGCTTGGACATGCGCCCTTATAGCACTCCGGGGCGTGACCCATAGGCTCCTCGCTGCGAAGAAAGACGTGGATGCCCGCGACGAGCGCGGGCATGACGTGGAGAGATCGGCCTGACGCCGTTACAGTGAAAGCATGAGCCCAAAATCTGCCCTCAAGACGAAATCGGAACCAGTCCAGCCGGAGACCTCGTCGCGTCCGCTCGCGCTCCTTGCCTGGTACGACCGCCACCGGCGCCGATTGCCCTGGCGCGCTGCGCCCGGGGAGGCGTCCGACCCTTACCGTGTCTGGATGTCCGAGATCATGCTTCAGCAGACCACGGTGAAGGCGGTCGGGCCCTATTTCGAAAAGTTCGTCGCGCGCTGGCCTGATGTCACGGCGCTGGGGCGGGCCTCGCAGGACGACGTGCTGCGGATGTGGGCCGGGCTCGGCTATTACTCGCGCGCGCGAAACCTTTATGCCTGCGCGGTTGCGGTGACGCGCGAGCATGGGGGCACCTTTCCCGGCACCGAAGAGGGCTTGCGCGCGCTGCCGGGTATCGGGCCTTACACGGCGGCCGCGATCGCGGCGATCGCCTTCGACCGCCGCACCATGCCGGTCGACGGCAATATCGAGCGGGTGGTGTCGCGGCTCTTTGCAGTTGAAGAAGAGCTCCCGCAGGCAAAACCGCTGATCCAGCAACTGGCGGCGACGCTGCTTGCCGATTCTCGCGCGGGCGACAGTGCACAGGCGCTGATGGACCTCGGCTCTTCGATCTGCACGCCGAAAAAGCCGTCCTGCTCGTTATGCCCCCTGAACGAGGACTGCACGGGGCGCGCGCTGGGAACGCAGGAAACGTTTCCGCGCAAGGCGCCAAAGAAGACCGGCGCGCTGCGGCGCGGTGCGGCTTTCGTCGTCACGCGCGGCGACGAGCTTCTCGTCCGCAGCCGTCCCGAAAAGGGCCTGCTCGGCGGCATGACCGAGGTGCCGGGCTCGGCCTGGCTGGCCGGGCAGGACGATGCCAAGGCGAAGCAGCAGGCGCCGGAGCTGAAGGGGTTGTCGCGCTGGCAGCGCAAGGTCGGCGTGGTCACCCACGTCTTCACGCATTTTCCGCTGGAACTGGTGGTCTACACGGCCAGGGCCGAGGCCCGCACGCGCGCGCCCGAGGGGATGCGCTGGGTTCCGATTGGGACCTTGGCCGGCGAAGCGCTGCCCAATGTCATGCGCAAGGTGATTGCGCATGGATTGGGTCGCTAGAACCTATCCTGCTGACACCATGCTGTCAGCAACCCTGGGCTACTCACGCAGGGCAACGGAGGGTTCGCATGGTCAAGACCGCGCTCGACAACTTCAAGAGGCCGCCCTGCGCCGAGCTGCTCGGATGGCGCCTGCTCGATGCTCGCCCGGAGGAAGGCTGGATCAAGCTCGCCTTCGACGGCAAGCCTGAGTTCTGCAATCCGGCCGGTTTCATCCAGGGCGGCATGCTCTCGGCCATGCTCGATGACACCATGGGTCCCGCCGTGCTGGTGATGAGCGAGGGCCGGCTCTACACCACGACGATCAGCATGACCGTGAATTTCCTGGCGCCCGCAAAGCCCGGACCGATCATCGGCGAGGCCAAGGTGACGCAGCTCGGCAAGACGATCGCATTCGTCGAGGCCCGGCTGACGGCGGAAGACGGCACGCTGCTGGCGACGGCGACCGCGAGCGAGCGGCTGCTGGAGGCGGCGAGGGTGGTGCGGCAAATAATCTAGCCGCGCGTGCGGTACCCCTTCTCCCCTTGCTTGCGGGAGAAGGTGGCGCAAAGCGCCGGATGAGGGGTATCTCTCCGCGCGTTCAAATCGTGAGGGACGAACGCGTGGAGATAACCCCCTCACCCAAGTGAGTCTGCGTCTACCGGCGTCGCTGCCCTCTCCCACAAGGGGCGAGGGCACATCAACGCGCATCTCGCCACTTGTGAGGGCTTATCCACCCACGCGCTTCGCACCCGCGCTGACGATCGGTGGCTTCGCATTCAGCGCCTCCACCTGAAACCCGGCGACGCGCTTGTAGTTGGCGGCAATATTCTCCAGCTCCTGCTGCGACAGCACGTCGGTGACGACCTTGTAGCCATCGGGCGCGCGCTCCTCGACGAGCTGCATCACCTGCTCGGGGCCGTTCTTGCGGTTGAGCAGGACCAGGTCGGTGGTCGCAGGCCTCCGCTCGGCCTCATAGGCCAGCAGCGCCGCCTGCGTCGGGCCATGCGCCAGGATTTCGCGGGTGATGGTGCGCGCATCGAGGATCGCCTGCGAGGCGCCGTTGGAGCCGATCGGGTACATCGGATGCGCGGCATCGCCCATCAGCGTGACGCGGCCGAAGGTCCATTGCGAGACCGGATCGCGGTCGACCAGCGGGTATTCGTAGGCATGCGGGCAGTTCTTGATCAGACCGGGCACGTCGAGCCAGTCGAACTGCCAACTCTCGAACCAGGGCAAAAACTCTTCCAGCCGCGCTGTGCGGTTATAGTCCTCGCGCCGCCATTGATAGGTCGGCGGCATGTGGCGCTCGGCAACCCAGTTGATCAAATGGTTGCCCGCCGCGTCCGGCTCTTTCGATATCGGATAGCAGACGAATTTCAGGACCTCATGTCCGGCCATGATCATGGTGCGGCCGGTAAGGAAGGCTTTTGCAGGCGTGACGCCGCGCCAGAGGATGCGGCCGTTCCAGATCGGGGGGCCCTCGTCGGGATAGAGTTTTTCTCGCGCGGCGGAATGGATGCCGTCGGCGGCGATCAGGATCGTGCCGTCGTAAGTCCCCGCGGCCTTGCCGGTCGCCTTGTCGATGAAATCGGCGCGCACGCCGTCAGCGGTTTCGCTCCAGCCGGTCAGATGATGGCTGTTCAGGATGTTGTCGCGTCCGAGGCGTTCGATCGCGGTGTCGAGCAGGAGCTGCTGGAGCGTGCCGCGATGGATCGAAAATTGCGGCCATTGATAACCGGCCTCAAGCCCGCGCGGCTCGCTCCAGATCGGCTTGCCGTGCTTGGAGAAATAGGCAAGCTCGCGGGTGCGCACGCCGCTGGCATCGAGCTTGTCCATCAGGCCGAGCTCGATCAGCTCGCGCACCGCATGCGGCAGCACGTTGATGCCGACGCCGAGCGGCCGCAGTTCGGCGACGCTCTCGAACACTTTCGTGGGAATGCCGATTCCGTGCAGGCTGAGCGCAAGCGTCAGCCCGCCGATGCCGCCACCGGCGATGAGTACGGTCATGAGAAAACCCCTCCAATTGGGGGCGTCTTGGCACAGGCGGGCGCCGGTGGGCAACTGCGAAGAGAACGATGTGCTATGGACCTTAGGGGCGACAGCCGTTATTTTCCAGCTTTCCCATGAGGTCAGACATGCTCAAGCTCTACTACGCCACCGGCACATGCGCGCTCGCCACCTACATCACCCTGGAAGAGGCCGGTGCCGACTATTCGGCCGAGCGGCTGAGCTTCAAGACCAATCAGCAGAACAGCGCGGATTATCTCGCGATCAACCCGAAGGGCCGCGTGCCCGCCCTGGTGACCGATCGCGGCGTCCTGACCGAGACGCCGGCGATGCTGGCCTATCTTGCGCAGACCTTCCCCAAGGCGAAGCTCGCGCCACTGGACGATCCCTTCGACTTCGCCCAGGTGCAGTCGTTCAACTCCTACCTCTGCTCGACCGTACACATCAACCATGCCCACAAGATGCGCGGCGCCCGCTGGGCGAGCGAAGAGAGCTCGTTCGCCGACATGAAGCAGATGATCCCGAAGACCATGGGCGCGTGCTTCTCCCTGATCGAGCAGAAGATGTACAAGGGGCCCTGGGTGATGGGCGAGCAGTACACGATCTGCGACCCCTATCTCTACACCCTGTCGACCTGGCTTGAAGGCGACAGTGTCGACATCAACGCAACGCCGAAGATCGCCGATCACTTTAAGCGCATGTCCGACCGCCCCGCCGTGCGCAAGGTGATGGACGCGCAGAAGGCGTAGGATCTTGTAGGGCAGGCAAAAGCGCAAAGCGCCGTGCCCCACCAACTTCCACGCGACAACAGAAGGGGTGGGCACGCTTCGCTTTGCCCACCCTATGGGACTGCGATGTTAAGAAGCCTTTCGCTTCTCCAACTCCCGTCCCGTCTCCAGCATCAGCCGCCGCAACCAGATCGAACCGGGATCCATCTGTGCGCGGGTCGGGTAGAACATGAACTGCTCGTCGATGCCGGGGTCGAGTGGCGGCGTCACCGTGACGAGGCCGAACTGCTTCGACAGCGCCGCGATCAGCCGGCGCGGCACGAAGGCAACGAGGTCGGTGCGGGCAGTGACGTGCAGCGCTTCGAGATAGCCTGACACCACCAGTGAAATGTGCCGGTCGATGCCCTTGGTGCGCAGCCAGGTGTCGATCAGGTCCTCTGCGCTGCCGCGGATGATGACGCCGACATGGCGTGCGGCGAGGAATGTCTCGCGCCGCTTCAGCTTCGCAGCCATGGGATGGCCGCGCCGCACTGCCAACGCATCGCTGTCGGTGTAGAGCAGCTGCCGATGAAAGCCCTTGAACGCGTTGCCGATCGAGATCACGAGATCGATGGTGCGAGCGAACTCGGTGTTGAAGATCGAAGGTCCCCGCCACGGCACGATGTCGATGCGGACGTTGGGCGCAACGCGCGTCACCTTCTCCATCAACGGCGGCATCAGGAGCTCAACCGCGAGATCCGGCATCATCAGGCGGAATTGCCGTTCGCTGCGGCCGGCGTCGAAGTCGTCAGGCACGAACAGCCCGCGCACCTGGTCGAGCGCCTGCGCCAGCGGCGCGCGCAAGGCTTGCGCCCGTGGCGTCAGCTCCATCCGCGCGCCTGTGCGCACCAGGAGCGGATCGCCAAAGATGTCGCGCAGGCGCTGCAGCGCATGGCTCGCCGCCGGTTGCGAGAGTCCGATCCGCAAGGCGGCGCGGCTGACGCTGGCCTCGCGCAGGAGCGCGTCGAGCGCGGTCAGAAGGTTGAGGTCGAGCGAATTCAAATTCATGACGCGAATAGATATCATATCCGCTATCGATTTGAAGAATTTAGAGCCCGCGGCGATGATCCCAGTGTTCTCACCAACGGAGATGCCGCCATGAGCGCAAGTGCCAACAAAAAACTGATGCAGGATATTTTCGCGGCCGCCGCCAGTTCCGATCCGGTCGCGCGCGACCGCGCCTTGTTCACCGCAAGTCTTGCCGACGACGCCAGATGGGTCGTGACCGGCCAGTACTCCTGGTCGCGCACCTTCGCTGGGAAAGAGGCGATCCTCAACGATCTGCATGCCTATGTGCGGACTCGTCTGGTCGACCGGACACGGACGGTCGCCCACCGCTTCATTGCCGACGGCGACATCGTCGTCGTGGAGGCCAAGGGCGACAACGTCACGCCCGAGGGGGTGCGCTATGACAACGACTATTGTCTCGTGTTTCGTCTCGATAACGGCAAGATCAAGGAAATCCGGGAATATTGCGACTCGGTGCTGACCGAGAAGGCACTCGGCCCGTATCCGCAAACGGCCGTGAGCTGAGCGGTCGAGCGGCGTCGCGTCCGGCGACCGCTGCCGTCCGCCCCGTCGGCGATGGTCGTGTCGGTCTGGCGCAGTCCGGATAAGCTGCAGCGGCCTGCACGCTGCTACGGGCTTCGCGCCAAAACCGTGCTCAACCTGCCGATAAAATCAGCGATGTTGTGCCATCTGACGCATGCGCGCTCGAAAAATTTGAAGGTATCAATTAACGAGTGTCCCCCATTGTGTCGCAGTGCAGCGTGAGTCGCGTAAAGCGTGACGCGCGGCTGCCGGGGGTGGCCGTGACGATCGCCGGAGTTGTTCGTCCGCCCGAATTCACATGCATCTGGGTGGACAGTGGGAATGCCGAGTTTTCGTTTGCGGATCAGGGGACGCCTGTACGCAGGTTTCATGGCCTTGGTGGCGGTTGGTCTCGTAATGGCGGTGGTCGCCGTCTGGAATTTACGGACCGTGCAGGATCAGGTCGCAAAGGCCTCGGCGTTTTCGGACAGCACGGCACGGGTTCTGGAGATATCGACCCATCTTCAGGCGATCCAGCGGGCCAATCTGCGATACATTTATGACGCCAACGAGCCTGCAATGCGGGAGGCGGCGGAACGGGAGGCCGCGGCGACCGAGCTGTTGCAGGTCGGGGCGAAGGGCACGCTCTCCGAGGAGCGCCGAAAGCTCTACAATGATCTGATCGCCGACATCGCCAAGATGCGAAGCCTGCGTGACAATCTCGGCGACGCTGTCAACGAAGCGAGAACCGGCAAGGCGACGCTGCTGCCGAGCGGCGATGAGCTCACCGTCAAGATGAACAAGCTGGTCGATGTGGCGCGCGCAGCCGTCGATGAAGACACTGCGTCCCTCGTCGCCGACCTCGAATCCAGGCTTCTTCTCGTTCAGATCGCAAACTGGCGTTTCCTGGCCCTGCGCGACGTGAAGGGGCCCGCGAACTTCAGAACCAATGTAGACAGGGCGTCGCAGCGGCTCGCAGCGATCGAAAAGAGCCCGCAGGCGACCGAATTACGAACCACGCTCGCCCCGGTGAAGACTTCGCTCGGAATCTACAAAACCGCCTTCGAGACGACGTCGGCGGCGATGCTCCAGGCCGACGAGATCTACCACAAGAACCTCGCGCCTCTCATCGTCGACAGTATCGCCAAGCTCAAGGTCGCGGAAACGGCCTTGAAGAAGGACTACAAGGATTCGCGCAGCAGGGCCGAAGCCGTCATTGACGGCACGACGACCGTGCAGGAGATCGCGGGCGGCCTTGCCATCCTGTTTGGATTGATCGTCGCCTTCCTGATCGCCCGCAGCATCGTCGGTCCCCTGACCTCGATGACGCGCGCGATGGGGCTGCTTGCCGGCGGCAATCTCGAGGTCGCGATCCCCGGCCGCGGCAAGCCTGACGAGATCGGCGACATGGCCAAGGCGATCGAGGTGTTCAAGACCAACATGATCGACACCGAGCGCCTGCGCCATGAGCAGACCGAAATCGAGGCGCGCCAGGCCGAGAGCCGCAAAGCCGACATGGTGAAACTGGCCGACCAGTTCGAGCAGGCCGTGGGCGAGATCGTCGACACCGTGTCGTCGGCATCGCACGAGCTCGAGGCGTCCGCAGGCACCCTGACCACGACCGCTTCGCGGGCCCAGGATCTATCGACGGAAGTCGCCTCCGCGTCGCAGGAAGCCACGGCCAACGTGCAGGCGGTCGCCTCGGCGACGGAACAGCTGTCCTCGTCGGTGACGGAGATCGCGCGCCAGGTACAGGAATCGGCCCGCATCGCCGGCGAAGCCGTCGGTCAGGCGAGCAGGACCAACGCGCGTGTCGGCGAGCTTTCCAAGGCCGCGGCCCGCATCGGTGACGTGGTTGAACTGATCAGCACCATCGCCGGCCAGACCAACCTCCTGGCGCTGAACGCCACCATCGAAGCGGCGCGCGCAGGCGAAGCCGGCCGCGGCTTTGCCGTGGTGGCCTCGGAGGTCAAGGCGCTCGCCGAGCAGACCGCGAAGGCCACTGGCGAGATCGCTCAGCAGGTTTCGGGCATCCAGGCCGCGACGGAGGAGTCGGTTGGCTCGATCAGGGAAATCAGCGGCACCATCCAGCGGCTGTCGGAGATCTCGTCGACCGTCGCCGCTGCCGTCGAAGAGCAGGGTGCGGCCACGCAGGAGATCTCCCGCAACGTCCAGCAGGCTGCCCAAGGCACGCAGCTTGTGTCGTCCAACATCGGCGACGTGCAGCGCGGCGCCTCCGAGACCGGCTCAGCCTCCTCGCAGGTGCTCTCGGCGGCGCGCTCGCTGTCGGCCGACAGCAACCGGTTGAAGCAAGAGGTCACCAAGTTCCTCAACTCGGTCCACGCCGCCTGAGTCCAAAGCAAAAGGCCACGCGCATGCGCGTGGCCTCGCATAGCGGCGTGGCGCGCGATCAGGCCACTTTCGTCGTCATGTGCTTGAACATGTTGCCGCGGGCCTCGTCGTCCATCTCGGCCTTGAAGGTGAACTTGTCCTTCAACGCGATCGCGCGCGCCGCCGCGGGCCGCGCCGAGACCTCGTCCACCAGCCGCTTCACGTTCGGGTATCGTGCAAAGGCGTCGTCGCCGAGCTTGAACGGCACCATCCGTGCCCAACCCCATAGCGCCATGTCGACGATCGAATAGCTGTCGCCGACCATATAGCGGCGGCTGGCGAGATGGCCGTCGAGAATCTTGTAGTGGCGATCGGTCTCGAACTGATAGCGGTTATGCGCGTAGTCGTGGTTCTGGTCTTTCGGCGCGAAATGCTTGAAGTGCACGGCCTGACCCGAATAGGGCCCGACGCCGGTGGCGATGAACATCAGCCATGACAGCGTCTCGCCACGAAAATTGGCGGCGGGCAGGAATTTGCCGGTTGTCTCGGCGAGATAGAGCAGGATGGCGTTGGAATCGAACACGATGGTGCCGTTGTCGTCGATCGCCGGCACCTTGCCGTTCGGATTGATCTTCAGATAGTCCGGCGTGAACTGCTCGCCCTTGCGGGTGTCGATCTTCACCGGCTCGAAGGGCAGGCCGGACTCTTCGAGATAAAGCGCGACCTTGGTCGGGTTCGGCGAACCGTTGAAATAGAATTTGAGCATCGGGCGTCTCCCCAGTGTTTGGTGGCCGAGAGCGGAGGCAGCGTCACTGTCGCTGACGGCCTTCTCTTGCCTGAACCTTGTCGGTGGGAGCAACCGGCGAGTTTGCCGGGCGGTGTCTGCGCGCCACGCAGATCAGCCGGCGTAACAAAGGCCAATCGCCGCCGTAATGACCATCGCCGCGCCCACAGCCTCCAGGCGCAGCCCGAGTCGCGTGGCGATATGCATGTCGGAGGCCCGCGCCTTGCGCTCAGATCCGCGCGCGTTGCCGTGAACGATGACGTCATGATTGAAATTGTCGTGTGCCTCGTTGCTGCTGGCGAGCCCGACGCAGACCACGAGCACGCCGAACAAGGCGAGGCCGAAGAAGCCCAGCAGCGCGATCAGGAACATCGGAAACATGCCGACCAGGAAGATCGGCAGTAGCGGTAGCAGCAGCAATGTCTCGGACTGTCGTCGCATGGGAGCCGACCGGTCGGGACTAACTTCTCAAATCTAGTCCCGGCCGTCACGTCATTCAAGACGCCGTGGGGTGGGCAAAGGCGCAAAGCGCCGTGCCCACCAGCACTGCTTCGGTTCGGATTGACAGGGATGGTGGGCACGATTCGCTTTGCCCACCCTTCAAGATCGCGGGAAGCCTACCCGGCCGCCATGCCGGCGCGGATTTCGGCGCGGAGTTCGTCGATCAGCTTGAGACCCTTCTTGGTCTCGATGTGCCAGAAGGTCCAGCCGTTGCAGGCTTGCGCACCTTGCGCCACCGCGCCCATGCGGTGGATGGAGCCGACCTTGTCGCCGAACATGATGGCGCCGTCGGCGCGCACCAGTGCGCCGAGCTTCTTCTTGGCGTCGAACAGTTTCGTGCCGGGCATGATCATGCCGCGCTCGATCAGCTCGGAGAACGCCACCCGCGGCGCTTCGCGCGCGGTCATGAACGGGGCAAGGCTCGCCTCCGGCAGCGGCTCGACCGCGGCGATGCGCGCTTGGGCCGCTTTCGCATAGGTCTTGTCGCGCTCGAAGCCGATATAGGAGCGGCCGAGGCGCTTTGCGACCGCGCCCGTCGTGCCGGTGCCGTTGAAGGGATCGATCACGAGATCGCCGGGCTTCGATGACGACAGCAGCACGCGCGCGAGCAGGCCTTCCGGCTTCTGCGTCGGATGTACTTTCTTGCCGTCGGCGCCCTTGAGGCGCTCCTCGCCGGTGCAGAGCGGGATCAGCCAGTCGGACCGTGCCTGCACGTCCTCGTTGGCGGCCTTCAGCGCCTCGTAGTTGAACGTGTAGCCCTTGGCCTTTTCGTCGCGCGCGGCCCAGATCATGGTCTCGTGTGCGTTGGTGAAGCGGCGGCCGCGGAAATTCGGCATCGGATTGGTCTTGCGCCAGACGATGTCGTTCAGGAGCCAGAAGCCGAGGTCCTGCATGACCGCGCCGACGCGGAAGATGTTGTGATAGGAGCCGATCACCCAGATCGTCGCCGACGGCTTCATCGCGCGGCGGGCGGCAAGCAGCCAGGCGCGGGTGAAATCGTCATAGGCGGAAAACGAATCGAACTTGTCCCAGTCGTCGTTGACGGCGTCGACATGGGATTCGTCGGGGCGTTTGAGATCGCCCTTGAGCTGGAGATTGTAGGGCGGATCGGCGAACACCAGGTCGACCGAACCAGCCTGAAGCTTCGACATCTCGGCGACGCAATCGCCGAGGACGATGCTGTGCGAAGGAGATTCAAAATTTGTGCGGGGCGCCCTTGCAGACGCCCCGCGACGCGACTCTACCATGACTCAAGAACTCTGACTCAGGCGACGCTGTCGGCGACGCGGGACCAAACAACCGACTGACCGTTACATTGCAGCGGCAAAGTAAAAATCGACTTAACCCGGCGCTTTCGCGAGCAGTCGTCGCGTCGTGCGTCGCGCGTGGTTTGCTGCACGCTTTAGCCGTGTTTTACAGCGCATTTCGCGTTTCTTCGTGTTGCGAGAGCGGCCGGAGTGCCAAAAGACTTCAAATTTCTCTCGGAGAAAATTGCACGACGCCCGGAAAATATTGCTGCCATGGCCATGCTGTCGCACTAGGCAATAATTGCCGAGCGGGATATTGATTAACGCCATGGAAATTTTACGTGTGTGGCGCGTTGAGCTTTCTTGCGCCCAAATGATGCCATCCAGGACCGAGGGAAGCCGCCATGCGCTACGATGATTTCCGCCGCAGCGACGACATCGAGGATCGTCGCGACGATGGTGGCGGGGGCGGTGGAGGAGGCGGATTCGGTCTCCCCATGGGCGGCGGCGGGCTCGGCATCGGTACCATCATCGTGCTCGGCCTGGTCGGCTACGCCTTCGGCATCGATCCGCGCATCCTGATCGGCGGCGCCGAAATCCTCACCGGCGGCGGTCAGGCGCCGTCCTACCAGACCGATCGCCAGTCGTCCTCCAACGCCAAGCGTGGCGCGCCGACCGACGAGATGGGCAGCATGATCTCCGGCATCCTCGGCGAGATCGACGATCGCTGGAGCGAGATCTTCCAGGCTTCGGGCCAGTCCTACACCGGTCCGAAGGTCGTGTTGTTCCGCAACGTCACCAATGGCGGCCGTTGCGGCCGGGCAGAGTCGGCAATGGGGACCGTTCTATTGTCCGCCCGACAAGACCATCTTCCTCGATACCGGTTTCTTCCGCGAGGTCGAGACACGTTTTCGCGGCTGCTCCGGCAAGTCCGCCTGTAACTTCACCACCGCCTACATCATTGCCCATGAGGCGGGCCATCACATCCAGAACCTGCTCGGCATCATTCCGCGCGTGACGCGACTGCAGCAGCAGGCCGGCAGCAAGGCGGAGTCGAATGCGCTCCAGGTGAAGGTTGAATTGCAGGCCGATTGCCTGTCCGGTGTCTGGGTCAATCGCGAGGCGAAGAAGCGGCCGAACTTCCTGGAGCCGGGCGACATTGACGCCGCACTCACCACGGCGAGCGCGATCGGCGACGACACGCTGCAGCGCCAGGCCACGGGCCGCGTCGTGCCCGATTCCTTCACCCACGGCTCGGCGGCGCAACGCAAACAGTGGTTCATGACCGGCTACCAGCAGGGCACGGTCCAGGCTTGCAACACGTTCGGTGGCGGGTCGTAATGAGCTAGTAGTGGCGTCATCCTGAGGTGCTCGCCTCTTCGACGGGCCCTAGAGGATGGCGAGCCTCCGGCCATCCTTCGAGGCGCGCAAGTGCGCGCACCTCAGGATGACGTCGGTGGTTGGGTAAGGAGATGAGATCCTATGGCGTCCATCGACGAAACAAAACAATTCATCCCGCTCAACATTGCGGTTCTCACCGTTTCCGACACGCGCGCGCTCGCTGACGACAAGTCCGGCCAGACGCTCGCCGACCGGATCCTCGCGGCCGGCCATCATCTCGCCGCGCGCGAGATCGTCACCGACGACGTCGAGGCGATCCGCGCCGTCATCCGCGGCTGGATTGCGGACGCGGGCGTTGATGTCGTCATCACCACCGGCGGCACCGGTTTTACGGGACGCGACGTCACGCCGGAGGCGATCGAGCCCTTGTTCGAGAAGCGCATGGACGGTTTCTCGATCGCATTCCACATGCTGAGCCACGCCAAGATCGGCACCTCGACGATCCAGAGCCGCGCCACCGCCGGCGTGACTGGCGCGACCTACATCTTCTGCTTGCCCGGCTCGCCCGGAGCCTGCCGCGACGGCTGGGACGGTATTCTCAAGGCCCAGCTCGACTACCGCACGCGTCCCTGCAATTTCGTCGAGATCATGCCGCGGCTGGACGAACACCTGCGCCGCCCGAAGGCCCAGGGCGCGACGGTGTAGTCGCGCTCTTCTCCCCCTTGTGGGAGAAGGTGGCGCGAAGCGCCGGATGAGGGTCCATCCGCACGGGCACATTTACTTGCATCTCGCTCGTTGCGAATAATCAGAGATCCCGCTCCCAAGTCTCGCCGATCAGATCGGCACCGAAGCTGTGGTGCTTCTCTGCCTTCACGAGCTTGAAGCCTGCACTTTGATAGATGCCACGCGCGGCGACCAGGATGCTTTGGGTCCACAGCGTCATCCTGCTGTAGCCTCTCTCGCGTGCGCCCTGGATGCATTGCTCGACCAGCGCGCGGGCCGACGCCGAGTCCCCGCGCTTTCTTCTCCACCTGCAACAGGCGCAGCTTCGCAATCTCGTCCGTGGCCTTGACCAGGAAGATCGAGCCGACCGGCTCGCCACCCACTTCCGCAATCCAGCAGTGCTCGCGCGCGGCGTCATAGCCCTTGATGAACTGTGCGCAGATCTCGGCGACCAGGGCCTCGTAGCTGATATCCCAGTTGTAGTCGGCCGCATAGGCGGCGGCCTGCCGGGAGATGACCCAGCCCATGTCACCGACGCGATGGCTGCGCAGCATGAAAGCCGCGGGCTGGCTTCGACGTTGCTCCAGCACAGCCTCGATGGTCGCCATGGCCTGCGTGAGCCGCGTTGCATCGCTGGCCGAAAGCTGAGCCAGCATTGCGGCGACCTCATTTTGCGAGCCCAGGTTCAGCTTGGCAAAGGTCTGGCGGCCCTTAGCGGTGAGACTGAGCTGGTATTGCCTGCGATCCGCGGGCAGGGGCCTGCGGGTGATCAGCCCCCTTTTCGTCGAAGCTTTGCACGATGCGGCTGAGATAGCCGGGATCGAGGCCAAGCTCGTTGCCGATCTCCTTTGCGGCAAGGTCGTCCCGTTGCGCGAGTTCGTAGAGCACGCGGGCCTCGCTGAGCGAGAACGGGCTCTTTCCAAGGTGCTGGTCGAGCACGCCAAGCTTGCGAGTGTAGAAGCGGTTGAAGGCGCGGACCGCTGCGATGTGGTCGTCGGTACCGTTGAACGGCATGGGTCACCTCGATATTTGCCATTGTCAAACAATTAATTGACTTTGGCAAGTATCTGGTGGCCTCAGCCGACCATGACGATCCGGCTGCGCAGCATGATCCGGGACGAGCGGCCGAGCCGCCGCAGCAGCCGTGCCTCGGGGCGGCGGGCCTGGGGCGGGTAGCCGCCGATCCGGTCGTAGTGATCACGCGCGATCAAAAGTCCCTGATCGCCGAAGGGGCCGATGAGCTTGCGCGTCACGGCCCGGAAGATGTCGCGGAATCCGGCGTCGGCGTATGGCGAGCGCGCATAGCGGAAGACGGCCGCACGGTCCCGGCCGCTGGACGCGACGGTCTGGATGAACTGGGTGGTTTCCTCGATCCAGCCGGTTTCCAGCACTGCGCCTGCGGGCAGGAACATCAGCCAGGGCGAATGGGCCTGGAGTGCGCCGGCGGCGAGGGCTGCGCCTTGCGAGGATCCCTCGAAGCCGATGAAACGGCAGCCCGCGACGTCGGCAACGCGCTCGATGACGCCGTTGCGGGTGCCATCGACCAGGAGGACTTCCCGGATGATGCCCGCAGCGGCACCGGGTACCAGCGCGGCCAGGGTTGCGACCGCCGTCTGCTCGACGCCTTCGGTCGGAATGATGACGCTTAGCATGATTGAGGCTTCAGTCTCCGCACTTCGGGAGAAGCGCAACTAATTATATTATGATGTTGTCATAAACATGCAGCGTTGCCGAGTGCAACTTTTCGGCCGCGCTTCGGTCTACGATGGTAAACCGCTGGAGCCGTCGGCTCCAAATATGTCCCGTGCGGGGTGGCGATATTGCCGAATGTTTCGGCGCCGTCCTTGCTTGACCGTATTAGTGCGGAGGTTGCCGCAACATTGCGCGACGCGCAGGCCGTTCGCAATCCTGCAAGAAGAGCATCCGATAGCTGACCAGCGCGGGAACGGAAAAAACGTGCAATCGCGCCGCTGACGAGGGGCTTCGAATGAACGCCGATCAACTTGCTGTTAACACGCCGGCAACTTCTCCCAGGCTGGACGGCGCGCCGATCTTGCGGATCCGCGCCGTGATGCTGGGCGAACGCATCAATCCCTCGGGCCTCGAGATAGGCGCGACCGTCTCCTCGACGCCAGCCGCCTTCCGCGTCCATGCCGGCCTTGCGGTGATCTTCCGCTACGGCGTCGTGGTGCTGATCGGCCTCCTCCCTTCGGAAGAGAAGGTGCTGATCGACAGCCTGAAGCCCCGCGTGACCGGCGAGCTCAGCCCCTATGAGGAGGAGATCGCGCAGGCGCAGCTCTGCAAGGACGAAAGCGCCGAGGCGATCCAGCCGGGCGGCCCGATCTGCCTCGCCAAATTCTCCGACGACCGGCTGCTGCTGATCGCGGACGCGCTCGCCAAGAGTACCTCGCTTGCGCGCGACGAGCGGCGTGTCGCCGCGGTCTTCGACGTGATCGAGCCCTTTGCGCGCAAGCTCGCCGAGCAGGGCCGCACACCGCCCCGGCGCAAGGGCATCCTGCAACTGATCGGCAATGCGCTTCTGGTCCAGCAGCGCGTCGCCGGCCGTGTTGCGGTGGCCGAGAAGCCGGACGTGCTTTGGGAGAAGCCCGAGCTCGACCGGCTCTATGCCCGCCTGGAAGACGAGTATGAACTGAAGGAGCGCCTCGACACGCTCGAGCGCAAGCTCACCGCCGTGTCCGAGACTGCCAACGCGCTCACCGACATCATCGACACCCAGCGCTCGCTCCGCCTCGAAATCGCGGTGGTGGTTCTGATCGTGATCGAGGTTGCGATCGGCTGTTTCCAGATTTGGTCGGGGACGCACTGACTCTGCGAGCGTCCTTGGCCTTATAGTTCGAGACGCGCCGTAGGGCGGCGCTCCTCACCATGAGGGTCTAAGATTTCGCCGCGGAGCAGGACCTCATCCTGAGGAGCCCGCCAACGGCGGGCGTCTCGAAGGATGGGCTACGAAAAGATTGCCCTGCCACGTACTCTCAAATGTGATTTTCTTGTCGCAGCACCGCCGCACAATGCCGTGCGATCATCAGTTCCTCGTTCGTTGGAATGACGAAGACATCGACTGTACTATCGCCACTGCTGATACGCTCGCATCCCTCGTCATTCGCCGCGGCATCCACGCGCACACCGAGCCAGCCGAGACGCTCGGCGATTGCGCTGCGGATTTCCTTGGCGTGCTCGCCGATGCCGCCGGTGAAGACCAGGCAGTCCAGGCCGCCGAGCGTGGTCGCCATCATCGCGACCTGCTGCGCCGCGCGGAACGTGAAGAGCTCGACCGCCTCCCGCGCCGCAGGCTCGCCGCTCGCAAGCAGCACGCGCATGTCCGAGGAGATGCCGGAGACGCCGAGCAAGCCTGACTCGTGATAGAGCAGGCGCTGGACATCTTCGACCGACATCTTCTCGTGCTGTTGCAGATAGAGCAGCATGCCGGGGTCGATCGTGCCGCAGCGCGTGCCCATCACCAGACCGTCGAGCGGCGTCAGGCCCATCGTGGTGTCGATGCTGCGGCCATCGCGCAAGCCGCACAGGCTTGCGCCGTTGCCGAGATGTGCGATGACCGTGCACTTTGTGATGAGCTGCGGCGCGGTCGCAGCGAGACGCCCCGCGACATATTCGAATGAGAGGCCGTGAAATCCGTAGCGCCGGACGCCGCGCTTTTCATAGCGCCTCGGGATGGCGAATCGGTTCGCGGGCGGCGTCAGGCCGTGATGGAAGGCGGTGTCGAAACAGGCGATCTGCGTCAGCGCCGGCCGGATCGCCTTGATGGTGCGGACCGGCTCCAGACAACGCGGCTGGTGCAGCGGGGCAAGCGGCGTCAGCGCCTCCAGCTTCGCGTAGACATCGTCCGTCAGCTCGACCGGACCGGAATAGTCCAGGCCGCCATGGACGATGCGGTGGCCGACGGCGACCAAGCGGCGGTCGCCAAACCGGTTCTCGATGAAGCCCAGCACGTCGGCGAAAAGATGATCGCTGTCCGGATCCGATGCTTTCCTCTGCTTCTCGAACAGATCGTCGCCCGCGGGGCTCTTCACGACGAGTCGCGGCCTGGTCTCGTGCTCGTCGAGCAAGCCCTTGCAGAGCAGGGTGGGCTCGGCCGCCGACATGCCGAACAGGCCGAACTTGATGCTCGAAGATCCCGAATTAAGAACGAGAACCGTTTTCGACATGGCTGCTGTCAGTCGCCTGCCTCCGCCGGAGTGTTGCCGCCTGCGCTGTTCGGCCAGACCCAGCCCTGGACATCCGGCATGTCCTCGCCGTGCTCGCGCACATAGCGCGAATGCTCGATCAGCTTGTCACGGAATTGCTGCTTCACCTGCGCCGCCTTGGCGGCGAGCCCAGGCACACGTTCGATCGCCTCGATCGCGAGGTGATAGCGGTCGAGCCCGTTGAGCACGACCATGTCGAACGGCGTGGTGGTGGTGCCTTCCTCGGCAAAGCCGCGCACATGCATGCCGGCATGGTTGGTGCGGTTGTAGGTGAGACGGTGGATCAGGTAAGGATAGCCGTGATAGGCGAAGATCACTGGTTTGTCGCGCGTGAACAGGCTGTCGAAGTCGCGGTCGTCGAGGCCGTGCGGATGCTGCTCCCGAGGTTGCAGGGTCATCAGGTCGACGACATTGACGACGCGCATCTTCAGGTCGGGCAGTGCCTTGCGCAGGAGGTCGACCGCGGCGAGCGTTTCCAGCGTCGGCACGTCACCGGCGCAGGCCATCACCACGTCGGGCTCTTGTCCCACGTCTTCCGTGCCGGCCCAGCTCCAGATGCCGATGCCGGCATCGCAATGCGTGGCCGCTTCCTGCATCGACAGCCATTGCGGCGCCGGCTGCTTGCCGGCGACGATCACGTTGATGCGATCATAGGTGCGCAGGCAATGGTCCGCGATCCACAGCAGCGTGTTGGCATCAGGCGGGAAGTAGATGCGGACGATGTCGGCCTTCTTGTTGGCGACGAGATCGACGAAGCCGGGATCCTGATGGCTGAAGCCGTTGTGGTCCTGGCGCCAGACATGCGAGGTCAGCAAATAATTGAGCGAGGCGATCGGGCGCCGCCATGCGAGATGCCGCGTCACCTTGAGCCATTTGGCGTGCTGGTTGAACATGGAATCCACGATGTGGATGAAGGCCTCGTAGCAGGAGAACAAGCCGTGCCGTCCGGTGAGCAGATATCCCTCTAACCAGCCCTGGCAGAGATGCTCGCTCAGTACCTCCATCACGCGGCCATCCTGCGCGAGATGCACGTCGTAAGATTCGATCGGCTCCATCCAGACGCGTTCGGTCGCCTCGAACACCGCGTCTAACCTGTTTGACGCGGTCTCGTCCGGACCCATGATACGGAAGTTGCGCTCTTGCGCGTTGAGGCGGATGACGTCGCGCAGGAATTTGCCGAGCTCGCGCGTTGCTTCCCCCATGACGCCGCCGGGCGCTCGCACGTCCACTGCGAAGCTGCGGAAGTCCGGCAGCTTCAGCTCCTTCTTCAGAAGGCCGCCATTGGCGTGCGGATTGGCGCCCATGCGGCGATTGCCTTCGGGCGCGAGCGCCTGGAGCTCGGCAATGAGCGCGCCGCTCCCGTCGAACAGCTTTTCCGGCTCGTAGCTGCGCATCCAGTCTTCGAGAATCTTCAGATGCGCCGGATTCTCCCGGCAGTTCGCGACCGGCACCTGATGTGCACGCCAAAAACCTTCGACCTTCTTGCCGTCGACCTCCTTGGGGCCGGTCCAGCCCTTCGGGCTGCGCAGCACGATCATCGGCGAACGCGGACGTTCGACGCTCTTGCGGCCGTCTCGGGCGTGCTGCTGGATCGACCGGATGCCGGCGAGCGCGACGTCGAGCGCGTCCGCCATGGCCCGGTGCATCAATTTGGGATCGTCGCCCTCGACGAACAGCGGCTCGTGGCCGAGCCCGTGGAAGAGATCGCGGATCTCTTCATCGCGCATCCGCCCGAGCACGGTCGGATTGGCAATCTTGTAGCCGTTGAGATGCAGGATCGGCAGCACCGCGCCGTCATGGGCGGGATTGAGGAACTTGTTGGAGTGCCAGGACGCTGCGAGCGGGCCGGTCTCGGCCTCGCCGTCGCCGACGACACAGGCGACGATCAGGTCGGGATTGTCGAAGGCCGCGCCATAGGCATGCACCAGCGCGTAACCGAGCTCGCCGCCTTCATGGATCGAGCCCGGCGTTTCCGGCGCCGCGTGGCTGGGAATGCCGCCGGGGAAGGAGAACTGTCTGAACAGCTTGCGCAATCCGTCCGTATCGCGTGCGATATCGGGATAGATCTCGCTGTAGCTGCCTTCGAGATAGGTGTTGGCGACCATGCCGGGGCCGCCGTGGCCGGGACCGCAGACATAGATCACGCTCAGGTCCAGCGCGCGGATGACGCGGTTGAGATGGGCATAAATGAAGTTCAAACCCGGCGTCGTGCCCCAATGGCCGAGCAAACGCGGCTTGATGTGCTCGGGCCGCAAGGGCTCGCGCAGCAGCGGGTTGTCGAGCAGGTAGATTTGCCCGACGGAGAGATAGTTCGCAGCGCGCCAGTAGCGATCGAGGAGGCCGAGGTCGCTGCTCGCCGCAGGCGATTGTCTTCGATTTGTCATGTTCTTGCCGACCTTCACCCAGCGATTGTCACCAACATCGATCTGCGGCGATTGATCCCTGACCGGCATCAAACGAAGTCGTCGGAACTGGCGTGTTGCGCGAGGTCAAAGGCGCCCGCCCGAAATTTGGGCGGTTACTGTGCATGGGGTTGTTTTTCAGTTTTTTGTTTGTGTTCTTGATTTGTTCCTTCGGCATGCTATCTTGGCTTCATGAGTCCAGCATCCTCTCATGCTCTCAAGCACCCGCCGGTCACGGCGCCCTCCGAGCCGGCGGGTGCGCCTTCTGCTTTCCCTGAGCTTGCGGTCGCCATCGACAAGCAGCGCAGGCGAGGGCGGGGCGCCCAATCCAATGCCAGCGGCCGGTACGAGGCTGAGGCGCGCGTCGCCTTCGACGATGGCTGGCAGAGCCTGGAAGAGCTGCCGCCGTTCAAGACCACCGTCGGCGTCGACACCTCGCGCAAAGTGATCACCCGCAACGATTCTCCCGACATCGGGTTCGATCGCTCGATCAATCCGTATCGCGGCTGCGAGCACGGCTGCGTCTATTGCTTCGCGCGGCCGACCCATGCCTATCTCGGCCTGTCGCCGGGGCTCGACTTCGAATCGAAGCTGTTCGTGAAGCCTGAGGCACCGGCGCTGCTCGAGAAGGAGCTTGCTGCGCCCGGCTACGAGCCGCGGATGATCGCGATCGGCACCAACACCGATCCCTATCAGCCGATCGAGCGCGACCGCAAGATCATGCGCGGCATTCTGGAGGTGCTGGAACGCGCCGGCCATCCCGTCGGCATCGTCACCAAGTCGGCGCTGGTGACCCGCGACATCGACATTCTCGCGCGCATGGCCAAGCGCAACCTCGCCAAGGTCGGGATTTCGGTGACCTCGCTCGATCCGAAGCTCGCGCGCACCATGGAGCCGCGGGCATCGACGCCGCCGAAGCGGCTGGAGGCGCTGAAGCAGCTCTCGGAGGCCGGCATTCCGACCACCGTCATGGTCGCGCCCGTGATCCCCGCGCTGAACGATTCCGAGATCGAGCGCATCCTGGATGCCGCCGCCCATGCTGGCGTCAAGGAAGCTTCCTACGTGCTGCTGCGGTTGCCGCTTGAGGTACGCGATCTCTTTCGTGAATGGCTGATGGCGAACTATCCGGACCGCTACCGCCACGTCTTCACGCTGATCCGCGACATGCGCGGCGGCCGCGACTACGACGCGAAATGGGGCGAGCGGATGAAGGGCACCGGCCCGATGGCCTGGACCATCGGCCGCCGCTTCGAGATCGCCTGCGACAGGCTGGGGCTGAACAAACGGCGCTCCAAGCTGACGACGGATCATTTTGCCAAACCGAAGCGGAACGGCGATCAGCTCAGCCTGTTCTGAGCGACGAAGTGGACGAGGTGTTGTATGAGTAAGGAATTGCCAGCTCCTATCCCGCGGCTCACCGTCATCACGCTGGGTGTCAGCGACATCCGCGCCAGCATCGCTTTCTACGACGCGCTCGGGTTTTCGCGCCGGCTGAAGGTGACCGGTGAGGCCGCTGCGTTCTATGACACCGGCGGTCCGGTGCTTGCGCTGTTTCCCTGGAATCAGCTCGCGGCCGACGCCATATTGCCCGATACTCCGAGGCCATCGACGTTCCGCGGCATGACGCTCGCATGGAACTGTCGCGCGCGTGAGGAGGTGGACGCGGTGTTGGCATTCGCCCTCAGCAAGGGAGCCGCGCTGCTGAAGGCCGCGCATCAGACCGACTACGGCGGCTATTCCGGCTATTTCGCCGATCCTGACGGCCATCCCTGGGAGGTCGTGGTCGCGCCAGGCATCGAGGTCGGCGAGGACCGGCGGGTGCATCTGGCGGAATAGGGCGGCTGACCCTAAATAACGGGAATTGTCCGAGGTTCCCGGTTGCGCAGGCCACGCCGCTTGCGCACGATCCCGGCCATGATTCGGGATCAATCCGCCAAGAAGCCGGCCAAAGGTGCGCCCAAGAAGGCTGCGCCCAGTAACAAGAAAGCTGCGCCCAAAAAATTGGCCAAGGCGCTGGCCGGCGGAAAAAGCGCCATCATCGTTCCCCCAAGCTTCCGCCGCGAGCGCGCGCTGTTCAAGTGCGGGATCTGGCCGGTCGCGGGCTGCGATGAGGCCGGCCGCGGGCCGCTGGCCGGTCCTGTGGTGGCGGCTGCGGTGATTCTCGATCCCGACCGCATCCCGCGCGGCATCGACGATTCCAAGCGCCTGACGCCCGAGGCGCGCGAAAAGCTGTTCGACAAGATCTGCGCCACCGCGCAGGTCTCGGTCGCCGTCGCTTCGCGCTCCCGCATCGACCGCGACAACATCCTGCGCGCCTCGCTGTGGGCGCTGAAGCGCGCCGTGGTGGCGCTGCCCGAGCAGCCCCGCCACGTCTTCGTCGACGGCCGCGACCGGCTCGATACCGAATGCGACTGCGAGGCCGTGATCGGCGGCGACGGCATCGTCCTGTCGATCGCGGCGGCCTCGATCGTCGCCAAGGTGACGCGGGACCGCCTGATGTGCGCGCTGGCGCAGGACTGCCCCGGCTACGGTTTCGAGCAGCACAAGGGCTACGCCGTTCCCGAGCACCTCGACGCGCTCAACCGCCTCGGCCCCACCGTCCACCACCGCAGCTTCTTTGCCCCCGTCGTCGCCGCCCGCGCCAAGCACATGCCCTGGACGGTTGAGCCGGCGCAGGACCTGTTTGCGGTGACCGAGATCGAGGTGCAGGTGGACACCAGCCTGGAAGTGGACGCGTCGGCAAATCTCTAGACCAGACTCGGTTGCCACGACGCGCAGCGCCCTCTATCAAAACAGTCGTGAGCGAATAGGGCCGGCTGGACGGGTTGGCTGCATCTTTCGGACGTTGCATGCGGTTTACCTCCCTGGTTATCGAGCTCATTCGCGCCCGGCCGCGGCTGATCGTGTGGATCGCCGTGCTGCTCCAGGCCGCGATGTGGCTGTTCGTGGCGCTGGCGTTCTATCGCAGCCCGCCCGGCAGCCTCGCGACGCTGCTGGCCTTCGGCCGCGAATACCAGGTCGGCACTGATTTGGGCCCGCCCTTGCCGGTCTGGCTCGCCGACATCGCCTATCGCGCCGCCGGCGGCCACGTGTTCGGCGTCTACGTCCTGGCCGAGTTCTGCGGGATCGCAACCTTCATTACGCTCTATCATCTGTCCCGCGCCGTGGTCGGCCCCCAGCAGGCGGTGCTGGCCGTGCTGCTGACCATGACGATGCTGGCCTTCTCGTCGCCCGCACTCGACTTCGGGCCCCTTGTGCTGGCGCGGCCGCTCTGGGCACTGCTGCTGCTGCATTCCTGGCAGATCATCGGCCAGCGCCGCGGCAATGCCTGGTTCGCCTGGTCGATCGAGGCCGGCCTCCTGCTGCTGACGACGCCCGCGGCGATCTTCCTCCTGCTGCTGCTTATCGCCTTCGCGCTCGCAACCGCGGGCGGCCGCCGCACGTTGCGCGCATTCGACCCGCTGTTTGCGCTGGTGGTCGTCGCCGTGCTGGCATTGCCCTATGCGGTCTGGCTGATGCGCGCCGAGGCGCTCGTCCTGCCGGCTTGGCCTGAGGTCGCCGAACTCAATGCCCGCGCGCTGCACGCGGGCTGGCTGCTCGGAGGGCTCCTGCTCGGCGCGGCGGCGATCCCGGCGCTGACGATCCTCAACACCGGCCTGTTCGTTCCCAGGAGCGAGGAGGCGCCGATCATCTACCGGCCGCCGGTCGAGCCGCTCGCGCGCAACTTCGTCTATTTCTTCGCGCTGGCGCCAGCGCTCGGCGCGGTGCTGATCTCCGGCCTGCTGGGCCTCGATGCCGTCGTCGGCGGCGCCGGCGTCGTGCTGGTCATATCGGGGCTTGCCGTGGTCGTGATGGCCGGTGATCTCATCGCGATGCGCCGGGCGAAGATGCTGCGGATGGTGTGGGCCGGCGCCGTCGTGGCGCCCGCAATCGGCGTCGTGCTCGCCGTCCTGTTCCTGCCCTGGACCGGTGCCAACGAGATCGCGACCTCGATGCCGGCGCGGGCGATTTCGGACTTCTTCGACGAAAGCTTTGCCCGCCGCACCAATCATCGCCTGCGCGCGGTCGCCGGCGAGACACAACTTGCGAGCCTGATCACGCTGCATTCCGGCCGGCCGCATCTCTTCATCTATGCCGAGCCCGCGCGTACGCCGTGGATGAATCAGGCCAAATTCAGCGAGACCGGCGGCGTCGTGGTCTGGCGCGCCTCCGATACCGCCGGCACCCCACCGCCGGAAATCCTGGCGCGCTTTCCCGGCATCGTCCCGGAAGTGCCGCGCGCCTTCGAATGGCTGGTGACCGGACGCCAGCAGCTCCTGCGTATCGGCTGGGCCATCGTGCGGCCGAAGGGGGGTTAGACTGCGCTCGTGCCCCGGACGCTGCGCAGCACGAAGTGATGCGCTGCAGAGCCGGGGCCCATGTTGCAGCAGTCTGGGTCCCGGCTCTGCGAAGCAGCGCTATCGCGCTGCATCGCGTCCGGGACACGAGAGGACTATCCCGCCAGGATCTTCGCAATCGCCCGCAGATCCTGCCAAGCCAGCCTTTTGTACGAAGGCGAGCGCAACAGATAGGCCGGGTGGAAGGTCGGCAGCGCGCGGATGGTGCGGCCACCCGTCTCGTAGTCGAACCAGCGGCCGCGGGTGCGCATGATGCCTTCGCGGGTCGAGAGCAGCGTCTGCGTCGCGGGATTGCCGAGCGTCACCAGCACATCCGGATTCACCAGCTCGATCTGGCGCTGGATGAAGGGCAGGCAGATTTGCGTCTCCTGCGGTGTCGGCGTGCGGTTGCCGGGCGGCCGCCACGGAATCACGTTGGCGATGTAGGCGGTGGTGCGGTTGAGGCCTATGGCTCCTATCATCAAATCGAGCAGCTTGCCGCTGCGCCCGACGAAGGGCAGCCCCTCGATGTCCTCGTCGCGGCCCGGTGCCTCGCCGACGAACATGATGCGCGCCTGCGGATTGCCGTCGGCGAACACCAACCGCGTCGCCGTGTGTTTTAGCGCGCAGCCGTCAAAACTTTGCATCAACTCGCGTAGCGCCTCCAGCGTCGGCGCGGTGCGCGCAGCCTCGCGCGCCGAGGCGATCGCGATGTCGGGCGCGGGTGCGGTCTCGCCGCGTATCACCGCGGGGACGGCCACCGGTCGCGGTGCTTCGACCGGAGGTGGCGCACGCGGGGCCGGAGACGGGGTATCCAATTCCGCCAGGCGGTCGGTCGGTTCCTCCGCGAGCGCGCAATCGACTCCAGCCTCCAGATAGAAGGCGAGAAGCTCTCGGACGGTGGGTGCGGGTTC
The DNA here is from genome assembly GCF_054056555.1 of Bradyrhizobium sp. LM2.9. NCBI lineage: Bacteria > Pseudomonadati > Pseudomonadota > Alphaproteobacteria > Hyphomicrobiales > Nitrobacteraceae > Bradyrhizobium > Bradyrhizobium sp. LM2.9. The sequence continues at coordinate 124,656 of NZ_JBSRYJ010000002.1, forward strand.
TGGGATCATTTGGAAAGTCTGACTATTGGTTCAGTTTAGGCCGCCTTGTATCCCAGCGAAACGCATTTCCTAGGTTGTCCTACCCGGAAAAATCGGAAACAAGAGGGCGCAATCGACCAAGGACCGTCTCAAGGGCTGAGATCAGATGAGCACCGAAGAACTTCCCGCGCGCGAATCCATGGAATTCGACGTCGTCATCGTCGGCGCCGGCCCCTCGGGCCTGGCCGCGGCGATCCGGTTGAAGCAGATCAATGCCGATCTCAACGTTGTCGTGGTGGAGAAGGGCTCCGAGGTCGGCGCGCATATTCTCTCCGGCGCCGTGATCGATCCGGCCGGGCTCGACAAGCTGATCCCGGACTGGCGCGAGGATTCCGACTGCCCGCTAAAGACGCAAGTCAAGGACGACCGCTTCTACTGGATGACGGGCGGCGGCGCGATCAAGCTGCCGAATTTCATGATGCCGCCGCTGATGGACAACCATCATTGCTATATCGGCTCGCTCGGCAATGTCTGCCGTTGGCTCGCGCGCAAGGCCGAGGCGCTCGGTGTCGAGATCTATCCGGGCTTTGCCGCTGCCGAGGTGCTCTATGACGAGCAGGGCGCGGTGAAGGGCATCGCCACCGGCGACATGGGCATCGGCCGGGACGGCAAGCCGAAGGACTCCTTCACCCGCGGCATGGAATTGCTCGGCAAGTACACCCTGTTCGCCGAAGGCGCCCGCGGCAGCCTGACCAAGCAGCTGATCGCGAAGTTCGCGCTGGACTCCAACAGCGAACCGTCGAAGTTCGGCATCGGGCTCAAGGAAGTCTGGCAGATCGATCCCGCCAAGCATCAGAAGGGCATGATCCAGCATTCGTTCGGCTGGCCGCTCGACCTGAAGACCGGCGGCGGCTCGTTCCTCTATCACTACGACGACAATCTCGTTGCCGTCGGCTTTGTCGTGCATCTCAACTACGACGATCCGTATCTGTCGCCGTTCGACGAGTTCCAGCGCTTCAAGACGCACCCCTCGATCCGCGGCACCTTCGAGGGCGCCAAGCGGCTCGCCTATGGCGCGCGGGCCATCACCGAGGGCGGCTATCAGTCGGTGCCGAAACTCAGCTTCCCCGGCGGCGCGCTGATCGGCTGCGCGGCTGGCTTCGTCAACGTTCCCCGCATCAAGGGCGTGCACAATGCGATGGGCACAGGCATGCTTGCCGCCGAGCATGTCGCTGCCGCGCTCGCCGCCAATCGCGCCAACGACGAGATCGTCGACTACGAGAACGCCTGGCGCTCTTCCTCGGTCGGCAAGGATTTGTTCCTGGTCCGCAACGTCAAGCCGCTGTGGTCGAAATTCGGCACCGTGCTCGGCGTCGCGCTCGGCGGCTTTGACATGTGGTGCAACACGCTGTTCGGAGGTTCGCTGTTCGGAACCCAGCCGCACGCCAAGCCTGATCGCTCGACACTCGATCCGGCCAAAGCCCACGCGCCGAAGAACTACCCGAAGCCGGACGGCAAGATTACCTTCGACAAGCTGTCCTCGGTGTTCCTGTCCAATACCAATCATGAGGAGGACCAGCCGGTCCATCTCAAGGTCACGGACATGAATCTTCAGAAGACCTCGGAGCACGACGTGTTCGCGGGTCCTTCGAATCGCTATTGCCCGGCCGGCGTTTATGAATGGGTTGAGGAGGGTTCGAGCCCGCGCTACCAGATCAACGCCCAGAATTGCGTTCACTGCAAAACCTGCGACGTGAAGGACCCCAACGGCAACATCACCTGGGTTCCTCCGGAGGGCGGCGGCGGCCCGAACTACGAGGCGATGTAAGGGGGGTCACCGAGCCAAGACCCTGGTGATCAAGGCCCAATGTGACCAAAGCGACGTGACCCAGGCCCTGTGACGCACGTTCGCGTGAGAACCCGGCTGCGGTTGCGGCCCGTGGCCACGATAAGGCCATACTAGCAGCGTCTTGGGGCGCACTTGACCGGTCACTTGGCCGATTTGGGACGTGCGGCGGGGATCGCCCGGCCCGAATCCTTGCGGTGAAGCGCCAAAAGCGGCATTGTCGGCCCGACGGTTCCGGGTCCCGATGCCACCGGCCGCGTTCGCTTGCGATACGGCCTTTTGCTGCAGACCCAGGCACTACCAACTCAAGGCGAGCCCTGATGCTTTCAAATCGTTTCAACCGCTGGACTGTTGCCGCCATCGCCCTCATGGGCACAGCGATCGCGACGGTCCCCGGCGCGGTCCTGGCGCAGACGCCGGATCATCCGTCCGACACGGCGGTGCAGTTTCCGACCCGAAACGATCTGAAGGCGCTCACCACCTCCGGCAGCTATCTCGCCGCCCGCCACGCCAGCGTCGAGCGCGACGCTGCCTCCGCCGCCGCGTTCTACCGCTCCGCTCTGCGCACCGACCCGAAGAACAACGAGCTGCTCGACCGCGCCTTCATCTCGTCGGTCGCCGACGGTGACATCGACGAAGCCGTCAAGCTCGCCGAGCGCATCCTCACCATCGACAAGACCAACCGCGTCGCGCGCCTCGTCGTCGGCGTGCACGATCTCAAGTTCAAGAAGTACGCGACCGCGCAGACCAACATCAACCAGTCGATCCGCGGTCCGATCACCGATCTCGTCGCCACGCTGCTGTCGGGCTGGGCCGCCTATGGTGCGGGCGATGCCAAGGGCGGTGTCGCGACCATCGACAAGCTGGCCGGTCCGGAATGGTATCCGCTGTTCAAGGACCTCCACGCCGGCATGATCCTCGAGCTCTCCGGCAAGGAGAAGGACGCCGGCACCCGGTTCGAGCGCGCCTACAAACTGGACGATTCCATGCTGCGTGTCACCGAGGCCTATGCGCGCTGGCTGTCGCGCAACAAGGACTCGGCCGCCGCGACCACCGTCTACCAGGCGTTCGACAAGAAGCTCGCCCGCCATCCGCTGATCGTGGAAGGCCTGCGCGAGACCAAGGCCGGCAAGAAGATGCCGCCGCTGGCCGATTCCGCGCAAGCCGGCGCCGCCGAAGCGCTCTACGGCATTGGCGCCACGCTGACCCGCCGCGGCGGCGAGGATCTGGCGCTGGTCTATCTCCAGCTCTCGCTCTACCTCCAGCCCAGCCATCCCCTGGCGCTGCTCTCGCTCGCCGATCTCTATGAATCGGTGAAGCGGCCGCAGATGGCGATCAAGGTCTATGAGCGGGTGCCGTCGTCCTCGCCGCTCAAGCGCAACGCGCAGATCCAGCTCGCCATCGATCTGGATTCCGCCGACCGCACCGACGAGGCGATCAAGATCCTCAAGGGTGTCACCACTGAGGATTCCAAGGATCTCGAAGCCATCATGGCGCTCGGCAACATCGAGCGCGGCCGCAAGAAGTTCGGCGAATGCGGCGCGACCTATTCGCAAGGCGTCGACGTGCTGCCGGCCGGCAACGACAAGGCCAACAGCGTCTGGTACTATTATCGCGGCATCTGCGAGGAGCGCTCCAAGCAGTGGGGCAAGGCCGAAGCCGACATGAAGAAGGCGCTCGAGCTGCAGCCCGACCAGCCGCACGTCCTCAACTATCTCGGCTATTCCTGGATCGACCAGGGCGTCAATCTCGACGAAGGCATGAAGATGATCAAGCGGGCGGTCGAGCAGCGCCCGGACGACGGCTACATCGTCGACTCCCTCGGCTGGGCCTATTACCGCATCGGCAATTACGAGGACGCGGTGAAGAACCTCGAGCGCGCGATCGACCTCAAGCCCGAGGATCCCACCATCAACGATCACCTTGGCGACGCCTATTGGCGCGTCGGCCGCACGCTGGAAGCCAAGTTCCAGTGGGCGCACGCCCGCGATCTCAAGCCCGAGGCGGATGAGCTTCCGAAGATCGAAGCCAAGATCGCAAACGGCATGACCGACGACAATTCGAACTCCTCGGCTGCGCAGGCGGAGAAGGAGAAGAAGAAGGACGACGGCAAGGGCGGCGGCTGAGCTGAGCGCATGGTCCGGAAAGTGTGTAGCGGTTTTCCGGCAAGATCATGCGAAGGAAAGACTAAGTTCTGGGGGCGTGTCGCCAATGCCGGCGTTCATTGAAGAAGGGCGTGCGAAGGTCAATTTGAGCCTTCGCGTGGTCGGCCGTCGTGCCGACGGCTATCATGATCTCGAAAGCGTCGTCGCGTTTGCCGACTGCGCCGACCGGCTGACGTTGGAGCCCGGCGGCGAGTTGAAGCTCATCACCACGGGCCCGCTCGCGGCGGCCTGCGGTGATATGGCCGACAACCTCGTGTTCAAGGCGGCCAAGCTCCTGGCCGACGCCGTGCCGAACCTGAAGCTGGGCGCCTTCGCGCTCGACAAGGTGCTCCCCGTCGCGGCCGGCATTGGCGGCGGCTCGGCCGACGCCGCGGCGGGGCTGCGGTTGCTGGCACGTCTCAACAATCTGTCGCTCGACGATCCACGACTCCAGAAGGTCGCGCTTGCGACCGGCGCCGACGTGCCGGTGTGCCTGTTCTCGCGCGCCTGCGACATGACCGGTGTCGGTGAGCAGCTGCTGCCCTTGATGCTGCCGAGCATGCCCTGCGTGATGGTCAATCCGCGCGTGCCGGTCGCGACCAAGGATGTGTTCCAGGCGCTGGGCCTGCGCAACGGCGAACTCCTGGTCGGCGCCACCTCCGTCTTCGACGCCCCGGCCTGGCCGGACGAGGGCGCCTCCATTGCCGATTGGGTCGATACTCTCGAGACCGTCGCCAACGATCTCGAAGCGCCGGCGATGCGCATCGAACCGGTGATCGGCGACGTGCTGGAAGCCTTGCGTGACTCCGCCGGCGTCAAGCTCGCCCGCATGTCCGGCTCGGGTGCGACGTGCTTTGCGATCTATGGCGCGTCCACTGATGCGCATGCCGCCGCCGAGAAGATCCGCAGGGATCATTCCCGCTGGTGGGTGCACGCGGGGACATTGAGCTAGGCCAGCCCGAGAAACTTTCGAATCTCACCCGACACCTCTTGCGGCTTGTCATGCTGCAGCCAGTGTCCGGCCTCGGCGATGGTCACGACGCGCGCCTGCGGGAAGTAGCGCTCAAGGCCTGCGGCCCTGGCGCCCGCGAGAAAGCTTTCGCCGGCATTCAAGAGCAGCGTCGGACAGGTGATGCGCGACCACAGCGCGACGTGGTCGTCCGGCCAGAGCCGGTGCGGCGCAGAGGCGCGCTGATAGGGATCGAACTTCCAGCTATAGGTGCCGTCGTCGTTCTGCCGCGCGCCGTGGGTGGCAAGATGCAGCGCGAGGTCGCGGGACAGCCGCTTGTTGTGAAGCACCATCTGCGCGGCCGCATCCTCAAGGGTCGAATAGCGGCGTGGTGTGCGGTCGTGCAGTCTGTCAAGCTGGCCGACCCATTTGCTGATGCGCTCATGCGTCGGTGACTTCGGCGTATCCGGCAGCATGGTCACACCGTCGAGCACGACCAGCTTCGAGACCAGTTCGGGGAATGATCCTGAAAAAATCAGGCTCACCATGCCGCCCATCGAATGGCCGACGAGAGTGACTTGGGGCGCGGCGATGCTGCGAACGAGTTGGGTGAGATCGTACACATATTCGGTCAGCGCGTAGCTGCCGCCCTTGGTCCATTCGGAATCGCCGTGCCCGCGCAGGTCGGGCGCGAGCACGTGAAAATGCGGCTGCAGCGAGCGGGCGATGACGTCCCAGCTCCGGCAGTGATCGCGGCCGCCGTGAACCAGGACGGCAACGGGCGCGCCGTCGTTGCCCCAGTCGGCATAATGCAGCCGCAGGCCGTGAGATTCGTAAGTGCGGCTTTGCGGGGCGAGCGTGGAGCTATCCATTCACGGGCCGCCGCGCCAGTGCGAGCGACAGGCCGAGGCCCGCGATGAAGACGCCCGAGCCTTGGGTGAGACGCCGCATCAAATGCGGCCTTCCAATCAGCTGCGTACGTGTCGCGGAGGCCATCAGCACCACCACGATATCGGCGAGCGTGTTCAGCGTCACCGAGATCGCGCCGAACACGATGAATTGCAGCGTCGGGTTCGATCCCGCCGGGTCAAGGAACTGCGGAATGAAGGCGAGGAAGAACGCGGCGGTCTTCGGGTTCAGCGCCTCGACCAGCACGCCGTCGCGAAAGGCGCGCTTGTCGCCGACGGGCTCGCTGTCGAATGACAGCGCGCGGCTGGCGCTGCGGAAAGTTCTGATGCCGAGCCAGACCAGATAGAGTGCGCCGACTAATTTCACGGCGACAAACAGCTCGGCGCTGGCAAGGATGATCGCGGAGATGCCGAGGCTGCCCGCGACCACATGAACCAGCCCGCCGAGCGCGGTGCCCGCGGTCGATGCAAAACCGCTAGCGCGCCCTTCCGACATGGTCCGTGCCGCGACGTAGAAAATGCCGGGGCCGGGAACGGCGGCAATGAGACAAGCGGCGGCCAGGAACAGCCAGAAATTCGTTTCGATCATCCTGTTTCGTAGCGCAGCTTGCCGCGATTGCAAGCCCTCTTGCCTAGCCGATCCGGCGGAAGATCACGCTGGCATTCACCCCGCCGAAGCCGAACCCGTTGGAGATGGCGTTGAGCATCGGCATCGGCCGGGCCGCGCCGGCGACGATGTCGATGCCGTCCGCACCCGGATCAGGGTTTTCGAGATTGAGCGTCGGCGGCGCGATCTGGTCGCGCAGGGCGAGGATAGTGAAGATCGCCTCGAGCCCTCCGGCGGCGCCGAGCAGATGGCCGGTGGCCGATTTGGTCGCGCTCACGGCAATGCCGCGGTGACGGCCGAACAGCGCGGCAATCGCGCCAAGCTCGCTCTCGTCGCCGGCCGGCGTCGACGTCGCGTGCGCGTTCAGGTGCTGCAAGTCCGCGGGCGCAAGCTTCGCCTGTCGGAGCGCGATCTCCATCGCGCGCCGGGCGCCGTCGCCATCAGGCGGACCCGACGTCATGTGATAGGCGTCCGCGGTCGTGCCGTATCCGACGATCTCCGCGATCGGCGTCGCGCCGCGCGCCAATGCATGCTCCAGCTCCTCGATCACCAGGATGCCGGCGCCTTCGCCCATGACAAAACCGTCGCGGTCGCGATCGAACGGGCGCGAGGCGCGTGCGGGCTCGTCGTTGAAGGAGCTCGACAGTGCGCGGGCCGCGGCAAAGCCGCCGAGACTGACGATGTCGATGCAGGCCTCCGCGCCGCCGCAGATCGCCACATCAATCTCGCCTGCGCGGATCATGCGCGCGGCATCACCGATCGCCTGAACGCCGGCGGCGCACGCCGTGACCGGTGTGCCCAGCGCACCCTTGTAGCCGTATTTGATCGAGACGTGGCCGGCCGCGAGATTGGCGAGGAAGGAGGGAATCGTGAACGGCGACAGCCGGCGCGGGCCGCGCTGTTCGGTGATGCGCACCGCCTCCGCCATCGCCGGAAAGCCGCCGACACCGGAGGCGATGATCGTCGCGGTTCGTTCCAGTGCGGTCGCATCCTGTGGCGTCCATTTGGACTGCGCGACCGCTTCTGCGGTGGCGAGCAGCGCGAACAGGATAAACCGGTCCATCTTGCGCTGGTCTTTCGGCGCGGCGGCCTGCGCGGGATCGAAGCCGCCATCCGCGTCATTGGTCTTGTCGGGCACGAGGCCGGCAATGCGCGCGGGCAGCGCCAGCGACCATTCGGGCAGCGGGCGCAGCCCGCTTTGACCGGCCAGCAGCCGGCGCCAGGACAGTTCGACACCGCAGCCAAGCGGCGACACCGCGCCCATTCCCGTCACGACGATACGACGCATGTCAGTCTCCCACCGGCGCGATGGCCGGGTTCATGGCTTTGAGCGAGGTCAGCCGTTTGCGCATGACACCGCTGGCGCGGGGGCCGGCGATGATGACCGCATTGGCGAGCGTGATCGGCTGCATGTCGGCGGCATCGACCACGACCGGATCGAACGGACGACTATCGTCGCGGTTCGCCAGCAAAATGGATTCGCCTTTCGGCGTGAGATGCTTGTTGCCCCAGGCGAGCAGCGCGACGATCACGGGAAAGAAATCCCGCGCCTTGTCCGTCAGCACATATTCGTAACGCGGCGGCCGCTCGTGATAGCGGCGGCGCACGAACATGCCGCTTTCGGTGAGATGGGCCAACCGCCGCGACAGGATGTTCGGCGCGATCCCGAGACTTTGTGAAAATTCGTCGAACTTTGTTGCGCCCTGGAACGCATCCCGCAGGATCAAAATGCTCCACCATTCACCAACGGTCTCCACGGCGCGGCCGACCGGGCATTCCAGGATCGAGGGGGATTTGGGCTGCATAGGGGGAAAGTACGAGTGTAGCTTGCAAAATGCAAGTTACTCGTCATTGCGAGCGCAGCGAAGCAATCCAGAGTCTTGCCGCGGTGGCAGACTGGATTGCTTCGCTGCGCTCGCAATGACGATTGTTGATGCAGTCGGGCGCTGTCTCACCGACCTTCGCCGGCAAGACACCGAAATGTGCGGGTAGCGTGCGAGCCCTAATGCGACCGTGCCAGACAGAACGCCACGACCTGCTCCAGTGCGCTCTTCATTGGCGAGGACGGGAACAGCGCCAGCGCGTCCACGGCCATGGCGCCGTAGTGCTGGGCGCGGCTCCGCGTGTCTTCGAGCGCGCGGTGCTTGTTCATCAACCCGATGGCGTGGTCGAGGTCGGTGTCGCCGATCTCGCCGCGCTCGAGCGCGCGGATCCAGAAGGCGCGCTCGGTGTCGTTGCCGCGGCGGAAGGCGAGCACGACGGGCAGCGTGATCTTGCCCTCGCGAAAATCGTCGCCGGTGTTCTTGCCGAGTTTTGCGCTCTTGCCGCCATAGTCGAGCACGTCGTCGACGAGCTGAAAAGCGATGCCGAGATTCATGCCGACCGATCGGCAGGCGGTCTGTTCCGCCTTGGGGCGGTTGGCGATGACAGGGCCGACCTCGCAGGCGGCGGCGAACAGCTCGGCGGTCTTGCCGCGGATCACGGCGAGATATTCGTCTTCGGTGGTCGCGGTGTTCTTGGCGGCGGCAAGCTGCATCACCTCGCCCTCGGCGATGGTCGCGGCGGCCGCGGAGAGGATGTCGAGCGCGCGGAGCGAGCCGACCTCGACCATCATGCGAAAAGCCTGGCCGAGCAGGAAGTCGCCGACCAGCACGCTCGCTTCGTTGCCCCAGAGCATCCGCGCCGACAGCTTGCCGCGGCGCATCTCGCTCTCGTCGACGACGTCGTCGTGCAGGAGCGTGGCGGTATGCATGAACTCGACGGAGGCGGCGAGCTTGATATGGCCGTCACCGGCGTAGCCGGCGAGGTTGGCCATGGCGAGCGTCAGCATTGGTCGCAGGCGCTTGCCCCCGGAGGAGATCAAATGGTTGGCGACCTCGGGGATCATGGTCACATCAGAACCGGTCCGCGACAGGATCGTGGCGTTGACGCGCTCCATGTCACCGGCGACAAGGACAACCAGCTCTTCGATCGACGCGCCGGGAGTTTCGAAAGGTACGATGACGGCCACGCCGGTCTCCAATATTTGCCCCGGAAGGGCTATTCTGATCGAAAGACAATAGAAACTGGACGGGGATGCGGCAAGGGCCGTGGAACCATTGACATTGCCGCTTAATCCCCGTCAGGCAGGAGGCCTGTGTTTTGCGAGAACTGGTTCGGACCAACGATATGGTGCTGGTGTCGGCGGTCGGCGCGCTGCTCGACGGCGCCAACATCCATCATCTGGTGCTGGACCAGAACATGAGCATCATCGAGGGCTCGCTGGGCATTTTGCCGCGGCGGATCCTGGTCCATGAAGACGACGCCCTCGAGGCCCGGCAGCTCCTGACCGAGGCCGGCCTCAGCCACGAACTCCGCAGCGATAGGTGAAGCGCTGACAGATCTCACCGAAGACGCCTTTCTCGGCGGGCAGTTGCGACTGAAGCAGAAGCGGTCCGGCCATCGCGCCGGGCACGACGCCATTTTGCTCGCGGCGGCGACGCAGGCCCAAGCGGGCGATCGCGTGGTCGATCTCGGCGCCGGCATCGGCACAGCCGGGTTGGCGCTGGCCCGGCGCGTGGCCGGTATCAGGCTCAGCCTGGTCGAGATCGATCCGGAACTGGCAGGGCTTGCGCGCGCCAATGCGGCGGCGAATGCGATTGCCGCCGAGACCATCGTGCTCGACGTCACCACGGACGCACAGGCGTTTGCGGCGAGCGGGCTCGCGCCCGACAGCGTCGACGTGGTGCTGATGAATCCGCCCTTCAACGATCCCGCTCGCCATCGTGGCTCGCCCGATCAAGCGCGCCACACCGCGCATGTGGCGACCGACGAGACGTTGAATGCGTGGGTGCATGCGGCACGGCGCATGCTCCGATCGGATGGCGCGCTGACATTGATTTGGCGCGCAGATGGGATCGCCGACGTTTTGGCAGCGCTGTCACGCGGCTTCGGAAGTCTCGTGATCCTGCCGGTTCATGGCGAAGCGGGACGGCCCGCGATCCGCGTGTTGGTGCACGCCGTCAAGGGAGGCCGGGCTCCGACGCGCGTGCTGCCTGGCCTCATGCTCAACGACGGGCCGCGCGCGCCGAACAACGAGGTGAGGGATATTCTGGAGGGAAGGGCGGTGTTGCCGCTGGTGGAGCCGTGACGCCCTACTGCGGAAGCGATTCCGACTGCTGCTCTTGCGGAGTCGTCAGGCGGATCGCCATGAACAGCGCACCGATCAGCAGCATCAGCAGATAGATTTTCATGGTGTTCTCCGCTGGCCCATTGCAGCCTCTCAACGGAGTTTCCGCAAAACACGTTCCGGGCCCTTCCAATGACAGTCGCGTGATAAGAAATGGTTAATCAGAGGTAACGGCATGGCCGAACAATTGAACGATCGTGAGAGTTCCGGCCTGGCCGACAAGCTCATGCAATATCTGCCGGCGCGCTTCCGTCCCGGCACGGCCGTGGTGCCGGTGGTGCGGCTGTTCGGCGTGATCGGCGCGGTGACGCCGCTGCGCCCGGGCATGACGCTCGCGACCGTTGCGCGGGTGCTGGAGCGGGCGTTTTCGATGCGCAACGCCAAGGCGGTGGCGCTGGTGATCAACTCGCCCGGCGGCTCGCCGGTGCAGTCGCGCCAGATCTATCTGCGCATCAAGCAACTCGCGGCGGAGAAGAAGCTGCCGGTGCTGGTGTTCGTCGAGGATGTCGCCGCATCCGGCGGCTACATGATCGCCTGCGCCGGCGACGAGATCATCTGCGATCCGTCCTCGGTCCTCGGCTCGATCGGCGTGGTCGGGGGCAGCTTTGGTTTCCAGGAGGCGATCAGGCGGCTCGGCATAGAGCGGCGCCTCTACACCGCCGGTGCGCACAAGGCGATGCTCGATCCGTTCCTCCCCGAGAATCCCGACGACGTCGCCAAGCTGAAGGCGCTCCAGCGCGAGATCCACCGGATCTTCATCGCGCTGGTGAAGGAGAGCCGCGGCGCGCGGTTGAAGGGCGACGACGACACCCTGTTCACGGGCGAATATTGGGCTGGCGAAAGCTCAATCGCGCTGGGGCTCGCCGACAGCATCGGCGATCTCCGCTCAACTCTTCGTGCCCGCTTTGGTGAGAAGGTTCTCACGCCCGTGATTGCCCAGCCGAGCGGTCTGCTTTCCAGTCTTTTGGGCCGGAAATCGCCGGGCGCCGGGCAGCTTTCGGCCATGGAATCAGTGGCTGGCCTGCCGGACGATCTGATCTCGGCTGTCGAGACACGGGCGATCTGGGCGAAATTCGGGTTCTAGACCGAGGCCGCCCGCGCCATTTCGCCCGGGGCGTGCCGATTGCGGCGCGGCCCGGTCTGCGCAAGAATGCGCGTGGGGGCTGAGCATTGTGAACAAGGAACGACCAATGCCGCCGTTCGTCGCATTCGCGGGCGTCCTGGGCGGGCTTGCCGTGGTCCGCTGGGCCTACAAGACCGCTGTCAGGATCAACCGGGAGCTGGAGGAGATGCGCCTCTCGCGCGTCGCCGAGGCCGCCCACAGAGGGGCCGTCCAGACGCTGAAACAGGACCCCGTCACCGGAGCCTACCGGCCGGGTTAATTGGTGCCGTAGGCTAGGCAAAGCGAAGCGTGCCCACCACCGGCATCGCGATCTTGGAAAGATGGTGGGCACGACGCAATTGCGCCTTGGCCCACACTGCCGCATCGTCCCGGGACGATGGAGTGTTTGGCTCGAAACGGCCCCCTTCACCTTGATTCCCATCCCTGCCGTCGATACGGTCCCGCGCGATTCAAACCCCCGCGAGAGCCTGATCTGACGATGGACGCCTCATTGCCCGCCCATATGCGCCCGGAACGCTCGTTCCAGGGTTTTATCCTCGCGCTCCAGCGGTTCTGGGCCGAGCAGGGCTGCGTGATCCTGCAGCCCTACGACATGGAGATGGGCGCGGGTACCTTCCATCCGGCCACCACACTCCGCGCGCTCGGGCCAAAGCCCTGGAACGCGGCCTATGTGCAGCCCTCGCGCCGGCCCAAGGACGGCCGCTACGGCGAGAATCCGAACCGGATGCAGCACTATTACCAGTTCCAGGTGATCATGAAGCCGTCGCCGCCGAACCTTCAGGAGCTATACCTGAAGTCGCTCGCCGCGATCGGCATCGATTCTGCCGTGCACGACATCCGCTTCGTCGAGGACGATTGGGAGAGCCCGACGCTGGGCGCCTGGGGCCTCGGCTGGGAGTGCTGGTGCGACGGCATGGAAGTGAGCCAGTTCACCTATTTCCAGCAGGTCGCGGGTGTCGAATGCGCGCCGGTCGCGGGCGAGCTCACCTACGGGCTCGAACGCCTCGCGATGTATGTGCAGGGCGTCGATCGCGTCTACGACCTCAACTTCAACGGCCGCGATGGTGACGCCAAGGTCACCTATGGCGACGTCTTCCTGCAGGCCGAGCGGGAATATTCGAAGCACAACTTTCGAAGTCGCCGACACCGCGATGCTGTTCGAGCAATTCAAGATGGCCGAGACTGCCTGCAGGAAATATCTCGACGCCGGTTGGAAGGATAGCAAACGCGACGCGCATCTGATGGCGCTGCCGGCCTATGACCAGTGCATCAAGGCGAGTCATGTCTTCAACCTGCTCGACGCGCGCGGCGTGATCTCGGTGACCGAGCGGCAGAGCTACATTCTTCGCGTGCGCGAGCTGGCCAAGGCCTGCGGCGAGGCCTGGATCCATACTGAAGCGGGCGGAGCGGCCTGATGCCCGATCTTTTGCTTGAACTGTTCTCGGAAGAAATCCCCGCGCGCATGCAGGCCAAGGCGGCCGACGATCTGCGCCGCATGGTCACCGACAAGCTCGTCGCCGAAGGCCTCGTCTACGAGGGCGCGAAGGCGTTCGCGACGCCGCGCCGCCTCGCGCTCACCGTGCACGGCATCCCCGCGCGCCAGCCCGATCTGAAGACCGAACGCCGCGGACCGAAAATGGGCGCGCCCGATGCGGCCGTGCAGGGTTTTCTGAAAGCGACGGGTCTGACATCGCTCGACGAAGCCAAGATCCAGCGCGACGCGAAGGGCGATTTCTACATCGCGCTGATCGAAAAGCCCGGCCGCGATGCCATCGACGTGCTCGCAGAAATCCTCCCCGTGATTATCCGCACCTTCCCCTGGCCGAAATCGATGCGCTGGGGCGCGCGCTCGGGGAAACCGGGTTCGCTGAGCTGGGTGCGCCCGCTGCATGCGATCACCGCGACCTTCGGGCCCGAGACCGAAGAGCCCGATGTCGTCAAATTCTCGGTGGACGGCATTGAGACCGGCCAGACCACCTATGGCCATCGCTTCATGGCGCCTGACGCGATAAGCGTGCGCCGGTTCGAGGACTACGAAGCCAAGCTGAAGGCTGCAAAAGTCATCCTCGATCCGCAGGCGCGCAAGGATATCATCTTTGCGGACGCCAAGGAGCTGACATTCGCGCAAGGGTTCGAGCTCGTCGAAGATCAGGTGCTGCTGGACGAAGTGTCCGGCCTCGTCGAATGGCCGGTCGTCATGATGGGATCGTTCGAAGCGGAATACCTCGCGATCCCGGACGAGGTGATCCGCGCCACCATCCGCAACAACCAGAAGTGCTTCGTCGTCAAGGATTCCAAGACCGGCAAGCTGACCAATAAGTTTGTCCTCACCGCCAATATCGAGGCGGCCGACGGCGGCAACACCATCGTCGCCGGCAATGAACGCGTGATCCGCCCGCGTCTGTCGGATGCGAAGTTCTTCTACGAGACCGACCTGAAGACGAAGCTCGAGGATCGCCTGCCGAAATTCGAGCAGATCGTGTTCCACGAGAAGCTCGGGACGCAGGCGGAGCGTATCAAGCGGATCGAACGCCTCGCCGCCGAGATCGCCCCACTGGTCGGCGCCGATGTCGCGAAGGCAACGCGCGCCGCGCATCTGGCGAAGGCGGATTTGCTGACCGAAGTCGTCGGCGAATTCCCCGAGGTGCAGGGCCTGATGGGCAAGTACTACGCGCTGGCCCAAGGCGAGGACGCTTCCGTCGCCGCCGCCTGCGAGGAGCACTACAAGCCGCAAGGCCCTGCTGATCGCGTGCCGACCGATCCGGTCAGCGTCGCAGTGGCGCTCGCCGACAAGCTCGACACGCTCGTTGGCTTCTGGGCCATCGATGAGAAGCCGACGGGGAGCAAGGACCCGTATGCGCTGCGTCGCGCGGCGCTGGGTGTGATCAGGCTGATCGCCGAGAACGCACTGCGTCTGTCGCTCATGAAGGTGGCGGCGTCCGCATTCGCCGGCTTGTCCATGAAGCCTGCCGATGCGCAGAAGCTTCCGAGCGACCTGTTGGCTTTCTTCGCCGACCGCTTGAAGGTCCAGCTCCGCGAACAGGGCGCGCGTCACGATCTCGTCGACGCCGTGTTCGCGCTCGGTGGTCAGGACGATCTCCTGATGATCGTCCGCCGCGTCGAGGCGCTCGGCAAATTCCTCGAGACCGACGACGGCAAGAACCTGCTCGCCGGTATCAAGCGCGCCAGCAATATTCTCGGCATCGAGGAGAAGAAGGACAAGCGCAGCTTCGACGGCGCACCTGATGCCGCGCTCTACAGCCTCGACGAGGAAAAGGCGTTGGCGAAGGCGATCGGCGAGGTGCAGGCGGAAGCCAGTGCCGCGGTCGCCAAGGAAGATTTTGCCGCTGCGATGAGTGCGATGGCAAAGCTGCGCCCGCCGGTCGATGCGTTCTTCGAGAAAGTTCGGGTCAACGACGACGATGCGAAGGTGCGCGAGAACCGCCTCAAGCTGCTCAACGAAATCCGCAGCGCCACGCGTGCGGTGGCGGATTTCTCGAAGATCCAGGATTGATCTGGTGCCCCGGCTCGGCAGCGCAGCGCATCTTTGCGGTGCGCTGCAGAGCCGGGGCGCGTACCGCGGGGGGCTTGGAGCTTCTGGGTCCCGGGTCACGCTTCGCTTGCCCGGGACACGAGAGCACGCACACGAGATGCACAAAAAAGCCCCGCCCGGCGGGGGGAAGACCGGGCAGGGCCTGATGTCCGATTACACTGTTCGCGTCAGCCTGATTGATGTGACGCGGCGGACATCTAGTTGATCCTTGAAAGCGTTAGTCCATCACCTCGACGATGCGCCGCGAGCGCGGCTCGACCAGCACGGTCTCGCCGTTCACGACGGTGTAGCGATAGGTGGTGGCGCCAAAACGTTGCGGCACGTCATAGTAGGTGACGCCGCTTTCGGGTAAGGTGGCACCGACTACCACGCGATCGGGGATACGGAAAGCCGGCACACGTTGTTCGACGACATAGTCGCGGAAAGCGGGCCGCTGTTCGACCGGAATGGTCGGGCCGCTGTCGACGACGACGGGTGCGCGTCCCACCGTGCCGCTTTGCGCCTGCGCCGCAAGGGGCGAGCCGATCGCGGCCGCGAGCGCTGCAAGAGCAAGAATCCTGTTCCGCATGTGCAACTCCTTCGAGAAGGTTTTCGGGAAGCGCCAGCGGCGCAACCGGTTGCCAATGCGCGCGTCTTCGCGATGTTCCGGAAAACACCTGCCGCATTCGCGGCATTTTCGGGCAGTTTTCGCGGAGCCGGGAACTCCCACGTCCCCTGTGCGTCTCTACCCGCGGAACCCGGTCCGCTATGATCCGGCCGCGATTCGCCCCACCCACGGAAAGACAATTCATGCACATCACCGTCGCCCACATCTCGCCAATCCTGTCGCTGCTTGCGGGCGTGCTCATCCTGATCATGCCGCGCCTCCTGAACCTGATCGTCGCGATTTTTCTCATCATAAATGGTGCGATCGGGCTCGGATTGTTGAAGTGGCTCCATCTCTAGGCCTTCATTCTCCGGAACTCTTCGACTTGCGCGGGCCTGCCCAAAGTGGTGTAAGGCGCGCCATTACCCATTCCTCTCGCAGGTTGTGTGCAAGCTATGGCCAAAGCCGCCTCGAAAATCCCAGCGAAATCAAAGTCCTCCGCCAAGGCGAAAGCCGCGCCGGTGGCCCGCAAGGCACTTGCCAAGAGCGCCCCGAAGCCAGTGGCCAAGGCCGCTGTGAAACCCGCTGCCAAGCCGGCTGTGAAGCCTGCCGCCAAGACTGTTTCCAAGGCTGTTTCCAAGACTGTTTCCAAGACTGTTTCCAAGCGTGCTTCAAAGGCACCGACCAAGCCGGTTGCGCCGAAGCTCGCCGTGAAGCCCGCGCCGAGCAAGGCTGCGCCGGCCAAGGCAGCGCCTGTTACGGCCAAGGCCGGCAAGTGGGTCTATACGTTCGGGGACGGGAAGGCCGAGGGCAAAGCGGAGATGCGCGACCTGCTCGGCGGCAAGGGCGCCAACCTCGCCGAGATGGCCAATCTCGGCCTGCCGGTGCCTCCGGGCTTCACCATCCCGACCTCGGTCTGCACCTATTTCTACGCGCACGACAAATCCTACCCGAAGGAATTGCAGTCGCAGGTTGAGAAGGCGCTCGCGCATGTCGGCAAGTTGACCGGCAAGAGCTTCGGCGATTCCAGGAACCCGCTGCTCGTTTCGGTTCGCTCCGGCGGCCGCGCCTCGATGCCGGGCATGATGGACACCGTGCTCAATCTCGGCCTCAACGACGAGACCGTGGAAGCGCTGTCGGAACTGTCGGGCGACCGCCGCTTCGCCTATGACAGCTATCGCCGCTTCATCACCATGTATTCGGACGTGGTGCTCGGCTTCGAGCATCATCATTTCGAGGAAATCCTCGACACCTTCAAGGACGGCCAGGGCTACACGCTCGACACCGACCTCACCGCCGAGGACTGGGTCGATCTGGTCGGCAAATACAAGGACGCAGTCGCGCGCGAGACCGGCAAGGATTTTCCGCAGGATCCGCACGACCAGCTCTGGGGCGCGATCGGCGCGGTGTTTTCATCCTGGATGAACGCGCGCGCGGTGACCTACCGCAAGCTGCACGACATTCCGGAATCCTGGGGCACCGCGGTCAACGTGCAGGCCATGGTGTTCGGCAACATGGGCGAGACCTCGGCAACCGGCGTTGCCTTCACCCGCAACCCGTCGACCGGCGAGAGCAAGCTTTACGGCGAGTTCCTGATCAACGCGCAAGGTGAGGACGTGGTGGCGGGCATCCGCACGCCGCACGACATCACCGAGGAAGCGCGAAAGGACTCCGGCTCCGACAAGGCGTCGATGGAATCGGCGATGCCGGAGGCCTTCAAGGAGCTGACGCGGATCTACACGCAGCTCGAGAAGCACTACCGCGACATGCAGGACATGGAGTTCACGGTCGAGCAGGGCAAGCTCTGGATGCTCCAGACCCGCGGCGGCAAGCGCACTGCGAAAGCGGCGCTGCGCATCGCGGTCGAGCTCGCCAATGAAGGCCTGATCACCAAGAAGGAAGCGGTGACACGAGTCGACCCCGCTTCGCTCGACCAGCTCCTGCATCCGACCATCGATCCCAACGCCAAGCGCGACGTGATCGCGACCCGGCCTGCCGGCCTCGCCGGGTGCGGCTTCCGGCGAGATCGTGTTCTCCTCGGACGAGGCGGCCAAGCTTCAGGCGGACGGACGCAAGGTGATTCTGGTCCGCATCGAGACCAGCCCCGAAGACATCCACGGCATGCATGCCGCCGAAGGCATCCTGACGACCCGCGGCGGCATGACCTCGCATGCTGCGGTGGTCGCGCGCGGCATGGGCAAGCCCTGCGTCTCCGGCTGTGGCACCATCCGCGTCGATTACGGCCGCGGCACCATGAGCATCGGCTCGCGTACCTACAAGACCGGCGACGTCATCACCATCGACGGCTCGCTCGGCCAGGTGCTCGCCGGCCGCATGCCGATGATCGAGCCGGAGCTGTCCGGCGAGTTCGGCACGCTGATGAAATGGGCCGACCAGGTCCGCAAGCTCGGCGTGCGCGTCAACGCCGACACGCCGGAGGACGCGCACACAGCGATCAAGTTCGGCGCGGAAGGCATCGGCCTCTGCCGCACCGAGCACATGTTCTTCGAGGAAACGCGCATCCGCACGGTGCGCGAGATGATCCTCTCCGAGGACGAGCAGTCGCGCCGCGCCGCGCTGGCAAAACTGCTGCCGATGCAGCGCGCCGACTTCGTCGAGCTGTTCGAGATCATGAAGGGCCTGCCCGTCACGATCCGCTTGCTTGATCCGCCGCTGCACGAGTTCCTGCCGCACACCCATGCCGAGGTCGAGGAAGTGGCGCGCGCCATGAACACCGACCCGCGGCGCCTGGCCGACCGCGCGCGCGAGCTGTCGGAGTTCAATCCGATGCTCGGCTTCCGCGGCTGTCGTATCGCGATCGCCTATCCAGAGATCGCCGAAATGCAGGCGCGCGCGATCTTCGAGGCGGCGGTCGAGGCCGAGAAGCGCACCGGCAAGGCCGTCGGCCTCGAGGTGATGGTGCCGCTGATTGCCACCAAGATGGAGCTCGATCTCGTCAAGGCGCGGATCGATTCCACCGCGAAGGCGGTGATGCGCGACACCAACACCAAGCTGACCTATCAGGTCGGTACCATGATCGAGTTGCCGCGCGCCTGCCTGCTCGCGGGCGAGATCGCGGAGAGTGCCGAGTTCTTCTCGTTCGGCACCAACGACCTCACGCAGACGACGTACGGCATCAGCCGTGACGACGCGGCGAGCTTCCTCGGTCCGTACGTGACGAAGGGCATCCTGTTGGTCGATCCCTTTGTGGCGCTCGACCAGGAAGGCGTCGGCGAGCTCGTCAAGATTGGCGTCGCGCGCGGCCGCAAGACGCGCGCCTCGCTCAAGGTCGGAATCTGCGGTGAGCACGGCGGCGATCCGGCCTCAGTCGCCTTCTGCCACGCGATCGGCCTCGACTACGTCTCCTGCTCGCCCTACCGGGTCCCGATCGCCCGCCTCGCCGCGGCGCAAGCCGCGCTCGGCAAGGCGGTCGCGAGCCAGGCGTAAATCGAAGAGTTGAAATATTGACAGCGAAGGAGGCGGGGGCAAAAACCCCGCCTCTTTCATTTGAAGCACAACGTCGGGGAGGGAACCGCGCGCCTCGCGTAAGGATACGTGCGCGCAAGAGTTCCTTCACCATTCGCGTTGACCAATTGTTTACCTTGTCGCGTGAGGCCGCATTTACCAATGCGCATCGTCGCCCGGTGAAAACACCTGAGATCGCTTGCGTGTGCCGCATGCGCAACGTCGATTAACGCCCCGGCAACCTAAATTAGATACTCACGATAAAGATCGAATTGCACGGATGTACTGCTGCTCGATTTTTCTAGCGTAAGCGTAGCGTGAGCGTAGCGATGTTTTTGTTGCGTAACCATCCGAAGGGCGCGCGGTTCGCGTCCTTCGGCATCGGTCTCTGCATCTTCGCATTGATGCCGAGAGAGACCGGCTATCAGGACATTGCCTCGCTGCTGGCGCGCCAACCCGGTGTCGCTGAGCGCTGGCAAAAGCAGGTGTTCTCTGCTGCGTCCTCCATACAGCTCGCCACCTACAGTTTTTCACGGCCGATCGGCACTTCGGTTCCGCAGAGCACGATGGTTCGCCTCGCAAGCCTCGATGGCCGCGACGTCACCGGCGCGATCAACCGCAACCCGGCGCTTCAGGCGCCGCCCCGCTACCAAGCCTCTGATTTTCCCAAGGTCGATCGCTCCATGAAGGGTGATCGTCTCGCAATGATCACACCGACGCAGGCTCCCGAGGCGAGCGCGCCGACGGCAGCGCCCGCGCAGGAAGATCCCGCGACCTCGAACAGCTCGGTGTTCGGCGCCAAGACCGTCGCGCTGCCACAAGCGATGTCGCCGGAGTCCGCGGCCGCGCTCGATCCCGAGCTCGCGGAAGCACTGCGTGCGCCGCCGCTGCCGCAATACACCAATACGCCACGAGCCAGTGACGCTGCGCGCTCGCTCGCGCTCCAGCCGCTCGAAGCGCTGAAGCGGGCCACCATTCCGGCTGCACCGCCGCGCGATCCATTCCGCGTCAAGACATCGAACCTGTTCTTCGGCAGCTCCTCGCTCGGCGGCAATGTCGAGAGCATCGAGAGCTGGCAGCCCGGTGCCGAGCCGCTGATCGTGATGCCCGACCCTGATATGAAGGTGACGGCCTCGTTGACGCCGCCGACGGAGGAGATTGCGAAGGACATCGAGAGCGGCGAGAGCGTCGCGCCGAAGGGCGAGGTCAACGTCGACAACCAGCGCGCCAGATCACCGGCGGAGCGGCTCGCACTCGACGATAAGTCGCGCGCGAAGTCCGAGAAGTGCCTCGCGGAGGCTGTCTACTTTGAATCGCGCGGCGAGGCCGTGCGCGGCCAGATGGCGGTTGCGCAGGTGGTGATGAACCGCGTGTTCTCCGGCAAATATCCAGATACCGTGTGCGGCGCGGTCTATCAGAACAAGCATCGCCATCTCGCCTGCCAGTTCACCTTCGCCTGCGACAACAACGCCGACGTGATCCGCGAGCCCGAGATGTGGGAGCGTGCGAAGAAGATATCGAAGGCGATGCTCGACGGCCAGATCTGGCTGCCCGAAGTCGGCAAGTCCACGCACTACCACGCCTATTGGGTGCGTCCGTCCTGGGTCGCCGAGATGAAGAAGATGTACAAGACCGGCGTCCACACCTTCTATCGCCCGCGCGCCTGGGGCGACGGCAGCGAGGAGCCGAGCTGGGGCACCCCGGCGCAAACCGCCGCGCTCTCCGCCGAGCTCACCCAGGAAGCCAAGAGCTCCGCCGAGATGGGCGCGACCGAGCGGCGGTAGCCGCTAAGCTTCGATGTCCAACGCGCAATCGAAATTCGGCGCCGAATGCGTCAACGCGCCTGCCGACGCGTAATCAACGCCGGTCGCTGCGATCGCGGCGATGGAATCCAGCGTGACGCCGCCGGAGGCCTCCAGTTTGAGGCGCCCCTCGTTGAGCCTGACCGCATCGCGCAGCGTCGCATTGTCCATGTTGTCGAGCAGGACGGCATCGGCGAGGCCGGTGTCGAGCACCTCGCGCAGCTGCGACAGCGTATCGACCTCGATCTCGATCTTGACGAGATGGCCGGCATGGGCGCGGGCGCGCTCGAGCACGGGGCGGATGCCGCCGGCGACCGCGATGTGATTGTCCTTGATCAGGATCGCATCGTCGAGGCCGAAGCGGTGATTGAAGCCGCCGCCGCAGCGCACCGCATATTTCTCCAGTGCGCGCAGCCCCGGCGTGGTCTTTCGCGTGCAGCAGATCCGCATCCTGGTGCCTTCGGTGCGCGCTACGTAGTCCGCCGTGAGCGTCGCAACGCCCGACAGGCGGCCGACGAAATTCAGCGCGGTCCGCTCCGCCGTGAGAATGGCGCGTGCCGGTCCGGAGATCGTCAGCACCTGCTGACCGCGGGCGACGCGCGCGGCGTCGCGAACATGTGCGCGCACCTCGATGTCGGCCGAGAGCTTTTGCAAGGTTGCGAGCGCCAGCGGCAAGCCGGCGATCACGCCGGACTGGCGTGCGACCAGGATCGCCTGCGCCTTGGTTGCTTCGGGAATCGTCGCCACCGAGGTGATATCGCCGGCGCGGCCGAGATCCTCGTCGAGCGCGCGCTGCACGGCCGCGTCGATCGCGAGCGGGGAGAGGAAGGCGTCGGGATAGAGCAGAGAAGTCGGGGCGATCATGGGGTTTTCCTTCAGGCGATTATAGGTTGTGCGGTGCGTGGGGTCGGACGTTCGGTCAAGCTGTCCGAGAGCTCGCGTGTCGCCGAGAGCGTGGTCATGGTGCGTCGTGCCAGCGCAGGTACATCGGCCGGATGGTCGGACCGGAAATGCGCGCCACGGCTCTCGCGCCGGTTCCAGGCGGAAGCCGCCACAAGCAGGGCTGCCGTTGCCATGTTGCAGACTGCGATGCTCGTGGCCTCGCGTTCGAGCGTGGCGAAGCTGCGAACCGCTTCCGCGAGCCCGTCGCCGTCGCGGATCACACCGACATGCGCGCTCATCATCGTCCGCAGCCGCTTCACCGCCGCAGCATCCGGCGCGCCGCCGCGCGGCGTCACCACGTCCGAAAGACGGGCAGGCGAGGGGATCGTGCGCCCGGCGATGTCGTCGGCGATGCGCGCGGCGTAGACCACGGCCTCCAACAGCGAATTCGAGGCGAGGCGATTGGCACCATGCGCGCCGGTGGACGACACTTCGCCGCCGGCCCAGAGCCCGTCGATCGAGCTGCGGCCGCGATCGTCCACCGCGATGCCACCCATGTGATAGTGCGCCGCCGGTGCGATAGGGATGGCCTGCGTGGCGGGATCGATGCCGGCGGCGATGCAGCTCGCATGCACCGTTGGAAATCTTTCGGCGAAGCGCGCGCCCAGCGCTTGCCGCGCATCGAGGAAGGCGCCGCGCCCGCCCGCGATCTCCGCGAATACGCCGCGAGCCACGATGTCGCGCGGTGCGAGCTCGGCAAGCGGATGGCGCGCGGCCATGAAACGCTCGCCATGGCCGTTGATCAGCGTCGCGCCTTCGCCGCGCAGAGCTTCAGTCGCGAGCGGCGCCGGATCGCGTCCGGCCATGATGGCGGTCGGGTGGAATTGCACGAACTCGGGATCTGCAATCACCGCGCCCGCGCGCGCGGCGATCGCAAGGCCGGATCCGCTGGCCTCGTGCGGATTGGTGGTGGTGGCATAGAGATGTCCGATGCCGCCGGTGGCGAGCACCACCGTGCGAGCGGCGAGCAGGATCGTCTGTGCGGCGAAATTGCCGGCTTCACGCAATTGAAGTCCGGTGACGGCGCCATCCTCGGTCAACAGCGCTTCGGCGACGAGACCTTCGATCAGTCGGATCGACGGCGTGCGCCGCACGGCATCGCTCAGCGCGGCAATGATGGCCGCCCCCGCACCATCGCCTCGCACGTGCACGATGCGCCGCGCGGAGTGTGCGGCTTCGCGCCCGACTGCGAGCTTGCCTTCGAGATCGCGGTCGAACGGCACGCCATAGGCGAGAAGATCGTGAACCCGTGGGGCGGCCTCGCGCGCGATTCCCAGTGCCACCGCTTCGTCGACGAGGCCGCCGCCGACCGAAATCGTATCCGCAGCATGTGCTTCCGGCGTATCGCCTTCGGCTACTGCCGCCGCGATGCCGCCTTGCGCCCATGCGGACGACGCGCCCTGTCCCAGCGGCGCGGCCGAGATCAATGTCACCGGTCGCGGCGCGAGTTTTAGCGCGCAGAACAATCCGGCAAGCCCGCCACCGACGATGACGACGTCGTCGGAACGGGTGAGGTTATGGATGTTATCTTGCATGTCGTGCTCTCAATTCTTCAGATTGATCATCCGCTCGACCGAACGCCTTGCGCGTTCCGCGAGCGCGGGATCGATCGTCACCTCCTCGCGGAGCGTCAGCAGGCTCTCCAGAATGTTGGCGAGCGTGATGCGCTTCATGTGCGGGCAGATATTGCAGGGGCGCAGCATCTCCACATCGGGGAGCTCGGCGCGCACATTGTCGGCCATCGAGCATTCCGTGATCATCACCAGCCGCCGCGGCCGCTTTTCGCGCACCCAGTTGATCATGTGCGCGGTCGAGCCTGTGAAGTCGGCCTCCGCCAGCACGTCCGGCGGGCATTCGGGATGCGCGATGATTTGCACGGAGGGATCGGCCTCGCGGTAGCTGCGCAGCTCCGCGCCCGTAAAGCGCTCGTGCACCTCGCAGGCGCCCTTCCACGCGATGATTTTCACGTCGGTCTTCGAAGCCACGTAGGTGGCGAGATAGCGATCGGGCAGGAAGATCACGCTTGGCACGCCCAGGCTCTCGACCACCTGCACGGCGTTCGAGGAGGTGCAGCAGATGTCGACCTCGGCCTTCACCTCCGCCGAGGTGTTGACATAGGCAACGACGGGCACGCCGGGAAATTTTTCACGCAGCAGGCGAACGTCCGCGCCGGTAATGCTGGCGGCGAGCGAGCAGCCGGCGCGCGTATCAGGGATCAGCACCATCTTGTCCGGATTGAGCAGCTTTGACGTCTCCGCCATGAAGTGCACGCCGCACTGGACGATGATGTCGGCCTTCACCTTGGTGGCTTCGACCGCGAGCTGGAGTGAATCGCCACCGATGTCGGCGACGCAGTGGAAGATCTCCGGCGCCTGGTAATTGTGCGCGAGGATCACCGCGCCTCGCGCGCGCTTCAGCTCGTTGATCGCCTTGATGGTCGGCGCCATCAGCGGCCACTCGATTGGCGGGATCACGCGCTTGACGCGCTCATAGAGCGGTGCGGTGGCGCGTTCGACCTCCGGCGTCCATTCCAGCGAAGGCATCGGCAGCGGAGGTCCGGTTCGCGCAGGCGCAGCCCGAGGCGAGGCGATGACCTGGCCCTGCGGCCGGTTGGCAAAGTCGTCGGGGCCGTAAATTCCAGTTAGCGGCATTGAAGCCTCCCGTACATGTCATATATACTCAATATGAGTATATATAGAGCCCGAGAAATCCGGCCGAGAGGCCGGCGGAGCATCTGATATGCTCAATCTGAGTAAATTGAAGATAACACGTCGTGGAGAGGGTCGCTAGGTCCCGCCGCACACATTCTCGTCAAGGCGTGGCGCATCTCGCCCAGGAGGTCTCGGCGAAACGCAATGCTCCCGCGGCAGCTCTTCGTGGAACGCAATCATTTTTGACTTGGGGTTTTCATGCACCTGCATTAAACGCCTGACTCGTGGCGGCCTATTCCGGATGCGCCACCGACTGATGGGGAACACCATGTCGATTCAAGCGGGCGAGCTCGGTCCGGTTTCGCGTTCCTCCTCCTGGCGCACGCCGGCGATCATCATTCTCTGTGGTTGTGCAATCGGCATGCTCGGCTTCGGCCCGCGCTCGGCGCTGGGCTTCTTCGTGCAGCCGATGAGTCACGAGTTCGCCTGGGGCCGCGACGTGTTCGGCCTCGCCATCGCTTTTCAGAATTTGCTGTGGGGACTGGGCCAGCCCGTCGCCGGCGCAGTCGCCGATCGCTTCGGCCTGTTCCGGGTGATGTGCGTCGGCGCTCTGCTTTATGCCGGCGGCCTGCTCCTGATGCGCTACTCCTCGACGCCGCTGTCGCTCAACATCGGCGCGGGCGTCATGGTCGGCTTCGGCCTTGCCGGCTGCTCGTTCAATCTGGTGCTGTCGGCGTTCACCAAGCTGCTGCCGGCGGAAAAGCGCGGCCTTGCGCTTGGCGCCGGCACTGCGGCGGGCTCGTTCGGGCAGTTTCTGTTCGCGCCGATCGGCGTGGCGCTGATCGACAATTTCGGCTGGCAGCAGGCGCTCACCGTGTTCAGCTTCCTGATGCTGCTGATCATCCCGCTGTCGCTGGCGCTCTCGACCCCACCGGTCGCAAGCACAGCCACCGCGGCGCCAGCGGACGAGCAGACCTTCACCAAAGCACTCGCGGAGGCCTTCGGCCATCGCTCCTACGTGCTGCTGGTGCTCGGTTTCTTCACCTGCGGCTTCCAGCTCGCCTTCATCACCGTGCATCTGCCGGCCTTCCTGGTCGATAGCGGCATCTCCACGCAAACCGGCGGCTGGGTGATCGCGGCGATCGGCCTGTTCAACATCATGGGATCGCTGAGCGTCGGCTATCTCCAGAACTCACTACCCAAGCGCTACATCCTCTCGACCATCTATTTTACCCGCGCGCTTGCGACGCTTGCCTTCATCTCGTTCCCGATCACGCCGTTCTCGGCGATCGCGTTCGGTGCGGTCTCGGGTCTGACGTGGCTGTCGACGGTGCCGCCGACCTCGGCGCTGGTCGCATTGATGTTCGGCACGCGCTGGTTCGCCACCCTCTATGGCTTTGCCTTCGTCAGTCATCAGGTCGGCGGCTTCCTCGGCGTCTGGCTCGGCGGCATCGTGTTCGAGCGGTTCGGTTCCTACACGCCGATCTGGTGGCTCTCGATCCTGTTTGGCGTGCTCTCCGCGCTGATCAATCTTCCGATCGTGGAGAAACCTGTCGTCCGAGCGGTTGCGCAGCCTGCCTGATCGGCTAAACATCCCTGAAACAAGTCAGGGAGTTTTGCTATGGCCAATTTCAAGGCGATCCGGATCGACAAGGCGGACAAGGGCACCACCGCGCAGCTCACGCAGTTCGACGAAGCAGAGCTGATGGAGGGCGACGTCACCGTTCGCGTGGAATGGTCGACGCTGAACTACAAGGACGGCCTCGCGCTCACCGGCAAGGCGCCGGTGGTGCGCCGCTTCCCGATGATCGCCGGCATCGATTTCGCCGGCACGGTCGAGCAGTCCTCGCATCCGCAGTGGAAGGCGGGCGACAAGGTCGTCTGTACCGGCTGGGGCATGGGCGAGACCCATCTCGGCGCCTATGCCGAGAAGGCGCGGGTGAAGGGCGACTGGCTGGTCGCCTTGCCGCAGGGCCTGTCGGCGCGCGACGCCATGGCGATCGGCACCGCCGGCTTCACCGCGATGCTGTCCGTGCTGGCGCTGGAGAAGCACGGGCTGTCGCCGAAGAGTGGTCCGGTCGTGGTGACGGGCGCGGCCGGTGGCGTCGGCTCGGTTGCGACCGCCGTGCTCTCGAAGCTCGGTTATCACGTCATCGCGTCCACCGGCCGTGCGTCCGAAGCCGACTATCTGAAGGAGATCGGCGC
This sequence comes from Bradyrhizobium sp. LM2.9, assembly GCF_054056555.1. Classification (NCBI taxonomy): domain Bacteria; kingdom Pseudomonadati; phylum Pseudomonadota; class Alphaproteobacteria; order Hyphomicrobiales; family Nitrobacteraceae; genus Bradyrhizobium; species Bradyrhizobium sp. LM2.9. The sequence goes on from NZ_JBSRYJ010000002.1 coordinate 151,584, forward strand.
AACTGAGGTGATCGACCGCAACGAATTGTCGGCAGCGGCCAAGCCCATTGGCAAGGAACGCTGGGCTGGTGGCGTCGACAGTGTCGGCTCGACCACGCTCGCGAATTTGCTGTCGATGACGAAGTACGGCGGCGCGATTGCGGCGTGCGGCCTGGCTGCCGGCATGGACCTGCCGTCTTCTGTCGCACCCTTCATTTTGCGCGGGGTGTGCCTTCTCGGCATCGATTCCGTGATGTGCCCGATGGAGCCGCGGAAAGCCGCCTGGCAACGCCTGGCGTCCGATCTGGATCGGACAAAACTAGCTGAAATCACTCACGAAATTTCGCTTTCCGAAGTTTCCGAGTGGGGCGCGAAAATCCTGGCCGGCCAGGTCCGCGGTCGCATCGTGGTAAAAATTGTCTAACGACGTTCAGACTTTACCAACCAAGCTGCTTCAATGTCGCCATGGTTAGTATGGTAAGCAGCAGGTAAAGGGACAAGGCATAGCCCGCTGCGGGGTTGGTTCGGAGTTGAGCATGCTTGCGCGTATTGTGTTGGGGGCTGTCACGGCGGCCGTGACGTTTGCGCCGGCCATTGCCGGTGGCATGAACGCCGACGAGGCGCGCCGCTTCGTCGCCGGCAAGGTGTTTGCATTCACCTGTTTTGACGGCACCCGCGGCGCGGGCCGTATCATGGACGACCTCGGCGCCGCCGGCGCCGTGCAGTTCTCGGGCGCAGGTCCGGTGAAGCATCTCCGCCTGCCCGGCAACACGCTTCAGATCCGCGGCCAGAACGTCTGCGCCTCGATCAAGGGCATTCCGTTCGAGCCCTGTTTCAACCTTGAAAAGACCGACGATCGCAGTTTCCGCGGCTCGGTGTCGGGGATGGGCTTCGCCTATTGCGACTTCCATCACCAGGGCGGCAACCAAATGCTGATGGCGCGCGCCGCAGCGCGGCCGCGCTCGCTGCGCAGCTCGGAACACACGGGTTCGGTCGGTGCATCCAACACCGAAGTCGCCGCGCGCGTCGAGACCCCGCGCGTCGAGAGCAGCCGGCTCGAGCCGGTGAAGCCGGAAGCCAAATCAGAGCCCGCCAAGAACGACGCCCCGCTGGAGCTGCGCCGCTCGACCCAGTGAGTTTGCTGACAGTCCGCGCACTTTGTCGTTGAGAGCTGCCGTCGAACACGAAGCCGCCGCGCCGTAGTCATACGGGCGGCGGCTTTTATGCGTTGGTAGCTGTTCGCGCCCCAATTTGCGTACGGCCGGGGGGCGCGGCCCGATAAAAGGGTTCGACGATGTCGCTGTATTTCTTCCGTATCAGCACCGGCCGCTATTCCGGCGCTGCCGACCAGCCATACGAGTTCGAGGATCGTGCCGCGGCCTGGACCGAGATGACCGAGGTCTGCGCCAATTTGCTCGGCGGCATCTCGCGCAGCCTGAAGCCGAACGCCGAGTGGCGCATGGAGCTGCTCGACGAGAACAAGAAGCCGGTGTTTCGTATCAGTCTCGTCGGTGAGAGCCATCCGCTTCCCAACCGCATCGACTGACCTGCGGGGCGAGCGGGTGACCATCGCGGCGGTTTGTCCCCGACACCGTGCGCGCCGCCTGACGGCGGCATCGCGCGCAGATGCAAGCCGAACGCGAAATCCGCTCCGTCAGCGATGACGCGCTCGCGCAAGGGGATCGACGTTAACGCACGTGACCTCCGTAAATTCGCGAAGCATATTTCGATTGCGCGGAATGGTTGCGATAATCCTGCAATTGGAGCTGCATATTCAGTATTTCTACCCAAGCGGTGTCGCCTCCCGCTTAACGTTAATGGAAAGCTCGCAGACTAGTCTCCCACGCTATTCACGCGCTTCGTCGCGGCGACAATGCGTATCCCGGGGATTTTTCGATGATGTTCATTCAGAACCTGCGAATCGGCACCAAGCTCGCCATCACCATCGGCGCTCACCCTCGCGCTCGTCGCGCTGATGATCCTGCTCCAGATGAGCGGAGGCGCCGAGGTCCAGAAGCTCAGCAATGGCGCATCGGGACAGCAGGCGGTCGCGCAAAACGCCGCGGAAGCGAAGGCGTCGGTGCGGGGAATGCAGATCGGCATTCGCGACATCCTGACGTCCGGCTCGCCGACCGAGATCCAGAAGGCCACCAGCTATTTCAACGACCGGCAGACGGCGGCCCTGAAGTTCTCCGGTGAAATGGCAAGGCTCTCGCAATCGCCGGAGAACCACAAGCGTATCGACCGCCTGACCGTGTTGATCGGCAGTTTCCAGAAGGGCGCGCAGCAGATCGAGGCGATCCGCAAGCAGGAGCTCGCGCTTGAGTCAAAGAAGGACGGCGAAGCGGCGACGCAATTGGCAAAGCTGACTGCTGAGGTCGACCACATCCGCAAGGAAGTGCTGGCTCCGATCAACGCAGAAATATCGGAACTCGCCGACCAGATCACGAATTTTGCCAAGCAGAAAAGTGCAGAGGCGCGCACGGCGGCGGAAGCAGAGGCTGCGTCCGTTGCGCGGACGTCGTTCATCGCCGCTGTGGTGGTCGCGTTCGTCCTGATCGGCGCCTGCGTCTTCTCCATCTTCAGCATTGCCCGTCCCATGCGCGTCCTGACTGCCGCGATGGAGAAGCTCGCCGGCGGCGACTTCGCCGTGGTGCTACCTGGCCTCGGCCGTAAGGACGAGGTCGGCGGCGTTGCCGGCGCGGTCGAAAAATTCAAGACCGTATCCGAGCAGAAAGCGCGCGAGGAAGCGGAAGCCAAGATGCGGCAGGACCAGATGGCGGCCGAGCAGCGCAAGGCCGAGATGCGCAAGCTTGCCGACAGTTTCGAAGGCGCCGTCGGCGAGATCGTCGGAACGGTGTCGTCGGCCTCGACCGAGCTCGAAGCGTCCGCCACGACGCTGACCTCGACCGCCGAGCGCACGCAACGGCTCACGACCGTGGTTGCGGCAGCCTCGGAGGAAGCCTCGACCAACGTGCAGTCGGTGGCGTCGGCAACGGAAGAGCTGTCGTCTTCGATTACGGAGATCAGCCGGCAAGTCCAGGAATCCGCGCGTGTGGCAAGCGAGGCCGTCGGCCAGGCCCGCACCACGACCGAGCGCGTCAGCGAACTGTCCAAGGCCGCGACGCGGATCGGCGACGTGGTCGAGCTGATCAACACCATCGCCGGCCAGACCAACCTGCTGGCGCTCAATGCGACCATCGAGGCGGCACGGGCCGGCGAGGCCGGACGCGGCTTTGCCGTGGTCGCTTCCGAGGTCAAGGCGCTGGCCGAGCAGACCGCGAAGGCGACCGGCGAGATTGGCCAGCAGATCGCCAGCATCCAGACCGCGACCGAGCATTCGGTCGGCGCCATCAGGGACATCAGCGACACCATCGAAAAGCTGTCGGAGATTTCCTCGACCATCGCGGCGGCTGTCGAGGAGCAGGGCGCGGCGACGCAGGAGATTTCCCGCAACGTGCAGCAGGCGGCGGAAGGCACCCATCAAGTCTCGTCCAACATCACCGACGTGCAGCGCGGCGCGAGCGAGACCGGTTCGGCATCGTCGCAGGTGCTGGCAGCCGCACAGTCATTGTCCGGCGACAGCAACCGGCTCAAGCTCGAGGTCGGCAAGTTCCTCGACACCGTCCGCGCAGCTTGACGGGGCATGTCCTGAGAGAACTGCAACCGCCGCGCGTACAAGCGCGGCGTTTGCGCGCGGGCACATTGCGGCGCCGTGCCGAAGACCGCGCAGGGTTAACCTTGCGGAAAACCGATGCGGTCATGATCCCCGCAATATTCCGGGCGCTGAGTCGCCCTCCTTGTATTGCGTATCGACGTATTGGAGCACACTCATGAGCGGCCTTTCCATCCGTCTCACTCACAAGGTCATGGCCATCGGACTCTTCGGCCTGGTCGGTCTCGCCGCCTTCGGCGCAATCTACCAGATCGGCAGCCTCTCCCAGGACGCCTCCCGGGCCGTCGCCAACCGTGCTCGTGCGATCGCCGATCTGAACAAGCAGCTCTCGATCGAGATGCTGGAGGCGCGGCGCAACGAGAAGAACTTTCAGCAGCGCCGAAACGAGAGCTACGCCAAGGCGCATGCCGAGCTGATCGGCCCGATCAACCGCGATTTCGACGAGGTCGAGCGGCTGATGACGGCCGGCGGCATGAGTACGCTCTCAGAGAGGATGAAGGAAGCGCAGGGCGGCTTCAAGCGCTATGCGTCGGACTTCAATGCGCTGGTCGGCGCCGAGACCCGGCTCGGCCTGAACGAGACCCTGGGCCTGTCCGGCTCGCTCCGCGCCGCGGTGCACGACATCGAGGCCAAGCTCAAGGAGATCGACGATCCGCGGACCACGAGCTGGATGCTGATGATGCGCCGGCACGAGAAGGACTTCATGCTGCGGCGCGACCCAAAATACATTGTCGAGATGAAGAAGGCTGCAGCCGAATTCTCCAAGGCGATAGAGCTCGTCGCAATCCCTACGGAGGCGATGAACGAGGTCACGGCCGAGCTGCAGAAATATCAGTCCGAGTTCGCGTCCTGGGCGGAGACGGCGCAGCAAACCGCGGCACTCGACGCCAGCATGATGAAGACGTTCCGTGGGTTAGAACCGGGTATGATCGAGGTGCGCAACACAGTCGAAGACCTGTACAAGCAGGCCGAGGCGGCGGAAGCTGCGACCCGCGATTCCGTACGCCTGTGGATGGCCGTCGCCTTCGGCGTCACCGTTGTGGTACTCGCCGCGGTCGGCTTCCTCCTGGGACGCTCGATCTCGAAAGCGCTTGCCGGCATGGTCGGTGCGATGACGCGGCTTGCGCGCGGCGAGCTTTCGACTTCCGTTCCCGGCATCGGGCGCAGGGACGAGATCGGTGAGATGGCTGGTGCCGTCGAGGTGTTCAGGACCAACATGGCGGAGGCCGAGCGGCTGCGCACTGAGCAGGTCGCAGCCGATGTGCGCGGTTTCGCCAGCAGCGCAAGGCCGACATGCAGGAGCTCGCCGACAATTTCGAGGGCGCGGTCGGCGAGATCATCGAGACCGTGTCGTCGGCGGCAACCGAGCTCGAGGCATCCTCGAACACGCTGACGCAGGCCGCCGAGCGCGGCAACGGGCTTGCCACCGTCGTGGCGGCGGCCTCCGAAGAGGCTTCCGCCAACGTACAGTCGGTGTCTTCCGCGAGCGAGGAAATGACCTCCTCGATCTCCGAGATCAGCCGTCAGGTGCAGGAATCGGCGCGTGTCGCCGACGTCGCCGTCGAGCAGGCCCAGCGCACCAATGGGCGCGTCGCCGAGCTGACCAAGGCCGCCTCCCGCATTGGCGACGTGGTCGAGCTGATCAACACCATCGCCAGCCAGACCAATCTGCTGGCGCTCAACGCGACGATCGAGGCGGCACGGGCGGGCGAAGCCGGCAAGGGCTTTGCCGTGGTCGCAACCGAGGTGAAGGCGCTCGCCGAGCAGACTGCGAAAGCCACCGGCGAAATCAGCCAGCACATCGGTGCGATCCAGACCGCGACGCAAGACTCAGTCGGTGCGATCAAGGAGATCGGCGACACCATCGCGCGGATGTCGGAAATCTCGTCGGCCATCGCCGCCGCGGTCGAGGAGCAGGGCGCCGCCACGCAGGAGATCTCCCGCAACATTCAGCACGCCGCGCACGGCACCTCCGAAGTCTCGGCGAATATCGGCGACGTCCAGCGCGGCGCAGGCGAAACCGGGGCTGCCTCGGCGCAGGTGCATTCGGCCGCGCAATCGCTGTCGCAGGAGAGCAACCGGCTGAAGAGCGAGGTCGCGCGCTTCCTGGAGTCGGTGCGGGCTGCGTGACGGCGGCCACTTGGGTTGAATGTTGCGACGCAAGCGTAGCGCTGCGCGTCGCAGCATGAGGCGCCGTTGCAGCTGCAACAGACAGTTGCAGGAGAAATAGTGACGGTTAGACCATCCCGTAGTTTTACGTAGGCTCCTGTTTAACGGCTGTTTGCAACTATGGGAGCAATCTCACGGGACAAGAACCAGCCAGCGTTGTTGAACTGACCTCCGTCTCGCCACCGTTCGTGGCGATTGCGGCGCAGGTGATCTGCGCGTTGCTAGGTATCATCGGGATTTGTCGTGATGTCGAAATTGTCGATCGTCTTCAAGCTTTTGGCCGTGCTGTCGGTCCTGGTTCTTTCGCTCGCCGGTGTCGGCGTGACGGCGATCGGCACCATGCAGAACATCAATTCCCATACGGTCGAGATCGCGGAGAGCTGGCTGCCCGGCGTGCGCGCGCTCGGCTCGCTTCGCGCCGACATCAACGAGCTGCGCGTCGCGCTCCGCCTGCATCTGATGCAGGACACCATTGAGGGCAAGGACGCCGCCGAGAAGCGCCTCGCCTCGCTGCAGGCACGCATCGACCAGACGCGCAAGGTCTACGAGCCGCTGATCACCACCGCGGAGGAGCGCTCGCTCTACGGGCAGTGGGCCAAGGCGTGGGCCGAATATTTGATCGGCGTGCAGGACGTGATGGCGCTGTCGCGCAAGGGCGTTGGCCATTTCCCGACTGATGCCAACGAGTTGTTGCAGACCAAGGTGGCGAAGATGGCCCAGGCTGCAGATCCGCTGCTCCAAAAGGGCATCGAGCTCAACAACCGGGGCGCCGAGCTGGAGACGAAGCAGGCGGCCGACAGTTATGCCATGATCTTCCGCGTGCTGGTCGGCATCATCGTGCTCTCGGTCGTGATCGCGATCGGCGCCGCCTATTATCTCGTGCGCGACGTTTCCCGTGGCATCGCTTCAATCATCCGCCCGATGCAGTCGCTCGGCGAAGGCGACCTTTCGGCCGAGGTGCCGCATCGCGGCGAGCGGACCGAGATCGGCTCGATGGCGGATGCGCTCCAGATCTTCAAGGAGGCGCTGATCGCCAAGAAGGCCGCCGACGAGGCCGCCGCGCACGACGCCGAAGCCAAGATCGAGCGCGGCCGCCGCGTCGACGCCATCACCCGCAAATTCGAAGCCATGATCGGCGAGGTCGTCGGCACCGTCTCCTCCGCCTCGACCGAGCTCGAGGCCTCCGCGTCGACGCTGACCAACACCGCGCAGCGCGGACAGGAGCTGGCGACTGTCGTCGCAGCCGCGTCCGAGGAAGCCTCCACCAACGTGCAGGCGGTGGCATCCGCTTCGGAGGAGCTGTCGTCCTCCATCACCGAGATCAGCCGTCGCGTGCAGGATTCGGCACGGATGGCAGCGGAAGCCGTCGAACAGGCGACGCGGACCAACGACCGCGTCAACGCGCTGTCGCAGGCGGCGTCCCGTATCGGCGACGTCGTCGAACTTATCAACACCATCGCGGGCCAGACCAATTTGCTGGCGCTGAACGCGACCATCGAGGCCGCGCGTGCCGGCGAGGCTGGCCGCGGCTTCGCGGTCGTGGCCTCCGAAGTCAAGGCGCTGGCCGAGCAGACTGCGAAAGCAACCGGTGAGATCGGGGCGCAGGTCTCCGGCATCCAGGCGGCGACGCAGGAATCGGTCAGTGCCATCCAGGAGATCGGCGGCACCATCGAGCGGCTGTCCGAGGTGGCCGCGGCCATCGCTGCCGCCGTCGAGCAGCAGGGCGCGGCCACGCAGGAAATCTCGCGTAACGTGCAGCAGGCCTCGGTCGGCACGCAGGAGGTCTCGTCGAACATCACCGACGTGCAGCGCGGTGCGATCGAGACCGGCGAGGCTTCGAACGAGGTGCTGTCGGCGGCGAAATCGCTGGCGACCGACAGCACGCGGCTCAAGGTCGAAGTCGCGCAGTTCCTGGAATCGGTCCGCGCGGCCTGATCCTCAAATGCTTGTCTGCGGAGCCGGCGGCGGTGCGACCTGCCGCCGGAACAGGATACGCTGGTAGAGCCAGCCGATCGCGACCAGCACGATGCCAAGGCACATGAACGACAACGCGCGGTAGACGCCCGTCAGCGTCGACATGTCGATGACGAAGGCCTTCAGGATCGTCAGCGCGATTACGGCGGCCGAGGCCAGCCGCGCCCGCTCCGAGTTGACGAGAATGCCGACGCCAAGCAGCACCACGCCGAAGCCGAGCCAGCCGATCGAATAGGTGTATTGCTCGGCGCCCGTCGTCGCCCCGGTGGAGAGGATCGGGCCGTGATAGAAGCGGCGGATCTCCAGCGTGACATAGGCAAGCGCGAACAGCAGCGCGCCACCCGCGATCGTGTTGGCGTAGGCCTTGCCGCGTTCGCCGACCACGGCATAGGACAAGAGCAGCATCAGCACCGCCGGCAGCGCGTAGCCGAGCATGAGCAGGTTGAACACGGCGCCGCCGACATCGGTGCGCCACAGCATTGGGTTCTCCAGGATCAAGAGGCCAAACACGCTGACGAGCCCGCCGATCGCCGTGAGCACGACCGCGCCGACATTGTGCACGATACTGCGGCTGCGCAGTCGCAGGCGCTCCAGCCCGATCGCCATGGCGAGCGTGACGCAGACTTGCAGCGCGCATTCGAGCAGCGACGGTGCTGAAGTCATGTTGCCGCCGGTCGCAAGGTGGCGGATCTCCATGAAGGCGAGCAGCGCGGTGAACAGGATCGCGGCGCTCTCGACCATGCGCAGCGGGCCGTCGTCGCCGCGGCGGCGCAGGAACAGGCTCGCTGCCCAGAACGATGCCGCCGGCAAGCCGTAGCCCCACAACAGCCAGTTGAAGATCGGCGTGGTCCCGACGGCGTCGCCGACAATGCGCGGATCATAGCCGATGCGTGCGGTGACCAGCCCAGCGAAGATCGCGGCCAGCCAGCGCAGGAACGGGATAGGCCGCTGCATCGAGATCCAGGCGGTGCCGAGCGACATCAGCGCCAGTGCGATCGTGAGCCAGCCCTTCTCCAGCGCAAACGTCAGCGCCAGCGCCAGCGCACCGAGCGTGCCGGTCGCAAACAAGGCCGTGGAGATCTTGCCGCCCGGCCGGGTCTCGCGGCGCGCTAGCGCTTCGGTGGCTGCGCCAAAGGCGGCGGCGAGCAGTACTGCGAGGATGGCGAACGGGATCGAGCGGTCGAGATGCGCGATGCGTGCGTAGAGCGCGACCAGGATCGCGATCGGCGTCGCGACAGCCGCGGCCGACCACACCACCGGAATGATCGCCGAGTTCGAGCGTCCCTGCGCGAGGAAGCCCGCGATGCCGAAGCCGGCGGCGAAGACCGCCGCCATCACCAGATGCAGCGTCACCGCGCTGTCGGTCGCTGTCGGTGCGATGCCGGCCAGGGGGCCGCCCGGCAGCACCAGCATGTCGGGATTGGCGCGCACCGCCCATTCGGCGAATACGATGAAGACGGTCGCGGCGGCCGCGCCCAGCGCACCCGTAGCCGCCGGCGCGCGCCAGGCGACGAGCAGCGTCGCGCCGACGAGCAGCGTGAAGGCGATCAGCGCCAGATCCGCATGCGCGCTCGACAGCACGATCAGCATCGCGCCGAACAGATAGGCGCCGAGCGAGTTCGACGAGACCGGCTCGATCTCTCCGTCCTCGATCGTCGGGCCGAACATGAAGCCGCAGACGACGAGCAGGGCCGCGAGGACAAAGCCTGCGATCACGTGGAAAGCGTGCGGCGCGACCTGCAATTCGCTGGTGCCGAGACCCGGGAAGATCCAGAGCACGGCGAAGGCGATTGTCGTGACTGCAAGCCAGCGCCACAGCCGGATACGCGCGAGACCGAAGCTCGCGGCGGTGACGATAGCGAGATAGATGTAGAGCGCCCAATAGTCCGGCTTGTCGCTGGAGACGAGGATCGGCGTCACGAACGCGCCGACCACGCCGAGGCCCGCGAGCGCAGGCCCGTGCAAGAGCGCTGCGGCCAGCGTGCCGAGCGCGACAAGGCCGAGCAGCACGAAAGCGGTCGCGGGCACCAGGAAGCCATAGAGCGCGTAGGCAGCGTAGATGGTCGCAAACGCCACCGCCGTGCCGGCCGCGGTGAGGATCGCGGGAATGTTGGCGATCGGCAGCGCGGCGATGTTGGAGATGCTCTCCTTGCGCCGCGACCATTCGCCGGCGCCAAGCAGCGCCAGCGCGAACACGCCGCCAAGGAACACGCGCACGCCGGGGCCGACCAGGCCGGCCTCGATCGAATAGCGCACCATGAAGAAGCCGCCGAGCGCAAGCGCGAGGCCGCCGATCCACACCACCCAGCGCGTGCCGAGCCGTTCCTCGAAGCCGGGCGCGGGTGCAGGCAGCGGCGGCGGCGCGTCGGCCTCGGTGCTCGCTGCGAGCGGAGACGGTGAAACATCCTCCGTGACGGGAGGGGGCGGCGCCTCGGCGTCGGGCGCAAGCGGCGGCGGCGCTTCGGAGGTTGCTGCGGGCGCTTCGGCCCGCATCGGCGGCGCGGGCATCAGTGGCGGCGGCTGCACTTGCCGCTGCGCGTAAAACATCTCTTCGAGCGAGCTCAGCCGGCGGCGCAGCCCGGCCGCCTGGCTGGAGGCCTTGATCGCGATTATGAAAGCGATGTATCGCAATGATCAGCGCGAAGACGTCGAACGGGCCGTCGGACATAAAGCCTCCAGGCAATCGGCGGGCAGGGGCCGATCGCGCAAATCTTAAGAATCCTAGTTTCGAGCATGATCTTGCTCGGAAAACCGCTACGCACTTTTCCGGATTATGCTCATCGCCGGGAGCGAACGCGCAAGCCCGGCGCGGGCCGCTCCTGGAGCACGTCGCGACGGAAGCGGTAGAGCGCCGCCGGACGTCCACCCGTCTGTGTCGACATCACTCCGGTCGGTTCGACCAGGGCTTCCATTTCGACCAGGCGGCGGAAATTTTGTTTGTGCAGGTGGCGGCCGGAGATCGCCTCCACCGTGTGCTGCAATTCGGTGAGTGTGAATTCGGCGGGCAAAAGTTCAAAGACCACAGGACGATACTTCAGTTTTGCGCGTAGCCGCGCGATCGCTGTCGCAAGAATCCGGCGGTGGTCGAAGCGCATGGATGTGCCGAGCGCGGGAAGCGTCTTGCGCGCTAATGCCGCGGGGCGGCCGTCGCGCCGTGCCTCCTCGATCAGTCCGGCCTCGTACAGGAGCTCGTAGCGGTCGAGCACACGCTCCTCGTCCCAGGGGGCGCCGTCGAGACCGAAATAGAACCGTACGCGATCCCGGCGCGGCAGCGCGCGCGTCGTCTCCGGCGTCTCCCCTTCGGCCCATGTTGTCAGTGCCGGGATGATGTCGCGCGCGATGATCGCCGGCGGCTCCTCGCGCCAGTCTTCCCAGGGCAGGAAGCTATACCACGGCGCGAAGCTCGCACTCGTGGCTGCGAGTTCGCCGACGGCGCGCGTCAGTGCGAGATAGCCGATCGACACCATGTGCGCGCCGGTATCGCCGGCCTCGGCATGCCGGCCGCGATCGCCAAACGTGTAGAGTTGTTCGACATAGCCGAGCCGCAGGCCCGTCTGTTGCTCGACCCAGGCCCGCAGGCCGATCTCGAAAGTGCGATGGCTCGGCGCATCGAACGGGCCGAACGGCAGTCCGGCCAGTCCGTCGCTGCCGCGCGCGGTGAGAATCAGCGGTTCATGATCCTCGATCGCGACGATCGCAGCAGTCAGGCCGATCTCGATCGGCGTCAGGAGCTTGTCGCTCATGCGGTGGCGATCGCCGGTGTTGTGAGAAGGTTGATTGCGCCGGTCTCGCCGCGGGCTCGCTGCAACCTCTCCCGCTTGCGGGAGAGGTCGGCGCACAGCGCCGGGTGAGGGCTTTCTCCTCTGGGGGACTGTCCCGATGCGGAGATACCCTCTCCCCATCCCTCTCCCGCAAGCGGGAGAGGGAGCGCAGTCCCGTTGGGGCTGCTATTCGACTCTCTTCTCATTCGAGCTCGATCACGAAGGGGCGACCCTCGACCATCATCGCGCCCGGGCCCATCTCGTCGAGTGCGCGCAGCATGCGGCCTTTGCGCCCCAGCGCACGGTCGGCGAGGCCGACGATGCGCCGGTTCGGCGAGGCGATCGGGGAAGCCGCGCGGATCTTCTTCGCGATCTCGGTCTCGTCGCGATCCGGATTGAGCGCGCAGACGGCGGCAAAGGCGCTCGCGGTGGAGCGGCTGATTCCGGCATAACAATGCACCACCAGCGCTGCGCCGCGGTCCCAGCCGCGCACGAAGTTCAGCACCTGCTCGATATGGCTCTCGGACGGCGCGACAAAGCCGTCGATCTCCTCGGTGATGTCGTCCATCGACACCTTGAGATGATTGGCCGGCAGCACCGACACCGGCCGCGCGACCTGTTCGACATTGGCCATTACGGTCAGCACGTGACTGGCCTTGGTGAGACGGACGGTTTGGGGAAGGGCGGCGAGGGAACAGACGTGAATCATGGCGGACCTTTTCCGCAGATTATAGCGGGCGTTCGTAGGGTGGGCAAAGCGAAGCGTGCCCACCACTTTCGTCGCATTTGGGAAAAATTGGTGGGGACGGCGCAAGGGCGCCTTTGCCACCCTACAGGACTCTAACCCACGACAACGCTCACGCAAATACCGCGCCAAACCGCTCCAGGAACTGCTTCTCCGCCCGGGCCGCCGTCCAGGGCGTGAGATAGTCGCGCCGGACGCTGTCGGACAGGCCCGGATCGCGGCCGAACAGGCGCCTGGCCTCGCTTTCGCTGAAGCCGGCGAGCTCGGTGGCTTCCAGATAGGCCGCGCCGCGATCGGCGGCCTTGATCGCCAGCGTGATCTCGTCAGCCAGCACCGGCGGTAGCCCGAACCGGATGTGGATGGCGCCGAGCAGGCGTTTTTCGACCGCCTTGTAATGGCCATCGAGCACGGCCTTGAACGGCGAGATCATGTCGCCGATGACGTATTCGGGCGCGTCATGCAGCAGCGCGGCAAGCCGCATGCGCTGGTCGACGCGCGGCATCTCGTGCCGCATCACGGTCTCCACCAGCAGCGTGTGCTGCGCGACCGAGAAGATGTGCGCGCCAATGGTCTGGCCGTTCCAGCGGGCGACACGCGCCAGCCCATGCGCGATGTCGCCGATCTCGACGTCGAGCGGGGAGGGATCGAGCAAATCGAGCCGCCGGCCCGACAGCATGCGCTGCCAGGCGCGGGACGCCACATCGCGTGACGACTTCTTGGCCGTCATTTGGATTTGAGGCGAGGCTTGCGCTGCGTCTTGCCGCAGCTCGCGTGACAATGGCAGTCGACGAGATGATCGTTGACCAGGCCGGTTGCCTCCATGAAGGCATAGACGATGGTCGGGCCGACGAACTTGAACCCACGCGAGGACAGCTCCTTGGAGATCTGCATGGAGAGCGGCGTCGAGGCCGGCACGCTCGCGGTGGTCTTGAAATGATTGACCTTGGGGCTACCGTCCATGAAGTCCCACAGCAGTTTCGAGAAGCCGGGGCCCTTCTCCATGATATCGAGATAGGATTTCGCGCTTGCTATCGCGCCGTCGATCTTGGCCTTGTTGCGCACGATGCCGGCATCGTTCATCAGCGCGTGGACTTTCTTCTCGTTGTAGCGCGCGATCTTTCTCCGGCTGGAAATCGTCGAAGGCTTTGCGGAAATTGTCGCGCTTGCGCAAAATCGTGATCCAGGACAGGCCCGCCTGGAAACCGTCGAGGATCAGCTTTTCATAGAGCGCACGGTCGTCATACTCCGGCACGCCCCATTCGGTGTCGTGATAGGCGACGTAGACCGGATCTTCGCCGGGCCAGGGGCAGCGCGTGATTCCGTCGGGATGCAGGCGAGGGGCACGGCTCATGCGATGGGCTGCTTGGCTGGAATGCGGACAACGTCAGGGTCCGCTAGCCTCACAGCGAGGCCACCGGCAGTCAGCGCCTGTCCCGCATCGAGCGCATCGGCGACACGGTCGATGCGCACCAGCGCGATACCCTTGCCCTGCGCCGACGAGCCCATCGTGCCGACCGGCTTGTCGCCGGCAAGAACGCTGACGCCGAGCTCAGGCGAGAGATCCTCCAGCAGCACCTTGACGCTGCGGGTGCGCGCGGTGCCGCGATGCTGCATGCGCGAGACGACCTCCTGGCCGACATAGCAGCCCTTGTCGAAATCGACGCCGGAAAGGCGGTCCATGTTGGTCTCGTGCGGGAACGCATCGCTGTACATGAAATCGAGCCCGCCGCGCGGCACGCCGAGCGCGATGCGGTGGGCCTCGTATGCGGCGGCGTCGACCAGCTCGGCGCCGATCAGATCGGAGAGCTTCTGTTTGAGATCTTCAGGGATCAGGATGCGGTAACCGAGTTCGCCATTGCGCGGATCGGCGAAGGCGAGGTCGGGCTGGGCCGCGGGCTTGCCGTCCCAGGCCGCGAGCACGCCGAGATCGTCGGACAGGTTTTCCACCGTGACCTTGGCGCGCAGCTTGTAGAATTTCAGCTTGGTGGCGAGGCCGTCGGCAAGCGGCTTCGGACAATCGATCAGGAACCCGCCGCCATGGCCGGCAGGCGACTCCGTGATCAGAAAATCGACGGTGATCTTGCCCTGCGGCGTCAGCAACGCGCCGAATCGCCCCAGGCCCGGCTTGAGCTTGTCGACATCGGTCGTGACGAGGCCGTTGAGGAAGTTGCGCGCGTCCTCGCCCGCGACCTTCACCACGCCCCGGTCAGGAAGAAACGCTGATTTCATACGAAAATCTCTTGCGACATGTTGCTCCGGAACGTAAGCCCGCAAGGCAAAAACGACAAGACCTCAAGCCTTGCGCTTGGGGACGAGAGAGGCCTCCAGCCATGACCCAGCGTTTCGACCTGATCCTCAAGGGCGGCACTGTCGTCAACCAGGACGGCGAGGGAGCCCGCGATATCGGCGTCGTCAACGGCCGCATTGCCGATATCGGCGCGCTGTCGCAGGCTTCCGCCGCCGAAATGATCGACTGCAAGGGCCTGCACATCCTGCCCGGCGTCATGGACACGCAGGTGCATTTCCGCGAGCCCGGGCTGGAGCAGAAGGAAGACCTTGAGACCGGCTCGCGCAGCGCAGTGATGGGCGGCGTCACCGCCGTGTTCGAGATGCCGAACACCTCGCCATTGACCGTGACGGAGGCCACCTTCACCGACAAGGTGAAGCGCGCCCATCATCGCATGCATTGCGATTTTGCTTTCTTCATCGGCGGCACCCGCGAAAACGTGCAGGACCTGCCGGTGCTGGAGCGTTCGCCGGGTTGCGCCGGCGTCAAAGTCTTTATCGGCTCCTCGACCGGCGCGCTGCTGGTGGAGGACGACGAAAGCCTGCGCCGCATCTTTCAGGTGATCCGCCGCCGTGCCGCGTTCCACGCCGAGGACGAGTACCGCCTCAACGACCGCAAATCGCTGCGCATCGAGGGTGATCCGCGCTCGCATCCGGTGTGGCGCGACGAGACCGCGGCGCTGATGGCGACGCAGCGCCTGGTCAAGCTCGCGCACGAGACGGGCAAGCGCATCCATGTACTGCACATCTCGACCAAGGAAGAGATCGAGTTTTTGCGCGACCACAAGGACGTCGCCTCCTGCGAGGCGACGCCGCATCATCTCACGCTGGTTGCGCCCGAATGCTACGAGCGGCTCGGCACGCTGGCGCAGATGAATCCGCCGGTGCGCGGCGCCGAACATCGCGCCGGGATCTGGCGCGGCATCGAGCAGGGCATCATCGACGTGCTCGGCTCCGACCACGCCCCGCATACGCTGGAAGAGAAGCAGAAGACCTATCCGGCCTCGCCCTCCGGCATGACCGGCGTGCAGACGCTGGTGCCGCTCATGCTTGATCACGTCAATGCCGGCCGCCTGTCGCTGGCAAGGTTCGTCGATCTCACCAGCGCCGGCCCCGCGCGCCTCTACAACATGGCCTGCAAGGGCCGCATTGCCGCCGGCTATGACGCCGACTTCACCGTCGTCGATCTCAAGCGCAGCGAGATCATCACCAACAAATGGGTGGCCTCCAAAGCAGGCTGGACCCCCTATGACGGCGTGCGCGTTACAGGCTGGCCCGTCGGCACCTTCATCCGCGGTCGCCGGGTGATGTGGCAGGGTGACCTCGTGACGGCCTCGCAGGGCGAGCCGGTGCGGTTTCTGGAGACGTTGAAGGCGTAGCCGCGGTGTTGCCACACATTCGTCATTGCGAGCGCAGCGAAGCAATCCAGGGTCTTTCCGCGGAGGCAGACGGGATTGCTTCGCTGCGCTCGCAATGACAAGTGGAGAGAGCTACACTCCCTCGATAGGGAGAGTAGTCAATGCCCCAACCGACCCCCCTCATCACCACCGAGCAACTCGCAGCCCAGCTCGGCGACCCCAATCTCCGCCTCTACGACTGCACGACCTACAACGAGCCGGTGCCGCCGGGCAGCGACGTGCCCTATCGCGCCGTCCCCGGCGACAAGACGTTCGAGGCCGGCCACATCCCGGGCGCCGATTTTCTCGACCTGCAGGGCGAGTTCTCCGACGCCTCCGCGCAACAATTCTTCATGATGCCTGGCGTAGCCCAGCTGGAGGCCGCCTTCGGCCGCCACGGCCTCGATGCTAGCAAGACCATCGTGCTCTACAGCATCGGCACCATGATGTGGTCCACGCGGTTCTGGTGGATGCTGCGCTCACTCGGCGTCGATGCGCAGGTGCTCGATGGCGGGCTCGACAAATGGAAAGCCGAGGGGCGGCCGCTCGAGATGGGCGCCTCAAAGGGATATCCGCCCACGACCTTCAAGGCCACGCCGCGCGCAGGCTTGTTCGTCGACAAGACCGCCGTGAAGGCGCGGCTTGGCGATCCCGCGACTGTTATCGTCAACGCGCTCGGTCCGCAATTTCATCGCGGGCTCGAGCCGAGCCGCTACGGCCGGCCGGGTCGCGTTCCCGGCAGCGTCAACGTATCAGCGGCAACGCTCGCCAATGCCGACAAGACGCTGACGACGCTTGCCGATGCTGAGGCCAAATTCGCCGCGGCAGGCGTCACCCGCGACAAGAATGTGATCCTTTATTGCGGTGGCGGCATCTCGGCGACGATCGACCTGCTGCTGCTGACGCAACTCGGCTACGACAAGCTGACGCTCTACCGACGCCTCGATGGGCGAGTGGGCAAGGGATCCGGGGCTGCCGATCGAGACGGACTAGGATATCCCTTAACCCTTCCCCCAAGGGAACCCCGAGAAGAGGATCAGAAAGTTGGGAACCTTTCCCTTGAGCCGGCATCCAATGTCCGGAACGAAGCGAAACGAGCAGGTGACCGCCATGCAACGGACCGCAGCCGGCCTGTCCGCCGGCGCCAAGACATCAGAAATCCGGGCATTGGAAGCCGAACTGGTCGACCGGGCGCGGGGCCGGGACGAGGCCGCGCTCCGTGAGATCATGCAGGCCAACAACCGCAGGCTCTATCGGCTGGCGCGCGGGATTTTGCGCAGCGACAGCGAAGCCGAGGATGTGGTTCAGGAAACCTACGTCCGCGCCTTCACCCATCTCGACGGCTTCCGCGGCGAGTCCGGACTGTCGACCTGGCTGTCGCGCATCGCCATCAACGAGGCGCTTGGCCGGGCGCGAAGCGCCAGGCCGCATGTCGAGCTCGGCTCGATGCCCGAAGCGATGCTCGAGGCGCAGATCATAAAATTTCCCGTTTCTCCCGCAGGCGATCCGGAAAGGACCATGGCCCAACGTGAAATCCAGCGCGTCGTCGAGCGCGCCATCGACGAGTTGCCGGACGTCTTCCGCATGGTCTTCGTCGCACGCGTCATGGAAGGCATGAACATCGAGGAGACCGCCGAGCTGCTCGGCGTCAAGCCCGAGACCGTGAAGACGCGGCTGCACCGTGCGCGTACCATGCTGCGCGAGAACGTCGAGAAGGAGATCGGTCCGTTGGTGATGGATGCGTTCCCGTTCGCCGGGTGGCGCTGCGAGCGGCTGACCGTGTCAGTGCTGAAGCGGCTCGGCATCGGCGGCTGAAGTTTTTCGGGAACGTTCGCGCGAAAATTCCATCCAACGCCTGTGAAGCAAAGCGCCGGCAATCCGCCCGGCAGCACAGGAGTGTCAAACCATGTTTGTTCGTTGGAGTGCGGCGATCGCCGCAGCAATTTTGTTGTCGAGCCCCGCGCTGCTGCAAGGCGCCAGAGCAGCCGACAAGCCGACCGATCCGCAGATCGCTCACATCGCCTACACCGCGGGCGTGATCGACATCAACGCGGCCAAGCAAGCGCAGAAGAAGGCCAAGAACAAGGATGTGAAGGCATTTGCAGAGGACATGCTGCGCGACCACGAGGCCGTCAACAAGCAGGCGCTGGCGCTAGTCAAGAAGCTGAACGTTACGCCTGAAGACAACGACACCAGCAAGGCGCTGTCGAAGCAGGCGAGCGATAAGCTGGCCGAGCTCGGCAAGCTGGACGGTGCGGCCTTCGACAAGGCTTATGTCGCGAACGAGGTCGCCTACCACAAGGCGGTCAACGGCGCGCTGGAGACGCAGCTCATTCCGTCCGCCAACAATGCCGAGCTGAAGAGCTTGCTGCAGACCGGCCTGAAAATCTTCCAGGGGCATGAGCAGCACGCCGAGCACGTCGCGGCCGAACTGAAATAGGGAGAGGCGATGATGCCGGGACGATTGTCTGCGATCGCGACAGCGGTCGTGCTCGTGGCGATGGCCGTCCCGGCGCACGCCGCGACCATAGAAATCACGATGGAGAATCTCGAAATGTCGCCGAAAGACGCTTCGGCGAAGGTCGGCGACACCGTGGAATGGATCAACAAGGACGTCTTCGCCCACACCGCGACCGCTGGGAATGGCGATTTCGACGTGAACCTGCCGGCGAAGAAATCGGGGACGTTCGTTTTGAAGAAGGCGGGCACGGTCGATTATTACTGCCGCTATCATCCCAACATGAAAGCGACGCTCAAGATCGAGCCGTGACGGGCTGGGGCGCGCATTCCCGATGGCTGCGGGAACAACTCCCGGCCCTGACGAGACTAATGCTTGGCCGGTGGAGGCCGCTTCCGTGCGATAAACACGGCAGACTTCGCGACGTCTTCGCCAAGACTTCGTCGTAAAGTCATTCATCCGTAGACTGGCCCCGCCCGTTCGGCGGGGTCATTTTCGGCAAGGCTTACTGCCTGGAGAAAGGCTTACTGTCTGGAGATGTCGACCGAGAATTCGCCGTTGCGGATGCGGCCGGGAAAGCCCTCGACGAATTTCGCCACCGCGTCCTCGCCATAGGTGCCGACGAGTTCGGCCAGGGCCGCGAACAGGCTCGCCTGCGCCAGGCAGTCGCCGTCGACGCCATCATGGCGCGCTTCGGCCCAGGCCTCGTTGAGATAGCTCAGTGCGGCCTGTTTCTGCTCGTGATCGGGCAGCGGCGCGCGGGCGGGGGCGTAGGACACTGGATGGCTCATGAAACTCGACAGGGCTGGAGGCGCGTCCACGGCGATGCGCTGTGCGAGAGGTGTAGCACGCGCGTTAACGCCCGCTAGGCCACATCTTTAGGAACGGTTAACGGCTGTGTACAAAGACGATGACAGGGTTCCCCGATGCCCAACCCTCATGGTGAGGAGCGTGCGAAGCACGCGTCTCGAACCATAGAGGCCCTGCAGCAGCAGGGCCTTTCATCCTTCGAGACGCGCGTTCCGCGCTCCTCAGGATGAGGAGTTCACGGTCTGGATGCGGTTGGCAGTAAATCAGTTCGCGTAGCGTGCCGTGAGATCGCGCGAGATCTTCGAGCCTTCCTCGATGTAGCGGCGGATCGCCACCGTCGCGGCCGGCGTGCAGCTGCGGTAGGTCTGCTGAAAACCGTTATAGCCGCGGTTGAAGCCGGCGATCATGCGGGTGCGGCGCTCGCCCGCAGGGGTTTCGGCATCGATCAGCGCCTGCATCTCGCTGCGCCATTTGTTACCCTCGTTGGACCCGCAGATGCCGCGCAGATAGTGCAGCCCGCCGAGGATCTCCGCCAGCCGCTGCAAATCGCCGTCAAACGGCGCTGCCCCATCCTGAGCCCGGGCGGGCGCGGAGGCGCAGGCGAGAAGCAGGGCAAAAATGGCCAGAAATCGCGTGGACATCGGCGGGGTGTATGCCTCCTCGGGGCGGTAGACGCAAGGCGGGGTCAGGGGCCGATCAGCCGGTGGGCCGACTGGATGACCTCTTCCAGCCCTCCGGTCAGCTTGAGGTCGCCGAGGCTCGCCAGGGCCTCTGGGGCGACCCAGCGGTAATCGTCGAGCTCGTCGTTGAGAACAGGCTCCCGCGCCACCCAGCGGGCGGCAAAGGACATGATCAGGTAATGGCCGGCGCCGCCCGGGGGCGGCAGCACTTCACGCCAGCCGGCCAGGCCAATGATGTCGATATCGAGCGCCGTCTCCTCGTCGACCTCGCGTGCCAGCGCCTGGTGCAGCGATTCGCCGAACTCGACCCGGCCGCCGGGCAGCGAATAGAACCCCTTTGCGGGCGAGCGCGCGCGGCGGGTCAGGAGCACCTTGCCGTCGCGAAAAATCGCGGCACTGACCGCGAGCTGGGGATGGGTGGGCTGGACGACCGCGGCCATGACTTCACCTGCTCGGGCTCAGTTCGCCATGATGGTGTCGACGTCGGCTTCCGCGCCGCCATTGATGATGCCGCCGCAGGCCGCGATCAGCGGCCTGACCCAGACTGCGGCCTGCTCGGCGAGGCGGACGCGGGTCGTGTCCTTCTCGACCTCGCGCATGGCCGAGCCGACCGCTGACAGAATCGAGGTCATGGTGTCGGTGAGATGGTCGAACTGGGCGCGCACGTTCGGGTCGGCCTTGTCATAGGCCTCGATCGCCAGATCCCGGGCCTTGAAATTCGAGGCGGTGAAATGCTCGGCGTAGGACAGCGGCGACCAGGTCAAGAAATCTTCCGCGCATTCTGGCATGTCCGGGACCATTTCCAGCAGCATCACGGCTTCATTGAAATGGTTGAGATAGTCGGTGGCAAGCCCGGTCCGCGGGTTGATGTTGGCGACGCGCAGCCGCTCGGCCCAGGCCGCGGCCTCGGGCCCCGTCTGTCCATGCATTCGCGCCGGCTGGGAGACCGTTGAGCTCATCTGCCGCAGTGTTAACGTTCGGGGTTAAAAGGACCTGAACGGACCCTATATAGGCGCTCAAGGATGTGTGGACGCTTCGTCATAACTTCAGCCCCCGCGGCTTTGCGGCAGCTGTTCGGCTACATCGAGCAGCCGAATTTCCCGCCCCGGTTCAACGTGGCCCCGACACAACCGATTCCGGTCGTGCTGGCCGAGAACGGCGCGCGTCATTTCCGCCTGATGCGCTGGGGCCTGTTGCCGGGCTGGCTCAAGGATCTCAAAGGATTTACGCTGCTGATCAACGCCCGCTCCGAGACGGTGCTGGAGAAGCCCGCGTTCAAGCGCGCGATCCGCCGGCGGCGCGGCCTGATTCCGGCCGACGGCTATTACGAATGGAAGTCGATCGACGGCCGCAAGCAGCCCTTCTTCATCCACCGCGCCGACGGCGAGCCGCTCGGCTTTGCCGCATTGTTCGAGACTTGGGTCGGGCCCAACGGCGAAGAGCTCGACACGGCCGCGATCGTCACGGCGGCGGCGAGCGAGGATCTCGGCACGTTGCATGACCGCGTGCCTGTCACCATCGGCCCGCGCGATTTCGAGCGCTGGCTGGACAGCCGCAGCGATGACGTCGACACCGTGTTGCCGCTGATGACCGCCCCGCGCATCGGCGAATTCGCCTGGCACCCGGTCACTACTCGAGTCAACCGCGTCGCAAATGATGACGAGCAGCTGTTGCTGCCGATCAGCGCGGATGAGATCGAGGCGGAAGCGGTGAAGTCGAAGAAGGTCGTGCGGAAGGCGGTCGGATCGGAGGATGGCGGGCAGGGGTCGTTGTTTTAGGCGGCGCCGCCCTCAAACAATCTCCCGCGCCTTCAACTCCGCAATCGCCGCCGCGTCAAAACCTAGCTCGCCCAGCACCGCATCCGTATCCGCGCCGAGTTCCGGCGCCATTCGGTCGAGCTTGCCGCCGCCATGGGCGAGCTTGAACCCGCTGCCGGCGAAGCGCAGGCGGCCGTAGGGCGTATCCAGCTCCTGGATCGCGCCGCGCGCCTTGATCTGCGGATGGTCGATCATCTCCTCGACCTTCCAGATACTGGCGCAGGGCGCGCCGGCATCTTCCAAAATCGTCTCCCATTCGCGCGCAGGCCTGGCCGCGAGCGCCTCCTCGATGATGGCACGCAGCGCCGGCTCGTTGTCGTTGCGCGCAAACCAGTCGGCGAAGCGCGGGTCGGTCAGCGTGTCCTCGCGGCCGAGCGCAGACATCAGCGCGCGATATTGTTTCTCGTTGTTGACGGCGAGCAGGATGTGGCCGTCGCCACATCGAAACAAATTCGCCGTGGTCCGGCGGCTCACGGCCTGATTGCCCGACAGTGTTTGCCGGTGGCCCGCGACCGACCAGTCCGCGATCTGCCCCGACAGAAACGCCATCGTCGCCTCCAGCATGGAGACGTCGATGAGCTGGCCCTTGCCGGTGCGATCGCGCTGGTACAGCGCGCTCGACACGCCAAAGGCGGCCGTGGCTCCCGAGAGCACGTCGCACACCGCAAAGCCCGCACGCGTCGGGCCGGTCTCCGGATGGCCCGTGATCGCCATGATGCCCGACAGCGCCTGCATCTTGCCGTCATAGCCGCGGCGCAGCCGATCCGGACCGGTCTGGCCGAAGCCGGATACCGCGCAGTAGATCAGCTTCGGATTGATCGCGGACAGCGCCGCATAACCGATGCCGAGCTTGTCCATCACGCCCGGCCGGAAATTTTCCATGACGACGTCGACATTTGCCGCGAGCTTCTTCACGATCGCGATTGCATCGGGCTTTTGCAGATCGAGGGTCAGGCTGCGCTTGTTGCCGTTGACGGCCTGGAACGCCGGCGCCAACCCGCGGTCGGCCCATTCTCGCGACAGCGGCGTGCGGCGCATGTCCTCGCCCTCGCGCCGCTCGACCTTGATGACGTCGGCGCCCAGCAGCGCGAGCTGGTAGCTCGCATAAGGGCCGGCCAGCACTTGCGTGAAGTCCAGGATCTTCACGCCCTCGAACGGTCGCGTCACGTCGCTCTCCCTTTTGTTTTGGTTGTCGGAGGACGTCAGGCGGCGCGGTTGCCGCGCGCGAGCTCCTTCTGCTTGTCGAATTCGGCACGGCGGCGCGCCAGCTCTTCAGGTGAGAGCTGCGCGACGTTGTTGTAGTCGAGCTTCCAGGAGGCATCCTCGCTCCAGCGCAGCGGCGACTGCATGGTGGTCTGCGGGCCGCTCGCAGTCTCCAGCAGTTTCAGCGCCAGTTCGAGCGTCTGCGCCTGCGAGGCGATGTCGTGCGGCTTGCCCGCGGAATTGCCGAGCGGGAAATCGCTGAACAAGAAGCGCGGCACGGCGGCGTGTTCGATGATGTCCTTGGCGCAGCCCATGATCACGGTTGGAATGCCGTTCGCCTCGAGATGCCGCGCCACCAGCGCGGTGGTCTGGTGACAGACCGGGCAGTTCGGCACCAGCACGGCGACATCGACCTTGTCGGCAACGGCCCGCGCCAGAATTTCCGGCGCGTCGGTATCGAGCGTGACGCGATGGCTGCGGTTGGTCGGCGCGCCGAAGAAGCGCGGGGCAACCTCGCCGATGCGGCCGGCGGCTGAAGCCTTCAAGAGTTGCGGCAGCGGAAACCAGGTGCCGTTGTCGGTGGCCGAGGTGTGCTTGCGGTCGTAGCCGATATGGGAGATGCGCAGGTCGTGCGGCTTCGCGGTGTCGCCGTCATAGACCTGGTAGAACTTTGCGCTGCCGTTATACGCCGCGCCCGGCCCCTGGTCGCCCTTGGTGGGATCGTACGGCGCGGCCGTGGTGATGATGGTGACGCGCGATTGCGCCAGCGGCTTCTTCAGCGGCTGGAACGGCGCCTCGGTGTAGTGGGCCCAGCGATACGCCGTGGTGTAGCCGATCGCGGTGTAATAGTCCCGCGTGCGCTGCATATAGGGGACGGGGACGTCATAGTCGGGCGCAAAGCCGAATTCGTCGTCGCGCGAAGCGGTCATGGGGCGCGTCTCCTGGTTCTTGTTGGCGACAGACTATTGATAGTTGGAGGTGAGCTCAAGGGTAAGCAAGCTCACCGAAACAGATGCAGCGCCGCGTATTGCAACAGCATGATCGCCTTGGCGTCGATGATGCGCCCGTCCGCGATCATCGCCAGCGCCTCGTCGATACCGAGCTCCAGCACCTCGATGTCCTCGCCTTCATGTTCGAGGCCGCCGCCGTCGCTGACCCGCATCTCCGGCTCGTACTCGGCGACGAAGAAGTGCAGCTTCTCGGTGATGGCGCCGGGACTCATGAACGCCTCGAACACTTTTTCGACGTGGTGCAGGCGATAGCCGGTTTCCTCCTCGGCCTCGGCGCGGATGCGTACCTCGGGCGAGGCATCGTCCAGCACGCCGGCGGCCGCCTCGATCAGCA
The DNA here is from genome assembly GCF_054056555.1 of Bradyrhizobium sp. LM2.9. Classification (NCBI taxonomy): domain Bacteria; kingdom Pseudomonadati; phylum Pseudomonadota; class Alphaproteobacteria; order Hyphomicrobiales; family Nitrobacteraceae; genus Bradyrhizobium; species Bradyrhizobium sp. LM2.9. The sequence continues at coordinate 175,883 of NZ_JBSRYJ010000002.1, forward strand.
AATCGTCGTAGCCGCGGATGAAGGCCGGCAGGCGGAATTGCTTCACCAGGATCACCGTGCGCCGTGCGAGATTATACGGCAGCACGGCGGCGGCGTTGTCGCGCTCGTAGGTCTCCCGGTGCTGCGTCTGCCATTCGCCATTGGCGCGCCGGTACTCCAACGTGGTGTTCTTGAGGGTGGTCCAGTTGTCCGAGAGCACGCGGACGTCCTTGATGCGGACGCGGTCGGAAATGGTCATGGCTCGATCTCAGTTGCTTGTTCAGTTGCTTGGAGTCGTGTCGCGGCCGTCGAGCCACTTCTGGAACATCACCGAGGTCGATTCTTCAAAACCCAGCGACTGATAGAACGCATTGGCCTGCGCGTTCCCGCGCCGGACCAGGAGCTGGAGCTTTGCAATGCCGGCCTGGCGCAGCCAGTCCTCGGCGGCGGCCATGATCACCCGGCCATGGCCGCGCTTGCGGCCATCGGGGTCGACGGCGACGTAATAGATCCAGCCGCGATGGCCGTCATGGCCGACCATGACGGTCGCGACGATCGCGCCGCCGTCGCGACCGATCAGGATCGTGGAATTGTCGCGCCGTCGCGCCAGCGCGATGTCCGAGTGCGGATCGTTCCACGGCCGCGTCAGGCCGCAGCGCTGCCACAGCGCGACGACAGGCTCGACATCGGCATCGGCGATCGCATCGATCTCGAGAGCACTCACAGCACTTTTCCCGGGTTCATGATTCCAAGCGGATCGAGCATCGCCTTGATGGACCGCATCAGCTCGATCGCGGTTTTGTCCTTCACGTCAGGCAGCTCGTCGCGCTTGAGCACGCCGATGCCGTGCTCGGCCGAGATCGAGCCGCCCATGCGCAACACGATCGCGAACACCACGGCGTTCATCTCGTGCCAGCGCGCCAGGTAATCCGCGGTGTTGGCGCCGATCGGCTGGCTGACATTGTAATGCAGATTGCCGTCGCCGAGATGGCCGAACGGCACCGGCCGCGCGCCGGGGATCAGTTTGATCACGGCGGCATTGGCCTCCGTGATGAAGGCGGGAACAGTGGCCACCGGCACGGAAATGTCGTGCTTGATCGAGCCGCCCTCCGGCTTCTGCGCCGACGACATCTCGTCGCGCAGCTTCCAGAAGTCGGCGCGCTGGGTGAGATTGGCCGCGATCACGGCGTCGTCGACGATCTCGTCCTCCATGGCGCGGCCGAGGATCGTTTCCAGCGGCGTGCGGGCGTCGTCGCCCGGAGAGGACAATTCCATCAGCACGTACCAGGGATGTTTCTGCGCGAGCGGGTCGCGCACGTCGATGCCGTGTCGGATCGAGAAATCGACCGCCAGCTCCGAGAGCAACTCGAAGCTCGTCAACGCATTGGCAGCCTCGCTTTGCGCGATCGTCAGGAGCTTCAGCGCTGCGTCAGGCGACTTCAGCCCGACGAAGGCGGTCTCGATCGACCGCGGCTTTGGAAACAGCTTCAGCGTCGCGGCCGTGATGATGCCGAGCGTGCCTTCGGCGCCGATGAAGAGGTTGTGCAGATTGTAGCCAGTGTTGTCCTTCTTCAGCTTCGACAGCACGCCCAGCACGCGCCCGTCGGCCAGCACCACCTCGAGCCCCAGCGCCATCTCGCGCGCGGACGCCATAGGCGAGTGCGGCCGTGCCGCCGGCATTGGTCGAGAGATTGCCGCCGATGGTGCAGCTCCCTTCCGCGCCGAGCGAGAGCGGAAACAGCCGGTCCATTTCAGCGGCCTTCTGCTGCGCGATCTGCAGCACCACGCCGGCCTCGCAAGTCATGGTGTTGGAGGCGACGTCGACCTCGCGGATCTTGTCCAGCCGCCGCAGCGACACCACCACCTCGCCATTGTGTGGCGTCTGTCCGCCGACGAGGCCGGTGTTGCCGCCCTGCGGCACCAGCGCAATTTTGTGCTCGGAAGCCAGCTTGCAGATCGCGGAGACCTCCGCGGTCGAGCCCGGGCGCAGCACCAGCGGCGAGCGGCCGTGAAACAAATTGCGCTCCTCGGTGACGTACGCCTCGATGTCGGCCGCATCGGTGATGGCGTGGCGATCGCCGACGATCTTGCGGAATTGTTCGATCAACTCGGGCGCAAGCGGAGGGGTGGCTGATGTGTTGATGTTCATCGTCTCGTCTCTTGCTTGCTCTTATTTCGCTACCGCGGCCCGGCGCAGCCGGTCGTTGATCGCTTCGCCCAAATCGTCTTCGGGGATCGCCATCACGGCGATTGCGCGCGGCCTCCTGGCATCGAGGGCGCGAAGATAGCCGAACAGATTGGCGGCGGCTTCATCGAGATCACCGGTGGGCGACAAATTCATGACAGCGGCGGCGGCATCAACGCCCGGCAGGCGCGCGGGGCCGAACGCCAGCAGCGCTTCTCCGGGCGCAACGTCCTGTGCATTGAGCCGCACATTGGCGCGCGGCGCGTAATGCGAGGCCATCATGCCCGGCGCCAGCGGCTGGCTGTCGTTGCTCTCGGCCTCCGTGGGCAGTCGCGCCAGCGGTGCGCCGAGCACGGCTTCGATCCGCTCGCGTGACAGCCCGCCGGGGCGGAGCAGCATCGGCGCATTGAGGCAGCCGACAATGGTCGATTCGACGCCGACCGTAACAGGCCCGCCGTCCACGATCAGGTCGATCCGCCCCGCAAGGTCGCTTTCGACATGGGCGGCCAGCGTCGGCGAGACGTGGCCGGAAAGGTTGGCGGACGGCGCCACCACCGCCCCGCCAAAGGCGCGCAGGATCGCCTGCGCCACCGGATGGGCCGGAATGCGGATCGCGACCGTGTCGAGGCCCGCGGTGGCGAGATCGGCCACCGGGCAGTTTTCCGTCTTCGGCACCACTAGCGTCAGCGGCCCCGGCCAGAACGCCTCCGCAAGGCCTAGGGCGCAGGCGTCGAATCGCCCGATCCTCCGCGCGGCCGCGAGGTCGGCGACATGCGCAATCAGCGGATTGAAGGCCGGCCGCCCCTTGGCGGCGTAAAGATGGGCGATCGCGCCGGCATTTCCAGCGTCCGCCCCGAGCCCGTAGACCGTCTCGGTCGGGAACGCGACCAGCCCGCCGCGGGCCAGTATCCGGGCGGCAGCTTCCGCGCCGGCCTCGCCGGCCGGTAAAATCAGCGTTTCAAGACCCGTTTTCACAGGGATAAAATTCCTCGGCTCGGCCGCTTGCGGTGCGCCACACCCGACGCTATAAGCCGGCCTCTTGTCGGAGTGTGGCTCAGCCCGGTAGAGCACTGCGTTCGGGACGCAGGGGTCGCAGGTTCGAATCCTGCCACTCCGACCATTATTTCAAGTACTTATAGTTTCGATGTTTTTCGGGCGCAATGAAATGCGCAATGATTTGAGGGGCGGCAGCCATGCCCGCCGACCTGAGGGCCCACGCCTGGGACGGCGAGGACCAGCAAGTTCGCGACGATCTTGCGCCTCTATGACGATCGGGGAACGCGAGGGAAAGCGGCCCTTGGCGCGATGTCACCAGGACATGATCATCCACCATGGTCCTCCCTCCGGACCTTCGAGCTGATTCGGAGCGACCTCCGGGGCGAATGGCCCGCCGAATGGAGGCAACCTCAGCGCCTTCCTCCAAACGCCTCCGCCGCCTCTTCCTGGAAATCTGGATGGTGATGGCCATAGTTGGCCTCCAGCTGCTCCACGGTCATCCCAAGCCAGCCGGCGGCTTCCCACATATCGACGCCGGCTTGCATGAGCCAGGTCGCGGCGGTGTGGCGCAGCGAGTGGCGAACCACATCATCGCCCAGTCCCGCATCCTCCAGGATTCCTTCCCAAGCCGACCTGATCTTGCCGGCAAGCGGCTGGCCATCATGGATGCGGTTGACGACGAACCGTATCTGCTCGCCGTTCTTCATGATGCCCGCCGCTCTGAGTTCGGAGGAACGCTTCTCATCGATCTTGCGCCAGCGGACTAGGTGAGGGCGCAGCCGGCTGGCGATCTTCGCAGGCGGGCGTCGCTTCTTCGTCGACCGCTCCAAGGCTCCTTTACCTTGATACACCATTGCGTCCAGATTCATCCAAGGATGAGTCGTTGTCGGTAACCACTGTGTGCGGCGGACAGTCTCTTCGCGGCGCGCGCTGTAAATACCGACCAACGTGAAACGCGCCGCCAGATAGCGACGGCGGATGATCCACCGCTCACGTCTCAAGAGCTTGCCATCTTCACCTCGTTTCCAGGTCTCTCGCTCATTGTCCCACACATAACCAATCGCTGCTCCAAGCAAGCGAGCGGCTTCATTGCGTGTTAGCCATCGGTGACGCCCCTCTGCCTTTGGAGGCAGAGTGATCTTCGGGACGACGCTAAGGGTGTGTTCTGCGTGATAGGCGTTGACCGCAGCCCGCAAATCCTCAAGTCGGCGTCGCGCGGTCTGATCCGAGACCGAGTTGTTGCGGGGCTTGATGCCGGCCTTTCTGTTGTTCTCGTTCGGCGTGCCCGAAGACCAGTCTACGAAATCGCGGCAGAGTTGGGCTTTGAGCTCGCTGACCGTCTTGTCGCCGAAGAAGTTGTTGAGGTCGAGCAAGCGAATGAGCAGCAGATCGTGTTGTGCCCATGCGCGTTGGTCGCTCTTATCCTTGGGGCGCTTTGAAATCTCGTAAGCAGTGAGAACATCAGCTATGGCGAGGGCGCCCGGGTCGGTGGCACCGATTGTACTAGTATGCCGCCCGCCGATGTAGGTTTCGAGTGCCTTCGCAGCGCCATCAATGTCGTCGCGGCTGCAGCCTGTGCGGATCTGCCGGCCGCGGTCGAGGATGATCCAGGTCTCATCGTCCTCTCGGAACCAGAGTCGTGGCGGCTTGGCTTTGCGGCCCGGCATGTCGGCTTGACCAGTTTGCGGATGGCACGAGGGGTGGTCAAATCTTTGCCTGCTACTTTGGCGATTTCAAGAGTCCCAGCCGCTGCTGCCCTTCGCAATGATGATAATGTCAATGGACCTTGCGGAAAAAATACAGCGACAGCCTCGATAAGGGTCATTATCTCGTCCTCTCCCCATTGGGAGGGATCGGGGCGTGCTTTAACGCGGGCGAGCTTGTCGCTGTTACGCTTGCGCATCTGTTGGCCGGTACTCACAGCTTCACGAGACCTCTGCCTCGGCCGTTCCTTTCAGCGTGTACCGGGAAATCTGTTCTTCGGGCAGCTTGGTGCCTTTGGCAGTGCGGCAATCGGCGACTCTGGAGCGCAAATCGGACGACCTAGGGACCCTGGTCAGCTTGTACTAGGTTCGAGTCACTTTGCGCCCAGCGCCGATGGCCTCAGATTCAACTCCACGACGACACTGCTCCTAGTGCAGCGCTTGAAATGCCGGCGAGGCGAGCGAAACAAGCCCTGCCATATGACGACATATTGTGGCTCGGGGATTCCAATTTGATGATGGCGCGATCATTAGAGGTTTCGATGCGCCAACAGGTCGTTTTCGAGATGGAAATTTCTTTCTTCTTCCGATTGTTGACAGTGTTTTTCTCGTGCTCTTTAGGAAGCACTGTTTCCCGCCGATGCCTGCAAGCTGAACGGTGTTCTCAAATGAGAAAAGTGCTCGCTGCCAAGCTGCATGGCATCCATGTTACGGAAGCCAATCTTCACTATCACGGTTCCATCACGCTTGATCCGGAGCACTGCCACGAAGCTGGCATTCTGCCGATGGAATTCGTGGAGATTTGGAACAAGAATTCCGGGGCACGGATATGGACCTATGTGATCTTTGGACCACGCGGCTCGCGCTGCTGCATCCTGAACGGGGCTGCCGCGCGCACCTGCCAAGCCGGCGATCAGATCATCGTCTGTAGTTCAACTTACCTGGACGAGACGCGAATGGTTCAGCTGAGGCCGAAGATTCTCACTTTTGATCGCGACAACCAGATTGCCGATCGCCTGACATATGTGGTCACTCCAGAGCCTTCGGGGCGTTATCGCTTCGAGATCATGGGCGAGTCAGGCGATATCAAGGCCATACCGCTTCGCGCCGCAGAATCGAACTGAGGTCGTCAACTGATCGGGGATCCAAAGTGAGCCACGTTTCCGAGTCGCCGAACGAGTGTGTGACCATTCCAATGCTGCAGCGGTGGAAGCGGGAGGATCGCAGTCTCGTCATGACCACCGCTTATGATGCAGTAACGGCGCGCATCGCGGATTCTGTCGTCGATATCATCCTGGTCGGCGACAGTGTCGGCAACGTTTGCCTTGGGTTCGACAACACGTTGCCGGTCAGCGTGGCGATGATGAACCATCACCTGGAAGCGGTTGCCCGCACCAAGCCACGTGCTTTGCTCGTCGCCGACATGCCATTTCTCAGCTTTCATCTTGGTGTCGAGGAAACGATTCGCAATGCCGGCGGATTCCTGCAACGTGGCGCAGCTGCGGTCAAACTCGAGGGCGGCGCCAAACGCATCGAAATAGTGCGCGCCCTGGTCGATTGCGAAATTCCTGTGATGGGCCATCTGGGCCTTACGCCGCAGAGCGTCAATGTCATGGGTGGCTTCAAGGTGCAGGGACGGAGCGCCGATGACGCTGTACGTCTGCTCGACGATGCTTACCGTTTGCAGGAAGCCGGATGCTTCGCCTTGGTCCTAGAAGGTATTCCTGCCGAGCTGGCTGCGCGAGCGACAGAGTCTCTCGACATACCGACTATTGGTATCGGCGCAGGTTCTGGCTGTTCGGGCCAGGTGCTAGTATTCCACGATGTGCTGGGCCTGACCCGGGCGCATCGTCCCAAATTTGTTCGTGCCTATGCGGATGGGTTCGACTTATTGCAGGGCGCGCTCTCACGCTGGGCTGCCGATGTGCGTAGCGGAGCATTCCCCGGATCACAGGAGTCCTACCGTCTTCCCGAAGCTCTTGCCGATCCAATCGCAAGTTGGACTCCGCCCAACGTGAAGGCCTGACGCAACCATGCAAACAATCACAAAGGTCGCCGAGCTTCGCCGTGCGATCAGTGAGGCCCGCTCTGGCGGCAAAAGCGTCGGCTTCGTGCCAACAATGGGTTATCTGCACGATGGCCATTTGGCGCTTGTCAAGGCAAGCCAGATGCAATGCGACATCACCATCGTTAGCATCTTCGTCAATCCTACCCAGTTCGGCCCGAACGAAGACCTCAGTGTCTACCCGCGCGACTTTCCGCGCGATGAGAAGCTATGTTACGATGCCGGTGTCGCGATCCTCTTCGCGCCCGACGCGCAGGAGGTATATCCGCCGGGATTCCACACCTTCGTCGAGCCTGACGAGATTGCGAAGCCTCTATGCGGCGCCTTCAGGCCAGGTCATTTTCGTGGTGTAGCGACTGTGGTGTCCAAGCTGTTCAACATGGTGCAGCCGGACGTCGCCTTTTTCGGACAGAAGGATTTTCAGCAATGTGCGGTCGTGCGCCGGATGGTGATTGATCTCAATCTTCCGATCGAGATCGTCACGATCCCTACAATTCGCGAAAGCGACGGCCTTGCGATGAGCAGTCGCAACCGGTACCTCAGCGAGGAAGAACGTGGGCGCGCCCTTGCTATCAGTCGCGGCCTCTTCGCCGCGATGGCTGAATTTCAGGCCGGAGAGCGCAACGCGAAGGAACTGCTCGCGATCGCCAAGCAGTATTTGGAGGCTGTTGACCGGCTGCAATATCTCGAGCTTGTCGACGCCGATACGCTCGGGCCAGCTGAAAGTCCGCTACTTCGGCCAGCGGCCTTGTGCGCCGCAGCTTACATCGGCTCGACGCGTCTAATCGATAACGTGATGTTCGCACTACCTGCGTGGTAGCGGCGCCGGACAAGGTTGTTACTGATGCGCACATAGGGTGAATCGGCAACAGTCCTGAGCGGACTCTTAATCAGCGGGTCCCAGGTTCGAGCCCTGGTGCGCCCACCATATAAATCAAGATCTTAGCGAGAGAAACCGGTTGAGAGAGCCGAAGTAAAACGGTTTTTCAAACGGTGATTTTGGCGGCCGATCGGCGGATCCACTCTCGGCATTGTGATCTACCTTGCTCGCTTAGGCGGAGGCGAAGCTGCCTCGAAGGCCGCCAGACAGAACCGCTTTTCAAGGTTCTATCTGGGTCAGAGCCGCCCGACATGGCGGGCATTTTCCCACTTCTGTTCTATGTCGTCGGCGCCGCATTGGGGCAGCTCCGCCGCGCTGCCATCGAAATAGTGCTTGAAGTCGACGTGAACTCTCATGTTGTCCGGCCGATAAGCTGCCATGCGGTCGTAGAGGAGAACCGATCCTGCCGCGAAGCGCCGATAGACCGATTTGTGCATCGGTGATCTCGACTCCCCAGTCTTCGGATCAATGGGAAGATCGCGAACCCCGGCCTTTAGGAAACTACCCGCCTGCTCATTGTGTTGGTGGCCGGCGTGATCAGGTGACAGCCTTAGGACACTGCCGTCGTGTTTCAGGCCGTTCGGGACGAGTGAGGCTCCGGCGAGCAGCCAGTTCAACGCCGCATCCGACAAGCGGGCCTCATTTTCCAGGTAACCGCCGCCGACATCAGCATGCACCCCCGGAAACCAAACCTGTTCGAAATAGAGGTTGCCATGCGCGTCGCGTACGTCCTGCTTCTCGGCCGTGGGCGACCAGCCGACGCGCTTGAAGTCCGCGCGGTTCTCGTCGATCGAGATCGCATGCTTGGCATAGCCGACATTTGGATTCAGCGTCGTGTCGTAGAACTTGTGCTTCGGCGGTGCGAAATGCACGGTCCGGAGGCGCTTCAAGAACCCGTAGCCGGGCAAGGATGGCGCGATCTTCAGATAGTTCATGAGAAAAACGATCAGGGCTGCGGCGACGCCGGGGTAACTCAGAATCCAAGTTCCCCATCCCGCCCATGGAAAGACCGGCTGAAGGAAGCCACCGAGCCAGTACACCCCGATCAGCAGCGCAACGCTGGAGGTCACGAGCGCCGTGCCGAGATATTTGTGGCCGAGGGCGGCGACCGTATCGAACACGCCGATGAAGTATGGAAAGACGTTCGCCCGCTCGGCGCCGTTGATGGTGGTTGTGCTACCGTACTGCTGTCTGAATTGTGCGGCGATCGCGTCTCGGGTCTCCAACAGGAACTGCCGATATCCAAGAGTCTTGCGCGAGTAGGACGGGCAGAATTGATAGACATCCTTGACGGCATGCTCGGCCAGCTTGTGGATACTCTTTGGATCGCGGCGCAGGGGCGAGCCATCGGGCATATGACGCGGGACGCCGCAATAGGTCATGACGCCGGCAACCGATCGCACAGTATAAGCCCCGCGGCTGAAACCGATCAGAAAGATGCTGTCGCCTACCTCATAAAGGGCAATGATCGCGGCGTAGCAATCGACGATGTTCCGCGTGATCCCGAGGCCCGTCGCCATGCTGGCGAGGTTGTAGAGCCAGCGCATCCAGCCGATCTTGAAGTGACCGCCATCCGAGGCCGAACCGAGACCGGCATCGTAGAAGGCGACCTGTTCGGATGGTTCGACCTTCGTGTCCGGGCCGATGCGGCAGGCTCGGTAGAGCTTGTAAACGTTCGTCCGCGCTTCGTCGAAATTGATTCCGCCGGCTTGGCCTGTGCCGTCGGAAAAGATCACAATATTCTTCGGCATCGCACACCGTTCCCCCAAAGTGCGCCAAAGGCCAATCTGTACCACAGATTGCAGGAGGCGAAATGTGAGGTGGCCCACTTGCGCACAGCCCGCGCGTGGTCAGGGCCGTCGCATTTTGAGTCATCTAAGCTTCAACTCGCCGCGGTCGCGTAAACGGCTCGATTGGTTTTGTGGCCTATCTTGAGTTCGGGCTGACCTGACCGACCTGTGGCGAGGTGCGGTGGTGTTCTACGAGATACCGATTGCGTCCGGTCGTTCCATGCCGCCGACCCGAGCGGCACAGTATGTCCGCATGTCCCGAGACAGTCAGCGCTACTCGTCGGCAAACCAGGCTGAGGTGATCGCGGCCTACGCCAGAGATCGCAACATTACCATCGTTCGCACCTATGCCGACGAAGGTCTCAGTGGCCTTGCCATTCACTGGCGCGACGGCCTCAAGGCCCTGATTGCCGATGTCGAGTTGGGGCACGTAGAGTTTGACTGTGTCCTCGTCGGCCGCCATCACAGCTTCGCGATGGTCGGATCCGGCAAACGCAGCTTCCACCATTTCATGGTCGAGATGCAGAGCCTCGATGATGTTGGGCAGGGTTATGATCTCGCGCAGCTCGAGGACGGCCGCATCGCCTATTCGCTCGGCCGGCACACCAATGATCACATGACGTCCTTCTACGCGCATTCCCCGTCATCGTTCTTCGTCGAGTACGGATGGGGCGCCCAGGTAATCAACCCTGAGATCGAGCGCGGCAGGCATCGTAAACTATGCGTTCACCGGGGGTAATCGCATCGTATACGCCAGCTTCATCGCCGGAAAATATAAATACGATTCGCAGTGGTCGGCCGCGGTCGCCTACTATCGTTATGATCAAAATAGCTACGGACTAGGCGTCAACAGTATTCCAGGCATCGTGGCGCCGATTTTCTCAAGCAAGGCCTGTAACAGCAGTGCCTTCATAAATTGCGCCGGATCGGAACAGGTTTTGTCGGCCCGGGTCGACTATGATTGGACGAAGAATCTGAAGTTGTACGCCGGAATCGCGTACTCGAAGGTCAGCGGGGGCTTCGCGTTCTCGCATCTCAACACGTCTGAATTTAGTCCCACCGCTGGCATGAGGTTTACTTTCTGACGTCTGCCGAACAGCTCTGTAAGGTGGCGGCCACGTCCCTACGCCACGGTGCGCGTCGGCTCGACCGACGCGCGGGAGGTGGTCGAGCGCGAGCGCGTCCCCTCGGCTACGTGTTAGACCAGTTGCGCAACGGATCCGTGGGGCGTCAGGCACGCTGCCATGCAAGAGAAAGCCCGGGCGCTTGTCCTGGACGCCAAGAGCGCCCAGGACAACGTGGCGGCGTAGGAGCGCTCGATCAGACTATCCAGCTTGCGGCGCGCTGCCACAACGCGTTCGCATCATTGCGGTCATCCGCGCAGGAAAGCAGACCGCCGTCAGTTCCTGGGCAGGCCCCGTCGCTGCGCTCCCGGTCGACCGAGCACTTCAACGGTTCCTTTCTCGTCCTTTCGCGCCTGCGTATCTCTCTGGACCTTTGCATCACTCTGATCGCGCGATTTGGACATTTCCTCCGTGCCCTTGCAGATCGCGCCCGATCCATCCGCGCAAAGACAATACGCGCGCACGGTCATTGTATTCACCTTGTCCATTCTCTCGATCAGCTGGTTGCCAATCGCGCGGCACGCTTCCGGGCTGCGTGTTTCGATCTGACTGGTGCTTTGCAGCGTCCAATTAATCTTGGTTTCGAGCTCGGCTTTGGGAATACCCTTGGGATCTGCTGGCGGCTGCCCAACGAAGTACAGGATCAAAAGCGTCGTCTGCAAAGTATCTCCGGCGTCCATGACGAGTCCCCTTATTGGCCAACCGGCCTGATATTCTGCAACTGCTGCCTGATCTGCTGAAGAGAGAGCTGTTGATCTTCAAGTATCGAAATTGTCGATGAGACAGGACGCGCCTGGTTTCGATTGAAGCCCGCTCCGCCTGCCGGCAGCGTCACCAGGTCATACTTCGCCACGACGGCCGGCTTCTTCGTGAAGACGATGCTCAAGGTTTCATCGAGCTGGTAATAGCCGCCCAGCGTCAGAAGGTCGGTGCCTACCGGGAATGTGTAGGTGTAGCTGGCGCTGCCGTTGAACTTGACCACCACCTGGGCTGCGAACTTTGGATTATCGATGGTCGAGCCCGCCAGGGCAGTGGCCTGGACGGAACGGTAGAGCCAGTCCTTGACGGCCAGATTCTTGGTGAGCGCATGATAGGAAATGGTTTCCCGCTCACAAGGTAACCTGCGATCGAGGATGAGCTTTTCGGAATCGAAATTGAAGTCCACGCTCCCGGCACGGTTGCCTCTCATATCGAGGGTCACGCCGTTGCTGCCACCGACAACCCAGTTGGAAAAGCGTGTGGCCGTGTTGGCGGGGCCCCTCCGCGTCAGGCCCGCGCCAGGAACAATGTCCGCTTCCGATTTTGGATTCAGCGTGATTGCGATTTTCCAGTTTCGCGCGTTGAACAACTCAGGCGGCACCTCGTGATCGAGCGCACCGAGCGCATCCTGAAGCTCGCACGCGGAATGCAGCATGATCTCTCGCATAGGCAGCGCCCAATCGGGGGCTATATCAGGCATGACGGCGCACCCGCCCAGCCCGCATGCAAGCGTAAGCACCGCTCGTCGCATTCCTGATGACACGTCACGCCCCCCTTAGGATGGTTAGTCCTTCATCATAACGCCCTTGAAGACAATTTGCCGGCGTCAGCCCGGTCCGTGATCCACCGACGTCGGCCGCGTTGCATCTCTATTGTTGGCCGGCCGCCGGCTTTCGCTCCTGCCGCAAAGTGACGAACCCGGTCCACCATCCCCGCCACTGATCGACCGAAGGTCCGCTTTCCAGCCGGTAGGCAAAGACAGCTGAGCCTCCGCCACTATCGATGTTGCACGTGATATCGTGCGCGTGGTTGGCGCTCTGGGGCCTTGGCGTGCACGCAACAATTTTATAGCCAGGCTCGGCCTGGAAGCGCGATTGATAGTTTCGGGAATGCGATGCAAAGACGACCGGATGATCGTCTTTTGTCTCGGACACCGTGTAATCCCTGTCGAGTTTATCCGGACCCGAGCGTGCTTTCGAAGGCCCATCATCGATCGCGATGGCAATGCTTGCATCCGCGATAAGATCGTCCAGGAGTACGCGCCAGCATCTCTTGTCCGCTGGCACGCCGGCGATATGCGTAAACAAGGGGCTGGCGATCAGTTCCGCGGCGGGGATGAAGAAATTGACGCCATCAACGTCATGGGTTTCGCCCCCGTATGTCCACTTGACGATTCCGCCGGCCGCAATCCCCAGAAGAAAGCCGTGACTTTCGAACACCGGACCGCCGCTGTTGCCGGGATTCATGACGGTGTCCGTCTGCCAGCGGAGTTCCGTCGGCGGGCTGCCGTGGTTGCTGATCAAGCCTCCCGACAAACTGAGGTCCTGGTTCAGCGGGAAGCCCAGCACATAGACCGTTGTCCCCATCGGGGCTTGCACCGGCTTCACCAGGATCGGCATCGGACAGCGGTCGCCACCGGCGTCCGCAGCAGGTGCGTTCAATTGCAGCAGCGCAAGGTCGCGGCCGGGGTCGCGCGCGACAAGGGTGGCCGTTTTTGGATTGTTCAGACGCGACTTGAGCCGAACAAGAATATCAAGGCGCTTGTAGTTGTTCTCGGCCGGGATAACGTGGTTGTTGGTGATGACGAAGGTATCACCGATCAGAAGGCCGGAGCCGCCTCCTACGTCTTGAGTGTCATTGAAGAGCGTCCCTATCGTCTCCACGTGGCCGACGCGCGCGTCGTATCTCCCGGCCACCCTAACAGCGGCGTCGTCAGCAACGGCGCTGACGGGAGCCCACAGCGCGATGAAAAGCGCTAGCCGGGCGGTCCATAAATGGTTTGCAGCGCTTCGATATCGAGCGTGCTCAATTTTCCGTCGCCGTTCCATATCGGGTTACAATAGTTCATGATGGATTGTGGGTCGTATTTCGTAACGTTGTAGTCGCCCGTCGTGCCTTGAGCGTCTTTTCGACACTCGCTCGGCGCGTCCTCACGATTCTGCTCATGGGCGAACCCCAACGCATGTCCAAACTCATGGGCCGCGACGGCGTAAACACAGAAATCGCGCGTCTTCTGACAACTCTGGCTCCAGGACGCGAATGTGAAATTAAGGACCATGCCATCAGGCCGCTTGTCGAGAAAACGGCCGAGCGCTTTGGTATGAGGGCCTTCATCCGAAATGCGAATATGGATGCCTGGGGTATCCTGCGCGCATTTTCCCCAGCCCTCGAACTTGATTTTTGAATTGCGTTGCCAGGTGTCTTCCGCAGCCGACCGCACAATCGAACGATAGGGCGCGTCGTCACTTGCTGGATTTTCCCAGCAAACTTGAACGTTCAGACGCTCCCACTTCGAGGCGCGAAGGATGGTACCAAAGGCTTCTTCTTTGCTCACCCCTGCCGGAAGCGCTGCTTGCGCTTCAGCCTCGGATGCATAGATGAGAAGCGCGCCGAATGTCAAAGCAACGAGCGCTCTCGACAGAAAATGCCGGCCCATCAAAATCATCGTTAAGCCCCGCGGCTTAAAAATATTGGAAGCAATATGTAAGAAGTCAACTAGAGGTTGGCACAAATACAGAGTGCCCGCAAGCATCGGTTTGTTGTTTTCGCGATCCGCTTGAGATTGGTTGCATCGGAAACTGTGGCGTGGCTCCGACGCAGCGCGATCATGCCGCCCATGTCTGGCGTACCGCGGAAGAGACACCTCTTGCCGGATACGTTGCGATTGCACTCACTCCGGTAACGATTTTGCCGCGGCGGCAAACATGATGTGACCCACGATGCCGGCGCCATGACCGCCGCTGAACAGGCCCCACAGGTAGTCCATATCGACGTCGCCCACGGCGAGCTTTGCGGCAAGATCCTTCGTGAACGCATCCAGCGACGCGATCATGACCCGTTCACCGTCTACGCTGAAAGTCGGGCCGGGCGGCGCGTTCAGAGCGACCATCGCCTTCAAGATGGGGATAATGATGCGCTCGGGGCCTTGCCCGCCCTTCTTGGCCGCTTCAAAGTCATCGGCGATATGTCGCATAAGGCGGTAGATGCGACGCGCGTGCTCCTGGACGATCTTCTCAACAGCCGCCTTTTGCGCCGTCGCTGGCAAGCTACGGATCCCATTCAACCGGTCGAGGTCGGCAGCCATTTCCTTCCCGAATTTCCATTCCTCGATCCGTTCCACAAGCCGTTGCAAGGTCTTTTCTCCCGTACCCTCGGAGACGGTCCTGGCAAGATGGGCGTGCAATGGCTCGGGTCGCTCTACCTCGATCAATATCGTGTTGTGCCTCGCCACTTGGATATCGTGCGGCGGATGGTCGGCCTGTGGGTCAATGAAAACCACCACGGTCTCGTCGGACAGCCCGTCAACCGTGGCGATCGCAATTCCAAAGTTTAGGCTCCCGAACAAAGATACGAAAGCGGTCGCTTCGCCGGTCGCAGCAGACGTTGCGAGCACGATGGTATGACCAAATGCAAAAGGATTCTGAGGCAAACCCTCCAGTAAGGCCTCACTCTCCCACCAAACAAACTCATTGGCGCCGGCTCCAAGGAGGAAGTCCTTGATCGGCTGCATGCCGGGTTTGCGCGCGTGGTCTTGAAAATGCGCGGCAAAGAAGGTCAAGGCGACGTAGGCGATCGCCTTGAGCCCGTCGTCTCCGCCAAGAACGAGCCGAAGCTGGGGGCGTTGATCCTTGTTGGCGGCTGTTGGCGTTGCGCGCTCGACTTTGCCGTCAAAGACAACCAGTTGTTCGCCCGTGGGCGACGTGCAGCGAAAAGGTTCGGCCTTGTCCGCATGATCAGGGCGAACGGCCAGCAATGCATTAATCGTCTTGAGCTGGCCGCCGATCGCTTTTGCCAGCGGAGAGAACCCCTCGTTATGCGGACCGCAATAAATGCCCCGATTGGTGCGCCTGCCGCCGAGCACGGCCGGGAAGACGTGTTCGGCCGAACCGGCTCGATTGCCGCAGATAATACAAGTCTTTGCCATTCATCACGTCCTATATCGATAACCGGCTCCGGCGCTTGGCGTGGTCTGTACGGGAGGAAGAATGTTGTCCCGAAAGGAAGGGTCAAGGCGTCTTGATGCCGTGACGAGCCAGTGCCGATAGGGTTGCTTCGAGAGCCCGCTCGGGCGATGCGTCGAAATATTCCCCGCCGAGTGCGCAATCCACCAAAGCTTTGTGCGCGTCCATTTCCGCGCGGCGGATCGCGCGATAAGGGCCGGAGATGGTGAAGAGAATGTCGATCGCAGCGGGAAACGATGTACGCAGGGCAGATGTCGTCATCTACGCCGTCCAGCAGAAATTACGGTGAGCAATCCAGCGACCAATAGATTGATCGTCTCAGTGTTGAAGGCGCTAGGATCGCGGACAGGGGCCGACCACTGCCGCTGATGTATCCACGCCCGTGACGTTGACACGATGCGCGTGCATTACCGTCTGATACGGCGATACATTCTGGTAGCCCGCGCGCGTCGGGACACGGATTTCAAAGTGCAAATGCCGTGCGGTCGCATCGAACCGCGTATTCCCGTCAACGAGAGGACCGTTCTTCGCAACCGACTGCAGCCGGTCCACCGGTGCCAGCGTGCAGCCGCGCTTGACCTTTTGCGGGACGGCGGCTGCGACCGTCCTGTTCAGCTCACTCGGTCGCATGTGCCGATAGATGTAGTCGATATTTGACGCATTCACGTCTGACAGTGTGACCGCCGGCTGGGTCGGAAATCTGCGGAACGCGATGCCGTCGGCCACCGCGTGCAGCGGATACTTGAGTGTGGACTCGTTCCATCCCTTCCCCCAAATATCCTGGCCTGCGTGACCGATGCCTTCGGGACATGTCAGAAGACTGCCGCCCGACCGCTTCTCGCAAAAGTTATCTCGCCACTCTCCAGGCTTGGATTTGACGATCGTCAGCCCGGTCTGCGTCTTGCAATCGGTCGTCCCGTTGACCTCGCCCGTCTGACATTCCTCGTCGCTTCGGTAAACGACGGTTTGAGCGGCCGCCGACAGATCCGTCGGGAAAAGGATCGGCCCATAGACGTTGGGATCCTTCGACCCGCCTTTGCCATGCACACCCGAAAACGGGATGATATCTCCGGGTTCGCCGTAGGCTGGAGTTTTCTTGTTGCTGCCCTTGGCGGCGGCTGTGAGATCCTTCACCTCCTTGCCAAGCCGCTGGATCGGATCATTCGTGTTCGCGGCTTGCCGGCTGCGCGGCGCGCCGCCGACGAAGGTCAGGCTTGCGATGATCTCCTGCGCCAG
Organism: Bradyrhizobium sp. LM2.9; assembly: GCF_054056555.1. Classification (NCBI taxonomy): domain Bacteria; kingdom Pseudomonadati; phylum Pseudomonadota; class Alphaproteobacteria; order Hyphomicrobiales; family Nitrobacteraceae; genus Bradyrhizobium; species Bradyrhizobium sp. LM2.9. Next base: position 192,781 of record NZ_JBSRYJ010000002.1, read on the forward strand.
ATCCTTGACCTTGCAGTCGGGATCACCGACCTCGTCGCAAAGGATGTTTACCTCGACCAAGGCGCCGGCGAACATGCAGGGGATCGCGGCTTCGATCTCGCTGAAGTTCTGGGCCTGAACTTCGCCGATATTGCGCTCATACTTCGCAAGATCGGAAAAGAATGCATTTCTAGCATTGGAATCCGAGGCCGCTTTCTTGGCTTCGGCGACCAGGCCGACGCAGGATTTGAGCGCAGGCAGCGTCGGATTGCCGGGTAGCTTATAGAAGATGCTCGAGCCCGAGATCATGACGGTCGAGCTCTTTTTCAGCCCGAGGTAGGCGCGATAGCCGTACGGTCCCGGATGAAAGGCCAGCGATTTGAATCTGCCGAAATAGACCGCGGTGTTTTCGGCTCCCCGTGGCGAGCCGCTCCGGAGGAAATCATCCGACAGCCGCTTGACGTCGAATGGCAGAAGCACCGGCGATCCTGCGAATGCAATGTTCGGCCGGATCGGAGCAATGAGCGCGTTGATCGTGGCGAGGTCTTGCTGCGTATCCGCCTCAAGTCCCTCGATCGGATGGCGCTGCGCGATGTGGTCTCGAATGGCTCGTATACCGCGCAAGCCCTCAAGATTGTCTCCGGCCTGGCTCTTGTAGGCTGCAATCGCCACCTTCCAGTCGACCTCCGCGGGCTCGGTTGGAGCCATGTCGGCCGCCGCGGGAGATGCGAGAAGCGCCATAGCGATTCCAACTGCGCCATGCAGATACCGGCTGGCCATTCAGCAATCTCCCCAGATATTCAACTGTGCTTGTTAACGGGCGCCTGCGTGGAGCACGCCCGAAGACGCGCCAGCAGGTCGGCTTGATGGTTGTTCCAGACCTCAAGCGCCTGACGCCCCGCCACGTCGATGGCATCGCGCGTGAAACGCGGCCCGACCGCCGACCGTGTGTTGCCGAGGAGCAGGACGGTCACGGTCAGCGAGCCGTCGATGTCCCAAGTTTTCAACTCAGCGTTGTTCCGGACTGGAAGGATGCTGCCGCGCTTCAGGAGCTGAAGCAGGGCCACGGACGCCTCTCCGAAGCTTTCTGTCGGGCCGGAGTCGCCGATGACGGCATGCACGACCCGCTCCTGGCCATTCACGACGGCATAAAGAATGGCGATATCTCCCTGACCGACCGCGCCAAACGGACGCCCGGGCAAAACGAAGAACGGCGTGACCGCCGCGTCCAGGAAGCGCAGCGGACTGCACTCCTTTTCGGCGATGGCACCGGCATCATCGATGTCGGCTCCCGGCACATCCTCTTTGTGGGTCAGCGCGGTCGCCGCGACAAAATAGCCTTTGAAGCGCGATGCTGACTTTCGAACGCACGGAAGCTTGTCATTCGTCTCGGGAATGATGCCGCGCTTCAGGAACGCCATCAAATCGTTCGCCCGGTCCTCGTAGCCATAGTAGGATGTGGCAAGGTCTGGCGGCATGTCTTGCCGATCGATCGCAGGGGTCACCTTGTCGCGGATGCGTGGCCACAGCCCCGTCCAGGCCGTCGCCAGCTCATCTTTCTTGAGTTCGCCTCCCGAGCGGAAGACGCGGATACGGGCGTTACCGATCTTGTCCATCGCGCAGGCCCGATCGGAAACATAACCGACGCCGTTCGGCGATGGTGTCAGCGTGCATGGTTTGCGTCCGAGCGGATCTTCAGGATGGTACGAGCGCGGGCTTCCATCCGAATCCACGTGGAGCACTTCGGTACGCACAAGGAGATAGCCGGGCTTCACGGGACTGCCCGCCGTTTGCGGATCAAGAAGCACAGCAAACTCGTTGGCCACGCCGCCGCCGCTGTCGAACAGCTTCATTTGGAAACGCTGCATGCCGCAGGCGTTTGAGGTTGGGCGCCCCGGGTTGAAATCAGGCGGGGCAAGCCTTGATACAAAATCGCTTAACCCGACATCGAACGACTTCAAGCGGATCGAGGGAGAAAACACTGGCGTCCAAGCCTTATCGTTTTCCAGAATGATCTTGGCGGCTTTTTCCAGGTTGTCGGCCCGCGCGTCGGTTGTTTGCGCATGCATCGGGCTGGCGGATGCGACGAGCAAGAGGGCAGCCAGCGCTCCACTTCGACGCGCAGCGGCGCCGATGTTTCGCAGCGCGACATCAAATCGCAAGCACAAAATAGACATTTCTGAAATGAATCCAACCCAGCAATAAAGGCAGCCTTTCACAACTTTTGGTAGCTGTGAAGAGCTAACGTGACCCGACAACGGTTCGGCGGTCTGGCACTACAGTCTCTGTTTCTCTGCGTCCTCGGTCTAGGTCGCACCCGAATGGGGCCGAAATCCACAACGTCGGCGGATTGCCCGGGCTGCTCGCAGGCCTCGGCGGCCAATGTTGCGCGCGCCCGAAGAATCAGGCCCTTATCGGCGCAGCGGCATGCTCGCCGCCGCTGGCGAGCCCTCTCTCAAGCGTCTTCCGACCACTGGGGCCGCGATCAAGGTGCCCGGGACGCGAAGGCATCAAGATGCTCAGATCGCTGGTTCGTCCCCTTCGACAGGTGCGGTAGTGCCGTTCGATGCGACCAAATTGTGTTCTTCCCTTCAACGCGCGCTCGTGCGGCTTCACGCGAGCGGAGCCGACGGCTTTGAAGGCTTGATCCGCGATGCCTTCAACGAGGCCACCGGCACCTCCGGGCGCGTTCAGAAATCCTCCCAGCAAGGGGGCGTCGACATCACCGCCGGCGGAGCCGGCGGCCGGATCGCTATTGGCATCGAAGCCAAGCGCTATCAGGAAACCACCACCCTGAAGCTTGATGATCTCAAGAAGAAACTGTTCGATGCGGCCACCCGGTCCGGAAGCCCCATCGAGCTCTGGATTCTCGCCGCCAGCAAAGAGGTGTCCGCCGACGATGTCGGCGCGCTCGAGAAAATCGGCGAGGAGCAAGGGCTGGGCGTGCTTGTGCTCGACTGGCGCGCGCGCGACGACGTCTTTGCGCCCCTTCCGCTTCTGCTGGCGCTCGCGCCCCACACGGTCGAGCGCGTGCTGGGAGCGAAGCTCGCCCAGTCAGTCCGGAAAATCGCCGATCATCCCGCGTTCGAAGCCAGAAAAACTGCCTTCCTGCGCGATGTGCAGCATCCCGATCTCGGGCAGGCTTTCACGGCCCACGCCGTTCGAGCGCGGATTGGTCAAACGCTGCAAACCCGCGCGGATTCCAAATCGAGATTGCAGAATAGCGTCGATCTTCGTGCGCCCGGCTGCATCTGGGCGCCGCGCGACAAGGAATGCAACGCGCTCGAACGCTGGTCGATGGACGCGGACGCGCCAGCGGTTTGCGCTGTTCTGGGCGACGAAGGTGCCGGCAAGACCTGGCTCCTGTTCGACTGGTGGCAACGGGAAAGCGAACGCGATCCCTCGCGGCTATGCGTCTGGTTCGCCGCCCGCGACGTCGCCTCCGTGTCGCTCGCCGACGTGCTCGGCACCGCGCTCGCCAAATGGGTGCCGGCGCCAGGCCGAACCGCTTCCTTTTGGACCAAGCGTGTCCAGCGCTGGCGCCAAGCCGCATTGGCGCATCCCGGGGAGGGGCCCTTCATCTGGCTGATGCTCGACGGAACCAATGAGGGCACCAGCCAGCCGCTTGTCCAGCAACTCTTGGCGGAAGCCGCCGACACGGACTGGAACGGGACCATCCGGATCGTTCTGACCGACCGGCCGTCGCATTGGCGGTCGGGTTTCCGGTCGGGCCAGTTTCTCGAGCCGCGACCCGCGACTGTCGAGCTCAGCCATTTCCATGACTCTGAACTGGATGCGCTGCTCGCACGACACGGGAAAAAGCGCGCCTCCTTCTCACCGCATGTCCTGGGCCTGATCAAATGGCCGAGCTGGTTTGCTGTGGCGGCGGAAATGTTCGACCGGGAACACGACTGGACGGCGCATTCAGCCGAGCACCTGATGCTGCGTTATATTCAGCATCGGCTCAGCGCGCGCTTGAGCACGCCGATGTTGGATGATGCGGTGTTCCGTGAATTCATGTCGGACCTCGGACGCGACATTCAGAGCACCTGGAACACCAGCAGCACCTTCTCCCGCGTCGCGCTCAAGACCAAGCTGGCCGGCTTCACGGGGCAGCCGGACAAAGATATCCTGCAGGCCCTCGATGACGTGACGTCTGGCGTGTGGTTTCGCCCGGCGGGAGCCCTACAATTCGAAATGGACAAGGCCGTTCTGCCGTTGGCGATTGGCCTGGCGTTGCACAGCGAACTTCGATCGCTCGCCACAGAGGAAGAAGTCGACAGCAGCGTCGACCGGTTTCTTGGTCCGACCGAAGATCAGACCCTTGGCGTCGATATCCTGGCCGCCGTGATTTCGCTGATTTTCCTCGATCCCACCTATCCCGCCCACGCGATCCGGGCCCTGTTGCGACGCTGGATTTCCTCGCACAATTTCTCGACCGCGCATTTCCAGCACCTCTGGCGGATCGGTAGCGTCAATCCCGCGCCGCTGCTTGATGTCGCCGAAACCGTGTGGCTGCAGCGTGCGGGGGGCTCTTCCGTCGATGAGATACTGATCAAGAGTATCGCCAACGTCGCCGGGGATGGCGGACGGCAAACGGACGTGATCGCGTTTCTTGCGAAATGGGCCCGGACCTATTGGCCGGACCCGCGGGAAGGGCAGTTTATCAACTATAACCCCAGCCCGCAGTTGAGAGCTGAGGCTTTCGCGGCAACCGAAGAACGCCTTGACGGCCTGCGACGCGATATCGGCTCGAAGGCTCTTGCGGAGCTCGATCTCATCCGTATCGAGGATGGCACCAGTGCGAGCTGGGTATTCTACCGCGTCAACACGATAGCCACCTATCTGCCACGCGCGGTACAGGCGCCCCTCTGGCGTGGATGGGCACTCAGCCGCGCCGTGATGGGCAGCGCAAACCATCTGGATGATGTCGCATGGTCGCTGCGCCTCAACCCGATCGACGCAGCCGCTGCGACCCCGATATTTTTGCAGACCGTCGACGAGTTGTTGGCCCTTCGCGCTTCCGGGATCAGGGAGACGGCTTTCGATCTGCTCGAAGCCCATGGCGGGCCTGCCGCCACCGCCAGACTTGCTTCCTTGCGACCGGAAGGCGAGCCACACCAACCGAGCGCCTGGAAGGACACCGCGTCGCTGATCGACGGCACCGTGACCTTCGTGGGAGGCGAGCCGCCAGACGTATTGCAAACAATCTTCGTCCTCTCGGATTTCGCGAACGATCCCGATGCGAATATCGCGCCGCGGTATGTCAAGCGACTGCGCGCCTACGCCCGTTCCTTCCCTGTCTCGAAGCTTGGCGGTGGACGTGGCCGCACGGCTGCAAGCCTCGATCTCGAACGGGCCATGCCGGCCTTGGCGCGCTGGGCGCCCAATGACCTCGTCGCTCTCCACCGGCGCTTCCTGCTCTCCGTCGGCCGCCGCGATGAGACGCGTCTCCTCGGATTTAGCTTCTCACTCGAGAGCTTGTTGCTCCTGCTGACGCCACCCATCCAGAAGAGGATCCGCACGGTCTTGACCAAGCGCCGCAAGGACCGGCGCCAAAGCGAGCTCGATCAGGTTGACCACGCGCTGATCGCTGCGGCTTTTTTCGGATGCGCGCCTCGCGATCAGATCGCGCTGTGGGATGAACTCGGCGCTCCCCGCTCCGTTCTGATGTCCTTGGAACATGTGTTGCGCGCTCCGCCGCCCGCTATGGTGAAGAGCCTTGGGCCGCGGCTTGCACCGGATCAGCCCATTGACCGGCTAGCGGGATGGCTGGTCTATCTCGTGCTCAGCGCACCGAAACAACTTCCCAAGAACTGGGAGGTGCTGGCCACATTACTCACCCATGAAGACACAAGCATACGTGAAACAGCCTTCTTGGTTGCCTTGAATGCCCAAGATACGTTTCAGGCAAAGCGGCATCTGCAGTCGGCATGGGCCGCATCGCCGGATCGCTCTGCCAAGGAGAACAGTACGGGCGTGTCGCTGTTGGCGATGCATGTAACCCCCAAGTCCTTCAAAGCGATGGCTGAGCGAGCGAGTAACGAGTGGAGCATGATCTTATGGCGTAAGGTCAAATACCGGCCCGATTGCGCCTATGTGTTCGATGCCTTTCTGAAAGACGCCGTCGAACGGGAATTGAATCCGCCGGCGTCACACACGATGCTCGGTTACAGGGTCAACCACTTTGCCGCAACGAAGAAGCTGGTCGAGCAAAAGCCCAGCGAATTGACTGCACTCGCTGACCGGCTGTTTGCGACCGACGACAATCCCGCCTTCGCACGTTATGAATTTCCAAGAGTGGATCTCGTGCGGGCGTTCCTGGACCTCGACCCGGCCAAGGGCGCGCAATACTGGACTAAATTGAGCCGCTCCGACGGAATGTTCAAAGCGGGAGAAGATATCGAGCAGATGCCGTTTGAAGCGGACGACGGCGAGCACGTCAATCAATTGCGCCGTCAGCAAATCATGGACGCAAGCAGCGACTGGAAACTCCTGACCCTTTCCACCTTCATCGTCCGCCACAAGCGGAGCGCTTGGGCGGTCGCGCTCGTCAAGGAGTTGCTCAGCACGGCCGAAACTTCCGGGGATATCGCAAGAGCTGTCATGATCGCCGGATATCTGGATGACTCTGCGGCCATGCGTGCCCTGTGGAAGAATGAACTTGTTAAGGCTCCGCTCGGCGGCTGGATCGAGGCTGTCTACCGGCGGGCCAAGGCAAACTTCCAGAAGACGCAGCGATGTCTGGGATGGCTGGATGTCGCGCTAGCTGCAAAGAACGACGAGAGCTTCTTTGTGGCTTGGGAACTGTTCATCCATTTGTGCGAAAAGAACGCTATTCCCCTCGCGGCGGCACGCATCAGGGCGCGTTTGAACACGCGCTCCCAGAGGCAGAAAGACTTCATCGCGCTCAGCTGGAAGCGCGTTCATGACAAGGCCAAGCAGTCGGAGGGGCAATTGAAAGATACGATGTTTTCGCTGCGCGTCGGCCACCGGTTGGCGCGGCCCTGGGCAGACAGCTGATCGTTGTTCGCGCGGCAGCGCCGAGGATGGTCGGCGCTCTGCGGTGACCTGATTTCAGTTCGGCCGGACCATCCGCGGGGGATCAACATGCTGGTCGTACTGCTCGCCGGTCCGATCGCTACAGCTACACCATGCGCTTGATGCGCCAGGACGGCGCCTAGCTGGCAATCCTGCCCGCCGCACTGACGCTGCCCCGGGCAAGGCGCCCACCTAAGCCAGCCCACCAAGCCAGATCCGCCGTCCGAATTATCGAGACCGGGCCCTTTCCTTACGGTTGTGTGTCGTGCGAATGTCGCCCCATAAGACGGGCCGGGACCGGCAGTATTATCTTATGGATTTTCATGGCTAGGCGGCGGGGCAATTCGTCGGGTGGGACGATCCTGTTGATTTTGTTCGGCGCTTTGGCCGCCGCGGTGTCGGCCGTCTACCGCTTCGCGGTGGAGAACGCGGCGGCAATCGGGGGAATAGCCCTCGTTTGCGGGCTGATCTCCGTTCCGTACTTCGTGTCCCGTGCGAGGTCGGCGAAACGCGCCGATCCGACCGGTCTCAAGCCACCGCCTCTGGATACCGGGTTGCGGACCCGCGCTTCCCAAGGTCCTTCCGCACGGGCCGAACGCTCGCCTCCAGCACGGTGGATCCGGAGCGGTGAAACCGTGAAGTTCGGTAGGGCCGAGCTTTCCGGCGGAATGTTCTACTACGGGGACTGGCTCCCGCTCGCGGAAAGCGCCACGCGCCAATACACCATCAACCCGAAACTTCCGGCCTCGGGATCGGCGGACGTCGAGGGCCGCTCGATGCCGTACTGGCCGTCCTACGCGGACATGTCTCCCGGAGCTCGTCGTGCTTTCCTCGATTGGATGGCTGGCGGCAGGCGGGATCCGTCCTACGGAATCGGGCTGGTCTTCATATTCCTGTATGGCCTCGAACATCGTCTGTTCCTGGAGGGAGGAGACGATGCACCCCTGCTCGTCCGAGAGGTCGAGAGACTTCTCGCGATCTATGGCGCCAACAACTCGTTCCACGGCTATGCGAGCAGTTTCCTCAATTTTGCCCGACTAGCCCAAGGCGAAGGCCTCGAGGTAAGCGGGCTGTCTCCGGAGCGGCGCGGCGGACCCGAGATGGATTTACCGACCCGCCTGTACCTCGGCAACCGCTTAGCCGAAGCGCCAGCGTTGTCGGCCGAAGACGCGTTGCGCTGGGTTCTTGCGATACCGGACACGTACCTGAGGACACCGGCAGTCCGTTGCTTCGGCGAGTTCGTCGAGTTGTGGCGGTTGCGGTTTGACCGGATCTATCCCGCAGGCCTTCCGGTGAACGGCAAAGACCGGATCGCGCTGCGATACCGGGCGGCGAGCGGTGCATTCGACGTGGCGGTCCGCGGCCCGCACGAGCAGCACATCGATGTGGCACGAGTGACGAAACCTTTGCCTGGACTGCAGAAGCTGGTGACCGACTGCACCGACGAGTTGGACTCCTTCAGCCGCTTCGTCGGTCGCAAACCTTCGGCCAGGAACTCGATGGCCGCGGCGAAATTGCTGCCTGCAGATCTGCAACAAGGCACGACCGCGGGCGCGATCGTCGATTTCCGGCACCGGATCGAAGCAGTCATGGGTGACCAAGGACGCGGAAGCAGTACGGCGCAGGTACTGTTGGAGATGGCGGGAATCGAAGTGCCCGCGGACGGGAAGATTTCGGCCGCGGCCGCCGACGAACTCGGCCGCGCGCTTGATTCGATCGGGGTCGCCATCGAGCCCGACCGCCGATACGGAAGCAGCGTCCCGCGTGCCGATGAGCAGGTGTTCGTATTCAGGGCTCCGAACGGCGGCCCCGTCGATCCCGCCCGGGCATCGTTCAGAGCCGTAAGGGCGCAAGTCGAGGTCGCGGTGCTGGCGGCCGTGGCGGACGGAGACGTATCCTACGAGGAGCTCCAGCGCACGATCGCGCGGATCCGCTCCGCCACCGATCTGTCCGGGGTCGAGCAGGCGCGGCTGATCGCTTTCGCGGTCACGACGTTCAACAACCCGCCGAAGCAGGCGAGGGTGATGCGGAAGCTCGCCGATACCACCGAAGGCGAACGCCAGGCCATCGCGGACGCGGCCATAGCAGTGATCGGCGGAAGCGGAAACGTTGACGCCGGCGAAGTGAGATTCCTGGAAAGGCTTCACAAGTCGCTCGGGCTGCCGAAGGAGCGTGTGTACTCCGGACTCCATAGCGCTGCCGCAAGACAGGGCGACGATCCCGTGCCCATTAGCGGCGAGGATCGGGCCGTAGGGGTACCGCTACCGAAGGAAGCGCCGTCGCCGATTCCTCCTGCCGTTGCCGCCAGGGGAATTTCGATCGATGCCGCACGACTGGCACGAACGCGCAGGGATACGGAGGCGGTGTCGGCTCTCCTTTCGGATATCTTCGCCGAGGACGTCGTCCAGCCGCAACAAGCTCCACCCGAACAGGCCGCTCTGGACGGACTCGACGGGCCGCACACCGAACTGGTGGAGCTCCTGGAGCTTCGCGGGTCGATGACGCGGACCGAATTCGACCGACACGCGAAGGAGATGCGCCTGTTGCCGGATGGCGCCATCGAACGGATCAACGACTGGTCGTTCGATCGCTTCGATGAAGCGCTGATCGAGGACGGCGATGAAGTCGTCGTCACGCCGCATCTTCGAGGGAAAATCGCCGAGATGAAGGACAAGGCCGCATGAGCAAATCCGCCAAGACGATCCGGCCCAAGGAGCGCGATACGATCATTCAGGCCCTGTCGGCGGGCGTGGTGCCTCGCCTGGGTCTGGCGCACATACAGGTGGGGCGCGCCGGAGAGATCGCGGCCCTGCTGCGCGACATCGACCGGATAGCGGACTCCGGAGCCGCGGTGAGATTCATCATTGGCGAGTACGGAGCGGGAAAGACCTTCTTCGCGAGCATCGTGCGTCTCATCGCGCTTGAGCGGAAATGCGTGACAATGCACGCCGATCTGTCGCCCAACAGGCGCATTCACGCGAGCGGCGGCCAGGCGCGTGCGCTCTATTCCGAAGCCGTGAACAACATGGCCACGCGTAACAAGCCCGAAGGCGGCGCCCTCCAGAGCGTGATCGAAAGGCTGGTGACCGACGCCGCGAAGGAAGGCGGCGAGAAGGGCGTGCCGGTCGAGAAGGTCATCGACGAGAAGCTCACGCCGATCACCGGTTTCGCCGGCGGATACGACTTCGCCACCGTCCTGAAGGCATACTGGCGGGGCAGCGAGGAATCGAACGATGCCCTCAAGCAATGCGCCGTCCGATGGCTGCGCGGCGAATATTCGACGAAGACGGATGCGAAGAAGGATCTCGGAGTTCGGACGATCATCGACGACGAAAACGTCTACGACTCGCTGAAATCGCTGGCATGCCTCGTGAAGGTCGCGGGCTACGCGGGTCTGGTCGTGATGTTCGACGAAATGGCCAACATCTACAAGCTGCAGAATTCCCAGGCCCGGAAGCAGAACTACGAACAGATCCTGGACATCGTGAACGACTCGCTGCAGGGCACCACGTCCGGCATCGGATTCGTCATGTGCGGGACACCCGAATTTCTGCTCGATACCCGCCGCGGCTTGTTCAGCTACGAAGCCCTTCAATCGCGGTTGGCGGAGAATGCCTTCGCGCACGGCGGTCTCGTCGACCTTTCGGGACCCGTCATCCGACTCCAGAGTCTGACGCCCGAGGATCTGCTGGTGCTGCTAGGCAACATCAGGATGGTGTTCGCAAGCGGCGACCCGTCGAAATATCTGGTACCCGACGAGGCACTGACCGGATTCATGGAACACTGCGATCGAAAGATCGGAGAGGCGTATTTCAGGACCCCGCGGTCGACAGTGAAGGCGTTCGTTCACATGCTGTCGGTGCTCGAACAGAACCCAGGCACGCGAAGCGGGCCTTGGCCAAGCCGCAGGGCATCGCCCTGATCACGCCCGAGTCGATCGAAGCCGTGTTCACCCGCCGACCGGCCGACGCCGCGCGGTTGCTGTCGACGGCCGCGTTCATCGTGATCGACGAGCTCCATTCCTTCCTCCAGGGGCCGAGGGGACTTCATGTGGCGAGCCTGCTGCGCCGCATCGATGCGATGTCGAAAAAGGCCGCGCGGCGCGTCGGGCTTTCCGCGACGATCGGCGATCTTCCGCAGGCCGCCGCTTGGCTGCGTCCTGCCGTACCGCACTCGGTCGAGATCCTCGAGGCGAAATCCGATTTCGCCAGAGCTCAGGCTTCAAATACGGGGATATGTCGAGCCGCCTGAGCTCGATGATCCCGATCACGCCGAAGGTGCCGCCGGTGCAGAAGAAACGCCGAGAAGGATCGCGCTGGACGACATCGCGGATCATCTGTTCGCCACGCTCCGCGGGACGAACAATCTCGTCTTCGGCGGGTCGCGCCGCACGGTCGAGTCGGCCGCGGACAGATTGAGGAGGCGTTGCGAGGCTGCGAAGGTCCCGAACGAATTCTTCCCCCATCACGGCAGCCTCTCGAAGGCCTTGCGCGAGGATCTCGAAGATCGCTTGAAGGACGCGAAGCTTCCGACGACCGCGATCTGCACGTCGACCTTGGAACTCGGCGTCGACATCGGATCCGTGAAGTCGGTCGCCCAGATCGGCTCGCCCAGATCGCTATCGTCGCTGAAGCAGAGGCTCGGACGCACGGGGCGCCGGCGCGGCACGCCTTCGATCCTGCGGGTCTACGTGCGCGAACCCAACATCGATCAGGACTCCGGGATGTTGGATAGGCTTCGGTCCAACACGATACGGTCGGTCGCCGTCGTCCGGCTGCTCCTGGAACGGTTCGTCGAGCCGGCGGGCGAGGTGCCCGAAACGGCGTCGACGCTCGTCCACCAGATCCTGTCGGTCATCGCGGAACGCGGCGGCATAAGGGCTCGACCGATGTACGATCTGTTGTGTGGCCCGGGTCCCTTCGCGTCGATCTCGGTGTCCGAATTCGCCGATCTGCTCCGGCACCTGTCTTCCGAGGCGGTCAAATTCGTCGAGCAGGCGAGCGACGGCACCATCATGCTCGGAAAGGAGGGCGAGCAGATCGTTCAATCGCGCAATTTCTTCGCCGTGTTCGAGTCACCCGACGAATGGCGCCTCACGGTCGGAGGGCGGACGCTCGGGACTCTCCCGATTTCATTTCCCGTCCATAAGGACAGCCTGGTCGTCTTCGCCGGCCAACGCTGGATCGTGCAGGATCTCGACGAGAAGACGAACACTCTATTCGTGGCGCCGCATCCGGGCGGCGTGGTGCCCCGGTTCGAACGAGCCAACGGAGAGCGCCTCCACGACCGATTGGCTGCGGAGATGCGACAGGTCTACCTGGCATCGGACATGCCGCCCTATCTCGATGACAAGGGGCGTTCGCTGCTGGCCGACGGACGAGAGATGTTCCGGTCTCTCGGTCTCGAGACGGCGACCTGCGTGCAGGAGGAAAAGAACCTTCACGTCTTTCTGTGGCGGGGGTCCCAGGCGACCGCCGTCTTCGGAGCCGCCGCCGCGATGGTCGGAATTCCGGGCGAGGTCCATGACCTCGGTCTTACGCTTTCCGAGACGAACGTGTCCGATGCTTCGGCGAAGTTGAAGCTCCTGGCAGATGCGGAGGAGGTGGATCCCATCGGGGTAGCGGCGTTCGTCGAGAACGTGGCGGCCGGCAAGTTCCGGGAGCAGGTCCCGCAACCCTTGGCCAAGGCCTTGTGGGCCAGACAGAACGCTGCGGCGATAACCGGAATCAACGGCATGGCGCGGACTGTGTGCCAGGCGCAAGGAGCGGGAAGCGACGGCGGACTCCGCTGACGCGATCCAATGAGGTGGGAAAATGTACAAAGTCGCGGGAACGCTCAACCTCAGTGCCGGCGATCTGGTGGGGCATCTGAACTGCCGCTATCTGACGTCGCTCGACCTCAAGGTCGTCGACGGCGAGTTGGACAAGCCCAAGATCTGGGATCCGGTGCTCGAAGTGCTGGCCGAGCGAGGTTCGCTGCACGAACGTGAATTCGTCGAGCGCCTCGAGGCCGACGGTCGAACCGCGACGGTCGTGGAAGGCGTCGGCGTCGACGCCAATTCGCTCGCCGCCACCAGCGCCGCCATGGCCCGGGGAGACGCGATCATCGTCCAGGGCGCGTTGCAGGCAGGGCGCTGGAACGGTCGCGCGGACATCCTCACGAGAGTCGAAACGCCGAGCCGCTTCGGCTCCTGGTCGTACGAAGTCATCGACACCAAGCTCGCGCGACAGACTAAGGGCAGCACGATCCTTCAGATATCGCTCTATTCGGATCTGTTGTCCGAAATCCAACAGGCTGAGCCGACGTCCGCGCTGGTCGTCACGCCCGGTACCAATTTCATGCCGGAGACGTACCGGATCGCCGATTATGCCGCCTACTACCGGCATGTCCGCCGCAGCCTGGAGGAGGCCGTGTCGGGACCGCTCTCGAGCTCCGTCTATCCCGAGCCCATCGACCACTGCGAGATATGCCGGTGGCGGCGACACTGCGACGAGCGAAGGAGGGCGGACGATCACATGTCGCTCGTCGCCGGCATCAGCAAATCGCAGATGAGCGAACTGGAGAGGAACGCGGTGGAGACGATGGCCGCGCTCGCCGCCCTGCCGTTGCCGCTGCAGTGGAGACCCGAACGAGGAAACGTCAAAAGCTTCGAGAAGATCCGCGAGCAGGCCCGCATACAGGTCCAAGGGCGCGAGAGCGGCGCGGTCCTCTACGAGACCTTGCCGCCGATCGCGGGATTCGGCCTGTCACGGCTGCCCGAACCTTCCCAAGGCGACATATTCTTCGACTTCGAGGGCGATCCGTTCGTAGGCGACGGCGGATTGGAATTTCTGTTCGGATATACCTACTCCGACGAAGGCGGCCAGCCGCGATACGTCGGCGATTGGGCTTCCAACCGTCAGGAAGAAAGGATCGCCTTCGAGCGTTTCGTCGATTTCGTGACCGATCGCCTCAAGACCTATCCGGACCTGCATATCTACCATTTCGCGCCCTACGAACCGGCTGCGATGAAACGGCTCATGGGCCGATATGCAACGCGCGAGAACGAGGTCGACAGCCTCCTGCGCGCCGAAACCTTCGTCGACCTCTATTCCGTCGTCCGCCACGCCATCAGGGCAAGCGTGGAGAGCTACTCCATCAAAAAACTCGAGCCTCTGTATTCCTTCGTCAGAGCCGTTCCGCTCGACGACGTCGGTGCGGTGATGGCCCGGACTCAGGCGCGGCTTGAGTTGTCGGACGCGGCCGGCATACCCGAAAGCGACAAGGAAGCGATCAGGGGCTACAACCGGGACGACTGCTCCTCGACGGATGCTTTGCGACGTTGGCTCGAGTCGGTTCGGGCCGAGGTCGTCGCCGCCGGGGCGATAGTCGACCGGCCGGCGCCGGGGACGTCGGAGATCAGCGCCGAACTCGACGAATGGCACAAAAAGGTCGCCGCGCTCGTAGGACGTCTAACCGCAGGCGTGCCGGACGACGTCGCGGAACGAAGCCCCGAGCAGCAGGCGCGCTGGCTTTTGGCGTTCATGCTGGATTGGCACGGGCGGGAGAACAAGGCCGTCTGGTGGGAATACTTCCGGCTGCGGGACCTGTCCGCCGAAGATCTGCTTCACGAGCGCGACGGGATCGCGGAATTGACGTTCCTGCAGCAGGTCGGCGGAACGGCCAAGGTCCCGGTCCATCGGTATCGCTTCGCGCTGCAGGACACCGACATCCGCGTCGAAGACAAGTTGCACAGCATCGGCGGCGACGATTTCGGACGGGTCGTCGCGATGTCGCTCGACGATCGTACCATCGACATCAAGAAGCGCGGAGATACGGCCTCGTTGCATCCCGACGCGGTCTTCACGCACAGCTTCGTCGGCACTCAGGTTCTCGCCGACTCGCTGATGCGGATCGGCGAGTACGTGGCCGACTATGGAATGGTCGGGGAAGGCGATCATCGCGCCACCCGCGATCTGTTGATGGCGGGGGCTCCGCGACTGGTGGGGCAGCAGTTCCAGGTGGATGGCGAGACGACCATGCAGGCCGCGATCCGGACAGCCCTCAACCTCGACAGCAGCGTCTTTCCGGTGCAAGGCCCCCCGGGGGCGGGAAAGACATATACCGGCGCTCGTATGATCTGTGCCCTCGCCAAAGAGGGGAAGAAGGTCGGGATCACGGCGAACAGCCATAAGGTCGTCCGCAACCTTCTGGACGAGGTCGTCTCCACCGCTCGCCAGCAGGGCCTACCGATCGAATGCATTCAGAAGCCGTCCGAAAAGGAGGATGATCTGCCGGGACTGCGCTTCACGACGGACAACGCAGCGTTTCTCGATGCTCTGGATTCCGACTGCACGGTCGGAGGTGCGACTGCCTGGTTCTGGGCCCGACCCGATGCGGCAGGGATCGTCGACGTACTCTTCATCGACGAAGCCGCCCAGATGTCGCTCGCGAACGTTCTCGCCGTCTCGCAGACCGCGCAGAGCATCGTCCTGTTGGGCGATCCGCGGCAACTCGAACAGCCGATCAAGGGGAGCCATCCCGACGGCGTCGACGTCTCCTCTCTCGACCACGTCCTCGGTCTCCACGCCACCGTGCCCCCCGACCGAGGGCTCTTCCTGCCCGAGACTTGGCGCCTTCATCCTCAGATATGCTCGTTCAATTCTGAGATGTTCTACGATGGCCGCCTGCATCCCCATCCCGGCCTGGAGAATCAGAAGATCTCGTCCACTAGTAGACTCGACGGGGCGGGTCTCCGCTATCTACCCGTCACGCACGACGGCAATCAGAGCTCGTCACGGGAGGAGGCCGACGCGATCCGCGACCTCGTTTCGGAGATTCTAGGTAGCGGAACGACCTGGACCGATCGCGACGGCGTCGAGGCACCGGTCGGTTTGGGCGAAATCCTGATCATCGCTCCCTACAACGCGCAGGTGTTCGAGCTTCAGGAGCGCATCCCCGGCGCCCGCATCGGGACCGTGGACAAGTTCCAGGGACGCGAAGCCCCCATCGTGATCTATTCGATGACGACGTCCAGCTACCTGGACGCTCCCCGAGGAATGGAGTTTCTCTACAGCGCGAACCGACTGAACGTGGCGACTTCGCGCGCAAAATGCATCTGCATCATCGTGGCATCTCCTGGACTGTTCGAGGTGGAATGCAGAACGCCCCGACAGATGCAACTCGCCAACGCCTTTTGTCGGTATCTGGAGTTGGCGACGTATCTCTAGTCGGCACAATTCAAGCGGAGCACGCTCAATCGTGTGAGACCTGATCGACCGGAGGGGACTTCAGGCTGCGTATTTTCGCCTGTACGCGTCGAGGAAATCGCGATCGCAGTATATGCAGCGTCCGCTCGAATCCTTGGCACGCGGGTCGCCCAGGAACGGTGCGAGCGGCCGAAGAAGATCTATCCGCGTCGTGGTGGTCGATGCGGCCCGCAACCCGGCGGCATGCTTCACGAGATCCGCAGCGAGCATAATCCCGGCCAGTGCGGACTGGAACGCCATGGGAACGACCGCCGTGCCGACGCGAGCGCCGCCGGTCAAGCCGACCATCGGACCCCCGCACGGCGTTTCGGTAGAAGTTCTGGATCGGCTGGCCAACGAACGCTTGGAGTGCGTCGAACGGCACCCCGCCTTGGACGACTGTATCCCAAGCTTTGTCCGAGCTCGACGCTATGGACGGAAGGCTGTCCGACGTTCTTAAGGGCCAGTTTCGAGCCCTGTGAGCGGACGTTGGCGCCCTCAACTAGCGGTTGGAAAGCAGTGGACTATCACTTCGGTGTATAGCCGGCAGATGAATGAATGCGTAAGAGGGCGTTACGAACGTCTTGCACGAGAGAAAGCATCATGGCCCCAAGCAGGGCGGAGAAGGTGACGTCGTTTTTGAAGGGATACAAACCCGCGCCGAACGATCTGGTTGGCGGAGATCCGGCGCGCGGGCGACCGGCTCTTTTCAGGGCGCGCAATCCGGAGGGACTTCCGGTTCTGGTCAAGGCTTGGAATCGCGAGGGCGCCGCCTCGGATGCGGACATGAGAGACATCTGGCGGAGCGAGATACGCCAACTGCAAAGGCTTGCTGCAGTGCCGAAGGCCGATGATCTGTTCGTTCCGATGATTTCGGCAGGATCGGACAAGGATGGGTTCTATATCGTACTCGACCCCGGCCGCGGCGATCCTCTTGAGACTTTTCGAAATGCCACCTCGAAACCGCCGGTCTTGTCGGCCCCAAGGTTGCCTCGGAACCGGAGGTTGCTGTGGGACAATTTCCTACGCGTTGCCCGGGCCCTCGAACTGCTGCACTCGCAGGGGATCATACATCGCAATCTCGACCCTTGGTCGATCGTCGGATCGTTCGGGGAAGAACCCGATTTCAGACTGACCGGCTTCGAGTGGTCCATGCGACTGGCCACGGTTGAAGACGTTCCGCGCGCCGGCGCTGGCGGTGCCGAGTCCCAAGCGGCGTCGTTTGGCCAGGATTGGCGCAATCTAGGTTTGATGATCTCGGAACTGCTCGACGTGTCGCCGGGCAGGGTCATCGACTTGCGCTTGCTTCTCTCTGAGGTCGCCGATCACCTTTCGGTTTCCGAAGTGCGGATCTTGCGCAAACTTACCGGTACCATCCCCGTCGAGCGTCTTGATGGTGAACAGATCTGTCGCGAGATCTCCGACGTGATTGAAACCATTCAGGCTCAGGCAGCCGGGGGAGAGCTCAAGCTCGCGGCGGCCTTCCGGCTGGATCCGCGCTCGCAACTGACGAAGGACATCCGGCTCGCTACGGGAAATGAGATCGAGGCGAATGATATCGATGGTTTGATCGCCTACGTTAAGGACGATCTTGCCGGCGAGCCCTATCTGACGCTCGTGAAAGACGGTGCGAGCGGCGTCAAGGTCGCGTTGCTGGGCAATCAGATGACCTACTGGCTGTCTCCCTATCGCGCACCGGAAACCACCGACGTTCCGACCTTCGAATTCGTGGTTTGCGAAAAGGCGGAGCTTGCCAGGCCGCATGCGATCATGGGTTCGGAAGTTTTGCTTCCGGAAATGATCGACATCCTGCCCACGGGTAAGGCCCAGGAACAGAGCTTTGCCCGACGTCGAGGCCGCGTAGCTCATTGGCAGCCGCACATCGACGCCCTCAAGCCTGCGGAGCAGCGGAAGACCGATCTGGACCGCAAGTACGAAGCCTTCGCGCTGCTGACCGCGCTCGAGATGGCAATATGCGGTGGCAGATATCTTTCCTGTTTCCGTGCAGCCGGGCCGGCCGTCGGAAGGGGGGAATCACGGCGTGGTCGCCACGTCGCGGCACGATGAAGAGAGGGAGGCGCTATCGAAGGCGCTGCTCTTCCGCAGCTCGCCCGCGGTGCGCCTTTCCGAGCTGCTCGACAAGGGAGAAGCGACCGACAAGAGCAACGATGGTTGGTCCCTGGCCCAGACTGGATCGCTGGGCGAACGAGACGTCGAGAACCACTGGCGATACGTCGGTGTCGATGCGGCGAAGCAGAGGGAGACCTTCAAGTTCGAAGGCTCCTTCGCGACCAGGATCCGCGACGAAGCATTTTTGATCCCGGGGGAGATGCGTGGAAAGCTCACGCAATTGCGCCGTCGTCTGAAGGCGCTCCGTGCGTTGCGGGAGCATTCCGAATTGCTGCGTATGCTGACCGATCCACGCGGTCGCATCGAAGATAGTCACGATCCCGTAAAGCAGGACAGTGATTTCAAGAGCCTGGACAAATCGAAACAGGAAGCGTTGACGAGCATTCTCTCAACCATACCCTTCTTTTTGCTGCAAGGTCCTCCGGGTGTCGGCAAGACCTATGCTGTGTCCGAAATCGTGCGACGTCGCTTCATGGATGAACCGACCTCGCGACTTCTGCTTTCCGCGCAGAGCAACGCTGCGATTGATCACTTGATGCAGGAAGTGATGGCGATGCTGCCGAACGACATCGAGCCGGTGGCTGTCCGGGCGCGGCCGGCTGATGACGACGCCAGCGATACGGACCTGGAGATCGATCGCCAAGCGGACATCTGGCTGGACGCTCTTGCCGACAGCAATCTCGTCGAGGAGGCCGATCCGAGCGTCCGCAACAAGATCCGGGACTTGGCGGCCGCCCGTAAGGCAAAAGGTTCGGGTAAGTCGAAGGCCGCGCGCGCGATGATTGCGGAGGCGCGAGCGTTCGAGGCGATGATCCTTCGTTCGGCGAACCTCGTATTCGCGACGACGAACTCGGCGGCAGTCGAGCAGCTGATCGAGGAATCCAGCCTTTTCGACTGGACGATCATCGAGGAAGCGGGCAAGGCGACGGGCAGCGAACTGCTTTCGCCTCTGCTGCTTTCGCATCGGCGGCTGATGATAGGCGATCATCAGCAATTGGCGCCTTATGGCGCCGACAACATGATCAAGCTTCTGTCGAGCGCCGAGTCGGTCAAGAAGGCGCTGCGGGCGGCGATGCCGTACATAGCTCGGTACCAGAAGGAGCCGGGTATCGAGGAAATCTTCAACGTCATAGAAGTCGATGATGCGGATTTCGGTCGGCTTTGTGCGGATACGCTCGCCGTCCTAACGCTGTTCGAAACGTTGGTACGCGGCGAGATCGCCGCAAGGACCGACAACGGCCGAGTACGGCGCCCGATCTTTCACAAGCTCGACGAGCAACATCGCATGCATCCGGCGATCGCAAAGATCGTGTCGGACTGCTTTTACGATGGCACTATCAAGACGAACGAGAAGGTCGAGAAGAAGTATCGCGAAGGCAAGCCTCCGTTCAAGTTTTCGGAAGCGCGGCTTCCGGAACGGCCGATTGTATTCGTCGATATGCCTTATAGCCGCGCGACCATCGGTTATCGGGGCGGTGATCGTGCGCCCCCATGGATAAACCCGGATGAAGTGACCGCTGCGCTGCAGGTGCTCCGATTGCTGCGGGTGACCGATCGCTCGCGGCCGTCGCTCGCCGTGCTTTCTCCCTATAATGAACAGGTCAAGAGGCTCCGACAGGCCATCAGATCGGAGATGGCGGGCTCGTTGAAGCAGCTATCCCAGTTTGAGCCGGCATTGGGCGAGGACGGCTATTGCGGGACGGTCGACTCTTTTCAAGGCGACCAGGCGGACGCGGTTCTAATCTCGCTTGTGAGGAATAACGAAAAGGCGACGATCAAGAGCGCGCTCGGATTCCTCGAGGACAGCCGTCGGATGAACGTTCTGCTCAGTCGCGCGAAGTGGCGCATGATTGTCGTCGGCAGTCTGAGCTTCTATCGTCACGTGATGAACTACTCGGAAAAGGTGCCCACGGCGGATATCGGATTTCTGAAGAAGTTCCTGGCCTGCTTGGAAGCGGCTGAACGAGATGGGGACGCCAGCATCGTCCCTTGGGACACATTACGGAAGAACTCATGAGCTTGATCGAAGTAGCCATTCCGATGAGGAGAGGTCGGCGCCGCTTCCACGTCGAGAAGGGGCGGCGGTGGAGCGTCATTGAGCACCTAATGCTGGAGGCCGTGTCGCGGGCGCCAGCCACGACGGCGGAGCTCTCGAAACGCTCGAACTTGCATCGCCGGATCGTCGTCGAGGCGTTCATCCGTCTGATGCGGGCGGGTTGGGTTGAGATCATCGACAATCCGAGCGCGACGATATTTCGGGCGACGGTCGCGGGTAAGGAGCAGATAAAGTTCGGTGAGCTCCGGGGACTGACGACGATCAGACCCAGAATGATGAGTTTCGCCTATGATCGCGTGACCGGGCAGGCGTTTCGAGGCAGCGAATTTTCCATTCGAGCCCGCAATCGAATCTTGAAATCGTCGGATGCCGATGCGCTGGTATTTCTCAGCCCCGACCCGCGAAAGGATGCGGAAGATCTGAGCCAGATCTATAGTGCATTGGAAGGAGACAACGAGGTCATTATCGGATCCGACTCGTCGCCGCACCTGCCAATCGAAGGATATGCGGTCGTGAGAGTGATGGGAGGCGTGATCGATGACGTATCCGCGCGCGCGGAACAGCCGTTGCGCAGTGCCATCCTGAAGGCGGCCTCGGCCGCAGCGACGCCTGCAGCGAAGACGAACGCCGGCACCGAGGTGACGGTCACCGATCCTACCGACTGGACCGAACCCGTAGTCGACGCACTCTTCGATCAGAACGACCTGATACTTGGAGACGGGGAGCACAAGACGGCCTTCTTGGATGCCTTGTCGCGCGCGCGGGAGCACGTCGTCATCCATTCGACTTTCATATCGGATCGTCAGGACGATTTCCTGAAGCCGATACTGGCCGCGGCGGCGCGGAATGTCCGGGTCGATATCTTGTGGGGGCAATCAGACGATCCTACGGACAATTCCACGTCCCGCACCGCTTCGTCGACGCTTAGACAGTCGATCCAGCAGGCCGGGCGCTCGGACCTAGTTAAGGTGCATACTTTGACGACGGATTCGCATGCCAAGATCATCGCGAGCGACGACGGGAACGGTGCATGGAGCGCATTGGTCGGTTCCTGCAATTGGCTTTCGACGGAGTTCGACAGTTTCGAAGCCACGGTTCGATTGAGGGATTCGCGGCTTGCTGGACGCATCGTAAACCACGTAGCGGCTATGTCCTTGGGCTCGCGCGGAGTTTGGCATCCTTTGGCGGACGAACTCACCGTACTCGCCCGTCGCATCGCGAGTACCAAACCCGGATCGGGAAGAAAGGCCAAGGTACGAATTCTTTTGTCGCCGGATCATGCATCGATCCCGTTGGAAGCGCGCGACCACGCGAGAAAGCGGATCGCAATCACCAGCCATCGCATTGGTATCGCCGGCCTTCCCATGGCGATTGTGCCTGCCGTCACGGCTGCACAAGAAAGGAAGATTCAAGCGTCGCTATTTTTTGGACGTGCTACCGGCCCATTGTCTGGCGTCGATGCGGCGGAACTTACACGCGAGTTCGAGCGTCAAGGCGTCCGTATTCGTCCGATCTTCCAGCCGAGACTTCACGCGAAGGTTCTGTGCTGGGATGATGACGCACTGGCAGTGAGTAGTCAGAATTGGCTGTCAGCGAGTTCGTCTCAAGCGAGTCCCCGAAAAGAGATTGGCGTATTCGTCGAACTCAATAAAATCGCCGACACTTTTGTCCGACGCTTTGAGCATGCGCGGTCGCAATTCTCGTGATCTCGCGCATGTTGTTCCGAGCGCGTAGGCGTGTCATTCACTACCTCCGGGGTTAGAGGAGCGACCAATAAGAGCGGAAAGCCGGCCAAGAAGCGCTCCTCATGACGTCTGTCGCCGCCGGGTTTCGGCGCGCATGCAGTCATCGCTCGCGAATTGAGCTACGGCGCTTCCATCACATATGGCGTGATCGCGGCCCAGTACCGCGGGTCGCAGCCCGTGGTCATGTCCTGCTAGGCCTTGCCGTCGGCGAGATGCTCGAAAGCCACGAGCGCAAGGAAGGTGAGCAGCCGCATCACGTCCGCGCGTAGCGACGCGCCGCTGTCACGAACGACCCTATATATCGGGCATTGATGGCAAGGGCTCCGTCTGGTCGTCGTCATCGTTAGTCGCGTCATGTACCTGGCGGGTCTTCCTTGACGCTGCGGGCGACGATCCGAAGTGTCTCGTCCGGTAGCGGTCGCTGCAGTTTCAGGGCGTCGTCCGCAGGAGCCGTCATCCAGATCTCGACCTCTTCCGGCGTCGTCAAGATCACCGGCATCGCCTTGGGGTGGATGGCGCCCACCTCGGCGTTGGGCTCCGTCGTGAGGAACGCGAAGAGGTCGTTGGTCGTCTCGCCTTCCTTGACCTTCCGAACGGACGTCCAATTGGTCCAGATGCCGGCGAAACAGGCGAGGGGACGGGTCTCGTCGAGCGCGAACCAGATGTCACCGCCCTCGGCCTTGTTGAACTCGCTGAACGAGTTGAACGGCACCACACAGCGGTTTTCGGTCCCCAGCCATCGCGTCCAGTGTTTGCTCTTTACGTTGCGGATGTTTGTCGTACCGCCGTCCGGCTCCATCCGCAGCAGTTCCTTGAAATCGACGGTTTTGCCTTTCGCCTGCAGCTTCTCGGCTCGCTTTTTGGTGGCGTCCATCAGCGCCTTTGATGACGATGGCATGCCCCACCGCGCCGTGGCGAGTTCGCGGCCCTCGGCACCGTTGCGCACGATTGGCGCCGTGTAGTCCGGAAAAACCCCTGGCATCGGCGCCAGATTGCCGACGTATCGGTTCACGACGCGGAACAGCGCGCTGATGGCGGCCTGGTTGGTCGTGATCGAGTAGAGATTGCACATCGGTCAGGCTTCGGTCCGAGGGTGGCGCGGCTGGCAGGCCAGTTGTAGCAGAGTCGCGGAAGGACGCCGGCCCGCCTTGGCGCATTTGCGGCAGCGCAGCCGGCTGGCGAGATCGTGCACGAAGGTGGTCGGCGGATGCTTCATCGCCGCGAGGTCAACGTCGCTCGGCGTCTTGCAGCGCGCGCACTGGATCTCCAGCCAAGGGAAGCCGCCATTCACCGCTTGGTCGATGGTGGGCGACGGATCAATCGGTTCTCCATCTGACCACATGCGTTCATTCCAGCTCTCGCAGAGCAGCTTGTCCGCCTGCTGGATGAGCGCTTCCCCCTTCGCTCGCGTCTCCGCCGATCGGGTCGCCAGGATGTTGGCCATTGCCCGCGCCTTGCCGAGCTCTTTCGCCAGAGCCTTGCGGTCGCCGCCGGACAGGGGCGTAGGGTGATATTTCGCGGCCATCCGGACATCCAGGCGCAAAGAGATCGGATCGGCAATCCAGCGGGCTACGGCGTCTCGAACGCCGGCCAGCACCCGTCTTCTTCATGCCTGCCGGTGCGCTGCTGGCAGGTGTTGTCGAGCAGCCGCTGCGCGACGTCCCTCCAGATCGCGTTGCCGCCATACAATCGGACTGCATCGGCGGTCTGGATTTCCACGATCCGCTCGCACCGGCGGCAGCAGACGCGCAGGACGTGACGCTGAATTTCCGAAAGACGCCGTTGCCGCATCTGGGCCCCGGTCGCCTCGGCGCGCGGGTCCTTGAGGACCGACTCCCAGTATTCGGCCGGGAGCGGCGCATCTGGAGCCGCAGCCGGAGGAGCCGGCCTGCGGGCGGCTTCAGCGGCCAGTTTTTCCATCTGCTTCGGGGTCGGCATACGCCAGCTCGCGGGTCGGTCGGTCATTCCGAATTAGAACATAAAGTGAACAAAAGTCGAGTCCGGCTGCGGTGGTCGCTGAGAAAAAATCATCCAGTGGGGAGGGTCGCAATGTCGGAACCAGGCCGCGCCGTTCGTCTTGAATCCGGCATCAGTATCGGAGTTTTCCTCGCCATGGCCCCCCGCGCTAACTGGAAAGGCTTCCTGCGCCTTTCCCTCGTCACCTGTCCGGTAGCGCTCTATCCGGCCACGTCGGAATCCGAAAAGGTCTCGTTCAACCAGCTCAACCGGAAGACCGGCCACAGGATCAAATACGCCAAGGTGGACGCCGACACCGGCGAGGAGGTCGCCAACGAGGACATCGTCAAGGGGTACAAGGTCGACACCGACACCTTCATCGAGGTGACGAAGGAGGAGCTCGAGAACGTCGCGCTGGAATCGACGCGAACCATCGAGATCGACGAGTTCGTCGACCGCAGCGAGATCGACCCGAGGTATCTGATCCGTCCCTACTACCTGGTGCCGGACGGAAAGGTCGGTCACGACGCCTTCGCCGTCGTCCGCGAAACCATCCGCGAGATGAACAAGGTCGCCATCGGACGGGTGGTGCTGACCAATCGCGAGCATATCATCGCGCTCGAGCCTCTCGATAAGGGGCTGATGGGGACGCTGCTGCGTTATCCCTACGAAGTCCGCTCCGCAGACGAGTATTTCGACGATATTCAGGACGTCAAAGTCACCAAAGATATGCTTGATCTCGCCAAGCACATCGTCAACCAGAAAGCCGGCCATTTCGAGCCGGAGAAGTTCGAAGACCAGTACGAAACCGCCCTCATCGATCTCATCAACCAGAAGCGCGCCGGCAAACCCATCACCGCGAAAGCTCGTCCCCGCGGTGAGAACGTGGTCGATCTGATGGATGCGCTGCGCAAGAGCATCGGACGAGACGCGGCGGCAACGACAGAGGGGCCGAAGAAGTCAGCCAAGAAGGCGCGCAAGGCGGCGGCCGGGCAAAAGGAAATGCTGATGCCGATTGCCGGCAAGAAACCGGCCAAGGAGGCCGCGGCGAAGAAGCTGGTTTCCAAACCGCAGCGGAAGTCGGCTTAAGGTATCTTTGCGGTGGGTTCGCGGAAAGCTCGCTCCGACAAGCCGGGTGCATCGAGATATTGCCCGGGCCGGCCGCTCTGTTCGCCCGCTTTGGTAGTTCTCTGCTCGCGAGGTAAACAACACCGCTGATCGCATGGCAGCGGTCAGCGGGCGGTGCGGGGAAGCGTCTCATGGCGAGAAAACTGAAGACCTACCAGACCTCGCTGGGCTTCTTCGATCTGGTGATGGCCGCTCCCTCCATGAAGGCGGCGCTGGAAGCGTGGGGCGCAGACAGTAATCTCTTCCACCAGGGCGCGGCGAAGGAGAGCCACGATCCGGACGTCATCGCCGCGACCATGGCAAAGCCCGGCGTCGTTCTCAGGCGCCCGGTTGGAACCGACCGACCTTTCAGCGAACATGCCGAGCTGCCCACCGATCTCGGCGGCGTCGGACCAACGAAAGCCGCCCGCAAGCCGAAAGGCCCAAGGGCGAAGAAACCTTCCCCTCGCCCCGTCGACAAGGATGCGGAACGGAAGGCTGCGCTCGCCTTCGAAAAGGAGCAGAAGCGGCACCAGCTTGAACAGGCGAAGGAGGAGACTGCCAGGCAGAAGGACCGTGAACGCCGTCAGCAGGCGGTCGACAAGGCGCAGGCTGCGCTGGACAAGGCTGAGCAAGAGCACGCGAAGCGGGCCGCCGCCATCCAGGCCGAGGTCGAGGCTCTCGAGAAGAGATCGCAGGCCGAAAAAGCCCGCTGGGATAAGGAGAAGAAGCGATTGGAAGCTACGCTGCGGCGCGCGCGGGGTTAGTTTCGGTCATGCTCGGCGCCGGTCCTTCTAATCAGGAGGGCATTCTGGGCAGGTATCACCAATCGAGTTCAGCACGTCGTGAACTTCGGCCGCCGCTGCATCGGGGGAGACGCCTGCTGGCGGGACTCCACGGGCGATATCGAAGGCCCGCTCCCGCGCGTGCGGATCGGCGCGGTCCTGCATCCAACCGTGCTCCTCGCACTCGCGGATGGCGCCAGCATCCTGAAGCACGGCAATCGCCCATCCGCGCATCGTCCGTATCGCCGGCCTTCGTTCGCTTGTCATCAGCATTGGAATAGCTCCTGATACGGCGAATCGTTTTGTCCGTCATTCGTTCTGGCTGCTAGCACATGGCTGGGATTCGCAATGGCGGGAGCTCAAGGTTTGGAGAGCTACCGCCCGCGAACCCGCGAGGAAATCCAAAGCCCCCAGCTAGCGCTTCATTTCCGTTTGTGCGCGTCCGGCAAGTGCCGGACCGGGCTCTCGTGAACCGAGCCGCGTAGCGTCTCGGCCGTGCGGCGTCGATCCCTCGCGCAGAATAATGTGTCGCTCGCCGGAGGCACTCGCCCTCGGTCCCCCCGTCATTTCATTCCGGCGTCGCTATCACTGCCCTTCGTTCGGGTGCCTTCTTAACCGGTCTCGCGACTGCACTCGGTCCCGGGTCCCGCCGCTATCGCGTCGGCGCTATGCTGACCCTCCTGCGGGTGCCTTTTTCTCTGCCGGGCACGGCCTGCACCAGCCAACATGTCCCGTCCTCTAGCTCTAAGGGGCTCCGCCCCTCGCGCGCGCCAGGGTGAAGCTCCGGTCATGCCGGCGCCGACCCGAGCGGTCTCCCCGGTCTTCCGCGCTTTCTCAGATCTTCAACACCGGAAATCCTGGCACGCGCTTGTGCAGACCCGCTCTTCGAGCGGCCCTTTCGGGCGGGCGATCCCCCTCCGCTCGGATCGCCCTGGCACTTACTACCCCTGGTCTCGCCGACGGGCAGGGGCGCAGGCGCGGAGTGCGCCCTGCACCCATGAAAGCAAAAGGAGATCGATCATGTCGGCCAAGCACGTTGAACAACTCCCCGAGAACGGAACGCAAGTTCTCATTCCGCTCAACAAGCTCAAAAAGTCCCCGAAGAACGCGCGCAAGACGCCACACAGCGATGCGGCGATCGAGGCCTATGCGGCAAGCATCGCCGCCAAGGGTATTCTGCAAAATCTGGTCGTCGAGCCAGAGGTCGATGGTGAGGATGCGCCTACCGGGTTCTATTTCGTGACCATCGGCGAGGGCAGGCGGCTTGCCCAGCTTCTGCGGGTGAAGCGGAAGGAGATCAAGAAAACCGAGCCGATCCAGTGCATCGTCGATACGGCGAACGATCCACACGAGATCAGCCTGGACGAGAATGTCACCCGGGAAAACATGCATCCCGCCGATCAGTTCGAGGCGTTCAAGAAGCTGGCGGAAGAGCGCGGCTTCGGCGCCGAGGAAATCGCCGCCCGCTTCGGCGTGACGCCGCATGTGGTGCGGCAGCGCCTGCGGTTGGGCGCAGTCTCTCCGAAGCTGATGCAGGTCTATCGCGAGGGCGATCTGGCTCTTGAGCAGTTAATGGCCTTTGCTATCACCGATGATCACGCCCGGCAGGAAAGTGTTTATGAGCGGCTATCCTATAACCGGGATGCCAGCACCATTCGTCGCATGCTCACCGAAACCCATGTGGCCGCAACCGACCGCCGCGCGCGTTTTGTCGGTATCGAAGCGTACTCCGAAGCAGGCGGCTCGATCCTTCGGGACCTCTTCACCGAGGATCGCGGCGGCTATCTGGAAGACGTGGCGCTGCTTGATTTGCTGGTGACCGCAAAGCTTGGTCGCGAAGCAGATGCGGTTCGGGCGGCAGAGGGATGGAAATGGACGGAAGCCCATCTCGATTTCCCGCATGCCCACGGCATGCGGCGGACCTATCCGCATCCGGTCGAGCTTTCGGTGGAAGATCAGGCCGCTCTTGCAACGGTACAGACCGAATTCGACCGGCTCACCGAAAAGCACCAGACGGCTGACGAACTTCCCGATGAAGTGGATGCCCGGTTCGGCGAACTTGAGACCGAGATCGAGCGGCTGGAAGCGAAGCGGCAGAGCTATGATGCTGACGACGTTGCTCGCGGCGGCGCTTTCGTGATCCTCAATCATGACGGTGCCATCCGGATCGAGCGCGGTTTCATGCGGCCCGCGGACGAAAAGCCGCAATCCGAAGCGGAGCAAACCGCGGAAGCCTCAATGGCAGGTGATCCGGAGGGAGCGGATGATCAGGCAATACAAGATGAGAGCGGGGAGGGTGCGGGCGCCGCCGACGAGGAAGAGGACGACCCCCCGTTGTCTGACGTTCTCGTTCGTGACCTCACGGCGCATCGAACCTTGGGCCTCCGGCTCAATCTGAGCGAACAGCCGGAAGCCGCTATCGTCGCGGTCACGCATGCACTCGCTGCGCAAATCTTCTATCTCGGCGCGGACGCCCATGTTGTCGGTATCCAACCAATCAAGACGGATTTGACAGGCCATGCGGACGGGATCGAGGACACACCTGCTGGTAAAGTTTGGGCGGACCGCCACGCCAATTGGGCAAGGCAGATACCGCGCGACGTCACGAGCCTTTGGGCGTTCGTCGCCGAGCTTGATCCCGACAGCCGCATGGCCTTGTTCGCCCATTGTGTCGCGCTGACCGTCAACGCGGTCAAACTGCCGTGGGAGCGAAGGCCCCGCGCTTTGGCAACAGCCGACCGCCTGGCGGAAGCCGTTTCCCTCGACATGACCGGCTACTGGCGGCCGACCGTGCGCAGCTATCTCGGTCGCGTCACCAAGGCCCGCATTCTGGAGGCCGTCTGCGACGGTGTAAGCGGCGAGGCTGCCGAGCGAATGGCAGATATGAAGAAGGTCGATATGGCGGAAGCTGCCCAGCAGTTGCTCGCTGCGACCGACTGGCTGCCCGCCGTTCTGAGGACGGCCAAGCCGCAAGAGCAATCCGATAGGCCCACTGCTGGGCAAGCGACGATGCCTATTCGGAGGCTGCAGAGTGAGTTCTCAGCCGGGGCCGCGCATGCGGCCCCGGCGAACTAACAAAAATTTCGGCCGCGCGCCTCGGCGCGCGGCCGGTTCAATTGATGCAAAGGCAGCGACAAACGCAAGCCCACACCTGGAGGACGGAATGCGGGTCCTTCCGATCAGTGCCGATCGTAGCGAACCGCGAACATTGAATTGTCGTCTGGCCCGCTTCATCAGCTGCGGCGTGCCCTTGGCCCGGTCCTTGATCGAATGAATGACCGCCGCCGCTCGGATCGTTTTTCGGCGGGGGCTCTTTCCAGTGGCGTTCCGATGCGCCACGACAACATGCGAAATCGGTCGCTCATCGTTCTCTCTTGTGCGTTTCTATCGCCGTTGATGCGCTGATGTCAGCGTGTGTTCGACCGATCAAGTCAGGTCCTTGTGCTGCTTGAATGCCGGCAGCCATGGTGATCTCCGTCAGCTCTTTCATGGGCGGCGTCCAACGCAACCTCGAATGGGCTGATCAAGCCCGAGGGACGGCAAGAGCCTCGATCGCCTTCCCGCAACGGCTACGCCTGCTTTTTTCCCCTGCCGCAAAGGGGCGGCATTCCTCGCGGAAGACAAAAAAGCAGGCTTACCGCCGTCCTCCGCTGCGCTGCGGGCCTGACGGCTGCGGGCCGATCGCTCCCCCGGGCCAAGGATCGCCATCGAGGCCGCGATGGGCGCGGCCCGAGCAACCAACGGAGATTACCATGGCCACCATCGGCACCTTCACCGCTTCGGACAATGGCTACGTCGGCTCGATCAAGACGCTGACGCTCAACATCAAGGCAAGGTTCGCCCCGTCCGAGAAGGACAACGACAAGGCGCCCGACTTTCGCATCTTCGCCGGTACCACCGAATTCGGCGCCGCCTGGAAAAAGACAGCCCGCGAGACCGAACGCGAATACCTCTCGGTCAAGCTCGACGATCCGAGCTTTCCGGCACCGATCTACGCCTCGCTGGTGAAGGTCGAGGGCGACGAGGGCTTCACCCTGATCTGGTCCCGCCGCAACGGCGACTGATCCATCTGGATCATCCGCCCCGCCTCCTTCGGAGGCGGGGCTTTTTGCGTTTCTGCTACCGCCTTGCAGGGAAGCAGGAAGAGCATTGTTCTTTTGAAGTGAATCGCTAAGGGCTCCGCCCTCGCGCGGGCAAGGGTGAAGCACCTGACGGTGCCGGCCGGACCGGTATCCCCGGTCTTCCGCGCCAAGGATCTTCATGACGACCACGATCGTCATGGCGCGTGCAGACGCGCGCTTATCAAGCGCGCCCTTGTCAGGCGGGTGATCCCCCTCCGCTCCGGCCGCCCTTGCCCTTGCTACCCCAGGTCTCGCCGACGGGCAGGGTTGCAGCGCAGCGCTGCGCTTCAACCTCAGCCCATAGGAGAAACGACCATGAACATGATGACTTTGTCGCAAGGCCAACAGTCCGCTTCCGGCGGCTTTCGTGTGGATGTATCGCGCGGCCAGCGGATTGGCCGCGTATCGTCGGAATGGTTCTCGCGACCGGATGACGAACGTTATTTGAACCTGCCCGACCTCTATGACGCCGTGCGCGGACGCGCCGAGCGCGCGCAGGCACGGACGGTGGAAAGCCGGGCCATCCGGGTGGAGGCCAACAGCAACAATTCCGAGCGACTCGCCTTAATGGTACCGGGACGTGACGAGCCCGTAGTGCCCACCCATTGGAGCTTTGGCCAGTTGTGTACGCTGGTTGGCGCGCCGACCTCTTATCTGCGGCAACTTCCCGCGGCTCTGTCAGGCATCAACCTGCAACATGGCTTGCTTTCGCACCGCGCCGAGCTCGTGAAAACCCTCGAAGCCGATAACGGGCGGGTCGAGCTTCGAGCCGTCACCGGGCCGGACTATGGTCGCATCTGGGATCACGAGCTTGTCGCCGCTGTCATGAAGATCGCAGGCAACGGCACCGGCGACACGCGTTGGAAGGTGCCGGGCGTGCTGGATTGGTCGACGATGACTCACAATCCCTTTGTGGACGTGACCAAGGACACGACGACGCTTTACGCCAGCGACCGCGACGTCTTCTTGTTTCTGGTCGATGACACCAACCCGATCGAGGCGGGCCGGTTGCCGGATGGATCACCGGACTTGTATTTCCGGGGATTCTATTGCTGGAACAGCGAAGTCGGTAGCAAGACGCTCGGCATTGCGAGCTTCTACCTTCGCGCCGTCTGCATGAACCGCAATCTTTGGGGCGTCGAGAATTTCGAGCAGATCACAATCCGGCATTCGAAATTTGCCGCGCAACGTTTTGCGCATGAAGCTGCGCCGGCGCTGACGAGCTTCGCCAATTCCTCGCCCTCGCCATTCGTTGCGGGCATCAAGGCCGCGCGCGAGCGGATCGTTGCGCGGACGGACGAGGACCGGGAAAGCTTCCTCCGCAAGGGCGGGTTTTCCAGATCGGAGACGACGAAGATCATCGAAACGGTCCTAGGAGAGGAAAACCGCAAGCCGGAAAGCATTTTTGATTTTGTGCAGGGGATTACGGCGCTGGCCCGCACCAAGTTGCATCAGGACGCGAGGCTTGAACTGGAAGGGAAGGCAAAGCGCTTGATGGAACGCGCGATCTGAGAGGCGAGCCGCGCAATCGGAATCGGTTGCGCGGCTACTTCCCGGTAGCCTACGCATCGCCGCCGGTCCGGCAAACCGGACCGGCGGCGAAGGCGCGTATCCGCGTCCGGCGCTCGCCGGGCCTCCGGCCCGGCTCGCGAAAGTCACGGTCTACGATTGTTCAAAATTGGCTTCGTACCCGATCATTTCCGCTTTGCAGGTTTTGATCGCTCGCTTCGCGCCTCTTCGTCTGGCAGGACGAGGTCGACGTGACTGACGCCCAATGTGCTTGCCAGTTCAAACAGTGTTACGACAGTTGGATTGCGGCGGCCACGCTCCAGGTCACTGACATACTGTTGGGTAAAGCCGGACGCTTCGGCGAATTTCTCCTGCGTGAAGCGCTTCTGCTTCCGCAGTCTTGCGAAATTCCGACCGACCAACTTGCGCATGTCCATCGGCGCAAGTTGCGGCTTTACATACTATGAGGTTTATCTCCTATAATATGTATTCAACTATCACGTGCTGGCCCCATCGGCGGAATGCGGCTAAATTTGGACGCGTTCACCACTCTGGCGGCCAAGCGTCTAGAATCGTTGTAAGTGGATTGGAAGCCATGAAGAAGCCGCCGCTCGATCCCGACATTGCGGACGCTGCCCCCTCGGATCCGAAGCTGACGCCGTATGACGAGCAGCATGTTGTGACGTACATGCGACTTCTGCAGGCAGAGGGTGAGGGCGCTGACTGGAGAGAAGTCGCTCAGCTCGTGCTCAAGATTGACCCGGTGCGTGAGCCGGATCGTGCGCGGAATGCATACCAGAGTCACCTCGCGCGCGCCAAATGGGTGACTGAGCAAGGTCGTCTCTTACGCGGCACCGGCTCAAAATAGAAGAAAATCGCCGCACAATTTTGGCCGAGCGAATAATCTTCTCTCGCCAACCGGTGGTCATTCTCATGCACCACGTGGTGCCAAACTAGGGGCTTCCTACAACCGCGTCGTTCATAACTATTGCACCGCAATCCTTGTTAGCTGCGTGCAATGGGGCGGAAGCAATGCCTGAATTCGACTGGCGGTCGCCGGATTCCTATAAGAGCCTACAAGACGCCGAAATCACCGACATCGCCTGGGAATGTCTTCGTCGTAACGTGGACTATCGACGCGATTACGAAGCGATGATCGCTAGCAGCCCAGATGGCGAAGCGACCACGGAGTTCAGGAGGAGGTGGGGCATCTGCTTTCGCCCATGACCCCCAGCGGTCCTTCGACGAGCAGATTATCTTTTGGGCGCCTGAGGTTCTAACGACCGTTGTTCCAGTCACGGTCGCGTCGACCGCCGATCGCAGTTCGGCCTCTCGGCCACTGCACGACCTTACAGCGGGGCAGGTGCGCCGCGCAGCCGACGGTTGGCATATCGTGCTTCGCATCGGGGCGATGGATCACCGTGTCTGGTCCAAAGGCCCTCCCGTGCTCGGCGCGTCATACGCAGCCGAATTGCCGTTTAATGGCGATTTGGAAGCTCGCGCGTTTGCAGCCCGACGGCTGTGGCGCGCGATGAACGGACGCGCGCCAGGTCCTGCATTTTACAAACTACCTAAACAGCGGCGCGAACGTCTGAGCGCCGCGATCCGTGCGCTCGATGCTCGCAGCGGTGGCGGTAGCTATCGCACTGTCGCCGAAGCGCTGTTCGGCAAAAAGCGCATCCCTGATCGCGCCTGGAAGACGCACGATTTGCGCAATCGAACGGTCCGCCTGGTGCAAGGCGGCCTCGCGTTAGTACGCGGAGGTTACCGCAAACTTCTGCGGCCCGGCCGCCGGGACAAGTAGCCCCTCGGCCGAGGGGTATCGAAAATCATACCCTCAATATTCGGCATCCCCCTCCGAGATCGCTCTTCTCCATGATGACCGCAGACAGGCCGGCTCCGCTATGCGCGGTGCGTTGTCACCTTGGAGTTCTCAAATGCCCGATTCGACGGCCGGTCTACCTCCGCGCTTCCTGCGTACACCAGAAGCCGCGCGTTACCTTGGCCTTTCCGGTCGTACGCTGGAAAAGCACCGCACGTACGGCACCGGGCCGACGTATCGGAAGATCGGCGGACGTGTTGTCTACGCCCTGGATGATCTGAAGGCGTGGGCCGATCTCGGCGCCAAGACGTCGACGTCCGACCCCGGGAAGGGGACCGTGCTGCCCGCCAAGAGGCACCCGGTGCTGCGCCCGTATGCGGGCCAGGAACGTCGCTGATCGCCGCGTGAGAGCAGTGACCATGCGGCGCAAACACCATTCCGAGCGTGACCAGCTTGAGCTCTTTCGGGCGCTGCCCGGCGATCTCGCGCCCCGAGACGCACAGGATTTGATGGCTTACCCGTTCTTCTCGCTCGCCAAAACAAAACGGATTCTACCAATCGATTTCCGCGCGGGTGCGATCGCAATTCGTGTCGAAGCCGTGCCGGAACACGGCATGGCGACCATCTGGGATGCAGACGTTTTGATCTGGGCCGCGTCCCAGATTGTCGAAGCCCGTGACGCCGGCTTGAAGACGTCGCGCCTGATGGCTGCAACGCCTTACGAGATACTGACGTTTGTCGGCCGCGGCACCAGCGCGCGCGACTATGACCGGCTGAAGGCGGGTCTCGACAGGTTGCAGTCAACGACCGTGCTGACGTCGATCCGTCAGCCGGCAGAACGGCGGCGGCATCGCTTCTCCTGGATCAACGAGTGGAAGGAGACTGCCGATGCTAATGGTCGCCCGCTTGGGCTCGAGCTGATTTTGCCGGATTGGTTCTATGCGGGCGTCATCGATGACGCGCTCGTGCTGACAATTGATCGCGCGTATTTCGATCTGACGGGCGGGCTTGAGCGGTGGCTCTACCGGCTCGTGCGCAAGCACGGCGGTCGTCAGGACGGCGGCTGGAGCTTTGATCTTGTGCACCTCCATGCCAAGTCCGGCATCCTCTCGCCGATCAAGCATTTTGCTTACGACGTAAGGCAGATCGTTCAACGCCAGACACTGCCCGGCTATCAGCTCGTGCTCACACGCGATCCGAACGGCACCGAGCGGCTGAACTTCGCGCCTACGCCTGTTGATCCCTTAACGGCACGCCTGCGCCGCGGTCTCATTCCAAATTCGGAGGACAACCTGTGAATCAGCTCGTGCTATCGGGGACCGCAACCCTCGTGCTATCGAGGACCCAATCCTCGTGCTATCGGGGACCGAAATCAGGCTTAAGAGTTTGTTTCTGCGCACCTTCTAGCCGCTCTAACTTTACTAACCAGAAATCCTTCGGATTTCCTCTAACGGACCAAGCCGGAAACCGCATCGCAAGCGACTGGCAACCGCGGGCCGTCAATCCTTCTTGTCGGCAGAAGCCGTACAGGTGCTTCACCCCCGCCAATGCTTACGGCTCCCCATTCCCGTCTTCGGGAGCGGCGGCATGAGCGATCTCACCGAAGTAGAAGTGCTGTGGCTCGAGAAACGTATCAAAAACCGCATTCGGTTCGGCCGCATCATCGAGGAACGGAAGATTGATCGCCACCGACGTGTGCTGTCATTCGCGCCGGGCAGCATCTTTGCTTTCGTTCGTTGGACGTCCAATGACTTTGGAACGGTCATTTCGCGGATTGACATCTTGCGCGCGGTTGCACCGGGACAGCGCTGCTCGACCGTACCGTATGTGACACCCGGTGGAGAGATTCTGCTGCGTCTCTCTGGCTGGCCAAAGGTCGAGAGAGTGTTGCAGATGACCGATGCCGTTGAGGCGCTCGGAATCGATCCCGCCGACGTCGCTCCTGATCATTGGCATCACGTTCACAACCGCCTGTCCGTCAACGAAAACCCGCGTCCGTATACGAAAGCGCGTCACCAGGCTTGGCTTCATCGTCAAAAGGTGATGCGATGACACGCCGCCTGATGATGCTGATAACGACGTTCGCGGTTGCTGCTGCGCTCGTCTCCACGATCGCCCTGGAGCCTCTTCCACTCTACATTTGGAACGCATCGGCGAGCGTGCCAATCGGTCTCTATAGCTTACGATCGGCGAAGCGCTTCCATGTCACCGAGCTGGTCGCCATTCAGCCGCCGGAGCCGCTTGCGACCTTTCTCGACCTGAACGGCTATCTGCCGGTCGGCATCCCCATGCTCAAGCGGGTCTTGGCGCTGCCAGGGCAGACGGTCTGCAGAAACGGGCTCTCGATTTCCGTCGATGAAATTGTAGTGGGCGAGGCGCGAGATCGCGACCGGCGCGGCCGGCCGCTGCCGAAATGGCAGGGTTGCCGCGTGGTCGGCGACGGTGAGCTGTTCCTCATGAACTGGCAGTCGGACGACTCCCTTGACGGCCGATATTTCGGATTCCTTCCGGCGTCGGCCGTGATCGGCCGTGCGCTCCCGGTGTGGACGTGGGAGGAATGATCGTGCGTGTTCTTCGTTCCCGTCCTGCCATTCCTCTGTTCGACCAAGTGCAGGACCATTCCTCCGTCCCGACCAAAGCTTGCAAGGCCGACGCGCGCAGCGGCGGTCCAGGGCGGCCGAAAGGCCGGCGCGAAGCGGCTTTACGCCGGACGGGCGCGAGCACGGCGGCACGCTTGCGTTTGTTCGAGAGGAGCCTGCTCGCTGTTGTACCGTTGTTCGCTGCGCTGACCGTGAGCAACGTTCCTGCTGTCGCCGAGACGCAACCCGCGGACCGCACAGCAAGGTATGCAACTGGCGAGCCATTTGCGGATTTCGTCGAGCAAGCCTCACGTCGCTTCGGCGTGCCGGAGCGTTGGATACGCACAGTCATAGACGTCGAAGGTGCCGGAGACGTGCGTGCCAGGTCACCGAAAGGCGCCATGGGGCTGATGCAGATCATGCCGGAGACGTGGGCAGAACTACGCCTGCGGTACGACCTCGGCAATAATCCCTACGATCCCCGCGATAACATTCTTGCGGGGACTGCCTACCTTCGGGACCTGCACGACCGGTACGGCTCTCCGGGCTTCCTTGCAGCCTACAACGCGGGACCTGGTCGCTACGAGGAACATCTCACCGGTCGTCCGCTGCCGGCCGAGACCAAGGCCTATTTGCAGAAACTTGTGCCTCTCATCGGTAGCGACATCGCAGCTTCTAGTGCCGTCGCGGGTCTGCGGCCACCAGCAGCGGCGCTCTTTGTTGCTCGATTTGAAAGTACGAACACCGCTGACCCGCAGCAGTCCGGGCGCTCGTCAAATCGGGCTCCGGCGGCGACCTCCGTTCACGACATCTCGGCCATCGTGCCACCGGCAACAGGGTTGTTCGTCGCGAGATCTAATGCAGGGGGCTCGCGATGAGCGAATGCGCAAGCTGGCATGCAGTGGCGTACGTTGGAGATGAATGGGCGGAAAGGCGAGCGCAATGGGCAGGTACGACGTATGCGTCCGGAGGCTGCACATGACGTCGGGTCTTGACGAGCCTGGCGGTCTCGGGTGGCAAAGCGCCGACTCGGGGAGCTCCTACTCTATACGGGGCTCAGCTATGACAGCTTCCGCTTTCGCGATCACCGCTTCGGCACGCTTTATCGCGGCACGGAGTTCATCGCTCTGCCATGTATCAGCGGAATGGCCATCGTCGAACGATCGATCGTGGACTTCCTGCGCGCGCGAGACCAGCTCACTAAGCGCGGCAATGGCTTCGGAAAGCAGTCCTGCGTCTGCTGCGTTTCGGGAAGACTGCGTCACCTCTATATCCCTGTCACATCGCAAAGATGAACCATCTGGAGAGGCCTCAGCTAGTGCAGCCTCCGCCTTCGCGATGTCCGACATTCGTCCCTTAGTGCCCGGTACCATCCAACATGTCGGTGAACCGCTTCTTCGCCAATTCCTTATTTTTCATGCCGCAGTTGAAACAGATATTTTCGTGGTTTGGGCCGTAAGGCCGAAGCTCATCCTTCTTTCCGCACAGCTCGCATTTGCCGAAGAAGTGAGAGATATCACTGCGGTCTATGATACGTGCGTCCCCACGACGTTCGAACAACTTTGGTTGATGTCGTTTAGTGACCATTGGATAGCCTCGATATTGTTCAGGCGTTGTCGCCCGTATGGCCCTTCGCGGCCGCTAGTGCCTCTAGGATGGGCATTTCGCGCTATATTTGGCTAGTGCAGCTGATGCTCGTGGCCGTTGGCATGACGGGCAAGCTGGCAGATCCGTGCGGCGCAGGTTCAAATCACAGGGGCTCTGCGGATTTCCAGTTCCACGGCAGCAGTTCGTCGAGACGGTTCACAGGATGTCCGTCGACCATACGCTGCAGCACGTCACGCAGATAGGCATAGGGTTCGACGTCGTTGAGCTTGCAGGTCTCGATGAGCGAGCAGGTGACTGCCCAGCGATGTCCGCCGCCATCGCTGCCGGCGAAGAGGTGGTTCTTGCGGCCGAGCGCCACCGGCCTGATCGCGCGCTCCACCGGGTTGGTGTCGAGTTCAATACGGCCATCCTGCAGGAAGCGTGTCAGACCGTCCCACCGCGAGAGCGCGTAACGGATCGCCTCGGCAAGCGTGCTGCTGCCGGGCACGCGAGTAAGCTACGCCTCGAGCCAGGTATGCAGGGCCTGCGCGACCGGCTTGGAGAAGGAGCGCCGCTCAGCGAGCCGATGTGCAGACGACTGCCCACGGACGCGGGCTTCAATAGCATAGAGTTCACCGATCCGGCGCAACGCTTCCGTCGCCATGGGCGAACCGGTGGCCTCGGCAACCTCGTAGAACTTGCGTCTTGTATGCGCCCAGCAGGCAGCGAGCACGATATCTCCATTGCCGGTCAGCCGCTCGAATCCCGCGTAACCATCGACGTGCAGGACGCCCTTGAACCGTTCGAGATGCGCCACCGGTCGCTCCGCTTTCCGGTCCGGTGCGAACAAATAGACCGCCGCTGGCGGTTCAGGTCCGCTCCAGGGCCGCTGCTCGCGGGCGTAGACCCACAGGCGTCCGGTCTTGGTGCGTCCTCTTCCCGGATCGAGCACAGGGATCGGCGTGTCGTCGGCGAACAGATGGTTGGAGGCAAACACGTTCTTGCACAATCGCTCGTGCAGAACTTCCAACCACCAGCATGCGCCGCCGACCCATCCGGCCAGCGTCGAGCGGCCGAGATCGACGCCGTGCCGGGCGAAGATTTGCGACTTCCGATAGAGCGGCGTGTGATCGCAATATTTGCTGACCAGCACGTGGGCGAGCAGGGTTGGAGTCGCCAATCCACCGGCGATCGGCCGCTCTGGCGCAGGTACCTGGGCAACCTTACCGCAGGCTCGGCAGCCGTATTTAGGGCGCGTGATGCGTACCACGTGAAGCTGCGCCGGCACCCAGTCCAGCATCTCGCTGACGTTCTCGCCGATCGCATGCAGCGCGCCACCGCAGCAGCTGCAAGCCTCACCATCGACGTCAAGCAGAATGTCCTCGCGCGGCAGGTGGTCGGGCAGCGCCTTGCGCCGCGACGGTGCCTCGGGCGGCTCCGTTACAATGGCCCGGCTTTCCTCAATGCGGCCGATATCGCTGTCGATATCTTCCAGAGTGAGCGCGAGCTGGTCGGGATCAAGGCGTTCGGAGCGACGCCCAAACTGCGCTCGCTGGAGCTTCTTAATGATTGCCTGAAGGCGCTCGATCTCGCTGTCCTGATGCTCGACGGTCGCGGCGTTGTCGCGCACCAAACGATGCAGAAGCGTCGTATCCGACGGCAGATTGTTGAGATCGAGCTGCATGTCCGATTCTACTCGAACATGCCGATTCGAAGAAGCAACTTCGCTATATTCTATGCGGGTTTCTGCGATTCAGCCCGCGATGGCGGGGCGCCATCGACGCTCGGGTGTGCGCCAATCGATGCCTTCGATCAGCATCGCAAGCTGCGCTGGAGACAGCGTCACGGTGCCACCTGGATCGCTCATTCTGGGCCAGATGAAGCCACCTTGATCGATGCGCTTGGTAAACAGGCAGAGTCCGTTGCCGTCCCAGAACAGGATTTTCAGTCTGCTCGCATTCCTGCCGCGGAAGGCAAACAGATGACCGGAGAACGGATCCTTCTTGAGGTGTTCCTGAACGAGCGTAGCGAGCCCATCCAGGCCTTTGCGCATGTCGGTATATCCCAAGGCCAGATGCACCTTCACCCCGGCAGGCACGATCATCATCGTACTATCTCCCGCTCAGCAACATGTCGGCGCACTGCTTCTGGACCGCAATTGATTAGTGCGAAGACGCGCCGTCCATCGTCCAATTCGACGACCGTCATGCCGTCAGGCGGCTGCAGCAGATCGTTCAGGACGAGCGTTCCCGATTGCGCTCCGGTGACATTCACCGCCACCAATTTCGCCCGCGGTCGCTTGCCAAACCCGAACTGTACCCGCCACCGGAACAGCATGCTGCTGACGATGCCGTGGCGTCGGCAGACGTCGGCGGCGGTGGCACCGGGTTGTTCGGACTCGCGCACGATCGCGAGCTTTTCCTCGTCGCTGAAGCGCCTCCGGTTGGCACGTCCATCGCTCGGCGGATCAGCTGTCGGCGCATCTGTCAAGCGCGTTCCGGTGATGGACTCTTTAGCAGCGCTGCTAGCACTAGTGCTTATTAGGGGGCGGGCACTCGGATGAAGATGCGTCCGCCAGTCGATTTCCACTTCATTGGCGTCGATCAGATCGCGCCACCGCCTCAGGCTGTGCTGCGATATGCCATGTGCCCTGGCATACGCTTGCATGCCCATTCCGCACCATCTCATCGCTTCGACGTGCATCGCCCAGAACGCTTGCACGGCTCTGCAGCGCTGGTCCTTCGACACCGGACTCCGCTTCTTGCGGAGCCGCTCCCGACGTTCCTCACGGCGCAATTCCGCACGTACTTTCAGGGTTTCGGCGTCAATCAGATGCCGCAGCCAGCGATCGAATGTGCTGCCGCTGAGACGATGCTGACGACAATATTTGCGCTTGCTCAGACCGCTTCGTCGCCACGCTTCAACGTGTACCGACCAGAAAGAACGAAGCGCCTCGTTCTTGAAATATTCCGTACCCACCGGAGATCCTCCAATGCAGCAGAGAACCCGAAATGGAACGAGAACACACTATCGAAGAGTGGTGCAGGACTCGGACGCCTACAACACGACGGCAGGACGGCGAGATAAAAGGGGCTCGCCGGTCGAACCGCAAGCCATTGACATGGCTTGGATTCGGGCGTGCCGGTCGGTCGGGGCGCGTGCCGCGCCTGATGCTTTCGCCAACGAATTCAATAGTGGAATCGGCACTGTCCGTGATTTCATGTCCGCGGAGCCGTTGCCGTGAGCGTGCGCGACAGCGATTTACGCATCCGGCCTGGCCGCATCCGCGGCACGCGTGCGCCAAGGCCCAAGAGCTTCATCAACCAGGTGCTGCGCGCGGCGAAGAAGGCCGGTCACAGCCCGTCGCGTGGGGCGGCGGGAAAGCGCTCCTCGATCTATGGCCGTTCGACCTTTGGCCGCGGCCGGATCAGTTTTAGCCGCAGCCGCCTGTTCAGCCCGGCGCGGCGCGTGGTGGTGAAGGCGCGCGTCGTTCGTCACCAGGGTCGATCCTTCCGTTCCGCGCCGCTGACCACTCATCTCTCGTACCTCAAGCGCGACGGTGTCACCCGTAACAGTGAGAAGGCGGTGATGTTCGATGCCGGTAGTGACCGCACCGACGACGCAGCCTTCGCGGATCGCTGCAAGGACGACCGGCATCATTTTCGGTTCATCGTCTCGCCGGAGGACGCCGCCGAGATGACCGATCTCAAAGCCTTCACGCGCGATCTAGCCAGGCAAATGGAGGTCGATCTCGGTAGTCGGCTCGATTGGGTCGCCGTCGACCACTGGAACACGGACAATCCGCATGTCCATCTGCTCGTGCGGGGTGTCGATCAGACCGGCGCCGACCTCGTGATCTCGCGAGATTACATCGGCCGGGGCCTGCGCTCGCGCGCCGAGGAGTTGGCCTCTATCGAGCTTGGTCCGAAGCCCGAGCACGAGATTCGGAATGCCCTGGAAAAGGAGATCGCGGCCGAACGCTGGACGCGGCTCGACGTCGAGATCCGTCTGGCCGCCGATGAAACTGGCGCCATCGACCTGCGTCCCGAGAATACCGGCGCGGCCGACCTCGAAATCCGCCGCCTGATGATTGGACGGCTCCAGCATCTGGAGAAGATGGGCCTTGCCGCGCCTGCCGGCCCCGGCGAATGGATGGTCGGACTGGAGGCCGAGCGCAACCTTCGCGATCTCGGGATGCGCGGCGACATCATCAAAACCATGCACCGCGCCTTCACGGACCGCGGGGAGGCCCGTGGCGTCGCCGATTATGTGATCGATAGTGAGAAGCCGGGCTCGCCGATCGTCGGCCGGCTGGTCGACAGGGGACTCCATAACGAACTGACGGGCGAGGCCTATGCCGTGATTGATGGTACGGACGGTCGCGCCCACCATGTTCGTTTCCGGGGCGTTGAGGCCTTCGAGCAGGCGCCGCCGATCGGCGGCATCGTCGAGGTGCGCCGCTTCGGTGGATCGGACGACCCGCGACCGACGTTGGTGCTCGCCAACCGCAGCGATTTCGACCTCAACCAGCAGATCACCGCGCCCGGCGCGACCTGGATCGACCATCGCCTCGTTGAGAGCGATCCCATGCCGCTCTCCATGGGCGGGTTTGGTCGCGAAGCGCGCGACGCCATGCAGGCCCGTGCCGAACATCTCGCAGGCGAGGGGCTCGCCCGGCGGCAGGGTCAGCGCGTCATTATGCAGCGCGATCTCTTGAACACCTTGCGTCGACGCGAACTGGACGCGGCGGGCGCAAAACTCTCAGCCACGACAGGATTGCCGCACATGAAGGCCGCGACCGGCGAGCATGTGAACGGCACCTATCGTCAACGCCTGACGCTCGCCTCCGGCCGCTTCGCCATGATCGACAACGGCCTCGGTTTTCAACTCGTGCCCTGGTCGCGCGAGATCGACAAGAAGCTTGGCCAGCACGTCGCCGGCGTCACCAAGGACGGCGGCGGCATCGAGTGGACCCTTGGTCGCAAACGAGACCTGGGCTTGTAGCTCTGTCGTCTCCACACCGCTTCATCACAGACAAGGAAACTTTCGCCATGTCCGCGACCAAAATCCTCTGGGGCCAGATCACCGTCGTCTTCCTGATCGTGTTGCTCACGATCTGGGGCGCCACGCAATGGACGGCGTGGAGGCTCGGCTTCCAGCCCGAGCTCGGCCGGCCCTGGTTCGAACTCGCCGGGATGCCCATCTACTATCCGCCGGTCTTCTTCTGGTGGTGGTACGTCTACGACGCCTATGCGCCACAGGTCTTCGTCGAGGGCGCCTTCATAGCCGCGTCCGGCAGCTTCATCTCGATCGCGGCGGCGATCGGCATGTCTGTGTGGCGTGCGCGGGAGGCGAAGAATGTCCAGACCTATGGATCAGCTCGGTGGGCCGAACCGCGTGAGGTGAAGGCAGTTGGGCTTCTCGGCGCAGATGGCGTCGTGCTCGGCAGGCTCGACGATGACTATCTGCGTCATGACGGCCCGGAGCATGTGCTGTGCTTCGCGCCGACCCGCTCCGGCAAGGGCGTCGGCCTGGTCGTTCCGTCGCTCTTGACCTGGCCGGGCTCGGCCATTGTCCACGACATCAAGGGCGAGAACTGGCAGCTCACCGCGGGTTACCGCTCACGGCATGGCCGCGTGCTGCTGTTCGAT
Source organism: Bradyrhizobium sp. LM2.9 (assembly GCF_054056555.1). Lineage (NCBI taxonomy): Bacteria > Pseudomonadati > Pseudomonadota > Alphaproteobacteria > Hyphomicrobiales > Nitrobacteraceae > Bradyrhizobium > Bradyrhizobium sp. LM2.9. The sequence goes on from NZ_JBSRYJ010000002.1 coordinate 236,076, forward strand.
CCGACCAACGCCAAGTCGTCGGCGTACAACCCGCTGCTCGAGGTCCGCCGCGGCGAGTGGGAGGTGCGTGACGTCCAGAACGTCGCCGACGTGCTGGTCGACCCGGAGGGATCACTCGACAAGCGGAACCATTGGGAGAAGACCAGCCATTCACTGCTCGTCGGCGCGATCCTGCATGTCCTCTATGCCGAGGTGGACAAGACACTGGCCGGTGTTGCCGCGTTCCTCTCGGATCCGAAGCGGCCGATTGAGACGACGCTGCAAGCGATGATGACCACGCCGCACCTTGGCGAGAAAGGTCCGCATCCCGTCGTTGCCTCGACCGCGCGCGAGCTGCTGAACAAGTCTGACAATGAACGATCGGGCGTGCTTTCCACCGCCATGTCGTTTCTCGGCCTCTACCGCGACCCCGTCGTCGCCGAGGTCACGTCCCGCTGCGACTGGCGGATTGCCGACCTGAGCGCCGATCCCCAGCCCGCGACGCTCTACCTCGTGGTGCCGCCGTCCGATATCTCGCGGACCAAGCCGCTGATCCGCCTGGTGCTGAACCAGATCGGCCGCAGGCTTACCGAGGATCTACATGCCAGGGATCGCCGTCACCGCATCCTGATGATGCTCGACGAGTTCCCGGCGCTTGGCCGGCTCGACTTCTTCGAATCCGCGCTGGCCTTCATGGCAGGTTACGGCATCAAGAGCTTCCTGATCGCCCAATCGCTGAACCAGATCGAGAAAGCCTATGGTGCCAACAACTCGATCCTCGACAACTGCCATGTCCGCGTCAGCTTTGCCACCAACGACGAGCGCACGGCGAAGCGTGTCTCCGATGCGCTGGGGACAGCGACGGAGATGCGCGCCATGAAAAATTATGCTGGTCACAGGCTGAATCCGTGGCTTGGTCACCTCATGGTCTCGCGGCAGGAGACGGCAAGGCCGCTGCTCACGCCGGGCGAGGTGATGCAGCTGCCGCCCACTGACGAGATCGTCATGGTTGCCGGGACGCCCCCGATCCGCGCGAAGAAAGCTCGCTATTTCGAGGATCACCGTTTTACCGAACGGGTGCTGACGCCGCCTGATCCGGCGAAGTCCGGCCGGTCGTCACGGACGGACGGATGGTCAGCTCTAACACCGCAGACACCGGACGCCGTGCTGCTTGGTGAGATCCAGAAGGCGGAACAGGATGCCGCCAATAGCGGCTTGCGCCGCGAACCCGAGCTTCCCGACCATGTCGCCATCGCCAAGGAGACGACCGACCCGAGGCCGGCGCAAGAGTTTTCCATTGTACTCGACGACGAGTCGGACGATGCCGCCAGTCAGGCCCGCATTCTGCGCCAGCAGATGCGTGGCATCGCCCGTCAGGTCTCGCTTGACCCGAATGATGGCATGGAGTTGTGAAACCATGCGGGACCGGATGAACGTTTATTTCCCGCCGGAGCTTCTGAGGCAGATCTCCGATCTTGCCGACCGCAAGAAGCTTTCCCGATCGGCAATCGTCGAAGCGGCCGTCGCCTCGTTCTTATCGCCGGACGGGGAGGACAGGCGCGAGGCGGCGTTTGCGCGCCGTCTCGATCGGCTGTCGCGACAAATGCAGAGGCTGGAGCGGGATGTAGGCCTTACCGCCGAAACACTGGCGTTGTTTGTCCGTTTCTGGCTGACGATCACGCCGCCCTTGCCGAACGACGCGCAGGCTGCCGCCCAGATCAAGGGCCGCGAGCGGTTTGAAGGTTTTATCGAGACCCTTGGCCGCCGCTTACAGAAGGGCCAGAGTTTCCTACGCGAGATCCCGGACGACATCGTGAACGAAAAGCCGGATGACCGGAGCTGATGGACTTCGCAGGAGGTTGGGGAAGACGTTGATGGCAGAGTCTTCGGTGTCACTCATCTCGCCGAGTCTTTCTCTTTCTACGCCAATCTACGATCGCCTTTAGGACCATTGTTGCGCCGGGCCAGTTCCTGCCTTTTCTACTTATCCCCAGTTGAGGGCGCTTCTTAAGCGGCCTCTTTGTTGGGGGCGGCGGTGGCAATTCATTCGGCTCAAGCAGAGGCGATCTCGCGCGGCGCGCGCATGCTCCGCAGCGCGCTTGGCCCAGCTATTGCGCGATACCTGGAGGACGCCTCGATCGTCGAGGTGATGCTCAACCCCGATGGCCGGTTGTGGATTGATCGGCTGTCGAGCGGCTTGACCGACACGGGAGAGACCCTCTCGGCCGCTGACGGAGAACGCATCGTTCGGCTGGTGGCACATCACGTCGGTGCGGAAGTGCATGCTGGTGCGCCGCGCGTTTCCGCTGAACTGCCCGAGACCGGCGAGCGCTTCGAAGGCCTGCTGCCGCCGGTGGTCGCGGCGCCTGCGTTTGCTATCCGCAAGCCAGCGGTCGCCGTGTTCACGCTCGACGACTACGTCGCCGCCGGCATCATGACCTCGGATCAGGCTGAGGCCTTGCGCAGCGCGGTTGCCGAACGCAGGAACATTCTGGTTGCTGGCGGTACCTCCACCGGCAAGACCACGTTGACCAACGCCCTTCTTGCGGAAGTCGCCAAAACCTCTGACCGCGTCGTGCTGATCGAGGATACGCGCGAACTGCAGTGCAAGGCGCCGAACCTCGTAGCCTTACGCACCAAGGACGGCGTGGTCTCATTGTCAGATCTCGTGCGGTCGTCACTTCGTTTGCGGCCGGACCGCATCCCCATCGGTGAGGTCCGCGGCGCCGAAGCGCTCGATCTGCTCAAGGCCTGGGGCACCGGCCATCCCGGCGGCATCGGCACCATTCATGCCGGGACGGCGCTCGGCGCACTGCGCCGGCTCGAGCAACTCATTCAGGAAGCGGTCATCACCGTTCCACGCGCCCTGATCGCTGAGACCATCAACATCGTCGCTGTGCTTGCCGGCCGCGGCGCAGATCGTCGTCTCACCGAACTCGCCCGCGTCACCGGGCTCGGACCCGCCGGCGACTACAACCTCTCACCAGCAGGAGACCAAACATGAGACCTCGATCAGTTCTTTCTCTACGTGCCATGTCACTCACCGCATCAGGCATGGTTCTATTCGCTGCAGCTCCGGCTTGGGCTGCCGGCTCCAACATGCCGTGGGAGCAGCCACTCAATCAGATCCTGCAATCGGTGGAGGGGCCGGTCGCCAAGATCATCGCGGTGATCATCATCATCGTCACGGGTCTCACGCTCGCCTTCGGCGACTCCTCCGGTGGTTTTCGCCGGTTGATCCAGATCGTGTTCGGCCTCTCGATCGCCTTCGCCGCATCGAGCTTCTTCCTGTCGTTCTTCTCGTTCGGCGGCGGAGTCCTGGTCTGATGGACGAGCCCGTCGCCGGCTTCGTGGCGCCCGTGCATCGTGCGCTCACCGAGCCCATCCTGATGGGTGGTGCGCCCCGGGCCGTCGCCATCGTCAACGGCACGCTCGCAGCCGCCCTTGGTCTCGGTCTTCGGCTCTGGATCGCAGGTCTCCTGCTCTGGGCGATCGGCCATGCGGCCGCGGTGTGGGCTGCCAAGCGTGACCCCGCCTTCGTCGATGTGGTGCGCCGTCATCTGCGCATTCCTGGTCATCTCAGCATTTGAGTTTTCAGTCATGATGAATCTTGCCGAATACCGCCGCTCAAACACCCGCCTCGCGGATTTCCTGCCTTGGGCCGCATTGGTTGGGGAGGGCGTCGTCCTCAACAAGGATGGCTCATTCCAGCGCACCGCAAGGTTCCGCGGACCGGATCTCGACAGCGCAGTGCCCGCCGAACTCGTCGCCGTCGCTGGCCGCCTCAACAGCGCCTTGCGCCGTCTCGGTTCGGGCTGGGTCGTTTTTGTCGAGGCTCAACGTCATTCTGCCAGCCGGTATCCGGCAAGCACGTTTCCGGATGTGGCGTCCGCCCTGGTCGATGCCGAGCGCAGAGCTCAATTCGAAGAGGCGGGAGCTCACTATGAATCGAGCTATTTCCTCACCTTTCTTTATCTGCCGCCGGCCGAGGACGCCGCGCGGGCCGAGCGGTTTCTCTACGAGGGCCGCGATCGGACCGAGAACGCCGACGCCCGCGAGGTGTTGCGCGGTTTCGTCGACCGCACCGATCGGGTGCTCCAGCTGGTCGAGGGTTTTATGCCCGAATGCGCCTGGCTGGATGACCCGGAGACGCTGACGTATCTGCACTCCTGTGTGTCGACGAAGCGTCATCGAGTGCGGGTGCCCGAGATCCCGATGTATCTCGATGCGCTGCTGGCGGATCAGCCGCTGACCGGCGGCCTCGAGCCGATAGTGGGTACATCGCGTCTGCGCGTTCTCACTGTCGTCGGGTTTCCGACCGCGACGACGCCCGGAATACTCGACGAACTGAATCGTTTGGCATTTCCGTATCGCTGGTCGACGCGTGCGATCATGCTCGACAAGACCGATGCGACCAAGTTGCTGACGAAGATCCGCCGGCAATGGTTCGCCAAGAGAAAGTCGATCGCCGCCATCCTCAAAGAGGTGATGACGAACGAGGCATCGACGCTTCTCGACACCGACGCTCACAACAAGGCGATGGACGCCGATGCCGCGATCCAGGAACTAGGCTCGGACCAGATCGGCGAAGCCTTTGTCACGGCGACTGTCACCGTATGGGATGACGACCCGCGCGTGGCCGATGAGAAGCTGCGTCTGGTCGAAAAGACGATCCAGGGTCGCGACTTCACCTCGATGACTGAGACGGTGAATGCTGTCGAAGCCTGGCTCGGCAGTTTGCCGGGACATGCCTATGCCAATGTCCGGCAACCACCGGTCTCGACCCTCAACCTGGCCCATATGATTCCACTATCCGCGGTTTGGGCCGGCGAGGTGAGGGACCATCACTTCGCGGCACCGCCTCTTCTGTTCGGAAAAGCCGAGGGTTCGACCCCGTTCCGGTTTTCTCTCCATGTCGGTGACGTCGGTCATACGCTGGTGGTTGGTCCGACCGGCGCCGGTAAATCGGTGCTGCTGGCGCTGATGGCGTTGCAGTTCCGCCGCTATCCGGGGGCGCAGATCTTTGCCTTCGATTTCGGCGGATCGATCCGGGCGGCTGCCATCGCTATGGGGGGCGACTGGCATGATCTGGGTGGAGCGCTGTTGGACGATGCCTCAGAACCTGTTGCGCTGCAGCCGCTGGCCTGGATCGACGACGCCTCCGAGCGGGGCTGGGCGACCGAATGGATCGCCGCGATCCTGACGCGGGAAAAGATCGAGATCACGCCCGAGGCCAAGGACCATCTGTGGTCCGCGTTGACGTCGTTGGCCTCGGCGCCAATCCAGGAGCGCACCCTGACAGGCTTGTCGGTGTTGCTCCAGTCGAGCGCACTGAAGCGGGCCCTGCAACCTTATTGCCTCGGCGGGCCCTACGGCCGGTTGCTAGATGCCGAACTCGAGCGCCTCGGCGAAGCATCGGTTCAGGCCTTTGAAACCGAAGGTCTGATCGGCACCGGCGCCGCACCAGCGGTACTTGCCTATCTCTTCCATCGCATTGGAGAACGTCTCGATGGCCGCCCAACCCTTCTGATCGTCGACGAAGGCTGGCTCGCACTTGATGACGAGGACTTTGCCGGACAATTGCGCGAATGGCTGAAGACCCTGCGCAAAAAGAACGCCTCCGTCATCTTCGCGACGCAGTCACTCTCGGACATCGACGGTTCAGGCATTGCGCCGGCCATCATTGAGAGCTGTCCGACCCGCATATTGCTGCCGAACGAACGCGCGATCGAGCCGCAGATCACGGCGATCTATCGCCGCTTTGGTCTCAACGACCGGCAGATCGAACTGTTGAGCCGGGCAACACCGAAGCGCGACTACTACTGCCAGTCCCGCCGCGGCAATCGGATGTTCGAGTTGGGTCTGGGCGAAGTCGCGCTCGCTTTTACGGCGGCCTCTTCCAAGACCGACCAGGCGGCAATCGAACGCCTACTCGCAGAACACGGCCGCGACGGCTTCGTGCCCGCCTGGCTCCGGCATCGCGACGCTTCGTGGGCCACGGATCTGATCCCAAATCTGAGCAATCTGGAGACATTGTTATGAGACGTCTTTGCGTTCTTGCGGCGGCGAGCGCTGTCGCGTTGTCGCTTGCTGCGGTGTCACCAGCATCTGCGCAGTGGATTGTCTTCGATCCGAACAACTATGTCCAGAATGTCCTGACGGCGGCGCGCGAGCTGCAGCAGATCAATAACCAGATCACGTCGCTGCAAAACCAGGCGCAGATGCTGATCAACCAGGCGAAGAATCTGGCGAGCCTGCCATACTCGTCGCTACAACAACTTCAATCGTCGATCCAACGTACCCAGCAATTGCTCGCTCAGGCCCAGCGCATTGCTTATGATGTGCAGCAGATCGACCGCGCGTTCTCGACTAATTATGCGCCGGCGACGAGCAGTCAATCCAATCAAGCACTCATCACCAACGCGCAATCACGTTGGCAGAACTCGGTCGCCGCGCTGCAGGACGCCTTGCGTGTGCAGGCCGGCGTTGTCGGCAACCTCGACACCAACCGCACCCAGACGTCGGCGCTCGTAACATCGAGCCAGGGCGCAAGCGGCGCGCTGCAGGCGACACAGGCCGGCAACCAGATCCTAGCGCTTCAGGCTCAGCAGCTCGGCGATCTCACGGCAACCGTCGCCGCCCAGGGTAGGGCGCAGAGCCTTGAAGCGGCTCAACGCGCAGCGGCGCAGGATCAGGGCCGCGAGCAGCTGCGGCGGTTTTTGACCCCGGGCCAAGGTTATCAATCCTCAAGCGTGCAGATGTTTCATTGATGAGCGCGTTCAGCAGGTTCAAACGATTGCCAATTGTCGCAGCGGCCGGGTCCATGATGTTGGTGATGGCAGCATGCGCCATCCAGCTCCGCGGTGACGGCGAGGAAACGGCGGCGAATTCGCCGGGTCCACAGACCACGGGCACGTTCGCCTCCAGCCTCGCGGGCTGTCGAACGGTCACGCCGGAGCAGACGGCAACCTACGACCACTGTCGCCGGATCTGGGCTGAGAACCGACGCCGGTTTTTCGGTCGGAAGGGAAGTGTGACGGCTCCCGCTGGCAATGACGCGCTCTCCAGCCAACCGTCTGAGTTGCCGCCAAAGGATCAGAGCCGCATGCCGCAAGGTTATCCATCGGTGGCCCTCCCGGAGAGCGAGTAAGCCATGACCGGCACCGGCGTGATCGATCAGTTCCTCGATACCTATACCCGTTATATCGATTCTGGCTTCGGCCTTCTGGGCAGCGAAGTTGGCTTTCTTGCAACGACGTTGGCTGCAATCGACATTACCCTCGCGGCTTTGTTCTGGAGCTGGGGGACCGATGACGATCTGATCGCACGGCTCGTCAAAAAGACTCTATTCGTCGGCGTCTTCGCCTACTTGATCGGTAACTGGAACAATCTAGCCCGCATCGTTTTCGAGAGCTTTGCCGGTCTCGGGCTGAAGGCGTCCCGGCACGGGCCTGTCATCCGCGGATTTTCTGCGGCCGGGACGGATCGCCCAGGTTGGCCTCGATGCCGGCCGGCCGATCCTCGACTCGATCTCCAGTCTGATGGGTTACATCAGTTTTTTCGAGAACTTCGTCCAGATCGTTGTGCTGTTATTCGCCTGGGTCGTTGTGCTACTCGCCTTCTTCATTCTGGCGATCCAGCTATTCGTGACCCTCATCGAATTCAAGCTGACGACGCTCGCCGGCTTCGTACTGATCCCCTTTGGTTTGTTCGGCAAGACCGCATTTGCGGCTGAGCGTGTGCTCGGTAACGTCGTCTCGTCAGGCATCAAAGTTCTCGTTCTTGCCGTCATTGTTGGCATCGGCTCGACACTGTTCTCTCAGTTCACGTCTGGGTTCAACAGCGGACAGCCGACCATCGAAGACGCTATGGCGCTGGTGCTGGCGGCATTGTCGCTGCTCGGTCTCGGCATTTTCGGTCCAGGGATAGCGAACGGCCTGGTGTCCGGTGGACCACAACTCGGCGCGGGTGCCGCGGTCGGGACCGGACTTGCAGCGGGCGGCATTGTTGCCGCCGGCGCCGGCTTGGCTGCAGGCGGTGCTGGTCTCGCTGGCGGAGCGATGGCGGGAGCCGCGCGAGGCGGCGCCGCGCTCACAAGCGGTGCGTCCGCGGCTTATCGCAGTGGCGGCCTGAGCGGTGTTGCCGATGCCGGGCTCTCGGCCGTGGCAAGCCCGCTGCGCCGGGTCGCGGCAACTCTCAGTAACAGCGCTCAATCGGCCGGGCAGGTGCCAACCACCGGGGGCGCCGGTGCTGAGACCGGGAACGCCGCGCCGGATAGTCCGCCCGAGTGGGCGCGGCGCATGAAGCGTGCCCAGACCGTCAGCCATGGCGCATCAGCCGTCACCCATGCCGTTCGCTCGGGCGACCATGGTGGAGGCGGCGCATCGATCGATCTCTCTGAAGGAAACCACTGATGTTTAAACGTCCATCCGTTCACTACGGTCGCACGCCCGAGCCGGTCACACCCTATCAAAAAGCAGCGCAGGTCTGGGACGACCGTATCGGGTCAGCCCGCGTGCAGGCAAAAAACTGGCGATTAATGGCATTCGGATGCCTCGCGTTGTCGACGGGTCTCGCCGGCAGTCTCGTCTGGCAGTCGACGCAAGGCACGATCACGCCCTGGGTTGTCGAGGTCGATCGTCTTGGCCAGGCACAGCGCGTGGCACCGGCCAATACAGACTACCAGCCGACAGACCCGCAGATCGCCTACCACCTGGCGCGATTCATCGAGGATGTCAGGGGTCTGCCGGCTGACGCCATCGTGCTGCGTCAGAATTGGCTGCGGGCCTACGACTTTACGACCGATCGCGGTGCTGCCGCTCTCAATGACTACGCCCGAACCAACGATCCCTTTGCCAGGCTCGGCAAAGTGCAGGTCTCGGTCGAGGTATCCAGTGTTATTCGCGCATCGACGGAGAGTTTTCGGGTGGCGTGGGTTCAGCGCGCCTACGACAACGGGTCTCTCAGTTCAACCGAGCGCTGGACTGCCATTCTTAGCGTCGTGATCGAGACGCCACGCGATGCCGATCGGCTGCGCAAGAACCCCCTCGGCGTCTACGTTCATGCCATCAACTGGTCGAAGGAGCTTGGGCAGTGAAGACGCGTTTTCGCAATATGGCTTCTCCGCACCGTGCTTCGGGCAGTCGCTCCGTCTCATTCAGATCAGATGGTTCGGCGTTCCGAAAGGCGATATTTCCGGCACTGCTACTTTGCGCTTCAGCTTTGGGTGGTTGCTCCACGTTCACGCCGCCGGAGATCAGCTACGACAGTGATGTTCCGCCATTGCCTCCGCCGCCGGTACCTGCTGACGACAAGCCGCAGCCGCTTCATGTCCCGCCGCCGTGGAAACCGGCCCTTGGCGGCAAGTCCGGTAGCAAGGAGGAGACCGAGCCGGTGAACCGGGTGGAGACGGCGAACAGCGCAGCTCGCGTCGAACCACGCAAGAAGGGATATTTTAACGCCGCGCAGGTCTATGCCTACAGCCCGGGTGCGCTGTACCAGGTTTATGCCGCGCCCGGACAGATCACCGATATCGCGCTCGAGGAGGGCGAACAACTTACGGGATCGGGTCCGGTCGCGGCAGGGGATACCGTTCGTTGGGTGGTCGGCGATACCGAAAGCGGCAGCGCAGATACCCGCCGCGTCCACATTTTGGTGAAGCCGACCCGCGCTTCGATCGAAACCAATCTTGTCGTCAACACCGATCGGCGCACCTACCTGATCGAGCTACGCGCCCGCGAAAAGCCTTATATGCCTTCGGTCGCTTGGTACTATCCGGAGGATCGGCAGGGCAAGACGCGGTCACTGCCTTTGACGCCGGTATTGCCTGATCCGACGCAGCGTCGTTTCCGCTATGCCATTGAGGGCGACGGTCCGCCCTGGCGGCCGCTGACCGCTTATGACGATGGACGCAAGGTCTATATCGAGTTCCCGCAAGGCATCGTTCAAGGCGAGATGCCGCCTCTCTTCGTCATTGGTCATGACGGCAAGACCGAGATCGTGAACTACCGCGCCCACGGCAACGTCCTGATCGTCGACCGGCTCTTTGCAGCCGCGGAGTTGCGGCTCGGTGGCGAGCATCAGCAGAAAGTCCGGATTGTCCGGACCGACGGGAGGCCGTCGTCATGACCACACTTCAGAGCAATGACAGTAGCGGGCAGCCCGGCGAGCCGAACAGGTCGGAAGAATTGGCACGTGGCTTCAGGTTAAGGGCAGATCATCCACGCGTCACGAGGCTATCCCTTAAAGTTCTGGCAGGAGGGAGCGCCGTTGCATTGGTTCTTGTTGGGGGTGCCGTGCTTTGGGCTCTGCAAAGCAACCGCTCTCGCGGACCCGCGCCGGACGAACTCTACAGCACCGATCACCATAACGTCGCTGATGGCCTCGCCGGCTTGCCGCGGGACTATGCCGGCGTTCCGCGTCAGGTGCCCTCGCTGGGCCCACCGCTTCCTGGTGATCTCGGCCGGCCAATCCTTGCCGCTCAGGGGCAGCCGCCAACCACGACCACGACGGGCTTCGATCAGGAGCAGCAGCGCCGTGACCAGGAGATCCAAGCCGCGCGTGTCAGCCGCTTGTTCGCCTCCACCAATATTCGCGAGACGACGTCCGCTGCAACCCAGGCTTCGAGCGTGGACCGAGCCGCCGCCGCATTGTCCATGCCGGGAGCTGACGACGGCTTTGCGCAGAACGGTCAGGACCGCAAACTTGCCTTCGTCAACGCAACGGTGGATCGCCGTACCACAAGCCCGGACCGCGTCACGAAGCCGGCTTCGCCGTACGTGGTGCAGGCGGGGACGGTTATTCCAGGAGCTCTCATCACAGGCATCCGTTCAGATTTGCCCGGGCAAATCACCGCGCAGGTAACAGAAAGCGTCTTCGATTCGCCGACCGGTCGTCTCCTGCTTATCCCGCAAGGAGCCCGCTTGATCGGGGTCTACGACAGTCAGGTTGCGTTCGGTCAGTCACGCGTGTTGTTGGTCTGGACCCGCCTTATCATGCCGAACGGTCGTTCGATCGTTCTTGAGCGGCAGCCGGGTGCAGACGCAGCAGGATATGCCGGCCTCGAAGACGAAATCGACAACCATTGGGGCGAATTGCTCAAAGCCGCCGCCCTTTCGACGCTGCTTGCTGTCGGCACCGAGCTCGGCGCGGGGTCCGACACCAACAGCAACGACAGTGCCATCATGCAGGCTTTGCGGCACGGCGCAGCGGACTCGCTGAATCAAACCGGCCAGCAGGTTGTTCGTCGTAGCCTCAATATTCAGCCGACGCTGACCATCCGTCCGGGATTCCCCGTGCGAGTGATTGTCAATCGCGATCTAGTTCTCGAATCATATAGAGGGTGACGGCAGTTATGGCTAAGCTCAAGATTGCGACGCTTCCCGACGACAAGCCTGTGAAGATAAACCTTGAATTGCCAGCTTCCGTGCATCGAGATCTGCGCCACATACGCGAAAGCCCTCGCAAGTGAATCAGGCCTGCCAATCAGCGATCCAAGCAAGCTGATTGCGCCTATGCTGGCGCGGTTCATGGCCACAGACCGCGGGTTTGCGAAGCTAAGACGGGCAATTCATTCGGGAGATGCTGGCGAACGATAGCGTTCCGACAATACCTTCAGGAAACCGCCCAAAGCCGGGTTCTCGTTATCGGCGCGCCAGTGCGCGGAAAAATCTATTCGACTTGATCCCGTTCCGTCTCGAAGCTCACGATATACAAGGCCGGCGAAGCTCGCTCCCGTGTCAGATTCCATAACAAAACTGATTCCAAGCCCCATACTGATGAGGCTCTTGATAATGCCTCGGCTAACGTCGTGCCGGTCGACCCTTGGTCGGTCGACCGAAGATACGAGCTTCGAGATCATGAGATCCTCAAGCTCACGACTAGGATCGTGTTGGCTTAGCAGAACAGTCTCGCCACGCAGATCAGTCCAATGGATCACTTCGCGCGCCGCCAATGGATGGCGTTCGGGCAAGGTGACAAGTATCCGTTCGCTCCAGAGCTTGAGAGTTTGATTTTCCGATGATGGAGCGTCTCCCGGGACGACGATTATGTCGAGCGTACCACTTCTAAGGCTATTCATCATGCGGATACGCGGCCGCTCAACCGTTGCCAGGTCAATATGCGGAAATCGCCTCCTGAAGTCGAGTAAGGTAGCGCGCAGATTCCCGGCAGAAATGGACGTGCAGAATCCGACCGAGATGCGGCCGGCTTCACCCCGACCATTAGATCTCCCTGTTGCAACAAGTGCATCGACCTGTTCCAGGACTATTCTCGCTATTCGCAGGACTCTCTTCCCGGCGAGTGTTGGTCTCACCCCTCCACTGGAGCGTTCGAATATCGTGGCTCCGATCAAATGCTCTAGCTGACTGATGGAGCGGCTCAGCAAGGAGTGTCGAACGGAAAGCAGGTCGGCCGCTCGCCTGAGACTTCCGCAGTCACTAGCGGCAACCGCAAATCGCAGCTGCTGCAAGTCTATCGTGAGAGTCCTTCCAGCAGGCCGCTTGTCGCTTGTTTCGTCGATCGCCATTATTTCCGATTCTCGGTAACTGGACCGGTTCCTGCGCGTCTCCGCTCAGCAAGGACGTCGCCGTCGCCAAACTTCGTAGGGCGTCTTCTTCAGGCAGCAGACGACATGACGGGGGCCCAGAGAACAGGTCCAGGGAGACCGCCTGTCTCGCGCACTTTCGCCAGAGTTTTACTCGAGACCTCTAGATAACCCGCAACAGCTAGCGTATTCCCGAATTTTCGGGGTTCCCCAAATCCCCGTAGCGGCCAGCCGGCACGACGCAGGATCCGATCCATTCTGGCATCTGTAACGGTGATGATATCTGTAAGCCCCCGAGATAAGCCAAATTCGATCATGCCGGCGAAGAGCTCGTATGTCGCGCTGGCTAATCCGCGAACTGCATCCCGCGTGCTTTCGCCGACATCGAGCGCGAAACGGCTGCTCTCCCAGATCGTGGGACTGGCGGGAGGCGCGAGCCCCTCCAACAACAAAGGAAAGGCTTCGCGCAGCATCGTTGGTCCAGTAGATGGAAGCAGGCGCACGCAGCCCTGAATGCGGCCATCGTTTGCTCGCTGGACGAGATACACCGGACGGAGCGCGTCGAACTCATCAATCTCCATATCGCCGCTGGTCTGGACGTCCCAATCAAGCCTTTCTTTGAACACGCGGTATCGTAGCCGGTGCATTTCGGCGATCTCTTTGGCAAAAGTTCCGCAATGCTCGGATGAAATCAGGTGCATCATCTTGCCCTCCTAACGCAGAAAACTATGCTGCATTGAAGTCAAATTCGAGGGCGTGACGCACCTCCCTAACAACGGAGGGTTGAGGATGGTTTGGTAGCTGCTATATGTTCGGTCGCGCAGCCGTCAGACGGACCACGGCTTGGATCGTCGAGCGAACCCCAAGTTTTGTCTTGGCATTATCAAGGTGAAACGCAACGGTATGACGCGAGATGCCGAGGATGCGACCTGTTTCCCACGCCGATTTACCTTGGGCAGCCCATTTGAGACATTCGATCTCGCGTGGTGATAACACAACGCCATTAATCACATCGTCGGCCACTAACTTGCGGCGGGCATGTGCGTGAAAATACATCGCCATGAGTTGAAGAACTTCTGCATGCTTCCTTATTGAACGCTCGAAACGGGAGTGACGCTCATCGGCCGCAAAGGTCACCGCGGCGACAACGCCGCTCTTGTCGTGAATTGGTATTGTGAATCCGTATCGGATACCAAACCGAGCGGCCTCTTCAAATAGCTCACGCTCGGATTCGGAACGCACTGGTGGTCCAACTCCAAGGCCCCATTCGAAAGGTAGGGGCTGCTCAAGCGCACGAATAATTACCGGATCGAACCGCTCATAGTGATGCTGCACATAATGGGCTGTCCAATTTGAAGGATAAGTTGAGATCAGCTGCGGTACAATCTTTGGATCAGGCGATACCGATAGATAAGCAAAGCAGCAAAGATCAAGTGAATTCACGGTTTCGGCCATACCTTGCCGTAGAGCGTCGGCATCCGCGCTTTCGGTCAGCCGATCAACAAACGCTTGAAAGATGCGATACATCTTGAACTTTCGATGCGCTCTGCCTCTAGTTGGGAACTGTCAATGGCGCGACTTATGCGCAGTTGCGGGAGTGAACTCTCGGTTGTGCTTTCGACCAAATAGTAGGGCGAACCAAACGCTGCAAAGTGCTCAATGGCGACGCTCCTATGGTCACGGGCGTAGAGAGTGCGCGCCCGTGGAATTGTCCCCCGTACTGGCACGCATTCGCCTGACCTAGGCATACCGCGCGCCCGACGGTCGCCATTGGGCCTCTTAACGCTGAATGGCTGATGTGTAGTTCCAGTGCACGGGACGCGCTCCCGCAATGCCCGATCTAAATGTTGCGAGCTTTTTTCCCGCGAGACTTCCTAGGTAAACGGTTTTCAGGTCGGCGCCTCCAAACGCAACGCAGGACACGTTGTGCAGACATCGGGTCAAACCCGCTCGTGCAACGGCATCGCTGAGCTGATCGGCTTCCCATTTCTCTTCTGCCTCAGCGATCAGCCACGGATCGGCATCCTCCAGGATGACCTCACGGCGGCCCGCTAGGTCGATGCGAACGACCCGATTGGAGAGGACGCAAGCCACCCACACTCCACCATCAACATCAAAATTCAGGCCATCAGGGAAGTCGCCATCGGTGAAGGCATACACTACCTCCTTCGAGCCAAGGCTAGTCCGACCATCAACGATTTCTATGGGGAAGCGTGAAAGCAGGCGCGATGTGCTCTCGTTGACATAGAGCCATTTTCCGGTCGGATCTGCACGGCACTCATTGGCAAAGCCCAGACCCTCGGCAACGATACGCGCACCCTGCTCATCTATTAGCACGATGTAACCGTCCGCCGTGTATCGATTGAACGCTTTGGTTCGTGGTCGCTGCTGAGTGCATACCGAGATCCAGAGGCGGCCCGAATCGTCGAAGCCGACGAAGTTGCAGTTTCTGAGCCGACGCCCATCCACCTCCAGTAGGAAAGGGTGTAGATGGTGGTCGGCGTCAATTCGCCAAACGCCTCCCTCATCGCCGAGGTTTGCAATAAGGAACTCTCCATTTGGTGTTAGCGCGATGCCGTTCGGTAGAAACCCCTCCGGCGCATCGTGAAGCGGTGTTCGCGCTCCACCTAGTCGGGTCACCCCGCAAATGTGATCTGCCGCGAACACGTCGGTCGATGTGACCAAGACGCTCTCGGGGCGCTCCAAATCGCTACCGACAAATGCTAGGTCCGCTACCGTGATGCCCATGAATTCTCCTTGATATGCGATCCATGGAGTTTATCTGCAGTCTGGGCAGTGCGGCCTGCCAAATGGTGAACCGGTACGTCTTAAATCGCGAGTGCCTACCAGCCGTGGGGTAAGGCAAGCTGCGGCAGCGTAAGCGTCGCATTCGGGGGCAGGGATCTACGGGACCGTGTATCTTGGCGATTTGGCCGGCAGTCGGATCGCCAGTTTCAGGTCACCAGTCGCGGGCGTGCGTCGGGTACACTGGAACTACTGCCGCCATTTTAGAGTAACCACCCAGGCTCGACTCGAGCGCCGACCAGGCTAACTTATTTCGTCGATTAGGTGCTTGAGTAGGGTCCGCAGCGCGATTGACTGCGCTCGGTCCGTCGAAACGAATATTTCGAGCTTTCGTTGCGCCCAGTCCTCTTGGATTGGCACATAAGTGGCACGATCGGGCTGATCCAGTGGGGGAAGCGTCCCTAGCGGTGTGATCGCGATACCTAATCCAGCAATCGCAAGCGTGCGCGCCACATCACCGGAACGTACCCGGTACTTCGGTTCGAACGTGCGCCCAAGCTTTGTCGCTGCTGATTGAAGGGCGTGCATTGTTGAACTTGCCTCCGACCAAGCGATGACATCCGCAGCCAGCAACTGCTCGGCATTGAGCGATTGTGCGACAGCAAGAGGATGCAGTGGTGCCATCACTGCAACGAGGACATCGGGCCGATAGGTCTGACTCGATACTTTCGCGACTGGCTCCTTCAACCCCACGCAGACCCCCACGTCGGCAATGCCCGCACTCACTGCTCGCACGATAGCTGAGCTATCTTCTTCCACGATTTCAAACGTGACCATGGGATAGGCCCGCGCGAATTCGCTAATGTCCTGCGCCAAGTACTCCACAAAAGCCGATTTAGTCGCCCAGATGCGTACATGTCCTTGCACACCATCAGCGAACTCGGCCAACTCATGATGCAGATCTTCGACGCTGTTCAAGATGTGTCGCACGTGCCGCTCGACAATTTCGCCCGCGGGCGTCAGCCGCGTCCCTTTCGGATCGCGATAGAGCAATTTGAAGCCGAAAGTGTCTTCAAGATCGTGCATGCGTTTAGTCACGGCAGAGGCTGCGATAGCCTCACGCGATGCGGCCCGGCCGATGTTCTTCTCTTCCGTAATTGAGGCAAACAGCCTCAATGTCATGAGGTCGAACTTACGAATCCAGATGTTTGGATTTAGTGGCGTGCGCATAGCCAATCCCGAATACGAATACGCGCAGCCTCGACATGTTGAGAATACAGGGGGCCTGACGGCAGCAAGTATCTAACCACAGGCTCCGATTCCATGCGCCGCAAATAGAAGCTGCGGCCTCTAAACATTGGATCGGCCTCGATTAGAATCTGCCGCGAATGCACCCAGGAGCACCAGTATATTTCGTCGAAAGATTGGCATCGAGAGTTGTCTCTGAGTGTCCGCGGTGGTCAGACCGAGTTCTTTCACGGTCTCGCACACGCGTTGGTTCGTCGCGCGGACAAAGCTTACCGTAAGGTATTCTATCGCTCAGATTTGTCCTCGTCCACTCGTCTGTAGACATCTACCCGTGCGCAAATGGGAAAGCGGCGGGTCGCGTCATCGCAGGGTAGCGGCCACTTTATGCATGCTATTGCATGAATCAGTGCTCGGTGCCCTTTGCTCTAGCGATTTGAGCGGGTTTTGCAGGTACCAATCGTTGTTTGCCCGGACGGCGCACGAACTCCAAAAGTCTGAGGTAGAGACTGCTTCGCGTTTGGAGAACGGGGGGCTGCCTAACGAGAAGTTCTTCGTCCTGCCGATGAAATCTAGACTTGAGGCAACGAGGAAACGCCGATGACTTACCTAGATCTTCCGGGCCGCATTCTCTTTCTTTGCGGTGACGAGGAAAAGCTGCGTGCTCAGCTATCCGGCGCGAATATGAGGCTCAGCGATGTGGGCCCGCTGCGAAATGACATATCGACCGACGAGATCACTCCGGGCCCTTCCCTGTTCTACGTTGATGAGCAGTTGGGGCGGCACGTTTACACTGGGTTTACGGCAGGCGAGGCGCAGCCGATCAATGAGGACGCTGCCCTTGCGGGAGGGTTTTCAATTACCGTTGGGGGCAAACGGTATGGCAAGGGCTCCTCGCGTGAACATAGTCCCTTAGCCGAGCGATATGCAGGAATACGCCTTGTCGTTGCCGAAAGCTTCGAGCGTATTTACCGACAGAATGCTGATAATATTGGTCTATATACATCAACGGATTTCGGTCTGATTGAAAGAATTCAGCGCGGTGAACGCATCGCGATTGAAGAACTCCTCGCGCCACGCGATAGGCTGGCGGCCTCCATTCTACGAATGGGCGGACTACTCCTTTATGGGCGCGAGCACTTAAAGGTCGTAAGACGTAGCCGAGCGGCGTTGCATCCGCGGCCTTTGACGCTCACAGAAAAGATTTTGGCGCGGAACGTCATCGAGAGTAATGACACCAGCGGTGAATTGGTTCCGGGCCAAGGCGCATTCGTTCGCGCAGACTGGCGCTATATTATTGAGGTCTACACGGGTATGGCGGCTCACATGATGCACGCCACGTTCGGCCGGCCGTTGAAGCTTGTGGATGTCGGCTCCATTTTGGGATTTGCAGAGCACGCTTCGTACATCAATCGACATCCAAAATACATTAATTCTGGCCCGCCGCCGCGACGCGTAAGTGTCATGCATGATGTCCATGAAGAGTTTCTGCGGGAGTACGGCATCCGCTCACATGGCTATCTGCCGGGACCCGGCGGGTCCGAGGGCATTTGCCATCCGATCATGGCAGAACGCTACGCGCTACCGGGCCAAGTGTTGGTGGGAACTGATTCTCACACTCCTCACTCAGGAGCGCTGGGATGTTTGGCCTTCGGGGTAGGAACTACCGACATGGCCAACGCAATGCTTACTGGAGCAGTTCGCCTTACGGTGCCGGAAACGATTCGCATCGAGTTCAACGGCGAGGTGCCAGCGGGTATTACCGGCAAGGACCTTGCATTGCACTTGCTTGCTCATCCCAAGATCCGAGGAGGCTTGGGAATAGGAAAAGTGTTTGAGTTCTGTGGCACGAGCCTGCGCCACATGTCGATCGATGAGCGAACGACCTTAACAAATATGGTGGCGGAGAACTCGGGGGATTCGCCGGGATCGTCGAGCCCGACGAGAAGACTTGTGAATTTTTGCGGGAAAGACGCGGCATCAACTTTGTCCTTGAGCCCTGGATGAAGAGTGATCCGGGCGCAAACTACTCAGACATCATCGTCATAGAGACGGCCCTGCTGTCTCCCATGGTCGCTTCTCCAGGCGATCCGGGTAATGGCATCCCATTGGCTAGTCTGGCCGCTCGTCCCAAAATTGATATAGCCTTTGCAGGATCTTGTACGGGGGGCAAGCGCGAAGATTTCGATGCCTATTACGCTGTCTTGTCATGGGCCGCCGATCACGGTTTGAGGGTTGCCGAGGGAGTCGAGTTTTACCTTCAATTCGGCACAATGGCGGTTCGCGATTACTGCGAGGCTCAAGGTTACTCGAAAATGTTTGAGCGAGTTGGCGCGACGGTGCTGCTGCCCGACTGCGGGGCCTGTGCCAATTCCGGGCCGGGCGCATCGCTGAGGCCGGACCAGGTAACGGTGAGCGCGCAGAACCGGAACTTCCCAGGACGCTCTGGTCCAGGCCAGATTTGGCTCGCCAGTCCACCCACCGTAGCGGCAAGCGCGATAGGCGGCGAGCTGCTGTCCTTCTCCGAACTCAGGTCGCGCTTCGGCAACTAAGCACGGGAATAGGAAAGCCACGTCTTCCGCTGGAGAAATGATCCCCTTAAGGCAGCGACTGCTGCAAGCTCACATAAGGCAACCTTTGCCTCCTTGTCGACGTCAAGCGGGACGCTGGTGGCAGTCGACAACGTTTAACTGAGAACACCTGGATTCGGAATCATGCGTTTGCCACTAGTCTCCGTTAAACAACGTGCCGCCTTAAAGCGGGGTGTCGTAAGCAATGGCTATTGCATGATGCCCGGAACATTCAGTGCTGAGATTTTCGGCTCCCAAGGATTTGACTGTGTAACGGTTGACCTTCAGCACGGCTTGATTGGCTGCTCTGAAGCGATCCCGATGCTTCAATTGCTCAGCCGCATGGATGTGACACCTTTGGTCAGAGTGCCCTCGTTAGACGAGGGGATCATCATGAAGATGTTGGATGCCGGGGCGATGGGCATCACATGCCCAATGATTGAGACGCCGGAGCAGGCTGCGCGTCTGGTGGAATACTCTTACTATCCGCCGCTGGGTCGCCGAAGTTTCGGCCCGACACTACCGCTGAATCAGTATGGTGGCGAGTACCTGAAGCAGGCGAACTCCAGCATTGCGACATTTGCAATGATTGAAACCGCACTCGGGGTCCAGAACATCAAGGCAATCACGCAGGTTGAAGGTCTGAGTGGGATTTATTTGGGAACCATGGACTTGGCAATGTCCCTTGGCCGACCGGAAGCGAAGCTCTTCGATGATGAGGTTCTGGATGCTGCAGTTTCCTCCGTCGTAAGCCATGCGAAAAACCGCGGCTTGATTGTCGGGTTGCTGGCATCGGGCACCGAATCCATAAAGAGGAGTATCGGCTACGGGTTCAACTTCATCACAGCGTCCACCGATGTTGGTGCTATGCGTTCGGAGGCAGAACGCTCATTCAAGGAATACCAAAAGGCGGTTGAAAATCCAAAACATTTGATTGGCGGCGGGGCAGGTGACGTTACGCGGAAATGATCGATCGCTGTGATCTGACGCTATCGCGTGTCGTGCCTAGGTCCGGAGTTTCTGAGATAGGAGGCGCAATGAAGACATCGAGTAGGCCGCCGACCATTTCGCCATGTGGCTTCGACGAGTTCATCGAGACCAAAGTTGTCATGGGTGCTCCGCCAAAAGCTGATTGATTAGCCTGCGTCTGCCGTCCACAAGACAGAAAAAATGGAAACAGAGGAAACATGTCATCAATTCCGTCGACCTTTCCGCCGCCGTCAGCCGTCTCGTTGAAGGATCGCCTGTATGCGCGAATCACTGTGAGGCTGATGCCTGTCTTGATGCTTGCTTTCATCGCTGCGCAAATCGACCGCGTCAACGTTGGCTTTGCCAAAGCACAAATGCAATCCGCGCTTGATTTCAGCGATGCGGTGTACGGCCTGGGTGCAGGCATCTTTTTCATCGGCTACTTCCTTTTTGAGGTACCGAGCAACGCTATCTTGGCACGGGTTGGTGCAAGGCGCTGGCTGGCGCGAATCGTGATCACGTGGGGAATCATGTCTGCCATGACCGCGTTTGTTCAAACACCCGGTCAGTTCTACGTGGTCCGATTCCTCATTGGCGTCGCCGAAGCCGGCTTTGCGCCTGGTGTGATCTACTACCTTAGCACATGGTTTCCCAACAGTCGCAGAGGTCGCGCCACTTCGTATGTTGGCATTTCGATTCCTCTCGCCTTCATTCTCGGCGCGCCGATATCGGGATGGATTCTGCACTCCTTCGCTGGCTCAACGATCATGGCGCCGTGGCGGTGGCTCTTCGTTCTTGAGGCGCTCCCAGCGCTCGTCGCGGGGATTCTACTTTTGATTTTTCTAAACGATGACATCAAAAGTGCCAAATGGTTGTCGGAGGAAGACAAGTCGATGGTTGAGGAAGATTTGAGGATCGACAATCGGGAAAAGGTGGCCGGCATTCCACTAACAGAGATGTTTCGATTGCCCGCTGTTTGGATGCTGTCTTTCATCTACTTCTGCTTACTTATGGGGCTGTATGGTCTGAACTTCTGGATGCCCTCGCTCATCATGCGTTCGGGTGTGAGCAACGAATTAACGGTGGGGTTACTTACGGCGATCCCCTTCACGGCTGCGCTTATCGCCATCCTGGTGACAGGCCGGACGGCCGATCGAACGCGTATGCGTCGTGCACACTTTTCGGGGGCGATGTTTATGGGTGCCGCGGCCTTAGCAGGCGCAATGGCGATTGGAGGAGGTCCCGTTGCGACTGTCTTGGCCCTGTCCGTTGCTGCTGCTGGGCTACTGTCCGCGACGATTTTGATTTGGGCGTTCCCAACGGCAATGATGCAGGGAGCAACGGCGGCAATTGGTATCGCCATCGTGAACTCTCTCGGGAACCTGGCAGGATTCGTGTCCCCGTTCGCTGTCGGCTGGTTAAACGTACGCACTGGGAATCCAGAGCTGGGCATGTACCTTATCACGGTGGTGGTAACCATCGGCGCCATTGCAGCCCTCACGTTACCCGCTCGAGTCGTAGACAAATAGCGCTTCAGTTGAGCAATTCGATGGCCGCATTGTTACCAGCCGCTCGGAAGCGGCCTGCCTGCAGCCATGTGAAGTCAGAATGAACCTGAGTACGAGTGATCTGTGCGATACGCGTGCAGATATCCAGTCTTGCCAGCTCCAGTGCATGAGCTTCGGGCGTCGTCCTGCGTTCGCCGGGTTCATTCACACTGTGCGCTACAACGCCGGGATGAATATAATCAAGCGGGTGGCCAATCATCCGGCGCATGATCAGGTACTGGTCATCGACGGCGCCGGAAGTTGGGCGTTCGCTCTGTTCGGCGACCGAATGGCCGAAAATCGTGCTTCGGAACGGTTGGGCGGGCGTCGTCGCGAACGGAGTTATCCGCGACAGCGAGGAGATCGATGCGATGGAAATCGGGGTGAAGGCCCACGGGACCGCTCCCAACAGACCGTCCCTCGCGGGCGAAGGCACGTCCGACATCACCGTTACCTTTGGGGGAGTATCTTTCATTCCCGGCCGGCGCCTCGTGGCCGATCGCGATGGGGTCGTGGTGTTGCCCGAGGGCCTGACCGAGGCGGACATTCCGGTGGCCGATGCGATCGCTGCAACGGATCGCGCAGACTTAAAACGGCGGGGTACATTGCCGCCTATCGCGGGTCGCCAGTCTGCAACCTTGATGCAGCTTTATGGGCTGTCGGCGACCGCCTAAAGGCGGCGGGAATTGTCTTTCAGCCCGGAGTGAACGAGGACCTCGCGGCGACAGCGGTTCGCGGTACTCAGCAACTACCCGCGCTAAATCACGGGTGCGGACGGTGGATGGCGGTGTCACCCTGCAGGCACCGGAACGTGAATCCGAAGGAACACTAAGTCACATCAACAAAGGAAACGGAAATGGCCCGCTTGCCCTATCTCGAGGCCGACCAGGTCGCGCCCGAATATCGCGACCTACTCAAGCGCAACACCAATCTGCACAAGCTCTTGGTCAATTCGCCGGAGATGGCGCGCGCCTTCAATGGCATCGGCGGCTATATCCGCTTCAAGAGCAAGCTCGACCCGCGCCTGCGGGAGCTCGCGATCCTTCAAGTCGGTTGGATGGAGAAGTCGGAATACGAGTTCACCCATCACGTAAAGATCGGTAGTGAGTTCGGCGTCACCGACGAGGATATCGCAGGCCTGATGGCCGAAACCGAGGGCAAACCGTCGAAGCTGGAGCCGTTGGCGAAAGTGATCCTGAAGGGTGCCCGCGAGATGGTGCGCGAGCCCGCGATGTCGGATTCGACTTTTGCCGAGATCAAGACACATCTCTCCGACGAGCACATGGTCGACCTCGTCCTGACCATCGCCTTCTATTGCGGCGTCGTGCGGGTGCTCGCCACCATGAAGATCGACAACGAGCCTTATTACAAAGAGGTACTCCAGCAGTACCCGATCCCGGGAGTGAACTGACATGCGCTTGAAAGACAAGGTTGCGATCGTCGTCGGCGCCGGCCAGAGCCCCGGCGAGGGCATGGGCAACGGCCGGGCCACCGCGCTCACCTTCGCACGCGAAGGCGCAAAGGTTCTGTGCGTCGACCACAACCTCGCTTCCGCGCAGGAAACCGTCGATTTGATCGCGGAGAAGCAGGGCACGGCTGCCGCATGCAAGACCGATGTCACCAGGCACGCCGAGATCCAGGCGATGGTGGCCGAGGCCATGAAGCGCTGGGGCCGGATCGACGTCCTGCACAACAATGTCGGCGTCAGCCTGGCCGGCGGCGACGCCGAGCTTCTGTCGATCACCGAAGAAGCCTTCGACCGCTGCGTCGCCATCAACCTGAAGAGCTGCATCCTCGCCGCCAAGCACGTCATCCCGATCATGCGCAAGCAACAAAGCGGCGCCATCATCAACATCTCCTCGATGGCGGTGATCACGACCTACCCTTATGTCGCCTACAAGGCCACCAAATCGGCGATGGTCGCCTTCACCGAGCAGCTCGCCTATCAGAACGCCGAATACGGCATCCGCGCCAATGTCATCCTGCCGGGGCTGATGAACACGCCGATGGCGGTCGATACCCGCGCGCGCGAATGGCACAAGACCCGCGCAGAGGTCGAGGCCGAGCGCGATCGTCAGGTGCCATTGCGCAAGAAAATGGGCACCGGCTGGGACATCGCCAACGCCGCGCTGTTTCTGGCTTCCGACGAGGCCAACTTCATCACCGGCGTGACGCTGCCGGTCGACGGCGGATCGAGCGTGCGGCGCGGCTAGGACGACGCTTTCGAAATCCGGCGGCGCTTCCCGCCGTAGGCAAAATAGATCGCGAGCCCGACGGCGAACTATGCAGTCCGGCAAAGTTGTTGTTGATGACTTCGGCGCTTTGGAGCGCTGCGCCAAAGGCGGCAAACTATTGTCGGCAACTTGACAGAGTGAAAGGCAGACAGGTTCGCAACGCTGACTGGCCGGCATAGTGTGTGCCGCATCGTGTGGCGCGACCACGCCCGCTGCTCGCTGTAAATCGGAAGTTGCGTTTGCGCCGCGGGATCTTCGTGATATCGACTTCCGACTGGCTGCTTGTGGCGCAAAGCGGGCATTCGCCGAAACGAACCGGTCCAAAAGTGCCATCGCATTGTTCCGCCGCCAGCGGTCACTTCCATTGCCCGCACCACAAAGATCGGCTCTCTGGACGTCATCTTCGGAATCGGCCGACTTGCTCGGCGGCGAAGTTATCGACTCAAAGTCCGCGCCGCCAATACGGAACGGCCGGCGCAATGGTTCAGGTTTGATGTGGTGCGATCGAGCACCTTGAGCACGCTGCGACATTGAAATGGCAGCGGTCGCCGGTCCGTGTTCGATAGCCGCGCCTAACCGTTCCCTTTATTTGTACCTGGCCGCCAATCAGATCGGTGACGGCCGACCCGCCGCCTCGATATGGGCGGTGCCAAGCCCGGCCGAGGCGAAGTTTATCTTGCCCGGCTGCGCTTTGGCGAGCGCTACAAATTCCCAAAGGCTATTGGCGGCCACTGAGATGCACGACGAGAGCGAGAGGGCAAGTCGCCAGCAGCGAGATAGGAGCGAAGTCATTTTTCGAAGACTGAACTCGACGTATCGCGCGGTTTACCGGCGGCTCATCAATCGTTGAATTTGAAGCCGGGTAACGGGTCTCCCGGCAGTCCCGGATCGGAAATCGAAGCGCAGTTGGACTGCATCGGGTTCCCTGCCAAGGCGGCCTGAACGAATGCAAGTTCGTCGGAGTAGGCTGCGTGGACCGTTCCGTTATGGGTCACGCCGGCATAGGCTTTCCAAACCACATGGCTCCTGGCTTCGCATAGGGCTGTAACGGCGGCATATTGGCGTTGCGGTGGGATCAACTTGTCGGCCAGGCCGGTGGCGAGAAAGACCGGTATTGGCATTCGAGCCGAACTCATTTCGATTACCACGCTTAGACGATCGGCAATCTCTGGATCTTTCAGGCTGTTTGCCACGGTCAGACCGTTGCTGCGAACGACTTGTGCAAGCTCCGCGTTGCATCCCTCTCGGGCGGCCTGCAGCAGTGGCTTCCCCATTTCAGTAACGAGGTCGTCTGGCTTTATTGCGACGTCCCCGAGAGCACCAGCGATCATCATGAGAATGGCGATTTGCGGGGGAAGTGAACCCGCAAAAGACTGCTCGTTTGAAGGCTTATTGGCCGCCGCCGGAAACCGGGAAACGATGCCGGTTGCGATCGATGCCTTGATGTTGAGGTCGGGCGCGTAGGAAGGCGCGAGGCTCGTTGCGCCGAGCGAGGCGCCGGAGCCTTGCGACTGACCCGTGATGATGATGGCATTGGCGATCTGTCCGTTCGATTGGTTGACCGCCGCTCTAGCGGCATCGAGCACTGAGCGTCCTTCTGCTTCCCACTTGAGATAAGGATGCGGGCCGGGCCCCCCAAGACCCTGGTAGTCAGTCGCAACGACGGCAAAACCTTGTTCCAGCCAATTGTTGATGTACGCGCCATCGCGCGGCCGGTGCCTGCTCCAGGATGGCGCGCACCTGTCGGCGACGCCGAGCGTGCCGTGCGCCCAGGCAACAAGCGGCCATCCGCCCTGTGGCGCGGCCCCCTTCGGAAGATAGAGCGTGCCGCTTACCGGAATGATGCCGGATCGCCATCTTACATCCGTCGAAGTGTACAGGATTCTCCTGGCCGACGCGGCCGCAACGATCTCTGGCTGATCGGGTATATCTTCTTCGCGTAGCACGAGACCTGGCTTCTCGGGCAAAGCGCCGGTCCAGCGGTAGAATGGCGACAGATCCTGGTCACCAACGATCGGCGCCTGAGGTAGTGCGTCGGCTATGGCGTACAACGCGCCCGGATGAGGTGAGGCGCAGAGAGCGAGTGCCATGATGCCAATTCTTGCCAGTGTTTTCATGATTGCGTTCCTTCGCTTTGGCAGTCAATCGAGGATCCTATTCCACCTGCAGCCTGATCCGGCGGATGACACCGCCCCACTCGTCCGATTCCGCCTTGAGCAGCGCAGCCGCTTGAGCCGGGCTCGTAGCCCGCGGGTCTAGACCGACTTTGGCGAACTGGGCGACCGCGTCGGGCTCCTGCAGCACGGCATTTAGTGCGGTGTTGATCTTGCCGACGATTTCGTCCGGCATGGCTGCCGGACCGTAGAGCGCGAACCATGTCTCGACCTGATAGTTGGGCAAGCCTGCCTCGGCCGAATTCGGCAAGTCCGGCAGCAGCGGCGTACGCTGCCGCGACGGGACGACCAAGGGTCGCAATTTTCCATCGGCGATGTAGGGTGCCGAGTTGCTGACAGCGTCGACCATTACTTGCAGCCTTCCGCCGAGCACATCGGTCAGCGCTGGTCCGTTTCCGCTATAGGGAACATGCAGCATCTCGAAGCCCGCGAAGTTCTTCAGCAACTCGCCGGCGAGATGCAGAATGACGCCCGTCGCGGAACCGTAGGCGAGCTTGGTTGGGTTCGCCTTGCCGTAGGCGATGAGTTCCTGCAGATTGTTGACAGGCACGCCAGGATTGACCGAGATCACCAGAGGCCCGGTGCCGATCAGTCCCAGCGAGGTGAAGTCGTTGATGCCGTCATAGGGGGCGAGCTTGCGCAGACGCGGATTCACCGCGTGGGTGGATACGCCGCCGAGGAGCAACGTGTAACCGTCGGACACCGACTTTGCGACGAATTGCGATCCAATAATCGCGCCCGCGCCGGGCCGGTTCTCGATGACGATCCATTGCCCCAGCTTGTCGCGCATACGCTCCGCGATGAAACGCGCGACGACATCACTGCCCGCGCCAGCTGCGTAGGGCACGATCAGCTTGATGATGCGGCTAGGATAATCGCTCTGCGCGCGGGCAAGCCACGGAGTTGCGAGCGCACCGAGCAGGCCAAGGCTACCCCGCCGCGTCAGGCCTCTCGCCGTTGTCATCCTGTTCCTCCCGATCTTTCGCCGACCGCAAGGCGCGCGGCGTTACTTTTCTAGTTTCGAGCATGCCCGCCGTTTCCGCCTTAAGCAGGCCGGAACCGCCTGCAATCGACCACATGTGGTCCGCGCGATGGACGATCAGGCATTCGAGGCTGCGCTGCATCAAGTCGCCCTCGGAGGAATGGCCGAGCGCAATGTGCGATCTCCTCGGGCAGCCCCACCGCGATGCAGATGTGGGCGCCGTAGACTGGATGCCGCAGTGAGGGCGAACCGGCCTGCGATTTGTCTGCTTCCCATCGCTTGCGGTTGGCGCGGTCGAACTCCCAGGCCTTGCCGACATCGTGCAGCAGCGCACCTGCCAGAACGATGTCGCGGTCGACCATGGTTTCGGGAAATTCCCGGGCAAACTCGTCTGCGATCGCTATCGCGATACGAGGTACGCTGCGCAGGTGTATCGCCTGGCTGCCGCGCTTCAGCGCGAAGTCGCCAGGCGTCGCCTCTCCCGGAATGGCTGTGACGCGCGGAAAATCCGCTTCCGCCAGCGCATAGGCCCAGGCCTCGATCGTGGCGCAGTTCCTCATTACGAACTTGCGCGAATTCCGGAAGATCCTCCAGCACCGTCGCGCGCAGCTCGTCTGTGAGAGAGCGGGGTTGGCGTCGGTCAAGGAAATGCTCGAATGTAGCTCGGTGTAGCCCCTATTGGCGCAATCAACCTCATTCACCGGCACTAGGTGTCTCCCGCTTCTCGACCCAGACTGGCCGGACCAATTCATAGATTTGGCTGGGCTTAATCTCCGGTACGTCGAAGTTTCCGATCGTCGGGTAGATTATTAGTGTACCAAACTATTCCGCTGACTCTTTCACCCACCGCTAGTGAGCGGCGAATGTCGCAGGTGACGCATCATCAGCTTTGCGGCATCGGCGTTGCGTCCGGCGTCGAGCAGGTCGAGCATGCGAAGATGATCTTTGATGTGGCGCCGTATTCCCGGTCTATCGGCAAATGTACCGTAAGCGAACAGGCGACGTATTGAGTTCACGCGTTTGAGCGCTTCGAGGAAGAACGAATTGTCGGTGCCGCGCATGATCTCTTCGTGAAATTCGCAACCTGACTGGAACACCTCGCTGAGCGACATTTGCTCGAATTCGCCTCCGAGAATCCGAAGGTGGCGCTGACGCAGCCGCTCGATGATTTCAGAGGAGAGGCGATAGCCCGGTTGCGTTATCGCGGCTGGCTCGATAACGGCGCGGAAAGCGAGGCTCTGTTCATAGGCTTCCGGACTCGACAACATTTCGGCGAAGCGCCAGCCGTAGCCCGGCATTCGCTCCATCCAGCCTTCCGCGGCCGTGCGGTCGAGCAGGCGCTGCAGTTCCGGCCGGCTCAGCCCGTAGCGACGCATCAGTTCGGATTCGGTGACGTTCGCCGGCAGGCGGTTGCAGAGGCGATCCGCAGCGATCGCGGTATACGCCTCGTCGCCGTGCCTGAACGTCGCGAGCGCCGACTCTGCCGCCACGCTGCGCGTGTCCTTGGCGAGGACGAAGCCGCAATTGGGCTCGCTCGTCGCCAGCCCGGCGGTCGCAAGTGCTTGCAGGCCCAACCTGATCGGCCCGCGTGAGAGATCGAGCTCGTCCGCCAGGCGCTGCTCGATCAGCCGGTCGCCCGGCTGCATGCCTTCCCGCCGCGCCACCGCCAGAATTCGGTGTGCCGTGAGCTCGGCGCGGCTTGAAGTTGACCGAGCGCCGCCATTCGTGACGGGCCGATTTTTGCGATTATCGAGGGTCGGCACGAGCACACCGCGGAATTTGGGCTTGACAGAGCCTTTCATAGATTGTTCGTTGTCGCAATAAATAACAATACGTCTCCGGGAGGTCTAAGTGATGTCGAACGTCCCTGAGGTCCATATTTGCGAGACTGGTCCGCGTGACGGCCTGCAGAACCTCGATATCTTCGTTCCCACCGAGGCGAAATGCGCGCTGATCGACGCCATCGCCGCGGCGGGGGTACGCGAGATCGACGCGGGCTCCTTCGTGCCACCCAAGGTCGTTCCGCAATTTGCCGATGTTGATGTTGTGATGCCGCATGCGCTCGCGCACAGAGCCGTCACCATCGGCGCATTGGTTCCCAATTTCAAAGGCGCCGAGCGCGCCATCGCCGCGGGCGTCGACGCCATCTATTTCGTGATCTCGGTGAGCGAGACTCACAACAAGGCCAATGTTCGCCGCTCCATCGAGGAGCAACTGGAAGGCTTCCGCGCCGTGCGTGCCGCGATCGACGCCAGGCCGGGCGGCAATCGCCCGCACCTCGTCGGCGGTATTGCGACGGCCTTCGGCTGCTCACTGGAGGGGCGCATCGGGGAGGGGGCGGTCCGCCGATTGGCCGCGGCCTATGCCGAGGCGGGCGCCGACGAGGTCGGGTTGGCCGACACCGTCGGCTACGCCACGCCGCCTTTGATCAAAACAGATCGTCCAGGGTGTGCGAGACGATCTGGGCGCTACCATGAGCTTGCGGCTGCATTTGCATGACACCCTCGGCCTGGGCCTCGCCAATGTCGTCGCCGGATTGGAAGCCGGCATCCGCCGCTTCGATGCGGCGGTGTCCGGTCTCGGCGGTTGCCCGTTCGCGCCTGGCGCGCGGGGCAACATCGTGACCGAGGATCTCGTCTTCATGCTGGAGGAGATGGGCCTTTCGACCGGTATCGATCTCGACCGGCTGATGGCGACGCGCGCCATTCTCAGCGCGAACATTGCAGCCAAACATTTGACCGGCCATTTGCACGAGGCGGGAATCCCGAAGGCACTGCGGAGGGTCGCGTAAGCATGGCGGAGCAGGACACAACGGCACGTGCCGACGACCTGCGTCCGCTTGCGGGTGTGCGCGTCGTCGAGTTCAGCCAGATGGTCATGGGGCCGACCTGCGGGCTCATCCTGGCCGACCTCGGCGCCGATGTCGTGAAGGTGGAGCCGCCCAAGGGCGATCGCACCCGCAACTTCAAGGGACCGGCGGCGGGCTTCTTCGCAACCTACTGCCGCAACAAGCGCAGCGTGGCGATCGACACCAGCTCATCGGAAGGCCAGGCGGTCGCACGCCGCCTGATCGAGAAGAGCGACGTGATGATCGAAAACTTCCGCCCCGGCCTGCTCAAGCGTACCGGGCTCGACTACGGCTCGGTCGCAAGCTTCGCGCCGCACGTCATCTATTGCTCGCTGAAGGGCTACCTGCCGGGCCCCTATGAGAATCGCCTCGCGCTCGACGAAGTCGTGCAGATGATGGGCGGGCTCGCTTATATGACCGGTTTGCCCGATCGGCCGATGCGCGCCGGGGCGTCGGTCAACGACATCATGGGCGGCATGTTCGGCGTGATCGCCATTCAGGCAGCGCTCGCCGAAAGGCAGCGTACCGGCCGCGGGCGATACATCCAGAGCGCGCTTTACGAGAACAATGTGTTCCTGATGGCGCAGGCGATGATGTACGAAACCGTCACAGGCCAGCCGTCAGTCCCCTATTCCGTCAAGGACAGTCCATGGCCGGTTTACGACCTGTTCGACACCAAGGATGGCTCGAAGCTCTTCGTCACCATCGTGGGCGAGGAGCAATGGCAGGCCTTTTGCGGAGCCTTCGACCGGGAGATTTGGCTGAGTGATTCGCGCTTCGCCACCGGTCAGGACCGCGTCGACCAGCGCGGCTGGCTCATTCCGGAGATCGCAAAGATCTTCAAGCAATGGACCAAGGTCGATCTCTCCGCCACGCTTGAGAAGCTCGACCTGCCTTACGCGCCTGTGAACAAACCCGGCGATCTCTTTGCCGATCCGCATCTCAATGCGTCAGGCGGGCTCGCCGATATTCATCTGACGGACGGTCGTAGCGCCAAGACACCATTGCTGCCCGTATCCATGGATGGTCAGCGGCTGCAGAACCGACGCGATCCGCCACAGATCGGTCAGCACACGCGCGATGTCCTGAATGAGATCGGCTTTTCCTTAGGCGACGTCGCGGACCTGCAGCGGTCGGGTGCCATCGCCATGATGCCGGGATGAAATTTCCCGGACCATGTCGGTAGAAAAATGGAAAATAAAATAGAGGGAGGGCTGCATGCTCGTTACACGCCGCAAGGCCATCATGACGGGGCCCGCATCACCACTTTTTCCCCGGACCCTGCACGCCGAAGCCAGACGGTCTCCAGCCCCGAAGCGCTTTCCCAAGCAATGGCATTCCGCGCAGTGATCGAACCGGCAGCGATCGCGCAGCCCGGTTATGCCATGCCGTACGAGGTGATCACGAGACTGCGCGAGCGCCAGCGGCGCGTTCTGGAAGTTGAGTTCGAGAGGATGACCATCGGCGAGATGTATCAGTGCGGCTGCGACTTCCATGAGCAGATCATTCGTGGAGCTGCCAATCCCTTTTTCGTTGAATCGCTTAGGCGCGTGAACTCGATCCGTCGGCTGTTCGCTTATCGCAGCTTCGCCGACCATGACGGTATCCGCCGGCATGTGCGTGAGCATTTGCGCCTGCTCGATTTGCTGGAATCGCGGCGGCATGTCGAGGCGGCCAAGCTGATGGCCAAGCACTTGCAGCGCTCGATGGTGGCAGGTGTGTCGTGACACTACAAATTCAGACAGTTCCAGGAACTGACGCATGTCCACGCCGGATTCTCCATGGCTATGCGTGATTGCTATCTTGTGTTGCTTGCAACCATGCGAGGTCAGAATGAACTTGAAAACGAGTGATCTTTGCGATGCGCGCGCAGATATCCAGTCTTGCCAGCTCCAGTTCATGAGCTTCGGGCGCCGTCCAGCGTTCGCCGGGTTCATTCACACCGTGCGCTACGATGAAGGGATGAACATAATCAAGCGGGTGGCCAATCAGCCGGCACATGATCAGGTGCTGGTCATCGACGGTGCTGGAAGTCGATCGTTTGCTCTGTTCGGCGACCGAATGGCCGAAATTGTGCTTCGGATAACGGTTGGGCAGGCGTCGTCGTGAACGGAGTCATCCGCGACTGCGAGGAGATCGACGCGATGGATATCGGGGTGAAGGCCCTCGGAACCGTTCCCAACAGACCGTCCCTCGCGGGCGAAGGCACGTCCGACATCACCGTCACCTTTGGAGAAGTATCTTTCATTCCCGGCCGGCGCCTCGTGGCCGATCGCGATGGGCTGGTGGTGTTACCCGAGGGACTGACCGAGGCCGACATTCCGGTGGCCGATGCGATCGCTGCGACGGCTGCCTATCTGGCCGGCAGCTCGTGAACGCAAGTGCGAACAGCACCCCCGGCCAAGAGTATTGCGACGAAGAGCGCAAGGGTACCCGGTCGCGCCTTACCGGCGCGGGATAATCCGATTGTCAAGGCAAGCGAAGCCGCCTTCGCAGGCGTATTGCAGGCGATTCGGGCCACGCTCACCAAGGTGCGCCTCGGGTTCGACACGGCGCCCGAGGATTTTTCTCCGGCAGCTAACTGTCGGGCAGTTGACAGTATCGAAGCAAGACATGGGATTATGATTTCGGGCGTCGAGGAAACGCGAGCGAGATAAAAATGCCGGCGCTTAACGCACGGTGAATTGCCCGGGGGCTCCTTGCTCCTGCGTGTCGCGCGCGACCCGGGCGGAGGAGGGGAATGAAATTGAAGCGCATTATTTCGGCAGCCTCCCTTCTACGAGAGTGTAGGAACTCTAGTTCCGTTGCGATCGGCGGCGGCATTTTCAACCATAGCACCGATTGCAGCGATGGCCTGGCTCGTCTGCGGCGGACCCATACTGGCGGACAACGGGGGCGTTATGGCAGAACTTGACCTGCAAGGTCGGATCCTTTTTTTGACCGCGGATCCGCTGCTCCTTGATCGTCAGCTCGGTGGTGGAGACTTGACGCTCGCCGAAGCTGGGCAGCTCAGGGATGACGTCTCTACGGACGAAATCACGCCGGCTCACGTAGTGACAATGTGGGACGACCGTTTGGCAAGTATTCCCTACATCGGTCTGAAGGTCGGTGGCCGTAATCCGATCGGGTTGGATGCGGTCAAGAACGGGGATTTCGCCATCACCGTCGCAGGGAGCCGGTATGGCAAGGGCTCTTCTCGCGAGCATAGCCCATTATCCGAATTGCGGGCCGGCGTCCGGCTGGTCATCGCGACGAGCTTCGAGCGGATCTATCGGCAGAATGCAGACAACATCGGTCTGTTCACGTCCACTGATTTCGGCCTCATCGAGCGGCTACAGAAGCGCGAGGTGATTGATCTTGAAGAGCTCTTGGTATCGCGCGATCCCGTAGAGGCGGCAGTGCTCCGTAGCGGCGGCCTCCTTCGTTATGGCCGGGAACGTATCAGCCTTATCGGCGATGCGAGCGAATTGCCGAATGATGGAATCCCGAAGGCCCTAGCCGAGAAAATCCTCGACCGACACCATGTCGTGACCGCTGATACCGCCAGAGTTCTGCAGCCCGATGCTGGTGCGTTCGTCCGTGCCGACTGGCGATTCTTCCATGAAGCTTACGGCGGGATGATCGCGCAGATGCTGCACGATGCGTTTGGTCGCCCGTTGACGTTGCACGATCCCGCCAGCGTCGTCGCATTCGAGGATCACTTTTCCTACAGACACCGCAGCATCGCGCATCTGAAGGCGGGTAATCTGTCCAGCCTACATGATATGGTTGAAGCGCATCGCAAGTTCGTCGGTGAATACGGGTTGCGCAGCCACGGTACACTGGCGGGCGAAGGAAGCGAGGGCATTTCGCATGCGATCATAACCGAGCGCTATGCATTGCCGGGGCAAGTCGTAACCGGGACTGACTCGCATACAACCCATAGCGGCGCGCTCGGCTGCCTGGCCTTCGGGGTCGGCAGCACGGATATGGCGAACGCGCTGATGACGGGCGTCGTGCGCCTGAAGGCCCCAGAATCTATTAGAATCGAGCTGGCCGGTTCTCTCCCCTCGGGGGTGACCGCCAAGGATCTCGTGCTCCATCTGCTGGCAACGCCACGGATCAAAGCCGGTGCAGGCCTGGGCAAGGTATTCGAGTATGCTGGCCCGGCGATAGCCGGACTCTCCACCGACGAGCGCGCGACGCTGACAAACATGACAGCCGAGCTTGGCGGCTTCACGGGAATCGTAGCTCCGGATATTGAGACGCTGCGCTTTCTGCGAGAACGCCGCGGCATAGATTTTGTCATTGAACCATGGATGCAGAGTGACCCGGGTGCGAAGTATGCGGAGACGATCGAATTCGACTGCTCGAAACTAACACCGATCGTGGCCAGGCCGGGTGACACAGGCAACGGCGTGCCACTCAGTTCTATAGTCGGCCGCCCGAAGGTGGACATCACCTATGGCGGCTCGTGCACGGCGGGCAAGCGCGAGGACTTCGACCATTATCACGCAGTCTTGTCGTGGGCTGTCTCACATGGCTTACGCGTCAAACCGAACGTGGCGCTCTTTCTCCAATTCGGTACCACCGATGTGCGCGACTACTGCGCCGCCAAAGGCTATCTCGAAGCCTTCGAGCAGGCTGGCGCGGAGATCCTGCAACCGTCATGCGGAGCTTGCATCAACTGCGGCCCCGGCACTTCGGCGGCCGCGGATCAGGTGACCATCAGTGCGATCAATCGCAACTTTCCTGGCCGATCTGGACCCGGGCAAGTATGGCTTGCCAGCCCCCCAACGGTCGTTGCGAGCGCGATAGCTGGCGAGATCGTCTCCTTTGATGAACTTCGGGAGCGGTACCATGCTTGAGGGCGCTTGCTCTATGAAACAGCGATTTGCACGCGCTTTGGTGCGGAGCACGTCGACATGCACCTTTCGAGGGCAGGTCCGCTTCGCGTTCGAAAAAGCGGATACGCCTGGGGCTATGCGACAAGCCGCAACGTCGGCTTTGCGACTCGAGCGCTTGCAGGGGGCGTTCGAGATGACGTGATCGTACGTGCAAGATCGGCCTCGCAAAAAAAAGGCCGTATCAGGGAGGAATATGATGGCAATATCAACAGAGGCGGCATCAGCGTTCAAGATGCCGACGCCCGGCTCGCGTGAAGTGGCCGCCCGCTCGCTCGCTCTGGACGCCGGTGAAATCTCAGCGCGGCTAGATCGTTTGCCGCCAACGCGAGCGGTTTGGAAACTGATTGCACTATTGGCGCTCGGGAATTTCTTCGAGGGATACGATCTGCTTTTCACTGCGTATATCGGGCCCGGGTTGATCAGGTCCGGCATCATGACGTCGACGACGCCGGGCTTGTTCGGCATGACAGGGTTAGCGGGCTTCGTTGCCGCGCTGTTTTCCGGCCTCTTCATTGGCACTCTGGCGTGCGGCTTCCTTGCCGATCGATTCGGTCGCCGCGCGATCTTCACCTATTCGCTACTGTGGTACTGTGGCGCCAACTTGATCATGTGCTTTCAGTCAACCGCATTCGCGATCAATTTCTGGCGGTTCCTTGCCGGAATAGGCCTCGGTGTCGAGCTCATCACAATTGGCTGTTACATTTCGGAATTTGCGCCCAAGCAGATACGCGGGCGCGCCTTCGCCCTAGTCCAGGCGGTCGGGTTCACGGCCGTTCCGGTCGTGTCGTTCATCTCTTACTTGCTTGTGCCGATTGACCCGTTCGGGTGGGACGGCTGGCGCTGGGTCGTGTTGATCGGATGCGCTGGCGCGGTTTGCGTGTGGTTCATTCGCCGCGCGCTGCCGGAAAGCCCTCGCTGGCTGGCGATGAAGGGCCGTCTCGAGGAGGCCGATCGCATCGTGAGCGACCTGGAACGGAAGGTGGCGAATGATTGCGGTTCCAAGCTACCCCCGCCTGCTCCTGCGGAGCCCGTCGTGCCACATGGCAAATTCGCAGAAATCTGGGTGCCGCCTTATCGCAGCCGGGCGATCATGATGATAATCTTCAATATCTTTCAGACGGTCGGATATTACGGCTTTGCAAACTGGGTGCCGACGCTGCTGATCAAGCAGGGCATCACCGTCTCGACAAGCCTCGGCTATACGACATTGATTGCGCTCGCCGCGCCAGTTGGTCCGCTGCTCGGAATGCTGATAGCCGACCGGATCGAACGGAAACACGTGATCGTGGTTATGGCTGCTGTGAACATCATTTGCGGCCTCCTGTTCAGCCAGGCCTCCAGTACCGAGGCGATCATTGCGCTCGGCGTGTCGCTGACGCTTGCCGGGAACATCATTTCTTACTCCTACCACACGTATCAGCAGGAGATATTCCCTACCGGTATCCGGGCAAGAGCCGCAGGATTTGTGTATTCCTGGAGCCGATTCTCCGCTATTTTGAATGCGTTTTTCATCGCTTTCACGCTCCAACACTTCGGTGTTGTCGGCGTGTTCCTGTTAATCGGAGGAGCGATGGCGATCGTGATGTTAGCGATCGGACTGATGGGCCCTCGCACGCGAGGCCTCGAACTTGAGAAGATTTCGCACTGACACCTGCTCGGGGGTCCGCAAACCTGAAAAGGGGTGGTCGATGTCGAAGGAACTGCCCGACGGGATCCGACTGGTTCACGGCGATGGGAACTTTCGACGTTCTCGCGCCGCTGCCACCGGCCATCCGCCAGGAGTTCATAAGCCGCTCGACATTTCGGACGTATCCCGCGGGACACGTCATCTATGTACAAGACGATCGTGGGCAGGAATTTCACCGCATCGTCAGTGGCCTGGTCCGGATGTCGTACCTGCACTGGGATGGGCGCCAACTGGTATATAGTTTTTTTGAACGGAACGATTGCTTCGGTTACAGCAATCTGGTCGACGGCAAAGGCCTACCACACACGACCGAAGCTCATACGGACGTTGAGGTTCAGGTCATTGATCGAGACGCTTTCAAAGTGCTGCGAGCTCACCGGGAATTCGAGGACGCGCTCTTGCGCCTCGTTTGCGGTCACATGCGCCTGGCGTGCGATTACATCGCAGACGCGCTGCTGGACTCATGTGCTGCGCGCATTGCAACACGGCTGTTGGAATGCGCACGTCCGAATGCAAGCGGGAGCCGACATCTTGAGCTTCCACAGGAAGAGATCGGGCTGATGGTCGGTGCAACGCGCCAATCCGTCAATCAGGTGCTGAGAGAGTTTCAGAATGACGGAATCGTGCATCTCTCCTACGGCAAAGTTGTTGTTGATGACTTCGGCGCGTTGGAGCGTCGCGCCAAAGGCGGCCGACTATTGTCGGCAACTTGACAGAGTGGAAGGCAGACTTGCGCTAAGGTTCTCTCGTCAGGGAGAGAAACGAAAGCGACGCAAAGATGTCTGCAACCCAAGATCGAACCGATAGCTCGAGGCTCACGCTCGACAATAAGGTTGCCGTTACGCGCGGTCCGCATTTGGGGGAGCGCGGGAAAGCGTTGCCGGCGGAGCGCCGCACTGATGGGTCAGTGGTCACGCTCAATGACAAGTGGACGGTGACCCGCGGTCCTGTTCTGATTAACGGCATGCAAGCGATCGCGCGCATGCTGCTGGTGCAATCCGAACTGGATCGATCGCGCGGACTTAAAACTGCGGGTTATGTTTCCGGCTACCGCGGGTCCCCGGTCGGCAACCTTGATACGGCTTTATGGGCGATCCGCGACCGCCTGACAGCCGCAGGAATTGTCTTTCAGCCTGGGGTGAACGAGGATCTCGCGGCGACCGCGGTTCGCGGCACCCAACAGCTAGGGTTTCTGCCAAATCCAAAGGTCGATGGCGTATTCGCGGCTTGGTACGGTAAGGGCCCCGGCGTCGATCGATCCACTGACGCGCTCAAGCATGGCAACTATGCCGGGACTAGCCCCACTGGCGGCGTGCTTTGCCTGTACGGCGACGACCATGCTGGCAAGTCCTCAACCGTCGCGCATCAGAGCGAGCAGGCAATGGCGGCCTGCCTCATTCCGTCTCTGTACCCGGCAACAGCGGCCGAGATAGTCACCTTCGGCCTCTACGGGTATGCGCTGTCGCGGTATAGCGGTCTATGGGTCGGACTGAAGCTCGTAAACGAGACAGCCGAGCAGACGATGACGGCTGACCTCGCGCTTGATGATTTTGAAATCGTCATCCCGCCTGAAGCTGCTGATGGCATTCACATCCGATCCGGCGTCCTTAGTCCGCTTGCCGAAGAGCAGGTGGCTGTTGAGAAGCGTCTGCCTCTGGTTCACAAGTTCGTTCGCGCAAACAAACTGGATCGAACCGTATTCCGCGCGCCGCGACCGCGGCTCGGAATCGTTGCGGCAGGTAAGAGCTACGGCGACGTGCGTCAGGGGTTGGCGTTGCTCGGATTGGACGAGGACGGGGCCGCACAGCTCGGAATATCGCTCTATAAGGTCGGCTGCAGTTGGCCGCTCGAACCGGAAGGTCTGGCGGCGTTCGCCGAAGGCCATGCCACGCTTCTGTTCGTCGAAGAAAAGAAAAGCTTTCTCGAAGCGCAATCCGCAGCAATTCTGATCAACCGGTCAGAGCGGCCCCGGCTGCTTGGAAAGATTGATGAAGCCGGCGAAGCACTTTTTTCCTCGGTCAAGCTGCTTGAACCGGTCGAGATTGCATTGGCCATCGCCGGTCGACTTACCCAGCTCGGAGTGCTGGACGCAAGGTTGCAGACCTGCGCCGAGGCTCTAGCGCGCGATTCGGGCGTTTCCCCGCCCTCGACGACGGCCATCCAGCAGTCGAGCCCTTCCAGCGAGATCGTCGGGACACCAAAGCGCGTTCCATATTTCTGCTCCGGCTGCCCGCATAACCGCTCGACCCGCATCCCTGACGGAAGCCTGAGCATGTCTGGCATCGGTTGCCACGGCATGATCAACCTCGTCCGGCCGGAGCAAGCGCTGCCTCCCGTTCACATGGGAGCCGAGGGCGGAAACTGGGTGGGAATCGCGCCCTTCAGTGGTACGAACCATATCTTCCAGAACATGGGGGATGGAACTTACTACCACTCGGGACTGCTCGCCATCCGAGCGGCCATCGCCGCCAAGGTGAACATCACCTACAAAATCCTGTACAACGACGCAGTGGCAATGACAGGGGGGCAGCCCGTCGATGGGCCGATCTCGGTGGCCGACATCGCGCGACAGGTTCGCGACGAGGGCGTAAAAACCATCG
Organism: Bradyrhizobium sp. LM2.9; assembly: GCF_054056555.1. NCBI lineage: Bacteria > Pseudomonadati > Pseudomonadota > Alphaproteobacteria > Hyphomicrobiales > Nitrobacteraceae > Bradyrhizobium > Bradyrhizobium sp. LM2.9. The sequence continues at coordinate 275,086 of NZ_JBSRYJ010000002.1, forward strand.
TTCTCGTGAGCGACGAGCCCGGACGTCACAAAAACACGGTCCTGCCGAGCCAAGTCGAGATCTTTCATCGCGATCGACTCGACGAAGTTCAGCGGCGTTTGCGTGCGGTTGAAGGCACAAGCGTGCTCATTTATGAGCAGACCTGCGAGGCCGAGAAGCGGCGACGGAGAAAGCGCGGTAAATTCCCCGACCCTCCGAAGCGCCTGTTCATCGCAAAAGGCGTGTGCGAGGCATGTGGGGACTGCTCCGTCCAATCGACCTGCGTAAGCCTGGAACCGGTCGAAACTGCGTTCGGTCTGAAGCGGCGGATCGACCAGTCGAGCTGCAACAAGGATTATAGTTGCCTAAACGGGTTCTGTCCCTCCTTCATCACGGTGCGGAACGCGGAGCCACGCAAGCCGGCGCCGTCGGAGATCGACGAATCCGTCTTCGAGAAGCTGCGCGATCCAGTCGTCGCTAATCGCCAAGACGGCACGGAGAACATCATACTAGCCGGGGTTGGCGGCATGGGCGTGGTCACGGTCGCGGCGCTGATCGGCATGGCGGCGCATCTCGAGGGCAAGGCCGCCTCCTTATTCGATATGACGGGCCTCGCGCAAAAGAATGGTGCCGTGTACAGTCATGTCCGTGTCGGGCGCACTGCGGATGCCATCGCGACCCAACGCATCGGCCGCGGCGAGGCGACCTCACTTATCGCGTTCGACCTTGTCGCTGCCCTAGCCGATGAATCCGCGGCGACCCTGGCCGCGGGCAAGACGCGCGCCGTGCTGAATGCCGATGTCGGTCCGACGGTCGACTTTCAATTCAGCCGCGACTTCAAGATCGCCCCCGACTTGATGGAAGCCAGACTCGCGCAACGCGTTGACCGTGAGCGCATGCTGAGCATTAACGCATCATCCATCAGCGCGACTCTGATGGGAGACAGCATCGCTGCGACGCTGGTCCTCCTCGGCGTAGCTTCGCAATATGGCTTGCTTCCGGTCGGGCCGGCTTCCGTCGAGGCAGCGATTCGATTGAACGGTGTCGCCGTGCCGATGAACCTGCGGGCGTTTAGGCTCGGGCGGCTGTACGTCCATGACTCGGCTCAGATTGAGGCGATGGTGGGCCGCAGCCGACCAGCAGCACCGTTCGTGCCAAAGACGCTGGATGAGCTTGTGGACGTGCACAGCGCACGTCTCGTCGCGTATCAAAGCGAACTCCTCGCCCGCCGCTACCGGGCGCTCGTCGCCAAAGTCGCCTCGGTGGAAGAGGCCATCGTTCCGGGCTCCCAAGCGCTCGCAACGGCGGTGGCCCGGGGCTATGGGCGGCTTCTCGCTTATAAGGATGAGTACGAGGTCGCTCGCCTGCTGAGCGATCCCGCGCTCGCAAACGAGATCAAAAGCACTTTCCAGGGGGGCGCGACACTGTCGTTCAACCTGGCGCCGCCAATTCTGGCAGGCAAGCCCGTCAATGGGCGGCCGCAGAAGCGAGAGATCTCAGTCGCATTCATGTTGCCGGTTCTGCGCATGCTTTCGCGCATGAAGCGGCTCCGAGGCACCCCGTTCGACATTTTTGGTTACATGCCCGAACGGCGTATGGAGCGAGCGCTAATTCCTGAATACGAAGCGCTAACGGATAGAGCGTTGAAGCAGCTCACGCCAGCAAACCACCAGCGACTAGTCGGGCTACTTTCTCTGGCGGATGATGTCCGCGGCTTCGGCCCGGTGAAGAAGGCCGCCGTCGATGCCTATCACGCCAAGCTGGAGCAAATGGAGGCAGCCATCTCCAGCTCAGCGTCATCGCGACAGGCGGCGGCCTGATTGAAGTAGTGCGAAAAGTGCTTGCGCTCTGCCCACGAACAGAAGTCGGAAAAGCTCGGGTCGTGCTCTGCAGTGATGGTGATGCCGAGCTCCCGTTCCCAATCATCGAACATTCTGCTCGAATGCAGCTTTAGCCTTGGCTTTGCGCATCGCAATCCCCGCGATTCGCGGGCTGCTAGGATAGCGCATCATCTACTAACCCACCTTAGATTGCCGCGCCGGCACGACTTTCTTGCGCCGATCGGGAAGCCCTGGCGCTTAGAATCGCAGCGACTGCTGTCCAGGTGCTTGCTGTCCAGGTTATCGGGATCTTCAGATGCTCAGTTCAAGGCGCTTGCAGGCGTGATAGTGCGAGCCATGCCTAGGCGAATCCGAAGGGCAGCTGCGTTGCTCAATCGATCCCCATTTTCATTTGGAACAGCAGCCAACCTATTGAAATTGCAGGAGTGTGTTCGACCATTTTTTCCAAATGCGCCTTGAAATCATTATATAATCAAACGGATTTTGATTCCGCCATTCGGAGGTTCGATCCCTCCCGCCCCAGCCAGCCAGTCCCGCGGCTAGCTAAAGTTTGCAACCTGCGCCTCACGAGCCCGGAAATCCGGGCTTCTTTTGCATTCCACTTCGGTCTCCAGGCTCCTGGTCACGCAATCTTCGGGGCTGAATGGCGGAAAGTCTCCGGCTGTTTCTCGAAAAGCTCCCGTTTCGCAGAGACTATCGGCGGAGACTGGTTCGACCGCCACTGCCACCCGCCGTACCAGGAGTTCGAATCCCTCTCCCTCCGCCACACCACCAAGATCATCTCGTACTTGGCGCTGCAGACTGGCCGGAAATTCGGCCGTTTTCCTACTTTTTCGGACGTGGACAACGCCCATGCGCCCTCCGAAATGGGCTTGAGGAAAGCCGGAGAACCGAATTTTCTCCGAATCTTAGAACCCCCGAAAATGGTCTGGTACGGCATCTCTCGGAAAATCAACCGCTAACCTGAGCAGCGGTTTGCATCCTTCTCGCTCAAGCAATGTCAGGACCACCCCAATTGGCCGCTCACAGAACTTGTGAGCACATCGGCTAGCGGGGGCGGCGTCTGTTGATCGCCGATGCCTTCACCATCTCTGCTACCGCGTCCCAAATTTGAGCGGCCAGCGGTCGGCTTCATCCGGCCGATCCGATGATTTCGAGGGTCGAGCCTTCGATGCGCCGCTCGACATCAAGCGAACCAGTGGGCTTCTCCCTCAGTGGCTAGCAGAGGCGGCGGCGACCCGTCGTCCTACTTGCCCGCAACGCGTCCCCACAGCACCATGCCCGCCCTCAAAAGTATCACTTCATCGCTACCAGCGTAGCGATGTTATGGTACGGCGTACAAAGGGCGGTGAAGCATGATCAAGAAGCGGGGGATGAAGGTCGTCGCGTACTACCGCGTCTCGACAGACCGGCAGGGTCGTTCTGGATTGGGCCTCGATGCACAGCGGGTTGCCGTGCAGGGCTTCATTGATGCTTCCGGTGGTTGGCCTCCGGTCTCCGAGTTCACAGAGACCGAGAGCGGACGAAAGGTCGATCGGCCGCAGTTGGCCGCCGCGTTGGCTGCGTGTCGCGTTCATCGGGCGGTTCTTGTAATAGCCAAACTCGACAGGCTCTCACGTAACCAATCATTCCTGATGGCGCTGATTGACGGCGGCGTGGACGTGCTGTTCTGCGACCTCCCTCAAATTCCTGCCGGTGCAGTCGGGCGGTTCATGCTGCAACAGATGTCCGCAGTGGCGGAGCTGGAAGCGGGACTTATCAGCGAGCGGACCAAGGCCGCGTTGGCTGCGAAGGTTGCCCGCGATGGGCAGTGGGACCGGAAGGCGAAGCATCATCTGGTTGCTGGTGTCGGTCAGAAGGCCGCTACGGAGGCCGTGAGGGCCCGTGCTGCACAGAGGGCCAGCGACCTAGCACCGATCATTGCCGAGATCAGGAAGACTGCCGCAGGCTCACTGAGAGAGATCGCGAAGGCCCTCACCGAGCGCGGCATACCGCAGCCGAGCGGGGGCATGGGCGCGTGGTCCGCAGTGCAGGTGTCACGAACGATGGCCCGGCTGTGAGCCCTCGGGTGAACCTCGAGGGCTGAAGGAATGTTTTTATTTCTGTCAGTCAATCAGTGTTTTTTGCCAACCCTTCAGGCCACCATTATTGGACACCAAACCTTGGGCTCAAGTTGAAGGATTAGTCCGTTCCGGGTCAATCGCGTCACTCTGACAGCGCGCCGCGAACTTCCGCTTTTCCCCGATCAGCGGACATCGCCGATCCGTTGCGTTAGGTTTGAAAAGGGCCACCAGCAGGACTCACTTCTGGCACTGGTGGGTGTCGGAGGTGATCATGATGAGCCAGTTCATCAAGGTCAGCTAGACGCCTAGGCGCTCCCGTCAGCGCGACCGGTGCGCCACGGCGAGGAACCCGGTTTAAGCTGTCCGGCGCTGACAACGCTATCTATACTCACAAGCCTTACGAAGGGTAAGTTTCAAAGCGTATAGGAGGCCCGTTATGGATGAGAAGGAACGGGTTCGCGTTGGACTGGCGCTCTCTGGCGGCGGCTTTCGCGCAACCCTTTTTCATCTCGGCGTTGTCCGATTACTCTATGAAAGTGGATACCTTGGTGGAAGCGGCCAAGCTGGTCGTAAGGGAATTGTGCAGCGTGTGGGTGCGGTGTCCGGTGGCAGTGTAATTGCTGCGCACCTTGCGCTTAATTGGAGTCGCTACACGGCCGAGCCGAACAAATTTGAAGAGGCGGCAAAAGAGTTAATCGGTTTTGTTCAAAAGGACATTAGGGGCCGCATCGTCCGTTCTTGGATATTGGCCTGGATTTGGCTTATGCCGCGCCTAATAGCAAGGTTGGTGCGCTGGACGATTTCGAACCTGCTTCAGTCCCACTATGATCAACTATTCAAGAATGGGCGCCTGGAAGATTTGCGTCAATCGGGCGTTCCCGAAGTTTACTTCAACTGTACGAGCCTGACATCCGGCTCTGCATGCTGCTTTGGACCAACAGGATTCACTCGTTTCAACACTGATGGTGAAGCGGACCTAATAACTTCGGACGAAATGCGAGTGTCCTTCGCTGTTGCAGCGTCCTCAGCCTTCCCGCCGCTCTTTCCGCCGATCGAAATCTCGTACCAGACACTTGTAAGCTCGCAAGGCGAATTCCCAAATCCGCACTACCTCTCTGATGGTGGGGTGTACGATAATCTAGGTATCAATCCCTGGATATGGTCTAACACTGACGGAAGCAAAGTCTTTGACAAGCTGATCGTAAGCATCGCGGAAGGATATTTTGATTCAGAGTACGACAAGAGCTACACTTGGCTGGTGAGCCGGAACGTCCGCGCCAGCGACCTCTTGATGACCAGGGTCAGCGAACTTCAGCTCGGTGCGCTTAAATCAGAAACGAGCGCTCTAGTTTTCAGCATTAAGGATGTTCTCGATGAACAAGTAAGCGCGGACGGCCGCACCGATCACCCAATTTCGGTCGAAAGGCAGCGAACGCTATCAAAGATTCGGACTGACCTCGATATGTTCTCGTCCTACGAGGTGACCGCCCTTATCGCGCACGGTTTCAGCGTCGCGCGTCGGTCACTCATCGACCATGGATTGATACCAGAAGATGCTCCGAAGCATTCATGGGATCCGTTGAACAAATTGAAGGAACTCGAGAATGGCGAGAATAGCCTTACACGAACGCTGAGAAAGGGGAGCAGACGCAAATGGCGAGTTCTGTCGATTCGTGATCCTGCTTCCCTATTGTTAGCCGCCACGATGGCCCTCTTCGGGACGGATATTTTTTACGCCGTCGAAGCTTACCAAATCTATGTACAGGACGCACGGTCTCAGGCGGCAATTTTGGTTGCAAACCTTGCGGATAGAAAATTGAATAATCTTAAGCTAACAGCTTCTGACACACGCACGACCATCAGGTCTTTTCAGGTATGCGTTGGGGAATTCGCCGAAAACTGTCCAGTCGGCGCGAAAGTGTTGCCTTGTGGAACCTCCGTGCAAAAGTGGGCTAAAAGCCAATGTCTCAATGCATCGATTACGCAGATTTCAGATCGTGCTGGAAACAGGTGCGGGTACTCGATCTCTCAAATCTTTTGCACAGAGGAGAAGGATCGGTGAACCAACCGAGTGTTTCCGTATTTGCGCGGTCTTCCAGCCTCAGTCCACGAGATCGCGGGAACGGATTTCTGCAATGGGTCATTCGCGTTGGTTTGGCCGGACCACGGCGGCTTCCGGTCTACCCCGGTAAACAGACATTCTCAGAGTAGGCCGCAGCCGCGTTCACCGAGGTCGAGAGCGGCAAGAGGAACGACCGGCCCGGAGATTGCAAAAGTTCTATCGGCGCCGTGTCTACGGAGCCAAGGCGTAACCTCGCTCAGAGGCATCGCGAGAGGGCGCACGGAGCGGCGCGTCCCTACTCCTCGCGGCTCAACGAGGGTGGGCTGCTGTGCAGGTGGTGCAGACGCAGGTCGAACCCTAGCCCCAGAGGCCAGCGTTCAAGAGACGGTCACTTCTAGTTCGTCGTCTTCTTCGTCTTCTTCATCTTCGGGATCGAATAGAGATACTTGAGCGGGCTTTCGTCGCCCAACTCCAGAAGCGGTCTGTATGGTGATCTTTAATGGCGAGACCGAGGTTGGTGGGAGTGGAGCCCAACTTGGTGCGCGCAAGCCCCATCTTCTGTGGCAACGGCCATTATCTCGATTGCCCTCCAGAATCTGGCCATCACGGTATTAATCAGTCTCGCGTTTGGCCGGCCGATGGCCCCTCCGAGCGTCGTCGGACGACATCGAAGCGAGTGCGCAGTGCATATCGCGAGCCGAAATCAGCGTCGTGAGAAGTCGATCTTGGCCAGCGCTTCACCCGGGTTGTCGCCTTTGCCGCAGTCGTCAGACGGCTTGGGGTTGCACTCTTTCCGCGGCTGGCAGTAGTCCTTGTGTGGATGGCAGTCGTCGTCCTCGGCGTCCTTCCAGCCATTATTGCGCTTCGAGCAATCGCCCGTGGCGTCAACGAGGCAGTCATCGTGTCCGTGCGCGGTCTCGACCGATTTCGCACCTTCGGAAAACTCGGTGACCGCGACATCTCGCGCAGGCCCCGCTTCTGGTCTGAGGCTCGTCATTCCGACCTGAAACGGCCCGGCCGCCGCGGCAAGATGGAAGATGATATCGGCTCCCTGGGTAATTTCGGGTCGGTGCGCTACGCTCACGCGCGTCATATTTAGGTGCCGGAGATTCGCATTGATTTCTTTTTCCTTCTCGGTGTCGAGATGGGCCGTGCCCTCGTCCAGAAACAGGATCTTTGGTCGGCGATAGAGCGCGCGAGCAAGCAGTACTCGCTGTTTCTGCCCGCTAGACAACGAGCTTCCCATGTCACCGATGAGGCTGTTGTAGCTCATCGGCATTGCCATGATGTCGTCGTGGATGCCGGCAATCCGCGCGCACTCGATCATCCCTTGCAGGTCGAATGTTGTGTCAAAAAAGCAGATATTGTCGGCAATCGATCCCGACAGCAATTGATCCTCCTGCATCACCGCGCCAATTTGCTCGCGATAAGCGCGCGGTCCGATCTGGCCCAGCGGAAGGCCGTCGATCAGGACCTCTCCGCTCGTTGGCTCAAGCAGCCCAAGCATAATTTTGACAAGGGTTGACTTGCCGCAACCTGAGGGTCCCATGATCGTCACGAATTGTCCCGGAGCAACGCATAGGTTGACGTTATTAAGAATCAGAGGCTCTCGTTCTGCATACCGAAAGCACACCTTGCGCAGTTCGATCGCGCCGCGCATCTGTCGGACATATGACAGGTCCCGGTCGTGCCCCCTCTCGATCGGGGTGAGCGCAATGTCGGCGAGACGCTCGAGGTGCAGCCCGAGAATGCGGACATCCACCAGCTTCTCGATCAGCAGCGCTGTCCGTCCAGCGAACTGCAGCTTGTAGCTGACGAACGCGAATATCATGCCAACCGTGATGAGGTTGTCTAGTGCGAGGCGAGCGGCGAGGTAGATCGTGATTACGTTCTCCAACCCGAATATCGTGTCGTTCATCGCTTTGAAGCTGACCCTTGCACGACCAAGCCGCACGTTGGCATTTATATACGCAGCATAGCGGTTCAGCCACTGGCTCTCCCGTTCGTTCTCTCGGTTGAGTAACTTTACGCTTTGCACCGCTCGCACGGTTTCGATGAAGGCGGAGTTCTCGTCTGCCTTGCTGTGAATGGCCGCTTCGCTCCGTTGCCGGAACAGCCCGAAAAGAGCGAGCCGCAAGGCGGCGTACAACGCGAACGCCAGCAGTACGACAAGTCCGAGTTGGACGCTGTAGGTGAACATTAGCGCCAGCATTAACACTGACATGAGACCGTCGATCAACCCCGTGATCAGTCCCTCCGCGAGCACGTTGCGAATGGGCTCGATCGAGTTGAAGCGAGAAAGGATGTCGCCGATGTGCCGCTTTTCGAAGAATGAGAGTGGCAAACGCACCAGATGATGGAACAGCCGGGCGCCGATTTGAAAGCTCAACGTGTTTTGCAGAACAAGTATAGTGAACGAGCGGGTAGCGGTCGACCCGACCTGTATCAGGAGAAGGAGAGCGAACCCTAGCCCGAGTACGACCAGGAGATCGACGTCCCCTCTCGCGATGACCTCGTCAACGGTGAGCTGCATATAGAAAGGGGCGGCTAGGAGAAGAATTTCGATGACTACTGACAGAACCAATATTTGGGCGAGGGCATGAGTGTTGCCGTTCATTCCGCTCCAGAATATCGAGAACGGCAATCGTACTCGCTCGTCTGTGCGGCAGAACTCTTCAGTGGGCGAGAGTTCGAGCGCGACCCCGGTGAGATGTCTAGATGCTTCAGTGAGGGGAAACCATTTTTCGCCGGCTGCCGGATCGTGCACCACGATCCCTTTCTTCCTGTACGCTTTCAGTACAACGAAATGAGCCATGTCCCAGTGCAGAATAGCCGGTAGGCGCAATTGGCAGAGGTGGCCGATCTCGATTCGCAGCGGTCGACATGCCAGGCCCAGGTGAGCTGCTATCTCCATAAGGTCGCGGAGAGTGACACCTTTTAGGGACACTGGATGCCGGCGACGCAGTGTGTTCAAGTCAGTTCGATGACCATGATAGAACGCGACCATTGCGAGGCATGCGAGCCCGCATTCCGTCGCCTCCGTCTGCCTGATGAGCGGGAGGAATCTGCGTCCGCTGAAATTCAATAGTCCCTGCATGCGCTACATCCTTGCGCTTAGCACCGGGTCAAGCAGCCACCTCATGAGGGACCGCTGCTCAAGAATAACGTCGGCCCTAAGCAGCATGTCCGGCTGAAGCGGCATCTTACGGCCATGGGCGTCGATGTCGGGCCGTTCGAGAACCGCAGTCACACGGTAAGCCGGTTCCTTGAGGGTGATCGGCCCGGTCGTTTCGTTGCCGGTCAGGATTGTGTGAGAGACTTTTGTCACGCTGCCGCGGTAGGTGCCGAATTTCTGATAAGGAAATGCATCGTAAAGTATCCTAACCTGCTGGCCGGGGCGCACAAAACCAAACGCGCGTGTCGGAAAGAACAGCTCCGCCTGCAGGTGCGCATCAAGGGGAATTATTTCGAGCTGCATATGCCTTGGATCGGCGATCTGGCCAACAGTCGCCTGCAGCGTGGACACGCGCCCACCCGTTGGCGCCTTGATAACGTAAGCCTGCCGCCCGTTCACCTCGGCCACGCGCTGTTCGATCGAGGAGAGATCATTACGCAGTACTCGAATCCTCTCTGCGGCGACAGTTGGAAGTTGCTCGAGTGTATGCCGAGCATCTGTCAATTGGGTGCGTCGCGCGGTGATCTGCTGATCGAGTGACACCACGCTCTGCTTTTGCTCAAGTGCAGCCTGCTCGCGGCGTTTCAGCTCAATCGTTGGCAATGCACCGCTTGCGGTTAGCTTTGCACCCGTCGATACAAAACTCTCGGAAAGCTTCAGTCGCTCGTTTTGGATGCTTCGCTGTTCCTCGAGTTGAACAATTTCTCCTTCGATCCCCTTGATCGTGGCAGCGAGGCGATCCTGTTCCGAGGCGGTTCGGCTATCTTCCGCATCGATCTGTCGCTCCACCACATTGCGTTGCTGCGCCAACACTGCAAGTACGGTGGAATTGACGTCATCGCCATTGGCGGTGATTTGGGAAGTGACTACGGTCAGGAGCGGGTCACCCTCGGCAACCTCTTGCCCTTCCTTCACTTGTATCGCCTTGATGAAACCGTGTTGTGGTGCGAAAATCTTAGCTGTGCCGGAGGTCGGCGTGAGATACCCGGACACGGTCTCCTTGCGCGCGTATTGCGCGATGGATAGAAAACACAAGATGACTCCAACGAGCGCAGCCAGGCTCCAGCTAAGGAGCGTGCTTGATAGCGGCTGCAGCAGTACGACCTCACCCCAGCTGTGGCGCTGGCGCAAAAAGTCGATAGCTTCCTTGCGAAATAGAGCTGGCTGACTCGCCATGGACGCACCTTGCTGTGCTCTTATTCATATTTAAGCGCTGCTTCATATTTAAGCGCTGCGCGGAGTATCTTTCCGCCACAGCAAGACGCGGATGTATACCGATGAACCGCTCCCCCTTATGGAGAAGCGGTTCGCCGGTGCATCATGCCCTTATCCCACGAAGGTTTGGGATTGGTTGGACAGCACGCCTACCTGAACTTGGTTTCCGCTGAGAACATTGATGTCGCCAGTTCTGATCAGTGATCCGCCATCATGGCAGCCACAGCCGCCGTTGCCTGCGGCCACGAGGTCGAGCTCTTCATCAGACAGTTCGATCGGGTGAGTAAAAGTGGTCATCTCTAGCATCTTGGTCTCCTTTCGATGTAGTGGCAGAACGGTGATGTAACGGTTGCCACGTCATCACTAGTTGCAAGAGACCAATCTGGATGCACTGTCGCATAAATTTTCTGTGCGGCACGTGTTTGACGCTTGTTTGCATCGTGATTGTGCAACGTCGTATGCAAGGTGTCTTACAGTGAGGAGCCAGTGCGGTTTCGTCATAGTGAGTTGGACTCTGATCAGTTCGGTGCGGCGGAGATGGAAAGCGCGCTGGGACGCCATGGGGCGGAGCTCGATCCAAGGTGCGCTTTAGTTTGTTTCGATGGCGCCAGTCGCCGCGCCTGTTGGCACGACAAAGCTTCCAGCTGATCGCATTGCAGGCGGGTTGGATAGAGGCAGGAAAGTGAAGGGTTGGAATTTAGCTTTTTTGAAAGTGCTCCGAATGACCCTTGATGGCGTTACACGGCATATCAAGGAAATCGGATCCGATGCATGCCCCGAAGTTATAGATGCGACTTTGCGCCCGTGTTGAAGCCTCCCATCTTCGAAGGCGGCCCGAGGAGTTGCGTCGCTGCTCAGCGCCTCGACCTGGCAAGCGAGCACGACGCGTTATGGTCCGCCACCCGTCGCGGCTTGGCGATTGGCAAAAAAGTTTGAAAACTTCGGGAACGAAGGCGCTGCTGCTGACTTGAGTTCGCCGACAGCCGATTTCGTATTTTTTTAAAAGAGATCATTTAAATACATTTAAATGCAGGGTGTTTAAATTAGCAGGCAGTGGCACTGCGCGTGAAGATAGGACCGGGGTGACTCGACCATGCCCCATCAATGCGTCGATTTAACGAAGGCAAAGATTCGCCCCGGCGCAGCGCGGCATGATAGCTATTGCGAGACGGCTCTTAATTACGAAACAGCTCTGCTTGAGTGCGCCTCCGGATCGCGATCGGCCGTCGGCAAGATTTACGCCCGGGAAAGGGAGCAGTTGCGCGCGATGGCGCACCGTATCGTGCACGACAGATCCCGCTCCGAGGACGTCATCCACGACGCATTCGCGCAGATTCTCCGATATGCGAAAAACTTCGATCCTGCACGCGGATCTGCCCGGGGCTGGATCTACGCGATTGTCCGCAACACGGCGCTCAAGATGCGGCGGAGCGCCAGGCGCGAACTCGCGCTCGAGGACGACGCATTGAATGCCATCTGCGCGCGGGAGCGGCCCGTTCCGAACCCTGCGTCCTGTATCCCAGACAGTATGACGCTGCGAACCATACTCGATCAACTCGAGCCACAGCGCCGCGCGAGCCTGCTTCTGGCAATCGTTGACGGGCGCACGCACGAGGAAATTGCCGAATACCTCCGGGTTCCCGTAGGAACCGTCAAGGCGTGGATCCGGCGAGAGCTCGTGGCGATGCGCCGGCAGCTCGAATGAGGCGTAAACTTATTTTTTGCCGCTGCATCCAAAGGCGTGCTTCGGCGACAGTAGGAGTGACGGCGTGGTGCCCAGGCAGGGCGCGCGCATGATGCACGTGCCTTGTTCGTCGCCTGAGCGAGGAGCGAAACAATGTCTTTCCTGAGCAGCGTTGCAAGCATTACCGGGCTGTTAAAGCTTGCGGGAACCCGCGTCCCATCCGACGAATCTACGTCAACCAAGCCCGACGACTGCGGTCACGGCAAGCTGTCAAAGTGGAATGACGATCACAGCGGTAACGACGACTTCTTGAGAACCGACGACGGCAAGGACAATCATTCCAAAGTTAGCGGCATTGCCGCGTACCCGAAAGACGGCAAGGGTGACTACCCAGAGCACGATGGTGGTTGGAAGGACGCCAAGGACGGCGAATACCAGCCCAAAGACTACGACGACGGCGGCAGGGGCGAGACCGATCGCAGTCCTGGTGAGGTGCTGGCCAAGTGCGACTTCTCCCATGGTGATTTCCCGGGTGATTTCAGCTCGCACGGTCCCGATCATTCGGGTGACATACACGGCGCGCTCGCTTCGATGTCTTCCGACGATGCGCTCGAATACGCCATCGGTTTGATGGGCCCAACGGATTACTTCGACGTAGGGCATTTCGACACGGCGACGGATACGTCGCACGACACGGACGCCTGACATGCCGAAGAGACTCGCTTGGCAGTGAAAGCTGCCGGGCGAGAGTGGTTTTTGAACGAGAAGGACGGCGGTCATGCACCAGGTAGAAAAGCGCGAACTGTTCGACCAAGGGCGGAAGATTTTCGAAGCCGGAGTGCAGCGTGCTGACAAGCGATCCGGCTCTTTCAGTTTCTTGACCTGGTCATTCTTCATTGCCCCGCTGATTGCCTGCGAAGAGTTTCTTGCCGCCCCGTTCAAATCCGCACTGGCCGAGCAAGAAGACGCGACAGCCGCTCGGGCAGGTGCGGGGCCGCAAGCGACGAACGACGAGCTCCCTGCGAGCGATCCCGCGAAACCGGGCGCGGAGAATGAAAGGCCCGAAGGGCGGGCCACCTCGTTGGAGACGCATGCGGCTCAGCTCGATCCGACCGGGCTCCTGGCGGAGCCGCATGAAGACGCGCCCAGACCGAGCACAGCTCGTGGCGAAGCAGTCGCCGCTGCGAGCTGGGGGGATGGGGGCGGAGGTGGCGAAGATGCCGATTTTTGCAAGCACCATGCTCACACCTCGGCCCACGTTAGTAGCGTCAATTGCGTCAACTCGCTGACAGCGGATTCCGACCTCGGAAGCACTCAATTGCCCGGTGGGTCAACGCTCGAATCCATTTGGTCTAATGTACCTTGCGACTCGTTTACCCCGTCGATCGTCACCTCCCTTCCCCTGCTTGGAATGGTCGGCGATCTGAGCAATGACGTGGTGGTAGTGATTGCGCCGGTCGAGGCGGCGGTGCCGCCGGTGCTCGCGACGGCGACCGACACCGTCAGCACGCTGCCCAACGACGCGGCCGGCACCATTGCGCCGGTCGAGGCCGCGGTGGCGACGGCGACCGACAACGTCAGCACCCTGCCCAACGACGTGGCTGAAACGATTGCGCCGGTCGAGGCGGCACAGCCGACGTTCACGACATTGGCCGACAACGTGGGCACGCTGAGCAACGACGCGGCTGAAACGATTGCGCCGGTCGAGGCGGCACAGCCGACGCTCACGACATTGGCCGACACCGTCAGCACCCTGCCCAGCGACGCGGCTGAAACGATTGCTCCGGTCGAGGCGGCGGTGCCGCCGGTGCTCGCGTCGGCGACCGACACCGTCAGCACGCTGCCCAGCGACGCGGCCGGCACCATTGCGCCGGTCGAGGCCGCGGTGCCGCCGGTGCTCGTCGCGTCGGCGACCGACACCGTCAGCACGCTGCCCAACGACGCGGCTGAAACGATTGCGCCGGTCGAGGCGGCACAGCCGACGCTCACGACATTGGCCGACACCGTCAGCACGCTGCCCAGCGACGCGGCTGAAACGATTGCGCCGGTCGAGGCCGCGGTGCCACCGGTGCTCGCGTCGGCGACCGACACCGTCAGCACGCTGCCCAACGACGCGGCCGGCACCATTGCGCCGGTCGAGGCCGCGGTGGCGACGGCGACCGACACCGTCAGCACCCTGCCCAGCGACGCGGCTGAAACGATTGCGCCGGTCGAGGCGGCGGTGCCGCCGGTGCTCGCGACGGCGACCGACACCGTCAGCACGCTGCCCAACGACGCGGCTGAAACGATTGCGCCGGTCGAGGCGGCACAGCCGACGCTCACGACATTGGCCGACACCGTCAGCACGCTGCCCAGCGACGCGGCTGAAACGATTGCGCCGGTCGAGGCCGCGGTGCCGCTGGTGCTCGCGTCGGCGACCGACACCGTCAGCACGCCGCCCAGCGACGCGGCCGGCACCATTGCGCCGGTCGAGGCCGCGGTGCCGCCGGTGCTCGTCGCGTCGGCGACCGACACCGTCAGCACCCTGCCCAACGACGCGGCTGAAACGATTGCGCCGGTCGAGGCGGCGGTGCCGCCGGTGCTCGCGTCGGCGACCGACACCGTCAGCACCCTGCCCAACGACGTGGCTGAAACGATTGCGCCGGTCGAGGCGGCGGTGCCACCGGTGCTCGCGTCGGCGACCGACACCGTCAGCACGCTGCCCAACGACGCGGCCGGCACCATTGCGCCGGTCGAGGCCGCGGTGGCGACGGCGACCGACACCGTCAGCACCCTGCCCAGCGACGCGGCTGAAACGATTGCGCCGGTCGAGGCGGCGGTGCCGCCGGTGCTCGCGACGGCGACCGACACCGTCAGCACGCTGCCCAACGACGCGGCTGAAACGATTGCGCCGGTCGAGGCGGCACAGCCGACGCTCACGACATTGGCCGACACCGTCAGCACGCTGCCCAGCGACGCGGCTGAAACGATTGCGCCGGTCGAGGCCGCGGTGCCGCTGGTGCTCGCGTCGGCGACCGACACCGTCAGCACGCTGCCCAGCGACGCGGCCGGCACCATTGCGCCGGTCGAGGCCGCGGTGCCGCCGGTGCTCGTCGCGTCGGCGACCGACACCGTCAGCACCCTGCCCAACGACGCGGCTGAAACGATTGCGCCGGTCGAGGCGGCGGTGCCGCCGGTGCTCGCGTCGGCGACCGACACCGTCAGCACCCTGCCCAACGACGTGGCTGAAACGATTGCGCCGGTCGAGGCGGCGGTGCCGCCGGTGCTCGCGTCGGCGACCGACACCGTCAGCACCCTGCCCAACGACGTGGCTGAAACGATTGCGCCGGTCGAGGCGGCACAGCCGACGCTCACGACATTGGCCGACACCGTCAGCACGCTGCCCAGCGACGCGGCTGAAACGATTGCGCCGGTCGAGGCGGCACAGCCGACGTTCACGACATTGGCCGACAACGTGGGCACGCTGAGCAACGACGCGGCCGGCACCATTGCGCCGGTCGAGGCCGCGGTGCCGCCGGCGCTCGCGACGGCGACCGACACCGTCAGCACCCTGCCCAGCGACGTGGCTGAAACGATTGCGCCGGTCGAGGCGGCACAGCCGACGCTCACGACATTGGCCGACAACATGGGCACGCTGAGCAACGAGGTGGTTGGCCCGACGACGGGTTCAGAGAGTCAGTCGACCGCGTTGTCGCAAACAGCTGCATCGGACAGCACCGGTGTTCACACCCTTAATAGTTCGGCGCCTGCTCTTGAGATCGCGGAGTCGGCACTGGTTACGGAGAACGGTGCGCCTGGTGATGTACCACAGCCCCCGGATGTGGCTGGCGATGCTTTGGTCAGTGCGGCGCCGGTCGCGGACACGAGCGAGCCGGTGCTCATTACAACAGCTGCGGCTCCGACCGATGCGCCGAGCGATCTGTCGCATCCGGCCGACACGGGCAGTGTGGCTGGCGATGCTTCGGCGAGTGCGGCGCCGGTCGCGGACACGGGCGAGCCGGTGCTCGCCACAACGGCTGCCGCTCCGACCGATGCGCCGAGCGATCTGTCGCATCCGGCCGACACGGGCAGTGTGGCTGGCGATGCTTCGGCGAGTGCGGCGCCGGTCGCGGACACGGGCGAGCCGGTGCTCGCCACAACGGCTGCCGCTCCGACCGATGCGCCGAGCGATCTGTCGCATCCGGCCGACACGGGCAGTGTGGCTGGCGATGCTTCGGCGAGTGCGGCGCCGGTCGCGGACACGAGCGAGCCGGTGCTCGCCACAACGGCTGCCGCTCCGACCGATGCGCCGAGCGATCTGTTGCATCCGGCCGACACGGGCAGTGTGGCTGGCGATGCTTCGGCGAGTGCGGCGCCGCCGGTCGCGGACACGGGCGAGCCGGTGCTCGCCACAACGGCTGCCGCTCCGACCGATGCGCCGAGCGATCTGTCGCAACCGGCCGACACGGGCAGTGTGGCTGGCGATGCTTCGGCGAGTGCGGCGCCGGTCGCGGGCACGAGCGAGCCGGTGCTCGCCAGCGCCGGAGATTCGCTCAGCAGCCCCGCGACCGAGCCGGTACAGCCGGCCGCGCCGGACACCAGCAGCGCTCAAACTCCTGGATCGGCCGACTCGACGCTCGCCACCACGACTGACGCATCGATCGAGAGTTCGGGATCCGTGACCAGTGCCCCGGAGAACGTTGTGACGGACACATCGAATGCTGCGACAACCGCCGTCGCGGGCGATGTGATCGCGTTGAACGATGCGCCACCGCCTCCGGCAGATCCGCTGTTCAACGGAACCCAGTATACAGACTATGGCGTCGCTCTAAGCAGCGACATCGCGCCCCCCCAGACTGCCGTGTCTCAGTCGGACGCCGTATCGGCTCAAGACATTTCGGCGCCGGGTGGCCGCCGATGTCCAAAAACCCGCGCCGCCGCCTCCCGACAGCGTGGATAGTACTCCGATCGATCACGTTGGAACTCACGATGCCATCCTCTAGTAGGAGGCAAACATGACAGCTGTCGAGACACTGGACGATACGCCGCGCAACCAGTCCGGAGCTCAATTTCGCGTCGTATCCAACGACCAGGCCCGCGACAATGTCGGACCTGTCAACGCACTGGCCACTTGGCGTTCGGTCGCGCGCACTAGCTTGATAGCGGTCGCGGCATTTTCGGTCGTTGTGAATCTGCTGATGCTCACGTTGCCGATCTACCTTTTTCAAATATCCGATCGTGTGCTGACGAGCCGCAGTCTCGAGACACTGCTGATGCTCTCGGCCCTCGCGCTGACGTTCATCGGTATCCTCTCGATCGTCGACATTCTGCGTCGGCAGGTCCTGGGACGTCTTGCGACCAAGATGGAGGCAGCGCTCGGCGGCGCAGTACTGGCGAGCAGCATCAACAACGCCAGGGCTGGCGAGGGCGGAACCATCCAGGCGATCCGCAGTCTTCACCAGGTGCGGGGCTTCATCTCGAGCCCTATCATGCTTCTACTGATGGACGCGCCACTCTCGCCCCTCTACTTCGGAGTCATATTCCTCGTTCACCGACATCTGGGCTGGATCGCGGTCGTATCGGGCTTGGCGCTCGCACTGATTGCGCTAATCAACCAGAAAGCGACCTCGGAGCGTCTGAGCGAGGCAGGCCTGCATGCCGCCGAGGCCGATGCGGCGGCCGAGTCCCTGGCGCGAAATTCGCAAGTGATCAATGCGATGGGAATGCTGAGCGAAAGCATTCTCCACTGGGGGCGCCGCCAGGCGCCAGCGCTGACGGTGCAGAGCCAGGCCCTTGATCGGAATTTCTGGATCAGCGGTGCGTCGAAGTTCGTCCGGCTCGTGGCCCAGATCACGATCCTCGGCACCGGCGCCTATCTGGCCCTCCACGCCGAGATCACCGGGGGCATGATGATCGCGGCTTCGATCATCGCCGGCCGCGCTCTGCAGCCGCTCGAGGGTTTGATCGAGGGATGGCGCAGCTGCGTTCAGGCGCGATCGGCCTATGCCCGCGTAAAGCAGGCGGTCGAGTCATTCCAGCGCGAGGCGCCCAAGCTGCGCTTGCCCAGACCGCAAGGGCGCCTGAGCGTTGATCGGGTCTTGTATCTGCCGCCGGCCTCGAAGGAGCCGGTGCTCAATGGTGTGTCGCTTGAGCTCGCGCCCGGAGAATCTTTGGCCATCGTCGGACCGTCCGGATCCGGCAAGTCGACTCTCGCGCGCATTCTGGTGGGTTGTCTGGTGCCGACAGCCGGGAAAGTCAGGCTGGACGGAACAGAGCTGCGCAACTGGGATCGCCGCCAGTTCGGGGAATATAGCGGCTATCTGCCCCAGGAGGTCGAGCTATTTCCCGGGACCATCAAGCAGAATATCTGCCGCATGCGCGACGACTTGCCCGACGAGAGCATCTATGAGGCGGCGATGTTGTCGGGCATTCACGACATGGTCTGCCAGTTGAAGCAAGGATACGAGACCGTGCTCGACCGCGGCGGTGGGCCCCTCTCGGGAGGACAGAAACAGCGCATCGCGCTCGCCCGGGCTTTCTTCGGTAATCCGTCCCTTGTCGTGCTCGACGAGCCCAACTCGAATCTCGACGCGGCGGGCGAGCAGGCTCTGACCGAGACCCTGCAGCGCGCCAAGAGGCGGGGGGTCACCGCGGTGGTCGTAACCCTGCGACCGGCGCTACTGAACAGTGTGGACAAAGTACTCATACTGCGGGCCGGACGCGCGGAAGCATTCGGCTCTCCGAGCGACGTGTTGCATCGCCTGGTTCGGTCGCCCGGCAGGGCCGGCGGAGATGAGCCGGAGCAGCCGCAACGCATCGAATCCTCGGGCGGGTGACCGGCGCGGGAGGACAGCATGAGAGCGGTAAAGGACGACATCGGCGAGTGGTACCGCGGTGTTCCTCTGAGCGCCAAATGGCCCATCTTCACCGGCCTCGCCATCCTTGTTGTTTGGCTCGGGTGTTTCGGCGTTTGGGCCGCAGTCGCCCCACTCAATAGTGCGGTCGTCGCCTCGGGCACATTCGTGGCTACCGGGCAAAACAAGCTAGTCCAGCACTTCGAGGGCGGCATCATCCGCGAGATTGCAGTCAAGGACGGGGATGTCGTCGAGGCCAACCAGATCCTCGTTCGCATGGACGATACCGCTGCCAACGCCAAGCTGAAACGGCTGGTTTTGAAGAAGCATCGACTGCTCGCCATGAAGGCGCGTCTAGAAGCCGAAATGAGCTCTTCGGACGCAATCGAAACTCCGGCTGCATTCAGCGAGAGCGCGCGTGATCCGGAAATCAAAGCGATTCTTGATCGGCAACGTGCCGAACTTTGGGCACGCCGGGCCAGTCGGGTGGCCGAGGAAAGCGTACTCTTAAAGCAAATCGCTGGGCTGGAGGAAAGCATCCGCGGATATGAGGCGCAAGTGCAGTCCACCAAAGACCGTATTGCCTTGTTCGCCGAAGAGCTGAAGGACAAGAATTCGCTTCTTGGTCAGCAGTTGGTCCGCAAGTCGGATGTGCTAGCGTTGCGACGCTCAGAGGCGAGTCTCGGGGGCGACCTCGGCGAGTATCTCGGCCGCATCGCCGATTCGAAGGAGCGGATCGCTCAGGCGAACGAAAGAATAGCGCAGCTCCACGCGGCGGTGCTTCGGGACGCGATCAAGGAGCTGCGCGAGACCGAGGCGGAGCTGGACGATGCGGAGGAGCAGATTCGCGCCGCTCAGGATGTGGTCGATCGGGTCGATGTCCGTTCGCCGGTCCGAGGTATTGTGGTGAAGAACAACTTCCATACACCGGGCGGCGTCGTCTCTCCTGGTGCCGTGATCCTTGAGCTCCTGCCGATCGGGGACGAGCGCCTCATCGAGGCACATGTGAATCCTAAGGACATTTCGCATGTGAGCGTAGGTCAGGAGGCGCTGGTACGACTGTCGGCGCTCAACCAGCGCGTCACACCCATGGTGGGGGCGAGCGTCATCTACGTGTCAGCGGACGCCTTGTCGGAGCAAATGCAGGGGAAGACCGAAACCCGTCCCGACGGTGACACCCGTCGGGAATTCTATGTGGTTCGGGTGCGCCTGGACCAGGACGATATTCTCAGGCGAATGCCTGAATTCATCCCGACGCCCGGAATGCCCGCAGACGTTTACATTAAGACCGGAGAGCGCACGTTTTTCGAGTACATCATGAAGCCTTTCCTCGACAGCTTCTCGCGCGCGTTCCGCGAAACCTGAAGAGAGCGAGCACTTTGGACGTCAATGCTGAGCACTCGCGAGTACGGTGCCCTCAAGCCTTTCGGATCAGGGCACTGACATTCAGCAACCCGGTTGCCTGGCGTATAAACCCGCGAAGCGCAAGAATGACGGCCGGTCCTTCCCGGGACGCCTTACCTAGTCGTCCGTGAAGAGCGGCTAAGCGATTGAGCTAGAATCGCATTTGTCGTTGTGGACTGTTTTGCGATTGCAGGGTTTTGATGCTTGGGGCATCGGAACCTTGCAATTTGATTTTCAGGATTCCGTCGAATCGCCAGTCATGATTCCCTCGTCGCATCGGAGGTGGCGATGCGACCGAAGAAGCACAGGACGACGGGATCGGGCGATCTGTTCCGGGCCAAGCTGGACCAGATCATCAATATGAAGCACGAGCTGGTTCAGCTTGCCGGCAAGGTCGATTGGGACTGGATCGACGGCGAGATCGCGCCGCTCTATAGCGAGAACGGTCGGCCGGGCATCGCAACCCGCTTCGTGATCGGGCTACTCCAGCTCAAGCACATTTACGGCCTGTCCGATGAGGGGGTGTGCGAGCGTTGGGTCCACGACCCCGTATTTCCAGTACTTCACCGGCGAAGTGTTCTTTCAGCACGCGTTCCCGCACGAGCGCTCGGACCTGAGCCATTGGCGCAAGCGGCTCGGCGACAAGCTTGAGCTGTTGCTGGCCGAGAGCTTGCGGGTGGCGCACGAGGCCGGTGCGTTACGCGGCCAGGACCTCAAGCGGGTCACGGTCGATACCACCGTGCAGCCGAAGGCCATCACCTTCCCGACCGATGCCAAGCTGCTGCACGCGGCGATCAAGGGGCTCAATCGACTGGCGAGGAAGCACGGGGTCAGGCTGCGGCAGTCCTATCTTCGCATTGCCAAGACCGCGGCAATGATGGCGGGGCGCTACGCCCATGCCAAGCAATTCAAGCGGCATCAGCGGCAGTTGCGCATTCTGCGCAGTCGACTGGGCCGGATCATCCGCGATATCCGCCGCAAGATCGAAGGTCAGACCGTGCTCGAGAACGCGTTCGCCCTCCCGCTTGGCCGGGCCTCGCAGATCCGCTCGCAGCAGCAGCGCCAGCGCGGCTGGAAGCTCTATTCCTTCCACGCCCCGGAGGTGGAGTGCATCGGCAAGGGCAAAGCAGCCGCGCCTTACGAGTTCGGTGTCAAAGCCTCCTTCGTCACCAACAACCGCCGTGCTCCCGGTGGCCTGTTCGTGCTGCACGTCAGGGCGCTGCCCGATAACCCGTACGACGGTCACACCTTGCGGGACGTCATCGACCGCACCGAGACGCTCACCGGCTGTGCGATCGAGCGGGCCTATGTCGACAAGGGATACCGCGGCCACGACACACAAAATCCCCGCCGAATCTTCATCTCTGGCCAGAAGCGCGGCGTCTTCGGTGTCATCAAGCGCGAGCTGCGCCGCCGCTCCGCCATCGAACCCATCATCGGACACCTGAAGACCGATGGCCACCTCGGCCGCTGCTATCTCAAAGGCCGCGCTGGCGATGCGGCCAACGTCATCCTCTCTGCCGTCGGCCACAACTTCCGCCGCATCCTCGCCTGGCTCAGAGAACTCTTGTGCCTGTTCCTGACCCAGCTCTGGCGCACGCGCGCCTGTCCGGCCCCGCTCAATTCCGCTTCTTAACGGACGACTACCTCACAAAATTATTTGGTTTTAACCCCAGTCTGAGATGGGCGTCCTTTGATGGAGCGGAGAAGGTTCGAGGCCAGGTTCTCTCCCTCCGCCACCCCACCAAAATAGTTTCGTACTTGGAGCCGCGGACAGGCCAGAAATTCGGCCTTTTTCCTGCTTTTCCGCGGGCGGAGAACTCCCATTCGTTATCCAAAAGGGGCCCGAAAGGAGCCGGAGAACCGAATTTTCTCCGAATCTTAGCGCCCCCAAAATTGGTCTAGTACGGCATTTCTCGGCTGATTGATGGCTTGGCTGCGTCACGGTTTGGATCTCTCTCGCTCAACCAAAATAGAAAACTGAAGTGCAGTGCCACGCCGCTGGATATGCATACGGCGGCGTGGTGGAAAGAGCCGGTCAGCCGAGTACATGGCGGGATGTGATGCGTACCGCGTGGCCGAAAGGCTATGTTCGCGCCGACCGTCTCCGCGCGCGACGGGATTGACGATTTCGACGGGGTAGACGTGTACGTTGCGGCGGCTGGGTAGACCGAAAACGATTGTCAACCTGATCCAGCGTCTCTCGCGCCGTATATGCGTTGATAGCGAGCAATTGCTCGAAGATCTCGAGACCGGGCAGACGCGTCTCGTCGTTGAGTCGATGGAGCGTGATAGCAATGTCGACCAGTTCTGGCGCTATTGATGCGTGCGAGGTACGAACATCGCCCAAATCATTTCGCCACTTGTCGACCAATCCCTTTACGATGGAAGCAACTAAAGTTGCTTCGTGGGGCAACAGGGTCTGCAGCCTCTCCGTCACAAAATGAGACCCAAAGTTGGGCTGTCGCGGTATCTCTTCTGCAATTGCTTGCAATATCATTACCCAGTCCGGATCGGGTGAAATCTCATCTACCAATCGGAATAGATCGATGATAGCGGCCCACGTACGCCCGCTGGCATTGAGAGTAAGGTCGCGGATCAGTATGGGCGCATTCTTATTATCGGGAATATCTGCCCAAACGTGAACTGCGGCATAAGCAGCGCCGACACGCATCGGAGATTCATTTTCGCTTTCGAGAATACCTCGCACCATATTGGCGGCCCAAGCCAGATCTTTATGCGTTAGCCAAATCAAGGAACTGAGTTCGCCGTAGGCTTGCTGAGCAAAGTTGGTAGGGGAATCCTTCCAACCAGAAATGATATCGCGGACCAAATCAGGCAGAGCCCAGTGAATATGCGCAAAAAGCAAAATCGCTTCGTGGCTGATCGCAAGCGCCGGATACTTCTCGAAAAGAACCCTATAGAAGGACGCCAGCTCCGACTTCTTTTCGGTCCGGATATACGGGAAGAGCCGAAACAGTGCTTGCCAAACTTTTTCTTCCTCTGGCCTGTCGAGGTGTTGGCTAAAGACTTCCAAAAGACGGTCGTAGTTCTTCCGTTGCAGATAAATCCGTGCGATTGCTTCGAGAATCGGGAAATTTCCATGGGGCAATATCGACAAGCCACCCATGCCCCAAAGAATGCTACGACTGTCTTTTTCTTCTTCTATATCCTTTATCTCGTCATCGTCTTGGATAGATTCAGAATCTGCGTCGTTGTCCACCACCGGCACGGCAGCAGAGCCCAGCCATCCCTCAACTATAGAAAGCGTTATGTCATCGATAATGGCGCCACGATTGATCAGCTTTTCGACCGCGCGCGCGACGCTGTCGCGGTATTCTTCGGTAGAGAACCCACGACTGTCGAATTCTCTAATAAGCGGCAACAATAGAGATGGATCGACTGCTTCTGCCATTGCATCGATTGCATAGCCGACTGCGCGAGCTCCAATATCGGGCGTGAACTGACGCATCAGTTCGATTGCACGGTTGGGGTTATTCTTGGCGAAGTCCGCGAACGATCTCGACAGCTGCACGTTGCCTCCGTGCCGCCAATTCTTCGGATTGTCCCATCCTGTTTCGTCTGGAAGCTCTTGAAATGCGTTCAAGATGTCTTCGTCAGCGGCATGCCCCATTGCGTCCGGAGACATAGACGGGCCGACCCACGTGGGGCCGTAGAACGTTGCTCCCCGCCGTGAAGATCCAAATTTTCGTTCTCCTTCTTGAACCAAAGCAATTGCGTTTGACGGCATTTTCTCCTTCGGTAAACACGCTGCAAGCTCGTAGCGGGTCTGTCCCACTAACTGATAAAAATTTTGGCGAGATTTTGCATCTCGGTCACCGACTGGACGAGGCGCATAACTCAACAAAGCGGCAACGAAATCGTCGATCTGTTCACGCGTCCAGAATGGGCTTACCGCCACGATCAGTCGCTTTGTTGTTTCCGACGCATCTTCAATATTTCCGAGATGGAAGCGACGGTCATCGCCGAGCAGAAACTCCAAAGCAAAAGAGGCATAGATTTCCGGCTGCGTTGAAAGTGCATGAGCAAGAAGCCTTTGCGCTGGAGCAGCATCCTGGGTCTTAGCTTCATCGAACCATGTCTTGAAGGCAACGGTATCCGCAGCCGCAAACTGTTCTACCGCTGAACGAAGGCCGGCCAACAAGGACGGCTCAGGAAGATCGAGAGTACCTTCACTTTCGAAGCGAAGGTCCAGATTGTGCGAAAGTGGATAGGTGAACTCGCTTGCATAATTCTTGTAACGTTTGACGGCTTCCAGAGCCTCTTGAAACCACGGCCAAATCGATCTCACGAAAAAGGCGGGTTCCGACTTTCCAAGTGCCTCAAGCGTGTCCCAACCCTCTGAACGCTCAATAACGCTTTCGATAGCCTGCGCAGGTGATGACATATACGCAGCCAGCCCTGTCGAATCCTCTTGAGTATTTATCGATTCCGCTCGGGACAGCGCCTCTGTCGCGGCTTTTTTAAGCATTACGTCGAGCCGGGAGCGAACCAGCTTAATCGCCATAACCGGTCGGCCCGTGCCAACTGTTGAAACCATATGGTCGAACGCGTAGGCATCAACGTCGATGCGCTGTACTATCGTCGTAGCAAGGGCTAAGTGCCGATCAGACCATTCGGGGTTGTCCTGCAATACATACCACGCAAAGGAGTCGAACTTGGTGTCTGGGAGCCAGTTTCTCTCCAGCAGCTCGATAACGTCATCAGAAGCGTATTCTCCCGCTCGTGAAAGTATGGCCGAAGCGATACCTGCCTCAGCAACGTCTGTCATCGCTTTTGTGATTTCGGTGTTCTTGAACAGTTCGAACCAGCCAGAGCTGCGAAGGATCGCTTGGAGAGCCAGTCTACGGTCGGGCGATCCCATAGCTTCCTTCATGATCGTCACTTCGGAAGCTATCGGTGAATTCTGCTGACCAATAAATTCGATAACGAGGTTTCGTAGATGCGCTCGCAGATTCGGGAGTGCCCAAATCGCTCGCAGTTCATGCTCGTACGTGGCGACTTCCACTCCACGCAAATATGTTAAGGCCGCCCAAAGTTTCGGGCGAACAAAGAGAGAAGCGACACGTTCCTGTATGTAACTGGAGAGTCGCCCGTCAGCTTGAGCGAACGATCGCGCGAGAGCAAATTCGAACACCGTTTGATGCGAAAACCCAATACTGCCCGGCGAGCCAGCCGAAGTAGTTAAGATTCCCTCAGCTAATAGCGTTTTTAAATCCTCATTTTCAGCATCATAACGCGAGCGCGCGAGCCATAATGTCTCTTTACTCGCCATTTCTTCCGCGATGCGGCCCGCGAGAGTCGCGACCCGGCTTCCGTCCGGACGATTAAGAATGCGTTCTTGCCAGAGCCGTTCTAGCATTTTTTGATACTCGTCGAACGCGACCGATTGCGACGCACCCGTCAGCTTAAGGAGCGTTGCGAGAGATTGAGGCGAGCGAATTACCTGTTGCGCATCCGTAGGCCAGCCAGCCGCTTGTATGCCATGCGATTCCAAAATTTTGAGGACTTCACTCCACGGCGGCAAATCTAGGAAGACACTTTCTGCCTGCACGGATTTCAAACGCGTGTCATGTTCATACTCAAACCGACGTGCAGAAACGACGACGCACACATTAGGCTGATTGCCCAAAGCGCGGATTAAGCTCAGCAGAACACTCAGGCGCCCCGTGCGTAGATCGACATACCTAGCGAGAGCGTCTAGCTGATCAATAATCAGATAAACGGGGCCACGGCGGGAAAGCCAGGTGAGGATTCGGCTCGGCAAATCCGACAAACCGAGGTCTCGCTGCAAGTCGTTTTCACTCGTAATACTCGTATCTAGAATGTCAGCCTTGATTGCGAGGAATGGGATCCGCGAATTTCTCAACCTTTCGGCAAGTGCCGCTAATAAAGCGGTCTTGCCTGAACCCGGATCGCCGATCACCGCTTTGGTCCGGCCTTGATGATCGGGCGCTGGTTCTAGCAGCTGATTAATTTCCGGTCGTTCGATAACTGTTCCGTCCGGCAACGCGCGCGGCCAGTCTAAAACTGAACGTGATGCTGTTAGCAGCTCTTCAATTTCCTGACGGGAACGCTCGAAATCTTCCTTGCTCGCGACCCCGAGAAGCCTTGCTTCGGCTTTATTCCGAGAGAGCAGAGCGCAATTCTGGCGACTGAAGCGAAACCAGGTCAGGCTCGTTCACACGGAGGAAAAGATAGAATGACCCGGCTTGGCTACCGACGATTTCAATAGCTGGATTGCCCGTGATGTTTCGTATTACATCGAGGATGACTTTCTGACGAGCTTGAGGAAAATCCGCCTCGCTTCCAGCAAAGCTCAAAACCGCGATAGAGGTCTCGTCTAAAACATCTTCTGCAATTGGTGCGGGTTGTATGGGTAAAGTGTCGACTGGGCCGGGATCCTGTTGCGCCGGCTCAATTGTGCTTGGTGGGTCCACAACATCCGTCCGTTCAGGCGCGCGACGGTTGTCACCCCAGTAGTCCAATAACTCGTAGGCAAAAGCTGCGCCGTGAGCGGCAGCTATCGGCTGATGAATCTTGTCTAACTTTGGGTCTTTGCCAGCTCGGTCATCCGATATGCCCCGGATGATGATGCAAGGTGTTCTTCCTTCTTCCTCGGCGGCGAAAATCGCTCCGTACCCCTCCATCTCAAGGGCCGTCGCATCCTGATAGTTACTTGTGATGTGTTCTTCGAGAGCGGAAGAAGGGTCAGCCGAGACTGCTTCGATAGAGACAATTGGAGCCGTTTTCGCGGCAGGAGGAAACGGCTGCGGATAGTATTGGTCACCTGGGTTCGCGCCGCCGTAGGGTGGTCGGAGTCGCAATTGCCAAGTTTCATCACGGACCACCTTTTTCGCAAGACGAACAAGTTGTGGGTCGATTGGTAGGCTGCGTGCCCGGCCTTGAAATTCGCCGGGCCGGTATTTTCCCGCATAAGGCCAATAGACATGCTCGGAGATAACCACGCTGCCAATCGGAGCATCATCTGGCTTCCGAGTTGCAGCCACTCCGACAAATAAAATCAGTTCAAATGGACCGAACTGAATGCAGGCATTGGTTACGATTGCCTGTGACACGTGGTTACCCGCGCCACTTTCCCCGACGACCACCAGCCATTCGGAACTGGACCCACGAAAATGGCCAATTTCAAAAATGTTGTGGTCGCGGCCCTCGCAAGAAGCCCTGTGGATAGTATGCGCCCTGACCGCCGCCATTTCCAACGGGAGCGCCGTAATCACGAGTACTCGCCGCCAACCCTTGCGGTCAGACTCGGCTAGTACTGCAGTGGCGTCGGCGAATTTCATCTGCAGTCGGCACTTTCAACGTTGTGACGTCGACGCTGCAGAAGAAAACGAAACGCGCTCCCGCCAGCTGTGGTTGAACGTACAACTAATACTGTACGGTAAAGGGAAGGTCGATGCCTTATTGACCTGCGACCAGAGGGATCGGGGGCGGCGCTTCTGCGCCGACTCGATGGGGGCAGGGAGAGCCGAAATCTCCCTGCACGTTATCCAGCGGCAAGACGACGGCGGCATCCAAACGGCGGACGGTTGGCCATGGGGTCTCGGGGAGCATGGAGGCTCTTGCCCGAGTGGTGTTGGACCGGCCATCAGGGTCCTCCATGGTTCGGTGCGGGGAAAGCTCTAAGACTGGCGAGTGATCTGAGGCGCGGTGAGGCTCGATGCCTCATTACCGCGCCATGGGCCGGGGGGATGCAACGGGGGCGCGCCAGCGGGACCCCTTGCCAAGATGGTGCGGGTATTACCGCACACATCTTGCCATGCGCAGCAACGAGGCGTGTTATAGTCCATTGATTTCAGAATCGGGTTCTTCGATGCCGCGAAATAGCGAGGCCAAATCTAGGTCCAGTCGATCTACAAAGTCTGAAACCGGTGGCCGCGTCGCTGGTAGGCTTCCCGGACTCGACGCACCCAAAACTGCAGCACAGATCGTAAATCGCAATCCTCGAAGGCGCTTCAAATTCGAGGTGGACGCATTCGTCGCCTGGCTGCGGACGAAGGGTTTTATTCTCGATGGTCGTGAGCGTGGATATTGGAAGACTCACGGTTGGACGATACACCTCAAAAGGGTAAGCACGAACCGCTGGTCAGCCTTGAGACGTTCGAGCGGATCCAGAGCCGTATCAATGGAACCGCACGCGCTCCGATGCGAGCAGACATCCGTTCGGACTTCCGCTGCGCGGCGCATTGAGCTGTGCCTCGTGCGGCAAGCCGATGAGCGCCTGTTGGTCAACCAGTAACACCGGCGTCAAGCACCCGTATTACTTCTGTTTGGGAAGGGCTGGCCGTTGCCTTCGGAGGGCGATAATTCTGTTGTACGGGACCCTACTAGACGATTCGGCGGAGAAAGTGCGTATAACTCTCTGCCTCCAGAACTGCGGTGATGTTCCATAACATCCGATGGCCGAATTCAGCTGACCGACTGATGCTGCTTCGACCATGACAGGGGCAGTAGTTTGGGGATTTGCTTCAGCTCGATGGTCGTCTCCCCGTCGAGGAAACTGGCGAGCGGCGGTGGGAGGCGGAAATCTACCGGTTGACTGGGGAGTTGACGCTAGCCGGGCCGGGCGGCGGCAGGACCAAAGCAGAATTATGGTTTCAGCGTGCGCTCGACGTGGCTGGTTGCCAGAACTCTAAATGCCTGGAGCTGCGCGCCGCCATCAGCTTGGCCCGGCTCTGGCGCGACAGCGGCAAGCACAGAGAAGCCCGAGAGCTTCTCACTCCAGTCTACGTCTGGTTCACCGAGGGGTCCGATACGTTGGATTTGAAGAAGGGGAAAGCCCTGCTCGAGGAGCTGGCGGCATGATCGCTGACAGCGGCTTGTGGCCCATCGCTTCCGTTGGCGCGGTGTCGCTGCGTGTCGGCTCACAAGGTCAGACCGGAAGTTTGCAGCCGGTTGCCAGTTCGGCGGCTTGTGACCCTGGCTGTGTGAAAACGTCGGCGCTCTTAAGGCTCTACATTTACGGTTATCTTAACCGTGTGCACTCGAGCCGCCGGCTCGAGCGTGAAGCTGGCCGCAACGTCGAAGTGTCGATCACGCGAACCGGATTGTCATCTAAAATTCAGCATCCAGGCATTCCGGCAACAAAGTCGATTGCCCGCGATCAGCCCCTTGAACGAAGCGCCTCATGTGATGTTGCTGCTCGCCCGGCTTGCGCCCGATCACAAAACGATCGCCGATTTCCGCAAGGACAATGGTCCCGCATCAAAAGAGTCTGCGCGCGCTTCGTCGAGGTGTGTCGCAAGATGGGATTGCTCGCGACAGCCAGCGTCGCCATCGACGGCAGCAAATTCAAAGCAGTCAATAATCGCGATAAGAAGTCGAGCGGCGGCGCACGCAATTGGAGGAGAGTGTTGCGCGCTATCTCGCTCAGCTCGATCGCCGCCGACCGGCAGGAGCCGTCGGAAACGCGTGCTGAACATCGTCGGGATGAAACCGCTGCTGGCGGCGGTGAGGGCGGGATACGGGCGCCGGCGCGCGCCGTTGCGATTCATCGGGCGCGTGAAACAGCCCGACATTGCGTCAGGATGAGTTCTGGTGGCCGTAAAATTGTTCAAATTGATCGGATTGCGCTAGCCTGAGTCCAACCGCGCCAGTCTGCGTCATGCAATAGTGTTTTTACACGACCAAGACCCGAAGCGGACCTTCTCGCGAAAAAATAGCGCGGGCCGACACAGTTATCGCTCGACTGCAAATATGCGCCACTCGCCGGGAACACCCTTTAGCGATCGGGCACCACGGTCGCCGAACCGTAACGCTGACCCAGCCACCAGTTCTTTGACGGTACTCGATACTAGGACCTCGCCCGCGCCTGCGAGCGCTGCAACACGTGCACCGATGTGGACGGCGATGCCGCCCACATCGTCATCGCTAATTTCGCACTCGCCCGTGTGCAGTCCCGCGCGGATTTCGATGCCCAGCGATCGAACCTCTTCGGCAATTGCGCACGCGCAGCGTACCCCGCGTGCCGGCCCATCGAAAGTGGCCAGAACGCCGTCGCCAGTCGTCTTGACTTCGTGCCCGCGGAAGCGATCGAGGTTGCGTCGGATTGTAGCGTGATGGGCATCAAACAGATCGTGCCAACGGCGGTCGCCGAGTGCAGCCGCCTTCTCGGTCGATCCAACGATATCAGTAAAGAGAACCGTAGCGAGCACCCGATCGCCGGTGACCGGCGCGCGCACGCCGGTCAAGAATTCCTCGATCGTATCTGCAATTAGATCGGCGTTGTCGCCGAAAAAGGGAGGGTGGTCAATTCCAGGAAGCTCGACGTAACAAGCCGCGGGAATGTGCTCAGCCAGATAGCGGCCCCCCTCCACATTGATTGCCCTGTCGCCGGTGCGGTGAACGACAAGTGTGGGAATCCGGATCGTTGGCAGGATATTACTAATATCGATTTGACTATTCATGCGCATGAGTTCGGTCGCTGCAGCGGGGCTTGCGCCCAGCCGCTCAAATCTGCCCATCCACTGTTGGGCGGCTGGATCGTTGGCAAGGGAGGGAAAAAAGACGGCTATACTGCCGCCAGATCCCCAAGCCTGATCAATATATGCAAGGAACTCTGCCAGATCCTTCTCTGTTGGTAGCCAAGATGAAAATTGCGCAAAGCCGCCGTAGAGGATCAGCGCACGGGACCGTGCCGGATAGGTGGCAGCGAACAGTGCCGCCAAGGATGCGCCTTCCGATGCTCCAAGGAGCGCCGCCTGTTCCATATCTGCTGCGTCCATAACTGCCCGGAGGTCGTCCATACGTTGATCGAGGCCTGGAAGCTCCGGGACACGATCGGACATGCCTGTCCCACGCTTGTCAAACATTGCCACCCGAGCAAAGGATCCCAGCCGCAACAGCCACCGAGCGACTGCGGGATGCTCCCAGTAGACCTCAATGTTCGACACGAAATAGGGAGCGAGAACCAGATTAATCGGCCCGTCGCCAAATACCTGATAAGCGATATGGACGTCGCCGCTCTTCGCATAGCGAGTGACCGGCTGCATGGATGATCTCCCCGGCCACGGTCGTCGCAGTCCGCTCAGAGTGTAGCAGCAAGAAGGGTACCGGCATAGGTTGAATGTCTCCGGTTGACCCGCTGCCGACCTTTGCTTACAGGGCCGCTATGTCTGCCTTGAGGAGATAAGCCGACCCAGGCTCAAGTCGGTTCGGAAGTCGGCCTGTGACCCAAACCGGCCTTTTCGCGCGACGGCCCGGCCAAAGATAGCCCTGGGAAAACGCCCAGACCTCAATGAGCTTGGCGACACTGATCCTACGAGTCTCTCCAATTTGGAGCTTTGTTTTTCGCTGCACACGTTCTCAAATGCCTGCGACCGTTAATGCTCATACGTGAATGGACGACACCAGCGCCTCGTCCGTGCGACCAAACACAAAGGAGGAAACACTATGAGCGCGATCTGGCCGGAAATCCCCTTCGAGGCGTGGCGCGAAACTTGTTCCGCGCTCCATTTGTATTGCCAAGTTGTCGGCAAGTATCGGCTCGCGAGGACGCCGTGGGTCAATCATTCATGGCACGCGACTTTCTACGTGAATGCTCGCGGGCTCACGACTTCACTGGTTCCAGACGCCTCAGGTATCGAGATCACCTTCGATCTCTCCCGCCATATCGTGATCGGAGAGGCCTCTGATGGCCGCCGGGTTGAAATGGCGCTCGGGCCGATGTCCGTTGCCGACTTTCACGCCCGGTTCTGTGAGTTGGTGGGACGTCTCGGCGGTACACCGGAATTCGACGGCCGGCCCAATGAAGTCCCCGATCCGATCCCCTTCCAGGACGACCGTCAGATCCGACCCTATGATGCAGACGCCGTGACGCGGTTTTTCAGGGCCCTGGTTGCGATCGACGGTGTGTTTCATCGGTTTCGAACGGGCTTCACCGGAAAGGTCAGTCCGGTCCATCTCTTCTGGGGCAGCTTCGATCTCGCGGTGACGCGCTTCTCCGGACGTCCTGCTCCGCTTCACCCGGGGGGCGTACCGGGTTTACCGGACCAAGTGACGCGCGAGGCCTACAGTGATGAAGTCTCGTCTGCCGGCTTCTGGCCGGGCGGAGGCGGCACAGACTTTGCGGCTTTCTACTCTTATGCCTATCCCACTCCGAACGGTTTTGCCGACGAACAGATTTTGCCGACGGGCGCATATTTCGATCAGAAGCTCGGGGAATATCTCCTGGCGTACGAGGTTGTGAGGAAGTCGAGCAATCCGGAGGCGACGCTCATGTCGTTTCTGGAAAGTACCTATCGGGCGGCAGCCGATGTCGGACGCTGGGATCGTGCCGCGCTCGAATGTCCGATTGGTCACCCCCTTCTGCCCCGCCCCCTGGATAGGAAGAGATGAAGTTCGACGAGTCTTCCCCTTGGTCAGGCAGAGCACCTCAATCGCGATGTCGAGCCACTACGCTGTGCCGGCGGGGCTGCTCGTCAATCGCGAATATCTGTTGGCGATTGGCCATCGGCGGAAGCGCGGCCCGAATGGGACCTCCCTAGACGTCCGCCTTCAACGCGCCGCTTGCGATCCAATCGGTCGGATCCACAACCGAAAAAGAATGCCGCCTACCAAGGAGCAGAGCGCCGCCACCTGCAACACTATGCGTAGCGCGCGTTCGAACGCTGCCGTTGCGGCTTCGGTGATGCCGGCTTGTCCGGCCAGTATTGCATTCAGCGCTTCGTTGGCTTCTGCGCGCGGCGAACCGGCAAGATGATACGAAAAGCTGGCGAACAAAACGGCGCCGAGCGCCGCGACTGCAAAGAGACCTGCCACCCGGGCGACCGCGTTGTTGACGCCCGAAGCGACCCCGGCGTGGGCGTCGCCCACTGACGACATTACCATCGAGGTCAGCGGCGGGACGGTGATGGTCATGCCGATGCCAAATACGCAGATCGCCGGAAACGCTCCGGCCCAGTAGGATTGTCGAAAATCGGCAAAAGCCAGCAGCGCCAGACCGCAGCCTGCGATGACGGGTCCGAAGGTGAGCGACTGCTGCGGCCCGAAACGATCGGAAAGCCTGCCGGCGAATTGCGCGCCGAAACCCATGATGACAGCAAATGGAAGCAGCGCAGCGCCGGCCTGCGTCGCGGAGTAGCCGCCGAGCCGGATCAAGCCGAACGGCAGATAATACAGCGCGCCGCCTAGCGCGAAGTAAAGCAACAGCGTCAATACGTTGGCTGCGGAAAAACTGCGCGAACCGTACAGCGATAGCGGCATCATTGCTCGTGCACCGAGCCGAACTTCCATTGCGAGAAATAACAAGAACAATACAAATCCCAGTCCGAGCGCGCCGATTACGGTTCTGTCAGAAAATCCCGACGCGGGAATAGCGCCAAGCCCCCAGCTGATCGCGGCGAGACCGGCGGCAACCGTGGCCGCTCCGGCCCAGTCCAGTGATTTTGCATTGTCATTTCGGCTTTCGCCCGCGAAGCTGCTCGCAAGTCCCGCCGCGACGGCCGCCAGCGGCAAATTGAGCAGAAAAATCGCACGCCACGACACCTGATCGACGAGCCAGCCGCCCAGTACCGGGCCGACGGCAGCGGTCAGCGCGCCGACACCAGCCCATACTCCGATCGCATGGTTGCGCTCGTGCTCGTCAAAAGTCGCTCCCAATTAGCGCGAGGCTTGCCGGGATGAGGAGCGCGGCGCCAACCCCTTGGATTGCGCGGCTTGCGATTAACACGGTGATGTTCGGCGACAGGCCACACGTAATGGAGGCCATGGTGAATATCGTAATGCCGAAAACAAAGATGCGTCGACGGCCGTAAAGATCGGCAGCCGCCCCCCCAACCAGCACCATAGCGCTGAGCAGCAGCAGATAGGCACTAACGATCCATTGGGTCGCGGCCACCCCTGCATGCAGGGCGTGCTGAATCGCCGGCAGGGCGATATTCACGACCGAGCCGTCGACCAATGCCATGCTCGAACCGAATATGGTCGCCACCAGCGTCAGCCGCTTGCGTCTTTGCGGCAGTGCTGCGTCAAAAGCTGGTATGGCCCGGATAATGTTGGCTTCGCAGGGAGGTTGTGTGAAACCAACCATTTGGGGGCTCGAGAAGCGTGGCTGTCGCTATCAGCGTGCGCCTCGCGGGTACCGTTGGGAACCGTCGGTTCAGCCCGTTTCGCCGAGGTCGATCGCTCGGGTGGTCGGCAGATCCGGCAGGATGCCCGCTCAGGCCGATGTCTGCTTGTGGCCCTTCGGCGAAGCAGCAGCATCGCTCCACGAGGTCCGCTTATTGAGGAATGGCGGACAAGATTTGCTCAGGCTGAGTTCTTCGCATTTTGACCCTAAGCCGACCACGGCGACCCAAGAAAGCTAAATTAGTTCGGCCGAGGATTGTCTGGAATTGCAGACACGTCAGGTACTCGGTCATATCCGACCTAGCGCAGCGGTGATATGTTTATCGAGAGCGGGGCCTTTTCCCGCAATCACGCGGCCTGACGTTCGGCCCCCGAAGCAACCCTAAGGTTTCGAGGAGGTCCCGATGCATACAAACCGTCGCGACTTGCTGTTGGCGGGATGCTGCGCCGCCTCCACTCCGCTGCTTTGGAGCATTACCACTCGGCTCAGGGCCGAAGAGCCCGATCCGCCGCCAGAAACCACCACGATCCGCCTCGCAAAGAGCCCGAGTATCTGCATCGCGCCCGTGTACGTAGTAAGCGACCTGCTGAATGCCGAGGGATTTACAAATGTAGTTCACGTCGAAACCGGGTTCGTTGGTAGCGGCGCTGCACAAGACAAAGCTATCTGGAAAAACAGCGATGTCGACTTCAATCTGAATTTCTCTGGGCCACTTCTTCTCGAGATCGACCGAGGCTTGAGCACTACCATTCTGGCCGGGGTTCACGTCGGCTGCTTCGAGCTCTTCGCCAGGGAGGGCATACGCAGCGTCGCCGACCTGAAGGGGCGGACCGTCGGCATCCAATCGCTTGAATCGCCCCCGCATGTATTTCTGAGCGCGATGGCGACACTTGTTGGGCTCGATCCCGCTAAGGATATCGAGTGGGTGACGAGCGCGAAGGTCAGACCTATCGAATTGTTTGCGGAGGGCAAGATCGACGCCTTCCTTGGATTTCCCCCAGAACCTCAACGTTTGCGTGCGCAGAGCATCGGTCGCGTCATCGTCAACAGCGCACAGGATCGCCCATGGTCGCAGTACTTTTGTTGCATGTTGGCGGGCAATCGCGAATTCGTTCGAAAGAATCCTATCGCCACCAAGCGCGTGGTGCGCGCCATGCTCCGGGCCACGGATTTGTGCGTGAGCGCGCCGGCCCTCGTTGCACAGCGCATGGTGGATAGGGGTTTCGCGCCTCGCCTGGACTACGCGGCTCAGACTCTTGCGGATGTGCCGTACAATCGCTGGCGCGAGTACGATCCTGAGGACACAATCCGCTTTTACGCGCTTCGCCTGCGCGAAGCTGGGATGATTAAATCGAGCCCGGCGAAACTTATCGCGGATGGAGCTGACTGGGGGTTCCTTAACGCGGTTCGACCTGAACTGGGAGGCTGATTGATCTAAAGCGTTTTCGAGGAGGTCCCGATGAATACGAACCGT
Source organism: Bradyrhizobium sp. LM2.9 (assembly GCF_054056555.1). NCBI lineage: Bacteria > Pseudomonadati > Pseudomonadota > Alphaproteobacteria > Hyphomicrobiales > Nitrobacteraceae > Bradyrhizobium > Bradyrhizobium sp. LM2.9. The sequence goes on from NZ_JBSRYJ010000002.1 coordinate 310,929, forward strand.
CGCGACTTGCTGTTGGCTGGGGCCTGTGCCGCTACCACTGCCCTGTTTGGGATCGCGGCGGCGCGCCTGAAGGCCGAAGAGTCCACTCCGCCGCCAGAGACCACGACAATCCGCCTTGCGAAGAACGCAAGCATTTGTATCGCTCCGCAGTACGTGGTGAGCGACCTCTTGAATGCCGAGGGGTTTACAAACGTCGTTTACGTCGAATCTGACGCCGGCGTGGAGCAAACCAGAGCAATCGCGAAGGGCGACATCGATTTCACCCTGCATTTCTCCGGCCCGCTTCTTCTTGAGATCGATCGAGGCGCGAGCATTACTGTTGTGGCTGGGGTTCATGTCGGCTGCTTCGAGCTGTTCGCCAGGGAAGGCATACGTAGCGTTGCCGATCTGAAGGGGCGAACCGTCGGCCAGCAGGGGGTTGGCAGTAGCCCGCACGTTTTCATCAGCGCGATGGCGACGCTTGTCGGACTTGATCCCGCCAAGGATATCGAGTGGGTGACCAGTGCGTCGGTCAAACCGATCGAGTTATTTGCTGAGGGTAAGATTGACGCGTTCCTTGGCTTCCCTCCGGAGCCACAGCGTCTGCGTGCCAAGAACATCGGGCATGTAATCGTCAACAGTGCGCAGGATCGCCCATGGTCGCAGTACTTTTGCTGCATGTTGGCGGGGAATCGGGAGTTCGTCAGAAATAATCCCATCGCCACCAAACGTGTAGTTCGCGCCATGCTTCGGGCGACGGATTTGTGCGTAAGCGCGCCGGCCCTTGTTGCGCAGCGAATGGTTGATGGGGGTTTCACGCCTCGCCACGACTATGCGGCTCAGACGCTCGCGGATGTGCCGTACAACCGCTGGCGCGAGTTTGATCCCGAAGACACAATCCGCTTCTACGCTCTTCGCCTGCGCGAAGCGGGGATGCTGAAATCGAATCCTACAAAGATTATCGCGGACGCAGCCGACTGGCGGTTCCTGAACGAGGTTCGACGTGAACTTGGAAGCTGATTCGACGTCGTTTCTTGGTCAGCGCCCGCTCCCTGCAACGTCGCGAGGAAGTGGCGACGAGACGTCAGCGAAGAGCGGTCTTCTCGGGTTTGAGCTGCGCCCCTCGTTGCGCACGAAATTGCTGATGGCCTTCTTCGTCATCGAAATGCTCTTGGTCTCGGTTGGGCTAATCGGCCTCCTTTCGCTCCGCGAAGCGGACCAGCGGGCGAACCAGGTTGTTGGCCTGCAGCAGAAGATCGAGGCATATCGGCAGATGCAGCACAATACGCTTCGACAACTTTATGGCGTATCCACAGCGCTCGCCTTTCCGAACGAAACGACATTGGCAGTTGTGCTGCGGCAGATCAACCAGTTTGGGTACGACCTTGACCGTGTCTCGTTCGTCGCAAAGGACGAGGTGGCGCTGCTCAACCAGGTGCGCGAAGAATATGCGCGCTTTATTGCCGTCGTTTCACACATCGTCGATCTCATCCGCGGCGGGCGAGGGGCTGAGGCCAAACAGAGCGAACTCGCGGAGCTCGGGCCTCTCGCGGACAAGCTCGAACGACTGACCAATCAATTGGTCAACCGGGCTGAAGCGGACATGGTGGCCGGGATAGATGCGAGCCGACAAACCTACACCAAATCTCAGATACTTGTCGCTGGGGTCGCGCTCGCAAGCTTCGTGCTTACGCTGGTCCTGGGACATGCGATCTCCCGGTCTGTGATCGAACCAGTGCGCATCATTCATGACGGACTGAATCGGATAGCCGCTGGCGATTTCGCCCAGCGTATCGACCTTCCCAATCGGGACGAACTCGGGGAGCTTGCGGCGCACGTCAATTCGACCTGCGGAGAGCTGCAGCAGCTCTACCGAAGTCTTGAGGAGGCCAGCCGTCACAAATCGCAATTTCTCGCAAACATGAGTCATGAGTTGCGGACGCCACTGAACGCAGTACTCGGCTTTTCAGAGCTCATGCTCGACGGCATATACGGCAATCCTCCGGAGAAAATGCGATCCGCCGTCGAACGCATCCAACGAAACGGCAGACATCTGCTCGGGCTCATCAACGATGTCCTCGATCTCTCCAAGATTGAAGCCGGACAGCTTCGACTTTCTCTGACCGATTACTCGGTAGAGGAATTGATAAACGTTGTTCATACCTCCGTTGAGTCTCTCGCCGCGGAGAAGAAACTAAGTTTGAGAATTGCTGTTCCGCCTGGCTTGCCGCCGGCGCGAGGAGACGAACGCAGGCTCGCTCAGGCCCTGTTCAATCTCGTTGGTAACGCGATCAAATTCACAGACGCGGGAGAGGTCCGGATAGAAGTGGAAACGAGGGGAGATTCCTACGTCTTTTCCGTTCAGGACACGGGACCGGGCATCGACTCAGTCGACCAGGTCAGAATCTTCCAGGAATTCCAGCAGGTGGATAACTCGATCACCAAGACGAAAGGAGGCGCGGGATTGGGGCTCGCCATCGTAAAGCGCATTGTGGAGATGCATGGTGGTCGAATCTGGATAGAATCCCGCCTCGGCCACGGGGCGAGATTCTCTTTTCTGGTGCCGGCTCGGCTCGAGCAAGCAGGCGATGCAGACATGAGCAAGCGCGTACTGGTGGTCGAGGATCAGGAGGACAATCGGCAGATTCTGCGCGATCTGCTTACAAGCGTCGGTTACGAAATGATCGAGGCGCACGACGGCGAAGGAGCGCTCGTGGCGGCGCGAACCCAAAGCCCGGACCTGATCCTTATGGATATCCAACTGCCTATTCTTGACGGATACGAGGCGACACGGCGCATAAAGGCGCAGTCAGATCTCCGCCATATTCCAATCATCGTCGTTACCTCCTATGCGCTTGGCGGCGATGAAGAAAAGGCACGCGCGGCAGGCTGCGATGCCTATGTCGCAAAGCCCTACAGCGCAAGAAAGCTACTTGAGACGATCAATCGATACCTGACATGAAGTTCCAGCGCATGCTGACGTGGAGCAGAGATGCATGTCCCACCCCGAATCTTGATCGTGGATGACAACGAAACGAACCGCTGCCTTCTTACAGCTCGCCTCGACGCCGAGGGTTATCAGACCATGGAGGCTGAAAACGGCGAGAGGGCGCTCGCGGTCGTGCGCGAAGTCGCGCCGGACGTTGTCCTCCTCGACGTCATGATGCCGAAGATCGATGGCTTTGAGGTCTGCCGGCGACTGAAGGTCGATACGACGCTTGGATTTGTTCCAATCATCATGGTGACGGCGCGAGCCGACTCACAGGATGTCGTCACTGGACTTAACGCGGGTGCCGACGAATATCTGACCAAGCCAGTCGACCATGCCGCTCTCGTTGCGCGTGTTCGTTCCATGTTACGCATTAAGGAGTTACATGACCGAGTTGAAGCTCAGGCGATCGAACTCGCCGCGTGGAATAGAACGCTCGAGCAGCGTGTTGCGGAGCAGGTTGTGCAAATTGAACGGGTCAGCCGTCTAAAGCGCTTTCTCTCGCCGCAGATAGCGGAATTGATTCTTTCTTCATCGACATATGAGCCGTTAGCGAGCCACCGCAGACAGGTGACAATAGTCTTCGGTGACCTTCGAGGTTTCACGGCGTTCGCAGAGATTGCCGAGCCCGAAGAGGTGATGGCGGTGATGCAGGAATATCATGCCACCTTAGGCTCCCTTGTCCACGAGTTTGAAGGCACGTTGGAGAGGTTCCTGGGCGACGGAATCATGGTGATTTTCGGCGATCCGATTCCTTGTACAGATCCATGCAAGCGAGCTGTCCAAATGGCTATCGCGATGCGAAGCCGCCTGTTGGAATTATCGATGAAATGGCGGCGTGCAAGACACGAACTTGGATTTGGAGTCGGCATTGCATTTGGATATGCGACCCTCGGACCTATCGGTTTTGAGGGACGTTCTGAGTACAGCGCGATCGGAACCGTGGTAAATCTGGCTGCCCGTCTTTGCGCGGAGGCGCGCGACAGTCAGATTCTCGTCGATAGCAAGGTACGGGAAGCGCTTGACGCGAGGGTGACCGCGGAGCCCGTGGGTGAACTGACGCTCAAGGGGTTGCATCGTCCGATAGCGGCATATACAACGTCCTTGAGATGACTTAGTCCGATCGAATTGTGTTTCGGCATGGAATAACCAGTCCAACGCCGATTGACAGCCACATCGCGGATCGTCCCTCAACCTGGAGCTTCGTCCGGATAGAGCAAACGTGCTTCGGCCGAAGTGGCGGCTTGGCGCCAACAATCTTACCCTTGTTCCACGGGAGGCGCTTTTGGACGTTCTCTGTGGCATTTGAGACGGCGGTCATGATGACCTCCTCAGTTGATGAGGCCGGTCACTTTCGAACGTGTCACCTTCTGAACCTACGTCGGCTTTCGGACGAGTGGAGCCGTCCTTAGGTCCAATTCGATGGATTAGAGTTCGCAATTTGACCCATAGCAGACCTCGGCTCTTGGCTCTTGCTCACGCTAGCTTAACAAATGACCCTGATAGAGTGAAAGCCGCTTTGCTATGATTCTCTCGTGATTTGCGGGGAAGCTGATGAGGTCCACCGTGCCGTGCATCAATCTCATCTGGCTAGCGCAACTTCCTTGAACGAGACGACCAGCGCCTTCTCGAGCTTTCCTTTCATGCTGCAGAGAATGTCGTAGGCCGCCTCACGGGGCATGGTCGGCTTGTACTGCCGGTGCTCGATCAGCGCCGCGAAAATATCCGAGATGGTGAGGATGCGAACGATGTCCGTGATGTTCTCGGCGCAGAGGCCGTCGGGATAGCCGCTGCCGTCGAGATACTCGTGATGGTGCCGGACGGAGTCGAGTATTTCGGATGAGATAGAGCCGTGCTCCTTCAGCACGTCATAACCCGCTGCCGGATGGGTCTCGACCAGCGCGCGCTCGTTGTCATCGAGGCGTCCCGGCTTGTCCAGAACCGCTAGGGGAATCCTGGCCTTTCCGATGTCGTGGAACATCGCAGCGGTAGAGAGCCGTTCAAGGTCGCTTTTGCGGACGCCGAGACTGAGGCCGAAATCGATCGCGACGCCGGTTACGAGAAGGCAGTGTTGGTAGGTTCCCTCATGATGGCGCCGCACCGTGGTCAGCCATTCGGATAGCCCGTGCTCGGAAATCCGGTTGGTGATCATGCGGCCGGCCTCCTTGGTGCCGTCGACGTCAATCCGCTCTCCGAGTGCGACTAAAGTGAACAACGATGTGATGGCGTTGGCCGCAGCCTCGACCGCATCATTAGGCTGCGAGATGTCGCACGTCGAACTAGTTTCGCTCCGCGGCGGATCGGACAGCGCGGCCATGAGCTTGATCGGATCGATCTTGCCGGGCAAAACGAGCGTGGCGCCCAGCGCGTAGGCTTGCGAGATGCAAACGCGGGAGGTTTGCTCGACGAGGAAGATCCGCTTGCCGGCCTTGGCGAGACGCGCAGCTCTCGTTTTCAGTGCGGCAATGTTTTCGACAGATCGTAGATCGGCACGGATCACGACGGCGGCAGGCGCATGCGGTAGCTTTGCCTCCACGTCGAGCCGCTCGCCCTCGACAGTGAATTGCCTTTCAAGGACCGAGCAGAGCCCGAAGAGCTTATCGGAAGTATCAGCCAGGACATGTACCAACATGACTGATGCCTCTGTTTGAAGGGGGCCGGTCTGAATGGGCCTGCGTCAGATTCCACACGATCATTGCATCAGATTAGAGTTCGATGAAACTGCTCGGCTTATGGCTGTTTCGACTCGGCTCTGTCGCTGGCCGTCTTTGGGGCTTTCTTGCCATCCGCGTGGATGAAGTGAACCCCAGCGACGGTTCCGTCAATCCAGACCAGCTCGCAGCGCCGATAGGCCAGTCCCGTAGACGACAGCAGCATGAAGAACTCCTTGGCCTTGAGAACGTCGAGCGATCCTTCGACCTCGATCTTGGCGCCCGTGTCCGAGACGTCGAGCAGGACACAGCTTCGCCGCCAGGTGCCGTCGGAGCCCATCAGGTTGACGGCCTGCCTGTGGTCCATCCGCACTCGAGAGGCGTTACGGCCATCGAATTTCATCGTCGCGCTCTCGATTTCGCAGTGCAGTGGTCGGCGCTCGCGGAGATTTCTCCCCAACGAACGGACCATTGGCTGGTCGACAGATGAAGCTTTTCAAACAGCTCCTGAGCTCGTTCGCGTTCGCCGAATGAAGGACGCGGGCCGCGATTGTTGAGGATGGCCAGCGTCGTCTGCCAATTCAGGCGCGACGCCCGACACGCCATCACCAAGCCTTCGCAATCGGACTCCGCCATTACGAGCTCCACGACCTCGACGGGTGCTCCGGACAGCACCGACAGCGCGGTGTATAGATTGGCGGTCTCGCTCCGGATAGCGAACCGATTGACGGTCGAGTCGTTCAGCTTGCCGGCGCGGTTCAGCGACACGATCTCCGGCCTCGCAGCGGCGTACTCTGCGTCCCAAGGGCGGTTCACCGTTACCGGCATTTCGGAGGACGTGGTTGCGCCTGAAAATGCGGACGGACGCGCGTCGGTGTTCGTGACGGTTGCTGCCCGTGGAGATGCCGATAGCAGCGCTCGGATAACCATGTCCGGTGTGCCTGGCCTCAACGCCAGAGCCTTGGTGATCTCGTCATCCTGCTCGGCCTTGCCGATCAAGATGGAATAGCCGACTTCAGAGAATCCCGCGGCTGGATTTCCGATAAGCGCCAGACAAACCTTGCTGCTGCCGCGCTGCAACAGCACGTCCGTCAGCGCATTTTCGATCTCGCGCCTGTCAGCAATGGCGAGGAGGTGACTCTCGCTGCTGGACGCCGCGATCTCCATAAGATCCCGCGGAGACAACGCCGGAGATTGACGCAGAACGGGGACTGCGATCGCGGCGTCTGCGCATGAGGCAAGACGCCGCAACGTCGTTCTCGGAGCCGCCCGCAAGTCTGCAAGAGCTGTACTGAGCTCGACGAGAGTGGCGGGGGCAATCCGAGCGATCAGACGAACAAGGACGTCGTCGAGCAGGCCGACGTGCGGCTCTTGCAACCGGCTGTTCTCGGCGACAAGCAGCTCGACGATGCGCCGAAGCATCCGAACACAACGTTCAGATGAGCTCCCAGCAATGGTGGCGTCCAACTCGACAATAACATCGGCTGCGGAAATTGCGGTCATTGGTCGGCCTTAATCGTCAATAAATGCAGTTATTCAATTTATGTATTACGCGCCGAAGTTGTTAACATAGGTTTTATTCATCTGGGTCTCACGGGTATTGTGCAACTGTAATTGCCTTAAAATATCATCGAAACCGGCAGGCCGCGCCGTTTCGCCTACTTTGCGTGAGTATTGATGACCAAAGCGTCCATGCCGGCGCGACAGGAGACGCTTTCGACAACAATCGAACTCGTCGCGTATAGCCAGGAGCAATCGCACGGTCAGTTCATCTCGTTAAACTGAATAAGAGGATATGAGGACCGCTCGGACCTATTACTCGTTCCTTACTCCGGAGAGATTCGGCTTTTCGTCGTAGCGTCCGAATTGCACCTGGCCCTGCAACTTGGATTAGGTGTTCTTGGCATCTGTGAACCGACCTTAACGGATGGTCTTGCCCTCAGCCATCAGGAGACTCATCATGCATCCCACAGAAATCCTGATCCGACGATTGCGTGCGAACACTCGGCTGTCCGACGAGGACGCCGCCGCAGTCAAGACGCTGCCCGTCGATGTAAAGCAGCTTACAGCCGACACTTGCGTCGTTCGTGAAGGTGATTGCCCCAAACGTAGCTGTTTGGTCCTAAGTGGTTTCCTCTGCCGGTCTAAGATTGCCGAGAGCGGCAAGCGTCAGATCCTGTCCTTCCACATCCCGGGAGACATTCCGGACTTACAGAGCCTTTTTCTCAGGGTTATGGATCATGATCTCGCGACAATATCCGCGGCGACACTGGGCTTCGTCGACCATTCCGCTCTTTCGGCACTGATCGAGCAGCGGCCCGCAGTCGCGCGCGCTTTCTGGTGCGAAACCCTGATCGACGCCGCAATCTTCCGTGAGTGGATCGTCAACGTGGCAGTGCGCCAAGCACCGGCCCGTATGGCGCATCTTCTCGCCGAAATGCGCGAGCGCTTGGCGGCGGTCGGACTCGTCGGCGATGACGAGTTTGAGTTTCCTGTTACGCAACCTGAATTGGCCGAGGCGCTTGGGCTAAGCATCGTGCACGTCAATCGCGTCCTTCAGGGTCTCCGCGCAGACGGCGTTTGTCCGTCGGCGCACACGTCCGCCGGCTTTAACCCTCCAGGAACTTTCATGTTGTGCTCATCCGTGGATGCGGCATTTTGATGGGCGAAATAAGCTCTCGGTTGCGTGCGAACATGGACCTCATTTTGGAGGAGGTGTGCCGAGAACTTCCGCGTGGCGGCGATCACGAGAGCCGTAAGTACATCGCGGAACAGTTGATCCAAGCGGCCGCGGCTGGTCAGAGCACCTTGGGCGAGCCGACGGCGGTCGCCAGAGGCGCCTTGGTGCGTCTCAACGCTCGACCTAGGTCTGCCTAGCGGCTCCGGCTCAGGGCGCCGCCGGGACTAGCCGTCGGCAGGCCCTCCACCAGTACGACATCGCGCAGATCCTACGACCCTTTTCCAAGCCCGCATTTTGAACTGGCCGGTTAAGAAGCTGTGTGCAACATGATCCGGCTGTCGAGCGATGCCGGCGGCCATAAGGCCCCGCGCTGCGGTTAGGTGCGGACCCCGACGCGCGGGGCCCATTGCTAATCCGATCGACGCCAGATGGAAAGCGGTAGCGAGGCGCCTATGATCACCACACGCTCAGCGGCCCCAGAAAAAGCCAAACACCGAGCAAGGCGATCCCTAACCCTAACAAGACCAAAACCGAATTGGGATTTTGCATTGCAGGAACGCAACTTGAGGGAAGGGCGATAGATAGCAACCGTATCGAACGCCGTTGCTTGCGGACGGAGGATTGACGCGCTCTCCCTTGCGGACGCCTTACACTTCTTCGCGCTTTTCTTTTCGGTCATGATTTGGCTGCCCTTACGTTGCGCTCAAGGCGATCGCCGGCACGAATTCATACCCGGACCCGCCAGCGGACCTTGTCGATCTCGACCTTAAACAAAGCCATTGGGCATACGCGGCATTCCGCCCTTGACGCGCACCGGCGTCGCCACAGGGGCAGGCGCGGAATTGTTCTCGCAGACCAAGCCGGGGTCGTCGCGTTGGTGACGCATGTCATGAGAACAGCTCTTGCCGGAGAGACGGCCCCCGGCCGGGTGTCTTGGAGAGGTGGATCGGAGCCGCTCCGCCAGCCATCGGCGGCTATGGCCAGCAGACCTTAACCTTCGACGAAGTTCCACGTTCCTCCGCCGGGTGAACCGTTGCATAACTTTCCCATTGGAGATGCCACCTTTTTAACGAGATTTTGCCATGGCGAACGGCACCGAAGATCTTCAAATGCTGCGGTTGATGAGGGCTTTTCAGAAGCTGACCGATCAGGATACGCGGCGCAAGGTGCTCTTGTACGCCGAGGAGCAGGTTCACCAGCAGCAAACCGGTGCCCGGGTCGAGCATACGCCTGCTTCCGAGTGCACCAGCAAGTCGCCGCCCGGCAGCGGCGGCGGCACAACCGGAGATTCGTAGTCATTGGGCGGCCGACATGTGAAGCTAAGGCATATTTCGCGTCTCGGAGGAGAAACCCGATGCGCCTTGCATTGCCTTATCTTGGAATTGGTCTCTGCGCGTCGCTGGCGGCGTGGATGTCGGTGATGCTCTTCTATTGAAGTCCGTCCGCCCAGATTCGCCGATGCGGGCGGTCCTTAACTGTCTAGCCGGCAGGGTCGTTCCTTTTCGGCTCTTGCAAGAATTTTGGCATGTGTCCACGCGCTTCACGGTCACGCGGGGCGGGGCGCTCTGACGGATCGCGGCCGAGCTTGGCCTGCAGTTCGACGAGGTCGGTGAAGACGTCGGCCTGGCGGCGCAGCTCGTCGGCGATCATCGGCGGCTGGCTGGCGATCGTGGAAATCACGGTGACCCGCACGCCGCGGCGCTGAACGGCCTCGACCAGGGAGCGGAAGTCGCCGTCACCCGAGAACAGCACCATCTGGTCGATGTGCTCGGCGAGCTCCATGGCGTCCACGGCGAGCTCGATGTCCATGTTGCCCTTGACCTTACGGCGGCCGGAGGCGTCGATGAACTCCTTGGTCGCTTTGGTCACGACCGTGTAGCCGTTGTAGTCCAGCCAGTCGATCAGGGGGCGGATCGAGGAGTATTCCTGATCCTCAATGATCGCGGTGTAGTAGAACGCCCGCGTCAGTGTCCCGCGGCTCTGAAATTCCTTCAGCAGGCGCTTGTAATCGATGTCGAAGCCCAGAGTTTTCGCCGTCGCGTAGAGATTGGCTCCGTCGATGAAGAGCGCGATCTTGTCGGTAGAGGAAGGTGACATTTAGTTCACGCTTTCGGTGGGGCAAGTTCGGGTCTTGCAAGCATCCCGGATCCGCGACGCCGATTATCGGTCGCATTCTATATAAATCGCTACCGGAGATCGTCGAGTAGCGCCAAGCTTTAAGCTTCAACTATTTTCGAGAAGCACGCAGCCTTGGAACTCTGACATTAGCCGAAAGTTGTTCTGTCAGATTTGTAATGTATCCTGTCTATTTCCATGTGCCTGTTTGAGGGTGTTCCCGCCATGATCGCTGGCGATTTTCCTCTCTTTGATCTTTCCATTTATAGGCGCGGCCGCGCCTGGCGATGGTCCGTTATAGACCGGTCAGGGATTTCTGTTCTGACTGGAAGCGAGCGGAGCAGGCCTGCTGCGCAGTACATGGCAGCAAGGGCGGTTTTCCAATTGCTGTTGACCGCTCCGTATCGGAATCGAATTTCCCCGCCGGCCTAATCGTCGACTTGAAAGCCGAGATACTGGAGCCGAACGCCCGACCGAATCCTTGCAGCCATTCTGCGTGTTATTCGCCGCACGGTTTGACCCCGATCGGGGCTGAAGGTTCACCCCGGCCAACACTGCCTAATTTCTTGGGCCATTGCTCATCACGTGTGGGGTCAATGTTGGAAGGCGATAGGGATCAAAGTTCGGCGCTTGCTTACACCGCGTCGCGTGCTCCGATCGGAGTGATGCCTTCAACTGACGCTTCTACTGGATGGAGCGAGGTCCCTCGTGGCGATGTAGCCGAGCGGCTTGCGATCGGTTGCAATCAGCGACTCACCCATTTTTGCTCTCGATCACCGTGACCACCGTCTTTGTGGAGAGGCTTCGCACGACGGTTCCGCCCGCGTTCGGCTAAACCTGGAGCTGCGCGGTCTGCGACAGTTCGTATTTGGGCTTTGCCGCCGCCACCGGCGTGACGTCGTCCTGCAGGACGCGGGTCTGTCTTGCCGCTGGCCCCGGAAGGCGCGTGCGACGTCCTTTGCATCCGATGCCGCGTAGGACAGCTGGATGCGGGGATCGGCATAGTCGTTAACGCCGGCCACCAAGACGAAACAGCCACGGCCTGGTCGAACCGGCGGCTGGTCGCCCAGCGGCGGCTGGGTCGGGGCGCCGGGCGGTGCGACCAGTTGCGAGGCGACGTACAATCGCGCGGGGAGCGACGCCGAGCAGGTTCGCGGCGTTTAGGCCACGACCTCGATCGCGTTGTCGCCGGCATCGAGCAGCGGGCCGCGGCTGAGCCGTGTCGGCTGGCCTGTCGGCGCGGACACCTGTGTGTCCACGCCGGCCGTGACGCCGCTGATGCGCCATTCCACCCGGCTGATCCCGCCGCCGCCATGACGAGGTGAGTTCTCTCGGCTTAACAGCAAACCAAAACTGGGGCCCGGCCTTTGGCGATAGCACAAGCCAGTCAGGCTGCGTTCTGTTCGGTGTCACGACCTCGACTTGGAAGCAGATAATCGAGCTGCCCGGAGAGCCTTCTTTTTTGCCGGCGCCCGAGTCTCTCTTTTCAGAATAACCAGGCAGAATAACCAGGCAGGCGTGGTGCTCGCTGTCTCCGGCGTCGCAGGATACAAATTCGCTGCTCATCCCCGGAAGTTCGCTGATATCTGCTCAAATTTCGCTGATACGTGGCATAGGGTATTCGCGATAACGCCCTGCAAACAGGCCGGTTTTTCTTTCGCCAGCGGCAGTTGCGAAGCCGAAACGATCAAATTCCCCGCAAAATTCCCTGTTTGCCGGGAAATGACCTAGAGACAGGTGCGATCAGCACTGGGTCGCCAGCCAGCTTACAAGCCGTTGAGTTCGTTGCGTAAGCAGCTCCATTCCTGCCGAATTTTTTGGCGCGTTTGGAAATTGAGCTTCTAATGCTCGGTCCAGAATCGAACCAAGCGACGTCCTGCAGAGGCTGCTCGGGCTGGCGTCTTACGCGCTGCCGTAGAACAGAGGGTCATGGCGAGCCGATCGGATAGTCAGTCGAACTGATGCGCTTCTGCACCGGGGGGCGTCAAACTGTAGTTCACCCAGCCGATGGCGCAGAGTTAGCCGCCGCAGTGCTGCGGCCGTTGCGGGGGAAACGCGGCGCGTCGCCGTTACGCCGCTTTCCTGCGGGGCTTCGGCTTTGCTTTTTTGTCAAGCAAGACCCTCTCTGGAGCCGGGCGCGCACCTGGACCAGGGTGGACATGAACTTCCTTGGCTGAAAGCGGCTCGCCGCATTCCGAGCACACCATCACGGGGTCGAACATCTTTCCGCACTTGCGGTGCTCATGCAGCAGGGGACGTCCGCGTTCGTCGACCATGTGGGTGTCGCCCCAATGTACGAGCGCCATCATGATCGGATAGAGGTCGAGGCCCTTTTGCGTCAGGATATACTCGTGGCGTTTAGGCGACTCCTGATACGGAATGCGGCGCAGGACGCCCTGCCGGACCAGCTTCTTCAACCGCTCGGCGAGCAAATGCCGTGTGATTCCAAGCGCTGACTGAAAACCCTCGAAGCGGCGCGTGCGCAGGAAGCATTCGCGGAGAATTAGAAGAGTCCAGCGGTCACCAATCACACCGATGGTGCGAGCCATCGAACACGGCTCTTCCTCAAGTTCATCCCATTTCATTCTGCTCTCCGGTCGGCCGGTGCCTGTTCCGCTCGAATCAGGGGGGAGGGGCATGCGCCGCTCACACCATTCTAGATAGGTACTAAAGTGGATACAATACCCCCGTCGGTCGCCCAAACCTCGTGATTTCAGAGCAGATTTGACAGTTCAATTTTAGAACTATACAAGTGGGTGACAGCCTGCGTTCGGCCTGGACGATCACCCAAATCTGACCAACATCGCGCTCTGCGGGAGGAGCTGACATGTCTCTCAAAGTTGAATTCCTGTTCGATTTCGGCAGTCCGAATGCTTACCTCGCGGAACTGGCCCTGCCGGGAATCGAACGGCGCACCGGCGTGAAATTCGAATATGTCCCGGTCCTGCTCGGCGGCATCTTCAAGGCGACGGGCAACATGTCCCCGTTCGAATCCCTTCGTGGCATCAAGAACAAGCCGGAGTATCAGGCGCTGGAGACACAGCGCTTCATTCGCCGTCATAACGCAACGAAGTTCCGGTCCAATCCGTTCTTTCCGGTCAATACGCTGATGTTGATGCGCGGCGCCGTCGCGGCGCAGCTCGAAGGCGTGTTCGAACCCTACTTCCGCGCGGCGTACCACCACATGTGGGAGGAGCCGAAGAAGATGGATGATCTCGAAACCTTCCGAGCAGCGTTCATCTCCTCAGGCGTCGATATTGATCGGTTGCTTGCGCGTGCGCAGCAGGATGACGTCAAGAAAGGGCTGATCGATCGGACCACCGACGCCGTCAACCGCGGCGCATTCGGCTCGCCGACTTTCTTCGTTGGAAATGAGATGTTCTTCGGCAAGGACCAGCTCCGCGATGTGGAGGAGTCGATCGTCGAGCAGATTGGCCAGCCCGTTTCGAAGACGGCCTAAGGCCAGGACCTGGAGCCTTGCAGAGCCGAGCAGACGTCCGCGCGCCTGCATGACGAAAGCTCAGTCGGCCTTATAACAAAACCAATTTAGGGAGAATGTCATGCCCGGCCCCCTCAACGGCGTTCGTGTCCTCGATTTGACAGGCGTAGTGTCGGGTCCTTTCGCGACCATGTTCCTGGCGGATCAGGGCGCGGACGTCCTGAAAATCGAGCCGATCGGCGGCGACATTACCCGGCGCAGCCGCGCCACCATTGATAAGGATGGCGAATTCTCCGCGCTATTCATTTCTTCAAACCGTGGCAAGCGCTCGCTGTCGATTGATGTCAAAAGCGCGGCCGGCCGTGAGGTTCTGGCCAAATTGGTCGCGAAGGCGGATGTGCTGGTGCAGAATTTCCGGCCCGGCACCATGGAGCGCCTCGGTCTCGGCGGCGATGAGCTGCGCCAGCGGCATCCACGCCTGATCTATGTCTCGATCAGCGGTGTTGGCGACACCGGACCCTATGTGAAGAAGCGCGTTTACGACCCGATCATTCAGGGCCTGTCGGGCTTTGCCGACATCCAGTCGCAGCCGGTCACGAACCGCCCGCAGATGATCCGCACCATCGTCTGTGACAAGACCACCGCGGTGTTCACCGCGCAGGCGGTGGCGGCCGCGCTCTATGCCCGCGAGAAGACCGGGCAGGGTGATCACATTCAGGTTGCGATGCTTGATGCGATGATCTCGTATTTGTGGCCCGAAGGCATGATGCAATACACGGTGGTGGGTGCCGAGGCTGCTGCTGCCGATCCCAACGATCGGCCCGATCTCGTGTTCAAGACCAGCGACGGCTACATCACCGCCGGCACCATTTCCGATTCCGAATGGCAGGGGTTTTGCCAGGCCTCCGGCGATCCCGAGCTTGCCAAGGATCCCCGGTTTGCGACGCCATCGGCGCGCTCGGTCAACGCCACGGCACGCATCAACAAGATGGCCGAATATATTAGCCAGCACACCACCGCAGAATGGCTGGAGCGTCTGGATGCCGCCGACGTCCCCTGTTCGCCGATCCTGCGGCGCGGCGAAATCATCCACAACGAACAGGTGGTCGCGCGCGAAATCATCGCGGAGTTCGATCAACCGAAGGTCGGGCGGGTGCGGCAACCTAAACCCGCAGCCCGCTTTGCGATCAATGAGGCCGCGATCGGTGGGCCCGCTCCCAGGGTCGGTGAGCACTCGCGCGACGTGTTGCACGAACTGGGCTATGACGACGCCGCCATCGACAAGATGGTCGCAGAGCGCAGCGTGCGCGTCGCCGTCTGACGGCGAAGCGCACGAGGCCGTACTCTAGGTCTTCGCCGGCGCCGGCGTGATCGGTGCCAGCGGGGCATTCGCCGCGACGGCGCGCTGGAAAGCTTCCCGTTTCCTGATGCGCTCGAGATAGGGCTGAGCGTTGTCGCAAATGCCGACGCCATAGGCGATGGCCCACTCCAGGCAGGTCGTGAGCAGGATGTCAGCGCTGGTAAACCGGTCGCCCATCAGGAACTGACGGCCGTCTGCGAGCGCGACTTCGACATGGCGCAACTGCTGGCGGAAATACTCTCCGGCCTGGGCGACGACCTCGGGCGCGACGCCGTAGATCGGGCCGAGCGCATCGGCCCGATGGCGACGCATCACGTAAAGGCTGGTGGAATCCAGCTCCGCGAACGATAAAGAAGCACCATTCCAGCCACGCCGCATACTCGCGGGCGGCTTCCGGAATCAGCGAGCGTTCCGTCGTGGAATACATTCGCGACAGGTAGGCAACGATCGCCGCGCTCTCGCCGATGCAGAAGTCGCCATCCTGAAGCAGCGGGATCTTCTGGCGCGGATTGAGCTTCGAGTATTCCGCGGTCTTGGTTTCGCCGGTTCGCGGGCCAATGGGCCTTGTCTTGTAGGCTAAGCCCAGTTCGTGCATGGCCCAATGCGGACGAATGGTGCGACTCGTTCCAACGCCCCACAGGGTCAGGTCTGGTGTCGCATTCATGTTACCATTTCTCCACGGACGGACGGAGATCGAGCTCGTGGGTCCAGCCATCTTTGCTTTGCTGGTGGGTGAACCAATACGCCTCGGCAATGGAAGACGTCTTGGTCAGGCTATCGGGCGGAATGTCGCTTGCTTCGATCCCCTTCGCTGCCTTTATGCGTTGGTGAATCGCCTCGCTATCCACGCCAGCGTCGATCAGGAGATGCACGACGTGAATGTTCTTCGGTCCAAGCTCGCGCGCCATCGCCTGTGCCACTGCACGAAGGCCGAACTTCGCTGATGAAAATGCTGCAAATCCCGGGCCGCCACGCACGCTTGCCGTCGCACCCGTAAAGAAGATGGTGCCGCGTCCGCGCGACAGCATCACGCGAGCCGCCTCACGTCCAACCAGGAAACCACCATAGCAGGCGAGTTCCCAAGCTTTGAAGAACAACTTCTCCGTGGTCTCGAGCAGAGGCTTGTTGACGTTCGAGCCGGCATTGTAGAGGCAAACCTCGACAGGCCCGTGCTCTTTCTCGACCCGCGTGAATAAGCCTTGGACTTCTGGTTCCTGACGCGCATCCACGCTGAATGCGTGAACGTCATGCCCCGCAGCCCTCAGCTCGGCCACGAGTCCCTGCGATTTGGACGCATCGCGTCTGCAAATGCAAACCGTATAGCCGCCTCGGGCAAAACGCCGGGCGACCGCCGCGCCAATGGCATCGCCTGCGCCGACAAGTATCGCTACACCGCGGCTCGCTGCCATCCTCGATCCTCCCCTTTAAGTTCTTATTTGATACTATAGACTAGCTGCCGGATGATGCGTTGTAAACGGAGGTTCTTAAGAGTCGCGCAGAAAACGATACTCGCGGATGGATTGTCCATTCGACTCCGGAAAAGGCCGACGACGATTTATCGATTGACGAGTTCTAAAAAAGAACTATAAGTCGAAGCCAAGTGTGCCGCATTGCAAAGTCGGCATGGTCGGTCGGGAGGTCAGTCGTGCTGGAGCTTTCAGAGACGATCAGTGTCGACGAGATTGTTGTCGGCTTGCCGAGCCGAATCCATCAAGTAACGGCAGGACCGGTTGCCAGAGCGCCTGACCGGATTGCGCTGGTCGAGGACGGGGCTTCCTGGAGCTATCGAGATCTGGAGCAGCGCGTTGGCGAGATCGCCACCATGCTCTCATCGCTGGGGATCAGGGGCCGGCGATCGGATGATCATTGTCAGCGAGAACTGTATTGCGCTTGCCGCTTTGCTGCTGGCGGCGAGCCGGCTCGACGCCTGGGCGATTGTCGCCAACCCGCGCTTGTCGGCGCGCGAACTGGACCAGATCCGCGATCACAGCGGCGCCCGGCGGATGTTGTTCACGTCGGGTATTTCGAACGAGGCCGCTGCTCACGCCTCTCGCTATGGCGCCGAGAATCGGCGAATTGGCGCGCTGTCGGAAATTGGTGTTGGTCCGCTCAACGAAAGCGTGGTGGTCCAGCCGGTGGAGGCCGATCCAGCGAGGCAAGTCGCGGTTTTGATCTACACGTCCGGAACGACGGGGACTCCCAAGGGCGTGATGCTCTCGCATGACAACCTTCTGATCAGCGCAAAGACCACCGCGTATTTCCGCAGGATGAACGAGAAGGACAAGATCTATCTTGTGTTGCCGATCTCGCATATCGTCGGCATCTCGCTCCTGATGATGACGCTGATGGTTGGCGGCACGGCGCGGATGGTCAGCAAATACGATCCTGCCGCGACTGCAAAGGCCATCGCGGAGGAGGGCGTCACCATTCTCAATGGCGTGCCTGCCACCTATCAGCGCCTGCTGGAGTACAAGAGCGTATCAGGCGTGGAACAACTCCCCCGAGGTTCGTTGCGCTTGATTGCCGTCGCCGGCGCGCCGCTGGATTTGAATTTGAAGTTGCGTGTGGAAGAGGAGTTCGGGCTTCCGTTGCTCAACGGCTACGGGATCACCGAATGCTCGCCGGGAATATCAGGCGTACGTTTCGACAGACCACGCTCGGATCAGGCTGTTGGTACGCTGCTGCCGGGTGTGGAGGCGCGGGTGCGAACCATCGAAGGGTTTCCGACGGCAGGAGGTGAAGTCGGCGAGCTGCATGTTCGCGGGCGCAACGTCATGTTGGGGTACTATCGTGCCCCCGAGCTTACCGCAAAGGTGATTGACAGCGAGGGCTGGTTCAACACCGGCGATCTCGCACGTTTCGACGGCGATTGTCTGTATATCGTCGGCCGCACCAAGGAAATGATCATTCGTTCCGGTTTCAACGTCTATCCCGCGGAGGTCGAAGCTGTCCTCAGTTCACACAAGGACGTCGTGCAATCCGCTGTGGTCGGTCGTGCCGCGGACGGCAATGAGGAGATCGTGGCCTTTGTGCAGTTGCTGCCAGGATCTTGCACGACACCAGAGACCCTGATGCATTTTGTCCGGTCTCAGCTTACTTCTTACAAGCGGCCGTCCGAAATTGTCATCCTCGATGCCTTGCCGGCGACGTCGACCGGCAAGATACTCAAGCACAAGCTCGCGGAGAGCTTGCGCGAAGGCGGCGCAACCCCTGCGGTGCAGACGCCCGAATTCCGCAGGCAACACATCTAACTTACCGGGAGGACATCTTGCAAAAGAGAAACGCGACCGTGGCCGTCATCGGCGCCGGAGACTTCATCGGCGGCGAGATCGCCAAAAAATTCGCCGCAGAAGGCTTCACGGTCTTCGCCGGCCGTCGTAACGGCGAAAAATTGGCTCCGCTCGTCAGGGATATCGAGGCTGCCGGCGGAGAGATTCACGCACGCTCGCTCGACGCTCGCAAGGAAGACGAGATCATCTCCTTCCTCAACGATGCAGACAAGCATGCGCCGCTGGAAGTCTGCATCTTCAACATCGGTGCGAACGTCAATTTCCCAATTCTGGAAACCACAGAACGCGTTTTCCGCAAGGTCTGGGAAATGGCCTGCTATTCCGGCTTTCTGGCCGGTCGCGAGGCGGCCCGCCTCATGCTTCCGCGCGGGGGTGGCAACATCTTCTTTACCGGGGCGACCGCCTCGCTCCGAGGCGGCAGCGGGTATGCCGCTTTCGCAAGCGCCAAGTTTGGCCTTCGTGCGGTCGCGCAAGCAATGGCCCGCGAGCTTGGCCCGAAAAATATTCACGTCGCGCATCTCATCATCGATTCCGGCGTGGATACTGAGTGGGTGGCGGCAACGCCGACTGGAGGCTCTCGGGCCCACCGCGCTGGATGATCCGGACGCCTTGATGCCTCCGTCCTCCGTCGCAGCATCCTATTGGCAGCTCTACCATCAGCCGAAAAGCGCCTGGACCTTCGAGCTCGAGATCCGCCCCTTCGGCGAGAAGTGGTAGCGGGCCTGCTGCGATGGAGCTCAAGCTTTCGCCCGAGGATGCCGCGTTTCGTGACGAGGTGCGCAGTTTCATTGCGGAGAACTATCCGCCGGAAATGCGCGTTCCCAATCCGGAGACCGACCTGACCAAGGAGCAGTCGCTGCTGTGGCACCGGATCCTCCACAAGAAGGGTTGGATCGCCCCGCTCTGGCCCAAGGAGTATGGCGGCCCGGGCTGGTCCGTCACGCAGCGCTTCATCTTCGAGCAGGAGACCTCTCGCGCCGGCACGCTGCCGCCGCTCGCATTCAGCGTCACCATGGTCGGGCCGGTTATCTACACCTTCGGCAACGAGGCGCAGAAGCAGAAATTTCTGCCGCGGATTCTCTCCGGCGAGGATTGGTGGTGCCAGGGCTATTCGGAGCCTGGCTCCGGCTCGGACCTCGCAACCGTCAGAACCAAGGCCGTGCGCAACGGCGACCACTACATCGTCAATGGTCACAAGACCTGGACCACGCTGGCGCAGCATGCCGACTGGATCTTCTGCCTCGTGCGGACCGATCCGAGCGCGAAGCCGCAATCCGGGATCTCCTTCCTGCTGATCGACATGAAGTCGCCCGGCGTCACCGTGCGGCCGATCATCACGATCGATGGCAGCCACGAGGTCAATGACGTCTTCCTCGAGAACGTCCGCGTGCCCGCCGAGAATTTGATCGGCGAGGAGAACAAGGGCTGGACCTACGCCAAGTTCCTGCTCGGCAACGAGCGCACCAGCATGGCCGGCATCGGCCGGTCCACCCGCTACATCAACAAGCTGAAACAGATCGTGAAGGCCGAAATACCGGCCGAGGATCCCGCGCATCTCGAATTTCTGCGGGACATTGCCCGCATCGAGCTCGACGTGCTGGCGCTGGAGGCGACGGAGCTGCGCGTCGTCGCCCAGATGGCGCGCGGCATAGATCCTGGCCCGGCCGCCTCGCTTTTCAAGATCCGCGGCACTGAAATCTTCCAGGCCATCACCGAACTCACCCATCGCGCGATCGGCAATTACGGCCTTGCCATCCGCGAGCATCCGGTCAGCGCCAACCGCTTCATGCCCGGCGCCGACTACGGCCATACCGCGTCGGAGAAATACCTGAACGCGCGCAAGCTCAGCATCTACGGCGGATCCAACGAGATCCAGCGCAACATCATCGCCAAAGCCGTGCTCGGGCTCTAGTCACGGCGGATCGGGAGGATCGGATGGATATTCAGTTCACGGAAGAGCAGGAATTGCTGCGATCCAGCGTCCAGCGCCTGTTGCGCGACCAGTACGACTTCGAGGCGCGGCGCAAGATCGTGGCAAGCGAGGAGGGCTTCAGCCGAAAGCAATGGGACGCTTTCGCCGCGCTCGGCCTTCTCGCTGCACCGTTCTCCGAGGGCGCCGGCGGTCTCGGCGGCGGTCCGCTGTCGACCATGATCGTGATGCATGAGTTCGGCCGTCACCTCGTGGTCGAGCCGTTCGTCGAGACGGTGGTGCTGGCCGGCGGATTGATCGAGCACGTGGGCACGCCGGAGCAGCAGCAAAGCTTCATCCCTGAAATCATCGACGGCTCGAAAATCTGGACGCTGGCCTGGACGGAGAAGGCATCGCGCTTCGATCTTGCCAATGTCACGACGCGGGCGCGGCGCGAGGGGAGCGACCACATCCTGACCGGCGCGAAGACCATGGTGATCGCCGCACCTTGGGCCGACTATCTGATCCTCTCTGCGCGGACCTCCGGCGACGATCGTGACCGCGGCGGCGTCAGCCTGTTCGTGGTCGATCGGCGCGCGACCGGCGTCGATCTCC
The DNA here is from genome assembly GCF_054056555.1 of Bradyrhizobium sp. LM2.9. NCBI lineage: Bacteria > Pseudomonadati > Pseudomonadota > Alphaproteobacteria > Hyphomicrobiales > Nitrobacteraceae > Bradyrhizobium > Bradyrhizobium sp. LM2.9. The sequence continues at coordinate 331,956 of NZ_JBSRYJ010000002.1, forward strand.
GGAGCTTCAAGACCATCGACGGCCGCCGGGCTGCCGAGCTCGGCCTGCACGAGGTCCGCGGGCAATTGCTGGGCGCAGAAGGCGAGGGTCTTGCCGCGCTGGAAGCCTGCCGTGACCGTGCCATCGGCGCGCTCTGCGCGGAAGCAGTCGGCGCGATCGGCGAGCTGAATTCGGCGACGCTGGAGTATTCGAAGACGCGCAAGCAGTTCGGCACCACCATCGGTTCCTTCCAGGTGCTGCAGCACCGAATGGTCGACATGTTCATCGCACATCAGGAGGCGCTTTCCCTGATGCAGCATCTGAGCCTCAGTCTCAGCGCTGGCGATGCGGGCCTGTCGCGGCTCGCCTCGGGTGCCAAATCGAAGATCGGCTATGCCGGCAAGTTCGTCGCCGACCAGGCGGTGCAGCTTCACGGCGGCATGGGAATGACCGACGAGCTCAACGTCGGGCACTATTTCAAGCGAATCTCCTCCATCAACATCCAGTTCGGCGATCCCGCGTTCCATGTGCTGCGTTACGCGCAGCTGGACGCGGCCGCATAAGCAGCGAGGCAGGCATGACCACTGAAGCAGTCATCGTTTCCACCGCCCGAACGGCCGTCGGAAAAGCGTATCGCGGCGCGCTCAACAACACGGACGGCCCCACCACGGCCGGGCACGTGATGGCCGAAGCCGTGAAGCGCGCCGGCATCGCGCCCGGAGAAGTAGAAGACGTGGTCATGGGCTGCGCGATGCAGCAAGGCACCATGGTGATGAACGTGGCGCGCAAGGGCGCGATCCGCGCCGGCCTGCCCATCACGGTGGCCGGCACAACGATCGACCGGCAATGCGCGTCCGGCCTGCAGGCCATCGCGGTCGCCGCGCGCTCGGTGATGCTCGACGGGGTCGAGGTCGCGATCGGCGGAGGCATCGAGTCGATCAGCCTCGTGCAGAACGAGCACATGAACAAGTTCCACGCGGTGGACGACGAGCTGATGGCGATGAAGCCCGAAATGTACATGTCGATGCTCGATACCGCCGAGGTCGTTGCCGAGCGCTACAAGATCGGCCGCGACAAGCAGGACGAATACAGCCTCGAGTGCCAACGCCGCGTCGGCGCTGCGTTACAGGCCGGCCGCTTCAACGACGAGATCGTGCCGTTCACGACCAGGATGGCGCTGTTCAACAAGGACACCAAGGAGGTCACCTACGAGCAGGTGACGCTCACCAAGGACGAAGGCCCGCGTCCGGAAACCACCGCCGAAGGCCTCGCCAAGATCAAGCCGGTGTTCGAGGGCAAGACAATCAGCGCAGGAAATGCCAGCCAGCTCTCGGACGGTGCCTCGGCCTGCGTGATCATGAGCGACAAGATTGCGGCCAGAAAGGGTCTCAAGCCGCTTGGCATTTTTCGTGGCTTCGTCGCTGCCGGCGTCGAGCCGGACGAGATGGGTGTCGGCCCGGTCGCCGCGATCCCGCGCCTGCTCAAGCGCCATAACCTCAAGATCGACGACATCGACCTCTGGGAGCTGAACGAGGCCTATGCGGTGCAGGTGATCTATTGCCGCGACAAGCTCGGAATCGATCCGGACAAGCTCAACGTCAACGGCGGCTCGATCGCGATCGGTCATCCCTACGGCATGACCGGGTCGCGGCTCACCGGCCATCTCCTGATCGAGGGCCGGCGGCGCAAGGCGAAGTACGGCGTGGTGACCATGTGCATCGGTGGCGGCATGGGCGCAGCCGGCCTGTTCGAAATCATCCACTGAGCGGCAACGCGGGAGATCATTCGTGAAGACAGCAATTACCGAACTGTTCGGCATCGAGCACCCGATCATCCAGGGCGGAATGCACTATGTCGGCTTCGCCGAAATGGCGGCGGCCGTCTCCAACGCGGGCGGGCTCGGCTTGATTACGGGCCTGACGCAGAGAACGCCGGAGCTGCTGGCCAAGGAGATCGCTCGCTGCCGCGACATGACGGACAAGCCGTTCGGCGTGAATCTGACATTCCTGCCGACCTTCAGCGCGCCGCCCTATCCGGAGTACATCGCGGCCATCAGAGAGGGCGGCGTCAAGATCGTCGAAACCGCCGGGCGCAGCCCCGAACAGTACATGCCGGCCCTGAAGGCGGGCGGCATCAAGGTGATCCACAAATGCACCTCCGTCCGGCATTCACTGAAGGCCGAGCAGATCGGTTGCGATGCCGTCAGCGTCGACGGCTTCGAGTGCGGGGGCCATCCCGGCGAGGATGACATGCCGAACATGATCCTGTTGCCGCGCGCCGCGGAGGAACTGAAGATCCCGTTCGTTGCCTCGGGCGGCATGGCGGATGCGCGCAGCCTGGTTGCCGCCCTGGCGATGGGCGCTGCGGGCATGAACATGGGCACGCGCTTCATCGCCACCAAGGAAGCGCCGGTGCACGAGAACGTCAAGAAGGCGCTGGTCGCGGCGACGGAACTCGACACCAGGCTCGTGATGCGTGCGCTCCGGAATACAGAGCGGGTCCTGAACAACAAGGGCGTCGAGCAACTGCTCGAGATCGAGCGCGAGAAGGGCAAGAGCCTCAAGATCGAGGACATCCATGACCAGGTGGCGGGCGTCTATCCCAAGGTGATGATCGACGGCGACATGGATGCGGGCGCATGGAGCTGCGGCATGGTCGTCGGGCTCATTCACGACATTCCGTCCGTGAAGGAACTGATCGACCGCATCATGGCGGATGCGGAAAGACTCATCCGGCAGCGCCTGACTGGTTTCCTCGACGGCGCCGGACAGCGGCCGGCTGCGGCTCGGGCGATGGCTTAGCCCGGGAGGACATACCGCTTCCGGACGTTCTGACGGAGGCTATGCGCACGCATGGTCATGCGTGCGTCGATCTTTGTTGAAGCTCAACGGGTCAGATCGACGGCCTTCGGCAGCTTCGGGGGCATTTATGGACCAGGCCGACTTCCACTACTACGAGCCTTCGAAAGGCCACGGGCTCCGGCATAATCCGTTCAATGCGATAATCGCGCCGCGTCCGATTGGGTGGATCTCATCGCGCAATGCAGCCGGTCGATTGAACTTGGCCCCCTACAGCTTTTTCAACGCGTTCCTCTACGATCCTCCGATCATCGGATTTTCCTCGATCTCGTGGAAAGACACCGTCAAGAACGTCAGCGAGACGCGCGAATTTGTCTGGAATCTGGTCACCATGGATCTCGGCGAGCGCATGAACGTGACAGCGACGCCACTCGATCACGGCGTGAGCGAGTTCGAAGCAGCCGGTTTGACACCGATACCCGGACGCCACGTTGCTGTGCCGCGGGTGGGCGAGAGCAGGGCCGCCATGGAATGCAAAGTCGTCGAGGTCTCTCAGCTGGCCAACGCACGCGGAGAAAAGGTCGAAGGATGGTTCGTGCTTGGTGAGGTCGTCGCGGTCTACATCGACAAAACGTTGATCGAGGACGGCGTCTACAACACGGCACTTGCGCGTCCCATTCTGCGCGCCGGCCGGGGTGGAGATTATCTCGAGGTCAGGACCGAGAACATGTTCGAGATGAAGCGCCCAGCGGGCAGCAGCAAGCCGGAGTTCCACGGGACCTGATTGAGCTGGAAACAGGCTCAATTGTGGGGCCGACCATGCCTTGCCGCGTTTTGCCCGACAGGCCTAAGCCCGACTTCGCAAAGCCGATGAGTGACTGAACGGAAGCGCGTGCGGAGTCATACGCCCATCAAGACCCCGGGCCCCGCGCGTACAGGCCAAGAGCCAGCAGGGAGAACGCGCTCATCACGACGCCCAGCGCAAACATTGCTTCATGTGACACTGTGGCAGCAAGCCATACGCCGATTGCCGCGATCATCATCTGCAAGAAACCCAGCAGCGCCGAGGCCGCGCCGGCTTTCTCGCCGAATGGAGACAACGCGCGCGCCGTGGCCAATGGACCGACAATGCCCATGCCGAGGAGATATATGCTCATTGCGGCTAAGAACGGCAAGAAAGTCGGACTGATCAGCGAGATGAGCAGGATCGCAAGGCTGCTGGCGGTCGTCGCGCACAAACCTGCCCGGATCGGACCATCGAGCCCGTAGCGTGGTGCCAATCTTGTGGCAAGCATACCCGCGGCGAATACGATGAAGACGGTGCCGGCAAAGAAGAGCCCGAGCTGGATCGGCGTGAAGTGCAACGCTTCGATGAATAGGCGCGGCGCAGCGGAAAACATCGAGAACAAGCCGCCCATAGTGAGGCTCGAGGCGGCCGCGGGGGTAGCGAAGCGACGGTCTCGAATCAGACCGGCATAGGTCCTGCCGACGACAACTGGATTGAACGGCGTGCGGATCGAATTGTGGGTTTCGCCAAGAACGATGGCGTAGGCAACGGCGCTGACGGCGGCAAAGGCTGCGACCAGCGCGAATTCGGCGCGCCAGCCCAGGCTGTGGTCGAGGGCGCCGCCAAGCAGCGGCGAGAATCCGGGAGCAGCGGACATCACGATCATGATGAGCGCCATCGCGCGCGCCAGTGCGGCGCCACTGAACATGTCGCGGGCGATAGCGCGAGACAGCACTGACGTCGCGCAAGCACCTGTTGCCTGCACGACGCGGCCGATGAGGAGATTGGGCAGGTCGGTTGCCAGACCGCACCAAACGCTGCCGACGAAAAACACAGCAAATCCGATCAGGACCGGCCAACGTCTTCCGTAGCGATCCGAAAGCGGTCCGACCAGGAGCTGGCCTAACCCGAACACTGCAAGAAACACGGTGATGGCGGACGTGACCTCTGCAGTCGTGACATTCAATGAGATCGCAATCTGCGGCAGAGACGGCAGCAAGATGTTAGTCGCGAGCGTTCCCATCGCGGCCAGGACGGAAAGGACCGCGATAGGCAGGGCGCTGGAGGTGGGAATGTCCCGAGGCGCGGTGTTGATCAGGTCAGCCATGGGATCTTTCGCGTGACAGGGATAGGTAGATCAAGGCGGCGAGTGACGCGGTTCGCGCCGCTTGCCGATTCCGTTTTTGTCGCCTAGCCGCAATATCAGCGGACGACGCGCTCGATCGCGATGGCCGTGGCTTCGCCGCCGCCGATGCAGAGTGACGCGACCCCGCGCTTGAGGTTCCGCGTTTCGAGCGCGTGCAATAGCGTCACGATCAGCCGCGCGCCGGTGGCGCCGATGGGATGACCTAGCGCGCAGGCGCCGCCATTGACGTTCAGCTTCTCTCTGGGGATGCCGAGATCCTTCTGTGCCGCCATCGCCACGACGGCAAATGCCTCATTGATCTCGAACAGATCTACGTCGCCAACGCTCCAGCCGACCTTGTCCAACAGCTTGCGAATAGCGGGGATCGGGGCCGTGGTGAACCATTGTGGCTCCTGGCTGTGGGTGGCATGGCCCTTGATCTCGGCGAGCACCGGGAGGCCGTCGCGATCGGCGAGCGAGCGTTTCGCCAAGACGAGCGCCGCAGCGCCGTCAGCATTGGCGGATGAGGCGGCGGGCGTGATGGTGCCGTTGGCGCGGAACGCGGCTTTCAGCCCGGGGATTTTGGCGGGATCTACCTTGAGCGGATGTTCGTCATTGGAGATGATCCGGGGCCCGGCTTTCTCGGTCAGCGTGATCGGAGCTATCTCAGCCTTGAACGCGCCGCCCTCAACCGCCTTGCGGGCGCGGGTCAAGGTCTCGATCGCATACTCGTCCTGGTCCTTGCGGGTGAATTGATAGGCCTCCGCCGTGGCCTCGCCAAAGTCGCCCATCGAGCGTCCGGTCTCGTAGGCATCTTCCAGCCCGTCCATCAACATGTGGTCGATGATGCGGTCGTGGCCAGCGCGATAGCCGCCCCGCGCCTTGGCCAGCAAATAGGGCGCATTGCTCATACTCTCCATGCCGCCAGACAGAACGATCTCGGCGGAGCCCGCATTGATGATATCGTGAGCCAGCATGGTGGCCTTCATGCCGGAGCCGCAGACCTTGTTGATCGTGGTGGCGCCGGTGGCATCGGGCAATTTGGCGCCGCGCGCGGCCTGGCGTGCCGGCGCCTGGCCCTGTCCGGCCGGCAACACGTTGCCCATGAACACCTCGTCGATCCGCTCGGGCGCCAGTTTGGCTCGTTCGAGCGCAGATCCGATCACATGGGAGCCGAGCTTGTGGGCACTGAGTGGCGAGAGCTCGCCCATGAAGCGGCCGAGCGGCGTCCGGGCTGCGGAGAGGATGACGACGGGATCGGAAGCCATGGCGAATTCTCCTGTTGATCGCTGTTGTTATATGACGATAATCATATAACATGGCCGGCATTGCAATGAAATATTGCCGTCACTTCAAAAGCGCGGTCCAGAAGCGCTGGTGGATGGGAACGGTCGTACAGCCGGTCACCGAGCAGCTTGCACGGAGGGGAGATGCGTTACGTAGGAGACCATAGGCGCCAGACCCACAGCCGGATCGTTGAAAGTGCCTCCTACGGCTTGCGTCAAAACGGTGCCGAAGGGCTTAGTGTTGTCGAATTGATGAAGCTCGCCGGTCTTACGCACGGCGGGTTCTATAACCATTTCGAGTCGCGTGCCGCGCTTGTTGGCGAGGCAATTGCGTTTGCGATGGATCAAACGGCCGAGCGGTGGAAAAAACTGGCGAACCGGAAGGCAAACGAGGATCGTTTCGAGACGTTGATCGCCGATTATCTCAGTTCCCGCCACCGCGACAATCCCAGACAAGGCTGCGCGCTTCCAGCCCTGGCCGCTGATGTCGCTCGATCGAGCCCGAGGGAGCAACGGGCGCTTGCTTCCAAGCTGGAGAAGATGATCGACATCCTGGTCGAAGTGCTTCCCGCCGAGGGTCCTCAACAGGCACGCCAAATCGCGACGAGCGCCATTGCGACGATGGTTGGATCGATCGTGCTATCGCGTGCTGTCGGCGCCGGGAAGCTTTCCGACGATATTCTCGACGCCGGACGGATGACTGTCTGCGGCCGGACTCACAAGCGACAGCGCAGAACAGCAAAGGCGATGAGCTGCGACAAACCATAATCTGGGAGGTGCCCATGACGGCCGGCAAGTGGCTCAAGACAGCCTGCAACCTGTGTTACGTAAACTGCGGCATCGAGGTCTGGGTGAATGAGGGGCGTCTCGAGAAGGTACGAGGCGACCGTTCAAACCCGAAGTCGCAAGGCTATCTGTGCAACAAGGCGGCGCGCATTCCCTACTATGCGCATCACAGGGATCGGCTCACGACCCCGCTGCGTCGTCGCGCCGATGGCGGCTTTGATGAGATCGAGTGGGACGTCGCGATCGCAGAAATCGCGGAGCGGCTTCGAGACGTCGTCGACAGGTATGGCGGCAAGAGTATTGCCCTTTATGGCGGCGGCGGGCAGGGCAACCACGCTGGCGGCGCCTACGCCAGTGGTTTGTTGCGTGCGCTGGGCTCGCGCGGCGTCTTCAACGCTCTTTCGCAGGAAAAAACCGGCGACTTCTGGGTCAATGGCCACATGTTCGGCAGCCAAACCTGCCACACCTCAGAGGACGTCCATCATTGCGATCTCTTGCTTGTCATCGGGGCAAATCCCTGGATCGCGCACGGCTTCCCCAATGCGCGCGACCATCTCAATCAGATACGCAAGGATCCCGCACGCAAGCTGGTCGTCATCGACCCCCGGCGAACCGAAACCGCAGAGATGGCGGATCTGCATCTTGCGGTTCGTCCCGGTGCGGATACGTTTCTTCTTGGCGCGCTGCTGGCCACGCTCGTCCGGTCCGACCGGATCGACCACGCGTTCATTGAGGCGCATACGATCGGCTTCGCGGAAGTGAGGCAAGCGCTATTGAATATCCCCGTTCAAGAATGGGCCGACGCCGCCGATATCTCGATCGCGCAGCTGGAGCGCTGCGCCGCGATGATCGCGGCCGCGAAGGCCATGGTGGTTCGGGTTGAACTCGGCATCCAGCAAGGCGTCAACTCGACTCTCAACTCCTATCTCGAGAAGCTCTTGATCATGCTTTCCGGCAATTTCGGCCGTGAAGGTACCAACCAATTGCATAGCTGGCTTCAGCCGCTATGGGGAAATTCTCCGAACCAGACATTCGCGCCAACCGGCGACGCCATCATTGGCGGCTTGTTGCCGCCCAACATTTTCCCCGAAGCGGTTCTCAAGGACCATCCAGACCGGTTGCGCTGCGCCTGGATCGACAGCTCCAATCCCGCCAACACCGCCGCAAACACGGAGGCGGTGGAACGCGCGCTGAAATCGCTCGAACTATGCGTCGTCGTGGACGTTGCGATGACCGAAACCGCTAGGCTCGCGCATTACGTTCTCCCGGCGTCCACACAATACGAGAAGACGGAATTCACTCTCTTTAACTACGAATTCCCGACAAACTATTTTCACGTGCGCGCTGGCGTCTTGCCGCCGCTCGCCGGCACGTTGCCAGAGCCCGAGATCTACACGCGGCTTGCCGTCGCCCTGGGGCTTCTGCCGGGTGACAATGTGCTCGCGCCGCTACGCGAAATAGCACAGCGCTCGCGACCTGAATTCGCCGCGGCCTTTCGTGCCTTCATCGCGGAAAACCCGGCGGCGGTGCCTGCCCTGGTGCTCTACCATACGCTAGGGCAGACGCTTCCGGATGACACGGCGGCCGCGGCTCCGTTGTGGAGCGCGGCATTGGCTTGCGCGAAGCGGTCGCCGCAAGCGGTACGGCGGGCGATCGGCGCATCCGACCAGGTGACGGACCAGCAGCTCGGAGACCTTCTGTTCAACACCATTGTGGCGACCCGGCAGGGCACGGCGGTCACCCGGCACAAGTATGACGAGGTCTGGTCACTGATCAGCCATTCGGATCGCAAGGTTCGGCTGGTCGTCCCGCAGATGATGGAATGGCTGGCGCGTCTCGATCCGCAGGCTGCGGGCGCGCCAAAGGAGTTTCCGTTCATGCTGGCGGCCGGTGGTCGCCGCATGTTCAATGCCAACCAGATATTTCGCGATCCCGCGTGGCGTCGCGACGACCCGGACGGCGCCCTGTTGATCAATTCGAGCGATCTGAGCGAGTTGGGCGCGAAGGATGGTGACTGGATCGCGGTCGAGTCGGCGGTCGGGCGGCTCGTCGTCCGCTGCAAGGTCGATGACGCCATGCGGAACGGCCAGTTGGCGCTGCCGCACGGCTACGGTCAGGCATACCCGACATCAGACGGAGAGCGCCTGATCAACGGACCGCGCATCAATCTGCTCACCGAGAGCGGCAACCGTGATCCCATTGCGGGCACGCCCTACCACAAGAACGTCCCGGTGCGTTTGACCCTGGTGTCCGGGCACGAAGCTGCCGCCTATCAGTCGCAATCCGAGCGAATTCATAAGAGAGCGGCCGGACAATAGCTCGAAGGGAGCGTCGAATGACCGAGAAACCAATCGCAATCGTGACCGGAGTAGGGCCAGGCACGGGAGCTGCCATCGTCAAGCGCTTCTCTGCTGGCGGGTTTCGTATCATCGCGCTTGCCCGCTCAGCGGAGCTCACCAATCGACTTGCGCAAGAGCTTCCGGACGTGCACGCGGTGACCTGCGACGTCTCCGAGGAGGCTCAGGTGCGGACCGCAGTCGCTGACGTAAAGCGCCGCTTTGGCGCGGCGGACATTCTCATCCACAACGCGGTCGGAGGGGGTTGGGGGAGTTTTCGCGAGATCGATCCGAAGATGCTGAAGGGCAACTTCGAAGTCAACGTGATGGGTCTGTTGTACCTGTCGCGAGAAGTGGCGCCTGACATGATCGCTCGGGGCAAGGGCGCAATCCTGGTGACCGGCAACACCTCTTCGATCCGAGGCAAAGCCAATTTCGCCGGCTTCGCGCCGACGAAGGCGGCGCAGCGCATTCTGGCCGAGTCGATCGCACGTGAAGTAGGACCTCTCGGCGTCCACGTCTCCTACGTTCTCATCGACGCCGTTATCGATACGCCCCGGATGCGCGCGCGGATGAGCGACAAACCGGATGAGTTCTTCATCAAGCCGGCGGCGATCGCCGACGAATTATTGCATCTCTACGGTCAGGATCGCTCGGCCTGGTCGTTTCTCACGGAACTGCGGCCATTCAACGAAAATTGGTAACGCTCGAACACGGGCACGGCGCGCTGGGTCACTTTGGAGAGCTCTCCGCGGGACTTGAAAGGTCAGGAACATGACTGATGGATCCATCGCGGTTGATGCGGGGACGGACGAACTGCTGTGCGCGATCCGGGATCGCGTCGCGGTGATTACCTTGAACCGGCCCGGAGCCCGAAATTCGTTGTCCGATCATCTTACGCCGGCGTTGCGCCGGATGATCAAACAGAATGGAGATGATCCTGAGGTCGGAGCCCTCCTGATTACCGGTGCAGGCACTGCCTTCTGTTCGGGCGGCGATGTTAAGGGAATGGGCGGCAACGCTGCCGCGCCGGCGATGTCATTCAGCGACAAGGTTGCGCGATTGCGGGAACGTCAGCGAACCCTGACCGGCGTACTTGTTTCGGTGCGGAAGCCCACCATCGCAGCTTTGCCGGGACCGGCGGCTGGCGCCGGGCTTGCGATCGCACTCGCTTGCGACCTTCGTATCGCGGCCGAATCCACGATCATGACGACAGGCTATGCCAGGATTGCGCTCACCGGCGATTACGGCATTTCGTGGTTGTTGACCCGGCTTGCCGGGACGGCACGTGCTCGCGAACTGATGTTTCTGTCTGAACGGATCAGTGCACGGCGCTGCGAAGCATTGGGCCTTATCAATCGCGTGGTGTCTGATTCCGAACTGCAAAGCGAAGCATTCGAAATGGCGAGAGCATTGGCGAATGGCCCGGCGAGCGCCTATGCCTCCATGAAGGATAATCTCGACCTTGCGCTGTCGGCCGACTTCTTGACGTCACTAGATCAAGAGGCCGAGAGGATGGTCCTCGCGGCGGGCACTGCGCAGCACGCCGAAGCTGTCCGGGCTTTTATTGAGAAGCGTCCGCCGACTTACAGGTAAAACTCTTTCAGGTCATGACTTCGAAGGCCTAGCGGGCCGTACCCGCAACCGCACAAGCTGGAGCTGCCAAGCTAGAGCGTTTCACTTTTTGACTGAAGCATAACCGGCGTTAGCGAAGTAGTTGGCGCATTCACGAGGCTGGATGTCGTGGACGAGGTGACCGATGTGTCGCCAAGTGTCCTCGATGGTGCGCTTCTGAGCTTGCCGCATCCAATGCTTGATCTTGGCGAAGGCCTGTTCGATCGGGTTGAGGTCGGGGGAGTATGGCGGCAGGTACCAGAGCCTGGCGCCAGCGGCCTGGATCATCTGCCTGACAGCTTTCGACTTGTCGCTTCCAAGATTGTCGAGAATGACGATATCGCCCTCGCGCAGGGTTGGCAGGAGAAGGTGCTCAACATAGGCGCGGAAGCATTCGCCGTTGATCGGCCCGTCGAAGACGCAGGGTGCCGTGAGTTGGTCGTGGCGGAGCGCGCCGAGGAACGTGAGGGTACGCCAGTAACCGTGCGGTGCGAAGCCACGCAGGCGTGCCCCTTTGGCACCCCCAGCCCCGCAAAGGGGCCATATTGGTTTTGATCCAGGTCTCATCGATGAAGACGAGCCGGCCCGGATCGAGCCCGGCCTGCCAGGATTGCCAACGCTGACGCCTACGAGAGACGTCGGCCCGAGCCTGCTCAAGAGCGAACAGTGTTTTTTTGAACCGCAGCCCTTCCCGGCGCAGGAACAGCCAGACCGCGTTGTGCGAGACCTTGACCCCACGGGCCGCCAGTTCCGCCTTCAGGCCATGTAACGTCAGGTGGGGCGTCTGAGTGATTCGCTCGACGATGAAGGCGCGGTGCGGATCAAGTACAGGCTTGCGGTGTCCGCCCATCTTGCCAGGCACAACCGAGCCGGTCGCCCGCTGCCGCTGTGACCACTTCACAACTGACGAGACCGCAACGCCAAACCGTTCTGCCATAGACCGGCAGCTCTCGCCTGCCAAAACCGACGCCACCACTCGCTCGCGAAGATCCAGGGAAAGAGGTCGGGTCATGCGATGCTGGCCTCCAATCCAGTCAGCATCTTGAATCACAAACCGCCAGAAACCGGAATCCCCTCCGATTCAATTAAGCAATGAAACGCTCTAATTGCTCATTCGACTGCGGCGATACGAATGGGACGCGTTCCGATCGGAGCGCCGGTCGCGCGGTCGATGGTGAGGGGATCGATCTCCGTTCCGTTTTCGGCATCAAAGAACCGGGTCACCTTGCCTCCGCTGCGATGCTTGCGTCCCCACGCACCAATCGCGAATAGGACCGGCAAGAAGTCGCGCCCGGCTTCCGTCAGCACATATTCGTCCCGTGGCGGACGGTCTGAATAACGGCGCTTCTCCAGCACTCCCTCGTCAACCAGCGCCGAAAGGCGCCCCGTCAGCATCGTCGGCGCGATACCGAGACTCCTGCGAAAATCGTCGAAGCGGGTCAGTCCCGCATGGGCGTCGCGCATGATCAGCATGCTCCATGCGTCTCCGACCAGCGCCAGGCTTCGGGCGATCAGGCAAGGCTGGGCCGAAGGTTTTTTCATGTAAGTCTCATTTTAGTAGTGACTTGATACTAAATTGATAGTAACAGATCATTCGTCGGTGTTCCACACCAAATTGGGAAGACCGGAGCCGAGGACGCGGAATTGCGCTGATGCCGGGTGCTTCCGCCAGCATTGGGCTGGCGTCGGGCCAAGGCCAACATAGCGGCCTATCAACACGTGCACCTCTTCGTGCGCACAGGAAGAACCGCGTCATCCGATATCCCTCTGATCTCAGGGATTCCGGTGTCAGCCGAACTATGGAGTAAGTGATGTCAACTTATGTCAGCCACCCAGGATCGGTCGTGCGCTATGTCGATGCGCCGAATCTTTCGATCAGTGCTGCAGGAACAACTTTTGCCTATCGCGATATCGGTCCACGCACTGGCGTGCCATTGATCCTTCTCAACCATTGGGGCGCGGTTCTCGACAATTTCGATCCACCGATCGTCGACGGGCTCGCCACCAGGCATCGCGTGATCGCGATCGACTACCGCGGCATCGGCGCTTCAGGCGGGAAAGCGCCTGTTAGCGTTGGCGAAATGGCAGAAGATACGATTGCTCTGATCGCCGCGCTGGGTTTTGAAAAAGTCGATCTGCTCGGCTTTTCCCTCGGCGGCTTCGTAGCCCAGGATATCGCACTGAAGGCCCCTGGTCTCGTGCGAAAGCTGATTCTGACCGGCACGGGCCCGGCAGGCGGCAAAGGTATCGAGAAGGTCGGGCCGGTGTCCTGGCCGCTGATGATCAAGGGCTTGCTGACTTTGCGAGACCCGAAATTCTATCTGTTCTTCACCTCCACAGCCAATGGCCGCCGGGCCGCAAAGGCCTTTCTGGAAAGGCTGAAGGAGCGTAAGTCAAATCGGGACAAAGGAGCCACGCCAGTGGCCTTGTTGCGGCAGCTCAAGGCGATCAAGAGCTGGGGCCAGCAGGCGCCTCAGGATCTCGGCAGCCTCCGCATCCCGGTCCTGATCGCGAATGGCGATAACGACATCATGGTGCCGACCGCAAACAGCACCGACATGGCACGGCGTGTTCCGGGCGCCCAACTGGTCATCTACGAAGATGCCGGGCACGGCGGGATTTTCCAGTACCACGCCGATTTCGTGCCGAAGGCGCTGTCGTTCCTCGACGCCTGACGCCGCGACCATATTTTCAAATTGGAGATGACATCATGAAGGCATTCGTCGTCGACAAATATAAGAAGAAAGGGGCTCTGCGCTCGGCAACCATGCCAGAACCGGAGTTGCGGGACGATGATGTCCTGGTTCGGGTTCGCGCAACTGCTGTGAACGTCCTGGACTCCAAGCTCAGGAATGGAGAATTCAAGCTCATCCTGCCGTATCGTCCGCCCTTCATTCTGGGCCACGATGTTGCCGGGACGGTCGTCAGGGTTGGCCGCAATGTCAGGCGATTCAAGGCAGGCGACGAGGTCTATGCGCGGCCGCGCGATCATCGGATCGGAACATTCGCCGAATTCATTGCCATGAACGAAGCCGACGTGGCGCCGAAGCCCTCGAACATCAGCATGGAAGAGGCCGCTTCCATCCCGCTGGTGGGGCTGACCGCCTGGCAGGCGCTAGTCGAGGTGGGCCAGCTGAGGCCCGGCCAGAAGGTCTTCATCCAGGCGGGCTCCGGCGGGGTGGGGAGTTTCGCGATCCAACTCGCCAAGCATCTCGCTGCGGTCGTCGCGACGACGACGAGCGCGAAGAATGTCGAGCTGGTCAAGAGCCTCGGCGCGGACTTGGTCATCGACTACAAGACCCAGGATTTCGAGAAAGTCTTGTCGGGCTACGATCTGGTCCTGCACAGCCAGGACGCCAAGACGCTTGAAAAATCTCTGCGCGTGCTCAAGCCGGGCGGCCTGCTCATCTCAATCTCCGGGCCGCCCGACCCCGAATTCGCGAGGGAGCAGGGGATGAACATCTTCCTGAAACTGGTGCTGCGTTTGCTGAGCCATGGTGTGCGGAAGAAAGCCAGAAAACTTGGTGTGCGCTTCTCATTCCTGTTCATGCGAGCGCAGGGACAGCAGCTACGCGAAATCACGTCCCTGATCGAATCCGGCGTGATCCGTCCGGTCGTGGACAAGGTTTTCCCGTTCGAAAAAACCGGCGACGCGCTCGCCTATGTCGAGACCGGGCGCGCAAAGGGCAAGGTCGTGATCGCGGTGAAACAATAGTTCCGTAACGGTGCCGCCTGCGTTGCGACGCCATACGCCGGCCGGCACCAAGTGCATGAGGAAACGACATGACTGAATCCAACCGCGATACACAGCCTTTCCAGCAGGACGTCGCACTTATTGTCGGCGGTGGCCCGGGCATCAGTTCGAGTTGCGCCAGGCTGTTCGCGGAAAACGGAATGCGTGTCGCCGTCGCAGCCAGGAATCCGGAAAAAGCCGTCCTTGAGACTCTCGAAAAGGTGCACGGCGTACGTCGCTACGCCTGCGATGCAAGCGAACCGGAGGCCGTGGCACAGCTGTTCGCGAATGTCGCTCGAGAGATCGGAGCGCCGAGGCTTGTCGTGCATAACATCGATGGCCGCGTTCCCGGCATTTTCCGCAAGGACATTCTCGAAGCCGACCCGATAATGGCGCTCGAAACAATCCGAAACTCGGCATTCAGCGCGTTTCTGGTAGGTCAACAGGCAGCTCGGCTCATGCTCGGAAACGAACCCGACGTCAATGGTACGAGAGGAACGTTAATCTTTACGAACGCCAGCGCGGCGCTCAAGGGTTTTCCATCGAGTGGTGCATTTGCGATGGCGTGCCATGCCAAATCCGGACTCGCGCAAAGCATGGCGAGAGAATTGATGCCGCAGGGAATCCATGTGGCGAATGTGCCGATCGATGCCGCGATCGGTTGGACTCAGGAAGACGGGACCCGCGCGCACCGTCTGGCGGGGACGACCGTGGAAGACAACATGGCCGACCCTGTCCATATTGCGGAAACCTATCTGCAGCTGCACCGCCAGCATCGGTCGACCTGGGCTTTTGAAGTCGTGCTGCGGCCGTGGGTCGAGAAATGGTAATTACGCTCAGCTGATCCCTCCGAACAAGTGCGCGGAGATCGCCAATTCTAAATTGGAATTCGATTTCTGCACCAAGAATTCCGCCATTCTCTGGCACATTGACGTCTGCTCGTCTTGACAGTTCTATTTTAGAACGGTTTACTCCGCGGGCCGATATGAATGAAGGGTGCGGACCTCCCGGTTGAAGGAGGCCGCGCACGCTGCCGAAAACAAGGCGCGAGGGAGGATGGCATGAGGAGCGTGGACGAGCTTACCGCAGCCGAACTGCTGGACGGCCTGCCGTCCAGAGTGCACGAGGTTTACGCGCCGTTCGTGCGGGATATTCCGGATCATCCGGCCTTCGTGGAAGGCGGGCGTTCCTGGAGCTACCGGCAGTTCTCGGATGTTGTCGACGCTGCTGCAAAGAATCTCGCCGGGTTGGGCATCAGGCCCGGTGATCGCGTGATGATTGCCAGTGAGAACAGCGTGGCCCTCGGCGTGATGCTCTTCGCAGCGAGCAAGCTCGATGCCTGGGGTATTCCGGTCAATCCCCGCCCTTTCGCCCCGAGAGATCGACCTGATTGGGACGCACAGCGGCGCCAGACGCGTTCTGTTCAACTCGGCTCTGTCGAAGGAAGCGGCCGATCATGCCACTCGCGTCGGAGCGAAAATCGGCGCCGTCGGACCATTTGGTGGAATCGGTGTCGGTCCTCTCAATGCGGATGCGAAAGCAGAGCCCGTCGAGAAGGATGGCGCCCGCCAGGTCGCAGGCCTTTTATACACCTCGGGCACGACCGGTGCGCCGAAGGGCGTCATGCTGAGCCACCGCAATCTGCTCTTCACCGCAAGGACGTCGGGAATCCTTCGACGAAGCAGTCCAGGCGACCGCATTTACGGCGTCCTGCCGATGTCGCACATCGTCGGGTATGCGATCCTACTGATTTCGACGCTGATGCACGGCGGCACGTTGCACGTCGTGGCCAAGGCCGATCCCGCTGCGCTGGCTCATGCCATCGCCGAGCAAGGGATTACGAGCCTATTCGGCGTGCCTGCCACATATCAGCGGCTGCTTGAGCACAAGGCGGTCAAGGGCATCCAACGGCTCGAGCGGGGCAGCCTGCGGATCATGGCGGTGGCTGGCGCTCCGCTAGACCTCGATCTCAAGAAGCGGATCGAGGACGAGTTTGGAATCCCGCTGTTGAACAACTACGGCATAACCGAATGTTCGCCCGGCCTGTCGGGTGTCCGTTCGGAACAGCCTGTCTCGGACGAGTCGGTCGGCCCTTTTCTTCCCGGCGTCGAGCACCGGATCGTGGACGGACAAGGAAAAAAGGTGGCGACCGGTGAGGTGGGCGAATTGCACGTACGAGGTCCGAACATCATGCTCGGCTACTATCGTGCGCCCGACCTGACAGCGGCGGCGATCGATGAGCAGGGATGGTTCAACACGGGAGATCTCGCGCGGGTGAACGGCAAGGGGCATCTCTACATTGCCGGCCGCACCAAGGAGCTCATCATCCGCTCCGGCTTCAACGTTTATCCCGCCGAGGTGGAAGCGGTCCTGAACGCGCACGACCAGGTCGTTCAGTCGGCCGTCGTCGGACGAAAGGTCGAGGGCAACGAGGAGGTCGTCGCGTTCGTTCAGCTTCTCCCCGGTGCGAGCATCAGCGCGGAAGACCTAAAGGCATATACGGCCCAATTGCTCACGTCCTACAAGCGTCCAACCGAATTGATCGTGCTCGACGCTCTGCCCTCGGCCTCCACCGGCAAGATACTGAAACACAAGCTGCGAGAGATGGCGAACGAACAGGCCGCCCCGAAGGCGTCGCGTGCGGCCGCCGCTGGCTGACGGGCGTCAGGATGATTTGAACGGCAATATGCCGGTTTAAGAAAGAACGTGAGCGACGGACTTGTCGCCGAAGGGAGATGACAATGTTGAGAAGCGTCATGATTGTAGCCGCGCTCGCGGCATCCATAGCCGGGGCGCATGCGCAGACGCCGGGCGTCACTGAATCCGAGATAAAGATAGGAGCGACGTTCCCTTTCAGCGGCCCCGCTTCGCCGCTCAGCAATACCGGAAAGGGCATGATCGCCTACGTCAATTCGATCAACGAGCGCGGCGGCATCAACGGGCGGAAGATAAACCTCGTCACCTACGACGATGCCTACAGTCCCCCCAAGACGGTGGAGCAGACCAGGAAACTCGTGGAAAGTGACGAGGTGGCGTTCCTGTTCGGCCCGCTGGGGACGCCCGGCATCAGCGCTACTATCAAGTACGTCAACGCGAAGAAAGTCCCGCATCTGTTTGTTGTGAGCGGAGTCACAAAATTCACGAACTTCGCTGAATTCCCCATGACCACGACGGGATTGCCGAGCTACGACACCGAGGGACGAATCTACGCGAAATACATCACCCAGACCCGGCCGGACGCGAAGATTGCCATCCTGTATCAGAACGACGATCTGGGTAAGGACTTCGTCAATGCATTCAAGGGCTATTTGAAGGACGATTTCGACAAGAAAGTCGTCGCGTCGTCCTACGAAGTGACGGAGCCGACCATTGATTCCCATGTCGTTTCGCTGAAATCGTCTGGCGCATCGGCGTTTTTGGTGGCCGGCACGCCAAAATTCGCAGCGCAGGCCATCAAGAAGGCCGATGAGATAGCTTGGAAGCCGCTGTTCCTGATCAACTTTGTTTCGAGCTCGGTCTCTTCGACCATCGTCCCCGCAGGACCGGAAAAGGCCGTAGGCATAGTCGCCGCGACAATCACGAAGGATCCGAATGATAAGAAGTGGGCCGACGATCCCGGCATCAAATGGTACCGCGAGTTCTTTGCCAAATACCTGCCGGGCGCAGATATCGGAGACAACAATTATCTGTTCGGGACCCAGCAGGGACAGATCCTGGAGCAGGTACTCAAGCAATGTGGCAACGATCTCTCGCGGGAGAATATCGTCAGGCAATCGCGCAGCATCCGCGGGTTGTCGCTTCCCACTGTTATACCAGGTGTCATCATCAACACGGGCCCCGAAAGCAGTATGGCGTATACGCAGCTGCAGCTGCAGCGCTGGAATGGGACCACGTGGGAGCAATTTGGTAGTGTACTCAGCGCCGACGGGAAATGAATTGTATCGTCTGAACACGCTGCGCAGGTGATTTGAGCCACGCGATCAACTGAATCATGGAGCACGGATGTCCAGCGACGTTCTTTTCCGGCCTTCCAAGCTGAAAGGGCTGACCTTGCCGAACCGGGTCGTGATGGCGCCGATGACGCGCTCATTCTCTCCGGGCGGAATCCCGACCGGCGACGTCGCGCAGTATTACCGTCGGCGTGCCGAAGGAGCGGTCGGCCTCATTATCTCGGAGGGCACGGGCGTGGATCGTCCGGCATCCCTGAACGATCCGAATGTTCCCCGTTTTCACGGTGAGAAGGAGTTGGCGGGGTGGCGGCGTGTGGTCGACGAGGTGCATGCCGCCGGTGGCCTGATGGCACCGCAGCTATGGCACGTCGGAGCCGTTCGCACCCGCGCCCAGGATTGGTCTCCTCCGGGTGCTTTACGACAGTCCGTCCGGTCTGTCGCGACCGGAGAAGAAATTTGGCGAGCCGATGAGCGAAGCGGACATCGCCGACGCCATTCGCGCCTTCGCCGATGCAGCGCTTGCGGCGAAGCGCCTGGGATTCGACGCCGTCGAATTGCATGGCGCGCACGGCTATCTGATCGATCAATTCTTCTGGGCGGGCACCAATCGCCGCGAGGATGCTTATGGTGGCAAGGACCTGCCGGGTCGGGCGCGGTTTGCCGCTGATATCATCCACGCGGTTCGCAAATCGGTCGGACCGGACTTTCCGATACTGCTCCGCATCAGCCAGTGGAAGCAGCAGGACTATGAAGTGAAGCTGGCCGAGACGCCTCGCGCGTTGGAAGCCTGGCTCAAACCTCTGGTCGACGCCGGAGTAGATGTTCTGCATTGCTCGCAACGGCGCTTCTGGGAGCCGGAGTTCGATGGTTCCGACTTGAACTTCGCCGGATGGGCGAAGAAGGTCACGGGTGTACCGACGATTTCGGTCGGGTCAGTCGGTCTGACCGGCGAATTCATCGCTGCATACAGCGGAGAAAGCTCGCGTCCGGCGTCCCTCGACGAGTTAATCCGCCGCCTCGATCGCGAGGAGTTCGATCTTGTCGCGGTGGGTCGGGCGCTGCTTCAGGATCCGCAGTGGCTACTGAAGATACGCGACGGCCGGACAGAGGAATTGATGGCTTTCGAACGAACTGCATTCGCAGCGCTGAGCTAATCCGAGCGATGAAGGGTGTCGGGGCAGGGTTCGTCGCTACTGAATAACGGCTATCGAAAATGTTGGGTAGCCGGTGCTGCGGCGATCGGTCCAAGCTGGCTGGCAACGAATGATCGGCTGCCCGGCAGTCGACGACGGGAGGAGCCTGCGTGTCCTTGCGCAGTCGCCTGGAAGCAATTCGGAGACTGGCAATGAACGACACGAAAACCCAGGTCGGCCAAATCCGCACCGAGGTGCACGGGCATGTGTTCAAGATCATCATCGACAACGTTGCGAAGAAGAATTCGTTCAGTCCGCAGATGATGGCGCAGATGTCGGATGCGATGACGCTTCTCGACCGCACCGACGACTACTGGGTCGGGGTACTTTGCGCCGAGGGCCCGGATTTCACGGCCGGGCTGGATATGCCGAAATTCTTCGGACCCAAGGCCGAGAATACCGAGATCAAGCCCGACAACATCGATGCGTTCGCGTTGAAGAGCCGGTGTCGCAAGCCGATCGTGACGGCAGTGCAGGGGATCTGCTTCACGATTGGCATCGAAATGATGCTCGCTGGCGACATCGTCGTGGCGGCCGACGACGCACGGTTCTGTCAGATGGAATCCAAGCGCGGGATCGCGCCTCTTGGTGGTGCCCATTTCCGATATCTGACACGGGCGGGCTGGGGAGACGCGATGTATCACCTGTTCCTATGCGACGAGTTCGATGCCGCGCGGGCTTACAAGATCGGGTTTGTTCAGGAAGTCGTCGCTCCCGGCCAGCAGATTGCGCGCGCGATGGAGATTGCGAATCTGATCGCCAAGAACGCGCCGATCGGCATTCAGGTGACGAAGGAGGCCGCGTTGAAATACATCGAGGCCGGCGAGAGAGCCGCGATCGATTACATTCCCAAGATCAAGGATCGCGTCTTCAGCAGCGAAGACATGAAAGAAGGCATCCAGTCATTCGTGGAGCGCCGCTCGGCAGTATTCCGCGGGAAATAGAGATCCCACGACCGCTTGGTAGAACTTCGCTCCGGACCAGAGGATTTGACCATAGGAAGCATCAAGAAGGCATTCGATCTCACCGGCAGGAATGCTCTTGTTACGGGAGGCTCCCGTGGCCTTGGGTTGCAGATCGCCGAGGCGCTGGGTGAGCAAGGAGCACGGATCGTGATCTCCTCTCGCAAGGCGCCAGACCTGGAAAAGGCCCAGGCGCACCTTGCCGGGCTCGGCATCAAGGCGGAATGGATCGCAGCGGATAATTCCAGGGACGAAGACGTCAAGCGCCTCGCCGACGAAACGATCAAGAAGCTCGGACGGGTGGACATTCTGGTGAACAACGCGGGCGCCACCTGGGGCGCGCCGACGGAAGATCACCCGATCGAAGCCTGGGACAAGGTGATGAACTTGAACATCCGCTCGCTGTTCCTGCTCAGCCAACAGATCGCCAAGGGTTCGATGATACCGAACAAATATGGCCGCATCGTCAACCTTGCTTCGATCGCGGGCCTGTTCGGAAGTTCCGGGGATATGCAGACGGTCGCCTACAACACAAGCAAAGGCGCTGTCGTCAACTTCACGCGGGCGTTGGCGGGGAGCTGGGGGCGTTACGGAATTACGGCCAATGCTCTGGCGCCTGGCTTTTTCCCATCGAAGGTGACAAAGGGAACGATCGAAGCGGTCGGGGTCGAAAAGCTCGCCGCTGGCGCGCCGCTGCGCCGCATCGGTGATGAGGACGATCTGAAAGGTGCCGCGGTTCTGTTCGCCAGCGACGCCGGCAAGCACATTACCGACAGATCCTTGCCGTCGATGGTGGTCTGACTTCGGTGCTATCGTCTTCCTGAACGTCTTGGTCTGGCGGCCTGCGGTTTTGTAGTGACACCGTTCGCGGCGGTGGAGGGCTAAGGGACCACCAGCGTCAGCGTCTCGGCGACCAGAGCCGGCGTTTGACTATTCTCGATCTCAAGTACCGCGTTGCCCTTGATCAGCATACGCCCGTTGTCCTTCGGTTCGACACTTGTCATGGAAAGCTGAAGGCGAACGCGGTTACCCGATCTTACGGGTGTCAGGAACCTGACTTTGTCCAGACCATAGTTGAAGACGGCAGATGCGTCGACCGGAGCGAGCCCCAGGTCCATGCCAAGTGGCGCAATCAATGACAGGCTCAGGAAGCCGTGGGCAATGGTGCCGCCTACAGGACTTTCCTTGCTCGCGCGGTCCGCATCCACGTGGATCCACTGCCTGTCCCCAGTACAGGCCGCGAACTGGTCGATCATGGGCTGGTCGATGGTGACCCAGTCGGATGTTCCGAGATTCTGGCCCACGAAATCCCTGATCGCCTCGAGCTTAATCTGTGCCATCGCTGTGTCCGTTGTTCGACCGTTTGGCATATTTCCCCAAACTGCGAGGAAGGCCATGTCGATTTTGTTGAACGGGGAACGCAATATTGAATAGCGGCCAGGCTTTGATGGCTTTTTCGCTTGTGTTTCCGGGTCCTGCGACGTCGTTCGCACTCGGCGATCAGGAACCAAAAGCGCTTGCGCAAAGGACGAGAGCATGACCGAGGCAAGCTGGGATTTGTTTCGCTTGTTTTCCGTGGTGGCGAGAACTGGAAGCGTCAACCGTGCCGCACACGAACTGGGAATGAGCCAACCGACATTGAGCAGGCGTCTGAAGGAGCTGGAGCGCTACGTGGCCGCTCCCCTGTTCTTTCGCGCCTCGTCCGGGGTGAAGCTGACGCGGGAAGGCGAGGACCTGCAACGCTCGGCCGGCGATATGATGCTCGCATTCGAGTCGTTTCATCGCGATCTGCGTTCGCGCGTCGGGCAACGATCGTCAGTGGTCAGGATATCGGCGACCGAAGGCATGACCAAGCACTGGCTTCTCCCGCGGGTTGCGGAGCTGCGACGGCGCGATAGTCGAATCTACCTGGAAATCATCTCCACGGTGAACCAGCAGAGCTTGGCAACGAGCGATCTGGACTACGTCATCAGGATGGGAGATCCCGGCGAGAACGATCTCATTGGAAAGCGGGTCGCGGACGTGCCGATGGGGATTTTTGCCTCCGAGCGGTACCTTGCCGGACGCCCCGCGCCTCGGTCATTGTCAGAGCTGAGGGATCACGACATCATCGGCCATACTGCCGATTTTGTCTCCTTCCGCAACGTTCGGCCCAATCAGAGGGATTTGTTGGAGTATTTCTCGGAAGCGGCGGGCATCCGCAGCGTTGTTCGGGTCAACCCAATTGCCAACCATTTCGCCGCCGCCGGTTGCGGTCTCGGGCTTGCGCTTCTTGCTGTACCATTCGCGCAAGCCGAGGGACTGGTTCAGGTCTTGCCGCAAGAGACAGTTACGATGAACGTATGGCTGCTGCGCCGGCGCGAGAGCGACCTGAGAAAATTGACTCGTGAAGTCAGGCGATTCCTGGAAGCAGAATTCACCGCTTCCAGGGAATGGCTCGCGGGCAACCCTCGAAATGCGAGAGTGACCAAGCGCAAGGCCTGAGGCCGTCTCACATGCTGCCTTCGCCGCATCTGGAAATATCGCGGTAAGACACGCGAAGAGGCCGTGGTCATTCTGCGCCTGAATAGCGGTAGTTCAGAATTTAGATACTTGCCGGGCGCCGGGCCGGTCATCCTCCATCTCAAAAATCATAACGGGAGGGATGGATGTCCAAATCGGAAGGGGCCTTGCTGTCAACGCCGATCCAGACGATCGCGGAAATTCCGCGACGTTACGCGGCCATCACGCCCGACGCCGTCGCCGTGAGCTTCGAGGGGCGCGAGACAAGCTATCGGGTTTTGGAGGAATTATCCAATCAAGTCGCCAATGGCCTCATGGCTGGGGGTGTGCGACCGGGCAGCCGAATTGCGATACTCGACAAGAATTCGGATATCTTTTTTCAAGTGCTTCTCGGGGCAGCCAAGGCCCGCGCCGTCCTGGTTCCCATCAATGCAAGGCTGGCACCTCCCGAGATCGTTTTCGCGGTCAACGATGCCAAAACCGAGATTCTCTTCGTCGGGGAATCGTTCGAGAAACTTACCACTGAAATCCAGGATCAGCTGGAAACTGTTTACCAAATCATTGTGTTGGACTCTCGTTACCTCAAGTGGCGCGATGCCCACCCGACGACCGAGGCGAGCCTGCCAGTCAGCCCCGATGACGTTTGCTTGCAGCTCTACACCAGCGGCACGACCGGCTATCCGAAGGGCGTGCAGCTTTCTCACGCCAATTTTCCACTACACGCGCTTGACGACTGGAAGGCGTGGTCGTCCGACGATGTCATGCTGCTCGCAATGCCGTTGTTCCACATCGCAGGGGTCGGTACCGGCGTATTCGGTCTGGTCGCCGGCCTCAAGACGATCGTGCTTCGCGAGTTCGTTCCATCGGTGGCGCTTGAAACGATACAGCGCGAACGAGCTACGGTCACGTTCCTCGTTCCGGCAATGCTATTGGCGATGCTGGCCGAACGTAACGTTGAAAAAATCGATCTCTCCTCACTGAGACAGATTCTTTACGGAGCCTCCCCGATACCGCTCGAGCTTCTCAGGAAGTCGCTCCGGGTGTTCAGGCATACGGGGTTCTTCCAGGTCTACGGCCTGACCGAAACGACCGGCGTCATCACGGTTCTGGATGCTGCAGACCATTCCTCGAACAATAGGGATATCCTGAGGTCATGCGGCCGTCCGGTCGAAGGCATTGAACTGATGGTCATCGACGCGTCGGGCAAACCGCTACCAGCCCGAGAGGTGGGTGAAGTCGTGTGCCGCTCATCGCAAAATATGAAGGGATACTGGAATCGGGCAGAGGACACCGCGAGGACTCTCAGGAACGGATGGCTGCATACCGGCGATGCCGGATTCCTCGATGAAAACGGCTATTTGTACATTCATGATCGTTTGAAAGACATGATCGTTTCCGGCGGAGAGAACGTCTACCCCGCCGAGATCGAAAGTGCCTTGTATGGACACGCGGATATCGCCGACGTCGCCGTCATCGGCGTGCCTGACGACCGGTGGGGTGAAGCGGTCAAGGCCCTCGTCGTGTTGAAACCGGATCGTACGGCGGACCCGGCGGGCATACTGCATTTCCCGCGAGGAAGGCTGGCGGGGTTCAAGATCCCGAAGTCGATCGAATTCGTGCTCACGAACTTCCCCGCAATCCGTCCGGGAAAATCCTCAAGCGGCTGCTGCGAGAGCGCTATTGGGAAGGATACGAGCGGATGGTCAATTGAGCGTGGTTGGCCGAATTGAACGTATCGGGCCGGGAGACGCTTTTGCTAGGCGACCGCTGCGTCCTGCGACTTGAGCGACTGAAGCGTCAGCACCTCGGTCAAGCGCAGATGTTCCGTCATCAAATCGGTGGCGAGTTTCACATGCCGGCCAAGAATGGCTTGGGCCAGTGCCGAATGTTCGGCGCGCAGATCACGATCGGCGCGCGACATTCGCACATTGATGCGGCGATAGCGTTCGCCCTGGACGAAGAGTTGTTCGCGGATTCGCAGCAGCCAGGGACTATCGCAGGCCGCCACCAGGGTGGCATGGAATTTCGCGTGCGCGATCATCCAGTCGTCGCCCAGGTCGTGAATGTCGTGGGGCGTATGCGAGAGTTCATGATCGGCTGCGACAATAGCAGCCTCCCATTTGAGGCCGCCGAGTTTCATCGCGCGGTGCATGCATTTCAGTTCGATGTCGATTCTGACGGCCGTCAGATCCGAAACATCGGCGGCATTGATGGGCGCCACCCGGAAACCTCGCTGGGGCTCCGCAATGACCAGCGCCTCGGCAGAGAGACGCGACAGGGCCTCCCGTACAACGCTCGGGCTGACCCCAAGATATTGAGCCAGATCTTGAATTTTCAGCTTTCCGTCGGCCGGCAAGCGGCCGGCCAAGATGTCCGAGCGAAGTCGAGCATAGGCTGAAACGGTAAGGCTGGTCGCGTCCTGAGGCATCCCTGGCATTTTCACAAGGATTCGGAGGAATACAAGATGAATCCAATAATATCTTTTTTATGTTGACCGTATGAGTTTTTCAGATACCGTTCCATTATCGAACCGAACGACTGACTCAAAAAAAATCCGGAGGAATTCAATGACCACACCAAACGAGTTGGTTACCGTCAGTCGGGAGGGCGATCTCGTTACCCTGACGATGACTTTCGCTCCCTACAATCTCGTGGCCAAGCCGCTGCTGACCGCGCTGCTGGATGCAGTCGAACAGGCTCATAAGGGAGGCGCGCGTGCCATCATCCTGCGGAGCGGATTGCGACACTTCTCCGGCCGGTGCTGAAATAGAACTATTCGACAATCGCGGCGAACGGATGCCCGAAATCGATGTGTGCGCCTGCCTGGATGCGCTCGAACAGGTTCCTGTGCCGATCATCGCGAGCATGCACGGATTGGCCCTCGGTGGCGGATTCGAGCTGGCGCTGGCCTGCGACATCATCGTTGCCGCGGACTCCGCGAAGGCCGGCATGGTCGAGGTGACGCTGGGCCTGCATCCGCTGATGGGCGCCATACAACGTGTGGCATCGCGCGCCGGCGTGGCGCGCGCCAAGGAGATGGCTCTGTTCGGACGTCGCTATGATGCGGCGACGCTGGAGCGCTGGAATATCGTCAATCGCGTCGTGCCCGAAGCCCAGCTTGAAGAAACGACGCGGATCCTCGCGCTCGAGCTTGCGGTGGGCCCGACAGTGGCGCATGGCGCCACCAAACGACTGGTCCGGGAATATATGGAAGACAGCGTCGTGAAAGCCGACCGCGCAATGTCTGACGCGCAGCGTCCGATCTTCCAGAGCAACGATCTCGTCGTCGGCCTGAAGGCCTTCCGCGAGTCCGGGCCTGGTCACGCCATTTTCTCGGGCCGCTGAGGGACGTTGTCATGACAAATCGTACACCCCTTGCCGGAATCAAGGTCGTCGACTTCTCGCGCGTCCTTGCTGGTCCCCACTGCACCAGGGCCCTGTCGGACCTCGGCGCCGACGTGATCAAGATCGAGCCGCCGCGCGGAGACATCTCACGGTACGCCCTGCCTGGCGACGAAACCGCGAGCATGTCCTACTACTATATCCAACAGAACGTCGGGAAACGGAACATCAGCATCGACCTGAACTTCCCCGAAGGAAGAGAAGTCGTGCGCAAGATGTGCGATAGCGCCGACATTATCGTCGAGAATTTTCGCGCCGGCACATTGAAATTCTTCGGCCTCGATTATGAATCCGTCGCCGCGCGCAACCCGAAAGTAATCTACGCCTCAATCAGCGGCTACGGCCAGGGCAGCGCGCTGTCACACCGCAGCGCCTACGCGCCGACCGTCCATGCCGAATCCGGCTTTGTCGGCGGGATGATCGACCATCTCGGCGAGGATCTCACGGTCAAGAGGCATGATGCCTACTCGCATGCCGACATTTATACGGGCCTCGAAGCGATCATCGGCATTCTGGCAGCACTGCATCACCGCGACCAGACAGGCGAGGGCCAATATGTCGATATTGCGATGGCCGCCACCATGCTTGCCGTCAATGAACGGGTGCATGCCGATCTCTCCGGCGTGGATCTCGGCGCCGAACCGGCGGCGCTCGGACCTGCTGACTCGCCGTTCTTCAAGACAAGCTACGGTGACGTCATCACAATCGCGACCAGTGTCGTCAGCAGCCTGACGTTTCCGAACTACATCGCGGCGATGCGTCGCCCCGATCTCGCTTCAGATCCCAGATTCGCCACGCCGGCGGCGCGCCGGAAGAATCTCAACGCCCTTTACCAGATCATCCAGCAGTGGATTCTTTCCTTTGCCACGGCCGGCGAACTCGATGCACAGCTCGACGAAGTGAAGCTGGCGTTCGGCGTGGTTCGCTCGGTCAAGGACTTCGCCGGTTCGGACTGGGTCAAATGGTGGGGCGCGATAGAAGAGGTTACCGACCGCCGCGGCAAGGCGGTCAGGATCCCCGGCAAGCCCTGGCACTTCTCGAAGACGCCGCTGGCCGCTGCGCGCGAAGCCGCCTTTCGCGGTGAACACAACGTCGAAGTGATGAAGGAATACGGCTACTCCGACCAGGAGATCGCAGCCCTTACCAATTCGGGCGTGCTGTTGACGAACATTCCGCCGCGACCCTCGCCGTCGATAGAAGCATCCGCGCCGCCCGATAGTGACGATGTCCTGAAGCAGGCGTCCTAGCTGCGTCGAAACCAACTGATCAAGAAATGGGGGAGGGAAATCATGTCGTTGTCGTCGGAACAAACGCGAAAAATCCTGTCTAATCCGTCTTTTCGGGAACTGACCGCCGCACGGGCAAGGTTGCGGTGGGGGCTCTCGATCGTCACGTTGTTGATGTTCTTCGGCTTCATCGGGCTGATTTCGGCGGCGTCGTCAGCGCTCGGGAAGAGCATGGCAGGCGGAGCCGTTCCGTTGGGCATGGTGATCGCGCTTGGCATGATCGCCCTGGTCGTTGCCCTGACCGGTTACTATGTACGCCGTTCCAACACCTACTTCGACGGCCTGACACAGCTCGTTCGCCGGGAGTGTGGCCGATGATCATGCGCATTCTGCTGGCCGCCATTGCGGCGACGGTGTCCTTTTCGGCCCATGCGCAGGCGACCGCTGTTGTAGCGGGCCGCGATCTGAACTGGGTTGCCATAGGCATGTTCCTGTTGATCGTCGCCGTCACGCTCCTCATCACCTATCGATCGGCTGGCAGAACCAAATCGAAGGCGGACTTCTATACCGCGGGACATGAGATCACGCCGCTCCAGAACGGCCTGGCGATTGCGGGGGATTTTCTTTCGGCCGCGGCTTTCCTCGGTATCTCGGCGCTGATCTATGCGACCGGCTTTGATGGCCTCGTCTATGCGTTGGGCTTCTTGACGGGTTGGCCGATCGTGCTGTTCATGATGTCGGAGCGCTTGCGCAACCTCGGCAGTTACACGTTCGCCGACGCAGCGTCGTTTCGCCTCGATCGGACCTCGGTCCGTCTGGTCGCCGCCACCGGCAGTCTCGTCGTCGTGCTGTTTTACCTGATCGCGCAGATGATCGGTGCCGGCAAGGTCATTCAGCTTCTGTTCGGGGTGAACTATCTGTTCGCAGTCGCCGGCGTCGGACTTCTGATGATCGTCTATGTGGCTGTCGGCGGCATGCAGGCAACCACCTGGGTTCAGATCACCAAAGCGCTGCTGCTGCTGATCGGCGGCACCTTGATGGCGCTGGTGGTGCTGTGGCGCTTCGATTTCAGTCTTGGACGCCTATTCGCCGAGGCGAGCCGGGTGCACCCCAAGGGGGCCTCAGTTCTCTCTCCAGGCGGGCTGTTCGCTGAGCCGGTTTCCGCGATCTCGCTTGGACTCGCGCTGGTGTTCGGTACCGCGGGATTGCCGCATATCCTGATGCGGTTCTTCACCGTCAGCGATTCCGCAGGCGCAAGGAAGTCGGTTTTCTATGCGACGACCTGTGTAGCTTACTTCTGCCTAGTCATCCCGCTGTTCGGCTTTGCTGCGGTGGTGGTCCTTATGCCGGATGCGAGTTTCTTCAACGTCGGCGCGGGCGGCCAGTTCAACAAGATTACCGATCTGATCGGCGGTCCCAATATGGCGGCGGTGCACCTGGCGGGCGCTCTCGGCGGACCAATCCTGCTTGGGTTTATCTCGGCCGTCGCGTTTGCCACCATTCTCGCCGTGGTCGCCGGATTGACACTCGCCGGCGCCTCGGCGGTGAGCCACGATATTTATGGGCAGGTGATTGCGAAGGGTAACGCGCCAGAGGCACGTGAGGTGATGGTTGCGAAGATTGCCGCGGTGGCGACCGGCATCGTCGCGGTGGGCCTTGCCATCACTTTCGAGAACCAGAATGTCGCGTTCATGGCGGGGTTAGCGCTTTCGGTCGCGGCAAGCTGCAATTTTCCAGTGCTGGCGATGGCGATCTTTTGGCGCGGTACCACCACGCGCGGCGCCGTTGCCGGTGGCCTGGTCGGCCTGTTCAGCTCTCTCCTTTTCGTCGTGCTGAGCAAGACAGTCTGGGTCGCGGTATTCCATTTCGCGGCGCCGTTATTTCCCTACGACAATCCGGCGCTCTTCTCGATGCCCCTGGCATTTCTGGTGATTTGGCTCGGTTCGCTGAGTGACCGAACGGCCCGCGCCGCGGCCGAGCGGCGGGCGTTTGATGCTCAGTTTGTGCAATCCGAGATCGGCATCGGACCCTCTGAGGGCAATAACGCGCTGGCGGGAGCTGCAGGATGAACGCCATGATCGACGAGACCCACGATCCGGCGCGCCGCAGTTTTGTGGCGGCCGCCAATGACCCCTCCGGCGACTTCCCCATCCAGAACCTGCCGCTCGGTGTCTTCAGCCGTGGCAAGGACGGAAAGCGATCCGCGGGGATTGGGATCGGCGACCAGATCCTCGATCTTCATGCGGCGCACAGCGCCGGTCTCCTGCCGGCAGAAATTCCCGAGTGGACCGTCGCCGACTCCTCGCTCAACTCGCTGTTTGCGTTGGGACCTCGCGCGTTGCACAACTTACGAAAGGCAGTCAGTGCCGCGCTTGACGCGGGTTCAAGCGGTGAGGCTGCGCGCCGCCGTGCGTCGGACCTGCTGGTCCCATTGAGCGCTTGCACGATGTATCGTCCGACTGCGGTGCCGAACTACACGGATTTTTATGCCGGCATACATCACGCGAAGGCGGCCGGCGCACTCCTCACGCCTGAAAATCCGCTGCCCGCCAACTACAAATGGGTGCCGATTGCCTATCACGGGCGGGCGTCTTCGGTGCAAATCGGGCAGGGAATTGTCCGCAGACCCATGGGACAGCGGACGCCGTCGGTTGACGGGGGCAGTCCTGGCTTCGGTCCGTGCGAACGACTCGATTTCGAACTGGAGATGGGGTTCTATCTCAGTGGCGGCAACGAGCTCGGAAGTCCGATCCCGGTTGCGCGCGCAAGCGAACAGATCGTCGGCTATTCACTTCTCAACGACTGGTCGGCGAGGGACGTCCAGCGCTGGGAGATGTATCCACTCGGACCATTCCTCAGCAAGAGTTTCGCAACGTCCGTCTCGCCGTGGGTTGTCACTACTGACGCGTTGGCTCCGTTCCGCATTCCGGCGATGGTTCGTCCTCACGGGGACCCCCAGCCGTTGAAATACCTGCTCGACGAGGACGATCAGAAAAGTGGCGGGCTGGACATAAGCCTGAAGGTTTTTCTCACGACCGAAAAGATGCGGGCCGCAAGGGACGTTCCTGTCGAAATTCTCAGCTCGAACGCCAAATATCTATATTGGACACCGGCGCAGATGGTTGCGCACCACACGATCAATGGATGCAACCTTCTACCGGGGGACCTGATCGGCACCGGCACGATCTCCGGACCTACCGACGCTGAATTGAGCAGCATGCTCGAATTCACTTCTGCCGGAACCCGCCCCATTACGCTTCCCAACGGAGAGCGTCGCGGCTTTCTACACGACGGTGACGAGATCCGATTTGAGGGGCGCTGCACTCGTGAGGGCTTTGCATCCATCGGCTTCGGAGTGTGCGTCGGAACGATTGCGGCATCTCATCAGACGGAGCTTGAAAGCAGGGCGGCCTGATCCGCGCGCGTTAAGCGAAGAGTCGCCCCTCGAGCGATCCGCGACGAACGGGTGGTACTGCCCGGAAGACGGCAGAACAATAGCTAGGGGAGGAACTACCATGGAGAATTGCCACATGATCGCATACGCCATGATCACGATGCCGGACATCGACATGGAAGAGGTCCAGTTTGGGCAACTTATCGTCCTTCTCGCAGCTTTGTCGGTCGCCGTGTTGGGCCGCCTTGTGGCGTTTATCTTTTGACCCTCTCACGACGCGGTTGATGTAGTCGTGGGGTCAAGCAAACTCGGCGATCGTGTGTGGGAGCCTGCGTGATGGAAGCTGCGGCGCTCCCTAAGATTGTGCGCGAACGTTGAATTTGCCAGCGCGACAGCGGGTCCCGATTTTGGTCTCTCGCCGCACTCGTTTAGGAGCTGTCAAGCCGCTGCTTCAACGGCGGCTTTTGACGAACTACCAAGGGTCTAGGTCGCGGGTTGGCTGCCCGGTTGTGATCCGCGCTGGCCGCTTTCCCATTTGGAAAAGCCTGCTAAGCAATTGATTCTCACTAGGGGCGAGTTCGCACATTTTTCCAAATGCGGCTTGAAATCGTTGAACAATCAGACTGATTTTGATTCCGCCATTCTGACGTTGGTCCAAACCAAAGATTGCCAGTGAAATCTAAGATACTGCGCCCGGCTTCCGTTGTTCATTTGGAACGGGCATTTGGAAATGGCCCCGCCGTCGGCGACGAAGGATCTAACCAATCCCGCCGCGTATCCGATCCCAAGGTCCTCAGCAGCTCTCGTTCTCGTCTACGAAGGTCGCAACGAAATCGCAACGAATTGGGTGAAACGACCGTGAACAAAACGGGACGGAAATGTCTGCCATAGCTATAAAAATCAACAACTTAGAAATTGTTCACTGCGTTCGGGACGCAGGGGTCGCAGGTTCGAATCCTGCCACTCCGACCAAGAATATCAAGCACTTAGCATAAGTGCGTTTTCTATCCCCCGAAGAACGCAAGATTCGCGGGTTGAAGCCCGCCGACAAATGATCGCTTTTCGGCGGCGTTCGTAGCATATCTTCTGAAAATGTCATTGTAAACTGAGTGCTCGGCTGTGGCAGGTTCGGCCCGTTTTGCGGCCAAGCGAATCTTTCCCTGTTTGGTGATGATGCGAAAAGGCCGCCAACTAAGGCGGCCTCATAACGTTGTGGAGCAGAGAACGACGGAAGCTAATCGTCATCGTCGCGTAGGCGTCTATTGACGGTACCTAGCCAATGGATGTCCTGGCCCATCTCTTCTTCAGAGGCTTCCCGGCGTCCGAATGCAGCATCGAACAGCCGACCAAGAACGGTACGCTTTTCTTCTTCCCAATCGCGTTCGCTCATCAGAGGTCTCCTTTGGCTAAGCCCCCACGATAGGTTCGCTGAGTCGATCGAGACTCCCTCATCACAAAAGGCACCAATCCACAATCGAGTGTGCCCGTCACCATCGGACAGGAATGTGACCGGTGAGAAAAAATCGTCCCCCGAACAATACCGTGAACAAACGAAGAAGATTGATCGCAAACGACAAGGAAAAATGCTGCTAATTCAAAGGCCTTCTAGAAGAAAAATTCGTTCGGAACGCAGGGGGCGCAGGTTCGAATCCTGCCACTCCGACCATTCTTCCAAAAGTCGACGTTTTCCTAAAGGCTTGGCGGACCGGCCGCCAGCGCCTCGGGAGCGCCCTATTGCAACGATTTTCAGGGCGGGTCCACGGCCGGTCGGGCAGGGCGGCTTGTTGCGGCGGCATGGCTCTGCATTTACCGGTATCGATGGTTCGGCTTTGCGAGCCAAGTCGCAGGACTACCGCCTCGCCACCAGCACACCGAGCATGAACGCCACCACCAGCGACGGCAACGGGGCTTCGCGAACCATGCCGCGGACGATCTCCGGCCAGTGCTGATCCGGGGCGAGTCTCGGCGATCGCATATCACCGGTCGGCTCGATCCCCCAATTCGACGCGAGTTCGGCGATCTCGCTCGATGCCAGTCGCACGCCGTCACGGACGCGGAAGATCGCGGCGTCCGCTCGCTCTCGTGGCGCAAGCAACATCATCGTCGTGATGGCCGTGCGCAACGTCATCTCTCCGTAGCCTTGCAGCCTTACCGATTCTTCGGGATCGGACGTCATGCGAAAACCCTCACAGCGCCAAATTCCTCACATCGCAAAGTGGCGCGCGATGGTGAATGCCGCCGTCGCGCACAGGACCAGCGTGGATATCGCGCCGGCCACGCCGCGTGCGAGATGGGCTCGCGTCAGGTGCCTGGTCATGATCTTGCTCCATGCTCGGTATGGCAATGGCGGGGAGGCGGCGTTGGTTCCTTGCGCGACGGGCCAATCGCGAACTCCCGCTACTTCCGCAGCAACTCGCTCAGCGCTGCGGTCGCCTCGGCGCAGCGGATGTCGTCGATCTCGCGCGACAGGCTGAGTGCGCTCGATTTCAGTTCTTCGACCTTCCAGCTATCCGGATGCTGGTTTTCGAGATGACCGAGACGCTTGTTGAGATCGTCCAGTCTCGATTGGAGCTGCCCGGCGCTGGCGGCCCCGTTCACTTTCCAAACGCGTTGTGCACGCATCGTAGTTCCCCTGCTAATCTCACGGCGTTGTGAGAGCGGTTCGTGGCCGGAATGGGAATTTGTTTTGGCCGGCTTTAGATCGCGGGGAACCGTTGCAGATTAGCCACGGAAGTTCCTGGATTTCAGCAGCGACCGCGCCTGTGTCGCTTCCCTGTCAATCCGCCAGCGCGAAAATATTCCACTTTACCGAAATTCGGAATTGACGTATGTGTCGCCCATCCCGGCTCACCCTTGAGGGGCGACCATGTGTCGTGATGGTCGTAGAGCCGGGCTTGCGGTGGACGCGACAGCGTCGGGCGCGAAAGTGCGGGCAGGGCGGATTGCTCTCCGTGAGCCCGAGGCTTCGTGTCGACGAGCGGCGCTGTCAGGTTCGTCTCGTCATCAGGTCGGCGGCAACGTGCACAACGTCGTCGAAACCGGTGGCGACAAGCGAGCCGTGCGTACGGCAAAACCGTGTGGTCCTGGCCGTCGTTGCTACGGTCAAGCTCTTGCGGATGCGGCATTCGCGTCAACCGGCGCTGTGTCCGCGACTTTCGTGAAGGCGAGGGAGGCCAAAACGAACTCGGCTCCCGGGAGAGCACGGCATAAGCCGTAAAACCACTGCGCAGGGAAGGCCGAGTGATTGGCTACACCTGTATGCTGCTGTGCGGTTTCCTTGCGCTACATCTTCGCGCAGCGGACCGCGGGTGCCAGCCGGCACCCGGCCTTCCCTGCACCCTCTTGGACAAGAGGGTGAAGCGATGAAGCAAAGCTCGGGCGAAATCCGCCGCGAGATTGCCAAGCTGTGTCTGCAGGTTGAAGTGTACATTGGAGGATGGCGATGCCGCCCCTTTCTCCGTCATTGCGAGCGCAGCGAAGCAATCCAGAGTCTTTCCACGGAGGGATTCTGGATTGCTTCGCTGCGCTCGCAATGACGATGCGGAGAGAGTGTGCGTGTCAGCGTACTGCTCGTGCCCCGGACGCTGCGCAGCGCTCTTGCGGTGCGCTGCTGAGCCGGGGCCCATCTCTCCGCATTACGCCGTGTCGCCTTCTGGGTCCCGGCTCTGCGCAGCAACGCTGCGCGTTGCAGCGCGTCCGGGACACGGACGTGAGCGGTACCGTTGCTCCTCCCCGTCACAAGCCAACCTACCCCCCATCACAACCAAGTGTCTTTATTCGGAAACAGTCATTCCCTATTATCCCGCAATGCAGAAAGCAGCCCGCAAATCCGAGCCCGTTGCTCGCCGGCCCGGCCGTCCCCGGGAGTTCGACATGGACACTGCGCTTGACCGCGCCGTGCGCGTGTTTTGCGAGCGCGGTTATCATGCGACCTCGATCGGCGATCTCACCGCGGCGATGCGGCTGGCGACGGGGAGCGTCTACAAGGCGTTTCGCGACAAGCATGCGGTGTTTCTCGCCGCCTTCGAGCGCTACGCCGCGCTGCGCCAGGAGCAGACGCGCAGCGCCGCGGCGCAAGGCGCCAATGGCCGCGAGCGGTTGCGCAACATGCTTCTCTCGTACGTAGAGCACTCCCAGGGCAGCGAGGGGCGGCGCGGCTGCCTCGTGGTCGGCAGCGCGGTCGAATTGTCGGCGGTCGACCCGGTGGTCGCCGCCCTCGTCAGCGCGCGGCTCGAGACCAACGAAAACTTCATCGCCGGCCTCATTCGCGAGGGGCAGGCCGACGGCTCGATTCCCCGCCATGTCGCCGCCGACGACACCGCGCGGCTGATGATCTGCATCACGCAGGGTCTGCGCGTCGTCGGCAAGGCGCGCCTTTCGCTCGACGGCAAGCGCCTGGTCGCCGTCGCGATGAAACTGCTCGCCTGAATTTTTTGTCATATTAGGAAACGAGCGTTTCCTATATCTGGAGACTGCGTGAATGACGATGAATGCCACGATCGAGACCGCGCCCGGGCCGGATGCGGTGTCGCAACGACTGACCTTCGTGCTTGCCGCGGCCTGTGGCATGGTCGCCGCCAACATCTATTACGCCCAGCCGCTGATCGCCCCGATCAGCGCCGCGCTCGGCCTGTCGCATGAAGCGGCGGGGCTGATCGTCACCATGACGCAGATCGGCTACGGCGTGGGGCTTCTCTTCATCGTGCCGCTCGGCGATCTCGTCGAGAACCGCACCTTGATCTGCTCCGTCATCACGCTCGGCGCCGCAGCGCTGCTCGCCGCGGGGTTCGCCTCCCACGCGCTGCCGTTCCTGATCGCCGCATTGTTCATCGGGCTCGGCTCGGTCGCGGTGCAGATCATCATTCCCTATGCGGCGCATCTGGCGCCGGAAGCGATCCGCGGCCGCGTCGTCGGCAACGTCTCGACCGGCCTGATGCTGGGCATCATGCTGGCGCGCCCGGTGTCGAGCTTCGTCACGGCAGTGCTGTCGTGGCACGCGGTGTTCTTCTTGTCCGCCGCGCTGATGATCGTGCTCGCAGCCGTGCTCTGGATGACGCTGCCGAAGCGCAAGCCGGTCGCGCGCATGCACTATGGCGAGCTGCTGCTGTCGATGCCGCATCTGGTGCGGACCACCCCGCTGCTGCGGCGTCGCGCGCTCTACCAGGCCAGCCTGTTCGGCGCGTTCAGTTTGTTCTGGACCGTGACGCCGCTGCTGCTCGCGAACGAGTTCGGCTTCAGCCAGCGGGGCATCGCGCTGTTCGCGCTCGCCGGTGTCGCCGGCGTGTTCGCGGCCCCGATCGCGGGACGGCTTGCCGATCGCGGCCATAGCCGCGTCGCGACCCTGGTCGCGATGCTGCTGGTTGCCGTGGGCTTCCTGATCACGCAGATCGGCGCGGCCGGTTCGACGCTCAATCTGGCCTGCCTTGTCGTCGCCGCCATCGCGATCGATTTCGGCGTGCAGGGCAACGTCGTGCTCGGCTTCCGCGCCATCTTCGTGCTGGGGCATGAGCATCGCAGCCGCCTCAACGGCCTCTATATGGCGACGTTCTTCAGCGCGGCTGCCGCAGGCTCGGCACTTGGCGCCTGGGCCTTTGCGCAAGGCGGCTGGACGCTGGCATCGGCCATTGGCCTCGCGCTTCCCGTCGCGGGCCTGGCCTATGCGGCCACCGAGTAGCCGCCGGGGTGGCCGGAAATTGTGCGATGCGGCCCGTTTACCAAGGCCGCCTGCAAGCAACCTGGATGGCAATTTCCACCTCGCGGTTTCCCTGCCGCTGTAGTACTTTGGTCGCAAGCGGGCCTGGTTAACGGGCGGCAGGGGGAGGCTGATGAGGAGTGCGGGGCTGTTTGGCGTACCGCGAGTACGGCCATGGTCGTGGCAGGCGTTTCTGCTTGGATTCGTCGTTGTCGCAATGTCGGCTGCGCTCCAGGGCATCTGTGTCGCGCTCGGCGCAAAACTCTATTTCGCGGCGTTCCTGCCCAGCCTGTTCGTGCTCGGCATTGTCGCGGGCGCGCCGGCGGCGGGGTTCGCCGCGCTGCTCACCATTCCGGTGGTGTGGTGGGCGTTCATGCCGCCCTTCTTCAAGTTCAATTCGCTGACCGGCGCGCATGCCGATTCCATCAATCTGTTCTGCCTGCTCGCAGTGCTGGTGATCGGCCTTGCCGACCTCTGCCGCGAGACGATGGCGATCATCAGCCGCGGCGGGTTGAAGCCGCGGGGCGAGAGCGCGGCAACGAATTCGCAATAGGTCGGCATTGCACGGCCGCGGGCGTTGCGCGCGCGCAACAGTCCGGAAACCATTCGGACGCTTGCCGCGCGGCGCTAACTTTTCGAAAAAGATTTGGCGGCAATTTCTCCCCCGGGAATGACGACGGAGTTTTCGGACATGAACGGCCAAATAACCGGTCACGCCATCTTGGAGAACGTGCGCCGCTACCGCGGGATCGCATCGCTCTATCGCCAGACCGCTGCATTCCGCCCGGGCCAGAGCTGGTCGCTGCTCGAGCAGGCGAGGGATTGGGAAGCGCGGGCGCTGACGGAGCTGGAAACCTATTTCGCCGCGCGGATGGACTACGCTACGCAGCTCGCGGCCTGATCGTTAACGTCCTGGAAGTTCCGGCGCTGACGTCTGTTGGCGCGCCGACAGGACTGGTGGCGACAGGACTCGTGGCGATTACGGAGTTATCTCGATGCCGGCATATGCTAGCAAAGTCCGCACAGAGATATTCCGGGGCAAGCGATGACCACCTTCAACCGCATCTTCACGACCGAGCGCCTGCTCCAGATCATCGTCATTCTGGCCGCGACGGTCGCAATGAAGCTGATGGGCTGAATTTCGGCGGGCTATCGCGCGCCGAGTTCGGGCACGTCGGGCAGATAGTTCGACCCCTCCGAGCCCAGAAAATCGAACATCGCCTGCGCCGGCGGCAACAGCACCTTGTCGCTGCGGCGGATCACGTACCATTGCCGCACGATCGGCAGGCCCGCGACGTCGAGCACGATGAGCCGGCCCTCGGTGAGCTCGTGCGCCACGGTGTGCGCCGAGATAAAGGCGATGCCGAGCCCGGCGATGACGGCCTGCTTGATGGTCTCGTTGCTGCTCATCTCCATGCCGATGACCGGCTCGAGATCCGACCTCTGGAACATGCCTTCCATCAGCGTCCGCGTGCCCGAGCCGGGCTCGCGGGTGAGGAAGGTCTCGTGCACGAGGTCCGTCAGGTTGAGGCCGGAATCCTTCTCCAGCCAGTGTCCCTTGCGCGCGACGATGATATGCGGATTGCGCCCGAGCTGACGGACGTCGACGCTGACGTCGGCCGGTGGCCGACCCATCACCGCGAAATCGAGGTCGTAGCCGTGCATGGCCTCGCGGATCTCCTCGCGGTTGCCGACGGTGAGCTTGATCTCGATCTTCGGATACCGCTTCGAGAACGCCGCGATCGCATGCGGCACGAAATATTTGGCGGTCGAGACAGCGCCGAGATGGACGGTGCCGCCGGTTCGCCCCGCAAGCAGGTCGAGCGCGCCCTGGCAGTCGGCGATCGCGGCTTCGACGCGCTCGGCGAGCGTCAGCACCTCCTTGCCCGCCTCCGTCAGCAGCATGCCGTCGCCGGTCCGCTGCACCAGCGGCAGGCCGGCGAGATCCTGAAGCTGGCGCAGCTGCTGGGTCACTGCCGGCTGCGTCAGTCCGAGCTGGCTCGAGGCTGCCGTCACGCTGCCCTTGGCAGAGAGCGCCGCAAGCGAGCGGAGCTGCCGGATCGTCAGATGCCGGAGCTGCGCTGCCGAGTGGACATTATAAGATAATTCTTTGGCACTCATTATGAATAGAAATTTTCCTTATTAAGCCGCCCCTGTCAATCTCCTCATTGTTGGGACTGACTGCACCAACCTCCAGCGGGGAGGGACTGGATGCGGCACCAGCAAAGGGATGGACGCAGATGACAGGGCAACTCAGGCTGGACGACCACCTTCAACGGTACTCCGAGACCGCACCCCATGCGCTGGCCGTGGCGGCCGCAGTCGATGCCATTGCCGCGGCCGCGATCGAGATCGCCGATCTCATCGCGACCGGAGACCTTGCAGACGCCTCGGGCCTGACCACCGGCCGCAACAGCGACGGTGATGTCCAGCGCGATCTCGACGTCCAGGCCGACGCGATCCTGCGCCGCTGCCTCGGCAAGCTGCCGATCGCGGCACTGGCGTCGGAAGAGATGCGCGAACCGCAGATCGGCGATCGCGAGGCCAAGATCTGCGTCGCGATCGATCCGCTCGACGGTTCCTCCAATATCGACGTCAACATGACCGTCGGCACGATCTTCTCGATCCTGCCCGCGCCCGACGATCTCGCGCTCGCCTTCCATCAGCGCGGTTCGGCGCAGCTTGCGGCGGGGTTCGTCACCTACGGTCCGCAGACCTCGCTGGTGCTGACACTCGGCGACGGCGTCGAGATCTTCACGCTCGACCGCAAGTCCGGTTGCTTCCGTCTCGCGCGCAGCGCCGTGCAGATTTCCGAGACGTGCGAGGAGTTCGCGATCAACGCCTCGAACCGCCGGCATTGGGAACAGCCGGTGCGCGCCTTCGTCGACGAATGCCTCGCCGGTGTGGAAGGGCCGGCCAACCACAATTTCAACATGCGCTGGATCGGTTCGCTGGTCGCCGAGGCCTACCGTATCCTCACCCGCGGCGGCGTGTTCCTCTATCCCTCCGATGCACGGCCCGGCTATGGCGACGGCCGCCTGCGCCTCGTCTACGAGGCGCACCCGATGGCTTACATCATCGAGCAGGCCGGCGGCTCGGCCACGACCGGGCGCGAGCGCATCCTCGAGCTCTCAGCACAGAGCCTGCACCAGCGCGTGCCGCTGATCATGGGCTCGAGCAACGAGGTGCAGCGCGTCGAGGAACTGCATTGCGATCCGTTGCTGGTCGCCAGCGTCTCCGCACCGCTGTTCGCGCGGCGCGGCTTCTTCCGGTTGTGAGCGAGGCATCCGATGTCCAGGAAGTATCCGATCATCTCCATCACCGGCTCCTCCGGCGCCGGCACAACTTCGGTCAAGAAGACCTTCGAACAGATATTCTTCCGCGAGAAGGTCAACGCCGCCTACATCGAAGGCGACGCCTTCCATCGCTACGATCGCGCGGAGATGCGCACGCAGATGGCGAAGGAGGCCGATCGCGGCAACAGGCATTTCAGCCATTTCAGCCCCGAGACCAATCTGTTCGAGGAACTGGAGCGGGCGTTCCGCGACTATGGCGAGACCGGCACGGCGACGACGCGGCACTATGTCCACGACGCCGAGGAATCCGCGCTGCATGGCGCCGCACCAGGCACCTTCACCGAATGGAAACGGCTGCCGGAGAGCTCCGATCTGCTGTTCTACGAGGGCCTGCATGGCGCCGTCGTCACCGACAAGGTCAACGTCGCGCGTTATGCCGACCTCAAGATCGGTGTCGTGCCCGTCATCAATCTCGAATGGATCCAGAAGCTGCACCGCGACCGTAGTGCGCGAGGCTATTCGACCGAGGCCGTCACCGACACCGTTCTGCGGCGGATGCCTGACTACATCCACTATATCTGCCCGCAATTTTCCGAGACCGACATCAACTTCCAGCGCGTGCCGACGGTGGACACCTCCAATCCGTTCATCGCGCGCTGGATCCCGACGCCGGACGAATCGATGGTCGTGATCCGCTTCAAGAACCCGCGCGGCATCGACTTCCCCTATCTGCTCTCGATGCTGCCGCAAAGCTGGATGTCTCGCGCCAATTCGATCGTGTGCCCCGGCGCGAAGCTCGACCTCGCGATGCAGCTGATCCTGACGCCGCTGATCATGCAGCTCATCGAGCGCAAGCGAAACCTGAAGTGAACAAGGGGAGTATCCGATGAACATCTCCGTCCACGCCGAAGCCGACCTCTCGGCGGTCGCGCACAACGATCTCGCCAACGCGGTTCGCTTCCTTGCGGTCGACGCCATCGAGACCTCGCAGTCCGGCCATCCCGGCCTGCCCATGGGCATGGCCGATGTCGCGACCGTGCTGTTCTCGCGATTCCTGAAATTCGACTCGGCTCACCCCAATTGGCCGGACCGCGATCGCTTCGTGTTGTCGGCGGGCCATGGCTCGATGCTGCTCTATGCACTGCTCCATCTTACCGGCGGCGACGTCAGCCTCGACGACATCAAGGCGTTCCGGCAATGGGGCTCCAAGACGCCGGGCCATCCGGAATATGGCCACACGCCGGGCGTCGAGACGACGACCGGTCCGCTGGGCCAGGGGATTGCGACCGCGGTCGGCATGGCACTCGCCGAGCGAATGGGCAATGCGCGGCACGGCGAAGGCCTTGTCGATCATTTCACTTATGTGATCGTCGGCGACGGCTGTCTGATGGAAGGCATCAGCCAGGAGGCGATCTCGCTCGCTGGCCATCTCCAGCTTGCGCGCCTGATCGTGCTGTTCGACGACAACGGCATATCCATTGACGGCCCGACCTCGCTCGCGACCTCCGACGACCAGCTCGCGCGCTTCGCCGCCTCCGGCTGGTCGGTGCGCCGTGTCGACGGGCATGATCCCGAAACAGTTGCGCAGGCGATTGCGGAGGAGCGTGAGAGCGCAAAGCCCTCGCTGATCGCCTGCCGCACCATCATCGGCTATGGCGCGCCGGATCGTCAGGGCACCGAGAAGGCGCATGGCGCTCCGCTCGGTGCTGAACAGATGGCGGCAGCACGGCGAACGCTCGGCTGGGACTATCAACCCTTCGTGGTGCCTGTCACGATCATGAAAGCATGGCGGATGATCGGGCAGCGCGGGCAGGTCGAGCGTCTCGCCTGGCTCGATCGCTATGAATGCGCGACGCCCGAGCAGCGCGACCTGTTTGTCGAGGGCAAGGCGGTTGCCCTGCCGAACGCCTATGCCCAGGCCTTGGCGAAGTTACGCGAACGCTTTGCCACCGAGCGTCCCAAGCTCGCGACGCGGCAGGCCTCGCAACAAGTGCTCGACGGCATCGCCGGGACGATTCCCGGGCTGGTCGGCGGCTCCGCAGACCTGACGCATTCGAACCTGACGCATGCCAAGGCGCAGGCTCCGGTGACGCGCGACGCGTTCGCAGGCGATTACATCCATTACGGCATCCGCGAGCATGGCATGGCGGCCGCGATGAACGGCCTCGCGCTGCACGGCGGCTTCATTCCCTATGGCGGCACCTTCCTCGCCTTCTCCGACTACAGCCGTCCGGCGATCCGGCCTTGCGGCCTTGATGCGGATCCGCGTCATTCATGTGATGACCCACGACTCCATCGGCCTGGGTGAGGACGGCCCCACGCACCAACCGGTCGAGCATCTCGCAGCGCTCCGCGTCATTCCGAACTTGCTCGTGTTCCGTCCGGCCGACGCGGTGGAGACGCTGGAAGCATGGGATTGCGCGCTCGAATCCGAAAATCGCCCCTCCGTGCTGTGCCTGTCGCGTCAGGCGCTGCCGACCTTCCGCAGCGATGTCCGCGGTAGAAACCGCGTCGCACGGGGCGCCTATCTCATCGTTTCGCCCGACGGCGGCCGCGACGTGACGCTCATCGCAACAGGTTCGGAAGTGTCCATCGCGCTGGAAGCGGCTCGCCTGCTGGCCACCGAGCACGTCCGCGCGGCCGTGGTCTCCGCTCCCTGCTTCGCGTTGTTCGAGGAGCAGCCGGAGGACTACCGCGCTGCCGTGCTCGGCACTGTGCCACGGGTGGGCATCGAGGCGGCAGTCGCCGGCGATTGGCATCGATGGATCGGCACTGACGGCGAATTCGTCGGCATGCGCGGCTTCGGTGCTTCGGCGCCGGCAGCGGTGCTCTACCGCGAGTTCGGCATCACGCCGCAAAGCGTTGCGGAAGCGGCCCGGCGGGCGATTGCCCGCGCCGGCAAGCAATAACAGGAGGAATTGTCGTGGCCCGTATCACCCTTCGTCAGCTGCTCGATCACGCCGCCAGTCACGGCTACGCGGTGCCGGCGTTCAACATCAACAACATGGAGCAGGGCATTGCGATCATGCAGGCGGCGGCCGAGGTCGATGCGCCGGTCATCATCCAGGCTTCGCGCGGCGCGCGCAGCTATGCTGGCGACATGATGCTCTCGCACATGATCGACGCGCTGGAGCGAACCTATCCAGACATCCCGCTCTGCATGCACCAGGACCATGGCAACGACGAGGCGACCTGTGCATCCGCGATCGCCCATGGTTTCACCTCGGTGATGATGGACGGTTCGCTCGAGGCCGACGCCAAGACCGCGGCCGATTACGACTACAACGTCGCGATCACCCGCCGCGTCGTCGATCTCGCGCATTGGGTCGGTGCCTCCGTCGAAGGCGAGCTCGGCGTACTCGGCTCGCTCGAGCATGGCGGCGGCGAGCAGGAGGATGGTCACGGCGTCGAGGGCAAAGTCAGCCACGACCAGTTGCTGACCGATCCCGACCAGGCGGTCGACTTCGTCCGCGCCACCAAGGTCGATGCGCTCGCGATCGCGATGGGCACCTCGCACGGCGCCTACAAGTTCAGCCGCAAGCCGGACGGTGACATCCTGGCGATGCGGGTGGTCGAGGAGATTCATCGCCGGCTGCCGAACACGCATCTCGTGATGCACGGCTCTTCCTCGGTGCCGCAGCCGCTCCAGGACATGTTCAACGAGTTCGGCGGCGAGATGCCGCAGACCTGGGGCGTGCCGGTTGAGGAGATCGTCCGCGGCATCAAGAGCGGCGTGCGCAAGGTCAATATCGACACCGACTGCCGGTTGGCGATGACCGCGGTGTTTCGCAAAGTTGCAGCGCAAACACGATCCGAGTTCGATCCACGCAAATTCCTCAAGCCCGCGATGGACGCCATGCGCGAGCTCTGCCGCGACCGCTTCGAGCAGTTCGGCACCGCGGGACACGCGAGCCAGATCAAGGTCATTCCCTTGAGCGAGATGGCGCGGCGCTACCGCGCCGGCGAACTCGATCCGAGCGTCGACGCCCGCGAGCCCGTCGCGGCCTAATCATTCAGAGAGAGAGAAGAGCAGGAGAGAGCCATGAATGCACACGCAGGAACCGTCCGCGGCAAGGAAAGATATCGCTCTGGCGTGATGGAATACAAGCGCATGGGCTATTGGGAGCCCGACTATGTGCCGAAGGACACCGATGTCATCGCGCTGTTCCGCGTCACGCCGCAGGAGGGCGTCGACCCGATCGAGGCTTCGGCCGCAGTCGCCGGTGAATCCTCGACCGCGACCTGGACGGTGGTGTGGACCGATCGCCTGACCGCCGCCGAAAAATATCGCGCAAAATGTTACCGCGTCGAT
Source organism: Bradyrhizobium sp. LM2.9 (assembly GCF_054056555.1). Taxonomy (NCBI): domain Bacteria; kingdom Pseudomonadati; phylum Pseudomonadota; class Alphaproteobacteria; order Hyphomicrobiales; family Nitrobacteraceae; genus Bradyrhizobium; species Bradyrhizobium sp. LM2.9. The sequence continues at coordinate 376,549 of NZ_JBSRYJ010000002.1, forward strand.
CAGGTGCCGGGCACGCCGGGCTCGTATTTCGCCTACATCGCCTATGACCTCGACCTGTTCGAGCCGGGCTCGATCGCCAACCTCTCGGCATCGATCATCGGCAATGTGTTCGGCTTCAAGCCGCTGAAGGCGTTGCGGCTGGAGGACATGCGTTTCCCAGTCGCTTATGTGAAGACGTTCCAGGGACCGGCGACGGGTATCGTGGTCGAGCGGGAGCGGCTCGACAAGTTCGGCCGGCCGCTGCTGGGCGCGACCGTCAAGCCCAAGCTCGGCCTCTCGGGCCGCAATTACGGCCGCGTGGTCTACGAAGCGCTGAAGGGCGGGCTCGACTTCACCAAGGATGACGAGAACATCAACTCGCAGCCCTTCATGCACTGGCGCGACCGTTTCCTCTACTGCATGGAAGCGGTGAACCGGGCACAGGCGGCCTCCGGTGAGGCGAAGGGCACCTACCTGAACATCACCGCGGGAACGATGGAGGACATGTACGAGCGCGCCGAGTTCGCGAAGGAACTCGGGTCGTGCATCGTCATGATCGACCTCGTGATCGGCTACACCGCGATCCAGTCCATGGCGAAATGGGCGCGGCGCAATGACATGATCCTGCATCTGCATCGCGCCGGTCACTCGACCTATACGCGGCAGAAGAGCCACGGCGTGTCGTTCCGCGTCATCGCCAAATGGATGCGGCTCGCGGGCGTCGACCACATCCATGCCGGCACCGTGGTCGGCAAGCTCGAAGGCGATCCGAACACCACGCGTGGCTATTACGATGTCTGCCGCGAAGACTTCAACCCGACCAAGCTCGAACACGGCCTGTTCTTCGACCAGTCCTGGGCGAGCCTGAACAAGATGATGCCGGTCGCCTCCGGCGGCATCCATGCCGGCCAGATGCACCAGCTGCTCGATCTCCTCGGCGAGGATGTCGTGCTGCAATTCGGCGGCGGTACCATCGGCCATCCCATGGGCATCGCGGCCGGCGCGATCGCTAACCGCGTGGCGCTGGAAGCGATGATCCTCGCCCGCAACGAGGGTCGCGACTACGTCCATGAAGGTCCGGAGATCCTGGCCAGGGCGGCCGAGACTTGCACGCCGCTGAAAGCTGCGCTCGAGGTCTGGAAGGACGTCTCCTTCAATTATCAATCCACCGACACGCCGGACTTCGTGCCGACCGCGCTCGAAACCGTTTGAGGAGACTTGACATGAAGCTGACCCAAGGCTGCTTCTCATTCCTGCCCGATCTGACCGACGACCAGATCACCAAGCAGGTGCAATATTGCCTGACCAAAGGCTGGGCGGTGAACATCGAGTTCACCGACGATCCGCATCCCCGCAACACCTATTGGGAGATGTGGGGTCTGCCCATGTTCGATCTCCAGGACGCCGCCGGCGTGATGATGGAGCTCGCCGAATGCCGCAGAGTGTATGGCGACCGTTACATCCGCCTCAACGGCTTCGACTCCAGCCCTGGTTGGGAATCGGTGCGGATCTCGTTCCTCGTCAACCGCCCGCCGCAGGAGGCCGAGTTCGAGCTGGTGCGGCAGGAGGTGGGGGGACGCGCGATCCGCTACACCACCGTGCGCCGGCCGGCCGCGCACGCGCAAACCTAAATCATTCTCCTCCGCGCGGAGCACTCCCTGCTCCGTTTCCTTGGCGGACCACTGCTTCGCCGCTCCCCCCGCGGCGAAGCCCTTTTCTTCGAGGTGCCGATGCTGGATGTTCCCCACGTAATGACCACTGAGCCCGGCGAGACCAATTTCGATCTCCGCAAGGAGGCCGAAGCAGCCGGCATCACCGGCACGCTGCAACAGCTCGAGCAGGAGCTGATCGGATTGAAACCGGTGAAGAATCGGGTGCGTCAGATCGCGTCGCTCCTGCTGATCGAACGCATCCGGCAGCGTGCGGGACTGGCTTCGTCGCCGCCGACGCTGCACATGTCGTTCACAGGCAATCCCGGCACCGGCAAGACGACGGTCGCGCTTCGCATGGCCAAGATCCTCCATGGTCTCGGTTTCGTGCGGCGCGGGCAGGTGATCTCGGTGACGCGCGACGATCTCGTCGGTCAGTATATCGGCCACACCGCGCCGAAGACCAAGGAGATCCTGAAGAAGGCGATGGGCGGCGTGCTGTTCATCGACGAGGCCTATTATCTGCATCGCTCCGACAACGAACGCGACTACGGCCAGGAGGCGATCGAGATTCTGCTCCAGGTGATGGAGAACCAGCGCGAGGACCTCGTCGTCATCCTTGCCGGCTATGGCGAGCGGATGACGACCTTCTTTGCCTCCAATCCCGGCTTCCGCTCGCGCATTGCGCACCACATCGATTTCCCGGACTATGCGCAGGAAGAGCTTCTCGTCATTGCCGAGTTGATGCTGAGGGAGCGCGGCTATCGCCTCTCGGCGGCGGCGCGTGAAGCTTTCGAGAAGTACATCGCGCTGCGCCGGACCCAGCCGTTCTTCTCCAATGCGCGCTCGATCCGCAACGCCGTCGACCGCATCCGGCTGCGGCAGGCGGATCGCCTGGTGTCGGATCTCGACCGCATGCTCGATATCGCCGACCTCGAAACGATCGATCCCATGGACGTCCTGGCGAGCCGCGTTTTCAGCGGCGGTGCGGACGCGCAGAGGAGTGCGAAGCCATGACGAAAGAAATCCTCATCGCGCCTTCGATCCTGGCCGCGGATTTCGCGCGCCTCGGCGAGGAGATCGCTGCGATCGACGCGGCGGGCGCCGACTGGATTCATTGCGACGTCATGGACGGGCATTTCGTCCCGAACATCAGTTACGGCGCCGACGTCATCAAGGCGATCCGGCCGCTGACGGCGAAGATTTTTGACGTTCATCTGATGATCGCGCCGGCCGATCCCTATCTCGAAGCGTTCGCGAAGGCCGGTGCGGATGTCATCACGGTGCATGCCGAAGCCGGCGTCCATCTCGACCGCTCGCTCCAGGCCATCCGCGCGCTCGGCAAGAAGGCCGGCGTCAGCCTCTGTCCAGCGACGCCGGAAGCCGTGATCGAATACGTGATCGATCGTGTCGATCTCGTGCTGGTGATGACGGTCAATCCGGGCTTTGGCGGCCAGTCCTTCCTCGAGTCCCAGTTCGAGAAGATCAGGCGCATTCGAAGCTTGATCGGCGACCGTCCAATCCGGCTCGAGGTTGACGGCGGCATCACGCGCGACAATGCCGCTGCCGTGACCGCTGCGGGCGCCGATACGCTTGTGGCGGGTTCCGCTGTGTTTCGCGGCAAGAGCAGCGCGGACTATGCCGCGAACATCGCGGCCATTCGCGGCGCGGCGGAGGCCGGCAGAGTTCCGAAGTTGCAGGATGTCTCCGGAAGGCCGGCGCGTCTCGGCGAGACCGCGCTCATCCGGTAAAATACGGTATACAGGCGGGGCCGATCCGGCGCCGGTCTGGTTGTGCCAAGGCGTGCCACTTTCCTCCGGAGAAATACGGAGGATGACGGACCAAATGATCAGCTCGTTTCAGGCCGGGCTAACCAACGCATCGAGACGAAAATTCGATTAACGCCCGCGCAATGCTATGCGTCTCAATCTGCGGTTGGAAACGCTGAGAGAGCGCGGGGATGCGGATCGAAGATATCTGCGGGCATCAGGCCTGCACGCGGCGGGGAGCGATGGCATGAGCATGCATCGCTTGTTCGCCGAGCAGCTCCGCTGCGCCACCGACGCAACCGGACGGGTCGATCTTGCCAAGCTGGGCGAGCTCGTCAGCGCTGCCTATGAGGTGAGCGACCGCGAACGCCAGCGAATGACCGACGCGCGAGCACACACGCATGACGAAGTCGAGCAGGATTTGTTGCGGACCCAGGAGTTCCTCGACACCATCGTCGAGAATATCCCGATCGCCGTGTTTGCGAAGTGCGCCAGGGATTCGCGCTATATCCTGCTCAACCGCGCTGGCGAGGACTATTACGGCGTGCCGCGCGAACAGATGTTGGGCCGGACACCTGAGGAGATTTTTCCGGCCGACGTCGCCCGAATGGTCAACGAGCAGGATCGTCGCGTCGTCGCCAGCGGCATGCCGATGTTCCTCGAGGAGCATCTGCTTGAAGTCGGCGTCAAGGGCCACGATCGCGTCGTCAATTCGCGCAAGATGCTGATCACGGACGGCGCCGGCGATCCGCAATATCTGGTCGGCGTCATCGAGGATGTCACCGAGCGCATCACCACTCAGGAACGGATCAGCCACCTCGCGCGTCATGATGCCTTGACCGATCTGCCGAACCGCAGCGCGTTCAATGCGGCGCTGAGCGAGCGGCTGGAACGGGCGCAGGAGGCGTCGACCAGTTTTGCGGTGCTCAGCCTCGATCTCGACCGCTTCAGGGAAGTCAACGACGTGTTCGGCCATCCCGTCGGCGACATGTTGATGCGCGCGGCGGCCGAGCGCCTTGCAGCGGAAGCCGATAGCGCCTTCGTCGCCCGCATCGGCGGCGACGAGTTCATGGTCCTGGTGCCGGACGATGTCTGCCGCGAAGAGGTGCTGACGCTCGGCGAGCGTCTCGTCGAGGCGATCGGTAACGAGCTCGAGGTCGACGACTATCTTTCCCATGTCGGCCTGAGCGTCGGCATCGCGCTCTACCCGGATGACGGCGTGGATGCGGCCACGCTGCTCGCAAACGCCGATTCCGCGCTCTATCGCGCCAAGCGCGAGGGCAGGGGTACGGTGCGTTTCTTCGAATCCGAGATGGACCGGGAGCTGCGCGACCGCAGGTTGCTGTTGCACGACCTGCGGCAGGCGGTGGAGCAGAACCAGCTCTTCGTCTACTTCCAGCCGCAGGCGCGGATCAACGGCGAGGTCATCGGCTTCGAGGCGCTGCTGCGCTGGAACCACCCGACGCGGGGTTTTGTGCCGCCCGACCAGTTCATTCCGCTCGCCGAGGAGAACGGTCTGATCATCCAGATCGGCGAGTGGGCCTTGCGGGAAGCGTGCCGCGAGGCGGCGTCGTGGCCGCGGCCGTTGCAGGTGGCGGTCAATCTGTCGCCGGTCCAGTTCCAGGCTGGCGATCTCGAAGGCTCGATCCACCAGATCCTGCTGGAGACGGGGCTTAGCCCGACGCGGCTCGAGGTCGAGATTACCGAGGGCGTGCTGATCGGCGATTTCACCCGCGCGCTTAATCTGCTGCGGCGGCTGAAGGCGCTCGGCATCCGCATCGCGATGGACGATTTCGGCACCGGCTACTCCTCACTGTCCTATCTCCAGTCGTTTCCGTTCGACAAGATCAAGATCGATCGCAGCTTCATCTCCAATCTCGAGGCGAGCCCGCAATCGGCCGAGATCGTCCGCGCGGTTTTGAGCCTCGCGCACGCTCTGCATATCCCGGTCGTCGCCGAGGGGGTGGAAACGGAAGCGCAGCGCGCCTTCCTGGCGCGCGAGGCCTGCGAGGAGATGCAGGGCTATCTCATCGGCCGGCCCGAATTGATCGAGTGCTATCTCGACGTCGTCGGCGTGACCGTGGAGCGGCGCCTCTACGCCTAGCCGTTGGCCTGCGACAGGATTTCGAGCGTCAAGTCCGCGCTGATTGGAACTTTCGCTCGAATACGCATTTCCTAGACGCAACCGAGCCGGGCGCGCTGCGGGCGCAGCAAATGTTTTGCACGACCGCCATCGCCCTGACGCAAATAAGGGCCATAACCCCTGTGAACGCGAGGGAGGCTCTCATGGAGAACGTACGTCGTTACCGCGCGCTGGCGTCCCTCTGTCGTCAGCAGGCCGCCTACCGGCCGCTCCAGAACTGGGAACTGCTCGGCCAGGCCGAACATTTTGAATATCTCGCCGAAGTCGAACTCAAGGCACATTACGATGCGTGCAATGCGCAACATGACGAGGACGCTGTCGCGGCCACGGCGTGGGAGAGGCCTGCCGCGGCGTGACATTTCGTCCGGCCTCCGTGTCTTCTTTGCCAAGATTTAATCGCGTGGACGGGACGCCGTAAGGTGGCGACCGCCATGTTGGGTGCAAGGCGACTTACCCAACATGGACATATCGACATGAACGATCGCGTCAATTCCGACACCACCACGTCCCGCAAGATCCTGAGGCCGCGCCGGCTCGCGCTGCTCGGCACCGTGGCCGCGCTTGGCCTGGCCGTGCTGGCGACTGCTCCCGGCTCTTCGCCGTTCAGCGCGACCTCCTTCATTGCGCCCGCCCAGGCCGCGGAGACCGCCACGACACCGCAGGGCTTCGGCGATCTCGTCAGCAAGGTCAAATCCGCCGTCATCTCGGTGCGGGTCAAAATCGACCAGGACAGCGAGAAGAGCGCGATGCTGCAACAGAACCGGATGGATTCGGACGAGGCGACGCCGTTCGACCAATTCTCACGGCAATTCGGCTTCGGTGGTCCGGGTGGCATGAACGGAATGCCGCGCCAGCGCCACCAGACGATCACGGGTGAGGGCTCCGGCTTCTTCATCTCCGCCGACGGCTATGCCGTGACCAACAACCACGTCGTCGACCACGCCGAGTCGGTGCAGGTGACGATGGATGACGGCCAGACCTATACCGCGAAGGTGGTCGGCACCGATCCGAAGACCGATCTCGCGCTGATCAAGGTCGAGGGCAAGAAGGATTTTCCGTTCGTCAAGTTCTCCGACCAGAAGCCGCGCATCGGCGACTGGGTGGTCGCGGTCGGCAATCCCTTCGGCCTCGGCGGCACCGTGACCGCCGGCATCGTCTCGGCCAGCGGCCGCGACATCGGCAACGGTCCCTACGATGACTTTATCCAGATCGACGCACCGATCAACAAGGGCAATTCCGGCGGTCCGGCGTTCGACATGAATGGCAACGTGATTGGCGTGAACACCGCGATCTTCTCGCCCTCCGGCGGCTCGGTCGGCATCGGCTTCGACATTCCGGCTTCGACCGCAAAGCTCGTCGTCGCACAGTTGAAGGACAAGGGCGCGGTGACACGCGGCTGGCTCGGCGTGCAGGTGCAGCCGGTGACATCGGATATCGCCGACAGCCTCGGCCTCAAGGAGGCTCGCGGCGCGATCGTGGACAATCCGCAGGACGCTAGCCCGGCAGCGAAGGCGGGCATCGAGGCGGGCGACGTCATCACCGCCGTCAACGGCACCGCGATCAAGGACTCCCGCGATCTCGCCCGCACTATCGCTACGCTTGCACCGGGCACGTCCGTGAAGCTCGATGTCGTCCACAAGGGCGACAGCAAGACGGTGACGCTGGCGCTCGGCGAATTGCCGAACGAGCGGCAGGCTAAGGCCGACGAGGGCAAGGCGCAGCCGGATGCCGGCACGCCGCGTCTCGGGCTCAGCCTGGCTCCGGCCGGCGACGTCCAGGGCGCCGGCCAGAAGGGCGTCGTCGTCACTGAAGTCGATCCGCAAGGGCCGGCCGCGCAGCGCGGCATCCAGACCGGCGACGTCATCCTCAACGTCGGCGGCAAGGCCGTCGCCAATATCGGTGATGTCCGTTCGGAGCTGGCGCAGGCGAAATCGTCCGGCAAGCGCAGCGTGCTGCTGCAGATCAGAAACGCGCAGGCGACCCGATTCGTCGCGGTGCCGCTCGCATAAGTCGAACGTCGATCCGCGCAAATCCAAAAAGGCGGCCCACGGGCCGCCTTTCCTGTTGTGTGCCGAGTATGAACGACAGCTTGGAGGTGGAAGTCCTCTATCCAGCCTGATGGCGGCGAAGGATTAGCGAAGCGCAAGGGCGTCATCGTGAGGTGGGGTCTGAAGACAGCGTGGAGCAAAGCCGCGGCCCGATGGACAAGCACCGGATAACGAGGCCTACCCGGCCGGACGAGCGAGCAACTGATCGCGAAGTCCACAGTCATCAAGGACCGGGGTGGTAAATCCGGCGGGGGTGCGGTGAAGGCGGTCGGTCTTACCTCGGGAGGTCTGTGCTGTGTCCCGGCAACGGGACTGAGGCCGTCGCAAGGCGGCCTGACCGCAGTGCAGAAGTCAGCCGAGGGCATAGTAGGCGGCGGCGCGCTGCCGAAGGCCTGAACGGTGGAAGAGGCCAGTAGAGCGGTAATCTCGTGCGAGCCATGCGGCAGAAGAAACAGATCGAACTGAACTTGGGCACCGGAGCGAGGGGTGAAGCCCCGAAGGCCGCCGCCCAAGAGGCCGAAGCACGTGCGGCGAAAGCCAGTCTCGAACGCCCGGCGGTCGCAGGGCCGTTGATGGAAGCAGTGGTCGAGCGTGAGAATCTGAAGGAAGCGTTGGCGCGAGTGAAGCGCAATAAAGGTGCGGCAGGCATCGACGGCATGTCCGTTGATGAGCTGCCGACCTACCTGAAGGAGCACTGGCCCACGATCCGAGCCCAGTTGCTGGAGGGCACCTACAAGCCGCAACCGGTACGACGCGTCGAGATACCGAAGGCATCGGGCGGCACTCGGCCGCTCGGCATCCCCACGGTGCTCGATCGCTTCATCCAACAGGCGGTACTGCAGGTGCTGCAGGCGGATTGGGACGGAACGTTCTCCGGAACGAGCTTCGGCTTCCGGCCGAAGCACTCGGCGCATCAGGCTGTGGAACAGGCGCAGGCGTACATCGCGTCCGGGCACGGCTTTGTCGTGGACATCGACCTGGAGAAGTTCTTCGACCGGGTCAACCACGACATCCTGATGGGGCTGGTTGCCAAGCGGGTTGCTGACAAGCGCCTCCTGAAGCTGATCCGCGGCTTTCTGACCGCGGGCGTGCTGGAAGGGGGACTGGTCAGCGCGACGGAGGAAGGTACGCCGCAAGGCGGCCCGCTCTCGCCGCTGTTGTCGAACCTGATGCTGGATGTGCTGGACAAGGAGCTGGAGAAGCGCGGCCACCGCTTCGTGCGCTACGCCGATGATTGCAACATCTATGTGCGCAGTCGAAAGGCCGGCGAGCGGGTGATGGCCGGCATCGAGAAGTTCCTCGAAAAGCGCCTCAAGCTGAAGGTCAACAAGGCCAAGAGCGCGGTTGCCAAGCCGAGCGTCCGCAAGTTCCTGGGCTTCAGCTTCACAGGCGGGAAGGAGCCGCGGCGGCGTATCGCACCGCAGGCGATTACCCGCTTCAAAGCGAGAGTCCGGGAGCTGACGCGACGCACGTGCGGACGAAGCCTCGAACAGATCGCCAAGGAGCTGTCCACTTACCTTGTCGGCTGGCGCGGATACTTCGGCTTCTGCCAAACCCCGTCGGTGTTGAGCGCACTCGATCAGTGGATCAGGCGGCGGTTGCGCGCCATCGCCTGGAAGCAGTGGAAGCGTGGTCGCACTCGCTTTGCCGAACTGCGACGCCGTGGTGTCGGCCGGGATCTGGCGGCTCAAACTGCCGGCAGCCCACATGGCCCTTGGCGGTTGGCGGCGAGCCCTGCGCTTAACATTGCCTTGCAAACTGTCTTCTTCAGGTCACTCGGCTTGGCTTCCATCGCGGCTCCGAGACCCGCATAATAATCCACCGAACCGCCGTATACGGACCCGTACGTACGGTGGTGTGGGAGGGGCGACGCCGCGAGGCGTCCCCCTATCCCGATTGCCTTCAGGATTCCGGATGGCCGCCGATAACATTCTCGTTAACGGCAGAGAGGATGACCCGGTTCGTCCGAAAAAGCCGTGTTCGCTCATCACAATTGCGGATCTCGTATGGAGTCGGCGGCAATGAAGCCGCCGGGACGATTGCAAGCGTGGAACTTCGAACTTGCCGCCGCTGAGCTAGCTGGCCGGCAGTTCGCATTTGATCGGTGCCGACATGGATCGATTGAAGCTCTCGCTGAGGACTGCGCTGCTCGTGGCGCCATTCGTGCTGTGGGGTGGAAACGCTCTCGGGCGCGACGACGGCCGCTACGCGGACTCACCCCTCAAGCCGTGGTTCGACGGCCTGCGCAGCCATCTCGGTCCGTGCTGCTCGGATGCGGATGGGTTTGCCGTCGCCGATCCCGACTGGGACTCGCACAACGGGCATTATCGGGTGCGGCTTCGACGGGGAGTGGGTGGAGGTCCCGGACGAAGCCGTGATCACCGAGCCGAACCGGGCCGGCCGAACCATGGTGTGGCCGGTGAAGACCGCGTTTGGCGTTTCGATCCGCTGCTTCATGCCGGGCAGCATGACCTGACAGAGTTCAGCGCGACTATCTGGAGGATTTGCGCTTCGATGTTTTCTTCGACGTTTTCTTCGAAGTTTTCCTGGACGTTTTCTTCGAAGTCTTCTTCGTCTTCTTGGAGGTCTTCTTCTTGGAGGTCTTTTTCGCGGCCTTCTTCGGGACCTTCTTGCCCTTCTTGCGTGCCTTCGACAGGCCGATCGCGATTGCCTGCTTGCGGCTCTTCACGCGTCCGCCTCGACCGCCAGGTCCGCTCTTCGCGCTGCTCTTCTTGTAGCGTTTCACCTCGCTTTCGACATCGCTGCCGGAGCTGCGCGAGTAGCGGCGCTTCTTTGCCTTGCGTGCCATGCATGTTCTCCCTTGGCCGGGGAGAACCATCCGCGACAGGCATGGTTCCGAAAGCGGGCAGGCAACGTCCTGGATTGAGCGGACAGCCTAGGGTCTGTTGGGATTCATCTGGAGTTTATCGCGGCCGCGGCCAGATAGATCATTGAAGTGAAGCTCTGGTCGGTCTTGTCGGCGCGCATTGCGATGCGCTTGAATTCCTTGAGCTTGCCGAAGAAGTTCTCGATGAGATGCCGCCATTTGTACATCTCCTTGTCGATGGCGAGAGGCTGTGCACGGCGCGGATGCTGGGAGATGACGACTTTGGCGCCACGCGCTTCGAGTTCGGCGATGATGGCGTTGCTATCGAAGGCCTTATCAGCGATCAGCGCGTTGAAGGCCAATCCCTCGATGAGCGGCGGCACGCCCACCGTATCGAAACGCTGTCCCGGCAGGAGCACGAAGCGCACGAGATTGCCGAGCGCATCGGTGAGCGCCAGAATTTTGGTGGTCATGCCGCCTTTCGAGCGGCCGATCGCCTGGCTTTGCGTCCCTCCTTTTGCGCCCTGACCGTGGCGGTGGACCTTGACGATGGTGGCGTCGACCATGGCGTATTCCATGTCGGGATCGTCGGAGATGGCCTCGAACAGCCGCTTCCAGACATCCGCCTTCACCCAGTCGCGAAAGCGCGTGAATGTGCTATTCCAGTGGCCGAACATCGCCGGCAGATCCCGCCAGGGACTGCCGGTTCGGGCGATCCACAGAACGGCCTCGACAAACAGTCGGTTGTCCTTGCCGCTGCGGCCCGGATCTCCCGGCTTGCCAAGACAATGCGGCTCCATCTTCGCCCATTGGGCGTCAGTCAAAACGAATCGGTCCATCCCAAGCTTGAATCACAACCAAGCCCCGATGAGAATCCTGAATCCCAACAGACCCTAGAACGAATTCGCCAGCTCGATCTCCGCTTCCAGCACCTGGATGCGCCGTGCTGCCTCACTGGAGGACAGGTCCCGCGCATATTGCGCGGGTTGATAGGCCTCTTCGCTGAGCCGTTTCAGCCTGAGGCCCTGTGTCCGGGTCATCTGCTCTGTGAGGAAAGCCCTGGCATCGTATTTACCCTGAACCTGCATGTCGCTTCTCCGGACCTGAAATCGTGACTTGACTATATGTTCTTATTTTGTTCTAACAAGTCATGGACAACAGAATTAATGAAATTCGACGTAAAATCAGTGCGTTGAGGCTGGAAATGGCCGATGTCGAGGCGTCCGTGCGCGAGCTCGTCGACCGCGATCGCGACTGCACGGAGAAGGCCCTGGCGCAAATGGATCTGCGCTGGAAAATCAATCTTCTGATCGGCGAATGGAAGGCTGCAGGTGGCGGCGATGTCCTGCCGGATGTCCGCGACAGGATGCGCCTTCGTTCCGCGAAGAAAGCCGGCAATCCCGTGCGTGCTATCGCGCGCCATTGAAAGCTTTGGGAGTGTGCCGTGGAAGAAGACCCGGCGACGTACCGGATCTTGAGACTGCGCGCCGAGATTCTCGAACTGGGCTCGGCCATCCGGCAGCTGCAACGCGAGGGGCTCGACGACGCCGCGGCCCAGCTCCTGATCGTGCGCAAGAGCGGACAGCTCGATCATCTCGTGAAATCAGATCGTGCGGGCTGTCATCCCGACCTCACCGGCGGCCGTCGTTGAAGCGTACGCGCGCAGGGCGACATGCGGGCTTGTCGATGCCGGAGGTTGGCGAAGCGGCCTGAGAAGGGTTCAGCAAAGCAAAAAGGCCCCGCGATGGCGGGGCCTCCTTGAATTTCGCCGAGCAGCTACTTGGTGTTGCTCATGCCACCCTTGTTGTGCGTCATGGTGCCGCCCTGGTCGGAGCCGGGGCCGGAGCCGCCCTGACCGGAGGGATCGGCGCCCTTGGAGGATTTGGTGTTGGCGCCCGTGGTCTGCGACGACGACATGGAGGATCCATGTTTCGCCTTGTGCGACTTTGCCTGCACGGCGAACGGCGCGGCGGCGAGGCCGGTTGCCAACATCACGGCGAGGGCGAGCTTGGTTGTCTTCATGGGGGAACTCCCTGAGTTGAATTGACGCAGGCAGCCAACCGCGCTCGGTCACAGGAGTTCCGAACACAGGAGCTCCGCTGCATCACGCACCCTTCAAGATTCCTTGTCCTCTGCGAGGATGAAGACGACGCCGGTGAGTGTCGCGCCGATCGCGAATGTCGTCGCCAATGTGAGGGCGAAAGCGACAGCGGCCTGGCTTCCGCCGTGGCTGAGCAGGTTGGCGACGGCTGGATTGGTCAGAACGAGCACGAGGCTGAAAGCGAGGCCGAGGGCTGCGCCCATCATCGCATGCGTCATCAGCTTGACGAGGCCGCTGGGAGAGATCAGGTCCGACGACTTTTTCGTGCGCATGGAACTCTATCCCGATCTCGCATCCAACGCCTGCGACGCTCGCCGGTTCCATCCGGATGAAGGAATTGTCATTGCCCGCTTCATCCGACGTTCATGCCGGCTTTGCGAGGATGAACACGTCACACCACGGGAACATTCGATATGGATAAGGTGGTCTTTCTTTACCGCTCGCTGGCCTATCGCAACGCCGCCGCGGACATCCTGGGCAAAGCGCGCAAGCTGCCCCGCGGCGCGGAGCGAAGTGCTGCTCGCCGCTATGCAAAAGCGCTGCGCGAGCTCGCCCGAACGGAAGCCTGGCTCGAAGGACGCGTCGCGCGCGAACCGCGTCCGGCGCAGCGCATGACGAATGCGTCCTCCGGCTAGCCGGATGCGCGCTGCAATTCGGCGGAGCTGGCGTCTTCGAATTTGCCTGGTGTCGTTGTCGCGGCAGTCTTGCGAATCAACGGCACCTCCAGGCGGCACAGCAGGCCCTCGGCGCGCCAATCGAAATGCGCTTGTCCACCGAGCTGGGACTCGACGCTCGCAAGCAGGCTCCGCGTGCCGAAGCCGCGGGACTTCGGGGGCCTGACAAGCGGGCCGCCGGTCTCCTCCCAGGTCAGCGTGAGCAGCTCGTCCTCGGCCTGCCAGCCGATCGCGAGCCGTCCCGACCGCGTCGAGAGCGCGCCATACTTTGCCGAGTTGGTGAAAAGCTCATGCAGCGCCAGTGCCAGCGTCTGGGCGGTCGCCGGCAGCAACTGAACTTCGGAGCCTGCCAATTTGATCTGGCCGCCGAGGGAATAGGGCGCAAGCTCCTCGTCGATTAGCTTCGAGAGTTCGGCGCCCTGCCAACTCGACAGCGACAGGATCGTATGCACGCGCGCCAGTGCATTAATCCGCCCCTCGACGGCGTTGACATAGGCCTTGACCTCGTCCGCGCGGGTGAGGCGCACGATCGATTGCGCCAGTGCCAGCGCGTTCTTGGCGCGATGATCGACTTCCCGCGCCAGGAGGTTCTGCCGCTCCTCGGCGCGCTTGCGTTCAGTGATGTCCACCGTCACGCCGCTGACGCGCAGAACCCGACCGCTATCGTCGGCCGTGGCGGCGGCCGTGCCGACACACCAGCGCACATCGCCGTCAGGCCGCACGATGCGGAACTCCGTTTCATAGGCGCGCGTGCCCTTGTTGAATTCGCCGATCGCCTTGCGCAACTGATCGACCTCATCAGGATGCAACAGCGCCTGAACGTTGGCCGGGTTCACCTCGAAGCTCTCCGGGCCAACGCCAAAGATGCGATACTGCCCCTCGTCCCAGATCCAGTCGCCGGTAATCCAGTCCCAGTCCCAGGAGCCCATCTTGCCGGCGGCGATCGCCATGCTGCGCCGCTCTTCGCTCTCGCGCAGCTTTGCGGTAGAATTCTCAAGCTCGGCGGTACGTGCACGCACGCGGTCCTCGAGATCCTGGTTCAGCCGTTCGAGCTCGCGCGTCTTGCGGTAGAGTTCGGCAAACACCTTGACCTTGGCGCGCAGCACCTCCGGCACGACCGGCACCGGGACGTAGTCGACCGCGCCCATCTCGTAGCCGCGCAGGCGGTCGATGTCGCTGACTTGAATGGCCGAGATGAAGATCATCGCGGTCTTCTGGAAGCGCGGATGCTCGCGGATCATCGCGGCAAGTTCGAAGCCGTCGAGTTCGGGCATGCAGACGTCGACCAGGATCACCGCGATCTCGGTCTTGAGCAGCACCTCCAGAGCCTCCCGACCCGACGAGGCGATCACGAGATTCTCGCCCAGATCCTTCAGGATCACCTCATAGGCGAGCAGCTTGGCCGGCTGGTCGTCGACGAGGAGGATGTTGACCTTTTGGTGGTCCATACGGGCATCCAACTCAGCGGTGCAGCCACATGCGGATTGCAAGCAGCAATTGATCGGTGTTGACGGGTTTGGCCAGGTAGTCGGACGCGCCGGCTTCGAGGCATTTCTCGCGGTCGCCCTTCATGGCCTTGGCCGTCAACGCGATGATCGGAACACGGGCGAAGGCCGGATCTTCACGAATAACGCCGATGGTCTGATAGCCATCCATCTGCGGCATCATGATGTCCATCAGCACGATGGCGATCTCCGGATTGGATTCGACCAGCGTCACCGCCTCCTTGCCGGTGGTCGCCGTCAGCACCTTCATGCCGCGCCGTTCCAGCACGCTCGACAGCGCGAAAATGTTGCGGGCGTCGTCGTCGACGAGGAGGGCGGTCTTGCCGATCAGGTCGTCGTCGGAACTGTTCAGCTTCTCGAGCATGCGCTGTTTCTCGACCGGCAATTCCGTGATCACGCGGTGCAGGAACAGCGCGGTCTCGTCGAGCAGGCGCTCCGGTGATTCCACGCCCTTGACCACGATGCTGCGCGCCATGGTGTGGAGTTCCGCATCTTCCTCGGCGGACAGCTCGCGGCCGGTGAAGACGACGACCGGGACGTTCGACAGCGCCTCGTCGTTGCGGATCTGGTCCAGCACCTCGAAGCCGCTCATGTCGGGCAGCCGCAGGTCGAGCACGACGCAATCGCAGGGGGACTCACGCAGCATCGAGAGCGCGTCGGCGCCGGTGCCGGCCGTCACGATCTCGATATCGTCGTGATGCAGGAGCTCCCGGATCGAGAGCTGCTCGGCTTCGTTGTCCTCGACGATCAGCAGCCGCTTGCGCCGCGGCCGCGCATATTCCTTGATCTGCGTCAGCGCGGCCGAGACGCCCTCGGTCGTCGTCGGCTTGTTGACGAAGGAGAAGGCGCCGCGCGCCAGCGCATGCTGGCGGTCCTCGTCGAGCGTGATGACCTGCACGGGGATGTGGCGGGTCAGCGGATTGTGCTTGAGCTGGCTTAGCACTGTCCAGCCGAGCATATCAGGCAGGAACACGTCGAGCGAGACGGCGCGCGGCTGGTACTGCTTTGCAAGCTCCAGCGCCTCCGCGCCGCGTGCGGCGACCAGCACCTTGAAACCCTTGTCCCGGGCAAGGTCAATCAGAATACGCGCATAATGCGGATCGTCCTCGACGATCAGCAGGATGCTGTCGCCGGGTTCGAGGTTGAGCCGGTCGTCGGCGAGCTGCTCGATGACGCGCTGCTGTTCGGGCGTGGCGGGCTGCAGCGCCGGCGGCTGGCTGTGTTGCTGGGGCGCAGGGCGCGGTGCGAGCGTCGGACCGGAATATTTCAGCGGCAGGTATAGCGTGAAGCACGACCCCTTGCCCGGCAAGCTGCGCAGGTGGATCTCGCCGCCGAGCAGGCTTGCGAGCTCGCGGCTGATCGCAAGGCCGAGGCCGGTGCCGCCATATTTGCGGCTGGTGCCCGCATCCGCTTGCTGGAACGCCTCGAAGATCAGCTTCTGCTTCTCCAGGGGAATGCCGATGCCGGTGTCGGACACTTCGAATGCGATCACGGCCGGCGCCGAGTTCAGCACGGGATGATCCGTCCCCCAGCCGCCGACCGCGGCGGCGACCTTCAGGCGCACTTCGCCCTCGGCGGTGAACTTGAAGGCGTTGGAGAGCAGGTTCTTCAAAACCTGCTGCAGGCGCTTGGAGTCGGTGACGAGGCTGCGCGCGAGATTCGGATCGAGGTCGATCTTGAACGAAAGGTTGCGGTTTTCCGCCTCGTGACGGAACGGCCGCCCGACGGTATCGAGCAGGTTCGCGGTCAAAATTTCCTCGGCGTCGACCGTCACGGTGCCGGACTCGATCTTGGAGAGATCGAGAATGTCGCTGATGAGATTGAGCAGGTCGGTGCCGGCGCCGTGGATGGTACGGGCGAATTCGACTTGCTTGCCGGTGAGATTGCCGTCCGGATTGTCGGTGAGCTGCTGTCCGAGGATCAGGATCGAGTTCAGCGGCGTGCGCAGCTCGTGACTCATATTGGCGAGGAATTCGGACTTGTACTTCGAGGTGAGTGCCAGCTCGGTCGCCTTTTCCTCCAGTGCGCGGCGGGCCTGCTCGATCTCCTGATTCTTGCGCTCGACCTCGACGTTGCGCTCGGCGAGCTGCTGCGCCTTCTGTTCGAGCTGGTCGTTGGTCTGCTGCAACTCGCGCTGCTGGGTCTGGAGTTCGCCGGCGAGCTGTTGCGACTGCTTGAGCAAACCTTCGGTCTGCATCGTCGCTTCGATCGAGTTGAGCACGATGCCGATCGAGTCGGTGAGCTGCTCCAGGAACGTCATCTGCGAGGTCGTGAACGAGGTGAGCGAGGCCAGCTCGATCACCGCCTTGACCTGGCCTTCGAACAGCACCGGCAGCACCACGAGGTTCTTCGGCGCGACCCGGAGCAGTGCCGAATTGATCGGCACCACGTCGGCCGGAATGTCCGCGATCACGCGCGGACGCTTGTCGATCGCGCATTGGCCGATCAGGCCGTCGCCGAGCGGCAGCACGCGCTGATACGGATAGATGCCGTCGCCGGCATAGGAAGCGAGCAGCAGAAGCTGCGGACTATCCTCGTTTTCGACCTGATAGATCACGCCGGTATGCGCGTTCACCAGCGGCGACAATTCGGTGAGCAGCAGCCGGCCGACGGTGGTGAGGTCGCGCTGGCCCTGGAGCATGTTGGTGAATTTCGCAAGATTGGTCTTCAACCAGTCCTGCTCGGTGTTCACGTCCGTCGTCAGACGGAGGTTCGTGATCATCGTGTTGATGTTGTCTTTGAGCTCCGAGACCTCTCCGCGGGCGTCGACCTGGATCGACCGTGTCAGGTCGCCCTTGGTCACCGCGGTTGCGACCTCCGCGATCGCGCGCACCTGAGAGGTGAGGTTGGCCGCCAGGAGGTTGACGTTACCGGTGAGATCCTTCCAGGTGCCGGCGGCGCCGGGCACGTCGGCCTGACCGCCCAGCCGTCCCTCGACGCCGACCTCGCGCGCCACTGACGTCACCTGGTCGGCGAAGGTCGCGAGCGTCTCGGTCATGTTGTTGATCGTGTCGGCGAGCGCCGCGACCTCGCCCTTCGACTTCACCGTCAGGTTCTGCTTGAGGTCGCCGTTGGCGACCGCGGTCACCACCTTGACGATGCCGCGGACCTGCTCGGTCAGGTTCGCCGCCATGAAGTTGACGGTGTCGGTGAGATCCTTCCAGGTGCCGGCGACGCCGGGCACCTGGGCCTGGCCGCCGAGTTCGCCTTCGGTGCCGACCTCGCGCGCGACGCGGGTCACTTCGCCGGCGAAGGCATTGAGCTGGTCCACCATGGTGTTGATGGTGTTTTTCAGCTCGAGGATTTCGCCCTTCACGTCCACGGTGATCTTGCGCGACAAGTCGCCGCGCGCCACCGCAGTGGTGACCTCGGCGATATTGCGGACCTGCGTGGTGAGGTTCGCGGCCAAAAGGTTGACGTTGTCGGTGAGGTCCTTCCAGGTGCCGCCGACGCCGGGGACCACGGCCTGGCCGCCGAGCCGGCCTTCGGTGCCGACCTCGCGCGCGACGCGCGTCACTTCGGCCGCGAAGGAGCGGAGCTGCTCGACCATGGTGTTCAAGGTGTCCTTGAGCAGCAAGATCTCGCCGCGCACGTCCACCGTGATCTTTTTCGAGAGGTCGCCGCCCGCGATCGCGGTTGCGACCTCGGCGATGTTGCGGACCTGGGCCGTCAGGTTCGAGGCCATGAAGTTGACGTTGTCGGTGAGGTCCTTCCAGGTGCCGGCAACCCCGGGCACCTCGGCCTGGCCGCCGAGCTTGCCTTCGGTGCCGACCTCGCGCGCGACGCGCGTGACTTCGCCGGCAAAGGCGTTGAGCTGGTCCACCATGGTGTTGATGGTGTTCTTCAGCTCCAGGATTTCGCCGCGCACGTCGACGGTGATCTTGCGCGAGAGGTCGCCGCGCGCCACGGCGGTGGTGACCTCGGCGATGTTGCGGACCTGGGCGGTGAGGTTGCCCGCCATCGAGTTGACGCTGTCGGTGAGATCCTTCCAGGTGCCGGCGACGCCGGGCACGTTGGCCTGGCCGCCGAGGCGCCCTTCGGTGCCGACCTCGCGCGCCACGCGCGTCACCTCGCCCGCGAAGCGGTTGAGCTGGTCGACCATCGTGTTCAAGGTGTCCTTGAGCTGAAGGATCTCGCCGCGCACGTCCACCGTGATCTTGCGGGACAAGTCGCCGCCGGCGATCGCGGTCGCCACTTCGGCGATGTTACGGACCTGGGCGGTGAGGTTGCCAGCCATCGAGTTGACGCTGTCGGTGAGGTCCTTCCAGGTGCCGGCGACGCCGGGCACTTCGGCTTGTCCACCGAGCTTGCCTTCGGTGCCGACTTCGCGCGCAACGCGCGTGACTTCGCCGGCGAAGGCGTTGAGCTGGTCCACCATGGTGTTGAGCGTTTCCTTCAACTGAAGGATTTCGCCGGACACGTTGACGGTGATCTTCTTCGACAAATCGCCCTTGGCCACCGCGGTCGCGACTTCGGCGATGTTGCGGACCTGCCCGGTCAGGTTCGACGCCATCGAGTTGACGCTGTCGGTGAGGTCCTTCCAGGTGCCGGCGACGCCGCGCACCTGGGCCTGGCCGCCGAGTTTGCCTTCGGTGCCGACTTCGCGCGCGACGCGCGTCACTTCACCGGCAAAGGCGTTGAGCTGGTCCACCATGGTGTTGATGGTGTCCTTCAGCTCCAGGATTTCGCCGCGCACGTCCACGGTGATCTTCTTCGACAAGTCGCCGCCGGCAACCGCCGTCGTCACCTCGGCGATGTTGCGGACCTGCGCGGTCAGGTTCGACGCCATCGAGTTGACGCTCTCGGTGAGATCCTTCCAGGTGCCGGCGACGCCGAGCACGTTGGCCTGGCCGCCGAGGCGGCCTTCGGTGCCGACCTCGCGCGCCACACGCGTCACTTCGCCGGCGAAGGCGTTGAGCTGGTCCACGCAGGTGTTCAGCGTTTCCTTCAGCTGAAGGATCTCGCCCGACACGTTCACCGTGATCTTCTTCGAGAGGTCGCCGCCCGCGATGGCGGTCGCGACGTCGGCGATGTTGCGGACCTGGGCCGTCAGGTTCGACGCCATGAAGTTGACGTTGTCGGTGAGGTCCTTCCAGGTGCCGGCGACACCAGGCACCTGGGCCTGGCCGCCGAGCTTGCCCTCGGTGCCGACCTCGCGCGCCACGCGCGTCACTTCGGAGGCGAAGGAGTTGAGCTGGTCCACCATGGTGTTGATGGTGTCCTTCAGCTCCAGGATCTCGCCGCGCACGTCCACCGTGATCTTGCGCGACAAGTCGCCGCGCGCAACGGCGGTGGTGACGTTGGCGATGTTGCGCACCTGGGCGGTGAGGTTGCCGCACATCGCGTTCACGGAATCGGTCAGGTCCTTCCAGGTACCGGCGACGCCGGGCACGATGGCCTGGCCGCCGAGCTTGCCGTCGGTGCCGACCTCGCGCGCCACGCGCGTCACTTCGGAAGCGAAGGAGCGGAGCTGGTCCACCATCGTGTTGATGGCTTCCTTGAGCTGAAGGATCTCGCCGCGGACGTCCACCGTGATCTTCTTCGACAAGTCGCCGTTGGCCACAGCGATCGTCACCTCGGCAATGTTGCGAACCTGGTTGGTCAGGTTGTTCGCCATCGAGTTGACGCTCTCGGTCAAATCCTTCCAGACGCCAGTCATTTCCGGCACCTGGGCCTGGCCGCCGAGCTTGCCCTCGGTGCCGACCTCACGCGCGACGCGCGTCACCTCGGAGGTGAACACGCCGAGCTGCTTGATCATGGTGTTGACGATGGTCGCGGACTGCAGGAATTCTCCGCGGAGCGGACGGCCGTCGACGTCGAGCTTGACGGTCTGGATCAGGTCGCCTTGCGCCACGGCTGCGACCGCGCGCGTCACCTCGCGAGTTGGCCACAACAAATCGTCGATCAATGTGTTGACCGAGCCTTCCATATCGGCCCAGGAGCCGGAGGCGAGGCCGAACTTCACGCGCTGCCGCGTCTTGCCCTCGCGGCCCACCACTTGGCCGACCAGCTCGAGCTGCTGCGCCATGCGCTGATTGGCGGCGATGATTTCGTTGAAAGTGTCGGCGAGCTTGCCGTCAATGCCGAGATAGTCGCCGCTCATGCGCACCGAGAAATCGCCGTTGCGCATGGCCTGGAGGGCAAGCAGCAATTCTGCCCGGGAATCCGGCTCCGACATACCGTTGTTCTTTGGCTTTGGGCCGCGACGACCGGAGCGTGATGCAGTTCCGGTTTCGACGTCGCTCATACTCATTCCCCCGCAGGCGCCGGCCGAATCCCAGGCAAGACGCGATTGATCAAGATAGAGCTTCAGCCCAATTCGAAATCAAGCGCCAACGTACGGCACCAGGAAATGGAACCTGCTTTGCTCAGCCCAATGAAAACAATCGCGACGGACCGAAATGGTTCCATCGGGTTCCGAGATTTTCGGGCCGAAGGTCCCCACTTCAACGCGCCATTGCAAGGGGCAGTTGGCTTCAGGAACGGAGTGGCGGCCCTCCCGTTAGCCCGCAAATGCAGGGAGAGCGCATATGAAAGCCGGATTTGCCGTCGTCGTGACTGTGATGGTGTTTGCCGGATCGGCTTTGGCGCAGAGCGGTGCGCCCAGCGGTCGCGGCGCCGTGACCGGCGATCCCGCCGCAAGCTCCGCCACGCCACGGGCGGATACGCCGACCACGGGCACGTCGACCCGGTCGAACCCCAGCGGTAGCGGCACCTCGAGCTCGGGCGGCAAGGATGACAATGGGGATGCCGGCCGGGATAGAATGCCGGAGAGCGACCGTACGGTGCGGCCGGAGAGCCAGCAACATCATCCGAACGACAAGTAAAGGGGCTATTTGTCCGCCATGGTGCGCTCGGCGTCCTTGACCTGCGAGCGCAACATCGGGAGCTGCTCGCGCGCGAACGCCGCAAGCGCGGCATCATCGGGTGCCTTGAGATAGCGTTCCAGCAGGTCGATCACCGATTCATATTCGGGAATCTGCGCGGCATAGAAGCTTTTGACGAAAGTTGGCCCGTCCGAGGTTTCGGGCTCGACCAGGCTCGCGCCCGCCGGGGTCGTCTTGGCGACGCGCGGTTCAGTGCCGATCGCCTCCTGGATCGGCTTCAGGGCCTTGTCGCGCTGGGCTGCTTCTTCGGCACGCAGAGCGGCGAGGTTCTTGACCTCGGCATTGCCCTTCAGGTCGGTGCTCTCCAGCAGACCCTGCTGGAAGCGGCTGAACGTGTAGAGGTCGCTGATGACCTCGGTTGCGGTCGGCGCGCGGCCGGCCGGACTGTGCTCGGCGGTGCTATCGGCAAGCGCTGCAGTGCTGATGGAGGCGAGGACTATCGCGACAAGAATCCGCATGTATGCCAATAGCGGATGGTGACCAAAGTTCCGCAAATGTTACGATCTCGTAAGGGCTGTTGCAGCGCCCAGGTTCCGTCCCCAATTTTACCTTCATGAAACGATCCGACACTTTCAGAGACAACGCCGACAACTGCCTTCAGCTCGCTGAACGGTCCCAAGGACAGCCGGCTCACAACCGCTTCTTGCGCATGGCGGAGGCGTGGACGGCACTCGCGAACGAGCAGGACTGGCTCGACGGCGAGGTGCCGCCCGTTGCGGCCCGCAGCCGTCAAAGGCAGGAGGCGTGACGCTCTCGTTTCCGTGAATCTGCGTGTGAGACGGCTCACGGAACGCAAGCCACCAATTCATTATTCGGGAGCAGTCGATCGCGTTATTTTTTGATTCCAGGAATTTAATTCCAGAAGGAGGTTTGCGATGGCTACACGCCCACGTCTGGCTCTTCTTTCTCTCATTTTCGCCTTTGGCGTCTCGGTCGCATTTGCGACGGTGACGACGATGCGGCAGGTGCATCATGAAAATGCATCGGCCGCAGTCCACGCGGCCCACAGCTAGCCGCAGCCTCTCTTGCTCTCGGAACCTTCGAGGCTCAGGCGCGTAAGCGCTTCGAGACGACACGAGAGAGGCGAGAGCATATCATGGCCCATTCCGACCAAGGCATGATCAGAGATCAGCGCGGTGAACAGCAGCCGCGGGACAAGCAGCGCGCGCAAACGGTGCACAAGTCGAAGCGAGAGGGCTCGCCCTCTCGCGAGGCCACGCGCGATCCCAAGTTGAACGACAACAGCAAGACACCCGGCTCCGGCATGGTGCCGGATGATTCCGGCGACGCGCCGAGCGGCTAATTCCACGAGGAACGAATCCCTGCGCGAAGAGTCGAGGGATTGCTTCCGGTTGTCATGCCCCCGGTGATCCGGAAGCAATCTCCAAGGACGGCCCTGGCACCCCCGTGCCGGGGCCGTTTGCTTGAGCATCAGGCCGGGCTAATCTTCCGACTCGCGCTGCGGATGCGGGTGCGTGTGGCCGTCCGGGCCGCGCCCGAAAACCCCGAACCTGCTCGATTTGACATTAGCCCCTGCATCGACCCCGGCGGCGGCCAGTCCGAGCTTGAGGAGCTCGCGCACCGCCGCGGCTCGCGTCGGCATGCGATGTTTGAACCGGAAGTCGTCCACCGCGGCCAGTTCTTCTGGTGACAGCATGACCTGGAGCCGCTCGGCGCGAAGGTCGTTCATGGTCAATCACCCAAAATGAGTATGTTGAGTAATCCACTCAACAAACTCATTCCACGAGGGTTCCACAAAATCCGAGCCACCAGATGGTCATCGAGCAGGCGCTGGGCCAACAGCCCGGGCCTTCAACCGCCGAGATTGCAGCCTTCGACGCAAGCGAAAGCGAGCTAACGCTTCGCGAGGGGAGAGCTCTTTGCCGATCGCGAATGGGCTGATCGGTGCGGCTTCCGGGAGACGATGCGAAGCTTGCGCCTGAGCCACCAGGCCAATACCGAAACGACGGCCCAGACGATCAACGCGGCAGTGAAAGCGCCCGGAACGCTCGCGGCCACGGTGAAATGAAAGATGGCGGCGAATGCCAGGAGACCGATGCTTCCCCAGGCGGCGCCAGCCGCGTCGAGCGCGGCGGCCGCTTGCCCGCGGCGCGTGCCGCTGAGGCCGGCCTTCTCCTTGGTGCGGCGCTCATGGCTTTCGACCAGCGTGGCGCTCGCGCAGAAGATGGCGGGAAGCGCAAGGAATAGTCCGCCGACTGACACACCGAAGCGCGCTCCCAGTATCCCCGTGAGCACGGTGGCCAGGCCACCGAGCAGGAAACGAATGCAGTACTCGTACCAGCGTGTCTGCTTTAGCGCGGAGAGTGACAGCTTGACCGGCATCAGGCCGCACCTCCGAAGCCGGCGAGCAGGCCGAAGGCGACCGCAAGCCACACGACAATAGCGAAGACGGTCGCGGGCAGCGCGGACACACGGTATCCGATCAGCAGATGGCAGACGACAACGCTGTAGCAACCAAGCGCGACCGCGCCATAGATCATCGTCCAGCTTTCGGCCGCAGCATATTGCGGGCCGTGCTGGACGACGGCGATGCCGAGCGTCGCCAGTGCGACTGACGGTGCTGCGCCGAGCAGCCCCGCAAAGCTTTTGGGTTTGAGCATATCGCCGAAGATCGCAAAGGCGGAGACGATGACGCCACCGGCAACGAATCGCAGGACATATTCGGTCACGGCCGTTCCCGCCGATTGACCTGCTCGCGGAACGATCGCGTCAGTGTCCATGGCCGCAAGAGTCTCTCTACGGCCGCGCCAAGCGCAAATCCTGCGACCACGTCGCTTGCCCAATGCGCGAGCACCGCGATTCGTGTCAGCGAAAGCGCGACCGCAACCGTGCGCACCAATCGACGCGGCGCTTCGGGCAGCAAGCCCGCCGCCGAGGCAAGTGCGCCCATATGGACCGCGTGACCGGACGGGAAGGCGTCGCGCGCCTGTCCTGAGACGGGTACTCCATGTCGGTGTCCGCGTATGGTCAGCCGGTCAGGCCTGATCTGATCGAACACGGATTTCAGGACATGAGGCAGAACGGCCGTCGCTAGCGACACAGCCAGAACGTGATTTGCCACGGGCCGCTGTTGCGGCTGCCAAATATGAGCATAGAGCCACCCCGCTGCGGCCAGCGCGAGCAGCACGTGCTCGTCGGCGGCCCAGGTTAATGTCTGCGCGGTGTGCTCGACGCCTGAATTGGTGTGATCAGCGATCTCGTTCGCGATCGCGACGTCGATCCGGTTAGGTTTGACGTTGACTAAGGCCATCGGTCTGCAAGCGTGATGTCTCCATGACGGTCTTGCAAAGCCCGGAGACAAAGAAGGTTCCTGAGCTCTGCCTCGTGGCATATGCAAGCCGGCGTCCTCGGAAACTCGTTACTTGGACTGGCCGACGCTCGGTGCCTTGCCGAGCTCCTTGGCCATGTCGAGGTGGTGCTTGAGCGCCGGCAGCGTCTTGCCGGCCCAATCCTTCAGGTCGGAATTGTCCCCGCCTTTGGCGTAACGCTCGAACAGCGAGACCGCGTCCTCATGGGCGCTGACCTGGTACGAATTGTAATCCGAGCTGAAGTCCTTGCCATTCGCGCTCTTGAGCTTGTCGAGCTTGCTCTGGTGCGAGCTGTCGAGCGCCGTCGGCAGGGTTGCCTGCACCTTGCCGCCGCTGACGAGGCCCTTCAGTTCACCGCTGGTTTTGGTGTGGTCGGTCACCATCTGTTGCGCAAAACTCTTCTCCTGCGCGTTGCCCTTCTGCTCGGCGAGCTTGCTCGATTCGATCTCGAACATGTCGCTGATGGCGACCTCCTTGACGAAGTCGGCGGTAGCAGGCGGGACGCCGAGCGCCGAATTGACGCCGGTCTTCTCACCGAGCGACTGGGCGAGCGCGGGGCCTGCGAGAAGCACGCAAGCAAAGGCGATGACAGTACGTTTCATGGTCCGGTCCCTCCGATTGAGCGCGCAGCCTCTCGCCGCGCGACGTGGCGCCGACCAACACGCCGCAGGGGCCGAGGTTCCTAACGGCTAATCCGTGGGATGCCGCCCGGTGCGCGGATTGATGGGATCGGTCGGCTTGCGCCGAAGCCGTTCGGGCAGAAACGGCTCGGTCGGCGTGGCGGTGGCCTCGGCACGTACGTCTGCATGGCGTTGTGCCCGTTCATGCGGCGTCCGGTTGTCGTTGATCTGCCGCTTCACGTCGAGGCCGTCGACGGGATCGTTGACGCCGTGCTGGATATCGCGGAAATCGCTCATGCTTCACCTCATTCCTTTCCAGGCAGGATCTTTTCCAATATCTGCCGCGCCGCCCCCTTGATCACTCCGCTCTCGTTGGGATCGCCCTTCATCAGAGCGAGCGAGAAATTCTTCGCCTGCTGCAAGGTGACGTGCGGCGGCAGCGGCGGCACTTCGGGGTCGGTCTTCACCTCCAGCACCACCGGCATCTCGCTCGCCAGCGCCTGCTCCCAGGCCGAGCCCAGCAGCTGCGGGCTGTCGACGTAGATGCCGGAGAGGCCGATCAACTCGGCAAAGCGCGAATAGGACACGTTTGGGATGCGCTGCGATGCCTCGAATTTTGGATCGCCGTTGATGATGCGCTGCTCCCAGGTCACCTGGTTGAGATCTTCGTTATTAAACACACAGACGATGAAGCGCGGATCCTTCCAGTCGCGCCAATATTTCGCGGCGGTGATCAGCTCGGCCATGTTGTTCATCTGCATCGCGCCGTCGCCGACGAGTGCAATCACGGGGCGGTCGGGATGGGCGTATTTCGCGGCGAGCGCATAGGGCACCGCGGCACCCATGGAGGCGAGGCCGCCGGAGAGCGAGGCCGTCATGCCGCGGCGCATCTTCAGGTCGCGCGCGAACCAGTTGGCGCAGGAGCCGGAATCACTGGTGATGATGGCCCGGTCCGGCAGGCGCGGCGACAATTCCCAGGCGACGAGCTGCGGATTGACCGGTGCTGCTGGCTGATGTGCGCGGTCATCCAGCGTCTTCCACCATTTCGCGACGTCGGCTTCGATACCCTGGCGCCAGGCGCCGTCGCTCTTGGGTTTCAGTCGCGGCAGCAGTGCGCGCAGCGTCTCGGCGGCGTCGCCGATGAGACCGACCTCCATGGGAAAGCGAATCGACATCATGCTGGCGTCGATGTCGATCTGCACGCCGCGCGCCGCGCCTTCCTTCGGCAGGAATTCGGCATAGGGAAAGGCGGAGCCGACCATCAGCAGCGTGTCGCATTCCATCATCATGTTGTAGCTGGGCTCGGTGCCGAGCAGGCCGATCGAGCCGGTGACCCAGGTCAGGTCGTCGGGCAGCACAGCCTTGCCGAGCAGCGCTTTGGCACAGCCGGCCGACAGCCGGTCGGCGACCGCGATCACCTCCTCGGTGGCATGCAGCGCGCCGGCGCCGACGAGCATCGCGACCTTCTTGCCGGCGTTGAGCACTTCGGCGGCACGGTCGAGATCAGCGTCACGAGGCTTGATGCTTGGAGCGTTATAGCCGATGCCAGAATGCAGGGTGCCGTGAGCGCGCGGCGGATCCTCGTACGGCTCCTCCTGGATATCGTTGGGCAAGATGATCACGGTTGGCGTCCGCCGGGCCAGCGCGATCCGGATCGATCGATCAATCAGATGCCGAATCTGCGCCGGCGAGGATGCCTGCATGACGTAGGCGCCAGCCACATCCTTGAACATCGAGACGAGATCAAGTTCCTGCTGATAATGTCCACCCAGCGCATTGCGTGCCTGCTGACCGACGATCGCAAGCACCGGCTGGTGATCGAGCAGGGCATCGTAGAGACCGGTAATCAAATGCGAGGCGCCGGGGCCCGAAGTTGCGATGCAGACGCCGAGCTGGTCGGAGAACTTCGCATACGCGGTCGCCATGAAGGCGGCCATCTCCTCATGCCGGGCTTGGACAAAGCCGATCTTGCCCTCAGCACGCTGAAGGGCACCGAACACGCCGTTGATTCCGTCGCCGGGATAGCCAAAGAGGTGGCGCACTCCCCATTGATGCAGACGCTGAACGATGAAGTCGGAGACGGTCTGGGACATCGTGGGCGGCTCTTCGCTCCAGGAACTTTGATTCGGGGACTTGAAGTCGAGAGAACCGCCTGTTTCAGACGATGTTCCTCAACTCACGCGGAACAAGCTGGAACGATCGCTCACTCATTCGGGTTGTCTCGATACTGGCTGAGTGGAGAATTGAGATGTTGAATCAAGGCGAACTGCACCAAAACGAGGTGGGCCGTTTGATCGGCAGCGACAAGGTTGAGGGAACATCGGTCTATGGCGCCGATCGCAACAAGATCGGCTCGATCGAACGCGTGATGATCGACAAGGTCAGCGGCAAGGTGTCCTACGCCGTGCTCGGCTTCGGCGGTTTCCTGGGCCTCGGCAACGACCACTATCCGCTGCCGTGGCAGTCGCTGAAATACGACACGGAGCTTGGCGGCTACGTCACCGGCATTACCACCAAGGAGCTGGAAGGCGCGCCGAAATACGGCGAACGGAGTGATTGGAACTGGGGTGATGACGCCGCAGTTCGCGGTATCAACTCCTACTATGGCGTCCCCTTCGCTTAGGGATTCACGGAAAGGGAGTTCGATGAGCAAGGAACGGCCGAACGACGATCCCCGGCAGCAGAGCGACTGGGGTTCGCACAAGCAAACGGACAAGCCCTGGAAAGGCAATCCGGAAAAGGAGCAGGGATCGGGCGAGGTGAAACCCGATCTCGAAAAATGGCATGAGACCAATACGCACTGAGCAAGGTGTTAATAATGAATTCGCAGCAAGCGCGGCGTGCACGATGCCGTGCTTGTTCTTTGAGCAGTCACATTGACGTATGACACCGTCGCTTGCGCAGGCCGGAACCATGCCTTCGCACTGCGGTTAGGCCTCCGGTGCGAGCCGGACTGAGGCGGCTTAGTACCGACAGAGGTGTTCACCGTGGATGCTCAAACCCGGGAGCATGGGCCGTCCGCGGAGCAGCCGCAGAGGGCGAAGGAAGCTCCGGAGACATCTCCTGATCAGGCCCGCGACGCCAAAGATCAGAAGCCGGCGAAGACGCCATCGCTGCGAGATCGGATGCGTGAGCATTGGCTGCTCGCCACCGTCGGTGCCATTGTGTTGCTCGCGGCCCTGATCGCTGGCCTGCTCTACTGGCTCCAGGTGCGTCACTATGAATCCACCGACGATGCCTTCGTCGCCGCGCGCAGCTTTTCGGTCGCCGCGAAGGTCGGCGGCTATGTGACCGATATTCCGGTCACGGACAACCAGCATGTCAACGCCGGCGATCTCCTTGCCAAGATCGACGAGCGCGACTATCGCATCGCCATAGACCAGGCCGCGGCTCAAGTTGCGGTCTCAACGGCGAACATCGCCAACGTCGAGGCCCAGATCGTTTCGCAACAGGAACAGATCAAGCAGGCCCAGGCGCAGCTCGAACAAGCGCAGGCGCAGCTCCAGTTCTCGCAGGAGGAGTTCAAGCGCGCGGAAGATCTCGTCGAGAAGGGCGCCGGCACCGTGCAGCGCCAGCAACAGACCCGCTCCGATCTTCAGGCGCAGCAGGCCAACACTGAACGTGCGAAGACCGCGGTGACCGCCGCGCAAGTCGGCATCAACACACTGCAAGCGCAGCTCGAGGGCGCCCGCGCGCAGCTCGCGCAGTCGCAGGCGCAGCTCGATCAGGCCAAGTTGAACCTGCAATATACCAGCGTCGTTGCGGCGCAGTCTGGCCGCGTCGTCAAGCTCAGTGGTGCCAAGGGTACTTTCGTCACTGCGGGACAAAGCCTGATGATGTTCGTGCCCGACGAGGTCTGGATCGTCGCCAACTACAGGGAGACGCAGCTCAACGACATGCGGCCGGGCCAGCCGGTCGAGATCGGCATCGACGCCTATCCCGGCCGTAAGCTGACCGGCCATGTCGAGTCCGTGCAGCCGGGCTCCGGCACCGCGTTCAGCCTGCTGCCGGCGGAGAACGCCACCGGCAATTACGTCAAGGTGGTGCAGCGCGTGCCGGTGAAGATCGTGGTCGACAGCTGGCCGGCCGATTTGCCCGTTGGCCCCGGCATGTCGGTCGTGCCGTGGACCAGGGTGCGATGACGGACACAGCGCCGGGAGGCGCGTCCGCTGCAGGTTGGTCGCCGGAGCGCTCGGCGGCGGGCGGTCATAATCCTTATCTCATCGCCTTCGTCGTCTCGATCGCGACCTTCATGGAGGTGCTCGACACCACCATCGCCAATGTCGCGCTGCGACACATCGCGGGCAGCCTCGCGGTCGGTATCGACGAGAGCACCTACGTCATCACCAGCTATCTCGTCGCCAACGCCATCGTGCTGTCGATCTCGGGCTGGCTGTCGACCGTGATCGGCCGCAAACGCTTCTACATGATCTGCGTTGCGACCTTCACGGTCTCTTCGCTTTTGTGTGGCTTTGCATGGAATTTGCAGGCGCTGGTGCTGTTCCGCATCCTTCAGGGCCTTGGTGGCGGCGGCATGGCGACCAGTGAGCAGGCGATCCTCGCCGACTCCTTCCCGCCGCACAAGCGGGGCCAGGCCTTTGCGATCTATGGCATCGCCGTCGTGGTGGCGCCGGTGATAGGACCGACGCTCGGCGGCTGGATCACCGACACCTACACCTGGCACTGGGTGTTCCTGATCAACGTCCCCATGGGGGTGCTGTCGCTGTTCCTGGTCGGCACGCTGGTCAAGGAGCCGTCGGGCGCGGAGGAGGAGAGGGAGAAGCTGCTGAGCAAGGGGCTGCGGGTCGACTATGTCGGCTTCCTGCTGGTCGCGATCGGGCTCGGCTCGCTCGAATACGTGCTCGACGAAGGCCAGCGCAGCGACTGGTTCGGTTCGAACATGATCGTGTTCTTCGCCTTGCTTTCGGCCGTGTCACTGCTTGCGCTGATCCCCTGGGAGCTGACACGCGAGGATCCCATCGTCGATCTCCGCCTGCTCGGCCGCCGCCAGTTCGCCGCCTGCTTTCTGGTCATGCTCGGCACCGGCGCGGTGTTGATATCCACGACGCAACTCCTGCCGCAACTGCTCC
Organism: Bradyrhizobium sp. LM2.9; assembly: GCF_054056555.1. NCBI lineage: Bacteria > Pseudomonadati > Pseudomonadota > Alphaproteobacteria > Hyphomicrobiales > Nitrobacteraceae > Bradyrhizobium > Bradyrhizobium sp. LM2.9. Next base: position 407,170 of record NZ_JBSRYJ010000002.1, read on the forward strand.
AGACCGAGCTGAACTACACAGCCATGCTGGCCGGTCTCGCGCTGTCACCGGGCGGAATCGCGACCCTGGTGCTGATGCCGGTGGTGGGCCGTCTCGTCAGTAGCGTGCAGCCGAAATACCTCATCATGTTCGGCGCTGCCATCGTCGCCTTCTCGATGTGGCATCTCACCGGGCTCACCGGCGACATCACCTACGGCTATGCCGCGATGTCGCGCATCTTCCTCGCCATCGGTCTGCCTTTCCTGTTCCTGCCGGTCACGACCGCGTCCTATGACGGCGTGCCGCCCGACAAGACCAACCAGGCTTCAGCGCTGATCAACGTCGCCCGCAACATCGGTGGCTCCATGGGTGTCGCACTGGCGCAGACTATTCTGGCGCAACGCCAGCAATTCCATCAGAGCCGCCTGATCGAGCACGCCGCGCCATCCGATCTCGGCTACCAGCAAACCATCGAGACGATGACCCGCTTCTTCCAGGCCCAGGGCTCGAACGCGAGCGATGCGGCCTCGCAGGCGGTCGCCTGGGTCGGCCGCACCTTGCAGCAGCAGGTCGATTTGCTGGCCTACATCGATGTGTTCTGGACGCTCGCGATCATCGCGTTGCTGATGATCCCGACCGCCGCAGTGCTGCGCCCGATCAAGCTGGGCGCCCCTGCGCGGGGGCATTGAGCCAACGGTCGTTCGGAGAGAAATGGTGACCGCGGCGCAAAAGTCCGGCTAGACTGGTCCGAACACCAAGCAAAAGTCCGGGAGGTAATTTAAGTGAAGACCGCGATCACCGAACTGTTCGGCATCGAGCACCCCATCATCCAGGGCGGCATGCATTTCGTCGGCTTTGCCGAGCTGGCGGCCGCCGTCTCCAATGCGGGCGGGCTCGGCATCATCACCGGTCTCACTCAGAAGACGCCGGAGCTGCTGGCAAAAGAGATCGCGCGCTGCCGCGACATGACCGACAAGCCGTTCGGCGTGAACCTCACCTTCCTGCCGGCCTTCGCCGCGCCGCCTTATCCTGAATATATCGCCGCGATCGTCGAGGGCGGGGTCAAATCCGTGGAGACCGCGGGCCGCAGCCCGGAAGCCTACATGCCGGCGCTGAAGGCGGCCGGCATCAAGGTCATCCACAAATGCACTTCGGTGCGCCACTCCCTGAAGGCGGAGCGCATCGGCTGCGACGCCGTCAGCGTTGACGGTTTTGAGTGCGGCGGCCATCCCGGCGAGGACGACATTCCCAACATGATCCTGCTGCCGCGCGCGGCGGAGGAATTGAAGATCCCGTTCGTCGCTTCCGGCGGCATGGCCGACGGACGCAGCCTGGTCGCGGCGCTGTCGCTGGGTGCGGCCGGCATGAACATGGGCACGCGCTTCATCGCCACCAAGGAAGCGCCGGTGCATCAGAACGTGAAGAACGCGCTGGTCGCGGCGACCGAACTCGACACCCGCCTGATCATGCGGAGCCTGCGCAACACCGAGCGCGTGCTGAAGAACGCCAATGTCGACCGCCTGCTCGAGATCGAACGCGAGAAGGGCGACAAGCTCAAGATCGACGACATCCACGATCAGGTCGCGGGCGTCTATCCCAGGATCATGCTGGACGGGAAGATGGATGCAGGCGCCTGGAGCTGCGGCATGGTCGCAGGGCTCATCCACGACATCCCCACCTGCAAGGAACTCGTCGACAGGATCATGGCTGAGGCGGAAACCATCATTCGCAACCGTCTGATGGGGTTCCTTGAAGGGACCGGTGCACCGCAAAGGGTCGCCTGACACCGCCAATTTCTTAACCACGGCGGCAGTTGACCGCTGGAATTGCGCGCGACGCCTCCTAAATAAATAGAGGTAAATTACCTCTTAACAATCAATTTCAGGAGGCGTCCGTGGTCCTGAAGAGCGTTCATTTTGCAGTTGCCGTTGCCCTCGTGCTCGCATGGGGCGGCATCGCGCGCGCTGACGAGTACAAGCCGAGTGAGTATCTAGGCCTCGATCTTTCGAAGGCCGTGTTGTCGCCGAAGCGGCTCGGGCCCGAAACCCAATTCGCGCCGCTCGCGCTGGAGGCGCGCGGCGGCAACGAGGCGCAGGCGCGCTCCGAGCCGTTCGGCGTGCCGAAGAAAGTCGCGGCCGAACGCGTGCATGTGTCGGAGCCGAAGGTCGCGCACGCCAAAGTAGCGCGATCCAAGGTTGCGCGCGCCAAGTCCGTGCAGCCACGCGGCGCGGCGCGCGCCAAGCTCGCGCATCGCCACGGCAATCCGCTCGACGCGCAGGCGAGGGATACCCGCATCCAGACCTGGCCCTGCCGCTCCGGCGGCATCTGCAACTGGCAGCGCTAAGGTCAGTTCCGAGCCGTCATCCGTACGTCGCAAAACCGTAGGCCCGGGGTCAAGAAACCGTAAGCCGGGAGTCAAACGACGCAGGCACCTTCGGTCGCGATTCGACGAAGGTTTTCCTGAATGGCATCGCTCCGCGCCTCGCGCGCCTGGACCCGGCGGCAATTCCTGGTCCGCTCCACCTCCAGCCTCGCCGCCGCCACGCTCGCAAAGCCACATCTCAGCCGCGCCGCCGACCGTCCGCAGATCGCAGGCGGCATCCAGTCCGGCGACGCCTCGGATGGCTCCGCCGTGATCTGGGCGCGCGCCGACCGGCCGGCGCGGATGCAGGTGGAGTGCTCGACCGTCGAGAGCTTCAAGACCATTATTGCGTCAGCTTCGAGCGATGCATTGCCGGATACCGACTTCACCTCAAAGCTGCTGCTGAACGATCTGCCCCTCGGACAGGACATCTTCTATCGTGTGCGCTTCGACGACATCGCGACCGGCATCGCCGGCGAAAGCCGCATCGGCCATTTCCGCACCGCGCCGGCCGCCGGCCGGTCGATCTCGTTCCTGTGGTCCGGCGACACGCGGGGCAGGGCTGGGGTATCGACACATCGCGCGGCGGCTATCGCAGCTATCGCACCATGCTCGACAATCGCCCGGACTTCTTCATCCATTCCGGCGATCACATTTACGCCGACTGCACGATTCCCTCGGAGCAGAAGCTGCCGAACGGCGAGACCTGGCGGAATGCCGTGACCGAGGAGAAATCCGAGATCGCGCACACGCTGGCGCAGTTCCGCGGCAATTACAAATACAACCATCTCGACGAAAATTTTCTTGCCTTCCACGCCGAGGTGCCGATGCTGACGGCACCCCACGGCTGGTCGCACGCGCTCGCCGGGCCTTTATCGCGGCTGGAAGCGGCGTCATGACCGTGACGCTGAAGGACGTCGACAACCGGGACCTCTGGTCGGTCGACATCGTGCCGCAGCCGCAGGCGCGCCCGGCCGTGGTGGCGCAGCATTCGTAGGTCGCTAACCCGATCTTGATTGGCGCTCCTGCGGCTCCCACACTATGCTGTACCTTCCCGCCACCTCTTTTCCATCACCGAAGAGTCTGCTCACGCGGCATCGCCGCGCGCATCCGGTGGGTTGAAATATCTTAGGAGCCTTTTCATGGACAATCTGAAGACACAGGGCATCAGCATGCCCAAGCTCGGCCTCGGCACCTTCCGCATGCAGGGCGATGCCTGCCGCGCGGCGGTCGAGAGCGCGCTGTCGATCGGCTATCGCCATATCGACACCGCCGAGATGTACGGCAACGAAGAGCCGATCGGCGTGGCGCTCGCAGCGGCCGGCGTGCAGCGTGGCGAGCTGCATATCACGACCAAGGTCTGGCACGAGAACCTCGCACCCGAAGCGATCCGCCGCGCCTTCGACGCCAGCCTGAAAAAACTCCGGCTCGACCACGTCGACCTCTATCTCGTGCACTGGCCGTCCAAGGCCGCGAACTGGCGTGCTGTGTTCGAGACCTTGATGAAGCTGAAGGAGGAGGGGCGCACGCGAGCGATTGGCGTCGCCAACTTCACCACCGCGCTGCTCAAGATCGCGGTCGAGGACATCAAGGCGCCGATCGCCTGCAATCAGATCGAATATCACGCGATGCTCGATCAATCGAAGGTGCTGGCCTATCTCAACGCCAAGTCGATCCCGCTGGTTGCGTATTGCCCGTTGGCGCAGGGGCGCGTCGCATCCGATCCGGTGCTGGCCGAGATCGGCGCGAGGCACGACGCGACCGCCGCGCAGGTCGCGCTGAAATGGCTGCTCGACCAGGATGGCGTCGCCGCGATTCCGAAGGCCTCACGCCTCGAGAGCCAACAGGCCAATCTCGACGCGCTGAAGATCACGCTCGACGATGCCGACCGCAACAAGATCGCGGCGCTGCCGAAAGACAGCCGCTGCGTCAATCCCGGCTTCGCGCCGGCGTGGGACTAACCTCGCCGGACGTTTCGAACACGCAAAGAAATGGCCCCGTGAGGGGCCATTTCCGTATTGCGTTGTGCATTAGTCCCAGTGGCGATGACCGCCACGCTTGATCACGACGACCTTGTCGCGATGGTGCCAGCCGCGATGCCAGCCGTGATCGCGATGCATGCCGTATTCGGCGCGGGCGCCGTACGGGCCGTGATGATGACCGCGCTTGATCACCACCGTCTCCGCGCTGGCGAGCGTCGGCAATGCAAGCGCGAGCGCGCCGATAGCAGCAATCACATAACCAAGTTTCTTCATGATGTCCTCCTCCAATAGAATGCAAATCTAAACGGCGCATTCGGATGAACGTTCCGGAGGAATCACAAGAGAATTCTGAACAGCTGTTCAGGCAGAAAAGTGTGGAGCAGTTTTTCGAGAGGTCAAGCTCAAGGGTAATAGTCAATCGCAGCGTTGCTGTGCCGGTGTTGGCGCGCCTGTTGCGACGTATTTGCCGTCCCTGATCGTGTACTCGCCGTGCTCACTGCGATTGTAGATCGCGCGCAAGCTATCTTGCTTTGAGAGTAGCAGACCGAACTCGCGCGTCTGATGCAGCGAGGGGAAGTACACCATCACATTGAGCAGGCCCTCGGCGCCGACCGTGGCGGACACCACTTCGTTCTCGTCCTTGGCTTCGCCGAAATTGCGCCGGTACATCACCCTTCCGTCCTTCCGGATCTCGTAAGTCAGCGCCGCGCCCTTGTCGCGGTCAGGGCGAGCCGCGCAATCGACCGCCCAGGAGCCGAGCAGGCCCCATTGCTCGACCGTCGCCGCAAGCGTCTCGGCGCCGGCCGCTGGCGTGAATGCAAGCCACAGCAGCGCCGCCGTGATCCAGCGGCTCGGACAACGCGTCATGTCCTGAAAAGCCCCACTTCCAATAATGCCAAAGTGTAGCATCCTGCTCGCATCGGTCCACGGCAGCCGCCATTCGCGCGCGAATTTGATCCGCGTCGATGAGGCCGGCTGCTTTCCGGGGTAGGATGGCGCGGTCTCCGCGATCCACGGCAGCCAGCCCCAGGTGGCTTAGGGCCGCTTCTCCACATTGGCGCTGCGGGCCGGCACGCCGAACTCCTTGCGGCACACTTCGGCCAGCACGGCGACGCCTTCGCGGATCTGCTGATGCGAAGGGCTCGCGAAGCACAGCCGCAGCCGCGAGCTGGAATGGCTTTTGTCGGTCGACCATTCCGGCCCTGGATTGATCGATACGCCGGCCGCGAGCGCGGCCTGATACAGTTTTAGCGTATCGACCTGATCGGGCAGCTTCACCCACAGGAAGATGCCGCCCTTCGGCTCCTCGAATTCGGCTGTCGTCCCGAATTGCTCGTTGAGGGCTTCCATCAGCGTGTCGAGCTTGGTGCGCAGCGCCTTTGTCAACGCCGGGACGTGGGTCGAAAAATGCGGCTTGCAGTAGGCGGCGAGCACCATCTGCTCCAGTGCGCCGGAGCCGGCGTCCGTCTTCAGCGCCAGCATCCGCGACATCACATCCCATGGCGCAACGATGAAGCCGACGCGCAGCGCCGGCGCAATCGACTTCGAGAACGAGCCGATATGGATCACGCCGCCGTTCTGGCTCATCGCATAGATCGCCGGCGGCCGCTGTCCTGACCAGACCAGATCGGCGTAGCAATCGTCCTCGAATACAGGCACGCCGTATTCTGCCGATAGCCGCAACAACTCCGCGCGGCGGCCTTCCGGCATGATGCTGCCGGTCGGATTCTGTACCGTCGGAATGGTGTAGATGTATTTTGGCCGGATGCCGCGGCTCTTGAGGTCTGCCAGCGTCGTGGCCAGCACGTCCATGCGCATGCCGTCCTTGTCGAGGGGGATGCCTGTTACGTTGACCCCGAGCCGTGCCAGGCGGGTCAGCGAGCCCTGATAGCTGTCCTGCTCAAAGATCACGGTGTCGCCGCGCGTCAGCAGGGTCGCGTTGACGAGGTCGAGCGCCTGCAGCGAGCCGGAGACGATCATGAGATCGTCGACCGTACAGATGATGCCGGCATCGCGCTTGAGTTTTGCAACGAGAAATTCGCGCAGGGGCAAATAACCCTGCGGGCCATGCGCCAGGCCATAAGTGGAAAGGGATCGGCCCTCGCTCCGAAGTACAGTGTTGGCAGCCTCGACCAAATCGTCGAGCGGCACCTGCTCGGAATCGTTGTTGCCGCCGACGAAGCTATATTTGGCAAGGCCCGTCCAGCGCGCGGAAGGGGCCGGCAGCCCTGCGGGAAACAGGGGCGCGAAATCGAAGCTGGATGTCATGGGGCATTCCTCGTTCTATTCTTGTCAGGCTGCCGGCTTTGCGCCGGTCAGTCGTGTTTCTTGCTTACTTCTTGCCGACGGTCCGGGTTGGACGGCCCTGGCTAATGAAGGCGTAATGCGCATTGGCGACGCCGCCAACCATCAAGGCCTCGACAACAGGCTCGGCGATCTCGCTTGTTGCGGCCCAGTCGACGAGGAAATTGGCTCCGGTCCCCGCCGCGCACGTCGTCGGTCGGAACGAAGATCGAGACGGTGGCGAGCGGTTTGAGCGCGACCGGGGCCTTCAGATAGCTCTCGACCTGCTTGCCTGCGGTGTCGAAATAGGCAATGCGCTTGACCACCAGCGCCTGGGTCTCCGAGGCGTTGTGGATGCTCAGCGTCACCGAAAAATCAACGCGCAGCTTGCCCTGGCTCATTGCCACGCTGGAATAGGCCGGCACGTAGAAGCCGCCGGAGACGGCGGGCTCCTCCTTCGGCGTGGCGGTGAGCGAATCGGCAGAACTCTGCTCGATATTGACTTTGGGCTGGGCAAGCGCGGGCAGGGCGAACGCGAGCGGACATAACAGCATTGCAACCGCGAGCCTCATCCGCATGTGACGAATTGCTCGCTTGCCGCGCCGCACTCGATCATTAGGGTGCGGCAGAACGGACCAATCTGGCATGCACGAGCTCATTCGCGACATTACTCTCTGTATCCTGTTTGCCTGGATGCTGGGGGCCTGCTTGCCCACTTCTCCAGGCAGCCGCTGATCCTGGCCTACCTTATCGCCGGCTTCTGCATAGGTCCATTCGGCGCCGGCTGGGTCAAGTCGCAGGAATCGATCAGCGTCATCTCCGAGCTCGGCCTGATCTTCATGCTGTTCATGATCGGCCTGGAGATCGACCTGAAGAAGATCGTGCGGGCGGGAAAGGTGATCCTGTTCGCGGCGGGCGGCCAGCTCATCGGCGGCTGCCTGCTCGGGGTGCTGTTCTTCGCCGGCATCGGCCTGTCGCTCGGCGGGGGGCAGTTCGATGCGGTTTATCTCTGCGTCGCCTGCGCGCTGTCGAGCACCGTCATCATCGTCAAGGTGCTCTACGAGAAGCGCGAGCTCGACACGCTGCCCGGCCGCATCACGCTCGGCGTGCTGGTGCTCCAGGACATCTTCGCCATCCTGTTCTTGGCGGTGCAGCCGAGCCTTGCCAATCTGGAAGTCAGCGTCATCCTGCTCTCGATCGGCCGCGTCGCGGTGCTGGTCGCCGCTGCGCTGCTGGTCAGCCGCTACGTGCTGCCGCGCCTGTTTCACCAGATCGCCCGCCGCCCCGAGTTGATCCTGCTCGGCGCGCTCGCCTGGTGCTTCCTGGTCGCCGAGACCGCCGAGCGGCTGTCGCTGTCGCGCGAAATGGGCGCCCTGATCGCCGGCGTCTCGCTCTCGACCTTTCCTTATGCGCTCGACGTCACGGCCAAGGTCACCACGCTGCGGGACTTCTTCATCACGCTGTTCTTCGTCGCTCTCGGCATGACCATTCCCGTGCCCGGCCTCTCCGTGATCGGCCTTGCCTTGCTGATCGCGGTGTTCACGGTGGCGAGCCGCCTCGTCACCACATTCGCCCCGCTCTATCTGATGAAGCAGGGCTTGCGCGCCAGCCTATTGCCGGCCCTGAACCTCGCGCAAATCTCCGAGTTCTCGCTGGTGGTGATCCAGACCGGCGTCGCCGACCACCACATCGCAGCCGAGACGGCGAATGCGGCCTCTTTCGCCTTCGTGGTGCTGGCTGTGGTCTCGACCTTCGCGATGACCCGCAGCGACGAGATCACCCGCTGGGCCATCGGGCCCCTGAAGCGGATCGGCCTGCGCGACCTCGACCATGGCAACGGCGAGGAGGGCCACGAGGGCGGCCATGGCGAGGCCCGCCGCATCGTGATCCTCGGCTTTTTCCGTGCGGCGAGCGCGCTGCTGGCCGAGATCGAGCGGCAGACGCCGGTGCTGCTGGAGCAGATCACCGTGGTCGACTTCAACCCCAATGTGTACCAGACCCTGCTTTCGCGCGGCCTGCACGTGATCTATGGCGACATCAGCAGCGCCGATACGCTGCTCCATGCCGGGATCGGCAAGTCCGAGATGATCATCCTCAGCGTGCCGGATTCGCTGCTCAAGGGCGCTACCAACGAGAAGCTGGTTCGCCACGTCCGTGCGCTCAACCCGACCGCCCTGATCGTGGCGAGCGCCGATCTGCTGGCCGATGTCGGCGAGCTCTACGAGGCCGGCGCCAGCTACGTCACCGTGACCCGGCTCAGCGATGCCCACGAACTGTTCACCGTGATCGAGGCCGCCCAGGCCGGGCTTCTGGCCGACAAACGTGCCGAGCTCGATCAGCGCCTCGGCGAGCGGCGCGAAGTGCTGCCCTGACAGTGCCTGGCGGCCTTCTTCCTGGACCATTTCTTGCTACATTCCCGGTATCTTCGGTGCAAGCCTGAAACCCTTTGATCGGCCCGCCACCCGGAATATGCGGTTGCGTCCAGGACACTAGCGCCCCGGCCCAAGTCCGGCTAAGCCTCCGGGCTATAACCGATAGAGATTGGGAAATGCCCGATAACGTTCAGGAAGTCTTGCAGGCCTTTGCCCGCGGTGAGCTCGTGGTCGTCACCGACGACGATGACCGCGAGGGCGAGGGCGATCTGATCGTCGCCGCCTCGCTCTGCACCTCCGAGAAGATGGCGTTCATCATCCGCCACACCTCCGGCATCGTTTGCGCGCCGATCACCACCGAAGATGCGCGCCGCCTGCGGCTCGATCCGATGGTGGCCCACAACGATTCCGCGCACACCACCGCATTCACGGTCTCGATCGACTACAAGCCCGACGGCGGCACCGGCATCTCGGCCGAAGAGCGCGCCTCGTGCTGCCGCGCGCTGTCCAATCCCAACGCCGGCGCCAACGATTTCGCCCGTCCCGGCCACATCTTCCCGCTGATTGCCAAGGATGGCGGCGTGCTCCTGCGCTCCGGCCATACCGAGGCCGCAGTCGATCTGTGCAAGCTCTCCGGCCTGCCGCCGGTCGGCGTCATCAGCGAGTTGATGAACGACAACGGCAGTGTGATGAAGGGCGAGCAGGTCGCCCGCTTTGCCGCCGAGCACAAGCTCAAGCACGTCACCATCGCCGACATGATCGCCTACCGCCAGGTGCGCGAGAAGCTGATCGAGCGGGTCTCGACCTTCGTCACCGAGAGCCCGATCGGGCCGCTTCAGGGCTATGCCTACCGCTCGCCGTTCGATTCCATCGCCCACGTCGCCTTCGTCTACAACGGCGTCGGCGACGGCAAGAACGTCCTGACGCGCTTCCACAAGCCGAACATCGTCAAGGACATCTTCACCGGACACAAACGCATGGCGGTGGTGCTCGAGCACTTCAAGAAATCCGGCCGTGGCGTGCTAGTCTATCTGCGCGACGGCGCGGCCGGTGTCCCCGTGGCGCCGCTGCCCGATGAGAGCGCGACCGAGGCTGACCGCAACCGCCAGTGGCGCGAAGTCGGCGTCGGCGCGCAGATCCTGCGCGATCTCGGCGTCACCTCGATCCGGCATCTCACCTCTTCGGTGCACGACTACAAGGGCCTGTCGGGCTTCGGTATCGAGATCGTCGCCAACGAACAGCTCGAAAGCTAGGGCTGTCATTCCGGGCGCGCGACGCGCGTCCCCGGGATCCACGCAGACCCATACATCTGCAACGCAATTGCACTTGTTGCCGCGGCGCTTTACTTTGTCGGGCAAATTTTGACGGAACCAGACGAAAGGACGTTTCATGACTGCGCGCCCTCAGGCCAAGGACAAGCCGATCTCGGCTTCTTTCCAGTGGGACGATCCGTTCCTGCTCGACGAGCAGCTTACCGAAGACGAGCGCATGGTGCGCGACACCGCGCGCGCCTACGCCCAGGACAAGCTGCTGCCGCGTGTCACCAAAGCCTATCTCGAAGAGACGACCGACCGCGAGATCTTCAACGAGATGGGCGAGCTCGGCCTGATCGGCATCACGCTGCCGGAGGAATATGGCTGCGCCAATGCAGGCTATGTCGCCTACGGCCTCGTCGCCCGCGAGATCGAGCGGGTCGATTCCGGCTACCGCTCGATGAACTCGGTGCAGTCCTCGCTGGTGATGTACCCGATCTACGCCTATGGCGACGAGAACCAGCGCAAGAAATACCTGCCGAAGCTCGCCAGCGGCGAGTGGGTCGGCTGCTTCGGCCTGACCGAGCCCGACGCCGGCTCCGATCCGGCCGGCATGAAGACCCGGGCGGAGAAGGTCTCGGACGGCTATCGCCTCACCGGCAGCAAGATGTGGATCTCGAACGCGCCGATCGCCGACGTGTTCGTGGTCTGGGCCAAGTCGGCCGCGCACGACAACCAGATCCGCGGCTTCGTGCTGGAGAAGGGCATGAAAGGCCTCTCCGCACCGAAAATCGGCGGCAAGCTGTCGCTTCGCGCCTCCATCACCGGCGAGGTCGTGATGGATGGCGTCGTGGTGCCGGAAGACGCGCTGCTGCCCAACGTCTCCGGCCTGAAGGGCCCGTTCGGCTGCCTCAACCGCGCCCGCTACGGCATTTCCTGGGGCGCGCTCGGCGCGGCCGAGGATTGCATGCACCGCGCCCGCCAGTACACGCTCGACCGCAAGCAGTTCGGCAAGCCGCTCGCCGCGACCCAGCTCGTGCAGAAGAAGCTCGCCGACATGGAGACCGAGATCGCGCTGGGCCTCCAGGGCTCGCTTCGCGTCGGCCGTCTGATGGACGAGGGCAAGTTCGCCCCCGAGATGATCTCGATCATGAAGCGCAACAATTGCGGCAAGGCGCTCGACATCGCCCGCGTCGCGCGCGACATGCACGGCGGCAACGGCATCTCGGCCGAGTACCACGTGATGCGTCATGTCCATAACCTCGAGACGGTCAACACCTACGAGGGCACCCACGACGTCCACGCCCTGATCCTGGGCCGCGCGATCACGGGCATTCAGGCGTTTTTCTGAGCAGACGTCTCGGCGTGGAATTGCGTCATGGCCGGGCAGAAGCGCGAAGCGCGTCTTCGCGCTAGACGTCCCGGCCATCCACGTTCTAGGCCGCACGAAGAACGTGGATGCCCGGCACAAGCCCGGGCAAGACGAAGTCAGCAAGGTATGAGCAAGCCATGTCCGACAACGACGACGTCCCGTTCAACCGCAACTTTCCGCTGAAGCCCGGCGTCGTCGAGGAAGTCCGCCCCGGTGTGCGGCGCGTGCTTTGTAGCAATCCGAGCCCGTTCACTTTCACCGGCACGGTCAGTTACATCGTCGGCCAAGGCAACGTCGCGATCATCGATCCCGGTCCGGACGACGAGGCGCATGCGGCGGCGCTGCTCGATGCTGTCAGCAGCGAGACGGTGAGCCATATCTTCGTCACCCACACCCACCGCGACCATTCACCGAACACCGCGCGGATCAAGCAGGCGACCGGCGCGCCGGTCTATGCCGAAGGCCCGCACCGCGCCTCGCGCCCGCGTTTCGAGAGCGAGAAGCACAATCCGGAATCCGGCGCCGACCGCGACTTCGCGCCCGATATCAGGATCGCCCATGGCGACGTCGTCGAAGGCGACGGCTGGCGGCTCGAGGCCGTGGCGACGCCCGGCCACACCGCCAATCATCTCGCGTTCGCCTGGCCCGAGCGAAAATTCAACTTCGTCGGCGATCACGTGATGGGCTGGTCGACCTCGATCGTAGCGCCGCCCGACGGCTCGATGATCGACTACATGGAGTCACTCGACCGACTGGCCGCACGCGAGGAGGATCTGTATTTCTCCGGTCACGGTCCCGAGATACCGGACGGCCCGCGTTTCGTGCGCTTCCTGATCCGTCACCGCAAGGCGCGCGAGTCCTCGATCCTGCATCGCCTTGCCAAGGGCGAGACCGACATCCCGACCATGGTCCGCGCGATCTATATCGGCATCGATCCCAGGCTGACGACAGCTGCCGGCTATTCCGTGCTGGCGCATCTGGAAGATCTGGTCGCCCGCGGCGTGGTGGCGACTGACGGCGATCCCGTGATTGGCGGGACGTATCGGATGGCGAACGCTTAGCGTTCCGTCACTTCTTCACCGTCTTCGCCGGCGCCTTCGGCGGTATCACCGGGGTCTTCTTCACCGGCTTGAGTGCGTCGGCATCGGCGGCGGTGTTGAGGTCGTCGATGAATTTTTTCACGCGCGCGGCGTTGCTGCCGAGGTCGCTCTCGAAATAGCGCGAGGCGGACCGGATATCGACGCGGGAATCGTCGCCGTCGGGCACGACGCGGATGGCGATGTCCTCGCGGAATCCCATGATGGGCGAACGCGCCACAGCCTCGATACGGCCGATGCGGCGCGGCGGCTGCGGGGCGCGCTCGTCGATGACCAGCCATTTGCGCTTGTTGACGAGCTGAAGCGCGATCGCATAGGCGCGGTCGACCGAAATCTCAAGCTCGATCGGCTCGATATCGGGATAGAACTGACGCTGCTGCTCGGCCGAGTAGAGGCCGGCATAAACAGCGGTATTGGTGCCATCGCCGGTGCGCAGGCGGGCCAGTGCGTCGAAGCGCGGCGGATCGATCGGGTCGGTGGTGATGTCGTGGATCGCCGGCAGCTTGCGGTATTGCAGGCCGAGATAAGCGGGATAGGCGAGGATCGCGCCGGCGATCAGGAAGGCAAGCAGGATGCGCGCCATGCCGCGCGAGCCGTTCTGCCAGATCGCGGCAAAGCCTGCGAGCCCGAACAGGATCGAGAGCGCGGCGATCCCGAGCCCGCCGAAGAAGGTCGCGAGTGCCGGCTTCATCTCCAGGAAGCCGAACCGGAGGATGATGATCGAGACCACCACCGCCACCACTGCGAACACGGCCAAATTGCGCGCCCAGCTCGCGAGGCTGGACACGGGCTCCGACTGATAGGGAGCGGAAAACCTGCGGGCCATCGGGTGAGCTCTGCCGGGGGTCTTGGGGCGGTGTCGGCCGATTTGGCGCGACTATGGGCCGTTGAGATCACGGGCCGGAGGCAAATTCAAGGGTTCCCGGGATGTTACGGCCCTGTCATTCCGGATTCGATGCCGTTGGCATCGCCCCGGAATGACAGTGTTTGGTTCGGCCGTCTACGCCGCCGCGTTCGGGAAGCGATAGTCCTTGAACTGGTCGCGCAGCGCGGTCTTCAGGATCTTGCCCGTCGCCGTGTGCGGGATGCCGTCGACGAAAGCGACGTCGTCGGGCATCCACCATTTGGCGATCTTGCCGTCCATGAACTTCAGGATGTCTTCGCGGCTGGCCTGCTGGCCCTGCTTGAGCTGCACGATCAGCAGCGGACGCTCGTCCCATTTGGGATGGAACACGCCGATCACGGCGGCTTCCGCCACCGCAGGATGGCCGATTGCGAGGTTTTCCAGGTCGATCGAGGAGATCCACTCGCCGCCGGACTTGATCACGTCCTTGGAGCGGTCGGTGATCCGCATGTAGCCGGCCTCGTCGATGGTCGCGACGTCGCCGGTGTCGAAGAAGCCGTCCTCGTCGAGGATGTTGGCGTCGATGCGGAAATAGGCTTTGGCGACGGCGGGGCCGGAGACTTTCAAACGGCCGAAGGTCGTGCCGTCCCATGGCAGTTCCTTGCCGGCATCGTCGGTGATCTTCATCTCGACGGCGAACGGCGCGTAGCCCTGCATCTGGAGCACGTCGAGCCGCGCATCGCCCGTCGCATTCTGGAACGGAGGCTTCAGTGCCGCGACGCTGCCGATCGGGCTCATCTCGGTCATGCCCCAGGCGTGGCGGACGTTCGAGCCCATGTCGAGGAAGGCCTTGATCATCGAGCGCGGCATCGCCGAGCCGCCGCAGATCACCATCTTCAGATCCGGCAGCTTGAGATTGTTGGCGGCCATGTGCTGGAGCAGCATCAGCCACACCGTGGGCACGCCGGCGGTATGCGTCACTCTCTCGGTCGAGAGCAGCTCGTAGACCGAGGCGCCGTCAAGCTTGGCGCCGGGCATGACCAGCTTGGTGCCCTGCGAGGGCGCGGAGAAGGCGATGCCCCAGCTGTTGGCGTGGAAGAGCGGCACCACGGGGAGCATGGTCTCGGAGGCGCTGGTGCCGAGCGCGTCGACATTGTTCGCCATCAGCGCATGCAGCACGTTGGAGCGATGCGAATACAGCACGCCTTTGGGGTCGCCGGTGGTGCCTGACGTGTAGCACATCGCGGCCGCCGTGTTCTCGTCAAAGTCCTTCCATTTAAATTCGCCGTCGGCCTCCGCAATCCAGTCCTCGTAGGCGACCACATTCTTCAGCGTCGTCTGTGGCATGTGCGCCTTGTCGGTGAGCACGACGTAGCGTTCCACGCTTGTCAGCTTGTCGGCGATCTTCTCCAGGACCGGAACGAAAGTGATGTCGGTCATCACGATGCGGTCCTGCGCATGGTTGATGATCCAGGCGATCTGCTCGGGGAAAAGCCGGGGATTGACGGTATGGCAGATGGCGCCGATCCCCATGATGCCGTACCAGACCTCGAGATGGCGCCAGGTGTTCCAGGCGATCGTTGCGACACGGTCGCCGAGCTTGATGCCGCCGCGCTCCAGCATCTGCGAGACCTTGAGCGCGCGCTTGTGGATCTCGGCATAATTTGTGCGATGGATCGGTCCTTCGACCGAGCGCGTGACGACCTCCTGCTTGCCATGAATCCTGGCGGCGTGTTCGATGATCCGGTGGCAGAGCAGGGGCCAGTCTTGCATCAAACCAAGCATTCCGTCGTTCCTCCGAGAAGCCGCTGGGCGGATTGTCGCTCTCAGCGTTGGGCCAAAGAATTGTCATGAGTTTTAGCCTGCCGGCCCTTCGCCGCAAATGGTCTTGTCGCGGCTATATGTCCGCCGGCGCGGCAATGGTTACCGTCGCGCTCGTGCTCGCGGATCGGGCAGAGGCGCGAAAATATGCCTCCCCGCTGGATATCTTCGGCATTGCTGCACCACGGCCGCGCGCGACGTGGCATTCTGCCAAGGTCCCTGGCAATATCCCGCTCCCGAGACCCCGCCCCGAGGAGGCCCCCAAAGCATCGGACGATGCTGCTCCGGAGAGCGCCGGCAAGCCTTCTGCGGAAAAGCCTTCCCCGGAAAAGCCTTCGCCCGACAAGCCTTCCGCGGACGAACCTGGCGCCAGCAAGCCCGCCGAGGCCGCGCCGCCGCCCGAGAAGCAGGCCTCTTCCTGCCGCCTCGCGCTGACCGAGGAGATCGCTATCGCGCCGTCCATTCCGGATATCCGCGGTCCGGGCGCTTGCGGCGGTGAGGATCTGGTTCGGCTCGAAGCCATCGTGCTACCGGACAAGCGCAAGGTAGCGGTCAAGCCGGCGGCGATCCTCCGCTGCACCATGGCGTCAGCGATGGCCGATTGGGTGCGCAAGGACATGGTGCCGCTGGCCGCGAGCCTCGGCTCGACCATCAGCGATCTCGACAATTTCGACAGTTTCGAGTGCCGCGGCCGCAATCGCGTTGTCGGCGCCACGCTGTCCGAGCACGGCAAGGCCAACGCGCTCGATGTCCGCGCCATCAAGCTGGTCAACGGGCAGTCGATCGGCCTGACAGACCGCACCATGCCGCGCGAGGTCCGCGAGCGCGTGCTGCATTCGGTCTGTTCGCGCTTTTCCACCGTACTTGGGCCGGGCTCGGACTGGTACCACGAGGACCATATCCATCTCGATCTGGCGCAGCGGCGCAATGACTACCGGATCTGCCAATGGAACGTCTGGGATCCCCTGCCGCAGGTTGCCCCCCTCCTGCCGGCGGAACGGCCCGAGGAGGCGCCGCCGCGCGAGGTCGCGGCCAAGCCCGAGCCAAAGCAGGGAGCTGATGACGAGGCGGCGCAGAAATCCCCTTCGCCTGCGGACAAGCCGGCGGTCGACGGCAGCAAGGCCCAGCCGCACAAGCCGGCAACAAAAAAGCGCCGGTGAAACCGGCGCTTTTGAAGCTCGGAAAGATCAGGACGGGATCAGTAGCTGCCCGCCTGGCCAGTTCCGCCGGCGCCGAGCGCCAGCCGCGAATTATAGGGCGAGTCGCCATGCTTGGGTTCGAGCACGACCACAATCGTACCGACCTTGACGCGGGTATAGAGGTCGATCGCGTCCTCGTTGGTCATGCGGATACAGCCCGACGAAATCGAGGCACCGATATATTCGGGCTGGTTGGTACCGTGGATGCGGAACAGCGTGTCCTTGCCGCCCGAATAGAGATACATCGCGCGCGAGCCCATCGGATTGTCCGGACCGGGCGCAACGAAGGTCGGTACGCCCAGACGTGAAATCTCGCCCGGGGTCGGATGCCATGCCGGCCACTCGGTCATGCTGCCGACCTTGGCGATGCCCGACCAGGCCATGGCCTCTTCGCCGACCGTGATGCCGTAGCGGATCGCCTTTCCGCCATCCATCACCCAGTAAAGGTAGTGGTTGTCGGAATCGACCACGATCGAACCCGGTGATTCCTTGCGGTGATAGTCGACGATGGCGCGGCGGAATGGCTCTGCGACCGGGGTGTTCTCGTACCGAACCTTGGCAAGCAGTTCCTTGTCCTTCGGCTTGAAGGCCTTGGTGTCGGTCGCCTCAAAATGTGTGGCCTGCATGCAGCCCGACAGCATCAGGCCAGCGGCCAAAATACCCAGCATAACTTTCAGCGACGACATGATTTGGTTCCAATCGACAACAACAAACTTGCGTGGAGCTTGGACCAAGCCCAAAGACCACGACTCCGTTGGCCCCATTATCGTTGAAATCTGCCACAATTCCAGCGTTTCGAAGCTTTTCCCGCGCTGCAAGACCTTAACTGTGGCTTTTCTGCCGCAAGTTTTGCGGTCCAGCGACGGTTTCTGGGCAACGCGCGCGCATGTGTGTTTTCGTGCCACAGTTGAGCCACGGCGCCGCCACAAATGCAAACGCTCCGTTAATGTGCTTGTCATCATGAACTTGTCAGAATCGCGCTAAACGCTGTCGTTCTGTCGCAGGTTCTCTGGAGTTGTTCATGTTTTCGGTATTTGTTCCCTCCGAGTCCTCCCTCAAGAAGGCCATCGTTGAGGATCTGGCGGCAGTACCGGAGCATGCGGTCTGGATCGACCTGGTCAACCCGACCGCGGCCGAGGACAAGGCCGTGGAGAAGCTGTCGGGGATCGCGATCCCCACCCGGGAGGACATGCAGGAGATCGAGATCTCCAGCCGCCTCTATATCGAGAACGGCGCGCGCTACATGACGGCGACGCTGATGTGCCAATCCGATACCGACATGCCCCGGACCACGGCCGTCACCTTCATTCTCGGCGACCATCGCCTGGTGACAGTGCGCTACGACCAGCCGAAGCCCTTTGCGCTGGTGGAAGCCAAGCTTGCCCGGTCCTGCACGCCTGCGATCACCGGCGAGATGGTGCTGATGGAACTGCTGGACGCGGTGATCGACCGCTGCGCCGACATTCTGGAACGCTGCGGCGCCGACATTGACCAGGTCTCCCATGACATCTTCGAGCCGGAGAGCGAGCGTCACGGCCACGCCAAGCAATACTCGCAAATCCTGATCTCGATCGGCCGCAAGGGCGACCTGACCTCCAAGGTCCGCGAGAGCCTGGTGTCGATCGGCCGCGTCGTCACCTTCCTCTCGGCGATCGTCGAAGGCGTGAAATGGTCGAAGGACATGCGCGAGCAACTCAAGACCATGCAGCGCGACGTCTCCTCGCTGACCGACCACGCCTCCTATCTCTCCAGCAAGATCACCTTCGTGCTCGACGCCATGCTCGGCGTCGTCAATCTCGAGCAGAACAACATCATCAAGCTGTTTTCGGTCATGGCCGTTGTCCTGATGCCGCCGACGCTGATCGCCTCGATCTACGGCATGAACTTCAAGTCGATGCCGGAACTCGATTGGGCGCACGGCTATCCGTACGCGCTGGTTCTAATGCTGATCGCGGCGATCGTTCCTTACTGGATCTTCAAGTGGAAGAAGTGGCTGTAGGAGCATGATCCGGAAAAGTGTGCAGCGGTTTTCCGAAAAGATCATGCTCAAGCAAAGATACCTACCGAGACCTTACGCCGGTCACAGAGAGATGGCGTTGGGTGTTGCAGAATAGATCGGGATTGAGGCCGTGCGGTGATGTGTGCGCAGCGCCCCAATTCCTCCGGTAAAATTTGAGCGGTGGGCTGAACGTTTGCGCGAAACTTGTCTGCGATAAGCAGCATGTTAGCCGCGAGGAACAGCCATGGTTGAAAAACACATAACGTCGCCCCGCAACGTCATCGATCTGGCGAATTATCGTCAGGTCCTGGCGAGCGGCAAGGCGTCGTCGATGTCGGCACGCATGTGCCGGCACTGTGGTGCTCCGCTGCTCGACGGCGAGAACGACGACGACTGCTCGACTGCAATCACTTCCGCAGCTCCCCGGCTGCGCGAACAGCCGCGTCGGTTTCGCGCCGATTGACAACGGAAGGTAAGGGCGATCCAGGTCTTGCGGCGGCGTTGTCTGGATCGCCTTGCTTCCGTTCCCGTAGCTCTTCCCCACATTTGGCTCGCAGCGTCTGACGGGGACGGTGGCGTCCCCTGCCAGCCCTTCTTATCTCTATTGGCGTTCACGGCGGAGCCGATTAGGCTCGCGCCCGGTGACGTCGGAGACGCCGATGGGTGTTGGAATCGAAGAACCCACCACGGCCGGGCGGATGTCCGGCGAGCGCTTCCGCCTGTTCCAGGAAGGTCGGCCGGACCATGAGCGCTGGGAGCTTGTCGGAGGTGTCCCGATGATGATGACGCCGCCAACGATTGCGCACAACCGCATCGCGGGAAATCTTGAGCGTCTGCTCTATGACGCGCTGGCGAGTCACGATCAGAGTCGCATCGCAATGCAGCGTCCCGGCATCGAACTCGGGTCGGGCGAATTCCGCCCTGAGCCGGATGTTGCCGTCATCGACGCCGAGTACGAGCCGGACCAGAGGTTCGTCGAGCGAGCCTATCTGTTGGCAGAGATCGTCTCCGCCACTGACGACACGCGGGTGCCCGCCACCGAGAAGAGGTGGATCGACGTCAAACGAACCATCTACCTCGCGCATGCGGCCTGCGAAGCGGTGCTCATCATCCAGCAGGACCGAATGGAGGTCCGTCTCGACGCCAGAACGCCGAGTGGTTGGAACTCGCAAACACTCGGCGGGTCCGAGGAATTAAAGCTGCCTGCATTCGGACTGCAATGCGCCGTCGCTGATCTCTATGAGGGGACGCCGTTGCAGCCCCGTCGCCGGAAGCGCCCTGCTTGAAGGGCTGTCAGACTCGCCGCAACTGACCTTCATTCAATGACGACGAGAGATTACACGTGCTGACCGCCGTTGATGTGGATCTCGGCGCCGTTGACGTAGGACGAGGTGTCCGTGCACAGCACGTAGATGATCTTGGCGACCTCGTCGGGCGTGCCGAGGCGGTGCATCGGGATCTGCTGGTCGACGATCTTCTCGGTGCCCGGCGACAGGATCGAGGTGTCGATCTCGCCCGGCGCGATCGCGTTGACGCGAACGCCGACGCGGCCGAAGTCGGAGGCCATCTCGCGCGTCAGGGATGCGAGCGCGGCCTTCGAGGTTGCGTAGGCGGCGCCCGCGAAGGGATGTACGCGCGAGCCGGCGATCGAAGTGACGTTGACCACCGATCCCCTGGCCGCCTTCAACTCCTCGATCAGCCCCCGCGCCATCATGATCGGAGCGAAGAAGTTGACGTTGAACACGTGCGTCCAGGTCTCGAGGTCAGTGTCGACCGAGCCGAGCCTGGAGCCGCCGACACCCTTTGGCGAGATCGCGGCGTTGTTGACCAGCGCATGCAGCATGCCGCCTTCGAGGCGGTCGCGGATGTCGGAGATCGCGCGCGTGGTATCGGTGGGGGTGGCGAGGTCGACCTGGATATGGTCCTCAGGGCCCGCATCCCAGGGACAATCCTCCGGGAACGGATGCCGCGAACAGGTGATGACGCGCCAGCCGGCCGAGGAAAATCGGATTACGGTCGCGTGGCCGATGCCGCGGCTGGCTCCGGTCAGGAGCAGCGTACGGCGTGGCGCGTTGGAAGACTGCGACATGAAGCTCTTTCAGGTTGGAGCATGATCCGGAAAATTGTGCAGCGGTTTTCCGAAAAGATCATGCTCAAACAAAATACTAAGGATACATCCGCGTCTTGGACCATGGTTGGCCGGCCGCGTCACGACGAAATTCGATGCGGTCGTGCAGGCGGAATGGGCGATCGTGCCAGAACTCGATACGCGACGGCGTGATGCGCCAGCCGCTCCAGCCCGGCGGTCGCGGCACCTCGCCGATCATGTGCTTGGCGGCGACCTTGGCGATCGCCTGCTCGAAGGCGAAGCGGCTCTCTAGCTCTTGCGACTGCTTGCTCGCCCAGGCGCCGATCTGCGCCTGCTTCGGACGGGTGGCGAAATAGGCGTCGGCTTCGGCCTCGCTTACCGGCGTCACGTTGCCGCGGATGCGAACCTGCCGGCGTAGCGACTTCCAGTGAAAAAGTAACGCGGCCTTAGGATTTGCGGCGAGTTCGCGGCCCTTCTGGCTGGCGATGTGGCTGTAGAAGACGAAACCCTCGGTATCGAAGCCCTTCATCAGCACCATGCGCACGTCCGGCAGGCCGTCAGGATCGACGGTTGCGAGCGCCATGGCGTTCGGATCGTTCGGCTCGCTCTTGATGGCTTCGTTCAGCCAAGCCTCGAACAGCGCAAAAGGCTCGTCGGCGGCGGTGAAATCACCGGATGTTAAGGGTGTCTGGTGTTTCATCGGGGTCGTGTCGGTCATGTCTGGAGTCCGAGTTGCGTCCTGCGGCCCAAAACGCGTTGTTGTCCGCTACCGCCCTATATAGGGCATGGGGACGCGTTGGCCTATCGGCGATCCGGCCGTCCGGCGTCGTCATGACGATCATTCTGATCGGGCTCGGCACCGGCGGTTGCAGCTTTTCCCGCAATGACAAGAGTGCCTACGCCAAGGCCGACGACAGCGATCTCACCGGCTCGATCACGATGTCGGCGAAGGAGGCGGCTCCGACCGAGACCGATCTCGCCTTCGCCCGCAATGCGGCCTCAGACATCCTGAGCAAGGGCGACAAGGATTCCAGCCAACACTGGGAGAATCCCGAGACCGGCGCCCGCGGTTCGGTGACGCCGATCGCGCAATCCTATGCCGCCGAGGACGGCCGCAAGTGCCGCGACTTCCTCGCGAGCTATGTCAACGGCACCACCGAAAGCTGGCTCCAGGGCGCCGGCTGCCAAAGCAGCCGTGGCCGTTGGGAGATTCATACGCTAAAGCCGTGGCGGAGTTAGAAATCGGCTCCGCGAGCTAGTTGCAAAAATGCCACTCGCCCCCACATCAAGCCCAGGTGGGGCGGGGAGCCCTTTGAACATATCGATTTCCTGAAGGAGACGTGACGGATGCGCGACCCCTACGAGGTCTTGGGGGTGCCGCGGAGCGCCAACGCTGCCGCGATCAAGAGCGCCTATCGCAAACTTGCCAAGAAGCACCATCCCGACAACAACCAGAACGATCCGCGGGCCGCCGAGCACTTCGCCGAGATCAACACGGCCAACGAGATCCTCGGCGACGAGGATAAGCGCAAGCAGTTTGATCGTGGCGAGATCGGCGCCGACGGCAAGCCGCGGTTCCAAGGCTTTCCCGGCGGCAGCGGCGGGCCGCGCGGTCGCGCCGGTCCCGGCGGGTTCGAAAGCTACACGTTCCGCAGTGGCGGCGCGGGCCCTGGTCAGGGCGGCGGCGCGTTCGAGGACATCCTCAACAGCATGTTCGGGGGCGGGGTGCGCGGGGCGCGGCCCGGGGCCGGCGGGCCCGGGCAGTTCGAATTCGACACCGGCGGGATCGGGGTCGATCTCGACCTGAACGTCGCCATGACCGTTTCGCTGGAGGAGTCGGTGCAGGGCGGGGAGAAGCGCGTCCGGCTGCCGACGGGCAAGGAACTCAACGTCAAAATTCCGGTCGGCGTGGTCAGCGGCCAGCAGATCCGGCTGAAGGGGCAGGGCGAGACCGCGCAGGGCCACCCGCCGGGCGATCTCCTGATCACGATTACCATCGCACCGCATTCGTTTTTCAAGGTTGAGGGTGCCGACCTCAGGATCGACCTACCGGTCACGCTCTATGAGGCGGTGCTTGGCGGTAAGGTCCGCGTGCCCACACTCGGCAATGCAGTGGAGCTGTCGGTCCCGAAAAACACGTCCAGCGGCCGGACCTTCCGCCTTAAGGGCAAAGGATTGCCAAAAGCGGGCGGAACCGGGGATCTCTTCGTCACCATCAGGATTATGCTACCGGACGGGAACGACGCCGAGCTTGAAGCATTGATGGAAAAGTGGCGGGACCAACACCCCTACAATCCACGTAGCGGGCTCGGTTAGGGCGAGATCGGCAGCTGAAGGGGTTCTCCTAAAGACTGAGAGCGTCGTCCATGGAGATGATGCTCATCATATGCCGAGGCGTGGTAGCCCCTGTTGGCTCACGTGCTCGACGTGTCGGCCGCCCGGCGGGGCAGCCGATAAAAAGGTGCGGCCTCGAGAGGGGGACCAGCGCGGTACCAAAAACCCCAATCGAGGCCGCCCGCGTCGATCGGCGGATCGAACGCTGCTCATTTTCGCGTGATCATCCGGTGCGATAATGAGACGCGCCGATGTCTTGATTCCAAATTTTCAATGTCGGAATCGAGGCACCGCGTTTGCGTGGTTGTCTAGGTGCCTTTTTTCTCTGCCTGGTCGTAGACCGCCTGCGCCACTTTGGTCAGCCGGTCCCGGTCGCCGCCACCGCTGACGACGTAGCCGACGCCGCGCTCGGCCCAGAACAGCGCCCCGTCCTTTTCCATTCTGGCGTAGCGCATCTGCGTCGCGCCGTTCTCGGTCTTGGCGGTGTAGATCGTGTACCGCTCGCCCGAGGCGCCCTCGTACATCAGGAACGACGCCGGACCGTTCGGCCCAGGCAGGAGCCGGCCGCCGACGAGCTTCAGCCCGCTCGCCTCCAGGTTCGGTGCAAACACGGTCCAGCCGCAGCGCCGGGTCAGCCAGGCCTGGAGGTGGTCGCGCTCGTTGCCACCGACCTCGACGGGGTGGCGAACCTCGACGACGTAGAGGCGGTGTGCGTCGAGCGCGTCGGTCGTAAAGTTCTGGAAGGTCGAGGGGGCATTGGCGGCGCCATGCGCGACCCAGCCGGCGGTGCCGCCGGCGACGAAGGCAACAAGCACCGCCGCGGCGGCGCCATAGAGCCACTGGCGGGGCCGGCGCTCCAGCCGCTCGAGCTCCAGCCGCGCCGGCACCTGCTCCTGGGCGACGGAATCGTAGCGGGCGTGCAGCATCTCGGCCATGGCGCGCCAGGACTGCACGCGCTCGGCATCGTCAGGGTGGGCGACTAGCCAGGCCTCGACGTCGGTGCTGCGCTCGGCCGGCAGCTCGCCGTCGACATAGGCGTGCACTTCGTCTTCTGTGATGGGAATATTGCGGTCGTTCATATCGGTCGTCTCTGGCTCTGCGGCCCAAAATATCTTACGCGGTTCAACTGCGCTGCTTCCCACTCCACGCAGGGGAAGCGACATGCGCAATGCATCCACCCTGCCATTACTTCACCCGCTTGAGCGCCGGGCGCTCACCCTCCAGCGAGGCTTTAACGTGGGCA
The DNA here is from genome assembly GCF_054056555.1 of Bradyrhizobium sp. LM2.9. Lineage (NCBI taxonomy): Bacteria > Pseudomonadati > Pseudomonadota > Alphaproteobacteria > Hyphomicrobiales > Nitrobacteraceae > Bradyrhizobium > Bradyrhizobium sp. LM2.9. Next base: position 431,399 of record NZ_JBSRYJ010000002.1, read on the forward strand.
CGGGCGCGGGCCAGGCGCGACATCACGGTGCCGATCGGCACGCCCTGGATGTCGGCGACCTCGCGATAGCTCATGTCCTCCAGCATCACCAGGAGCAGCACCGAGCGTTGCTCCTCGACGAGCGTCGCCAGTGCCTTCTCGATATCGCGCCCTTCGGCTTCGGTCCCGCTGGCATCCGGGTTGTTCTCCGTCAGCTGCATGAATTGCGGGCGCCTTGCCAGCGAGCGCCGCCGGTTCTTGTTGAGGTTGGTCAGGATCGTGTAGAGCCAGCTCCTGACGTCGCCCCCGAGGAACAGGCGCTCTGAACGCAGCGCCCGCACCAATGTATCCTGCACCAGATCGTCGGCCGCATCCGCCTCGCGCGTGAGCGCGCGGGCGTAGCGGCGCAACGCCGGGATCATTGCTTCCACACTTTGTCGAAACGCACTCATTGCGGTCTTGACGTCCTGGTGCCCGGCGCGAGTGCCACAACGATCATAACACCCGAGCGGAACAGCTATTCCGGCGCTCGAAACAGCGTTAACGCCGCGTATTAGGACTGTACCGCAAAGGAGGGCTGGTGTACCTCCAGACCTCACCGAGAGCTCGACGGGACGTTAGCAAATGGCGCAGAATTCAGGTCTGATGCAGGGCAAGCGCGGGGTCATCCTCGGTGTTGCCAACAACCGTTCGATCGCCTGGGGCATCGCCAAGGCATGCCACGCGGCCGGCGCCGAGCTCGCCTTCACCTATCAGGGCGATGCGCTGAAGAAGCGCGTGGAGCCGCTCGCCGCCGAGATCGGCGGGCTCGTGCTCGGCCATTGCGACGTCACCGATGCCGCGACCATCGACGCGGCCTTCGCGGTGCTGAAGGAGAAGTGGGGCAAGATCGATTTCCTGGTGCACGCGATCGCCTATGGCGAGCAGCTGGATGGTCGCTACGTCGATACCACGCAGGAGAATTTTTCGAAGTCCATGCTGATCTCCTGCTATTCGTTCACGGCCGTGGCGCAGCGCGCCGAGAAGCTGATGACCGACGGCGGCTCGCTGATCACGCTCAGCTATTACGGCGCCGAGAAGTGGATGCCGCATTACAACGTGATGGGCGTGGCGAAGGCGGCGCTCGAAGCGAGCGTGCGCTATCTCGCGGCCGATCTCGGCGAGAAGAACATCCGCGTCAACGCGATCTCGGCGGGTCCGATCAAGACGCTCGCGGCGTCCGGCATCGGCGATTTCCGCTATATCCTGAAGTGGAACGAGGCCAACGCACCGATGCGGCGCAACGTGACCACTGAAGATGTCGGCGGCAGCGCGCTGTATTTCCTCTCCGACCTGTCGCGAGGCGTCACCGGCGAGGTGCACCACGTCGATTCCGGCTACCACGTGCTCGGCATGAAGCGCCCCGACGCGCCTGACATTTCGTTCGGTAGCAAGGACTAACCTTTACCTGGAATGCCCGTGCCCACGATCTATTATCTTCGCCACGGCGAGACCGAGTGGAATGCGCTCGGCAGGCTTCAGGGCACCAAGGACATTCCGCTGAACGCGCGCGGCCGCGGTCAGGCTGTGCAGGCCGGGGGCATTCTCGCCGATCTGTTCAAGCGCGACGGCCGCGACAAGGCTGCATTTCCCTACGTGTCGAGCCCGCTTGGCCGCGCGCGGCAGACCATGGAACTGGCGCGGGGCAAGCTCGAACTGCCGCCTGCGGACTACACGCTCGACGATCGCCTGCGCGAGATCGGCTACGGCACCTGGGAGGGACTGACGCTGGCCGAGAGCGAGGCCTCCGATCCCGATGTCTACGCCCGGCGTCTCGCTGACAAATGGACGGTGGGCCCCGCGGACGGGGAGACCTACGCCGAAGTACAGGTCCGCGTGCGCGCCTGGTACGACCAGCTCCGGACCGACACCGTCGCGGTTGCCCATGGCGGGACCTGCCGGGCCCTGATGGTTTCACTCGGCCTGGAGACGCCGGCGAGCGCCGCCGAGCTCTATATCGAGCAGGGCGCAGTCTACGTGTTCCGCGACGGGCGGCTGGAGAAGTTTAGTTAAGCCGGTTCGCCGTCTCCCGTGGCGGCTGCGGGTTTGACCCCCGGCCCCCCCGCGCGTTACCACACGCGGGAACCAAGCCAGCGAGCCGCGATGTCCTTCAACACCTTCGGCCACATGTTCCGCGTCACCACCTTCGGTGAGAGCCATGGGGTGGCGATCGGCTGCGTGGTCGACGGCTGCCCGCCCATGATCCCGCTCGTCGAGGCAGACATCCAGGGCGATCTCGATCGCCGCCGGCCCGGCCAGTCGCGCTTCACGACCCAGCGCCAGGAGCCGGATCAGGTGAAGATCCTCTCCGGCGTGATGGCGCATCCGGAGACCGGCGTACAGGTGACGACGGGCACGCCGATCGGGCTGCTGATCGAGAACACCGACCAGCGCTCGAAGGATTATTCCGAGATCAAGGACAAGTTTCGCCCGGGTCATGCCGACTTCACCTACGAGGCCAAATACGGCCTGCGCGATTACCGCGGTGGCGGCCGTTCTTCGGCGCGCGAGACGGCGACGCGCGTTGCTGCCGGTGCGATCGCACGAAAAGTGCTTCCCGACGTCAGGGTGCGCGGCGCGCTGGTGCAGATCGGTCCGCACAAGATCGACCGCGACAAGTGGGACTGGGACGAGATTGCGAAAAACCCGTTCTTCTGTCCCGACAAGGACAAGGCCGCGTTCTTCGAGACCTATCTCGACGGCATCCGCAAGAGCGGCTCCTCGATCGGCGCGGTGATCGAGGTCGTCGCCGAAGGCGTGCCGGCCGGCCTTGGTGCGCCGATCTATGCGAAGCTCGATTCCGAGTTGGCAGCCGCGATGATGACCATCAACGCGGTGAAGGGCGTCGAGATCGGCGCCGGCTTTGGCGCGGCGGAATTGACCGGCGAAGAGAACGCCGACGAGATGCGTACCGGCAATGACGGCACGCGCTTTCTGTCCAACCACGCCGGCGGCGTGCTGGGCGGCATCTCCACGGGACAGCCGGTGGTGGTGCGCTTTGCGGTGAAGCCGACCTCGTCGATCCTGCAGCCGCGTTTGACCGTCGATCGCAACGGCACCGACACCGAGATATTCACCAAGGGCCGCCACGACCCCTGCGTTGGCATCCGCGCCGTCCCCGTCGGCGAAGCCATGATGGCCTGCGTCCTGGCCGATCATTTCCTGCGCGACCGCGGGCAGGTGGGACGCTAGCGCTGGGTGGGTCGCTAGTGTCGCGCCACCAGCCCACCGCGCAGCTTGACGATCCCACAACTTCGTCCGCAAATGCGGACATGCAAAACGCCCAACTCCAGCGCATCACCAACTGGTTGATCGACGGCGCCAGGTCATCGGGGACCCCGTCGGAGATGATCGCCGACGTCTGCGAACATCTGGTCGCAGCCGGCTTGCCGCTGTGGCGGTTCGGCATCTTCATTCGTACGCTGCATCCGGAAATCTTCGGCCGCAATTTCATCTGGCGGGAAGGTCAGAAGGTCGAGATCGGGACCGTCGATTTCGATATCCTGGACACGCCCGAATTCGCCAGGAGCCCGCTTCGTATCGTGTTCGAAGAGGGGATCGAGGTCAGGGGCCGCATGGACGACCCCGACAGCAAGCGCTTTCCGTTCCTCGATGACATGCGCGCCGAAGGGGTGACCGACTATATCGCGGTGCCGATGCCGTATCTCGATGGCTCTATCCACGCAACGAGCTGGGTCACGCGGGATCCCGGCGGCTTCAGCGATGACGACATCGCGGCGATCCGCACCCTCATGGCACCGCTTGCGCGCGTCAGCGAGATCATCAGCCTGCGCCGTACCGCCGAGATGCTGCTCGATACCTATGTTGGCAATCGCGCCGGCGCGCGTATCCTCGGCGGCCAGATCCGCCGCGGCCACAACGATACCATGCAGGCTGCGATCTGGCTCTCGGATCTGCGCGGCTTCACCGCGCTGTCGGACCGGCTGCCGGCCGAGACCGTGGTCGAGATCCTCAACCATTATTTCGACTGCCAGGTCACCGCGATCCGCGGCCATGGCGGCGAGGTCCTGAAATTCATGGGCGACGGCTTGCTCGCGGTGTTTCCGATCGACGAATATGTCGGCGATGCCGCCCATGTCTGCTCGCGCGTGCTGGAGGCGGCGCGCGAATCCCGCGCCAGCGTCGAGGCGCTCGCCTTTCCGGTCGGCGACGTCATCGAGCGCTTCCGCTTCGGCGTCGCGCTCCATGTCGGCAACATCCTCTACGGCAATATTGGCGGCGGCAACCGCCTCGACTTCACCTGCATCGGCCCCGCCGTCAACCTTGCCGCCAGGCTCGAGAAGATCACGGGTCGGCTAGGGCGGACCATCGTGGCCTCGGAAGGCTTTGCCAATGTCTGCCAACACGACTGGCACGAGCTCGGAGAATTCCCGATCGCGGGATTTTCCAAGGCGCAGCGCGTGTACGGGCTCGCGGATGAAGCGCCGGCGCTGGTCGACTGAGTGCTATTCCTCCGGCTCCGTCGTGAACAGCAGCGGATAGCCCTTGGTGCGGGCGGCATCCGTTGCGCGGGTGGCCTTGGTCTCGGCGACGTCCCTGGTGAACACCGCGACCACGCAAGCGCCGAGCTTGTGGGCGGTGATCATCACCTTGTAGGCCTGATCCTCGGTCATCCGGAATTCGGCCTTGAGGATCATGGTGACGAATTCGCGCGGCGTAAAGTCGTCGTTGATCAGGATGACCTTGTGCAGCTTCGGCCGCTCGACCTTGGTCTTCGTCCTGGTTTTCGGCTTGATGACGGTGTCGTTCATTCCGCCTCCCGGATACGGCGGGCTCGGGTTCCTGCCGGCGCGCTCAGCGCGCGGCCTTCTCACCATATTGCAGGACGTGCACCTTCTCCAAGGTGATCAGGCCGCTCGACATCATGCCATCCAGGAAGGGCAGGAATGCGTTGATGTTGTCCTCGCTGTCGACGATCTCGATCAGCAGCGGCAGGTCTTCCGACAGCCGCAGGATTTTCGAAGTGTGCAGCCGGCTCGACTTTCCGAAGCCCATCGGACCGCGCAGCACGGTGGCGCCGGCCAGATGCCGCTCGCGCGCCGTCATCACGATCGCTTCATAGAGCGGCTTGCCGTCGAAATGGTCGTTCTCGCCAATGAAGATCCGGAGCGAAACTGCCTGATTGGGAATTTGCATGGTCAGCTCCTTGTCAAGCGGTTGGTGCGGCTGGCCATCATATGGCCTGCCCATACCGATACCAGCCAGCAGATGACGGACGCCGCGATATAGGCGAGCGCCGTATATTTCATGCCGTCGTGGAACAGGCGGAAGGTCTCAAGGCTGAAGGTCGAAAAGGTCGTGTAGCCGCCGCAGAACCCGGTCATGACGAACTGCCGGTGCTCGGGCCGCGCCAGCACGCGGCCGTCGGGCCCGGTCAGCGTCGCGTAGAAGCCGATGATCAGCGAGCCGGTGGCGTTGATGAACAGCGTCGCGACGGGGAAGCCGGGGCCGGTGTCGAGCGCGAGCCCGACGAGGTAGCGCGTGAGCCCGCCGACGATGCTGCCGGCGGCAACCCAGGCATAGAGCATCGCGGTGCGCCGGCGATCGGCGGAGGAGGGGGACTTCATCTGCCTCTAGACTCCCAGAGTGTCCGCGAGGAGGAAGCCGCAACTGACGGCCGCAAGGCACAGCCCGACCGAGCACACGACATTGCCAAACGCGTGCATCGGCTCGCCGTTCCGCGCCAGCGTCAGCGTTTGCAGGCTGAACGAGGACACCGTGGTGTAGCAGCCGAGAAAGCCGGTCACCGCGAACAGCCATGGATTGGGCGTGGCGAAGGCCGAGCCGGGATGGGTCGCCAGTGCGCCAAAAATCCCGATCAGGAAGGCGCCGGTGACGTTGATGGTCATGGTGCCCCATGGAAACGTCTCGCCCATCCGTCGCGCGATCGCGCCGGAGACGAAATAGCGCGCACAGCCGCCCAGCACGCTGCCGATGATGATCGCAAGCACTCCGCTCAGCACGACAAACAGCCCCCCGTCATCATTTTTGCTCCGTTGCCAGCCCGTTGCCGACGGCGAACAGCCCCATAAGCGCGACCAGCGCGAAGCCGAGCCCGGCCAGGAACGTGCCGGCCGGACCATAAGTATCCCACAGCGCGCCGGCGATCACGCTTGCGGCCAGCAAGGCAAGGCCGGTGAACAGGTTGAAATAGCCGAACGCGGTGCCGCGCAAGCTCGGTGGCGCGGCGTCGGCGACGAGGGCCGAGAGCAGGCCTTGCGTCAATCCCATATGCAGCCCCCATAGCACGACGCCGAGTGCGAGGCCCCCAAGGCTTGGTAACAGCGCGAGCGCGAGATCGGCGCCGGCGAGCAAGACGAGGCCGAGCGCGAGCAAGCCGGTGCGGTTGATCCGGTCCGAGAGCACGCCGGCCGGATAGGCCGACAACGCATAGGCGATGTTCATCAGCACCAGCACGGCCGGCACCCACATCACATTCAGCCCAATGTGCTGTGCGCGCAGGATCAAAAAGGCCTCGCTGAAACGCGCGAGCGTGAAGACCACGCCGACCGCCACAACGCGCCAGTACGTGGATCCGAGCTGCCGCATCGCGGCGCGATTGAGCGGGTTTTTTGCAAGCTCCCGGCTCGGATCTGGCTCCGGTTCACTCACCGCGAACGCGATCAGTCCGAACGACAGGAAAGCCGGCAGCACCGCCACCCAGAACACCGCCGTAAAATTGTCCGCCGTCCACCACATCAGGGCGATCGCCACGAGCGGCCCGACGAACGCGCCGACGGTGTCGAGCGACTGCCGCAGGCCGAAGCTCGCGCCGCGCAGGCCGATGGGTGCGATATCGGCGATCAGCGCATCGCGCGGCGCGCCGCGAATGCCCTTGCCGACGCGGTCGATGAAGCGCGCGGCAACCAGCCATCCGACGCTGGGGGCAAGCGGGAATAGCGGTTTTGTCAGCGCTGCTAGCCCGTAGCCGAGCGCTGCAAGGAGCTTGCGCCGGCCGAGCCAGTCGGACAATGCGCCGGAGAAGATTTTCGTGATCGAGGCGGTCGCCTCCGCAATGCCCTCGACGAAGCCGACCGTGAGCGTGGAGGCGCCGAGCACGGTGACGAGATAGACCGGCAGCAGCGCGTGGATCATCTCGGAGGAGACGTCCATCAGCATCGACACGAAGCCGAGCACCCAGATTCCCCTGGGCAGCCCCGCACGCGCAGCAATCGGTGTCGTCGTCGTCACGTCCAAGACTTCTCCTTGCCTTCTCCTTGGCCTCCCCTTGGGCCTGCTCCTTGGCCTTCGCGTCCAGGCAACAAAAAACCCGCCAGCGGCGGGTTTGTCCATGCTCCCGCCAAAGGCAGAGGCTTCATGTTGCCCCTCCTCAAGCAGGAGTCATTAGCCCACTACGGTCACAGGCCGCCGGGCGGTTATCGGGGGACTCCATCCCCATCTGTGCGGCCAGCCTAGCATGGAAATCACGCCGGACAAATGGGCGGGGCGCTCTGTCCAGTGGCCCGTCATTCCGGGAGCGCACCGCGAGCGACGGCATGACGGCGCCGGCGATCGCGCAGTTCCAGCGGCGCGAGCGCGGCAACATGGCGGCAGCTTTGCGTAAAGCGACGCAAATCCCAACTCGCAAATCCCTAACTGGAATGTGAAGCGCAAGCGATCTTCGGACTTTGCGGCAAGGCGTTTGCATGTCACCATCGCGTCATACGACGGGAGGCTGCGATGCGCTTGCTGTTCTCGATCGGGGTTGTGCTGGTGACCGGCATGTTTGCCGGAGGGGACGTCGCTGGCATCGCGGCACCAGGACCCAAATTCGAGTCGCCTAAAAATCAGCCGCAGCGGCAAGCAGCCGACAAGGACGTGCAGACGGTCGATGTCGAGCTGATCCTCGCGGTCGACGTATCCTACTCCATGGACATGGACGAACTCGCGATCCAGCGCGAAGGCTATGCCCAGGCGATCCAGTCGAAGGAATTCTTGCAGGCGCTGAAGCTGGGTCCGAACGGCCGGATCGCCGTGACCTATTTCGAGTGGGCCGCCTCGACCGACCAGAAGATCATCATTCCCTGGCGGCTGATCGACGGACCGGAGACCGCCGATGCCGTCGCCGCCGAAATCCTGAAGACGCCGATCCGTCGTGCCTCGCGCACCTCGATCTCCGGCGCGATCACTTTCGCGATGCCGCTGTTCGATGAAGATCCCTATCGGGGCTTGCGGCGCGTGATCGACATTTCCGGCGACGGTCCCAACAACAATGGCACTCCGGTCACGGTGGCGCGCGATGCAGCGATCGAGAAGGGCATCGTCATCAACGGCCTGCCGATCATGGTCAAGGAGCCGTCCTATTCGACCATGGATATTGACAATCTCGACTTCTACTATGAGGACTGCGTCATCGGCGGCCCCGGTTCCTTCGTGATTACGATCAAGGACCGCGACAAGTTCAAGGAAGCCATCCGTACAAAGCTCTTGATGGAGGTTGCGGGCCGTATGCCGGAGCGTCCGGTGATGCGCGTTGCGGGCAAGGACAAGGAGCCGCGTGTGAACTGCATGATCGGCGAAAAGATCTGGTCGGACCGCTGGGTGGGGGCGCTAAACGCGCTACCGCCGAATGAGACGTTTTGCCCTATTTGCTTCTGATAGAATTTTAACCATGCGTTAACCGTCGCGTGGCCCTAATTGGCTGTTTTCAATTGTTTCCGGATAAAGTTCTGACCTTGTTGTCGGGGCGCGAACGAAGCGGACCTGTCAGACAAATCCGCCGAGCAATCAAATGGCCATCGTCACGTCGAGCACCAGCCAGATTTCGCCCGCCAACGAGCGGGTTTATCACCAGAGCGCCCTGCTCGGTGACTGGAAGGGCAATTGGGCGGGCAACAACCAGCCCGTCGGCTTCAAGGTCGTGAACATCCGCGGTGCCCGGGCGCAGGTCGAGTACACCCATAACGGACACACCGAGCGCGGCTTTGGCGAGGTCAGTGGCGCGCTTCTCACCTTCGGTAACATCACGGTCGGCACCAAGGACGGCAAGAGTTTGGTGCTCTTGTCCTCCGCGGGCGCTGGCAAGCAGACCGCGACGCTGGATAAGCAGGCGCCGCCGGCCTCGGACAGCCGTCTGATGGGAAGCTGGGGCGGCTATTCCAGTGACAATGGCAAGAGCGCGAGCTTCCGTGTGCTCGGGGTCAACGGCAACGAGGCCCAGGTCAGCGTCACCACGGACGGCGTCACCCGGCAGGGCACCGGCACCGTCTACAAGAATGTCATCATGTTCGGGCAGGCGCAGATTGCGACCGATGACGGGCAGAACGGCAAGATCATCTACCAGGTCGGCAACAAGTCGTTCATGGTGCCGGTGACGAAATATCCACCGGCGGATACATCGTCCTCAGTGGACAAGACCGCTTAACGTCTCACCGTCGTTTGCTGCGGCATGATGTCAGCGCCGCGGTACTGCAATCGAACGCCCCGGCTACTTGGCGGCGAGCGGTCGCAGTGGCAGCACGCTGTTGTTCGGCGCTTCCGTCTGCATGGTGATCAGCGTCATCGAGACCAGGTCGCAATAGCCAATCAGGCCGATGATATCCGGAGGTGGGGTGATGATGCCGCGCTCGTCGAATTTCTGTTGCGCCGCGCGGTAGATTCGTCGGAGCCCTTCTTGGCGCGGTGCGAACCGTGCAAGAGCTCGGGAACGCATGCGGGAGTTGAATGGAACGACGCCCGGGCGTGTCAGCTCCACTGGCATTCGCGGCAACCGTCGCGTATAATTTCCGCACTTCCTTGACGGTCACCTGAATGCTCAGTCTCGCAGCTCCACGCGCCCTCGCAACTGTCTTCGCCGTGCTTTGCCTCGGCGGAGCAACGGCTCATGCACAAGTGGCGCCTCTGAGGTATTGGATACCGGGCGGTGCTTTCGGCTTTGGCGGAACTAGCAGCCAAAGCGCCGCTGCCTACGGTAATTTTCCAAGCTTCAAGGCCGCCGATGCAGACGGAAGCTACGATTTTCGTCCCGGGTTCTTTGTCGGGAGCGAACGCGGCAGTCTCGGTTTGAACGGTCTCAGCCAGAGCGCCTCCGTCGGCAATTTCAGCGCGCTCTCTTATGACGGCACGCAGTTTGGTTACAACACCAAGGCCGTGGGCGGCATGCCCGTCACGTTCTTTGCCGGTTTCGACACGCTGAAATACAGTGGCGGCATTGGCAGCTCGCTTGCGCCGCTCACCTCCAGCGCCTCGCCCGGCTACGGCGCATTTGCAGGTGTCGAGTTCAAGCCGACCTCCAACCTCAGTCTGTCGTTCGGCGCCGGTTTCATTCAGCAGCAATCGGGAAACATGGACAGCGACATCAACTCGTCGATACTGCCCGGCGAGTCGCCGGCATTGGGCGTCCTTCGGCGGTAGAGCATGACCCCGGAAGGTGTGCCGCGGTTTCCCGAAAAGTGCACCCTCAAACATAAGAACTAGCGCGTAAAGCGCGCCACCAGCTCGACATGCGGCGTATGCCGGAACTGGTCCACCGGCACGACGCCGTCGATCCTGTAGCCGCCATCGATCAAGAGCCGTGCGTCGCGGGCAAAGGTCGCGACGTTGCAGGAGACCGCGACCACCACGGGCACCTTGCTCGCGGCGAGCTTCAACGCCTGGGCCTGCGCGCCCTGGCGCGGCGGGTCGAACACCACGGCATCGAAGTCGCGCAGCTCCGGCGGCACCAGAGGGCGGCGGAACAGGTCGCGCGGCTCGGCCTTGATCGGCTTGAGCCCCGGCGTGCGCGCGGCTTTTTCGAGCGCTGCAATGGCGCCGGCGTCGTTGTCATGGGCGGTGACGCGGGCCTTTTCGGCGAGCCGCAATGCAAACGGGCCGACGCCGCAGAAGAGGTCTAGTACGTTCTTGGCCTTGCCGATGCGCTCCGCGACGAGAGACGCCAGCGTTTCTTCGCCCGCAACGGTTGCTTGCAGGAACGAGCCCGGCGGCAGCGTCACCTCGGCGCGACCCATCTGCAGGGTCGGCGCCAGGCGTTGCAGCACCAGCTCGCCATGCCGCGTTAGCCGCGCCAGGCGGTGCTGCTCGGCGACGCGCGACAGCGCCGTCACAAGTGGCGTTGGCAATGGGCCGGAGCCGCGCAAATCGACATCGAGACCGTTGGCGGTGGCAGTGACCTGGATGTCCAGCGGCTTTGTCACCGACATCTTCGACGTCAGCAGCTCGGAGAGTGCCCAACCCGCATCGAGCGCACCCTCGAGCCCGGGATCGAGGATCGGGCAGCGATGGATCGGGATGACATCGTGTGAGCTAGCAGCAGAAAAACCCACCTTGAGGATGTCATGCGTGCCGAACCGTCCGTGCAGCGTGACGCGCCTGCGGCCCGCGCCGTGGGCGTCGACCAGTGGCGCCACCTCGCAGTCGATGCCGGCTTGCGCCAGCGTCTCGACCACGATGCCGCGCTTCCAGACCTGATACGGTTCAGTCGCCCAATGCTGGATCGCGCAGCCGCCACAGACGCCGAAATGCGGACAGAACGGTGTGATGCGCTCCGGGCTTGCGACATCCACCGCCAGCAGCATGCGGCGGTCAGGATGGTTGCCGGCGACGCGGCCGACCTCGACGGTCTCGCCGCCGAGCGTGTAGGGTACATAGACCGCATCACCCGCAGCCCGCGAGACGCCGTCGCCACGATGGCCGACGTGATCAATCTTCACGCGCTCAACCACGTCGCGCGCCCAGGAAGAATTCGATATTGCCGTCGCCGCCGGTGATTGCCGACGGGAACACTTCGATATCGGTACAGCCGAGCGAGGCGGCAAAGGCGGCGATGTCGTTGCAGATCTCCTGACGCACGGCGGCGTCCCGGATGATGCCCTTCTTGTTGTGCTTCCGGTCCGCCTCGAATTGCGGCTTGATCAGCGCCAGCAGGCTCATCGGTGCGGCCGCCAGGGATAGCGCCACGGGCAGCACCGTCTTGAGCGAGATGAAGCTGACGTCGATAACGACGACATCGGGCCGCGCCGGCAAGCGCTTGCCATCATAGGCGCGGATGTCGGTCTCTTCCATCGACACGATTTTGGAGTGACCGCGCAGCGAGGGATGCAACTGGTTGGTGCCGACATCGACGGCAAAGACGAGGCTCGCGCCGTTCGCCAGCAGCACCTCGGTGAATCCGCCAGTGGAAGCGCCGACGTCGAGGCAGACATGGTCCTCGATCTCGATTCTGTAGCGCTCAAGCGCGCCGGCGAGCTTGACGCCGCCGCGGGAGACATAGGGGTGTGCGGGCTCGGCCCGGATCACCGCATCCTCGGCGATGGTCTCCGACGGTTTTGCGACCTGCTTGTCATCGGCAGTGACGAGCCCAGCCTCGATCGCCGCGCGCGCCCGCGCCCGGCTCTCGAACAGGCCACGCTCGACCAGCAATACATCCGCGCGCTTGCGGGCAGGGGACATCGGTTCTCCGAAAGAGAATTTGCGCTTATATAGCGATCAATCGCGCGGCTGCCATCCGGACGCAAGCCTCGAAGGCGGCAAGATCGTGCCAGACGTCGATCGGCATCTGCGCCGGCGTCACCAGCGGGCAGCCATGCAGCTCCAACGCGTGGATCATCATGAGATTGTCGACGAGTCCAAAGTCTTCGACCGTCAGCCCCTGCGCGTCGACCAGCCGCCCCTCTTCGGACGTCACATCCACGAAGCGCCCGACGCGGTCGGCATAGGCAGCGCCGTCGTTGGAATAGGCGAGGCAGAACTTGCGGCGGCCGGCCATGTAGCCGAGCTCGTAGACGGTGCCGGGATCGGCGCCGGCGCCGCGGAACGGCGTGAGGTTTGCGATGATGGCATCGGCCGCGTCCATCATCGCCTCGTTGCCGCAAAAGATCTGCCGCGACGCATCAGGCACGGCGAGGTCGATCTCGTTGTCGAGGGGACAGAGGCCGGTGAGGCCGTGAGCGGCGCAGATCGCGGCTTTCTGCCGGCCGATCTCGACCGCATCTGGCAGGAACACGTCGGGGCCCGCCAGATAGATTTTCATGAGAGCTGCTTCCCAGAAGGTCGAAGCTCGCTGTTAGGCGAGCTTGACCGTCTCGGCCTTGACGTCCTTGCCGAGCGCCTCGAACACCTTGGCGACGATGCCCTTGGCATCGAGACCGGCACGGCCATACATCGCGGCCGGCGTATCGTGGTCCTGGAACACGTCGGGCAGCACCAGGGAGCGGAACCGCACCATGCCACTGTCGAGCGCGCCCTGATCGGTCAGGAATTGGGCGACATGCGAACCGAAACCGCCGACCGAGCCTTCCTCGATCGTGATCAGGATCTCGTGGTCGCGGGCGAGCTTGAGCACCAGCTCGGTGTCGAGCGGCTTCATGAAGCGCGCGTCGGCGATCGTGGTGGAGAGGCCGTGAGCGGCGAGCTCGTCGGCCGCCTTCTCGCATTCGGCGAGGCGCGTGCCGAAGGAGAGCAGGGCGATCTTGCTGCCCTCGCGGACCACACGGCCCTTGCCGATCTCGAGGGGAACGCCGACGTCGGGCATTTCGACGCCGCGGCCTTCGCCGCGCGGATAGCGCAGCGCGCTCGGGTGGTCGTTAATCGCGACCTGGGTTGCGACCATGTGGACCATTTCGGCTTCGTCGGACGGTGCCATGATGACCATGTTCGGCAGACAGCCGAGATAGGCGTTGTCGAACGAGCCGGCATGCGTCGCGCCGTCGGCGCCGACGAGGCCGGCGCGGTCGATGGCGAAGCGGACGGGCAGGTTCTGGATCGCGACGTCATGCACGATCTGGTCGTAGCCGCGCTGCAGGAAGGTCGAGTAGATCGCGCAGAACGGCTTGTAGCCTTCGGTCGCAAGACCTGCGGCGAAGGTCACCGCGTGCTGCTCGGCGATACCAACGTCGAAGGTGCGGTCGGGAAACGCCTTGTTGAAGATGTCGACGCCGGTGCCGGACGGCATCGCCGCGGTGATGGCGACGATCTTGTCGTCCTTTTCGGCTTCCTTGACGAGGCTCGCGCCGAATACGTTCTGATAAGCCGGCGCATTCGGCTTGGACTTGGCCTGGGTGCCGGTCGCGACGTCGAACTTGACGACGGCGTGGTACTTGTCGGCGGAAGCTTCCGCCCGGACCGTAGCCCTTGCCCTTCTGGGTCACGACGTGGACCAGGATCGGGCCGGTCTCCATGTCGCGGACGTTCTTCAGCACGGGCAGGAGATGGTCGAGGTTATGGCCGTCGATCGGGCCGACGTAATAGAAACCGAGCTCCTCGAACAGAGTGCCGCCGTCCATCATGAAGCCGCGGGAGTATTCCTCGACGCGGTTGGCGCGGTTGGCAAGGATCTTCGGCAGGCGCTTGTTGATCTGCTTGGCCGCATCGCGCAACGTGCGATAAGTCTTGCCCGAGTAGAGCCGCGACAGATAGGCACTCATCGCGCCGACCGGCGGCGCGATCGACATGTCGTTGTCGTTGAGGATGACGATCAGGCGCGAATTCATCGCGCCCGCATTGTTCATGGCCTCGTAAGCCATGCCGGCTGACATCGCGCCGTCACCGATCACGGCGATAACGTTGTTCGTGCCACCGGAGAGGTCGCGCGCGACCGCCATGCCAAGGCCGGCAGAGATCGAGGTCGAGGAATGCGCCGCGCCGAACGGATCGTAGTCGCTCTCGCTGCGCTTGGTGAAGCCGGACAGGCCGCCACCGGTGCGCAGCGTGCGGATGCGGTCACGCCGGCCGGTGAGGATCTTGTGCGGATAGGCCTGGTGGCCGACGTCCCAGATCAGCCGGTCGCGCGGCGTGTCGAAGACGTAATGGATCGCGGTGGTGAGTTCGACCACGCCGAGGCCCGCGCCGAAGTGACCGCCGGTGACCGAAACAGCATCGATGGTCTCCTGCCGCAGCTCGTCGGCGACCTGACGAACCTGCTCGATCTTGAGCTTGCGCAAATCATCCGGCGTCCGGATGGTGTCGAGAAGCGGCGTCTTACTGTATGCGTTCACGGCGATTTCCAATTTGTCAGCGCCGGAAGATCGTTCCGGCGCGCGATGGGTTTGCACAATATCGGCGCAGCGCGAGTCCTTAAACCGTCGGAGCCACCTGCATGGGGCAACGCCCCGTCTTCAAGCTTAGGTGAGCCTAAGTGCGCTCCGGTTCAGTCTCTGTGATCCATGTCACGTAGGTCGGCTTCGTCCGTCCCAACCAATTTCATCAGCAGTTTGAAGCTCTTGTTGTCGGTAATCGGTGCCCACACAAGGCTTACAAAAAGCCACACTGCGCGCAGCTTTACACCAAAGCTTGGGCCAAAGCCAACCCGCTGGCCGGCTTACGGGGCATGCCGGTGCAACTGGCGGGCCAGAGTGGTTAATCGTGGCGGGAGCGGAAGAGTTCCAGTTTTGCCCGGTTCTTCGGCAGGATTTCAGCCGAGAGGGAGGTCGTTTCGACCGGATTTGCGGAGCCGGAGCGCTTCCGCGCAGGCAAATTCGTGGGGTTCCCGCCTGGCTGCCGGGCCTCATGATCGGGAGATCGGCGTGCGATCGTGAAAAATTGCGGGGCGGCGGATGCTTGAGACGGTCGGCTTTGAAGTGCGGCGCCCTTACTGGACGTCGAGCGGCGCGGTGCCGGTGGGCCTGGCCGCTCGCATCGGTGGTGATCTTGTCGACGCGCGCCTCGGCCTGGCGCAGCAACTCCTCGCAGCGGCGCTTCAGGGCCTCGCCGCGCTCGTAGATCGTCACGGATTCCTCGAGCGGCACCTTGCCGTCCTCGAGCCGCTTCACGATCGTTTCGAGCTCCTCGATGGCGCGTTCGAAGGTCAGCCTGGAAATGTCGATTTGGGTATTTTCGGCCATATAAGTTTCCGATTGCCCGATTCGCTTCAGATCAGAAAAAGCAGGGTTTTGCGGGCGTAATGTGGCGGGTGCGTCAGGCGCCCATCAGGGCGCCGACATGCGCCGTAACAGATTCTTTCAATCCTTGCAGATCGTAGCCGCCTTCGAGCACAGAAACAACGCGGCCCCCGGCGCTCTTGTCGGCGAGGTCCATCAGCTTGCGTGTCACCCATGCATAATCCTCGGCGCGCAAATTCAGCGACGCCAATGGATCGCGATAATGCGCGTCGAAGCCGGCGGAGATGACGAGCAACTCCGGGCTGAATTTTTCGAGCTGCGGCAGGATCAAATTCTCGAACGCAATGCGGAATTCCGGCCCGCCATCCTCGGAGGCGAGCGGCGCGTTGACGATGGTGTCGTGGTCGCCGCGCTCGCCTTTCGCGCCGGTGCCCGGAAACAGCGGCATCTGGTGCGTCGAGCAGTACATCACGGTCGGGTCCGACCAGAAAATGTCCTGCGTGCCGTTGCCGTGATGCACGTCGAAATCGACGATGGCCGCGCGCTTGATGCCGTATTTGCGCTGCGCGTGGCGCGCGGCGATTGCGACGTTGTCGAAGAAGCAAAAGCCCATCGGCTTGCCGATCTCGGCGTGGTGGCCGGGCGGGCGTACCGCGACGAAGGCGTTGCGATGCTCGCCCGCCATCACCGCATCGGTCGCCGCGACCGCGCCGCCGACGCCGCGCATTACCGCTTCCCACGTGCCCGGCGACATCGAGGTGTCGCCGTCGATATAGACTTGGCCGCTGGTCGGCGCGATGTGGCGCAGCTCCGTGACGTAGTCCTCGTTGTGACAGAGCGTAACGAGATCGAGATCGCCCTCCGGCGCCTGGTCGCGCACCAGGAACTGGAAGCGCTCATGCGACAGCGCTTCCTCCACGGCGCGCAGGCGGTCCGGCCTTTCAGGGTGTCCCGGCGGCGTGACGTGGTCGAGGCAGGCCTTGTGGGAGAGGAGAAGCGTACTCATCAGGTCGGCCTCATGGAAATGCGGGCTCTCGACGTCGCTTGGCGCATCCGGCGCCAAAACGCAAATGCAAAACCCAATCTATGCGTTCCCCCGGGAATGGCAAAGGGTGGTCCTGGACCGATCCGTTTAATCCGGATCAATTCACGCGCAGTATGCGGCTCAGCGGCAACGGCCCGATCGGTCCGTACGCCCTGAAGAACGCGAACAGCGCGTCAGCGTCGTAGCCGCCATATTGCGGCTCCGTGCCCAGTTTGGCGGTTGTAAAGCCGTCGCCACCGACTGCGAGGTAATCGTTGAGAGTGACGCGGTAGCCGCTTCCAGCTTCGATCAGCCTTCCATTGAGCGTCATCTTGTCGGCGAGGACGCGCTCGCCGAACGGCTTCGCCGCATCCCAGGCATAGTTGAATCCGTTCGAGACCTGGAGAATCCGCGGCCGCTTCGGGTCGAGCCATTGCTGCTCCAGCATGTCCTTGAGCTGGCTGCCCGTGAGCGTCATGGTGACGAGCCGGTTGCGGAACGGCTGGCTCGCGAAAACGTCGCCGAAGGATATCGCGCCGTTCTCCTTTGGCACGATGTCGGTGCGGATGCCGCCGGGATTGGTGAGCGCGACGACAGCGCCGCCGTCCTTGGCGTCCCTGGTCGCGGCGAGCTGCGCGTCCGCGATGACGTCGCCGAGCGCGCTTTCGCCCGCCTCGTTCGGAATCCGTGACAGCGTCTGCGTCACCGATCCGGCCGGCCGGTTGGCGATCGGCGCCGAAAGCCTGTCGTATGCGTCGATCAACGCGGTCTGCTCGGGATCCTTTGGCAGCGAGGCATTGGCAACAATGACGTTCTCGGCCCTGGCGCTGACGACGTCGCGCGTTGCCGGATCGAGCTTGAGGTCGATCGCAGTGACCAGCGTGCCGTATTTGTCGCCGCTGGTGACGAGCCGCCCGTCGACCTGGCAAACATAAGCTCGATGAGTGTGGCCGCTGACGACGACATCGACGGCGCGATCGAATTTTTTGACGATGTCGACGATCGGTCCCGTAATAGCAGGGCATTCATTGTAGTCGCCGGCCGGCTCGCCGCCCTGGTGGATCAGCACCACGATCGCCTCGACCCCACGCGCCTTCAGCTGCGCGACCTGCGCATTCACCGTCTCGGCCTCGTCGCGGAATTCAAGGCCGGTGATGCCTGATGGCGAGACGATGCCCGCGGTCTCTTTCAAGGTCAGTCCGATGAAGGCGACGGGGATGCCCTCGAACTCCCTGATCTCGTAAGGCGGCAGCACGCTCTTGCCGGTCGCCGTCTCGATGGTGGACGCCGCGAGATAGTGGAATTTGGCGCCGAGGAAGGGATGCGGCCCCTGACAGCCGTCGACTGGATGACAACCGCCGTTCTGCATCCGCAACAGCTCGGTCTTGCCCTCGTCGAATTCGTGATTGCCGACCGAAGTGATCGCGAGCCCCATCATCGAGAGCGCCTCGATCGAAGGCTCGTCGTGGAACATCGCCGACAGGAACGGGCTCGCGCCGATCAGATCGCCGGCGGCGACGAAGATCGTGTTCTTGTGTCCCTCGCGCAGCTGCTTCACCAGCGTCGCCATGTATTCGGCACCGCCGGCCGCCACCATCACCTTCCTGGACCTATCCTCGGGATCACTGATCCGGATGCCGCCCGGCGGCGGGCGCAGATTGCCGTGGAAATCGTTGAGGGCGAGAATGCGCAGCTCAACGGGTGGGGCAGTTTGCGCGGACGCGGGCAGGGTGGCGAGCGTGAGCGAGAAGGCGGTCAGGCGGAGAACGTGTCGCATGGAACCAGACTAGTCGTTGCGCACGAAGATTTCACCAAAGTTCTCGGTACCCTATTTTTTCTTCCTGTCCGCAAACGTGTTGAACGCGGCGGTGGCTTCTTCCGACTTCAGCCGCTCGCCGAACAGATGGGCTTCCTGGTCGATACGGCGGGTGAGCTCTTCCGGCGCGGCGCGCAACAATTTGCGCGAGATCGCGACCGCCTCGGCCGGAAGCTTGCAAATCTCGCGCGCCACTTTGCGGGCCTCGACCTCGGTGTGTCCCGATGACACCACCGCGTTGACGAAGCCTGCGGTATGGGCCTCCGCGGCGGTGAAAGTCCGCCCCATCACCAACATCGCAAAAGCGCGCTGGTACCCCATCGTGTTCGGCATCAGCAGGCTGGAAGCCCCGACCGGGACCAGCCCAAGACGGATGTAAGGTGCGGAAAAAGTAGCTGCCGTGGATGCGAGCACGTAGTCGCAGTGAAACAACATCACCGTGCCAATGCCGATCGACGCGCCATCCACGGCAGCGATGATTGGCTTGACGTTCAGGGCGAGTGAATAGAGGAATCTCGCTCCGTCCGTCAGCGTCTCGGGGCGAGACGTGTCGGCGTGCATGAAATCGTCGATATCGTCGCCCGCGGTGAACACGCCGGAGCCGCCGGTGATGATCATGCAGCGAATGTCGGGATCGTTCTGCGCCGTGTCGATGGCGCGGCTCATCTCGCGATACATGTCCTGCGTGATGGCGTTCTTCTTGCTCGGCCGGCGCAGGGTGATCACGCGCGTTCCACGCTCTTCGGTGACGACGATATTGCCATTCGGCATAAGGGGCCCCTGCGGTCGCCGCGACGCTGACGAGTCTTGTAGTCTTCAGCCTACATCATCTCGCAGGCGTGCCAATCCGCTCGTGCCAGCTTTTCGACGATCCCCCTGTGCCGGGATGCCTGGCGTCCAGCCTTGGCTCGCGTTCCCTGCGTGGCACCGCATCACATCGAATCACATGCGCCGTTTTACGCTTTATCCACCGTTGCGCGTTGCAACAATTAGCTACAATGTTTCATTTGAAAAACCGGTGGTTGTGCGGCACGATGGTCCGTCGCGTTCCATTTGGCCGATTGCTCGATTGATGACTGCCGCCACTGGTGTTGACGAATCCTCGTTCCACTACCGCGGCTGGCGCGTCGTGCTGGCCTGCTTCCTGATGGCCTTCTTCATGTTCGGCTTCGGCCTGTACGGCCAGGGCGTCTATCTCGCTGAGCTCCAACGCGCCCATGGCTGGCCGGGTACACTGGTCTCCGCGGCCAGCACCTTCTCCTTTCTCCTGACCTCCGTCCTCGTCATCTTCACCGACGATCTGCTCGCCCGTATCGGGCTGCGGTCGCTGATCCTGTGCGGCCTGTCGGCGCTCGGCGCGTCGACGGTGCTGCTGGCGCTGCTGCAGACGCCCTGGCAGCTCTATCTCGCCTATGCGTTGATGTCGGTCGGCTGGACCGGCCATGGGCACCGTGGTGATCGCGACCGTGCTGAACTCCTGGTTCGAACGGCGCCGCGGGCTGGCGCTCAGTCTCGCCTACAACGGCGCGACCTGCGGCGGCATCGTCCTCGTTCCGCTGCTGCTGACGCTAAGCGGCAGTATCGGCTTCCGTTCCGCCATGCTGGCGGCCACGATCGCGATGGTGGTGCTGGTGCTGCCGGTGGTCGTGATCTTCATCGGCTGGCCCGACCGGACATCGCGGGCATCGGGTGGAACTGCGTCTGGTGGTGGCACGGCCGCGCCGACGCAGTCCCGCAAGGCGCTGCTCGCCAACGCGGCGTTCTGGACCATGGTGCTGCCGATCGCGATCGCGCTGCTGGCGCAGATGGGATTCATTATCCACCAGGTGACGTTTCTCGAACCGCTGATCGGCCGGGCCAGTGCGGGCCTTGCCGTCACCCTCATGGCGGCGATGGCGGTGGTCGGGCGCCTGTCGCTCGGTCTGTTCGTGGACCAGCTCGATCCGCGGCTCGCCTGCGCGGCCTCGATGACGAGCCAGGCGGCGGCACTGTTCGTTCTGGTGCAGAGCACGAGCCCGACCGTGCTGCTCGTGTGCTGCGCCGTCTACGGCTTCTCGATCGGCAACATGATCACGTTCCCGCCCCTGATCATCCAGCGCGAGATCGGCGCCAGCGCCTTCGCCGCCGCGATGGGACTGGGCACGTCGATCAGCGGCATCGTCAGCGCCTTCGGCCCCGGCATCGTCGGTCTCGTGCGCAGCGTAACCGGCGATTACACGACGGCGTTTGCGATGTGCGTCGTGCTGGACCTTGTGGCGGCGGGGATTGTGCTGTGGCGGCCGGGGAGGCGCGCAAAGCTCGCAGCCTCGTAGCCCTACGCGTCCCAGCTACCCCAGCAGCACCGCATCCGCCGCCGCGACCGACTCCGCGCTCTCCGTCACCGTGCGCTCGAGCGCGCCGGCCTGCACGGTGATGTTCTCGGCGAAGAAGCGCGCCAGCGAGACGTAGCGCGCGGCGTCCGTGTTGCCGTCGGCTTTCGCGGCGAGCGCTTCGGAGGCGAGCATGCATCCCCCGAGCGTGGCGCCGAATTGCTGCAGATACGGTGTCGCGCCCGCCAGCGCCTCGTTCGGCGCGGACCCGACGCGCTCCAGGAGCCATTTGCTGGTGCGCGTCAGCGCCTCCAGTGCCTCGCGCAGTTTCACGCCCGTGGTGCCGAAGGCAGGATCGTTGGAGGCTTCGACCTGCTTCACGGTTGCGGAGAGCTCGTCGAGCAGCGCCCACACCGACGCGCCGCCGTTGGCTGCGAGCTTTCGCGTGACGAGGTCGATGGCCTGGATGCCGTTGGTGCCCTCGTAAATCGCGGTGATGCGGGCATCGCGATAGTGCTGGGCCGCGCCGGTCTCCTCGATGAAGCCCATGCCGCCATGCACCTGCACGCCGAGATAGGCGACCTCGTTGCCGACATCGGTCGAATAGCCCTTGGCCATCGGCGTCAGAAGCGCCGCACGCGCGGCAGCATCCGCGCGGACCCTCGGATCCCTGGCGCGCGTCGAGACGTCGATCGCGACGGCGGTCGCATAGCAGATGGTGCGTGCCGCCGCGGTCTGCGCCCGCATCCGCATCAACATGCGCTTGACGTCCGGATGCACGAAGATCGCATCGGAGCCGTCACCCTTTTTGCCGAGGGCGCGGCCCTGCTTGCGTTCCTGTGCGTAGGCGAGGGCCTGCTGGTAGGCGCGGTCGGCAACACCGACGCCTTCGAGGCCGACGCCGAGGCGGGCCTGGTTCATCATCGTGAACATGCAGCGCATGCCCTGGTTCTCTTCGCCGACCAGGAAGCCGATCGCGCCGCCATGATCGCCCATGGTCATAGTGCAGGTCGGGGAGGCATGCATGCCGAGCTTGTGCTCGACGCCTGAGGCAAAAATGTCGTTGCGCTGCCCCAGCGAGCCGTCTTCGTTGACCATGAACTTCGGCACGAGGAACAGCGAGATCCCCTTGGTGCCGGCTGGCGCGTCCGGGAGACGCGCCAGCACGAAATGCACGATGTTGTCGGTCATGTCGTGTTCGCCATAGGTGATGAAGATCTTCGTCCCCTTGATGCGATAGGTGCCGTCGGCCGTCTTCTCGGCGCGGGTGCGCAGCGCACCGACGTCGGAGCCGGCCTGCGGCTCGGTCAGCTGCATCGTGCCGGTCCATTCGCCGGAGACGAGCTTTTCGAGATAGATTTTTTTCAGCTCGTCGCTGCCATGCGCGTCCAGCGCCTCCATCGCCGACGCCGTCAGCAGCGGACAGAGGCCGAAGGCGACGTTCGAGGCGCTCCAGATCTCGGTGCAGGCCGCGTTGATCGCGATCGGCAGGCCCTGGCCGCCAAAATCCTCGGGGCCGGAGACTGCGTTCCAGCCCCCCTCGGTCCAGCGCTTGTAGGCATCCGGCCAGCCCGGCGCGGTCGTGACCTTGCCGGCATCGAGCTTGATGCCGTGCTCGTCGCCGACCCTGTTGAGCGGCGCCAGCACGTCGGTTGCGAATTTGCCGGCTTCCTCCAGCACGGCGCTCACGATGTCGCCGTCGAAATCGCCGTAATGGCCGGCCTCCACGGCAGCCTTCAGGCCGGCGCCGTGGTTGAGCGACAGCAGCATGTCAGAGATCGGCGCGCGGTAGGTCATGGCTCACTCCCGTGGACAGGTCTTGCCGCCGTATTCCCATGAAACGGGGGAGGTCTCAACTGTCGGGATCCAGGGAACGCGCTGGGCCGGAACGGGCCGTTGTCAGGGCCTATAATAACAAGGCCTATAATAAGGTGTGGCAGGTCCGCAGCCGGCGGCTGTGGTATTTTGCCCCTCCAGGCGGTTGAAATGCCGCTTCGCTCCCTATAGACCGGCTGCGACCAACGGGAATCTGCGGTAGCCAGTTCTTCCGCCCCGTTCCGTTGGTCATCCTGTTGGGGCGTAGCCAAGTGGTAAGGCAGCGGATTTTGATTCCGCCATTCGGAGGTTCGATCCCCTCCCGCCCCAGCCAGATCCAACATGCTGATTTTGTTAGAGGAATGGCCTTGCTGAAGGAGGATTTTCCGGCGCATTTGGAAATTCCGCTTACCTCGCATTTGGAAATTCTGTGCTGGTTTCGTTTTTGGTCGAAGGCAGATGAAAGTGCTCGCGCGTTGAACGTTCGTTCGACTTATCAAGATACGAATTGAGCCTATGAACGCTGTCCGCGTTGCAAGCTTCCGACCGCTCGCGTTGATGTCGCGTGCGGGATCGACAGCTGCAGAGTCCCGCCGCCTAAGCACTGTTCAACCAAACGCGAGGTCTAACTTTGAGATCGGACGCTAGTCTCGCTCCATCTTGTCCGGCACCATCGCACCGACATGGACCCAGCAGTGATACTTGTCGCCGAGTTGGTGCGCGCGGTCGCACCACAATTGCATGATCCGGAAGCCAGATAACTCGCATCATTTTGCTTTTGCTTCTATGGACCAGACTGTCTTCCAACAGCCCGAGGCTTTCCTTAACGAACGGCAGCTTCCAATTTGGTCGCAACCGGTACTGATGCGAGATGCAGCCTATTGTCGCCGCAGCTCAAGCCGAGCGTTGCCAGCCATACTATAATGATCCTCATCCCGTCCTATCCCATGATAAAACGAGGCTGAAGACGGCGCTTACGTTCCCGGCAGATGTCGCATCAAGCTTTCACGGATGTGCCGCGCAAGTTCGGTGGCGGCTGGCGGCGCGTGGCCGTTAGGCATATGCAGGTTGATCGCAAACGGAGGCAACTCAGGCAGGCCCGCTTCTGTAGGTACGATCTCGAGGTCGGCCGGCACGGTCGAGGTGAGCAAAGCCGTGATCGCCAAGTCTGAGCGAACGGTAGCCGTGCTGGCATCGATGCTCCCGCTCTCAAACACAGTGCGCCATGCCACGCCGTGCTCACTTAGCGCTTGAAGGACCGCAGGCCGGAATCCGCATGTTTCGGCGACCATCGAAACAGGAAACGGCGTTTTCAAATGTGCCGAGCCGGACTTTGCACCAACCCACACCAAGCGATCGACGATCAGGCACTCGCCACGGGACGGCCCGAGCGGTTCTTCGATAAGGGCAACATCAATCGTCCCATCCAGGGTGCTCGCCAGAAGATCAGGAGACGCGGCGCAAACGAGCATGATGTCCACCAACGGATGGTTCTCAGTGTAGGTTTTCAAGATTGGAGCGAGCCACGTGCCGGCGAGATCGTAGGGAGCGCCCAGGCGAACTTGCCCGCTCATCGCCTCGGTAGTCATGTCTGACCAAAGCTCGTCATTCAGGACCAGCAGACGACGGGCTTTCCCCAGCAACCGCTCTCCTGTGGCGGTGAGCCGAATGCGTCGGCGATCACGCGTAAAGAGAGCGCCAGACAAATCCTCTAATCGGGCGATCTGCTGACTGACGGCGCTTTGAGACAGGTGCAGCGCATTTCCGGCCGCCGTCATGCTGGCATGATCGGCGACGGCTACGAAGGTCCGCAGAAGCCCCATATCGAGATTACGACTCATCCTTGTATTATGGATCGTAATGCATTCCATGCACAGCATGCGTTTCCATAATGGACTGCGGCGCGGTAAATTCTCGCTTCAATAAACAGGGGCAGAGAGTGACTTCCACCGAGTTCTTACCGCTTATTCTCTTCGTTATCGTTTCGACGATCACGCCAGGAGGCGCAACGACCCTAGCCACAGCCTCGGGCGCTCATTTCGGTTATCGTCGCTCCATACCGCTCATGGCCGGCATCGCGGTGGGCCTTGCTTCAATGGCGGCCTCGGCCGCTGCGGGCTTGGCGAGCGTTTTGCTGGCGCTACCGTCCTTGCAACTCGCTATGAAGGCGATCGGCTCGCTCTATCTCTTGTGGCTTGCCTGGAAGATCGGTCGCAGCGGACCTCCCCATCTCCAAGCTAATCTCGCGAAACCGACCAGCTTCCTCGGCGGGGTGTGGTTGCTATGGCACAACCCGAAAGGCTGGGCGATGACGCTGGGGGCCGCAGCTTCCTTTGCTGCGCTTGCGGGCAACCCGTTTCAACTCGGTGCGCTGCTCGGGTGCGCATTTGGTATCGCCGCAATCCTGTCTCTCTCGCTCTGGTGCGCCGCCGGATTGCTGCTCGCTCGCCTGCTCGAAACGGAGATGCAGTGGCGCGTCCTCAATGTCCTTTTAGGGGTTTTGCTCGTCATTTCGATCGTTCCGATGTGGCTCTAATGATTGGGGAGGCAATAAGAGCACCATTCCCCCCGCTTTAGACGGATCCGCGTATCCGGAAACGCGAAGACCCCGGAACAGTTCGTTCAGACGCACGTGATCTCGAACGCCACGGGCGGTTTCACTTATCATCCCAACCCGCGTCAGAAACTGCGGTTCGGATGCGCCAAGGACAACACGGACCCGCAATTCATGCAGTCGTTGTACCCCTTGTTCATCCAAGAGGTACTGCCTCTTGATCCCAAGAGAGTGGTCGATCCGGACGGTACGCGACGCGGATCATCGCCAGTCGAGTGTTACCTGAAGGCCCGCTTCGAGTCCTTGATGGTGGGATCTACTGTGGCTCGATTCCCGCGGCCTTGATGATCCGTCCCCATTTGCCGATCTCGGCCTTCAGGAAAGCCTCGAGCGCCTCCGGCGTCGCGCGCTCGGGCTCGACCGGAGCCATGCTGAGTTCGGCAAAGCGGCTGATCAGGGCAGGATCCTTCAGGGCTGTCTGCAGCGCGCTCACGAGATGGTCGATCACCGGCTTCGGCGTGCCGCGCGGCGCGTAGAGGCCGTACCAGGTCGTGACGTCGAACTCGGGAACGCCGGCTTCGGCCGAGGTCGGCACGTCAGGCAGCGTCCCGACGCGTTTCTTGCTTGTGATCGCGTAGCCCTTGATCGTGTTCGACTGGATATACGGCGTCGGCCCGGTCGCGGGATCGCAATAGACGTCGATGTGGCCAGCGATGACGTCGTTCAGCGCCGGTCCGCCGCCTTTGTAGTAGATCGGCGTAAGCTTTGTGTCGGTGGTGTTCATGAACATCAGGCCGCAGAGCTGCGAGGCCGAGCCGAGACCGACATTGCCGAAAGTCATCTTGTCGCCTTCGCTGCGGATGCGCGCGATCATCTCGCCGAGATCCTTGGCCGGAAAATTCGGCCGGGCCACCAGGATCATCGGCACGTCGGTGACAAGCCCGATCGTGGCGAAGTCGCCGACGGGGTCGAACGGCAGCTTGGCATAGAGGGAGGGTGCCGTGGCCTGGCCGACATGCATCAACAGCAGCGTGTAGCCGTCAGGCGCGGCCTTGGCGACGCGGTTGGTGCCGAGCGTGCCGCCGGCGCCGACGACATTCTCGATGACCATCGACTGCTTCAGCGTCGCGCTCATGGCGTTGCCGAGGATCCGCGCGATGACGTCGCCGGGGCCGCCGGCGGAGAAGGGCACGATCATCGTGACCGGGCGGGTGGGGTAGTCGTCTGCGATCGCCGCGCCACACGGGCAGAGCAGGAAAAACAGGAATCAGCGATCGTACGAGATACGTCATCGAACACTCCCTGGCGGCATTTTTTTAGTCGTCGGAAGGCGCCGCCTCCTTGGCCGCCGACGATTTTTCGATCATGTCGAGCGCGGCCACCGCGGCCGCGTTGATGTGATCGACGCAGCAACGTTCGGCGAGGTCTGCATCGCCGTTCTGGATGGCACGCCAGATCGCTGTCACCTCGCGCAGGCTCTTGTTGATCCGTTTCGGTTGCGACATCGACGTGATCCGCAGCAGTTGAATGCGGTCGTGGAGCGGCTTGAGCATGCGCTCGATGAAGGCATTGCGGCAGCCGCCGATCAGCGCGCCGTAGAAGTCGGTCTTGGCTTCGAGGCACCCGACCAGATCCTGCTTGGCGGCGGCGGCCTTCAGCCGCGTGAGGGCGTCCCCGATCCGGCGCGCCACTTCGGGATCGTGAAGCCTGGCGCATTCGCGGCCGGCGAAGCCTTCGAGGACCGCGCGTGCCGTGTAGAGCTGCCGGGCCTCCTCCAGGCTGATCGTCGAGACCACGGGGCCGCGATGCGGGACGGTATTGACGAGCCCGTCGGCCTCGAGGGCGCGCAGCGCTTCGCGGATCGAGGGACGGCTGACGCCCATCATCTCGCAGAGCTCGCGCTCGACCAGCCGCTGGCCCGGCTTGAGCGTTCCGGACATGATCGCCCCGCGCAGCTTTTGCGCGACCATCGCCCGGACGGTCGGGACGTCCTCGATGCGAAGCGACTGCAGTTCCGTGCGTCTGTCCATGACTGGCCTTGGTTTGAGGGCTCAAAACCGGTTTACAGGCAGAATCATCATTTCGGCAATTTGAACGTGCGGGGGCTGGTCGAGGGCAAAGACGATGGAACGGGCGATGTCGGCCGGCTCGAGCGCCATCCTGAACTGGTCGAAATAGTCCTTTTCCTTCTGCTGATCGCCGCGGTAGCGGGTCAGGATGATGTTGGTCCGGGTCAGGCCGGGCTGGAGCTCGGTGACCCTGATCGCAGTTTCCGCCAGCTCGCCCCGGAGGGTCTCGGTGAACATGTGCACGCCCGCCTTGCTGGTGCTGTAGGCGGCCATGTCAGGCACGATCCGGACCGCGTTGATCGAGCTGATATTGACGACATGGCCGGCATTGCGCTGGACCATGCCGGGGAGGATCGCGCGCGTGACGCGCATCAGGCCGATCAGGTTGGTTTGGATGATGTTGGACCAGTCGTCTGCGGAACCAATGTCGAAGCGTGTCCGTCCGCCGATATCGTGGCCGGCGTTGTTGATGAGGACATCGACCGAATTGAAATGACCGGGAATGGCATCGGGCAGGCCATCCACCGCCTTTGCGTCGCTGATGTCGAGCTGGATCGGAAACACCGCATTGCCGGCCGTCGCCGCCAACTCCTGAAGCGCCTTGGCGTCGCGATCGACCAGCACGACGCGGCGGCCGCTTTCCAAGAGCGCCTTGGTGATAGCGCGTCCGATGCCGCCGGCGGCGCCTGTCAGCACGACGGTCTGGCCCGAATGTTCCGTCATAACAACACTCCCATTCCAATGCTCTCATGCGACCGACCAGCCGCCGTCGATCGGCAGGCTGGCTCCGGTAATGTCGTTTGCGGCGGTTCCACAGAGAAAGACGACCATAGCGGCGACCGCATCCATTTCGACGAAGCGCTGCGTGGGCTGGCGCTCGCCGAGATACTCACGGGTCACGTCGTCTACCGGTCGGTCACTGTCCGATGCAATCGCCGCGATCTTGTTCAGGATCGCGGGCGTCGGCAGCGTGCCGGGGCAGAGCGTGTTGCAGGTGATGCCGCTGCGGGCTGTCTCAATGGCGACGGCGCGGGTCATGCCCAAAATCGCCGTCTTGGTGGTGACGTAGTCGATGCGGTCCTCGACTGCGCGGCTCGAATAGATCGAGCCCATGTTGATGATGCGGCCCCAGCCGCGCTGCTTCATCGCCGGCAGCGCCAGGCGGATCAGATGGAACGGCGCAGACAGATTCACGGCCAGCGCCTGCTCCCATCGATCGGGCGGAAACTGCTCGATTGCGGAGAAATGCCTGATAACGGCGTTGTTGACGAGGATATCGATGGCGCCGCAGCGGTCGAGCAGGTCCGCCATCATGGCCTCGATCGCCTCGCGTTGGGAGAGATCGACGCCGGCCGCGATGATTTCGACACCGAAGCGGGCGCGAAGGTCATCCGCGGCCTGCTTCGGCGCGACGAGATCGTGAAGGACAATGTTGGCACCCGCGCCGGCCAGGCCTTCCGCGACGGCCAGTCCGAGGCCCGCAGTCGCACCAGTCACGAGTGCCCATTTGCCCTTCATCGTAGCCACGCTGCGCTATTTGTTGTCGAGTTCGGCGAAGACGTCCTTCGCGTTTCGGAATGCATCCACGCCGGCCGGCACGCCGCAATAGATCGCAACCTGCATGAAGACCTCGCGGATTTCCTCGCGCGTTGCGCCGTTGGCGAGCGCACCGCGCACGTGAGTCTTCAGCTCATGCGGCCGGTTGAGCGCGCACAGCATTGCGAGATTGAGAAAGCTGCGGGTCTTCCGCTCCAGCCCTTCGCGCCCCCAGACATAGCCCCAGCAATATTCGGTGGTGAGATCCTGCATCGGGCGGTTGAAATCGTCCGCGGAAGCGATAGCCTTGTCGACGAACTCGTTGCCGAGCACGCTCTTGCGGATTTCGAGGCCGCGGTCGTAAGTCGCCTTGTCCATGTTGTTCTCCGTTGTCAGTTTTTCGGCCAGAACGGCTGTGCCAGTGCGAGCGCTGGAGGGAACACCGTCACCGGCACGCCTGCCTGCCACTGCACGATGGTCATGCCGGCGCCGACGCGGCGGCCCTTCTCGTCGAACTTGATCTCGCCCAGCGGATAGTATTTCGAGGGGCCGGCATCCATGGTGCGCAATGCCTCGCCGACGGCGACGCGATCGGCCTTACCGGCTTTCTCGAGCGCGTCCTTGATCACCCACATGTCGCCGTAGGTGGAGATCGCGTTCTGGCGTCATCCACGGCTCCTTGTAGCGGGTCTTCAGTTCGGCGATCAGTGCCTCGTGGCCCTTGGCGCCCCAGCTTGCGACGCAGGTCAGTACGCCCTGAAGCAGTTCGGGGCTGACGGTTTGCAGCATGTCCGGCTCGGCGATCGCGATGCCGAACGAGATGGTCGGAACCTTGCCCTGGCCGAGACCGAACTCGTTCATCTTCTCGAGCAGCAGCTTCGCGTCCGAGATCACCGTCGGCAGGAAGAACAGCAGATCGGGTTTCGCCGAACGGATCTTCTGCACCAGCGACGTCGCATCCGCCAGCGGCGGCGTGAACGTCTCGTCGACGATCAGCTGCAACTGGTTCTCCGCCAGAAGGCCTTCGCGCATCGCCTTTGCGGAGGCGATCGAGGCCCCCGTGTTGTCGGTCAGGATCGCGACCGTCTTCGGACGCTTGCCGGAGGCCGTCTCCGCCAGCTTGATGATCTGGGGCAACGCTTGCCGCGCCTGCGAACCTGCGGTGGCTGCGGTCTGGAATACGTATTTGAATCCGCGCTCGGTGATGAGGTCGGAGTAGGAGAGGGTGAGGACGGGCAGGCTGGCGCGCTCGGTCACCTCCGTGACCGCGAGCGTGAACGAGGACAAATACGCGCCGCTGGCCGCGACCAGATCGGTCTCCTGCGCAACCATGCGCTGGGCGGCGTTCTTGGCCTTTTCCGTGGTGTCGCCGGAATCGAGCACGACGAGCTTCAGCTTGGCGCCGCCGAGTGCCTTGACGCCGCCTTGCGCGTTGATGTGATCGACCGCCATCTCGGCGCCTTCACGCATCACCGTTCCCGGCCGGGCATAAAGCCCGGAGATCGGCACCAGCAGGCCGACCTTCACTTCCGCAGGTTGTTGCGCCCAGGCGCGGGATGCGATCAGCGTACCGGATGCGCCCGCCAGCAGCGTTCGCCGCGTGATCGTGATCTTGCTCTTCGTGGTCATGACAATTCTCCTCCCTGAAAAAACGCGCGACGCTGTTAGGATTTCTTCGGCCAGAACGGCTGCGACTGCGCGAGTTCGGGCGGATAAACGGTGACAGGCACGCCCGATTGCCATTGCACGATGACGACGCCGGCGCCGACGCGACGGCCCTTCTCGTCGAATTTGAGTTGACCGCCTGGATAGTATTTCGAGGGACCGGCATCCAGGGTGCGGAAGGCCTGCGCGACCGAGTTGCGGTCGGCCTTGCCGGCTTTCTCCAGCGCCTCCTTCATCAGCCACATGTCGCCATAGGTCGAGATGACGTTCTGCGTCATCCAGGGCTCCTTGTACTTGGCCTTGAGCTCCGCGATCAGCGCCTCGTGACCCTTCGATCCCCAGTTGGCGACGATGGTCATGATGCCTTGCACGGTCTCCGGACTCACGCTCTGGAGCATGTCGGGCTCGGCAATGGTGATACTGAACGACACCGTCGGAATTTTGCCCTGGCCGAGGCCGAACTCGCTGATCTTCTCCAGACCGAGCTTGGCGTCGGAGACCGCGTTCGGCATGAACAGCAGCAGGTCCGGCTTTGCAGAGCGAACTTTCTGGATCAGCGGGGTCGCATCCGACAATGGCGGCGTCCAGACTTCCTCGACGACGAGCTGGAGACCTTCCTGCGCGAACAGCTTTTCCTTCAGCGCTTTGGCGGTGGCGACGGAGGTCGCGGTGTTGTCCATCAGCATCGCCACAGTCTTCGGCTTCTTGCCCGATGCATTCTCGGCAAGCTTGATCAGCGTCGGCAGGCCGAGCTCGGACTGGCGGCTTGCGGTCGCGGCGGTCTGGAAGATGTATTTGAAGCCGCGGTCGGTCAGCAGGTCCGAATAGGACAGCGTCAGCACCGGCAGTTCGGCGCGCTCGGTCACCTCGGTCACGGCGAGCGTGAAGGACGAGAGATAAGCGCCGGTGGCGGCGACGAGATCGGGCTCCTGCGCCACCATGCGCTGCGCCGCGTTCTTGGCCTTCTCGGTGGTGTCGCCGCAATCGATCACGACAAGCTTCAGCTTGGCACCGCCGAGCGCCTTGATGCCGCCCTGCGCGTTGATGTGCTCGATGCCCATCTCGGCGCCCATCTTCATCACCTGGCCGGGGCGGGTGTAGATGCCCGACAGCGGCACGATCAGTCCGACCTTGACCTCTGCCGGCGTCTGCGCGCGTGCCACGCCGGCGAGGCCGACGGCGGCGGCGCCCGACAGTACGGTCCGGCGCGTCAATCCCTTCGATGTCTTGCCTTTCGAAGTCTTGTTCATTTTGGTTCTCTCCCTGGTCTTTGTTTTTTTGTTCGTCACATACCGAGATAGGCTTTGCGTACGCGGTCGTCGGCGCGCAGCGTGTCGTTGTTGCCTTCGAGCACGACGTGTCCGGCTTCGAGGACGTAGCCGTGATCTGCTGACTCCAGCGCTTCCGCGACGCGCTGCTCCACCAGCAGCATGGTCAGCCCGGACTGACGCCGGATCTCGATCAGGCGCTCGAAGATGAAGTCCGCAGTCGACGGCGCGAGCCCCATTGATGGCTCGTCCAGCATCAGGAGTTTTGGCGAGGAGGCGAGACCGCGGCCGATCGCAAGCATCTGCTGCTGGCCGCCGGACATCGTGCCCGCAAACTGATTGCGGCGTTCCTTCAGCACCGGCAGCCATTCGAAGATGCGCTCGATATTGGCCTGCCAGTCGCGCCGGCCGCTCTCTGTCATCGCGCCCATTTCCAGATTCTCCATCACGGTCAGCGATGGGAAGACCTGGCGGCCCTCGGGAACATGGGCGATGCCGAGATGGGCGCGCTGCGGCGGCGGCACCGCGAGCAGATCGACGCCGTCGAATGAGATAGCCCCGCCGCTCGGCTTCACGATACCGGAAATTGTCTTGAACAGCGTGGTCTTGCCGGCGCCGTTGGGCCCGACGATCGCAACGAATTGACCTGCACCGACATTGATCGACACGTCGTTCAGGACGGGTTTTGCGGAGTAGCCCGCGCTCAATCCCTCAATTCGCAGCATGGGCCGCCCACTTTTTGCCGAGATAGGCTTCGATCACGCGGCTATCGCGCGTCACCACCTCCGGCAGGCCCTCGGTGATGACGGCGCCGTGGTCGAGCACGAGAAATCTGTCGACCAGCCGGACCATGGCCTGCATGGTGTGCTCGATGATGGCGATGGTCATGCCGTCGCGTGCAAGTTGCTGGATCACGGCGACGACCTCGTCCGCCTCGCCATGACCGAGGCCGGCCAGCGTCTCGTCGAGCAGCAGGATGCGTGGCTGGCCGGCAATCGCGCGCGCAAGCTCCATCAGCCGCAGCTCCTTGGTCGAAAGTTCACCGGCGACACGACCGGCCACCGCAGAAAGCCCCACGCGGGCAACCGCGTCGGCGGCAAGCTTGCGTGCCTCCCCGTCGGAGCGCGCACGCACATAGGCGCCCACCACGACATTGTCGAGGATCGACATGCGCAGGAACGGCCGCATGACCTGGAAGGTGCGGCCGACGCCGGCCTCGCAGATTGTGTGCGGCCGCTGGCCGGACATGTTGCGGCCGTCGATCAGAACCTCGCCCTGGTTCGGCTTCAGGAAGCCGTTGAGGAGATTGAACAGCGTGGTCTTGCCGGCACCGTTGGGGCCGATGATGCCGAGGATCTCGTTCTTGTGCAGCTTGAAGCTGACATCCTGCACGGCCTTGAGGCCACCGAAAGAGCGCGAGAGGTTGCGAACCTCAAGCACGACCTCGCCGGTCGCGGCGCGCTGTTGCGAGCCGGGCTTCAGTGTCGTCACGTTGGCGGCGGTCGCTCGCGGAGCGTCGTTGACCGTTGCTTTGGACGCATCCCGTTTGCGCAAGAGATCGCGCAGTTTCCAAAAGAGGCCTTCCGGTGCCAGCAGGATCACGCAGACAATGGCAAGGCCGAAGATGACGCCCTGGATGCCGGGGATGCGCGCACCGGCCTCCGCGTGCAGGATTTCGGCGAGCGGGATCAGAATGACCGCCCCGATGACCGGACCCCAGACCGTGCCGACGCCGCCGAACATCACGACCGTGAGCGCCTGCGCGGACACCAGCATGCCGAACACCGAGGCCGGGGTCACGACCAGCAGAACCTGCGCGTAGAACCCGCCGATGGCAGCCGCGATTGCGCCGCTGAGCGTGATCGCGCGGAGCTTCCAGGCCAGCGTATCGATTCCGGCCGCTTCGGCCGCAGCCTCGTTCTGCTTGATCGCGAGCAGCGCCATGCCGAAGCGCGAGCGCTCGATCACCTGCGTCAGCACGATCGTGGCAAGCATGATCGCGAGCCCCAGCAACGTGTAGAGGTGAGGATCGGCGAACTGCATATAGGCGATCGGAGCGTCACGCTTGATCGGGAGCGTCACCTCCTGGAATCCGAGCCACTCGAACACGTAAAGAATGGCGAGCGGGTAGGCGAGCATCGCCAGGGCGAAGTAGTGGCCCTGCAGGCGGAAGGTCGGAAATCCGATCAGGAGCCCGGCGATGCCGCCGAGCATGGCGGCGACCGGAATCAGCAGCCACGGCGAAATATCGAAATAGATCTGCCCGAGCGCGGTGGCATAGGCGCCGATCCCGAAGAAGGCGGCGTGGCCGAACGAGATCAATCCGGTGTAGCCGCTGAGCAGGTTCCAGGACAGCCCGAATACCGCCCACACCGGCACCAGGGTCAGGATGAGCTGGTAATAGGAGTTCGTGACGCCGAGCGAGACCACGGCATAGGCGATCGTGAACAGCAGGGGAGGAAGGAAGGAGCGCATCCGGAGCATGGTCACGTCCTCTCGACCATGCGCCCGAAGAAGCCTTGCGGGCGAAAGAAGATGATAAGGAGAAAGACGGCGAAGATCGCTGCGTTCTGCAATTGCGTCGGCAGGATCAACGTCGACATCTGCTGCACGAGGCCGATCGTCATCCCGCCCCAGAAGGCGCCGATGATGCTGCCCATGCCGCCGAGCACGACACCGGCATACATGACGATGACGTATTCGAGGCCGACGAAGGGGTGGAACGGATAGTTGGTTGCGAGCAGGCCGCCGGCGATCGCCGTGATGCCGCAGCCCAGTGCAAAGGCGGTGCGATGGGCGCGGTCGACGTCGATGCCCATATAGGTCGCGGCGGTCGGATTGTCGGCGGCGGCACGGAGTGACTTGCCGATCCGCGTCCGCGCGATCAATAGCGAGAGCAGCGTCATGATCGCCAGCGAAACGATCGCGTCGATGCTGCGCGCCTTGTTGAGGAAGATGCTCATATCGAAGTAGGGGCCGAGCTCCCAGGCCGTGCTCGACAGCGGCGTGCGGATCGAGGCCAGCACGGATCCGAACACGATGAGGCCGCCGTTCTGCAGGATCAGCGCGATGCCGAGCGTGAGGATGAGCTGGGCGTAATGGCCTTCGCCCTCGAGCGAGGCGGTGCGCGTGCCTGAGACGTGCGAGATCAGGGCCAGATGGACGAAATAGCCGAATACGGCAAGCACGGGCCCGGCGAGCAGGATCGCGACGAACGGCCCGACGGTGTTGCCGAACAGCGTCTGGATCCCGGCGGCGGTGAAGAGATAGAAGGCGACATACATGCCGAGCATCATGAAATCGCCGTGGGCGAAGTTGATGACGCGCATGACGCCGAAGATCAGGCCGAGCCCGACGCACATCAGGCCGTAGACGGCACCGATCAGAAGGCCTGCGGCGAGCGCTTGAAAGAATCCCTCCATCAACCCGGCCTCCGCGCGGCGCCTGCGCCGGCCTGCTGACGATCATGCGTCGATGGTGCTAATAGACTGGTCTCCAAGTCGACCATGTTTCCCCCGTACTCTCCGGCACTTCTTATGATGCCGATCGTAAAACCCGTTCCGGTGCGTCCAGACGGCACTGTGCTGCGATGGCACTGGCATTGCCGAGCTGTTCGCAGTCGTCGATGAGTTGCTCCAGCCGGTGTGCGCGGTCCTCGCCGAGGGCGCGGCTGGCGGCGGCGCGAAAACGCGCGCGAATATCTGAGGGTGTGGCGGCAATGACATCGGGCAACGCGTGCCGGATCGTCCGGCCGCCGCGCAGATGCACGGTCACATCCGCACCCTGCTTGCCGGGGAAGGCAGCGGTGAAGCCGGCATCGGCCTTGAGGTCCGTGACCGAAACCAGGCGGATGATGTCGGCATCGTCGAGCCCGGCATAATTCTCTTCCGCGATCTCGCCCCGCGCCAGCGTCGCGGCGACGCTGAACGGAATGCTCATCTTGGCCTGAAGCGCGTTGCGGTAGGGCCCTGTGGAGTCGCAGCCGGGATAGCGAACGGCGGCATCGGGCGCGCGAATGACGACGCGGTCGATCTCGTCGGCGCCGGCGAGCTCGCGCGACACGCGAAGCGCCGCCTGTGCGGCGGTCTGCGCGAAATTGCAGGCCGGGACCGGCTTGTTGTAGACGGCCATGATCTCGCTCTCGCCATTCGGGAATAGCGCGACGTTGTCGGGCGCGGCCTGGCGGCGATATGCGGCGAACAAGCCGGCTTCACCTTCGAGAATCGTTTCCGAGCCGAAAGCGCCCGCTGCGGCAAGGCCAATCGCCTTAATTGCGTTGCTGGCGGCGAAGCCCGGATGAAAATACATGTCCGAGCTGCCGGCATGCGGCCACTCGTTCAGCCCGCTCGACGTATTG
Organism: Bradyrhizobium sp. LM2.9; assembly: GCF_054056555.1. Taxonomy (NCBI): domain Bacteria; kingdom Pseudomonadati; phylum Pseudomonadota; class Alphaproteobacteria; order Hyphomicrobiales; family Nitrobacteraceae; genus Bradyrhizobium; species Bradyrhizobium sp. LM2.9. Next base: position 467,624 of record NZ_JBSRYJ010000002.1, read on the forward strand.
GCCGCGATCGCGATGGCGCTGGTCGCGGCGTCCTCGGAAAGGCCAAGCGCGAAACTTCCCGCCAGCGCCGCGCCGATCGGTGCAACCAGCCCGGTCGGCCGATACAAGCGCGCGAGATCTGAGCTGACGAGCGCGCGGCCGATCCGCGCACCGGTCTCGTACCCGATGATGGCAGCTGTCAGCAGTCGGCCCCCGTGCAGCGGCGTCTGTTCCGACAGCGCGAGAAGGGTCGGCCAGATCACGACGCCGTGGTGCGCGATGCTGGCCGCATGCATGTCTTCACGGACGAGACCATGTCCCATCACGGCATTGGCGAAGGCTGCGTCGGCCGGCGAGGAGGGTTGCGGTCGTCCGACGATCGTCGCGCTGCCACCGGCATTCGCGATTGAAACAGCCTGACGGCTCCAGGGATGATGGCCCGCCTCGAAGGCGCAGGACAAGAAGTCGAGCAGGCAAATCTTCGCCTTGGCGACGACTTCGGACCCGAAATCTCCGAGGTCGAGCGCAATCACGCGCCGCGCCATCTGGCGCGCGAGCGATATCTTGCCTGATACGGTCGGGCCGATCGTCATCGCAGTCGCTCTCCCCGAGGGTTTTGCGCGATCAGCCACGCATCTCGACGCCGGCCCACTCCTCGAGCACCTTGGCGATCGAGGTGAAATCGGACGACGCGCCGTATTTGGCGTTGGTGATCGCGAGCATCTGCCGCACCACCGCGCCGCAGACCATCGGCACACCCATGGCCTCGGCTTCGTCCACGCACAACCGGACATCCTTGTAGGAAAGGCCGGTGGTGAAGCCGAAATCGAAGGTGCCGGGCAGCACCGCGCGGGGGAATTTGTCTTCGGAGGCGCTGTTGCGGCCGCTGCTGGCATTGATGATGTCGATCAGCACCTTTGCGTTGACGCCGCCTTTGACACCCATCGCGACTGCTTCCGACGTGATCACCAGCGCCGCGGCCGCCATCAGATTGTTGGCGAGCTTGGCCGTCTGCGCCACGCCGGGCTTGTCGCCGGTGTAGAACAGCTTGCCGAAATTCTTCAGGATTGGCTGCACGGTCTCGTAGGTTGCCTGCGGGCACGACACCATCACGGCCAGCGTGCCGTTGACGGCGCCCTTGATGCCACCGCTCACGGGCGCATCGACGAGTTGCATTCCTTTGGCCTTGAGGCCTTCAGCGACGAACTTCGCCGTGCCGGGACCGGAGGTCGAGAGATCAATCACGATCTTCGCACGATTGCCGCTGCTGATGCCGTCCTGTCCGAGTGTGACGGCCTTGACGATGTCGGGTGTCGGCAGACTGGCGAGCACGATGTCGGCGCGCGAGGCGACGTCGGCTGGCGACTTTGCGAGTAGCGCGCCGCGCTTGACCAGCGGCTGGGTCGCCTCGACTTGCGTGTCGTAGATGACGAGCGAATAGCCCGCGTCCATCAATCGCCCGGCCATGGGGCCGCCCATGCGGCCCGTGCCGATCACGCCGAGAATCTCTCCCGCCATCGTCTACTCCCTGTCGCGCGATCCCGTGACGGGCGCGCCTTCTTGATATTCTGGTCAAACGTTTTCGCCGGTCGGCCTTTTCTGCCGCCGTCGTCGTGGCAGCGGGATCCCGCGCCAGCGGGCCGGATTGTTATGTTTGTCAGACAAGCTGTCAAGCATAACATTTGGGGTCGACAGTTTGCCGAGGATCGGCATAAGGTCCGGCAAAACGAGGAAGACGCCCCGCGTGCCGCAAGTCCCAACTTCGAGTGTGAGCAAGACGCTCGCCGATTTCGTCGCGTCCTCTTCATGGGCGGACGTCGAGGCGCAAAGCCACGAAGCGCGGCGATCGATCCTCAATTTCTTTGCGACCACGCTCGGCTCCGCACGCGATCCCGTCGTCATGGCCGCGATGCGCACGTTGTCGCCGTTCAGCGGCGTCGCCACATCAACAATCATCGGTCACTCGGAGCCGATGGACGCGCTGTGCGCCTCGTTTCTCAATGCCGTCTCGGCCAATCTGCTCGACTTCGACGACACGCATCCCGAGACGATCATTCATCCGGCCGCGCCGGTTGCCGCTCCCGTGCTCGCGCTCGCGGAGACGCGCAAGGTGTCGGGCCAGGAGGTGTTGACGGCCTTCATCCTCGGCGTGGATGTCGAGTGCCGCATCGGCAATTCGGTGTCGCCGCGCCACTACGCGCGCGGCTGGCACATCACCTCAACCTGCGGGATTTTTGGCGCGGCCGCCGCTTGCGCGAAGCTATTGGGGCTGCCGGCGGAAGGGATTGCGAACGCCATCGGACTCGCGGCGAGCCAGTCGGCCGGCAATGTCGAGAACCTGCCGAGCGCCGCCAAGAACGTCAGCGTCGGCAACGCGGCACGCAACGGATTGTTCGCCGCATTGCTTGCGCAGCAGGGTTATGAGGCCGCGCCGCGCGCGATCGAAGGTCCGCTCGGCTGGGCGCGCACCATGGGAGATGAGCCCGATCTCGCCCGCCTGCTCGAGGGTCTCGGCAAGACCTGGGAGATCGCGAAGAATACCTACAAGCCCTATCCGGCCGGCATCGTGTTCCATTCGGTGATCGATGCATGCCTCCTTATGCGCGGGAAAATCGGCCGACGGATCGACCAGATCGAGTCGGTAACGGTGCAGGGCTCGGCGCTGCTGCTTGCGCGGGGCGACCGCCCTGTCAACAACGAGCGTGATGCGCGCGTCAGTATCCATCATTGCGTTGCCTGCGGATTACTGCTCGGCACGGCCGGCGTTGTCGAATTTGCACCTGAAACTGTGGCCCGGCCCGATATCGCGCAGCTGCGACAAAAGGTGAGGGCGGAGCTCGACGGCGAGATGCCCGATGGCGCGGCGCGGGTCATCTTGCGTCTGTCATCCGGCGAGGTCCTCACCGAGACTGTCATCACGCCGCGCGGCAGCCAGGCCGCGCCGCTTGCAGATAGCGACATTGAAGAAAAGCTGCGCGAAGGCGTGCGCACTGGTCGGAGCGACTGGGATGCGGACCGCGTTATCGACGCAGTCTGGCTGCTCGATAAGGCGGATAACGTCGGCAATCTCCTGCAATCGCTGCGACCGCCGTCGGCGTCGCGCCAGACAACTTCCAACTAGAATCTCTCAAGACCTGAAAGGGACGATCATGAGCAAGACCGAACTGTTCGAAAAAGGCCTCAAAGTTCGCAAGGAAGTGCTCGGCGAGGACTACGTCAACAAGTCGATTGCCGGGGCCGACGAGTTCACGCGCACGATGGCGGAATGGTCGACCGAGTTCTGCTGGGGCGCGTTGTGGACGCGGCCCGGCGTCGACCGGCGCACGCGCTCGATCGTCAATCTGGCAATGCTTGGCGCGCTGAACCGCCCGCACGAGCTGAAGCTGCATGTGAAGGGCGCCCTGAAGAACGGGCTGACCAAGGAGGAGATCAAGGAGATCCTGCTGCAGGTCGCCGTCTATTGCGGTGTTCCCGCCGGCATCGACGCCTTCCGCAATGCGCGCGAGGCCTTCAACGAGGTCGATGCAAAGCCCTGAGCACGGACTATGTGAGTTGTCATGGCTGATCCGGAATACGAGCTCTTCGCCATCCGCTATGCAACGCGCGATGCGCAACGGAGCGAGCACTTCATCGGCGGCGACCCGCATGACGGGCCGATGCCGATGGACTATTTCATGTGGTTGGCGAGGGGAGGCGATCGCACCTTTGTCATCGACACCGGGTTCAACGCTGAAATTGCGAGGCAGCGCGGGCGAACATTCCTGCGCTGCCCGGTAGAGACGCTTCGCGCGTTCGATGTCGACGTCGCCGACGTCAAGGACGTGATCCTCACGCATCTGCACTACGACCACGCCGGCAATTTCGATCGGTTTCCGAACGCGCGGTTTCATCTTCAGGAGCGCGAACTCGCCTACGCCACCGGGCGCTATATGCAATATCCGAGGCTGTCGCATTCCTTCGAGGTCGAGGATGTCTGCGGGATCGTGCGGCTGAACTATGCGCGCCGGGTGCTGTTCTACGATGGCGACGCCGAGATTGCGCCCGGACTGACGGTTCATGCGGCCGGCGGGCATTCCGCCGGTCTCCAGTTCGTCCGCGTCAACACACGCCGCGGCCCTGTCGTGCTCGCCTCCGACGTCAGCCATTTCTACGAGAACATGACGAGCGAGCGTCCGTTCACGACGGCTTTTCACGTCGGCGACATGCTGGTGGGTTTTGACAAGCTGCGGGTCGCTGCGTCCGACGCGGCCCACATCATTCCCGGTCATGATCCGCTCGTGATGAAGCTCTATCCCGCGCCAAGCCCGGATCTGGATGGCGTTGCGGTCCGTCTCGATGTGGCGCCACCCCAGGCCATTCTGTCCCAGGGCGTTCAGCGAGGCGGCGGCGTAACCTAGGCTAGAAAAAATCGATTTTCGATTTTCTATTGACCCCCGCGCGCCGCCTTGCAATCATCCCAATATGGGTCCGCTTCAGTTCCATATGTCCGGAAGCCCCGGGGATGGTCCGCGCAGTCTGACGTCGGCGCTGCATGAGCGCTTGCGCGCCGATATTCTGGCGACGCGGCTGCTGCCGGGGCAGAAGCTGCATATCGCCGGGCTCGCCAAGCAGTTTTTCGTGAGCCTCGCCGCCGTGCGCGAGGCGCTGTCGCGTCTGGTCGCCGACGGGCTCGTGCAGGCGTCCGACCAGCGTGGCTTCCGCGTGAGTCCGGTGTCGCTTGCCGATCTCGCCGACGTGACGCAGACCCGGATCGATATTGAGGGGCTTGCGCTCCGCCGCTCGATCGAGCGCGGCGATGAGGCCTGGCTCGCCTCGGTGAAATCGGCGTGGGCGGATCTGAAGGCCGTCCCTTATCACTATCCCGACGATCCGACGGTGCACTACGAGGAATGGGTAATCCGTCATCGGATCTTCCATCGCGCGCTGGTCAATGCGTGCGGCTCGCCATGGCTGCTCGGCTTCCGCGACGTGCTGCATGAGCAGAGCGAGCGCTATCGTCGGCTTTCGATTCGCAGGGAGGTCGGTGGCAAACCGCGCAACGTCGAAGCCGAACACAAGACGATTGTCGCTGCCGTGGTGAAGCGCGATGCAGATGCGGCAGTTCGCGCATTGTCAAAGCACTTCGGCACCACCAAAGATTTTGTCGAGCTCGCTGCCTCGCGCATTGCGGAGGTAAGCCGCGCGACCTGACGATCCGGAGAAAATCCGGCAAACAAAAACAGAGACCGGGAGGAAACCAACAATGAAGATCAATCGCCGTCACGCGCTTATGTCGCTCGTCGCCGCCGCAATTCTTGCCGGCCCTGCGAGCGCCGCCGACACCATTCGTGTTGGCCTGCCGACGAAAACCTACTGGCCGACGACGATCGCCGAGACCGCTGTGCGGCAGAAGCTGTTCGAGAAGGAAGGCATCCAGGCCGAGCTGACCATCTACCGCAGCGGTGCGGAGACGTTCGAAGGGATGGCTGCGGGCGCAGCCGACATCATCCTCGATCCGCCCTCGCTGGTTTCCGCTGGGCGCAAGAAGGGCGTGATGTCACGGATCGTGGCCAATGCCGCGATGGGCAATTTCGGCTGGCAATTGATGGTCCCGACCAAGTCGACCATCGACGTCAAGGACCTTAACGGCAAGAAGGTGGCGATCACCGCGGCCGGATCGGGCTCCGATTTGCTCGCGCTGTGGACCATCCAGGACAAGAAGATCGATTTCACCCGCGTTCCCGTCGGCGGCGGCGGCCTCGTGCCGAACCTCCTCGCGGGCAACGTCGAGGCTGCCGTGGTCTATTCGCCGCTCAGCTTCCAGATCTCGAAATCCGGCGAGGCCAGGGCCATCCTCGACTATGCGACCGCCGTACCGCCGAACCTGACCGCCGGCTGGATCGTGCTCGACAAGCTCGCCGACGCAAAGCCGCAGCTGGTGCAGAAGGCGGTGAACGCCCTTTACGGCGCGGTCGCGTTCATGCGGGCCAATCGCGATGTCACGGTCAAGCTGATCGCCGAGCTCTATGAAATGCCGCCGGAGATCGCGAGCCTCGAGTACGACAACACGATCATGAAGCTCGAGACCAGCGGCGACATGGGCGCGGTCAATGTGAACGCGGCCGTGCAGCTGTCGCTGGATCTCGCCAAGCTCGGCGGGCTCAAGGATATCGTGCCGGTCGAGGACGTGATCTCGACCAAGTTCAAGCCGATCCCGACCAAGCAATAGCGATGCAGAGCACGCTCGCCATCAACCTGGTGCGGATCGCGATCATCATCGCGATCCTGGCGCTGTGGGAGGTGCTGCCGCGCACCGGCATCGTCAATCCGCGCCTGCTGCCGTCGGCGTCCGATACGTTCGCGACGCTCGGCGATCTCCTGCAGCGCGCGGCCGTGCAGAAGGATCTGATGGTGACCGCGACCGAGGTGCTGGCCGCGTTCGCGCTCGCCGTGCCCTTCGGCGCAGTGATCGGCTTCCTGGTCGCGGAGAACCGCTATTTCGCCGACGTGGCCAAGCCGCTGCTGTTCTTCGCGTTCAGCATTCCGAAGTCGATCTTCCTGCCGATGTTCATCCTGGTGTTCGGCGTCGGCTTCGCGCAGAAGGTCGGTTTCGGCTTTTTCTCCACGATCTTCATCGTGATCATGTCGACCACGACGGCGGTGGAGTCGGTCAAGGTCGAGCATCTCACGGTGGCGCGCTCCTATGGCGCCACGCCGATGCAGACCGCGTTCCGGGTCTATCTGCCGAGCATGCTGCCGGTGCTGCTGGAGGCCTTGCGGATCTCCATGATCTTCAACCTGACCGGCGTGATGTTGGCCGAGATGTACGCCTCGCGCGACGGCATCGGCCATCAGATCGCGACCTGGGGTGAGAATTTCCAGATGAAGCAGCTTCTCGCCGGCGTCGTGATGGTCGCCGCGATCGCCATGACCTTCAACGAACTAGTCAGATTGGTGGAAACGCGATGCAGCCATTGGCGAACGTGACCCCATTGAAGCCTCCCGCGCGCGCCGGCGCGATCGAGGTGAAGAATGTCGGCCAGGTGTTCAAGACCAGGTCGCAGGACGTCGTCGCGCTGGAGGACGTCTCGCTGGAGGTGAAGCCCGGCCGCTTCGTCGTATTGGTCGGTCCGAGCGGCTGCGGCAAGTCCACCCTTCTGATGATGATGGCTGGGCTGCGCCAGCAGACCTCGGGCACGATCACCATCAGCGGCGCGCCGATCCCGGAGCCGGACCCCGACAGGGTCGGCGTGGTGTTCCAGGAGGCGAGCCTGTTTCCCTGGCTGACGGCAGAGGACAATGTCGAGTTTCCGTTGGCACTGCGCGGCGTGCCCAAGGCGGAACGGCGGGCCAAGGCGCAGGATGCGCTCAAGCTGGTCGGCCTCGACGGCTTCGGAAAGCGCCATCCGCATGAGCTCTCGGGCGGCATGAAGCAGCGCGTCTCGATCGCGCGCGGGCTGGTGCAGGACCCGCCGGTGCTGCTGATGGACGAGCCGTTCGCCGCGCTCGACGAGCAGACGCGCATGACCATGGGCGACGAGTTGCTGCGTATCTGGGCGGCGACCGGAAAGACAGTCGTGTTCGTCACGCACAGCCTCACCGAAGCCGTCTATCTCGCCGACGAGGTGATCGTGATGTCGGCGCGGCCCGGCCGCATCGTCGACCATCTCCAGGTCCAGCTGCCGCGGCCCCGCACCTACGAGATGCTGAGCGGCGACGCTTTCGGAGCGCTGCGCGACCGCATCTGGCGGCACATCCGCAAATCGGCGTGAGGCGAAGATGAGCGCCAGAATCAGCGCGAAGACGCTGCGATATCTGATCGTGATCGGCCTGATTGCACTATGGGAGCTGCTGCCGCGCACCGGTCTTATTCCCGAGCTGTTCCTGCCGTCCCTGTCGTCAACGCTGATCGCTGGATGGAGCGACGCTGCCGAATACGGTCATGCGCTAGCGGTGACGCTCTACGAAGTCGTGGTCTCCATGGCGTTCGCCTGTGGCGGCGGCATCCTGCTCGGCGCCGTCGTCGGCAGCCTGCCGCGCCCCCGCGTCCTGATCATGCCGATGGTGTCGAGCCTCTACGCGGTGCCGCTCGTGATCCTCTATCCCGTCTTCACCGTGTGGCTCGGCATCGGCTCGGAGTCAAAGATCGCGTTCGCCTCGATCTACGGTTTCCTGCCGACGATGCTCGCGACCGCGGCCGGCATCCAGACCATCGATCCGCAGCTCCTGCTCGCGGCGCGCAGCATGGGCGCGACGCTGACACAGCGGCTGGTTCGCGTCATCATCCCTGCGGCAATCCCGACCGTGCTGTCGGGCTTGCGCGTCGGCGGTGCGCTTGTGATCGTCGGCGTCGTGGTCTCGGAGATGCTGATCTCCTCGGCCGGCATCGGCTATCTGATCTCGCGCTACCGCACGATCCTCGACAGTCCGCACGTGTTCGCGGGTGTGCTGCTCGTGCTGTTCATGGCGATCGCCTTCAACGCCGCGATCCGGTGGATCGAGCGCAAGGCGGCGATCTGGCAGACCGGCACGCGCGCAGGTCAGGCCAATGACGAGATCGCGTCGGGCGCGATGCAGCCGGCGACCTGAGGTTTTAGCGTGTACGATCTGACCCTGACATTCGACAACGGCCCCGATCCCGACGTGACGCCGCGCGTGCTCGACATTCTCGGCGAGCGCGGGATCAAGACCACCTTCTTCGTCATCGGTGAGAAACTCGCCGACCCCGCGCGGCACGGCCTTGCGGTGCGAGCACACGGGGAGGGGCACTGGATCGGCAATCACACGTTTACGCACACCATTCCGCTCGGTGAGCAGCCGGACCGGGACACTGGGGAGAACGAAATCGGCCGCACGCAAGGAGCGATCGGCGATCTCGCGCATCCGCAGCGCTGGTTCCGGCCTTTCGGTGGCGGCGGCAATCTGGACACGCGGCTTTTGAAGCCGTCCGTCGTCGATTATCTCACCCGCAACAAGCACAGCTGCGTGCTGTGGAATGCGATCCCGCGCGACTGGGACGATCCCGACGGTTGGACCGAGCGCGCACTTGACCAATGCAACCGGCAGCCCTGGACGCTAATGGTGCTGCACGATCTGCCGACCGGCGCGATGGACCATCTCGAGCGCTTTCTTGACCGCGCCGAAGCGGCCGGCGGTCGCTTCCGCCAGGATTTCCCGCCGCAATGCGTTCCGATCCGCAGCGGCGAGATTGCACTTCCGATCAACGATTATGTTTCCTCCATCGAAGAGAGTGTTTGACCCATGAAAGTCGCAAGTTTCACGATCGCCGGCACCGCCAGCTACGGCATTGTCACCGACAAGGGCGTCATCGATGCCGCCAGGCGGCTGACGGCATTTGCGACGCTGAAGACGCTGCTTGCGAAGGGCTCGCTCGGCGAACTGAAAAAGCTTGCCGGCGAGACGCCCGACTACGCGCTGAAGGATGTCGCACTGCTTCCGACCGTGCCCGATCCCGACAAGATCTTCTGCATCGGCGTCAACTACGCCACCCATCTGGCCGAGAGCGGCCATCCCACCCCGCCACACCCGATGATCTTCACCCGCTTCGCCAACAGCCAGGTCGGGCATGGCCAGCCGATGATCCGGCCGCTGGAATCCGAGCGTTTTGATTATGAAGGCGAGATGGCGGTCGTCATCGGCAAGGCCGGTCGCCGCATCTCGCGCGAAGCCGCGCTTGGCCATGTCGCCGGCTATGCCTGCTACAATGACGGCAGCATCCGCGACTGGCAGCGCCACACATCGCAATTTGCGCCCGGCAAGAATTTCGCCGGCACCGGCGGCTTTGGGCCCTGGATGGTCACGACCGACGAATTGACCGACGTTAGCAAGCAGACGCTGATCACGCGGCTCAACGGCGTCGAGGTGCAGAAGGCCCCGGTCTCCGATCTCGTCTTCGACGTGCAGGCCCTGATCGCCTACTGCTCGACCTTCACTGAGCTCGCGCCGGGCGACGTGATCGTGACAGGCACGACCGGCGGCGTCGGCGCCTATCGCACCCCGCCGCTGTGGATGAAGGGCGGCGACATCGTGGAGATCGAGATTTCCGGCATCGGCATCTTGCGCAATCCCGTCAAGGACGAGGTGCCGGCCACGGCGACGCGCGCGGCCTGAAAGCCGCGCTCGACAACAATAAGAAGGAGAATCCCATGCCCTTGCCAACGCACATCCTGCCGACCACTGTGGTCGGCAGCTATCCGCAGCCGGAATGGCTGGTGAACCGCGCCATGCTGTCGAAGGTGGTGCCGCGCACTCGCCTGCACGACATGTGGCGGCTACCGGCGGAACATCTGGAGGAGGCGCAGGACGATGCGACCATCGTCGCGATCCGCGACATGGAGCGCGCCGGCATCGACATCGTGACCGATGGCGAAATCCGCCGCGAGAGCTACTCCAACCGCTTCGCCACGGCGCTCGACGGTATCGACGGGGATAATCCCGCGATGATCACGGCACGCACTGGCAACACTCAGACCCCGGTGCCGCGCGTCGTCGGGCCGGTGAAACGCAAGGGACCGGTTGAGCTGCACGACATGCAGTTCCTGCGCAGGAATACTGATCGTGCAGCGAAGATCACCCTGCCGGGTCCGTTCACCATGAGCCAGCAGGCCAAGAACGAGTTTTACAAGGACGAGGAAGAGCTCGCGATGGCCTTGGCCGAGGCCGTCAATGCCGAGGCGCTGGATCTGCAAAGAGCAGGCGCTGACGTGATCCAGCTCGACGAGCCCTGGGTGCGCAACAATCCAGATCTCGCCAAACGCTACGCGGTCAAGGCGATCAACCTGGCGCTGAAGGGCATCACGGTGCCGACCGTCGTGCATCTCTGCTTCGGCTATGCCGCGGTCGTGCCCGGCTCGAACAAGCCGGCCGGCTATTCCTTCCTCGCCGAGCTTGACGACACGACCGCCGACCAGATCTCGATCGAAGCCGCGCAGCCGAAGCTCGACCTCGGTGTGCTCAAGGACCTCTCGTCGAAGAAGATCATGCTCGGCGTACTCGACCTCGCCGATCCCGCGATCGAGAGCGTCGATACCGTGGCCGATCGCATTCGCAACGGCCTGAAATACGTATCGCCGGATCGCCTGGTTCCTGCGCCCGATTGCGGCATGAAATACATGCCGCGCGCAACTGCGTTCGGGAAGCTCAAGGCCATGTGCGATGCGGCAGGGATGGTCAGGCGAGAGCTAGGCTGAAAGGGCGCGCGTCAGAGTTAGGTAACGCGCCAAACCGCAGCGACTATGAAAAATCGGCAGAACGATGTGAATGTTGGAATGCGTCGTCAAGGGCACTTCAGTTCGCGCCTCTTTCGAGCCAAGGGGCGGACTCAATTGATCCACCAACCGGCGGAGCAAGTGCGACCGAGCGAAATCAAACTAGCGCCCAGAGGTCAAACGGCAATCTATTTCGCTGCGGAGCGCAGAAAAATCAATTGGTTTCGTCAACAAGGCCTCTGCACCCGCTGCCATGGCTCTTCGTCGGGTGTCGCCATCACCGTAGGCAGTGATCATGATCACCGGGACATCCGGCCTTGACGCTTTCGCTTTGGGTAGAAGTTCAAGGCCGCTCATTCCCGGCATATTGACGTCCGACAAAATCAGGATCAAAGGCACGGTATTGGCATCACTGATTTTCTGAAGCGCGCTATCTCCCGAATTGGCGAATTCCATTTTAAAGCGGCCGGAACGGATGTCGCGCCTGAATTGCTGGCGAAACAGGTCTTCGACGTCGGGTTCATCATCGACCACGAGTATAAGACAAGTCACGAATGACTCTCAGTGTTGCTGGCATGGGTGGAGCGTGGAAGGACGACTCGAAATTCAGTGAACTGGCCGGCTTGAGTGTCGACCTCAATCGAGCCGGCGTGTTGCTTGACAACGATATCGTAGCTTAGCGAAAGCCCGAGACCGGTGCCTTCTCCGGGCGGCTTGGTCGTGAAGAATGGGTTGAACATCTTCTCCATCACTTCGGACGGAATGCCCGAGCCATTGTCGCGAATTCGAATTTCGACGCGGTTCCCCAGATTTCTGGTTGCTGCAGTAAGCTGAGGTTCATAATCATCGCGGCCATCGTCTGCCTTACGTTTCCTCGCAGCATAAAATCCGTTATTGATCAGGTTCAGTAGCACGCGGGTGATCTCCTGGGGTACCAGCTCGGCCTCTCCTGCGCCGGGATCGAATTTCTGGTCGAGCCTGATATAAAACCCCTGCTCCTCGGCCCGGGCGCCGTGATAGGCAAGGTTGAGACTCTCCTGAACCAGCGCATTGATATCAACAGCGCGCCGCTCACCTGAATCATCGCGCGAGTGCATCAGCATATTCTTGACGATCGAGTCTGCGCGCTTGCCGTGCCGCACCACCTTTTCAAGGTTACTTTTAAGAAGCCTTGCGATTTCATCCGTTTCCTGGCGCATGCTATCGTTCAATGGCGCTGGTTTAAGGACCTCGCCTAGCTCGTCGACCAACCCCTGCGAGAGTGCGGAAAAATTATTGATAAAATTGAGCGGGTTCTTGATTTCGTGGGCGATGCCGGCGGTGAGTTGGCCTAGCGAAGCGAGCTTTTCGGTTTGGATTAGCCGATCCTGCGCAGCGCGCAGTTCGTCCAGCGAGTGCGACAGCTCCCGCGTTCGTTCACGGACCTTTTCTTCGAGAGACTGCCGCTCCCGATCAAGCGCCTGGTAGAAGCTCGCGTTGTTGATCGCGGTAGAGGTCTGACTAACTAAGTTGGCCAGCTCGAGCAGGACCTCGCCGTCTTGGACGACCCGGCGCTGGTAATGCGCCTGCGCCACTGTATTTCCCGCGACTAGCAAGCGGATGGGGTTGTTCGGTTCCCCGCCCAAAGGCGAGACGATGTACTCGTCCATACCGAAGAGACGCCGCAGCGACGTCAGCTCGCTGCGACGACAATCGGGCAAACACAGTACCCGCTCCACACCGTCATAAAGTGGTGCGAGCGCCAGCGAGGCGGCGGGGAGAGCCAGCCTGGCAATGCTGGGACTCTCGGCATCGTCATAGTATCCATCCATCGTCTCGATGGAGAACACGTTCGCGCCGGGCTGCTTAAAAAGAATGAGGCAGCGCTCGAAATTGAGTTCGTATAAAGCGAATTCGGAGGCAAGCTGCAGGATCGTGGCGAGGTCGACGGTTGTATTGAATTTCTTACCAAGCTCGTAGAGCTGACGATACGCGCTCATCTGGCCGTCGAGATGCTCTTGGACTTCGTAGAGCTGACTCTCAGTCGTCACCAGGCGCTTGACCTCATCCGAGAGGCGCTGGTTTTCAACGCGAAGGCGGTCGATCTCGCTCATGCTACCGATCTTTCCACAGGACGCGGAGTATAGCGGTGCTGACATTGGCTAACTCAGTAAACTGCTAATACTACGGCGGTGTAGTTGTGGAAATAGTCGCGCCCTCCTATCGGCCCAATTTCTCCATAGGTGTAGAGGCCTATCCATGGCACCGTGGGCCCAATTTTTTGCTGAAGCTTTTCCAGTATTTGGCCTTTTTGCTGGTCGCGGAAAACGGCTTTGCCGCGGCCTATGCAGTCGAACTGAAACACCATCTTCGGTGCGTTATTGCCTAATGTTGATTTGATTTCTTCGCCAATGCGGTCGACGCCGGCCGATATCTTCTCGTGGTCGCGCCGGCTCATCCAGATGCTCGTACCTTCTTCGACCTCGGTCGGAATTGTGATTGACCCCGCCTTGTCATCTTTTGTCGGCATGAAGCGGATCAAATAGTCGTCGTAACCCTTGATCTGTTCGGGCGCCTTGAACGCCATGCAGAGACTGAGGACCGCCTTGCTCCAATTGTCGATTTCGTCACCGACCAGATATTCCTTGAGCACATCGAGGACTGGCATGCCGTCGATCTCGTAAATGACGTTGCCGGAGCAGCGGGTCACCTTGCGTTCGCCGCCGATCGGAAGGCAGCCGTGGTTAACCGCCCAGGCAAGCCGAGCTGATCCGGACAGCAGAATGCAGGCGATGCCATCGGATGTGATTTGATCGTCGCAATATTGATAGGTTTGTTTGAATTCCATGTTGTCGGCCGACGTACCCCCAAACAGGGGCAGGTGACGATCAAGCTGCAATTCACTCTTGAGGCCTGCGGCGAATCGGTCGAAATTCAGGGTCAGCCCGTCGCCAAGCATGATCAACCCAAGCGTGTCAGGCTGCATCTCGCAAGCCAGGCTCTGAGCGATGGTCCTTCCCGCGGCTTCCGAATCCGCCTTGAGGCCGGAGGCGATTGCGTTCTTGAATTTCAATTCATCGGAGCTGATGGTCATCACGGCCACCGAGAAGTTCGACTCGTCGGCTTCGATACCTGCGATGACTCCCCCGCCAGACCCGCCGGCGAGCGGAGCACCACCGGTGGCTACGCGAACGGCGTCCAGGAGTGCGCGCTGTTCATATCCGACGGAAGCAAACATAAAGACGAAGTCGGGCCGGTCGATCCCGGCCGCCGTCAATGCTCTCTCGGCGGCCTCGCGCCCGGCCACCTTCGGATTTCGATGATGACTCATCCCAACACCGGCATTCGTACCCATCGGCATGACCTTTCATCGCGAGCGAACCGGACGCCTGTCCCCAGCAGATTTGCTTAGCTCTATGAGAGATTGCCGATAGGGCGACGACAACAGCGGCAAAGAACGATGAGCACGGCATCCTCAGGCTAGTCGGGGAACCAACGGCTGCCTATGCTAATCCGGCAAAACGCACGCCTTGCCTTATTTTGAGAACGTAGCACCGTACACCTTTTGTTGCCATGGACGCCGACCGGCTCTGGACAGAAGCTTACCTCTTGGTGTTCGTCGCAGTTTCGATGGCGACCAGCAGCGATGCAGGTTGCAGCGGCTTGGCAAGGAAAGCCGCGCAGCCGGCGGCTTCGCAGCGTTCACGGGCGCTGGTCTCGTTGTGAGCCGTGATGACGATGGTGGGAATCCGGATCCCTGAGCGAGTGAGTTGGTGCTGAAGCTCGAGGCCGCTCATTTCGGGCATCTGCAGGTCAACGATCAGGCACGCTGGCAGTCCGAGCGGCAGCCCGGCCAGAAAGCCCCGGGCCGAGGTGTATGTCCTGACCTCGAGCGCGCGTGCCCTCAACAAGCGCTCGAGAGCCCTCAGCACGAAGGGGTCGTCATCCACAATCGCGATGCAGCCCGAGTTGTCTCCCATGGTGACACTATCGGCGTCAGGGTTGTGACCTGTCGAGTTGGCCCTTGGACCAACATTGCCTGGAATTCCACTCGGCACTAGATCCGCGCTTTTTCCGTCAACCTTACGAGGTCCGCTACCGAGCGCACCCCGAGTTTCATCATCACCCGCCCGCGGTGCACCTTGATCGTCTTCTCCGCAGTACCCAGGTTCCCCGCGATCTGCTTGTTGAGGCGGCCGGCGACCACCTGGGTCAGAACTTCGCGCTCCCGCGGTGTCAGCATCGCGAGCCGTACCTTGATCTCGCCGATCTCAGCAATAGCGACGCGGGTCGCCGCATCCTCTTTCCCGGCTCGTGCAATCGCGGCCAACAGTTCTGTTTCCTTGACAGGCTTGGTCAGGAAGTCGATCGCACCGGCACGCATGGCGCGGACGCTGGTCGGGATGTCGCCCTTTCCGGTCAGGAAGATGATTGGCCTTTGCGAACCTGCTGCAGTCAAGGTCTGCTGCAACTCTAGCCCATTCAACCCCGGCATCGACACATCGAGTATGGCACAACCAGGCACCGATCCATCGTGTTCGGCTAGAAACATCGGCGCAGACGTGAATGCCTTGACGTCGAAGTTTCGCGCCCGTAACAGCCGCGACAACGCATTCAGCACCCTCGTGTCATCATCAACAACGAAAATTGTGAACGTCGGATCTTTCATTGGGCCTCCGCAAGGACTTCTTGCGTCGGCAACAATATAGTCGCGACGACGCCACCAGTACGGTCGTTAGCCACGGCAATCTTGCCTCCATGCGCTTCAATGATGGTGGAGCAGATCGTCAGTCCAAGTCCAAGGCCATGGGTCTTGGTCGTGAAGAACGGTTCGAACAATCGGTCTGCCTGGGCAACCTCGATCCCTGGTCCTCGATCTCTGACAAAAACCTCAATGCATCCCTGCGTTGCTCGGCTGGAGATCGTGATCGTCCGCGTCCCCGCGGTCGAAGCCATCGCGTCCATCGCGTTCACGAGGAGGTTTAGCAGAACCTGTTGCAATTGGACGGCATCGCCGAAGAGCTGCGGCAAAGCTGCCGCAAGATCCGTGTTGACCATGATGCGGCGGTCGATCATTTCGCTCCGAAGCAACGCGACCGTCTGATCGATCAGTGCGTTCATACTGACAGACTCCAGCACGGTCTCGCCTTTTTTCAGCAGGCTGCGCAGGCGATGAATGACTTCGCCAGCCCGGTTAACATCTTGCACAATATCCTGCAGCGCGTCTCGAACCTCCGCGATGTTGGGGGGATTGTCAGCCAGCAGATAGAGCGCAGCCTGCGCGTTCGACAAGATCGCAGTGAGTGGCTGGTTGACTTCGTGGGCGATCGCACCGGAGAGCTCACCGAGAACGGAAACCCTCATCAAATGCGTAACTTCCTGTCGCTGCAACTCCGCTTCGGACTCGACGGCCTTCTGTTCGGTGACATCAACGAAGATTCCGCTAAATCGGTTCGGAGCTCCGTGATCGTCGGGGCGCACACGCGTCCGGATGCTGATCCAGCGCACCTGACCTTCCATTAGTATCCGAACTTGCGTTACGGCAGGTTCGCCGGCATTCCTGATTTGCCGGATCGCGGCGAGTGCGACATCGCGGTCGTCAGGGTGTATGATTTCCAAAAACGTATCGCGGGTAAGCGGCCGGTCACCCGCGAGCCCAAACATTGCTCGGCAATGCTCCGTGGCCCACATTCCGTTCGTTGTTCGGTCAAACTGCCATAGACCGACATTTACCGAAGCCGCGGTGAAGCTCATTCGCTCCTCGCTTTCCTTGAGCGATATCTCCGCTTGATAGCGCCGGCGCCGCTGGAACAGCAATGCGGTGACGAAGGATGCCTGCAGTCCGACAATCAAGATCGTGCTCAGTACGAGGTAGCGATGCTCACTCCAGAGCGTCGGCTGCTTGAAGAGTACAACGCTGCCAAGCGGAAGGTCACTTTCTTTGAGGCCCCACTGCGTCATAGCCCGCGCATCAGTCCGGAATGCGGGCTTCGGATTGGATTTGGGAGGAACCTTCGTGACCTCGGTACCTGAAAGTATCTCAAGGGCCATGTCAGCGGCAGTTATGCCCAGAGACTCAAATGTGTCTGTGTATCCTCCAACGATGCCGGCGCCGATATAAGTATCGAAGATCCCATAGACTGGGGCGGCGGAAGCTTTCGCCACCGCCGCAGCCACGTCTCTTGGGATGAAGCGTTTGCCTTCGCGATCTGCAAAAAAGGTAAGCATCATGACAATGCTGTCACTTGGCAGCCGTGAAACGTCGCGCAGCAATTCCGCATGAGTGAGGTTAGACCAGTAGACCACCTCAAGCCCGGCATTCTGGCTTTCAATCGCAGTGCGTGCGATTTCACGCCAGCGGAGATCGACGACATCGGTCCCGCTAATCACAACCAAGCGGCGTGCGTTGGGCTGAAGCCGTTCTGCAAGCTCGAGTGTCTTTTCAGGGTAGGAGTTATTGATCACGCCGGTGATGTCCGGCGGCAACTGCAGCGCTTCGTAGGTCGACCGGGTGACATCGGAAAATACGACGGGAACACCCGGGCCGATTACGTCACGATACTTGAGGATAAAAGGTATCGCCGAGACGCCGATTACGAACAGAAGGTCGAATTGGACGCCGGCGTATTTCTCGCGAAGGAAATTGGCCATTCGTGAGGCGTGCGCCTCATCCGGACGTCGGGCCAAATCCAGATATTCGGCGTCGATTTCAAGCCCCTCGGGAGATCGTTCCAGCCAGCGCTTTCGAACCGCATCCGAAACCAGTGCGGTAGCCGGGAACGTATAATTGTATGCGTGGAGAACTAAAACCCGTCGCGACGCATCTTCAGCGTGAGATTGAGCGATGAAAACCCAAGGCGTGAAAAGAATCAGCAGAAATGCACCACGCAAAAGACGCGCGTACCTAGCAGCCGGCCAACCAACACGATCGCAGGCTTTCACGAAGCTCGTCCATTCGAAACCCGGACGAGAATAGAGCATTCATTCGGGAGCTGTCGAGTGGTGAACTCGGCTTTGGGCGGTGGTGGGACTAAGCCGCATCGGACCACAGATCGGTTTTCATGCGCGCCCACGTCCTCCGCCGCACGGCCACGTGGGACCTTGGTCCAATTTAGCGGGGCGGTTTCGCCGAATACCTTCCTCAGCTGGATACCTTCGCTGCGGCGCGGCTGCAGAGCCGTTCTGGAGCGGGGGCGAAGATCAGAACCCCACTCTCAGCCCCATCAATTCACGTTCCGCGCGACCAAACGCTTCATCCTGCGAGCCTGCGATAGCAATGCGCCAAGTGTGTTATCTCAAGTCGTTTTTGTCCGGCCGGCAGAGCGACAGCCGCTTCGGTCAGTGCGTCGGCGAGTTCGTCGCACTCGTCCGCTGTCATGTTGATCGGCTGCTCTGGCTCGGTGCCCATCGATCATCCTCGAACCTTCGGACCTTAAGCGACAGGGGCTGGCAAATCTATTCGTCGCCCCCGGCCGGATTCACTTAATTCGGAGCCCGCCGCCGAGCCCCAACCGCCAACCGTCCGATGGAAACACACAACACGTGTGCCGAAAACTGCGGAGGAGAAGATGGATCGGAGTGCGACGCTCAGCTTTGAAGACCCACTTTGCTACCAGGCGGCGATCACCACTGCGGATCTTGAGGTGCTACCGACGTCAGGCTGTTCGTTCAAGGCGGAATTGACCAAGGTCCGCTTGGGTGAGCTATTGCTGCAACGCTTCTTCCATAATCTACCCACGCTCAACACCGGCGTTATCAAGCCCGGACGCAGCGTATTTACGTTCCTGACGT
This sequence comes from Bradyrhizobium sp. LM2.9, assembly GCF_054056555.1. Lineage (NCBI taxonomy): Bacteria > Pseudomonadati > Pseudomonadota > Alphaproteobacteria > Hyphomicrobiales > Nitrobacteraceae > Bradyrhizobium > Bradyrhizobium sp. LM2.9. Next base: position 486,580 of record NZ_JBSRYJ010000002.1, read on the forward strand.
CATCGTCGCCAGCTAGTATGCGGCACTGCGGAATGGACGTTTTGTCTGGAGACATCATCGCCAATGACGGCGACGAGATACACCAGCAGACCGAGGCCGAGTTTCGTCTGGGATCGATATCTCTCGCGATCGCCCAACTCGATGCCGCTTGCCAAGCCATAGCCGGTTGCGAGTTTTTTTCGAACTCAGCGCAGAAGCAGCTTATTCGGCCGGATGCTGCTATGATGTCGCGGCTGTTGAACCTGCATGAGGTAGTGGGCCAAATCGCAGCAAACGCGCCTGAGATTCTTGTCGTGAACGAGGCAGCGCGCTCCTTGGAGAACCAGTTCATCCATCTACTGGTCAGGTGTCTGACGGAGCGCGCATCTAGTCGATCCATTAACTGCGGCCTGCGGCAGGCTCGGATAATCGCAAAATTCCATGAATATCTTGAAGCTAACCCGAACGTGCCGCTTTATTTGGAAGACATATGCGGAGCGATCGGAGCGGCGGAACGCAGCCTTCGCGCCGCCTGCGAAACACATCTCGGCATGGGTCCTATCCGCTATCTTGCGCTGAGGAGAATGCACCTTGTTCGCCGGGCGCTCTCGCAAGCCGATTCTTCCACCACAACCGTGACGAGAATTGCCATGGAGCACGGGTTCTGGGAGCTGGGGCGCTTCTCAGGGAGTTACCGCGCGATGTTTGGGGAAACGCCTTCGGCTACATTGTTCCGACCGCCGCACGACCGACCTGCGGATGGCCTGATGTAGCGCGAGCGCCGAGTTGAAGCCGGCCAAATCCACCAGACTTAGCGCTCTAGCTACGCCGTCGGTCCACTTCCGGTCTGGCCCTGAACGGACCCTTCAGCCGCTTCCACCCCAACCAGCGCCCGCCTATCCCTCGTATTGGTCCGGCCCCATCGCCCAGAGCGATTGATCGTGACCGGATGCGTAATTGCGATTGTTCAGCGCCGGATTGCGATTGACCATCGGCCGCATGAACATCGGGTGAGTGGCGCTGCGCACCTCGTGCTCGACCGTGAACAGGGGCTTGCCGCCGTCGAGATCGACGATGTCGCAGAACCGGTACTGATATTGATTGTCCTCGCGCGAGATCAAATTGCGCGCCAACAGCCTGCGGTAAGGGCCGGAGAAGTCGGTGATGTACATCTGCACATGGTGGCCGTCGTAGTCGCCTTGCGGCCGATCGGTCTCGCGGAACAACAGATGCTGGTCGCGGCCCGTCTTCACGGCGGCGACCGTGCCGTCGCCGTTCCACAAGGCGGAAGGCATGCCCATGATTTCAGGGTAGAAGGCGCAGATACGCGCTGCCGAACCCACCGGCACGTCGAACTCGACATAGGGAATGCCGAGCGCGATGCGGCCGAAGCGCGCGGCGTCGGGCTCGTAACAGCGCAGGCGGTTGCCCCACGGACAAATCGCTTCGACATGGTCGTTGCGCTCGGCGAAGGCGAACGCCGTGCCCTCGAGCTTTTTGGCGACCGACGCCAATCGCGCCAGCAGCGCCTCGCGGCCCGCGATCACCAGTCCGACATGACCGCGCAGCACCTGCGGCCTCCCGCTCGGCAAGTGGAATTGGCTCCGCCCGGCGTTGATCCACATGTTGGTGTCGGACACCATCAGGTAGGGATCGCGGGTGAGCCCGAGGCCCGTGACGTAGAACAGGTTGGCGAGCCCTTGATCCGGGACCTGGATGTTGACGTGCTCGAGATGGATCGCGTTGCCGAGATCTTCTGCGGATCGATCGAATTGTTGCGGCATGGATGGGGCTCTCGCTGGGGGACGGACGGGTCATACTAAAGCGTTTTCAAGCGAAGTGGACACCGGTTCGCGCAAAGAAAACGCGTCAAAATGAGAATCTAGAGCGCACAATTTCCGCCAGCCGAAACGGCGAACCGATGACATCTTGAGGGCTGGGCATGACGTCCGTTGCGACCTTGCCGTGGCGGCCAGTCCCTGTAATCTGACCAAAACCTGAGGCAAGAACACCGGGAAGGAACGAATGCGGGGAGTTTTGGCGGGCGTACGCGTTCTCGATTTCGGACGCTATATCGCAGGGCCTTATTGCGCGACCTTGCTGGCCGAATTCGGCGCCGAGGTCATTCGCGTGGAGAAGCGCGACGGCAGCGAGGATCGCTTCGTGGCGCCGGTGGGAGAGGGTGGCGAAGGCGCGCTGTTTCTTCAGGTCAATCGCAACAAGAAGTGCCTCACGCTCGATCCGATGAAGCCGGAAGGGCAGGAGGTGATGCGCCGCCTGGTGGCGACCGCGGACGTGGTCGTCGCCAATCTGCCGCCGCAGACCCTGCGCGCGATGAAGCTCGACTACGGCTCGCTCAAGGCGATCAAGCCGGACATCATCCTGACGACGGCAACCGCGTTCGGCGGGCCGGGGCCCTGGTCCGACCGCGTCGGCTTCGACGGTGTCGGGCAAGTCATGTCGGGTTCGGTGTACATGACGGGCGCCGGTGATCCGCCTTACCGGGCCGCGGTCAACTGGGTCGATTTCGGAACGGCGCTGCATTGCGCGTTCGGGACGCTCGCTGCGCTGATCGAGCGTGGCAAATCCGGGCGCGGGCAGATCGTCGAGGGCGCGCTGCTTGCAACCGCTTTGTCCTTCACCAATGCCACGCTGATCGAGCAGGCCGTTATCAACGTCAATCGCGTGCCGACAGGCAATCTCGGCCAGACCGCAGCGCCAGCCGACATCTATCGCACCAGCGACGGCTGGGTGTTGTGCCAGGTCACGGGGCATCCGCTGTTCAAACGCTGGGCCAGGCTGATGGGCGAGGAGGAGTTGTGGCTGAACGATCCGCGCTTTGCCGACGACATCAGCCGCGGCAACAACGGCCCCGTCATCAGCGAGCGGATGGCGCGCTGGTGCGCCGAGCGCACCACGCGGGAGGCCGTCGACACCCTGGGCAAGGCGATGATTCCGACCGGCCCAGTGCTGAGCCCGCAACAGGCGCTGGATCATCCGCACATCCGCGCCGCCGGCTTTATGCAGGACGTCGATTATCCCGGTCTGCCGAAGCCCGCACCGGTGACACGCGCCGCCGTCCGCCTGTCGGAAACGCCCGGTGAAATCGCAACGCGCGCGCCGACGCTCGGCGAGCATACCGATCTTATCCTGACCGAGCTCGGCTACGACAAGGCCGCGATCGCGGCACTCCGGCAAGGCGGCATCGTCTAGCGAGGGAGGCTGGCCGAGCACATCCGGCAATCGCTCATCGGCCCTGTGCGATTGCCGGGAGCTTGGCTGCGGTGTGGTCAACGGGTTGTTTGGAGGAAACGTCGGCGGACGCCGGAGGCGCTACGCGCAGAGATCGATGGCAGCGCGACCATCAGGTGGTCGGCCGTCACCGTCGGCTTCCGCATCAGATGCGGGACGCCGCAGCCGCATCGAGGCGCCGCCGGGGGGCGGCGGGTCGTCGTCGTCATCCAGCCTGCGCAGCGCGGCGAGGATGTCCGCGAGCCGGATGGTCTGGTCCAGGCCGGGAATCTCGCGCAACGCGGGATGGGATTCGACCGCGTACATGTCGGACGCCCACGACGACAGGATGATCCGCTTCTCCGGGGTCGAGAGGCCGCGGTCGTCGAGGACGGCGCTCGGAGATGCATAATGTGCGGCGGGGTGAAACAGCGGGTTGAGACCGTCGGTGGTCGCATTGGCATTGGTCATGGTTGTCTCCCTCTACACTCCTTCCGAAGGGATGGTTCTCGATCGGCGGACGGCGACCCGGTCGCCATCCGCCATGCTGGTCGCGGCAGTGCCGAACGAGCGGGACGAGGCTAAGCCGCCTTCCTCTGCTCGATCTGCGGTGACGAAGCGCCCGCGATCTGGATCCGGCGTGGCTTCATCGCGTCCGGAATCTCGCGCACCAGGTCGATGATCAACAGGCCGTCCTCAAAGGCAGCCTGCTTGACCTGGACGTAGTCGGCGAGATTGAACACGCGGCGGAACGGGCGTGCCGCGATACCCTGGTAGAGGTATTCGCGTGCAGCGCTGTCGGGCTTCCTGCCCTCGATGGTAAGGGCGTTCTGTTCGGCGGTCACCGTGATGTCGTTGACGCTGAAGCCCGCCACCGCCAGCGTGATGCGGTAGTGGTCTTCGCCGGACCGCTCAATATTGTAGGGGGGATAGTTGTCCTCGCTCGCCTGGCGCAGCGTGCTGTCGACGAGGTCGGCCAAGTGGTCGAAGCCAATGGTGGAGCGCCACAGGGGCGCGAAGTCAAAGGTGGTCCTCATACCAAGTCCTCCAAAGAGCAAGATGGATACGAAGGAGCGCAAGACAGGGAATCGGACCAGGTCCGAACACCCCGACCGGCGCCCGCGCCGGACCCGATCGGGCATCCGGCACACCGCTCTCGCGGCGAAAAACGAAATAGAGCGGCGCAAGGACGTTGCAAGAGGTGAGCAAAATTTTTTTTCGACTCACATCGCCGGCGGCCGGCCGATCCCTCCAAAAGCGCCGGCAAGCGGCGAGGAATCGCCTTGACAAGGAAAGCAGCCTGAATATTTTTTCACCAGGAAGATTGCTCTTCCGACACCGCTAAATCGATAAGGACCGTGAACGACCGTCTGGAGTGACGACGATGCTCGATCAAGATCTGGCCCGCCTCCGTGCGCACCGAAACAATCTCTCCCGCTACCGGCGCTTGCTGAAGACCAAGCTGTCGGACATCGAACGCCGGTTTGTCGAACGACGCCTCGTCGAGGAGCAGACCGCGCTCGAGGCCCTTGCCGCCGATGTATTCCCCATTGCATTGACCCTTCCGAACCAGCCGCCGGCTTCCGCCGCGCGGGGAGCGGAACGATGAGCGACGTCCGCGACCTCCTCATCCGCGGCAGCGAGAAGGTGATCCGGCACTATCGGCTGCTGCTGGCCGGCGCCAGAACCGAGAGCGAACGCGAGTTCTACCGTAGCAGAATCCAGCGCGAGCAGCGCCTGCTCGACGAGCTGCAGGGCGGGTTGCCGGATCGATCGGCGGCATGACCGCGGCTTCGCCGAGCCTTGTCCGTGGGTTACAGCAATTGCTTCAGTGCCTGTGCATCGGCCGGCGCCGCGCTCTTCTGGTCGTTGTCGAAGTAGACAAAGACGTCGCAGCCCTGCCGCTTCCAGGACTTGATGCGCCGCGCCCATTGCGCCAGCGTGGTTTTCGTATAGTGCCCGTGATAGCGCCCGCTTGGTCCGTGTCCGCGCACATAGACGAAATCCGCCGTGCGCTTCCATGGTGCCGGCGCGTCGTGATGGTCGGACAAACATAGCGAGATGTTCTCGTCGGCCAGCATCCTGAGAATGCGCGGCTGATACCAGCTCGGATGACGGAATTCGAAGCTGTACCGCCGCTTTCTCGACAACAGCTTGAAGAAGGCGGCGAGGCGGTCCGCGTCGACCTCGAATTGCGGCGGGAGCTGGAACAGGATCGGGCCGGCCTTGCCGCCGAGCCGCGAGATACGATCCTCCAGCAGCTCGAGGCTGTTGACGGAGCGGCCCGACAGGCGCTTCCAGTGGGTGATGAATTTCGACGCCTTCCAGGCGAACACGAAATCGCGCCCGGTCTGCGCCCGCCAAGCCTCGACGGCTTCCGGCGTCGGGGTGCGGTAGAACACCCCGTTCAGCTCGGTGGTGTCGAACTGTCCGGCGTAATAGCGTAGCTGCTCCTTCAACGTCACGCCCTCCGGAAAGAACGGCCCACGCCAGGAGGCGTAATGCCAGCCGGAAGTTCCGATCAGAACGCGCGCCATTTCCCTGCCATCCGTTTGCCAACCTCGGACGCGGCACGCTCGATTGGCCGGAGCCGCGCCGGCCGAAAGGGAACGCCCGTGCGGCCGATACGTTGCTCGTGAGCTTGACCAACGCAGGACCGGAACCGATGTACGCACTGTTCGAAGGTAGCAAGCAGATCGGCGACCCATTCCCCTCCGAGAAGGAGGTGTGGGAAGCCGCATTGATCGAAGGGCTGGTGACCGACGTTCCCGTCGCGGACGAGGAGGGCGGCAGGCTTCTGCCTGCCGGTTATCACGTCGCGCGCATCGAGGAGACGTTCGAGCCGAAGCCGGGCTGGAAGCTGCCGCGCGATATCTCTTGAGCGGGCCTAGTTTGACGCCAGCGCCGACTTGTCCGAGGCCAGCGCCGACTTGGCGACTTCCGCCATCCAGCTCGATGCCACCGGCAGGATCGCGTCGTTGAAATCATAGCGCGGGCCGTGCAGCTCGGCGCCGTCGCGTAAAGCCCCGTTGCCGATCCAGACGAAGGCGCCGGGCCGATGCCGGAGGTAGAAGGCGAAATCCTCGCCGGCCATGCTGGGTGCGAGATCGCGCCGCAGCTCGGCCTGCACCTTCTCCGCGGCGAGGCGCGCGAGGCCCGCCTCCGTCGGCGTGTTGATCACGACGCCGACACCCATGACGATCTCGGGCGTCACCTTGACGCCAAAACTCGTCGCGATGCCGGCGCAGATCGCTTCGATCCGCGCCACGATGGTGTCTTTCACCGCGTCGCGATGATAGCGCAGCGTTCCGCCGATCATGACGCGCCCCGCGATCTGATTGCGCGCGGTGCCGCCTTCGATCGTGCACAGCGAGAGCACGGCGGTGTCGAGCGGATCGACGCTGCGCGATACGATCGATTGCAGCGCCACGATCAAATGGCCCGCCGCCATCACCGGGTCCCGTGTCAGATGCGGCATGCCGGCATGTCCGGCATGGCCGTCGATCGTGATGCTGACGCGGCCGCCGGAGGCCATGACGACGCCGTCATGGACCGCGATGGTGCCGGCGGCAAGGCCCGGCCAGTTGTGAAAGCCGAACACCCGTTCCATCGGAAAGCGGTCGAACAGCCCGGCCGCGACCATCGCGCGCGAGCCGCCAAAACCTTCTTCCGCCGGCTGGAAGATGAAGTCGACCGTGCCGCTCCAGCTGGTGTCGGCGGCGAGCAGCGCGGCGGCGCCGAGCAGCGAAGCGGTATGCCCGTCATGGCCGCAGGCATGCATCACGCCGGGATTTTTCGAGCCGTAGGGCAGGCCCGTGTCTTCGGTGATCGGCAGCGCATCCATGTCGGCGCGCAGGCCGACGCGGCTCTGCGTGTGGCCACGCGTCAAGGTCGCGACGATGCCGTGGCCGCCGATGCCTGACACGAAGGGAATGCCGAGCTCGGTGAGCTTGTCCTGCACAAAGGCGGCGGTGGCCTTCTCCTGGAGGGACAGTTCGGGATGCGCATGCAAATGCTGGCGCCACGCGGTCAGTTTCTGGTGCAGTTCGGGTGTCAAGACAGGCATCTCTCGCAAGGTGGCGGCTTGCCACCATAGCGGATTATCCGCGCCCTGCATCCAGCACCTTGGAATGCCTCGCGTGCAGCAACACGTTGGTGATTGCTGGGGCAGACCGACCGCGCTGCGCGCTCCACTTCACCTCTTCCGCTTGCGGGAGAGGCCGGGAGGGGGCTCGATCGTCATTGGGGATCTCTCTGCGGAGACACACCCTCTCCCCAACCCTCTCCCGCAAGCGGGAGAGGGGGCGCACCGGCGGCCGCGGATCCGCGCTACGCCAACAGCTTCGCCAGCCCGCTCCAGTCGAAGCTGATGCCGTGGCCCATACGGTCCGGCGCGAGCGCAAGCCCATCCTGAAGCACCAGCGGATGCTCGATATATTTGTCGAGCCCAAAGCCGTGCGCCTCTAGATACGATCGGTTCGGGCAGGCCGCGAGCAGGTGCACGGTGATGTCGTGCGCGCCGTGGCTGGTGACGGGCAGGTTGAACGCTTCCGCCAGCCGCGCGATCTTCATAAACGCACTCACGCCGCCGCAATTGGTGACGTCAGGCTCGGGATAGGACACCGCGCCTGCGACGATGTAGTTCTTGAACTCCCACAGCGAGCGCAAATTCTCGCCGGCCGCGATCGGCACGCCGCCGGCCTGCATGATCCGCGCATGTCCCGCGACATCGTCGGGGATGATCGGCTCCTCGAGCCAGGTGAGGTCATGGGGAACAAACGCACGGGCGGCGCGGATCGCTTCCTCGACCGTCCATTTCATGTTGGCGTCCGCCATCAGCGGAAAGCCGTCGCCGAGATGCTGTCGCATCGCGGAGACCTTCGCGACGTCGGTTTTGAGATCAGGCCGGCCGACCTTCATCTTGATGGCGCGAAAGCCCTTGGCGAGATTGCCGTCGGTCTGCTTCAGCAGCGCCTCGACGGAGAGATCGAGGTCGATGCCCCCTGCGTAACACGGCACACGCGCATCAAAACCGCCAAGCAGGCGGAACAGCGGCAATTTCGCGCGCCGCGCCTTCAAGTCCCACAGCGCGATGTCGAGCGCGGAGAGTGCCAGCACCGCCGGCCCGCCGCGCCCGCCATAATGCAGGCCCCACCAGACCTGATGCCAGATCGCTTCGGTATCATCGGCCTCGCGCCCCTCGACGAGTGGCGGGATCTCGCGCTTGAGAATGTCGGCGACCGCGCCGCCATTGCGCCCGACTGTGTAGGTGTAGCCGACGCCCTCGGCGCCATCGGCATCGCGGATGCGGCAGGTGATCAGCTCGAACGCCGCGATCTCGCCATGGGTCGAGTCGGAGAGCGTGACGGGAAGGGGGATCCGGTAGAACCCGGTCTCGATGGTCGAAATGCGCGGCATGATTTGTCCCTGCGTTTTCTTTGCAGGCTAGGCTGGCATGCACGGCCCGGCAAGCGCGCGCCGTGCAAGGCAGCTCACCGCATCGTTGCGAGCTGCAACGCCAGCGCGCAGGCGCGGTCGTATTCGTCGAGATTGATCCATTCGTCGATCGTGTGCGCCTCGTTCTGCCCGGCGCCAAAGGTCACCGTCGGAACGCCGTGGCGGACCATCCAGTTGGCGTCCAGGCCGCCATTGGCGGCGCGCACGTTCGGAGTTCCGCCCACCGCAGACACCGCCTCGATCGCGCGTTCCACCACCGGCAGGTTCTCCTTCATGCGGAACGGATAATAGTCGGTTTCGGCCTTGAACTTGACCTTGCCGGCTTTTCCTTGCGCGTTGGTGACGCGCTTGGCCGCCTTCTCGAACGCGGCCTTGTAGGCCTTGGTGATCTCCTTGAAGAACTTTCCGTCATGGCTGCGGCTTTCGCCGCGCACGTGCACGTAGTCGGTGACGACGTTGGTGGCATCGCCCGCAGGCCGCCCCTCGCCGCCGGTGACGGGGCCGACATTGCTGGTGCCTTGCTGCTTGCGCTTGACCACCTTGCCGAACCAGCCGCCGGCCTTCACATCAGCCAGCGCCAGCGCGAGGATCATGGTCGAGGAGATGCCGCGCTCCGGCGCGACGCCGGCGTGCGAGGCGCGGCCGAAGATCTCCACGGTCCAGCGATCGGCACCCACGGCGCCGATGACGACGTTGGAGGCCGAGCCGCCGTCATAGTTGAACGCCATCACCGGCGAGCCGAGCTCGTCGAGCTTGACGTGGCGCGCGCCATAGAGCCCGCTCTCCTCGCGCACGCAGAACAGAAGCGTGATCGGCGGATGATCGAGCTGCTGCTTTTCGAGCTCGGCAGCCAGCGTCACCAGCACGCCGCAGCCGCAGCGGTTGTCGCCGCCGAGCGCGGTCTTGGCCTCATTGACGATCTTGCGCTTCGCGAGCTTCGGCTTAGCGCCGGCGCACAGCGGCACGGTGTCCATGTGGGTCATGAACATGATGCGCGGCTGGTTGTGCAGCGCGCCGCGGCCGGGCAGGTCGACGATGAGGTTGCCGGTCTCGGTCGGCACGGGAATGCGCGTATTGGCGTCGTCGAGCCGGATCGCCTTCGCCGGCACGCCGCTCTCCTTCAGCGCGGCCGTGAGCTCCCGCCCGATCGCCGCCTCCTGCCCGGTGACGCCTTCGACGGCGAGGAAGCGCATGAGGCGGTCGGTGGCGGCTTTGGCGTCGACAGACATGGACCATTCCTTACGTCATCGCCAGCGATGCTGGGGGCTAGTTCTTCGCTGGCGGATCAAGCTTGGCGACCGCCGCTTCGATTGTCTTCGTACACCGAACCAGGTCGGCGAGAAGCTTTTCGTCGATCTCCATCCGGCCCTGATATTCGGCAAGATTTCGTTCGCTGTGGGCCTTGAGGAAGACCTGTATCTCCGCCGCACTCGTTCCGATCGTATGCACCAGCGTCTGAAATACCGTGATCCGGTCTTCCGAACGATAGCCCTCACGCCGGAGTGCCGTCAGCGCAAGCCGGTGTGCTGCGCCATAGGCCAGGTCAAAACGGCTATCGGGATCCAGGTCTTCATTCTGAGCATCTTTCAACCGGCTGCCCGCGGCCGCAACCATGCCAAGATACTCGCTGCGTGTGGGCGGCTCGGTCTTGAGCCGCTTGATTCTCACGAGATTGTCGAGCTCGGTCTTGCTCATGCACGCAAATCGCGTTGAGTGCCAAGAATGAACGTCTTCGGGCCAAGAGCCAGCTTCCTGGCGAAGGAGCCGGCCCGCGAAGACCGCTGCCGCCACTCTTCCGATGTGAGAAAAGCCGGGCTGATCTTGCGCAGCAGGCGATCCTCGGCGTGTTGGAAGGCGGTGTAGAGGTCCGAGTAGTCCAAGTCGTCTCCGATCACCATGACATCGATATCGCTTTGCGCGGTGTCCGTTCCCTTGGCGACCGAGCCAAAGATGAAAGCAGTCTTTATCTTACTCGCGAAGGGTTCAAGGGCTTTCTTCAAGAACTCGCTCAGCGCCACGGTCTTGAGGACGAGGCCCTGCAGCTCTTCGAAAATCGGCGAATGCCGGTTGGCGCGATAGTGCTTTTGATTGCCGATGTGCTCGACCGAGACGAGGCCGCTACGTCGTAGGCGCGATAGCTCGCGTTCGACCGCCCCCGTGCCGGAGGCAACGGTTCGGATGATCTCCGACGTGTAGAAGCTGCGGTCGGGATGCGCGAAAATGAGACCAAGCACGCGCTGCTGCACCTTGGAGAACAGTGCATTTGACAGGTTTATAGTTTCTGCATTCGTACCCATATTGGGGATTATAGTACCCAAATTGGGAATATCAAGCGACGCTGCTGATGGTTGACCTCGTGGGGAGGGTTTCTCGACGAGGCGGTCCCTCTACGAACGCGACGATGTATAAGCCAAAAAGATCAGCGCGCCGATGCCGAGCATGGCAGCCATGAACAGCAGCACGGCCGGCAGCCCCGCGAAGGCCGCGACCGCGCCGGTGATCGACTGCATCAGCGCCGCGCCGAGGAAGAAGGCGAGGTTGATCGCCGCAAGCGCCTTGCCTGCAACTTGGGCGTCGACCAGCTGACGCGACATGCCGAACAGCAGCGGCTGCGCGGAGGTGGCGAGCCCGATGAGCACGAACAGCACGAGGTCGTATTGCGGCGGCATCACGGGCACACCACACAGCACGGAGACTGCGTAGTGCGGCGCCCCTAACGCCATCAGCGTCAGCAGCAAGGCACCGGCCAGGTGCGTTCCCGCCACCAGCTCGCGGCGGCGACTGAGCTTGCGGTCGATCATGCCGATGAGAAGCGGGCCAGCAATCATCGCCAGCGTGAACGCGCCGAGCTGGTTGCCGGCCTCGACCCGCGACAATCCCTTGACCTGCATCAGCCACGGCCCGCCCCACAGGCCGCGCAGCACCAGCGAGGTCGCAAGCGACACCAGCGCCAGCGCGATCAGGCCGCGCAAGGGCCGCGACAATCCGAGCCTGAGCACCTCGATCATCTGCGACAGCGGCGAGGATTCATCCTTGTGCTCGGCCGGCTGGCTCGGCACCAGCATGAACACGGCAAACGCGACCACGACGCCGCCGATTGCCGAGATCCAGAACCCGGCGCGCCAGCCGTAGGTGTCGACCACGAAGGCGAGCGGGCTCGACGACAACAGCATGCCGATATTGCCGATCGAGAGGATCGCGCCCGACCACAGCCCGAACCGCGCTGCCGACAAATGCTTGGCGGCCAGCGTCATCGGGCACATCAGCATGCCCGAGGTGGCGATGCCCAGCAGCACTTGTCCGACCGCGAAGCTTTCGGGTCCGGTCGCGAACCCCGACGCGATGGCGCCGACCACGGTTCCGGCGAGCAGGCTCAGCGACACCGGCCGGACGCCAAAGCGGTCCATCGCCGCGCCGACCGGGATCTGCGCCGCCGCAAACGCGAACGGGTAGACCGAGGTGAGGCTCGCCAGCGCCTGTGGTTCGATGCCGAAATCCGCTGCCATCAGGTCGAGGCTGACCGCCGGAATGGTGCGCAGCAAGGTCGAGAGCATGTGCCCGCAGGCCAGCGCGAGCAATGCAAGGATCAGCGCGCGGGTGGCTCCCGCGTCGTCGGTGGCGGCGATGGTCATGGGCATTGCGTCCCGAGAAGGTTTCGGGTGGGGGTTACATGATTGGCGGGTGCATGCCAACATCGGGAACGCCATGCCCGCAATGTCATGGAAGTGCCATATCCTGGAAGTGCAAGATCCTGGACACGCAAGATCCTGGACGCGCAAGGCAAACGCGCAAGGCAAGCGGCATCATGTATCTCGGGATCGATCTCGGCACCTCTGCCATCAAAATCGTTCTGGTCGACGACGCGCAGCGCGTGGTGGCGAGCCGCAGCCGGTCGCTGACGGTCAGCTCGCCACATCCCGGCCATAGCGAGCAGGACCCGGCGCAGTGGATCGAGGCCATTTTCGAGACGCTGGATGCGCTGAAGGCGGATCACGCGCGCGAATTGGCCGGCGTCGAGGGTATCGGCCTGTCGGGCCAGATGCACGGCGCAACGCTGCTCGACGCCGGCCTCGTGCCGTTGCGCCCCTGCATTCTCTGGAATGACGGACGGTCTGTCGCGGAATGCGCCGAACTGGAGCGGCGCTGGCCCGCCTTGCGGACGACGACAGGCAACAAGGCGATGCCGGGATTCACCGCGCCAAAACTGCTATGGGTCGCCAGACACGAACCGGAGATTTTCGCCGCCACCAGGCTCGTGCTGCAACCAAAGGCCTATCTGCGCCTGGTGCTGACGGGCGAAGCGATCGAGGATGTCTCGGACGCCTCGGGTTCGCTGTGGCTCGATGTTATCAGCCGCGATTGGTCGGATGAGGGGCTCGCCGCGACCGCTCTGTCGCGCCGGCAGATGCCGCGTCTGGTCGAGGGCTGCGCGCCGTCGGCACGGCTGCGGAGCGAGATGGCGCAACGCTGGGGCATGACCGGGCGGCCGATGATCGCCGGCGGGGCCGGCGACAATCCTGCGGGAGCCGTCGGCATCGGCGCCATCAATCCCGGCGCGGCCTTCATTTCGCTCGGAACCTCCGGCGCATTGCTGGTGCCGACCGACACGATCGCGGCCAACCCGGAGCGGGTCGTGCACACCTTCTGTCACGCCGTCCCCGACAGATGGATTCAAGCCGGCGCGATCCTCTCGGCGGCATCGTGCCTGGCCTGGATCGCGCGGCTGTTGGGGACCTCCGAGGCCGATCTGCTGGCGCCGCTCGGGTTGCGCCCAAACGCGCCGTCGTCCGTCAGCTTCCTGCCGTACCTCTCCGGCGAACGCACCCCGCATGATGACCCGGATGTGCGCGGCATGCTCGACGGGCTCAGTCACGCCACCGATCGTGACGCCATCGTGCAAGGCGTGCTCGAAGGCGTTGCTTTCGCGCTCGCGGATTGCCGGGACGTGCTTGCCGAGACCGGATTGGTGATCGCTGAGGCCGATGTCATCGGCGGTGGCTCGCGGTCGCGGTTCTGGCTGTCGGTGCTGGCCAATGTCCTGAACGTCCCCGTGCATCGCTTTGCCGACGGCGAGACCGGCGCGGCGTTTGGTGCGGCGCGGCTCGGCCGCCTGGCGGTCACCGGGGAGGCGATCGATACCGTCTGCACCGCGCCACGGCGTGTCGAGACGTTCGAGCCCGACCGCGCGCTTGCGCAGGCCTATGCCGAGCGGCTCCCGGAATGGCGCCGCCTGTACCGGCCGCGGCGCTGATCGCGCACCAGATGGTGCGCGACGATGTGGCGAAGAAAAGGCATTGCGTTCGAGATCGGTTCCGCCCGGAAAAGATAAATGCGCCGCCGGACCGTTCGTCGGCATGCGGGAGCTATTGCCCTGCGCCGCGGCCTTTTGTTTAATGCGCCACGCGCCAGGGACCGAACGAGACGCGGGTGAGATTACGATGCCGCCGTCGGCGCGCCGGGGAGGTGTGATGAGCGAGCCCATCCTCGAGATGCGCCGGGTCTCCAAATCGTTCTTCAGCATCAAGGCGCTGCGCGACGTCGACCTCACCGTCTACGCTGGCGAAATCCACGCCTTGATGGGCGAGAACGGCGCCGGCAAATCCACCCTGATGAAGATACTGTCGGGCGCCTACCGGCCAGACCCGGGCAGCGAAATCCGCATCGACGGCCAGCCGGTGCAGATCAGCGGCCCGCACGGCGGCCGCGCGGCCGGCATCGCGATCATCTATCAGGAACTCTCGCTCGCCCCCAATCTGAGCGTTGCGGAGAATATCTATCTCGGTCGCGAGGTCTCCCGCGGCGGCTTGCTGGCGCGCGAGGCGATGCAGGCCGGCGTCGGTCCGATCCTTGCGCGGCTCGGCGCGGATTTCACGCCACAGACGCTGGTGGCCAATCTCTCGATGGGCCAGCGTCAACTGGTCGAGATCGCGCGCGCGCTGCATGCCCGCTCCAGAATCCTGATCATGGACGAGCCGACCACCGCGCTGTCGGCCGGCGAGAGCGAAAGGCTGTTCGCGCTGATTCGCCAGCTGCGCGCCGAAGGTCTCGCCATCATCTACATCTCGCATCGCATGGACGAGGTCTATGCGCTCGGCGACCGCGTCACCGTGCTGCGTGACGGCACGCTGGTCGGTTCGCTCGACAAGCCGGACATCCGCGCCGACGCCATCGTCCGGATGATGGTGGGACGCGACGTCTCGTCCTTCTACAAGAAGGAGCATGATCTCAAGGCGCGGCCCGGGAGCTCCCGTGCTTGCGGCCGTCGACGTCGCGGACAACAGGCGCGTCAAGGGATGTTCGCTGACGGTGCATGCGGGCGAGGTCGTCGGTCTCGCCGGCCTGGTCGGCGCCGGCCGCACCGAGCTTGCGCATCTGATCATCGGCGCCGCGCCCATGATCT
The DNA here is from genome assembly GCF_054056555.1 of Bradyrhizobium sp. LM2.9. NCBI lineage: Bacteria > Pseudomonadati > Pseudomonadota > Alphaproteobacteria > Hyphomicrobiales > Nitrobacteraceae > Bradyrhizobium > Bradyrhizobium sp. LM2.9. The sequence continues at coordinate 501,647 of NZ_JBSRYJ010000002.1, forward strand.
CGGGCCATGTCGAGATCGAGGGCCGCGCGGTCCGCATCCGCACGCCCGGCGAGGCGCTGGACGCGGGCATTGCCTATCTCACCGAGGACAGGAAGGCGCTCGGCCTGTTTCTCGACATGTCCTGCCTCGACAACATCAATCTCGCGGTGCTGGGACGCGATGCGAAATTCGGCGGCATCCTCGACCGCGACAAGGCCCGTGACTGCGCCAAACGCGCGTTCGCGGCGCTCGGAATCCGCGCTGCCAATGTCGGCGTCCCCGCCGGCGGGCTCTCCGGCGGCAACCAGCAGAAGGTGCTGTTGTCGCGGTTGCTCGCGATCGGTCCGAAAATCCTGATCCTCGACGAGCCGACGCGCGGCGTCGACGTCGGCGCCAAGTCCGAGATCTATTCGATCATCGACAATCTCGCGAAATCGGGCGCCGCGGTTCTCGTCATCTCGTCCGACCTGCCCGAGATCATCGGCATCTGCGACCGCGTCGTCGTGATGCGCGCGGGGCGGATCGCCGGGCAGATCCGGCGGGACGCGAAATCGCCGCTCAATCAGGAGGAGATCATGGCACTCGCCACCGGAACGGAGCAGCTCGATGCCTGAGAACGGCGCTTCCTCCAACACCGTACCTGCAAAGGCCGCCCCAGCCGGGTCCGGTGTTGCCGCCGCGCAGGAGACGAAGCGGCAGCGTACGCGGATGATCATTCGCGCGGTCGGCATGCTGCCGGTGCTGCTGTTGCTGTGCATCGGCTTTCATGTCCTGTCGGACGGCCGCTTCTTCACCGGCCAGAACATCGGCATCGTGGTGCAGCAATCCGCGGTCAACACCGTGCTGGCCGCGGGCATGACCTTCGTCATCCTCACCGGCGGCATCGACCTCTCGGTCGGCTCCATCCTGGCGGCGTCGGCGATGGCCGGGTTGATCGTCTCCAAATTCCCCGATCTCGGGGCGCTGTGGTTGCCGGCCGCGGTGCTCACCGGCGCCGTTTTCGGCATCCTCAATGGCGCCTTGATCGCGCTGTTGCGCCTGCCGCCCTTCATCGTCACGCTGGGATCGTTGACCGCCGTCCGCGGTGCGGCGCGCCTGCTCGGCGCCGACACCACGGTGTTCAATCCGTCGATTCCCTATGCCTTCATCGGCAACGGCGCCGTGACTCTCATTCCCGGCGTCGTGTCGATACCCTGGCTCTGGGTGATCGCGTTGCTGGTCATCCTGGTGTCGTGGCTGGTGCTCAAGCGCACCGTGCTCGGGGTGCACATCTACGCGGTCGGCGGCAACGAGAGCGCCGCGCGGCTCGCCGGCATCAAGGTCTGGGCCGTGCTGATCTTCGTCTATGCCGTGTCCGGCCTGCTCGCGGGCCTCGGCGGCGCGATGCAGGCGGCGCGCCTCTACGCCGCCAACGGCCTGCAGCTCGGCCAGTCCTACGAGCTCGACGCCATCACCGCCGTGATTCTGGGCGGCACCTCCTTTGTCGGCGGCATCGGCTCGATCTGGGGAACGCTGGTCGGCGCGCTGATCATTGCCGTGTTGTCGAACGGCCTGATCCTGATCGGCGTGTCCGACGTCTGGCAATATGTGATCAAGGGCCTGGTGATCATCGGCGCGGTGGCGCTGGACCGCTATCGGCTGCAGGGCTCGGCCCGCACTTGAGCGCGGGGAGAGATGCAGCGGGCGCTGCGCCCTCATGTTCATTCCGTCACGGCAACTGGTCGCCGTGCCGGAGATTCAACAGACCAGGGAGGAAGCCAATGTTGAAGACGATCTCGCTTGCCGGCGCCGCGATGGCGCTCGTCCTGAGCTCTGCTCCGTCCTTCGCCAAGGAACTCAAATCGGTCGGCATTTCGCTGGGGCTCACTCGGCAATCCGTTCTTCGTCGCGTTGTCGAAGGGCGCCGAGTTCGAGGCCAAAAAGACCAATCCCAACGTCAAGATCACCACCGTCGGCTTCGAGTATGATCTCGGCAAGCAGGTCACCCAGATCGACAATTTCATCGCCGCCGGCGTCGACCTGATCCTGCTCAATCCCGGCGATCCCAAGGCGGTCGGCCCGGCGATCAAGAAAGCGCAGGCCGCCGGCATCGTCGTCGTTGCCGTCGACACCGCAGCCGAGGGCGCCGACGCCACGGTGACCACCAACAACGTCCAGGCCGGCGAGATCTCCTGCCAGTACATCGTCGACAAGCTCGGGGGCAAAGGCGACGTGATCATCGAGAACGGCCCGCAGGTTTCCGCGGTGATCGATCGCGTCGTCGGCTGCAAGAACGTGCTCGGCAAGAACCCCGGCATCAAGGTCCTGTCCAACGACCAGGACGGCAAGGGCTCGCGCGAAGGCGGCCTCACGGTGGCGCAGGGTTATCTGACCCGCTTCGCCAAGATCGACGCCATTTTCGCCATCAACGATCCGCAGGCGATCGGCACCGACCTCGCGGCGCGCCAGCAGCACCGCACCGGCATCGTCATCACCGCGGTCGACGGCGCGCCCGACATCGAAGCGGCGCTCAAGGACCCGCAGGCGGCGCAGATCCAGGCCTCCGCCTCGCAGGACCCGTTCTTCATGGCCCGCCGCGCCGTGCAGGTCGGCGTCAGCATCCTCAACGGCCAGAAGCCGGCGTCCACAGTCGAACTGCTGCCGTCGAAACTCGTGACGCGCGACAATGTCGGCGAGTACAAAGGCTGGACCTCGGACCGGACGCAGTAGCGGGCGGGAAACGGCCGGCGCCGGATGTGGCGCTGGCCGGGCTCACGTGGTGCCATGTTGGCCAGGCATGCCATGTGCGCCCCTCCGCGAACAGACGATGCGTTCAATGGGCGGTAAACCCGCCGTCCACCGGTAGCGCGACGCCGAGGACGAAGCTGGCGCCCGGACTGCAGAGCCAAAGCACGGCGGCCGCGATCTCATCGGATTCGCCAAGCCGCCCGATCGGTTGGTCGCGCATGATTTCCTTCATGGCGTCCGCCTGCTTCGCCAGCATGTCCGACACCATCGGCGTATTGATTGTGCCGGGGCAGATCGCGTTGATCCGGATACCGCGTGGCGCGTACTCCATCGCCGCACTCCTCGTCAGTCCGATGACGCCGTGCTTGGAGGCGTGGTAGGCGGCGCGGCTGGGCAATCCGACCAGACCTCCGAGCGACGAGCAATTCACGATGGCTCCGCTTCCCTGTGTCCGCATCTGTTGCAATTCGTGCTTCATGCAGGCCCAGACACCGCGAAGGTTTATTCCGTTCACCCGATCGAAGTTCTCCGCGGTCTCATCAGCGGCATCGCTCGGCGGCACCTGGATGCCCGCGTTGTTGAAAGCCATATCGAGCCTGCCGAAATGCGCCACGGCCCGCTCGATCGTGTTTGCGACCTGCGCCTCGTTCGAGACATCGCAAACCACGGACAGGACCTTTCGTCCGGCCGACGTGAGTTTTTCCGTGGCGACCTGCAGAGCCTTCTCGTTGATGTCTGCAAGAACGACGGCCGCTCCGGAGGCTGCGAAAGCTTCTACCGTCGCCAGTCCCATGCCCGAACTCGCTCCGGTCACCAAAGCGACCTGGCCGCTGAAATCATAGGTCGGATTCATCAAAACCACCTCACTTCGTTTTCGCTCCAAGCGCGATGGGCGTTGCCTGCACAAGCTTGAGCGACTTCACCATCTTCTCCACTGTCGCCTTGTATTTCTTGAAATGATCCGATCCAAGGTGGGCTTCGTAAGCCTTCCTGTCGCGATAGATCTCCAAGACCTTGACGCGGGTCGGGTCGTCTTTTTCAGCCACGGCGTAAAGCACAAGGACGCCCGGCTCTTTTCGGATCGCCGCGCCGATTTGCTCCTCGATTGCGGCCCTGTAGGCGCCCACTTGAGCGGGATCGACCTCGATCTCCGCCACCTGGACATATTGTCCGTCCGGCTCCTGGGCGACGGCGCCGCCGCCCAGCGCGACGGCGAGCATCGATGCGCCGTAGACCAGAAGCTGCTTCATGCTCATGCTTCCGTGGCCCTCGGCAGGATCCGTAGGGTCGCGGACCGCGCACGCGCACCGATCATGGGTTCGAGATAGCGGTTGCCGCAATACTTCGCGCGGTACGCCTCGTCGATCGAATCCAGAACCGGTCCGTCGACCGGTTCGAACGCCACCTCCTTGATGAGGCCGGCGGCGCGAAGTTCATCGCTGTTCCAGCCGTGCATCGTGGACCTCACTTTCGGTACTGGTCGTCGGCCACCTTCTCCATCCAATCGACGTTCTTTCCGTCGAGCGATTCCTGGATGGCGATGTGCGTCATGGCCGTTGTGGGCGAAGCACCGTGCCAATGCTTCAGACCCGGCGGAAACCAGACGACGTCGCCGGCGCGAATCTCCTCGATCGATCCGCCCTCGCGCTGCACCCATCCGAGGCCGGCAGTGACGACCAGCGTCTGCCCGAGCGGGTGCGTGTGCCAGGCGGTCCGGGCACCGGGTTCGAAGGTGACCTGACCGCCGCTCACCCGGCCCGGGTCCGGAGCCTGGAAGAGAAGGTCCACCCAGACCGATCCGGTGAACCAGTCGGAATTGCCCTTCGTCGAGGGGCGGGAACCGTTTCGCTTGATATCGATGTCCATGACTGCGTTCCGTCGCATGTTCGAATCTTCGGCGCGCGCGTCCGGCGCCGCCGATGCCGCTAAGCCGGCGACCAAGGCGATGGCTTGTCGACGCGAGTACGACGACATCGCTACCGGGACCGCTTCTCGATGACGTCCTTGACCACCGGCGCCGCCGAGAACGCGTTGGGCCAACCCGCGTAGAATGCGAGATGGCCGACGACCTCGCCGGCTTCCTCCTTGGTCAACCCGTTATCCATCGCCCGGTTCAGATGATAGGTGATCTGCGCGACCTGGCCCGTCGCGACAAGGGCGCTGACCGTGACGAGACTGCGGTCGCGCGACGCCAGCCCCGGCCTAAGCCAGAGATCGCGGAACAGCACGTCCGCCGTGTACTGGACGAGGCTGGGCGTGATCTTGCCGAACTGCTCGCCGACACGCGTCGCCCGCTGCGCCTCCGCCGCCTCGTCGAGGGGAAGCTGGGGACCGGCTGCGGGCGGAAGTTGGTCGGCGCCGATGTTGCGGCTCTTGAACACGTCCTTGGCCGCGGCGACGGCATCCATCGCGTTTGCCCACCCGGTGTAGAACGCCAGGTGCGTGATAATTTCCGACAGTTCGGCCGGCTTCACACCGTTGTCGAGCGCGAAGTTGAGATAGTACGGCAATTCGACCGTCTGATCGCGCGCGATGAGTGCGGCGACCGTAACAATGCTCCGGTCGCGCGCCGGCAGACCCGGCCGCTTCCAGAGATCGCCGAGCACGACATCCTTCGCATATCTTTCGAGGGGCGGGCGCGACGGCGCGAATGTCTTCGGTCGTGGGCATGGCTTTTACTCCTTCGATGGTTTGTTGACCGTTGGCCGCGCCGGCGACGATCGAAAGCGAAAGTACGGTCGCTGCGAGAAGCTTCATTGCTGCTGTCCTCCGATTGTTGGCGGGTTCACCATCAGCCAGGACGCGACGAACGCGGCGCAGAGTACGGTGACGGCGCTGACGAGAAACACGACATTCAGGCCGGCTCCCTTCGCGACCAATCCGAGCGCGGGGCTTGCGACCCCTTGAGCCAGGTCGAGGAAGGCGGTGTAGGCTCCCATTGCAAGACCGCGACTTTGTGCCGGCACCCGCCGGACTGCTTCGACGCCGAAGCCGGGATAGACCAGCGAGAATCCGAAACCCGTGAGTGCGGCTCCGACCAGCGCCAATTCGGGACGTACGGCCAGCCACATCAGCGCCTGGCCGGCAGTTTCGATGAGCACGCAGAACAGCGCGACCTTGGCGCCGCCGAACTTGTCGGATGCGTGGCCGAAGAAGACGCGCGCAAGGATGAACGCGACGGCGTAGGCGGTGTAGGCGAGCCAGCCTTGCGTCCAGCCACGATCGGCGAACAGCAGCGCGGCGAACGTGGTCACGGCCCCGAATCCCACACTGCCCAACGCCGAGCCGAAACCGGGGATCCGCACCGATCCGAACACTTTTGCAAACGATAAGCGGGCGCGGGGCACCGGCACGATGGCTGGAAGCGGTGCGATCAGCAGCAATGTGACGAGAGGAGCCAGTGCCGTGACGGCCGCGATGGCGGCGAAGCCGTAGCTGGCGTAGAGCGCGGAGCCGACCGGGGCTCCGATCGCGAAGGCCGCAAACATTGCGGACCCGACCCATGCGATGACCTTTCCGGTATTGCGGGCGTCGACGATCGCGAGCCCCCAACTGACGGCGGCGGTGATGATGAAGCTCTCCGCTCCTCCAAGCACGCCCCGCCCCAGCAGCAACACGGCGACCGATGCTCCGGGCGCGCCTTGGAACAGCAGCGAACACAAGTAGATCAATCCGGACGCCGAGGCCGCCAGCAGACCTGCGACAACCGCGCGCTTCGCGCCACGGCCGTCAGAATAGTGGCCCGCCCAGGGTCTCGAGATCAGCGATGCAGCGAACTGGCTGCCGGCGACGAGGCCGACCACGAAAGTGCCGAACCCCAATCCGTCATGGACGTAGAGCGGGAGCACCGGCATCGCCACGCCGATGACGAGAAAGGCGACGAAGACTGCGCCCATAATCGGCAACAGCGACACCGCGAACGGACGCGGGGCGGCGGTACCTGGCATGGCTACGACGGACATTGCCGTTCCTGCGGTTAGCTTCGCAGCCCTCGGCTGCCATCTGTGAGCCTCAAAATAGGCTCTTGGGGTCATGCGGATAAGGCGATAAAACCCAATTGGATTGATTGGAGTGACCTATAAATGGAACGTGCCGACGCGAGCGACCTACTTGCCTTCTTGGCGGTAGCGAGAGAACGCAGTTTTACCCGTGCGGCGGCGCGGCTCGCGATCAGCCAGCCGACCCTGAGCCAGATCGTCCAGGCTCTGGAGGAACGGTTGGGTGTGAGGCTTCTGAACCGCACGACCCGTAGCGTCACGCCGACCCAAGCGGGCGAGCGGCTGCTTCAAAAGATCGGACCCAAGTTCGACGAGATCGATGTCGAACTGCGAGCCCTTAGCGAGCTGCGGGAGACGCCGGCGGGAACGATCCGGCTCACCTCGACCGAGTACGCGGCGCAAGCCATCATCATGCCGGCCATGGCCAAGATCGCGCCCTATCCAGACATCAAGGTCGAAGTCATGATCGACGTTGGCCTCACCAACATCGTGGAGGCGCAGTACGACGCGGGAATCCGGCCGGGCGAACTAGTCGCGAAGGACATGATCGCGGTCCGAGTTGGTCCGGACCTGCGGATGGCCGTCGTAGGCTCGCCATCCTACTTCACGTTGCGGAAAAAACCGCGCACGCCTCAGGATCTGACGCAGCACAACTGCGTCAATCTTCACCTCCCGACGCACGGTGGGAGCCTTTACGCGTGGGAGTTCGAGCGGAACGGACGCGACGTCAACGTGCGCGTGGACGGGCAACTGGTCTTCAATAGTTCAGGCGCCCTGCTGCAGGCCGCGTTGCAGGGTCTCGGCTTGGCTTATCTGACCGAGAGTCAGGTTGAACCCTACCTTTCGAGCGGCACCCTGGTCCGGGTGTTGGCGGACTGGTGCCCTCCGTTTTCCGGGTATCACCTGTACTATCCGAGCCGACGGCAGCCGTCGCCGGCATTCACGCTGCTGGTCGACGCACTTCGATACCGAGGCAGAGCACTACGGCAGTGAAGTTATGCCGCAGCAGCCTAAGCCATTACAGGTCCAACGAAATTACAAGCGATGGGAGTCTTGGGCGGCGTCCGTTGCGGGTCCCCTAAAATAACCTCAGATTCTAGAACCAGGTAGCGCGCTCGGGCGATCAACCCGTCAATATTGCGCGGTCCGCTCGAAAATCGCGCATACAGCGCGGGCAGAACAACGAGCGTCAGCAAGGTCGCACTGATCAGACCACCGATCACCACGGTGGCCAAGGGTTTCTGCACCTCGGCTCCGGTCCCGGTTGCAATGGCCATCGGCACGAAACCCAAAGAGGCGACCAGCGCGGTCATGACGACAGGGCGCAGACGGGTAAGCGCGCCAACGACAATGGCCTCCTGCTTCGATACCCCGTCATGGATGAGCTGCCTGATAAAGCTTAACATCACGAGTCCATTGAGAACGGCGACGCCCGACAGCGCGATGAAGCCGACCGCCGCCGAAATCGAAAAGGGCATATCGCGCAGCCACAACGCCACCACTCCTCCAGTGAGCGCCAGGGGAACGGCGCTGAACACGATCAGCGCGTCGCGGGCGGAACCCAGCGCGCCCAAGAGGAGCAGGAATATCAGCCCAAAGCAGAGCGGCACAACAATCATGAGCCGTTGCCGCGCGGCGCTCAAATTCTCGAACTGGCCGCCCCAAGCCAACCAATACCCGGCAGGCAGCGCGACCTGCTCCGCGATCTTCGCTTGTGCCTCATCGACAAGCGAGCCGATGTCGCGACCGCGCACGTTGGCTGTCACCACCACGCGCCGCTTGCCGTTTTCCCGGCTGACCTGATTGGGGCCTTCGCCCACATGGAAACTCGCAAGCTGGCGCAAGGGAACGGTAACCGCCCCGGTACCCGACCCGCTTTGTGGCAGGGTGACCGGCAGATTTTCCAGCGTCAGGACTTCGCTGCGTTGCGAATCGGCAAGTCTGACAACAATCTGGAAACGGCGATCGCCCTCAAACACGAGTCCGGCCGGGCTGCCACCGATGGCGACACCGACAACATCCTGCACGTCCGCAAGGTTCAGGCCGCGACGGGCGATCTCCGCCTTGTCGATTCTGATCTCCACAACCGGCAGGCCCTGCACCTCCTCCACCTTGACGTCGGCCGCACCCTCGATTTCCTTGAGAATGGCGGCAATCTGGTTGGCCGCGCGCAGCATGGAGGAAAAATCGTCGCCGAAGACCTTCACTGCCAGGTCCGCGCGCACACCGGCAATCAGCTCATTGAAGCGCATCTGGATGGGCTGGGAAAACTCAACTTTGTTGCCGGGGGATTTGGATGCCTCAGCTTCGAGCTGCCGGATCAATTCGTCCTTGGGTATCCGCGGATCGGGCCATTCGTCCCGCGGCTTCATGATGACGTAAGTGTCCGCCGCATTCGGCGGCATCGGGTCGGCCGCCAGGTCCGGCGTGCCGACCCGGGAAAACACAAACGCAACCTGCGGCAGTTGGCTGACGGCCTTCTCGATACTGAGCTGCATTGTTTGCGATTGTGCAAGCGACGTGCTGGGAATCCGCCTGACTTCCATCACGATATTCTTCTCGTCGAGCGTTGGCGTGAACACCTGGCCAAGCCGTGCGAACAGCAGGGTGGCCCCGACGCACAGCAAAATCGCGGCGGTGATCACCGCGATGGGTGATCGTGTCGCCGCGCCAAGCGCAGGTTGATACAGCGTCTTCAAGCCGCGGACGATGAAACTCTCGGTCTCTTGCACGCGTGCGCTGACGAAGATTGCGATCATCGCCGGCACGAAGGTCAACGAAAGCACGAAAGCCGTGATCAGGGCGATGATGACCGTCATGGCCATAGGTTCGAACGTCTTGCCCTCCACGCCGGTGAAGGTCAGAAGCGGCACGTAGACGAGAATAATGATGGCTTGCCCGTACACCGTCGGTCTGATCATCTCGGTCGCGGACATCGTCACAGTGTCCAGACGCTCGCTCAGCGACATGCTCCGGCCAAGTTCGCGCTGGCGCTCCGCCATGTGGCGAAGGCAATTCTCGGCGATAATGATCGCGCCATCCACGATCAACCCGAAGTCCAACGCTCCGAGGCTCATCAGGTTCGCACTGATCCTGCCTTGCAGCATGCCGGTCGCGGTGATCAGCATCGTGACGGGAATGACGATGGCTGTCACCATTGCCGCGCGGAAATTGCCCAACAGCAGGAACAGCACCAGTACCACCAGCAGCGCCCCTTCGGCGAGGTTCGTTGCCACGGTGCGGATCGTGGCATCGACAAGTTGGGTGCGATTGAGCATCGTGCGTGCGCGAATGCCGGGCGGCAGGGTGCGGTTAATCTGGTCAAGTTTGCTCGCAGCCGCGGCCGCGACGGTCCGGCTGTTGCCGCCGACCAACATCAGGGCCGTCCCGAGCACCACCTCGCGCCCGTTCACGCTTGCACTGCCGGTTCTCAGTTCGCGGCCAAGCGCTACCTCCGCCACATCCCTGATCCGCACAGGAACGGCGTGACGCGTCGCGACGACGATTTCTTCGATATCACCGAGGTTTTCCACGCGCCCGCTGGTGCGTACCACATAGCCTTCGCCGTTACGCTCGATAATGTTCGCGCCACGGCTGACATTGTTGGCGTCGATAGCATGCACGATTTGCCCGAAAGACAGCCCGTAGGCGATCAGGCGCGCCGGATCCGGTTGCACAAGGTACTGCTTCACGTATCCGCCGATCGCGTCAGCGCCCGCGACGCCCGGCACGGTCTTCATCTGAGGACGGATGATCCAGTCCTGCACGGTCCGCAAATAGACGGTGCGCTGAAATTCGTCGGAGAGGCGCTCGCCTTCGGGGGTGAGATACGAACCGTCGCTCTGCCATCCCGGCTTACCGTCGCGGACCGAACTGGTCTCTCCGGCGGGCAGATACTCCACCGACCACCAATAGACTTCGCCGAGCCCGGTCGAGATCGGACCCGTCCGGACGTCGACGCCGGGCGGCAGGCTCGCCTTTGCTTCGGTAAGACGCTCCGCCACCTGCTGGCGCGCGAAGTAGATGTCTGTCCTGTCGGTAAAGACGGCGGTGACCTGGGCAAAACCGTTGCGCGAAAACGAACGGGTCAATTCCAGACCGGGCGTGCCGGCGAGCGCCGTTTCGATTGGAAAGGTGACCTGTTTCTCGATCTCGATAGGCGAGAGCGCGGGCGCGAGGGCATTGACCTGGACCTGGACGTTGGTCACATCGGGGACGGCATCGATTGGCAGCTTGGTGAGAGACCACGCGCCGGACAGAGCGGCAGCAAGCGTCACGAGCAGCACCAGCCACCGGCGACGCACTGATGCGGCGAGGATGTATTCAATCATCACCTCAGTCCTCGGCAGACGACTTCAGGAACTCTGCCTTGAGCAGAAAGGTGTTGGTAACGGCGATGGTCTCGCCGGCTTTCAAACCCGTCAGCACCTCGGCTAAGCGATCATCGCTCCGGCCGGTCACCACCGCGCGCTTTTCGAAACCTTCCGTCGTACGGATGAACACAGCTTTTCCAGCGCCGATCGTCTGGATGGCGTTGGTTGGCACGGCAATGGAAACCGCTTGTTCGCCGGTCGCGACCGCAGCGGTCACAAACGAACCCGGCCGCCATGCGCCGCTCTCATTGGCAACTTCCGCAACCGCGCCGCGCGCGAGTCCTTGTCGACAAGCGGAGTGATGAACATGACCTTGCCGTCGGCCTTTTCCGTGATTCCACGGGCCGCAATCGACACGGGCTGCCCCTCCTTGATCGCGGGGAGGTCGGTCGGACTCACTGCGAGTTCGACCCAGACACGATCGAGATCGACAATCACGAACAGTTCGGTCTCTAGATTATCCCGTCCGACCGCCATGCCGAGATCGACCTTGCGCTCGACCACGCGGCCTGCCATCGGCGCTCGAACCTCCTGCCGACGCAGCAGGGCTTCCGGCTCGTTTGGCAGAGCCGCGATTTCGCTTTCGCTGAGACCAAGCGCGAACAACTTCTGGCGGGCAATATTGGATTTCATTTCAGTCTGCGCAGTCAGGTTTCGGGACCTGAGAAACTGTTGTTCGGTGGATGCGCGACCTTCCCATAGCATTTTGTCGCGCTGAAATAATGTCTGCTGCAACTCATTGGTGAGGCGGGCGGCGAGGTATTCGCTTTTGGCGTCCGCGACTTCACGGCTTTCAAGGATGGCGAGCACTTCGCCTTTGATCACTGGATCGCCGATATTCTTTCGCAGCTCCGCCACAGTGCCAGAGAGTTTCACGGCGACTCTCGCGATCCGGTCGGCGACTGGGATAATTGTTCCGGGAACGATGATGCGGCGGGCGAGGATGCCGCTTTCGATCTGTGCCAGATCGATGTGCGCTTCCGTCAGTTGCTCGTCTGTCAGGCTGACGACCGCTTGCTTGTCGTCCGACGCCTTGCTGCCTTCGCCGCGCGGCTGCCCAGCAGAGTCGGGCGATTGCACGGTGCCAGGCGCAAAAGCCAATCCCGCGAACTTGCGCACAGTTTCCGGCACGCCGGATGCAAGGCTTGCAACCGCGATCCCGGCTGCAAACCCGAGGCCCGTAAACGCCAACCGCGCCACTCTCACGCGTTCGATCATTTTCGGAATCTAATAGTTGCGCTGCTGACTTGCCCTGATGAAATCGGCCGCGTTGTTGGCGCCGAAGGGTGAAGTTCGGACATCGCATGACGGATGATCTGGACGCCGCCGGAAATCCCCAGCGCGGCCATGATCGCTGCAACGATGATATCCGGCCAACCCGTGCCGGTTCCGAACACGCCCGCCGCCGCCAACAGCACGGCCAGATTACCGATCACGTCGTTTCGCGAACATATCCAGACCGAGCGCATATTGGCGTCCCCGGCCCGGTAGCGAAAAAGCAAGACGGCTACCGCAGCATTGCTGACGAGCGCCAGTATGCCAACGACGCCCATCACCTCTGCTTTCGGAAGAGTGCCGGACCACGCCTGAAAGGCCGTGATCCCGATCACCCACAAGGCGAGCACCAGCAAAGTGATGCCCTTCAAAAGCGCCGCGCGGGCTCGCCACACCAGAACCATGCCGGCGACCCCGAGGCTGATTGCGTAATTCGCCGTATCCCCGAGGAAGTCCAGCGCATCGGCCTGCAAGGAAGCCGAACCAGCCGCGATGCCGCTTCCGATCTCGGCCAGGAACATGACCCCGTTGACGCCGAGCGCAATCCACAAGACGCGGCGCCACGCGGGGTTGCTGGGCGCTGGGCCGCCAGGGGAACACGATTCGTCATTGCAGCAGCCCGCCATGCTTCATCCTCGATACTTGAACTCAGATCTTGCATCCTCTAGTGACTAGAGGAGCAAGAGAAAGGTCTCCAAAATGGGTGACGAATGTCCCATCGGCGAGGTTGCCAGACGCACCGGCCTCAAGGTTCCGACGATCCGCTATTATGAGCAGATCGGCCTCCTGCCACCTTTGCCGCGATCCGATGGCAACCGTCGCTGTTATCGTGACAGCGACATCCGGCGCCTCGTCTTCGTCCGCCACGCGCGCGAGTTGGGTTTCGAGGTCGAGGCCATCCGCACCTTGCTCGAATTGCAGGACCAGCCCGAGGGCTCCTGCCGAGAGATCGATGCGCTTGTCGGCGAGCACCTTGAGGCCGTTGACAGCAAAATTCAGCGGCTCGTCGCGCTTCGTGGCGAGCTTCAGCACATGTTAGCGTGCTGCAGAGGAGGTCGTGTGGCCGAGTGCCGCGTCATCGAATCAATTTCCAACTGCGAAGCCCCAGCCAAACTCAAGAGTTTCGCATCGTGACACTGCCCGGCTTCAATTGAGTTGTTCGGGCTGTCAAGCTACTGAATGCGACCTGGCCACGGCCCTTCAAAAGTCCGGCTACGGACGGGCCTGGGCTCCCGAGCCGCTAATATCCGCGATCGGAGTAAGCAGGCCAGACTCGCTCAATTAATTAGGATGTAACGAAAATAACGAGTGGCGGAAGTCCAGGGGGCTGCTTGTTGCAGGTCCCCGCAACCGCGTTCGTCAACAACGATTGCGATCTACGCTGGCTCGCCTTCGAGGTCTCTTCGGCAGCTCACGACAGCTCCCCAGCTAGCTTCCGCGCATCATTCAGCACGGCCCGGACCTGCCTTCATTCAGCTGGAGTTAGCCTGTGACAGCGTTGGACGGTCGATTTCGTGCCGCGGTCACCGCAATTCGTGCGCCGGCCAAGGACGTGCTGCGATACGCTTAGTGAGGCCAGTGGCAGGGAGTCACAACGGCGGCGACGCCTGCCGGCCTTCATTCAAGGAGTTCAACCAGCGCCTCCGGAGCATCGGCGAACGCGAACGGGTTGAGGAATTGCCGCCGCCACAGGAAATTGCGGTCGACTTCCGAGAGCGCTGCCGTGTCGCATATTTCTTTCCAGAACCTCTTGATCGCCTTGATCTGTCCCGCGATGAGCTTGGTCGCCTCATCGAGTCCGAGAAGGAAGAGCGGTGCGGCCTGAAGGCACACGGTGATCTGGCTCGTGCGTCGCTCGCCGGTGATGAACATCGCCTGGCTGGCCTCTCCGCCGGTCCTGACCTGCGGGCAGATGTCGTAAGCGGGCGTCAGCGAGAGTTCTTTTCCATTCCAGAACGCCGCGTGGTTCCGGGCGTGATCGTCCGTGTTGTCTTCGCGTCAACGCAATGATCCATAAATGGATCATTTGGGCCTATATGGTCCATTAATGGACCATGGATGCCCGAGATTTGGCCTCAGCCGACTGATTGTTCAGTCAGGCACCGACTTCATCTCGACCAGCAGCTTCTGCGTCTCGCCCAGCAACGCCCGGATCGCCCGTCGTTCCGCAATCCCGTCCTGCGTGAATGCGCCGTGCGTCCGCGCATTCTGATTTCCTTTCGGCGCGCCTGACCTCCGTGCGCCGCCGTGCATGCGGCAGCGGGCCTTGCCTTGCACTGCCGGTGCGCGGCAGGTGGTGCCGCTGCGCGTCTCGGCGCCACAGCGCGGGCTCGTCGTCATCGCGCTCGTGTTGCGGATGTGATTGCAGCTCATGCGCTGGCGCATTGTCCGGATTCGGCCTCGCGCGGCGGGACCGGTCCTGCATCTGTCGCAGCGCCCGGCTCCGCGACGATCATGCTCGCGTGTTGGGTAACGTTGCCCACGATCGCTCTGCCGCCGTCCTGCACCGACAAATTCCGGACCGTGATCGCGCGCTCGCCGTTGTTGCGGTGGCGGCTGAGTGCCTCGATCTGGCTTGCGAAGGTGCGGGTCAGCCGGGTCAATGCGCGTGTGATGCTTTCCTGCTGCTGGACGTCGCCGCTGCAGGCGAGGCGGCAGGCTGAGCGCATCGCCGCCGTGTGAACGGACACCATCTGCACTGCGAGCATGGCTTCGATCGAATCCTTCGGTGCGATGCTCTTCACCATCGAGATCATGAAGGCGAGATTGGCTTCATCGGGCTCTCGTCCGATCGCGCTGGCCTTCACCAATTGCCTCAGCAGACCATGTAGCGCGTCGCGGTCGGCGGCGCCGAGCGCCTCGGCGAGCAGGCGTTCGCCGGCTTGCGGGTCGGTATGGTGGATCACAATCCGCCGCTTGTAGAGTTTGATCCGCGGGTTGGCGGCAAGGCCGCTGAGATCGTTTGCCGCAACCGGCAGCGTGCCGTGGCGTTTCGCTGATGTCGTCATGTGTTGTCCTTTGCCGGCGCGGGCTCATGGCGCGCGAAATCAATCGCTCGCTTGCTGCGCGCTTGGGCGATTTTCGAGATGTCGATGAAGGGCTTACGCGCAATCGCCGCTAGGCGCCCCGTGGTCGGGCGGTGTGACGCTGGCGATTGTTGCGATGATGCCATCATGCCGGTGTTTTGCCCGACGAGTCAAACGGCTTTGCTTGCTGCGCAATCCCTGTCACTGCAAGTTCTTGTCCGTGCAAGTCCTTGTTCTGACAGGGACCGGCTACTGTGCATGGGGTTGTTTTCGCGGTTTTTGTTTCGATGCTGCCCTGACGTGCCGCCGCGCCGGCGCCAACGGCATGATCGCCTGCCGTTGGTGAAGGCCGGCAGGCTGCGCGCGCTCGCGGTGTCATCAGCCGAGCGGCTGCCGACGCTGCCTGACGTGCCGACCGTCGGGTGCGCAGTTTGCGCGAAATGCCGGAGTGGCCGATCCCTATCCGATGCCGGCCATCTGAGCTAACCGCTCGAGCAGCGGCCGCTGTCCCGCGTTGATCTTCTTGTGCGCTGCTTCGAGCGTGAACCATTCGGCACGGTCGACCTCGGGGAAGGTCTGTCGCTTGCCGCTACGTGGCGGCCATTCCATCTCGAACATGTTGCTGCGAATGCTGCGCACGTCGATGTCGAATTCGGCAGCGAACGCGGTGACGACCTTGCCGCCGCGCTGCTTGACCTGCCCAAGCGAGGTCAGCGGCATGGACAATGCGAAGCCGAGCTCTTCGGCAAACTCCCGCCGCGCTGCAGCTTCCGGATCTTCCCTGTCCGTATGCTCACCCTTCGGGATGGACCATGCACCGAAGTCCTTGTTGCGCCAGAACGGCCCTCCGGGATGAACAAGGAGAACCTCGACTTCCCGCCGCTTTCGATATGCGAGGATCCCGGCACTGGTCGACGGCATGGCTGATTCCCTGCAGGCGAACCAACGGAAGCCGCTCCATCGAGCGGCTTGCGGACTTGTGCATCAGCCGGCAGATCGTTCGCGGGCGGCGAGACGGATGGCTCGGGTTTTCGCGCTCTTTCCGGCCGCGCGCGCTTCAATCATGCTGCGCCTCTTGGCGTGAGTCGAGGCGTTCTTCCGGAGCAGGGTTGCGATCCGCTTGCGTGCACGGCTGGTATTCAACCGGGCGGCCAGTTCCTCGGCCTTGCGAATGATGGTGGCGGCCGAGGGCGTCAGGTTGACCGGAACCCAGGCGACGTCTTTCGTCTTGGACAGGCTGCCGATGCCCTCGCAGGGAGCTTCGCGTGGCAGGTCGATCCGGATCGCGAGGGCCTCCGTGCGTTCGGTCCAGTCCTCGGCCTTGGTGCCCGTGATGATGCGGACATAGTCGCGCGTCTCGCGCGGCAGCTCGCTCTCCTTGGCGAGCCATTTCTGGATCCGGCCGGGACCCGCGTTGTAGGCGGCCGCGGCCAGGCCGAGATTGCCGAAATCGTCGCGCAGCTTGCGCAGGAATTTTGCGGATGCCGGCAGCGCCTTCATCGGATCGAAGGGATCATCTAACCCGACCTCCGCGGCCGTCTCCGGCATGAACTGCGCGACGCCCTGTGCGCCGGCCTGGCTGACCTCGTCGGACCTGAAGCGGCTCTCCTGCCAGATCAGGCGGGCGAAGAACGGCACCGGAATGCCGCTGGCCTCGGCTGCTCCACGAAGCGCGTGGCAGAATCGTTCTGTCCGCGAAACCGGCGCCTGCGTGACAGGCTCGTTCGCAAGCGGCTCGGGTGTCTCCTCATGGGCCGCGCGTGCATTGGCGAACTCGAGAGCTTGCACGCTTGCGAGGAACAGTTCGACCACCGGAACGAGTGGCGAGGCTTGCGTGTTTTCAAGAACAGCGTGTTCGAAAGCCGATGTCTGGCGGGACGCCGACGGATCGAGGTCACACATCAGAATCATAAACGCGGCGCAAGCCGCGACGACAAATCGCATTGCGTGGACAACCTCGAACTGTGGGTGAACGGCCGGCGGCGCGCCGACGATAAGGCGATAAGGAGTTCTTAGACGATAAGGAGTTCTTAACCGTGTGATTGCGGCAAAGCTGCGGTCTCTTCGGTTCCGCCGGTGCTACTACGGTGTTCCCGCCGGGAAACTCTCCGCCGTTTTGCGGGACATATTGGGACGAGCGACATGATGCGGTGGATTATTGGCGCGGCGATTTCGCTGTCGGTGATCTGTCCGGCGCTTGCAGGGCATCTCGATGCAGCGGCGGTGAACGATGCTGTGCGTCCTGCGAAACAGCCGGCTACCGACAAGATCAACGCGTCCGTTGTGAAGCTTCAAATCATGCTGGACCGTGCGCAGTTCTCGCCCGGCGAAATCGACGGCAAGTTCGGCGAGAACGCGCAGAAGGCGTTGAAGGCATTTTCCGAGCAGAGCGGTATCGCATCCGACAAGACGATCGCGCCGGAGCTTTGGGACAGGCTGAGCGCGGCGAGCGAAGGTCCGATGATTGTCGACTACAAGATCACCGACGCCGATGTGAAGGGGCCGTTCCTGAAAGAGCTGCCAGGCAAGCTCGAGGACATGAAGGCGCTGAAGGCGCTGAGCTACACCAGCCCGCTCGAGGGGCTCGCCGAAAAATTCCACATGAGCGGCGACCTGCTTCGGACGCTCAATTCCGGCAAGTCGTTCGACAAGGCCGGCGAGACGATCACTGTCGCAAATGTCCCTGCACGAAGAGAGCTTCCACCCGTTGCGCGGATCGAGATCGACAAGAGGAACGGCACGCTGAGGGCGTTCGACGGGGCCGGCCGCCTGCTCGCATTCTATCCCGCGACAATCGGCAGTCCGGACCGTCCGACGCCGCAGGGTACGCTCAAGGTCACCAGCACCGACGAGAAGCCGACCTATCACTACAATCCTGACTACAAGTTCAGCAGCGTCAAATCGAAACAGCCGTTCGATGTCCAACCGGGCCCGAACAATCCGGTGGGGGTATATTGGATCGGCTTGTCGGCGCAGGGTTACGGCATCCACGGCACGGCGGAGCCCGACAAGGTCAGCAAGTCGGCGTCGCACGGCTGCGTCAGGCTGACCAATTGGGACGTGCGCGCGCTCGGTGACCACGTCAAGCGTGGCACACCGGTGGTCTTCCTGGATGCGCCGACGGAGTCGGCGTCCAAGCAGCGGGGGAAGTCCGGCGGCAGGCGCGCCTCGAACTGATCCTTGAAACTAGTTCTTGGGAAAGTCCTGACGCAGCGCGATCTCGGCGGCATCGCCGGGCGACAGCACCGTCGGGTCGAACGCTGTTTGCGGTCTCGTCATGATGTCGTAGAGCGAGATGCCCCTTGATGGGCTTGCCCATGAGCTCGCGAACGCAGTCGGCGAGCGTGCCGTTCAAATCAGCCGGCAACGAAGGCGAGCAGGGTGCCGTTGGCCTTGGCCGGCGGTACGCAGATCGCAGGTCCGCTGCGCACAGCTGCCGAACCGAGCGCCTTCTCGGTGGCCGCGAGATCGCCGCTCACAAGCACCAGGGCCGCGCCGCCGCGTCCGGAAAGTCCCGCGAGCGGCACACCGGGATAGCGCTTGCCGAGTTGGTCCAGCGTCAGATAGACGAAATCGGCACGGTCGCCGCCGGAGGGCACGGTCACTGCACCGTCGTCCCCGGTCTTCGGCGCGCGGTCGATCAGCCGTCCCAAATGCGCGGCTTCCTTCGCGGGCTCGGGCGTCGCGATCAGCGTCTGCTTGATCCGCTTCGCTGCATTGGCGTGCTTCATCAACTCGGGGATCCACACCGTGTCGTGGGTCTTGTGCTGGCAGGCGAAGATGCGCACGCCGCCGGGCGCCTCCGCGGTCGGCCACATGAAGGTGCGGAATTTCGCCGCCGAGACCGTGCCATCAGGCAGCGTCACGGGCCGTTCGAAATCGGTCGGGCCGATCGGCTCCAGGCCGCGTGCGCGGATCTCCTCCGCGCCGGCGGCGGAATCGACCGCGGTGAAGGCGATGCGCTCGATGCCCTCACCCCGCTTGTCGAGGAAGGCGCGCGCGGGCGCGTTGTGCTCGGTCGCGGCGAGCACGCCGAGCAGCTCCATATAGTCCGGGTCGAACATGATGGTGTAGTTGCCGGTTCCCATATGCGCACTGTGGGTGCCGCGCGGCGAGAGGGTGAAGCCGAGCTGCTTGTAATTCTCGGCGGCCTTGTCGAGGTCCTGAACCATGACCACGGCGTGGTCGATACCGATGACGTTCTTGAGGGCCACTGTTCTTCCCCGAATGCAAACTGACTTCAGACCGCGGCGGCGGCCACTGGTCCTGTCTACGCCGGATAGGCGGTCAAGTCATTTTCAAATCGGCGGCAAAGGCGGAAATTTCATTCCGCGAAATGCTCTCTTGACGCGCGATGGCGTCAGCGAGCCTGCTCGATATAGGCGGCGAGGATGGCGCGCTCCTCGCTGGTCATTTCGGTGATGTTACCCGGCGGCATCGCATTGGACCAGGCCGCGACGCGACCGATCAGGCGGATGTTGCGATGGATATGCTCGGGCGCATCGAGCAATATGCCTTTCGGCGCGGTCGCGATGCCGTCCCAGACAGGCTTGGTCGCGTGGCACATGCTGCAGCGGGACATCACGATCTCCTCGACATTGGCGAGCGTCGGTTGCACCTGCAGCGCGCTTGTCCTGGCCTCGCGCGGCCCGGCCGCGGAGAGGAAGAGGATCGCGATCACGCCGACCGCTGCGACGCCCCACACCCACCATGGCGATTTGCGACCGGCATGACCCTCGTTGAAGAAGTGGCGGATCACCGGGCCGAGCGCCAGGATGATCGCGACGATGATCCAGTTGAAGCGCGTGGCGTAGAGCAGGGGATAGTGGTTGCTGATCATCAGCACGACGACAGGCAGCGTCAGATAATTGTTGTGGACCGAGCGCTCCTTGCTGGTCTTGCCGAGTTTCGGATCGGGTGCTTGCCCCGCGATCAGGGCGGCCACGATCTTCTCCTGGTTCGGGATGATCAACGCGAAGACGTTGGCGACCATGATGGTGCCGATGATCGCGCCGATCTGGTTGAAGGCGCCGCGGCCGCTCAGCACGTGGGTGAAGGCATAGGTCAACGCGACCAGGAACAGATAGCCGCCGATGGCGAACGGGAGCTCGCGCTGCGCAAGCCCGGTGCGGCAGGCGGCTTCATACAGCAGCCATGCCAGCGCGAGGCTGCAAAAGCTGAACAGCCCGGCCTGGAATGGCGTGAGGTCGAGGATCGACTTGTCGACCAGGAACAGATCGGCTTCGAGATAATACACCACCACCATCAGCGCGAAGCCGGACAGCCAGGTGGTGTAGGCCTCCCATTTGAACCAGGTCAGCTCGTCCGGCATCTGGGCGGGTGCAACCAGATATTTCATGATCCGGTAGAAGCCGCCGCCATGGACCTGCCAGGCCTCGCCCTGCACGCCGTCCGGCAGATCGCTGTTGGGCTTGAGGCTGAGGTCGAGGGCGATGAAATAGAAGGAACTGCCGATCCACGCGATCGCCGCCACCACGTGCAGCCCGCGGAGCAGCAGGTTCGCCCATTCCGATATGATGGATCCCCACATGATCACCCCATCAATTGCGGCACCAATGCCGCAGCTTTGATGACCGCAACCGGCGGCCCCGCCCTTACAATGTGTCGCACCGATCAGCGGCATTTTCCAGTACGATGGATTGCTGCTGATGCACATCGTGCGGGCATGAGCTGACGTGGAATTCGGCAGGCGTTTGACCTGTCGCAGAACGTTTGCGGGTCGATCGGCGTTGACGCCCCACACGTGAAGGCCGGGAGGAAACGACGTGAAGAACAGGATTTCGTTGGTGGCGATATCCGCGGGGTGGCTGGTCGCGATCGCGACCTCCGCACAGGCCGAGCCGGTGCTGCAGGGCAGGGACGCCTACGGCGATTGGCAGGCCGACAAGCCCGGCACGGTCAGGTTGATCCGGCCGCAGGACCTTGCAAAGCCCCGGGCCACGCCGTCGGTTGCGAGCTTCTCGCGCGTGGTGCCCCGGCCGCCGGAGGCTGCGCTTCAGGTGCCGGCCGGATTCAAGATCGAGCTGTTCGCCGGGGGCCTGCGCGCCCCGCGCATCATCAGGGTTGCGCCGAACGGCGACGTCTTCGTCGCGGAGACGCGCGCCGGCAACATCCGCGTGTTGCGCGCCGGTGAGGGCGGCAAGGTCGCGACCAACGAGGTGTTCGCGAGCGGACTGCGGCAGCCGTTCGGCATCGCCTTTTTCCCGGGCGGCGACAATCCGCAATGGGTCTATGTCGCCAACACTGACAGCGTCGTTCGCATTCCCTATCAAGCCGGTGACCTCAAGGCGCGCGGCAAGGCGGAGACGATCGTGGCGAGCCTGCCGCATGACGGCGGCCATTCCACCCGCGACATCGTCTTCACGCCTGACAACAAGCGCATGCTGGTCTCGGTCGGCTCTCTCAGCAACGTCGCCGAAGGCATGGGTACGCCGGCCGCGCGGATTGGAAGCGTGGTCGAAAACGCAGCCGCTCGGCGCCGCGTGGGCGAGCGAGACCGACCGCGCCACCGTGCTCGCCTTCAATCCCGATGGTAAGGAGCGGAAGATCTACGCCACCGGCATCCGCAACTGCGTCGGCCTGGCGGTCCAGCCGCAGACCGGGCTGCCCTGGTGCTCGACCAACGAGCGCGACGGGCTCGGCGACGATCTCGTTCCTGACTACGTCACCAGCGTGAAGGAAGGCGCCTTCTATGGCTGGCCGTGGTTCTATGTCGGCGGCAATCAAGACCCGCGCCATGCCGGCGCGCGGCCGGACCTCAAGGACAAGGTTACCGTGCCTGATGTGCTGGTGCAGCCGCACTCGGCCTCGCTCGGCATGACCTTCTATCAGGGCACGCAGTTTCCATCCGAGTACCAAGGCGATGCCTTCGCCGCCGAGCACGGCTCCTGGAACCGGTCGAAGCGCACCGGCTACAAGGTGATCCGCATCCGGATGAAGGACGGCAAGCCGACGGGCGAGTACGAGGATTTCGTCACGGGGTTCGTGGTGAATGACACCGACGTGTGGGGGCGGCCGGTCGGTGTCGCCGTGGCGAAGGATGGATCGCTGCTGGTGTCGGAGGACGGCAATGGCACGATCTGGCGGGTGACAAGCACGCCGCGATGAAGGTGTACCCTCCCCCACAAGGGAAGAAGGGACAGCAGCGTGCTTGGGATGTCTACCCCCTGCGCACACTCGCGCCGCCATCCACCGGCAGCGTCACGCCCGTAATGAAGTTCGCCTCGTCTGATGCCAAGAACAGCGCGGCATTGGCGACGTCCCATCCCGTGCCCATCTTCCGGCGGAGCGGCACCTTGCTGTCGCGCTCGGCTTCGACTTCGGCGCGGGTCTTGTGCCATTCGCGGGCGCGGGTGTCGACGGCCATCGGCGTGTTCATCAGGCCGGGCAGGATGACGTTGGCGCGGATGCCGTATTCGGCGTTCTGGTAGGCGAGCTGTTCGGTGAAGGCGATCATTGCCGACTTCGTCGCCTTGTAGGCGACGTACGGATAGGTCGTGATCGCCGCCATCGAGGAGATGTTGATGATCGCGCCGCTGTTCTGCGCGCGCATGATCGGGATCACCTCTTTCGCCGCCAGAATGCAGCTCTTCAGATTGATGGCGACAACGCGGTCGAATGCCTCCTCGGTGATTTGCAGCAACTCGGCATCGCCGCCGGACAGGCTGACGCCGACATTGTTGTGCAGCACGTCGATGCGGCCCCAGCGCGAATGCGCGTCCGCCACCATCGCCTTGATGTCGGCGGACTTGGTCACGTCGGCCTTGAAGGCTGCGGCGGTGCCTTGCTGCGCGGCGATCAGGGCAGCGGTTTCCTGCGCCGATTCCAGATGATGATCGACGCAAAGCACTTTCGCACCCTCACGTGCGAAGATGAGCGCGGTGGCGCGGCCGTTGCCCATTCCCTCGCCGGGGCTTTGCCCGGCCCCGACCACGATCGCAATCTTGTCCTTCAAGCGCATGTCAGTTCACTCCGGGGATCGGGTACTGCTGGAGTACCTCTTTGTAATAAGGCTCGTTGTCGATCTTCATGGTGGCGAGCACGCGCACGACGCCGCAATAGAAAGCGATGGTCAGCACGAGGTCGACCATGTGTTCGTCCGAGAGATGCTGCTTGATCTCGGCAAAGGTCGCATCCGACATCGCGAGCTCGCGTACCATCTCGCGGGCGCCTTTCAGGATCGCCTTGGCGAGCGGCTCGAGCTTCGAGGGCTTTCCGTTGGTCTCGGCCATCAGGCCGGCGATGTCCTCTTCGGTGACGCCGAATTCCTTGCCGATCTTCACGTGATGGGTGAATTCGTATTCCGACTTCTCCATCCAGCCGACCTGGAGGATCGCAAGCTCCCGCAGGCGCGGGTCGAGCTTGCTCTTGAAGCGGATGTAGCCGCCGATGCCGTTGAAGGCGCGCGCCATCTCCGGCGAGTTGACCAACAGCTTGTGCAGATTGGTGTTGCGCTTGAGCATGTCGCGATATTCAGGCGCGACCTGGTCAGCTTCGAGATAGGGCAGGCGGGCCATCCCTGGTGTTCCTTTCAGTGCTCTTGTGATTCACGTTCGGGGGCTTGGAGCGTCACGCCGCCGTCGACCACCAGCACCTGGCCGGTGATGTAGCGCGCGAAATTGCTGAGCAGGAACTTGACGGCATGGCCGACGTCCCAGCCGGTGCCTTCGGTCTTCAGCAGTGAGGCCATGGCGCGCTGCGCGCGCGCCTGCTCGCTCATGCCGCGGGCATAGACCATCGGCGTGTACATCGGTCCCGGGCAAATGCAGTTGACGCGGATGTTGTCGCGGCCGTGATCGACCGCCATCGCGCGGGTCAGCCCGATGATCGCGGCCTTTGATGTCGTGTAGGTCGTCAGCCCGCGCGGCCGCAGCGCCGAGATCGAGGAGATGTTGACGATCGCGCCGCCTTTGGCGGTCTTGATCATGGCGGGGATCGCATGCTTCGAGAGCAGGAACATGCTCTCGACATTGACCTGCATGACGCGGCGATATTGCTCGGGCGTCTCGTCGACCACGCTGCCCCGGCTGCCGATGCCGACATTGTTGTCGAGAAAATCGAGCCGGCCCCAGCGATCGAGCGCCGCTTCGACCAGTGCCTTGCAATCGCCCTCGCTGGTGACATCGCCGCCATGGGCTGCGGCAGTGCCGCCCTCGGCTGAGATCATCTCCACGGTGCGCTCGGCGAGCTTGAGGTTGCGGTCCGCCACCAGCACCTTGGCGCCCGCGCGTGCCAGCAGGATTGCGGCAGCACGGCCATTGCCGATACCGTCGCCCGCAGCGCCGCCTCCGCTGACCATCGCTACCTTGCCGCCGAAACCGGCATCGTCCTCGGGGCCCCGCATGTCGTTCTTCCCAATTATTTTCGTGCAGATTAGCAATCGTCCCCGCCGGAGAGAAGGGCGCTCCTCCTGCATTCATGTCATTGACATCGCATGGAATTGCATGTCGCGGCCGGCGCATTGCGCAGGGCTGGTCCTTGCGGCTGAGGAACCGTTTTCCCGCGACTGCGTTTGCTGCCGGAGCCTTTCCCGCGCTAGGCTCTGTCCCGGGGCTTCCCAACCGCCAGTGGCTTGCCGATGAATCTGCTCGATCCACAAGGGCCTGTGGCTGCGGCCAACAGCACGATCCTGGTCGATTCCGTCTTCATCATGCTCGCGATCGTGGTGCCGACCATCATCGCGATCCTCGGCTTTGCGTTCTGGTTTCGCGCCTCCAATCCAAAGGCGCACTTTCAGCCGGACTTCGTCTATTCCGGGCGCGTCGAGATGGTGGTGTGGGCGATCCCCGCGCTCACCGTGATCCTGCTCGGCGGCGTCGCCTGGATCGGCTCGCACCAGCTCGATCCCGCAGCACCCGTGCCCGGCACTGGCAGCCCGGTCCGCATTCAGGCCGTCTCGCTCGACTGGAAATGGCTGTTCATTTATCCCGACCAGCGCATCGCCACCGTCAACACGCTGACGGTGCCGGCCGGCGCCGAGCTGAACTTTCAGCTGACGTCGTCGAGCGTGATGAACACGTTCTTCATCCCGCAGCTCGGCAGCATGATCTACACCATGAACGGCATGGTGACGAAGCTGAACCTGCGCGCCGACAACGAAGGCAAGCTGCAGGGCCTGTCGGCGCATTTCTCAGGCGATGGTTTTCCGGACATGATGTTCGACGTCAACGTGATCTCGCCGCTCGCCTTTCCGGACTGGGTGGCGGCGACGGCGAAGAGCGATGCCGTGCTCAACGAAGAGAGCTACAAGAAGTTGATGCAGCAGGGCATCGAGAAGGGCAAGCCGACTTACCGGCTCGACGATCCCAGGCTGTTCGACCTGATCGCGAACCAGCACATTCCGCCAGGGCCGGGGCCGGAGCTGATCTCCGAGGCCGGCCGTCCGCACAGTGGAGGCCATGATGCTCGGTAAGCTCGACTGGTCGGCGATTCCGTTCTCGACCAACCCATTCCGCTGATCGCGGGCGCAGTGGTGCTGTTCGGGATTCTCGCGGTGCTGATCTGGGTCGTGGTAAAGGGCCATCTGCCATATCTCTGGCACGAATGGATCACCAGCGTCGACCACAAGCGCATCGGCGTCATGTACATCCTGCTGGCCTCGGTGATGCTGCTGCGCGGCGGCAGCGACGCCATCATGATGCGGATCCAGCAGGCGGTCGCCTTTCAGTCGCAGGGCTATCTGCCGCCGGAGCATTACAACCAGATATTTTCGGCGCACGGCACCATCATGATCTTCTTCGTGGCGATGCCGTTCGTGATCGGGCTGATGAACCTGATCGTGCCGCTGCAGCTTGGCGTGCGCGACGTCGCTTTCCCGACGCTCAATTCGGTCGGCTTCTGGCTCACCGCGACCGGTGCGCTGCTGGTCAATCTCTCGCTCGTGATCGGCGAATTCGCCCGCACCGGCTGGCTCGCGTTTCCGCCGCTATCGGAATTGTCCTACTCGCCGGGCGTCGGCGTCGATTACTACGCCTGGTCGCTGCAGATCTCCGGCGTCGGTACGCTGGTGGCGGGCATCAACCTCGTCACGACGGTGCTGAAGCTGCGCACCAAGGGCATGAACTATCTGCGCATGCCGATGTTCTGCTGGACCACGCTGGCCTCGAATCTCCTCATCGTCGCGGCCTTCCCGATCCTCACCGCGACGCTGGCGATGCTGCTGCTCGACCGCTATCTCGGCTTCCACTTCTTCACCAACGAAGCCGGCGGCAACGTCATGATGTTCATGAACCTGATCTGGGCCTGGGGTCATCCGGAGGTCTACATCCTGGTGCTCCCGGCGTTCGGCATCTTCTCCGAGGTGGTCTCGACCTTCTCCGGCAAGGCGCTATTCGGCTATCGCTCGATGGTGCTGGCGACCATGGCGATCTGCATCATTTCCTTCATGGTCTGGCTGCATCACTTCTTCACGATGGGCGCGGGTCCCGACGTCAACGCCATCTTCGGCATCGCCAGCATGATCATCGCGATACCGACCGGGGTGAAGATCTACAATTGGCTGTTCACGATGTATGGCGGCCGCATCCGCTTTGAGACGCCGATGCTGTGGTCGATAGGCTTCATGGTCACCTTCATCATCGGCGGACTGACCGGCGTGCTGGTCGCGGTGCCGCCGGCCGATTTCATGCTCCACAACAGCATGTTTCTGGTTGCGCACTTCCACAACGTCATCATCGGCGGCGTGCTGTTCGGTGCCTTCGCCGGCTTCGAATACTGGTTTCCAAAGGCGTTCGGCTTCCGCCTTGACGAGCGCTGGGGCAAGCTGGCGTTCTGGTTCACGTTCCTCGGCTTCTACGTCACCTTCGTCCCGCTCTATATCGCCGGCATGCTCGGCATGACGCGGCGGATGCAGCACTATGATGTCGCGGCATGGCGGCCGTGGATGTTCGTGGCGGCCGCCGGCATGGCCGTGCTGACAATCGGGGTGATCTGCCAGATCGTGCAGATCGTGGTCAGCATCCGCAACCGCGAGGCTTTGCGCGATCGCACCGGCGATCCCTGGGACGGGCGTTCGCTGGAATGGGCGACCTCGTCGCCGCCGCCGGTTTTCAACTTCGCCTTCAATCCCGATGTGCGCGGCGAGGATGCCTACTGGGACATCAAGAGCCGCGCCCAGCAGCAATCGCTCGAGCATGAGGTGCCGGAATATCATGACATCGAGATGCCCCGGAATTCTCCGACCGGCTTCGTCTGCGCGTTCTTCGCCACCATCATGGGCTTTGCGCTGATCTGGCACATCTGGTGGATGGTGATTTTGGGCGGCATCGGCGCGTTCGCGACCTTCGTCGTGTTTGCCTGGCGCGACCATGACGAATACGTCATTCCGGCCGACGAAGTCGCTGCTATAGACCGCGTCAATCTCGAGGAGCGGCGCAGCCTCGTCAGCATGGCGGGGACAGTCTGATGTCAATGACCGCGACCGCCGGCCGTGCGCACGCCGATCCCCATCACATCGGGCTCGTCATCGAGCATCCCGGCCCGGCGTCAAAGCGCATCGTGACCGCCTATGGCTTCTGGGTCTTCCTGCTGTCCGACATCGTGATGTTCTCCTGCTTCTTTGCGGCCTATGCGGTGCTGGTCGGCCAGACCGCCGGCGGCCCGAAAGGTTCGGAGATATTCGACCAGCGGAATGTGGCGATCGAGACTGTCTGCCTGCTGCTGTCGAGTTTTACGTGCGGCATGGCCAGTATCGCGGCCGATGTGCGCAACCGGTTCTGGTTCTACCTCGGCATGGCCGTGACTTGCGGGCTCGGAGTGGTGTTCCTCGCCATTGAGTTCCGCGAATTCGCCGATCTCGTCTCCCGCGGTTATGGGCCGTCGCGAAGCGCCTTCCTCACAGCATTCTTCTCGCTGGTGGGATGCCACGGTCTGCACGTCTCGGCCGGCGTACTGTGGCTGCTGACCATGATGGCCCAGGTCTTCGCCAAGGGCTTTCGCGCAGACGTCCTGCGCCGGATGATGTGCTTTGCGCTGTTCTGGCATGCGCTCGACATCGTCTGGGTCGGGGTGTTCTCCGTGGTCTACTTGCTTGGGAGTGGCGTATGAGCGATCAGGCGCATGTGCGGACCGAACGCGACCTCGCGCCGGGCGAGGAAGAGCAACACAGTGTCGGCGCACGCATCCTTGGTTACGTGGTCGGCCTTGTGCTTGCGCTGCTGCTGACGGCGACGTCGTTCTTCATCGCCGGCACCGATCTGGTCTGGCAGCCTTCCATTCCCGTTGCGCTGATCGTGCTGGCGATCGCGCAGATGGGCGTGCACCTCGTGTTCTTCCTGCACATCACCACTGGCCCCGACAACACCAACAACGTACTGGCGCTGGCCTTCGGATTGCTGGTGGTCTTCCTGGTGGTCGGTGGCACCGTCTGGATCATGGCGCATCTGAATGCGAACATGCCGCCGATGGATCAGATCATGCCGATGCGCCGTTAGCGCATTGTGCAAAAAAGAAGAGCCGCTTGTTGTGACAAGCGGCCCAAGTCTAGGGAGGAAACGCCCGAGCAAAGCAATCGGGCCGGAACCGGATTGCCGCCAAGGAAACGCTCGCGCAAAGCGCTTGCGTACACATTTAAATGCAGCAACTCCCGATAGAGTTCAATTCCGGATGAATACTGTCTCCGGCTACCGCTCACGGCTGCGTGAAGGGCTTCCTCATTTCGGCCGGCGGCAATTATAGGCCTTGCGGAAGCCCGCGGCCTGGGCGTCGTCCTCCGAGCAGAACCAGCGATCCGGCTTGGTGGTCGCGGGGTAACTCGGGCAACCCCGTAGATGGTAGATGCCGATATTGCCGGTGACGCGCGCGCGCACGGCGAGCTTGCCCTTGATGCTACAGCTCGGCGGCATGTTCAGATCCTCGGGAAACAACGCCGTGCGAATCTCCTTGTCGCGGTCGGCGCGGCAGGCGGCACCCAGGAGCGCGCCGTCCTTCTTGCCGACGCGGAATTCTTGCGGTGCAACAAAGCAGCCCTTCCAGATCCCGGCCGAGGCCGATTTCGCGTCGGCTGCGGCCGACTTGACGTTCGCCTTGATCGGCTCGCGCGCGACGGCATAGCCGAGCTTGACCAACTGCTCGTTCAAGCTGGTCTTGTCGCCCTCGGCCGTGCAGATCGCGCGGTGCCGCTTGCCGAAGCTCTTTTCGGGGCCGACATCGTCGCAACGCACGGATCGCTTGCCGACCAGCTTCGCGAGCTGGTCGCGGGCCTCGATGCCGCAGGTCCAGGGATCGGCGTGATCGTCGATGCAGACCTGATCCAGCTCGGGCGCGTCGACGCCGTCGAGGCGGTAGGTGACGTCGCCGAGCTGGATGGCGTTGCCGTCGCGGACCGTCGCGGCGGCGGTCAGCGCAGAGGCGGGGCCGGAGGTGCCCAGAAATCCGGACAGAGCGAGAAAGAAAACCAGCGCGAAAGCGCGCGCGGCGGAAAATGAATTCTCGAAGGACATACGGTCTCGCTATCGATTGGTCTTTCGCCTTGTTCCTAGCATCCGGATGTGGCGATACCAATGGTCTGCGCCCTGCGAAGTGCGACATTCCGGCGCCGCGGCTTTACTCAGCCGTAGCTCTGATCCTATCGTTGCCCGGCCTCGCGGACCGCGGAGGCCGAATCGCCCGTGAAGCGGCGAGGGAGGGAAAAGGTTGCGATGAAAGACCCCGTGGACGTCCTGATCATCGGTGCCGGCGCTTCAGGCGCGGCGGTGGCGTGGTCGCTGGCCGAGACCAAAATGCACATTCTCTGCCTGGAGCAGGGTGGCTGGATGAACCCGGCGGAATATCCCAGCACGGGCCGGGACTGGGAGGCCAAGTTCTACGGCGAGTGGTCGTCGAGCCCCAACATCCGCGGCCGGCCCGAGGACTATCCGATCAACGACGACAATTCGCCGATCAAGGTCGTCAATTACAATGCGGTCGGCGGTTCGACGGTGATGTACACCGCGCATTGGCCGCGGCTGCATCCCTCCGATTTCAAGGTCAAGACGCTCGACGGCGTCGCCGACGACTGGCCGATCGACTACGACGCGTTGACCCCGTTCTTCGAAGAGAATGACCGGATGATGGGGGCGTCAGGCCTGTCGGGCGATCCGCTCTCGCCGCTGACGCATCCGCCGATGCCGCAACAGCCGCTCGGCTTGTCCGGCGCCATCATCGGCAAGGCCATGAACGAGCGCGGCTGGCACTGGTGGCCGTCGGACACGACGGTCGCGACCATGGACTATGAGGGCCGCGCGCGCTGCATCAATCTCGGCCATTGCACGCCGGCCTGCGCGCAAGGCGCAAAATCCTCGACCGACATCACCTATTGGCCGCACGCGGTCCGCGCCGGTGTCGAGCTGCGCACCCATTGCCGGGTGCGCGAGATCACCACCGACGAGAACGGCATGGCCACGGGCGTGGTCTACTACGACAAGGATGGCGTCGAGCAGTTCCAGCCGGCGCATGTCGTCATCATCGCCTGTAACGGCGTCGGCACGCCGCGGCTGCTGCTGAACTCGGCATCGAGCCGCTTTCCGAACGGTCTTGCCAATTCGTCCGGCTTGGTCGGCAAGAACCTGATGTTCCATCCCTATGCGCAGATCTACGGCTACGTGAAGGAGCCGACCGACAGCAACCGCGCGCCGCCGACCTGCCTGTGGAGCAAGGAGTGGTATGACACGGACCTGGCGCGCGGTTTCGTGCGCGGCTATGGCGTCCAGTTCGTGCGCGGCGCGGGGCCGGTGTTCGAGGCTGTCGTCAGCGAGCAGAAGGGCATCTTGCCGTGGGGCGCCGATCATCACCGCATCTTCCGCAAGCTCAACGGCCACCGCCTCGGGTTTTCCGCGATTTGCGAGGACCTGCCGGAGGAGCATAACCAGGTCACGCTCGATCCGGTCTTGAAGGACAGCCACGGCATTCCCGCGCCGAAGATCGACTACACGATCAGCGAGAACAGCCGGAAAATGATGGAGCATGCGCTGGCGCGCGGCCGGGAGATTCTCGAAACGGCGGGGGCGAGCGACATCTGCGTCAACTCGCCGATCCCGTGGGGCGGCTGGCACCTGCTCGGCACGGCACGCATGGGCACCGATCCCGAACGCTCCGTCGTCAACGAATGGGGCCGCTCGCACGACGTGAAGAACCTCTTCATCGTCGATGGCAGCGTCTTCGTCACCTCGGGCGGCGTCAACCCGACCTCCACCATCCAGGCCATCGCGCTCTACGTCGCCGACCAGATGAAGCAGCGCCTCGCCAATTTGTTCGATTGAGACTGATATGTCCGCAGAAAATCAACTGACACGCGCCCAACGCGACGACCTTCGCACCATCGCCGCGATGATCGTTCCCGCCAGCGACGCGTACAAGGTGCCCGGCGCCGATGATCCCGCGATCCAGGCCGACATGCTGGCGACGCTGGGGCGTGACGCCAAATTGGTGGCGGCGGCGCTCGACCATCTGGCGCGGCTTGCGGGCCAACCGTTCGCCGAGCTCGATGCGGCAAAGCGCGATGTGGTGGCGCAGGAGTTTCGCAGTTCCGGCGGCGGGGCTGCCGCAACCCTCGTCCGCGTGGTGCTGCAATGCTACTACCGCGACGATCGCGTGCTGCGCTCGCTCGGGCTGGAGCTGCGCGCGCCGTTCCCCAAGGGCTACGTGCTCCCGGATGGCGACTGGTCCCTGCTCGACCCGGTCAAGGCAAGGGCGGGCGCGCTGCGGCGGGAGCCCTAAGCGCCACTTGCGCTGGAGGGAACAGGCCACCATCTGTGTGACCCTCAAGGACTCTTGCCATGTTGGATTTTACCTCAGACATCGTCGATGACGCACCGTCATCGCGAACGACAGCGGCTGCCCCGGACAATGACCGGGTCCTGCTGGACGCCTATTCCAATGCGGTGATCGACGTGACCGATCGCGTCGGCCCTGCGGTGGTGCGCGTCGAAACCGGGCCGAAAGTGCCGAACGGCCGCGAGCGCGGCGGGCTCGGCTCCGGCATCGTGATCTCGCCGGACGGGCTCGTGCTCACCAATAGCCATGTGGTCGGCTCGTCGAAGGAGATCCGGCTGCGGGACGTCGAGGGTAATGTCGGCGAGGCCCGCGTGCTCGGTGTCGATCCCGATACCGACCTCGCGCTGCTGCGCGCCAACGGCGTGCGTGACTTGCCCTATGCCGCGCTCGGCAACTCCCAGAACCTGAAGCGCGGCCAACTCGTGATCGCGATCGGCAATCCGCTCGGTTTCGAGTCGACCGTCACCGCCGGCGTGGTCTCCGCGCTGGGGCGCTCGATCCGCTCGGTCAGCGGCCGCACCATCGAGGACGTGATCCAGACCGATGCCGCGCTCAATCCCGGCAATTCCGGCGGGCCGCTGGTGTCGTCGAATGCCGAGGTGATCGGCATCAACACCGCCATCATAAATGGCGCGCAAGGCATCTGCTTCGCGGTCGCCAGCAACACCGCGCAATTCGTGCTGTCGGAGATCATCCGCCACGGCTATGTCCGCCGAGCCTATATCGGCGTCGCGGGGCAGACCGCGCCGATCCCGCGGCGGCACGCGGTGCTGGCCGGCGTCGAGAACAAGATGGGCGCGCTGCTGGCGCAGATCGAGCCGGACGGGCCGGCGGCGAAGGCAGGCCTGTTGTCCGGCGATGTCGTGATAAGCCTCGATGGCGTCGGGATCAACGGGGTCGACGACCTGATCCGCGTGCTCGACCGCGACCGGATCGGCCGGCGGCTGGCCATGGACGTGCTGCGGCTCGGCCGCCTGCGGGCGATCGACATCGACCCGGTCGAGCGCAAGCCGGCCCGCTAGCTGTGGTCTTTCAGGAGGTTGTCCATCATTGCGAGCCAACGGGTCTGCGCGAAGCGCGGCCCGATGACGGGCTCCGCGAAGCAATCCAGACTGTCTCCGGGGAAAGACTCTGGATTGCTTCGTCGCAAGGGCTCCTCGCAATGACCAGGAGAGAGTTCGGGCCTAACCGCTACTCTGCAGCCACCGCAAAGCGGCTGTTCTCCAGCTCCGCTTCCAGCCGCGCCTTCTCGGCCGCGGCAAGCTTGATGTTGGCCTCCTTGACGTGGCCGAAGCCGCGGATCGTCTCCGGCAGTCGCGCAAGCTTTGCCAGCAGCGGGATCTGCTCCGCCTTCAGCCCGGCGATCCGCTGATCGATCATGCCGAGATAATCCGCGACCAGCTTCCGCTCGGTCCGGCGCTCCTCAGTGCGGCCGAACGGATCGAACGCGCCGCCGCGCAGGAATTTCAGCTTGGCCAGAACGCGGAAGGCGTGGATCATCCAGCCGCCGAATTCCTTCTTCTGGAGATGTCCGGTGGTCTTGTCGCGCTGTGCGAAGATCGGCGGGGCCAGATAGAACTTCAGCTTGAAGTCGCCGTCGAATTTCTCCGAGACCTTCTTGGAGAAGCTGCCGTCGGTATAGAGGCGTGCGACCTCGTACTCGTCCTTGTAGGACATGAGCTTGAATAGATTCTTGGCGACAGCCTCGGTCAGCTCCACGGACGCGGGCGAGGCAGCTGCTTCCGCCTTGCGCACCTTGGCGACGGCCGCGAGGTAGCGGTCGGCGTAGGCCTTGTCCTGGTAGCCACTCAGAAACTCCGCGCGGGTCGCGATGATGTCGTCGAGCGACTTCGCCGGCGCGGACGCCCGGCTCCTGAACTGGAGCACGCTGCGCACCCGCGACATGTCGTGGGCGGCGAGGCGTCCCCAGGTGAAGGCAAGCTTGTTCATCTCGATGGCGGCGCCGTTGATCTCGATGGCGCGGAGCAGCGCTTCCAGCGACAGCGGGATGGCGCCCTTCTGGAAGGCGAAGCCGAGCATGAAGGGATTTGTCGCAATCGAATCGCCCATCAGCGCCGAGGCAATGCCGGTGGCATCGATGATGTCGAGGTTCTTGTCGCCGACGGCGTCGCGCAGCACGGTCTGCATCGTGCCCATCTCGAAATCGAGATCGGGGTTTTGCACGAAGCTCGCGGTGGGCTGCAGGTCGGCGTTGACATAGGCCTTGGTCACGCCGCGCTCGGCACGGCTGAGCGCGGAGGGACCGGCCGAGACGATCATGTCGCAGCCGAGGATGACGTCCGCGCCGCCCGTGGTGATCCGGACCGCGGAGATGTCTTCCGGCTTCGCGGCGATGCGTACATGGCTCATCACCGCGCCGTTCTTCTGCGACAGGCCGGTGAAATCCAGCGCCGAGCAGCCGCGGCCGTCGACATGGGCGGCCATGCCGAGCAGCGCGCCGATGGTGATGACGCCGGTGCCGCCGATGCCGGTGACGAGGATGTTGTAGGGCGCCTCCAGCTCGCGCGCAGGCGGCAGCGGAAGGTCAGCGAACAACTGGCCTGAGTCTACTGCCGAGGTCTTCATGCGCTTCAGGCTGCCGCCATGCACGGTGACAAAACTCGGGCAAAAACCTTCGACGCAGGAAAAGTCCTTGTTGCAGTTCGACTGATCGATCTGGCGCTTGCGGCCGAATTCGGTCTCGAGCGGCTGCACCGAGACGCAGTTCGACGCCTGCGAGCAGTCGCCGCAGCCTTCGCAGACCAGCTCGTTGATGAAGGCGCGCTTGGCGGGATCGGGATAGAGTCCACGCTTGCGGCGGCGGCGCTTTTCCGCCGCGCAGGTCTGGTCATAGATGATGACCGTGAGGCCCTTGATGTCGCGCAGCTCGCGCTGAACGGCATCGAGCTCGCGGCGGTGATGAATGGTCGCGCCCTGCGGGAAGTAATTGCCTTCGGGGTATTTGGTGGGATCGTCCGAGACGATCGCGAGCCGCTTGACGCCTTCGGCCCAGACCTGGTGCGCGATCTGCGCGACGTTGAAGCCGCCCTCGGCCGGCTGGCCGCCGGTCATCGCGACGGCGTCATTGTAGAGGATCTTGTAGGTGATGCTGATGCCGGCGGCCGATGCCGCGCGAAGGGCGAGAAGCCCGGAATGGGTATAGGTGCCGTCGCCGAGGTTCTGGAAGATGTGCTGCTCGGTGGTGAAGGGCGCTTGTCCAATCCAGTTCACGCCTTCGGCGCCCATGTGCGAGATCAGATCGGTGCGGCGCGTCGGCATGCTCAGAGCCATGCCGTGACAGCCGATGCCGGCCATGGCGCGGCTTCCTTCGGGCACGCGCGTCGAGGTGTTGTGCGGGCAGCCCGAGCAGAAGAACGGCGTGCGCGCGAGCTTGATCTGCGTGCTGGTGGTGACGGGGTTGTCGAAGGCCTCGAGCCGCGCGAGCCGCTGCTCCAGCACCGGGCTGTGATGTCCGAGCTTGCGCAACCGCGCCACCAGCGCGGCCGCGACCATCGTCGGCGTCAGTTCGCCCTCGCTCGGCAGTAGCGGTGCGCCCCGCTCGTCGCGCTTGCCCGTGACGGTCGGGCGCCGGGACGCATCGATATTGTAGAGGATGCGCATCAGCTGGTCTTCGATGAAGCCGCGTTTCTCCTCGATCACCAGGACGTCTTGAAGCCCTTCGGCAAAACGCTTGGCGCCGCTTTCTTCCAGCGGCCAGGTCATCGCGACCTTGTAGATGCGCAGGCCGAGGTCCTGCGCGTCCTTGTCGGTAATGCCCAAATCGGCGAGGGCCTGCCGCAGATCGAGATAGGCTTTGCCGGTCGCGACGATGCCGAGACGTGCTGGCTTGGAGTCGAGCACGATTCGGTCGAGCTGGTTGGCGCGGGCGAAAGCCTGTACCGCTGCCATCTTGGGGCCGAACAGGCGCCTCTCCGCGTCCAGCGGCGGATCGGGCCAGCGGATGTTGAGGCCGCCGGGCGGCATCTCGAAATCGTCGGGGAGCTTGATCTGGATGCGTTCGGGATCGCTATAGATCGAGGCCGAACTCTCCACGGTCTCGCTGATCGCCTTGAAGCCGACCCAGCAGCCGGAGAAGCGCGACAGCGCAAAACCATAGAGGCCGAGATCGAGATAATCCTGCAGCGTCGCCGGATTGATCACGGGGATCAGCGCCGCTGCGAACACCTGCTCGCTCTGATGCGCCAGGGTCGAGGACTGGCAGCCGTGGTCGTCGCCGGCAAGCGCAAGCACGCCGCCATTGAGCGAGGTTCCGGCCGCATTGGCGTGCTTGAGCGCATCGACCGAGCGGTCGACGCCGGGGCCCTTGCCGTACCAGATGCCGAACACGCCATCGACCTTGGCGCCGGGAAACAGGCCGACCTGCTGGCTGCCCCAGACGGCGGTCGCCGCGAGGTCCTCGTTGAGGCCGGGGACGAAGGCGATGTCGTGCTGCTGGAGGTACGACTTGGCACGCCACAGCGCGTGGTCGTACATGCCGAGCGGGGAACCGCGATAGCCCGAGATGAAGCCGCCGGTGTTGAGGCCCTGAAGCCGATCGCGTTCGCGCTGCAACATGGGCAACCGGACCAGCGCCTGCGTGCCGGACAGGAAGATCCGCTTCGATTCGAGCCGGTATTTGTCGTCCAGCTCGACCTGCATCAGCGTCATTTCAGAAGTCCTTGTCTCTCGTTCGACTTTATTCGACTTGGGGTTTGCGCTGCGGGAGGGATTGCGGCTGCGCGACGCGAATTGTGACAGTCAAAGGCATAGGCCAGCGAAGTCAATATCGCTGGCCGCATCCGTGGCGCTCCTGCTAGTCATGGCTTCCAGTGGAGAACACCATGGGCGACCTCTATCCGTTCTCGCTGCAGCAAAAGCTCGCCGTCATCACCGAGAACTCGCCGTATTGCTCAGGCGCCGACGATCCTTCGAATCCCTGGGGCGGGGCGATCATTCCGATAGAGATGCTGAGCGTGCTGTTCCAGTACCGCTCGAAGAGCGATCCGTTGCCGGCGAAGGGACCAGCCGTCGGCCTGTTCGCCGATCAGGAGATCAGGTTGGTGAAGGGCCCGCTCTTCGTCGAGGAGTACGAAGTCGAGCGCGAGGTGGTCGCGCTCTCCGGCAGCCGCCGCACCGAGAGTGCGTGGGTCAAGACGCGCGTGTTCGACAAGACGAATTCGGCGGTCGCGACCATGCTGCTGAACATGGCGACGCGGAAGGATTCCTACGCACCGTATGAGCAAGAATACCGGCGGCGGTACGGAGAGACTGCCCGCTAAAAGCGAGCTTCGTTGTCGCTCATCCTCCAGGCAAATGCCCGTTGCAAAGCCGTCGCACAGCGAATAAGCAGCCGCGAGCACTCTCGATAACGCGCTGATAGCGCAGCGAATTTGCGCGCTTCGTCTTCCCGATCGTCATTGTACACAATGGCACGGCGCTTGCAGAACTCCTGGCACAGAGAGTTCTCGCGAGGGGCGGGCGTCATGTTGAACTCAAGCAAGCCGACACTGGGCGTCATCAGCGCCGAACCCGAGCCGATCGAGCTCGACTGGTCGGCTACCGCGCTCGTGATCATCGACATGCAGCGCGATTTCATGGAGCCCGGCGGCTTCGGCGAGACGCTCGGCAACGACGTCAGCCAGCTCGCGCGCGCGGTGAAGCCGATCGGTGCGGTGCTGAAGGCGGCGCGCGACACCGGCATGCTGGTGATCCACACGCGCGAAGGCCATCTGCCCGATCTCTCCGACGCGCCGCCGGCGAAAGTCGAGCGCGGCGCGCCATCCTTGCGCATCGGTGACCCCGGCCCGATGGGCCGCATTCTCATTCGCGGTGAGGCCGGCCACGACATCATCCCGGAGCTCTATCCGCTCGACAGCGAGATCGTGATCGACAAGCCCGGCAAGGGCGCATTCTACGCCACCGAGCTCACCGACGTGCTGGAGAAATACGGCATCGAAAATCTGCTGGTGTGCGGCGTCACCACCGAAGTGTGCGTCAACACCACCGTGCGCGAGGCCAATGACCGCGGCTATCGCTGCGTCGTGATTTCGGACGGCTGCGCATCCTACTTCCCTGAATTTCACGAGATGGGCCTCAAGATGATCAAGGCCCAGGGCGGCATCTTCGGCTGGGTCGCAAGCTCAGCCGCGGTACTGGAGGCGCTGCCAAGCTCCAGATCGACACCATGCTGGGCTCGACCATGAATGCGGCGGCGACCGTCGGCGGAATGACGCGGTCAAGGCTGCCGCGATCGCAGCACTTCCGCAGCAAGGCGTATTCTATCACGGACTCGAAGTGATGGGTGGCGGCTCCATTCTCGGCGGCCTCATCCTGGGTGCGATCGGCGTCTTCATCATCGAGCGTGATTTCGAGAAGGCCTCGGCGTTCGCCTTGGTTGGCGCCGTGCTCACCTATTTCGGCTTCATGCACGGCGAGGCCGTGGGCATCGGCGGTGGGTTCGGCGTCACGCCGTCCGTCGCTTTCGCCTACGCCGTGATGGCAGCCGGGCTGTACGCTCTCAGCCGGCGCACCAGCGAGAACTACATGCCGCATGCGGAGATGACGGCCGCGCCGGCGGAGTAGCTATCCGCCCTTGACGGCCCCCGCGGTGAGCCCGGCGACGATCTGTCGCTGGGCAAACACCGTCAGCAGCAGTACCGGGAACGTCACGATCAGCGCGGCGGCGGCCAGCGGGCCCCAGCTCAGCTGGTCGAACGAAATCATGTTGTAGACAGCGACCGGCAGGGTGCGTGTCTCACGTCCCGCCAGCACGATGCCGAACACAAAATTGTTCCAGGAGAAGATCACGGCCAGAATGAAGGCAACGGCGATGCCGGGCTTGGCGATCGGCAGCGCGACATGGCGGAAGACCTGCCAGCGTGTGGCGCCGTCGATGAGGGCGGCTTCTTCCAGCTCCATCGGCGTCGTCTCGAAATAGCCGATCATGATCCAGATCACGATCGGCACCGTCACCACCAGATGGATGATGATCTGCGGCACCAGCGTGCCGAGCAGTCCCAGCCATTGGAACAGCAGGAACAGCGGGATCAAATAGGACAGGCCGGGCGTGATCCGGGCGATCAGGATCACGATCGCGGATTTGTGCGCGGCCATGCGTGCGATGCCGTAACCGGCGGGGACACCGACGATCAGCGCGAGCAACGTCGCGCCGCCTGTCACGATCAGACTGTTGATGAAATAGGTCAGGAAGCGGTTGGAGGCGAGCACGTCCGCGTAGTTCTTCCAGGCGATATGCTCGGGGAAGAACACCGGCGGGTAGGCGGCGTTGTCGATCTCGAATTTGAGCGACAGCGACAGCATCCAGAGAAAGAACAGGATTGCCGGCGATACGATGACGAACACCGAAAGCCACAGGCCGATTTTGCCGATGATCGGACGGGGTGTCATGCGTCGCTCGATATCTCTGTCCACAGCATGCGCTGTCGGGCATAGAGCATCACGGCCGCAAGCGCGACGATCAGCAGGAAGAACACCACCGCGATCGCCGAGCCGTAGCCGAGGTCGTAATAGGAGAAGGCCACGCTGTAGAGATAGATGTTGATGGTCTCCGACGCCGATCCCGGTCCGCCCTGCGTGATTGCGAAGATGATGTCGAAACTTTTCACGGCGTCGATCATGCGGATCATGCCGGCGATGAACAGGAACGGCATGATCAGCGGCAGGGTGATGAAGCGGAAGACCTGCCAGATATTGGCGCCGTCGATCTGTGCACTTTCATAAGGCTCGGTCGGAATCGCGGCGAGGCCGCCGAGCACGATCAGCATGACCAGCGGCGTCCATTGCCAGGTCTCAACCAGCACCAGCGAAGGAATGACGGTCGCGGGATGGAACACCCAGAGCTGCGCAGGGATCCCGACCAGTGACAGCAAATAGTTCAGCACGCCGAGCTGCGGGTGGAACATCATGGTCCAGACCAGCGCGATCGCCACCGGCGTCGCCATCATCGGCATGATGAAGACGCCGCGCAGGAAGCCGCGGCCGGGGAATTTCTGGTGAAACACCACGGCCGCAAACGTGCCGAGCACGAGCGGCAGCAGCACGGACAGTACGGTGTAGAACAGCGTATGCCCGATGGCCTCGATGAAGCGGGGATCGCTCGTCAGCCGCAGATAATTGGAGAATCCAGCGAAGGTGGTCGCCGAGCCGACCTTCCACTCGTTCAGGCTCATCCAGATCGTGAAGACCCACGGGAAGATGATGATCGCGAGCACGACGACCAGCGCCGGCACCACGAACGGCCAGTAGGACGGCGGCCGCAACTCTTTCTCCGGCGCGGCATCAGACTTTGCCGCGCCCGGAGTCGATTGTGTCAACGCACTCACGTCTTCTCGCTACGCTCCAGGATCGGCCGGTACTGATCGTTGGCCTTCTTCAGCTCGGCGGCAGGATCGGCGCCGGACAGGGTCGCGGTGACCGCGGCGCCGACGATGTCGCGGAATTCGGCGACCGGGATCACGACGGGCAGGCCCAGCTTGCTGATCTTGCCGGAATCGATCACCGATTGCAGCCACTCCTTGGTCTTCACGCCCTTCTGGACCTCGGGATCGCCGAGGATCGAGTTGCGGAACGGCACGCCGCCACCGGCCTGCAGCAGCCGCGCGCCCTGGGTCTTCGAGACCACCCATTGGCAGAGCAGATAGGCGGCTTCCTTGTTCTTGCTCGCCGCGGCAATGCCGATGCCGTCGCCATAGGTCGAGGAATATTGTCCCTTGGGGCCGGCGGGTACGACGGTGTAGCCGACCTTGCCGACAACGCGCGAAGCGGCCGGATCTTCCAGCGGCGGCGCCCAGCCGACGCCGTCGATCCACATCGCGGACCGGCCTTGCGTGAACGAGGCCATCGACTCCATCCAGTTGAAGCCGGCGACGCCTGGCGGCGCCGATTTCGTCAGGAGTGTCTGATACAGCTTGGTCGCGGCAATGGCTTCCGGACCGTCGGTCAGGATGTTGCCCTTGGCGTCGAGGAATTCCCCGCCATAATCGAGGAAGAAGTTGCTCCACATCGCCATGTTGGCGTTGCGCAAGCCGCGCCCGACAAAACCGTAGATGCCTTCCTTGGCATCGGTGAGCTTCTCGGCCGCCGCGGCCATCTCGTCGAGTGTCTTGGGCACGGCGACGCCCTTCTTCTCGAACAGCTCCTTGTTATAGTAGAGGATGAAATAATCGACCGACCATGGCAGCGACAGCATCTGGCCCTTGTCGTTCTTGGCGTATTGCAGGCCCGCGGCCGAGAAATCGCTCTCCACGAGATCAGGGGCGGTCAGCGTCGGGTCCTTCATGAAGGGCGTCATGTCGGCGAGCCAGCCGCCCCTCTCGAACTGCCGCTTCTGCACGTGATAGCTGAGATGGACGACGTCGAAGCTCGGCCGTCCCGAGGTCAGCTCGATCACCACCTTCTGGCGCTGCTGCTGCTCGGGAATCTGCTCGGATTCGACCTGAATGCCGGTGAGCTCGGTGAACTCCTTGACGTATTTTTGCAGATTGTCGCCGCGGGGCCCCTTGGCGAGGATCACCTCAAGTTTGGTCCCCGCGTATTTCTTCCAGTTCACCTCGGCGCGTGCCGGCAATCCCGTCAGGCTGAGCGCGCCAGCCGCAGCAGTGCCCGTTAAAAGCGTACGACGCGAGATTTTGTGGTTGACCACTTTAGGTCCCTCCCTGTGACTCAATTTTGGGCGGATACTAGCGGCCGTTCTGCGTCTGCCTAGTCCTAATCTGCGGAATTCAGGGCCGCACGGCCGGCGTTTCCACACTCAGGCCGCGCGCCCGCGACATCAGATAGAGTTCGAGCGCAACGAGCTCGGGCGAACCGTAATCATAGGCCTGGGCGCGAACGCCGGTCATGCAGCTGCGCAGCCGCCGCTCCAGCGAGCCCAGCGTCTGCCA
The DNA here is from genome assembly GCF_054056555.1 of Bradyrhizobium sp. LM2.9. NCBI lineage: Bacteria > Pseudomonadati > Pseudomonadota > Alphaproteobacteria > Hyphomicrobiales > Nitrobacteraceae > Bradyrhizobium > Bradyrhizobium sp. LM2.9. Next base: position 543,697 of record NZ_JBSRYJ010000002.1, read on the forward strand.
TTCCAGGCGATAAAGCGGATAGCCGGTCGGCTGCCCTTGCGTGATCGGCGCGCCGGCAAGACGCTTGTTGTAGTTGTCGTCGTGGCAATTGGTGCAGGCAAGGTTGAGCTGGCCCTCACGCTGCATGAAGAGGTCGCGGCCCTGTTCGACAAACGGCTTCAGCTGCGGATCGTCGCCAGCCGTGATCGCCGCGCCGCGCGATTGGTGGGCGACGAAGGCGGACAGGGCCAGCAGGTCGCGGCTCTCGTACGGCAGCGGCGTTGCCTGCTGATGATTGCTGCGGCAAAGATTGATACGCTGGTCGAGCGTGACGGGGCGCGTCAGCGCCTTGTCGAAGGCCGGATAGCGCGCTGCGACGCCCTTCATGCTGCTGCGCGCATCGCCGTGGCAATCCGCACAGGCTTTGTCGGCGCTGCCGGTCTTCTTCGTCCACAACGCCTCACCGTCGAGCACGAACAGCATGCCGGGATTTGAGGTGTCGTCATCCTGCATCGTGCGCGTGTCGGGCCCCATGAACGAATAGCCGGAGCGGCGTGCGTCCGGCGGAATCTCGCCGGCGAGCAGGGCAGGGGTGGTGGCGAGGAGCGCCGCCGCCGCTATCGCGCGCCAAAAATTCATTCGACGGTGATCGATGCCGATGCGCTCGACGAATAGCCGTTGTCGCCGGTCCACTCGAACTCGAACTTGCCGCTCTCCTTCGCGACCGTGAAGAACGACAGATAAGGGTTGGCCGCGATCGCCGGAAACAGGTCAGCACGAAAAATCTCGGCGCCGTTGTAGCGGCACGTAAAACTCGTGATGATGTCGCGCGGCACCGGCGCGCCGTCCGCGGTGTGCCGGAAGCCGGTTTCCATGATGTGCGAGGTCAAAGTGCGGATCTCGACGACATCGCCGCGCCGGGCCTTTGCCGGAACGTTGATCAGCGCGGCCATCAGTTCATCTCCTCGGTGCAGGCGGCCAGCGTCACGACGATTTCAGTCGTGATCTGCCAGAACGAGTCGTCGGAAAGACGCGCGATCGCCACCACCTTCTGGGTATCGGCGAGCCGGATCCGGGTCGAGATTTGAGCGCGGCCGGAGGAGGGGCCGAGATAGAAATTGCCGATGTTCGGCTGCGGGTTCTTCTCGTTGAAGACGTGGATGCTCTTGACGTAGTCGTCCGCCGTCATCGGGCTTGCGACGCTCACGGTCATCGGCACCGTGTTGCCGTTCTCGACCAGCGGCGGAATGTCGAGCTTCACCCTGCCGGTGCGCACAGGTGCTTCGCCGACGACGTTGCGGATCGCTGGTGGTGAGCATCGCGGGCGTCGCTTGCAGCGGCCGCAGGGTGACGATCGGGATCGTCCCGGCGGCCGCGACGCCTCCGGCGATACTCAGGAAATGTCGTCGCGTGGTTTGCATGAACCTAGTCCCGAAGCGCTGCAAGAAAGGCCACGATGTCCTCGATCTCCGGGGCCGACAATATCGGCCTGCCGGCGAAATTGCGCCCGACGCGCATGAGATGGTCGTTGCGATAGTAGGACGGCATGATGGTCTCCGGGTTGAAACGCGCCGCATCGACCAGTCGAAGCCGCAACTGGCTCGTGGTCCAGCGGTTCCCCGCACCTGTGAGATCAGGCGCGAGGTCGCCCTGGAACCGCGTTTCGGGGAAGGGGCCGGAATGGCAGAGGATGCAGGTGGTGGTGCGCGCGAGCACAAGCGCGCGGCCGCGCGCGGCATCGCCGGGCGCGCCGGTGAGCGATTCCGCAATGCCGTCGCCGGCGATGTTGTAGGGCAGGAGTTCCTCTGCCCCTGCATGGCAGGCGAAGGCGAAACTGGCGGCGATCAGCGCTGCGATATGGATCGATGATCTAGCCAAAGGTGTCTGCCGTGATGGTTTGAAACCAGCGCTCGGCGTCAGTCGCTTCCCGGGCGCGCAGCTCGCGCGGAGCATCGACCGGGCTGGTCGCGCCGCCCTCGACCTCGGCGAAGATGTCGCCCTTGGGCTGGTAATTGCCGGCGAGTGAAAAGCCGTAACCGGGCGCGACAATGTTGTAGCAGATGCCTGTCAATCGCGGCGTTTCCGGCGCCCGACCGGCGAGGAGATTCACGATGGCGGCAGCACAGGCCTTGCCTTGTGCACCTGCAGCGGACGCCGATTTGGGAATGCCGCCGCCGAGGCAGGCATCGCCAATGACGTGGATGTTCCGGACGAGTTTTGACTCAAAGGTAACAGGATTGATCGGGCACCAGCCGGTTGCATCCGTAGCGCCCGCGATCTCGGCAATACGCCCGGCGCGCTGCGGCGGAATGACATTGGCGACATCAGGCGCGTAGTTGCCGAACTCGGTGACGATGGTCCTGGTCGCGGCATCGACCGAGGTCACGCGGCCGCCTTGCGACAGTTCGATGCGTTCGATCATGTCGCCGTACAGCTCCTTCCACGCCTTCTCGAACAGCCGCTGCTGCGAGAAATTGTCCTTGGCATCGAGGATCAGAACCTTCGAGCGCGGCTTCCTCGTCTTCAAATAATGCGCGATCAGGCTGGCGCGCTCGTAAGGCGCCGGGGGACAGCGCGAGGGATTGGCGGGGATCGCAATGGCGACAGTGCCGCCGTCCGGCATTGCCTCCAACTGCCGGCGCAGCAGCAGCGTCTGCGCGCCTGCCTTCCAGGCGTGCGGCATTTTTTCTGATGCCGCGTCGTCGTAGCCGGGCAACGCTTCGAAATGGAAGTCGATGCCGGGGGAGAGTACGAGACGATCATAGGGCAGCGCAACGCCATCGGCCGTGATGACGCTGCGCAGCTGCGGCTCGATCGTGGTCACGGCCTGGCCGATCACGGTGACGCCCTCGGCGCGGAGCCTGTCATAGCCAAACTGCTGCGCGTCGATCTCGCGCAGGCCGGCAATCACCGCGTTGCTGAAGGGGCAGGAGGTGAAGATCGCATTGGGTTCGATCAGGATGACTTGCAAGTTTGCCTGCGCGCGCTTCAGCGCGCGGGCGCACGCAGCGCCGCCAAAGCCGCCGCCGATCACGACGACGCGGCCCGCTGATTGCGCGCGCAGGATGGAAGGTACGGCGAGCGATGTTGCCGCGACGGTGATGCCGAGGACGGCATTCCGCCGTGTCATCGGCGCTTTCATGGGCCTCATCCGAAAAATGCTGCGGCGGCCATGGTGGCCGCCGCAGCTGTCGTCTCAGGCGAAGGTGATGTTCTGGTCGCGCAGCGGCACCGAGCGGATGCGTTTGCCCGTCGCCGCGAAGTACGCATTGAGCACCGCCGGCGCCGCGACGCCGATGGTCGGCTCGCCGACACCGCCCCAGAACCCGCCGCTCGGCACCATCACCGATTCGACCTTCGGCATCTCATTGATGCGCATCGAATTGTAGGTGTCGAAGTTGGTTTGCTCGATCTTGCCGTCCTTGACGGTGCAGCCGCCGTAGAACAACGCGCTAAGGCCATAGACGAAGGAGCCCGCGATCTGCCGCTCCACTTGTGCCGGATTGACGACGTAGCCGGGATCGGTGGAGGCGACGATACGAAGCACCTTGATCTTGTTGCCGTCGGTCACCGAGATTTCGGCAGCGCCGGCGACATAGCTGCCATAGCCCATCACCTGCGCGATGCCGCGATAGACGCCCTGCGGCGCCGGCGTGCTCCAGCCGATCTTCTCGGCCACGGCATTGAGCACCGCGAGATGCTTGGGGTGATTGCCCATCAGCTTGCGGCGGAATTCGAGCGGGTCCTGGCCTGCGGCCTGGGCCAGCTCGTCCATGAAGCATTCCATGTAAATCGCGTTGTGATTGACGTTGACGCCACGCCAGAAGCCGGGCGGAACGTGCGGGTTGCGCATCGCGTGCTCGACCAGCAGGTTCGGCACCGAATAGCCGAACGCGGCCTCGCCGGTCTGGGCGACGCCCTGGAATGCGGCCGGATCCATGCCGTTCTGCAGCGCTTCGGGACGCAGCGAGAACAGGATCGACTGCCCGGACAGACGGTAGTGCAGCGCGACCAGATTGTTGTCGGCATCGAACGCGCCGGTCATCTTGCACTGGGTGATCGGGTGATACTTGCCGTGCGCCATGTCCTCTTCGCGAGACCACAACAGCTTGATCGGCGTGCCCGGCATCTCCTTGGCGATGATGACGGCCTGGCGAACATAGTCGGTCTGGCCGCGCCGGCCGAAACCGCCGCCGGGCATCACCTTGTACACGTCGCACTTCTCCGCCGGCAGGCCGGAGGCTTCCAGCACCGCCGCGAAGACAGCTTCTCCGTTCTGTGTGCCACACCAGACCTCGCATTTGTCCGCCGTGTAGAGCGCCGTGGCGTTCATCGGCTCCATGGTGGCGTGGTTCTGGTAGGGATAGCTGTAGACGGCCTCGACCTTCTTGGCGGCAGTTGCAATCGCCGCCTTCGCGTCGCCGTTCTTGTTGCCGACATAGGCCGGCTGCGCGTTGTCGAGGCCCTCGGCCAGCCACTTTGCAATCGATTCGCTCGAGACCTTGGCGTTGTCGCCCTCGTCCCAGACGATCGGCAGCGCCTCCAGCGCGGTCTTGGCGTGCCACCAGGTGTCGGCAACGACCGCGACCGCGGTATCGCCGACCTTGACGATCTTCTTGACGCCCTTCATCCCGGCGATCTTGGCTTCGTCAAAGCTCTTCACCTTGCCGCCGAACACCGGGCAGTCCTTGATCGCGGCGTTCAGCATGCCCGGCAGCTTGACGTCGATGCCGTAGATCATGGTGCCGGTGGTCTTCTCGGCGGTGTCGAGCCGCTTCACGCCCTTGCCGATCAGCTTCCAGTCCTTGGGGTCCTTCAGCTTGACGTCGGCCGGTGGCGTCAGCTTGGCCGCGGCCTCGGCGACCTTGCCGTAGGTCGTGGTCTTGCCCGAGGGCGTATGGGTGATGACGCTGTTGGCGGCCGTGCATTCGGATGCCGGCACTTTCCACGTCTCGGCGGCGGCCTGGATCAGCATCACGCGCGCGGTGGCGCCGCCCTTGCGGACGTAGTCTTGCGAAGAGCGGATGCCGCGGCTGCCGCCGGTCGAGAAATCGCCCCAGACGCGCTTGCGGGCGACGCTTTGGCCGGGCGTCGGATATTCGGTCGAGACTTTCGACCAGTCGCATTCGAGCTCCTCGGCGACGAGCTGGGCGAGGCCGGTGAGCGAGCCCTGGCCCATCTCGGAGCGGGCGATGCGGATGACGACGGTGTCGTCGGGCCGGACCACGACCCAGGCGCCGATCTCGGGCGAGCCGTCGGCCGCGCGGACCACGGCGGGGCCGCCGAAGGGGATGTCGAGGCCGGATTGCGAGGCCGGCGCCGACCGCGGCCGTGCCGATGACGAAGGCGCGGCGGTTGAGCCGCGGTGAAACATGCTGATTCATGATGGGATCCTTACGCGCTTGCGATCGTGTGGATCGCTTCGCGCACCTGCTGGAAGGTGCCGCAGCGGCAGATATTGGTGATAGCCTCGTCGATGTCAGCGTCGGTCGGCTTGGGCTTCTCGTTGAGGAGCGCCGCCACCGCCATGATCATGCCGCTCTGGCAATAGCCGCATTGCGGCACGTCTTGGGCGATCCAGGCTTCCTGCACCTTGTGCAGCGACTTGCCGGAGGCGAGCCCTTCGATGGTCGTGATCTTCTTGCCCACGGCCTCGCTGACCGAAACCCCGCAGGAGCGGGTGGCGACGCCGTCGATGTGAACGGTGCAGGCGCCGCATTGTGCAATGCCGCAGCCATATTTGGTGCCGGTCAGACCGGCATTCTCGCGGATTGCCCACAGCAGCGGCGTATCCGGCTCGACGTCGAGCGTGAAGGCTTTTTCGTTGATTGTAAGGTTTGCCATCGCAGTCCCCTGATTGGTCCAATCCACCGATAGGACTCAGGGGCGCAATGTGTCCGGCAAATTGGAAACCTTCAAATCAACAGTCTGAGGGGTGGCTGGACCTGGCTGGACCCTCCTTGGACGCCCGCGGCACGGCTTGGGGCGACGTATGCCGGCGTCCGCGTGCAGACACCCTTGGAACCGAGAGCGACAGTTTGTCCGTTTTGCCGGGGTGCAAGTCGACAATGCTCTGCTACAGTGGGATCAAGCCAAAAGGGGTTCCATGAACGCACCGCAGCCTTGCAACGTCCTGATGCTCTATCCGCTGTTCTCGGCAGAATCCTTCTGGAGCTTTGGCGAATCCTGCAAAGTGTTGGGCGTGAAGCGCCCCGCCGCCCCCTTGGGCCTGATCACTGTTGCCGCGATGTTGCCCGAGAGCTGGACGGTCCGGCTGATCGATTGCAACACGCAATCCTTCGGCGACGAGGATCTGTCCTGGGCCGACGTCGTCTTCACCGGCGGAATGATGCCGCAGCAGGCCGACACGCTGCGCCTGATCGAAACGTGCCGTGCTGCGGGCAAGCCGGTGGTGGTCGGCGGTCCCGATCCCACCTCGAGCCCCCACATCTATAAGAGGGCCGACTTCCAGGTGCTCGGCGAGGCCGAGAGCGTCATCGACGAATTCATCGCGGCCTGGGACAGTGGCGCACGGTCCGGCGTCTTCATCGCACCGAAATTCCAGGCCGACGTCACCAAGACGCCGGTGCCGCGCTTCGACCTGCTGAAGTTCGAGGACTACCTTTATCTCGGTGTGCAGTATTCGCGCGGCTGTCCGTTTACCTGCGAGTTCTGCGACATCATCGAGCTCTATGGACGCGTGCCGCGGACCAAGACAAACGCGCAGATCCTGATCGAGCTCGATACGCTCTACGCAATGGGTTACCGCGGCCATCTCGACTTCGTCGACGACAATTTCATCGGCAACAAGAAGTCGCTCCGGCTGTTCCTGCCCCAGCTCGCCGAATGGCAACGCGCTCACGGCTATCCCTTCGAATTGTCGACTGAAGCCTCGGTCAATCTGGCCGACGATCCCGAGCTATTGGACCTGATGGGTGCGGCGAACTTCTTCGCCATCTTCGTCGGCATCGAAAGTCCTGATCCGGCGACGCTGGTCGCGATGCGGAAGAAGCAGAACACGCGACGCAACATCGCCGAGAGCATCCACAAAATCTACGCCGCTGGCATGCTCGTCACCGCGGGTTTTATCGTCGGCTTCGACAATGAGAAGCTCTCGATGGCGGATGCCATGATCGACTTCATCGAAGAGGCGGCGATCCCCGTCAGCATGGTCGGCCTGCTCTATGCCTTGCCGAACACGCAGCTCACGCGCCGCCTGGAGCGCGAAGGCCGGCTGCACCCGGGCCACGACCTGGCGCCGACCATCGGCGCCGATCAGTGTACCGCCGGGATCAACTTCGATCCGGTGCGCCCGTTGCGCGACATCCTGATGGACTATAAGCGCGTGCTGGAGCACATCTACAGCCCGACGGCCTATGCGAGGCGCATCGACCGTCTGATGACGCTGCTCGACCGCTCTCGCCAGCGCCAGGAGCTCGCGGAAGGCGATATCCGCGCCCGGATCGGCGCGATGGAAACGGTGCACAAGGTGGTCACAGCCCTTCCCGAGGCGCGTGGGCCGCTCTGGCAGACCTTCATGAACTGCGCCAAGCGCGACACGTCATCGGCGCGGATCGCCGTGCAGATGATCGCCGCCTATGCGCATCTCGGACCGTTCTCGCGCAAGGTCATCGATGCCATCGACGCACGCCTCGCTGCGCTCGACGAGGAGACGGTCATTCCGGTGGCGACGATCGACGCGACGGCGGCTCGACATCTGGCTTGAGGGGCTACTTCACCGCCAGCCGCAAGAAGCTCATCACGCTGCCGAGCGCGGCGAAACCGGCGCCAAGTGCCAATGCGACGATGGCGCCATCGCGACCGGCCAGCGCGAAGCAGAGGGCGGCAAGTGCCGCTCCGGTGGTTTGCCCGGTCAGGCGCGCGGTTGCGACGATGCCCGAGGCGCTGCCGCTGCGGTGAGGCGGCGCGCTCGACATCACCGCCTTCATGTTCGGCGCCTGGAAGAACCCGAACCCCATGCCGCAGATCACCATCCGCCAGATGATGTCGGGGATAGCAGGATTGGCCGGAAGCATCGCGAGCAGCGCCATGCCGATGCCGAGCAGCACGAGGCCGATGCCGCCCAACAATCCGACCGCATGCCGGTCGGAGAGACGCCCCGCGATCGGCGCCATGATGCCGACCACCAGCGGCCACGGCGTCATGAAAAATCCGGTCTCGACCTGCGAGCGGCCCAGCACGTCCTCGAAATAGAACGGCAGCGAGACGAAGGCGAGGCCCTGCACCGCAAAGGAGCACACGGCCGTCGCCGCCGACAATGCGAACATCGGCCGGCTGAACAGGTCGATCGGCAGCATCGGCGCCGGATGGTCGGCATGGCGGCGCGTCAGGACGAAGCCGAGCACGAGCGCCGTGACCAGCTCGATGCCCACGACCACAGGCGAGAGATTATGCGCGGCGCTGCCGATGCCCGTGATGAACAGGCCGAGGCAGGCCGACGCCAGGATCGCGCCGAGAAAGTCAAAGCCGTGATCGGCGCGCGGCGTCTTCGGCAGCATCGCAAAGCCGATGCCGATCGCGACAAGGCCGAACGGGATGTTGACGGCGAACAGCCACGGCCATGGGCCGACCGCCAGGATGGCGGAGGCAATCGACGGCCCGAAGGTGAAGGCGGTCGCGACCACCAGCGCGTTGTGGCCGAAGCCACGGCCAAGCATCCGGCTGGGATAGACGAAGCGCACCAGCGCCGTGTTGACGCTCATGATGCCGCTGGCGCCGAGCCCTTGCAGCGTGCGCGCAACCAAGAGGCTGTCCAGCGACCACGCCACCGCGCAGAACAGCGAGGCGATGGTGAACAGGATCAGGCCGCCGAGATAGATGCGCTGGTGCCCGACGATCTCGCCGAGCGCCCCGAGCGGCAGCAGCGTCGCCACCAGCGCGATCTGATAGACGTTGACCACCCAGACCGACTGCTCCGGTGTGACATGCAGATCGGCGGCAATGGCGGGCAGCGCGATGTTGGCGATCGCGGTGTCGAGCGAGGCCATCGCCAGCGCGGTGAAGATCGCGGCGATCGCCCAGCGCCGCCGCGCGGCCGGCAGGCCGTCGGAAATGGTGTGGTCGGGCTCGCGCGCGGCGGCAGGTAACGTGATTGTCATTGCCTTGCGCGTTGCTCCGGCGGCGTGGCTGATAAGGACTCGGCATGTACTACGGCCGGGCCGCCTGCCACAGGCATATGCTTGCATGCTGTGTATGCGCGAAGGCTGGGCGATGAGCCTGCGCGCCGGCGTATGATCGCTGCTGCAATTTCAGGGGATCGCCATGCACATCGTCGTTCTGCCCGGTGACGGCATCGGACCAGAGATCACGACCGCGACATCAGGCGTGCTGCGCGCGGCCTCCGAGCGCTTTCAGCTCAATTTGCGGCTGGAGGAGCACGCGATCGGGCATGCGAGCCTCAAGCAGTTCGGCACGACCGTGCGTCCCGAGCTGCTCGACATCGTCCGCGCCGCCGACGGCCTGATCCTGGGGCCGACCGCGACGTTCGATTTCAAGGACGAGGCGCATGGCGAGATCAATCCGTCTCGGCATTTCCGCAAGAACCTCGACCTGTATGCCAATGTCAGGCCCGCGCGCACTTATGCGGGCCGGGCCGGCCGGGCCGGCGATCTCGACCTCGTCGTGGTGCGCGAAAACACCGAAGGATTTTACGCCGACCGCAACATGGAGCAGGGCAATGGCGAGATGCTGGTTACGCCAGACGTCGTGATCTCGCTGCGCCGGATCACGCGCCTGTGCTGCGAGCGCATCGCGCACGCCGCCTGCCGTCTCGCGATGAAGCGGCACAAGCATCTCACCATCGTGCACAAGGCCAATGTGCTAAAGATCGGCGACGGCATGTTTCTGGATATCTGCCGCGAGGCGGCGAAAGGCTATCCCGGCCTCGCGGTCGACGACATCCTGGTCGACGCCATGATGGCGCATGTGGTGCGCAACCCCGATCGTTTCGACGTCATCGTCGCCACCAACATGTTCGGCGATATCCTGTCCGATCTCACGGCGGAGCTCTCCGGAAGCCTCGGCCTCGGCGGCTCGCTCAATGTCGGTGACCGCTTCGCCATGGCGCAGGCGGCGCACGGCTCGGCGCCTGACATTGCAGGCCAAGACGTCGCCAATCCGGTGTCGCTGATCCTGTCGACGGCGCTGCTGCTCGGATGGCACGGCGAGAACAGCGGCGCGGTTCGTTACGAGGAAGCCGCGCGAGCGATCGAGGCGGCGGTGGCGACGGCGATCGGCGAGGGCAGGGCGACGCGCGACGTCGGCGGCAAGCTCGGCACGATCGCGGCGGGGGCTGCGATCGCGGAGATCCTGCAGGCGGGGTGAGTGGTCCTGCGGAGCCTTGCGTTTTTTCTTAGAGGCCAAAACAAAAAACGCGAAAACAACCCCATGCACAGTAGAAGGCCCCTTGATCGATAAGGGATTTTCGAACGGCGTCACGACGACATTCGCGGCTGCCACGATGTTGACCCGTCGGGCAAAACACTGGCAGGATGCCAGGATTGCACTGGTCGGCAAAAGACACTGTGTGCTCCTCGTGAAGGAGCGATGTCCGCTCTCTGTGGTGAAGCAGATATGCGCGGACAGCTCCGGCATTTCGTGAATGTGCGCCTTTGAGGGGAAGCAAACGCACCGCTTCTTCATGAAGCTCGGCCTGAAAACTCATTGGCACTTTTGACTTTTCCTGATGCCGTCGGATGGCATCAATCATGACTGTCGTGTCCCCACGCCCCCTTCCCGTCCGAGACCCCGCGAGGGGTCGGCTCGCGAAGTTTCGTTCTCGAATTTGTTGTTTTACTTGAATGATGATGTGGCCGTGTCGACGCGAAGGGCAAGCGCCTTGATGGTCTCGATCGTCGCATCCGTTTGCTTGGCTTTCTCGAACAGGTCCTTTCCCTGGTCGACATAGCGGCGAAAGCCGCCAGCGCCATTGATGCCTTCGATGTTGTTGACGCATCGCGCGTACGCTGAATTGTCGCCGTTGTGGAGATTGGTGTCGCTTTCGGTCGGGATCAGTGGCCACCCGCGTGGGTTGGGACGATCGCTGACTTCAGGCTGGGGATCCCACTTCAATCCCCCATCAAAACTGCCAGATTGGGTTGCGTACCAGTTAACGAAGCGAATTATGCGTCGTTCCGGTCGATCAGGTGGACCAAGTTCGCCGCCGCGGGCAATCACCATTTCCGCCCTGGTATAGTAGCCCAGCCAGACTGACCTGGGCTGGCTATCAACGATATTCTTGCAGTTGTTGGCGTCGTTCGTGAGCCGGTTGCGGACGTCGGCGGGCCGAGCCGGCGACATTGGGGTCGATACATTGTGCGAACCAAGTCCCGATCTGCGTGTTGATCGCCTTCGCTTTGGCCTTGGAGATCTTGAGCGCCGCAGCCATCGAAAGATACGAGATCGCGGCGGTTGCGACCGCGAAATACCCCGGATAGCCGTAGCCTCTCAGATTGAGCGCGTTCTGGAGCTGAGCCTCGGCGATCTCCTCGATTTTGTGAAAGTGCGGGGATGTCTTGTTCAGCTTGTTGATGTCGGCATCCGAGAGTTCGGCGATCTCGATGCTGAAGCGGTCGATCTGCGTCTGAATGTCGATGGTGAGCCGTTTGCGAAATGCGTCGTCGAGTGCGACCGGAATGTAGGCGCGGAGCGCCTCGATTTCCTTCAGAATGGTATCAACGCTGCGGATGATCGCAGAAAGGTTCTCGAGCAGGTTGCCGGAAAGCTGGACCTTCGAAAAGCTTCGTATGATCGAGATCAGGGCGCCGGCGGCGTTCAGCACGAGGATGCTAGTGGTAATAGGGTCGACATAGATCTGCAGGCCGTTTTCGACCCTGACGTAGTTTTCGATCGACTTCAGGAAATCGGCCGACAAAGGTTCGATGGATTGAGCTTCGATTCCGTCCGACATTTGCTTGTTCCCCCGCCTGCTTTAAAAGACTTAAAATATACGACGGAACTTTTGCACGCGTTGAGATTGCAATCAAGCTGCCTAGTCTCTGTTGTCTCGAAACGGGGATGACTAGTCGAGATCGGCCACGTTAAGGCCGCATCGGTCGGCAGGAATTGAGGCTAGGACTCTTTGGCCTTGATCGACATGCTAGTCGCGCGCAGGGCTGTCGCATTGAAGACACGCGTGGCTGGAAGCTCGGCTGCGGCCATCCTTCGAGACGCCCGCCTAAGGCGGGCCCTCAGGATGAGGTCGCATTCGCGGCGAGATATCAGACCCTCATGGTGAGGAGCCCGCCGAAGCGGGCGTCTCGACCGTGCAGGCCGAGCACGTCCGGCAACCTCGCAGCTATCGTATGCGATAACCCTGCGCTTGCGGGGAAAGGGCGGGGGTGTCTCCGCAAACGAGAACCCCTGTGTGGAGAGAACCCTCACCCGGCGCTTTGCGCCAACCTCTCCCGCAAGCTGGAGAGGTTGAACGGCTTTAGAACTGATACCTCCTCAGTCCCCCATCCACCGGGATCACCGTCCCCGTGATGTACCGAGCCACGGGCGAGGCCAGAAACACCGCCAACGCCGCCAGATCTTCCGGCTCGCCCCAATAGCCGACCGGGATCTCTTCCTCCGCAAAGCGCTCGCGATAGTCCGGTGCGTAGTTGCGGCGGATCTGTTCGCTCATGATGCGGCCGGGCGGGATGCAGTTGATGGTGATGCCGTGCTCGCCGATCTCGCGCGACAGGCCCTTGGCCCAGGCGTGGACGGCGGCTTTCGCCGCGAACGCGGCGTTGAGGCCTTCCGGCTCGGACTTGCCGGTGATGTTGACGATGCGGCCCCATTTGCGTTCGATCATCTGCGGCAGCAGGGCATGCGCGATGCGGCGGTAGCTGGTGAAATTCAGCGCGATCGCTTCGTCCCATTTGCTGTCGGGCGCATCGACGGGGAGGGGGCGGCTGCCGCCGGCATTGTTGATGAGGATGTCGACATGGCCGAGCTCTTTTAGCGCGAAGGCCGAAATCTTCTCCGCCGCGTCCTTTTCCATCACGTCCTGCTCGAACGGCGTGATCAGGCCGGAGCCGACTTCCTTCACCAGCTCGACGAGCAGATCGGCGCGCCGTGCCACGCCGACCACGCGTACGCCTTCGGCAGCTAGGCCCTTGGCGATGGCGCGGCCGATGCCGACGCTCGCGCCTGTGACCACAGCGGTTTTTGATTTGAGCCCGAGGTCCATGATCACACGCTCTCTTGTTTGCTTTTGCTTGTTGCTGTTGGTTTGTTGTTCGTTTCCTGCCCTGTCCACGTCAGGGTGATTTGCCCGACCGGGACGAGCAGTGGTAACCAAGAGCCGCGTTGAAGGAAACACGAAAAAAGAAAAGGCGCTGAGCGATGGTCTGGGATCCGCAGCAATATCTGAAATTCTCCGGCCACCGGCTCCGGCCCGCCGTCGACCTGTTGATGCGAATTCCGGATTCTGGTCCGCGTGCGATTGCCGATCTCGGCGCCGGCGCCGGCAATGTCACCAAGCTCATCAAGGAGCGCTGGCCCGACGCGACGGTGACGGGTGTCGAGGGCTCGGCCGAGATGGTTGCCGCCGGCCGCAAGGCAGCACCGGACGTGGAATGGTCCCATGAAGACCTCGGCCACTGGCGCCCGACGAAGCAGTATGACGTCGTCTATTCCAATGCCGCACTGCACTGGCTGCCCAATCATGCGGCACTGTTTCCTTCGGTCATGGAGAAGGTGACGCCCGGCGGCATGCTTGCGGTGCAGATGCCGCGCAACTTTCTGGCCCCCTCGCATGTGCTGATCGGCGAGACCGCGCTCAACGGTCCCTGGCGGTCCAAGGTCGAGCATCTCGTCACGCCGCCGCCGGTCGAAGGGCCGGCCTACTATCACGGTCTGCTTGCTCCGATGTCGGCCAATATCGACATCTGGGAGACCGAATATCTGCAGGTGCTCGAGGGCGAGAATCCCGTCAAGGAGTGGACCAAGGGGACCTGGTTGACGCGCTATCTCGACATCTTGCAGGGCGACGAGAAGGCCGCGTTCGAGGCGGCCTATGGCGAGCGGGTCGCGAAGGCCTACCCGAAGAATGCCGCCGGGCAGACGCTATTCCCGTTCCGGCGTCTGTTCATGGTCGCCCAGCGCAAGGGCTGATTGCACTGCCGCATTGCGACATAAGCGCTCGCTCTCGGGGATGGGAGCGGGTGCCGGGTTGCGCATTCAGCCGCCGCCAAGATAGCTTGGCTGCGGCAAATTGGGCTTAGGTCTAGTTGTTCGGGTGGCGGATTGCTGCCACTACTGGACCGCAAACTGGGCTGCAAAGCAAAAAAGACCCGCTTTTAGAGGTTGTTGGGAGGTTACTTCATGCGCAAGCTGCTTCTTGCGGTCGCCGCCGCGTCTGTTCTCTTGGCTCCTGCCTTGTCTCCCGTCTCGGCCCAGGCCCAGAGCCCGATCGTCATCAAGTTCAGCCACGTCGTCGCCAATGACACCCCGAAGGGCAAGGGCGCGCTGAAGTTCAAGGAGCTTGCCGAGAAGTACACCGACGGCAAGGTCAAGATCGAAATTTATCCGAACTCCACCCTCTATAAGGACAAGGAGGAGATCGAAGCGCTTCAGCTCGGCTCGGTGCAGATGCTCGCGCCCTCGACCGCGAAGTTCGCACCGCTCGGTATCAAGGAGTTCGAGGCGCTCGACCTGCCCTGGCTGTTCAAGGACGACGCGACCTATTCCAACGCGATGAAGGGCACCATCGGCAAATGGCTGTTCCAGAAGCTCGAGACCAAGGGCATCACCGGGCTCGCCTATTGGGACAACGGCTTCCACATGCTCTCCGCTAACCGTGCCCTGATGAAGCCGACCGATTTCCAGGGTCTCAAATTCCGCATCTCCGGATCGAAGGTCGCCGACCAATATCTCCGGATCATGGGCTCGATCCCTCAGATCATGGCGTTTTCCGAAGTCTACCAGGCTTTGCAGACGGGCGTGGTCGACGGCTGCGAGAACACCGCGTCGAACTACCTGACGCAGAAGTTCTACGAGGTGCAGAAGGACATCACCGTGTCCTATCACGCGCATCTGCAATACGCAGTCATCGTCAACTCGAAATTCTGGTCGGGCCTGCCGCCTGATATCCGCGCCCAGCTCGAAAAGGCGATGAACGAGGCGACCGACTACACCAACTCGATCGCGCGCCAGGAGAACGAAGATGCGCTGGCCGAGATCAAGAAGACGGGCAAGACCACGTTGCATTATCTGACTGACGCCGATCGCAAGGCATGGCAGGAGGCGATGCAGCCGACCTACAAATGGGCGAAGGGGCGGGTCGGGCAGGAGGTGCTCGATCTCCTCGCCAAGGAACTCGACGTCAAGATGAACTGACGCCGGCGCCGTTATAAGAACAACCATAACGGTCGGGGGTGATCGCACTCCCGGCCGTTGCTCTTGATGATGAGCCAAGCTGGGGGACTAAGTTGCTGCGTGTACTGAATCGTGTGCTCAATCATCTCGAGGAATGGCTGATCGCGACGTTGATCGCGGCTGCGACATTGCTCATCTTCGTTGCCGTGCTGCACCGTTATGGCGCCGGGCTGTCGATCGACATCGCCAAATGGGCGGAGGCGCGCAACCTGGCCTTGCTGGCCGTTCCCGCGCGAGCCGCGTTCGTCTGGCTTGCCGCTCTCGACCTGTCCTGGGCGCAGGAACTCTGCATCTACATGTTCATCTGGATGGCGAAATTCGGTGCGGCCTACGGGGTACGCACCGGCATCCATGTCGGCGTCGACGTCCTGGTCAACATCCTTCCCGGCGGATCGCGCCGCCGCGTCATCACTTTCGGCCTGATGTGCGGCGCCCTTTTCACCGCCATCGTGTGCTATTTCGGGGCCGCGTTTGTCGGCCAGATGTGGCAGACCGGCCAACAATCCAACGATCTCGAAGCGCCGATGTGGCTGGTGTATCTCACCATCCCGCTCGGCTCCGGGCTGATGTGCTTCCGCTTCCTGCAAGTCGCCTGGTCGTTCTATCGCACCGGCGAGCTGCCGCATCACGACATGGCCGGCGTCGAGGGCGTCGAGGCAGACCCGGTTCATCCGGCCCCGGTCACGCGCAGTCAGGTCGCCCGCGACGAACGCAGCCCGCTCGGCTGGGTCCTGATGCTGTTGCCGGTCCTGATCGTCGCCGTGTGCTTCGCGCATTCGGCGCACGTGATCACGCTGCCGCAGGGCCTGCGTGTCGCCGTTGTCTTCGGCCTTCTGCTGTCGTTGATGCTCACGGGCATGCCGATTTCGATCGCGCTCGGTCTGACCGTGCTCAGCTTCATGTTCACGCTGACCGACGTGCGAACGGAATCGGTGGCGCTGAAGCTGTTTACAGGCATCGAGAGCTTCGAGATCATGGCGATCCCGTTCTTCATCCTTGCCGGCAACTTCCTGACCCATGGCGGCGTGGCACGCCGGATGATCGCCTTTGCGACCGCGCTGGTCGGCCATTGGTACGGCGGCCTTGCGCTCTCGGGCGTGGTCGCCTGCGCGCTGTTCGCCGCGATCTCCGGCTCATCGCCGGCCACGGTGGTGGCGATCGGATCGGTGATCCTGCCTGCGATGGTCGCGCAGGGGTTTCCGAAGCGGTTCGGGGCGGGCGTGATCACGACCTCCGGCTCGCTCGGGATTCTCATTCCACCCTCGATTCCGATGGTCCTTTTTGCCGTCTCCACCAACACCTCCGTCGGCAAGCTGTTCATCGCCGGGATCGTGCCGGGGCTCGTGCTCGCCATGCTGCTCGGCGCCACGACGTTCTATCGGGCCTGGCGTAACGACTATCCGAGGATGCCGAAAGCAACCCTCTTCGAGCGCTTCGATGCGTTCCGCAAGTCGATCTGGGGTATCCTGCTGATCGTGATCGTGATCGGCGGCATCTACAGCGGCCTGTTCACACCGACCGAAGCTGCCGCCGTCAGCGCGGTGTATGCCTTTATCGTCGCAGTGTTCATCTACAAGGATCTGAAGCTGCGAGACGTGCCGCGCGTGCTGCTGTCGTCGGCAAATCTGTCGGCGATGCTGCTCTACATCATCACCAACGCCGTCTTGTTCTCGTTCCTGATGACTTACGAGAACGTGCCGCAAGCGCTCGCGCAATGGATGATCGACCAGGGCCTTGGCTGGATCGGCTTCCTCCTCGTCGTCAATCTCCTGCTGCTGGTGGCGGGCAACGTGATGGAGCCGTCCTCGATCATCCTGATCATGGCGCCGATCCTGTTTCCGGTTGCGATCAAGCTCGGCATCGATCCGATCCATTTCGGCATCCTGATGACGGTCAACATGGAGGTCGGGCTGTGCCATCCGCCGGTCGGCCTCAATCTCTACGTCGCCTCGGGCATCGCCAAGATGGGTATCACCGAGCTCACGGTCGCGGTGTGGCCATGGCTCCTGACCATGCTGGCGTTCCTCGCGGTCGTGACCTATTGGCCGGGCCTGTCGTTGTGGCTGCCCAGGCTGTTGGGCATGTAGCCGCGAACACGCTGCATCCTCTCCGCCTGTGGGCGCGGGGCTACGCATCGCGCCTTCCTCCCGCCATGGCAATCGACCGCGAGATGCGGTTAGATGCCGCGCAACAGGCCGGGAGGAGATCAAGATGACAGACACGTCCAGCAGCGAACCGAAGGACGCAACGGCGTCCGTCATTGCGCAGCAGACGGCGATGCTGAACTCGCTGCCGTTTTCCGACACGCGGGATTTCGACGATGCCGCGCGCGGCTTTCTCGGCACGATCGACAACGCGAAGATTACAAACCCGCAAGGACGGACAGTCTGGAGCCTCGAACCCTACGGCTTCCTGTCGACCGAGCAGGCGCCGCCGACCGTCAATCCCAGCCTGTGGCGGCAGTCGCGGCTCAACATGCAGCACGGGCTGTTCGAGGTCGTGCCTGGCGTTTACCAGGTGCGTGGGCTCGACATCGCCAACATGACGCTGATCGAGGGCGATAGCGGCGTCATCGTCGTGGACACCTTGACCTCGATCGAGGGCGCGCGCGCGGCGCTCGATCTCTACTACAAGCATCGCGGCCAGCGGCCGGTCGCGGCCGTGATCTTTACCCACACCCACACCGACCATTGGGGCGGCGCGCGCGGCGTGCTGGAGGAGGATGCGCTCGCCACCGGGCGCGTGCCGATCATCGCGCCCAATTTGTTCATGGAGCATGCCGTCTCAGAGAACATCATCGCGGGACCGGCGATGCTGCGCCGGGCGCAGTACCAGTTCGGGCCGCTTCTCGCCAAGGGCGTGCGCGGGCAGGTCGATTGCGGCCTCGGCAAGTCGATGGCGGCAGGTTCAGTGGCGCTGCTGCGGCCGACCGATTTGATCATGGCGACCGGCGACAGGCGCGTGATCGACGGCGTCGAATTCGAATTCCAGATGGCGCCGAACAGCGAAGCTCCGGCGGAGATGCATTTCTTCATCCCGCGCTACAAGCTGTTGAACCTCGCCGAGAACTGCACCCACAATCTCCACAATCTGCTGCCGTTCCGCGGCGCCGACGTGCGCGACGCGCTGGCCTGGTCGAAATATCTGGGCGAGGCCTTGCAGCTCTGGGACGGCAAGGCGGAGGCGATGTGCGGCCAGCACCACTGGCCGGTGTGGGGACGCGACCGCATCGGCACCATGATCCGGCAGCAGCGCGACCTCTACAAATTCGCGCATGACCAGACCATCCGCCTGATGAACCACGGCCTCACCGCCGCCGAGATCGCCGAAACCATCCAACTGCCGAAGAGTCTCGAAGGCGCCTGGCATGGCCGCGGCTATTACGGCCATATCCGGCACAATGTGAAGGCGATCTACCAGAAATATCTCGGCTGGTATGACGCCAATCCGGTCAACCTCGATCCGTTGCCGCCGGTGGAATCCGGCAAGAAGTACGTCGAATATATGGGTGGTGCCGACGCCATTCTCGCGCGGGCGCGTGTCGATTTTGACAAGGGCGAATTCCGCTTCGTGGCGCAGGCGCTCGGCCATCTCGTCTTTGCCGAGCCGGATCATGCGGCGGCGCGCGCGTTGCTGGCGGACACGCTGGAGCAGCTCGGTTATGCCGCGGAAAGCGCGACCTGGCGCAACGCCTATCTGTTTGGCGCGCAGGAATTGCGCCAGGGCATGCCGAAGGTGCCGGCGCGCCCGCCGATGCCGCGCGAGACGCTGGCGGCGCTGCGTACTTCACAGCTCTGGGACGTGCTCGGTATCCGCCTCAACGGGCCGAAGGCGGAAGGTAAGCACATCGTGCTGAACTGGAGCTTTTCCGACACCGGCGAGATGTTCGTGCTCAATCTGGAGAATTCCGCGCTCACCTATACCGAGGGCGTGCAGGCGGAAGGCGCGGATGCCAGCTTCACGCTCGCGCGCTCGACTTTTGACGAGGTGATCGCGAAGCTGACGAGCTTCCCGGAAGCCGTGGCCGCCGGCAAGGTCAAGCTATCGGGCAGCCCGATGCGGCTCGCCGAGCTGATGGGCCTGATGGACGACTTCCCGCGCATGTTCGAGATCGTGGAGCCGAAGCGGGCGGAGGTGAGATAAGCTTCTCGCGCCCCGGCTCTGCGCTGCAACGCAAAAGGCGTTGCAGCGCGTCCGGGACACGAGAGTGGTCAGCAAGCTACTCCGCGCTGCTCACCAGCTTGATCCGCGGCGCCTTCTCCTCGTCCAGGCTGCGATAGGCCGCGAGATAGTCCAGCGCCATCCGCCGCGCCGTGAAGCGCGTCTCGAACTGCTTGCGGATGGCAGAGCGGTCGAGTTGCTGCAGGCGGCCGACGACGCCTGCCGCGCTGAGGACGTCCTCGACGACGAAGCCGGTGAGGCCCTCGTCGATGATCTCCGGCACCGAGCCGCGGTTGAAGGCGACGACCGGCGTTCCGCAGGCCATGGCTTCGATCATGACGAGGCCAAACGGTTCCGGCCAGTCGATCGGCAGCAACAGGCCGAGTGCGCCGCTCAAAAAGTCCGACTTCTCGTGATCGCTGATCTCGCCGATGAATTCCACCAGCGGATTGTTTTCGATCATCGGCCGGATCAGCTCGTCATAGTAATCCTGGTCGGTACGGTCGACCTTGGCCGCGATCTTCAGCGGAATCCCGCAATGGGTCGCGATCTTAATGGCGCGGTCGACGCCCTTTTCCGGCGCGATGCGGCCGAGCACGGCGAGATATTCCTGCCTCGCCGGCTTCGGCGTCAACAGGTTCTCCGGCAGACCGTGGTGGATCGTCCTTACCCAGTTCGCCTGCGGCACCGGCCGCCGCTGCGCGTTCGAGATGGAGATGACGGGGACCTTCGAAAAGGTGTTGAAGACCGGCTGATGCTCCGGGAGGTCGAGCCGGCCGTGCAGCGTGGTTAGGAACGGCGTCGGCTGCCGGTAGAACAGCGACCACGGATAATAATCGAGATGGAAGTGGAGGAAGTCGAACTCCTCGTCGTCACATTTCTGCCGCACCCGCTCCAGCATCACCATGTGCAGCGCATTGGGATCGCGCACGGAACCGTCGAGGCGGAGCGCCCGCGGCCATAGCGCATCCAGCTTCGCCGAGGTCTGCGAATCGCCGCTGGCGAACAGCGTCACGTCGTGTCCAAGGGCCACCAGCTCTTCCGTCAACCAATGCACCACCCGCTCGGTGCCGCCATACAGCTTGGGTGGAACAGCCTCCGTCAACGGAGCTACCTGCGCGATGCGCATCTCGCCATCTCCTCTGCGATCATGAACGTGAAACCCCCAGTCTTTGCGGCACCGGCAATGCCAGTCAGGGGAACGTTCCCGCACTTGCGAAGTTCCTTCCCTCAGAGGTTACTTATTGGACACGTCGGGTGCTCGTCGCGGTGCTGCCATCACATCTCCGCAGATCGTCCGCATCCGCATGTCGTGATGGGTTTGCCCGGGAACCGAGGCGAAGTGGTCGATGTTCAGTCGACTAACAGAAAAATTGAAAACATCACGACGGGGTCGATAGTCACATGGATCATCTTTCTGGATACGCGCGCCGGCCATTCGCCTTTGTTTTGCGCTATCTCCGGCGTCGTCTGGCGTCGCATCTCGTGATCCTGACCGCTGTCGTTGCGGCCGTTGCCTGCTCCGTAGGCACGCAGTACGGCGTCAAATCTCTCGTCGACAGCCTGACGGCCGGAACTTCACATGGTGGCAGCGTATGGCTGGCATTCATTTTACTCATGTCGCTGATCGCCGCCGACAATTTCCTTTGGCGGATCGCCAGCTGGACGGCGAGCTTCACCTTCGTGCGTGTCACGGGTGATTTACGCCGTGACATATTTCGTCATCTGACCGGCCACGCGCCGAGTTACTTCTCCGACCGCATGCCCGGCATGCTGACGAGCCGCATCACAGCGACCTCGAACGCGGTGTTTACCGTCGAGAACATGTTCGTCTGGAATGTGCTGCCGCCCTGCATCGCCACAGTTGCGGCAATCGCTCTGATTGGAACCGTCAGTCCCTATATGGCACTCGGCTTGATTGTGATCGCTGGCGGCATGGTGCTGGCGATGTTCCGTCTGGCGGCTGCGGGCAAGCCGCTGCACGACGACTTCGCCGATAAGGCCGCCGTTGTCGACGGCGAGATGATCGACGTCATCAGCAACATGCCGCTGGTGCGCGCCTTTTGCGGCATCGGGCACGAGCATGAGCGTTTCGACGCGACGGTGAACCGGGAGCTCACGGCGCGCGGTCGCAGCCTGCGCTATCTGGAGAAGCTGCGGCTTATCCATGCCGGCATCACCGTCGTGCTCACAATCACCCTCATGGCCTGGGCCATCATGCTCTGGCAGGATGGCGCGGCGACCACCGGCGACGTCGTGCTGGTCTGCACCCTCGGTCTCTCCATTCTCAATGCGACCCGCGATCTCGCGGTGGCGCTGGTCGACGTCACCCAGCACGTTGCGCGGTTGACCGAGGCGATCGCCACGCTGCTGGTGCCGCATGAATTGCGCGACCACCCCGACGCCGAGCCGCTGGTAAAGAGGGGCGCCGCGATCGCGTACAACAACGTCACCTTCGGCTATTCCGGGGGTGAGAAGATCTTTGAGCGGTTCAGCCTGCGCCTGCAGCCCGGCCAGCGCGTCGGCTTGGTCGGCCAGTCCGGCGGCGGCAAGTCGACGCTGTTCGCGCTGCTCCAGCGCTTCTACGATGCCGACGAAGGCAGCATCACCATCGACGGCCAGGACATTTCCAAGGTGACGCAGCAGAGTCTGCGCGCGGCGATCTCCGTCGTGCCGCAGGACATCTCCCTGTTCCACCGCTCGATCCGCGAGAACATCCGCTATGGCCGCCCGAACGCCACCGACGACGAGGTGCTGCGTGCGGCGATTGCGGCGCGCTGCGATTTCGTCGAGAGTCTGCCTGGTGGTCTCGACACCATGGTTGGCGACCGCGGCGTCAAGATGTCCGGCGGCCAGCGCCAACGCATCGCGATAGCGCGTGCCTTCCTGAAGGACGCGCCGATCCTGCTGCTGGACGAAGCGACCGCCGCGCTCGACAGCGAATCCGAGGAAGCGATCCGCGAGGCGCTGTCGCGGCTGATGCGCGGCCGCACCGTCATCGCGATCGCGCATCGCCTCGCGACGTTGCGCAATTTCGACCGCGTGATCGTGTTGAAGGGTGGTAAGATCATCGAGGACGGGTCACCCGAACGTCTGATGCAAGGCCACGGGCCCTATCGTGAGCTGGTCACGCAGGAAATGAGCCGGCTCGCGCAGGCCGCCGCGTAAACCAACAGTCGCGTTCGAGTCGGTTGCGTGTCGAAACAAGCGCAGGGGAGCTGCTGATGTCGGCTGAAGCCGTTACTCAATTCATCTCCGTGACGCGAACCATGGACCAGGTCGCGGAGCAGCCTTTCTATATTCCGATGACGGGACCGTCGGCGCGGCCGCGGCGTTCGCTCAAGCACGACGATACCTTTATCGTGCTTGACAGCCATGGCGACATCGGCGCCTCGGCCGGCGGGCCCGACGGCCTGTTCCATCACGACACGCGCTACCTTGCGAGGCTTGAGCTCGTGCTCGACGATCTCCAGCCGTTGTTGCTGGGATCCAACCTGCGCGACGACAACTCGGCGCTGACGGTCGATCTCACCAATCCGGATATCTACCGGGAGGGCAGCCTCGTGCTGCAAAAGGACCTGCTCCACATCGTGCGCACGATCTTCCTGTGGCGCGGCACCGCCTATCAGCGCATCGGCGTGCAGAACCACGGCGACCGCCCGGCCAATTTCGGGCTGACCCTGCTGTTCGACAATGATTTCGCCGATCTGTTCGAGGTTCGCGGCGAGCGGCGTCCGCGTCGCGGCATTGGCTCGAGCCGGCTGTTGGGCCCGACCGACGTGCTGTTCGACTACCGCGGTCTTGATGACGCCGAGCGCACCACATGCCTGCATTTCGACCCGCGCCCGACGAAGTTGTCGGTGAATGCCGCAACCTGGCAACTCGAACTTGATCCGCATGAGTCGAAATCGCTGTTCGTGGCCGTGTCCTGCAATCGGCCGATCACGGAGAAGCCGGCGCGCTTTTTCAGGGGGCTGCTCGCCCACCGCCGCGAGATGCGGCAATCGACGATGGGGACCGCCAGCATCGAGACATCCAACAACATCTTCAACGAGGTGCTGTGCCAGTCCATGGCCGACCTCAACATGCTGATGACGGAGACGCCGCAGGGCCGCTATCCGTATGCAGGGATTCCCTGGTACTCGACGACGTTCGGCCGCGACGGCCTGATTACGGCTCTGCAAATGCTGTGGGTCGACCCGCGCATCGCCAAGGGCGTGTTGCGGCGGCTCGCGCATTTCCAGGCCAAGGCGGTCGATCCGCTGAACGATGCGGCGCCCGGAAAGATTCTGCATGAGATGCGCGGCGGCGAGATGGCGGCGCTGCGCGAGGTGCCGTTCGCTCAGTATTACGGCAGCGTGGATTCGACCGCTTTGTTCGTGCTGCTCGCCGGAAGCTATTTCGAGCGCACCGGCGACGAGAAGACGTTGACCGAGTTGTGGCCGGCCATCGAGGCGGGGTTGGCCTGGATCGACGGCCCCGGGGACCCCGACAAGGACGGCTTCGTCGAATACCAGCGAGCCACGGAAAAGGGCCTCGCCAATCAGGGCTGGAAGGATTCCTACGACGCGATCTTCCATGCCGATGGCCAGCTTGCGGAAGGCAATCTCGCGCTGGCCGAGGTGCAAGGTTACGTCTTTGCCGCCAAGCGGCTCGCCGCGCGCTGTGCGCTCCGGCTGGGCAAGCCCGATCTCGCCAAAAAGCTCGAGGCCGAGGCCAAGGCGCTGGCCGAGCGCTTCGAGGCCGCGTTCTGGTGCGAAGAGCTCGGCACCTATGCGCTCGCGCTCGACGGCAAGAAGCGGCCCTGCAAGGTACGGACCTCAAACGCCGGGCAGGTGCTGTTCAGCGGCATGATCCGTGAAGATCGCGCCCGTCTCGTCGCCGCCGATCTGATGGGGCCGCACTTCTACTCGGGCTGGGGCATCCGCACCGTCGCTGTCGGCGAGGTGCGTTACAACCCGATGTCCTATCATGACGGGTCGATCTGGCCGCACGACAACGCACTGATCGCGCTCGGGCTCGCGCGCTACGGGCTGAAGCATTCGGTCGCGCACGTCTTCAAGGGACTGTTCGACGCTGCAACCTACATGGACCTGCGCCGGTTGCCCGAATTGTTCTGCGGTTTCCGGCGCGAGAAGCGGCGCGGCCCGACGCTCTATCCGGTCGCCTGCGCGCCGCAGGCCTGGGCCAGCGCAACCGCGTTCACGTTGCTGGAGGCGACGCTGGGCATCGAGTTCGATGTGGCGCGCGGAGAGATCCGGCTGCGCAATCCGCGTCTGCCGGCGTTCCTGCACGAGGTGATTTTGCGCGATCTGCGCCTGGGCGAGTCCAGCGTGGATCTGCGCGTCAGCCGCCATGGCGAGGACGTCGCGCTGGAGGTGTTGCGCACGCGTGGCCAGATCCAGGTCTCGATCGTGTTGGCGCGCTAGCGGCGCGCGGGAGGAGGGTGCATGCGTACCGCCGGATGGTTGATCCTGAGCGTGGTGATCGTCGCGGGATTGACGGTCGCCGTATCACGAGCTGCAGAGGAGTTGCCCGCGCCTTCAACTGAAGCGAATGCGCCGCCGACGCTGCAGCCGCCGGCGTCATCGGTCCCCGTCACGCCAAAGGATGCCGCGCCACCGCCGTCGGTCACGATCATCGGCGCCAGCGATGCGCATGGTGTGCTTGGCCGTGACGTGCTCAGCGCGGCGAACGAGGGCATGGGTCGCATTGTCGACGTCATCGTCGATCGCAGTGGCCATGTCCGCGCTGCAGTTATCGATTTCGGCGGCTTCCTCGGTGTCGGCAGCCGCAAGATCGTGGTTGACTGGAACGCTTTGCGGTTCGGCAAGATCGCCAGCAAGAAGGACAGCATCACGCTGGAATTGACCAAGGCGCAGGTCGCCGCCGCGCCGGAATACAAGGAAGACGCGCCGATGGTCGTGCTCGGCGCGTCCGGCAGCCTGCAACCGCTGCAAGCGGTTCAGTGAGGCGCGGGGAGGGATGGCCGCCTGTGCTGTTGTCGAGAAAGCCGAACCATGCAGATCGCGAGGGCCGCGTTAAGCACGACAACGATGCCGCGCCATTGCCTCCCGGCATTCCGGCGCCGTCGCGCCAGAGCCTGCGCGGTCTCGACTGGTTCATCTTCTTCCTCGCCGATGTACAAACCGGATTTGGTCCCTTCATCGCGGTTTACCTCACAACGCAAAAATGGACCCAGGTCGAGATCGGCCTGGTGCTGTCGATCGGCGGCATCGTTGCTCTGATCGGACAGATGCCGGGCGGCGCCATCATCGATGCCGCAAAATCCGAACGGCTGGTCGCAGGTCTGGCCATCGCCACCATCGGCTGCTGCGCGCTCGCCTATGCGGCGATGCCGATCTTCCCCGTGGTGGTGGCTGCGGCCACCTTGCACGCGGCAGCGAGCTGCGTGCTCGGGCCGGCGATCGCGGCGATCAGCCTCGGCCTGGTCGGACCGTTCGCGATCGGCGAGCGGCTCGGCCGCAACGCCCGCTTTGCCTCGCTTGGCAACGGTGTTGCGGCTGCCGTAATGGGCACGGCCGGCTATCTGCTGTCGAGCCGCTCGGTGTTCCTGGTCTCCTTCCTGCTCGCGATCCCCACTCTGATCGCGCTGTCGCGCATCTGCGAGCATGAAGTCGACATCGCGCGCTGCCACGGCGAAATGCCGCGCGAGGCGAAGGATCGCGGCGACACCAATATCTGGCACCTGATCCGACAGCGTCCGCTCATCGTCTTCGCGCTGAGCGTCTTGCTGTTGCAACTGGCGAACGCCTCGATGATGCCGCTGATGGCGAGCGCGGTGACGGCGCGATCGGCCCAGTGGGCGACGGTGCTGGTCGCCTTTTGCATCGTCGTGCCGCAGGCGATCGTGGCGTTGCTGTCGCCGACGGTCGGACGCAAGGCGCAAGCGTGGGGCCGCCGGCCGCTGCTGCTGATCGGGTTCGGCGCGCTGGCGATCCGCGGCCTGCTGTTCGCCACCGTGCGCGATCCCTATTTGCTGGTGCTGGTGCAGGTGTTCGACGGCTTCACCGCCGCGGTATTCGCAGTCATGATCCCGCTGATCGTGGCTGACGTCGCCTTCGGCAGCGGCCATTTCAATCTTGCGCAGGGCATCGTCGGCACGGCAACGGGCATCGGTGCATCGCTGAGCACCGCGCTCGGCGGCTACGTCAGCGACAAATTTGGCAATGCCACCGCCTTCCTCGGGCTGGCAAGCATTGCTGCGACGGGATTTCTGCTGATCCTGATGGTGATGCCGGAGACCCGGCGCAAGGGCATGATTGCGCCAAAAGAAATAGCCGGCTGAACCAATTCAGCCGGGGCGTCGTAGGATCGGGCCGGGTGAGAACATCGCCGTTCATCGAATTGCCACAGGCCTTGCGGATCGTCGGTCCTCGCTCGCAATCGAAAGGCCCTGCAAGTGGTGTCCGCGAACGATCTGGAATTTGCCCTCGATCAAGTCCGCGCCAACGCCCCGGAGCAGGTCCCCGGCGTGTTCGGCCCGTCCTCGGTGACCTGGCGGATCGACCGCGAGGCCGTCATCTTTCTCGGCGCCGGTCGTGCGCTGATGCTGCAGTTGGCCCACCCCTGGGTCGCCGCTGCCATCGCCGAGCATTCCAAAACCTTCGCCGATCCGATCGGGCGATTTCACCGCACCTTCGACATCGTCTTTGCCATGGTGTTCGGCTCGCTCGACCGCGCGCTGTTGTCGTCGCGGCAATTGCACCGGCGCCACAGCATGATCGTCGGCGAGATGCCCGAGACCGTCGGTCCGTTCGTGGCCGGCTCGCGCTACTGTGCCAACGACATCCCGTCGCTGTGCTGGGTTCATGCCACGCTGGTCGAGACGGCGCTGATGGCGCACGATCTGGTTTTGCCGCCGCTCTCGGCGGAGGAGCGCGAATGCTACTGGACCGAGAGCCGGACGTTCGGCGCCTTGTTCGGATTGACGGGGGACGACCTGCCCGCGGACTGGTCAGGCTTTGCGGCCTACACCAATGCGATGGCGCAGTCGGACACGCTGACCGTCAGTCCGGCCGCGCGTGAGATTGTGAGGCAGATCTTTTGCGGCGCGCGTCCGTGGTTGCGGCCGCCGCGATGGTATCGCGCGCTCACGGCGAGCTTGCTGCCGGAGCCATTGCGCGCGGGCTTTGGGTTTGGGCTCGACGAGCGCAACACCAGGTCGGCCGACAACGCACTGAAATGGATCCGGCGGGTCTACCCGAAATTGCCGGACCGGTTGCGCTATGTCGGTCCTTACCAGGAAGCGCAAGCGCGGCTAAACGGCTAGCCGCAGCCCGACTGGTTGACCCGGTGCCTCAACAGAGCCTGGATCGGCCGCTCGCAGATGGATCAGCGCCGCTAAGAAGCGCCTCCCGCATGTCCCGGACAAGCTGCGACGCGTGAGCGTTGCCGCGCAGAGCCGGGACCCAGGGGCCGCGAACTGCTGCGCGACATGGGCCCCGGCTCTGCAGCGCACCGTCGAAGAGACGCTGCGCCGCGTCCGGGGCACGAGAGAGCGCAGGCCTCACACCGCCGCCAGCTTCCGGTACAGCGCGTTGTAGCTGCCGGCCGAGATGCTCCAGGAGAACGACCGTCCCATCGCGCTGCGGCGCATGGTGTCGAGCTGGTCGTGCGCCATGAAAGCCTGGAAGGCACGGCGGACGCCGCCGAGAAAGGATTGGTGCGAGGGTTTTGAGAACAGGAAGCCGGTTTCGCCGTCGGTGATGGTCTCGGCGAGGCCGCCGGTCTGGTGGCCGATCGGCAGCGAGCCGAAGCGCTGGGCGTACATCTGGCTGAGCCCGCACGGCTCGAAGCGCGACGGCATCAATGTGAAATCGCTGCCGGCGAAGATGCGGCGCGCCTGGGCGTCGTTGAAGCCGATCACGACCCCGATCGCGTCGGGCCGCCGGCGATGGGCGTCGATCAATGCCTGCTCGAGCGCCGGCTCGCCGGAGCCGGTGACCACGATCTGCCCGCCGGCATCGACGATCTCGTCGGCCGCCGCCAGCACAAGGTCGATGCCCTTCTGGTGCACGAGCCGCGCGACGATGCCGAACATAGGCCCGCGCGACACCGCGAGCCCGAACTGCTTGCGCACGTAATCCGCATTGGCTTTCTTGCCGACCCAGTCGCCGGCGCCGAACTGCTGGGCGAGCTGCGCGCAGGAGCGCGGGTCCCAGCTCTCGTCGATGCCGTTGAGGATGCCCGTGAGCTCGGACGCGTCGGAGCGCAGCCGCAGCAGGCCTTCCAGGCCGCAGCCGAATTCGTCCGTGGTAATTTCCCGGGCGTAGGTGCCGCTGACGGTGGTGAGGTGCGAAGCATAGACCAGTCCCGCCTTGAGGAAGGAGAGCTGGTCGTAGAACTCGACGCCGTCGATATGGAAGGAGCTTTCGGGGACGCCGATTCGCCGCAGCGAGTCTTTGGGGAAAAGCCCCTGATAGGCGAGGTTGTGGATGGTCAGGATCGACGGCAGCTTGGCGCCGCGCCAGGCCAGGTAGGCTGGCACGAGCGAGGCCTGCCAGTCATTGGCATGGATCAGGTCTGCTGCCCAATTCTTGTCCAGCTTGCCCATGGCAAGCTCAGCGGCGGCCGAGGCCAAGCGCGCGAAGCGGATGTCGTTGTCCGGCCAGTCGCGCCCGGACTCGTCACCGTAGGGATTGCCGGGCCGGTCGTAGAGTTGTGAGCACAACAGCACATAGACAGGAAGGCCGTCCTTGGTCGCGGCCCGGCCGAGCGAGCAGGCCGGCATCTCCGCGAATGCCGGACAGCGGCCAACGATCTGAATATGCGTGAGTTGTTCGATGATGTCGCGATAGCCTGGCAGCATGACCCGGATATCGGCGAAAGGACGCAACGCTCTTGGAAGAGCGGCGGAAACGGCTCCAAGTCCGCCGACGCGGACGAAGTCGTCCATCTCTGTCGTAACGAACAAGACCCTCAAGAACAGCTGCCCTTATCCGATCCCGTTGCTGCTATGCAAGAACGGGTCCAGTTGCCCTGGAATTCCCAGGCCCGCCCGCGCGGCGCATCGGTTCGGTAAAGACTTTCCTACTCAGCCGTCGCCCTCTAGGGTCGGCGCACCAACAACAGAGAACTTCGATAGTTCCTAAGTGACCCGAGGACGCAAGCAGGCATGCAGCTATCAGAGAAGCATGAGGGGACGACGACAAGGGCCTTCGCCGGCCTCAGGGTCCTGGATTTTTCGACCACCATCGCCGGTCCCCATTGTGCGCGGATGCTCGCCGACATGGGCGCCGAGGTCATCAAGATCGAGACCGACGGCGGCGAGACGATGCGGACCCGCCCGCCGCTGCGCAAGGGCTGCAGCACCGTGTTCGGCCAGCTCAATGTCGGCAAGAAGAGCGTTGTGCTGGACCTCAAGTCCGAGGACGGCAAGGAGGCGGTGCGCCGGCTGGCCGCGACGGCCGACATCCTGGTCGAGAACTTTCGTCCCGGCGTGATGCACCGGCTGCGGCTCGACTATGACAGAATACGCGCCGTCAATCCGAAGCTGATCTACTGCTCGATCTCAGGCTACGGCCAGAGCGGCCCGTCGGCCGAGCTGCCGGCCTACGCACCGGTGATCCATGCGGCCTCCGGCTACGACATGGCCCATCTGGCCTACCAGCCCGGCCGCAGCCGCCCGGATTATTGCGGCATCTACCACGCCGACGTCGTCACCGGCACCTACGGTTTTGGCGCGATTGCGTCGGCGCTCTACCAGCGCACGGTAACTGGGCTCGGCCAGGCACATCGACGTCTCCATGCTGGAATCGATGCTGACGCTGACGGTGATCGAGTTGCAGAACTCGCAGTTCGCCGTGAAGCCGCCGCCGCGCCCGATGTTCGGGCCGACCGAGACGGCGAGCGGGTATGTCATGATCACGGTTGCCAGCGAGAAGACGTTTCAGGGGCTGATGGGGGTGATCGGCCGCCCCGAATGGATCTCCGATCCGCGCTTCGCCACCTACGCCGCGCGTCGCGACAATTGGGCCGACTTGATGGATGGTGTCGAGGCCTGGTCGCGGCAGCTCTCGACCGATGTCTGTCTTGTCGCGCTAGGTGCGGCCGGCGTGCCGGCCTCGGCCTACCGCACCGTGTCCGAAGCACTGGCCGATCCGCAGATCGCGCATCGTGAGGCGCTCTCGTCGGTGGAGGACGAAGGTGGCTCGTTCCAGGTCCTCAATCTGCCGTTCCGGATGACCGGTGCCGACACGACACCGGGCAAGACAATGGCCGTGCTTGGCGAGCACACGGACCCGCTGCGGGCGGAGATCGGGCTCACCGACAGTGGACCAATTCCGTCAGGCAAAACAGCCGCGCAAGTCTGACGGCAAGTCTGACGGCAAAGCCGACGGCAAGTCTGACGGCAAGTCTGACGGATAGCATCGTGCGGCAAGCAATGCGGCGTTGCGCGTGGTCGGCTTGCCATCATCCGCCAGCCTAAACTAGACAGGTCCGAGTTTGTCTCGTCCTGCCGCCCATGCCATGGTGGCGACGACAAGAAAAGTATCCGGGAGGACGCCGATGAAGAGTTTCAAGGTTGCCGATTTCAAGGCGCCGCTGCAGGAGTTCGACGAGGCGACGCCGCAGCCGTCCGGCACGCAGGTTCTGATCAAGGTGAAGGCCGCCGGCGTCTGCCATAGCGACCTCCACATCTGGGAAGGCGGCTACGATCTCGGCCACGGCCGCAAGCCGCTGTCGCTGAAGGATCGCGGCATCAATTTGCCGCTGACCATGGGGCACGAGACGGTCGGTGAAATCCTGGCGTTCGGCCCGGACGTGAAGCCGACGGATCAGGGCGATCTCACGCTTGGCGACATCGGCTTGGTCTATCCCTGGATCGGCTGCGGCAAATGCGCCACGTGCCTCGGCGGTGACGAGAACATGTGCCTGACGCCGCGCTCGCTCGGCGTTTATTGCGACGGTGGTTATTCCGATCACATGCTGGTGCCGCATCCACGCTATTTGCTCAATCTCAGAGGGCTCGATCCCGCGTCGGCTGCACCCTATGCCTGCTCGGGTGTCACGACCTACAGCGCGCTGAAGAAGATCGAGCAGCACTTTGACACGCCGATCGTGATGTTCGGTGCAGGCGGGCTTGGCCTGATGGCGCTGTCGCTCTTGAAGGCGATGGGCGGCAAGGGCGCGATCATGGTGGACATCGATGCGAAGAAGCGCGAAGCCGCAGAGAAGGCCGGTGCGCTCGCGACCGTCGATCCCAAGGCGCCGGACGCGCTGGAGCAGCTTGCCAAGAAAGCCGGTGGTCCGATCCGCGCCGTGCTCGATCTCGTCGGCAACGCCGCCACCACGCAGCTGGGCTTCGACTGCCTGACCAAGGGCGGCAAGCTCGTCATCGTCGGCCTGTTCGGCGGCGGCGCGACCTGGGCGCTGCCGCTGATTCCGATCAAGGCGGTGACGATCCAGGGCAGCTATGTCGGAAACCTGCGCGAGACGCAGGAGCTGCTCGACCTGGTGCGAACGAAGAACGTAGCGCCGATCCCGGTGACGCGGCAGCCGCTCAACAAAGCCAACGACGCGCTGGTGCAGTTGCAGCAGGGCGCGGTCGTCGGGCGCACGGTGCTGACGCCGTAGCGAAGGCTCTATCCTCCGTCATTGCGAGCGAAGCGAAGCAATCCAGACTGCCTCCACGGATGCATTTCTGGATTGCTTCGTCGCCAAAGCTCCTCGCAATGACGACCTCACTTAATTTTCGCGCAGGAAATCCGATGTCCGCAAACAACGCCTTCCACATTGCCGTGCTCGCCGGTGACGGCATCGGTCCCGAAGTGATGGCGCCGGCCATCGAAGTCCTGCGCAAGATCGAGACGAAATCCGGCTTGAGCTTCCGCTTCACCGAAGCGCCGGCGGGCGCCAATCATTACCTCGCCACCGGCAAGTCGATGCCCGACACCACGATCAAGCTGTGCGAGGAGGCGGACGCGATCCTGCTTGGGGCCTGCGGCCTGCCGTCGGTGCGCTATCCCGACAACACCGAGATCGCGCCGCAGATCGAGCTGCGCTTCATCTTCGATCTCTATGCCGGCGTGCGTCCGGCGCGGCTCATTCCGGGCGTGTCGAGCCCGATCGTCGGCGCCGACCAGCGCGGCATCGATCTCGTCGTGATCAGGGAGTCCACCGAGGGCCTGTTCGCCTCGATGGGCAAGGGCGTCGTCACCCATGAGGACGCCCGCGAGACCATGGTGATCACGCGCAGGACGTCCGAGCGCCTGTTCGAGTTCTCGTTTCGCCTCGCCGAGCGGCGCAAGGCGCGCGGCAAGCCCGGGATGCTGACCTGCGTCGACAAGGCGAACGTGTTCAAGGCCTTTGCCTTCTTCCGCGGCATTTTCGACGAGATCGAGAAGCGTCATCCCGAGGTGAAGACCGATAGGCTCTATGTCGATGCCTGCTCGGCGATGCTGGTGAAGCGCCCCTGGGATTTCGACGTGATGGTGATGGAGAACATGTTCGGCGACATCGTCTCCGACATCACCGCGAGCCTGATCGGCGGGCTCGGCATGGCGCCGTCGGCCGACATCGGCGACAAATATGCCGTGTTCCAGCCCTGCCACGGCACCGCGCCTGATATCATGGGGCAGGGCAAGGCCAATCCCACCGGCATGATCCTGTCGGCCGCGATGATGCTGGACTGGCTCGCCGACAAGCACGGCGTCGAGGGCGCGGCGGAAGCCGGTGAGAAAATCGAGCGTGCGGTGGACAAGGTTTATGCCGACGGCATCAAGCCGATGGAATTTGGTGGCCGCAACGGCACCGCCGACATCACGAAGGCGGTGCTCGCGGCGCTGTAGGCTCGCGCCGATTTCGACGCGATGGGCAAGCAACCGATATACCCATCAGCGTACATAGCGCCAGAACGCCTCCGCCCCAGACCTGCGCGCCGGTTCCTTAGGCTTCTACTCCGAGCGACTTGGCTGTCCGCCGATCGATAGCCAGTTCAAGCGCCGCGAATTGCCCTCGCAGTCCACGTCCGCTCCCGCATGACGCTGCAAATCTGGAATTTGAATTCGCTGAAGAAGGCTTCGACCCCACGCCGTTTCGCCTTGGCGTGCTCCGGATCGATCCGCCAACGGTGAAGTGCTTCCTCGGTCTCGAACTCGACGATCGTCACTCGCTCTCCATCGTCCGCAACGAAGCCCTTGTGTGAAATGTAACCCGGTATTGTTCGCGCGAGTTCGCTCATGCGTTTTGCCATCGGCCCATACTCATCCTGAGCGCCGGGATTCATTCGAGTGCGAAATACAGTGACGATCATCAGATAGGCTCCTGTGTGGGACGAACTCGGTTCACGGCCTTTGCGGCGGCAGTCGCCCTAGTCGGCAATGCCGTCAATGATAATGAAGTCGGCGTCCGCATACTTTTGACGAATAATCCGCGCACTCTGATATTCCGGACTTGCGTAGCAGGCAGCGGCCGTGGAACGGTCCTTGAATTCGACCACGACGTTCCGCTCGCGGGCCTCTCCCTCCATTTTTTCGTACGCCCCGCCACGCACGATGAATTTTGCGCCGAATTTCTTGAACGCCAGGTTAGCCGCAGCAAGGTACTCGGGGTAGTTTTGCTCATCGCGAACCGAGACGCGTACAATCCAATAAGCCTTCGGCACGTCATTCTCCGTTGTTGTTTCCCGGATGGCAGAAGCCATCGTCCGTGCCGTGATCTTTACCTGAGGCGCGTAATCACATATAATGAATAATTATGATCTAATTGATCACACTGAGAGATGTATGGATCTGTCGGATCTGCGGATATTCATCGCTGTCGTGCGCGAAGGCGGCGTGACCCGCGCGGCCGAGCGGCTGCATCGCGTTCAGTCCAATGTGACGACCCGTATCCGGCAGTTGGAAGAGGATCTCGGCGTGGCCCTCTTCATTCGAGAGGGTAAGCGTCTTCATCTGGCGCCCCAGGGGCAAGTGCTGCTTGGCTACGCCAATCGCTTGCTCGCGCTTGCGGATGAAACACGCGATGCCCTGCAAGACGCAAAACCCCGCGGAACGTTCCGCCTCGGCGCGATGGAAAGCACGGCCGCTGTCAGGCTGCCGGGACTGCTCAGCGAATACCACAGACGGCAACCAGGGGTCGTTCTGGAGCTTCGCACCGGCAATCCGCAGGTTCTCGCGAGCGCCATTCTCGCCGGCGATCTCGATGCAGCCCTTGTTGCCGAACCCATCGCCGATGAGCCCTTTGAGAAGGTGCTCGCCTTCGAGGAGGAGTTGGTGATTATTGCGGCTGCCAATCATCCGCCGATCGTCAAGAAAGGCAGCAGCCTGCCACGTACCATCATCGTCTTCGAACACGGATGCCCGCATCGCAAGCGGCTTGAAGACTGGTACGCAAGGCGAAACGAAATGCCGGTGCGCATGATCGAGCTGGCGTCGTATCACGCAATGCTGGGCTGTGTCGTTGCGGGCATGGGCGTCGCGCTGATCCCCAAAAGCGTTCTGACCACTTTTCCGGACAGAAGGCTGTTGAGCGTCCACCCGTTGGGACGAACGGAGAATCGGGCGTGGACTGTGCTCATCTGGCGCAGGGGAGCGGGCTCCGCGAACGTTCAGGCCTTGAAGGAGATGTTGCAGAGCTCCAGGTTGGTGAGTCAGAGGACAGTGAAGACAGCCACGGCCGTATGAGGCGCTACTTCCCCGAAAACTGCGGCTTGCGCTTCTCCATGAAAGCCTGCCGGCCCTCGCGAAAATCAGCACTGTCCATACAGGCCCTGCCGACTGCCTTGATCGCGTCCATGTCGCGCGCGCTTTCGTCCTTCAGCACTTGCGCGATGGTAGTCTTGGCCGCCTTGATCGCGAGCGGGGCGTTCTCGGAGATCGTCTGCGCGATTGTCATCGTCTCACCCCAGAGCTCATCGATGGGGAACACGCGCTCGACCAACCCGATGCGCAGCGCTTCGGTGGAATCGATGCGCATGCCCGTGTACATCAGGAGCCGCGCCCAGGACGGTCCGACCAGCGACACCAGGTGCTTCAATCCATCATAGCCGTAGGCGATGCCGAGTTTCGCCGCGGGAATGCCGAACTGGCTGCCATGGGAGGCGATGCGGATGTCGGCGAGCATCGCGACCTGCATGCCGCCGCCGAGGCAAAAACCCTGGATGCTCGCGATCGTCGGCTTGGGATAGTCGGCGAGCAGCGCGCGCTGGGCGGCGCTGCGTTTTGCATATTCCTCGGACGCGGCGGCGTTATGGCGCGTCTTCTCGAACTGGCTGATATCGGCGCCCGACACGAACGCCTTGCCGCCGGCGCCGCGCAGGATCACGACGCGCACGGCATCGTCGTCGCGCAGGCTCGCCAGCGCCTCGCCAAATCCCTCCCACATCTCCAGCGACATCGCGTTGCGCTTGTCGGGATTGTTGAAGGTAATCACGCCGACGCCACTGGCTGTGTGCTTGAGGATCTTGCCGCTGGCGTAAGGTGTTTCGGTCGTGCTGGAAATATCAGGCATCGCGTGCTCGCTTGTCGTAGGCCGGGCGCAATGTGCGGCCGGGGCAGGGCCCGGGTCAACCGCGGCAGGGGATGCGGCTTTGCATCCGCCTGTCCCGCGATTGCATGGCGTTATTTATTGAGCGTGATCTTTTCGGAGAACCGCTGCGCGCTTTTCGGGGGCATGCCCCTAGCGCACCATGTGCGCGGTGAGCGGATGGCTGCCGGCATTGCTGAAGAACGCCGCCTCTTCGGCGATCGCCTCCAGGAGCTGCTCGTCCTGGTTATGGACGTCGTTGCGGAAGTGCCGTTCTGCTGGCGCACGGTGAAATTCGGCGTGTGCGTGCCCGACCAATCGATCGGATTGTCGTGGGCGTCGAGCACCTCCATGTGCATGCGCGACGAATAGGTCGTGCTGATTCGAGAAATCGGCGGCAGGCTAGCGCCTCCCGGTTGCGGCCCCTTAAGCACGGCGCATCGCGAGCCCCGCGCGTCGGACGCGCGGTCTCTGGATTGGGTCGCGACAGGTCGGAATGGATTCGCGATAACCGCGGGCGGGGGCGACACAAACGTCAACAAAAAGGGGCGGTCATGCCGCCCCGAAAAAGACCGCGCACGAGCGCGCCGGGTCTCGTCCAATCCGGCCGCGCCCCCGTGACGCGGCGGATTGAACATCGGCCGGAAAGGCGCGAACGCCGATCGGCTCAGGCTTCGTTCGCTGCGATCGATTCCATCAGCGAGACAAGCTGACGCTGCACCGTCTGGTCCTTGATCTTGCTGTAGGCGCGCAGCAGGCGGAGGCTGAAGGCCGAGTCCAGGAACAGCAGGCTCTCGACTTCGCGCGCCTTGTTGTCGCCGTCGTAGAAGAAGGTCACGGGCACGTCGAGCGAGGTGGCGATCTGCTGAAGCCGAGCCGCGCCGACGCGATTGACGCCCTTCTCGTATTTTTGGACCTGCTGGAAGCTCACGCCGAGCTTGTCGCCGAGCTCAGCCTGCGAGATCTTCATCTCGACGCGCCGCAGACGGATCCGTTTGCCCAGCTCAATGTCCGGCTTGCCGGCACTGCGCTGCTTCATTCTCTTCGCCGCTGTCTTCATCTTTTTTCTCATCGGTCTTCGGTTGAAAACCCCCCGAAGAGCTGGGTCAGGGGTTCGCCCATATACTCGTCCTTGAATTCATGCGGGTGCACGAACTCTTCCTTAAACCACGGGAAACGCGCCGGATTGAAGGCTTCGATCAGCCAGTCAATCATGTGCCGCACTCTCGGTATCCGACCGCTACCGGGATGGTAGGACAACCAGATATCCAGCGGTCTGTTCAGCTCGACCTCCAGTGGAATCAACTTCCCGCCAAGCGCAATGGCGTAGCTCGGAAACACGCCGATTCCGGCGCCATTCGCGACCGCCCAGTAGTTGGCGCTTGAGACGTTGGTCTTCATGACCAGAAGGTCACGTTCCGGAACGCCGGGGAAGAAGCTCTCGAAAGTTTCCTTGGCGGCAAGCTGGTCGGCGAATTGCAGCACCAGGCGGTGCTTGATCAACTCCATCGCCGAGCGCGGCGCGCCATGTTTTGCAATGTATTTCTCGGAGGCCCAGAACATCAGATGCATGCGCCCGAGCCGCACCATCTTGACGTCGAGCGCCGAAGGTCGCGACAGGTGGATGGCGACGTCGGCCTCGTGGCGGGAGACGTCGGCCGAGCGCATCGCGCAATGCAGATCGACCAGGATCTTCGGATAGGCCTGCTGGAATTCGACCAGCCGCGGCGCGAGCCAGAACGTGCCGAGTCCCTCGGTCACGGCGACGCGGACCTCGCCGGACAGGGCATTCGCCGTCGAATCGCTGGTGCGCAGCACGTCAAACGCAGCCGCCTCCATCCGCTCGACGGCAGAGACCACCAGCGCGCCTTCGTCGGTCAGATGAGTGCCGTGGACGTCGCGGGTGAACAAGGTGGTGCCGGTCTGGCGTTCGAAATCATCGATCCGGCGGCGGACGGCGTTGATCGACAGCGACAGGCGCTCGGCCGCCGAGCGGAAACTCCCGCATCGCACGACTTCCAGGAAAATGCGCGCCGCATCCCAGTCCGAGAGGCCGCTGATGTTTATCTTTGGGCGTTCCTCCAGTGGAACGCCCCTTTCCGCCAAGGAGTGCATACAAGTCCCTTCAGGTCGCTAAACTGGCAGAATATGGGGCAAACCACAACCACGGCGGGTTGGGGAACGACGAGTTTTGAACGTCATCCTTACTGTGTCGCGGGTGGTATTTGAGTGCTGCCAAGGGGCAGCGAACAAGGGCCGGGAATCGGGCGGACTATCGCCCGTATGAGGGGTGTGACGTGAGTTCCGTTGCGAGCCGCGACATGGCTGCGGGATTGTCGGCGTTGTCCGCAATGGATGTCCTTGCGCGAGAGCCGATGCCGCCTTCTGCGATGGATCAATCGCAGCACGCCAGGCGTTTTAAGCCTGAGCATTTTGACGACAGCCGGCACACCGGCGCGATGTTCGCCGGAACCGCGGTTTCAACGCCAAAACACACTGAAATCCTATTCGGAGGCGCAATGGCCTCGTGTTATCGTCGGTACTCCATGGGGGCCGCGGGAATCGTCGTCATTACGTCTCACGGGCCGAATTAACGGAAAGAACGCCGGTGTCGCATTCAGACGAACAGTTGCAGTCGGTGCTGGAAGCACTCGAAGCGTGCCGCAGGGTGCTCAACGAGAGCAACAACCGTGAGTCAGCCGAGCTGCTGTCCATTGTCATTCTGGACGTGCGGATGAAACTCAAAGGAATTGACAGCGCCGATCTCAAGGCGCTGTGCGACGAAATGCTGCGGAGCGCTGCAGGCGAACCGCTGCCCCCCTCCAAGCAGACGCAGGACCAGCCCCGGCGTCCGCTGCTCCGCGTGGTGAAGTAGCCGCGCCGCCGAATCTCGCTTTTTGGCGAGATTTGTGCGCGTCCCGATGCCGCATCTGTGATTGCAGACGGCATCGGGAGGAGCCCTGGTTTTGTGCGCCTCTGTTGCGCATTCGCTGGCATCGGCTACACCAGAGCCGGTTCGGCTCCGGGCCGCGCGCATTCCCCGCGCGCCGCGCCGGCGCCTGAGATGGCTCCGACTGCACCATGCAAAATGTTTCGATCCCGGCGGCGCTGATTGCCGGCCTCGTCAGCTTCCTAT
This sequence comes from Bradyrhizobium sp. LM2.9, assembly GCF_054056555.1. Taxonomy (NCBI): domain Bacteria; kingdom Pseudomonadati; phylum Pseudomonadota; class Alphaproteobacteria; order Hyphomicrobiales; family Nitrobacteraceae; genus Bradyrhizobium; species Bradyrhizobium sp. LM2.9. Next base: position 582,848 of record NZ_JBSRYJ010000002.1, read on the forward strand.
CCCCTTGCGTCCTGCCGCTGGTTCCGCCCTATCTGATCTATCTGACGGGCGCCACGATCGAGCACGTCGAGAGCGACGAGCCGGCATCGGCCTCCAAGCGCGCGATCATGATGGCGGCGCTGCTTTTTTCGTGCTCGGTTTCTCGACGGTGTTCGTGGCGCTCGGCGCCAGTGCCTCGCTGATCGGGGGCCTGATCCGCGCCTGGTCGGCCGAGCTCTCGATCCTGGCCGGCATCGTCATCATCGTCATGGGCCTGCACTTCCTGGGCCTGACGCGCATCGGCCTGTTGATGCGCGAGGGACGCTTGACTGCGCCCAAGCCCGTCGGCCTCTGGGGCGCCTATGTGATGGGGCTCGCCTTCGCATTCGGCTGGACGCCCTGCATCGGCCCGATCCTCGCTGCGATCCTCTCGGTCGCCGCGGCGGAAGCGACGGTGACCAAGGGCGCGGGCCTGCTCGCGGTCTATTCGGCCGGCCTCGGCATTCCCTTCCTGATCGCCGCGTTGATGATCGAGCAGTTCTCAAAACTGTTCGCGCGCATGAAGGGCCAGCTCGCCAATGTCGAGCGCGCCATGGGCGTCTTGATGGTGATCACCGGCATCGGCTTTCTCACCGGCACGGTCTCGAATGTCAGCATCTGGCTGCTGGAGACATTTCCGGCTCTGCAGACGATCGGGTAGATCGAGCGTGTTCATGGCGGTGGCTTCTGGAATAAAGCAAAGCCGCGTGGTTTGTTCGCATCCTGATGCATCGAAAAGGCTTGTGGCGATGTCGCTCCATTCGCGGGAGTGAGATCACATCGGCGTAACGGGCGAGATGTCCATAGGTTGACACCGACGGTGGCCGTGCACTGAACTTGACCTTGTCGAACCGTCCCGCACGGCCGGCCCATCTTTGGCTCCGCATATGATGCAAAAAGAGCCCCGCCAGAGGCAGGGCTCTTGGGCGTCTTGGCGGCCAGTTTATTTCTGAGATGGCTGGCCCGACGTCGAAGGCGACGGCGCATTGTTCTGGTTGGTTTGCCCAGACTGCGTATTCTGGTTGGTGCTGGGCTGATTGGTGGACTGATCGTTGCCCTGGGCCGGAGCCTGGCCGGTCGTCTCGCCCGAAGGCTGTCGTGTGCCTGCCTGGCCCGATGTCGTCGGTTGGTTCTGTTGAGCCTGGCCGGTTGTGGATGGCTGGTTCTGCGAAGCCTGTCCCGTGGTCTGGTTTTGCTGCGCCGGCGCGTTGGTCTGGCTGTTGCTTTGCCCGGTCGTGTTCTGAGGCGTCGACTGGCCAGTCTGACCCTGACCCACCGACGTCGATTGGCCCTGCGTGGCGCTGATCTTGTTCGACACGCCAAGCGCAGCGACCGTGCGGGAATCGATCGAGCCAGTGGTCTGGAAACCTTCCTGTCTCTGGAAAGTCATCAGTGCGCTACGCGTATCGGATCCCAGGATGCCGTCTGCTTTGCCAGACAACAGGCCTCGTTCGATCAGAACCTGCTGAACAACGCGGATCTCGTCGGGGCTGAGATCCAGCGCAGCAACGCTGCCACCGCCACCGCTCGACCTGCCATGCTGCGCATAGTGCGTCCGCGGGCCGGCGGGAATAACGTCGACAATCCTGCGGCCACGGTCGGTGACGACGATCTCGTCGTTCACGACGAAAAAGCTGTCGTCGCGATAGTCCGGATAGACGTCGATCAGCGCGGGGTAATCCGAGATCGAGACCACGGAGATGTTGCGTGGTACGACCACGCCGGCATTGACCCGGAAATTGATGGAATTTTCGTTGACCCGCACGCGTTCCACATTACGTGAGCTCAGCACCGACTGCTGCAGCCTTGTTTGCTGCTGTGCGTTCAGCTGCACGCGGCCGGACATGCTCTGGGTGTTCCCGGCGTCGGGCTGCGCCTGAGCGTTGGCCTGTCCTTGCGTGTTGGCGCCGGTCGTCGTGCCCTGACCCTGCTGTGCACTCCGGCCTTGGGCGTTGCTGTTGGCGTTGACGCCTGTGGTCGTGGTGCCCTGATCCTGTTCGTTCTTGCCTTGGGCGCTGCTCTTGGTGTTCGCGCCGGTGGTTGTGGTGTTCTGACCCTGCGCATTCTTGCCTTGGGCATTGTCCTTGGTATTGGCGCCTGTGGTCGTGCTCTTGTTGCGTTCCGCGCCTTGTGACTGGCGCGTGCTATCGCGCTCGCTACGGCTCTGTCCGACGGTCTGGTCCTTCAGTCCGCTCTTGTCGTTAGCGGACTTCGACTGACGCGCATTGTCACCAGCGCTACCGCTCTGACCGACCGTCTGGTCCCTGCCATGCTTCTCGTATTTGGATTGGGACGCACGTGCTTTGTCGCGGTCGCCGCCTTGACCGACCGTCTGCCGCTCGCTGTTGCCGGCTCGGCTGCTATCGCGCGCCGCAGAAGGACCCTCGGCCCGACCGCCTGCCCGGTTCTGCGTCATTCCTTCGCCATGGGATGCGCCACCTGCGCCCTGCGACATCGAACCGGCGGACCGGCCGTGTTCCGCAGCACCTTCGCTGGCTGCGCCACCGGCGCTCGTTCCGCTTCCGCCTCCGCCAGCGCTCATTCCGCCGCCGGTACCTTCGCGTATCCCTTGCGCCGACGCCAGGCTGACGCCGGCGAACAGCACTGCTGTTGTCAGCAGGAGCTTGTTCTTCCTCGTGTTCATCTGAACCTCCTTGGTTTGCTTCGCCGCATTTCCCGACGCGTGTACATTCGAACGCCAGCTGGATGATCCGTCGCGATCGCGCGCGTTGGACCCTTCAGATCGAGCGGAAGGCGTCGACCTCCGGTCTCGATGGCCCGGCGCTCCACGCTGGCCTTGCTGCGGCCCTCACGTCACCAGTGATGATACCAGCGATGGTGATAGAAGTGCCGCCGTGGGAACGGTCCGCCATAGTACGCATAGGCTGGGCGCACGACTCGGCGATACCGGTAGCCGTAATAGGCCGGAGCGTACCCGCTTCCGTAGTAGGTCGTGGTGTAGCCGCCCCAGCGATATGGTGCGTAGCCGCCGTAATATGCCGGTGCGTAGCCACCATAATAGCCAGGGTATCCGTAGTAGCCATAGCCAGGGCCATAGGCGTAGGCCGACGAGGCGAGGCCACCGAACACGGCACCTGCGATCAATCCGCCCGCCAGCGCCGGACCGAAACCGCCGCCCCAGCGGGCTTCCGCCGGCGTCGGCGCTGCTACGGCGCTCGCGCCGAGGGCGCCGACGGTTGCCAGAACAAGCGCAGTCTTTGTCATCTGCGTGGGCTCCTTCGTTAGTGTTTCGATGTCGGCCCAACATCAACGAAAGGCAAAAGTTGCAAGCGCGAGCCCGCGAGCGACAGGAATCATGAAGATAAACGAGCGTTCATCTCGATGAACCTGCGCGCGCCGATGACGGCCGCCTCATGACTGGTCGCGCTGATCGAAGATCAATACCCCGCTCTGTTCCGCGGCTGCGCCTGGAACGCATCACCCAGCGCAAGTGCTCTCCTCGGGATGCGACGGTTTGGCGCACTCGCGGCCCTCAATGGAACGGCGATGCAGTCGCGTGTCTACTTTGGCGAAAGGGAACGCGTAGTCATGTCCCATTTCCGCATCGAGCGCGGCGATTTCAATACGCGCTTAATTCGCTGCAAAGTGCGCAAGCGCCTTGCGATCGATCTCGATCCCAAGGCCCGGGCCGTCCGGGACACGCACGATGCCTTTCTCGTGCTCGATCGGCTCTTTCAAAATCGCCTGCCGGATCGGATGTTCGGTCCGGTCGAATTCGAGCATCGGCTCGAGCGGTGACAGCGAAGTCGGCGTGTGCGAGGGCAGCACGGCGAGGAGCTGAAGCGAGGCGGCGATCGCGATGCCGGTGCCCCAGACATGCGGATTGTAGCGGATGCCGAAGGCCTCGCTCATGTCGGCGATCTTCTTGCATTCGGTGAGGCCGCCGGCCGCGCAGGTGTCGGGTTGGGCGATATCGAGCGCATGGGCGGCGAACAGGTCGCGAAAACCGAAGCGCGTGAATTCGCACTCGCCGCCGGCGATCGGAATGGTAAGTGCGGATTTCACCGCGCGATAGCCCGCGACGTCCTCGGGCGGCACCGGCTCCTCGAACCATCCGATATCATAGCGCTCGATCATGCGGCCGAGCCGGATCGCAGCGACCGCGTCATAGGCGTGGTTCGCATCGACCATCAGCGCAACATCAGGACCGATCGCCTCGCGCACCGCGCAGGTGACCGCGGTATCCTCCGCGATCCCGAAGCCGACCTTCAGCTTCACGGCGCGGAATCCCTCGGCGGCATAGCCGGCCGCTTCTTCCGGCAAATATTTGCGCGGATCGCCCGATTTGCACCGGTACAGGCCGGTCGCATAGGCCGGCACCTCCTTGCGCGCGGCGCCGCCGAGAAGCTGGTGCGCGGGCACGCCAAAATGCTTGCCCTTGATGTCCCATAACGCGATGTCGATGCCGCTCAACCCCTGAATCACGACCCCCTTCTGGCCGTGATCGCGCAAGCGAGCGTACACAGTCTGCCATAGCACGTCGGTCCGCAGCGGATCCTCGCCGATCAGCCACGGCGCGACATTCTGAACCACCGCCGCCGTGATCCGTGCCGGGCCGTAGCATTCACCCCAGCCGACAAGTCCGTCATCGGTCTCGATCTCGACCAGCATCGCGGTACGCGTGTCGTACCAGGCGCGCGAGTAAGCGAAGGGCTGCGAGAGCTTTGCCTCGAGAATGTGCGTGCGCACATTGGTGATTTTCATCGGCGCTGTCTCCCGTTCACCGCGTTTCGTCCAGCGTGCAAATCACCGTGCAGACGACACCGCGCGGCAGGAAGTCGATGGTCGCCTCGCCGCCGAGCTGGTCGCGCGCACTGCGCTCGATCAGGCGCGAGCCGAAGCCGCGCTGCACCGGCGCCGTCACCGGCGGTCCGCCGATCTCGGTCCAGATCAGGCGCAGCCGCGGCTTCGGCGCATCGGCGATGACTTCCCATTCCAGCGTCACCCGGCCGGTCTCGTTGGATAGCGCGCCGTACTTTGCGGCATTGGTGGCGATCTCGTGCACGATCATCGACAGCACCACGGCGAGCCGTGGCGACAGCGGCACCGCGGGTCCGGCCATGCGGATGCGTTCGGGATTGTTCAGCAGGAACGGCTGTAGCGCGCGGGCGATCACGTGCCGCAGCTCGGACCCCGCCCATTTCTCCTGGCTCAGCAAATTATGCGCTTCGGCCAGCGCGCCAAGCCGGCCCTCGAACTTCGTCCGCTCGTCCCGGCTTGAACTTCGGAATGTCTGCACCGCGATCGCCTGCATCAAGGCCAGCGTGTTCTTGACGCGGTGGTTAAGCTCATCGATCAGAAGATCGTGCAGCATCTCGCCGCGCGCGATCGTGGTCGCCATCCTGACCGCAAAGGTCAGGCCGGTCAGCAGCAGGATGCCGCCGATCAGGCTGGTGATCGCGATGTTGCGCCAGAGCGGAGCGATCAGCGAGCTCTCGGCGACGCCGGCGGCGACCGTCCATCCGGTCAGCTGCGACCGCGTGTAGGCTCCGGCCAGGGCGACGCCGTCGAGCGACACTGCCGGAAGCGATGCCTCGCTGCTGCGGAACATCTCGGCGTAGAGCGAGGGCGAAGCGCGCTTGCCGACGGTTTCGCTGGGGTTCGGCGCGCGCGCGAATACGATCCCCTTGTTGTCGAGCAGCGACACCGTCCAAAGCTTGTCGGGCTGCTGCTTCTCCACCAGATCCTGGAAGATGCTGATCGGCGGGCTGAAACAGAGGTCGTAGATCACCTCGCCGTTGCGAAACACTGGGACCTCGACGGTGAGCACCTGTCGCCCATTGATCGCGCCGGTGAACAGGTCGGAATATTGCCGCGACCTGGTCGCAAATACCTTCTCGATGATCTCGATATGACCGCGTGGCGGCAGGCTTGCAGTGTCCTCCGTTGCCGAGGAGAACAGCAGCCGGCCGTTGCGATCGGAGATCAGCACGAGGCCGCCCTTGCCGTATTGGTCGACGAAGCCGAGCGCGATGCGGCGGAAGTTCTGGAAGTCGTCGTTGCGCAGCGAATTCGTCAGCGCAAGGACCTGCAAGCCGCCGGTCATCCGCTGCACCTCGGAGTCCAGCACGAGGCGCATGCTGCGTACGTTCTCCAGCACGCGGCGGGTCGCGTCGTTCCGGTCCTGCTTGTAATTGTAGACGGCAATACCGACCGCAAAGATGATCAGCGGCAACATCGTTCCCGTGACCAGAAGAGCGAGCCGGACCGGCAGGGTGAGCTTTGACAAAACGCGGGCGTCCCGGTTCCGGCGCAGCGGCGCCGGATTATGATTTTGGGGGGACCATACGGGTGGGACTTGCGCTGCGCCACGATTTTCGCGTTCGGCGGGCCGTTGAAAGATGAGTTATTGCAGCGCAGCCGGGGACGCCTGCGCATCAGCTCATGTTGATCGCGGTCAGCAGCAGACACATGGCGTAGGCGGCCGCCTTGCGTCACGCCTTGATCAGTCGATTTCCTGAACGACCGTGCGCGAAGCGGGATCCACCAGCATCACGCGATCGCCGGTATAGACATAGCGATACTTGGTGAGGGAGGGACCCCAATCCGTCGGAACCGGCTCGAGCTCGACCTCGCTCGGCACCGTCGCGCCGACAATGATTTTTTCCTTCGTCGTAACCGGGCGAACGCGGTGCTCGGTGACGTAGGATTGGATCCTGGTTCGGTATTGCGGCTCGATCTGAACCGCTGTCGCGTGCCCGGTTCCGGTGGTCACCACGGCGGATTGCGCGAAAGCGCCGGTCGTCATCAGGATGGCCGCGGCGGATAGCAAAAACAGCTTCTTCATATTGTCCTCCACGTAAGACCAAGCGCCGCACCAACATTCCACCGCAGGCACCGTTCCCCGAAGTCAGGAACAAAGTGCCATTTTTTCCCGTTGTTCGGATCGACCGGACCGAAATGCCCGGCAGCTGGAGGAGGAAGATCATGAACACGAAGCTTGCGACTGCGGCATTGATGATTGCCGCATTCTCCCTGCCGGCGTTCGCGGCCAACGAGTTCTACGTCGTGCAGGACGTCAAGACCAAGAAGTGCACCATCGTCGACAAGAAGCCGACGGACACGTCGATGACCGTCGTCAGCCCGTCGGGCACCATCTACAAGTCGCGCACCGAGGCTGAAAGCGGCATGAAGACCGTCAAGGTCTGCACGTCCAACTGAGGAGGATGACACAATGCCCGTTCTGATTCTGTGGGCCGTGCCGGCCGTGCTGGTGCGCACAGGTCCGCAAGCCGTCTGTCTGATACGAGAAGGAGAAGGGCTCCCCTCAGCCCGCCACACGTCGGCAGGAGCGCAAGTTGCAGTGCAACAGCTCGCGCAAGGGGTGGCCCTGCGACGAAGAGGACCTCCCGCGCACGCGAAATGACTTCCGTCCCGCCGACGTTTTCCATACGCTTCCCTCTCGCAAGCCGTATACCGGCTGCGCTCACGGCCCGGCGACAGGGCCGGAGTATCAAAGGGAGGGGAGACGATGAAGCGAAGATCATTTCTCGCTGGGCTCGGCGCGACCACTGCGGCGGCTGCGATGGGCATGCCGTCGATCATCAGGGCACAGTCGCCGATCACGCTGAACGGCGCGGTCCAGTTCAACGACGACCACGCCTTCAACCGGGCACTGCTCCGGTTCGAAGAGCTGGTCAAGAAGTACTACGGCAAGCCCGTCAACTTCACGCTGCACAGGAATTCCTCGCTCGGTCTCGAAAAACAGTATTTCGAGTACATGTCGCAGGGCAAAGCCGTCGATTACGGCATCGTCTCGCCGGCTCACATGTCGACCTTCGCCAAGGCGGCCCCGTTCATCGACGCGCCCTTCGTGTTCAAGGGCATCGAGCACATGAACAAGGTCGTCGAAGCCAATATCCTGGCGCCGATCGCCGACGAAGTCGCGGCCAAGGCCGAGGTCGTTCTGATCGGTTATTCCGGCGGTGGCATCCGCAACATTTTCGCCAACAAGCCGCTCAAGACTCTCGCCGACCTCAAGAGCCTGAAGGTGCGCGTACAAGGCGCGCCGATCTGGTCGAAGACCTTTGCGGCCGTGGGCATGAGCCCGACGGTGATCGCCTATAACGAAATCTACAACGCGATCCAGAACGGCGTGATATCGGCCGGCGAGAACGAAGCGGCCGGCGTCGAGGCGATGAAGTTCTACGAAGTGGCCCCGCATCTCAACCTGACCCAGCACGCCGTGTCGATCCGGCCGATCTGCTTCTCGGTAAAGACGCTGAAGACCTTGCCCAAGGACTTGCAGGACGCGATCATGAAGGCCGGCAAGGAGGCCGGCGATTACGGCCGTCAGGTGGAGTCGAGCGAAGAGGTCGTCAAGCTCGACGCGCTGGAGAAGGCAGGCAAGCTCAAGCGCGTTCCCTTCGAAGAGCGGGACGCCATGAAGAAGCTCGCCGACCCCGTGATGGCCACCTACGCCAAGGAAATCGGCGCGGAAGGCATTTTCGAGAAGATCAACGTCGTCTGAGAACTGTCGCCGCCCACGCGACAGGACGTCGGGGCAAGCCAGACGACTTGCCCCGTTGCGTGATTGTGATCCCCGGAGTCTTGATGACTGAAATATCGATGCCACCGAACCCGTCGTCTATGGCGCCGAGCGACGGCGGCCTATGCAAAATTGCTGGAAATCCTGCTCGCCGCCTCGGTCGGCATTCTGGTCATTCCGGTCACGTTGCAGATCATCTCGCGCTACACGCCTTTGATTCCGTCCTACATCTGGACTGAGGAGATGGCGCGGTTCATGTTCATCTGGACGATCATGATCGGCGCCATGGTCGGCATAAGAGAGTCGCAGCATTTTGAAGTCGATGTCTGGCCTGATCTGTCACGCCGAAGCGAAGCCATGGTGCGGATTCTCGCGCGGCTCGGCGTGCTGGCGCTGGCGCTGGTGTTCGTATCCGCCGGCATCGAGTTCACCCGCTTTGCCTGGAACAGAACTTCGGAGCTGGCCGATCTGCCGCTTTGGCTGATCCACGTCGCCTGGCCGATTGCCGGCGTGACCTGGATCGTGTTCGCCGGTGAACAGATTGTCGACGAGATGCGGATTCTGGTTGGGGCAAATCGATGAGCGGCAATGTTCTTTCTGCCGGACAGGCCGCAATGATCCTGTTCGGTGCTTTCGTTGGCCTGCTCATCATACGCGTGCCGGTCGCCTTCGCGCTTGGGCTTGCCTGCGTGCCGATCCTGCTGATCGAGCCGCATCTGTCGCTGATGACGCTCGCGCAGGAAACCTTCAACGCCTACAATTCGTTCATCCTGCTGGCGGTGCCGTTCTTCCTGCTCACCGCCAATCTGATGAGCATCGGCGGCATCACCGACCGGCTGGTCGCGCTGTCGCGCTCGATGGTCGGACACTGGCCGGGGTCGCTGGCGCAGATCAACGTCGTGCTGTCGGTGTTCTTTGCCGGCATCTCCGGCTCCTCCACCGCGGACGCGGCGAGCCAGTCCAAGATCTTCATCGATGCCCAGACCAAGGAGGGTTACGACCTCTCGTTCTCCATCGCCATCACCGCGGTCTCGGCCGTGCTCGCCGTCATCATCCCGCCCTCGATCCTGATGATCGTGTGGGGCGGGCTGATCTCAACCTCGATCGCCGCGATGTACCTGGCGGGGATCGTGCCGGGATTGCTGATCGCCGGCGCGCAGATGGCGACAGTGCATGTCTATGCCGTGCGCCGCGGCTATCCGACTTATCCGAAGGACACCTGGAGGGAGATGTGCTGCGCCATCTGGCGCTCGATACCGGCGCTGATGACGCCGTTCATCATTGTCGGCGGCATCCTGCTGGGGTGGTTCACCGCGACCGAATCCGCCTGCGTCGCGGTGCTTTATTCCGTAGCGCTGTCGACATTCTTTTACCGTGAAACCGGCGCGCGCGAACTCTACAGGGCGTTGCTCGACACCGGGCGCCTGGCCGGCGTCGCGCTCTTCTGCGTGGGCACCGCGAGCGCGTTCGGCTGGCTGTTGGCTTATTACAGGATCCCGCAGGAACTGCTGGCCAACGTCTCGACCTGGGGCATGGGTGCGATCGGGGCCGGCTTCTTCATCGCGTTCTGCTTTCTGGTGGTGGGCTGTTTTCTCGACGCCATTCCGGCGATCATCATCGTCGGTACTGTGCTGGAGCCGCTCGCCAGGTCCGTAGACCTCCATCCGGTCCAGTTCGCGATTATTTCCATTATATCGCTCGCCTTCGGGCTGGTGACGCCACCCTATGGTTTATGTCTGATGATCGCCTGTTCGATCGCCGGCGTGCGGCTGCGTTATGCGCTGAAGGACACGGTGATCATGCTGATTCCGATGCTGCTCGTCCTGGCGGCAGTCATCGTCTGGCCAAGCGTGTCGCTGTTCCTGCCGCGTCTGATCGTGCCGGAGATGTTGAAATGAGCGGGGCGTGATCCCTGTTGGCCTAGAGATTGCTCTCGGTGATCGCGGCGTAGACCATGCTGCGCAGCTCGCGCCGGAGCGGATAGGCGCTCGACGGCAGCACTTGCGTCATGAAGATCGCAATCAGCTCCTCGGACGGGTCGATCCAGAACGAGGTGGTGGCCGCGCCGCCCCAATTGTACTCGCCGGGGCTGCCGGCGATCAGCGTCTCGGCCGGCCGCATGGTCACGGCGAAGCCGAGGCCGAAGCCGATGCCGTTATAGGCAGCTTCGGAGAACAGGGAGCGCGACACTTCGGGCAGCGAACGGCCGCCCGGAATGTGATTGCTCGTCATCAACGCCAGCGTCTTCGGCCCGATCAGCCTGACGCCGCCGAGCTCGCCGCCATTGAGCAGCGCGCAGCAGAAGGTGAGATAGTCGGCAACTGTCGAGCAGAGGCCGCCGCCGCCGGAGATGAAGGAGGGCGGGACGAGGAACGAGCTCGTCGCCGGATCGTCCTGGAGCGTCAGGCCCTCGCGCCGCTGACCGGCATGAAAGGTCATGCCGCCACCCGGGTCGGCCGAGTAACAGGCGGCGAACCGGTGGGCCTTGGAAGCCGGCACGTGGAAATCAGTGTCGGTCATGCCGAGTGGATCGAGGATGCGTTGTTTCAGGAACTGCTCGAAGGGAATCCCGGAGATCTTGCCGACGAGGTAGCCGAGCACGTCGGTCGCGACCGAGTAGTTCCAGGCCTCGCCCGGCGAGAACTCCAGCGGGATTTTAGCGAGGCTCTCGATCATGGTCTGGAGCGTGCCTGATTTCTCGACCTCGCCGATCTTTTCAGTGCGGTAGGCGGCGTCCACGTTGGAGCGCTGCTGGAAGCCGTAGGTGAGGCCGGCGGTGTGGCGCAGGAGGTCGACGATCAGCATCGGCCGCGACGGCGGCCGGGTCAGGAAGGCGGGCGCGTTGCCGGCGACGAACACGCCGAGATCCTTCCACTCCGGAATGTACTTGGCGACGGGCTCGTCGATCGCAACGAGGCCCTGCTCAACCAGCATCATGAAGGCGACGCTGGTGAGCGGCTTGGTCATGGAATAGATGCGGTAGATGGTGTCGTCCTTGACCGGCAGCTTGCGCTCGACGTCGGCAAAACCCTGAACCGAACTATGCGCAACCTTGCCGCGCCGATAGACCAGGAGATGGGTGCCCGGGAAGCGGCCGGCATCGATGTAGCGGCTCTTCAGATGCGCATCGACGCGGTCGAGCGCGACCTTGGACATACCGACGGATTCGGGCGAGGCGGGGGTAGGGGCGAGCATCAGTTCCTCCGGGCAGCTTTTCTCGGAAGGTTGATAGCCGAAATGGCAGCCCCATTCCAAGCGCGTTGCACCTAACGCCGCCCGGCCGACTGGTGTAGTCTCGACCTTGCAACGCCTCCAGGGAGCCGCAAAGATCCCCATGGGCCCACGAGAAAATCGCAGGCAAACGCACCATGACCCAGTTCAACGAGACTGAACTCACCGAAGCCGTCGTCCGGAGCTTTGACCAGACACCCGACCCGCGCGCGAAATTCCTGCTCCAGGAACTGGTGAAGTCGCTGCACGATTACGTGAGCAAGACCGGCCTCACCTTCGAGGAATGGGAATACGCCATCGATTTCCTGACCCGCACCGGCCAGAAATGCACGGATACCCGCCAGGAATTCATCCTCCTGTCCGACGTGCTCGGCGTCTCCATGCTGGTCGACGCAGTCAACCACCGCGAGCGCGAGGGCGCCACCCAGACCACAGTGCTCGGGCCGTTCTATGTCGGCGAGCACAAGGTGACGGCGCACGGCACCGACATCTCTCCGAACAATCAAACCGGCGAACGGATGTTCGTGCAGAGCCGCGTCACCGATCTCAATGGCAAGCCGCTCGCGAATGTCCCCGTCGACGTCTGGCATGCCGATGATGACGGCTTCTACGACTCACAGAAGCCGAACTATGACGAGGTCGGCGCCTCCGCGCGGGCCCGCTTCATCACGGATGGCGACGGCCGCTTCTTCTTCCGCACCATCTTGCCGTGCAGCTACCCGATCCCGACCGATGGCCCGGTCGGCGAGATGATCGTGCAGACCAAGCGTCATCCGATGCGGCCCGCGCACGTGCACTTCCTGGTCAATGCGAAAGGCTACGAGCCGCTGATCACCCATGTCTTCATGGACGGCGACAAATATCTGGATTCCGACGTGGTGTTCGGGGTCAAGGACGATCTCGTCGCCAAAGTCGAGCCGCGCAACGATCCGGCGATGCCCGACGGCACCAAGGCAAGCGGGCAGTGGCACTTGATGAGCTACGAATTCCACCTCAAGCCGGGCGGCGGCATGGCGCCGAAGCCGCTGGGGACGAAGGCGGAGGAGCCGGCCTGACGGTCAGGCGCGAGCCGCGCGCGCCCGCCCCCTCATCTCCCGATAAAGGCCGCCAGCTCGTCAGGCGTCCCCATGGGGAAGGCTTCCTTCATAAAGTCGAGGAAGGCGGATACGCGCGCGCTTAGGAGCCGACGCGATGGATAGAGCGTCCACAACGCGATCTCTGGTCCGTCGATGTCGCCCCAATGCACCAGCGTGCCGCCAGCCAGATCGTGACTGACCAGTGACACCGGAAGGCGTGCGGCGCCGACGCCCGCCCGGACTGCATCGCGGACCATGACGAGCGATGACAGCCGAAGGACTGGATCAACCGCGATGCGCGATCTTCCGCTTGGCACCGTCACTTCCCAGGTTGTCAGCTGGTCGCCCGGTCCGCGCATGACAGCCGGCACAGCGATGCCGTCCCTCGGTCGTTTCAGGTCCGGGCTCGCCACGACCACCAGCCGATCGCGCAGAAAGATTCGTCCGACAAGGCTGTCATCTGGATCGGGATTGACCCGAATGACGAGGTCATACCCTTCCTCCACCATGTCGACGGAGCGATCTTCCGTCGTGACCTCGAGACGGACCTCCGGGTATCTGAGCGCGAACCCGGCCGCGAGGTTTCCCATTGCAGTTTGCGAGAACAGCAAAGGCGCGCTGATCCGCATCCTGCCTCGCGGGCTGTCCCCGCCCGAAGCGATCGCTGCCGCCGTCTCGTCTAGCTCGGTGAGCAATGCCCCCGTCCGCTCGTAAAGGGCGCGTCCTTCCTGGGTGAGTTTCACGGCGCGCGCGCCGCGCTCGAACAGGCGCAGGCCGAGCGCGGCTTCCAGCTCCGCGACCCGGCGGGAGAGGGTGGCTTTCGGGCGCCCGGCGGCCCGTGCGGCGCGTCCGAACCCGCCGTGCCGGGCGACGAGATTGAAATCGGCGAGTGCGAGCAGGTCCATCGTTCCACCAGTGAGACGGTCTGTCTAGATATATCGTATATCGGTTTGAATGTGGATCACTAATTTCCCCTGTGTCTTCTGACCCAACCCGGAGTGATCCCCATGACCATCCTCGTTACCGGCGCAACCGGCACCATCGGCCGCAATGTCGTCGAACAGCTCGTCAAGCGCGGCGCCGATGTCCGCGCGCTCGCTCGCGATCCCGCAAAGGCAAACTTGCCGGCGGGCGTCACAGTCGTGCAGGGCGACCTGCTCGACGTCGACTCGCTGCGCAGCGCGTTCAATGGCGTCTCGACCCTGTTCTTGCTCAACGCTGTGGTCGCCGATGAATTCACGCAGGCGCTGATCGCACTCAACGTGGCCCGCGAGGCCGGCGTCGAGCGCGTGGTCTACCTCTCGGTGATCCACAGCGATCGCTACGTGAACGTCCCGCACTTTGCCGGCAAGTTCGGCGTCGAGCGGATGATCGAGCAGATGGGCTTCAACGCCACCATCCTGCGCCCCGCTTACTTCATGAACAACGATCTCACGATCAAGGACGTGGTGACCGGATACGGCATCTATCCGATGCCGATCGGGAGCAGGGGGCTCGCCATGATCGATGCGCGCGACATCGGCGAGATCGCGGCCGTTGAGCTCATCCGTCGTGAGCGAGCCGCAGCGCCGCTTGCGCTCGACCGCATCAATCTGGTCGGTCCCGAAACGCTGACCGGCGCGAAAGCCGCCGCCGTCTGGTCGGAGGTGCTGGGTCGCACGATCGCCTATCCCGGTGACGATACCGCCGGCTTCGAGAAGAATCTCCGGCAGTTCATGCCGAGCTGGATGGCCTACGACATGCGGCTGATGAGCGAGCGTTTCCTCACCGAGGGAATGGTCCCAGAGGCTGGCGACGTCGAGCGGCTGACCGCGCTGTTGGGGCGTCCCCTGCGCTCCTATCGCGACCTTGTCTCCGAGATCGCGGCCTTTGCCTGACGGCACGGGCGCGTCTCATCGCGACAACGTGCGTGGCTACACCCTTGATCAGCGCGCGTGCAACATCGCAAGCAGGACCACGACGACGCAGGCGAGCGCCGCCGTGGTCAATTTCCAGAACATCAGCGGGCTGCGCTCCAGCAAGGGCGTGATCCGCGTGTCGAGATAGGCCGGATTGGGCGAGCGAAGCTCGAAGACGAATTCGGACAGATCCTCGTGCCGCTTGTAGGGATCCGGATGGAGCGCACGTCTGAGCGCGCCGTCGACCCAAGCAGGCACGTTGCTGTCGTCGTTGGCCGGGCGATATTTGAGCCTCCGCACGTCCGCCTTGCGCCGGATACTGGCGATTTGGGTGCCATAGGGAAGCTTTCCCGTCAGCATCTGGTAGCAGATCACGGCCAGCGAAAACATGTCGGAGCGCGGCGAGCCGCCTTGCCCAAGAAAATATTCCGGCGCCGTGTACTGGACCGTTCCCAGAATTTCGTCGGCCTCGTCCTGCGGCGCGGCCTCCGCGACGCCTGCCACCCTGACTGATCCAAAGTCGATGATCTTCGCGGTCCCGGTCTTGTCGATCAGGATGTTGTCGGGCCTGAGGTCCTGATGCAGCATTTCCATGCGGTGGAAGGCGCGCAGGCCCGCGGCGATTTGCTCGACCAGTCCGCGGACGGTTTCGAGATCGGGGCGTGGATTGTCCGTCATCCATTGCCGCAAGGTCTGACCTTCGACGAATTCGGTGGCAACGTACAGATAGCTGCGCCGTTTCGACTGCGACAGCGGCTTCAGCACGTGCGGGCTGTCGATCCGGCGCGCGATCCACTCCTCCATCAGGAAGCGCTTCAAATAGGCGGCATTGTCGCGCAAATCGATCGACGGAAGCTTCAGCGCGACCGGCTCTTCGGTTACTGCGTCGACGGCAAGGTAGATGTGACTGCGGCTGCTGCCGTGGATTTCGCGGACGATCCTGTAGCCGTCGAAGATTGCCCGTGGCTCCGGCAGCGGGGGAAGCGGCAGTTGGGAGGTCTGGTTGAAGATGCCGGCTGGCTCGCGGTGCGGCACCGCATCGATGCGGAGGATCTGGACCGTGATGTTGTCGTCGCTGCCGCGCCGGTAGGCTTCCTCGACGATCGCTTTCGCCGCCTCGTCGAGCCCGGCTGCATGCTCGCTGAGCGCGCTCGTGATGAAACGCGCGTCGACGAATTCATAGGCGCCGTCGGTCGCCAGCAGGAAAGTGTCGCCAGTCTCGATTTCGAAACTCTGGTAGTCGATCTCGAGCTGCGGATTGATGCCGAGCGCGCGGCCGAGATAGGTTTGCTCCGACGACACGATGATCCGGTGATCGTCGGTCAGCTGCTCGAGCGCCTTGCCGGCGACGCGATAGACGCGACAGTCGCCAACGTGGAAGATGTGAGCGGTGGTCGCCTTGATGACCATGGCGCTCAGGGTGCAGACATAGCCCTTGTCGCGGTCATAGGCATATTGGCTCTTGCGCGTCTGCGCGTGCAGCCAGGAATTGGTGGCATCCAGCACGCGGCGGGCGGAGGTCTTCACCGTCCAGGATTCCGACGTGCAGTAATAGTCCATCAGGAAGCTCTTGACCGCCGACTCGCTGGCGATCTGGCTCACCGTGCTGCTGGAGATGCCGTCGGCGAGGACGGCCGCAATGCCCTTCAGGCTGAGCATCGGCTCGTCCGGAACGAGGACGCCGTGAAAATCCTGGTTGATGGGCTTGCGACCCTTGTCGGAATGCTGGCCGACCGAGATCTGAAGTCCGCGGGTCATTGTCATCACCGGCAAAGGGGAGCCTCACCCTGGTCGGACGAGGCTCCCCTGTCGAGACGTTTTCGATCAGGCCGCAACGCGGGTCGGCGCGGCCTTGCCGGCCTGCCGCTTCGGTTTGGTCATGACGTGCGTGGTGTAGAGGGTCATGCCGGTGAAGGCGAGGCCGCCGACGAGATTGCCGAGCACGGTCGGGATCTCGTTCCAGATCAGATAGTCCATGATCGAGAACTTCGCGTGCAGCATCAGGCCCGAAGGAAACAGGAACATGTTCACGACGGAATGCTCGAACACCATGTAGAAGAACAGCATGATGGGCATCCACATCGCGATGACCTTGCCGGGGACCGAGGTCGAGATCATGGCGCCGACGACGCCGGTCGAGACCATCCAGTTGCAGAGCATGCCGCGCATGAACAGGGTCGCCATGCCGGCGGCACCATGCGCGGCGTAGCCGAGCGTTCGGCCTTCGCCGATATTTCCGATGGCCGCGCCGACCTTGTCGGGCTCTTGCGTGAAACCGAACGTCGTCACGAAGGCCATCATGAAGGCGACGGTGAGGGCGCCGCCGAAGTTGCCGACGAAGACGAGGCCCCAGTTGCGCAGCACGCCGCCAAGCGTGACGCCGGGACGCTTGTCGATCAGGGCGAGCGGTGAGAGCACGAACACGCCGGTGAGCAGATCGAAGCCGAGCAGGTACAGCATGATGAAGCCGACCGGAAACAGCATCGCGCCGACCAGCGGCTGGCCGGTGTTGACGTTGATCGTGATGGCGAACCATGCGCCGAGCGTGAGGATGGCGCCGGCCATATAAGCGCGGATGATGGTATCCCGGGTGGACATGAAGATCTTGGACTCGCCCGCATCCACCATCTTGGTGACGAATTCCGAAGGCGCGAGATACGACATCAATGGTTCCTTTGCTTTGTAAGAGAGATCACGCCCTCCTGCGAGAGCGATTGAACGTCATTGGCCGTGCGGGCTGCCTGCCGCGCACGAGGGCTTGGAATGGTTTCGGAAGCCTTGGGAATCGCGTCACGACGACCGAGCCGGGAAGGGCCGCGAAGCAGTTGAACTTCCTCGTTGCGGCCGCCAGAGGCTGCAACCATGCGGCAAAGCCGCAGTCTTCGTTGACATGATGGAAGAAGCAAATTGCGTGCCGGGGCCTGCAGCTTGAAAAGAGTTAGCGATATCAATTAGATACCATTGCCAAGGTTCAGATTTCGATGCACTCCATGGCCTTATGCTTGAGCCGCTGCATAGTATTTGTGCGCCGCACAAGGATTGAGCAGGTCGCAAATTTCACGTGCGGACTAAGCCTGCGACAGACTGGCGCAGCGCCCATAACATTATGAACTGGCGTCGCTTTTCGCTGTTTTGGGCTTGGCACGAAGCTTGAATAGTTCCCAGCCGACGCCATTGAAGCCGTCCCGCGAGACTTCTCATCCGATTTGTGACGCCACCAGACGGGGGTTTCCCCCGTCGCGCGTTCGCATGGGCCTTTTTTGGGGTCACGGATGGACGGGCTGCTCGCGTGCACTGACGCAATCATTCTGCAACGACGCAAAGGACGACACCGCCAATGACCAAGCGCACCCGCCGGCCCTCGGAAACGATCGGCCTGAACCGCCGTCAATTGATGAAGGCTGCCGGCTCGACCGCCGCACTCCTCGCCGCTGCCAAGCTGAATTTCCCCGCCGGCGCTTTCGCGCAGGACGCCGGCCCCGAGGTCAGGGGCGCCAAGCTCGGCTTCATCGCCCTCACCGACGCGACCCCGCTGTTCGTCGCGAAGGAGAAGGGCATCTTCGCCAAATACGGCATGCCCGATGTCGAGGTCCAAAAGCAGGCCTCCTGGGGCACCACGCGTGACAATCTCGTGCTCGGCTCCGAAGGCAATGGCATCGACGGCGCGCACATCTTGACCCCGATGCCGTATCTGATCTCGGCCGGCAAGGTGACGCAGAACAACCAGCCCACGCCGATGTACATTCTGGCGCGCCTGAACCTGAACGGTCAGTGCATCTCGGTCGCCAAGGAATATGCGGACCTCAAGGTCGGCATCGATACCGCGCCCTTCAAGACCGCGCTGGAGAAGAAGAAGACCTCGGGAAAGTCCGTGAAGGCCGCGATGACCTTTCCTCGGCGGCACCCATGATCTCTGGATCCGCTACTGGCTCGCTGCCGGCGGGATCGATCCCGACAAGGACATCGAGACCATCGTGGTGCCGCCGCCTCAGATGGTGGCCAATATGAAGGTCGGCACCATGGACTGCTTCTGCGTCTGTGAGCCCTGGAACCTCCAGCTCATCCACCAGGAGATCGGCTACACCGCGATCACCACCGGCGAGCTATGGGACAAGCATCCCGAAAAGTCGTTCGGCATGCGCGCGGCCTGGGTCGACAAATACCCGAAGGCGGCGAAGGCGCTGCTGATGGCCGTGATGGAAGCCCAGCAATGGTCGGAGAAGGTTGAGAACCGAGAGGAAGCCGCTGTGATCTGCGCCAAGCGCCAGTGGATCAACTGCCCGGTTGAGGACATCACCGATCGCATGAAAGGCAAGTTCGACTACGGCACCGGTCGCATCGTCGACAATTCGCCGCAGCAGATGCGCTTCTGGAAGGACCAGGCCTCCTATCCGTTCCAGAGCCATGATCTCTGGTTCCTCACCGAAGACATCCGCTGGGGCAAGTACGAGGCGAATTTCGACACCAAGGCGCTCATTGCCAAAGTCAACCGCGAGGACATGTGGCGCGATGCGGCCAAGACGCTGGGCGTCGCTACTGCCGATGTCCCGGCCTCCACCTCGCGCGGCAAGGAAACCTTCTTCGACGGCAAGGTGTTCGACCCCGAAAATCCGGCCGCCTATCTGAAGTCGCTCGCGATCAAGCGCGTCGAAGTCTGATGGAGCCTGCGGCTGCCGTGAGGCGGCCGCATCGTCCTTGAGCCGGAGAGATAGCGATGAACATGCCTGCCACGAAGATGGACATTGAGACCGCGACCCCGACGGGTACCGCCGCGCCGGTCGTCGCGATGACACCGAAGCGGCCGCCGCGCGGCGAGACCTACGCGCGGATGGCGCGGGAGACCGCCGTGCGTGTGATCCCGCCGCTCGTCGTGGTCGCACTGCTGATGCTGGTGTGGGAGCTGGTCTGCCGCCGCGCCGGCTCGGCGCTGCCGCCGCCGTCGAAAGTCTTCAAGGACACCAAGGAACTGATCCTCGATCCGTTCTTCGACCACGGCGGCATCGACAAGGGTCTGTTCTGGCATCTCTCCGCCAGTCTCCAGCGCGTCGCGCTCGGCTATTCGCTCTCCGCCATCGCCGGCATTGCGCTCGGCGTCCTGGTCGGCCAGTCGGTCTGGGCCATGCGCGGGCTCGATCCGTTGTTTCAGGTCTTGCGCACGATTCCGCCGCTGGCCTGGTTGCCGCTGTCGCTCGCGGCGTTCCGCGACGGCCAGCCCTCCGCGATCTTCGTCATTTTCATCACCTCGATCTGGCCGATCATCATCAACACCGCGGTCGGCGTCCGCAACATCCCGCAGGACTACCGCAACGTCGCCGCGGTGGTGCAGCTCAATCCGCTCGAGTTCTTCGCCAAGATCATGATCCCGGCCGCCGCGCCCTACATCTTCACGGGGCTTCGCATCGGCATCGGCTTGTCCTGGCTCGCGATCGTGGCCGCGGAAATGCTGATCGGCGGCGTCGGCATCGGCTTCTTCATCTGGGACGCGTGGAATTCCTCGCATATCAGCGAGATCATCCTGGCGCTGTTCTATGTCGGCATCATCGGCTTCGTGCTCGACCGTCTGATCGCGGGCGTCGGCAAGATCGTCACCCGCGGCACCGCGCCGAACTGAAGGGAAAGCACATGACCACCTATTTGAAGCTCGACCACATCGACAAGGTCTTCACCCGCGGCGCGGCCACGACCGAGGTGTTGAAGGAAATCAACCTGACGATCGAGAAGGGCGAATACGTCTCGATCATCGGCCATTCCGGTTGCGGCAAGTCGACCCTGCTCAACATCATCGCAGGATTGACCACCGCCACCACCGGCGGCGTACTGCTGGAGAACCGCGAGGTGAACTCGCCGGGTCCGGATCGCGCAGTGGTGTTCCAGAACCACAGCCTGCTGCCGTGGCTGACGGTGTACGAGAACGTCAGGCTCGGCGTCGACAAGGTCTTCGCCAAGACCAAGAAGCGCGCCGAACGCGACGCATGGGTCATGCACAATCTCAACCTCGTGCAGATGGCCCACGCCAAGGACAAGCGGCCCTCGGAAATCTCCGGCGGCATGAAGCAGCGCGTCGGCATTGCCCGCGCGCTTGCGATGGAGCCCAAGGTGCTGCTGCTCGACGAGCCGTTCGGCGCGCTCGACGCGCTGACCCGCGCGCATTTGCAGGACTCCGTGATGGCGCTGCATCAGAAGCTCGGCAACACCATCTTGATGATCACCCACGACGTCGACGAGGCCGTGCTGTTGTCCGACCGCATCGTCATGATGACGAACGGGCCGAGCGCGCGCATCGGCGAGGTGCTGGAGGTGCCGCTGGCGCGTCCACGCAAGCGGCTCGAGCTCGCGACCAACGCCGCTTATCTGAAGTCCCGGCAGCGCGTGCTCGAATTCCTCTATGAGCGTCATCGCTTCGTCGAAGCCGCGTAAACGCGTCACCAACAGGTGCTAACGCAGCGCCTAACTTTGAATCATCAAGCTCAATCCTTGTGCGCCGCACAGGGATTGAGCGAATCGCAAAATTTGCGTGCGAAATAGTCATGCAAAAATTTGAAGCAATACGAACAAGCTTCTGAATTTCCTGCGTTTCCGGAATGCGCGCAGTTGGCACGGAAATTGAAACACCAACCGCGACGCCAACGACGCCGTCCCTCAACATCATCAATCAGCATCGCAACTCGCCACCGGGGTGAAGCCTCGGAGCGCGCCTCCGTGGCCGGGGGCAGAGCCTGCAACGACGCAGCGGTGAGCCTGGAAGGGATAATGTAATGACGAAGGATCCGACGTGGATTTCCGAATGGCGCCCCGAAGATGAGGCGTTCTGGAATGCGACTGGCAAGACTATCGCGCGACGCAACCTGGTCTGGTCGATCGTGGCCGAGCATATCGGCTTCTCGGTCTGGCTGATCTGGAGCATCGTCACCACCAAGCTGCCGCAGGCGGGCTTCCACTACACCACCGACCAGCTGTTCCAGCTCGTCGCAGTGCCCGGGCTGATCGGCGCGTTGATGCGCTTTCCCTACACCTTCGCGGTGACGACCTTCGGCGGCCGCAACTGGACCATCTTCAGTGCCGCGATCCTGTTCATTCCGACGCTCTCGCTCGCCTACTTTGTGAGCCAGCCCGACACGCCGTTCTGGCTGATGCTGCTGATTGCCTCGACCGCCGGCCTCGGCGGCGGCAATTTCGCGTCCAGCATGACCAACATCTCCTTCTTCTTTCCCGACCGGATGAAGGGATGGGCGCTGGGCCTGAATGCGGCCGGCGGCAATATTGGCGTCTCCAGCGTGCAGCTGTTGACCCCGATCCTGATGACGCTCGCCGTCATCAACCTGTTCCAGGCAACACCCGTCGACGGTGTCTTCCTGCAAAACGCCGGCCTGATGTGGGTGCTGCCGATCGCGATCGCGGTGTTCGGTGCGGTGTTCTTCATGAACAACCTGACCACGGCCAAGTCGTCGATCAGGAACCAGCTCGCGGTGGTCAAGCGCAAGCACACCTGGATCATGGCGTATCTCTATATCGGCACGTTCGGCTCCTTCATCGGTTACTCGGCTGCGTTTCCGCTGCTGATCAAGACGCAATTTCCGCAAGTCACGATTGCGATCGCATTCCTGGGGCCGCTGGTCGGCTCGCTGTCGCGGCCGCTCGGCGGCTGGCTTGCCGACAAGATCGGTGGGTCGGTCATCACGTTCTGGAATTTCATCGTGATGGCAGGCGCCACGGTCGGCGTGCTCTACTTCGTCGGGCAGAAGGACTTTATCGGCTTCCTGTCGATGTTCCTGGTCCTGTTCGTGACGACGGGCATCGGCAACGGTTCGACCTACCGCATGATCCCCTCGATCTTCCGCGAGCAGAATCTGTTCAGGGTGCGCGGCAAGGGCGATGCGGAGCGCGCGGTCGCCTTGAAGACGGCGAGCATCGAGAGCGGTGCGGCGGTCGGCTTCATCGGCGCGGTCGGCGCCGTCGGCGGCTATCTGATCCCGACCGGCTTCGGCAAGTCGATCGCGCTGACGGGAGGACCGCAGCTCGCGCTCGCGATCTATCTCGGTTTCTACGCCTCCTGCCTCGCGCTGACCTGGTGGTTCTATCTGCGTCGCAGCCCGCAGGGTGAAGGCGTGTCAAGCCTTGCCGGGGCGCGCGTGTAACACTTGGTACGAATTTCGCTTCTCTCCGTACGCGGGGAGAAGCATTGCCCGACAGTTTGATCATGAACCTGGTTCGCAACGGCGCGCACCAAGGCAAACCCAACAGGCAGGAGAACATCATGACGCCAGAACAGATCGCCCTCGTCCAGCAGAGCTTTGCCAAAGTCGCGCCGATTTCCGCGCAGGCCGCGGTGCTGTTCTACGATCGCCTGTTCGAGGTGGCGCCATCCGTGCGCGCAATGTTTCCCGAGGACATGACCGAGCAGCGCAAGAAGCTGATGGGCATGCTCGCCGCCGTCGTCGGCGGCTTGTCGAACCTGGACTCGATTCTTCCCGCGGCCTCGGCGCTGGCGAAGCGGCACGTCGCTTACGGCGCCCAGGCCGAGCACTATCCCGTAGTCGGCGCGACCTTGCTGTGGACCCTGGAGAAGGGGCTCGGCGAAGCCTGGACGCCCGAACTCGCCAGCGCCTGGACCGACGCCTATGGCGTGCTGTCCGGCTACATGATTTCCGAGGCCTATGGCGCCCAGGCGCAGGCCGCCGAATAGGAGACGCCTTGTGAGTGAGCCACTCGTCATCGTCGGTAACGGTATGGCGGCCGCGCGTCTGGTCGACGAGCTCGCCAAGACCGCACTCGGCCGCTACGCGGTTGCCGTTATCGGCGATGAACCACGGCTCGCCTACAACCGCGTTCTGCTTTCCTCCGTGCTGGCGGGCGAGACCGGCTCACACGAGATCGAGCTCCGGCCGGCCGATTGGTGGCGCAATCGCGGCGTCACGGTGCGTTACGGCTATCGCGTCACCGAGATCGACACCGGCCGACGCGAGCTCAAGATCGAAGGCGAAGAGAGCATGGAATATTCCAAGCTCGTGCTTGCCATCGGCTCGACGCCGCTGCGGCTCAACGTGCCGGGCGCCGATCTCGCGGGCGTGCACACCTTCCGCGACACCCGCGACGTCGACCTGCTGCTGACGCTCGCTGCCGCCAGGAAGCGCGTCGTCGTGGTCGGCGGCGGTCTGCTCGGACTCGAAGCGGCCTACGGCCTCGCCAAGGCCGGAGCGCCTGTGACGCTGCTGCATCTGATGGACCGGCTGATGGAGCGCCAGCTCGATGCGCCCGCTGCGGACCTGCTCAAGACGCTGGTCGAGCGCAAGGGCATTCGCATCCTGCTCAATGCCTCCACGGTCCGCATCCATGGCGAGAGCCAGGTCGAAGGGGTCGAGCTTGCCGACGGCAGCCGCATCGAGGCCGATGCCGTGATCTTCGCCGCCGGCATCAGGCCCAATACTGCGCTCGCCAAGGACGCCGGCATCGCCGTCAACCGCGGCATCGTCGTCAACGACGAGATGCAGACGGCGTCACCCGAAATCTACGCGCTCGGCGAATGCGCCGAGCATCGCGGCACCTGTTACGGCCTCGTCGAGCCTGCCTACGAGCAGGCGCGCGTGCTGGCGCGACATCTCGCCGG
The DNA here is from genome assembly GCF_054056555.1 of Bradyrhizobium sp. LM2.9. Classification (NCBI taxonomy): domain Bacteria; kingdom Pseudomonadati; phylum Pseudomonadota; class Alphaproteobacteria; order Hyphomicrobiales; family Nitrobacteraceae; genus Bradyrhizobium; species Bradyrhizobium sp. LM2.9. Next base: position 607,184 of record NZ_JBSRYJ010000002.1, read on the forward strand.
CCGGTCTGCGGCCTATCAGGGCAGCGTGGTCTCGACCAATCTGAAGGTTTCAGGCGTCAGCGTGTTCTCAGCCGGCGACTTCATGGGCGGGGAGGGCAGCGAGAGCCTCGTGCTCACCGATCGCAGGCGCGGCACCTACAAGAAGCTCGTCATCGCCGACGGCCGGCTCACCGGCGCCGTGCTGATCGGCGATACCGTCGATGCGCTCTGGTATCTCGAACTGATCCGCAACAGCGAAAAGGTGGCGGCGATCCGCACGGATATGATGTTCGGCCGGCCGCTCGCGCGTCCCTCGAAAGCAGCCTGAGATGACGGCGATCGATCCCACGCTCCGCGCCACCAAGACGACCTGCCCCTATTGCGGCGTCGGCTGCGGCGTGCTGGCGACGCCAGACGGCGGGGGCGGCGCAGCGATCGCGGGCGATCCTGACCACCCCGCCAATTTCGGCCGGCTGTGCTCCAAGGGCTCGGCACTCGGCGAGACCGTCGGGCTGGAAAGCCGGCTGCTCTATCCGATGATCCGCTGCAAGGGCGCGCTGGAACGCGTCGCCTGGAGCGATGCGCTCGACCACGTCGCCCACCGCATGCAGCACATCGTCGCGCGCGACGGCGCCGACGCGGTCGCGTTCTATCTCTCCGGCCAGCTGCTGACCGAGGACTATTACGTCGCCAACAAGCTGATGAAGGGCTTTGTCGGCACCGCCAATGTCGATACCAATTCGCGGCTCTGCATGTCGTCCTCGGTCGCCGGTCACCGCCGCGCCTTCGGTGCCGACACCGTGCCCGGCTGCTACGAGGATCTCGATCAGGCCGATCTGCTGGTGTTGGTCGGTTCGAATGCCGCCTGGTGCCATCCGGTGCTGTTCCAGCGCATGCTGAAGAACAGGCAGGAGCGCGGCGCCCGCATGATCGTGATCGATCCGCGCCGCACCGATACCGCGACCGACGTCGATCTGTTTCTCGGCCTCAAGCCCGGCACCGACACGGCGCTGTTCTCCGGACTGTTCGTTCATCTCGCCGATAATGGTGCGCTCGATCAGGACTACATCGCGCAAAACACGTCGGGCTTTGACGACGCACTGGCGCGTGCGCGCAGCATCGCCGGCAGTGTCACGGCGACCGCGCTTGCCACCGGTCTCACCGAGCAAGACGTGGCTGCCTTCTTCAAGATGTTCCGCGACACCGAGCGGGTCGTCACGCTCTATTCGCAGGGTGTCAACCAGTCGGCGCAGGGCACCGACAAGGTCAACGCGATCCTGAATTGCCATCTCGCCACGGGACGCATCGGCAAGCCCGGCACTTCGCCGTTCTCGCTCACCGGCCAGCCCAACGCGATGGGCGGCCGCGAGGTCGGCGGCCTCGCCAACCAGCTCGCCGCGCATATGAACTTCACGCCGCCGGATATCGACCGCGTGCGGCGGTTCTGGAAGGCGCCGCGCATCGCCACCCATGAGGGGTTGAAGGCGGTTCAGCTGTTCGAGGCCATCAACCGCGGCGAGGTCAAGGCGTTGTGGGTGATGGGCACCAACCCGGCGGTGTCGCTGCCCGACGCGGACTTCGTGCGCGAGGCGCTGAAGAAGCTCGAATTGTTCGTGGTTTCCGAGAACGTGCTCTCCAACGACACGGTCGATGCCGGCCCGCATGTGCTGCTGCCGGCGCTCGCCTGGGGCGAGAAGTCGGGCACCGTGACCAATTCCGAGCGCCGCATCTCGCGCCAGCGCTCGTTCCTGCCGGCCCCGGGTGAGGCGCGACCGGACTGGTGGATCCTGAGCGAGACCGCAAGGCGACTCGGCTTCGGCGACAGCTTCAACTACAAATCGGCGGCCGATATCTTCCGCGAGCACGCCGCGCTCTCGACGTTCGAGAACGACGGCAGCCGCGATTTCGACATCGGCGCGCTGACGTCGCTGTCGGACGAGGCCTTTGGCGCCTTGAAGCCGGTGCAGTGGCCCGCGCGCGAAGGCGAGGCGCCCGGGGAACGCTTCTTCGCCAAGGGTGGCTTCTTCACCAATGACGGCAAGGGCCGCTTCGTCGCGCCGGAGGTGCCGGCGCTGCGTGGCGAGACCGGGCCGTCGCGGCCGCTGCGACTCAACACCGGACGCATTCGCGATCAGTGGCACACCATGACGCGTACGGGTCTCAGCCAGCGGCTCGGCGCGCATCTGCCGGAGCCGTTCGTCGAGATCCATCCTGACGATGCCAGCAAATACGGCATCGTCCACGACGGCTATGCCCGCATCACCACGGACTACGGCCAGTGCATCCTGAAGGTCGTCGTCAGCGATCGGCAGCAGCGCGGCACGCTGTTCGCGCCGATCCACTGGAGCGCGATGAACGCCTCCCACGGTCGCGTCGGTGCGCTGGTCGCACCGTTCACCGATCCGTTCTCGGGGCAGCCGGAATCGAAGGCAACGCCGGCCGCGATCGCGCCCTATGAATACGTCTTCCGCGGCTTTGCGTTGTCGCGCAAGCAGCTCGATCTGCCGCCGAACGTGATGTGGACCCGCGTCACTGTTACCGGCGGCTTCGGCTATCTCTTCGCCGACAATGCGGATCTGTCGCGCTGGCCGGCCTGGCTCGAGAGCGTCGCCGGCGAAGACGTCGCCGACTATCGCGACTTCGGCGGCGGCGTCTATCGCGCGGCGTCGTTTGCGGGCGACCGCATCGAAACCTGCCTGTTCGTTGGCCCCGCGCATGACGCCGGGGACTGGGAGGTGGTGAAGAGCCTGTTCGTGGCCGACCACGTCACCGACGACCAGCGCCGCATGCTGCTATCGGGCAAGTCCAGCGAAGGCGCCGCCTCGACCGGCCCTGTCGTCTGCGCCTGCTTCGGCATCGGCCGCGGCACCATCTGCGACAGCATCGCTGCCGGCGCGCGCACGGCCGCCGAGATCGGCGCAAAGCTCAAGGCCGGCACCAATTGCGGCTCCTGCATCCCCGAGCTGAAGCGCCTGATCGCGACGACCGAGGTCGCGCCGGCGAAGCCAGTGAAGCTCGCGGGCGCGGCGGGGTAGGGGTCTCTCCAGACCAAGAGACGGTCTCGTGCCCCGGACGCTGCGCAGCACGAAGTGATGCGCTGCAGAGCCGGGGCCCATCGCGCGGAGGTTTGTGTGGGCCTTTCTGGGTCCCGGCTCTGCGCAGCAACGCAGGGGGCGTTGCAGCGCGTCCGGGACACGAGAGCGGTATGGCTAGGTACGCCGCCATGCCCTCCGCCCAATCGACGCGCCCTCGATTGTGCCCTATGTTGCCGCGCTCTCCCATCAACAACGACAAAAATAACAATGATGTACCTGGAAACGCCGCCGCGCCTGATCGAAACCAAGCTATTCTCCGCAATGCCCGACAGGTTCCGCCGCAAAGGCGAGCGGACGGATTGGGCCGATGCCAACCGGCCGGGTGTGCCGACGGACTCCTTCATCGAAGGACCGTCGTTCGACAAGGATGGCAATCTCTACATCGTCGACATTCCCTTCGGCCGCATCTTCCGCATCGCGCCCGATGGCGAATGGTCGGTCGCGATCGAATATGAGGGCTGGCCGAACGGATTGAAGATCGCGGCCGACGGCCGCATCATGGTCGCCGACTACAGGCACGGCATCATGGAGTTCGAGGCCAAGGCCGACCGCATCAAGCCTGTCCTGACTGCACGCAATTCGGAATCGTTTCGCGGCTGCAACGATCTGCATCTCGCCTCCAACGGCGACATCTATTTCACCGACCAGGGCCAGACCGGCCTGCATGACCCCAGCGGCCGCGTCTATCGCCTGACACAAAGCGGCCGGCTCGATTGCCTGATCGATACCGGCATCAGCCCGAATGGCCTGGTGCTCGATCCGACCGAAACGGTGCTGTTCGTCGCGATGACGCGCGACAACGCGGTGTGGCGGTTGCCGTTCATGGAGGACGGCAGCGTGTCCAAGGTCGGCCGCTTCTGCTCGCTGTTCGGCACCAGCGGCCCCGACGGCATGACCATGGATGCCAAGGGCCGCCTGTTCGTCGGGCACGCTTCGCTTGGCCATGTCTTCGTGTTCGCGCCGAACGGCGAATTGATCGCGCGGATCAAATCGTGCGCGGGGCCGAATTGCACCAACGTCGCAATCGGTGGCGCAAAGAAAGATCGGCTCTATATCACGGAGTCCGGGACCGGCAGCGTGCTGGTCGCTGATATCAGCGGATTGAACTCTTGAGCATGACGGCGGTTGCCTGAGCGAAAGAGCGGTATCGGAGCAGACATGAACACAAAACCTTTCGGCAAAACCGGCGCCGCCGTCTCCGTGATCGGGCAGGGCACCCTGGTATCTCGATCATGGCGATCGTAAGCGCGCGATCACGGCGCTTCAGCGCGGGCTCGATCTCGGCATGACTCACATCGACACCGCCGAGATGTATGGTGATGCCGAACTCGTCATTGCCGATGCGATCACGGGCCGGCGCGACGACGTGTTCCTGGTCTCAAAGGTGCTGCCAAGCAACGCTTCGCGCGGCGGAACCATCACCGCCTGTGAGCGCTCGCTGAAGCGGCTGAAGACTGATCGGCTCGATTGCTATCTCCTGCACTGGCGTGGCTCGTATCCGCTGGAGGACACCGTCGCCGCGTTCGAGGAACTGGTGAAGACCGGCAAGATCAAATCCTGGGGCGTCTCCAATTTCGACGCCGACGATCTCGACGAGATCCTCGAAATTGCCGGCGAAGGCAAGATCGCCTGCAATCAGGTGCTCTATCATCTGAAGGAACGCGCGATCGAGCACGCGGTGATCCCGTGGTGCGAACGGCATGGCGTCGCTGTGGTCGCCTATTCGCCGTTCGGCCACGACGATTTCCCTACGAGCAACAGCAAGGGCGGCGCCGTGTTGGCGGGCATAGCGGAGGCGCGTCGCGCGACGCCGCGCCAGGTCGCGCTGAGCTTCCTCACCCGTGAGACTACGGTGTTCGCGATCCCGAAGGCGTCCTCTGCGGAACATGCCGGCGAAAATGCAGCGGCCGGTGATCTCGTGCTGACGAAAGACGAGATTGCTGCGCTCGATGCGGCGTTTCCGCGCGGTGCAAAGCCGCGCAGCCTGCCCATGCTGTAGTGCACAAAAGCCTATTATTAATGGAGTATTGACGCGCGCGGGCGTGAGCGCATATCGGCATCCTGTTTTCGGAAGTTGTGAAAGCGGCGCAATTATCGTTTTTAAGGATCATTCCCGATTCGCATTTCCTAGGTTCCTGCCGTGACACCGCCGCCCGCCGTAGCCGCAAGGCTCGACAGTATTCCCATGCCCATGCCGGAAAAGAAGCAGCAGGTGCGCCCGCGCGCCTGCGCGCGTCGATCATCCCTTCAAGGGTATCGCGCTGGTGCTGCTGTCGACGATCTTTCTCGGTTGCTCCGATGTCACCGCGAAATATCTGTCGTCGAGCCTGCCATCGATCGAGATCACCTGGATCCGCTTCGTGACGTTCGCGCTGATGTTCACGCCGGTGATGCTGCCGGGCTCGCCGTTCCATGCGATGCGCACCGAGCGCCTCGGCCTGCAACTGATGCGCGGCGCGGCACTGCTCGGCTCTTCGCTGTTCTTCATCACCGGCCTGAGCTTCCTGCCGATCGCGGAAGCCTCCGCCACCGGCTTCGTCTCGCCGCTGTTCGTCACCGCACTCTCGATCATCTTCCTGAGCGAGAAGGTGGGCATGCGCCGCTGGATCGCCACCGCGATCGGCCTGACCGGCGTGATGATCATCCTGCGTCCGGGCTCCAGCGCGTTTCACGCCGCCGCGTTCTTCCCGATCGTCTCGGCGTTCTGTTGGGCCGCCGCGCTGATCCTGACGCGCATGATAAGCGGCCGCGAAGCCGTCCTCACCACGATGGCTTATTCGGCGCTGACGGGCGTTGCGATCCTCTCGCTGATGGTGCCGTTCGTCTGGGTCACGCCGAGCTGGACCGCGATCGGACTTGGCATCGTGATCGGTGTTGCGTCCACCGTCGGCCAGTGGATCATCGTGCTGGCCTATCGCTACGGCGATGCCTCGGTGCTGGCGCCGTTCTCGTATACGCAATTGCTGTGGGTCAGCATTTTGGGCTTCTTTCTGTTCGGAGAAGTGCCTGATATCTGGACCGTCACCGGCGCGGCCTTCATCGTCGCCAGCGGCCTCTACATCGCCCACCGCGAGCGCATCCGCCGCGCCCAGCTCCTGATAATGGAAGAGCGTTCCCCGAATCCCTGACGCAAGTTCGCGCGTCCGCTTTGTGCTATCAACGGCTCCAACAACAAGGGAGGAGCCGGATGCGCGCTGCGATTTTCAGGAACGGTGAGATCGTCGTCGACCGGATGGCTGAGCCGAAGCCGGGCAACGGGCAAGTGCTGGTCAAGACGCTCGCCTGCGGCATCTGCGGCTCAGACCTTCACGCACGCCAACACGCGCACCGCATGGTGGAGATGGCGCGGAAGACCGGGCGCAAGCCAATGGACCTCACCCGCGACGTCGTGTTCGGCCATGAGTTCTGCTGCGAAATCGTCGATTACGGGCCCGGCACCACGCGCAAGCTCAAGTCGGGTACGCGCGTGTGCTCACTGCCGGCCCTGGTGACGCTGCAGGGCATCGAGGGCATCGGTTATTCCAACGAGAATGTTGGCGGCTATGCCGAGGCGATGCTGCTGAGCGAAGCGCTGCTGCTCGAAGTGCCCAACGGTCTCGCGCCGGAGCATGCTGCACTCACCGAACCGCTCGCGGTCGGCGTTCACGCCGTGGCCAAGGCCAATATCCAAGGCGGCGAGGTGCCGCTCGTGATCGGCTGCGGGCCGGTCGGGCTTGCGGGGGGGAGCGCGGGGTGATCGCCGCGCTCAGGATCAGGGGCCTGCATCCGATCGTCGCCGCCGACTATTCGCCGGCGCGACGCGCGCTCGCGGCCAAGCTCGGCGCCGACATCGTCGTCGATCCCCTGAAGTCGCAGCCCTATGCGACCTGGGCCGAGCACGCGCAGATGTCGGACGCGGAGAAGGCGGCGCGGCCACCGTTGCAGGCCATGCTGCCCGCGCTGAAGCCCGCGATCATCTTCGAATGCGTCGGCGTGCCCGGTCTGTTGCAGCAGGTGTTCGAGGGCGCGCCGCGCGATGCGAGGATTGTCGTGGTCGGCGTCTGCATGGAGATCGACAGGAGCGAGCCGATGCTCGGCATCATGAAGGAGCTCAACGTTCAATACGTGCTCGGCTACACGCCGGACGAATTCGCAGCGTCGTTGCGCCTGATCGCGGAAGGGCAGGTGGATGCGGCTGCGATGGTGACGGCCGAGATCGGCATCGACGGTGTTGCGAAAGCCTTCGCCGACCTCGCCAATCCTGAAGTCCACACCAAGATCATCGTGCAGCCGTCGCGGTGATGCCTTACACCGGCAGCGCGATCGAATATTTCACCTGGCTGAGCGCAAAGCTGGACTCGATCGAGGCGATGCCGTCGAGCCGGGTGAGCTTGGTTTTCAGGAAAGTCTCATAGGATGCGAGGTCGGCCGCGACCACGCGCAGCAGATAGTCGCGGTTGCCGGTCATCAGATAGCACTCCAGCACCTCGTCCCATTTCGAGATTGCGCGTGCGAAGCGGTTGAGATCCTCCTCCTTCTGCCGCGCCAGCTTGATCGAGATGAAGACGCTGACATGCAGCCCCAGTGCCTTCTGGTCGACCGTCGCGATGTAGCGCGAGATGACGCCGCGCTCCTCCAGCAGCTTGACCCGGCGATGGCAGGGCGAGACCGAGAGTCCGACCTTGTCGGCGAGTTCCTGCATGGTCAGCCGGCTGTCATTCTGGAGCAGGGCGAGGATTTTTCGATCGATGGCGTCTAGCGCAGGCATTGGGATAGAACCTGTGGTTTCCAGGTAGTTTTTGGTATGGCGTTCCAATATTAGCAGGTATCGCGCGAGAAATTGAGAAATTTGGCCCAGCCCGCAGGCGTATCATCGTGGCACCTGTTTTCCGGGAGCGTTGCCATGCCCGTTGATACCGCCCGTCTCGACACATTGACCGCGCTGGCCCGCAAGGCGCTGTGGCTGTCGTCCTGGACCATCCATCACGCCAACCACGTCCGCACCAGCTCGGATGGCCTGAAGGTCGGGGGACATCAGGCCTCGTCGGCCTCGCTCGCGACCATCATGTCGGCGCTGTATTTCCATGTGTTGCGCCCTGAGGATCGCGTCGCGGTGAAGCCGCATGCGAGCCCGGTGTTCCACGCCATCCAGTATCTGTTCGGCCGGCAGAGCCGCGAGAAGCTGGAAAACTTCCGCGGCTTCAAGGGCGCGCAGTCCTATCCCTCGCGCACCAAGGATGTCGACGACGTCGATTTTCTCGACCGGCTCGGTCGGCCTCGGCGTCGCGCAGACGCTGTTCGCCTCGCTGGTGCAGGACTATGTCAAGGCGCATGGTTGGATGAAGGATCGCCGCGAAGGGCGGATGATCGCGCTGGTCGGCGATGCCGAGATGGACGAGGGCAACATTTTCGAGGCGCTCGCGGAAGGCTGGAAGCACGGCCTGCGCAACACCTGGTGGGTGGTCGACTACAACAGGCAGTCGCTGGACGCCGTCGTCCGCGAAGGCCTTTGGGAAAAGTTCGAGACCATGTTCCGCAATTTCGGCTGGGACGTGGTGATCGTGAAATACGGCCGCCTGATGCGCGAGGCCTTTGCCGAGCCCGGCGGCGAGGCGTTGAAGCGCTGGATCGACAATTGCCCGAACGCGCTCTACGCGGCGTTGTGCTTCCAGGGCGGCACCGCCTTCCGCAAGCACCTGCATGACGAGATCGGCGATCAGGGACCTATCACAAAACTGATCGACAAGCGCAGCGACGACGAGCTGCTGGCGCTGATGTCGAACCTCGGTGGCCACGATATGGCGAGCATGCTGGAGGCGTTCGAATCCATCGATCACGACCGCCCGGTCTGCTTCATCGCCTACACCATCAAAGGCGTCGGCCTGCCGTTCCAGGGCCACAAGGACAACCACGCCGGCCTGATGACGGTCGCGCAGATGGAGAAATATCGCGACAGCCAGAACATCCGACCCGGACACGAATGGGACAGATACGAGGGTCTCGCGCAAGACGCCGCCGAGCTCGATGCCTTCCTCGCGCGCGTGCCGTTCAACCAGGACGGCCGCCGGCTTACCGCGCCTGCTATCGAGGTGCCCGCGCAGCTCGCCTTCAAGCCGTCGCCGCAGACGTCGACCCAGCAGGGTTTTGGGCTGGTGCTGAACGAGATCGCGCGCGGCGACAGCGAGCTTGCCAAGCGCATCGTCACGACATCGCCTGATGTCACCGTCTCGACGAATCTCGGTCCGTGGGTGAACAGGCGCGGCCTGTTTGCGCGCGGCGAGAAGGCCGACTTATTCCGCAGCGAGAAAATTCCTTCCACATTCAATTGGGACTTTTCGCCGAAAGGCCAGCATCTCGAACTCGGCATTGCCGAGATGAACCTGTTCATCATGCTCTCGGCGCTCGGCCTGTCGCACCAGATCAACGGCGAGCGGCTCTTGCCGGTCGGCACGCTCTACGATCCCTTCATCGAGCGCGGTCTCGATGCGCTGAACTATGCCTGTTACCAGGATGCGCGCTTCATGGTGGCGGCGACCCCATCAGGCGTCACGCTCGCGCCCGAAGGCGGCGCGCACCAGTCGATCGCAACGCCGTTGATCGGCATGGCGCAGGATGGCCTTGCCTCGTTCGAGCCGGCCTTCGTCGACGAACTCGCCGTGATCATGGGCTGGGGATTCAACCACATGCAGCGCGATCCGGGCGAGGGCGGCTCGATCTATCTGCGGCTCTCGACGCGCAGTATCGAGCAGGCGCAACGGATCATGACGCCCGAACTGGAGCAGGGCATCACCGACGGGGCCTACTGGCTGCGCAAGCCTGGCCCGAATGCCGAACTCGTGATCGCCTATACCGGCGCGGTCGCGCCCGAAGCGATCGAGGCGACCGGCTTCATCGGCGAGAGCCGGCGCGACATCGGCCTGCTCGCGATCACTTCCGCAGATCGTCTGCATGCGGGTTGGACCGCCGCACGGAAATTGCGCCGTGATCGGAGAGGCGTGCAGCATCTCAGCCACATCGAAAAACTGCTCGCGCCGCTGCCGCGCGACTGCGGCATCGTCACCGTGATCGACGGCCATCCGGCGACGCTCGGCTGGCTCGGTAGCGTCCGCGGCCATCGCGTCGAGGCGCTCGGCGTCGAGCAGTTCGGCCAGACCGGCACGATTGCCGACCTCTACCGCCACCATGGCATCGACGCCAATGCCATCATCGATGCGGCCGAAAGCCTCACCACCGGTGCGCCGGTGCTGCATCGGAAGATGGCGGTGTAGTGGGAATGACCGGCGCATGGGCCCCGGCTCAGCAGCGCACCGCTGAAGGGCGCTGCGCTGCGGGGCACGAGAGCCGCTTCGACGAGCTGCAGTTTCGCGTCCCGGACGCGGCGCGGCATGAAATGACGCGACGCTGAGCCGGGACCCAAGTTCTTACGTCCCAGCCACCTTGCCACCCCTCCGCCATCGGCTCATATAGCCTCCGTCCGCCGCAACGCTGGCCCCGCATATGGCGGGTTCAATTGCCGGCGCTTTCGTGCAAGGATGCCTGCCGAAACGCCCCCTCCATACCCAAGAAGAGGTTCACGATGGTCAATCGCATGCAATTCTACATCGACGGCGCCTGGGTCGATCCCGCCGTCAAGAAGTCCACCCCGGTCGTCAATCCGGCGACGGAAGAGGCGATGTACGAGATTGCGCTGGGCTCCAAGGCCGACGTCGACAAGGCCGTCGCCGCCGCCAAGCGCGCGTTCGTGACATTCTCCCAAGACCAGCCGTGACGAGCGCGTCGCGCTGCTCACCAAGGTCATCGAGATCTACAAGGGGCGCCTCAAGGAGATCGGCGCTGCCGTCTCCGACGAGATGGGCGCGCCGCTGCCGATGGCCGAAAAGCTCCAGGCCGGCGCCGGCCTCGGCCATCTCATGACCACGCTCGACGTGCTCAAGAACTATCATTTCGAGGAACCGGTCGGCACCGCCATGGTGCTGCGCGAGCCGGTCGGCGTGGTCGGCATGATCACGCCCTGGAACTGGCCGCTCAACCAGATCGCCTGCAAGGTCGCGCCCGCGCTCGCCGCCGGCTGCACCATGATCCTGAAGCCGTCGGAGTTCACCCCGACCTCGGCGCTGATCTTCGCGGAAATCCTCCATGAAGCCGGCGTGCCGAAGGGCGTGTTCAACCTCGTCAACGGTCTCGGCCCCGAGGTCGGCGCCGCCATGAGCGAGCACCCCGATATCGACATGATCTCGTTCACCGGCTCGACCCGCGCCGGCATCGATGTGGCCAAGCGTGCGGCGCCGACCGTGAAGCGCGTCAGCCAGGAGCTCGGCGGCAAGTCGCCGAACGTCATCCTCGAAGGCGCCGACCTCACGAAGGCGGTGACCGGCGGCGTGATGCACATGTTCAACAACTCCGGCCAGTCCTGCAACGCGCCCTCGCGCATGATCGTGCCGCTGTCGAAGATGAAGGAAGTGGCCGCGATCGCGAAGGCTGTCGCCGACAAGACCAAGGCGGGCGATCCGCGCGCTGAGGGTACCACCATCGGTCCGGTCGTCAACCGCGGCCAGTGGGACAAGATCCAGGGGCTGATCAAGAAGGGCATCGACGAGGGCGCAACGCTCGTGTCCGGCGGCCCGGGCCTGCCCGAGGGCGTCAATAAGGGCTTCTATGTCCGCCCGACCATCTTCGCCGACGTCACCCCTGACATGACGATCGCGCGCGAAGAAATCTTCGGACCGGTGCTGACCATCATCGGCGCCAAGGACGAAGCCGAGGCCGTGCATATCGCCAACGACACGCCCTATGGCCTGGCCGGCTACGTCACGGGCGCTTCCGTCGAGGACGCCAAGCGGGTCGGCCGCCAGATCCGCGCCGGCAACGTCAACCTCCAAGGCGTGCCCAACGACCGCACCGCGCCGTTCGGCGGCTACAAGCAGTCCGGCAACGGCCGCGAATGGGGCAAGTACGGCCTCGAGGACTTCCTCGAAGTGAAGGCCGTCGCCGGCTTCAACGCGGCGTAAGCTTTATCGTTTGAAACCAACATGACGCCGGAGTGGAAAGCCACTCCGGCGTTTTTGTTTGTTCGTCATTGCGAGCGAAGCGGCGAAGCGAAGCAATCCAGAAATCTTTCCGCGGAGACAGTCTGGATTGCTTCGTCGCAAGCGCTCCTCGCAATGACGAGGAGAACGCTGTACGACCGGCGTAGGGCCTATCCCCCCACCGCGCCCTGCGTATTCACGTACAACGCGTAGATCGATTGGCTCGCGGCCATGAACAGGCGGTTGCGCTTGACGCCGCCGAAGCAGAGATTGGCGCAGCGTTCGGGCAGTGCGATGCGGCCGATCATGACGCCGTCGGGCGCGAACACCACGACGCCGTCGAGCTCGGGATCGCCCATGCCCCAGCCGCACCAAAGATTGCCGTCGATGTCACAGCGCATGCCGTCCGGCGTGCCCGGACCCGCATCTATGTGGACGCGCTTGTTGGAGATCGTCGTGCCGTCTGGCGAGACGTCATAGGCGAGAATCTTGCGGTTCGGCACGCCGCGTGATTCCACGACATAAAGAATCTTCTCGTCCGGCGAGAAACACAGGCCATTCGGCCCCAGCACGCCTTCGGCAACGATAGTCGCCTTGCCGGTCGTGGGATCGAACCTGTAGACGTTCGGCTCGATCTCGGGCTCGGCCTTGTATCCTTCGTAATTGCCGAGCAGGCCGAAGGTGGGATCAGTGAACCAGACCGCGCCGTCGGACTTCACCACGACGTCGTTCGGCGAGTTGAGCTTCTTGCCGCCGAACGAGTCCATCAGCACGGTGATGCTGCCGTCATATTCGGTGCGGGTGACGCGTCGCCCGCCATGCTCGCAGGTGACGAGCCGGCCTTGGCGATCCCTGGTGTTGCCGTTGGCGAAATTGGAGGGCTTGCGGAACACCGAGACCGCACCGGTCTCCTCTTCCCATTTGACGATGCGCTGGTTGGGGATGTCGCTGCACAACAGATAGCGTCCATCGCCGACCCAGACCGGTCCCTCGGCCCAGCGCAGGCCGGTGGTCAGCCGTTCCACCGCCGAGAGCTTCAGCCAGTATTTTTCGAACCGGGGATCGAGTGCGCTGATCGCCGGATCGGGGTAATACGTCGCCGGCCGCCAGCCTTGAGGCCGTTCCTGGTTATGGGACGATGCATCGTTCATGTGCAATTCTCGTTGTTGCGTTCCCTCTGTCCAAGTCTGCTAGCATCAGATATCTACGGCCGCAAATCGGTCGCACATACGAGGAAAGACATGCCGCGCATCTTGATGACGGGAGCTTCGGGCGGGATTGGAACGCGCCTGCGAAAACTGCTGCCGCCGATCTATCCAGACCTGCTGCTCAGCGACATCCGCCCGCCGGCCGATCTCGGCCCGAACGAGCAATTCAAGGCGGCGGATCTGTCCGACCTTGCGCAGTGCGAAGCGATCTGCGAGGGCGTCGACGGCATCATCCACTTCGGCGGCTATTCGGTCGAAGGTCCCTGGAATGACATCCTCCAGGCCAACATCATCGGCGGCTACAATCTGTTCGAGGCGGCGTATCGCAAGGGCGTCAAGCGCGTGGTGTTCGCCTCCTCGAACCATGCCGTCGGATTCTATCCGCGCCACCACAAGATCGGCACCGACGTTACCCCGCGCCCCGACGGCCGCTATGGCGTCAGCAAGGTGTTCGGCGAAGCGGTCGGCGCCCTCTACGCCGACAAGCATGGCCTGAAGGTGACCTGCCTTCGCATTGGCAATTTCGGCGACGTGCCGCTGGACCTTCGCCGGATCTCGATCTGGCTTAAGCCGGAAGATCTGGTGCAGCTCTGCCAGATCGGGCTCGAGCATCCCGACATTCGTTTCGAGGTTTTCTACGGCGTGTCCCTGAACGAGCGCGCCTGGTGGGACAACCACCGCGCCTACGAGTTCGGCTACCGCCCCACGGGGCGCTCCGAGGACCACGTGCCGCATGCGATGGCCGAGCAGGCCAAGATGAAGCCCGATCCGATCGGCGATCACTATCAGGGCGGCGCGTTCTGCAGCAATGAGTTCGACGGCGACACAAGCCGGATCATCGACTGGACCAAACGGTAGGAGCGCATTCGCAGATCTAGGGCGTCGGAATCGACGCCCTAGACAACGCGTTTGCCGGCCTGGGCCGCGATGGGCCTTTGCACAAAATACATCAGGATCAGGGAAATCACCGCCGTCGTCACGACGACGTATCCCAGCCGGTCGAAATGCCGGAGCGTACCGTCGGCGTCCTGCGCGATCAGCGCGGCGGCGAGCACTGAGCCGAGCCCGCCGGAGAGTTGTTGCAGCGACGCGCCGACCGCGCTGAAGGAGCCGCGTTGCGCCGGCTCGGGGATCGCGGAAATCAGCGCCTGCGACGGAATCATGCGTGAGAAGATGCCGACGAACATCAGGACGTTGACCAGGATCGCGACCGTCAGGCTCACCTCGCCGAGATGCGTGTAGATCAACACCATGACGATCGATATGGCGCTGCCGAAGGCAAAGGTCGGGTATTTGCCGAAAGCATCGCTCGCGCGTCCGACCAATGGGCCGATGAAGATGCTGAACAGGCCGGAGACGAGATAGATCGTCGGCAGATGCACGATATCGATGCCAAGATTGTGCACGGTGTAGGCGCTGCCGAACGGCATCAGCATGTAGCCGCCGGTCGCCAGCAGGGTGGTCACTGAAAACGCCATCCAATATCGTGGCTGCGAGACCGTTGCGACCAGGTGCCGGAACGGGTTTCTATCCTGCTTCAGCGCGAGATGGCCGTTCACCGGCTTCATCAGGAACAGCACGGCGGCCATCCCTATCACCGAAAGGCCGACCAGTGCGCCGAACGCGACGTGCCAGTTCCACTGGTTGGCGAGGAAAAGACCGGCCGGGATGCCCAGCACCTGGCTTGCAGCGAAGGCGGTTTGCACGAAACCCATGACGCGGCCGCGCAATTGCAGCGCAAACAGATCGGTCACGATGGCGAGCACGACCGAGCCGATCACGCCGCCGAACAGGCCGGTCACGATCCGCCCCAGCAGCAACAGATGATAGTTGGGCGCGATCGCGCAAAGCGCCGTGCCAAGGGTAAAGCCGGCATAGAAAAACAGCAGCAGCCGCTTGCGATCGAACCGATCGGCAAAGCCAGCCGCCATGATGCCGGAAATTCCCGCGCTGAATGCATAGGCCGAGACCGCCACCCCGAACTGTGCGGCCGAAATATCGAGCGCCGGCATCATGATGGCGCCGAGCGGCGACATGATCATGAAATCGATGATGATCGTGAACTGGACCAGCGCCAGCAGCGCAACCAGGATTGCCTGGTAGCGCGAAAAGCCGCGGGATGGCGCTTGCCGCTCGGCGATCGGCTCGGTCAGGGTTTGTTCGGTCATGCCATTTCGTTCGGGAGGGGATGGATGAGGACGTGCGACGAGGCGCCGGAGCGCGGCCCCCTATTTATTTCCGACCCTGCGAAATTTCGATGGCTTGACAAACAGATTTGAGGGGTGCGTCGACTCGTTGCGTGGGCCGGGCTGCGACGAGTACTATCGCCAGATGCCCTGCGGAGAAATCGACTGCGGATCAAAAAGCCGACATCTCGCGAACAGACAGGCACGTTCGGTATGAGAAAAATCTATACATCGATTGATCTTCCGAACCACGTGGGTCGGTTGGTCCTCTTTGAGGGAGGGGAGGATTCTAAGCCCGACGAAAATTTGGTATGCTTTGAACCTGACGGGCGCGTGAGGTGGAAGGCAAAGCTTCCAACGAGCGACGCAGGCGATTGCTTCGTCGCCGTAGTCCTTGAAGGAGATTTAATCCGGGCCAATAGCTGGAGTTGTCATGCGGTTTGGCTCAATCCGGAGACGGGTGAGGTGGTGCGGACGCATTTCACAAAGTGAAGGGCGCCTTCTCTCTGATCGAATTCGCTATGGGTGAAAAACGAAACACCAAAGCTGCCGCACAAGTCTGCTTCACTATTGCAAGCGGACTCCTGTTTCATGACTGCGCGCCCTCTCGTCCAGTCGCCTCCCCCGCAATCCGCGCCAGATAGTCCTTCTTGCTGAACTGCATGTGATCGACGCAAAGCTGGGCCAGCGCCCAGCTGTCGCGGCCCCTAAGCAGTTCGATCATGAGCTCGTGCTGGCGCCGTGACTGCGCCAGCCCGTCACGGTCGGCGAGATTCTTGGCGCGCATCGGCAAGGTCAGGTTCATGTAGTCTTGGAGCGAGCGTACCAGGTAGGGATTGCCGCAGGCTGAGAACAGCGCGAGGTGAAAGGCATCATTGGTCTCGTGGATGCCGCGCAGGTCGTGCAATTCGGCCTTGGCGCAATATCGCCTTTGCAGCTCGCCGAGCTCATCGATCAGGTCTTGCGGCGCGGGCAGGGGGATCATCAGCGCGGCCTGCCGCGTCAGCATCTCCCGGACCTCGTAGATCTGTCGGACCTCTTCGGCTGAATAGAACCGCACCGTGGCGCCGACATTCTTCTCGCGGCGAACGATGCCGCGGCGCTCCGCGTCCACCAGGGCCTGACGCACAAAGTGGCGCGAGGTGCCGTAAGCCGACATGAGCGCGTCCTCGGTGAGGCGTGCGCCCGGCGCGAGGCGGCCGAAGATGATGTCCTCCTCGAGCCGCGCGACGACATCGTCCGGATCGTCGCGCCGGATCGTCGTGGCGTCTGCGGTGCGGATGTCGGACATGCCCTCGGCCTCCCGGCGCTTGGCCGGTTCTCTCTGTGGAGCAGGGTAGATCAGGATTGTCAATAATTTGGCCGTCCACCAGCATGTTGATCCCAGAAAATGGCGGGTTTGACCTCTGCCTTATTGACAATCAAGGGGCAGGCTGTACGACAATGACCCGGTGATCGGAGTGGCATGATGACGAGTGGGTTGCGCAAAGGGCTGACGAGCTATGGTGATGCCGGCTTCTCGCTGTTCCTGCGCAAGGCGTTCATCAAGGCCATGGGTTATTCCGACGACGCGCTCGAGCGCCCGATTGTCGGCATCACCAACACCTATAGCGACTACAATCCCTGTCACGGAAACGTCCCCCAGATCATCGAGGCGGCCAAGCGGGGGGTGATGCTGTCGGGCGCGATGCCGTTCGTGTTCCCCACGATCTCGATTGCCGAGAGCTTTGCGCATCCAACCTCGATGTATCTGCGCAACCTGATGGCGATGGATACCGAGGAGATGATCCGGGCCCAGCCGATGGATTCGGTGATCGTGATCGGCGGCTGCGACAAGACCTTGCCTGCGCAGGTGATGGCGGCGATCAGCGCCGACCTGCCGACAGTGGTCATCCCCGTCGGCCCGATGGTGGTGGGCCACCACAAGGGTGAGGTGTTAGGGGCCTGCACCGATTGCCGTCGGCTGTGGGGCAAGTATCGCGCCGGCGAGATCGACGATGCCGAGATCGAGGCGGTGAATGGCCGTCTCGCGCCGTCGGTCGGCACCTGCATGGTGATGGGCACGGCTTCGACCATGGCCTGCATGATCGAAGCCATGGGCCTGTCGCTGCCGATGAGCGCGACGATCCCGGCACCGCATGCCGAGCGGTTTCGCCTGGCCGAGGCGAGCGGCAGGGTTGCCGCGGAAATGGCCAAGACCAAGGGGCCGAAGCCGAGCGAGTTTCTGACGCCGGCGTCGTTCAAGAACGCGCAGGTCGTGCTCCAGGCGATCGGCGGCTCGACCAACGGCCTGATCCATCTCACCGCGATGGCGCATCGCTCGCCGCACCGGCTCGATCTCGGGGTGTTCGACCAGATCGGCCGCGAGGTACCGGTGCTGGTCGATCTCAAGCCGTCCGGCGAGCACTATATGGAGCATTTCCACCACGCCGGTGGTGTGCCGAAACTGCTGGCGCAGCTTGGCGATCTCGTCGATCTCGACGCGAAGACGATCACGGGCGAGAGCCTGCGCGATATCGTCGCGAATGCGGAAGACGTGCCCGGCCAGGACGCGATCCGTCCGCGCGACAATCCGATCAAGAGGGAAGGCGGCCTTGCCGTCCTGCATGGCAATCTCGCGCCGCGCGGTGCGGTCATCAAGCAGTCGGCTGCAAGCCCGAAACTGTTGCAGCATACCGGGCGCGCGGTGGTGTTCGAATCCGTCGAGGACATGACCTTGCGGGTTGACGATCCCGATCTCGACGTGAACTCCGACGACGTGCTGGTGCTGCGCAATGCCGGGCCGAAGGGCGCGCCCGGCATGCCCGAGGCGGGCTATCTGCCGATCCCGAAGAAGCTCGCGCGCGGCGGCACCAAGGACATGGTGCGCATTTCCGACGCGCGCATGAGCGGCACCGCGTTCGGCACCATCGTTCTCCACATCACACCGGAATCCGCCGTCGGCGGACCGCTGGCGCTGGTGCGGAACGGCGACATGATCCAGTTGGACGTTGCCAAGCGCAGCATCGAGCTGCTGGTCGATGCGGCCGAGCTGGAACGGCGCCATGCCGCCTTGAAGCCGGCAGCCGCTCCCGACGAGGCGCGGCGCGGCTACGCCTGGCTGTTCAACGAAACCATCATGCAGGCCGACGAGGGCTGCGACTTCGATTTTATGCAGAGGACTGGGAAGAAGACTGAGCAGAAAGACTAAGAGAGGGTGACCAATCACCCGCACGAACGCTCAGACCGCTAAAGCGGCGGGCGATAAAAACAGGGGGAAACGATGATTGCACGATCCATGCTTGGGCTGGCGGCAACGGCCGCTGTTCTCTTCGTCACGGGCGCATCGGCGCAGGAGGTGAAGCATTATCGCTTCGCCTATGACCAGCCGCGCAACACCGGCTATTCCATTGCGGGCGACCTCTTTGCCGACAAGCTCAAGGAATTGAGCAAAGGCACCATGATCATCGATCAATATCCGGGCGCGCAGCTCGGGCAGGAGCCGCAAGTGCTCCAGCTCGTGAAGGCCGGTGACGTCGAATTCTCGATCGTCTCCTCAGCCAACACCGCGACCATCTCGCCGCAGGCCGGCGTGATGTCGTTGCACTATTTGTTCCGCGACGAGAACCACGTGGTCAAGGGACTGGCCGATCCGAAAGTGTTCGAAGCCCTCAAGACCCTGATCGACGAGACCACGCAGGGCCTGCACGTCATCGCGACGGGATCGCAGGGCGTGCGCCACATGTACTCGAAGAAGGAAATCCACAACGTCGGCGACATCAAGGGCCTGAAGATCCGCGTGCAGGCGACTGCGACCGAGGACACCATGTTCCCCGCCTACGGCGCCCAGACCGTGCACATGCCGTTCGGCAGCGTCTACACCTCGTTGCAGACCGGCGTCATGGACGTCGCCGAGAACAGCATCAATGTCTACCTCGTCAACAAGCACTACGAGGTTGCGCCGGTGCTCAACATCACCGAGCACGAGGCCAACAACGCGCTGGTGTTCATCTCCGACAAGCTCTGGCAGAGCCTCTCGGCCGAGCAGAAAGGCTGGGTGCAAGCGGCGGGCAACGAGATCAGCACGAAGGAGCCGGCAAAGGCCTTCGATCTCGAGCGCAGCGCGGCCGAGAAGCTGAAGAAAATGGGCGTGAAGATCATCGACAACGTCGACAAGAAGAGCTTTGCGGCGATCGCCGACCCCTATCTTGACAAGCTGGCCAAGGAGCTCGGCCCGCATGCCGTGAAGATCAAGGATTTGATCCGGTCGGTCAATTAAGCCGCCCCTGTGGCCATCCTTCGAGACGCCCACCTACGGCGGGCCCTGAGGCTGAGGTCACGTTTTCAGGCGAGATTTTAGACCCTCATGGTGAGGAGCCGCCGCAGCGGGCATCTCGAACCATGCGGGCCGAGCACGTTCGGCAGCTTCCGAGCTGTCGCCCGCGATAGCTCCGGGACGACGGGAAAGTTGAATGGCCATCGCCGACAAACTGCTGGTGCAACGGCAACGTCATCTGAAATGGCGCGGGCTCGACTGGCTCGAGCTTGCGCTGATGATCCTCTGCGGCGTGCTCTGCTTCGGCTTCTCGCTGTCGGTGACCGCCGACATCGTCACCCGCACCATCGGCCATCCCTGGCTGTGGCTTCAGGAAGTCACCTCGACGCTGTTCATCTATGCGATCTTCGTCGGCACCGCGGCTGCGACCCGGCGCAACGACCACCTTTATCTCACCGCCATCTCCGAGGCGATGCACGGCACGTCGCGGCTGATCGTCGAGGTGATCATCCGCCTTGTCGTGCTCGGCGTCGCCTTCGGCCTGATCTGGTACGGCTACCAGAATTATCTCCGCGGCTTCGGCAGTTTCCGCCTGCCGTCCGGGACGCCGATCGCTTCGCTCTACGCGATCATCCCGCTGTCGGGCGTGCTGATCGGCCTGTTTACCATCGAGCAGCTCGTCAACGGTTTGCGCAACGGTTTTGACCACCCCGAGCCGCCCGAGGAGGACGGAGCGCCTATCATCACCGACGCACAGATGAGGGCGCAGCCGTGAGCGCACCCATTGTCCTGGCATTGATGACGATCTGCTTCCTGTCGTTCGGCTATCTCGGCGTGCCCGTGCCGTTCTCGCTGATGGCCGGCGTCTTCATCGGCGCGCTTCTCTCCGACGTGTCGCTCGCCGCCATCATCCAGAAGATCTTCGACGGCGTCGATTCCGAGGCGCTGCTGGCGATCCCGTTCTTCCTGCTGGTCGGCGAGCTCATGAGCTCGGCCAATGTGGTGGTACGAATAGCCAATCTCTCGGTGTCGCTGGTCGGACATATCAGGGGCGGGCTGTCGCAGGTCGTGGTCGTCTTCAGCATGTTCTTCTCGGAGATGTCAGGCTCGACCACGGCCGACGTCGCGGTGATGAGCCGCGCGCTGGGCGGCCCGATGAAGCGCGAGGGCTACGAGCCCGCCTTCATCGCCGCGATCATCGCCTCCGCCTCGACCATCGCAGCGCTGGTGCCGCCGAGCATCACCGCTGTGGTCTATGGTGCCGTCGGCAACGTCTCGATCGCCGGTCTGTTCATGGCGGGCGTCGTGCCGGGGCTGATGATCGGCTTCGGGCTGATGATCTACTGCTATTTCTTCGGGCCCTCCGGCCTGCGCAAGCCGCGCGCGCCGCTGCGGCAGGTGGTGTTCGCGGCGGGCGATGCGGCGCTGCCGTTGATGATCCCTGTCATCCTGCTCGGTGGCATTCTCACCGGCTGGTTCACGCCGACGGAAGCGGGCGTCGTGGCCGTCGTCTGGATTGTCGTCGTCGTGATCCCCGCGCTCAACCGCGGGCACATCAGGAAGATCCCGTACGATTTCTGTCTTGCGGGCCTGATCTTCTCGCTGCCGCTGATCACCATCGGCGCCGCCAATGCGTTCGGCTGGATGCTCGCTTATCTGCGCGGTGCAAGCTACATCGCCGATGTCATCACCTCGATGGCCGGCAACGACCCGCATCTGATCATGCTGTTGATGGTCCTGCTCTTCACGGTGGTCGGTGATTTCATCGAGCCGGTGCCGACCATCATCATCTTCATGCCGCTGGTCAACACATTGACGGAAGCCGGCGACATCAACGCCGTGCATATGGGCGTGGTGCTGATCGCAACGCTGGCCTTCGGTCTCATCACGCCGCCCTACGGCCTGGTGCTGCTGATGGCGTCGAAATTCGTGGGCGTCAGTTTTGCAAAAGCGCTACGCGCCGCGTTGCCGATCTACCTCGTGTTCCTTGGGACGATTGCGTTCGCGATCTACTTCCCGAGCGTGGTGCTGTGGCTGCCGCAGAAAGTGCTGCCGGAATCGGTCGGATGCTTCAAGTCGCCGGCGGGCACGGGCTATATCTGTCCCAAGTAAGCCTGCTTGAGTGAACGCTACTTGCTCTTGCTGGTGAATTTCTTGACCGCGGCGCGGAACTCCTCCGTGTTCATCGCCATGATGATCTTGTGCTCCTCGGCGTCGAGCTGCTGCTTCACCGGCGTTGTGGCGGCCTGGTAGACCAGCGATTTGGTGCCGGCAATTGCCGCCGCCGGGTTCTGCGCCAAACGCTCGGCGAGTTGTCGCGTCGCCGCCTTCAACTCCGTCGCGGGAACGACCTTCGCGACCAGGCCCCATTCATGGGCCTGCTGCGCGGTAAAATTGTCCTCGGACAGGAAAATCTGGAGCGCGCGACGCGGGCCGACCGTGTTCACGATCCCGACCGTAGATCCGCCATCCGGTGAGACCCCGATCTTGGCGTAGGCCGGCGTGAATTTGGCGTCGTCTGCGGCGATGCAGAGATCGGTGACAAAGGCGAGGCCCATGCCGGCGCCGGCGGCTGAGCCGTGCACGCTGGAGAGCGAGATCTTCGGCATGCGCCTGATGATCTCGATGAAGGCATGATAGTGCTTCAATAGCTCGCCGAGGACAGGCGTCACCGTGTTGGTCTCGGCCGCCGCACCAATCGTCTGCAGATCGCCGCCTGCTGAAAAGGCGCGGCCCTCGCCTTCGATCACCACAATTTTGATGTCGTCAGCGCTCTCGATATAGGCCGCGAGCTGCTCGAGCTTTTGCGCAATCGCCAGATTGATCGAGTTGAACGCGGCGGGGCGGTTGAGCGTGATGGTCGCAATCGGGCCGTCGATCCGCAGCAAAGCGGGGTCGTCGGGTTGGGAGATTGGAGCTGGCATCGGAAAATTCCCGGCATGAGGTCGCTGCTGCAACTAGATCGCAGAAGGCGAGGGGTGACAATCCCCGGCCGCCAGTGCCCCGCCCGGTGCTCTTGCGCAAGCCGGAACGATAGGCTCAAATGTACCTGCCTTTGCCGAGGGACGGACACGAGCGCCGGCTCCTCCTGGGCCAGAAAATCAAAACCAGCGAGAGAGGAGACGACATGGGTTACGCTCGTGTCTCCGGAAATGGGCTGTTCCGATGACGGATGGTCCAGTGATCATTGTCGGTGCCGGTCATGGCGGCTACCAGGTCGCGGCATCCCTGCGCCAGGCGGGATTTTCCGCTCCCATCTGCCTGGTCAATGACGAGGCCCATCTGCCCTATCAACGGCCGCCGCTGTCGAAGGCCTATATCAAGGGCTCGGCCGGGCCGGAGAGCCTGATGTTCCGGCCGGAGAAGTTCTACCAGGACCAGACCATCGAACTGATCGCGGGCCGCGTGGTGTCGATCGACCGCGCGGGGCGCAAGGTACTGCTCGCGTCGGGAAAGACGCTGCCTTACGGCCATCTCGTGCTGGCGACCGGCGCGCGCAACCGTTTGCTCGATCTGCCCAACGCCAATCTCCCTGACGTAAAGTATCTGCGCATCCTCGACGAGAGCGAGGCGCTGCGAAAGATCATCCCGTCGAAGACGCGCGTGGTGGTCATCGGTGCCGGCTTCATAGGACTGGAATTCGCGGCCACTGCGCGCATCAAGGGGCTAGAGGTCGACGTGCTCGAACTCGCCCCGCGTGTAATGGCGCGCGCAGTGACGGCGGAGGTCTCGGAGTATTTTCAGGCGCGGCATCGCGAGGCCGGCATCCGCATTCACCTCGGCGTACAGGCAACCGCGATCGAGGCTGAGGGCGGCAAGGTCACCGGCGTCTCCTTGAGCGACGGAAGGCATCTGCCCGCCGATCTCGTCGTGGTCGGCGTCGGGGTGCTGCCGAACATCGAGCTTGCGGCGGAGGCGGGGCTGCCGGTTGCTGCCGGCATCATCGTCGACGAATATCTCTCGACCGCTGATCCTGATATCTCGGCGATCGGCGATTGCGCGTTGTTCGAAAGCCCGCGCTTCGGCGGTTCGCTGCGCGTGGAATCGGTGCAGAACGCCACCGATCACGCCCGCTGCCTCCGCGGCGCGGCTGACCGGCGACCGGAAGGCCTATGACAGCCGTCCCTGGTTCTGGAGCGACCAAGGCGAGGACAAGCTGCAGATCGCGGGCCTCACCACCGGCTACGACAGTGTCGTGCTCCGCGGCGATCCCACCCGGAAGGCGTTCTCGGCGTTCTGCTACAAGGGCGAGAAGCTGCTCGGCATCGAATCGATCAACCGCGCCGGCGATCACATGTTCGGCCGCCGCCTGTTCGGCCTGGATCGCTCGATCACGCCAGAGCAGGCCGCCGATGAAAGTTTTGACCTGAAGGGCGCGCTGGCGTGATCAGCCGGCGTTGAGGACGGCGGCGACTTCCGCCGCCGTCGGCATCGACGGCCCCGCGCCCATGCGCTGCACGGAGATCGAGGCGGCGGCATTGGCGAAGGTGAGCGCCGTGCGCAACGCCGCGCCCTCCGACAATCGCGCCGCGAGCGCTCCCACAAAACAATCGCCCGCGCCTGTGGTGTCGATCGCCTTCACCGCGCGACCGGCCACCGACAACTCCTCGCGTCCGGCGAGAGCGAGCACGCCGCGCTTGCCGAGCGTCACGCAGATGGTCTGGTCCTCGCGCGCCTGAAGTTTTCGCGCGACATCGATGATCCGCGCAGCCTCGTCACTATCAGACAACTCCACGCCGGCGAGGAAGCCGAGTTCGGTCTCGTTCAGCACGAGGATGTCGACGAGCGCGAGCAATTCGCCGGACATGTTTTGCGCCGGGGCCGGATTGAGCAGCGTCGTGGCCCCGGCCGCACGGGCGCGCCGGAAGAACGCGGCAATCGTCGGCAGCGGGATTTCGAATTGGCTGACCGCGACATCGCCTTTCAACATCGGTACAACGCTGACATCATCAGCGCCGACCAGCGCATTGGCGCCGGGAATGACGATGATGGTGTTGTCGGCGTCCGCCACGGTGATAATCGCGGTGCCGGTGTGGGCCTCAGTCGTCTCCTGGAGGTAGCCGAGATCGATGCCCTGATCGACAAGGAAAGCCTTCAGCTCACCTCCAAACGAATCCTTGCCGAGCCGTCCGATCAGCGTGGTCCTCGCGCCAAGCCGCGATGCCGCGACCGCCTGGTTCGCGCCCTTGCCGCCCGGGAAATACAGTACCTGCTTGCCGGCGACGGTCTCGCCGACCCGGGGATGGCGATCGGCTGTCGCCACTACATCCATGTTGATGCTGCCGGCGACGAAGACGCGTCCCATCATGACTCCTGCGAACGCTAGACCCTGGCCTCGAACTCGTGCCTGACCTTGGCGATGTCGACAAGCGTCGGCAGGCCGGCTTCGTTGCCTAGACGCTGGATCTTGAAGGTCGAGGCGGCGCGGGCAAAATCAAAGTGCTCGCGCCAGCTTTTGCCGGGATGGGCGAGATAGGAATAGACATAGGCGCCGTGGAAGACATCGCCGGCGCCGTTGGTATCGATCACGCGCTCGCGCGGGATCGGCATCGCCGGCATGATCTCGACCGCGCCTGTTTCGTTGTACCAGAGCAGGCCCTTCTCACCCATGGTGATGCCGCCGATCTTGCAGCCGCGGCTCTTGAGATAGTCCAGCATCTTCTCCGGCGTCAGGTCCATCTGTTCGCACAGGCGCTCGGCAACGATCGCGACGTCGATGAATTCCAATAGCTCATGCGTGTTGGTGCGCAGGCCGCCGCCGTCGAGCGAGGTCAGGATGCCGGCCTCGCGGCAGACTTTCGCGTAGTGGATCGCGGCATCGGGCTGGTGACCGTCGACATGCAGCGCGCGGCAGCCGCCGAGATTTAGCATCGGGAACGGATGGATGTGGTCGTCGTCGCGGCAGCGGACGATGGCGCGCTTGCCGTCCTTCGGCATGATGAAGGACAGCGAGGACTGGTTGACCTTCCGCCCGTGCAGCGAGATCGCGTATTTCGCGCACATGTCCATGAACATGCGACCGAGCCAGTCATTGGCCGCGGTGGCGATCAGATCGGGCACGATGCCGAGCTTGGCGCAGCAGAGAACGCCGCTGTCACCGCGTTGCCGCCGAAGGAAACCGCGTAGTCGGAGGCCACGTGCTTCTCGTCGCCGGTCGGCATGTGGTCGGTAATGAAGACGACGTCGATATAGGTCTGTCCGATAAAGAGAGCCTGCATTGATTGTCCGTGATGCGCTTTGTGGTCCCGGCCGGCGCGCTTACTGTAGCACCGGTCCCGCTGAGGGACCGCTGAAATTATTCGCAAAACTGCCGCCCGAAGCGCTTGAGGTCGGCATAGTGCCGGAATACGACCATCACCGGGCAATGCCAAGCCCGGGCAAATGCCGTCTCTCGGTCCACGGTTCCGGGCCGATCCAACAGGGGGAAAACATGATCACCGGCCTCGATCACATCGTCGCTCTGGTCAGGGATATCGGTACGGCCAAGGCGGCCTATCAGACGCTGCTCGGGCGTGCGCCGGCGTGGCAGAACTCGGGCGAGGGCGCTGACCGGGTGCTGTTCACCCTCGCGAACATGACGATCGAGTTGATGGCGCCGAACGGATTCAGCGTGACCGCCGACCGCATGCGCGCGCTGCTCGGCGATCAAGAGGGTGTGCTCGCCAGCCTGTGCTTTCGTGTCGCAGACATGGGTAAAATGCACCGGCGGCTGGAGCGGGTGGCGCTCAAGCCGGATGGTGTTGCCGAGGTCGAAAGCAGCGACGCGCAGAGCGGTGCGGTCCTCCACTGGAAGCGGACGCGCGCCGCCACGGAGCTCACGCGCGGGGTGCGCATGTTCTTCCTCGAACTGGCTGATGAGCGTCCGCTTTCGCCTGCGACCGATATCGCGCCGATCGACGCGCTCGACCACGTCGTGATCACCACCGAGGACTCCGAGCGCGCCGCCGCGCTCTACGGCGCGCGGCTCCGACTTGATCTGGCGCTCGACCGCTCGCACCAGGATTGGGGCCAGCTGATGTTCTTCCGCTGCGGCGATCTCGTCGTCGAGGTGGTGCGCCGCCCCGTCGCGGGCGGCGACTCCCTGCATGACCGCCTCTGGGGCCTGAGTTGGCGGGTGACCGACATCGACGCCACGCGCGCCCGCCTGATCGCTGGCGGCCTCGACGTCACCGAGGTCCGCAACGGCCGCAAGCCGGGCACGCGGGTGATGACGGTCAGGACCGGCACTTGCAGCATCCAGACGGTGCTGCTGGAGCGCTCGCCGAAGCCGGTGGAGTAGGTTAAGCCTTTCCCCGTCATTGCGAGTGCAGCGAAGCAATCCAGAATCCCTCCACGGAGACAGTCTGGATTGCTTCGTCGCAAGGGCGCCTCGCAATGACGGCGAGCGCGTGTTACATCCATCCTGAGACCACCCAGCGAGCAACCGGTTTGGCGAAGGCAAAGCGAACTCCGAAATGGCAGCGCGATCCCGAGGGGATGCGGCTGCGCATTCTCGAAGCCGCCAAGCAGGAATTCTCGGCCCACGGTCTTGCCGGCGCACGTGTCGATCGCATTGCTGAACAGGCCGGCGCCAACAAGCGGATGCTGTACTATCACGTCGGCAACAAGGACGAGCTCTATCTCGCGGTGCTCGAAGGCGCCTATGAAAAGATCCGCAGCGAGGAGCGTGGGCTCGATCTCGAGCACCTCGACCCGCCCGAGGCCATCAGGCGCCTGATCGAGTTCACCTGGAATTACTTTCTGCGCAATCCCGAATTCCTGTCGCTGCTCCAGACCGAGAACCTCGCGCGCGCAAAGCATTTGAAGCGCTCCACCAAGGTCAAGTCGATGCACTCGCCCTTCGTCGAGATGATCCGCACCGTGGTGCGGCGCGGTGTCGAGAGCGGCGACTTCCAGGTCGCGGTCGATCCGGTGCAGCTCTACATCTCGATCGCGGGGCTTTGCTTCTTCTATCTCTCGAACTCGGCGACGCTCAGCGTGATCTTCGGCCGCGATTTGCTGGCCAAGGACGCCAAGGACGAGCGGCTGGCCCACATGGTCGGCCTCGTGCTGGCAGCGCTGACGGGGCGCTCGGCGGAGCTGCTGAAGATCGTCAAGGCGCCGAAGTCGCGCGCCGCGGTGGCGCAGACGGTTTAATCTCAAGCTCTCGCCGGATCCGTCATGGCCGGGTTTGTCCTGGCTTGTCCCGGCCGTCCACGCGCGTCTCCGCGTGAGGAGAGGCGTGGATGCCCGGGACAAGCCCGGGCACGACCAGCGGGGGAACAGGCACAAAACGTCACAGGGAAACCTCTGGACAGTATTTACCCAATCGGTTAATTTCTCCCTCAACGAACAAGACGACCGGGAGTGAGAACGTGGCGGAGCTGAAGCCGCAGAGTGCGGTGTCCAAGATGCTGAATGCGGCCTGGATTCGGCCGTTCCTGTTCCTTGTCTTCATCGTCGTCGCCTGGGATCTCGCGATCCGGCTGTTCAAGATTCCCGCCTATCAAATCCCGTCACCTGGCGATGTCCTTGCAGTGCTACGCACCGACTGGCCGGAATTGCTTCGCCAGTCCTGGCCGACGACCTATGCCACTGTCTGCGGCTTCCTGCTGTCGGCGCTGTTCGGCATTCCCGTCGCCATGCTGATCGCGGGGTCGAAGACGGTGGAGAGCTACGTCTATCCGCTGCTGGTGTTCTCGCAATCCGTGCCGAAGATCGCGATCGCGCCGCTGTTCGTGGTGTGGTTCGGTTTCGGCATCATTCCGAAAGTGATTTCGGCCTTCCTGCTCGGCTTCTTCCCGGTGGTGGTCTCCGCCGTGCAGGGCTTCAAATCGGTCGATCCCGACATGGTGGATCTCGCCCGCGCCATGCAGGGCAGCCGCTTCCAGGTGTTTTGTGCCGTGAACCTGCCGCATGCGCTGCCCGCGATCTTCTCCGGCCTCAAAGTGTCGGTGACGCTGGCGGTGGTCGGCGCCGTCGTCGGTGAGTTCGTGGGTTCCAATTCCGGCATCGGCTACGTGATGCAGCGCTCGATCGGCACGTTCGACCTGCCGACGATGTTCGCAGCCCTCGTGATCCTCGCGCTGCTCGGCGTGATCCTGTTCTGGGTCGTGGACCGCATCGAAAAGCTGGTCATTCCGTGGCATGTCAGCCAGCGTGAGGACGTGATTTTCGCATCTTAGCTAAAGCAACGAATGGCCACCAACGGCCGAAGCAAACGGCAAGGGAGAGTGGACGATGAAGCGGTGGATAGGAGCAGTCTCTGCGGCGCTGATGGTGTTCGCGGCGATGCCGGCGCAGGCGGCCGACAAGGTCGTGCTGATGCTCAACTGGTACGTCTATGGCGAGCACGCGCCGTTCTATTACGGTAAGGCCAAGGGCATTTACGCAGCCGAGGGCATCGACCTCGAAATCCAGGAAGGCCGCGGCTCGGCGGCGACCACCCAGGCGGTGGCCGCCAAGACCGCCGACTTCGGCTATGTCGACGTGCCCACCATGATGCGCGCCGCGATCAAGGGCGCGCCGGTGGTTGCGACCGGCGTGCTGCTCCAGACCAGCCCGATGTCCGCCATGGGTTTCGTCGACAAGAACATCAAGAAACCTGAGGACATCAAGGGCAAGACGGTTGCGATCACGCCTGCCGATTCCATGACGCAGATCTGGCCGCTGTTCCTGAAGAAGACCGGCCTGAAGGAGAGCGACTTCCAGACCGTCGCCGGCGACGGCCAGACCAAGCTCAATGCGGTCATCAACGGCCAGGCTGACCTCCTGCTCGGCTACGTCATGGACCAGTCGATGAAGATCAAGGACGCCACCGGCAAGGACGTCTATCCGATCAAATTCGCGGACTACGGCATCAACATGGTCTCCTCGGGCATCATCGCCAACACCGATTATGTGAAGGCCAATGCCGACCTCGTGCGCCGCTTCATGTCGGCGACGACCAAGGCGGTCGAGGCTGCCGAGAAGGAGCCGAAGGCTGCAGCGCAGTCGATCCTCGACGCCAACCCGAAGGGCGGCAAGATCGATACGCTGACGCAGGGTTTTGAGTTGACCATTCCGCTCTACCGGACTGCGGAGACCAAGAGCAAGCGGCCGTTCCAGGTCACCGACCAGAACATGACCGACTCAGTCAATCTGATGGTCGAATATGGCGGGCTCGATGCCAAGGCCAAGGATAACCCGAAGGCGTTCTACACCAACGACTATCTGCCGAAGAGCGGCTCGTGAAACCTGCGACAGTTATGAGTGAAATCGCGCAGCCGGCCGCACATCTGAGATTGGTGAGCGACCGTGCTGCCGGCGATGCGTCGGGCATCAAGCTGTCCGGCGTGTCGAAGACCTATCGGACGCGCGACGGCGATGTGCCGTCGTTGCGGCCGCTCGATTTCCACATCAACGACGGCGAGTTCTTTGTCGTGGTCGGCCCGTCCGGCTGCGGCAAGTCCACGCTGCTCAAGCTGATCTCGGGATTGCTGCCGCCGACATCAGGCGAGATCCTGGTCGAGGGCGAGAAGGTGACGACGCCGCACGGCAATGTCGGCATCGTGTTCCAGAACGCGCTGCTGCTGCCATGGCGCAACATCCTGGCCAACGTGATGCTGCCGATCGACATGAAGCGGCTGCCGCGGCAGACATATCTCGACCGCGCCAAGGCGCTGTTGAAGATGGTTGGGCTCGAAGGCTTCGAGAAGAAGCTGCCGTGGCAACTCTCCGGCGGCATGCAGCAGCGCGCCTCGATCTGCCGCGCGCTGGTGCACGATCCCAAGATCATGCTGATGGACGAGCCGTTCGGCGCGCTCGATGCGCTGACGCGCGAGCGCATGAACGTCGAGTTGATGCGGATCCAGCGCGAAACGAAAAAGACGGTGCTGCTGATCACGCATTCGATCCCCGAGGCGGTGTTCCTCGCCGATCGCGTGCTGGTCATGACCGAGCGGCCCGGCGCGATCGCCGCGATCTACGACGTGCCACTGCCGCGTCCACGTTCGCTCGACGTGATGGCTGATCCTGTCTTCACCGAACTCGTGCAACGCATCCGCAAGCATTTCTTCTCGCAAGGGGCGTTGGATTAGTTAGCGATGGTGTTCTCCAGCCCGACCACATGCACGGTGCGCTCCCTCCCCCGCGTGCGGGGGAGGACTGGGGAGAGGGTATCTCCGCATCAGGATTGTCCGGTCGCGGAAAGAACCCTCACCCGGCGCTGCGCGCCGACCTCTCCCGCAAGCGGGCGAGGTGCACCGTCCGAGCGGCCAGACCGGTTTCCAACAAGCTCACATGCGGAAGCACCATGCCACCGCGCCTGAAGCTGCGAGACATCGCGTTCTTCGAACGTCCCGTGCATTTCGCGCGGCCGTTCCGCTTTGGCGCGATCACGATCAACGCGACGCCGCAGCTGTTCGTGCGGGTCGAGATCGAGGTCGAAGGCAAGGGGACCGCGGTCGGCGCCAGCGCCGAGCTGCTGGTACCAAAATGGTTCGACAAGCGGCCGGAGCTGTCGCCGGCACAGACCGTCGATGATCTGCGCCGCTCGCTGGAGATCGCGCGGCGGCTTTATCTTGCGCGAACTGGATTTCTGACGGCATTCGATCTGCATGCCTCGTGCATCGGTGCCCAGGTCGCGACCTGTGCGAAAAAGAATATTCCGGCGCTTGCGGCGGCTTACGGCCCCGCGGAAATCGACAAGGCGATCCTCGACGCGCTCCTGCGCGCGGCCGAGACCAGTTTTTTCGACGGCATGGCCGGCAACATCGCCGGCATCGATGCGCGGCTGTCGCCTGACCTGAAGGAAACGGACCTCACGACGTTCCTGTCCGGCCGGAAGCCGCTGTCGCGTGTTGCCATCAGGCATACCGTCGGCCTCGACGATACCGTTGAAGGTGAGGGCGGGGTTGCCGATGCCCGCGAGAACTCCGGTGCAAGATACTTCAAGCTGAAGCTGTCGGGCGATCCCGTGGCCGACGCAGCGCGGCTGGCGCGGATCGGCAAGGAGCTCGATACGCTTGGACGTGACTACAAGGCGACGCTCGATGCCAACGAGCAATACGCGGATCTCGCGGCGTTGCAGGCGCTGATGGACCGGCTTGATCGTGATCCCACATTGCGGCCGATCGCGTCGCGCTTGCTCTACGTCGAGCAGCCGATGCCGCGCGATATCACCCGGCAATCACCGCTGGGTTCGCTGGCCGCGCGCGGCTTCATCATCGACGAAGCCGACGATTCCTACGACGCGTTTCCTGCGGCCCGGGCGCTCGGCTATTGCGGCATCTCCTCGAAGTCCTGCAAGGGGCTCTACAAGTCCATCGTCAACGCGACGCGCGCGGCGAAATGGAGCGCGGGCGGCGAAAGATTCTTCGTGACCGGTGAGGACCTCACCTGCCAGGCGGGCCTCGCCGTACAGCAGGATCTCGCGCTCGGCGCCTTCCTTGGCATCACGCACGCCGAGCGCAACGGCCATCACTATGTCGGCGGCTTTGGCGAGGCGCCCGCCGCAGAAGCCGAGGCCTTCGCGGCAGCACATCCCGATCTCTACGCCGATGCCTGGCAGGGCATCCGGCTCTCCATTCACAACGGCGATCTCCCGACGGGATCGCTCAACCGAGCGGGTTTTGCGACGTCAGTCCATCCGGACTGGTCGGCACTGCGCCCGCTCGAACAGCCAAAATCACCTAGGGAGCAATCGGTATGACCACCCAACGCCTCGGCCTTATCATGAACGGCGTCACCGGCCGCATGGGCCTGAACCAGCATCTGATTCGCTCGATCGTCGCGATCCGCGAGCAGGGCGGCGTCCGTTTGAAGAACGGCGATCGCGTGATGCCTGATCCGATCCTGGTCGGCCGCAGCGCCGAGAAGGTCGAGGGGCTGGCCAAGCGCTACAACATCACGCGCTGGACCACCGACCTCGACGCGGCGCTCGCCGACAAGAACGACACCATGTTTTTCGACGCTGCGACCACGCAGGCGCGCCCCGGTCTGCTCACTCAGGCCATCAATGCCGGGAAGCATGTCTATTGCGAGAAGCCGATCGCGACGAATTTCGAGGCAGCGCTCGAGGTCGTCAAGCTCGCCAATTCCAAGGGCGTGAAGCACGGCACGGTGCAGGACAAGCTGTTCCTGCCCGGCCTGAAAAAGATTGCCTTCCTGCGTGACTCCGGCTTCTTCGGCCGCATCCTCTCGGTACGCGGCGAGTTCGGCTATTGGGTGTTCGAAGGTGGTTGGCAGGAGGCGCAGCGGCCGTCATGGAATTACCGCGACGAGGACGGCGGCGGCATCATCCTCGATATGGTCTGCCATTGGCGCTACGTGCTCGACAATCTCTTCGGCGAGGTCGAGAGCGTGAGCTGCATCGGCAACACCGACATTCCCGAGCGTTTCGACGAGCAGGGCAAGAAGTACAAAGCGACCGCCGACGACTCCGCCTATGCGACGTTCCAGCTCAAGGGCGGCGCCATCGCCCACATCAACATGTCCTGGGTGACGCGCGTCTATCGCGACGATCTCGTCACCTTCCAGGTCGACGGCACGCTCGGCTCGGCAGTCGCCGGCCTTTCGGACTGCATGATCCAGGCGCGGCAGGCAACACCGCGACCGGTGTGGAATCCCGACGAGAAGCGGCTGCATGACTTTTACGGCGATTGGCAGAAACTGCCGGATAATGTCACCTACGACAACGGCTTCAAGGAGCAGTGGGAGATGTTCATCCGCCACGTCTACGAGGATGCGCCCTACAAGTTCACGCTGCTCGAAGGCGTCAAGGGTGTGCAGCTCGCCGAATGCGCGCTGAAGAGCTGGAAGGAGCGGCGCTGGATCGACGTCGCCCCGATCAAGGTCTGAGGAGGGAGCAATGAATAAGCCCGACCTGCCCAAGCCCGTCCCTTCAACGTCGTCCCTGTTGCTCAAGCTGCCGAAAGCCGATCGTTCGATCGAAACCTACCGGCTCGCGGCGTCGCGAACGTTTCCCGCAAAGCTCGAGGGACCGCTGAATCGCATCGCATTTTCTGCGGTGCACACGGTGGTTGACCCTTTCGCCGACAACGACCCCTGGCTTTCGGTTGCCGTCGACTGGGACAAGACCATCGCTTTCCGTGAGCATGTCTGGGACCTCGGGCTCGGCGTCGCCGAAGCCATGGACACCGCGCAGCGCGGTATGGGGCTGGATTGGCCGACTTCGCTGGAGCTGATCACGCGTTCGGTGTCTGCTGCCAAGCGCCGCAACGCGCTGGTGTTCTCGGGAGCCGGCACCGACCATCTCGCGGTCGAGGACGCCAAGAATCTCGTCGACGTGATCCGCGCCTATGAGGAGCAGATATCGGCGGTCGAAAAGGTCGGTGGTCGCATCATTTTAATGGCGTCGCGCGCGCTGGCCAAGCTGGGTCGCAATGCTGACGACTATGCGAAGGTTTATGACCGTGTGCTGTCGCAGGTTCGCGAGCCCGTGATCATCCACTGGCTCGGCGATATGTTCGATCCTGCGCTGACGGGATATTGGGGCACCAACGATCTCGATAGGGCGATGGACACGGCGGTTGCCATCATCAACGGCAACGCGACCAAGATCGACGGCGTCAAAGTTTCGCTGCTCGACAAGCAGCGCGAGATCGACATGCGCAGGCGTCTCGACAAGCGTATCAAGATGTACACCGGCGACGACTTCAACTATGCGGAGCTGATCGCCGGCGACGGCGAAGGCTTTTCGCACGCGCTGCTCGGCATCTTCGATGCGATCGCGCCGGCGGCGTCCTATGCGCTATCGCGGTTGGCCGCCGGCGACGAGGCCGGCTTCCACGATGTGCTGGGACCGACGGTGCCGCTGTCGCGCCACATCTTCAAGGCGCCGACGCGCTTCTACAAGACCGGCGTTGTCTTCATGGCTTATCTCAACGGCCACCAGGACCATTTCACCATGGTCGGCGGGCAGGAGAGCACGCGCTCGATGCTGCATCTGGCCGAGCTGTTCCGCCTTGCCGATCAGGCCGGTCTGCTTGCCAATCCTGAACTTGCGACGCGACGGATGAAGACCGTGCTGGCCTCGCACGGAATCGAATCCTGATGCGCGATTTCTCGTCCGACCATCGCTGGCTGTCGCTCAACACGGCGACGGTCCGCAAGCAGGGTGACCTCGTCGAGATCATCGACGCCAGTGCAAGGCACGGCATCCGCGCCATCGATCCCTGGCGCGACCAGGTCGCGGCCGTCGGCCTCGATCGTGCCGCGCGTGCGGTGCGTGATGCCGGTCTCGACCTATCCGGCTATTGCCGGGGCGGCATGTTCACATCCGACGCTGCGCGCCGAGACGAGGTGCGCGACGACAACCGGCGCTGCGTCGACGAAGCCAAGGCGCTGGGAGCACCCTGCATCGTTCTCGTCGTCGGTGGCCTGCCGCAATATTCGCGGCCAGGCAGCAAGGCGTCGAAGGACATCGCCGGCGCGCGGACGCAGGTCGAGGAAGCGCTCGCTGATATGTTCGATTACGCCAAACAGGCAAAGCTGCCGCTGGCGATCGAGCCGCTGCATCCGGCCTATGCGGCGGACCGCGCCTGCGTCAACACGACGAAGCAGGCGCTCGACATCTGCGACCGGCTCGATCCTGATCGCAGCGGCATGCTGGGTGTCGCGCTCGACGTCTATCACATCTGGTGGGACCCGGAGCTGATGAACCAGATCGCGCGCGCCGGCAAGGATCGCCTGCTGGCCTTTCATGTCTGCGACTGGCTGGTACCGACCAGGGACATCCTCAACGATCGCGGCATGATGGGCGACGGCGTCATCGACATCAAATCGGTGCGCGAAGCGGTCGAAGCGCAGGGCTTTGCCGGCTATTCGGAGATCGAAATCTTCTCCAACGGCTGGTGGGACAAACCGATCGACGAGGTGCTGCAAACCTGCATCGCGCGGCACAAGACGGTGGTTTAGGCCTTTCCGGAATCCATTGCGCGCGGCAGCGCTGATGGTCTGCGATGTCAAAGGGTTGCGCGGAATCACCGGGGCATCCCGCGCCGGTAACCTTCTACTGTGCATGGGGTTGTTTTCGAGTTTTTTGTTTTGAGGCCTCAGCCGATCTCGCAGGGCACGCTCAAAAATCCGCGGAACCGCACCCGTCCGCCTCGCACCGGCTGTCCGCTCACGGCGTAGTTCGGGAAGCGCGCCAAAAAGCGCGAGACCGCGATGGCGCCTTCCAGCCGCGCCAGCGCCATGCCGGCGCATTGATGCGCGCCGGTGGCGAAGGCGAGATGCCGGTTCGGCGTGCGCGCGACGTCGAATCTCTCGGGGTCCGGAAACTGTGCCGGATCGCGGTTGGCTGCACCGATACACAGCGTGATCGACGTGCCGGCATCAAGCATGACGCCGCCGAGCTCGACCCGCTCCGTGGTCATGCGGTTGCCGAGTTGGTTAGAGCTTTCGTAGCGCAGCATCTCTTCGACCGCAGGTTTGATCAAATCCGGATGGCCGATCAAGCGCTGTTTCTGATCCGGATTCCGGTCGAGCGTCACGAGGCCGTTGCCAATCAGGTTGGTGGTGGTCTCGTGGCCGGCATTGAGCAGGAAGATGCAATTGTGCAGCAGCTCCTTCTCGGTCAGCCGCTTGCCGTTCTCCTCGCCATTACCTTCTCCCTGGATCAGTCGCGTCAGCACGTCGCGCTCGGGATTGCCCGGCCTCTCGCGACGGCGCACGACCAGTGTCGAGAGATAGGCGAGAAAGTCCGTCACGGCTTTATTGCCGCGCGCAGCCACTTCAGGCGACACCACCGGTTCGAGCGCACCGAGGATCGCCAACGACCAGTCGCGCAGCGGCTCGCGCTCGTCATGGGGAACGTCGAGCAGATTGCCGATCACCTCGATGGGGATCGATGCGGCGAAGTCCTCGATCAGTTCGCAATCACCTTTGGCGGCGATGGCGTCGAGCAGGCCGTCAACCAGCTTGATGATATCAGGCTCCATCCCCGCGATCGCACGCGGTGACAGCGCGCCCATGATCAGGCGCCGTACGCGCGTATGCGCCGGCGGATCGTTGAAGACGAGACTGGTGGTGTGGTGCTCGTAGAGCGGGGTGTCGCCGTATTTCGGCGCGAACTCACGCTTCTTGTCCGAGCTGAACGATATTGTGTTCTTGTAGGTCGTGACGAGATCGTCATAGCGGGTCAGGAACACGGTGCCGTTGGGCAGGCGCTTGACCGGTTCGTTCTCCCGCAGTGCACGATAGGTCGGGTAGGGATCGGCGTAGAAGTCGGACGTCAGCTTCTCCAGATCGAACTTGGCCGCCAGTTCATTCGCACTTGCGTTCATGCCGCCATACTCGCCGGTTGAGTCCGATATGCTGTTTTCGCTCTTTCGAGCGACGCGGGTCACCGTCTACAGTCGTGCCATGATTTGCAAGCCGACCGGACAGGAAAATGCACGCCCGCGCTGACGCTGCCGACACGGCCGCCGAGTCTAGCACTCATTGGCCCGACGATATTTTCGCGACCTTGCAACGCTTCGGCGTCCGGCAGGTGCCCTACGTGCCCGACGCTGGCCATTCGAGGCTGATCGAGCGCGTGCTGGCCTCGTCCATGATGCGCGGCATTCCGCTGACGACGGAGGAGGAGGGCGTGGCGCTGCTGGCCGGCGCCTGGACCGGCGGACAGCGCGGTGTGTTGCTGATGCAGTCGAGCGGCGTCGGCAATTGCATCAACATGCTGTCGCTGATCCCGATCCTGCGCTTTCCGTTCCTCACGCTGGTGACCATGCGCGGCGAGTGGGGCGAGTTCAATCCGTGGCAGGTGCCGATGGGATCGACCACGCAGGGCATATTCGAACTATCAGGCGTCAAGGTGCTGCGTGCCTCGAACGCGGCCGAGGTGCCGGCCGTATTGGAGGCGGCGGCTGGACAGGCCTATAACGCCCTTACGCCCACCGCTGTCCTGCTGTCGCAGCGCCTGATCGGCGCCAAGGTCTTCACCAAATGAGCAAGGCCAATCTCCTCGACCGCCGTCAGGTGGTGTCCGCGCTGCTTGCGAACCGCAAGGACGTGGTTGCGATCGGCGGCCTCGGAGCTTCCACCAACGACATGTGCGCGGCCGGCGACCACGCGCGCAACTTCTATCTCTGGGGCGGCATGGGTGGCGCGGCGATGATCGGCCTCGGGCTCGCGCTGGCGCAGCCAAAACTGCCGGTGCTCGTCATCACCGGTGACGGCGAGATGCTGATGGGGCTGGGCAGCCTCGCCACCATCGGCCTGCAGAAGCCGTCCAACCTCTCGATCGCAGTGCTCGACAACGAGGCCTATGGCGAGACCGGCGGCCAGACCAGCCACACCTCGGCTGCCGCCGACCTCGTCGGCGTCGCCAGGGCCTGCGGCATCGGGGATAGCCGGTCTGTGACAACCATGGCCGAGGTCGAGGCCTTCGCCAAAGCCGTCCACGACGTCTCGGCCGGACCACGATTCGCCAACGTGAAAATCGACAGCGCCAATCTGGAGCGAATCTTGCCAAGTCGGGATGGGACTTACATTCTCAACCGGATCCGGGGCGACCTCGGCTTTCAGCCGATCTAGGCTGGCTTCCCCAGCGGCCCCGTCCTGCACGGGGGCCATGCAGGCAAGATCAATTTCCACTGAAATTACAACGCATTTAGGTTGCGTTGCAGCATAGTGCTTGACTTTTACATGGGTGAGTGCTTACTCACTAGCATGAGCTCATTGCGTATGACGAGCGACCTGAGGCGTCAATTGATCCTCGGCGCCGCAAAGCGTTGCTTTGCCCGACACGGCTACACCGGCACCACGACCAAGAGCGTGGCGGCCGCCGCTGCCATTTCCGAAGCGCTGCTGTTCAAGCATTTCCCGTCCAAGGCCGCGCTGTACGCCGAAATTCTCAGCGACGAATGCGAGGCTGACCCGGCGCTCATGGATCTGCTCGAACGGGAGCCCTCGACCGTCACCCTGGTCGAAGTGATCCGCGGCATGGTCGGACATTTCCTTCAGATCGCTGACGGGCCCGACCGCGAAGAAGCCCAGCGCCTGCGACTGATGGCCACGAGTCATTTGGATGACGGCGAATTCGCCCGTTTGCTGTATGCCAAGATCGAAACGCTGATCGGAGCGGTCTTCGTCGCCTCGCTCAAGCGCGCGGTTGCCGCCGGAGACGCGCGGCCATACAACGGCGAACCGCTCAACCTGTTCTGGTTTGCGCATCACACGGCGATGACGGCTGCGCTGACCAGGCTGCCGGCCACGCCGTGTCTCGCTTATGGCAAGGCGAATGACCTCGAGCGGCAGCTCTGCGAGTTTCTCCTGAGAGGTATCGGACTTAACGACGCCGCAATTGCGTCGCATTTGGGCCGCGATCAGGCCGCGGATGCGGGCAAAACGGCGATTGCAGAAAGCGCATGACATGAACATCGTAACCGAACACAAGATTTCGGGCGAACCGATCGACACCAAGGCTCCCAAGCGTCCGGTCCGGCCGGTGCTCTGGTTCGTTATCGTCGGAACGCTTCTGGGCGTGCTGGTCGGTGGCCTCGTCTGGTTCAATTATTTCCGCGGCCAGATGATCAAGCAGTTCTTCGCCAACAACAAGCCGCCGCCGGTCGCGGTCAGCGCCGCCGAGGCGAAGTCCGAGGTGGTACCGAACCTGTTGACCGCGGTCGGTGGTCTCGCCGCCGTGCACCAGGTCGATGTCAGCGCCGACGTCAACGGCCGCGTCACCGAGATCAAGTTCGAGCCGGGCACGCATGTCGAGGCCGGCACGCCGCTGGTGCAATTGTTCGACGCGGCCGAGCAGGGCGATCTCGCGAGCTTCAAGGCGCAGGCAACCGTCGCGCAGCTGTCGCTCGACCGCGCCAAGCAACTGGCGTCGCGCCAGTTCGGTCCGCAGGCGACCGTTGATCAGGCGCAGGCTGCCTACGACCAGGCAATGGCCGGAATTGCCAAGACCGAGGCATTGATTTCGCAGAAGCTGGTGCGTGCACCGTTCTCCGGCGATCTCGGCGTCCGCAAGGTCGAGGTCGGCCAGTATCTGACAGCCGGCACGGCCATCGTTTCGCTGACCGATCTGTCGGAGCTGTGGGCCAACTTCACAGTGACGGAAAAGGACTCGGGCAACCTCAAGGTCGGTCAGCCGGTTCGGCTGAAGGTCGATGCCTATCCGGGCCGCACCTTCGACGCCAAGATCACCACGATCGAGCCGCAGATATCGACCGACACCCGCAACATCCGCGTGCAGGCGACCATCTCCAATCCGGAGAAGATCCTGAAGCCCGGCATGTTCGTGACCACCACTGTGGTGCTGCCGGACAAGCCGGCCGTGGTCACCGTGCCGGAGACGGCGGTCGACTACACGCTGTACGGCGACTCGGTGTTCGTGATTACCGAGAAGAAGGAAGAGGACGGCAAGACCAGCCTGAATGCGGTGCGCACTTTCGTGCAGACCGGCAACCGGGTCGAAGGCCGCGTCGAAATCGTCAAGGGCGTGAAGCCGGGCGACAAGGTCGTCGCCGTCGGCCAGCTCAAGCTGCAATCGGGCGCGGCGGTGTCGATTTCGACCGACCCGGCTCCGCAGATCCCGGCGCAGCCGCCGCGATACTGACATCGCACACGTCGCAGCATGATCCGGCCCGGCCGGGTCATGCGCTTTGCAAGTCAATGAAATCGAGATCGCCGCGATGCGCTTTACTGATATTTTCATCAAACGCCCGGTCCTGTCGATCGTCGTCAGCCTGCTGATCCTGCTGATCGGCCTGCGCGCGGCAACGACGCTGCCGATCCGGCAATATCCGAAGCTGTCGAACACGGTCATCAACATCACGACCGTCTATCCGGGCGCGTCCGCGGACCTGATCCAGGGCTTCATCACGACGCCGATCGAGCAGGCGGTCGCTTCCGCCGAAGGTGTCGATTACATCACCTCGTCCTCGGTACTCGGCACCTCGACGATCCAGGTCTACATCAAGCTGAATTTCGATCCGAACCAGGCGCTGACCGAGGTTCTGGCCAAGACCAACTCGGTCAAATACCTGATCCCGAAGGAATCCAACGATCCGATCGTCACCAAGACCACGGGCCAGACCACGGCCGTGATGTATCTCGGATTCTCGTCCGACGAGCTGTCGGGCTCGGCGATATCAGACTATCTGACGCGCGTTGTGCAACCGGTGCTGTCGACCGTCGACGGCGTGGCCTCTGCCGACATTCTCGGTGGTCAGACCTTTGCGATGCGGCTGTGGCTTGATCCCCTGAAGATGGCGGGCCGCAATGTGTCGCCTGCGGATGTCGCGGCCGCGATCACCGCCAACAACTTCCAGTCCGCGGCGGGGCAGACCAAGGGCTATCTGATTGTCTCGAACGTATCGACGAATACGGGTCTGACCGACGTCAACCAGTTCAAGAAGATGATCGTCAAGGCCAAGGACGGCGGCTTCGTGCGGATGGAGGACATCGCCACCGTCGAGCTTGCGGCCCAAAGCACAGACGCGAGCGTTGCCTTCAACGGCGAGCACGCGATCTTTATCGGTGTGCAGGCAACGCCGCAGGGCAACCCGCTGACCCTGGTCAAGGGCGTGCGGGCGCTGTTCCCTGAGCTGGAGCGCAATCTGCCGCCGTCGATGAAGATGAAGGTCGCCTACGATTCGACCAAGTTCATCCAATCTTCGATCGACGAGGTGGAGAAGACGCTGGGCGAGGCCGTGATCATCGTGATCGTGGTGATCTTCCTGTTCCTGGCCTCGTTCCGCTCGGTCATCATTCCCGTCGTCACCATCCCGCTGTCGATGATCGGCGTCTGCACGCTGATGCTGGCGCTGGGGTTCAGCTTCAATTTGCTGACGCTGCTTGCGATGGTGCTCGCGATTGGCCTCGTGGTCGACGACGCCATCGTGGTGGTGGAGAACATCCATCGCCATCTGGAGGAGGGGAAAACGCCGGTCCAGGCGTCGCTGGAAGGCGCGCGCGAAATCGTCGGTCCCATCATCTCGATGACCATCACGCTCGCGGCCGTGTACGCGCCGATCGGTTTCCTTGGCGGCCTGACCGGCTCGCTGTTCCGCGAATTCGCCTTCACGCTTGCGGGCTCGGTGATCGTGTCCGGCGTGATCGCGCTGACGCTGTCGCCGATGATGTGCTCGGTGCTTCTGAAGAACACCGAAGAGGGCCGCTTCGCCAAATTGGTCAACAAGGTGTTTGGCGCGCTGACGCGGTGGTACGGACGCAGGCTCGATCGCTCGCTCGACTACAAGGCCATCACCGGCCTGTTTGCGGTGACCATCCTCGGGCTGGTCGGCTTCCTCTACATGCACACGTCGAAGGAGCTGGCGCCCGAGGAAGACCAGGGCATCGTGTTCGCGGTGACCAAGGCGCCGAAATACGCCAACATCGACTACGTCGACTTTTACGGCGAGAAGCTCGACAAGGAATTCCAGAAGTTCCCCGAGACCGATCTTCGCTTCGTGCTGAACGGCATCAACGGCCCGCAGGGCGGTATCGCCGGCATGCTGCTGAAGCCGTGGGAGGAGCGCAAGCGCTCGTCGATCCAGCTGAAGTCGCTGGTGCAG
Organism: Bradyrhizobium sp. LM2.9; assembly: GCF_054056555.1. Taxonomy (NCBI): domain Bacteria; kingdom Pseudomonadati; phylum Pseudomonadota; class Alphaproteobacteria; order Hyphomicrobiales; family Nitrobacteraceae; genus Bradyrhizobium; species Bradyrhizobium sp. LM2.9. Next base: position 649,420 of record NZ_JBSRYJ010000002.1, read on the forward strand.
GCCGAGCTTTCCAAGATCGAGGGCGTGCAGGCGTTCGCGTTCAACCTGCCGCCGCTCCCGGGCGGCCCGGGCGGCCTGCCGGTGCAGATGGTCATCAACTCCACCGCCAGTTTCCAGACTGTCTATGAACAGATGGAGAAGTTGAAGGCTGCCGCCCGCAAAAGCGGAATGTTCATCGTCTCCGACAGCGACCTTGCCTACAACCAGCCGAACGTGAAGGTGACGATCAACCGCACCAAGGCGCAGGATCTCGGCGTCAACATGCAGAACCTCGGCAGCACGCTCGCGGTGCTGCTCGGCGGCAACTACATCAACCGCTTCAATCTCGAGGGCCGTTCCTATCAGGTCATCCCGCAGGTGCCGCGCGGCCAGCGGCTCTCGCCGGAATCGCTCGCCGGCTACTACGTGACAACCAACACCGGCCAGCAGCTTCCGCTCTCGACGGTGGTATCGATCGAGACCAAGACCGAGCCGAATTCGCTGACACATTACAATCAGCTCAATTCGGCGACCTTCTCGGCGGTGCCGATGCCCGGCGTGACCGTCGGTGCGGCGGTCGACTTCCTCGCAGAGCGAGGCCAAAAACCTGCCGCAAGGTTTCAGCCATGATTATCTAGCTGACAGCAGGCAATATGTGCAGGAAGGCAACCAGCTCGCGGTCACCTTCGGCTTCGCGCTGATTATCATCTTCCTGGTGCTGGCGGCGCAGTTCGAGAGCTTGCGAGATCCGCTGGTCATCATGATCTCGGTGCCGATGGCGATCGTCGGCGCACTGATCCCGCTGTTCTTCGGCGTGGCGACCATGAACATCTACACCCAGGTCGGACTGCTGACTTTGGTGGGCCTGATCACCAAGCACGGCATCCTGATGGTCGAGTTCGCCAACGAGCTCCAGATCAACGAGCGGCTCGATCGCCGCTCAGCCATCGAAATGTCGGCCCGCATCCGTCTCAGGCCGATCCTGATGACCACGGCCGCGATGGTGACGGGCCTGATCCCGCTCCTGACCGCGACCGGCGCGGGCGCGGCCAGCCGCTTCTCGATCGGTCTGGTGGTCGTCGCCGGCATGTCGATCGGCACGCTGTTCACGTTGTTCGTGCTGCCCGCGGTTTACGTGGTGCTGGCGACCGACCATCGCGCGGCCGCCGATTCCGAGCGGAACAAGCAGGTCAACGATCTCGACCTCGGCTCCAAGGCGCTGCGGCCAACCTGAGGACGCAGGTAAGCTAACCCGAGGGCGGCAGCGGCATTCCGCTGCCGCCCTTTTCTATTTGCCCCGGGGGGTCCGATTGCCATCAGGCTTTCCTGCGCTCGCGAGAGACAAGGTCCGGTCTTCTTGCTAGGTTCGGCGGGATGAGCCTTTCCCTCCACCCCGATACCCCGCAAGCACGGGCGCTGCCGACTGCGGCGCCGGCTGGCGTCGCGTCCGGCACGACGCCAGGGCAGGGGATCAGGACCCGGCTCTTCACCAAATATGTCGCGCTGTTCGTGGCTGTCGTCGCCATCGCGCTGCTGGCCAACGGCCTGTTCGAGGTCTTCTTCTATTATCGCGAGCACAAGGCCGCGCTGATCCGGGTTCAGCATGAACAGGCCGAGGCGGCTGCGGCCAAGATCGGTCAGTTCGTCAAGGAGATCGAGAGCCAGCTCGGCTGGACCACGCAGCTGCCCTGGTCGGCGAGCTCGATCGAGCAGCGCCGGTTCGACGCGCTACGGCTGCTGCGCCAGGTGCCCGCCATCACCGAGCTCGCCCAGATCGATGCGACCGGCAGGGAGCGGTTGCGGGTCTCGCGGCTCGCCATGGACGCGATCGACAGCGGGATCGACCTGTCGGACGATCCGAAGTTCACCGAGGCGGTCGCGCACAAGGTTTTTTACGGCCCGGTCTATTTCCGCAGGGAGTCCGAGCCGTACATGACGCTGGCGCAGGCCGGGTCGCGCAAGGATGCGGGCGTTAGCGTCGCGGAGGTCAATCTCAAGCTGATCTGGGACGTCGTGTCCCAGATCAAGGTCGGCGAGCACGGACACGCCTACGTGGTCGGTCCGGAGGGACGCCTGATCGCGCACCCCGATATCAGCCTGGTCCTGCGCAACACCGACATGTCTGGTCTCGCGCAGGTGCGCGCCGCGCTGGCCGGGGGCGGCGCCACGCTTGATGCGCTTTCCGAAGCGCGTAATATCCAAGGACAGAAAGTGCTGACCGCGTCGGCTCCGATCGCGCCGCTGCACTGGACCATGTTCGTCGAGATGCCGGTCGAGGAAGCCTATGCGGCGCTCTATGCTGCGTTGGAACGGCTTGCCTTCGTGCTGCTCGCGGCGTCGATCTTCGCGGTGCTCGCCGGGATATTCCTGGCGCGTCGCATGGTCGGGCCGATCCAGGCGCTGCGGAGCGGCGCCGAGCGCATCGGCGGCGGCGATTTCTCCCAGCGGATCTCGATCAGGACCGGCGACGAGCTCGAGGGGCTCGCGGACCAGTTCAACCACATGGGCGAGCGCCTGCAGGAATCCTATGCGGATTTGGAAAAAAAGGTCGAGGTGAGAACGGCTGAGTTGACCGAGTCGCTCGAGCAACAGACCGCTACGTCGGAAGTGTTGCAGGTCATCAGTTCGTCTCCTGGCGAACTCACACCGGTGTTCCACAAGATGCTCGAGAATACCACACGCGTCTGTGGCGCGAGTTTCGGCGTAATGAATCTGTGGAATAGCGAGAGTTTCACGATTGTTGCGGATTACAATGTGCCGCCTGCGTTCGCGGATTCGCGAAAAGACCTGCCGATCCGTCCTCATCCGGAGAGCGCACTTGCTGTGGTCGTCAGGACACGCCGGGTTGTCCATGTTCATGATGTGCAGGAAACTCCGGCCTATCTTGCTGGAGGTCCGACCATTCGTGGAATCTCCGACGTGGCCGGCGCCCGCACGATCGTCATAGTGCCCATGATCAGGGAAAACGAGCTGATCGGAACGCTCGCAGTTTATCGCAAGGAGGTCCGGCCGTTTACCGATAAGCAAATCGCATTGGTTGAGAATTTCACGAAGCAAGCCGTCATCGCTATCGAGAACACGCGACTGCTGAACGAGTTGCGCAAGCGTACGACGGAGCTGTCGCAATCCCTCGAAGATCTGCGCGCCGCGCAGGACCGCCTGGTCCAAACCGAGAAGCTGGCGTCCCTCGGTCAGCTCACGGCGGGGATCGCGCATGAGATCAAGAATCCGCTCAATTTCGTCAACAATTTCTCGTCGGTGTCGACGGAGTTGATCGACGAGCTCAACGAGGCCCTGCAAACGGCCTCGCTCGAAGGCAAGACCAAGGAAGAGGTCGAAGAGCTGACCGGCATGCTCAAGAGCAATCTCGAAAAGGTGGTGCAGCACGGCAAGCGCGCCGACTCCATTGTCAGGAACATGCTTCTGCATTCGCGCGAGGGGTCCGGCGAGCATCGCCCCAGCGATATCAACGCGATCGTGGAAGAGAGCCTCAATCTCGCTTATCATGGCGCGCGTGCCGAAAGACCCGCCTTCAACGTCACGATCGAGCGCGGCTTCGACCCCGCGGCGGGCATGGTCGATATTTATCCGCAGGAAATCACTCGCGTCTTCCTCAATCTGATCTCGAACGGCTTCTACGCCACAGCAAAGCGCAAGGAGAGCGCCACAGACGCCTTCGAGCCTACCTTGCGCGCGGAAACGAAAAATATCGGCGATAAGCTCGAGATACGTATTCGCGACAATGGCACCGGGATTCCGTCCGAGGTGAAGGAGAAGATGTTCAATCCCTTCTTTACCACCAAGCCGGCCGGAGAGGGCACCGGGCTCGGCCTTTCCATGAGCCATGACATCGTCGTGAATCAGCACGGCGGTACCATCGACGTGAACACCGAGCCCGGTGTATTCACCGAGTTCATCATCACCCTGCCGCGCATGATGGCGGCGGGCGACACTTCCGGAGGCAAGTCTTGAACGTTTACATCCTGGTCGTCGATGACGAGCCCGACGTCGAAACGCTGTTCCGGCAGCAGTTCCGGCGCGACCTGCGCGCCGGCCGCTTCCAGATGGAATTCGCGCCGTCCGCGCCCGATGCGCTGAAGCTCGCCGCCGAGGTTCGCGATCCCTCGTTGATCCTGATCCTGTCAGACATCAACATGCCCGGCATGAGCGGGCTCGACATGCTGCCGAAGGTGCGTGACGCGCATCCTGACGTTCCCGTCATCATGATCACCGCGTATGGCGATGCAGAGACGCGCCGGAAGGCGATCGAGCGCGGCGCGGTCGGACTTCTCACCAAGCCGATCGATTTCGCGCTGCTGCGGCAGGAAATCGACACGAGGCTCGAGCAAGCCGCATGACCGCGACCATCCTCTTCGTCGACGACGAGCCGGATCTCGAGGCATTGGTCCTGCAAAAATTCCGCAGGCAGATTCGCGATGGGCTGGTGACCATCATGTTCGCGCGCGACGGCCTCGAGGCGCTGCAGTCGCTCGAGCAGAATCCGCATGTCGACATGGTCGTCTCCGACATCAACATGCCGCGGATGGACGGGCTGTCGCTGCTGGCGAAGCTCCAGGAAGCCGAAGACAAGAAGTCCACCATCATCGTGTCGGCCTATGGCGACATGAGCAATATCCGCACTGCGATGAACCGCGGTGCGTTCGACTTCCTGACCAAACCGATCGACTTCGCCGACCTGGAGATGACGATCCAGAAGACCATCCGCCACATCGAAATGCTGCGTGAGGTGCGAGGCCGCCAGGCGGAGGCGGAGCGCGCCCACGCCGCGCTGTCGCGTCATTTCTCGCCCGAGCTCGCCAAGCGTCTCGCGGCAGGGAGCGAAGGTAAGGGAATCGAAGTACAGTGGCGCGATGTAGCGACCATCTTCACCGACATTACCGGCTTCACCTCGCTGGTCGAGAGTGCGCCACCGGAGACGCTGGGCGCGCTTCTCAACGAATATGTCGGCGGGATGACCGAGGTCGTTTTCGCCCAAGAGGGGACAGTTGCCAAGATCATCGGCGATGCGATCCAGGTGCTCTTCAACGCGCCCGGCGATCAGCCCGATTATGTGACACGCGCAGTCGCCTGCGCGCACGGTCTCGACGCCTGGGCGGAGGATTTTTCCGCACGCTGGAAGACGAGAGGCGTGAATTTCGGCACCACCCGTATCGGCGTTCACGCCGGGCCGGCCCTGGTCGGCAATTTCGGCGGCAACCGGTTCTTCGACTACACCGCGTACGGCGACTCCATCAACATCGCGGCGCGGCTGGAAGCCGCAAACAAGCATCTGGGCACACGGATTTGCGTCAGTGCCAGCGTCGCCAAGGCGGCTGAGAATTTTCAAGGCCGTCCCGTCGGCGAGCTGTTGCTGCGCGGACGCAGCGAGCCGTTGCGCGCGTTCGAGCCGCTGGCGCAGGCCCAATTCGCTGCGCCGGAAACGGCGCTGTATTCCGAGGCTTTTGCCAAGATGGAGGCCGGTGACGGCGCCGCCATGCCGGCTTTTGCCGCGCTGGTCGGAATGCATGCCGACGACTCCCTCGCCGGCTTTCACCTGAAGCGCCTGCTCAACGGCGCCAAGGGTATTCGTATGCAACTGGAATAGGAGTCCGACATGACACGCGAATTCTCCGCCGGCAATTACCGCTTTATCCCGTCCGTGTTCCAGTATTCAGCCGGTGCGGCCGCGGATGACGGCTATGAGATCGAGCGCGTCCGCTTCGACCGCCCGGTGCCGCTCGCGGAAGGGTTTGCGCTTGCGGCGAAATACATCCAGGAGGCGGGGCGGCCACTGACGGCGTTCTGCGCCTGTGAGCTGCGCTCACCGGCGGCCTTCAGCGAGGACGGTTTTCGCGCGTTCAACCTGCATTATGTTAAGACGCTGTCCGAATGGGGCATCTTCGACGGCACCACGAATCCGGTGGCGCGCAGCAATGTCTGTCCCGAGATCGATCCGCCGGCCGAGCCGTCGTTCTATGCGTTCTCCTTCACGCGGCCGACGAGCTCGAGGACGCCGAGCTTCGTGATCGCCGGCGGCGCCGAAGCGCGCGAGGGTAGCGGATCCTATGTCGAGCGTACCGTGCGCTACCGCGACCTCAGCCCGGAGGGCCTTCGCGAGAAGGTCCGCTTCACGACGACCTCGCAGATGGAGAACCGGATGACGGCCTTCGGCTTCGGCTGGAAGGACACGACCGGCGTGCAGGCCTATTCCGTGCACGACTTCCACCACGCGCTGGTCGACGAGCTGGTCCGCCGCGGCGCGCTGCGCTCCGGCCTGTCCTGGCACTATGCCCGGCCGCCGGTGGTCGATCTCGAATACGAGATGGATTGCCGCCGGGTGATGCGGGAGATGGTGATCTAGCGCTGGCGCGGATCGAGCGCGTCGCGCAGGCCGTCGCCGAGCAGGTTCAGCGACAGCACCACGAGGAAGATCGCAAGCCCCGGCCAGATCGCCATCCAGGGCGCCTGGGTCAGGAAGCGCTGTGCCGCATTGAGCATGCTGCCCCAGGACGGCGCGGGTGGCTGCTGGCCGAGGCCGAGGAAGGACAGCGCTGCTTCGGCGATGATGGCGGCGGCGATCGACAGTGTCGCCTGCACCAGAAGCGGGGGCAGGATGTTCGGCAGGATATGCGAAAATGCGATCCGCCACGGCGGATTGCCGAGCGCGCGAGCCGCCTCGACATAATCCTCGGCCTTGACGTTCAACACCAGCCCGCGGGTCAGGCGGATGAAGATCGGGGTGGCTGAGATACCGATCGCGATCATGGCGTTGCCGAGGCTCGGACCGAGGAACGCGGCGAGTGCGATCGCCAGGATCAGGAACGGGCAGGCCAGCATCGCGTCGGTGATCCGGCTGATCAGCGCATCGACAAAACCGCCACGATAGCCGGCGAGCAGGCCGAGCGGCACGCCGATGCCGAGCGCAATCGTAACCGAGATCAGGCCCGCGAGCAGCGATGCGCGCGCGCCGTAGACGACACGGCTCAGGATATCGCGGCCGAGCTCGTCGGTGCCGAACCAGTGCGCCGCAGTGGGCGGCTTGCGCACCAGGCTCCAGCTCGTCGCTATGGGATCATAGGGTACGACGAGTGGCGCAAGCAGCGCGAAGCCGATGAACAAGGTGATCACGACAAGTCCAAATATTGCCGCCTTGCGCTTGAACAGCCGCCGCCGCGCGCGGCGCGCCGGGCTGTCCAGCTCGTAGGCCTGGATGGTGGGACTTGCAGATAGCGCAGCGTCGGTCATCGCCTAGCCCCTTAGCCGCGGATTGACGAGGACATAGGCGACGTCGGCAACGAGGTTGAGGGTAATGTAAACCGTCGCCGTGACCAGCACCACACCCTGCACCACCGCATAGTCGCGGTTGAACACCGCGTCCACGATCAGCTTACCGAAGCCGGGAATGGAGAAAATCTGTTCGGTCAGCACGGCGCCTGACAGCAATGTGCCGAGCTCGAGCGCGCCGAGCGTGATGATAGGCGTCAGCGCATTGCGCATGGCGTGCTTGAGGATGACCGAACGTTCCGACAGTCCCTTCGCGCGCGCGGTGCGGACATAATCGCTTTCCAGCACCTGGAGCATGGCGCTGCGGGGTATGCCGCATCAAAACCGCGGAAATCGCATTGCCGAGTACGAAGGCGGGCATGATCGTGGCAGCCAGACTCGCGCGCCAATTTTCGGTGAGCGGCACGTAACCCGACGCCGGCAGCCAGCCAAGTTCGATCGAAAACAGGAAGATCAGCATGATGCCGAGCCAGAAATTCGGCGTCGAGATGCCCCATAGCGCGAACAAATTCGCGCCATAGTCCCAGGCGGTACCCTTCTTAACGGCGGAGACGATGCCGGCGGGAATGCCGATGAAGAACGCGATCAGGATCGCCATCGATCCGAGCTGGAGCGTCACCGGCAGCTTCTGCGCGATCAGCTCGCGCACCGGCATCTTGTTGCGCAGGGACTCGCCGAAATCGCCTGATAGAACGCCCTTGAGCCAATAGACGTACTGTACCGGGATCGGCTTATCGAGCTTATACTGCTGCCGGATCTGTTCGATCACGGCGGGATCTCGCTCCTCGCCGGCCATCACCAGCGCGGGATCGCCCGGTAGCAACTGCTGGAGTGAGAAGATCAGGACCGACACGAAGAACAGCGTCGGGATGATCTGCGCGATGCGGTGGGCGAGGAAGTTCAGCATGGTTCGGATCGCGTTCTGGAGGCGGCCTCGATCACTTGAACTTCAACCCGACCACCCGCACCAGCCCGTCGGGCATCTGCTTGTAGCCCTGCAGCTTGGTCGTATGCGCGATCAGGAGCGTGCGGTGATAGATGTAGATGATGGGCAGATCGTCGAGCAGGATTTTCGCCAGCTTTTGGTAGATCGCCTTGCGCTCCTCGACATTGGACGTCATCCGTCCATCTTCCATCAGCTTGTCGGCATCCGGGTTTGCGTACACGCCGTCATTCTGCGCCGCCTTGCTGCGCATGAAGATGTAGGAATTGCCGTCGGGATCGATGCGGCCGCTCCAGTTGATCTGGAAAACCTGGAACTCGCCGGCCTGGGCCTGCTTGAAGGTCGTCGCGAATTCGACGGCGCGGATCTTGATGTCGAAGCCCGCTTCCGCGGCCATCGACTGGACCACCTGGGCGACGGCTTCATTCTCCGCGCCCTTGGGGATCATGTAATCCACGGTTACGGGCAGCGTGACCCCGGCTTCCTTCAATAGCGCTTTCGCCTTCGCGATGTCACGGCCGTGGACCGGGAACGCCTTCTGGTAATAGGGATGTGTCGGGCTGACCCATTGATTGCCCGGCGTGAACTCGCCGTTGAAGACGACCTGATTGAGGGCTTCGCGGTCGATGGAAAGGTCGAGCGCCTGGCGGACTTTGGCCGACTGGCTCAGCGGCCCCTTGGTCTTGTCGTTACCGATGTTGACGGTTAGGCCGAGATAGCCGAGCTCGGGCGCCGTCGACAGCACCAGCCGGGAATCGGCGCGCACGTCCTTGATATCGGTGGCGAGCACGCGCTCGATCAAATCGAGTCCGCCGGACTTCAGATTGGCGAGGCGGACGGTGGCATCGACGATCGGCAGGAATACGACCCGGTCGATATGGATGTTGTCCTTGTTCCAGTAATCGGCAAATTTTTCGAACACCATGCGGTCCTGCTGGACGCGCTCGACAAATTTGTAAGGTCCTGCGCAGACCGGATGCAGGCCGAACTTGTCGCCGGCCTCCTTCGCCGCCTTCGGCGACACCATCATGCCGGAGCGGTCGGTGAGCTGGGCAATCAGCGGCGAGTAGGGGGTCTTGAGCACCAGCTTGATGGTCAGGGGATCGACGACCTCGACATGGTCGACGCTGGCAAGCTCGGGCTTCCGGAACGAGGTCGGCAGCGTCATATGACGCTCGATCGAGAACTTTGCGGCCTCCGCGTCCAGCGGCTCGCCGTCATGAAACTTGACGTTGGGTCGGAGCTTGATCGTCATCTCCTTGCCGTCGGCCGAGGTCTCGTGTGACAGCGCGAGCTGCGGCACGATGTTCAGCTTCTCGTCGATGTCGAACAACTTGTCGCAGAAGGCGGAGAATACGATGCGGGGCCGACATAGGTGCGGCCGACACTGGGGTCGAGAATGTCGGGGTCCTCGGCGATGCCGATGCGAAGCGTGGTCTGGCCCTGGGCGCCGCCCACGAGCGACGTCAGCAATGCCGACGTCAGGATCGCCAAACGCATGAAACTCATCGCTCTCACCCTCTGTTTGACGGCTAGGCCGGGTCGGTCCTCAATGAACTAACCCCGCCGGCGCGTGCTGCTTCCGGGCCGCCGCTGAAGGCGGCGACCAATTTTTCAAGAACCGGCGAGAAGCCGCCGTTGGACGGGACGATCGCCTCGGACGACGGCAGTTCCGACGTTCGGTGGCACGCCGTTGCATGTCCGATGCCATCCGGCAGCAGCTGAGGCATTTCGCTGCGGCAGCGCTCGACCACATAGGGGCAGCGGGTGTGGAAGCGGCATCCCGGCGGCGGATTCAGCGCGCTGGGGATCTCTCCCTGAAGCACGATCCGGCTGCGCTTTGCCCGCGGTTTAGGCACGGGGATCGCGGACAATAGCGCCCGACTATAGGGATGGCGGGGTGCGGCGAACAGCGCGTCCGCCGCCGCCGTCTCGACGATCTGGCCGAGATTCATCACCGCCACATGGTCGGCGATGTGCTTGACCACGGCGAGATCATGCGAGACGAAAATGTAGGCGAGGCCGAGCCGGTCCTGGAGTTCGCGCAGCAGATTGAGGATCTGCGAGCGAATCGAGACATCGAGCGCCGAGACCGGCTCATCACAGATGATCAGTTTTGGCTCGACCGCGAGCGCGCGGGCAATCGCGATGCGCTGTCGCTGGCCGCCGGAGAATTCGTGCGGGTAACGCCGGGCCAGCCGCGGCTCCAGCCCGACCAGCCGCAAGATCTCCTCGACGCGCTCGCGCCGCTGTGCCGCCGGCACGAGATCATGCAGCGCCAGCGGCTCGGTCAGGATCTGGCCGACCGTCATGCGTGGGTTGAGCGAGGCGTAGGGATCCTGGAAAATGATCTGCGCCTCGCGGCGGAAGGCGCGCAGCGCGCCGGCGTCAAGGGAGAGGAGATCGCGGCCTTCGAAACGGATTGTGCCTGCATCCGGCTCGATCAGCCGCAGCACCAAGCGGCTGACGGTGGATTTGCCGCAGCCGGATTCGCCGACCAGCGCCAGCGTCTTGCCGGCCTCCAGCGAGAAGGAAACGCCGTCAACCGCTTTGACATGCGCCAGCGCCCGGCCGAACAGCGAGCGCTCGGCGACGAAATGCTTGACCAGGCCTTCGACCTCGAGCAGCGCCATCAGGACACCAGGCGTTCGAGCGGCGCGCGGATACAGCGCGAGAGGTGGCCGGGGCTCGCTTCGACGAGCGGCGGCGGTGCCTTGGTGCAGGCGTCCAGCACGAAAGGGCAGCGCGCGGCGAAACGACAGCCCGCGGGGGGGTGCATCATGTTCGGGACCATGCCCTCGATCGTGGCAAGCTGTTCGGCGCGATGGTCCAGCCGCGGGATCGAGCCGAGCAGGCCGACGGTGTAGGGATGCTGCGGCGCCGAGAACAATTCGTCGACCGGCGCGCGTTCGACGATCTCGCCGGCATACATGACGGCGACTTCGTCGCAGACTTCGGCGACGACGCCGAGATCGTGGGTGATCAGGATGATCGCGGCGCCGCTCGCCGCCTTCAATTCCCGCATCAACTCGAGGATCTGCGCCTGCAAGGTGACGTCGAGCGCGGTGGTCGGTTCGTCCGCGATCAGCAGCCGCGGGTCGCAGGCGAGCGCCATCGCGATCATGACGCGTTGGCGCATGCCGCCGGAGAGCTTGTGCGGATATTCGTCGATCCGCCGCTCGGGCGAGGGAATGTGAACGCGACGCAGCAGTTCGATTGTCCGGTCGCGCGCGCTGCGGCGTGAGCCGCCGCGGTGGCGCAGAATCGTCTCGATGATCTGGTCGCCGATGGTGAAGCTCGGATTGAGCGAGGTCATCGGCTCCTGAAAGATCATCGCGAGCCGGTTGCCGCGGAGGTCCCGCAATATCTGGTCTGGTGCCTGCAACAGATCGAAGCCGTCAAAACGGATCGCGCCTGAGATCTCCGCGCTCTGTTTCGGCAGCAGGCCCATGATCGCCAGCGAGGTCACGCTCTTGCCGCAGCCGGATTCGCCGACGAGGCCGAGCGTCGCGCCATTGGCGACGCTGAGATCGACGCTGTCGACCGCGTGGGTGATGCGGCCGTCGTCGCCGTGAAAACGGATGCGGAGATCCCTGATCTCGATGAGGGGGCTCGCGTTCATGACCGTTTTGCGCGCGCTGCGGCGATGCTGGCGTCGATGACGCTGCGATCGGTGTTGCCTGCCGGGTTCTGCCGCGTTGGCATCGAGTCGCGAAAGTGAACCCACAGCTCCTGGCTGACTTGTTCGAGCCGTTCGAGTTCGCCGAGCGGATCGGGATGATCGTCGGCACGTATGTCTAGGACCGGCCATTCCTCCTCGCCATGGATCAGGAGCGCCGCGGACTGCTTGCCGCGTTTGTCCCCGCCGGCGGCCTCGCCCGCGCGCATCGCGGCGAGCAAGCGGCGCGGGAAGGGCAGGCTGTCATTGGCGATGTAGGTTCTTGCGGTCTCGTCGAGCACGTCGGCGCCCGTGAGCATGTTGCCAGCGATCGAAAAGCCGCTGCCCGCGATGTGCCCGTGCCAGTCGACGCAGTCGCGCCCGGTATGCGCCGCGATCTCGCCGCTCGCATCCATGATGTGGATCTGGCGGCTCTCGCGGCCATCGTCGGTCGCGAGCAGGGCGGCCAGCACGTCGTGCGTGTTGAGACCCTCGCGCAGCAGCTTGACGCCGTCGATGCCGTAATAGGGATTGACGAAGGCCTGCGTCGCGATGGCGCCGAGACCGGCAGCGATATAAGGGACACGCGCGCCGACGGCGAAGAAGCGCGTGGCAACGGCGATGCCGAACTGGCCGGTGGCAGAATCTCGCGCGATGATCGACCAGGTCATATGTTGCCTTTAGCGCCCTGCGGCGTAGCCCTGCATGCCGCGCGGATTGGCGGCGGCGCGCCGTCGTACACCGACGCGCGAGGCCGCAGTGAGGCGGCCTTCCGACCAGTCCGATCCGACCTCGACGATATGTCCGCGCTCGCGAAGATTCTCGATCGTCGCCTTCGGCACGCGGTTCTCGACCACGAGCACGCCGGGGCGCGCGGTGCGCGGCCAGAACGAGATCGGAAAGTGCTCGGAATGCCAGGCCGGCGCATCGATTGCTTCCTGGAGATTGAGGTTGCAATGGACGTGCCGCAGGAAAAACTGCGTGATCCACTGATCCTGCTGGTCGCCGCCGGGCGAGCCCCAAGCCAGGTAAGGCTCGCCGTCACGCAATGCCATGGTGGGTGAGAGTGTGGTGCGCGGTCGCTTGCCGGGCGCGAGCGCCGCGGGGTGATCCTCCTCCAGCCAGAACATCTGGGCGCGGCTGCCGAGGCAGAAGCCGAGTTCCGGAATGATCGGAGAGGATTGCAGCCAGCCGCCCGACGGCGTCGACGACACCATGTTGCCAGCCTTGTCGATGATGTCGAAATGCACGGTGTCGCCGCGCACCTCGCCGAAACGTCCCACCGTCGGCTCGCCGGCGCCGAGCGCGCCGACCGCCTCGCGCTGCCCCTCGGCACGGCGCAGCTTGACCACGCCGCCAAAGCCCTCGATCGAGCCGGGGAGGAAGTCGAGCGAAGCCTTGTCGGTGACGAGCTTGCGTCGTTCGTCGTTATAGGCGTCCGACAACAGCGTCGCGATCGGGATATCGCTGAACTTGGGGTCGCCGTAGAATTTCTCGCGGTCGGCAAAGGCGAGCTTGGCGCATTCGATCTGGAGATGGATGAATTCCGGACCGGTCGGATCGAGCCCGTCAAGCGCAAAGCCCTTCAGCAGCGCGAGTTGCTGCAGCGTCACCGGGCCCTGGCTCCAGACGCCGGCCTTGCAGACAGTGTAGCGGCCGTAGTCGTAGGTCAGCGGCGCCTCGACCGTCGGCTGCCAGCGCGCCATGTCGTCGGCCGATAGCACGCCGCGATGCGGCGAGCCGCTGACGTCCATCACCTCCTGGGTGCGGCAGAATTTGTCGATGGCTTCCGCCACAAAGCCATGCGACCACGCCTTTCGCGCGCGCTCGATCTCCGCTTCGCGGTCGCCGCCGCCGCTTTCGGCTTCGCTCAGAATCCGTGCGTAGGTCGCCGCAAGTGTCTTGTTGGTGAAGAGTGTGCCGGGTTTTGGCACTTCGCCGTTCGGGAGATAGACGGCGGCCGACGTCGGCCAGTGCTTGCGGAACAATTGCTCGACAATCTGGATCGTGGCGCAGGCGCGCTCGACCAGAGGATAGCCGTCGCGCGCATAAGAGATCGCAGGCTCCAGCACGTCGCGCACGCGCATCGTCCCATAGTCACGCAGCAGCATCATCCAGGATTCGAAGGTGCCGGGGACGCAGGCCGCGAGCAGGCCGGTGCCGGGCACCATGTCGAGGCCTTCGCTCTTGTAATGCGCGATGGTGGCGCGGGCCGGTGCCGGACCCTGGCCGCAGATCACCTCGGTGCGGCCGCGCTTGACGTCGTGCACGATGATCGGCACGTCGCCGCCGGGACCGTTCAGATGCGGCTCGAGCACCTGGAGCGTGAAAGCGGTGGCGACGCCGGCGTCGAAGGCGTTGCCGCCTTTTTCCAGGATGGCCATGCCGATGGCGGTCGCGATCCAGTGTGTGGTCGCGACGACCCCGAATGTGCCCTCGATCTCGGGGCGTGTCGTGAAGGGATCGGGATTGACGATGCTGGCCATGGACTACCTCATTTGCTGCGCGCGCAATTGATCACAGGGCCAGGCCGCCGCCAAATGCGCAGGCTGCATGGCACGCGCGCGTCACGCCGGGACCGAAGCGGTGTTGACGGCGTGGCAGGCGACCCCGTCGATCAGTTCCGGGGCCTCCTTGCGACAGAGATCGAACGCCAGCGGGCAACGGGGGTTGAAGGCGCAGCCGGGGGGCGGGTTGATCGGGTTCGGGATCTCGCCCTTCACCGGAATGCGCTGGCGGCCGCTCATGGCGAGATCAGGCACGGCACCCAGCAGCATCTTGGTGTAGGGCATGCGTGGACGGGCGAACAGCTCGCGCCCCTCTGCGATCTCGACGATGCGTCCGAGATACATCACGCCGACGCGGCTCGCCATGTGGCGGACCACGGCGAGGTTGTGGCTGATGAACATGTAGGTCAGGCCGAACTTGTCCTGGAGGTCGCGCATCAGGTTCAGGATCTGCGCCTGCACGGAGACGTCGAGCGCCGAGGTCGGCTCGTCGCAGACGATGAACTCCGCGTCGGAGGCGAGTGCCCGCGCGATCGCGATGCGCTGGCGCTGGCCGCCCGAGAATTCGTGCGGAAACTTCAATCTGTCGTCGGGATGCAGGCCGACAAGGCTGAGAAGCTCTCCGACGCGCGCCTGGATGTCGCGCTCGCCCTGGATCAGGTCGAAAGCGCGGATCGGCTCGGAGATGATGGCGTCGACCCGGAAGCGCGGGTTCAGGCTCGCATAGGGATCCTGAAAGATCATCTGGATGCGGCGGCGCAGCTTTCGCCGAGCCGGCGCCTGCCGCGGGTCGGTCATCGAGACGCCGTCGATCAGGACGTTGCCGGAGCTCGGCGGCAGCAGGCCGACGACCATCCGCGCCACCGTGGTCTTGCCCGAGCCGGACTCTCCGACCAGTGCAAAAGTCTCGCCCTTCCTGATGTCGAAGGTGACGCCGTCGACGGCCTTGAGATATTCGAGATGGCCGCCCTCGAGCACGCGGTTGAGCCAGGGCTTCGAGACGTCGAAGACGCGCCGCAAACTCGTGGCCTGGACGAAGGGAGTGCTCATGCAGCGCTCTCCGCCGGCACGTTGTCATAGAGGTGGCAGGCGACAGATTGCGTGCCGCGCGGCAGCGGCTCCGGCCTCTCCACGCGACATCGATCGAATGCGAATGCGCAGCGTGGATTGAACGAGCAGCCGCGCGGGATCGCCGACAGGCGCGGCATGGAGCCGGGGATCTGCACCAGGCGCTTGTCGTCGCCGGCAAGCGTCGGGATCGCGCCCATCAGGCCCTTGGCATAGGGATGCAGCGGATTTCTCACGACGTCCTGCACCGGGCCGATCTCGGCGACGCGGCCGGCATACATCACTGCGACACGGTCGGACGCCTCCGCGATGACGCCCATGTCGTGGGTCACCAGCATCACGGCGGTGCCGTGGTCGCGTCCGAGGCGCTTGATGAGCGAGATGATCTGCGCCTGCACGGAGACGTCGAGGGCGGTGGTCGGCTCGTCCGCGATGATCAGCTCCGGCTCGGCGCAAATCGCCAGCGCAATCACCACCCGCTGGCGCATGCCGCCGGAGAATTCGTGGGGATAGCCGTCGATGCGCTTTTCGGGCGCTGGGATTCCGACTTCGGCGAGCAGGTCGATGGCGCGGCGGCGTGCGGCGGACTCGGACAGGTTCAGATGGGTTTTGATCGTCTCGATGAGCTGGTCGCCGACGCGGTAGAGCGGATTGAGCGATGTGAGCGGGTCCTGGAAGATCATGCCGATCCGTTTTCCCCTGATACGGCGCAGCTCTTCTGGCGGCAGATTGTCGATGCGCAGGCCCGCAAGACGAATCTCGCCGCCGGCGATGCGGCCGGGCGGATCGATCAGGCCGATCACAGACAAGCCCGTGACGGACTTGCCGGCGCCGGATTCGCCGACCACGCCCAGCACCTCGCCCTTGGCGATATCGAAGGAGACGCCGTCGATGGCGCGTAGCGTGCCGCGGCGGGAGGCGAACTCCACCTGAAGATTGCGCACGGAGAGGATGGGTTCGGTCATGAGCGAGACGCTCTCATCCAAGTATTGCTCATCCAAATCTTGCTCATCAAAGTTTTGCTCATCGGAGCTTCGGGTTGAGCGCGTCGCGCAGCCAGTCGCCGAGCAGGTTGATCGACAGGATCAAGGCAGCGAGCGCGATACCGGGAAAGGCCACGATCCACCATTCGGCCCGCGAACAGGTAGTTGTTGCCGATGCGAATCAACGTGCCGAGCGAGGGCATTGTGTCGGGCAGGCCGACGCCAAGGAAGGACAGTGTCGCCTCGGTAATGATGGCGAGCGCGAGGTTGATCGTGGCGATGACCAGGATCGGACCCATCGTGTTCGGCAGCACATGGCGGAACATGATCTTTGGTGCGGGAAGGCCGATCAATTGCGCGGCAGCCACGTAATCCTTGTTCTTCTCGACCATCACGGAACCGCGCACCGTCCGGGCGTACCCGACCCAGAAACTCAGGCCGATCGAGATCACCAGCACGACCAGCATGCTGGTTGCATCCAGCCGGTTGCCGAGGATCGATTTCGCGATGCCGTTGACCAGCAGCGCGATCAGGATGGCGGGGAAAGTGAGTTGTACGTCGGCGATCCGCATGATCACGCCGTCGACCGCGCCCCCGAAATAGCCGGCGATCAGACCGAGCGCGATTCCGAGCGCGCCGGCGAAGATTACGCCGGCCACGCCGACGGCGAGCGAGATGCGCAGCCCGTAGAGAATGGCGGAGAACACGTCGCGGCCCTGCTCGTCGGTGCCGAGCAGGAACGGGCTCTGGCCGTCGGCGGTCCAGAGCGGTGAGATCCGGGAATTCATCAATTGGAGCTGCGCGGGATCGAACGGGTCCTGCACCGCGAGCGCGGAGGCAAAGATTGCGAGCAGGAAGAACAGCACGGTAATGGCCGCCGCCACCATGGTCAGCTTGGAGCGGCGAAACGAATAGAGGATGTCGCTGTCGAGTGCACGGCTGAGCCAGCTACGGGCAGCATGCGTCCGCAGCGTGCTCGGCTTGTCGGGATTGGAGGCGACCACTTCGGACATGCGGACTGCCTTATGTGGCACGGCCGACGGTCGCGCGCAGGCGCGGATCGACGACCGTGTAGAGGATGTCGACCACCAGATTGATGGTGACGAAGATCAGCGAGACCATCAGCAGGTAGGCGGCCATAATCGGGATATCGACGTTTTGCACGGCCTGCACGAACAGAAGTCCCATGCCGGGCCATTGGAACACGGTTTCGGTGATGATCGAAAATGCAATAACCGAGCCAAACTGCAGTCCGGCTACCGTGATCACGGGAATCAGAGTGTTCTTCAGCGCGTGGCCGAAATGAATGGCACGGGTTGTCAGCCCGCGGGCGCGGGCAAAACGAATATAATCGGTCCGAAGCACTTCGAGCATCTCCGCGCGCACCAGCCGCATGATCAGGGTCATCTGGAACAGGCCGAGCGTGATCGAGGGCATGATCAGCGCCTTCAGGCCCGACAATGTGAGCAAGCCCGTGGTCCACCAGCCCAGCTTGACGACCTCGCCGCGGCCGAACGAGGGCAACCAACCCAACGTCACCGCGAACAGATAGATCAGAAGGATGCCGATCAGGAACGTCGGCAGCGAGATGCCGATCAGCGAAACCGCCTGGAATAATTTGGCGAGCACGGTGTCGCGCCTGAGCGCAGAATAGACGCCCATCAGGATGCCGGATACCATTGCAAATACGGTCGCGCAGATCGCAAGTTCCAGGGTGGCGGGCATACGCTCCATCAACAGCGTCGAGACCGGCTGGCGGAACTGATAGGAGACGCCGAACTTGAATTGCGCGGCATCGGCGAAATAGCGCACGAACTGCACCGGCACGGGATCATCGAGGCCCAGCGATTTGCGCACGGCTGCGCGTTCGGCCGCCGGCGTATCGAGCGAGACGATCTGGTTGATGGGGTCGCCGGCGAAGCGGAACATCGAGAACGCGATGATGCCGACGGCGAACATGACGCCGATCGCCTGAACGGCGCGGCGAAGAGTGAAAGCGAGCATGCCTTCCACTTTCCTTGAGTGTGCGTCTGGCCGACGTCTTTGTCGGCCGGAAAAAGAAAGGTCCCGGTAGCCTGACGCTGCCGGGACCTCGTGTTCGACTGACGCTATTCCTTCTTGGTCGCCCAGTGGAACATGACCAGATTGTCGGCGCGCTGCGGCAGGTTGACCTTTTTCGATACGCCCCAGGCCAGCGCCTGCTGGTGCAGCGGAATATAGGCCCAGTCCTTGATGCTGATCTCATACGCCTGCTTGATCAGCTGATTGCGTTTGGTGGTGTCGGTTTCGACCAGCACCTTGTCGGTGATGGCGTCGAATTCCTTGTTGCAATAGCCACCAAGATTGGCTTCGCCCCGCGAGGATTTCGCATCGTCGCGGCATCCCATGATGTCGTTCAGCACATTGTGGGAATCCATCGTGCTCGGCGTCCAGCCCAGCATGAAGAACGAGGTCTGGTAACCACCCTGCTTCAGCACCTTGGCGAAGTACTGTGCCTTGGGCTGTGCCAGCAGATTGATCTTGACGCCGATGCGGGCAAGCATGCCGACGACGGCCTGGCAGATCGCGGCATCGTTGACGTAGCGGTCGTTCGGACAATCCATCGTGACCTCGAAGCCGTCGGGGTAGCCGGCCTCGGTCAGGAGTTTCTTGGCGCCGTCAGGATCGAATTTTGGCCGCGTGAACTCCTTGGACAGTGCGAACAGTTCGGGCGCGATCATCAGTGCCGACGGTGTCGACAGTCCCCGCATCACGCGCGTCTTGATCAGCTCGATATCGATCGCCTTGTAGAACGCCTCCCGGACCTTGACGTCCTTGAACGGGTTCTTGCCCTTGATGTTGGAATAGAGCAGCTCGTCGCGAACCGTGTCGAATCCGATGAAGATGGTGCGAAGCTCCGGCGCCTTCAGCACCTGGGCATTCGGGCTCGCATCGACGCGGGCAATGTCCTGGATCGGCACCGGCTCGATGACGTCGACCTCGCCCGAAAGCAGCGCAGCGACGCGGGTGGCGTCGGAGGCGATCGGGGTGAAGATGATCTCCTTCAGGTTGCCTTCCATCTTGCCCCAGTAATTGGGGTTGGCCTTGAACACGGTCTTCACGCCGGGCTGATGGCTCTCGATGATGAAGGGACCGGTACCGTTCTCGTGCAGCGAGGCGTAGCTCGGCGAGGTCGCGGACACCGGGGTCGGCTCGACGGCCTTGTTCTCCTCAGCCCACTTCTTGTCCATGATGTACCAGACGTCCCACGCCGAATGCAGGATGGGATTGGGCGAGGGCAGGACGAAATCGACCGTGTAGTCGTCGACTTTGACGACCTTGACGTCAGGCGCCAGGCGGGTCTGCATGTTCGAGTTTTTGTTTCGGACACGATCGGCGGAGAACAGCACGTCGTCGGCGGTGAAGGGGTCGCCGTTGTGGAATTTTACGCCCTTTCGCAAATGGAAGCGCCACCGGGTCGGCTCCGGAGTTTCCCAGCTCTCCGCCAGCGCCGGAATGATCTTGAGGTCCTTGTCGCGCGCGGTGAGGCCCTGATAGACGTGACCGAGATGGGCGTGGGTGGTGGACTCGTTCAGCGAGTAGGGATCAAGCGACTTCAGGTCGCCCTGGTTGGCATAGCGCAGCGTCTGGCTCGACGCTGGCGACATCGTCAACGCAAGCATACCGGCGAGCGTCGCCGCAAACAGAGTTCGACCGACTGACATTCTTGACCCTCTCAACTCTGCCGCGCCGTGATTTTTGATTGTTCGGCGGGCGTCCCAATCCATGTTGCCCAGAGTTCTCGACCCGTGCAAGCGCCATTGCAGCAAGGAACGCGCCAAGTTGCACCGCTGTGCAGCAATGCTGACCGACAATCGGGGGACGAGGGGCCGATTTTGATTGACCATATCCATCGAACGCGGAAGCCGGCGCCTAGCCGCTTGCCTCAGGTCGCTTGCGTTGCACACCGTGTCGCGGCGATACTATATGAAGCCGCTCGAATCTCATCTGGAGGGGATATGAAAGTTAATATCGAAATCGACTGCACCCCCCTGGAAGCCCGTCAGTTCTTCGGACTACCCGACGTGATGCCGATGCAGGCCGCGGTGATGGACAAGTTGCAGCAGCAGATGATGTCCAACATCGATAAGGTTTCGCCGGAATCGCTGATCCAGAGCTGGTTCACCTTCGATCCCAAGATCGCGGAGCGGTTTCAGGACATGTTCGTCACCATGGCCGGTCTCGGCGGCACGCGCAGCAGCGACAAGAAGAAATAATGCCGCCCGTCCCGGACGGGCCGCAGTCCTCCGGCCGGCTTCATCCGCCGGGCCTTGGTCTGCTGCTCGCCGAAGCTCGTGGGTTATTCGAATTCAATGCCAGCCTGCTGTTGTCGCCGGTTCTGATGCGTGCGCCGAAAGGCGATGGCCATCCAGTACTGGCGCTGCCGGGCTTTCTCGCCAGCGACCTCTCGATGGCGCCGATGCGGCGCTATCTCGGTGCGCTCGGCTATGAGGCACATGCCTGGCGGATGGGGCGCAACCTCGGCGGGCTGGGACGGATGCGGGATTTGCTGCGCGCCCGTCTCGCTGAAATCCATGCTGCGAGCGGACGCAAGGTCAGTCTGGTCGGATGGAGTCTCGGCGGCGTCTATGCGCGCGATCTCGCGCTCCTGAGGCGCCCGACATGGTCCGCAATGTCATCACGCTCGGCAGCCCTTTTGCCAATGACATACGAGCGACCAATGCGACGCGGCTCTACGAGATGATGTCCGGCGAACGGGTGGAGGATTTCGCCGAGCTGCGCGAGGCGATCACCGGCGATCTGCCGGTGCCGGCAACCTCGGTCTATTCGCGTGCCGACGGCATCGTGAACTGGCGGACCTGCCTGCTACGTCCCTCCGACCGCGCCGAGAACATCGAGGTGCACCTGGCGAGCCATATCGGGCTCGGGGTGAATCCCGCAGCGCTTTGGGTCGTGGCGGACCGTCTTGCGCAACCGGAGGGGGAGTTCTCGCCATTTGACCGGGCAGGGCCGTTTGCCATTGCATATGCCCCGCCGGAACAGGCAGTATCGGCCTGACGAGAAGTGCCGCTAAGGCGCCCGTCAAATACTCGGGAGGGAATTATGGCTGACGGTAAGAAGCTGTCGTCGCTGGACGCATCATTTCTTTATCTGGAAACGCCGGAAATGCCGATGCATGTCGGCAGCATGGCCATCTTTCGCCTGCCGGACGACTACAAAGGCGACTTCTTCGAAGACTTCAAGGCAATGATCGTCTCGCGCCTGCACATCGCGCCGATCCTCAAGGCGCGGCTGGAGAAGGCGCCGCTCGACATCGATCATCCTTCCTGGGTCGAGGACGATCAGTTCGACATCGACCGTCACATCTTCCGGGCCAGCCTGCCGCAGCCGCGCGATCGCGCCACGCTCGAACGCATCGTCGGCTGGATGCACGCCAAGCTCTTGAACCGCGCCCGCCCGCTCTGGGAGTTCTACGTGTTCGAGGGCATGAAGGACAACGAGGTCGGGCTTTATTCCAAGATGCATCATGCCGCCATTGACGGCGGCGCCGGTGCGGCGCTCACCAACATGATCTACGACATCTCGCCGACCCCCCGGAAGGTCGATCCGCCGACTGCAGGAGCCAAGCCCGGACCGGAGCCGCGCGACATCGCCGCGAACCTGCTCGATTCCTATCAGCAGTTCATCACCCAGCCGCTCGATGCATCGGCGGCCGCGAAGAATTTGCAACTGCCGCGCACCGGCAAGAGCGACATCGGCTCGATCCTGTTCGACAATGCGATGTACCAGATCGAGAGCGCGGTGCGCTTCGCCGGCAACATCCCGACCATGGTCAAGAGCGTCTCCGAGGTGCTCGGCAAGATTTCCGATCCGAAGTCGCGCGAGAGTCTCGCCAGCATGGTGTCGCCGCCGACCATGCTCAACAAATCGATCTCGTCCGAGCGCAGCTTCGCCGGCGTCTCGATCTCGCTGTCGCGATCCAAGGCGCTGGCCAAGCAGGCTGGCGGCAAGCTCAACGACGTGGTGCTGGCGCTCGCTTCCGGCGTGGTCCGGCGTTACCTGAAGGAGCACAGCACGCTGCCGGCGAAATCGCTGACCGCGGCGGTGCCGATCTCCTTGCGCGAAGAGGGCAACACCGAGGCCAACAACCAGGTGTTCGGCATGATCTGCTCGATCGCGACCAACATCGAGGATCCCAAGGCGCGGCTGGAAGCCATTATCGCGCAATCGACCAAGTCCAAGGAGATGTCGCATCCGCTGCGGGCGCTGATGCCGCAGATATCCAACATCTCGATGCTGGGCGCGCCGATGATGATGCAGATTCTGGCACTGGTCTACAGCCGCTCGAACCTCTCGGATGTGTTGCCGCCGGCCGCCAACATCACGGTGTCCAACGTACCGGGGCCGCGGCAAACGCTCTACGCCGCGGGCGCCGAGTTGTTGCACATCTTCCCGGTGTCAATCTCGACCCATGGACAGGCTCTCAACATCACTGTGCAGAGCTATCGCGACCAGCTCGATTTCGGCTTCATCGTCGGTGCCAACATCATTCCGCATGTGCAGGTGATGTGCGACATGCTGCCGGAGGAGTTTGCCGCACTCGAAGCGGCCTATGCATCCCCGGTGGCCGACATCAAGGGCGCCGCGGAGTAGGAATGTGTCGATGATTGAAATGCCGCCGCTCAAGTTCGCGCAGACGAACGGAATCCGCATGGGCTATTACGATGCCGGCCCGGCCGATGACAAGCCGCCGATCGTGCTGTGCCACGGCTGGCCCGAGCTTGCTTTCTCCTGGCGCCACCAGATCAAGGCGCTAAGCGAGGCCGGCATCCGGGTGATCGCGCCGGACCAGCGCGGCTATGGTGCGAGCGACCGGCCCGAGCCTGTCGAAGACTACGACATGGAGCATTTGACCGGCGATCTCGTCGGGCTGCTCGATCATCTGAACATCGATAAGGCGATCTTCGTCGGCCACGACTGGGGCGGCTTCGTCGTCTGGCAGATGCCGTTGCGGCATCCGTCGCGCGTGGCCGGTGTGGTCGGCGTCAACACGCCGCATTGGGACCGTGCGCCGATCGATCCGATCGCGCTGTTCCGCCAGCGGTTCGGCGATCAGATGTACATCGTCCAATTCCAGGATCCTGCGCGCGAACCGGACAAGATCTTTGGCAGCCGCGTCGAGCAGACCTTTGACGCCTTCATGCGCAAGCCTTTGGCGCGGCCGGAGGCGAAACCGGCTGAGACGCCGATCGCGGGCGTTGGTGCCTCGTCAAAGACCAATCTCGCCTTTCCGCAGATGATCGCGGCCTATGACGCAAAGCACGATCCGCGCACGCCGATCCTGTCGGCCGACGAGAAGAAAATCTTCGTCGATACGTTTACAAGAACCGGCTTCACTGGCGGCATCAATTGGTATCGCAATTTTACGCGCAATTGGGAGCGGTCGAAGGAGCTCGATCATCACGTACATGTGCCGTCACTGATGATCATGGCGGAGAACGATGCCGTGCTGCCGCCGTCGGCGGCGGACGGCATGGAGAAGCTGATCGGTGATCTCGAGAAATATCTGGTGAAGGACAGCGGCCATTGGACGCAGCAGGAGAAGCCCGAAGAGGTCAGCGCCAAATTGATCGAATGGCGTAGAAGGCGGTTCGGCTAACTGGTCATTGCGAACTCGTCATTGCGAGGAGCGGAGCGACGAAGCAATCCAGGCTGTCTCCGCGGATATATTTCTGGATTGCTTCGCTTCGCTCGCAATGACGACATTGAGGCAGGGGGACTACATTTCGATGTCATCGAAGAACCGTCTGGACCCGATCCCGCAGCCGCCGACCAAGCCGGTGGTCGGCAACATGCTGTCGCTGGATTCGGCGGCTCCGGTGCAGCACCTGACGCGGCTTGCCAAGGAATTAGGCCCGATCTTCTGGCTCGACATGATGGGCTCGCCGATCGTCGTCGTCTCCGGCCACGATCTGGTTGACGAGCTGTCCGATGAGAAGCGCTTCGACAAGGCGGTACGCGGCGCGTTGCGGCGCGTGCGAGCGGTCGGTGGTGACGGCCTTTTCACAGCCGACACCAGGGAGCCGAACTGGAGCAAGGCGCACAACATCCTGATCCAGCCGTTCGGCAACCGCGCCATGCAGTCCTATCACCCGAGCATGGTCGACATCGCCGAGCAACTCGTCAGCAAATGGGAGCGGCTCAACGCCGACGACGAGATCGACGTCGTCCACGACATGACGGCGTTGACATTGGACACGATCGGCCTGTGCGGCTTCGAGTACCGCTTCAATTCTTTCTACCGGGGCGACTACCATCCTTTCGTCGAGTCGCTGGTGCGCTCGCTCGAAACCATCATGATGACGCGCGGCCTGCCGTTCGAGCAAATATGGATGCAGAAGCGGCGCAAGACCATGGGCGCAGATGTCGCCTTCATGAACAAAATGGTCGACGAGATCATCGCCGAGCGGCGCAAGAACGCGGATGCGATCGACGACAAGAAGGACATGTTGGCTGCGATGATGACCGGCGTCGACCGCTCGACCGGCGAGCAGCTCGACGACGTCAACATCCGTTACCAGATCAACACGTTCCTGATCGCTGGCCACGAGACCACCAGCGGCCTGTTGTCGTGCACGATCTATGCGCTGCTAAAACACCCGGATATTCTCAAGAAGGCCTATGACGAGGTCGATCGCGTCCTCGGCCCCAATGTCGACGTGCGTCCGACCTATCAACAGGTCACGCAGCTCACCTACATCACGCAGATTTTGAAGGAGTCACTGCGGCTGTGGCCGCCGGCGCCGGCCTATGGCATCTCGCCGCTGAACGACGAGACCATCGGCGGCGGCAAGTACAAGCTTCGGAAGGGTACGTTCACCACCATCCTGGTGACCGCGCTGCATCGCGATCCCTCGGTCTGGGGTCCGAACCCGGATGCCTTCGATCCAGGCAATTTCAGCCGTGACGCGGAAGCCAAGCGACCGATCAACGCCTGGAAGCCGTTCGGCAACGGCCAGCGGGCGTGCATCGGCCGCGGCTTCGCCATGCACGAGGCCGCGCTCGCGCTCGGCATGATCCTCCAGCGCTTCAAGCTGATCGACCACCAGCGCTACCAGATGCACCTGAAGGAAACGCTGACGATGAAGCCGGAAGGCTTCAAGATCAAGGTCCGTCCGCGCGCCGATCGCGAGCGCGGCGCTTATGGTGGGGCTGTCGCCGCGGCCGCTTCGGCACCGAAGGCACCGCGTCAGCCGACCGCGCGGCTCGGTCACAACACGCCGATGCTGGTGCTCTACGGCTCCAATCTCGGCACCGCGGAGGAGCTCGCGACGCGCATGGCCGACCTTGCCGAGATCAACGGCTTTGCCGTGCATCTCGGGCCTCTCGACGACTATGTCGGCAAGCTGCCGCAAGAGGGCGGCGTGCTGATCATCTGCGCCTCCTATAACGGCGCGCCGCCTGACAATGCGACGCAATTCGTCAAATGGCTCGGCGATGAGCTGCCGAAGGATGCGTTTGCCAATGTGCGCTACGCCGTGTTCGGCTGCGGCAACAGCGACTGGGCTGCGACCTATCAATCGGTGCCGCGCTTCATCGACGAGCGATTGTCGGCGCATGGCGCGCGCGCGGTCTATCCGCGCGGCGAAGGCGATGCGCGCAGCGATCTCGACGGCCAGTTTCAGAAATGGTTCCCGGCGGCCGCCCAGGTGGCGACCAAGGAATTCGGTGTCGACTGGAATTTCACCCGCACCGCGGAGGACGATCCGCTCTACGCGATCGAGCCGGTCGCGGTGACCGCCGTCAACACCATCGTCGCCCAGGGCGGCGCGGTGGCGATGAAGGTGCTGGTCAATGACGAGCTTCAGAACAAGGCCGGGACCAATCCCTCGGAGCGCTCGACGCGCCATATCGAGGTGGAACTGCCGTCCAACATTTCGTACCGCGTCGGCGATCATCTGAGTGTGGTCCCGCGCAACGATCCGACGCTGGTGGATTCGGTTGCCCGTCGCTTCGGCTTCCTGCCGGCGGACCAGATAAAGCTTCAGGTCGCCGAAGGCCGTCGCGCGCAATTGCCGGTCGGCGATGCCGTGTCGGTCGGCCGCCTGCTCAGCGAGTTCGTCGAGCTCCAGCAAGTGGCGACACGGAAGCAGATCCAGATCATGGCGGAGCACACGCGTTGCCCCGTCACGAAACCAAAACTGCTGGCCTTCGTTGGCGAGGAGGTCGAGCCACTCGAGCGTTATCGCAGCGAGATTTTGGCAAGGCGAAAATCGGTGTTCGACCTGCTGCTCGAACATCCGGCCTGCGAATTGCCGTTCCATGTCTATCTGGAAATGCTCTCGTTGCTGGCGCCGCGCTATTACTCGATCTCGTCTTCGCCGGCGTTCGATCCGGCGCGTTGCAGCGTCACGATCGGCGTGGTCGAAGGGCCGGCGGCCTCGGGGCGCGGAACCTACAAGGGCATCTGCTCGAACTATCTCGCCAATCGACGCGCGGGCGATGCGATCTATGCAACGGTGCGTGAGACCAAGGCCGGCTTCCGGCTCCCGGATGATCCATCGGTGCCGATCATCATGATCGGACCAGGGACGGGACTTGCGCCGTTCCGCGGCTTCCTCCAGGAGCGCGCCGCGCGCAAGGCGAAGGGCAGCGCCCTCGGCCCGTCCCTGCTGTTCTTCGGCTGCCGCCATCCCGATCAGGATTTTCTCTACGCGGACGAGCTGAAGGCGCTGGCCGCAAGCGGCATCACCGAGCTGTTCACGGCATTCTCGCGCGCGGATGGACTGAAGACCTATGTCCAGCACGTCCTCGTCGCGCAGAGGGACAAGGTTTGGCCGCTGATCGTGCAGGGCGCGACCGTCTATGTCTGCGGCGACGGCGGCAAGATGGAGCCCGACGTGAAAGCGGCGCTGGTCGCGATCCATCGTGAGAAGAGCGGCAGCGATGCCGCCACGGCTGCGCGCTGGATCGACGACATGGGCGCGAAGAACCGCTATGTGCTCGACGTCTGGGCGGGTGGGTGATTGTTCGTCCGATCGTGCTAAAGCTCTCGCATGATTCCCTGGGAAAAGATCGACACCGCCAAAATCCCCGGCTCCGATGAAGAGCTTCGCCTGATGCGGCGAGGCAAGGAGTTCTCCATCAAGCTCGGCACCAACGAGTTGATGAACAACCGCCTGTCGGGCTCGGAAGCCGCGCTCGCGACGCTTGCGGCGAAGCAGATCGAGACGGTGGCAAAGCCGGTCGTCCTTATCGGCGGACTGGGGATGGGTTTTACGCTGCGCGCGGCGCTCACCGTGCTCGGAGCTAGGGCGAAGATCGTGGTCTCCGAGCTCGTGCCGGCGGTGGTCACCTGGGCACGCGGTCCGATGGCTGAGGTGTTCGGCGACAGTCTCGATGATCCCAGGGTGAGCATCCGGGAAACCGACGTCGGCGAAATCATCCGGGCACAGCGGTCGGCCTTCGACGCCATTCTCCTCGACGTCGATAACGGACCGGAAGGGCTGACCCGGAAGGGCAATAATGCGCTCTACAATGCGGGTGGATTGAAGGCGACCAAGACCGCGCTGCGACCGGGAGGTGTGCTCGCCGTCTGGTCGTCCGGACCCAACCCGGCCTTCACCAAGCGGCTTGGCAGCGCCGGCTTCGAAGTCAACGAGGTCAGCATCCGCGCCACCGGCAGAGGCGGCGGCGCACGCCACGTGATCTGGATCGCGAAGAAGAATTAGGCCGCCTGCGCAGCTACCAGCTCGATCCGTCAGAACATCGTGTTGCTGTTCGCGGGAGTCTCGGGAATAGCCTGAACGACGTCCCAGTGTTCGACGATCTTGCCGTTCTCCAGCTTGATGATGTCGACGATCGCGTCGCCCCTGGTGCCGGGCTCGCGAACCGCGTGAACGTGCAGAATGACGTAGTCGCCATCCACGAAGCTGCGCTTGATATCGCTGTGGGAGTTGGGGAATTTCTCGCGCAGGAAGCCGATGAACTTTCGGAAGCTCACCGCGAGGAGACCGTATGCGTCGGGTCTATGCCGCCCGCGTCGCCGCGCCATGTGCATGCTTGTCGATGGCGCCGATGATCTCCGGCCAGAAGCGCATCGGCAGCGCGTGGCCCATGCCTTCGATCATCAACAGCTTTGCGCCAGGAATTGACTCTGCCGTATCCGTGCCGCCCTCGGGGCGGACCAGCGGATCGACGGTGCCATGGATGACGAGTGTCGGCGTCTTGACGCCATGCAGTCGCTCCTTGCGGCTGCCGGAGGCAAGCACCGCGCGGAGCTGCCGGCCGACGCCGGCCGGATTGAGCCCGCGCGCGAACACGCGTTCGGCACGACCGGGATCGAGCGCCTCTTCCTCCGGAAAGGACCCGGCCCGCAACACGTTCCAGGTCTGGCCGTAGCGCACGATGAACTCCTCCTTGCTGCGCGGCGGCGGCGCCATCAGCATCGCGGCGGCCTCGCGCGTCGGTGGTGGGACGCGCGGATTACCTGTCGTCGACATGATCGACGTCAGCGACCGCACGCGCTCGGAAAACGACAGCGTCACCTCCTGCGCGATCATGCCGCCCATTGAGGCGCCGACCAGATGCGCCGACTTGATGCCGAGCGCATCCATCAGCCCGATCGTGTCCTTGGCCATGTCGATCAGCCTGTAGGTGGCGGCAACGGGAATCCTGAGGAAGCGGAGCTTCAACAGCTCGAGCGGCGTCAGGCGCTTGCCGCCAGTGAGATGGCTCGACTTGCCGATGTCGCGATTGTCGAAGCGGATCACGCGAAAGCCATGCCCAGCGAGCTGCTCGCAGAACGCATCGTCCCAATGGATCATCTGGGCGCCTAACCCCATGATCAGCAGCAGCGGCTCGGCATTATCGTTGCCGAAAATCTCGTAACAAATGTCGATGCCGTTGGCGCGGACGGTCTGCGACGGCTGTTGGGCGTTCACGGGTGCATTCCCCTGGCTTTTGATCAATGCTGTATCGCACGGTTTCCCGTCGGGATGAAGACGCGTGCGCGACACCGCACCCGCTGCTTGCCGGTTGACCGGCACCTCGCAACGGTGTGGTATGGCGAAAAAAGGAAGGGCGTCGAAGCTCTCGATTTCAGGAGGACGCCGATGACCGACAAGACCAACGACCCCGTTGCCATGTGGCAGAAGATGGTGGGCGAGATGGAGAAGGGGTTCAACTCCTTCGCCAACCAGGCCATGTCGTCGCCCGAGTTTTCGCAAGCTATGAACCGGGCCGGCGGCGTTGCTGCAGGTGCTCAGAAGCAGCTCGGTGAGCTCATGGAGAAATATCTGGTCTCCATGAATCTGCCGAGCCGGGAGCAGGTCACGAGTCTTGCGGAACGGCTGCAGTCCATCGAAGGACAGATTGGTGAGATCAAGTCGATGCTGAGCCAGATGGCGGCAAGTTCCGGCGCGTCTCAGGGCTTCGATCCAGCGTTGCGGCCGCCGCGCACCAAGCGCCCGCCGTCCGAGGGCGGAGAGCACACATGAATGCACCCACCGGACTTGATTTCGCATCGATCCCGGAGCGTATCCAGTCCGAGGTGCAGCGCGCGATCCAGCGCAGCATCAAGGGTGTGGAATATTTCTCGACCTCCGGTCCGACGCTCGGCTCGACGCCGAAGGACGTGCTGCATTCGCGCGGCACGATGAGCCTCTACCATTATCGGCCGATGTCGGACGAGATCTACCGAATTCCGATCTTGATCGTGATGGCGACCACTAATCGCGGTTACATTCTCGACCTCGTGCCCGGCCAGAGTTTCATCGAGTTTCTCTTGAAGCGCGGCTACGACGTCTACATGCTCGACTGGAGCGCGCCGCGGCCGGAGGAGAAGAGCCTGCGCATGGAGGACTATGTCCTCGATTTCATCCCGGATTGCGTCCGTCGCGTGCAAGCGGATTCCGGCGAGCAGGACGTCTCCGTGATTGGCTATTGCTTCGGTGGGGTGCTGTCGCTGCTCTATGGCTCGATCTTCCAGGATGGGCCGATGAAGAATCTGATCTGCTTCACCACGCCGATCGATTTCCGCGAGATGAAGCTGTTCTCCAATTTCTCCGACCGGCGCTATTTCGACGTCGACCGCCTGGTCGACAGCGTCGGCAACGTGCCGCCGGAGATGATCCTGTCGTCGTTCGAGATGCTGCGCCCGGCCTCGCGCACGGTGAGCCAGATCCAGCTCTGGGAGAACATCTGGAACGACGAGTTCGTCAAGTCCTACCGGATGTTCGACCGCTGGGCGACTGACACCCTGCCGCTGGCCGGGGAATATTTCCGCACCATCACCAAGGACCTGATGTGGGACAACAAGCTGTTCAACGACACCATGTCGGTCGGCGGCCGCGCTGCGAAGCTCGAGGACATCAAGGTCCCGTTCCTTCATGCGGTCGCCGAGCATGACCACATCGTGCCGTATGAGGCCGCAAAACACCTGATCGCCAAGATTGGATCCGAGGACAAGGAAGAGGTGATGCTGAAAGGCGGTCATGTCTCCCTCGTCGCCGGCGCCAATGCGGTGAAGCGGCTGTGGCCGAAACTGGATTCCTGGCTGGGGAAGAGATCGACATGAGTGAGCAACGTTCTTATCCGCGTCGCGTCGACACGGATGCCGGTGATATCGAGATCCGCCTGATGTCGCCGACGGATGAGGCTGCGGTGCTCGCCTTCGGCAAGGGCCTGCCGTCTCACGATCTCCTTTTCCTGCCGCGTAACATCAGTGAGCCAAAGGTGCTGTCGGCCTGGGTCAAGGAGATCGAGCGCGGTGCGATCACGAGCTTGCTGGCGGTCAGGGGCGGCACGGTCGTCGGCTGCGGCACGTTGGTGCGCGACCCGCATTCCTGGTCGCCCCATGTCGGTGAAATCCGCATGGTGGTCTCGCCCGACGTCCGCGGGAAGGGGGTGGGGAAGGCGCTGTCGCAGGAGACTTTTGCGCTCGCGCTCGGCGCCGGCCTCGAAAAGCTGTCTGTCCAGATGACCGTCGACCAGCAGGCGGCCATCGCGCTGTTCGAGAGCCTCGGCTTCAAGGCCGAGGCGCTGTTGCGCGACCATGTCCGGGACGTCGACGGTAAGACCCACGACATTGTCGTGCTCGGTCATAACATCGCGCAGGTCCAGGCCCAGATGGAGGCCTATGGGCTGCCTGGCGCCGTCCAGCATTGAGCGGCCCTTGGGCAGCTGTCCGGGAACCGGATGGCTACGGAGGCCGCATAATGCCTCCTATCAAAGCCATTCACGGTTTCGTGATATCGCGATGCAACATGAATGTTGCATCGCACCATTAGCTATGGCATATAAGCCGTGCCCCGGGCCAATGCGGACGGGGTGAGCCCATAGCTCAAAACAAATGAGGATGGAGAGACCCCAATGACCACCGAAACCAACACCGCTTTCGAGGGCTTCAAGGACGCTTTCAAGAACATCCAGAACCTGGAAGTTCCCGAGGCCGCCCGCGAGTTCGTCAAGAAGTCTGCCAACACCGCCAAGGACCGTGCTGCCGAGGTGTTCGCTGGCTCCGAGCGCGTGACCGCCGCCGTCGAGAACGCCGTGACCGAATCCGTCACCGAGGCCGGCAAGATCAGCCGCAATATCCAGCAGGCGATCTATGACGACGCCCAGGCGTTCTTCGCCGGTATCGACAAGCTCGCCTCCGCCAAGTCGTTCAGCGAAGCCGTCGAGATCCAGTCGGGACTGCTCCGCTCGCGCGGCGAAGTGTTCGTCTCGCGTGCCAAGGCGACCACCGACTATCTCGGCAAGCTTGCGGCCAACGGTGCGAAGTCCGCTCAGGACAATTTTGCCAAGGTCTACAACAAGACCGCCTGATCTGCCTGAGACGAGAAACTGAATTTGAGGCCCGCTTCGGCGGGCCTTTGTTTCTTTGCGCTGCCGTCATTGCGAGGAGCGAAGCGACGAAGCAATCCAGAGTCTTCCCGTGGAAAGATTCTGGATTGCTTCGCTTCGTTCGCAATGACGAGTACTGTGATGCAGTTATGTCCTCACTCGCCACCTTTTCTTTTGATACTCCCGGCGACGCAGAACGCGCGGCGGAGCTGCGCCGCATCAAGGCACTGGCGACGCTGGTGCTGGCGTCGACGCTCGCTCTGTTCGTCGTCGCGAAATGGCTGCTGCCCGTGCATCCCGTGTTCGGATTCATCGCCGCCTTCGCGGAAGCCGCGACCATCGGCGGGCTCGCGGACTGGTATGCAGTGGTGGCGCTGTTCAAGCGGCCGTTGGGCCTGCCGATCCCGCACACCGCGATCATCCAGAGCAACCAGGCCCGCATCGCCGACAAGCTCGGCGAGTTCATCGAGGTGCATTTTCTCGAGGTTGGTCCCGTCGAGGCCAAGCTGAAGGAGATCGATTTCGGCTCCTTTGTCGCCGACTGGCTCCGCGACCGTAAGCGAAGCGACGATCT
The DNA here is from genome assembly GCF_054056555.1 of Bradyrhizobium sp. LM2.9. NCBI lineage: Bacteria > Pseudomonadati > Pseudomonadota > Alphaproteobacteria > Hyphomicrobiales > Nitrobacteraceae > Bradyrhizobium > Bradyrhizobium sp. LM2.9. The sequence continues at coordinate 682,262 of NZ_JBSRYJ010000002.1, forward strand.
CGCGCGCTTCGCGCTGCGCCTGTTGCCGGAGGCCGTCTCCGCGACCGAGAGCTCCGGTCTGATGACCTTCATCATCCGCCGCATGTCCTCGCAGCTCCAGGCAATCGACCTGGCGCCGCTCGCGGCCGGCACGTTGCGCGGCTTTGTTGCGGAGGGACGCCATCAGATCCTGTTCGACGATCTCCTGCGCGTGATGTACGAGACGCTGAATCAGAAAGACACGATGGCGATGATCCGCGAGAAGGTGCGCGCGCAATTGCCGACCTTGCTCAGGCTCTATCGCGCCGACAAATTTCTGGTGAACAAGATCGTGGCTTCCGCTACCGCCTTCTTCGATGAGGTGCGCGCCGATCCCAAGCACCCGTTCCGCGGCGAGTTCGACCGCATGGTGCTGACCTTCGTCGACCGGCTCGGCACCGACCAAGCCTATGTCGATCGCATCGCCGGCCTGAAGCGCGATCTGCTCGCGCGGCCCGAGCTTGCTGATCTGGCCCGCACTGTGTGGGCCAACACGCGCTCTTTCATCGAACGCAGCGCGAGCGGCGAGACACAGGTGTTGCAGCATCATCTTGCCGGCATGTGTGTCGCGGCGGGCGAAGCGCTCGCCGGCGATGCCGAGCTGCGCGGCGAGATCAACAAGGGTCTGGTGGCGGTGCTGCGCAGTTTCGTCGCAGACCAGAAGAGCGGGGTTTCGACCTTCATTTCCGACCAGGTCAAGTCGTGGGACATGGCGCAGTTGATTTCGCTGATCGAAATCAACATCGGCCGCGACCTGCAATACATCCGCTTCAACGGCTCGCTGATCGGCGGGCTCGCGGGACTTGCACTCTACTCCGTGGAATCCCTGCTTCGATTGTTGTGACTTTTGCGTCACGAACGTTAGCATTAACGCGCGGGCCTATTGTGGCCCCGCGTCTCTCCCGGTTGAATGTCGGGAACCGGCTGCCTAGCTGATTCATGTTGCGCTGCGGAACGATCGAGAAGCCGGCGTGTTGGAATCCCATACCCATTTGCCGGCAGGCCACCGGCAGCCTTTTCAGCAATTCTTCCCAGGGGACCATTGATGACCGCTACTGCCCAGACGCTGAGTCCGCCGTCCCGCACTCTGATGTTCCTGGAAGGGCGCGCGATCCACGAGTTCGGCGCATTCCTCGGCGCGCTTCCGCTGCTCAGCCTCGCTCCGCGCGGCGATGGGCATCCGGTGCTGGTGCTGCCGGGCCTCGTGGCCTCCGACGCGTCCACGCGCGCGCTCCGCACGTTTCTGTCGGGCAAGGGCTATGCGGTGAGCGGTTGGCGCCAAGGCCGCAATTACGGCCCGCGCGAGGGCGTGCAGCACGCGATGGTGGATCTGGTCCGGGAGCTCAGTGACGCGCACGGCCGCAAGATCAGCCTGGTCGGCTGGAGCCTCGGCGGTCTCTATGCGCGCCAGCTCGCCAAGATGATGCCCGACCGCGTGCGCCAGGTGATCACGCTCGGCAGCCCCTTTGCCGGCGATCCCCGTTCGACCAATGCCTGGCGCGTCTATGAATGGGCGAGCGGTCGGAAGTCCGACGAGCTCGATCCGCAGTTCGGCGGCGATCTCGCCGTTGCGCCGCCGGTGCCGACCACCGCGATCTTCAGCCGCACCGACGGTGTCTGCGCCTGGCAGGGCTGCGTGGAGAAGACGGGCGCCCAGACCGAGAGCATCGAGATCGAGAGCAGCCATTGCGGCATGGGCCATCACCCGGCTGCGGTCTATGCCGTCGGCGACCGCCTCGCGCAGAAGGAAGGCAACTGGCGGCCCTTCGACCGCAGCGGCTGGCGCAGCCTGGTCTATCCCGATCCGCATCGGTAAGCGGCCTGCATGGTTCGAGACGCGCGGCTTCGTCGCGCTCCTCACCATGAGGATTTAAAGCAAGCGAAGCGATTAGACCTCATCCTGAGGAGGCGCGCAGCGCCGTCTCGAAGGATCGAGCCCGGCTCTCGCTTCCATTGTCGTACCCGTCCATTGTCGCGCCCGCACCAAACGCGCTATGCCTCGCGCATGGCGTATCCTTTGTCCCGCATCATCGACCAGCTCAAGCGCGAGCCGTCGCGCACCGGCTCCATCGTGATCACCGTGTTCGGTGACGCCATCGTGCCGCGTGGCGGCTCGGTATGGCTCGGCACGCTGCTGGAATTCCTCGAAAGTCTGGATATCGACAGCGGCGTGGTGCGAACCGCGATGTCGCGGCTTGCCGCCGACGGCTGGCTGACGCGCGAAAAGGTCGGCCGCAACAGTTTTTATCGCTTGGCCGACAAAGGCCGCCAGATCTTCGAAGCCGCCACGCGCCACATCTACGATCCGCCGCCGTCTGACTGGACCGGACGTTTCGAACTGCTGCTGATCGGCAATGGCTGGGATCGCGACGCCTCGCGCGAGGCGCTCCGCAATGCTGGCTTCGGTAGTCCGCTGCCGGGCGTGTGGGTCGCGCCGTCGGGCGTGCCGGTGCCGGACGAAGCCGCCGGCGCGATCCGCCTTGAAGTCTCGGCCGAGGATGACAGTGGTCGGCGCCTGCTCAGTGCGAGCTGGCCGCTGGACCGCACCGCGGACGCCTATCTCAAGTTCATGAAGACGTTCGAGCCGCTGCGCGCCTCGATCGCGCGCGGCACGGAGCTGTCCGAGGCCGACGCGTTTACCGCGCGCATCCTCCTGATCCACTATTACCGCCGCGTCGTGCTGCGCGATCCGCTGCTGCCCGAAAGTCTGCTTCCGGCAGACTGGCCGGGCAAGGCTGCCCGCGCGCTATGCGGCGAGATCTACCGCGCGCTGCTTGCTGCATCAGAACAATGGCTTGATGGTCATGGAACCAATGAAAAGGGGCCGTTGCCGCCGGCGCGAAAACTCCTGGAAAGGAGGTTTGAGGCTTGATCTTTATGTTACAGAAATATCTTGCATGCGATAATTCTTGATATATATTGCCTCCCAATAAAACGGGAGGATGCGCATGTATACCCAGGCGCTGAACACGACCGAGACCGATGATCGCGGTCTTGAGGACGCGGCCAAGGCTGCGCAGTTCCAGGCGCGCATCGATGCCGAGGAGCGCATTGAGCCGAACGACTGGATGCCGGCGGCCTATCGCAAGACGCTCACCCGCCAGATCTCCCAGCACGCCCATTCCGAAATCGTCGGCATGCTGCCCGAGGGCAACTGGATTACGCGCGCGCCGTCCTTGCGCCGCAAGGCCGCGCTGCTTGCCAAGGTGCAGGACGAGTGCGGCCACGGGCTCTATCTCTATGCCGCCGCCGAGACGCTGGGCACTTCGCGTGAAGAGCTGGTCGACGCCATGCTCGCGGGCAAGGCAAAATATTCCTCGATCTTCAACTATCCGACGCTGACCTGGGCAGACATCGGCATCATCGGCTGGCTGGTCGACGGTGCCGCGATCATGAACCAGATCCCGCTGTGTCGTTGCTCCTACGGCCCCTACGCGCGCGCGATGATCCGCGTCTGCAAGGAGGAGTCGTTCCACCAGCGCCAGGGTTATGAGATCGTGCTGACGCTGTGCCACGGCTCAGACGAGCAGCAGGCAATGGCGCAGGAAGCGCTGAACCGCTGGTGGTGGCCGGTGCTGATGATGTTCGGCCCGCCCGATGCCACGAGCCAGCACAGCGACACCTCGACGAAATGGAAGATCAAGCGCTTCTCCAATGACGAGCTGCGCCAGAAATTCGTCGATGCCACCGTGCCGCAGGCGCAATATCTCGGCCTCACCATTCCCGACCCCGGCATGATTCAGGATGCGGAGGGGCACTGGCGCTACAGCGAGATCGACTGGACCGAGTTCAAGCAGGTGCTCGCCGGCAACGGCCCCTGCAACCGCGATCGGCTCGCCGCACGCCGCAAGGCGCACGACGAGGGCGCCTGGGTGCGCGAGGCGGCAGCCGCCTACGCCGCAAAGCGCGCGCGCCGTCAGACTGCACAAGCCGCGGAATAGGGAGATCGCGATGGCCACGCCGAACACGCCGCTCTGGGAAGTCTTCATTCGCAGCCGCAACGGGCTCGCACACAAACATGTCGGCTCGCTGCACGCGAGCGACACGACCATGGCCTTGCAGGCCGCGCGCGATATCTACACCCGTCGCGGCGAGGGTCTTTCGATTTGGGTGGTGCCGTCGACCGCGATCACCGCGAGCGATCCCGCCGAGAAGGGCATGATGTTCGAGCCTGCGGAATCGAAGATCTACCGCCACCCGACGTTCTACGAGGTGCCCGACGAAGTGGGACACATGTAGCTCTCTCTCCTCATGGTGAGGAGCCGCGAAGCGGCGTCTCGAACCATGAAGGCCCGTGACCCGCGGCCCATCCTTCGAGACGGCGCTTTCGCGCCTCCTCAGGATGAGGTTCTAACAAGTGGATAGGACAGATGCCCGTCGCGAACATCCAGGTCTCGGAAACACCGCTGGTGCTCTATGCCTTGCGCCGCGCCGACGATGCGCTGATCCTCGGGCATCGCCTCTCGGAATGGTGCGGACATGCGCCGATGCTGGAAGAGGACATGGCGCTCTCCAATATCGCGCTCGATCTCCTCGGCCAGGCGCGCGAGCTCTATACCTACGCCGCCAAAGCCGAAGGCAAGGACAACGACGAGGACAAACTCGCCTACCTGCGCGACGTCAGGCAATACCGCAATCTGCTGCTGGTCGAGCAGCCCAATGGCGATTTTGCACAGACCCTGGTGCGGCAGTTCTTCTATTCCGCTTTCGCCGATCTCTACTGGCGGGTGATGATGACCTCGCGCGACACGACGCTTGCCGCGATTGCCGCAAAATCGGAGAAGGAGAGCGCCTATCATCTGCGCCATGTCTCGGAGTGGATCATCCGGCTCGGCGACGGCACGGATGAAAGCCACGCCCGCGCGCAGGCCGCGATCGATCATCTCTGGGCGTTTACCGGTGAGATGTTCGCCGTCGATGAAGGCGAACGCGCCCTGATCCACGCCGATATCGCCATCGATCCGAGAAGCTTGCGCGGTCGCTGGCTGACGACGCTGTCGGGTGTCGTCAGTGAAGCCACGCTTGAGCTGCCGCAGACCGACTGGATGCAGCAGGGCGGCCGTACCGGCCGGCACAGCGAGCATCTTGGCCATCTTCTGTCCGAGCTGCAGTCGATGCAGCGCACTTTCCCGGGGCAGACATGGTGACGGTGCTGGAGCGCGACAGCGAACTGCGCAAACGCGCCTGGGACGCCGCGGCCAGCGTGGTCGATCCCGAAATTCCGGTGCTGACCATCGCTGATCTCGGTGTGCTCCGCGATGTCGTTCTAGATGGCGACGATGTCGAGGTCGCGATCACGCCGACCTATTCGGGTTGCCCGGCGATGAACATGATCGCACTGGAAATCGAGGTCGCGCTGGAGCGGGCTGGTTTTCGCGGTCCAAAGGTCCGCACTGTGCTGTCGCCGGCCTGGACCACCGACTGGATGAGCGAGGAGGGCCGCCGCAAGCTTCACGCCTACGGCATCGCGCCGCCGCAAGCCTCGAATTCGCGCCGCGCGCTGTTCGGCGAGCAGGCCGTTGCGTGCCCGCAATGCGGCTCGGCGAATACCGAGCTGCTGTCCGAATTCGGGTCGACCTCTTGCAAGGCGCTGTGGCGCTGCAAGGCCTGCCGCGAACCCTTTGACTATTTCAAGTGTCATTGACCATGTCAGCAGCCGCACCGCGCTTCCATCGTCTGGCCGTCAACGACCTCCGCCGCGAGGCGTCCGACGCCGTATCGCTGACATTTGCCATCCCGACGGAGCTTGCAACCGACTACGCCTTCACGTCCGGCCAATACCTCACGCTGCGCACGATGCTGGATGGCGAGGAGGTGCGCCGCTCCTATTCGATCTGCTCCGGCCCTGACGACGGCGAGATCCGCATCGCCGTCAAGAAGGTCGACGGCGGCGCATTTTCGAGCTGGGCGGCGGACGAACTGAAATGCGGCGATGAGCTCGACGTGATGACGCCGACCGGCCGCTTCGGCGTGGTCCCATCGGCAGATAGCGGCCGCATCCATGTCGGCTTTGCCGCCGGCTCCGGCATCACGCCGATCCTGTCGATCGTCAAGGGCACGCTTGCGCGTGAGCCGGACAGCCATTTCTTCCTGTTCTACGGCAATCGCGCGACCGACAACATCATGTTCCTCGAGGCGCTTGAAGAGCTCAAGGATCGCTTCATCGACCGCCTCTCGATCTTCCACGTTATCTCAGGCGAGGAACAGGACATTCCGGTCCTGCATGGCCGGCTCGACGGCGACAAGGTGAGGGTGCTGCTGCGCTCGCTGGTCCCGGCCGCGAGCATCGATCACATCTTCGTCTGCGGACCCCTTGGCATGAGCGAAGAGATCGAGGCGACCTGCCGCGGCCTTGGCGTCGCGGAAGAGCGTATCCACGTTGAGCGCTTCGTCTCCGAGTTCGGCGGCAAGCCGCGGCCGAAGAAGATCGTTGCGCCCGACGCGCCGCCGAAGGCGATGGCTTCGCTGATCATCGACGGCAAGCGTCGCGACGTGCCGGTTGCCGAGGACGAGGCGATCCTCGATGCCGCGCTGCGCGCCGGCGTCGATCTGCCCTTCGCCTGCAAGGGCGGCATGTGCTCGACCTGCCGTGCAAAACTGGTCGAGGGCGAGGCGCCGATGGACATCAACTATTCGCTGGAACCCTGGGAGCTAAAGGCCGGCTTTGTCCTGACCTGCCAGGCGAAGCCATCGTCGGAGCGGGTCGTGGTCGACTACGACCACGTTTGACAGTTATGGCCAAGCAGCAGAGCATTAGGGGTAAACAGTTGGCCGGGAGATGCGCGTGAACGTCAAAGCCGCCCTGTCGCCTGAGGATGTTGCCCGCGCCTGCGCCGATGCGATGTGGGCGGAGGACGATGCCTCAAAGGGCCTCGGCATGGAAATCGTCGAGATCGGCCCGGGTTTTGCGACGCTGGTGATGAATGTGCGGCCGGACATGGTCAACGGTCAGCGCATCGCCCATGGCGGCTTCATCTTCACGCTCGCCGATTCCGCCTTCGCCTTTGCCTGCAATTCGCACAATGAACGCGTGGTGGCCGCGCAGGGCCAGATCACCTTCATCAAGCCCGGCAAGCTCGGCGACCGCCTCGTCGCAAAAGCGTGCGAAGTCAGCCGCGGCGGCCGCTCCGGCATTTACGACGTGCGCGTCACCGCCGGCGATACCGTCATCGCGGAATTCCGCGGGCATTCGCGGGTCATTCACGGTACGTGGCTGCCGGCGCAAGATCAATAAAGAAAAGAACAAACCAACGATGTGGGGAAACGAGGATGGCTCTGACGAGGCTCAAGGAAGGTGGCAACACCTATCGCGCCGAAATGGACGCGCATGAGCGTGCGTCGCGTGACGAGATCATGGCGCTCCAGACGCAGCGGCTGGCCTGGTCGCTGAAGCACGCCTACGACAACGTCGCGCATTATCGCAAGGCCTTCGACACGGCCGGCGTGCACCCGTCGGAGTTTCGCGAGCTCTCGGATCTCGCGAAATTTCCATTCACTGTGAAGACGGACCTGCGCGACAACTATCCCTTCAACATGTTTGCCGTGCCCCGTGAAAAACTGGTGCGTGTGCATGCCTCCTCCGGCACGACAGGAAAGCCGATCGTCGTTGGCTATACGCAGGCCGACATCGACACCTGGTCGGAAGTAATGGCGCGCTCGATCCGCGCTGCCGGCGGCCGCACCGGCATGATCATCCACAATGCCTATGGCTACGGTCTCTTCACCGGCGGGCTAGGCGTGCACTATGGCGCGGAGAAGCTCGGCTGCACCGTGGTGCCGATCTCCGGTGGCATGACCGAGCGGCAGGTGCAGCTGATTAATGACTTCCGGCCCGACATCATCACGGTGACGCCGAGCTACATGCTGGCGATCCTCGACGAGTTCAAGCGTCAGAAGCTCGATCCGCGTCAATGCTCGCTCAAGGTCGGCATCTTTGGCGCCGAGCCCTGGACCAACGCGATGCGCGGCGAGATCGAGGACGCCTTCGACATGGACGCGACCGACATATACGGTCTCTCCGAGGTGATCGGCCCCGGCGTTGCGCAGGAATGTATCGAGACCAAGGACGGCCTGCACATCTGGGAGGATCATTTCTATCCTGAAGTGATCGATCCGGAAACTGGTGCGGTGCTGCCCGACGGGGAGAAGGGCGAACTGGTCTTCACCTCGCTCACCAAGGAAGCATTTCCGGTGATCCGCTATCGAACCCGCGACCTGACGCGGCTGCTGCCGGGCACGGCTCGGCCGGGCATGCGGCGGATGGAGAAGGTCACGGGCCGTTCCGACGACATGATCATCCTGCGGGGCGTCAATCTGTTCCCGACCCAGATCGAGGAGGTTCTGCTCGCCACCGACTGGTGCGGCGGGCATTTCATTCTGGAGCTGACTCGCGAAGGCCGCATGGACGAGTTGACCATCATTGCCGAGGCGCGGCCGGAGAGTTGGGACGGCCGGGGTCTTCTCGACCATGCGAGCCGGATCTCGACCCAAATCAAAAACACCATCGGCATCAGCTCCAGGGTGAGCGTGGTTGCGCCGGCCACGCTGGAGCGCTCGCTCGGCAAGGCCAAGCGCCTCTACGACAAGAGGCCGAAGGATTGACTTGACCGCCCCCAAAGGCGACAAGGCCCGCGAGAAGTCCCGTGGGTCTTTCGATGTCCATAGCCGATGCCAAAGCCGTCGAAGCGCGCTGCGTGCGCCTCAATGCCAAGGCCGAGAACGCCGCCACGCTTGCCCCTGGCGTCGAGCGTCATACGCTCACGCGCGGTCCGAGTGATCTCCTGATCGAGGTCAAGGCCGCCGCCGTCAATCCGTCCGACGTCAAGGCCGCGACCGGGCTGATGCCTTATGCCGTCTTCCCGCGCACGCCCGGCCGCGACTACGCCGGCGTGGTGATCGACGGGCCGTCCGGTACGATCGGCCGCGAGGTGTTCGGCTCCTCCGGTGATCTCGGCATCCGCCGCGACGGCACTCACGCCAGCCATCTCGTCGTTGAGTCTGACGCGGTGGTAGCCAAGCCGAAGACCTTGTCCTGGGAGGAGACGGCCGGCATCGGCGTGCCCTTCGTCACGGCCATGGAGGGCTTTCGCCGCGCCGGCATTCCAAAGCCCGGTGAAACGGTGCTGGTGTTCGGCGTCAACGGCAAGGTCGGTCAAGCGGCGGTGCAAATCGCGACCTGGCAGGGCGCGCGCGTCATCGGCGTGGTGCGCAAGGCGGAAGCTTATGAAGGCCATACCAACGCGGCGATCGAGGTGATCGACGCTTCCGCCACCGATGTCGCCACGCGCGTGCGCGAGTTGACCGATGGCAAAGGCGCCGACATCATCTTCAACACGGTCGGCGATCCCTATTTCCAGGCGGCGCACAAGGCGCTCGCACTTCGCGGCCGCCAGATCCTGATCGCAGCGATCGACCGCATCGTGCAGTTCAACATCCTCGAATTCTACCGCGGGCAGCACACCTATGTCGGCATCGACACGCTCGGCCTGCCGTCGGCCGCGACAGGCGCTGTGCTGCGTGACCTCGGCCCGGGCTTTGCGAGCGGGCACCTGAAGCCGTTCCCGATCAAGGCGAACGCCGTCTATCCGCTCGAACGCGCAAAGGAGGCCTATGTCGCCGTTGCCGGCTCGTCGCGTGATCGCGTGATTCTGAAGCCTTGATCATGGAGTCATCCACCCAACTTGTCATCTTCGCCGGCCTCGTCATTGGCCTCGTTTACGGCGCCGTTGGACTGCTCAGCGGCTTCTGCCTGATGAGCAGCATGCGCGGCTGGCTGGCGGAAGGGGACGGGCGGCTGGTGCGGACCTATGCGCTGGCGATCGCGGTTGCGACCGCCGCGAGCCAATTCTTCGCCGGCAACGGCATGGTCGATCTCAGCAAATCGATCTATCTGCAACAATCCTTTTCGGTGCCGGTGCTGTTGCTCGGCGGTCTGCTGTTCGGCTACGGCATGGTGCTGTCGAACGGTTGCGGCTCGCGGGCGCTGGTGCTGCTCGGCCGCGGCAATCTCCGCTCCTTCGTCGTGGTGGTCGTGCTGGCCATTGCCGCGCAGATGACGCTCAAGGGTCTGATCGCGCCGGCGCGCATCGCGCTGGTGCAGGCCTCCCAAACCACGGTCCACTTGAATTCGCTGCCGTCACTGTTGGCGACGTTCGGTCCGGCAGAAGCGGTTTCGCGCCCGATTGCTGCTGCTGTCATCGTCGTTGTGCTCATCCTGTTTGCTTTCGCACACCCACCTTTCCGGCGTTCGCACGGACAGATCGCAGCCGGTGCAATCGTCGGTCTTCTCGTCGCCGGCGGCTGGTTCGTCACCGGCTATCTCGGCGCGGATGACTTCAACCCGGTGCCGGTGACCTCGCTCACCTTCATCGCGCCGATCGCGGATGCGCTGCAATACGCCATGCTCTCGACCGGCCTGACGCTCAATTTCGGCATTGCGACAGTTGGCGGCGTCCTCGCTGGCAGTCTCGCCACCGCGCTTGTCACAGGCCGATTCCATCTCGAAGGCTATTCCTCGCCACGCCACATGCTGCGATCGGCGGGCGGCGCCGCCCTAATGGGCATCGGCGGCGTGATGGCCTTCGGCTGTTCGATCGGGCAAGGGCTCACTGGCGTGTCGACGCTCGCGCTGGGCTCGTTCGTCGCCGTCGCCGGCATCCTGCTCGGCACCACGGCGGGCCTGCGCGGAGTCCTGCGCGTTCAGCCTCTCGCGGTGGCCTGACCGCGCAGCAGGCGATCGCCGAGCGTCGCGAGAGCGATGCCGGTGACGATCAGCGCGGCCGCGATCACAAGACTCATGTCGATCGGCTCACCCAGCAGGATCGCGGCGCTGGCGATGCCGACGAGCGGCGTTGCGGTGGTACCGAGCGAAGTCGTCAAAGCCGAGATGCTCTTGTTCACCATCGACATCGCCCAGTAGGCCAGCACCGTTCCGATCAGCCCCGAATACAGGAACAGCAACACGAGCCTCCACGACCACTCCACATGCGGCAGGCCATCCGCGATTGTCGCGCTCACTGACAGCACGATTGTCGCCACGAGCACCTGCCAGATCAGGAGCTGGAGCGGGGACGCAATCCAGCGATGCGCGCGGATATAGATGATGTTCGCGGCCCAGGAGATCGCGGCCAGGATCACCATGCCGGCGCCGAGCACGACGTTTGCATTGGTCCAGTCGATCGAGGCCGGGTTCAGGATGACGACAAGGCCGATCAGCCCGAGCAGCGCGCCGGCGAGCTTTGGCGCCGTCAGAGTGTCCTTTCCGAGCAGGGGTGCAGCGAGCGCGACCCAGAGCGGCGTGGTGTAGCCGAGCACGACGCCCTTGCTTGCGGGCAGGAAGCGCAGACCCGACGCAACCAGAACCGAAAACAACGTCATGTGTAGCAGTGCGACGCTGAGCACGACCGGAATGTCACGCCGGTCCGGGATCACCAGGTTGTTGCTCAGCCCGAGGATCGCGGCGAGGCCGATCAGCGCGATCCAGCTCCGGATCGCCGCGCTCCACAGCGGCGGGACGAACTGCACCAGTTGCTTGGTCACCGACCAGTTTATGCCCCAGGCCAGCACGACGATGAGGAACAGGCCAACGGCCGCGCGAGGTGACAGGGAGTTCATTTTGGAGGTCCTTGAAGCAGTCCGGTTCAGCGGATAGCATCCCAATTGGAGCCTCAAAAAGTGCCAGATTGTAGAGGAATAAGGTGCCAGTTCCGGAAAGGCATGATCTCCGCCCTGCTCGACCTGAAGCGGGCTGACGAGGAGGGGCTGGTGGCTCAACTGACGAGCCAGCTCCGAAGCTTGATCGCGACCGGCCGTCTCGGCAAAGGCCGCACGCTGCCGTCGAGCCGCCGGCTTGCGAACGATCTCGGCGTCTCGCGCAACACCGTCACCTATGCCTTCGAGCAGCTTGCCGCCGAGGGATATCTCGAGGCCTCGCATGGGCGCCGTCCGATGGTCACGGTCGACGGCGAGCGCATCGAGAAAACGGACGCCGTTGCATCTCGCGTGCGCGCCGGCAAGCCGCGGCTTTCACCTTGGGCTTCGAGCCTCACGCAGACCGACTGGCCGATGTCGTATCAGGCGCAACTAAGACCCTTGCGTCCCGGACACGGCGATTTCAGGGAGTTTCCGAACGAGGTCTGGGCGCGCTGCCTGCGCCGCAGCGCCGTGCGCGCGGCCAAGCGCGAGCTCGGGCCGGTCAACCGGACGCGCCTGCGCGAGGCGCTGGCGCATTATCTCGCGACCAGCAGAGGCGTTCGTGCCAAGGCGGACCAGATCCTGATTCTGCCGAGCGCGCAGGCTGCGCTGACCCTGATTGCGGCTGCCGTCATCACCCCCGGCGACGACGTCTGGGTGGAGGACCCCGGCTATCCCGGCGCCACTGCGGCCTTCCGCGCATCCGGTGCGCGCGTGATCGGGATGAGGTTGGACCAACAGGGCATGCAGCGGATTCCGGGACTGGCGGCCCCGAAATTGATCTTCATGACGCCGTCGCACCAGCACCCGACCGGCCGCCTGATGTCACTCTCGCGCCGCACCGAATTTCTTGGCCTGAGCAGGCCCGGCAAGACCTGGATTGTGGAGGACGACTACGACGGCGAATTCCACTATGACAGCCGGCCGGTGCCGGCCTTGCAGGGGCTCGATGCCCATGGCCGCGTGTTCTATGTCGGCACGTTCTCGAAGGCGATGACCTCGGATATCCGGCTCGGCTATCTCGTCGTTCCCCGGGCACTGGTCAACACCCTGGAAATCGCACAGCGGCACATCGGGCTGATCGCCGCGAGCCACATCCAGGAAGCGCTGGCCGAGTTCATTGCCGACGGGCATTTCCTGGCGCATCTGCGCCGGATGCGCCGGCTCTATCACGTCCGCCGCGATCACCTCGTCGAGGGACTGGAGCGTCATCTCGGCGAGGTTCTCTCGGTCGAAGTGCCCCCGGGCGGCATCCAGCTCGTCGCGCGCCTCAAGCGCGGTCGGGCCGATCAGGCGGCGGTAAAGCGGCTGGTTGCGGCAGGGGTCGAAACGCGGGCTTTGTCCAGCCTTGCGCTCGGCCGTCCCTGCGATCACGGCCTGCTGCTGGGCTTCGCGGCCTGGAGAGAAAGCGAGATCACCGCGGCGCTGCGGACGATGGTGTCGTGCTTCTAGCGCGCTAGTCCACAGCCTTCGTCACGATGCGGATTTCCGAGGTCAGGGTCCGGTGCACCGGACACTTGTCGGCGATCTCCATCAATTTCTTGCGCTGCTCGGGATCGAGCGCGCCGTCCATCGCGATGTCGCGCTCGATCTGGTCGAGCATGCCATCGCGTATCTCGCACTCCGCGCAGTCTTTTGCGTAGATCTTGGAATGTTTCAGTGTGACGGTGACACGATCGAGCGGCAGCGACTTGCGGTCGGCATAAAGGCGCATGGTCATGGAGGTGCAGGCACCGAGACCGGCAAGCAGGAAATCATAGGGACCAGGACCGGCATCCTCGCCGCCGGCGGCGACCGGCTCGTCCGCGATCAGGCGATGCGGACCGACGGAGATGGTCTGGTTGAATTTGCTCTTGCGGGTCTCCTGCACCACGACCTGGCGCGGTGCCTCAGGGAGGTCCATCGCCTTCGCGGGTTTGGCTGTGTCGATGTACCGGCTCGCCCAAGCCGCGATCACGTCGGCTGCGTAGAGCGCGTCGGCCGGCTTGGACAGGAGATGATCGGCATGATCGAGCGAGACAAAGCTCTTGGGATGCCGGGCCGCGACGAAGAGCTTCGTCGCATTGTCGATGCCGACGGTATCGTCGACCGGAGAATGCATCACCAACAGCGCCTTGTGCAGGCCGGTGAGGTCCCTCATCAGCTCGTGCTCGGCGATATCGTCGAGGAATTCGCGCTTGATCCGGAACGGGCGCCCAGCAAGCGAGACTTCGACCTCACCTTGCGCACGGATGGTGTCGATATGCTCTTTGAACAGGCCGGTGACGTGGGCGGGATCGGAGGGTGCCGCGATGGTCGCAACCGCCTTGGCTTCCGGGATGTGTCCGGCTGCGGCGAGGATCGCGGCGCCGCCGAGGCTGTGACCGATCAGGATGGACGGTGCCTTGCGGACGCTACGCAGATGATCCGCCGCGCGCACGAGATCGGCGACGTTGGAGGAGAACGTCGAATTGGCGAAATCCCCCTCACTGGAGCCGAGCCCGGTGAAGTCGAAGCGCAGCACGGCGATGCCTTTGGCGGCGAGCGCGACCGAGATGCGCTTGGCGGCCAGCGTGTCCTTGCCGCAGGTGAAGCAATGCGCGAACAGTGCGAAAGCCGCGGGCTCGCCATCGGGTAGCTCCAGCGCGGCCGAAAGTTGATGGCCGCCTTCGCCGGTGAATTGAAAGCGCTCTGTCGGCATGGGCTTTCCTCGTTCTTGCTTGAACCTAATCGTCTGAATAGCGCTGTTCGGCCCAGGGATCGCCGCGGTTATGATAGCCGCGGACTTCCCAAAAGCCCGGCGCATCCTCGGTCAGGAACTCGATGGCCTGGAGCCATTTGGCGCTCTTCCAGAAATACAGATGCGGCACGACCAGCCGCACCGGTCCGCCATGCTCGTCCGACAATGGCTGGCCGGACCAGCTATGAGCGAGGAGTGCATCCTCGGCGGCAAAGTCGTCCAGCGCGAGATTGGTGGTGTAGCCGTCAGAAGAATGCAGCACCACGAAGCGCGCGTCGTCGCGCGGCTGGCAGGCAGCGAGCAGCTCGCGGGTCGCGAGCCCTTCCCATTCATTGTCGTACCGCGACCATGTCGTCACGCAATGGATGTCGGAAGTGAACTGCGCTTGCTTCTGGGCGACGAAATCGGCGAAGGTCCAGAACACCGGGTTCTCGATTGCGCCGTAGACGTCGAGCCGCCAACGCTCGCGCGAAACCGGCGGCACGACCCCGAGATCGAGCACCGGCCAGTCCTTTGTCAGATGCTGGCCGGGCGGCAGGCGCTGCTCTTCCGGGCGCGTGATCTTGCCGGTCAAAAAGCGGCCTTCGCGCGCCCATTTTTCCTTAGTGCGCGTCAGCTTGCTGTCGGGCGGCTCGTTGTCCTCGGCCATGAGCTACTCGTGGCGATGCATCGCGGAGGCGTGCTTGGTGTCGCGCATGGTGGAATAGATGATCAGCGACAGGCAGATGACGCTGGCGAGATAGTAGTAGAACCACTCCTCATGCCCGATGCTCTTGAAATAGAGTGCGATCGCCGGCGCCGTGCCGCCGAAGATCGAGACCGTGATCGCATAGGGCAGGCCGACGCCGAGGGCGCGGACATTGGTCGGGAACAGCTCGGCCTTGACCACCGCGTTGATCGAGGTGTAACCGGCGACGAACAGCCAGGCCGCGCAGATCAGGATGAACGCGATGAACGGCGACTTGGTCTCCTTCAGCGTCATCAGCAGCGGCACGGTTGCGAGCGTGCCGGCGACGCCGAAGAAGATCAGCAGCGGCTTGCGGCCGATCTTGTCGGAAATGGCGCCATAGATCGGCTGCAGGATGGTCGCGAAAATCAGCGTGCCGAAGATCACGAAGGTGGTTTGGTCCTCGGTCAGCCCGACTGAAAGCTTCACGAACGTCTGCATGTAGGTGGTGAAGGTGTAGAACGCCGCCGTGCCGCCCGCGGTCAGGCCGACCACCAGCAGCAGCTCGCGGGGATAGCGCAGCAGGTTGGTAAGCGAGCCGGTCGGCTTCACCACCTTCCTGGCTTCCTCGAACGCTTCGGTCTCATGCAGGCCGCGCCGCATCACGGCGGCGAAGATCGCCAGCATGGCGCCGATCGCGAACGGCATGCGCCAGCCCCAGGTCCTCAGCTCCTCCGGCGTGAGGAAGACTTTTTGCAAGAGCAGCAGCACGATGATCGCCGTGAGCTGGCCGCCGATCAGTGTGACGTACTGAAAGCTCGAATAGAACCCGCGATGTTTGGGATCAGCGACCTCGCTGAGATAGGTCGCGCTGGCGCCGTACTCGCCGCCGAGGCTCAGGCCCTCGATGATGCGGGCCAGCGCCAGGATCACCGGCGCGGCAAAGCCGATCGAGGCATAGGTCGGCGTCAACGCGATGATCAGCGAGCCGAAGCACATGAAGACGACCGACAGCGTCAGCGAGATGCGCCGCCCGTAATGATCGGCGATATAGCCGAACAACCAGCCGCCCAGCGGGCGCATCAGGAATGTCGCCGCGAATACCACGGCGACATTCAATTGCTGCACGACGGGATCGCTGCCGGGAAAGAAAGCGGGAGCGAAATAGAGCGCGAACGCGGTATAGGCGTAGAAGTCGTACCACTCGACGAGATTGCCGATCGAACCGATGAAGATCGCCTTGATCCGGCGCTTGGCGTCGGAGATGTCAATGTGGTCGGAGGCCGGTCTGATTGCTTGCTCGGTCACGTCCGGCCTCTTCGTATCGCTGTTTGGAAAGGTCTACATCGCCTTTCCAAGCAAAAATGGCAACTGGCGGGGGCCTCTGACGGTTCCCTGTGACCAGGTCACCGTGCCTGCCGGATCGAGGGCGAAGTCCGGAATTCGCTTCAGCCATTCCTCCAGCGCAACCTGCATCTCCATGCGCGCAAGGTTCGAGCCGACGCAGCGGTGGATGCCGAGGCCGAAGGCGGCATGGCGGTTCTCGCGGCGGTCAATCACGACCTTGTCAGCATCCGGAAAAATCTTTGGGTCGCGGTTCGCGGCCGGGAAGGACAGCAGCACCATGTTGCCCGGCTTGACCGGGCAGCCCGAGATCGTGGTCTCCTTGACCACTTCGCGCGCCATCGTCACCGGCGAATAGGCGCGCAGCAGCTCCTCCACCGCGTTCGGGATCAGCTCGGGCTCGGCAATCAGGCGCTCGCGATCGGCGGGCGTCCGGGCGAGGTGCCAGAGTGAGGAGCCGATCGCGCTCCAGGTGGTGTCGATGCCGGCTATCAGGAGCAGTCGCAGCGAGCCCAGCACGTGCGAATCCTCGAGCGGATTGCCTTCCTTGTCCCTGGCATTCATCAGGTAGGAGATCAGATCGTCGGTCGGCTTGTTCTTGCGGGCCTCGATGTGGGCGCCGAAGTAAGCGCTCATCTCGTGCACGGCCTGAAGCAGCATGGTCTCGTCCTTGATGCCGAGCTCCAGGATCATGTGGATCCATTTGATGAAGAGATCGCTGTCGGACTCAGGAATGCCGAGCATGTGCGCGATTGCCCGCACCGGAATGTGCTTGGTGTAGCGCTCCGCCGCGTCTAGCCGACGTTCGGCGATGAAGCCGTCGATCAACTCGTTGCAGATCGCGCGCATCCGCGGCTCCAGCTTCTTCATCGCGTCCGGCGTGAACGGCGGCAGAAGCAATTGCTTGGCGGGCTTGTGCACCGGCGGATCGGAGGTGATCGGCGGGGCGGAGTTCCTGCTGGTGATTTCCGGCCGCACGTCGCGGACGATGATCCGGCGCGAGGAGAAATGCTCGCTGTCGTTGGCGATCTCGCGTACGGCCTCATAGGTCGTCGGCATGTAACAGCCGAGAAAACGTTCGGTGTGCACGACCGGGCCTGCGGCGCGCAGCTCGTCCCAGATCGGGAAGGGATCTTCCGTCCATTGCGGATCGGTGTGGTCGAAATCATGGACCCAATCGGTCACGGGCGGATGGGCGGCGGGTTGGCTGACGTCGGACATATCAGTGAATCCCTAGGGGCTCGTGTTCAAGAAAGGCACGCAGGGCGGCAGGCGGTGCGCTACTCCTCGATCACGTCGATTGCGATTTCCGGACAATTGGATTTGGCAAGCCAGGCCTTGTCTTCGAGGCCGGGGGGGACCGTGCCGTCGCCGGCCTCGTGGGCGTTGCCGTATTCGTCGAGCTCGAACAGCTCCGGCGCCAGCGCCTTGCAGCGCGCGTGCCCCTGGCATTTGTCGGGATCGACGTGAATCCTCAGTCGCTCTGTCATGGCGGCTTCCTCGGTCGTGCGCGCGTGAACCCGAAGGGTGCGCGTTCCTCTTGTCAATTTTGTCACGGCATTGCCGCTTCTTCTAAGTTATAGCCTATTACATTCGCGGCAGGCTTCCCCTGTCAAGCACAAACTTATAGGCTCTGCGCAACATGCGTTCACAACTTGCCCGAAAACCCGAGAACACCTACCACCATGGCGATCTCCGGGACGCCCTGATCAAGGCTGCGCTACGCGAGGCGGAGCGGGGCGGAACGGAGGCGATCAGCATCAAGGCGCTTGCAAAGCAGCTCGGCGTCCTCCCAGCCGGCGCCCTACCGGCATTTTGCCGATCGCGAGGCACTGCTTGAGGCGGTGACGGCGCAGGCGTTCCGGCAGCTCAGCGCGATTTTGCGGGCCGCGATGGCAAAGCCGTCGAAGCAATCGAAATTATCGCGGCTGGCGCAGGCGACGCTCGATTTCGGTCTGCACCGCAGTGGCATCTACCGGTTGATGTTCGCTTCGCGCACTGTGTCCTGCGCGCCCAAGGGCAGCGAGTTGCGTGAGGCCACGCACGAGACATTTGCGCTCGTGGTGGAAGCTCTTGAAGCGCCCGCGGTCGGCTATTTGCGCGAGCGGCACGCGCTCAAGATCTGGGCGGCGCTGCACGGCGTGGTGATGCTGGCGGAGCAGGGCCTGTTCACCGGTGAGGCGGCGCATGCCACGCGCGAGGAGCTGGTGGAGGATTTTGTCAGCGAAACGAAGGCAGCGCTTGCGGCGGCGATCAAGGCCGCGCGGCGCCGGAAAAAGGCTGGCACTTAATCCTTCGCCACCAACAGCTTCATCAGCTTCTCGACGGCGCTGTCGGGCGTGGTCACGACAGGGCGGCCGGTAGCCTCCGCCACGAGAGGCGCCGTCGCCGCGATACTGAACTGCGCGAGCGCGACGACGTCGCAATCGCGTAAGTCACGTGAGGCTTCCACGATCAGCCGGTCATGTGTCGCGCGGTCGCCGCGGTCGAGCGCGGCCAGCGCGCCTTCGGCAAGTTTCGGCACGATCTTGACGGAGGCCGGAAATTCCGGCGGCATCGAGGCCAGCGTGGGCGGGAAGGTCGAGAGCAGGCCGATCCGCTGGCCCATCGTCACCGCCCGTTCGATCATGGCTTCGTTCGGCTTGAGCACCGGCATCGGCGCATGCGCGCGCGCAACCGTCTCGATGCAGGGACCGAAGGCCGAGCAGGTGAACAGGATCGCATCCGCGCTGGTCGCCGCGGCGTAGTCGCCGAGCGCAAGGAAGCGCTCGGTCATGGCATTGTTGAGCTTGCCGTCACGCGCGAGATCAGCCGACAGGCTGTCGTCGAGCAGGTTCATCAGCCTCGCCTCTGGCCACGCCTTCGCGAACGCCGCCTCGATCGGGGCGATAGAATGCTTGAGGGCGTGGATCAGGGCGATGCGAGGAGACGTCGTCATTGAACGTTACCCGATAGAAGGTTTCGTGCCCCGGACGCAGCGCAATGCGCAGCATTGCGCTGCAGAGCCGGGGCCCATTGTGGCGGCGAGGTCCCGGCTCAGCGCAGCAGCATTGCACGCTGCGGCGCGTCCGGGACACGCGAGGCCTTTACTTGAACGGCACCGCGTACATCAAGCCGCCCTTGCTCCAGAGGCCGTTGAGGCCGCGCTCGAGCTTGAGCGGGCTCGCCTTGCCGACATTGCGCTCGTAGATCTCGCCGTAATTGCCGGTGGCCTTGATTGCCGTGACCAGCCATTTATTGTCGAGCCCCAGCCGCGAGCCGAGATCGCCGGAGGCGCCCAGAAGGCGCTGGATCGCCGGTGTCTGCGACTTCGCCATCTCGTCGACATTGGCTTGCGTGACGCCAAGCTCTTCGGCCTCGATCAGCCCGTAATGCAGCCAGGTGATGATGTCGCTCCAGACCTCATCGCCGTTGCGGGTGAAGGGGCCGAGCGGCTCCTTGCTGATGGTCTGCGGTAGCACGACGTAGTCAGCGGGGTTCGGCGCCGCGGTCGTCACGGCACCTGCGAGCGCGGAAGCGTCCTGGGTCATGGCATCGCAACGGCCGCCGAAGAACGTCTGGTACATCGTGTCGACGCGGTCGAACACCAGCGGTTTCCAGTCGATGCCATTCGCCCGGCCGTAGTCGCCGAGCGTGACCTCATGCGTGGTGCCCTGGGCGACGCAGACGGTGGCGCCCTTGAGATCCTTGATCTCCTTCACGCCGAGGTCTTTCTTCACGACAAAGCCCTGGCCGTCGTAGAAGTTGATCGGGCCCTGCCGCAGGCCCAGCGTCACGCCGCGCAGATAGGTCTGCGTGGAGTTGCGGTAGAGCACGTCGATCTCGCCGGACTGGAGCGCGGTGAAGCGGTTCTGCGCGGTCAGCGAGACGTAACGCACCTTGCTGGCATCGCCGAGCACGCCGGCGGCGAGGGCGCGGCAATAATCGACGTCGAGACCCTTGTAATTGCCTTGCGAGTCCGGCGCGGAGAAGCCGGCAAAGCCGGCGCTGACACCGCATATCAGCGTGCCGCGGCTCTTCACCGTGTCGAGCGTCGCGGCCGATGCGACCACCGTCGATGCCGCGAGCACGCTCGCTGCGATAACCACTTTCCTCATCATGCTACTCTCCCCTCAATGATTGACACTACGCAACACGTGGTCGACGGCGGTGCCGAGCTTGTCGACGATCAGGTCGATCTCGTCAGCCGAACTTATATAGGGCGGGGCCAGCAGTACGTGGTCGCCGCGGACCCCGTCCACGGTGCCGCCGCCGGGATAGCAGCCGAGCCCGTTGGCAAAGGCCTCCGCCTTGATCTTCTGGTTCAGCTTCAGCGCCGGATCGAACGAGGTGCGGCCGGCGCGATCGGCGACGAGCTCGATCGCCCAGAACAGCCCGCGACCCCTGATGTCGCCGACATGGCGGTGGTTGCCGAAGCGCTCGGTCAGCCGCTGCTCGAGCTGCTTGCCGCGCTCCTTGACGCGTTCGAGCAGGCCGTCCTCGCGGATCACGTTTTGCACCTCGAGTGCGGCGGCGCAGGCGAGGGGATGCGCGAGATAAGTATGGCCGTGCTGAAACGCACCGGAGCCCGCACGGATCGTGTCGATGATCTTTCCGCTGGCAAGCATCGCGCCGATCGGCTGGTAGCCGCCGCCGAGGCCCTTCGCGATCGCCTGGATGTCGGGCGCGACGCCTTCCTGTTCCCATGCATGCGTGGTGCCGGTGCGGCCCATGCCGGACATGACCTCATCAAGGATGAGCAGCGCGCCATGTCGATTGCAGATCTCGCGGACCGCTTTGAAGTATCCATCCGGCGCCGTCACGGCACCGGCGGTCGCGCCGACGACGGGCTCGGCGAGGAACGCCGCGACGGTCTCAGGGCCGAGCCGCTGAAACTCGGCTTCAAGTTCGGCGGCGAGGCGCGCCACAAACTGCGCATCTGATTCACCATCGTGTTTCTCGTGATAGGCGAAGGCCGGGGTCACATGGCTGAAAGCGTCGGAGAGCAGCGGCGCATAGGGCGCACGCCGCCAGGCATTGCCGCCGGCGGCCAGCGCGCCCAGCGTGTTGCCGTGATAGCTCTGGCGCCGCGCGATGAAATGCTGACGCTGCGGCTCGCCACGCTCGATGAAATATTGCCGCGCGAGCTTGATGCTGGCCTCGATCGCCTCCGATCCGCCACTGACGAAATAAGCATAAGCGAGCCCGCCGGGCTCGTGGCCGACCAGCAGTTCGGCCAGCGCCTCGGCCGGCTCGGAGGAGAAGAAAGCGGTGTGCGCATAGGCCAGCGTCGAGGCCTGCTTCGCTATCGCTGCGATCACGCGCGGATGCTGATGGCCCAGGCAGGACACCGCCGCACCGCCGGATGCGTCGATCACGCGGCGTCCGTCCTCGGCCAGGAGATAGACGCCTTCGCCGCCGATCGCCTTGGGCGGCGTTTCGCGCAACGAACGGTGCAGCACGCGGCTGGTGCGAGCGGCCATGGGTCAACCTTTCTCTGGAACGTAAGTGGAGGCCGCGGCCAGTCGCGCCTCGGTATTTTCCAGGCGCTTCTTTGCGGCCGCGCCGCCGAGCGAAAATGTCACGGCAGCGAGCGATTGCGCGATCGCAATGGCACCGGTGAGGCTCGGGAAAAAGCCGGGAGAGGAGGCCGCCTCGAACAGCAGCACGTGGTCGGCGCCTTCGGCCATCGGCGCCGATGGGCTATCCGCGATCGCGATCAGGGTCGCGCCGGCACGATAGGCGGCCTGCGCGACCCGGACGCTCGCATGTGTGTAGGGCATGAAGCCGATGACGATGACGGCTTCGCCGGGCCGGAACGCGCCGAGGTCGAGATCGTCGGGGCCCGACGCGCCGACGAGTTGCACCTGCTCGGGACGAAACAGCCGGAGCTCGTAGTTCAGCAGCTCCGCGACGCTGCGGCAGCTCCGGTAGCCTGTGATCCAGATCCGCTTGGCGTCGTGAAGTGCGCGGGCCGCTTCCGCGATCGGCTGGGCCGGAATGCGCGGGAGGCCAGCGGCCTCGGCCTCGAGCTTGTCGGTGACGAGCACGACATCGGCGTTCGGGCCGTGACGGCGGCTCTTGGCGCGGCCGGAGAAGGGCGCGATCTGCGAGGGCCGCCGCGCCTCCGTCAGCGCCGCGCGCAATTCGTCCCAGCCCGAATAGCCGATCGCTTTCGCAAGCCGCGTGAACGCGGCCGGATCGGCGCCGGCAACCGCTGCGAGATCGCGCATCGAACGGGTGGTGGCGTCGTAATCATTGGCGGCGACGAAACGCCCGACCTCCTGCAGCCGCATCGGGAGCGACGGCAATGCAATGCGCAGTTCGCTCAGCGGCGAGGATTTCGCGGGCTCGGCCATGAAACATTTGTTGCACGAAGTAGAGTTTGGTGCAACAGTTGACGTGCGCCGCCGGAAATCGCCCGTCTTGAGAAGGATTTTTGTGCTGTGACGTCAGACGCTCCGAGACCGCCGCCGCGCCGCCGCTTGTTCGGCGCTTTCGGGCAACGCGAGCTGAAAGGCCTGTTCTGGCAGGTCCTGGTGGTCGGGATCGCGGTCGCGGTCATCGTCTTCCTCTGGTCCAACACGGTCACTAATCTCTCCGCGCGCCGCATCACGACCGGATTTGCGTTCCTCGGCCGTGAGGCTGGCATGCCCATCGCCGACAGCCTGCTCGCCTACAATCCAAGAGACTCATATCTCTGGGCGTTCGTCGTCGGCATCGCCAACACCTTGCGCGTTGCCGTAATTGGCATCGTGCTCGCAACCATTTTGGGTACGCTGATCGGTATCTCGCGCTTGTCCGCGAACTGGTTGGTGTCGCGGCTTGCCGCCGTCTATGTGGAAACGCTCCGCGACATCCCGCTGCTGCTCCAGCTTTTGTTCTGGTATGTGCTGATGCAGGCACTGCCGGCCGCACGCGCGGCGTTTCGGCCGATCGAGGGCGTGTTCCTCTCCAATCGGGGCTTGATCCTGCCGGCGATTCCAACTGGGACGCCGCAGCTTTGGGTGCTCGGCACAGCAGTGCTGGGGCTTGTCGTGTTCTATGTCATCCAGCGACGGCTGATCTCACAGCAGATGCGCGACGGCAAGCCACGGTCGGCCTGGCCTTTCGCGCTTGGCCTCATTGTCGTGCTGCCGGCGCTCGTGTCCGCACTGCTCGGCGTATCCTGGATCATCGAATGGCCCGAGTTGCGCGGCTTCAACTTCGTCGGTGGACTGACGCTCGCGCCGGAATATTTTGCGCTCGTGATCGCGCTCGTCACTTATACGTCGGCCTTCATCGCCGAGATCGTGCGCAGCGGCATCCAGTCGGTGCCGCGCGGCCAGTGGGATGCCGCCAATGCGCTGGGTCTCCGCCGCAGCTTCATGCTGCGGCAGATCATCCTGCCGCAGGCGTTGCGCGTGATCGTGCCGCCGATGACGAGCCAGTACCTCAACCTGACCAAGAACTCTTCGCTCGCGGTGGCGATCGGCTATCAGGACGTGGTCTCGATCGCCAACACCACGCTGAACCAGACGGGCCAGGCGATCGAGGCGATTGCTTTGATCATGGCGGTGTTCCTCACCATCAGCCTCGGCATCAGCTTTTTCATGAACTGGTACAATTCGCGCATCGCGCTGGTGGAGCGCTGATCATGACGGCGATCGCCGACATTCCGGAAGCACCGCGCGCCGCCCGTCGCCCGCAAATCGGCAACCCGGTGCTGCGCTGGCTGCGCACCAATTTGTTCTCGTCGATTCCGAACGGCATCCTCTCAGTCGTGCTGCTGGCGGTGCTCGCCAAGGGTGTCTTCAGCTTAGTGCTGTGGGGAATCGCGAACGCAGTCTGGTTGACGCCGGCGAACGATTCCAGTGCCTGCCGCGCAGTGCGCGGCGTCGGTGCGTGCTGGGCGATCATACCCGAAAAGTACCGCTTCATCCTGTTTGGCACCTATCCGTTCGACCAGCAGTGGCGGCCGGCGCTGGCGGTGCTGCTCTTCATCGCCCTGTTCTATCTCTCCACCCGCCGCGCCTTATGGCGGCGCGAACTGGCCTATCTCTGGATTGGAGCGCTGGCGCTGATCAGCGTGCTGATGTGGGGCGGCGTGTTCGGTTTGTCGTTCGTCTCGCAGGACCGTTGGGGCGGCTTGCCGGTGACGCTGATCCTGGCGACGTTCGGTCTCGCGTTCGGCTTCCCGCTCGGCATCCTGGTTGCCCTCGGCCGTCGTTCGAAGCTGCCGGCAATCCGCTCGCTCAGCGTGCTCTATGTCGAGCTGATCCGCGGCGTGCCGCTGGTCAGTCTGTTGTTCATGGCGAGCGTGATGTTTCCGCTGTTCATGCCTGCCGGATTCAACATCGACAAGCTCTTGCGCGCGCAGATCGCGATCATCCTGTTCGCAGGTGCCTATCTTGCCGAAGTCATCCGCGGCGGCCTTCAGGCCGTGCCGAGCGGACAGTATGAGGCCGCTGATGCGCTGGGGTTGTCCTATTGGCGCAAGAACCGGCTGATCGTCCTGCCGCAGGCGATCCGCCACGTCATCCCGCCGCTGGTCAACACCTTCATCGCCTTCTTCAAGGACACCAGCCTCGTCCTGATCATCGGTATCTTCGACCTGCTGACGACGGCGAAGACCGCGATCATCGATCCCGCGTGGCAGCAATTCTCCGTCGAAGTCTACATCTTCGTCGCCGCCATCTATTTTGTCTTCTGCTTCGCGATGTCGCGGTATAGCCGGAGTTTGGAGGCGACGCGCGCGGGCTAGATATCTCGTGCCCCGGACGAGGTGCAACGCGTCAGCGCTGCCGCTCGTCCGGAGCTCGAGAAGTTACTTCTTCACTTTTGGATCAATCGGCGTCGTGCCCCGCAGACCCAGAATATCCTCCAGCACCTTCGCGCCCGCGAGCACGTCAGCGTCGCTCCGGGGCGCGCCGACCACCTGCACACCAACGGGAAGTCCTGACGCCGTGAAGCCGCACGGCAGCGACAACGCCGGGCAGCAGGCGAGCGTGATGGCGTAGACGATGCCGAGCCATTCGACGTAATTGTCGAACCTCTTGCCCGCGCATTCGGCGACGTAGCGGTTCTCGATCGGGAACGGCGGCACGATCGTGGTCGGTACCAGCAGCAGATCGTAGGTCTGGAAGAACTCGACCGCACGGGCGGTCATGCCGACGCGCTGCGCTTCGGCGCGCTCGAGCTGCTCGACGGTGAGCTTGAGACCTTCCTCGATGTTCCAGATCACCTCGGGCTTGAGCAGGTCGCGCTTGGTGCGGAGCAGCTGCGCCTTGCTGATCGCGAAGTCGAACGCGCGGAGCACGTGGAAGCACTCATGCGCCTCGCGCCAATCCGGATGCGCCTCCTCGACGATGGCACCGGCTTCGGCAAAGCGTTCCGCCGCCTTGCGCGTGAGCGCCTTGACTTCGGGGTCGACCGGGGTGATGCCGAGATCAGCGGAGTAGGCGATGCGCTTCGGCTTTTTGCCCGACCGCGCGGCCGTCAGGAACGAGGTCGCGGGCGCCGGCAGCGACAGCGGGTCGGCGGCATAATCGCCGCTCATGGCATCCAGGAGCAGCGCGAGGTCTTCGACATTGCGTGCCATCGGGCCCTGCACGCCGAGATTGCGGTCGATGCCCGCTTTCGGCGTGTGCGCGACGCGGCCGATGCTCGGTCGCATGCCGACGATCCCGCAGAAGCTCGCGGGGCTGCGCAAGCTGCCGCCCATGTCCGAGCCCTGTGCGAGCCAGGCCATGCCGGTCGCGAGCGCCACCGCCGCGCCGCCGGAGGAGCCGGCGGCGGATTTCGAAATGTCCCAGGGGTTGAGGGTCGCGCCGAATACCTCGTTGAAGGTGTTGGCGCCGGCGCCGAATTCCGGCGTGTTGGACTTGGCGTAGACGACCGCACCATTGGCTTCGAGGTTCTCGACCATGAGGTCGGACTTCGCTGGGATATTGTTTTTGTAGATCGGCGAGCCCTGGGTGTTTAGCACGCCTGCAACATCGGTCAGGTCCTTGATCGGCACCGGCAGGCCTGCGAGCAATCCGCGCGCGCCGGCCGGCTTCTGCATCAGCGCCTTGGCGCTATCCCGCGCGCGATCGAAGCACAGCGTCGGCAGCGCATTGACCTTGCCGTCGACTTCACCGATGCGCTTCTCCAGCGCATCCAGCAGCTCCAGCGGCGAGACCTCGCCGGACCGCAGCTTGTCAACGACGACGCAGGCGGTTTCGCGGATCAGATCCTGAGACAATTATTTTACTCCTGTGCTTATTGAACCGTCATTGCGAGCGCAGCGAAGCAATCCAGTCTGTCCGCGGAAAGATTCTGGATTGCTTCGCTACGCTCGCAATGACGGTGTGTGGTGCGCGAAGCGACAGGCGTCAACTAACCCCATCCCGCGCTGATGCCGCCATCCACCGTATAGATGACGCCCGATGTATAGCCGGCGCGATCCGACGCCAGGAACGCCATGAGGTCGCCGATTTCGCGGGCATGCGCCGGCCTGCCGAGCGGCAGGCTCTTCTGGAATTCCTTGTAGCGGCTCTCGTCGCCGAACTGGTGCTTTGCCCGCGTCTTCAGCAGGGTGACGTGACGGTCGGTGCCGACCGGGCCGGGATTGATGCCGACCACGCGGATGTTGTCGGCGAGGCTCTTGCCTCCGAGCGCGCGGGTGAAGGCCATCAGCGCGGCATTGCCGGCGCTGCCGCAAATGTAGTTGGCGTCGAACTTCTCGCCGGCGGCGCCGATGTCGTTGACGATGACGCCGCCGCCCTTCGCCTTCATCTGCGCATAGATCATGCGCGTGAGGTTGATGTAGCCGAACACTTTCAATTCCCAGGCGTGCCGCCAGGTCGCCTCGTCGATCTTGTCGATGGAGCCGCCGGGAATGTCGCCTGCATTGTTGACGAGCACGTCGATATCGGC
The DNA here is from genome assembly GCF_054056555.1 of Bradyrhizobium sp. LM2.9. Taxonomy (NCBI): domain Bacteria; kingdom Pseudomonadati; phylum Pseudomonadota; class Alphaproteobacteria; order Hyphomicrobiales; family Nitrobacteraceae; genus Bradyrhizobium; species Bradyrhizobium sp. LM2.9. The sequence continues at coordinate 709,579 of NZ_JBSRYJ010000002.1, forward strand.
GGCCTCCTTCGCTAGCCGCGCCAAATCCTCAGTCTTGCGCAGATCGACAATGCTCGTCGCGGCATCGATCTGATGGGCGGAGCGCAGGCGCTCGGCCAGCGCCTTGAGCTGATCGCCATTGCGGGCGGCGAGGAGGAGATGGCAGCCTTCCTCGGCAAAGGCCTCGGCGGCGGCTGCGCCGATGCCCTTGGACGCACCCGTGATCAGGACGCGCTTACCACGCAGATGCAGATCCATGGAAGTTACTCGCTCGGTGAGAACAGGATGAAATCAGTAGGCGGTTGGCCGCGCCATGGTCAACATTGCAGTGCAGCGTTGCACTGCCGCCGCGTTTGGTCCATTGCAGTGCGGTCAAAAAGGCGGCGGCTGCCGGACCAATCAAGGACGTTCTCGATGAGCAAGAAACAATATCCGGATCGCGGTCATTCCCGGTGACGGCATCGGCAAGGAAGTGATGCCGGAGGGTCTGCGTGTTCTGGAGACCGCAGCGAAGAAGCACGGGGTGTCTCTTCATTTCGATCATTTCGACTTCTCGTCCTGGGAGTATTACGAGAAGCACGGCCAGATGATGCCGGACGATTGGAAGGACAAGATCGGCAAGCACGATGCCATTTACTTCGGTGCGGTCGGCTGGCCGGCCAAGATTCCGGATCACGTCTCGCTGTGGGGTTCACTGATCAAATTCCGCCGCGAGTTCGATCAGTATGTGAATTTGCGTCCGGTGCGGCTGATGCCGGGCGTGCCGTCGCCGCTGGCAAATCGCAAGCCGGGCGAGATCGATTTCTGGGTGGTGCGCGAGAATACCGAAGGCGAATATTCGTCCGTCGGCGGCCGCATGTTCCCGGACACCGACCGCGAGTTCGTGACGCAGCAGACAGTGATGACCCGCATCGGCGTCGACCGCATCCTGAAATTCGCCTTCGAGCTCGCGCAGTCGCGGCCGAAGAAGCACCTGACCTCGGCGACCAAGTCGAACGGCATCTCCATCACCATGCCCTATTGGGACGAGCGCGTGGAGGCGATGGCCAAGAAGTTTCCGGGCGTGAAGTGGGACAAGTACCACATCGACATTCTGACGGCGAACTTCGTGCTGCATCCGGACTGGTTCGACGTCGTGGTCGGCTCGAACCTGTTCGGCGACATCCTCTCTGATCTCGGCCCGGCCTGCACCGGCACCATCGGCATCGCGCCGTCAGGCAACATCAACCCCGAGGGCAATTTCCCGTCGGTGTTCGAGCCGGTGCACGGCTCGGCGCCTGATATTGCAGGGCAGGGGATTGCGAACCCGATCGGTGCGATCTGGTCGGGCGCGATGATGCTCGAGCATCTCGGTGAGAAGGAAGCCGGCAAGTCGATCGTCGATGCGATCGAGCGCACGCTGGCCGAGCGCACGCTCCGCACCAAGGACCTGGGCGGCAATGCTGACACCACGGCTTGCGGCAAGGCAGTCGCGGAGATGGTGGATTAGTTTGATCCGCTAACCGCGGGGTGGCCGTCCCGGCCTTCGCCGGGACGACATAGAGCTACCCCGCGATCTTTTCGATCGCCGCCTGATCCAGCCCAAACTTCTTCCCGGCTTCCAGAATCTCCTGCCAGGTGGTCGGATCAACCGGAATACCTTCCGCCAGACGCTTCTTCTTCGTCTCGCGCTCGGGCTCGCCGGCGATCTTCACCTTGTCGACGCCGGGGGCGGGCGGTGAGCCGGTATGCCAGGCGACGAAGCCCTCGACCTCGCGCGCCAGGTTCTCGCCGGTGCCGAGCTTGCCCGGGTCGATGATGATCGAGAGCATGCCGTTGAGGACGTTGTGCTTGCCGTCGGACGGGCCCTTGACCACCTGCCCGCCGGAGAGCGCGCCGCCGAGGATTTCGCACACCAGCGCGAGCCCCGAACCCTTGTGCTCGCCGAACGGCAGGATGGCGCCGTGCGGCGGGATCACGGTGTAGCGCGGATTGACGGTGGGCTTGCCTTCATTGTCGATGATGGTGCCGGGTTCGAGCTCGACGCCCTTGTTGTGGGCGACACGCGTCTTGCCCTGCGCGATCCTGCTGGTGGCGAAGTCGAGCACGATCGGCTCTTTGCCTCTGCGCGGGATGCCGACGCAGAAGGGGTTGGTGCCGTGGCGCGCATCGCTGCCGCCCCAGGGCGCCACGATCGGGCGCGAGATCACGTTGACGAAGTGAATCGATACCAGTCCGTGGCCGATGCACTGCTCGGCCCAGTGGCCGATGCGGCCGATGTGGTGCGAGTTCGACAGGCCGACGAGACACACGCCGTTGCGCTTGGCGCGCTCTGCCGCCAGCTCCATCGCTTCATGGCCGATCACCTGGCCGTAGCCGGTGAGGCCGTCGAGGGTGAGAAGCGGACCAGTGTCGAGCACGATCTTGACGTGCTGGTTCACGGCGAGGCCGCCCGTGGTGACGCTCTGGACGTAGCGCGGGATCATGCCGACGCCGTGCGAGTCATGTCCCCTGAGGTTGGCCTCGACGAGGTTCGTGGATACGAGCTCGGCCTCGCGGTCCGTGGAGCCGCCGGCCTTGACAATGGCGCGGACGACGTTGGTGAGCGGCTGTGCCTTGATGGTGCGATAGTCGGCCATTGTTATTGCTCTTATCCTTTCACGATCCGGCGGCAGTGGACCCACGCCGCTTCGATCAGGTTCTCACTTGCTTCCGGCGTGCGGAAGGCCGAATGCGCCGACAGCGTCACATTCGGAATCTTCGTCAGCGGATGATCGCCGGGCAGGGGTTCGATATTGAAAACATCGAGGCCGGCATGGCGGATGTGGCCCGACTCCAGCCCGTCGATCATGGCGGTCTCGTCGATGACGGCGGCGCGGGCGGTGTTGATGAGGATGACGCCCGGCTTCATCTTCGCGATCTTCTCGCGGGTGATCATGCCGCGGGTCTCGTCGGTTGAGCAGCAGATGCAGCGACACGACATCGGCTCGCGCCAGCAATTTGTCGAGATCGGTGAATTCGACGCCCGGATGGCTCTTGGGCGAGCGGTTCCAGGCAATCACCTTCATGCCGCTGCCCGAGGCAATGCGTGCGACCTCGGCGGCGATGCCGCCGAAACCGATCAGGCCGAGCGTCTTGCCGGTGAGCTGCATGCCATCCTCGCGCAGCCAGTTGCCGCCGCGCATCTCGCGATCCATCACCGCGATGACGCGGGCCGAGGCCCACATCAGCGCGATCGCGGATTCTGCGACCGCCGTGTCACCATAGCCCTTGATCAGGTGCACGGAGATGCCGAGCTCGGCGAGCTCTTCCGGATTCATGTAGCTGCGCGCACCGGTGCCGAGGAACACCACGTGCTTCAGCCCTGCGCACTTCTTCGCGACCTCGGTCGGTAGCGCGGTGTGATCGACGATCGCGATTTCGGCGCCGTCGAGGATCTCAGGATATTGCTCGGGCTTGATGTCGGGATCCCTGTGGATACGCACCTTGGGATCGCCCGGTTGCTCCAGCCGCTCCATGATCACGGCGAGAGCTTCATTGGCGTCGACGAAAACTCCGCGCATGGTTTTCTCCGGTCAGGACGCGACGCCGGCGATCGCCAGCACGGTGTGCATCAATACGTTGGTGCCGGCCGCGCAGTCGGGCTGCGTGGCGTCCTCCAGCTCGTTGTGGCTAGTGCCGTCCTTGCAGGGCACGAACACCATCGCCGCCGGCATGACGGTATTGAGGTTGCAGGCGTCGTGGCCGGCGCCCGAGGTGATGCGGCGAGAGGAATAGCCGAGCGTCTTCGCTGCGTTCTCCACCGCTGCAATCAGCTTCGGATCGAAATGCGTCGGCGGCTTGCGCCAGACGAGGTCGATCTTGACCTCGACCTTGCGGCGCGTGGCGATCTCGGCGATGGCAGCGCGCAAATCGCGATCGAGCGCGTCCATGATCGCGCCATCGGCGCTGCGGCAATCCATGGTGAAGGCGATCTCGCCGGGAATGACATTGCGCGAGGGGTTTGCGATCACGGCCTCGCCGATGGTGCCGACTGCCTTCGGCCCGTGCTTGCTGGCGATGGCCTCCATCGCCAGCACGATCTCGGAGAGCGTAGCGAGTGCATCGCGCCGCAACGGCATCGGCGTCGATCCGGCATGGCTCTCGAAGCCGGTAATCTTGCCGTCGTACCAGAGCACGCCCTGGCCGGAATCGACCACGCCGATGGTCTTGCTCTCAGCCTCAAGGATCGGACCCTGCTCGATGTGCAACTCGACGAAGCAGCCGAGCTTCTGAAAGCCGACCGGCTTGTCGCCGCGATAGCCGATGCCGTCGAGTGCCTGCCCGACAGTGACGCCTTCGACGTCCTTGCGCGACAGGATGTCATCAGTGGTGAAGTCGCCGACATAGGCTGCGGAGGCCATCATCGCGGGGGCGAAGCGCGAGCCTTCTTCATTGGTCCAATTGACGACACAGATCGGCGCCTCCGTCTCGATGCCGGCGTCGTTCAGCGTACGGATCACTTCGAGCGCGCCGAGCGTTCCCAGAATGCCGTCATACTTGCCGCCGGTGGGCTGGGTGTCGAGATGCGAGCCGATGCCGACGGGCAGCTTCGACATGTCGCGGCCCTTGCGCAGGCCGAACTGCGAGCCGAGCGCATCGGTGTGCACCTCTAAGCCGGCGTCCTCGCAGGCCTTGCGGAACCAGTCGCGCACCTGCTTGTCTTCTGCGCTCAGCGTCAGCCGCCGCACGCCGCCCTTGGCCGTGGCGCCGAACTGCGCGGTCTCGTGGATGGAGCCCCAGAGGCGGGCGGAATCGATTTGCAAATTGGTGGCGGCTCGGCTCATGCGGTCAGTCTCTCTTTTGTCCGGCGCCTGTTTCAATGACGCGCCGGCGCGGGCGCGTCAACTGCGAGGCTGCTCTGCGCAATCTGACATGCAAGCTCTGCGACGCGCTCCACCGCCACGACGTCGGGCGAGGCGAGCCAGCTCGCGGTGAATGTCAGTGGCGCGATTTCGAGATCGGTGTCGAGCAGTTGCAGCCGCCCGTCTGCAAGCTCGCTCTCGACGATGGCGTCGGGAATCACGGCGATGCCGAGGCCCTCGACCGCCATGTGGATGACGGTCGCGAGCGAGGCGGAGGCGTGCAGCCGGATCGGCGGCAGCTCCGGCCGGTCGAACACTTCGCGCACGACCTCGTAAGGCCGCGTCTTCCGTGGGAAGGTAATGATCGGAAACCGCGCCAGCTCAGCCCGCGTTACCGGTCCATGGCCGAGGCCGAGCGAGGGGCTGGCGAGAAAGCCGATCGGATAGTCGGCGAGGACGCGATTGTGCACCCCGGAGGCCGAGAGCGGGCCGACGACGAAGGCAAGCTCGATCTCTTGCGCAAGCAGGCGCGCGGTGAGGTTCGGCGTGATGTCGACCTCGATCTCCAGCGAGAGGTTCGGATAGACCTCGTTCATGCTCTTCACGAGGCGGGGCAGCCAGGTGTGGACGATGGTTTCGGCAACGCCGAGACGCATCACACCGCGCATCGCCGAGCGGTCGCCGACCTCGGCCAACATCTGGGCGCGCAGGCCGATCAGTTTTTCCGCATACACCATCATCTGCCGGCCGCTCGGCGTCGGCGAAGCCACGCGATGATCGCGGTTGAGGAGCTTCACGCCCATCTCGCGCTCGAGCTGAGCGATTCGCTGGGAGATCGCCGGCTGGGTCGTGTTGAGCCTTGCTGCGGCGCCACGGAAGCTGCCGAGCTTCACAACCCAGAGGAACGTCTCGATCGACCTGAAGTCCAGCATTGGAAGGATTTTCCCGATCGATAAACCAAATTTATCGAGAATGATTAGAAACGACGATTAGACTTTATAGCACGCTTGGTGTTGGCTTGTCTTTGTCGAGTTTCTAGGCAGGTCGATCACATGACTGTTTTGGTGGCAGTGCAGCAAACTGAAACGCCCGGCATGCTTCCGAGCCGCAAGGCGCGGCTTGCCTACCGCGAGGGTCTGGTCGCCTCCACCGCCGGCGTGGCTCCCGGCTTCGTCCAGGGCAATCTGGCGATCCTGCCGGCGGAATATGCCAGCGCCTTTCACCGCTTCTGCCAGCTCAATCCCAAGCCGTGCCCGATCATCGGGATGTCCGAGGTCGGCAGTCCGCACATCCCGGCGCTCGGAGCCGATCTCGATATCCGCACCGACGTGCCGCGCTATCGCGTCTGGCACGACGGCGAGGTGGTCGACGAGCCGACCGATGTGACAAAGCATTGGCGCGACGATCTCGTGACCTTCGTGCTCGGCTGCTCGTTCTCGTTCGAAGAGGCGCTGCTCGACGAGGGCATGCCGATCCGCCACATCGAGCACAATGTGCGGGTGCCGATGTATCGCACCAACATCGCCTGCGGCGAGTCCGGTCCCTTCGCCGGTCCCATGGTGGTGTCGATGCGTCCGTTCAAGCCGGCGGACGCGATCCGCGCGGTGCAGATCACCTCGCGCTATCCAGCCGTGCACGGCGCGCCCGTGCATCTCGGCCATCCGCATCTGATCGGTATCAAGGACATCGCCAAGCCCGATTACGGCGATCCGGTGCCGGTTGCCGACGATGAGATCCCGGTGTTCTGGGCCTGCGGCGTGACGCCGCAATCGGTCATCAACGCCGCGAAAGTGCCGTTCGCGATCACGCATTCGCCCGGCCTGATGCTGGTGACGGATATCAAGAACAGGACCATGGCCGTGATTTAGTGGGCAGCGTTTGCTGCTTCTTCGGGCTTTACCGCATCCATCAATCGTTTCATTCGATCAGTCGAAATTCAGTAACAGGGGACTTTGCCATGACGATCACTCGCCGCGACGTATTGTTGGGAGCTACCGCTACGGCCGCGCTGGTGCCGCTGGCAGCGCGCGCGCAGACTTCCGAGGTCGTGATCGGCGTGATCTATCCGTTCTCGGGCGGCAGCGCGCAGCAGGGCGTCGACGCGCAGAAGGCCTATGAGACCGCGCTCGAGGTCATCAACAAGGACACCGATTTCGACTTGCCGCTGGCGAAGGGTGAGGGCCTGCCGGGTCTCGGCGGCGCAAAGGTCCGCCTCGTGTTTGCCGATCACCAGGCCGATCCGCAGAAGGGCCGCGCCGAAGCCGAGCGCCTGATCACGCAGGAGAAGGTCTCCGCCATCATCGGCACCTATCAGAGCGCGGTCGCCGTCACCGTCAGCCAGATCTGCGAGCGCTACCAGATACCGTTCGTCTCCGCCGACAACTCCTCGCCCAGCCTGCATCGCCGTGGCCTGAAATATTACTTCCGCGCCGCGCCGCACGACGAGATGTACTCGGCCGCGATGTTCGACTTCTTCGATGCCTTGAAGAAGAAGGGCACCAAGATCGAGACGCTGTCGCTGTTCCACGAGGACACCATCTTCGGCACCGATTCCGGCAACGCCCAGGCCAAGATCGCCGGCGAGCGCGGCTACAAGATCGTCACCGACATCAAGTATCGCGCCAACTCGCCCTCGCTCTCGGCCGAGGTGCAGCAGCTCAAGAGCGCCAACGCCGACGTGCTGATGCCGTCGAGCTACACCACCGACGGCATCCTGCTGGTCAAGACCATGGCCGAGCTCGGCTACAAGCCGAATGCGATCGTGGCCCAGGACGCCGGCTTCTCGGAGAAGGCGCTCTATGATGCCGTCGGCGACAAGCTCGAAGGCGTGATCTCGCGCGGCACCTTCTCGCTCGACCTGGCGCAGAAGCGCCCGATGGTCGGCAAGATCAACGAGATGTTCAAGACGCGGTCGGGCAAGGATTTCAACGATCTCACCTCGCGTCAGTTCATGGGCCTGATCATCCTTGCGGATGCGATCAGCCGCGCCAAGTCGACCGACGGCGAGAAGATCCGCGACGCGCTGGCAGCCACCGATATCCCGGGCGAGCGGACAATCATGCCCTGGAAGCGCGTCAAGTTCGACGAGATGGGCCAGAACAACGATGCCGACCCGGTGCTGCTGCAATATGTCGGCGGCAAGTTCGTCACCATCTTTCCGCCGCAGGCCGCGATCGCTGAAGCGATCTGGCCGATGAAGTAAGATTTAGGAAAGCGGGAGCTCAGACGGTAGCTCCCGCCCTCATCCCTGCGCAACGGCGAAGCCGTTGTCGCTGGAGGAGCGGGCGCAGCCCGCGTCTCGAAGGGCGAGGGCGGGCCCATCCTTCGAGACGCGCGCAGGAGCGCGCTCCTCAGGATGAGGGCGTAATTCGGGGGACGGACTTTTGACAGCCCAAACCATTATCCAGAGTCTCGCGAGCGGCCTTCTCATGGGTCTGCTCTACGGACTGATCGCCGTCGGCCTCGCGCTGATCTTCGGCCTGATGGACGTCGTGAACTTCGCCCATGGCGAGTTCCTGATGATCGCGATGTATGTGAGCTTCTTCCTGTTCACGTTCTTCGCGATCGACCCCCTGCTGTCGGCGCCGCTGGTGGCTGCCGCGCTGTTCGTGCGTTCGGAGCTGTGGTCTATCTATTGGTCGTGCGCTTCGCCATGCGGGCCAAGGCCAATGCCGGCATGGTGCAGATCTTCTCGACCTTTGGCCTCGCCATCGTGATGCGCGGCCTCGCGCAGTTCTTCTTCACGCCGGACTATCGCAGCGTTCCGCATTCCTGGCTCGGCGGCAAGACGATCTCAATCGCCGGCATCTTCCTGCCCGAGCCGCAGCTGATGGGCGCGCTGGTCTCGATCCTGGCCTTTGCCGGGCTCTACTTCTTCATCCATCGGACCGATTTCGGCCGCGCGCTGGAGGCCACCCGTGAAGACCCTGGCGCGGTGGCCCTCGTCGGCATCGACAAGAACCGCGTGTTCGCGCTTGGCTGGGGACTTGGTGCCGCGTTGGTCGGCCTCGCCGGAGCGATCATGGCAAGCTTCTTCTATATCTATCCCGACGTCGGCGCGTCCTTTGCGCTGATTGCCTATGTTACGGTGGCGCTCGGCGGCTTCGGCAGCGTATTCGGCGCTTTCGCCGGCGGCATCATCGTTGGCCTCGTCGAAGCGACCACAGCCCTTGTGTTGCCGCCGTCGCTGAAGTCGGTCGGCATCTACGCAGTCTACTTGCTGGTCGTCTTCATCCGGCCGCGCGGCCTGTTCGGGTCGATGTGATGGACAAGAATTTTGCCGTGCGGCGCCGCCGCGACCTCATCATCGCCGCGGTGCTGGCCGGGCTCGCAGCGCTCGCCCCGCTGTTCATCAAGGACGTCTACGTCCAGAACATCCTGATCCTGACCTTGATGTATGCGGCGCTGTCGCAGAGCTGGAACATTCTTTCCGGCTATTGCGGGCAGATTTCGCTGGGACACGCGCTTTATTTCGGGATCGGCGCCTACACCACCGAGCTCCTGTTCACCAAGTTCGGCGTGCTGCCCTGGTTCGGCATGCTCGCCGGCGGCGTGATTGCGGCCCTCATTGCGATGGGGCTCGGCTATCCCTTCTTCCGCCTGCGCGGCCATTACTTCGTGATCGCGACCATCGTCATCGCCGAGATCGGGCTGCTGCTGTTCCAGAACTGGGAATGGGCGGGGGCGGCGATGGGAATCACCATTCAGGTGCGCGGCGACAGCTGGCTGAAATTCCAGTTCATGCGCAGCAAGCTGCCGTACTTCTATTTCGCGCTGGTGCTGTGCAGCCTCGCCTGGTTCGTCACCTGGTGGCTGGAAGACTCCAAATGGGGCTTTTGGTGGCGCGCGGTGAAGGACAATCCGGAAGCGGCCGAAAGCCTTGGCGTCGTCGTGTTCAACTCCAAGATGGGCGCGGCTGCCGTCTCCGCTTTCCTCGTTGCCATCGGCGGCGCCTTCTATGCGCAATTTCTCGCCTATATCGATCCTGAGAGCGTCATGGGCTTCCAGTTCTCGCTGCTGATGGCGCTGCCGGCCGTGCTCGGTGGCATCGGTACTCTCTGGGGCCCGGTGCTTGGCGCGGCCATTCTGATCCCGATGACGGAGCTGACGCGCTCCTATATCGGCGGCTCCGGGCGCGGCGTCGATCTGATCGTCTATGGCGGGCTGATCGTGGCGATCTCGCTGGCTCTGCCGCAGGGGCTGGTCAGCCTGTTCTCCCGTTCTAAAGCGAAGGGAGCCTCACGATGACCGCGCTCCTTGAAACCCGCGGCGTCTGGCAACGTTTTGGCGGCCTCGTCGCCAACAGCGACGTCTCGATTTCGGTCGGCCGCGGCGAGATCGTGGGCCTGATCGGCCCCAACGGTGCCGGCAAGTCGACGCTGTTCAATCTGATCGCCGGCGTGTTGCCGCCGACTCAAGGCTCGATCTGGTTCGACGGCGAGGACGTCACCAAGATGCCCGCGGCCGAGCGCTGTCAGCGTGGCGTCGGGCGCACGTTCCAGGTGGTCAAGAGCTTTGAGACCATGACTGTCATCGACAACGTCATCGTCGGTGCTCTCGTGCGTAACACCGTGATGCGAGTAGCGCGCCGCAAGGCGTATGAGGTGCTGGAGTTCACCGGCCTTGCCGCGCGTGCCGACGTGCTGGCGAGCGACCTCGTGCCGGCCGAGAAGCGCCGTCTCGAAGTCGCCCGTGCGCTGGCGACCGAACCGAAGCTGCTGCTGCTCGACGAAGTCCTCACCGGCCTCACGCCGACCGAGGCGCAGACCGGTGTCGCCCTGGTGCGCAAGGTGCGCGATGCCGGCATCACCGTGCTGATGGTCGAGCATGTCATGGAGATCGTGATGCCGCTGGTCGATCGCGCCATCGTGCTCGACCTCGGCAAGGTGCTGGTCGAGGGCAAGCCCACCGAGGTCGTCCGCGATCCCAAGGTGATCAGCGCTTATCTGGGAGATCGTCATGCTGTCGGTGCGTGAAGTCACGACCGCCTATCAGGGCCTGGTCGCGATCTCCGCGATCTCGATCGAAGTCCAGAAGGGCGAGATCGTCTGCGTGGCCGGCGCCAACGGCGCGGGCAAGTCGACGCTGCTCAAGTCTATCGCCGGCGCCGAGCGTCCGCGTTCGGGCACGGTGACCTTCGACGGCAAGCGCCTCGACGGCATGGCACAGCACCACATCACCGCCACCGGCATCGCCTATGTGCCGGAGAACCGCCGCCTGTTTCCGCGCCTCTCCGTGCGCGACAATCTGCGCCTTGGCAGCTATCTCTATCGCGGCGACGCCGATCGTGAGAGCCCGCTCGATCTCGTCTTCAAGTTGTTCCCGCGCCTGTCCGAACGCCTCGATCAGCGGGCCGAAACCCTCTCCGGCGGCGAGCAGCAGATGCTCGCGATCGGCCGCGCGCTGATGACACGCCCGCGGCTGTTGATGCTGGACGAGCCGTCACAGGGCATCATGCCGAAGCTGGTCGATGAAATCTTCCAGGCCGTGAAGCGCATCCGCGATGCCGGCATGACCGTCTTGATCGTCGAGCAGCGCATGGCGGAGTGCCTTGAGATCGCCGACCGCGCCTACATCCTGCAAACCGGCCGCGTGCTGATGCAGGGCGCAGCAAGCGAGATCAGAGGCAATCCGGATGTGCGCAAGGCATATCTGGGGCTGTAACTAGACTGCCACCACAATCTCTACCGTCATCCTGAGGTGCGCGCCCTTCGCGCGCCTCGAAGGATGCGCGCGCCTGTAGCCCATCCCTTCGAGGCTTCACCTTGCGATGCATTGCATCGCAAGGCTCGCGCCTCAGGATGAGGGCGGAGTATGCGGTGAGCGCCCGTGCTCGTGCCCATGCTCCGGCAGCTTCACCCCGAACACTTTCACCAGATCCTCCACCTGCTCCGGCGACAGATAGCGCGGGTTCATCCCGCGCAGCAGCAGATACAGCTTCGCCGTCTCCTCCAGCTCCTCCGTCGCGAACACCGAGGCCTCCAGCGTGTCGCCTGATACCACCGGGCCGTGATTGGCGAGCAGGACGGATGAATATTTCCCCGCCAGCCCCTTGATCGCGTCAGCCACCGCGGGATCGCCGGGGCGGTAATAGGGCACGAGCGCGGTGGCGCCGCATTTCATCAAATAATAGGCCGTCATCGGCGGCAGCACGGCACGCGGATCGACCTCGGGGAGCATCGACAGCGCGACGGAGTGGGTAGAATGCAGATGCACGATTGCCCTTGCGCTCCCGCGCGTGGCGTAGAGCGCAGTGTGCAGCGGAACTTCCTTGGTCGGCGCATCGCCCGAAACCAGCCGGCCCTGCTCGTCCAGCCGCGACAGTTTTGCGGGATCGAGAAAGCCGAGCGAGGCGTTGGTCGGCGTCACCAGCCAGCCGCCGCCGTCCAGCCTGACGCTGATATTGCCGGAGGAGCCGGGTGTCAGCCCGCGCTCGAACAGGGACCGTCCGAAGCGGCAAATGTCTTCGCGCAGCCGTGTCTCGTTGCTCATGGCCGTCATGTCTGTTTGTCTCATGCTTTGGCAGCGCGGCCAAGCCGTGTTATTCGGTTGCCAAGCTGCCGCAAAGGGCGGCCGTCCGGGAAACGTTCGCAAGGATGAGTTGCATGTCCGCCTCCACGTCACAGAATCAGCGCATCGCCGTCGTCGGGCTCGGCTCGATGGGGTTTGGCATGGCGACCTCGCTGAAGCGCGCCGGTCATATCGTCACCGGCTGCGACGTCTCGGCCGATGCGGTGGCGCGTTTCGTGACGGACGGTGGCGCAGGCGCCAAGACGCCGGCCGAAGCTGCCAAGGACGCCGATATCGTCGTCAGTGTCGTCGTCAATGCCGCGCAGACCGAGACCATCCTGTTCGGCAAGGACGGCGTCGCCGAAGCCATGCCCAAGGACAGCGTCTTCCTGTCGTCCGCGACCATGGATCCCGACGTGGCGCGGCGCCTTGCCAAGCAGTTGGAGGCGACCGGCCGGCACTATCTGGATGCGCCGATCTCCGGCGGGGCGCAGCGCGCCGCGCAAGGCGAGCTGACGATTCTCGCCTCCGGCAGTCCGGCTGCGTTTGAGAAAGCGCGGCCTGCGCTCGATGCCATGGCCGCAAAGCTCTACGAGCTTGGCGATGCCGCAGGCCAAGGCGCCGCCTTCAAGATGATCAACCAGTTGCTGGCCGGCGTGCATATCGCCGCAGCCTCGGAGGCGATCGCGTTCGCGGCCAAGCAGGGCCTCGACATCCGCAAGGTCTATGAGGTGATCACGGCGTCCGCGGGCAATTCCTGGATGTTCGAGAACCGCATGCCGCACGTGCTGGATGGCGATTACACGCCGAAGAGCGCGGTCGAGATCTTCGTCAAGGACCTCGGCATCATCCAGGACATGGCGCGCAGTGCCAGATTCCCGGTGCCGGTCTCCGCTGCCGCGCTCCAGATGTTCTTGATGACGTCAGCCGCCGGCATGGGCCGCGACGACGACGCGTCGGTGGCGCGGATGTATGCACAGGTCACCGGCGTCAAGCTCCCCGGCGACAAGTAGACAAGAGGACTCCAATGCCCCGTTTTGCCGCCAATCTCTCGATGATGTTCACCGAGGTGCCGTTCCTCGACCGCTTCGATGTCGCAGCCCAAGCCGGCTTCACCGCCGTCGAGTTTCTCTTTCCCTACGAGCATCCGGCCGAAGCGGTCGGCGAGCGGCTCAAGCGCAACGGCCTGACGCAGGCGCTGTTCAACCTGCCGCCGGGCGACTGGAATGCCGGCGAGAAGGGTTTTGCGGCACTGCCCTCGCGCTTCGCCGAACTCAAGCAAAGCCTGGAGACCGCGCTGCCTTACGCCAAGGCGACCGGCGTCAAGCGGCTGCATTTGATGGCCGGCATCGCCAACCGTGGCGAGCGCGTCGCCATCGAGGCGTTCTACAAATCGGTGGCGTGGGCCGCCGAGTTCTTTGCGCCGCACGGCATCGACATCGTGCTCGAGCCGATCAATGCGCGCAATGTGCCCGGCTATTTCCTCAATGATTTCGGTTTCGCGCGCGACCTGATCGACGAGTTGAGGATTTCGAACCTGAAGCTCCAGTTCGATATCTATCACTGCCAGATCATCCATGGCGACGTCACGATGCGGCTGCGCGAGATGATGCCGATCATCGGCCACGTCCAGATCGCCAGCATCCCCTCGCGCAACGAGCCTGACGGCGAGGAGCTGAACTATCCGTTCCTGTTCACCGAACTCGACCGGCTCGGCTACACCGGATTCGTCGGCTGTGAATATAATCCGCGCGGCAAGACCACGGACGGTCTAGCCTGGTTCCAGCCCTATGCCGGAGTGAAGCCGTGACACTTGCATTGGGCTGCATCGCCGACGACTACACCGGCGCCTCCGATCTCGCCAACACGCTGACACGCGCGGGCCTGCGCACCGTACAGACCATCGGCGTTCCCGCGGACGATCTCGCACTGCCCGAGGTGGACGCCGTCGTGGTGTCCTTGAAGAGCCGCTCGATCGAAGCCGGTCTTGCCGTATCGCGCTCGCGCGCGGCGGAGACATGGCTGCGCAGCCGCGGCGCGAGCCATGTGCTGTTCAAGATCTGCTCTACTTTCGATTCCACGGATGCCGGCAATATCGGCCCGGTGATGGACGCGCTGCGCGCCGATGGCGGCGAGTCGGTGGTGCTGGTGACGCCGGCGTTTCCGGAAACCGGCCGCACCGTTTACCAGGGCAATCTGTTCGTCGGCGCCGTGCCGCTGAACGAGAGCCCGCTCAAGGACCATCCGCTCAACCCGATGCACGATTCCAACCTGGTGCGCGTTCTGGCGCGTCAGAGCGGGACGCAGATCGGCCTCGTCGATCTCGCCACGGTCACCCGCGGCGCAGATGCCGTGCGGGCGCGGCTGGCCGAGCTCGCCGGCAAGGGCGTTGGCGCGGCGATCATCGACGCCGTCTTCGACCGCGACCTCGAGGCCATCGGCCTCGTCGCTGCCGAACACCGGCTGTCGGTCGGTGCCTCCGGCATCGGCCTTGGCCTGGCGCGCGCGCTGGTCTCGACAGGCAAGGTCAAATCGGCAGCGGCCAGCAGCGACGCGGGCGCCGCCGTCGGCGGACCCGCGGCCTGCCTTGCCGGAAGCTGCTCGCAGGCGACGCTTCAGCAGATCGCGAATGCCGAGCGTGTCATGCCGGTGTTACATCTCGATCCGGACCGTATTACTACGGGCGAGGACGAGGCGCAGCGTGCGCTGGCCTGGGCGAAGCCGCGACTCGCCGACGGTCCGGTCCTGATCGCATCGAGCTCGACGCCGGATCAGGTCGCAGCGCTCCAGGCGCGCCACGGCCGCGACGCGGCCGGTCATGCCATCGAGCAGGCCATGGCCGATATCGCCGAGGGGCTGGTGCATGCCGGCGTCAAGCGCCTGGTCGTTGCCGGTGGGGAGACATCGGGCGCCGTGGTCGACCGGCTAAAAATTCCTGGATTTCTCGTCGGAGTAGAGATCGCGGCGGGCGTCCCGGTGCTGCGCGCGGTCGGTGCTGAAAAAGGCGACATGTTGCTTGCTTTGAAGTCCGGAAATTTCGGCGGCGCGGCGTTTTTCACGGACGCGCTTGGGCTCATGCGCTGAGCGCAGGGCATTTTTAGCGTCATGTTCACTTGTTTCGGGCTTCCGTACTCGTACGGAGTTCGTAGTTAACATCTGCTCAGGTGCTCTGGTGTTGGATGTCGGTGCTGCTCCCTCTGGTTGATTCGTAAAACTTTCGGGCGCCCACCGCTCCAGCACAAAGAGACCCGACTATGCTCGCCACCATTTCCATCCGCGCCAAGATCATCAGTGTCGTGGCGTTCCTGCTGGTCGCGATGGCCGGCATGGGTCTGCTCGCCGTCATGAAGATGCGGTCGATGAATGCCAATACCACCGAAATCACCACGAGCTGGCTGCCAAGCGTGCGGGTGCTCGGCGATCTGCGCGCTGGCGTGATCACCTACCGCAACGTGATCCGCGAGCACATGCTGTCGGAGACTCTCGAAGAGAAGCTCGCGTCGGAGAAGACGCTGGCGACGGTGATCGAGGCCAACACCAAGTTCCGTCAGGTCTACGAGCCCATGATTACCTCGCCTGAAGAGCGGGCGATGTACGGCGAGTGGTCCAAGCTGTGGGACGAGTACAAGAAGGGCACCCAGGAAGTCATGGCGCTATCGCGCAAGGAAGCCGGCAAGGTTCCGCACGAGGCGCATGAGCTGAACGCCAAGACCGTCAACAAGATCGGGCTGCAAGCCGATGAGGTCTTGCGCAAGGACATCCAGCTGAACACCAAGGGCGGCGACCAGGCAGCCCAGGACGCCGCCGACAGCTATTCCTTCGCTTTCATGCTGGTCTCGATCATTCTCGGCGCTGCGGTCGTCATCGGCACGGGCGTCGGCTTCTATCTCGTCCATGACGTATCGAGCGGCATCAACTCGATCACCGAGCCGATGCAGGCGCTTGGCAAGGGCGAGCTTTCCGCCGAAGTCCCGCATCGCGGCGAGAAGACGGAAATCGGTGCCATGGCCGACGTGCTCCAGATCTTCAAGGAAGCGTTGATCGCCAAGAAGTCCGCCGACGAAGCTGCGGCCGCCGATGCCGAAGCCAAGATCGAGCGCGGCCCGCCGCGTCGACAACGTCACCCGCGAATTCGAAACCATGATCGGCGAGATCGTGCAGACCGTGTCGTCGGCCTCGACCCAGCTCGAAGCCTCGGCCTCGACGCTGACCTCGACCGCCGACCGCTCGCAGCGGCTGGCGACCACGGTTGCCGCGGCTTCGGAAGAAGCCTCGACCAACGTGCAGTCGGTGGCCTCGGCGACCGAGGAGATGGCTTCATCGGTGGGCGAGATCAGTCGTCAGGTGCAGGAATCGGCGCGGATGGCGGGCGATGCCGTCGGCCAAGCCCGCGCCACCACCGAGCGCGTCAGCGAACTCTCAAAGGCTGCCTCGCGCATTGGCGACGTCGTCGAACTGATCAACACCATCGCCGGCCAGACCAACCTGCTGGCGCTGAACGCGACCATCGAAGCCGCCCGTGCCGGCGAAGCCGGCCGCGGCTTCGCCGTGGTGGCCTCCGAGGTGAAGGCGCTCGCAGAACAGACCGCGAAGGCGACCGGCGAGATCGGCCAGCAGATCGCCGGCATCCAGGCGGCGACCAACGACTCGGTCGGCGCCATCAAGGAGATCTCCTCGACCATCGAGCGTTTGTCGGAGATCTCCTCGGCGATTGCGGCCGCGGTGGAAGAGCAGGGCGCTGCGACCCAGGAAATCGCCCGCAACGTCCAGCAGGCCGCCCAGGGCACCCAGCAGGTTTCGTCCAACATCACCGACGTGCAGCGCGGCGCGACCGAAACCGGCTCGGCGTCCTCGCAGGTGCTGTCGGCAGCGCAGATGCTGTCCAACGACTCGGGCCGGCTCAAGACCGAGGTCAGCAAGTTCCTGACCAACGTTCGCGCGGCGTAGGCCGGGCCGGCACGGAATTCCTGAAAGCGGCGTCTTCGGGCGCCGCTTTTTTACGCGCAGGAAAGCGGCTTCTGTCACCTTTCGGGCGCGAGCTGCATATCTGGAATGCTATTTCGCAGTGCAATAGCGCGGAATTGAACCGCACGTGACGCAGCGTCGTTGGCCATTTGGGCGGTCTTCAGGTAAATCAGCCGTGGAACCCGCGGGGGCGGTGCTTCCTGTCCCTGATTTGGAATTGCCTGGCGAATGATTGCTCTGGTTCGTATTGCCCTGAGCCGGCCCTACACGTTTGTCGTGCTCGCGCTCCTGCTTCTGATCATCGGCCCGCTGGCGGCGCTGCGGACGCCGACCGACATCTTTCCGGACATCCGCATCCCCGTGATCGGCGTGGTCTGGCAATACACCGGCCTGCCGCCGGACCAGATGTCAGGCCGCATCACGACGCCGTTCCAGCGCGCGCTGACCACGACGGTCAACGACATCGAGCACATCACCGCCAACTCCTACAACGGCTTTGGCATCATCAAGATCTTCTTTCAGCCGAACGTCGATATCCGCACCGCCAATGCGCAGGTCACGGCGATCTCGCAGACGCTGATCAAGCAGATGCCGCCGGGCGCGACGCCGCCCTTGATCCTGAACTACTCCGCCTCGACCGTGCCGATCATCCAGGTGGCGCTGTCGGGTGACGGCCTCACCGAGCAGAACCTTGCCGATATCGGCATCAACCAGCTCCGCACCCCGCTGGTCACAGTGCCCGGCGCAGCGATCCCCTATCCGTTCGGCGGCAAGCAGCGCCAGGTCCAGATCGACCTCGACCCGACCGCGCTCCAGGCTCGCGGTCTCTCCGGCCAGGACGTCGCCAACGCACTTGCAGCCCAGAACCTGATCACGCCGGTCGGAACGCAGAAGATCGGCCAGTTCGAGTACATCATCCAGCTCAACAACTCGCCGCTGAAAATCGACGAGCTCGGCAATCTGCCGATCCGGACCGTCAACGGTGCGATGGTCTATGTGCGCGACGTCGCGACCGTGCGCGACGGCAATCCGCCGCAGACCAACATCGTCCATGTCGACGGCAACCGCTCAGTGCTGATGATGGTGCTGAAGGCGGGCGCGACCTCGACGCTCGACATCATCGCGGGCATCAAGCAGAAGGTGATCGACGTCAAGGATCAGCTGCCGGACGCGCTCAAGATCGGCTTCATCGGCGATCAATCGGTGTTCGTCCGCGGCGCCATCGAAGGCGTCGCGTTCGAAGGCGTGATCGCGGCGCTGCTCACCAGCGTCATGATCCTGCTGTTCCTCGGCAGCTGGCGCTCGACCGTCATCATCGCGGTCTCGATCCCGCTCTCCGTTCTCGGTGCCATCATCATGCTGTCGGCGATCGGCGAGACGCTGAACATCATGACGCTCGGCGGCCTGGCGCTCGCGGTCGGCATCCTCGTCGACGACGCCACCGTGACCATCGAGAACATCAACTACCATCTGGAGCAGGGCAAGCCGGTCGAGCAGTCGATCCTCGACGGCGCCAACCAGATCGTGACGCCGGCCTTCGTCTCGCTGCTCTGCATCTGCATCGTGTTCGTGCCGATGTTCTTCCTCACCGGCGTGGCGCGCTTCCTGTTCGTGCCGATGGCGGAAGCGGTGATGTTCGCGATGATCTGGTCGTTCCTGCTGTCGCGCACGCTCGTGCCGACCATGGCCAATTATCTGTTGCAGCCACATGTGCGTCACGAGGGCGCGCCGCCGAAGTCGCGCAATCCGCTGGTGTGGTTGCAGCGCGGCTTCGAGGCTCGCTTCGAACGCATTCGCGGCGGCTACCACAACTTCCTCGGGCTCGCGCTCGCGCACCGTCCGGTGTTCGTGATCGGCTTCCTCTGCGTGGTCGGCGCGTCCTTCGCGCTGGTGCCGTTCCTCGGGCGCAATTTCTTCCCTGCGGTCGATGCCGGCAACATCCTGATGCACGTCCGCACCCAGGTCGGCACCCGCGTCGAGGAGACCGCCAACCAGCTCGCCGACGTGCAGAAGGCGATCCGCAAGCTGATCCCGAGCGAGATCGAAACGCTGACCGACAACATCGGCATGCCAATCTCCGGCATCAACATGACCTACAACAACACCGGCGTGATTGGCCCGCAGGACGGCGACATCCAGATCAAGCTGAAAGAGGGCCACAAGCCGACCGAGGAGCATGTGCGTGTGCTGCGTGAGCAACTGCCGCGGCTGTTCCCCGGCGTCAGCTTCGCCTTCCTGCCCGCCGACATCGTCAGCCAGATTCTGAACTTCGGTGCGCCGGCGCCAATCGACCTCCAGATCCGCGGCGCCAATCTCGGCGCCAACTTTGCCTACGCCAACACGCTCCTGGCCAAGGTGCGGCGGATTCCCGGCGTCGCGGATGCGCGCATCCAGCAGTCGCCGAACAATCCGACCTTCAACATCGACGTCGATCGCACCCGCGCGCAATATGTCGGCCTGACCGAGCGCGACGTCACCAATAGTCTCGTGGTCAACCTTGCCGGCTCCTCGCAGGTGGCGCCGACCTACTACCTCAATCCGGATAACGGCGTGTCCTATTCGATCGTGATGCAGACGCCGCAATACCAGATGGATTCGCTCAGCGCGCTGCAGACGTTGCCGATCACGGCCGCCGGCAATTCGCAGTCGCCGATCCTGGGCGGCATCGCCGACATCAAGCGTTCGACGTCGAGCGCGGTGGTCTCGCAATACGACATCCAGTCGATGGTGCAGATCTTCGCCACGACCTCGGGTCGTGATCTCGGTGCGGTTGCCGTCGACATCCGGCAGGCGATCGCCGACACCGCAAAGGAGGTGCCGAAAGGCTCTTCCGTGGTGCTGCTCGGCCAGGTGCAGACCATGAACAGCGCCTTCACCGGCCTCTTGTTCGGCCTGCTCGGGGCGGTCGTGCTGATCTACTTCCTGATCGTCGTGAACTTCCAGTCCTGGTCCGATCCTTTCGTGATCATCACGGCGCTGCCGGCCGCGCTCGCCGGCATCGTCTGGATGCTGTTCGCGACCGAAACGACGCTGTCGGTGCCGGCGCTGACCGGCGCCATCATGTGCATGGGCGTCGCCACCGCCAACAGCGTGCTCGTGATCTCCTTCGCCCGCGAGCGCTACGAGGAGCTTGGCGATCCGATCGCAGCCGCGCTCGAAGCCGGCTTCGTCCGGTTCCGCCCGGTGCTGATGACTGCACTCGCCATGATCATCGGCATGGCGCCGATGGCCCTGGGGCTGGGCGAGGGCGGCGAGCAGAATGCGCCGCTCGGCCGCGCCGTGATCGGCGGCCTGATCTTTGCGACCTTCGCCACCCTGATGTTTGTTCCCGTGGTGTTCAGTATGGTACACAAGAAGCAAGGCGCCAAAGCCGCCGCCTCCCTGGAGACCCCGCATGTCGCCCACTGAACCCCGCTCCCCGGTATCGCACCGGAAACTGGGCATTTTTGGCGTGGTGGCGCTGATTGCGGCAGGCCTCGTGGTCGGCACCGGCATCCGCGCGCGGGAGGAGCAGGGCTCCAAGCTGAAGGAGTGGACCGACGAACAGGCCGTTCCCAGCGTCGCGGTGACGCTACCCAACGCCAAGGCCCTCCATGCCAACCTCGATCTGCCGGGCCGGTTGGAAGCCTATTCCCGCGGCACCGATTTTCGCGCGCGTATCGGGTTACCTGAAGAGCTGGAGCGCCGACATCGGCGCGCGCGTCAGGGCCGGTCAGGTGATCGCCGAGATCGAGGCACCCGACCTCGATCAGCAGCTCTTGCAGGCCCGCGCCGACCTCGCCAGCCAACAGGCCAGCGCCAGGCTGTCGGAGGCGACGCTCAACCGCCGCAAGACGCTGGTCGCTTCCAACTTCGTCTCGGCGCAGGAAATCGACGAGCGCACCGCCGATCTCTCCAACAAGAACGCCGCCGTGCATTCGGGGCAGGCCAACGTCGAGCGGCTCGAGGCGCTCGCAGGCTACAAGAAGATCACCGTGCCATTCGACGGCGTCGTCACCGCGCGCGATACCGACGTCGGAGCGCTGATCAACGCGGGCGGCGGCTCGGGGCCGGCGATGTTCGTGGTTTCCGACATCACCAAGCTGCGCGTCTACGTCAACGTTCCCCAAAACTACGTGCCTGCGATCAAGATGGGCGCCAAGGCCAGCATCGTGCTGCCGGAGTATCCGAACCGGACCTTCCAGGCCACCGTGGAGGCTTCTTCGCAAGCCGTCGACGTCGCCTCGGGCACGACGCGCATGCAGCTTGGTCTCGACAATTCCTCGGGCGAGCTGATGCCCGGCGGCTACGCCAGCGTGAAGCTCAGCCTGCAGCGCGACTCGGCGCCGCTCAGCATTCCCGCCAGCGCGCTGATCTTCAACAGCAGCGGCCTGCGCGTCGCGACTGTCGGTGTCGACGACAAGGTCCTGTTCAAGCCCGTGACCATCGCCCGCGACCTCGGCCGCGAGATCGAACTCGCCTCAGGAATTGCAGCGGATGACCGCGTCATCACCGCACCACCGGATGGCCTGTCCGACGGCGACCTGGTCCGCGTGACCGGCGCCGGCGCCAAGGGCAAGCCGGCGACGGCGTCGGAGAAGCAGGCGCCGAAGGGATAGGGGGTCCCGTGCCCCGCTCTGCGGAGCGGCATTGCATGCCGCACCGCGTCCGGGACACGAGAGCTAGTCTAGGCCGCGCGCCACTCCGGCACGCCATCGACGGCCATCGTGATCTCGCCGAGTGAGCCGACCGGCGTCCTATCCGTGTTCAGAAGATGCGCCAGCGTGGCCGCATTATTCGCCGGAATCCGCGCCAGCGTGCGCCTGTCATCTTCCGTCCGCAGCATCACCACGCCGTGCTCGACATCGCCGCCACGGCCGTAGAGCACCGTAAAGCTCTCGACCTTGCCCCTGCCTGAGATATCCGTGACGAACTCCGGCACCGCGCGCTTGTTGCTGTTTGCCTCCGCTTGCACGCTGGTCTCCTGCGCCAATGTCTCACGCGGCGGCGCCTTCGACACCACCAGCGCATGGTGCTTGGTGACGAAGCCGCCCTGGCCGTAAAGCAGGCCGAGCTTTGCGCCGTCGCGCACACGCCGCACCATCGCGCAGGCTGCATGCGTCATGTAGGTGTTGAGCGGCGCGCCGAAGAAGGTGAGGCCGCCGGTCACGGTCGGCTGTACGTCGGGGCCTAAGCCCAGCGTCCGCCGCGCCATCTTGGGCACGCACGGGAAGCAGCTGTACAGTTCGATCGCGTCGAACTCTTTGCCGTCGCCGCCGGCGAGGTCCATCGCGGCTTTCAGCACCGCATTCTGCGGATGGCTCTCGTAAAACTGGTCGCGCAGGAGATAGTCGCGCGGCTCTTCCGCAGAGGCGCCGCCGAGCGGGTAGACGAGCTTGTCTTCGGCAATGCCGGCCGCGCGAGCCCTGGCGAGGCTGGTGAGCAGCAGCGCACCGCCCATGTTGACACTGGGGTTGGCAACCATGAGCTTGTTGTAGGGCCACGCGATGAGACGATTGTCCGCCGTCGGCGTCGTGATCTCGTCCGGCGCGTAGCGCCGCTTGAGCCAGGCGTTGGGATTTTGCACCGCGGCCTCGGAATAGCGCGACCATAGCGTGCCGGACTCTGCCATGGCTTCGCGCGGCGTCTGGCCCCAATGCGCCGAGGAGGCGGTCTCATAGAACGGGTAGACGGTGACGGGGCGGAACACACCGAGCTTCACGGCCAACGGCTTCTGGAACGCCGCGCCGCGCTTCGGCTCCTCGACGTCATGGGCGAACGGCGTCCATGGCAGCTTGGCCCCGGCACGCTCGGCCTTGGTCGCGGTCGACTGCGCTTCCGCGCCACAAACCGCTGCCACGGTGCATTCGCCCCGCGCGATGCGCTTTGCTGCCTCGTGGACGTAGCGGATCGGGCTCTCGCCGCCGACCGGGCCGTAATAGCAATGCGCCGGCGTGATGCCGAGTTGTTTCGCCAGCAGCTGCTCCGGATCGCGATAACGCCAGCTCAGGAAGTTGACGACGTCGAGCGATTGCACCTCGCCGAGCAGCTTGGCGCCGGCGTCCTGTTCGGCGCGGCGCAACGCCTGCTCGAGCAGATCAAGCGGCTCGAGGCCGTCGGTGATCTCCTTGGGGCGATCGACGATCTCGCCGATGCCGACGATGACGGGGATGCGGTTTGGGGGGATAGAGGAGTTCGTCATTTCTGTTTGCTTCACGTTTCAGATCTTGGGCACGCCGTCGCCCTTCGAGGCCTTCGCTGCGCTACGGCACCTCAGGATGACGGCTACAGATACCGCGTCATCCTGAGGTGCGAGCCGAGCGGCGCGTGCGCGGCCGGGCGAGCCTCGAAGGATGGGCCGCGGGCAATCACTCCGCCACCAGTGCATTCATGTGCTCGACGGCTTCGGCAAACTCTTCCTTGAACTCCTGCACCACGGCACCCGCCGACTTCACGCTGTCGATGAGGCCGACGCCCTGGCCGACGAAATAGCTGACGAGATCCCGCGCCTTCGCGTTGCCGCTCGCCGCGGCGCGGTCGATCGAGTTGAAGGCGTCGCGGCTGACGATGCTTTGCAGCGGCATCGGCAATGCGCCGGGGCTCTCGGGTGCGCGATCCCAGGCGTCGGTCCAGACCGAGCGGAGTTGTCGGGCCGGCTTTCCCGTACGCCCTTTCGAGCGGATCGCATCGCGCGATGATGCCGCGATCATCTTCTCGCGAAAGATCTCCGTGGTCTCGGCCTCGACGGTGGCAAGCCACACCGAGCCGGTCCAGGCGCCGGCCGCACCCATGGCCATGCAGGCCGCCATCTGCCGTCCGGTCATGATGCCGCCGGCGGCCAGCACCGGCACGTCGCGGATCGGCTTGATCGCCTTGATCACCTCCGGCACCAGCACCATGGTGGAGACCTCGCCGCAATGGCCGCCCGCTTCGGTGCCCTGGACCACGAGGATATCGACGCCGGCCGCGACCTGCCGTAGCGCATGCTCCTTGGCGCCGACCAGAGCGGCAACCGGCACGCCGTGCTTCCTGCCCATCTCGATCATGGCCTTCGGCGGCACGCCCAGGGCATTGGCGATCAGGCGAATCGGGTGGTTGAACGAGACCTCCAGCAGCTCCAACGCGGTCCTGGCATCGAACGGCTGCGGCTGGTCGTCAGCCACCTCAGTGGTCGTGAGTTCGATGCCGTATTTCTTCAGGAGATCGCGCGTGTAGTTGCGATGCTCCTGCGGCACGCGTGCTTCAAGGCTCTTCCAGGTGACGTCCTTCTCACCCGCGGTCGAAATGTTTTCCGGGATCAGCACGTCGACACCGTAAGGCTTGCCCTCAACGTGGTCGTCGATCCATTTCAGCTCGCGTTCGAGGGTATCAGGCGTGTGCACGGTCGCACCTAACACGCCAAAGCCGCCGGCGCGGCTGACGGCGGCGACGACATCGCGGCAATGGCTGAAGGCGAGCAGCGGGAACTCGATGCCCAGCATATCGCAGATCGGCGATTTCATCGTTCCCTCCCGGCGGCCTCGCGTTGCTGTTGTTGCATTCTGCAGCGAAGACCACTCGACGCTAGCCCATCGTCGTCCGCGATGCCACGCCGGATTCGGCCGCGCATCTTGCGCGCAGGCGTCGCGCGGCAGACGAGCCATTCCGCTGTACAAAATAAGCAGATCAGAGCCGGCCGATTTGCCCCTTGCGCTTTCGGATGCGCGAGCGAATGCTGGCCCACAACAACAGAAAACAACGAGGGAGCGCCAGTCGATGTCGCCAGCGCAAGCGAATCCGTCTCCGACCACGGAATCCTACAACGTGATCGTCGTCGGCGCGGGTTTCGCCGGCATGTACATGCTGCACCGTTTGCGCGGGCTCGGTTTCTCGGCGCGAGTCTACGAGCAGGGCGGCGGCGTCGGCGGCACCTGGTACTGGAATCGCTATCCCGGTGCGCGTTGCGACGTCGAGAGCATGCAATATTCCTATTCGTTCTCGGAAGAGCTCCAGCAGGAATGGGACTGGAGCGAGCGCTACGCATCGCAGCCGGAGATTTTGAAATACGCCAACCACATCGCTGACCGGTTTGATCTGCGCCGGGACATCCAGTTCAACACCAACGTCGAGCGCGCGGTGTTCGACGAGCGTGCGAGGTGCTGGGCGGTGACGACGTCCGACGGCACAACGGTTCAGGCGCAATTCGTCGTGCTCGCGACCGGCTGTCTCTCGAATGCGCGCAAGCCCGACATCAAGGGTCTCGATAACTTCAAAGGTCCCGTCTATCACACCGGCAACTGGCCGCACGAAGACGTTGATTTCACCGGCTTGCGCGTCGGCCTGATCGGAACGGGATCGTCAGGCATTCAGTCGGCGCCCGTCATCGCCGAACAGGCAAAACATCTGACAGTGTTTCAGCGCACTGCGAATTTTTCCATTCCCGCCCGCAATGCCGCGCTGACCGGCGAGGAGCGCAACACGTTCCGCAAGAATTATCCCGAGATCCGCCGCTTCGCCCGCGAAGTCGCGCGCAACGGAATTTTCGCCGAGCAGCCCGACCGCGGCGCGCTCGATGATAGCGACGATGTCAGGCGCGAAAAATACGCGGCGCGCTGGGAGCGCGGTGGTCTCACCTTCATGTATGCCTACAACAATCTCGGCCTCGCGCGGTCGGCGAACGACACCGCCGCGAATTTCGTCCGCGGCAAGATCGGCGAGATCGTGACGGATCCCGGGACGGCAAAGCTGCTGCAGCCGGACAGCCATCCGATCGGCACCAAGCGCATCTGCATCGACACCGATTATTTCGCGACCTTCAACCGGCCGAACGTCTCGCTGGTCGACATCAAGAGCAACCCGATCCAGGAGATCACGGCGCATGCCGTCCGTGTCGGAGGCGAGGACCACGAGGTCGACGCGCTCGTTCTCGCGACCGGCTTCGACGCCATGACCGGATCGGTCGCGAAGATCGACATCCGAGGTCCAGGCGGGCAGACGCTGAACCGGAAATGGGCGGAAGGCCCCAAGACCTATCTCGGGCTGATGAGCGCCGGTTTTCCGAACCTCTTCATCATCACCGGCCCCGGCAGCCCGTCGGTGCTCTCGAACATGATCGTGTCGATCGAGCAGCATGTCGACTGGATCGCCGACGGTCTCGTCCATATGCGCAAGCAGGGCCATTGCCACGATGGAGGCGGACGGGGAGGCCGAGGACAAATGGGTCGCCCATGTCAACGAGGTCGCCCATGGCACGCTCTATCCGCAGGCCAATTCCTGGTACATGGGCGCCAACATCCCCGGCAAGCCGCGCATCTTCATGCCCTATATCGGCGGCGTCGGCGTCTACCGCCGAATCTGCGACGAGGTCGCGGCGAAGGGCTATGAGGGATTCGTGATGGAAGCCGAAGCGCAGCCGCGCAGGCTGGGGACAGGAGGCTGCATGACGCCGGCCTGAGGCCCGCGCCGGGCGCAGACCGGGCAGGCTTGTCATTCGCCATTTGCGCGCTAATTAATGCAGACGCATCTTCCCGCCGGAGAGCTTTGCATGACTGACGCCCCCGCCTACGTGCCGCCCAAGGTCTGGACCTGGAACAAGGAGAATGGCGGGCAGTTCGCCAGCATCAACCGCCCGATCGCCGGTCCCACGCATGACAAGGAGCTGCCGGTCGGCCGCCACCCCTTCCAGCTCTATTCGCTGGCGACGCCGAACGGCGTCAAGGTCACCGTGATGCTGGAGGAGCTTCTGGCGCTCGGCCACAAGGGCGCGGAATACGACGCCTGGCTGATCAAGATCGGCAATGGTGACCAGTTCGGCAGCGGCTTTGTCGACATCAATCCGAATTCCAAAATCCCGGCGCTGATGGACCGCTCCGGCCCGGAGCCGATCCGGGTGTTCGAGTCCGGCTCGATCCTGCTTTATCTCGCGGAGAAGTTCGGCGCCTTCCTGCCGAAGGACATCAAGAGCCGTACCGAAGCGATGTCGTGGCTGTTCTGGCAGATGGGCAGCGCGCCCTATCTCGGCGGCGGCTTCGGCCATTTCTACGCCTATGCGCCGACCAAGATCGAATATGCCATCGACCGTTTTGCGATGGAGACCAAGCGCCAGCTCGACGTGCTCGACCGCCGGCTCGCCGACAATGAATATCTCGCCGGCAGCGAATACACCATCGCCGACATGGCGGGTGTGGCCCTGGTATGGCGCGCTCGCCAAGGGGCTGGTCTATGGCGCGGGTGAATTCCTGTCCGTGCAGGACTACAAGCACGTGCAGCGCTGGACCGACCAGATCGCCAAGCGCCCGGCCGTCAAGCGCGGCCGCATGGTTAACCGCGTCTCCGGCGATCCCGCCAGCCAGCTCCACGAGCGGCATGACGCCGGCGATTTCGAGACCAAGACGCAGGACAAGATCGGCGAGGTGGCCGCGTCGTAGGTGGTGCTTGCTTCAACTCGCCCCGCTTGCGGCCGCAAGCGAGGAGAGGTCGGAATTCAATCTCGCTTGAATTCCGGGTGAGGGGGGGAACTCTCCGCGAATCCAACTGTCACCGTCCTTGCGGAGAATCCCCCTCATCCCAACCTTCTCCCCGCAGGCGGGGAGAAGGGGAAGAAAGTTCACGCCATGCTCAGCTCGTGGCGTCCCACCACCATCCAGTGCACCTCGTCCGGACCATCCGCGAAACGGAGATGCCGCACGTCCTGGTACATCTCGGCGAGCGGGGTCCAGTGCGAGATGCCGGTGGCGCCGTGCATCTGGATCGACTGGTCGATGATCTTGCAGGCTCGCTCCGGCACCATGGCCTTGACCATGGAGACCCAGACGCGGGCTTCCTTGTTGCCGAGCACATCCATGGCCTTGGCGGCCTTCAAGACCATCAGCCGCATCGCCTCGATCTCGCAGCGCGCCTGCGCGATGATCTGCATGTTGCCGCCGAGATGGGCGATCTTCTTGCCGAAGGCTTCGCGGGTGAGGCCACGCTGCACCATCAAATCGAGCGCCTTCTCGGCCTTGCCGATGGTGCGCATGCAGTGATGGATGCGGCCCGGGCCGAGCCGAAGCTGCGAGATCTCGAAGCCGCGTCCTTCGCCGAGCAGAATGTTTTCCTTGGGCACGCGCACGTTGTTGAAGCGCATGTGCATGTGGCCGCGCGGCGCGTGGTCCTGGCCGAACACGTACATGGGGCCGAGCACTTCGACGCCGGGGGTGTCGCGCGGCACCAGGATCTGCGACTGCTGCTTGCTCGGCGCAGCATCCGGATTGGTCTTCACCATCACGATGAGGATCTTGCAGCGAGGATCGCCGACACCGGAGATGTAATACTTCTCGCCGTTGATCACCCACTCGTCGCCGACGAGCTTTGCGTTGGTCGAGATGTTCTTGGCGTCGGAGGAGGCGACGTTCGGCTCGGTCATGACATAGGCCGAGCGGATCTCGCCGTTCATCAACGGCTTCAGCCACTTCTCCTTCTGCTCCTTGGTGCCGACGCGTTCCAGCACCTCCATGTTGCCGGTGTCCGGCGCCGAGCAGTTCATGCTCTCCGAGGCCAGCGGGCTCTTGCCGAGCTCGGAGGCGATATAGGCGTAGTCGAGATTCTTCAGGCCCTGGCCGGTGTCGTCGTCGGGCAGGAAGAAGTTCCAGAGGCCTTCCTGCTTGGCCTTGTTCTTGGCTTTCTCCAGCACCTCGAGCTGCTTCGGCGTAAAGCTCCAGCGATCCTCTTTGCCTTCGCCGGCCTTGGCGAATTCGATCGACATCGGCTCGACGGTTTCGCGGATGAACTTCCTGACGTGATCATAGAGCGGCCGGACCTGGTCCGACATCCGGAGGTCGTTGAGCTCGTCGCCGGGGTTGAGGGTGTAATTGGTGGTGCGGGGAATATAGGCGTGTTTTGTCATTGTTCCTCCCGGACTCGCTGAGATCGTGCTGGAGCAGAGAATAGTCGCAGCGTCGCCAAAGTGCGAGCGCGCATTTTCCAACGCGAGCCATGCCACGCGATGGAATATCGCAATAGCGTTTCAAACACTGTTTGAGCGAGATCGGCATTGCGACGGCGACAGTCGGATGACCCGTCGGCTCGCAGATATCCAGCAGGCATCTTGCGATCTGAACATGTGGGTCGGTTAACGGGTCGCGCCGCCGCAGCTCCCGCTAGCGGATTCCCTACTGATTCCGCCTGTTCCCGCTGGCTATTGGGGCTTTTGCACGCCGCTGTAACCGGCTAACCTCCGGCTCGCGCTGAGGGAGAGAGTACATGAGTTCTTCCGTTATACGCGAAGTGCAGTTTCCAAAGCAGCCGGCGCTGCAGTTGATCTACGATACGGCGCCGATCGGGCTTGCATATCTTTCGCCGGACTGCCGCTATTTGCAGATCAACCAGCGCCTCACCGAGATCTGCGGTATCTCGGTCGAAGGCCATCTCGGGCATACGGTGCGGGATTGCGTGCCCGGGCTCGCATCCGCCGTCGAGGGCATCGTTCGCTCCATCATGGAAACCGGCGAGCCGGTCATCGGGATCGAGGTTTACGGCCAGCGTCCCGGCTATAATGACGAACGCTGCTGGATCACCTATTGGCATCCGCAACGCGGCCCGAACGGTAACATTGTCGGCGTCAATGTCGCGGCAGAGGAGATCACCGAACGCAAGCGCAGCGAGCGAGAGATTCGCGGCGCGCGCGACGCGGCGGAGGCGGCGCTGCAACGCCTGAAAGAGGCTCAGGATTCACTGGTCGAGGCGGAGAAGCTCGCAGCTCTCGGACGGTTGGTGGCTGGCGTGGCACACGAGATCAACAGTCCCGTCGGTACCAGCCTGACCGTCACCTCGGCGCTGGAGCGCAAGACGACAAAGTTTGCGGCGGAAGTCGCACGGGGCGGGCTGAAGCGATCGAGCCTGAATGAGTTCGTCGCGGTTGTTCAGACCGCATCACTGCATCTGGCCGACAATCTCGCCCGCGCCGCGGAATTGATCCAGGCATTCAAGCAGGTCGCTGTCGATCAAGGCTATCTTGAACGCCGCCGCTTCGATCCGGGCGAGCTGACGCGACAGGTTGCCGTGAGCCTACAGCGGGAATTGCGGAAGAACGCTTTGGCGCTCAATGTCGAATGCCAGCCCGATCTGGCAATGAACAGTTATCCGGGTCAATTCGCACAGGTGGTGACCAACCTGATTAAGAACGCGATGGTGCACGCGTTTCCGCATGCCAAGAGCGGCAGCATCAACATCGAGATTTGCGCGTGCGGCCGGGATGATATTGAGATTGTCGTTTCTGATGATGGCTGCGGCATGAGCGCGGATCTGCGCCGGCAGGCGTTCAATCCGTTTTTCACGACGCGTCGCAGTCAAGGCTGCATCGGTCTCGGCCTGCACATCGTTCATAACATCGTCGTCAGTCGGCTGGGCGGGCGTATCAATCTCGAAAGCGAGCCAGACGAGGGGACACGAATTGGCGTGATCGTGCCGCGAGTTGCGCCCGTGCCACGCGATGCCTAGCGCACCGGACACAGGCGAACGGAAGCGACGCCGTCCTTCGGATGGCTATCCTGGCTACGGTGACGCAGTGAGTGCCCCCGCTCACACCATCCGATGCATCGCGCAGATCTTGTTGCCGTCGAGGTCGCGCAAATACGCAATATAGAGGTTGACGCCCGGGCCTTGTCGGACGCCGGGTGGATCTTCGCAAGGGATGCCGCCAGCGGCGATACCGGCGGCATGCCAGGCGTCGACTTGCTCCGGCGAATGGCAGGCGAAGCCGATGGTGCCGCCATTCGCGCACGTCGCCGCCTCGCCGTTGATCGGCTTCGTGACCGAGAACACGCCGGTCTTGGTGATGTAGAAGATGCGATGGCCGTCAACCCTGGCCGGCCGCACCTCGAGCGTGCTCAGCAAATCGTCGTAGAATGCCTTGGCCTTGTCGAGGTCGTTGGTGCCGATCATCACGTGGGAAAACATTTGCCCTGTCCCCTTATTGCGCTTACGAAATCAGACATCGTAGGTTGGCAAAGCGCAGCGTGCCCACCACGACAAAAACTCAAAACGCTGTATAGCCGCCGTCGATCACGAACGTATCCGCGGTGTGATAGGACGAGGCCTTGCTCATCAGATAGACCGCGATGCCGCCGAAATCGCTGGCCTCGCCGAAGCGCCGCACCGGAATGCGCGGCATCACGTTGGCGACGAATTTTTCGTTGGCCATGATGCCGGCGGTCATGTCGCTCTTGATCCAGCCGGGCAGGATTGCATTCGCGGTGACGCCGTGGCGTGCCAGCTCGACGCCGAGCGCGCGCACCAGCGCGTTGATCGCGGCCTTGGTAGCCGCGTAATGCTCGTTACGCGCGGTGCCGAAGATCGAGGCCAGGCTCGAGGTCGCGACCAGCCGGCCAAAGGGATCGCCGGCCTCGGCGCGCTGGGTCATGTGTCTTGCGGCAGCCTGGAACGCGTGGAAGACGCCGTCGAGATTGGTCGCAAACATCGTGCGCCATTCCTCCTCGGTGCGCTCGATGAAGGAGCGCCGGCCGCCGCCGCCGATGCCGGCATTGGCGAAGCAGCCGTCGACCCGGCCGAAAATGTCGCGCGTGGCCTTCATCGCGGCATTGACCGAGGCCGGGTCAGTGACGTCGCAGACCCGCGCGTCGACCTTGCCGGGCAGATCCGCAAGGCTTGCGGCAGCGCTTCTGTTCTTGTCAGGATTACGGCCCCCAGATCGAGACGTTGCAGCCCTGGCCGGCGAGCGCCTGTGCGATGCCGAGTCCGATACCGCCATTGCCGCCGGTGATCACGGCCACGCGGCCCGAGAGGTCGAAAAGGTCCATGGCGCGTTTCCTGTTTTTGGCATGAGCGCATCAGCCGCTGCGCGCAAGATTGCTGGCTATGCTCTGATCACCATGGACAAGACCGCGCCAAAAATCAAATATGCGCCCCGGCAAGCAATTCCGGTCTGCGAAATTGACACAGGCCGCAACGTACGAGGAAACCATGCAGTTCAAACACGTCACGCTCGATCTCGATGGTTCGGTCGCGATCCTCAAGCTCGACCATCAGGAGGTGATGAACGCGGTCTCCGTGGACATGCTGGGCGGTCTCGCAGATGCGCTCGACGTGATCGAGGAGAAGAAGGACGAGGTGCGTTGCGTCGTGCTGACCGGCGCGGGCCGCGCATTCTGCACCGGCGCGAATCTCCAGGGCCGCAACAACCAGTCGAAGAAGACCAAGGCCGGCCTGACGCTGGAGACCGGCTTCCACCCGTTCCTGCGCCGCATCCGCAATCTGCATTGTCCTGTTGTCACCGCGGTCAATGGTCCGGCGGCCGGCGCCGGCATGAGCTTCGCGCTGCTCGGCGACATGATCCTGTGCGCGCGCTCGTCCTATTTCCTGCAAGCCTTCCGCCGTATCGGCCTCGTGCCGGATTGCGGCTCGACCTGGCTGCTGCCGCGGCTGATCGGCAAGGCCCGCTCGATCGAATTGTCGCTGATGGGTGAGCGGCTCCCGGCCGAGAAGGCGCTGGAATGGGGCCTCGTCAACCGCGTCTATGATGACGGCGCGCTGATGGAGGAGGCGATGAAGCTCGCGCGCGAGCTCGCCAGCGGCCCGACGGTCGCGCTGTCGCTGATCCGCAAGCTCTACTGGGACAGCCCGGAGAATTCCTTTGAGGATCAGCTCAATCTCGAATTCCAGTGCCAGCTCCGCGCCGGCGATACGCAGGACTTCCGTGAAGGCGTCGGTGCGTTCCTGGAGAAGCGCCCGGCGCAGTTCAAAGGCAAATGATCGAGGCCGAACTCTCTCGCAGCGTTCAGCGCTGGTACCCGGGCGCGACGGGTGTCGCCGGAGTAGCAAGGCTGTCCGGCGGCGCCAGTCAGGAAACCTGGCGCTTCGATATCGTACATCCGGATGGGTCGATCGGCGCGATTCTGCGCCGCGCACCGAACGGCTATGGTGCTGCACCGACGCGTGCAGCCGGCCTCGCTGCCGAAGCAACGCTGATGCAGCTCGCATTCGAGGCCGGCGTGCCGTCGCCGCGCGTCATGCATGTGCTGGTGCCGGACGACGATCTCGGCACCGGCTTCATCATGCAGCGGGTCGAGGGCGAGACCATCGCGCGCAAGATTCTTCGCGATGATGAATTCGCCGCGGCGCGACCGCGCGTCGCGCGGCAGATCGGCGGGGTGCTGGCCGGACTCCATAAGCTGCCCCTTTCGAAGCTGCCCGAGCTGCGGCACATGAGCGCCACGAAGGAGATCGGCGAGTTCGAGCGCGACTATCGCAGCTTGAACTGGCCCAAGCCCGTGTTCGAGCTGGCGCTGCGCTGGCTGCGCGACCACGACCCCGGTCCGTCCGCCGAAGAAACGCTGGTACACGGTGATTTCCGCAACGGCAATCTCATCATCGGTGCCGACGGCGTGCGCGCGGTGCTCGACTGGGAGCTCGCCCATCTCGGCGATCCCATGGAGGATCTCGGCTGGGTCTGCGTCAACTCATGGCGTTTCGGCGAGATCGACAAGCCCGTCGGCGGGTTTGGCTCGCGCGAAGAGCTGTTCGCCGGCTATGAGGCCGCGGGGCGCAAATGCGATCCTGAGCGGGTCAAGTTCTGGGAAGTGATGGGCACGCTGCGCTGGGGCATCATGTGCGGCGGCATGATGCAGCGGTTTCGCGAAGGCCCGGACCATTCGATGGAACGCGCCATGATCGGCCGCCGCGCCTCCGAGACCGAAATCGATCTGTTGCGGCTGCTCGCGCCGCGGGGGAGTTGACCATGCAGGACGAACCGACCCCGATCGAGCTGACCAAATCGGTCGCCGATTTCCTTCGCAACGACATCGCGCCGTTGATCTCCGGCCACCCCGCCTTCAAGCTGCGGGTCGCCGTCAACATCCTCGATCTCGTGACACGGCAGCTGACGCAGGGGGAGGGGAGCGATGCTGCGGAGGTCGAGCGGTTGCGCGCGCTGCTCGGCGCGGACGGCACGGTGACGGAGCTCAACCGCGCGCTAGCCGACCGTATCGCGGAAGGCGAGGTGGATCTCGCAACGCCGGGGTTGGCCGAACACCTCTGGCAGACGACGATGGACAAGCTTGCGGTCGACCAGCCGAATTACGCATCCTACAAGCGGGAGCTGTCGCGAGGCGGCGGTTAGGTGCGATCCATCCTTCGTCATTGCGAGGGGCCTTGCGACGAAGCAATCCAGACTGCCACAGCGGTGAGATTCTGGATTGCTTCGCTGCGCTCGCAATGACGGGGAGGGACCGTCTACTTCCCCACCCATTTCGGCGGCCGCTTCTCCGCAAACGCCTTCGGGCCCTCGATGTAGTCCTGTGACGCCGCCATCGCCTTCACCGCCGGGTACTCCCGCTGCTCCTCGATCGCCTGCTCCAGCGACACGCCAAGCCCCTTCTGGATGGTCTGCTTCGACGCTCGGATCGACATCGGCGAATTCTTGGTGATCATCTCGGCCCAGCGCAGCGCGGCCGTCAGCGCCTCGCCCTGCGGCACCACCTCGTTGACGAAGCCGAGCTCGAGGCCTTCCTTGGCTCTGACATGGCGCGCGGTGAGGATCATGCCCATGGCGCGCTTCAAGCCGATCTGCCGCGGCAGCCGGTGCAGGCCGCCGGCGAGGGCGGCAAGGCCGACGCGTGGCTCGGGCAGGGCGAAGGTGGCATTCTCGGAGGCGATGATGAGATCGCAGGCGAGCGCGATCTCGAAAACCACCGCCCATGGCGACACCGTTGACGGCGGCGATGATCGGCTTGTCGCAGTCGAAGCGCGCGGTGAGGCCGGCAAACCCGCCCTTGTCCCAGCCGCGCTTGCCGCCTGCCGCCTGCCACTTCAGATCGTTGCCGGCGCAGAACGCCTTGTCGCCGGCGCCGGTGACGATCGCGACCCACTGTTCCGAATCGGTCGAAAAATCGTCGAACACCTTTTGGAGCTCGAAATGCGCGTCGGTGTGCAGCGCGTTGTAGACCTCGGGCCGCGACAGCGTGACGATCGTGATCGGTCCCTTGCGTTCCACTTTGGAAAATTTCAGCTCCATGGTCGCTCCCGCATTTTCTGTGACAGAGAATTTCGTCGCAGTGTAGCGCGCGGCGGCGCGTCAACACCATCGAATTGCGCAAGCGCGCCTTGCGCCTCTCACACGCCTCGGCTTGCTTGACTTGCGCACACTCTTCTCACCTTAATCGGGGCAAGAAAATCGCGCATAGCGCCTTAACGCAACACGAAAAAATCATCCGGGAGAGAACCGTGGATTTCTCATTGCCTGCCGACCTCGTCGCCTATCTCGGAGAGCTTGACCAATTCATCGAACGCGAGATCAAGCCGCTGGAGGAGGCCGACGACAACATCCGCTTCTTCGATCATCGCCGCGAATGGGCGCGCACCGATTTCGAAAATGGCGGCCTGCCGCGCCACGAATGGGAAGCGCTGCTGCGCAAGGCCAAGGATCTCGCGGACGCCGCCGGTCATCTGCGCTTTCCAGTGCCGAAGCAATATGGCGGCAAGGATGGCTCCAACCTCTGGATGGCCGTGATCCGCGAGCACTTTGCCGCGAAGGGGCTCGGCCTGCACAACGACCTCCAGAACGAGCATTCCATCGTCGGCAATTTTCCTGTCGCCACCATGCTCGACCGCTACGGCCGCGACGACCAGAAGGCGATGATCGACGGCTCGATCAAGGGCAAGTACCGCATCACCTTCGGGCTGACCGAGCCAAATCATGGCTCCGACGCCACCCACATGGAAACGCGCGCGGTGCCTGCGACCCGTGACAACGTCAAGGGCTGGATCATCAACGGCGAGAAGATGTGGACCACAGGTATGCATGTCGCCACGCACTGCGCGCTATTCGTGCGCACTAGCGGCAATGACGGCGATGCGCGCGGCATCACCTGCTTCCTGGTGCCGGCCAAGAGCCATGGCGTGAAGATCGAAGAGTACATGTGGACCTTCAACATGCCGACCGATCATCCCCGCGTCAGCTTCACCGACGTGTTCGTGCCCGAGGACGCGCTGTTCGGCGAGGTCGGTCGCGGCTTGTCGCTGGCGCAGTGCTTCGTGCACCAGAACCGAATCCGCCAGGCCGCGAGTTCGCTCGGAGCCGCCGTCTATTGCATCAACGAGAGCGTGAAATATGCGCGCGAGCGAAAACCGTTCGGCAAGGCGCTGGCCGAAAATCAGGCGATCCAGTTCCCGCTGGTCGAACTGGCGACGCAGGCCGAGATGCTGCGCCTGTTGATCCGCAAGACCGCCTGGGAGATGGACAAGCTCACCGAGGAGCAGATCGAGCGCACGCTCTCCGATCGCGTCTCGATGTGCAACTACTGGGCAAACCGCCTCGCTTGCGAATCCGCCGACCGCGCCATGCAGGTCCACGGCGGCATGGGCTATTCACGCCACAAGCCGTTCGAGCACATCTACCGCCACCACCGCCGCTACCGCATCACCGAGGGCAGCGAGGAAATCCAGATGCGGAAGGTGGCGGGATTCCTGTTCGGCTATATGGGGCCGGGAAAGCACTGATCGTCATTGCGAGCGGAGCGAAGCAATCCAGCTTCCTCGCTTCGCTCCTCGCACTGCCGATCAATTCACCCGCCGGTCTTTCCCCGCCCAATACGGCTCGCGCAATTGCCGCCGCAAGATCTTGCCGCTTGGATTGCGCGGCAGCGCCGGCAAAAACTCGACGCTCTTCGGCGTCTTGAATCCGGCGATGCGCTCGCGGGTGAAGTTGATGATGTCGGTTTCGGTCGCCTGCTTGCCCGGCTTCATCACCACGACGGCCTTCACCGCCTCGCCCCATTTGTCGTCGGGTATGCCGATCACGGCAGCTTCTGCGACATCGGGATGATCGCACAGCGCGCTCTCGACCTCGGCGGGATAGATGTTTTCGCCGCCGGAGATGATCATGTCCTTGATGCGGTCGTGGATGTAGAGATAGCCGTCTTCGTCCATGTAGCCGGCGTCGCCGGTGCGCAGCCAGCCGTCGGAGCGCAACGTCGCGGCGGTCGCTTCCGGCAAATTCCAGTAGCCGGCCATGTTGGAGCCCGAGCGCGTCGCGATCTCGCCGACTTCGCGCGGCGGCAGCGGCTTGCCGTCGCCATCAAGGATCGCGATCTCGATGCCCGGCAGTGCCTTGCCGGCCGAGCGCATCCGCTCCAGTCCCTCGACGTGGTCTTCCGGCGGCAGCGCGACGATGGTGCCGGTCGTCTCGGTCATGCCATACATTTGCACAAAGCCGCATTTGAAGATTTCGATGCACTCCTTCAGCAGCGCCGCCGGAATCGGGGAGGCACCATAGAGCATGTATTTCAGCCGCGAGAAATCGACCGTTTTTGCGCGTGGCTGCCGCACCACGAACTGCATCGCCGCCGGCACCATGAACAGTTTTGTGATGCCGGACTGTTCGAAGAAATCCAGCACTTTGGTCGGATCGAACTCGCGCGCAATCACGCCGCGGGCGCCGTGATAGAGCCCCATCACGCCCCAGCCGGAGCCGCCGATGTGGAAGATCGGCATCGCGACCAGCGACACGTCGTCGGTCGACCACCGGTTCCACTCCGGCTTGTCCTCGGCATTGCCTGTTTGCACCAGGTTGAGGAAGTTGGCATGCGACAGCATCGCGCCCTTCGGCTTGCCCGTCGTGCCGGACGTATAGAGCTGGATGGCGATATCCCTGGTATCGATCGGTACTCCGGGATCGCCGCCGCTCTGTGCATCGCGCCAGGCTGTATAATCAGGCCACTCCGGCGCGCCGCCTTCGGTGGTGATGACGGTGCGCACACCCGGCAGCTCGTCCTTGATCTGGCTGACCTGAGCGATGAACTCCGGTCCCACGAACAGCACCGGGGCCTTGCAGTCGCTAACGATGAAGGCGACCTCGGGGCCTGCGAGCCGCCAGTTCACCGGCGCCATCACGACGCCGGCCTTCATCGCGCCCATCAGCAGCTCGAAATAGATATCGCTGTTCTTGCCGAGATAGGCGATCCGCTCGCCCTTGTTCACACCCATCGCGATCAGCGCATTGGCGACGCGATTGGTCTTGACATCGAATTCGGCAAAGCTGGTGACGCGGCCCTCGAACTCGTAGGCGGTGGCGTTGCCGCGGTTCGTCGCGCGCTCGCGCACCATGTCGGCGAGATCAGTCAATGGCTGTGTGGTGGACATGTTTCTCCCGTGACGTCTTGTTTTTATAGCGCGGAGTGTGGCGTCATCTGCGGGTGAAGACAAGATGGCGGGAGGGCAACCGCGATTTCGTGTCCCGGACGCGGCGCAGCACGAAGTGGTGCGGCGCTGAGCCGGGACCCATTCTGATTCAGCATGCTGCGAGAGATAGGCCCCGGCTCAGCAGCGCATCACGCCGCAAGTGCGGCGCGCTGCGCTGCGTCCGGGGCACGAGATCATCCTCTCTTCGCCCGGTCCTTCTCGTTCTGTGCCTTGATCGAGTCCCGCGCATTGGTCCAGTCGTCGTCGCTCCAGTCGCGGAGCTGGTAGAAATTGCCGCCCATTGCGAGCGCCTGGGCGCCGTCCATGGCAATCGTCTCGCCTGTGATCCAGTCGCAGCCGCCGGAAATCAAAAACACTGCGAGATTCTGCAGCTCCTCCATGGTGCCGACGCGGCCCATCGGGTTCATCGCCTTGGTGCGCGCGCCGGCCTCGTCGCCGGGCTTGATGCGCTTGCTCATGCCTTCGGTCGGAATTTCGCCCGGCGCGATGGTGTTGAGGCGGATGCCGTATCTGCCCCATTCGGTGGCGAGCGACATCGTCATGGCGTGGATCGCCGACTTGCTCATCGCCGACGGCACCACGTAAGGCGAGCCGTTGCGCACCCAGGTCACGGTGATCGAGACGACGTTGCCGGGCTGCTTCAAGGCGATCCAGCGCTTGCCGACAGCATGCGTCACGTAGAACGTGCCGTGCATGACGATGTTGGCGACCGCGTCGAAGCCGCGCGGCGAAAGTTCTTCGCTGCGCGAGATGAAATTGCCGGCCGCGTTGTTGATAAGATCGGTAAGGGGGCTATCGCGAAAGATGTTCTCGATCATCTCCTCGACCGCGAGCGCGTTGCGAATGTCGACGCCGTGGCTGGTGACGCGGCCGCCATACTGATCCATCAGCTCGGTCGCGGTCTCGTCGCAGACGATCTTGCGCCGGCCGCAGATGTGCACTTCGGCGCCGAGCTGAAGGAAGCGCGCTGCCATCGACTTGCCTAGCCCGGTCCCGCCGCCGGTCACGAGAATGCTCCGGCCGGCCAGAAGATTTTCCTTGAACATGGCTGTTTCCCTCGTAGGGATTGTCAGTTAATTGGTCGATTGACTAAATCCGGCCGCCGTCTTTCTGTAAAGCGGCACCGAACAAGAACAGGCAAGAACCAGGGGAGAATCATCCATGGAAGAGCGCGTCTCGATCTCGATCTCGGAAGGCGTCGCCGACGTCCGCCTGGTGCGCGCGGACAAGATGAATGCGCTGGATCAAGCCATGTTCGAGGCCCTTGTGGCCGCAACGGACCGGCTTTCAAAGGACAAGAGCGTACGCGTTGTCGTGTTATCCGGCGAGGGCCGCGCCTT
Source organism: Bradyrhizobium sp. LM2.9 (assembly GCF_054056555.1). NCBI lineage: Bacteria > Pseudomonadati > Pseudomonadota > Alphaproteobacteria > Hyphomicrobiales > Nitrobacteraceae > Bradyrhizobium > Bradyrhizobium sp. LM2.9. The sequence continues at coordinate 749,345 of NZ_JBSRYJ010000002.1, forward strand.
CTGCGCCGGCCTTGATATGGGGCGTTTTGCCGCCATGAAGGAAAAGGGCGGCAACGGAATTCCGGGTGGCGAAAATCGCGATCTCACGGCGCGCACGTACGGCCAGGCGAACTTTGCGCAGCAGGCGGTGTGGGGCTGGCGCCAGCTTCCGGTCCCCGTGATCGCCGCGATCCAGGGCGTTGCCTTCGGCGGCGGCTTCCAGCTCGCGCTCGGTGCCGACATGCGCTTCCTCACCCCCGACGCACGGATGTCGGTGATGGAAATCAAATGGGGTCTGGTGCCCGACATGGCGGGCACGCCGATCCTGGCTTCGCTCGTGCGCGACGACATTTTGCGCGATCTCACCTACACCGGCCGCATCTTCTCCGCGCAGGAGGCGATGGCTTATGGTCTCGCCACGCGCATCTGCGACGACCCGCGCGCTGCCGCGCTCGAAGTCGCGCGCGAGATCGCCGGCAAGAGCCCCGATGCAATCCGCGCCGCAAAACGCCTGCTCAACAATCTCTCGGTCGATCCGGGCCCCGCGCTGCTCGCCGAGTCCGTCGAGCAGCAGAAGCTGATCGGCAGCGCGAACCAGACCGAAGCGGTGCGTGCCAATCTGGAGAAGCGCGCGCCGAAGTTTGCGGACTGAGGCAGACCTCATCCCGAGGAGCCGCGAAGCGGCGTCTCGAGGGATGGGCCACGAGGTCTCATGGTTAGAGACAGCGCTGCGCGCCTCCTCACCATGAGGGACAACGTCAAACATAAAGAAAAACAAATGAGCGAAACGTCAAATTTCCTCGGCATTGTCTCCGGCGAGCGCAGCCGCTCCCATGCCGAGGTCGCGAACCGCGCCGATCGCATCGCCGCCGGCCTCGCCATGATCGGCGTCAAGCAGGGCGATTGCGTCTGCATGCTGATGCGCAACGACATTGCCTTCCTCGAGGCCGCCTATGCCGCGATGCGGCTGGGCGCCTATGGCGTGCCGATCAACTGGCACTTCAAGCCGGAGGAGATCGACTATATCCTGAAGGATACCGGCACGTCCGTGCTGATCGGGCATGCCGACATGCTGCATGCCTTGCGCGACGCCATTCCGAAAGGCGTCACCGTGCTCAGCGTGCCGACGCCGCCGGAGATTCTGGCCAACTACAAGATCGATCCCGATCATCTGAAGACGCCGGATTTCGCGATCGATTTCGAATCCTGGGTCGCGCAGCACCAGCCCTATGACGGCCCGATCGTACCGCAGCCCATGAACATGATCTACACTTCGGGGACGACAGGCCATCCCAAGGGCGTACGACGCAATGCGCCGACGCCGGAACAGGCGGCGGCCGGCGAGCGCATGCGCGCGATGATCTACGGGCTGAAGCCCGGCGCCCGCACGATCCTGCCGGGCCCGCTCTATCATTCCGCACCGAACTCGTTCGGCATCCGCGCCGGCAAGCTCGGCGGCGCGCTGGTGCTGATGCCGCGCTTCGAGCCCGAAGAATTTCTCGGGCTGATCGAGCGCTACAAAATCGACACCATCTTCATGGTGCCGACCATGTTCATCCGCCTGATGAAGTTGCCGGAGGAGGCACGCAAGAAATACGATGTCTCCTCGCTGCGCCACATCATCCACGCGGCGGCACCGTGCCCGGCGGATGTCAAGCGCGCCATGATCCAGTGGTGGGGGCCGGTGATCTATGAATTCTACGGCTCGACCGAATCCAGCGCCGTCACCTTTGCGACCTCCGAGGACGCGCTGAGGAAGCCCGGCACCGTCGGCAAGATTTCGCCCGGCGCTGAGCTGCGCTTCATCGGCGATGACGGAAGCGTGCTGGGCGTGGGCGAGATCGGCGAGATCTACTCGCGCATGGCCGGGATGGCCGATTTCACCTATCACAACAAGGCGGAGAAGCGCGCCGAGATCGACCGTGACGGCTTCATCACCTCGGGCGACGTCGGCTATATCGACGAAGAGGGCTACGTCTTCATCTGCGACCGCAAGCGCGACATGGTGATCTCGGGCGGCGTCAACATCTATCCGGCCGAGATCGAGTCGGTGCTGCACGCCGTGCCCGGGGTGCATGATTGCGCGGTGTTCGGCATTCCCGACGCCGAGTTCGGCGAAGCGCTGATGGCGGTAGTCGAGCCGCAGGCGGGCATCACGCTCGACGCCGGCGACATTCGTAAGCGCCTAAAGGCGTCGCTCGCCGACTACAAGGTCCCAAAGCACATCGAGATCCGCGCCGGGCTGCCGCGCGAAGATTCCGGCAAGATCTTCAAGCGCCGCCTGCGCGATCCCTATTGGGAGCAGGCGGGGCGGAAGATCTAGCGGCTACAAGAATGGCCAACGACCTGAGTGGCGTCACGGACCACGGGTCATGCTATACTAGCGGGATCATCGACCTCCGGATCATCCCATGGCCCCTGTTTCCATCCTGCTCAACCTGCTCTGGATCCTCATCGGCGGCGCCTGGATGGCGGTCGGCTGGCTGATCGCTGCCGTTATCATGGCCATCACCATCATCGGCCTGCCCTGGGCGCGGGCGGCGTTCAACATCGCCGTCTACACGCTGCTGCCGTTCGGTTCGAAGGCGGTCAGCCGCGACGAGGTCACCGGCATGAGCGATATCGGCACCGGCCCGCTCGGGGTGATCGGCAACATCATCTGGTTTCTGCTGGCCGGCTGGTGGCTGGCGCTCGGCCATCTCCTCACCGCCCTGGCCCTCGCGATCACCATCATCGGCATTCCCTTCGCCTGGGCCCATTTGAAGCTGGCGGGCATCGCGCTCTGGCCGATCGGCAAGGTGATCGTGCCGGCGTAGAGGCGTGGACCCGTCAATGTCGGCCTCCGGCTGCAGAGCGGAAGTCGCCCGGCTTTGGGTAGGGCTATCGCATTTGAGGCGCTTCCCCGCGGCCCATCCTTCGAGACGCCCGCCCTTGGCGGGCCCTCAGAATGAGGGGGGAACACGTGGTTGCAGTTTCAACGAAACCCGACGTAGCTCAGCCTCATCCTGAGGAGACCGCGAAGCGGTCGTCTCGAACGACGAGGCGCTTGCTCAGCTCATAGCTCGTAGAATGGGTAGAGCGAAACCCATCAATCCGTCCGCCGATGACGAAGGATGATGGGTTTTCGCAAGGGCTCAGCCCATTCTACTGGCGGGAATCATGGCAGGCGCGATTCGCAACATTTAGCGGCTATCCGGCCGGCTTAGGGTCCGGTCTGATGATCCGTGCATCGTCGCCCCATCTGGCGAGGCGGGTGCGCTCAATTGCCCTCCGCACACAATTCCCCGCGTTGCACTCAGGATATTGAACCCTTCCTATCTCGCAGTTCGACGAACGCACTCGATAAAGAGCTTTGCGGCTGGGCTGAGCGCGCGATTCTTGAGTGTCACAATTGCGACAGGCCGCGGCTGCGCGGGAAGTCGAATTGGAAGTACCTTGAGAGAGCCGCCATGGTTGCCAAAGCGAAGAATCGATGTTGGAAGCATCGTCACAAATTGTGCACTGGCAGCCAGTCGACAGCACAGATGCATTGAGAGCGTCGTAATGGGCGCACGTGGCAACTCTGTACTACTCGCGCGGAACAACTCGGCGGTGAGTGACCCGTGCATGGTATCCGCGGGAGGCAGAATCCAACGCTCGCCGACTAGATCGGCAAGCTTGAGTTTACGCATCCGTGCCCATTTGCTCTGACGGCCGGCTACCACGACGACCTGGTCGTCATACACGATTTCCGCCTTTAGATCGGTTTCCTTGAATGGCGTCGGAATGCGACCCAGCATGAGATCGATGCTGCGCTCACGCAACTCACGATAATGCAGTTTGCTAATGACAGCTTGCGCGACGTCCAAGTGAATTCGGGGCTGCTCACGTGTGAAGCGCTCGATGACTGCCGGCAAGAGACCGGCCGCAATACTCTCAGTACTGCCGATGTGCAACTCTCCCACAGACGGGTCGGCGAGAAATGCGATTTCGTCGACGCCCTGCTTGAGTTCGTCGAAAATCACTCGGCCTCGCGCGACCAGTGCGCGGCCGTATGCTGTCGGCTCGATCCCGCCTCGGCTGCGGTCGAGCAAACGAAGTCCGAACGTGTGTTCCAAGTCGGTGATTGCCTTCGATACGGCGGGCTGCGAGATCGCCAGCTCTGCCGCAGCCTTTCCCATGCTTCCGCGCTCCACGACCGTGAGCAGAATACGGAGGTCGCGCAGCTTCAGGCGGCGCCCAATGCGATCGACCAACGACATGACCACGAACCTGCCAAATCGGTTATCGAACCATCACATATCAGAATTGGACAGAAATGTCTGCGTGATGCACGCTTTGATTGATGAGGCATCCGAAATCGAATGTCTGGCCTTGTGCTGAGAACACGTTGCGGAAATAGGGGAGCCACGGGAGACGGCTTATGGGGACGCGTCGTGACTTTTTGATAGCGTCGGCGGCCGGTGTCGCTTTCTCCGTCGCTGGTCCCGTGCCGCAAATCATTGCCGAACCGCGTGTGAAAACGGCGCATATCCTAACAGGCTTCACAGCCGGGTTGCCTGATTCTGTCGCGAGGCTCCTTGCGGAACAGATGAAGACCTATGCAACGTCGATCGTCGTCGAACCTCGACCAGGCGCGAGTGGTCGTGTCGCCGTGGAAGCCGTGAAAGCCGCTCCCCCGGATGGATCGGTCGTTCTGTTCGCGCCGACTGGTTTCCTCACGCTCTTTCCTCATACCCACAAGAAGCTGAGATACGAGCCTCAGGATTTTGCCCCAGTGTCGACCGTTGCGTCGTTCGCTGCAGCTTTGACGGTGGGGCCGCGAGTGCCAGAGGAGGCGAGGACGCTTGCCGATTTCGTCTCGTGGTGCCGTGTTAACGCAAAGCATGCGACCTATGGCACGCCAGGAGTTGGAACCAGTATGCACCTAATCGGTGCAGCGTTGGGACGCGGGGCAGGCTTCGAGTTTCTTCACGTACCGTATCAAGGTAGGGCGGCAATCCAAGACCTCCTCAAGGGCGAGATCGCATCGGCGATCATGCCAATCGACAGTTCCTTAGGTCTCGTGCAAGCCGGCGAACTGCGCGCCTTAGCAACCACCGGTCCAGCCCGTAGCCGGTTTCTTCCCGATGTGCCGACGATGGTGGAAGCCGGCTATCCCTTGCTCAAGGACGTCACATGGTTTGGGTTCTTCGTTCCGGCCAAGACACCGCCAGATATCATTGAAGGCCTCAATGGAGCTATTCAGGCGGCTCTGCGAACGAGTGTCATAGAGCGCAGCCTGGCAAAATTATCAGTCGAGATCGACTCGATCTCAATGGACAACTTTGCACAACTACTCGCATCGGAATCGGCACGATGGAAAGGGATCGTGCAAGCAACCGGGTTTAGCCCGAACGACTGAGCTCGTGAGATGGGTAGAGCCCTTGCGAAACCCATGCTTCGTCATCGGCGAACGGATTGATGGGTATCGCTGGCGTTCTATCCATCCTCGGCGCTCTGCGCTGCGATCAGAGAGCGCATCGCTGGTGCTGCGCACACAATTCCCCGCGTTGCCCGACGGGCAAAACACGCTGCATGCAGGTCAAGGGTGGCGCTCCCAAATATTCTGATTGACCGAATTTATCTCTTCGGGTAAACCGCAAGGCATCCCGGCCCGCAAAAGGGCGTTTCGCGATCGTCACGATACGTGAGCCGGGATGCGATGGACGCGGCAGCGCCGGCGCGTGACGAGGTGGCAGGGCGGGCTACGCCTGTGAGCCATCGCGCTCTGCGCGAACGACCCGGCACGGTCACAGCGTTTCTTTTCGGCTTCGGTGGCGAGCACGCGCGAGCTTCCGGATGTCCGGGGAGGGACGTCCGCGGACGGCAAAAGCGTGTGGTCCTGACGCCCGGGGTCTGTGCGTCAAGGCTTGCGGTGATGTGCGGCCCGACCGGGTGCGCGCATCGATCATCCGCAAGGCGACGGGGGCAATAGTGCATCGCTCCCCGGGGAGAGCGCGCCATAAGCCGTAAAACCATTGCGCAGGGAAGGCCGGGATGTCCCGGCATCACCTGTGGGTCACCCCGCGTGCGTTTTTCGCGTGCGGACCCTGGGTGCCAGCCGGCGCCCGGCCTTCCCTGCGCCCTTTCTTCTCGATAAGGGCGAAACGGACAGCAAAACTCGGGCGCCTGCGCCGCGAGGCCGCGGATATGCGCGCGCCCGCCAGCGACGCGCACGATGATCGATGACGTTGCCGCGCCGCCCCCAACTTCATCTTGCGCTGCGGCAAAAAACTTGCACACTCGTCGCCACCGGGGAGCCACAGGGTGCTCTAGAAGCGGAGCCAGCCATGTCCCTCCAGACCGTACCATCCGACGCCACCGATCTTCGCCCCAACCGCCCTGAGGACGTCCAGGCGCTGGAGGCGGATGCGCAGCTGCGCGACGACATCCGCCTGCTCGGGCGCATCCTGGGCGACACCGTGCGCGACCAGGAGGGGGCCGAATTGTTCGACCTGGTCGAGCGTATCAGGCAGACCTCGATCCGGTTTCACCGCGACGAGGACCGGCTCGCCCGCCGCGAGCTCGAGCAGATCCTCGACAGCATGTCGACCTCGGAGACCGTGCGGATCGTCCGTGCCTTCAGCTATTTCTCCCACCTCGCCAACATCGCCGAGGACCAGAACAACATCCGCCAGATGCGCGGCCGGCAAGGGTGGCGGCTCCGGCGTGCTGGCCGAGACGCTCGCCCATGCCAGGGCGGCGGGCATCGGTGCCGATGCACTACGCAACTTCTTCAAGAGCGCGCTCGTCAGCCCGGTGCTGACCGCGCATCCGACCGAGGTCCGCCGCAAGAGCACCATGGACCGCGAGATGGAGGTCGCAGCCCTGCTCGACCGCCGCGAGCGCGTCGCGCTGACCGCCGATGAGGCCGCCGCCAGCGACGAGCAGCTCCGCCGCGAGGTGCTGACGCTGTGGCAGACCAATTTGCTGCGCCGGACCAAGCTCACGGTGCTCGACGAGGTCGCCAACGGCTTGTCGTTCTACGATTACACCTTCCTGCGCGAGGTGCCGCGGCTGGTCAACGCGCTGGAGGACCGGCTGGAGGAGGGCGGCGAGCAGGCAGCCGGCGAGCTCGCCTCGTTCCTGCGGATGGGAAGCTGGATCGGCGGCGACCGCGACGGCAATCCCTTCGTTACCGCCGACGTGATGCGCGGCACGCTGCGGCTGCAGTCGAGCCGCGTCATGCAATTCTATCTCGAAGAGCTGCATGTGCTCGGCTCGGAGCTGTCGATCGCCGCGCATCTCGCCGACGTCTCCGAGGAGCTGCGCACGCTGGCCGAGCGCTCGCCCGATACATCGCCGCACCGGAGCGGCGAGCCCTATCGCCTCTCGGTGTCAGGCATCTATGCGCGGTTGACGGCCACGGCCGAAAAGCTCGAGGTCGAAATCACGCGCCGGCCGGTGGGCAAGGGCGCGCCGTATGACAGCGTCAGGGAGCTCAAGGCCGATCTCGACGTGCTGCACCGCTCGCTGATCTCCAACAACGCCCGCGTCATCGCCCGCGGCCGGCTGCGGCTGCTGCGCCGCGCGGTGGACTGTTTTGGCTTCCATCTGGCGCGGCTCGATATCCGCCAGAACTCGGCGGTGCACGAGCGCACCATCGCCGAGCTGATGGACGCCGCCAATCCCGGCATGTCCTACCTCGCGCTCGGCGAGGAGGCGCGCATCTCGCTGCTCACCAACGAGCTGCGCTCAACGCGCTCGCTGGTGTCGCCGTTCGTCAAGTACAGCGACGAGACGATGGGCGAGCTCAATGTGTTCCATGCCGCCGCGGAGGCGCATGCGAAGTTCGGCTCGGACGCCATTCCCCAATGCATCATCTCGATGTGCAAGGGCATGTCCGACATGCTCGAGGTCGCGGTGCTGCTCAAGGAGGTCGGCCTCGTCCATCCCTCCGGGCGCAGCGCGATCAACGTCGTGCCGCTGTTCGAGACCATCGAGGATTTGCAGGCGTCATCCAGCATCATGGACCGCATGCTGTCGCTGCACGATTACCGACGGCTGGTGGACAGCCGCGGCAGCGTGCAGGAGGTCATGCTCGGCTATTCCGACTCGAACAAGGATGGCGGCTTCGTCACCTCGGGCTGGGAGCTCTACAAGGCCGAGATCGGCCTCGTCGACGTGTTCGAGCGCCACGGCGTGCGGCTGCGCCTGTTCCACGGTCGCGGCGGCTCGGTCGGCCGCGGCGGCGGTCCGAGCTATGATGCCATCATCGCCCAGCCCGGCGGCGCGGTGAACGGCCAGATCCGCATCACCGAGCAGGGCGAGATCATCTCGTCAAAGTATTCCAACGCCGAAGTTGGCCGCAACAATCTTGAAATCCTTGCCGCGGCGACGCTGGAAGCAAGCCTGTTGCATCCGCGCCAGAGCGCGCCGCGCCGCGAATATCTGACCGCGATGGACGAGCTTTCAAGTCTCGCCTTCAAGGCCTATCGCGGTCTCGTCTACGAGACCGACGGCTTCGTCGATTACTTCTGGGCATCAACCGTCATCAACGAGATCGCGACGCTCAACATCGGCAGCCGCCCGGCCTCGCGCAAGAAGACCCGGGCGATCGAGGACCTTCGCGCGATTCCCTGGGTGTTCTCCTGGGCGCAATGCCGCCTGATGCTGCCGGGCTGGTACGGTTTTGGCAGCGCGGTCGAGCAGTGGATCGCGGAGCATCCCGACAAGGGCATGCCGTTCCTCAAAGAGCTCTACCGGGAATGGCCGTTCTTCCGCATGCTGTTGTCGAACATGGACATGGTGCTTGCGAAAAGCTCGATCGCAATCGCCTCGCGCTATGCCGAGCTCGTGCCGGATGAAGCACTGCGCGAAAAGATCTTCGGTCGCATCCGCCGCGAATGGCATTCCTGCATCGAGACCCTCTTGGACATCATGGGCCAGGACCGTCTGCTCCAGGGCAATCCGCTGCTGGAGCGCTCGGTGCGCCACCGCTTCCCCTATCTCGATCCGCTCAACCATGTGCAGGTCGAGCTGCTGAAAGAGCACCGCGCGCAGAACCCGGACGAGCAGGTGCTGCGCGGGATTCAGCTGACGATCAACGGGATTTCGGCGGGGTTGAGAAATACGGGTTGATGAGGGCGAGTAGCGAACAGATGCGTGTCCGAACCGTTCGCTACTCGCCACGCGCTTATTGGCTCAAGGCTTCATCGAACCCTGTGCACTCGTGTAGACAGCATAGAGCGAACTCGAGCCGCAGATGTACAGTCGATTTCGCTGCTGACCGCCGAAGCAGAGATTGGCGACCGTTTCCGGGAGGTGGATCTTGCCGAGCAATTCGCCCTCTGGAGTATAGCAGCGCACGCCGTCCTCGTTCGGATCGCCCCAGCCCACGGAGCACCAAACGCGCCCGGCCGTGTCGGTTCGCATCCCGTCGGTAATGCTGGGCTTGGGCATCTCCGCAAACACCTTGCTGTTCGAGACCTTTCCGGACCCAATATCCACGTCGAATACGCGGATATGGGAGGGATTATCGGGGCCATCAGTGAAGCCGGTATCGATGACGTAGAGTTTCTTCTCGTCGGGCGAGAAGGTTATCCCGTTGGGTTCGACGAAGTCGTCGACGACAACCTTGATCTCCCCGGATCTTGGATCGACCCGGTAGACGTTGTTTTTTGCCTGCTCCTTCTCGGCCTTGATACCCTCATAATAGCCGCCGATCCCGTAGCCGGGATCGACAAACCAGACCGATCCATCGGAAGCGACGACCAGATCGTTCGGCGAGTTGAGCTTCTTGCCGTTGTAACTGTCGGCAATGATGGTGATCGAGCCGTCGAGCTCGGTCCGGGTGACGCGCCTGCCGCTGTGCTCGCAAGTGAGCAGGCGTCCTTCGCGATCGATGGTGTTGCCGTTGGAGTTCATCGAAGGCTGGCGGTAGACGCTCGTATGACCGTCATCCTCGGAGAAACGCATGATGCGGTTGTTGGGAATATCGCTGAACAACACGTACCGGCCGGCTGGGAAGTAGACTGGTCCCTCGGCCCATCGGAAGCCGGTTGCTACGCGCTCAACAGCCATCGTGCCCGCGAAGGCAGGAAAACCGGAGGGCCCAAACGATGGTGGCCCCTTCTTGGCCGATTCCAAATGGGAGTCCGGGTAGCGGCTGCCTGGCAGCGGTCCCAACGGCAGCGGCGCCGTCGATCTCGTTGGAGCGCCCGTCTGGCCCAATGGCATGACGGAGGCTGCCAAGCTTGCGTTGGCGGTAAAGCCAGTCGCGGCGACTGCCGCCGCTGCGCCCTTCAAGAGGGCACGACGGCCGAGGCCATCGCGCTCTGTTGCGATCGTGTCGTCGGAGTTGGTCAGTATTCTTGTCATGGTTTCCTCCCGAAGTTGTGTTGGGAGGGAACGATCCGCCTGCAATCGGGCGTAAAGCGGGCGATCTCCGGCCGGACAACCGGAGATCGCAATGCAGCAACAGGTGGAGTTCGCTTACACGGGATCCCACGGGAAGATGTCGGCGGAACGATCGAGCTTGTAGAACGATCCCTTCAGCGCCGGCATGCCGTGCTCGGCGATGGTTTGCGGCGTCCAGCCTTCGCTCCGATGCACCGAGCGCAGCGGACGGTTCTGGCTGAACAGGAACAGCTCGTTCATGCGCGCGCCAAAGATCTGCCCGGAGACGTCCTTGGCGGCATCGGAGAGCAGATAGGCGCAGATCGGCGCAATTTTCTCCGGTCCCATCTGCTTGATCTTCTCGACGCGCGCCTTCTCGGCATCGGTTTCGGTCGGGATGGTGCCGATCATGCGGGTCCATGCGAACGGCGAGACGCAGTTGGAGCGGACGTTGAAGCGGCTCATGTCGAGCGCGATCGACTTCGACAGGCCGACGATGCCGAGCTTGGCGGCGGCGTAGTTGGCTTGTCCAAAGTTGCCGATCAGGCCGGAAGTGGAGGTGAAGTGCACGAAGGAGCCGGACTCCTGCTCGCGAAACAGCCGCGCCGCGGCGTGCGAGACGTAGAACGAGCCCATCAAATGAACCTTGATGACGGCCTCGAACGCCTCCACGCTCATCTTGTGGAAGATCATGTCGCGCAAGATGCCGGCATTGTTGACGACGCCGTCGAGCCGGCCGAAATGATCGGTCGCGGTCTTCACGATCTTGCTGGCGGGGATGGCTTCGGCCACCGACTCGAAATTGGCGACCGCGGTGCCGCCGCGCTTCTTGATCTCCTCGACCACTTCCTCAGCGGGGGATGCGCTCGAACCGGCGCCGTCGGAGGCGCCACCGGGATCGTTGACCACGACCTTGGCGCCTTCCGCCGCGCAGAGCAGCGCGATCTCGCGCCCGATGCCGCGCCCTGCACCGGTAACGATGATGACCTTGTCCTGTAGTGATTTTGTCATGTGGATTACCTCTCGTTCGTAAACACGATCGTGCCCGACGCGGCGAACATGCCGCCGACGCCATGGCACACCGAAATCTTGGCGTTGGCCACCTGCGCCGGCGCGATGCCGCGCATCTGGCGTACGCTCTCCTGGAGCGCGTACATGCCGTACATGCCCGAATGCATGTAGCTCAATCCGCCGCCATTGGTGTTGAGCGGAAGCTTAGCCCCCGGCCGCGTGTTGCCGTCGGCGATGAACTTGCCGGTTTCTTCGTGCGGCATGAAGCCGAGATCGCCGAGGCCGAACAGCGGCAGATGCGCGAAGGCGTCGTAGATCATGAGATGGTCGACGTCCTTGTGGGCGATGCCGGCCTCCCTGAACGCCAGCGGCCCCGCGGTCTTGAACGCGCGCGAGGAATTAAAAGTCTCCATCTGGCTGACCATCGGCGTCTCCACGCTTTCGCCGGTGCCCATGATGTAGACGGGCTTGCGCGGAAAGTCCTTGGCGCGATCAGCCGAGGTCAGGATCAGCGCGCCGCCGCCATCGGTGACGAGGCAGCATTGCAGCAGGCGGAACGGATAGGCGATCATGCGCGAGTTGAGGACGTCTGCGACCGTGATCGGGTCCTTCATCATCGCGCGCGGATTCTTTGCCGCCCATTCCCGCTGCACCACCGCGACCGCCGCGAGCTGCTCGTGCGTGATGCCGTAGGTCTTCATGAAGCGCAGCACGGGAATCGGGAACATGCTTGGTGGCCCATAGACGCCGAACGGCTGTTCGAACTGGCCGTTGAGGCTGTCCGGCGCTGTCGAGCGCGGCGCCTTGCCGATCATCGACTTGCCGCTCTCGGCATGGGTGATCAGCACGGTCTTGCACAGGCCGGCCTCGATCGCCGCCGCGGCGTGGCGGACATGCAGCATGAAGGAGCAGCCGCCGACGGAGGTGCCGTCCACCCAGGTCGGCTTGATGCCGAGATAGTGGCAGACCTGCTGCGGTGTCTCGACCGCGGTGGCGAAGCCGTCGATGTCCGACAGCTTCAGCCCGGCGTCGGCAATGGCATTGAGCGCCGCGTCCGCGTGAAGCTGGAGCTGCGACATGTTGGGGATGATCCCGAGCTCGGTGGTCTCGGCGGCGCCGACGACGGCAACGTGGTTGCTGCGCATGGCCTATCCCTTCGCCGGACGGAACACGGGGAGGGTGATCTTGTCGTCGAGCGCCTCGAAGGCGACCTCGAGCTTCATATCGAGTTCGAGCGCCTCCGGCGTCTGCGGACAGTCGATGATGTTGCTCATCATCCGCGGCCCCTCGGCGAGCTCGACCACGGCGATCGCATAGGGCGGCGTGAAGCCGGGCGCGGCGGGACGGTGGTTGATCACGTAGCTGTAGAGAAAGCCTTTTCCGCTCGCCTTGAAGATGCTGACCTTGCGCGAGGCGCAGGACGGGCAGAACGGGCGTGGCGGGAAATAGACATGCGCGCAGGCGTCGCAGCGCTGCAGGCGCAATTCGCCCGCCTTGGTGCCGTCCCAGAAATGCTGGGTCTCCGGCGTCGGTTTCGGTCGCGCGCGCTGCGGTTCGGCCATCTCGGAAGATCCTCCCAGAACTTGTTTTGTCAGGGGGCGGGTCTCAAGCCCGCCTGTTTCAATCTTGATGCGACAATCGACCATGGCGCGTCAACGGTCCAGCAATGCGCATGCATGCCATCATGCGCACAATGCTTGTGTCGAACTGAGGCAGCGCTATAGATTGCGCACGCAAATATTCCGTGAGACAGACATGCCCGATTTTCCGACGCTGGCGAAGCTTGCCGAAGACCTCGAAAGCGGCCGCACCACTTCCCGCAAGCTGGTCGAGGCTTGCATCGCCAGAATTGCCGATCCGGCCGGCGAGGGACAGCGTGCCTTCATCCATGTCGACAAGGACGCGGCGCTCGCGGCGGCGGATGCGATGGACGGTTTGCGCAAGGTGAAGGCGGCGCCCTCGCGCTACGCCGGTATCCCGGTCTCGATCAAGGATCTTTTCGACATCAAGGGCCAGGTGACGCGCGCCGGCTCCCGCGCGCTCGACGATTCCTCGCCGGCCGAGCAGGATGCCCCCACGGTGGCGCGGCTGCGCAAGGCGGGCTTCGTCGTGATCGGGCGCACCAACATGACCGAATTTGCCTATTCCGGCATCGGCATCAATCCGCATTACGGCACGCCGAAGGGCGCCTGGAACCGGGCCGAGGGCCATGTGCCCGGTGGCTCGTCCTCGGGCGCCGCGGTGTCCGTGCTCGACGGCATGGCGCACGGCGCGCTCGGCACTGATACCGGCGGCTCCTGCCGCATTCCGGCGGCCTATAACGGCATCGTCGGCTACAAGCCGACGCAGCGCCGCGTGCCGCTCGACGGGGCTGTGCCGCTGTCGTTCTCGCTTGACAGCATCGGGCCGCTGGCACGATCGGTCAGTTGCTGTGCCATACTCGACGCCGTGCTCGCGAACGAGCCGGTCGTTGCGCTGAAGCCTCGCCCGGTGAAGGGCATGCGGTTGGCGGTGCCGACCACGATCGCGCTCGACGACCTCGATGCGGACGTAGCCAAGACGTTCGAGCGTGCGCTCAAGAGCCTCGCCGATCATGGCGCGATCATCGAGCGCATCGCGATGGCCGAATTCCACGACATCGGCCCGATGAACGCCAAGGGCGGCTTTGCGGCTTCCGAAAGCTTCGCCTGGCACCGCTACCTCATCACGTCCAAGGGCGACGTCTACGATCCCCGCGTTTCCGTCCGCATCATGCGCGGCGAGGCGCAGAGCGCGGCCGACTACATCGATCTCCTCAACGAGCGCCGTTCGCTGATCGCCCGCGTCAATGCGCGCATCGCGCCCTATGACGCGCTGGTGCTGCCGACCACCGCCAATACGCCGCCGAAGATCGCCGATCTCGCCGACGACAAGGCGTTCACCAGGGAAAACCTGCGCGCGCTGCGCAATTGCACCCTGATCAACATGATCGACGGCTGCGCCATCTCGCTGCCTGCGCATCGCGAGGGCGACGTCCCGGTCGGCCTGATGCTGGCGGGCGCGGGCGGATCGGACCGCCGTATCTTTGAACTTGCTGCCGGCATGGAGGCCGTAATTCGTGTTTGACCTGACTTTCACCGTCGACGCCCAGGACATCACAACGCCACTGACACTGGCGATCGACCAGATGGTCATCGCCGGCTGGACGGGCCGCGACGCGATCGCGCGCGACAAGCACATCACGGAGCTGGAGGCTATGGGCATTGCCCGGCCGGCCTCGACGCCGATCTATTATCGCGCCTCGGCACGGCGGCTGACCATGGAAGACCGCATCGAATGCACTGGCGGCGATTCCAGCGGCGAGGTCGAATTCGTGCTGATCGGCTGGCAGGGCCGCATGTTCGTCGGCTGCGGCTCCGACCACACCGACCGCAAGGTCGAGGCCTACAGCGTCACCGTGTCCAAGCAAATGTGCGACAAGCCGATCGCATCCACGCTGTGGGAGCTCGAGGACGTCATCGGCCATTGGGACAAGATGATTTTGCGCTCCTACGCCTTCATCAAGGGCGAGCGCGTGCTCTACCAGGAGGGCACGCTGGACGCGATGCTGCCGATCACCGATCTCGTCGCGCGCGGCTTCGAAGGTGGGAAATTCCCCGACGGCTGCGCCATGTTCGGCGGCACGTTCGCAGCCAAGGGCGGCATCCGCCCCGCCGACCGCTTCGAGTTCGAGCTGGAAGACCCCGTGCTGAAGCGGACGATCAAGCACGGCTATGATGTGGTGACGCTGCCGGTGCTGGGCTGAGCTATCGCCACCGTCATTGCGAGGAGCCCTTGCGACGAAGCTTCGCTTCGCTCGCGATGACGGAGAGATAGTCGGGAATCGGGTGGCGCCCGGCGGACCAAGCTTGCGAAGATCGTAGCCATGACAGCAACAGCACGCAAATCGACGCTTCAGTCGCCAATCGACCTCGCCGCCCGCGTCGATGCCCTGGACTGGCCGCAGATCGCCGGCGATCTCGACGCCCAGGGCTGCGCCGTCCTGAAGGGTCTACTGACGCCGGAGCAATGCCGCGCCACGGCCGCGCTCTATCCTGACGACACGCACTTCCGCAGCCGCATCGTCATGGGCCGCCACGGCTTTGGCCGCGGCGAGTACAAATATTTCTCCTACCCGCTGCCCGATCTGATCGCGCAGTTGCGCCCGACGCTCTACGCACATCTCCAGGGCGTCGCCAATCGCTGGAATGAGGCGATGGGGATCGACATTCGCTACCCCGCCGCGCATGTGGAGTTCCTGAAACGCTGCCACGAGGCGGGACAGGCGCGGCCGACGCCGCTGCTGCTGCAATACGAGGCTGGCGACTACAATTGCCTGCATCAGGATCTCTACGGCGAGCACGTGTTCCCGCTCCAGGTTGCGATCCTCTTGTCGGAGCCGGAACGCGACTTTACCGGAGGCGAGTTCGTGCTGACCGAGCAGCGCCCGCGCATGCAGTCCCGCGCCGAGGTGGTGCCGCTGACGCAGGGCGATGCGGTCGCCTTTGCCGTGCATCACCGCCCGGTGCAGGGGACACGCGGCACCTACCGCGTTAATCTGCGCCATGGCGTCAGCCGGATTCGCTCCGGCCAGCGCCACACGCTGGGTGTGATCTTTCATGATGCCAAATGAGCACTGCGATTGACGGGTGATCTGTTCGAGACAGTCGCCGAGGCGCAGCCGTCAAGCGAGGAGATCGCCGATGGCGCCGTTTTGCTGCGCGGATTCGTCAAGCCGATCCAGAGCGAGCTGATTGCAGCTGTACGCGCGATCGTGGCGCAGTCGCCGTTCCGGCGCATGACCACGCCCGGCGGCTATCAGATGTCGGTGGCCATGACCAATTGCGGCGAGCGCGGCTGGATCACCGATCACACCGGCTATCGTTATGATCCGATCGATCCGCGAACCGGTGCGCAGTGGCCCGCGATGCCGCCCGTGCTCCGCGATCTCGCCCGCCGTGCGGCGGAGCAGGGCAGTTTCAATGACTTCGCGCCCGATGCCTGTCTCGTCAATCGCTACGAACCGGGCACGCGGCTGTCGCTGCACCAGGACAAGGACGAGCTGGACTATTCGGCGCCGATCGTCTCGGTCTCGCTCGGGCTGCCCGCGACCTTCCTGTTCGGCGGCACGGCGCGCAGCGACAAGCCGCGCCGGTTCCGCTTGGTGCATGGCGACGTCGTGGTCTGGGGCGGGCCCAGCAGGCTCGCCTATCACGGCGTGGCGCCGCTGGCCGACGGCGAGCACGCGCTGCTCGGGCGTCAGCGGATCAATGCTGACGTTCCGCAGGA
This sequence comes from Bradyrhizobium sp. LM2.9, assembly GCF_054056555.1. Taxonomy (NCBI): domain Bacteria; kingdom Pseudomonadati; phylum Pseudomonadota; class Alphaproteobacteria; order Hyphomicrobiales; family Nitrobacteraceae; genus Bradyrhizobium; species Bradyrhizobium sp. LM2.9. The sequence goes on from NZ_JBSRYJ010000002.1 coordinate 766,001, forward strand.
CGCGCTGATCTATCTCCTCATCCTGAGGAGCGCGCCTCTTCGCGCGCGTCTCGAAGGATAGAGGCCCGAGCTGCGAGACCCGGGCCTCTATGGTTCGAGACGGCGCTCACGCGCCTCCTCACCATGAGGATCGTCATCACGGCTTCGGCGGGTGGATAAACGCCCAGGGGCTGACCTCTGAATCGCGCGTCACTTCCACCGAGATCAGATACGGCCCACTATGGGCGAGCGCCGTTTCGATCGCCGCCTTGAACTGATCCGGCGCGGTCACGCGCGCAGCCGCGACGCCAAAGGACTCCGCGAGCTTGACGAAATCCGGATTGACCAGATCCGACGCCACCACGCGGCCATCAAAACGTTCGCGCTGGTCGCGGCGGACATTGCCGTAAGCGTTGTTGTTGAACACCAGCGTCACCACGCCGATATTGAACTGCACGGCGGTGGCAAGCTCCTGCACGCCGAACATGAAGCCGCCGTCGCCGGTGATGGCCACCACCGGCTTGTCGGGATTGGCGACCTTGGCGCCGAGCGCAGTGGGGAAGCCCGAGCCGAGCGTACCCTGGTAGCCCGAGGTGATGAAGGTGCGCGGCTCGTAAATTGGAAAGCCGTACCAGGAGGCGAAGCCGAACTGTGACAGTTCATCTGTTACAATCGCGTTCGCCGGCAGCACCTCGCGCAGGATGTTGAGATAGGCCATCTGCGGCTGGATGCGCTGGATTTCCTGTTGCGCGGTCGCAGTTGCCTCGCGGATCGCGGCGCGGCGGCCGGCGGTCTTGCTGTAGCCCGTCTTGCTGACGGCGGCGGCAAGATCGGCGGTCGCGGCCTTGGCGTCGGCGACGATGGCCGTGTCCGGGATGAAGCGCCGTATCTCGACGGGATCGATGTCGATGCGGATGCTCTTCAGGCCATCGGGACGGAACGGCCAGCGCGACATGGTCGGCAGCTCCAGCCGCGAGCCGATGCCGATCATCAAATCGGTGTTCGGCCACAGCTTGTAGGCCGCGGCCATGGTGAGCCCAAGCTCGTGCGCGTTGGAGACGATGCCGCGGCCGCTGCGGAAGGCGACGACGGGTGCATCGATCATCTCGGCGAGTTCGAGGATCTCCTCGCGCGCTTCGATCGCGCCGCTGCCGACGAAGATCATCGGCGCTTTGCTGGACTTGATCAGTGCGGCAGCCTGCTTGATCATATCAGGGTCGGGCTGCGGCGCGGGCAATGGCTTCAGCACCTGTGCCGCGGCAGTGTCCGCGCGTTGGGTGAAGACGTCCCAGGGCATTTCGACTGAGGCGGGTCCGCGCCGTCCGGACGTCATCTCCTGGAAGGCGCGCGCGACCGTGGTCGGCGCGTTACCGGGATATTCGATCCGGTCCGCCCATTTCACATAGGTGCGCAGCGTCGCGAGCTGGTCGGGCATCTCGTGCAGATGGCCGCGGCCCTTGCCCAAAAATTGCGTAGGGACCTGGCCGGTGACGCACAGCACCGGCTCGTTGCAGCCGAACGCCGTGAGCAGTGCCGCGCTGGCGTTAAGCACGCCGGGGCCGGGCACCACGCTGAACACGCCGGGCCTGCCGCTGGAGCGCGCGTAGCCGAACGCCATGTAGCCGCAGGCCTGTTCGTGCCGCGCTCCGATCACCTTGAGCTGGGCCTGGTGGAAGGCGTCGAACAGGCCGTAGACCTGAGCGCCGGGCAGGCCGAACACGGTGTCGACGCCATGGGCGACAAGGCCGCTTACGATCGCTTCGCCGCCGGTGAGGGTGGTCATTGCACCATTCCATTTCGATTATTGTTCAGGCTTCGTCGACGACGCCATTTCGCAAGCTGCCGATGCCCTCGGCTTCGACCTCGACGACATCGCCGGGCTTCAAATAGCGCGGCGGATCGAACCGCGCACCGGCGCCGGTCGGCGTGCCCGTGACGATGATATCGCCGGGAACGAGCGTTGCGAAGGTCGAGATATAGCTGATGAGGTAGCGGAACGGGAACATCAATCGGCTGGTGCGGTCATCCTGCCGCAGTTCGCCGTTGACATGCGTGGTGAGGCGGATGTCAACGATCTGCGATTCCTGCGTGTAGGGCACCAGCCACGGGCCGAGGCTGCCGCTGGAATCGAAGTTCTTGCCCTGCGTGACGTTGAACTTGGCATGGCGTAGCCAGTCCCGCACCGAGCCTTCGTTGCAGAGCGTGAGCGCGGCGATGTGATCGAGCGCGGAACTTTCGGGGATGTGCCGGCCGGCTTTGCCGATCACCAGCACGATCTCGCCCTCGTAGTCGAGCTGCGCTGAGGCGCGCGGGCGCACCAGCGGCGTGTCATGGCCCACGAACGAGCGCGGCGAGCGCATGAACATGCTCGGATATTTCGGCGCGTCCTGGCCGTCCTTGTACTCGGCGTTGCGGTCGGGATAGTTGACGCCGATGCAGATGATCTTTTCCGGCGCGGGCACCGGCGGCAGCCAAATGATGTCACCGAGCGCGTGATCGGGCGTGTGGCACGCGGCTTCTTCGGCGAGGCTCGCGAGCTTTCCTGCGGCGACCACCTCGCGCAGCGTCGGATAGTCTTTTGCGTGGCGCGCGGAGAGATCGACAATGCCGCCGTCGACGACTGCGCCGTAGTGGACAGCACCCTTGACGGAATAGGTGGCGAGGCGAGGAAGGGTCATTGCTTAATCCGCCACCAGCACGTCGGCCACGAATTTTGGCTCGCGCACGGCTTGCCCAGCGAACGGCGAACCCTGCTCGAACCAGGAGCGCGGGGCCGGCGCGCCCCACAGCGTCTGCCGGCGCGGATCGCGCAGCGACCAGCGCAGCGGCTCGTGGTCGTGATCGCCGGTGAAGTAGTCGCTGGTGTAGAGTTCGAGACGGTGTCCATCGGGGTCGCGGACGTAGAGGAAGAACGCATTCGAGATGCCGTGGCGGCCGGGACCGCGTTCGATGTTCTTCACGAAGCCTTGCGAGGCCATGACATCGCAGAGATGGATGATGTTCATCGCCGTTGGCGTCCAGTAGGCGAAGTGGTGCAACCGCGGGCCCTTGCCGTTGGTGATCGCAAAATCGTGGACATTGCCCTTGCGATGCATCCAGGCAGCCGCAATGCGCCCGTTCGGTCCGTCTTCCTCGGCGTATTCGGTCAGGCGGAAGCCGAGCCGGGCATAGAATTCGACGGTGTCCTGCACTTCGGCTGCGAACACGTTGAAATGGTCGAGCCGCTGCGGATGGCATCCCCTGTAGAGGTCGTAGCGGCGGAGCAGATGTGGCCGCCGGTCCATCGAGGCATACAGCTCGATCTGGAAGCCGAAGGGATCGGTGAATTGCAGCGTGCGGCCCTGGAACGGCTGATCGACGAACGCGTAGCCAAGACCGTTCTCGGACAGGAACTTTGCGGCCTTGTCCAGATCCCCGTCATTGCCGACTTTGAAACCGAGCCGGTTGCAGGCGGGCACTGCCGCCTTGCGCAGCACCAGCGAGTGATGCTGATGCTCTTCCGAACCGCGCAGATACACGACCTTGTCGTCGGCGTCCTCGACATGCAGGCCGACGGTGGTCTCGTAGAACGCGCTGCTGAGCTTCAGATCGGTCACATCGAGGACGACGTGACTCGAACGGATGATGTTGAACGGCGGCTCGAAGATATGTTGCGGCACGGGCATTGCGTTTCCCCTCTCTAGATCCCGTCATTCCCCGTTCGCGCTCCGCGCGCCTGGGAATCGCGAGCGTTAGATTCCCAGCTTTTGAATCTTGTGTGTGCCCCGCGCCAGCGAGACGTGCTTGGTTTCCATGTAGAAGTCGAACGAGTAATCGCCGCCGTCGCGGCCGATGCCCGAGGCCTTCATGCCGCCGAACGGCGTCGGCAGATGCCGGACGTTTTCCGAGTTGAGCCAGATCATGCCGGCTTCGAGTGCATCAGCGACGCGCAGCGCCCGGCCGACGTCGTTGGTCCAGACATAGCCGGTCAGGCCATAGCGGATGTCGTTGGCGATCTCGATCGCGTCTGCTTCGTCCTTGAACGGCAGCACGGTCAGGAAGGGGCCGAACACCTCTTCCTGCGCCACTCGCATCTTGCCATGCGCGCCGGTCACCATCGTCGGCTCGACATAATGTCCGCCGCCCGGGCCGTCATAGGTCTTGCCGCCGACGGCAATCGTCGCGCCGTCCTGGCGTGCGACGTCGAAATAGGAGCACACCTTGGCCAAATGCCGCTCATGGATCAGCGGCCCGATCTCGGTTGCGGGATCGAGGGGATGACCGACCTTCAAGGCTTTTACGCGCGCGGTCAGCTTCTCGATGAATTTTTCGGCAATGCTGGCCTGGATCAGCAAGCGGCTCGACGAGGTGCAGCGCTCGCCGTTGAGCGAGTAGATCATGAACACGACAGCATCGAGCGCGCGATCGAGATCGGCGTCGTCGAACACGATCACGGGGTTCTTGCCGCCGAGCTCGAAATGCACGCGCTTCAAGGTCGGCGCGCCCTGAATCATGATCGCGGAGCCCGTCGCGCTTTCGCCGACGAAGCCGATCGCCTTGATGGCGGGATGCTCGGTCAGCGCCTTGCCGGCCTCTTCGCCAAAACCGTGCACGGTGTTGAGCACGCCGTCGGGAACGCCGGCTTCCTTGACGAGCTTTGCAAGAACAGCGGCCGTGACCGGCGACCACTCCGCCGGCTTGTGCACGACGGTGCAGCCTGCTGCGAGGGCAGGGGCGATCTTCCAGGTCGAGAGCATGAACGGCGTATTCCACGGCGTGATCACGCCGACCGGGCCGATCGGCACGCGCGTCGAGACGTTCCAATGCTCGTCGCTCGGCGTGTTCCGGCCGTCGCGCGCCTCGCCGCATCTGTCGGCAAAGAAGCGGAAATTTTCGGCGGCGCGGATCGCGGCCTTGGCCATGAAGCGAAAGGCCTGGCCGGTGTCGATGCATTCAAGCACGGCGATGTCGTCGGCATTGTCCTCGATGGCGTCGGCGACGCGATGCAGCAGTTTCTTCCGCATCGCCGGCCCCATGTCGCGCCAGGACTTGAAAGCGAGGGCGGCGGCGGTGGCGGCGCGTTCGATATCCTCGGCATTGCCGCGGGCGACGCTTGCGAGCGTCGCGCCGTCGATCGGCGACTTGGTCTCAAACGTCTCGCCTGATATCGACGGCACGATCTTGCCGTCGATCATGTGACCGATACCGTCGGCACGCAGCGTCTTCAGCAGCGGCGCGACGCGGTCGCGGTTGGCCTGGAACACATCGGCTTTCGGCGTGAACTTATCCATGGGAGGCCTCCACTTTCAGGGCGTCGTGGATGTTGTTGCGTTTCCAGCTGGTGTCCTTGTCGTTGATCTGCATGTCGAACGACAAAGCGAATTTGCTGGCTGCAAAGACGGGATCGAGATGTCGGGAGAGCGCTTGGAAAACGTGCTCGCCGGCTGTCTTGCGTGTCTTGAGGTCGCGGCCTTCGCCGATGCGCAGCACCATGTCGAGAAAGCCGTAGTCCTGTCGGGCATCGGCGATCGCGTAATGCTCGCACCTGACAGCTCGGACGCGGATGCCGCCGAGCGGGAAGATGCCGGTCTCGACCGCCGCCTTGCGCACGATTTCGCAGACAGCGCCGATGTCGAGGCGGCTGTCGAGATTGGCCGAATATTCGATCGTGAAATGCGGCATCGCGGTTTCACTCCCTGTCTTTTTGTTCGCCTAAGCGAAGTAACAGCTGACCGAGCCGTAGGCGCCGTAATCGGCCTGAATTGTGTCGCCCTTGCGGGTCTCGATCGGACGGATGAAGGAGCCGGCGAGCACGACCTGTCCGGGCTCAAGCGCAAGGCCGAGCGGCGCGATCTTGTTGGCGAGCCAGGCGACTGCAGTCGCGGGATGATTGAGCACGCCGGCGGCAAGACCGGTTTCCTCGAGCTGGCCGTTCTTGAAACAGAGCGCGCCGACCCAACGCAAATCGGCGTCAAGCGGGCGGATCGGCCGTCCGCCGAGCACGATGCCGGCATTCGCTGCATTGTCCGGCGATGGTGTCGAAGATTTTTCGCGTCGCCTTGGTCTTGGGATCGACGCGCTCGATCCGCGTATCCAGAATCTCCAGCGCCGGCACGACGAAGTCGGTGGCGTTGAGCACGTCGAACAGCGTGCAGTCGGGCCCCGCGAGGCGCTTGCTCATGACGAAGGCGAGCTCGGCTTCCACGCGGGTCGCGATGAAGCGCTCCGTCGGGACGAGGCCACCATCGGCAAAGAACATGTCGTCGAGCAGCACGCCTGAATCCGGCTCGTTGATGTCAAGCGCGCTTTGCATCGCTTTCGAGGTCAGGCCGATCTTGTGTCCCCTGACGATGCGGCCCTCGGCGATCTTGACCTCGATCCACGCCTTCTGAATCGCGTAGGCGTCAGCGATGGTGATGCCGGGAAAGTCCTGCGAGAGTTGCCGGATTTGCGTACGGGTCCTCTCCGCCTGGTGCAGACGGCTCGCGCAAGCTCGGATATCGTCGTTGGAAAGCGCCATTTGTGATTCTTGCAAATCGTGGTGCCCGAAGATACTTAACATGTTAAGTGAATGCGTCAAACACAATTTGGCTTGCTGCACTGCAAACATTTTGCGGTTGAAAGGGCATCATCTTGAAGAGACCGGCTGATCCAGCGGACGACGGCGCCGCCGCCCCGCGACAGGTGCCGATGCGCGACTTCTCGCGCTCGCTGCCGATGTCGCTGCTGCGGGCACGCGAGGCGGTGATGCGGCAATTCCGTCCCTCGTTGCGTGCGCATGGCCTGACCGAGCAGCAATGGCGCATCCTGCGCGCGCTCGCGGCGATCGATGCCGTTGAGGTCACGGAACTCGCGCGCACGGCGTTCCTGCTCGGACCGAGCCTGTCGCGCATCCTGCGCGATCTCGAGGCGCGCAATCTGATCGAGCGCAAGACTGCGAAGGCGGACCAGCGCCGCAGCATGGTCTCGATCTCGGAAAAGGGCGTGAAGCTGATGGCCTCGGTGGCACCGTCCTCCGAAGCGATCTATGCCGAGATCACGCGACGCTTCGGCGCGCGCAAGCTCGCCGAGTTGCAGGAGATGCTCGGACAATTGGAGTTGTGTCTCGCTTCCAGCGACGCGGGTGACGAGATCACTGACAATATGTGACGGCAAATTTGCATGATGACTTGTCTGCTCACGCATGACTGCCATTATTGCTTATCCCTTAGGCAGGCCGAGCGAAGCGAAATCCGCAAAAAGCCCGTAAAAATCGCTCAGAATAGATAACCATCGCGGGTAGTCATCGCGGGACGAGAGATCTGCGCACTTAGCCGATGTTGGCGCAATATCAATTTACTCGTATCGGCAGAATTCGTAACTAGCATCCGGCTCTGTATTCAGTGATAGAGCCAAGACAAGAAGGGCCGACAAGGATGCCCGGCCCCAGGGAGGAATGAATGAGACTGACGAGACGCGACTTCGCGACCGGAATTGCTGCCGGCATTGCCGCGCCCTACCTCATCAAAAGCGCAAATGCGCAAGGCGCCACCATCAAGATCGGCATGTGCGCGCCAGTCACGGGACCTGCCGCTGAATCCGGCGGTTACGCCATCAAGGGCGCCAAGCTTGCGCTCGAAGCCGTCAACAAGGCCGGCGGCATCCTGGGCAAGCAGGGCGAATTGATCGTCGAGGATGATCAGACCACCAATCCCGGCATCGTGCTCGCCTTCTCCAAGCTCGCCTCTCAACCTGACATCGTCGGGTTCCTCGGTTCGATCCGTTCGACTCAGGTCCATGCGATGGCACCCGACGTCATCAAGCTCGGAAAGCCTGTGATGATCGGCGGCACCGATCCGAAACTCACCCATATGGGCAATCAGTGGCTGTTCCGCTTCCGTCCCAATGACAGTTATTCCGGCCGCGTCATCGCCGAATTCGGCGTCAACACGCTGGGCAAGAAGAAATGGGCCGTGCTGCATTCGACCGACGCGTTCGGCACCGCCGGCGGCAACGCGCTCACCGGTGCGCTCGAGAAGCTTGGCTGCACGACCTTCGATCAGGGCTATGCCAACCAGAGCCAGGACTTTACGCCAGTCGTGCTCGCGATCAAGCAGTCCGGCGCCGACATTCTCGGCTCCTACTTCACCTTCGAGAACGATCTCGGCATCTTCGCCCGCCAGCTCCGTCAGCTCGGCGTGAACATCCCCTGGGTCGGCTCCCCCTCGATCGTCAACATCACTGCTCTGAAGCTCGCAGGTCCCGCGCTCCACAACACCTATGGCGTTGCCGACTACGCGGAAAATTCCAGCGAAGGCTCGAAAGCGTTCGGCAAGATCTACCGCGATTCCGTCAAGGTCGCGCCTGACAACCAGAGCTCCTGGACTTTCGATGCAATCAACGTCTTGTCGGCGGGCATCAACAAGGCCGGCTCCACCGATCCCGGCAAGATTCGCGAAGCCATCCTCGGGATCAAGAAGTTCCCGGGCGCCGAGGGCGAATACAATTTCGACCAGAACGGCGATGGGCTTCACGGCTACAACATCGTGAAAGAACGAGAAGGGCGCCATCGTCTTCGACAAGCACATCGAGTTCAACGACTGACGTTCACGCGACCTCCCCGATGATCATCGGGGAGGTCGGAACGTTTTTCGGCGAACGCATCCGACCTCCAACAGAACGCTTGTCATGGATCTCGCCCTACAACTGCTCTTTACCGGGATCGGGATCGGCGCCGTCTACGCGCTTGTCGCGCTCGGCTTCGTGCTGATCTTCCGTGCCACCAATGTGGTGAATTTTGCCCAGGGCGAATTCTCGATGGTCGCGGCCTATCTGATGGTCGTCGCGGTCGAGGCCGGTCTGCCCTATTGGGCGGCCTTCATCGTCGCGCTCCTCGGAATGGCGCTGGTCGGCGTCGTCTTCAATCTCGGCGTCTATTATCCGCTGCGCCACCGTACCTATCTGCCTGTGATCATCGCCACCATCGGCGCCTCGATCCTGCTCGCCAATTCCGTGCTCGCGATCTACGGCCCGCAGCCGCAGGTGCTGGAAGGCTGGTTCGAAACGCCCGGCATCCAGGTCGGTCCGGTCTATCTCGACAGCCAGTATCTCCTGATCATCGGCGTCACCATCTGCCTCGTGATCTTCAATTTCTGGTTCTTCGAGAAGACGCTGCTCGGCAAGAAATTGCAGGCGACCTCGCAGGACAAGGAAATGGCCTCGCTGCTCGGCATTTCCGTCTCCACCATGATCATGATCACCTTCATCTATTCGGCGGTGCTCGGCGGCCTTGCCGGCATCCTCGTCGCGCCCGTGCTGTTCGTCTCGATCCAGATGGGCTCGACGATCGCGCTGAAGGCGTTTGCGGCAACTATCATCGGCGGCTTCGGTGACGTCGCCGGCGCCATCATCGGCGGGCTCGCGCTCGGCGTGATCGAGACGTTTGGCGCAGCCTATATCTCGGTGCCCTACAAGGACGGCTTCGCCTTCCTGGTCCTGATCGCCTTCCTGATCTTCCGGCCGCAGGGCATCTTCGGCGAACGCGTGGCGGAGAAGGCATGAGCGCCCCCAGCGACAACATGCCGATACCGGCGCCCGCCATTCACTCGAAGCCGCTGCTGATCCGGCACCTGCCATATTTCATCGGTGCGGCGATCTTGGTCGCGCTCGCGGCCAACATGCGCTTCGACGGATACGTTCACAACATCCTGCTCCAGGCCACCACGTTCGCGATCGCGGTGTTCGGGCTGTCGGTCGTGCTCGGCCTGTGCGGTCAGATCAATCTGGCGCAGGCCGCGTTCTTCGGGCTCGGCGCCTATGCGGTCGGCATCGGGACGACGGATCTGCATGTCAGCTTCTGGCTCTGCCTCGTCGGCGGATGCGTGATCTCGCTGCTGGCCGGCGCCTTCCTGGGCATGTCGACCTTGCGGCTTGGCGGGCACTACCTCGCCATGGTGACGATCTCGTTCCAGCAGATCGTTACGCTGGTCATGATCAACGCGATCTGGCTGACGCATGGTCCCGACGGCGTCTCCAACATCGGGCGTCCCGACCTGTTCCAGTCGTCGCAGAGCTATCTCGCCTTCTGCGTCGCGATGCTGGCGATTGTCGGCTATCTCGTCTGGCATCTCTCCGACACCAAGCTCGGGCGCGCCATGCGAGCGGTGCGCGACAACGAGCTTGCGGCCGGCGTCAACGGCATCGACGTCTTCCGCACCAAGATCTACGCGTTCGCGCTCTGCGCCCTTCTCGGCGGGCTTGCGGGCGGTTTGTTCGCCGGCGGCTTCGCCTATGTCAGCCCAGATCAGTTCTCGTTCGCGGAATCGATCGTGTTCCTGACCATGTCGCTGCTCGGCGGCGTGGCCTCGCCGATCGGCTCGGCGATCGGCACCGGTTTGCTCATCCTGATCCCGGAGTGGCTGCGCTTCCTCAAGAGCGTGCCGGGCCTTTATCTCGCGATCTACGGCCTGTTCGTGATCCTGATCATCCGCTTCATGCCCGACGGCATCTGGGGTTTTGTCGCGGATGCCTTCGCGCGCTGGCGCGCCAAGCTCGCGGCGCCTCCGGTAGCAGGTGCCTTGCAGTTGAAGCCGGCGATGACCGGCGGCGATACCGTGCTGGAAGTCACCGGTCTCTCGAAATATTTCGGCGGCCTCAAGGCCGTCGATGGCGTCGACATCGCCGTGAAGCGCGGCGGCGTGCACGCGCTGATCGGGCCGAACGGTTCGGGCAAGACCACAACGCTCAACGTGCTCTCGGGCCTCTATGTGGCCACGGCGGGCAAGATCGTGCTCGACGGCACCGACATCACCAACATGCCGCCGCATCAGCGCACGGCGTCAGGTCTCGGGCGCACGTTCCAGAACATCCGCCTGTTCCGTTCGATGACGGCGCTGGAGAACGTCGAGATCGGCGCGGAGCGGCCCGGCAACACCATGGTCGGGAAGGGCGATGACGCCCTCACCGAGCGCGCGATGGAGGCATTGACCTTCGTCGGCCTCGGCAACCGCGCCAACGAGCTGATATCGAGCTTCTCCTATGGCCATCAGCGCCTGATCGAGATCGCACGCGCACTGGCCTCGAACCCGACGCTCTTGCTGCTCGACGAACCCGCGGCCGGGCTGAACTCGACCGAGAAGCTCGAGCTGCACGAGCTGCTCAAGCGCATCGCCGCCCAGGGGCTGACCATCCTGATCATCGATCACGACATGACGCTGGTCTCGGAAGCAGCCCAGCACATCACCGTGCTCAACTTCGGACGCCGCATCGCGGACGGCGAATCCATGGCCGTGCTGCGTCATCCCGACGTCGTCACCGCCTATCTCGGGAGCGAATGATGCCGTTGCTCGAAATCCGCAATCTGGTGGTGCGCTACGGCGAGATCGAAGCGCTGCGCGGCGTCACGTGCGCCGTGGAGGAGGGGCAGGTCGTGACCTTGCTCGGGGCCAATGGTGCCGGCAAGTCGACGACGCTGCGCGCGATCTCGGGGCTCGCGAAACCAACTTCGGGCGACATCCTGTACGATGGCAAATCGATCGCAGGCCTCGGCCCGGAAGCCATCGTCCGCATGGGTATCTCGCACGTGCCGGAAGGCCGCCGCGTGTTCCCGGGTCTGACTGTGAAAGAGAACATCATGCTCGGTGCGTCCAATCGCCGGGCAGCGACTTCGGAGATATCGCGCGAGGCGGATGCGATGTTCGATCTGTTTCCGGACATCCGGAAATTCACCAATGCGCTGGGTTGGACGCTGTCCGGCGGCCAGTTGCAGATGGTGGCTGTCGCGCGCGGACTGATGGCCAAGCCGCGGCTGCTGCTGCTGGACGAGCCGTCGCTTGGACTTGCGCCTGTCATTGTGCAGGCCGTGTTCAAGATTATTTCCGAGATCCGGCGCAACACGACAGTCTTGCTCGTCGAACAGAATGCGCGCATGGGGCTGTCGGTGGCTGATTACGGCTACGTTCTCGAGACCGGCCGTATCGTGCTCGGCGGCAAACCCGACGAGCTCTGGGGCAACGAAGCCATCCGTGCCGCCTATCTCGGCGGCCATGCCAAGGTGAGTGCTTAGGGCATGATCCGGAAAAGTGTGCAGCGGTTTTCCGAAAAGATCATGCCCAAACAATAACCGGGAGGTCAATTCATGGTCACGATCCAGGTCCAGAACCTCATCGATTTCGTCGGCGAGGTATTCGGCCACGCGGACTCCTCTCCGGAGGAGGCGAAGCGGATTGCGACCTATCTGACCACGGCCAATCTCACCGGCCATGACAGCCATGGCGTCATCCGCGTGCCCGTCTACATCCGCTGGAAGAAGACGGGCTTTGTGGTCCCGAACCAGAACGCCGAAATCGTGCTCGATACGCCCTCGCTCGCGGTGGTCGACGGCAAGTTCGGCTACGGCCAGACCGTGACTCCGCAGGCGGTCAGGATCGGCATCGAGAAATGCAAGAAGGCGGGGCTCGCCGCGGTCGCGTTGCGCAATGCCGGCCATATCGGCCGCGTTGGTGACTGGGCCGAGATGGCCGCCGCCGAAGGGCTGATCTCGGTGCATTTCTTCGTCAATGCCGCGGGCTCGCTGCTGGTGGCGCCGTTCGGCGGCGTTGAGAAACGGCTCTCCACTGCGCCTTACTGCGTCGGCATCCCGCGCGAGGGCCAGGACCCGATCGTGCTCGATTTTGCGACCTCGGTCGTGGCGGAGGGGAAGGTGCTGGTCGCGAGCCGCGGCGGCAAGAAGCTGCCCAAGGGCGCGCTGGTCGATGCCGACGGCAGCCTCAGCGAGGACCCCGCCGTGCTCTACGGCCCCTATATGCCGGAAGGTCCGCGCGATCACACCAAGGGTACCGGGGCGATCCGCGCCTTCGGCGAGCACAAGGGCTCGGGGCTTGCCTTCATGTGCGAGCTGCTCGGCGGCGCGCTGACCGGAACCGGTGCCACTTCCGGCGGTCGCCGCTTCGCCAACGGCATGCTGGCGTTTTACGTCGATCCGAAAGTGGTCGATACCTCCCATGTCTTCGACGCAGAGGTGTCGCGCTATGCCGAGTTCATCCGCGCCACCAAGCCGGTCGCCGGGGTCGATCAGGTCCTGATTCCCGGTGATCCCGAGCGGAAAACCCGGGCTGAGCGGACCCGAAACGGCATCCCCTTGCCGGATGACACCTGGGCCGCAATAGTGAACACCGCCCGCGAGGTCGGCGTCAGCGAAGTCAGCATCCAGCGGGCAACCGCATAGGTCTTGCGTCATTGCGAGCGTAGCGCGGCGCCCCGGTTCGCGGTAACAGCAGATTGTGCTGTCGCGACGCTCGTCATGGTGACGAAGGTCCAAATAACACGGTCCAAATAAACACGGTCAAAACAACAAAGAAGGAAGGCAACGTGGCGAACAAGGTCAAGGAAATCTGGAAGTCGGGCAAGGCCGTGGTCAACGCGTGGCTGGCGATTCCCTCCGGCTTCTCGGCCGAGATGGTCGCGCAATGCGGCTTCGACAGCGTCACCGTCGACATGCAGCACGGCGTGCAGGATTATCTGTCGATGGTGCAGTGCTTCCAGGCGATGGACAAGCATCCGGTCACGCCGATGGTCCGCGTGCCCTGGAACGAGCCCGGCATCATCGGCAAGGTGCTCGACGGCGGCGCCTATGGCGTGATCTGCCCGATGGTCAACACGCCGCAGGAAGCCAGGAATCTCGTTTCCTATGCCAAATATCCGCCGAAGGGCGTCCGCTCCAACGGCCCGATCCGCGCCGGCATGTACGGCACCGCGGGCTCCTATCAGAAGACGGCCAACGACGACATCGTGCTGCTGCCGATGATGGAGACCAGGACCGCGGTCGAGAACATGGAAGCGATCTTCGACGTCGAAGGCATCGATGGTGTCTATATCGGCCCGTCCGATCTCGGCTTCTCCTACGGCCTCGAGCCCAAGCTCGATCGCACCGAGCCGGAGATCCTCGCGATCTATGAGAAGATCATCAAGGAGTGCGGCAAGCGCGGCCTCAACCCGGGCATCCATTGCAGCGGCGCCGAGGGCGCCGCGCGCGCCATCAACATGGGCTTCAAGCTGGTGACGCTCTCGAACGAGGTCGGCCTGATGACTACCTACGCCAAGATGCAGGTCAACGCGACCCGCAAGGATTCGTCCGGCAAGGCGTGAGCTCTCTGTGTCCCGGACGCGGTGCGGCGCGCAGTGCCGCTCCGCAGAGCCGGGCCCCAGTCGCTTGCGAGAGACACGACAAATTGGCCCCGGACGCTGCGCATTGCTTTCGCGCTTCGCAGCGTCCGGGCACGATACTTGAAGACCCAAGGAGACTTCCCATGACCATCAGCCCCGTCATTCGCCTGCATCCCGATGATGGCGTGCTGATCGCGCGCGCAAGCTTGCCGCCGGGCACATTGGTGGCCGACGGCGTGACCACGGTCGAGCGGATTCCTTCCGGCCACAAGGTCGCGATCAAGCCGATCGCCGTTGGCGAGGCGGTCATTCGCTACGGTCAGATCATCGGCTTCGCGACCACGCCGATCGCGCCGGGCCAGCATGTGCACGTGCAGAACTGCGGCATGGGCGACTTCGCCAAGGACTATGCCTATTGCGTCGACGTCAAGCCGACGCCGAATTTCGACCTGCCGGCGACCTTCGAAGGCATCCGCCGCCCGGATGGCCGCGTTGCTACGCGCAACTATATCGGCATCCTCACCTCGGTGAATTGCAGTGCGCATGTCGCGAGCCTCGTCGCCGACGTCTTCAAGAAGAATCCGTTCACCGGCGACAATCCGCTGGCCGATTTCCCCAATGTCGACGGCGTGGTCGCGCTGACTCACAAGACCGGCTGCGGCATGACGCAGAACGAGCCGCTGGCGCTGCTCCGCCGTACGCTCGGCGGTTACGCGCGGCATGTGAACTTCTCTCATGTGATCGTGCTCGGCCTCGGCTGCGAGGTGAACCAGATCGGCGGCCTGATGGAAGAGCAGAAGCTCGCCGGCCGCCTCCGCGCGATGGACATCCAGGAGGTTGGCGGCACCCGCAAGACGGTGGAAGCCGGCATCGCCTTCGTGCGCGAGGCACTCGCGGATTCCAACAAGGTCAAGCGCGAGAGCGTCGCCGTGAGCGAATTGACTGTGGCGCTGCAATGCGGCGGCTCGGACGGCTATTCCGGTGTGTCCGCCAATCCGGCGCTGGGTGCGGCCAGCGATCTGATCGTGCGTCACGGCGGCACCGTGATCCTGTCGGAGACGCCGGAGACCTATGGCGCCGAACATCTGCTCACGCGCCGTGCCGTCAGCCGCGAGGTCGGCGAGAAGCTGGTCGATCTTATGCGCTGGTGGGACGAATATACCGAGCGCGAAGGCGCCGAGATGAACGCCAATCCGAGCCCCGGCAACAAGGCCGGCGGCCTCACCACCATTTTGGAGAAGTCGCTCGGCGCGATGGCGAAGGCGGGCACCACCAATCTCGTGGAGGTGCTGCGCTACGCTGAGCCCGTCACCAAAAAGGGTTTCGTGTTCATGGATACGCCCGGCTACGATCCGGTCGCTGCGACCGGGCAGGTGGCAGGCGGCGCCAATCTGGTCTGCTTTACCACGGGCCGCGGCAGTGTGTTCGGCTGCAAGCCGGCGCCCTCGATCAAGCTCGCCACCAACACGCCCATGTACAAGCGCATGGAAGAGGACATGGACGTCAATTGCGGCACCATCCTCGAAGGCGAGGAGAGCGTCCAGCAATGCGGTCAGCGCATCTTCGATCTTATCCTCAAGACGGCGTCGGGCCAGCCGACCAAGAGCGAAAGCTTCGATTTCGGCGGCGCCGAGTTCGCCCCATGGGTGCTGGGCGCGACGATGTAACGGTCGCCGCGTAGGGCTACGGCGGATACTTTCATAGGCACGGTCTGCCCGTTGTTCATGCTTGATCGAGGTCACCAGCGGTGTTCTGCTCAAAAAAGCTGCTGGAGCACCGCACCCGTGTCGATCTACGTCGCATTGCACCACGTCACCCACTACAAATACGATCGCCCGATCGATCTCGGCCCGCAGACCATTCGCCTGCGGCCGGCGCCGCACACACGCACGCCGGTCCTGAGCTATTCGCTCAAGGTCACCCCCGCCAATCACTTCGTGAATTGGCAGCAGGATCCGCAGGGAAATTGGCTGGCGCGCTACGTCTTCCCAGAGAAGGCGACGGAGCTGAAGATCGAGGTTGATTTCACGGCGCAGATGACCGTGGTCAATCCGTTCGACTTCTTCGTCGAGCCCTATGCCGACAGCTTTCCGTTCGAATATACCCAGGATCTGAAGACAGAGCTCGCGCCTTATCTCGAGACGATCAAGCCCGATCGCCTGTTCGCGAAATATCTCGATACCATCCCGCACGAAGCTCCGAACACGGTCAACTTCCTGGTCGATCTCAACAGGCGGCTGCGGGAGAAGATTCGCTACGTCATTCGCATGGAGGCGGGCGTGCAGACGCCCGAAGAGACGCTCACCTCCTGCGCTGGCTCGTGCCGCGACTCCGCCTGGCTTCTGATCCAGACTTTCCGTCATCTCGGTCTCGCCGCCCGTTTCGTCTCCGGCTATCTGATCCAGGTCCGTCCCGACATCGATCCGATCGAGGGGCCGCCGGAGGTCGAGAATGATTTCACCGACCTGCACGCTTGGGCCGAGGTCTATCTGCCGGGCGCGGGCTGGATCGGATTCGACGCGACCTCGGGCATGCTGGCGGGCGAGGGGCACATCCCGGTTGCCGCCACGCCGCACTACCGCTCGGCGGCGCCGCTCTCCGGCGGCGCCGGCTTCGCCGAGGTCGAATTCGCCTTCGACATGAGCGTCCGGCGCATCCGCGAGGCGCCGCGCATCACAAAGCCTTTCTCCGACGAATCCTGGACGCGGCTCAACGATCTCGGCGAGCGGGTCGACGGAGATCTCGCTGCGCAGGACGTCCGGCTCACCATGGGCGGCGAGCCGACCTTCGTCTCCGTCGATGACCTCGAAGCGGCCGAATGGAACATTGACGCCGTCGGTCCGACCAAGCGCGCGCTGGCGGACGATCTGATCCGCCGCCTCCGCACCCGCTTTGCGCCGGGCGGCCTGCTGCATTACGGCGAAGGGAAATGGTATCCCGGAGAGAGCCTGCCGCGCTGGGCCTTTGGTCTCTACTGGCGCAAGGACGGCGTGCCGATCTGGAAGAATGCCGACCTCATCGCCACGGTCGAGACGCCGCGGCGTGCCGAGGTCAAGGACGCCGAGGCCTTTATCGAGGGCACGGCGGCACGGCTCGGCCTAAATCCGGGCTACATCATGCCGGCCTATGAAGATCCCGCCTACTGGTTGCAGAAGGAGGGGGAGCTTCCCGTCAACGTCGATCCTTCCGACTCCAAGCTGTCCGATCCGGAAGAGCGCGCGCGTATGGCGCGGGTATTCGACGAGGGGCTCGATACGCCAAAGGGCTTCGTGCTGCCGGTACAGCGCTGGAACGCGGAAGCGCCGCGCTGGCGCAGCGAGCGCTGGAGTCTGCGTCGCAACCATCTGTTCCTGATGCCCGGCGATTCCCCGCTCGGACTGCGGTTGCCGCTCAAGGCGCTCGAATATGTTCCGCCCGATCGCTATCCCTATATCGTCGAACAGGACCCGATAGAGACGCGGGCCGAGCTGCCGGTGTTCGGCCGCATGCCGCGCCCGCAATCTGCGGCGCCGCAACTCGCGCCGGAAAGTCTCGACAAATCGGAGCCGGTCCGCACCGCGATGTCGATCGAAGTCCGCGACGGCGTGCTCTGCGCCTTCATGCCGCCGGTCGAGCGCATCGAGGATTATCTCGAGCTGATCGCAGCCCTCGAAGCGACCGCCGAGGAGATGCAGCTCCAGGTCCATGTCGAAGGTTATCCGCCGCCGTTCGATCCGCGCATCGACGTCATCAAGGTGACGCCTGACCCCGGCGTGATCGAAGTCAACGTCCAACCGGCAAAGAACTGGCGTGAGGCGGTCGACATCACCGTCGGGCTTTATGAGGATGCCGCCAAGATTCGTCTCGGCGCCAATCGCTTCCTCGTCGACGGCCGCCACACCGGCACCGGCGGTGGCAATCATGTCGTGCTCGGCGGCTCCTCACCGCAGGACTCGCCGTTCCTGCGCCGGCCGGATCTACTGAAAAGCCTGGTGCTGTACTGGCAGCGTCATCCGTCGCTGTCCTATTTCTTTTCCGGCCTGTTCATCGGCCCGACCAGCCAGGCGCCGCGCATCGACGAAGCCCGCCACGATAGCATTTACGAGCTCGAGGTCGCGCTCTCCCACGTTCCGCCGCCGGGCTATCAGGCGCCGCTGTGGCTGGTGGACCGCCTGTTCCGGCATCTCCTCGTCGACATCACCGGCAACACCCATCGCGCCGAGATCTGCATCGACAAGCTCTATTCGCCGGATGGACCGACCGGCCGGCTCGGCCTCGTCGAATTTCGCGCGCTCGAAATGCCGCCCGATCCGCGCATGTCGCTGGCGCAGCAGCTGCTGATCCGCGCGCTGATCGCAAAACTCTGGCGCGAGCCGCAGGCCGGCAAGTTCGTGCGCTGGGGCACCGCGCTGCACGATCGCTTCATGCTGCCGCACTTCATCTGGGAAGATTTCCTCGAAGTGCTCAGCGAGCTGAAGCAGTTCGGTTATCCGTTCGAGCCGGAATGGTATCTGGCCCAACTCGAATTCCGCTTTCCCGCCTTCGGCCGCGTCCATCATGGCGGCGTGACGCTGGAATTGCGGCAGGCGCTGGAGCCCTGGCACGTGCTCGGCGAGGAGGGCTCGGCCGGCGGCACCGTGCGCTATGTCGACTCATCGGTCGAGCGGCTCCAGGTGAAGGCCGAGGGTTTTGTCGAGGGTCGCCATATCGTGACCTGCAATGGCCGCCGCCTGCCGATGACCTCCACCGGTCGCTCCGGGGAAGCCGTGGCCGGTGTCCGCTTCAAGGCCTGGCAGCCGGCCTCCGGCCTGCATCCGACCATTCCGGTGCACGCGCCTCTGACCTTCGACCTCATCGACACCTGGAATGGCCGCTCGCTCGGTGGCTGCGTCTATCACGTCGCCCATCCATCCCGGCGGCCGCAGCTACGACACCAAGCCCGTCAACACCTATGAGGCCGAGGCGAGGCGGCTGGCGCGCTTCCAGGACCATGGCCACACGCCGGGGCCGATGCAGCCGCCGCCCGAAGAACGCACAAGTGAGTTTCCGCTGACCCTCGACTTGCGGACCCCGCTCCTGCAATGAGTATGATGCCGGGGCAGGGAGAGGCGCATGGCCGAGGGCGCAGCGGAAGAGGACGACAAGGCGGGTAGGGCGCAAGGCCAACGTCAAGGCCAGCGCCGCTTCGCGCAATGGGTCCGCGACTATCGCCGCCTGCCCGGCATCCCCGACGAATTCCTGGGGCCCGACGGCGCCCCGCGCGCGGTCTGGAGCCGGTTCTTCGACGCCTTCGGCGCGCTCGCGCCCGACGAGGTCGAGCGGCGGTTTGGCATGGCCGACCGACATCTGCGCGAGGCCGGCGTCACCTATCGAGCGCCCGGCGAGAGCGCCGACCGGCCGTGGTCGATCAGCCATCTGCCGCTGCTGATCGACGAGGCGGATTGGAAGCAGCTGTCCGACGGCATCACCCAGCGCGCCGAGCTGCTCGAGCTCGTGCTGCGCGACATCTATGGCGAGGGCCGGCTCGTCGCCGAAGGCGCGTTGCCGGCCGCCGCGATCGCCGGCAGTCCCGAATATCTTCGTCCCGTCTGCGGCGTGGAGCCTCCCGGCGGGCGCTATCTCTCGCTCTATGCCGCCGACGTCGGCCGCGGACCCGACGGCCGCTGGTGGGTGCTCGGCGACCGCACGCAGGCGCCGTCGGGCGCGGGCTATGCGCTGGAGAACCGCCTGGTGCTCTCGCGCGCCTTCTCCGATCTCTACAAGTCGATGAACGTCCCGCGCGTCGCGCCGTTCTTCGAGGCGTTTCGAGATAGTCTTCGTGCGCGCGCCGATCGCGACGAGCCGCGGATCGGCGTGCTGACGCCGGGCAGCTTCAGCGAGACCTATTTCGAGCACGCGACGCTGGCGCGCTATCTCGGCTTCCTGCTGGTCGAGGGCGACGATCTCGCCGTCAGCGACGACCATATCCACATCCGCACCGTTGCGGGCCTCAAGCGGCTCGACGTGCTGCTGCGCCGGGTCGATTCCAACTCGCTCGATCCGCTCGAGCTCGATGCCTCCTCGCGGCTGGGGGTCGCCGGCCTGATCGACGTGCTGCGCAAGGACGGCGTCGTCGTCGCCAACATGCCGGGCTCCGGTGTGCTGGAGGCGCGCGCGATGCTCGGCTTCCTGCCGGCGCTCAGCCGCCGCCTGCTCGGCGAAGAACTGAAGATGCCGCACATCGCGACCTGGTGGTGCGGCCAGCGCTCGGCGCGCGATGAGGTGCTGTCGCGGCTCGACGAGGTCGCGGTCGGAGGCGCCTACCGGCGCGGCGTTCCCGGTTTCGACAACAACGGTCCGGTGCTCGCGAGCGAGCTCGAAGCCGGCGCACGCCGGCGCCTGACCGACGCCATCGCTGCGCGCGGCATGGACTATGTCGGCCAGGAGGTGGTGCGGCTCTCGACCATGCCGGTGTGGGACCAGGGGCAGATCACGCCCCGTCCCTTCGTGCTGCGCGTGTTCGCAGCTGCGACGCCCGACGGTTGGGCCATCATGCCCGGCGGCTTCTGCCGGATCGCCGAGCAGTCGGATGCGCGCGCGGTGTCGATGGGCGACGGCGCGCGCTCCGCCGACGTCTGGGTGGTCTCGGACAAGCAGGTCCCGACCGCGACGCTGCTGCCTGCGACCGACAAGGTGCGCATCCGCCGCATCGCCGGCGTGCTGCCGAGTCGCGCCGCCGACAATCTGTACTGGCTCGGCCGCTATCTCGAACGCGCCGAGGCGACGCTGCGGCTGGTGCGGGCGCTGGGCTCGCCGAGCGGGCCCAACAAGGGCACCGCGGCCTCGCTGCAATCTGCCGAGCGTATTCAGCGCTTGCTTGTGGCCTGGGGCGCGATCTCGCAGACGTCCCGCGCGGCGCCCAGCCGCATCGTTGCCGAAGCGCTGCAGAGCCCGGAGCGTTTCGGCTCGGCATTGTCGCTGGTCCGCGCGGCCCAGCGCACGGCGACCTCCCTGCGCGAGCGACTATCGCCCGATGCCTGGCAAGTCATCACCGAGATGACCGAGCGGTTGGCCTTGGAGGTCGAGGGCGACGACGGCGTGCTGAGCGCGGCCGAGCTGACCTTGCAGGAGCTCGCGAGCTTTGCCGGCCTTGCGCATGAGAACATGAACCGCGCCGCCGGCTGGCGCTTCCTCGATATCGGCCGCCGCACCGAGCGCGCCATCAACACCACGCGGTTTGCCCGGCAGTTCGCCTATGACGAGGCCGGCGACGAGGATCTCGATATCCTGCTGACGCTGGTGGATTGCCAGATAACCTACCGCTCGCGCTATCTGCTGGCGCCGATCCTGGCACCGGTGCGCGACCTCGCCGTGCTCGACAACTACAATCCACGTTCGGTGGCGTTCCAGGTGACGGCGCTGAACGAGCATATCGCCGCGCTGCCGAGCCTGAAGGAGCACGGCTTGATCGAGAAGCCGCAACGGCTTGCGGTCGCGATGCAGGCAATGCTTGCGACCGCGGAGGCCGAGAAGCTCGAGGTCAAGACGCTGTTCGCGCTGGAGCAGGATCTGCTCAGCCTCGCCGAGGCGGTCGGGCAGCACTATTTCCCGCACGGCCCCAATGCCAGCCGCCCGGAAAAGCTGACGGGGCTGGCGTGATCTACGACATCCGTCACGTCACCACTTACGAGTACGAGAATCCGGTCAGCTTCGCCCGCTGCACGCTGCGGCTGGAGCCGAGGGGCGGCAACGACCAGGAGCTGATCTCGCATAATGTCGAGATCCGTCCGCGCCCCGCTGAGCGTCATGTTCGCCGTGATTTCTTCGGCACCCTGACCGAGAGCGTCGTGATCGAGGCCGCGCATCGCACTCTGCGCATCGATTCGCGCTCGCGCGTGAAGGTGTCGCGCCAGCCGCCGGCGCGCGCCGCTGCGAGCCCGGCCTGGGAGAGCGTTCGCGACATCGCCTTCGAGGCGACGAGCCTCGGGCCGTCCTCGCCGGTCGGCTATGTCTTTGCGAGTCCGCTGGTGCCGGTGCTGGGGCCGGTCAGCGCCTATGCGGCGACCAGCTTTGCGCCCGGCGCGGGCATCCTCGCAGGAGCGGTCGATCTCATGCATCGCATCCGCACCGAGTTTCGCTACGACCCCAAGGCGACGGTGATCTCGACGCCGCTCGACGAGGTCTTCGCCAAGCGCCATGGCGTCTGTCAGGATTTTGCCCATGTGATGATCGCGGGCTTGCGCGGGCTGGGCCTCCCCGCGGCCTATGTCAGCGGATATTTGCGTACCATTCCGCCGGCGGGCCAGCCGCGCCTGCAGGGCGCCGACGCCACCCATGCCTGGGTGTCGCTGTGGTGCGGGGCGGAGCTTGGTTGGGTCGATTTCGATCCGACCAACGATCTTATGGTCGCTGGCGACCATATCGTGCTCGCGGTCGGCCGCGACTTTTCCGACGTCTCGCCGGTCGACGGCATCATCGTCGGCTCGCCGAAGCAGAAGCTCGACGTCGCCGTCGACGTGCTGCTGGTGGAATGATTGCGGGTCCTGCCGTCGCGGCGCCGCCCCAGGACCGGGTTTATCGAGCCGGCACCGCAACCGCGATATCGCGGGACACAACCGCAACATATTTCCGTATTTTCGTCACGGCATTTGGTCACGCGGCCCAAGATGGGCTATGCTGACGGTTGCGTCGAGGACAACAATGAGACGTCGGGAGTAGGCGTGGGACACCACCGACAAGCGGGGCTGCATCCATGATGACGTTGCCGAGACTGGCGGCCGAGTCCCTCGAGAAGTTGCTCGGTACGTTCATGCGTCGCCGGTACGACGAGACGTCCGCAAGTATTGTCGAGAGCGCGACCCGCACCGCGATGGAATGCATCGGCAACAGCGATGCGCTCTATCACAATATCGAGCATACGATGCTGGTGACGCTGGTCGGCCATTCCATTCTCAGCGGCCGAAGTCTTCATACGCATCTGTCGGCCGCGGACTACGTCCATGTCCTGATCGCCTGCCTCGCCCACGACATCGGCTATGTGCGTGGCCTGTTCGAGGAGGATGACGCCGACGGCTTCGTGATCGATGCGGCCGACACCAAGATCTCGTTGCCGCGCGGTGCATCGGACGCGAGTTTGATGATGTATCACGTCGATCGTTCCAAGCTTTATGTAACGCGGCGGCTGCGGCATATTCCCGGGCTGGATCCGGAACGCATTGCTCGCGCCATTGAGGGCACGCGGTTTCCGGCCCAGGAAGGCCAGGACTATGACGACGAGGCCTCGATCCTGCGCGCTGCCGACTTCATCGGCCAGCTCGGCGACCCCAATTATCTGCGCAAGGCCAACGCACTTTACTACGAGTTCGAGGAGGTCGGCATCAATCGTCAGCTCGGTTATGACTCGCCGGCCGACGTCGTGAACCGCTATCCGCAATTTTACTGGAACAGCGTCGCACCGCACATCCAGACCGAGATCGGCTATCTCAACAAGACCGAGATCGGCCGGCAGTGGATCGCCAATCTCTACAGCAACGTATTCCGGGCCGAGCGCGACATCTCGCTGTCCGGCCCGCAGAAGTAACGACCGGGTAGTCGGGCTAGGTCTTCGAGCGAGTCCGCAAGCCAATCATGCAACAAAAAACAATCAGCACGGATATTCTCGACATCGCCTATCGCGAATACGGCGCGCCGGACGGCTGGCCTTGCATCATGGGCCACGGCTTTCCCTACGACGTGAACGCCTATGCCGAGACCGCGCCGATCATCGCGCAGGCGGGCGCGCGGGTGCTGGTGCCCTGGCTGCGCGGCTACGGACCGACGCGGTTCCGCTTTCCAGAGACGCTACGCTCCGGCGAGCAGGTGGCGCTTGGTGCCGATCTGCTGGCCTTCATGGATGCGCTCGGCATCAAGCGCGCGGTGGTCGGCGGTTATGACTGGGGCGGCCGCGCGGCCTGTGTGGTCTCGGTGCTGTATCCCGAGCGCGTGATCGGGCTGGTCTCCGGAAATTCCTACAACATCCAGAACATCGCCCGCGCCATGGAGCCGGCCTCACCGCCGGAGGAGGCGGCACTCTGGTATCAATATCTGTTCCACAACGAGCGCGGCCGCCGCGCGCTGGAGCGCAATCGGCGCGGCTTTGCGCGCCAGCTCTGGGCGATGTGGTCGCCGAAATGGACTTTCGACGACACGACGTTCGAGAACAGCGCAATCTCGTTCGACAACCCTGATTTCGTCGATGTCGTGATCCATTCCTATCGACATCGTTACGCGCTGGTCGCGGGCGATCCCGCATACGCCGCGATCGAGGCAAGGCTCGCAGGCCAGCCGCCGATCCGTGTCCCGACCATCGCGGTCGACGGCGACAGCGATGGCGTCAATTTCGGCACGGCGCATCACGCGCGCAAGTTCGAAGGCTTCTTCGAGCGGCGCGTGTTTACTGGGGCCGGTCACAACCTGCCGCAGGAGCGACCGGCCGAATGGGCGCAGGCCGTGCTTGATGTGCGGCAAGCGGCGTCATAGAGCCGGGTCTCTCGTCCCACTGTCTCGCCGCCTGCCAGCTTCCGATTTTTCCTGATTCCGGGAACCTTTTCCAATCGCAGCCGTCCAAGCTGTGGGGCCGCTTTCTGTATGCGGTTCGTTGCAGGGGAGGTTTTCGATGAAGACACAAACGCGCAGGCTGGAACGTGTCGCGGTCGCGCAGGCGCCGAGCGAACGGCCTGAGAGGGCCGAGGTCGAGCAGGCGATCCGCACCATGATCCGCTGGGCCGGCGACGATCCCGCGCGCGACGGTCTACGCGACACGCCGGACCGGGTCACGCGCGCCTTCGAGGAGTATTTCTCCGGTTATGCGCAGGATCCGACCGAAATTCTGCAAAAGACGTTCGAGGAGATCGAAGGCTATGACGAGATGATCGTCCTGCGCGGCGTTCGCCTTCGAAAGCCATTGCGAGCACCACATGGCACCGATCGTCGGCCGCGCCTGGGTCGCATATATCCCGCAACGGCGCGTAGTCGGCATCTCCAAGCTCGCGCGTCTCGTCGACATCTACGCCAAACGGCTTCAGATCCAGGAGAAGATGACCGCGCAGATCGCCAACACGATCAACGATGTGCTGAGGCCCGAAGGCGTCGGGGTCATCATCAAGGCAACGCATCACTGCATGACCACGCGCGGCGCGCACAAGCCGGGGACCGATCTCGTCACCAGCCGCATGCTCGGCGTGTTCCGCGACAATGCGTTGACACGCCAGGAGCTGCTGGGGCTGGCCAATTCGGTCGATTGATCCGCGACAGCTCAAGGAGGCGACGCCATGACCGAGGACAAGAAGCCAAGCGGGCCCGACCTGTGCAGGGGCGTGTCGCTCGCCGAGTTCAAGGACGGCAAATTGCTCGGCCATGTCGGCGAGGAAGATGTCCTGCTGGTGCAGGCCGAGCAGCGAGATCTTTGCGATCGAGCCGGCCTGCAGCCACTATCACGGTCCGCTCGCCGAAGGGCTGGTGGTTGACGACACCATCCGCTGCCCCTGGCATCACGCCTGCTTCTCCTTGCGGTCAGGCGAGGCGACCCGTCCGCCGGCGCTGAATGCGCTGGCGGTGTGGGAGGTCTTGCGCGATCAGGACAAGATCATCGTTCAGCGCAAGCGCGAGATGCCGAAGGCTTCGGTGCCTCACCGTACAGCGCCAGCGCCGGAAAAATTCGTCATCGTCGGCGGCGGCGCGGCGGCTTTCGCGGCGGCGCAGACGCTCCGTCGCGAGGGCTTTGCCGGCGCCATCACGATGCTCAGCAATGACAGCGCGATGCCGGTGGACCGGCCCAATCTCTCCAAGGATTACCTCGCGGGCAACGCTCCGGAGGATTGGCTGCCGCTGCGGGGCGAAGACTACTATCAGGACGCCGGCATCGACCTCAGACTCAGCACGAAAGTCTCCGCGATCGAGGCGAAGACGCGCGGCGTGACGCTGGGCAACGGCGACAGGCTGCCGTTCGACCGGTTGCTGCTCGCGACCGGCGCCGAGCCGGTCAGATTGCAGATTCCGGGTGCGGACCAGCCTCATGTCTACACCTTGCGCTCCGTCGCCGACAGCCGCGCCATCATCAAGGCGGCTGGCAGCGCCAAGCGTGCGCTGGTGATCGGCGCCAGCTTCATCGGCCTCGAAGTTGCCGCCTCCTTGCGGGCACGCAAGATCGAGGTGCACGTGGTCGCGCCGGACGAACGGCCGATGCAGAAGGTGCTCGGTCCCGAGATGGGCGACTTCGTGCGCGCGCTGCATGAGGAGAATGGCGTCAACTTCCATCTCAAGGACACGGTGGAAAAGCTGGACGGCACGCGCGCCACGTTGAAGAGCGGCGGCGTGATCGAGGCCGAACTGGTCGTGGTCGGAATCGGCGTCAGGCCGCGCCTCGCGCTCGCCGAGCAGGCGGGGCTTGCGGTCGACCGGGGCGTCAGCGTGAGCGAATATCTGGAGACCAGCGTATCCGGCATCTTCGCGGCCGGCGACATCGCGCGCTGGCCCGATCCGCATTCGCGGCAAACCATCCGCGTCGAGCACTGGGTCGTGGCGGAGCGGCAGGGCCAGACCGCAGCGCGCAACATGCTCGGAAAGCGCGAGCGCTTCGACGCCGTGCCGTTCTTCTGGTCGCAGCACTATGATGTGCCGATCAACTATGTCGGCCACGCCGAGAGCTTCGACGACATCGCGATCGACGGCAGCATTTCCGGCAAAGACTGCCTGCTGAAGTACCGCAAGGGCGGCCGCGTCCTTGCGGTTGCTTCAATTTATCGCGATCTCGACAACCTCAAGGCCGAGCTGGAGATGGAGCGGACGCGCGGCTGAGGCGCCGCTTCCGATCTTGGTTTGCGTCAATGTATGCTCCCCGCGAGGGCTGCTGTGCTGGCTGTCGTCCCGGCGGCGCCACTAACCAGCAACTCGACCGCAAGACCGCCTCGCGGAACTCCGCTGATCTGACGCGCTGACAGAAGCAGCACGCCGCGCCTGCCTCGCGCGGATGACCATCACCGGGGAGAAACCATGAAAACCGCTTTTGTCCTGGCCGCAGCGCTGGCTGCCTGCCTGTCTGCGCCGGTCTCCGCACAAAAATCCTATGGTCCCGGCGTCACCGACACCGAGATCAAGATCGGCAACACCATGCCCTATAGCGGGCCTGCGTCGCCGCTCGGCATCACCGGCAGGGTGATCGCGGCCTATTTTGACGAGGTCAACGAGAAGGGCGGCGTCAACGGCCGCAAGCTCAATCTGCTGTCGCTCGACGACGCGTTCTCGCCGCCGAAGACCATGGAAGCGGCGCGGCGGCTGGTCGAGGGCGACGGCGTCGCCTTCATCTTCGCGACCATGGGCACCGCGCCGAGCTCGGCGATCGCGAAATATCTCAACAGCAACAAGGTGCCGCAGCTATTTCTGATCAGCTCGGCCTCGAAGTGGAACGACCCCGCCAACATGCCCTGGTCGATGGCGCTGCCCTGGGCGCCCAACTACACCAGCGAAGCCGCGATCGACGTCGCCTATGCCCGGGCCAAGAACCCCAATGCGCGCTTCGCGGTGCTCTATCAGAACGACGACGCCGGCAAGGAATATCTGCGCGGCGTCAAGGAAGCGCTTGGCGCCGATGCAGACAAGGCGATCGCGATGGCGTCGAGCTTCGAGGTCGCCGACCCCACCATCGACTCCCAGGTGCTGACGCTCGCCAACACCAAGGCCGACGTCTTCATGATCTATTCGGTGACGCCGCGCGCTTGCGCCCAGGCGATCCGCAAGGCGCATGAGGTCGGCTGGCAGGCGACGCGCTTCCTCGCCTCCGGCTGCGCCAACAAGGCAACCGTGATGGTGCCAGCCGGGCTCGACGCCGGCAAGGGCGTGCTCTCGCTCGGCTCGCTCAAGCCGTTCGTCGAGGTGCCGAAGGACGATCCGGCGATGACGGCCTATATCGGCTTTATGAAGAAGCGCCTGCCCAATGCCGACGTCAACAACGTCGCGGGCCTCTACGGCTACACCGTCGCCGAGGCGCTGGTGGTGCTGCTCAAGCAGTGCAAGGACAATCTAACGCGCGAGAACATCATGGCGCAGGCGGCGAACCTGAAGAACGTGCCGCTGTCGCTGCTGATGCCCGGCATCACGCTCAACACCACGCCGCAGGATTTCCGCCCGATCAAGGACGGCTATATGCTCCAGTTCGACGGCAACGACTGGATCGTGGCGAGCGAGCTGTTGCGCGGCACGTGAGGCGGGCTGGCTATCGCGGTTGATGGCGGCGCATCCTTCGAGACGCCCGCTTTCGCGGGCTCCTCAGGATGAGGGCGGAGGTTCAACAGGCGCGAATGCCGCTTAGCCTGACCCTGAGGAGACCGCGGAGCGGTCGTCTCGAAGGGCGAGGCGTCACCTTCAGCGAACAGGAGAGCAAAATGGATTTCCACCACTCCGACCGTTCGCTGGAACTGCAGGAGCGCGTCCGCCAGTTCATGCGGACGCATGTCGAGCCGGTCGAGGAGCTCTATTACGAGCAGGTGAAGCCGGAAGCGACGCGCTACAAGACGCCGCAAGTGTTGCAGGACCTGAAACGGCTGGCGCGCGAGCAGGGGCTCTGGAACCTGTTCCTCTCCGGCGAGCACGGACCAGGGCTGACGAACCTCGAATATGCGCCGGTGAAGGAGATCATGGGCCGCATCCTCTGGGCGCCCGAAATCTTCAATTGCTCGGCGCCCGATGTCGGCAACATGGAGGTGCTGGCAAATTACGGAACGCCCGCGCAGCAGGAGCGCTGGCTGAAGCCGCTGCTGGAAGGACGCATCCGCTCCGGCTTCTCGATGACGGAGCCGCAGGTCGCCTCCAGCGACGCCACCAACATCCAGTGCCAGATCAAGCGCGACGGCGGCGACTACGTCGTCAACGGCCGGAAGTGGTTCACATCAGGCGCAATGAACGAGGATTGCGAGATCCTGATCGTGATGGGCAAGACCGCGCCCGACGATCCCGATCGTCATCGCCAGCAATCCATGATCCTGGTGCCGAAGGCGACGCCTGGCGTGCGCATCGTCCGGGACATGCTCACTTACGGCTACGACGACGCGCCGGTCGGCCACCCCGAGATCGTCTACGAGAACGTCCGTGTGCCCGCCGAGAACATCCTGCTCGGCGAAGGCCGCGGCTTCGAAATCGCGCAAGGTAGGCTCGGCCCCGGCCGCATCCATCATTGCATGCGACTGATCGGTTGCGCCCAGCGCGCGCTGGAATTGATGTGCCAGCGCGCAGTCTCCCGCACAGCCTTCGGCAAGCCGCTCGCGGAGCAGGGCTCGGTGCGCGAGGACATCGCACACTCCTTCTGCGAGATCGCGCAGGCGCGCTTGCTCACGCTGCAAGCCGCCGACAGGATGGACCGCGCAGGCAACAAGGCCGCGCGCGACCTGATCGCCGCGGCCAAGATCGTGGTGCCCAGCATGGCCGCCCGCGTCATCGACCGCGCCATCCAGATCCACGGCGCTGCCGGCGTCTCGCAGGATACGTTCCTCGCACGTGCTTACGTCTACGCCCGCTTCATCCGTATCGGCGACGGACCGGATCAGGTGCATCTGGCCGCGGTCGGCAAGGAGTTGATCAAGCGCGGCGGGGTGATCGGCGTAGGCTAGAGTCTCCTGCTGCCGAACGACGATATGCGACGATATGCAACGTCTCCTGCAGTCTCGCCTGTTGCGGTTTTCACGGAAGTCCCGCAATCCGCTTCCACCACTGAACACGTAAGACTCCGGAAGTCGAAATCCGTGGCTCTCGGAGTCATGCTGCTGACGCAATTCCTGTCTTAGACGGCTACAACTAAAACACTGTGCGGGACCGATCTGGTTCCCACAAAGGTTCCGCAGCCGGGGTTCTCGAATCCGCAAAGAATTGGCGCAAGTTCGAAACGCCTCCGCGTTCGCTTGACCATGTTCTGCGGCATCGGGAACCGCACGATCCGGAAAATCAAAGGAGATCTGATGTTGTTCCGCTCGAGCGCCGCAATTTGCGGCGCCCTGGTTGCGCTTGCCGTTTCCGTTACCGTTGCTCGAAGTGCAACAAGTGAGGTTCAGCCAAGCGCTGTCGTCGATGCAGCCTCTGGGGATGCGATCGTTGGCGCAGCATCCACGTATAATCCATTCAAGCCCGGTAAGGAGGAAGGCGGCCCGAGCACAGCCTCCGGCGAGCGTTATGATCCCTCGGTATGGACGGCTGCCATCAAGACGAGCTTGCGTCGGAAATTTGGTGGGGTCCAATTCGGGGCGCGACCGAAATATGCTCTCGTCGAGGCCGTCGGCAAGAAGGTCATCGTCAAGATCAATGACGTGGGGCCGCTCAGGCCCGGCCGCATCATTGACCTCAATGAGCGGACGATGCGCCATTTCGATCCGAGCATGGAGCTCGGTGTCATTCCCGACGTCACAGTCAATGCCACTGTCCGGCGACGATTGGATTCCTGGGCCTGTTGGCTGAACGCTATACCCGAAGGAGGCACAGCACAGCCTCCGGGATGGCGGAAAAGCTTCATACTAACCGCGCTTCCTTCGCGCGTCGTGATGGCGTAGCGCGTCGACGATCACCTTGAATGCAGCCGAGTTCTGCCGCGAGGTCGGATAATAGACATAATAACCATCGAATTTCGGCGACCAGTCGTCGAGCACGATGACGAGTTCGCCGGACCGGATGTGCTGCGCCACCATGTCTTCGGGGACATAGGCGATGCCGAAGCCCTTCACGGCGGCGTCGATCATCGCGCGCGACTCATTGAAGGTCACTTGTCCCTCGATGCGTACCCGCAAGTCAGAACCGTTCTTGGCGAACTCCCATACATAATGACCGCCCGCCGCTTCGCGACGTTTGATGCAGACGTGATCTAACAGATCTTGCGGATGCTTTGGTTTCGGGTGCTCTTTCAGATATCCGGGCGAGGCGACTGCGACGAGCCGCCAATCCGGGCCGATGCGCACCGCGATCATGTCTTTCTCGACATCTTCACCGAGGCGTATGCCTGCATCGAAACCGTCTTCGACGATGTTGCGGAAGGCCGTGTCGAGACTGAACTCGACTTTGAGGTCGGGATATTTTTTCAGGGCCGGCGACAGCTTTGGCCAGACGACCGTTTCCAGCGCATGTTCGGAGAGCGTGATCCGGACGGTCCCCGACGGCGTGTCGCGCAGGGACATCCGCGCCGCGATATCGCGCTCGATCTCTTCGATGCGGGGCGCAACCGAGGCCTGAAGTCGCTCGCCCGCCTCGGTCAGGCCGACGCTGCGGGTCGTGCGCGTGAGAAGCCGCAGGCCCATCTGCGATTCCAGGCGCTTGATCGTATGGCTGAGCGTCGACTGCACGACGCCCAGTTTCGCGGCGGCTTTCGTAAAGCTGCGCTCGCGGGCGACGGCTACGAAAGCCAGCAGATCGTTGAAATCCTGGCTTGCCATGGCTGCGACTATTCATGGCCCGCAGCGATCAATGCAAGCAAATTATATCGTCTAATCGAATGCCGGCCGGGCCTCTATCTGTTGTCAGGAACAGCGCCTGGCTGGGCGCCCCTCGACATATGGATGCCCGATGGACGTCACAATCGATCAGAAGACAACGCAGCCAATGGCCGCATGGAGTGCGGTTTTCGCGCTGTCGCTTTGCGCCTCGACGCTGGTCGCGTCCGAGTTCATGCCTGTCAGCCTGCTTACGCCGATCGCCAGCGGCCTTCACCTGACGGAAGGACAGGCAGGACAGGCCATTTCCGTTTCCGGGCTGTTCGCCGTTCTGGCCAGTCTGTTCATCTCGGCGGCGACGGCTGGCTTCGATCGTCGCTCGCTCTTGCTGTGGCTGACCGGCTTGATGCTGGTATCTGGGGTCATCGTAGCCTTCGCTCCCAACTATCCAGTCTTCGTCGCCGGACGGGCGCTTGTCGGGATCACGATCGGCGGTTTCTGGTCGCTGTCGGCCGCGACGATGATCCGCCTGGTCCCGACCACCGACGTGCCGCGCGCTCTTGCGGTTCTCAATGGCGGCAATGCGCTCGCGACCACGATTGCTGCGCCGCTCGGCAGCTTTCTCGGCCAATACATCGGCTGGCGCGGTGCGTTCTTCTGTGTTGTTCCCGTCGCCGCGCTAACTTTTGTCTGGCAGTTCCTCACGCTGCCTGCGATGCCGAGCCGGGAGCGGGCCAGCGTGGCGGCAGCGTTCAAGGTCTTGCGCCACCCGCAAGTGTCTTACGGCATGCTCGCAGCCGCGCTGTTCTTCCTCGGACAGTTCGCACTCTTCACGTATTTGCGGCCGTTCCTCGAAACGGTGACGCGCGTCGATGTCACGACGATCTCGGCGCTCCTGCTCCTCATGGGGGTTGCGGGTCTCATCGGGACGTCGATCATCGGGTTCGTCATCCGCGAACATCTCTACATGTCTCTCATTATCATGCCGTTCGCGATGGCTCTGATAGCCGTCGCAGTGACGGCATTCGGCTCGTCACCGACCGCAATTGCGGCCCTGATGTTCCTGTGGGGCTTCATCGGGACGGCCGCGCCCGTGGCTTGGTGGACGTGGGTCAGCAAGGCTTTGCCCAATGATGCCGAAGCAGGCGGCGGCCTGATGGTCGCGGTGGTGCAACTGGCCATCGCCACCGGAGCGGCCGGCGGCGGCGTTCTCTTCGACTACAGCGGCTATCAAAGCACCTTTCTGTTCAGCGCCGTCGTCCTTGCTCTCTCATCGTCCGTCATTTTGGTCGGAGCCCTGCGTCGAGCCGAATTCCGTTTCGTAAAATACGAACACCTTCGGGCGTCTACTTCCGATATAGCGGCTTGGCAGCCGCCGGCTCCGGAGCGGCGTTCGAAAGCGAGAACGTGACCCAGGCCGTGTAGCCTTCGGGCCGGTTCTGCGCCGCGAAATCCTTGTACGCCTTCAGGTTCAGGTAGCCCTGGTAGTCCTTCGAGAGCGGCAGGATGAAACCGATCTGGGGGCCGATGCCGACGACCCGCCCCTTGAAGGCGCCGAGGGTCGCGCCGGCTCCGGTGTCGCCGGTGACCTGCTGGAAGTAATAGCCGGCCAGGCCGACGTGGACGGTTTTGCTGATGAACTGCGAGGCACCCCAGTCGAGGTGGAAGTCGATGCCGTTCTGGTACTGCAGCGCGTTATTCATGCCGCTGTAGGTGAAGCCGCCGACGACCGAGAACTCATGTCCGGATTTCGGATCCAGGTAGGTGTAGCCGGCGCCGAGGTCGACGGCGGTGAAACCGAAGCTGAGGTTGGACAGGCGGTTCGGATCGTAGGTGCCGCTGGGGATGTTGCCGGTGACGTAGATCATCTCGTTGTGCACGCCCTGGTTCCACTTCAGCGCCCCCTGATAGAGCACGTCGGACACGGTGGCCCTGCTATCATTGACCCCGCCGGAGATGGCATTCCCCGCCGGACCTGTCAGTCTGGCGTCGATGCCGACATCGACATTGCCGGGGGCGGCGAAGACGGCGACCGTGGCCTGGCCACCGAGCACCGGTGTCGCGAAGGTATAGGAGATGCCCTGGACGAGGGCGTCGGCTTTGGCGTTGAGGCCGAGGACTACGGAGCCGCCTTGGCTGAAGTTCTTGGCTCCGCCGGTGGATTGATCGAGATGGAGATAGATCGTCGTATAGGCCCACCCCGGAACGGTGGGGGCCGCGGCGAGACTGCCGAAGGTGCCGGGAAGCCAGAAGCTGAGGCCGCCGTTGTCGGCCTTGGCCGCGACCGGTGTCAGGAGAATGGTTGCGCATAAGCCGCCGGCGACCGCGCTCCGATATCCAGCTCGTCCCATGACGGTCCCCTTCCTCTCAGAACGGATTGACGTAGTTCAGGATGGCGATCTGCCGCAGCAGGACCCGCCGGATGACGTGGGTCGGCTTGACCGCATCGGTGAAGATCGCCGCGGTCCCTGTGCTGCCGGCGGGCAACCGGTTCGCGAGGTCCTGATCGTCGAGCTTCACGCGGATCACGAAGGGTGCGGACCGGATCTCCTTGGGCGCTACCGCGCTGCCGGAAACCTGTGCCTGCCCGGTCGAGATGGCTTGGAAGACCGTCTCGACCCTGCCGGTCCGGACGACGCCGGGCTCGAACTTGAAGGTGACTTCGACCGACTGTCCCGGCTTGACGTAACGGGCGTCATTCTGGGTTATCTCGACGCCAACAATCGTGTCCGACGTGTCGATAAATGCCATCACTGGCGACAGCGGGAGATTGGCGACGCGGGCGCCTTTCCGCAGCGCGACGTTGGTGGCGTAGCCGTCCGCCGGCGCGCGGACGATCGTCTTGTCGAGATTCCATTTCGCGCTTTCCAACTGCGCCTTCAGTTGGTCGACCTCGGACTGCCGCTGCTGGACGTCGAAGCCCCGGCCGGCATCTCGCTCGAACAGCGTCGTCATCTGCGACAGCCGCATGTCGGACAGTTTCAGTTGTGCCTCGATCGCCGAGACCTGCGCCTGGTACGGCACCGGGTCGATCCGGAACAGGACGTCACCAGCTTTCAGAGGCGTGTTCGCCTGCACCGGCACCTCAGTTACCTCGCCGGCGACGCTTGGCACGATCGAGACGGCGTTCCTGACCACCAGGGCCGCGCCCTGCGGCGCGCCCCAGCCCATCGGGATGAACAGCAGCAGGTTCAACAGCAGCAGCACGATGAAGGGCGAGGTCTTCCAGAACAGGTTGAAGGAGACGATGCCGAACCGGACCAACGCGAACAGCAGCACCAGGTAGACGGCCATGATCGCGATCATCATGGCGGTGGCTCCTTCGCAGACGAGGCCGGTAGGTCGACATAAGCCCAGATCAGCGCGACGGGCCAAAGCGCGAAACCGCAGATCAGGGTGACCCAGCCGGCGACGGTCACCGCCTGGGCCTGTGGATGGCCGCGGGTCTTGGCGATGTGCCCCGGCAGCCATCCGGCGATGCAGAACACGCCGATCGCGCTGCCGACCAGGATGATCAGCACGACCCAGGCGAAGATGTCGTAACCGCTCATCGGCCATCACCTGTGTTCGGTAACAACACCGTTGGAGTGTTCACTTGGTTTCGATAAACACCTTGGCGATCCTGCCGTTGAATCGATTGCTCTCCCCTTCAGGATACGCATCGCTCACCCGCGACGCTATATCGCGACCGACATCCATCCCGTCGATCGAATACGCAAACGCCGGGGTTTTTGGCACCTTTGCTTCGCCCACCAAAGCGTCGTCGATGTACAGCCGCGAGGTGCCGCCCTTGCCGAACTCCTTTCCACCCTCGTAGATGAAGTCGTACTTCACGACATGTTTGCCGGGCGTGAGTGCGGTCGACGAGGCGACGGGATAGTTCTCCTGCCCAACGTAGTTCCACTCGAATACCGGCTTGCCGGACTTGACGTACAGCACCCAGCCGCCGGTGAGGCCGCCATTGGCGAGCAGCACACCCTCAGCCGGCCTGCCATTCGGCACCTCGATATTGGACACGATGGTGAACGACTTGTTCTTGGTGCTGATGAGCGCATCGGGACCGGGAAGGCTCATGCTTTCGTAGAGCGTCATCGACGTCCGCCCGGCAAGCAACTCGGGACGGCCGGCAATCTCGGCGTTGAAGCGCTCCACATACCGCGGATCAATCGGCAGCACGTGATACTTCGCCCCTTCCGTCATGAAGGCGTCCTGCATCTCCTTGAGCTTGCCCGGATTGGACGCGGCAAGGTCGTTGGCGAGCGAGAAGTCGACGGTCTCGTTATAGAGCTCCCAGGTGTCTTGCTCCAGAGGCGTAGTAGGCGTCGTCGGGATCCACGGAATGAGGCGCGTCGCCCCGGCGAACCAGCCGTCGTGATAAACGCCCCGATTGGAGTTGATCTCGAAATACTGCGTGGTGTGCCGCTCTTTGGCATTCGCATCGTCGAAAGAGTAGCGCATGCTGAGGCCCTCGATCGGCCGTTGCGTGAAGCCGTTCACCTCCTTCGGTTGCGGCAGACCGGCGACGTCGAGCACAGTGGGCGCCAGGTCGATCACGTGGGCGAACTGGCGGCGCAATTCGCCGCGCGCCTTGATCCCTTTCGGCCACGAGACGACCAGCCCATTGCGCGTGCCGCCATAGTCTGACGCAACCTGCTTGACCCACTTGTAGGGTGTGTCGGTCGCGACGGCCCAGCCGGCGGCGTAGTGGTTGTTCGCCGTCGGCCCGCCCAATTCGTCCAACTTCTTCAATTGAATCTCGATCGGCTCTTCCACGCCGTTGGCGATCGCCATCTCGTTGAACAGGCCGTGCATGCGACCTTCGCCGCTGGCGCCGTTGTCGCCCAGAATGTAGTAGACAAGCGTATTGTCGAGCACTCCGAGTTCTTCGACCGCATCGACGAGGCGGCCGATCTCATGATCCGCGTAGTTTGCATAGCCGGCATAGACCTCCATCTGCCGGGCAAACAGCTTCTTCTCATCGGCGCTGAGCGTGTCCCAGTCCTGGATGTCCTTGGGTTTCGCTGCGAGCTTGGTGCCGGCGGGCGCGATGCCAAGTTCGATCTGGCGTGCCAAGGTCTGCTCGCGCAGCTTGTCCCAGCCCATGTCGAACTTGCCCTTGAACTTCGCGATCCACTCCTTGGGCGCCTGGTGCGGCGCGTGTGTGGCGCCGGGAGCGAAGTAGACGAAGAAGGGCTTGTCGGGCGCGATCGCCTTCTGCTGCCGCAGCCCGGCTTGGTTGGCGGATCGACCTTCGTTTGTCCATCGTAGAGGTTGGAGGGTTGCCATTGGTCGGCTTCGCCGCCGAAGAATCCGTAAAACACCTCCATGCCCGACTGCGTCGGCCAGCTTTTGAAACTGCCAACGACCGAGTAATCCCAGGTGGGGACCTCATGCGTCTTGCCGAAGTGCGCGGTGTTGTAGCCGTTCTGCTTGAGCGTCTCGGCCAGCGGCGCGATATCCTGCGGGCGCTCGGCGGTATAGCCGGGCATGGCTGTCGCCATCTCGGCGATCGTGCCCATGTTGACGGAGTGCGAGTTGCGTCCGCTCAGCAGCGCCGCGCGCGTCGGCGCACACATGGCTGTCGTGTGGAACCGAGTGTAGCGCAAACCTTGGGTAGCCAGTCTATCGGCCGTCGGCATCGGGATCGGTCCGCCGAATGTACTTGACGCGCCGTAGCCATAGTCGTCCAGCAGGATGACCAGGACGTTGGGCGCCCCTTTGGGCGCGTTCACCTCGAAGCGGGCTGGCGGCTTGACCTTGCGGGCGTCAAGCTCGGTAATGACCGGCGGCTTCGGTTCCCGAATGGGTAGGACGCTGCGATCCAGTCCAGTCTGGGCAAACCCCGGCACCAGCCATAGGGCGGACGAAACCAATGCACTGGCTGCCAATATCGAAGTCACTCGGCGTCGCATTGGTATCTCCCTTGCTCTTGTTGCTCTTATTGATTTCGTGGCTGACTGCTTTCGCGGACGACACAGCGAAACCCTAGATGGCTGGTCGATGTGTCGAGTTGCTCCGCGTGGCGCGCCGCTGGCCGGTAGCGGCGGCAGTAATTGGGCGCGCACAGGTGCGAGCCGCCCTTGATCACCTTGCGCGGGATCCGGATGTTCGCCTGGTTCGCATCGTAACTTTCGGCTTCGCGCCCACCGCGCGGATTCTCGGGAATGCAGCACGCCTTCGGTGAATCGGCGTCGTGCTTCTGTGAATACCAGTCCGACGTCCATTCCCAGACGTTGCCGATCATGTCGTGGACGCCGTAGCCGTTCGGCGGGAACGCCGTCACCGGTGATGTGCGCTCATAGCCGTCCGCGTTGAGATTTTGGCGGGGGAATTCGCCCTGCCAGGTGTTGGCCATGTGCTGGCCGCTTGGCGTGAACTCGTCTCCCCAAGCGAATTCTTTGCCGTCGAGGCCGCCGCGCGCGGCAAACTCCCATTCCGCCTCGGTCGGCAGATCCTTGCCCGCCCATCTGGCATAAGCCAACGCGTCGGCAAAAGAGAGACGTGCACGACCGGGTGGTTGTCGAGCACGTTGATGTTGCTCTTCGGCCCATAAGGATGGCGCCAGTCGGCGCCCTTCATGAAGCTCCACCATTGGCTCCAGTCGCGGAGATCGATGGCGCGCTGAGGGGGCGTGAACACTAGGGAGCCCGCATAGAGCATTTGCGGCAGCGCGCCCGGATAGTCGGCGGGGTCCGGCGGGATCTGCGCCGTCGTCACATGGCCGGTGGCGCGGACGAACTCCTTGAACTGGCGGTTGGTCACGGGGGTGCGGTCGATCCGGAAGGCGCCGACCGTGACGCGATGGACCGGCGCCTCCTCCGGATAATGATCATTCGATCCCATCCGGAACGTGCCGCCGGGAATGACCACCATGTCTCCAGACGGTAGATCATCCCGCAGCGGCTTGAGCTGTTTGATTCTGACTTCCGACATCGGCGTCGCCGCCGCGACTACCGACAGTAGTCCCAGAAACCTTGGGTGCGCGACGGATCGGTGTAGTACCAGCACATGCCGGGCGCGGGGGCGGCGCCGGCCCAGGCCGCGGCGGTCGCTGCGGTCACCATGCCGATCGCAGCGCCGGCGGCGATGGCGCCGCCTCGAGGCCACCCGTAGTGCGGTGGGCGCGCCCAGCGGACGCCGCCGCCGCGATAGCCGGGCCGGGCGACAGGACCGCGAACGACAGTCCTGCTGTGATAGACGCCGCCGCGGGGACCGACGGCGGTGCGCCTGGCCACCGCCCGCACCTGCAGGATGGGACCACCCGACGATTGATCGGCCGAATCGCCGACACCGATGGAAACGGGCGCCAGCGGTGCCGCGCCAGAATGCAAAGGCGCGCAGCAGATTGCGGTGATCGCGAAAGCGGCGGTCAGGACGATTTGCCGCAGCGGCTTCGAAGTTTCGTTTCGCATGGCCTTCTCCCTTTTGCTCGGCGGTGAGCATTGTTTTTTGGTCGAGCGCCCTCGTTCCCCCGCACGGATGCGGCAGAGGAGCGAACGTATCTTTCCGCGTGCCATGAGCTCAGCAGAGATGGTCGGCCACGCGGCCGTGCGTTGATTTCGCGCATTCTAAAGCCGGACCGCGGACGGATAACGACTTCAACAGGTAAGGTGGTTGCCCGCATGATCACCTTCTTTTCTGCGA
Source organism: Bradyrhizobium sp. LM2.9 (assembly GCF_054056555.1). NCBI lineage: Bacteria > Pseudomonadati > Pseudomonadota > Alphaproteobacteria > Hyphomicrobiales > Nitrobacteraceae > Bradyrhizobium > Bradyrhizobium sp. LM2.9. The sequence goes on from NZ_JBSRYJ010000002.1 coordinate 805,141, forward strand.
TCTTCGACCGCCGGGAAGGACGCTTGTTCTAGTTCTTGAACGTAGATCATCTCTTGGTTGCAACAGATGTTAAAAGCGATCTGCGATGTTGGCAAACGGTATTTGCCCAAGGCGCGTGTGGGCATTCGCCGCGAATTCAAGTCAATTGTAGCTTTCGCGCCCTCGATAAGCGTCCTGCCCTTATTCATTGGCATGGTGCCGAGCGACGGCGTCGTCCAGATGAGCCATCGAGAACGCTTCAAGCCACTCGTTGTCGTTTCGCTTGCCCGTACTCGGCAATGATGCGTATGCGCGGACAGCGGAAAATTACGCATTGATGCGGTCGGCCGAGAGCTGGGCGATGCGATCGAGAGACAAGTCTGCTCCGAGGCAAGGTTCACTTCAACCGGCCGAAACTCCGAAAGAAACTCTTTGGCCACAAAGTGGCTCGGCGACCTTCAGGTTTTGGAAACTCGCGGCATTTCCGCTTTTAACCCTTGCCGACTTGCCAGGCGAGCTGGCTACGTCCGCTCGCAACAGCAGAGCGGGTAAGGAATGCTCTCGCTGGCCGACCGGATTTAGCGGTGCCGGGGAGGATTGCCGCCATAATGACATCATGCCAGTGTTTTGCCCGACGGAGCAAATGGATTCGCAAAATCAGCAATGCATCTCGCCGGTGGCCAAGCCATTGATATCGCTATCCCCGGCTACTGTGCATGGGGTTGTTTTCGCGTTTTTTGGTGAAGCGATCCCACCGCCGGCTCATCCGGCGGTGGACGCGCCGTCATCCCGCCTTTGCGATACGGCTGTCCGCCGACCCCGAGCGCAAATTCTGGAAAAATTTTTCCACCTCGCGTGACAGTGTGTCCGCGGTTGCGGTCAGGCTGCTCGCCGCCGTAAGCACCGAGGATGCCGCCGTATCGGTCTCGCCGATGGCGTCGCGGAGCGAGGTGATGTTGGCGACGAGGGTTTCGTTGCCTTGGGCAGCCGACTGCGCGTTGGACGAGATCTCGCGCGTCGCGGCGTCCTGCTGGCCGATGGCGCCGGCGATTGCCGAGGTGACGTCGTTGATCTCGCGGACCGCGCCGCCGATCTCGCGCACGGCCTCGACCGCGTTGCGGGTGGAGGACTGGATCATCGAGACGTTCTCGCTGATATCGGCGGTCGCCTTCGCGGTCTGGCCGGCAAGCGCCTTCACTTCGTGTGCGACAACGGCAAAGCCGCGGCCGGCGTCGCCCGCGCGAGCGGCTTCGATGGTGGCGTTGAGCGCGAGCAGATTGGTCTGCTCGGCGATCGCCTGGATCAGGCTGAGCACGCCGTCGATGCGTTGCGTGGCGGCCGCCAGGCTCTCGATCTCGGCGATCGATTTCTCGGTGCGCTGGCCGGTCTGCTCGACCGCGCTGGCCGACTGCCGCACCTGCCGGCCGATCTCCACCACCGACGCCGACAGCTCCTCCGCTGCACCCGCGACCGCCGTGACGTTGTGGGAGGCCTGTTCGGTGGCGTTCGCCGCCGTGCCGGCGCGGCTGCTCGCATCCGCGGTGACGCGGGTGATGGTCTGCGCCGTCTCGCGCATGACGGAGGCGTTGTCGCTGAGGCCGCGCATGATCGCGCCGATCGCCTCGCGAAAAATGTCGACGGATTGCTCGATATGGCGGGCGCGCTCCTCGCGCGCAGCGGAGTCCTGCGAGACCTGCGAGGCGAGGTTGCGGTTGCGCCCCATCGCGTCCTGGAAGATCTGGATCGCGCGTGCCAGCGCGCCGATCTCGTCGGCGCGGTCAGCGTGCGGCACCACGACGTTCTCGGCGCCGTCTGCGACCTGCTTGATGGTCGCGGTGATGGCGGAGAGGGGACGGGCGATCGAGCGGGCGATGATGACGATGCCGATCACGACCAGCGCCAGCGCCACGCCGCCGAGGCAGGTCAGGACGAGCGAGAGGATGCGATTGGTCTCGATCTCATGCGCGATCTGCCTGCCGCGCTCGGCATAGACCTTGGACAGCGCCTCGAGATCCTTGTTCAGCGCCGAGCGCACGGCGCGGTTGGCGTCGTTGTCGCCCCATTCGCGGCCCGCGGCCGCATTGATCTCGACGCCGCGCCGCACCAGCTCCTTGCGGAATTCGACGAACTGCTCGATGCGCTTCTTGAAGGTGGCGAACTGTTCTGCATCGTCAGCCCGGACGATGGTTTGCCAGCGTTTCACGACGTCGAGGATCTGGGCGTTGAACTTGAGCAGGCCCTCGCCGTATTTCTTGACGACGGCAGGCTCCGTCGACATGTAAACGCCGCGCGATTCCATCACGACCGCATAGACCAGCGAGTTGACCCGCTCGACGTTGAGCGCGGCGGCGTTCGCGGTCTCGATCGCGCTGGTCAGGTCGGCGCCGCGGCGGCTGTTGTAGTCGGACAGCATCGCGATCGCCGCCGTCAGCAGCGCGAACAGCGCGAAGATTGCGTACAGCTTGTTGGCAAGCGTAAAGCGGCCTGCCAGGCCGGCGGCATTCCCAGATTGGTTGATGGTCATGATGTTCAAGGGCCCTGAATGGCCGGGAGCGGCCGGGAGAGCGCGGTCGTGCAAAATTGATGCAAAACTATGCAGAATGAAGATGGACGCTGCGTTAACGCGGGGTTTGCCCCCCTTCGCCCTTGGTCGAAAGAAAGGTAAGATATTTCAGCGTCTTGATCTGAAGGTATAGTCTTGGGTTCGTGATAGTCTTGGGATCGTGCTGGACTCGGTCACTGGCCGACGAACCCCCGGAGAGACCCTTGGTCTACCGCCACACCATCGACGCCACGACCTACACGTTCCCGGATTTGCGCGACCTGCTCGCCAAAGCGACCCCGCCGCGCTCCGGCGACCGGCTGGCCGGGATTGCCGCCGCCAGCGCCGAGCAGATGATCGCGGCGCGGATGGCGCTCGCCGACGTCCTGCTCGGGCAGTTCTTGCAGGAAGCCGTCATCCCCTATGAAGCCGACGAGGTCACCCGCCTCGTCATCGACAGCCACGACGCCAGGGCCTTCGCGCCGGTGGCCTCGTTGACCGTCGGCGCCTTCCGCGACTGGCTGTTGTCGGATGCCGCCACGCCGGAAATCCTGCGCAAGCTGGCGCCCGGTATCACGCCGGAGATGGCGGCCGCGGTCTCAAAGCTGATGCGCAACCAGGATCTGATCCTGGCGGCGCGGAAATGCGAGGTCACCACCGCTTTCCGCAACACCATCGGCCTGAGGGGCCGGATGAGCACCCGGCTCCAGCCCAACCATCCCTTTGACGACGCCAGGGGCATCACCGCCTCGATCCTCGACGGCATCCTGCTCGGCGCCGGCGATGCCTGCATCGGCATCAACCCGGCGAGCGACGACCCGGCTGTGATCGGCCAATTGCTGCGGCTGCTCGACGAGATCATCGCGCGGCTGAAAATCCCGACCCAGGCTTGTGTGCTGACCCATGTCACCACGACGCTATCGCTGATCGGGCAGGGTGTGCCGGTCGACCTCGTCTTCCAGTCGGTCGCCGGCACCGAAGCTGCCAACCGCAGTTTTGGTGTCGACCTCGCGCTGCTGAAGGAGGCGCAGGACGCCGGGCTGTCGCAGAAGCGCGGCACGGTCGGGCAGAACGTGATGTATTTCGAGACCGGGCAGGGCTCGGCGCTGTCGGCCAATGCCCATCACGGCGTCGACCAGCAGACCTGCGAGGCCCGCGCCTATGCGGTCGCCCGCGCCTTTGCGCCCCTCCTGGTCAACAGCGTGGTCGGCTTCATCGGCCCGGAATATCTCTACGACGGCAAGGAAATCATCCGGGCGGGGCTGGAGGATCACTTTTGCGGCAAGCTGCTCGGCCTGCCGCTGGGGATCGACATCTGCTACACTAACCATGCCGAGGCGGACCAGGACGACATGGACAATCTGCTGACGCTGCTCGCGGCCGCCGGCGTCACCTTCATCATGGGCGTCCCCGGCGCCGATGACGTCATGCTGAACTATCAGTCCACGTCTTTTCACGACGCGCTCTACGTCCGCGACGTCTTCGGACTGCGTCGTGCGCCGGAATTCGACGACTGGCTGGCGCAGTCGGGCATTGTGGGCGCTGACTTCCGGCTTGCCGGCGATGCTGGCCTGCTGCCCGATTTTGCCTCCCGGCTGATCGCGTGACGCGGCGGAAGCACCCGGCGGCTTGAGGAAACCATTGGTCCCTCCGGGAATTATGCTCATGCCACAATATTGAGAAATTCCGGCGACAGCATTACGCTATACGTCGGGCTGGCAATTTCCGCAGCTATGTCGAGCGTGGCGGGGGAGCTTTGATGCGAGCTGAAAGTAACGGTACCTCCCGGCGGATTCTCTGCGTGTTTCCGCGATACACATCGTCGTTCGGAACGTTCGAGCATTCCTATCCCCTGACCGATGGCGTCCGCGCCTTCATGCCGCCGCAGGGGCTTTTGCTGCTCGCGGCCTATCTACCCAGGGAATGGCAGGTCAAATTCGTCGACGAGAACCTTCGCCGCACGACGAAGGAGGAGTTCGAATGGGCGGAGGCGGTCTTCGTCAGCGGCATGCACATCCAGCGCCAGCACATGAACGATATCTGCCGGCGCGCCCATGAATTCGATCTGCCGGTCGCGCTCGGCGGTCCCTCGGTCAGCGCCTGTCCGGACTATTATCCGTCGTTCGACTATCTCCATGTCGGCGAACTCGGCGACGCCACCAACCAGCTGTTCGAGATCCTGTCGCGCGACATCTCGCGTCCCGAGGCCCAGGTGGTGCTGACCACCAAGGACCGTGTGCCGATGACGGAGTTTCCGATCCCGGCCTACGAGCTCGCCGACGTGAAGAAATACTTCCTCGGCAGCATCCAGTATTCCAGCGGCTGTCCCTATCAGTGCGAATTCTGCGACATCCCCGGACTCTACGGCCGCAACCCGCGCCTCAAATCGCCCGAGCAGATCATCGCCGAGCTCGACCGACTGCGCGAATGCGGCATGACCGACACGATCTATTTCGTCGACGACAATTTCATCGGCAACCGCAAGGCGGCGCTGGACCTCTTGCCGCACCTGATCGAATGGCAGAAGAGGACCGGCTACGTGGTGCGGCTCGCCTGCGAGGCGACGCTCAATATCGCCAAGCGGCCCGAAATCCTCGAGAAGATGCGCGAGGCCTATTTCGTCACCATCTTCTGCGGCATCGAGACGCCCGACCCCGATGCGCTGAAGGCGATGCACAAGGACCACAACATGATGGTCCCGATCCTCGAGGGCGTGCAGACCATCAACTCCTACGGCATGGAGGTCGTGTCCGGCATCATCATGGGGCTCGACACTGACAAGCCGAACACGTCCGAGGTGCTGCTCGACTTCGTCAAGGAGTCCCGGATTCCGCTTCTCACCATCAATCTGCTTCAGGCGCTGCCGAAGACGCCGCTGTGGGACCGCCTGGAGCGCGAGGGACGCCTGGTCGAGGACGACGGCCGCGATTCCAATGTCAACTTCCTGTTGCCCTATGACGACGTCGTCGCATCCTGGAAGCACGCCATGGCCGTCGCCTACGAGCCCGAGAAGGTCTACGCGCGCTTCCAATATCAATGCGACCACGTTTACGTGCACCGCCTGAAGATGCCGAAGCCGGACGAGATGAAGACCTGGCCCAACATCAGGCGCGGCCTCGTCATGCTGCGAAATATTTTCTGGAAGGTCGGCGTGCTCGGCGACTACAAGCGCGTGTTCTGGAAGTTCGCGCTGGGGCGCATCAAGCGCGGCGATCTCGAAGGCCTGATCGGCTGCACCCTGATTGCGCACCATCTCATCACCTTTGCGCGTGAAGCATCAAGCGGCGAGACGAATGCGTCGAACTATTCGCTGCGGCTGCGCGAGGCTTCCGTTCCCGCCGAATGACGCAACATGTCTGACCCGGCCGTTCCGCGCCGCCCGACCCTCGATCTGCGGTCGCTCACGCCTGCGCGCGTCGCGCTCGGGCGCAGCGGCGCGAGCGTGCCGACGCGCGCGCTGCTCGACTTCACGCTGGACCATGCCCGTGCCCGCGACGCCGTGCATGCCGCTTTCGACGCGCCGCGACTGGTCGCCGATCTCCGCGCGCTTGGCCTCGTCGCCACCGAGGCACGGAGCCGGGCGGTCGACCGCAGGGACTATTTGCGGCGTCCCGATCTGGGCAGGCAGCTCGATGCCGGATCAGTCGAGGCTCTGACGCGAAGTGCCTCGGGGCCGTGCCCACTCGCGGTCGTGATCGGCGACGGCCTGTCGGCGGCAGCGGTCCACGCCCATGCGGCCGCGCTGATGACGTGTCTGATGCGGCTGCTCGCAGCCGACGATGATGTCGCGATCGGCCATGTCGTCGTCGCCTCAGGCGTGCGCGTCGCGCTCGGCGACGAGATCGGTGCCATTCTCGGTGCGCGCATGGTCCTGACGCTGATCGGCGAGAGGCCGGGCCTGTCGGCGCCCGACAGCCTCGGCGCCTATCTGACTTTCGCACCGAAGCCGGGCCGCACCGATGCCGAGCGCAATTGCGTGTCGAACATCCACAAGGCCGGTTTGAGCTATGACGAGGCTGCTTTCAAGATCGCCTGGCTGGTCCGCGAAGGGCTGGCCCGGGAGGTCACCGGCGTGGCGCTGAAAGACGAGAGCGCGGACCGCGCGCCGCGTCGAATTGGCATGGCTTTGCCCTTATGACGGGCATTACGGCAAAATCGCCACATCTTGATCGATTTGGCCACACTTCGCCTGCTTGCGAGAGGGGTGATTGTCCTGCTAAACCCCTCGCGGCGATTTTCCGCGCATTTTCAAAGGCAAGCCTCCCATTGGTATGGCATTTTTAGGCCGTTCGCGGGGCGCAACAAGCTCACAGACCGAGCCGATTTAGGAACTGGACAAGGCATGCTCGAAAAGCACCGTGAGAATGAGGTTCATGTCGAGAAGGTCGAGCAGGGACCTGCGTCCTCGATCGCCTTCGGGCTTGAGCGCATTGGGCTGATCGCCGTCCGGGCACCGATCGTTTCCTGCATCGTCCTGCTCGTGCTTATCGTCGGCGCCGTGTTCGGCATTCACCGGATCAAGATCGACGATTCGCTGTCGCAGCTCTTCCGCTCCAATTCCCGCGAATTCCACCAGTATGAAGAGGTGACCAAGAAGTTCCCGGCCGAGGAGTTCGACGTCCTCGTCGTGGTCGAGGGCAAGACCCTGCTGGCGCGGAAAAACCTCGAGAAGCTGCGCGACTTCGTCACCGACATGCAATTGGTCGAGGGCACGCGCGGCCTGGTCTCGCTGTTCTCCGCGCGTCAGGCGCCGGCGCCGGGCAAGCTGCCGGCCGCGCTGTTCCCGGCCGACCTGCCCGAGGGCGAGGCCTATGACAAGTTCATCGAGACCGTCAAAAACAACGAGATCATTCGCGGCAAGCTGTTGTCGGAGGACGGCACGCTGGCGCTGATCGTGCTTTCGCTCGATCCTGAGGTGGTCGCCTCCAACAAGCTGACCAAGACCGTCGCCGACATCCGCGCACTGATGAAGGAAGACCTCAGCGATACCGGGCTCAACGTGCAGCTCTCCGGCGTGCCGGTCATGCAGCTCGAGATCCGCAACGCGGTCGAGCGCGACGGACTCACCTACAACATCCTGGGCATTCTCGCGGGCTGCGTCATCGCCATCATCTTCTTCCGCAAGGTTTCGTTCATGGTGGCGGCGGCGTTCCCGCCGATGATCGCGATCCTGCTGGCGCTCGGCGCGCTCGGCTGGGCCAATTTCAATCTCAACATGTTCCTGAACGTGATGACGCCGCTCATCATGGTCATCAGCTTCTCCGATTCGATGCAGCTCACCTTCGCCGCGCGCGACCGGCTGATCGCAGGTCAGGACAAGTATACCGCGTTCAAGAACGCGGTGCTGGTGGTGGGGCCGGCCTGCGTGCTGACGCACGGCACCGCCGGTATTTCGTTCATTGCGCTCCAGTTCTCCGACTCCGACCTGATCCGCAAATTCGGCGAGGCGGGTCTCGCCGCAACCATGATCGCTCTGGTCGCGGTGCTGTCACTGGTGCCGGTGTTCGGCGTACTGCTGGTGCGCAACGAGCAGACGTTCGCGACCAAATTCCAGAGTGCCGATGCGGGCGTGCAGGCGCTGCGCAATTTCTGCTACTGGATCGCGGTGCGCATGGTGGGCCGCCCCGGCCTGTTCAGTCTGATCGCGGTGGTGTTCGTCGCCGGCCTCGGCGTCATCTACGCCAATCTGGAGCCGCGCTACCGGCTCGCCGACCAGGTGCCGGACAAGCGCCAGGCCGTCGCCGCCAGCGACCGGCTCGATGCCAAGCTCACCGGCGCCAACCCGATCAACGTGCTGATCAAGTTCCCCAAGGATGAAACGCTCTATTCGCCGGAGACGCTGCAAACAATCGCGGACGTGCACGCGACCGTGGAGAAGGCGGCTGGTGTCGGCAACGTCTGGTCGGTCGAGACTCTGCGCCGCTGGCTTGCGGACAAGGCCGGCACCGCCGACGTCGCGACGCTGAAGGAATATGTCAGCGTCATTCCTGAGCATCTGGTGCGGCGTTTCATCGATGCCCAACAGGATGCGGTCTTGGTGGCCGGCCGCGTGCCGGACAAGGATTCCAGCCAGCTCCTGCCGATTGTCGACAAGCTGGATTCCGAGCTCGACGCCGTTCGCAAGAAGCACCCCGGCTACGAGGTGGCGGTGACGGGTCTTGCCGCGATCGCGGCGCGCAACTCGGCCGGCATGATCGAGAAGCTGAATCGCGGGCTCACCGTCGAATTCGCGCTGGTCGCGATCTTCATCGGCCTCGCCTTCCGCTCCTGGGTCGTGATGTTCGCCTGCATCCTGCCGGGCATCTTCCCGGTGGTGATGTCGGGAACGGTGCTGTGGGCAATGGACGAGGGCCTGCAATTCGCCAGTGTCGTGGCGCTGACCGTCTCGTTCGGCCTGGGGCTGAGCGCAACCATCCACTTCCTCAACCGCCTCAGGCTCGAGAGCAAGCCGGGCGTCGGTTCGGCGCTCGCGGTGGAGCGCGCGACCGTGCTGGTCGGCCCGGCGCTGATCTTGACGACGCTGGTGCTGGCCTGCGGCCTCGTCGTCACCGTGTTCTCGGACCTGCCGTCGCTGCGGCTGTTCGGCTGGCTCAGCGCCTTCTCGATGGTCATGGCCCTCGTCGCCGATCTCTTCATCCTGCGGCCGACGGCGATGTGGCTGATCAATCTGCACGCCAAGCTTCAGGGCGCGGACAAGCGCGCGATCTGAATCGATCGCGACGAACGGTCGACCATATTCTGATAAAAGAAAAACCCCTGGCGAAAGCCAGGGGTTTGTTTTGATCTGAAGTCTGGGAAGCGTGAAGGCTATCAGCCCTTCGTCATCGTGATGTTGACGCCGCGGATCTCGCCCTTGGAGGAGATCTGCACCGTCTGCTTGGTGCCATTGGTGCGCAGCGACAAATTGGCGGCGAAGCCGTTGGCCTCGACGAACACCTCGATCTGGCCGCCGCCGGCGGTGCCCTGCAAATTGCCGAAGATGTTGCGGTTGGCCTCGCTCCAATTGCCGGAGATGCGCTCGCCCTGGCTCGTCACGTCGCTGGTGAGGTCGAACTTGTAACTGTCGGACGCACAGTGCAACGCCTGCTTGAGGCTGAGACCGGTACCGGCGACCTTGTAGTCCGCCTTGCAGCGGATGCGCTCGGTGGAGCCGTCGGACAGCGACACCGTGCCGGTGCCGGTCCACGCGCCTTCGAAGCCTGCAAACGGTCCGGACGACTGAGCCTGGCTTGCCGAAACTGAGAAGAGCAGCGCAGCCCCGATGCCAGCCGCCTTGATTGCCTGTCCAGATCGCCCAAAGAATTTCATCTCAAAATATCCCGTTTTAGAAGGACGTCCGCTTATCACCAAGAACGTCTCGCCACATCGAAAGTTTAGTGTTCCGAGCCAGTGTCAGGTTCAATGCCTGACTGCCAGAGATGGCGGTTCATGACGCCTCGCGCCATGCTCCGACCTCGCGATTTACGGTGTTTCGGCATGTTTCTGGCGCCCAAGGCGGGGGCGAGAGATGCAGCTCTGCAACAGGTGCGCAGCAAAACGCGGCGTGCGTGAATTATGACGTAGTATCAATCTCTTACATTTGCCAGAGAAGGTGCAGGGAAGACCTGATTTGGTGGATCTGGCGCCAATTTGGCCGCATTTACCAGTGCTTGTGCCTTCTCCGAGGCCGCACTTTCCGCGGCAACTTGCCATCAGAACAATCCGTTTCCGGTCGTCCCCCTGTGTGGTCCGGGATCGGCGCGATTCTGCCGTCAGAATGAAGGAATACAATGCGTAAGCTTCTCGTCGCTCTCACCTTGCTGTCGGCCTCCCTCTCGACCGCAGCGTTCGCCCAGCAAGGGCGCGGCACGGACTCCGAGCAGAAGGCCTGCTCGCGCGATGTGCAGAAGCTCTGCCGGCCGGTCATCGATCAGGGCGATTTCACCATTCTGGCCTGCCTCAAGGAAAACCGGGCCAAGATTTCGCAGGCCTGCGACCAGGTCCTGAAGAACCACAACCAGTAAGCTCGGCCACTGGCCCACAAGGGCGGCCCCGGGGTCGCCTTTTCGAGCCGGACCCGGAAGGGCAGCCATCGAGAGACAGGATTGGTTTTGCGGCCGTATTCCCCTATATGGGGGCCGCGGCGGCATCGCCGGCATGAGCCCGCGCGAGCGAAAAAGCCCTTCCTGTCCAAACGATTGTAGACCAGCCCTCGATGACCTCTGCGAGCGAATTGCGATCCGGCAAGGGTGAGCGCGACGAGAATTTTCCCGTCGCGTCCTGGATCATTCATCCGCGTCATCGCGCCTTGATCCTGGCGTATTACAATTTCGTCCGCACCGCCGACGACATTGCCGACCACGCCACGCTGCCGGGCGATGAGAAGCTCGCTTATCTCGACCTGCTCGAGGCGGAATTGCTCGGCACGGGCGACACCCAGGCCGAGGCCGTTAGCTTGCGGCGCGCACTGGCCGAACGCGGCATGGCGCCGCGCCACGCACTCGACGTGCTCATCGCGTTCCGTATGGACGTGACCAAGCTACGCTACGAGAACTGGGACGAGGTCATCCACTATTGCCGCTACTCGGCAATGCCGGTCGGCCGCTTCATGCTCGACGTTCATGGCGAGAGCACGTCGACCTGGGCCGCGTCGGATGCGCTCTGCGCGGCGCTGCAGATCAACAACCACCTTCAGGATTGCGGCAAGGATTTCCGCGAGCTCAATCGCGTCTATCTGCCGCGCGATGCGCTGGCCGCAAGCGGCGCCTCGGTCGAGCAGCTCGGGCTGACGCAGTCGCCGCCGGCGATGCTGGCCTGCCTTCAGGCGCTTGCCGTGCGCAACGAAGCGCTGCTCAACGAGGGCAGGTCGCTCAGCGCGGAGATCAGGGACTTCCGCCTCGGCGTCGAAGTCTCGGTGATCCAGGCCTATGCCGACCGCATCGTGCGCCTGTTGAAGGTGCGCGATCCCCTGCGCGAGCGCGTGCACCTGAACAAGTTCGAACTCCTCACCTTCAGCCTCGCCGGCATGATCGGCGAAGTCGGCCGCCGCGTGATCGGACGCAAGGCCATTTCCAGACCGGGGACTGCACATGACGCTTGAGGCGACCTCGCCCGGCGCCAATTATGGCTCGACCGCATCCGGCAGTTCGTTTTACGCCGCGATGCGCATCCTGCCGCACGACCAGCGCGAAGCGATGTTCCAGATCTACAGCTTCTGCCGTCAGGTCGACGACATCGCCGATTCCGATGGCCCGCGCGACGAGCGGCTCGCCGCACTTCAGGCGTGGCGCAACGACATCGATGCGCTCTACCAGGGCAACCCGCCGCCGCGGCTGAAGGACTACGTCGGCTCGGTGAAGACCTTCGGCCTCAAGCGCGAGGATTTCCTCGCCATCATCGACGGCATGGAGATGGACGTGCCGCAGGACATCCGCGCGCCCGACATGGCGACGCTGGATCTCTATTGCGATCGCGTCGCGAGCGCCGTGGGGCGGCTGTCGGTCCGGGTGTTCGGCCTGCCGGAAGAAGACGGCGTCGAGCTCGCCCATCATCTTGGCCGGGCGCTCCAGCTCACCAATATCCTGCGCGACATTGACGAGGACGCGGGTCTCGGCCGGCTCTATCTGCCGCGCGAGGCGCTGCTGCATGCCGGCATCACCTCCAACGATCCGGACCGCGTGATCCTCGAGCGCGCGCTGCCGAAGGTCTGCCTGCCGCTGGCGCAGCGCGCCAAGGTGTATTTCGAAAAGTCGGACGAGATCATGAACCGCAACCGCCGCCGCGCGGTGCGCGCGCCGCGGATGATGTCGAAATACTACCATGCCATTCTGGATCTCCTGATCGCGCGCGGTTTCGACGCGCCGCGAGAGCCGGTGCGTGTGTCGAAAGTCACGCGCATCTTGATCCTGCTCCGTTACGCTCTCATCTGATGCAAAAAACAGCTCATATCATCGGCGCCGGAATTTCCGGCCTTTCCGCTGCCGTGCGGCTCGCCAATGCCGGCTTCAAGGTCGCCGTGCACGAGGCGACGCACCACGCCGGCGGCCGCTGCCGTTCGTATTTCGACGGCGCCACCAATCTCACCATCGACAATGGCAATCATCTGCTGCTGTCGGGCAACAGCCATGCGCGCGCCTATGCGCGATCGATCGGCACCGAGGCGGGCCTGGTCGGACCGGAGCGCGCGCAGTTTCCCTTCGTCGATATCGCGACCGGGCAGCGCTGGCAGATCGATCTCGGCGACGGTCGGCTGCCGACCTGGGTGCTCGACGAGAGTCGCCGCGTTCCCGACACCGGGCTCACCGATTATCTGAAGCTGGCGCCGCTGATCTGGGCGTCGGAACAGACGCTGGTCGGCAAATCCATTCCCTGCGAGGGCGTGCTCTATCAGCGCCTGGTGCAGCCGCTGCTGCTCGCAGCGCTCAACGTCGATCCTCCCGAAGGCTCGGCGGGGCTTGCCGGCGCGATCGTGCGCGAGACGCTGCTCGCCGGCGGGCAGGCCTGCCGCCCCCTGATCGCGCGCGACGGACTCAGTGACGTTCTGATCGAGCCCGCCGTGAAATTCCTGACCGAGCGCGGGCACTCCGTTCAACTCGGCCACGAACTGCGTTCCTTCGCGACCAATGACGGCAAGGTCGGCGCGCTGAATTTCGGCGGCGAGGATCTGATCCAGATCGGCGCTGGCGACGTCGTCGTGATGGCGGTGCCGCCGCGCGCCGCCTCCAACCTGCTGCCCGGCTTGAAGACGCCGACCGAATTCCGCGCCATCGTGAATGCGCATTTCCGCGTTGAGCCGCCAGCGGGATCAGCTCCGATCCTCGGCGTGATCGGCGGCGTCGTGGAGTGGCTGTTTTGCGTTCCCGAACCGGCTTTCGGTCACCATCAGCAACGGCGACCGCTTGGTCGACATGCCGCGCGAGGAACTCGCGCAGGTGATCTGGAACGATGTCTGCAAGGCCGGTGGTGTTTCCGGCGAGCTGCCCCCCTGGCAGATCGTGCGCGAGCGCCGTGCCACATTTGCGGCGACGCCGGCGCAGAATGCCCTGCGCCCGGGGCCGGTCACTGCGTTCAAAAACCTGTTTCTTGCAGGCGATTGGACTGCTACGGGATTGCCTGCAACCATCGAGGGATCGGTCCGATCCGGCGATCGCGCCGCCGATCTGGTTCTGGCCGCCAAGGGATACTGACAGGCGGCCCTGACGGGCATTTGTGCCCGGTCAATTTCGGTCAATTTCAATCGACTAACGGAGCAATCGAGCGAGATGGAGTCCGTCAACGCGACCAACCGCGAAGCCCGAGAATCTATGAACCTGGAATCCAGGAACCTGGAATCCAGGAACCTGGACTCGAGCATTGCGTCGGCCATCGAAGGCGTCCTCGGCTTCCAGCAATCCGACGGCCATTGGGTGTTCGAGCTCGAGGCCGATTGCACCATTCCGGCCGAATACGTCCTGCTTCGTCATTATCTTGCCGAGCCGGTCGATGCCGTGCTCGAGGCCAAGATCGCCAATTATCTTCGCCGCGTTCAGGGGGCTCATGGCGGCTGGCCGCTGGTGCATGACGGCGAGTTCGACATGAGTGCCAGCGTGAAGGCCTATTTTGCGCTGAAGATGATCGGCGATTCCACTGACAGCCCGCACATGGTGCGTGCGCGCGAGGCAATCCACGCCCGCGGCGGCGCGATCAACAGCAATGTCTTCACGCGCTTCTTGCTTGCGATGTACGGCATCGTGACCTGGCGCGCCGTGCCGGTGCTGCCGATCGAAATCGTGCTGCTGCCGTTCTGGTCGCCGTTCCATCTCAACAAGATCTCCTACTGGGCCCGCACCACCATGGTGCCGTTGATGGTGCTCGCAGCGCTCAAGCCGCGCGCGAGGAATCCGAAGGCTGTCGGCATCGACGAGCTATTCCTCCAGGATCCGCGCTCGATCGGCATGACTGCCAAGGCGCCGCACCAGAGCCTGGCCTGGTTCGCGCTGTTCCGCGCGCTCGACCACATCCTGCGTGTGGTCGAGCCGATGTTTCCCAAGAGCCTGCGCAAGCGTGCCATCGACGCGGCGCTCGCCTTCACCGAGGATCGGCTCAACGGCGAGGACGGCATGGGCGCGATCTATCCGCCGATGGCCAACATCGTCATGATGTACGACGCGCTCGGCAAGGACGAGAATTTTCCGCCGCGTGCGATCACGCGCCGGGGTATCGACAAGCTGCTCGTGATCAAGGACGACGAGGCTTATTGCCAGCCCTGCGTCTCACCGGTGTGGGACACGACGCTGACCGCGCACGCGCTGCTGGAAGCCGGCGGTGACAAGGCGGTGCCTGCCGCTAAGCGGGGCCTCGACTGGCTGATCCCGAAGCAGGAGCTCGCGGTGAAGGGCGACTGGGCGGTGAAGCGACCCAATGTGCGTCCGGGCGGCTGGGCCTTTCAGTACAACAATGCCCATTATCCCGATCTCGACGACACCGCGGTGGTCGTGATGTCGATGGACCGCATGCGCCGTGAGCACAATGCGGCCGGTTATGATTCCGCGATCGACCGTGCCCGGGAGTGGATTGAGGGCATGCAGAGCGACGACGGCGGCTGGGCTGCCTTCGACGTCAACAACCTCGAATATTATCTGAACAACATCCCGTTTTCCGACCATGGCGCGTTGCTCGA
Organism: Bradyrhizobium sp. LM2.9; assembly: GCF_054056555.1. Lineage (NCBI taxonomy): Bacteria > Pseudomonadati > Pseudomonadota > Alphaproteobacteria > Hyphomicrobiales > Nitrobacteraceae > Bradyrhizobium > Bradyrhizobium sp. LM2.9. The sequence goes on from NZ_JBSRYJ010000002.1 coordinate 820,299, forward strand.
TCCGCCGACCGAGGACGTCACCGCGCGCTGCATCTCGATGCTGACCCAGCTCGGCGAGACCGCGAAGACCAGCAAGCACGTCGCCGACGGGATCGCCTACCTCCGCAAGACCCAGCACCCGGAAGGGTCCTGGTATGGCCGCTGGGGCATGAACTTCATCTACGGAACCTGGTCGGTGCTGTGCGCCCTCAACATGGCTGGCGTCCGTCACGACGACCCGATGATGCGCAAGGCGGCCGCCTGGCTGGCCTCGATCCAGAACCAGGACGGGGGCTGGGGCGAGGACGCCGTCAGCTACCGCCTGGACTACGCCGGCTGGGAGGCAGCCCGCTCGACCGCCTCGCAAACGGCATGGGCCTTGCTTGCCCTTATGGCTGCCGGCGAGGTCGATCACCCGGCCGTCGCCCGCGGGGTGGAGTACCTGATTACAACACAGAACAAAAAAGGACTGTGGGACGAGCAGCGGTACACCGCCACAGGCTTCCCCCGCGTGTTCTATCTGCGGTACCATGGTTACCCGAAGTTCTTCCCGCTGTGGGCGCTGGCCCGGTATCGGAACTTGAGGGACACCAACAGCAGGGTGGTAGGGGTCGGAATGTGACTTTGGGGACGGGGGACTACTTTACCGCGGGCAATGCCATTGATCCGCGGCCGATATTGATCGTGACCGGACTGGTTCAGGAGGCCCGCATCGCGGCCGGGCCCGGAATGGCGGTCATCTGTTCGTCGAGCAGCCCGACCCAGTTGCGGGCGCTGCTGACGGTGCTGGATCCTGAGACGATTCGCGGCGTGATCTCCTTTGGCGTGGCCGGCGGCCTCGACCCGACGCTGCGCTCCGGCGACGTCGTGCTGGCGACCGAAGTGCTCGCCGGCGACACCCGCTGGGCCGCCGGGCTGTCGCTCGGCGACGACCTCATCGACCGCCTGACGTCGGGACGCCGCCGCGTGGTGCGCGGCAGCCTCGCCGGTGCCGAGGAAGTGGTCACGGGGCGGTCCTGCAAGGCGGCGCTGCATTCGGAGACGGGAGCGGCCGCCGTCGACATGGAAAGCCACATCGCGGCCGCCTACGCCGCCGAAGCCGGCTTGCCGTTCGCCGCGGTCCGCGTCATCAGCGATCCCGCCCATCGCGCGCTGCCGGCGCTCGCCCGTGCCGCCATCAAGCCGAATGGCCAGATCGACGTGCTGGCCGTGCTGCGTGGCATCGCGCGCAACCCGACCGCGCTGCATGGACTGGTCTCGACCGGCCTCGATTTCAACCGCGCGCTGCGCAGCTTGCGCGGCTGCCGCGACTTCCTGATCGGCACCGAGCTCGTCGAGAGCGAGGCTCTGGTCTCCGAGGCGGCCTGAGCGCTTTTCCGATCCGACAAAAGAAAAGGCCCGGTTCGCCATTGGCGACCGGGCCTTTGTTTTTTGATCGGGCTACAAGGCCGACTCGCGTGCTTACGCGGCAGTGGAAGCCTTCCGCGCTGCCTTCTCCTGGGCAGCGGCGGCCTCGTCCTTGCGAATCTCCGACAGGCGCTTCTGCACTTCCGCCGAGAAGATGTACTGCGCCGGGCGCTGCTTGGTCATGTCGATCTCGGGCGCCATCGGACCCGTGGTCCTGACACCGCGCAGCGACACCCACATCGCCTTCAGCGGGTGGCTGATGGCTGCGGTCGCCGCCGTCGGCTCGTAGCCGCAATGGGCCATACAGTCGGCGCACTTCTCGTACTTGCCGGTGCCGTAGGTCTCCCAATCGGTGGTGTCCATCAGCTCCTTGAAGGTCTTCGCGTAGCCTTCACCGAGCAAATAGCAGGGCTTCTGCCAGCCGAAGATGTTGCGCGCGGGCATGCCCCACGGCGTGCACTCGTATTCCTGGTTGCCGGCGAGGAAGTCGAGGAACAGGCCGGAATGCATGAAATTCCACTTCTTGCCCTTGCCCATCGCAAAGACGTCGCGGAACAGCTTCTTGGTCTTGGTGCGGTTGAGGAAGTGCTCCTGGTCGGGCGCACGCTCATAGGCATAGCCCGGCGACATCGAGACGCCGACACCGAGCTCGACGGTGAGGTCGAGGAATTTTGCAATCTCCTCGGCCGGATGGCCGTCGAAGATGGTGGCGTTGACGTTGACGGTGAAGCCGCGGGCCTTGGCCGCCTTGATCGCGGAGACGGCGCGATCGAACACGCCCTTCTGCGACACCGCCTTGTCGTGGTGCTCCTTCAGGCCGTCGAGATGCACCGAGAAGAACAGATAGGGCGAGGGCTCGAACAGATCGAGCTTCTTCTCGAGCAGCAGCGCGTTGGTGCAGAGCGAGACGAACTTCTTGCGCGCGACGAGGCCGCGCACGATCTCGCCGATCTCCTTGTGGATCAGCGGCTCGCCGCCGGGAATGGCGACCATCGGCGCGCCGCATTCGTCGGCTGCGTCCCAGCACTCCTGCGCGCTCATGCGGCGGTTGAGGATCGCGTCCGGATAGTCGATCTTGCCGCAGCCGACGCAGGCGAGGTTGCAGCGAAACAGCGGCTCCAGCATCAGCACGAGCGGATAGCGCTTGCGGCCAAGCAGCTTCTGCTTGATCAAATAGCCGCCGATACGCATTTCCTTGAAGAAGGGGATAGCCATTACGAGTTTCTTTCTGGGCTTGAAATTCGGGTGGGTCAGCTCGCAGCCAGTTGGGCCGGAAGCCGGAATTCGATGTTCTCCTCGCGGCCCGGCAGCACCGAGACCTGTCCCGGTCCGATCCGCCGCATCGCTTCGATCACGTCATCCACGAGTACCCCGGACGCCGAAGCGCCGGCCGTGGCGCCGACGGTCCTGGCATCTTTCAACCACTCCGGATCGAGCGCGCTGCCGTCGGCAATCATATAACTCGCGACGCCGGCCTCAGTGCCGATTTCGCGGAGCCGGTTCGAGCTATTGGCAGCGCCCACCACCAAGATCACATCGACCAGCTTGCTCCAGTTCCTTACCGCAGATTGGCGGTTCTGTGTCGCATAGCAGATATCCCGGATGTCCGGGCCTTGAATATCTGTAAAGCGGGCCTGAAGTGCCCAGGTAATGTCCTTGGACACCGTGGTTTCGGCTTTGTTCTTCAATCTCCCCATTGCACCCACTACGCCCGCGCAAAAACCGCGCGATTGCGCCAGATAAACTTCCATTGGACGTCCATCACGCAAGTTGCACCGATCCGCATCTTGAGTCCCCGGAGCACCCGGATACCAACGAGCTGCAATATCCGCACCATCGGTTTCGGCAACGCAGCCGTCGCCCACGCGGGTACACATGGAAGGCGCAATACTTTGTGTCAAAAAATCGGCAGCAAGGAAAGGGGCCCATGAACTTTGGTTCCCCTGCAGGATCCATTTGCGGTACTATAGTAGAGAACGTTCCGATCGGCAAAACGGCGACATTGGTGCGCGGCCCTCGGTCACTTTCCCGCCTCAACTCCTCGGCTATACCGACCGCCCCGCATGATTTTGCCACGGCTTCCCGCCGTTCAGCTCGAACCCTCTGGCGGGAAGAGCCACTCAAAACAGCAATAGGTTTCGCCCGGGAACTCCGATAAACAGCGGGCGTTTCCGGGAAGCTGTTAACGCAGAAAGAAAAGAAGTGCTGCAAAGCGTAGTCGTTGCCATCGTCAGGGCCTGCACCCGGTTTGCCCCCATCGTCGTCGTTCTCGGGCTCCTGCTGGCGGTGGGGGCGGGCTACTACACGGTCCATCACTTCGCCATCAACACCGACATCAATTCGCTGATTGCCCAAAATCTTGACTGGCGCCAACGCGACCAGCAATTCGATCGCGCTTTCGACCGCGATGCGACGATCACGGCGGTGGTCGAAGCCAAAACGCCGGAGATGGCGACTGCGGCGTCGGACGCGCTCTATGCCAAGCTGAAGGACGACAAAACCGACTTCCAGTCGATGCAACAGCTCGGCACCGGCGAGTTCTTCGAGAAGAACGGCCTGTTGTTCCTGCCGACCGAGGAGGTCGCCAAGGTCACCGGCCAGTTCGAATCCGCCGCGCCCCTGATCGAGATCATGGCGGGCGATCCCTCGATCCGCGGCCTGACCGGCGCGCTTGAGACGGGTCTTGCCGGCGTCAAGCGCGGGCAAGTGAAGCTCGACAACACCGAACGGCCCTTCAACCAGATCGCACAAACGGTTGAGACCGTGCTCAACAAGGGCAGTGCGAGCTTCTCCTGGCGAGAGCTCGTCAGTGACGAACCGCTGACGGATTCGGACAAGCGCGCCTTCATCGAGTTCAAGCCGATCCTCGACTACAACGCGCTGGAGCCCGGCAAGGGCGCCACCGACGCGATCCGCAAGGCCGCAGCCGATCTGGAGTTTGCAACCAAATACCAGGCGCGCGTGCGGCTGACCGGTCCGGTCCCGATCGCCAACGAGGAATATGCAACCGTCCAGGAAGGCGCTGTCGTCAACGGCATCGGCACGGTTCTGGTCGTGCTGCTCATTCTGTGGCTGGCGCTGCATTCGGCGAAGATCATCTTCGCGGTGTTCGTCAATCTCTTCGTCGGTCTTGCGCTGACAACCGCCGCCGGTCTGATGATGGTGGGCTCGCTCAATTTGCTGTCGATCGCGTTCGCCGTGCTGTTCGTCGGGCTCGGCGTCGATTTCGGCATTCAGTACAGCGTCCGCTATCGCTCCGAGCGCTATAAGCATAACGACCTTTCGGGTGCGCTGGTATTGGCCGCGAAGCGCTCGGCGATACCGCTGTCGCTGGCGGCGATGGCAACCGCGGCCGGCTTCCTCTGCTTCATGCCGACCGACTACAAGGGCATCTCGGAGCTCGGCCAGATCGCCGGCGTCGGCATGCTGGTCGCGTTCCTCACCAGCATCACCGTACTCCCGGCGATGCTGAAGCTGTTGAATCCGCCCGGCGAGAAGGAGCCGGTCGGCTACGCCTTCCTGGCGCCGCTCGATCACTTCCTTGAGAAGCACCGCGTGCTGGTCGTCGGTGGTACGATCTTTCTCGCGGTCGCCGGCCTGCCGCTGCTCTACTTCATGAAGTTCGACTTCAACCCGATGAACCTGCGCAATCCGAAGGCCGAATCGATCGCGACCTTCCTCGATTTGCGCAAGGATCCCAACACCGGCGCCAATGCCATCAACGTGATGACCACGTCGGAGGAGCAGGCAAAGCAGGTGGAGGCGAAGCTGGAGAAGGTGCCCGAAGTGCTGCGGGTGATGTCCCTCAACAGCTTCGTCCCTGAGGACCAGCCGCCGAAGCTGAAGCTGCTTGCACAGGGCGCCAAGGTGCTGAACCCTGCGCTCAATCCTGACCAGATCGACGCGGCGCCGACGGACAAGGAGAACGTCGATTCGCTGAAATCCTCGGTCGACAATCTGCGCCGGACCGCAGGCGATGCGAAGGGCCCGGGTGCGGTCGCCTCGCGCCGGCTTGCGGACGCGCTGGAAAAGCTCGCCAATGGCGACGAGGCCACGCGGAACAAGGCGCAGGACGTGTTCGTCGCGCCGATGAAGATCGTGTTCGACCAACTCCGGAACGCGATGCAGGCCGAGCCGGTCACCCTGAAGTCATTGCCACCCGACCTCATCAACGCCTGGAAGAGCAAGGACGGCATCATCCGCGTCGAGGCGCTGCCCAAAGGCGATCCCAACGACAACGACACGCTGCGCAAATTTGCGGCGGCCGTGCTCGTTGCCGAGCCGACCGCGATCGGCGGCCCGGTCTCGATCCTGAAATCCGGCGACACCGTGGTGAAGGCGTTTATCCATGCCGGCATTTACGCACTGCTGGTGATCGGCCTGTTGCTGTGGATCACGCTGCGCCGGTTCGTGGATGTGCTGATGACCTTGGTGCCGCTCCTGGTTGCCGGCGCGGTAACGCTCGAGATCTGCGTGCTGATCGGCTTGCCGCTCAACTTCGCCAATATCGTCGCGTTCCCGCTGCTGCTCGGCGTCGGCGTGGCCTTCAAGATCTACTATGTCGTGGCCTGGCGCTCGGGCAGGACAAACCTGCTCCAGACCAGCCTGACGCGTGCGATCTTTTTCAGCGCGATGACGACGGCGACGGCATTCGGCAGCCTGTGGCTGTCGAGCCATCCGGGAACGTCCAGCATGGGCAAGTTGCTCGCGCTGTCGCTGGTGACGACGCTCGCCGCCGTGCTGCTGTTTCAGCCGGCGCTAATGGGCAAACCCCGCAATCTCAGGGAGTAGGCAGATGTCGCCCGACCGGGTCGGCGGCGCCCTTCTGACCAGGTTTGGCAGTGCCGGCGGCCTTCGGGGCTGCCGGCGCAGGCTGCGCCGCTGTAGCGCCCGTCGTTCCCGGGGCCTTCGGCACCGCGCCGGTGGACTTCGGCGCGCCCTTGGCCATGGCATTGGCGGTGCTCAAGGGAATAGGCGGGCCAACGCGGGTCCAGGTTTCGCCACCGCAGAGGAAGCCCATCACGCAGCCCTTGATCTCGAGCTGGTCGGTGCCAACCGGCGTGATGGTCGCGCTGTAGAGCTGGCCGTCTTTGGCGTTGTAGACCTGACCCTCCCACTGATCGGCGCCGGGCTTTTTCTTCATGTCGATCAGGGTCGCCATGCCCAGCGTGGGCCTGGTCTTTTTCGACGCGTCCGGATTGTATTCATCGCGGCCGCCGGGCTCTTTTTCCCAGGAAACCGCGCCCCACATGCTGCCATTGCATTGGGCGACACGAATGTTGGCCACGGCGTCGGCAACCCGCCAGTCGCCGGTCGGATCGGCGGCGAGCGCCGGGGTCAGGCAGGTGAAACCGCCAGCCAGTATTAGTCCGGTGTAAAGGGCTAAACGCATGATAGTTCCTTGGCAGTGCAACATGGTCTAAAGCTGTGCTTGCGAAGATGGTCCGAAAAAGGGCAAAAGGCCGCACAGACCGTTTTCGGCAACGGTCCGTTTTCAGTTGACGAGACGGCCCTCAACCGAAGTATGTAACGGATGCACAGCCCAAATCCAGACATGTCTCAGCTATTCGCGGACCGTCAGGCCCAGCGCAGCGCCCTGCATAATCGGCATATGAACGAGCAGTTCGTTCGGGTGCTCAAGACCATCGGCTATGACGTCGGCTTCCAGAAGGGGCAGGGGCAGTACCTCTACGACCGAGACGGCGCGCGCTATCTCGACCTTTTGTCCGGCTTTGGCGTGTTTGCGATCGGGCGCAATCATCCTGTCATGCGCGAGGCGCTCAAGAGCGTGCTCGATGCCGACCTGCCCAACCTCGTCCAGTTCGACGTCTCGGTGCTCGCCGGCGTGCTCGCCGAGCGGCTTTTGAAGTACGTGCCCTATCTCGACAAGGCGTTCTTCGCCAATTCCGGCGCCGAATGCGTCGAAGCCGCGATCAAGTTCGCTCGCTGCGCCACCGGCCGGCCCGGCATCGTCTATTGCGCCCATGCCTATCACGGCCTGACCTATGGCGCGCTGTCATTGACGGGTGATTCGAACTTCCGCACCGGCTTCGAGCCGCTGCTGCCGGGTTGCACCTCGATCCCGTTCAACGATCTCGCCGCGCTCGAAAAGGCGCTGGCCTCGCGGGAGGTGGCGGCCTTCGTCGTCGAGCCGATCCAGGGCAAGGGCGTCAACATGCCCACCGACGAGTTCCTGCCGGGTGCGGCTGCGCTCTGCAAGAAATACGGCACGCTGTTCGTCGCCGACGAGATCCAGACCGGCATGGGCCGCACCGGCCGCTTCCTCGCGGTCGAGCACTGGAACGTCGAGCCCGACATGGTGCTGCTGTCGAAGTCGCTGTCCGGCGGCCACGTGCCGGTCGGCGCGGTGCTGACGCGCAAGAGCATCTTCGACAAGATCTTCAACCAGATGGACCGCGCGGTGGTGCACGGCTCCACCTTCTCCAAGAACGACCTGGCGATGGCAGCCGGCATCGCCACGCTCGACGTCATGGAGTCCGAGAAGCTGATCGAGTCCGCCGCCAAGCGCGGTGCCGAGCTGCGCCTTGCGCTCACGCGCATGGTGCCCGGCTACGAGCTGTTGAAGGAAGTGCGCGGCAAGGGCTTGATGATCGGCATCGAGTTCGGTCCGCCGAAATCGCTGCGGCTGCGAGCCTCGTGGAACGTGCTGGAGGCCGCCAACAAGGGCCTGTTCTGCCAGCTCATCACCGTGCCGCTCTTCAAAGATCACAAGATCCTGACCCAGGTCGCCGGCCACGGCAGCCACACTATCAAGCTGCTGCCGCCGCTCACCATCACCGAGGAAGATTGCGGCTGGATCGAGCGCGCCTTCGACGACGTCATTGCCGGTAGCCACAAGGTCCCCGGCGCGATCTGGTCGCTCGGCAAGACGCTGGTGGACAACGCTGTGAGGCGGTCGGCGTAACCTGATCCCTCAGGCCGCCTTGGGCTTGTTCACAGTCTCGATGCGGTCGAGAGCCTTGCCGAGATCGCGTTTGGCGATCTGAATATCGTAATCGTTCTGGAGATTGAGCCATAGCTCAGCGGTCGTGCCGAGCGCTTTGGCAAGCCGAAGCGCGGTGTCAGCGGTGATTCCGGTCTGCTCACTCGCAATCCGCTCAATACGCGTACGCGGCAGGCCGCATGTCTTGGCGAGCGCGCCTGCCGACATGTCCAGCGGGCTCAGAAATTCTTCCCGCAGAACCTCACCAGGATGCATGGGCTTGAGTTTCTTGGCCATCGTCGCATTCTCCTAGTGATAATCCACGATCTCGACCTGAACGGGACCTTGTGATGTCCACACGAAGCACACTCGGAACTGGTCGTTGATCCTGATCGAGTGCTGTCCCTTGCGATCGCCCGTGAGGATCTCAAGGCGGTTTCCGGGTGGTGCCCTCAAGTCGCTGAGTTCGCCCGCAGCGTGAAGATAGCGCAATTTCCGGCGAGCAACCTTCACCAGGTCGGCCGGAAAGCGTTTAGGGCTTTCGCCGTTAAAGACCGCCTCAGTCGTTTTGTCCCGAAACGTCCTGATCACTCGGCAATGTATCATTGGTTGATACATGCGCAAGGGATTTGTATCAATTTCTGATACGACTCCAGGGTTACCCCTCCACATTCGCCTTCATCGCCGCCTCGAACTTGTCGACGAACTCGGCGAGCTCGTCGGCGCCGATATCGCTGACGGCCCAGAAATTCAGGCCCCGCTCGCCCCAGCGGCGGCAGTTGAAACCCTGCATGGTCTGGGTCTTCGGCGGACGATGTTCGGTGCTTGAGGTCTGCGCCACGAACAAATTGACCACGTGCTGCCGGCGCTTGTAGACGACCGCGCCGATGGCACGTGCGTCGATATAATCGAGCCTGCCGCCGACCAGCGTAAAACCCTGCGCGGTGAGGTCGATCACGGGCGGGGCGACGTCGAGCTTGCCGTTGAACCACGGCTTCACGGTGTGCTGGTCGGTCGAGACCACGTCGATGAGGTGGCCGGCCTGGAGCGAGCGCAGATGCGCGGAGACGACCTCCGACAGGATGCGCTGCTGGTCGTCCTGGCGCAGCACCACGGCGACGACACCGGAGGCGGCGAGCGCGGAGACCGCCGAACCCATTGCAAAGCCGCGCAGCACGGAGCGGCGGCTCGGTTGTTGGCGCTGCGGCTGCGGCAGCGAAGCCTCGATCCGGATGCGCAAACTCGTCGGCGCGGTGTAGCGCAAATTGGTGTCGGCGAGCACGCGCTGCATTTCCCGTTGTGAGGCAAGCTCGGCGGCGCAGGCCGGGCAGCTTGCGATATGGGCTTCGACCTCGCGTGCATGGCCCGCATCGAGCTCGTTGTCGAGCAGCGCGTGAAGCAGCATTTTTGCTTCGTCGCAGTTCATTTCGAGTGCTCCTCTTCCGCCATCCAGGCCGCGCGCAGCATGGCGCGGGCCCGTGCGAGGCGGGACATCACGGTGCCGACGGGTGCGCCGACGGCCTCGGCGATTTCACGATAGGACAGGTTGCTGATCTCGCGCAGCACGAAGGTTTCCTTGAACGGTTCGGCGAGGGCGTCGATCAGCTTGCGGATCGCGCCGGCGTCGCGTCTGCGCAGCACTTCCGTCTCCGGGCTCGCCTCGGTCTCTTGCCAGATCGGCGTCTGCTCGGCGGCGCCGGGCGTATCCTCGATCGCGCTGTGCCTGTGCGCGCGCCGTCCATATTCGGCGTTGCAGACGTTACGCAGGATCGCAAACAGCCAGGGCTTCATCGCCGGCCCGCGATAGCTGTCGAAATGCTTCAGCGCGCGCAGATAGCACTCCTGCACCGCGTCCTCGGCCATCGGAGGCGTCGCGCAGCAGATAGCGTGCGAGTGTGTAGACGTCGTCGAGATGAGGCAGCGCTGCCTCGCGGAAGCGCTGCGCCTTCTGCAAATCGTCGTTGGCGGGCATCGCTCCTCGCTTTGCCTCTTGTTCTGCGCGTTGCTTCGTTTCGTCCACATTCGTTTGGTCGGCGTGTGTGACCGAGGGCACACGAGCCCGGCCGGCGTGGGACCACCGGCCGGGCAAGACGTTGATGCCTTGGTTCGAGATGTTACTCAACCTTGATCATCCCCGTCATGTGCGGGTGCAACGAACAAAAATATTTGTAGTCGCCCGCATTGGTGAAGGTGAAGGAGAACTTGTCGTCGGTGTCCAGGGTCTTGGACCTGAACTTGCCGGCCGACACCACGGTGTGGGGGATGTCGTCCCGGTTGGACCAGGTCACCGTGGTGCCGACCTTGATCTTGAGCTCGGCCGGCTGGAAAACGAAATTGTCGATATGCACTTCCATGTCGTCGGCACGGGCGGTTGTTGCGGGCAAGAGGATAGCCGCGGCCAAAGCGAGACCGAGGTCGACAGCGAAGTCGCGGCGATTGAGTGTCTTCATTGTCAGCTTCCGTTCAGCTCTGCTCAACCCTGGAGCGGCGTGTCGATGATCGCGAGCCGCTGCTCGTTCTGCTTGAAGTTGACGCTGGCAACGCCGAGCATCGCGCGCAGCTTTGCGTTCTCGACCTTCATCGGTCCGGGTGACGGAGCTGCCCCCGGCGCCGGCTGCGGGAACGCAGTCGAGCGCGCGGTGTGGAAGGTGACGTTGCCCTCGACCTTCTGCATCACTTGATGGATGTGGCCGTTCAGCACGGTGACGGAGCCGAAACCCTTGACGTATTCCAGCGCGCGGCCGCCGTCCTCCGTGCCCCAGCCCCATTCCGGATAGACGGTCCAGAGCGGGATGTGGGCAAACAGCACGATCGGTGTCGATTTCGACTTGCCGCGCAGGTCGTCCTCGAGCCAGGCGAGCTGCTCGGCGCCGAGATTGCCAAGGCCGCCGGCCTTGAGATCGACGACGTTGACGAGGCCGATGAAGTGCACGCCGCCGGCGTCGAACGAATACCAGCCCGCGCCCTTGGTGCCGCGGCCGTAGCGCTCGCGATAGAACTTTACCTCCTCGTCGAGGAAGTCATGCTCGCCGGGCACGTAGTGCACGTCCAGCTTGCTCTGCGAGATGATGCGATCGGCGTTGTCGAATTCGGCGGCCTTCGACAAATGAGTAATGTCGCCGGTATGGATCATGAAGGACGGCTTGACCGGCATCGCGTTGATCTTGTTGATGGCTTCCTCCAGCGTGCCGAGTGCGTTGGGATTGGCCGGCTTGTCGAAGCCGACATGGCTGTCGCTGATCTGGAGGAAGGTCATGCCGGGCGCGGCCACGGTCGCGGCTTGCGCGGAATCAATGATGCCGAGCGAGTGCGGCACGCCGCCCGTGATGGTCCAGAGCACCCCGGTGCCGGCCCAGGTCATTTGCATTCCAGCACCTTGCGGCGGCTTAAGCCGTCGTCCCCGTGATCGTGTCCGCTCATCGCGCGTCTCCTCTCGCCCGGAATTGGGCTTCGGGGAGGTGATGGGGGGAGGGGCGGGTTTATTCCCGGATGAGATGACGATTTCGTGAGGTGGTTTCGATCGAGGCACGACGCTATGTCGCGAATTCGCGCACGGCCTTCACCACGACTGCCGGCGCTTCCTGCGCCACACAATGCCCTGCACCGTCGAACGTCAGCGTGCTGACGCGCGGAATCAGCGACACGGCGCGCGAGGCCATCTCCTTGTAGATCGGTCCCGACTTCGCGGCGGTCGTGACCCGCACCGGGCAGTCGATCGCGGAGAGCGAAGTAAACGGATTGCCGCGCGCATCGCCGACGTAGACCTGCTCCATCGCCTGGTAGATCGGACGCAGGATCGCCGACTCGATCTCGGGCGTGCAGCAGAGCTGCACCCGGCCGTTCGCCAGCGGCGCGAAGCCATGGCGCACATAGGCCCGAAGCGAAGTCTCGGTCCAGTCCGCAAACGCCGGCGCGGCGCGGTAGCGCTCGAAGACGGCGTCGGCACTGTCGAACTCGGCACGTCGGCGCAGTGTTCCCTGCACGCGGGACAAGGAGTCTTCGCTCAATTCTCCGGAGCGCGCCGCGCGCGGATCCATGACGGTTGGCTCCATCACGAACAGGCGTGTGAAACGTCCGGGCAAGAGTTTCGCCGCGAGCAGAACATCGGTCGCACCTGCGCTGTGGCCGATCCCGTAGACGTTGCGCAGTCCGAGCGCATCGATCACCCGGCAGACATCTTCGGCATAGTCCAGAAAATGATAGGCCCCGGGCTTGTGGCTCGCGCCATGGCCACGGCGGTCGAGCGCATAGACCGTGTAGGTCGCGGCGAGATCGCGTGCGACCTCGTCCCAGACGTCGGCGACGAAGCCGGTGCCGTGAAGCAGAAGCGCAGGCGTTCTTCCGCTCTCGCCCCATCGCAGCATGGCGATCTGCGCATCAGCGGGGCCGATCGAAAAGCGGTGCGCTTGAATCATGGTAGGGCGCTACTTGCCATCTTCCAGGATCATCGTCGCGCCCTTCTCGGCGATCATCGCGGTCGGCGTGTTGGTATTCCCCGACGTGATGGTCGGCATGATCGAGGCGTCGACGATGCGTAAGCCTTCGAGGCCGTAAAAGCGCAGGCGCTCGTCCACCACCGCCATCGGGTCATTCACCGCGCCCATCTTCGCCGTGCCGACGGGATGGAAGATGGTGGTGCCGATGTCGCCGGCGGCCTTTGCAAGCGAGGCATCGTCGTCGCCGACGGAGGGGCCGGGCAGATATTCGCTCGGGCGGTATTTTGCCAGCGCCCTCTGCTGCATCAGGCGGCGGGTGGTGCGGATGGCATCGGCGCCGACCCGGCGGTCGTCGTCCGTTGAAAGATAATTCGGCGCGATGATCGGCTTCTCGTCCGGCGCCGCCGCGCGGAGACGTACGGTACCGCGCGAGGTCGGCTGGAGATTGCAGGCGCTCACCGTGATCGCGGGGAAGCGGTGCAGCGGATCGCCGAACTTGTCGAGCGACAGCGGCTGCACATGGAACTGGATGTTGGCGCGTGCGCGCGTCGCATCGGAGCGTGTGAAGATGCCGAGCTGCGACGGCGCCATGGTCAGCGGGCCGCGGCGGCGGAAGGCGTAGTCGAGGCCCATCAGGCCGCGACGGACCAGATTGTAGTAGGTCTCGTTCAGCGTGCGCACGCCCTCAACCTTGTAGATCGCGCGCTGCTGGAGATGATCCTGGAGATTGCGACCGATGCCGGGCTTGTCCATCACGATGTCGATGCCGAGCGGGGACAGCCAGTCTGCGGGCCCGATGCCGGAGCGATGCAGCACCTGCACCGAGCCGATCGCGCCGGCCGAAAGGATCACCTCGCGTTTTGCACGCGCCTCGATGATTTCGCCGTTCTGGACGAAGCGCACGCCGACGGCGCGGCCCTGCTCGATGATCAGACGGTCGACCAGCACGTGCTTCTCGAGCCGCAAGTTCGGGCGGTTCAGCGCCGGCTTGAGGAAGCCGCGTGCCGACGACCAGCGCCGGCCGCGCTTCTGGTTGACGTGGAAATAGCTGGTGCCTTCGTTGTCGCCGGTGTTGAAATCGGGAATGCGCTTGATGCCCATCTCCTCGGCGGCGTCGCCGACGGCGTCGAGAACGTCCCACGACAGCCGCGGCGCCTCGATGCGCCAGCCGCCCCCGGCGCCGTGGTGCTCGCTCGCGCCGAGGAAATGATCCTCGAGCCGCCTGAACAGTGGCAGCACGTCGTCATAACCCCAGCCGGTCATGCCGAGCTGGCGCCAGTGATCGTAATCGGCGGCCTGACCGCGCATCGAGATCATGGCGTTGATCGCCGAAGAGCCGCCGATCACCTTGCCGCGGGGATAGGCCAGCGCGCGGCCGTTCAGGCCGGGCTCGGCCTCGGTCTTGAACATCCAGTCCGAGCGTGGATTGCCGATCGCGAAGAGATAGCCGACCGGAATGTGGAACCAGATCCAGTTGTCGTCGCCGCCGGCTTCGAGGATGAGGACGCGATTGCCTGGCACGGCCGACAGCCGGTTGGCGACGATGCAGCCCGCCGTGCCGGCCCCAACGACAATATAGTCAAACTCACCTTCGAGCCGCCTTGGCATTCTGCTTCCACCGGGATGGTCATGCAACGTGCCGTCCTAATACGCAGAGACGGCGGATCGGGACAAGCCCGGCCATGCCGAGCGGACAGGCTAGACCCCGATCCCCGGCAGTTGGGTGGACTGGTGCTTGCATGGTAGACAGTCCTGTATTTTCAACAAAGCTTGAGATCCTCCATGCCCATCGTGAACCGCGTCGCCGACCTTCAACCCGATATTCAGGCCTGGCGCCGGGACATCCACGAGCATCCTGAGCTGCTGTATGACGTCCACCGCACCGCAGCATTCGTCGCGGATCGCCTGCGCGAATTCGGCTGCGATGAGGTCGTGACCGGCGTCGGACAGACCGGCGTGGTCGGCGTGATCAAGGGCAGCAAGCCGGCCGGCGAGGGCCTCAAGACCATCGGCCTGCGTGCCGACATGGACGCGCTGCCGGTCGAGGAACAGACCAACCTGCCTTACGCTTCGAAGACTCCCGGCAAGATGCATGCCTGCGGCCATGACGGCCATACCGCGATGCTGCTCGGTGCTGCGCGCTATCTCGCCGAGACCCGCAATTTTGTCGGTGATGCGGTGGTGATCTTCCAGCCGGCCGAGGAAGGCGGCGCCGGCGGCCTGGCCATGGTCAAGGACGGAATGATGGAGCGCTTCGGCATCGAGCAGGTCTATGGCATGCACAATGGCCCGGGCATTCCGATCGGCTCGTTCGCGATCCGGCCGGGTCCCATCATGGCGGCGACCGACGAGGTCGATATCATGATCGAGGGCCTCGGCGGCCATGCCGCGCGGCCGCATAAATGCGTCGATTCCGTTCTGGTCGGCGCGCAGGTGATCACCGCGTTGCAGTCGATCGTCGCGCGCAGCGTCGATCCGCTGGAATCGGCCGTGATCTCGATCTGCGAGTTTCACGCCGGCAACGCCCGCAACGTCATTCCGCAAACCGCGACATTGAGGGGCACCATCCGCACGCTGTCGCCGGAGGTGCGCAAGCTGGTCGAGAAGCGCGTGCACGAGGTGGTCGCGGGCGTCGCTCAGATCACCGGTGCCAAGATCGATCTGCGCTACAAGCGCAATTATCCCGTGGTGAACAACCACGCCGCGGAGACCGAGATTGCGCGTCGCATCGCCGGGCAGGTCGCGGGCGAGGCCAACGTGCACGAGATGTCGCCGCTGATGGGCGGCGAGGATTTCGCCTATATGCTGGAAGCGCGCCCCGGCGCCTTCATCTTCTGCGGCAACGGCGACAGCGCCGGCCTGCATCACCCCGCCTACAATTTCGACGACGAGGCAATCGTCTACGGCACGTCGTACTGGGTCAAACTGGTCGAGGAATCGCTCGCGGCATCGTAAGGTCGAGCGTGAGGTCAAGCCGAAAGCACAAATGAAAACGGCCCGTGGATCGCACGGGCCCTTTGTCTTTGAGTGACGCGACCGGCTTCAGAAGATCCGCGAGAAGATCACGTACAGCGTGCCCGACAACAGGATGGCGACGGGCAGGGTCAGCACCCAGGCCATCAGCATGTTCCTGATGGTGGCGACCTGGAGACCCGAACCGTTCGCGGCCATGCTGCCGGCGACGCCGGACGACAGCACGTGGGTCGTCGAGACCGGCAGGCCGAACATGTCGGCGGCGCCGATCGTGGCGGCGGCGACCAGCTCGGCAGAGGCGCCCTGCGCGTAGGTCAGGTGGGTCTTGCCGATCTTCTCGCCGACGGTGACGACGATGCGCTGCCAGCCGATCATGGTGCCGAGGCCGAGCGCGATCGCAACTGCAACCTTCACCCAGGTCGGGATGAACTTGGTCGCGCTGTCGAGGCCGCCCTTGTAGGCGTTCAAGGTCGCGACCTCGTCCTTGTTGAGGTCGTTTTCCTTGTCCTTCATCAGGAAGCGGATCGCTTCCGAAGTCAGGTACATGTCGTTGCGGGTGTTGCCGACGACTTCCGTCGGCACCTTGTTCAGCGAGCCATATTTCGCAACCTGATCGCCGACATCCTTCACCAGCACTGACAGCGAAGGGTAGGTGCCTTCGCTGATGTGATGCGAGGTGACGTACTGCGTCACCACAGGACGGGGGTCGCCGATGATGGCATGACCGGCGCCCTTGGCCGCAACCACCTTGGAGGCGGCATCCGAGACCTTCGCGAACTGGGCGACCTGCGACTCCGGCAATGCGCGATTGAGCGCATAGGCGGTCGGCACGGTGCCGATCAGGATCAACATGATCAGGCCCATGCCCTTCTGTCCGTCGTTCGAACCATGGGCGAAGCTGACGCCGGTGCAGGTCAGGATCAGCAGGCCGCGAATCCAGATCGGCGGGGCTTTGTTGCCCTCCGGGGCGGCATAGAGCGCCGGGTTCTTGATGATCACCTTGAGGAGTAGCAGCAGGCCGGCGGCGCAGACAAAGCCGACCAGCGGCGACAGCAAGAGCGCATAGCCGATCTCCGTGGCCTTGCCCCAGTCCACGCCCGAGGTGCCGTCGCGGCCGCGCATCAGTGCGTTCGCAACGCCGACGCCAATGATCGAGCCGATCAGCGTGTGCGAGGAGGAGGCCGGCAGGCCGAAATACCAGGTGCCGAGGTTCCAGAGGATCGCGGCGATCAGCAGCGCGAACACCATCGCGAAACCGGCGCTCGAGCCGACCTGCAGGATCAGCTCCACCGGGAGCAGCGAGACGATGCCGAACGCCACAGCTCCGGTCGACGTCAGCACGCCGAGGAAGTTGAACAGGCCGGACCACATTACTGCGAATTCTGCGGGTAGCGAGTGGGTGTAGATCACGGTCGCAACCGCGTTGGCGGTGTCGTGGAAACCGTTGACGAATTCGAAGCCGAGCGCAATCAGGAGCGCAACGATAAGCAGGATATAGGGCAGGTAGCTCGTGACCCTGGTACCGGTCGCATCGACATCGGAATAGATGCTGTAGGCCACATAGAGCAGGCCCACGGCCAAGATGCCGAAGAACAGGATCATCGTCAGCGGATTGAAGCCCTTGTCGAGATTTGGCCGCGAGGCCGGCTGGATCGGCGCGGGATCGGCTACCGCGTGGTCGAATGCAACATCGGTCATGTCTGGACGCCCCTTAGCTCTGTAAGGGCTATTGTCCCCGATGGATTTGAAGGCTGGATGACAACCAGGGCTTGAAAGCCGTTTTCCCGCCTGTATTTAGGCGGCGCGCGCCGCTTTCTTCTGCAGACTGGCGGCGATTTTCAGATCTTCGACAAAGCGCTGATATTCCAGCACCTTGGCTTCCGGATCGGGCAACCGCAGCAGATAGGACGGGTGCACTGTCACCAGCGCCTTGTGACCGTCGGGAAGGTCGATCAGCCGGCCGCGGGTCTTGCCGATCGGGGTGATCTTGCCGAACACGCTCTGCGCGGCAGTGGCGCCCATCGCAACGATGAGATCGGGCTGGATTACGGAGACTTCCCGCTCATACCACTGCCGGCAGGCCTTTATCTCCGGCGTATTCGGCTTCTGATGCAGGCGGATTTTGCCGCGCGGCACGAATTTGAAGTGTTTCACCGCGTTGGTGACATAGACCTTCTTGCGGTCGACGCCGGCTTCCGCCAGTGCCCGGTCCAGCATCTGGCCGGCCGGACCAACGAAGGGATGGCCGGCGAGATCTTCCTTGTCGCCGGGTTGCTCGCCGACCAGCATGATATTGGCGGACTTCGGGCCTTCGCCGAATACGGTCTGCGTCGCGTCCTTGTAGAGCGGGCAGACGCGGCAATGCGCAGCCTCCTCGCGGAGCGCTTCGAGATCGTCGGTGGCGGACTTACGTTTCATCGGAGCCTCCGGTCGCTTCTGAGGCTTGTGTGGATCGGTTGCGGCATTGGCGATCATGGCGCCGGTCATGCGTTCGGCGTCCTCGATCAGAGGCTTAATGATCGAAGCCTCGGGCAGGTTCCTCCAGTATTTCTTCGGCATCTCGGCCTGCATCGCCTTCACCTTGAGGCGGGCCGGATTGAAGATGCTGGCGTAGTAACGCCGCCAGGTTTCCTCCAGCCGATCTTCGCCCAGCGCCTCGCTCTTGCTGACGCCAGACGTGAACGAGAGCGCGTGGCCGTCCCAATGTGCGCAGAGATCCGGCGTCAGGATCGACCATGGCATGTCGGCAAAACGTTTGGCGAAGAACGGCGCGACGAGCTCGACGATATGATGCTCCGGCTCGAACCAGGCGACGTAGTGTGCTTCGCGTTCCCGGCCGATCTCACGAAAGCGCACGAAGGCGTGCATCTTGTGCTCGTCGCGATAGACCGCCTTTGCCATGGCCGTGACTTGCGCGACATCTGCATCGGTCGCGACCTCGATGAGGTCGTGATTGCCCTTCAGCCGAAACAGCAGGCGATAGAGGATCGAAAAACGCTCGCCGTCGCGATGGAGGATCGCGGCCTTGGCGAGTTCTACGAATTTTGCTGACACGTTGAAGGTGCCATTGCCGGCCTCCGGCAGCCGAGACGGCGAGGGCGGCGCGAACAGCTCCGCTTCGCCGCCCTGCACGGCCCAGGTGATATCGGCCGGCTTCACCTGATGAAGCACGAGCGCACGCGCGGCTTTGCGCCAGCCGTCGAAATCGGTTTCGGTGTCGAGGGTGATGTACTGCATCAGAAGCCAAACCCCAGTTGCGTTGCCTTCGGCTTGAACCGTTCGATCAGCCGTGCCTCGTCGAGGCGATGCGGCGTGGGCCGGTGATCGCTGAGGACGATGAACGGCAGCGCCTTGTTGCGGGGCACATGCAGCCGTGCGAGATCGGAGACGCGGATGGTGGTCGTGCGCCGCGTCGCGATGATGCGCTCGACCGTCTTGGTGCCGAAGCCCGGCACGCGCAACAATTCCTCGCGGCTGGCGCGGTTGACGTCGAGCGGGAAGCGGTCGCGGTGGCGCAGCGCCCAGGCGAGTTTTGGATCGATGTCGAGCGGCAGCATCGCGCTGTCGTCGACGATCTCGCCGACATCGAAGCCGTAGAACCGCATCAGCCAGTCGGCCTGGTAGAGTCGGTGCTCGCGCAGCAAGGGCGGCGCGCGCAGAGGCAGCGCGCGGCTGGCGTCGGGGATCGGGCTGAACGCGGAATAGTAGATGCGCCTCAGCCTGTATGAGCCGTAGAGATTGGCGCTGGTGTGGAGAATGGTGTGGTCGGAGGCCGCGTCGGCGCCGACGATCATCTGCGTGCTTTGGCCTGCCGGCGCGAAGCGCTGCGGCCTGGCTTTCGTTTTCGCGCTACGGTTTTCCTCGGCCTCGTCCAGCTTCAGCCGCAGCCGGCCCATGGTGCGGCGGATCGCGCGCACGTCTTTCTCGGGCGCGAATTGCTGCAGGCTCGCTCTCTTCCGGCATCTCGATGTTGATGGAAAGACGATCGGCATATTTGCCGGCCTCGGAGATCAATGCATCGTCGGCCTCCGGGATTGTCTTGAGATGGATGTAGCCGCGGAAGTGATGCTGCTCGCGCAGTTTTCGCGCGACGCTCACCACTTGCTCCATGGTGTAGTCGGGGCTGCGGATGATGCCGGAGGAGAGAAACAGCCCCTCGATGTAATTGCGCCGGTAGAAGTCGAGCGTCAGCTTGACCACCTCGTCGACGGTGAAGCGGGCGCGCGGCACGTTGGAGGAGGCGCGGTTGACGCAATAGAGGCAATCGTAATTGCAAGCGTTGGTCAGCAGCACCTTGAGCAGCGAGATGCAGCGGCCGTCCGGGGCGTAGGAATGGCAGATGCCCATGCCGGGCGCGGTCGAGCCCATGCCCTTGCCGTCGCTGGAATCCCGCCTTTCGGTGCCGCTGGAGGCGCAGGACGCGTCGTACTTGGCGGCGTCTGCCAGAATCTCCAGTTTGCGTTGCACGTCCATGTGTGAATCCCTTTGATTCTGCTCATGAATCCCGAAGAGTCCCATTTCGATTGACTCCTGGGGCGCCGTTAGCTTTATATTAGAACATACCATGAACAATTGAGCCAGCCGTTGGTTCTCTTTTGAGAGCACCGGCAATCATCCCTGAAGGAGCGGCGAGCATGCAGAGCGCGATCAGCAAAAGTGGTCGCCGGTTTTGCGTCCGATCGCGCTCTTCTTTTTAAGAGGGCGCATGATCTTGTCGCCAAACCGCTCACACTTTGGCGGATCATGCGCCACCGCACGAACAAGCGCGCTTGCGACCTTGCGCGGCCAGATCGAGCGCATCGAGACGGCGGAGGTCGTGCATCAGCGCGATCGCGTCGCGCTTGGTCACGGCGCGGCCGACGGCGCGTTGAAGGGCGGGCTCGCGCGCGCGGCGATCCACGAGGTGTTTTGCGAAGGACGTCAGGGCGCGGCCGCGACGGGCTTTGTCACGGGACTTGCGGGGCGCGTGACGGCGCGCAAACCGCTGCTATGGGTGCGGCAGGATTTTTCAGACATTGAAACCGGCGCGCTGTCGATGAGCGGGCTCGCCGAGATCGGTCTCGATCCGCGCCACATGGTGATGGTGCGCGCCGCCGATGTGGAGAGCGCGCTGCGCACCTCGGCCGATGGGCTCGCCTGCGATGCGCTGGGTGCGGTCGTGCTCGAGCTCTGGGGCGAAACCAGGCAGTTCGATCTCGTGGCGAGCCGCAAGCTGACGCTGGCCGCGCAATCTTCAGGCGTAACTGGCCTGTTGCTGCGGATGGCCGCGCAACCTTTGCCATCGACCGCGGAGACACGATGGATGCTGCGCGCGGCGCATTCGCCGCCGGGGTCGGTGTGGAGTGCCTGGGGCGCGCCGCGCTTCGATGCCGAGCTCCTGCGCAATCGTCATGGCCCGTGCGGCCGGTGGATCATGGAATGGAAATGTGATGAGTGCCAGTTCTCTGAACCGCCGGCGTATCCTCAGCCTGTGGCTGCCGCACCTGCCCATCGACCGGATCCAGCGGTTCTTTGGCAACGCCGGACTGCATAAGAATAACGAGCCCAGCATCGTCGTTGCCAAGGACAACAGCGCGCTGGTGATCCATGCGCTGGACGAGGCCGCCGAGCGCCTCGGTCTGTATATCGGCCAGCCCTTGGCCAATGCCCGGGCGATGTGTCCGGATTTAAAGGTGTTCGACGCCGATGTCGTGACCGATGCGAAGACGCTCAGCGACATCGCCGACTGGTGCGATCGTTTCACGCCGCTGGTGGCGCTCGATCCGCCGCACGGGCTGTTTCTGGACATCACCGGCTGTGCGCATCTGTTCGGCGGTGAGACTGCGTTGTTGCAGACCCTCGTCCGTGCCCTCGATCGCCAGGGCTTTGCCGTCAGCGCGGCGATCGCCGGCACCTCGGTTTGCGCACGCACGCTGACGCGCCAGGTCACGGGCACCATCGTCGCCGATGGCCGGGGAGGCGGCGGCGATCAGCCGGTTTCCGGTGTCCGCGCTTGGTGCGGGCGAGGCCATCACCACGGGCTTGCGCCGCGCCGGCCTGAAGACGATCGGCGATGTCGCTTCCCGCGAACCACATGAAATCACGGCGCGGTTCGGTGCGCGGTTCTCCACGCTGCTCGCGCATGCGCTGGGGCAGGGCGATGCGCCGATCAGCCCGCGAAAGCCGCCGCCCGATTACATCGTGGAAAAACGCTTTGCCGAGCCGATCGCCACCGACACCATGATCGCGATGACGCTGTCGCGGCTCGCCGACACGCTGATCGCGGCGATGGAGAAGCAAGGCAAGGGCGCGCGCCGCCTGGAAGCAACCTTCTTCCGCACCGACGGCGCGGTGCGCGCGATCATGGTCGAGACCGGACGTCCCGTGACGCGAAGCGCCGTCGTCGACCGGTTGTTCCGCGAGCGCCTCGATGCGCTCGCCGATCCGCTGGATCCCGGCTTCGGCTTTGACATGGTGCGGCTGTCGGCGAGCCGCACCGAGATCGTGGTGCAGGAGCAGCGCGATCTCGACGCCCATGTCCACGACAATGACGAGCTCGCCGCGCTGATCGACCGCATCGCCGCGCGCATCGGCGGAAAGCGCGTCGTCGTGCACCTGCCGCAGGACACCCATATCCCCGAATGTGCGGTGCTGGCCGCACCCGCGCAGCATCATCTCGCCATGGCCATGCAGGCCGAATGGCCAGCGCGCACCGAGAGTGAGCCGCCGCTGCGTCCCTTGCGGCTGTTCGACAAGCCCGAGCCGGTCGCGGTTCCGTTCGCGACCGTGCCCGACGGCCCGCCGCATCAATTCACCTGGCGCCGCGCGCAGCATGCGGTGGTGCGGGTCGAAGGGCCCGAACGCATCGCCATGGAATGGTGGCGGCAGGACGGCAAGCAACTGACGCGGGACTATTTCCGTATCGAGGATGCCGAGGGCCTGCGCTTCTGGATCTTTCGCGACGGTCTTTACGAAGGGGAGTGCTTCGATGACGACGGCAAGCCCGCTCCTCCCGGTTGGTATGTGCACGGTCTCTTCGCATGAATACACCAGCTTATGCCGAGATCGGCATCACCACGAATTTCTCCTTCCTGCGCGGCGGCTCGGACCCGCGTGCCTATGTGCACCAGGCCAGCATCCTCGGCATTCCCGTGATCGGCATCGCGGATCACAACACGCTGGCCGGTGTAGTGCGCGCCTACAAGGAGCTCGACAATGACAAGGTGCTGCACAAGCCAAAGCTGCTGATCGGCACGCGCATCGTCTTTATCGACGGTACGCCCGATATTCTGGTCTATCCGCGCGACCGCGCCGCCTATGGCCGGCTGTGCCAGCTTCTCACCCGGGGCAAGCGCGGCGACGACATCACGCGGATCGAGAAGGGCGAGTGCCATCTCACCTTCGCCGATCTGCTTGCATTTTCCGAAGGTCAGCTCCTGATCCTGACGCTGCCGCATCGCTTCGATGCGGCGCAAGCGCAGGACATTCTCGCCAAGCTGAAGGCGAGCCGCGCCGAGGGCGTGTGGCTGGCGGCGAGCCTGATCTATCGCGGCGACGACCGGCGCCGCCTCGCGCAGCTCGATGATCTCGCCGCAAAAGCAAAAGTGCCGCTGCTTGCGACCAACGAGGTGCTCTATCACGATGCCGGCCGCCGTCCTCTCCAGGACGTGCTGACCTGCATCCGGGAAAAAACCACGATCGAGGCGGTCGGCCGGAGGCTGGAAGCCAATGCAGAGCGGTTTCTGAAGACACCCAGGGAGATGGCGCGGCTGTTCCGCGATTTCCCTGAGGCTATCGCGGAGACCATGCGCTTTGCGGACAAGATCACCTTCTCGCTCGACCAGCTCAAATACCAGTATCCGGACGAGCCGGTGCCGCCGGGGAAGTCCGCGCAAGGGCATCTGGAAGATATGACCTGGGCGGGTGTCGACAAATATTTCGATGGTGAGATCGACGACAAGCTGCGCGCCACCCTGAAGAAAGAGCTCGCGCTGATCGCCGAGCTGAAATACGCGCATTACTTCCTCACCGTCCACGACATCGTGCATTACGCGCGCAGCCAGAACATTTTGTGCCAGGGGCGGGGATCGGCGGCGAATTCGGCGGTCTGCTACGTGCTCGGCATCACCTCGGTCGACCCGACCAAGGTCGATCTGCTGTTCGAGCGCTTCATCTCCAAGGAGCGGCTGGAGCCGCCCGATATCGACGTCGATTTCGAGCATTCGCGGCGCGAGGAGGTGATGCAATATGTCTATCGCCGTTACGGCCGCCACCGCGCCGCGATCATCGCCACCGTCATTCACTATCGCCCCCGCAGCGCCATCCGCGACGTCGGCAAGGCGCTGGGCCTGACCGAGGACGTCACCGCCGCACTCGCCGACACCGTCTGGGGCAGCTGGGGCAAGGGCCTCAACGACATGCAGGTCAGGCAGGCTGGCCTCGATCCGCAAAACTCCATGATCAACCTCGCGGTCGAGCTCGCGACCGAGCTGATCGAATTTCCGCGTCATCTGTCCCAGCATGTTGGCGGCTATGTGCTCACGCAAGACCGGCTCGACACCTATGTGCCGATCGGCAACGCCGCGATGGACGATCGGACCTTCATCGAATGGGACAAGGACGATGTCGACGCGCTCAGCATGATGAAGGTCGACGTGCTCGCGCTGGGCATGCTGACCTGCATCCGCAAGTGTTTTGATCTGATCGACCAGCACAAGGGCAAGCGCTGGCTCTTGGCGAGTGTCCCGCAGGACGACCGCAAAGTCTACGACATGCTGTGCCTCGGAGAATCGCTCGGCGTGTTCCAGGTCGAAAGCCGCGCACAGATGAACATGCTGCCACGCCTGAAGCCACAGACCTTCTACGATCTCGTCATCGAAGTCGCGATCGTGCGGCCGGGACCGATCCAGGGCGACATGGTGCATCCGTATCTGCGGCGGCGGAAAATGCGGCCCGAGGATATCGAATATCCCTACCCTAAGGGTGGCAATAAAGATGAGCTTCGAGACGTTCTGTACAAGACGCTTGGTGTTCCTCTTTTCCAGGAGCAGGCCATGCGAATTGCGATCGTGGCCGCAGAATTTACCCCGGAAGAAGCGAACGGATTGCGTCGTGCCATGGCGACGTTTCGCAACGTTGGTACCATCGGCAATTTCGAAGAGAAAATGATCGGCAACATGATTCGCAGAGGTTACGATCCGCAATTTGCAAAAAACTGCTTCGAGCAGATCAAGGGGTTTGGCTCCTATGGTTTCCCGGAAAGTCACGCGGCGAGCTTTGCGCAGCTTGTCTACGTCTCTTCATGGCTGAAGCTTCATCATCCCGATGCGTTCTGCTGCGGTCTCCTGAACTCGCAGCCGATGGGCTTTTACGCCCCGGCGCAGATCGTCAGCGACGCCCGCAAGAACGGCGTCGAGGTGCGCGACATCGACGTGTCTCATAGTTCCGCACAAAACACGCTGGAAAATACAGAGGGCAAGTATTGTGCTGTCCGTCTCGGTTTCCGCCAGATCGACGGCTTTCACTGGCTCGATCCGGATGAGGACGCACTCAAAAAACAACAGGCAGAGCGGCAGGGCAAGAAATACGTCAGCCAGCAAGACTGGGCCGACCTTATCGTCGCCGCCCGCAACCGCCGGCCCTTTACCTCGCTGGAAGACTTCGCCCGCGACACCGGACTGCCCAAGCGCGCGCTGATCCTGCTCGCCGATGCCGACGCGTTCCGCTCGCTCGGGCTCGACCGCCGCGAGGCGCTGTGGCAGGTGCGGCGCCTGCCCGACGATGTGCCGCTGCCGCTGTTCGAAGCGGCCACCGCACGCGAGCAGCCGGACGAGCACGCCAAGCCGTTGCCGGTGATGCCGCGCGCCGAACAGGTGGTCGCAGACTACCAGACCATTCGCCTTTCGCTCAAAGGCCATCCGATGGAATTCTTGCGCGAGATGTTTACGCGCGAGCGCATCGTCGCCTGCAAGGACATCAATCATGAGAACGAGCGGCGCCGCGTGCGCTGTGCCGGCGTCGTCCTGGTACGGCAGCGGCCGGGCAGCGCCAGCGGCGTCGTGTTCATGACGCTGGAGGACGAAACCGGCATCGCCAATGTCGTGGTATGGCCCAAGATCATGGAGCAGTACCGCAAAGAGGTGATGGGTGCGCGCCTCATCCTGGTCGAGGGCTACATCCAGAGCAGCCCCGAAAAGGTGACGCACCTTATCGCCCAGCGCATGATCGACCGTTCGCACGATCTGGTCGGCCTCGCCAACGACGCCCTGAGCCGCAAGCGCCCGGTGCCGGCAGGCGCCGCCCTGATCGAGCCGCTCAACGACGATCCCCGCGCCCATGCGGATGCGCCCGCGCAAAAAATCCGCCACCCCCGTAACGTCCGCATCCTGCCGCCGTCGCGGGATTTTCACTGAGGTTGTGAAAAATCGATCTCCCTCATGCTGAGGAGGCCGCCCAGCGGCCGTCTCGAAGCACGTGGCCACCAGCGGGGCCTTCATCCTTCGAGACGCCGCGTAAGCGCGGCTCCTCAGGATGAGGAACTGCTAAAAATTCACCCGGTTCGAAATCGCGCCGTCCACCACCAGATTGGAGCCTGTGGTAAACGCCGACACCGGGCTTGCCAAGAACACCGCCGCGCTCGCGATTTCCTGCGGGGTCGCCATGCGGCCGGTCGGATTGCGGCTCATCGCATCTTCGTAGCGTTTTGGCATGTTCTGTTCGATCATGTTCCAGACGCCGCCCTTGAAATAGACGGTGCCGGGCGAGACCACGTTGACGCGGATCTTCTTCTTTGCGTATTGCCGCGCCAGCCCCTTGGCCATGTGGATCAGTGCCGCCTTGATCGGGCCGTAGGAGCTGGCGAGATCGGCCTGTGCCGCTGAGATCGAGGAGATGATGACGAAGGCGGCGTCGCCACTCTTCTCACCGCCGGCCTCGAGAAACGGCCGCGCGGCGTCGAACGCATGGACGGCGCCGAGCAGGTCGAGCCGAAAATTCTGCTCCCACGATGCGGCATCATGGCCTTGCGCCATCGCCCCCGCGTTAGAGAACAGCATGTCGATGCCGCCAAGCTCCTTTGCAGCATTCTCGATCCAGGATTTCAGTGCCGTGCCGTCGGTGACGTCGACGGGGCCGCCGGTCGCGCGGATCCCGCTGGCCTTCAACTCCGTGACGGTGGCGGCAACCTGATCGGCGTTGCGTGCACACACCGCGACATTGGTGCCTTCGCCGGCCAGCGTCGCCGCAATTGCCCGCCCGATGCCGCGCGTGCCGCCGAGCACGACGGCGTTCTTGCCTTTGAGACCGAGATCCATTGTTTGGCTCCTTCTTGTTGATGCAGGGTATTGTAGCTGTTTCGGAGGATATGCTGAACTCTCCAATCCGTCATTGCGAGCGCAGCGAAGCAATCCAGAGATGCATCCGCGGAAACAGTCTGGATTGCTTCGTTGCAAGGGCTCCTCGCAATGACGAATTGGAGAGAGGCGGGCCCTCACTCCGGTGCCGCCCCCACCGGCGGGCCGCCGGACGGGCGGTGCAGGAAAGTCAACGAGACGTAGGCGCCGGCCCAGGAGCCGATTGCGGCGAAAGCCACATAGAAAGCGTTTTCCGTGTAGCTGATCACCGCATAGGAGGAGAGCAGGTACCAGACCGCGCTCCAGTTCGCCGCCGGCACGCGCTTGCGCGCGATCACGGCCGAGGTGAACATGACATAGACAGCGTCCGTGGCCGCCGTTGCGATGAACACGGCGCCTGCGGTGAGGGGATCGATAGCGGCCATTGCGTTCCTTTGTGTTAATGGAGGTCGCAAAGCTAAGGGAGAGAAGCGGCCATGCAAAGCCCTGCCGGCATTCTCAGCGATATCTGGACTTCCGCCGGCGGCGACGCCGCCGCGCTCGCGCGCGTGCGGCTGACGGGCGAAGAGCCGCAAATCCCGTCCTCATTTCGCGTCGCCGTCGCTGGACAAACCACGATCGCCGCCGCCGGCCTCGCCGCCGCCGAAATCTGGAGATTGCGCAGCGGCGAGGTGCAGGATGTCTCCATCGACATGCGCCACGCTGTCGCCGAATGCCGCTCCGAACGCTATTTACGCGTCGACGACAAGCCGCCGCCACCCGCCTGGGACGCCATCGCCGGCGTCTACAGGACCGGCGACAACCGCTTCGTCCGCTGCCATACCAATTTCCCGCATCATCGCGATGCCGTCTGCAAGGTGCTCGCTTGCGAACCCGAGCGCGAGAAGGTGCAGGCCGCGTTGATGCAATGGAAGGGCGAGGATTTTGAGGCTGCGGCCTATGCTGCGGGCGGCGTCGTTGCCCTCATGCGCTCCTACGACGAATGGTCGGCGCTGCCGCAGGCCCGCGCGCTCGCCGAATTGCCGCTGGTCTCGATCGAGAAGATCGGCGAGGCTCCGCCAAAGCCGTGGCCGCAAGGATTGTCGAACGGCGATCGTCCGCTCGCAGGCCTGCGCGTGCTCGATCTCTCCCGCGTCATCGCGGGCCCCGTGGCCGGCCGCACGCTCGCCGCGCACGGCGCGGATGTTCTGCTCGTATCAGGCCCCGAGCTGCCGGCCATCCCGTGGCTCACCATCGACACCGGCCGCGGCAAGCTCACCACCTTCATCGAGTTGAAGAGCGAGACGGGCAGGGCGCAGATGCGCGCGCTGTTGAAGGACGCAGACATCTTCTCGCAAGGCTATCGCCCGCGCGCGCTTGCGGCTCTCGGCTTTACGCCGGAGGACGCAGCGAAAATCAATCCCGGCATCGTCTCCGTGACGCTGTCGGCCTACGGCCATTCCGGTCCCTGGGCGGAGCGGCGCGGCTTCGATTCGCTGGTGCAGACCACGACCGGCTTCAACCATGCCGAGGGACAGGCCGCCGGCCTCGACGGGCCGAAGGAATTGCCGGCACAGATGCTCGACCACGCCACCGGTTATCTGATGGCGTTCGGCGCGATGATGGCTAGGGCGCGCCAGGCCCGCGAAGGCGGCAGCTGGCACGTGCGCGTGTCGCTGGCGCAGACCGGACGCTGGCTGTGGAATCTCGGACGGCTCGCAGGTGGCCTGAACACCCCGGATATTACGGGCGAGGCCGTACATGCTGCATTCATCGAGAGCATGCCATCTGGTTTCGGCACGTTGAAGGCGGTGCGTCATTCAGCACTGCTGTCGAAGACGCCCGTGCAATGGAGCCGTCCGGCGATGCCGCTTGGCAGTCATCCCGCACAATGGCCGGCACGAAACTGACACCGAGCTTACTTGGACCTGACATGTTGCAGAGTTTTAACGCAAACCGAAAGGCGCGCCGCGTTTTTTAGGTTGTTTGAAATCACAATTCGGCACTATTAGCGCGACCGATGAGGCAGGCATCCGCCGGTATCATCGCAGACATGACCGAGCCCCATGGTAGTTGGAAATACCAAGCGATTGCAGGTGCTTACAAAACAGCGGGTGATCACATCCGTAGTTTTACTAGCTCTTGCCGGTGCCGGGGCCTACGGCTTCCTCTATGCGGGAGCCAAGGACAAGAGCCACTCCGAGATCTCCAGCCAGTCGCGCAGGAATGCGCAGAACTTCACACCGACGCCGTCGGAATGGGCGACGCTGACGATCGAGCCGGTCAAGGCCAAGACCTTCCGGGCCGAATATGTCACCGAGGGCAAGGTCGCGGTCGACGAGGACCGTTCGACGCCGGTGTTCTCGCCCTATGCGGGGCGGGTGACCAAGCTGCTCGCCAAACCGGGCGAGATGCTGAAGCAAGGTCAACCGCTGTTCACAATCGAGGCCGCCGACACTGTGCAGGCCCAGAACGATTTCATCGCGGCGATGACTTCGCAGAACAAGGCGAAGTCGGCGATCGATCTTGCCGACATCCAGTTCAAGCGCGCCAAGGACCTCTACGAGGGGCATGCCATCCCGCTGAAGGACTATCAGCAGGCTGAAGCGACCCAGGTTCAGGCGCAGAACGACATGCGCTCCTCGGCGACGGCGCTGGAGGCCGCGCGCAACAAGCTGCGCATCCTCGGCTTCACCGACGAGACCATCAAGGCGTTCCAGGACAAGGGCGTCATCAATCCGGAAGTCACGATCTATTCGCCGATCGCGGGCACGGTCGTGCAGCGTAAGATCGGTCCCGGCCAGTACGTCAATTCCGGCGCCAGCGATCCGGTGTTCGTCGTCGGCGACCTCTCCACGGTCTGGCTCACCGCCTTCGTGCGCGAGAGTGACGCGGCTGCCGTGTGCATCGGGCAGGACATCACCGTCAACGTGATGGCGCTGCCGGGTCGTCCGCTGACTGCGAAAATCAACTACGTCGCCGCTGCGATCGACGCCAACACCCGCCGTCTGCTGGTCCGCGCCACCATCGAGAACAAGGACGGCCTGCTCAAGCCGGAGATGTTCGCCAACGTCACGATCTATTCGGCCGGCGACCGCGCCGCGCCGGCGGTACCGAAGCAGGCCTTGATCTATGAAGCCGACAAGGTCCGCCTCTGGGTTGCACGCGAGGACAAGTCGGTCGAGCTGCGTGAGATCAAGATCGGCCTCATCAATGGTAACCTCGTCGAGGTCACCAGCAATCTGAAGCCCGGCGAGCAGGTCGTCACCAAAGGCAGCCTGTTCATCGACCGCGCGGCGTCCGGCAGCTGATCGACGACCCAAGAAAATTGAAGACCTGAATGGATCGCCTCGTCGCCCTTGCCGTCAATCGGCGCTTCCTGATGGTCGGCATGTTCGTCGCCGTGCTCTTCGGTGGCCTCATTGCGTTCAACCAGCTCAACATCGAGGCCTACCCCGATCCGACCCCGCCGATGGTCGACATCGTGACGCAGAGCCCGGGCCTGTCGGCGGAGGAGATCGAGCGCTACATCACGATTCCGATCGAGACCCAGGTCGCCGGTCTGAAGAACCTGACGACCATTCGCACCATCTCGCTCTACGGCCTCTCCGACGTCAAACTGCAATTTTCCTTCGCCTACACCTATGACGAGGCGCTGCAGCAGGTCTTGAACCGCCTGGCGCAGCTCGCGCCACTACCCGGCAACGTGCAGCCGCAGATCTCGCCGCTCAGCCCAATTGGCGAAATCTTCCGCTACCGTCTCGTCGGTCCGCCGAACTACAGCGTGCTCGACCTCAAGACCATCCAGGACTGGATCCTCCAGCGCCGCTTCCGTGCCGTGCCTGGTGTGATTGACGTCACCGGCTGGGGCGGCAAGAGCAAGACTTACGAGCTCCAGGTCGACTTCAACAAGCTGGTCGCCAACGGCCTGACGCTGCCGCAATTGCTTCAGGCGGTCGGCAATTCCAACGTCAATGTCGGTGGCAACACCGTCAATATCGGTCAGCAATCGGCCGTGGTGCGCGGCGTCGGCCTGATCCGCTCGATCGACGACCTCGCCAACACCATGGTGGCACAGACCAACGGCAACCCGGTGCTGGTCAAGGACGTCGCCACCGTCACCGTCGGCCAGAAGCCTCGTCTCGGCATTGCCGGCCTCGACGATTCCGACGACATCGTGCAAGGCATCGTCCTGATGCGCCGCGGCGAGCAGAGCTCGCCAACCATCAAGCGCGTCCACCAGCTCGTTCAAACCATCAACGACTCCAGCATTCTGCCGCCGGGCGTGCGCATCGAGCGCATCTACGACCGCGGCGATCTGATTGAGCTCACCACCCACACCGTGCTGCACAACATGGTGGTCGGTATTCTGCTGATCGTGCTGCTGCAGTGGATCTTCCTCGGCGATCTCCGCAGTGCGCTGATCGTGGGCGCCACGATTCCGTTCGCGTTGTTCTTTGCCGTGATCATCCTGGTGCTGCGCGGGGAATCGGCGAACCTGCTGTCGGTCGGTGCGATCGATTTCGGCCTGATCGTCGATGCCACCGTCATCATGGTGGAGGCGATCTTCCGGCGCCTGACGCAGACGACACCGATGTCGGAATCCGAGCAGATGTCGTCCGAGACGCTGTTCGGCATGAAAAGCCACGCCATCCTCAGCGCGGCGGCCGACGTCTCGCGTTCGATCTTCTTTGCGGCGGCGATCATCATCGCGGCCTTCCTGCCGCTGTTCACGCTCTCCGGCGTCGAGGGCAACATCTTCGGGCCGATGGCGCGCACCTATGCCTACGCGCTTGCCGGCGGCCTCCTTGCGACGTTCACGGTGACGCCAGCGCTGTCCGCGATCATCCTGCCGGCTCATGTCAGGGAGACCGAGACCAGGGTGATGCGGATCCTGCACCGGCTCTACATGCCATTGCTGAATTGGGCGGTCGCCAACCGCGGCATCATGCTCGGTGGCGCGCTCGGCCTCGTGCTGATGACGGTTGCGCTCAGCCGGTTGCTCGGCCTCGAATTCCTTCCGAAGCTGGAGGAGGGCAATCTCTGGATCCGTGCGACGCTGCCGCCGACCATCTCGCTCCAGGAAGGCAACTCCTACGTCAACGAGATGCGCAAGGTGATCCGCGCGCGGCCTGAAGTGGAATCCGTGGTGTCGCAGCACGGCCGCCCCGATGACGGCACCGACGCCGCCGGCTTCTTCAACGCCGAGTTCTTCGCGCCGCTCAAGCCGGCCAGCCAATGGCCCGGCACCCGCGACAAGGAAGAGTTGACCGCGCAACTGCTCAAGCAGCTCGACGATCGTTTCCCCGGCGTCGAGTTCAATTTCTCGCAATATCTCCAGGACAACGTCTCCGAAGCCGTCTCGGGCGTGAAGGGCGAGAACTCGATCAAGCTGTTCGGCAGCGATCTCCAGGCGCTGACCGACACCGCCAACAAGATCAAGTCGGTGCTGGCCACCGTGCAGGGGATCACCGACCTTGCGGTGTTCACCTCGCTCGGGCAGCCGACCATCCAGATCGACATCAACCGTGCCAAGGCTGCGCGCTATGGCCTTGCACCGGGCGACATCAACGCCACCATCAAGGTCGCGATCGGCGGCGACACCGCCGGCGACATCTACGAGGCCGGAAGCGACCGCCACTTTCCGATCATCGTTCGCCTTGCGCCGGAATTCCGCAGGAGCGCCGAAGCGATTCAGAATTTGCGGATCGGCGCCCCCGGGCCGAACGGCACCGTCGCGCAGATACCCCTGAGCGAGGTCGCCACCATCAGCCTCGTCTCGGGCGCGGCCTACATTTATCGCGAACAGCAGGAACGCTATCTGCCGATCAAGTTCTCGGTGCGTGAGCGCGACCTCGGCAGCGCGATCCGCGAGGCGCAGCAGAAGATCGCCGATCAGGTGCAGCTGCCGCCCGGCGCGCACATGGACTGGGTCGGCGAATTCGGCAATCTCCAGGACGCGATCCGGCGATTGTCGATCGTGGTGCCGATCTCGCTCGCGCTGATCGGCGTCCTGCTCTGGTTCAATTTCGGCTCGATGACCGACACGCTACTCGCCATGAGCGTGATCCCGATGGCGATCTTCGGCGGCGTGCTCGGTCTCTTGATCACCGGCACCGCCTTCAGTGTCTCCGCGGCCATCGGCTTCATCGCGCTGTTCGGCATCGCCGTGATGGACGGCATCATCATCCTGTCGCAGTTCAACCAGTTGATCGACGAAGGCATGGACCGCATGAGCGCGGTGATCCGCACCGGCGAATTGCAGCTCCGACCCGTGCTGATGACCTGCGTGGTCGCGGGCGTCGGTCTGCTGCCGGCTGCGCTGTCTGGAGGCATCGGCTCGCAGGTGCAGAAGCCGCTCGCGGTCGTCGTCGTCACTGGCATGATGCTGGCGCCGATCGTGATCCTGGTGACGTTGCCGGTGCTGATCTCCTTCTTCTCCCGCCGCGCACGCTAACCTGTTCGAGCTGGAATCGCGTTCCGCTTCGCGGCCATGTCCGCGCGGCGAAGTCTCAACCAGTGTGGCGAATCAAAATCCGTAGAGCCGCGCCGGATTGTCGACCAGGATTTTCTTGCGCACATCCGCGTCCGGTGCCCACACCGGAAGCTGATTGAGGAGACGCCCGTCGTCGATCTGGTAGAGCGGCGCGACGTCGGTTGGCTTGCGTCCCTCGACGCGGCTCGAATCCGGATGCGGCCAGTCGGTGCCCCAGACGATGCGGTCCGCGTTCGCGGTGATCAGCGCCTGCGCGAACGGCACAATGTCCTTGTAATCGGGCGCGAGCGTTGACGAGCGATAGGCGCCCGAAATCTTGACATAGGCCTTGCCCGACTTCACCAGCGCGACGA
The DNA here is from genome assembly GCF_054056555.1 of Bradyrhizobium sp. LM2.9. Classification (NCBI taxonomy): domain Bacteria; kingdom Pseudomonadati; phylum Pseudomonadota; class Alphaproteobacteria; order Hyphomicrobiales; family Nitrobacteraceae; genus Bradyrhizobium; species Bradyrhizobium sp. LM2.9. The sequence continues at coordinate 854,195 of NZ_JBSRYJ010000002.1, forward strand.
GATCGGAGAAGCCCGGCTGCTCCAGGCCGCGCGAGGCTTCGAGGCCGCCGAAATGGTCGAACACGACAGGCACCGGCGCCGTCTCGACGAGGTCCTTGATCGCCGAGATCATCGGCAGCGTGGTGTAAAGCTGCACGTGCCAGCCGCGCGCCTTCATGCGCTCGACTGCGGCGGTGAAGCGCGGTCGGCCGACATTGGGGTCGTTGACGCCGCCGGTCGCGAGATTGAGGCGGACGCCGCGGAAGCCGTCCTGATGCATCGCGTCCAGCGCGCTCTCCGGCGTCTTGTCGTCGATCACGGCCACGCCGCGAGCATTGGCGCCGCGTGCTTTCATGCCGAACAGGGTCGACGAATTGTCGGTTCCGTAGACACTTGGGGTGACAATCACCACGCGTTCTATATGCAGCGACTTGTGCAGCGCGGCCATCTCCTCCGGAGATGCCAGTTCGGGCGTGTAGACACGTCCAGCGAAGAACGGAAACTTTTCGGGATCGCCGTGGATATGGGTGTGGCAGTCGCAGGCACGCAGCGGAACGTCGAAGTTGACCGGTGTCGCGGGCTGTGCCGCACGGGCGTGGGCTTTGTTGGACATGGCAACTCCGGCGGCAAGGGAGGCAAGCAGGACGCTACGTCGGCTGAGCATGGTTTCTCTCCCCGCTTTGCTATTTGGAGGTAGTGACACTATCACATCAGTCTGGAAGCTGCTCCGCTTCGCTGCATATCTGCTCGACGAGGCTCGCAAGCGGGCGTGAGCCGTCAACGCGCACCACCGGGGAGGGCAGGCCCGCGAGCCACGCTTCATCCTTTGCAAGACTGCGGCCTTCGCGATCTCCGGCTTCGTAGTGCGATGCCCATTCGACAAAAGATTCAGTCTCATCATGGCGCCAGCCGCCTGGCACGACAGCGTCAGCGCCGAAATGGGCGGCTTCGCGGGCGCGCAATCGCGTCAGCCGGATTTCGCGCGGCGTGCTCACGAAGACGACCAGATCGAAAAGCGGGACAAGCTCCTCGCCCCAGCCGGTGACGGTTCCGCTCAGCACCCAATCGAGACGCGGCAGAAACATTTCGCGCATCAGGCGCAGACGCTCGGCGGCGGGGCGCGTGGTCTGGTAGGGCGGCGCGGTCGGCAGCCAGAAATAATCATCGCTGTCGTGATGCGGTAGCGCAAGCCGGCCGGCGAGCGCGCGGCCGATCGTCGTCACGCCGGAGCCTGAAGCTCCCATCAGATGGATGCGGCGGCTCTTCATCGGCACCACCCCAGACGATTTGGAATTATTGCCCAGACGGCGTGCGCAGGCCGTGCCAGGCGTCGCGGACCTGTTGGTAGTGCACCTCGGGCAGATAGTCCGGCGTGTTCAGGCTCAAGGTCTTGACGTCGAGATGGCCGACGGCGCTGAGCAGCGTGTAGGAGGCGATCACGCGGTCGCGGCTGGCGCCGATCAGGCGGGCCTTGGCCTGGATCAAATCGGCCTGCGAGTTCAGCACGTCGACCGTCGTGCGCTGTCCGCCGGCGGCCTCGCGCTGCACGCCCTGGAGTGCGACGGTTGCCGCCTTCACCTCGGACTCGGAAGCGGACACCGCGATCTTGGCGCCTTCGTTGGCAACCCAGGCGCTGGTCGCCGCGGTGCGCGCCTGGTTGCGCACCTGATCGAGCACGAGCCGGCTCTGCGCCGTGATCTCCTTGGCCTGCCGGGTCTGCGCGGCAGCCTGGCCGCCGTCGTAGATCGGCGCAGTGACGTTGGCGACGATCGAGGCCTGGTCCTCGGCAAAGGTGCCGAGCGTCGGGTCGTTGTTGCGGCTCCGGCTGGCGCTGCCCTGGATGCTCGCGCTCGGCAGCAGCGCGCCTTCTGCGACGCGGATGTTGGTGGAGGCGACATCGACGTCGAAGCCCGCCGCCATCACCGCCGGGTGCTGACGGATCGCCATCATCAGCGAGTCTTCGCGGCTCTTCGGCAGATAGCGGTCGACGACTTCGGCGGCTCGAAGCTGCGACGGTGCATTGCCGATCACCTGCGCGTAGATCGCCTGGCTCACCGCCAGCGCGACTTCGGCGGCGTTGAGATCGGAAAGCCCGCGGTTGAGCCGCGCCTCGGCCTGGGCGCTGTCGGTCGGCGTGACATCGCCGGCGTTGAGGCGGCGCTGGGTGACGGCGAGCGTTTCGCGCAGGAACGAGACGTTGGAGCGCTGCGCCTCGACCAGCGACTGGTTGGCGAGCACGTTGGTGTAGGCGGTGACCGCGTCGAGCAGCACGCCCTGGCCGACATTGCGCAGTGCCTCGCGGCCCGACTGCACCTGAAGTTCTGCGGCGCGCACGTTGTTCGCGGTGCGGAAACCGTTGAACAGGGTCTGCGTCACAGTGACGCCGATGATCCACGGCTTCAGATTGGCGGTTTGGATGGTGTTGTCGGGCAGCAGATTGCGCACCGATTGCAGGCCGGCGCTGAGGCTTGCCACGATCTGCGGCCGATAGCCGGCGAGCGCCTGCGGCACGTTCTCGTCGGTGGCGCGCTGACGCGCGCGCTCGGCATTGAGCTGCGGGTTGGTCTGATAGGCCTTGGCGAGCGCCTCCGGCAGGGCTTCCGCCCATGCGGCGGAGGGCAGGGCGCAACAGAGCGCCAGCGTGGTCCATGTCGCGAGCACAGGAGCCACGCCCGATCGATGCCGCGTCATCACGCGACCAACTCTGGCGGCACGCCCAATCATGTAATCCCGCAAATCCCGGCTGTCCGCCCCCGCCGACGGCGGCTCTCTTAACTGTTTAACCAGCCGACGTCCCGCAGGCAAACTGCCGCGGGGAAAACCCCCATGTATTCCGTGCTTGTTGCAGGTGCGTCACACACCAATCCCCTCCAGGATGCGTTATAGGGAGCTTGGCGGCTTCCAATCCGTCAGGTGCCTGTCATGTAGTCCGGACCCCTCGGATGATGCCGAAGCTCTTCTCCGATTCCGATGCTCTCGCGGAGGAGATCGTTCGCGCTGTCGGAACCGATTTGGTGGTCGGACTGCCGCTCGGCCTCGGCAAGGCCAATCATGTGGTCAACGCTCTCTATGCGCGTGCCTGTGCCGATCCTGACATCAAGTTGACACTGCTCTCGGCGCTGACGTTGGAAAAGCCGAGACCGAAGGGCTTGATCGAGCACCGGTTCATCGCGCCCGTGATCGACCGATTGTTCGGCGGCTATCCCGATCTTGCCTATGCCGATGCGCTGCGCGAAAGCCGGTTGCCGCCCAACGTCGAAGTCGTTGAATTCTTCTTTCTGGCGGGACGCTGGCTGCACGTGCCGGCCGCGCAGCAGAATTACATCTCGGCCAACTATACCCATGCGGCAAGCTATCTGCTGGCGCGCGGGCTCAATGTGGTGACGCAACTGGTGGCCAAGCGCGTCGTCGACGGGGTGCCGCGCTACAGCCTGTCTTGCAACACTGACACGACGCTCGACGTGCTGCGTGAACGCCGCGCCGGGCGTGCATCGTTCAAGCTGATCGCACAGGTGAATTCCGAACTGCCGTTCATGCCGGGCGCGGGCGACCTTCCGGCCGATGAATTCAGCGCCGTGCTGGAGAGCGCTGCGACCGACTTTCCGCTCTTTGCGCCGCCGTCGGAGCCGATCTCCAACGTCAAATACGCGATCGGACTGAATGCGGCATCGCTGGTACGCGATGGTGGCACGCTTCAGATCGGCATCGGACAGATCGGCGATGCACTGGCGCAGGGTCTGATCCTGCGCCATCGCGACAGCGCAGCCTTTCAAAAAATCGTGGCTCGGCTGTCACCCGCACGACTGTCTGTCGCGCAGGAAGCCGGAGCCTTCGAGGTAGGGCTTTATGGCGTCAGCGAAATGCTGACCGAAGCCTTCATCGGCTTGATCGATGCCGGCATCCTCAAGCGTGCCGTTGACGGGGTGGTGCTGCACGGCGCCTTCTTCCTCGGACCGAAATCTTTCTATCGTGCGTTGCGCGAGATGTCGCCTGACCAGATCGCGAGCATCCAGATGATGCCGGTGTCGTTCACCAACGAACTCTACGGCGAGGAGGAACGGAAGCGCCGGGCGCGGATCGATGCGCGCTTCATCAACAACACGATGATGGCCACGCTCTTGGGCGCGGCCGTCTCCGACGGCCTCGACAACGGGCAGGTGGTGAGCGGCGTCGGTGGGCAATACAATTTTGTGGCGCAGGCTTTTGCGCTCGAAGGGGCGCGATCGGTCCTGACGCTCGAGGCGACGCGCCAGGCGGGCCGTTCGCTCAAATCCAACATTCTCTGGCGCTATGGGCACGAGACCATTTCCCCGGCACCTGCGGGATATCTTCGTCACCGAATACGGCGTTGCCGATCTCAGGGGGAAGTCGGATGCCGACGTCATCGCGGGGATGCTGGCGATCGCGGATTCGCGCTTCCAGGGCGAGTTGGTGCGGGTCGCGAAGGACGCCGGCAAATTGCCGCGCGGCTATGAGATACCGGCGGCCCACCGCGAAAACCATCCAGAACGGATCACGAGCGCGCTCGAGCCCGCGCGCGATGCCGGCCTGCTGCCGTCGTTCCCGTTCGGCTGTGATTTCACTGAGGTGGAACAGCGCCTCATCCCGGCGTTGGAGATGCTGCAAGGCGCGCAACGCTCGCCGCAGGCGTTGGCGAGCTTGCTGTGGCAGGGATTGATACGAACGCCCGACGGTGCCGATGAGGCGTGTCTCGCACGCCTCGGTCTTGATCGTCCCGCGACCTGGGCCGAGCGTGGATATCGCGCGCTCGTCAGCGCGGCCCTCGCACAGAGCCGCGAGACGTAGCCGCCTACCGGTTCTTGTTCACCGGCTTGCGCTTCTCGATGAACGCCGCCATGCCCTCGGAGCGGTCCTCCAGCGCGAAGGTCGAGTGGAACAGGTTGCGCTCCACGCTCATGCCCTCGGCGAGCGTGGTCTCGAAGGCGCGGTTGACCGCTTCCTTGGCCATCGCGACCGCGGGCCGCGACATCGCGGCGATCTTCTCGGCCGCAGCCATCACCTCGTCCATCAGCTTGTCGGGCGGCACGATGCGGCTGACGAGGCCGCTGCGCTCGGCTTCGGCTGCATCCATCATGCGGCCGGTGAGGCAAAGGTCCATCGCCTTGGACTTGCCGATCGCACGGGTCAGGCGCTGGGTTCCGCCGATGCCGGGGATGGTGCCGAGCGTGATTTCGGGCTGGCCAAATTTCGCGGTGTCGGCGGCGATGATGAAGTCGCACATCATGGCGAGCTCGCAGCCGCCGCCGAGCGCATAGCCCGCGACCGCGGCGATCGTCGGCTTGCGGCAGCGTGCGAGGCGGTCGCCGCCGATCGCGGCAAAATCCTCGGAAAACATGTCGATGAAGCCTTTCGGCTGCATCTCTTTGATGTCCGCGCCGGCGGCAAACGCCTTCTCGCTGCCGGTCACGACGATACAGCCGATGGCGTCATCGGTTTCGAGGTCGTCGACTGCCGCGGCAATCTCGCGGAAGACGCCGAAGGAGAGCGCGTTGAGCAGCTTCGGCCGGTTCAGCTTGACGATGCCGACCGCGCCTTTTCTTTCGACGATGATGTGTTCGAACGTGCTCATGCTCCACCCACGCTTTTTGATTGAGCGGGCAATGTGCCCGCTGGCGCGGTGGGCTTCAAGGGCCAAAGATGTTGGAAAAGTCGTCCGGAACACGCCGAGATGCGCGTTCCGGACGAGGTCCCGCGGGCCGGCAATCAGGCTGGATTCAAGCCATGAACATGCGCGCGGCGGAAGCCAGCGTCAGCAGTGTGCCGACGCCGATGAAGATCTTGCCGATCAGGGAGCTCTGGTCCCAGGCCGAGCTCTGCTGGCTGCTTGCCATCACCGGCGCCGGTCGGGGCTGCGCATCGGTTGCGGCAATCACCGCCTTTTGCGCCGGCGGGTTGTCCTGTTGCAAGGCGCGGTCGATGTCGTTGAGCTGATCGGGTGCGACGACCTGGCTCTCGGCGTTCGGGGCGGCGGTATTATCGGCCGCTGCCTGGACGTTGTCGTTGGCGCGGCCCGTCATTGCGGAGGCCGCAGCCGCGGTCGGCGTATCGGCGGCGGCGAGCTGCGCATTGGCGTTGGCGACTTCCGGCGACATCTGCCGCGAGGCCGGAACGTTGCTATTGTCGGCCTTCGCATCGTCGGGCGTTGCCGCGGCGTCCTTCTTGTCGGCCTTGTCGCCGGATTTCTGCGCCGTCTTGGTGGTGTCGCGATGGCGCGACGTCTGGCGCCGCTGCTTGCTCGGCTTGACTGCGTCCGCCTGGTTGCCTGCGCTGTCCGGTTTGCTGCTTGCGGCTGAACTCGGTGCCGCCTGTGCAATGCCCCCGAACAGCAAGAAAAGCCCGGCCAGGAGAATCAGGGCCGCGCGCCCGCTGGCTTTCTTCATGTTGACGATCTCCCCAATTTCGCCCGTCCCGGAAGCGAACAGAGACCCCGGGGCGTGACGACAGCGCGGCAAAAAATGGGAATCTTCGGGCTACACGGGGCAAAAGCGGGGCAAACTAGGCCCCTCGCGACCGGCCGGGTGCGGACAGCACCGATCGGTGTTATGAGCCGTCCCAGATTTTACGGCCATATCGGTCGCGTGGCCCAGCACAGATCACGAGTTCGTGATCTCAAAGGTGCCGCCGTAACAAATTGAAAGAACGGCCGAATTGCATGGTGAGGGCGCGCGTGCGCGGACGTGAGGACGAGTGGACCGGCCTGATGCGGTCGGCCATGGCAGGCGATGACGCGGCGTATCATCGCCTGTTGAGGGCGGTCACGCCTGTACTGCGCGCTGCCGCCAGGCGCGGCCTGGCGCGGGCTGGGCAGCCTCCCGACCAGGCCGAGGATATCGTGCAGGAGATTTTGTTGGCGGTGCATTTGAAGCGGCACACCTGGGACAGCGAGGCCCCCTTCGCCCCGTGGCTGTTTGCGATCGGCCGCAACAAGCTGATCGACATGCTGCGGCGGCGGGGCAGGCGAATTTTCGTCAACATCGACGATTTCGCCGAGACTCTGCCGGGCGAGGTGCCGCAGGAGACGGCCTCGGCGGGCGAGGTCGCCAGCCAGCTCGACACGCTGCCGCAACGCCAGCGCGACGTGTTGCAGTCGATCGCGGTCGACAGCACCTCGATCAAGGACACGGCGGCGAAATATTCGATGAGCGAGGGCGCGGTGCGGGTCGCGCTGCATCGCGGACTTGCGGCGCTGACTGCCAAACTGCGGGACCACTAGTCATGGATACCGATCAACTCATTCGCTCGCTCGCGGCCGATAACGCCCATCGCGCGCCGCGCGTCGGCGCGATGCTGACCATGGCGCTGCTGGTCGCCGCGCCTCTGTCGATCCTGATCTTCGCGACATTTCTCGGCGTACGTCACGACGTGATGAGCGCGATGCACAACCCGTTCTTCGACATGAAGTTCGCGGTCACGCTGTCGCTCGCGATCCCCGCGATCATCGTCAGCCTGCATCTGTCGCGCCCCGAAGCGTTGCTGCGTGGTTGGGGCTGGTTGCTGCTGCTTCCCGTCGGGCTGCTTGCGGTGGCGATCGGCAGTGAGGCGATGATGGCGCCGGCCATGCCGATGACGATGCGATTGATGGGCAAGAACTCCAGGGTGTGTCTGTTCGCAATCCCAGCGATGTCGCTGCCGCTGCTTGCGGGGGCGCTGTTCGGCCTGCGCCACGGCGCGCCGTCGCATCCCGCGCTCGCCGGTGCGCTCGCCGGCCTGGTGTCGGCCGGGCTCGCCGCGACGCTGTACGCCTCGCACTGCACCGACGATTCTCCGCTCTTCGTCGCGACCTGGTACACGCTCGCGACCGCGCTGGTGACCGCGATCGGCGCGCTGGTGGGGGCGAGGGTTCTGCGCTATTAGCTCGCCGGCCTCAGGCCGCCGGCGTCGGGCCCTGCTGCATGCGGTGGAAGCGCAGCACCTGCTGCGCGGTCGAGCCGCGCAGGGCTTCGTAAGCGTCGCGCAGCGTCAGCATGTCGGTCTGCGAGCCGCCTGAGAGCTTCTCGCGCAGGGCGATGATCGCGCGCACGCTCGACCATTGCATGGCCGCGACCTTGGCGAGGATCATCACGCCCTCGGTCCGGCTTTCGATCATCATGGTCTCGGCGGTCTCGACCGCGACGCCCGCAAGCGCCGCGAGCCCCGCATTGGTCTCGTCGAACTTGCCTTGCTCTGCGAAGGCGGCGACCTGGAATTCGGTGAGGCGGCCGTCCTCGTGCAGCGACTTCACCAGCGCGCGCGCCATTTCGGTCTGTCGGGTCATGGCGGCGGCGCGGACCCGCTGGGCCGCTTCCTGGACCACGCTGGAGACTTCGTCTGCGAGATCCGGATGCGCGGCTTCCAGCTTCCTGCGCACGCTCAAGGAGGCCTTCGCAATCAGCTTCAGATAGTGATGGCGCGGCAAATCGGGTCGCAAGCCGATGCAAGTGGCGAGATCATCGTCGCGTTCGGCGCGGGTGACGAGGTCGGTGAAACTTCCCTCGGAGAGCCGCGCGCCCGGATTGCTAACGGTCGATTGCACCACGCCCTCGTCGCCGCGGGTCACCAGCACGTCGGTCAGTGCTTCCGACAGCACCCGCCGCAGCGAGATCGCCTTGAGATGCGCCTGCCCTCTGGTGCGCGCGATCTCGATCAGGGTCGCTTCGTCCAGCCGTTCCGATTTCGACAGCACGGGGCCGGAGACCTCGATCACCTCGTCGAGCGCGAGCGTGCGGATGATCTTCGGCGGCGCAGTCGCGATCGGTGCGAGGCGGTCGGCGAGCAGCGCCCTGGCAGACGTCTCGATCTGCTCGATCAGGCATTGGAATATGTCGTCGAACACGCGGACGTGGTCGTCTGAATAGTCCACCGCATTACCGATGAAGAGATCAGTGACGCGGCGCAGCGTCTCGACCCGGCGCGCAACTGTGCCGTGCGAGAGCGCAGCTTGCAGTTCCTCGAGCAAATTCTCGGATGATTTTGGGGATTTCGATCTCATTGCCCTGTCCTGGAGCGTTCGGCCCGGCGATTGCTTCTGTCGCGCCGGGAAAAAATGGATTGGTCAGCTCGTTGCGATGCGGTTGCGCCCTTGTGCCTTGGCGGAATAGAGCGCGCTGTCGGCGCGCACGAGAAACGTGTCGGCAGTATCAAAGTCGCGGAGCGTCACGACGCCCGCGGAAATGGTCACGCGCATGCCCAGGGAGAATGCGCTCCAGTCCAGATCTGCGACGATGCCGCGCAGCCGATCGAGCATGCGCGACGCCGCCGCGCCATCCGTTCCCGGCAGCAGCAGCAAAAATTCCTCGCCGCCGTATCGGCCGAAGCAGTCGGCCGGGCGGATATTGGCGAAAATGGTGATCGCGAAGGTGCGCAGCACCTCGTCGCCGACGGGATGGCCGTGGGCGTCGTTGATGCGCTTGAACCAGTCGAGATCGATCAGTGCGATCGCGCAAGGGGTCGACGTCTGCCGCGATTTTTCGATCTCGGCGTCGAGAAGCCGCATGATGCAGCGGCGGTTGTAGGAGCCGGTGAGCTCGTCGAGCTCGGCCAGTTCCTCGATGCGCTGATAGGCGGCCTTCAGCTCGATGCTGCGCCGGTACAGGATCTTGCGGAGCGTGGCGCCGAACAGGCCGAGGAAGGCGCACTGGCCGATCACCAGCACGAAGCAGAGCATCGAGGCGGTCCGCTGGAGCCGCGTAGCAACGGGCATGCCGATCGGCAGGTCGGAGGCGAGGAAGACGGCGGCGAGGCCGGCGGTCGCGATTGCCCAGGTCAGCATCGCCTGGGCCGAGGTCATGCGCAGCGTGCCGAAGGCGAAAATCAGGAACAGCACGCTGAGGAAGGCGACGCCAATGGTCGGCACCGACAGCAGGAACACGAATTGCAGCGCCATATGCGCCGAGATCTGGAACACGGTGAGATAGTGGTCGGTTTGCCTGTCGCCCACGCCCGCTTCCGACATCACGACGAAGATGCCGATGATCGAGAGACCGCCGACCCAGAACAACGATGGAACGTTCATCGCAACGGCGCCGTCGTAGCCGTAGAGCAGCAGGACGAAGGCGCCGAGCGAGTAGCTGGCGACTTGGCCGATATACATCTGGCGGCGCTGCCGCGCCCGGCGCGCCCGCACCTGGGGCGCAGCTGCATCGGGCACGAGGACGAGATCCGCGACCTCAGCGGCATTCCTCTCGGGAAAGGACGTCGCGGCCGTGCTCATGGTCCCGCCAATGGTAGTTGTCAGCCCAAAAATCTACATGGCAAGCCTTTAGGTTTGGTATCCTCCGAAACCGAATCCGCACTGCCCAGCGCGGGAGCGGAGGACGGTCGCGACCGGCCGAGGATTTGTCGTCGATTAGGGATCGTGTGCGATGCGGTCGAGCCAAAGCATGGCTTCGGAAGACATACGTCGTGCAAGGCTGCTATGGTTCCAGCCATGTCGTGCTGTCCAAATTGGGACGGCGTTGCGCAGGAAAGTGCTTCATTACTATGTTACCGTTATTGAGCGAGGCGGCCAGCCGCGGGTGGCAAAAGGAAATTTCGCGCATGTGGGGTAGATCACACAGCCCCCCGTATGACTGCGGTAGACTGAAGAATTTCGTCCCTCCCGTCGAACCGTCTGCCGCATCGACCCGACCAACCTTGCGAGACGGCCGTTGAGCGTGACACAGGCGGCTTCGGACGAGGTCCTGATCGCCAGGATCGCTCAAGGCGACCGGCTCGCCATGCAGGTGCTGTACGGGCGGCACCATGTCAGGGTGTATCGTTTCGGTCTCCGGCTCGTGCGGGACGAGCAGGCGGCGGAAGACCTCATCAGTGAGGTGTTTCTCGACGTCTGGCGTCAAGCCGGCAAGTTCGAGGGCCGATCCGCCGTTTCCACCTGGCTGCTGGCAATCACCCGATTCAAGGCCCTGTCTGCGCTCCGGCGCAGAAAGGATTTTGAGTTGGACGACGACGCCGCGAACGCGATCGAGGACACGTCCGACAATCCGGAAACGGTGGTGCAGAAGAAGGATACCAGTGAAGCGTTGCGGGAGTGTCTGACGGGCCTCTCGCCGGACCATCGGGAAATCGTCGATCTCGTCTACTACCACGAGAAGTCCGTGGAAGAGGTGGCCGAAATCGTTGGCATCCCGGAGAACACTGTGAAGACGCGCTTGTTCTATGCGCGCAAGAAATTGGCCGAACTGCTGAAGGCAGCCGGCATTGAGCGAGGCTGGCCATGATGGCATTGAGCAAGAAGATGCTGGAGCGAGAACCCAGTGAGATCGAGATGCTGCTGCCGTGGCACGCCGCCGGCACGCTGAACGCGCGCGACGCCCGCCGCGTCGAGGAAGCGCTTGCGAGCGATCCCGACCTCGCCAGGCAATATGCGGCGATCCGCGGCGAGTACGAAGAGACCATTCATCTGAATGAGAGCCTGGGTGCTCCGTCGGCGCGCGCGATGCAGAAGCTGTTCGCCGCCATCGACGCCGAGCCGGCGCGGGCCGCCGGTTCGCTGCCGCTGTCGGCGCGCATCGCCACCTTCCTTGCGAGCCTGTCGCCGCGTACGCTGGCCTGGTCGGCGAGCCTCGGCGCCATGGCGCTGGTGCTGCAAGCCGGAATCATCGGCGCCGTGCTGACGAAGAACCAGACTGCGACCTTCCAGACTGCTTCGCTCTCGACCAGCGCGCCGATCACGCGCGAACTCGGTGCGACTGCCGCGCCGTCGCGCGCGCTGGTGCGCTTCACACCCGAGGCGCGCGTCGCCGACATCACGACATTGCTCGACAGCTACCAGGCTTCGATCATCGGTGATGCCAAGGGCGGCATGTTCCGCCTCCAGTTCGACAAGGCGATGAGCCAGGACGAACTCACCTCGCTGCTCGGCAAGATGCAGCGCGAGAAGTTCGTCAATTTGGCCGTCGCGGCACCCTAGACGCGCCGCTGAACCGATGATGCGCAAGTCCGAGAGCAGGTTACGCGCCGGGGCCTACGCTTCGTCGGTCGGAGCTACGCTGCTGCTCGCCGCCTGTCTCGGCGTCGAGGTTGCGCAGGCGCAGGCGATCATGCGCACGCCGACGATCAGCGTCCCCTCGCGCATGCCGACCATTTCTCCCGGCATCGCCGCGCGCGTCAGTCCGGGTGTTGCCGCCAGAGCGGTGGTCGTCGGCCGCGGCCCCGGCCCCGGCCCGATTGTGACATCGAGGATTTCGGCGCGGATGGCACCGACGCCGGTGCTGCCTTATGCGCGCTACTCCCCGAACCTCTATCCCGCCTGTACCGCGCCCTATCGCGACGCCAGCGGCGAGTGCCTGGCGCAGCCGAGCGCAGGCGGCGACGGCGCGGGCAAATCGGGCAAGAAGACTGCCGGCAAGGCGCGCGGCAACAACACGCCGGCCGCCGTGGACTTGCGCACCTTCGCCGACCAATTCGTCGCCGAGATCGATGGGGCGCTGTCGTTGGCCGAGGCCGACGAGCTCGCGCGCCGCCATGGCCTGACACGCGTGTCCTCCGAGAATTTTCCGCTGATCGGGGCAACCTTCGGACTGTTCCGCATCACCGACCGCCGCGTTTACGAGACCGTGCGGCGCGAATTCGCCGCCGACGGCAGCGTGCGCTCGGTCCAGCCGAACTTCCGCTACGTACTCCAGGACCAGAAATCGTCGGTGCCGAGCGAGGGAGATCCCGCGCAATATGCGTTGGCCAAGCTCCGCCTGCCGCAGGCACATGCGCTGGCGCATGGCGCCAACGTGACTGTTGCCGTGATCGATTCCGGCATCGACGCCCAACATCCGGAACTTGCCAATTCCATTGCCGAAAATTTCGACGCGCTCGGCAGCGCCGAGGCCCCGCATGTTCACGGCACCGGCGTTGCCGGCGCCATCGTGGCGCATGCCAAGCTGATGGGCAGCGCGCCCGAGGCGCGCATCATCGCCATCCGCGCTTTCGGCGGCACCACCGGCGGGGCCGAGAGCTCGTCCTACATCATCCTGCGCTCGCTGAACTATGCCGCCGAGCACGGCGCGCAGATCGTCAACATGAGCTTTGCCGGTCCCAAAGACGCGGTGATCGAGCGGGCCATCGCGGCGACCGCCGCGCGTGGCCTGGTGCTGATCGCGGCTGCCGGCAATGCCGGCGCGAAGTCGCCGCCGCTCTATCCGGCGGCCAATCCCAACGTGATCGCAGTCAGCGCGACCGACCAGCAGGACCGGCTGTTCACCGCCTCCAACCGTGGCAATTACATCGCGGTCGCGGCACCCGGTGTCGACATCTTCCTGCCGGCGCCTGACGGCAAATATCAGATGACGTCGGGCACCTCGTTCTCGGCCGCCTATGTCTCCGGCGTCGCGGCGCTGCTGCTCGAGCGCAACTACGCCTTGAAGCCGGAAGCGCTGCGCATGACGCTGGCGAAGACAGCGCGCGACCTCGGTGCACCCGGGCGTGACGATCTTTTCGGCGATGGCGAGACCGATGCGTTTGCCGCGGTCATGACCGTTCCCGCCAACGGCGCGACGCCGGTTGCGGCTGCGTCCGGTACAACAAAACGTGAAGATATCGAGAAGCGTCGCGACGAGCCTGGCCTCCGCGCAATAGAGCAACCCTCGTTGTCGAGCACCGGCGATAAAGCCACGGTTTCTCAGGCGGATAGGCCGGCGACGCGATAGCGGCTGCGACAACTTTGCGCGCGGTGCGAAGGTCGAAAAATCAAACGCCGCATTGAACGTTCGGCCCGCTGCCACGACCAAATTATGTGGGAGCGGTCATCCCTCCCCATAAGTCATATTAGGCGCGAGCGCCCATCCACCCCAAGCGCCCATATGGCTCGACCCGTCCGGTTGTCCCCCCGGACGGGTCTTTTCTTTTGGGGCATCCGATTTCTTGAAGCCCTCCGCGAGACCAGCTTCTGGTTGAGAGATCGCGACTCGGTCATCGGCATCGCTCCGCAGGCGCGCCATGCTTGTGCGAAGCTTGACTCGAAAACCCCTTGAATCTCCGCACGACTACGGAGTTTGACGACGAAAAGGCTGTCGTTGCTGGACAAGTCGGAACTTTTCCACAAAATATTCATGTCGCGTCTAGATTGATTCGTCTGCGTTGCGTCGCGTCCGTATTTTTCTCCTGACGGGCTGGGTTATGACACATCGCCAAGAGGCTGTTCGCGACGTGGCTATTGGCCGCGACATTGCGGCACGCTGGTGCACTCTCGCCGAGCAGCGGCTGGTGCATCTCTCCGAAATGTTCGAGACCGGGCGCTGGCGCCGCTATCACTCCGAGATCGCATTCCTCGAAAACATCCAGGAGGCCAAGCGCGCCGTTCAGACCTGGCGCGCGCTCTCGCCACGGGCGCTGATGTCGCCACGGCGGCCGCCAGCGTGTCGCCCGCATTCGGCTGGTCGCCCGCGACGATGCCCCGCATGCTCCCGCGCGAGCAACAGGCGCAGGTCATGCAGCCGAAGGCCGTGCACATCGCTCCCGAGACCGCCGTGCCGGTTGGGCTCGATCCGACACCGGACGTTCTCGCCGAAATCACCGAAGCCCCGATCGTGCCGCTTGCCGCGCCTGCAGCGATGGCACCGCTCAAAGTGCCCGCTGCCATGGCGCCGCCTACCGCGCCCGTCGCGATGACAGGACCCAAGATACCGGCCGCGATGGCAGCGCCCAGGGCGCCTGCTGCGATGGCGGCGCTTCTGCCGCAGTTCTCTCCGCCCGCCACCGAAATTGTCGCAGCCCCTGAGCGCCTCGTTGAGTTCACCTTCAGCCTCGACGGCCTGGAGGCGAAGTATCCGCTGCTGAGGAACGCGTTCTAAGGCGAACGTTCAAGAGTGCCGTCGCAATGTCTCCAACCCCGTCATCCTGAGGCGCGAGGCATGGGACGCAACGCGGCCCATGGAGAGCCTCGAAGGATGCACGGCCCGTCTGCCGACCGCATCGACGCTTACGTCGGGGGCCTAGGCGCTCCCGCGCGCCGTCGCGCAAGCTGGCTCACCGATCTCCAATCCGATCGAATAAGCGCTTCCTTCTTGGCGCGGCTCCATCCTTTGAGCTGCCGCTCAGCGGCAATCCCGTCAGTGATCCGATCGAAATACTCCGACCACACCAGGACGACAGGTCGTCTCGAGTAGGTGTACCCCTGATAGGCGCCGGCATTGTGCCCGTCGACGCGTCGCCGGTGGCGCTGCCAATGTAGAACGAGCCATCCGCACATCGCAGCATGTAGACATAGATGCCCACAACGTCCTCCTTCGAGGCTCCCCGCGCGGCGCTTCGCACCGCACGGCTCACACCTCAGGATGACGGCCGCGTGTTTGTTGTCAACATTGCATCAAGACCCAGCGCTCCGTTTTTACCCCGTCATCCTGAGGCGCGAGGCATGGGACGCAACGCGGCCCATGGAGAGCCTCGAAGGATGCATGGCCCGTCTGCCGACTGCGCGCCTACCGCCGCACCGCATTCCCGCCGACCACCAATTGCGCAAACCGCTGGGCGCCGTCCGCCGACAGATCGGACGTCACGGCGCGCGCGTGATCGAGGCCGACCACGGCGCCGCGCGGGGTTTCCGAGATCATGTTGTTGTTGACGAGCGCGGTGCCGGCGCCCGGCACGACGGATACGCCGACGCCAGCCAGCGCCTTGCGGATCACGTTGCCCGTGATCGCGACGTCGCGGAGATATTTGCCCCAGCCGGCGACGATACCGTAGGACGGCGCATTCTCGATCACGTTGCCGGTAACCGACGCATCCGCCTCGATGTAGATGCCGACGCCGGCATCGTCGTCCGGCGCGGTGCCGATTGGGCGTTTCGGGATCAGATTGCGGATGATGTTGCCCTGGACCACGGCGATGCGGCCGCCTTCGTTGAAATTGCAGACGGAGACGCCGACGGCGGCGCCGTCGACAATGTTGTTGGCGATTACAGCGGCCTCGAACGCAAACTCCGAATAGAGCGCGACCTCGCGCACGTCGCTGACACTGTTGCCGGTGATGTGGATGTTCGATGCCGAGTTGCCGCGCACCGCGGAGTAATCGCAGTTTTTGATGCGATTGCCGCGCACGATGACGTTTCCGGCGCGGAAGGCATTGATTGCGTTGCCGTACTGGCCGGAGCCGCCGGGGCCGGCTTTGATATCCTCGATGCGGTTATCAGCGACCAGCGTGCCGTCCTCGCCGATGGCCGTGCGCAGGATCTCGATGCCGTTGTCATTGGTGCCGGTGATGGTGTTGCGGGAGACGCTGAGACCCTTGGCGTCGAACGACACCACCGCCGTCACCGCGATGTTGGTAAAAAGGTTGCCGGAGATGTCGCCCGAGACCTGCTCGAGCCAGACGCCGCTGCCGCCGGCGCCCGTGATCTCGCAATCGGCGATGCGGACGTCGCGCCCCCCGAGCACGTGGATCAGCCCACGTCGTGCCGGCAGCGGAATGCCGCCGCCATCGAAGGTGATGCCGGTGAGGCCGATCGAATCGGAGCGGTCGCTCTGGATCGCCGAGGCTCCGCCAGTGAAGACGAGCTTGGTTGCGCCGCGCACGCCGATCAGTTGCGCGCCTTTCGGCAAGCGCAACAGTCCGGTGCGGTAGACGCCGGGTGGCAGCGCCAGCGGCGTCTGAGCCCGCGCGGCCTCATCGATCGCACGCTGGAGCGCACGGGTCTGATCCTCGCTGCTGCCGGGCCGTACACCATACTGCGTGGCATCGCGGCCGAGCAACGACGTCACCGGCGCCGCGCGCGCAGCATCGGCCGGCATGGCCAGCGCGCCGGCGATGCCTGCGGTCGAAGCTCCGATGAGATGGCGGCGATTGAGGTCCATGACGCGTCCTCCGGCGGACGCGGGGGTCCGCGATGGTTAGGTAGCGCAGGGCGGCTGGTGGCGTGAGGATTGTTCGCGGTAGGGTTAAATGTTTACGCAGTTGTGTTCCGCCCCTTCCGTGCCAACTGCACCATCTCCATCAGCATCGCCTCGCCGGCATCGACCAGTTCCTCCAACGTGATCCGCGGCGCGCCCTTGCGGCGCACGGCGCCACTGCGCGCCAGCAGGGGAATATGGACGAATGCTGCCAGCCGCGGCCCGCCGCCCCTGACGTTCTCGATCGCGCGCCAGCTCAGATAATTGCAGAGATAGGCACCGGCATCGCGCGAGGGGCGGGCGTCGATGCCGGTGAGGCGCGCGGCGCGCAGCAGCCTTGCCGTGTGTGGACCGAAAATCATCGCGTCCGCATTGGCGGCGATGCCGCGCTTGCTTGATCGGGTGTTGGCGGCGTCGGGCCAGAGCATGGTGACGGCGTTGCGCGCACGGCTCTCGATGCGCAGATAGGGCGTACGTGCGGCGAGGCCGAACATCAGCATCGCATCCGGCTTCTCTTTCGCTAAAACCTCCGGCAATTGCCGATCCACCGCGGCATAGGTGACCGGGAAGATGTGGCTGGAGATCGCGGCATCGTCGAGTGCGGGACGGCGCAATTGCGCCAGCCGGGCGACCAGCGGCTGCGTCGGGTTGTAGGGCGCGCCGGGGAAGGGGCCGAAGCCGGTGAGGAGAATGCGGAGCTTGTCGCTCATTGCAGCAACTCCAAAATCTGCTCGGCGGCGATCGCCGGCGTGACATGGCCATTGGCCACCTCGGTCTCGATCTTCCGAACCTTCGTCCGCACCGACGCTTCGCTGCGCAGCCGTGCCAGCATACGCTGCTCCAGCATCGACCACATCCATTTCACCTGCTGCTCGCGCCGTCGCGCGGCGAACTCGCCGGATGCGTTCATCGCCTTGCGGTGATCGAGGACCTTCTGCCAGAGTTTTGCAATGCCGTCTCCGGTCAGTGCCGAATAGGTTTCGACCGGCGGATGCCAGTGCTCGGAGCGCGGCGTCAGGATATGCAGCGCGCCGCGATAATCGGCGGCGGTGATGTTGGCGCGCTTGAGATTGTCGCCGTCGGCCTTGTTGATCGCGATCATATCGGCGAGCTCGACCAGGCCTTTCTTGATGCCTTGCAACTCATCGCCGCCGCCGGGCAGCATCAAAGCGAGGAAGAAATCGGTCATGTCGCAGACTGCGGTCTCGGATTGGCCAATGCCGACGGTCTCGACCAGCACGACGTCGAAGCCGGCTGCCTCGCACAGCAGCATCGCCTCACGTGTCTTGGCGGCGACGCCGCCGAGGGTACCCGAGGATGGCGAGGGCCGGATGAAGGCGTGGTCGGAGGCCGAGAGCTGCGCCATCCGCGTTTTGTCGCCGAGGATCGAGCCGCCGCTGCGCGCCGAGGACGGATCGACAGCGAGCACCGCGACCTTGTGGCCCTGTTCGATCAGATGGGTTCCGAGCGCATCGATGGTAGTGGACTTTCCGAACCCCGGGCGAGCCGGTGATGCCGACGCGGACCGCCTTGCCGGTGTCGGGCAGGAGCATCTGCACCAGCTCACGCGCCAGCGCCTGATGGTCGTTGCGCCGGCTCTCGACCAGCGTGATGGCCCGCGCCAGCGCCGCGCGGCTGCCGACGCGCAAATCGCGGGCGAGGGTTTTGATGTCCAGCGAGGCCTTCTTCTCAGTCATGCCCTGCTTTACAACGCCCCGGCGGGGCAGGCGAGGGTTGCTCGCCCGATATCACCGGGATGTCGCCGCCACTCCCGTCCGTACCGGTTTCAGCTTCCGCCACGCCCAGACCATCACCGGCCACAGCAGCGCCCCGATCGCCATGGCGGCGAGGATGGCGGCGACGGGGCGCTCGAAGAACGGCAGGATGCTGCCGTCGGACTTGATCAGCGAGGTCACGAAAGCCTGCTCGACCATGGTGCCCATGACGATGCCGAGCACCATCGCGGCGACGGGATAGCCGTTGGCCTCCATCACATAACCGATGATGCCGAAGGCGGCGACGGTGACGACGCCGAACATGTTGTTGCCGATCGCGAACGAGCCGACAGCGCAGCACAGCATGATGATCGGCATGATTGCGGAGCGCGGTGCCAGCAGGATGTAGGCGGCGATCCGGATCATGGCGATGCCCAGCGGGATCATCAAAATGTTCGCGATGATGAACATCAGGTAGATCGCGTACATGCTCGACGCTTTCTCGGTGAACAGCGTCGGCCCGGGATTGAGCCCCTTCATGTAGAGCACGCCGATCGCGATCGCGGCGATGGTGTCGCCGGGAATGCCGAACAGCAGCGAGGGCACCCAGCCCGAGGCGATGCTGGCGTTGTTGCTGGCGCCGGCCTCGACCAGGCCTTCGACATGGCCGGTGCCGAATTTTTCCGGCTCCTTGGAGAAGCGCTTCGACATCGCATAGGAGACCCAGGCGGCCATGTCGGCGCCGGCGCCGGGCAGTACGCCGATGATGATGCCGACGATGTTTCCGCGCGTCATTTGCCAATGATACTTCTTCGTCAGCATCCACTGGCCGGCCATGATGCTTCCGAATTTGCGCCGCGGCAGCGGCGGCGGCTCCGGCGTCAGCATCGCGCGCATCACCTGCGCCACCGCGAACACGCCGACCAGTGCCGGGATCGGCTCAATGCCGCCGAACAGGTCCGTGAGGCCGAAGGTGAAGCGCGGCACGCCGCCGGGATTTTCGATGCCGATGCACGACACCAGCAGGCCGAGGAACATGCCCGCGATCGCCTTGACCGGCGAGGAGCGCGCCACCAGCGTCGCGCACATCAGGCCGAGCAACGCCAGCCAGAAATATTCGAAGGTCGAGAACGACAGCGCGATCTCGGCCAGTGGCGGCGCCAAGATCATCAGCGACAGCACGCCGGCGATGCCGCCGACGGCCGAGAACCACACGCCGGCCCCGAGCGCCAGCTCGGCCTGCCCCTTGCGGGTCATGGCGTAAGCCTCGTCCGCATAGGCGGCGGAGGCTGGCGTGCCGGGGATGCGCAGCAGCGCACCCGGGATATCGCCGGAGAAGATCGCCATCGAGGACGCTGCGACGATGGTCGCGATCGCCGCGATCGGCGAGAGATAGAAGGTGACGGGGACGAGCAGGGCGGTTGCCATCGTCGCCGACAGGCCCGGCAGCGAGCCGATCACGAGCCCGTACACGGAGGCTGCGAACATCGCGATGATGACCTCCCAGGTGGAGATCAGTGCGAACGCTTCAATCAGGGTTTTCAGCATGAATTCACCAGGGCGTCGGCAGCAGGCCGGCGGGAAGCGGCACGCGCAGCAGCTTGCCGAAGATGAGATGGATGGCGAAGGGCGACAGCGCGGCGAGCGGCAGCGCCAGCTTCCACTTCGCCCCTAACGCGGTCGAGGTGACATAGACCATGATTGCCGCGGTGATGATGAAGCCGAGCCGGTCGGCCGCGACCACGTAGAACAGCAGCAGCGCCGGCGGCAGCAGCGCGCGCAGGCTGTAGAACTTGCCCTGCGGCGGCGCTGCGGCGGCGGCTTGGCCGTCCTCGAGCGGGATCAGCTCTTCCTCCTCCTCGAAGGTGTGACCGATGCCGAACACGATCGCGAGCCCGCACAGCGCAAGGCCGATGCCGATCACGAGCGGAAACACGTTGGGGCCGACCGGCTGCCCCGGCACCGGCGGCAGCAGCCAGCCGCCATAGGCAGAGGCTGCGCCGAGCACGACGAGAAACGATCCCGTGACCGAGTCGGGAAGACGCATGGGAGGAGCCTATGAAAGATGTTCTCCCTCTTCCCGCGCGCGGGAAGAGGCGATCAGCGCGTGCAATCCCGGCATCATCCCGGTGCCGGATGCCGGATCACGCCTTGCTCAGACCCGCCGCCTTCATCGCCTCGCCCATCTGAGCGTCGCCCTTGTCCATGAAGCTGCCGAACTGGCCGGCATCGCCCCACACCGTGCCGAAGCCGCGATTGCTCATGAAGTCCTTGAACTCGGCGGAGTCATAAACCTTCTTCAGCGCGGCGGTGAGCTTCGTCGCGATCTCCGGCGGCAGGTTCTTTGGCGCGCCGATCCCGCGCCAGGCGCCGGTCGCGTAGTCGATGCCCATCGCCTCCTTCAGCGTCGGCACGTCCTTGAAGATCGGATTGCGCGCCGGCGCCATGATGGCAAGGCTCCTGGCCTTGCCGGCCTCGATGATGGCGCGGGCTTCCGGCACCGAGCAAGTGGTGAGGTCGAGGCCGCCGGCGGCGAGATCCTGCATCGCGGGCGCGGCACCGTTCGACGGCACCCAGGCGACCTGGTTGGCGGGCAGGCCCATTGCCTGCATCCAGCCGACCAGCGCGAGATGCCAGATGCCGCCCTGGCCGGTGCCCGAGGCCTTGAACTTGCCGGGAGGGGCCGCCTTGATCGCCTCGGCGAGCTCCTTCACCGTCTTGTAGGGCGAGGAGGAGGAGACCTGGATACCCGGCGGGTCCTCGTTCATCAGCGCCAGCGGGGTGTAGCTCTTCGGCGCCAGCTCGGTCAGCCCCTGCCAGTGCATCATCGAGATTTCGACCGTGAGCATGCCGATGGTGTAGCCATCGGGCTGCGCGGTCGCGATCGCGGTATGGCCGACGACACCGGACCCGCCGGTGCGATTGACCACGTTGAAGGGTTGGCCGAGATCCTTTTCCAGAAGGGCTGCGACAATCCGCGCAGTCGCGTCGGTGCCGCCGCCCGCGCCCCAGGGCACGATCACGGTGACGGGCCGCGCCGGGTAGGCTTGCGCAAATGCGGGAGTGAGGCCGAAAGCGGCGGATGCCGCGACCGCGGCAGTTGAGGCCGCAAAGGTGCGGCGCGTAATCTTGGACATGAATGCCTCCCAGCGGCGCCCGTGATTACCGGGCGCTCTTGTCAATGGCGGCATTCTAGTCGGCTTTGCAGCGCCGCTGCAAGGTAGCGCTACCAGCGCGTTGTGAGCAATGCGGCGCTGCTCAAACGATGGTCACTGCGGCTCTTCCGCGTCGGCCTTCGGGCGCGCGCCGCCGAACATGCGGGTGCCTTCCGCGGTGAGATAAGGCTTCAGCGTTTCCCACGGCGCGAATGCGACATATTCGCCCTCGGCGTAGGGTCCGACTGCATAGGGCGGGTAGTGGAAGGTGAGCCCGGAACTCTTGCCCGCATCGGTCGAAGGCGCGAGCGTCACAGCGCCGATCTTGAGCAGGCTCGGCTCCACGCTTTTGAACCATTCATCGGTCGCGGTCTCGCTGGTATCGCGCTTCTTCTTCTCGAACTTCAGCGAGGCGATCACGGCCTTCACCATCGCCTTCATGGTTGGGCCGTTGTCGGCGGTCTCGGTGAAGAACGGGCGGATCGAGATGCGCTTGTTCTCTGCCTTGTCCCACAGGATCGTGTTCACGTCCGAATTGGGATGGGCGCCGTGGGTATCCATGTAGTCGTTGCGGAGAATGCTGACATAGCGCTCGGCGACGACGGAGCGGATCGCATATTTGCGCTCAAAGTCCCAGCCGCCGTCCTTGAAGAACTGCGGATCCTCTTTGCGCGAGGCGGCAGCTTCAGCCGCGTTCTTGTCGAGCCACTTTTTGCCCTCAGCGAGACAATCCGCCGCCAGCGTCGGGGCAGCCTTGATCTTGTCGTCGAGGAAGACGCGCGCCTCGATGCTCTTGTTTTTGATGACGGCGTCGGGTTTGGGGTCGGCGGCGAGAGAGGGACCCAACAACGCGCCGCAAGCTGCGATCACAGCCAGTGTGTGCGTGAACGTTGGCGCGGAAAATATCACGCAATGTCCTTCTTGCCTGAGATCGACGGCGACACTACTCCGCCGCCTCGCTATGTCCGAGCCGGGCGTTCAGCTTGCGGATCAGCTCCTCGGCCGCGTCCGCGATCACCGTGCCCGGCGGGAAGATCGCTTCGGCGCCGGCCGCATAGAGCGCGTCGTAATCCTGTGGCGGCACCACGCCGCCGACGATGATCATGATGTCGTCGCGGCCCTGCTTCTTCAGCGCGCCCTTCAATTCCGGTACCGCCGTGAGGTGGGCGGCGGCGAGGGAGGAGACGCCGAGGATGTGCACGTCGTTCTCGACTGCCTGCCGTGCGGCTTCGTCGGCGGTCGCAAACAGCGGCCCGATGTCGACGTCGAAGCCGATGTCGGCGAAGGCCGACGCGATCACCTTCTGGCCGCGGTCGTGACCGTCCTGGCCGATTTTTGCGACCAGGATGCGTGGGCGGCGGCCTTCGGCTTCCTCGAAGGCGTCGATCAGCGCCTGAACCTTCTCGACCCGGTTACCCATGCTGGACGCCTCCCGCTTGTAGACGCCGGTGATCGACTTGATCTCGGCGCGGTGCCGGCCGAACACCTTTTCCATCGCGTCCGAAATCTCGCCGACGGTCGCCTTCGCGCGCGCGGCGTCGATGGCGAGCGCGAGCAGATTGCCGTTGCCTTCGCCGGCCGAGCGCGTGAGTGCTGCGAGGGCGGCGTCGACGTCCTTCTGGTCGCGTTCGGATTTCAGCCGCGTCAGCTTGTCGATCTGGAGCCGGCGGACATTGGTGTTGTCGACCTTGAGAATGTCGATCGGGGCTTCGTCCGTCGGCTTGTACTTGTTGACGCCGATCACGGCCTGCTTGCCGGCATCGATCCGGGCCTGGGTCTTGGCCGAAGCTTCCTCGATGCGCAGTTTCGGCACGCCGGCCTCGATCGCCTTCGCCATGCCGCCGAGCTCCTCGACCTCCTGGATGTGGCTCCACGCCTTGGCAGCGAGGTCGCGCGTGAGGCGCTCGACGTAATACGAGCCGCCCCAGGGGTCGATGATGCGAGTGGTGCCGCTCTCCTGCTGGAGGAAGAGCTGGGTGTTGCGGGCAATGCGCGCGGAGAAATCGGTCGGCAGCGCCAGCGCCTCGTCGAGTGCGTTGGTGTGCAGCGACTGGGTATGGCCCTGCGTCGCCGCCATCGCCTCCACGGTGGTGCGCATCACGTTGTTGAAGACATCCTGCGCGGTCAGGGACCAGCCCGATGTCTGGCAATGCGTGCGCAGCGAGAGCGAACGCGGGTCTTTCGGATTGAACGGCTTGAGCAGCTTCGCCCAGAGCAGCCGCGCGGCGCGCATCTTGGCGACTTCCATGAAGAAGTTCATGCCGGTCGCCCAGAAGAACGACAGCCGCGGCGCGAAGCGGTCGACGTCGAGGCCCGCCGCCAGGCCGGCGCGAAGATATTCGACGCCGTCGGCCAGCGTATAGGCGAGCTCGAGGTCCTGCGTCGCGCCGGCCTCCTGCATGTGATAACCGGAGATCGAGATCGAATTGTATTTCGGCATTTTCTGCGAGGTGTATGCAAAAATGTCCGAGATGATCCGCATCGAAGGCGCGGGCGGATAGATATAGGTGTTGCGCACCATGAACTCTTTCAGAATGTCGTTCTGAATTGTCCCTGAGAGCTTTTCCGGCGCCACGCCCTGTTCGCCCGCGGCGGCGACATAGAGCGCGAGGATCGGCAGCACCGCGCCGTTCATGGTCATGGACACGCTCATCTGGTCGAGCGGAATTCCCGCAAACAGCGTGCGCATGTCGTAAATGGAATCGATCGCAACGCCGGCCATGCCGACGTCGCCGCCGACGCGCGGATGGTCGCTGTCATAGCCGCGATGGGTGGCGAGGTCGAAGGCGACCGAGAGCCCCTTCTGTCCGGCTGCGAGGTTGCGGCGGTAGAATGCGTTGGAATCCTCCGCCGTGGAGAAGCCGGCATATTGCCTGACGGTCCAGGGCTGGTTGACATACATGGTCGGGTAAGGGCCGCGCAGATAGGGCGCGATGCCCGGATAGGTATCGAGGAAATCAAGCCCGGCGAGATCGGCCTCGCCATAGGCGGGTTTCACCAGAATGCCCTCGGGCGTCAGCCAGGGCTCGGCGCTGCCTGATGGCGCGGCGCATGTGGTCCGCTCGAAGGCGATGTCTGCGAAGTTCGGAATGCGGCTCATGGTTTCAACCATATCATAGGCGCTCAATCATGGTCCGGATGCTGATGGCTGACGATGGTCGCTATCTTCTCCGGTCCGTAATTCTGCTGCGTGGTCTGGCTCGGCAAATTGGAGATGCCGACCACCCAGCCCAGGCGGGATTCGGTGCCGAACTGCCGCGTCGGCACGATCTGGTCGGGGCGGTCGAAGGCGCCGGTCATGATCTCGATCCGGTCGCCGTCGATGCGGCCAAAACTCAGCGGCGTGCCGCAGGCGGCGCAATAGCCACGTTCGGCGATGGATGAGGAGCGGAAGAACGACGGCTTCCCCTTGATCCAAGCAAAGTCCGTCTTGTTGATGTCGGCAAAGGAGGCGAACGGCGCGCCGCTGGCCTTCTGGCACATCCGGCAGTGGCAGATCGAAACCTTGTTGGGTGCTTCCGTCAACGCAAAGCGGACCGCGCCGCATTGGCAGCCGCCGGTGAGAACGGGTTTGCCTGCTTCCGTCATGGCTGCTCCATCCGTCGATAGGCGTCCTGCAATGTCGCAAGCGCATCGCCACCGGCGAAGACGAAGCCCGTGACGCCGGCGGCACGCAGCGCCGCCTCGGTATCCGTCGGGCGGCCTGCCAGATAGATAAGTCTGCTACCTGCGGTTTGCAGGGCCTTCGCCGTTGCCTCGGCATGTTCCGCATAAACCTTGTCACTGGAACAAAGGCAGGCGAACTCGGCGCCGGAGGCCTTGAACGCGGCAGCTAACTGGGATAGATCGGCAAAGCCCTCGCTGTCGACGGCCTGAATGCCGCCGGTCTCGAACAAGCTTTTGGCAAAGGTCGCCCGCGCCGTGAAATCGGCGGGCGTGCCGAGATTGGCCAAAAACACTTTTGGCCGCGCGCCGCGCGCCTTCAACGCCGCGTCCGATTTGTCGCGCAGCGCCTCGAACGGTTCCGCCAGCCGGATCGGCGACAGCGCGTCGAACTTGTATTTTTGCTCGCCGTAGGGCGCGAGCGCGACCGGCGTCGCGTTCAGCACCGCCGTCTCGCGCTCAATGCAGGTTCGGGAACTCGCTGGCGCCGGTCAACACGTCGCGGCGCTTTGCGATGCTGGCCTCACGCGCTTTTCGCGCGGCCGCGACCTTGCTCTGGAACACGCCTTGCTGAAGCGCGGCAAAAGCGCCGCCGGCTTTCTCGCTCTCCTGGAACAGTGCCCAGGCCGCGTCGCAGAGCTGCGCCGTCAGCGTCTCGATGCCGCCTGCGCCCGCCGCGGGATCGCTGACCTTGGCGAGGTTGCTCTCTTCCAGCAGCACGGCTTGCGTGTTGCGGGCCACGCGCCGCGCGAAGGGATCGGGCAGACCCAGCGCCAGCGTGTGCGGCAGCACGGTGATCGCGTTGGCGCCGGCGAGTCCCGCCGCAAACGTCGCCATGGTCGCGCGCAGTATGTTCACATCGGGATCGCGCTGCGTCAGCATGCGCCAGGCGGTATCGGCGGCGACGAACAATGGCCTTGGCGTGAGCCCGCACGCCGTCTCAATGCGCGCCCAGAGCAGCCGCAGCGCGCGGAATTTTGCCATGGTGAGGAACTGGTCTGCATCCGCCGCAAGCCGCGCATAGACCATGCCCTGCGCCTGCTCCAGCGGAACGCCGGCGCCTTCAATCGCGCGCAAATAGGCGACACCGCAGGCGAGCACAAAGGCGAGCTCCTGCGCCTCGGAGCCGCCGGCATCGTGGATCACGCGTCCGTCGGCCGAAGCAAACGGCCCCTTGAAGCCGAGCGCGACGAGGCCCTTGATGCCGCCGGTGACGGCAGGAACGATCTCCTCCCAGCTATAAGGGCTGTGGCCCCACACCGCGCCGGCCGCGAGCGGGTCGAGCCCGAAGCGGATGTCGCAGGCACCGGGATCGATGCCGTTGCCCTTCACATATTCCGCGAGATGGATCGCCGCCATCCGCGATTGCGGACCGATCTCAAGCTCGAGGCCGATGCCGGCATCGAGATGGACGTCCTTCAAGATCTTTGCGACTGCGTCTGCGGTCGGTTCCAGCCCGAACCCGTGGGCGCCATTGCCGCCGGCGAACACCAGCGCAAGCCCCGTCGCGCCATTTTCGAGATCGGTCAGAGCTTGCGCATTCGCCGCACTTGCATCGGGATGGTCGATCCGCTGCATGATCTGCCAGGGCGCCGCCGCCAGCCGCCCCACCACGGGCGCAACGCCTTTGGCGCGCGGATAGAGCGGTTCGATCCTGACACCGTCATAGGTCTTGCCGACCAGCTTTTCGAACGGCGCGCCCTTCAGCACGCCATCGACCAGCTTGCGCCAGTCTTCGACGGTCGCCTTGGGAAAATCCGCCGCCAGCGGCAGGTCGTCAGTCACGGAGGTCATACGGCCAAGGGCTCCCGGAAATCTTGTTGTGCGCGGGCGAAATTGCCACGGCCGGCCGTCCCTGCAAACGGTTGTTTTTGGTTAACCGGTATCCGGAAGCCGCTCAATGCCTTGCGTCGAGACGCTGGCTAGCCCGTCGCGCACACGAATGCCGGCGATCACGCGGTCGGGCGCAATCTCGGCCAGCGGCACCAGCACGAAGGCGCGCTCGAACAGGCGCGGATGCGGCAACGTCAAATCGGGCTTCTGAAACGACACATCGTCATAGGCGATCATGTCGAGATCAAGCGTGCGCGGGCCCCAGCGCCGCTCCTTGTCGCGCGTGCGGCCGAATTTCTGCTCGACCTTCTGCATTACGAACAGCAGCGCGTGCGGATCGAGATCGGTCTCGATCTCGACGCAGGCGTTGATGAAGGGATCCTGGTCTTCGTCGCCCCAAGGCGGCGTCGCGTAATCCGAGGATCGCGCGATCATCGCGGCTTGCGCCATGCCGCAGATATGGGCGATCGCCTTTTGGAACGTCGCGCGGACATTGCCGACATTGCCGCCGAGTGCGATCAGCACGCTTGCCATGTCAGGGTTGCCGCGAGCGCGTCAGCATGATGCCGACGTCGTCGAAGATCGCGGCGATCGGCGCATGCGGCTTGTGCACGGTGATCTTGACCGCACGGATGCGCGGAAAGTGCGACAGGATCGCGTCGGCCACCGCGCCGGCCGCGCGCTCCAGGAGCTTGTAATTGGTGTTCTTGAACGCAGCCGTCGTGGTCGCCACGACCTCGGCGTAGGACACTGTGTCGGCGAGCCGGTCGCTGCGCGAAGGCTCCGACAGGTCGGTATAGAGTTCGAGGTCGATGACAAAACGCTGGCCGACCTCGGTCTCGTGCTCCATCACGCCGTGGCGGGCATGGATCGACAGGCCGGTCACGAAGATCGTATCGGTCATGGCTTGCTCTCGATTGCGTGCGCCACTCGCAGGGCCTGCAAAGTCTCGGCGACGTCATGGGTCCGGATGATTTTTGCGCCGCGCTGCGCGGCGATGAGATGCGCGGCGATCGAGCCTGCAAGCCGCTCTTTCGGCTCCGACGGTGACACCGAGGCGATGAAGCGCTTGCGCGAGGCGCCGACCAGGACCGGCAGGCCGAACATGTCGAATTCACGCAACCGCGCCAGCGCGGTCATGCTCTGCTCGGCCGTCTTGCCGAAGCCGATGCCGGGATCGAGCACGATCTTGTCGCGGGCGATGCCGGCTTGTGCGGCGATGTCGAGCGAGCGCTGAAAGAACGCGGTCATGTCCGCGATGATGTCGATAGCGGGATCGACGCTGTCGCGGTTGTGCATGACGATGACGGGGACGCCTTTGGCGGCCACCAGCGGCGCCATGCCGGCGTCGCGTTGCAGGCCCCAGACGTCGTTGGCGATCGCAGCGCCCTGGGCGAGCGCGAACGCCACCACCTCCGCCTTCATGCTGTCGATCGAGACCGGCACGCCGAGCGACACGACGCCTGCCAGCACCGGCTTGAGCCGTACCAGTTCGTCTTCCGCCGTGACCGGCCGGGCACCCTTGTAGGGTCGGGTGGACTCGGCACCGACATCGATGATGTCGACGCCGGCCTCGATCATCGCCCGCGCCCGCGCGATTGCCTGCTCGGGCGCGATGAATTCGCCGCCGTCGGAGAAGGAATCCGGGGTGATGTTGAGCACGCCCATCACCGCCGGGATCGGCCGCTCGAGAAGCGTCCGCAGCACGTCAGGCCCGACTGAACCGGCCGCCGGGACGGATGGGGAAAGCGAGGCATTCATGCGCGTCGCTTTGCGCGGTCGGGAAGGGGGAGTCAAGAAGGGAGGGGGCGCAAATACGTGCCACTCTATCACCGTCCTGAGGTGGCCGCTTCTTCAGCGGCCCTCGAAGGGCGACGGCCCGGCGCTCTCCGAGTGGTGGCAGCGGTGGCCGTTCATCCTTCGAGGCTCTCCACGGGACGCGTCGCGTCCCGTGCCTCGCACCTCAACCGACAACCGCTTCGCGGTTGCGCGGGGATGACGGAGCTACCATCAATACGAAATCTTCGGCGGCAGCTTCTTCGCCTTGGCGATGATGTCGCCGACCGACTTTTCGGAAGGAAGGATGCGGAGGAGCTTTTTCTTTTCGTTGGCGTCGCGCATGCTCTGTGCGAGCCTTGCCGGATTCCGATAAGAGAGCTCGCGCACGGTGGTGACGCCGGCGGCGCGGACCAGTCCGACCTTGGCCCTGCCCATGCCGGGGATACGCATGTAGTCGGAGACGTTGGCCCATTCCAGCAGCAGCTGCTCGCTGATGCCGGTCTTGGCGGAGAGCGCCTTGCGGCCCTTCACGGTTGAGGCCGCTTCGAGCAGCGCGTCGGTTGTGCGGATACCTTGCGCCTTCAACTTGTTGGCGGCAAAGATCGACAGGCCCTCAATCTCGGAGATCGGATATGTCATGATACTCGATATGAAATGCGCAAGCTTCAGGCGAACTGGCTGAGGCCCGGTGTCCCCGCGATGATCTTGCCCATCTGATCCGCTCCGATTTTGTCTCGGCCGAAGCGAAAAAGTTCACGGGCGACGTTCTGAATCTCGGACATGCCAAGTCCCAGGCCCATCAGGCGCGTGCCGACGGCCATCAGGCCGCCGCCCATCAGCCGCGACAGTCCGCCGCCGCTCCTGGACGCCTCGATTGCGGCCTCCGCACCGGGGATATGATCGATCAGGGTCTGGACACTGTCGGAAGGCCCCTCGTTGCGGAGGAAGCCCAGGATAATGCCGATCGTCTTTTCAGCGTCAGCACTATCTATGCTGGCGATTGTCGCCAGCCGTCCGATCAGCTCGTCCATATGGCCTGCCCCTCAGCCGGTTCACATGCCGGGTATTGTTTTCGAACATGATCTTGAGCCGGTGCGATGTGAAATACAAGCGATGAACGCCACCAACGTTCCGATTCATTCTCGAACGCGCGGCAAGTGTTGCAGCGATGCAAGAGCGGAGATGGAATCGGCGAAAAAATGCCGCGGTGCGAATGCGTCGTTCCTACTTTCGACGGATGCCGCTCGCATGTTTCCGATAATGTCGCATGCTTGGAGCGCGTGGAATGGTTTTAATCGGCGCGCAACATGCGTTAAAGTACGGAACTGGTGCATTCGAGTTTCGATACGCGAAACACGGCAGAGAGATCAGAGAGAATAATGACCGCACAGGACAGTAAGCTCGGCGACACCGACGACAAGATCTTCGTCGGCAAGGGAGACGAGCAGGCGTGGCTGACGCTGGCGCTCGCCAATCGCCACGGCCTCGTCACGGGTGCAACGGGAACCGGCAAGACGGTGACGCTGCAAGTCATGGCGGAAGGATTTGCGCGCGCCGGCGTTCCGGTCTTCGCCTCCGACATCAAGGGTGACCTCTCCGGCATCTCCGAGGTTGGCGAAGCCAAAGACTTCATCCTCAAGCGCGCCACCGAGATGGGGCTGACATTCCAGCCCGACCAGTTCTCGACGGTGTTCTGGGACGTATTCGGCGAGCAGGGCCACCCGGTGCGGGCGACCGTCACGGAAATGGGCCCGTTGCTGCTTGCACGCATGCTCGACCTGAACGACGTGCAGGAAGGCGTGCTCAACGTCGCCTTCCGCGTCGCCGACGACAACGGGCTTGTCCTGATCGACATGAAAGATTTGCGGGCGCTGCTCGATGCCATCGTGCCCGACAGCGGCAAGAAGGGGCCGGACGCCGCGGCGGATCCGCTCGCCGAGATTCGCAAAGCCGCGCAGGGTTTTGGCAACGTCACCAAGGCCACCGTCGGCACCATCCAGCGCCAGCTTCTGGTGCTGGAGAACCAGGGCGGCACCAAATTCTTTGGCGAGCCGGCGCTGACGCTGAAAGACTTCATGAAGACCGACCGCGACGGTCGCGGCATGGTCAACATTCTCGTCGCCGACAAGCTGCTCCAGAGCCCGCGGCTTTACGCGACATTCCTGCTGTGGATGTTGTCAGAACTGTTCGAGGAGCTGCCGGAGGCCGGCGATTTGCCAAAGCCGAAGCTGGTATTCTTCTTCGACGAGGCGCATCTGCTTTTCAACGACGCGCCCAAGGCGCTGATGGACAAGATCGAGCAGGTCGTGCGTCTGATCCGCTCCAAAGGCGTCGGCGTGTATTTCGTGACGGCAAAACCCGGTCGATGTGCCCGACCGCGTGCTCGGGCAATTGGGCAACCGGGTGCAGCACGCGCTGCGCGCTTTCACGCCGCGCGACCAGAAGGCGGTCGCCGCCGCGGCCCAGACTTTTCGGCCCAACCCGAAGCTCGACACCGCCAAGGTGATCATGGAGCTCGGCAAGGGTGAGGCGCTGGTGTCCTTTCTCGAAGGCAACGGCACGCCCTCGATGGTCGAGCGGGTGATGATCCGGCCGCCCTCGGCCCGGATCGGACCGATTACGCCGGAAGAGCGTAAGGCGATCATGGATGCAAGCCCGGTGAAGGGCAAATACGACACCGCCGTTGATGATGAGTCCGCCTACGAGATGATCCAGAAACGCATTGCCGGCACGGCTGCGCCTGCCGATCCAGGCGCGGCGGGCGGTGGAGGCGGCGGCATCCTCGGCCAGATCGGCTCGATCGTCGGCACCATCTTCGGCACCAACGTCAAGCGCGGCCGCCTGTCGACGGGCCAGGTCATCGCGCGCGACATGACCCGATCGGTGACCAACCAGGTGATAGGGGGGATGGCGGCCAATATCGGCAAATCGGTCGCCGGCAAGCTCGGTGGCTCGATCGGCCGCACGCTGGTCCGCGGCGCGCTCGGCGGCTTGCTGCGGCGCTAGGCATGCAGTCGCTGTTTTAGGCCGTTCGCCGTATCAGGCCGTTTTCGGGAAGTTGCCTGATGCGCGACGGGAACAAATTCGGGTGAACAGGACTCTCCAAGCGTCCATCGGTCTGCTAGGTGCTATGGCCCATGACTGGACCACACCGTGACCTCACCTGAATCTTTCGCCGAACCCGGCGCACTCCGAACACTGTCGCTGCGTGCGCCGCTCGACCTGCTCTTCCTGCTCTGCTGCTTCATCCTGGCCGCCGACGTCCTCGGTCCCGAGATCTTCGGGCATGGCAAGACCAAGGATTACGGGCTGTGGTACTGGGCCGGGCAGCAGGTCTTGCAGGGCGGGCCGCTCTATCCCGACGACATCCATGAGTACTTCGAGTTCATCTACCCACCGCTGCCGGCAATCCTGCTCGCGATCCCGAGCTGGTTCGGCAAGGTCGCGCTCTACACCGTGCTGTCGATCCTGAATATTGTGGCGTGGTGGTACACGGGAATGTTTTCCAACGCCATGACCGGTTCGGGCCACAGGCCCGGCCCCTGGCTGGAGGCGCTGCCCGCTTTCGTCACCGTGACTTTCGTGTTCGACATGTTCGATCTCGGCCAGCCGAACCTCGTCCTGCTGGCGATGATGCTTTACGGCTTCTGGAGCTTGCAGCATCAGCGCTCCTGGCTTGCAGGCTTCATGTTCGCGCTCGCCACCGCCATCAAGGTGTTTCCCATTGCGGTGCTGCCCTATCTGGTCTGGCGACGGAAGTGGGGGGCCGCCGTTGCAACAATTGCCTTCACCGGCATGCTTCTCTATGTCGTGCCGGCACCCATTCGCGGCTTCGAGCGCAACGCCGCCGAGCTCAAGACCTGGTATCAGGGCATGGTCGGGTCGAGCTCGGAAAAGGGATTTGGCCAGCGCGACGAGCAGAACTGGTCGTGGGTGAACCAGTCCCTCATTGCTGTCACGCACCGGCTGGTCCGGCCGATCAACTACAATCAGGAAGATGCCAACAAGCCGCCGCGCACGATGAATGTCATCGACGTCGATTACAGGACGGCGAACTGGATCGTGCTGGTGCTGTCGGCGTTGCTCGGACTCGCCTTCGTCGCGGTCATGCCACGGCAGGGGCGGCGAACGGCGCGGTCGGACGCCGAAGAGCTCGGCATCCTGTTCTGCCTGATGACGGTGGCATCGCCCCTGGCGCGGCAATACTACTTCATGTGGCTGTTCTTCCCAATGACGGTGCTGATGCATCGCGCCGCCTTCGACGAGCGGGCGAACGTACGCCTGGGAACCTGGCTCGCCCTAGGCGCCGCCGGCGTGCTCATGCTGCTGTCGCTGCCGTGGTTTCCCAATGTCTTTCAGGCCTGGGGCAATAACCTCGTCGCCACGGCGGTCCTCGCAGGTAGCCTCGCATGGCACATCCGCCATCCGCCGGATGCGGCTGGTCCCAAGGTCGCGGCAGCGCTAAAAGCCAAGACATCTTGAACGCAGGGAACACGACCATGGCCAATGCACAGCTTCAATCCGTGCTCGACCACATCGACAAGGATTTCGACAACAGCCTGGAGCGTCTGTTCGCGCTGTTGCGGATCAAGTCGATCTCCGCCGATCCCGCCTTCGCGGCGGATTGCAAGGCGGCGGCCGAGCATCTGGCCAAGGACATCGCGAGCCTCGGCGTTGCGACTGAAGTGAGGCCGACCGCCGGCCATCCCGCGGTCGTCGGCAAGAGTGTCGCCGGTGGCCGGCCGCATGTGCTGTTCTACGGTCACTACGACGTGCAGCCGGTCGATCCGCTCGATCTATGGCACCGTCCGCCATTCGAGCCCGTTGTCACCGACCATGCCGACGGCCGCAAGATCATCGTCGCGCGCGGCGCCGAAGACGACAAGGGCCAGGTCATGACCTTCGTCGAGGCCTGCCGCGCCTGGAAGAAGGTGACGGGCTCGCTGCCGATTGACGTCACTTTCCTGATCGAAGGCGAGGAAGAGGTCGGCTCGAAGAATTTCGTGCCATTCATCGAAGCCAACAAGGCCGAGTTTGGCGCGGACTACGTGCTGGTCTGCGACACCGGCATGTGGGATCGCGACACGCCGGCGATCACGACGTCGTTGCGCGGCCTGCTCTATGAAGAGCTGAAGATCACCGCCGCCAATCGCGACCTGCATTCAGGCGTGTTCGGCGGTACGGCGATGAATCCGATCCGGGTGCTGACCAAAATTCTGGGCAGCCTGTTCGACGACGACAACCGCATCATCATCCCCGGATTCTATGACGGCGTGAAGGACGCACCGCCGGAAATTCTCGCGCAGTGGAAGAAGCTCGACTTCACGCCGGCGACGTTCCTCAAACCAGTCTGGGCTATCGATACCGGCCGGCGAGAAGGGCCGGCTCCTGGTCGAGCAGGCTTCCACGCGTCCGACCTGCGACGTCAACGGCATCTGGGGCGGCTATATCGGCGAGGGCTCCAAGACGGTGATTCCGTCACACGCATCGGCAAA
The DNA here is from genome assembly GCF_054056555.1 of Bradyrhizobium sp. LM2.9. Taxonomy (NCBI): domain Bacteria; kingdom Pseudomonadati; phylum Pseudomonadota; class Alphaproteobacteria; order Hyphomicrobiales; family Nitrobacteraceae; genus Bradyrhizobium; species Bradyrhizobium sp. LM2.9. The sequence goes on from NZ_JBSRYJ010000002.1 coordinate 888,628, forward strand.
GGTGTCGTTCCGATTGGTCGAAGGCCAGGATCCCGCGAAGATCCGCAAGGCTTTCCGCGAGTATGTGTCGGCGCGGATTCCGGGAGATTGCAGAGTTGAATTCGGCGACCATTCCGCCGGGCCTGCGATTGCGCTCGACTGGAACATGAAGCCGCTCGCCGCGGCCAAGACCGCGCTGACCGAGGAATGGGGCAAGGAGACCGTGCTGATGGGATCGGGCGCCTCGATCCCGATCGTCGCCGATTTCAAGCGCACGCTGGGCCTCGACTCGCTGCTCGTCGGCTTCGGCCTGGACGACGACAATATCCACTCGCCGAACGAGAAGTACGACCTGCGCAGCTTCCAGAAAGGCATCCGCTCCTGGGCCCGCATCCTCGCCGCGCTCGCGGAAGTGAAGTAGGGACGCTCTATCTCCGTCATTGCGAGCGAAGCGAAGCAATCCAGTATCGCTTCGTGGAAACAGTCTGGATTGCTTCGTCGCAAGAGCTCCTCGCAATGACGTGCGGAAAAAGCCGTGCCAAATAAAAACGCCGCCCGGAATTGGACGGCGTTTTATTCGAAAAGGTGTAGAGGTTAGTTGACCCCTACCTTACACCAAATCCGGAAAATTTCAAGACCGGTAGCCCGGAAGCTCGCGGTCGAGCTTGCGGAGCAACGGCGGCCATACCAGGTTGGTGGCGCGCAACTCGGCGCGGTCGCGGTTGGCGAGCAGCTCGGTGTTCTTGTCGATCGCGATGTCGTCGACCGGATAGACCGGCGTGCCCAGCGCGCGCGTACGCACCTGCATCGAGCAGGCGCGCTCGAGGTGATACATGCGCTCGAAGGCCGAGGCGACCGAGCGGCCGACCGTCATCGTGCCGTGGTTGCGCAGCAGCATGTGGTTGTGGTCGCCGAGATCCTTCTGGAGCCGCGGCCGCTCGTCATGGTCGAGCGCGATGCCTTCATAGTCGTGATAGGCGAGGTCGTGGGTGACGAGCTGGGCGGTCTGGTTCAGCGGCAGCAGGCCTTCGGCGCTGCTCGACACCGCGGTGCCGTCCAGGGTGTGGAGATGCAGCACGCAGATCGCGTCCTCGCGCACCTCGTGGATCGCCGAATGGATGGTGAAGCCGGCGGGGTTGATGCTGTACTCGCTCTCGGAGAGCTGGTTGCCGTGCAGATCGACCTTGACGAGGCTCGACGCCGTGATCTCGTCGAACATCAGCCCGTAGGGATTGATGAGGAAATGATGCTCGGGGCCGGGTACGCGCGCGGAGATGTGGGTGTCGACCAGATCGTCCCAGCCGTAGAGCGAGACAAGCCGATAGCAGGCGGCGAGATTGACCCGTTGCTGCCACTCGGCCTCCGTCATGTTCGACGGCACTTCCTTCAGACGCGCTTCCGCTGGCGACATGGGTTATCTCTCCGAACATCGTTGTTACGGAGCGGGAGCGTAGTCTTGGTGATGGCCGGCGGCAAGGCGCTGAAAGCGCGGCAGTTAGGCGTGGCCCGCATAGAGAAAATTATTACGGCGCCGGGATCGAGAGCAGGCTGGAAATGCTGCTGCCGCGGATGTCGTAGACGCGGGCGAACACCACGTCGTCGCGTTTGATCTCGACCAGCACGGGCGCGGTGAGGCCCTTGCAGTAGAACTCACCGAGCGTCATGGCGAAATCGGCGGCATGGGAATCCCAGCCGATGGTGAAGTCGGGGCCGAGCGCGACCTGGGCGGGGCGCTGCGGACCGCACACGGCGACCTTCCATTTGCGGTTGCGCGGCGGCACTTCCTGGCGTTCGACGAGCTGCTCACGCAATTCGTCGGAGGCCTGCTTCAGCGCGAGGCCCCAATAATCCAGCATGAAGCGATCGTCGGCGCCGCGCACGGTGCCGGCGATGTGGTTGAAGTGGGTGTATTGATACGGATGCAGCCGGATCATCTCGGCGAGCGAGAGGGCAAGGCCAAAGCAGAAGGTCGCGAGCACGACCGGCTGCCAGGTGCGGTGATTGGCGCGCAGGCGCTCGATGGCCCAGCCAAAGGCGACGCCGCCGAGCACCGCCATCGGCGGGATCACGAAGACGAAATGGCGGATGCCGTTGTACAGTGCCGGTCGCTTCACCATCGCGATCGCGAGCGGCAGCGTCGCGGCGAGCGTCAGCATCAAGAGGATGGTCTTGCGGCGGGCGGGAACCTCGCGGCGCGGCAGCATCGCGAAGGTGCCGATCACGGCGCCGAACATCAGCAACAGCATCACCTCGGACAACTGAAGCGCGAACAGCGTCGGCAGATAGGACCAGGGCATGTCGGGCACGGACACGATCGCGCCGTCGAACATCTCCTTCCAGGGCTTCTCGAAGAAGTGCGAGAAGTAGGTCAGCGCCTCGAAGGGATTGCCGGGCTCCATGATCGACCACGGCCAGATCAACCCCATCACGAGGTAGCCGAGCACGAGGCCGGGCAGCAGCAAATAGACGACATGAGCGAAGCGGCGGACCGATTCGCGCAGGCCCTCGCCACGCAGTTCCTCCAAAAGCAGCGGCATGAAGCCGATCACGGCGTAGACCAGCGCAAGGCCGCCAAGGATGCGGGTGCCGAGCGAGAGGCCGGCGCCAAGGCCGACGATCAGGATCGTGCGCGGCGAAGGCTGCGGATATTCTTCGGCGAGGCGGACCAGACCCAGCATCAGGATGATCATGGCCACCGCGAAGGGCGCATCCTTCGGATTCATGAACATGTGGCCGTAGAAGATCGGGCAGAGTGCGAGCAGCAGGAGCGAGGCAAGTCCCGCAAGGGGGCCACCGATGCGGCGGCCGAGCCGCCACGTCACCGCAAGCCCGATCACGCCGACGACGGCGCCGACCAGACGGCGCGTCTCGAACAGCTCGAGCGGAATCACCTTGTGCAGGAGAGCCGCGACCATGTCGAAGCCGCCGCCATACATGTAGAGGTTGGCGAAGGAGAGTGCCGCGGTGTCCTTGAAACCGGAACCGAACATGCGCAGCAACAGGTCGGCATATTCAGCGTGGGTGTAGTCGTCCCAGCCGAGCCCGTAGTCGCGGAAGGTCAAGCCTGCAATGACGGCGACCGCAGCCAGCACCAGCATGGCGAGATCGTCGCAAGTCCGTTCAACCGAGCGCCGCAGAGGCGTTTCGATCGCCGAAGTCGTGATGGATGTCATGGCTATTGGTGACCCGGAATCCCCGCTTGGCCCTGCTGGTGCGCGCGGGCCTGCTCCCCGGAATCCCTATAGCGCAGTTCCATTACCAAGTAATTGGGCATTATGGCTAAATTCCTGATGCGACGCAGCAAATCCGACCAACTTGAGAGCTACTTAGAACTAGCGATCCGTAGCTGAAGGGAATGTGAATAAGTGCCTGATATCCTTCCCTTCAGGAACAGAGGCTTCAATTCGACGTTGGCGTGGAACACGGTATGACGGTATCGTGGCGTGACGGGTGTCGCGTATGGCTGCGCGGCCGGGGGTGAGTTAGATGGCGTTGGTATTGTTGATCGCGGGGATTTTCGCCGTTCTGGCGGGCCTCCTTGCGATCCTGTTTGGCTTTACCGTCAGGGAATTCAGTCTCGGCAGCACCCTCATAATCTCCGGCTCGATCGGCGTCTGCTCCGGGATGTTACTGGCCGGCCTCTACGTCGTGGTCGCGGAACTGAAGGGCATCGCGCGCCGGCTGGCTGGATCAGGCGCACCGTCCGATGTTCGGGTCAGGCCCGTGCTGCCGGGCCCCGGGATGCCTGGAACGCCCGCGCCCGAGCCGGTGGGCGCAGCGAAGATCGAGCCGACGCCGCCATTGCCTGCCTCAGGGCCGCCGCCGTGGCAGAACGAAGCGGCCGCGCGGGAGCGTCCGCGCATCGAGCCGTCGCCGGAGCCGGAAGTGCCGGTCCTGCCTGAGGCTGCGGAACCGCCGCGCCGGCGTAACCTGATGTTCGCCTCGACCTCCCGCAAGGAGCGCGAGCGCGCGGAGGCGAAGGGCGGCGAGGGCGTGCCGCCGCTGCCGCATGCGGAGCCGTCGGCGGCGCCTGACGCACCGGATGGTCCGCCTGCGAGCTTTGACGACGCCTGGCCGAAGCCGGACCGTATGAGGCCTCCGGAGCCGCCGGCCGCCTCGCGGCGCCCGCCGCCGCGCTCGCCGTCGACCTTCGCGGAGGCTGCTCCTCCACCTGCACCCGAGCCGGCTCCAGCGGTCGAGCAGGCGCCCGTGACCGTGCTCAAATCCGGCATCGTCGATGGCATGGGCTATTCGCTCTATTCCGACGGCTCGATCGAAGCGCAGATGCCCGAGGGCATGATGCGCTTTGCCTCGATCGACGAGCTGCGCGCCCATCTCGACCAGCGGTCCTGAGATCTGCTGCAGGCAAGTAAAGCGTGGCTATTCTTGTCGCACCGCCAGTAAATCAGTCCAGCCTCGTCAGTCATCTCATTTCAGCCGAACGTATTGTTGACACGGAATACTTCCGCGTCGTCAATCCCGTGAGACGCAAGGTCGAGAAAGGTCGGGCCCATGTCGGATGCCGGGGCTAAGAATTTCATTGAGCTGACGGCGAGCATCGTGTCGGCCTATCTCAGCAACAATCCGACGCCTGCGGCTGAGATTCCGAACCTGATCAGCCAGGTGCACGGCGCCCTGGTGCGGGTGTCGTCAGGCCGCACCGAGACAGCGCCGCTCGAGCCGGCGAAGCCGGCGGTCTCGCTGAAGAAGTCGATCGCGCCGGATTATCTGGTCTGTCTGGAAGACGGCAAGCGCTTCAAGTCGCTGAAGCGCCATCTGCGCACCCAGTACAACATGACGCCGGAGCAATACCGCGAGAAATGGGGCCTGCCTGCCGACTATCCCATGGTCGCGCCGAACTATGCGGTGGCCCGCTCGCAGCTTGCGAAGCAGATGGGACTGGGGCAGCAGCAGCGGAAGCGGAAGTAGAGCCGCTGTTACATCAGCTCACTCGGCCCTCATCCTGAGGAGCCCGCAAAGCGGGCGTCTCGAAGGACGGCCGCGGGCGAGAGCGGGGCCTTCATGGTTCGAGACACGCGTTCCGCGCTCTCACCATGAGGGTCCTCATGACGCTTCCGCGAGCGCTTCTTTCGCGTCGGTCTTGATACGCTCGACCATCGAGCGCAGGCCGTTGGAACGCTGTGGCGTCAGATGATCGCGAAAGCCGAACTCGTCGAACACGGCAATGGCGTCAGTCGCAAGAATCTCCTGAGGCGTGCGGCCGGAGTAAAGCGACAGCACGATCGCGACCAGCCCGCGCACGATGTGGGCGTCACTGTCGCCGCGATATTTCAGGATCGGCGCGCCGCCATGGCGATGATCGATCAGCTTCTGGAGCCAGACCTGGCTGACACAGCCATTCACCTTGTTCTCGGCCGAATGCTCAGCCTCGGACATCGGTTCCAGGGTGCGGCCGAGCTCGATGACGTACCGGTAGCGGTCGTCCCACTCGTCCAGAATCTCGAAATTGTCCCTGATTTCGTCGATCGTCGTCATGCTGGCCCGTGTTCCCGTTCAGGCCAATATAGGGACGCAAGGCCGTGAAATCGATAGGGTTTGGGGGCTAATTCGCTGGCGCAGGCGGCGGGCCGCGCCATTCCAGCGCAAGGTCGTCCTGGGACAGGGTGTCGCGCGGCGCTTCGATCGTAGCAGTGTCGCCTTCGCCGGCCAGCGCGATCGAGCCGGTGCGGTCGGGCGCCTTCTTGTCGGGCTTCTCGAGCTGCTCTTTCTTGTCGTTGATGATCTGGTAGATCTTGCGCGCGCCGTCCTGTGCGCGCTGGCCGATGATGGTCGCGGCCTGTCCGCCGACCTCGCAGGCCGCGGGCTGGCGCTTGCAGAACTGGGTCATGTCGGAGACGGCCGCGGTCGCAGCCTGCACCGCGTCGGCGGCGCCGATCTGCGGCAGCTTGTCCGATTCGGGCGTCTTGTCCCGCGGCAGGAGCACCAGCACCAGCCCGAGCCAGAATGTGATGCGAAGCAGAAAGCGCATCTTGCGACCTGTATGTTAGATCCCGCCGCGGCATCTCCGCGGATGTCGGACCTAGCAACTCTCGATAAATCGCAAGTGATTGCCTTCCGCTTAATTCGCAGAAAATTTACGCAAAAATCTTCGAAATCGAGGGTCTCGTAAATTTTCGATTGACGCCTACGCCCGTGATTCTGCCGGCACGCCCATCCACCATTTCGAAACCATGCGGATCACGGTGAAACCCTGCGTTCACCATTCTTGCCGATGACGTCGTCAAATCGTCTAAAAAGCCCCGCGATGACACGGTGTCCGGCGGCACGCCGCATCGCCTTAGTGTTCGTTTAAGGTCGCTCTGACACGGTGACCTCACGATAAGGAGAGGCGTTCCGGCACGTCTTCTCGACGAGTAAAGCCGAAGCGCGAGATCCGTGACAGTTTTGAGTATCATCCGCGATTGTCTCGATGCGCTGCTGCATCCCTCCGCGCGTTACGACGCGCTGACGCGAGCACGCCATCGTGCCTTCATGGCGCCGCGTCTGCTCGGCAGCCTGGCCGCCTTTGCCGCATTCCCGGTCTATCTCGCCATGCGCGGCGCGCCGAGCGCGATCGAGGTCGCCGCCTTCGCCTGGCTGATCGCGCCGATCCTGTTGTCCTGGTTCCTGTCGCGCACCGGGCGCTACGAAGGCGCGCATGTGCTGTCGTCGCTGGCGCTCGCGGGCCTGATCATGGCGGTTGCGGTTACGACCGGCGGCATCGAATCATTCGCCGCGATCTGGCTGGTCGTGGTTCCCCTCGAAGCTGCGTTGTCGGCCTCGCGCCGTGTCGCGGCCTTTGCCTCGCTGCTTGCGCTGTCCTGCGCCGGCATCCTCATCCTTGTCAGCCAGCTCGGCTGGCTGCCGATTGGCGACACCAGCGCCGCGGAGCGCGGCGTGCTGATGGCGTTCGGCGTCGCCTCGGCGACCCTCTATGCCGCAGGCCTCGCCTTCGGGGCGGAATCGCTCGCGCGCACCAGCTTTGCGCTGCTGTCGCGTGAGGAAGAGCGTTACCGCCTGCTGGCGCGGAACATGAGCGACGTCATCTCGCGGCATCGGCGCAACGGCGCGGTGCAGTTCATCTCGCCGGCGGTGGAAGCCATGCTCGGTGTGCCCGTCGCTCAACTGCTCGGCCACGGCCTGTTCGACCGGGTCCATGTCGCCGATCGTCCGGCGTATCTGACGGCGCTGTCCGATGCCGCGCGCGGCGACGTACGCAGTGTCGAGTTCCGGTTGCGCCGGGAGCCTGTCGGCTCGGAGCGTGGCCAAATTGATTTCATCTGGGTCGAGTTGCGCTGTCGCCCGCTCGATCAGGATGCGGGCCGTGATGCCACGCGCGAGGCCGATGTCGTCGCCGTGATGCGCGATGTCACCGACCGCAAGCTTTCCGAGCAGGCACTCGATCGGGCGCGCAGCGCCGCCGAGGATGCCGACGCCGCCAAGACGCGCTTCCTCGCCACCATGAGCCACGAACTGCGCACGCCGCTCAACGCAATCATCGGCTTCTCCGAAATGATCGCGCAGGAGCAGACCTTGATGCTGGGCGCGGCCCAGCGCAGGGAATACGCCCAGCTCATCAACGATTCCGGCCAGCATCTGCTCTCGGTCGTCAACGGCATCCTGGACATGTCCAAGATGGAATCGGGCAATTTCGAGATTGCGTCCGAGCCGTTCGCGCCGCGTGCATCGCTGATGCATTGCTGCAATCTGCTGGCGCTGAAGGCGCGGGAGAACGGCGTCGATCTTGTCACCGATGCGCCGCAGGACCTGCCTTTCATGACCGGCGATCCGCGCGCCTTCAAGCAGATCGTGCTCAACCTCGTCGCCAACGCCATCAAGTTCACCGAGCGCGGCGGTCAGGTCACCGTAACAGCCGCGGTGTCGGGCTCGCAGCTTGCGCTAGGCATCAGCGACACCGGAATCGGCATCGCGCCTGACGATCTCAAGCGCGTCGGCGCGCCGTTCTTCCAGGCCGGCAAGACTTATCAGCGCCGTCACGAAGGAACCGGCCTCGGACTTTCGATCGTGAAGAGCCTCGTGGCGTTGCATCTCGGCGAATTGACGGTACAAAGCAGGCTTGGCGAGGGCACCGCCGTCACCGTCAAGCTGCCGCTCGTCTACACGCCGCCACAGACCAAGATTTCCGATGGAAAGACTTCTGATCAAAAGACGTCTGAGGCGAGCGAGAGCAAGATCGCGACGCTGACGCCGGTGCCGCGTCAGGAATCTCACGACCAAGTTCAGGACCAACCCGCTCTGGTGAAGAAAAGTGCCTAAGAAGTCTGCCAAGGACGAAGCCGCTCCGCGCCGACGTGGCGCCAAGGCCGCGGTGATCGACGTCGAAACCGAGCGCAATCTCGTGGTGCGCGTGCTGCTGCACAGCCCGAAGGATACGCTGGCCGGTCTCGTCGCCGTTGCCGCCATCAGCGCGATCGTTGCCAATGCGCTGTTCCTCCAGACCGGCCGGCATCCGGCGCCGATGTTCGGCACCGTGATCAATCTTCCTGCGCCGTCATCCCTGCCGTTGTCGAACCCCTTGCCGCGTCCGCGTCCCGTCGGCGCCGATACCTCGCCGCTCGAGCCGAGAGCGACGGAGTTTCGTGCCGAGCCCAGACCTGCGGAGAAGGCGCCGGAGAAGCCGGTTGAGGCGACCTCATCGACGCCGGGCTCGGGCGATCCCATGACCAATCTGGTCAAGCAAACGGCGTCGGTGCCGCCGTCCGTCGCCATCGCGCGTCCGCCGGCGCCGATTCCGGTGCAGCAGAGCCCGGCTGGGCGGCGTATCGCCGGTGTGCAGCGCGCGCTGTCCGAATACGGCTACGGGAATTTGAAGGTCACGGGCGCGATGGGCGGCGAGACCCAGTCCGCGATCCAGAAATTTCGAGCGCGAGCACAAGATGCAGGTCACCGGTCAGGTGTCCGACCGCCTGCTGCGCGAGCTCGGCGCCGCGATCGGTCACCCCGTCGAATAAGCATCAGGCTTCGCAGGGTCCGAAGCCCGAAGGCTGGTGCTCATTGCAGCCCTGGCCTATCGTGCGCCCATGCGATTAAAATCAAACATCTGGGTCTCAGCCTATCTGCGCCGGTGCCAGACCGAGGGCGTGTTCGGCGCGGTGCGCCGTCGCGGCGCGGAGGAGGCGGGTGCGGTGTTCGTGAAGGTCTCGCTGCTCGACGGTAATGCGATGCTCTACGTGCCGGCGCCGCAGACCTCTTATGACGACGGCCGGCCGGTCGATCGCTTCTTCGTGCCGGTTGCGCCGCAGCCCTTGCCTGAGCACACCATCGAGGAACGGCTGACCAAGGAAATCCGCTTCGATCAGGACGTCTGGATCGTCGAGACCGAAGACCGCGCCGGGCGGCATTTCCTCGAGCTGGCGAAGGGCCTAACGATCCGACCCGTCGGTGCCCGTCCGCACCGCAGGCGCGGAGCCGGGCTGCACGCCCGGGCGCGTCTGGCTTGCGCCCGCACGCGCGCGCTGACGATCGCTGTCATGCAGCGACGGCTGGTACTTCGCGCGGGTGACGGCGAGCGTCGAGCCGCGCCAGGCGGCCAGCAACACCAGCGCCGAGCGATCGCTGAGGCGATCGTAGAGCCGCGACAGCCGGTACACGTCGGTCACGGAGTTGCCGATCTCCGGCTTGAAGAACAGCAAGATGCGCTGGAACACAGGACTCGGCATGTCGAGCGCGCGCGCCGCGACAGCGAGCGCTTCGCCGCTTGCATCGTCGACGATCTGGGCGGCGACGCGCGAGGGCAGGATCAGGCTGTCGCCGAGCTCGAAGGTGAAATTCTCGACATCGCCCGCGATCGCCGCCATCTCCAGGATCTGGATGGCGCGCTTGGCACGCACGGTCGGAATCCGCGGCGCGGCCTTCAGCGGGGTCTGCGCCAGATTGTGCAGGATCAGCGCGCGCTCGGAGGCGCCGGCGCGGAAGAACATGTCGTGGATCTCGGCCGCGTCCTTTGGCTGCATCGCCATGTTCGAGGCCATGCGCTGCTCGGCCTCGGTTGGCGTGCGAACCGGGGAGGGGGCAGGCGGAGCTACCGGGATTTCGCGCGCAAGCGGAACCCTGCGGCCCTCCTGCGCGGCCGACAGTCCGAGCTTCTGCACGATCGGGGCGGGCGTCGAGGGATAGATCGCAAGCCGCGCCTTGACGGCCGCGCGCGTCGCGTCGTCGACCTGGTCGATCAACCGCATGGCAAGCTCGACGAACTGGCGCTGCTCGTCGTCGCTGTGGGTGCTCGACTGAACATAGAGGTCGGTCAGCACGCGCAGCAGCGTCGGACGAACATCGACGCCTTCGCGACGGGAGAGGGACATCAGCCCGTCGAATCCTGGAAACAGCGACTTGGTCATGGAGAGATACGCGACCTGGAAAAGATACTGGCAGCCAGCCTATCGCGGGCTCCTTTAAAGGCTCGTTAAGGAAAACGAGGCGTGAAGCCCAACGCGCGTTTTGAAGCGTTCCGTGCCGCAAGGGGACGGTAGGTCCGGCCCGTGCGGTTACGGTCCGGCCGGCACGTTTACACCCCGTTAACCATGAACTGATCTTAATGAATGCATGTTGCATGAGCGCGCCGGGTCGCGCGGCAATTGATAGAGAGCTGATCATGGGGACCATTATCGAATTTCCGGCCGGTCGCCGGGTGGGCGCGTCGGGTGACGTGGTTCCGCGCGCGGACATGGGAACGATTTTGATTCTCCCCGTGATCCGCATCGAGCGCGAGAGCGACGAGCCCAGCGGCGATCACGGGCCGGAGCAGGGCACAGCGCCGGGGCGCCGTCGTCGTCGCCGCTAACATCCGGCCTTTTGCAATGCCGGAAAACCTCCGCCAGATCCGGCCCGTCGTAACGGCCATCCTGCTCGTATCGCTGGGCGCTGCGCTCGCCGCCTGTAGTGGCGGTGATTTCGGCCGGACCCGCGCCGACATGCGCAGCGACGACATGCATCGCTGGCTGGGCGCTGAAGTCACCTCCAGCATCGGCCTGAAGCCGTCGCAATTCCAGCTCACCGACGAAGAGCGCCAGCTTCGCGACCTCGCCTATCCCCTGATCGAGCCGCCACTGTCGCGGCCCGCCTGGAAGAGCGTGTTCGGCGACTACAAAGCGCTGCCCTCGCCCTGGCGGCAAAAGATCGTGTTCGACCGCACCATGTATGGACGCACGCTGATCGACGAGCCGCACCGTTCGCATTCCTCTCGCTATGCGCAGCTGATCGAGGACGTGCGCAATGACATCACTCGCTTCGAGCCGTTCTTCGGCTCTGCGATCCGCGTCATCGACCTCGACAAGAAGCGCAACGCCAGCATGGCGCGCGTCTCCAGCCTCTCGCCGAAGGAGAAGGAGGACGCGGTCGAGCGCATGCAGGAGAATTCGCTGATCATCCAGTGGGTGCAGCAATGCCTCGAGCAGCGTGTCTCGTCGTATCGCTGGAGTCTGGAGCGGCTGGTGATCCAGGCGCCCGACGGCATGGCCGCCGATGCCGATCGGCTGATCGGCGAACTCGCCGCCCAGACCGCCAACCCGCCGGTCGCGGCCCAGCCGCCGCCGTACGGCCGCGCGGTCGTCTCGAAGGGCTAGAATTTCTCGCGAACCTACTTGGCCTCGACCACCTCGCCATCCTCTTTCACGAACCGGCCGACGGGATTGTCCAGGAGATCGATGACGGCTTCCGAGGGCCGGCACAAGCGTGTGCCCCTGGGCGTCACCACGATCGGGCGGTTGATCAGGATGGGGTGCGCGAGCATCTGGTCGATCAGCTCGTCGTCCGTCCATTTCGGGTCGTCGAGGCCGAGATCGCGATAGGGCGTGCCTTTCTCCCGCAGCAGCGCGCGAGCGGAGATGCTCAGGGCCTTGACCAGCTCGACCAGCTTTGCGCGGGATGGCGGCGTCTTCAGATATTCGATGACGACGGGCTCGGCGCCGCTCTGCCGGATCATCACCAGCGTGTTGCGCGAGGTGCCGCAGGCGGGGTTGTGATAGATCGTGACGCTCATGATCGGGCCTCCACGACAGTTGCGGGCTCGCGCACGTCGGCACAGCGAATAGATAGTGTCGTCATTGCCGAACCTCAACCGCAGTGGCCGCCTTGCCAGCGCCTGCCTCGTACCAGCCTCTGGTCGCCTTCACGATGCGGACGACGGATAGCATCACCGGTACTTCGACAAGAACGCCGACCACAGTTGCAAGCGCTGCGCCGGAGTCCAGACCGAACAAGCTGATCGCGGCAGCGACTGCCAACTCGAAGAAGTTGCTCGCGCCGATCAGCGCTGCTGGAGCGGCGACGCACCAGGCCACGCCAAACCGCCGGCTGAGCCAATACGCCAGGCCCGCATTGAAATAAACCTGGACGAGGATCGGCACCGCGAGGATCGCGATCACGCCCGGCTGCCTGACGATCTGCTCTCCCTGAAAGCCGAATAGGAGAACCAACGTCGCCAGAAGCGCAACGAGCGAAAGAGGTTGCAGCGTCCGCAGGCTGCGGGCGAATGCAGCTCCCCCCTTTTGCAGCAACACCCTTCGCCACACTTGCGCGACGATCACGGCGACCACGATGTATAGCAAGACCGACAGGAGCAACGTACCCCAGGGGACGCTGATGGAGGCCACCCCGAGCAGCAGTCCCACGAGCGGTGCGAACAGGAAAACCATGATCACGTCGTTGAGCGCGACTTGGCTCAAAGTGTAGTGAGGCTCCCCTTCGCACAGGTTGGACCATACGAACACCATGGCGGTGCAAGGCGCGGCGGCCAGCAGGATCAGGCCCGCGATGTAGGACGAGATCTGGCCCGCCGGCAGCATCGGTGCGAACACATGGCCGATGAACAACGAGCCCAGCAGTGCCATCGAGAATGGCTTTACGGCCCAGTTGATGAAAAGGGGTAACGCCCACGCCGCGCCAATGCTCACGGACTTGGCCCAATGAGCCGAAATCAATCTTCAGCAACATCGGCACGATCATGAGCCAGATGAGCGCCGCAACCGGCAGGTTGACCTTGGCAACCTCAGCGGTCGCGACCGCAGCAAAGAAGCCTGGCAAGACATGTCCCAGCGCTACGCCCGCCACGATGCAAAGCGCAACCCAGAGAGTAAGGTATCGTTCGAAGAGTCCCATGGGCTACGCCACATCGCGCAGCGCCAGCGGATGCACCGCGGCTTTCGGCCTGCTGCCGGCGGAGAACGCCCGAAACCGGCCGGCACCGTCCTTGCGGAGGATCGACTCGGCGAAGCTCGAGCGCGCCGAATTGCCGGTGCACAGGAACAGCACATTGAACATCTGGTCAGGCACGGCTTCGCTCCTTTCGTTTTGGCGAGCAGCAGGCCTGAAGGCTATCGACGACCGGCTCGCAAACTTCCGGCCGCCCGCCGCAGCAATCCCGCAGCAGGAAGACCGCAACGTCCCGGAATTCGGCGAGGTTGGCGCGGTAGACGATCGAGCGGCTGTGTCGCTCGGAGGTGACAAGGCGCGCGCGTGTCAGGATCGACAGATGGGCCGACAGCGTGTTCGGCGGGACGTCCAGCAGGCGGGCGAGATCGCCGGCCGAAAGGCCGTCGGGCTCGTGCCTTACGAGCGTCCGGAAGGCCTCCAGACGGGTCGACTGCGAGAGGGCTGCGAGCGCAAGAACGGCTTCTTCTGCTTCCATATATCCAGATTTATGGAAATATTGGGGGGAAAGTCAATCCGGAAATCCGTGCCGCTCCACACAGATTGATCGAAGTGGTATTTCGAACATTCTAGAAATACCGTTGACAGCAACTGGCGATCGGCGCATGATGGCGCCCATGAAGATTGACGACGCAGCAGCACGCCTGGAAGCCTTGGGCAACCGGACACGGCTTCAGATTTACCGGGCCCTGGTCCGGGCTGGACGATCGGGCATGCCCGTTGGTCGCTTGCAGGACAAGCTGAAGATCCCCGCATCGACGCTGTCCCATCACATCAAGTCTCTGGTCGCAGTCGGGCTCATCAGTCAGGTTCGGGAATCCACGACCCTGGTCTGTCATGCAAACTACGACGGCATGCGTGGCTTGGTGGACTTCCTGGTGTCCGAATGCTGTGCCGACGAAACCGAATGCAAGAATGCCAAAACGGCGGCGTGATTTTTTGGTCTCAGTTATTCGATGCTTCTAGAATGATGGGAGAAGTGAAATGAGCGGTGGAAAAACGGTTGCTGTCATCGGGGCAGGGCCCGTCGGCCTGGCTGCGGCCGCGCACGTGCTCGAACGCGGCATGTCGCCCGTCGTATTGGAGGCCGGGCCCGAAGCCGCGCACGCGGTGCGTCAATGGCAGCATGTCCAGCTCTTCTCGCCGTGGGAGTACAATATCGACAAGGCCGCGGCGCGCCTGCTCGCACCGACAGGATGGAATTCGCCGGACCCAAGCGCCTATCCGACCGGTGGCGAACTGCTTGATCGATATTTGATGCCGCTTGCGACGCGAACGCCACTGCGCGAGGTGATCCGGACATCCAGTCGCGTCTCGGCCATCAGCCGCGTCGGTTTCGACAAGGCGAAGACCAGGGGAAGAGAGCAGGCGCCCTTCGAAATCCGCTATCAGAACGGCGGAGGTCCGGAAGTGCTGCGCGCGGATGCCGTGATCGATACATCAGGCACATGGTTCTCGCCCAATCCGGGGGGCCGCAACGGCTTGCCGGCGATCGGCGAGCGTGAATGCGCCAGCCACATCGCCTACGGCATGCCGGATCTGCGGGGAGCCGATCGCGCCAGATATGCCGGGAAGACCGTCGCCGTGCTCGGCGCCGGCCATTCCGCGGTAGGCACGCTGATCGATCTCGCGCAACTCGCCGACGAGGTGCCGGGGACGCAAGCTATCTGGCTGTTGCGCGGCGCCGATCCCGCCAAGGCTTTTGGCGGCGGCCGGAATGACAAGCTTGCTGCACGCGGACAGCTCGGCAGCGCCTTCGCTGCGCTTGTTGCCTCCGGGAAGATCAAGGTCGAATCCGAATTCGGCGTCACGCATCTCTCGGAATCCGAAGGTTGCCTCGAGATCGCGGCCGGCGCCGGCGCGCGACGTGTGATCGTGGACGAGCTGATCGTCTCGACGGGCTTTCGTCCCGATTTTTCGTTCCTGTCCGAATTGCGCCTGCGGCTCGATCCCGCCATCGAGGCGCCGGTCGCCCTGGCGCCGCTTATCGATCCCAACGAGCACAGCTG
This sequence comes from Bradyrhizobium sp. LM2.9, assembly GCF_054056555.1. Taxonomy (NCBI): domain Bacteria; kingdom Pseudomonadati; phylum Pseudomonadota; class Alphaproteobacteria; order Hyphomicrobiales; family Nitrobacteraceae; genus Bradyrhizobium; species Bradyrhizobium sp. LM2.9. The sequence continues at coordinate 903,783 of NZ_JBSRYJ010000002.1, forward strand.
CGGCACGGTGCGCCCGCACGGCGCGCGCGAGCTCTCGCACGATGAGCCGGGCTTCTACATGGCGGGCATGAAGTCGTATGGCCGCGCGCCGACCTTTCTCATGATGACAGGGTATGAGCAGGTCCGCTCGATTGCGGCCGATCTCGCCGGCGACAAGGAAGCCGCCGCAAGGGTGGAGCTCGTGCTGCCGGAGACCGGCGTCTGCACGCGCGGCGGCGTCGAGTCCACTGAAGCGGCATCAGGATGCTGCGGTGGGCCGGCGAAGCAGGAACCAACGGCCTGTTGCGCGGCCGATGAATCGGCGAAGAAGGCCGGCGCTTCGGGGTGCGGTTGTTCATGAATTTGGTTCTTGCAGGTGAAGCGGGAGATTCTCCCACCGTGGTTCGTGCGCCGTTTCGGCTTGGGGGCGGGAGGACAGCATTCGTAACTTGAGCGGTCGGTCGCTGATCGCGGTGATGTGCATCGGCCAGGTCGGCAATCTGCTGCCGCATGTGACGCTATCCGCGAACCTTGCGCAGCATTTGATGCCGGCTTGGGGGCTTTCCGCCGCCGAAGGCGGGCTGATGGCAAGCGGTTATGCGTTCGGCTACATGCTCGCGGTGCCCGTGTTGACGACGTTGACCGACCGGATCGATGCGCGACTCGTCCTGCTCTGCGGCTCGATCCTCAGCGGGCTGGCGACCTTGGCGTTCGGAATCTTCGCGCAAGGGTTTTGGTCCGCGACTGCGATCTGGTCCCTTGCTGGACTTGGATTTGCGGGCGCCTACATGCCGGGCCTGAAGGCGCTGACGGACCGGCTTCCCGCCGGCGACACTTCACGGGCCGTCACTCTGTACACGTCGAGCTTTTCAGTTGGTGTCGGCCTCTCGTTCCTGGTGGCGCAGATCATCGCTGACGAATGGGGGTGGCGGACCGCCTTCCTCGTGACTGGCTTCGGTCCCATTGCGATGGTTGTCGCGTGCCTTCTGATGCAGGAGCAGCGCCCCGCGCCGAAGACGGGACGTCTTTTGAACTTCGCGCCCGTCTTCGCCAATCGCGAGGCGCTCGGATACATATTCGGTTACGGCGCCCATTGCTTCGAGCTCTACGGCATTCGCACCTGGCTGGTCGGGTTCTGGACCTTCGTCATCTCACATCAAGGCGCGCCTTCCTGGTTGAGCCCCGTTGTGCTGAGCTTCTGCTTCGCGGTGATCTCGATGCCCGCCAGCATCCTCGGCAATGAGGCTGCGCTGAAGTTCGGGCGTCATCGGGCAATCACGATTGTGATGATTGCATCGGCTTGTGTTGGGCTGGTCATCGGGCTGAACGCGACCGCCCCGGCATGGCTGCTCGCGCTGCTGCTGATGATCTATGGCCTGACGGTGCCGGCCGATTCCGGCGCGTTGACCGCCGGCATGTCGGCCGCTGCAGTGTCCGATCATCGCGGCGCGACCCTGGCCTTGCACTCCACCGTTGGCTTTGGGCTGTCAGCTGTCGGCGCCTGGGGTACCGGCGCCGCGCTCGACGCAGCCGGCGGCCCGCAGAGCGCCAACGGCTGGCTGCTGGCGTTCATTGTCCTCTCGGCCGGGATCGCGGTGGGTCCACTGGCGCTGCTCTGGGCGCGGGCGCGACCGTCCCCGAGCCGCAGCGCGAGATGACGCTGCTCGCCCCGGCGTTTTTATTTGGCCGAACCAGCCCTTTGCGTCCGCGAGAGCCGATGTTTTGCCGTCCGCGCGATCGCCGCCGGGGCCTCCTTGGGGATCGCAAAGCATGAGCTCGCGTTGATCTCGCACAGGACGTAGGTGTCGGCACCGGCCGCATCTTTCGTACCGTACAGGAAGTCCGCGTCCCAGATGACCGGGAGCGAGCCGTCGTCGATGTCCAGCGTCTTCATCATTCCCGGGGTCCACTCCTCCTCCATCATCCTTCGCAGCACCTGGAATTGCGGCGCATCGGGGCCGTGCATCATTCGCGGGCCCGGCTGGGCCTCGGGCGAGTCCGCACCTTCCGGCGGCGGCGCGATCAAGGCCTTGATCAGTTGGTGCCCGAAGCCTGCGACCTTCGACCCGCTCATGTAGCAGCGGATCATTCCATCGGGCAGGCGAGGCTGAAACGCCTGGTCGATGATACAGCCGCCCCAGCCGAAATACGGCTCGCATCGGGCGAGGAAGGCGTCGAGCGGCACGTCCTCGGGCTGGCTGCCGCGCTGCGCATGGAGCACCCGAACCATGGCGTCCGCGTTCGAGAGAGCCTCGACCTTCCAGATGCCCTGGCCGCCGTTGCCGCGATTTTGCTTCAGCACGCGCGGGCCGTGCGCAAGCAGGCGCGACGGGAATTCGGCGCGGAAGGATGCCGCGGTGTCATAGCGATGCGTGTCGGCGCCCCAGCCGAGATGACGCGTGCGGAAGAGCACGTCCTTGACGCCCATCTTCAGGATGACGTCCGGATGCGCGCTCACCCACGATCCCCGCGCCGCAACATCACGGAGCAGGGGATCAAGCTCAGCACGCGTCTTGCCCTGGTGGATCGGATCGACCCAGACGAGAACGCCGCTGGTCGCGAGCAATTGATCGCGCACCTCCCCGGCAAAGCTTTCGTCGTAGATCACCGGCCGGGCTTCGATGCCGACTGCGGCAAGTGCTTCGAAGACCCGGACGAAACGGCTGTTTTGCGCCGTCGCATCCCGCCGCGCGACAGCGTCTCCGCGTGAGAGGATGGCGACGGTGTGTTGGTGAGAAGGGTGTCGTTCGGTATCCATGCGCAAGCTCCACGAATGGCGTGCTGCGCAGAGCTTGGACCGAGGCCTCACGGGGAGTCTGCTTCGTCCCCTCGTGAGCGACATTAATAAGGCCATCCGCAAGTTTCAAGACGGTGGTCGGCGCGGTTCCGCTCGGACAGTGAACTCTTCGTGACGCCCGAACACATGACGGTTGACAGCTTCGCGCTCGAGGCTTTCTATTTGCGGGACGGGGAAGTGCGATCTCCTCGCGAGGCGACATGCCCAAGAATCGCGTCCTGATCAGCAAGGGCGCAGCATGTCATCATACATCCGGATTTCATCCCACAGATTGTCTCGACCTGTCGGTACGTTGGCCGCGCCGACGCTCGTCGACATGCGCGTCAATGCCGGCGTCCTGCCGCGCCCCTTGGGCGCCAGATAGGGACAAGCTCGTGAACGGACTTCACCTGGGGCAGGGACACAACCAGGAGAATGAACATGCGAAGGTGCACAATTTTTCACACGGTCCTGCTGTTGGCGCTCGCGGGCGGGCTGTCGCCGGTCCACGCCCTGACCCAGGAGGAGCTGATCGCCAAGATCCAGGCGGCAGGCTACTCGCAGGTGAGCGACGTCAAGTCGACGGCCGAAGGCATCACCGCAAAGGCGGCGAGGAACGGTAAGGCTGTGACGCTCGTCGTCGACAGCAGCGGCCAAATCAAAGAGCGAAACTGAAGGCGAGGAGTAGCACGATGAAAAGAATCATCTGGGCCATGGTCGGCATTGGCATCTGCCTTCTTGCATTTGGTTTCGGCCCCTTCATCCGGGCATACGCCCAAGATGCCGAATGGCAGAAGGTGGACGAGACCCTGGGCCGCAAGCCTGCCGTCTCGGACGACGTCCGCCGTTACGGCTTTCCCCGCAGCGATCTTTCCGTGACGTTGGACGGCGTCACGATCAAGCCGGCGTTGGCGCTGGGCGGCTGGGTCGCATTCAAGCCTGCGCATGGCGGCGCAATGGTCATGGGCGACCTTGTGCTGCTTGAGACCGAGATCAATCCAGTGATGGCGAAGATGATCGCGAGCGGCCTCGAAATCACCGCCGTGCACAATCATCTGCTGCGTGCGAGCCCGGCAACGTTCTACATGCACGTCGCCGGCCATGGCGATCCCGTCAAGCTGGCCTCCGCGATCCGCGATGCGCTCGCCGAAAGCAAGACCCCGCTGACGGTCGCGGCGCCGGCGAACCCGCCACCCGCCGTCGACCTCGACACGGCGAAGCTCGACCGGATCATCGGGGTGAACGGGAAAGCGAATGGCGGCGTCTACCAGTTCAACGTGAAGCGGCGCGACCCGATAACGGAAGACGGCATGTTGTTGACCCCCGTCGCCGCGATGGGCGTCGCAATCGGTATCAATTTCCAGCCGACTGGCGAAGGCAAGGCGGCCATCACCGGCGACTTCGTGCTGACCAGCGACGAGGTAAACCCGGTCATCCTGGCGCTTCGGACGCACGGCATCGAGGTGACGGCACTGCACAGCCACATGCTGGATGAGCAGCCGCGGCTCTTCTTCATGCATTTCTGGGCGAACGACGATGCCGTCAAGCTTGCTGAAGGTCTCCGTGCGGCGCTCGACAAGACGGCGAGCACGAAGAGCTGAGGCATGGGAAGGCTTGCACTGGCATTTATGCTGGCTTTGTTAGGGGGAGGGAACGCGGTGGCCGAGACCCTGAATTTCGACAATGCTGCTGCCGGAACTTCGCCCGACGGGTGGACCTTGACGATGACCGGCAAAGGAGAGCCGAAATGGACCGTCGAGGCCGAGTCCACGGCGCCAAGCAAGCCGAACGTTCTCAAGCAATCCGGACGGGCGACGTTTCCCCTCGCCATCAAGCGCGATACCAACATCCGCGACGGCTTCGTTGAGGTGAAATTCAAGGCCGTCGCCGGGTCCGAGGATCGCGCCGCCGGAGTCATCTGGCGGGCGAAGGATGCCGATAATTATTATGTGGTCCGCGCCAACGCGCTGGAGGACAATGTCGTGCTGTACAAGACGATCAATGGCGTTCGAAGGTCACTTGAGATCGTGGGTCGCAGAGGCGGGTATGGCGTCAGCGCGCCGGTGTCGTCCGGGCAATGGCACGTGCTGCGCTGCGACTTCGCGGGAAGTCGGTTCAAGGTGACCTATGACGGACAGCCGTTGTTCGAGGTAGAGGACGCCACGATTGCGCATGCGGGCATGATCGGCCTGTGGACCAAGGCGGATAGCGTGACCCTGTTCGATGATCTGACATATGGTGAGATCAAATAGGCGTTTGGTCACCTACGCCGGAGATTGCCAAGAATGTTCGATGCCTGTCGGTTGCGACGGCCCTGCTGATTGCGTCGATCTGCCCACTACGGGCGGAAGAAGGTTTGGTCGCGTTCAAATCACTCGATCCGGAACTGGCGCTCGATCTTGCGCACGGTCCACCAAACTCGCGCAGGGCTTGGCGCATCTCGGCAATATTGAGATCGGTCTTGATGTCCACCCAGTCGAAACCGGCCTTTTTGAACATGCCACCGACCAGGGTCGCGTCGTTCACCGGGTTGCCGAGTCTAGGCACGCTCTTGTAGGCGGAGTTGCCGATCACCAGTGCAACGCGCCGCTCAGCATGCGCTGAACCACAAGCCAGCAAGATAACAACAAACAACGAAAACAGCCGAAAGATGCCCATCGCAGCCGCGAATAGCATGTCCGCAGCGTAGGGGGAGCCTGCCAAAAGGCAAGCTTCGGTATTGTGACAATGATCACATTCAGTGGGCCATGATCGGAAGTGGCGCCTCCATAGTCACGCGATCATTGTCGGTGAGCAAGGTCGGGGGAATCGTGAGCTGAGCGCTGGTGCCCGCCGCTGGCTCGCTGAGTCACAAGCACGTCGGTCATCCCCGCACAGCATAACAAGTGAACCGGTTGCAATCCTGGTATATGCCGCGACACTCGAAGGATGGTATTTGCTTCAAGGACAGGCAGTCGCGATATCGCGCACGACAGATGTTTAGACATTGCTGTTTAGCGGTGTGTGCCGCCGCGAAGGTGAAAGAGGCGAGATCGGCGTCGCGCGCGTAGAGCGTTCCCGAACCTAATGAGAGAAGCAATGCAAGCAGTACGAAGGCGACGGCAAACGGTCGATTGCTAGAGGTCATGGCTCTGGGTCCTTTCTGGGTTGAAAAACACGGCCAAGGTTGGAGTGTCGCGCATCGGACAGAAATGGCAGGCCAGCGGGAGCGGGACAGGTTCGTTTTCGCATCGTCCCTGGCTGCTGACGCAATCCCCACGACACGGCCGGCGCGCGGTTCACAGGCCCATCACCATTCGGGAGGCCGGATCGTCGGCCCGATATCTTGAGGACCAGGCAGACCTGGCGCCAGCGGTTGTTGCTCGTTTGCCGGCGGGAGCAAATTTCCCCAGTCCGTCCGTGCACGCATCCGTTCAAGGGTTGCGGCGGTGACGAAGTTGCCACCTTCCCGTATCTGCCATCCGCCACCGAGCGCCCGAAACACCGCAGTCAGGCCAAGCGGAACGTTGGCCGAAGCGCCGGCCAGGCTGTTCTGTGCCTGAAAGAGATTCTGTTCCGCCGTCAGTACGGTGGTAAATGATGTCCCGCCCTGCTCGTATTGCTCAAGTGCGATTTTGAGGGCTCCCTTTGCCGCTTCAACGCTGCGACGCAGATACGCGGCCTGGTTTCGCGATTGTAGATATGTCGCAAGACCGTTGTCCACCTCCTGCTGGGCGCTCAACGCGGTGTTCTGATAGTCGATCAGCAATTGCTGCAGCTTGGCATCCTGCAAACGGATGTTGTTGGTGATTTGCCCGTAGTTCAGAAGATTCCATTGAAACGATGGGCCCGCAGCATACGCCACGCCCTTCCAACTGACGACCTGGCCTAGATTATGGCCATTGGCGGTGCTCGCCGAGCCGCCGAACGTGCCCGTAATACTGATTGCCGGATAGAGTTGCGTCGTGGCGATTCCAATCTGCGCGCTCTGTGCCAAGGCGGCAAGCTCTGCTGCTCGGACGTCCGGTCTCCGGCGCAACAGATCCGCGGGTATACCGACAACGACGGAGGCGGGCGGCAACGGTATCCGGCCGATCGAGCGTGAAAGCATCATGCCGAGCGACTGCGGCGGAACGCCGAGCAGGACGCAAAGCGCGTTTTGTCCCTGCTGCAATTGTATCGTCAATTGGGGTATTGCCGCACGGGTCTGCTCGAGGACATTTGTCGCCTGGAAAACATCAAGCTCCGAAGTTCCGCCGCCCGAGAACTTCGCCTTTGCGATACTAAGCGCCTGTTCCTGCCTGCGGACATTGGCCCGTGCAATCCCGATCAACTGCTCTATTGTGCGTATACCGATATAAGTTGCGGTAACATCGGCTAGAAGCGACACCAGAACGCCGTCATAAGTCGCAATCGACGCCAGGTACACGGCATCGGCGGATTCGACTCCACGGCGAAACTTGCCCCAGAAGTCCAACTCCCAGGCCGCCTGTGCGGCCAGGCCATCGGTCCAGAAGTACTGTGGCGTCGCATTTGGACCGGCCAGCGGCGTCGCGGCACTGGTCCGATTGTAAATGACCGATCCCACTCCCTGTTGGACCTGCGGATAGGTTATGCCGATGGCTATTCCCAGCACGGCACGTGCTTGCAGCACCTTGGTCCCCGCGCTCTCCAGCGTCAGATTTTGGTTATACGCAATTTTTATTAGCTGATTGAGCGTCGGATCGCGAAAGCCTTCCCACCAGGATTCATACTCGAGCGGGCCGGATTTAACCGCGCGATTGCCTGCGCCACGAAATTTTTCGGCAAGCGGAGCGACAGGCGCTGTAAAATCCGGCCCAATCGTACATGCTACGGTTGGCAGGAGAAGCGCAGCCACAAGCAACCCATGAATTGACCAGCCAGCAATAGCGCCGGCATCGTGCGGCCGCCCAAACGTTGCCTGATACTGAGGCTCCAAGATTTTCTCTCCCTACGCGTCGGCCAGACTCGTGTGTATCTCTTTGTTGTTGTATTGCACGTCAGGACGGCGGCTTTTCCACTGAGGGCATGACGTACAGCAGCCACTTCTTCATCCGGATCGTGACCTTCGAAATGACGTGCGTGGCCTTGCCCTTCTGCGTATAGATCGCCGCTGATCCGCCTGACCCAAGTGACAGCTTGCGGGCTATGGCATCGTCGCTGAAATTGATCCGCACTGCATAAAGCCCGTCGGATCCGATCCGCGCTGCGTTCGGTATTGTGCCGCTGGTTGTGAATTGACCTCCCCCAGTTGCCGGAATCACGTAGTCTACTTTTCCAAGGAAGAGGCGGCCCGGATACGGGTTGAGCACCATTTCCACGTCATCGCCGGGCTCGACATTCGAGAGCCAATTCTGCGGAAACACGGCGGCTACGGCCGTATCGGACACGTTGACGAATGTTCCGGCTGCAGCAAGCGGCATCGGCACAAGCATGGTTCCGATCTGCACCTGCCAATTGGTAACATATCCATCGCCTGGCGCCGTCATCTTGCACTGGGCCAAGTTGAACCGCGCGTCATCGAGTTGCGCTTCAACGGCCGGAACGTTGCTTTGAGCCGTTTGCACAACGGCTTCGGCCTGTTGCGCAGAAGCCTCCGCTTGCGCAAGGGCCGCTTCGGCCTGTTGAACGGCGGCTTCCGCCTCCTGACGTTCCTGCGTTGCCTTGGCTACGTGAAGCTGACTAATGGCCGCTTTGTCCGCGCGCTGAATGTTGAGGGCGATTTGCTCCTGGGTTTTTGCAAGTTCGTCAGCAGCCTTCGCTTTTACGAGACTGGCCTGCGCATTCGGTATGGCCGTCTTTGCGGTCGCGAGCGCAGCTTCGGCTTGCCTTACGTTGGCCTTCGATGCAGCCAACTGCGCCTCGACCTGGTTCACCGTGTACTTGTACGGCGCCGGATCGATTTCCAGCAGCAAGTCACCTTTCTTCACTCGTTGATTTGCCTCGGCGTGGATCACCTTGACTTGCCCTTTGACGTAAGGGACGAGCTGCACCACGTACTGGCTGGTCACCATCTTGTCCGTAATCGGCGCCGACTGCGTCCAGACCACCACGACGCCGCCGATCATGAACACACCTGCGACGATCAAGCCTGCAATCAGATAGGCCGTGGGCTTGAGGCGCAGGACCTTGAACAGTACGAGAACGAGTGCAACGTAGACGATGATCAGGATTGCGATCACGGTCGTGTCTCCCTCTCCACCGAGTGCTGCCGTGAGGCTGCCACGGCGTCTCTTTCGACGTTACCCGGCTCAGGGGCGTTCTTTCCAGACTTCAGTCCGAACGGCTTCGTGAACGCCCATACGAAAGCTACCGGCCACAGCAACCCACCAGTCGCGATCCCGACCCAGCTCATGGCATTGATCGCGCTGGCTTGGGGTGATTCCATTTGCGAGCGAGCTGGCCTGGAAGTTTGCCTAGATTGACGACGATTAGGACGCCAACAAAGATCAGAACAGCGAATACGACAAACGCGAATGCGTCCAATGCACCGAACGAAGAATCCACTGCCAGCACTCCAAGTAGGACTAAGCCATCGGATTCGGCGCAATTACTCGCAGTTCAATCCCGTCGACCGAGCCAGCCGAGGATTGGCTTAATACGGGTGCGCTTTGGTTTGACGAAGGACATACCCGACCAGAACCATCTTTGAGCCTCGTCGAGGAATGGTCATACCGAACTCCTGCGCTTCGGAAAAAAACCGCAACGTTGAAGAGGCCGCGCTGCGGCCATGCCCGCGGGCCACAGCAATGATGGAGGACAACCGCCTTCCGGGGCTATGCATTTTCGGCCGACGACATAATTATCGTTCGAGGGCCATGAGGGAACGCTTCAATTGTCCGGTTCGGGGTCAAAGGCTGACATCAGCTTGGAGCTGCTCCGGCATGAAAAAACCCGCGGCGGATTTCTCCGCGCGGGTTCTACGAATTCTCGATAGTGGCATTCTGCCAGTGTTTTGCCCGACGTGTCAAAGCTGAACGGCGCGGCGCTCTGCACGGCCGGCTTAGTCCGAGACCGGGTGCTCGGCACGAGCTCAGAATTGCAAATGATTTCAGTGCCCGCGCTACTGTGCATGGGGTTGTTTTTCAGTTTTTATTTTTGCGGTGCCGAAGCGGTGCGCGTCAGCGCCGTCCGCGCGGCGCTTCGGCCTTGGCCGGCTGCTCGGTCTGCGGTCCGCAGCTTGCGGCAGCGAGGGTTGCCTGCGCCTGCTGCATCAGACCCGGCTCGGGCGCCAAAGCCTTCATCACGATCAGGCCGGTGGTAGCAGGGGAATCGATGATCAGGCGGTCGGCGGCGGTGATCTCTTCGTCCTCGGGCAGCTCGTTGTGCTGCGGCTCGGTCATCAGGTCGAGCTCGATCACCTTCTTGCCGGCCGAGCGATCGTTGATGGCGTAGTAGGCGATTTCGTTGCGGGTGTAGAACGACACCGACGTGTAGGCCTGGCTGACGGGCACGGTCAGCTTGATCGGTCCGTTCGACAGGTCGTAGCGGCAGATCGCGAGCGCAAAGGCTGGGTCCATGAACGGCATCGGCGAGGTGTTGGGATCGGCGAGGGGAAGCTGCGTGACGGCGTTGAGCTTTGTCATCGGCGTCAGCCGCGAATAGGCGTCCTGGGTCGCGATCCGCGGCAGCGCCAGCACGCTGACCAGATGGACCACGAGGCCCAGCACCACGCCGGTAACGATGGTGAACAGCAGCCGGATCATGAGCAGCCCACCGTCGTGATCGTGGGCATCGGCGCATCGCGCTGGGTGCGCGTGGCAACGCCGACCGGGGTGTCGTAGAGCCGCAGCATCAGCGCATAGCGCTCGATGCCGCCGGTCGGCAGCCAGTTGCCGGCGCGCGAGCGCGAGGCGATGCGGATCTCGAACGAGCCGTCGGACTGGCGCACGATCTCTTGGCTGGTGAAGCCGTAGCGCTGCAGCGAATTGGCGACCAGATGACCCTTGCGGTCGTACAGCGTCAGCGTCCAGAACCGCGCCGGCGGCGTCACCCCGGAGACCACGACATCGCAGCGGCCGTCGAGCACCTTCTTCTTGTCGTCGGCGGTTGCGGTGAAGGCGACGCCGTCGCCGGTACCGATCGGCAGCTCGCCGTTGCGCACGATGGTGGCGCGCGAATAGGGATCGACGTCGGCAGTGCCGGTGCGCGGGCGCGCGGTCCAGGGGCCGATGGTCAGCGCGCCGATCTCGGTGCCGCGTGTCGTCGTCATCCAGGTCGCGCCGACGCCCACGACGGTTGCGAGCAGAAGGGCCGTCAATGTGATCAGGATCAGCCGCACTTGGTTCGATCAGTTCTTGCGCGGGACGGATGCGTTCGCATTCTCTTCCGCATAGTTCTGCGGGAAGGCGAGCGCGCTTGTCGCCGAGGCGGGGTTGGCCGCCTTGGGGTCGTTGCTGGTTGATTTGGTCGCGGTCTTGGCGGCGTCATCCAAAAGCTTCTCGACACGAACAAGGACGTCGGCGCCGCGCTTGGTCAGCACCGGCGGCGGACCGGGCTTGGTCTCCAGCACCTTCGGTGACGCGTTGGCTTGCGCGTTGGCGATTGGCTCCCGCGGCAGTTTCTGGCCCATGCCGACGCCGGGGATTTCCCGGACCTCGACGCCCTGATGCGCCGCGAGCATGATGTCGTGCCAGGTCTGCGCCGGCAGCGAGCCGCCGGTCATGCGGTTGGTCGGCGAATAGTCGTCATTGCCGTACCAGACCGCGCAGGTGAAGTTGCCGGTGTAGCCGACGAACCAGGCGTCGCGATAAGCATTCGTGGTGCCGGTCTTGCCCGCGGTCGGAATGCCGTCGAGGGCTGCACGGCGCGCGGTGCCTTCGCTGACCACGTGGCTCATCATGCCGGCCATGTCGGCGGCGACGGAGGCGGGGATCGCCTGCCGCGGCTTCGGACCGTCGCGGTCCCAGCGCCAGACCGGATCGCCGGCGCCGGTGCGCACTTCCAGCACGGAATGCGGCGTCACGGCCTTGCCGCGGTTCGGGAACGTCGCATAGGCGACGGCATGCTCGAGCACGGTGACTTCGTCCGAGCCGATCGGCAGCGACGGCGTGTCGGGCAGCGGCGCCTTGAGGCCGAAGCGACGGGCGACCTCGACGATCTTGGCGCGGCCGATCTTGGCCGGGTTCGGCGCCTTCGGCTGCTCCTTCTGGCCGATCGCGATCGACAGTTTGACGGGAACCACGTTGATCGAGCGCGTGATCGCCTGCGTCAGCGTCACCGCGCCGGAATAAGAATGGCCATAATTCTGCGGGCACCAATTGCCGATGCAGACCGGGCCGTCGACCACGATCGAATTCGGCGTGAAGCCGTTGAGGAGCGCGGTGGTGTAGACATAGGGCTTGAACGACGAGCCCGGCTGGCGATAGGCGTCGGCGGCGCGGTTGAACTGGCTGGCGCCGTAGTCGCGGCCGCCGACCATGGCGCGGATGCCACCGTCGAGATCGGAGACGACGGTCGCGGCCTGGGTCGCGTGATAATCGCGGCCGAACTGGCGCAGCTGGTTCTCGACCGCGTCTTCAGCCGCCTTCTGCACATTGGCGTCGATCGCAAGCCGCACCACGAAGACGCGCTCGGTGTAGGATTTCGGGAAGGTGTCGACCAGCTTGCGCATCTCGTCGAAGGCGTAGTCGAGATAATAGTTCGGCGACGCCTCGTCGCGGCGGTCGACCGCGAAGGCGGGGTTGCGGCGGGCGCCGAACACCTGGCCCTCGGTCATGAAGCCGGCGTCGACGAGGTTGTCGAGCACGACGTTGGCGCGGGCGCGCGCCGCGGGCAGGTTGATGTGGGGCGCGTATTTGGTCGGTGCCTTGAACAGGCCGGCGAGCATCGCGGCTTCGGCAAGCGTCACGTCACGCGCCGACTTGTTGAAGTAGAAATGCGCGGCGCCGTCGACGCCGAAGGTACCGCCGCCCATATAGGCGCGATCGAGATACAGTTTCAAAATCTCGTTCTTGGTCAGGCGCCATTCCAGCCAGACCGCGAGAAAGGCTTCGTTGACCTTGCGCTCGATGGTGCGCTCGTTGCTCAGGAACAAATTCTTGGCGAGCTGCTGCGTGATCGAGGAGCCGCCCTGGCGGACGCCGCCGGCCTGGGCGTTGGTGACGAGCGCGCGCCCGGTGCCGGCGATGTCGATGCCGAAATGCTCGTAGAAGCGGCGGTCTTCGGTCGCGAGCGTCGCCTTGATCAGCACGTCCGGAAAATCTTCCAGCGGGATCGAGTCGTTATGCTTGATGCCGCGGCTGCCGATCGGATTGCCGTAGCGGTCGAGGAAGGACACCGCGAGGTCGGACTTCTTCAGCCAGTCCTCGTCCGCAGTCTCGCGGAAGGCGGGAATGGCGAGCGTGAGCATCACGACCAGACCGCCGAGTCCGATGGTCGCAGCCTCTGACAGCGGCTCGATGAACACCCAGCGCTTCCATCGCCCCACATAGAAGCGGTCCATGAAGGTCGAGTAGCGCTCGTAGAGCTCGCGGATGCCCTTGGCCGAGGAGAACAGCGAGGAGTCGATGCGCGCATCGAGGTCCAGGAAGAAATTCCGGACTTTCTGCTTCCAATGCGATGGTATGATCTGGCGCACCTAGAACCCTTGAGGCTTGGTTCGAAAGCGTTCAAGCACCCGGCCGGGGCGGCATCGAGACGTCTTGCGGGAGTGTTGCGGCAAACCCAAGGCGCCCGGCTAGCGCCTCGGGGGACTTGCTGTTCCTTCTAGCCGAGCAGGGCCTATAAACCAATGGTCACGCTCGCGATTTTGAATAACAGGCCTAATTGACCCCGGTTCATTACGGGCCTCACGCGGGCGCTGCTTGCAGCCCCACGGCCGCACGCCCTAGATGACATGAACCGTAGCTCTTTCGAACTTTTGTTGAGGCCCATGACCGCAGCTCCCAAACGACCTTCAGGCCAGGAAGGATTCTTCTGGAAAACCAAGACGTTGGAAGAGATGTCGGGGCCCGAATGGGAAAGCCTGTGCGACGGCTGCGGCCGCTGCTGCCTGAACAAGCTCGAGGAAGAGGGTACCGGCGACATCTATTTCACCCATGTCGGCTGCAAGCTGCTCGATGGGGCGACCTGCGGCTGCAAGGACTACCCGAATCGTTCCGACAAGGTTCCTGACTGTGTTCGCCTGACCCCCGCCAATGTCCGCACCCTGAACTGGCTGCCGCCGAGCTGCGGCTACAAGCTCGTCGCCGAGGGCCGCGACCTCTATTGGTGGCATCCGCTCGTGTCAGGTGATCCGAACACCGTGCACGAGGCCGGCGTCTCCGTACGCGGACGGGTCGAGGGCAGCGAGGAGCAGATCCCGGACGACGAGCTCGAGAACCACATCGTGCAATGGCCGGCGCAACTGCCGAAGCGGGCGCGCCTGAAGCGACGTCCGAAGGACTGATCCGGCGGGGATTTGGATCACGTCTTCGGGAAGACCGTGAGGTGGGATGCACCCATGCGCGGCAGTGCCTGCCCGAGAAGAACTTTGCTGTCTACATTGGGCTGCATAGAACGAATCCTTCGCGGCGTTGCGCCGCCTCATGGCTTCCGGTCGAGATGAACAAGTTCGAGCGGCAGAGCAGTTCTGCCGACATCCAGACATTGCCCGACGACATCGCCGAGGAATTGTCCCGCCTGCCGTCCGAGGTCTTGAGCGTCGATGACGCTCCGTCACTGGCGCCGCCGGCGCCGCTGTCACAGGACGAGGTCCGCACCATCGTCATCAGCCTGATGCTGACGATGTTTTTGGCTGCGCTCGATCAGACCATCGTCGCCACCGCGCTTCCGACCATCGGACGCCAGTTCCACGACGTCTCCAATCTCTCCTGGGTCATCACCGCCTATCTGCTCGCCTCGACCGCGGTTGCGCCGGTGTTCGGGTCGCTGAGCGACATCTACGGCCGCCGCGTCATGATCATCATCTCGCTCAGCCTGTTCGTCGCGGGCTCGCTGCTGTGCGCGATCGCGCCGAACCTGCCGATGCTGATTCTTGCGCGCGGTCTTCAGGGACTGGGTGGCGGCGGCATCATGCCTGTCGTGCAGACCGTGATCTCCGACGTCGTGAGCCCACGCGAGCGCGGCCAGTACCAGGCCTACTTCTCCAGCGTCTGGATGGTGGGCGGCATTCTTGGCCCGGTCATCGGCGGCGTGTTCGCCGAGCATCTGCACTGGTCGATGATCTTCTGGATCAATGTGCCGCTCGCGGCCGCGGCGATCGCGCTGCTGCTGCCGAGGATGAAGAAGATCCCGGTGTTCCACCGCAAGCGCAAGGTCGACTGGCTCGGCGGCGTGTTGTTGATGGCCTCCGCCGTCGTCTTCATGCTGGTGCTGACCTGGGGCGGCACGCGCTTCCCGTGGCTCTCGCCGACCGTGCTTGCGATGGTGGGCGGCGCCGTCGCGCTCGCGGTCACCTTCGTGTGGCATGCGCGTCGTGCGGACGAGCCGTTCCTGCCGCTGCCGCTTCTCGGAGGATCGGTTGCCCCGTTCGGGCTGGCGGCCGGCGGTTGCGCGCTCGGTGCGATCACGGGCCTCACGGTGCAGCTCCCGCTCTATTACGAGGCGGTGTATCATCTCAGCGCCAGCGAGGCGGGCCTTGCGCTGATTCCGCTCGCGGCCGTCTCGACCATCGGTGCGGCCGTCGCCGGCCGCACCATGGCGCGCGCCAAGCACTACAAGCGCGTCGCCATCGTCGGAACGTCCTGGGCTGCGCTGTGCGGCCTCGGCCTCACCTTGACGACGCTGCCGCTATGGGCCCTGCTGACGCTGATGGCTGCGTTTGCGCTTGGCCTCGGCACCACCTTTCCGGTCTGCGTGGTCTCGGTGCAGAATTCGGTCTCGCGTCCACAGGTGGGCACCATCACCGGCGCATTGAACTTCTTCCGCTCGCTGATGTCCTCGTTCACGGTCGCGGCGTTCGCGGCCATCCTGCTCATCGCGCTCGGTGCCGACATTCCGCTCGCCGGCGAGCATCACGTCGCGGGGAGCGTCGCAATCCCGGCCGACGACATGCGCCACGCGTTCCGCTACGTTTTCGGCGCCGCGACGGCGCTGATGACCGGCGCCGCCCTCTGCCTGATCATGATGGAAGAGCGGCCGCTGGCCGGCCCCACCGTCGCCCAGCAGGTCGAGATGGCGGAGTAGGGATTAGCCGCCGCGATCGTCGTAGGGATCGTCCCCGGCGTCGCCCGTCTTCCGCGCCTTCGCCGCAAGCTGCTCTTTAAGCCGCGCCAGTGCGTCGGCGGACCAATCACGGACATCGGTGACCGCGACCCAGGCATCGACGTAATGCTCGGGCGCGTAGACATGGCCAAAGCCCATCGGCGTGCCGTTTGCGACCGCCATGTCGAGGGCGAGCTGCAGCATCGTGACGATGGGATACCAGCGCAGTTCCGGCGACACGTCCGGCCCGCGCGGTGCGCTCATCCAGGCCGGGGCCCGATAGGCGTCGCGGTAGGCGAAGAACGTGATCGCGTCACTGGCATATTGCAGATAGACGATCCGCATCGGACCCCAGGGCGCGTCAACCGGCACCGTCGGTCCATTTTGATTCATGAAGCGCACGAAGCGGCTGTCGCGAAATTGCGGCAGCCATGCCGGCGAGCCCGGATTGCGGTTCGCGGTGACCGAGCGCCAGATGCGGCTCTCGAACGGTGGCCCGCTCCAGAGCGCGCCGGCGATGGGATCGCCGATCGTCTCGAACAGTTCTGCCGATTTCTCCGAGTTCATGGCGCCAAGGCTAAGCCCATGCAAATACAGCTTCGGCCGTTTTTCCTTCGGCAGCGTCGTCCAATAGCCGTAGATTTCCGCGAACAGCGCGCGCGCAGCCTCCGCGCCGTATTCTGGCTGAAACAGCAGTGACAGCGGGCTATTGAGATAGGAGTATTGCATTGCGACGCTTGCGACATCGCCATGGTGGAGATATTCGACGGTATCGATTGCGGACGGATCGATCCAGCCGGTGCCGGTCGGCGTGATGACGATCAGGATTTTGCGGTCGAAGCCGTGCTGCCGCTTGAGCTCGTCGAGCGCAAGCCTGGCGCGCGCCTGCGCGGTGTCGCGGCTGCCGAGGCCCACATAGACGCGCAGAGGGTCCTGCGCAGGCCTTCCCGTGATTGCACCGATGTCTGTTGCGGTCGGACCTGAGGCGATGAATCGGCGGCCCGTACGCCCGAGCTCTCTCCAATTTACCAGCGATGCCGCGCCTCCTGTTCGACCGGGATCGGTCGGCTGCGGCCGCTCGGGCTCGTGCAAGGCATCGAGTTCACGGAAGGACGAATCAAGCGCGTTGAACGCCATGCGGACCAGGATGTTGCTGGCGATCGCCCAGAACAGCAGGCCTGCAACGAGCACGCCGATGACGTTCGCGATCCTCCGCGGCATGAGGCGCCGTTTGCGTGCGGCAAGGAAGCGGGCGACAAGCACAAACAGCCGCCCCAGCGCCAGCAGCACCGCGAACGTGACTATGGCAATGACGCAGACCTTGAGTGGATGCGCGGTCTCGACCGGGGCCATCTTCATCACACTGCGGATCGAATTCTGCCATTCGGTTGTGCGCCAGAGGAAGACGATGACGAGGAGCAGGCAGCCGACTGCCGCCAGCGCATTCGCAATTGTTCGTGCGCGCGCCGACGGTTCGGGCAATTCGAGATAGTGCCACAGCCGGCGCCACAGGACGCCGGCGAGGTAGCCGATCGCGAAGCAGCCGCCGGCAAGCGCACCTTGCGTGAGATAGCTGCGCGGGATCAGCGTTGGCGTGAGCGCGGCCGCGAAGAACAGCGCGCCCAGAATGAGGCCGACGCCGGACAGCGAGAGCAGTTGCCGCCGAAAGAACCACGCGAGACCCTTCAAGACACCCTCCCGGTAACGCTATCCCTTGTTGTTCTCCGCAAAGCGGCTCTTGCGCGGCAGCAGAATCCTGAACTCCGTGAACGCGCCGGGCTCGGTCGCGACGTCGATCGTGCCGCCGTGCTGCTTTACCACGATGTCGTGGCTCATCGACAATCCGAGGCCGGTGCCTTCGCCGGCCGGCTTGGTGGTGAAGAACGGATTGAACATCTTCTCCTTCACCTCGTGCGGGATGCCGGTGCCGTTGTCGCGGATGCGGATCTCGATGCTGTCGCCGCGATCGCGCGTCGTGGCGGTCACGACCGGATCGTAGTCGCCGGCACCATTGTCCGCCTTGCGCTTGGCGACCGCGTAAAAACCGTTCGAGATCAGGTTCAGCAGCACCCGGGTAATCTCCTGCGGAAACACTTCCGCTTGCCCGGCCGCGGGATCGAGCTCGCGCTTCAGCGTCACGTCGAACTGCGGCTTCTCGGCGCGGGCGCCGTGATAGGCGAGGTTGAGGCTCTCTTCGACCAGCGCGTTGATGTCGCTCAGCCGATGCTCGCCGCCGCCCTCGCGGGAATGCAGCAGCATGTTCTTGACGATAGAATCGGCGCGCGTTCCGTGCTGCACGATTTTCGCGAGGTTGTCCTTCAGAAGCCCGGTCAGCTCGTCGACTTCGCTACGGACGTCGTCCGCGAGCGGGACAGGCGCGAGCGCCTCGTTCAGCTCGTCGGTCAGCTCGGCGGAGAGCGACGCAAAATTGTTGACGAAGTTGAGCGGGTTCTTGATCTCGTGCGCGATGCCGGCGGTGAGCTGGCCGAGCGAGGCCAGCTTCTCGGTCTGGACCAGCCGGTCTTGGGCGGCGCGCAAATCGTCGAGCGATTTGGCGAGCTCCCTGGTGCGGTCCTGCACCTCGTTGAACAGCCGCGTGTTCTCGATGGCGATCACGGCCTGGTCGGCAAAGGTCTTGAGCAAGGCGACCGCCTTATCCGGGAAAGGACCGGCCTCCGGCCGCGTCACGCCGATAGTGCCGATCGCAACGCCGTCGCGCAGCATCGGGATCACGAGGATGCTGCGATAGCCTCTGGTCCGCGCCAGTTCCCTCATGGCGTCCGTGAGGTCGGGCTCGTTCTGCATGTCGCTTCGGAATGCGAACTCTCCGCTCGTCGCCACCCGGCTGTGAATGCCGGATGCCGACAGCGGCGCGGGGAACGAGCTGAGCAGATCTGCGTTGCCGGCCTCAACGTCAGTGGTAAAGGCCGCCAGATGCAGCAGGCCGTCGATGACGCGGGTGACCGTGGAGGAATGTCCGCCGATCAGCGTCTTGGCGCTGTCGGAGATCGCCTGGAACACCGGCGTCACGTCCGCGGGCGAGGCCGCGATCACCTTGAGGATGTCGGCGGTCGCGGTCTGCCGTTCCAGCGCTTCCCTCGTGGCGTTGAACAGGCTGACATTCTTGATCGCGATCACCGCCTGGTCGGCGAAGGTCTGCAGCAGCCGCACATGATGCTCGCCGAAAGCGCCCGTCGCTCGCCGCGTGGCGATGATGATTCCAATGGCCTCGCCGTCGCTCATCAAGGGTGCGAACAGCATGCTGCGGTAGCCGCGGGCGCGCGCGATGTCGCGGGCCGCCGGGTTCGAGCTCGGTGTCGGGCAATTGCGCCGCCGCACCATGGGCCACGAGCTGGTAGGGCGGGAACTGCGCGAACGGCACCGGGAACGAGGACTGGAGCACGCGATCGCCGGCTGGATCGGTCGGCGTGAACGCCGCAAGGTGCGCGGCGCCGTCGATATAGCGCAGCACCGCGGTGGAGAAGCCGCCGATCAGCCGGTTGGCGTTGGCGGCGATGGCGTCGAACACCGGCTGTACGTCGGACGGTGAGGCGGCCATCACTTTCAGAATGTCGGCGCTGGCAGTCTGGCGCTCCAGCGTCTCGCGCGTCTCGTTGAACAGGCGCGCATTCTCGATCGCGATCACGGCCTGGTCGGCAAAGGTCTGGAGCAGCTGCACGAGGTCGGCCGCGAACGCGCCGGGCTCGGCGCGCGTGACGCTGATCATGCCGACTGGAGCACCCCGGTTCATCAGCGGCATGAACAACACGCTGCGGAAGCCACGCAGCCGTGCAAGGTTCCGGTTCAGCTCCGGGACGTCCGCAGCTTCGCTATCTGGAAACTGGATCGTCTCGCCGCCACGCACCAGGGCGAAGGTTGGAAAGTCGGCAATCCTGCGCGGGAACGAGGCCTTGAGCCCTTCGTCCGCCTCGGGGCTCGTTGGTGTAAACGCCACGAGGTGCAGCTCGTCGCCGATGAATTGAAGCACGGTGGCGGAGAAGCCGCCGAGCAAATGCCTGGAGCTGGACGCAATCGCCTCGAAGACCGGCCGGGCATCGGACGGAGAGGCCGCGATGGTGCGCAAGATCCCGGCGCTGGCGCGCTGACGATCGTGCGCAATCGCAAGCTCGCTGCGAAGCTGCGCGTTTTCGGCTGAGGCCGATTGTAACAGGCGCTCGAGTTCCTCAATGTCGTTGGTAGGGCTGGTCATTCGCAATCCGGCTTGATGCAGCGACATGCGCGGCACTAGGGCGGATTATCACATCTCCTGCGGCCGGAGCCAGCGCCCGCGAGTTTGCCGCCAAAACCCGGCCCGCCTCACGTGCCCGGCCGCGACACTTCGGTCTCCTTGCTAGTGATGAACTCCAGAAGCACCGGAACGCCTTCCCGCGTCTTCTGGATGCCACGCTTGATCGCAGGAATGATGTCCTCAGGCTTCGTCACCCGCTCGCCATAGCCGCCGAAGGCGCGCGCCATCGCGGCGTAGTCGCCGGAAATGTCGGTCGAACGATATTTTTCGGTCGAGACCGGCATCACCTTCAATTCGATCGCCATCGAAAAATTATTCAGGAGGATCGACATGATCGGGATGCGCTCGCGCACCGCGGTCTCGAAATCCATGCCAGTAAAGCCAATCGCCGCATCGCCCCAGACATTGATGCAGAGCTTGTCGGGCTTTGCGAGCTTGGCGCCCATCGCAAGGCCCAGGCCGTAGCCGAGCTGCGTCGTCTTGCCCCAGCCGAGATAGGTGAGGGGCTCGATCGACTTCCAGAACGGCGAGAGCTGGTCGCGCGGGCTGCCGGCATCATGGGTGATGATGGTGTTGCTGACGTCGACGGTATGTTGCAAATCCCACAGCACGCGATAGGGGCTCAAGGGCGCGTCATCGCTGGTGAGTTTTGGCATCCATTTGGCCAGCCACTCCTTGTGCGAGGCCGCGATCTCGGCTGCGACCGCCGATGCGTCGCGATCCGCGGTGGCGGTCCTGCCGATCTCCTCCAGCAGCGCGTCGAGCACGAGCCCGGCATCGCCGACGAGGCCGATCCTGGCTTCCACGTCCTTGTTGAGATGGTTCGGATCGAGCGTCGAATGGATGATGGTCTTGCCCTTCGGCATCGCGATGCCGAAATTGGTTTCGGTGAAGGAGCACCCGATACCGAGGATGACGTCGGCCTCGGCGAGGAATTTTGGCACCGCCCGCGGCACCGCAAGGCCGCCGGAGCCGAGCGAGAGCGGATGCGTTTCCGGGAAGGACGATTTGCCGCCGAGGCTGGTGGTGACGGGAATGGCGAGCCGCTCGGCGAGCCGTTTCAGTTGCGCCCATGCCTGGGCGTAATGCACGCCTTGGCCGGCATAGATCACGGGGCGCTTGGCTTTGACGAGCAGGGCGGCAGCTTCCTTCACATGAACGGGATCGGCGCCATAGCGGGTGCGCAGCACCGGCGTGTAGTTCAGCGGCTCCGGCACCTCCTCGTTCCACATGTCAGCAGGAATTTCGACGATGACGGGACCACCGCGGCCGTTCTTTAGTTTCGTGAACGCGCGGCGAAAAATATTGGCGACCTCGGCGGCCAGGATGATCGGCTCGGATGATTTCGAAAATGGCTTCATCGCCTCGCTGGAACTGAAGTTCGGCTCGATATGCGCAAGCCGGCGCTGATAGCCCATTGGCAGCACCAGCACGGGAACGGATTCGCCGTAGCATTGCGCGACGCCGCCCATCGCGTTCTCTGCACCGGGGCCATGCTGCATGCAGAACGCGCCGATGCTGCGTCCCGAGGTCACCCGCGAGATCGCATCCGCCATGTGGATGCCGACGCGCTCCTGCCGTACCATCACCGGGCGGATATCGGCCTTCGCCGCATGCTCGATCAAATGGTTGACGGGATAGCCGCAGAGGATCTCGATCCCCTCGCGCTTCATGATTTCCGCAATCGCGGTGCCGAGCTTCATAGCGTCTCTCTCCCTGGGCAGGCCGGTTGATCCGGCTGATTAGGGATAGAGGATCAGGAATCGGGGAGAGGGTAAAGCGCGAGCGGATGAGAGCCGCGGTAGATCAGCTATGCAGCGAGCTGCCGTAGCCGGATGGAGCGCAGCGCAATTCGGGGGCCATTCCACCCGGATAGATCGGAGCCGAATTTCGCTGCGCTCCATCCGGACTACGACCGCTTACTTGCAGCTTTGGCAGATCATCAGCTTGCGTTTCAACGCCTCGTCTTCTTGATCGATCAATTGCTCAGCCGCGCCGCCTTTAGGACCCTGATCGGCCCTGGAGCGCTTTGCAGTGTGTGACCTCACAGGCGGGACTACTTGACTCGAGATGTCATTGTCGTCGCCGGCGCCTGCGCTGAAGCCATCGTAGTCGGCGGCCGGGTTCGGCGCCGATGGAAGCCCGCCGATCACCGGCGGCGAAGCCTCTCTGATGGATGCTGCCGGCGGAGGTCTGGAATTTTTGGCGCCCGCATGCGGCGGCGATGCATCGGGCGGAGAAAGCGAAACCGGCGGCGCGGCCGAAGTCTGTCCTCTCGTGCTGTCCTGCGACCAGACGCCGACAAAGATGAGGGTGAAAGCCAAGAGCGTCGCGCTTCTCATCCGCATCCTTCAAGCAGCTTTGGTTCGTCGATCGACGGTGCAAGAGTATCAGGACTCACATGGTCGTCAAAGCGCCGCAGCCCGAATTTCGCTGCCGGGAATATGGTTCACAAAGAGTGACCGGCCCGCCCGCACAGGGCCAGGCGTGGTGAGTGTCAAAGAGGAATTTAACGCTTGCGCCTTAACTTGCGCTCGCCATGAGTGACCAGGTCGTCCACAGCGAGGTTCAACCGTTTTCGGCGCGTGCGGCGCTTCCCTGGCTGGTGGGCCTTGGCGTCTATGTCCTGTTGCTGATCCTTGGACCGCGGCTGCTCAGTGATCCCGACAGCTATTCTCACATCGAGGTCGGGCGCTGGATCATCGCGCACGGCTCGCTGCCGGCGAGCGACCCTTACTCCTTTTCGATGCACGGCGCGCCCTGGATCACTTTCGAATGGCTCTCGGAGATCATCTACGCCGGAGCCTACGCGCTTGCCGGCTGGCCAGGCGTCGTCGTCTTGGCCGCCGCGGCGATAGCGCTCGCCTTCGGCCTGTTCACGTTCTTCCTGGTGCGCGAGCTTTCGCCAGTCCAGACGCTGCTCATGGTGATCGCGGCCGTCATCCTGTTGGCGCCGCATATGCTGGCGCGGCCACACGTGTTGGTGCTGCCGGTGATGGTGACCTGGGCGGCTGCCCTGGTGCGCTGCATGGATCGTGAAGGGCCGCCGCCGTACTGGGCCCTGCCGCTGCTGGTCGTGTGGGCCAATCTGCACGGCAGTGTGGTGCTGGCGCTTGGACTGATTGGCCCTGCGGGGCTCGAGGCGCTGCTGCGCGAGAAGCGCAGCGAATGGCCGCGCGTGTTCCTGCGGTGGCTACCATTCACGGCGCTCGCCGTCGCAGCGTCCTGCCTGACGCCGTACGGGCCGGAACCGCTGCTGATGCCGCTGACGACACTCGGCCTCGGCCCCGCGCTCGGCTGGATCTCGGAATGGCGGCCGCAGGATTTCAGCCACGTCGGTTTCTTCGAGTTGCTGCTGCTGGCCGGCATCCTTGCGCTCTCGCGCGGCGTGACGCTGCCGGTCGTGCGGGCCTTGGTCGTGATCGGGTTGCTTCATTTCGCGCTGGCGCAGGTCCGCAATGCGGATCTGCTGGCCTTGCTGGCGCCGCTCTATCTGGCGGCTCCGCTGGGGCGAAAGTTCGGCGGGTCGACCGGGCAAGATGCGGCCGGCTCGTCGCGCGGCGTGAACCTGGCCGCGCTCGGTGTGTTGATCGTGGCGAGCGCAGCGGCGCTGGCGCGTGACATACGGCCGGCTCCGGTCATCACCCCTCAGGCTGCGATCGCCGAAGCCAACCTCGCCAAGACGGCGCATGTGCTCAACGATTATTCCTTCGGTGGCTATTTGATCTTTGCCGGCATTCCCAGCTTTATCGACGGTCGCGGCGAACTGTACGGGGGAGCGTTCATCAACCGCTACAATCGCGCCCTGGCGCTGGTCGACCTCGGCGATTTTCTCAAATTGCTCGACGAATACAACATCGGCGCGACGCTGCTCGCGCCGGAGACGCCGGCGATAGCGATGCTCGACCGGCTGCCCCAGTGGCAGCGCGTCTACAGCGACGGCGTGGCGGTCGTGCACAAGCGGCGAGATACGCCGCAAAGATAGATCAAGCGGTCCCGAAAGCGGCGTACTGGCCGCCGAGCCATACGCCGCTCAGGGCATCTTCGAGACGTCGCGCCGGTTTGGTGTCCCAGGGCAGCAGCAGGAAATGGCGCGCACCGATCTCGCGCAAGCCGCCGGCAGCCATCAACTTCCGGGTTGTGCCGGCACCGAGCAGCACGGCGTCCCGGTCGAACTCACAGCGCGCGACGGCAAGGCGTGTCAGTGGGTTGTACGGATTGTGCTCGATGACGCAGACGAGCCCCCCGGGGCGCGTCACACGCCGCATCTCGGCGATGAATTGCGCCCATTCGGCCGGCGCGACGTGATGCATCACGCAGACGGCGGTGACCAGATCGAAGCTGGCATCGTCGAAAGGAAAGGTGCGGCCGTCAAACTCGCGGTAGTCGACGCCACCGTTGTCGGCGCGGGCCTGTGCCAGGCTGGCCGAAGAAACGTCGATACCGCTCAAGCGGCCGACCATGCCCCGCAGCAGGGGATGAAGGCTGCCCACGCCGCAGCCGACGTCCAGCATTTCGGGCCTGTCCGTGTCGAGCCGCTGCGCGATCAGATTGCCCAGGAGATCGGCCTTGGCGCGCACGAAGAAATGATGCGGCAAGCCGGAGAAGTCGATCGAGGATTGGACCACGTCGCGGTAGTTGTCGTGATAACCGTCGAAGAGCTCGGTCATGCGCTCGGTCACTCGTTGACGGCGTGGATCGCGGGTGCGGCCGCCGTTTCGTTGCGATCGAAGCCAGCGCGGGTCTGCACCACGTATAGCGGGCGACGTTTCACCTCGGCATGGATGCGGCCGACATAAAGCCCCACGATGCCCGTCATCAGCATGTTCATTCCGCACAGCAGGGAGACGACGACCATCGTCGAGGACCAGCCGGTGACGAGATGACTGTCCTTGCTGAGCCACAACAGGACCACCCAGCCGCCGTAGAGCAGCGCGAGTCCCGACACCGTCAATCCGCACCAGATTGCCAAGCGCAAGGGCAGATCGGAAAAGCCGAGCGCGGCGTTCGTCGCGAGCCGCACCATCTTGAACAGCGGGTACTTGGTCTCGCCTGAGCTGCACGCTCGAGACGGTGGAAGGCGACCTCGGTCTGCCGGAAGCCGAGCCAGGCGATCATGCCGCGTACGAAGCGGTCCTGCTCCGGCATCTGCCGAAGTGCGTCGAGCACCTTGCGATCGATCAGGCGGAAGTCGCCGACATCGGCGGGGATGCCGACCGAGGACATCCTGCCGAGAAGCCGGTAGAACAGATGCGCGGTTGCGCGCTTGAATTGGCTTTCGCCCTCGCGCGACAGGCGGCGGGCGTGGACGATGTCGTTGCCTTCCTGCCATTTTGCGATCAATTGCTCGATCACTTCGGGCGGATCCTGCAGATCGGCATCCATGACGATGATCGCTTCACCTTGCGCGGCGTCCATGCCGGCGGTGATGGCGATCTGATGGCCGAAATTTCGCGACAGGCCGATATAGCGATAGCGCGGGTCGCGCGTGGCGAGCGCCCGCAGCACGATCGAGCTGGAATCGCTGCTGCCGTCGTCGACGAAGATCGCCTCTGCCGGCCCGTCGAGCCGGGACAAGACCAGGTCGAGCCGGCGCAGCAGGACCGGCAGCACGGCTTCCTCGTTGAACACGGGGATGACGAGGCTGTAGCGGATCGACTGGAAACTGGCCGCCATGCGAGAGGGTCCAACTCGTTGCAGAAGCGGAAGTCTATGTCGGCGGCGGTTAAGGCGGTCTTGCCACAACCGTCAAGGATATAGGGCGCTTGAGTGACTAGTAACGCCCGATTAACCACGCTGGGCAGAGGCGGCTTCGGCCTAGGACCTGCGGCGGATCTTGTAGAGGACAAATCGCTCGGAGGCGTCCAGCGCTTCCAGCAGGTCTGGCAGCGGGTTTGGAGCCGGCGGTCCAAGGACATAGAGATAGTCGTAATCCTGGTGCCAGGTTCGGACGAACGGAGGGACCTCCGTCGGCGGCTGGCTTGCCGCAATCGCGGTCAGCACGGCTAACGGCACCGGCCCCCCGTAGGGAATGGCAAGACGGCGCACGGCCTCGCGTGGTCGCACGGGTTGCTTGCCCGCTTCCGTGAATAGATTTGGCACGAATGCGTCGGCATAGTGCACGGCCAGCGTCGGCGCATAATACATGGGATACGAGGTGAGGTCGGCAAAGGGCGGGTCTCCCTTGTCGACCGTGCTGGCGACGAGGATGCGTGAGCCGCGATCGATCTTGTGGAACGACTCGACGATGGCCGCATAGTCGGTGCGGTAAGGCAACCACACCGCGAAGACCACGGCGAGATTGATCAATGTGATGCCGCTGATCGCGGCGAGCGCAGCCATTCGCCATGTCCGACTGGGCAGCGACAGCGAGCAGAAGGCGGGCAGGATCAGAGCTGCCGCGGGAATCACGCGGAGGTCGACGAACGAGGTCCCGAACAGCTTTGAGGGAATGACGACGTACAGCAGCGCAAAGCCGATCGCGAGCCAGATCCCGGCCGGCTCGAGCTTGAGGACGCCGCGTCTTGCGGCGAACAGCAGCGAGATCATCAGCGCCAGCCCGGTCGTCGCCGCGACCGTCAAATTGTAGCCGTTCATGATCCGCAACGGCCAGATCGGCTTGAATTCGAGGAACCAGCTCGTACCTTCGCTTCCGATCGATCCCGCGGTCATGCGCATGATCCCAAATAGAACAAGCGCCGGCAGAGCCAACGCGCCCAGCCGCGCGGCGGCGACCCGGTACGATGTTCGCCGATCGCAAATGCGCGAGAGCTCGTAAAGGCCAAGCGTCGCGCCGTAGATCCCGAGGGAGAAGAAATGCGCCGCAAACAGCGCCGCGACGAAGACCATGTTGACGACGAAACGCAGTGGCCATCGGCGTTCCGCCAGCATCAGATAGACGGCGATGCCCCAGAGAGCGAGGCCCAGTCCGAACTCGAAATTGACGAAGCCCCAGCTGAACGGCAGACAGTAAAGGAAGGCGAGCGCCGCAAAGCCGGCGAGATGGATCCGTCCCTTGCGGGCCCATTCGACCAGAAGCGCGCCCCCGACGATCAATAATTGGCTCAGGAGCAGAAACAGCCGCGTGGCGTTCTCGACGCTGATCGGACGCGCCATCTGCGGGACCAGCAGATCCATTCCGAGGTTGGGATAGAAGGCCCAGGCCACCTCGTAATGCGGATTGGCGTCGGGGGTGCCGTTCTGGCTCAGAATGTACATGCGGGCGAGGTGATTGGGATAATCGACCATCGCGGGAATGGGGGTCAGCAGCACAGGAAGGAACGAGGCGACCGCCAGCACAGCAAAAACGACCAAAGTCACGGACCGGTCCAGGCCAGGGGAAGCCGGGATTTTCAAGATTGGTCTATCGGAAGACACCATGTCGGGCCGCTGGGGTTTGAGCCTGCGCTCGACGATGGCGCAACTGCACGACACAACGCCATACTGCGAAGCTCGCAAAAATCAACTTAGGGCCACCGCATTAACGGAGGCGCAATTTTGCCCCGCTAGCGTGACAAGAGAGCCGTGACGAACAGGCCGGCGATCGGATGCCCCATGACCGACACGCTGAGCCCGGCTGATATCCACCTCGACCGGGCGAAGCAGGCCGATCGTGTCGTCTGGATCGCGATCGGCGCCACGGCCGGCGCCGTGTTGATCGCGTCGACGCTTGGGTCCTTCCAAATTGAATGGCTTTCATTCCGGAAGCCCACCCTCGTTGCCGGTCTGCTCATCTTGATGAGCTGGTTCTACGCAACCATCAGGAGGGACGCGGCTCTTGCCGGCGCGCTGATCAGCACCGCCCAGATCATTGCGTTTGCGGCGGTGGCAGCGCCTCTGTCGTATGTCGCGGCAGGCGCGGCATTTCCGCTATGGGACGGCGACCTCGCCGCACTGGATCAGCGCCTCGGCTTTGACTGGATGGCATGGCTTGCCGCGATGAACGCTGCGCCGCTTCTGCATCGAATACTGGCGACTGCGTATGCGAGCTTTACCGTGTAGACGACGGCCGTCGTCGTCTTACTGGCTGCGACAGGGCACGCCCTGCGATTGCGCATCTTCATGCTGAGCTTCGTGCTGACGACGCTTCTGACAATCGGCGTTTCTAGTCTGATGCCGGCGCAGGGAGTTTTGGGGTTACTTGCATCTGTCGATAGTTGATTCTCCCGCCATCGTACCGGTGACGCGAGATCTACCCCTTCCCGTATTCTTTGGATTGCGAGACGGGACTTTCCGCCATCTGATCGCGGAGGGGGCCGAAGGAATCATCAGCTTTCCGAGCTTGCACGCGGCGCTTGGACTTCTGTTCCCGCTGGCGCTTTGGCCGGTCAGATATTTCGGCTGGATCGCCGCGTTGCTCAATGTTGCGATGATTGCGGCGACCCCGGTGGACGGAAGCCATTACTTTTGCGATGTGGCCGCAGGTCTGGCAGTCGCGCTCCTGAGCTGGATCGCGGTTCAGCGTGCTCTCACCGCGGGAGAGCGAATGGAAGCCGGTCGCCAGTTGCATTTGCGCCCGTCTTAGCCCGCACTGCCGGAATTGTGGAGCGCCGGCGATGCCGGTTACTTCACCGCCGCGTCGATCGAGTTGAACTTGCCGCTCAGCAGTGCGCTGCCCGTATTGTTCACGGCCGTGATGATCGCGAGCGCGATGCCGACGGCGATCAGGCAATACTCGATGGCGGTGGCACCATTTTCATCGGCAAGAAATGACCTGATCACAGTCATCGTCAACTCCTGTTCATCCGTCCAACGTAGGCTGGTGCCGTTATCGGAATGGTAAAGTGATTCATTAATTTTTCGTGGGCGCGTCAAAACGCAGGTCGGATGGTCCTCACCTGCGGTTTGTATGGTGTCATCGATTGACTTAAGGTTCCGTCACCCAATTCAGAAGCATTTGCCGAGGTCGTCGTCCCGTCTCAGGACGAGATCGGGCGTTCCGGCGCGGCCTTGCCGGGGCGTTTCAGCACCGCAGCAAGGCGTCCGGCCAGATAGCTCACCACGCGCGGCTGCGCCCGCGCGGAGTTGCCGGCCAGGCTCTCTTCCTCGGCCGTGTCCGTTCACGAGGCCGATGTAGTTCTTTCTGGCGTCCTGCTGCTGCACGAGCCTGCAAACCCCGGGTTCAATCGAGGGGCGACCATGCTGCGCTGAGCGGGAACCGGCGGTTAATTTTGTCTTCCGTAGGATTACGTGCCGCCCCCGCGACCGCAGGTGGGCGCTGAAAGCGCGGGCTCGTCTTAACGGATTGTTGAGCCTGTTCTTGAGCGGGGCGCGGGGCTCACTCGCGCCGACCGTCCGCATTCAGCGCCCGTAACATTGCGATGCGGGCGAACATCGTCCAGCCGCCGCCGGTCTCGGCCGCGCTGATCAGAGTTTCGATCGCGGTCTGCCAATGGCTCGCGTGCTGGGTATCCTCGGGCAGTCGCATGATGTGATCGGCAGCCTCTTGCAACGTCCGCAGCTTGCGCCCGCCTCGTAACGAAATGGGGTCGTCGAACGCTGTCGACCAGGGCATGTCAGGTCGGCCGGTCGGCGAGGGGAAGCATCACAGCGAGATCGAGAGCTGCGATGCTGCTAGCCGGCCTTCTTCGCTCGCGTCGGCGCGCGCACCGGCTTGTCGGCCTTTTTGGGAGCGGCTTTCGCTGCGGCGTCCTTGCCACCCTTGCCGGCGATCGGCAGCAGCATTTCGCGCTGGCCTTCGACGCGCTTCTTCGGCTTCTTGCCCTTGGTGGCGTCCTTGGCCGTCTTCGCCGCGGGGCTTGCCTCCTTCTCGTTCGCGATGCTCTTCTTCAGGGCGTCCATCAGGTTGATGACGTTGCCGCCGGTCTTCGGCGCGGCCTTCGCGGTGATGGGCGCGCCGCTGCGCTTCTTGTTGATGAGATCGATCAGCGCGGTCTCGTAATGGTCCTCGAACAGCTCGGGCTCGAACGCGCCAGACTTCTTCTCGACGATGTGCTTTGCAAGGTCGAGCATGTCCTGGGTCAGCTTCACGTCCTGGATGTCGTCGAAATAGTCCTTCTCGCCGCGGACCTCGTAGGGGTAGCGCAGCAGCGTCCCCATCAGGCCGCTCTCAAGCGGCTCCAGCGCGATGATGTGCTCGCGGTTGGTCAGCACCACGCGGCCGATCGCGACCTTGTCCATGCTGCGGATGGTCTCGCGGATCACCGCAAAGGCGTCGTGGCCGACCTTGCCGTCGGGCACGAGATAATAGGGGCGGATCAGATAGCGGCTGTCGATGTCGGTCTTCGGCACGAACTCGTCGATCTCGATCGTGTGCGTGGAGTCCAGCGCGATGTCGTCGAGATCGTCCTTGGTGACCTCGATATAGGTGTCGGTGTCGACCTTGTAGCCCTTGACGATGTCCTCGGAGGTCACCTCGTCACCGGTCTCGGCGTCGACCTTGAGGTACTTGATCCGGTGACCGGTCTTGCGGTTGATCTGGTTGAACGAGACCTTCTCGGTATCCGAAGTGGCCGGATAGAGCGCGACCGGGCAGGTCACGAGCGAGAGGCGCAAAAAACCCTTCCAATTGGCACGGGGGGCCATGGGCTACTCCAAACGCAACGGGGACAGAAGACGAAGATACCATCGGGGAACAACGAATCATAGCAAGGCGGATTGCAGAATCTTGCAACTGCGTTAACCGGCCGCCCGGTGCGCGGTTGCAGCCTGATCCCGCCGTAAAAACCGGAACATCATATCCAATCACGCGTTACCACGGGACATCACGTTGCGAGGAGGTCGCGGCCATCCGACGCGACAGCCAGAGATTTGAGGTCACCATGGCAACCACGCGAGACCAACGTCAGATCGTTGAAACTGCGACCGAGGCCCGTCAGGGCGAACCCGGGCCGTCAGTGGCCGCGCTGCTCGCCATCTCGACCGGGCTCGCGATCCTGATCCTTGCCGTCGTCTGGTTCGTGTTCTTCCGGACCTGACCGGCACATCGACCGGACGGTTCGTATCTTCCGACTCGCCGCGTAACGCGGCACATTGCGCCCGCCGTGCCCCGTTCGTCCGGTGGCCCGGCGGGCGCAGTGCGTTGGCCGCGAACAGGTCGTATATGACCAAAAAGTAACGCCGCCGGTTCCCCGCGTTCATATTCAGTTCACGCCGGAATTGCTCATCTCTGCTGGTGTTCATGCGGCCTAATTCTGGAGAGAAGCGTGCGCCTGCTCGTCGTTGAGGACGACCCCGATCTCAATCGCCAGCTCACCAAGGCGCTGACCGACGCCGGCTATGTCGTCGATCGCGCCTTCGACGGAGAGGAGGGGCATTATCTCGGTGACAACGAGCCCTACGACGCCGTGGTGCTCGACATCGGCCTGCCGAAGAAGGACGGCATCTCGGTGCTGGAAGCCTGGCGGCGCAACGGCCGCACCATGCCGGTCCTGATCCTCACCGCACGCGACCGCTGGAGCGACAAGGTCCAGGGCTTCGATGCCGGCGCCGATGACTATGTCGCAAAGCCGTTCCACCTGGAGGAGGTGCTGGCACGCATCCGCGCGCTGCTGCGCCGCTCCACCGGCCATGCCCAGAGCGAGCTGAGCTGTGGCCCCGTCACGCTCGACACCAGGACCGGCCGGGTCAGCGTATCTGGCAATCCCATCAAGATGACCTCGCACGAATATCGGCTTCTGGCCTACCTGATGCACCATTCCGGGCGCGTCGTGTCCCGCACCGAGCTGGTCGAGCATCTCTACGACCAGGACTTCGACCGCGACTCCAACACCATCGAGGTCTTCGTCGGTCGCATCCGCAAGAAGCTCGACGTTGATATCATCCAGACCGTCCGTGGCCTCGGCTATCTCCTGACCCCGCCGGCCCCCGGCGCTTGAAGCGTGTTGTCTCGAAGTATCTTGTCTGGAAGTATCTTGGCTTGACGGGCGGCCCGGCGCGGGCCTTGGTCGGGTCATGAGTTCCGATGCCATGCCGCCCCGCGCCTCCGGGATCATTCAGATGCCCGCCAGCTCGCTTGCGAACCGCCTGTTCCTGTCGGCGACCGCGTGGCTCGTGGTGATCCTGGCCATAACCGGCGTGGTGCTGTCGTCGGTCTACAAGAACGCCACCGAGCGCGCCTTCGACCGCCGGCTCAATCTCTATCTGCGCACGCTGATCGCCGAGGTCGCCACCCCTGACGAGCCGCCGGACCGCCAGTTCCAGTCGCTCGGCGAGCCGCTGTTCGACCTGCCGCTGTCCGGCTGGTACTGGCAGATCACGCGGACCGACACAGAAAAGCCGGAGGTGCGCTCCTCCCGCTCGCTCTGGGACAAGAAGCTGCCGAAGTTGGAAGAGCAGGGCACAGAGCTCACCGCTGCCGGCATCCGGATCGCTTATGTCGACGGTCCCGAGGGACAGAACCTGCGCATGGTGGAGCGGCCGGTCGATCTCGGCGCGGACGGCAAATTTCTCGTCAGCGTCGCGGGTGATGACACCGAGATTTTCGACGAAACGCGCAGTTTCGATTACTATCTCGGCGGCACCTTCTCCGCGCTTGGCATCGTGCTGCTGCTGACCACCGTGTTCCAGGTCCGCTTCGGCCTCGCGCCGCTCAAGCGCATCTCGGAATCCATCGCCGACATTCGCTCGGGGCGGGCGGAGCGGCTCGAGGGCGAATTCCCGGTCGAGATCGCGCCGCTGGCGCGCGAGACCAACGCGCTGATTGACGCCAATCGCGAAATCGTCGAGCGCGCACGCACCCATGTCGGCAACCTCGCCCACGCCATCAAGACGCCGCTCTCGGTCATCGTCAACGAGGCCGGCGCGCATGCCATCGATCCGTTCGCGACCAAGGTGATGGAGCAGGCGAACGTGATGCGCGACCAGCTCGCCCATCATCTGGAGCGCGCACGCATCGCGGCGCGGGTCTCGGTCGTCGGAACAGTGACCGAGGTTGCCCCCGCCATCGAGGCGCTGCGGCGGACCATGGAGAAGATCCACCGCGACCGTGGCATCGTGGTCGAGGCCGAGGCCGATCCGTCGGCGAAATTTCGTGGCGAGCGGCAGGATCTGGAGGAAATGGTCGGCAATCTCGTCGACAACGCCTGCAAATGGGCCGCCTCGCGGGTCTTCATCGAAGTTCTGGTGGAGACGCTGCACCAAGCGGGCGCCGGTCCGCGGCTGCGTATCATCGTCGACGACGACGGCCGCGGCCTGTCGGAGGCCGAGCGCGCCCAGGTCTCGCGACGTGGCCAGCGGCTTGACGAGTCCAAGCCCGGATCGGGGTTGGGGCTGTCGATCGTGACCGACCTCGCCGCGCTCTACGGCGGCAGCCTCTCGCTCGGCGGGGCGCCGACCGGGGGCTTGCGGGCTGAGCTGGTCTTGCCCGGAATATAATCCTTTGTTCCCATGGGCTTATTCGCCGCAATCAACACCCACCCGAAGGGGACTGCTGGGATTCGGAGCCACTTGCTAAACGGCTTCTTAAGTGGGACCTCCTAAGATCGCGCCCGGACGCATCCCATGTCCGCCATTTACCGTGCATTACCCGGGCGCATGAGCCAGACATCGATCGAGCGGCTGAGGGAATATCTCGCGCAGCTCCCGCCGCAGGCGCAGGCGCTGCTGATGCGGGAGTTCGAGCGTGCGCTGGAGCGTGGTCAGGACACGGCTGTGGCGACCCTCGTGCTTGATCAGCTGCGCAAGGTCGTCCGCAAGACCGAAGCCGACGAGGCCCCGCCGCCGCGTACGGACGATCTGTCGCGGCTGCTGTTCCAGGTGCTGGAACCATTCCTCATCGAAGCGGGTACCCCGATCCGGGTCGGGCAGGTCCGCCGTTCCTCGCTGGCTCCAATCTGGCAATGGCTCGGCCGCGACGGTGCTCCAGACAAGCTGAACGAATTCGAGGCGGCGCTGGCGCGCATGCCGGCCGACAGTGGGCAGGTCGAAGCGCTGGCCTCGAAGCTCCAGGCGGTCGCCGCGGAGGCCATCTTCGAGCTGACGGGGCCCGGCGGCGGTGACAAGTCGCGTGCGCTCGCCCGCGTTGGGCCCCCCAACGTGATCGAGGACCTCTATTCGATCGGGGCGGTGCTCGCGGTTCGCGAGGCCGTCGCCACCTTGAACGAGAAGCTGCCGCGCGCCCTGCGCGCCTTCGGCGATGCGCAGATCGTCTCGGTGACTTCAGCGCTCAACACTCCCGTCCTTCAGACGCCGCAGATGCTGCCCTTCGCGCTGTCGATCGTCATGCAGCGGATGACCGCGCCGTGGCAGATCATCCGCCTCGCCATCAAGATTGCCGCCTCCGACGACGAGATCCGCGTCGCGGCAACGCCCTATGGCGTCGCCGTCACGATCGCGCTGCATGATCTGTCCTGTGTCGCCGCGATCCTGCGCATGGACATCAAGCGCAGCCGTTTCGAGAACGTGGCCGGCAATCTCAAGACGCTGCACGACGGCGTACGCGGTCTGCGCACCGAGCTCGACCTCCGCAACGATTCCGCCTGGGGCAAGCAGTTGACCTCGATCCGGGCCGACATTTCCAACGCGCTGCAATCCGAGATCGACAGCGTTCCCGGCCGCGTCCGCCGCATCCTGCGCCAGCGCGCCGAGAAGGACATTCCCGCCGGGCGCGCGGATCGACAGCACCGAGGTCGAGGAAACCGTGGCGCTGATCGATTTTGTCGCGACCTGCCGCAATTATGCGAGCGAGCTTGCGATCAACGAGGTGACACTGCGCACCTATTCCGACCTCCAGCAATATGTCGAGCGTTCGACCGAGCAGCTGGTGCAGTCGCTGCGCGGGGCCGATCACAAGGTTCGCACCTATCGGCAGCAGCAGGTGCAGGCTGCGATCCGCTTCTGCCAGGTGCTGTTCGGCGATGATTATGCCTCGCTGATGAGCCGCGCCGCGGAGAACGCGGCCACGGGCGAGCGTAAATCGTCGCGCGCGAGCTGATCCGGGCGTATCTTTCAGTGATCACAATTTGTGGTTGACGATGCCGGTGACGGGCCCTACGGTCCCCGTACAAGTTTTTGGAATTTCTATCTGTGGGCGCATGAAATCCCTTATCAGCTCTATCGAAATCGAGAATCGCGTCATCGTTGCCAAGTATCAAAGATTGATGGTCGGCGCGAAGGTAGTGCTGGTCGAGAAGGCAAGCGGTCGGCAGCTGCCTGAGACCCTCACCAGGGTTGCATCGCCGGTTCCCGTCGGGGCGTTGCGCATCAGATTGCCCGACGCCATCGAGCCGGGAACATACTTCCTGAAGGCCTTCAATGGGCACGGCGAGGATGCCGCTCAAAGCGTGGACTTCGAGATCGGCTAAGCCGTTGGATTCTCACCGTTTCGGGACTGTGCGCGGTCGCGTCAAATTGACAATTGTCAATTGCCGCATCGTCCGGCCGTGGTGTAAAGCCACGGGTGGGCGCGGCTCGCGCGCTGCCGGAAGCTTGCCAGATGACGCTATGGTTCGTGTTCGCGCTGATGACGGTCGCGGCGATTTTCGCCGTGCTTCTGCCGCTCGGCCGTAGCGGACACGCGCAAAATCAAGGCAGCGAGGTCGTGGTCTACAAGGACCAACTGGCCGAGATCGACCGTGATCTTGCCGCGGGGCTGATCGCAGCGCCCGAGGCCGAAGCCGCGCGCGTCGAGGTTAGCCGCAGGCTGCTCGCCGCGGCCGGCAGTGAGCCCGCACTAGCGCCGAAATCCAACCTCAAATGGCGCCGCGCGGCGGCCGTGCTGGCGCTTGCCGGCCTGCCGCTGGTTGCGATCGGCGTCTACATGCCGCTCGGCTCGCCCAGGCTTC
Organism: Bradyrhizobium sp. LM2.9; assembly: GCF_054056555.1. Classification (NCBI taxonomy): domain Bacteria; kingdom Pseudomonadati; phylum Pseudomonadota; class Alphaproteobacteria; order Hyphomicrobiales; family Nitrobacteraceae; genus Bradyrhizobium; species Bradyrhizobium sp. LM2.9. Next base: position 939,676 of record NZ_JBSRYJ010000002.1, read on the forward strand.
AGGATTTTCCGCTGGCACAGCGGGAGCGCGGATCCGGGTCCGGCATGGCGCAGTCGCTTGAGAATCTGGTCGTGCAGGTCGAGCAACATCTGGAAAAGAATCCGACCGACGGGCGTGGCTGGAACGTGATCGCGCCCGTGCTGGAGCGGCTTGGTCGCTTCGACGACGCGGTGCGCGCCTATCGCAACTCGCTCACCTACAATGGCGAGAGCGCGGAGCGCCGGTCCGATCTCGGCGAAGCGATGTCGGCCGCGGCCGGTGGCGTCGTGACCGCCGAAGCCAAGACCGAGTTCGAGCGCGCGCGCGCGCTCAGCGCCGACGATCCCAAGGCGAACTATTTCCTCGGTCTCGCCGCCGAGCAGGACGGCCGCAAGGACGATGCCGCCAATATCTGGCGCGCACTGCTGGCGAAAGCGCCCGCGGATGCGCCGTGGCGCCCACTCGTGCAGACCTCGCTCGCGCGGGTCGGCGGCGGTGGCGCGACGATGCCGGCGCTGTCGGATGAGACCCTTGCAGCTTCCAAGGACATGAAGGAGGGTGATCGCAACGCCATGGTTCGCGGTATGGTCGAACGGCTCGCCACGCGCCTCAGGCAGAACGGCGACGACGTCGAGGGTTGGCTGCGGCTGGTGCGCGCCTATCTCGTGATGGGCGACCGCGACAAGGCGGTGGGCGCATCAACCGATGCCCGCCAGGCGGTTGCCAACGATACAGCGCGGCTGCGCCAGCTCAATGAAGGCCTCAAGACACTCGGGCTCGACGGATGACGACGTCAGGGCGAGACGAGCAGGGAACGGATACGCCATGACGCGCAAGCAGCGACGTATGACCATCATCGGCGGCTCGCTCGCCGTGCTCGCGCTCGCGGCCGCGCTGGTGCTCAACGCATTGCGCGACTCCATCGTGTTCTTCTCGACGCCGACCATGGTCGCCGAAAAGCACGTCGCGCCCGGCAAGCGGTTTCGCCTCGGCGGCCTGGTGCAGCCCGGCTCGCTCCAGCGCGGCGACAATCTCGCAGTGACCTTCGAGGTCGCCGACGGCGGCGCCAAGCTTCCGGTCGCCTTCAAGGGCATTTTGCCCGACCTGTTCCGCGAAGGGCAGGGCGTCGTCGCCGAAGGCGCGCTCGACGCCGATGGCGTGTTCAAGGCCGACACCGTGCTCGCCAAGCACGACGAGACCTACATGCCCAAGGACGTCGCCGATGCCCTGAAGAAGCAGGGGCACTGGAAGGATGATTATGACGCCAAGGCTTCTGATAGCGTAAAGCCTGCGGCTACGACGGCGCAGGGAAACTCGCAGGGAGCTGTGCGGTGATTGCGGAAGCCGGACATTACGCGCTGGTGCTGGCGCTCGGACTGGCACTGATCCAGTCCATCGTGCCCCTGATCGGCGCTCGCCTGCGCGATGATGCGCTGATGAATGTGGCGCGCTCCACCGCGCTGGCGCAGCTTCTGTTCGTCGGTGCGTCATTCATCGCGCTGGTGATGCTGCACGTGGACTCGGACTTCTCCGTCGTCAACGTCTACGAGAATTCCCATTCCATGAAGCCGCTGCTCTACAAGATCACCGGCGTGTGGGGAAACCATGAAGGCTCGATGCTCTTGTGGGTGTCGATCCTCGCGCTGTTCGGCGGATTGGTCGCAGCCTTCGGTAACAATCTGCCGCTGTCGCTGCGCGCGCATGTGCTGGCCGTGCAGGCGTGGATCGCCAGCGCCTTCTATCTCTTCATCCTGGTGACCTCGAACCCGTTTCTGCGCATCGCCAATCCGCCGATCGAGGGACGCGATCTCAATCCGGTACTTCAGGACATCGGTCTCGCCGTGCATCCGCCGATGCTCTATCTCGGCTATGTCGGCTTCTCGATCTCGTTCTCCTTCGCGATCGCAGCGCTGCTGGAGGGACGGATCGACGCCGCCTGGGCGCGCTGGGTGCGGCCGTGGACGCTGGTCGCCTGGATCTTCCTGACGCTCGGCATCGCCATGGGCTCGTACTGGGCTTATTACGAACTGGGCTGGGGCGGCTGGTGGTTTTGGGACCCGGTCGAGAACGCCTCGCTGATGCCGTGGCTTGCCGGCACCGCGCTGCTGCATTCGGCTCTGGTGATGGAGAAGCGCAATGCGCTGAAGGTCTGGACCATCCTCTTGTCGATCCTGACCTTCTCGCTGTCGCTGCTCGGCACCTTCCTGGTGCGCTCGGGCGTCATCACCTCGGTGCATGCCTTTGCGACCGATCCAACCCGGGGCGTGTTCATTCTGCTGATCCTCTGCCTGTTCATCGGCGGCAGCCTGTCGCTGTTTGCGGGGCGCGCGACGTCGTTGAAGCAGGGCGGCCTGTTTGCGCCGATCTCGCGCGAGGGCGCGCTGGTACTGAACAATCTGCTGCTCACGGTCGCCTGCGCGGTGGTGTTGTTCGGCACGCTCTATCCGCTGGCGATGGAGATGCTCGCCGATTTCAAGATGTCGGTCGGTGCTCCCTTCTACAATCTCACCTTCGCTCCGCTGTTCACGCTGCTGCTGCTCGCCGTGCCGTTCGGGCCGATGCTGGCGTGGAAACGCGGCGATCTGCTCGGCGTGACGCAACGGCTGCTCGCGGCCGGCGTTGCCGGGCTCGTCGCCGTCGCCATGGTCTGGGGCTGGGCGCGCGGCGGCAGCGCGCTGGCGCCATTGGCAATCGGACTTGGCGTCTTCGTCATTGCCGGTGCCGCGACGGATCTGGCTGAACGAACCGGCTTGTTTCGCCTGCCGTTCGCGACGACGCTGCATCGTGCCCGGGGTCTGCCACGCTCGGCCTGGGGCTCGATGTTCGCGCATGCTGGCCTCGGCGTCGCGTTGATCGGAATCGTCTGCGAGACCACCTGGAACAGCGAATATATCGCGACCATGAAGCAGAACGACGTCGCCCATGTCGGCGGCTATGACGTCAAGCTTGACGGCCTGTTTCAGCGTCAAGGGCCGAACTTCCACGAGATGATCGCCGAATTCAACGTCAGCCGTGACGGCGAGAAGCTCAGCGTGATGACGCCGTCCAAGCGCAGCTTCACCACCCGCGGCTCGTCGACCACTGAGGCCGCGCTGCTGACGCGTGGCGCAAGCCAGCTCTACGTCTCTCTCGGAGACGCCAACGCCGAGGGCGCCATCGCCGTGCGCATCTATCACAAGCCATTGGTGCTATTGATCTGGTGGGGACCGGTGCTGATGGCGTTCGGCGGCATGCTGTCGCTGTCCGACCGGCGCCTGCGGGTCGGCGCGCCAAGCCCGGCGCGGGCCAAGCAGCGCCTGCAGCCGGCGGAGTGATCCGATGCGCCGGATGATGGTTGCGTTCGTCGCCCTGATGCTGCTGGCCTTGCCTGCGGCGCACGCCGTGCAGCCCGACGAGATCATGTCGGATCCTGCGAAGGAGTCGCGCGCGCGCGACTTGTCGCGCGAGCTGCGCTGCATGGTCTGTCAGAACCAGTCGATCGACGATTCCGATGCGCCGCTCGCGCGCGATTTGCGGCTCCTGGTGCGCGAGCGCATCGCCGCCGGCGACAGCAATTCGCAAGTGCTCGATTTTTTGGTCACGCGCTACGGCGAGTTCGTGCTGCTCAAGCCGCGCTTCGAGCGCAACACCATGCTGTTGTGGCTGCTCGCGCCGCTGCTGCTGATGGGCGGCGGCCTGGCGCTGTGGCTGCAAATCCGCCGGCGCTCGCGAAGCGGTGCAGACGTGCCAGCTCCGCCGCTCACGCCCGATGAGGAAGCGCGGCTGGCCGCATTGATGTCGGACGAAGCCTCATCGCCCTAGTTGCGTCGCTTCGCGCGTCAAGCCGACACTCCGAAGCGGAACCTCGTTAAGTTCCTACGGGATCACAACTTTCGTCCTGCGATGAACTGCCGCATTCGCATTGCCGTTCATTACAAAAGTTTAACCCCGCCGCCAGCGCACGGTAAGGCGGGAGCCCCCATCTTCAGCTCCGTAAGGTGCCGCCATCAGGCACCAAATGGATTTCAAGGCCCTGGAGATCTCTGCATGACCGACCGTCCCGACCTCTCGAACCTTCCGTCCTACCGGCAGCCCCGCCGATCGGTCTTCTCGGCCCGCAAGATCGCGCTGATGGCCTCGGTCGTCGCCGGGCTCAGTGCCGCCGTCTACGGCTTTGGCCCGTCGACCTCGCCAGCCGACCTGTTCTCGACCCCGGCGCATGCGCAGGTCAACAACGAGGTCCGCAAGGTCGAGCGTCCGATCGGCTTCGCCGACATCGTCGAGCGCGTGAAGCCGTCAGTGATCTCGGTGAAAGTCAACATCAAGGAAAAGACCGCGAGCAATGATGACGGCGATGACGCGCAGTCGCCGTTCCAGCCGGGCTCGCCGATGGAGCGCTTCTTCCGCCGCTTCGGCGGTCCGGACGGTTTCCCGGGTCAGAAGGGGGGCGGCCGTGGCCGCGTCGTGCAGGGCCAGGGTTCCGGCTTCTTCATCTCGGCCGACGGTTTCGCCGTGACCAACAACCACGTGGTGGACGGAGCCGACAAGGTCGAGGTCACGACCGACGAAGGCAAGACCTACACCGCCAAGGTGATCGGCACCGATCAGCGCACCGATCTCGCCTTGATCAAGGTCGAGGGCAGCTCGAACTTCCCGTTCGCCAAGCTTGCCGACGGCAAGCCACGGATCGGCGACTGGGTGCTCGCGGTCGGCAATCCGTTCGGCCTCGGCGGCACCGTGACCGCGGGCATCGTTTCGGCCAGCGGCCGCGACATCGGCAACGGTCCCTATGACGATTTCATCCAGATCGACGCGCCCGTGAACAAGGGCAATTCCGGCGGTCCGGCTTTCGACACACCAACGGTGAGGTGATGGGCGTCAACACCGCGATCTACTCGCCCTCCGGCGGCAGCGTCGGCATCGCGTTCTCGATTCCCGCGAGCACCGTGAAGAGTGTGGTGGCGCAGCTCAAGGACAAGGGCTCGGTCAGCCGCGGCTGGATTGGCGTGCAGATTCAGCCGGTCACCTCCGACATCGCCGACAGCCTCGGCATGAAGAAGGCCGAAGGTGCGCTGGTTGCCGAGCCGCAGGCGAATGGCCCGGCGGCCAAGGCCGGCATCGAGTCCGGTGACGTGATCACGTCGGTCAACGGCGAATCGGTCAAGGACGCCCGCGAGCTCGCCCGCACCATTGGCGGTTTGGCGCCCGGCGCGACCGTGAAGCTCAACGTGCTGCACAAGGGCCAGGACAAGGTCGTGAACCTGACCCTCGGCCAGTTGCCGAACACGGTCGAGGCCAAAGCCGACACCGACAAGGACACCGGTAAGGGCGCGAGCCGCGGCACCGACGTGCCGAAGCTCGGGATGACCGTCGCGCCCGCCGATTCTGTGGCCGGCGCCGGCAAGGAGGGCGTCGTGATCACAGAAGTCGATCCGAAGAGCGCCGCAGCCGAACGCGGCTTCAAGGAAGGCGACGTGATTCTCGAAGTCGGCGGCAAGAGCGTGAGCACTGCCGGCGAAGTCCGCGACGCCATCACCACGGCGCGGACCGACAACAAGAACAGCGTCCTGATGCGGGTCAAGAGCGGCGGCCAGTCGCGCTTCGTCGCCGTGCCCATCGCCAAGGGTTAACCAAGGGCTAACCAAGGGACAGGCCTCAGGAGGCCCACGAGATGAAGGGTGTCGCCGGCATCAGTCGCCCCCGCCGACGGCGTCCTTCGGGGAAGCAGCGCAACGTTTGCTTCCCCTGTCTACCTTCCGGTGGAATTACGCCCCCCTCCGTCGGAAGGCCTAGGGCGGTGAGGTCCCCCCAGCTTCACCGCCCGCCTTTTTCTCGTTGCCAGAGTCTCTCACTCGGCTTGCATGCGATTGCCGCTCGCGCCATGTTTAGAGAAGGTTCCCTCCCTTGACCGTCGCCGAACGCACGATGCGCCTCCTCATCATTGAAGACGACCGCGAATCCGCCGACTATCTCGTGAAGGCGTTTCGCGAGGTCGGGCACATTGCCGACCACGCCGCCGACGGCGAGGAAGGCCTCGCCATGGCCGAGAACGGCGATTACGACGTGCTGGTGGTCGACCGCATGCTGCCCAAGCGCGACGGCCTGTCGCTGATCGGCGCGCTCCGCGACAAGGACGATTCGACGCCGGTGCTGATTCTCTCCGCGCTTGGACAGGTCGACGACCGCATCAAGGGCTTGCGCGCCGGCGGCGACGACTATCTGCCAAAACCCTATTCCTTTGCCGAGCTCCTGGCCCGGGTCGAGGTGCTGTCACGCCGCCGCGGCGGTCCGGCCGAGGACACGCTGTACCGGGTCGGCGATCTCGAGCTCGACCGGCTCTCCCATCGCGTCGCTCGCGGCAAGGACGAGCTGACGCTCCAGCCGCGTGAATTCCGCCTGCTCGAATACCTTATGAAGCATGCGGGCCAGGTGGTGACCCGCACCATGCTCTTGGAGAACGTCTGGGACTATCATTTCGATCCGCAGACCAACGTGATCGACGTGCACATCTCGCGGTTGCGCTCCAAGATCGACAAGGGTTTTGAGCGGCCGCTGCTGCATACCATCCGCGGCGCCGGGTACATGATCCGTGACGGCATTCGGTAAACTCGTCCGCACCACGGCATTCCGGCTGACGCTGGTCTATTTGCTGCTGTTCGCGATGTTCGCGGCCTCGCTGCTTGCCTATTTCGCCTGGAATACACGGCGGCTGATCACCGAGGAGATCACGCAGACGGTCAATGCCGAGACGTCGGAGATCAACGAGATCTACGGCCGCCGCGGCTTGCGCGGTCTCGTCCTTGCCATTGAGTACCGGGCGCTGCGGCCGGGCGCCAACCTCTATCTGGTGACGACGCCGACCGGCCAGTCGATCGCCGGCAATGTCGGCTCGCTCGCGCCCGGCGTGATGGCGACGCGCGGCTGGTCCGAGACCGCCTACCGGCGGATCGAGGACACCGATGATCGCGACCATCTTGCGCTGGTTCGCGTCACCGAACTGGAAAACGGCTTCCGGCTTCTGATCGGACGCGATCTCGCCGAGCGGCGACGGCTGTTCGGCATCGTGGCGAAGGCCGCGCAATGGTCGATCCTGATCGTCGTGGTGCTCGGCCTTGGCGGCGGCATCTTCGTGGCGCGCCGAGTGCTCACGCGCATCGATGCGATGAGCGGCACCGCCCATCGCATCATGACCGGTGATCTCAGCGAACGCCTGCCGGTGGGACGCAGCGGTGACGAACTCGACCGCCTCGCCGAAAACCTCAACGCCATGCTGGAGCGGATCGAGGCGCTGATGGCGGGACTGAAGGAGGTTTCCGACAACATCGCCCACGATCTCAAGACGCCGCTGACGCGCTTGCGCAACCGCGCCGAGGAGGCGCTGGCGAAATCGGGCGGCGAGGCCGATTACCGCGCCGCCCTGGAACGGACCATCGAGGAATCCGACGGCCTGATCCGCACTTTCAACGCGCTGCTGATGATCGCGCGTGCCGAGTCCGGACAGGCGCGCGGCAACATGGATGATTTCGACGCCGCCGACGTCGCGGGCGGCATCCACGAGCTCTACGAGCCGCTGGCCGAAGACGACGGCATGATCTTGAAGGTCAGCTGCGAGCCGACGCCGGTTCACGCCAACCGCGAATTGATCAGCCAGGCGCTCGCCAATCTTGTCGAGAATGCGATCAAATACGGCAAACCGATCGCGCAGTCGGCTGGAACCGTGGTCAGCATGGACAGCCGGCAGATCACGATCGAGTCCAGGCGCGAGGGCGATCAGGTGCTGCTCAGCGTCACCGATCGCGGTCCCGGCATCCCCGAAGCCGACCGCAAGCACGTCGTGGAACGATTTGTGCGGCTGGAAAGCGAGCCGTACGCTGCCCGGATCCGGGCTCGGCCTCAGTCTCGCCTCGGCGGTTGCGACATTGCATGGCGGCGAGTTGAGGTTGGGCGACGCCCAGCCCGGGCTTGTCGCCACGCTGGTGCTGCCGGCGCGCGCGGGGGCCGGCGACAGGGTTGCTCCGTCAATGCAGGATGTGCCACAGAAGGTGGCATGAACCATTCCGCGCCGGGAAACGCGGACAAGCATGGTGAGAGCCTGGCCGCACGCTTCGCGGAGGCTCCCCATATTGCCGCTTCCGTCACTGACCAAGGACGTTTTGAAAGCTGGCTGGCCGGGCTCGAGCCCGCGCAATCCGCCCGTCTTGAAGCGCTGCTGGCTCATCCCTTGGCGCGGAACATCCTGTCCGGAATCACGGAATTTTCGCCTTATCTGTTCGAACTGGCGCGTGCCGATACCTTGCGCCTGATCCGGCTGCTGGAATGCGATCCGGATGCGCATCTCGCCACGCTGATCGCGGAGGCGAGCGGTGCGGTGCTTGCGGCATCCGACGAGGCCGAGGTGATGCGGCTGCTTCGCCGCATGAAGGCGGAGGCCGCGCTCCTGACCGCGCTGTGCGACATCGGCGGCGTCTGGCCGGTGATGCGGGTGACCGCAGCTCTCACCGATGTCGCGGTATCCTCGGTGCAGGCGGCGCTTCAGTACCTGCTGCGGCAGGAAGCCGCACGCGGCAAGCTCTTGCCGCCCAATCCCGAGGCGCCCGAGGAAGGCTGCGGGCTGATCGTGCTTGCGATGGGCAAGATGGGCGCGGGCGAGCTGAACTATTCGAGCGACATCGATCTGATCGTGTTCTTCGATCCCGACAATACGACGCTGGCAGCGGATATCGAACCCCAGCCATTCTTCGTGAGGGTGACGCAGGGGATGGCACGCATTCTCCAGCAGCGCACCTATGACGGCTATGTCTTCCGCGTCGATCTGCGCCTGCGTCCCGATCCATCCTCGACGCAGGTGGCGATTTCGCGCGACGCCGCGCTGAACTATTACGAGCGGGAAGGGCGCACCTGGGAGCGCGCCGCGATGATCAAGGCGCGAGCCTGCGCCGGCGATCCCAAAGCGGGCGAGGCGCTGCTCGCGGAGATCGCGCCCTTCGTCTGGCGCAAGCATCTCGATTTCGCCGCGCTTGCCGACGTCCACGACATGAAGCGGCAGATGCAGACCTATCGCGGCCAGAGCGAGGTCGCGGTCGAAGGGCATAACGTGAAGGTCGGGCGCGGTGGCATCCGCGAGATCGAGTTCTTCGCCCAGACCCAGCAATTGATCGCCGGCGGCCGCCATCCCGAGCTGCGCGTGCGGCCGACGCTCGCCGCGCTCAATATTCTCGCTTCCAGCAACTGGATCACGTTCGCAGCGCGCGACGAACTGGCCACGGCGTACGAATTCCTTCGCCGGGTCGAGCATCGGCTCCAGATGATCGCCGACGAGCAGACCCATACGCTGCCCGAGGACAAGGAGGCGGTCGAGCGTTTCGCCTGGTTCTTCGGTTATCCGGATCGCGAGGCCTTTGCCGGCGACCTCTTGCGCCAGCTCGAAATCGTCCAGGGTCACTACGAAAAGCTGTTCGAGGGCGACGATCCGACCGGCACGGCCAGGCTGCCGGCACTCGACTACAGTGTGGGTCCCGACGATCCGCGGCTGCTTCAGCAGCTGGCGGCGCTCGGCTTCAAGAAGCCCGCCGCGGTTGCGCAGACCGTGCGTGACTGGATCACCGGCGACTACCGCGTGTTTCGCAATGAGGCGACGCGAAGCGCCTTCGTCGAATTCGTGCCGGCCCTGATCGACGGTCTCGCTCATGCCGAAGAGCCGGATCGGGCGGTCGTGGCGTTCGATCAATTCCTTGGGGCGCTCCAGCGCGGCGGCCGGCTGATCACGCTGCTCGGCCAGAACCGCGATCTCGTCGCGCTGGTGGCGCTGGTGTTGGGTGCGGCACCGCGGCTCGGCGAGATGTTGGCACGGCAGCCGCAGCTCATGGACGGCCTGATTGATCCGCGCTTCTTCGGCGCCATGCCCGACAGGCAGGAATTGTCCGGGCGGCTCGCGACGACGGTGCAGGATGCCGGCTCATATGAAGAGTTCCTCGACCGCCTGCGCCTGTTCGGGCAGGAGAGCCTGTTCCTGATCGGCACGCGCATCCTGTCCGGCACGGTCTCGGCGCAGCAGGCGAGCACGGCCTTTGCCGACGTCGCCGAGGGCATCGTCCATACCGTGCACGGCCTCGTTGCCGACCGCTTCGCCGCCCAGCACGGCCGGATCAAGGGACAAGAGACCGCGATGATCGCGATGGGCCGGCTCGGCAGCCGAGAGATGACGGCCTCGTCCGATCTCGACCTGATCCTGCTCTACGATTTCGACAGCGACAACCCTGACTCCGACGGTGCGAAGTCACTGCAAGGTGCACACTACTTCGCCCGCTTCACCCAGCGCCTGATCAGCGCCTTCACGACGCGTACCAATTACGGCGTGCTCTACGAGATCGACATGCGGCTGCGCCCCTCGGGGCGTGCCGGCCCTGTGGCGTCGAGCCTCGTCTCCTTCGCGGACTACCAGAGCAACGAGGCCTGGACCTGGGAGCACATGGCGCTGACGCGCGCGCGCGTCGTGTCGGCTTCGCCCGCATTTCGGGAACGGATCGAGCACGTCATCCGCGATGTCCTGACCCGCCGCCGCGATCCCGGAATCACCGCCAACGACGTCGCGGACATGCGGCGCGCGATCGCGCAGGAGAAGGGCGAGACCGACCATTGGGATCTCAAATACGCCGCCGGCGGCATGGTCGACATCGATTTCATCGCGCAATATCTCCAGCTCGTACATGCTCACGAGAAGCCGGGGATTCTCGACGTCGGCACCATGCAGGTGCTGGAAAATGCATGTCGGCTCGGCGTGCTCGCACAATCGGAGACCGAGATACTGCGCGCCGCAGCGCGGCTCTATCACGACCTGACGCAGATCCTGCGGCTCTGCGTCAGCGACCGCTTCAAGCCGGAAACAGCCGGCACCGACCTGCTGCGCGTGATGGCACGCGCCGGCGACGCACCGGATTTCTCCTCGCTGGAGGCGCGCGTGAAGGAGACGCAGAGCGAGGTGCGCCGTGTCTTCAGGGCGCTGCTGGAAGGGACGTCGCCGGCTTCAGCGAGGTGAGCGCCTCGCGCACGTTCGGCTCCAGACCAACGCCGCCGGCATCGAGATGGGCGAAGATCGCGCGCTTCATCCGCGGATCCCAGAACTTCTTGATATGATCGGCGATCCCCGGCACGGCCTTGTCGTGGCCCTGGCTCCGGAAGAACGTGCCGATCTGGTTGGCCATGTAGATCAGGCGGTCAGGCGACATCGGCAATCTCCGTGGCATGACGCGCGACAACGCGGCCGCCATGCGAAAACACCTCGAACCCGTCCTGGCGGGCAATGGCAATCAGCGTGATGCCGGCGGCCTCAGCGGTGCGCACCCCGAGCGCGGTCGGCGCAGAGACGGCGACCATCACCGGCGCGCCGATGGCGGCGGTCTTCTGCACCATCTCGATCGAGACGCGGCTGGTCAGCAGCACGATGCCGCCGCTTGCAACCGTGCGGCTGCGCGCCAGCGAACCGGCGAGCTTGTCGAGCGCATTGTGGCGGCCGACATCCTCGCGCAGCGTGACGATACCGCCGGCAGGCGACCAGAACGCGGCGGCGTGAACGGCGCGGGTTTGCAAATTGATCGATTGCAGCGGTGCGATGGTCTGCATCGCCGCCATGACCTGTTCGGGCGTAAACGTCTGTCCCTGCGGCACGACTGCCGCAGGCCGCACGGCTTCGGCGATTGAATCGATGCCGCAAATGCCGCAGCCGGTCGGGCCGGCGATGTGGCGGCGCCGCTCGCCGATGCGCGCGGCATCTTCCGAGGCCAGCCACATGCGCAACTCGATGCCGTCGTCGAGGCGGACCATTTCGAGCGACTTGATGTCGTCGACCGATTTGATGATGCCTTCATCCAGGCTGAAGCCGACCGCAAAATCTTCCAGGTTCTGCGGCGTCCCCATCATGACGGCGTAGGTGCCGCCATTGTAGGTCAGCGCCAGCGGCGTCTCCTCCGGAATCAGCCGTGTCCCCTCGGATGCGATACCGTCGCGCCAGATCTCGCGGTCGATGGCCTGGACCGGCACGTGCATGCCGCTACTCCGCCGCCTCGGCCGGCGCGATACGGCGGGAGTGCCGTGCCTGCGCGTCGTAGGCCTTCTGCCAGTCGGACGGGCCGTTCGACGGCGAGATCTGCACCGCCGTGACTTTGTATTCGGGGCAGTTGGTCGCCCAGTCGGAATAGTCGGTCGTGATGACGTTGGCCTGCGTGTCCGGATGGTGGAAGGTGGTGTAGACGACGCCCGGCGCGACGCGATCGGTTATCTCCGCACGCAGCGTGGTCTCGCCGGCACGGCTCTTCAGCCGCACCCAGTCGCCGTCGCGCACGCCGCGCTGCTCGGCATCGTGCGGATGGATCTCCAGCCGGTCCTCGGCATGCCAGACCACGTTCTCGGTACGCCGGGTCTGCGCGCCGACATTGTACTGGCTGAGGATGCGGCCCGTGGTGAGCAGCAGCGGATAGCGCGGGCCGGTGCGCTCGTCGGTCGCGATATATTCGGTGACGACGAACTTGCCCTTGCCGCGGACGAAGCCGTCGATATGCATCACCGGCGTGCCCTCGGGCGCCTCCTCGTTGCAGGGCCACTGCACCGAGCCGAGCTCGTCGAGCTTGGCGTAGGAGACGCCGGCGAAGGTCGGGGTCAGCGCGGCGATCTCGTCCATGATCTCGGAAGGGTGGCTGTAGTTCATCTCGAAGCCCATGGCCTTGGCAAGGCCGATGGTGACCTCCCAGTCGGCGAGGCCGTTCTTCGGCGTCATCACCTTGCGAACGCGCTGGATGCGGCGCTCGGCGTTGGTGAAGGTGCCGTCCTTCTCGAGGAAGCTCGAGCCGGGCAGGAAGACGTGTGCGTAGTTCGCGGTCTCGTTCAGGAAGAGGTCATGGACGATGACGCATTCCATCGCCGACAGTGCAGCCACCACATGCTTGGTGTTGGGATCGGATTGCAGGATGTCTTCGCCCTGCACGTAGATGCCCATGAACGTGCCTTCGACCGCGGCGTCGAACATGTTGGGGATGCGCAGGCCGGGCTCGGGGTTGAGCTTGACGTTCCACAGCGCCTCGAACTGCTCGCGCACGGCATCGTCCGCGATGTGACGATAGCCCGGCAGCTCATGCGGAAACGAACCCATGTCGCAGGAGCCCTGCACGTTGTTCTGGCCGCGCAGCGGGTTCACACCGACGCCGGGACGGCCGATATTGCCCGTGACCATCGCGAGGTTGGCGATCGCGATCACAGTCGTGGAGCCCTGGCTGTGCTCGGTGACGCCGAGGCCGTAATAGATCGCGCCGTTGCCGCCGGTGGCGTAGATGCGGGCCGCTTCGCGCAGATCCTTCGGATTGACGCCGGTGAGGATGGCGGTGGCCTCCGGACTGTTGTTAGGCTGGGCGACGAACGCCGCCCATTCCTCGAACTCGCTCCAGTCGCAACGCTCGCGCACGAAGGCTTCGTTGGCGAGGCCTTCAGTCACGATCACATGCGCCAGCGCCGTCATCACGGCAACGTTGGTGCCGGGCATCAGCGGCAGGTGCAGCGCCTTCACATGCGGCGATTCCACCATCTCGGTGCGGCGCGGATCGATCACGATCAGCTTGGCGCCCCGGCGCAGCCGTTTCTTCAGGCGAGAGGCGAAGACGGGGTGGGCCGAAGCGGGGTTGGCACCGATGATGACGACGACGTCGGTGTCCTCGACCGAGTCGAAATCCTGTGTGCCGGCGGACGTACCGAACGTGGTCGACAGGCCATAGCCGGTCGGGGAGTGGCAGACGCGGGCGCAGGTGTCGACATTGTTGTTGCCGAAGCCGGCGCGGATCAGCTTCTGCACCAGATAGGTTTCTTCGTTGGTGCAGCGGGACGAGGTGATGCCGCCGATGGCGTCGCGGCCGTACTTCGTCTGGATGCCGCGCATCCTGTCGGCGGCAAACGAGAATGCCTCGTCCCACGACACTTCGCGCCAGGGATCCTCGATCCGCTCGCGGATCATCGGCCTGAGGATGCGTTCCTTGTGGTTGGTGTAACCCCAGGCGAAGCGGCCCTTGACGCAGGAATGGCCGCGATTGGCCTTGCCGTCCTTGTACGGCACCATGCGGACGACTTCCTCGCCGCGCATTTCGGCCTTGAAGGTGCAGCCCACGCCGCAATAGGCGCAGGTGGTGACGACGGAGTGTTCGGGCTGGCCGATCTCGATCACGGATTTCTCGGTCAGCGTCGCGGTCGGGCAGGCCTGCACGCAGGCGCCGCAGGAGACGCATTCGGAGCCGAGGAAGCTCTCGCTCATGCCGGGCGAGACGCGGCTGTCGAAGCCGCGGCCGGAGATCGTCAGCGCGAAGGTGCCCTGGACTTCCTCGCAGGCGCGGACGCAGCGCGAGCAGACGATGCACTTGGAGGGATCATAGGTGAAGTACGGATTCGACTCGTCCTTCGGCATCCAGGCGGCGTTGATCTCGCCATTGGATTTGGCAAAGACGTGGTTCTCGCCCTCATAGCCGTAACGCACGTCGCGCAGGCCGACGGCACCGGCCATGTCCTGCAACTCGCAGTCGCCGTTGGCGCCGCAGGTGAGGCAATCGAGCGGATGGTCGGAGATGTAGAGCTCCATCACGCCCTTGCGCAGCTTCTTCAGCCGTTCGCTCTGGGTGTGCACGACGAGGCCGGACATGACGGGCGTGGTGCAGGAGGCCGGCGTGCCGGCGCGGCCCTCGATCTCGACGACGCAAAGGCGGCACGAGCCGAACGCATCGACCATGTCGGTCGCGCAGAGTTTTGGGATCTGGTGGCCCGCATCCATCGCAGCCCGCATGATCGAGGTGCCCTCGGGCACCGTGACCTGGTTGCCGTCGATGGTCAGCGTCACCATCGTTTCCGATTTCGATCGCGGCGTGCCGAAGTCGATTTCTTCGATCAGAGACATTGTCGTTCTCCTATTCCGCGGCCTGAAGCGTGGTCGGGGCCGGGATAAAATCTTCCCGGAAGTGCTTCAATGCGCTGAGCACAGGGTAGGGCGTGAAGCCGCCGAGTGCGCAGAGCGAGCCGAATTTCATGGTGTTGCAGAGGTCTTCGACGAGCGCCAGATTTTCGCTCACGCGCTCGCCGCGCATGATCTTCTCGATGGTCTCGACGCCGCGGGTCGAACCGATCCGGCACGGTGTGCACTTGCCGCAGGATTCGACGGCGCAGAATTCCATCGCGAAGCGCGCCTGCTTGCGCATGTCGACGCTGTCGTCGAACACGACGATACCGCCATGGCCGATCAGGCCGTCGCGCGCGGCAAAGGCCTCGTAGTCGAACGGGGTATCGAACAGCGCGCGCGGGAAGTAGGCGCCGAGCGGGCCGCCGACCTGAACCGCGCGAACGGGACGGCCCGTGAACGTGCCGCCGCCGATGTCGTCGACGAGCTCTCCGAGCGTAACGCCGAATGCGGTCTCGAACAGCCCGCCCTGGCGGATGTTGCCGGCGAGCTGGATCGGCATCGTGCCGCGCGAGCGACCCATGCCGAAATCGGCATAGGCCTTGGCGCCTTCGGCCAGGATGAAGGGGATGGCGGCGAACGACAGCACGTTATTGATGACGGTCGGTTTGCCGAACAGGCCGTGATGCGCGGGCAGCGGCGGCTTTGCCCGCACGAGGCCGCGGCGGCCCTCGAGGCTCTCCAGCAGCGAGGTCTCTTCGCCGCAAACGTAAGCGCCGGCGCCGACGCGTACTTCGAGATCGAAGCTGTATGTGGAGCCGCCGATCTTGTCGCCGAGATAGCCGCCGCGTCTAGCCGCGGTGATGGCCGCGTTCATCGCCTCGACCGCGTGCGGATATTCGCTGCGGATGTAGATGTAGCCCCTGGTCGCGCCGACGGTGATGCCGGCGGTCGTCATGCCTTCGATGACGAGGAAGGGATCGCCTTCCATGATCATGCGGTCGGCGAAGGTGCCACTGTCGCCTTCGTCGGCGTTGCAGACGATGAATTTACGATCCGCTTTCGCCTGCGCGACCGTCTTCCACTTGATGCCGGTCGGGAAGCCTGCGCCGCCGCGGCCGCGCAAGCCGGATGCGGTGACTTCGTTCAGGATCGCATCCGAGCCGAGCGAGAGCGCACGCTCAAGGCCCTTGTAGCCGCCATGGGCGCGGTAGTCGTCGAGCGAGCGCGGGTCGATCACGCCGCAGCGCGCGAAGGTGAGGCGGGTCTGGCGCTTCAGCCAGGGGATTTCATCCGCGGCGCCGAGCCGCAGGGGATGAGAACCATTGCTCGCCATCGAATCGAGCACGGAGGCAACATCCTCCGGGCCGACGGGGCCGTAGGCGATGCGGCCTCCGGGGGTCGCCACCTCGATCATCGGCTCCAGCCAGCAGAGCCCGCGCGAGCCGGTCCTGACGATCTCAATCGGCAGGTCGCGCTGTGCCGCGACCCGTTCGAGCGCCCTGACCACGTCATCGGCGCCGACGGCGACTGCAGCCGCATCGCGGGGGACGAATATCCGCATCTTCATCGCTGCGCCTCCGCAACAAGCGCATCGATACGCTTTTCATCGAGCCGGCCAATGAGCCGGCCGTCGAGCATCGCGGACGGTGCGGTCGCGCACAGGCCGAGGCAGTAGATCGGCTCCAGCGTGACGCGGTCGTCGGCCGTCGTGTTGCCGAGCGAGACGCCAAGCTTTGCCTCGGCACGCGCAGCCAGCGCATCGCCGCCCGCCGCCTGACAGGCCTCCGCGCGGCAGAGTTTCAGCACATGGCGGCCGGCCGGCTTGTGGCGGAAATCATGATAGAACGTGAACACGCCATGCACTTCGGCGCGCGACAGATTGAGCGTTTGCGCCACCATCGGAATGGCTGCTTCCGGCACGTAGCCGAATGCCCCCTGGAGCGCGTGCAGGATCACCAGCGTCGCGCCTTCCGGCTTGCTATGTTCGGCGATGATATCGGCGGCGCGCATTTCGTCCCAAGGCTCAAAAACCGCTGTCATTCTTCGTTCTCAACCAGAGCGTCTACTCATCGCAAACTATTTGGAATCATTCGAAGATCAATAAAGCTGTCTCATGCTGCGATCGCGAATTCCGATCGATTTGCGTTGGCAATCAGTTGATTTGAAATTGCAATCGGAGTTGTCTGCCGGGCGGTTTTTACGTGTTGGGCGGGGTAGGGCATGCTAGCTTGTCTGCCACCACACAATCCGAGGGGATAACGGTTGCTCGACAAGCTTGAATTGCTGCTGGCGCTGGCGAAAGAGCGGCATTTCGGCCGGGCCGCAGAGGTGTGCGGCGTGACGCAACCGACGATGTCGACCGGGCTCAAGCAGCTCGAGGAGATTCTCGGCGTGATGCTGGTCCAGCGCGGCTCTCGCTTCCAGGGTTTTACGCCGGAAGGCGAGCGGGCGCTGGATTGGGCCCGTCGGATCGTGGGCGATGCACGCGCGATGCGTGACGAGATCAATGGGCTGAAGCATCAGCTCTCCGGCGAGATACGTATTGCCGCGATCCCGACCGTGCTCGGCATGGTCGCCGCGCTGACGACGCCGTTCCGCGCCAGGCATCCCGAGGTGCGCTTCAGCATCCGGTCCACCACCTCGTCCGAGGTGCTGGGGCTGCTCGAAAATCTCGAGGTGGACGCGGGGCTGACCTATATCGAGAACGAGCCGATCGGCAAGGTGCGCACCATTCCGCTCTACAACGAGAGCTATCGCCTGCTCACCGCGCCGGATGGAATGTTCGGCGATCGCGAGACGGTAACGTGGACGGAGGTCGGGCAGGTGCCGCTGTGCCTGCTGACGCCCGACATGCAGAACCGCCGCATCATCGACCGCGCGCTGCGTTCGGTCGGCGCGGAGGCGACGCCGACCTTGACGTCGAACTCGCTGCTGGTGCTGTTCACGCACGTGAAGACGGGACGCTGGGCCAGCGTGATGCCGGCCAAGCTCGCCGAGACGCTCGGCCTCTCCGATACAGTGCGCTCGATCCCGATCACCGATCCGGATGTCAATTACAGCATCGGCATGGTGATCCCGCAGCGCGATCCGATGACGCCGTTGATTGCGGCGCTGGTCAATGTCGCGCGCGAAGTCGCGCCGTCGCTGCAATCGTAGGATTCAGGCCGCGGCCGATATTCCGGACGCCGCCTTGATCGCGTCGCGCGGCAGGGTCACGCGCACGACGGTGCCGACTTCGAGCTTGGAGCGCAGGCGCATCGAGCCGCCATGGAGCTGCGCCAGCGAGCGGGCGATCGCAAGCCCCAGTCCCGAGCCGTGATAGGTCTTGGTGAGCTGGCTCTCGACCTGCTCGAAGGGGCGGCCGAGCCGCGCCAGTGAATGCGGGGCGATGCCGATGCCGGTGTCGGCGATCATCAGCACGATCCTGTCGTCGAACTGCCGGCTGCGCACCACGATGCGTCCGCCGTCGGGCGTGAACTTCACGGCGTTGGAGAGCAAATTGACGATGATCTGCTTGGTGGCGCGGCGATCGGCGACGACGGAGAGGGATTTTTCGATGTCGGCGTCGAGCGTCAGGTGCTTGTCCTGCGCCCGGCCGGTGACGACCCGCAAGGATTCCGCCAGCGTCTGCGCCAGGTCGAGCTCTTCCATGTCGAGCTTCATGCGGCCGGCCTCGATCTTGGACATGTCGAGGACGTCGTTGATGACTTCGAGCAGATAATGCCCGCTGGTCAGGATGTCGTGGCAGTATTCCTGGTACTTTTCCGAACCGAGTTCGCCGAACATGCCCGAGCCCATGATCTCGGAGAAGCCGATGATCGCGTTCAGCGGCGTGCGCAGCTCGTGGCTCATATTGGCGAGGAATTTCGACTTGGTCTGGTTGGCCTCCTCGGCGCGGGTCTTCTCGCGCTGGTATTTTTCGGCGAGATCGGCGAGCTCGCCTGCCTGTCGTTCCAGAGCTGCCTGCGAGCGCTTCAGGTCGATGACGGTGGCGCGCAGGCGCAGATCGTTGTCGACCAGCTTCTGCTCGTGCTCCTTGATGCGGGTGATGTCGGTGCCGACCGAGACGTAGCCGCCGTCCTTGGTGCGGCGCTCGCTGATGTGCAGCCAGCTGCCGTCGTCGAGCTGCGCCTCGAAGGTGCGCGCGCCGGGGCCCTGGCTGGCGGTCTCGTTGTGGCGGGTTCGCACCTCCGGCATGCGGCCGACCTCGAGCACGGTCTCGTAAGAGGTACCGGAGATGACGGCACTGTCGGGCAGCTTGTGCAGGCGCTGGAAGTGCGAGTTGCAGAGTACCAGGCGGTCGCTGGCGTCCCACAGCACGAAGGCTTCGGGAATGGTCTCGATCGCGTCGCGCAGGCGCAGATCGGCTTCCACGGTCCGCTCGGCGAGGCTCTTCTGCTCGGTGATGTCGACGGCGATCCCGATCAGGTGCACGGTGGAATCGGTCGCGCCGTGGGTCTTTTCGCAGCGGACGCGGAGCCAGATCCAGTGGCCGTCGACATGCTGCATGCGAAAGGTCTGGTCGATGTGGTCGATCTTCTCGGAGATGAGCTGGTCGGCGATCTCGAACAGGTCGATGTCGTCGGACTTCACCAGCGCGTTGACCTCGCCGAAGGTGAGGAGCTCGTTGCGGCCGTCGAGGCCGAGCATCGAAAACATCGACTGCGACCAGAAGATGCGGCCGCGCGACAGGTCCCAGTCCCAGAGCCCGCAGCGGCCGCGGTTGAGCGCGGTGTCGATACGGCCGCGCACGGCGTCGTTGATCAAGTCGCCCTCGCGGGCACGGGTGGACTGCCAGTGGAATGCGAAGCCGAGGATCAGGACGACGAAGCCGGTGGTGGCCGACAGCGTCACCGACAGCGCGGCGTCCGAGCCCCAGATCGGCTCGAT
Organism: Bradyrhizobium sp. LM2.9; assembly: GCF_054056555.1. Taxonomy (NCBI): domain Bacteria; kingdom Pseudomonadati; phylum Pseudomonadota; class Alphaproteobacteria; order Hyphomicrobiales; family Nitrobacteraceae; genus Bradyrhizobium; species Bradyrhizobium sp. LM2.9. The sequence goes on from NZ_JBSRYJ010000002.1 coordinate 959,444, forward strand.
GCGCTCCTGGATCACGGTGACGAAGCCGGGCAGCGACTTGATCTGCCGCGAGGTCGCCATCGCGGCGTTGCCGTTCGGCAGCGTCATGTCGGAGATGTTGCCGTCTCGCGGCGGCGCCGCCAGCAGTTGCGCCGTCGTGATTGCGTCGAGCAGACGATCGTTGCCCGAGGGATCGCTGTCGACCGGGATGCGGGCGAGGATGCGGCGATCGAGGCCGGCCGAGGTGACGATGACGTGGCGGCCCGAGGCGGTGCCCCAGGACGGAATGAGATCGGACAGCAGCGTCGGCAGGTTCTCGATGTTCTTCAGCCGCTCCTGTCGCGCCGAGGTGAGGCGGTCGATGCGCTCGGCGAGCAGGTCAGCGAGCGCCGACATGTCGTGGCGGATCACCAGCCGCTTCTGGCGCGTCTGATCGACGACCTGCACGAACGCGCCGAGGCAGATCGTGATCAGGAACGCGATGATGAGCGTCGGCACCGCGCGGCGCAGCGCCGGCTCCGCGATCAGCAGCCGATGGTAGGCAGGTTTCGCGATCGATTGCGCCAATCCTTTGATCGAATCGGATTGCACGCACGCGTTCGCGGCGTCTGCACGCGCCATGCCCTAGGCCCCCTGGAAACTCTGCTGCGACTGATTTCGAAAGCAGCCCCACATCGCTTTCGAATCACAGCGATTTGAATCCAGTTTTCGCGGCCTGTCGAGAGTCAATGAATCGTTAATGCCGAATAATTCTTATCCAATGGAGAGTTCGCGCCTCTCGCGTCCGTAAATTGACGTGCGTTACGAGTCCGAAACGGGAACGTGTGACTCCTCGCATATTCTGCATCATGCGCGCGGCGGTTCGGCGTGACTGATCACGCGCTTCACGCTCGGGAACGCGCGCCGCAGCGCACGCTCGATCGCGTCGACGTGCTCGTGCACTTTGATCACGCTCATCGACGGCTCGGCGCGGCAGTGGAAGTTGACGATCTCGCCGGCGTCGGTGTTGCGGACGCGGACATTGTGGATGTCGTGGATCTCGCCGCCGGCGGCGTATTCCGTCAGAGCGGCGGCGATGGCCTGCACCCGTTCCGGTGCGGCATCGACCCCGAACGGCAGTTCAGGTTCCAACGGCTCGATGTGGACGTCGACCTCGACGTCCGCGCCGAACTCCTCCTGGATGTTGCGCTCCAGCGTGTTGGCGACGTCATGGGCGGCGTCGAGCTGCATTCCGGCGTCGACCTCGAGGTCGATGCTGACGATCAGCTTGCCGCCGAGGTCGTGCACCGTGACGTGGTGGACGGCGAGTCCCGAATTATGCGCGATCACCATGATGCGGTCGCGGACGGTCTCGTTGTCGCGGGCGACAGGGACCGCGGTGAAGGTGAGGTCGGTTTCGCCGAATGCTTTGTCGACGGCCGCTTGCGCCTTGCGCTTGATCTCCTCGACGCGGTCGATCGGATAGGTCCGCGGCACCTTTGCGATGGTGTCGATGAAGGTGGTCGCACCGACCATGCGCACGCGCAGCCGTTCGACGTCGATCACGCCGGACACGCCCCGGATCGCGGCCGTGGCCTTCTCCTGCGCGCCCTCCGGGGCGCGGTCGAGCAGCGTCTGCACGGTCGAGCCGGCCATGCGCAATCCGAGCAGGGCGATCATCACGGCGACCGCGGCGGCCGCGGCTGCATCGCCCCACCAGAAGCCGAGGGCGGCGAGGATCAGGCCCACGATCACGGCGAAAGAGCCCATCACGTCGGAGGCGAAATGCAGCGCGTCGGCGGCGAGCGCCTGGCTCCGCGTCTCCCGCGCGGCGCGGTGCAGGGCGCGGGCGCGCCAGAGATTGACGACGATGTCGATCACCAGCACCACGAACGGCACGGCCGAAATGGTCGGTGGCGGGGTTCCCTCGCGCAGCCGGCTGTAGGATTCGACCAGGATGCCGCCGGCGAGCACGTAGAGCAGGGCCGTGACGCCCAGCGCCGAGATGCTTTCGAGCTTGCCGTGGCCGTAATGATGCTCCTCGTCCGCCGGTTTGTCGGACACCCGTACCACCGCCCAGGTGATGATGGTGGCGACCAGGTCGACCGAGGAGTGCAGGGCCTCGGAGATCAGCGCCAGCGAGCCGATCGCGATCCCGACTGCGAACTTGGCCGCCGCCATGCCGCCGCTGGCGAAGATCGAGATCGCCGCGACCGAGGTCTTGTTGTGTTGGGAGCTCATGGCGTGGGATTTAGCAGGCCACGGGTGAACATCAAGCTGCAGTCCACAGACGTAGTCGCAAGTGAGTTGCAGGAGCACCTTTTCGTAGGGTGGACAGAGGCGCCATGGCGCCGTGCCTACCAACAGGCGTCTCCTGATCAACCGCTTGTGGTGGGCACGCTTCGCTTTGCCCACCCCGCAAGACTGGGACCGCTACGGCACCGTCACCACGATCTTGCCGAGGTGCTTGTTCGTCTCCATGTGCTCGAATGCCTTGTCGATGTCGTCGAAGGCAAACACCTTGTCGATCGGCAGCTGCAGCTTGCGCGATTCCACCGCGCCCCATATGTCTCTGCGGACCTCCTCAAAAATCTCGCGGACCTCCTCGATGGTGCGGGTGCGGAAGGTGACGCCGACATAGTCGATGCGGCGCGCCGCGTGCAGGTCGAAGTTGAAATCGGCATGGGTGCCGCCGAGCCGGCCGACATTGACGATGCGGCCTTTTACCTTGGTCGCGGCGAGGTTCTGGTTGGCGACTTGGCCTGAGACCTGGTCGACGATGAGGTCGACGCCTTCGCCGTTCGTCGCCTTCAGCACCTCGTCGACCCATGTGAGATCGGAGGAATCGACAGCAAGGTCGGCGCCATATTCCTTCAGCCGGCCGCGGCGAGTGGCATCGGTCGACGAGCCGATCACGAGTTTGGCGCCCTTGAGCCTGGCGATCTGCATCGCCATCAGGCCGACGCCGGAGCTTGCGCCCTGGATCAGCACGGCTTGCCCGGGCTGCACGCCGCCGACGGTGACGACGGCGTTGTGCATGGTCGCGAGCGCGACGGGGAGGGTGGCGGCTTCCTCGAAATTCATGTTCGAGGGCGCGCGGAACAGCCGGCCGTGATCGGCCAGCGTGTATTCGGCGAACGCCGCGCCGCCCGAGCCCATAATGCGGTCGCCGACGTTCACGCCCTTGGCATCCGGTCCGAGCTCGGCGACTTCGCCGGCCCATTCCATACCGAGCACGGTGCCGGCGCCGCCGGCCGCGCCATGGGCGTGGCCCTTGCGCATGCCGGTGTCGGCGCGATTCAGTCCGCAGGCGCGGACGCGGACCAGCACCTGCGTGCCTTTAGGTTTTGGTTGAGCGACGTCGGAAATCGTAGCGCCACCAGGGCCGTAGACATAAGCCTTCATAAATTGCTCTCGCTTCTTACAGTGACTATTCAGCAGCTTGCGCTGTCGGATGAACGATCATGCCTTCGAGCCGGCTGCGGATGATGGCCTCGGCTTCGCGCACGATCCGGGAGACGAGTTCGGCGCAGCTCGGGATATCATGGATCAGGCCCTGCACCTGGCCCGCCGACCAGATGCCTTCGTCCGAGTTGCCGGTCGCATAGACCATCTTGCCACGGGCGCCGGCGACGAGCTCGCGGATGTCCTCGAACTTGGCGCCTTCCTTCTCCATCGCAACGACCTTGGTCGAAATCTCGTTCCTGGCGACGCGGGAGGTGTTGCGCATGGTGCGGAAGATCAGCTCGGTCTCGCGCTCGTCATTGGCGACGATCTTCTCCTTGATGAGCTGGTGGATCGGGCTTTCCCTGGTGGCCATGAAACGCGTGCCCATGTTGATGCCTTCGGCGCCCAGCGCCAGCGCGGCGACGAGGCCGCGGGCGTCGGCAAAGCCGCCGGAAGCGATCATCGGGATCTTGATCTTGTTGGCGGCGGCCGGGATCAGGATCAGCCCGGGGGTGTCGTCCTCGCCGGGGTGGCCGGCGCATTCGAACCCGTCGATCGAGATGGCGTCCACGCCCATGCGCTCAGCCGAGAGCCCGTGACGGACGCTGGTGCATTTGTGCACGACCTTGACGCCGTGCTTCTTGAACTCGTCGACATGCTCCTGCGGCTTGTTGCCGGCGGTTTCGACCACCGTGATGCCGCTCTCGATGATGGCGGCGCGGTATTCGGCATAAGGCGGCGGCTTGATCGCGGGCAGGATGGTGAGGTTGACGCCAAACGGCTTGTCGGTGAGGTCGCGGCAGCGCGCGATCTCCTTCCTGAGGTCCTCCGGCGTCGGCTGGGTCAGCGCCGTGATGAAGCCGAGCGCCCCGGCATTGGCGACGGCGGCGACCAACTCGGCACGGCCGACCCATTGCATGCCGCCCTGGACGATCGGATGCTCGACACCGACGAGTTTCGTGAACCGTGTCTGCAACATGACCTGTTTCCCCCGCCTGCGTGGCGCTCTGTTATCGGTTGATGGCGGCAGGATGCCGCCCGGGTCGGGAAAAGTCTATTGCGAGGTCGGACAGGGCGATCATGCGGGGGAGTGGGGGATTCCGTGGGGCGGATAATTGGGGCGCGATGAGTGTGGGCGACAGCGTCGCTTCGTCTCGTGTCCCGGACGCGCTGCAACGTCCTTCACGTTGCGGCGCAGAGCCGGGACCCATGCCCCGCGAGCACTCTGAAAGATGGGCCCCGGCTCTGCAGGGCACCGTCGAGGGGACGCTGCGCTGCATCCGGGGCACGGACGAACCGTCTGCGGATCAATCCCGACCCAACTTTCAAACAGTGGACACACCTTCGCCTCCTCGCGGCGCATTTCGCCCGAGCTTTGCCTGATCGCATCGCCCTCGTCGTGACAAGGGCGCAGGGAAGGCCGGGCGCCGGCTGGCACCCAGGTCCGTGCGCAGGAAGATGCACACGGGGTGGACCACAGGTCAGCCAATCGCCCGGCCTTCCCTGCGCAATGGTTTACGGCTTACTTCGTGCTCTCCTCGGGGAGCGATGCACTATTGCCCCCGTCGCCGAGCGGATCGCTGATGTGCACGCCCGGTCGGGCAGCAACATCACCGCTGGACTTGACGCACAGACCCCGGGCGTCAGGACCACACGACTTGACCGTCCGCGCACATCCTCGCTGGGACTTCGAGAGCTGGCGTGTGCTCACGCCCGAAGCCATGCGAAAACGCTGTCGGCATCGTGTCGTACGCGCGGTGGTGACTGCTCACGGCAAGGCCGCCCTGCAATTCCGATCGCGCCCGACGCCGTCGCGTCCATCGCTACCCTGCCCGCCGTTCGTGACGATCGCGATCCGTCCCTTGTCTCGGACAGGGTGGTTCGTGTGTACGGTAAATCAGAATTTCGGTAAAATGGAATATTTTTGGCGCGGAGGATTGACAAGCGAGGTGGGGGAATTGCGCGGAGTGTTTTGCCCGACGGGTGACAAGGCTGCGGCTACTCCGCCGACAGCCGCACCATCTGGCGGCCGCCGTTTATTTCCTTGAGGCTGTTGACGAAGTTTTCCGGCCGCTGCCAGCGGTAGGGGACCTTCAATCCCATGTACTCGGCGATGTCGCCGATGAAGCCGGTGCAGTTGGTGGTCTCGGCGTTCCAGACCGGCGAGCTCGCCTGCAATTTCTTGATATAGGCAAACACGCGCTTGGCGTCGGCTTCGTTCAAATAGACGCGGTAGTTCGCGGTCAGATAGTCCGGGTCGAGATCGCCGTAACTCGCGCCGGTCTCCGCCGGCACCCAGGTGACGTGACCGAGCACATAGGCCCAGGTGTCGCCGGCGGGCGTGAGCCCTGCCACCTCGACGGCGCGCTCGCTGGTCTTGCCGTACCAGACGAAGGCGTGGCCCCAGCTCGCGGCCGTGCGGGCGCGGAAATCGACGTAATACGGACCTTTCTCCGCGCGCGCGACCGCGCGCCGCGTCGATGGCGGCGCCGGCTGCGATACGGTGTCGGTGGTGGCAAGCGCGTTTGCGTCAGCAACGCGCTTGTTCGCTTCGTGGGCCGAGGCCGAGGGTGTCGTACACGCGATCATGGCCGCGAGCGCAAATCCCGCAAGGATGCAGGGTCCCGATCGATCAGGTTTGTTCGTCACGCTGTGCCCCTCGACTGTCGGCTGCTTAGGCCAAGTCTGCGCTTCTGCGCGTACTTCGCTAACGCGTCAGTAGCGCGCCGCGACCGGGCCGGGCGCCTTGCCGATCGGGGCCTTTCCAACCGGGCTCTTGCCAATCGGCATCTTGCCGATCGGCGCCTGCTCCGAATAGACGGGAACGGGCTGGCGCCGCGGCAGATCCGCAGCATTCGCAACCGTCACCAGAGCAAGCGTAGCACCCACGACAAATACAATCTTCTTCACAGTCATACCCCTAGAAGGTTTGGTCCAAACACGGCACCGCCGTGCCCCCAGACACGCCTCACAGAAGGGCGGCCGAATGCGTCCACAGTGCGGCATCCGCGCGACATGTTGGCGGCATCTGCCGGGCGCGTGGAGATGTGATGTGTCTGAACGTTTCGGAGCACGCGGCTCGCAGAATGAGTTGAACGCAGCGAAACCATCCTGCGCAGCTCGGCCTCACCCGATCCGGTTCAGGCTGCTCCGAATCGTCGAGAAAATCCCGCCGATGTCTTTCCGCAATCCGTCGAGCGCGTTGAAATTGTCGAAGATGCGGGCGAGGCGGTCTTCGACCTCGCGCTTGCTCTTGGTGAGCGCGTCGACGCGCGAGGCGAGGGTGACGTCGCCGCTCGCCTCGATCTCGCCGACGGTTTTGGCGAGGAGGTCGCGGGTGGTGCCGACGTCCGTAATCAGAGCCTCGATGCCGAACACCGGGGCCTTCAGCGGGACGAGGTCGGCCTGCGACTTCGACAGCTCCGTCTTGAAGCCGTTCAGCGTCGCCAGCGTCTCCTGCAACGCGCCGAGGCGCTGGCGCGACTGGAGAACGAAATCGTTCAGCGCATTCTGGCGGTCGGCAAGCGTTTTGCCGTCGGGGTCGGTCTCGATACCGGCGAGCGAGCGTTCGAGCTGAGTCCGGCGCTGGCCGAGCTCCTCGAAATCGAGCCGGATGCTTGTGAGAATGTTGAAGCTGTCGTCGATGCGGGCCAAGCGCTGCTCGATTTCGATCTTGTTATTCGACAGCGTCTCGACGCGGCTGCCGAGCGGCGCGTCGCCGCCGGTTTCAAGCTCGTCGACGCTCTTGGCGAGGCGCTCATGGCTGAGGCTCAGCTCGCCGATCAGGGCATTGATGCCGGCGTCCGTTGATCGCAGCGGCACCAGCTCCGCGTGCGATTTCGCCAGATCTTCCTTGTACTGATTGAGGGTGGCAAAGGTGTCCTGGACCGTGCCCACCCGCGACAGCAGCGTCGATACGTCGCGAGCGATGTCCTTGAGCCGGTCGGCGAGGTTGTTCTTGCGATCGTCGGTCTCGAGGTCGTGCAGAGAGCGTTCGAGCTGGTTCTGGCGATCGCGGATCTCGGTGAAGACGGGCTCGACTGCGCGACGCTGATCGGCGACCTTGCCGACCATATCGCGCACCTCCTGCTGGCGGCGGCGGATTTCGGCGAGCTGGTCGTGCATGTCGGTGGATTCGTTGCGGCCCTGCTGGAGCAGCGCGCGCTGCTCGGTCTCGCCCAGCTTGTCGTGGAGGGCGGAGACGGCCTCCCGTGGATCGCTCTCGATCAGGTGCTGGATGGTGGCATCAAGGTGATTCTGCAGGGCGTGGGCGACGACAACGTCTTCGCGGGTCTTCTTGAGGCGGTCGCGCAAATTGTCGAGGCGCCGGTCCTGGCGCGAAAGCTGCCAGGCAGAGGCGCCGATCAGTGCCGGGACCAGCGCCAAGATCGCGCCGGTCGCGATGCGCTGCGGCACGGGAAGGCCGCCGAACCAGGCGGGCAGGTGGCCGACATCATAACCGAGCGCCTGCTGGGCGAAGATCGCTATGGCGGCGATCAGAACAAACCAGGCAACCAGGAAAAACTGCCACATCGTGACGTCCTCACGCCGGCACACATTATCGCCATAGTTGCTATTGGAGAGCGGAACCGAGATCAAGGGTCGCGGGGCTTTCCCGGACGTTTCCGGTAGCGCGATCCACGGCTGGTTGCGTCAGCCGATCGGTGGAGGGGCGGTGGAGAGTACCGGATTTTCCCGAATTGGAGCGGGCGACGTCAGGTCCCCTTGGCCGTCATTCCGGGGCGGCGCGTAGCGCCGAGCCCGGAATCCATCGAACGACAGAGATTGCGCTACAGCCGAAACTCGTTGGTCAACTCGCCGATGCCGTCGATCGCGACGGTCACCGTGTTCACTGGCTCTTTCATCACGCCGACGCCGACGGAGGTGCCGACCGCGATGAGGTCGCCGGGGAGCAGGGTCATGTCGTGGGAGATCTTGCTGACCAGTTCCTGCGCGGTGAAGATCATGTCCGATATCGGATAGTTCTGCCGCTCCGCGCCGTTGAGGATGGTGCGGACCACCAGCTTGGCCGGATCGAGACCGGTGGCGATGACGGGGCCGAACGGGCCGTAATCGTCGATGCCCTTGGCGCGAGCCCATTGCGGGAACGTGGGATCGCTGGTCAGGATGTCGTTGGCGGGTGATGTCGTTGACGCAGGTGTAGCCGAAGATGAAGCTGTCTGCTTCCGCCGGCGAGACGCGGGCGCAGGTCTTGCCGATGACGATGCCGAGCTCGCCCTCATATGTTGTCTTGCCGTCGTAATAAGAGGGACGGCGGATCACGGCGCCAGGTGTCGTGATGCTGGTGATGGCCTTCAGCAGATAGAGCGGCTCCGGTGGCTCAGGTTGGTTGAGCTTGGCCGCGAGCGCGTGAAAATTATTCCAGAGCGCGACGATCTTGCTGGGCGCGCAGGGCGCGAGCAGCTCGACCTCCGACAGTGCCAGCGTCTTGCCGGTGGCTGCATGGCGGCCGAACATCTCGCCCTCGTGCACGCTGATGCCTGACGAATTCAACGTGCCGAAGCCGGTCGCACCGCTGTTGCGGAAGCGGAGCCATTGTTTCATCTCGCCGGCCATCATGCCACCGCCAGTGCGCGCGGATCTGATGGCGTCGTGATACCGTCATAGAGACCGGCGATGCGGGCGCGCTGGGTCACCATTGCGAGCACGGAGTCGAGCGCGGGGGTGGCGACGCCGGTGAGGCGGCCCATCTCCTGCACGACGGTGACGAGCGGGTCGATCTCCATCGGACGGCCGCGCTCGAGATCCTGGAGCATCGAGGTCTTGTGCGCACCGACTTTGCGCGCGCCCTCGATGCGGCGCTCGACGTCGACGCGGAATTTGACGCCGAACGTCTCGGCGATGCCTTGCGTCTCCATCATGATCGCGCGGGACAGCGCGCGGGTGGCCGGATCGGTGCAGATCACGTCGAGCGTTGCGTGGGTCAACGCGCTGATCGGGTTGAAGCAGACATTGCCCCACAGCTTCAGCCAGATCTCGTCGCGGATGCGGTCGAGCACGGGCGCTTTCAGCCCGGCGGCGACGAAGAGATCGGCGAGGCGTTGCACGTCCGGGGTGATTTCACCGGAGGGCTCGCCGAGCGGGAAATTGTTGCCGTAGACGTGGCGGATCACGCCGGGCGCCTCGATTTCGGTGGCGGGATAGACGATGCAGCCGATGGCGCGCCCGGCGCCGATTTCGCGCCACTGCCGTCCGCCGGGGTCGATGCTCTCCAGCGTCGCGTTCTCGTATTGGCCGCCGTGCTTGTAGAAGTACCAATAGGGGATGCCGTTGACGGCGGTGACGATGCGGGTGTGGGGTCCGAGCAGCGGCTGCATCTTCTCGATCACGCCGGTGATCGAGTGCGCCTTCAGCGTGATGATGATGTAATCCTGCACGCCGAGCTCGGCGGGATCGTCGGTGCAGCGCGGATGCACGGTGTGCTTCTCCTCGCCCGCGAGCAGCGTCAAGCCGCGCTCGCGCATCGCGGCGAGGTGGGCGCCGCGTGCGATGAGACTGACGTCGGCGCCAGCGCGCGCGAGCTGAACCCCGAGATATCCGCCGATCGCGCCGGCGCCGTAGATGCAGATCTTCATGGAATCCTCGCGGGACCAAAATTGGTCGTTCGTTCGATCGTTCACGCCACAGGCTCTCTGCACCTCTCCCGCTTGCGGGAGAGGTCGACGCGCTCGAAGAGCACGGCGGGTGAGGGCTCTATCCTCTTGGGGAGTCTTCCTAGCGGAGAGACCCTCTCCCCAACCCTCTCCCGCAAGCGGGAGAGGGGGCGCCCTTTTTCCGTGGCTGCAGTTTCAGGAAGTGCGGCGACGCCTTCAGGCTGCTGCTTGCGGCGTGCGGTTGATCGCTTCGTCCATGGCAGCGGCGATGTCGCGCATGCTGACGACCGAGACCAGACTGTAATCGTCGATGACAGGCAGGTGGCGGATGTGATTCTGGTTCATCAGATGGCGGATGTGCTCGATCGTGTCGCTCGACGTGCAGGACACGAGCTGCTGCACCGAGACCAGTTGCGAGACCTTGACGTTGACGGCATTGGCGCCGTGCTCGGCGACGGCGCGCACGACGTCGCGCTCGGTGAACATGCCGACCGCGGTGTTACCCTCGGAGCGGACCACGTCCTTCACCACCAGTGCGCTGATATTGTTGGCGCGCATCAGCTTGGCGGCGATACCCACCGTTTCGTTCATTCGCACCGTGACAACGCGCGGTGTCTTCTTGCGCAGAATGTCTCCGACCAGCATTGCAACCTCCCTGGGTGAATGTTGAGGCGAGTGTGGTATACATAATGCCAATGGTCAAGCGTTGGATTTGGCTGATCCGAAAAAATCTTGCGGCAGCACTGCTGACGTTTGCCGTTCCCCAAAAGCAAAAAGAAAGGGGCGCATCGCTGCGCCCCTGTCTCAACCGAGCAAGGTGTGTGGCCGTTACGCCGTCTCGGTCTTGGCGTTAGCCGTCGCGGCGTTGACGCTCTCGGCTTCCTTGCCGAGGATGAAGGAACGGCGCATCGGCTTGATCACGAACAGCGCCATCAGCGCCGCCGTCGCGTTCAGCGCCACCGCGACCACGAACACGGCTTTCCACCCGTACGTCGCCGAGATCACGCTGGCGAGCGGAACGAGCAGGGATGCCGTGCCCTTCGCGGTGTAGAGCATGCCGTTGTTTGTGGTTGCGAACTTCGAGCCGAAGGTGTCGCCGCAGGTGGCGGGGAACAGCGAGTAGATCTCGCCGAACACGCCGAAATAGACAGCGGTCGCGAGCACGAAGACGACCGGCACGTGGCCATAGGACGACAGCGTCAGCAACATCAGCGCGGCGGTGCCGAAGGCGATGAACATGGTGTTCTCGCGGCCGATCGTGTCGGAGACGAAGCCGAAGAAGGGGCGTCCGAAACCGTCGAAGATGCGGTCGAGCGAGATCGCGAACGTCAGTGCCGCCATCTGGAAGCCTGCAAGCGTCACCGGCGTGTCGGCGATCTTGAAGTCGTGCGCGATCGGGGCGATCTGCGCCGCGGTCATCAGGCCGCCGGAGGCGACCATGACGAAGACGAGATACATCACCCAGAAAATAGGGGCGCGCAGCACCTGCGGCGGGGTGAAGTCGATCTTGGTCTGCGGCAGATTGAGCTGCCTCTTCTTCGGCGGGATCGAAATCCGCGGCGGCTGGATGAAGAAGGCGAGCACGAAGACGATCACGCCCTGGCCGATGCCGAAGGTGAAGAACGCGTGCTGATAGCCGCTCGTTGCGATCATGGTCGCGATCGGCACGATGGTGAGCGCGGCGCCTGCGCCGAAGCCGGCGGCAGTTGCGCCGGCGGCAAGACCGCGGCGATCGGGAAACCACTTCAGCGCGTTGCCGACGCAGGTGCCGTACACCGCGCCCGCGCCCATGCCCCCGATGATCGCGGCCGCATAGAGCAAAGTGAGGCTATCGGCGTAGGAGTTGAGAATCCACGACAGCGTGATCATGACGCCGCCGAACATGATGACGAGGCGCGGGCCGTATTTGTCGACGAACCAGGCCTCGATCGGCACCAGCCAGGTTTCGGTGACGACGAAGATGGTGAAAGCGAGCTGGATCGCGGCGCGGCCCCAGTGGTGCGTATGATCGATCGGATCGACGAACAGCGTCCAGCCGTATTGCAGATTGGCGATCATCGCCATGCAGACGATGCCCATGACGAGCTGGAGCCAACGGAAACCTGTGCGAAGAGGCGCGGCCGTGACGGCGCCGTCGGTGCCGGAAATCATCAAGAACCTCCCAAGCGCCTGTCTGTTCGACACCGGTTGCAAGATGACCTGATGTCGCAATATTGTGGCTTATCGTCGCAAGCGCGGCGGGGATCTTGGTATACCATATTCCAGATTGCAAGCCCTAACTTGGCGCCCTAGTGACAAAAGGCGGGTTCCATTGGGAAAAATTGGGCTCGCGAAAGCTTCGCGCAAAACGAAAACGCCCGGCCTGAGGCCGGGCGTTTTGCGCAAGAAGCGCTTTTGGAGCGTGTGTCAGATAGTCGATTGCGCGACCACGACCTTGCGCCAGGGCTTGAGCACCGCGATCGCCAGCGCCGAGGCCAGGATGTTGGCGCCGGCCGCGATGATGAACACGTGGTCCCAACTGCCCGACGACTGCTGCATGTAGTTGCCGATCGGGACCAGCAGCGAGGCCGTACCCTTCGCCGTGTAGAGCAGGCCCGCATTGGTGGTCGCGAACTTGGCGCCGAACGTGTCGGTGCAGGTCGAGGGGAACAGCGAGTAGATCTCACCCCAGGCGAAGAACACGAAGCCCGAGAGCAGCACGAACCAGAGCGGATCGTGGCCCCAGAGGTAGAGCATCCAGATGCCGATGCCTTCCATACCGAAGGCGATGAACATCGTGTTCTCGCGGCCGATCATGTCGGAGATCCAGCCGAAGAACGGACGCGTCAGGCCGTTGAGCACGCGGTCGATCGTGGCCGCGAAAGTCACCGCGGTCATCGTCACCGCCATCAGCGTGACCGGCACGTTGTCGACCTTCCAGTCGAGCGCGATCGGCTTCAGGTTCGCCGTCACCATCAGGCCGCCGGCGCCGACGATCACGAACATGAAGTACATCAGCCAGAAGATCGGCTGACGCAGGACCTCGGTCGGCTGGTAGTTGCGGCGCGTCTGCACCAGCGCGGCGTTCGCGACCACGCTCGGCACCTGACCTGCTTTCGGCGCGAGCAGGAAGAAGGCGAGGATGCAAATGACGATGCCCTGGCCGAGACCGAAATAGAGGAAGGTGGTCTGGAACCCACTATCCTTGATCATCGCCTGGATCGGCGCGACCGTGAGCGCGGAGCCCGCGCCGAAGCCGGCAGCCGTGATGCCGGCGGCAAGGCCGCGCTTGTCAGGAAACCATTTCAGCGCGTTGCCGACGCAGGTGCCATAGACGCCGCCCGCGCCGATGCCCGCGATGATCATGCCGAGATAGAAGCCGTTGAGCGTGGTGGCCTGGGCATTGATCGCCCAGCCGATGGCGCACAGCACGCCGCAGATGAGTACGACGAGGCGCGGGCCGTATTTGTCGACGAACCAGCCTTCGACCGGCACGAGCCAGGTCTCGAACAGCACGAACAGTGTGAAGGCCCATTGGATCGACGCGCGATCCCAGCCGAATTTCTTCTGGATGTCGGGGACGAAGAACGTCCAGCCGTATTGATAGTTGGCGATCATCACCATCGCCCCGACCCCGACCGCCAGTTGCGTCCAGCGATACGTGTCGCTAACGCGCGCAGCTGTAGGGGCGGTTGCTTGCACCATGTCCGTCATAAAGCCTCCCGTGGCGCCTCTCATTTTTCTGCGAGCGCTGGGACGGCATTCTTGTATGCATTATGCCAAGCTTCAAGCGCTGGTCCGGTCACCGTGCGCAAATGCCGCAGTACCTTGACCGGTTGCGGCTGTGACTCAGGCCAGCACAAGTAGAAATGGCCCCGTCCTGCGGGGCCATTCATCAAAAGTAGTATGCGAACCGGTCTGAAACCGTCGCGCTGCTCGGCAGCGCGGGCTTACAGGCCGAAACGGGGGAGGTCGCCGTTGTGATTCGAAATCTCCGCGCTCGCCATCAGGAGGCGGTCGATCGTGGCCATCAGGCGGGCGAACAGCGAGGAGGACGGTGCGAGAGCGACGGCAGCCGACTTGGACATTGGAGATCCCTTCTTGAGACGGTCAGTATTGCTGTCTCATTTCGAAGATCAATCTATGTATACCAGATGCCACTGTCTATGCATGCCATTGCATAGCAGCATACGTCATCCCGCATTGCAGCATGACACGGGGTTAACGGGACCCGTTTCGCGCTTAAAGTCCTCCTGGACAGCCGAAACGCGGTGTTTGGCGGTCCGGCAGGGTCTTGGCAGGGCAAGGTCTTGAGAGGGCAAGGTCTTGGCAGGGCAAGGCAAAGCCGTTAGTGGTCTGCCCCCTTCCAATCATCTGTCAGAGTGGTTCATGTCGAGCGCCTCGCCCGCCGTCTCGATCGGCATCGATTTTGGGACCAGCAACACGGTCGTAGCGATTGCAGCGGACGACCGCCGGGTCGAGGCCATCCGCTTCGACCATGGCGGACAGCGCCACAGCGTCTTTGTCTCGGCACTGTGCTTCTGGGAGGACCGGCCGGGAGCCGGGGCCCAGGCCGAAGGCGGCCCCTGGGCGATCGAGCAGTTCCTCGAAGGGCGCCACGTCTACCGCTTCCTCCAGTCGTTCAAGACCTTCGCAGCGAGCAGCAGTTTCAACACCACCCAGGTGTTCCGGCAGCGCTACAAATTCGAGGATATTCTGGCGGCGTTCCTGCGGACGCTGGCGCGCCATGGCGGCGACAAATTCGGCTTCGAGACGTCGACCATCACGGTCGGCCGCCCGGTGCGTTTCGCCGGCGGCAATCCCGACGAAGCGCTGGCGATGCAGCGCTACCGGGCCGCGTTCGAGCGCCTTGGCGCCGGTCACGCACGCTATGTCTACGAGCCGGTCGGCGCCGCGTTCTCCTTCGCCCGCCGGCTGGAGCGCGACGCCACCGTGCTGGTCGCGGATTTTGGCGGCGGCACCAGCGATTTCTCCGTGATGCGTTTCTCGCGCAAAGGCGGCAGCTTGCGTGCCGAGCCGCTCGGCCATGCCGGCATCGGCATTGCGGGCGACACCTTCGATTACCGCATCGTCGACCACGTCGTTTCGCCGCGCCTCGGCAAAGGCTCCAGCTTCCGCTCGTTCGACAAGGTGCTGCCGATCCCCACCGGCCACTACACCAATCTCGCGCGCTGGCATCAGCTCGCGATGATGAAGAGCAACGGCGACCTGCGCGAGCTCCGGGAGCTTGCGCGCACGGCGGTGAAGCCGGCTCTGCTCGAGGACTTCATCACCATCGTCGATCTCGACCTCGGCTTTTCGCTGTACCGCGCGGTGTCCGACGCCAAGGTCGCGTTGTCGGCGCAGGATCAGGTCGAGTTCCGCTTCAAGGGCGGCGGGGTCGACATTGGCTCGACCATTACACGGAAGAATTTTGAAGCCTGGATTACCGACGATATCGCGAGGCTCGGGGCCACCGTCGACAAGGTGCTGGGCGAAGCCGGCATCACCGCGCGCGAAATTGAGAAGGTGTTTTTGACCGGCGGCACGTCCTTCGTGCCCGCTGTCCGAAAACTGTTCGCCGAGCGGTTCGGCAACGAACGGCTGATGTCGGGCGACCAATTCGAGTCGATTGCCTACGGCCTGGCCTTGATCGGACACAGTCCCGACCCGGAGCGCTGGACCGCAAGCGGCGGGCTGGAGTCGAGGGTGGGCGCGTAAGCGCTGTGAGACTGGGCTCGATTGCTTGCCCCGCTTCCGGACAGGACTATCGCATTCAAGGCTGTTCTCTGCCGCCCATCCTTCGAGACGCCCGCCTTTGGCGCGCGCTCGGCTCCGCTTGGGACGCTACTGGTTGATCTCGGGCTCGACGAGCTTCGCCAGATTCCGCAGCGACTCCTGCCAGCCGAGATAACAGGCCTCCGGCGGGATGACGTCGGGAATGCCGGCCTGCGTGATATCCACCTCGGTGCCGACGGATACTTTCTTCAGCAACACCGTCACCTGGATCTCACCCGGCAGATTGGGGTCGTCGAACTTGTCGGTGTAGCGGAGACGTTCGCCGGGGATGAGCTCGAGATATTCGCCGCCGAAGGCGTGGCTGTTGCCCGTCGTGAAGTTACGGAACGACATCTTGAACGTGCCCCCGACCTTCGGCTCGAAATGATGCACGGTGCAAGTAAAGCCATTCGGCGGAAGCCATTTCGCCAGCGCATCCGCCTCCAGAAAAGCGCGATAGACTTTCTCGGGGCTGGTCGAGAGAACGCGGTGCAGGCGGACAGTGCTGGGCATGATCGTTCTTCCTCATGAAAATCGCCGGGCTCGACCTCAGCGTCTATTGCCCATTCATGTCTAGATGACGAACGAGATAGTTCCGATCCGACAGGGCGTCTCGAATTTCTATAGGGGATGCCTGGCGAGAGCTGGCAGACTGCCGCCATCCTGCGGCATCGTGCCTACTCCGTCCGTCCTGACGCGGGCGTATCTCGCCGTCGAGTTCCTGAGGCATGGGGTCCGGCCAATGCTTGAATCCGGCCAAGCCTTGAAGGCTGGCCAAGCCATGAAGGCTGGCCAAGCGCCTTGGAATCCGCCCAAGCCTTGCAAATGAGGCAGATGTGGTATACGTTAGAGCTGTTCGTTCAGCCGCTGTGCCTTGTTGAATGCGCCCGCGGGCTCCTTTTCCATAGACATCGACGAATTGACTTGGTTCTGCGTGACTATCGCGCGGGGCGCGCGCGTATGCGCTTTGGAGAAGAAAATGACAACAGGTACTGTGAAGTGGTTTAACGGCCAGAAGGGCTTTGGATTCATTCAGCCGAACGACGGTGGTAATGATGTGTTCGTTCACATCAGCGCGGTCGAACGGGCTGGTCTTGCGGGTCTCGCAGAGGGCCAAAAGGTCAACTTCGAGCTCAAGACCGACAAGATGCGGGGCAAGGTCAGCGCAGAGAATCTCTCGCTGGCTTAAAGCCCTGGTGCCGTTTCACGGATGTACTGAAACGGCCACGCCACCCGCTCGATCCCAGGATTGAGCGGGTTTTGTCTGTTGCAGAGCAGGGTGAATAATGAGCGCCAGGAAATCGGCCGAACCATCACCTGAAGCCATCGCGCGCACCAATCGTCAGCGTTTGGCTGCCGAAGAAGGCGTGCGAGCCATGGCGGATGCCGAAAAGCAAGCCGTCGATGTTCGCAAGAACATGGCGCGGCTTCGAGAGCTGCGCCGGGCCAAGGAAGCGGCCGACGCGACCCTTCAAGCGTCGTTGCCGGCGCCTGCCCCCGCGAAGCGCAAGAAGAAGCTGCCGCCATAGCCGGCACTAAAAGCGCCGACGAAAATCTGGAGAGGGCCGGTCACATGCCAAAGAGTGCGGGTCGTGCCTAGAATAAAGTCGGACAGCGGTGGCACAATCACTTTCTTTCTCGCGCTTGGCGCGGGCCGGCAAATGTGTCGACTTGCCACCACGTTCCTGACGCAGAAGCAGGCCTTCAGCTATCTTCAAAAGAACCGAACGGAATTAGAGCGCGTCGCGCGGACTCGGCTGGCCCTAGGCGAGCTTGAAGACGGGATCGTCGTGCTCTCGATGCTTTAGATCGGGGTCGATTTCGATGCCAGGCTTCCAGCGCGTTTGCGATCGGAAGCTGGTTCAGAGCGGCTCCTAATCGGAATCTTTTCCCGGCTTGGCTTCGCGGGCCAATCGCTCGGCTTTCAGCCGCTCCCGGTTCTCGTTGAAGGAGTTCTGGTCCTTCGCATAATCATTCACCGGCTTTTGGGTTGTGGTTGGCTTGAACGCCTTGTTGGCTTCACGCTTGGCGCGATCAGGGGATTGATCTTTCAACATTTCGATCTCACTTTCATCAACGTTCGTGGTTCGACCGGGACGCGACGCCTTCGTCTCGCATCCTGCATGATTAGGCCTCGCCTTCCAGGGAGAAGGCGGCCAGTTCTTCAGCGGTATGCAGGTCTTTTGCGAGGCGTTCAGTCACTCGCTATGGCCGCGGCACGCCCGCATTTGAGAGCACACCGGTCGAGATAACAACGGCCGGCTGCCGCATCGGTTCCCCAAGATTAGTCCTTATTCGCTTTGGCGGGTCAACCCAGGAAACGTGCCGATTGCGCGACATGGTTCATCTCGGCGCCAGCAAAAAGGCCGCCGAAACCGGCGGCCTTCTGTTTTCTCGGGTGGCTCCGCTTACTCCGCGGCCTGCTTCTGCGGCGGATCGAGCGCGCCGGACTTGTGAATGTCGGCGACCTGGTGGTCCGAGAAGCCGAGTACGCTGCGCAGGATCTCGTCGGTGTGCTCGCCGAGCAGCGGGGAGCGCGCCACGTCGCTTGGGGAGTCCGACAGCTTGATCGGGTTGCCGACCGAGATGTACTTGCCGCGGGTAGGGTGGTCGACCTCGACCACGGTGCCGGTCGCGCGCAGCGACTGGTCCTCGGCGATCTCCTTCATCGACAGGATCGGGCCGCAGGGGATGTCGTCCTTGTTGAGGATTTCCATCGCCTCGAACTTCGTCTTGGTCATCGTCCAATGTTCGATGCGGCCGAAGATCTCGTTCAGGCGCGGCAGGCGGACGGCCGGCTTGGCGTAGTTCGGATCAGTCTTCCAGGTCGGTTCGCCGATCACGTCGCAGATCTTCTCCCAGACCGGGGCCTGGGTGATGAAGTAGATGTAGGCGTTGGGATCGGTCTCCCAGCCCTTGCACTTCAGGATGCGGCCGGGCTGGCCACCGCCGGAATCGTTGCCGGCGCGCGGCACGGCATCGCCGAACGGAATGCCTTCGCCGAACTGGCTGTATTCCTTCAGTGGGCCATGGGCGAGGCGCTGCTGGTCGCGCAGCTTGACGCGCGCGAGGTTGAGCACCCCGTCCTGCATCGCGGCAGTGACCTTCTGGCCCTTGCCGGAATGGGTGCGCTGATAGAGTGCGGTGACGATGCCGAGCGCCAGATGCAGACCGGTGCCGCTGTCGCCGATCTGTGCGCCGGTGACCAGCGGAAGACCGTCGCGGAAGCCGGTGGTGGAGGCGGCACCGCCGGTGCACTGCGCGACGTTCTCATAGACCTTGCAGTCTTCGTACGGTCCGGGACCAAAACCCTTGATCGAGGCGACGATCATCTTCGGGTTGATCGCCTGGATCTTCTCCCACGGGAAGCCCATGCGGTCGAGCACGCCGGGGCCGAAGTTCTCGACCAGCACGTCGCACTTCTTGATCAGCTCGGTGAGGACTTCCTTGCCCTTGGGGTTCTTGGTGTCGAGCGTGATCGAGCGCTTGTTGTGGTTGAGCATGGTGAAATACAGGCTGTCCACGTTCGGGATGTCCTGCAGCTGGCCACGGGTGATGTCACCCACGCCCGGACGTTCCACCTTGATCACGTCGGCGCCGAACCAGGCCAGCAGCTGCGTGCAGGTCGGTCCGGACTGGACGTGGGTGAAGTCGAGAATGCGAACGCCCTCAAGCGCTTTGGTCATCGTGTTGCTCCGTACTCTGTCTGCCCCTGCCAACCGCAGGGAATAAAGGGTTGAAGGGGAGGACTTACTTTTTCTTCTGCAGAACGCTCTGCGGATTGAGGTTGCCGATGCGGCCGCTCTCGGAACCTGCAGCCGGATCGATCACCGCGTTGATGAGCGTCGGCTTGCCCGAGGCCATCGCCTCGTTGACGGCGCGCTTGAGCTCGTCCGGCGAGGTCGCGTTCACGCCGACGCCACCGAAGGCTTCCATCATCTTGTCGTAGCGCGCACCCTTGACGAAGACCGTCGTCGCCGGATCGGAATTAGCGCCGTTGACGTCGGTGCCGCGATAGATGCCGTCATTGTTGAAGATGACGATGCAGATCGGCAAATTGTAGCGGCAGATGGTCTCGACCTCCATGCCGGAGAAGCCGAACGCGCTGTCGCCTTC
Source organism: Bradyrhizobium sp. LM2.9 (assembly GCF_054056555.1). NCBI lineage: Bacteria > Pseudomonadati > Pseudomonadota > Alphaproteobacteria > Hyphomicrobiales > Nitrobacteraceae > Bradyrhizobium > Bradyrhizobium sp. LM2.9. The sequence continues at coordinate 979,336 of NZ_JBSRYJ010000002.1, forward strand.
CACCGCGAGCACGGGGTGGCCGGTCTCAAGCGTTGCCGCGATCGCCTGGCCCATGCCGATGCCCATCACGCCCCAGGTGCCGACGTCGAGACGCTTGCGCGGCTTGTACATGTCGATGACGCCGCGGGCGAGATCGAGCGTGTTGGCGCCCTCGTTGACGAGGATCGCCTCGGGATGATCCTTGATCACGTTCTTCAGCACGCCGAGCGCGCCGTGATAGTCCATCGGCGATTTGTTGTTCATGAGCTTCGGCGCCATCTTGGCGACGTTCTCTTCACGCTTGGTCGAAATCGCCTTGGTCCATTCGGTCGGCGGGACGGTCCAGCCCGAAGCCATCGCCTGGTTGAAGGCGGAGACGACCGAGCCGATGTCGCCGACGACCGGTGCGACGATCTCGACGTTGGAGTCCATTTCCCTGGGCTCGATGTCGACCTGGATGAACTTCTTGGGCGCTTCGCCCCAGTTCTTGCCCTTGCCGTGCGAGAGCAGCCAGTTCAGCCGGGCGCCAATCAGCAGCACGACGTCGGATTCTTTCAGCACCGTCGAGCGAGCAGCACCTGCGCATAGCGGATGGGTGTCGGAGAGGAGGCCCTTGGCCATGCTCATCGGCAGGAAGGGGACGCCGCTCTTCTCGACGAAGGTTTTGATCTCCTCGTCGGCCTGCGCGTAGGCCGCGCCCTTGCCGAGGATGATGAGCGGACGTTTTGCGTTCTTCAAAACATCAAGCGCGCGCTTGATCGAAGCGGGCGAGGGGATCTGCGCGGGAGCCGCGTCGATCACCTTGACCAGCGACTTCCGGCCGGCATCGGCGTTCATCACCTGGCCGAATAGCTTTGCCGGCAAATCGAGATAGACGCCGCCGGGACGGCCGGAGACGGCGGCACGGATGGCGCGGGCCAGGCCGATGCCGATGTCCTGGGCGTGCAGCACGCGATAAGCCGCCTTGCACAGCGGCTTGGCAATCGCGAGCTGGTCCATCTCTTCGTAGTCGCCCTGCTGGAGGTCGACGATCTCGCGCTCGGAGGAGCCCGAGATCAGGATCATCGGATAGCAGTTGGTGGTGGCGTGCGCGAGCGCGGTGAGACCGTTGAGGAAGCCGGGCGCGGAGACGGTGAGGCAGATACCGGGCTTCTTGGTGAGGTAGCCGGCGATACCCGCCGCATAACCGGCGTTCTGCTCGTGGCGGAACGAGATCATGCGAATACCGGCCGCCTGCGCCATGCGGCCCAAATCCGTAATCGGGATGCCCGGCACATTGTAGATCGTGTTGATGCCGTTCAGCTTGAGCGCGTCGATAACGAGATGAAAACCATCCGTCAATTCCTGCTCGGTGCCCGGTGCTTCGGACTTGGTCGCGGTATTCAGCATGGGCCTTGTCTCCCTGGTCTCAAGATGCCGTTTCGGCTTTGGGGGCGAATGCCTCGCCCTTCTGGTGAACGTTGCTGGCTAGAAGAGTTCCTGACCATGCGCTTCGACGTAAGCGGCAAGGCCAAGGGTGTGGTCGCGGGCGCGCTTTTCGGCGAGTTCGGTATCGCGCGCCTCCAGGGCTTCGATCATGCCGAGATGCTCGGGTAGCGACGTCGCGGTGCGGTCCTTCCGTCCGATCGTCAGCTGCCGATAGCCGCGCACGTGCAGCAGCAGGTCGTTGGTGAGATCGACCAGCACCGGCGATTCCGACAGCGAGATCAGCGCCTGGTGGAAGGCGATGTTGGCGCGCGAATATTCCTCGACGTGATCTTCGGGCAGGCGGTCCTTGCCGAAATCCTTGAAGTAGTCGCGCAACGCCGTGATGTCCTTTTTGCGCGCGGTGGTGGTGATGAGGCGGGCCGCCATGCTCTCCAGCGCCGCCCAGGCGCGGATCATGTCCACGATCTCGGTCTTGGTCCTTCGCACCACCATGATGCCGCGGCGCGGAACCGTTTTCACGAAACCGTCCTGCTCGAGCATCGCGATGGCTTCGCGGATCGGCGTGCGGCTCACACCCAGACGTTCGGATAGCGCGCGCTCGTCGAGCATCACCGGCTCGGGCGTCGAGTAGATGTCCATCTTGAGGATAGCTTGCTTCAAGGCGTCATACGCCTTGTTCTTGAAGCTGCTCTCCGGGGCAATACGAACGATTGCGATATCTGCCTCGGCCATGTTCGGCAACGCCTTTGGTTGGTTTCCGCAGTGACACGACGAATCTCCTCCAGTGGGAGTCGTCTTTTACAGGAATATTAACCGGAAAGTTTTTGGCATACCAAATACCAGAATGTCAAGCTGCCTATTTTTTGCAGCATTCTAAGGTGCACTGCAGCTTGACAAGTTGGCTTCTGGCATACCAAATGCCATCGCCAGCCATTTTTGATCCAAAGCGGCGGAGTAGTCTCAGGCTTAAGCCACTCCGTTCCGCGACATGGAACAGAGCGCGGCGATTGGCAAGCATCACGGGCAGCCGCAACACGCGCGCGCTTTGAGAACGCAAGAACCAAGGTCCAGGGAGAAGCCACATGTCCAATTCCAAAGATGCCGTCCGCAAGGTGCTTGACCAGGTCAAGGCGGACAACCGCACCAACCTGACCGCGCCGGAAGGCAAGCTGGTCTGCGACGCCTACGGCATTCCGGTGCCGAAGGAGGGCGTGGCGAAGTCGGCCGGCGAGGCCGGAAAGATGGCCTCGTCCATGGGCTTCCCGGTGGTGATGAAGATCGTCTCGCCGGACATTCTCCACAAGACCGAAGCCGGCGGCGTCATCGTCGGCCTCAAGACGGCCGAAGACGCCGAGAAGGCGTACGAGACCATTCTCGGCAACGCGAAGAAATACAAGTCCGATGCCAAGATCGAGGGCGTCCAGGTGCAGCAGATGCTGGCCGGCGGCACCGAAGTGATCGTCGGGTCGATCACCGACGCTTCGTTCGGCAAGCTGGTTGCCTTCGGCCTTGGCGGCGTGCTGGTCGAGGTCCTGAAGGACATCACCTTCCGCCTCGCGCCCGCGACCAAGCAAGACGCGCTGTCGATGCTCGACGGCATCCAGGCGCATGAGATTTTGAAGGGCGTTCGCGGCGGCGAGCCGGTGAACCGCACGGCGCTTGCGGATATCATCGTCAAGGTCTCGCAGCTGGTCACTGATTTCCCCGAGATGGTCGAGCTCGATCTCAACCCGGTGTTCGCGACGGCAAAGGACGCGATCGCCGCCGACGTCCGCATCGTCGTCGACTTCGCTTACGTGCCCAAGCCGAAGCCGCGCCCGACCGAAGAGATCGTCGCGGCCATGAGCCGCATCATGCAGCCGAAGGCGGTTGCCGTGGTCGGTGCCTCTGCCGAAGACGGCAAGATCGGCAATTCCGTGATGAAGAACCTCATCAACGGCGGCTACAAGGGCGACATCTACCCGATCCATCCCAAGGCCGCCGAAATCCTCGGCTACAAGGCGTATAAGAGCGTCAAGGACGTGCCGGGCGTGATCGACACCGCGGTGTTCGCGATTCCCGCGAAGTTCGTGGCCGCGGCGCTGACCGAATGCGGCGAGAAGAAAATTCCCGGCGCGGTTCTGATCCCGTCGGGCTTCGCGGAAGCCGGCGCGCCGGAGCTCCAGGCCGAGATCGTCGAGGTCGGCAAGAAATACGACATCCGCCTGATGGGGCCGAACATCTACGGCTTCTACTACACGCCGGCCAATCTCTGCGCGACCTTCTGCACCGCCTACGACGTCAAGGGCCACGCGGCGCTGTCATCGCAGTCGGGTGGCATCGGCATGGCCATCATCGGTTTTTCGCGCTCGGCAAAAATGGGTGTGTCGGCCATCGTCGGTCTCGGCAACAAGTCCGATATCGACGAGGACGATCTGCTCGCCTTCTTCGAGCAGGATCCGAACACCAACCTGATTGCGCAGCACTGCGAGGATCTCAAGGACGGCCGCGCCTTTGCCGAAGCCGCAAAACGCGTCTCCAAGAAGAAGCCTGTCATCGTGCTCAAGGCTGGCCGCACCTCCGCCGGTGCGAAGGCAGCCTCGTCGCACACCGGCGCGCTCGCCGGCAACGACAAGATCTACGAGGACGTCCTGGCGCAGTCCGGCGTGATCCGCGCCCGCTCGCTGCGGCAGCTGCTCGAGTTCGCGCGCGGCGTGCCGGTGCTGCCGACGCCCAAGGGCGAGAACGTCCTGATCATCACCGGTGCAGGCGGCTCGGGCGTGCTGCTGTCGGACTCCTGCGTCGACAACGGCCTGTCGCTGATGTCGATGCCGCCGGATCTCGATGCGGCCTTCCGCAAGTTCATCCCGCCGTTCGGCGCGGCCGGAAATCCTGTGGACATCACCGGTGGCGAGCCGCCGATCACCTACGTCAACACGGTCAAGCTCGGCCTGACGGACGAGCGCATCCATTCGCTGATCCTCGGCTACTGGCACACTATCGTCACGCCGCCGATGGTGTTCGCCCGTAACATGGTCGAGGTGAAGAAGGAGATGGAGGCGAAGGGTTTTGTGAAGCCGATCGTCGCCTCGCTGGCCGGCGACGTCGAGGTCGAGGAAGCCGCCGAATATCTCTACCAGAACGGCATCCCGGCCTATGCCTATTCGACTGAACTGCCGGTCGAGGTTCTGGGCGCCAAGTACAAATGGGCGCGCGGGGCAGGGCTGCTCTGACACGAGGACTTTCACCTCTCTCCGCACGCGGAGAGAGGTGACAATTGTCAGGTCGCGATGGGCAAGAACGTGATCCGGCGTAAATCGCTCGAGCCTCGATCGTCATCGGAGGCTGACCACGATGCGCGCGACGGCGGTGTGCAGTCCGTCGGCCGCGCGCTGTCGATCCTCGAGACACTGGCCGAGGACGACGAAGGCTATCGCCTCAGCGATCTCGCCGTCCGCACCGGCCTGTCGGCCTCAACCGTGCACCGCCTGCTGGCGACGCTGGAAAGCCGCCGCTTCGTGCAATTCGACCGCGCCGAATCCAAATGGCATGTCGGCGTGCGCAGCTTCACGGTTGGCGCGAGCTTTGCCCGGCGGCGCAATTTCAGTGCCCAGGCCATTCCCTATTTGCGCAAGTTGCGCGATCTCACCCGCGAGACCGCCAATCTCGCCGTCGTCGACGACGAGTTCATCATCGTGCTGACCCGGATGGAGAGCCGCGAGATCATGCGCTCGCTGACCAAGGTCGGCGGCCGCGTCGCCATGGTGACATCGGGCGTCGGCAAGGCGGTGCTTGCGACCTACTCGGACGAGGACGTCGGTGCCGTCATCCGCCATCACGGCATGCCACGCCTGACCGAGAAATCCATCGTGCGACCGAGCGATCTGTTCAGGGAGCTCGCGACCATCCGCAAGCAGGGTTTTGCGGTGGATGATGAAGAAGCCGAGATGGGTCTGCGCTGCGTCGCAGCCGTGGTCTACAGCCCCAGCGCCGAGCCGCTTGCCGCGATCTCGGTGTCCGGCTTGACCAGCCGCGTCACCGATGCCCGGCTGCCCGAGATCGGCCGCGTCGTGCGGGACGTCGCGGCGGAACTGACGGCAGCACTTGGCGGCGTGATGCCGGCGGTAAAGCCGGGTTGAGCCAGGCTTGCGCTCCACCGCCACCCCCCTGAAAAGAAATCAGCGCTGGCGGCGGGAGCCCCGACATCGGTATATCCGTCCAGCGTTGTCGCGTCCTTTTGGGGAAAGTCATGCCGTCAGAGCTCCGTTTTCGCCCCGTCTCGCTGTCCTGATTGATGCCGACAATGCTTCGGCCAAGATCGCGGATGGACTGTTCGAGGAGATCGCCAAGATCGGCGAGGCCAGCGTCCGCCGTATCTACGGCGATTTCTCCAATGCCAGGTCCAGGGGCTGGGCCGACATCCTGTCGAAACACGCCATCATCCCGCAGCAGCAATTCGCCTATACGACGGGAAAGAATGCATCCGACATAACGCTGGTCATCGACGCGATGGACCTGCTTCACAGCGGCCGGTTCGATGGCTTCTGCCTGGTGTCGTCCGACAGCGACTTTACCCGTCTTGCCGCCCGTATCCGCGAGCAGGGCGTCGATGTCTTTGGGTTCGGCGAGCAGAAGACGCCGGAAAGCTTCCGGCAGGCCTGCCGAAGGTTCGTCTATACGGAGAACCTGCTTCCCGCCCCCGCGAACACGCAGGATGCGGCGGCGAGGTCAGCGCCACTTCAGCCGCCCGATGGGGCAACCCCCATCATCAAGAGGGTCATTACCCAGATGGAGAGCGAAGACGGCTGGGTCACGCTCGGGGAGGTCGGGCGGCAGCTTGCCAATCTGGCGTCCGATTTCGATCCGAGGACGTTCGGTTTCCGCAAGCTGAGTGACCTCGTGCGGAAGACAAACTCCTTCGAGATCGATGAGCCGAAGGGGCGGTCGATGCGGATTCGTGTCAAGCCCGCTGCCGCACCACCGTCGAAAACGCGGAACCCGCGCAGAAGGTCAGGGACGGCAGGCGTTCCACCCAAGGCGTAAGCAGGCGTGCTGTTATATTTGAGCTTGCCCGGTCTGGCTCAGGGCGTAACCATCGCGGGGCCGTAACATCCCGCGAGAGCGCTCATGACAAAACTCACCCGCTTTGCCGTCGCACCGCTGCACGCGATGACGCGGCGTCTGGCCGATGTCGCCTCCGCGCGCGTCGCGCCCGATCTCGTCATATCAGGTGCGCGGGTGCTCTCGACCTATTCCGAGCGCATCCACGCGAACCGCGAGGTCTGGATTACCGGGGGGCGCATTGCGGCGGTGAAGCCGGCGGGTGCTGCGAAGCGGTTCTTCGGCAACGTGCCGCTGTACGACGCCGCCGGCGGCATCATCGCGCCGGGCCTGGTCGATCCGCACATCCACATCGAATCCTCGATGGTGACGGCCTGCGCCTATGCCGAGGCGGCTCTGCTCAACGGCACCACCACGATCTTCTGCGACAGCCACGAGATCGGCAACGTCATGGACGTCGCCGGCGTCGAGGCCATGCTGGAGGACGCGCGCGAAGCCCCGCTTTCGATCTTCCTGACGGTGCCGAGCACGGTACCGGCCACCTCGGCCGCACTGGAGACTGCGGGCGGCGACCTCACGCCGGACAAGATCGCCGGCCTGTTCGACCGCTGGCCGGAAGCAGTCGGGCTCGGCGAGAAGATGGATTTTGTGCCTGTCACCATGGGCGATGAACGCAGCCACGCCATCCTCGCCGCCGCCCTGAAGCGCGGGCGACCGGTGTCCGGCCATGTCTATGGCCGCGAATTCGTTGCGGCCTATGCGGCATCCGGCGTCACCGACACCCATGAGGCGATCGACCGCGACATCGCCGACGATTTGCTCGATGCCGGCGTCTGGGTGTTTTTGCGCGGCGGCCCGCCGACCACGCCATGGCACTCGCTGCCGCAGGCGATCCGCACCATCACCGAGCTCGGCGCCTCGCACAAGCGCACCGCCGTGTGCACCGATGACCGCGACGCCGATGATCTGCTGCTGTTCGGCCTCGACTGGGTGGTGCGGGAGGCGGTGAAGGCGGGAATGTCGCCCGAGCAGGCCTGGTCGATGGGGTCGCTGCATGGTGCGACGCGTTTTGGCGTCGATGGCGATATCGGCGGGCTCGGCGGCGGTCGTCGCGCCGATCTGGTGCTGATGGACGACAATCTCAGGCCGCAATGCACCTGGTACGGCGGCGAACTCGTGGTCGAGCACCGCAAGATCACGCCGAAGCTCGATCAGGCGCTGTCGCAGCGTTATCAATATCCGAGGGCGGCATATGCGACCGTGAAGCTGCCCGAGAAGGTCAAGCTGACGCCGGAGTTGCCGGCGAAGGCCTGTACCGTCAACGCGATCAAGACCGCGCTGCCCGGCATCACGCTGATCCATGAGAAGATCGCGATCGAGTCCGCAAAAGACTGGCCGTCGCTGTTTGCGCGCTACGGCCTGTGCTTCGTTACGGTGGTCGAGCGCCACGGCAAATCGGCCGGCAACGTCGCCTATGGCCTGCTGAAGGATTTTGGCCTGAAGCGCGGGGCGGTAGCCTCCAGCGTCGGGCACGACAGCCACAACATCATCGTTGCCGGAACCAACGAGGCCGATATGCAGGCGGCGATATCGGCCATCAAGGCACAGCAGGGCGCCGTCTGTGTCGTCGCCGACGGCAAGGTGAGGGCGCTGGTGCCGCTGCCAATCGCCGGGCTCTTGTCCGACAAGCGCGTCACGGAGGTGGCCGAGGAGGTCAAAGCTCTGAAGAAGGAATGGGCGGAGGCCGGCTGCACCATCCCCTACATGGGCTTCAATTTGATTCCGCTATCGGTCATTCCGGAAATTCGCATCACCGACAAGGGTCTCGTGCTGGTGCCGCAGATGGAGCTGGCGCCGCTGTTCGAGTGAGCGCTTTCACGCGTTTCTCGACCTAACCGATTGAGACCGCCGCGTTTTTTCCGCGGCTGCCGCATCGTGGAAAATAAAATCGATCTCGTTGAGATCGTATCCTGCGCGCCCGATGATCTCGCTCAGCCAATGCAACCGAGCGAGGTCCGATATGGCGAAAATGCGAGCCATCGATGCTGCCGTGCGAATTCTGGAGAAGGAAGGCATCTCGACTGCCTTCGGCGTTCCCGGGGCCGCGATCAATCCGCTCTACTCGGCGCTGAAGAAGCGCGGTTCGATCCGCCATATCCTGGCGCGGCATGTCGAGGGTGCCTCGCACATGGCCGAGGGCTACACGCGGGCCAAGGCCGGCAACATCGGCGTCTGCATCGGAACCTCTGGGCCGGCGGGCACCGACATGATCACCGGGCTTTATTCGGCGATCGCCGATTCCATCCCGATCCTCTGCATCACGGGGCAGGCGCCACGGGCGCGGCTCTACAAGGAAGATTTCCAGGCCGTCGACATCGAGTCGATCGCAAAGCCCGTGACCAAATGGGCGGTGACCGTGCGCGAGCCCGCGCTGGTGCCACGCGTGTTCAGCCAGGCTTTTCACGTGATGCGCTCCGGCCGCCCGGGGCCGGTGCTGATCGACATGCCGCTCGACGTGCAACTCGCGGAGATCGAGTTCGACGACGAGACCTACGAGCCACTGCCGGTCTACCAGCCCGCCGCGACGCGCAAGCAGGTCGAGAAGGCGCTGGAGATGCTCAACGCCGCCGAGCGGCCGCTGATCGTGGCGGGCGGTGGCGTCATCAATGCGGACGCCTCGGACCTGCTGGTCGAGTTTTTGCCGAGATCGCGAATGTTCCGGTGGTGCCGACGCTGATGGGGTGGGGCGCCATCCCCGACGACCACGTGCTGATGGCCGGCATGGTCGGTCTTCAGACCAGCCATCGTTACGGCAACGCCACGATGCTCGAATCCGATTTCGTGCTCGGTATCGGCAACCGCTGGGCCAATCGCCACACCGGCTCGGTCGAAACCTACACCAAGGGCCGCACCTTCGTGCACGTCGACATCGAGCCGACCCAGATCGGGCGCGTGTTCAATCCCGATCTCGGCATCGTCTCGGACGCGAAGGACGCGCTCGAACTGTTCGTCACCGTCGCCAGGGAGTGGCGCCGGTCAGGCAGGTTGCGCGAGCGCCAGGCGTGGCCCGCGGCCTGCCGCGATCGCAAGAAGACGATGCTGCGCAAGAGCCATTTCGACAACGTCCCGATCAAACCCCAGCGCGTCTACGAGGAGATGACCAAGGCGTTTGGCCGTGACACCTGCTACGTCTCGGTGATCGGCCTGTCGCAAATCGCCGGCGCGCAGTTCCTCGGCGTTTACAAGCCGCGTAACTGGATCAATGCCGGGCAGGCGGGGCCGCTCGGCTGGACGCTGCCCGCCGCCCTCGGCGTGCGCGCGGCGTGCCCGGATCGGGACATCGTCGCGCTCTCCGGCGACTACGATTTCCAGTTCCTGATCGAGGAGCTCGCAGTCGGCGCGCAGTTCAATCTGCCCTACATCCACGTCGTCGTGAACAATTCCTATCTCGGGCTGATCCGCCAGGCCCAGCGTGGCTTCGACATGGACTATCACGTCCAGCTCTCCTTCGATAACATCAACGCGCCCGAGCTCGGTGGCTACGGCGTCGATCACGTCGGGGTCGCCGAAGGCCTCGGTTGCAAGGCGATCCGCGTCACCGATCCCAAGGACGCGCAGGCCGCGTTCGCCACAGCGCGCGAATGGATGGCGAAGTACCGCGTGCCCGTGATGGTCGAGTTCATCCTCGAACGCGTCACCAACATCGCGATGGGCACGGAGATCGACAACATCGTCGAGTTCGAGGAGGTGCTGGATCTGCCGCTCGACGAGGTCGCGAGCGCGCGGTCCGGCGTCCTGCAGCCGGCGGAATAGGGAACAGCATCATGCCGAAATTCGCCGCCAACCTCACCATGCTCTTCAACGAGATGCCGTTCGTGGACCGCTTCGCTGCGGCGAAAGCGGCGGGCTTCTCCGGGGTCGAATATCTTTTTCCCTATGATTTCGACAAGGCGCTTTTGCGCGAGCAGCTCGACAGCCATGGGCTGACGCAGGTGCTGCACAATCTGCCGGCCGGCAACTGGGCCGCAGGCGAGCGCGGCATCGCGATCCTGGCCGATCGCGTCGCCGAATTCCGCGACGGCGTGTTTCGCGCCATCGACTATGCCAAGGCGCTCGATTGCGAGCAGCTCAACTGCCTCGTCGGCATCGCGCCAGTGGACGCCGATCCGCGCGAGCTGAACGAGACGCTGGTCGGGAATTTGCGCTTCGCGGCCTCGACGCTGGCGCGGGAGAACATCAAGCTGCTGGTCGAGCCGATCAACACGCTCGACATTCCCGGCTTCTTCCTCAACGGCACCGAGCAGGCCGTGCAGCTCATCTCGGAGGTGCGGTCGAACAACCTGTTCGTCCAGTACGACATCTATCACATGCAGATCATGGAGGGTGACCTCGCCCGTACCATGCAGGAATATCTCCCCCAAATCGCCCACATCCAGCTCGCCGACAATCCCGGCCGCCACGAACCGGGCACCGGCGAGATCAACTATCCCTTCCTGTTCCGCCATCTCGACGCGATCGGTTATCGCGGCTGGGTCGGCTGTGAGTACAAGCCGCGCACCACGACGCTGGAAGGCCTGTCCTGGCACGCGGCGCAGACATTCGAGACCTGAGGATATTTGGGCATGATCGACATTGGCTTCATCGGACTTGGCACCATGGGACGACCGATGGCCGGCCATCTTCTGGCCGCAGGACATCGCGCTCTCCTGCATGACGTCGCGCCTGTCGCGCCGGAGCTGATCGCGGCTGGCGGCATTGCCTGCAAGTCGAGCAAGGAGGTCGCAGAGGAGGCGGATGCCGTCATCATCATGGTGCCCGATACGCCGCATGTGGAAGCCGTGCTGTTCGGCACGGACGGCGTCGCGAGCGGCATCTCCAAGGGCAAGATCGTGGTCGACATGAGCTCGATCTCGCCGCTGGCGACCAAGGAGTTCGCAAAGAGGATCGAGGCGCTCGGCGCGGATTATCTCGACGCACCGGTTTCGGGCGGGGAGGTCGGTGCCAGGGCGGCAAGCCTCACCATCATGGTCGGCGGGCCCGAGCGCGCCTTCAATACCATGAAGCCGATCTTCGACCGGATGGGAAAGAACGTCACCCGGGTCGGCGCCAATGGCGACGGCCAGACAACGAAGGTCGCCAACCAGATCATCGTCGCGTTGACGATCGAGGCGGTGAGCGAAGCGCTGCTGTTCGCGTCGAAAGCCGGCGCCGATCCAGCACTGGTGCGGCAGGCCCTGATGGGCGGCTTTGCCTCGTCGCGGATACTCGAAGTGCATGGCGAGCGCATGGTGAAGCGCAATTTCGATCCCGGTTTCCGCATCGAGCTGCACCAGAAGGATCTCAACCTCGCGCTTGAAGGCGCTCGCGCGCTCGGCCTGTCGTTGCCGAGCACGGCGGTGGCGCAGCAATTGTTCTCGTCCTGCACCGCGCATGGCGGCAAGGGCTGGGATCATTCGGCGATGGTGCGGGCGCTGGAACTGATGGCTGGCCACGAGATCGCTGCGGCCCGAACTGTTACGCGGTAACCGTCTCCGGTTCCGGCGCGTCTTTCGCTACGGGAAACCGGAACAATGCTCCGGCCCCGCGGTTGAAGGCGCACAACAATCACTGGAGACGTCAGGACATGAAAACCCGTCTTGCGATTTCGTTGGCTGCCGCGTCGCTGCTGGTGTCAAGCGCAGCCTTTGCTCAGTCGACGACCGCCGAGGGCGCCGCGAACGGTGCACGTGCGGGCGGCGATATCGGCGGCCCGGTTGGCGCGATGGTCGGCGGCACCGTCGGTGCAGCGGTCGGCGCCGGCCTGGAAATTCCGAATGCGATCCTGGGCGGAATCCCGCGTAGCGATTCCGTCGTCGTCGAGGATCGCGTCGTTGTCGGCGAGCCGCTGCCGCCGACCGTTGTGCTGCGCCCCGTTCCGAACTACACCGAGTATCGCTATGCAGTCGTCAATGATCGCCGCGTGATCGTCGAGCCGCGCACACGCCGCGTCGTCAAGATCATCGACTGATCGATCAGAGCCTAGGCTTGAACAGTTGGGCCCTGCGGAGCGTCACTCCGCGGGGCCTTCGCTTGTAAGGGCCGAATTGGCGCGGAAGCGCGTCATGACCCAATCGACGGCGGCCGCGAACGCAAACCCGATGCAGGCGGTGCCGGCATCGACCAAAAAATCCTCCAGCCGCGCATGCCGACCCGGCGCCCAGAATTGCATCAGTTCGAGCACGCCGATCAGAATTACCGCCGCGGCAGCCACAGCCCAGCGACGGTTCCGGTAAGCCAGGCCGAAGGCTAATCCGACCAGAACAAAGGCAAGAGCATGCTCGCCGTCCTGGCCGAGGTCGGAGCGGGGCCGCAGGCCGGGCGGGCCGAGTGTTGCGAAAGTGACGGCGGCTGCGAGCAGCCAGGCAAAAAAGCGGATGAAAATGGACATACGCACCGCTTAGCACGGATTTGCCGCGCCTGCAGTGAGGCGGGGATCAGATCGCCGTGTAGTTAATGACGAAAAGTTAAAGTGCCTCGCGCACGCCAAGGCCGTGCATGAAGCGTTCCCGGATCTGCACGGGATCGCGCCGGGTGGCGCCGACGCCCGGCTTGTCGTCGATGCGGACGGCGATCAGGCTCGGCCCGGAGGCCGACATGGCTTCCTCGACCAGCCGCTCGAAATCTTCTTCGTCCGCGGCCCAGGCGCTGTTGGCAAGCCACCCCGAGCCGGTGGCGATGGCGACGATGTCAGCCACGTTCGCGGCCGGTGTCGGCTGCGCGCCGGTGATCTGGTAGATGCCGTTGTCCATCACGATCATGATGAGGTTCTCAGGCTTCAGCGCCGCAATCGTCGAGAGCGCGCCAAGCTGCATCAGCAGCGAGCCGTCGCCTTCGAGCGCAAAGACGCGCCGGTCCGGCTGCGCCAGCGCCACGCCCAGCGCGATCGGAAAGGCGAGCCCCATGCTGCCGAGCATGTAGAAATTCTGCGGACGGTGGCCGGCGGCCCAGAGATCGAAATTGGTGTTGCCGATGCCGCCGATCACGGCTTCCTCGTGCTCGAGTTTCGCGATCAGGCGCGAGGTGACGTCGAAGCGGTTCATCACCTTGGTGTTGCGCGCGTCTGTATTCATTTGGACGGGCCTCACTTGTCGAAAGTCTTGCCGCCCGTGAGCAGCGGGTTGAGGATCAGCGCCACCGGCGCCTGCGTCGTGACGGCCTGCTTGATCGAACGGTCGGTGATGAATTCGAGCTCGTCGAGCCGGGTGATGGTGTGATGCTCGAGCGCCAGCGAATCCAGGACCGGACGCATGGTGCGGCAGACCAGCGACTGGCCGTAGTTGAACTCGCCGAGCGTGCCGCGCTCGGACACGAACATGATCAGCGGGATCTGGTAGGGCACCGCGAGCGAGGCCAGCACGTTGGCGAGCGTGGCAAAGCCGGAGGTCTGCATCAGCACCGCAGCCCGCCGTCCGCCCATCCATGCGCCCGAGACGATGCCGACGGCTTCCTCCTCACGGGTGGTGGCAAAGGTGGTGAAGAAGGGATCGGCGTGCAGGTTCTTGATCAGCGGCGTCAGCACGCGGTCGGGCACGTAAGGGATGAGGCTGATCTCGTTCCGCTTCAGGGTTTGCAGGACGATGCCGTGCCAGCTCTTGTCACTGGAGGTCTGCGCCGCCTCGGACGAGGTATGTTGCTCCGCAATCGCCATTGCGTTCTCCCTTCAGCCGCGCATGCTTCTTGGTCTTGGCCATTGCCTGAGGCGTCGTCTTGGCCGTCGCGGCGGTCCTCCGAACTTGACGCGGCGGGCGGGATTGTCAACATGTCCGGGCTGCACCGTGATCTGCGCCAGACGGCCTGCCGCGACCGGTACCGACGTGTCATAAGCGGCAATAACAAGAGAACGGAGGAACGCATGACAGGAGCGCGCGCTGCGCTGGCCCTGCGGATCTCCTGGAGAGAGCCGGAAGGGTCCTGATGTCCGTCAACAGCAAGCGTGTCTTCTACGTCAAATATCTGGCCAATCCGATTTATATCGACATCCTGAAGGCGCGGCCCGACGTCCGGCTCGATCGCATCGAGAACGAAAGCCCCGCGGATTTCTACGCGCCGATCCTGAGCGCGGCCCATGTCTACCAGATCGGGGCTGCTCGCGATGAACTCGCGCCGCATTTCCATGTTGACGCCGCCTTCCTGAAGCGTACGCCGAACCTCCTGCTCGTTTCCCAGCAACGGCGCGGGCTTCGATCCTGTCGACGCCGAAGCGTGCACCGATGCGGGCGTGCTCGTCGTCAACCAGTCCGGCGGCAACGCGCATTCGGTCGCCGAGCATGCGCTGGCGATGATGCTGACGCTGTCCAAGCGTATCATCCAGTCCGACCGCAAGCTTCGCAGGGAGGCCAACGTCAATCGCAACGAACTCGTCGGCAACGAGGTCGAGCACAAGACCGTCGGCATCGTGGGGCTCGGCAATGTCGGCCGCCGCATCGCCGCGCTGTGCAAGGGCCTGCTCGGCATGAAGGTGCTGGCCTATGATCCGTATCTCACGGCCGAGGTGATGTCCGAGCGAGGCGGGGAGAAGGTCGAACTCGACGAGCTGCTGCGCCGCGCCGATTTCGTCTCGATCTCCTGTCCCCTCAACAAGGGCAGCCGCAACATGATCAGCGTGCGCGAGTTCGCGCTGATGCAGCCGCATGCGTATTTTGTCACCACGGCCCGGGGCTTCATTCACGACGAGGACGCGCTGCTCCAGGCGTTGCGCGACAAGCGCATCGCGGGTGCCGGCCTCGACGTCTGGTCCAAGGAGCCGCCGCCGCCGGAGCATCCGCTGCTGCAGTTCGACAACGTGCTGGCGAGCCCGCATACCGCAGGCGTCACGATCGAGGCGCGCCAGAACATGGGCCGCATCGCCGCCGAGCAGGTGCTGGACACGCTCGACGGCAAACGCCCGCCGCGCATCATCAATCCCGAGGTTTGGCCGCGCTATGCCGAGCGCTTCAAGCAGGCGTTCGGGGTAACGCCGGGGCAGGGCTAGGAGCTTGCCATTCCGGGGCAGCGTGGAACCGCCTACCGGCCTTGATGCGCGTCAAATTCTCCCTCCCTCATTCAGGCTAAATGGTATTAGAGTGTCGCCGGGGCTGGCCATGGCAGCAGGAGGTCCCATGTCAACTTATGTCGTCAGATTCATGAAGGACGTGCTCGGCCAGTACGGCCGGCAGATCGAGGTGTGCCAGGGCTCGCTCGAGATCGACGCCACCGACGAGAACGAGGCCAGGGAGCGGGCGAAGGCGAGGTTTTGCAAGGACCAGGCCTTGCACCACTGGTCGCTGCATGCCGACCGCATCCAGGTCAGGCCGGCTGACTTTCCGTCGTGAGGTCTAGCGGCCGGCTCCGAGCCACCGCTGCAACGTCTCAGTCGAGCACTTTGTCCAATGTAATCGGGAAGCGGCGAATGCGTTTGCCGGTGGCGTGATAGACGGCGTTCGCGATCGCGGCGGGGACGCCGACGATGCCGATCTCGCCCAGTCCCTTGATGCCGAGCGCGTTGATGTGCGCGTCCGGCTCGTCGACGAAGATCACGTCGATGTCGTGAACATCCGCATTCACCGGGATGTGGTACTCGGCGATGTTCGCGTTCATGATCCGGCCGAAGCGGTGGTCCATCACCGTCTCCTCGTGCAGGGCCATCCCGATCCCCCAGACCACGCCGCCCATGATCTGGCTGCGGCCGGTCTTGGTGTTGAGAATCCGCCCGGCCGCGATTGCGCTCACGACCCGCGTGACGCGGATGACGCCAAGCAATTCGTCCACCTTGACCTCGGCAAAGACGGCCGAATGGGTATTGCGCGCGTGCTTCTTGTCCTCACCGAACTGGTTGAGCTTTTCCTTCTCGATACGTTCGACGCCGCCATGGCGCATCGCGTCGGCGATCGAGACCGCACGGCGGTTGTCGCTGGCCCTGGCAATGCTGCCGTCGGTCAGCACCGTATCGGCCAACTCGGCGCCGGCGAGCGGCGAGCCAGGCATTTTCCCGGCCAAGCGCAACAGCTCCTTGCGCACCTCTTCAGCGGCTGCGAGCACCGCATGCGCGCTCGATGCGGCCATCCAGGAGCCGCCCTCGACCGGCGCCTGCGGCAGAGTGGAATCGGCAAGCCGGACGCTGATGTTCTCGATCGGCAGGCCGAGCGCATCGGCCGCGACCTGCGCCACGATGGTGTAGGTACCGTCCGTGCCGATGTCGGATGCGGCGCAGGACACTTCGGCATGTCCGTTCGACGTCAGCACGATGCGCACCGCGACCGGCATCTGCAACGCTTCCCACACGCCCGTCGCCATGCCCCAGCCGACCAGCTCTTTGCCATCGCGCATCGAGCGCGGCGCAGGATTGCGTCTGCTCCAGCCGAAGGCGTCCGCGCCGCGCGCGTAGCATTCGCGCAACTGCTTGCTGGTGTAGGGGAGGTTTTCGCTCTGGTCGCGATCCGAATAGCACTTCAGCCGCAGTTCGATCGGGTCGAGCTTGAGCGCGACGGAGAGCTCGTCCATGGCGCATTCGAGGGCGCAGACGCCCGACGCCGCGCCCGGTGCGCGCATGTCGCAGGGGGTGGAGACGTCAAGGTGGACGAGCTTGTGGGAGAAACGGCTGTTCGGGCTGCTGTAGAGCTGTTCGGCCCAGCCGGCGTCGTTGCGTGCGAAATCCTCGTAGCGGGAGGTGACGGCAATCGCCTCGTGCGTGACCGCGTCGAGCGTACCGTCGGATTTTGCGCCGAGCCCGACGCGCTCGATCGTCATCGGCCGGTAGCCGAGCCCGTACATCTGCTGTCGCGTCAGCACGACGCGAACGGACCGCTTCAGCGCGAGCGCGCCAAGCGTTGCCAGCACCACCTGGTATTGCGGCCGCAAGCCGGAGCCGAAGGCGCCGCCGACGTAAGGCGAGGCCACGCGAATGTCATCCGGCTTCTTGTCGAACACGCCGCAGAGAAATTTGTGGACGTTTTGAACGCCCTGCGTCTTGTCGTAGATCGTGAGCTTGCCATTGCTGTCCCAGATCGCCGTGGTCGCATAGAGCTCCATCGGGTTGTGATGCTCGGTCGGTATCACGTACTCCGCCTCGTGGCGCACGCCGGCTTTGGCAAGAGTTGCTGCGGCGTCGCCGCGAGGCTTATGCGGCTTGTCCATCTCGGCAGCCTTGCTGCGCTCGCCTTCGAGGTCGGTCGCAAAGCCGCGCGGCTCATACTCGACCCGCACGAGTGTGGCCGCGAATTTCGCGGTTTCCCAGTCCTCCGCCACGACCAACGCGATCGGCTGGCCGTTGAACTTGACCGTGTCGTCGTAGAGTGGACGGAAAGGCGAACCCTCCGGTGCAACCTCGTCCCTCCACGCCTCGTCCTTGTCGGCGAGCGGCGGACGGTTCGCATGCGTAAACACGTCGAGCACGCCCTTGACCTGCAGCGCCGTACTGGTGTCGAGGCGGGCAATGCGGCCGCATGGAATGGTGGCCTCGACGACGAAGCCATGGAGGAGTCCGTCGGCCGGGAATTCGCCGGCGTATTTGGCGGCCCCGGTGACTTTGGCCCGGCCGTCGACACGCGACGTTGGCGTTCCGATATAGGTGTTCATCGGTCCCTCACGCGATCTTCTTGTGGGCCTGGGATTGCGGTGTGGCATTCGCCGCCTGCGTCAGCGTCCGCACGATGGCGCGGCGCGCGAGCTCGACCTTGAAGCCGTTATGTGAGCGGGTCGTAGCTCCCTGGAGCAAGAGATCCGCGGCGCGCGAGAAATGATCGGGCGTCGCGGCCTGGCCGCGCAACGCCGCTTCGGCTTCGAGGCTGCGCCAGGGCTTGTGAGCCACGCCGCCGAGCGCCATCCGTGCCCCGCTGATCGCGTTGCCTTCCAGTTCGAGCGCGGCGGCGACCGAGACCAGAGCAAAAGCATAGGACATCCGATCGCGAACTTTGAGATAGCTGTAGTTTTGAGCAAAGCCGCAGGCCGGGATCTCGATCGCCGTGATGATCTCGCTGGTGCCGAGATTGGTATCGACATGAGGCGTGTCGCCGGGAAGCCGGTGGAAATCGGTCAGCGCGATGGTGCGCTCGCCGGAGCGGCCTGCGATGTGCACCAGCGCCCCAAGCGCAGCCAGCGCCACGCTCATGTCGGACGGGTTGGTCGCGATGCAGGAGGCGCTCGTACCCAGAATCGCATGGTTGCGGTTGAGGCCGTCCATTGCCGAGCAGCCGCTGCTGGGACGTCGCTTGTTGCAGGGCGTTGCCGTGTCATAGAAGTAAGCACAGCGCGTTCGCTGCATCAGATTGCCTCCGACCGACGCCATGTTGCGCAGTTGCGCCGAGGCACCGGCCAGGATGGCGCTGGCGAGCAGAGGATAGCGCTGCTCGATCAGCGGGTGGTAGGCGAGGTCCGAGTTCGGCACCAGGGCGCCAATGCGCAAGGATCCGTCCGCCGTCTCCTCGACCTTGCGGAGCGGCAGGCGGGAAATGTCGATCAGCCGGGAGGGGCGCTCGACATTCTCTTTCATCAGGTCGATCAGATTGGTGCCGCCGGCAATCAGTTTGGCGCCGGGATCGGCGGCGAGCAGGCGGATCGCGTCGGTAACGTC
Source organism: Bradyrhizobium sp. LM2.9 (assembly GCF_054056555.1). Classification (NCBI taxonomy): domain Bacteria; kingdom Pseudomonadati; phylum Pseudomonadota; class Alphaproteobacteria; order Hyphomicrobiales; family Nitrobacteraceae; genus Bradyrhizobium; species Bradyrhizobium sp. LM2.9. The sequence goes on from NZ_JBSRYJ010000002.1 coordinate 998,369, forward strand.
CGTGGCTCGGGCATACTGGAAGTTGTTCATGGCTGGCCCATTGCCTGTTGGATGGCGGCGAGGATGTTCGGATAGGCGCCGCAGCGGCAGAGGTTTCCGCTCATCAGCTCCCGGATCTCGTCGGCATCCCGGGCACGGCCTTCGACGAGCAGTCCGGCCGCCGAACAGATCTGTCCCGGCGTGCAATAGCCGCACTGGAAGGCGTCATGGTCGATGAAAGCCTGTTGCAGGGGATGCAGCGTACCGTCCTTGGCAAGACCTTCGACCGTCGTGATCTCCGCGCCGTCATTCATGACGGCGAGCGTGAGGCAGGAATTGACGCGCCGGCCGTCCACCAGCACCGTGCAGGCGCCGCACTGACCATGGTCGCACCCCTTCTTGGTGCCGCTCAACGCAAGATGGTCCCGCAAGGCGTCGAGCAACGTGGTCCAGGGCACGAGATCAAGCGTGTGACTGACGCCGTTGACGACAAGATGGATCGGAATGCGTTCGGGAATCTGATGCGTGAGATCGCCCATGTCCTGCTCCCTGCGACGGCGACGATGCCGGACGTCAGTCGTGTTGACGCGGGGGACGCCTCCGCCGGCCAATAGCGCCCAACGGACCACCGGCCGGTTGGTTCCTTGGCGGCAGTTCGCCTTTCCGAGAGGCCGCAGTCAGCGCTTTGCTTCCCCGAACACCACATTCGGCACGGCGCGGTTGACGACCTCGCGCAGTGCGAAGCTCGATTGTACCCGGGCGACGCGCGGCAGGCGCGACAACTCGGTGCGGTGGATGCGTTCGAAATCCTGGATGTCGCGGGCGAGCACGATCAGGATGTAGTCGTCGGTCCCCGACATCAGGAAGCAGCGCACCACGGAGGGGCATTTCACCACCTCCGCCTCGAACGCCTTCAACGCCTCGTCGCTCTGGCTTTCCAGCGCGATACGGACCAGCACCGTGGTGGTGAGGCCGAATTGCGCGAGGTCGAGCGCGGCCTGATAGGCCTGGATGTAGCCGTCGTCCTCCAGCGCCTTCTGCCGCCGTGCCAGCGCCGTGCTGGACATGCCGACTTTGTTGGCGAGCTCGGTGTGGCTGGCCCGCGCATTGGTCGTGAGTTCCGCGAGGATGGCGAGATCTTTCCGGTCGAGGGCCAAGGTTTCGTTTCCAGCGTGAAAGGGCGTTTGAGCGCCGGAAATCGGCGCGGGGAGGCCAAAGCTAGCGGATATTTGCACGAAACCAAACCGGCCCCGTCGCTACGATCAGGAGGTGAATCAAAAGGAGCCCAGGATGCGTGTCGGTGTGCCCAAGGAGATCAAGGTGCAGGAATATCGCGTCGGGCTCACCCCGGGTGTGGTCCGCGAATATATCGCCGCCGGGCACCAGGTGACGGTCGAGACCGGCGCGGGCGGCGGCATCGGCGCGCCTGACGAGGTTTATCGGCGGGCAGGGGCCATCATTGCCGAGAGCGCGCGCGACATCTTCGCGAACTCCGACATGATCGTGAAGGTGAAGGAGCCGCAGAAGAGCGAATGGGCCCAGCTTCGCGAAAGCCAGATCCTGTTTGCTTACCTCCATCTCGCGCCGGATCCCGAACAAGCCAAAGGTTTGCTCGCCTCCGGCTGTACTGCGATCGCCTATGAAACCGTCACCGACGCGGCCGGTCACCTCCCCCTGCTTGCGCCGATGAGCGAAGTCGCCGGCCGCCTTGCCATAGAGGCTGCCGGCGCCGCGCTCAAAAGCTCGGCCGGCGGCCGCGGGCTGCTGCTGGGCGGTGTTCCCGGCGTGCAGCCGGCAAGGGTCGTCGTGCTCGGCGGCGGGGTGGTGGGAACGCAGGCTGCGCGCATGGCCGCAGGGCTCGGTGCCGAGGTCACGGTGATCGACCGCTCGATTCCACGGTTGCGCGAACTTGACGATCTCTTTGCCGGCCGCGTGCGCACCCGGTTCTCGACCATCGAGTCGGTCGAGGAGGAGGTGTTCGCCGCGGACGTCGTGATCGGCGCGGTGCTGCTGCCGGGCGCCAGCGCACCAAAGCTCGTCACGCGTGCGATGCTGACATCGATGCGGCCGGGCGCCGTGCTGGTCGACGTCGCGATCGATCAGGGTGGCTGCTTCGAGACCTCGCACCCGACGACACATGCAGAACCAACTTATGTGGTCGACGGCATCGTGCATTATTGCGTCGCCAACATGCCCGGCGCGGTGCCGGTGACGTCAAGCCACGCGCTCAACAACGCGACGCTACCGTTCGGCTTGATGCTTGCGAACAAGGGCTTTGCCGCGGTGCTGGAAAATCCACATCTGCGCAACGGACTGAATGTGTATCGCGGCCGCATCACCAACAAGGCCGTGGCGGAAAGCCTCGGGCTGGAGTTTGCTCCGGTGGAGAGCGGACTGGCGGCGTAGCGTTGCTGCTCATACCGGCTTGCGATGGCGGCTGCCGAGCGCGGCTTCGATCGTCTCGGGCTTCTCGATGCGTTCGATCAGCATGTCGATGCGGTCGCCGCCCCAAAACAGCTCGCCGTTGAACACCATGGTTGGAACGCCAAACACGCCGAGCGCCTCGGCCTCGTCGATGATGCGGTCATGCTCGGCGCGCGCGGAGCCGTGGACGTAGGCTTCGAATTCGCTCGCCGAGCCGCCGCACGATCTGATGACGTCAGTGATTGCGGCGAGGTCGTCGATTTCGAGTTCATGGCTCCAGAAACGGCGAAACACCGTGTCGTGATACGGACGGAAGAAGCCGTGCGCCTGTGCGAACAGCATGCCGACGCTGGAATGGAAAGCGTCGTAAATCCGTCGGGGCCCTTTCATGACAAGCCCTTGCGCATTGGCATAGCGCCGCGCGTCCATATAGGCGTAGCGCACCTTGCGCCAGAAATGCGGCGTGCGCTCTTCGACCGTTCCCATGAATTCGGCGACGCGCAGCGTGTAGGGCCGCCATTCGAGCTCGACGCCGTGCGTCTCCTCAAGCTCGAACAGACGCTTGTTGGCCACGAACGCGTAGGGGCTCTTGTAATCGGTGTAGACGCGCACGCGTGGCTTCGGCATAGCCAACTCCCTCCCTTAAGCTCACGCCTTCGTCAGTCTGTACTGCCGCAGATCAGGATCATGCGTCATGCGCCAGTAGTCGACGAAGCGCCAGGGCATTGCGGAAAACACGCGGCCGCTCGAATTGCGATAGTAGGTGTTCATGCCGGGATGAGTCCAGATCATCGTCTCGTGCTCGGCATCGACCTTCCGGACGTAGTCGTCCAGCACGTCCTTGCGGACGTCGATCGCTGCGACGTCGTGCTCGATCATGTCGGCGAGGCAGGCGGAGATGTAGCGGCTCTGACATTCCGACTGGAAGATGACGCTGCCGCCATGCGCGGGACCGGAATTCGGGCCCAGCATGCAGAAGAAGTTTGGGAAATCGGGCACCGTGAGGCCGAGAAACGCGGTCGGATTGTCGTTGCCCCAGGCCTCGCGCAAATCCTTGCCGTTGCGGCCGCTGATGTTGAGGCGCGCGGCCATCTCCGTGACCTTGAAGCCGGTCGCGACCACGATGACGTCGGCGGGGCGATGCTTGCCGTCCGCGGTGACGATGCCGCCCTGGTCGAAATGATCGATCGCGTCGGTGACAAGCTCCACGTTCGGTCCGCGTCAAGGTCTTGAACCAGTTGTTGTCGAGCAGGATGCGCTTGCCATAGGGCGGATAGGTCGGGACGCATTTTTCGATCAGGTCCGGCCGGTCCTTCAATTCCGATCGGATGAAGTCGGTCAGCTCCTGGCGGTGCCGGTCGTTGCCCTTGTTGACGGCGCGCTCAGGATGCGGCCAGGCCGGGTCCTTGCGCAGGAACGGCAGCAGACCGTCGCCGTAACGCCAGAACATGTTGAAGCGGTACCATTGCACATAGAACGGCAGATGCGCGAGCAGCCAGCGCGCGCCTTCGCTGATCGGATCGGCATAGCCCTGCACCGGCCGCGCCCATTGCGCACTGCGCTGGTAGACGGTGACCGAGGCAACGCGGCCGGCAATCGCCGGCACGAGCTGCATCGATGTCGCGCCGGTACCGATCACGGTGACATGCTTGCCGTCGATGTTGGTATCGCTGGACCACAGCGCGGAATGCAGGATCGTTCCCTTGAAGTCTTCCTCGCCCTCGAAACGGGCGCGTGAGGGATCGTTGAGCTGGCCGATCGCACTCACCAGCGCAGTGGATTCGAAGGTTTCGGCGCCATTCTCAGTCCTGAGGGTCGAGATCCAGCGACGCTTGCCTTCGTCCCAGCGCGACGACGTCAGCTCGGTGTTGACGCGCAGATGCTTGCGGATGCCATATTCGTCCGCGACCTTGAGCAGATATCCGTGCAGCTCCTCGCGCTGGCAGAAGTAACGGGTCCATGCATTGCCCGAGCCGAAGGAGTAGGAATAGGAGTGGTTCGGCGTGTCGACACCGCAGCCGGGATAGCGATTGATCCACCAGGTGCCGCCGAGCTCCTCGTTTTTCTCGACGATGGTGTAAGGAATGCCGAGATGGCCGAGCGCTACGCCGAGCGCGATGGCACAGACGCCGGCACCGACGATCAGCACATGCTGCTCGGCCAGTTTTTCGTCTGAAGGGCGCTTGGCCCATCGCGCCTCGCGCGGCACAAAACCCATCTCCTCGCGCATCAGGGGTGCGTATTCCGGCGAGACATTCTCGCCGAGACAGGCGCGCATCATCTTGAGCAGCAGTTCATCGCCGGGATCGGTGATGACAGGCTTGGGTGGGCCATCGGCAAAGAGCTTGACGACCGCGGCGCGGATTTCGTCCTGGACTTCTCTGGGCACGCCGGCCTCGGGATCGGGGATGAGGCGGATGTCGCGCTTGGGCAGATAGGGCGGCTCCAGCCAGCGCTCGTCGCCGGTCATATGCACGAGCACCATCAGCAGGCAGCGGACGTCGCCTTCTTCAATCGTCGAGGTGAGGTCGAGCGCCTTGTGCGGAGATTCGATGTTCATGGCGTGTCCTGATCTCCGGATGCAATGAAGAGGCCGCGCGTCATCAGCTTGCGATAGGCGGAGATGACGTGCTCGGGTACGGCGGTGACGCCATCGGCGGAATAGGAGTAGCGCCGGCTGAGATAGCCACGCGAGCCCATCAGCATGTGGACGATGGCCTCGAACTCCTCGTCGCTGTAATTCTCGATGGCGCCTGAGCGTCGCGCGCGACGCAAAATGCGGACATAGGCGACCGAGATGTTGTCGAGATGCTTCTGGTAACCGGGAGGTGCGAAGAACTCGGCCTCGTTGAGAATGCGCAAAAATTCCGGCACTTCGCGGATGAAGTCGAAGAATGCTGAGAAACGCTCGATCTCCTGCCGTGCCGCATCCGCTGTGCCGGTGCGGGCGCGGATGAACTCGACCATGTCGAGGCCGATCTTCGGCAGCAGCTGGTCGAGCAACTCCTGACGGTTCTCGAAATGATTGTAGAAGGTGCCTTGCGCGACGCCGGCCTGCTCGGTGATGCGCGCGACGGAGGCCTCGGCATAGCCATGCTTGCCGACGACCTTTGTGGCGGCCTCGAATATCTTCTGCTTGGTCCAGGCGTTGCGCTCGACGCGGTTGAGTTTTGTGATTTTCTCGGTGGCGGGGCCTTGCGTCATGCCACGGTCTCCAGTTCGGCGCGCAGCACGCGCTTGAGAATCTTTCCGGACGGGTTGCGGGGCAGGCTGCCGCGGATGATGAGCTGTTTCGGCACCTTGAAGCTCGCCAGCCGCGTGCGGCAGTGCTCGGTGAGGGCAGGGAGTTCGAGGCTCGCGCCGTCAGCCAGCACGACGATGGCGACCGGCCGCTCGCCCCAGCGCGCATCGCGCAGGCCGATCACCGCGACCTCGCGCACCTCAGGCAAATCGTAGATGACGCGCTCGACCTCGGAGGAGGCGATGTTCTCGCCGCCGGAGATGATCATGTCCTTCTTGCGGTCGGTCAGATACAGAAAGCCATCGTCGTCGAGATAACCGACGTCGCCGCTGCGGAACCAGTCGCCGAAGAAGCCGGCCGCCGTCTTCTCCGGATCCTTCCAATAGCCGCGCGTGATTTTTGGCCCGCGCAGGCAGATCTCGCCGTTCACGTTCGGCGGCAGCGTCCTGCCATCCTCATCGCGGATCTCGATCTCGACATGAGCAATGGCGCGCCCCGTGGAGCCGATCTTCTCGATTTCCCGGCCTGCGTCCATAAAGGTGTCGCCGCCCACGGTTTCGGTCAGGCCGTAGGCGTCGATGTAGCGCGCATTGCGGAAGAACTCCGCGAAGGCGCGGATGCGCAGCTCCGGCGTCTTCTCGCCGCCGCCGATCGCCCATTTCAGGCTCGACACATCGTAGCGCTCACGGGTGGGGCAGGTGAGCATCGCAGTGGTCATCACAGGCGCGAACCAGGCGGCGTTGAGCTTGTCCTCCGCGATCGCGGCAAGCGCGCTTTCCGGCTCGAAGTTGCGTTCAATCATGATGAAGCCGCCATGCCAGAGCACGGCGATGCCGGGCAAATCGAGCGCGCCGACGTGATAGAGCGGGCCGACGATCAGGAGCCGCGTCTCCGCGCTCAAGGACAGCGCGATCGTCTGGTCGGCGGACTTCCAGTAGAAATTGTCGTAACTGATCATCACGCCCTTGGGACGGTCGGTGGTGCCCGAGGTGTACATCAGCCGCATCAGATCTGACGGCTGGCGGACGTGCATCGGGGCGGGCGGCGCTTCGCTCGCGAGGCGCATCACGCTCTGCTGCGCGGCCTCGTCGAGTACGACTAAGGTTGCACCAGCTGCGTTCGCAGCCAGCTCTTCGTCGGCAATCAGCAGCCGCGCGCCGGCATTGCCGGCGATGTAGCCGACCTCGTCGCGCGAGAGGCGGAAGTTGATCGGCAAAAACACCGCGCCGAGATGGCTGGTGGCAAAGACCAACTCCAGGAATGCCGCGCTGTTCTTCATCAGCACGGCCACGATATCGCCGGCGCCGATGCCTCGTGCCGCGAGCCAGCCAGCGACCTTCCCGACGCGCGCGTCGAAGTCCGCGTAGGAAATCTCCTCGCCGCGATATTTCAGCGCAGGCCGGTCCGGCGTGCGCCGGGCATGAAAGGCGATGAAGCTCGACAGGTTGATCATTGCGCGGATTTTGGGCCGATTTCCGGGGCCGTTTCCTCTTCGATGAATTATGACTCATAATTCATCTTTGGCTTGACGTCACCCCCTCCCTCTGAAATCCTTCGACACACGGAGACGAGACGATCTCCGGCAGGGATCAGGACACGCCGACCCGACAGAGGGAGGGGAAAATGACGAGAACCCGCACGCCGGGCATCAGCCGCCGTTCAACATTGGCGCTGATGGGCGCCGGTGCGATCAGTGTTGCCGCGCCGTGGGTGGCGCGTGCGCAAGCCAAGACCATCAAGATCGGCATGCCGACGATCCTGTCGGGCCGGGTCGCGCAGCTCGGCACGTCGTCGCGCAACGCGGTGATGCTCGAGGTCGATAAGGTCAACGCAGCCGGCGGGCTCGCCGGCCGGCAGATCGAGATGGTGATCCGCGACTCCAAGGGCCAGCCGCAGGAAGCTGCACGCGTCGCGCGCGAACTCGTCAACACCGACGGCTGCGAATGGCTGATCGACGGCGAGGCCTCGTCCGGGATCGTTCGCGGTCCACGAAGTGGCGCGCGATCTCGGCGTGCTCTGCGTCCACACCTGCTCGGAAGCGTCGTCGCTGACGGCCGACCCGAAGCAGCACATCCCGAACGCGTTCCGCTGCGTGCGCCAGGGCATCCACGATTCCATCGTCGGCGGCAGCTACGCCGCGTCGATCTCCAAGGCCAAGGGCCTGAAGAAATGGGCGACCTGCTCGCCCGACTATGCCTATGGCCGCGACACCACCGGCGAGTTCACTCTGTACCTGAAGCGCTTCGCGCCCGACGTCGAAATCATCAGCGAGTCCTGGCCAAAGCTGTTCCAGCCCGACTACACCGAAGTGGTGACCAAGATTTTGCAGGCCAAGCCGCAGGCGCTGTACTCTTGTCTATGGGGCGGCGATCTCACCTCCTATATCGACCAGGCCAATATCTACGCGATGTTCGGCCAGATGGAGGTGTTCGCGGTCAACATGGCCGACTACACCGCGCTCACCGTGGTGAAGAACCTGCCGAAGGGCATCCACTCCGGCAATCGCTACATCAAGTCGTTCCCGACCACGCCGGAAAACGCCGCCTGGGGCGATGCCTACAAGGCCAAGTACAACGAGTATCCGACCAACTGGTCATGGCAGAACGCGACCGCGGTGATGTTCCTTAGCGAAGCCGCGAAGAAGGCCAACTCGACCGACGGCAAGAAGATCGCGGAAGTCTTGAAGGGTCTCACCATCAAGTGCCCGTTCGGCGCCGACGGCACCGTGACCATGCGCGGCGACGACCACACGCTGGTCGGCTACGCCATCGGCTGGGGCACCACGATCCCGCAGGAGCCCTATGTCCCCGAGGTCAAGGCCGGCGACTGGAAGACCATCTTCGAGCTCGAAGCCGAGTGGAAGAAGAGCAAGGGCTACACCTGACCTGAGACGCGGCGGAGATGGGTGACCGTCTCCGCCTGTTTCGTTTGGTTCTCCGCGCCGTATCAGGCGCGCCGCAATGAAAGTGCTCCCGTGGATCTCGACGCGCTCGCCGGCTGCCTCTCCAGCTCCGCCTGCCTGGTGACGCAAACCACCAGCGGCCTCATCATCGGCATGCTGCTGTTCCTGGTCGCGGTTGGGCTGACACTGATTTTTGGCGTGCTCAAGATCGTCAATTTCAGCCACGGCGCCTTCTACATGTTCGGCGCCTATTTCGCGATGACCGCCTATCAGTTCACCGGCAGCTTCGCGCTCGCGATGATTGCCGGTGCAGCCGGCACCGCGGTCCTTGGCTTGATCTTCGAGCGCGTCTTCATGAGCCGCGTCTACGGCGCCGACGTGCTGATGCAGCTGCTGGTCTGCTACGCCTTCGTCCTGATCTTCGACGATGTGGTGCGGTTGATCTGGGGTCCGGAATTCAAGTCGATGGGCATGCCCGCGGCGTTCCAGGTGATGCCGCTGTTCATCGCAGGTGGCGTGGTGCCGCCTTATTATCTGCTGCTGATCGGCGTGGCGCTGGTCGCGGCGATCGTGCTCGGGATTGGGCTCTCGCGCAGCCGCATCGGCAAGGTGATCCGTGCCGCGGCGCATAATCCCGGCATGGTCTCCGCGCTCGGCATCAATACCGGCCTGATCTATGGCGGCGTGTTCGCGCTCGGCGGCGGGCTTGCCGGCCTCGCCGGCGCGCTCGCCGCGCCGGTGCGATCGCTCACGCCCGGCATGGGATTCTCGGTGCTGATCGAATCCTTCATCGTCACCGTGATCGGCGGCATGGGCTCGATTGTGGGCGCGCTGGTCGGTGCGCTGCTGCTCGGCCTGATCCGCTCGTTCGGCTCGCTCGGCTTTCCCCTGTTCACGGAAGGCCTGATGTATCTGTTCATGGTGATCGTGCTGGTTTCCAAGCCCACCGGCCTGTTCGGCAAGGAGGCGGCATGACCGAGCTGGAGGCCGGGCGCGCGCGGACGCTAGTGCCGGCGCGCAACGGCGCGGTGCTGCAACGCTATCGCGATGTCCTGATCGCGCTGATCGCCTTCGCCGTGCTGGCGAGCCTGCCGCTGTTCACCGGCAGCAAGGCGCTGCTCGATTTCGTCATTCGCTGCTCCGCCTACGGCCTGTTCGCGACCTCGCTCAACCTGCTGGTCGGCTATACCGGCCTAACTTCATTCGGCCACGGCATGTTCTTCGGCTTAGGCGCCTACAGTTTTGGCCTCATCATGCAGAAGCTCGGCGTGCCCATTCCGGTCGCCTTCGTCGCGACGCTCGCGATCACCGCGGTGATCGCCGCCGTCATCGGTGCGATCTGCGTGCGGCTGAAGGATATCTATTTCGCCTTCGTCACGCTCGCCTTCCAGATGCTGATCCATTCCACCATTTTGTCATGGGCCTCCTTCACCGGCGGCGACCAGGGCCTGCGAGGTGGCATTCCGCGGCCCGCATTCCTCGGCATCAATCTCGCCAATCACGTCCATCTCTACGTCGCGAGCTGTGCGCTTCTCATCCTTGGCCTGCTGGCAATGCGCCAGATCGCGCAATCGCCGTTCGGCTACACGCTGCGCATGATCCGCGACAACGCTGCGCGCGCGAGCTTCCTCGGCATCGACGTCTGGCGCGCAAAACTCACCGTGTTCGTGCTCGCGGCGCTGTTCGCGGCGATGGGCGGCATGGTGATGGCGCTGTTCGTCTCCGGCGCCTATCCCGAATTCGCCTATTGGACGATCTCCGGCGAGGGCATCTTCATCAACATGCTCGGCGGCGTCTCGACCTTCCTCGGACCGATGGTCGGCACCGTGCTATTGCTGCTGCTCAACGACACCGTGACGCGCTTCACCGAGTACCACGGCATTGTGCTCGGCGTGGTCATCCTGTTCTTCGCGCTGGGCTTGCGCAAAGGTTTGCTCGATTTCGTCGCCGAATGGTTTTCGCACCGGCGCAATGCGGGCGAGGGGCGCTAGCCATGCTCGAGATCCGCAAGCTCGCAAAGTCCTTTGGCGGCGTGAAGGCGACCAACGACGTCTCTCTCGACTTTCCCGACGGCTCGCTCACGGCCGTGATCGGCCCGAACGGTGCGGGCAAGAGCACCTTCTTCAATTTGATCACCGGCGCGCTGAGGCCGGATTCCGGCCACGTTCTGCTCGACGGCGTCGATCTCGCCGGCCGCTCGCCGCCGGAGATCGTGCGACACGGCATCGGCCGCGCCTTCCAGGTCGCGAGCATCTTCAAATCGCTGACGGTGCAGGAGACCATGCTCGCCGCCGTCAGCGCCGACCAGCGCTCCTCGGCGGTCCTGCACAAACGTTTTCCGTTACCCGAGACCCGTGACCGGGCCGAGCATGTGATGGAACTGCTGGGGCTCGCCGGCAAACGCAATCGCACGGCGGCGACGCTGTCGCATGGCGACCAGAAGCTGCTCGACATCGCACTCGCCCTGGTGCTCGAGCCGAAGGTACTGCTGCTCGATGAGCCGACCGCCGGCATGGGCCCGGAGGAGCGCTGGCGCATGATCGACAAGGTGCGCGAGCTCTGGGAAACGCAAAAGATCACCGTCGTCTTCATCGAGCACGACATGGACATCGTATTCAAGATTGCACCGAAAATCGTAGTGCTCTGCTACGGCCGCATCCTCGCGACCGGCACGCCCGACGAGATTCGCAACAACAGCGCGGTGATCGAGGCCTATCTCGGCACCGAGCATGCGGGGGCCGCCGCATGAGTGCTGCCGTCATCGAAGTCGCCGATCTCGACGTCTACTACGGCACCAGCCAGATCCTGTTCGGCGTCGCCCTCGCGGTGCGGCAGGGCGAGACCATGGCGCTGCTCGGGCGCAACGGCGCGGGCAAATCCACGACCATGAAGGCGATCATGGGTTTGGCGCCGCCGCGACGGGGCCAAATCAGCCTGCGCGGAGCGGTGATCTCCGGCCGCAAGCCGCACCATATCGCGCGCGCCGGCCTCGGTTTCGTGCCGGAGGACCGCCAGATTTTCCCGGAGCACACGGTCGAGGACAATCTCGTCATCGGCAGGAAGCGCGGGCCTGAGGGCCAGGACGAATGGCCGATCAAGCGCATCTACGACGTCTTCCCGCTGCTGGAGCCGTTGCGCCACCGTATCGCCGGACGCCTGTCAGGCGGCGAGCAGCAGATGCTCGCCATCGCGCGCACGCTGATGGGGAATCCAGCGCTGTTGCTGCTCGACGAGCCGAGCGAGGGTCTCGCGCCGATCATCGTGCAGCGGATCGGCGAGTTGTTGCGGCAACTCCGTAAGATCGGTTCGACCGTGCTGATCGCCGAGCAGAACATGCATTTCTGCCTGGGGCTGGCGAGCCATGCCACCGTCATCGACAAGGGTCAGATCGTCTATGCCGCCGGGATCGACGAACTGAAGGCCAACGAGTCGATCCGCCGCCGCTATCTGGCGTTGTAGCCGGTGCGCCGGTGCCCAGATAGGCCGGAAGAAGAAAACCATTGCCCCGCGTCGCTCCGGCGGAAGGAGTTTCCCCTCCGAGGCACGAAAAAGCCAATCGCTTCCATTGCTGTTTCGGGCCGAAACGACGACATTTCCTTCAGAAATCGATGGATCGACGGCTATGGAACGCTCTGGATTTGAACCTTTCGGCGAGCAGTTGGTGTCCGCAACGGACACCCAGCCGCGCTCGCGCGGGTCAAAGCTGCTCCTGCGGGTTGGCACCGGCCTGTTCTGGTCGCTGGTCGCCGGCATCGTGCTCGCGCGTGCGGCCTTCTTCGAGCCCGGCGTCTATGACGGCTTCAGCCGTGTTGCCTCGCTGGCCAAGAACCTGTTCTTCTAAGGCTGGCCTGATCTTCTGAGCCGTCTATTCCAGGCTGAGGACAGAACTTTCCCTCGGCCCTGATATGTCGAAAACTTATTCCCCAACGAAGCGGCGCTGCGTATAAATCCTTCTCCTCGGGGAGAGATTTGTGTCGCAGAATCAAGCATCCAGCCCAGCCGACGCCAAGCCGTCTACGGCCATTGGCCGTATCGTCGCGCTGCTTCCGGGTATCCTTCTCTGCATCGTCGTGGCCGGTCTCTCGGCCCTGCTGGAGCGGGCCGAGTTGGGCGTGTTCGAGCATCCCTATGTCGAAGCGCTGGTGATGGCGATTCTGCTTGGGATGGCGCTGCGCAGTTTTTGGAAGCCCGCGCCGCGCTGGCAGGCGGGCATCGCATTCAGCGCCAAGCAGCTGCTCGAAGTCGCTGTGATGCTGCTGGGGGCCTCGATCAGCTTTGCAGCCATCGCAGCGTCCGGCGTCGCGCTGTTGGCATCGATCGCAGCGGTCGTCGTGGTCGCGCTCAGCGTCTCCTTCGGCATCAGCCGCCTGCTCGGTCTCTCGACGCGGCTCTCGATCCTGATCGCCTGCGGTAACTCCATCTGCGGCAATTCAGCGATTGCAGCGGTGGCGCCGATCATCGGCGCCAACAATGACGAGATCGCATCCTCGATCTCCTTCACCGCGATCCTCGGCGTGATGATGGTGCTCGGCCTGCCGCTGCTGATTCCGCTGCTGCAGCTGTCGGCCACGCAATACGGCATCCTCGCAGGCCTGACCGTCTATGCCGTGCCGCAGGTGCTGGCCGCGACGGTGCCGGCTGGGCTCGTCTCGACGCAGATCGGCACGCTCGTGAAACTGATGCGCGTCCTGATGCTCGGACCGGTCGTTGTCGGCCTCTCGCTGACGGCCTCGCGCTGGCAGAGCGACGCCAAGAAGACCAATGTCGGCTTCTTCCGCCTGGTCCCGTGGTTCATTCTCGGCTTCCTTGCGCTGGCGACATTGCGCTCGCTGGAGATCGTGCCGGGCACGGTGGTCGGTCCGGTGACGAAGATCACCAGCTTTCTCACGGTGGTGTCGATGGCGGCCCTCGGTCTCGGCGTCGATGTGCGCGTACTGGCGAACGTCGGCGGGCGGGTGACGGCGGCCGTGACGTTGTCACTGATGCTGCTGCTCGGCATCAGCATCGCGCTGGTGCACTGGTTCAAGTGAGATTGAGCCGCGATCGCGAATTCCTCTTCCTTCTCCCCTTGCGGAGAAGGTGCCTTGCCGAAGGCAAGGCGGATGAGGGGTCTGTATCTGCAAACGCCTCTCTCTCGTTTCGAACGCGCCGATAGAACCCCTCATCCGGCGCTTCGCGCCACCTTCTCCCGCAAGGTGAGAAGGGAAGGCTGCTCGCGAGTGTCGAAGAGCTAAATCACATCCGCGAGCGAATGCCCGTGCAGCTCGATGTTCAGCCCCTGCATGCCCATGTCGTTGAGCTCCCCGCCCATAGCCTTGATGCTTTCCTCGCGGATCAGCGACATCAGCCCGCGGCGTAGCGCCAGGAATTCCGACGACATCATCATCGACTGCTGCCGCGGCCGCTCCAGCGGAATCGGAATCTCCGCCTTGATCGAGCCGGGGCGCGCGGTCATGCAATAGACGCGGTCGGACAGAAATATCGCCTCGTCGATATCGTGGGTGACGAACAACACCGAGATCTTCAGCCGCTGCCACATGTTGGTGAGGATTTGCTGCATGATGACGCGCGTCTGCGCGTCGAGCGCGCCGAAGGGCTCGTCCAGCAGCAGCACCTTTGGTCCCGTCGCGAGCGCGCGGACAATGCCGACACGCTGCTTCATTCCGCCGGAAAGCTTTTCCGGATAATGCTTCTCGAAGGCTTCGAGGCCCGCAAGCCCCAGTAACGTCCGCGCGGCGCGCTCGCGCTGCGAACGCGGCATGCCGCGCATCTTCAGGCCGAACTCGACATTCTCCCGTACGGTTTTCCAGGGAAACAGCGAATATTGCTGGAACACCATGCCGCGCTCGGCGCTGGGGCCGTTCACCTTCTCGCCGTCGACGGTGACGATGCCCGTGGTCGGCTTGAGGAAGCCCGCGACCGCGTTGAGCAGCGTCGACTTTCCACAACCGGAGGGCCCGACGATCGAGACGAACTCGCCAGGCTTCACATGGATCTGGGTGTCGGTGACCGCTTCGACCGGCCCCTCGATGCTATCGTAGCTGAGGGAGAAGTTCCTGACCTCGATATGGCCTTGCGGTGCTTTGACGACGATCTCGCTCATCTTGATCTCCACGGCATTACCAATTGTCCGGCCCCCCGGATCAACATGCTCGATCCGAGGCCGAGCACGCCGATCGCGATCATGCCGAGTGCGATGTCGGCATACTGGACCAGCGAATAGGCCTCCCAGGTGAAGTAACCGATGCCGTATTGCCCCGAGATCATCTCGGCGGCGATCAGCGACACCCATGCCACGCCCATGCCCACGGTGAGGCCGGTGAAGATGTGCGGGAGCGAGGCCGGAAAATACACATCGCGGAAGATCCAGCGCTCCCGCGCGCCGAGACATTGCGCGGCGCGCACCAGCACGGGATCGACCAGCGACATGCCGTGCAGCGTGTTGACCAGGATCGGGAAGAACGATCCGAGGAAGGTGATGTAGACGATGCTTTGCTCGTTGGTCGGCCACAGCATGATCGCCATCGGCACCCAGGCGATCGCCGGGATCGGCCGCAGCACCTCCGCCACGGGGAAGATGATCTCATGGACAAGCTTGAAGCGGCCCATGATCAGACCGAGCGGCACGGCGACGATCGCTGCGATCGAAAAGCCGAAGAAGATGCGACGGCAGCTCAAGAGCACGTGCAGCAGGAATTTCGGATCGTGGATCGCCTTGGTAAAGCTGGCATAGACCGCGAGCGGCGAGGGCACGTTGGTGAAGCGCACGAAGAACACGACGCGATTGGTCGTCAGCAAATGCCAGACCAGCAGAAAGGCGAGCAGCGAGATGATGCCGATCGCGGTCGCGCGCAGCCCGCCCCGGTTGAGGCGGTACCAGCGCAGCGCCAGCGTGCCGAACGAGGGCGGTGCCGCGGGTGGAGTGGTGGCGGGCACGGAGGTCGTTTCCGCGATTGCACTTGCCGGCATACTGTCCTCGGGATGTCTGAGGAGGGCGGGACTGCTCACGTCTTGCCTCCGCCGACCGCCACCTTCACGGCATCGTCGAAGCCGAGCACCTTGCCGCTGATTTTCGCAGCGTAGGCTTCGGCGTCCTTCTTCAGCAGGAACGGCGCAACCTCGCCATTGCCGACTGCGAAGAAGGCCTGGTCGGCGAACAGCTTGATGCCGCGGGTGGTATCGAAGACGTAGGCGACGTTGATCTTCTTGCCCATGGCCTTGAAGTCGGCATAGGCGCCGAGCGTGCAGGCGGCCGACGCGAAGGGCAGAATGCCTGAATCGTCGACCCATATCTCGCCGGCCTTGCGCGGATCGGCGATCGGTTTCTTGCAGAAAGCGTCTTCGCCGGAGATCTCGTAATTTTTGGTGCTGGCGAGCTGCGCGTCATAGTCGAGCTTCATCTCGGCATAGGCCCTGCGGATGTAGCTGTCGTCGACCCATTTTTTGGGATCGAACTCCTTCATGCGACCGAGGTTCTGCAGCACCTTGACGTCGGCGGTGGCGGCATCGATCAGGGCCGGCTTGACGGTGGGATCGGTGGTCATGTTGCCGCCGGGCCCCAGGAAGATGTAGACGACTTCCTTGTTGATGCCGGTCCATTCCTGGATTTTTTCGGCAGCAAGCTTGGGATCGTCGCGCAGCCACTGGTTGGCGGCGATCAGAGCCTTGAAATATGCGACGACGACCTCTGGATATTTCTCCGCGAAGTCGGTGCGGACCACAATGCCGTGGAAGGTCGGCAGATTGGTCTCGACGCCGTCAAAGATCTTTCGCGCAAAGCCGCGGAACGGCAGCAGCTCGGCGAAGGGGACGAAGTCGGCATGCGCGTCGATCTTCTTCTCCTGGAGATTGGTCGAGCCGACCTCCGGGCTCTGGCTGACGAGCTGGAAGAAATCGGAGGTGTAGCCGCGGTCCTGCATCGCCTTCAGCACCATGCCGTGCGCGGCGGAGCCGAACGGCACGCTGACGAGCTTGCCCTTGAGATCGGCGAGATCGTAGTAGGGCGAATCCTTGTGAACGACGATGCCGTTGCCTGAGCCGGACAGGCTGTAGGCGGCGATGCCGATCAGCCGGCTCTTGCTCTCCGGATTGCTGTCGAAGGTGAAGCCGTTCACGATCAGCGGATAGTCGCCCATCATGCCGATCTGGAGCTTGTTCGCCATCATCGCGTTGGTGACGGGTGGGCCGGAGGTGAAGTTCTGCCACTCCAGCTCGAACTTGATGTTGGCGTATTTGCCGTCCTTCGGGAGATATTTTTCGAGGAGATGGAGCTGGCGGATGACGACGCCGGCGGTCACCGTGTTGGTGGTGGTATCCTGCGTTCCGATGCCGAGCGTGACGGTTTCCGCCGAGGCCGGCTGCGCGAGGAGAAGCGCCAGCGACGTCACCGACATCGTGATCGAGTGCGTGGAAAGACGGCGGACCATTCTCATCCTCATTCGGTTGGATGTGCTGTGGTTGCCATGATTGGGTGAGGGCGCCGACAGGGCAAATCCGGAATGTCCGCCGCAGTCGATTAGTTGCCGGGAAAAGCTGATTGCATACTCCTTGAGCAGTCCTGCACTATAAAGCCGCTTGCCTGGGCATCGGCCCTACTCAGATACATGCCCCCGCATCTCTTCCAGCACGTCGGGCCGGCAGACCACGATCTGCGAGCGCTTGGTCAGCACGATTCCCTTCTCCTGCATGCGCTTCAGGCTGATCGTGACCCATTGCCTGGTGGCACCGACCATGTGGGCGATATCGGCATGGGTGAAGGCAGCTGCGATCACCCGGCCGTCGGCGTCCTCGACGCCGTAGAGATCGACGAGATGCAGCAACAGATGCGCAAGGCGCTGTATGATCGAGCGCGTTCCCAGCATCTGGGCCAGCGCCGAATAGCACTTGCCCTTGAAGGTCAGGCCCTCGATCAGGCCGATCGCGAGGTTCGGGATCTCTACGGCAAGGGACCGCAGCTCCTTTCCGGGCAGATGCACCACGCTGCAATTGCTGGATGCAACGCCGGACCATTGATGCACGGTGCCCTCGAACACTTCGGGCCCGCCGACGAAATTGCCGACATGCCAGTAAGCCAGCGTGATCTCGCGGCCGAGCGGAGAGGTATAGAACACCCGGATACGGCCGCTCTCGATCAGCCAGATGCCGTCATGCTTGCCGCCTTGGCTGAACAGCGTCTGGCCGCGGTTGAGCACTTTCCGGCGGCCCTGTTTCAGCACCAGCTCCCGCTCGCGCTGGCTGAGCTTGTCCATCAATGGCGGCGGTCCGCCGATCCATTGCTGGTTTTCGGTGAGTAGCAGCGAGGAACTGCCGGCAGGCCGGACTGCCGGGGGACCAGCCCCCCGAACCGCATTCGCCGCCTGCAACATCGTCTGCCTCCGGAACGTTGAAATCGTTCTAAAGAGAGCAATGTCCGTGCCAGATGGGGTGATCGGAAGCGCGTTTGTGGGGAGGCGGTGCCCCTCACTCCGCCGTCATCGCCCGGCGAAGACCGGGCGATCCAGTATTCCAGAGGCGTCAGTGGGATACCGATAGGCCACGGCGTACTGGATTCCCCGCTTGCGCGGGGAATGACAGCGGAGCAAGAGGAACGATCAAGCCGTCCTACCGCCCCGCCAGGCTCAACAGATACGGCTTGGGGTAAATCCCCCGGTTGTGCCCATCCGAAAACGAGATGTTCAGCCCATAACCGAGATCGCCGATCTCAGTGATCGCGATCCCCGGAAACCGCTCTGGGAAGCGGCCGTCGAAGCGGGCGCGGGTGCAGTGGGCGCATTTGCAGGAGAGGCGGAGTGTTTCCGCGGGCAATTCCAGCGCGTCGTCCCCAGCGGTGCGAACGCGGAGCGTGGCGAGGTCGGCGCTTGCTTCGTAATCTGCCACGGTCGGTGCCACCAAGGTCATGACGTATCTCTAACCTCTCTCTATGTCGTCGTGACGCCACCGCGATAGCAACTAATTGCCGGCGCAGGCGCGGCGTGCTGATCTTCGCTGCCTCCTCTTCGATCACCGCCCACGAAATGTGAAACTAATCGACCGGGAATTTCAATTCGGCGTTGCCCGATTCCCGTCTCTCCGAAACCTTGGGCGCAATCGAGGTCAGGAGAGACAATGAGCGCATTTCAGAAGGAAACGGTTTTGTCGGTCAGGCACTGGACCGATTCCCTGTTCAGCTTCACCGCGACGCGCGATCCCGGCTTCCGCTTCCAGAACGGCCAGTTCGCGATGATCGGACTGGAAGTCGAGGGCAAGCCGTTGCTGCGAGCCTACAGCATGGCCAGCGCCAATCACGAGGAGGCGCTCGAGTTCTTCTCGATCAAGGTACAAGACGGACCGCTGACCTCGCGGCTCCAGAAGATCAGGGAAGGCGACATCATTCTGGTCGGCCGCAAGGCGACGGGCACGCTGATCACGGGCAATCTCATTCCCGGCAAGCGCTTGTTGCTGCTCTCGACCGGAACGGGGCTTGCGCCGTTCGCCAGCCTGATCAAGGACCCCGAGGTCTACGAGAACTACGAGACCATCGTGCTCGCCCATGGCTGCCGCCAGGTCTCCGAGCTCTCCTATGGCGAGCACCTCGTCGAAGGCCTGCGCGATCACGAGTTTTTCGGGCCGCTGATCCGCGACAAGCTCGTCTACTACCCGACCGTCACCCGCGAGCCGTTCAGGAATCGGGGCCGCATCAGCGACCTGATCGCCTCGAATCAACTCTTCGACGATATCGGGCAGTCGGGTCTCGATCTTACGACCGACCGCATCATGCTGTGCGGCAGCCCCGCGATGCTGGAGGAGCTCCCGGCGATGTTTTCCGCGCGCGGCTTCATTGAGGGCAATCACAGCCAGTCCGGCCATTTCGTCATCGAAAAGGCCTTTGTCGAGCGCTGAGGCCAAATCGCGGCCCGGCGACAACTAATTGCTATCGCCGGAAAGCCACCTGAACAAATCTGACGCAAAGGCGCCGACTATCGGCGGACCAGGAGCAAGCGATGGCACTAGATCAGATCGTCGACGGACTTTCGGAGGTTTCCTGCGACGTGCTCGTGATCGGCGGCGGCACCGCCGGCCCGATGGCGGCACTCAAGGCGAAGCTGAAGAATCCGAAGGCCAATGTCGTCCTGCTCGAAAAGGCCAACGTCAAGCGCTCCGGCGCGATCTCGATGGGCATGGACGGCTTGAACAACGCCGTCATCCCCGGCTACGCGACGCCCGAGCAGTACACCAAGGAAATCACCATCGCCAATGACGGCATCGTCGATCAGAAGGCGGTCTATAAATACGCGCAGAACTGTTACAAGATCGTCGAGGAGCTCGACAGCTTCGGCATTCGCTTCCTGAAGAACGAGAACGGCGATTACGCCGTCAAGAAAGTGCATCATATCGGCAGCTATGTTTTGCCGATGCCGAACGGCGAGACGGTGAAGAAAGCGTTGTATCGCCAGCTTCGCCGCGCCCGCATCCTGATCTCCAACCGCTACATGGCAACGCGGCTGCTGAAGTCCGCGGATGGTCGCATCGCCGGCGCGATCAGCGTCAATACCCGCACGGCCGAAATCCTGGTGATCAAAGCCAAGTCCGTGATCCTCTGCATGGGCGCAGCCGGTCGCCTCGGTCTTCCGACCTCCGGTTACATGTTCGGCACTTACGAGAACGCCGCCAATTCCGGCGACGGTTATGCGATGGCCTATCATGCCGGCGCCGCGCTCGCGAACCTCGAATGCTACCAGATCAATCCGCTGATCAAGGATTATAACGGCCCGGCCTGCGCCTACGTCGCCGGTCCTTTCGGCGCCTTCACCGCCAACAACGAGGGATCGCGCTTCATCGAATGCGACTATTGGTCGGGGCAGATGATGCTGGAGTTCTACAATGAACTCCTGTCGGGCAAGGGTCCGGTGTTCCTCCAGCTCAAGCATCTGCATCCGAACACGATCGAGGAGATCGAAACCACGCTGCACAAGGTGGAGCGGCCGACGCGCGGCCTGTTCCAACAGGGGCGCGGCATCGACTACCGCAAAGAGTCGATCGAGATGCACATCTCCGAGATCGGTTTTTGCTCGGGTCACAGCGCCTCCGGCGTGTTCGTCGACGACAACGCGCGCACCACTGTGCCCGGCCTTTATGCCGCGGGCGATATGGCGAGCGTGCCGCACAACTACATGCTGGGCGCCTTCACCAACGGGGCGGTCGCCGGCATCGACGCGATGGAGTTTGCCGAGAACCACGACTTTGCGGAGTTCGATGCAGCCGATGTCGCTAGGGAACGCGACCGCGTGATGGCGCCGACCAAGCGCGAGGATGGCATTCCGCCGAACCAGATCGAGTACAAGACCCGGCGCCTGGTCAACGACTATCTCCAGCCGCCAAAAGTCACGCGCAAATACGAGCTCGGAATGCGCCGCCTCGCCGAGGCACGCGAGGACATGCAGGAGCACATGATCGCGCGCAACGCGCATGAACTGCTCCGCGCCCTCGAAGTGCAATCAATCATGGACTGCGCTGACATGGCTGTGCATGCCTCGCTCTACCGCGAGGAAAGTCGCTGGGGCCTCTATCATTGGCGCACGGATTTCCCGGAGAAGGACAACGAGAACTGGTTCTGCCACACGCTGCTGTCCAAGCAGAACGACAAGATGACCAGCGAGAAGCGTGCCGTGGAGCCCTACGTCGTGCCGATCGCCGACGACGAGAAGGATCTCTACGACAAGCAACGCATTCGCGCGACAGCCTGACCCCCCGCACGAGTAACAGGAGACATACGATGCCTCTCGCTTCCTATCAGACATCGGTTCCGGTGGTCGTTGACGACGCCAAATGCATCGCCGACAAGGGCTGCACCGTGTGCGTCGACGTCTGCCCGCTCGACGTGCTGCGCATCAGCGACATGACCGGCAAGGCCTACATGGCCTATGACGAATGCTGGTACTGCATGCCCTGCGAGGCGGATTGCCCGACCGGCGCCGTCACCGTCAACATTCCTTATCTGTTGAGGTGATCATGTCGAGCCCATTCGAATCCTACGACGACCTCGAAGACGCCGACGAGCGTTTGCAGGCCGCAGATCCCGCCGAGCGCCGCGTCGCGATCATCGCGCTCGGCCATTCCGGCGATCCCGCAGCGGTCGGCCATCTCGCCAGCATGGTCGCCGATCCCGATGCCGGCGTGCGCCAGCAGGTGGCGATGGCGCTCGGCGAGTTCGACGGGCCGGAGGCCGCCAGTGCGCTCGTGAAGCTGCTGGTCGATCCCGAAAGGATCGTCGCCGCCGCCGCGGCCGACAGCATGGCCGAGTTCAAGGATCCAGCCTGCGCCGACATCATCCTGCCGCTGGTCAAGCATGCCCACGCCTTCGTGCGCATGGGCGCGTTGCGTGCGCTCAAGGAGCTGCGCTGCAAGGATACGCTGAAGCCGGCGCTGGAGGCGCTCCAGGATACGGACGCCGCCGTGCGCGTCCAGGCGATCGGTGTGATCGGTTTCCTCAAACTGGAGGAATCAATTCCGGCGCTGACCGCGCTGATCAACGATCCCGACGCGCATGTGCGCCGTGCTGCCGTCAGCGCGCTCGCCTTCTCGCAGCTGAAGCCGGCGGCCGAGACGATCACGCGTGCGCTGAAGGATTCGGACTGGATGGTGCGCGAGATGGCGGCGGAGACGCTGGGTCTCAACGTCAACGGTTCGATCGCCGCCGATCAACTGGTCGCTTCGCTCGGCGACGAATTCTGGCAGGTGCGGCTGAAGGCGATCCGCAGTCTTGGTCGAATGAAGATCGAGCGCGCGGTGCGCCCGATCGGCAATTGCGTCAATCACGAGCAAGCGAACTTGCGGAAGGAGGCGGCCGCGGCTCTCGGCGAGATCGCCCATCCCGACGGCGAGGCGTTCCTCGCCGTCATCGCCGATGATGCCGATCCCGACGTGCGCAAGAATGCGCGCTGGGCGCTCCAGCAGATCGCGGCCCGAAAGGCGCGGGCGGAGGCATAGAAGCGCGGCAGGCTGCCGCTCTGGACTTCCCGTCCCAGACGTTTATTGGTCTTCGCCAACGTGATCGGCCTATTCGAGTGCGGCCGATCCGAAAAGAGCGAGGACACGCCCATGACGACATTGACGGTTAAGGACCTTCTCCCCGAGGACGGCACGCGGGGAACGCTTGTCGGCCGCGTCTGGCTGCCGCAGGCGAATGGCCCGGCCGTGGTCGCCGTGCGCGGCGACGGTGTCTTCGACGTCACCGCGAAATTCCCGACCATCAGCGCGCTCTGCGAAGAGGACGAGCCGGCCAAGGCGCTTGCCGCGACCAGGGGTGAGCGCATCGGCGATCTCGATGCCATCGTCGCCAACACGGCGCCGGATCAGCGCGATTCGAAAAAGCCGTGGCTGCTCGCGCCGGTCGATCTCCAGACCCTGAAGGCGGCCGGCGTGACCTTCGCCATCTCGATGCTGGAGCGCGTGATCGAGGAGCGGGCGAAAGGCAATCCGGCCTCGGCGGAAGCGATCCGCAAAGAAGTGACGCGGCTGATCGGCGATGATCTGTCAAAACTCAAGCCGGGCTCGGATCAGGCGATACACCTGAAGCAGGTGCTGATCGACCAGAACGCCTGGAGCCAATACCTCGAAGTCGGCATCGGCCCCGACGCAGAGGTTTTCACCAAGGCGCCGACCTTGTCCTCGGTTGGCACCGGCATGGATGCCGGGCTGCATCCGAAATCGACCTGGAACAATCCGGAGCCGGAGCTGGTGCTGTTCGTCTCCAGCCGCGGCAAGATCGTCGGCGGCGCGCTCGGCAACGACGTCAATCTGCGCGACTTCGAGGGCCGCTCGGCGCTGCTGTTGTCTAAGGCCAAGGACAACAACGCCTCCTGCGCGATCGGCCCGCTGCTGCGTCTGTTCGACGACAGTTTTTCGCTCGACGACGCGCGCAAGCTGGAGATCAGCCTGAACGTGAAAGGGGCGGACGGATTTGTCCTCGACGGCCACTCCTCGATCAGCATGATCAGCCGCGATCCCACCGACCTGGTCGAGCAAACGATCGGCAAGGTGCATCAATACCCTGATGGCTTCGTACTGTTCCTCGGCACGATGTTCGCGCCGGTCAAGGATCGCGATGCACCGGGGCAGGGGTTCACCCACAAGCGCGATGACATCGTCACGATCTCGGCGCCCCAACTCGGCAAGCTCGTCAACCGCATGCGGACCAGCGACGAGTGCGAGCCCTGGACCTTTGGCATCGGTGCGCTGATGACGAATCTGGCGCAGCGGAAGCTGATCTAGCGCCGGCTTCGCTTCGCTTCATCTCACTTGCGGGGCCTCATGGTTCGAGACGCGCCGCAAGCGGCGCTCCTCACCATGAGGTTCAGGATTTAGCTGCCAACATGAACCTCATCCTGAGGAGCCCGCAAACAGCGGACGTCTCGAAGGATGGGCCGCACACATTCTTTTCATCTTCCCGTTGCATCCGCGGAACAAAATCGCGCTGGGCGTGTCATACGATGGCCCTCCCCGCCGACTGCCGTGTTCAGCGCAAATAGTCAGATAATATGACTAGTCGGAACCAAACTTCCGTGAAATAGTCCCTCCCGCCGCCTCCAAGGGGGCGGTCTGCGGGTGCCATGCTACCAATCGGCGCGCCCGGATAACATTTTGGGAGACACGCCTGATGACCCTCAAAGCCCTCTTTGCGGCCAGCGCGACCGCCGCGTTGCTGCTCGCGCTGCCGGCCAACGCCGCCGAACTCACCATCGGCTTCTCGCAGATCGGATCGGAATCCGGCTGGCGCGCGGCCGAGACGTCGGTCTCCAAGCAGGAGGCTACCAAGCGCAAGGTCAATCTCAAGATCGCCGACGCGCAGCAGAAGCAGGAGAACCAGATCAAGGCGATCCGCTCCTTCATCGCGCAGAACGTCGATGCGATCTTCCTCGCGCCTGTCGTCTCGACCGGCTGGGACTCGGTGCTGAAGGAAGCGAAGGAGGCCAAGATCCCGGTCGTGCTGCTCGACCGCGACATCGATCCCTCCGGCAAGGAGCTCTATCTCACCGCCGTGACCTCCGACAGCGTGCACGAAGGCGAGGTCGCCGGCGACTGGCTGGCGAAGACCGTCGGGGCCAAGGCCTGCAACATTGTCGAATTGCAGGGCACTGTCGGTGCCAGCGTGGCCGCCAACCGCAAGAAGGGTTTTGACACCGCCATCGCCAAGCATGCGAACCTGAAGGTGGTGCGCAGCCAG
The DNA here is from genome assembly GCF_054056555.1 of Bradyrhizobium sp. LM2.9. Lineage (NCBI taxonomy): Bacteria > Pseudomonadati > Pseudomonadota > Alphaproteobacteria > Hyphomicrobiales > Nitrobacteraceae > Bradyrhizobium > Bradyrhizobium sp. LM2.9. The sequence continues at coordinate 1,023,116 of NZ_JBSRYJ010000002.1, forward strand.
ACCGGCGACTTCACCCGCGCCAAGGGCAAGGAAGTGATGGAAAGCTTCATCAAGGCCGAAGGTGGCGGCAAGTCGATCTGCGCGGTCTATGCGCACAACGACGACATGATGGTCGGCGCCATCCAGGCGATGAAGGAAGCGGGCCTCAAGCCCGGCAAGGACATCCTCACCGTCTCGATCGACGCGGTCCCCGACATCTTCAAGGCGATGGTCGCAGGCGAAGCCAATGCCACGGTCGAGCTGACGCCGAACATGGCGGGCCCCGCCCTCGATGCCATAGCGGCGTTCAAGGACAAGGGCACGGTTCCGCCGAAATGGATCCAGACCGACTCGAAGCTCTACACGCCCACCGACGATCCGCAGAAGATCTACGACAGCAAGAAGGGCCTCGGTTACTGAGGCGAGTGCGTCGCCGGACGGCCGTGTTTCGGCAGTCCGGCGGCCCCCTTCGAAACTGCTGCGCGAACGGATGGGCCGGGTGTCCGCATCATCAGCGGGCGCCGGTGGGAGTGACATCACGATGGAGAACAGCTCGGATCCTGCTGCGTTCCTGCTGGAAGTGCGCGGGATCAGCAAAAGTTTTGGTGCTGTGCATGCGTTGCAGGAGGTCGACTTCACGCTCCGCGCCGGCGAGATCCATGCGCTGCTCGGCGAGAATGGCGCCGGCAAATCCACGCTGATCAAGGTGATCACCGGCGTGTTCCCGCGCGATGGCGGCATTGTCATGATCAGTGGCGAAGAGGTCGCGCCGCGTTCGGCCAAGGCCGCACTTCAAGCCGGCATTGCCACCGTCTACCAGGAAGTCAATTTGCTGCCGAACCTCTCGGTCGCGCAGAACCTATTCCTCGATCGTCAGCCGATGCGCTTCGGCATTGTGCGCGAAGGCGAGATGCGACGCCGCGCGAAGACATTGCTCGCGGATTTCGGTCTCGATATCGATGTATCGGCGCCGCTCGGCAGCTATTCCGTCGCCGTGCAGCACGTCACCGCGATCGCGCGCGCCGTCGATCTCTCGGCGCGCGTGCTGATCCTGGACGAGCCGACCGCGAGCCTCGACCGCCACGAGGTCGAGATCCTCTTTCGCATCATGCGCCAGCTCGCCGGGCGCGGTATCGGGATTGTTTTCGTCAGCCATTTCCTCGACCAGGTCTACGAGATTTCCGATCGCATCACAGTCTTGCGCAACGGCCGCCTGGTCGGCGAGCGCGAGACCGCGTCTCTGTCGCGGCTCGAGCTGATCCGGATGATGCTCGGCCGCGAGCTTGCGGAGACCACCAGCACCCGGGCATCAGCAGGCGCGCAGAAGACGCGTGACGTCTGTGCGAGCTTCGAGAATTACGGCAAGGCCGGCTACGTCGCGCCGTTCAATCTCGAGCTGCGCCACGGCGAGGTCGTCGGCCTCGCCGGTCTGCTTGGCTCGGGCCGCACCGAAACGGCGCGGCTGGTGTTCGGCGCCGAGCGCGCCGATGGCGGGCAGGCGAGGGTCGAAGGCGTGCCTGTCCGGCTTCAGTCGCCGCGCGACGGCGTGCGCCACGGCTTTGGCTATTGCCCGGAGGAGCGCAAGACCGACGGCATCGTCGCAGAGCTCACCGTGCGCGAGAACATCGCGCTCGCGCTCCAGGCCAAGCGCGGTCTGCATCGGCCGCTGTCGCGGCGCGAGCAGGACGAGATCGCAAGTCGTTACGTTAGGATGCTCGACATCCGCCCGCCCGATCCGGAGCGTCCCGTTGGTCTGTTGTCCGGCGGCAATCAGCAAAAGGTGTTGCTGGCACGCTGGCTCGCGACCTCGCCGCGACTATTGGTACTCGACGAGCCGACCCGCGGCATCGACGTCGGCGCGCATGCCGAGATCATCCGCCTGATCCGCGAGCTCTGCGACGACGGGCTGGCGCTGCTCGTGATCTCCTCCGAGCTCGATGAGATCGTGACCTATTCGGATCGCGTCGTGGTGCTGCGCGATCGCGCCCATGTCGAGGAGCTCGCGGGGGAGGCGATCGACGTCGGCAGCATTCTCGCCGCCATCGCCGCCGATGGCGGCAGTGTCGCGCATGAGGGCCGGGCATGACAGCGCTATTGCCGCGCCGCGGCCTTGCCCAGATCCTTGCGTTAATCGTTATCCTGGCGGTCGATCGTGTGGTGTCGCCGCAATTCTTCGACCTGCGTCTCCAGGACGGCCGTCTCTTCGGCAGCCTGATCGACGTGCTCAACCGCGGCACGCCGGTGGCGCTGCTCTCGCTCGGCATGGTGCTGGTGATCGCGACGCGCGGCATCGATCTGTCAGTCGGCGCGATCATGGCTATCTCGGGCGCAATCGCGGCGAGCCTCGCCGACAGCCACAGTCTGGCCGTGGTGCTGGCAGCCGCGCTCGGCGCGGGCTTGATCTGCGGCTTGTGGAACGGATTTCTCGTCGCGGTGCTTGGCATGCAGCCGATCGTCGCGACGTTGATCCTGATGGTGGCGGGACGCGGCATCGCGCAGCTCATCACCGAGGGTCGCATCGTGACCTTCTCCTCGCCCGATCTGGTCTGGCTGGGCAATGGCGCCATTCTTGGCGTGCCGGTGCCAGTCGCGATTGCGTTGGGCATGCTGATCCTCACCGGCGCGGTGGTGCGCGGCTCGGCGCTCGGACTGCTGATCGAGGCCACCGGCGGCAATGCGCGGGCGAGCGAACTCGCTGGCGTCGGCACGCGCGCCATGATTTTGGCGGTCTATGTCTGGTGCGGTGTCTGTGCTGCGCTCGCCGGCGTGATCGCGGCTGCCGACATCATGGGCGCCGATGCCAACAATGCCGGCCTCTGGCTCGAGCTCGACGCGATCCTGGCCGTCGTGATCGGTGGGACCTCGCTGTTCGGCGGCCGCTTCAGCCTAATTCTTGCTGTGTTAGGTGCGCTGATCATCCAGACCATGAACACCGGCATTTTGCTATCGGGATATCCGCCGGAGTTCAATTTGCTGGTCAAGGCAGTGGTGGTGATCGCCGTGCTGCTGCTGCAATCACCGAAACTGTCCGGCGTTGCCGGTGTCGTGGCGCGGCTGCGGAGGGCCAAAGCGTGAAAGGCCTGCCGCCCGTCCTCATCACCGCCATCGTGCTCGTCGCGGGATTCGCGCTCTGCGCGGTGCAATTCCCCAACATCGCCTCAACCCGTGTGGTCGGCAATCTCCTCACCGACAACGCCTTCCTCGGCATCGTCGCGACCGGCATGACCTTCGTCATCATCTCCGGCGGCATCGATCTCTCGGTCGGCTCGGTGATCGGCTTCACTACTGTGTTCGTCGCGCTGGCGATCGAGCGCTGGGGCATTCCGCCCCTGGTCGCCTTCGTCGCCATCCTCGCGCTTTCGGGAGCCTTTGGTGCGGCGATGGGCGCGATGATCCACGTCTTCGATCTGCCGCCTTTCATCGTGACTCTCGCCGGCATGTTCCTGGCCCGTGGCGCCAGCTTCCTGCTCTCGACGGAATCGGTGCCGATCACCGCGCCGGTCTATTCCACCGTGTCGGACTTCGCGCTGCGGCTACCCGGCGGCGGGCGCCTGACCGCGGTCGCGATCATCATGCTTACGATCGCGATCGGCGGCGCATTGCTGCTGCGTCTCACCCGGTTCGGCGCCAACGTCTATGCGCTCGGCGGCAGCCGGCAGGCCGCGAGCCTGATGGGCGTTGCCGTCGGCAGGATGACGGTGAAGATCTACATGCTGTCGAGCCTGCTCGCAGGCATCGCGGGCATCGTCTTCTCCTTCTACACCAGCGCCGGATACTCGCTTTCCGCCGTCGGCGTCGAGCTCGACAGCATTGCGGCGGTCGTGATCGGCGGCACGCTGCTCACCGGCGGGCAGGGCTCGGTGATCGGTACCTTCCTCGGCGTGCTGATCCAGGGCATGATTCAGACCTACATCAATTTCGACGGGACGCTGTCGAGCTGGTGGACTAAGATCGCGACCGGCGTGCTGCTGTTCGCCTTCATCGCCTTGCAGCAAGGACTGGTCGCGCTCGCGCGCCGGCCGGTGGCGAAGCGCGCGGGAGCCGTCTCATGACCTCGCGCATCGTCGTCATCCCCACGCGCCGGGCCCATTCTAACCACGCGGAAGTGGCGCGCTCGATCGGCGTCGACATCATCGCCGGCCGTTACGCGGAAGGGACGCGCCTTCCGGGCGATGCCGAGATGATCGCGATGTTCGGCGTGTCCCGGCCAGTGCTGCGCGAGAGCGTGAAGACGCTGGTTGCCAAGGGCCTGCTCACCACCAAGGCGCGGGTCGGCACCGTCGTGCGCGAGCGCGTCGCCTGGAACATGTTCGACGCCGACGTGCTGGCCTGGCATCTGGACGCCGGCATCGACAAGCGCTTCCTCAACGACCTCGCCGAGATCCGCCTTGCGGTCGAGCCGCGCGCGGCCGTACTGGCAGCGGCGCAGCGGTCGGAGCAGGACTTGGTCGAGCTGCGTCGCTGCATGGAGCGGATGCGGGATGAGGCTTCCGATTCCGTCGGCTTTGCTGATGCCGACCTCGCGCTTCATGTCGCCGTGGCGCGTGCGTCCGGTAATCTGTTCATGCGCTCGATCGGGCACGTCATCGAGGCCGCCTTGCGCGCCTCGTTCCTGCTCAGCGCACCTGTCGAACCGGAGGACCGCGACACCGTACTGCTCTGGCATCAGAAGATCGTCGATGCCATCGCGACGGGTGATGCCGCGACTGCGTCGGAGGCGATGGTCTACGTCATTCACAACGGCATGCGCCGCCATGAGGGTACAGTGACCGAGACTGTACAGGCCGAGGCGCTGCCGTCCGCGGACACTGGAGAGAGATCGTGACTGAACTTCGCATCGCCATCGTCGGCTTCGGCAAGATCGCGCGGGACCAGCATGTCGGCGCGATCGCCGCGGTGCCGGGTGCGACGCTCGCGGCCGTTGCCAGCCGCAACGCCTCGCTGCCGGGGCTGCCGCACTTTGCCACCATCGAGGAATTGCTGGAGAGGGGGCCGCCGATCGATGCGGTGTCGCTGTGCACGCCGCCGCAGGTGCGCCGCACCCAGGCTGCCTTGGCACTCGCCGCCGGCAAGCATGTCATGCTGGAGAAGCCGCCCGGCACCGGCGTTGCCGAGCTCGATCCCTTGATCGCGATGGCGGCGGATGCGAAGCGCACGCTGTTTGCGACCTGGCATTCGCGCCATGCACCGGCCGTCGAGCCGGCGCGGCAATGGCTCGCCGCGCGGCGGATCACCTCCGTGCACATCAACTGGAAAGAGGACGTCCGCGTCTGGCATCCCGGGCAGATCTGGATCTGGGAGCCCGGCGGGCTCGGGGTGTTCGATCCCGGCATCAATGCGCTGTCGATCCTGACCAGGATCCTGCCGAAGCCGGTGTTCGTCACCGCGGCCGAGCTCGCCTTCCCCGCCAATCGCCAGGCGCCGATCGCCGCGAACCTGACGCTGGCCGATATTGATGGCCTGCGAGTTACCGCCGAGTTCGATTTCCGCCAGACCGGGCCGCAGAGCTGGGATATCCTCGTCGAAACCGACCAGGGCCGGATGACGCTATCCCGCGGCGGCCGGATCATGGCGATCGACGGCAAGACCGTTGCCGAGGCGCCCGATGAGGAATATCGGGAGCTGTACCGGCGCTTCGTCACGCTTGCCGCAACAGGTGCCCGCGACGTCGATCTGGCACCGCTTCGTCTCGTCGCGGATGCCTTCCTGCTCGGCAGGCGCAATATCGTCGAACCATTTGTGGATTAGACATGGCTGGCGCAAAAATAGAAAAAGACGTCTTCGGAACACTGCCGGACGGCCGCAGCGTGGAGCGCATCGTGCTGCGCGGGGAGAGTGGGTTCGAAGCGCGCATCATCACCCACGGCGCGGTGATTCAGGCTCTGATCGCGGCCGGACGCGAGGGGCGGCTACGACGATGTCGTGCTGGGTCACGATGCGTTCGCCGGCTATCTCGCCGAGCGGAAGTTTTTTGGCGCCACCGTGGGCCGCTACGCCAACCGCATCGCCAACGGACAATTTTCGCTGGACGGCGAGACGGTTCAGCTTCCCGTCAACAACGGTCCGAACGCGTTGCATGGCGGCCTCGACGGATTCGACCGCAAGCTCTGGGAGATTGCGGAGATCGACGACGGCGCCGAGTCGGCGGTGACGCTGACCTACACGAGCCCGCATGGCGAGGAAAACTATCCCGGCCGGCTCGACGTGCGCCTGACCTATCGCGTCACCGGCCCGAGCGAGCTGTCGCTCACCATGGAGGCGCGGACCGACCGGCCGACCATCGTCAATCTGACCAACCACAGTTTCTTCAATCTGGAAGGCGCGACGTCGGGCTTGCCCATTCTCGATCACAAGCTGACGGTTGCCGCCGAACATTTCCTGGCGATCGATCCTACCGCCATTCCGCTTCCTGAGCCGCCGCGCAGCGTTGCCGGCACGCCGTTCGACTTCCGCGGCGCCCAGCCCGTCGGCGCGCGCATCCGCGAGAGCGATCGGCAATTACAGAACGGCAAGGGCTACGACCATACCTACTGTCTTGGCCGCGACGGCAAGCTTGCGCTCGCGGCGCGGCTGGAGGCGCCGCGCTCGGGGCGGATCATGGAGATGCTCACCGATCAGCCCGGTCTTCAGGTCTATTCCGGCAACTATCTCGACGGCACGATCTCGGGGAAGGGCGGCAAGCTGTATCGCCAGTCGGACGCGATGTGCCTGGAGCCGCACATGTGGCCCAATTCACCAAACCGGCCGGATTTTCCAAGCCCGCGCCTCGATCCAGGCGGGGTCTATCGCCATCATACCGTCTATCGCTTTGCGGTGAGGTCGCCATGATGGAGCAGGTGCCGACGTCTGTCCTCTCGGACGATCCCTGCCATCTCGGCGAGGGACCGACCTATGACGCGACCACCGACACGGCCTGGTGGTTCGACATCCGCGAGGGGCGGCTGTTCGAGGCGCAGCTCGGCCGTGGCAGCATTCGCGTCCATGCGCTCGGCCGGATGGCGAGCGCGCTCGGGCGCATCGATGCCGAGCGCCAGCTGATCGTTGCGGAAGATGGACTCTACATCCGCAAGCTCGCCGACGGTGCGATGGCGCTGCTCTGCCCGCTCGAAGCCGACAATCCCGCGACGCGCTCCAATGATTGCCGCGTGCACCAATCCGGCACGTTCTGGATCGGCACCATGGGCCGCAAGGCCGAGCGAGGGGCTGGCGCGATCTATGCGTTCCATCGCGGCAAGATATCGACGCTGTTTCCCGGTATCAGCATTCCCAACTCGATCTGTTTCTCGCCCGATGGCGCCACAGGCTACTTCACCGACACCGCACGCGCCGTGCTCTATTCCGTGCCGCTCAATCCCGCGACCGGCCTGCCGCGCGGCGAGCCCGAGGTGCTGCTGCGCCATACCGGCATCGGCGGCCTCGACGGCTCGGTGTGCGACGCAGATGGCCAGATCTGGAACGCGTGCTGGGGCGCAAGCCGCATCGATGTCTACTCGCCGCAGGGCGAGCGCCTGCGCTCGATCAGCGTGCCGGCCAAGCAGGCAAGCTGCCCCGCTTTCGTCGGCCCTGATTTATCGCGCATTCTCGTCACCTCGGCGTGGCAGGACATGGACGCGGCGGCGCGCGCCGCCGATCCGCAGGCCGGCTGCACCTTTCTGTTGGAGGCCTCCGCGCATGGTCGCGCGGAGCCGGACGTCAAGCTCGCATAGGAGGCCCGAAGCAGCTCATCGCACGTTCTCGACGAAGCCAAGAAACAGTCTGACACCATAAGGGAGTGAAACATGCTGAAACTGAAGACGACATTCCTCGCGCTGGCGCTGGCCGGCGCCGCGACGATGGCCGCGGGCGTCACCGCCTCAGCCCAGGACAAAGCAACGGTCGGCATCGCCATGCCGACCAAATCGTCGGCGCGCTGGATCGACGATGGCAACAACATGGTCAAGGTGCTGAAGGAACGCGGCTACAACACCGACCTGCAATATGCCGAGGACGACATTCCGAACCAGCTCTCGCAGGTCGAAAACATGGTGACCAAGGGCGCCAAGGCGCTGGTGATCGCCGCGATCGACGGCACCACGCTCTCCGACGTGCTCAAGCAGGCCAAGGCCAAGGGCATCACCGTGATCGCCTATGACCGCCTGATCCGCGGCACGCCGAACGTCGATTACTATGCGACCTTCGACAATTTCCAGGTCGGCGTGCTCCAGGCCGAGTCGATCGTGCAGGGCCTCGGCCTCAAGGATGGCAAGGGTCCGTTCAACATCGAGCTGTTCGGCGGCTCGCCCGACGACAACAATGCCTACTTCTTCTACAACGGCGCGATGAGCGTGCTGAAGCCGTACATCGACAGCGGCAAGCTCGTCGTGGCTTCGGGCCAGATGGGCATGGACAAGGTCGCGACCTTGCGCTGGGACGGCGCCACCGCGCAGGCTCGCATGGACAATCTGCTCAGCGCCTACTACGGCAACAAGAAGGTCAACGCGGTGTTGTCGCCGTATGACGGCCTGTCGATCGGCATCATCTCCTCGCTGAAGGGCGTCGGTTATGGCAGCGCCGGCCAGCCGATGCCTGTCATCTCGGGCCAGGATGCCGAGGTGCCATCGATCAAGGCGATGCTGCGCGGCGACCAGTATTCGACCATCTTCAAGGACACCCGCGATCTCGCCAAGGTGACCGCCGACATGGTCGACGCCGCGCTTGCCGGCAAGCAGGTCACCGTCAACGATACCAAGACCTACGAGAACGGCGCCAAGACCGTGCCGTCCTACCTGCTCAAGCCGGTCGTGGTCTACAAGGACAATTGGGAGAAGGTCTTGATCGACAGCGGCTACTACAAGAAGTCGCAATTCCAGTAAGACTTTTCTCCTTCGCCCTCGCCCCGCTCTCGCGGGGAGAGGGCGGGGTGAGGGGCCATCTCCCTACGGGCAGTGATTGCTATGCACTCCGTCATTGCGAGCGCAGCGAAGCAATCCAGTCTTCCGCCGCGGAGAGAGTCTGGATTGCTTCGCTGCGCTCGCAATGACGATGTGGATGCCGCGATATCATCCCCGCAAGATGGGGAGAGGTTGAACAAGGGACAACGACGATGGCCGCAATGCTGGAGATGCGCAACGTCAGCAAGAGCTTTTCCGGCGTGCAGGCGCTGCGCGACGTTAACTTCTCGGTTGACGCCGGGCAGATCCACGCCCTCGTCGGCGAGAATGGTGCCGGCAAGTCGACGTTGATGAAGGTGCTCAGCGGCGTGTATCCGGCCGGCAGTTACGAGGGCACCATCGTCTTCGACGGCGAGGAGCGGCGCTTTCGCGACATCAACGATTCCGAGGCGCTCGGCATCATCATCATCCATCAGGAGCTGGCGCTGATCCCGCTGATGTCGATTGCCGAAAACATCTTCCTGTCGCATCCGCCTTCAAGACTCGGCGTCGTCGATCGCGACGAGGTGTATCGGCGCACGCGGGAACTCCTCGCGCAGGTTGGCCTCAAGGAATCGCCGGATACGCTGATCACCGATCTCGGCGTCGGCAAGCAGCAGCTCGTCGAAATCGCGAAGGCCCTGTCCAAGCGGGTGCGGATGCTGATCCTGGACGAGCCCACCGCCAGCCTCAACGAGGCTGACAGTGCCGCGCTGCTCGAACGTCTCGTGGCCTTCCGCGAGCAGGGCATCGGCTCGATCCTGATCTCGCACAAGCTGAACGAGGTCGCCCGCGTCGCCGACCACATCACCGTGCTGCGCGACGGCCGCACCGTCGACGGCATCGACTGCCGCGCCGAGCCGATCCAGGAAGACCGCATCATCCGCAGCATGGTCAACCGCGATCTCGCCCACCGTTTCCCGGAGCGTAGCGCAGAGATCGGCGAGCCCGTCCTCACCGTCGAGAACTGGTCGGTCTATCACCCCCATCCATCCCGAGCGGCAGGTGATCAAGAACATCGATTTCGGCGTGAAGCGCGGCGAGGTCGTCGGCATTGCCGGATTGATGGGCGCCGGCCGCACTGAATTCGCCATGAGTCTGTTCGGTCGGTCCTGGGGCACTACCATCAGCGGTCGCATCCGGCTCGAGGGCCATGAGATCGTGCTGCCGAACGTCGCGGCCGCGATCGACGCGGGTCTTGCCTATGTCACCGAGGACCGCAAGCAGCTCGGGCTGATCCTCGCCGACGACGTTCGCAAGAACATCACGCTCGCAAGCCTCGACCAGGTCGCGCCTCGCCGGGTGATCGACGACATCGCCGAGCTGAAGGTCGCCAGCGACTACCGCAACCGGATGCGCATCCGCTGCTCGGACGTCTACCAGGAGACCGGCCAGCTCTCCGGCGGCAACCAGCAGAAGGTCGTGCTGTCGAAATGGCTGATGACGGACCCCAAGGTCTTGATCCTGGACGAGCCGACGCGGGGCATCGACGTCGGTGCCAAATACGAGATCTACTGTATCATCAACGAGCTTGCGGAAGCCGGCCGCGGCGTGGTGGTGATCTCCTCGGAGATGCCCGAGCTCCTCGGCATCTGCGACCGCATCTGTGTCATGAACGACGGCGCCTTCGTCGGCGAGTTCCCGAGCACTGAAGCGACGCAGGAAAAGATCATGCGCGCCATCATGCGCAACGATAGAAATTATGGAAGCAGCGTCCTTGCGGGCGCGGAGATGGGAGGATCGCAGCCATGACCGACAAGACGGTATCGCTGCCCGAGGAGCGCCGGCACGGCAGCTTCATCAAGAACAATTTGCGCAATTACGGCATGCTGATGTCGCTGGTCGCGATCATGCTGTTCTTCCAGGTCATGACCGGCGGCACGCTGCTGCAGCCGCTCAACCTGACCAATCTGGTGCTCCAAAACAGCTACATCGTCATCATGGCGCTCGGCATGCTGCTGGTGATCGTCACCGGCCATATCGACCTCTCGGTCGGCTCGGTCGCGGGCTTCGTCGGCGCGGTGGCCGCCGTGCTGATGGTGACGTACAAGATCGACTACACGCTCGCTTTCATCGCCTGTCTGCTGTTGGGCGCGGCGATCGGCGCGGCGCAGGGCTATTGGGTGGCCTATTTCAAGATCCCGTCCTTCATCGTGACGCTGGCCGGCATGTTGGTGTTCAAGGGACTTGCACTCGCGGTGTTGCAGGGCCAGTCGCTCGGACCGTTTCCGGCGACCTTCCAGAAATTGTCGTCGGGCTTCATTCCGGAGATGCTGCCCGAGGCCGGCACGCTGCATCCGACATCCATGCTGATCGGTGCCGTGCTCGCGCTCGGCCTCGTCTACGCCAGCGCCAAGGGTCGCTCGCGCGAGCAATTGCACGGCATCGAGGTCGAGCCTTACGCGTTCTTCCTCGGCAAGAGCATTCTTCTGGCCTGCGCCGTGCTCTACTTCACCTATCTGATCGCCTCGCATCGCGGCATGACCCGAACGTGCTGGTCATCATGACCGCGCTGATCGCGCTCTACGGCTTCGTCACCCGCCGCACCGTGATCGGTCGGCAGGTCTACGCGGTCGGCGGCAATGCGAAAGCCGCAAAGCTGTCGGGCATCAAGACGGAACGGTTGACCTTCCTCACCTTCGTCAACATGGGCGTGCTTGCCGCGCTTGCCGGCCTCGTCTTCGCCGCGCGCCTCAACACTGCGACGCCCAAGGCGGGTCTCGGCTTCGAGCTCGACGTCATCGCCGCCTGCTTCATCGGCGGCGCGTCGGCCTATGGCGGTGTCGGCCGCGTCGGCGGCGCCGTGGTCGGCGCCATGATCATGGGCGTGATGAACAACGGCATGTCCATCCTCGGCATTGGCATCGACTACCAGCAGGTCATCAAGGGCCTGGTCCTGCTCGGGGCGGTGTGCATCGACGTGTATAATCAGCGCAGGTGACGCCGCGCAGCCGGGATGGAGCCCGGGCTACGGTTTCCTGCCGCGGCATTGGTTGCGGAGGGTCGCCGCATGCTGAGCTATTGCCCATGAGTTGGGTATATGATCGAATGGCCGGATGGACCAGGGCCGGCCAAAACCCGATCTGATCATCTTCGACTGCGACGGCGTGCTGGTCGATAGTGAGCTGTTGAGCTGTCGCTGCTTGTCCGACGTGCTGGCCGAATGCGGCATCGCGCTCAGCGTAGAGCAGGCGCTCGAACTCTTCCTCGGGCGCAGCACCAAGGCGGTCGAGCAGCATTATCGGGATCTCGGACAGGCCGTGCCGGAAGGCTTTCTGCCGCGCTTGAAGTCGCATGTACTGACGACGTTCGCGGCTACGCTTCAATCAATTCCCGGCGTCGCCGATGTGATCTCCGATTTGCGCGCGCCGTTTTGCGTGGCGTCGTCCAGCGACATCGACCGCGTCTCGTTGTCTCTTGACGTCACCGGCCTGCGGGCGCATTTCGGCGACCGGGTCTACACCGCGCAGATGGTCAGGCACGGCAAGCCGGCGCCCGATCTGTTTCTCCACGCGGCGGCGAAGATGGGTGCGGAGCCCGCGCGCACGCTGGTGATCGAGGACAGCGCCAGCGGCGTGCAGGCGGGAAAGGCGGCCGGCATGACCGTCTGGGGATTTGTCGGCGGCAGCCATTATCGCGGCCGCGACGGGCAGGCTATATTGTCGGGTGCGGGGGCCGACCGGGTGTTCGCGCGCATGATCGATTTCTGGAAGGACGCCTGACGCCCGCCATGGCCGCTGAGAACGAAAAGTCCAGGCTCGATGACGCCGCACGCGCCGGCTGGCTCTATTTCATTGCCGGTCACACCCAGGACGAAATCGCAAAAATGCTCCAGGTCTCGCGCGCCTCGGCGCAGCGGCTGGTCTCGCTGTGTCTCGCCGAGCGGCTCATTACCTTCCGGCTCGAACATCCCATCGCAGCCTGCATGGAACTTGCGGCGCGGCTGAAGGAACGGTTTGATCTCGTCCATTGCGAGGTGGTGCCGGCCGATCCGGCGGCGCCGCAGGCCACAGCGGGCATTGCCGAACGCTGCGCCAATCTGCTCGATGCCACGCTGCGTTCGGAGACGCCCGTCATCGTCGCGCTCGGCACGGGCCGGGCGGTGCGCGCCGCGGTCGAGCGCGTCACGCCGATCGACCGGCCCAACCACCAGATCGTCTCGCTGGTCGGCAACATCTCCGCCGACGGTTCTGCGAGCTTCTACGATACTGTCGGCCGGCTCGCCGATCGCACCGGCGCGCGGCACTATCCGATGCCGCTGCCGTTCCTGATGTCGTCCGAGGACGAGCGCAACAAGATGGTGCGGATCGAGCCCATCGCCAAGGTAAAGGCGGTCGCGATCAAGGCGGATTTGCGCCTCGTCGGCATCGGCCAGATGGACCAGAAGGCGCAGGTCCACGTCGACGGCTTCGTCACCCGCGACGAATTGTTCGAGATGATGCGGCAAGGGGCGATCGGCGAAATCACCGGCTGGGCCTATGATTCCAAGGGCCGCCTGCTCAAAGCCGGCACCAACAAACGCTTGACCAGCATTCCGCCGGAAGTGCCGGCAAAAACCACGACGATCGGCGCCGCAGTCGGTGCGGCCAAGGTGGCGGCGATCGCGGCGGCGCTGAACGGGCGGTTGATCAACGGGCTCATTACCGACGAGACGACCGCAAGGGCAATTTTGGAGCGCTGAGGCAGAGCTAGCGCGACAGCGCCGCTGCTCTCCCTCTCCCGCTTGCGGGAGAGGGCCGGGGAGAGGTCTCTCCGCTTGCAAGACTCCCCGAGAGGAGAGAACCCTCACCCGTATCGCATCTTTCGATGCGATACGACCTCTCCCGCAAGCGGGAGAGGTGAGCAAGCCGCCATATTTGTGCACGACATGACAAGTCACTCCCGCACCGCAGCACTCATAAGTTGCGCGAACGCCCTCGCGCCTGCTTGACAACGGTCCGCCCTCGGTTGAACATACGCCCAACGCGTGGGCATATGCTCAAAAGCGCGATCCTAGGGAGGTCACCCGTGAAACACGTCGTTGGCGCCGTCTGCGGCGCGTCTTGCCTGTTGCTGGCCGTCCCCGCGATGGCCGAAACGACCCTGACGATCGCCACCGTGAACAACGGCGACATGATCCGCATGCAGGGTTTGACGGCTGAATTCACCAAGAAGAACCCCGACATCACCGTGAAATGGGTGACGCTTGAGGAGAACGTGCTGCGCCAGCGCGTCACCACCGACATCGCCACCAAGGGCGGCCAGTTCGACGTGCTCACCATCGGCACTTATGAGGTGCCGATTTGGGCCAAGAAGGGCTGGCTGGTGCCGCTCGCCAATCTCGGCGCCGATTACGACGTCGCCGACCTCCTGCCCAAGATCAAGGATGCCGTCTCCGTCGATGGCAAGCTCTATGCCGCACCGTTCTACGGCGAGAGCTCGATGGTGATGTACCGCACCGACCTGTTCGACAAGGCCGGCCTGAAGATGCCGGAAAAGCCGACCTGGGATTTCGTCATCGACGCCGCCAAGAAGCTCACTGACAAGAGCGGGGGTGTCTACGGCATCTGCCTGCGCGGCAAGGCCGGCTGGGGCGAGAACATGGCGTTCCTCTCCGCCATGGCCAATTCCTACGGCGCGCGCTGGTTCGACGAGAAGTGGCAGCCGCAGTTCAACACCCCGGAATGGAAGGCGACGCTGTCGACCTATGTCGACCTGATGAAGCAGGCCGGCCCTCCCGGTGCGAGCTCGAACGGCTTCAACGAGAACCTCGCGCTGTTCAATGCCGGCAAGTGCGCGATGTGGATCGACGCCACGGTCGCGGCGTCCTTCGTCACCAACCCGAAGGACTCCAAGGTCGCCGACAAGGTCGGCTTCGCGCTCGCGCCCAACACGGGCCTGGGCAAGAACGCCAACTGGCTGTGGGCCTGGAATCTCGCGATCCCCGCGGGCTCCAAGAAGACGGAAGCGGCCGAGAAGTTCATCGCCTGGGCGACGAGCAAGGACTATACCAAGACCGTCGCCGCGAAGGAAGGCTGGGCAAATGTGCCGCCGGGCACGCGGACCTCGCTCTACCAGAACCCGGATTATCTGAAGGTCGCCCCATTCGCCAAGCTGACGCTGGCCTCGATCGATGCGGCCGATCCGAACAAGCCGACCGTGAAGCCGGTGCCTTACGTCGGCGTGCAATATGCGGCGATCCCCGAATTCCAGGGCATCGGCACGCAGGTCGGCCAGCAGTTCTCGGCCGCGCTTGCGGGCTCGATGACGGTCGATGCCGCGCTCGCCGCCGCGCAGTCCGCAACCGAGCGCGAGATGAAGCGGGCCGGTTACATCAAGTGAACCCGAGCTCTCCCTCCTGAGCTCAG
Organism: Bradyrhizobium sp. LM2.9; assembly: GCF_054056555.1. Lineage (NCBI taxonomy): Bacteria > Pseudomonadati > Pseudomonadota > Alphaproteobacteria > Hyphomicrobiales > Nitrobacteraceae > Bradyrhizobium > Bradyrhizobium sp. LM2.9. The sequence continues at coordinate 1,038,351 of NZ_JBSRYJ010000002.1, forward strand.
ACTTGCGGCCATCCACCCGCTAGGGATGGATGGCCGCCTTCTTCCCGCAAGCGGAGAAGCCAAGAATGGCAACCCGGCAGACGCAGCTTCTCGCACGGACGCTCCTGACGCCTGCGGTCGGGCTGCTGTTCATCTGGATGATCGTCCCGCTTGCGCTGACGCTCTATTTCTCGACGCTGCACTACAGTCTGCTCGATCCCGGCTCGGAATCATTCGTCGGGCTGGAAAACTTCCGCTACTTCCTCACCGATCCCGCGTTCCTCGCGTCGCTCCAGAATACGCTGGTGCTGGTCGGCTCGGTGCTGGCGCTGACCGTCCTGCTCGGAATTCCGCTGGCGCTGCTGCTCGACCAGCCCGTGATCGGCCTTAACATCGTGCGGCTGATGGTGATCGCGCCGTTCTTCGTGATGCCGACGGTGAGCGCGCTGGTCTGGAAGAACCTGCTGATGCATCCGGTATCCGGGCTGTTTGCCTGGATCGCCTCGATGTTCGGGTTGACGCCGATCGACTGGTTTACCGACGCGCCGCTGTTTGCGGTGATCCTGATCGTGTCCTGGCAATGGCTGCCGTTCGCGACGCTGATTTTGCTCACTGCGATGCAGTCGCTCGACGAGGAGCAGAAGGAAGCCGCCGAAATGGACGGCGCCAGCGCGGTCTCGACCTTCATCTATATCACGTTGCCGCACCTCGCGCGTCCCATCACGGTGGTGATCCTGATCGAGACGATCTTCCTGCTCACCGTCTTTGCTGAAATTTACGTCACCACGGGCGGCGGCCCGGGACTGTCAACCACCAACATCGCCTTCCTGATCTATTCGCAGGCACTGATCCAGTACGACGTCGGTACCGCCTCGGCGGGCGGCCTGGTCGCTGTGGTGATCGCGAACGTCGTTGCCTTCTTCCTGGTCCGCATCGTCGGCCGCAATCTGGAGGCATGAGACATGGCGCGTATGGCGACGAGGCGGCGGGTGGCGGTCTCGACGATCGGGGCGTGGTTCTTCGGGTTCCTGATCTTCTTCCCGATCCTCTGGATGGTGCTGGCGAGCTTCAAGACCGAACTTGAGGCCTTCGCGATTCCACCATCCTTCCTGTTCTTCCACTGGACCACCGAGAACTACGCGACCGTGCAGGAGCGCAGCGACTATTTTCACCACGCGCTGAACTCGATCATCATCGCCGGCGGCTCGACCCTGATTGCGCTTTTGATAGCCATCCCCGCGGCCTGGTCGATGGCGTTCTCGCCGACCAAGCGCACCAAGGACATCCTGCTCTGGATGCTCTCGACCAAGATGATGCCACCGGTCGGCGTGCTGGTTCCGATCTACCTGATCTACAAGACCTTCGGCTTGCTCGATTCCCGCATCGGCCTCGTCTTCATCCTGTGCCTCGGCAATCTGCCGATCGTGATCTGGATGCTGTTCACCTATTTCAAGGAGATCCCGCGCGACATCCTCGAAGCCGCGCGCATGGACGGCGCAACAATAGGCCGCGAGCTTATCTATGTCCTGACGCCGATGGCGATCCCAGGGCTCGCATCGACCATGCTGCTGAACCTGATCCTGGCCTGGAACGAGGCGTTCTGGACGCTCAATCTGTCGACCTCGAACGCCGCGCCGCTCACCACGTTCATCGCGTCTTATTCGAGCCCGGAAGGGCTGTTCTGGGCAAAGCTGTCGGCGGCCTCGACGCTGGCGATTGCGCCCATTCTCGTCCTCGGTTGGTTCAGCCAGAAGCAGCTCGTACGCGGGCTCACCTTTGGCGCGGTAAAGTAAGAAGGGCTGCCGGATCATGGGTCAGATCACACTTCAGGACGTGCAAAAATCCTTCGGTCCCGTGCACATCATCAAGGGTGCGGACCTTGAAATCGCCGACGGGTCGTTCGTGGTGTTCGTAGGTCCCTCGGGCTGCGGCAAGACCACGCTGCTGCGGTTGATCGCCGGGCTTGAAGATGTCAGCGGCGGCAAGATTCTGATCGACGGCAAGAACGTCGTCGACACGCCGCCCGCCAAGCGTGGGCTTTCCATGGTGTTCCAATCCTATGCGCTCTATCCGCATATGAGCGTGCGCGGCAATATCGGCTTCGGCCTGAAGATGGCGGGCCTTTCCAAGGACGAGACCAACCGCAAGGTCGAGGCTGCCGCCGCGACGCTGAACCTCACGCCCTATCTCGACCGCAAGCCGCGCGAGCTCTCCGGTGGCCAGCGCCAGCGCGTCGCGATTGGGCGCGCCATCGTCCGCGAACCCAAGGCGTTTCTGTTCGACGAGCCACTCTCCAACCTCGACGCGGCTCTGCGCGTGCAAATGCGCATCGAGGTGACGCGGCTCCAGAAGCAGCTCGGCACTACCGCGATCTATGTCACCCACGACCAAGTCGAAGCCATGACCATGGCCGACAAGATCGTGGTGCTCAACGGCGGCAAGATCGAGCAATATGGCTCGCCGCTGGATCTCTACGAGAAGCCGGCCAACCTCTTCGTCGCCGGCTTCATCGGCTCGCCCAAGATGAACTTCGTCACCGGCGGGCACGCCTTGCAGAAGGGCGCAGCAACGATCGGCGTACGGCCTGAGCATCTCAAGATCGAACGCGACGGCACTGGCGGCTGGCAGGGCACGATCGCGGTCGCCGAGCATCTCGGCAGCGACACCTTCCTCTATGTCGATGCCGGTGAGCTCGGGATGCTGACGGCGCGCTACATCGGTGAATTGAGCCTGCACGCCGGCGACCACGTGTCGCTGGTGCCGGACCCCGCACGGATCCATCGCTTCGACGCGAGCGGCAACGCCATTCGAGGCTGACAAGAGACCGCAAGAAACGGCAAAGAAACGGAAATACCACCATGTACCTGGAAAAATTCAAGCTGACTGGCAAGACCGCGTTCATCACGGGTGGCGGGCAGGGCATCGGGTTCGCCTGCGCCGAGGCGCTGGCTGAAGCCGGCGCCAGGGTCGTCATCGGCGATCGCGACAGCAAGGTCGCCGACAGCGCGAACGAGAGCCTGAAGGCGAAGGGCTACGACGCCGAGACGGCGATCATGGACGTCACCGACACCAAGCGCGTGGCGGAGGTCGCGAGCGACCTCGTTGCCCGCTATGGCAATGTCGACATCCTCGTCAACAATGCCGGCATTGCCCGCAGCGAGACGCCGGCGGAGACCGTGACCGACGAGCACTGGCTCAATGTGATCGACGTCAATCTCAACGGCACCTTCTGGTGCTGCCGAGAGTTCGGCAAGCACATGCTCAACGCCAAGCGCGGCGCCATCGTCAATGTCGGCTCGATGTCGGGTTTCATCGTCAACAAGCCGCAGGAGCAGTGCTTCTACAATGCCTCCAAGGCAGGGGTGCACCATCTCACCAAATCGCTGGCCGCCGAGTGGGGCGCGCGCGGCGTCCGCGTCAACGCGGTGGCGCCGACCTATATCGAGACTCCCCTCAATGCCTTCGTGAAGAGCGATCCGAGAATGTACGATGCCTGGATTGGTGGAACCCCGATGGCGCGGATGGGGCAGGTCGATGAGATCGCCTCCGTCGTACTGTTCCTTGCCTCAGAGGCGGCGAGCCTGATGACCGGCAGCATTGTGCTGGTGGATGGCGGCTACACTTGCTGGTAGGCTTGCGTCAAAACTGACGAGAGCGACCGGGAGCGACAATGCCGCGAGCGTATATCGGCGTCGACGTAGGGACCACGAGCACGCGGGCAGGGGTGTTTGACGAGGCCGGCACCTTGCTGGCGATCGCACGGCATCCGATCAGGACCTGGCACGAGGCCGGCGACATCGTCGAACAGTCGTCCCAGGATATCTGGGACGCTTGCGTGAGATCAGTGCGCGCCGCTATGGCGGAGGCTGGCATCGCGCCCGACAGCGTCGGCGGCATTGGCTTCGACGCGACCTGTTCCCTCGTGGTGCTCGACCGGCAAGGCGAGCCGGTCACGGTCAGTGCCTCCGGCGACAAGCAACGCAACGTCATCGTCTGGATGGACCACCGCGCTACGGCCGAGGCGCGCGTGATCAACCAGACCGAGGACGCCGTGCTGCGTTACGTCGGCGGCTCGATTTCACCCGAGATGGAGATACCGAAACTGCTGTGGTTGAAGCGGCACATGCGCGCGAGCTTCGATGCCGCCGGTCACTTCTTCGATCTGGCGGATTACCTGACTTGGCGCGCGACCGGCTCGCTGCAGCGCTCGACCTGCACCGTCACCTGCAAATGGAACTACCTCGCGCATGATGGCGGCGGCTGGAGCGTGCCGTTCTTCCAGCGCATCGGCCTCTCGGATTTCGTCGCCGAGAAATATGCCCGGATTGGCACCGAGATCGTCGCCCCCGGTACGCGCCTGGGTGCAGGTCTCACCCGCACTGCCGCGGCAGACCTCGGCCTGGCTGTGGGCACACCGGTCGGTGCGTCCCTGATCGATGCCCATGCCGGCGGCATCGGCGCGATTGGCGGTCGTGATGACTCGGACGGCGCGACCGATGTCAGCGACCGGCTCGCCTATATCATGGGAACGTCGGCCTGCATCATGGCGACGACCAAGGAGCCGTGCTTCGTGCCTGGCGTCTGGGGTCCTTACTATTCCGGTATGGTGCCGAACTTTTGGCTCAACGAAGGCGGTCAGTCGGCTGCGGGCGCGGCGATCGATCATCTCCTCAAATCGCATCCCGGGTTTGCTGAAGCGAGCGCGGCGGCGCGCAGTGAGGGCGTCGACCTCATCGAGTTCCTCGAGCGCCGCATCATCGCACGCGCAGGCGGCGCCAGCCGCGCCGCGCTGCTGGCCTCCGACGTCCATGTCCTTCCCGAGTTCATCGGCAACCGCTCGCCCTACGCCGATCCTGACACGCGCGCGGTGATCGCAGGCCTCGATCTCGATACCGATATCGCCTCGATGGAACGGCTGTTCGTCGCCGGCCTGTGCGGGCTCGCCTATGGGCTTGCCGAGGTGATCGAGGCCTTTGCCGCGCATGGCGTTCGCTCCAGCATCATGATCATGGGCGGAGGAGCGAGCCGTAGCCCGCTGGTGCGGCAGATCATGGCGGACACCACCGGCCTCACGGTCGCGCTGCCGCAGACCAAAGAACCGGTGCTGCTCGGCGCCGCGATGCTCGGCGCGGTCGCCGGCGGCGCCTATGCCTCGATCGGCGAGACCATGGCCAAAATGTCGACGCTGGGACGAAAGAGCGAGCCGACCGCGCCCGACATCGCCGCCTTTCACGCCCGCAAGCGCGAGGTCTACAAGCTGCTGCGCGAGGTTGATCGCTGCAGCCGTGCAGCGATGGCCAGAGGTCGAAGCGAATGCTGATTACCTGCGGCGATGCGCTGATCGATTTCGTCCCGACGCGAAACACCGACGGGCGCGAAGCGGTGATGCCGGCCGTCGGCGGCTCCTGCCTCAACGTCGCGATCGGCATGGCGCGGCTGGGCGCGCCGACAGGCTTCGTCGGCGGCATCTCGACCGACCTGTTCGGGCACATGATCGCCGATCACGCGACAGCGTCGAATGTCGAACTCGCTCTCGCCACAAGCAGCGATCACCAGACCACGCTCGCCTTCGTTCGCATCGTCGCGGGCGAGTCGCACTACGCCTTCTACGATGCCGAGACTGCGACGCGGAACTGGACCTATCGGCGCGGCACCATTCCATTCGCGACCGTCGAAGCCGTCCATGTCGGCTCGACCACGCTTGTCAATGACCGGGGTGCCGACGAGACCAAGGCCCTGATCGCGGACGCACGGGCGTTGTCGACAATCTCCTTCGATCCGAACTCCCGGCCCAACCTCGTCAAGGACAAGCCCGCCTATCTCGCGCGCATGGCGGAGTTCGCCGACAGCGCAGATCTCATCAAGATGTCCGACGTCGACTTCGCCTACCTGTTCGGCGACGAGCCGTTTCACCAGCGCGCCGGCACGCTGCTCGCACGGGGCGCGAGACTTGTCGTCATCACCCGCGGCAACAGCGGCGCCATCGCGTGGCATGCGGGTGCAGGGCAGATCGAGGTCGCCGCTCCCAAGGTCGAGGTGGCCGACACCATCGGCGCGGGCGACAGTTTTCAGGCGGCGCTGTTGTTCGCCCTGCACAAGCAGGGGCGTCTCGCCCGACAACAGTTGAAGGACATCGGCGCGGACGAGCTTCGCCGTGCGCTGTCCTTTGCCGCCAATTGCGCCGGCCTGACCTGCACCCGTCCCGGTGCCGATCCGCCGTGGAGCCACGAGATCAATTGGAGCTGGTAGCTAGCGCGTCAGGCCTCGCCCCATTTCCGAGTTGTCTCGGTGGACTGCGGCCATGCGCAAGCCGAAATGGACAGGATCGGTGCACGCTGGCAAGGTCCGCGCATCCTGACGCGAGGCGGTCCTTCTATGAACGATGATCTCTGTTTCCTGTCCGCCACCGAAATGCGCGCGCGCATCGACCGCAAGGAAGTCTCCCCCGTCGAACTTGTCGGCGCCGTGCTCGCGCGCGCCGAGGCGCTCCAGCCCCGGTTGAACTGCTTCATCACGCTCTGTGGCGGCGAGGCGATGGCAGAGGCGCGCGCGGCCGAGCGCAAAATGATGGCTGGCGAACCACTCGGCCTGCTGCACGGCATCCCCGTCACCGTCAAGGACATCGTCAACACCAGAGGCGTGAAGACCACTTTCGGCGCCGTTCCCTACAAGGACAATGTGCCGAACGAGGATGCCGTGGCGGTCGCGCGGCTGCGTGCGCAAGGCGCGATCCTGATCGGCAAGACCACCACGCCGGAATTCGGGAGCAAGTGCCTGACCGACTCGCCGCTGTTCGGCCGCACCCGCAACGCCTGGAGCGCGGAGCGGTCGTCGGGCGGCTCCAGCGGCGGCGCGGCGGTCGCCGTTGCCAGCGGCATCGCGCCGCTTGCGATCGCGACCGATGGCGGCGGCTCGACACGGATTCCCGCCGCCTGCAACGGCGTGGTCGGGCTGAAGCAGAGCAACGGCGTCATCCCGCACAGCCAAGCGCTCGATGCCTTCGGCAACCAGACCTATGTCACGCCGATGACGCGAACCGTCGCCGACACCGCGCTGATGATGCAGGCGATGGCCGGCGAGGATTCCTGCGATCCCTGGTCGATCGGCGTTCCCGTGCCTGACTTCATCGGCACCGCCGCCCCGCGCGGCGATCTGCGTGGGCAGAAAATCCTGTACTGCCTGTCGCCGCCCGGACGCCCTGTCTCTGCAGATGTCGACGCCGGCTTCAAGGCGAGTCTCGACCGGCTCGCCGGGCTCGGTGCCGAGCTCGAGGAATTTTCCGGCGAGGGGTTCGACATCGAACCGATCTGGCGCGCCATCAATCACACCGTCTGGCGCACGCGCTTTTCAAAGCTCGTGGCCGAGCACGGCGACGCCCTCAGCGAAGCCTTCGTCAAGCAGGTCGCGCTTGCGACCAACGTCAGCGGCGTCACCTATCAGGAAGCGATGTTCGCGCGCACGGCGTTGTTCCGCCGGGTGCAATCCCTGCTTGCGCGCGGGCACCTGCTGGCGATGCCGACCCTCACGCGCACCGCGCTGCCGATCGATCAAGACCTGTTCGGCACCATCGAGATCGACGGCAAGCACTTTGACAGCGTCCGGCCGCACTGGTTCCCCTGGACCATGCCGTTCAACATGACCGGACACCCCGCCATCAGTCTGCCGTGCGGCTTCGGCCGCGACGGCCTGCCGATCGGCCTTCAACTCGTCGGCCGCTTCCGCAGCGATGCGGACTTGCTGCGCGTGAGCGCGCTGTTCGAGGCTTCGCACGACCTTCTGTCCCGCTGGCCGGGTTGAGGAGTTGGGGATGCAAAGGACTTGTTTGCAAAGGACTTGCCTCCGGCGCCCGGACGTGTTGATCGTGCCGCGGACGATCCCTGAATCCGAGCGCGCATGAGCGTATTTGTCCCAATGCGGCATGGCGCCCGCAACCCCCTCGGTGTCGTCCTGGCGAAAGCCAGGACCCATACCGCGGAACCTATCGGTGGCGGGCGGTGACAGTACCGGACGACCAGTCTTCGCCAAATCGTGCCCTGGGGTTATGGGTCCTGGCCTTCGCCAGGACGACGTCGGAGCTCGTGAGCGCATGAGCGTATTTGTCCTCCGACGTCTGCTGACTTTGCTGGCGACGATGGTCGGCGCATCCGTGATCATTTTCTTGGTGCTGGATGCTCTTCCGGGCAATGCCGCGCAGATGCTGATGGGCGCCGATGCCTCGGCCGACGCGGTGCGCGCGCTCACCGTCAAGCTCGGGCTCGACCAGCCGCTGGCGGTTCGCTATTTGCAGTGGATCAAGGGCCTTCTCGTCGGCGATCTCGGCAACTCCTATGTCTATGGCACGCCGGTCGCGAGCCTGATCGCGGAGCGGCTGGTGCTGACCATTCCGCTTGCGATCATGGCGATGCTGATCACGGTGACGCTGGCGCTCTCGGCCGGCATCTACACCGCGGCCAACCACAACAAGGTCGGCGATGTCGGCGTGATGTCGCTAACGCAGGTAGGCATCGCGCTGCCGAATTTCTGGTTCGCGATCCTGCTGGTGCTGTTGTTTTCGGTGCGGCTGCAATGGCTGTCCGCGGGCGGTTTTCCCGGCTGGGAGGACGGCATCTGGCTCGGTATCAAGTCGCTGCTGCTGCCGGCGGTCTCGCTCGCGGTGGTGCAGGCCGCGATCCTCGCGCGTGTCACGCGCTCGGCGGTGCTGGAAGTGCTACGCGAAGACTTCGTCCGCACGGCGCGCGCGAAGGGGCTCGGCAAGCGCGAGGTGCTGTGGCGCCACGTGCTGCGCAACGCGATGATCCCTGTGATGACGGTGATGGGGCTGCAATTCGCCAATCTGCTGGCCGGCACCATCGTGATCGAGAACGTGTTCTATCTGCCGGGTCTCGGCCGCCTGATCTTCCAGTCGATTGCCAATCGCGATCTGATCGTGGTGCGCAACTGCGTGATGCTGCTCGCGACCATGGTCGTCATCGTCAATTTCGTGGTCGACGTGCTCTATGCTTTCGTCGATCCCCGCATCAAGGTCCACGACCTGTGAGCGCGCCACTGACCACCCTCGTCGACGCGCCGGCTGCAACGCGTGCTCTGCCGGCCCGGACCTTCTGGCGCCGCGCGCTGCGCCATCGCAGCTTCGTCCTGGGCGGTGCGCTGAGCCTGCTGGTGCTCGCCTCCGCACTGCTCTCGCTGGTGTGGACGCCGTGGTCACCCTACGAGATCGACATCGCCTCGAAGCTCCGGCCGCCCTCGGCCGCGCACTGGCTCGGCACCGACGTCTTCGGCCGCGACATCGTCTCGCTGCTGCTCGCGGGTGCCCGCTCCACCATCATGGTCGGCATCATTGCGGTGAGCATCGGTCTCACCTTCGGCGTCTGCCTCGGCCTGGTGGCGTCGGCCCGGCGCGGCTGGACCGAAGAGATCATCATGCGCTTCTCCGATTTCACCTTCGCCTTTCCGGCCGTGCTGTCCGCGATCATGCTCTCCGCGGTCGTCGGGCCCGGCATGGTGACCTCGATCGTCGCCATCGGCATCTTTCAGATTCCGACGCTGATCCGGCTGACGCGCGGCTCGGCCAACGCGATCTGGGCGCGCGAATTCGTGCTGGCCGCGCGCGCGGCGGGGAAGGGATCTTTCCGCATCACCATCGAGCACGTCCTGCCCAACATCCTGTCGATCCTGATCGTGCAGGCTACCATCCAGTTCGCGCTCGCGATCCTCGCGGAGGCCGCGCTGTCCTATCTCGGGCTCGGTACGCAGCCGCCGCAGCCGTCATGGGGCCGCATGCTGAACGACGCACAGACATTGCTATTCCAGTCGCCGATGCTCGCGGTCTATCCGGGCGCTGCGATCGCGGTCGCCGTGCTCGGCCTCAATCTCCTCGGCGACGGATTGCGCGATCTGCTCGATCCACGACTGGCACGGGAGCGATGACGATGAGCGAGCGCTCGACCATGCCGCTCATCGAGGTCGAAAATCTCGGCGTACACCTCAACACGAGCCGCGGGCCGGCACAGGCGGTGCGCGGCGTCAGCTTCGTCCTGAAACGCGGCGAGACGCTCGGGTTCGTCGGCGAGTCCGGCTGCGGCAAGTCGGTGACCGCACTGTCGCTGATGGGACTGCTGCCCGACAGCGCGGTCATCACCGGCAGCATCAAGCTGGATGGAAGCGAGCTCGTCGGGCTTTCGGATGCGGATTATTGCAGCCTGCGCGGCAACCGCATCAGCATGATCTTCCAGGAGCCGATGACCGCGCTCAACCCAATGCACACGATCGGCCATCAAGTCGCCGAGCCGCTGCGCCGTCACAAGAAATACTCGGCGGCGCAGGCGCGTAAAGAGACGATCGCCTTGCTCGACCGCGTCGGGCTACCCGATCCGGCCAGGCGCATCGATGCCTATCCGCACCAATTCTCCGGCGGCCAGCGCCAGCGCGTCACCATCGCGATGGCGCTCGCCTGCGAGCCGGACCTTCTGATCGCGGACGAGCCGACCACGGCGCTCGACGTCACTATCCAGGGCCAGATCCTCGACCTCATCGCCGACCTCGTCGATGAACGCGGCATGTCGATGATCCTGATCTCGCACGATCTCGGCGTCATCGCCGAGAACGTGCAGCGGATGATGGTGATGTATGGCGGCACGGTCGTCGAGAGCGGGCCGACCGACGAGGTGTTCCGCCGGATGGGACATCCCTACACGCAGGGCCTGTTCCGCGCCCGGCCGAAGCTCGGCGCACGCAAGGGGACGCGGCTGACGACGATCTCGGGCACGGTGCCGGAGCTCGCGGATCTGCCTTCCGGCTGTACCTTCGCCGATCGGTGTCCGCTCGTGATCGAGTCGTGTCGGACCGCGCTTCCACCGATGGTGGACGTCGGACCTGGCCACTTCGTGCGCTGCATCCGGACGGACGTGTCCATGGCCGCGAATGTCGGAGCGCTGTCCGCATGAGCACGGCGCCTCTTCTCGACGTGAAGGATCTCGAGCAGCGCTACACGTTGCCGCGCGAGAGCCTGTTCCGTCCGCCGGGGCAGGTGCGCGCGCTCAATGGTGTCAGTGTGCGGGTCGATGCCGGCAAGAGCCTTGGAATCGTCGGCGAGTCGGGCTCCGGCAAGTCGACCTTCGCGCGGATGGTGATGGCGCTGGAGCGGCCGACATCGGGCCAGGTCGCGCTGCTTGGCCGCGACCTCAACCGCATCTCCGCCGACGAATTGCGCCGCGCCCGCCGCGATTTCCAGATGGTGTTCCAGGACCCTTACGGATCGCTCGACCCGCGCCAGACCATCGCGCGCATCGTTGCCGAACCGCTCACCATGCTGGAAGACGCCGATCGTAGGACTTTTCGCGCGCGCGTCGCTGCGGTGCTGCGGCAGGTGGGTTTACGCGACGCCGACATGGAGAAATATCCGCACGAGTTCTCCGGCGGCCAGCGCCAGCGCATCGCCATTGCGCGCGCGCTGATCACCCAACCGAAGCTGATCGTCGCCGACGAGCCGGTCTCCGCGCTCGACGTCTCCGTGCAGGCGCAGGTCTTGAACCTGATGCAGGATCTCCAGGAGCAGTTCGGCCTGAGCTATGTCCTGATCAGCCACGACCTCGCCGTCGTCGACTATCTCTGCGACGAGGTCGCGGTGATGTATCTCGGCCGGATCGTCGAGCAGGGGCCGTCCCGAGGATTTGTTCGAGCGCTGTGCCCATCCCTACACCCGAGCATTGCTGGATGCCGTGCCTCGGGCGCGCGCCGGCGGTGGCCGGCGCCGGCGCGGAGCCCAGGCGATCGCCTCGCAATCGGCGGCCGCGAGCGGATGTCCCTATGTCACCCGTTGCGCGCTCGCCGACCAGCATTGCCGCGAGGTTCTGCCTGAGCTACGCAAGGTGGGCGAGACGCATCTCGCCGCCTGCCACAAGGCGGAGGCCGTGATGGCGTTGCCGCCATTGCCCGTGGAAGGTTAGCGTCCGCGGCGGGATTAGCGTAGGCTGGGAATAGAGAAGGCCGGGAGTTACGCATGTTGAGGAAATTATCGATCGTTGCATTCGCCGCCGCGCTTGCCGCGGCCCCTTTGCCGGTGCTGGCGCAGAGCAAGAAGGACAGCGTCGTCATGGCGATGGCGCTGGAGCCACCCGGCCTCGATCCCACCAACGCCGCCGCTGCCGCGATCGCCGAAGTCACGCTCTACAACATCTACGAGACGCTGACCAAGATCAACGAGGACGGCACCGTCGCGCCGTTGCTGGCGGAGAGCTGGACCGCCTCGCCCGACCTGAAGACCTATACGTTCAAGCTGCGCAAGGGCGTCAAATTCCACAACGGCGAGGCGTTCGATTCCGCGGCGGTCAAGTTCTCGTTCGAGCGCAACGCTGTCGCCACCAGCACCAACAAGGACAAGAGCCTGTTCCAGGCCTTCGAGAAGGTCGATGCGCCCGACGCCGATACGGTCGTGATCTCGGTGAAATATTCCGAGCCGAACTTGCCGTTCCTGCTGGGGCAGGCGAGCGGCTCGATCGTCGAGCCGAAGAGCGCACCCACCAACGGCACGCAGCCGGTCGGCACCGGGCCTTATCAGCTCGGGGCCTGGGCCAAGGGCTCTTCGATCACACTGAACAAATGGGGCGATTATCGCAACGCCGCCGCGATCAAGCTGTCGAAGGTGACGATCCGCTTCATTTCCGATCCGGCGGCGCAGACCGCGGCGCTGCTCTCCGGCGACGTCGATGCGTTCCCACGCGTGTCGGCCCAGCGCACTATCGCCCAGTTCAAGGCCGATCCACGCTTCAACGTCATGGTCGGCGGCTCCCGCGCCAAGACCATCGTCGGCATCAACGAGCGCAAGAAGCCGCTCGACGACGTCCGCGTGCGCCGTGCCATCCTCGCCGCGATCGACCGCAAGGCGATGATCGACGGCGCGGTTGACGGTTTCGGCACGCCGATCGGCAGCTTCTACGTGCCGGGCGCGCTCGGCTTCGTCGACACCACCGGCATCAATCCCTACGACCCCGAGAAGGCGAAGAAGCTGCTGGCGGAAGCCGGCATCACCACGCCGCTCGAGCTGTCGCTGAAACTTCCGCCGCCGTCCTATGCGCGGCAGGGCGGCGAGATCCTGGCGGCTCAGCTCGCCAAGGTCGGTATCATCGCCAAGATCGAGAACGTCGAATGGGCGCAATGGCTGTCGCAGGTGTTCGCCGGCAACGGTCCGCACAATTTCGATCTCACCATCGTCAGCCATGTCGAGCCGATCGACCTCGTCAAGATCACCGAGCCGGACTACTACCTCGGCTACAACAACGCGGCGTTCAACGCGCTTTACAAGCAGATCGTGTCGACGCCGGAAGAAGGCGCCCGCGCAAAGCTTCTCGGCGATGCGCAGCGCATGCTGGCAACCGACGCAGTCTCCGGCTATTTGTACCAGCCGCAGCTGATCACCATCACCAACAAGAAGCTGAAGGGCGTCTGGAGGCACGTGCCCCAGTACGAGAACGATTTCTCGACATGGGCGTGGGAGTAGGTCGGGCAGCTCGATTGCGTGATTTCGGTGACGATCTCTCCCAACGGAAGAGATCGTCACGACCCGGTCCAAACAAAAACCGGAAAAACAACCCCATGCACAGTAGCCGGGGATAATCATTTCAATGGTTTGCGCGTAGCGTGATTCACCGGTTTGCGCGCTGCGCGTTCCGCGATGCCATTGACCCGTCGGGCAAAACACCGGCATGATGGCATCGTCGAAGGAGGCCGCGCCCTCTTGGTTGGATTACGCCGCCTCTGATGCTCCCCGGCTTTGAACGATCGGAACCCTCATGCGTTAGCTCAGCGCAGGATGGCCGCATGCCGTGCGATCCGGCGCTAGGGTATGCGGAGTTCGGTTCTTGCTCAAACTGTACAGGTGGCCATCCGACGAGTGGCAGAACATTGGCGCGGAAATGCCGTCCGAGATCATCTGGGCTGATCTTTTGGATGCGACCGCGCAGGAAAAGCAATTCGTCGAGCGATTGCTGAAGATACGCATTCCGTCCGCGGAGTCGCTCAGCGAGATCGAGGCGTCGAGCCGCCTGATCTTCGATCACGGCACGCTTTATCTCGGCTCGCCCGCGGTCCGGCTCAACGAGGACAACGAGGCCGAGATTACGCCGGTGGGTTTTATCATTGGCCCGCATGTGCTGGTGACGGTGCGCTTTGCGGAGCTGCCCATCTTCGACCAGGTCAGCCAGCGCGTCGGCTCCGATGACACCCTCGAGAACGGCATGTGCGTGTTCACCAGCCTGCTCGAGGCCATGATCGACCGCGGCGCCGATGCTCTGGAGCATCTCGCCGTGAGAGTCGATACGCTGTCGCGGAGCGTCTTCAGGGGCGGACTGGTTCGCACCAAGCGGCCGATCCGGTCCAGCCGCAGGATGCGCGAGGCGCTGGAAAACATCGGTGAACTGGCCGACCGTCTCGCCAAGACGCGCGACGTCCTGCTAGGCGTCGGGCGAATTGCGTCGTTTGCCGGCGACGTCGGAAGCGAATGGATCACGGAGGCATCGAAGAAGCGGCTTCACGCCGTATCGAAGGACGTCGTTTCGCTCGGCGACTACGAGACGCGGCTGACCGACAAAATCCAGCTTCTGCTCGATGCCGTGCTCGGCTTCATCAACATCCAGCAGAACGAGCTGTTCAAGATCCTGACGATCGTCTCGGTCGTCGGTGTGCCGCCCACGATCCTGGTCGGCATCTGGGGCATGAACTTCAAGCACATGCCGGAGCTGGACTGGACGTTCGGCTATCCGTTGGCGTGGCTCGCCATCATTGCAAGCGGCGTGCTGCCGCTGATCTGGTTCAAGCGGCGCGGCTGGTTCGAGTAGAGCGGCGGCGCAGCGTCCGAAAACGATGCGCCGCTTTTCGGGATCAGGCGACTTCGGCAGCGATTTTGCCGATCCAGTCGTGGGCGAGCGTCACGTCGGCTTGCGACAATTGATGGCCCGCCGGCAGGATCTTGTGTGTCACGCCCGCGCCAGCTTGCAACAGCAACTCGGCGAGCCGTGCCGAATTGCTCGCCGGCACGATCGGGTCGCCTTGCCCGGACAACAGCAGGACCGGCTTGCCCGCAAGCTCGGCCTTCGGCGGCGCGGACAGCGGCACCATCGCGCGCAGCAGGATCGCTCCTGCCAGCACATCCGGCTCCAGCAGCAACAGCGCGGCGGCGATGTTGGCACCGTTGGAGAAGCCGACCGCGACAGGCGCGGCGAGGCCGTAGCGCTGCCGTGCATCCGCGACGAAGTCGCTGAGTTCGAGGGCGCGGCGGCGAACGTCCTCCTCGTCGAATACACCTTCGCCGAGGCGGCGGAAGAAGCGCGGCATGCCGTGCTCCAGCACGCGTCCGCGCGGCGAGAGCAGGGCGGAGCCGGGCGAGATCATTTTGCCAAGCCCGAGCAGATCGTTCTCGTCGCCGCCGGTGCCGTGCAGCAGCAGGAGAGGAGGCGAGCCCGCGCTGGTCGCGGGCTCGAAGCGATGGATGAATGAATTCTCGGTCACGACACCCTCTCTTCCAAATTCGGCAGGACACCCTCGATCTGCTCGCGCTGCGCTTCGAGGAAGCTCGGCAGCTTCAGGTCATGTCCGAGCGTCGCGACGGGCTCGTCGACGGCGAAACCGGGGATATCGGTCGCGATCTCGAACAGCACGCCGCCGGGTTCGCGGAAGTAGATCGAGCGGAAGTAGTTGCGGTCCCTCTGCTCGGTCGGATGCAGGCCGTGATTGCTCACGAGCTTTTGCGCCATCTTGCCCTGCTCGGCGTCGTCGACAGCGCGGAAGGCGATGTGGTGCACGGAGCCGCCACCCTGATGCCCACGCAAAAATCCCTTGGCCTCGTAGATGTCGACGACGCTGCCTTCGACAGCACCTGGCGCCTTGAAGCGGATCACGGAGCCTTCGCGGCCGGTCTCCTTGAAGTCGAACACGTCGGTGAGGACGGCGGCCGTCTTCGCCGCGCTGTCGAGCAGCAATGTCACGCCGTGGAAGCCGCGGATCGCGTGCTCGGCCGGCACGTCGCCGTTGCTCCAGCCGGGCTCGTTCTCGGCACCGGGAACGCCGACAAGCGCGAGTGCCATGCCGTCAGGGTCGGTGAACGGCAGCACGGACTCGCCAAAGCGCTTCTCCAGCGCCTCGTAAGCAACGCCCTTCTCGGTGAAGCGCTGCGTCCAATAGCCGAGCGAGCGTTGCGGCACCCGGAAGGCGGTCTGGTGCGTTTCGCCGACGCCGCGGCGCCCGGCCGGCACGCCGGCCCACGGGAAGAAGGTCAGGATGGTGCCGGGGCGGCCGGTCTCGTCACCATAATAGAAGTGGTAGGTGCCGGGATCGTCGAAATTGACCGTCTTCTTGACGAAGCGCAGGCCCAGATCCCTGGTGTAAAACCCGAAATTCCTGATGGGATCGCCGGCAATTGCGGTGACGTGGTGCAGTCCAGACATTGTCGTCCTCCAAAACTCGGGGAGCGGTCTTGCTCTGGCTGTCAATATCGTGCCGCTTTGGATTGGAGACAATCCATGCAAATATGACGTCTATGTCTACAATTTGGAAACAATCCCGGGGGCCTGCCCTTGGATAAGGTGGTCAGCCTCCGGGCCTTCGTGAAAGTTGTCGAAAGCGGCAGCTTTGCCGAGGCCGGCCGCCAGTTGCGGCTGTCGCGCTCGGCGATCAGCAAATACATCGCCGACCTCGAGGAGAGCCTCGGCGTCCAGCTCCTGAATCGGACCACGCGGCATGCGAGCCCGACCGAGAACGGCCAGCGCTATTTCGAGCGCGCGGTCGTGATCCTCTCGGAAATCGAGGCCGCCGATCAGGCGGTGACGCAAGCCCAGTCGGCGCCGCGCGGCATGTTGCGCGTCAACGCGCCGATGTCGTTCGGCACGATGCGGCTCGGGCCGGTGCTTGCCGATTTCATGGCGCGGTATCCGGAGCTGCAGCTCCAACTGGTCCTCAGCGACGACCTGCTCGATCCCGTCCAGGACGGCTTCGACGTGACGTTGCGGATCGCGGAATTGGAGTCCTCGAGCCTGATCGCGCGAAAAATCATGCCAGTGGCGCGCATGATCTGCGCTTCGCCCGATTATCTCGCACGTCACGGCACGCCAAAACATCCGCAGGATCTGCGCGAGCATGCGTCGCTGACCTACGGCTTCCTGCTCACCGGCAATCAGTGGAAGCTGACCGGCGCCGATGGCGATCACTGGATCCAGCCGGCCTGGTCGCTCTGCGTCAATAATGCCGAAGTGCTGCGCGATGTCGCGATCAAGGGCAGGGGGCTCGCACTGCTCCCCGAATTCATCGCCGCCGATGCGTTGCGAAAAGGCCAGCTGCGGACGGTGCTGGACGACTATTCAGCGCCGCCGCTCGCGCTCTATGCGGTGTATCCGCCGACCCGGCACCTGTCGGTGAAGGTGCGGTTGTTCATCGACTTTCTGGTCGAACGTTTTGGGCGAGAGGACGACGAAGCAGGCGAGCGCAAACCCGCCGCGGCCAGTTGACCGGACGCTGTTAGGCCGGCCGGAGCAATTCGTCCAGCGCGCTCATCGAGGCCTGCCGAAGCGCGACCAGCTCGCTGGCGGCACTCTGGCATTCGAACGGTGACATCGTGGCTGCTGCCAGCTCGATCTCGCGGCAGCGCTCGAACAGGCGGACGAGGCCGAGCGCGCTCGCGGCGCTGCCGAGTTGATGCGCGCAACGCGCGAACTGCGTGTGTTCGCCAATCTCGGCGGCCTTGGCGATGTCGCCGATCAGTTGCTCGCTCGTTTGATGCAGAAGCCGGCGGAGCTTTTCGATTTGCGTCGCGCCCAGCAGCTCTTTCTGCTCGTCGAGGAAATGCCGGTCGATCAACGCGCCCGCGGCAAGTCGCACTGCTGCCGGCTCGTCCTGCGGTTCGTCCTCGATCGCCTCGCGCAGCGCGTTGATCAGGATAGGCTTGCTGACGATCTTGGCGATGCCTGCCCCTGCAAGCCGTTCGCGGGCGCGGCGCGACACGTCGGCCGTCACGGCGATGATGCGCGGCATTCTCGGCAGACCAAGCCTGCCGATCCGTGACGCCGCCTCCACGCCGTCCATGTCGGGCATGTGCAGATCCATCAGGATGATGTCGAACGCCTGGTCGCGGGCGAGTGCGATAGCCGACGCGCCGTTCGTGGCGATCGTGGGGTGATGGCCGAGCCTCTTCAGCATGGCTTCGCCGACCTCGCAATTGACGGGATCGTCGTCGACCAGCAGCACGCGAAGCTGCCGCGATGATGGCTGAACCGCGCCTTGTGCGATGCCGCTCGCGGCAATACCGAGCGGCACTTCAAGCATGAATGAGCTGCCTGCACCCGGCGTGCTCGCCACCGTCAACTCGCCGCGCATCAGGCGGGTAAGGCGGCGTGCGATTGCGAGCCCCAGGCCGGTGCCGCCGAACCGCCGCGCGATGCTGTCGTCGGCCTGGACGAAATCCTCGAAAATCCGCTCGTGCATGTCGGGCGCGATGCCGATGCCGGTATCGCGAACGGTGATGCGCAGCAGGGCACGATCGTCATGATGCTCGGCGGCGGCGTTCAGGCCGATGCCGCCGCGCGGGGTGAACTTGATCGCGTTTCCGATCAAATTGAGCAGGATGCGATTGAGTCGCACGGGATCGCCGTGCACCGAGGTATTGACTGTCGCATCGCAGGCGAGGTCGAAGGTCAGTCCCTTGCCGAAGGCCTGCGGCCGCATCAGATCGACGGCCGTTTCGATGAGCTGGTCGAGCCGGAAATCACGCGTTTCCAGAGTTTCGGCGCTGGCCTCCAGGCGTGCATATTCCAGGATGGCATCGACCAGCGCGATCAGCGTTTCCCCCGACGCAGCCGCGGTCGTGAGGCCGCGCCGCTGCGCTTCACCGAGGCTGCCGTCGTCGAGCAGTTGCAGCACGCCCATGACGCCGTTCAACGGCGTGCGCAGCTCGTGGCTGACGACCGCGAGAAAGCGCGATTTTGTCTCGTTGGCCGCCACCGCCGCGCTGCGCGCGCGCTCGGCGGCGTCGTGCTCGGCAAGCGCCTGGTCTCGGGTCTTCTCCAGCTCCGAGGTGCGCTCGATCACCTTGCGTTCGAGTGTCGCATAGGATTCGCGCAAGTGAGCGGCCATCCGGTTGAACTGATCGCCGAGCGCCTCCAGCTCGTCGCCGGTTCTTGATCGCGAGCCGCAGGCCGAGGTCGCCGCTCTCGATCCGCCGCGCGCCCTGCGTCAGGATCTGGATCGGCACGGTCATGCGCCGGCTGAGAAACAAAGAGACGAGCACCGCACAGGCCAGCAGAATGACCAGAAGAAATGTCGAACGTCCGATCGATGCATAGATCGGCTCGTAGGCTTCGCTGAGCGGGAGCTCGACGAACACCAGCCAGCCCAGTGAAGGGACCGTCGCATAGGTCGACAGCACGCGTTGACCGGACAGATCCTCCTTGACCAGGCCGCCCGAGGGCGGCCCCACGCCATCGAGTGCGGCGCGGACGTCCGCATGGCTGGAGAGGTCGCTGCGACGCAGTGCCGGCCACAAATCGGGATGTGCGATCAACACCCCCATCCGATCGACCACGTAGGCCTTGCCGGTGTTGCCCACCCTGATTCCGGCGACGAGGTCCCAGATGAAGCGAAGATTGACCTCGGCGACAATCACATTCGGCGCGAGGCCCGTTCCGCGTGTGGCAAGCGTCATGAACGGCTCGGTGTCACCGAGGAAGTAGACCGGTCCGTAATAGGCGCGGCTTTCGTTGGCGCCGCGAAAGGCGGGCAAGGTGGAGAGATCGGCCTTGCTGCCGATCCTGTCCGCGACACGGCGCGACACGCGCACCTGCTCGCGGCCCTGCGCGTCGAGCTCGGCGATTTCCGCGATCGCGGGCGAGAGACGCAGGAGGCGGATGGCGTTCAGACGATCGTCCTCGTTCGTGGACAGCTCGGGGGGCAGGCGGGAGAGCCATCTGATCTGGCTTTCGATCTGGCCGATGAACTGGCCGATCTGAATGGCCGCGGACGCTGCCTGCTCGCGCTGGGTCGCCGCCAGAAGCTGCTTCTGCTCGCGATATGAGAACCAGACGTCCAAGCCGGTGTTGATGGCAAGCGCGGCGAAGGCGAGGGCGGCGATCGAGTAGAGGTATTTTCGGAACAGCCGGCCGGGAGGTGTCCGCAAATGTCCGTGGTCGATCGTCTCGTTCACTCGCGGATCTCGTCGGCGCGTGCGAGCAGCGTGAATGGGATCGTCAAATCCAGCGCGCGGGCGACCGTGCGGTTGATCAGGAGCTCGTATTTCCGCGGCGATTGCACCGGAAGATCGCCGGCCTTGGTGCCGCGCAGGATGAGATCGACATAGTCGGCTGAGCGCACTTCAAGCGTCGGCCCATAGCTCATCAGCCCGCCCGCATCCATGAAATAATGGAACGGGTAAATCGTGGGCACGCGGTATTTCGCGGTTGCCGCGACGATCGCCTGCCGGTTGACCACCAGGAAGCTGTCGACGAGCGCGATCATCGCCGCCCTTGGCGGTTCGGAAAAGCGGCTGATCGCCCCGTCAATGTCCGCTGCCGTGCTGACG
The DNA here is from genome assembly GCF_054056555.1 of Bradyrhizobium sp. LM2.9. Classification (NCBI taxonomy): domain Bacteria; kingdom Pseudomonadati; phylum Pseudomonadota; class Alphaproteobacteria; order Hyphomicrobiales; family Nitrobacteraceae; genus Bradyrhizobium; species Bradyrhizobium sp. LM2.9. The sequence continues at coordinate 1,058,884 of NZ_JBSRYJ010000002.1, forward strand.
GGCGCGAGCACCACCGCCACTCCGGACGCCGCGGCTTCTTGCTCGAGGGAGTCGAGGTAGAATCGTCCGGCGCCGGGCGTGGTCGCCGGATTGAACAGGACACCAACGCGCGCGATATCCGGCACGGCCTCCCGGACGAGCTGAAGCCATTTGCCGCCCATCTCGGCGGTGCTGCTGGTGAAGCCTGTGACGTTGCCGCCGGGATGTGCGAGGCTTTGGACGAAGCCATTGCCGACAGGGTCATTCGAGGTCGCGAAGACGATCGGGATGGTTTTGGTGACTGCGAGGACGGCCCCGGTTTCGACTGTCGAGCCGGTCAGGATCACGTCCGGCTTAAGCTCGAGCAACTCCTGGACCGCGGTCTTCAGTCTATCCGGTGCGCCGAAAGTCGAACGGAGCTCGAAGCGGAAATTGACGCCTTCGACCCAACCTCGCTGCCTCAAGCCCACGATGAGGCCACCCAGGCGAGAGGTCGGGCTGTCGATCATGCTTCTTCTGGTCAATTCGTCGTCGAGCCGCAATGCGGTCAGCGATGCGACCACCCGCATGCGATCAGATGTTGCGCCGAGCGCCAGCCATCCCGCAGCGGTTGTGCCCGCAAGGCGAATGAACCCGCGGCGATCGACCGCGAGAGCGGAAGGCCGTTCGGTCATGAAAGTCTTTGCATGATGGTTTGCCCCAAGCCGATGCTTAGCGCGAACGGCCGGCATCCACAATTGATGAAAAAATGCGTTTGTGACTGTTCATTCGCAGCGTTTGGCAGCCCGATACCGTATTCCTACGCCGCCAAAGAGTCGCTGTTTCGAACCCTGTCTACTCCGTGACACCTTGTAACGCATTGCGGCGCTGCAACATTTTCCGTCTCGGTTGCGATGACGGTTCGGGGAAGCCAATTCGTAGCTGCCGATTTTTGAATCGTTGTTTCAAGTTTTTTCGAAGGTTTCCTATGCGCAAAATCTATCTCGTTCCGGCCCTCGTTGGCCTGCTCATCTCTGTTGCAACCGGGCCCTTGGCGGCCCAGGGCGCTGTGCCGAAGCAGAAAGCTGCGCCGGCACCGAGGGCCGCTGCCGGTACGCCGGTCGCTGCCGGCGCGACGTCGGCCGCCGCCGCCGAGACGCCAGCCCCAGACGACAAGATCAAGGCGATCGACGGCTTCCGCTCCGCCAAGTTCGGCATGAACGAGGCCGACGTGCGCGCGGCGATGACGAAGGACTTCAATGCCAAGTCCGACGCGATCAAGGTTCAGGACAACGCGTCCGAATTGACGCGCAGCGTCCTGCTCTCCGTTCCGGAATTGCTGCCGAACGGCGGCACCGCCGAGCTGTCTTACGTGTTCGGCTACAAGTCCAAGTCGCTGATCCAGATCGGCGCGGTCTGGTCGAAGGGCACCGACGCGGCGATCACGGCGGAGAAGCTGTTCTCCAACGCCAACATCCTGCGCGCCCATTTCCTCAGCGAGGGCTTCAAGCCCGACTCCATCGCGGTCAACATGCCCGTCAGCGGCGGCATCGTGATGTTCCGCGGCAGCGACGCCAAGGATCGTTCGGTCATCCTGCTTCTCCAGGGCACGTTCGAGAACAAGGAGAACAACCAGCGTGTGCTGACGCCGACCAGCCTGCTGCTGTTCTACGTCGCCGATGCCAAGAGCCCTGACATCTTCAAGCTGCCGCCCGGCCAGTTCTGATGCCGGAACGTTTCCACGACATTCTCCCACACGGTTGTGGATCGGCGCCAATGCCGATGAAGAGGATCTGAAATGCGCCGACCATCTGCAAAGCGAGACAATGACGAGCTGACGCTGCGCCGACTTGCGCGTTTCCGTTCGATGTCACTGCTCTGCGCGATGCAGATGGTCTTCCTGCCGGTGTTCAGCGTCCGCCTTCAGGCGCAGCCGGCGAACGTGATCACGCCGGACGGCCGCACCGGGACCAGCCTTCAGACCTCCGGCAGCGTAACCAACGTCACGACGTCGACGGTGTCCGGCAACAGCGCCTTCAACTCGTTCTCGCAGTTCAGCGTCGGCCAGGGCAACACCGTCAATTTGCAGCTGCCGACCGGGACGCAGAATCTCGTCAATATCGTTCGCGACGCTCCGGTCTACGTCAACGGCACACTGAACTCCTACATGAACGGTGCGATCGGCGGTAACGTCTATTTCGCCGATCCCAAGGGTTTCGTGGTCGGCCGCAGCGGCACGGTCAATGTCGGCAGCCTCAGCGTCTCGACGCCGACGCGCGAGTTCACCGACAGCCTGATCGGCGCGGGGGGCCAGATCAACGGCTCGGCGGTCGGCAATCTGATGGCGGGGTCGTTCCCGGTCTCGCCTGACGGCAATATCCGTATTTACGGCCGGATCAACGCCCAGGACGGTGTCCGCCTGACAGGGCAGAACATCTTCGTCGGCGGGGGCGCGAGCCAGCGCGACATCGCCAATCTCGATCACGCCGCCAAATTTTCGGCCTCGGTCAATTCGAAGGGGCTGCGCAGCGCCGCGGCGATTACCGTGCGCAATGGCTCGATTCACATCGGCGCCGTCAACAACGCCACCGTGAACGGACGGTTGACGGCACGCAGCAAGAGCACGACGCCGAGCAGCATCACCGTTGTGGCCGGCAACAAGGCCGAGCTCGGCAAGAATGCGCGGTTGAGCACGGCGAGCAAGACTGCGGATGCCGGCGGCGTTCTCGTCAAGGCCGGCAACGACGTGACCGTCAAGAGCGGCGCCAAGATCAATGCCAGCTCGAAAGCGGGCAACGCGGGTCTGGTCGAGCTGAGCGGAAACGGCGTCATCGACGTGGGCCGCGGTGTTACCATCAACCTCGCCGCGCCCAACGGCCGGGCCGGCACGCTGCTGATCGACCCGACCGATGTGGTGATCGGCGACATGAGCCAGGGCGACGTTGGCGTAACCCTCGGGAACACGTCCGTCGCCAACGCCATCGCGGCGCTGAGCGCCAGCGGCACCTATCTGGTTCAGGCCGACCATTCGGTCACGCTGGCCGCGCATGCGGTGATCGATGCCCGCAACCTCGACGCCGCCAAGACTCATTCCGTCGGCAACGCCATCAATGTCGAGATCGACGCGCCGACCATCAGCATCGTCAACGGAGCGAAGATTCTCGCCCAGGCGATCAATATTAGTGGAACGACCTACACCAGCGGCAGCGTCACGCTGACGGCGACGGCGAACGACACCAAGTTGTCGGGCCAAGCCACCGCGACCACTGGAATCACGATCGATGGCCAGATCACTGGCGGCGACATCTCGATCGGCGCGACCTCGACGGCGACATCGAGCTTCACGAGCTCGGTCCCTGGCCTCTTCACGCTGGTCGGCACCACGCTTGCGGCCTCGCTGCTCGGCCTCAACGGCGGCTATGTGGCGGCGAGCGCCACGGCGGTGGTCAACATCAATGGCAACGCCAACATCAACGGCGCCGGCAACGTCGACATCACGTCGCACGGCTCGGAAACGGCGCAGGATCCGGCGCTGGCGAGCACCTTGCTCGGCGGCTCGCCGATCGGCGCCGCCGCTGTCGTCGGCAAGCTCGACGGCAACGTCACCACCAACGTGGCCTCCGGCGCCACGATCAGCGCGGGCGGCAACCTCAACATCCACGCCATCAATGACGCCACGCTGAACGTGACTGCGGTCGCGGCGACGTCCAGCGCGCAATTCGTCGCGACCGTTGCCTATTCCACCGGCTCGGTCTCGACCTCGGCCAATGTCGCGACCGGTGCGAACCTTTCCGTCGGCAACGTGATTGCATCAGGCAACTCGCTGACGGTACGTGCGATCAACAACAACTCGTTCTCGACCAGTGCCACGGCGGTCGCGCTAAGCACGCCGAACGCGAGCGGCGGCATCGGCGGGGCGCTCGCCATCAGCGACGTCACCACGTCTGCCACCGCAAAGCTCGGCTCGTCACTGGGCACCAGCGCGTCGTCCCGGATGAACGGCTCCGTGATGGTCGAGGCGACGTCGAACACCACGAGCAACTCGACCATGGCCTCGACCATCGTCGGTACGCCGGCCGTGATCGGCGCGATCCAGGATTTCATGGTCTCCACGGCCAGCCCGGGCTCGATCATCGCTCAGCATATGATCCCGCTGATGCCGGTGAATTTCGATCTGAAGGCCGCCGCCGCGCTGTCGCTGGCCAACAGCACCGAAAACGCCACCGCGTCGATCGGGCAGAATCCGAGCGGCGGCGCGCCAAGCCTCTATGTCAGCGGCAATGTCGCTGTCGTCAGCACTCTCATCGACCGCGGCGTGCGCAGCAACGCCACGGCTTCTGCGATCGCCTCGGACCCCACGAGCGGCGAGGGAGTCGCGATCAGCGCCGCGGTCGCATGGGGCAATTTCAACCACAATTCGAACGCCTATATCGGCGGCGGCACCGTGATCAATGCGGCCAACATCGCCGTCGACGCCAGCACCTGGATGCCGATCACCAATACCTGGCTGAAGTGGGACGGATTGACCGAGGTTCTCAGTCACCTCAACGGCAATCTCGGCGTCGGCGGCAACATCCTGACCAGCTATGCCAACGCCACGGCCGACGCGGGCGATACCGCCGCCGTCGCCGGCTCGATGAACCATTTCGTCGTGAACAACGACACCACGGCGTGGGTGGCCAGCAGCGCCAGCCTGACCGCGACATGCACGGCGGCTTGCGGCAGCAGCTGGTCCGCGACGGTGAACAACGGCGACGTCCACACCTACGACGCCAGCATCCAGATCGCGGCGACGACGACGACGGCGTCGATCGACGCCGCCGGCAATGTCGGTACACTCGGCTTCCTGCCCGGCAACACGTCCGGCGGCTCCTCGGTGGGCGGCTCGCTCAATTTCGTCCAGTTCAACACCAGTACGATCGCCGGCGTTTCGGACGGTGCGTCGCTGCGGGCGGCGGACGACATCGCCGTCAACGCGATCACCTCGGATCAGTTCATCGCCGTCGCGCCGTCGTCCGGAAAGGCCGCCGGCGCGCTGGCGCTGAACGGCATCACCTCGCTCGGCTTCCTCAACAACACGACGCACGCCTCGATCTCAAGCCAGGCCAGCGTCTTTTCTCCGACGCTCAACATCCTGGCGCAACAGGATCTGTCGGTCGTGACGATCGCCGGCGCGGTCAATGTCGGCGGCGGTTCGGCGGTTGGATTGTCCGTTGCCTATCTGGGCGCGAATATGGATACGTCCGCCTATATCGGGGACAACCATTCCGACATCCGGCCCGGGCCGTTCAGCACGGACGATCCGTTTGCCGGCAACAGCGGCGGAAGCGGCTCGGTCAACGTCGACAACCTCACGATCAGCGCCACCACCTCAGGCCGGATCACGTCAGCGGCCGTCGCGGCTTCGATTACCGAGCCGTCATTGTCCAGCTTCGCCGACAAGGCGGGCGCCGCCGGTGCCGCCGCGACCGGAGGTCCGGCCGGGATTGCGCTGGCTGCGAACAAGATCAGCTCGGGCTCGGGATCGAGCACGAACGGCTTCACCATGGACCTCGCGGGCAGCTCGTCCGTGAGCGACGTCTCGCTCGGAACCAGTGCTTATATAAGGAATACGTCGGTCAACAAATTCACCACGGCGACCGCGGTGAACACGAATACGATCGTGCAGGCGCTCAACGACACGATCCTCAGCAACGGCTCCGGCTCCGCCGCGGCCAACATGTCCGGGTCGTCGTCTCAGGGAGCCGCGATCGGCGCCGCCATCGCGGCTGCGATGTCCAACAATGCCACGCTCGCCTATATCTACGGCACCACGATGCAGAACCAGATGTCTGTGACGGTGCAGGCGCTCAATGGCGGGTCGGAAACCGTCGTCGCCATCGGCGTAGCGGGCGGAACGTCAGCCAATGCGGCCGCGCTGTCGGGGTCGGTCGGCATCATGACGGACAGCGCCAACGCCTATATCGAGAGCTCGACCATCACGGGCTACGCGACGGGGACCAATCGCGCGATCGAGGTCGATGCCTACCAGACCACGAACATCGCAATCGGCGGCGGCTCGCTCTACGTGTCCGGCGGCAAGGCCGGTGTCGGCATCGGGCTGACTTACGCGTCGATTGCCGATCCCGCGGGCGGCAATGCCACCGACGCGCATATCCGCAGCACGTCGATCTCGAACTATGACAGCCTGCTGGTGCTGGCCGACAGCGCCAGCGTCATTGCCGCCGGTGCGGCCACGGGCGGGGCAGGGGGCAACGGGCTTGCCGGTGCGATCGTGGTGGACGAGATTACGCCCACGACGACGGCCTATATCAGCAGCAGCTCGACGGTGAACATCAACGTCGGGCGCGTGACGGTGCTGGCGGACAGCGGCGCTGTGTCGGATCTCGATACGGCGCTCGGAAATCTCGTCAAGAAGTCGAACAACAATCATCTCGCATCGGACACGTGCACGGCTGCCGCCGGCAATGGCACGCAGAACTGCATCGATTTCAGCGCGGCGGCGCTCAACGGTGGCACGGGTAACGGTCCGGGCGCCAGCATCGTCTCCGTTGCGGGCACCATCCAGGCCGGCAAGAACAATGTCGGCGCCTCGATGGTGTACGATACCATCGCGACGACGCATTCGGCCTATATCGCCAACGTCCGGATGTCGACCCTCGGCAGTGTCAGTGTGAGTGCGCTCGACACCACGAAGATTCAGTCGGTCACGATCGGATTCGGCCTGGCGACCAGCCAGTTTGCCGGCGTCGGCGGCATGACGATCAGCTCGATCGCCAATACCGTTACGGCGGCTATCGGCAACAACCAGTCCGACCCGACGCAATCGACCGTGACGGCCTCCAACATCTCCGTCAGCGCGAGCGACAATTCCAGCATCACCGGAGCCGCCGCTATCGCTGGCGCCTCGACGCAAGGCAGCGCCGCAGGCCTGGCGCTTGTCTACAGCAGCATCGCCAACAATGTCAGCGCCGGCGTCACCGGCTCCAAGCTGACCGCCTCCGGCAGCGTCGCCGTCAGCGCGAACTCGAACGCCAGTATCTCGACCATCGCCGTTGGTATCGCGATGTCCTCGCAGGTCGGCCTGGCCGGTTCGGTCGCCACCAATCTGATGGGGACCAACGTCACCGCCAACATCACCGCTGCCGGCACCAACGGTATCAACGGCGCCGACGTGATCGCCGCCAACAACGTCGGCGTGATCGCCGGCAACAACGACAAGGCGGCGGTGTTCGCGGGCGCCGTGTCGATCAGCAAGGGCGCGGGCGGCGCCGCCGGTTCGCTGGTGACCAACAAGATCACCGGGGCCACCGCGGCCTATATCAGCGGGGCGAACACCAAGGTCGATGCGCGCGGAACCAGCGCGACCGATACGCTGTCGGTCAACAACGGCACGCTCGTCCATGCCTTCGATCTCGGCACCGCCCAGGCGCCGAGCGACAGCACGCCCGACCTCTCTGAAAACCAGGACGCTTTGCGCGGCCTCGCCGTCGTGGCAAGCTCGCACCAGGCGGTCGTGGCCAACGTTGCGTCGCTCGCCGCGAGCAGCGGCATCGCCATCATGATCAACCCGATCACCAATGTGATGAGCGGGGCGACCAGGGCCTATATCGACAGCGCAGCCATCGACACGCGCCTGACCTCCTCGACATTGGCGCCGCAGATCGAGGTGGCCGCGTCGAGCTTCTCCTATTCCGGCACGCTCGGCGTCGGCATCATTCCGCCCACCGGCAACGGCGGCGGCGGCGCCACGATCATCAGCACGACGATGTCGCGCGACACGCGCGCCTACATCACCAATGCCACCGTCGGCGGCGTCCAGTCGCCGAGCCCGACGGTCGGCGCCGTCACCGTGAAGGCCAACGCCGAGCAGGACGCGTCCTCGATCGCGATCGGGTTCAACACCGGCTCGGTCGGGCTGAACGTGTTCCAGGCCACGACGGAAGCCTATGTCGACGGCGGCGCGCTGACGGCCGCGTCACTGACGGTGAACGCCAACAACAACACCAGCATCTTTTCCGCGAACGGCTCCGGCGCCTATGGCAGCCAGGCCGCGATCGGCGCGGCGTTTCTGGTCCAGGTCTCGGCGAACCGGACCGAGGCCTATGTCGGCGACGAATTCCACTACCAGGGCAACGGCGCGGCGCATACGACCGCGGTCAATCTGACCGGCGCGCTCGACGTCGAGGCCAAAACGAAGAACCGCTTCGAGGCCTATGCAGTCGGCGGCGCGCTTTCGACAGGGACGGCGGCGATCGCCGGCATGGCGAACGTCGAGATCGCAAACAACACCACCATCGCCGGCGTCTACGACACCACGCTGCAATCGCCCACGGGAGGCGCGGCCGGCGCGGTCACTATCAACGCGAACGAGGACGTGGCGATCAAGGAGATCGCGGGTGCACTCGCGATCGGGGCCAGCGGAGGCGGCGTCGGCGTTGGTGCCGCGGCGAACGTCATTGTCTTCAAGAGCCAGACCATTGCGGAAAGCCGCAACAGCAATTTGAATTCGTCCGGCGCGATCAATGTCGGGGCGCTCAGCACCAAGGAAGTGCTGTCCTACGCGGTCACCGCCGGCATCGGCGGAAGCGTCGGCATCGGTGCGACCGTCGGCGTCATCATCATCGGCACCAATACCGCCGATCCGGATACGCAGGGCGAGCAGACCGGCCAGCTCAATCAGGGCGGCAACGGCACCATCGCGTCGGTGAACGCCGGCACCAATTCTTCGCATGGCAGCAACGCGGTCGCGAGCGGCACCGCCGGGAATCCGAACAATGCCAACGTGACCTCGACCTACGACGTCAGCAGCGTGCTGACCGGCGGCAATGACGGCGTCACGGCGCAGATCGCGGGCGGCAACGTCACGGGCACGCAGGTCAATGTCGCCGCCACCAGCGCCAACGCGGCCAAGATGTATCTGCTCGGCGCCGGCTTTGCGAAGAACGTCGGTATCGGCGCCGGCATCGGCTACACCAGCGTCAGCAGCAGCGTGCTCGCCAATCTGAGCGCGGTCGTATCCGCGCCTTCCGTGGCTGTTGCTGCGGTGGTCAAGGACGCCAGCACCGGACCTTATGCCGGCAAGACCATCGACACCGAGGCGATCGCCGGCGGTGCCGCGCTTTACTTCGGCGCGGACGCAGCCGTGGCGGTCGGCAACGTTGCCAACACCGTGACCGCGCAGCTCGGCGGCCAAATCACCGGCACGGGCGGCGACGGCGTCGCCGTCATGGCGCTGGACTCGTCGACCCAGGTCGTCTTCACGGGCGGCGTCACCGGCGGTGCCGTGGCGGTCGGCGCTTCGATCGCCACCGCGGGACGATCGAGCTCGGTCGCGGCGAAGGTTCTTGACGACGCCGTCGTCAATACCTCGACCCTGGCGGTTGGCGCGTCCGGCGCCGGCCAATTGACCACGACCTCGACGGCGCTTGGCGGCGGTATCGTCGCCGGCGTCGGTGCGGACGCCGAGGCTCACGAGAATTCGACGGTGCTTGCGGAGATCGGTTCGGGCTCCTCGATCACGACCTCCGCGGCCGGCGTCGGTACGCTCGTGACGGCGTCGATCACGCCCAATCTGTCGAGCACCGCGATCGGCGTCTCGGTCGGCGGCGGCGCGGTCGGCGTCGCCGTCGCCAAGTCCACGGTCGGAGCCACGGTCACGGCCGATGTCGGCGACAATGCCGTCTTCTCGGGCGGTGCGCTCGCCGTGACCGCCATGGCGCTGGTGCCGACCAGTGGCACGACGACCTATGCCTGGGCGCTCGCAGGTGGCGGCGGCTCGCTGATCGGCGCGCAGGGCAGCTTGGCCATGGCTTCCGAGAACGCGACGGTCAGCGCGTACGGCGGAACGGGGATTACGCTTCCCAACGGCGACGTGGTCATTGCGGCCGAAAATGACAGCAGCCAATACGCCCAGGCGACCGGCCTTTCGACCGGCTTCCTGGCGCTGGGTGCGACCGTCGCCCAGACGTCGTCGAGCGCGCACACTTACGCCTATCTGGGCGCGCCCGTGGATATGGACGCGGCTCATCTGAATCACACCGACTACACCGGCATCCTCCAGATCACGGCCACCGGCAAGGATACCAACGTCTCCAACGCGACGGTCGGCGCGGGCGGCACTTACGCCGGTGCCGCTGCGGTCGCAACCACGAGTTCGACCGCCGTCACCGATGCGCGGTTCGACGGTGGCACGACGGATGACACGGTCTATTTCGGCGGCCTCAGCATCAACGCCAAGCACACCACGAATTATGCCGCCAGCGGTGACGCCTATCAGGCGTCCACGGCCGGTGTCGCCGCCGGCAAGGCGCAGAACGACGTCAACTCGACCACCACTGCCGAGATCGGAAACCACCTGATCATCAATTCGGCCGGCGGCAACATGGTCGTCATCTCCAACGACATCGTCAACCAGGCCGGTGGCGGCGCGCGTTCGGGCTCCGGCGGCACGTTCTCGGGCGCTGCCGCACTCAGCGACTCCCATGTCACCCAGACCGTCACCACCAACATCGGCTCCGGCACGGTCCTGAGCCTCAACGGCGATCCGCGGACCTCGGCGGCGGTGATCAACATCGAGGCCTACAACACGCTGAACACCAACGACACTGCCAGCCTGGCCACGGCCAGCTTCTTCGCCGGGCGGCGGCGCCGAATCCAACATGACGGCAAACGCCACGCTCGCGGTCAACATCAACGCCCGCGAACTCTTCAGCGTCGGCAAGATCTATATTGGTTCGGCGGCGAAGATGGCGGCGGCCAACAATGCCAATGCCAGCCTCTACGGCGCGATCGCCGGCGTCGGCGCCAGCACCAACACCTGGGTGCACGCCAACCAGGCCGTCAATGTCGGCAACAACGCCAAGGTCGAGGCCTGGGGCCAGATCAACATTTTTGCCGGCATGTCGGGCGATACCATCATCTTCAGCAGCGTGCAGGCAACCGCAACGACGGTTGTCTACAACAACACCGCGATTCCGATTTCGACGCTCTACCGCGGCACGGCCAATGCAGATGACACCACAAGCCTGACGCTCGCCAACACCTCGAGCGTGCTCGGCGTACAGAACATTTCCCTGGGAGCGACCCAGGGTCAGGTCACGGCCTCCGGCAACGGCAGCAACTACAATCCGTATCTGGACATCTTCAGCGCCAAGAACAGCGATAACCACAGCCACACCAGCGGAACCGGCGATGTCGCGCTCAATGGCCTGGTGGTGGCGGGCATCAACAACGATATCACCATTACGATCGACATAGGTGCGAGCGCGCCGACCGCGAGCACGACGAGTCCTTACTCGTCACTGCTGTCCGGCGGTTCGTCGACACCTACCCTCGAATATGTCGCCGACGTCGACCACTTCAACCCGATGATGAGCTGGAACCACCAGGTGGTCCAGTACACCATTGTCGGCGGCTTCAATCCCTACCAGAGCGTCGTCAACCAGCTCGTCACGCTGACCGGCCTGACCGAGACGCAAATTCGCTCACAGCTGGCGGCGGCGACGCCCGCGGCGCCCGCCACGATGTCGCCGTCAGGCACCGATCCGACCGGCGACTTCCAGCGCCAGATCAACGCGTTGATCCAGCAGGCGCCGTACACCTCCGACTCCACCGGCAATGCCTTCGCATTCGGCGATATGCTGGTGTCCGCCGGCAACGTCTCGATCCTGGCGCAGAAGCTGACTGGAAACAGCGGCACGAATCCGACTGCGCCGGCGGTGATCGCGCGCAGTTCGCCGATGATCAAGATCGAGAACAGGGGTCTCGACTTCATGGACCTGGCCAACCTCACGGTCACCAATGTAACCGGAGGAAACATCACCTACCGCCAGATCGACCATGTCGACCCGGATTCGCACTCCAACGTGACCTTCACCGCCACGCCGAGCGCGACGCCGATCATCGACATCTCGGCCACCTACAACCGACTGGATCCCTCCAGCGGGCTCGGCGTCGACCAGAACGGCAACCAGCTGACCCGCACGCCCGACATCTATTTCGACGGTGCCGTCAACAACGAGAACGGCCTGCTCAAGATCACCAACAATCTTGGCAGCATCGTCGCGTCGCAGTCACTCAATGCCGCGACCGTCCAGATGGTGGCGCCCAACGGCTCGTTCGTCTTCCTCGGCGGCATTGGCAGCTTTTACACCTCCAACCACGATGTTCTCTCGCAATGGGCCGGCGTCGAATTCAAGCCGGCTGACGACGACACGCTGACGGCGGTGATGGCGGCGGCGACCTATCTCGGCGCCTATGGCGATTACGCGACCGCTCCGCATATCGCAGGGGGAGCCGGTCACCCGTATTTCTACTACTGCTGCGTCGACGGCAACAACGGCGTTCAGCAAACGGCCGCCAACAGCACGATCTTCACTGCGCGCATGCTGGAACTGTATTACGACGGCCTGTCGCTCTATTCGGCGATCTTCCTGCCGATGGGATCGGGGGCGCCGGGTAGCGGCAACCCCAACGCCGGCAGCGTTGGGAGCACCACCGTGCTCGGGCAGATGGAAGGGCCGACGCGCCAGACCATCACCACCGCGCCGTGGGAGCGGGATACCTATACCGGCCAGGGCGTCTACAGCAACTCGACCTACGACTACACCACGACCTCGACAGATTCCCAGGGCAACACACCACCACCACCAACCACACGTCTACGTTCTACTCGCCATTCAATTGCGCGGGGTGCTCTGCCTATTTCCAGGTCGTCAATATCCAGCCCGACGTGATCACGCCGAGGACCGCGCAATCCAACTCGTCCTCGAACTGGAGCTCGACCGCGCCCACGGGGTACCAAACGCCCGATAACGCGCCCTTCATCTTCGGCAAGGCGATCATCATCTCGGCGGGGGTCATCAACATCAACGGCACGATCCAGAGCGGCACGAGCAGCGATTACTCGGTCGACATCGGCGGGACCACGTTGACCGCCATCAACGACCTCAAGAGCCGCAATGCGGGAGCGGACTTTGCCCAGGCCCAGGTCAACGCGCGGAACGGCAGCTATTACGACATCACGGCCTCCGCGACGACGGAGGCCGCAGGCGACATCAAGATCGGGGTCAAGTACAACGCGCTCACCGACCAGATCCTCGTGAACGGCGTGGTGCAGGGCTCGGGCGGCTACGTCTATCTGAACGGCAAAATCATCTCGACGTCGACCCAGGATGGTGTCTCCCAGGGCACTATCGCGGTCAAAGGTGGCGCCGGCTCGATCACGGTCAACAACACAACCGGCCTGCAGCTCGTCACCAACACCATCAATACCGGCGTCAGCGCACCGAGCGTGATCGAGATCGTCGATCAGCTCAAGCAGCAGACGACGTGGTACGTCTACAATCCTTCCGCTGCGGGCGGCCAGCAGGTATCGACGTATCAAACGAGCGGCGTCAATGCGAGCCAGTACACCGACACGATGCTGACCAGCCTCAGTGGCACGGCAGGCATCCAGTACGCGACCAAGGCAAACATGTTCTACCAGTGGGTCGATACGGCTACGCTGGATCGTCCGACGGACTCAACGCAGTTCGACTACGGCTGGCACTATACGCCCAACGCGGCCACCGGGCAGAACTGGACCCGCACCATCAGCCTGGTTTCGGACGTGCAGCAGGCCCAGGGCGGCGGCGGCAGCACTGGCCCACAGACCTCGAACTTCCAGGAAGTCGTCACCGCGACCGGTTCCTATCACACCGGCGGCGGCAACACCCATCCCGAGAAGTGCTGCGGCGCGGACGGTCAGTACAATTGGTACCAGGAGATCTACGATCACCTGACACTGACGCTGACCAATACGGTCAAGGCGTCGAACCCGATCAACATCTCGTTCAGCGGCGGCGGCAACAGCACGGTTCTGGTCACTTCGAACTCCGGCATCGTCGTCAACGGTCCGATCAACAACCTCTCGGGCACGACGACGGTCAACGCCACCGGGGCCAATTCGGCCATCACTAGCAGCACGAATGCGAACAACCCGATGATATCGGGCCGGAGCGTAATTCTCTCGGCGGATGGCGGCATCGGCACGATCGGCGCGAACGGTGTTCCCGTCCAGGTGCAGGTCTATGGCGGCAGCCTGACGGCGAGTTCGATTGACCACGACATCGCGATCGCGGCCATCGGCTCGCTTTCGATCAATCAGGTGAAGGTAAATTCGGCGGGCAGCACGCCGCAGGGCAGTGTCTTTATCTCGGCGACCGGGGACATCAACTCGGCCTCGCCCTACGACGTCGCCAACCCCGTCGTGATCGGCAAGAACGTCGAGATCAACTCCACCGCCGGCGCGATCGGCGCGACGAGCAGCGTCGTCAATGGCGCGAGCACGCTTACCAATATCAATCCGCTGGTGATCCAGGCGACGGGCACGACGCAGGCCGGCGGCAGCATCGACGGCGGGGTTCTCGACAGCGCCTCGGCCACCGGCGCCTACATCGTGCAGTCCAAGGGCGATTTGCGCCTCGGCACGGTCCAGTCGAGCGGCGGCCCGGTGTTCCTGGAGGCCGCCGGCTCGGACGGCAACCAGGCGAGCATCCTGAACGGAAGGACCGCGGTTGGTCTCACCCAGGCGCAGAGCCAGCATCTGCAGGATGTCTGGGCCAGCCTCGACCTGCTCAGCGGCAACGCCGCCACCAACGCCGTCAACAGCTACCAGTCGATGGTGACGTCGGCCTACAACGACTACTTCCAGCTCAAGAACATCGCGTTCACGAACGGCAGCACCTACAACCCGACTTCGGTGGGGCTGACGGTGCTGCGGGCGCAAGTGGCCGCCAAGCTCGGCATCGACCCCGCGAACGTCTCGACGACGGACATGAAGGTCGAGGCCACGACGCGGTTCCTGAGGGATCAGTTCCTGCTCGGCAGGATCACGACCGACGAGCTCAAGACCTCGCTGACGACATTGCTCGGCACCGCACCGGCAGATCCGCTGGCGACCGTGTTCGGCAGCTCGTTGTCGTCGACCCTGTTCACGAAGCTGTTCGACGGCGTAACGACAGCCAATCAGCGCCTGCCGAGCAATACGGCGCTGCAAACGGCGCTCACGACCTACAGTGCGAATTACACTTACACGCTCGCATCGACCGAGAGGGTCTACGGCATCATCACCGCGGGCGCGCAGTGGACGCAGAGCCCAGCTCGCCTACACCGTCTCGTCGTCGGCCGTCGGCGCCGCACCGCCGCCGATCGACGAGAACGTCGTGGCCAATGTCAGCGCCAACCAGATCATGCTCTACGCGCCGCACGGTTCGGTCGGCAATTCGGCCGCGCCGCAGGCGTTCACTTTCACGAGCGTCGATTCCTCGTCGCTGACGCCGGAGCAGAGGGGATTGCTCGCGACCGCCGGCCCCGGTCAGCTCACTGTCGGCGCGGTCACCGACCCGACGACCCATGTCGTGACATATACGGTCAGCCTGTCGCAGCAGAACCTCGTCGTTGTCGACAACCCGATCGCGATCTCGGCCAAGGCGCTGACGAATGTCTATCTCGGCAGCAAGAACAGCCTTACACTCGGCGGCATCACTGCGAACTACGGCCCGGTCGCGGCCGCGCAGGCCAACGGCATCGAAGTGACCGGCCGCGGCGACGTCAAGCTCGACGCCGTGACCAGCATCACCGCCGCCGCCGGCGTGACCGGTACGCCCGTGATCTCCGGCGATATCGGCAACCTGACCCTGATCGCCGAGCACGGCAATGTCGGTGCCCCCGGGGCCGCCGGAAGCAATCCCGCAGCCAATGCAAACGCGATCCAGATCGCATTCGCCGATCCGAGCAACGATCAGCTCGACCAGGTCTCGTCGGCGCAGGGCATCTATGTGAAGCAGACCACCGGCGATCTCATCCTCGGCAACATTGCCGCTGGCAATGCAATTCAGCTCGCGGCGACCGGCAGCATCTACGCCGAAGCCGGCTTCTCAGACCGTACCGCAATCCACATTCTGGGCACCGACCTCGATCTGCGTGCCGGCGGCAGCATCAGCTTCAACGGCTCGACCTTCCAGCCCGTGCAGGTGAATATCTCCGGCGCCGTGACCGGCTCGGCGGTCGGCGATCTCAGCATCCTCGCGGTCACCGGCGATCTCGTGGTCGGCACGAGCGGCACCTATGGAACGCTGACGGCTGGCGGAGCACTGACGCTGAACGTTCCGCGCGGCGCGCTCACCATCAATGCGGACATCACCAGCGGCGGCCTGATGCAACTGCTTGCCAACCGCGGCATGACTTTCGCGGCCGGCACCAGCACGGCGCCTGTGACGGCGGCCAGCAGCTCGGACGGAGTGACACTGGTGGCCGCGACACTGTCGATGGGAGCTTACGCCGCCATCAACGCGGCCGGCGTGATCTCCGTGACCACCACCGGCGACGCGACCATCGGCCAGCTGAATTCGTCGCTGTCCTATGCGGCGGCCTCGAACGCGCCTTCGATCATCGTCACCGCCGGCGGCGTCGCCTCGCTGGGGGCGATCATCGACAACGGCGATGGTCAGACCAAGTTCGTCGCACCCGGCTCGGGCGCCGAAGTCGCGCTGAGCGCATCCAACGGCATCGGCAACGCGACAAGCCGGTTCATCCTCAGCGCCGCGCGGCTGTCGGCAAGCACGAGTGCCGGCGGCATCTACCTGAAGGCTCTGACCGACACCGAGGCGAGCCTGCTCTCCGCGGTCAAGGGCAGCGTGGACATCCTCGGCACCGGTGGCCTGACGCTCGACCAGGTGCTGGCGGGCACGGCGGCGGGCGCGAGCGGCTCCTTCAGCGTCGTGGCGAACAACGGCAGCATCGTCATCGGCACCGCCGACAGCAGCGGGTCGCAGACGGTCCACGCCACCCAGAACGTGACGTTCAAGTCGCTCGCGGCAACCGGCTACAGCGGCGACGTCGGCAACATCAATGTCACGGCCGATAATGGCTTCATCCTGGCGCAGACGGTGATCTCGGGCGGCGTGACGACGCAGGGTTCGGTCTCGGCCAACGGCTCGGCAAGACTGCTCGCGGCGGGCGCGAACACCGGTCATAACCTCACGGCTTCGACCGGCAACGCGCTTCTGCAGGGCACCGTTGTCAGGTGGGACAATCTCAATGTCGGCGGCACGCTCGGCATCACTGCGACGGCTGGAGGGATCACGCTCGGCACCGCCACGAGCGGCGGCACGCAGACCCTGCATGCCGTGGACGACATCGTCTTCAGCCAGCTGACCACGACGGGGATCCCGGGCGATGCCGGCGGCATCGACGTCAAGTCCGACACCGGTTCGCTCCGCGGCGGATCGATCTCCGCCAACGGCGATACGCATTTCGATGTGGCCGGAGGGGTCTCGTTCGACCGGATCAGCGGCAATGTGATCAAGCTGATTTCGTCGGGCGACCTGACCATCAATTGGGTCAGCGTGGTCAAGGAGCTCGACCTCGCCGCCGATACCATCAACGTCAAGGGCGAGCAGGTCCGCTCGAACCCGTCGGTTCCGCTGATCATGAACATCACCGGCTACAATGGCGGTACCGCGAAATACGCCAACATCTCGATCGATCCGGACACCATCATCGTCAACCAGTTCAAGGTGGTGGACGCGAACTTCCTGACCGATGCGCACTCCGTGACGATCCTGAACGGCTATGTGCCGGGCCAGCTCATGCTCACCACCGCCACCCAGCAGGTGCTGCTGGACAACCGTTCGCCGGCACCGACGAACGGGCCGTCGCTCCAGCTTTATCAGCCGGGCGGCGTGTTCACGATGAGCCAGGTCGGCAACGCCAATGTCAGCAACGCCTATGTGGTGTTCTACACCGGCGACCTCTCGGCGACCGTCACCAACTACGGCTCGACCCACACCTGCTGCAACGACTTCACCGGCGCGAGCATGGTGCGCAACATCCCGGTTGACGGCGAGGGCAAGGAGAGCATCGAGACCTGGCTCGCGAAGAAGGACGGGGGGACGACCTACCTGCTCGGTCTGTCCGGTCAGGCGCGGCTCGACGCGCTGCTGACGCCGCGGCCGGTCGAGACCGTCGGGTCCGGCCCGGCCGTCAACATCGAAGGACTGAACGACATGCGCAAGCTGCGCCGCCAGGGGCAGCGCGTGGGGCGCGCGGGCTGGAAGGATGCGGCGGTCGAGACGGCGAGGCCGGCGATTGGCCGTCTGGCACAGGCATGGTAACGGGATTTGGAATGCGGATTCTGGGGGCAGCATTTGGGGTTGGGCTGGCAGCTTGCTGCATCGCTCCCGCACGCGCGCAGGTGCCTTCGATCAATCCCGGCGTGATCCAGAACGACGTCGACCGGCAGCGCCGGCAGCTCGAACAGCAGAGCGCGCCGCCGAAGCTCAACGGGCCGGCGGTGATCGGCGGTGAGCGGCAAAAGTCCCAGCTCCTGAAGCCGGGCGGCCCCAAATTCCGCCTGCGCAAGGTCGAGTTCGACGGCTCGAAGTTCATCACGCCGGCCGAGCTCGACGAGATCGCGAAGAAGTATGTCGGCAAGAACGTCGACATCGCCTCGCTGTTGCAGCTCGTCGCCGACATCAATGCCATCTACACCGAGCGCGGCATCGTCACGGGCATAGCGACGCTGCCCGAGCAGGATGCCAAGGGCGGCATCGTCCGCGTCAAGCTGACCGAAGGCCGGCTCCAGAAGACGACCATCGAGGGCAACAAGCAGACCCGCACCGACTACATCCTTCAGCGGGTGAAAGAGCCTGAAGGCGAGGTCCTCGACGTTCCAAAACTCAATCGCGATGTGATCTGGTTCAACCGAACCAACGACGTGCAGATCAAGGCGCTGCTCCAGCCCGGCACGAGCTTCGGCCTGACCGATCTCCAATTCGTGGTGATCGAGCCGCCGATCGACACCCTGCAGCTTTTCACCGACAACCAGGGCGCGGAAAACACCGGGCGTTGGGAGGGTGGGGCCTTCTACAAGCGCCACGGTCTGTTCGGCGTCGACGACCGCCTGACCTTCTATGGTGTCCGTTCCGACGGTAATCTCAACGGCAACGCCGCCTACAGCGTTCCGGTCAATCCCTGGGGTGGCCGCGTCGGCGTCAGCTACACCGAAGGCAAGATCAAGATCATCCAGGGCCCGTTCGTCGCGCTCGACGTCACCGGACGCTCGAGCCAGGCCGCGGTCAATTTCAGCCAGCCTCGGTCTGGGTGTCCCAGAACTGGCTGGTGCTGCTCAACGCCGCGGAGACCGAGGGCAAGACGGTCAGCCGCTTCGCCACGGTGGCCGTGACCCAGGATCATTACGATAAGGCCACGGCGGGCCTCTCGGTGACCAATTCCGGCAACACCTATTCGATCACGGTCTCGCCGGCCGTGAACTACATCGAGTGGCAAGACCATGTGCTTGGCAACAACCGCGCGTTCAACACCTATACCGGCTCGTTGATCGCGACCAGCGCCGCGGGGCCTGCGAATTTCAGCACCAATGTGCTGGCGAGCTGGCAATACACGCAGGAAAAGCTGCTGCCGGGCGACCAGATTTTTTCGATCGGTGGCCCCACCACCGTGCGCGGTTATCCCTCCAACTCGGCGTCCGGTGACAGCGGCTACTACTTCAACGCCGAGCTGCACTACAATTGGTCGTCATGGCTCAGGGGATTTGACGCCTACATCTTCACCGACTGGGGCGCGGTATATTCGACGACATTTCCCGGCATCACCGAACTGGGCTCGGTCGGCGTCGGCTTTTCCTGGACCTACGCGTCGTTCCTGACGTTCGAGGCCAATTATGCGACGCCGCTGAAGATGGCCGTCTCGACCCAGAACCACTACGAAGCCTATGGCCGCGTCATTCTCCGGCCGTTGTTGATGTTCCAGAAGCAGGAAAGTCCCGCGCCGGTGGCGGCAATTGCCGGCAGGAGCAAGTCGTAGGGCGTATGGGGGACGCGCTTAGCGCCGCAACGTGAACTCTTCCGCGCCGCGGCGCTGCTCCCATTTCGCCTGCTCCAGCTCGGGCTGGTCGCATTCGACTTCGGGATAGCCGATGCAGAGATAGGCGATGAACTTCCAGGTATCAGGCACGTCGAGAATGGCGTGGATGCGATCCGGATTGAGGATCGATACCCAGCCAAGCCCGATGCCTTCGGCGCGCGCGGCGAGCCACATCGCGGTGATTGCGGCAACCACGGAATATTCCGTCGTCTCCGGCATCGTCGCGCGGCCGAGGCCGTGACCGATGTCGCTGGCCTTGTCGGCGAAAACGGCGAGGTGGCCGGGGGCCTGTTCGAGACCCGATAATTTCAGCGTGGCATAGCGCGCTGCGCGCTCACCGGCGTAGGCATTCAGCGCATCGGCGTTGCACGCTTTGAAGTCGTCGATCATGGCTCGGCGCCGTGCGGCGTCATCGACGATGACGAAGCGCCAGGGCTGGCTGAGGCCGACCGAGGGTGAGAGACAGGCCGTCTCGATCAGGCGATCGATGGCGCCGTCCTGCAAAGGATCGCTGCGAAAGCGGCGCACGTCCCGGCGCCACACGAACAGCTCGCGCAAGTGTTGGCGGAAGGTGTCGTCGAACTCGACCATGACGTCAGCGTCCGATCTGGAGGGATGCGGCAACCAGCAGGATCAGGATCTCGCCGGTCTGTTCGAACGCGCCGAGGATGTCGCCGGTCTGCCCGCCGATCTGGCGGATGGCAAGTCGCGCCAGCATCAGGCCGGCGAGGGAGAGCAGGATCAGGCTGACGAGCGCCTTGCCCGGTCCGAGCGTAAGGGCGAGCGCGAGCGTTCCAACAGCGATGGCGATGGCAATGCTGCGGCCCGGCGGAGATCCCGCACTTGCCGACAAGCCGTCAGTTCGTGCAGGCGCGACCAGCGACATGAAGGCGGGCACGCCCGCGCGGGCCGCGATGTGCGCAGCGCACAGTGCGAGCATGACTGCCCACGGATTGGCGATCGCCGCGAGCGCGCTCCAGCGCAGACCGAACGACAGGATCAGCGCGCAGACGCCATAGGTCCCGATCCGGCTGTCGCGCATGATCTCGAGCTTGCGCTCGCGGGTGCGGCCGCCGCCGAGTCCGTCAGCAGTATCGGCGAGGCCGTCCTCATGCAGCGCGCCGGTGACGAGCGCGGTCGTGGCCAGCGCGAGCAGGGCGGCAAGGTTCGGTGTCAGACCGAACCGGCTGGCGATCGCATAAACCAAACCGCCGGTAAGCCCGACCGCCAGCCCCGCAACGGGAAGCGCCCAGGTCGCGCGCGCGATGGCCCCGTCGCCGGCTGGCTTCGACGATGCCGCCGGCAGGATCGTGACAAAGGACGCCGCGATCCTGAGATCGGCGATGATGTCCCGCAGAAGCTCGGCGCGCGGCGTCATTTCAGTTTCATCGGCAGGCCGGCGACGACGAACTCGACCTCGTCGGCCAACGCCGCGATGGCCTGGTTCATGATTCCGGCGGCATCGCGAAAGCTGCGCGCCAGCGCGTTGTCGGGCACGATACCAAGGCCGACTTCATTGGTGACGAAGACGACGGGGCTCTTCAGGCGGGGCAAGGAGCCGGCAAGCTCTGTCATCTCCCGCTCCCAGTCGCGTCCCGCGTGCATGAGGTTGGAGAGCCACAGCGTCAGGCAATCGACCAGCCTTGCGCCGCCGCCGTCGGTTGCGACGAGCGCGGGCACGAGATCGAGCGGCACTTCGCGTTCCATCCAGTCGGTTCCGCGGCGCGCGCGATGCTTGGCGATGCGCGCCTCCATTTCCGCATCGAGAGCCTCGGCCGTTGCGACATAGACCGGCTGCCCGGGAAAGGAGCGCGTGCGCATTTCCGCACGCTTGCTCTTGCCTGACCGTGCTCCGCCGGTGATCAAAATGACGACCATAAAGTCTCCTGTCGGCCAGCACTAATCACCAAACTTGGGCAAAGACAAAGCCGAAATCCGCCAGCCGGGGGCTTGCGCTCCGGCCGGGGTTTGCGCAACAGGGGCGGGACAGGAGGCGTGCGTGGGTTTTGCCGGTGCGATGGTCGTGGCGATGGCGGTGGATGCCCTGTTGGGCTGGCCGTCGTGGTTGTTCGCGCGGATCGGCCATCCCGTCACTTGGCTGGGCCGGCTGATCTCTGCCATCGACAGCGCCTGGAATCGTGCGTCCGATCCGCCGGCGCTTCGCCGGGCCGCGGGCGTTGCCGGCGCACTCGTCGTGATCGCGCTCGCCGTCGCGCTCGGTTGGGCGCTTCAGTCCTTGCTTCCCTTGGGCTGGATCCAGGTCGTGCTGGTCGGCGTCCTGGCCTGGCCGCTGGTCGCCTTGCGCTCCTTGCTCGACCACGTTGCTGCCGTCGCAAATCCCATGCGGGCCGGTGATATCGCCGCCGCACGCGACGCGGTCTCGCGCATCGTTGGCCGCGATCCCATGACGCTCGACGAGGCCGGCATCGCGCGCGCGGCGATCGAGAGTCTCGCCGAGAATGCATCCGACGGCATTGTCGCACCCGTGTTCTGGGGCGCGCTGTTCGGTCTGCCCGGCATCTTGGGCTACAAGGCGATCAACACGCTGGACTCCATGATCGGTCATCGCAACGAACGGCACGAAGCCTTCGGCTGGGCGGCGGCGCGCATCGACGATGTCGCCAATTTCATTCCAGCGCGGCTGACCGGGTTTCTGTTCGTGCTGCTGGCAACAAAACGATCGGAGGCGCTGTCGTGCATGATGCGGGATGCAAGCCGACATCGCTCGCCCAATGCCGGCTGGCCGGAAGCGGCCATGGCCGGCGCGCTTGGTGTGCGGCTGAGCGGTCCGCGCATCTATCACGGCAGCACCACGAACGAGCCATGGCTGAACGAAGGTGCGCGCGATCCGCTTGCTGCCGACGTCGATCGGGGATTGACGGTTTACCGCCGCGCCATGCTGCTGCTCGCCGGCATCCTTGCGATCCTGGTCTTCGCGTGAAAGAACAGCGCATGCGCGAGCACGGTGGAAATCTCGATCTGGCCCAGCAGCGTTTCGGCGGACGCGCGGAGGACTGGATCGATCTGTCGACGGGGATCAACCGCCTGCCTTATCCCGTGGGCGAGGTGAGCTCGCGCGCATGGAATGCCTTACCGTCGCGATCCGAGATCGAGGCGCTGCATCAGGCGGCGCGGCACGCTTACCGCACCAGCGCGGCGGTCGTTGCGCTTGGCGGCGCACAGGCCGCAATTCAATTGCTGCCGCAACTCGCACCACCCGGCTGCGCGCGCATCCTCGCGCCGACGTACAACGAATATGCCGGGGTGCTCTCGGCTGCGGGCTGGAAGGTGGAAGAGGTCAGCGCGCTCGAGGCGCTGGCCGGCGCGGACCTCGCCATTGTCGTCAATCCCAATAATCCCGACGGCCGGTGCCATCCGTCAAAGGATTTGCTGGAGCTGCTGCCGCGCGTCGGCCGTCTCGTCATCGACGAGAGTTTTGCCGATATGGACCCGCAACTGTCGCTCGCGCCGGAAGCAGATCGGCCGGGGCTGCTGATCCTGCGCTCCTTCGGAAAGTTCTATGGCCTTGCCGGCCTGCGGCTTGGCTTTGCGCTCGGCAATTCGTCCGATATTGCCAGGCTCGCGGCGTTGTCGGGGCCGTGGCCGGTCTCGGGAGCGGCGATCGCGATTGGCTGCCGCGCTCTGCGTGACGATGCCTGGGCGGAAGCCACGTCCGCGCGGCTCGCGCGAGACTGCGTTCGTCTCGACGCCATGGTGCAGTCGCAAGGCTGGACGCTCGTTGGCGGGACGCCACTGTTTCGTCTCTACGAGACACCCGACGCGCTCGCCGCGCAGGAAACGCTGGCGCGTAGCCAGATCTGGTCGCGCGTGTTCGCGCGAGAGCCGACATGGCTACGCCTCGGGCTTCCGGGCAGCGAATCCGAATGGACGCGTCTGGCCGCGGCTCTAGCGCGCTAGCGCGAGCAGGCCGTCGACGTCGAGATGCTGCTCGATGTGATCGGCGAGGGCATCGAGCGCACTCTCGATCCTGGCGTGATACGGCTCGTCGCCTGCGGGAATGTCTAGCTTTGCCAAAAACGCCTTGCGGAAATCATCCGACCTGAAAAGGCCGTGCAGATAACTGCCTTGCACACGTCCGTCGCGCGAGATCGCGCCTTCCGGTTCACCATTCAGCTTTGCGAATGGCCGCGCGCGGTCGGGCCCGTCGGTGCGGCCGATGTGGATTTCGTAGGCTTCGATCGGCTGATCGGTGGCGGCGTGCACGGCCGCGATGCGCGTCAGCGTCTTCTCCGAGCTCATCACCGTTTCTACGTCCAGAAGTCCGAGACCGGGTGTGTCGCCGGCGGAGCCCTCGATCCCATCGGGATCAGTGACGCTGCGTCCGAGCATCTGATAGCCGCCGCAGAGGCCGAGCACATGGCCGCCTCTGCGGTAATGCGCCAGGAGATCGATGTCCCAGCCCTGCGCGCGCAGGAAGGCAAGGTCGCCGCGGGTGGATTTCGAGCCGGGAATGATGACGAGCCTGACGTCGCCGGGGATGGCTTCGCCCGGCCGCACCATCACGAGATCGACGCCAGGTTCGAGTTTTAGCGGATCGAGATCGTCGAAATTGGCGATCCGCGACAGCGCGAGACATGCGATCTTGCATTGCCCCGGCTTGCGCGCATCGCTCAGGCCCAGCGCATCCTCGGCCGGCAGCTCGCCGGCGCGCGTGAACCAGGGCAGCACGCCGAAGCCGCGCCATGATGTTTTCTGCTCGATCAGCTTGTAGCCGTCGTCGAACAGCGTGGGATCGCCGCGGAACTTGTTGATGACAAAACCCTGGATCATCGCGGCATCGTCCGGGTCGATCACCGTCTTGATGCCGACGAGTTGCGCGATGACCCCGCCGCGGTCGATGTCGCCAACCAGCACGACCGGCACGTCAGCCTTGCGTGCAAAACCCATATTGGCGATGTCGGCCTTGCGTAAGTTCACCTCGGCCGGACTGCCGGCGCCTTCGACCAGCACGAGATCGGCGCGCACCTTCAGCCGCCCAAAGCTCTCCAGCACGGCGCCCATCAATGACGGCTTCATCGCCGCATATTCACGCGCGCGCGCGGTCGCGATGCGTTTCCCCTGCACGATCACCTGCGCGCCGACATCAGTCTCGGGCTTCAGCAGCACCGGGTTCATGTCGGTGTGCGGCTCGACGCCGGCGGCGAGCGCCTGGAGCGCCTGGGCGCGGCCGATCTCGCCGCCGTCGACGGTCACGGCCGCATTGTTCGACATGTTCTGCGGCTTGAACGGGAGCACGCGCAGGCCGCGTCGCGTGAAGGCGCGCGCGAGGCCGGCGACGATGAGCGACTTGCCCACGTCCGAGCCGGCCCCCTGGATCATCAATGCGCGCGCCATCGCGTCGTGCTCAGAACTCGACGCCGGCTTGCGCCTTGATGCCGGAGCGGAAGGGATGCTTGACCAGCGTCATCTCGGTGACGAGATCGGCGATCTCGATCAGCTCGTCCTTGGCGTTGCGTCCCGTGAGCACGACATGCGTCATCGGCGGCTTCTGCGTAGCCAGAAAATCGACGACCTCGGCGATGTCGAGATAGTCGTAGCGCAGCGCGATGTTGATCTCGTCGAGCACGACCATGCGCAGGTTGTGGTCGAGAATCAGCTCCTTGGCCTTCTCCCAGCCGGCGCGCGCTGCGGCGATGTCGCGGGCGCGGTCCTGCGTCTCCCAGGTGAAGCCTTCGCCCATGGCGTGGAACTGGCAGAGGTCGCCGAAATGGCCGGTGAGCATGCGGCGTTCGCCGGTATCCCAGGCGCCCTTGATGAACTGCACGACCGCGCAGGGGAAGCCGTGGGCGACGCAGCGGACGATCATGCCGAAGGCGGAGGAGGACTTGCCCTTGCCGGCGCCGGTATGGACGATGATGAGGCCTTTTTCGCCGCTCTTGGTCGCCATGATCTTGTCGCGGGCGACCTTCTTCTTCGCCATTTTCGAGGCGTGGCGGGCGTCGGTCTCGTCGACCGTTTGGGTATCCGGTTCAGGCGTCATCGGACGGGGTCCTTCGGCTTGACAAGAGGCGGCCGGGGGCAAATGGTGGCCCGGCGTTGGTTCCTGTCCTACGACAGGCGAAGAGGGAATGCGATAGGGTCCGAATCGGCAAGATTTGGTTCCAAAATGCAGCCGCCCCCGCGACCGTGACCGGAGAGATGCCCGAAGCCACTGACCCCCTTGGGGATCGGGAAGGCGGGGATCGAAGGGGGAAACCCTGCTCCGGAAGCCGGGAGACCTGCCAGCGCGGACGATTTTGGACCGGCGGACGGGGTGTTCCGCGACGGGGAAGCGGGCCTTCGCAAGAATGGTTCGTGCGCCTCTTCGCTTCCCGCTATTTATTCTGGAAGAGGCGATGACCGTCACACTTCACGTCTGCATCACCTGCCGTGCCGGGGAGACGCTCGGCGAGGGCGAGGCGACACCCGGCAAGCGCCTGCATGGTGCGATCCTTGATGCCGGCGTGCCCGACGGCGTCAATGTAGTTCCCGTCGAATGCCTGTCTGCATGCAGCCAGGGTTGCTCGGTCGCGCTCAGCGCGCCCGGCCGCTGGTCTTATGTCTATGGTCGCCTGTCGGATGCGAATGCGCCCGACGTGGTCGCGGGCGCCGCCGCCTATGCCGCCGCGCCCGACGGCCTCGTGCCCTGGCGCAGCCGTCCCGAGATCTTCCGCAAGCAATCGCTTGCCCGCATTCCCCCCATGGCCGTCGTGCCGGAGGCCGCCGAATGAATTCGCTCGCAAAAGTCCCGGTCACGGTGGTCACGGGATTTCTCGGCTCCGGCAAGACGACGCTGATCCAGCATCTGCTCGCCAACGCCAACGGCAAGAAGCTTGCGGTGCTCGTCAACGAGTTCGGCAGCCAGGGCGTTGACGGCGAGATCCTGAAATCCTGTGCCGACGCGAATTGTCCGGAAGAGAACATCATCGAGCTCGCCAATGGCTGCATCTGCTGCACCGTTGCCGACGATTTCATTCCGACCATGGAGAAGTTGCTGTCGCGGCCGGTAAGGCCCGACCACATCCTGATCGAAACCTCGGGCCTGGCGCTGCCAAAGCCGTTGCTGAAGGCATTTGACTGGCCGGAGATCCGTTCGCGCATCACGGTCGACGGCGTGATCGCGCTGGCCGATGCCGAAGCTGTCGCCGCTGGTCGCTTCGCGCCCGACGCGATTGCTGTCGAAGCGCAGCGCGCGGCGGACAAAAATCTCGATCACGAGACGCCGCTGTCGGAGGTGTTCGAGGACCAGATCGCCTGCGCGGACATCGTGCTGCTGACCAAGGCGGATCTTGCGGGCGCGGCAGGCCTCGAAGCGGCCAAGGCGGCGATCACCGCCGAGATGCCGCGTTGCGTGCCGATGTTGCCGGTGACCGATGGTGCGATCGACGCGCGCCTCATCCTCGGTCTCGGCGCTGCCGCCGAGAATGATCTTGCTGCGCGCCCCTCGCATCATGACGGCGAGGAAGAGCACGAGCACGATGATTTTGCTTCGGTCGTGATCGATCTTCCTGAAGTCGCCGATGTCGATGCGCTGGTCGCGTCGGTCCAGCGTCTCGCACGCGAGCAAAACGTGCTGCGCGCCAAGGGTTACATCGCGGTTGCGGGCAAGCCGATGCGCTTGTTGTTGCAAGCAGTCGGTGAACGCGTCCGCCACCAGTTCGACAAGCCCTGGGGCGCGGGTCACAGGCAGTCAAAGCTCGTCGTGATCGGCGAGCACGGAAATATTGATGAAGCCGCGATCAAGGCGGGACTCGGTATCTGATGCACGTCGTCTTCCGCGAGAGCCGCGGTCTCGAGGAGACCGCGACGCCAAGGGACATCGGCCAGGATCCGGCCGATCTCGTGGTGCTCTCGTATTCGGATTCCGATCTTGCGGCGTTCGCGGCCGGCTGGCGCCGTGGCCGCGACACTCTGCCATCGCTGCGGCTCGTCAATCTCGCAGAGCTCCGTCATCCGCTTTCGATCGACACTTATATCGAGCGCACGCTGTCGCAGGCGCGCGGCATTCTGGTGCGTCTGATCGGCGGTGAGTCCTATTGGGCGTATGGGCTCGCGGCCCTGCAGCAACTGGCTAGGGATCGCGGCATCGTGCTGGCCGTGCTGCCGGCCGACGGCCGCGACGACACGCGGCTGGATGCGTATTCGACCTTGCCGGTCTCGACGCTGCGGCGGCTCAAGGTGCTCTGCGACACCGGCGGTCCTGTCGCGGCGCAGGCGGCGATCGCGCAGCTCGCGCTGGCCTCCGGTCTCTATGCCGGGCCGGTTATCGGCGAGATGAACGTTCCCGAGATGGGTTTTTACGACCCCGGGCGGGGCGTCATTGCGGCGCCGTCGGCCTCCGAGGGGAAGCCGCGCGCGCTGGTGACGTTCTATCGCTCCTATCTCACCGCCGCGGACACCGCCCCGGTCGATGCCCTGATTGCCGCGCTGCGCGAGAAGGGATTTGATGCGCATGGCGTATTCGTCACCTCGCTGAAGGCTGCAGGCGTTGCGGATTGGCTTGGGACGTATTTCGCGAAGAACCCTCCGGCTGCGATCGTCAATGCGACGGCGTTCTCGGCGATGGGCGAGGACGGCACGACGCCGTTCGATGCTGCATCCTGTCCGGTGTTCCAGGTCGCGCTCTCATCGGTGCGGCGCGAGGACTGGACCGAGTCGCTGCGTGGTCTGTCGCCCGGCGATCTCGCGATGCATGTGGTGCTGCCCGAGGTCGACGGCCGCCTGTTCGCGGGCGTGGTGAGCTTCAAATCGGCCGCGATGCGCGATCCCGATCTGCAATTCTCGCATCTTGCGCATCGCGCGGATGAAGAGCGCGTGAACGCCGTCGCCGCGCGCGTTGCAGCCTGGCGGCGCCTTGCCGAGAAGCCGGCTGCCGGCAAGCGGTTGGCGCTCGTGCTCTCGAACTATCCGGGTCGTCCGCACCAGATCGCGCATGCGGTCGGTCTCGATGCGCTTGCTTCGGTCGAAGCGTTGCTGTCCGACCTCGCGGAGGCCGGCTTCGATGTCGCGCCGGTCCATGGACTCGGCGAAACGCTGCTCAAGCAGACCTTGAGCTGGAGCATTGCCGATTACCGCGCGGCGCTCGCGCGCATTCCGCAAGTCTTGCAGGATGATCTCGCGCAAGCCTGGGGTGCACCGGCGACCGATCCGTCTTGTCGCGACGGCGCGTTCCATTTCGCCGCGATTCAATGCGGCCGGTCGATCATCGCAGTTCAGCCGGAGCGTGGCGATGCGACCACGCGCGATTCCGACTATCACGATCTCGCCCGCACGCCGCGCCACGCCTATGTCGCGTTCTATCTCTGGCTGCGGGGGCAGGGCTGTGATGCCGTCGTGCACATGGGCGCGCATGGCACGCTGGAATGGCTGCCCGGAAAATCCGTGGCGCTGTCGCAGACGTGCTGGCCGGAAGCCCTGATCGGCGATTTGCCCGTCATCTATCCCTTCATCGTCAATGATCCTGGCGAGGCCGCGCAGGCCAAGCGGCGTTTGGGTGCCGTCACGATCGGCCATCTGCCGCCACAGCTGGCAGCATCAGTGGTGCCAGACGGGCTGCGCAGGCTCGAACAGCTTCTCGACGAATATTCGACGGCCGATGGCCTCGATCCCGCCCGCCGCCAGCGTCTGATCGCCGCGATCCGCGATGAGGCGCGCGCGGCAGGCCTCGAAGACGATCTTGGTCTCGATGCTGCGGCCGCACCGGCCGAAGCGATCCCGCGGATCGACCGCTTCGTCTGCGATCTCAAGGAAAGCCAGTTCGGCGACGGCCTGCACGTGTTCGGCCGCGGACCCTGCGGCGACGCGGAACGAGACGCTTTGCGGGCCGCGCTTGCAGGACAGCGTGTCGCGCCGGGGCCGTCAGGTTCGCCCTATCGCGGGCGTCAGGACGTGCTGCCCAGCGGACGCAATCTCTTTGCCGTCGATCCGCGCGCGGTGCCGACGCCGTCGGCGCATGCCCAGGGCGTCAAGCTCGCGGAAGAATTGCTACGTCGTCACCTGCAGGATCACGGCGACTGGCCGAAGGGCCTTGTCGTCGATCTCTGGGGCTCGGCGACGATGCGTACCGCGGGCGAAGAGTTTGCGATGGCGCTGCATCTGGCCGGTCTTTCGCCGCGCTGGGATCACGCCTCCGGCCGTCTGACCGGCTACGACATCATCGCGCCGGCCGAGCTTGGCCGGCCCCGCATCGACGTCACGCTGCGTGTCTCGGGCCTGTTTCGCGATGTCTTCGCCGGCCTCGCGCAATTGTTCGAAGCCGCCTCCGAGGCGCTGGCGACCCGTGAGGACGAGGGCGATGAAAATCCGTATCGCCATCGTACGTCGCGCGTGTTCGCGCCGCGCCCCGGACAATACGGCGTCGGCCTCTCGGCGATCCCTGACGCCTTCACGCCCGAGACGCGCGAAGCCGCCGGCGAAGCCTGGCTGTCGGCATCGTCCTGGGCGTTCTCCGCGGACGGCGCGATCAAGCCCGATCGCGCCGGCATCGAATCGCGGCTCGCATCCGCCGATGCTTTCGTGCACGTGCAAGATTTGCCGGAAACCGATCTTCTGCTCGCGGCCGACTATGCCGCCCATGAAGCCGGCATTGCGGCGGCCGCAGCGCATCTCGGCGCGGCAGGACCATCGCTCTATCATCTCGACACGACGCGACCCGAGCAGCCGCATGCGCGTACGCTGACCGAGGAGATTTCGCGCGTGGTCCGCGCGCGCGCGGCCAACCCGGCCTGGATCGCCGGCATGATGCGCCACGGTTTTCGCGGGGCGGCCGAGATCACGGCAACGCTCGAGCACATGGCGGCCTTCGCGCATCTGGCCGGCGCGGTGCCGCCGCATCTGTTCGACCTCTACTATGATGCGACGCTTGGCCATGACGACGTCCGCGCCTTCATGGCCCGCGAAAATCCGGCAGCGCTGGCAGCGATGGAGACATGTTTCACGCGCCTGCATGAGGTCTCGCTCTGGCGAACGCGCCGCAATTCGATCGCGGCTGCGCTGCGGGAGGCGTCATGAGCGCTTCCGTGGTCAAGGGCTGGTGTCCCGGCGCGCTGCGCCCGATGCAATCGGGCGACGGGCTCGTGGTTCGTGTACGTCCGTTCGGCGGACGGCTCGATGCTGCACAAATCTCCGGACTGGCCCGTCTCGCCGAACGCCATGGCAACGGCCTGATCGACGTGACCAGTCGGGCCAATCTCCAGATCAGGGGCGTCAGCGACACCAGCCACAGGCTGCTGCTCGACGGCCTTTCGGAACTGGCGCTGCTCGACCCCGACTCTGACACCGAATCCCGTCGCAACATTCTTGTGACGCCGTTCTGGCGTGCCGGAGACACGACACAATCGCTCGCCGCCGAGCTTGAGGAGGCGCTCGCTGACAGCAAGCTCGAACTTCCAACCAAGTTCGGCTTCGCCATTGATGACGGCACCTCACGCGTGCTTGCGGGCGATTCCGCGGACGTACGAATCGAACGCGATCGATCCGGCGGACTGCTGGTGCGGGCCGATGGCGACAAACTCGGCCGCTCCGTCGCGCGCGGCGAAGCCGTGACCACCGCGCTCGCGCTCGCCAACTGGTTCGCGATCTCAGGCGGCGCCAGGGGCGGGCGAGGGCGGATGGCGGCGCATCTGGCCGCCGGTGCAATCCTGCCGGCGGCATTGCTCGGCGCTGCCGAGCCGGCGCCGATCATGGCCGCGGCGCGTCCCGGCCTCTATTCGCAAGGTGCGATGGTCGGCGTCGCCTTCGGACAGATGGCGCATGCGACGCTCGACCAGTTCGCCGGTTTCGGACATGCGCTGCGCATGACGCCCTGGCGGATGGTTTTGAGCGAAGGCAAGCGCGTGATGCCGAACGCGACTGGCCTGATCACCGAGGCCCACGATCCTGCGCTGCGCGTGATCGCCTGCAGCGGTGCGCCACGCTGTCGCGAGGCGCATGCCGATACCCGCGATCTGGCCGCGGCCCTGGCTCCGAACATCGGCGCGGCCGCACGGCTCCACGTCTCTGGTTGCGCCAAGGGCTGCGCCCATTCCGGTGCGGCCGCCATCACTCTGGTCGCGACCGGCGCAGGCTTCGATCTCGTGCGCGGTGGGTCGACACGCGATGAGCCCATCCTGCGGGGGCTGAGCCGCGACGATATCGTCAGAGATCCCTCAATCCTGATGGGGGGACACTGATGCCGCACTCGTACGAGACCGACGGCGCGGCGATTTACCGACAATCCTTTGCGGCCATCCGGGCCGAAGCCGATCTTGCGCGCTTCACGCCGGACGAGGAGCAGGTGGTGGTGCGGATGATCCATGCCGCCGGCATGGTTGGCCTGGAGGCGCATATCCGCTTCACGCCCGGCATGGCGACAGCCGCGCGCGCAGCCTTGCAGAAGGGCGCACCGATCCTGTGCGACGCGCGCATGGTCTCCGAAGGAATTACGCGCGCGCGGCTTCCCGCGGCCAATGCTGTCATCTGCACGTTGGGCGACGAGACCGTTCCCGCGCTCGCGCAATCCATGCGCAACACCCGTTCGGCCGCGGCTCTCGAATTGTGGCGCCCGCATCTCGATGGCGCGATCGTGGCGATCGGCAACGCGCCGACCGCGTTGTTTCATCTGCTCAACATGCTGGAGGACCGCGACTGTCCCCGGCCAGCGGCGATCATCGGCTGTCCCGTAGGCTTCGTCGGCGCCGCCGAATCCAAGGCTGCGCTGATGGCCGAACCGCCGGTGCCGGCGCTCACGGTCGAGGGCCGCCTCGGCGGTTCCGCGATCACGGTCGCCGCCGTGAACGCGCTGGCGAGCCGGAGCGAATAGGGATGGGACGCATCATCTGCTGCGGTCTCGGCCCCGGTGATCCCGATCTGATGAGCGTGCGCGCCGACCGCACGGTACGCGGCGCGAAGCACGTTGCCTATTTCCGCAAGAAGGGCCGGCCCGGCCAGGCGCGCCGCATCGTCGAGGGCATGCTGGCTGCCGACGTCACCGAATATCCCATGGAATATCCTGTTACGATCGAGATCGCCTTCGACACGCCTGAATACGTCCAGCTGCTTTCCGGTTTCTACGACGAATGGGCGGAACGCCTGGCGCGGCTGGCGCGCGGGGTCGATGTCGTCGTGCTCTGCGAGGGCGATCCTTACTTCTACGGCTCTTTCATGCATCTACACACGCGCCTGCAAACCCGCGTCGAGATCGAGGTGATCGCGGGCATTCCCGGCATGGTCGGTTGCTGGAATGGCGTCGGACAGCCGATCGCGCTCGGCGACGACGTGACGACGGTGCTGATGGGCACGCTCGCCGAGGACGAGCTTGCACGCCGCATGCGCGATTCCGATGCACTTGTGATCATGAAGACCGGGCGCAATCTCGCAAAGGTGCGCCGCGCGCTCGCTGCCGCCGGACGGCTGGACGATGCCTGGCTGGTCGAGCGCGGCACCATGCCGGGCGAGCGCGTGGTGCGGCTCGCGGAGATCGATGCCGCCGACTGTCCCTATTTTGCGATCGTGCTCGTGCACGGCAAGGGCCGGCAACTGGACGCGGCCGAATGACGGGTACGCTGACCATCGCGGGCCTCGGGCCGGGCAGCGATGCGCTGGTGACGCCCGAGGTCTCCGCCGCGCTTGCCGCCGCGACTGACATTCTGGGCTATGCGCCCTATGTCGCGCGGGTGCCGCCGCGGGCAGGGCTAATTTTGCATCCCTCCGACAATCGCGAAGAGCTGCAGCGTGCGAGCGAGGCCTTGCGGCTCGCGGCCGAAGGCGGCCAGGTCGTCGTCGTGTCCTCCGGCGACCCCGGTGTCTTCGCGATGGCGTCTGCCGTATTCGAGGCGCTCGAACAGGCGCCGCAATGGCAAGAGCTGCCGATCCGTGTGCTGCCCGGCATCACCGCGATGCTGGCGGCTGCCGCGCGCGCCGGCGCGCCGCTTGGCCATGATTTCTGCGCGATCAACCTGTCGGACAATCTCAAGCCGTGGGCGGTGATCGAGAAGCGCCTGCGGCTCGCCGCGGAAGCCGACTTTGCCATTGCGATGTATAATCCGCGCTCGGCGAGCCGGCCGGAAGGGTTTGGCCGTGCGCTTGCGGTGCTGAACGAGGCCGGCTGCGGCGGGCGCCTCGTGATCTTCGCGCGCGCGATCAGCGCCGCCGATGAAAGGATCGAGACCGTCAGGCTGAACGAGGCGACGCCGGAGATGGCCGACATGCGCACGCTGGTGATCGTCGGTAATTCGCAGACCCGCCGCGTCGGCCGCTGGGTCTATGCGCCGAGGCAGGTCCGATGACCGAGCCACTGCATGATCTCGGCCACGCTCTCGACCCGCAATCGTTCCGGCAGGTGCGGTCGCGAGATCATGATCACGGGCAGCCCGAGCCTGCGGGCCGCGTCGATTTTGGCGCGCGCGCCGTCGCCGCCGGAATTGCGGGCGACGATCCGGGTGATACCTCGCGCGCGCATCATTTCCAGCTCGCCCTCAAGCGTGAACGGCCCACGCAACACGATGACGTCCGCGGCGAAGGGCAGCGGCGCTTCGGGCGGATCAACGAATCTCAGCGTATAGGCGTGCTGCGGCTTGGCCGCGAATGGCGCGATGTGTTGGCGGCCGATGGCGAGGAACACATTTTCCGCCGCCTCGGGCAGCGCGGCGACGGCAGCGTTGACGTCTGCGACCTCGATCCAGCTATCGCCGGACGCTTTGGTCCATGGCGCACGCTCAAGAGCGATCAGCGGCGTTCCGGTTTCCGCGCACGCCTCGATCACGTTGCGGCTCATCTCGGCCGCGAAGGGGTGCGTCGCATCGACCACATGCGTGATGCCTTCACGGCGAATGTAGTCAGCAAGTCCGCTGACGCCGCCAAAACCGCCGATGCGGGTCGGCAGCGGCTGATTGGCAGGCGCACGGGTGCGGCCGCCATAGGAATACACGGCATCGATGCCTGCGCGCGCGATCTCCGCCGCGAGCAGGTTTGCGTCGGCCGTTCCGCCCAGAATGAGGGCGCGCGTCATGGCTGATCCCTGGCTGACCATTATCGGTATCGGCGAAGATGGCCTTGCCGGGCTGTCCGAAGCAAGCCGAAAGGCGCTTGCCAATGCTGAAACCGTCTTCGGCGGGGAACGGCACCTCGCGCTTGCCGGTGTGACCAGCCGGGGTCGCCCATGGCCCGTGCCGTTCGATGCAGATGTCGTGCTGAGCCGCCGCGGCCGCCCGACGGCGGTGCTCGCCTCCGGCGATCCGTTCTGGTACGGCGCTGGCGCGGGCCTCGCCGAGAAGCTGGACGCCGGCGAGTGGGTCGCGCATCCGGCCCCGTCAACGTTTTCGCTCGCCGCCGCACGGCTCGGCTGGCGCGTCGAAGCAATTGCCTGTCTCGGTCTCCACGCCGCGCCATTCGAGCGTCTCGTGCCGCATCTGGCGCGAGGTGCGCGCATTATTTGCCTCGTACGCGACAGCAAGGCGGCCGGCGATCTCGCGAAATGGCTGACGGCGCGCGGTTGGGGTGCCTCGTCATTCTGGACGCTCGCCGCGCTCGGCGGGCCGCGCGAAGATATCAACGAGCATCGCGCCGATAGCTTTGCGGGTGATCTTGCCGAGAGCCTGGTTGCAGTGGCCGTTGAGGCGGCGGGCATGCAGGGCCTTCCTCGCAGCTCGGGATTATCAGACGATCTCTTCGTCCATGACGGCCAGATCACCAAGCGTCCGGTCCGTGCGCTCGCGCTTTCGGCGCTGGCGCCGCGTCCCGGTGAACGGCTGTGGGACATCGGCGCCGGTTCGGGCTCGATCTCGGTCGAGTGGGCGCTGTGCGGCGGTACGGTGATCGCGGTCGAGGCGCGCGAGGATCGTGCCGCGAACATTCGCAACAATGCTGCGGCGTTCGGGTTGGCACATCGGATCACAGTCATCGCGGGAAAAGCGCCCGAAGCTCTGGTTGCGCTGGAAGTGCCGGATGCTGTCTTCATCGGCGGCGGTCTCGACGTCGCGATGTTCGACGCCGCCTGGTCGCGCCTCGTGCCCGGAACGCGGCTCGTTGCGCATGCGGTGACGCTGGAGACGGAAGCGCTGCTCGGTGAGCTGCACCAGCGCCACGGCGGCGAATTGATGCGGGTGGAGATTGCGCACGCCACTCCGCTCGGCCGCTACCGGTCCTGGGAGGCGGTGCGGCCCGTGGTGCAATGGAGCGCGGTCCGATGAAGGTCGCCGGGCTCGGATTCAAAAAGGATGTCACGCTGGCGTCGCTGCGTGAGGCGCTGCTGGCGGCCGGTGGTTCCGAACGCCTCGCGGCAATCGCGACTGTGAGTGACAAAGCCGAGGCAGAAGCCCTCAAGCAGCTCGCGCACGAATGCGGCGTGCCGATCAAGGCGATCGCCGCCGAAATGCTGGCCGGCATCGATACGCCGACACAGTCAGAACTCGTTGCGGAAAAGTTCGGGACGGGATCGGTCGCCGAGGCCGCAGCGCTCGCGGCAGCCGGACCTCGCGCGCGACTGATCGCGACGCGAGTGGTCTCGCAGGATCGCACCGCGACCGCGGCGATCGCGGAAGGAGACGGCGCATGACGGTGCATTTCATCGGCGCCGGACCGGGCGCTCCCGATTTGCTGACACTGCGCGGCCGCGATCTGATCGCCACGTGCCCGGTCTGCCTCTATGCCGGCTCGCTGGTGCCGGAGGGCGTGCTGGCGCATTGCCCGCCCGGCGCGCGCATCGTCAACACCGCGCCGCTGTCGCTCGACGAAATCGTCGCGGAGATCGCTGCCGCGCATGCCGACGGCAAGGACATCGCGCGGCTGCATTCGGGCGACCTCTCGATCTGGTCGGCGATGGGTGAGCAGCTCCGCCGCCTGCGCGCGCTCGGCATTCCCTACACCGTCACGCCCGGCGTGCCGTCCTTCTCGGCCGCCGCAGCCGCATTGGAGGCCGAGCTGACGCTGCCCGGCCTTGCCCAGACCGTGGTTTTGACGCGCACCCCGGGCCGCGCCAGCGCGATGCCCGAAGGTGAGAAGCTCGCCGCGTTCGCCGCCACCGGCGCGGTGCTCGCGATCCATTTGTCGATCCATTTGCTCGACAAGATCGTCGCCGAGCTGACGCCGCATTACGGCGCGGATTGCCCGGTCGCGATCGTCTGGCGTGCGAGCTGGCCCGACCAGCGCATCGTCCGCGCCACGCTCGCAACACTCGACGCTGCTGTCGGCGGCGAGATGGAGCGCACCGCGCTTATCCTGGTCGGCAAGACGCTGGGCTCGGCGGATTTTTCCGAGAGCCGCCTTTATGCTGCCGACTATGACCGCCGCTATCGCCCCGTGGGCGCAGAGCCGCGCTTTCCGGAGGTGTCGTGATGGCGGCAGGGCTCGTCATCTCCGCGCCGGCCTCGGGCGTCGGCAAGACGACGCTGACGCTGGCGCTCGCTCGCGCCTGGCGCAATAGCGGATTGCGGGTGCAGTGCTTCAAGAGCGGCCCTGACTATATCGATCCTGCGTTTCATGCCGCCGCCACGGGACGCGCCTCCGTCAATGTCGACAGCTGGGCGATGGATCGCGGGACGATCTCGCATCTCGTCAGCCGCGGCACTGACGCCGATGTCGTGCTGGCCGAAGGCTCGATGGGCCTGTTCGACGGCGTCGCCGCGCGGGGCGTCTGCGGTACCGGGGCGACCGCCGACATTGCAGAGATGCTGGACTGGCCGGTGCTGCTGGTGATCGATCCCTCGGGACAGGCACAGACGGCGGCAGCGATCGCCGCAGGCCTTCGCGACTATCGTCCCGGCGTGCGCCTTGCAGGCGTCGTGCTCAATCGCGTTGCCAGCCCGCGCCATGAAGCCCTCGTGCGGCGTGCGCTGCTGGATGCCGGCATTGCCGTGTTCGGCGCGCTGCCGCGCCATGCCGAGATCAGCCTGCCGAAGCGGCATCTCGGACTGGTGCAGGCCGAGGAGCAAGCGGAGATCGGCAAGTTGATCGACGAGGCCGCCCGCTTCGTCGCCGAGCATGTCGATCTCGATGCGGTGCTGCAATCGGCTGCCAGCTGGTCGCCGCAACCTGCCGCAGGCGGCGTGAACGTGACGCCGCCCGGCCAGCGCATTGCGCTTGCCCGTGACGCTGCGTTCTCCTTCGTCTATCCGCATATGCTGGAAGCGTGGCGCGCGGCGGGTGCGGAGATATCGACATTCTCGCCGCTGGCTGACGAAGGTCCTGATCCGGGCGCCGATGTGTGCTGGCTGCCCGGCGGTTATCCTGAGCTCCAAGCCGGGAAGATCGCCGGCAATGCGCGCTTCCGCAGCGGATTACGCGCCTTCGCAGAGACGCGGCCGGTGCACGGCGAATGCGGAGGCTATATGGTGCTGGGTACCGCTTTGACCGATGCCGACGGTATCCGTCACGAGATGACGGGCTTGCTCGGCCTGGAGACGAGCTTTGCCAAACGCCGCATGCATCTGGGCTATCGCTTGGCCGAACTCACAGCGCCGATGCCGGGTCATCAGGCGGGTGCACGCCTACGTGGGCATGAATTCCACTATTCGACGATCCTCGCGCAGCCCGACACGCCGCTGGCGGTCGTGCACGACGCGACAGGTGCGGTCATCACCGAGACCGGCTCGCGGCGGGGACAAGCCACCGGCACGTTCTTTCATCTGATCGCGGAGGACCGGTGAGCGGTTTTGTCTCCTTCGTCTCCGCCGGCCCCGGCGATCCCGAGCTCCTCACGCTCAAGGGTGCCGCGCGGCTGCGCGAGGCCGATGTCGTGCTCTATGATGATCTTGCTTCGGGCGCGATCCTCGATCTGGCCCGTCCCGGCGCCAATCTCGTCGCGGTGGGAAAGCGGGCAAGGCGGCCCTCGACCAAGCAGCACCACGTTAACCGCCTCCTGGTCGACTACGCCGCAACCGGTGTGCGCGTAGTTCGCCTGAAGTCGGGCGATGCCGGTATCTTTGGCCGGCTCGAGGAGGAGCTCGAGACGCTGCGCGAAGCGGGCATCGGCTATGAGATCATTCCGGGTGTCACCACGGCCTGCGTCGCTGCGGCCCAGGCCGGGATTCCCCTGACCCGGCGCCATACCTCGCGCCGGGTGCAGTTCATTACCGGCGCGGACGTCACGGGCGAGCTGCCGCCAGACCTCAACTGGGCGGCGCTGGCCGATCCGGAGGCGACGACCGTGGTCTATATGGGCCGCCGCACGTTTCCGGTGCTTGTCGCAAAATTGATCGAGCACGGGCTCTCCCCAACCACGCCGGCGTTGTTCGCAGAATCCCTCGGCCGTCCCGATGAACGATTGGTCCGCACCACCATTTTGGAGCTTGCCGAGCAGCTTGCCCGGGGCGGGGCGGCCTCCACGGCGGCCGTGATCCTGTTCGGCGCGCTGGCGGGGGATTATCCCTCATGACGGCCTCGGCCGCCCTTCGCCCCTTGACGCCCGGCTTGCGAAAGGGGCACACAGGAGACGCATGGTGCTCGACGCGGCGCAAAGCGCCGGAGCATAATCGGGAATGGGGATGGGCGGACCCAGTTGCGGCGCCCAAAACCCCAGCCGCCCCCGCGACTGTAAGCGGTGAGGGACTTCGATCAGCCACTGGGCCGCAAGGTTCGGGAAGGCCGGAGACTCCCAGTGAACCGCGAGCCAGGAGACCGGCCCTGCACGTTTTTAGGCCAAGGCCGTCGGGTGTGACGGCAAGAAGGATCTGAGCCATGCATATCGAACCCGGACTAGTCTCGGACGCCAAGCTCGTGTTGAGCTACGCAACCGGCATCGCCGTCGGCGGCGTTGCGTTGAAGCTCGCGGTCGAGACCGTGCGCGAGCAGGGTATCACGTCGTTCGCGGCGCGCACGCTCGCCACCACGGGCCTCGTGTTCGTCTTCTTCGAGATCCTGCCGCACTTCCCGGTCGGCGTGTCCGAAGTGCACTTCATCCTCGGCTCGACCCTGTTCCTGCTGTTCGGTGCTGCGCCAGCGGCCTTCGGCCTCGCGTTCGGCCTGCTGTTCCAGGGCATCTTCTTCGAGCCGCCCGACCTGCCGCAATATGGCATGAACGTCACCACGCTCCTGGTGCCGCTGTTCGCGATCCAGGCGATCGCCACGCGGATCATTTCGCGCAACACCGCCTATGTCGATCTGAAGTACCGCCAGGCACTGGCGCTTTCGACGACGTATCAGTTCGGCGTCATCGCCTGGGTGGCGTTCTGGGCGCTCTATGGCTCCGGCTTCGGCGCGACCAACCTCGCCAACATCGCGACGTTCGCGGCGTCCTACGCGCTGGTCATCGTGATCGAGCCGCTCGCCGATCTCGGCGTGCTGGCGCTGGCAAAGTCGTTGCGCGGCGTCACCGCGCCCGGCCTCGTCACCCCGCGTTTGCATAGCGCGGCCTGAGAGACAAGCGAATGGGCGGCTGTCATGGTCGCCCTTCGCAGCCTCGATGTTCACGCTCTCCCTGATAGGCATCGGTCCCGGCAATCCCGAGCAGCTGACGCGCGCCGCGATCGCTGCGATCAACGCGGCCGATCTCGTCCTGATCCCCCGCAAGGGGACCGCAAAATCCGATCTCGCCGATCTCGCCGATCTCAGGCGGACGATCTGCGCGGATGTGCTCACCAGCGACACGACGCGCATCGCCGAGTTCGATCTTCCCGTGCGCGATGCGGCTGAAGCGGACTACCGCAAGGGCGTGGACGATTGGCACGATGCCGTGGCCGAGACCTGGTCGCAGGCCATCGCAGATCATCTCGAAGCTGACGGCAAGGTCGCGCTGCTGATCTGGGGCGATCCATCGCTTTATGATTCTTCGCTGCGCATTGCGCGGCGGCTCAATCCCTTGCCTGAGATCGAGGTCGTGCCCGGCATCACCTCGATCCAGGCGCTGTGCGCGGCGCATGCGCTACCGCTCAATGATATCGGCGAGCCATTCCTGGTGACGACGGGCCGCCGCTTGCGCGATGGCGGCTGGCCGCAAGGTGTCGATACCGTGGTGGTGATGCTCGACGGCGGCACGGCGTTCCAGTCGCTCGATCCGGAAGGGCTTCACATCTGGTGGGGCGCCTATCTCGGCATGCCGGATCAGGTCATCATGTCCGGCGTGCTGGCCGAGATCGGCCCGCGTATCGTCGCCGTGCGGCAAGAGGCGCGCGAGCGGCATGGCTGGATCATGGACAGTTACATCCTCAAGCGCAGGCCGTAAGGCAAGCGAGGCAACATGCTCCCCGAATGGGTCTACCAACAGTGCCCCGATATTTCGGCAGTCCATCGCGAGGCGGCGGTCGCGCGGCAGGCGCAATTGACGAAACCGGCCGGCGCGCTCGGACGGCTCGAGCAGCTCGCGATCGAGCTTGCGGGCCTGCAAGCAACTGAGCAGCCGCGCGCGGCGCGGGTGCCGATCATCATCTTCGCCGGCGATCACGGCATTGTCGCGCAGGGCGTCTCGGCCTATCCGCAACAAGTGACCATCGCGATGCTGGCGAATTTTGCCTCCGGCGGCGCCGCGATCTCGGTGCTTGCGCGTGAACTGGGATCAAACCTGGAGGTCGTCGACGCCGGCACGCTGGCGCAGCAGGAGATGGCGGGAATCGTTACCGACAA
Organism: Bradyrhizobium sp. LM2.9; assembly: GCF_054056555.1. Taxonomy (NCBI): domain Bacteria; kingdom Pseudomonadati; phylum Pseudomonadota; class Alphaproteobacteria; order Hyphomicrobiales; family Nitrobacteraceae; genus Bradyrhizobium; species Bradyrhizobium sp. LM2.9. The sequence continues at coordinate 1,100,302 of NZ_JBSRYJ010000002.1, forward strand.
GCCGCGTAGCGGCACGCGGGATTTCAGCGTCGAAGCTGCGCTCACCCCCGCGGAGCTGGCGTTTGCCTTCGAAGCCGGTCAGCGCGCAGTTGCTCGCGCCGCGGCCAGCAAGCCCGATCTCCTGATCTTCGGTGAGATGGGCATCGGCAATACCACGACATCGGCGGCGATTGCGGCGAGCCTGCTCGGCATGGGTGCCGAGGAGATCGCGGGCAGCGGAACCGGCGTCGACGCGGCCGGCCGTGCGCACAAGGCGCGGGTGATCAACGCTGCGATTGCACACCATGGCGTTGCGGGCGCTTCGCCCGAGAAAATCTTGTGCGCCGTCGGCGGCCTCGAAATCGCAGCCATCTGCGGCGCCATCATTGCGGCTGCGCAGCGCCGCATCCCTGTGCTGCTCGATGGCTTCATCGTGTCGGTGGCGGCGCTGGCGGCGACGCGGCTCAACCCCTCTTGCCAGCCATTCTTGTTGTCATCGCATCAATCGGCGGAGCAGGGGCACCGGCTGGTGCTGCGCGCGCTGAACGTGCAACCGCTGATCAGCCTCGATCTCAGGCTCGGCGAAGGATCGGGCGGGGCCATCGCGCTGCCATTGGTGCGATCCGCCTGCGCTCTCCACAACGGCATGGCGACCTTTGCGCAGGCCAATGTGCCGGATCGTCCGGCCTGATCAAAGCATCCGCTGGTTGACGGAGACGACGCGCCAGCCGGTCGTGAGCCGGTCGATCCGGGTCAGCGACAGCGGATCGATGACAAAGCGCAGGGCCGCTTGAGGCGTCAGATCCAGCGAAATGCACAGCGCCGCGCGGATGGTGCCGGAATGCACGACGAGCGTGGCCGATCCGGCTCCGATCCGCGAGAGCCCCAGCCGGACGCGCGTGACCTGATCCTCAAAGCTTTCGCCGCCCGGCGGCCGTCCGTGCGCCGGATCGTTCCAGAACTGCGCATAGGCGCCTCCTCCGGTCGCTGCGAGATCGTCATGCCGACGACCGGTCCAGGCACCGAAATCCTGCTCGCTGAATTCGCCCACCAACTCGGGTTCTAGCCCCAGCACGCGGGCCGTCTCGACCGTGCGCCGCGACGGGCTCGCAAAGCTCGTGGCGTTCTGCGGCAGACGCTGCCGCAGCGCCTCCAACTGCGCGCGACCGCCGAGATCGGCCGGCGCATCGGCTGCATGGATCGTCCCGGCGATCCCGTCGACGGGCGCATGCCGTATCAGCCAGAGGAAGGTCTCGCCTTCCATGCTTATCTCCAAGGAAGTTGGTCGTTGTGGCAATAACGCCTGCTGGCACATTGACTCTGTCTGGATCGTAATCCTAGATGCTCGTGACGGTTTCCCCGAGAGGGGATGAAAAGGGAATGCGGTGCGGGGACTTTGTCCCCAATGCCGTGGCTGCCCCCGCAACTGTAAGCGGCGAATCTTGCGTCACGAGCCACTGGGTATCTCGGTCCCGGGAAGGCGACGCAAGGTAGTGACCCGCGAGCCAGGAGACCTGCCGTCAGCCGTGGTCACACGCGAAGATGTCGGTCGGGGAGTACAGACATTCGGCTTCATCGGAAGGCTGACAAGCCAAGGTGAGACCTCGTTCGCTGTGACGTGCCACTGACGTCATACCGAGGTCTGAACCATGTTTTCCGTCCATGCCATCCGGCTGCGCAATTTCCTTGCGTCCGCTGCGCTCACATCCCTTGCCGTCCTTGATCTGCCCGCTGCGATGGCGCAGCAGGTTCGCGAACCTCTGCCGCCCGTCGAGATATCGCCCGCTCGTCCCCGGAAGCTGGCCAGGCCGGCCGCCCGGGAAGCGCAGAGCCCACGCCGCGCAGCAGCGCGCCGGCCTGCGACTGCATCCGTAGCGCCCAAGCCTGTCGTACCGACCGCAGCGGCGCAAACGCCGCTCAACACCAATGCTGTCCCCGAGAGCGCCTCGCGTCTTGGTCTAACCGTGCGGGAGATCCCCGCCACCGTCGAGGTGATTTCAGCGAAAACTATGCGCGAGCAGGGCTATCGCACTGTTTCCGAGGTTGCGCAGGGCGCCGTCGGCGTCACCTCAGGGGATAACCCGGCCGAGCCTGCGGCGTTCTCGATGCGCGGCTTCACCAATAGCCAGATCAACACGCTCTACAACGGCATCAAGATCGGCCCGCAGAACATGACTTCGCGGATCATGGACACGGCCAATCTCGAAGCAGTGGAATTCCTGAAAGGCCCGGCCTCGCTGATCTCGGGCGAAGGTGCCGCCGGTGGCGCGATCAACACCGTCACCAAGCAGCCGCACACCGGACCAATCCGGAACGAAGCCGATTTCTCCTGGGACTCGCTGAACTCGTTCGGCGCGCATTACGGTTCGGGCGGCAGCACCAACGTAGCGGGACTCGACTATCGCTTCGATGTCAGCCGTGCTTCGCTCAACGGCTTTGCCGACGACACCAACACCAAGACGCTCGACGTCTCCGGCCAGCTCAACTACCGCATTTCGGACAGTCTCAAGATCTGGGGCGCGATCGAGTATCGGGAAGACCGTTCGAAAGCCTATTGGGGTGCACCGCTGGTGCCGATCGCCTTCAGCGGCTCGCATGCGACGACGGGGATCGTTTCGGGCAATTACTTCAACAGGACTGATCTTGGGGCTGTCACCATCGACGACCGCACTTTCAACACCAACTACAACGTCCTCGACAATCCGAAACGTGGCGCAGGAGGTGTGGCTGCGCGGTGGCTTCGAGCTGAGGCTTGCGCCTGACCTGACGCTGAAAAGCCAGGCCTATGGTTATGGTGCAGAACGCACCTGGTTCAACAATGAAGTTGAGGCGTTCGACTCCACGACGAACAGGGTGTATCGCGAGCGCTTCTATGTCGCGCACAGCCAGCGCCTTGTCGGCAACATCACCGACTTGATCTGGGATGCCAACATCGCCGGCTTCGACAACCGCTTGGTCACGACGCTTTCGTCGAGTTATCTCGACTTCGTCAGGCCGGGCGCGGCAAACTTCCCGAACGACGATGTCTCGCTGGTCAATCCCGACCGCGGCTATTACGGCCTGCTCACGACCAAGCAGCAGACCGCCCGCATCGACAACGAGGCACTGTCGTTCGAGGACCGGCTGAAGTTGACGCGCAGCTTCGCGCTGGTCGGCGGCCTCCGCGTCGAGCATATCGGGCTCGACCGCAACTCGACCGACAAGACCGGGCTGGAGAACGCGAACTTCCCGTTCTCGAAATCCTGGGTCCCGACAACGGGGCGTATCGGTTACACGTGGGAAGCCGTTCCGGGTCTGACCTTCTTCAGCCAGTACGCCACCGGCGCCGACATCGCAGCCAACAACATCTTCCTGCTCAATCCGACCGATCCGCTCAACCTGACCACTGCGCGCACCTATGAGACCGGCGTCAAGCACCTGTTCTGGGACAGCCGGGCAGAGTGGTCGTTCTCGGCATATGACATCCTGCGCAAGAACGTCTATGCCGCGGCCGGCGGCATGCAGCTCAACCTCGCCGGGCGGCAGGAGTCGAAGGGTGTGGAGCTGGCTGCATCCGTGCGGCCGATCGAGCCTCTGCGTCTCTGGGGCAACATCGCCTATGTCGATGCGCGCTATGCCGATTACAATTTTGTCGGTGGCTCGTTCTCCGGCAATACGCCGCCGAATGTGCCGCGCATCGTCGCGAACGCCGGCGCCTCCTGGCGCCTCTTCACGCCCTGGCCGGTGGAGCTCGGCATCACCGGCCGCCATGTCGGCGACCGCTACAACACCGATGCCAACGTCGTGACGATGAAGGCCTACACCGTCGCGGACGTCTACGCCTTCGTCGACATTCCCAAAACGGTGTTCGATGCGGTCGACCAGGCCCGCCTGACCTTCCGCGTGCGCAACATCGCCGACAAGCGTTATGCGATCTGGGGCGATCCGTTCTATCCCGACCAGATCCTCCTGGGCGCGCCGCGCACCTATGAGATCTCGGCTGCGTTCAAATGGTAGGATGCTGACCGATGATGAGCGCGATCGTTCTGCTGCATCGCTGGCTCGGGATCGCGTTCTGCCTGCTGTTTGCGATGTGGTTCGCGACGGGAATCGTGATGCACTTCGTTCCGTTTCCGTCCCTGACGGAAGCGGAACGCTTTGCCGGACTGGCGCCGGTGGATCGCGCAGAGGTGAGGATCGCGGTTGCCGATGCGGTGACCGCGAGCGGAATCGGGGATGCGACGCGCGTTCGCCTGATCCAGCGCAGCGACGGACCTGTCTATATCGTCTCGGCGCCATCGCGTGCAGGCGCAGTCCGTGCCGCCGATGGGGGTGACGCGTCGGTCACGTCTTCCGACATTGCACTGGCTATTGCGCGAGATCATGCACGCAGCCGCGGACTCGATGCCGCGCGGGCCGCGATTGTCGCGCGCGCGGGCTATGACCAATGGAGCGTGCCGAACGGCTTTGACCGCCATCGGCCCTTGTTTCGCATTGCTCTCGGCGACGCCGCCGCAACGGAGGTCTACGTCTCCTCGCTCACTGGCGAGATCGTTTTGGATACGACGCGCAGCGAGCGCGGCTGGAATCTCGTCGGCAGCGTGCTGCACTGGATCTATCCAACGATCCTGCGAAGCAACTGGTGGCTGTGGGATCGCGTGGTCTGGACCTTGTCGCTGCTGGCCCTGATCGCAGCTTTGCTTGGCGCTGTGCTCGGCCTTACGCGGATCAAGCTTCGCGGAGGTCTGATCGGCTCACCCTATCGTGGCTGGCGTGCCCTGCATCATCTCATCGGTCTCGCGGCGACGGTCTTCGTGCTGACATGGATTTTCAGTGGCTGGCTCTCCATGGATCACGGGCGGCTGTTCTCGCGCGGGCAACTGACCTCGGCAGAAGCCGGCGTGATGAACGCTTCACCGAATTGGACGGCGGCCGCATCGCTCGATCGGCAGCCAATATCGCTGTCGGCCCGTGAAATCGAATGGTTTGCCGTCAACGGCAATCTCTATCGGCGGGAACGGATGGGCCTTGCCGCCCAGACCTTGATCGAGGCAGGCGATGCGCCCCGCGATAGATCAACGGGATTTCTGGATGCGCACGAGCTCCAGGGGCTGACCGCGCGCCTCGCGGCCGGCTGCGCCGTACCGTCCGTACTTGCCGACAGCGACGACTATCCCGCGCAGTCCACCGTCCCGGGTGCCCCGGTCTACCGCTCGCGCTGCGGCGACCTCTGGTTCGACATCGACGGCGTCGACGGCAATTTGCTGCAAAGGCTGGATTCGTCGCGGCGGGCTTATCGCTGGTTCTACGGCGCGCTGCACACGCTGGATTTTCCAGCCCTGATGGCGCATCCACGTCTGCGCGAAGTCCTGATTGTCGGACTGTGTATGTTGGGACTGGTGTTCTCGGTCACCGGGATCGTCATCGGCTGGCGCCGGTTGCGGTTCTCATTGTCAGTCCGAGCGATTGGGCCGGGCCGCAGCGGCCGAAACGCATAGCCGGGGACTTGCGCGTCCGGCCGAATTCTCGAAACGCGGGGCCATCATGTGACGGAGACCCCTGTGACGCAGCTGACCGACGTCTTTTGAAGCCGACGTCGCCATCTACGCATTTCATATGATCATCGCCGATGCCACCAAGGAAACGGTCGAGGAGCATATTCCGGCGCTGGTGAAGCAGGGGCATGGATCAATCAAGATTTTCATGACCTACGACCGGCTCAAGGTCGACGGCGATCCACCATCACAGCAGTTTTGCTCCAAAATTTCGTTCCGGATCCATGTCCGCCACGAGCCGGCCGGTGGGCTTGGCAAGCAAAAACAACCTCGTTCTACTGTGCATGGGGTTGTTTTCGCGTTTTTGGTTTTGCCCGCCCTCAGCCCTGGCGGCGCAGGAAGCCGGTGATCGTGACCTTTTCCCAGATGCCGGCCGCCGCAAACGGATCGGCTCGGTTGAAGGCTTCGACTTCGCTGCGGCCGGGCGCCTCGATCAGGAACAGGCTGCCGATCATCCTCTCGCCGTCGTCGGAGACGAGCGGCCCTGACATCACGATCTTGACGCCGAAGCGCGAGGTGTCGCTCAGGAACGATTTATGGGCGTCGTAGTTGGCGAGCCGCGTCGGCAGCGCGCCAGTGCGGTCGATGGCGTGAATGGCGAATTGCATGATGTCTCCGTTTCCTGCTCGGATTCTTGGGACGGCCGCGACGGCGGCCGTCCATGTTTGTCTTGATGGATACGCTTACTTGCCGCCGAGCTTGCCGGCTTCTTCGAAAGTCGGGCAGTTGCGCTGCTCCAGCGGCACGTCGAACGGCTGGTAATTGTCCTTGGTGATGACGGTCGGCTTCAGCACGATTTCGGCGATGACGGGCTGGTTGCGCAGGGATCGGATCGCCATCATGGTGCCGAGGCAGCCTTGGAAAAATCCGTTGTAGTCGCCGCTCGCGAGCAATTTGCCGGACTTGATCGCGTCGATCGCTTCCTTGGTGCCATTGATGCCGATCACCTGCGCCTTGCGGTTGGCGCCGTCGAGCGCCTCGATCGCGCCGACCGCCATGGCGTCGTTGGCGGCGAGCACGCCGTCGATCTGCGCGTTCGACTGCATCAAATTCTCCATCACCTGGAGCGCCTGGAGCCGCTGATAGTTGCCGGGCTGCGAGGCCAGCAGTTTTGCGCCGGCGTTTTCCTTCAGCGCGTCGTTGAAACCGCGGACGCGGTCGACATTGGTCAGCGAGCCCTTGACGCCCTCGATGATGACGATGTTGCCCTTGCCGCCCAACGTCTTGAGCAGGAAGCGCGCGGTCTCGAGGCCGAGGCTGTAATCGTCGGCGCCGACGAAGGAGACGAACTTGCCGCCGGCGGAGCGGTCGGTGATGTTGATAACGGGGATCTTGGCTTCGTTGATCTTCTCGACACCCGGCACCATTGCCTTGTAGTCGACCGGCGTGAAGACGATGGCGCTCGGCTTCTTCACCACGACGTCTTCGATCTGGCTGAGCTGCTCGGGAATGCTGTCGGGCTTGGTCGGAATGTACTGCAGCGTCTTCGCGTTCAGCGTCTTCGCCATGTTATCGGCGCCGACCCGCACCGTCTGGAAGAACGGGTTGGTCTGGTTCTTGGTGAAGACGGCAATGGTCTCGCCGTCGGCGCGAACCTCGGTGGTGAGTGCGGCCGCCATCAGCAGCGGCAGCGCCAAATAACACGACAGGTAACCCAGTTTCTTATTCATGTTGTCTCCATCCCTCATTTTGCTTGTTGGAACTCCAGAACTCATTGCGCGCGGCGGCGGGTCTTCATGTCGAGCCAGACCGCGAGAATGACGATGATGCCGGTGACGAGCGGCTGCCAGTTGGCGCTGACCGACAACAGGTTCATGCCGTTCAGCACCAGCGTCAGGATCAGCGCGCCGATAAAGGTGCCGAAGACTGTGCCGACGCCGCCGAACAGCGAGGTGCCGCCGATCAGCACCGCTGCGATCGCGGGCAGTGTCAGGCTTTCGCCGATGTCGGCCTCGGCCGAATTGAGCCGCGACAGGAAGATGATCGAGGCGAGCCCCGCCATGGTGCCTGATACCGCGTAGACCAGCAGCAGGCGGCGCGCGACCGGAATGCCGGAGAGCCGTGCCGCGACCGGATTGGCGCCGATCGCATAGATCTCCTGACCCCAGATCGTTCGCTGCGCAAACAGCGTTCCGATCCCGAGGAACACCAGCAGCAGGTAGACCGGGATCGGTAGGCCGAACAGATAGCCGCTGCCGATCTGGCGGAAGCCCGCCGGAAAGCCGTGCAGCGTCTCGCCCGCCATGTACCAATAGGTGAGACCGTTCAGCACCCAGAGCATGCCGTAGGTGGCGATGAAGGAGGGGATGCGCAGCGCCGTGACCATGATTCCGTTGAGGAGCCCAACGATGCCGCCGCAGGCAAGCCCGGTGAGGATGCCGAGCGCGGGCGAGCCGGTCTTGTGGATCACGGTGCCGGCGATGCAGGCCGACAGCGCGACATTGGCGCCGACGGAGAGATCGAGACCGGCAGTCAGCACCACCAGCGTCAAACCCGAAGCGATGAAGAAGGTCAGGCTCGCCTGCCTGAGCACATTAAGGATGTTGCCGAGGCTCAGGAAGGAATCGCTAAGCACCGCCAGCACCGCGCAGATCAGCAGCGCCGCGAGCAGGCGATAGAATACCTGGATCGCGTCCTGCGACAGGAACGAGCGCGGCGGCGCGATGGCGCGTCTTTGCTGATGTCGGTCATGCGCGGCTCCGCAGGCCATCCAGAAACAGCGCGACGATGACGAGCACGCCAACGCTTGCGACCTGCACCGAGGACGGCATCGAGATCAGATTCAGCCCGTTGCGTAAGACACCAACCGAGACGACACCGAGCACCGTGCCGAGCAGCCAGCCATTGCCGCGCTCGAACGAGGTGCCGCCGACCGCAACGGCGGCGATCGCATCGAATTCGAGACCGAGGCCCGCGGTCGGGTGACCCGAGTTCATCCGCGCAGTCATCAGCAGGCCGGCGATGCCGGCCATGGCGCCGCCGATCGCGTAGACCGCGATCAGCAGCCGGTTCGGCGAGAGGCCGGCATAGCGCAGCGCCTCCCGGTTGCCGCCGAGTGCGAAGATGTAGGTGCCGAAGCGGGTGTGATAGAGCAGGCCGTGGAATGCCGCATAGGTCACCAGCGCCATCACGATCGGCACGGGAATGCCCAGCAGCGTCGCCGAATAGATGTCGCGCACGCTGTGGGGAATGCCGACCACGCTCTGGCCGTCACTGACGATCAGCGACAGGCCTTGCGCCATGCCGAGCGTGCCGAGCGTCGCGACGAAGGGCGGGATGCCGAGGATGGCGACCAGCCAGCCATTGATCGTGCCAAAGGCCGCGCCGACCAGCAGGCCGGCGCCGAGGCCCAGCAGCATCGAGTGGGTCGCGAGCGAAACGATGGCGACGCAGAGCGAGGTCAGCGTCAGCACCGCGCCCATCGACAGGTCCAGCCCCTCGGTCATGATGATCAGCGTCATCGGCAGCGCGAGCATGGTCAGGATGGTCGACTGCACCAGCACGTTGGAGAGGTTGGCGACGGACAGGAAGCCGGGCGCGATGGCGCCGAACACCGCGATCAGAAGCACCAGCACGATGGCGACGCCGGGAATGCGTTGCAGTGGATTGGACTGTGAAACGACCGCGGCCTCACGCATGATGCATCCCCAGTCGCACGATGTTCTCCTCGGTGAGCTCGCTGCGCGTCAGGTGCCCGGCGATGCGCCCCTCGCGCATCACATAGGCGCGATCGCAGACATGGCAGATCTCGACCTGCTCGGACGAGATCATCAGCGCCGCCGCGCCTTCCGCGACAAGGCGATCGATCAGGGCAAAGATTTCAGACTTGGCCCCGATGTCGATGCCCCGGGTCGGCTCGTCGAAGATGAAGAGCTTTGATCCCGCAGCCAGCCATTTGCCTATCACGACCTTCTGCTGGTTGCCGCCGGAAAGAAGGCCGACGGTCTGGCGTGCGCTTGGCGTCGCGATGCGCAGCTGCCGGATCAAGCCGTCGGAGGTGCGCTGCGCGCCACGCTGGTCGAACAGGCCGCTCGGGAACAGCTTTCGCAGCGCCGATACCACCAGATTGTCACTGACCGACCGCAGCAGCGCGAGGCCCTCGCTCTTGCGGCTCTCCGGGATCAGCGCGATGCCGCGGCGGGCGGCAAGATCCGGTTCGCCGGACATAGCCTTGCCGTCGAAGAGGATCTCGCCTGAGCTCACGGGATCGGCGCCGAAGATGGCGCGCGCGACCTCGCTGCGGCCCGAGCCGACCAGGCCGCACAGGCCGACGATCTCGCCCCGGCGCACCTCGATATTGATGTCCGAGATACCGGTAGAGGCGCTCAGCCCCTTGACCTCGAGCAGCAGCTCGCCGGGCTTGTCGGAAAAATTACGCGGATAGGTCATGTCCACGTTGCGACCGACCATCATGCGGACGAGCTGGTCCGGCGTGACGTCGGCAGGGCGAACGCCGTCGATGCGGCGGCCATCGCGCAGCACCGTGATGCGGTCGCCGAGCGCGAACACCTCGGCCATGCGGTGCGAGATGTAGACGATGGAGACGCCGTCGGCCTTCAGCCGCGCGATCAGCGCGAACAGCAACTCGGTCTCGCGGTCTGACAGCGCCGCGGTCGGCTCGTCCATCACGAGGATGCGGGCGTTCTGGCTGATCGCTTTCGCGATCTCGACCATCTGCTGCTGCGCCACCCCTAACTTGTCGACAATGGTGGAGGGATTGATCTCAAACCCGATCATACCAAGTACGTGCTTGGCGTCGGCGAGGATCTTGCGTCGATCGATCGTGCCGGGGATGCGCCCCCGCGGCTCGCGGCCGAGGAAGATATTCTGGGCGATGTCGAGATGGGGGACGAGCGAGAATTCCTGGAAGATCACGGCAATGCCGAGCGTCTGCGCATCCGCGGTCGAGCTGATCGTGACCGGCTCGCCCTTGTAGAAGAACTCGCCGGCATCGGCGCGGTAGGCGCCGCACAGCACCTTCATCAGGCTCGACTTGCCGGCGCCGTTTTCGCCAAGCAACATATGGACTTCCCCGGGGAAGACGGCAAAGGACACGTCGTCGAGTGCCTTGACGCCGGGAAATTCCTTGCTGATGCCGCGCAGCTCCAGCAGCGGGGCAGGTGAGGCAGGTTCAATGGCCAATGCGGCGGTGCTCATGCGCGCGCTCCGACCCTTGCGAAGATCTTTCCGGGATTCATCAGGCCGTTGGGGTCGAGTGCCTGCTTGATCGACCGCATCACGTCGACGGCCTCGCCGAGTTCGTCAGCGAGATAGTCGATCTTGCCGAGCCCGATGCCGTGTTCGCCGGTGCAGGTGCCGTCCATGGCGATGGCGCGGGCGACCATGCGGGCCTGCAGCGCTTTGGCGCCTTCGACTTCCTCCGGCTTTGCCGGGTCGATCAGGATCAGCATGTGGAAATTGCCGTCGCCGACGTGGCCGACGATGGGTGCCGTAAAACCGTGCTCGTCCGCGTCGCGCCGGGTCTCGGTCAGGCATTCCGCCAGCCGCGAGATCGGCACGCAGACATCCGTGATCACAGCACGCGCGCCGGGGCGTAAGCCGAGGCCCGCATAGAGCGTGTTGTCGCGGGCGTGCCAGAGCCGGCTGCGATCCTCCGGCGCTTTCGCCCAGGCAAAACCATGGCCGCCATGGTCGGAGGCAATGGCCTGCGCGGCCTCGGCCTGCTCGGCGACGGACGTCTCGGAGCCGTGGAATTCGAAGAACAGGGTCGGGGCTTCGCGATAGCCGAGTTTTGCGTAGGCGTTGATACCGCGCATCATGACGTCGTCGAGCAGCTCGATGCGCGCCACGGGGATCGCCGACTGGATCACGGAGATTGCGGTGTCGACGGCATTGTGCAGGGTGTCGAAGCTGCACACCGCGGCCGAGATCGCCTGCGGCACCGGATGCACCTTCAGCGTGATCTCGGTGATGATTCCGAGCGTGCCCTCGGCGCCGACGAACATCCGCGTCAGATCATAGCCGGCGGCCGACTTGCGCGCGCGCCTGGCGGTCCGGATCACGCGGCCGTCGGCGAGCACCACCTCCAGCGCCATGACGTTGTCCTTCATGGTGTTGTAGCGCACCGCCATGGTGCCGGAGGCGCGCGTGGACGTCATGCCGCCGATCGAAGCGTCGGCACCGGGATCGATCGGAAAGAAAAGTCCAGTGCCGCGCAGTTCCGCATTGAGCTGCTTCCGGGTGATTCCCGGCTGCACCACGACATCCATGTCGCTCTCGTGCACCGTCAGCACCTTGTTCATGCGCGCGAAGTCGAAGCAGACGCCGCCGGCGACCGCGGCCGCATTGCCTTCGAGCGAGGTCCCGGCGCCGAACGGCACGATGGGCATATTCGCACCGGCGCACAGCTTGACGATTTCGGCGACTTCCTGCGTGGTTTCAGGGAAGACGACGATGTCGGGCGGCAGGTTGCGATAATGCGACTCGCTCTGCCCATGCTGATCGAGCACGCCACGCGCGACGCTCGCGCGCAGGCCGATCATGCCCGTGAGGCGATCGGCCAATATGCTCGTGCTGACCCGCGGTCCCATCCTTGCTCCCTGTCTGCGCCTGTTGCCGGACTCTTGTCTGGTCCGCCGTCGTTCAGCTTAAGCGGCTCTTGCGCTGCTCGCGACCTGCTTCAGGCCGAAATCATAGTTGAGATGAAAATACTCGCTGTCCACCATGCGACCATCCGGCGCACGGCCGGGTGGGCAGCGCACAAATTCCCGGATCAGGCTGTCCTTGACGCCGAACACCACGTCAGAGTCGAGATATTGGTCGCCGGCGACGAACACATGGGTCACGAGCTGCTCGAAGCCGGGCGCCGAGATCATGAAATGCACGTGCGCGGGACGCCAGGGATGGCGGCCCTGGACCTCCAGCATATCGCCGACCGGGCCGTCATGCGGGATCGGATAGGCAGCCGGCTTGATCGACCAGAAATTGAAGCGACCGTTCTGGTCGGTGTGGAAGCGGGCGCGCATCGCAAGTTCGCCGATCTTGTCGAGCTGCTGCACGTCGTAATAGCCATCATCGTCGGAATGCCAGACGTCCACGACGGCGCCGGCGAGCGGACGTCCGTCGACGGTCGAGACCGAGCCGGTGACCAGCATCGGATCGCCCTCCATCGGACCGGAGATGTCAGCGCCGTTGTTTTTTTCGGGCGAGGCCTGCACGAAGAACGGGCCGAGTACCGTGGTTTCGGTTGCGCCTTCCGGCACCGGATGGTTGATGGCGTCGACTAGCATGGAGACGCCGAGCGCGTCCGACAGCAGGATGAACTCCTGGCGTTTGTCGTCGCACATGTGGCCGGTGCGGGTCAGGAAGTCGATGCCGTATTCCCATTCCTTCTGAGTCGGTCGCACGTCGCGGACGAAGGCATGAAGGTGGCGCACCAGCGCCTCGCTGACCTGCTTGATCCGCGGATCGGTCGCGCCTGCGATCCGCTCCAGCACTGCGTCGGTGATCGTGTTCTCGTCGAAGTTACGCATGTGTGCCTCCGCCGATCAGAGTTTGGGTTCGCCAAGCCCGGACAGCCGTTCCAGGTGCTTGACGGTCGCGATGAAATCAGTGTCGCCGTCGCCCTGCGCCACCAGCGAGCCATAGGTTTCGCGCACTTGAGCCGCGAGCTGAAGCGGAACGCCGACGGCATGGCCGGCGCCGAGGATCAAGTCGAGATCCTTGGCCATCTGCTTGCAGGAGAAAGTCGAGTCGAAATCGCGGTTACGCAACGGCGCGGTCTTGTACTTCACCATCGGTGAGGCGACCGCGCTGTCATCGAGAACTTTCAGAATGTCCTGCCAGCCGATGCCGCCCTTGCGCGCCAGCGCCAGGCTCTCCGCCATCATGGCGGCCGACACCGCGATCATCAAATTGACCGCAAGCTTCGCATATCGCGCTTCCTCGCCGGGCCCTAGATAGGTCTGCGCGCGGGTGAAGGCGGCGAACAGCGGCTTTGCGTTCTCGTAGGCGTCATTCGGACCAGAGACGAAGCAGCTCAGCGCGCCGGTGTGAACGATGCTGGCGTTGCCCGAGACCGGCGCCCGCAGATAGGCAACGCCGCGCGCCTGCGCGGCGATTGCAACTTCCGTGGAGGCTTCGACGCTCACGGTGCTGGTCTCGATCAATACGGCTGCCGGCGCCATTGCGGCGATGAGGCCGGTCGGGCCGAGCATCGCGCCGCGCAACGCCGTGTCGTCCGGCAGCGACGTGACGATCGCGGCCTTGCCGCGCACGGCCTCGGCCGGTGAAGCGGCAATCGAGATGCCTTGCGCGCGCGCCTCGCTGAGCCGTGCGTCGCTCCGGTCGAACGCGGTCACGGCGTAACCGGCCTTGGCGACGAGCACCGACATCGGCAGGCCCATCTTGCCGATCCCGATAAAAGCGATGTTCTCTAGCGCGTCTGTCATTGTTGTTGTCCTTGACGCCCTCAGGCGGCGTGTCCCTGTCGTTCGATGTCGTGCACCAGCCGCCGGCCGGATTGCACGAGCAGTTGCTTTTTCGCCTCCAGACCGTCGGCCAGCAGCCGCCCATTCCGCTTCTTCCACACGCCGCCGATCATCACGGCCTCGATATTGGCAAGGCTCGTCTGCATCACGACCGCTGCGACGGGATCGTGCACCGGGACGAGGTTGAGATCGCTGGCATTGATGATGACGAGGTCGGCGAGCTTGCCCGGCGTCAGCGAGCCGATCTGGTTCTCGCGGCCGAGCATGCGCGCGCCTTCCGTCGTGATCCAGCGTAGCGCCTCGCGGACGGGGATCGTGGTCGTCGCCGGAATGGTGCCGCTGGCCTTTCGCGACTCGGCGTTGTCGAGCGATCGCTGCGTCGAGAGCGCAACGCGCGCAGCGGAGAAGAGATCGCCGGCAAGCACGGATTCCAGATCGATGCCGATGGTCGGCCGCACCCCGCGCTTGAGCAGCCGTCCAGTGATCGGAAAGCCATGGCCTTGGATCATCTCGTTCTCCGGCGTCACCGAGAAGGACACGCCGAGGTCGACCATCCGGTCCAGCAGATCGTCCGGCAGATCGTTGCCATGGACGATGTTGATTCCGGCGCCGACGAGGCCGGCCTCGGTCAGCTTCTCCCAGCCATCAGGCGTCTTCGCGGGACCGCCGCCCTGATGCATCGATGCGATCAGGTTGAGCTCCCGCGCCATGCGGAAATCGTGCATGGCGACGTCGAGCGTCGAATAATGCGGGCCGAGGATCGCGAGCCCAAGCGTGACGAGGCCGTCGCGATCGGCGAGGGGCCCCGCCAGCAGCCGCTCGACCTCGCGGCGTGGATGCGGCACCTCCGAGAAGTGCCGCTCGCCCGGTTTCGGCTCGGGCTTTGGCGAACCGTGGAAGAAGGCAGCGCGGATGCCGCTCTCGATCAGGCCGCGCACGGCAGCGTCGGTGTGATCAGGCGTCGGATTGTTGTGGCACCAGTCGACCAGCGTGGTGGCGCCTTGGTTGATCTGGTTCAACGCGCCGACCAAGGTCGCGATATAAATGTCCTCGGGCCGGAAGACCGTTGCGAGCCCGGCATGCATGCGGCGGAAATATTCCAGCAGCGTCCAGTTGGCGGCATAGCCGCGCAGCGCCGTCTGCCAGGTGTGCATATGCGCGTTGATCAGGCCGGGGATGACGATGCGCCCCTCGGCCTCGACGATCTCGGTGTCGCTGCCGACGTCGATCGATGGACGCACGTCGACGATGCGGTTGCGTTCGATCAGCACGTCGCCAGTGCTGAAATCGCCGATCGCATCATCCATGCTGATGATGACCGCGGATTTGATCAGCGTGCGGCGCATGGAATCAAGCCACCGCTTTGACGTCGGCGGGCGGCTCGCCGGCCCAGGCGCGTGCGATCAGGTCGCGGATGGCGTTGCGCTCGAGCGGCCGCGGGTTCCAGTAGGCGTTGGTGACGGCCAGGTCGGCAGCCTTGTCGATGCCGCCTTCGGGCATGCCGATGTCGCGTAGTGCCAGCTTTGCACCTAGCCGCTTTGCGAGATCGTAGAGCCCGCGCGACGCATCGGCAGTACCGATCGCGCGCGAGATGCGTGCCATCGCATCGGGCACGGCCGGCGCGTTGTAGGCCAGCGCATGCGGCAGCACGATGGTGTGGGTTTCGGCATGCGGCAAATCGAAGGTGCCGCCGAGCGTGTGGCAGAGCTTGTGATGAAGCGCCATGCCGACGGTGCCGAGACAGACGCCGCATAGCCACGCGCCATAGAGCGCTTCGGTGCGGGCCTCGCGGTCGTCACTCTTGGCGGCGATGGCGGGCAGGGCACGTGCCAGCGCGCGAATGCCTTCTTCCGCCATCAGCGACGTGACCGGATTGGTGTCGCGCGCATAGAGCGCCTCGACTGCATGTGCGACCGCGTTGATGCCCGAGGTCGCAGCCAGGCTCGCCGGCAGCGTCAAAGTGAGATCGACATCGTAGATCACGGTCTCCGGCAGGATGGCGGCGTCGCGTACGGTGGTCTTCAGGCCGTTCTCGGTCTGGCCGACGATCGGTGTCATCTCCGAACCTGCATAGGTTGTGGGAATGCAGAGCTGGTTCACACCCGTGCGCAAGGCGAGCGCCTTGCCGAGGCCCGTGGTCGATCCGCCGCCGAGCGAAACGACGCAGTCGGCCTCGCATGCCTTCATCTCGGCGAGCGCCCGCTCCGTGACTTCGACCGGCGTATGCATGGTCGCGCCCGGAAAGATGCCGGCATAGAGCGAGCCGAGTGCCGCGCCCAGACTCTTGCCTTGCGCCTCTTGCTGCGGCGTCGTCAGCACCAGCGCGCGCTTGCCGCCGAGCCGCTCGACCTCGGCTTTGGCCGAGGCCAGCGTTCCGCTGCCGAACACGACGCGGCAGGGCAGGTTTTCAAAGGTGAACGTACCGATCATGCGCCGGTCTCTTTGATGGGATAATCGACCTGGAAGCGCCCGATCCGCAAGTCGCCCAGCGCCTCGCGCACCCGCAAATGTTCCGGGTGGGTGGCGTAGGCCTGGAGCGAGGCGTGGTCGGTGAATTCGGAGAACAGGACGACGTCGCAGGCGTAGTCGACATCGCTGACATCCACGCCGACCTCGATATGGGTGAGGCCGTCGATCCTGCCGCGCAACCCCTCGAACAGGGTTTTGACCTTGATCCGGGCGGCGGAACGCTCCGCTGGCGTCTCCCCGCGCAGCCGCCATACATCACGATGTGCCTGATCGGGCCCGACATTTCCCTGTTTCCTCGCCTGCTATCTTGCTTGTGTTGGCGCCATTTTGACTTGCGGGATGCGGAAATAAAGACCAATAATCGCAAGTCTCTTTTTCTATTTGCGAAAAAATGGACCGCTTGCTCCAACTCGAAGTGTTTGCCAAGACGGCCGAACTCGGCAGCCTGTCCAAAGCTGCCGAAGCCCTGCGCATGTCGAATGCTGCCGCGAGCCGCCACCTCAGCGCGCTCGAGGAGCGGCTTGCGGTCCGGCTGATCGAGCGCAACACCCGCCGGCTGTGGTTGACGGAGGCGGGCCAGGAGCTGCTGGAGCGCTCCAGCCGGGTCTTGAGCGAATTGGCGGAGGCCGAGGACATCGTCAGCGATCGCGCGCTGTCGCCGCAAGGCACACTGCGGGTCACGAGCTCGCTGTCCTTTGCTGTGATCTATCTGGCGCCGATGCTGCCGGCCTTCCGCGCGCGCTATCCGAAGCTCAACATGCAGATCACCACCGCCAATCGGTACTCCGATTTCATCGAGGCCGGAATCGACGTGGCGATCAGGACGCGCGAGCAGGAGCCGGATTCGAACATCATCGTCCGCCGCATCGGCCAGATGCGGCGCGTGCTTGCTGCTGCGCCCTCGTATCTCGCAAGCTGTGGCGAGCCGGAACAGCCCGTCGATCTCGCGCGCCATAACATGCTGGTCTACAATCTCGCCAACGATCCTTATTCGCTGCGCCTGCGCAAGGGCAACGGCGCGCAGACTGTCCGCATCACGCCGACGCTCGACAGCAATGACGGCCAGGTCATCCGCGGCGCCGCACTGGCAGGGCTCGGCATTCTCATCCAGCCGCTCTATATCGTGCAAAGCGATATCGCGGCGGGTCGTCTCGTTCCGGTTCTGATGGACTGGGAGCTACCCCTGCTGACGATGAACATCGCCTATCAGAACCGTGCCGGACTCCCCGCCAAGATCAGGGTCTTTTCCGACTTCCTGGTCGCTCACATCCGCGAGCATTCGCTGCCGGGGATCTGGATCGACGCGGCGAAGTGAGACGAACGCTTTGAGTTTCGACTGCCATGATCCGGCAGTTGATTGGCGGGCCGATTGATCAGTGTGCCGAGTTTGCGCTGGTCCGCGGCGACAAAACGCGCGACGGAAATTTGCTCGTGAAGGCGCGGGTCTTGGGTTGGACACGCGATCCGTCGATCACCTCGAGCCGGCCGCAGCGGTTCAAGGTGTGCAGCTTCCTGCCGGGCCATGCCGGTCCGGGCCTCAGGGAGTGGCGGACGATCTGCTTGAACGTCGTCGGTGACAACTCGACAATTTCCGCCAAGGCGAGCGCTGCCCCGTATCCGCCAGCACAATCCTGGACCGGTCGCCACAATCGGTCATTGACGGTAATGAAATTCCCCGCAGGTCGCGTGCTCGCGCGGTCGATCAGGACGGGGTTGCTGGCATGCGGCAACCACGGGCCCATGAGGTGCTCGGCGTAATAGATCGCCAGCGAATCCGAATACCCGCCGGTGCCGTCGCGCCAGGCCCCGAACAGATAGTTCAAGCCGTTGTGCCGCGTGATCGTCGCATCGGCCAGTTCGAAGCCCGAAAGCAGCGTTGCGTGCCGCTCCCATTTGTCCGGAAACCGAACGCATTTATAGATGGCGACGTCCCCATTGGTCGAACTCTCCGGGATCATCCACAACGCACCATCGTCCTCGATGAGGAACGGATAGGAGAGGTGCCAAGGCTCCTCCAGCACGGGGACGACCTCTCCGACCGGGCCGGCGTCGTTGAACTCGATCGCCGACACGATGCCTTTTCCAACCCGGTGGTCGAGATCTTCAAAGAAGACGAATGTTCGGCCCTGCCAGGTGATCGGGAAGGGATCGGCGTAGAAGTGGTTTCCGGGATCTGCAAGGACGTTCCAGCCTGGGCCGGAGAGATCTCCGGTCTGCCAGACGCCTGCGCCATCATTGAAGCGCCATCCGACATGCCAATGCGGGGCGTAGCAGCAGAGGCGATAGATCTCCTTGGCAATCGATACGGCGAGGCCGCGCGCGACGTACGCCGCTGGCGGGCGGCCGTTGCCGGCTCGGGCCGGGCGTGCCAGCTGCGGCACGATGCGCGGCCTTCCCGACAGGATGGCCGCCACCATGGTCAGGGTTCGCGCCATGACCGTTTCTAGGCCGCCGCTCAGACCGGCCGCGATTTCGGCGGAGGGATGGCCGCGATCGAGGATTGCACCGTCGACCTCGTCCACGATTTCGATCACCGGCAGGTCGCCGGCGAGAATGGCGGCAAGGGCTGCGTTTTCGCCTGCGGCTCCGTTGAACAGCGGGCGGAGATACTGCCGGGCGGAGCAGTTCGGATCCCGCGCGGCGCCGGTGAAATCGACGATTATGTCGGCCGTGCCGGCGCGAGCCTGCATCCGTTCCGGACTGATCTTCAGCCTGTCGGCGCCGCTGTGCTTGCCCTTGTGCAACACCAAACGTTCGAGCTCGAACAGCGCGTCGAGACCGGTGGGGCGCGGCTCGGCCGTTGCCGTCCATGCGATCTGAACCGGTACATCCCGGCCGTCGACCGACAGCGTCTCGCGGCACATCCACCGCCGCGCATGCTCAGTTTCACAGCGAAACTCGATGATCATGTCGAGCCAATCCATTTCAATGCGACCCGGTCAAATGACCTGGCCGAGAATTCGAACGTATTCCTCCACCATGGCATCCACTGAATAGCGCAGCTTCAGGCCTTTGGCGTTTTGTCGCAGTTCGTCGCTCAGTTGTTGGTCCGTCAGCAGCCTGGAGACGGCTGCCGACAGCTTCGTGTGATCGGAGGCATCAACGAACAGCGCTGTCGGCTTTCCTTCGACGGACAACACTTCGCGCAAGACCGGAAGATCGGTGACGACCGAGGGAACGCCTGCGTTCGCGGCCTCCACAGCGGCCAGACCGAAGGTCTCTGCCTGGGTCGGAAATACAAACACGTCGAGAGCGGCGAGAAACTCCGCCATCTGCCGCGGGGTGATTTCGCCGAGCAGATGCAGCCTGTCCGAGACTTTCAACTCATCCGCCAACTGCCTCAGCCGCGCCTCGTCGGCTCCCTGACCGGCGAGTGCGAGGTGCCAGGATGGTTGATCCGGCAACAGGCGTATCGCGGCATCGAGCCGCTTGTGCGGGTGCAATCTTGCTGCGCAGCCGAGCAGGATGGCATCCGGTGGCAGATTGAATTTCTGTCGCGCAGCTTGCTTCGACAGGGTGAGGGCCTTGTCGTCGAAGCCGTGCGGGACATGCACCATGCGCGACCGATAAGCCCTCGGGTAGCGCGAATACTCGCGCTGCATGTCCAGCGAGTTGAGCGTGATGCGGTCGAAGAAGCCGAGGCTGCCCATGACGATGTCGGCCGCACGGACCGGCCAGCTCATCGACAGCGCCGATGAAACCTGATTGGCGATAACGGGCGCGCGGCAGACGAGGCGCGCCACGCCGGCGCCGATGACATTGCCGAAGTGCTGAAACGTCAGAACGGCGTCGGGCCTGGTGGCTCTGATATGGCGGCCGAGCGTCCACAGCAGTTGCAGCAGTGCCAGCGGATGTCCCGGCCGGTGCGATGCGCAATAGACCGTATCAGGCGGCTCATCGAACGAATCCGACTTGCGGAAGAAAAACAGATTGGTGACCCGGTAGCCCCGCGCGGTCAGCCCGGCGCCAAGCAGTCGCGAGATCTCCTGCGCACCGGCGTTCTCGGCCTGGGTCTGTACGAGAAGCACGTGCAGCTTTCGTCCGCTGCCCTCGGGCGGCGGGAGTGCTGTCGCAGCCGTCTCGCCCAACTCCTTATTTGGCTGGTAATGGAGCACGGATCCGGATCCATTGATGAAACGAAATGTTCACCTTCTTGACTCCGTAGCTACCATGCGGGCATCGCGCGGACACCGACTAGCAATAAACGGAGTTAATGCGCGGCCTGCCGGAAGGGCACCGTTCGCGCGAGAATTCCGCTGGTTCCCAACCAAATGAAGCGAGCGCGTTAACCAATTGGTCATGGTCGGATGAGGCGCGGGTAACCGCGGATTAACCATAGATATTTACGTTGGAGGAGGCCACTGAACAGTGTTCGCCAGTTGAATCCGAGTAAAATCCATGACGTTCGGTCGCCGTGCAGACCCGACAAGTTCCGGATCGACCGGTGTCGCCGCGTCGTGGCAGCCTCGGAATGCGTCGAACGGCGAGGCTCGTGAAACCGCCGCACGCTCTGGCGGTGCGCTCACGGCCGCGGGTGCGCTCTCCTTCTTGCGGGACAACGCTCGCCGCATCCTGACGTTCGCAGTCGCGATTTTTGCCCTTGGCGTCGTCGTTCTCCTGGTGATTCCGGTTCGGTACGCAGCGACCGCGCTGGTCGTGGTCGATCCCCGCGAGCAACGCGTGACCACGGAGCAGGACGTTCTGCCGGGTATCGGGCAGGATAGCGCCGCGCTGCAAAGCCTGGTCGAAGTGGCGAAGTCCGACGGCTTTCTGAAGCCGCTGATCGAGCAGCTCAAGATTCGCGACGACGAAGACATTTCCGGGGGACACACCGACTCCGCGCGCCTGCTCGAGAGATTCCGCAACCGCCTCGACATTTCCCGTCGCGGACTGACCTATGTCATCGCCATCCGCTTCACCTCGAGCCGGCCGGAGCGGGCGGCCTACTACGCCAATGCGATCGCCGAGGCGTTCGTCGCCAGCCAGGGCCGCAGCCGCACCGATGCGACCGACGAGGCCGCCGACTGGCTCAGTGGCCGGCTCAAATCATTGAACGAACGGTTGAAGACGTCAGAGGACGCCGTGGCCACGTTCAAGCTCGAGCACAGGATCGTCAACGCGGGCAAGGATTCCACCACCCAGCAATTGCGGGTTACTGAACTGTCGCAGCAGGTTGCCGCTGCGCGCGCCCGAACCGAAGAGGCGAAGGCCCGCTACGAGCAGGCGCAGCGCGACGTGAAGGCGAATGTCGAGAGCCCCGTCAAGCAGGATCTCCTGAGCGCTCTGCGCGCACAGCGGTCGGCGCTCAATGACCAGATTGCGCAGAAGCGGGCGGTGTTCGGCGATCGCCATCCCGACCTCGTCATGTCGTACAGCCAGTTGACCGATCTGAACAGGCAGATCGAGGTCGAGCGGACCAAGGGCGTCGACACCGCAAAATCGGAATACGAGGCCCAGCGTGAGCAGCAGAAGGCGCTGGAAGGCCAGATGAAGGCGGCGGAATCGCAGCTTCTGGTCGACGGTCAGGCTCTGGTCCGGCTCCAGGAGCTGCAGCGCGACGCCGAGGCCAACAGAAACATCTACGAGCAGTTCCTCTCGCGCTCCAAGACGACGAACGAGCAGCGCCTCTTGCAGAGCTCTCAGACCAAGATTGCATCGTCCGCCATTCCGCCGCTGCGCTCGACCCTGCCACCGCTGTCTTTGCTGCTCGCCGCTCTCGCGATCGGTTCGCTGCTGACATCGACGGCGGTCGTCGCCGCCACGGGACGCGGATCGGACAAATCCGCTCCTGATATCCGCGACCCCGAACCGGCTCCGCGCCAGCCCGCGACCTGGTCACGTCCGCCCGTGTGGGCCCGCATTCCCGACCTGACGCCCGGCGAAATCCCTAGAAACATCTGGCAAGGGCCGGTGTCCGCGACCACCGAACTCGATCTCAGTCCCCATCTGCGTCCGTTGCTGGAGCGGCTGGAGAAGGTGCCGGGACCTCGTGGCAAGGTCGTCCTCGTGATCTCGGTCGGCAAGCGGGCCGGCGGCAACACCGTCGCGCGGTCGCTGAACCGATGGGCCGTGAACACGGGGAAGCTGAGCGTCCTGATCCGGGTCGAGCCGGACCTCGGCGGTGCCGGGGCTGGCCTCGCCAACGGCCAGGCCGACGGCATGACCACCGCGGACTTTGGCAGCGTCGACGAGCTCCTGGGCGCCGGCAAGAGGCCCGAGCCACAGCCCGCGGACGATATTCGTTCGGAGTTCGATCTGATCGTCGTCCACGCCACCTCTCTGGCCTTGCAGCCGGAGGCGGCGGCGCTGGCGGCTCACGCCGATCTTGTCATCCTGGTCGCTCGCGAAGACGCGGTCGATTCAGCCGCAATGCGCAGGGCTATTGCTGCGCTCTCCCGGTTTGTCGGTGTGCCGACCGGCATCGTCGTCAACCGTGTGCCGGCGGGCCCGTCGGCGTCCCGTCGCGGCGAAGTGCGGGGGCTGGCTGGTTGACGCCACGCCGGCAACTGATTGCCGAGCCATGCAATGCCCTGACTGAGAAGACGTCTATTCGCCGGGTTCCGCGCCGCGGACCGCGTAGGCGCCGCGCTTCGATGCCGAGAAGCGCAAAAGTCCCAGAACCGAAGGATCGACCCCGGTTCGCCGCCGACAGAGGATGTTGAGGGCGATGGTCGCGAGCGCCAGCGACACAGTGGCCGAGATCGCTGCGCCAAGAACGCCGAGCCAGGGAATGAGGACGAGAAATCCGATCAGCCGCAACGCCACGTTGGCGGCAACGACAGGGACATACTCGCGCTCGTGGCCGGTCAGCTGCAAGATCGCCGCAGATGGACCGCCCGCTGCCTGGAAGGCCGTCCCGATCGCGAGCACGATCAGGACCCAGTGCTGCGCGGCAAAATGCGGCCCGAACAGGTTGAGAAGATGGGGACCGCCAACCCAGATCAGGAGAAGTCCGCTGACCACGCACAGCGCGGTCACTTCCGCCATGAGCCGCAAGGTTCGCTCGAATTCCTCGTGGTTCTTGCTGAAGTACAGTGACGGGAGCCGCCGCGCGCCAAAACTGTACAATGCGGCGGACAGCATGGCGAACATGTTGGCCAGGCGCGAAGCGGCGAAATAAATTCCGGCGGTTGCCGGGTCCAGCATCCAGTAGACCAGAATGACGTCGAAATACTGGTTCGCTGCTTCCAGGATGGACGCAACCCAGAAATGGAGCGCGCTCGATCTCCAGCGCGACGTCTCGGAGCGCACCCGCCGTGCCGCGGAAATCCGGCAGAACTCGCGCAATCGCGATGGTCTGCGCGACCAGCCCGACCGACATGGCAATCGTCATCACGGCGATCAATTCGGCGGGATCGAGCTGCCGATGGCCGGACATGATTGCGAGCAGAAACAGCACGACGCTGACGCGCCAGAAGAACTCCCTGTTTCCTTCTCCCATGAGAATGCTGACCAGCGAGCGAGCGATCTGGCTGCCAAGCATCAGTCCCGCATTGACGGCGATGTAGGCCGACACCGCGATGATCAGCAGCCACGAATCGCCTCTGATGTTCGCGCCGATCGCGGTTGCGCCGATCGCAATCAGCATTGCGACGGAGGAAATCCTGAGGCTCGATAGCAGAACGCCTTTGGTGAGATCGGGCTGATTTCCCACCCGATACTCGTTCAGAAATCGCACCAGCAGCGATTCCTGGCCGACCAGCCCGACGACGGCCGCCATCTGGGCCACCGAAAGCCAGGTCGCAAAGATGCCGAACCCATCGGGCGACATCGTTCGTGCCGCCAGCGAGAACAACGCAAACGCAAGCGCACCGCTACCAACCTTGAGGAGGATGGTTCCGGCAACACCGCGCGTCACGTCGCGCCGCATGAACTGGACGATGGAATCGATCATGGGAATTTAAGGGGTAACTCCCCCTGGAGAGACATTTCCGATACAGCCGACAGCCTAGCATGCCGAAAAACCGCGAGTGTTAATGGGCGGCTCGATGCGCGTGCCGGCCGCGGCGATGTCGCGGCTATGCCGGCTGCTTCACTATGGAACATCGCTGACCCCACTGTCCCAGATCAAGCAAAGCCCGGCCCGATCGCGTGGCGGCATAGCGCCGCATCGACGGTCAATGAAGGCGAGATGAGCCGTTTGAATGCGGACTGGCTCGCCTGGAATGGACGCCGAGTTGCCGGAGACCGAAGGTTGCAGGGCATCCTCAGCAAGGCGCGTGCCGGATATCGTCAAGCCGGGCAGCCCTCTGCTTCATTAACCGAGATATCGAGAAATGATCGCGTTTGGTCCTGTGATGCGACATCAGGCGAGAGAATTGCACGTGCAACCATCGTTGACCGTGGGAGCCTGGACCATGACGCTGGATAGCAAGTTGACCGAGCCGAGCGCTGGATCTGCGACCGCGACGATCGTCGCCGACATCGCGATCGTCGGCGGCGGCCTGGCGGGATCGCTTGCGGCAGCGGTGCTCGCGCGGGCAGGGCATCGTGTCGCTCTCGTCGACAAGCGCGCGGTCTATCCGGACGAGTTTCGGGTCGAGAAAATCGGCGGCCATCAGCTGGTCATGTTGCGCAAGCTGGGTTTCCTCGATGCGCTCGACCGCGTGGCCTGCCGATATGATCAGGTGCTCAATATCAGGGAAGGCAAGGTGGTCGATGTCAGCGTCGGCCAAGCTTACGGGCTTCCCTACGCCGATCTCGTTGCCATGGCGCGCAGCCAACTGCCTGATCCGTCCAGCCTGATCGTCGACGAAGTCACTGCAGTCAATTGTAGCGACGATATCCAGCATATCGAGCTCGCTTCCGGAAGGCGCCTCGACGCGCGTCTCGTCGTTCTGGCTACGGGCATGGCGGGCGTTCTCGGCCACAAGCTCGGCATCAAGCGGCGCGTGCTGGCCGAGCGCCGTTCGGTTTCGTTCGGCTTCACGATCGCCCGCCGGGACGATGCGCCGTTCGATTTCGATGCGCTGACCTGTTACGGCGAGCGCACGGCGGACGGCATCGATTATCTCAGCCTGTTTCCCGTGCGTGCCGGTATGCGCGCAAACCTTTTCATGTTCCGCGACCCGGCCGATCCGATCATGCGCGAGCTACGCCGCGAACCGGAAGCGACGGTATTGCGCCTGCTGCCGGGATTGCGGCCTTACCTTGGCGATTTCCATGTGACCGACCGGGTGCAGAATTGGGTGATGGACTTGTCCATCGTGGAAGGACATCTCCAGCCCGGCGTCGTGCTCATCGGCGATGCGTTCCAGACCAATTGCCCCGCCGCCGGCACGGGCGTTGCCCGGCTGCTGGTGGACGTCGATCGCCTGTGCACCGAATATGCGCCGCGTTGGCTCAAGACCGAGGGCATGAGCAACGAGAAGATTTCGGAGTTCTATTCCGATCCCGACAAGGTCGCGGCGGACCAGCAGTCACTGAAGATGGCGCGCTTCCGCCAGGCCCTGACGTCCCGCAACGATATCGGTTGGGACGTGCGGCGGCGGCTGCACTTCCTGCGCCGCAGTCTCACCCACCGGGTCGATCAAATGCGGCCGGGCTGGCTCGCGCATGTTCGAAGCGCGCTACGCGCCTGAGAGCCGCACCCTGTCGGCACCTCGCGCTGGTCAGCGCGTGGGCGTCGAGGTGCGGGTCGGCAGGAGCCTGAACTCCGACATTCGCTTGGCGGCGAGTTTCAGCCAGGGCGCCTGTTTCAGGGCGAACAAGGATATGGCGCCCACGGTGCTGCCCGCCTGTGTGACCGCCCCGCACATCGGCGAAGGCTGCGCGCCGAACAGTTTCTTGTAGGGTTCGTCACCGATGGTGAAATCGAGCATCCGATCCCCGCGCTCGATGCAATCCCTCGCCACTTGCTCGAACATCAGCGCGCCCAAGGACTGGCTCTTGTATCCGGCAATGTCGAAGGCGCTCATGATGACAAGGAAGCTGCCTTGATGGCAGAGTCCGAGCACGGCGGCGATCACGTCGCCGTCCATCTTCATGGCATAAAGCCGGACAAAGGAGCCGAGACCGCGGAGCGCCATTTCGGAATAGAATCCGTAATATTCCGGGCGCTGGAGCAGGTCTCCGTCGCCTTGTGCCTGAAAGCGCGGACCGCGCAATTTTCTCATCACGTCCAGCGCCTCGATCACGGAGGCGCCGTCGTTGCAGCATGAAAAACTCAAGTCGCCCTTCTTCTGGAGCTGCCTGGACTTTTTTGCGAGCTCCTTCTGATAGGAGCGATCCATCGCACTGGCGCGCCATTGCTCGAACGGCGCAACCAGAACGCTCGCGTAGGCATTGGAGTCCATCGCGACGCGGCGGGGCGTAGCCAGGAGGTTCTCGATCGGAAGCCGTCCGTCTGGCAGCTTGGCCATTCGCAGCAGATCGAACGGGCGGATGAGGCAGCGGATTTCTGCGCAGGCACTCTCGTCCTTGAGCAGCTCGGAAAATACCTGCGGGCTGCACACCGGCGCCAGATAGTCGGAGACGCGGAGGTCGGCGAATTCGACGGTCCGTATCGGGCCGCGCCGGACCCGCAGCAAGGGCAGCACCATCGCAAGGGTGCCCGTCGGGCGGTGGCGGACCGCGACAACCAGGGGAGTTGCGCCTGCATGAGACGCGAGCCTGGTGTAGAGGGTATCCAGCCAGAGCGGATGCTGGAACGCGGTGGCGGCCGAGTTTTCAAACAGCTTCGCATAGTCCGGCGACAGGAAGTCGAATCCCTGCTCGATGGCGATGTCGAACGTGTTGCTAGGTCTGTTCATGCGCAGCCGGGGAAAACCAGATAGCTCGGGACGATCGAGCCGGATCTGTGCTTTATAGCAGGGTCGTTACGGGTGAGACACCGGCGGCGTGTGATTTGCATTAATGCTTCGAGCAACGTTCGTATCGTTACCAAATCCTTAAATTTCGCGCCCGAGCGGCCTCGTGGCGCGGAGATCGACCTGCGCTAGCAAATAATTAACCGCGCTTAAGGAAGGTCGTTTCATGGCCAGCCTGTACACCGAGGTGGATTCCGGGGCATCCGGGAGCGCGATCTGGAAGACGCGCAGCGTTGGCGCTGAGAGGATTGCCGGGGCGGCGATCAGCTGGTCGATCACCGTCAACGTGGTCGCATCGATGGGCATCTTCAACGCCGGGCTGCTGCCGGCGGAGCTGAGCTTTCTGCAGCAGGCCATAGCCATTCTGATGTGGGGTGTCCTGATCTACGCTAGTGCATTCGTGCAGCCGCGTCTGCGGTTACAGGTCAATCCCGATCTGGTGGCGCTGGTCGCATTCTACAGCTTCGCCGTTGTCTCGGTGTTCTGGTCCAGTCTGAACGTCGCAGCGATCATGAAGAGCGCTGCGCTTGCGATGACGACGTTCGGCGCATTTTGTCTCGTCACGCGCGTCGATCTGGACGAGGTCGTGAGGACCACGGCCAATGGGCTTTTCATACTGGTCGCCGCATCGGCTTTCTGCGCGATCGCCGTGCCCGACATCGGGGTCGACCACAGCTGGATGCACAATGGTCAATGGCAGGGCGTCTACGAATCCAAGCAGACACTTGGTTTCGTGGGTGCCTATCTGATGTTCCTTGCCTGCTACCGGAAGATGACGGGCCAGGGGTGGCTAGCCTTCCTCGTTATATTCCTGCTGGCGTCAACATGCGTCCTCGCGTCGGAATCGCGCGGCGCCGGTGCTGTCGCCCTGGCTGCTTGCGCAATGCTCGTGACCTCGATGTGGTCGGTCGGCTGCATGAGGCTCTATGCGCTCCTGCCCTTCGTCATGTGCATTCTGGCCGGATTACTGATCCTGTATTTTTATGCGACGGGATATGACGCCATCCATATCGGCGACGCGAGTGTCGATTTTACCGAGCGGACCTTCATCTGGCACTACGCGATAAGCCATTTTGACGATGCGCCGTTGCTCGGCTTCGGCATCAACGGCTTCTGGACGATCCCGTCGATCTACGATTATTTCGAACAGAACCACGGCTGGGTGCTCGACAATTATCACAGCGGCTACATCGCGATCCTGATGGAAACGGGATTTCTGGGGTACACGCTGTTCGCCGCGGGCGTCCTGCTGTTCTCGCACAAGATCCTCCATCTCATTTCCGCACGCACGATCGACCGATCGCACTGTGCTCTCATCATCGGATTCGTCGTCCTCAGCTTTCAGACCAATTTCACGGAGACGACATTCCTTCGCTCGACGATGTTCACATCGGTGCTCCTGGTGGGGTTTTTCTTCGCGACGTGCAGACCGGTGCGATCGACGGAATTGCAGTCTTTACCAATGGATGCAGGATGACCGCCGTACGCGCTCGTTGGCCGAGAAGCTTCAATCTCGCAGCAACGGCATTTTTCTTTGCTTCGCTGTTGTCCCACGCCCATGGGGCCGAGCAGCCCGCCTCCCGCGATATGCCAAAACTGGGTCGCGGCATCAACATTCTCGGCTACGATGGAATCTGGGAAGGTGGCCAAAACGCGCCATTTCGCCTGAACAATTTGACCGCAATCAAGAAGGCCGGGTTCTCGCACGTCAGGATCAATTTTTTCGGCTTCAAGTTCATGGGCCCAGGGAACGTCCTGGACGAGATCGTCCTGAGGCGGCTCGA
Organism: Bradyrhizobium sp. LM2.9; assembly: GCF_054056555.1. NCBI lineage: Bacteria > Pseudomonadati > Pseudomonadota > Alphaproteobacteria > Hyphomicrobiales > Nitrobacteraceae > Bradyrhizobium > Bradyrhizobium sp. LM2.9. The sequence continues at coordinate 1,129,326 of NZ_JBSRYJ010000002.1, forward strand.
CGCCGTGATCGAGGACGTCCTTGCAAGGAAACTCGTTCCCATCGTCGATGAGCACGATACCCACCTTTGCCAACGCGACGTTTCCGAATGCGGCGAGAAGCTCAGAGCGTTCTGGCGGCAGATCGCCGAGCGCTATGCCGGAAAGTATCCGGCGCTCGTCTTCGAGGTCTTGAATGAGCCTGGTGGAGAAATGACGTCCGCCAGCTGGAATTCGCTCCTCAACGAATGTCTCGGCATCATCCGCCGCACCAATCCCGAACGGCCGGTCATTGCCGCCGTCCTCAACACGGATGAGATCCCGGTCGACGAACTGGCTCTGCCGGCCGACGACAGGCATCTCATCGTCACGTTCCATTATTACGCGCCGATACGGTTCACCCATCAGGGCGCGCCCTGGTCTCCGACGTTTTCGCGGATCGGGCCCCTGGATTGGGGCAGCCCGGACGACGAAGCGAAGGCGGCCGCCGATTTCAAGAAGATGAGCGTATGGGCGGTGAAAGAGAAGCGTCCGGTTTATCTCGGTGAGTTCGGAGTGTACGAGCGTGCGCCATCCGACAGTCGCGAGCGCTATTTGTCGTTCGTGGCGAGAAGCGCCGACAGACTTGGCTGGGCATGGGCCTACTGGCAATTCGATCACGACTTCGCGGCCTTCGACAGCGCACGTCAGGCCTGGAAGCCGGGCATCCTGCGCGCCCTGATGCCGCCAACACGTTGAAATCGCGCGCCCGATTCTTCTGCACAGTTTGCTGCACCTCCGAGCTTGCCGCAAATATCAGCCAGATCGCGATTGCCTTCAGGCGACAGTGAGAAAGTCAGCTCGGCGAGGTGGGTTGCGTCAAGCGGAACCAATTCACCTCGCGGAAGGATTGTCGCGCTGAGACCCGTCGGGCAAAACACTCAGCACCCCGTCAATCCCTTCCGACAAAAATATTCCACTTTACCGAAATTCGGAATTGGCGTATGTGTCGCCCATCCCGGCTCACCCTTGAGGGGCGACCATGTGTCGTGATGGTCGTAGAGCCGGGCTTGCGGTGGACGCGACAGCGTCGGGTGCGAGAGGCGTGGGCAGGGCGGATTGCTCTCCGTGAGCCCGAGGCTTCGTGCCGACGAGCGGCGCTGTCAGGTTCGTCTCGTCATCAGGTCGGCGGCAACGTGCACAACGCCGTCGAAACCGGTGGCGACAGGCGAGCCGTGCGTACGGCAAAACCGTGTGGTCCTGGCCGTCGTTGCTACGGTCAAGCCTTTGCGGATGCGGCATTCGCGTCAACCGGCGCGGTGTCCGCGACTTTCGTGAAGACGAGGGAGGCCAACAGGAACTCGGCTCCCGGGAGAGCACGGCATAAGCCGTAAAGCCACTGCGCAGGGAAGGCCGTGTGTTGGGCTTCACCTGTATGCTGCTGTGCGGTTTCCTTGCGCTACCTTTCGCGCAGCGGACCGTGGGTGCCAGCCGGCACCCGGCCTTCCCTGCGCCCTCCTGGACAAGAGGGTGGAGCGACAACGCAAAGCTCGGGCGGCATGCGTCGCGAGAAGGCAGCCGTGCGTCCGAAGCCTGCGCAGACGCTCGGGCACCGATGTCTTGTCCCTAACGCTAGGGACAGACACGTTCCTCCGGTCCGCTTACGGTGGTCCGCCCGGTTGCTCAGGACCGCAGGAGCAAGCGCGTATGTCGGACGAAAGCGGACGAGGAGGAGACAGGACATGAAGATCGGTTTCGCGCGAGCTTCGATTCTTGTGGCATGCGTCCTTTATGGAAATACGGCGAACGCGGAGATTAAAATTGGAGTTGTGATCTCGGCAAGCGGCCCGGGATCCGCGCTGGGGCAGCCGCAGCTCAAGACGGTTGCAGCTCTTCCGAAAGAGATCGCTGGAGAGAAGGTCACCTATATCACCCTGGACGACGAATCAGATTCGACCAAAGGGGTTCAGAACGCACGCCGCCTCGTGATCCAGGACAAGGTCGACGTGCTGGTCGGCTCCTCGCTGACCCCGGTGACCATGCCGATGCTGGATATCGCGCTCGAATCGAAGACGCCGCTGCTGTCGCTCGCCGCCGCTACCGCGATAGTTCAACCGATGGACGAGAAGCGCGCCTGGGCCTTCAAGGTCGTTCCCAATGATGACCTCATGGCGGCCGCCATCCTCAAGCATATCGCGAAATCGGGGGCGTGAAGACGCTCGGCTATATCGGCGTTTCGGATGGGTACGGCGAAGGCTACTACAAGGAGGTGAGCCGCCTCGCGCCCGCTCTGGGTCTGACCGTGACCACACATGAGGTCTATGCGCGCGCAGACACGAGCGTCACCGGTCAGGCGCTCAAGGTGATGTTGACCAATCCCGATGCCGTCTTCATTGCTTCCGCAGGAACTCCGGCGGTCTTGCCGCAGCAGGCGCTCCGCGAGCGCGGATACGCTGGGAAGATATTTCAAACACACGGCGTGGCCAGTGAGGAGTTCATCAAGCTCGGGGGCGCGAACGTCGAAGGTGCCGTATTTGCAGGCGAGGCCTTTACCATTGCCGCCGATCTTCCCACAGGAGATCCGTTCCGTCGCTCGACGGAGGAATTCGTGACCGCGTATGAAGCGGCGAACGGGCAAAAGCCCAACATGTTCGCTGCCCACCTTTGGGATGTCGTCGCGCTGATTGGAAGAGCTGCACCGGATGCGCTGAAGACGGCAAAGCCCGGCACAACCGAATTTCGCGCGGCTCTGCGGGACGCGCTCGAGCGCGGGCAGAACATCTATCTCAACAATGGGCTGTCGAACATGAGCAAGGCCGATCACAACGGCTACGACGAACGCTCCGCCTTTCTGATCAAGGTCGAAGGCGGGAAATTCCGGCTGGCAAAGTAGCGGCGCCCGGACGGAACCTTCGCCGGATTATTGCGGTTCGATTCTGGCGGCCTTGATGATCTTTCGCCATTTGGCGGTCGCACTAATGAACATCAGCCCCGATCAGGAGCGTATCCGCATCGATATTTTCCTGCGCGACAATCTGCCCTGACTTAGAGTCGCTTGCGGAGTGCATCAGAAGCTCGCGGCCATTGCGGCCAGGCGTTGATGGGCTCGTTCGCGGGAAGCCTCGATGGGCTGTAGCGGTCCGATGGTTGGCCCGATCGGTACGAAACGGACATTGCTGATCCCGACAAAACGCAAAATTTCGCGCAGGTACGGCGTTGCCATGTCGATGCGACCGCGGTTCATTCCGGTGGCGAAATCGCTGCCACTGGCGATGATGACGATGGTCGGCCGGTCCTTCAGCAACGGGATATATCCCAGGGATGGGTCGAACCGGAAGGTGAGCCCGGGCTGGACGATAACGTCGAACCATTGCTTGAGCTTATAGGGAATGCTGAAGTTCCACATGGGAGTCGAGATCAGCACCCGATCGGCAAGCGCCAAGCGGAGCGCCACACGCTCGGCCTCCGCAAAGCTGTCCCGTTGCGCGTCGTTGAAGGCTTCCGCCTTCATCCGTGCATATTTGGCCTCGACGATAGGGCCCGAAAATTCCGGCAGCCGCTCCCGCCAGAGATCCATGACATCGACGTCCCAATCGGGCCGGGCTCGGCGAAAGCCGTCAACGAAGACGTGTGCGCTGGCGCTCGACCAGGAGTCGCTGCGGGGCGAGCAGGACAGGTGCAGGAGCTTTGCCACCGCTCATCCCAGCGCTTTGATGACTGCATCGGCCTTGGTCACGACGGCAACGTTTTGCATGGCGAAGTTGATCGATGCGGCGTGCCAATCGGCGTTCATGGTGGAGCAGCAATCCTCAGGAACTACCATGAAGTAACCCTTGTCGGCACCGGTCCGTGCTGTGTGCTCGACCGACATGTTGGTCCAGGCGCCGGTGTTGATGATCATGTCGCGGCCGGTGGCTTTCAGGATCGTTTCGAGCCGTGTGCCCTCCCAGGCGCTCATTCGCACCTTCTCGACCACGAAATCGCCGGGCCGTGGCTCGAGACCTGACACCGGCGCGGCCCCCCAGCTTCCGCGCACCATCGCCTTGCTGTCGACGAGACCCTCGAACAGCGGCGCATTCAGCGTCACGCCGGGCGCGCCCGCTTCGACCACGAACCAGACATGGATGATGGCGACGCCGCGGGCCCGCGCAGCTTCCGCAAGACGCCGGACGTTTTCGACGACTTGCTGCTGCTTCGCGTGACCTGGTGCGCCGGAATCGGCGAATGCGCCGCCGTCCATGATGACGTCGTTCTGGAGATCCTGGATGATCATGGCACAGCGTCGCGGGTCGAGCTGCATCTCGCCGTCGGCCACGATCGGGGCTGCTGGCGCGGTGCCAGTGCCTGTACCGCTGCCACTCCGCCGTCCGCTCATATAGGGCTCATGACGCGGGCCGACCTTGGTCGGGATCGCGTAGACCGAATGCGTCGAAGTCAGATAGAGGGTGCGGAAATCCGGCCCGCCCCAGGCGAGGTTGGCGGCCAGTTCAGGCACGCGGAGTTTGCCGAGCAGCTCGCTCCGCGGCGAATAGACCCAGATCCCGCCGGGTGCAGTGACCCAGACATTGCCGTGCTGGTCGCACTTCATGCCGTCGGGCAAGCCGGGCTCGAGCTCGGAGCGGATGCCGCTCGCGAACACACGCGCACCAGACAGCGAGCCGTCGCCGTTGACGTCGAATACGCGGATCAGTGCCTGCACGGTGTCGTTGACATAGAGCAGTTTCTCGTCGGGCGAGAAGCACAGCCCGTTCGGCTGGTCGAATAGATTGCGGTCAACGACCAACTTCGGGTCGGCGCCGGGCACGACGCGATAAACGCCCTGGAAGCCGAGCTGCCTCGGCCGCTCGACGCCATAGACCGGCATGCGGCCATACCAGGGATCAGAGAAATAGATCGCGCCGGAGGAGTGCACGCAGACGTCGTTGGGGCTGTTGAGCTCCTGTCCCCCAAAGTGCGAGGCCAGCACCTCGCGCCGTCCGTCCGGCCGCTCGCGGATCAACGACGATGTCGCGTGCTCGCAAACGATCAAATTGAGCTCGGCGTCATAGGTCATGCCGTTGCATTTGTTCGACGGCCGTTTGACTTCGGCGACGCCGCGCCGCGCATCCCAGCGCCGGCGCACGTCCCCCGGCATGTCCGAGAACAGCAGATAATGATCGACCGGATGCCAGATCGGTCCCTCCGTGAAGTCAAAACCGGTGCCGGACCTGCGCGACCGGCGCGTAGGGGTCGATCAGGGTCTCGAATTCGGAGCGCAAGGTGACGTGCGTCATCGTCCATCCTCTGGTGTCTAGGCCGGAAACCAGTTGCGCTGGGGCACAGATTGCACGATCGGTCCGGGGACCTGGTCGTGTAGCCGGCCGACGACGTTGCCGCCTTCGATCTTGGCGGGACGGTCGTGGACCGGCAGGAGATAGCGCGAATTGCTGAGCAGCTTTTTGATGGCGGCCTTCTCGGCGCGCTTGGTGGTGCCGTGGTTGCCGGTGGTGCGCGGCTCCCAGTCGTGGATCTCGTTGAAGGGCGTCACGATCTGGTCGTTGAAATCATAGATGACGTCGCCGCAGATGGTGGCAATGCCGTCGGCGGTCTCGACGATGATGTTCATCGAGCCCTCGGTGTGCGCATTCGCTGCGTCGCAGTAGACGCCCGGCATCAGCTCGATGGGACCCGTGATCTCGAGGTCGAGAAGGCGCAGCGCGCTCTTAGGTGTGCAGCCGGTCGATCAGATGCTTGATATCCGGCGCCGGATATTGCGGATGCATCAGGCCGGACACGGAATACTCGAGCTCGCGGCGGTTGACGACGACGGTCGTGTTCATCGGGAACAGATCGTCCTTGCCGGCGTGGTCGATATGCAGATGGGTGTGGCAGACGAAGCGCACATCGCCCATGCGCACGCCGTGCCGCGCAAGCTGGTTCTCGATCATGTGCTCGTGATACTGCAGGCCGCGCATCCCCAGCGTTTCCATGATCTGGTTGGAGCGGTAACCCGTATCTACCACGACCGGATATTTGCCGCCGAGGATCAGGAACCCGAGGGTGAGGACACGGCGGGTGCGGCCGCAGTCGTGGCCGAGAACCAGAAAGCTCGATTCCAGCTCGATATCGCCATAGTCCAGGATCTTGATTTCCAGCGGCATTCCGTCCCTCCCTGTGTCCGTTCTCGTTCGTTTCCTCAGCGCTCAGAGCCGATAGACGCGCACGGCGGTGGTCTTGAAAATGGCTTCGCGCTGATCATCTCGCAGCGGCGCTGCGGCGGCACGGAACGCGTCGATCAGCTCGCGATAACTGGTCCACAATTTCTCGATTGGAAAATTAGAGCCGAACAGGCAGCGTTCGGCGCCGAAGATCGCAATCGTGTCGGTCAGGACGGATGCGATATGTGCGGGGTCGTTGCGGTGGATGAAGGTTCCGAGCCCCGACAGTTTCGACACGACGTTCGGGCAGGCGGCGAGGCGGGCCATCCCGGCGCGCCACGCCGCGCGACCTGAGGGTGAAAGGTCCTCCAGCATGCCGGCGTGCTGGAGAATAAAGGTCACTTTGGGACAAGCTTCCGCAAGGTGTGCGGCGTCCGGCATCTGCGGCGTGAACACCTGGAGGTCAAAACTCAAGGCATAATCCGCAAGGCGGGCGATGTTGCGCCGTACCACGGGATCGGTGCAGAGATCGGGGCGGGCCGCAAAGCGATAAAGCGGGTTCTCGTGCCAATGAAGTTGCATGCGGACGCCGCGTACGAGGGAATAGCGCTTCAGGCGGTCGAGTTGCGGACGCACGTCGTCCACTGAGAAATCGGCATAAGCCACGATAGCATGCGGCCAGCCGTGCTCCTCGGCGGTCTGCTGCACCCAAGCGGCCTCGTCCTCGAAGCGGTCATTGGACCAGTTGGTCTGGACATAGACCGAGCGGGTGACGCCGCTGCCTTTGAGGTCGCCGAGATATTCCTCGATCGGGTAATCGCGTCGGATCGGCTCGTATGGACCGAAGATGCGCGGCTGCATCGAGCCGACCAGCCAGGGCAGGTCGGCCTGGCGCCAGATATGATGGTGCCCATCGACGATGTCGGTCACGCAACTCTCCTTTGTCCCAGCGCCAGCACATGCGCGACGATCGACGCGCTCGATCCGCCGTCGACGAGGTCGTCGACGAACCGTTCGATTGCGACCAGCGCTTCGGTCTGCGGACGAAAGCCGGGACCGGCCGCGAGCGGGGCGTCAGCCAGCTCACGCGCCACGCACGGCGCGACAGTTTCGCTACCGCATCGCGCAGCGCATCGAGTTCGCCCCGCTCCAGACCGTCGGAAATGATGATCACGGCGGCGCCGCGCGCATATCCGCCGAAGCGGGGTATAGCGAGAAAGGCCTGAAGCGCGTCGCCGATTCGGGTGCCGCCGTCCCAGTCGCTGACCAGATAGGCTGCGGCGTTGAGCGCCTGCTCGCGGCGCCTGAGACGTAACGGGCGGGTGATACGGGTCAGCCGCGTGCCGAAGGTGAAGACCTCGACATTGGGCGCCGCCTGCACCAGCGTGTGCGCGAGCTTCATATTCTCTTCGGTGCGGGTCTTCATCGAGCCGGAGACGTCGATCAGGAGCAGCACCTTGCGTGGGCGCTGCCGACGCTTCAAACGCCCCAGCCGAAGGATTTCGCCGTCGCTGCGTACAGAGTCACGCAGGGTGCGGCGCAAATCGGCGTAGGGCCCCCGGCGGGCTCGCATGCGGCGATGGCCGCGCCGCTTCGGCAGGCGCCTGGGCGCCTCACGGGACAGCCGGCGCAGCGCATCAGTGGTCGAGAGCTGCGCAAAGCGGCGCTCGACCAGGGCTTCCGCGCGCGCTGCTGCGAGACCGGACTCGTTGGCCTCGTCCGACAACAACGGCTCATCGTCTCCACGGGCCTCCTCTTGCAGCCGAACAGTCTCGTCGTCCTCCCCGTCGTCGACGCGCTCGATTGCCTCGTTTCCGCGAAAGTGCAGATCGAAAAGCCGGTCGAACGTGGCACGACGCTCCGGCGGAGGCGCCAGTGTTGCGAGGGCTGCCTGCCGAATGTCTTCGAGGCTGCGTGGGCCGAGCAGCTGGATCGCGGCCAGGAACGAGGTCGTCTGTTCCGGTGCGACGGCAAACCTGTTCGTTCGCAACAGCCCTACGAAGGAGATGAAGACACGCGCAGCGCGCGGCAGTTCGGGTTCGGTGCTCATGCAGAGGCCTCCGCCAGCAGGGCATCGAGGCGCGGCGAAATGAAGTGCAGATCCTCCTCGTCTTTCAGCGCAACGCCGATCGAGCGCCTGAAGGCATCGGGCCAGCGCGCGCCGCTCTTGTGCAGCAGCGTGGCGGCTTCAGCCCAGTCGACGGCCTCGGCGATCCCCGGCGCCTTGCTGAGCGGCTCGCGCCGCAGCTTCTCAACGGCTGCGACGACGGCCCGCGCGGTCCCCTCGGCGACGCTGGAGGCCCGCATCATCACGATGCGTGCTTCGCGCTCGGCGGAAGGATAGTCGATCCAGTGATAGACGCAGCGTCTCCGCAAGGCCTCATGAAGATCCCGCGTGCGGTTTGAGGTCAGGACGACGACCGGGCGCTCCGAGGCGCGTACCGTACCGCGCTCCGGGATCGAGATCTGGAAGTCGGACAGAAACTCGAGCAGGAAGGCTTCGAACTCCTGGTCGGCGCGATCGATTTCGTCGATCAGCAGCACAGTCGAGTCGGGCGCGCGCAGCGTCGCCAGCATCGGCCGTTCGATCAGAAACGCTTCTCCGTAGATATCGATGCTCTCATCGCCGGCCTGGCGGATGGCGAGCATCTGGCGCGGATAGTTCCATTCGTACAGCGCGGCGGACGCGTCGATGCCTTCGTAGCATTGCAGGCGGATCAGCCGGCGGCCGAGGACAGCGGCAATGGCTTTGGCGGCCTCGGTCTTGCCGACGCCCGGCGCACCTTCGAGCAGTAATGGCTTGCCGAGTGCCAGACCGAGATAGGCTGCGGTCGCCAGCCCCTCGTCGGCGAGGTAATAGGCCGCCCGAAGCGCCTTCTCCAGTGCCTCGGGGCTATCGATGCCGACGATGTTGCTGCGGACGGCCATCAAAACCTCAGCGCCGCGCCTGAGGGCGTGCGCCGCCCTCGGCCTTGATCGCGCGCAGCACTTTCTCCGGCGTAATCGGCAGGTCGTCGATGCGGACGCCGACGGCGTTGAAGATGGCGTTCGCGACGGCCGGCAATACCGGATTCGCGCACATTTCGCCGGGGCCCTTGGCGCCGAAGGGGCCATCGGGAGCGGGGCGTTCCAACACGGCGATGTCGTGCGGGCAGATGTCGCCGGGGCCAGGCATGACATATTCGACGAAGTCGCGAGGGCCGTGGATTGGGTCGGGATAATAGGGTTCGGGCGTCTCGTAGAGCGCGTGACTGACGCCCATCCAGGCGCCGCCGACAAGCTGTTGCTCGACCAGGCGCGGATTGAGCGCACGGCCGAGCTCGTAGGCAGAATCCATGCGTATCATCGTGACCTCGCCGGTCTCGTCGTCAACCTCGACCTCGGCGACAAGACAGGCATGGGCGTAGCAGGTCGCCGGCGACATCTCGCCAGTCTCGGGATCGACGTTGGATAGAGGCACCAGGAAGATGCCACGGCCCGCGATGGTCTTGCCCTGTTTGAACTGCGCGGCGATGGCGACGTCCTTGGTGGAGATCGAGCGGTGCGGTGCGCCCTTGACGTGGATGTTGCCACGCCCGTCGGTTTCGAGATCGGCGGCATTGACCTCGAGCTCCTCGGCGGCGGCCTCCATCATCACGCCGCGCGCCTCGCGCGCCGCCGCCATCACGGCATTGCCGACGCGATGGGTGCCGCGCGAGGCGAACGAGCCCATGCAATGCGGGCCCGTGTCGGAATCGGCGGTGTCGACATAGACGTCCTCGACGGGCACGCCGAGCGTCTCTGCGCAGATCTGCCGCGTCACCGACTTCATGCCCTGGCCGAGGTCGATCGACGACAGCGCCACGGTGAACTTGCCGCTTGGATTGGAATGGACCAGGGCCTGGCTGGGATCGCCGCCGAGGTTCATGCCGATGGGATAATTGATCGATGCGATGCCGCGTCCGCGATGTCGGGTCATCTCAACGTCTCCTGGTGCCGAACACGGATGAGAAGCGGCCCGCCCCATGCGAGGGCGACGCCGGTCGCGGTGACGGCGGCGGTGCGGGTGGTGGCGGCTCGCGCGGTGGTTCGCGCGACGCGGCCGTTGGCAGGCGATCATAGCTCGTGCGCTGCTGCGCCGGCGCGGTTGTCCCCGCGTTGGTGTCGGCAGGCGTCCGCGGGATGGCGGCGCGGCTGCCGCCACCGTCCTTGCGGGAGGAGGCGCGCTTGAACTCGTCGCGGATCGGCCATTTGGCTTTCTCGGCCGCGACCTGGACGCACTCGATCAGCGCCGTGTTCTTGGCCTCGCGCCGATGGGCCTTCATGTCGCCGTCGCGATAGGCGTTGAGGATGCGGAACTCCATCGGGTCCATGCTGACGAGATGCGCCAGCTTGTCCATCTGGCACTCGATCGCAAAATCCATTGCAGTGACGCCGAAGCCGCGCATTGCGGTCGCCGGCGTGCGGTTGGTGAAGACGCAGTAGACGTCGCCATAGACGTTCGGGATGGTGTAGGGCCCGGGCAGGTGGGCTGCGCATTTCACCGCGGCATAGCTCGAGAGCCGCGTATATGCGCCGCTGTCGAAATATGCCCGGATCTTGCGAGCGACGACACGGCCGTCGCGCATCACGCCGTCCTTGATGTAGATGCGCTCGGCGCCGCGCGGCGGGCCATATTGCATCTCTTCTTCGCGTCCGAACACGTAGCGCACGGGACGTCCCGTCAGCATCGCGCCCAGGATGCATAAAGGTTCGGTGAGCGTGTCCACCTTGCCGCCAAAGCCGCCGCCGACGGTGCCGCCAATGAAATGAAAAGTGTTGGAGGGGACGTCGAGGATCTTGGCGCAGGTGTCAACCGAGAAGAACAGCGCCTGCGTCGACGTATAGACGACATAGCGGCCGTTGGTGTCGGGCGCCGCGATCGATCCGTTGGTTTCGGTCGGCGCGTGCTCGATAGGCGACATCTGGTAGCGCTGTTCGAGCACGTGATCGGCGGTCGCGAGGGCGGCATCGGCGTCGCCGAAGCGGAGTTTCTGGTGGTCATAAACGTCGTGGTAAATGAAGGCATTCTTCGGATAAGTATCGTTGACGATCGGCGCGCCGGCCTTCAGCGCATCTTCGACGTCGAACACGGCCGGCAGGGGCTCATAGTCGATCCGCACCTTCGCGATCGCCTCGAAGGCCTCGCGCTCGCTGTCGGCGACGATGGCCAGGATCGGTTCACCCTTGTAGCGGACCTTGTCGATGGCCAGCGACGGTTCGTCGTCCTTGCCGAAATTGATCAGGCTCAAGAGCGTGTTGAGATTGCGGGGCACGTCGGAGCCACGGATGATCCGGCGCACGCCGGCTGAGCGCTCGGCGTCCGCGGTGTCGATTCTCCGGATTCTTGCATGCGAATGGGTCGAGCGGACGACTTTCAGGTGCAGCATGCCCTGGAGCTTGTGGTCGTTGAAATAGCTCGACGTGCCCGTGACATGGCCGAGCATGTCCTGGCGCTGGGTGCCCTTGCCGATCTCCTTGAGATTGTCGTCGCGCTCGTCGGCGAAAATATCCTTGCGCAATTCCAGCATGGTCTGGTCCCTTAGGCGCTTGCCCGGCCGCCGGAGGCGGCGAGGATGGCGTTGATGATCGGCTCGTAGCCGGTGCAGCGGCAGATGTTGCCGGAGATCGCCTCGACGACTTCGGCGCGACTCGGAGAGGGATTGCGGTCGAGCAACGCCTTGGCCGCCATCAGCATGCCCGGCGTGCAATAGCCGCACTGGGCGGCAAAATTCTCGGCGAAGGCGCGTTGCAGCGGATGGAGGTTGGGTCCCTGCTTCAGGCTATCCAGCGTCTCGACGGAGCGGCCGGCGACGGTCTCGGCCAGCGTCAGACAGGAGAGATGGAGCTCGCCGTCGATCAGGACACTGCACGTGCCGCAGCCCCCTTGTCCGCAGCCGAACTTCGGCGTCATGTCGCCGATCAATTCGCGAAGCGCCACGAGCAGGTTGGTTCCGCCATCAACGAAAATGGCGACATCGCTGCTGTTGTGACGAAATTGCAGGGCAGTCTTGGCCATACGATCTATTCCTGACCCAAGAGAAGACGACGCAGATGCACGCCGACGATCTCGCGGCGGTACCAGGCGCTACTGAGCGCGTTGTCAGACGGCGATGTCCCTTCCGCGGCTGCAGCGGCTGCGGCCTCGACAGTCGCGGCGTCGAGCGAGCGGCCTTCCAGCGCGCGTTCGGCCGTCCGCGCACGTATTTGCGTCGGCGCCATCGATCCCAATGCAATGCGCGCCCCGGCGATCCGTCCGCCACTGATCGGCAGATGTGCGGCGAGCGTGATGATCGAGCCGCCTTTGGGCTTGATCCGTGCGATCTTGCGGTAGTGAAAAGCTTCTGCGCTTGTCGGCCGCGTGCAGGATACCGACAAGACGAGCGTGCCCGCCTGCCTCTCGCGCGATTGCAAAAACTCCTCAATCGGAATGTCGCGCGATCCGAAGCCGCCTTGCAGGGTCACCGTGGCATCGAGTGCAAGCAGGGCGACGGTGAAATCACCATAGGGATTGGGCGCGAACAGATTGCCACCCACCGTACCCATGTTGCGGACCGCCGGGCCACCAATCGAGCGGGCAGGGGCGTGTAGGAAAGCGAGGTCGCGCTCGCCCAGAATCCGGGCGAAAGTTACGCCAGCACCCAGGGTGATCCGCGGGCCGGATGGCTCGATGCGCGTCAAGGCTTGGTCATTGGCGCGCACGACGGTCGAGAGCGAGATGTCGCCTTCGTTCAGTGCGCGCATCACGAGCGTGCCGCCGCCGAGATAGCGCGCGTTGCGATCGGACGACAGCGCGGCGGCGGCCTCGCTTGAACTCGTGAAGGTCTTCACCGTCACAGTCATGTTGACACAGCCTCCTTGAGGTGCCGGCGGATCGCTTCGAATCCCGCCTGGTAGATGTCTTCCGCGACCATGTGGGTGATGCGGTCCTTGTCTTCCGGCCGCGTCGAGAAGCGGGATTCCCAGTGCCAGAAGGTGCGGTCGCCGTCCGTCACGGGCAGCAGGCGGACATGGGCCACGTAGTTGAACATCGGGACCGGCGTATCGAGCAGGGCAATAGCTGAAGGTCTGCTCCAGATCCGACAGCGTCAGCAACTGCTCGCGCAGCTCCGAGCCGTCCTGCAGCTTGAAGCGCCTGACACAGCCGATCTTGTCCGAGGCCTGCGCACGCTCGATCGTGGAGGCCGCGACCGCCGGATGCCAGCGATCGTGCCCGTTGAAATCGCGCAGCACGGCCCACACGGAGGCGGTCGGCGCATCCAGGACCGTGCTCTTGACGACATGCGGCACGGCGCTCACCCTCCGAACTGGCGCTTGAGGGCGTCGAAGCCGCCCTGGAACACGCCGCCGCCGATATTTCCGACGAGTTCCGCCTCCCGCTCGGGTGCGCAGTCGAACTCGGCGGTCCATTCCATGAAAGTCTGGTCGCCATCCGTGACCGGCGTCAGCCGTAGCGTCGCGACGTAGTTCTCGACCCCCATCGGGGATTCGAGGATCGAGTAGGTGCAGAACATGTCGTAATCGGACAGGCCGAGCAGCTTTTCCCGGATACGATCGCCGTTGCGCAGGCGAAAATCCCTGACGCAGCCGATCTTGTCGGAGGGCTCGCCGCCCTCGATGCGACTTTCCGCAATCGCGGGATGCCAGTTCGGCAGACCGTTGAAGTCGCGCACCCGCGCCCAGACGCGGTCGTTGCGCGCGTTGACGACGGTTGAGACGTAGACGCGGGCCATGGTGCGACCTCAGCCCTTCTTCCGGGGGCTGCGCTCGGCGGGCGGCTCGCCGTCGGCCGAAGGCGAGGGCGCAGCAGCCGGCTTCTCGCCGCCACCGCCGCCTTTGCGCGCGGACTCCTTGATGCCCTGCATGTCGCGCGCTTCCCGGATCAAGCCTGGCATCTTGGCGAGGCTGCCGCCTTCGACGCCGATGTCCGCCAGAAGCGAGTCGATCAGCGGCGCCTGGACGCGGTAACGCAGCGCCGAGTCGATCACCTCGTCGGTGGCGCTGCGGCCGCCATTGCCGCCATGGCCGTTGCCGTTGAGGCCATCGACCTGAAGGATGCGGATGCCCTCGATCTTCTCCATGGGCTTGACACTCTCGCGGACGATGCCCTCGATGCGGTCGAGCAGCTTTCTGCGGAACAGCGAGTAGCGTGCCTGGTCGGTCAGTACATTTTCGGCCTCGTTGAGCATACGCTGCGCCTCGGCCTCGACCGCGGCGCGGATGCGCTCGGCTTCCGCGGCAATTCGCGTTTCCTCAGCCTGCTTCTCGGCGATCAGGATCTCCACGGTCTTCCGGCGCTTCGCGATCTCGCTCTCGCGCGCGGTGATGACGCGCTCGGTGGCTTCGGTCGCATGCACACGCGCCTCCTCGGCCGAGGTTTTGGCCGCGGATTCCTCCAACGACTTCAGGTGGATCGCAATCGCCTTCTCCATCAAAACGGTCTCGACCTCCTTCTCGCGATTGATTTCGAGTTTGCGCAGCTCGCGCTCGCGGCCGATGCGGGCCTCGTCCAGGCCGCGATCGGATGCGATGCGGGCGCGCTCGACCTCTTCGCGCGCGGCAATCTCGGACTCCTGGAGCGACTGGACGCGGGCGACCTCGAGCTGTTCGATCGAACGGCGGCGTTCGATCCGCGCCGCCTCCAGCGCTTGCTCGCGCGAGACGTCCGTGGTCTCGAGCTCCTTGCGTGCGACGATCTCGGCCTGCTTAACTTGGCGGTCGGCGTCGATGCGCTCGGACTTCTTGGTCGAGAGCGCAATGACGCGGTCCTCATCCGCGATCTCGATCGCCTTCTTATGCTCGATATTGAGCACCTCGCGTTTCCTGGAGGAAGTGATCCGCTCGGCTTCGAGCGCGAGATCGACGCCGATGCGCTGTCGCTCGATGGCGTCGCGACGCTTCAACTCGGCGGCCTCGAGCACGGCGGTGCGCTCGATCTCGAGCGTGCGCGTGTCACGCTCGGCCTGAATACGCTCGGCTGCAACGGACTTCTCCTGCGCAATCCGGGCGGCCTCGATGGCTTCGCGGGAGGCAATGTCGGCTTCCTCGACGACGCGGTTGCGGGCGATCTCCAGGGAACGAACACGTTCTTCCTGGGTGATGCGGGCAGCTTCCGTCGCTTCGCGCGCTGCAACCCCTGCGACTTCCAGCGTCTGGTTGCGTTCGATCTCCAACTGACGGGTATTCTGCTCGGCCGCGATGCGCTCGGCGGCGAGCCTGTGCTCACGGGTGATGCGCGCGCTCTCGACGGCGCGCTGCGCCTCAATCTCGGCTTCCTGGATAATACGCACCTGCTGGATCTCCAACGCGCGGGTGCGCTCATCAGATGCGATACGCTCGACATTGACGATCATGGTCTGGGCGATGCGGGCCTTTTCGGTCGCCTCGCGGGCGGCGATCTCGGCTTCGTCCACCGCGCGGGTCCGCTCGATCTCGCGGCGCCGGGTCTCCTCCTCGTTGGCGATGCGGGCGTCGGTCACCACGCGGTCTTGCTGGATACGCGCTTTCTCGATCGCCTCGCGGGCGGCTATCTCGGCTTCCTCGATGGTCCGCATCCGCTCGATTTCGCGCTGGCGCACCTCGCGCTCGGAGGCGATGCGGCTGGTATCGATCGAGCGCTGGTTGGCGATCCGGGTCTTCTCGATCTCCTCCCGTGCGAGCAACTCCTTCTCTTCGATGGTGCGTGTGCGCTCGATCTCCCGCTGACGGGTCTCACGCTCCGAGGCGATGCGGGCTTCGGCGATCGCCTGGTCGTTGGCGATGCGCGCCTTCTCGATAGTCTCGCGGGCGGAAATCTGCGCCTGCTCGGCTTCGGTCTCGCGCAGGGCCCGCTCACGCGCGACCTCGGTGCGTTGCAGGGCGCGGCGCATCTCGATGTCGCGCTCCTGCTCGAGGCGCGCCGTTTCGCTTTCGCGCTCGATCTCAAGGGCCTGCCGCTCTGCCTCCAAATTTCGGGAGCGGATCTTGATCATCGAATCCTGCTCGATGTCGTTGCGCAGCTTGCGCTTCGCCTCGATGTCCTCCATCAGGCGTGTCAGACCTTCGGCGTCGAAGCGGTTCGAGGGGTTGAAGAATTCGAGATCGGTCTGGTCGAGATCGGTGATCGCGACCGATTCCAGCTCGAGTCCGTTCTGGGCGAGGGCCTCTGCCGCGTTCGCCTTGAGGCGGGCGACGTACTCACCGCGCTGCTCGTGCATCTGTTCGAGGGTCATCTCCGAGGCAACGGAACGAATAGCTGAGATGAATTTTCCGGCAAGGAGGGCGTGGAGCTGTTCGGGTTCCATGGTGCGGCGGCCGAGCGTGGCGGCCGCGATGGACACGGCTTCGCGGGTCGCCTGGACGCGGACATAGAAATCGGCCTCGATGTCGACGCGCATGCGGTCACGGGTGATCACAGCGTCCTGCCGGGAGCGCACGATGCCCATCGGCTGCACGTTCATGTTGACCGGCGTGTAGTCGTGAATGAAAGGCAGCACGAACGCGCCGCCGTTGATCACGACGCGCTCACCGAGCAGGCCGGTCCGGACGAATGAGGTCTCCTTGGACGAGCGGTGATAGAGCCAGTTCACGATGTAGACGCCGACCACGATCACCACGACCGCGACGATCAGCCAGAGGATCAATTCACCGACTAAAGTCCCTGACATGTTTCTCTCCCTCGTCCTTCCGGCGTTATCGCGCGCCGATCGCCTTGAATTTGCGCACCTGATCCGTCAGCGCCCGCTCGACCGGCAGCCGCTCCATCGAGGAGGCGCCGTAGAAGCCGTGGCAGTGGCGCGTGTTCCTCATGATGAAATCGGCATCGTCCGGATCGGCAATCGGTCCGCCATGAGCGAGCACCAGAATGTCTGGATTGACGCTGAGCGCGGCGGAGGCCCAGGTGTCGATGTGCGCTGGGCAATCCTTCAGCTTGAGCGCGGTCTGCGCGCCGATGGTGCCCCCGGTCGTCAGGCCTAGATGACAGACGATGATATCTGCGCCCGCGATCGCCATCGCGGCGGCTTCCTTCTCGCTGAAGACGTAGGGTGTCGTCAGCAGATCCTTCTCACGCGCCTTTGCGATCATGTCGATCTCCAGCGCATAGGACATGCCGGTCTCTTCGAGGTTGGCACGGAACACACCGTCGATGAGGCCGACGGTCGGAAAGTTCTGCACGCCGGCGAAGCCGAGCGCCTTCAACTGATCCAGGAAAAGATCCATGTCGCGGAACGGATCGGTTCCGTTGACGCCTGCGAGCACTGGCGTCCTGGTTACGACGGGCAGCACTTCGCCGGCCATTTCCAGCACGATTGCGTTGGCGTCGCCGTAAGCCATCAATCCCGCGAGCGAGCCGCGGCCGGCCATGCGGTAGCGACCGGAATTGTAGATGACGATGAGGTCGACACCGCCGGCCTCCTCGCATTTGGCCGACAGGCCGGTGCCTGCGCCGCCGCCGACGATGGGCTCGCCGCGCCTGGCCATGTCGCGGAATCGTTTCAACAGTGCTGCGCGTTCAAACCGGGCCATCGGTCACCTCGCTAGTCTCCGGCGCGCCCCGGTGCGGCCGAACAATGTTCGGAACGCGCCGACAATGGTGGAGGCGAACTCGGGATCGTTGATGTTTTTGGAGACGCGGATGAGCTGACGGTTGGCGGTCTGCCGCACGTTCCGCTCCAGCGCGCGGAACAGCGCCGCATCGGCGTCCGGATCCCAGAATGGCTGTCCTCTCGCGTCGAGCGCGGAGACGCCGCCCTCGGGCAGGAAGAAGCGCACCGGGCCGTCCATCCGGTTGAGCCGATCGGCGACCCATTGCCCCATGCGCTCGTTCTCCTCCGCCGTGGTCCGCATCAGGGTGACCTGCGGGTTGTGGACGTGGAATTTCCTGCCGCGGTAGCGCTCCGGGATGGTCTCGGGGGCACCGAAATTCACCATGTCCAGTGCGCCAACCGAGCCGATGAAAGGCACCCGGCTGCGGATGATGGCGCCAAAGCGGTCGTCGGTTGCCGGGAACACGCCGCCCATCAGGAGATCGCCGACCTCCGTGGTCGTGAGGTCGATGACGCCCGCGAGCTGTCCGGAATCGACGAGCTTCTCCATTGAGCGGCCGCCAACGCCGGTGGCGTGGAAGACGATGCACTCGAAATCCCCGCCGAGGCCGGCCGCGATCTTCTGTACCGCCGGCGTCGTGACACCGAACATGGTGATGCCGACCGACGGCAATCCGCTGTCGCCGCGATCCTTGCGTGCATGCTGTTCGAGGCGCGCCTTGACCATGCCGGCCAGCGCGTTGGCGCCATTGGCGAGCACGGCGCGTGAAATCGAGTTGAGGCCCTGCACGTCGGCGACCGAATGCATCATGGTGATGTCCGCGGCGCCGACATAGGGCCCGACGTCGCCGGAGGCGACGGACGAGATGATCAGCTTCGGCACCCCGACAGGAAGAGTCCGCATACCCGGTGCGACCAGTGAGGCCGCGCCCGAGCCGCCCGCCGAAATCACGCCGGCAACATTGCTCTGGCGCCGCAGCCAGCTGGCGAAGGCCTCGGCCATCGCGGTGACGGCGGCGCCGCGGTCCGGATCCGAACACCGCCGATCCGCCCCGACCATGATTCAAGGCGATCTCCTGAGCGGAGACGTCGCTGGCCGCGTGCCTGCCGCTGGTGGAGACATCGACCAATCGCGTGCGCAGGCCGGCCCCGGTGATGATGTCGCGGACGAAGCGGAGCTCCGTGCCCTTGGTGTCGAGCGTACCGACGACGAGCACGACCGGGTGGCCCTGCGTTTGCGCCGCGACCGGTTCGCGCCTGCGCCGTGCCGTCTCGTCGAGACGTATCGCCTGTGTCGAGAACGTACGGGCGGCCGCCTCGATGTGAGCGATCGGCACCGGCTGCGACCAGCGCGTCGGCGGCGTCGGGTTCGACATGTAGATGCGGATCGCGCCGCCTGGGCGCGCTTGCCGCGGGGCGGGCTTCGCCTCCGTACCCGCGGGCACGTCGAGGTCGAGCTCGAGCTCGGCGTGCAATCCGACGCCGAGCAGGCGCTGCTGCAGTTCGCGGTCGGCGGCCAGCCGCGCCGAATCGATGATGCGGTTGACGCGACCGTTGACCATGATGGCGACGTTGCGCGACACGGCGGTCGCCACGCCAATATTCTGCTCGATCACGAGGACGGACATGTCGCCGTCCTCGCCAAGCTGTAGCAGCATCTCCTCGACCTGGGCGACGATAACAGGCGCAAGCCCCTCGGTGGGCTCGTCCATGATCAGGAGCCGCGGGTTGGTGAGCAATGCGCGCGAGATCGCGAGCATCTGTTGCTCGCCGCCGGAGAGTTGGCCGCCGCCGTGATTCTTGCGCTCGGCCAATCGCGGAAACGTCTCGTAGATGCGCTCGACTGTCCAGGCGCCGCGGCGCAAGCCTGCAGCAAGCTGCAGATGCTCGTCGACGCTGAGCGAACGCCACAGGCGCCGTCCTTGCGGGACGTAGCCGACGCCGAGTCGGGCTATGTGGGCGGGCGGCCGCCGGGTGATATCATCGCCGCGGACTCGGATCGAGCCGCCGCTGACCGGCGCCAGCCCCATGATGGCCTTGCACAGAGTGGTCTTGCCCATGCCGTTGCGGCCGACGACCGAGAACACGCCGGCCTCGAGCGTCAGGTCCACGCCCTGCAGCGCATGCGAATGGCCGTAGTAGATGTCCAGGCCGCGGACTTCGAGCGCGGCTGCGGATCGGCGGGCCTCACTCATGGCCGCCTCCGAGGTAAAGCTCCTGCACCTCGGGATCGGACTCGATCTCCTGCGGACGGCCTTCCTTGAAGATACGCCCGTTGTGCATCATCGTGACGCTCTCGACGACGCGCAGGGCCACGTCCATGTCGTGCTCGATGATGATGTAGCCGATATGCGCCGGCAGCGAGGTCAATATCTCGATCAGCTCGGCACGCTCGGTCGGCGACAGTCCTGCGGCCGGTTCATCGAACAGGACGAAGCGAGGCGCGCCGGCAAGCGCCAGTGCGATCTCGAGCTGGCGCTGCTGGCCATGTGCGAGTTCGGCAACGTGCTGATCCTTCACGCCCATGAGATGGACGGCCTGCACGAGATTTTCGGCCGCGTGCATCAGCGCGTCGTTCTGGCCGGGGCGGAGAAACGAGAAACGCCCCCGTGAGACGCCGCGGCAAGCGAGATAGACATTGTCCTGGACGGTGAGGCCGGGGAACAGCGCGGAGATCTGGTAAGTCCGGCGCAGGCCGCGGCGGATTCGCTCATAGGGCGGGAACTGCGTGACGTCCTCGCCGAAGAAGCGGATGGTGCCGGAAGAAGGCGGGAAGTCGCCGGTGATGCAGTTGAACAGCGTGGTCTTGCCGGCGCCATTGGAGCCGAGCACGGCGCGCCGTTCGCCGGGGCGGACGGTAATGGTGACGTCGGTGAGCGCCGCGAGCGCGCCGAACATGCGCGTCACGCCGCGAAGCTCCAGCGCTGCGCCGGCACCGACGGCAGAGAGGCGTTGCGCGACGCTATCCATGGCTGGATCCTTGGCCAGATCCTTGGCCAGATCCTTGGCCAGATCCTTGGCCAGATACTCGGCCACGTCGGCCGCTTGAACTGACCGCGCCGGAACGTTGGCGCTGCCGCCAGCTCTGCCAGAGCCCGATGACGCCGTCCGAGGACCAGAACACGATGGCGAGGAAGCCAAGGCCGATCAGGAGCCGGAAGCGGTTGCCGTCGAGCCCCAGCTTGACCAGGAAGTCGAGGGCGAAGGTGCGCAGCAGCACGAAGATCAGCGCGCCGATAAAGGGACCGATGGGCCGCGTGATGCCGCCGACCACTGCGATGATGAGGATATCGATGCAGGCTGCAACGCTCACGGATCCCGGCGAGATCTGTCCGTAATTCCAGACTTGGAGCACCCCGGCCAGCGCCGCGACAAAGGACGCGAAGGCGTAAGCCGCGACGCGGTGCGCATTGACGTGGAAGCCGAGTGCCGCCATGCGGCGGGGATTGTCGCGCACGCCTTGCAGCGCCAGGCCGAACGGGGCGCGAGAGATGTAGTCGACGGCGAAGTAGCAGAGTGCGGCAACCGCGAGGACGATATAGTAGTAGGGAATGTCGGCGCGCCAGTTGACGCCCCAGAAATGCGGCGTGGCAACGGTGTTGATGCCGGTATGACCGTTGAAGATCGCCCAGTTCTGGTTGGTGAAATAATAGAACGCCGCGCCGATCGCGAGCGTGATCATGATGGTGTAGATACCTTCAGTGCGCACGGCCAGCGCGCCGCCCAGCGTGCCGAACATGGTCGCCAGCGCGAGTGCCATCGGAACCGCGAGCCACCACGGCCAGCCCAGGCTGATATTGGCGTTGCCGCTGACGCCGAACACCGCGACCATATAGGCGGAGAAACCCGCGATGGTGAGCTGCATCAGGCTGACCATGCCGCCATAGCCGGCAAGAAACATCAGACTCAGCGCCATGATTCCGAGAATCAGCGCGGTGGCGAAGATCTCGATCAGGAAGAAGCCGTTGGCGATCAGCGGCATGATCAGGAGAATGGCCGCGACGGTCCAGGCCGCTGGATTGTCGATCTCCGGCCATCCACGCAATTTGGAGCCCTGAACCGCAGCCGTGGGACGAACCGTGACGTGGGCGTCGTGAGCGAGGGACATGTCAGCGCCTCGCCAACAGGCCCTGCGGCCGAATTGCCAGCACCAGCACCATGATCAGGAAGGTCACGACGATAGCGTAGGTCGGGATGTAGACCGAGCCGAGCTGCTCGGCGAGGCCGATGATGAGCGCGCCCAGCGCGGCTCCCGGGATCGAGCCCATGCCACCGACGATCACGACAACGAGGGAGGCGAGCAGGAAGCGGATATCCTCGCCGGGCGAGAGCGACTGGAAAGTCCCGCCGACGACGCCGGCGATGCCGGCGAGCCCGGCGCCGAGTGCGAACACCACCACGAAGACGAGCTGGATCCGCACTCCGGTCGCAGCCAGGATGTCGCGATCGTCAACGCCGGCCCGGATGATCATGCCGATGCGCGTGCGGTTGAGCGCCAGCCACATCGCCACGCCGATCACGACGGAGGGCGGCGAAGATCACGAGTCGGACCAAGGGATAGCGCAGATAGACCGGCTCGCCTGATGATTTGATCGCGGTGACCAGCGGCAGCTCCACAGGTCCGATCAGCCAGTTCGGGGTCTGAATCTGATAGAAATCGCCGCCGCAGGCCCACAGCATCAAATCGGCGAACACGATCGAAAGGCCGATCGTCACCATGGTCTGGCGCAGGTCCTGGCCCTCCATGCGGCGGAAGACGAGCACCTGAAGCAGGACGCCGACCAGTGCCGTCAGGATGAAGGCGACGATGAAGCTGAGGATCCATGAGCCGGTCGAAGCGCTGATGGCGTAGCCGACATAGCCGCCGAACAAATAGAGCGAGCCATGCGCGAGGTTGACGTTGCGCATCAGGCCGAAAATCAGCGTAAAACCGCTGGCGACCAGGAAGTAGAGCCCGCCGAGCGTGATGCCGTTGAAGACGGCGTTGAGGAAGACGCGCTTGCGGCCGATCGCTTCTTCAAGGCCCTGCGGCCACACCGCGAAAATCAGCCAAAGCGCCACCGCGATCGCGATGATGACAATCAGTGCCCAGGCGGGATGGCGTTCGACAAAGCGGGTCATGATCGCCGCTCCGTCTTCACGTCACCCCAACTCTCACCCCGCAAGCGGGGCGAAGGGGCACGCAGACCGTTGCCGGCCGCAAGCCCTGCCATGAACGTGCGCTCCCTATCGAGTGCGATCCTCTTTTCGGGACCGCGTTTGGCGCATCCTAATGCGGCCATAAGGGAGGCACTTGATCGTGAGTATCTTTTCGCGTGCCGTCAGGTGCGCAAAACCTTGGCCGCGCGGCGATAATCGGTCGGCGCCATGCCGACATTGGCGGCGAAGAAGCGGGTGAATCCGCTCTGCGACGAGAAGCCGAGGTCGAAGCCGATATCGGCGATCGGCGCTTCGCTCGCCACCAGCGCCTCCAGCGCCTGCTCCATCATCAGCGTGTTGAGATAGAGGTGTGGGGTGACGCCGGTCTGGGTGCGGAATAGCCGGTAGAAATGCGGCCGCGACAGGCCGGATTCGCGCGCGATAGTGTCGAGCTCGATCTCGGCGCCGGGACTCTCCGACATCATCTTGATGCACTTGCGCACGCGAAAATCTGTGACGGAGCCGTTTGCGCGCGGATCACGCGCGGTCGCGGCCTGCTGCCAGCTTTCGTCGTAACAGATATCGATCAGACCTCTCAGCTCGCCATCGAGGCTGTTGAGCGAGGGTGCGCCGCACACGAGGGCGGCTGCGTGCCTGATCTGCTTGTCCAGCGCAACCGACCGCGTGAACTGGGTACGGCCGAAGCGCAGACGGTCGGCGCCGGGCGCATCGGGCGCGAACCACTCCGCATTGACATAGAGCACGAAGAAAACGGCGCCGCCTTCCAGATCGGATGGCAGGAAATTATGCGGCTCCCATGGATTGACCGCGACGACAGAACCTTCGGTGAGTTCGTAATGTCCCTCGCTGACATCGATGCAAGCGGGACGTCCCCCGACATGGAAGATCAGATGACCTTCGCGATGTGCGTGGATGTTGAAAGGGCGGTTCAACTGATAGACCGTCGCCCGGCCAAAGCGGCCGTGGAAGACGGCGAGCGCCCGGCTCATGCCTTCCCTCCCAAAAGCTCTTGTCGTTTTTTGGTAGCGTTCAACAACCGGGGAGAGAATGCAAGGGCGCACGAAGTCCGCGCCTTGCAAATCTCTCCCAAGTCCGCCATCGCTCGCGAACAAGACTACGTCAGTACTTCTTACATTCCGGTACTGTACGGCTTGGCAAACCGATCTTGGCGAACACCGCGGGATCGTAGCCGAGCGTCTGGTTGACGTTCGGAATCACCTTCACGACCTTTGAAAACAGCGCGCCCTTTCCGTCGTCGACGACCTCGGTGACGAAGTTGGTGCCGATCGCCTGGCGGTTGGAGTCCAGCTTGATCTTGCCGTTGGGGGCGTCGAGCTCGATCTTGGCGAGTGCTTCCTTGTACTTGGCCTGGTTGTTGGAGAGATCACCGTTGACCTGACGCAGCGCCAGGATCAGCGCCATGGTCGAGCCGTAATAGTTGGTGGCGAGCAGCGAGGGGCTCGGGAAGCGCTTGTTGGGCGGGAAGGCGTCCTGATAGTCCTTCACGAACTTCTGCCAACCGGGGTTTTCCCAGGTGTCGGCCTGGCCGCTCGCGGCCAGCGTGCCGACCAGCGCGTTCTTGGCGTTGCCCTTGGACGACAGGATGGTCTGGTCGATCATGATCGAGCCGCCCATCAGATGCGCCTTGCCCCCGGCCTGCTGGTACTGATTGAGGAAGTTGACGGCGTCGGCGCCGCCGAGGCCGAGATAGATCGCGTCGACGTCGTCGGGCAGCGCGGCGATAACCGAGGCAAAGTCCTTGGTGCCGAGCGGCACCCATTGCCGGTTGGTGACCTGTCCGCCGGCACCGCAGAATTCGAGTACGAGGCCGAATACCTGGGTGTAGATGAAGGAGTAGTCTTCGCCGACGGTGGCGATCTTGCGATACTTCTTTTCCTCAAAGGCGTATTTTCCGAGGCCGACCTGCCACTGCGCGCCGTCCATGTTGTAGCGGAAGAAATTCGGAGCCGGATCGACATAGGTCGTTTCCTGGGCACCGGAGGCGGCGTTGATGAAGGTCAGCTCGGGATGGGTCTTTGCAAAATTCTTGACCGCGATGCCTTCGTCTCCGGATAGCGGCGACAGCAGAATCTGCACCTTGTCCTGCTCGATCAGTTTTCGTACGGCCCGGACTGCGGAGTCGGGCGTCGCGTCGGTCGAGGCGATGACAAATTCGAGTTCCTTGTCGCCGACCTTCTTGCCGAGCACGTTGAGGGCCGTCTGGAAGCCGCGGATACCGTCCTCGCCGAGCACGGTGTAGGTGCCTTCGAGCGTCGCGGTGACGCCGACCTTGATCTTCTCCTGTGCGAAGGCGGTGCCCGAAAGTAACAGGCTGCTCAACGCGATCAGTCCTAGACTGCTTCTCAACAATTGCTCCCCTCCCTGGGCGTTCTTGTCGCAATTTTTTACCGCACCTTCGCGCGTCCGCCGCGAGGTGCGGCGTTTTGGCGAGGTTGGCGGTTCTTGAAATGGAAGCTAACCGAACTCGGATGCAGCGCACGTGTCGGAGCCGTGCGCGGCTTAACGGCCAGTCTCATTTTGAATGTTGCGGCGCAAATCGTTCTGCGGTGCACTCTCGCGCATGTCTTCGGCAAAGAGATGAACGAGCAGCGTGCTTGTTGCAGGCTCGGACGCGTCAGTTCTGGCTAATGCGAAGCCCTTATGGCCGGGAGCGTCGGGTCAATCATCCCGCCAAGAAACCGCCGTCTACGGCGACAACCGTTCCGGTCGCGTATTGCGAGGCCGGCATGCAGAGGAAGGCAACGGCGCCTGCAATGTCTTCCGGTTGCCCCCAGCGCTTGAACGCGGTGCGGTCGGCGATGCGCTGATAATGTGCGAGATCGGTGCGGCCGGCCGCGTTGATCGCTGTTTCGATATAGCCGGGCGCCACGGCATTGACGCGGATGCCTTCCTCGGCCCATTTCAAGGCGAGCGCCTTGGTCAGCATCACGACGCCGCCTTTGCTGGCGCAGTAGGCGGGAATCCGCGGCAGCGCCAGCGTGGCATTCATCGAGGCGATGTTGACGATCGACCCTCCTCTCTCGGCGAGCAGCGGACGGAACGCCATGCAGGTTCGGAACGTGCCGGTGAGATTGACGTCGAGCACCTTCATGAAGGTCTCGATTTCGAATTCCTTGTCGCGCGCGAGAATCCCGGCGCAGTTGATCAGCGCGTCGACGCGCTCGTGCTGTCGGGAGAAAGAGGTGACAGCGTCGTCGTTCGTGACGTCGAGCGATGCGAGCGTGAGCCCGGTACGCGATTTCAGCAGGGTGCGCGCAAGATCGGTCTCGTTGGCACCTGTTGCAGTCACCGTTGCGCCGAGGTCGCAAAACTGGTTGCTGATTGCGGCGCCGATGTCGCCGGCCCCGCCGATCACCACGGCATGAAAGCCGGGGGCAAGAGAAAAGCTTGAGCTCATCGCAAGGATCTCACTTCAGGATTTGGGAGGCGAAGCTGTCGATTCGCGGACTACCAGCGAAAAATCGATCTCTCGATGCATGATGGTTTGCTCGCCAGCGAGGCTGCGCACCAGATATTCGCCTGCGCGCTGCCAGGTCTCTCCGGTCGGAACATGGATCGTGGTCAAGCTAGGTCGCAAATGGCGGCTCCAGTCGAGGTCGTCGAAGCCGACGACTGATAGATCGCGCGGCACCGAAAAACCGCTGCGTTCAGCCTCGAGCAGGACGCCGTAGGCGATAACGTCGTTGCCGCACACCACGGCCGTTGGACGATCACTCAGATTGAGGAGATAGCGCGCCGCCTCGCGCGCGTCGTCCAGCGTGTAGGGCACCTCGACGTGCCATTGCGGCGGGCGTTCGAGGCCGTTTTCCGTGAGCGCGCGGTGAAAGCCGGCGACGCGAGCGCTGGCGCGGTCGTTGTTGCGCTGGAGGGCCGAGACGATTCCGATGCGGCGATGGCCGAGTTCGATGACATGCGTGGCTGCGCGGTGCGCGGCAGCTTCGTTGTCGGTTCCGACACACGGGTAGGGCCGGTCCGGCTGATAGATGCCGACATTGATGAAGGGCACTGCATTGTCCGCGAGCAGCTTGCGCAACCCGTCATGATGGCAGTCGCCGCGAAGCACGAGGCCATCGACACCGCGGCTGATCAGGTTGCGCGCCTGCTGTAATTCGACATCGAGATCATAGCCGCTGGTGGTGAGAAACAGCATGTATCCAACCGAGGAGAGATACTGCTGAAGCGAAGCGATACCGCGCGCGAACATCGTATTGTCGATCGTCGGCACGATCGCGCCCAGCGTGCGCGAGCGCCGCGACGACAGGATGCGCGCCGGCGCATGCGGGATGTAGCCGAGTGCCTCGATGGCCTGCGTGATGCGCGCGCGTAAAGAGGGACTTACCGCGTCGGGATTGTTGAGAACGCGCGAGACCGACGCGGTCGAGACGCCGGCGCGCGCCGCAACGGCGCGGATGCCCTGCTTCACAGATTTGGCGTTCGTCAGTCTCATAAATGTAACGTTACATTGACATCAGGCCGCCATTGGGTAGCGGCGATATTGTAAATCTGCCTTAGATTGTGCGGTTTGTCCATCGCTTGACAGGGCCGATGTGATGCTTAGGATGTAACCGTTTTCAGCCAATGTTCAAACAGATCGCGTTCAAAAAGGTCCGCCAGCTTAAGGCGGGCCAACCGGGAGGAGAGTTCGATGAAGGCCAGGATGCTCGCGACGCATGTCGCATTGCCGGTTCTCGCAATTGCCGCCGCCGGTGCGCAGGCTCGCGCGGCCGATTTCGACTGGATGAAATTCAAGGGCAAGACGGTCACCTTTCTCGCCAACAACAATCCGGTCTCGCAGGCGCTGCTGACCTACAAGGCCGATTTCGAAAAGCTGACCGGCATGACGCTAAAGGTCGACGGCTATCAGGAACAGCAGATGCGCCAGCGTCTGATCACGGTCATGAATGCGAACAGCGACGAGGTCGACGTGTTCATGACGCTGCCCTCGCGTGAAGGCGAACAGTTCGCCGCCGCCGGTTGGTACGGGGATCTCACCGCGATGGCCAAGAACGATGTCGCCAGGGAATACGACCCGGCCGGGCTGAGCCAGGCCCTCCTGAAGGCTGCGACCTTCGGCGGCAAGCTGACCAGCATGCCCATGAACATCGAAGGTCCGATCTTCTATTACCGCACCGACATCTTCAAGAAATGCGGCATCGAGACGCCGAAAACGATCAAGGACGTCGAGGCCGCGGCCGAGAAGATCAAGACCTGCGACAGCGCGGTCACGCCGTTCGTCTCGCGCGGCCTCAAGCCTGCGATCGCTTACACCTTCAGCAATGTGCTGCACAATGTCGGCGGCAGCTACATCGCCGCCGGCAAGTCGAACCTCTGCTCGGCCAAGGGCAAGGAGGCACTCGACACCTATAGCCGGTTGCTGCGTGACTTTGGACCGCCCGGCGTCGTCAACTACAGCTTCCAGCAGATTTCCGCACTCTACCGCAGCGGCCGCGCTGCGATGGCGTTTGAATCGTCGAATGAGTTGCGCACGGTGATGGAAGGCGGCGCGCGCCTCAAGGATACGGGGCTCTTGCCGTTCCCGGCGGGCGAGGCCGGGCAGGTGCCAACCACGATCGGCTGGGGCATGGCAGTGTCCTCGCACAGCAGGCAGCCGGACGCAGCCTGGTATTTCGTGCAATGGGCGACCAGCCCCGAAGTGCAGAAGAAGATGGCGCTCCAGGGCATCGCTCCGCCGCGCCCGTCCGTCGCCAAGGATCCTGAATATCGCAAGTGGATCGACGAAGAACCGGTGCGCAAGGAATGGCAGGCCGCGCTCGACGTGCTCGCCACCAAGGGCTCCTCCGAGGTCGGCTATCCCATCGTCGCCAACCCCGAGTCGCGCGAGTTCATCGGCCAGGCCGTGCAGGATCTGATCCTGAAGCAGAAGCCGATCGACCAGGCTTGTGCTGACGCCGACAAGGCGCTCGACGCGCTGATCGCACAGAAATAACGGCCCGATGCCGGTCGGCTTCGTGCCGGCCGGCATCTCAACCGATCAAGGACACGGACGCATGTCTGATGCGGCTGCGACAATAACGCGGGACCGACAGCGACTGGAAATGTCGGCCCTCTCGGCGCCGGCCGTGATCTTCACGGTCGCGATGATCGCGTTTCCGGTCGTCTATACGATCTGGCTCGGCTTCCAGACTTTCTCCTCGACCGGCAAGCAATCCTTTGCCGGCCTCGCCAATTACTCCAAGCTGATCTCCGACTACGAATTCTGGCACGGGCTGTGGATCACCATTGCGCTGTTCGTGCTGTCGCTGATGCTCCAACTCGTCTTCGGGGTCTGGCTCGCGCTGGTGCTGTTCCACGCCAAGCGCTTGCCCGGAATCGTGCGCTCGCTATTCATCTCGCCGTTCATGATGCCGCCGGTGGTGGCCGGCATGATGTGGCTGGTGATCCTCGATCCTTCGCTGGGTGCGGCCAACTATATCCTCCAGTCGTTAGGCCTGCCGCCGTCCGACTGGCTGGCATCGCCGTCACTGGTCATTCCGACCATCGCACTGATCGACAGCTGGCAGTGGACTCCTTATGTCGCTTTGATCGTGCTGGGTGGCCTGCAATCCCTGCCACCGAGCGTCTACGAAGCCGCGCAAATCGACGGCGCAACTCCATTCAAGACGTTCCAGCGCATCACGCTGCCGCTGCTGCTGCCGACGATCGTCACCGCGGCGATCCTGCGCAGCGTCGATCTCCTGCGCTTCTTCGACATCATCTACATCACCACCCAGGGCGGCCCGGGCAACGCCTCGAACACGCTCAACATCTATGGCTTCCGGGTCGGCTTCGAATTCTTCAACATCGGCTATGCCAGCGCGCTGATGCTGACGCTGACAGCGATCGTGTTCGGCGCCGTGCTCGCCTTCAACCGCCTTCGCGGCGCCGTGGCATGGTGACACCATGACGGACGCAGTCAACACCGATCGCTGGATCCGGCGGCTCAATCTGGTGCAGCTCGTGCTGGCCGGAATCATCATCATGGCGCCCACGGTCTGGATGGTGCTGTCCTCGTTCAAGCCATCGTTCGAGGTGACGGCCTATCCGCCGACGTTGGTCTTTACGCCGACGCTGGATAACTATGTCGAGCTGACGAAGACCACGCCGTTCCTGAGCTATGCCCTCAACAGCCTCATCGTCACCGTCGGCTCGACTGCGCTCGGGCTGCTGTTCGGAATTCCCGCCGCTTTCGCCGTGTCCTGGACGCGGATTACGTGGCCGGCGATCCTGACGCTCGCGGCGCGCATGGCGCCCGGCACGCTGTTCCTGCTGCCGTGGTACGTCATGTTCAGGCAGGTCGGCATGATCGGATCGTACACGGCGCTGATCCTCAGCCACGCGGTCATCACGCTGCCGATCGTGATCTGGGTACTGCTGCCGTCGTTCGATGGTATCCCGCGCAGCATCTTCGAGGCGGCGCAGGTCGACGGATGCAGCGTTACGCGCATCCTTTGGCGTATCGCGCTGCCGCTGGTGGCATCCGGCGTCGCCGTCGCCGCGATCCTCGCCTTTGTATTCTCGTGGAACTACTTCCTGTTTGCGCTGGTGCTCTCGAATGGTGACACCAAGACGCTGATCGCGGCGGCCTTCAACTTCATCGGCGAAGGCTCGACGCAATGGGGCGCCCTCATGGCCGCGGCGACGTTGATCGCATTGCCGCCGCTGGTGCTGGCCGCCCTGGTTCAGCGCTGGCTGGTGTCCGGGCTGACGCTCGGTGCGGTGAAAGGTTAGGTATCTGATGAATTTGTCACCACGACCGAATTCGATCATGCAGGCGGCGGTCTTCCACGGCCACGACCGCATCACCATCGAGCGGGTGGCGATGCCTGACGTCGGGGCAGGCGAGCTCCTCGTGCGTGTCTCGCGCACCGCGCTGTGCGGTTCGGACTTCAAGCTCTGGCACAAGGGCGCCGAGTTCACCGCTGGCCACGAGATTTTCGGCGTCGTCGAGCAGCCCGGTCACCGCCTGCATGGCCGCCGTTGCGCCGTCTATATTCCCTTGCATTGCGATCACTGTGCCGCCTGCAAGCGCGGCGATACCCAGATGTGCCTCGAAGTCTCCAGCCTGATCGGTTGGAACAGGCCCGGCGGCTATGCCGAATATGTGCCGGTGCCGGAAAATTGCCTGCTTCCGGTGCCCGACGATATCGAGGACAGCCTCGCGCCGCTCCTGCTCGACACCATCGGCACGTCCGGCCACGCCGTGCGCTTTGTCAGCCGCGTGGTGCCGCCGGGCGAGGCGGGGCCGGTTCTCGTGATGGGAGCAGGGCCTGTCGGTCTCGGCGTCGTACTGGCGCTCCGTGCGCTCGGCTACGACGACATCCACATCGCCGATCCGAACGCGGCGCGCCTGAAGATCGCGCAATCGTTCGGTGCGAAGGCGCATCCGGTGGGCGATGCCTCAAAACGCTTTGCCCTCATCATGGAATGCTCCGGCGCGCATGCCGCGCGCAACCTCGGGATCGAACTCGTGCTGCCGCGGGGCGCGCTGGTGTTGGTCGGCGAGAACGCCGCGCCCTGGACTATCGAGGAAGGCAAGGTGTTCCGCCGCAAGGATTTTTACATGATCCGGACCTTCTATTTCCCGGTGTCGGACTTCGAGCCGAATGTCGAGTTGCTGCGCAAGTACAAGGACGAGTACCGCGTGCTCGTCGATGGCGAGTTCGGCCTGTCGGCTCTGCCCGGGAATTTCGCGCGGTTCGCCAAGGGCGAGTTGATCAAGCCAGTTCTGGCGCTGGATTAAACGATCATGGCCTCGATATCGATCCGTAACCTCGTCAAGCGCTACGGCAATTTCACCGTGATCCCCGATCTCAATCTGGAGATCGCTGACCACGAATTCGTAGTGTTCGTCGGCCCGTCCGGCTGCGGCAAGTCGACCCTGCTGCGCATCATTGCGGGCCTCGAGCCGATTTCATCGGGAGACCTTTATATCGGCGACAAGCGCGTCAACGGCGTCCAGGCCGCGCGGCGCGACATCGCGATGGTGTTCCAGGACTACGCGCTCTATCCGCACATGCGCGTCTACGACAATATGTCGTTTGCGCTGGAGTTGCGGGGGACGCCGAAGGCGGAGATCGATGCGCGGGTGAAGCGCGCCGCCGCGCTTTTGCACATCGAGCCCTATCTCGACCGCAAGCCGAAGGAGCACTCCGGCGGTCAGCGCCAGCGTGTCGCCATGGGCCGCGCGATCGTGCGCAATCCCAAGGCGTTCCTGTTCGACGAACCGCTGTCCAATCTCGACGCAAAACTGCGCGGGCAGGTGCGGGCGGAGATCAAGGCGCTGTCGCAGGAGCTGAAGACCACCATGGTCTTCGTGACCCATGACCAGATCGAAGCCATGACCATGGCGGACCGGATCGTCGTACTCCAGAGCGGCACGATCCAGCAATATGACACGCCGGAGACGGTCTACGAGCGGCCGGCCAACCAGTTCGTGGCCGGCTTCATCGGCTCGCCCGCCATGAATTTCTTCGCCGTAGAATGGCGCGAGGAGCGTGCGATCCTTTCGCAAGGAGGAGCAACGCTGCCGTTGGATGGCGAGACCGCGGGCCGCCTGCGGCAGGCCGGCAGCGCTGTCGTCGGTATTCGCCCTGAACATTTTACGATTGCTCCCGATGCCGCCGACGGCATCGCCATCAACGTCAAGCTCGTCGAGCCGCTCGGCTCGGATACGCTGATCCATTTCGATCTCGCCGGCGTGTCGTCGATCGCGCGGGTCGATCCGTCCCTGCGGCCAAAGGTCGGCGATCGTCTCGGCCTGCGTCCGCAGGCGGGCAAGACCCATTTGTTCGATGCGACCAACGGGCAGGTCTTGCGGTGAGCGCGTCGGCGAACATCGGAGATATGTCGGCGCTGGCGGACGTGGCGTCCGGGGCCCGGCCTGTGCAGGTGGTCTGCCTGGGATTGTCCGCGCTCGACCAGGTCTGGCGCGTCGATCGTCTGTTCGCGGGTGGAAGCGAGAAGATCAAGGCCGCCGGCTACGGCACCCTTGGCGGAGGCATGGCCGCCAATGCGTCGGTCGCGGTGGCAAAGCTCGGCGCTTCCGTCGCGTTCTGGGGCCGGGCAGGCAATGATGCCGCGGGCGCGGAGATGCGCTCCGCGTTTGTTGCCGAAGGCGTCGATGTCGATAATTTCCGGCTGTTTCCCGACGGCCGCTCCTCCGTCTCCGGAATCATCGTCGACCGTTCGGGTGAGCGGCAGATCGTCAACTTCCGTGGCCTGTTCCCGGAAGCTGCGGATTGGCTTCCGCTCGAAGCGGTCGCCCGCGCATCCTCCGTGCTGGCCGATCCGCGCTGGGTCGAAGGTGCCGCAACGTTGTTCCGTGAAGCCCGCGCGCGCGGCATTCCCGGCGGTGCTTGACGGCGACGTGGCCGATGCCGACGTATTCGAGCGGCTGCTGCCCTTGACCGACCACGCGATCTTCTCCGAACCCGCGCTCACATCCTTTGCCGGCTCGGCTAGAGATGAATCTCTTGCCTCGCTCGCGCGCTTCGGCTGCCATGTCATCGCCGTCACGCGCGGTGATGCGGGCGTGAGCTGGTACGAGAATGGCCAACTGCACCAGCAGGCCGCGTTTGCGGTCGATGTCGTCGACACCACCGGCGCGGGCGACGTCTTCCACGGCGCCTATGCGCTTGCGATCGGCGTCGGCCTCGATGTGCGCGCCGCCATGGCGTTTTCGGCAGCGACAGCTGCGATGAAATGCCGCCACGCCGGCGGCCGCAACGGAATCCCCACCATCAACGAGTGTCTTGCATTCATGAGGACGAAGCCATGAGAACGATTGGAAAGAACCGCGGCCTGGCACGGCTCGCAGACGCGGATGGCCACTTTCGCATGGTCGCGCTGGATCAGCGGCCGCCACTTTTCGATGCTATCGCGAAAGCAAGAGGCATCGCGCGGGATCAGGTCGAATATTCCGACGTGACGGCGGCCAAGCGTCTCCTGGTCGAGAACCTCGCGCCGCATTGCAGCTCGATGCTGTTCGACCCAAATTTCGCGGTGCCTGCCGCGATCGATCTGCTGCCGCCGCGCTGCGGCCTGATCATGACGCTGGAAGAGCATCGCGTCGAAGAAACCGCAGGCGGTCGCAAGTCACGCGCAATCACCAACTGGAGCGTGGAGAAAATCCGTGCCATGGGGAGCGATGCCGTCAAGGTGCTGGCCTGGTACCGGCCGGATGCCGATGCCGCGGTGAACGAACATCAGAAGCGGTTTGTCCGCGAGATCGGCGAGGACTGCGCCCGCCACGACATTCCCTATGTCCTCGAACTGCTTGTCTATCCGTTCCTCGGCAGCGCCAATCACACCGCTGATTACGTGGAGTCGCCGGGCAAGCTGCCGGGCCTCGTCATCGACAGCGTCCGCGAGTTTGCCAAGCCGGAATACTGCGTCGATCTCCTCAAGCTGGAGAGCCCGCTGGCGGCCAATAGCCTGCCGGCCCGCGACGGCAGTGCGCAAGCGAAAGCCGCGCAGAAGGAATTCGATTCGATTGGCGATCTCTGCCGCGAGCGCAACATCCCCTGGGTGCTGCTGTCGGGTGGCGCTGCGCCCGAAAAGTTCGAGCGCGTCCTCGACTTCGCCTATGCTGCGGGCGCCGGCGGCTTCCTCGCCGGCCGCACCATCTGGCTCGATGCCGTCCTGAAGAATTTTCCGGACCGCGCGGCGGTGTCGGCAAGCCTGCGCAACGATGGCCTCAACGTGCTCGAACGGCTCAGCGAACTGACCACGGCCAAAGGCACGCCGTGGAAGGCGCGCTTTCCTGTGTTCACTGATATCAAGCAGGAAGGTGACTTCGCGCGCGCCTATTGAGAGGGTGGCAGTTCAGCGTGGTCCGATCTCGCTCGCAGGATCTGCAACATGACGACTGACAGCTTCACCATCCGCTCGATCGAGGCGTTCTGCTATCGCTATCCGTTGGCGACGCCGGTGGTGA
Source organism: Bradyrhizobium sp. LM2.9 (assembly GCF_054056555.1). Classification (NCBI taxonomy): domain Bacteria; kingdom Pseudomonadati; phylum Pseudomonadota; class Alphaproteobacteria; order Hyphomicrobiales; family Nitrobacteraceae; genus Bradyrhizobium; species Bradyrhizobium sp. LM2.9. The sequence goes on from NZ_JBSRYJ010000002.1 coordinate 1,164,078, forward strand.
CGTCGTTCGGAAAAATGCTCAACCGCCCCGCCGTCTTCGTTCGTGCTGTCGACGAAGACGGCGTCGAGGGGTGGGGCGAAGCCTGGTCCAACTTCCCCGCACCGGGGGCGGAGCATCGCGCACGGCTCGTCAACGAGGTGCTCGCGCCCGGCCTCGTAGGGCGCAAGTTCGATAGTCCCGCGCTGGCATTCGAGGTCCTGACCAAGGGCACCGAGGTGCTTGCGCTTCAATGCGGCGAGCCCGGCCCGTTCGCGCAGGCGATTTCGGGCATCGATCTCGCTCTGTGGGATCTCTCCGCGCGTCGGCAGCGCTTGCCACTGTGGCGGCTTCTCGGCGGGCAGTCGCGCAGGATCAAGGTCTATGCCAGCGGCATCAATCCCGGCGGCGCCGCGCAAACAGCCGAAGCCGCGCTCAAGCGCGGCCATCGCGCGTTGAAGCTGAAGGTCGGGTTCGGAGCCGAGACCGATCTCGCCAATCTGGCTGCACTGCGCGCGATCGTTGGTGCCGACATGCTCGCCACAGATGCCAATCAAGGCTGGTCAGTCGCGCAGGCGCTGGAGATGATGCCGCGCCTTGCCGAATTTGATTTGCGTTGGTTGGAAGAGCCCATCAGGGCCGATCGGCCGCGCGAGGAGTGGCACAAGCTGCGCGCCGAGGCGAAGATGCCGATTGCCGCCGGCGAAAACATTTCGAGCGTCGAAGGCTTCAAGGAAGCCCTGGCCGAAGACGTGCTCGGCGTGGTCCAACCCGATATCGCGAAGTGGGGCGGGCTCAGCGCCTGCGCTGGACTGGCTCGCGACATTCTGAAGGCGGGCAAGACCTTTTGTCCGCACTATCTCGGCGGCGGCCTCGGCTTGCTTGCGTCCGCGCATGTTCTCGCCGGTATCGGTGGCGACGGCTGGCTGGAAGTCGATGCCAATGACAATCCGTTGCGCGATCTGTTTTGTGGCCCGATCCTCAATGTGAGGGAGGGCACGGTTGAATTGGACCAGGATCCGGGGCTCGGAATAGTGCCTGAACTTTCATATATCGAACGCTATCGCAGCAGTTAGACTTGCGGGCGATCTGTCGGCCTTCTGGCCACTGTGGATCACTCTTGATTGACCTCGATTTCTTTGGCCACGATTTCGAGGCGTGGAAAGCGAGCAATGAGGCCCAGGGGCTCCCAGGTGAGTAGGCGATCCTCACGGAGGGTGCCCGTAGGCGCAGATGCTCGATGCTTGCGGACCGGTCGATCCGATTAGAACCAGCGCCAGCCGCAAACACGGCGGCCGCGATGCCACCAGCAAACCCATCGGCGCCGACGCCGGCGCGGCGGAGGCCCCCAACCGGGACCCCACTGTGCTTCAGTCACGAAGTCGGGCCGCTTATCGGCAGGTCCGGGGTTGGACGCGACCGGCATCGCCTCCGCTGTGCCGATGAAGCGAAGTGCAATCGCGCCAACCGCGCCAGCGGCGACGGCGTTTTGGGCGAGACCGAGGAAATCGCGACGGCTGGGAGCGTTCATGGTTTTCTCCTCTTCGGGTTAGGTTAAGCGGCTCTCCGCGGGGATTGCAGCGCGTAGAGCAGCCAAGCGAGCCCGTGCGAAATCAGATCGACTCCCAGCAGGAATCCAAGCGCCCAGACGCTGATGGATGGGAAGCCAAACACGATCAGGAAGCCGGCGAGCAGTCCGATGACGCCAGAAACCAGCATCAGCCAGCCACCCTGTCGCCAATGTGCAAAGCTCAGCACGCACCGGATGATGCCCGATGCCAACAGAACCGCGCCCAGCAGGGAGGTCAAGATGAGGGCACCGGCCGCCGGCTGCGTGAGCAGCAGCAACCCGAACGCGAGATAGAGCGCGCCGAGCAGGATCTGCCACAGGAATCCGCCCCATCCCTTTGTCCAGAAGGCGTGGATGATCTCGAATGCACCGGCAAGGATTGCGGTAAGCCCGATCAGCTTGACGCTGATGATCGTTGCGAAGACGATGTCGCCCAGCGCCAAAATGCCGGCCGCGATCATCACGACGCCAAGGAGCGCGCATGTCCACCGGGATGGAGAACTAAAGGTCTTTACCTGGGGGCTGCTATCGTAGGTGGCCACGTCATCCTCCCGCATTCCGGCGGCCAATCAAGTTGGCGCCACGGAAACGCTAGTCGCCGCCGCGCAACATCGACATCCGATGAAACCCTGAATGTGTCGGCGGGAATATTCGCCGTGTCCCGAAGCCTGCCGGAAAGTGCTTCCCGGCGTTCTGGACGCGCGGGTCAGGTGGTTCGCGCCGGAACCGATCGTGCCTTCAGGCGCTCGCGCAGGCGCTGGAATGTCACATAGAGCATTGGCACCATAAAGATTCCGATCGAGCTTGCGCCGAGCATGCCGGCAAAGACGGCGGTCCCGACCGCCCTGCGGCTCAGTTCAGCGGCGCCGGTTGCGAGCACCAGCGGCAGCAGCCCGAGAATGAAGGCAACCGAGGTCATCATGACCGCGCGGAACCGCATATACGCACCCTCGATCGCGGCCTCCGCAAGTTCCGTCCCGGCTTCTCGTCGCTCCTTCGCGAATTCCACGATCAGGATGCCGTTCTTGGCGGCAAGCGCGATCAGCACCACGAGGCCAATCTGGCCATACAGATCGAGATCGAGGCCGGCGATCTTGATCCCGATATAGGAGCCGAGCACGCCGACAACGACGGACAGCAGCACCGGGATCGGGATCATCGTGCTCTCATAGAGCGCCACCAGGAACAGATAGGCGAACAGCACGGCGAGCGCGAGCACCGCTCCGGTTTGTCCTGAAGCCTGTTGCTCCTGATAGGCGGTGCCGGTCCACTCGAAACTGTAGCCCGGGGGCAGTACGGCATTGGAGATCTCCGCCATGGCCGCTATCGCGGTGCCCGACGAGACGCCTGGCGCCGGGCTGCCATTCACCGTCACCGAGCGATAATTGTTGTAGCGGGTGATGACCTGAGGTCCGGTTACGATCTTGATGCCGGCGAGCGACCGCATCGGAACCATCTGACCGGTATTGTTGCGCACATAGATGCGCCAGATATCGGAAATGTCGGCGCGGTCGAGCGCCTCGCCCTGCACGTTGACCTGCCAGGTGCGTCCAAAGAGGTTGAAGTTGTTGACGTAGATGCCGCCCAGCGTCGCCTGAAGGGCGGTGAAGATATCGCTGATGGTCACGCCGAGCGCCTGCGCCTTGCGGCGATCAATGTCGAGATAGATCGATGGATTGGTCGCGGTGAAGGTCGAGAACACGCGCGTCAGTCGTGGATCGGCATTGGCCGCTTCGATCAACGCACTCGTGACACTGGAAATCGCGGCTGGGTCCTGTCCTTCCAGCGCCTGGAGCTGGTATTCGAACCCGCCTGAGGTCGAGAGTCCGATGATCGGCGGCATATTGAACGGTAGCACATTGGCCTGCCGGATTTGCGCGCCGGCTGCGTAAGTCTGCCGGATCAACGCCTGCACCGAATCCGCGGCCGCCTTGCGATCGGCAAAACGGCTTGAGGCGCGTCACCACCAGCGCACTGTTGGGCTCGGACGCCCCGTCGAGCAGGGAGAAACCTATGATGGCCAAGACGTGGTCGACCGCAGGCATCTGCGTCAGGACGCGCTCGATCTGTCCGGTGACCTCGCTGGTCCGCGCGACAGACGCGCCGTCCGGCAGCTGTATCGAGGTGAAGAAGGCGCCCTGGTCTTCCTCGGGAAGGAACCCTGTCGGAGTCAGGTGCGACATCCCGAAAATGCCGGCCGCGAACATTGCGGCGAGTATGAGCGAGAGGCTCGCCACGCGCAGCAGACGTCGTACACCGCCGCTGTAGCGGTCGCGAATCCAGTCGATGCCGTCAAGAACGCGTCCGATCATGCCGCGCCGCGGTCCGGTATGCCGTAGGATGAGCGCACACAAAGCGGGCGACAGGGTCAGCGCATTGAGCGCCGAGATTATCATGGCGGCGCTGATCGTCACCGCAAACTGCCGAAACAACGTGCCGGAAATGCCGGGAATGAAGGCGATCGGAACGAAGACGGAGAGCAGCACCAGCGTGATCGCAACAATCGGCGCCGTGATCTGCCTCATGGCCTTCTTGCTGGCCTCGGTCGGCGAAATATCCGGTTCTTCCTCCATCACACGCTCGACGTTCTCCACGACGACGATGGCGTCATCCACGACGATGCCGATGGCGAGCACCATTGCGAGCAGCGACACCGTATTCGCTGAATAGCCGAGCATCAGCAACACGGCGAAGGTGCCGACCAGGCTGACCGGCACGGCAACGGCCGGTATCACCGTCGCGCGAAGATTGCCGAGGAACAGATAAACCACGATCACGACAAGGACGAATGCCTCGCCCAGCGTCCGCAGAACTTCCGAGATCGTATCTCGTACGAAGCTCGTGGAATCGTACTGCACGAGATAGCTCAACCCCGTCGGGAATCGCTTGGACAGCCGCTGCATCGTGGCTGCGACCGCCTGCGCGGTCGTTACGGCATTGGCGCCCGGCGCCAGATAGATCGCGAGAGGCACCGCGGCGCGCCCGTCGATCCTCGCTTCGCTGTCAAGGTTCTGCGCGCCCATCTCGACCCGGGCGACGTCCTTGACGAGCAGCGTCGAACCGTCCGGGTTTGCGCGCAGCACGATATTGGCGAACTGGTCGACCGTTGCGAGCCGCCCCAGGGTCTGCACGTTGAACTGGAATTGCTGGTCGTCGCTGATCGGACGCGCACCGATGCGGCCGACCGGCGCCTGGACGCTCTGCGTGCGAATTGCTGCGATCACGTCCGAGGGCGTGAGATTGAGGCTGGTCAGCCGCTGCGTATCGAACCAGATCCGCATCGAGTAATTCATCTTGGCGAACAGGTGAGCCTGGCCGACGCCGGGTGTGCTGGAGATCGCGTCGAGCACGTTGATGATCGCGTAAATTGGTGATGAACAGCGGGTCCTGCTGACCTTCGGCGCTGTACAGCACCAGAAATTGCAGGATCGCCGACGATTTCTTCTGCACCGTCACGCCCTGCTGCTGTACCTCAGTGGGCAATTGCGACAGCGCGCTCTGCACCCGGTTGTTGACGTTGACGGTGTTGATATCGGGGTCGGTGCCGAGCGCAAACGACACCGTCAGGGTGTAGCTGCCGTCGTTGCCGCTGGTCGATTTCATGTAGAGCGCACGATCGACACCGATCACTTGCGCTTCGAGGGGCTGAGCGACGCTGGTCTCCACGACCTCGGCAGACGCGCCGGGAAAGGTGCCGGCGACCGTGACCTGCGGCGGCACGATGTCCGGGAACTGCGCTACCGGGATCCGCGTCAGCGCGAGCGCGCCTGCGATGGTGATGATGAAGGCAACGACCATCGCAAGTCGCGGGCGATCAATGAAGACGGCGGACATCATGGTTTTTTGTCCTCCGGGCGCGTGGCGGTCGAGGCGCCACGGTCTGGCAACGAGGGTGCGTCGCTTGCGCCGGCCTTCATGCTCGACTGGATCAGCGCACTGGCCGGACCCGGCGAAACCGCCTGACCCGCACGAGCCCTTTGCAGGCCTTCGACGATGACCTTGTCGCCGGCGGCGAGGCCATTGATGACGGAAGCGATGGTGGGCGTCGACTGCCCAAGCTGGATACGGCGTTGTTCGGCCTTGTCGCCGGTGCCGACGATGAGAACGTAGTCGCCCTGCTGATCGGACAGCACCGCCGAACGCGGGACCGCCAACACCTCGATGGGCTGGATACCTTCCAGCACGACCGTAACGAATTCGCCGTCGGTCAGTTCGTGGACGGTCACGCCCGCGACGGACGGCGCGCGCAGGATCGGGTTGTCGATCTCGCCGCGCACGGTGATCGTGTCGGTATTCTGGGCGATCGTGTTGTCGACAAAGTTCAGCTTGCCGGACTGGCCATACATGCGGCCATTGGGCAGTCGCAGCCGGATCACCACGGCTTCCAGACCCCCTTGCGGTCCATAACGTTCGCGCAGTTCGAGTGCCTGACGCAGCGGCACCGGGAAGGTGACGTACATCGGATCCTGGCCGACGATCGTGGTCAGCACGCCCGAGCTTGGACCGACGACATTGCCTTCAGTCACGGCTGTGCGTCCGATCTTGCCGTCGATCGGCGCGCTGATCATGGTGTAGTCGAGGTTGATCTGGGACGCATTGACTTGTGCTTGTGCGGCCTGGACCTGGGCTTCCAGGCTGCGCTCGTTGGCGATCGCTGCGTCGTAGGTCGATTGCTGACCGGCTGGCCCACTGAGCAGCGTACGCGCGCGCTCGGTCGTCAGCTTGGCGTTCTCGAGCATCGCCTGGAGCTGGGCCACCTGCGCCTGCTTTGACGCAAGATCGGCCTCGAACGGGCCGCGCTCGAGCCGGTAGAGCGGGGCGCCCTTTTTAAGCTCGGCACCGTCGACGAACAGTCGCTGTTCCAGAAAACGCGGTGACGCGAGCCACGATATTGACCCGATTGACCGCCTCGATCCGCCCGAGAAATTCGCTGCTCTCGGTGATCGGTCGCTTGATCGCTTCGACGATGCCGACAGCAGGCGGAGCGCTGGAGGCTGGCTGTGCTAAGGCCATGCCGCCAGCGATGAATGTCAGGAAACTCGCCGCCAGCATCCTGACCGAAATTTCCGCAAGGTCCATTGTCCGCTCCCGGCTCCAGGGCTTGGGACAAGCTGCTATCGCTGTCCGCGCGGGCCGAGTGTCAGGTTCGTAATCCCCGCCGCAAGGTTCAATCCGATTGATCGCTCGATCGACAGCGGCTGGAGCGCAATCGTCCGGCGAGAACCTCCGATGAGAACGTTTGCTCCGAGCCCGGGACCGAACGCGACATTGCCGCTCGCGCCCACGTAGCTCCCCCGCAGCGTGCCGGGGCCGACGCGCGAGTTCCTGGCGAAGACGGCCCATGAGAGGCTTCCGGCGCTGGTCACGCCGATGTCGAGACCAACCCGCCTGATCCGCCCGTCGTAGACGTACTGCCGAGTCGGGCGTGTGGTCGTGAATACGCAACGAAGCTCCTGCGCGGAGCCAAGCACCAGCCCAACGCGTGGTGTGCTGGCGCATATAAGCCGGCCGACTCGGAACGTTTCCGCGCGCGCGGGCAGGGCATCGGCGCACATCAAAGCGAATCCGCAGATGATTGCGAGAAGCAGGTTAATGCGCATTCAGGCCTCCGTTTGGCTTCCAGTGTTGTCGGGCAAGCTCGCTGGGCTGCGGTCCTGACGGAGCCAGAACGTGATACCGAGGCCAATCAGCAGGACGGCGCCCAACAGGAAGAAGATGATGGAGTGCTGCAGCCAGGATATCGCCGGAACCGTGATGCCCATCGCAAGGCCGAGGAAGGCGATCTGGGCGGACTGGAGACTGACGCCGGCGAGGAATGTCCCGAGCGCGAGCAAGGTAAGGAGAACCAGGCTTGTCGCCGGCGTCGGCAGCAACTGCTGAACTCCGGATACCAGCATGATGTTCATCGCGACCAAGACGGCGACCCAATGCAGCGCCTGGGTCCAGATTAGCCGCCAGCGCTCCTCCCTGCCGTCGACCTCGGGCCACTTGTTGATGACGCAGACTACGCCGATGGCAAGGGCAAGGAATTCCCAATAGCCGACGAGAGGCTGATGCGAAGCATTGGTGTAGGCGACGCCCGCAATGGCGAGCACAAGCGCGACGATGTAGGGCAGCTGCTGCCACAGCAAGCGGGTCATCCCCGGATGTATTGACGGCGGACCCGTTGCGGCGTTCCGTTCAGCTTCGAGCTCGCTCATGCGGCACCTCAGGATCGTCCCTTGTTGACCACCAGCGGGGGATCGCCGAGATAGTCCTCGACGTAGAACCTGATGATCGCGACCCGGCCGACCGCGACGAGTGGCATGGCGAGCGCGATGCCCATGACGCCGAACATGGCGCCCAGCAGCACGATCGCCACCAAAGTGTCCAGGCCGGGGGGATTTCGACGGCTTGGCGCTGGATCAGGGGGCCGATCACGTATCCTTCGATCGACTGGATCAGGGTATACACGACAACGGCCCAGATCAGCGGCGATCCTCCGAGCGGCATAGCGACGAGCGCGATCGGAATTGCGGCGACGATCGGCCCGAGATACGGGACGAAGTTCGATAAGCCCGCCTGCAAACCAAGCAGGAAGGGACCAGGCAGCCCGATCCAGTAGAGCGCGATCCAGACGCACAGCGTCATCAGGACGATGCGGATAAGTTGTCCTACGAACCAGAGCCGCAGGACGCTTCCCATCTGGTCCATCACGCCGCGCATCCGTGCGCGATAGGACGGCTTCGCGAGTATGACGAGACTTTCGCGGTGGCTATCGGGATCGAAGGCGAAGAGGATGCCCAGGAACAGGATCACCAGCACGCCAGTCAGGAAGCTCGACGCTCCGCCAAGGACGAATTGGGCGTGGCTGAAGAACCGGCCTTGGTCGGAGACCAGCCATTGCGTGAAATCCCGGCCCCATTCGGGACCGAGCAGATCGACGCCATAGGTCAGAAGATGCTGCTGCAGGACGTCAAATTGGGTGTCCATGACCTTCAGCAGAAGACGAGTTTGCTCCGGAAGCTTGCCGGCTCCCCACACGAGGCCAAGTCCGACCGCCGCAGTGAGCAGCAGCAGCACCAAGGTCAGGCGCCAGATGCGACCGAGGCGGACGACAGGCGCAATCGCCCTTGCGGCGGCATCCAGAAGCGCTGCAAACAGCACGCCCGCGAAGATGATGAGCAGGCTCGAGACGGTTTTCCAGATCAAAAAGAGGGCCACGCTTACGCCGAGCAGAGCGAGACCCGTTGCGAGAATGCTGCGCGGGCCGTGTTCGATCGCCGGCGTCGTGCGGATCGCGCTCTCGTGGAGTTGCTCTTGTCCGGACGTCACGTCGCTCATCGGGGGAACTCGGGGATTGCAGCTGGGACCGTCGCATCCGCCCATCAGGTACGAACACGGCGGCTGCCATAGTGAGGATGCGAGCCGCCGCGATGGCGCCAATGGCGATGCTTGGTCGGGTTCGTATTCGTATTTGGTGTGGCGGCTGCGGGCGCTGTCGCTGCGGGTTTCGGCGTCGACGCGGTCGATTGCGCTTGGGAGAAACTCGGCTGCGCGGCCGCGATCGACCCGATTAGGATCAGTGCGCCGTAAACCTGCCGGACGTTCATGTTCGCCTCCATTTGGTCCCAACACCTCAGATCGAGATTGCACCCACGGCCAGCGCATAAACTCCGGCACAAGCAGCGAGCGTGATCGCGGCAAAGATGATCGCCTCGAACGGCTTGAAGACGGATTCCTTGCGCTCGCGCTTGGCCAGAACGAACAGAACCGTTCCCGGCGCGTAGAGTATCGACGACAGCAGGAGAAACGTCGGGCCACCGGCGTAGATCATGCCGATGGCGTAGAGCGTTGCGATGGCCGAGCGGATCCCGTCGACGGTGCGGGCGCGTTCGCCGGCACGGTAGGAATTGCCGATATATGACAGTTTGAGGCCGTACGCCGCGACCAGGAAATAGGGGATCAGCGTCATCGCGCTGGTCATCTTCAGGGCGAGGGTGAACGCGTACTCCGCGAACCAGGTGACCAGAACGAAGGCCTGGATGACGCAGTTGGTGAGCCAGAGTGCTCCGACAGGGACTTCGTGTTTGTTCACGACCGCGAGAAAGGAGGGCATGGTGCGGTTGATGGCCGCGGAATGCAGCACCTCGGCCGCGAGCAGCGACCACGACAGGTAATTGCCCAGAATCGAGACCAGCAGCGCCAGGCTGATGAAAATGCCGCCCCATCGCCCGACCATCGCTTCCATCACGCCGGCCATCGACGGTGTCGGCAGGCCCGCGAGCTCCTGTCGCGGAAGGACTCCATAGGATAGTATCGTCACGAGGACGAGAAGGCAGAGAACGGACAGGAATCCGGCGACGGTCGCAAATCCGATGTCGGAGCGATCACGGGCGTAGCGCGAGTACACGCTGGCGCCCTCGATTCCGACAAAGACGAACACCGTGAGTAGCATCGTGCTTCGAACCTGCGAGAACACCGCTACCGCGCCCGGCTGCTCGGTCCCCCAGAAATTCTGCGAGATCAGGTCCGGATCGAGGACGATGAACGCCACGCCGATGAAAAGCAGGATCGGGATGATCTTGGCGTAGGTCGCAATCGTGTTGAGCGTGGCGGCGTTCTTGATGCCTCGCAGTACGAGGAAATGGACGCTCCACAGGAGGAGGGATGCCGCCCCGATCGCTGCCGGCGTCGTGCCGTCGCCGAAGATCGGAAGGAATTGGCCGATTGTCGCCTTGATCAGGATGAGGCAGGCGACGTCTGCGAGGCAGCATCCGATCCAATAGCCGGCCGCCGAAGCGAAGCCGATATATTCACCGAAGCCAGCCTTGGCATAGGCGTAGATGCCGGCGTCCAGGTCCGGCCGACGACGCGAGAGCGCCTGAAAAACGAAGGCGAGCATCAGCATGCCGGTACCCGCGATGATCCAGGCGATCAACGTCCCGAGGACGCCCGTGGCGTGTCCAAACGATGCGGGCAGCGCGAAGATGCCGGAGCCGATCATCGACCCGATCACGAGCGCGATGAGCGCGCTACGCGAAAGCTTTTGGTCGACCTCGTTCGACGAAGGAGCCATGAGGAGAATGGCTTTCCGGCCGGAGATGAAGTGGGCGCGACCTCGAAATGAAACGGGACCGGCCACTCTTGGTCGAGATCTTAGAAGCGACCTCCCGGTCGGAACATCAGGGATTCCATGTAGAGGGCAATGTCGGAAATCGGCCCGACGGCGACCCCGCGGCAGCGGGACGCCGGGCGGGGAGGAGCTGTGCTCTAATGCCGACTGGCCGGTCCAGGCGCCGCGGCGACGATCAGCACGAAGCTGGCGCGGCAGAATTCGCCTGCTTTTGCGATTTCTGCTGCGATACGTCTGGCGTGTACGACCGCGGCTTCCTGATCCACGTGCTCATATCCGGTCCCGTCCAGGCAGAGCCCGTACTTGTCGACGATATGAAAAAAGTAGCGCATGCGGATTGAGTAGGCCGCTGTGCCGCGAGCTACCAGTGACAAGCGTGTAAGGAATCTAGGCAAAAGGGATGAGGAACTCGCGCGCACGCTATGGTTCGCGGGCCACCAGCGCGTCCGGAGATAGGTATTGTATCTGCCTGCGATCGGGTGATCAGCTGATGTTCCAATCGCAGGCCGGCCGGTATTGTGCATACTTCCTGCCCAGACGCGAGGAGGCCAAGCGATGTCCGACTATGATCCGAACGCGACTTTCTCGACCACGGCTGGCACGTCGCCTGCGATCGACGTTGGATTACGCGCCTACATGCTGCGCATCTACAACTATATGGCCGCGGGCGTTGGCCTGACCGCCGTTGTTGCGTGGCTGACTTATGAGGTTACCGGTCCCGCATTGCTGGAGAGCCCGCTGATGTGGGTTTTCATTCTAGCTCCGCTCGGGCTGGTGTTTTTTATCGGAGCGCGCATCAATACGCTGTCGGCGGCAACGGCGCGGCTGTTGTTCTTCGTCTATGCCGCGTTGGTCGGTGTCTCGCTCTCGATCCTGCTGCACATCTACACCAGTGCCTCGATCACGCGCGTCTTCTTCATCGCGGCCGCAATGTTCGGAGCGCTCAGCATCTTCGGTTACTCCACAAGGCGAGATCTGTCCGGGATTGGGAGCTTCCTGTTCATGGGCCTGATCGGCGTCATCGTCGCAAGCCTGATCAACCTCTTCCTGAGGTCGACGGGACTCGATTGGTTGATTTCGATCGTCGGCGTCGGTGTCTTCGCGGGGCTCACTGCCTACGACACCCAGCGGATCAAGGCGATGTATGACAACAGGGACGACGAGACCACGGCAGGTCGCAAGTCCGTGATCGGGGCGCTGTCGCTCTATCTGAACTTCATCAATCTGTTCATGATGCTCCTGCGCCTCTTGGGGCGGTCGGCGCTGAAGGCTAAGCTCGAGCGGTCGTTGTCGCGGACCGGCTTTGCTATCCTGCTCGTCGATCAATAACCGAAACGACTGCATCCATGTCGACGACGAGCTTATCCACGGCACCGAACGTAGCCGCGCGCGCCGCCTGTGCGACTACCCAGGGCCTCCCTCTCAACCACGAGAAATGACTGGCGCGCCTCACCTCAGGTCGACGCTGGAAAGCAGAGACCGGCGGTTTCAGGAAGCCGGTCGCTCCGCCGCGCTGGCGAGCGCGTCGCGCAGGATCTTTTCCTTGGTCTCGTCCAGAGAGGTCTTCAGCACGACGCCGCCGGCGTCCTTGATCTCGTTGAGGACCTTGTCGGCGGTCATGTTCTTGATCAGGACGAAGAGGGCCGCGTTGCCGGGGTGGAGCGATGCCGAAAGCTCCTTCACGAACGCGTCGTTGATGCCGAAATCGGTCAATGCGCCTCCCAGCGCTCCGGACGCGGCGCCGAGCGCCACACCGATGATCGGATTGAGGAAGAGGACGCCGATCAGGAGGCCCCAGAAGCTGCCGGAGATCGCGCCCGTCGCCGTGGTGTTGACGAGCTGGTTCAGCTTCACGCTGCCTGTTTCTGTCTTCACTGCGATGACGGCATCGCTGATGGAGATCAGATACTCTTTTTGCAACTTGAGCAGCCGCTGGCGGACGTCCTCGGCCTTCGCCTCGTTCGGGTACACGATCGCGACAAGATCAGACATGGAGGCCTCCGCTTACATTGAGGTAGCTCGTCCAGAAGGGACTGATTCCGGCTGCACGGTGCCACATCGAGACTAGAAGGTGAGAGGCCAGCCCGGCATCCGAGAAAACCCTCGGGAGCAGGGAGGATGTTCCGGACCTGCCGGAACGAGAATCCTTCGCCGGTCTTAGAAATTCAATTGGCGGCGAACATCAGCGCGGCGAGCAGCAACGCGACCAGGAGGAGGGATATGCTGGCCGTCGACCATTGACGAAGAATGCCGTCGCCCGTTTCGACGAGGCTGCCGAGTCCGATACAGGTGCGCCGCAAGGGGGCGATCAGCTGCATGATCGTTTTCCCGGCTGCCGAAAACGCCAGGGGATGCGGCCAGGGGCTGAGCAGGATCGCAAGCGCTGCACCTCCGAACACGGTTGCGAGAAATTTGACGAGCGCTTCGTCTCCGAACAGTTTCGATTCCACGGTATACGTAATCGGCAAATACGGCTCCCATGGCAGCAGGCCAAGCAATAGCGAGCAGAGTGCCAAGGCAAGCGCCGCCAAACCGCTGCCGCGTGGCGGCTTCGCGACGAGGGCGACCGGCTGATCCGAAGGCGAAAGCGCATGGGCAAGTACCAGAACGACATAGGCGGCCGTGAACATCCCGCCGACCTGGAGCACGCCAGCCCACCACCACTGTCCCGTCCTCGCCGTCTCCTGGAGCAACAACTCCTTCGCGAGGGACGCGCCGCTCGGTTGAATTCCCATCAGTGCGAAGCCGGCTAACCCGAAGGTCATGACGCTCAAGGGCAGGGCGCGTGCGGCGCCGCGGATCCCGGTGATGCGATCATGGCCCAGTCCTGCGTAGATCGACCCGACTGCCAGGAACATTGCCGCTTTCGCGGCGGCGTGGGAGATCGCCTGCATCAATCCGCCCGCCAGGGCCTGTCCCGTTTCGAGCCGTCCTGAGGCATCGAGAGCGAGTGGAAACAGCAGGAAAAGGTACCCGATCTGGGCCATTGTCGAATATGCGACGAGCAGCTTGAGGCGCTCCTGCCGCAGGGCGACGATGCTTCCGACCACGATCGCGCCGGCTCCCAACGCTGCGAGAAATTGTGCAGCGGCAAAGCCGGGCACGCCGGGCAGCACGTTGAACCACACCCGCAGGAGGATGAAGAACGATCCCTTCACGACCAGGCCGGACAGGATCGCGCTCGCTGCGGCCGGGGCGCCGGCGTGAGCGGGCGGCAGCCAGAGGTGTAGCGGAAACAGCGCTGTCTTGGCGAGGAGGCCGGTCGTCATCAACGCTGCCGCAATCAGCGCGCCGGGCTCCGTGGAGACGCGATGAGACAGCAGCACGATATCGAGCGTGCCGTAGAGGCCGTAGAGCAGCGCCGTGCCCATCAGGTAGAGGACGGACCCGACCAACGCGAAGAGAAGGTAGCGCAACGCTGCCTGAAGCGTCTCCGCCTGGCCCTCCAGAGAGACCAGCGGCACCGCGGCGAACGTCAGTAATTCCAAGGCAACGTAAAGGGTGAAGAGGTCGCCTCCGACGAAGATGGTGTTCAGCGCCGCCCAAACCGCTAGCAGAAGAATCCAGAATGCGAACGGTGCCCGGCCGTATCCTGCTGCAAGACGAAAATCGGCTGCGGCAAAAATGGCGACCGCACAGACTACGATGGCCGTGGCGGCGAGCATCACCGCCGACAATCCGTCCGCGCGCAGGGCAACCCCAAGAGGTGGCGGCCAGGCACCGAGCAGATAGACCATGTGACCGTCGTTCTGCGGCAACGCCAGGAGAACGCCCCCGGAAATTGCTAAGCCGACCGGTATGACTGTGAAGGCGACCCGCCGGACATAGCGGTCGCCGAGCGCGAACGCCAGCAGCACGCCTGCGACTGGCACGACGATCAACAGCACCAGCAGGAGATCTGCCGCCGTCGTCGCCAGCGCGGAGGGAGTGGCCATCATCAGCCGCCGGGCGCGTCGGAACGCGAGCTCGTCGGCGCGCGACTGCCGAGCGTCGTGGAGCCGCTGGTGTGGAACAACCGCAGCAAAAGGGCGATCGCCATTGCCGTCGCGGAAAACGCGACCACGACCCCGGTGATTACCAGGGCCTGCGGCACCGGATCGTTGCCAACACCCGCCGCAGCCCCCCTCCGTCCGACGATCCCGAACAGAAGGAACACGCCGCTGCCGAGCAAGTTGAACGCGAGGATCTTGCGGAGCGATTGCGGGTTCGTGATCAGGCCGTAAAGCCCAAGCCCGACCGCAGCGGCCGCGCACAATCCGAACACCGATACGCTGCTCATCGCTATGTATTCCTTTCCGGCGCGCCGGCGAGGAGGAGGGCGAGGGTCGCTGCGATCGTGAGGATCATCGCGACCTCGATGCCGAGAATTAGCGGTTTGGCGAACGCAACCGGATAGGCGAGGAAGGCCGCTCCGAAACAAAGCCCGCCGAGGCCAACGACAAGAAACAGGCAGGGCCCGGCGACCAGGATAAACCGTAGCCATCGGCTGCTCACCGGTGGTGTGTCCGCCAATCCAGCCATGATGACCAGCAGCCACATGGACGCGAGAACCGCACCGCCCTGAAATGCTCCGCCGGGGTGATCGGCGCCTGTCCACAGCATGTAAATGCCGACGACGATCCCCGCCGGCGGCAACAGGCGGGCGAGGAAGGCGAGAACGCCATTTGGGTCGGCTTCGTGACGCGGTCCCGGACGGCCGCCCCAGGCCCGGTCCGACGCGAGCGACCAGACGCCCACGACGGCCAACAGGAGCACGACCTTCTCGAGCATGGTGTCCAGCCCTCGAAATGCCATGAGGACATTGGTGACCGGATTGGCCATTCCGGTCGCCCCGGCATTCGCGACGACCGCCGGTGCCAGCGTCGGAGCATAATCGGGCAGGATCAGGATCGCGAACGCCAGGGCTGCCGCGATCGATGCGGACAGGATGGCGGCGATCAGACGTGTAGAACGGTCGGGTCGTTCGGCTGCCGTCGCCTCGGCATCGCGCAACCGGGCAGCCGCACCCAACAGCACGACGCCGCCCAAGCCGCCGCCGATGGCGGCTTCCGTCAGTGCGACATCGACCGCGTCGAGACGGACCCAGATCAGCGCAACCAGGAGACCGTAGGCGACGAAACCGACGGTCGCCGAATACGTCTCGGGGACGGCGATGGTCCAGATGGCGAGGCCCAGTACCACGGCGGCGAGTGCGATCTCGAAAACCGTTGCGATGCTCATCTGGCCCCGCTTCGGCGCACCGCGCGCGCGATCAATTGCGAGACGGTGGCGCCCGCCAGCAGTGCGAACATCCAGATGCTGATCAACTTCAGCCCGTCGCGAAGGCCTTCAGCTTGCGGGAGCAACCCAAGCACGACGAATCCGAGGCCGAGGTTGTCTGCCTTGGTCAGCGCGTGGAGGCGGGTCAAGGTGTCGGGGAAGCGAAGGAGGCCCACTGTACCTGCCAGGAAGAAGAACGCGCCCGTCGACACGCACGCAATCGTCATGATGTCCCGCGCGAGGTTCATTTGCCCTCCGCCGAACCGACGCCGTCGCTTTCCAGGCGGGACAGCCCTTTTTTGACGAACGCGATGGACGCGAAAGTGGCGAGCAGCGCGAGGATCAACGCCACGTCAACGGCCGCCCGGACGCCTGTCACGGTGCCGAGGAGCAGCAGCACGGCAATGCCCGCGGTGCCGATCAGCTGCGCAGCCATCATCCGATCGGCATCGCCCGGACCGCGCAATATCGACACAAGGCCGAGGGCCAGCAGCGTCAGGATCAAGCCGACGGCGGCGGTCAGGAATTCAGTCATTGTAGAGGGCCCGAATGAGTGCCGCTTCCTCGGCGGCGAGATCGGCAAGGACCGGCTGCGTGACATCGAGGCAGTGATAGATGATCTGTCCGTTCTCCTCGCCGGCAGGCACTGTTCCGGGCAGCAGGCTGGTCAGTGTCGTGAAAACGTTTTGCCGCACGCCTCGCGGCAGCCGCGTCGGATAGGCTACGAACCCGGGACGCAGAGGCAATCGGGGGTTCAGCGCGCGGCCTGCCACGTCTATTCCGGCGACGACGGAGTGATACAGGAAAAGCGACGCCAGACGGGCAATGGCTGGGAGCGACCGCCGCGAACTGCCCGGCTCCAGCAAGTACAAGCTTGTCCAGGTTGCTGCGGCGATTGCGACCGCTGCGGCAGGAACGTCTCCGACCTGAGCGCCAGCGAGCACGAGCCAGAGGCAGCCGAACCCGACCGCACGCGAAGCAACGCTCGACCACCACCCTCGGGTGATGGTGCCCGCCGGCACGTTTCGTTGTCCTGAGGATCCGCTCATGCTGGAAATCCTCCATCGGCATCACATCGCATCGTCGGGCTACAGGGTACCTGAAGGGATCAGCATTCGCGTTGGGGCGCGACCGCGCGTAGCGATACATCATAGGTCGTTCGTCCGGCGCCAGCGTGCCGGTGCTTCGCCGGACGATTCCATCATGTGTCCTGGGCGTAGGCGGCGATATCGGGTGATTGCCTAATCGGGTCTCGGGAATCTCCCAAGCCGCGAACCCGGGCAAACCGCGATTACATCCGGACGCATCGGGTAGATTTACCGATGTCCGGGACCGGCGCTTCCGGCAAAAATGGCGGCGGGGATCGTCGGAAGACCGAGGCCTGCGGAAAGCCGATTTGCCAGGCGACGTTTCACACCGGGAACGGAAGAGCTCATGTTCAAGCGCGGCAGCCATTCCTCGTTCAGACGCATCAGAGCTATGGCCATTTTGACGGCGCTCTCGCCGGTGCTGGCAGCCTGCGGGAGGGAAACGGCAGCGAATGACACGCCAGCGCCTCGTATAGTGCGCACGACGACCGTGGAAAAGCGCAAGCTCACGACGCCCCTGACGTTCTCCGGACGGATCGAAGCCGAAGATGAAGTCAATCTGGCATTCCGGATCTCGGGTCGGCTGTTGAACAACGACACCAGGATCGGCGATCGGGTCAAAGCCGGTCAGGTGCTGGCGCGATTGGAGTCCCAGAACGAGTTGAACGCGCTGCGCCAGGCACAGGCGTCGCTTGCCGCGGCACAAGGGCAGCTGACACAGGCGCGCAATCATTTCGACCGTCAGGAGACGCTCCTGGCGCAGGGTTGGACCACACGGGTCAACTACGATGCCGCGACGCAGGCCCAGCAAACGGCGCGGTCGCAAGTCGACGCCGCCGAAGCCGCGCTGAGTGCCGCGCATGACCTCGTCGGCTTCACCGAACTGAAAGCCGATGCCCCAGGCGTGATCACCGCCACCGGTCAGGGAGCCGGCGAAGTGGTGCAGGCCGGACAGATGATCGCGAGGATCGCGCGGCAAGACGGTCGCGATGCCGTCTTCGACGTTCCCTCTCAACTGGTCAGATCGGCTTCGGCCGATCCGGAGGTCGAGGTCAGCCTGGCGGATGATCCGACCATCAAGGCCAAGGGGCGCATCCGCGAGGTTGGCGCGCAGGCCAACGCCGTGACTAGGACCTTCGAGGTCAGGGTCGGCCTGACCGACCCACCGCCGGCGATGCGCCTTGGTGCGACGGTCGTCGGGCGGGTGAGCACGAGCGCGGGGCCGATGATCGATATTCCGGCCTCAGCCCTGACGAGGATGAACCAGCGACCCGCCGTGTGGATCGTCGATCCAACCGCCAGTACGGTGTCGGTGCGCAATGTGGACGTTCTGCGGTTCGACGAGGCCCAGGCGGTGATTTCGCAAGGATTGGACACCGGCGAGATCGTTGTTACCGCTGGGGTGCAGGCGCTTCATCCGGGCCAGAAGGTCCGGGTTCTCGGATCAGAGCAATGAGCGGGGTCAATCTGTCCGATTGGGCGCTGAAAAGCGGTTCACTGGTTGTCTATATGATGATCATCGCGGTGGTTGCGGGTGGGCTGTTCTATTTCCGCCTGGGTCGCAACGAAGATCCGGCCTTTATCATCAAGACCATGGTCGTTCAGGCCGCTTGGCCGGGCGCGTCCGTCGAGGAAACGATGAAGCAGGTGACGGAGCGCCTCGAACGCCGCCTGCAGGAGACGCCGCATCTCGACTTCCTGCGAAGTTTTACCAGGGCAGGCGTCTCGACCGTCTTCGTGAATCTGAAAGGCAGTGCCAGCGCACGAGAGGTCACAGACACCTGGTACCACGTGCGCAAGTCGATCGGCGACATGCGCCATACGCTACCCGCCGGAGTGATCGGGCCTGGGTTCAACGACGAATTTGGCGATACTTTCGGAATTATCTACGGCTTTACCAGCGACGGCTTCAGCCAGCGTGAGCTGCGCGACCGGGTCGAAGATATCCGCTCAAGGCTGCTTCTCGTGCCCGACGTGTCGAAGATCGAGCTCCTGGGCGAACAGGACGAGGTGATCTTCGTCGAGTTCTCCACGAAGGAGCTTGCGGCACTCGGAGTCGACCGGTCCGCCCTTATTGCGGCCCTCCAGTCGCAAAACATCGTACGTCCGGCCGGAACGATACAGACGAGCGCCGACAGCATCTCGATACGGGTATCTGGCGGGTTTCAGTCGGAACGGGACATCGCCGACATCAATTTTTCCGCGAGCGGACGTATGCTTCGCCTGAGCGACATCGCGCGGGTGCGTCGCGGTTACACGGACCCGCCCCACCCGATGTTTCGGGTCAATGGGAAGCCGGCGATAGGACTCGCAATCGCCATGCGGGACGGCGGTGATATTCTTGCGCTGGGTGCGAACATCACGAAGGCGATGGCGCAAATTACCGCGGACCTCCCGATCGGGATCGAGCCAAGCGTGGTCGCGGATCAGCCCGTCGTGGTCAACCACGCCATTCGGGAGTTCATGGTCTCGCTGCTTCAGGCGATCGCCATCATCATGGTGGTGAGTTTCATCAGCCTCGGCGTGCGACCCGGCCTGATCATAGCGCTTGCCATACCGTTCACGCTGGCGATCGTCTTGCCGATCATGGGTCTGCTGAGCATCGACATGCAGCGGATATCGCTCGGCGCGCTGATTATCGCGCTCGCGTTGCTGGTCGACGATGCGATGACGACGACCGACGCGACCCTCACCAAACTGGCGGAGGGCGCCGGCAAGGTCGAGGCGGCAACCTTCGCCTACCGGACCCATGCGATGGCGATGCTCGCGGGCACGCTGGTGACGATCGCGGGATTCATCCCGGTCGGCTTTGCGGCAAGCTCGGCCGGCGAATACACGTTCTCGCTGTTCGCGGTGGTGACGATCGCGCTGCTGGTGTCGTGGTTCGTCGCGGTCATTTTCACGCCGCTGCTTGGCGCTGCGATCCTCGTCCCGCCCAAGCAAGGCAACTCAGCCGACCCGGGCAGGATTTTCCGGATCTACCGCAGTTTCCTAACATCGGCGATGCGCGCGAAATGGCTGACCATTACGATCTCGGTGGCGCTCTTCGTCGCCTCGGTTCTGGCGATGCCGATGATCCCGCGGCAGTTCTTTCCCTCGTCGGATCGGCCGGAGCTACTGGTCGATGTCAGCCTGCCTCAGAACGCTTCGATCTACGCGAGCGAAGCTGCGGCGAAGCGCCTCGATACGGCGCTCGCGAGCGACCCCGATGTGGCGCGGTGGAGCACCTACGTCGGACGGGGTGCGATCCGCTTCTATCTGCCCCTCAACGTCCAGCTCCCGAACGACTTCTTCACGCAGACCGTCGTGATCGCGAAGGATGTCGCCGCACGCGAACGCCTGCATTCCAAGCTTGAAAAGCTGCTCGCCGAAGAATTTCCCAAGGCCATCGCGTTCGTATCTCCGCTCGAGCTCGGGCCGCCGGTCGGTTGGCCGATCCAGTATCGGGTCAGCGGGCCTGACGTCGAGCGGGTGCGCGAGATCGCGCTGCAGGTCGGGAAAATCGTCGCGTCCAGTGCGGACACCAAGCAGGTGAATTTCGATTGGATGGAGCCCGACCGACAGGTGCGCATCCGTGTCGACCAAAACGAGGCGCGACAACTCGGCCTGAGCTCGCAGGCAACCGCGACCGTCCTGAACGCCGTCATCACGGGCACGCCCATCACCCAGGTCCGTGACGATATCTACCTGGTCAACGTGGTGGCGCGGGCTACCGACGAGCAGAGGGTCTCGTTGGACAGTCTGCGCAATCTGCAAGTGGGACTGCCGGGCGGACAAACGGTTCCTCTCAGCCAATTTGCGTCCTTCGAGTATGACCAGGAGTTTCCGCTCATCTGGAGGCGAGATCGGGTTCCGACCTTGACGGTCCAAGCCGCCATCGCCGGTGACAGCTTGCCGGAAAGCGTGGTCGCCTCGCTATTGCCGGCGATCGAGAAGTTCCGGAAGACGCTCCCGCGATCGTACAGCGTGGTGGTGGGTGGGACAGTGGAGGAAAGTCAGAAGTCGCAGGCATCCGTGCTGGCGGTCGTGCCGGTGATGCTATTGGTCATGTTCACAGTCCTCATGGTGCAGCTCCAAAGCTTCCCTCGACTGTTCATGGTCTTGAGCGTGGCTCCCCTGGGGCTGATCGGGGTCGTCGCAGCGTTGATGTTGTCCGGAAGGCCGCTTGGCTTCGTCGCCATTCTGGGGGTCCTCGCGCTCCTCGGCATGATCAGCAAGAACGCGGTCATCCTGATCGGTCAGATCGACGCGGAACGCGCCCTTGGCAAGACGCCCTGGGACGCCGCAGTCGACGCCAGCAGCTCCCGGTTCCGGCCGATCATGTTGACGGCCGTATCCACCGTCCTCGGGATGATCCCGATCGCGCCGACGGTGTTTTGGGGACCGATGGCATTCGCGATCATGGGGCGGCTTGCTGGTGGCGACGGTCCTTACGCTCGTCTTCTTGCCGACGATTTACGTCGCGTGGTTCGGCGCGACCGAGCGGGCCGGCGGCGCCGCTCTGCGCAAGCCGTCAGAGGGGCAAAGCAAAGCCGGATAGGGGAATCCTCGTCATCGGCTAGGTAGTCAACCCTATGTTTTTCCGCTCCGCGATGGGTGCATCTGTGACGACAGATAATCGGGACGCTTCCAATGACCACCAATAAGGACGTCCAAAGATTGCCGCTGCGGACCCTGACTGCCATGGTGGTCGGCGGCATGGTCGGTGCCGGCGTATTCTCGATACCGCGCAACTTCGCGCAGGCGACGGGCATCTACGGGGCCCTCATCGCCTGGGCCATTGCCGGTGCCGGCATGCTGATGCTCTGCTTCGTGTTTCAGACGTTGGCCAACCGCAAGCCGGATCTCGATGCCGGTGTCTACGCCTATGCGCGGGCGGGATTCGGGCCGTATGTCGGCTTCTTATTCGGCGTTCGGCTACTGGGCCAGCGCCTGCGTCGGCAACGTGTCTTACTGGATCCTGATCAAGTCGACGCTCGGCGCATTCTTTCCCGCTTTGGGCCAGGGCAATACCTTGACCGCAGTCCTGATCTCCTCGGTCGGGATATGGGCATTCCATTTTCTGGTGCTGCGCGGCGTGAAGGAAGCAGCCGGAATCAACGCTATCGTCACGGTCGCCAAGATCATTCCGCTGCTGTTGTTCGTGGTGTTGTCGATCTTCTTCCTCAAGCCGTCCGTGTTCGTGGACAACCTCTGGGGCGGCGCGGCGGGCGACTATGGTAACCTGTTCGAGCAGGTCAAGGCGACGATGCTGGTGACCGTCTTCGTGTTCCTGGGCATCGAGGGTGCGAGCAACTATTCGCGCTTCGCGGAGAAGCGCGAGGACGTGGGTGTCGCTACCGTCACGGGATTTCTCGGCGTGCTGGCGCTGTTCGCGTCGGTGTCGATATTGGCCTACGGCGTCCTGCCACGCGCGGAGATCGCGCAGCTTCGCCAGCCCTCTGTCGGTGGCGTGCTCGAGGCCGCGGTCGGCCATTGGGGAGCGGTGTTGATCGGGGCCGGCGTGATCGTCTCGGTTCTCGGCGCTTATCTGGCGTGGACGATGATGGCTGCCGAGGTGCTTTCGGTGGCCGCCAAAAAACTGGACATGCCGGCGTTCCTGGCACGAGAGAACGCCAATCAAGTGCCGTCATCGGCGCTGCTGATGACCACGCTGCTGATTCAAGTGGTGCTCGTCGCCACGCTGTTCTCAGACGACGCCTTCACCTTCGCGCTGTCGCTCTGCAGCCACCTCTCGTTGATTCCGTACTTTCTGTCAGCGGCCTTTGCGTTGATGCTGGTTTTTCGCAGAGAGACTTACGAAAAGGACCCGCGCGACCTCCGCAAGGACACCATCATTGCGGTTCTGGCGACGATCTACACGATATTCCTGTTGTTCGCCGGCGGGACGAAGTTCCTGCTGCTCGGCTTCATCATCTACGCCCCCGGCACGATCCTGTACTACATCACGCGGAAAGAGCAGGGCAAACAGCTCTTCACGCCGGCCGAATGGGTCTTGTTCGCGGTGGCGGTGATCGGATGTGTCGTCGGTATCCATGGCCTCGCTACCGGCTATATCAGCATCTAGCCCCAGTACGAAAGGAGCCACCAATGGCGAATTCCTCAGCCTTCGGCGTTCATTCGGAGGTCGGTCAGCTCCGGAAGGTGATGGTGTGCTCGCCAGGTCGGGCGCATCAGCGGCTCACGCCGTCGAACTGCGATCAGTTGCTGTTCGATGATGTTCTCTGGGTGGAGAACGCCAAGCGTGACCATTTTGACTTCGTCACCAAGATGCGCGACCGGGGCGTCGATGTGGTGGAAATGCACAACCTACTGGCCGAAACGGTGGCGGTACCGGAGGGTAAAAAGTGGATACTCGACAATCAGGTCGTGCCCAATCAGGTCGGGCTCGGCTTCATCGACGAATTGAGGAGCTACCTTTCCGGCCTCGACAATCGCGCGCTTGCGGAAACCTTGATCGGTGGCCTGTCGACTCATGACTTTCCTGAAGAGCATGGCGGCCAGGCGATCAAGATGGTCAAGGAGGCGGCGGGTGCCACCGAGTACCTGCTGCCGCCGCTGCCGAACACGCTGTACACGCGCGACACCACCTGCTGGATCTATGGAGGCGTGACGCTCAACTCGCTTTATTGGCCGGCCAGACACGAGGAAACGATCCTCACAACCGCGATCTACAAGTTCCATCCTGATTTCGCCGGCAAGGTCAATGTCTGGTGGGGCGACCCCACGCACGACCATGGGCTGGCTACTCTGGAGGGCGGCGACGTGATGCCGATCGGCAAAGGAGTCGTGCTGATCGGGATGAGCGAACGTACATCCCGTCAGGCGATCAGCCAACTCGCGGCGACGCTGTTTGCGAAGAAGGCGGCCGAACGCGTGATCGTCGCGGCGATGCCCAAGATCCGCGCAGCCATGCATCTCGACACTGTGTTCACCTTCGCCGACCGCGACTGCGTACTGACCGCGCCCGACTTCATCAATCAGACCCGCGCCTACTCCTATCGCCCGAGCGACCAACCGAGTGGCGTCGAGTTGCACCCCGAGAACAAGCCATTCGTCAGTGTCGTCGAGGAAGCGCTGGGTCTTAAGAAGCTTCGTGTGGTCGAGGCGGGAGGAAGCGATTATCAGCGCGAGCGCACGCAATGGGACAGCGGCGCCAACCTCGTCTGTGCGTCGCCAGGCGTGGTGTACGCGTACGATCGAAACACCTATACCAACACACTGCTGCGCAAAGAAGGTATCGAGGTCATCACCATCGTCGGGGCGGAACTGGGCCGTGGTCGCGGTGGCGGCCACTGCATGACGTGCCCGATCATCCGTGACGCCGTGGACTACTAGGGCAGAAGCACCCCGGCGGGTGAACCCAGGATGAAGCCTGGGCGAAGCCCAAGGCATCGGAGGTCGTGAGTTCGGGAAGCTCGGCCGGCCTCGCGGCCGTTCAGCGGACGCGGCACATGCAGGAGCTTGTATCGACGGGCCCCGAGCCCGCAATGGGCAGGATCGTCATGAGGCTCTCGATTTCCTTGAAGCTGTTTCACACGCTCGACCTCGCGCAGGCGCTGTTCAAGGCCGGGCGCCGCTCACTGATCATCGGCATCGTCATCCTCGAGATCTGTCTGGCAGTCGGATGGCTTGCTTCATTGACGCGCGGAGATGGACCTCTCCCAGAATGAATCGGCGCCGGTCTACGGTGGCGCGGTTTAGGAAGTGATGTGCACGTTTCTTTCGGCGGTCTCCGAGCTTGTGTGATCCGAGATTGTGTGGTCACGCAGTAACAACATTCCGCGAAAGAGTCGTGCGTTGTCGGCGTCGCTTGACACAACTACTGCGGGGCCTATGGTCGCGTCGTTGGGGAAGGCGGGGCCGACAGTCTCGAGGTTCAGATGCGTGTATCTGGAGTTCTTCTGCAGCTGGTTGGAGCCTTGGGTGCCACTGCTGCAATGGCCGCGGACGTTGACCTGAAAGAGTTCAGGGCGGATCCGCCGGCACTGCCGCTGCCTTCGTGGAGTGTGGTCGGTTCCGTGTCGTCGATGTTTACCGACAACGCTCTGTTCACGCGCGACGCCCGCAAGTCGGATGGTTATTACGAGCCCGATATCAGCGCCAGACTGGACGGATACCTGACGAACGAACTGTCCTATCGCCTCTATGCCCGCGCGCAGTATGAGGCATTCGCAACGGAGAAGGACGGGAATGCCGCAATCGCCCGCTTGGGAGGACGATTGACCGAGAACTGGAATGGCTGGCGGTTCTCGGCGATCTACGAAAATCGTTACGACTTCGACGGCGTCTACCGCGGCCTCGCGTTTACCTCGAACGACGTGATGGGATCGGTGGCCCGCGACTTTCGCATCAACAACGTCACCCTGTCCCCATTGTTGCTGCTGACCTACCGGTTTTCCGATCTCGCGGAAGCGCGCCGCTGGCGCTTCGATGCCGTTCTCGGAATCGAAGTGCAGCTCGACCCCAAATGGTCGGTCGTGAGCACGCCTCTGTTCGAAGCCTATTGGTTTACCGATGGATTGAATTCAGGACGGCAGGACCAGCTCTATTCGGCGGATATCGGTCTGAAGTATAATTTCGCGAGCAATCTGTCGCTCACGACCACGGTGCTGTACGAGGCCCGGACGTCCAACGTTCCGATCCGGCACTACAGGGATCTTCGGATCGGTCCGCGGCTCGACTTCGCCTTCTGAGAAAGAATACGAAATGTCAACGAGACGACTCTTCGTCCTGCTGTGGACGGTTTTCGGAATGACGGCGGCAACCGCCGCGTTGGCGGACCCCCGTGACTCCGTCGAGCGGAGCCAGCGCATGGATACCGACGCGCTCCGGGATGACATCGGGCAGAATCGCCTGCGAGTTCCCGCTCATCCACTGGTGATAGTACCGGCCCCGCAAACTCCTCCGGTCTCTCGGACGAAGAAGAAGTCGGGCTCAGCCAAAGATAGCGGTCGATAGGACGTCGTCGTGCGATAGTTCGGGCATCTAGCGATGTGCCAGAAACGACGCCACCCTGCATTTCCATAAAGCTCGTCCCTGATGGTCTGGACCGTAAGGTGACGTTCGGTCGTGTCCGGATGCGCGACGAGGAATTTTAGCAGTCATTGTCTCATTTTATCGCGTTGGTTCCAGCGATTGGCACAAACTGCATATACCGGACGAAAACTCATGTCAGTCATGCGCAGGTTTTGAAGTATTATGAATTAACCCCTTGGTTGTATGGAAAACCAGGAGGTATGATAGTGCACGTCATTCCCTTAGGGGTGCGCGTCGAATTGCGGCCCTCATGGGA
The DNA here is from genome assembly GCF_054056555.1 of Bradyrhizobium sp. LM2.9. Classification (NCBI taxonomy): domain Bacteria; kingdom Pseudomonadati; phylum Pseudomonadota; class Alphaproteobacteria; order Hyphomicrobiales; family Nitrobacteraceae; genus Bradyrhizobium; species Bradyrhizobium sp. LM2.9. The sequence continues at coordinate 1,190,381 of NZ_JBSRYJ010000002.1, forward strand.
CATGTTGAACGGGTAATTATCTAGGTCGTCGATTGGCGACAGTCGATGTCCAGGACGGACTTAAAAGCTGGATGCGTCCAATGAAGCCGTGCAGCCTTCCTGCGAGCCTGTTGAAGCCACATGGAACCGCGAAGCGCCTCGGTCGACACCGGATGAGCGTTCTTGAGTCTTCTGAAGAACAGCCGGATGACCCAACCGGTCGCGATTTGGCTTCCATACAGGAGGGTATTCAGCAGCGGATTGCCTCGGAACTTCATGATTCGACCTGTCAATATTTGGTCGCGGCAAGTCTTGGGTTGATGCGAATCCGCGCCTGCGTCGGCAGAGCAAACGGCATCGATAGGCTTTGCGACGACGTTGATGCATCGATCGACCGGGCTCTGAGGGATATCCGCTCGCTTACGTATTTGTTGCATCCACAGGACGTGATGGAAGAGGGACTGAAAGCGACGATCGAGTGCTACGTCCGCGGCTTTGCTGCGCGCACCGCCTTGCGCGCCCGGAGCGTCGTCGACGCTGGAGTGGACGGGCTGTCATACGACAGCCAAAGGGCGTTGCTGCGGATCGTTCAGGAAGGACTCGCGAACATATTCCGGCACGCGAGCGCGACGGAGGTCAAAATCCTCGTCCAGGCCACCCGCGGGCAGTTTCGACTGACCATCAGCGACAATGGACGCGGCTTCGCGGCTCACCGCGCTGAACGAGGCGGCGGAACGACGTCGATGGGTGTCGGCATTCCCGCCATGAGAGAGAGGCTCGCGCGCCTTGGCGGCAGCCTCGAGATTCGATCCGATCCGGAAAGCTCCGGGACCACGTTGTACGCGGTTATCCCGGTTCGCAACGAGGCGAAGCGGCACAAGCGGCGCTTGTTGTTGCAGTCATGAGAGCCGACGCGCATCTCCAAGGACGAGATCCGTCGGGCGACCGTCGCGCTCCGATATGGCCATCGGCTTGCGGTACTCGAAGCGGCGGCGATCGAAGCAGGAGCACCTTGCATGAAACGTATCCTGATCGCCGATGATCATGAGGCTGTCCGTTCAGGTATCCGAGCGGTGCTTGGGCAACGTGCCGATTGGGAGGTCGTGGCGGAGGTGAGCGACGGCAGAAAGGCAGTTGCCGCCGCGATCGAGAGCAGGCCGCATGTCGCCATTCTGGATTTCTCCATGCCGCGCATGACCGGAGTTGAGGTGACCCGGCGGATCAGGGAGTGCTCGCTCCCCACCGAGGTCCTGATCTTTACCGTTCACAGCTCTAGCTTGCTGGCGCAGCAGGCCTATCAGGCCGGCGCGCGGGCCTTCTTGTCGAAGTCGGAGGCGAACAAGCTGCTGCTTGCGGCTGTCGATTCACTCCTGGTTCACAAGTCGTTCGGCGTTGGAAGCGGGGTTGACCATATGGATCGCGCACCGCTCGATGAGGCGAGGCTGACGCCCCGCGAGCAACTGGTCGTCAAGCTCGTTGCCGACGGATATAGCAACAAGGGCATCAGTGCCATCTTGAACCTCAGTGTGAAGACCACGGAAGCTCACCGGGCCGCCGCGATGCGGAAGCTCGATGTGAACTCGACAGCCGGTCTGGTCCGATACGCGGTTAGAGCCAAACTGGTCGACGAGTGATGGAGCATTCCGGCGATCGGGACATCCGCGACCCGATCTCAGGGTTTTGTGGGATAACTTTCCGGAAGAGGGTCGATACAGTCAGCCGACTTGGCTGCCAGTCATCTCCGTTGATTGCCCGATAGGTTCTGGGTCGACATACGGGAGCGCCGTCGTGAAGCGCATCGTCATTGCCGATGATCATGAGGTTGTACGGTCGGGGCTGCGCGCGATCGTCCAAATGCGCTCCGATTGGGTCGTCGGCGGCGAGGCTTGCGACGGCGAGCAGGCCCTGGCTTTGGCGATCGAAACGCGTGCGGACGTCCTGATCGCCGATTACTCGATGCCGTTCATGAATGGACTCGAAGTGAGTCGCCGCCTCAGCGCTATGCACACGCGAACCGAGGTGTTGATCCTGACGATGCATGACAGCGAGGAACTGTTGACGGAGGCCATTCTGGCCGGCGTTCGCGGCTTCCTGTTCAAGTCTGATGCCCGAGAGCACCTGATATCCGCGATAGACGCCCTGCTTGATCGCAGGCCGTACTTCACTGGCGTGTTGCTGGAAAAGCTTCTGCGGGACTTCCAGCTCAACAAGCAGAACAAGTCGGGCGTACTGCTCACCTCGCGGGAACAGAGCGTGGTCCAGCTCATTGCGGAGGGGCATACGAACAAATCGATCAGCGCCATCTTGAAATTGAGTGTGAAAACCATCGAGACCCATCGTGCCGCGGCGATGCGCAAGCTCGGGATGTCATCGACGGCGGAGCTTGTTCGCTATGCGATCCGGAAGAAACTGGTCGCGCCATGAGTGCGACGACAGCGACCGACCCTGCGCTCCGAGGCTAGTTTTCGTCGTCTCGTCGAAGCACACGCGCATGCTGGCAGCGAATTCCGAGGATCCGGACCGGGCGGCCGGCGCAGACGCATTTAAGGTCCCCCAGCTGGACAAGTTTCCGCGATCCGGTTGAGTTCGCCATCATTGCGGGACTAGAGTGCCCTTGCGGGGAAAATAAAACAATGATGGCACGGCGCTATGCGGTCCGAAAGTCTTGCCCTGGCTGTGGCAGGCCAATGAAGGGTTTGCCGGACGAAGCAGCGGAGGGACGGCTGCGCTACGTCTGCGCCAAATGCGACGACGACCCGCTGCGTGATCCTGCAGCGCGCAAGTGGGCGGACGGCCCGCTGCGTCCTCCGGAGAAATGAGCGCTCTCGCCAGCTATTCCGATCGGTTAGAGCAGGAACGAAGGCTCTCCAGAGGGGCGAGCGCCGGTCTGCTCGATGCGCAGACTGAGCGCATGGCGATCATGTAGAACTCGGACCACGAGATCATCCGGGAGACGCACGACCAGATGCATTTTGCGGCGCGCGCTTGCCGGGTTTTCGCGGGCTTCGCGGACAAGATCTTTGGCGATACGATACCGCTGGATCAGCGCGATGTATTCGATTTCATGCGCCGTGAACTGATCACAGTTGATTTTTGAAATGGTCCTTTTGAAGCGACCCTCGAGCGCCTCTTCAGGATAGGACCAATTGTGTTTCTCGACAGACTTACCAGTTGTCCCAGCTTTTAGTACTGAGATCAATCGGCACTTGGTGGGGTTTCAGAAACATCCTATTTCGTAGACGACTAAAACAGCTCGGCACCGAGCGAGCATGATGGCAACTCGCTGCCATAATTTCCTACGATGGCCGTTCGACGAAGGCGACGGCCTTGTTGCTATAGGTCCATGTCGCGCCGTCGCGTTTGCTGATCCCGAGAAAGGCGGTCGACGTACCGGCATATTTCATGGCCTGATTGCCGCCGTCGATGCCATAGGCCCATGGATCGAGGCACAGAAACTCGGTGACCTTGTTGTCGGCCCCCGTAGTGCGGTGGCCGACGATGCCGACATAATGGGCGCCGCCGAGGGACGCCCGTACCGGCATCTTGTTTTCGAGATTCTTGATTGTCCAATCCACCGCTTTGCTGGGATCCCTTCCCACGCTCACTTGGTCGCGCGCCGTCGGTTCGGCCAATTTTCCAGCCCATGTAGCGGACGAACACGATCTTGAGGATCGAACCGCACCAATATTCATTGTTCACCGCTTTGAGGAAGCCGCCATTGTTCTGGTTCCATGGCAGCTTGCTCTTCTTGTAGTTTTCCATCGACTCGTCCGTCGAGGTCGTCGACAGCGTGGGATGGGTGTGCAGCGGCTCATCCACCAGCATTTCATAGACGCGATGGCGGTTGTCCAATTCGTCGCTCGGGTCTTGGTTGCTGTAGAACTTGCGATAGGTGGGCACCTTGGCCGCCGTACTGACGGCGTGGAAATAGTGCCAGATCAAATCGGTTTTCCACGAGGGGTCGCGTGTATGGGTGTCGGACATGGAGACGTTCCATATGAGGTATTCGGCTGCTGGCGGATTCGCGGCCTTTTCTCACTTGCGGTCAGACCCAGCCGCGCTGAAAGGTTAGTCCCCGCTCGATTGATGACGGTTCAATTTCGTAGGCGGAACCTCACGCGGTGCCAGCGCAGTTTTTGGGGATGCGGCAAGCCCGGTTCTGGCTCTCAACCGCAGCGCAGGCAAGCCGACATTGTCGCAGATAGCGCAGGCTCTTAAACAGGCGTTCGGCATTCAACGAACTGCCGGCGCTGACCGCAGCCTCAACCTGCTGAAGGGATGCCGAGAACGAGTGCTCTCACCATGCGTTGAAGTTGGTGACGAGTTGCTTGTCCAAGGACAAGCTTTCCATGCCAATGGAAAGCAAAATACCACATCGGCTATGGTGTCCACTCCCGGGCATGTTTCGTTTGTGGTGCAAGAAGTGACCGAGATTTCTAGTCCAGGTGCCTTGCGCGCAGATCTTGAAGATCCTTTTTCAACGTCACCAAATCCAGCCCGCGAGGAAAAGTGAGGCGTCCAGAGCGGATCACGAGTCGGACGTACGGATAGCGTTCCTCGGCAAGCATCGGATAACTGATCTTGTACTTGTGCCAATCTTCAACGATGTGTGCCTGTTGCTCGACGTTGTATGAGTCCCAGGTATCGCCCGGCGTGTACTCGTAGCCGGCACCGACTGTCTGCGCCCAGAAGGAGCGCGCCATCGTCCAGTTTGAATCGTTGAACGCCTGCCACACGTGGGTCATTTCGTGCACGAAGAGGTCGCAGATGCGACCGAAGTCGTCGCACAAGAGGCCGAAGGTGGGGTTAGGCGATGCCATGTTACTGAACGCGACATTGCCAAGATTGATGGCATACCGCATGCTTGGCACCATGGGATTGCTTCCCCTAAAGAACGGCCCATCGTTCGTCCACGGTCTTCCGCCTGCTCCCAGGCCATTGGTAATCGCAATTGTCTCCCACGGCGGCAGCGTCGGGCCAAAGACGTTGCGCGCGAAATTCCGCTCGCTGACGTCCAGCACGCGCGCGAAGTCCGGTCGGCTTCCTTCACATGCCGGCGGGGTCGGAGCCGCTGGGGTGGGCGCAACCGGTGGAGTGGGCGCAATCGGCGGGGGAGGCGGCGTACCTGGCGGCAGATAGATGAATCCCCCTCGCCACCCACCTTTCCCGCCGGTCGTACCGGAAGAGAACGCAAAATTCTGGCGGTCGCGCGACATCGTGCGGCAGCCTACATACTCGGCCAGGTACCAGTTCACCTGTCGTGTGGCTTGTTGGAAATCGCGCTGTTTGACGAGCTTGATGCCCGGAAAGTTGAACTCGATGAGGTCCCAGGGATCGATGCCGATCCGCTTGGCGAGGGATATCCAAGTCTCGCCCGCCGTCACGGCATGCCGGATTCCTGCTGGCGGTACATAGCTTTCGACGACAGGCTTCAAGGGCCTTTCCTGGTTCGGCAATGTAAAGCCTCCCCTGCTGATTCCTGCGGAACTATGCGTTCTCGCCACCAATATCTATTGGTCGCCACTACCTCGAGTCGGTTCGATGGTTCCATTCATTCGATGCGCGAACTGGCAGTGGCAAATCGAGGAGCCTCATTCGTAGCATGAAGGCGTAGACAAGGAGCAATGTCGAATGAGCAATATCCGCTTTAGCGCCGGCCCTTTGAGCTCGAACCGAGCAGATCATGCGTTCCGCTGATGCTCACGGTTCCCGAGCACTCGAAACCGCCGAAAATTCCGCAGGAGCCGGTGACCGTGACACGCAAATCTTTGCGCTGGTACATGTCGACCGAAATGCCCAGGCGCGAAAAGTCGTTCGCGCTGTTCGGCAGAATCAGGTCGATATGCTCTGCCGCCCATTGCGGTATATGCTTGTTGCTCTTCCAGAACAGTTCATTGCCGGCGTGATGCAAAAAGTTTGGGCCCACCGTCAGTGCACCACCTACACCCTCGAACGCGAAGCCCGTTTCGTCGATGTGAACGTTTACCCGATCGGGTGCCACCGCGAAATGTAGCGAAGTGATGTCTTGTGGCTGCGGGTCCTTGCCGAATTGCGAGCTGTAGGCGTCGCCCCACTGTCCGCGATCGCGTCCAAGCCCGAAACCGTGCCGCCCCGGAAGATCGCGCGTTGAGAGTGGCCTGTCGGAGAGCTTTGGACGCCAGATCTCCCGAAATCCCTTGCCGATTGTGGCGGCCATCGACAGGTCAAGAGCCCAGTGCGATGGCTTCTCGGCACTTTGGCCTTCGGCGAAGGCGTCGAATCCTTCCGGCGTCTTGGCGATACGCAGCTTCTTGGTCAGATCTCGCCAGTGCTTCGGCAGGAAGGTGACGCCATCGAGTGTGTTCGTCGCAGCCGCGACACCATACTTCTCGAGTTGGTGTCGGATGTAGGGCTTTTCGTCGTAGAGCCGCACATCCGGGTTGGGCCCCGCAAAATACTTTGTCAAATCGATCTGCGGCCGAAACATGGTCAGCCGTGCCGCGATCTTCCGGTAAGTGTCGGTCGTCGTCGGATCGGTCGTCGTCATGGGGCGCCTTCCGCGGCAATCCTCGCCTCAGATTAGTCTCGCCCGAACGGGTTCGGGTTCAATGCCGGCGCATTCGATGAAGCTGGCGCCCGGCCCAGGTCATGCGAAGTCATGTCGCGCCAGCGCAGTGTTTGAACCTGCCGATCGGAAACGGCGACCACCATCCGTGGGGTAGTGTGAACAGTGAGGACGATCAATGTCACTGCGGAGCAGGGTATTAGACGTGCTCAATGGCCCGGCGGTCGCACGCATGCGCTTCCGGTTTCCGATCCGCGGCAGCCACGTGACGATTGCGCCGCAAACGTTTCATCACGTTGCCCGGGCGATCCGGTTGGGGCAGGTCACAGTCGCGGTTCCGACCGATCTCGCAGCGGGTGTTGCTGCGCAATATAACGATGTCGCGCGAACCCGAGCCGACGGCACAGCGGTTGCGGCTAATACGCTTGAGGTCGTGTCGGCGACGGGCCGGCTGGACGCAGCCTATATCGTCCACGAGAGCCTGCACGCGGCATACGATCTGTTGCGTACCGGCCTTGATGCCAATGCGGAAGAGGCGTCTGCCTATGTCTGCACGGCGCTCTATTGCCGCATGACTGGCCTGCCCTCGCCCTCGCTGGGCCAACGGGCCGATCTACGCCAATGCCGCAGAAGTCGCCCGAACACTGCTGTCCCAGTATCAGAAGGGCGATCCCGGGATTCCCTGGGTCGGGGAGCATGAATGGAAAATGCTGCGCGCAGGTGTTGGCTTTGATCCGGTCTATACCAGCGGCCCTGGCGGTATTCTCACGGGATGGCTCCTCGGCCAGCAATATACCCACGACGGCTAGAGTGCCGGGGACCGCATCCGTTTCAGGAAACAGCAGGAGCTTCCAACTCCTGCCGTTCATCGCCAACGGAGCCGTGCACTTGAGCGCGTCACGCGACCAGCAGGCCCAGCTTGCCGACCATCGCAAGCGAGCGTTGAACGCTTTCTCGCATTGACAGCAGTAACGGCTCGGCTGGCTGCCCGGCTCCATCCTTCTGGCCTATCCGAATGGTAGGGCCGAATTTTTCGGTCATTTCGGCCGTGATCTGGTCGATGGTCCGCGCACCGTCGAGCAATTGCAGGAAATCCCTGGTCCGGTCGTCCTCCAACTGCACTGTTTGGTGGAGGAGATTGGTGACCAGCGGACCTGTTTGCGCTTGTCTTCGCGCGAGCAGGCTGGCCTGCGGATGCTCCGTAGCTTCCTTCAACAAAAAGGGACGCGACAGCAGGAACGAAACCTCGCCGCTGCAAGCCAGGATGAACATCGCCTCAGTCAACACCTTTTGGTCATCATATGCCTGCCGGTTGCCCAGCAGCGCGCGGGCGCCATCGAGCAGCTCGTCGAATGATAATGCCCGCGGCCAAGCTCGGCCGAGACATAGATACGCGGCCTTCAAGAGCGGAATGATTAGCGTGACCCTGCTGCCGTCCTGGTTCTCGAATTCCATCGCGGAATCGTCTGTCACGCAGGAGTCGGAATGGACCGGGTTGGTCGTGCTCAGCAAATGGAACCGGGTAACGAAATCGAGGTCGATCTGGCGGGATAGCGAAATGCTGTTGTGGCAGAGCAAGGTGCGCCGAAAACCATTGCCGTCGATGAAGTCCTGATATTGATCGCGCGCCATGAACTCGCTTTCCGGGAAGCGCTGCAGCGCTGCGCGAACCTCCTCGGAATAGCCGGCAAGATAGCGTCGTGAAAAATCAGCGTCGCCCAGGTATTGCAGGCCATGGCGGCTTGCGTCTTCGGCGACCTCATGCAGCAGGAAGGCCTCGGCGCCATCATCGAGATCGTCGTGAAATAAAAGCTCGTCGGGCGACTTGAGGACGCGGTTGTACTGGTCGCGCATAACCGCGCCGTGCACCGAGTCGGCCTTGGAGCCGTCGCTCAGGAACTTCAGGATCGCGCGGGCCTGTCCTACCTTCTCCTCCATGCCGGTGAGGCGGCGGGTGTGATACCGCATCATGTCGCGGACCATGTCGCGAAGATGCGAGAATGGGTGCGCGTTGTAGCTGACGTAGCAGACCCCGCGCGGAGCCAGGTTCTGCTTGAAGACCATCATCATCTTCTCGCGCACTGCCGGTGGCACCCAGGAATAAACGCCGTGCGCGATGATGTAGTCGAACCGTCCGAAGCTTGCATCGACATTCATGATGTCGCAGTGGAGAAGCTTGATGTTCTCCAGGCCCAATGTAGCGACATTTTGCTGGCCGCGCTCGATCGTCACGCCGCTCAGGTCGACACCGACGAATTCGCTGTTCGGGTATTGAAAGGCCATCGGCAACAGGTTGCCGCCGACGCCGCAGCCAAGCTCCAGCACCCGGCAACGCTCGACCGGCGCCGGCTGCATGCCGTAAACGGCGGCCATGGTAGCAAGATGGTTGGGATGAGTAAGCCCATAAACATGGCCCGGGTAGTAGACCTCGTCGTATGGCGTTGGACCGATGTTCGGGTGACGATGCTCGGCTTGAATGTTCATCGTGCTCAATTCCACGAATATGCGAACTTGTCGTTCTCGATCGAGACGCGTGCTTCCTTCACCTCTTCCTTGGCGAGCGACTTGCTGAGGAATTCGCGCGACAGCTCGGGGAGCAGGGTGTTGGTGATGATGTTGTCAATCATTCGCCCACCGGAGTCCGGGTCGTTGCAACGCGACACAATGTGCTCGACGACCGCGTCGTCATAACCGAAGGTCGCGTTATGATTGTCGCGAAGGCGCCGTCCGATGCGGTCGAGTTGCAAACGCACGATCCCGGACAGCATCTCGTCCGACAGCGGGAAGTACGGTATCGAGACGATGCGTCCGAGCAGCGCCGCTGGGAACACCTTCAGCAACTCCGGCCTTAACATCCTGGCGAGCTCTTCCGGCTCGTCGCGATACTTTGGATCGCGTGATAGGCCCATGATCAGATCGGTGCCGACGTTTGTGGTAAGGATGATCAAAGTGTTCTTGAAGTCGATCCGCCGCCCATTGCCGTCCTCCATGGTTCCTTTGTCGAATACCTGAAAGAAGATTTCATGGACGTCGGGATGAGCTTTCTCCACCTCGTCGAGCAGAATGACGCTATAGGGCTTGCGCCGGACGGCCTCGGTGAGGCGCCCACCTTCGCCATAGCCGACATAGCCGGGAGGTGCGCCTTTCAAGGTCGAGACGGTGTGCGCTTCCTGGAACTCTGACATGTTGATCGTAATCATGTTTTGCTCGCCGCCATAAAGAGTCTCGGCAAGCGCCAGGGCGGTTTCGGTCTTGCCCACACCGGACGGGCCAGCCAGCATGAACACGCCGATCGGTTTCGACGGGTTGTCCAGCTTGGCGCGGCTGGTCTCAATTCGCTTGGCGATCATCGTCAGCCCATGGGACTGGCCGACGACGCGGCGGTTGAGGATCTCCGGTAGCTTCAGCACGGTTTCGATCTCGTCGCGCATCATCCGGCCGACCGGGATGCCGGTCCAATCAGAGACAACGGACGCCACCGACTGCTGATCTACATGGGCATAGACCATTCGCTTTTCCGGATTGATAGTCTCAAGTGTGTCGAACTTGCTGCGCAGCTCCGCGCGCCTGGCAGCCGGATCTTCGCCTTCCTTGGGCCCGGACAGGATTTCACGAATGCTGCGGATGTCCTTGAAGAGCTCCTGCTCGACCGCCCAATCGGCATCGAGGTTCGTCAGCTTGTCTTTCAGTGCGGCGATGTCGTTGGCGATCGCGACAATGCGCTCGTTGTCATCTACCCCAAGGTCGCTGTCGCTGACGAGTGCTGATCTCTCAGCTTCACGAGCGGCAATCGCAACGCGTGCATCCTCGATCAGGGCCGGCGTCGCGCTCTGGCTGATGGCCACGCGTGCCGAGGCGGTGTCAAGCAGGCTGACCGCCTTGTCCGGCAACTGCCGCGAAGGAATGTAGCGGTGGGACAGGTTGACCGCTGCGACGATCGCAGCATCCGAAATGCGAACACCGTGGTGCTTTTCCATCGGACCGAGAAGTCCGCGCAGCATGATGCAGCAGGTCTCCACATCAGGTTCGTCGATCTGGATTGGCTGGAAGCGCCGGGTGAGCGCGGGATCCTTCTCGATGTACTGGCGATATTCCGCCCATGTGGTGGCGGCGATTGTGCGCAGCGTGCCACGAGCGAGGGGAGGTTTCAGGAGATTGGCCGCATCGCCGGTGCCGGCCGCGCCGCCGGCGCCGATCAGTGTGTGGGCCTCATCGATGAACATGATGATGGGGGTAGGTGAGCTCTGCACCTCGTCAATCACCGACCGCAAACGCTGCTCGAACTCGCCCTTCATGGAGGCGCCGGCTTGCATCAGGCCGATGTCGAGTGCGCAGAGCCTTACATTGCGTAGCGGTGGCGGCACGTCGCCCGCGGCAATGCGCTGCGCGAAGCCTTCGACAACTGCGGTCTTGCCGACGCCAGCCTCGCCGGTGAGAATTGGATTGTTCTGCCGCCGACGCATCAACACGTCGATCAGTTGGCGGATTTCTTCGTCCCGGCCAAGGATCGGATCCATTTCGCCCGATTTGGCCTTGGCGGTGAGGTCCTGGGAGAACCGGTCGAGCGGCGTCGTGCCCTTCCGACCCGCTTGGGCCGCGCCTTCCGTGCCGGCGCCAACCAGGCCCGAACCGTCCATCGGCCGCATGGTCTCCTCGTCGGAGCCGGTCCAGACAGCGCGGCGTTCCGCCGCCAGTGCGTCGACGTTGACCTTGGCAAATTCCCGCGAGAGGTTGTTCAGCGTGCGACGAATATCGTTCGATTTCAGGCCTGCCACAAGCAGATGACCGGTGCGGATTTGAGTCTCGCCAAAGAAGAGCGTGGCATAGTGCCAGCCGCGATCGAGCAGATCGATGACCGAATTCGCGACGCCCGGCATGTCGGTCTCGTTCTTAGAAAAGCCGCTGATCACGCCGGCAAGGTCGGACAATAAGCGCGCGCGGTCGAGCTTGTAGTGATCGACCGAGAGGCTGAGATCGTTGCGCTCCTGCTGCAGAATATGAAACAGCCAGTGCGCAAGCTCGACGTTGCGATTGCCGGCGCTCTTTGCGTGGCGCAGGGCCTGTATGAAGGCATCATAGCCGGCCCGGTTCAGCTTGCCCGTTACAGCTTCAATGCTGATGTCGGTCACGGCGGCTCCTCCTGCTCAATTCCTCCGCGGATGCTCGCCATCATGCGGAAATTGCTTCAAATTCCATAGCATTAGGCGATCAGCGCGATGGATAGGTTCAAATCGCCGCGGCATTGGCTGCGGCGCTCCGGCGGGCTCTCAATCGCTCGCCGAGCTGAAAGCGGGCATCGCGGCGATATTCTTCCGTGGAAGCCCAGTTCGGTGAGACCCAGGAGGTCCATCCAAGTCGACCACTTTGTCCGAGCCTGACCGGTACAACCTCTCCCGCAGGAATGGCGAGCTCGACCTCCCATTCCAATTCGTCGCCGATATAGAAGAAAACGGCGTCGGCCAGTGGCTCCGACAGGTTGGGTGTTTCGGTCGGCAGGAATTGTTCGTACTGAGCAAATGTTCTGACAAAGACCCGAACTCTGATCTTGTCCTCGACGCTGAACACGCGCGAACCCAGAAGGGCGTCCTGACCGAGCCTCGCATGCGTTCCGCCGAGCCGGCTGCAGTGACTTGGGTCGAATGAGAGCCAGGTGCCGACGAATTCGTCGATCTCGACTTTGACCTCGAACAGTCCTTGCAGGAACCGAGTCAACCGTGATGCACACTTCGCCCTGGGCGCGACCAGTCCAGCGAAGCTGAGCTTCGCCATGTCAGGTACCGTATCGCGATCGGCGAAAACAGCGGAGCCCAAGCCGGCGAAGGAGCCGACATAGGCGATGAAGCGATCCTCCGCGGGGCGGTCATGCTGCGCGATCGGGCGCGCATCGGCCCAGGCACGAAAGAAGAGTTGCAGGAAGCGTCCGTTGAGGAGATCGAGAAAGCGCGGGAAGGCGTCATCACGCATCAGCCACCAGCTGAGACTTTCATCGGTGGTGGCAATGGGCAGGGCGCCCTGCGGGCCCAGGAGGCCGAGAAATTTGACGAGTATCCTGAGCCGGCCACTCTGGTCGTCCACTGCCGCGAGGTTCGAGGCGGGGAACTCCAGATAAGGCACTTGGCCGAGTTCGATATATTCGTCGCGGCGCGCGGCACTGTCACCGATCCGCGGTCGATCCGGGTTGGCGCGCTCGAACTGGCGTAACGTATGGAAGAAATCGAAACGCCATGGCTCGGCCTTCATCTGGTCGATCAGCGTCATAGCGGTCTCCGCGTGCCCATGCGCGGCGGCCATCGCATGATCTCGCCGCGCTCCGGCGTCGAGATGACCGTCTGGGTGAAGGTGTTGAAGCCGGAATAGTCGGCGAAGAAGCGTTCCAGCACCGCCCCGAGCAAAAATACGCCGCTGCCCTCAAATGCTTTCTCGTCGAGCGTGACGGTAATCTCCAGGCCCCGTGCTGCGCCGCTGCCAGTGCGCTCACGCACGCGCCGCACCACGGGGCGGCTTTCTATGCTGCGCACGCCGCGGATCTTGCGTTCCGTGGCGTCGTCGAATTGGTCGGCGAACAAGGACAGCATCTCGCGCAGCGCTGCGGCGTTCTTGCCGCCACCGCGTTCGACGAGGCCAAGATAGTTGAGGCTGAGCATGTTGATCAGCCGCCAGCTGACAATCCCGCTGTTGGCGATTTCGCTGCGGCTGCGCAATTGGGCTACCACCGGCTCGCGCGGCGGCGTGGGACCGGCGACGCACATCAGATCAAGGGATGTGTCGTCCAGCAGGCGAAAATCGGCGCCGCCCTGGCCGACCGGCAAGTGCTCCGTGAGATGGCGATTGGAGCAGAGAGCCCGAACGCTCAGTTCGGCGACAGAGCCTTTGCCGCTCAATTCACCGGGCTCGAGCAGTGACAGGAACATGTCCGTCCCGGTGTAGTCGGAGGAAGAACCGTATGTCTTTTCTTCCACTGTGCGGCGCCGAGGTAAGCGGCGGACGGTAAAATAAAGCCCGTCGACCGACCCGCTGGTCCGGTCGACGGCGGCCGAATATAGCGGGCGCACGGGCCGCTTATCCTTCTCTGCCGGCAGGTGCGCGTAGACTTCGAGCACTTGGTGCGGTTCGTATTCCAGATAGCGGCTGCGATCTGGCACCACATGGTACTCGTGCGTATTCGACTTGACCGGAATGCGATCACTCGTCTTCTCGAACAGATTGATCGCCGGCGCGGTATAGAGCCTGAACGTCTCGGGGCGCACCGAGGCGGCCAACCGTGAATTATGTTCATCGAATGCGAAGACAATATCGATCGATTTGCTGCGCAGCCGTGACATCACGCTGCGAAGTCCGGTGAGGTTAATGCCGAGGAACTTGCGTGGAAACATGAAATATTCACGCAGCAGCTCCGAGCCACGAAAGATCCGGTTGTCGTTAGGAAACAGAGACTCGTTCTCGTCGAAGCCAATTTGCTGCACGCTGTCATGGGGGGCACGAGTCACCACCGGATCGCCGAAGTCGTCGAGATGCCGGAAGTAGACCCCCCTGCAATTCGAGATCAATTGCTCGTAAAGCGCGATGGCGTCGGATTCCGCACCGGACAGGTAGATCGGAAGCTCGCTCACGCGGCAGCCTGCGAACCAGGTTTCCGGCTTGGTCCGGGCCTCTGCGTCCGGCGGCTCCTCGTCGAGCCGGGCCGCACTACGATGGGTCAACGATAGCCTCAGCCCCGCGATGACATCACTGCCGACCGGGATACCGAGCGCCTGCAGAGCGCCCGCCGTCGAGAAATACTCGGCGCTTGTGACGTCAAATGGCCAGAGCACGATGTCGCGGCAAAGTCGAAACCGGCAGGAAAGACTTCGTTCTCTCTCGCGATAGGTCGCGTCGAAATAGGCGCCGCGCGCGATCTTCCTGCCGTCGCGCAGCGCCGGGTCGGCATAGGGTGGCCGGGCGGTGACCAGCATGGCCGAAGGTGTCGGCGCAAGATAGTTCGGTACCAGTTGCTCGAGCAGGTTTGCAGTGAATTCCGGGAACTCGTGCTTGAGCTTGAGCTGAACGCGGGCGGCAAGAAACGCAGCGCCTTCCAGCAGTCCCGTGATCATCGGGTCCGAGCGGTCCCGGATCAGGCCGCCGAGGCGCTCTGCGATACCTGGATATTCTTCGGCGAAATCTCCCGCCTGCTCGTACAGCAATGACAGTTCACGATTGTAGAAATCGAGGAATTCGCGATTCATGCTAAAGTCGATTGATCTGGATGTCGCCGCTGTCGAGGTCGACGTCGGCGACAAATTCCACGGGGACGTTGAGCGGCTCAGCTTTGAGGTCGGCGTGAACGATGAAGCGCAGCTTCAGCTGCTCAGGACCGACCGAGCCGTCGCGACGAACCCGGATCGTCTTGCGATCCAGTCTGGGCTCGTAGGTCGCTAGCGTCTCGCGCAACGCGTCGGTGAGTTCGTCGTCCGTAACCTCGTCGATCGAGCGGTGGGCGATATCGGGGAAGCCGTAGTTCAGGATCGATGTCCGGACGCAATCCCGGTCGCTCAGATCCAGGGTCGATTCCAGAGCAATGGTATTGAGAAGTGTTTCAAGGTCATGAGAGACCTCCCGCCGCAACAGCGTTTCCGAGATCGGAAAGCGGCCTGCGCTACGCCGCCCGGCAATGACCCGTTCACCGGATTCATCGCGCAAATTGAGCTTCTTGCGCGCATCGCGAGCTTCATGAGCCAAGCGAAAGGCCAGCATTAGCGGGGGAGAGAGACGATCCCTCTTTGGAGTAATGGTCATTTACCGTCCCCAAGACGCCAGGCTCGCTATGCCCTTTCGCGGAGCATCAGCTGGTCTCCATGATGATGTCGCCTCGGCAGGCGGTCGGGCTCGCGACCGCTCCCGCCGAGACGTCAACCGCAATCGCACCGTGCGGCGCCGGTTCGCGCTAATCGCAACCGGCGCCAAGCAGAAGCCGACAATCAGGCCCATTCCTTGTTGGCGGGAACGTCCCAGCCAAACACCGGCGCCGCTCCAGCGCCGCCTTTTTCCGTCTGGGTCTTGTACGTCATCTTGACCTTCGCGAAATTCAGACTCACGTTTTCGGTGAGGCGATCTTCGCCGTGCGATCCGCCCGTCGATACACTCGAGACCAGAATGTGCTTCATCTCGATCTTGAGATACTCCAGCGGATTTTCACCCGCCTTGCGGACCGTGAGAATCGCCGTATCAATGTGCTTGCCGTTCGCACAGACTTTGAAAAGCTCCGGCGTGGCCTTGTCGACGAAGTGCGTGAAGTGCAGATCCTGGATGCTGACCTTGCCGGCGCCGCCGCCCGAACCGCTGTGGAAAGTGCCTGACTGGCTCTCGCCGAAAGACCAGCTCAAAATATCGATTTCGTCCTTGTGCTTGTCGTCCAGCGACTCGCCCTTGATCGGGTCGAGTTTCAAGAAGATGTCGACAGCCATAGCATAGTCCTCTCAAATTTCTGCGTGGTTACGGTTGCGATGTTGCGGCGTCAGGAACCGGGGCCGGGTAGGCGTGAAACCAGGCTGAGGCCGACGTCCATCGCCTCCAACTGAAAGTGTGGACGAAGAAAGAAGCGCGCGTTGTAATATCCCGGATTCTCCTCGTTTGCGATGACTTCAACCTTCGCAGCGGCCAGTGGCTTGCGCGCTTTCTGAGCTTCTGACGAGAGGGCTGGGTTGGCATCAACGTATTCGTTGATCCAGGTTTGCAGCCAGATCGTCAGCTCATCCTTCTCCTTCATGGATCCGATCTTGTCGCGAACCATGCACTTCAGATAGTGCGCAAAGCGGGACACTGCGAACATGTAAGGTAGTCGTGACGACAGGTTGTCGGACGCGGTGGCATCCACGCCCTTTTCGCCGAAGTACTTCTTCGGCTTGTAGAGTGACTGGGCGCCGATGAAGGCAGCCTTGTCGGTGTTCTTGCGATGGATCAGCGGGATGAGGCCCGCCTTTGCAAGTTCGTGCTCGCGGCGATCACTGATTGCGATTTCGGTCGGGCATTTCAGGTCGACGCCGCCGTCATCGGTCGGGAATGTGTGCGTCGGCAGGTTGATAACTTCGCCGCCGGACTGCACACCGCGGATGCGCGTGCACCAGCCAAACTCCTTGAAGGCGCGGTTGATGTTGACCGCCATTGCGTAGGCGGCGTTGATCCAGCCGTATTTGTCGCCGGTGTGTCCGTCCGTCTCCTCTTCGAAGGCGAACTCTTCCACGGGCTCCGATTTCGCGCCGTAGGGGAGGCGGCCGAGCGCGCGCGGCATGCACAGGCCGAGATAGCGCGAGTCGTCCTGATCGCGCAGTCCCTTCCATGCGGCATATTCCGGCGTGTCGAACACCTTGCCGATGTCGCGAGGGTTGGACAGCTCGGTCCAAGAGTCCATTCCCATCAGCGTCGGCTCGGCGCCGCTGAAGAAGGGGGCGTGTGCGGCGCCGGCGATCTTGCTGAGATCGCGGAGCAGTTGTACATCGGTGGGGAGGTGACTGAAATAATAATCGCCGATCAGGCAGCCGAAAGGCTCGCCACCCAGCTGGCCGAATTCATACTCATAGATCTGCTTGAAAAGGGGGCTCTGGTCCCAGCGCGCATCGGGATAAAGCCGCAGATTCCGATACAGCTCGTTCTTGGAGACGTTCATCACCCGGATCTTCAGGTTGGCGTCGGTCTCGGAATTGAAGACGAGGTAGTGGAGGCCGCGCCACGCACTTTCGATTGCCTGGAACTCAGGTGTATGAAGAATCTCGTTCATTTGCGCGGTCAGTTTCTGGTCAATCCGCGCGATCATCTCCTCGATGGTGTCGAGGACGTCCGACTTGATGACGCTCGTGTCCTTCAACGCCTCTTGAACGAGCGTGGACACGGCATTTTCGACTTCGGTTGCAGCACGTTCAGTGCGCGGTTTGAAACTTTGCTTCAGCAGGTTGGCAAACTCATCAGCTTCGACGGTTTTGACCTGGGTAGTGCTCTCTTTGTGAACAGCTTCTTTTGCCATGGTCCCCATTCCTTCCTTAGCTCTCGGTGCCAGGTTCGGTCGACTGGCTTGTCGCGCGTTCCCGCAGCGCTGCCATCAGTTGAGGATCGGCGAGCAGTTTTTTCAGCTGGTCCTCGGCGGCCACCTTGCCATCCATGTAGCGCAGCAGGTTGGCGAGTTGTTCGCGCGCCTCGAGCAGCTTGGCGGTGGCCGGCACCTGGCGGGCGACTGCCACCGGAGTGAAGTCTGCCATCTTGTTGAAGTGCAGGTTGACCGAGATCTTTTCGTCGGATCCATCGCTGAGGCGATTGGCGACGCGCGCCGTCACGCCGGGCTGGATTGCGGCCATGCGGCTGTCGAAATTGTCCATGTCGAACTCGAGGAATTTACGCTCCTCGACCTTCGTCTTCTCGACGCCAGGGTTATTGCCGGAAAGGTCGGAGAGGACGCCCATGACGAACGGCAGTTCTATAAGTCGCTCGGCGTCATAAGGATCTTCGTATGTGATGTGCACGCGCGGTGCGCGGTTTCGTCGAATGAATTTTTGACCGCTGTCTGTAGCCATGGTTCCCTCACTACGAAATCGCTTTAAACATCGAATTTGCGCGACGCAGATTGACTAGGCGCTTCAAGTTGCTGCGGTCGGCAAACATGCTTGTGTCCAATTAGTGCCCTCGACCGAAAGCTCGGTTCAACGCGATCTGTCGATTGTTTTAAGCGCTCCCTCAGGTAAAACATCATTCAAAAGGCTGAGGAAATCTCGTTGTGCAAGGTCGCGCGCGCGATCGACCAAAAAGGGGATCGGGCTGGACGGCTCCGCGGTTCGGAAAAACGACGCCACCTTCGTCAGCAGACCCAAGGCCTGCGCTCTGTTTTCCACCGAAAAAACAATATCTTGGGCGCTCTCATCGGTCGTCGATGAGAGCGAGATCGCGAGCTCCGCCATCCGTTCGATCGGCAGGTCGAAGACCTTGTCCCGCCCGATATTGATCGCAGCGCTCTCCACGTGGGACGGCACTAGCATCCGCATCACTTCAATAAATGATTTGCCGACCATCTCCTGCGCTTGACGTACCAGCAACAGCGCCGGGTTGGATGGTTCCATTCGGGCAAAATAGGCGGCCGCTGCGCCGAGCGCTGCGGACGCCTGTGCAGATGAAGCCAACATCCCGGTGGTGTCCAGCGACACCTGTGTATCGACGGAACCGGCATCTTCCGCAGTTGCGGCAATCGCCGCGGGATCACGCAACGCGACAAGACCCGCAAGCCAGGCAGCCATGCCGTTAACCAAACCGGAGAGCCTGTCGAGGCTAATAGGTTGCCCCGAGTTCATCTTCTCACGCCAGGTCGCCTTGATGCCTGCGATTTCAGCAGCGACCGCGGAGCACCGCGCGCTGGTTGCCTTGAGAGTGTCGAGATCGGTCTCGCTGACGATGCGCTCGATTGTCGCGAGATCGAGCCCGTCGGCGTCGGCGTCACCGGCGGGAATTTCGCCCTGGGCGATTTGATAGGCACGGTAGTTGAGGTTGCCGTGTCTGCGGTTCTCAATCAGGGGAAGGAACTGGAGCGGGTTGATCACGGTCGGAAACACGTCGATTGCTTCGACCGTGACGGCCCGAAGCGCGTAGTCGCCGTCCTCGCCCTTCGGATGCACCGCTTCCCACTGCTCGCGCAGCAGCAAGTTGGTCGCCCTCAGGCAGTAAAGAAAGCCGTCGAGATCGCGGTTGAGGATTGAAAACTTGGCCAGCAGCAGGTTTAGGCGCAGATCGCGGGTACGCGCCAGAAGGGGCTGTGCGGCGGCAAATTGGCCGGCAAAATCGACTGCCTTTGGATCGAAGCGTCCACGCTCCCCATTGGCATTGACGACCTCGAAGAACGACATTGGCAGCAGGGATTCCGCAGCTGCGAAGAAGTTCAGATATTGGACGTCTCCGATGGCGTCGAGATCCGGCCCGCAGGGATCGTCAGCGGTAATGGGCAGCGTCAGGGAGGCGACATCAAGCATGCAGGGATCGTCCATCTGCTCGGTCACGGCCCCGCTGCCGAGCCCGTGACGACTAGGGGATCGCGCGGGGGCGTATGATCCGATTCTATACCTATGGGTCAGATGCCTGCTGATCTTGGTTCATTTCCGAAGATGCCATTTTCGCGTGAACCGGCAAGCTCTTGGAGCCGACTACTTGATGGCCAGGGTGGTTCTTTGGACGGCTGTCGTGAAACGTCAGGAGGCCCAGCCCCGGGGCGGACTTGCCGGCACTGCCAGTGGCAGGCAGGATTTCCGCGGTTCTTGCATAACGTCTGATCAGCTCTTTGCAGCGGGTCATTCGATCGAAGGAGGGAGTTTAAGCCCACATGGGCCAGCTTACTCAGGATACCCGCCTCTGCGAACTCAAGACGCCTCTTGGCAAAGACGTTCTGGTTTTTGCCGGATTCGAAGGCTCGGAAGGTCTCAGTGAACTGTTCGAGTATCGCATCGAGTGTCTCAGTGAGGATGCCGACCTCGACTTCGACCGAGCCATTGGTCAGCAATGTACGCTGACCATAAAGCTGCATGAAAAGGAGCGCGAGTTCAGTGGCATTCTGACGGAGGCCCAGTGGCTCGGGGTAAACAACGACTATTTCAGCTACCGGATCGTGCTGAGGCCTTGGTTTTGGCTGTTGTCGCGGACCACCGATTGTCGGATCTTTCAGGACAAGAAAGCGCCCGACATCATCAAGGAGGTCTTCAACGAACGCGGCTTCACCGATTATGAATCCAAACTGACCGAAGAGGGGTCCTGTCCGAAGCTCGAATATTGCGTTCAGTACCGCGAGACTGACATGAATTTCGTGTGCCGGCTGATGGAACAGCACGGCATCTACTACTTCTTCAAGCACGAGGGCGGCAAACATACGCTGGTGTTGGCGGACTCCAAGTCGTCGCATAGCCCGATCAACGGTCTTGCTACGATTCCCTATATCCCATTGACGGGGGCCGATCGTCGAGGCGAGCAGCATATCTACGAATGGGTCTCGGAGCGCCGGTTTCGGACCGGCAAGATCGAGCTCAACGACTACAACTATCAGAAGCCCAACGCGCAGATGATCAGCGACGCCAAGGGCTCCGAGCACTACACCCGGTCGGAGATGGAGTTTTACGACTATCCGGGGAAGTTCAAGGAAAAGTCCGACGGCGAGCGCTACGCGAAGATCCAGCTCCAGGCCGAGCAGGCAATGGACCGGAGGCGCCGCGGCAATGGCGACGCCGTCAACCTGTTCCCCGGTGGGCTAACGAAGCTTGAAAAGCACTCCAAGGATTCGCAGAACGTGGAATATCTCGTGGTGCGAGCCACGCACTCGTTCTCGATCGAATCTTATCGCACCGGCGGTCCGAGCGACGCCGGGCAACACGTTTATTTCGGCAGCTACGAGTTTCTGCCGAGCGATCGGCCGTTTCG
Source organism: Bradyrhizobium sp. LM2.9 (assembly GCF_054056555.1). Classification (NCBI taxonomy): domain Bacteria; kingdom Pseudomonadati; phylum Pseudomonadota; class Alphaproteobacteria; order Hyphomicrobiales; family Nitrobacteraceae; genus Bradyrhizobium; species Bradyrhizobium sp. LM2.9. The sequence goes on from NZ_JBSRYJ010000002.1 coordinate 1,211,313, forward strand.
AGCGCCGATGCTGACCCCGAAGCCAAGGATCAATGGCATCCAGACTGCCAAGGTGGTGACCAAAGACGACAATTCGAGCGAGGAAATCGACGTCGAGTCGCTCGGCGAAATCTACGTCCGCTTTTTCTGGGATCGCAAGAAGAAGCGGTCGTGCCGGTTGCGTGTCGCCCAGGTTTGGTCTGGCAAGCGCTGGGGCGGTCAGATCATCCCACGCGTCGGGCAGGAAGTCGTTGTCGAATTCCTGGAAGGGGATCCGGACCGGCCCCTGGTGATCGGCACCGTGTACAACGACGAATACAAGCTGCCCTACGATCTGCCGTCGAAGAAGACGATTGCGGGGTTGAAGTCCGACTCCACCAAAGGCGGCGGCGGCTTCAACGAGTGGAATTTCGAGGACAAGAAGGGATCCGAGAAGATCACGGTGCATGCCGAGAAGGACCATGACGTGACGGTCCGCGACACCGAGACACGGACCATCGGCGAAGCTGCATTCGGCGGCGACACCCGTAAGACCACGCTCAAGAAAGGCAATGACAAACTCGATATCGAATTGGGCGGTCAGCACATCACGCTGGCCATGGACCAGTCCGTCAATGCGGGCATCAGCATCACGCTCATGGCCAACGCCAATATCACCCTGCAGGTTGGTCCGAGCCAGATTATCCTGACCCCGGCGGGTATCGTCATCAACGCGCCGACGATCGCCATGACAGCGCAGGCCGGCATGGCGCTTGCTGCCGGCGGTCCGCTGGCCGCTCACGGCACTCCAACTCTTGTCGGTTGACGATCATGGGGCAGGTTAGATTCGGCACGGTACAGGATCTGTTTCAGGCCTATCCCTTGGCGCGCTATGATGTCGGCAGAGCCGACGCTGACAAGCCTTCGCTGGATTTCCTTCAGGAGGCCGCCGACGCGTGCAATTGGCACCCCGCCGTGTCTTACTGTGCCTACCTGCTTCCAAGGCGCGTGGCAATTGGCTGGGGATGTCGCTCTCTGCGACGGATGTTCGACCGTTTCGATGCCAGCGATAGCAGGTCGCTCAATATTGTGGAGACCTGGGTCCGGCAACCGGACGAGCAGTCCCGGAACAAGGCGCTGGCTGTCGGCAATGCCAACGATCCTGAGCAGCCAGCAACGTGGCTGGCGCTGGCGGCCGGCTGGTCCGGTGGAAGCGTGGTTCCCCCGGAATTTGCGCCCGTGGAAGCCAAGCCAGATCAGGCCGCACGGGCGGTGCGTACAGCACTGCTGATTGGCCTCTGCCGGCTCCCCCGTGACTCCCGGGACCAGATAATGACGTCATGCCTGGAGGATGGTATTCAATTGGCACGCGGCGAACCGCGCCCTCCGCGCTAACGAGACGATGTGATGGTGCTGCGCTTTAATATCGAGAACGAACCGAATCTTCCGGACGGCGGACCTGTGTCGTTTACGGTCACCGGCAGGCGTTCGGTCGATATTGGCCGGGACCGTCACCTCGACTGGACGCTGCCGGATCCGGCGCGGACGATTTCCGGAAAGCATTGCGAGGTGCACTTTCGCGACGGTGGCTATTGGCTGCACGACGTCTCGACCAACGGCACCTTTCTCAATGGTGCCGACCAGCGCATACGCGGGCCGCACCGCTTGCGCGACGGCGATCGGCTCACGATCGGCCACTACATCATCGGAGTTTCCGCTGGAGGCTGAGGCTGGCGGGCGCACCCCACACCATGAGGCGCAACTGCACGAACCCTCGGGCCAGCAGCATGCGGATTACGGAGAGCTTTGGACGGCCGATCGTGACGTTCCGCCGCCGATCGATCCGCAACTGTTGAAGAAGCCACGCGAGGCTCCGCGGCCCGTCAATCCGGGGTTCCTGGATTGGGCGGCGAGCGTCCCGGCGCCGGGTGTGGACCCATTTCGACGGTCATCGCCGATGTCTCCGTACCAACCGTCCGTGCAGGACGACGACATGAACTGGGCAGCCGGTCCGGTCACCGCGCCGAAACCGCAAGTCGAGCGCCCGCCAGCCATTCCGACTCCACGCCGGCCGTCGGTGTGGATCGATGATGAATCAGCCGCCGCCCAGCCGCTAGCATCGCCATCGCATCCGCAGGTTGAGACGTCGCGCTCGGCGCAAGCAGCAGACGAGGGCCCTGTCACGGCCAAGCCAGTCGGTGGTACCGACTTTGCGCGACTGGTGGCGCGCGCTGCAGGATTGCCGGACAACTTCTTTGCCAGCAAGTCCGATGCCGAACTCGCCGAACAGCTTGGCATCATCTTGCGTATGACCGTGGACAATCTGATGGCGCTGCTGCAGGCGCGAACCCAAGCCAAGCAGCTGACCCGTAGCACCAGCCAGACCACCGTCCAAGCGCTCGAAAATAATCCGCTGAAATTTTCGCCGACCTCGGAAGAAGCGATGCGCATCCTCTTTGGGCCGCCGACGCGCAGCTATCTCGACGCACAGCGCGCCTTTGCACAGGGATTCAGTGATCTCAAGTCACATCAATTGAGGACCTATATGGCGATGCAGCACGCTGTCCATGAGCTGATTGCGGGCATAGATCCGACGCTGATGGCGCGCGAGCTCGAGCTTCAGCGTGGCGCAAGCTCCTGGCTCGGCACGAACAAGGGCAAACTCTGGGACGAGTTCTTGACGCGCTGGAAGGCGCATCTTGGCCGCGACAACAGCGCGCCGATCGAAACCTTTATGTTGCTTTTCTCGGACTATTACGACCGCGGTGACAAGCCCGGTTCAAAGTAAACTTTCGGCGACCACGCGGTTGCCGACAATTTCTAAGTGGATGTAGGAATGTCTTGGTACAGCAAGGTTTTCTGGTCGGAAGGTCTGTTTCTGCGGCCGCATCATCTGCAGCAGAACGACCGCTACATCGAACACTTGCTGGAAAAGCGCGTTCGCTACACGACACCATACCCCTGGGGCTTTGCCCAGCTAGAGATCGATAAGGATCTTACCGAACAGAGCAAATTCGCGGTGCGCAATGCGTCCGGCGTCATGCCGGACGGTACGCCCTTCGATATCCCTGCGGACAGCCCAATACCCGAATCGATCGATGTGCCGGAGACGGCCGCAGGCCAGATCGTCTGGCTGATGATGCCGGTCGCGGCGCCAAACACCCGCGAGGTCGACGAGGACCGCACCGACAGCGCCAGTCGCTATGTCCGTACTTCGGAAACCTTCATTGACTCGACCTCGGCGCTACGCATCGAGGAAGAGATCGACATCGCTTATCCGCGCTTGTCGTTCGAACTGCGCAAGACGAGCAAGCCCGGATACATGGGCATCGGCATCGCGCGCATTCTCGAGGTGCGCGACAAGAACATCCTGTTCGACGACAAGTTCGTGCCGCCGATGCTGGTCTGCGCCGCGCATCCGATCATCGATGGCTGGCTCAACCGCATCATCGGCTGGGTTGAGACTAAACTCGACGAGCTGGCGCGTTACGCGGTCGATCCGTCATCCGGTGGTGGGTTGCAGAGCGTCGACTATCTGGTCCTGCAAGTGCTGAACCGTACCATTCCCGTGCTGACTCATTTCCAGCGCTCCGGCAGCGTGCACCCCGAGCGCCTGTACGAGGAATTGCTGAGGTTCGCGGGTGAACTTGCGACGTTTTCCACGGCGGAACGGCGGGCGCGCAACTACCCGGCGTACAATCACGACGATATCGAGAACGTCTTCACACCCTTGGTCAGCGACATCCAGGACTTCTTGAGCGCGCGGCTGGGCCGGCGGGCGATCCGCCTGGAGATCATCGAGCGCGCACAGAATGCGTTCGTATCGCCGATCCGCGATCGAGCGCTATTCCGAAATGCGACCCTGGTGCTGGAGGTTGCCGCACGGCGGCCGCTTGTGGAGATCCAGAACGATTTCCCGCACCTGTTCAAGGTCGGGCCGAACACCAAGATGAACGAGATCGTGCACGCAAACCTGCCGGGCCTGACACTGGCGCATTTGCCGACGCCGCCGCCGCATATCCGGGCCATCACGGATCACGTCTATTTCTATCTCGACCGCAAGTCGCCGCTGTGGCCCGAGTTCAGTACGGCTGCGTCGATCGGAATGCACTTTTCCGGCGACTGGCCCGAGCTTGAGCTGTATCTTTGGGCTATCCTGGAAGACAGGCCATGAGCGACAAGGACAAGCCGGTCAATCCTTTCGGTCGGGGCGAACGGACGATCATCCGTCCCAATCCCGGCGGGAAGTTGCCGCCGGCGCCGACCTCTCAGCCTCCGCCGGGCGAGGGACCTGCAGCACGCCCGGCCTATTCGCCATCACCCGTACCCTCTCCCGGCGCGCCAGCGCCACCATCATCCTTTTCGCCCGTTCCACAGGGCTCGAACTACGCCTCCGCGCCGGCCAGCCATCCAGCCGAGGAATGGATCTCGACACCCGCGCAAGGCCACGTGCCGCAACCCATGTTGCCGCCAGGGCCGCCGTTGCGCGTTGACGATCTGGTCGCGCCAAATGCCAATCCGGTGATGCGCGCTGCGGGCCCGTTGCTGCAACTGCTCGGTCGATTGCGGGTGGCGCTCATGCGAGCGTCATTCGCCAGCCTGATGGAGCAGGTCGCGGACGCGATCAAATTCTTTGAGAAGGACATCCGTTCAGCGGGCATTTCCGAGCACCAAGCCAACACAGCGAAATACATCCTGTGTGCCACTGCCGACGATATCGTGCAGCACATCCCAACCGAAGAGCGTCACGTCTGGACGCAATATTCGATGCTGAGCCGGTTCTTCGGCGAGCGTGTCGGCGGCGTCCGGTTCTTTGAGATCCTCGACCATTTGAAGGTTGATCCACTGGTCAACTATCCGGTCCTCGAACTTCAGCACACCTGCCTTGCGCTTGGTTTTCAGGGCATCCACCGGACGTCAGGGGGCGGAGTTGCGAACCTGCAACTGATCCAGCGCAACCTCTATGAATTGCTGCGCCGGGTCCGGCCGAAAACGATGAGCGATCTGTCGCCCAACTGGCGCGGGCAGGCGCTGGCGGGACGCCGGCAGCGTCTGCGTGTTCCGGTCTGGCTCGTGGCAGCCGTCGTTGCCGCGCTCCTGACCGGGTCCTATTTCGTTCTGCGGACGCTCCTCGCTGGGCGAGCGGAGAATGCTGCCGAGGTGGCGCTCGCGCTCCATCCGGCCGGCCCGATCGAGCTCAAGCGTCAGGTCGTTGCACCACCCCCACCACCGCCGCCTCCGCCGCCGCCGGATCGCATTACCCAGTTGCAACGCATCCGCAATGCGCTCGCGAAGGAGAACACCGCCTGTGCCATGACGGCGGACCAGACCCCCAGCTTCATCGTGATCAGGGTCTGCGACCTGGCCTTGTTTGCGTCGGGCCAGGCGACCATCCTCGATGGCTTCAAGCCGATCGCACTCCGCGTCGCAGCAACCCTCGACAAGGAGCCGGGACGGATCCGGGTCGTCGGCCATACTGACAGTTCGCCGATCCGCACAGTCCGCTTCCCGACCAATTTCGAGTTGTCAGTCGAGCGCGCCAAGGCGGTTGCCGCGGCACTGAAACCTGGTTTGACCGGTGGTTCGCGCGTCGACGTTGAGGGCAAAGGAGCAGATGCGCCAATCGCCAGCAACACAACGCCCGAGGGACGCGCCAAGAACCGGCGCGTCGAGATCTTTATCGAACGCAGCGAATAGGCACACACCGCCGGATCAGGGTGGTTTGCGACGGGTACGGTTAGATGCTTGCCAAGGACATTCTCCGCATCGTTCTCTACGGAGTCGGGCTCAGCTCGCTCGGAGCGGTGATCTATTTCGCCGGTCCCTTCATCGCGTTCGGCGATTGGCGGCCGCTGGAGAACCATATCGTCCGGCAGATCGCTATTCTGCTGCTCACCACGGCCGTGGCAGGCATCGTTGGCCTCAATCTGTTCAAGCGGCGCAAGGGTGCCAAGGAGATTGCCGATGGCATCGCCGGTGCAGACCAGCCCGTCAGCGATGAACCGGTGCTCAAGGAGCGCATGAAGGATGCGCTCGCGACGCTGAAGACCGCCAGCGGCAACAAGTCGGGCTATCTCTACGATCTCCCCTGGTATGTCATCATCGGTCCGCCCGGCGCCGGCAAGACCACGGCGCTGGTCAATTCCGGGCTCAAATTTCCGCTCGCACGGGGGGCGACGCCCGCGGCGATCGCAGGGGTCGGCGGTACCCGCTACTGCGATTGGTGGTTTACAGAGGAGGCGGTGCTGATCGATACCGCCGGCCGCTACACCACCCAGGACTCCAACAGCAAGGCCGACAAGGACAGCTGGCTGGCGTTCCTGGACATCCTAAAGAAAAGCCGGTCGCGCCAACCGATCAACGGCGTCCTTGTCGCCATCAGTATCGAAGACATCCTGACGCTGCCGAAGCAGGAGCTCGCACTTCATGCCGATGCCATCAGGATGCGCCTGCTCGAGCTGCATCAGAGGCTCAAGGTCAGCTTCCCGGTCTACGCGCTATTTACCAAAGCGGATCTCGTTGCCGGCTTCACCGAGTATTTCGCCTATCTCGGGGAGGCCGGCCGCCGCCAGGTCTGGGGTGCCACGTTCCAGACCGCCGACAAAACCCAGAATCTCGTGGGGCAGATCCCGGTCGAGTTCGATCGTTTGCTGGAGCGCCTGAGCGAGGAGACGCTCGACCGTCTGCAGGACGAGCCGACGCCCCAGCACCGCGTGCAATTGTTCGGCTTTCCGGCACAGATGGCGCGGCTCAAGCTCCAGATCCACGATTTCCTCAACTTGATCTTCGAGCCGACGCGCTATCACGTGAACGCGAACCTGCGCGGCTTCTACTTTACCTCGGGTACGCAGCAGGGCACGCCGATCGATCAATTGATCGGGTCGCTGGCACGCACGTTCGGCGCTCAGGAGGTCAGTTCCGGATCCTATTCGGGCACGGGCAAGAGCTTCTTCCTCGCCGATCTGATTTCCAAGGTCATCATCGGCGAGGCCGACTGGGTCTCGACCGACCGTGCCGCGGTGCGCCGCGCGCTGATCCTGAAGGCCGCGGCCCTGTCATTGATCGGTCTGGTCTCGATCGGACTGATCGCAGCTTGGCTGATGAGCTACAAGCGGAATTCCGATTTGATCGAGCAAAGCCTGCAGGCGGATAGCGAGTATGCAGTCGCCGGCGCGCCACTTATCAAGCAGACGTTGATTGCCGATCACGATCTCGACAAGGTGCTGCCGCTACTCTACCGCCTCCGCAACGCCCCCGCAGGCTACGGATCGCGCGGCGAATCGGTGCCTCTGTCGGCTCGCTACGGGCTCAGTCAGCGCGCCCGGCTGCTGTCGCCCTCGAAAGCGGCCTATCATACCGCGCTTGAACGCATGTTCCGACCGCGCCTGCTGTATCGCCTGGAGGAGCAGCTCAATGCGCGCATAAACGAGCCTGCCTTCGTCTATGAGGCGCTCAAGGTCTATCTGATGATCGGCGGCCTGCAGTCGCCGGATCGCGAGCTGATCCGCTCCTGGATGCAACGTGACTGGGCGGATAACCTCTATCCTGGCGTCACCAACGCGGAAGGGCGGCGTCTGCTCGACGAGAACCTCGTGGCAATGTTCGACCTCGAGACCGAACAGCAGCCGCTGGTCGAACTCGACGGCCGGTTGATCAAGCAGGCCCAAAGCTCCTTGGCGCGCCTGAGCGTGTCGCAACGAGCCTACGAGTTTCTGAAATCAGAGGCTCGCGCATCGATCGCCGGCGACTGGATCGCCAGCCGCCATGGCGGCCCCGACATGGGTGTCGTGTTCGAAACCACGACGGGGCAGCCTTTGGACGCCGTGCGGGTACCTGAATTTTTCACGTATAACGGCTTCCATCAGAAGTTCGTTGCCCGGCTGTCCGGATTGTCAGAGCGGATGAAGCGGGAGCGATGGGTTTTGGGAGATGCCGGCCAGCAGTCGGCCATCGACCAGCAGTACGACAATCTGGCCGGCGATCTGCTCAGCATCTATTCCAACGATTTCGTGACGACCTGGCGAACGGCGCTCGGGAGCCTGCGCCTGAAGAAGCTGCTCGCCGACAAGCCGAAATATGAGGTGCTGCGGGCGCTTTCGGCGCCGACCTCGCCGATGCGGCAAATTCTGGAATCGGTGCGCGACGAGACGGTGCTGACCAAGGAACGGGCGAAGCCGGCGAGCGCTTCGGCCCCAGCTGCCGCACCGGCGCCAGCACTCTTCACGAATGCCCAGGATGGACCGCCTGGCGCGATAATCGAGGCGCAGTTCAAACCTTACCACGCGGCGCTCGAAGGCGAGAGCACCCGCCGGCCGATCGACTCGACCGTCGCGAACCTGAACGACATCGCGCAGAACCTGACGCTAATCGTCGAGAATCCCCAACTGACCGCACAGGCCACAGCCGCGCTTCAGACCCAGGTCGCAGCGCTCCGCAACAATGCCTCGCGCATGCCGCCGCCATTCTCCGACATGCTGCGAGCAGCAGCCGCGGAGTTCGAAGGCAGCATCGCGGCTTCGACCGCCGGGCAAATCCTGCAAACGTTGCGCGATCAGGTCACGCCGGTCTGCCAACAGACCGTGACTAATCGCTACCCGTTTATCCGCGGCAGCGGCCAGGAAGTTCCGCTCGCGGATTTTGCCAAATTGTTTAGTCCGAATGGCGTTATGGACAGGTTCTTCACCCAGTACCTGGCACCTTATGCCGACACGTCGCGGTCGGACTGGGCTTGGCGAAAGGAGAGCCCCGTTGGTCGGTCGTTCTCGCCCGACACGCTCAAACAATTCCAGAATGCGGCTTATATCCGGGATGCGTTCTTCCAGACGGGCGGCGGTGTGCCCGCCGTTTCATTCGCGATCCGACCCCCTGGGGCACCGGGGCCAGGCGTGACAGTTAAGACCGAGATCGGCGGCACCACGATTGCGAGCCCAACCATTCCCGGATCGGTCCCTTCGTCCTTGTTCGGCGGCCCGCAACCTACGCCACCGCCACAGCCGCAGAGCAACTCGCCGACTACCGTCCTGTGGCCGGGCCCAGCGCCGCGAACGGCAATTTCAGTCAGTAACGACACCGGCCCGCCATCCGTGCTTGAGCGCATTGGTCCCTGGTCGTTGTTTCGGATGCTGGAGGCGGGTTCGTTAGTGGTGAAAGCGGAAACGGCCAGCGCGAGTTTCATCGTCGCCGGGCGCGAGCTCAACTATCAAATTTCGACTGGATCGTTGCGCAACCCGCTGAACCTGTCAGTGGTGCGCGAGTTTCGTTGCCCGACCGGGATATGACCATGCGTTGCGGGATATTCGGCAAAATCGGTGCGAAGCGCGATTTCATCGCGATCGCCACCCCGCGCAGCTTCCTGGAAGCCTGGGAGCCATGGGTACAGGCTGCGCTGTCAGCAAGTCGCCACCAGCTTGGCCCAGGATGGCAGCAGGCCTTTCTGACCGCGCCGGTCTGGCGGTTTTGGCTCGGCGCCGCGATCTGCGGCACGACAGTGGCGGGTGCGATCATGCCCTCGCTCGATGGGGTGGGGCGATACTATCCCTTGACCCTGCATGCGGTGACCGGCGAGGCCGTCTCGCTGCCGCCGCCGAGCATTGATCCGCAGGACGAATGGTTCGGGCAAGTGGAGGCGTTCCTGCTTTCGACCCTGGATCGGGCCGCAACCTTCGAGCAGATCTCCGATGCATTGGATCGGCTTGCGGTGCCACGACTGCAGGAGACCATCGCCGGCGATCCGCCGGTCACGTCGCTTGGTACTGCGGCAATGGGGAGGGCTTCGGCGGTCGAAGCCTTCGCGGGGTCGTTTGCAGCACTTTGCGCTGCCAACCCACAGGTCTACGCCGCCGCTAGCTTCTGGTGGACCGCCGGAGGGGAAGGCTTCCCGCCAATGGCGCTGAGTTGTCGCGGATTGCCAGATCCGTTTCACTACGTCACGCTGCTGACCGGTGATCTCGGCCTCGCGGCATCGGGGAATGGATGACGCGCGATGGTGCATATTCCGTCCTTGTTCGATGTTGGTAGCGTCACCCATGCCGGACGGGTGCGGGAGCGGAACGAGGATTCATGTTTGGTACGAACCGACGTTGGCCTGTGGGCGGTCGCCGACGGTATGGGGGGGCACGAGGCCGGTGATCTCGCCAGTCGCATCGTAGTGCAGTCGCTTGACGCGATCGGCACGCCAGAATCAGCCGCAGACCTGCTGGCGGAATGCGAGGAGCGGCTTTTCAGCGCAAACCAGCAGATACTGGCGCTTAGTCATGAACGACAGGGTGCCACCGTCGGGACCACAGCGGCGGTTCTGCTCGTTCGCGATAGTTACTATGCCTGCATATGGGCGGGTGACAGCCGGGTCTACCTTATCAGTCGCGGCGCAATTCGCCAGGTGTCGCATGATCACAGCGAACTGGAGGAGCTGATCGCAGAAGGTGCGCTGTCGCGCGAAGACGTGAATGATTGGCCGAGCAATGCCATTACGCGTGCCGTCGGTGTCGCCGATGATCCGGAATTTGAGGTGGTGACAGGCCCGGCCGAGCCGGAGGATATTTTCGTGATCTGCAGCGATGGCCTGACCAGGCACGTGCAGGACGACGAGATCCTGCAGCACGCGGCTACGCGACGCGCCCAGGCGGCTTGCGATGACATGCTCGCGCTGGCTCTTGTTCGTGGCGGGCTTGACAATTTGACGATTGTGATCGTGCGACTGCTGACGCCACGATCTCAGGAGACGACAAGATCTCCGCTCAATCGGGAGCCGCAACCATGACTCCTAACGATCCGTTCCGATCGTCCTATCACGGCGTGCCGCCCGGCACCCGTCTCAACGGCATTTACGAGATCGAAGCGGTGATCGGCGCGGGCGGCATGGGTGAGGTCTACAAATGCCGTGAGATTCAGACTGGATCGCCCGTTGCGGTGAAAATGCTACTGCCCGACGTGGTTGATAACGAGGCCGCGCTCGCGCTGTTCCGTCGAGAGGCCGCGGCACTCCACAATCTTCCGCATGACGCGATCGTTCGCTACTTCCTGTTTACCGTGGAGCCGGTGCTGCAGCGACCTTATCTCGCGATGGAGTTCGTGAATGGCCGCTCGCTCTCGAACATGCTCGATGATGGGCCGTTGACCTTCGAGGCGCTGATCAGGCTGATGCAGCGTGTCGCATCGGGACTGGAGGCCGCCCATGAGCACGGCATCATCCATCGCGACGTGTCTCCGGACAACATCATCGTTCCGCTCGACGACGTCAGGCGGGCCAAGATCATCGACTTCGGCATCGCCCGGTCGACCCAGATGGGTGACAAGACCATCATCGGCTCGGGCTTCGCTGGCAAGGACAACTACGCATCGCCGGAGCAAGTAGGGTTGTACGGCAATGACGTGACTGCGAAATCCGATGTCTACAGCCTCGGTCTTGTGCTGTTCCATGCGCTGACCGGACAGAAACTCGACATGGGCGGCAGCCAGTTTCAACTGGTGGAGAAGCGCCGGCGTGTGCCCGATCTCGGTGCTGTGGATATGCGCATCCGGCCTTTGCTGGAGCGGATGCTGCAGCCTGATCCGGCATTGCGCCCGACTATGGGGGAGGTCGCCAGCTGGACGCCAACCGGTTCGGCCCAGACGCCGGCCGCGCCGTTATATGGCTTCGATCCGCTGCGGCGGCCGGAAAGCGCGGCGCCGCCGCCGCAGGACCGTATGCCGTCGACCGCGCGGAGTCCGCGCAGCCTACGGCTGGGGGCGGGCGTCGCGGCTCTGTTGCTGCTGGTCGGCGGTGGATATGCCTTCTACAAGCTGGTCTGGTCAGCGCCAGGCCGCGCGGTCTTGCCGCCACCTCCGAAACTCGCCGGAACAATGGCGCCGCCGAAGATCGAGCCCGCTGGACCACAGCCCGGACGCCAAGAGCCGGAGAAGTTGTCCGCGCAGCCGACGGCGACGCAGTCTGCGGCACTCGATGGGGCGGGGCGCGCTGAGCGCATCCGCAAATACGTGGCCCAATATTCCGGCGGTGACTGCTTCTTCGTCTTGCCGATTGCCGTGAGCCCAAATGCCGCTGTCATCGAAGGGTTCGGTGCCTCGACCGCCCCATTCGATACCTTCGACAAAGCGTTTCGGCGTGATCAGGGTTTCGAGGCTTCGGTCGGCGTCAGGCAAGTGACCCAAGCGCAATGCCCAGCCGTCAAGTTCTTGAATCAGGTCGGGAGCGATCAGGCGCGAATGCCACGCATCACCTTGTCAGCGACAGAGCTGAAGGGCGGTGAAATCCTCAATGGGACCATTGAGAACTTTGCCAACCGCGTGGTGGAGCTGCTCATGGTGTCGGATCGCGGCGAAGTCCAGAGCCTGTCTTATCTTCTGAAGCCGGGCATCGACTCACTTTCGTTTACGCTCCCGACAGCGCGCGCGAGCGGTCCGCAATTGCTGTTGGTCGTAGCGGTCCCGCAGGTTCTGGACTCATTGCGCCAGCCGCGACCGATGGCGGCCGACACGTTCTTCCTGCAGGCGCTAAGTGAGGCTCAGCGCAACAAGGTGACTGTCATCGCGGCCGCGCGCTACGTGCTGCTCACCAATTGACCGGCACCCTCAGAATGTTCCGATCACCAGGATTTTCAGGTCGGCATCCGGCTTGAAGTCGCTTGCCGTATATTCAAGCGTGTTTCCAGTAGCCGACGAGGCCTTTAGCCGCCCAGGACAGAAGCTCACCAAACGGTCGCTGCCGCCTGGGTCGATAATCAGTTTGAATGACCGGATCGGCCCAGCCCAATTCGCGCCGGTCTTGAGCACGTACGATATGCGCCGCTCCTGCAGATTCGCGCTGTTGGTCTGGTTACCGCCCGCACGCTTATCGAGCTCGGCGAGGAACGTATCCTGGACGCAGTATTCTTTCCGGTAACGCGCGACTTCCTGACCGAGTGCGCTGCTGCGGCGCAGGCTCGAGCGCAGAATGGTGTCAGGACTGGAGCCGACGCTCGGCCGGTACTGGTGTTCGACCGTGACGGCGCGTATGGGCGGAAACACCTGCTGGCGCACAGCCGAGGTTTTGATAACCCAACCCGGCGCATATTGCTGGCGACCGTTGTCGCTCATTCCGGCAGGCACCAGAAGTCCGTCGTCCACGAGCCGGGTCCGGGTCGCCGCGGGTAGATCGGTCAACCGGATCTCGCGGCCACCAATCGGCAGCAGCGGCAACTTGAGTTCGCGGAGCAGGGCACTGACATCCCTGTTGCCGACCATGGCGCGCTGATCGACGGTCAGCGGCGCCGGGTTGCCGTCGACCTTGGTCTCGAAGTCGACGAAGTTGATCGGATCATTTGACGGCAGTGCAACGTTCTCAGCCTCCGACAGGTCGATGTCGGGCAGCGGAAAGGCAACAGTAAGCGTGACTGGCTTGGCGGTGACGTTGGCGAATTGGTAGCGAACGCTGATCCTGTCGAGCGCGATACGAAGGTTCTCGCTCTCCATGGCCACGTCATTGGTGCGTACCAACTGGAGCCCACCGATCGATAATTCCGCAGCCGAGTCGTTGGCGCGTGCCGGCGAGCCTGTCGCAACCAGCAGCGCGACCATCAGGGCCCGTATCCGGAACGACAGTCGGGTGGAGGGTCCGTTCGGCAATCTGGTCTCTATGCGGCGTCGCAGCATATGCTGGCTCCATCCGATGCGGGTCAATCGATCGGCTGATAAAGATCACCCCATTCAGGCTTCCAGACCCCGTCTGGATCGCACACCACGAGCGCGAGCTTGACGTCGTTTGCCAGCCGGATCGCGCCGCGAAAAGCATCCTGAGCCGGCAATTGCGCGCTGACCTGATCGGCGGTCAGCCGTCCCTGGCTCGCGGCGGCAGGCAGCACGATCGATCCGGAGGCGCCGTCATTGTCGCGTTTCAGGAGTAGCGTGATCGCGTCGGGCTGGATTTCGTTCACTTGCTCAAATCTATTCCGGGTCATGGTTTTCCACCGCAAGCTGAAGGAATTTCGAACGATCACCGTCCAGTGATAGGATTGAACGTGATTGAGATTGCTCACCACTAATTGACGCGCCGCATCAACGGCATCTCGGATTAGTCGATCCGACGCGGCGATCGGTTCGGGGTACATTGAGGCGAACATGCTTCGTCCAAATCATTGGGTCTGGATCTTCATCGTTGGCGCTGGCCTTTTCGGAACCAAGGCGCACGCCGACGATACTGTCGTACGCAGCTTTGCTGGCGGTTCGGCTGCTTCCATGGTCGGCATCGTCCCGGCCAGCGAGGACGTGGAACTCGCGGGACCGCAAGCGCTCAGCGCCAACGGGCAGGGCACCCTTTTTGTGCTCGATCAGATCAACGGTCGCATCCTCCAGTTTGACCCGAAACAGCCAAATTCCTATCCTGACGTCCTCAAGATGCCTAAAGACGTCCAGCCGACTGATCTCGTCGTCCACGATGACGACATAATGGTTTGGGACGGCGGCGTACGGACGCTGAAGGCAGCGCCGGGGCAATCCACCCGCGGACTCGGTGGTGACGTGATCCAGCTTGAGGAGGTCTCGAGCCGCGGCGCGGACGACCAGGTCGCCGCCTCCGCTTTCGCCCAGATGGGATCGCAGGCGCCCGGCAGCGCGGCAGACCTGCTCGGTCAGAACACCCGCGCGGCCATCATCAAGATGACTCGGCAACCCGACCGGCAATATGTGGCTTCCCGAAGCAAGGGCTCGGTGATCGCCGATATCATTCCTGACAAGGGTAATGCCGGCGTACGGGTCGAGATCCAGACCATGATCACCAACGAGACCATCGGCCAGCTCGGCCTGCGCGTGCGCAACCAACTCGGCACGGTGGAGTTTCTCGAGATCGATAACAGCGACCGCTTCTACGTGCTGGCCGAGGACGTTCCGCCATCGGGAAAGAACGCCTCCACGTTCGTCGCACGCTATGCCGCGAATGGGCGTCTCGAGGGAATCTATGAGCTTCCTCTGGAAAATACGCCGCTGACCAGACGGTTCGTCACGGTTTCGGGTGATGGCGACGTCTATTTCCTGCGAACCAAGCCGGACGGTATCGAAGTGGTGGGCGTCGGGTTCCGACCTCTGACCAATGCCTCGATTATCGACGTGCGGCCGTCGCGAACGACAACAGCGCCGGCACCACAATCCGACGTCAAATTTGACGCTTCGGCCGCCGTGAGGCCGTCCAATCGCCAGCAGGCGATCGAGACCGCGTTTGCGTTCGAGGGCATCCAGTGGAAATTGACGCAGGCGAACTACGGCAACGATCCCGACAGCCAATGCAGCGGCTTCAGCCGTGTTCGTCGGCCGTGGTATCTGCAGGGAAAAGTGAACCAGGAGGTGCGCGGCGTACCCTATTGCTGGGGCTGCCACGGTTCGCTCGCGAACTTCCGGCAGCGGATCGAGAGCGGAACGCTGGCTGGCAATGTGTGCACTCGCAATGCGCCACGGCCGGATGTGGCTGGCGTCGACTGTTCGGCATTCGTCAGCGCCGCGTGGGGGCTCTCCGTCCACTACACGACTGCCGCCATCCCCGCGATCGCAGCGCCCGTGGCAAATCCTTGGGACCTGAGGCCCGGTGATGCGCTGAACAAGCCGGGCTCGCATGTGATGTTGTTCCTGCGGTTCACGCCCGATCGCAAGGCTGAGGTGATGGAGTCCTCGACCGGTGGCTGCAACGGCCGCGTCTGTCGCAACGTCTATCCGTTGGCGAGCCTGCTAGCGCGCGGCTATGTTCCGGTCCGCTTTCGGGCGTTCGCGGATGATCAGACGACGGTTTCAGCGGGCGCCTATCAGGAGACCGAACAACCGCCGGCGGGCCGCAAAACGGCAAGCAAAAGGCGCTGAACCCAGCGTGTCGCCAGAGCTACAAAATGGGTAGGCATGATGTCGAGGTGGATCACGATGCGGATGCCCAGAGGACTTGATTGCGGGATCGGGCGGCTATGCGCCACCGTCGGGCTCGGTGCGTTGATCGGACTGGCAATCCCGCAAGCGCATGCGGCAGGAGATTTGTCGATCAGCAATCCAGACGGGGCGGCAGTGCGCGCGCTCGTGATCGGGATCGACGACTACCAGCACGTGCGCAAATTGAAGGGTGCGGTCGCTGACGCCACGGACATCGTGACCAGCCTGAAATCCATGGGGGTTGACGACGTCATCGAACTGACTAACGCCCAGGCCGACAGGGCAGGCGTCCTGCGCGAGATCAGTGCACTGGTGGAGCGGACCAAGAACAACGACCTCATCTTTCTGTCGATCGCCGGTCATGGCACCCAGGAGCCGGAGCGCCTCAAGGGCGCGGAGCCGGACGGGATGGAGAACGTGTTCCTGCTGCCAGGCTTTGAAATCACGCCAACCGGGTCCGTTGAGCGTGTTCTGGGCAGCGAGTTCAACCATTTCATCCGGCAGTTCGAGCTGCGCGGAGCGAGGGTGATCTTCGTGGCTGATACCTGTCACGGCGGCGGTATGGTGCGCGATATCGATCCGCGTGCCGCTGAGATGAGCTTCCGGCAGGTCCCGCGCTACACGTTGCTGGTCGATGAACTGAAGCCGGTGTCGGACAGCAACGATCCGAAGTCTGAACTTGACCTTGACCACACGGCGTTCCTGGCTGCGGTGGACCGCTACACCAAGGCGCCGGAAGTCCGCATCCCTGGCATCGATGGCCTACGCGGGGCTCTGAGCTATGCGGTCGCGCGCGCGGTGGAAGGCAGCGCGGACATCAACCACGATGGGAAGGTGACGCTTAAGGAGCTTTTCAGCAATGTTCGGCAGGTGGTCTATCAGCTCTCGGACCAGCGCCAGAACATCGTGACCATATCATCGCCAGCTCAGACGCCGGATACCGACGTCGCCTTCGGATTGACGCGCGGTGTCGTACTGATTCAGGGGCCGGCCGCGAGAGCGGCCTCGGGTCACGCCGGAGCCGGGGTGCCCGTCGAGGGACAGGCGCCCGCACCGTCGGTTGTCACGGCCAAGGCACCAGCCGTTCCGACCCTTGCCGGGGCGACCAAGGAACT
This sequence comes from Bradyrhizobium sp. LM2.9, assembly GCF_054056555.1. NCBI lineage: Bacteria > Pseudomonadati > Pseudomonadota > Alphaproteobacteria > Hyphomicrobiales > Nitrobacteraceae > Bradyrhizobium > Bradyrhizobium sp. LM2.9. Next base: position 1,228,265 of record NZ_JBSRYJ010000002.1, read on the forward strand.
TCCGACTGGCGACGCGCCGGGGCCTCTCCGCCTCGCTGCACCAATCCGGCTGGCGGCGCTCGACGGCAAGACGAGTTATTTTGTAAGCGTGAAGCCAAAAGATGTTCCCGTGCAGGCTGTTCAACCGACGGATAATCCCGACCTGATCTGGGATCCAGTGTCGCACGACGTGATCGCTTGGGGTGATGTGGTCGCCTATGGGATGGACGTTGCCAGCCTGCCGACGGTGATTGATCGGACTGCGGCAATTCGTGAACTCAAGCGCATTGCGACCCGGTCGCCGCAGGTGATGCGTATTTGGCCAGACGATCGCCAACAACGTGCTGGCCAGACCATTGAAGTTGACCTGTCTGATGTGGCATCAAGGGCGGTGCTGCTGTTCAATGTGTCCGGCGATGGCACCATCCAATTGTTGTATCCGGTGGGTGCTGATGCGGCGTTGGCCCGATCGGCGAGTTTGCGCCTACCGCTCAGGGTCGGCGAGCCGTTCGGTGCGGAACAGATCGTTGCGGTGACCTCGCAGCAACGCATGGTCGATCTTGAGACAGCCCTAGTGCAGTTCAACCGGCGTCGCGCCTCGGGGCAGGTGATCAAGAGTCTCGAGCGTTACTTGCCCGCGGACGCGCGAATCGCCTCGATCGGCTTCTTCAGTGCTCCCTGACTCTTAGGGGGCAGGCCATGCCGTCATCGCAGCCGATCCGCCAGGAGCGACCATGGCTCGCATTCCTGCTGCTACTGGCGGCTAGCGGAGTTGCGTCCGCAGCACCGTTGCCGACGGGCTCGTTGCATGTCGGCACGACGTACGCACGTTGGCTTTGGCCCGTACAAGCGGTGCGCAGGCAGAGCAATACCGCGAGTGTGTCCCTTCAGATCCTGCCGAGTCAGACCGTCAACGTCGGCGGCAAGGTCTCGTTCGGCGTCACCGCCAGGAAGCCTGGATATCTCATTTTGGTCGACGTCGACGCGGAAGGGCGGATGTCCCAGATCTTTCCGACCCCCGAGCTATTGGCGCAATCGAACGAACGCGATATTAATCTCGTCAAGCCGGGTGTCGAATTTGTCGTCCCTGCTCCGGCGGCGCGGCAGCGTGGTTTTGAGTATGTCGTCGCACCGCCGACGGGGTCCGCAGTGATGATCGCCATCCTGAGCGAGCAGCGCGTGCAATTGCTCGATTTGCCTGACATGCCCCGCAAGCTGGAAGGTCAGGCCGACGCGTTGAGCTATCTATCGGCCTGGACCAGTGAGCTGCGCGTGCTGGACAACGCCAGCGGAAAGTTGTTGCCGAACAATTGGTCGTTCGACGTCAAATCCTATTCCATCAGGTGAACTCGTCCGGACGAGTCGCCCAGCTCAAAGCTTGCTGAGCCGGCTGAAGAAGCCGCCGCGGGCGATCATGTAATGAATGTCGCTGGGGAAAGGAAACGCGCTGCGAGCATTGGAAATCGCGTGTTGGAGGAACTCACCACTCGCCGGCGGAGGCTTCTGATGCAACCGTGGTTGGTCGGCGACCTGAGGTAGCATGAACCGATCCACGAAAGCTTCGTCCAGATCTGCGACTCTGACCATCTGACCGAATGCCGGGAACTGATCGTAGTGACCTACGGCCACGCGGAGGTTCTTGAGGGCCGGGCGCTGAGGATGCGCTTGATTGCCGTCGGAGATCGCCAGCCCGCGTCCTATCAGATCCAACTTCACGGACTGCGGCAGCGTTGACGGACCATACACGATCTCAAGCGGGCCGCTCTGTCCAGCCAGCCACTGATACCAGAAGGTCGCATCGTCTGGCCGCGCCTTGGCGCCGTAAAGACAGTCAAATCCCCAACAAGCAGTCAGCTTCGCCTGATACTTTCCGAGCGTTCCGACCAGATTGCGCATGCCGTTACCACCGCCGGAGTGGCATGCGATGATGAGCTTGCCAATTTGGAGTTGAGGAATGGACGTCGAAGAGCCTCCCAGGAACCGGGCCAGAGCTCCAAGAATTTCCTCGAGGTAGCGTTCCCCCCAGTTCGACGTTGCCAGATCCTTGACGCTGTAATTTCCAGCAAAGGTATCGCCAACGGCATATTCATAGCCCAGAAAAGGCGCTACGAGCACGACGTCCTTGCCGGAATCCCGAACTTGTTTCGCGGAGCCGCGCTGGATCGTTGTGAAACAGGAATTCGTGGTCTTTGACGTAGAAGCCATGCAGCCAGATTACGATATCGAGCTTGGTGGCAGCGGTTACGTCCTTTGGCGGAAGATAGACCGCCGTCGGCTTCATGCCGGGCGCTAGCCGCTTCGTAAAGAGCGTCACCCCTGGAAAGGAGGTGGCGTCCTTCTGTTCGAGCTCACACGCCACCACGAAGGTCGCTCCGCGTCGACCAGATCGGACGTGGATTTGGGCCGACCCGGTGTTGCACTCAATTGTTCGCCATATCCTCGATACGGCTTCCTATTGGCGTGGCGAACTCGCGCCTTGCTAATTGCATACCTCGACATTCCCGGTGTTGCCACCCGGGCCTCCCCCGCCACGGTAGTCGAGGTGGCAGCCGCGACGGACCTGACGGCACAAATATTGGTCACAAACAACCTGGCCGCTGCCGCCTCCGCCACTTGCCTTCGCAGTGGCTTGTCGCCGCGGAACGTCTGCCATGGGCTCAGATCTTTGGCGCGCCGAACGATCGGCACGTGACGAACCTTCGTCCGTGTTGCGCTTGGCAACTGGCTTCTTTCCGCGCCGCTTCTCGCATTCGTTGTCATCGTTGAGGAACGAGCCCTCGGCACACGTGATCCTGACGCACTGGTCGCCGTTAGCCTTGTAGCCATGATCGCAGATCACGGGACAGACCCGGGTTGGCTTGAGTTTGATTGCGTCAAGCGCGTCGAGACTTGCGAGCTTGGCATCAAATTTCGTTCCCGCGTGCCGGTTGAACAGAGCCAACGAGCGCTGTGAGGCCGCATTCCATTGGCCATCTATGGTACCGGTGAAGCAGCCGACGCGGTTCAATTCGCTTTGTACGGACTTGGTGATATCGGCTTTTGCGATATCGGTCTGGCGCGGCTCGGCGCTGAGTGCGGCAAGCTTTGGCGGCGTATTGTCGTCAGCGGGTGCAGCGGCTGTAGGATTATCCGCGAAGGCACTCCCAACAGCCGGCTTATTCCCGGAGAGAGCAGCGACGATTGTAGATTCGGACGCAGTCCGTTTCCGTTCCGCCTCGGTGGCCTGCTCCTGCGCCGCCTGCTTCGCCTTCTCGGCGGCAATTCGGGCCTCTTCCGCAGCCTTCAGATCCGCGGCCGCCTTCTCCTGGTCGGCACGCTGGGCGCCCTGCGACATCAGGCGAGTTTTCTGCTGTTCAGCCTGCTGCGCCTTCGCTGTTGCCGCGACGCGTGCGTCCTCAGCATCGAGCTGATTAAGCTGCAGCTTCGCCAGATTTGCGTAGTATCCGTCCGGATGCTGGTCCAGGAACGCGTTCAGAGCGGGCTTGTTGCGTAGCTGCAAGGCCAATTCGTAATCACGACGAATTTCTGCCTGGGGATTGGCTGCTTGCACCGGCTCATCAGCCTTGGCAGCGGGAACAAGTGCAACGTCTTCGCCGCCCAGCGAGCCGTAGACATAGGGCTCCTGTCGGTTGCCCGTGGCTTGCAAGACATCATCGCGGACGAAGCCGAAGGCCCTGCGCAAGTCGAGCCCCGGCTTTGCGATGTACTTTACGAGAGCCGTCGCATACGGACTATTCTTGCTGTTGCCATCGAGTGCGGTTAGTCCGGCTTTCGCGGCAAACGCGATCAGCGTGTTGGAGACGGCGGGTTCGACCCTGGCCAGCCCGCGGCTGATTGATCGAGAGGCAACTGTACGCTTCATCGAATCGGCAAACGGATTGTTGCGGCACGCGTCGACGATCACCACGCGCAACTGTTTCGCAGGCTCGATTGCCAGCAGGACGCGGTCGAGCGAGAATGCTTCGTCATAGATATCAGTGTCACGTTCGAGTCTGGCGTCGGTCGGGATCAGATAGTTTGTCCCGTCGATCTCGATACCGTGGCCAGCATAGTACACCAGGGCTATGTCCGCATTGCGAGCCTGATCGGCGAATTCTCTCAGGGCCCGCCGCATATCAGTCGCGGCGAGGTTGAGCCTTGAGTCAACCACATCGAAACCTGCCTCCTTCAAGGTTGCGGTGATGGCCGCAGCGTCGTTGGCCGGGTTTGGGAGCAGAGGGGCGTTCTGATAGTTGGCATTGCCAACCACCAAAGCCACGCGCTTTGTCGCCCAGGCTGGTTGAGCTGCCAGTAACAGCGAAGCGGCAAGGAGAAGCAAAATTCGAAGGCGCCTGTATAATCTCATGGCGAACACCCAACTATGCCCATAAAATGGTAACGTCGCGAGGACGGCCGCGTAAGAAATAATTACTGAATTCGTACGCCAGTGGCGGCTACCTATCGGCCTACAGTACCAATCTCGAGCCCGATCCATTCCTATGTGTTGTCTTGAAATGCGGACGCGTTCAAAAGGCACGGAAGATAATCGCGGCCCGGCGCTGTGGGCGGTTTCGTGTGGATGATGGGTACCCGCCAGTGCCTATGTCTCGCGCGAATGAATTAAGTTTTTGAAATTACACGATTATTGCATCCTATGGTGTGCTCGCGACAGCGCGGCAGAAGGCTCTGGCTTAGTTCAAACGAAAGTTCCGCTGACGGCAGATCGAGGGGACGTGAACTCTTGGGGGCCGGCTTGCGGGTCGTGATCGTCTCGGTTACAGCTTGCACGGAGGTCAGGAGCCGGTTAGTTCGGCTTTCCATCTCCCCAGGCGATCGTCACCTTCATGTTCCCGCCGGAGCGCCCGGCCCGGAAATTGTTCCTGCGGTAGAGTTGAAATGAAGGTCCTCCGAATTGCGAAGGCTGGCCATGGTCAACCAGTCGATCGCGTCGGTAGCCGCTACCGGAAGGTCGTAGGAGCGCAAGTCGCCAGCCGGCTTGATCAGAAGGCGCTGAATGTAAGCCGCTCCATTTCGAAGGACGGCGCACGGGGATACAATCGCAATTCCGAACTTCGGAGAAGCTGATGCCAGTTCCGTTGAGGGTTTACATCACGCCATTTGCCGAGAGGGGGATCGTTGAGCCCGGGCAATGGAGCAGCGAGACGGCCAAGAAGGCGCTCGACGTGGTCAATACGATCTGGTCAAAGGCCAAGATCGCGTTCGTGATCAGCGATTGCTTGATGGAGAAGCCGCTCGACATGGCAAAGAGCGCGCGCAGCAATGATCAGCGATTGCTGGGCGTTCTTGCCTCTCGGCACGATCCGGACAATGCCATCCACATCTACCTCGTTAATTCGATTGAAAATCTGTCCGCCGGCGGAAGCTCATACCCCAATAGCCAACCGGAGCCGGCAAGCTTCGTCCAGTGGTATGGCAATGACCACGCCAATGGACGCGCCTGGGCTCACGAGCTTGGCCATCTGATGAGCCTCGATCACGTCGAGATCGACTATTCCAATGAGAAGCAGGCGGCGCAGCGTGTCAAGAACCTCATGACGATAGGATTGAGCGTCGGCTCTGACCTGACGGGCCAGCAGATTGATGCAGCCAAGGGCTCAAAGCTGGTCAAGCGATTTGGCGGATAAGTCGGCGGCCGACCGCAGAAGTCGTCACCTCCGTCGTTCTGCAGATCGCGCGCCCGCGGGAAACGGGCCATGGCGGCGACAGCCTTAAAGAGGGAGCAGATCGAGGATACGGCGCCAGGTTCCTATTCGCGAGATCCTCGTCGCTCCAATCCAGGCGTTGAGCGCGAGAGTCCATGATTGCGATCACGCTCGTAACCATTTCGCCCGCTTTGCGAAAAGCCATGCGCAATTGATACGCAAATGACCCCAACGATGAAATCACCAACGACCATATCAAGTGCTTCCGGGATATTGCGCTGCGGTTGCTGGACGACGCTTACCGTTTCGCTCTATTTTTGATGGGCGATCAGGCAGACGCAGAGCAAGCCGGTAAAGGTATTCTCCAGATGCGCTGCCGTTTTAACAGCGGTTGGGTAGGGGCCTCCAAGTCTAGGGCGATTCCGCGAAGTCGTCGTGCTGTACGAATTCCGGGCCCGTCCTGTCGCGACTCCCTTAGATCGTCGCTGCTCCGATCGCGACAGTGATGTCGCGTATTGCACAAGCGCATACTGCTTCGGTGCCAGATCGAAATGGGAACAAGATCACAACCTTCGTTGCAGCTGTCGATTTCATGAACTTCTCTTTTCTTGCCAGCACTAAAAACAAGGTGGTCCTGCGCCGTCCGGCCGATCACCGACGAGTTCCTATTTGTCGATTGCAGGTTGAAAAGACATGTTCCACAAAACTGGTCGGGGCCAGGTTGACGTCGATCTGGATTTTTCGGGAGTGGGGGTTCTGCACGCGCGGCTTTGGAATTTCGATTTCGATGACTTTGCCGGCTACCAGTTTCGGGGCTTGAAGACAGAGCACTCCGAATTTCTGAAGAACAAAGTGGTTCCCCTGCTGGAGCACGACGCTGGTCAGATCTGGATGACGGGATCCGCGAGCCGGATCGGTACGGCTGATTGGAATATGACGACATCAGCCAACCGCGTGATTACGGTCGCGAAGTCTCTGTCCGAGATGGGCATCCACCCGGAGCAAATGCAGACGCACGCGATCGGCAATACGCAGACGGCAAATCACAGGCTGGACGAAGACAACGATAGATCCGTGGTCCTTTGGGTACTGCCTAAGGTCTATTTCGAACCGATCATAAAGCCAGACTTGCCGCGACCCGTTCCGCCGAAACCAAAGGTCAGTCGAAATTTCAAGATAGCCATGCTGCTTGAGGTCGACGGTTCGATCTCGTTTGCAGCGAGAGCGGCCATCAAGCGCATCGTGAAGGGCAGGGCTGGAGCCGGGATTGCGTTTGCCAGCGCGTTGTTCTCCATATGGGACACGGAAAACAATTTGAAGTGCACCTACGTCTATGCGGCGGTCGGCCTGGGCTTTGGCTTAACTCTTCCGAAGACCGGCGGCAGATCGGGTACCCTGCATGGCCCCTGGAATTCGTTTACGACCGAAAAGCCAATCTCCTGTTCGCAGTTCGGCAAGTCGATGCGCTTTACGACTATCGGCATAGGGGATGTAAGCAAGAACTGGATCCTGCTGGAAACGCCCAGGGGAGTGAAGGACGTCTACTTGAGCATCAGCACGGGCACGACCATAGGCGGCGGCGCGTCGACATACCCAGCCCATTTGAGCGCTTTCGTCCCGCTAGAGCGACCGAAGCCGTTTGGCGGGCCGTGAGTGAACCGGCTCATCATAACCTTTAGCCGCCATCGGCGAGGCGAGCTTTCGCTCGATGCGTTGCATGACGTCTGCAGACCGAGCGGGCGCAGAATCCGGTCGCAGTTATGGAGTGCTCGTGCCCAACGTGCTTGATTTGATGCGGGTTGACCGGCCATGTGGTCCAATTTCATCATGCTGCTCACGCTCTATTGAGGAGTTTCCCGGACCACGCTCATGTTGCGGCGCATGTGATTTCTCTCTCGAAGCCTTGGATCAACATTGATTTCATTTGCCAAAGCTGATTCTTGATTTCGGTTGAATGTGGGACGTTCTTAGCGTCTTCTTTGGGGCGCTCGCGTTGCATGTGAATGGAGAGAAGAACTGCTCCAGTGACAAAGCGCCGATTTGCCGAGCAACTGAGTGACAATAACGAACTGTGCAGGAGGATCATCTCGAGAATTGGACGTTTTCTTCGATTGCCACAATCAGGAATCTTAACTTCCGATGGTTGATCGACGCCGCAAAGCGTCCGCCAAAACGGCGAAGGCTGGCGAGAGTTGCCGGCGGCTTGGATAATAGAGATGATAACCGGAAAACGACGGACACCAATCGGACAGGACGCGCATCAGGCGGCCGTCGGCAATATCCTCCCGGACATGGTCTTCAAAGAGGTAGGCCAGTCCTGCGCCGCTGCGCGCAGCGGCCAACGCCAATCGGGATCCGTTGAACGCAAGAGGTCCGTCCACTCGGACCCGCAGCTCGCGCCCGTCTTTCTCGAATTCCCAGGCATGAAAGCCGCCGAATGTTGGCAGGCGAATGTTAATGCAGCGGTGAGCGGTCAGATCCTGCGGGGTCAGCGGTTTTGGATGTCGGGCAAAATAGGATGGTGTGCCGATCACAGCCATCCGCATCTCGGGACCGATGGGCACCGCGATCATGTCCTTGTCGACCTCCTCGCCGAGCCTCACGCCGGCGTCGAAGCGTTCAGCAACGATGTCCGTGAAGCCGTGATCGATGATGATCTCCACCTTGATGTCGGGATAATCCGGCAGGAGCGTTTCGACGGTAGGCCAGATGACCGCGACGGCAGCGTGTTCACCAGCCGTGATGCGGACGCTGCCAGCAGGTTTATCCCTGAGTTCGGTCAACGCCGACAGCGCGGAATCGATTTCTTCGAAATGGGGGCCCACTGTCTGGAGCAGGCGCTCGCCGGCGTCTGTCAGTGAGACGCTCCTCGTCGTCCGCGTTAAAAGCCGAACACCGAGTCGTTCTTCCATGCCGCGGATCGTATGGCTAAGGGACGACGGCGACAGGCGGAGTTGGGCAGCCGCTTTCGTGAAACTGCGCTCCCGGGCGACAGCGAGAAATGTGGTCAAGTCGCTCATATTGTCTCGCGCCATTCTTGAATCCGTTTCAGTATTGCCCGCTAATTATGCAATCTAGTACGATCGATCCAATTGCACTAGATGGGCCACAAGTTACAGAACTGGCGTCATAAAGATCGAATCCCCCCGGGTTCGCAGCCGCCTTTGCGCAGTTGCGCGCCCGAGCGACCGCAAGAACTCCCGTTATGTCGCGGCCGCCCCACACTCATGAATCTTATTCAAAACTGCATGCCAATCTTGCAGGCTAATCGCTGTGTCGAAGTTGCACTAGGCTTGGACTGAGACGTCGCTGGAGCGTGGCAAGCCCTTGAACATTCGCAGATGCAGGGAAGTGCATTTCGTGGACGCGTTAGGCTGGCGGCTCGTCGCGGTTCGATCCTCTTCAAACCTTCAAACAAGGAAATATGTGATGGCTGATAGAACCTTTGATGCGAAGAGACGCCAGTTCCTCGGAACCTCTGCGTTTGCTCTGTCTGGTGCTGTCGTGGCCAGCTCGGCACTGGTTGGCGTCACTTCGGCATCTGCTCAATCCACCGCCGTGAAGGAGCCGGCAGTGGTCAACTATCCCAATGAGAAAGGCGTGACGATTGAACGCGTCACTTACCCCGCGAGGAACATTGGGATGAACATCGTCGCCAACCTGTTCAAACCTGCGAACTTCGACAGCAGCAGGAAGTATGCAGCGATCGTGGTGACCCATCCGTTCGGCGCCGTCAAAGAACAGTCCTCCGGCCTCTATGCCCAGCGTCTCGCCGAGGCGGGCTTTATTGGTCTGGCCTATGATGCGTCATACCAGGGTGAAAGCGGCGGCGAACCGCGCCTCATGGAAGTGCCAGGGCAACGCGTGGACGACATCAGTTGCGCCATCGATTTCCTCGTTCAGCACCCTCAGGTCGGCCCGGCCCGTATCGGCTCGCTGGGCATTTGCATCGGTGGCAGCTACGCGCTGAACCACGCCCAGCACGAACATCGTGTGAGGGCAGTTGCCGCCGTCAGCACGTTCGATATCGGAGAAGGCCGCCGGGAAGGTCTTTCGGGTTCGATATCTTATGGGGAGCGGATCAAACGGCTCAAGGACGCCGGCGAACAGCGCAGCCGGGAGGCACGCGGCGAGCCCGTACGCCTCGTGCCTGTCGTAGCCAATTCGCCGGCTGACTTCACGGCGGCGACTCCTGTCATGTACAGGGAAGGCTATGAGTATTACCGCACGGCACGAGGGCAGCATCCCAACTCGGTGAACCGCTATGTGTTCTCGAGTCTGCCCCAGCAGATGGCGTTCTACCCGTTTGAAATGATCGAGACGATTTCACCTCGGCCCTTGCTGGTTATCGCAGGTTCCAAGGCCGAGACGAAGTTCTGGAGCGATCGGGTCTACGAGAAGGCCAAGGAGCCGAAGCAACTGTTCGTGGTCGACGGTGCAACACATGTCGATCTCTACGACAAACCGCAGTTCGTTGGACCGGCCGTCTCGAAGCTGGCCGAGTTCTTTGGCCAGCATCTGGCCTTTGCCTGACAGGCGTCCTTCGTTGCGATATCGAGGCAGGGAAGGGGCGTTATAAAAACCCTTTCCCGCGTGGGGTGTCCCTTTCAGCCGCGAGATTCCCCCACTTCTTTCACGCGCAGATAATGTCCTCGGCCGTCAGTTAGCTCGTTCCGACCGCAACTGCGAAAATCGAATCTACTTGTGAATATCATGCATCACGGCATGCAGAATTGAATGTCTAATCAAAGTGCGTTTGTCGATCCATATCTGAGGCATGAAATCAGCGAGCTAAGCGCCGTTCTGAAGCGATGAACGCGAAGGAGATTCTAATGAAGAAACGTCAACTGGGCAGCCTCGAGGTGTCAGCTCTCGGTTATGGCTGCATGGGGCTTGATTCGACCTATGGCAAACCGCTCGAGCGAGCCGAAGCGATCAAGATGATTCACGCGGCGGTTGACCACGGCGTCACCTTCTTCGACACGGCCGAGGTCTACGGGCCATTCACGAACGAAGAACTCGTGGGTGATGGCCTCGCCCCCTTCCGCGACAAAGTAGTCATCGCAACCAAGTTCGGCTTCGGCATCAATCCTGACGGCTCCCGCTACGGCCTCACCAGCCGTCCTGAACACATCCTGGGTGCAGTCGAGCAGTCGCTCAAGCGGCTCAAGACGGATGTCATTGACCTGTACTATCAACACCGTGTCGACCCCGCAGTGCCGATCGAGGACGTGGCCGGGGTTCTCGGTCAGCTTATCGAGCAAGGCAAGGTGAAGCACTATGGCCTTTCCGAAGCGAGCGCGGGAACCATTCGCCGCGCTCACGCTGTTCAGCCGATCACCGCCGTCCAGAGCGAATATTCGCTATGGACGAGAAATGTAGAACACAACCATGTTCTTGCGGCCTGCGAGGAGCTGGGAATCGGCTTCGTTCCCTGGAGCCCTCTGGGCGCGGGGTTTCTGGCGGGTGCAATTACTGCGGACACCAGGCTCGATCCTTCCGATTTCCGCAGCAACGTTCCACGCTTTGCGCCGGAAGCGCGCGCAGCGAACTTGGTCCTGGTCGGCGCCTTGAAACAGGTCGCGGAACAGAGGGGGGTAACGCTGGCGCAAGTTGCGCTCGCCTGGCTGCTGGCGCGGAAGCCTTGGATCGTTCCGATTCCGGGCACCACGAAGTTGCGCCGGCTCGAAGAGAACCTCGGCGCCGTCGATGTCCAATTGACCACGTCCGATTTCACGGCAATCGAGGGGACCGTTTCAAGCACTCCCATTCTGGGTGAGCGCCTCCATAAAGCGGCGTTGGAACTGGTCGATCACTGAGGACTTCGATCTTGATGACCGAAGCGCAGTCCTCGATGGCATAAGCCGCCGTGTACAGTGCTTCGGCTTCGTACTCGAGGAGCGACTGACGCCAGCTCTGCTTGACTCTGTCGCTATCGCAGCGCCAAACCAAAGCTCGGTCACTCCTTGATGAATGGGGCATAACCCTTTGCGCAACGAAGCGACACGATTCATGCAGGAGAAAGCGACCATCGTCCCTTCCTGGAATGAGAATGCGCAAACGCTAACCTCGGATCGCCGCTCCGAGGTTCCTTGCCCTATCACCGCCAAAACTACGATGGCACTTGTTCTATGCTAGGCGTGGTCAGAGCGGCACGTTACTTTGCGCTCGAGGCAAGCGGGATTGGTAATGAGGGTCGGAACTAGCGCGGTACTGCATGAGCTCATTCGGTACTGCAATGCTGTAGTGGAGGAGGCGCGGCGTCGTCGAGGGACAAACTGGCGATCGAGTAAGAGCTTGAAATGAAAGGAAAATGCCCCGATAGTCAGTTTTGAATTTCCGTCGGCCCCGAAAATCAGCTGTTCCGGACAAGATGATAAGCGAAATAACATGTTAGCGCGTCGATTTTCCGTCGCGCCCATGATGGATTGGACCGACCGGCATTGCAGGGTGTTCCACCGTCACCTGACGAGGCGGGCGCTGCTTTATACAGAGATGCTGACCACTGGCGCCATTGTTCATGGGGACCGGGAGCGGCTGCTTGGGTTCGACACGGCCGAGCACCCGGTGGCGCTTCAGCTCGGCGGGTCGGATCCGCGCGAGCTCGCGCTGGCCGCGCGGATCGGCGAGGAGTTCGGCTATGACGAGATCAACCTCAATGTCGGTTGCCCCTCCGATCGCGTGAAGGACGGCCGTTTCGGCGCTTGCCTCATGGCGGAGCCTGATCTCGTGGCGGGGTGCGTCGAGGCGATGAAGCGTGCGGTTGCCGTGCCGGTCACCATGAAGTGCCGCATCGGCATCGACGACCAGGATCCGGAAATCGCGCTCGACAAGCTTGCGCGCGCGGTCGTCGCGTCCGGCTGCGATGCGCTGATCGTGCATGCCCGGAAAGCATGGCTCAACGGTTTGTCGCCGAAGGAGAATCGCGACATCCCGCCGCTCGACTATGATCGCGTCTATCGTCTCAAGCGCGCGATGCCTGACGTGCCCGTCATCATCAACGGCGGCATCCCCGGCATCGACGAGGCGAGAGCACATCTCGAACACGTCGACGGCGTGATGCTCGGCCGCGCCGCCTATCAGGAGCCATGGCGGCTGCTGTCGAGGTCGATCAAGACATTTTCGGCGAGGCGGCGCCGCATGCCTCGATGCAGGATGCGATCGAGGCGATGATGCCCTACATCGAGCAGCAGCTCGCGCGCGGCACGCGGCTGCACGCCATTACGCGGCATTTCGTCGGCGCATTCCACGCCGTTCCCGGCGCGCGCGCCTTCCGCCGCCACCTTTCCGAGCAGGGGGTGAAGCCGGGCGCCGGCCTCGAGGTGCTGCGCGATGCGATCGCGCGTGTCGGTGCACGCGCGCCGGCAGAGGCGGCAGCCTAGCCGTAGTCATGAAGAGCCGGATTGCAGTCCGCGGCGCGCCGCCTGATGTTGCGTCCGTGATCGATGGCAGCCCGCGTGATCGCGTCTGTCGGCAGTGGCGGCGCGGCTGGCTCCCGTGGGGAGTCTAGTCGACTGCCAGACGCGAGCGGCGGTGACCGGTCTGGGGCTCCGGATAGCCGGTGAGCTTCAGCTTGTCGGCGCGCACGCCCCAGCTCTCCAGGCGGTCGAGGAAGCTCATGCCGAGCAGGTTCGTCTTCATCTGCCCGCGCTGAACGACGAGGGCCGGCACCGACTTCTCGACGAGGTGGCCGACGGAGAGGCGCTCAAGCGTGAGGCGGGCCGCCTTGGTGTGGCCGCCCGCGGTTTCGAGATCGACGTCGTATTCGAGCATCTCGAGCGGCAGCCCGATCGCTTTCGCGGTTTCCCAGGTCAGCACCACCGAGGTCGCGCCGGTGTCGATGACCATCGGTGCGGCGACGCCGTTGATCTTCGCGCGCAACGCGAATTCGCCGCCCTGGCCGCGCTGGATCTGCACGGCGGGGGCAGGCGATGCGGTCTGTGTGCGAAAGATGTGCGAGACCCTGCTGCTCGCGCGCGCGAGCTGGTCGGAATCGCCATAGGCAACGACGGCACCCGCCGTGCCGGCGAGCATGATGAGAACGAGCAGGAAGCGGATCATCGCGCACCTCCGGATGCGCGCCGGCCGGTCAAGTGCGTTTCGGCGATCCCGCCATGGGCGCAAGTCCAGCCTGATTCATGCGCACCGGCAACAGCGCCATGACCGCCAGCCGTTCCGCGCTTTCCATAGCATGCCAGCGCGCGATCTCCGGCAAGGTGCGTCCGCAGCCGAAGCACAGTTTTGTCTTGGGATCGATCATGCAGACGGCGACGCACGGCGTTTCTTTGCTCATTCGGGCATAGTGAGGGATCGTCGGGCATGTCTGCAAGCATCTCGTTACGAGCCTGTACCTGCGCTCATGATCGGCTTGTTACGCGGCCTGCGCTTCTCGTCCGCCACCGCGGAACTGTCCGGCTGAAGCGGCGGAGAATCATCCGACATCGGCGCCAGCGCGCTCATCACGCGCTCGGGCGGGAAGGTAACGATCACCTCGGTGCCGATGCGCAGCTTCGATTTCAGCGTGAACGTACCGCCATGCAGGTCGATTAGATTTTTTGCGATCGGCAGGCCGAGACCCGCGCCCTGTTCGGCCGACTTGATCGAGTTGGAGCCTTGGCCGAACGAGGCGAGCACGACCGGGATCTCGTCCTCGGGGATTCCGGAGCCGGAATCCTTCACCGAGAGATATTGTCCACCCGAGGCCGTCCAGCCCGCCTTGAGCCAGATCTCGCCGCCCTGCGGCGTGAACTTGATCGAGTTGGAGAGCAGGTTGAGCACGACCTGGCGGATCGCGCGCTCGTCGGCCCAGAGCCGCGGCATCGCCTGCTCGAACACCTCGTGGATGGTGATGCCGCGGCTCGAGGCGCGCAGCTTCATCAAATGATGGCAGTCGGCGACAATGCCGACCAGCGAGACTGCTTCCTCGTTGAGTTCGTAACGGCCGGCCTCGATCCGCGACAGGTCGAGGATCTCGTTGATGAGATTGAGCAGGTGGACGCCGGAATTATGGATGTCCCCGGAATACTCCTTGTAGACGGGCACGGCATGCGCGCCAAAAATCTCGCTCTTCATCACCTCGGAGAAGCCAAGGATCGCGTTCAGCGGCGTGCGCAGCTCGTGGCTCATCTGCGCGAGAAAGCGCGACTTGGCGACGTTGGCGGATTCGGCGCGGTGACGGGCTTCGTCCGAGATCGCCTTGGCCTGTTCGAGCTCGCCGATCAGCGCGTCCTTCTCGGCGCGCGCCTCGAGCGTGGCGAAAGTCGAGGAGTGCAGGCGGTGCGCCAGCAGCACGAAATAGCCTTCGGCGGCGAGCGCGAGCCCGGCCAGGATGTAATTGTCCAGCGAGCCGGTCATCACAAAACTCAGCGCCATCGCGACCGCGACCGGCGCCGTGGCGGCAAGGGCCGCGATCGGCAGATTGGCCGCCAGCATGCTCGATACTGCGATGACCAGCAGCATCAGGAACATCATCAGCGTTTCCGTGACCAGGTCGAGCACGGGATGGATCAGGATCGCCATCCAGCATAGGCCATAGAGCAGGTCGAGCACGACGAAGCGCGTCCGCCAGGCGCGCGTCGCGGTCGGCGAGGAGGGCGCGGCCAGGAAGCGGTGGCAACTGCGGATCATCGCTGCGTGGATGCAGAGCATGCCGGCGGTCCAGGCTGCGGCCGGGATCGGCTGCATCCACAGCCCGAACAGCACACCGGTGGCAACGACCAGCAGCATCGCGACATAGGAGGCCGACAACCGCGTCTGGGCATATTGGCGCAGCATCTCGGCGTCGAAAGCCGGCCGGGTTCCGCTGGTCGACGTTAACTTGTCGCGCGCCTCGCGCACCCGCTGCGCCGCAGCCCTTCGGCTGCTCGCCGACGGCGCGCTCACCGGCTCGGCCGGAAGCTGGACAACCTCGGGCTTTTCAGCGGGTTTACTCATCGCACAACAACAATTCCTGCCCGCGCGAGGCGGGCCTTCTGCATTGTCTATCTCTGGCAAGAAATCCTTAAGAGGTGACTTAAGGAGCTAAAGAATTACGTTAACCCGGCGTTAATTTTGGATCCGGCCTGAGTAGCTCATTGCAGCACCGCATGCTGCGCGATGTACACCACGGCTCCCGCCAGATAGCCGGCGAGCGCGGGGACGGCGATGCGGCGGGCATACCAGAGGAACTCGATGCGCTCGAGCCCCATGGCGGCGACGCCTGCGGCCGAGCCGATGATCAGGATCGAACCGCCGGTGCCGGCGCAATAGGCGATGAACTCCCAGAGGAAGCTGTCGGGCGGATAGTGGCCGAGGTCGTACATGCCCATGGTCGCGGCCACCAGCGGCACGTTGTCGATGACGGCGCTCAGAAGGCCGAGCACGATGACGATGAGATCCTGGCGACCGATCGCGGCGTCCAGCCATTTGGCCAGCATGGAGAGCAGGCCAGCATGTTCGAGGCTGGCGACCGCGAGCAAGATCCCGAGGAAAAACACGATCGAGCCCATGTCGATCCGCGTCAGCGCATGCGCAAGCGTGAGCGGGCCACGGACATGCTCATCCTTGTTGCGATGAAGGATCTCGCCGACCAACCACACGATACCAAGCCCGAGCAGGACGCCCATGAAGGGCGGCAGGTGCGTGACCGTCTTGAAGACGGGCACCGCGATCAGTACGCCGAGTCCGAGATAGAACATCACGTTCCGCTCGAGCGGATCGACGCTCTGCAATCCGTCCTCTTTCGGCGGCGGCGCGATGGTCTTGCCCTTGAGTGAAAAGCTGATGAATGCGAGCGGCACCAGCAGGTTGAGCAGCGAGGGCAGGAACACCGCGCCCATGATCTTCAGCGGCGAGATCTGTCCGCCTATCCACAGCATGGTCGTGGTGACGTCGCCGATCACGGTCCATGCGCCGCCGGCGTTCGCGGCGATGACGATGAGGGAGGCGAACAGCAGGCGGTCGTCGCGCTTGGCGATCAGCCGCTGGATCAGCGAGACCATGACGATGGTGGTGGTCAGATTGTCGAGGATCGCACTGAGGAAGAAGGTCACGAAGCCAATCAGCCATATCAGACGGATCTGGCTGGTCGTGCTGATGCGGGAGGTGATGACCTCGAAACCGTCATGGGCGTCGATGACTTCGACGATGGTCATCGCGCCAATCAGGAAGAACACGATCTGCGCGGTGGAGGCGACGGACTCATCAAGCTGACGGCTGACCAACGTGTGGTCGCCCGTCGCGAGCGCGTAGATTGTCCAGAGCACGCCCGCGCCGAGCAGCGCAGACGCGCTCTTGTTCACCCCGATCGGATGCTCGAGCGCGATCGCCGCATAGGCGAGGACGAAGATTGCGGCGAGTGCGATCAGCAAGGCAGGATCACTTCATCAGGTGTCAGCGATTAAGGCGCGCGAGCAGGCTCGACGTGTCCCAGCGCTTGCCGCCCATCTTCTCGACTTCGGCGTAGAACTGGTCGACCAGCGCGGTGACCGGCAGATTGGCGCCGTTGCGGCGGGCTTCGGCCAGCGAGATCGAGAGGTCCTTGCGCATCCATTCGACCGCGAAGCCGAAATCGTACTTGTCGTCGTTCATGGTCTTGTAGCGGTTCTCCATCTGCCAGGACTGAGCCGCGCCTTTTGAGATGGTCTCGATCACGGCGGCGACGTCGAGGCCGCTCTTCTTGGCGAAGTGGATACCCTCGGAGAGTCCCTGAACCAGGCCTGCGATGCAAATCTGGTTGACCATTTTGGTCAGCTGGCCCGAGCCGGCCGGCCCGAGCAGTTTGCACATTCGCGCATAGGCGCCTGTGATGATTGGCTCGGCGCCGGAATAGGCATCCTGGGCGCCGCCGCACATCACGGTCAGCACGCCGTTCTCGGCGCCGGCCTGGCCGCCGGACACGGGTGCGTCGATGAACTTGAAGCCGGCCTTGGTCGCGGCAGCATCAAGCTCACGCGCGACCTCGGCGGAGGCGGTGGTGTGGTCGACGAAGGTCGCGCCCTTTTTCACGCCGGCGAACGCGCCGTCGGCGCCGATCGTGACCGCGCGCAGATCATTGTCGTTGCCAACGCAGCACATCACGAAATCCTGGCCCTCGGCTGCAGCCTTCGGCGTCGCCGCGGTCTTGCCGCCAAACTTGTCCGCCCATTCCTTCGCCTTGGCCGCGGTGCGGTTGTAGACGGTGACCTCATGGCCCCCTTTTTTCACGAGGTGTCCGGCCATGGGGAAGCCCATGACGCCGAGACCGAGGAAAGCGACTTTAGCCATGTGGGGTACCTTGTCCGTAGTTCGGGTGTTACGGTTTTTTGCCGGGCGAGGGGGCGCCAATCGACGCCCTCAAAAGTTCCGCCATTGCGGCAGATCGCGCGCACCATAAACCGTTGAGGCCGGAGGGCAACGGCTTCGTTCGATGCCCTCCTGTGCTAGGATGGCGGACCTAAGGACTTCAAAAAGGGAGCGAAAGCATGGGCGGCGTAAGCGTGGGCGTGCTCGATCATTTCAACATCCGGACCCGGAATCTGGCCGCGACAGTCCGCTTCTACGAGGAGGTGCTGGGCCTGGAAAATGGCGCCCGGCCGAATTTCGCCTTCCCCGGCGCCTGGATGTACAGCGAGGGCAAGCCGGTGGTGCACCTCGTCGATATTTCCCCGACCGCCGAGCCACAAAAGCCGGATTCCGGCGTTGTCCACCACGTCGCCTTCGCCAGCCGTGGATTTGACGGCATGAAGCAGCGGCTGGCCTCAAAGGGGATGAAGTTCGACTCCCGCCAGGTGCCCGGCGGCGAACTCTGGCAGATCTTCGTCCACGACCCCAACGGGGTCATGATCGAGCTCAACTACGAGGCGGCCCTGGAGCAGGGGGCGGCGCCCGCCGAGATGGCTGGCGATATCGGCAGGCGGTAGCCTTTTGGGCGTTTCCGCTCTAATGGGGCATCTTGAATTCGAGGAGATGCGCTTTGACCGTGACGCAGCAACAGGTTCTCGACAGCCTCGCCAGGATCAAATCGCCCCGCGGGGTCGCGCTCGCCAATGCCAATGTGCTGAGCGCGATCAACGCCGCCGACGGCAAGGTGTTCTTCTCGATCAATGTCGATGCCGCCGAGGCGCGGGCCTGGGAATCCGTCCGGGCCGAAGCCGAGGCCGCGGTCCGCGCCATCCCCGGCGTCACCACCGTCATGGTGGCGCTGACCGCCGAGCGCAAGGCCGGCGCCGCGCCGCCGCCTCCGCCGCCAACGCCGAGCCGCGGCGCGCCAGGCGTGCAGCCGGTCCACGCCCACAAGCCGCCGCAGGGCGGTCAATCGCCGATGGCGCGGCAGTCCGAGATTCCGGGCGTCGCAGCCGTGATCGCGGTCGCCTCGGGCAAGGGCGGCGTCGGCAAGTCCACCACTGCGCTCAATCTGGCGCTGGGCCTGCGCGACCTCGGCCTCAAGGTCGGGCTGCTTGATGCCGACATCTACGGCCCCTCGGTGCCGCGGCTGACCGGCCTGCACGACAAGCCGGCGCTGAACGACGAGCGCAAGATGATTCCGCTCCGGCGTTTCGGCCTCGCCATCATGTCGATCGGCTTCCTGGTGGAGGAAGAGACCGCGATGATCTGGCGCGGGCCGATGGTGATGTCGGCGGTGACGCAGATGCTGCGCGACGTCGCATGGGGCACGCTCGACGTGCTCGTCGTCGACATGCCGCCGGGCACGGGCGATGCCCAGCTCACCTTGGCGCAGAACGTCCCCTTGAAGGGCGCCGTGATTGTCTCGACCCCGCAGGACCTGTCCCTGATCGACGCAAGGCGGGGGCTTGCGATGTTCAAGAAGGTCAACGTGCCCGTGCTCGGCATCGTCGAGAACATGAGCTATTTCCAGTGCCCGCATTGCGGCACGAAATCCGACATTTTCGGCCATGGCGGGGCGCGCCACGAGGCCGAGAAGCTCGGGGTACCGTTCCTGGGCGAGATCCCCCTGCACATGGCGATTCGCGCCACCTCGGATGCCGGCACGCCCGTGGTCGACAGCGAGCCGGACGGTCCCCATGCGGCGATCTACCGCGCCGTTGCAGGACAGGTCCGGGACCAGCTCAAGGGCGTCATCGCCGCGGCATGAGCGGATCCAAGCCAATCCCTTCAAACCAATACCCTGGGGACATGCGACTTTCGTAGAGCCCTGTCATGCCAATGTCGCGTTTCGAAAGCGGGGCTACCGTGTTAAAGGCCCACGGCAGTCAAGCCCCTTCGGTTCGACGCGGCCCAAAAACGCGTCGCCGGAATGAGCGGCAGCAAAGAGGAAGTTAGGGGAAACGCCCCAACAAGGAGAGACTGAAGATGAAGCGTCGTGATTTCCTGAAAGTGTCGGCAGCCGGCGCGGCGGCGACCGCCGCGGTGGCCTCGCCGGCGATCGCGCAGTCCTCGCCCGAGATCAAGTGGCGCCTGACGTCGAGCTTCCCTAAGTCGCTCGACACCATTTATGGCGGTGCCGAGCAGATGGCGAAGTACGTCGCCGAGATGACCGACAACAAGTTTCAGATCCAGGTCTTCCAGGCGGGTGAAATCGTTCCGGGTCTGCAGGCGCTGGATGCGACGCAGAAAGGCACCGTCGAGATGTGCCACACAGTGTCGTATTATTACGTCGGCAAAGACCCGACCTTCGCAATCTTCGCGTCGGTGCCTTTCGGTCTCAACGCACGCCAGCAGAATTCCTGGTTGTACCAGGGCGGCGGCAACGAGCTCGCCAACGAGTTCTTCAAGAAGTCGAACGTGGTGGGCTTCCCCTGCGGCAACACCGGCACCCAGATGGGCGGCTGGTTCCGCAAGGAGATCAAGACTGTTGCCGACCTCTCGGGCCTCAAGATGCGCATCGGCGGCATTGCCGGCCAGGTGCTCCAGAAGGTCGGCGTGGTGCCGCAGCAGCTCGCCGGCGGCGACATCTATCCGTCGCTCGAGAAGGGCACCATCGACGCGGCCGAATGGGTCGGCCCCTACGATGACGAGAAGCTCGGCTTCGCCAAGGTCGCCAAATACTACTACTACCCGGGTTTCTGGGAAGGTGGTCCGACCGTTCACGCCTTCGCCAACATCGACAAGTGGAACGAATTGCCGAAGAACTATCAGGCGATCCTCACCAACGCGACCGTCAACACCAACACCTGGATGGCCGCGCGCTACGACATGGTGAACCCCGGCGCCCTGAAGCGTCTGGTGGCCGGGGGAACACAGCTTCGCCCGTTCACCAACGAGGTTCTGGAAGCCTGTCTCAAGGCGACCAACGAATTGTGGGGCGAAATCTCGGCCAAGAATCCCGACTTCAAGAAGTCGATCGACGCCATGCAGGCCTACCGCTCCGACGAATATCTGTGGTGGCAGGTCGCCGAATACACCTACGACAGCTTCATGATCCGCTCGCGCACCCGCGGCTGATCTTCGCAAGAAGTCGAAAGGCGATACGCCCGGTCTCGTTCGCGAGGCTGGGCTTTTCTTTGGCGCGACGCGATCGGGATGGGCGCCGCGGAGGCCGCGGTACGAAGGGTGTCCAACAAAAAATCTGAAAAACAACCCCATGCACAGTAGACGAGGGGTGAGAGGACAAGGCGCTGTGAGCGCAGCCAACAGCTTGATGCGACGGAGCTAATTGGCAGGCAGGCCCGATCATCGTGCGGCCGAGGGCAAGTCCGCATTTTGTGAGCCAAGGCGGGGTGTGCCCAGGAGCACCAAGCGAGTGCTTCAGCGAGGCCGTTTGACTCGTCGGGCAAAACAGTGGCAGAAAGGCATAATCGTATAATCCGAAATTTTCGCCGATACCTGGGGAGTGACGATGAGCTTCGATCCCGATGAGGTTCAAAGCGCGCTGCGCAAGGCCTGGTCGTTGGCAACCGCCAGCCAATGGACGGCGAACAATCCGGCGGCAGGGCAATGCAACGTCACCGCGCTGCTCCTTCACGAGCTCTTCGGCGGCGACTTGCTGAAGACGCCTCTGCCGGCCGGCGACCATTTTTACAATCGGATCGACGGCCTAAGGCATGGGCCGGCATCCGAAACCCTTCACAGAAACGGCAGTTGAGCTGCCCTCAAAACATGAGCGACTGAACGCTACAGAAACCGTCTCACGAATGTAAGCGCCGTCTGCGCCACTTCCCGCCAGCCGCTGTCTATGGGCAGCGAGCGGCCGCATCGTGGAAGTTGGACGAATTCGGTAACAGCGTGCTGATTGCGCTTCTGCCGTTCGTAGGTAGTTCGGGTGACCGATGGCGCCACGGTGTCCTCGCGCTCGCCGGAGATCATCAGCAGTGGTCCCCGCTCGACTGCCTCGGTGTCGACGCGAGCCTTGGTCCAAGCGGAGACAGGCAGGCCGCCGCGAAGCGGAGCCAGATCAATCGCCACCGTCGCGGCCGAAAGTCCGCGCCCGGCCAGGGTCTGCGCGATCAGCCCACCGAACGAACGGCCGATCAGGGCCGGGCGGCGGCCCAGTGCGCCGGCAATGCGGGCGAAATGCGCCGCGACTTGGCCGATGGTTTCTGGCGCCGCGGCGCCGCCCAGCTCCGCCGGCCATCCGGGCGCCAACGGAGCATAGCCGGCGGCTTCGAACATTTCAGCCCATCGGTCCCACGAGTTGGGCATCGACCACAGGCCATGAATGAATATGACCGGCGGCTTGTGTGATGCATTCACCCGCTCGATCGCATCGTCCACGGTCTGCATGGCCATGATCAGTGGCCTTCGATGGTGAACAGGATCTCCGAAAAGCCGGGCACGGTTGCCGAGCGATTCCAGTCCCGCTGCAATTCGCAGATCAGTTGCACCCAACTGGTGGGCTGGGCGCCAGCCTGGACCAAGCGCCGCAGCCCCGCATCGTGCGCCTCGCGCGAGGTGCCTCCCACCGCGTCGACCACCGGATAGACTTCGAATCCCTCCTGCAGCGCGTCCAGTGCCGGGTGCACAAGGCAAACTTCGGTCCAGAGCGCGGTCATGATCAGCTTCTTGCGGCCGGTGTTGCGGATCGCGGCGACGAAGTCCGCGTCCTCCCAGGCGTTGATCGAGGTCCGGTCGATCGGCACGACATCAGGAAAAACCTCGGAGATCTGGTGGATGGTGGGTTGGTTGCGACCGGTGGCGACATTCACGGTGGCGATCACCGTCGGCAGGGCGAATAGCTTCGCGGTCCTGGCCACCGCGGTGATGTTGGCGACAAGGGTTCGTTTCGACATCGACTGAATCGAGCTGACCTGAACCGGTTGGTAATCGATGATCACCAGAGCCGCATTTTGCGGGGTCAAAAGATGGTCGGTTTTGGCATCGCGGATGGTGGGGAACGACGTCATCGGAATTTCCTTTGTGGATGTGCACTTGTCTGGAGCAGGTCAGCGGGATGCGGGGACGCGTGACGTGTCGCTGGGGCCGATCCCGGTCAGACGGACGACGGCGCCCTCGGCGCGTGTGAAGGCAAAGTGCGCAACGTCGCCGGGCTCGGTGTAGAGGCCGCCTGCCGTCAATGGCTTCATCGGGGCGTCGGACGCCTTGCTGCCGTAACCGAAGTACCAGGTGCCGGAGATCACCGTGGCGAAGCGGTCGTCGCGGTGGGTGTGCGGTGCGATCGCGGTGTTCGGCGGCACGTGGATTTCGAGCACGTAGGGGCCGGGCTTGGCCGGGTCGCCGGAAAGCAGCACGGTACGGATAGCAGCAACTCCGGAGGTGCCGGCACCCGCACCGGACTGCGGCATTGCCTGCGTCTGTTCCAGCGTCAGAGCCGTCTGCCTTAGGTGCCCGCTCTCCGCGGCGATGGGTCGTTCGTCGAGGAAGGTCTCGATCGCGGCCGCCATAGCTGCGGGTTGCTCCTCCATCAGCCAGTGACCGGAGCCTGCGATGACCCGCTCCTGCACATCGACCGCGCCGGCCTGCATCACCGCCGCCATTGCTGGGCCGAAGGATGCAGCGCCTCCGACCGCGAGAACCGGCATGAGCAGCTTGCCGTGGGCCGAGAGCCAGGCGCGGTTGTCGATCGCGTCCTGATCGAAGGCGGCGAACTGGCGGAAGCCAGCGTGCATTCGCCCCGGCGCGGCGTAAAGCTGAGCGTAGTGGGCTCGGGACGCCTCCGGGAAATTGGCCGGATTGGCCGAGAACTCGTTCCAGAATCGGTCGAGATAGATCCGCTCGCGGCCCGCCACCAGGCGCTCCATATCCGGCCCGCCGAACCGGAAGTGCCACAGCAACGGGTTCTTCAGGATTTCTTCCCACGGCCCGACGCCTGGCACCGGTGCATCCATCAGCACCAGCTTCGTCACCCGTTCGGCGTGCCGTGAGGCCAGGGCAAAGGCGACCATGTTGCCGATGTCGTGCGCCACGATATCAGCGCGCGGCGCATGCAGCGTGTCCATCACGCCGACGATGTCGTCTGCTTGATTGACCTTCTCGAAACCAGTCTCTGCGCGGGCAGAAAGGCCCATGCCCCGCAGATCGGGCACGATCACCGTGTGATTGCGCGCAAGGTTCGCCGCGAGCGGCCCCCACATGTCTCCGGTCTCGCCATAGCCATGCAGCAGCACGACCGTCGGTCCAGACCCGCCGACCCGGACGTGGAGGGTCGTGCCATTGGTCGCGACCTCTTCGGTGTGGAAGGTGTTCGGAAAATCCGTCGGCCCGTCAGCCGCTGACGCGACGGCGGTGCCGGCCAGGATGGCGAGCGCGGCTCCGGTCAGGGCAACCCGGCGAAGCTGGATGGGGACGTTCATGGGCGATCTCCTTGGGTAGGCCTTTTTCGTAGACGCAAAGGTAGACGAGGAAGATCGTTGGGATTAGCTACTATCTAAGCGAAGCATTTTTGACTGGGGCGCAAAGGTGGCAGCAGATACCGCGGACCGTGCCCGGGAACTGGAAGTGTTCTGCGGCGTCATCGACAGCGGCAGCTTCTCGGCTGCGGGCCGTAGCCTCGGACTGACTCCGTCGGCTGTGAGCCGCACCCTGGACCGGATCGAGCGGCGGCTCGGCGCACGCTTGCTGTTGCGGACGACGCGCGCGCTCACCCTGACTGCGGAAGGCCGCGCCTATCTCAGCGCGGCCCGCCGCATTCTCGCCGATCTCGACGAAGCCGAGCAGGCGATTGCCGATCAGGGCTCACCGCGCGGTCGCATCCGGGTCAGCGCAGCGGTGTTTTTCCCACGGGCGTCTTTGCATCGTGCCTTTGCTCGGCGAGTTCGTGCGCCGCTATCCGAATATCGTGATCGACATCAATCTCGGCGACGGGGTCGTCGATGTCGCCGCCGGTCAGGCAGATGTGGCGGTGCGCGGCGGCCCGCTGGCCGACAGCGCCCTCACCGCACGCCGCCTCAGCGAAAACGGCCGCACCATCGTTGCCTCGCCGGACTACCTAGCGCGCTGGGGCGTGCCCGAAAGGCCGGAAGACCTCCATAACCACAATTGCCTCAACTTCAGTTTTCGCCGGGCCGAGCCGGTCTGGCCGTTTCGCCGGGACGGAGTCGACTTCGCCCTGAAGGTGCGAGGCGCTATTGAGGCGAATAGTGGCGAGACGCTGGGCCAGTTGGCGCTCGACGGCGTCGGCATCGCCCGGGTCGGCAATTTCAGCCTCGGGGACGCGATCGCGGCGGGGCGCCTAGTCCCGCTTCTCGAACCGTTCAATCCCGGCGACAAGGAGATATTCCACGCCGTCTTCGTCGGCGGGGCGAACATGCCTGCTCGCGTCCGAATATTCGTGGACTACCTCGCGGAGTGCGTGGGCGGCAGTCGTGGACTGCATCAACGAGTGACAGCCGCGATATAGCCGCCGCCATTGAGGGAAAATCTGGTTGATACCGTAGGCATGGAACGGAATCCGTTTCGACCTGACGCAAAGGAGGCGGTCGATGGTCTCGGCTCTCCAGAATCTATGATGTCCGGTGCCATCGATATCCGCCAACAGCGCGCAAACGTTGCTGAGCTACTCGATTGCTATTCGAATAACGCATCTATGGGCAGAGATCCGACATATCGAACGGAGGATCAACTTTGTGGCTGGCTCGCCAATGACCGCTTAGAGTCAAGGGACTAAACCGCTCGCGCGGTAGGGCGCTTGGGGCGGGCATTTAGCGACTATCGAGGGCGTAGGTGCGGAAGCGTCCTGTCTTGAGATCGAGGAACTGCAAACCTCACTCAAGACAGGAGGACCTCCATGACCGACCAGGCCGTGAGCCCGTTACGCTGGCGCATGATCGAAGACATGTCGATCCGCAAGTTCGCGCCAAGGACCCAACGTGACTACGTGCAAAGGGACAAGGAGTTCGCCGCGTTTCTCGGCCGCTCTCCCGACGCAGCCAAAGCAGAGGACGTGCGCCGCTTCCGGCTGCATCTGGCATCGTGGGGCGCGGGCGCCGAAGATCAACGCCACCGTCTCGGCGCTGCGGTTCTTGTTCAATGTGACGCTTGATCGTCCCGACCTCGCCAAGCAGCTGGCGTTCATGCACGAGCCGCGCAAGGTTTCTCGGGGCTCAAAACAACCGGCAGCAGGGTTGGCTGTTTCCGGGCCAGAACCCGACCAACCCGATGACGACGCGCCAGCTCACGCGCGCCTGCCATGTCGCGGCCGAGATCGCGGAGATTACGAAGCGGGTGACGCCGCACACCTTGCGCCACAGCTTTGCCTCAGCAGTCTGCACGACGCCCCATGCAAATGAGAAATGCTGCAGCCGAGGCAAACGGGAACGCCACGTGTTCGTTTCTCTCTCGAAATCGGCGTCGTCGGCTTGTATGACGGCGGCCGCGGCCATCTCCTTGATCGCGGTCCAGGTCGCGGTGTTCAGGAATGCGGCTGGGGCGCCGGCACATAGCTCACTTCCGCTCCGGGTCCAGAGCGGAATGTTTGCGGTCAAGAACGCACTTCGAAGATCATGTTGAACGGCGTCTCGGTCGCGCGGCGGAAGCGCCTGAAGCCTGCTTCAGTGGCCACCTGACGCAATCTGCTTTCACCCGCCTGTGCGCCGAGCCCCAGGCCCACTTCCTGAGACAGTGATGCCGGCGTACAAATGAATGTCGAGGCGTGATAGTAGACGCATCCGACCGGGTTGAGATTGTCCTTGAGATTGTCATGAGCAAACGGCTCGACGATCATCCACGACCCATCCTTGGCCAGCGTTTCCTTGACATGCTTGCCTGCACCCACGGGATCGCCCATGTCATGCAGGCAATCGAAGAACGCCACAAGATCATAGTCTTTGGCCGGAAAATCCTTGGCACTGGCCTGCGCGAACGTGATGCGGTCTCCAACTCCTGCTTCTTGCGCCAAGACCTTCGCGCGTTCAATCGAAGGCTTGTGGTAATCGAACCCGAAAAACTCTGAATTGGGGTAGGCCTGCGCCATCACAATCGTAGAGGCGCCGTGGCCGCATCCGACGTCGGCGACCCTGGCGCCAGCTTTCAGTTTCGCTTCGACGCCTTCGAGCGTCGGAATCCAGTTCGAAACCAGATTGGCGTTATAGCCCGGCCTGAAGAAGCGCTCGGTGCCAGAGAAAAGACACTTCGAATGCTCGTGCCAGCCAACGCCTTTCCCGGTTCGAAACGCTTCGGCGACTTTGGGTTCGTCGAGGTAGGTGGACTGCACGACATCGAATGCGCCGGCAAAGAAAGCCGGCGAGGTCTCTTCGGCGAATGCCATGGCTTGCTCTGCCGAGAGTGAGAACGCGTTCTTTTCGGGGTGGTAGTCGATGTATCCGGAGGCAGCCTGCCCGGAAAGCCATTCGCGCACATAGCGCTCATGCAGACCGGTCTTCTTGGCAAGCTCGGACGGAGTGACCACCGCACCATCGGCCATCGCCTTGTAGAGCCCGAGGCGATCACCGAGCAGGATGCTTGCGCCGCCAAGCGAGATGCCGAGGTCGCCGACAAGCTTTCCTACGAGCGCGTTCAACTTTTCAAGGTTTGGTTCACGCATTGCAGCTTCTCCGCTTCGAGAACAGCCCCCCGTCGGTTAAAGAGCCTAGGACGACCGGCGGATTGCAAGTGTGAACGCGTTCACGTTTCAGCGAATAGCCCCGTCCGATGCCAGATTTGGGTCAGGAGCGGTAACGCTTGATCGGGCAGGGATGTGTGCTCGCGTCCAACAACCGACACGGGCGCCGCAGAGGCGCGCGCCTGGTTGGCTAACGCGAAGCTGACAGAAGAGGTGACCGGTCTGTCGGGTGCTTTTTCGCTGGCCGAGGTGGCCGGAATGGTGGAAGAGAGCGAAGATGCGGCAAGGGCCGTGGGGTGACGTGGGTATCCGGCGGAAATGCGATGCGCCTTCTGATCGTCGAGGACAATGCCGAACTGTCGCGGCTGGTGGCCGGCGGGCTGTCGGCGGCCGGCTATGAGAGCGATATCGTCGGCAGCGCGGCCGAGGCGCGCGAGGCGGTGAGCAGCGTCAACTATGCCGCGATGATCCTCGACCTCGGTCTGCCCGACGGCGATGGCCTCTCGGTGCTGCGCGAGCTGCGCCGGCAGATGGAGCCACTGCCGGTGCTGGTGCTGACCGCGCGCGGCGGCTTGCAGGACCGCGTCAGCGGCCTGCGCAGCGGCGCCGACGACTATCTCGCAAAGCCGTTCGCGATGGAGGAGCTGGTGGCGCGGCTGGAGGCGATCCTGCGCCGCCCGGGCCAGTTGCTCGGCCGCTCGCTGCGTCTCGCCAATCTCGTCTACGACACCGAAAGCCGCCAGATCTTCGTCGACGACCAGCCGCGGATCATCTCGTCGCGCGAGACCTCGGTGCTGGAGATCTTGCTGCGCCGGCAGGGGCGCGTGGTGCCGAAGAAGAACGTCGAGGACCACATCTTCGGGCTCGACGGCGAGGTCGCCTCCAATGCGGTCGAGGTCTACGTCTCGCGGCTGCGCAAGCAGCTGACCGAGCACGGCGCGAAGGTCGTGATCCACACCATCCGCGGCGTCGGCTATCTCATGGCCGAGGAGAAATAGCGTGGGGGTCGCCGGGATCTATGCGAGATCGCCGACGTTCAAATCGCTGATCTGGCGCATCGTGTTCATGCACATCGTGGCGGTCGCGGTGGTTGCCATCTTCCTGCCGCTGGTGATGTTCTGGCTGCTCAATTCCGAAGTCGACCAGTTGCACCGCGAAGCCATGCGGGCGCAGGCCGAAGTGCTGGGGGAACGGATCGTCGCGCAGCCGGACGGCTTGCTGACGTTCAATCTGCCGGACAGCCTGCGCGGTCTCTACTCCGAAGCCTATGGCCGGTATCTGTATGATATCCGCGACGCCGACGGCCGTTTGCTGTTTTCGTCCCGCCGCAAGACGGGCGCCGCGGCACAGGCGCCGCCGCTGTCCGAGACGATTTCCGGCGCCGGCGTCACGCGCATCATCGACGGCAAGATCGTGCGTATCCGCGTCGCCGAGGACCTTGCGCATCGCGACGTCATCATCGACGACATCATCTCGAACTTCTTCCGGCGGGTAGGGTGGATCACCATTCCGATCCTGCTGATCCTGCTCGCCGCCGACATCATCATCTTCCGCCGCGCCATCGCACCGCTGTGGAAGGCCTCGGAGGAGGCCAGCAATATCGGGCCGGCGCGCACCGACATCCGCCTGCCGACGGAGCAGATCCCGCGCGAGATCATCCCGCTCGTCACCGCCGTCAACCAGGCGCTCGATCGCCTCGAGGATGGCTTTCGCGTGCAGCGGCAGTTCACGGCCGATGCCGCGCATCAATTGCGCACGCCGCTCGCGATCCTGCGGACGCGCATCGAGACGCTTGGCGACGGCGCCGCACGGCAGGCGCTGCATGCCGACATCGAAGCCATGAGCCGCATCGTCGCCCAGCTGCTGGAGATCGCCGAGCTCGACACGCTGGTGCTCGATCCCGGCGAGTCCGCGGATTTGCGCGCCGTCTGCGCCGAGGTGGTCGGTGCGATCGCGCCGTTCGCGCTAGCCCAGCACAAGGACATCGCCCTCAAGGGCACCGAGGCGCCGGTGCTGGTCCATGGCAATTCCGAGATGCTCCAGCGCGCGATCTTCAATCTCGCCGAAAACGCCATCAAGTTCACGGCAAAGGACACGTCCGTCGACGTCGAGGTGAGCGAGGACGGTGCGGTGCGGGTGCGCGATTGCGGCCCGGGCATCGCGGACGCCGACCGCGAATTGATCTTCCAGCGCTTCTGGCGCGCCGACCGCCAGCGCAGCGACGGCGCCGGCCTCGGGCTCTCGATCGTTCGCGCCGTGGCCGACGATCACACGGCGACGGTCGCAGTGGAGAACCTTCCGGGCGGCGGCGCGGAGTTCACGCTGCGGTTCAGGCTGGCGGAGGGGATGCAGGCGGCCGGACCGGCGGCGGGCTGAACCTGCGCCGTCTCGATCGCGGCGTGTGGCTCACCAGGCGCCCAACGGGTCTGCATCACTTCGTGCTCCGTCCTTCGATCTCCGGCTGATCGTCTAAGCCTAAAGTCGCAGGACCGGATGGCGTCGGAGCTGGGCATTTGTGTCCCTCGCCATCGTCGGGATGGAAATCGGATGAGACATGTTCCATGCTGGCCTCCAAGCCTCGGCAAGAAGGCCCATCATCACAATCCATCAGGGTAGGAAATCATGAAAAGAAGAGACTTCATCAAGGTAACCGGGCTTGGTGCGGCGGGTGCCGCGACGCTCGCGGCTCCAGCCATCGCGCAATCGATGCCCGAGATCAAATGGCGCATGCCGACGAGCTGGCCGAAATCACTCGATACGCTCTATGGCGGCGCCGAGATGATGGCCAAGATGGTCGCGGAAGCGACCGACAACAAATTCCAGATTCAGACATTTGCCGGCGGCGAGATCGTGCCGGGCCTTCAGGTGCTCGATGCCGTGCAGAACGGAACCTGCGAAATCGGCCACACCGCGTCCTATTATTATTTCGGCAAGGACCCGACCTTCACCTTCGGCTCGGCCGTGCCGTTCGGACCGAACATGCGCATCAACCAGGCCTGGTACATGCTGGGCGGCGGCAGGGACGTCCTGAACGAGTTCTACAAGAAGTACAACGTCGTTTCGCTGCTTGCCGGCAACACCGGCTGTCAGATGGGTGGCTGGTTCCGCAAGGAGGTCAAGACGCCTCAGGACTTCAGCGGGTTGAAATTCCGCATCGGCGGCTTCGCCGGAAAGGTGATGGCCAAACTCGGCGCGGTGCCGCAGCAGATCGCCGGAGGGGACATCTATCCGGCGCTGGAGAAGGGCACCATCGACGCCGCCGAATGGGTCGGACCGTATGACGACGAGAAGCTCGGCTTCGTCAAGGTCGCGCCGCATTATTACTTCCCGGGCTGGTGGGAAGGCGGGCCCATGCTTCTGGCCTTCGTCAACCAGGACAAGTGGAACGCGCTGCCGAAGCACTATCAGAGCATCCTCGAGCAAGCGGGGCACTACGCCAACAACTGGATGATGGCGAAGTATGACCAGGCCAATCCACAGGCGTTGCGGCGCCTGCTAGCGGCGGGCGCCAAGCTGCATCCGTTCTCGCCGGAGGTCATGCAAGCCTGCTTCAAGGCGGCAAAGGAGCTGCACACTGAAGTCTCGGCCAGCAACGCGGACTTCAAGAAGGTTTACGAATCGCTGACCGCGTTCTCGAACAACGGATATCAGTGGTTCCAGGTCGCCGAAGTCGGCTATGACAACTTCATGGCGCGCAACTCGCAGAGCTGATTGCGAGCCGCGATCGGCCAAACGAAAAACCCGGAGCGAAAGCTCCGGGTTCTTTTTTTGCGGGCGGGCCGGGCGCTATTGCTTCGGCTGGCCGAAGTCGAGCGGCGGCAGATCGATCTGCGGAATTTCGATCTTGATGCTGTTGGGATCGACGGTGGACTGCACGCCCTTGTAGTGCATCACCATCGACGGGAACATGATCACCAGCAGCACCATGATGAGCTGGATGACGACGAACGGCACCGCGCCCCAATAGATCTGTCCCGTCGTGACCGGCTCCATGCGTTTGCCGGTGACGCGATCGGTATAACGTTCCTTTGGCGCGACCGAGCGCAAATAGAACAGCGCAAATCCGAACGGCGGGTGCATGAACGAAGTCTGCATGTTGACGCCGAGGATCACGCCAAACCAGATCAGGTCGATGCCGAGATGCTCCGCCGCGGGCCCGAGCAGCGGGATCACGATGAAGGCGAGTTCGAAGAAATCGAGGAAGAACGCCAGCACGAACACGAACGCGTTGACGAAGATCAGGAAGCCGACCTGGCCGCCGGGCAGGGAGGTCAGCAGGTGCTCGACCCAGACGTGGCCACTGACGCCGTAGAAGGTGAGCGAGAATACGCGTGCCCCGACCAGGATGAAGACGACGAAGGCGGAGAGCTTTGCCGTCGATTCGACCGCCTGACGAACGAGGTCCCAGGTCAGCCGACGTTTCATGGCACCGAGAATGAGGGCGCCGGCTGCGCCCATCGCACCGCCTTCGGTGGGCGTCGCGACACCGATGAAGATCGTGCCCAGCACCAGGAAGATCAGGAACAGCGGCGGCACCATGACGAAGGTGGTTTGTTGCGCCATCTTCGAGAGGAAACGGAAGCCCGTGAGCTTGTCGATGGCCCAGTTCGCGACGGCGACGAAGAACGCGAAGAGGATGCCGAAGAACATGCTGAGCACGACGAAGTCGGCGCCGTGGGTCTCCGAATTCCGCATCATGAACCAGCCGAACACGCAGCTCGCGAGGAACAGCACGCCAAGCGACTTCAGGCCGCGGTCGCCGCTTTCCTCGCGGAAGCCGATCGCCTCCTTGGGAAGGCCCGGCGCCGCTTTCGGAAAGATCAGGGTGACGAGAAAAGCGTACCCCGCGTAGAGGCCCGCGAGCACCAGGCCCGGAATGAAGGCGCCCTCGTACATGTCGCCGACCGACTTGCCGAGCTGGTCCGCCATCACGATCAGGACGAGCGAGGGTGGAATGATCTGCGCCAGCGTGCCGGAGGCCGCAATGATGCCGGTCGCCACGCGGCGGTCATAGCCGTAGCGCAGCATGATTGGCAGTGAGATCAGGCCCATCGAGATCACCGAAGCCGCCACGACGCCGGTCGTCGCCGCAAGCAGGGCGCCGACGAACACCACCGCGTAGGCGAGGCCGCCCCGGATTGTGCCGAACAACTGGCCGATAGTGTCGAGCAGATCCTCGGCCATGCCGGAGCGCTCGAGCACCAGTCCCATGAAGGTGAAGAAGGGAATGGCGAGCAGCGTGTCGTTGTTCATCACGCCGTAGACGCGCTCGGGCAGCGCCTGCAGGAAATCCGGATGGAATTCGCCGAGCTGAATGCCGATCACAGCGAAGAAGAGGCCGACGGCGCCGAGCGAAAATGCCGCCGGGTAGCCGAGCAGCAGCACGATCACCAGCGTGGCGAACATGATTGGCGCCATATTGGCGATGAGAAACGCGGTCATTGAATCCCCCTACGATGCCGCTTGGCGATCACTTCTGTTCGATCGCTTCAACGAGGTGCTCGACTTCGGCCTCCAGCGCCGAAATCTGCGACTCGTGGGGATCCGGAATCATGCCGCGCATGATGGCGATCCGCTTGATCAGTTCGGAGATGCCTTGAACAAGCAGGAGCGTGAAGCCGATCATGACGAGTGACTTGGCCGGCCATTGCGGCAGGCCGCCCGCATTGCCGGATTGCTCGTTGATCTGGAGCGAACGCAGGAAGAACGGTACGCCGGTTACGATCATGACGACGGTCAGCGGTATCAGGAAGAAGAGGTGCCCGATCACGTCGATGACGTTGCGAACCCGCTTCGGCATCATGCTGTTGAAGATGTCGATCCGGATGTGCTCGTTATCGAGCAGCGTCCAGGACGAGCACAGCAGGAACACGATGCTGAAAAGCACCCATTGCAGCTCGAGCCACGAGTTGGAGGACGTGTCCAACGTCTTTCGAATAATCGCATTCAGCGCCGAGATGACGACGGCAACCAGGATCAGCCACGCCAGGCGCTTGCCCGTCCAACGTGTGAACGCGTCAATTCCATTGCTCAGCTTCAGGAGCGCTTGCAAGATTGGTCCTCCCCGATTTGCCCCGGCCGTCTTGACTGCGCCGAGTGGCGCGTTGGCTTGTCTCGCCGCGCAGGCATGAGGCAGCCGCACCAAACCAGTGAGCGTGCCGCCAGTCAATCGGAAGTTTGTTGATAGTTAAGGGGAATAAGTCGCGGCCGGCCAGCCGATGCTAGCCGCCGGTGACACTCATGTGCCGCGAGACACTGGGGCGGTCGTGGCGGCGGTCGATGATGAAGTCGTGGCCCTTGGGCTTGAGCCCGATGGCGCGGTCGATCGCATCCGCAAGCAGCACATCGTCATCCGATGCACGCAGAGGTTTGCGTAAGTCGGAGGCATCCTCGTGGCCGAGACAGGTGTGCAACGTTCCCGTGCAGGTGACGCGCACCCGGTTACAGGATTCGCAGAAATTGTGGGTCATCGGGGTGATGAAGCCGAGCTTGCCGCCGGTCTCGGCGACGCTGACATAGCGCGCCGGCCCGCCAGTGCTTTCGGCAAGATCCGTCAGCGTGAATTGCTGGGCGAGGCGCGCGCGCACCAGCGACAACGGCAGATACTGGTCGATTCGTCCCGATCCGATCTCGCCCATCGGCATGACCTCGATCAGCGTCAGCCCCATGCCCTTGCCGTGGGCCCAGCCCATCAGTCCGGACAGCTCGTCCTCGTTGAGGTTTTTCAGCGCCACGGCGTTGATCTTCACGGCAAGCCCCGCGGCCCGTGCGGCCTCGATGCCTTCCAGCACCTTGTCGATCTCGCCCCAGCGGGTGATCTCGCGAAACTTTTGCGGGTCCAGCGTGTCGAGCGAGACGTTGATGCGGCGGACGCCGCAATCGGCGAGCTCGCTGGCATGTTTCGCAAGCTGGGTGCCGTTGGTGGTCAGCGTCAGCTCGCCCAACGCGCCGCTCTTGAGATGCCGCGACAGCGAACGCACCAGCGTCATCACGTTGCGGCGGACCAGCGGCTCGCCGCCGGTGAGCCGCAGCTTCTTCACGCCTTTGGCAATGAAGGCCGAGCAGAGCCGGTCGAGCTCTTCCAGCGTCAGCAGATCCGCCTTGGGCAGGAACGTCATGTCTTCCGACATGCAGTAGAAGCAGCGCAGGTCGCAGCGGTCGGTGACGGAGACGCGCAAATACGAGATGGTCCGTCCGAACGGATCGGTCATCGCGCTCGACAGCGCGGCGCGGGGGCTCGCGGAAAGTCCGTTCATACCAAATGCCTTGTCCCTTACGGCAACGGGCGCAGCTTTGCGTCAGCGGTGCTCTGGAAGCAATCTAAGCATCAGAGGCGTCAGAGACAATTGGGGGATAACGGAGGTCAGCGTTTGCCGGCATTCGGATCGGGAAACGGCGAACCCGCGGCCGGTGCGGCCTCAGCCGGGGCAGCGGCGGACGCCGCCGGTTTCGGCTTCTTGGGCCGGTGCGGCTTGCGGACCGGTTTTGGCGGGGTGGCCGGCTGGAGTTCAGCGAAAACCGGGCTCGGGTCGGTCGTGACCGAGGCGGGTGTGGTGAAATCGCCGGGATTCTTGATGACGTTCACCGGCACGCTCGCCGGCTGGTATTTTGGCAGGGCGAAAGCCACCGTGAAGGGGGCGTCGGGGGCCGGAATCGAGACGGAGCAGGGGGTTTTGCAGCCCGGACCGAGCGAGGTTGTGGCGTCAGCACCCGGAGGATTGGATTCGAGCCGGACCTGGACCGTCGGCGGGGCTGATTTGAACACGTCCCAGGACATCGAGGAGCAGCCGGCGAGGCTTGTTGCCCCCAGGAGGCTTGCCCCAGTTAACGCAATCGCGATGACACGACGCATGACCATCCACTTCTGCTGCGACGAACCGCCACATCCCCGGCTAAACCTAGGAGCGTCGTTCCAGGCAAGCAACCGGCGGGCCGCGCATAATTAATAGATGGTTAACGCAGGTACAGAGAAATAACCACGTGATTTCAGTCACTTGATGTGTTCTTACGCCGTCATCAGGCTGTGGGCTGCCGTCGGCAGGTCGCGCATGTGATGGATCAGCCGGTCCGGCTTGAGCTCGGCGATCGGCACGTCCGTATAGCCGAAGCTGACCCCGATCACGGGAACTCCAGCGCGCCGGGCCACGCCGACATCGGGTCCGGCATCGCCGACCATGATGCTGGCTTTGACCTCGCCGCCGGCCCGCGCCACCGTTTTCGCGAAAAATGGTCGGATCGGGTTTCTGGACGCCAAAAGTGTCGGCGCCGCAGATCGCCGCGAAGCGCCGGCTCAGGTCCAGCTGGTCCAGCAGCCGCTTCGACAGCCATTCCAGCTTGTTGGTGCAGACCGCGAGGCGATGGCCCTGGGCCGCAAAATGGTCGAGCGCGGCTTCCAGCCCCTCGAACGGCCGGGATTCGACGGCGATATGGTCGGCGTAATAGACAATGAAATCGGCCGTCAGCCGGTCCATATCGGCGGGCGTGACGTTGCGGCCCTCGGCCTCCAGCCCCCGCTCGATCAGCTTGCGGGCGCCGGCGCCGATCATGTTGCGGGCCGAGGCCATCGGCACGGGCGGCAGCCCTTCGCGGTCGAGCACGTAATTGAGCGCGGTGATCAGGTCGGGCGCCGTATCCACAAGCGTGCCGTCGAGATCGAAGACGATGGTGTGAGGAGAGGTCATGATCCCAGCGCTACCGGCCTGGCCGTATAGGCGCAAAGGGGCGGCGCCATAAGATCAGCTTATAGAGCTGTTCCCAGACCCTGTTCTCCGAGGGGAAACGGGGCTACATAGGCCGCCGCAAGCGGGCTTTATCGGCGGCACACTCCCTATCCAGAGGCGGGCACATCGTGAACATGGACCAGTTGAAGCGGCAGGCTGCGGCGCGCGCCCTCGAGGATGTCCGTGACGGCATGCAGCTCGGGCTCGGCACCGGCTCGACCGCCAAACATTTCGTCGAGCTGCTCGGCGAGCGGGTCCGCGCCGGGCTGAAAGTGATCGGCGTGCCGACCTCCGAGACGACGCGGCTCGATGCCGAGCGCTGCGGCGTGCCGCTGACCACGCTGGACGCGATCGACCATCTCGACATCACCGTCGACGGCGCCGACGAGATCGATCCCGCGCTCAACCTGATCAAGGGCGGTGGCGGCGCGCTTTTGCGCGAGAAGATCGTGGCGGCCGCCTCCGATCGCATGATCGTGATTGCCGACGACACCAAATGGGTGCCGACGCTCGGCCGCTTTCCGCTGCCGGTCGAGGTCGTCCCGTTCGGGCTCGGCGCAACGCGGCGTGCGATCGAGAAGGCATTTGCGGAATGCGGCGTTTCCGGGCAAATGGCGGTCCGCAAAGGCAAGGACGGCCACGTTTTCGTCACCGATGGCGGCCACTGGATCGTCGATGCCCAGCTCGGACAGATCGTGGATCCGCCCCGCCTCGCCAAGGCGTTGAGCGCGATCCCCGGCGTGGTCGAGCATGGGTTGTTTATCGGCTTGGCCAGCTCGGCTGTTTTGGCGGGTGGCGAGGGAATCCGCGTGGTTGAACGGCGAAAGCCGAAAGGAGACTAGGAATGAAGAGCGTTTTGAAGTTCTTGCCGGTCGTGACTCTCGCTGTGGGACTGGCCCTCTCGGCCGCCCCGGCGCTCGCCCAGCAGGCGGCCCCGCCGAAATCGTCGCCGAGCGCCATCGCGGCCGCCAAGGAGATCCTGGCGATCAAGAACGCCGGCGCGATGTACGCCAACGCGGTGCCCGGCATGGTCGAGAAGACCAAGATCACGCTGATCCAGCAGAACCTCAACTACCAGAAGGACCTCAACGAGGTCGCACAGGTCGTCGCCCAGCAGCTCAAGGGCCGCGAGAGCGAAATCGGCGACGGCATGGCGCAGGTCTATGCCAGCGAGTTCACCGAGCAGGAGCTGAAGGATCTCGTCACCTTCTACAAGTCGCCGCTGGGCAAGAAGCTGATCGAGGCCGAGCCGCGCGCAATCGGGCTGAGCATGGCCTTCATGAACTCCTGGGCTCAAAATTTCTCCGAGACCGTGATGGGCAACTTCCGCGCCGAGATGCGCAAGCGTGGCAAGGAGATCTGACAGATACTATCTGATCAGGAGTTGCTGAAAGAGGTCGGAGTGGACAATGGCTGAATTCGACGTCGACCTCTTTGTCATCGGTGGCGGTTCGGGCGGCGTGCGTGCCGCCCGCATCGCGGCCGGCTACGGCGCCCGTGTGACGATCGCGGAAGAGTACCGCATGGGCGGGACCTGCGTGATCCGCGGCTGCGTGCCGAAGAAGCTGTTCGTGATCGGCTCGCATTTCCGTCATGAAATCGAGGATGCCGCGGGTTTCGGCTGGACCGTTCCGCCTGCCAGCTTCGACTGGCCGACACTGATCGCCAACAAGGACAGGGAGATCGCCCGGCTCGAGGCGATCTACACTGCCAACGTCGAGAAGGCGGGTGCGCAGGTCGTGAAGAGCCGTGCGGTGATCGAGGACAAGCACACCGTCCGCCTGCTCGAAAACGACAAGAAGATCACGGCAAAATACATTTTGATCGCCACTGGCGGCGCGCCCAATCACGGCGCCTCGATCCCCGGCATCGAGCACGTGATCTCCTCCAATGAAGCTTTCCACCTGACCAAGCTGCCGAAGCGGATTGTAATCCAGGGCGGCGGCTACATCGCGCTGGAATTCGCCGGCATCTTCGCCGGCTTCGGCTCCGACGTCACCGTGATCTATCGCGGCGACAACATCCTTCGCGGCTTTGACGAGGATGTTCGCACGCACGTCCGGGCCGAGATGGAGAAGCAGGGCATCACCATCCTCACCGGCTGCACGGTAGCGAAGGTCGATCGGCACGGCGAGGAGTTCACCACGCATCTGTCGAACGGATCGAGCCTTGCCTCCGACCAGGTGATGTTCGCGATCGGCCGCCATCCGGCGGTGGCCAATCTCGGCCTGGAGAAGGCCGGCGTCGCCATCAACCCTAGGAATGGCGGCATCGCGGTCGATCATTTCTCGAGGAGCTCGGTCGACAGCATCTATGCGATCGGCGACGTCACCCACCGCTTCAACCTGACGCCGGTCGCGATCCGCGAGGGCCATGCGTTCGCCGATACCGTGTTCGGCAAGCGCGAGGTGCAGGTCGATCACGCCACCATCCCGACCGCCGTGTTCTCGCAGCCGGAGGTCGGCACCGTCGGCCTCACCGAGACCGAGGCGCGGGCGCAATTTGGC
This sequence comes from Bradyrhizobium sp. LM2.9, assembly GCF_054056555.1. Classification (NCBI taxonomy): domain Bacteria; kingdom Pseudomonadati; phylum Pseudomonadota; class Alphaproteobacteria; order Hyphomicrobiales; family Nitrobacteraceae; genus Bradyrhizobium; species Bradyrhizobium sp. LM2.9. Next base: position 1,267,005 of record NZ_JBSRYJ010000002.1, read on the forward strand.
CATGTCGACATTTACAAGACGACGTTCCGCCCCATCAAGGCGACGATGTCGGGCCGCGATACCCGCGTGCTGATGAAGCTCGTCGTCGACGGTGCCTCCGATCGCGTACTCGGCTGTCACATCGTCGGTGATGCCGCGGCCGAGATCACGCAGGCAGTCGCGATTGCGGTGAAGATGAAGGCGACCAAGGCCGATTTCGACGCGACGATTGCGCTGCATCCGACCGCGGCCGAAGAGCTCGTCACGATGCGCACCCCGACCGCGCGGCATGTGCGCCAGGCGGCGGAATAACCCCGGCGCTCAGCCGTACAGATACCCGACCGGCTTGCCTTCGGTGCGCAGGGGACGGATGTCCTTCTGCGTGATGATCTGACCGGCGAGGCCGTCGATCTCGTCGCGCTGCGTCGGCGTCCAGCTGCGAAGGTCGTTCATGCCCTTGAGAAGGCCGAGCCGGAGAACTTGCGTGTTGTCACCGATGCCTGTGAGGCTGATCGCGTTGTTGCCGGCGGTCACCACATCGCCAGCCGCGAGCTCAAAGGTCTCGCCAGCCTTGCTCTTGAATTCAGCCGTGCCGCGAATGACGCGATAGATCGCAACCTCGCCCTTGGCCAAACTGGCGGCGTCCGCAGCTGTCGATGTGCTCTTCGGCAAAAGTGACTGGCCACGCGGGTCGGTCGCGATGATGTGGCCGGTGACGAGATGGCCGCTCGGGGCCTCGATCCCGATGTCGCGCACATAGACCGGCATCGCCGATTTGACAGGGCTGTCGGTGAGCGGCTTGAACAGCGCATCCAGCGCCAGGGGATCCTGAAGCCAGAAGCCTGCATCGGCCGGGCGATCATGCAGTGAGTGGCTCCAGGCCACACGCGGCGTCTCGGCCTCGTTGATCTGGTCCGGGCCGACGATGCTCGGGTTTGGAAAGGTGGTGGGATCGGTCACGAAGGCTTCGAGGAATTTGCCCGAATAGCCCATGGAAATCGGATCCGGCACCACCGTCTGCGGCGTCTTCAGGTTCTCTTCGGTCGACAGTCCCGACCAGGTGTAGAACAGCTGGCGGTGCACGATCGCGCTCTGCAACATCACCGCGCCAGGGCCGACATTGTAGAAGCGCCCGTCATAGTCGAAGGTGAACGCGCCGGAGGTGACCAGCACGAGCTGAAAGCCGCCCGGCGGAAGATGCAGGTGGAAATCGGTAGGGCCGGTGTCCGGACGGTAGATCGGCAGATTGGTCGCGACTTCGTGCAGCAGGAAGGTTTCGTTGTTGGCGTGAAAGCCTTCGTTGGCGCGATTGTAGAGCGCTTGCGGCCGGTACGTCGCTTCGAACTTCGCATTCCGGTCGCGATCGATCGCCACGAAATCCCGAGCGTTGAGGCGAACGGGCGCGCCGTCCGGGCGGGTCAGGCCGGTGAATTTGAGATCGCCGGCGGCATGCACGTTCATGGCATTCTCCGATTCTGGGCCGCTCACCCGGTCTCTCGGCGCACGCATCTTGCCGCTCCAATCGTGGGAGAGCAGGGAATCAGGCCTGATGCTGCCTTGCGAAATTTGGGCCAGTCGAGGTGCCGCGCGGCACGCGGGCTCTTCGGCTCGCCGCCACGCGAAAAAAAATCGAGGTTGCACCTGATGTTAGATGACCCGCTTCACGGGCCTGCATGGCCCTCTTCGCCAAGCCTGCAGATCCAGTGACGAGACGCGTCTTGTCTAATTTGTCGGCAGGTCTTGCGCGGACGTGCGGCTGCGCCGATCAGCAAGTGCCAGCGGCCGGGTGTCTGAAGCCATTCACTCGAACGACCGACGGACAGCCCGCTCGGGCTTGCCGTACGGACTGTCGGCCCACTTCGCCATGTCCACGGCAGCCTGACGCCAGGATGGCTCCGGTCTGCTACATGCGGATCGAAACGCCGCCCTGCAACTATTCAAGCGCGCCTCGGCGCGCTGAATTTCGCTCACATCGGGACCGGAATGAGGGGCGCAACCTCCCGATCAAGCGCGTTCTCGCTCGCCGCAAGCCCTTGCGCGACGCCGACACGGTCGGTCTCGGGACGGTTCTGGCTCATCTTGCGCTTGCCTTCGAACCGCACGACGGGAATGCGCACGCCGACGATTCCGCGCAGCTGCGCAGCGGGTCCCGAAGCAACCGCTCGCCGAAGGCCGACAGCCGCACCTTCCGCGCCGACGGCCCCGACGCCACGCGCGTGCGTCCTCGCTCGACGATGGCGCGGGCCACACGCGGCCGCGCGCCATGGCGTGTCTCGATAAAGCCTTCGGCGGCGAGCTGTTCGTAGGCGACGGTGACGGTCGAGCGGGCCACGCCCATCTCGCCGGCAAGCGCGCGCGAGGACGGCAGCAACCCGCCGATCCCGTACACCCGTGCCAAAATCTGATCCCTCAGGGCTTCGTAGATGTGGCGCGCGCCCATGCGGCCGGCACGGCGAGCGGGATTGGTCTTCATCTGGATCATCCACATTCCAAGCCGGCATTCGACCGAGCGGACGATGTCGGAATGTGGTTCTAGTCCGGTTCGCCGAGAGTTTCGACGTAAGCCTTGCCGTAGGGATAAAAATGCTCCTTGCGGCCGTGGTCCCACAGCGTCCTGAGACCCGGCGCCGCCTCGCATAACGAGTCCCCATTTTCACAGATCAATCACGACATCGCTTCGGGGCCGCGAGCAGCAGATCAGGACGTTGCCCTCCGCTGGCGGGTCGAGTGGATCCGGCGCGTAGCTGACCGCTCCCGCGATCAGTCCGCTCTCGCAGTTGTGGCAGACGCCGGTCCGGCACGACCAGCGCACGGGGACGTCGCAGGCTTCGGCCAGCTCCAGCAGGCTGGCATAGGCCGGTCCCCAGCACACATTGAGTCCACTTCGGGCGAACGAAACCATCGGGCCGGGGCCGGGGGCGCCGGCCGGCGTGTGCGCTCGCTTCTGCGGGGAGGACGCTATGCCGGGCGTCAAGGATGGTCCGGCACCGAACAATTCGGTGTGGATGCGATCCGGCGCGACGCCCAACGTGGTGAGGCCAGCTTTCAGATCGCTCATGAAAGCGGCCGGTCCGCACAGATAGAAATCGCCGTCACGCGGCACGCTCAGGCTCCGGAGCAGGCGTGCGTCCAGATGTCCGGCTGTATCGAACTCCACATTGAGACGATCGCCCGGGTCAGGCGCGCTGTAACAGACGTGGCTATGGTGATGAGCGAGCCCACTTAGCAATTCGCGCGCCTCGGCGGCGAACGCATGTTCGCGGCCGTCGCGAGTGCCGTGAAGCCACCAGACGTCCCGCGTCGTCTCTTCAGCGGCGAGCGCGTGGAGCATTGCGAGCACCGGCGTCACGCCGATTCCGGCGCTCAACAGGACGACTGGGCGCGCATCTTGCCGGAGCGTGAAACTGCCGCGGGGTGGACCGACCTGTACGACGTCGTCAATTCGGAGGTCATCGGCGATGTAACGGCTGGCGGCACCGTGCGCTTCGCGCTTGATGCTGATCCGATAGGGCGCGGCATCGGAGCCGCTCGAGAGCGAATAGCTGCGCGTCATCGCTTGAGCAGCCAGCGGCCCGAGTCGGACAACGACGAACTGACCGGGCAGGGCGGCGGCCACAGGATGTCCGTCGACAGGTTCGAGGATCAGCGACGTCACGGTGCCGCTTTCTGCGATCTTGCGGGCTACGCGAAACGGCCGGAATCCGCGCCAGGCCGGAGGTGGGCTCGCCGCCGATCCGAGCCCGGCGTTTCCCGCCGCTTTGTTCTCCTTGCGCTGCTCGAGCAGCGCCTCGAAAGAGCGGTGCCAGCCGCGGCTCAGCGCCGGAATCCGCAGCGCCCGCTCCAGGCGTTCGCGCGGATGAGGCGGCAGGTAAAGCAGCGCATTGATCTCGAACACGCTCATGCGCTCGGGCCCCACGGCGATCTGAATGATTTCGTCACCGGCCTCGACGTCGCCTTCCTCGATCACACGAAAATAGAACCCGGGCCGGCCGTGCCTGACCACCAGCGCCGCCATGTCCGGCTCGTCCATGCGAATGCCGAGCCGGTAGCAGGTGACGCGCGGCTGCGTCACTTCGAACAGGGCCGAGCCGATCCTGTAGCGGTCTCCGATGCACACGTTGCTGTCGGCAAGGCCCTCGACCGTAAAGTTCTCACCGAACTCGCCATGAACGAGGTTCGATCGACCCAGATGTTCCTGCCAGTATCGATAAGAATCGTCCTGATAGACGAATACGGCACGATGCTCGCCGCCATGACCGGCCGTATCGCCCTGGCCGTCGCCATCGATGTTGAGCCGGCGCACCTTGCGCGGGCCTTTGACTGGTGCCTTCCAGATGCCGGTGTGGACGGTCCTTCCTTGCCAGGCGACGTCGCGCGGCAGGCCGACATTGACCGAAAGCAAACGTGCCATTGCGTGTTCCCAATCGTGACTGCGCGGCTCTCCCGTCATCCTTGCACCCGGACCGGGTTTTTGGCTCGTTAGGCGTTGTTAGACGTTGCGAGCAAGCCTTGCCACCGGCGGCCCTCAGGCCAATCTCAGATGGCGTCACGAGACAAAGTCCGCAAAGAGGGAGATCGCGATGGATGATCAGGGCAAACTGGCCGCGCTCCAGCGTCATTGGGACGCGTCGGACGCCAACGATTTCGAGGCCGAGCACGACATCTATCGCGAGGACGCGGTGCTCGACTATCCGCAATCCGGCGAGCGCATCCGCGGCCGCAGGAACATTCAGGAGAGCCGCTTCGTGCAGCCGAACAAGAAGCGCTTCACAGTTCGGCGCATCGTCGGGGGCGGCGATCTGTGGGTGAGCGAATTCGTGCTGACGTATGATGGGGTGCCGGCTTACGTGGTGAGCATCATGGAATTCCGCGACGGTCTGGTGGCGCATGAGACGCAGTATTTCGGTGACAAGTTCGAGCCGTCGCCCTCGCGGGCGCATCTTGTCGAGCGGGTGGAGTAACACGGGCTCCGTCGCAATGATGGTGCGTCTGCCAAACAGACCAACACGGGAACCCGATGCGGCGGCTGGTCGCAGTGTCGTTGCCTTGATTCCGACAGGCCCATCTTTATGTGTGAAAGGAACAAGAATCCGGGCCCCTCTGGCGAGGAAGTCGACGCTGTCGGCAAAACCTCGTGATGTCGGATGACCTGTCCCGCGCGAATGCGATGGATCGGCCGATCGTCGGGCCTTCTTGAGAGTCTCTCCGACCCAATCGTCCCCATCGCAGCTCCGTGCGGTCATTTCGCAAGATAAGGGAGCAACGATGTCTGACGCCAAGCATTCAAATCCGATCGGAATCGAGATCACCGAGCCGTCCAGCCTGAACGAGCAGGCTGCGGTGGCGCTGGTGATCGTCGGCGCGCTGGTTGCGGTCGCCGACCGGCAAGTTTCACCGGTCGAACGCGACGAGGTCGTCCGTTTCATCCGGGATCGCAAGCTGGCACCGCACATCCCGGACGACCGGCTCTATGCGATGTTCGACGAGCTTGCCGAACGGCTCGAGGAACGCGGATTTCGCCAATGTGGTGATCGACAATCTGCGTCCGGTCTCGGACCTGCGGCTGTCGGCTCATTTGATGGAACTGTCGGAGCGCGTCGCGGCCGCGGACGAGGACGTCCATCCCCATGAACTGCAGGCGATCAAGCTGTTGCGCCTGCTGACGCTGGTGCTGCCGCGCGCAAAGCAGGTGGCGCCGGGTGCAGTGCGTGCCGAACAGCGCATTGCCGCCGAGGAGTAAGCATGAGCGCAGTTTCGGACGAGGATAAGACAGGGACTGCGGGCGCTACCGGCCAGATGGCCGGCGGCGACCCGCGCCTCGACAAGCTTGTCCGTCGCCTGCCGCCGCGCATGGGCGACACCGTCACCTATCTGCTCAAGCCGTCCAGCCGCTGGGTGAGGATCCCCTCGGGCGCGCTGCTCATTGTTGGCGGCGTGCTCTCCTTCCTGCCGGTGCTCGGCGTCTGGATGCTGCCGCTCGGCCTCGCTTTGCTTGCGGAAGACGTGCCCCGCGTTGCGATCCGCGCGCGGCAAGGTTCTGGATTGGGTCGAGCGGAAGAAGCCGCAATGGCTCGATCCGTCCGCACCTAAAAGCGATCAATCATGACTGAATTCATCACCACCGAAGCGCTGACCGCGCTCTTTCAGGTCGTCCTGATCGACCTCGTGCTCGCCGGCGACAACGCCGTCGTCATCGGCCTTGCCGCAGCCGGCCTGCCGGCCGAGCAGCGCCGGCGCGCCATTGTCGTCGGCATCATCGCCGCCACCGCCTTGCGCATCGTCTTTGCCGGCGTCGCGACCCAGCTTCTGCAAGTGATCGGGCTGTTGCTCGCCGGCGGCGTGCTGCTGCTCTGGGTGTGCTGGAAGATGTGGCGGGAGCTGCGCGAGCAGGCCGCGCATGCGAACGAGCTCGCGTTCAGCCATGGCGGCGACGGGAGCGCTGCTGCCGCTCCGCGCAAGACCTTCAGGCAGGCGGCGGTGCAGATCGTCGCCGCCGACGTCTCGATGTCACTCGACAACGTGCTCGCGGTCGCGGGCGCGGCGCGCGAGCATCCCTACATCCTCGCCTTCGGCCTGTTGCTGTCGGTCGCGCTGATGGGCGTCGCTGCCGATTTGCTCGGCCGCGTGCTTCAGAAGCAGCGCTGGATCGGCTATGTCGGTCTCGCTATCATCGTCTACGTCGCCTTCGAGATGATCTATCGCGGCTCGCTCGAGCTCGCGCCTGTCATCGCGAGCCTGTAGGGCAACGATTCTGCCTATCATCCGGAGTGATCAATGACGTCTGAACCCAAAGCACTTTCGGCCGATCCGGCGCCAGCGCCGCAAATCGGCCCGTTTGCCCAGCTCATCTTCGGCTCGCGCTGGCTGCAGGTCCCGCTCTATGTCGGTCTCATCGTCGCGCAGGCCGTCTATGTGCTGCTGTTCCTGAAGGAGCTCTGGCACCTGGTCGTGCACTCGTTCGACGCCAGCGAGCAACAGATCATGCTGGTCGTGCTCGGGCTGATCGACGTCGTCATGATCTCGAACCTGCTGGTGATGGTGATCGTCGGTGGTTACGAGACCTTCGTCTCGCGCCTGAACCTGAACGGTCATCCTGACGAGCCGGAATGGCTCAGCCACGTCAATGCCAGCGTGCTCAAGATCAAGCTTGCGATGGCGATCATCGGCATCTCCTCGATCTCGCTGCTCAGGACCTTCATCGAGGCGGGTAATCTCGGCACGACGCGCAGCAATTTCACCGAGTCCGGCGTGATGTGGCAGGTGCTGATCCACCTGACCTTCATCATCTCCGCGATCGGCATCGCCTGGGTCGACCGCCTCAGCGAGAGCGGCCACCGCAACAAGGCGGCCCGTCACGGCTGAGCGCGATCGGCCTTCTCAGGCGCCGATTTGGCGCTCGCGCGCGGCATGACGGACTCTCTTGGATCATTGCGGCGGAGATTGGCATTCCTGCCCGTCACGGACAAGGCGAACACGCCATGCATCATCGCACGGCGTGCATCTCCAGAAAGGGCCTTCACGCCGGTGACGGTGCCCGTGTCCGACGGCACGTAGCCGGGCAGGGTAGCCACCGCTGCGCGAAAATCGGCGCTGCGGATGATCTCGAGGATGCGCTGCATCGGCCCGGTGTCCAGGAACGCGCGCTTGCAGACGAAGAAATAATCTTCGGTCAGGAGCCGGATGAAATCGAGGCCGAAATGCCGGGCGGCGGCTTCGACGCCAAAGCTCGCATCCGCCATGCCGCTCGCGACATAGGCCGCGACCGCGGCGTGGGTAAATTCGATCTGCTGCGCACCGTTGATGCGACTCTCCTCGATGCCGTTTGCCGCGAGCAGTTGGTCGAACAGAAGCCGCGTGCCGGAATCGTGGTCGCGGTTGACGAAGCGGACTTTTGGTCCGGTCAGATCATCAAGCGAAGCGATGCGCAGCGGGTTGCCGCGCGCGACCATCAGCCCCATCTCGCGCGTGACGAAACTGATGATGCGGTCCTCGCGCGGATCGAGCCATTCGCGGGGCAGCCTTGATGCCTTGGGCCCGCAGCGCGCCGTGCGGCAGATGCAGGCCGGAGAGATCGCAGGCGCCCTGCGCCAGCGAGACCAGCGAATGCTGGTTGCTGACATAGCGCAGATCGACGCCGATGCCCGGCTCGCGGTCGAGGAATTCGCGCAGTTTTGCGACCGCGAAACCGTGGCTGGCATGCACGCGGATCACCGACGGGCGCTGCTCGAGGAACGGCTTGATCTCGCTCGCCAGCTCCTGCGCCAGATTCTCAAGCTGAGGTCCGAGGCGGGCCTGCATGCGCTCACCCGCCCACACCAGCCGCTCGCCGAACGGCGTGAGTTTCGAGCCTTTGCCGCGCTGGGTCTCGACCAGCGGCGTGCCGAAAAACTCCGACCATTGCTCGATCAGATTCCAGACGTGGCGATAGGAGAGGTGCGCGTCGCGGGCCGCGCTGGTGATCTTCCCGGCCCTCCTGATTTCGTTGAGGACGCCGAGCATGATGATTGCGGTGCGCGGATTGCCCTCGCGGCGAAACCGCCAGACGGCCTCGATCTCGATCTGAAGCATTCGTTTCTCTTATGAACTGTACTTCATATGAAGGCGTTCCATTTGCAAACGATATCATATTTACTTTGGCCTGCATGCGCCTAGTCTGGCATTCAAAAGCTGGAAGGAAATATGATGTCAGTTGCATATGATTTTGCGCATTCGCCGGCCACGGAGTTCATGTCCCGGCCCCAGCTTCTGCTGATCGACGGCCGCCGCGTCCCCGCAAGCTCCGGTCGCACCTTCAAATCGCTCAATCCGGCCACCGGGCAGGTCATCGCCGTTGTCGCCGAAGGCAACGAAGCCGATGTCGAGCATGCGGTTGCCGCCGCGCGCCGGGCCTTCGAAGGCCCCTGGCGCACGATGCGGGCGTCCGAGCGCGGCCAGATCCTGCTGCGCTGGGCGGACCTGCTCAAGGCCAATGCCGACGAGATCATCGAACTCGAGTCGATCGATGCCGGCAAGCCCGATCGCCGCGACCTCGCGGCAGGATTTCCCGGCCGCGGTCGACACGCTGATCTACTACGCCGGCTGGGCCGACAAGATCAGCGGCGACGTCGTGCCCGTGCGCGACGACGCCCTGACCTACACCGTGCGCGAGCCGGTCGGCGTGGTCGCCGCCATCGTGCCCTGGAATTTCCCGCTGATGATTGGGATGTGGAAGCTGGCGCCGGCGCTGGCCTGCGGCTGCACCATCGTGATGAAGCCGGCCGAGCTGACCTCGCTGTCGGCGCTGCGCATCGCCGAACTCGCGCTTGAGGCCGGCCTGCCGGCGGGCGTCTTCAACGTCGTCACGGGGCCGGGCCGGGTCGTCGGCGATGCGCTGGTTAATCACCCTGACGTCGACAAGGTCACCTTCACCGGCTCACCCGGCGTGGGTCGTGGAATCATGAAGGGCGCCGCAAGCAACTTCAAGCGTGTCTCGCTCGAGCTCGGCGGCAAGTCGGCCAACGTCATCTTTGACGATGCCGATCTCGAAGCCGCATCCAAAGCAGCGGCCTCCGGCATCTTCTTCAATGCCGGCCAGGTCTGCTCGGCCGGCTCCCGCGTGCTGGTGCAGGAGAAGGCCTATGACGAGGTCGTCGAGCGGCTGGCGGCACGCGCGAAGTCGCTCAGGATCGGTGATCCGCTCGACCGCAAGACGGTGCTCGGGCCCGTGATCTCCGAGAAGCAGATGAAGTCGATCCTCGACTATGTTGACATCGGCCGGAAGGAGGGCGCGACCCTCGTCACCGGGGGCGAGCGTGTTGGCGAGCGTGGTTACTTCATCAGCCCCGCGGTGTTCGCGAATGTCGCGCACGAGATGCGGATATCGCAGGAGGAGATCTTCGGCCCCGTCGTCAGCGTCATCAAGTTCAGGGATGAAGCCGACGCGCTGCGGATCGCCAACGGCACGGCCTACAGCCTGGCTGCCGGCGTGTGGAGCCGCGACATCGGCAAGCTCCAGCGCTTCGCCAAGCGGGCCCGCGCGGGCACGGTCTGGATGAACACCTATGGCTACACCGACGTGCGCCTGCCCTGGGGCGGCGAGCGCGACTCCGGCCTCGGCCGCGAGCACGGCAGCGCCGCGCTCGACAACTTCACCGAGCCGAAGGCTGTGTGGATGAACCTGGCCGTCTGATACCTCCCGAGCGGCCAAGCCTGGAGCCCGGCTGATCGCCCGATCCGGCGGGCTCTTTTTCGAGATCGGTAAAATTGCCTGCATTCCGCTCAGCGGCGGCAAACCCTGCGGACAAGAACCACGCGGCCTTAAACCCCGGCGTTGGAACAGGCGTGCATCCTGCCTGCAACAGGGTGGGGCACCAGCATGTCAGTTCTCAGGGAGGTCGTCGTCGCGGTCGCGGGAGTCTACGCGCTCCTGATCGCGTGCGACGCATTGTTCGGGGTCGGCGAGGCGCGCTTCGACGACGCCTATTACAGCGGCAGCTTCTACGCGCCGCGGCCGAAGGAGTTTCGTTTCGCCGGCGATACGCCGCCGGCGGTCCGCGTCAGCGAGGCGTTTGCGCAATTCGCGCCGGGCGAAGGCAAGCCGAACAAGCGCTACTCGTCGCTGACGACGATCATTCGTTAAGTGTCCGCCTCACTCCCCCTGGATCCATTCCGCCACGCTGCGCCACAGCGTGTCGCGATGCTCGGGGCGGAAGAAGCCGAAATGGCCTATTCCCTTGGCGCTGACCTCTGACGGTTTGACCGTCACCACCTCTGGCTTGATCGCGGTGAACCCGCTCGCAAGCAGTTCGACGGCGGGCCGCGTCGCCCACGGGTCGTCGGAGAAGCAGAGTGTGCGCAGTTCGCCTTTGAATTTGGCAAAATTCTCCAGCGCCGGCAGCTTTGAATCGAAGAGATAGCGGGGGCTCGAGACCCACTCGGCCCATTGCAGGAAAACGCCCTTGGGCAAATCCTCGCCGATGCCGGCCCAGCCCGGCGCGTAACCGAGCGCGTGGACGAGCGGCACTCCGACAAAATTCATGAAGGCGAAGACCCGGTATTTTTCCGGCGACGTCATCAGCCGCCAGGTGGCCGCCTGCGAGGCCACAAACGCGGCGCGCGAGATGTCCGTGTTGTTCGCGATCAGCCCGAGCGCCTGGCCGCCGAAGGAGTGGCCGACATAGGCCAGGGGAAGGGTGCTGTAGCGCGCGCGCATCCAGTGCACTGCGGCGGTTACGTCGAGCGCGGCCCAGTCCGACATCGAGGCCTTGAAGCCGACCAGTGATTTCGGCTGGTTGTAGCCGACCATCGCCGGCAGCCGGGAGTCGCCGATGCCGCGATAGTCGTAAGTCAGGACCGCGCAGCCGCGATGGGCGAGATAGGAGGCAAAGCCGCGATAGATTTTCCGCGGGACGGCGGTGGCGGAGTTGATCAGTACGGCATGGCGTTTGGTGCCGCGCGGCAGGAACAGGGTGCCGCTCAGCGCATACCCGTCGGTCGCCGGGAAGCTGATCTCGTCAACGAAAACGTCGTCCAATGCCGCGTCCATGGGCAGAAAGTATCCTGCCAGTTTTCCTCGCCGTTTCCCAGCAAATGCGAATTTGGCTTTTCCCGCAAGGGTTTGCAGTGCCAGATGGATTTACAACTGGCGGCCAAGGATTAGCCTGTGTATAAGGCGGCCCTCGCAACCCACAGATCAGGTTGCACTTTTTGCTTCACGGAGAGATTGCGATGTCCGAGCGGTGGACGCCCGAGTCCTGGCGCAGCAAGCCGGTGCTACAGGTGCCCGACTATCCCGACGCCAAGGCCCTGGCCGACGTCGAGGCGCAGCTTGCGACCTTTCCGCCGCTGGTGTTCGCGGGCGAGGCGCGCAACCTGAAGAAGTCGCTGGCGCGGGTCGCTGCCGGTGAGGCCTTCCTGCTGCAGGGCGGCGACTGCGCCGAGAGCTTTGCCGAACACGGCGCCAACAACATTCGCGATTTCTTCCGCGTGCTGCTCCAGATGGCGGTGGTGCTGACTTATGCCGGTGCCGTGCCGGTGGTGAAGGTCGGCCGTGTCGCTGGTCAGTTTGCAAAACCGCGGTCGTCGCCGACCGAGAAGATCGACGGCGTCGAGCTGCCGAGCTATCGCGGCGACATCGTCAACGACATCGCCTTCACCAAGGCAGCGCGCGTCCCTGATCCGCAGCGCCAGCTGATGGCCTACCGGCAATCGGCGGCGACGCTGAACCTGTTGCGCGCGTTCGCGACCGGCGGCTACGCCAATCTCGGCAGCGTGCATCAGTGGATGCTAGGCTTCCTCAAGGACTCGCCGCAGTCCCGCCGCTACAAGGAATTGGCCGACCGCATCTCGGACGCGCTCAACTTCATGCGCGCCTGCGGCCTCGATCTCGAGGCTCACCCCGAGCTGCGCGCCACCGATTTCTACACCAGCCACGAGGCGCTGCTGCTCGGCTATGAGCAGGCCATGACCCGCGTCGATTCCACCACGGGCGACTGGTACGCGACCTCAGGCCACATGATCTGGATTGGCGACCGCACCCGCCAGCTCGATCACGGCCATATCGAATATTTCCGCGGCATCAAGAACCCGATCGGGCTCAAATGCGGTCCGTCGCTAAAGCCCGACGAGCTGCTGAAGCTGATCGACGTGCTCAATCCCGACAACGAGCCGGGCCGGTTGACGCTGATCGCCCGCTTCGGCTCCGACAAGGTCGGCGAGCACCTGCCGAACATGATCCGCGCCGTGAAACGCGAGGGCAAAGCGGTGGTCTGGTCGTGCGATCCCATGCACGGCAACACCATCACCTCGACGTCGGGTTACAAGACGCGCCCCTTCGACCGCATCCTGTCCGAGGTGAAGTCGTTCTTCACCATCCACGCGGCAGAAGGCACGCACGCCGGCGGCGTGCATCTGGAGATGACCGGCCAGGATGTCACTGAGTGTATCGGCGGCGCCCGCGCGATCACCGACGAGGATCTCAACGATCGCTATCACACGGTCTGCGATCCCCGGCTCAATGCAGAGCAATCCATCGACATGGCTTTCCTGATCGCGGAGCTGCTCAAGCAGGAGCGCGCCGGCAAGGTCATGCCGATGCCGGCCGCAGCGGGGCTCTGAGACCTTGCTGCGGATATTGAAGGCCACGGTCAATTCCCGCAACGGTCTGGCCTTTGCGTTCCGGTCGGAGCAGGCCGTCCGCGAGGAGATTGTCGCGCTTCTTTTGTCGCTGCCGCTGGCGTGGTTCGTCGGCGCGACCGCGATGCGCGCGGTCGAGCTGGTGTGTTCAGTCGCGTTCGTGCTGGTGGTCGAGCTGCTCAACACCGCGATCGAGAAGCTTGCAGACCGGCTGACCATGGATCACGACAAGCAGATCGGCCGGGTCAAGGACATGGGCTCGGCCGCGGTCGGTGTTGCGCTCCTGATGGCCGGCGCGTTCTGGATCATCGCCATCATCGAGCGGTTGGGGTTCCTCTAGCCCATTGATCGGAGCGCGGCGGCCATGACCGAACGTCTCAACGAATTCGCGGTCACGCTCGCGCCCAGCTCAATCCGACCGTGGGCGACATCGACGGCAATGCCGCCAAGGCGCGTACCGCGCGCGCGCAAGCCAGGTCCGACGGTGCCGATCTCGTGCTGTTTCCGGAATTGTTCATTGCCGGCTACCCGCCGGAAGATCTCGTGCAGAAGCCTTCCTTCCAGGCCGCTTGCCGCGCCGCGATCGAGGCGCTTGCGCGCGAGACCGCTGATGGCGGCCCGGCCATGCTGGTCGGCACGCCCTGGGTGGAGGAGGGCAGACTCTACAATGCCTGCGCGCTGCTCGATGGCGGCCGTATCGCCGCGCTTCGCTTCAAATGCAACCTGCCGAATTACGGCGTGTTCGACGAGAAGCGGCTGTTTTCGCGCGGCCCCGCCGCGGGGCCGGTGACCGTGCGCGGCGTTCGGATCGGTGTGCCGATCTGCGAGGACATCTGGCTGGAAGAGTCCGAGGATTACGAGAACGTGGTCGAGACGCTGGCCGAGACCGGCGTCGAGATCATTCTGGTGCCGAACGGCTCGCCCTACGCCCGCGACAAGGCCGACGTGCGTTTGTCGGTTGCGGTCGCGCGCGTCACCGAGAGCGGTCTGCCGCTGGTCTATCTCAACCAGGTTTGCGGCCAGGACGAGCTGGTGTTCGACGGTGCTTCCTTCGCGCTCAACGGCGATCTTTCGCTCGCGGCGCAATTGCCGGCGTTCGCGGAAAGCATCACCACACTGCGCTTCACCAGAAACGGCGACGATTGGCGCTGCACCGGTCCTGTCGCGGAGCAGCCCGAGGGCGACTATGCCGACTATGCAGCCTGCGTGCTCGGCTTGCGTGATTACGTCGCCAAGAACGGCTTTCCCGGTGTGCTGCTCGGTATCTCCGGCGGCATCGACTCTGCCCTCTGCGCGGCGATTGCGGTCGATGCGCTTGGCGCCGATCAGGTGCACGGCGTGATGCTGCCATACCGCTACACTGCGGCAAGCTCGATCGCGGACGCCGGCGAGCTCGCCGGCCGTCTCGGGATTCGTTATGAGGTGCTGCCGATCGCCGAAGCCGTGACCGGGTTCGAGACCATATTGTCCGGCATCTTCAAGAATCTGCCGGCCGATATCACCGAGGAAAATCTCCAGGCCCGCACCCGCGGCACGCTGCTGATGGCGATCTCGAACAAGACCGGGCTGATGGTGATGACCACCGGTAACAAGTCGGAAATGTCGGTCGGCTACGCCACGCTCTACGGCGACATGAACGGCGGCTTCAATCCGATCAAGGACATCTACAAGACGCAGGTGTTTCGGCTGGCAAGCTTGCGCAATGTCTGGAAGCCCGATGGCGCGCTCGGGCCGGCCGGCGAGGTGATCCCGCCCGATATCATCACACGTCCGCCGACGGCGGAGCTGCGCGAGAACCAGACTGACCAGGATTCGTTGCCGCCTTACGAGGTGCTCGATGCCATTCTCGAGCGTCTCATCGAGCGCGAAGAGCCGCTCGACAAAATCATCGCCGCCGGCTTCGACCGCGAGACGGTGGTGCGCATCGACCATCTCCTCAACGTCGCCGAATACAAGCGCCGCCAGGCGGCGCCCGGCGTCAAGGTGACGGCCAGGAATTTCGGCCGCGACCGCCGTTATCCCATCACCAACCGCTTTCGCGACAAAGGCGAGCAGCTAGCCGCCCCGGACGAGACGCTGGTGTCGCGTGGGAGCAAAGCGTCGATCGACGCGTTCGAGGGGTGATTCCGGCATTGGGCGAGCCCGCGGGTCCTACAACGGCGTCGCGAAAAACACCACTCGAAGCAAGTGCGTGTACTCGGACTCAAGCACCATGATCGACACAAAAACCAACACCGCGACCGGCGGTAGCAGGATGGCATAGGCCAGGGCCAGCCGCTCCCAGGCCATGTGCATGAAGACGGCAACGATGAGGCCGGCCTTCAACACCATGAACAGCAGGATCAGCGACCATCTCAGACTGCCGTGCAGGCCAAAATAGTCGACGAGATAGGAGCAGGTGCTGAGCACGAACAACCATGCCCAGACCACGAGGTAGAGTTTGATCGGGTGCTGCTGGCCCTTGGCGTGTGCCGCCGCCGGTGCGACTGCGTCATGCACATGAGCCTGGAGCTGTCCTTCCATGTGTACCGTGGCATTTGTCATGCGCCGACCTCACCAAAGATAGAAAAACGCAAAGATGAACACCCACACGAGATCGACGAAGTGCCAGTACAGGCCGGTGATTTCGACGATCTCGTAATAGCCTCTCCGGCTCGTGAAGAAGCCGCGCCTTTCGACATCGAAGTCGCCCCGCAAGACCTTGCGCGCAATTGCAATCAGGAAGATCACGCCGATCGTGACGTGGGTGCCGTGGAATCCGGTGATCATGAAAAAGCAAGAGCCGAACTGCGCCGCGCCCCACGGGTTGCCCCAGGGGCGAACGCCCTCCATGATCAACTTTGTCCATTCGAAGGCCTGCATGCCAACAAACGTCGCGCCGAATGCTGCCGTGACCAGCATCAGGATTGCGGTCCTGACGCGATCCCTGCGGTAGCCGAAATTGACGGCCATCGCCATCGTCCCACTGCTGCTGATCAAGACGAAGGTCATGATGGCGATCAGGATAAGGGGGACGTCCTTGCCGCCGAGATTAAGCGCGAAGACCTCGCTTGGGTTGGGCCATGGCACGGTCGTCGACATCCGTGCCGTCATGTAGGACAGGAGGAAACAGCTGAAAATGAAGGTGTCGCTGAGGAGGAAGATCCACATCATGGCCTTGCCCCAGGACACGTTTTTGAAGGCGCGCTGATCAGAAGCCCAGTCCGCGGCGATGCCTTGCCAGCCCGGAAGTCGCCCAGCACCTTGCCCCGTATTCGTCAGCACAGTCTCAGCCATCTGTTTTCACCCTCCCTAGCTCAGCAACTGGCGACAGATGTCGACGAAATCGTTCGTCCAACCCGTCAGGAGACCGAGCAGGACAACCCAGACCAGCAGGAGGAAATGCCAGTAGATGGTGCAGAGCTCCACGCTCAGGCGCATCTCGGCCGTCGCGGCGTTACGGTGCCATACCTTGGCTGTGGTCCTGCCGAGCGCCACCAAGCCGCCGGTCAGGTGCAGCCCGTGCACCGCGGTGATCATGTAGAAGAAGGCATTGGCCGGATTGGACGCCACGAAATAGCCGGCGGCGTTCAGCTGTTGCCACGCCAGAAGCTGTCCTGCGAGAAACGTGATCGCTGCCCCTCCAGCGGCGAGCAGACCGACGATGGCGCCGTCGATGTCGTTCCGGCGCGTCGCAACGTACGCCCATTGCAATGCGACACTGCTTATGACCAGCACGCCCGTGTTGAACCACAGTACCGTCGGCACGGGCATTGTCCGCCAGTCCGCCATGTTCATGCGCATGGAGTAGGCGCTGATGAAAAGTGTGAACAGCGAGCCGGCGACGGCGAGGAATACGCCAAGTCCGACCTTCGCTGCCGGCCAGGTCATTGCGCCCGTGCCTGGGAAGTCATCGATCGGACCCGCCTCCAGCCACGGTTTGGCAGTCAGCCGTTGCTGCGAGAGCCACCATCCGGCGATGACCGCGATCACGCCCAGGAACAGGATAACGGCGCTCACGGAGCAGCTCCCTGAATGGCCCCCGTCGTGGGCGGCTGGTTCTGTGGAATGAAGTCCTCAGCAGCACCCGGCACGCTGTAGTCATAGGCCCAACGATAGACGACCGGGAGCTCCTTGCCCCAGTTGCCGTGCCCTGGCGGCGTCTCCGGCGTCTGCCATTCCAGCGTCGTTGCGCGCCAAGGATTGCCCCCCGACGGCTCGCCCTCGAACAGGCTCCAGGCCAGATTGAACAGGAACACCATCTGGGCGAAGCCAACCGTCAACGCGACCACGGTGATAAACTGGTTGAGCGAGTGGGCGGACGGCGGAATGAACGCCGTCTCGCCGAGTTCGAAGTATCGGCGCGGAACGCCGAGCAGCCCGAGATAGTGCATGGGGAAGAAGATCAGGTAGGCGCCGAGGAACGTGACCCAGAAATGAAACTGGCCCAGAACGTTGTTCAACATTCGCCCCGTGACCTTCGGGTACCAATGATAGATCGCCCCTAACACAACCATGATCGGCGCGACGCCCATCACCATATGGAAATGCGCAACGACGAACATGGTATCCGAAAGCGGCACATCGACCACGACGTTGCCGAGGAATAGGCCGGTAAGCCCACCGTTCACGAAGGTGACGATGAATCCAAGCGCGAACAGCATCGGTATCGTGAGATGTATGTTGCCACGCCAAAGGGTCAGGACCCAGTTGTAGACCTTGATGGCGGTGGGAATGGCGATGATCAGCGTCGTCGTGGCGAAGAAGAACCCGAAATATGGGTACATGCCGCTCACATACATGTGGTGCGCCCACACGACGAAGCTGAGCGCGCCAATCGCCACGATTGCCCAGACCATCATGCGATAGCCGAAGATGTTTTTTCGCGCATGCGTGCTGATCAGGTCGGAGACGATGCCAAAGGGCGGGCAAAGCGACGATGTAGACTTCGGGATGACCGAAGAACCAGAACAGGTGCTGGAAAAGCAGCGGGCTGCCACCGCCATATTTGCTGAGTTGGCCCATCTCGACCAGCGACGGCATGAAGAAGCTGGTTCCCAGCAGACGGTCGAGCAGCAACATCACCGAGCCAACGAACAGCGCAGGGAATGCCAGCAGCGCCATAACGGTGGCGGTGAAGATGCCCCACACCGTCAAGGGCAGACGCATCAAGGTCATGCCGCGGGTGCGCGCCTGCAGCACGGTCACCACGTAATTCAGCCCGCCCATGGTGAAGCCGATGATGAACAGGATCAGGGAGGACAGCATGAGCACGATGCCCCATTCCTGTCCGGGCGTGCCGGAGAGAATCGCCTGCGGCGGGTACAGCGTCCAGCCGGCGCCGGTGGGGCCGCCGGGCACGAAGAAGGTCGAAGCCAGCACCAGGACCGCGAGCAGGTAGACCCAGTAACTCAGCATGTTCACATAGGGGAAGACCATGTCCCGTGCTCCGACCATCAGCGGGATCAGGTAGTTGCCGAAGCCTCCGAGGAACAATGCGGTAAGCAGATAGATCACCATGATCATGCCGTGCATGGTGATGAACTGGAGGTACTGGTTGGCATCGATGAAGGAGAAGGTGCCGGGAAATCCCAGTTGCAGTCGCATCAGCCACGACAGCACCAGGGCCACGAGACCGATGGCCGAGGCTGTAAGCGAGTACTGGATGGCGATGACCTTGGCGTCCTGCGAAAAGACGTACTGCGTCCACCAGCTTTTCGGATGGTAGAGCTCGACTTCAGGCACTTCGGCAGGCGGAATGCCTGTGATCCCATCATATGGAACATCGACCATAGAGCACCTCCTCGGTCGTTTCCTTCGGGGGCGATGAGTTGGTTCACGCGCCCGATCCATGTTCGCAGCGGCATTTCCCTATTTGCCGCCCGATTGGTACGTCGCCCTCACGACGGCCTTTGGGCCGGATAATTCGGCAAACGTCTTCTGCTGATCGAGCCAGGCGTGATAGTCGCTCTCTTCCTCGATGATCACCTTGGCCCGCATTTGATAATGAGCGGCGCCACATAGTTCCGCGCAGAGAACATCAAAGGTCCCGGTTCGGATCGGCCTTATCCAGAAATAGGTGACCATGCCAGGGACCATGTCCATCTTGGCCCGGAATTCCGGCACATAGAAATCGTGCAGGACATCGACGGAGCGGAGCAGAACCTTGACGGGCTTGCCGGTTGGAAGATGCAGGTCGCCGTTCTCGATCACGACGTCATCCTGGCCATGCGGATCGCTGCGATTGAGGCCCATCGGATTGTCTGGACTGATGTTGCCGACGTCGGACGTGCCCAACCGACCATCCTTCCCCGGCAAACGGAAGCTCCATTGCCATTGCTGGCCCATGACTTCGATCTCGGTGGCGTCTGCGGGCACCGTCACGAACTGGTGCCAGACGACCAGGCCGGGTGCGAGCATGGCGGCGACGCCGATGCCGGTCCCGATACTGAGCCACCATTCAAGCTTTTTGTTTTCGGGATTGTAGTCTGCCTGTCTTCCCTCCCTATGGTGGAAGCGAAAGACGCAATAGGCCATGAATGCAACGACCGCGGTAAAGACGAATCCGGTGATCCAGAATGTGATGTTGATCGTCTGGTCGATGTAGCTCCAGTTAGTGGCGATGGGCGTCCACCACCACGGGCTGTAAAGGTGAAACAGCACCGAGCCGATCGCGACCAAAAGCAGTATCAGTGCGACAGCCATCCTGATCCATCCTTGCCATCGAAGGCTGCGCCATCGAAGGCTGCGGATACGAATCCAGGGCGAAGCTCACATTGGTCGCGATGGCGGACTCTTCTGTTGTGCTGGCATCTATACTGACATATGCGCCATCGCCGCGCCTCTTGTCTCGCCCATTCAACCGGTCGCGACATTCAAGAGAAAGATCGCGACCGCTCACTGCTGGGGGCGTCTAGGCTTTTAGAATGATCCCCTGCGAACCCGACGTCAATAGCACGTCAAACGCGCTTCGCTGGCGCGACGATTCCTGTCGCGGTGCAAGCTGGCGAGCGCCAGTTGCAGTCTCGATGTGATGCATCGCACAAAATATGCGAAACACAATTCACCAAGTGGGAGCGCTGGTCATTCCGATGCGCCCGCGCTAAGCTTGGAGCGCAGGTCGCGACGGGTTTCGTCCGGCTAAGCTCCTTCCTCGTTGAGCCTGGAACTGCCGTATTCGGCTCGATCGCGTCTCCCGCACATAAAGGCGGATGCGCGCGGCCGGAAAGCGCGCGGTTCGCCGCGGCGACTTCAGCAGAGGAGGGTGTGTCCATGGCCACTCTTTATTCCAACAACATCGTAAAACGGCACCTGTTCGGCGAGGCGGTCTCTTATCCCATTCGCAAGATCGGCTTGTCCGACCTGAGAGAGGTGCTGCGCCTGGGCTGGGAGGATTTCCAGGCGATGCCGAGTCACGCGGTCGTTGTATGCCTGATTTATCCCGTTCTCGGTCTCGTCCTGTTCAGGATGGTCCTCGGCCATTCGGTCCTGCCGCTGCTGTTTCCGCTGGCGGCCGGATTTGCCTTGATAGGGCCCTTTGCCGCGATCGGTCTCTACGAACTCAGCCGTCGCCGCGAGCGCGGCGAGGAGGTCGAGGCGTGGGACGCGATCAAGGTTTTGCGTGCACCGTCCTTCGGCGCCATGCTCGAGCTCGGCGTTCTCTTGCTCGTCCTGTTCGGGGTCTGGATCGGCGTCGCGAACGCGATCTATGTCGCCATCTTCGGTCACGCGGCGGCCGCAAGCATTCCTGACTTCGCAACCCGCGTGCTGACGACGCCGGAAGGATGGTCGCTCATCATCGTCGGTTGCGGTGTCGGCTTCCTGTTTGCCGTCGCGGCCCTATGCGTCAGCGTCGTATCGTTTCCATTGATGCTCGATCGGCATGCGACGGCGATCGATGCGATCCGGGCCTCCCTGCGGGCGGTGGCGGCCAATCCGGTTGCGATGGCGGGGTGGGGGCTGGTCGTCGCGGCACTGCTCGTGATCGGCTCACTGCCGCTCTTCGTCGGTCTCGCTGTCGTTCTGCCGGTGCTCGGTCATGCCACTTGGCATCTTTACCGGAGGGTGGTCGAGCCGAATCCGAATCCACCTGATGAACCGCCGCCGCCCCCGAAGGGGCGGCGCTATGCGGCGGACTTTCCGGCCAATCTCTTCCCGTGGAGCCGCGAGGGCGAGCAGTAACAGCAAGAGGGCCGCTCCCGGCGGCCCACTTGGCTCGAGATTGGTGCAGAATTATTGCTTCGGTGGGATGAAGGTCGGTCCGACCGAACGGATGGGCTTGTTCTCGGTGGTCGCAGCGGTGCCAGTATCGGCGGGCGGTGCGGCGGCCGGTGTGCCGGCCGTGGCCGGGGGCGGCGTTGCGCCCTTCTTCGCAGCCGTGGCAGGCGTGCCCTTGGTGAGCTGCCGCTGCTGCATCTTCTTGGCGCTCTCCTCGGTGACGATGATGTCACCCTGCTGCTCGGCCGACGCCTTGTCGTCAGCCGATTTCAGCGCGTCGGCCCAGGTCTGGCCCGCGGCCTTGCAGGAGCAGGACGGGTTGAACTCGCTGCGGAATTTGAACGCGGTCGGCAGCGCCGTGTAGGGCTGGCCGCTGGTGGAGACCGCCGAGTTCATGTCTTCGCCGGGATTGCGATGAGTGTAGAGCACGGCTTCGGCGGCCGGGCACAGCGCCTTGCAGGTCTTCTCGTCGTCGGGGAAGCGCGCGGGCACAGTCGCAAACGAGACCGGGAAGTAGGCGCCGTCGCAGGTGCGCACGCACACGGTGCGATAGGTGCCTGACTGCGGGCCGAGATCGGAGGGCGGCACGCCTTGTGGACTGTTGGGGTTGTTGCCGCCGAACAGATTGCTCAGGAAGTTGCCGCCTTGCGACTGCGCGGCGTTGGCATATTGCGGGCCGCAATTGTTCTGCGCCAGCGCGGCCAGCACCGAGCGGCGCTGGTTGTCGCGCTCCGGACTGAAGCCGCCGGGACCGCCGCCGCGCAGGCGTTCGAGATTGCCGGTGATCTGGTCCAGATTGGCGCGCATCTGCTGGATCTGGGTGTTGACCGGACCGCATTGCGCCGACTGGCCGCTGAACAGCGAGAAGAAGCCGGAGGAATCGCAGCCCATGCGCTTGGCCTGCATGGTGACGCGGTCGAGCTCGGCCTGCTGCCGGGTCTGGGACTCCTGGTAGCGGCGGATCTGGTCTTCGCGCGCGGGGTCACCGCCGCCACCGCTACGATCGAGCGCGGCGAGCTGGCCCTCCAGTCGCACGCACATCGGATTCGGTCCAAGCCCGTTCTGGCCGGGCTGAGGCGGCGGCGGCCCGGGCGGGCCGGCCTGTGCGAAAGCGCCGGTGACAAGCACGACCGTGCTTAGGAGCACGGTGCAGGCAAGGAGGAAGCGAGCACGGGGGAGAGACAAAAATTCAGGCATATCCGCCATTCTAGCGAGGTCACGGCCACGCGTGATTTGGGGCGCCGAAGCGCGTCCTCCCATAGCCGCTTCCTGCGGCATCGTCACGTCGTTTCAGGGGCCAAAGATTGCGCCTAAGATACGCCAGTTCCGAGTGAATTCAGCGCTGGCAGGTGATTGCGACATATTCGTCGCAATGGCCATGGGAGCAGTTTGCGCCGGATTTGGGGACAGAGCCGGTAATTTCGTCGGGATCGACCCGACGATAGGCCGAAGCCTGGGCAAAATCGCGTGACTGGCAATAGGTGCGTGCGACCTGCGAGCCGCATTTCTCGCTTTTGGCGAGGCACTGGTCGCCACCGTAGCCGTCCGCCTGGTTGGCGATGATGAAGACGCGAGTCTCGGCGAAAGCGCTGGATGCCGCAAGGATGGAGACACAGGAAATGAGCGCGAGCAATGATCGCATGAAAAACACCGGGGGCAAAAAGAAGGAACTGCCAGTTCCAGAATGGGCTCAAATGGTTAAGGATGATGAACCATCAAGGCGGGGCGGCCGCGCTTTGCGGAGATAAAACGGCATTTTCGCGGCTCCCTTGACGCGTGGGCCCTTCGTGGCCCATATGTCGCCGCATGAACGGTCTCCTCGCCATTTGCGCCATTTGCCGCGAGATTATTAGCTAGCGATTCGCTGGCTGGAGCCGTCTTTATCTCAAAAACATTGAGAGCACTGGACGCCCGGCCAACAGCCGACGGGTATCCATATGGAATTGCGCCTCTACGATACGCTGAGCCGGGAAAAGCGCAGCTTCGTGCCGCTCGATGCGAAGGACGTCCGCATGTATGTCTGCGGACCGACCGTCTATGACTTCGCCCATATCGGCAACGCGCGGCCCGTGATCGTGTTCGACGTGCTGTTTCGGCTGCTGCGCCATCTCTATGGCGAGGCCCACGTCAAATATGTCCGCAACATCACCGACGTCGACGACAAGATCAACGACCGCGCCGCGCGCGATTTCCCCGGCCTGCCGCTGAACGAAGCGATCCGGAAAGTCACCGAGCAGACCGGCAGGCAATTTCACGCCGACGTCGATGCGCTCGGCGCGCTGCGGCCGAGCGTCGAGCCGCGCGCGACCGAGCATGTCGCCGAAATGCGCGAGATCATCGAAAGGCTGGTCGCCGGCGGCTTTGCCTATGTCGCCGAGGACCATGTGCTGTTCTCGCCACAGGCGATGAACGCGGCCAACTCCGTCCTGCCGCGCTATGGCGCGCTGTCCAATCGCTCGCTGGACGAGATGGTCGCCGGCGCCCGCGTCGATGTCGCGCCCTACAAGAAGGGCAATACCGATTTCGTGCTGTGGAAACCGTCCAAGCCGGGCGAGCCGTCATGGCCGTCGCCGGCCGGCATCGCCGCGCAGGGGCGGCCGGGCTGGCACGTCGAGTGCTCGGCGATGGCCTGGAAACATCTCGGCGAACATTTCGACATCCATGGCGGCGGCATCGATCTCGTGTTTCCGCATCACGAGAACGAAATCGCGCAGACCTGCTGCGCCTTCCACCGGGAGCGCATGGCGAACTACTGGATGCACAACGGCTTCCTGCAGGTCGAGAGCGAGAAGATGTCGAAGTCGCTCGGCAATTTCGTCACGATCCACGAGCTGCTTGCGGACTGGCCGGGCGAGGTGCTGCGCCTGAATATGCTCAAGACGCATTACCGCTCGCCGATCGACTGGACCATGAAGTCGCTGGAGGAGAGCGCCAGGACGCTCGACGACTGGTATCGCGTTGCGGCCGACGTCGCGCCCGGCCAGCCGGCCGCATCCGTCGTCGAGCCGCTGCTCGACGACCTCAACACGTCGCTCGCGATCGCGGCATTGCACAGCCTGCGTGGCACCGATGTGAGCGCCCTGGTGGGGTCGCTGCGTCTGCTCGGCTTCCTGTCCGAGAGCGCTGCGCAATGGGAAAGCCGCAAGCAGCAGGCAACTGGCGTCGACGCCGGCGAAATCGACCGCTTGATCGCGGCGCGCGCGGCTGCGCGTGCGCAAAAAGACTTTAGGGAGTCCGACCGCATTCGCGACGAACTCGTCGGCAAGGGCGTGGTGCTCAAGGATGGCAAGGACGCCGACGGCAAGCCGGTGACGACCTGGGAGCTGGCGTGATGGCACATGCGCTTCCAAAGCCTGGCTTGCGGCCGTTCCTGCTGGAGGACGTGCCGGTTCTCGCCGCGATCTTCACGGCCAGCATCGAGGAGTTGACCGGCGACGACTACAGCGAAGCGCAGCAGCAAGCCTGGATGGCGGCGGCGGAGGACGAAGAATTCGGCAAGCGGCTCGCCTCCGACCTGACGCTGATCGCAACGCTGGAGGGATCGCCGGTGGGCTTCGCGTCGCTGCGCGGCAAGGATCATATCCACATGCTCTATGTGCATCCGGCCGTGGCCGGGCAGGGCCTGGCGACGATGCTCGTCGATGCGCTGGAAAAGCTTGCCGGCGGCCGCGGCGCGGACAAGCTGACGGTCGACGCCAGCGACAACGCGCAGGGTTTTTTTGCCAAGCGCGGCTATGTCGCCATGCAGCGCAACAGCATCACCGTCAACGACGAGTGGCTCGCCAACACCACCATGCAGAAGACGCTCGGAGCTGGGCCCGCATCGGGAGCACTGCAATGAGCAAGGAGCGCCTCTATCTTTTCGACACCACGCTGCGCGACGGCGCGCAGACCAATGGCGTCGATTTCACGCTGAAGGACAAGCAAGTCATCGCGGCGATGCTCGATGATCTCGGCATCGACTATGTCGAGGGCGGCTATCCCGGTGCCAATCCGACCGACACCGAGTTTTTCGGCACCAAGCCGAAGCTCGCGCATGCGCGATTCACCGCCTTCGGCATGACGCGCCGGGCAGGGCGCTCGGTCTCCAACGATCCCGGCGTCGCTGGGCTACTGGAGGCGAAAGCCGACGCGATCTGCTTCGTGGCGAAGGCGTCAGCCTATCAGGTGCGCGTCGCGCTGGAGACGACGAAGGAGGAGAACCTTGCCTCGATCCGCGACAGCGTCGCGGCGGCCAAGGCCGCCGGCCGCGAAGTCATGCTCGACTGCGAGCATTTTTTCGACGGCTTTAAGGAAGATTCCAGCTTCGCGATCGCCTGCGCCAAGGCTGCCTATGAGGCCGGCGCGCGCTGGGTGGTGCTATGCGACACTAACGGCGGGACCATGCCGAACGAGGTCGAGGCCATCGTCACCGAGGCCGCAAAGCACATCCCCGGCGATCATCTCGGCATCCACGCCCATAACGACACCGAGCAGGCGGTGGCGAATTCGCTCGCCGCGGTGCGTGCTGGTGCGCGGCAGATCCAGGGCACGCTGAACGGCCTCGGCGAGCGCTGCGGCAACGCCAATCTCTGCTCGCTGATCCCGACCTTGAAGCTGAAGCAGGAATTTGCCGACGCCTTCGAGATCGGCGTCACGTCCGAGAAGCTCGCGACCCTGGTCAAAGTCTCGCGCACGCTCGACGACATGCTCAACCGCGTGCCGAACCGGCATGCGGCCTATGTCGGCGAGAGCGCCTTCGTCACCAAGACCGGCATTCATGCCTCCGCGGTGCTGAAGGATCCGCAGACTTACGAGCACGTCTTGCCTGAATTGGTCGGTAACCACCGCAAGGTGCTGGTGTCCGACCAGGCCGGCCGCTCCAATGTCATCGCCGAGCTCGACCGCGCCGGCATCGCTTACGAGAAGAGCGATCCGAAGCTGACGCGGCTGGTCGAGGAACTGAAGGAGCGCGAGGCGCAAGGCTATGCCTATGAATCCGCCAACGCCTCGTTCGAGCTTTTGGCGCGCCGCACGCTCGGCAAGGTGCCGCATTATTTCGCGGTCGAGCAGTTCGACGTCAATGTCGAGCAGCGCTACAATTCGCACGGCGAGCGCGTCACCGTGGCGCTCGCTGTCGTCAAGGTCGACGTCGCCGGCGAGCATTTGATCTCGGCGGCTGAAGGCAACGGCCCCGTCAATGCGCTCGACGTTGCGCTGCGCAAGGATCTCGGCAAGTACCAGAAATACATCGAGGGCCTGACGCTGATCGACTACCGCGTGCGTATCCTCAACGGCGGCACAGGCGCGGTCACGCGCGTGCTGATCGAGAGCGAGGACGAGAACGGCGACAGCTGGACCACGGTCGGCGTGTCCCCGAACATCATCGACGCCTCGTTCCAGGCGCTGATGGATTCGGTGATCTACAAGCTGGTGAAGACGGGGGCGCCGGCGTAGGGGATAGTGAGGTGAGCTATGGCGGCGCCATAAAACACCGTCATTGCGAGGAGCGAAGCGACGAAGCAATCCAGACTGCTTCCGCAGAGCCGGTTTGGATTGCTTCGCTTCGCTCGCAATGACGAGGAGAGAGGGGAGCGCGACCAATGATCGATCACATCTCCGTCGGCGTCAGCAATCTCGATCGCTCCGCTCGCTTCTACGAAGCTACGCTCGCGACCCTCGGGCTCACGCGCCTCGTCACGCGACCGCGGACGATCGGCTTCGGCAAGGCCTATCCCGAATTCTGGATCAATCTGCGCGAGGGAATGACGCACGTCACGCCAGAGAGCGGCGTGCACATCTGCCTGCGGGCCAAGACGACCGCCGAGGTCAATGCATTTCACGCTGCAGCGCTGTCCGCCGGCGGTGCATCCGACGGTGCGCCTGGTATCCGCCCGCACGACCGCGTGCGCTATTACGCGGCCTTCGTCATCGATCCGGACGGCAATCGGATCGAGGCGGTGACGTTTCCTGCGGACTAAAGCTTGCGCGCCACTTCGGGAGCGAGCTTCTTTTCCGCTTCGTCGATCTGTGCCGCAGCCGCCTTCAGCTTCGGCAAAATCTCTTCGATCCGATCAGCCTTGAGGATATCGACCGAAAGGCCGGCGCGGATGAACTCGGTCTGGCGCATGTGCGACAGCAGCGAGAACAGCGGCTCCCAGAAATTGTCGATGTTGGCGAGCAGCACCGGCTTGGCGTGACGGCCGAGCTGCTTCCAGGTCAATTGCTCGACCAGCTCCTCCAGCGTGCCGACGCCGCCCGGCAGCGCCACGAAGGCGTCGGAGCGTTCGAACATCAGCCGCTTGCGCTCGTGCATGTCGGGAGTGACGATCATCTCCTGCACACGCGTCAGCGCGTTCTCACGCATCCGCAGGAAGTCGGGGATGATGCCGGTGACGGTGCCGCCGTGATCGAGCACGGAGGTCGCGACCGAGCCCATCAGGCCGAGCGAACCGCCGCCATAGACCAGGCGGATGTTGTTCTCGGCGAGGGACTTGCCGAACGCCTTGGCGCCTTCGGTGAAACGGGGATTGGTTCCGGGGCCGGAGCCGCAATAGACACAGACGGTTTTGATCGTGCTCATTGGTGCCATGATGCATTGCAGCGAAGAGGCGTCAAGCCCAATCGGTGATTCGGGCCACCGGAAATCTACCGGTAAATGGCGGAAAACGATCGGAGATTCGCCATCTGGCGGGGTGCGCTGGCATCGGGAAGGCTCTATATGACGAACGAAAATCGCAAATCGTACCGTGCCCGCATCCGGCGGGCCTTTCAGGCTTTTTGATGGACCAAGCTCAATCGTTCGACGGCGCCGACGTTCCTGATCCTCCCGCCGTGGGACCATTGGAGCGGGCCACGCTGATGGGCACGCTGGCGCATCTGTGGCCCTATATCTGGCCCGGCGACCGCTTCGACCTGAAGATGCGCGTGGTCTGGTCGATGGTGCTGCTGCTCGCGGCCAAGCTGATCACGCTGACGGTTCCTTTCAGCTTCAAATGGGCGACCGACGCGCTGACAGGGGCCAACACCGCGCCGGTGCAGGCGGACAATTGGCACCTCTGGGTGATCGCCTCGCCATTGCTGCTGACCGCCAGCTACGGCGCGATGCGCATCGTGATGGCGGTGCTGACGCAATGGCGCGACGGCATTTTCGCGCGCGTTGCCATGCACGCGGTGCGTAAGCTCGCCACCATCACCTTCATTCACATGCACGAACTCTCGCTGCGCTTTCATCTCGAGCGCAAGACCGGCGGTCTGACGCGCGTGCTCGAGCGTGGCCGCGAGGGCATCGAGGTCATCGTGCGCATGGTGATCCTGCAGCTGATCCCGACCATCGTCGAGGTCTCGCTCCTGATGGCCGTGCTGCTCTGGCAGTTCGACTGGCGCTACGTGGTCGCAACCCTGATCACGGTAACCGTCTACATGTACTACACCTACATCGCCACCGAGTGGCGGATCGGCATCCGCCGCAAGATGAACGATTCCGACACCGAGGCTAACACCAAGGCGATCGACTCGCTGCTCAACTACGAGACCGTGAAGTATTTCAGCGCCGAGACCCGCGAAGCGCAGCGCTATGACAAGTCGGTCGCACGCTACGAGGAGTCGAGCGTTCAGGCCTATACCTCGCTCGCGGTGCTCAACACCGGCCAGGCCGTGATCTTCACGCTGGGGCTGACCGCGACCATGCTGATGTGCGCGATCGGCGTGCGCAACGGCACCAACACGGTCGGCGATTTCGTGCTGGTCAACGCCATGATGATCCAGCTTTACCAGCCGCTGAACTTCATGGGCATGGTCTATCGCGAGATCAAGCAGGCGATCATCGACATCGAGAAGATGTTCAACGTGCTGGGACGCGAGGCCGAGATCAAGGACGCGCCCGACGCGAAGCCGCTGGTGGTCTCGGCCGGCACGGTTCGCTTCGAGGACGTGCGCTTTTCCTATGAGCCGGCCCGGCCGATCCTCAAGGGCATCAGCTTCGAGGTGCCGGCCGGCAAGACGGTCGCGATCGTCGGCCCGTCCGGCGCGGGCAAGTCGACCATGTCGCGGCTTCTGTTCCGCCTCTACGACATCTCCGGCGGAAAGATCCTGATCGACGGCCAGGACATCCGCGAGGTCACGCAGGCCTCGCTGCGCGCCTCCATCGGCATGGTGCCGCAGGACACCGTGCTGTTCAACGACACCATCCGCTACAACATCCGCTACGGCCGCCGGGACGCCAGCGATGCCGAGGTGGAAGAGGCGGCGCGGCTGGCGCAGATCGACCATTTCATCCGCATGTCGCCGATGGGCTACGAGACCCAGGTCGGCGAACGCGGCCTGAAACTATCCGGGGGCGAGAAACAGCGCGTCGCGATCGCGCGCACTGTCTTGAAGGCGCCGCCGATCCTGGTGCTGGACGAGGCCACCTCGGCGCTGGACACCCACACCGAGCACGAGATCCAGGGCGCGCTCGAGCGCGTGGCGAAGAACCGCACATCGCTGGTGATTGCCCATCGGCTCTCGACCATCGTCGGCGCCGACGAGATCATTGTGCTGGACCAGGGCCGCATCGCCGAGCGCGGCACCCACGCAAAACTGCTCGCGGAGGGGGGCCTTTACGCCAGCATGTGGAACAGGCAGCGCGAGGCCGAGGCGGCGCGCGAGAAACTGGCCCGGATGGCCGACTCTGGCGAGGCGCCCAACCGGGAGCCGCCGTCGGTCCAGGACGTCCTGACGACGCCTGCGGCGGCGGAGTGACCTTGTCTCCGGTCCCAACTCTGGCCTAAACAACACCACCGCGCGGGACGACCTGCGCCATCAACCCTGAGCGGCAGATAGCGATGTCCATTCTCGATTCGATCCAGCGTCAGATCCCGCCGATCCACAAGGAGGGCTATCCCTTCATCGGCGGCTTTGCACTGGCAAGCCTCATCCTGTTCTGGCTGTGGTCGCCTTTGGGGTGGATCGGCACCATCCTGACCGTGTGGTGCGCGCTGTTCTTCCGCGACCCCGTGCGCGTGACCCCCGTCCGCGAGGGGCTCGTGGTGTCGCCGGCCGACGGCCGCGTCTCGATGATCACCATGGCGCTGCCGCCGGCCGAGCTCGGGCTCGGCGACCGGCCACTGCCGCGCGTCTCGGTGTTCATGAGCGTGTTCAACTGCCACGTGAACCGCAGCCCGATCACGGGCAGGGTGGACCGTATCGCTTATCGGCCCGGCCTGTTCATCAATGCCGAGTTAGACAAGGCGAGCGAGGACAATGAGCGCAACTCGCTGGTGATCACGACGCCAACGGCGCGGATCGGCGTGATCCAGATCGCAGGGCTTGTCGCCAAGCGCATCGTCTGCTTCGTCAAAGAGGGGCAGGCGATCGGCGCCGGTGAGCGCTTCGGCCTGATCCGCTTCGGCTCGCGGCTCGATGTCTACCTGCCGGTGGGCACCAAGGCGCTGGTCTCGGAAGGGCAGACGGCGATCGCCGGTGAGACGATTCTGGCCGATCTCACCGGGGACGACCCGAGCCGCGCCTATCGCTCCAATTAACCAATAAGGCGGTCCAGGGGGCTTTCCGCCGCAATGGCGGAGGGGAGCGCAGCTTGCTATATCTCGCCTCAAGGTGAGGACGAGCCAATGACGCCCTATGATTTCAAGGATCCTGACGTGCGCCGCCGGCGGTTCCGCCCGATCCCGGTGCGGATGCTGGTGCCCAACGTCATCACGCTGCTGGCGATCTGCGCCGGCCTGACCTCGATCCGCCTGTCGATCGAGGGGCGGATGTCACTCGCAGTCTACGCCATCGTGTTCGCGGCCTTGCTCGACGGCATCGACGGCCGCGTTGCGCGCCTCATCAAGGGCCAGTCCAAGTTCGGCGCCGAACTCGACAGCCTCGCCGACTTCGTCAATTTCGGCGTCGCTCCCGGCCTGATGCTGTACTTCTGGCAGCTGCACGAGCTCGGTAATGCGGGCTGGATCGCGGCGATGGTGTTCGCGATTTCCGGCGGCCTCCGGCTGGCGCGCTTCAACGCCACCATGGACGATCCCAACAAGCCGGCGTTCGCCGCCAATTTCTTCACCGGCGTGCCGGCGCCGGCCGGCGCGATCACGGTGTTGCTGCCGATCTATGTGGCGTTCCTCGATCTCGGCCGGCTGCCTGCGGCGGTGACGGCTGCGTATACGCTGCTGATCGCCTTCCTGATGGTGTCACGCCTGCCGGTGTTCTCCGGTAAGACCAAGCGTATGCGCGTGCCGCCCGAGCTGGTGCTGCCGGCCTTCGTCGCGGTGGTCGTCTTCATCGCGATCCTGATCGCTTATCCCTGGCACGTACTCTCGGTGGGTACCGTGTTGTATCTCCTCGTTTTGCCGCTCGGCTACAAATCCTATCGCGACCAGGCGCGCGCGATGGAAGCCACGGCGCCGTCGGGAGGCGAGGTCTCGTCGCCGCCGTCGGCACCGACGCTGGCTAACCTTTCGGAGCCGCCGCACGAGGACGACCGACCCGGAAGCCTGCACTGAGCGGCAAGACACTGAGCAGCAAGAGACTGAGCAGCAAGACTCGGATATCTGCCATGAGTCGCCCTGAGTTGGGTTGAGGCCGGATCTCGGCTATATCGCCAGTGCCGGCGGCACCGCGCCAACAGCGGCCGCCAATCTGGGAGAGAACGCCGTGACTGATACCGCGACCGGGCCGCTGCCCGCTTCCGTCCTCGAAGCGCTGGGCCGCTACGACACGCCGACGATCTGCAATGCCATGGAGATCGTGGCGCCCGAGCGCCGGCTGATCGGCTACACCACCAAGCAACTGGTCTGCCCGTTCCCCGATCTGCCGCCGATCGTCGGCTACGCCCGCACGGTTGCAATCCGCTCGGTGCTGAAAAATTCGCTGCCGCCGGAAGAGCAGTCGAAGCGCCGCATCGACTATTACGAATATGTCGGCACCGGCTTTGGTCCGCGCATCTCGGTGATCCAGGACATCGACGGTCCCGACGTCGGCTACGGCGCGTTCTGGGGCGAGGTGCAGAGCAACGTGCACAAGGCGCTCGGCTGCCTCGGTGTCATCACCGACGGCTCGATCCGCGACATTCCGCAATGGGCCCCGGGCTTCCAGGCGCTGGCCGGCTCGATCGGACCGTCGCATGCCTGGGTGCATGCGGAGAGCTTTGGCGGCGAGGTGCGCGTCGCCGGCATGACCGTGAAATCGGACGATCTGATCCACGCCGATCTGCACGGCGCGATCGTGATCCCGCGCGACATCGCCGCAAAACTGCCCCACGCCGCCGAGCTCTGCGGCCGCCGCGAGACGCCGATCCTCGAGATCGCCCGCAGCCCCGACTTCTCGCTGGAGAAGCTCAAGGCCGCGCTGAAGCGCTCTGCTGAGATCCACTAACGGCGGGACTGCAACGATCTACGGCTGCGGCGCCGCCCGCGGGCTGCCCTGTTCCGTCAAGAACAGGGCGGCCTGATCCGGCTCGCCGAACACCGCGGCAGCGCAGCCAATCAAGGTGAAGCCGCCGGCAAAATCCCACAGAGTAATATCTTCCGCATTGTCCGGGATGTGGATCAAGCGCGCTGCGATCACGGCCAAGGCCGCCTCGATAAAGAGCAGCACGCTGAACACCGGCAGGACGAGCTCGGGTTTGAGCATGTGGAGCGCCAGCACTGCGGGAAGCGCGGTGAGAAGACTGAACAGCGTCACCATTACGATGCCTTCCGCCATGAGTGTGCCGGCCCGCGCCAGAATACCAAACTGACCCGTCACCCCCGATGTGGCGCAAGGCCGCAGCCGAAGGGTTCGCGCACCCACAGCCTTGAGTGACGGGGCGCGAGAGCCCTTATGGTTATCAAAACGTTGAAAGTCCTGTCGGCAGTCGGCAAAGCCGGCGCCTTTCAGCGCGCTGCACCCGCCAGGCGAGCCGGCTCAACTTAACCTTTACGCGTCTTTAATCGCAGCTCACTAGGGTTTCCGATGCGGTTCGGTGTTGGGCCGCGCCATCGGCCAGGACGGCCGTTGTTGTGTGCGCGTTGGAGTCTTCCATGGATATCATGACGGGCGCCGGCCTCGTGGCGGGCATTATCGTCGTCGCGACGATGGTGTTGCTGGGCGGCGATCTGCACATGTTCATCAGCGAGCATGCGATGATCATCATCTTCGGCGGATCGGCCGCAGCGACCATGATCCGCTTTCCGCTCTCAGTGCTGATGCACGGCCTGCCGCTCGGCATGAAGTTCGCCTTCACGATGAGCCGGCTGTCGGCGCACGATCTGGTCGACGAGCTCGCCCGCATCGCCGAGATTGCCCGCAAGCAGGGCCCGGTGGGGTTGGAAAAGGTCGAGACCGACGAGCCTTTCCTCGCCAAGGGCATTCGCTACGTCGCCGACGGGTACGACCTCGATTTCATTCGGGATAATTTGGAACGCGACCGCGACAATTTCCTGATGCATCTGAACGAAGGCAGCAAGATCTACCGCGCCGTCGGCGACTGCGCGCCCGCGTTCGGCATGATCGGAACCCTGATCGGCATGGTGCAAATGTTTTCGAACATGTCAGATCCCTCGAAGCTCGGCCCGTTCATGGCGACCGCCCTGCTGGCAACTCTCTACGGTGCGCTCGTCGCGAACCTGCTCTGCCTGCCGATTGCCGACAAGCTGCATGGCAAGCTGATCGACGAGGAAACCAATCGTACGCTGATCATCGA
This sequence comes from Bradyrhizobium sp. LM2.9, assembly GCF_054056555.1. NCBI lineage: Bacteria > Pseudomonadati > Pseudomonadota > Alphaproteobacteria > Hyphomicrobiales > Nitrobacteraceae > Bradyrhizobium > Bradyrhizobium sp. LM2.9. Next base: position 1,300,945 of record NZ_JBSRYJ010000002.1, read on the forward strand.
CGGCATTCTGATGATCCGCGACTCCAAGAGCCCGACTTTGGTGCGCGAAATGCTGCTGGCCTATCTTCCCGAGAAGCACCGCCACGCCGAAGGCGAGCCGGTTCCGGCGTAACGCCGGACGCCGGGATCTGACCCATGGCCAAGAAAAAACGCGAAGAAGCACATGGCGGCCATGGCTGGTTCGTGACGTTTGCCGATCTGATGGCCTTGCTGCTGGCGTTTTTCGTGATGCTGGTCGCATTCTCCACGCAGGACTCCAACAAGCTGAAGATCGTCGCGGGCTCCATGCGCGAGGCCTTCGGCGTCCAGAGCGAAGCGCGCTACGCCGGCATCATCGAATCCGACGGCCTGCCGACCCGCGCGCGGCTGAAGAACGTCGACCACATTCAGCCTGAAGACGCCTCCAACACGCCGACGCCGGACCAGGAGGATCATGACCGCACGTCGGGAGCGAAGATCAAGGTCGATCGCAACTTTGCGCTGGCGGCGGCTTCGCTGCGCCAGGCCTTGCAGGACATGCCGGAACTGACCGAGATATCCAAGCACATCATGTTCGAAGAGACCAAGCAGGGCCTCAACCTCGAGATCGTGGACCAAGACGGCCGCTCGATGTTCGCCGACGGCTCCAAGGTGCCCTATGACCGCACCCGCCGGCTGATCGAGAAGCTCGCTGTCCCGCTCAAGGCGACGCCGTTGCGCGTCTCCATCGCCGGCCATACCGCAGCCGGATTCGTGCCGACCCGCAGCGACTACGGCGCCTTCGACCTTTCGGCCGATCGCGCCAACGCCGTGCGTCAGATCCTCGAACGCGAGGGCCTGCCGCCGGCGCACGTCTTCGCCGTCGCCGGCAAGGCTGACACCCAACCGCTGTTTCCGGACGATCCCTCGCTCGCGGCCAACCGGCGGGTGACCATCACCCTGATGCGCGAAGATCCGCCGCTGCCGCCGAATTTGAAGCCGTAGGGTGCTTTCAAGCGAAGGGACGCCGGTCGCGCGAAGAAAACCCGTCGAAATCAGAATTTGGAGCCGGTTCCGGTGCAATTGAAACGGAAAGGCTCCAAGCCCTTGCGCTACGATCTTACCTGAGGCATGTCGTCGCGCGTCGACGACCGTTGCTGCGCCGTCACAGCATTCGGCTCCGCGCCTGCTAAGGTGGCGTGTCGTTTGACAAGCGCGCCGGAACCGTCAAAAGGCGCCGGATCATTTCTCGGGAAGAAGCGTTTCTAGTCTCTCATGACGGCGAGCATCACATCGACCGAACCCCAGGACGCGCCAGTTACCTCGGGATTCTGGGGCCTGACGCTCGGGAGCATCGGCGTCGTCTTCGGCGATATCGGTACCTCGCCGCTTTATGCATTTCACGAGGCGGTACGGGGCGCGGCCCATGGCGCGCCGGTCTCGCGGGTCATGGTGCTCGGCGTGCTCTCGCTGATCCTCTGGGCGCTGCTGATCGTCGTCACCGCCAAATACGTGCTGCTGCTGCTGCGCGCTGACAACAACGGGGAGGGCGGCACGCTTTCGCTGATGGCGCTCGGCCAGCGCGCGCTCGGGCGGCGGAGCTGGTTCCTGATGGCGCTCGGCGTGGTCGGCGCCTCCATGTTCATCGGCGATTCCATGATCACGCCGGCAATCTCGGTGCTGTCGGCGGTCGAGGGTCTGAAGCTCGCAACGCCAGCGTTTGAACACTACGTCGTGCCGCTCACTGTCTTCATCCTGGCGCTGCTGTTCGCTGTCCAGAGCAAGGGGACGGCACTGGTGGCCTCGGCCTTTGGCCCAGTGATGGTGATCTGGTTCACCGTTCTTGCCGTGCTCGGCATCATTCACATCGCCGACGACCCGTCGGTGCTTGCTGCCATCAATCCCTATTACGCGCTGCAATTCCTGCTGTCGCATGGCACGATCGGCCTGGTGACACTGGGCGCCGTGTTCCTGGCTGTGACCGGTGGCGAGGCGCTCTATGCAGATCTCGGCCATTTCGGCCGCAAGCCGATCCAGTCGGCCTGGATGTTCTTCGTGCTGCCCTCGCTCCTGATCAACTATTTCGGGCAGGGCGCGCTGGTGCTGTCCGATCCCAGCGCGATCGAGCACTCGTTCTACCGCATGGTGCCAGAGCATTTCGTGCTGCCGCTGGTCGGACTTGCGACCGCGGCGACCGTGATTGCGAGCCAGGCGGTGATCACGGGGGCCTATTCGCTGGTCTATCAGGCTGTGCAGCTCGGGCTCTTGCCGCGCTTCGAGGTGCGTTTCACCTCGGAAACCCACGCCGGCCAGATCTATCTGCCGCGTGTAAACCGGCTGCTCCTGATCGGAGTGATGCTGCTGGTGCTGTTATTCCACACCCCCAGCAATCTAGCTTCGGCCTACGGTATAGCGGTCTCGACCACCATGGTCGCCGACGGCATCATGGGCTTCATCGTGATCTGGAAATTGTGGAACTGGCGCGCCGCGACGGCCGCAGTGGTGATCCTGCCCTTTGTCGTGGTCGACCTGAGCTTTTTCAGCGCGAATCTTCTGAAGCTGCTCGAAGGCGCCTGGGTGCCGCTGTTGTTCGGCGTGGCCATGGCCGGGACAATCTGGACCTGGCGGCGAGGGTCGGGGATACTGATCCAGAAGACGCGCCGGATCGAGGTGCCGCTGGACGATCTGATCCGCAGCCTGGAGAAGCGGCCGCCGCATATCGTCAAGGGCACCGCCGTGTTCCTGACCAGTGATCCCTCTTTCGTGCCGACCGCGCTGCTGCACAATCTCAAGCACAACAAGGTGCTGCACGAGCACAACGTGATCCTGACGATCGAGACCGCGCATATGCCGCGAGTCGATCTGTCCGAGCGTTTCCGGATGGAGAAGATCAGCGACAAGTTCTTCAAGGTCCGTCTGCGCTTCGGTTACATGGAGCAGCCGAACGTGCCCAAGGCGCTCGCGATCGCGCGCAAGCAGGGCTGGCAGTTCGACATCATGTCGACGTCGTTCTTCGTGTCGCGGCGCTCGCTGAAGGCGTCGGCGCAGTCCGGCATGCCGCTCTGGCAGGACCATTTATTCATCGCGCTGAGCCGGTCCGCCAACGACGCCACCGACTATTTCCAGATTCCCACCGGGCGGGTGGTTGAAGTCGGAACCCAAGTCACTATTTGAACGCGATCGGCTGAGCAATGCAGAATTGCATGGCTAAGGCCCAGAATCAGGCTAGGCTATGCCGATAGCGCAGGCCTATAAGCCGCGCGGCCCTCCGCGATTGTGCAGTGAAGCATTCTAGAGGCCACCAGGCTCTCCCATGACAAGTGACCTAGCGATTTCCGCCCCGGAAACGGCGGCGGCCAATGGGCATGGCGATGCCCACACGACCGCCCGTTTCGGTGCGCTGACGCTCGGCAGCATCGGCGTCGTCTATGGCGATATCGGCACCAGCCCGCTCTACGCGTTCCGCGAGGCGGTGATGGCGGCTTCCGGCGTGGAGGGCGTGCCGACGCAAGCGGCCGTGCTCGGCGTGCTCTCACTGATCCTGTGGGCGCTCATCGTCGTGGTGACGCTCAAATACGTCGTGATCCTGCTCCGCGCCGACAACAACGGCGAGGGCGGCACGCTGGCGCTGATGGCGCTGGCCCAGCGTGCGGTCGGCACCGGCGGAGCCACCATCGTCCTGCTCGGCATCATTTCCGGCGCCCTGTTCTACGGCGACGCCGTGATTACGCCGGCGCTCTCGGTGCTGTCGGCGATCGAAGGCATGAAGGACGTCACGCTGCGCTTCGAGCCCTACATCGTACCGCTGACCATCATCATCCTGGTCGGACTGTTCGCCGTGCAGTCCCGCGGCACAGCTCGCGTCGCCGCCTTCTTCGGCCCGATTATGTGCGTCTGGTTCGCGGTCATCGCGGCAGCGGCGATCCACCCGATCATCGAGCAGCCGCAGGTGCTGTACGCGCTGAACCCGCTCTACGCCGTGTCCTTCATGTTCCACCACGGCATCATCGGCTTCGTGACGCTGGGCGCGGTGTTCCTGGCGGTCACCGGTGCCGAGGCGCTCTATGCCGACCTCGGCCATTTCGGCAAGCGCGGCCGATCCAGATCGCCTGGCTGTCCATCGTGTTGCCGTCGCTGGCGCTGAACTATCTGGGGCAGGGCGCCCTCGTGCTCGGCGATCCCGGTGCGATCGTGAGCCCGTTCTTCCAGCTCTTTCCGCAAGGCTTTTTCCGCGGCTGCATGGTCGTGCTGGCGACCGCCGCAACTGTCATCGCGAGCCAGGCGGTCATCACCGGCGCCTATTCGCTGACACGCCAGGCGATCCAACTCGGCCTGCTGCCGCGCTTTGAAATTCGCCATACGTCTGAAGCCCATTCGGGCCAGATCTTCATCCCGCGCATCAACCAGCTCCTGCTGCTCGCGGTGGTGCTGCTGGTGCTCTTGTTCCGCTCCTCCAGCGCGCTGGCCTCGGCCTATGGCATCTCCGTCACGGGCACCATGGTCGTCACGGCGATGATGGGTTTCGTCGTGATCTGGAAGGTCTGGAAGTGGTCGCCGTTCACGGCTGCCGCCCTGATCGCGCCGTTCCTGTTCTTAGATCTCACGTTCCTGGCCGCCAATTTACTCAAGGTGTTCGAGGGCGGCTGGGTGCCGCTGGCGCTCGGCGCGCTCATGATCATCCTGATGTACACGTGGCGACGCGGCAGCCGGCTGTTGTTCGAGAAGTCGCGCAAGCTCGAATTCCCCCTCGCCGACCTCGTGGCGATGCTGGAGAAGCGGCCGCCGCAGCGCGTACCTGGTACCGCGGTGTTCCTGACCAGCGATCCCCTCAGCGCCCCGACCGCGCTGATGCATAGTCTGAAGCACTACAAGGTGCTGCATGAGAAGAACGTCATTCTCACCATCGAGACCGCGCAGACCCCGCGCATCAATCCGGCCGAACGGGTGAGGCTGGAGCAGATCTCGCCGACCTTCTCCAAAGTGACGCTGAAGTTCGGCTTCATGGAATCGCCCAACGTGCCGAAGGCGCTGGCGATCGCCCGCAAGCTCGGCTGGCAGTTCGACATCATGTCGACCTCGTTCTTCCTGTCGGGGGGGGGTTCCCCGACCCCCCCGGAGGGCGCTCAAGCCGGCCGCCCATTCCGGCATGCCGCGCTGGCAGGACCGGCTGTTCATCTCGCTCAGCCGTTCCGCCAACGACGCCACCGACTATTTCCAGATCCCCAGCGGTCGCGTGGTCGAGGTCGGGACCCAGGTAACGATCTAAAGCGACGATCTGATCCTCCATTTGAGGGTCGCACTTCAAGTGGCTGCGATTTAACTTTAACTTGCACGGATGAGCCCAAGCCTTTGTAGCGCTTGATTTTCGCTCACCGAGAGGCGAGGTTGCCGCCCGCGGGGATCACCCCGGATGCGGCTGCGACGTTGGAGGATGATATGGCAAACCAGGTACAGGATCTGACCCCGGACGAGGTCTCCAAGGGTGTCGCGGAGGGCCGCTATCTCCTCGTCGACGTTCGCGAGCCGAACGAGGTGGAAGCCGAGGCCTATCCCTACGGTGTCGTCGTGCCGCTCTCGACCTTCGATCCCAAGGCGATCCCCGATCCCGCCGGCAAGGAGGTCGTGTTCGCCTGCCGCTCGGGCAAACGCTCGGTCACGGCCTCGCTCGCGGCGCAGGCGGCAGGCCTGCCGTATGACAAGCATCTGGCCGGCGGCATGCTGGGCTGGAAGGCGGCGGGTCTTCCCAGCAAGGTCGGTGGCTGACCGGCCGATGACCAAGAGCTCGTCCCTGAACAATGTTTTCGCCGACCTTCCCGTCACCATCTTCGAGGCGATGTCGCAGGCCGCGCGCGACAATGCCGCCATCAATCTCGGGCAGGGCTTTCCCGACGATCCCGGTCCTGAGGACATCCGCCGCGCCGCGGCCGATGCATCGCTGAACGGCTACAACCAGTACCCGTCGATGATGGGCCTGCCGGAACTGCGCCAGGCGATCGCCACGCACTACGACCATTGGCATGGCCTCAAGCTCGATCCGATGAGCGAGGTGATGGTGACCTCCGGCGGCACCGAGGCGCTGACTTCGGCCATCCTCGCGGTGGTCCAGCCCGGCGACGAGGTGGTGTGCTTCCAGCCGGTGTACGATTCCTATCTGCCGATCATCCGCCAGGCCGGCGGCATTCCGCGCCTGGTCCGGCTCGAGCCGCCGCATTGGCGGCTGAATGAGGACATGCTGAAAAGCGTCTTCAGTTCAAAGACCAAGGCGGTGCTCTTCAACAATCCCCTGAATCCGTCCGCGGTGGTGTTTCCGCGCGAAGACCTCGAGCTGCTTGCGCGCTACTGCCAGGAGTTCGACGTCATCGCGATCTGCGACGAGGTCTGGGAGCACGTCACCTTCGACGAGCACAAGCACATCCCGCTGATCACGATGCCCGGCATGCGCGATCGCACCATCAAGGTCGGCTCGGCCGGCAAGATCTTCTCGCTGACGGGCTGGAAGATCGGCTTCGTCTGCGCCGCGCCGCCGCTGCTGCGCGTCGCCGCCAAGGTGCACCAGTTCCTGACCTTCACCACCGCGCCCAACCTCCAGGCCGCCGTCGCCTACGGCCTCGGCGAAGCCCGACGAGTATTTCCTGTCAATGCGCAAGGACCTGACGCGGAGCAGAGACCGCCTCGCCAAGGGGCTGGAGAGCCTCGGCTTCCCCGTGCTGAAGTCGCAGGGCACCTACTTCCTCACCGTCGACCTGTCGCCGCTCGGGCTTAACGAGAGCGACACCGAGTTCTGCTGGCGGATCGTGAAGGACTACAAGGTCGCGGCCATCCCGGTCTCGGCCTTCTACGAGCAGGACCCCGTGACCTCGGTGGTGCGCTTCTGCTTTGCCAAGAAGGACGAGACGCTCGACACCGCGCTGGAGCGGCTGTCGGACGCGGTGCGCAGGCGCAAGAGGTAGGGAGATGACGAACGTCGGCCGCTCAGGGGCTCGCCTTGGTCTCGCGTTCGCCGCGGCGCTGGCGTGGCTCCCGGGTCCCGCCGGGGCCGAAGAGCGGGTCGTCAACTTCTACAACTGGTCGAACTACGTGGCGCCTGACGTCCTCGATGCCTTCACCAGGGAGACCCGGCATCAAGGTGGTCTACGACACGTTTGATGCCAACGAGACGCTGGAGACGCGCCTGATGGCCGGTAAGTCCGGCTATGACGTCGTAGTGCCGACAGCCTATTTCCTCCAGCGCCAGATCAAGGCGAATATCTTCCAGAAGCTCGACAAGTCGAAGCTGCCGAACCTCGCCAATGCCTGGTCGGTGGTGACCGAACGTCTCGCGATCTACGATTCCGGCAATGTCTACGCCGCCAACTACATGTGGGGCACGACGGGCATCGGCTACAATGTCGCGAAGCTGAAGCAGATTCTGGGAGCGGACGCGAAGATCGACAGCTGGGACATCGTGTTCAAGCCGGAGAATTTGGCAAAATTCAAAAACTGCGGCGTCCACATGCTCGACTCCGCCGACGACATTTTTCCGGCGGCGCTGAATTATCTCGGGCTCGATCCGAACTCGACCAGGCAGGCGGACCTTGAGAAGGCGGCCGATGTCGTCGCCAAGGTTCGGCCCTCCGTGCGCAAGTTTCATTCGTCCGAATATCTCAGCGCGCTCGCGACCGGCGAGATCTGCTTCGTGGTGGGCTGGTCCGGCGACATCATGCAGGCCCGCGCCCGTGCGGCCGAGGCGAAGGGCGGCATCGAGATCGGCTACACGATCCCGAAAGAAGGCGCCCAGATGTTCTTCGACAATCTCGCGATCCCCGCGGATGCCAAGAACGTCAAGGAAGCCTACGAGCTGATCAACTATCTCTACCGCCCGGACGTCGCCGCCAAGAACTCGGACTTCCTGTCCTACGCCAACGGCAACCTCGCCAGCCAGAAGCTGGTCGATCCGAAGATCCTCGGCGACAAGAACATCTATCCGGACGAGGCGACACTCTCAAAGTTGTTCGTTATCACGGCGCGCGATCCGGCGACGCAGCGGGTGATCAATCGACTGTGGACCAAGGTGAAAACGGGGCGCTGAGGGGTTGGGAGGAGCGGACGCATCCTGCTCAGTCGTCATGCACGGGCTTGTCCGGGCATCCACGTCTTTCCTGCCGCGTGGCGATGCGTGGATGGCGGGGACAAGCCGGCCACCGCGGAGCGGCGAGCCTGCTACCGCCATCTCCGATGCAGCCATAGCCACTGCTCGGGATGCTCGCGGACCCAGCCTTCTACGACGTTCGTGATCGCCTGCGTCGTGCCCTGGATGTCGATCTTGCCGTCGGCGTCGCGCACCGGCGGGATCTCTTCCGTCAGTTCAGCGCGGAAACGGTTGCCGGGCAGGCGGATAATGCGGACGCCATGGATGGGACAATCGACCTGACGCAAGAGGCGCGCCAACATCGGATTGGCACGGGTCTTGCGGCCGAAGAAGGTAACCTCGACGCCGCCGGTCAGATACTGGTCGATCAGCATGGCGACGTGCTTGCCGTCCTTCAGCGCCTGCGCGAGCCGCAGCGGCGCGTCGCGTCCCGCCGGGATCAGCGTGCCCATGTTGACCTGGCGCATCTCCTGAATGATGCGGTCGGCTGACGCGATGTTCGGCCGGCGGTAGAGGATCGCCGTGTCGAGCCCATGCGCAACCGCCGCGAGCGCAGGCAATTCCCAGTTCGACAGATGGGCTGCGAAGATCAGCGCCGGCTTGCCGTCGTCGCGGATGCGGTCGAACAGCTCGATGCTATGCTTGGGCAATTCGATCCGGCTGTTTTCCGGATGATCGCGGTCATAGTCCCAGACGTGGTCCATATGGGCGAATTCGCCGCCGACGCGGCCGAGATTGTCCCAGACGCCCATCAGGATGGATTCGATCTCCTCCGCCGACTTTTCCGGAAAGGCGGCTGTGAGGTTGGCGCGGCCGATGCGGTGTTCGCGCAGGCGCGGCCCGATCAGCTTGGTAACGCGCGCGAAAAAGTCCGAGGTCTTGGCCGGATCGAAATAGCGCGTGGTACGCAGCATGCCGACGGTCGCGGCGCCGACCAAGCTGCCGCCGATCGACTTGGCGACCTCCCGCGCGCGGGCCGTCGTCCTCGCAGGAAGCAGCGCCATGCGTCCGGTCAGGCCGGTTCGCGGGTCAGGATCAGCGATGCGTTCTGGCCGCCGAAGCCGAACGAGTTCGACATCACCGCGGTGACGCGGGCGTCGCGCGCCTTGTTGCCGACGACGTCGAACAGGATCGTGGGATCCGGATTGTCGTAGTTGATCGTCGGCGGGATGCGCTGATGCTCCAGCGTCAGCAGCGAGAAGATCGCCTCGACCGCGCCTGCGGCCGAGATGGTGTGGCCGACCATCGACTTGTTGGAGGTGACCGGAATCTTTTGCACGAGCTCGCCGAACACCGCCGATGTCGTATTGTACTCCATCTTGTCGTTCTCGGGCGTCGCGGTGCCGTGCGCGTTGATGTGGTCGATCTGGTCCGGCGTCATGCCGGCATCGGCCAGCGTCTTGTTCATGCAGCCGATGATCGGCTTGCCGTCGGGCGACGAACGGGTGCGATGGAAGGAATCGGTGAGCTCGCCGCAGCCGGCGATCACGCCGAGGATTTTTGCGCCGCGCGCGGTGGCGGCTTCATAGCTTTCCAGCACGAGGGCGCCGGCGCCTTCGGCCATGACAAAGCCGTCGCGGTTCTTGGAGAAGGGGCGGGAGGCTGCCTGCGGCGGATCGTTCTGGGTCGACAGCGCCGAGAGCAGCGAGAAGCGCACCAGCGCCTCCGGATTCACGGTGCCGTCGGTCGCCACGCACAGCGCGGCGTCGGTCTCGCCGCGGCGGATCGCCTCGACGCCGAGCTGGATCGAGGTCGCGCCCGAAGCGCAGGCTGTCGACAGCGAGATCGGCGAGCCCTTGGTGCCGAAGGTCTCGGCGAGGTGGGCCGCGACCGAGCCGAACATGAAGCGGTGATGATAGGCGCTGTATTTGCCGCCGCCGGAGATGCGCAGCAGATCGTCATAGGTGAAGTCGAGCGCGCCGACGGCGCGGCCGAGCTCACGACGCTGCGGCCATTCGACCTCGACCGGCGCAACCCGCCAGGAAAAGGGGACCCGGGAAATCAGCCTTGGCGCCGATGCCGGCCTGCGCGAGCGCTTCCTCCGTCACCAGTTCGGCCATTCGCTCGGACAGACCGGTGGAGGAGAACGGATCGACGCTGACGAAATCCACGGTGCCGGCCATCGTGGTCTTCAGGCCGTCGACGGGAAAGCGCGTGATGGTGCGAATGCCGGATTCACCGGCGACGAGCTTCGCCCAATTGTCGCCTTTGCCGTTACCGAGCGAGGTCATGATGCCCATGCCGGTGACGACGACGACGGGACGCCCGAGTTTGTCGCGTGGTGCAGTCATGTCGATCCCCCGATAGAGCTAACTAAACTGCCTCGACCAGCGCCATGCCTTCGCCGCGCCAGTGTCCGGCCCCCACCACCACAATCTGGGTGGGCGCGCCCTGCATTTCAATCTCGGTCCCGGTCGAATCGTTCGGCGGAAACAGCGCGCCGCGCGAGATCGACAGCGCCGCGAGTGCAAGGCCGAAAGAAAAGCGGGAATTGCGTTTCCATGGTGTGGCCGAACATCGTGCCAGTCGAGCGCACCGGGAAGTCGGCGTGGCCCTTCAGGAAGCCGCGCTCTTCGCTCGTGGCGGGCTCCGCGCCGGTCGCGCCGGATATGATCGCGCCCTTGCCGTCGCGCTTCGGCAGCTTCGCCCAAAGCTTCTCCAGCGTCGCGGCCATGTCGCCGGGCTGCTTGCGGCGGGCGAGGTCCGCAACGACGCTCGACAGCTTTGCGAACGGCTTTGCGCCACGCGCTTCCGCATGCGCCTTCGATTCCAGCACCAGAAACGCGCCGGCCGAGCCGAGCGCGAAGCCGGCGTGATCCTTGCGCGCCCACACCGGGGCGAACTTGTCCTTCAGGTTGAAGTCACCGAATTCGTAGAGGACCATCAGGTCCTTGCGCTCGCCATTATGCGAGCCGCCGATCAGCGCGATGTCGCTCTCGCCCGAGGCGATGCGCGCAAGCGCGATGCGGGCGGCGTCGGCGCCGCGCCACCTCTTCGCCCATGAAGGTGCGCGAGGTGCCGCCAATGCCGTGGACGATGGCGATGTTGCCGGCGAGCAGGTTGGAGAGCTGCGCCAAAAACAGCGTCGGCCTGAGATCGCTCATCAGGCGTTCGTTGAGGAAGCCGGGCGCGTTGGCGCCCTTGGCCTCGGCCGTGAGCACGCCGGTGTCGACGTTGAGATCGCGCTCGCCGCCACCGGCGGCGGCGACCATGTCGATCTTCGACAGAATGTCCTTGTTGCCCTTGATGCCAGCGGAATCGAGCGCAAGGCCTGCGGCGTAGACGCCGATGCGCTGCCAGGCTTCCATCTGGCGCTGGTCGCCCTTCTTGGGTATCTGGCTGTCGTAGGTAACAGGCATAAGGGGATGCACGATGTAGGGCGCAAAGCCCTTCTCATCGACATTGATGCGCTTCTCCTGAAGCGCGGCCCAGTTGGCGTCGAGGCCCTCGCCGAGCGAGGTGGCAAGGCCAATGCCGGTGATCCAGACTTCCGTCGGGCCGGGCTTCGAAGCAGTCTCAGTCATGGCGATACGGCCTGTTGCGGAAAGCCGACGCGTTTCGCGACCGCGTCCATGTGGGAGCGCATATCCGCATTGGGGAAGGGAATCTGCGTGAAGGTCAACGTCGAATTCGCTCGCAGCTTGCCGCCGACCTTGATCTTGGCCTCGGTCACCGCGTAGCCCGAACCTTGATGCGAAAGGCTCGCCTCGATGCTCATGAGATCGCCGGGGAACACCGAACCGCGGACCTTGGCTTCCTTGACGGCGGCAAGGATCGGCATGCGCTCGAACTTGAGCACGCCGAGCTGAAGCCAGCCCGAGGCCTGCGCCATCGATTCGATCAGGAGCACGCCCGGCATCAGGGGATAGCCCGGGAAGTGCCCCTCGAAGATGGTGCTCTCCTTCGGGACCAGCGCCTCGACGACAATCGTCTGCGCGTCGATGTTGAGGTCGACGACGCGATCAATCATGTGGAAATATTCGAGTTGCATGACCGCGCGCTTACGCGCTCGCGCCCTTGGCCGCAACCAGTTCGTCGATGCGGGCGCACAGGTTCTTTAGCACGAAATACTGCTCGGTGGTCGCCTTGCCGTCGTTGACCTCCTGGGTCCACTTTTCCAGCGGCAGCTTGATACCGAACTGCTTGTCGATCGCGAACGCGATGTCCAGGAAATCGAGGCTGTCGATGCCGAGATCGTCGATGGCATGGCTATCCGGCGTGATCGTGTCGCGCGGGATGTCGCAGGTTTCAGCGATGATCGTAGCGACCTGATCGAATGTGGAGGACATCACTAAGCCTTTGATATTTTGCTGATATTTGTCGGATTTTCCAGAGGGGAACGGTGGGTCTGCATCGCGCCCCTGATGACGCCCTCAACCCTCCTCTGGCCGGGTCGAAAGCCCGTATATCGGAGCGCCGCCCTGAGTTCAATGGAGCCGGATGGGGTGGGGACAGGGCAGGGGATGCCGGCGGGAACCCGTTCGGTCGAGGACCGGCCGCGGGCCCTGCCAGATATCTCGCCTAGGCGTGCGGAGTCGTGATCTTGAGGCAGTCGCGGCGGCCCATCAGCACGCAATCCTGGGTCCGGCGCAGATCGGCGATGCTCACCGCAAGCCAGATCCCGATCGCGGTCAGCGCGATGGTGAAGGCCAGCGCTGCGATGTTGGCGAGCATGCGATGGCGGAAATCGTCCGGTTCAGGGCGGGCCTGCTCGTAGCGCGACAGGTCGAGCGGCTCGGGCCCGACGCGCAATTGCTGCACGGTACCGTTGCCCCGGGAGGCCGTCGGGGAAGGCGAGGTGCGCGGCCTGAACTGGAGCACCCGGTGCTCGTCATCCGAGCTTATGGGCCGCTGGGTTTTCATGGTGCAGGGATCACTCCGAAGCAGCGATTTTTAGATAGCATACGTGGTGAACGCGTTGCAGAAAATCTTCTCAACGCGCACGTGCATTGCGCATTCACACACTATCCTGCTCGGGGTGCGGTGATCACGGAACCGACGTCCGGGCTGCAGGCGGTGCGTTGCAATAACTCTGCGGCCAGCTGAATGCATTTTGCCGGCGCGAAGCCCGTGGCATAGTCCAGGGAACCTGAACCACCCAGTTGCAACCATGGAAGGGCCCTTCGACCATGACCACCAACACGCGCGAGCCGAGAGTGCATCCGGTGCCGATCCTGTCGCTTCGGCCGACGCAGATGACGGTCGGCATGCGCGAGGTCAAGGAGAAGCGCAAGCGCTGGCGCGAGCACGACAAGAAGAAGCAGGCCGATCTGCTCGGCAGGCACATGATCCCCGTCGTGCACGGCCCCGACGAGCGCTATTACGTGATCGACCATCATCATCTCGGCCGCGCGCTGCATGACGAGGGCGTCAAGGAGGTGCTGGTCACCATCGTCGGCGACCTCAGGATGGTCGAGCGCGAGGCGTTCTGGGGCGTGATGGACAACAAGCGCTGGGTCTATCCCTACGACGCCAAGGGCGAGCCGGCGGCCGTTCCGCGACTTGCCGAAATCGATCGTCGATCTCAAGGACGATCCGTTCCGGAGCCTTGCCGGTGAGCTTCGCCGCATGGGCGGCTTCGCCAAGGACACCACGCCGTTCTCCGAATTCCTGTGGGCCGACTATCTGCGCCGAAAACTGTCGCGCAAGGCGGTGGATGCCGACTTCGACAAGTCGCTCGAGAAGGCGATGTCCTCAGCCAAGAGCAAGGATGCGATCTATCTGCCCGGCTGGTGCGGACCGGCGGAGGATGATTAGGGCGAGACGCTCACTTCAGCACGGCGTGCGGCACCACAAAACGGACCTCATCACAGCCGCTTGAGCGAAATCATTTCCCGCGCCCCATGAAGCGGTCCTGAAACAGAGCCGGTCCATCTTTGAGGTAATTGAGCTCACACAGGAGGCAGGAATGCGCCGTCTGGTTTTCGCCGTTGCCTTGCTCGCGGTCGCCTCAGCAGGGATCTCGGCCTCGTTTGCCGCAGTTCATCACACCAGGACATTGACATTTTCCGAGCGCTTTGCGCCGGCGCTCGAGTTGATGGCGAAGCGCTAACGGCATAGTCGCACCCCGTAGGCAACGCAGCCGTAGTAGGGCCGGGCGTCGGTACCCACTTCGTTCGAAAACGCTTCAGCGCAAGGGAAGGCGATGAAGCGGCCTTGGGAACCTCACATAGGTCCCCAACCAATGAACCTTTGCGTAGTCCATTCAGACTTATCCACGCCGGGTTCTGCATCACACCCGCGGGGGCTGAAAGGCGCCGCGTGCTGCGGATGGCAGAGTTTTCCATGACCCCGGTAACGTTGCGGCCGACGCTTTGAAAATTGCGCCCGACACTCATGGAGCGCCAGATGAACGCCCAAGATCGTCCTGAACTCGACGCCCTCGTGGCGGCGGTCGCTCGGCAGCTTGCTGGCCCTTTTCGCGGCAAGCCAGTGCAGCCGGATCTCGAGCAACTACCGCTCCCCTGGGATCCACAGCATCAGCTTCCGGACGTACTTTGGCCCAGGCGACACCTCGCGCTGGCCGGCCTCGAGTTGACCCAATCAATCCAGTACAACGGCGCCGTCGGCGTCAGCTACGGCGACGACAATTCGATCCCGCTCGTTGCGCTCAAGCCGCTGGTGGTGCGTGCCTATCCATACGTGCAGCCCGGCGTTGCCGAGCCGGACACACTCACTGGCGCACGCGTTACAGGTGAGCTGGTGCTTTCGGTTGGCGATCGAATCGTTTACCGCACCGGCCCTACGCGCGCCGACGGGGCCCGGCTCGGTGCGCGTAACGAGCTCTCGCGCGAGCTGTGGGACAACGAGTTGACGGTCCCAGTTGGTGGACTCGGCGCGCTTGCATTCCACCTCGCGCACGTCAATTCGTCGCTGAATTTTTTCGTGCCAGCATGGTATTGCCGGACCGGCCACTTTTATCTCTCCGTCCGGCTCTGGCGTGCTGGCAGCGACGGCGCTTTATCCGCGCCCCAGGACCGCGCCACGACCGGGCGCTATATCGATTTTATGGATGTGCGGCCGCCGCGTGTCGCCATCGCGAGGGTCAACTGGACCGACAGCTCCGGCAACGTTACGAGCCCCGCCGACGCGATTATGCTCAGCACGATGCGCACGGCCGAACGGATGCTGCCGTTCCCTTATTTTGAGACGACGATTCTTGGCACATCGACGAACAGCTCGGCAGCGTTTGCGTCCGCCGCGACGGGCGGAGGTTGTAACACCGCGTGGACCGGCCTGCTCGCTGACTTGGCTGTCACGCGCATCTTCACCGCTCTGTTCCAGCTCGGCGATATTGTCTTCGCGTTTGTGCCGAGCGTAGCTGTTCCCGCCGCTGCCGGCTCCTACAACACGGGGTGCGGTCGCGCTGAAGGCGTCGGCGCCGCCTTTGCGGGGAGCGACACACGTTTCGCCTACGATTTCATTTTCGCCCACGAGATGGGACACGTCTTCACCTGCAACCACGTCGCGGTGCCAGGCGACAGCAGCGATGACCCGAACTATCCAAACTATGGCGGAAGCAAGACCTCCATCGGCGAAGTCGGCATCGATCCAGGAACGACGCCGCCGACGCTGTTCGGCCCGTCGGACACATCCGACGTCATGTCCTACAAGTCGAAGCAGTGGATCTCGCCGTACACCTATCTGAAGATCCTTAATGCGCGCGAGAATCACCAATCCGCACCGGCCGATCCGCGTCGCGTTCGTTCGCTCCTGATCCTGGCAGTGCGGGTGCATCGCCGCGTCAGCGACGAGAACCGCATCGAGATTCGCAAGGCTTACCGGATCGAAGCCGCCGGCATGGTATCACGGCCGAGCGATGGCGCCATTTCGCCGCTCTCGGTTGATCTGCTCGATGCCCATCGCCGGATCATTGCGACTCATCATTGTCTCTACACACGCGCGCAAGCGACCTGCGGCTGTTGTGGAGGAGGTGTAGCCGTTCCGCTCGACCGCGAGCCGTTCTACGATCTGCATGAAGCGATCGAATGGCCGAGCGAGGAAGTCGCTGCCATCTCGTTGCATGATGGCCGCGAACCGCTCGCGACTTTCGAAGTGGGCGAACCGCCGCAGGTCGATATGAGCGGCCCCGAACGGCGGGACCAATTCCTCGCGCTGCGCGTGCACGCGCGTCATCCGCGGGCCCAGCCGTCGATAGTCGTGCTGTTCAGCGGTGATGATCGCGAGACATGGCAACCGGTCGCGTTTGATCCTCCAGATGGCGAGGTGCTGGTGGAAAGCGAACGCTTGCCGGGCGGCGAACGCTGTTTCTTCCGCGCCATCGCAACCGCGGAATTTCGGAGCGCGAGCGCCGACAGCTCTCAATTCGAGCTGCAGCGCAGCCGTCGCCGGCTCTATCTGCGACTGCCTGATCCCCAGTGTCCGATCGCGCCAGGCGCCGTGCCGTTGGGCGCGATGATCGACTGCCGCGGGCTCGGTGTTGTCCGGTCCGATGAAATTCGGTGGCATTCGGATCTGGACGGCGACCTAGGCCTTGGGTACGAACTCGTCGCGCAATTGCAGGACGGACGGCACCTTATCACGGTAACCGCGCCGGACGGACGCGGCGGGTCACTTGCCGAACGCGGCATTATCATCGTTAGCGGTCGCCCCGCCGGCGTTGTAGGCCAAGCCCAGTTCTAACGCACACACGTGCGCTGCGTTCTCGCGGACTCCCGCCAGGATGGCTTTTCCGATCCTGGCTCATTCGGAATGCAGCGCCCAGCGCGTTGCCACAGTATCACCGGTACCGAACCGGTGATCCGCCAGCGTCGAACTCGCTCTAATGTTCCGGCATTTCCGTCTCGTGCGCCTCGTCCTTGCCGCCGACCATCCGGTGCAGAAGGCGCTCGATGCGGCGGCCGACTGTCAACAGCACGAAGGCGAGCGCCAGCGCCACCAGGACGATCTTCCATTCTCCCGCGCCGCAGGCGATGCCGATGCAGGCGGCGAGGAAGGTGCAGGCGGCGCTGGTCAGGCCGCGCACGCGGAAGCGGTGGCCCTCGTGCACGATGACGCCGGCGCCGAGAAAGCCGATGCCGGTGAGGATGCCCTGGATGACCCGGCTCGTGGCATCGGTCATTTTGCCCGGCTCGGCGAACTGCACCGCCAGCAGCACGACGGTCGCGGTGGAGAGCCCGACGATGCCGAGCGTTTTCAGTCCGATCGGCTTGCCGTGCAGATCGCGGTCGAGCCCGATCGCTCCGGTGGCGACAGTCGCTGCGCCGAGACGGGCAAGGATTTCGGGCCAGTCGAGCTCGGTCATTTCTTCGGTAAGCGTCCCATCAGATAGAACTCTTCATTCGGCCGCATGCCGGTGAAATTGGCGAGCCGGTTCGACAGCGCGAAGAAAGCGGAGATCGCGGCGATGTCCCAGATGTCATCGTCGCTGAAGCCATGCGGGGCAAGTGCTGCGAAATCCTCGTCGGAGGTACGCTGCGCGTCGGCCGAGACCTTCATCGCGAAGTCGAGCATCGCCTTCTGCCGCGGCGTGATGTCGGCCTTGCGGTAGTTCGTAGCGATCTGGTCGGCAATAAGCGGGTTCTTGGCGCGGATGCGCAGGATCGCGCCATGCGCGATCACACAATACTGGCACTGATTGGCGGCCGAGGTCGCGACCACGATCATCTCGCGCTCGGCCTTGGTGAGTCCGCCGTCCTTCTCCATCAGCGCGTCATGATAGGCGAAGAAGGCGCGGAACTCGTCCGGGCGGTAGGCCAGCGTCAAAAACACATTCGGCACGAAGCCGCTCTTCTCCTGCACGGCGAGGAGGCGCGTGCGGATATCGTCGGGGAGCGCGTCGAGGGCGGGAGCGGGGAAGCGTTGCGCGGCGGACTTTGTCATTGGTATGGATTCCGGCTTGGGGCCGGCAACCATAGTCGATGCGGGCGTCGTGCTCAACTTGGCCAAGGGCTGTCGCCCTTGCGAGGTTGGGGACGCAGCGTTGCCTTACCGCAGCGGCTTCTTCAGCAGCGAGAAACGGTCCGGGTCCAGCCCCATCGACGGTTGCAGCATCGGCGCCTCGACGTTGGAGAGCGTCTTGGCCGGCGGCGCCGAGAACACCGGGTCGTTCGGCACGTCGCGCTGCGAGGTGGCGCCGCGCCAGCGCTCGAGCACGGCGCCGACGAAATGCATGTCGTGACCGGAGGTGACGGACGGCACGCTGCTGATGGTGGCTTCGCCGCGCGGCAACTGGTGCGGCGGCACCTCCTTGAAGCGCAGCCGTGTCGGCAGTGCGACACCTTCGCCGAACGCCAGCACTTCGCGGGTGCCGAGCGAGGGCACGAACGAGAGCAGGTTCGCGGCCGCATCCGACACCGCGGCGCGCAGCAGCGCCTGGTCGCGTTCGTTGGCAAGACGCATCGTGAACAGCGTGTTGCACTGGGAGATGATGGTGGCGTCGAGTTCGGCGGGACGCTGGGTGATGAGGCCGAGATAGACGCCGTATTTGCGGCCTTCCTTGGCGATGCGCGACACCGCCTTGCGGGTCGGCCCGAAGCCGACATTGCGATCGGCGGAGGCGTAGCGGTGGGCCTCTTCGCAGACGAACAGCATCGGCGAAACGCCGTCGCTCCACAGGCCGAAGTCGAAGGCCATCCGGCACAGCACCGAGACGACGGAGTCGATGACTTCGGCCGGAAAGCCGGCGAGCTGCATCACCGTCATCGGCTTGCCGTTGGCCGGCAGGCGGAACAGATGGCTGATCACCTCGGCCATGGTGTCACCGCCGACATTGGCGTTGTCGAACATGAAGGCGTAGCGCGGGTCGTTGCGGACCGCCTCGATGCGGGAGATCAGCTTGTGATAGATGATACGCGAGGAGCGGTTTTCGAGCTTGCCCATCCGCTCGTCGATCAGCGACATCAGATCGACCAGGCGATAGGGCACCGGCGTGTCGACGGTGTAGCCGATCTGCTTGGGATCGATGCGCTTCAGGCCGATGCGGTCGGCATTCTGGTACTGGGTGTAGACGCCCTTGGCGAGCGGAATGACCTCGGCGAGGACGTCGAGCTCCTCGGGCACGCCGGCGCGGCCACCGAACAGCACATCGACGATTTCCTCGAAATTGAACAACCAGAACGGCAGTTTCAGATTGCGCGGGTTGAGCACCAGCGCGCGGTCGCCGAAGCAGCGTCCATATTCGTTGTGCACGTCGAGCAGGAAGATACGCAGGTTCGGGCGTGCCTTGAGGATCTCGTTGAGCAGCAGCGACACGCCGGTCGATTTGCCGACGCCGGTCGATCCCAGGACCGCGAAGTGCTTGGAGAGCATTTCCTCGATGTCGACATAGGCGACGACGGAGCTATCCTGCTGAAGGAAGCCGACATTGATCTGGTCGGAGCCGGTCGGCGCGTAGATCGTGCGCAGCTCCTGGCTCGTAATCAGGTCGACGGAATCGCCGATGGTCGGATAGTTGGTGACGCCGCGCTGGAATTTGGCCTTGCCGGCGGCATTGAGGATTTCGCCCAGCAGGTCCACCGAGGCGATTGCGATCAAATTGTCGGTGCTCGAGAGGTTCTCGCAGGACACCTCGGTGATCATCGCGACGATCACCGAGCTGGCGCAGCGGATGCTGACGAAACGGCCGACGGTGGCCCGAACTTCCGAGTCCGGCATCCGGCTTTCAGCCAGCAGCCCGACCCGCGCGAGCGATCCGCGAACCGAAATCACGCGTCCAAAGGATGTCACAATGAATGAACCTGGCAAGAGCAAGTGCTTTGCCCGGACTATGCGCGGCCGTCGCTGGACAAACGGTTAAACGGCAACCGCGCGCGCTTCCTTAAATCCGCGACAATTCGGCCGTGAGGTTTGTTCCCAATGCATACTTATGGGCGGAAACGGCCGGGAAATGCCGCTTTTCCAGGCCGGTTGGGGTGCGGGTGGGTTAAGGAATGATTTACCATATGATCTGACATCGACCTTTCTGCGCGTACAGGTGCCGCGTCGAAGCCGCTGGTGCCGCTGCGACGGCAATTGCGCGCGCTGTTCCGCGAGCATGCGACAAAGCCGTCGATTCCGGGGGATTAGGCCAAGCTGCGCCGGATGAAGCCGATAGTTTTGGTCTGGCGAAAGTAATTGCAGTGCCAAACGTCGGGCGAGTTGCCGAAATCCTCGACGCCGTGGATGGCGAGCGGGAAGCCCGTCGCTCCCAGGTCCGACATCGAGACTGTATCGACCACGAGATCGTTCTTGTCGGGAAAAATTTCGTCGGCGGCCAGGTCGCCGATCCGCAGTGCCCTGAAATTTTTCCAGAACTGCCAGCCGGGATCCGTCGTCTCGAAATTCGACTGCACGACGAAGTAGGCGGGCTGAGTCGTGCAGGGACCGAGCCGCAGCAGATTAAGCTCGTAATTGTTTTCGATCATGGATTGTCCGAACAGCCCTGGAACCAGCGCAACCAGCCCGTCAAGGAGCGGCGTGTGGGCAAGCGTGCCGGTGACGGTCATCACCACCTCGACCAGCTTGCCGGCAACCCACAGGAACGGATTGGCCCCACCGGCGAGCTGTAACGTTTTCTCGGCGAAGGTGCCGATATTGGAAAGCAGGCTCAGCGCATGCTGGAGCTTGTCGGGCGCGGCGAGCGAGGTGCCGTGGAGCGGCGAGCCCGCAAAGACGACGCGCGTCGTGGCGGCGAGCGAGCGGCCGAACGCCTCCAGCCACCACCGCACGATCAAGCCGCCGCGGCTATGGGCGATGACGTCGATTTGTCCAATTGCATCGACGAACGCGCGCCCAAGCTCGAGCGCATTCAGAACCGGGCTGACGGCAAGGGTCGCGTGCTCGAAGACGAGAACCTGATCGTACTTGTTGGGTCCGTTCAGGGCGGAGCCAAGAAACGCCTGGCCGTCGGCGGTGGCCTGGAACTCGCCGATCATGTTGACGGCGCTCGAGAAGGTGCCGTGGACCAGCAGCAAGGTGCGCCCCTTGAAGGGACCGTGGGCATCGGCGGCGTCGATGACGAAGTTGGACGGGCCGCCCCGCAGCTGGCGTATGTGTGAGCGCAGCGAGACGTCGATTGCGGAGTTGAGGCGCATGTCGATGGCGCCGATGGCTGCGGCGGCCCTGTTCGGCTGGAGCCTTGGAAACTCCTTGGTCAGGATCACCGTCTGATCGGGAAGTGGCGGCGGCCCTCCGGCCCGCCGTGCGCGTCGACGGCGCTGTGGCGCTTCCGCGCGTGCCGGAACGCCGTCATACCAGCGCAGGACACCGTTTTCCTCGACCAGCGAAGCCGCAAGGATGTTGTCGTCGGGTGTGTTGGACGCGCGCCGTCTGCGTCGGCGCAGGCCGGCGACAGAGTCCATTCTGTCGTCGTGATCGACATAGAGAGGCACGAACAGGTCGTCGTTGTCCGCGACCGCCTTGATCTGCGACAGGAAACGTCCGGGGTCTTCCGCAACAAACTGTGACATGTGCGATGCCGTCATTCATCGATGATCGGAAGCGGGGTGACGCTCAGGCTTCGTGCGTGCTGGATGTCGAGCATGCTGTCGAATTCCTTTTGGCTACGCAGATTGGCCCGTCCTTCGGTTTGCGCGTCCTTGAAGCTGTAGGCCCCGGTCAGGTAGGTGGCTTCCAGCATCACGAGGTCGCCCGACGTCACATAGGCCATGATCTCGGCGTAACTCATCTTGGTGAGCCTCCAGCCGTAGGGATCGACGTAGGGCAGTCCCGCGTCCCTGGTGGCCGCGTCCCCGACGCTCGGCACCGTTGCCGGTATCTTGATCACGCCCACGAAGTCGTCATGCGCCTCTTCCGATCGCCAATAGCCGACGAAGGCATGTCCGCTGAGCAGCACTACGACTGGGAAGATGCCGACATATTCGAGGCACGAGGCGAGCAGCAGCGCGAGGTCGATGCAGGTGCCGGTGTTGGACGCGACGATCTCGCTCGGCGTGCGCAGCCGCTGACTCTGCTCGGAATAGGCAGGAGGAGGGTTGATGTACTGGAAGCGATACTCGTTCACGAGCGCGGTCCAGATGGCTTGAACCTGGCGGTCGACGGCGCCATCCTCGTCCTGCTGATAGCCGTCGAACCCGGCTCCGGGATCGTCGAGAATGCCGATCAGGTAGCGTCGCGAGGCGCGGATGATCGCAAGAATTGCGGGATCTCTGGGCAGCACGAAGGAGGGCAGCCACGGGTTGTTCTTGGTGTCATCGATCCATTCGTCAACGGGGATCAGCGTGACACGTCTGGTTTCCTCGAACGCCGTCTCTCCTGCGCAAGTCACTTTCACGTACACCGCCGACTGCACCCGTTCATGCAGCGAGCGCGTCAGGCTGGCGGTGAGGGGGACGATCACTTTGGAGGATAGCGGCAGCTGCAACTCCGTCATGACCGGGATCGTAAGGCGGTAAGGATAGTTCTCGGCGCCGACGCAGAGCTCGACTTGAATCGTGATCGCATCGACAGGATGCTGAATAAGCCGGGTCAGCGTCAACTTATCGAGCAAGGTCCTGTTGTTGTGCAGCAGGGAGTAGTTTGATTTCCGGAGCGACCCCCAGGTCCACCTTGATCGGAATCATGAGGCTGCCCTCTTCTTTCGGGAAGATGCCTTTTTCTTGGCCGGACTAGATCTCTTAGCCGGACTGGATTTCAACGTCGGCTTCGGGATGGATTCGGTGCTCGGCGCGAAAATACTGCGTCCCATCCAGATCACGATCGATGTCCCATGCACGTCCAACGGCATCGCCTTCCACGACATCAGGAACGCATCCGGAATCGACAGGATCAGTTGATCCGTTCCGTGGCACCAGTTCCAATAGAATGTTTGAAAGAACAGCTCCGCGACATCGTCATCGATCTCGTCGAGAAAACCGAGGGCGACATGGGCTCCCTTTCTGACCAACTCGCGTGCGATACGCGCGCCGGAATAGTAAAGATTGAGCGTCACGATCCGGGGTGGGGTGGTTGGGTTCACAAGGGTCTCGGCAAGCTCTTCGTACAGAACGGGAAGCTCGCTTTCGTGGGCCTGGCGAAGGATCATCCCATCAGGCAGCCGTCCGGCCTTGTCGATGATCGTGTTGAAGAGCGCCTCGTTGTTCTTCTTCATGTTCGGATAGAAATCATCGATGATCCACCCGGCATGGTGAGTATCGACCCCGGTGACGTGGATCGCTTCCCAGTTCGCACTGCGGACTTTCTCGGCGAGTTCAGTTTTCTGGGGTGTTCGCAGAATCGTGCGGTATGGGTCGTCGTCCGGTCTGTTGGATGCACCGACCGCGGCATCGATACGCTGTTCCTCGTCCTTGAAGTCGTACTTGTCACCGAAGCGTCCGGGCGCGCTCTCGACGAAAAGGACGCTGTTCGGGGGGTGCGGCTTGACCTTCGCAAAACCGCTGCTGAAGAGCCGCGAGATCAAGGTGCCGTGATAACGGCCCTCTGTGCGCGTGCCGGCGCTGAGCAGGTATTCCCAGGGAATTTCGCAGGCGGCTTCGTGGATCGCGCAAGCCTCTTTATCTTGACGATCCCAGTCGTATAGTTCGACCTCGATACGGTCCACGTGCGCCAGGTCCTGCAACCGTTTGGACGACACGCCGACGCGGGCGAGGTCCTTGGCGGCACGTTGGCCGATGGATTTGCGCAAGTCGGAATCGGAAGCCCAGCGCGAGCGAACCCGCAGGAGATAGGTCCACTCCTGCGCGAGGCGTGGGAGGAGTTCGGGATTTTTGATGTCGGTGTCTTCGATGCCGAACGCGCGAATCGTGGCGATCGATCCCCCCGGCGTCGTACTGCCGGCCGAACCCGTGCTCCCGGATTGCTTGGCCATCGAGCTTCCCCCGACTCCCGGCGCACCGAGCGCTTGGCTGCTGCTCGGGTTTCCACCATACAGCTTGAGATAGCGTGCGCCGTCAAGATAAACCGGGACCAGACGGCAAATCGCCGCGCGTGAATGCCCCAAGCCTTGCGCGAATAGGCGTAGAGGTTGGCGCAGAATCGACGATGGGACGGCGACCGATCGAGTAGTATCGGGGTAGGCTTTGATAAGACGAGTTTGTTGACGAGACCTAATCATTTGTACATTAGTACAAATGAACCGGCGGCCTCGGTGCCGCCCACCGGCGCGTGAGCGGATTACAGCCTGCGCCAGATCGCCGGATCCGGTCCGGCGGATCGCAAGCCACGC
This sequence comes from Bradyrhizobium sp. LM2.9, assembly GCF_054056555.1. Classification (NCBI taxonomy): domain Bacteria; kingdom Pseudomonadati; phylum Pseudomonadota; class Alphaproteobacteria; order Hyphomicrobiales; family Nitrobacteraceae; genus Bradyrhizobium; species Bradyrhizobium sp. LM2.9. Next base: position 1,325,154 of record NZ_JBSRYJ010000002.1, read on the forward strand.
CTTGGAGGAAACCATGCAGCCCGAACCGATCTTCGATCTTGCTCATCTCGGCCACATGGAGCTGCTGACGCCCAAGCCGGACGAAAGCCTGAAGTTCTTCGTCGACGTGATGGGCATGACCGTCAGCGGACAAAAGGGCGAGTCGGTCTATTTGCGCGGCTGGGACGATTACGAGCGCTATTCGCTCAAGCTCACGGCGTCGAACACATCAGGCATGGAGCACATGGCGCTGCGTGCGCGCAGCCAGCAGGCGCTGGAGCGCCGCGTCGCCGCGCTGAAAGGCTCCGGATTCGATATCGGCTGGACCGACGCCGACATGGGGCAGGGGCCGACCTTCCGCTGCCGCGATCCCGACGGCCACATCGTCGAGCTCTATTACGAGACCGAATGGTATCAGGCGCCGCCCGAGCTGAAGCCTGCACTGAAGAACCAGGCGCAGCGCTTTCCAGCGCGCGGCGTCAACGTCCGCCGCCTCGACCATCTCAACTGCCTCGCCACTGATATCAAGGCGAACCGCGAATTCTTCGAGAATTATCTCGGCTGCCGCCTCACCGAGCAGATCGTGCTGAACGACGGCCGCGAAGCGGCGATGTGGCTGACGATGTCGAACAAGAGCTACGATTTCGCCTATTCGCTCGACCATTCCGGCACCCCCGGCCGCTTCCACCATGTCACCTACGCGCTCGACAGCCGCGAAGAGGTTTTGCGCGCCGCCGATATCTTCCTGGAGAATGGCATCCACATCGAAACCGGCCCGCACAAGCACGCGATCCAGCAGACCTTCTTCCTCTATGTCTACGAGCCCGGCGGCAACCGTGTCGAAGTCGCCAATGCCGGCGCGCGCCTCATCCTCGCGCCCGACTGGAAGCCGATCGTGTGGACGGAAGAGGAGCGCAAGAAAGGGCAGGCCTGGGGCCTCAAGACGATCGAGTCCTTCCACACCCACGGCACACCGCCGGTGGACGTGAAGAAGCACGCTTAATGTGCTGAGGGCCGGAGGCGCGAGACTGTCTCGCGGACGCCGTTCCATGCCGGCCTGTCCGGTGCGAACTGCTTGCGCAGGAAGGTGACGAGTTCCTCGACCTGCGTATCGCTCATGCTGTTCTTGAATGCCGGCATGTAGCCGAGATCGCTCGACACCGGCTCGGCGATGCCGTGCAGGATGATTTGCACGAGATTGTCCGATATCTCGCTGTGCAAATTGCTGTTGAGCGCGAGCGAGGGGCGGGTGCCGAACAGCGGCAGGCCGCCGACCTCGTGGCAGACGGCGCAGGCGCCCTGATAGAGCCGGGCGCCCGCGGAAGAAGCGACCGTGATTCGCGTTGAAGCTTCGAGCCTGCTGGCGAGTGCGTCCTGCGTTTGTCCCTCGATCGCGGTGTCATTGAACGAATTGAGATAGACGGCCATGGCGCGGATGTCCTGGTCGGGCAGGACCGCGAGATCCCTGACGATCGGCGCCATCGGGCCGGCCGCGACGCCGTGATAGCGGGACTGGCCGGTGCGAAGGTAGGCGTAAAGCTCGTCCTCGCTCCATGGGATTGGCGCGTGCGAGAGCGACGTCAGCGGCGGCGCCTCCCAGCCCTCGGCAAAACCACCGGCGAGATAGGCCTCACGCTGCTCGGCGCCGAGCGCGTTGCGCGGCGAATGGCAGGCGCTGCAATGGCCGAGACCCTCGACGAGATAAGCGCCGCGATTCCAGACCTCGGACTTGGCCGGATCGGGCTTGAACTCGCGCGTCCGGTGGAACAGCGCATTCCATCCGGCAAGCAGGGGACGGAGATTGAACGGGAAGGCGAGCGTATTCGCACGCTGCGTCGCGCGCACCGCAGGCTGCGCCATCAGGTAGGCGTAGAGCGGCCTGCATGTCGGAATCGCTGGTCTTCGAAAAGTGCGTGTAGGGGAAGGCGGGATAGAGCCGCCGGCCGTCGCGATGCAGCCCGTCGCGCATCGCGCGCTCGAAAGCAGGATAGGACCATGCGCCGATGCCGGTCTCGGCGTCTGGCGTGATGTTGGTCGCGTAGATCGTGCCGAACGGCGTCTCCAGAGCACGGCCGCCGGCGTTGAGCGCGCCGCCGATCGTGGTGTGGCACTCCGCGCAATTGCCGAGCGCCGCAAGCCGCTGGCCGCGCGCGATGGTCGCCGCGGAATAGACAGATGCATCGGGTCGAGCGATCGGCGCGATGGCGCGGCCAGGCAAGAGAGCCGCACCGATGCCGATTACCGCGGTACAGACGGCCGCAACCGCCGCGAAGAGGCCGGCGCGTTTGGCGAACGGATTTTGCCAGATGCGAGACCGCTGCGGTGTAGCAGGCGCGGGCAGGGCCTGCGGCATCGTCGATGCATCGCCGTGCAGCCCCTTAAGGATACGCTCGGGCGTGAACGGCGGCTCGCGAAAGCGCACGCCCGTTGCGTCGAAGATCGCGTTCGCGATCGCCGCGGCGCTCGGCACCGAGGCGGACTCGCCGACGCCAAGCGGCGGCTGGTCCGGCCGCGGCAGCAACAATACGTCGATCTTCGGCACGTCGGCGAAGGGGATGATCGGATAGGCGCCCCATTCGCGCGCTGCCACTGTGCCGCGCTCGAACGAGACCTGCTCCATCAGCGCGCGGCTGGTGGACTGGATGACGTTGCCGTGGATCTGGTGGCGTACGCCGTCGGGGTTGATCATCAGGCCGGAGTCCTGCCCGGCGACGACGCGCGTCACGCTGACGTCGCCGGTGGTCTTGTTCACGGCAACGTCGGCGACCCAGGCCGACCACGCCGCGCCATAGCCGGGAAATTTACTGTGGACATAGAGTGCATAGGCAAAGCCGCGCCCGTGGACGATCTCGCCATCCTTCTCCTCGCGAACCGGCCGTGGCGTCCAGCCCGCGCGTTCGGCGACCGCATTGACGAGATCGACGGCGCGCCGGTCTTTGAGATAGCGCAGGCGGTATTCGATCGGATCGACGCCGGCCTCGGTCGCAGCCTCGTCGATGTAGGATTCATGCGCAAAGGTGTTCGGCAGCGCCGAGACGCCGCGGAACCAGGACGCGCGCACGATCGGCGCCATGTCGTGGGCGACGACGCGCATGTGGTCGTAATCGTAAGGCGGGATCGCAGTGCGGTCGCCCATCTGGAGGACGTCCGGCTTCGGCGATATCCGCCCCGTCAGCAACAGCGCCAGCGTCGGTGCGGCATTCGAAGGATACCGCGTGGCGAGATCGTAAGCAGCGACCTTGCCGTCTGCGTCCAATCCGCCATTGACGTCGACGAGTTGCGCGGTGCCCTTGGGCTCCCAGGCGTGTTCCTGCTCGCGCGTGAGCTGCACGCGCACGGGCCGGCCGACCGCGCGCGAGAGCAACAGCGCGTCCGCGGTGACATCGTCGGCGCAGTTACGGCCGTAGCAGCCGGCTGCCTCTAACCTGATGACCTCGATCTCGCTGTCCGGCCGCTCGATCAAGAGCGCCAGGTCGCCGCGCAGCACGTGCGGGTTCTGCGTGCCCGACCACACCCGGATGTTGCGGTCTTGAAAATCCGCCACCGCGCAGGACGGGCCGATCGAGGCATGCATCTGATAAGGCCAGACGTAAGTGCGCTGCATCGGCGTGGCCGCACCTGATATCGCCGCATCGACGTCGCCCTTGTCGATCAGCGTGCGCGGCGTCGACGCGTTGGCGCGCAGAGCCGTCTCAATGTCGGCGAGATCGGTCAGATCAGGCGTGGGCTTCCAGCTCACCGCAAGTTGCTCCGCCGCCCGGATCGCATTCTCCTCGCGCTCGGCGACCACGCCGACGAAATCGCCGATGCGCACGACGGCAACAAGACCGGGAATGTCGCGCACCGAGGATTCATCGACCGAAATCAGACTAGTGCCGACGAACGGGCCGGCGTCGACGCCGGCATAGGGCGGCCGCACCACGCGGCCGTGCAGCATGCCTGATACTCGGATGTCGTGCACGAAGATCAGCTCGCCCGCGGCCTTGGCCGGCAGGTCGACCCGCGGCATCGACTGGCCGACGATGGCGTAATCGCCGACACGCTTCACGGCGACGTCATCGGCAAGCTCGAGGCGGATCGTCTCGCTGCCGATCAGTTCGCCGTAGCTGACGCTGCGATTGTGCCCGCGCACGAGACCGTCTTCGATCTTGAGGTCGGCAGCCGGCAGCTCCAGCCATTCGGCCGCACGTGCGATCAGGAAATGTCGCGCTTGCGCCGCGGCCTTGCGCAGGGGAACGGCGGTGATCTGGATGGTCTCGCTCGCGATCGTCGGGCCCTGGTTCGGCACGATCGCGGTATCGCCGAGCACGACGACGACGCGCGCAAAGGAGACATCGAGCTCCTCGGCGGCGATCTGGCCGAGCGCAGTACGGATGCCGGTGCCGAGATCGACATGGCCATTATAGGCCGTGACCGACCCGTCCGCGGTGATGCGGAGAAAGGTCTCGGATGTGCATTCGTCCACCGTGCGGACGACGACGAGCGAACCCAATGGCCGCTCTGCTCCGTTCGAGGCAGGGGAGGCCATCAACCACCGGCCTCGGCGAGCTGTCCAGACGCACGCATCACGGCGCGGAGGATTTCGATATGCGTGCCGCAGCGGCAGAGATTGTAGCGCAGCGCCGCCAGCGCCTCCTGCTCGGTGGGCTGGGGGTTGATCGCAAGCAGCGCCTTGGTGGTCATGATCATGCCGTTGAGGCAGTAGCCGCATTGCGCCGCCTGTTCGTCGATGAAGGCCTGCTGCACGACATCGGGTTTGTCGCGGCTGCCGAGCCCTTCGAGCGTCACGATGTCGCGGCCGGCGCAGCCACTGATCGGAATGACGCAGGAGCGCGCGGCGGCGCCGTCGATCAGGACAGTGCAGGTGCCGCATTCCACCGAGGCCGCATCCATATTTCGGACCGTTGAGCGCGAGGTCGTTGCGCAGCACATAGAGCAGCGGCGTCTGGCGCGCCGCAGTGATCTCGTGGATCCTGCCGTTCACGGTGAGGCGGATCGGTGTCTGCGTCATTCTCGTTCCCAAGCCTGCGGCCAAAGCTTCGCGAAAAATCTACGTTGCGACGATACCGTTTGTACACAAACGTGCAAGCCGCGCATGCCGCAGTGCAGCGCGAATGCCTTCTTTGTGGACAGTGCGGAGAGGCAAATGAGGTTTTATGCGGCATGCGCATCTTTTGCGCCGCACCGCCGCTTGACAGCCTTCCGGAGCGCGCGCAACATCGTTCGTATACAAATGATATACCGCGACCTCCGCTGGCTTGCACATGGAAACGACGAGCGCTGCCATCGACAAGATCCGCTGCGATGCCTGTCCGGTGATGTGCTACATCAAGCCGGGTGCGGCGGGCGCCTGCGACCGCTACGCCAATCACGACGGCAAGCTCGTCCGCGTCGATCCGCATGTGATCCTGGAGCGCACCGTCTCGCATGGCGGCAAGCTCGTCCCGTTCAGCCGCACCGAGGACTGGGACGGCAGGATTGTCCACGAGCCCTCGACCTTCGTCACCGCGATCGGCGCGGGCACGACCTATCCCGACTACAAGCCGGCGCCGTTCATCGTCTCGGCAGAGGTCGATGGCGTCGACATGGTGACCGTGGTCACCGAAGGAATCTTCTCCTATTGCGGCATCAAGGTGAAGATCGACACCGACCGCTATCTCGGGCCGGAGACCGCGACCGTCCGTGCACAAGGCGAGGCAGTCGGCCATGTCACCACCAGCGAATACGGCTCGCAGATGCTGTCGCTCGGCGGCGTGCATCACCTGACCGGCGGCTCCAAAAAGGAAGGCCGCGTCACCTGCGACACGCTGATGGAGCTCGCCAATTGCAAGGCGGTCGAGCTCACCATCGACGGCGGCGCGAGCGTGGTAGTGCAGGCCGGCCAGCCGCCGATCGTCAACGGCATGAAAGAAGAGCGCATGCGCGTCGGCTGCGGCTCCGCGACGATCGGCATGTTCGCAAAGCAGTGGCTCGGCAAGGTCGACGAGGTGGTCGTGGTCGATGACCACATCACCGGCGTGCTCAGCGAGCACCAGGCCGGCAAGCTGCTCGATATCGCCGACACCGGCATCAAGATGAAGGGGCGTCGCTCGACGCCCGGCCGCTATTTCCAGGTCGCCGATCCCGGCACAGGTTGGGGCGGCACCAATATCTCCGACCCGCTCGCGATCCTCGGGCCGTTCGATGCCAAGGAAGCCAAGGCCGGTCTCTCGATGCTGATGGTCTCCACGACCGGCGAGCATTCGTCTTATTACGTGCTCGACGAGGCCCTGAAGCCGGTCGAGACCGAGATGCCTGATGACCTCAAGTTTTCGGTCGAGCGCATCCAGGAGAATTGCGAGCCGGCGTTATGCACGGTGCTGTTTATGGCGGGCGCCGGCGGCTCGCTGCGGGCGGGCGTCACCGATAATCCGGTGCGGCTGACGCGTTCGGTGAAGGACGCGCTGACGCGCGTCACCAGTGGCGGCGCGCCTGTTTATGTCTGGCCCGGAGGCGGCATCACCTACATGGTCGACGTGGCGCAAATGCCGGCGGGGGCATTCGGCTACGTGCCCACACCCGCGCTGGTCGCGCCGATCGAATTCACGATGAAGCTGTCCGATTATGCCGCGCTCGGCGGGCACATGGATTATGTCAAGCCGCTCTCCGAAGTGCAGGGCGGCGACGATGTCCGCCAATTGCCCTGGCAGAACCCGATTCCGGGGCCTCGCGTATGACAAGGCTCCCGCAAATCGCGTTGCTGTCTGGTGGCCGGCGGCTGCATTTGCAGGATGGACCGATTGATCTGATCGTCGAGGCAAGGGGAGAGCCGAGCGAAGTGCGTGCAGCCTATGAGGCGGCGGCGCGCCGGTTCACCGGGTTGCTCGACGAGCTCTGCGCGGAACTGCCTGAGCTGCGGGCGGCCGCTGAGCCGAAACGGACATCACTGAAGGGCGTTGTGGCGCGCCGCATGCACGCCGCGGTCGCGCCTTATGCCGTTGATGACTTCATTACGCCAATGGCGGCGGTAGCCGGCAGCGTGGCGGAGGAGGTTCTCGGCGCGATGCTCGGCGCGGCGTCGCTTGATCAAGCTTACGTCAATAATGGCGGCGATATTGCTCTCCATCTCGACAAAGGCGAGCATTTCTCGGTCGGCCTGATGGATCGCCCCGATCGCGACGGCGTGATGCGGGCCATGAGGGTCGAGGCGAATGACCTCGTGCGCGGCATCGCCACCAGCGGTCGCCACGGTCGCAGTTTTTCGCTCGGCATCGCCGATGCGGTGACTGTGTTGGCGGGAACGGCGTCGCAGGCCGATGCGGCGGCGACGTTCATCGCCAACGCGGTTGACCTGCCGGGGCATCCCGCCATCATCCGAAAGCCTGCTAGCGAGCTTCAGCCCGATAGCGATCTCGGCGCGCGTCTCGTCACCCGCGATGTCGGTGAACTGTCGCGGGCTGAAATCGCAACGGCGCTCGAATTTGGCGCAGAATGTGCACGGAAATTGTTCGATCGTGGACTGATCGAGGGTGCCGTATTGCAGCTCTGTGGTGATATGCTTGTCATCGGAACGAAAGATATTGAACGGCAACGATCGCGCCCGCTTGAGCTGGAGAACGCGGTTCATGCCTGAACGGGGAAGCGACTTGGGGAAACAATTATGAGCGCGATCATCCGCAAGATCGTCACCGTCGTCGAAGAGACGCAGATGGAGATGGGCCGTCAGGTCTCGCCGCCGACGCGGCGTGCGGCGGCAATCGCCGTGATCGAAAATCCCTTTGCCGGAAAGTACGTCGAGGACCTTTCGCCGCTGATCGCGATCGGCGAGGAGCTTGGCGAACTGCTGTCGAAGCGTGCGGTGGCAGCGCTCGGCATCGACGGTTCCAAGGCGCAGAGCTACGGCAAGGCCGCGGCCGTCGGCGAGAACGGCGAGCTGGAGCATGCAGCCGCGATCCTTCACCCGAAGATGGGCGCGCCGGTGCGCAAGGTGCTGAGCAAGGGCGCTGCGCTGATCCCGTCGTCGAAGAAGCGCAGCGGTCCCGGCACGACGCTGGACATTCCGCTGGGCCACAAGGATGCAGCCTTCGTGCGCAGTCATTTCGACGGCATGGAAGTTCAGATCAACGACGCGCCGCGCGCCAACGAGATCATGGTCGCGGTCGCCGTCACCGACAGCGGCCGTCCGCTGCCGCGCGTCGGCGGGCTGACGGTTGCGGAGATCAAGGGCGAAGACGGTTTGAAATAGAACATGATCCGGAGAAACGGGCACAGGTTCTCCGACAAGATCATGCCGACGACGTAGAGAGTTCAAAACTGGAGGTTGGGATGCGAGCAGGAAACACTTTTGTCGGCGCGGCCTTCGCGCTTCTGGCGGGCGGCATGGCTCATTCGGCCCTGGCGCAAGATATCAAGATCGGCGAGATCAACAGTTATTCGTTGCTGCCGGCGTTCACCGAGCCTTATCGCAAGGGTTGGCAGCTCGCGGTCGAAGAGATCAACGCGGCCGGCGGTATCAACGGCAAGAAGCTGGTCGTCATCTCCAAGGATGACGGCGGCAAGCCGGCGGATGCGCAGACCGCGGCCAACGAGTTGGTGTCGAGCGAGGGCGTGGCGATGCTGACAGGTACGTTCCTGTCGAACATCGGTCTCGCAGTCAGCGACTTCGCCAACCAGAAGAAGGTGTTTTTCCTGGCGGCCGAGCCGCTGACGGACGCCGTCACCTGGTCGAAGGGCAACAAATACACTTTCCGACTGCGCCCTTCCAATTACATGCAGGCGGCAATGCTCGTTGAAGCAGCCAGCAAGCTGCCGGCCAAGCGCTGGGCGACGATCGCGCCGAACTATGAATACGGCCAGTCCGCCGTCGCGGTGTTCAAGAAGCTGATGTCGGAGAAGCGGCCTGACATCCAGTGGGTCGACGAGCAGTGGCCGCCGCAGGGCAAGATCGACGCGGGTCCGGTGGTGCAAGCCGTTGCCGCGGCCAATCCCGAGGCGATCCTCAACGTCACCTTCGGCGCCGATCTCGTGAAGCTCGTGCGCGAAGGTAACACCCGCGGCCTGTTCAAAGGACGCGAGGTCGTCTCGTTCCTCACCGGCGAGCCCGAGTATCTCGATCCGCTCAAGGAGGAGACGCCCGAGGGCTGGATCGTCACGGGCTATCCCTGGTACTCGATCAAGACGCCCGAGCACGACGCGTTCCTTAAGGCCTATGAGGCCAAGTACAACGACTATCCGCGCCTCGGCTCGATTGTCGGTTACCAGACCATCAAGTCGGCAGCGGCGATCCTGGCGAAGGCCGGCTCGACCGATCCGGAGAAGCTGATTGCGGCCGCGGAGGGCCTGTCGATGCCGTCGCCGTTTGGCGAGATCACCTTCCGCAAGATCGATCACCAGTCCACGCTGGGTGCCTATGTCGGCAAGACCGCGCTGAAGGACGGCAAGGGCGTGATGGTGGACTCGTCTTACAAGAAGGGCGGAGACTATCTGCCGAGCGACGCCGAAGTCGGGAAGCTGCGTCCGAAGGATTGATGCAAAGAGAGACCGGGCCTCGTGGTTCGAGACGCGCGGCGCTGCCGCGCTCCTCACCATGAGGATCCCGGACCTCATCCTGAGGAGGCGCGTAGCACCGTCTCGAAGGATGTAGCCCCAATACCGAGACTTACGCTCAACCCGGACCGCCAATGGCCTTTTACGTCGTACAGTTTCTGACCGGTCTCGCCAGCGCAGCATCGCTGTTCCTGGTGGCGTCGGGCCTGTCGATCATCTTTGGCGTGACGCGGATCGTGAATTTCGCGCACGGCGCCTTCTACATGATCGGCGCCTATATCGCATTCACGCTCACCGAGCGCCTGTCGGGGACGTTCGGCTTCTGGGGCGGGATCGTCATGGCGGCGCTTGCCGTGGCAGTGATCGGTGTCATTGTCGAGATGGTGCTGCTCCGGCGCATCTATCACGCACCCGAACTGTTCCAGCTGCTCGCGACCTTCGGCCTGACCTTGATGGTCGAGGACCTCGTCGTGCTGATCTGGGGTCCCGATGATCTCGTCGGCCGCCGCGCGCCCGGCTTCAGGGGGGCGATTGATTTCTTCGGCCAGCACATCCCGAGCTATGATTTGTTCCTGATCGTGCTCAGCCCGGTGGTGCTCGGCATTCTCTGGCTTTTGTTCCAGCGCACACGCTGGGGCGTGCTGGTGCGCGCGGCGACGCAGGACCGCGACATGGTCGCAGCGCTCGGCGTCAATCAGAAATGGCTGTTCACGAGCGTGTTTGCAGTCGGCGTTTTCCTCGCTGCGGCGGGTGGTGCGCTCCAGATCCCGCGCGATGCCGTGCATCACGCGATGGATTTGCGCATCATCGTCGAGGTCTTCGTCGTGGTCGTGATCGGCGGTCTCGGCAGCATCATCGGCGCCTTCGTCGCGGCGGTGCTGGTGTCGGAACTCAACGCCTTCGGCATCCTGATCTTTCCAAAAATCTCCATCATTCTGGTCTTCCTGGTGATGGCCGCGGTGCTGATCGTGCGGCCCTGGGGCCTGTTCGGCAAACCGGAGGCCCCCGCGCGCAAGACGCCGGGTCTCACCGTCAATCCCTGGCGGCCGCTGACGTCGAATGAGCGGCGGGCTGCGCTTGCAGCGCTCATCGTGGCGGCAACGCTGCCGTTGTTCGCCGGCAACTACGCGCTCACCGTCGGCTCCGAGATCGCGATCTTCGTGATCTTCGCCGTCAGCTTGCATTTCTTGATGTCGGTCGGCGGGCTCGCGTCCTTTGGCCACGCCGCCTATTTCGGCCTCGGAGCCTATGGCGTCGCCTTTCTCGCCAAGATGGCGGGGCTGCCGATGATCGTGTGCTTGTTGCTCGGGCCACTGCTGGGCTGCATGGGCGCCGCCGTGTTCGGCTTCTTCGCGGTGCAGCTGTCCGGCGTCTATTTCGCGATGCTCACGCTCGCCTTCGCACAGATCGTGTGGTCGATCGCATTCCAGTGGGTGAGCGTAACAGGCGGCGACAATGGCATTCTGGGCGTCTGGCCGGAAAAATGGGCGGCCAGCCCATCGAATTTCTATTGGTTGTCGCTCGGCGTTGCGGCGCTCGTCACGATCGCGCTACGGGCCATGGTGTTCTCGCCGTTCGGCTACGCCCTCAGGGCGACACGCGATTCGGCGCTGCGCAGCGAGGCCATCGGCGTCAACGTCAAGCGGATGCAGTGGACGGCATTCGTGATCGCGGGCACGACTGCCGGAATCGGCGGCGCGTTGTTCGCCTACCTGAAGGGCAGTGTCTTCCCGGACAATCTCGGCATCTCGCTCTCGGTCGATGCGCTGGTCATGGTGCTGCTGGGCGGCGTCGAGACAGTGTCGGGTGGGGTGATCGGCGCCATCGTCTACAAGGCTTTGAACATCTGGCTGATCAGCCAGACCGACCTGTCAAAACTCGTGCTCGGCGGCTTCATCGTTCTGATCGTCGTCGTCTTCCCCAAGGGCATCGTCGGCATGCTGGAGATGCTGGCGCAGCGCCGCGGGAAGACATCGCCACCGGGATCACCCTTGCTGGCCAAGCCGATCGAGTCCGCCGAATGAGTGTCGCCCCCCCACTTCTCGCGGTCGAAGGTCTCACCAAATCCTATGGCGGCGTCCACGCCGTGCGCGGCGTCTCGTTCTCGCTGCGCGCCGGCGAAATTTTGGCGCTGATCGGACCGAACGGCGCGGGCAAGAGCACCTGCTTCGACATGCTCAACGGCCAGAACAGGCCTGATACTGGTCACGTACGCCTGCTTGGCGAGGACACCACCGGCAGGAAGCCGCGCGAGATCTGGCGGATGGGCGTCGGCCGTACCTTCCAGATCACCGCGACCTTCGCGACCATGACGGTGCGCGAGAACGTGCAGGTCGCACTGATCTCGCACGGGAAAACAACTGTTCAATCTCTGGGGATCGGCCCCGAGCTACGACCGCGGCGAAGCCGGCCGCCTGCTCGAGCTGGTCGGCATGGGCGGTTATGCGGACCGCCCTTGCGGCGAGCTCGCCTATGGCGACCTCAAGCGGCTCGAGCTTGCGGTGGCGCTGGCCAACCAGCCGAAGCTGCTGCTGATGGACGAGCCGACGGCCGGCATGGCGCCGCGAGAGCGCGTCGATCTGATGCGGCTGACCGCGCAGATCGCGCGGGAGAAAGCTATCGGCGTGCTCTTCACCGAACACGACATGGACGTGGTGTTCGAGCACGCCGACCGCATCATCGTGCTCAATCGCGGCACGCTGATCGCCGAGGGCTCGCCGGCCGAGGTGCGCGGCAATCCGCAGGTGCAGGCGGTCTATCTCGGCGAGGGCCTGCTTTACGATGCCGGGCATCGCGAGGGAGCATCAGCATGAAGCTCACGGTGCAGGACCTCAACAGTCATTACGGCCCGGCCCATATCCTGTTCGACATCGGCTTCGAGGTCGGCGAGGGCGAGGTGGTGGCGCTGCTCGGGCGCAACGGGGCCGGCAAGTCGACGACGTTCCGCTCGATCGTCGGCCTCGTCGCGCAACGTAGCGGACGCATCATGTTCGAAGGCAGAGATGTCTCTGCACGTCCTACACATGAGATCGTGCGGGATGGGCTTGGCTACGTTCCCGAAGAGCGGCGCATCTTCACTGATTTGACGGTGGAAGAGAATCTCGAAGTCGGCCGTCAGCCGAAGCGTCCGAACGCGCCGCACTGGACCCGCGACAAGTTGTTTTCGCTGTTCCCAAATCTGGGCGAGATGAAAAATCGCCCGGGCGGCCGCATGAGCGGCGGCGAGCAGCAGATGCTCACCATCGCACGCACGCTGATGGGCAATCCGTCGCTGGTGCTGCTCGACGAGCCCTCGGAGGGCCTGTCGCCGAAGATCGTGGAGCAGATGGTCGAGGCCATTCTGACCATGAAGGAAGGAAGGCGTCGGTATCGTCGTCTCCGAGCAAAATCTGCATTTCGCGCGGTTGATCTCCGATCGCGCCTATATCATTGAGCGCGGCCGCATCTGTTTCGGCGGCACCATGGCCGAGCTCGACGCGCGTCCGGACATCCGCGATGCGCATCTGTCGTTGTGAGGGGCAAGGGGAGCTGATGGCGAGAAGTGTCGCGGTGAAGAAGGGCGTCAAACCGGCAAAGCCCTCTTACGTGCTCGATGAGCAGGTCGGCTTCATTCTGCGCCAGGTCTGGCAGCGCCACAGCGCGATCTTCTCTCGCGAGATCGGCACCAATATCACGCCGACGCAATGGGCTGCGCTGTCGAAGCTCGTAGAGACCGGACCATGTTCGCAGAACCAGCTCGGACGGCTGACGGCGATGGACGTCGCGACCATCAAGGGCGTGATCGATCGTTTGACGGCGCGCGGATTGACCGAGACGAGCCAGGATCCTGAAGACGGGCGGCGGCTGCTGGTCAGCCTGACGCGCGCCGGGCAGCAACTTGCGGAGAAAGTAGCGCCGAGCGCGCTCGCGATCACGCGGGAGACGCTGGCGCCGCTCGACGCCAAGGAGCGCGAGATGCTGATGTCGCTGTTGAACAGGCTGCGGTGAATTCGGTCTCGTGGGCAAAGGCGCGCTTGCGTCGTGCCCACCACGTCTGCAGATTTCAAGCGTTTAATGGTGGGTACGCTCCGCGTTGCCGACCTACGGCACTAACGCGCCATAAAGCAACCAACGGCATTGCCGTAGACATTGATGTCGATCAGCGAACCATTCTTGCGTAGGAGGAGAAAGTATTCGTCGAGCTTGGAGCTGTACGCCAAGCAATGGTTGCGTCAGTCGTCGGCGACGATGACGCAGCGGTCGTTGCCGACGGTGGTCCAATAGGGATTAACCAATGCGGATCTGACGAAGCTGGTCGGCAATCCACTCAGGGCTCTTTGGATTGCCGATCTCTACGCCCGAGTAGGGGTAGACGTAATTGTTGATTTCGTCAGATACGCGCTTTGACGCAATTTCCCGAGGTCGATCGACATTACTTCCCGACCACGTCCGGCACTTTCCCCGCCGGCGGGGTGTTGCGGCTGCGCTGGGTGCGCACGATGCCGTCGATGATGGTCATGCCGATGCCGGGGAGGTCGCCGAGCTGGATGCTGTCCAGAATGTTCTTGCCGGCCGAGTGCTGCGCCTTGTCCATGATCACGAAGTCGGCGGAACGGCCCACTTCGATGAGGCCGCAATCGAGCTCGCGCATCCGCGCGGTGTTGCCGGTGGCGAGACAAAAGGCGAGCTCGGCCGGCAAATCGCCGAGCGAGGACAGCATCGAGACCATGCGCAGAATGCCAAGCGGCTGCACGCCGGAGCCGGCCGGCGCGTCGGTGCCGAGGATGACGCGGTGCAAATCGTTCATCTCGCGCGCAATGCGCAGCGTGAACAGCGCCGAGCGCTCATTGCCGTTGTGCACCAGTTCGAGGCCGCGCTTGCAGCCCTCGCAGATGCAACGGATCTGGTCGTCGGGAAGGGCCGTGTGACCGCCATTGATATGGCCGACCACGTCGGTGTCGGCCTCCAGCACCACGTCCTTGTCAATCAGGCCGGAGCCGGGGATCGAGGGGCCGCCGGTGTGGATCGTGCTCTGGATGCCGTATTTGCGGGCCCAGCCGACCATTTTTCGCGCTGTAGGGCCGTCCTTGACGCCGCCCAGGCCCACTTCGCCGAGCAGCTTGACGCCGGCTGCGGCCAATTCCTTGAAGTCCTCCTCGACCATCTCGCATTCGATCACGGGCGCGCCGGCATGAACCTTCACGCCGCCTGGCCGCAGATTCCAGAATGCGCGCTGGGCGAAGATTGCCATCGCCTTGAGGCCGACGACGTCGCGCGGCCGGCCGGGCATATGCACTTCGCCGGCGGAAATCATCGTGGTGACGCCGCCATGCAAATTGCTGTCGATCCAGCCGATCTGGTTCTGGCGAGGCGTCCAGTCGCCTGCAACCGGGTGGACATGGCTGTCGATCAGTCCCGGCGCCACCGTGGTGCCGTTGGCCTCGACGATGGTGGTGGCGCCTTCGGTGTTGAGGTCTTTGAAGCGGCCGATCGCGGTGATCCTGCCGTTCTCGGCGACGATGGTGTCGCCGTCCAGGATCGGCTTTTCCAGCGCGCCGGACAGGATCAGGCCGATATTTCGGATCACGAGCTTCGAGGGTCCGGTGGCCTGGGGTGCGTCATGCGCCATGGAATGGGTCCTTATCCTTAACTGCAACGCTCCCGATCTTGGGCAGCCTTGACCGTGGGATCAAGCCGGATTATTCATTAGTATACAAATGATCGTGTACAAACGACGCATAGCTGACCGCCTCGGAACCGCACGGAAGCGCCACGGAAGGGTGAGATGAGCAATTTCAATCAGGAAAGCGTTTTGAACGTCCACCACTGGACCGACACGCTGTTCTCTTTCAAGACCACGCGCAGCCCGACCTTCCGCTTCCGCAACGGCGAGTTCACCATGATCGGGCTCAAGGTCGGCGAGAAGCCGCTGCTGCGGGCCTACAGCGTCGCCAGCGCCAATTACGAGGACACGCTGGAGTTCTTCTCGATCAAGGTGGCGGACGGCCCGCTCACCTCGCGGCTTCAGCATTTGAAGGAAGGCGACGAGATCATCGTCAGCCGCAAGGCCACCGGCACGCTCGTGATCGACAATCTGGAGGAAGGACGAAACCTCTATTTGATCGGCACCGGCACGGGGCTTGCGCCGTTCCTGAGCGTGATCAAGGATCCCGAGACCTACGAGCGATTCGAGAAAGTCGTGCTGCTGCACGGCTGCCGGCACGTGAAGGAGCTCGCCTATGGCGAGATGATCACCAAGACGCTGCCGAACGACGATCTGATCGGCGAGTACATCCGCGCTCAGCTGATTTACTACCCGACCGTGACCCGCGATCCTTTCCGCAACCGCGGCCGCATCACCGACCTCATCACGTCAGGCAAGCTGTTTGCCGATATTGGCCTGCCGGCACTGGAAGCCGCCCACGACCGCGTCATGATCTGCGGCAGCCCGGCGCTGGTGGCGGATACCCGCGTGCTCCTTGGCGAGCGGGGCCTTGTTGAGGGCAATCACGGCGAGCGGGCCCAATTTGTGGTCGAAAAGGCCTTCGCCGAGCGCTAGGCCCGGGATTGTCTCGCAATAAGACCGTAGTTCCGCCGTCGGGAGCCCGTTGCGGCGCCGATTCGGCACGCGATACACTGTGGGAACGAATCAGCGGAGTTCCCACATGGTTGCGGACAGCGACAGCAACATTGCCTGGCACCGGGTTCAATTGAAGAAGAATCGCGCCGAGCTGAAGGCGCTTGAGACCGCGCGCTTCACGATGGGCGAGATCGCAGCCTCGAAGCGGAGCGGCCAGACTCAGAAGGCGATCGGGGAACTCAAGCGCAAGATCGCGCAATCCGAGCGCGCGGTCGCCGATCACGACAAGCGCACGCGCCGTCCGCTCACCACCGACCTGCAAAGCCTCAGCAACGGCAGCTGGAGCAATTGGGACGCCTACTCCAATCAGCGGCAGCGCAAGGCTGGGCCGCGCTCGCCGGAACGACGATAGGCTTTTCGTCCCCGTTCCATCTATAAGGACAAGCTGGTCTCGGTTCCGCCCTCTGTCCGGGCGGTGCGATCTCGCAGGCTCGTTGCCGCAGATTGCCGCATCTCCAGTCGATCGGCCAACTCCCGCTCTAAGTCTCGCCCGGAACAGGTCCGACCGGCTCGACGTGTCGTCGCGCGCCGCGGTTAAGGATCTGGCGTTCCCTTGCCGGATTTCCTTGCCGGATCGTAACGCGATGTCATGCATTCGACAGGAACGGCTAGCGGCGGCCTCTGTTGTTACGACATCACGAATGCAGGAAGCCGACGATGAGCAACAAGCAACCCAAGCTCTACACCCCGAGCGAGAAAGACGTGCACGAAAATCCCCTGATCGGCGCATCCAAGGGTGTGACCATGGCTGGCGCGTCGCCTGAGGATTTCGAGGAGATCATAGGCGAGAACACGATCCAGGGTGATCTCGAAAACGACGTCAACGCGGTCGGCGGCATCGACAAGAACGTCGCGCGCGGCGGTTCCCATCGGCCTCGTCGCTGACGACTGGAGGTACTATGCAAGGCAACAAGACGCATGAGCAGCAGCTGCGCATCCTCGAACGGAAGCCGGACGTTCCAGATCAGCGTGAGCTCGACAAGGCGATCGGCCAGAACCCCGAAAATAACGCCGTCCATCACGTCAATCGGCAAGCGCGACAGAGCGAGTTCCCGGTGAGCCGGGGTGGTCTCAACCAGGAGAGCGACCACAACAAGCACAACGATGCCGGCCAGAGCGGCCACAAGCCACCGAAACCGACACCGGCACAAGAGAAGCACTGAGCCTCAGGGTCGATCAACGCAAGACGCAAGAGGAGAGACCGATGCCAGGTGGGCATGGCAGCAAGACGCATTTCAGATCGGGCATGCATGGCAAGGGCGACGGCACGGGTGCCTTCACCGAAGTCCCGAAGGACAAGATCGGCGACAACATGGTGCTATCCAACCGCGACAAGGCACAGCACTCGGACATTCGCGGCATGGACGGCAAGTCCATCCAGACCGACCAATATCAGGATCACTCGGCCAACCGGCTCGCGGGCGAGGATGAGGATAAAGAGGGCGAGGAGCCCTAAGCGAGACATTCCTCCCGAGCAACTTGCGGACCGGTTTTTCAACCGGTCCGTTTTTTTGTCGATGCCAGGTCGCGTTCCCAGCCGAACACGGAACGGCCGTCGAGATCGGGCGAGGCCGCGCGCTCTCCGGCGATATAGGCTTCGACCGATGGCCCGCGTGCGGTGCGCTCCAGCCGCCGCGCTTGGTCGTCGAGGCGCTTGATCGCCTGCATCTCTTCCTCGCGTCCGAGCTTTGCGTTCTGGATCGCACCTTTCAGCACGCGAATGGTCTCGTCGTAGACCTTGATCGGGACAGGGTAGGGATGCCGGTCCTTGCCGCCATGGGCGAGCGAGAAGCGCGCAGGGTCGTTGAAGCGATAAGGCGCGCCGTGCACCACCTCGGCCACCATCGCCAGCGAGCGCACGGTACGCGCACCGACGCCGGGCGTCAGCAGCAGCTCCGGAAAATCGACCGGGCCGCGCTCGGCGGCGGCTGCGAGTGTGCCGTGCAGGCGGCGCGCGAACACGTCCTTCGGCCGTACGTCGTGGTGGGCTGGCATGATCAGGTGCGGCAGCATCGCCTGCGCGGGCTCGGACCCAGTCCCGGTGAGTCGCTCGAATTCGCAGACGATGCGATCCGGGCCGAGATCGCTCAGGAGTTCGAGCTGCGCAGTGCGCGAGACATCGGCGCGATGGTCGGTGAGATTAACGATCTCGCCTTGCAGCGGCCCGTCGATCGCGCTGTGCGGCGTGTCGACAAAACTCTTCAACGCCTCGGAATGCCAGTGATAGCGGCGGGCCTGCCGCTTGTCGCCGTTCATGCCCTGCTGCACCACGGTCCATTTGGCATCGGCGGTGACGAAGAAGCCGTGCAGATAAAGGTCGAATCCGTCCTGGACCGCGGCGCTTTCAACCTTCGCCACGAGGCGACTCGCACGCGTGAGTTTCGCGCCGTCGAAGCCGACGCGGTCGCCGAGCTGCAACAGCTCGTCCGGCGTCTTGCGCGAATGCTGGCCGCGACCGCCGCAGACATAGATGCCGAGCTCGTCCTGAAGCGGTCCGAGCCCGCGCTTCAACGCGCCGATCACCGAGGTCGTGATGCCCGAGGAGTGCCAGTCCATTCCCATCACGGCGCCGAACGACTGGAACCAGAACGGATGCGAGAGCCGCTGGAGGAATGCGTCACGGCCATAATGATGCACGATCGCCTGAGTCACGATCGCGCCCAGTGAGGCCATGCGGCTCGCAAGCCACGGCGGAACCCGTCCGTTGTGAAGAGGAAGATCAGCGCTGCCGGTACGTCGAGTCATGATTGCCTAGAAATAGCGCAGTTCGGTGACGATTGCACCTAACCCGACTTCGCGCGCGAACACGCGCTAAGGGGATGTTGCATTGCATTGAGCTATTGGCGCGTGGCCTTCGTGGCGCCGCGCAAGCCTGCCTGCTGCTGAATCGTGTCGAGCGCGCCGGACGACTGCTCGTCCGTCACGAAGCGGTTGAGCAGAGGCAGCGCCTCCTCGCGTCCTTTGGGGATCGCGATGGCCATATGCTCGGCGCCCCAATTGCCGTCGAGGATTTTCGCACCCGGCATCTGGTCGGACAACTCGAACAGCGTGGGCTTGTTGGTGGCGTAGAGATCGATCTCGCCGCGGCCGAACATGGCGATGGCAACCTTGACGCTTTCAGCGGCAACGATGGTCGCGTTCTTGAATTTCGCCGGCAGCGTGCGCTCGGAGGTCGAGCCTTTGGTGACGCCGATCTTCACGCCTGGCTTGTCGATATCCTCGACCTTGCCGATTCGGCGAGTTCGCCGGCACCAAGAAACCGAGCTCGATCGCCAGCACGGGCTGGCTGAAGCTGACCTCGTTGGCGCGGGCCGGCGTGGCATTGGTCACGGTGAAGTCGACCTGGCCGTCATGGATCGCGGTGACGATGCCGGCAACGCGCTGGAACCTGACATAGTCGATAGGAACGCCGAGCCGTTTTGCCAGCTTGCCGCCGAGATCGTAGGCGAGGCCGTGCGACGTGCCGGCCGCGTCTGTTACCATCGAGGTCGGGCTGCCTGGATAGATGCCGACGCGCAACGTTCCGGTTGGCGCCAGTAGTTTTGCTTCACCGTCGGCGTGCGCAGGCGCGCCGAGCAGGCTGATGATAGTAACCGCGAGCAAGGCTGAGCGGGCAAGGTGTCCGGACGAGGTCCTCATATGATGAGCCCGCCTCACTGCGCGCGAATGTCGGCGGCCTTCAGCACCGGCTCCCATTTGGTTGCCTCGGCGTGCATGTAGGCGTCGAAATCCTTGGACGAGGAGCCGACCGGGGCGGCGCCGATCTTGCCGAGCGTCGACAGCACGTTCGCATCCTGCAGCGCCGCCTTCAGATCGGTCTCGAGCTTCGCCACGATCTCCGGTGGCATTTTTGCCGGGCCAAGAACGCCCCACCAGACCGAAACATCGTAACCGGATACGCCGGACTCGGCGACAGTCGGAACATTGGGGAGCGCCTTGGAGCGTTCCGCCGAGGTCACCGCGAGCGCGCGCACCGGGCCGCCTTCGATCTGAGCGATGGCTTCCGCAAGGGGATTGATACTGAGCGGGATGTCGCCGGCGATCACTGCGGTCAGCGCGGGCGCGCCGCCCTTGTAGGGGATCGCGACGATCTTGGTGCCGGACATGTGTTTCAACAGCTCACCGGCGAGATGCGCCGAGGTGCCGTTGCCGGACATGCCGTAGGAGAGCTTGTCCGGCTCCTTCTTCGCCGCAGCGAGCAGATCACCGAGCGTCTTGTAGGGGCTGTCCTTGGCGACGACGATCGCGAGCGGCGAGGAGGCGACCTCGGTGATCGCGGTGAAGTCCTTGAACGTGTCGTAAGGCACGCTTGGATAGATGAACTGGTTGAGCGGATGACCACTCGCGACCAGGATCAGCGTGTAGCCGTCAGGCGCGGCCTGCGTCAGTGCCTGCGAGGCGACGATGCCGCCGGCGCCGGGGCGATTGTCGACCACAGGCTGTTGGCCCCAGGTCTTCGCCAGCGCCTGGCTCAGCGTGCGCGCGAGCACGTCGACCGCGCCGCCGGCCGCGTAAGGGACGAGGATGTGAACCGGCTTGCTCGGATAATTGTCAGCCGCCTGCGCGGCGCCGCCCGCCAGCAGCAGACCGGCACCCAGCATCAAGCCGCCGATCTTCTTGTTCAAACCCAGCATTTTCCAGCACTCCATTGCGGGCGTTCGCGCGCTGACCGTCGCTCTTTCGAGCCGTCCGGACGCCGCCCATGGTTCTTGTTGACGAGACCTGATCTTTTGTACGATAGTACAAATCACATGCTACGCAAGCCCACCAGCAAGGAAACGGCCCGCAAGCCGAACATGCGCGAGGCGATCCTCGCCGCGGCCGAGGAGCTGTTCGCCACCAACGGCTTCAATGCCGTATCGGTGCGCGATATCGCACAGGCCGCCGGCGCCAATCCCGGCAGCGTCACCTATCATTTCAAGACCAAGGACGGCCTGCTGCTGGAGATCTACCGGCGCCATTGCGGGCCGATGAATTTGCGTCGTTCCGAACTGCTCGCAGCCGCCAGGCGCGTGCGCGATCTCCAGGATCGGCTGGAAGCGGTGGTGCGGGCCTATGTCGCGCCGGCCTTCACCTCGGGCAGCGATCTCGCCGGGGGCGGGGCGCGGTTCACGCGGCTTCGCGCGGTGATGTCTGCGGAGGGCAACGAGGTCACGCGCAAAATCATCGCGCAGACTTTCGACGACACCAGCCACGCCTTCATCGATGCGATCCACGACAGCCTGCCGCACGTTCCGCGCACCGACATCGTCTGGCGCAGTCACTTCCTGCTCGGTGCGCTCTATTACTCGCTGGTGACGCCGGATCGCGTCTCGCGCCTGTCGCGCGGCGAGGCCGACGGCAACGATGCCGCCAGCGCCATCGAGCAATTGGTGCAGGCCACGGTGGCCGCGTTCCAGGCGCCGGCGCTCGATCAGGCCGCGCCGGCACGGCGACGACCGGTCGTCAGCAGCAAGACTTGAAGACGCGGTCTCGTTCGGCGGTTTATCTGATGGCAATGATGTACACGCCGACCATTCCGCCGCCCGACCCGAACACGCGCACGCCGAAGTTCAAGCTGCCGAAGCTGTCTTGCGACGCACATTGCCACATCTTCGGTCCCGGCGCGAAGTACCCTTACGCGCCGGACCGCTCCTACACGCCGCCGGATGCGCCGATCGAGGATTTCCGCGCGCTGCATGCTCAGCTCGGCGTTGAGCGTGCCGTCATCGTCAATGCCAGTGTGCACGGCACCGACAACACGGTGGCGCTCGATGCCATCGCGCAGAGTAACGGCGCCTATCGCGCGGTCGCCAATATCGACGACACCATCACCGAGCGCGGACTTCACATGCTGCACGAGGGCGGCTTCCGCGGCTGCCGCTTCAATTTCGTCCGCCATCTCGGCGGCGTTCCCGACAAGAGCGTGTTCAATCGGGTCATCGCGATGGTCGCGCCGCTCGGCTGGCACATCGACCTGCATTTCGACGCGATCGACCTGCCCGAATATGCCGACATGCTGGCAAAGCTGCCGCTGAGCTACACCATCGACCATATGGGACGGGTGAAGGCATCCGAAGGGCTCGATCAAGTGCCGTTCAAGATCCTGATCGAATTGATGCAGCGCGACGAGAAGTGCTGGGTCAAGATCTGCGGCTCGGAGCGGGTGTCCTCCAGCGGTCCGCCCTTCACCGACGCCGTGCCGTTCGCGCGAAAGATCGTCGAGACCGCGCCCGATCGTGTCATCTGGGGCACCGATTGGCCACATCCAAATGTCAAGGCGATGCCGAATGACGGCGATCTCGTCGATTTGATCCCGCTGTTCGCGCCGGAGCCGGAGTATCAGCAGAAGATCCTCGTCGACAATCCGGCGCGCCTGTTCGAGTTCGACCAATGACGGCGCTAGCGATCGACAAGCCGCGCGGCCGCGCCTGGTGGAAGGAGCTCTGGATCCAAGTGCTCATCGCCATGGCGGCCGGCGTTGCGCTTGGGATCGTCAATCCCGAGGCGGGCGCCAAGATGCAGCCGCTTGGGGACGCCTTCATCAAGGCGATCCGCATGCTGATCGCGCCGATCATCTTCTGCACCGTCGTCCATGGCATCGCGCATATGGCCGACATGGCCCGTGTCGGGCGCGTCGCCGTCAAGGCGATCGTCTATTTCGAGGTCATGACCACGATCGCGCTGATCATCGGCCTCGTGGCGGTCAACCTGCTCAAGCCCGGCGTCGGCATGAACATCGATCCCGCCAGCATCAATGCCAGCGCGATCGAGCCCTATGTCAAGCAGACCGCCGTGATCGGCTTCGTGCCGTTCCTGATCAACATCGTGCCGGCGACCTTCATCGGCGCCTTTGCCGAGGGCAACATCCTCCAGGTTCTGTTCATCTCGGTGCTATCAGGCTTTGCGCTGGTGCAGCTCGGCGAGCGGGCCGCGGCGCTGGTCAATCTGATCGACATCGCTGCCAGGATGGTGTTCGCCGTCGTCGGTTTCGTAATGTGGGCGGCCCCGATCGGCGCGTTCGGCGCAATTGCCTTTACGGTCGGCAAGTTCGGCGTCGGCTCGCTGGCATCGCTCGGCAAGCTGCTGGGCGGCTTTTATCTCACCTGCGTGATCTTCATCATCGTGGCGCTCGGCCCCGTTGCGCGTCTCTGCGGCTTCTCGCTCCTCAAGCTGATCCGCTACATCTGGGAAGAGTTGCTGATCTGCATCGCCACGACATCGTCCGAGACGGTGCTGCCGCGGATGCTGACCAAGCTGGAGAAGGCCGGCTGCGAGAAGAGCGTGGTCGGGCTCGTGATCCCGACCGGCTATTCCTTCAATCTCGACGGCACCTGCCTCTATCTCGCCGCCGCCTCGGTGTTCCTGGCGCAGGCGACCAACACGCCGCTCGGGCTCGCCGAGCAGATCGAGCTGCTCTTGATCCTGCTCGTGACCTCCAAGGGCGCGGCGGGAATCGCGGGCGCCGCCTTTGTCGTGCTGGCGGCGACCCTGTCGGCTACCGGCAGCATTCCCGTGACGAGTGTCGCGCTGGTGCTCGGCATCCATCGCCTGATGTCGCAGGGGCTGACGCCGACCAATCTGATCGGGAACGCGGTCGCGACCATCGCGATTGCCAAATGGGAAAGCGCGCTCGATGGCGAACGCCTGAAGCGCGTGCTCGACGGCGAGGAACCCGCCGCCGCTGCTTGAACTGATGACGCTTACGAACAAAAGAGGGGAGTTTGTCCCATGAAAACAGGTCTCGTGATCACCGCCCATCCGGGCGATTTCGTCTGGCGCGCCGGTGGCGCCATCGCGCTGCATGCGAAGAAGGGCTTTCGCATGAAGATCGTCTGCATGTCCTTTGGCGAGCGCGGCGAGAGCCAGTTCGCCTGGAAGGAAAAAGGCGCGACGCTGGAGTCGGTCAAGGCGGGCCGCAAGGACGAGGCGGAGCGGGCCGCAAAGCTGCTCGGCGCCGAGATCGAGTTCTTCGATTGCGGCGACTATCCGCTGAAGCTCAACGAAGCGCATTTCGACCGCATGGTCGACATCTACCGCGAACTCAATCCCAGTTTTGTGCTGACGCACGCGCTGGAAGACCCCTATAATTTTGACCATCCGAACGCGGCGCATTTTGCGCAGGAAACCCGCGTGGTCGCGCAGGCCATGGGCCACAAGCCCGGCGCGCAGTACCAATACTCCGCGCCGCCGGTGTTCCTGTTCGAGCCGCACCAGCCGGAGCAGTGCAATTACAAACCGGACCTGCTCCTCAAGATCGACGAGGTCTGGAAGGAGAAGTACGAGGCATTCCAGATCCTCGCTGCGCAAAAACATCTATGGGGCTATTACGAGCGCGTCGCGCTTAACCGCGGCATCCAGGGCAGCCGCAACACCGGCGTGCCGATGACCTATGGCGAGGCCTATCAGCGCCTGTTCCCGACGGTTGCGGAGGTGCTGGCATGAAGCCGGTCGTCGTTCGCAACATCAAGCGTGCCGATCCCGCCGGCATGGCCGAATACGGCGTTTCGACCGTGCACGAGGCTTATGGCCGCATCGGCCTGATGAAGCCGTATTTGCGGCCGGTCTGGCCGGGCGCTTCGATTGCCGGTCCCGCGGTCACCGTGCTGGCGCAGCCCGGCGACAATTGGATGATCCATGTCGCGGTCGAGCAGTGCAAAAAGGGCGACATCCTCGTCGTCGGCTGCACCACGGACAACACCGACGGCATGTTCGGCGAGCTGCTCGCGACGTCGCTTCAGGCACGCGGCGTGCAGGGGCTGATCATCGATGCCGGTTGCCGCGACGTCAAAGCGCTGCACGAGATGAAGTTTCCGGTGTGGTCGCGCGCGGTTTCGGCCAAGGGGACGGTGAAAGCGACGCTCGGCTCGGTCAACGTCCCCGTAGTCTGCGCCGGCGTCAACGTCGATCCCGGCGACATCATCGTGGCCGATGACGACGGCGTCGTCGTGGTGCCGAAGCGCTATGCCGCCGAGGTCGCCGAGAAGGCGAAGAAGCGCAATGCGGATGAGGGCGGCAAGCGCAAGCGGCTCGGCTCGGGCGAACTCGGGCTCGACATGTACAGCATGCGCGAGGCCTTGGCGAAGGCCGGCCTCGTCTATGTCGACAATCCCGAGGACGTCTAAAGCGAACAGAAGCGGAGCGGGCGGATGGATCGTCTCAAGCTGAAGGCCGTGCTCGGCAGTCACCCTCATGTCCAGGCGGTGAAGAGCGGCGAGCTCCGCTCCGACCGCTTCGATCTCGATTTCATCGAGGTACACGCCGACCAACACCGCATTCAAGCCGATGGTGCGCGAGCAGGCCTTCGACGTCTGCGAGATGGCAATCGTCACCTATCTGATGGCGAAAGCGCATGGCAAGCCGCTGGTGCTGCTGCCGGCTACCATGCTCGGCCGCTTCCAGCATTCCTACGCGCTCTATAATCCTGCGCATGGAACACTCGGCCCGTCCGATCTCGAAGGCAAGCGCGTCGGCATCCGCTCGTTCACGACCACGACCGGCGCCTGGATCAGGGGCATCCTCGCCAACGATTGCGGCGTCAATCTCGACAACATCCGCTGGGTGACCTTCGAGGATCCGCACGTCGCCGAATATGTCGACAGCACCGAGCGCGCACCGAAGGACAAGAAGATCCTGCAGATGCTGCTCGACGGTGAGCTCGACGCCGTCCTCGGCGAGGCCTCGAATGATCCCAAGCTGAAGACGCTGTTCCCCGATCCGGCCGCGGAAGCCGCCAAATGGTACGCGCGTCGCGGCGTCGTGCCAGTCAACCATCTCGTGGTCGTGACCGAGCAGCTCGCGAAATCGCACCCTGATGTGGTCGCGGGCGTCTATGATCTCCTCAAGCAGAACAAGGAACAGATCGGCACGGCGGCAACACCTGATCTCGTGCCATTCGGGTTCGAGGCGAACAGAAAGCCGCTGGAGCTGATCGTCGACTACGCGTTCCAGCAGTCGCTGATCCCGCGCCGATATGCGGTCGAGGATCTCTTCGACGAGACGACGCGAGGACTGAACTGATGGCGGGTGATCCCAGGCTCTGGCAGATCGGGCTGGTCGGCTATGGCGAGGTCGGCAGGATTTTGGCTGAGGATCTGCGCCAGCAGGGCATCAAGGTCTCGGCCTATGACATCAAGCTCGGGGGCGAGCAGGGCGCGTCCCTGAAAGAGCATGCGGCGAAATTCGGTGTCGGGCTGGCCGCTTCTCACGCCGAGCTGACCGCGAAATCCGATTTCCTCATCTCTGCCGTCACGGCGAGCCAGGCCGTGCCCGTGGCGCAAGCCTGCGCCGCCGCGATCAATCAGGGCACCTGGTTTCTCGATTTCAATTCGGCGTCTCCCGGCGCCAAGCAGCGTGCCGCGGCGCTGATCGACGGCGCGGACGGGCGGTATGTCGAGGGTGCCGTGATGACCTCGGTGCCGCCATATCGCATCAAGGTGCCGCTGCTGCTCGGCGGTCCCGGCGCCAGGGAGCTGGAGCCGCTTTTGAACGCGATCGGTTTTGCGGCCAAGGTTGCGAGCGACAAGCTCGGTGTTTCCTCGGCGGTCAAGATGTGCCGCAGCATCATGATCAAGGGCCTTGAGGCCATGGTGATCGAAAGCTTCACCACCGCACGCGCCTATGGCGTCGAGGATGCGGTGCTGGCTTCACTGGCGGAAACCTTCCCCACGATCAATTGGGAAAAACAGGGTGCTTATTTCTTCCAGCGCGTGATCGAGCATGGCCGCCGCCGTGCCGAGGAAGTGCGCGAGGTCGCAGAGACCGTGCGCGAGGCGGGGCTGACGCCGTGGTCCGCGCAGGGCACCGCCGAGCGTCAGGGCTGGGTCGCCGATCTCGCCGACGAAGGGGTGTTCGGACCTAAGGGAACGAAGGAATTCGCCCGCAGCGCCGACTGGCGCACCGGAAGCGGACAAAATCCTGGCGAAGATCAATCGCGAGAAATAAAGCGGTTGCTGCTCAGGATTTTGCCGTGCGGCAGCCGGTGAGCTCGTCGCGGGCGCGTTCGATCAGCGCTATCAGGTTCTCGGCCTTGCGGGCCAGCCGATCGGTCGCGACTTCAGTGCGGAATTCTGCGCGGATCGACCGAATGCACTTGTCGGCGATATCGAGCGTGCGGAGCGTGCGCGTCAGGTCATCCTGGGTCCGGACGCCCGCCAGATCGAGGTCCGACAGGACATGCCCGATGCCGTCGAGCCGCTTCACCGCGGCCTCGCTGGGCGTTCTCGCTCGAATGGTGTGAGTGTCGATACTGCTGAATGCGCTGAACATGTCGATGCTTCCCCGTTGAATGCAGACATCAGTGCAGGTCCTGCAATGACCGGCACCGCGGGATTTGCAATGCGCGCAGCTATCGGGAATCAGCAAGAATCTACTATCCGGGAATCTACCGGATTTGGAATTTTGAAACGATCGGCGGTAATATCGAACGGAAGTTGCTGGCGATCAGCCGCGCTTCAATACAGATATGCATTGGGAGCGGATCAGGAACCGGGGCGGAACACAGTGGGCCGCTGCCGCGCAAACGTTTGCCGGCCGTCCTTGAAGCCCATCACGATATCCGGCAACTCCGCGATGGCGAAGCGGCTGTCTTGCGTATCGAGCACGACGAGATCGGCGGGGTTTCCGACCTTGATGCCGTAATCCCCAAGGTTCATCAGCCGCGCCGGCAGCTCGGTCACGAGATCGAGGCAGGTGTCGAAGTCGTTGACCGAGGCATGTGCGACATTGGCGTAGAAATTCGCCATTCGCAGCAGTGAGGCGTCGCCGAACGGCGTGAAGGGATTGAGCACGTTGTTGGTTGCGACCGAGCACAGCACGCCTTCGCCGGCGAGCTTGTGGGCGAGCGTCAGCCCGCGCGGCGCGTTGTGGGTCGTTTCGCGCCCCATCAGATAGAGATCGGTTGCCGGCAGCACGGTGACGGCAACGCCGGCTTGCGCCAGTTGCGCTGTGGCGGCCTTCAGCCGCTCCGGTGGCAGTGCGGAGAGTTTCGTCGCATGGCCGATCGCCACGCGCCCCCCGTAGTTGCGCCGCTCGGTCTGCCGGCAGACCTCGTCGAGATGCCACCAGGAGGGATCGAGATCGAAATCGAGATGGAGATCGACGTCGACGTCGAACGCTTCGGCAAGATCGAAGATGCGTGCGAGATGCGCGTTCGGGTCGGTGTCCGTGTAGGGGCAGCCACCGATCACCTCGCCGGCGTCGCGGAGCGCCTGGATCAGCAGCCCTTCGCTGCCGGGATCGTTGGTGAGGCCTTCCTGCGGAAACACACAGAGCGAAAGGTCGATTGCCCAGGCATAGTCGCGCTTGAGCGACTTGACCGCCTCGAAGCCGCGCAAGCCGATGCGCGGATCGATCTCGACATGGGTTCGCATGCGCGTCGTGCCGTGCACGATGGCGCGTTCCAGCACCCTGGCGCCGCGTGCATAAACGTCCTCGACCGTAAAGTCCTTCTTCATCCCGGCAACGGCGCGGATCGCTTCCGAGACGCTGCCGTGATTATGATCGCAGCGGCCGAGCAGGCAGGCCTTGTCGAGATGGATATGGCTGTCGACGAAGCCGGGCAGGGCGAGGCGCCCGGCGACATCGACCTCGATGGCCTCGCAGGCGAGTGTCGGTTCGATGGCGGTGATGCGGCCGCGCGTGACGCCGATATCCACGGGGCTGGCAGCACCGCGCAACACGACGTTGCGAAAAATCAGGTCAAATGCTGATTGCGTGGTCATGGCTCTTGCGGAAGGAATTTAGAGCAATCGACCAGGATCGGCGGCTCCAGATTGTCCGCAGTGTAGCGAGGGAAATGTTCAAAATATATGCACGTGTTTCCCGGGCGGGGGGTTAGTGTTGCGCAAACCCTGGGAGAATGAGCCATGTCCGTTGCCGCAAGAGCTGAAGCCGATCCATTGTCCGATGCCGCGATCGTGGAAGCCTATCTCACCGCATCCATGATCCCCGATCCGGATGCCGCGGCGGCCTACATGGCGCCGGGCACGGTGATCACCTTTACCGGCGGGCGCGAGTTCGATCATCCGCGCGGCCCGACCTCCTTCAACGCCAAGCGTTACCGTTGGGTCAAGAAGAAGATGGACCGGTTCGACGTCTGCCCCGGCGACGGCGAGACCGTGGTCTATAGCGTCGGCACGCTCTACGGCGAATGGAAGGATGGGACCGCCTTCGAGGGCAACCGCTACGTGGACCGCTTTGTGGTGCGGAACGGCAAGATCACCAAGATGGACGTCTGGAATGATAGCGCCGAGCGCATCTTGATCCAGCGTGGCATCGACGCGTAAGAGCCGTCCCGGCGCTCGAGCCGACCCGATTTCACGGAGACAAACGGCCGCTGGCGGCTGGCGCGCGCCTGCGCTATCAACCTTGCGATTGCTGCGCCCGGCATGGACGCGCAAGTTTCTTTAGGAGCCCCCGATGCGTTTACCCACCGTTGTCCTGGCCCTCACATGCCTTGCGACTGCCGCCTCAGCCGAAGACCTCACGGGTACGCTCCAGAAGGTCAAGGAGACCAGGAAGATCACGCTGGGTTATCAGGAGGCCTCGGTCCCGTTCAGCTATCTGGACGGAAACCAGAGGCCGGTCGGCTTCGCCATGGACATCTGCCTGAAGATCGTCGACGCCGTGAAGAAGCAGCTCGGCATGCCCGATATCGCGGTCGACACTCTCGCCGTGACGTCGTCGAACCGGATTCCGCTGATGGTCAACGGCACGCTCGATCTGCATTGCTCGGCCACCACCAACAACGCCGATCGGCAGAAGCAGGTCGCCTTCACCAATACGCACTTCCTCAGCGCAACGCGATTTGCGGCCAAGAAAGCCGCGAAGATCAACACCATCGACGATCTCAAGGGCAAGGCGGTGACGGCAGTGGCCGGCTCGGTCAATTTGACGCAGCTCGCCAAGGTCAACACCGAGCGCAATCTCGGCATCAACGTGATGCCGGCCAAGGACCAGGCCGAGGCCTTCCTGTTGCTGGAAACCGACCGCGCGCAGGCCTACGCGCTCGACGACGTGCAGCTCGCAGTCGCGATCGCGCGCTCGAAGGAGCCGCAGCTGTTCATGATCAGCGAGGAGACGTTCTCGAAGCCGGAGCCTTACGGGATCATGCTGCGGCGGGAGGACGCGCCGTTCAAGGCGCTCGCCGACCGCGCGACTGCGGAGCTGTACGCGAGCCCGGAGATCGAGGTCCTCTACAAGAAGTGGCTGCAATCGCCGACGCCGCCGAGCGGCCTCAACTACAACGTCCCGATGTCACCGGCCCTGCGCAGCTCCTTCAAGAAGCCGAGCTCCAGTTTTGATCCTGATGTGTATGCGGTGAACTGAGGCGAGGGCGCTAGCGCGTCCGCGGCGTGTCGAGGAGTTGGCCGGCCAGCGCCACGCCGATTGCCGCGATCGCAGCCATTGCCATCGCCCACGAGACGAAGAGCCGATGGCCGATCAGCGCGCCGCTAATTAGTGGGGCGCTGATATTGGCGCCTG
Source organism: Bradyrhizobium sp. LM2.9 (assembly GCF_054056555.1). Lineage (NCBI taxonomy): Bacteria > Pseudomonadati > Pseudomonadota > Alphaproteobacteria > Hyphomicrobiales > Nitrobacteraceae > Bradyrhizobium > Bradyrhizobium sp. LM2.9. The sequence goes on from NZ_JBSRYJ010000002.1 coordinate 1,355,740, forward strand.
ACATCAGCGACTGATTGAGGCCCATGATCATGCCCTGACGGTTGATCGCCGTGCTGCACGACAATTCCGCCGTCAGCGTACGATGAGCAGGCCGAGCATGCGCCAGGCGTAGCGAATGCCGGCCAGTTCCGTCCGTCGCGGAACCCGGTCCCATCTGGGTTGTCCTCGTTCGCTTTTGGGTGATCTGTTGGAATATGCGCGGCTATATAGTTGCAGGCTAATAGTTCGCGTCCTATCTAATTTGCATGGCTCCTTCGCAGGCTCATATCCACGCCGAAATCGGCCGGCTCGTCACGCGCCTTGGCCGGATCTGGCGGCGCGAGTCGGATCAGGCGTTGTCCGATCACGGCCTGTCCTATGCGACGGCTATCCCGCTGCTGGTTTTGTCGCGCCAGGGCGCGAACGTCCGGCAGGGTGTGCTCGCCGACGAGCTCGGTATCGAGAGGCCGTCGCTGGTCCGGCTGATCGACCTGCTCCAGGCCGAGGGGCTGGTTGAGCGACGGGAAGACCCGACCGACCGCCGTGCCAAAACGCTACATCTGACCAAGGCGGGCGATGCCAAGGTCGAGGAGACCAACCGCATCCTGCGGCGCGTTCGGGCCAGCCTCCTCAGGGATGTCGGGCCCGAGGAACTTGCGATAACCTTCGAGACTCTTCAGCGCATCGAGCAGCGGGCCAGTCGCCTGCAGGAAGCCAAGGCACTTCCAAAGACGTTTCCAGAGGCGAAATAGTCATGCGCGCAGACGAGCCGTTCCTGGTCCGCCACGCGGAACCTCATTTTCGCGTTGAAGACGTTTGCCGCGTCGATCCTGGCGCTCGTTATCGCGCTGGCGATGGACTTGCCGCGGCCCTACTGGGCGATGGCCACCGTCTACATCACCTCGCAGCCGCTGGCGGGTGCGACCAGCTCGAAGGCATTCTTCCGGGTGATGGGCACGCTGGTCGGCGCGATCATGACGGTGGCGTTGGTGCCGAACCTGATCAATGCGCCCGAGCTTCTGTGCCTTGCGATCGCGCTCTGGGTCGGGCTCTGCCTTTATCTGTCGCTGCTCGACGGCACGCCGCGCAGCTATGTCTTCATGCTGGCCGGCTACACGGTCGCGCTGATCGGCTTTCCCGCTGTGTCCGAGCCCGGCGCCATCTTTGACACGGCGGTATCTCGGGTCGAAGAGATTTCGCTCGGCATCATCTGCGCCAGCCTCGTCTCCACCATCATCTTCCCCCGCAGCGTTGCACCTGCGGTTGCGAGCCGTGTCGATCTCTGGCTGTCTGATGCGCGCCGTCTCAGCCAGACCGTGCTGTTGCGCGAGGGCACCAGCGAATCCCGCCGCCCCAGGCGCCTCAAGCTCGCAACCGACATCGTCGAGATCGACACGCTCTCCACCCACCTTGCCTATGACCGGCTGACCGATCGCAATGCGGTGAGTGGCCTCGGTGAAATCCGCTTGCGCATGCTGATGCTGTTGCCGGTGATCGCCTCGCTCGAGGATCGGCTGGCCGCGTTAGGTGAGGAGGCACTGCGCCGGCAGCCGGAGCTGAAGCGGCTGCTGCAGGATCTGGCGCAATGGATCACGAGCGACCTCAGCGCACGGCAGCCGGCCGAGCGGATCCGCGCCGTCATCGCGGAGCGGCAGGCGGTGCTCGATGACAAGGCGTCCTGGGAGCGGATCATCACCACGAGCCTGCTGTCGCGGCTGCGCGACCTGGTCGACCTATCACGCGACTGCCGTGCGTTGACCGAGGCGATTGCCGAAGGCAGCAATGTTTCAACCCTCGATTTGGCCTTTCATTCCGAGGCCGGCGCCGCGCCCGTGCGTCATCGCGACCGCGGCCTTGCTTTGTGGTCGGCGGCCGGTGCGGCCACGGCCATCCTGATCTGCTGCGCGTTCTGGATCGGGACCGGCTGGCCCGACGGTGCGTCGGCGCCGATGATGGCTGCGGTCGCGTGTTCCTTCTTCGCCGCGCAGGACGAGCCCGCACGCTTCATCCGTAGCTTCGGCCTGTGGTCGCTGGTCGCCATTGTGGTCGTCGCGGTCTATTTGTTCGCGCTGGTGCCTGCGATTTCTCATATTGAGGTGCTTGTCGCCGCGCTCGCGCCGACCTTCTTGCTCTACGGCTTCCTGATTGCGCGGCCGGCGACAGCCGGTACCGGCATGGCGCTCGCGGCCAACACGGCGACGCTGCTGGCGCTGCAATCGACCTACAGCGCGGATTTCGCGTCTTACGCCAATTCGGCGGTCGCCTTCTTCGTCGGCGTGGCCATCGCCGAAGTCGTGACGCGCATCGCACGTGGGGTGGGGGCCGAGTGGATCGCCAATCGCCTGGTGCTTTCGAACTGGACGACGCTCGCGGTCGCTGCCGAGCGCCGCGGCAAGCGCGACCGGGCGGAGTTTGCCGGCCTCATGCTGCACCGGCTCGGGTTGTTGGTGCAACGCATCGCTTATCTCTCGGAGAGCGATCGCCGCGATGCCGACAGCCTGGTCCAGCTTCGCATCGGAATCAACATCATCGACCTGCGACGCGCTCGCTATGGCCTCGCGGCATCGACCATTTCCGTCATCGACGACATGCTCGACCAGCTCGCCATCGCCTGCCGCAAATATGCGGGCGATGGAATGCCGGTCGAACTCTTGACCAGTGTCGATCGGGCGCTGGCCCGGGCGGTGAAGGATCCCAACGAAACAGCGCGCGAGGATGCCCTGATCGGCCTCGTCGGCATCCGCCGCGGCCTGTTTCCGGACGCACCGGCCTATCGGCCGCGCGCAGGCGAGAGTGTTGCGGCATGAGATATCAGATCGACATTTACGGCGTGCTCGTGCCGGCGCTGCTGTTGTGGATCATCATCGCCTATGCATTGAGCGCCGTGCTTCGCCGGCTCATGCAGCGCTTCGATCTTTATCGGCTGGTTTGGCACCGCGCGCTGTTCGATTTCGCGATCTTCGTCTGCCTTCTCGGCGTCGTCGTCTATCTCTCGGAGTTTTTGCCATGAAGGGGAATTTTGCCTGGCTCGGTCGCCTCGCACTCACCGCGCTTGCCATCGTCGCGGCACTCGCTGTCGGCCGTGAGCTCTGGGTCTATTATATGGAGCAGCCGTGGACCCGCGACGGCCGCGTGCGTGCCGATGTGGTGCAGGTCGCGCCCGATGTGTCGGGCTTCGTGACCGAAGTGCTGGTGAAGGACAACCAGAAGGTTCATCGCGGCGACGTGTTGTTCCGGATCGACCGTGAACGTTTTGCGCTGGCGTTGCGGCAAGCCGATGCATCGGTGGCCGGTCATCAGGCGACGCTCGACCAGGCCAATGCCGATCTGAAGCGCTACAACGCGTTGACGACCGACGCCGTGTCGCAGCAGAAGCAGGAGCAGGTGCTGGCCACCCAGCTCCAGGCCAAGGCGGCGTTCGATGCGGCCGTCGCCGACCGCGCGGTCGCCCAGCTCAACCTCGATCGCAGCGAAGTCCACGCCTCCGTGAATGGCGTGATCACCAACATGGATTTGCGTCCCGGCGCTTACGTGACGGCCGGGAAAGGCGTGATGGCACTCGTCGACACCGACACGCTGCATGTGGAAGGCTACTTCGAGGAGACAAAACTTGCGCGCATTCGTATCGGCGACAAGGTCCAGGTCCGCCTGATGGGCGAGAAGGTCATGCTGCCAGGCCGTGTCGAGAGCATCGCCGCCGGCATCGAGGACCGCGACCGTGCTGAGGGGGCAAGCCTGCTTGCGAACGTCAACCCGACCTTCAGCTGGGTCCGCCTCGCCCAGCGCGTGCCGGTACGCATCGCGCTGGATCCGGTGCCTGAGAATATGTCGCTGGTCGCGGGACGCTCGGCGACGGTGGAGGTGCTGAACTAGGCGCGATTGCCATCGCTCGATTCAAGCGTTCGAATATTTCTTCAGTTCGAACCGTGCGATCTGATTGCGATGGACCTCGTCGGGGCCGTCGGCGAGGCGCAGCAAGCGCGCGGTCGCATAGGCCTGCGTCAATCCAAAATCGTTCGACGTGCCGCCGCCGCCGTGCGCCTGGATCGCCCAGTCGATGATCTGGCAGGCCATGTTGGGCACGGCGACCTTGATCATCGCGATCTCGGCTTTCGCCACCTTGTTGCCGACGATGTCCATCGCATAGGCGGCGTTGAGCGTCAGCAGCCGGGCCTGCTCGATCATGATGCGGGCTTCTGCGATGCGCTCCTGCGTCACTGTCTGCTCGGAAACCGGCTTGCCGAAGGCGACGCGACTGCGCACCCGGCGGCACATCTTTTCCAGCGTGCGTTCGGAGAGCCCGATCAGCCGCATGCAATGGTGGATGCGGCCGGGGCCGAGGCGTCCCTGCGCGATCTCGAAACCGCGGCCCTCGCCGAGCAGCATGTTTTCCTTGGGAACCCGCACATTGGTGAAGACGACCTCGGAGGCACGGTCGGGCACGCCGTAGAAGCCGAACACGGGCAGGGCACGCTTGATCTCGACGCCTGATGTCTCCATCGGCACCAGGATCATGGATTGCTGCTTGTGGCGGTCTGCATTGTCAGGATCGGTCTTGCCCATGAAGATGCAGATCTTGCAGCGCGGGTCGGTCGCGTTGGTCGTGTACCATTTGCGGCCGTTGATGACGTAATGGTCGCCGTCGCGGACGATCGAACTCTCGATGTTGGTCGCATCGGATGAGGCGACCGCAGGCTCGGTCATGGCGAAGCAGGAGCGGATTTCGCCTGCGAGCAGCGGCTTCAGCCAGCGCTCCTTGTCCTTCTCCGTGCCGTAGCGCTCCAGCACCTCCATGTTGCCGGTGTCGGGCGCCGAACAGTTGAACACTTCCGGCGCGAGATGCGAGCGGCCCATGACCTCGCAGAGCGGGGCATATTCGAGATTGGTCAGGCCCGCGCCGTGACTGGATTCCGGCAGGAACAGGTTCCAGAGAGCTTCGGCGCGCGCCAGCGGCTTCAGTTCCTCGACAACCGGATAGACCTTCCACGGCCCGAGTTCTTCCGCCTCGCGATAGAAGCGCTCCTCGTTCGGATAGATGTGCCGGTCCATGAAACTTTCGAGCTTGCGCTTGAGCTCGACGACTTTGGGCGACATCGGGTAGAGCATCTGGGCCTCCTGTGGATAGATCAGCGCCTGCGTTCGGAGGGCAGGCTGGATTCGAATCGCGCCGACGATCGCGCGGCACGGCGCTGCATCGTCATCAGCTGGCCAGCCGTAACTTGGGTCAGGGTCGACATGGTGCGTTGCGATGTTAACGGCCGTTCACAGGCCGTCTTGCGTCGTGCAGCGATTGAGAAGCGAGCAGGACAATAACAAGCAACAAACCGCAACTGTTGCTCACACGATACTGGCAATTCAAAGCGCTGTGCCTAAGATCGGCCTCAATTAAAACGGGGGGCTGAAATCATGACAATACAAGGGGACTTCGGAAGCGCATCGTTGCGGATCGCTCGCCCTTAGTTCGCTAATCGACAGGCCGCGGAGCGCATTGTCCTAGGCTGCGCCCGGGCTCTTCCCGCAACCAGGAACGTCTGTCCGTCGATCCGCAGCGAGCGTGATCGCCGGTCCCGTGCGTTCAAAAACGATCGGAGCTTAACCCTAAAGCTGCAACCCGGAGCACAACTTAAAATAGATATACTTAAATAGATCAACTAAAACTCTAGATAAGGAATGGACATCGACATGCCCCCACATTCAGGACGTTTCGTAACTCGCCGACGTGGACTCGCAGCCGCAATTGTAGCGGCGAGCGCGGCATTCACTTCACCTGCTCTTGCCGGCGGTCCGCTGCCTGCACCAATTGTCTCCTGGACCGGCTTCTATGCCGGCGTCCACGGCGGCTGGGGATGGGGCAAGTCGGAGTTTCGCGATCCCAACAACAGCCCCGCCAACAATCCGTTCTTTGCCTATTACAACGGGCCGCTCGCTGGCGGACAGTTCGGCTACAACTGGCAGCAGGGCAACTACGTCCTCGGCGCCGAGATCGACGGCTCCTGGTCTTTCGTGAAGGGCAACACCAGCACCTCGCCCCTCATCACGGCGAGCACCAACAACGGCGTCGGCTACACCGGGCTCGCGACCGCGACGGGGCGCGTCGGCTACGCATCGGGCCAATGGCTCGCCTACGCGAAGGGCGGCGCCGCCTATGCCCGCATGGAGCTCTCGTCGAGGTTCACGGCTGAGCTCACCAACTACAACCGGGAACTGTTCGGTGCGGTCGGCGGCGTCGGCCTGGAAGTGTCCTTCCTGCGCAACGTCTCCGCCAAGGTCGAATACAACGCGATCTTTTTCCCCCACCGAAACGCTCCACTGGGTGAGCCCGGACACGACGTCTGAAATCAAGCATTTCGTCCAGGTGGTGAAGGCCGGCATCAACGTGCGCTTCAACGGCGACGGCGGCCTCACGCGCTAATTCCCCCGCATCGAAACAGCATTCAGCAGAAATTTGGAGAACATCATGTCAACCATATCCATGAACCGCCGGCTCGTTGTGCGCCGCGCCGCCCGGACAATCACTGCCGCCGTCGCTGCCGCCGGCCTCACCGCCATGGTCGCCGCACCGAGCCACGCTGCTCCGGTCGAGTACGTCAAGATCTGCTCGTTGTACGGCGCCGGCTTCTACTACATTCCGGGCACCGACACCTGCACGAACGCCAACCAGGCCGTGACGAACCAGTTCGACCTCGCGCGTGCGCAGACCCGCGCGTCGACTGGCACGGCGATGGCTGCATCGCTGGTCGCGCCGTGGCTTCCGTCCGGCACGACCTACGCGGTCTCGACCCACTGGGCGACCTATGACGGCCAGCACGCCGCAGGCTTCTCCGGCCTGGTGCGGGTCTCGGGCAATTTCGTGTTCTCGGGCGGCTTCTCGCTTGGCCTGGACAAGGGAAGCCTCACGTCCAGCTCGAACCGGACGCAGACGGAATTCGGCACGGCGATCCCCGCGCAATCGTGGAGTGACGTCCGTGGCCTCGGCCGCGCGGGCTTTATGTACGCCTGGTGACGCACCCGAAATCTCATCCGATAATTCATTCCAGTATTTTGAAAGATCATCCCATGACAATCTCCATCCTGCGATCGGCGCGCCGTTTCCTCTCCTGCGCTGCTGCTGTCACGCCGCTGCTCGCAACCATTTCGCTCACCGCAACCTCCGCAATGGCAGCCGATATGACCGTGAAGGTTCCGGTCGTCGCTCCGGTGCCGCTCTGGAACGGCTTCTACATTGGTGTTCACGGCGGCTATGGCGTGGGTAGCAGCCGCCTTGTCGATCCGAGCTTCGCTTTCGCGCAGGACCGCTTCACGATGGACACGCGCGGCGCGATCGCAGGTGCGCAGGTCGGCGCCAACTGGCAGTTCGACAACCTCGTGGTCGGCGCCGAGCTCGATCTCTCCTGGGCATCGATCAAGGGTAGCCGCCCCGCCGATCCCGCGGTCATCACCTCCGGCCTTGCCGTGGCGTATCATGCGCTGGCGACGGGCACGGGCCGCGTCGGCTACGCATTCGACGGCTTGCTGGCTTACGTCAAGGGCGGCGTTGCGTGGGCCAATGTCGACTACCAGGCCTTTACCGGCACGCCTTTCCCGGTCGACATAAATCACCAGCGAACCGGTTTGATCGGCGGCATGGGTCTTGAATTCGCGCTGACGAACAATCTCTCGGCGCGCGCGGAATACAACTACCTGTATTTCGGTCCGGCTGCGATCGCACTGACGACACGGATCAGCACCCAGAATGTCGATCACGACCTTCACCTTTTGAAGCTCGGCGTGAACTACCGCTTCAACGGCGATGTCATCGTCGCTCGTTACTGAGCAGCGCCACCGTCATTGATGGGAGACAACCATGTGGAAGCAAATGAAGGCGGCGCGATGCGCTTTCGGACGTCACCTGCGCGCGATTCTCGCGGCCGCGGCCCTGGTTCTGGCGATCCCGACGCTGGGCCATGCTGCGGTCGAGTACGAAAAGGTCTGCTCAATCTACGGTGCCGGCTTTTTCTACATACCGGGGACCGACACCTGTACGAACGCGCAGCAGGCCGTGCAGAGCCAGTTCGATCTTGCACGCCAGATAACCCGTGCAGCGACGGGAACGGCGATGGCAACTTCGCTTGTCAATCCGTTCTTGCCCGCCGGGACCAACTACGCGATCTCGACGCACTGGGCAGTGTTCGACGGCCAGCATGCCGCCGGTGTCGTTGGAATGATCAGGATCCAGGGAAACCTGTCACTGACCATGGGCATCGCGTTCGGTCTCGATCGCGGCAGCTTGACGTCGACGTCTAACCGGACGGCGACGGAGAGTGGCGTGGCGCTCCCGGCGCAGTCGTGGAGCGACGTGCGGACACTTGGGCGAGTCGGTCTCCAGTATTCCTGGTAGGCCGGCGCTGAAGAGCCGTAACGCGAAGTAGGCCGGCGCTGAAGAGCCGTAACGCGAACGCCACCCGGACGATTGACATGACGTCCGGGTGGCGCTGCTCCTGCGAGCGCAGGGAAGGGCGGCTAGCCGATTTCGAGATAGGATCGGGCCGCTCCGGGAACGGCGCGGGCGGAAGCGTCTGATACCAGAACGCGACCGAGGCGATGTCGTCCTGCAACGGAAGATACTTTGCCTTCTTGATGCCGGGCAGCCAGCCCAGCGCCTGGATCGTCACGCGCAGATCTGAGCGGAAGCGCACGGGATCGGGGATGTGCCAGCGGTACATGCCGAACCGCTGCTGCGATTTGTAGACACCGTCGGGGCGGATCACCTGCGGCAGGCCGGCATAGGGCGTGGTGAATTCCTGGTAGCGCGATTGCTGCGCGGGCCCCTGGCCGGAATGCGCGACATAGGGATCGAAATTATAGGCGCCGCAAATATAGTCCTCGGTGCCGGTGCCGCAGATGGTCGGGAATTCGCCGTCGCCGTCGACGAAGAATTTGATCTCGCCTTCGCCCCACCAGCCGTTGTTGTTGACGCCCCAGGCCATGTAGGTCCGAACATAGTGGCCGCGGCCGCTGATGCCTTCGAGGATGGTGTAGACCTCCTTGTAGGGCAGCGGATTGGTGCGCCGGAACTGCGCATGGAAGTAGGCGATCCGGAAAACGCCATGGTGTCCTCGATAAGGGGCTAGCGACATCTCGATATATCGCCCCCGAATTCACCAAAAGATGAAGACGATCACGCACGGAAAGGGTCCGCGCACGATCGCGCGTCAGGTCATGCGACGCGGTATTCCCTGAATTTTTCGCGCAGCGCCGATTTGAGTACTTTGCCGGTGCCGGTCATCGGGAATTCGTCCATGAACTCGACGGCGTCAGGCATCCACCAGCTCGCGATCTTCGGACGCATGTGATCGAGCAAAGCCTTGCCGTCGACGGTCGCGCCCTTCTTGCGGACGACGAGGAGCAGAGGCCGCTCCTGCCATTTCTGGTGGTTGATCGCGACCACGGCGGCTTGCAACACATCGGGGTGAGACAAGGCGACATCCTCGAGCTGGATCGATGAGATCCATTCGCCGCCGGACTTGATCACGTCCTTGGAGCGGTCGGTCAGCGTGACGTGGCCCTGTGGATCGATCACCGCCATGTCGCCGGTGATCAGCCAGCCGTCGCTGTCGAGGCCTTCGTCGAGCTTCATGTAGCCGGAGGCAACCCACGGTCCCCGCGCGCGCAGATGGCCGACACTCTTGCCATCGCGCGGCAGCTCGGTGCCACCGTCGTCGACGATGCGCAGCGCGGTGCCGAAGCAGGCGCGACCCGACACCTGGCGGCGGTCAAATTTCTCCTTGTCGCCGAGATGCTCGGAGCCCGGCCGCAGGCCCGGCATCGAGCAGCCCAGGGCCTCGGTCATGCCCCAGGCCTGGATGTAGTCGACGTCGTAGTCGCGCTTGAGCTTCTCGACCATGGCGCGCGGCGGCGCCGAGCCTGACGACAGCGTTGCGCGCAATGTCGAGAATCTGTTGCCGGTGCGTCCGAGCCAGTCGAGCAGGATCAGCCAGAAGCTCGGCACGCCCGCCGACAGCGTCACCTTCTCGCCTTCGAGCAGCTCGTAGAGCTTGTCCGGCTCGTAATTGCGACCAGGCAGCACCAGTTTCGATCCGGTATAGGGCGCGGTGAACGGCATGTTCCAGCCGTTGCCGTGGAACAGCGGCGCCATCGGCATCATCACCTCGCGCACGCCTTCGACATGGCCCGGCAGGAAGTCGAAGCTGGAGCAGGTCATGGTCTGCAGGATCGCGGCGCGGTGCGAATAGATCACGCCCTTCGGATTGCCCGTCGTGCCCGAGGTGTAACAGATCGTGGATGCCGATTTTTTCGTCGAACTCCGGCCAGGCGAAGCCGGCGTCGTTCTCTCGTCCCAGAAGCTCCTCGTAGCAATGGACGTTGGCAAGCTTGGTTTCCGGCATTCGCTCGCGCGAGGACATCACGACATAGGCTTCGATCGAGTCGAGCTGCGGCGCGATCGCCTCCACGATCGGCAGCGTAGCGCGGTCGATGAACAGCAGCCGGTCCTCGGCGTGATTGACGATGTAGACGAGCTGTTCGGGAAACAGCCGCGGGTTGACGGTGTGCAGCACATAGCCCATGCCCGGCGCGGCGTAGAACATCTCGAAGTGACGGTGCGTATTCCACGCCAGCGTGCCGACGCGGTCGCCGGCCTTCATGCCGAGCCGCTTCAAGGCCAGCGCCATGCGCTTGATGCGCGGATGGGCGTCCGCATAGGTGTAGCGATGGATGTCGCCCTCGATCTCGCGCGCGACGACCTCGGCCTCGCCGTGATAATCCGCGGCATACTGGATCAGGCCGCTGATCAGAAGCGGCATGTCCATCATCAATCCCTGCATCGTTCCTCCGGACCGCCATGTCGTTGCATGGCGTACGTGTGATGTGCGCTCGAGGTTAGCGGAACGCCACGCGACGTTCACGCAAAAAGCGAGGGACGTGATTGCATGCGTCACTTTTTCAGGGCTAAGTGATGCGAGCTGCCGGCGAAGCAGTGTCCGCCGGGGAGGAAATGGATGTCAGCGGAAAGACACAAGACCGGTGCAGCCGGCGAATCTACAATCGACGTTGCCGCACTCCGTGCGCGCTATCGCGACGAGCGCGATCGCCGCCTGCGCACCGAGGGCAAAGCGCAATATGTCGAGGTGACCCGCGAGTTCGGGCGCTATCTCGACGATCCCTGGGCCGATTCCGGATTTGCGCGCGAGGCTGTCAGCGAAGAGACCGAGGTGCTCGTCGTCGGCGGTGGCTTCGGCGGCCTGCTTTGCGGCGCGCGACTGCGCGCGGCCGGCATCGATGATTTCCGGATCTGTTGAAAAGGCCGCCGATTTCGGCGGCACCTGGTACTGGAATCGTTACCCCGGTGCGGCCTGCGATACCGAGAGCTACATCTACCTGCCGCTGCTGGAAGAGACCGGCTACATGCCTGTGCGCAAATATGCGCGGGCTCCCGAGATCTACGAACATTCGCGCCGCATCGGCCGTCACTTCGGTCTCTATGGGCGGGCGCTGTTTCAGACTGTCATCGCGCGCATGGAATGGCAGGAGCAGGAGGGGCGCTGGTTGGTCGAGACCGATCGCGGTGATCGCATCCGCGCGCGCTTCGTCATCCTTGCCGGCGGCCCCCTGAGCCGTCCGAAGCTGCCTGGCATTCCGGGTATAGAAAGCTTCAGGGGACACAGCTTCCACACCAGCCGCTGGGACTATGGCTACACCGGCGGCTCGGCCGAAGGTGGTCTGACCGGACTTGGCGACAAACGCGTCGGCATCATCGGCACCGGCGCCACCGCCGTGCAATGCGTGCCGCATCTCGGCCGCTCCGCCAAAGAGCTCTACGTCTTCCAGCGTACGCCGTCTGCGATCGGGGTGCGCGGCGACCGTCCGACGGAGCAGAGCTGGGCGCAGGGGCTCAAGCCTGGCTGGCAGCGCGAGCGCATGGACAATTTCACCGCGGTGATCTCCGGCGAGCCGTTCGAACAGGATCTGGTGCAGGACGGCTGGACCGGCCTGCTCGGCGAGATATTGCTGGCGCCGCGCCGGCAGAAGCAGCCGGTGACCTCGATCGAGCAGGCGCTCAAGGTCATCGAGCAGGCCGACTATCGCAAGATGGAAGAGATCCGGGCGCGCGTCGATGCGATCGTCAAGGACGAGGCGACTGCTTCGGCGTTAAAGCCCTGGTACAAGGCGTTCTGCAAGCGGCCGTGTTTCCACGACGAATATCTCGACACCTTCAATCGCCCCAACGTGCATCTCGTCGACACCAGGGGGCAGGGCGTCGAGCGCATCACCGAGAATGGCGTCGTGGTCGACGGCAAGGCCTATGAGCTCGACTGCCTGGTCTATGCCAGCGGCTTCGAGGTCGGCACCGACTACGCCCGCCGCATGGGCTTTGAGGTGTATGGACGCGACGGTGTGAGCCTGTCCGCGCGCTGGCGCGACGGCGTCAAGACGCTGCACGGCTTCTACAGCCGCGGCTTCCCGAACTGCTTCCAGATCGTCACGGTGCAGGCCGGCCAGAGCGCCAACTTCCCGCACATCATCGACGAGCAGTCGAAGCACATCGCCTATGTGATCGCCGAGGCGCACAAGCGCAAAGCCCGGACGCTGGAGCCGACGCTGGACGCCGAGAATGCCTGGGTCGACGAGGTCGTCAAAGCCGCGCTCGGCCGCCAGGCCTATCTCGCGGAGTGCACGCCCGGCTATTACAACAATGAAGGCGTGTTCGATCCGATCGCCGCGAGAAACAGCCAGTATTGGCGCGGGCCGGTGGCGTTCTTGCGGCTACTCGACAAGTGGCGCAAGGAGGGCAGTTTGGCAGGGTTGGAATTGACCCAAGGAATTGCCGGAGAGGCGGACCGCTCCACGGTTCCGGCTCGAACGGCATGATCCCGGCACCATCTGGCGCGACGCGGCTCTATGTCATTGTCGGCGATCCCATTGCGCAGGTGCGCTCGCCCGCAGGCGTCAGCGCCGCCTTCGCCGCAGGGGGGCACGACGGCATTCTCGTGCCGGTTCAGGTCGCACCAGCGGATTTGTCCGATTTCCTCTCCGTGGCAACGCGGCTGAAAAATCTCGACGGCATCGTCGTGACCATCCCGCACAAATTTTCCTGCTACGAGGCCTGCGTGAGTGCGACGGAGCGCGCACATTTCCTGCACACCGTAAACCTGATGCGCCGGCGCGCCGACGGTTCTTGGCACGGCGACATGGTGGACGGTCTCGGCTTCGTCGGAGCGGCGCGGGCGAAGGGGATCGATCCGAAGGGGATGCGGGCACTTCTCGTCGGTGCCGGCGGCGCCGGGTCGGCGATTGCACTTGCGCTGGTCGAGTCCGGCGTGAGCGAACTCGCAATTCATGACAGCGCAACTGAGCGCCGCGACGCGTTGATCGGCCGGCTCAACGGGCTCGGCAAGGCGTCTGTGCGGGTCGGCACCGCGGATCCCGCGGGCTTCGACTTCGTCGCCAATGCGACACCGGCCGGGATGACGGACGGCGACCCGCTGCCGGTCGATGTCACGCGGCTTGCGCCATCGGCCTATTGCGGCTGCGTGATCACCAAGCCGGAAGTTTCGCCCTTCATCGCGGCGGCCCGAGAGCTTGGCGGCGTGACAGGAACCGGCACGGACATGTACGAGCAGCACCAGAGCATCATGGTGGATTTCCTGCTCGGTCACAACGGCCAGGGGTAGGCGGTCACCCGGGTGTCAAAGGGCCTTGCCGGCACCGGTTGCCCCTTCTAGGGCTTGACGATCAGGGCCGACGTAGGATCATGCGTCCGCGCGAGCCGGGTCGCGCAGCGTAAGTGAGAGGAACGAGGAATGATCAAGGGCAGGACCGTTGCAAAGGCGGTGATCGGTGCTACCGCGCTGCTTCTCTCGCTGGCGCCTGTGGCCGAGGCCGCGCAATGCGGCAGTTCGTCGGCGGGTTTTGAGGCCTGGAAGCGCGAGTTCAGCGCGGAGGCGCAAGGCAAGGGTGTCGGCCAGACCGCGCTCTCGGCATTGATGCAGACCAATTACGCCAGTGCCACCATCGCGGCCGACCGCGGCCAGCGCAGTTTCGCGCTGACGCTCGACCAGTTCCTCGCCAAGCGCGGCGCCACCACCATCGTTGCCAAGGGGCGCCAGCTCAAGCAATCGCAAGCCGCCTTGTTCGCCTCGATCCAGCAGCGCTATGGCGTCCCGCCGGGCCCGCTGATCGCGATTTGGGGCATGGAGACCGGCTTCGGCAGCCAGCGCGGCAACCAGAACATGCTCTCCTCGATCGCGACGCTCGCCTATGACTGCCGCCGTCCCGAATTCTTCACCGACCAGCTCTATTCGGCGCTGAAGCTGATCGATCGCGGGACGTTGACCGGGGCAACCCGCGGCTCGATGCACGGCGAAGTCGGCCAGACCCAGTTCATGCCCAAGAATATCCTGGCCTATGGCACCGGCAATCTCGAAGTTGCCGCCAATGCGCTGAACTCGACGGCAAATTTTCTCAAGGCGCACGGCTGGCGCGCAGGAGCCGGTTACCAGCCGGGTGAGGCGAATTTCGTCGCCATCGAGGCCTGGAATGCTGCCGGCGTCTATCAGAAGGCGATCGCCCTGATGGGACGGCAGATCGACGAGGGAGGAGGAGCAGCCGCCGCGCGTTGAGCAGCTCAGCAAGCCGTGATGCGCCAGCACGAGAAAGTTGTTGCCATCAGGAACCGACAGCACGACGTTTGCTTTGATCAGTTCGGGGCTGGGCATGAGGAGACTCAACATGGCGACCCAGATCGTGATGGACCAGACTGGCGACACGCGCCACGAGTTTGATCCTGGCAATGCCGAAGCGTTGGCGCGAGCCGAACGGCGCTTTCGGGAGCTGACCGGAGCAGGCTTCACCGCCGCGCTGCGAACCGGACCCGGCGAAGTCACCCGAATCCGATCGTTCGACCCGGCCGTGCAGGAAACGCTGTTCTATCCCCGCCTGGTCGGCGGTTGATTTGAGCTGCTCATGATCGCGGCAGTCTGGCTCCGCGGGCCGGCGCGTGCGCGTCTGCATGCCCTACGCGAACTCTATCGGCGTTTCTTCGGCGAGAACACGCCGGATGCCCGCGGCCGCCGGCTTATGGCCGAATGGCTGTCACCGGCGCAGCGCGCTCAGTTCGAGCAATACCGGTATTTCGATGTCGTCGGCTGCGATACCGGTAAGACCTATCGCATCCATTATGGCACGGCCGCCAATGTCCATGAGATCGACGAGGCCGGAATTGCGACGATGGGGTGGTGCTTCATCCCGTCGGGCTTCCTCGTCCCCGGGGACGTGATGCTCGCACAGAAGATCGCGCTCGAGACGGACGAGAGGGGCGCATTGGCGCTCGCCAACAGGTTTCCGCCGGCAACGCATTCGGAGCACTTTTACCGCCGGCCGTTCTAGCGCCGGGAAGGCGAACCGCTCAGTAATGCGTCGTGCGATAGGCATCCAGCGCGTGCGCGGCAAAAACGCCGGCGCTGCAAAGGGCGAGCAGGGCCGAGATCAGCTCGATCATAGCTCGTCCTCCTGCGGCGGCAGGGCGACGAGGTGCTGACAGCAGGAATAATCCCAGATCAGGTCGAGTAAGAATTGCATGGCGGCCGTCCCTGTATGATTTTGACCATTAAATAACCGGCTATCTGTTTCAGGCGTGTTTCGTCGTATCGGGAAACGGGTTTCGTGGGCCCCCCTTGGCTGGTTTGTGCGTTTCGGAGCCGCTACATCCCGCTCTTCCTCAATCCTGTTAGCCGCGGAAGCGGCGCATCACATTGCGAGGCGAAATCATGGCGCGGGTCGAGTGGTTCGACGATCTCACCATCGGAATGCAGTTCAAATCCCCTGAATTTCACGTCACCGAGGCCGACATCAAGCGTTTCGCGGCTGAGTTCGATCCGCAGCCGATGCACCTCGACCACGAGGCCGCCAAGGAGACCCTGTTCAAGGGCCTCGCCGCCTCGGGATGGCACACCGCCGCGATTGCCATGAACCTCGCGATCCAGACCCGCCCCTTCGGCCTGCATCCGCTGATCGGAGCGGGCGTCGACGGGCTGCGCTGGACCATCCCGGTGCGCCCCGATGACCGCCTGCATCTGGTCGGCGAGGTCATGAGCCTGACGCCGTCGAAATCCAAGCCGCAGGGCATCGCGCTGGTGAAATGGACGATGTTCAACCAGAACGGCGAGGAAGTTTACACCTTTACCCCGATCGCGATCGTGCCGCGTCGGGAGTAGGGCACGGGCCGCACTCTACACAGGCGCCTGAACCCCTTGCGAGCCGTCGGCAGAGGTGGTCATCTTGGCCCGGGAACAGGCTGGAGGCTGACATGAAACGATTCCTTCTCGCCGCCGGGGTGCTGGCCGGCGCCTTGAGCGCGGTCGCTTTGACCGCAAGGCCGGTGCAGGCGCAACAATCCAAGGTCGGCGACTGGAACATCGAAAAGCGTACGCAGGACGCGCATTGCAATGCGAGCCGCGGCTACAAGGACAAGGAAGACGAGAATCGCGACTACGTCATCGTGATCACCTATTCCGAGAAGGCCATCGTGATGGTGATGATCTACGACGGCTGGGAGTGGGACAAGGTCGGCGAGATACTCCGGGCCGACGTCGGCACCGATGACGCCGATATCATGAAGAAGGCGAAGTGGGAGGTCATGGACAAGACCACCGTGCGCGGCATCTTCGAATACGATCAGTCGATGATGGACCGGCTCTCGAAGGCAAAGCGCCTCTCGGTCGATTTTGAGGACGATGACGACGACAGCATCGAGATGCAGATCCCGCGGGCCGGCGAAGCGCTGGCGGCGCTGAAATTCTGCGAGGAGAATCGGAAGTAATTGCCGGAGCCAGCAGGATCGGCCGCGACAAAATCTTGCGGTGCGCGCCGGCGCGTGACTCATCGCACACAGTCCGCCCGCTGTTCGCATTTATCCTAGTCTTTGGCGAAAACGTCCAAGCCGCATCCTGCGGTTGACGTTACGCAAGGACGATGTTCGATATTCCAGCATTTTGTTGCAATGTTTTCCCATCGTCGAAGGCGGCGATTGACCGGCGCGTCTCCTCCGCCAGTTCCCGGTTCTCGCTCTCTCGCGCGCGCGCAGGCAACACGCAGATTGCGTCGTCCGGCCGATGACGATCCTCCAGGCAAATCGGTTCTCGTCTCTGCTCGGCGAGATCTACGACGCGGCAGTCGAGCCCGCGCTGCGCAGCGGGGCGCTGGAACAGGTCTCCCATTACGTTGGCGGGTGTGCCGCGACCATCCTCTCCAGGGATTCAGCCGGGCTCTCGATCGAGATTCATCAGCATTTCGGGACCGAATCCCGCTTCCGTCAGCTTTATCGCGACCGATATGTCGAGCTCGACCCCCTGATTGATCGTCATCTCACGCTCGCGGCCGAGCAGACGATCGGCGTGACCGACGTCATGCCTCATGCGGATTTTATGGCAACGAGCTTCTACCGCGAGTGGGTGGAGCCGCAAGGAGCGATAGACCTTGCAGCCGTGGCGCTCGAAAAGTCGGCCGCGCGCACCACGATCCTGCAGGTGTTGCGCCACCGGTCCCGCGGAACAGTCGACGAGCCGATGCGTGAGCGTATGCGGCTGCTTGCCCCGCACCTTCAGCGTTCCAGAATCATGGGCCGGCAGATCAGGGCGCGCTCGCATACCGTAGACGACCTTGCCGATGTCCTCGACGGGTTGAGCACGGCGGTTTGCCTGCTCGACGCAGACGGACGGGTCATGCACGCCAACGCAGCATGCCGCCGGCTGTTCGCCGATGCCAATCTGCTGGCACTCGTCGGCGACCGGATCGTGGCCCGCAACACCCAGGCCGACAAAATATTCCGCAGCCTGTGCGAAATCGATGCAGACAGCGAAATTCTTTCCGCTGCTCGCCGACAGATCGAGCTTGCGACGTCGGTCGATGGACAGCACTATCTGCTCCAAGCTTTTCCCCTGAAGCGGGATCGCAGTCTATCGCGAGATGTTGCCGCCACGGCGCTCTTCGTTCAAAAGGCCTCGACGACGCCATGGCTCGCAGCCGATGCGATCGCAGTGGCCTTCAGGCTGACGCCGTCCGAACTGCGCGTGCTGATGGCCATCGTCGAGATTGGCGGAGTTCCCGACATTGCGGCAAAGCTCGGCATCGCCGAGACGACGGTGAAGACACATCTCGGCCGCCTGTTCGAAAAGACAGGCGCAGGCAGGCAGGCTGATCTGGTCAAGATCGCAGCCGGCTTTGCCGTTCCGTTCGCGCGGCGAACGAACGGCGGTGAAGACGCCGTGTGATCCATTTCACACGCTTCGTTGTTACGCGCAGCGATCTCAATCCATTGTGATGAGTCAGGCTCGCGGGTCCTCCGAATGCAGGACGCGCGCCATCTGATACTTTCGTATATCGCGCTCCATAAAAGTGACGAGCAGCAAGCGCCGCGCGACGGCATCGAACGCGCGTGTGAGGAAACGACAGCGTGTGGCCGGACCTGCTCGTCGGTTGGGAGGGATTGCAGTGAGCCAATTTGATTTTTCCGTTCTCGATGTTTCAACCAACGATATTCCCGAAAACGAGCGCATCCCGCTACTTCGCGATTTTTACTGCCGCGGGGTGTTGAAGGCGGAGGTCGAGGCAAGGGACGGAAAGCCGGCCGCGGCGAGCTTCACGTCTCACGTCTTGCCGGAAGCCCAGCTGTTGATCGGAGGATTGTGCGGAGCGCGAGTCATCCGCACCAAGCAGCTCGTGGCCGATGGCGACGACAGCTTCGCCCTGATCGTGAATCGATCCGGCGTGCTTGGGATATCCGAGCGAGGACACGATTTGAACCTTCACCCAGGAGAGGCGGTCCTGACCAGCGCGGAGGACGTCACCACGTTCGAGCGGGTGTCGCTGGGCAGCTGCTTCTCGCTGCGTGTGCCGAGACGTGTGCTGGCGCCGATGATCGTGGACGTCGATGATGTCGTGATGCGTGTCATGCCGGGGAGCTCGACGGGGCTTCGATTGCTGGTCGACTACGCGGTGACGCTGGTGCGGGAGAAAGTCTTCGCGACGCCCAATCTGCGGCAGCTGGGGGTCGGACATCTGCACGATCTTCTGGC
Source organism: Bradyrhizobium sp. LM2.9 (assembly GCF_054056555.1). Lineage (NCBI taxonomy): Bacteria > Pseudomonadati > Pseudomonadota > Alphaproteobacteria > Hyphomicrobiales > Nitrobacteraceae > Bradyrhizobium > Bradyrhizobium sp. LM2.9. The sequence continues at coordinate 1,374,789 of NZ_JBSRYJ010000002.1, forward strand.
GCTCGTGCTCGGTGCGCCCCATGAGACGCGTGAACTGGCCGGACGGCGCGGCGTCAAGGGGGCTCGACTCCAGAAGGCGAAGGTCTCCATCTCCAACAATTGCTGGCGGCAGGACCTGTCGGTGGCCACGGTTGCACAGGAGCTCGGCGTGACGCCGCGCTATCTCCAGCGCCTTTTCGAGGCCGACGGCAAGACGTTCTCCTCCTTCCTGATCGACCAGCGCGTCAAGCGCGCCCATCGCATGCTGCGGGAACCCGGATATGCCGAGCGGACGGTGAGCTCGATCGCCTACGATGTCGGCTTCGGGGATCTCTCTTATTTCAACCGCTGCTTCCGTCGAACTTATGGCGCTACGCCCAGCGACGTCAGGAGCGGCGACATGCCGTGACCGCGCGCGACTGATTTCAGCGCATCACCACACATGGTGCGCGGTTCTTGCGAACAGGCCGGGGCTTATCGCAGCGCGCCGTATTCGGCCGACTACGTGTTCTGGCGCGCGGAGTAGATCATGATGCAGCGTTGCGCGCGGCGTCGGCAGCCGGAGTGTTGAATGCGCCGTTTTTTCTTCGACCTTCTGGTCGGCAATATCGTGAAAATCGACCCTAGCGGCATGGTGTTCGAATGCGCCGAAACAACATTCGTGGTGGCCAACGAGATGGCAAGCCATCTCTTTGTGTGGCGCGACGATCTGCGCGATCGCGACGCCTGGATCTGCGTCAGGGGACAATAGCGGGCGCGAGATCTACCGCGCCGCGGTCTGGTCGGAGAATGCGGAGAAGGCCGGCTGGGACCAAGCGTAGTGCCTTTGGCGGCAGTGTCGCAACTGTGCAGCAGTGGCTGACGAAACGGATTCTGTTCGTTGTGAGCCGGGGTCCGGTCGCCTCCGTCCAAGTCAAATGCGACCATCAATGTCAATCTCGTCGCGCCGAACACGAAGGTGTCATCGTTGAACTCCGTCGCGCTACCGACCTTCGTCAACTTCAACGGAGCCATCAACATCAATACGTCTGGCCGAAGCCGGCGCGGTCGAGGGCATGATGATGTCCGACCAGAGCCGCACCGGCACCGCGAAAGGTGGCGTTCGCGTCGCGTTCTGAGCCGGCATTAGCCCCGGCGGCTTGAGCGCGACGCCCGCCGGCCGGGCTCCATCCATCCGCCCGGCCGGCGCGTCCTCCGATCGGAGGATGCCGCATGTTTGGGCTGTGGTACGCTTGGTGATATTGATCGCTCAGGCCATTTATAGCCATGCACGGACCGCGGAAATTAGCCGAACTGGTCGAGGCCATCTACGATGCCGGGCTCGATCCCTCGCTGTGGAATAACGTCGTCACCGGCATCCGCGACTTCGTCGGCGGGCAGGCCTGCGGGTTGTTTTCCAAAGATTCGATCAGCAAGTTCGGCGTCACGCACTATTATTGCGGAGCGGACCCACACTACATCCAGCTCTATTCCGAGACGCATTCGAAGTTCGATCCGCTCACGGTCCTGCCTCCGCACGGCCAGATCGCCAGCATTCCCGATCTCGTCAATTTCGACGTATATCGGAGAGGGCGCTTTTACCAGGAATGGATGAAGCCGCAGGGCTGCAGCGATGCGGCCAACGTCGTGCTCGAGAATTCGAATGCGAGTTGCCCGGTGATGATGACGGTGCTGTCGGGCCGCCGGATGGTGGATCCGGTGATGAAGCAGCGGCTCACGCTGATCGTGCCGCACGCCAGCCGCGCGTCGCTGATCAACCGCGCCATGACCTCGCAACTGACGCTGGCGACCGCGTTCGCGGAGGTCCTGGACAATCTTGCCTGCGGCGTCTTTCTGCTCGATGCGTTCTGCCGGGTGGTGCACGCGAATTCCGCGGGGCGCGCCTTGCTCGCGGCCGACGATCTGGTTCGATCCGTTGCCGGGCAACTCGTGACCAGCAGTGCGGAGGCCAACCGGACGCTGCGGGAAGCGTTCGCGACCCGCAATGAAATTGCGCTGCTGGCTGCAACGGACCATGCGTTTCCGCTGCTTTCACCTGGCGGCGAGCGCTACGTTGCGCACATCCTGCCGCTGTCGTCCGTGCTGCGGGACGGCAGCGAGCGGGTGGTCGATGCCGTCGGCGCGCTGCTGCTGCGCAAGGTGTCGTTTGGCGGACAGTCCTATGGCGAACTGGTCGCGCGGACGTTCGATCTCACGCCGGCCGAGCTGCGCGTGTTCCTGTCGATCGTCGAGGTCGGTGGCATCCCGGAGACGGCGGTTGCGCTCGGTATCGCAGAAACGACGGCGAAGACGCATCTGCATCGCGTGTTCGCCAAGACGGGCGTTTCGCGTCAGGCCGATCTCGTCAAGCTTGCGGCGGGGTTCTCCAAGCCGCTCGTCAACTAAGCTGCCAATTGTGCCTTCAGGGTTGAACCTTTCGCTCCCGTGATAGACTCACAATGGCCGGCGGGCACGAAGAGCATTTCGCCATCTCCATGTGTCACCATTGGCTGTTCCGATGCCCCGACCTCCAAAACCGTCCGAGTTGATCGAGACCATCTATGATGCCGGTCTCAATCCGGAGTTGTGGAGCGATGTCGTTGTCAAGCTCAATGCCTTCATCGGCAGCCAGGCCTGCGGTCTGATTTCAAAGGACCCGGTCAGCAAATCAGGCGCGACGCATTATTACTGCGGGGTCGATCCGCACTACATTCGGCTCTATGCCGAGACCTACGCTCAATACGACCCGCTTGCGCGGCTTCCGCGCTATGGCGAGGTGCGCAACATTCCCGATCTCGTGGATTTCGACGAATACCGCCGCGGCCGCTTCTATCAGGAATGGCTGCGCCCCCAGGGCTGCATCGATGTCGCGAACGTGGTGCTGGAGCAGTCGAAGTCGCCGTGTCCGATGCTGATGACCGTGATCCCGGGCAGGGAGATGCTCGACGCCGAGCAGCGGGCGCGGATCCAGTTCCTGGTTCCGCATGCGAGCCGGGCGCTGCTTATCAACCGGGCGATCGAGCGGAAGCAGCAGCGCGCGATCGCGCTCGCCGACGTCGTGGACCAGTTGAATGCCGGCGTGATCCTGCTCGATTCGGCGTGTCATATCGTCCATAGCAATCCGGCCGCGGAGACGATCCTTGGTGTCGATGATGTCCTGCGGTCTATCGCGGGCCGGCTGGTGGCGAGATCCCCCGCTGTAAATTCGGCCCTGCGCGATATCTTCCGTGACACGGGCGAGGTCGCGTTGGCGGCCTCTGCGGGGCGGAAAATTCCGCTGATGTCGCATGACGGTTCCTACTATGTCGCGCACGTCATGGCGCTGCCGTCGCTGCTGCGCGAAGGTGCGGCTGAGCGCAGTTCCGCCGTGGGCGCCTTGTTCATCTGGAAAGCGGAACTCGACGGCCGCTCATCTGCCGGCCTCATCGACCGCACCTTCGAACTTACTCCTGCAGAACTCAGGGTCCTGCAGTCGATCGTCGATGTCGGCGGTGTCCCGGAGACGGCGGTTGCGCTCGGCATCGCGGAGACGACGGTGAAGACACATCTGCATCGCGTGTTCGCCAAGACCGGCGTTTCCCGTCAGGCCGATCTCGTCAAGCTCGCAGCTGGATTCTCCAATCCGCTCGTGCACTGAGACGCGCTCAAGGCGCAGGCGAGTCGCCGCAGCTCGCAATAGGTTCAATCAGAAGCATCATTAGAAAGTTATCGCGCGTCGTTCGATCGAATGACGCGAGTTTTTGCGTTGTCTTCTACTAGAGGTCACACGATCTGTTGTTCGACGTATCAGACATTTGTGTGAAGCAACTCACTGCAAGCGGGAGTGAAATTCCGTCAACCTCGCGTGCAGGTTGAGAGGAGAGTGTCATGCGAACGGCGTCACCAATTCTGACAAGCAGGTTTCGCGATATTGTCGCCCGCATAGGCGAGGCATTCCGCGCGCAGCGCGAAATCGACGCGCAGCGCGTGTTATGGCGCTATCGCCACCTGCTGCAGCAGCCGCACGAAGCGCCGTGTTTGAATGAAATTATTCCCGTCTCCCGTGAAGAGGATATTTTTGAAAATGCCAACGGAGTTGATCCGCGCGAGCGCACGACCGGCCACCCCGAACTCGAGCGTGCGTAACGTCAGCATCGTCGCGATCGCGCTGACCGCGGCGCTCGTCGCTCTCCAACTGGTCGGCCTCGCGGTGCTGGAGCGATCTTGCGCTTACGCGCATCCGTCGATTCCACTCGAGCCAGCCGTTTGCACCGAGAGCGCCGATGTCCCTGTCTCGCAAATTCCCTACGACTGACCGGAGGGTGCATTGTGCCTGATGTCACCACTCTGTTGCTGCTCAGCGTTGCCGTGTTCGCCGGTGCCTTCGTCTCCGGGCTCTCCGGTTTTGCCTTCTCGGCGGTGGCGGGTGCCATTTTGCTTCGGGTGTTTCAGCCGCTCGAAGCCGTGCCGCTGATGATGGCGTGCAGTATTGGCGTGCAGGCCACCAATCTGTGGGCACTTCGGCGCAACATCCGCTGGGAGGGCAGTCTGATGCTGATCGTCGGCGGATTGATCGGCGTTCCCATCGCGGTCTCGCTGTTGCAGTCCGCGGACACGCATCTGCTCCGGCGCGGCTTCGGCCTCATCGTCGCGCTCTATGCCGCTTACATGCTGCTGCGGCCGACACTGGTGACGGCCGGCGCGGCGGTCGGGCGGCATTGGGTCGCTTTGATCGGGTTTGGAGGAGGGCTGGTCGGCGGGCTGACCGCGATGCCCGGCGCGATCCCGACGATCTGGTGCGACATGCGCGGCATGCCCAAGAGCGAGCAGCGCGGGCTGGTGCAACCGTTTATCGCCGTAATGCAGCTCTTCGCGATCGTCCTGCTGGTCGGACACCAGGGCCTCTCGTCAAAAGTCTTCGTCGACCTCGCGGTCAGCCTGCCGGCGCTGTTCGCAGGTTCCGCGCTCGGCGTGATCGCCTTCCACAGGGTCAACGAGACGGTCTTTCGCAAGACCGTGCTCGTGCTGTTGTTGCTCTCGGGGATTTCCCTGGTCTAGTGCCCGACGGTTTGCACCGGCGACGCGCTGGTGTCGCTGCCGTGATGCGTCAGCGGCTTCATGCCGGTAACGGTCCGCAGCAGCACGTAGAACACCGGTGTCAGGAACAGGCCGAACACGGTAACGCCGATCATCCCGGAGAACACGGCGACGCCCATGGCACGCCGCATCTCCGAGCCCGCGCCGGTCGAGAGCACCAGTGGCAGGACGCCCATGATGAACGCCATCGACGTCATCAGGATCGGGCGCAGTCGTAAGCGACTCGCCTCGATTGCAGCCCGGATCGGCGTGCGGCCTGCGAATTCGAGCTCGCGCGCGAATTCGACGACCAGGATCGCGTTCTTGGCCGAGAGTCCCACCAGCACGATCAAGCCGATCTGGGTGAAGACGTTGTTGTCGCCCTTGGAGATCCAGACGCCGAACATCGCGGCCAGCAGGCCCATCGGCACGATCATGATGATCGAGAGCGGCAAGGTCAGGCTCTCATAGAGCGCGGCCAGCACCAGGAACACCAGCAGGATCGCCAGCGGGAACACCCAGAGGCCGGAATTGCCGGCGATGAACTCCTGATAGGTCAGGTCGGTCCATTCGAAGGCAAAGCCGGGCGGCAATGTCTCCGCCGCAATCCGCGTCGCGACTTCCTGCGCCTGACCGGAAGAGAATCCGGGCGCAGCCGCCGCGTTGATGTCGGAGGATAGGAAGCCGTTGTAGCGGATCGCGCGTTCAGGGCCTGCGCTCTGGCGGATAGTCATGAGCGCCGACAGCGGCACCATGTCGCCGGAGGACGAGCGCACCTTCAGCTGCCTGATGTCGTCGGCCCGCGCGCGGAACGGCGCATCGGCCTGGACATAGACCGAATAGGTGCGGCCGAACTTGTTGAAGTCGTTGACGTAGTAGGAACCGAGGTAGATCTGGAGCGTGTTGAACACCTCCGTCACGGGCACGCCGAGCTGGAGCGCCTTGGTGCGGTCGATGTCGGCGAAGAGCTGGGGCACGTTGACCTGGAAGCTCGAGAACACACCGGCGATCTCCGGCGCCTTCTGCATCGCGGCCACGAACGAGTTGGTCGCCTCGTTCAGAGCCTCGTAGCCGAGACCGGCGCGATCCTCGATCTGCAGCTTGAAGCCGCCAATGGTGCCGAGCCCGTTGACCGGCGGCGGCGGGAACATGGCGATGAAGGCTTCCTGGATCCCGGCGTACTTCTTGTTGAGGTCGGCGGCGATTGCATTTCCGCTCAGCGATGCACCTTTGCGCTCCTCGAACGGCTTCAGCGTCGAGAACACGATGCCGGCGTTGGAGGAGTTGGTGAAGCCCGAGATCGACAGGCCCGGGAATGCCACCGAGCTCTCGACACCGGGCTGGGTCAGGGCGATGTCGCTCATCTTGCGGATCACGTCTTCGGTGCGGTCGAGCGTTGCACCATCAGGCAGACGCGAGAAGCCGACCAGATATTGCTTGTCCTGACCCGGCACGAAGCCGCTCGGGACCTGCTGGAATAGCAAGGCAGTCACGCCGACCAGGACCACATAGAGGCCCATCACGGCGGCCTTGCCTGAGATCACTTTGGTGACGGTGCCGCTGTAATTCTCCGACGAGCGTGTGAACGCTTTGTTGAAGCCGCGGAAGAACCAGCCGAGGCCCTTTTCCATGATGATCGTCAGCCGGTCCTTAGGCTCGTCGTGACCCCTAAGCAGCAAGGCCGACAGCGCCGGCGACAGTGTCAGCGAGTTGACCGCGGAGATCACGGTCGAGATCGCGATCGTCAGCGCGAACTGCTTGTAGAACTGCCCGGTGAGGCCGGAGATGAAGGCGAGCGGCACGAACACGGCGATCAGCACCATCGCGATCGCGATGATCGGGCCGGACACCTCACGCATCGCCTGATAGGTCGCATCGCGCGGCGACAATCCGCCCTCGATGTTGCGCTCGACGTTTTCGACCACGACGATGGCGTCGTCGACGACGATGCCGATCGCGAGCACCAGGCCGAACAGGCTGAGCGCGTTGATGGAGAACCCGAACACGTGCATCACCGCGAAGGTGCCGACGATCGACACGGGCACCGCCAGCAGCGGAATGATCGAGGCGCGCCAGGTCTGGAGGAACAGGATCACCACCAGCACCACCAGCGCGATCGCCTCCAGCAGCGTGTGGATCACAGCCTCGATCGAGGAGCGCACGAACTGGGTGGGGTCGTAGACGATCTGGTACGACACGCCTTCCGGCATGTTCTTCTTGATCTCGGCCATGGTGGCGCGAACGTGGTCGGAAATCTCGAGCGCATTGGAGCCGGGCGCCTGGAAGATCGGGATCGCCACCGCCTGCTTGTTGTCGAGCAGTGAACGCAGGCCGTATTGGGAGGCGCCGAGCTCGATGCGCGCCACGTCGCGCAGCCGCACCACCTCGCCATGGGTGCCGGTCTTGACCACGATGTCGCCGAACTGCTCCTCGTTCGCAAGCCGCCCTTCGGCGTTGACGGAGAGTTGCAGGTCGATGCCCTTGACGTTGGGGGAAGAGCCGACCACGCCGGCGGCGGCCTCGACGTTCTGCGCCTGGATCGACTTGACGATATCGCTTGCGGTCAGGCCGTGCTCGGCGGCCTTCTGCGGATCGACCCAGATCCGCATCGAATAATCGCCGGCGCCGTAGAGCTGGACGTCGCCGACGCCGTCGATCCGCGCCAGCCGGTCCTTGACGTTGAGCACGGCGTAGTTGCGCAAATACGTCATGTCGTAGCGGTTGTTCGGAGACAGCAGATGCACGACCATGGTGAGGTCGGGCGATGACTTCTTGGTGGTGATGCCGAGCTGGCGCACCACGGCGGGCAGGCGCGGCTCGGCCTGCTGCACGCGGTTCTGCACCAGCTGCGTCGCCTTGTCAGGATCGGTGCCGAGCCGAAACGTCACCGTCAGCGTCATCGCGCCGTCGGTGGTCGCCTGGCTCGACATATAGAGCATGTTCTCGACGCCGTTGATCTGCTCCTCGATTGGCGTCGCTACCGTCTCCGCGATCACCTTCGGATTGGCGCCGGGATAGGTCGCACGCACCAGCACCGAGGGCGGCACGACGTCGGGGTATTCCGAGATCGGCATCGCGAACAGCGAGATCAGGCCGGCGAGGAAGATCAGGACCGACAGCACGCCGGCGAAAATCGGACGATCGATGAAGAACTTTGAGAGATTCATGGCCTTGCCCCTGCGCGAGAGACGACTCTCCCGTCATCCCAGGGGGCACGGGCAAAGCCCGCGAACCCGGAATTGAGAATTGATGTCCTGGTAGTTCAACGATTTCGTCATTCCGGTTCGCGCTGCCCGCGCGCTCCGGAATGACGGAGAACACTAACGCTGCACGACGTCCTGGTTGCTGTGGTTGGATGCCTGCTGCGGCCCGCGCGCACCCATCGCCGCGATCTCCGTCTTGAGCAGGGCACCCGGCCGCACGCGCTGCAGGCCGTTGACGATGATGCGGTCGCCGGTCTTCAGCCCCGCCGTGACGATACGCAAGCCGTCGACGGAGCCGCCGAGCGTGATCGGCCGGTAGACTGCACGGCTGTCGTCGCCGACCGCCATCACGAACTTCTTGTCCTGGTCGGTGCCGATCGCGCGCTCGTCGATCATCACCAGCGTCTGCTGTTTCGGCTGGCCCATGCGCACGCGGGCGAACTGACCGGGGATGAGACGCCCGTCCTCGTTCTGAAACACCGCGCGGACACGGATAGTGCCGCTCTGGTCCGTTGACCTGGTTGTCGATGAGCTGGATGTGGCCCTTCGCCGACAAGTCACCCGAGGTCGCCATCGCAACCGGGATCTGGTCGAGCTTGCCGCGCTGGCCGGAAGCATCCGCGATCGAGTTCAGCGCACGCAGCACGACCTCTTCATCCGCATCGAACGACGCGTAGATCGGATTGACCGAGACCAGCGAGGTCAGGACCGGGGAGGCGGTGCCGGCGGCGACGAGATTGCCGACGGTGATTTCGATCTTGCCGACGCGGCCATCCACGGGGGCGCGCACCTCGGTGTAGTCGAGATTGAGCTTTGCGGTCTGAAGCGTTGCTTCAGCCGCCTTCACGTTGGCGATGGCTTCGCGGTTGGCGTTCTCACGCTGGTCGTAGTCGCGCCGCGTGACCACGGCGTTGCCGACGAGCTGCGCGCCGCGCTCGAGCTCACTCTGGGTGAACACGACGCGGGCTTTCGCCGCCTCGAGCTGCGCGTTGGCCTTGTCGACCTCTGCTGCGTAAGGCGCCGGGTCGATCTTGAACAGGATGTCACCGGCCTTCACCAGCGTGCCTTCGGTGAAGTTGGTCGACATGATCGCGCCTGCCACACGCGGGCGAAGCTCGACGCGGTTGATGGCCTCCAGACGGCCGGAAAAGTCGTCCCACAGCACGGTCTGCCGCGGCTCGATCATCGCGACGGTGACGGAGACGGCTTGCTCGGCCGCGGCGGCCGTTGCCGTCGCCTGGGCTGAACGGAAGTAGTGGCCGGTCGCGATCGAGCCGGCTACGGCGAGGGCGCCCACGATGGCGACGCCGCCAAGGAGGCGGCGAAAACGGCCGGTGCGGACGGTATTTTGGGCAGAATTTTGGGAGGGATGCATTTGCGCGCTCCAGATATGTAGTGTTCGCTACAGATGTGGAGCTGGATGCCGCAGTGCAAGATACTTATGTACCATTCACTAAGAAAATTGTAGCGGCCTACCGCAAGAATTGGAAGACGGCAGGAAAATAAAGCTAGAACAACTAGATAGGATTTGGCGTTAGCCTCCGGCAGACCGCGAATTCCGAGGAGAACAGGCACATGGGCATGGGACGCCCCCGCGAATTCGACGCCGAGACGGCGTTGGACCAGGCGATGGAAGTGTTTTGGCGCCATGGCTATGAGGGCGCCACGATTGCCCAGCTCACCGAGGCCATGGGCATCAATCCTCCGAGCCTTTACGCTTGTTTCGGCAACAAAGAGGGCCTGCTGAAAGCCGCGCTCGACCGCTACACCAAACTGCGCGGCGTCTGGATGGACGAGGTGGTGGCAGCGCCGACCGCCCGCGAGGTCGCCGAGCGGATGCTGACGGGCATCGCCGACAGGCAGACCGATCCCGCCAATCCGCCGGGCTGCCTGCTTGTGCAAGGCGGCATCGCCTGCGGCACTGGATCAGAAAGCGTCCCCTTCGAGCTCGCCACCCGTCGCGCCCAGAACGAAGACCAGCTCCGCGACCGTTTTGTTCGCGCCAAGGCCGAAGGCGACCTCAAGCCGACCTCAGATCCTGCCGCGCTCGCGCGCTATGTCTCGGCGGTGTCCGTCGGCATGGGCGTGATGGCGTCTTCGGGCTCCGACCGCGAGGCGTTGCAGCAGGTAGCGAGTGTCGCCGTGCAGGCGGTCGAAGCGCAGTCGGCCGACGGAAAGTGATGTCTGCCCGCGTCGCGGCCTCACTCATCTCGCGGATTGCGTAGCAGGCAGCGGTGGTGGCGGGACGAAGCCGCCGAATTCGCGTTCGAGCAATTCGACGAGATTGCCGCCGCGGTTCCACGCATGCGATCAAACTCTCTCCCGAATTCCTGCAAATCTCTGCCATCTACCAAAGGTAGATTGCTCCCGGTGAAGCGTGGTCAACAACGCGTCTTGCAAGAAGTTCTGCAGGCGTCAGGGCCCGCTTCCGACGATGAAATGGGAGTTACGCCATGCAGCATCTGCCGAACGATACCTTCGACGTCCTGCTCGACCAGTTTGGTCAAATCAAGACCGTGTACGGAGACCCCGGCTTTCCCGCAGCCAAGGACGTCTGGGGCGGCAACGACACCGTGACGGCGACGGTCGCCGCGCTCAATGCAAAACTCACGATCTTCGGCGATGACCACACGATGTTGCTTGGTCACTCGCAAGGCGGAAACGACACGCTCATCGCGGACATCGGTGGCGGCTGGAATACCGCCCTCGTGGTGGGAGATACCCAGGCGATGATCGACGACACCAAGGGCGGCAATGACACCATCGTCGCGGATGCCGGCCGCACCGTCTATACGACGGTCTCGGCCTTCGGCGATGCCGCTGGCGACATGTCGGGCAACGCGCAAGGCGGCAATGACGACATTACCGGCTCGGTCGCGTGGCGCGGCGGCGCCAACCTGTTTGCCGGCGACACCGGCGGTTCCATGATAGACACCTCGCGCGGCGGCAACGACATACTCGATGTCAGCGTGCTCACGATGGACGGAGGGGCGACTGTAAGCGGTGACGCCATTGGTTCCCTGAGGGGTCTCGCGCATGGCGGCAACGACAACTTGACCATAACCTTGAACGGCGACAGCGCCATCTCAGGCGGAACCTTGTTCGGGGATTCGGCGGAATCCCTGATGGATTTCGCCCAGGGCGGCGACGATGTGCTCACCGCCAAGCTCGACGGACAGTACACGAATGCCGTTTCGCAGATGTATGGCGATGCGTCCACCATGGTGGGCAATTCCCATGGCGGCAACGACATCCTCAATGGCGGCGCGGGCCGCGATTTCATGTATGGCGACGCGCGAATCTATGAACCGGCGACACCAGGCTCGATCACCGGCGGCATCGATACGCTGAACGGCGGAGCCGGCGACGACCGGATGTGGGGAGGGGGAAACAGCGACTTCTTCACCTTCAACACCGGCTCCGGCAACGACACGATCGTCGACTTCGATCAGGGCAACAAGGCCATCGGCAGCACGGCGGTGGAACATGACTTGATCGACGTACAGAACTACGGCTTTGCAGACTGGACCGCACTGTCGAGCCTGATCCGCGACAACGCCGCCGGCGATGCCGTGATCCATCTCTCCGCCAACGATTCGGTCACGCTCGACGGCGTCCATGCCGCGAGCCTGCATCCGACCGACTTCATCATCTGACGAAGTTGAATCAAAAGCGGCGGTGTTGCTCCGCAAAGCGCCGGGCGACATCGGGATTGCGACGGCACGCCGACGAGCTCCACCAATCTCCATCGCAATCAAACTCTATCCCGGATTCCTGCAAATTTCCGCCGTCTATCGAAAGTAGATTGGTCACGGTGAAGCGTGGTCACAGCGCGTCGCGCAAGAAGTTTGCCGGCGTCAACCCGCTTCCGACAATGAACTGGGAGTTACGCCATGCAACATCTGCCGAACGACACCATCGACGTCCTGCTCGACCAGTTTGGTCAAATCGAAACCGTTAACGGAGATCCCAACTTTCCGACCGCTACCGACACCTGGGGCGGCAACGACAGCGTGACCGCAACGATCACCCAGCCCGAAGCAGAGGTCACGATCTTCGGCGACGACAACACGACTCTACATGGCCAGTCCCACGGCGGCAACGACACGCTCACGGTCAATTTCAACTATGGCTGGAACGCCGCCCTCGTGGTCGGCGACGCCCAGGCGATGACCGACGACGCCAGGGGCGGCAACGACACCATCGATGTCGAGAACGGCTCGATGTACACCAACGTGCATGCTTTCGGCGATGTCGCTGGCGACATGTCGGGCAGTTCGCACGGCGGCAGTGACACCATCATCGGCGCGGTGGGTTGGCGAGACTACGACAATGTGTACGCCGGCGATGCCGGCGGTTCCATGAGCGGTACGGCGCAGGGCGGCAATGACACGCTCGACATCAGTCTGAACACCATGGAGGGCTCAGCGATAGCCAGCGGCGATGCTATCGGCTCCATCAGCGGCGATGCCATTGGCGGTAACGACAACATCACCTTCACCTTCGGCGCCAACATTGTCTGGACCGGCGGATTTGCGTACGGAGATTCGGCGACCTCACTGACCGACAATGCCCAAGGGGGAGATGACATTCTCACCCTCAAGACCGGTGGCCCTGACACCCTCCAGCTTACGAACCCAGCGCTCTACGGCGATGCTCCGACCATGTCCGGCAATGCTGATGGCGGCAACGATATCCTCACCGGCGGAGCGACCAACGATTTCCTGTATGGCGATGCGAAGGTCTATAACCCCGCGACGCCGGGCTCGATCACCGGCGGCAGGGATATCCTCAACGGCGGCACCGGCAATGACGAGCTTTCGGGCGGAGGAAACAGCGACACCTTCGTCTTCAACACCGGATCCGGTAATGACCTCATCACTGACTTCGATCAAGGCAACAAGGCGGTCGGCAGCACCGCGACCGAGCACGACCTGATCAATGTGGGTGATTATGGGTTTGCGGACTGGACGGCGCTGTCGAGCCTGATCAGCGATGATACCGCCGGCGATGCCGTGATTCATCTGTCGGCGAGCGACACCATCACGCTGGACGGTGTTCACGCCGCCAGCCTGCACCCGACCGACTTCCTCATCTGAGCGAGTTGCTCCGGGAGCAACCATCTTGCCCCGCCTACAGCGGGGCGAGATGCGGGTTACACTTCCTCGTCCTGGAGATCCCCTCAGCACGCGCCACTCGTCCGCTGACACCGGCGGCGGGCCGCTCAGCCTGCTGCCGGCGTCGGCCCCCATGCGGCCAATCGTTCAATGGCCGACGCACGGCGTCTTCCGTTGGCATCGGCGGCACGCGCAGCGTCTCTTGCGCGATCGAAATCACAAACGATGACGGCATTGATCCGCCCGTCCACTGCCTCGATGCGCGCGATCGTGTGCGCGAGCAACTCCGACGCAGAAATCTTGCGCGCCTGGCGCTCAGCAGGGTGCTGATCGAACTGTAGTTCCAATCAGTGGCATCTGCGGCCAGTCCTGGTTGCATCACGATCTCCATTGTCTCGCATCGCCGTGTCGATGTTCGTTCGGCTGCAAATCGATCCTGGTATCGAACATGCAATTTGGGGAATGGAATGAGGAGGCCGCGCAACGGAAACCAGATCTGCTCGTCCGTCGGCGGGACATGGTCGCGGTCGGACGTGCCTTTCGAACCGGCAATGGCGGCGGCGCGACTTGCGGATTCATAATCTGGGATCGTACAATTCTGCGCCTGTTTTGCCCGACGAGTCAAACCGCCTTCGCTCGCGGGGGTCGCGCAATGGGGTGCGAAATTCTTCAATGATTTGTGCTGATTTGTACTGTGCATGGGGTTGTTTTCGCGTTTTTTTATCGAGCTCCCGTGGGGAACGGCGCTCCATGCTGAATCGATGGCCTGTACGCGCTGCTGCTCGCGTGGCATTGGGGGCGGTGAAGCCTGGACACTGACGAGCATGTTCGCCCTGACATTCCTTGGGACCTCGGCCAGCGTTCCGTCGGCGGAGCGCAACCATCCGGCCCTCCTGGTCGAGGCAGCGGGCAAGCGCATCCTGGTCGATTGCGGCGAGGGCACGCAGCGCCAGTTGCTGCGCAGCGGCGCCGGCTTTCGGCGGCTTGACCGCATCCTGCTGACGCACGCCCATCTCGATCACGTGCTCGGCATCCCCGGTCTGTTCTCGACGCTGGGGTTACGCCAGAACTCCGACGTGATGACCGTCCATGCAGGGCAGGGTACGCTCGACATCGTCGTCCGCATGCTCTCGGGCCTGTGGGGCGCGGGCAGGGCGCCGATCCCGGTGGAATTCGCGCCGCTGACCGAAGGACAGGTCATCGATGCCGGCGACTTCACCGTCGATTGCTTTCCGGTCCGCCACCGCGACACCGACAGCTTTGGCTTCTCCTTCAAGGGTCCCACCCGTCGCCACCTTCAGCCCGATCGCCTCGCAGCTTTCGGTGTGCCGGATGGGCCGCTGCGCGGAGAGTTGGCCGCAGGACGGCCTGTCGCGATCGCCGATCGAACCATCGATCCCGAAGACGTCCTGGGGTCGCCGAGCGGCGGCAAGAAACTCGTCGTGATCGGCGACACCGAAACCACCGATGGGCTGTCACGATACGTCGCTGACGCAGATGTGCTGGTGATCGAAGCGACGTTCCTCGATCGCGACGCCTCGACCGCGCGGGACTATGGCCATCTCACCGCCGCAGGGGCGGCTTCATTTGCTGCCGCGAACAACGTCGGCCAACTCGTGCTGAATCACATGTCGGGGCGCTATCGGGACGAAGAGCTATTGGCCGAGGCGACTAGGATCTTTCCGAACACGCGGATCGCCGCCGACTTCGACCACATCGTCATCTCACCGGCTTGACGTCACTCATCTCGTCAATCCCGACTTGATCGCGAGGTCCTGCACCTCTTTCGTCGCCTGTATCAGCCTCGGCAGCGCCTGGTCGCGGAAGGTCGGCATGTCCATGCGCATCGCATCGACGGTGACGCTCAATCCCCCGATCACAAGACCCTGGGCGTCGAAGATCGGCGTTGCCAGCGTGCGCAGGCCATAGGCATTCTCGCCGTCGGAGACGGCATGGCCTTTCTTCTTCACCTGATCGAGCCGCGCGAGCAAGGCATCGAGATCGGTCAGCGTGCGCTCCGACAGCTTGACGCGAGGCCGCAATTCCAGTCGCGCGATCTGCTCGTCCCGTGCCAGATGCGCGAGCATGACATGGCCGAGCGCGGCACTGTAGGCGGGAATGCGCGTGCCCGGACGGCGATCCATCTTGTGCCGGTCGAGGCCCGCGCCTATGCGCGCGAGATAAATCACGTCGCCGCCGTCGAGGATCCCGAGCGATGCTGCATCGCCGACATCAGGTACGAGATCGCGCAGCAGCGGCTCGACGATCGGCCGCAACGAACCGTGCGACAGCACGGTGTAGCCAAGGTCGAGGCAGGCAACCCCGAGCCGGAACCGGCGGCTTTGCGGAACCGCCTGGACATAGCCGACCTCGACCAGGGTCTGGATCAGCCGGAACGCCGTTCCGCGATCGAGATCGGCGCGTGCGGCAATCTCACTCAGGGTCAGCTCGAAGGCCTCGCTGGTGAAGCTCTTGAGCACCGCGAAGGCCTTGCCGACGGAGGCGACGTGATTCTTTGGATTCTTTGCGCTAGCTTGCGATGCGCGCTTTGCGGCCTTCTTTTCGACCTTGGCCATGCTCTAATGCCTTGCCATGACATGTCGCCCTTGACGTGGCGGCAAGCTGATTTTACGACAGGTCAAGCCAGTAACAAAAGTTCGCATTCCGAACAACAGCGATTTGACGCCCGGAGGAAGTTTGTCGACATCATCACTGCACCCCCATGGCGTGTTCTCCGCCGCGCTGACGCCGCTCGACGCCGAGCTCGCCCCCGATCATGCGCGTTTCGTCGCGCATTGCCGCTACCTGCTCGACGAAGGCTGCGACGGCATCGCGTTGCTCGGCACGACAGGCGAGGCGAACTCCTTATCGGCTGCCGAGCGGATCGCACTGCTGGAGGCGGTAGTCGCCGCCGGCATCGCGCCGCAGCGACTTCTGCCCGGCACCGGTGTTGCCGCGCTGAGCGAGACCATCGCGCTGACGCGCCACGCGCTCTCGGTCGGCGTCGATACCGTGGTGATGCTGCCGCCGTTCTATTACAAGGGCGTCACCGATGACGGCATCTTCGCCTCCTACAGCGAAGTCGTGCAGCGCATCGGCGATGCCAGGCTCAAAATCGTGCTCTATCATATCCCGCAAATGTCGGCGCAGCCGATCTCGCATGCCTTGATCGAGCGGCTGCGCGCGGCTTATCCGTCCACCTTCACCGGCATCAAGGATTCCTCCGGCGACTTCGCCAACATGACCGCGATGGTCGAACGCTTCCCCGGCTTTTCGGTCCTGGTCGGAGCTGATCCGTTGCTGTTGCCGCTGCTGCGCAAGGGTGGCGCGGGCTGCATCACCGCGACCTCCAATCTCATCGCGCGCGACCTTGCCTATGTCTACAAGCACTTTGGCGACAGCGACGACGACGCGGCGCTGAAGGTGGCGCAGGCACGCATCGTCAAGGCGCGCGAACTGGTCTCGCGTTTTCCGCAGATGGCGTCGTTGAAGGCGCTGACGGCCGAACGCACCGGCCATGCCGCATGGCAGCGCCTGCGGCCGCCGCTGGAATCCTTGCCGCCGGGGCAGGTGAAAGAGCTGCTCGCGGATGCGGCGGCATTCGTCGCCGTCGTCTAGCGCGACGCTCCGAGGCGATCCGATGTCCGACTCTTACCGTGATGCGTTGACCGGGCTCGCCGCCATCGTCGGCGACAAGCACGTCATCGCGTCCGGACCCGACCAGGAGCCCTATGTGGTGGACTGGCGCGGACGCTATCACGGTCGCGCCGCCGCCGTCGTGAAGCCCGGCTCGAACGCCGAGGTTTCTGCCGTCGTCAAGTTCTGCGCGGCAAAGCAGCTCGCGATCGTACCGCAAGGCGGCAACACCGGCATGTGCGGCGCCGCGACGCCGGACGAGCGTACGGCCAACGTCGTGATCCGGCTCGACCGCATGCGGGCCGTGCGCGACGTCAGTCCGCTCGCCAACACCATCACCGTGGAGGCCGGCTGCATCCTCGCCGAGGTGCAGAATGCGGCCCGTGCCGTGGATCGCTACTTCCCTTTGAGCCTCGGTGCCGAAGGCTCCTGCCAGATCGGCGGCAACATCTCGACCAATGCCGGCGGCACGGCTGTGCTCCGCTACGGGCCGACGCGCGATCTCGTGCTCGGGCTGGAGGTCGTGCTGCCCGACGGCAGAATTTTCAACGGCCTGCGTGCGCTCCGCAAAGACAACACCGGTTACGCGCTCAAGCAGCTCTTAATCGGCGCAGAGGGGACGCTCGGCATCGTCACCGCAGCCGTGCTGAAACTGTTTTCGCCGCCGCGCAGCTCGGCACTGGCGCTGCTCAAATTGCAGGGCGTCGAGCAGGCGCTTGAGATCATGCAACGCTTGCGCGGTGCGGTCGGCGACCGGCTCGGCAGCCTCGAGATCATGTCGCGCTCGCAGATCGAGGTGATCGCGGAGACCGTGCCGCATGTCACGATCCCGTTCGAGCTGACGACGCCGTGGTACCTGATCGTCGAGCTGACCGACACGCTCGCGGGCGTCGATCTCGATGAGCCGCTCGCCACGGTGCTCGCAGCCGCGATGGAGGCAGGGCTCGCCGAAGACGTCATCCTGGCGTCCAACCTCGCGCAGGCGAAGGCGATCTGGGCGGTCAGGCACGGCGTCTCCGAAGGCAACAAGCGCAGCGGCTATGTCGTGTCGCACGACAGTGTGGTGCCGCTGGAGCGTCAGGCTGCCTTCGTCACCAATGTCGAGGCCCGGATCAACGCGGCGGTGCCGCATGCGCGCGTCGTGATGCACGGCCATATCGGCGACGGCAATATCCACGTGATCGCCCTGATCGACCGCGCGCGTTGCCAGGATCCGGACGCAACAGCCGCGCTGGTGGCTGAGATCAACGAGATCGTCGACGACGAGACCGCAGTGCAGGGCGGGGCGATCAGTGCCGAACACGGCATCGGGATCACCAATCGTGGCCGGCTTGCCCGCGTCGCCGATCCCCTCGATATCGAGTTGATGCGCGGCATCAAGCAATTGCTCGATCCCAAGGGCCTGATGAACCCCGGCAAGATCTTCAATGTCGGAGGCACGCGACGATGACAAGCGTCCGCCTGCTTGCCGACGATCTCACCGGCGCGCTCGATACCGCCGCAGAGTTCGTCGGCCTGTGCGGACCGTTCAACGTCGCCTGGCCGGAAGCGTCCGCTCCACAGGATTCCGGAAGCCTCGCGATCGACAGCGGCAGCCGCGAGCGGTCGAAGGCCGAGAGCATCGAGATCGTCGGACGGCTGGCGCCGCTGCTCCGCGAGGCGACCATCGCCTACAAGAAGGTGGATAGCCTGCTGCGCGGCGCATGGGCCGCCGAGCTCGGCGCCTGCCTGCGTAGCGGCCATTGGGCGTCGTGCGTGGTCGCGCCTGCCTTCCACTATCAGGGGCGCCGCACCGTGGGTGGCCAGCAATTTGCGCGCACGGTGCAAGGCGACTGGCATCGGGTCGGAGAGAATCTCCTGACCCAATTGCAACTCGAGGGCATCGAAGCGCGGCAGGGCCGGGCCGATACGCTCTCGCAAGGCGGCGTTCAGGTTTTTGATGCCGAGAGCGATATCGAGCTCGATCGTGTCGTCGAAATGGGACGGCGCATGCCCGGGCCTGTGCTCTGGTGCGGAAGCGGCGGGCTGGCCGGCGCGCTCGCCCGCAGCCATCGCGCCGATGCGCCGCGCCGGTTGAAGCTGCCGGTGCTGGGGCTGTTCGGCTCCGATCAGGCTGCCACCGCCTCCCAGCTTTCTGCCTGCGGTGATGCCGCCGTCGCGCTTGCGGAAGGTGAGGGCACGACGCACGTCCAACGCAAGCTGGCCGATGACGGCGTGGCGCTGGTCAAGTTCTCCCTCGCCGACGGTCTGACCCGCGCCGAGGCGGCACGGAGGATCGCTCGCGAGATGACGGCGCTGATCGCAGCGCTTGAACCGCCGGGCACGCTGATCGTTGCCGGCGGAGAGACTTTGAAGGCCGCATGCGTTGCCCTTGGCGCGCATGCGCTGCAGGTGACAGGACGTATCGTGCCGGGATTGCCGCGCTCGATCTTGCAGGGCGGCCGCTGGGCCGGCGTCGATGTCATCTCGAAATCAGGCGCATTTGGCACCAGTGAGCTCTGGCGCGATCTGCTCCACATCAATCATTTGCTCAACAAGGAGAGTCCGACATGACCTCTCGCCATCTTGCCATCACCATGGGCGATCCGGCCGGGATCGGGCCGGAGATCATCATCAAGGCCTGCGTCGGGCTGAAGGACCGGATCGCAACCGGCGATCTGCGTCTGCTGATCATCGGCAGTGGCGCGGCGCTCGATGGCGCAAAAGCCACGCTCGGTGCCGGTATTGCGATCCCGGAAGTGAGCGCTGAGGATCGTGACTGGCCGAACCTCTGCTTCCTCCAGGCCGACGTCGAGGGCGACCCGATCAAGCCCGGCGTATTGAGCGCCGACGGCGGACGCTTCGCCTACAAGGCGATCGAGCAGAGCGTGCGCCTGACGCAGGCGGGGCGGACCGCGGCCATCGTCACGGCTCCGCTCAACAAGGAAGCCCTCAACAAGGCCGGCTATCATTTCCCTGGACATACCGAGATGCTGGCGCATCTCACCGGGGTGCGCGGCTCGGTGATGCTGCTCGCCCACGGCAACATGCGCGTCAGCCATGTCTCGACCCATGTGGCGCTGGAGGACGTGCCGAAGCGTCTGACGCCGGAGCGCCTGCGCATGGTCATCGACCTCACCAACGATGCGCTGCTGCGGCTCGGCATCGCCAAGCCGAAGATCGCCATCGCCGCGCTCAATCCGCACGCCGGCGAGGGCGGCCTGTTCGGCCGCCAGGACATCGACGTGTCCGCGCCGACGATTGCGAAAGCGGTCGCTGACGGCCTCGACGTCGTCGGTCCCGTGCCCGGCGACACCATCTTCGTCAAGCTGCGCGCCGGTCAGTACGATGCCGCGGTGGCGATGTATCACGACCAGGGGCATATCCCGGTCAAACTGCTCGGCTTCCAGATCGATCCCGCGACTGGCCGCTGGCAGGAGCTCTCCGGCGTCAACATCACGCTGGGCCTGCCAATCATCCGCACCTCAGTCGATCACGGCACCGCCTTCGACATCGCCGGCAAGGGCATCGCCAACGAGCACAGCTTGATCGAGGCCATCGACTATGCCGAACGGCTGGCCGCTGGCGCCTCCGCATCCAAGTGACGAGATCGAGCCCACGATGACCAACGCCTTCACGCCCATCGAAATTCTTCGCCCCGCCGTCCTCGAATTCGGTTGCGGCACAATCACCGCAGCGGCGCGCTTCGCCGAGCGCATCGGCGCCAAACGACCGCTCGTGATCTCCGACCCGTTCAACGCGCGCCGCGTCGACAGGCTGGCGCTGCCGGGTGCAGTGAAGGTGTTCGGCGAGGTCAAGCCCGAGCCGGACCTGCCCAATCTCGACAAGGCCGTGGCGATGGCGCGCGAGGTCAAGCCCGATCTCGTGATCGGCTTCGGCGGCGGCAGTGCGATGGATCTCGCCAAGCTGGTGGCTGTGCTCTGTACCTCCGAGGTGGCTTTTGCCGATATCGTCGGTCCGGAGAAGGTGGCCGGCCGCAGCGTGGCGCTGATGCAGATTCCGACCACGTCGGGCACCGGCAGCGAGGCTGGCACCCGCGCACTGGTCACCGATCCCGTCAGCCGGAACAAGCAGGCGGTGCAGAGCCGCTTCATGCTCGCCGATATCGCCATCGTCGATCCGGACCTGACGATGACCGTGCCGAAGGAGATCACTGCGGCCACCGGTGTCGATGCGCTTGCGCATTGCGCCGAGGCCTATACCAGCCGCAAGGCGCATCCGGCGATCGATCTCTACGCGCTCGAAGGCGCCCGGCTGGTCGGCCAATATCTCAAGCGCGCGGTCGCTGACGGCGGGGATCGCGAGGCGCGCGCGGGTCTGGCGCTGGCCTCGCTGTACGGCGGCTATTGCCTCGGGCCGGTGAACACGACCGCCGGCCATGCGGTGGCCTATCCGCTCGGGACGCGCCATCATGTGGCGCACGGGCTCGCCTGCGCGGTGATCTTCCCGCACACGCTGGCGTTCAACATGCCGGCGGCCGAGGCGAAGACGGCGGCGGTGCTCGCGGCACTCGGACTGCCGGCGCAGAGTGATGCGAAGCTTGCCTTCGAGGCGACTTATGGGTTCTGCAGGAATCTCGGCATCGAGATGCGGTTGTCTGCGCTCGGCGTGCCCCGGGACGATCTCGGCGCGATGGCCGACGAGGCGCACGCCATTCGCCGCCTGCTCGACAACAATCCGCGCGACCTCGGACGGGATGCGATCCTGAGCATGTACGAGGTTGCGTTCTAGTTATCTCCGCGCACGCGCGCGGCAGCCAATCAACAACAGGAAATGAGGAAACTTCGATGAGATCGATGTGGCTTGTTCTTGCCTCAACCGTGCTGCTGGCGACGTCGCCGGCGAAGTCCCAGGACGGCTATCCGTCCAAGCAGGTGACGGTGATCGTTCCCTTCGCTGCCGGCGGCACCGCGGACATTTTTGCGCGGATGGTCTCGAACCATCTGCAAATGAAGTTCGGCAAGCCGTTCGTGGTCGAGAATGTCGGCGGCGCCGGTTCGATCCTCGGCGTGACGCGGCTGGCGAAGTCTGCGCCTGACGGCATCACGCTCGGGCTTGCCAGCACGTCCGCGCTCGCAATCAACCCCACGCTCTACGGGCCGAAGCTCAGCTACCAGCCGAACAAGGATCTGGCGCCGGTCGCCCAGATCAGCGTCGTGCCCAACGTTCTCGTCGTCAACCCCGACAAGATCAAGGCGCGCACCGTGCCGGAGCTGATCGCCTTTCTGAAGGCGAACCCGGACAAGGTCTCGTTCGGCTCGGCCGGCGTGGGCACCTCGCAGCATCTCGCCGGCGAACTGTTTCAGCAGATGACCGGCACCAAGATGGTGCACGTGCCCTACAAGGGCTCGAGCCAGATGCTGACGGATCTGCTGAGTGGCCAGATCGATCTCGCCTTCGACAACGTGCCGCTGCTGCTGCCGCAGGTGAAGACCGGCCAACTCGCGATGCTTGCGACCGCAACGCCCAAGCGCGCTGCCTTCGATCCGGAAATGCCCGCCGTTGCCGAATTCCTGCCCGGCTTCGAGGCCGTGGCCTGGCACGGCTTCTTCGTCCCCGCGGCGACGCCGAAGCCGATCGTCGAAAAGCTCTCCGCCGAGATCCGCGCCTTCATGCAGCAGCCGGAGACAGTGCAGAAGATGGCCGAACTCGGCGCAGCCGCGGTCGCGGTGGATTCCGAACCGTTCGCGGCCTACATCGCCGCGGAAACCGCGCGCTGGAAGAAGGTGATCGAAGCCGCAAACATCAAGCTGGATTAGGAGCCAGGTCGACCGTCTGGCAACGTTCGAAGTGGCTTGGGCCGGATCGCGGCTTGGCGCCTGTCGCGCCGGTCCCGCCAAAGCTTCGTGTATGCGCGAAGCTCGCTCGTCGCATCCTGTCGAGAAGCATAGGATGAAGGCGCTCGAGGAAGAGCGCCACCTCTGACGGTCTGTTTGTGAGCGGCTTACCTGGAGTGGCTGGGGAACTAGGATTCGAACCTAGACAAACAGAGTCAGAGTCTGTTGTGCTACCGTTACACCATTCCCCAACGGAATAGCCGAACAAATTCAATGACTTGTTGACTTGTCCGGCCGCGGCCGACGGCGCTTATCGCGCAAATCACGGCTCAGGCGTGGAGGGTTTCTACCCGCTCGGCTGTGGGCTGGCAAGCGCTGAGGTGCAGGTGTGTTTTGCGGTCCAATCGGGGGCGTGAGCGGCCGGATCTCAGGCTCCGGCGGCGCGCCGCAGCGGCGCGCGACGGTTTGCCTCATCGGAAAATCACGTTTCCCGGTCGGATCGGCGCGCGCTGCATCGTCCTTGGACATGCAACCCAAGGAGATCCGTGATGCCCTATGTCGATGGTTTCGTGCTGGCTGTGCCGAAGGACAAGATCGAGCCCTACAAGGCGCTGGCGAAAACGGCCTGCGCGATCTGGATGGAGCACGGCGCGCTGGATTATGTCGAATGCATAGGCGACGACGTGCCCTATGGTGAGCTCACGTCGTTTCCGCGCGCGGTGATGGCCAAGGAGGACGAGATCGTGGTGTTCTCCTGGATCATCTATCGCGACCGGGAAACTCGCGACGCCGTCAACAAGAAGGTGATGGCGGACCCCCGGCTGAAGCTGGACGGCATGCCGTTTGACGGCAAGCGCATGATCTATGGCGGCTTCACGACGCTGCTGAGGGCGAGCGACGTGGTCGGGTGAGCGCGCGCTGCGCAGCCTCGTAGGGTGGGTACGCTGGCGCTAACCCACCCTATAAGCGGTGCTTGCTTATGCATCGTGGCAATTCGTTTCACCTTGCCGGTATCGGGCCGGCATGCCATCCTCTCATCACCAGGCATAATCAAACGGAGGCGGGCGCTTAGCCGAGCTTTCTAAAAGAAACTGGTTGGGGAAACCCCTTGGGAGGTCTGATTTCATGAGATTGAAGCACGTCACCGGGCTGCTTTGCGCGGCTGCGATGTCCCTTGTGCTCGCTTCAGGCGCGCGAGCGCAGGACAAGGTCGTCAAGATCGGCGCGATCCTGCCGATGTCCGGCGGCACCGCCTCGATCGGCGCGCATGCCAAGGCGGCGCTCGAGGTCGCGACGGACATCATCAACAACGCCCATCCCGAACTCGGCAATCTGCCGCTGGCGAAGAACGCAGGCCTCGCCGGCCTCGGCGGCGCCAAGATCGAGATCGTGTTCGCGGACAACCAGGGCAACCCGGCGACAGGCCAGAACCAGGCGCTGCGTCTGATCACGGAGGACAAGGTGGCCGCTTTGTTCGGCTCCTATCAGTCCGGCGTCACGCTGACCTCGAGCGCGATCGCCGAGAAATACGGCATTCCCTTCCTGAACTCCGAGTCGGTCGCCGCCAATCTCACCGAGCGCGGCTTCAAATGGTTCTTCCGCACCACGCCGATCGCCACCGACTTCGCCAAGGCCTATGTCGATTTCCTCGCCGACATCAAGGCGCAGGGTGCCAAGACCGATGCAATCGCACTGGTTCACGACAACACCGAATACGGCACCTCTGTCGCCAACACCATCAGCGCCGCCTTCAAGGACAAGGGGCAGGCCATCGCAATTGACGTCGCCTATCCCGTCAACGCCACCGATTTGCAGGGTCAGGTGCTCCAGCTCAAGGAGAAGAAGCCCGACGTCATCATCATGATCAGCTACACGTCGGACGCGATCCTGTTCGCCAAGACCATGCAGTCGCTCGACTACAAGCCGCCCGTGCTGCTCGCCGACGACGCAGGCTATTCCGATCCGTCCTTCATCAAGGCGGTCGGCAAGATTTCGCAGGGCGTCTTCAATCGCTCGTCCTGGGCGGTGGGTCCGTCCGGCTCGCCGTCCGCCATCATCGCCGACATGTACAAGAAAAAGAGCGGCGAGGAGATGGACGACACCGTCGGCCGCCAGATGCAGGGCTTCTTCGTGCTGGCCGACGCGATCGACCGCGCCGGCTCGACCGATCCCGCCAAGATCCAGGCCGCGCTGAAGGCGACGGATCTGAAGCCCGAGCAATTGATGATGGGCTACAAGGGCGTGAAGTTCGACGACAAGGGCCAGAACGTGCTCGCCTCCGGCCTCATCATCCAGCTCCAGGACGGCGAGAACTACACCGCGGTGTGGCCCAAGGCCAATGCCGAGAAGGCGCCTGTGCTGCCTTACAAGGGCTGGTGAGATTTAAAGGCGGGGCTGAGCGCTCCGCCATTCCCATGATGATTTGATCAGAGCAACGCGGCTCATGTCCTTTGTACTCGTGCAGGTGATCGTCGGCGGGCTTCTGCTTGGCGCCGTCTACGCCCTGTTTTCCTCCGGCCTCACGCTGGTGTGGGGCATGATGAACATCGTCAATTTCGCGCATGGCGATTTCGTCATGCTCGGCATGTACGTTGCCTACGTCGTCTACACGCTGTTGGGGGGAGGGCCGATCCTCGGCGCGCCGCTGGCGACGCTGGTGCTCGCGACGGTCGGTGTCGTGGTCTATTTCACCCTGATCCGCGACATCATGAAGGGGCCGATGCTGGCGCAGATCCTCGGCACCTTCGGTCTGGCGCTGCTGTTGCGCTATTCCGTGTTCTGGTGGTTCGGCGCCAACTTCCTGTCGATGCCCCCGAATATCGTGGGCGGCACTTATGCGTTTGCCGGCTTGCGCATCGAGGCCTCGCGGCTGCTTGCCGGCGTGGTCGCGCTGCTCGTGACGCTCGGGCTGCATCTGCTGCTGACGCGGACCTCGCTCGGTTCGAAAATGCTGGCGGTGGCGGAGGATCAAACAGCGGCTCAGCTGATGGGCATCCGGCCCGACACCATGCAGGCGATCGCCTGGGCGATTGCGGCTGGCGCCACCGGGCTTGCCGGCGCGCTGATTGCGAACTTCTTCTACATCGTGCCGACCGTCGGCGAGACGCTCGGCATCGTCGCCTTCGTCACGGTTTCGCTCGGCGGCTTTGGGAGCGTGCCCGGCGCGCTCGTCGCAGGGCTCCTGATCGGGGTGATCGAGTCGCTATCCGGCTATCTGATCGGCGCGATCTACAAGGACATCGTCGTCTATGTCCTGTTCCTGCTCTTCCTCTGGTTCCGGCCACAGGGCCTGATGGGGAAGATGTGATGAGAAAGCTGTGATGCGGCGCTTGATCTGGCTCTCGGTCGTCGCAGCGATTGCGATCGCCTATCCGCTGCTGCTGTCCTCGCCGTTCCAGCAGCGCTTGGGCGCACTGGTGCTGCTTTATGCGATTGCGGCGTCGGCCTGGAACATCGTCGGCGGTTATGCCGGCCAGGTTTCGGTCGGACACGTCGTGTTCTTCGGCTGCGGCGCCTATGCCGCGATGGGGTCTTATGTAAAATTTGGCCTGTCGCCCCTGTTCGGCATTCCCGGCGGGATCGTGCTGGCCGTGGGCTTGGCTGCGATCATCGGTGTCCCGACGCTGCGTCTGTCCGGCCATTATTTCAGCATGGCGACGATCGCGGTCGCCGAGACGATGCGGCTGATCGTCACCAACACCGACTGGTTAGGCGCGGCCGTCGGGCTCTCTGGTCCAACTGTCCCACGCAACATCTTCGATCTCTCGTTCCTGTCGTCGCTGCCGTACTATTATCTCTTCCTGCTCATCCTCGCGATCACGCTTCTGATCACGTGGTGGATGACCAACAGCCGGATGGGGTTTTACCTGCGCGCCATCAAGGATTCCGAACGGGCCGCGCGCTCGCTCGGTGCACCTGCGAGCCGTACCAAGCTCTATGCCTACATGCTGAGTGCGGCGCTGACGAGCGTCGCCGGCGCGCTCTACGCCATGATGTTCGGCTTCGTCGATCCCGAGTCCGGGTTCGGCATCCTGATCTCGGTGAAAATCCTGATCATGGCGGCGCTGGGCGGGGCAGGGCTGCTGTTCGGACCGCTGGTGGGCGCCGCGATCCTGGTGCCGCTGGAGGAGATCTCCAACAGCTGGCTCGGCGGCAAGGGCGCCGGGCTCACCTTCGTGCTCTATGGCGCGATCATCGTGGTGATCGCGCGCTTCCAGCCGGGCGGTCTGCTCAGCCTGTTCACGCGGCGCAGCAAGCCCAGCAAGGATACGGGAGCAGGCCATGCTCCTTGAGGCGTGCGGGATCACCAAGGCGTTCGGCAGCTTCAAGGCAGTGGACGATGCTTCCGTCACGCTGGAGCAGGGCGACATCCTCGGCCTGATCGGCCCCAACGGCGCGGGCAAGTCCACGTTCTTCAACTGCCTCACCGGCGATCTCAAGACCACGTCCGGCCGCGTCCTGTTCGAGGGCCCGCGACATCACCGACCTCACGCCGGAGCTGCGCGCCGGGCTTGGGCTCGCCCGCACCTTCCAGGTGCCGCAGACATTTGAAGGCATGACGGTGCTCGAGAACGTCATGATCGGCGCCTTCCTGCGCACGGCGCATCGCAAGGAGGCCGAGACCAAGGCGCGCGCCGTGCTCGAGCGGGTCGGCATGATCAGGCTTGCGGATGCACCGGCGCGCTCGCTCGGCACGCCCGGCCGCAAGCGGCTGGAGATCGCGCGCGCGCTCGCGACCGAGCCGAAGGTGCTGCTGCTCGACGAAGCCATGGCCGGTCTCAACGCGCATGAAGTGAGGCTCGCCATCGACCTCGTCCGCGACATCCACCGTTCCGGCATTACGCTTGTGATCGTCGAGCACATCATGGAAGTGATCATGTCGCTCGCGAGCCGCGTGATGGTGTTCCACCAGGGCAAGGAGATCGCCCGTGGGTCACCCCGCGAAGTCACGTCCAACCCGGCGGTGATCGAGGCCTATCTCGGCAAGCGCGCGGCCAAGGCGGCCGCCGGCCACACGCCGGTCGAATTGATGGGCGGGCCGGACCTATGAGCGGGGCATTGCTCAGGATCGAGCATCTGGAGGTGCGCTACGGCGATCTCATCGGCGTCTCCGACGTCTCGCTGGAGGTTCCCGAAGGCAGCGTCGTCGCACTGCTAGGCTCCAATGGCGGCGGCAAGACCACGACGTTGAACGCCATCGCCGGCCTCATTCCCGTGCATTCCGGATTGATCCACTTTCGCGGCGAGGACATCGCCGGCGAGAGGGCGTTTGCGATCGTGCGCAAGGGGCTGGCGTTGTCGCCGGAGGGCTGGCGGCTGTTCGTGCAGCAGAGCGTGGAGAACAATTTGTTGCTCGGCGCAACGCCGCTGCACGACAAGTCGCGCCGGGCCACGCTCCTCGAACGCGTCTACGAGTTCTTTCCGCGGTTGAAGGAGCGCCGCAACCAGCGCGCCGGCACCATGTCCGGCGGGGGAACGGCAGATGCTCGCGGTCGGCCGCGCGCTGATGAGCGACCCGAAACTGCTGATGCTGGATGAACCCTCGCTCGGTCTTGCGCCGGCGATCGTCGAATCCATGTACGAGACGTTCGGCCGCCTGCATCGCGAGGGTCTGACCATCCTGCTCGCCGAGCAATCGATCGAGCTCGCGCTGGAAGTCTCGGATTTCGCCACCGTGCTCCAGGTCGGCAAGAGCGTGCTGTCAGGCACGGCCGCAGCGCTCGCGCAAGACCCGCAGGTGCAGAAGGCTTATCTTGGGGTGGACTGACTGATTTCCGACTGAAGCAGCAGCAACAGGCAGCCGGCGAGCCGTGTCTCCATCTCCTTCGTCCCGAGCGACAGCGGCCCGGGATCATTGAGGATCGCATTCACCAGCGTGCCCAGCACGATTTGGAAGCCGAACGCGATGGTGCGGACCTTGGCGGCCTTACGCCCCTTGCCCATCGCCGGCAGCAGGAGAGGGGTGGCGCGTTCGGTGGTCGCTTTCGCGAGAGCCTTGAATGCTGTCCATTTGTCCGGACGGGTGTCGTCATGCTGGAGCGCTGCGCGCAGCACGCCCTCGTGGTTGCGCATCCAGACGATGATGCCGCTGACGATGATTTGGCAGAGCTTGTCGAGGCCCGCATCGGGCGACGGCCGCCTGATCTCGGCCAGCCGCTGCTCGCCGTCGCGCGCGGCCAGTGCCATCAGCGCGTTGAAATAGGCTTCCTTGCTTTCGAAGCGGCTGTAGAAGGCGCCGACGGTGGCACCGACTTCGGTGCAGAGCGCTTCGATCGAAAGCTCGGCGAGGCTGCGCCTCCGCAGCATCTCCGCGCCGGCGCGCAGCAGCGCCAGCGTCGTCTCGCGGCTGCGCTTCTGGCGCGACGGGACGACGCCGGGCAGGTCGAAATCACGAAACTCGGGCTGTTCCGAACCTGGCTGCTTCCGCGCTTGCATCTGGGCTAAATCATAACCATAATTCGGATTATAGTTTAGGCGAGGACGAGCCGCAGGTCAACCGTGGCCGTCGGCGGCCATCCAGGCCAGCCGACAGGGAGGATCAGATGAGCGCAGGCAGCAACACGCCGTTCCGCGGCACCGTCGGCAAGACGGTTGCGGACTCAAAACCCTGGTGGCCGGAGGCGCCGAGGCCGCCCGAGGGCGCGCCGAACATTTTGGTCGTGCTGTTCGACGACGTCGGCTTCTCCGATTTCGGCTGCTATGGTTCCGCGATCAAGACGCCGACCATCGACAGGCTCGCCGCCGAAGGGCTGCGTTACTCCGGCTTCCACACCACCGCGATGTGCTCGACCACGCGCGCGGCACTGCTCACCGGGCGCAACCATCACTCCGTCGGCGTCGGATGCCTTGCCAATTTCGATTCCGGCTATCCCGGCTACCGCGGCAAAATCGCGCGCGAGGCGGGGACACTCGCCGAGATGCTGCGCACCCACGGCTATCGCAACTACATGGTCGGCAAATGGCACGTGACGCCGCTGACCGAAAGCGGCGCCACCGGCCCGTTCGACGGCTGGCCGCTCGGCCGCGGTTTTGATCGCTTCTACGGCTTTCTCGATGCCGAGACCGACCAGTACGCGCCGGAGCTCGTCTCCGACAACACGCATATCGATCCCCCGGGGACGTATGGCGATGGCTATCATCTGACCGAGGACCTGATCGACCAGTCGATCCGCTTCATCGGTGATCACGTCGCCGATCGTCCCGACATCCCGTGGCTCACCTGGGTGGCGCTGGGGGCCTGCCACGCGCCGCACCAGGCCCCGGCCGAGATCATCAGGAGCTACGACGCGACGTTCTCACACGGCTGGGACATCGAGCGCGAGCAGCGGCTGTCGCGTCAGAAGGCGATGGGGCTGGTGCCGGAGGGAACGCGGATGCCGGCGCGCAATGACGGCGTGAAGGCCTGGGAAGATCATTCGGCCGACGAGCGTCGCGTCTTCACGCGCCTGCAGGCGGCTTTTGCCGGCATGCTCGATCATTCCGATCGTCATCTTGCGCGCCTTGTCTCATTCCTGGAGACGGCCAACATCCGCGACAACACGGTCATCATCGTGATGTCCGACAACGGCGCCAGCCAGGAGGGCGGACCGCTCGGCTTCGTCAACGCGATGGGTCCGTTCAACTTCAAGCCGGAGCCGATCGCGGAGAAGCTGAGCCGTATCGATGACATCGGCGGGCCCGACACCCACAGTAATTTTCCGCATGGTTGGGCGATGGCGTCCAACACGCCACTGCGGCGCTACAAGCAGAACACCCATGGCGGCGGTATCCGTGATCCCTTCGTCATCAACTGGCCGAAGCAGATCGCGGCCAAGGGAGAGCTGCGGCACCAGTTCGTGCACGCAACCGACCTCACGCCGACGCTGCTGGAGCTGATCGGCATCGAGGCGCCCGCCGAGATCGCGGGCTGCCGGCAGATGCCGCTGGAAGGCGAGAGCTTTGCGCGTTCGATCGCGGACGCGTCCGCTCCTTCAAAGAGCTCGCCGCAATATTTCGAGATGTTCGGCCATCGCGGCCTTTGGCAGGGCGGCTGGAAGGCGGTCGCCTTCCATCCATCGGGCACGCCGTTCGATAGCGACAAATGGGAGCTGTTCCATCTCGATGAGGATTTCTCCGAGACCGATGATCTTGCGGCGAAAGAACCGGAGCGCCTGGCAGCGATGATCGCGGCATGGTGGGAGGAAGCCGAGAAGCACAAGGTGCTGCCGCTCGACGACCGCTTCGGGCCGCGCTTTGCGGAGAATGCCGCGCGCTTCCATGGTGCGCGCCATCATTTCGTCTTCCATGCCGGCATGGGTCATGTGCCGACCGATGTCGCGCCTGATGTGCGCAGCCGCAGCTACACGATCGAGGCGCATGTCGAGATCGACGAGGCGGGTGCCGACGGCGTGCTGATCTCGCATGGTGATGCGACGTCCGGCTATAGCCTCTACGTCAAGGACGGCCATCTCGTGCACGACCTCAACATCGGCGGCAGTCACCAGATCGTCCGCTCGGAGCGCAAGGTGCCGTCGGGCGCGCGGCGGCTCGGCGTTCACGTTGAGCGTCTTGTGCGCAAGGAGCCGCCGGCCAAGGGCTCGCGTACCGGCGTCACTGACTACACGCTCCTGATCGACGGTGAGAAGGCGGGATCGCTGCAGACCCAGCTCGGATTCCACACGCTGATTTCGTGGTCCGGCCTCGACATTGGCCGCGACCGCGGCAGCCCGGTGTCGCATTACGAGGCGCCGTTCGAATTCGAAGGACGGCTCTCGCGCGTCAGCGTGACCATGCACAACGACCAGAAGCTCGACGGCGACGCCGTCGGCAACGCGCAGATGGCTCGGCAGTAACGGCAGGCTTGCGGGCTGCGAGAGCGCTCGGCCATCATGGTTCGAGACGCCCGCCCTGGCGGGCTCCTCACCATAAGGGTTTGGGATTTGCCGCGCGCTGAAACCTCATCCTGAGGAGCCCGCGGAAGCGGGCGTCTCGAAGGATGGGCCGCAAGGAAAACTCCTGCGGCAATCGGCGAAAAAGAAGCGGGCTACTTGATCTTGTCGTAAGCGGCCGCGAAATCGCCGAGCGGCATCGGAATCGCGATCGTTTCCTTCGCCATGTTCTGGAAGGAGACCTTGAGCTGTTTGCCCGACCGCAAGGTCGCAAGCAGGTCCGGCGCGATCGGAGTCGAGGCGTAGCAGCCGCGGTTCTCGCAGGTCTGGATGGGGAGATCGACCGTCTTGCCCTCGTCGACCTGGAGCTTGGCGCCGATGGGAAGGTTGAGGCCGAGCGGCAATTGCAGCAGCGCCACCGGTGTGCGGGTGTCGGGCGCAATGCGGATGTTGATCAGGACGATGGTCTGGCCGGTCTTGGTCAGCACCGCGTTCTGCTCCATCGCGCATTCGAGCGGCGCATCGCGGCTGACGCTGGTACAGCGCACGACCCAGCCGGCCTGCTGCGCCGGAGAGGCCTCAGCCTGCGGTTGCGTCGGAGCCGGTGCGGGCTGTGCCGCCGGGGCAGGGGGAGCTGCGTTCTTCTTGGCGCCCTGCTGGGCATACGCGGCACCCGTCGACAACAGGAGCGCGGCGGCAAGGGCGGCAAGTCTGGATTGCATGGACATGGCAAAACCGCGTTGGCGTGAACCGGGGTCTCGCTCGCTGTAGCGTCGCGAGGCGGGCGGTGCAAGCTGCTACTCGGCAGCTTCCTTAACGGTGCCGTGCGCGATCGTCTCGTCGCCTTCGCCGTCACCCTTACGGCCCCAACCCGAGAACCAGTTGTTGAGCTCGTCGAGATAGAGATAGACGACCGGGGTGGTGAACAGCGTCAGCGCCTGGCTGACGATCAGGCCGCCGACCATGGCGTAGCCGAGCGGCTGGCGGATCTCGGCGCCGGTGCCGTGACTGAGCATCAGCGGCACACCGCCGAGCAGGGCAGCCATCGTCGTCATCATGATCGGACGGAAGCGCAACAGCGCTGCCTGCCGGATCGATTCCGCCGGCGTCTTGTGCTCGTCGCGCTCCGCGGCGATGGCGAAGTCCACCATCATGATGCCGTTCTTCTTCACGATGCCGATCAGCAGAATAATGCCGATCAAAGCAATGAGGCTGAACTCGAAACCGGCCGCCATCAGGATCGCGAGCGCGCCGACGCCGGCCGAGGGCAGGGTCGAGAGAATCGTGATCGGATGGATGTAGCTCTCGTAGAGGATGCCGAGGATCAGATAGACCACGACCAGCGCCGCGAGGATCAGGAGCGGCACGGTGCCCAGCGACTGCTGGAACGCCTGTGCCGTGCCTTGGAAGCTCGAATTGAGCGTGGGCGGCGCACCGAGATCGGCCATCGCCTTCTGCACGGCCTCCGTGGCCTGGCCGAGCGCGACGCCTTGGGCGAGGTTGAAGCTGATCGTGATCGCCGGGAACTGGCCCTGATGACTGATCGAGAGCGGGCGGACCGGATCGGTGCTCCAGGTCGCAAACGTCGACAGCGGCACCTGGTCCCCGGTCAGCGGCGATTTCAGATAGAGTTTGTTCAGGCTTTCGAGGCTGCCCTGCATCTCCGGGAGGATTTCCAGGATCACCTTGTAGGTGTTGAGCTGGGTGAAATACTGCGTGACCTGGCGCTGGCCGAAGGCGTCGTACAGCGTGTCGTCGATCAGCTGAGGCTGGATGCCGTAGCGCGCTGCGGTATCGCGGTTGATCTTGAGCTGAACCGTGGTGCCTTTGGTCTGCTGGTCGGTCGCGACGTCGCGCAGTTGCGGCAACGTCTGCATCTTGGCGAGGATTTTCGGCGCCCAGTCGTTGAGCTCGGCCAGATCGGCGTCCTGCAACGTGAACTCGAACTGCGTGCGCGTCGGCCGGCCGCCGAGCCGGACGTCCTGGGCCGCCTGCATGTAGAGACGGGCGCCCGACACCTTCTCGAGCTGGGGACGCAGCCGCGCGATGATCTGCTGCGCCGAGGTAGTGCGGACGCCGAGCGGCTTCAGCGTGATGAACATGTTGCCGTTGTTGCCGGCGCGGCCGCTGCCGCCGATGTTCATCGCGATCGTTGCGACGTCGGGATCGTCCATCACGATCTTGCCGAGCTCGACCTGGCGGCGCTGCATCTCCGCGAACGAGATGTCCTGGGAGGCTTCCGAGGTCGCGGTGATCAGGCCGACGTCCTGCTGCGGGAAGAACCCTTTCGGGATCAGGACGAACAAATAGACCGACAAAGCAAGGGTCGCGAAAAAGATCGCGAGCGTCGTGCGGCGCCAGGCCAGTGCATGGTCGAGCACCCATTCGTAGCCGCGCAGCATCGCATCGAAGCCGCGCTCGCTCCACTGATAGAACTTGCCGTGGGTCACCTCGCCATGGGCGCGCAGGAAGCGCGAGGCCATCATCGGCGTCAGGGTCAGCGACACGAACATCGAGACGAAGATCGTCATCGCCAGCACGACGGCGAATTCGCGGAACAGGCGCCCGATGATGCCGCCCATCAGCAGCAGCGGAATCAGCACCGCGACCAGCGAGATACTGATCGACACGATGGTGAAGCCGATTTCCTTGGAGCCCTTGAAGGCGGCCGCCATCGGCGATTCGCCTTCCTCGATGTAGCGGGTGATGTTCTCGAGCATCACGATGGCGTCGTCGACGACGAAGCCGACCGCGATGGTGAGCGCCATCAGCGACAAATTGTCGAGCGAATAGCCGACCACCCACATCAAGGCGCACGCGCCCAGCAGCGCCAGCGGAACCGTGATGGTGGGAATGACG
Organism: Bradyrhizobium sp. LM2.9; assembly: GCF_054056555.1. Lineage (NCBI taxonomy): Bacteria > Pseudomonadati > Pseudomonadota > Alphaproteobacteria > Hyphomicrobiales > Nitrobacteraceae > Bradyrhizobium > Bradyrhizobium sp. LM2.9. The sequence goes on from NZ_JBSRYJ010000002.1 coordinate 1,409,261, forward strand.
GTCGCCCAGAAACTGCGCAGGAAAATGAAGATGACCATGACCACCAGCGCAATGGTCAGCAGCAGCGTGAACTGGACGTCCTCGACGGCGGCGCGGATGGTCGTGGTGCGGTCGCTGATGAGCTCGATCTTGATCGCGGGCGGTATCGCGGCCACGAGGCGAGGCAGGGTGGCCTTGATCCGGTCGACGGTCTCGATCACGTTGGCGCCCGGCTGCTTGAATATCACCAGGAACACGCCGCGCTTGCCATTGGCCCAGGCCGCCTGCTTGGCGTCTTCAGCGCCGCTGACCGCCTGGCCGATGTCGCGGATTCGCAAGGGACCGCCATTGCGATAGGCGATGATGACGTCGTTCCAGTCCTTGGCCTGGGTCAGCTGGTCGTTGGCGTAGATCGTGTAGGCGCGCTTCGGGCCGTCGATATTGCCTTTGGGGCTGTCGACCGTGGTGATCGCGATCTGGCTGCGCACGTCCTCCATCGACAGGCCCTTGGCGACGAGTTTCGCCGGATCGATCTGGATGCGGATGGACGGTTTCTGCTGGCCGCCGATGAACACCTGCGCGACGCCCGAGAGCTGGCTGATCTGCTGGGCGAGCTGGGCATCGACCGCGTCGCTGACGCTGGTCAGCGGCAATGTATCGGAGGTCGCCGACAGCAGCAGGATCGGCGCGTCGGCCGGGTTGACCTTGCGGTAGGTCGGCGGCGAGGGCAGATTCTTCGGCAGCTGGCCGCTCGCGGCATTGATGGGCGCCCTGCACGTCATTGGCGGCGCCGTCGATGCTGCGGTTGAGGTCGAACTGGATCGTGATCGACGCGGTGCCCAGATAGCTCGTCGAGGTCATCTGGGCGATGCCCGGGATCTGGGCGAATTGCCGTTCGAGCGGCTGGGCCACCGACGAGGCCATGGTCTCCGGGCTGCCGCCCGGCAGATTGGCGGTGATCTGGATGGTCGGGAAGTCCACCTGCGGCAGTGGCGCGACCGGCAGCAGGGGATAGGCGACGAGACCGACGAAGAGAATGCCGGCCATCAGCAGCGAGGTGCCGATGGGATAACGGATGAAAGGTGCCGAAATCCCTCCCGCGTTCATTCCTGTCGAACCTTGTTCTGGGCCGGATCCGTACTCGCCACGGCCGTGGAGACGAGGCTTCCCGGCTGGACCTTGAATTGGCCGCCGGTGATCACTTGTTGCCCGGGCGTCAGCCCTTCGTCGATGACCGAACGCCCGTCGATGCCGTAGCTGACCTTGATCTTGTGCATCTCGGCCTTGTTGTCCTGATTGACGGTATAGGCATAGAGGCCGTTGGTGGAGTGCTGGACCGCGTCATCGGGAACGACGGTCGCATCTTTCAAGGTGCGCACCAGAAGGCGCGTCGACACCGACTGCCCGGGCCACAGCGCGTGGTCCTTATTGTCGAACACCGCCTTGAGCCGGATCGTCCCGCTGCTCGTGTCGACCTGGTTGTTGATGACCGCGAGCTTGCCCTCGGCCAGCGTCTTCTTGCCGTCGGTGGTGAAAGCGATCACCTTGAGCGCGCCGGCCTTCTGGCCCTCGCTGATATAGGGAAGCTGATCCTCCGGCGCCGTGAAGATCACCGAGATCGGCTCGACCTGCGATATCGTGACGATGCCGGTCTGCGTCGAGGCGTTGACGATGTTGCCCACGTCGACCTGGCGCAGGCCCGCGACGCCGGTGATCGGTGCCTTGACCTGGGTGTAGTCGAGCTGGGTCTGGGCGTTGGAGATCGCGGCATCGTCGGCGGCGATCTGCGCAGTGAGCTGGGCAACCGTGGAGCGCTGGGTGTCGACCCGCTGTGCGGTGGCGAATTCGCCGAGCTTCATGGCGCGCTGGAGCTCGAGATTGGCGTTGGCCAGATTCGCCTCGTCCTGGGCCCTCTTGGCCTTGGCCTGGTCGAGCGTGGCTTGATAGGGGCGGGGATCAATCGAGACGAGAAGCTCGTCCTGCTTGACGATCTGGCCTTCGGTGAAGGCGATCTTGTCGATCTGGCCATCCACCCGAGTCCGGACTTGTACGGTGTTGAAGCCCGCAACCGTGCCCAGACCGGTCAGGTAGACCGGGAAGTCGACCTTCTGGACCGGCGAAACACTCACGAGGACGGCGGGCGGACGCTGCGGACCCTTCTGCGCGGTCTGGGTTTTTGCGGCGTCGGGCGAGCCGAATTTGTGCCAACCATAGTAACCCGCGGAGGCCACGGCCGCGATGATCAGAATCCAGAGGATCGGCCGGGACTTTTTCATATCGTCTCGTGTCGGCTCTCGTGCCCTAAGCTACGAATTATGAGGGCAATCATTGGGTTCCAAGGCGCCTGTATAATACACGCCAAGTTCCAGAGTAAACAGCACTATCGGTTGAGAATCCTAAACAATTGGAAAGCTTTGCACTGTCTAGGCAGCTCCGTGGCGCTACGGTGTGCAGCACTGCATTTTCCCGGCGTGAACGATCAGCGTGCAAACCTTGTGCAATGCTCGAAAGCGGTGTGCGCCACGCTGAATGGCGCCGCGCAGAGCCGCCGGGGCGGACGCTTTACAAGAACGGTTCTAAACCGTGCAGAGGCCGTTTCGGTTGTCAGGAAAATCGGCATCGTTCATATCGGCCCCGCCACCAGAGGGAGCGCAGGATGGACGAGCTGAACGGCAAGCTTATCGCGTGTCAGATTCTGATCACGGGACTGATCGCACGCGTTGCCAACGAGCAGCGTGATCCCCTGCGCTTCCTCACGGACTTCCGCGACGAGATCAAAGCCGTCGTCAACGGCGTCAACATCGCCGGCATGGACGATAGCGATCGCGTGCGCGCCGTGGCGCAGAAGACCATCGACGAATTGTTCTCGCTGATGAAGCCGCCGAGCAGCGATTGAGCTGCAACACGCTACCGTGTGAAGCAAGGCGCGTGCAGATCAACTGCATCACTATGTCGCGCGGATTTAGATCGATTACAAAGCTCGATTTTAGAATCGATTTGAACTGGACGATTTCAAGTGATCGAACGGATCACACTGCATTGACCTGCATTTTCTCGATCGATAGCACCGGCCCATCGTTCATCGCGCATGTTGCGGATCGATGAATTCAAGATGGGGTGCGTTGGGATGGAGCTGGCAGTTGTGCCGCGATCGTTGCGTTCGATCGCAGGGGGGCATTCGGTTGAGAACAAGTTCGATGGGCATTCTGGCAAGGCGGTTTCTGCCGTTGCAGGATTGATCGCGGTGGCGTCGGTGTCGAGCGGCGCAGAGGCGCAGCAGTCGAACCTGCCGCCGGTGACGGTCGACGCTCCCGTCGCGCGTCCGCGTCCCGCGGTTTCGAAGCCGACGCCGGATCAGGTCCGCGCGCGCAATGCGCTTCGGCGCGCCGCGCAGCGGCAGCAGGCGGCGCAGCAGACCGCGCCCACGGTCCCGGCCGGCGAAGTCGATCGCAATCCCTATTCCGATCCGGCGGCGCCCTACAAAGTCGACCACGTCCAGGCCTCCGGCAAGTTTCCCGAGCCGATGCTGAACACGCCGAAGACCATCACGGTGCTCAGCAAGGAAGTGCTCGAGGACAAGAATGCCACGACGCTGAAGGAGATCGGCCGTTCGACCGCCGGCGTGACGCTGGGATCGGGTGAGGGCGGCAACGCCTTCGGCGACCGCTTCTTCATCCGCGGCTTCGACGCGCGAAACGACGTCTTCATCGACGGCATCCGCGATCCCGCGGTCTCGATCCGCGAGAACTTCTTCACCGAGCAGATCGAGATTCTGCGCGGGCCAGCCTCGTCCTATGCCGGCCGCGGCACCGCCGGCGGCGCCATCAACATCGTCACCAAGCAGGCCGGCGACACCAACTTCAAGCGCATGGATACCGAGTTCGGCACCGACAGGACCAAGCGCGTCACGATCGATGTCAACCAGGTGATCGATCCGACCTTCTCGGTGCGCACCGGCGGCATGTTCCAGGATGCCAACGTCGCCGGCCGCGACTACGTCACCGACAATCGCTGGGGCAGTTTCATCTCGACCAAGTACACCCCGACCAGCGACATCAAGATCACCACGAACTACGTCCATACCGATCTCAGCGGCCTGCCGGATTTCGGCGTGCCTTATTACAAGAAGGGTAACGTGCCGGTGACGTCCGCCGGCATTCCGCGTGGAAACTGGTACGGCTTCCTCAACCGCGACTTCCAGACCGCGCGGCAGGATTTCGGCACCGGCACGATCGAGTACAAGGTCAACGAGGCCATCACGCTGAGCAGCAAAGTGCGCGGCGAGCACTCGCTGCTGAACTACATCGGCACGCTGCCGCAGAACCCGAATACGACCAGCCCCAATCCCTTGCTCTGGACCACGACGGCCAGCGCGCAGAGCCGGCTGCAGAACGTGGACGTGTGGGCCAACCAGAACGAGGCCACGTTCAAGCTCGACACCGGCGGGGTGAAGCACACTGCCGTATTCGGCGTGGAATATGCGAACGAGAACATCTCGATCGACCGTTACGCCGGCCTCGCGTCGGAACTGGCCGGCAGCGCCTTCACCAGCACCGGCGCCGTTACAGGGGTCAATCTCTATTCCCCCCAGTACACCAACATCCCGTTCGGATCGCCGTCGTTGACCGGAAATCCGACGCGCTATGGTGTCAACACCAGCAGCGTGTACGTCATGGACACCGCCAACTGGCAGGACACGATCATCGTCAATGGCGGCATCCGCTACGACGGCTACAACATGAGCTCGTCGACCAACTCGCCGAATTACCTGAAAATGAACGCCGACCTCGTCAATTACAACGTCGGCCTGGTCTACAAGCCGACGTCGATCGGCAGCGTCTATGCGGCCTATGCGACTTCGGCCAATCCGTTCGGCTCGGAGCTTGACGCGACCGGCACCGACTACGGTGGCGTTCCGGCCAACACGGTCATCCTGCTCGGGCCCGAGCGCAACAAGGCCGCCGAACTCGGCACCAAATGGGAGCTGGCGGATCGTCACCTGTTGGTCAGCGCTGCGCTGTTCCAGACCACGAAGGACAATGCGCGCGAGACAAACGCCGCGGGCCTGCTCACGTCGAACGCTGCCTACCGCATCCAGGGCATCGACATCGAGGCCGAGGGCAAGATCACCGATCGCTGGAGCATCTTCGGCGGTATCGTGCTGATGCAGTCGAAGGTCACGCAGAGCAACATCGCCTCCAACCTCGGCCTGCAGCTCGCCAACGTCGCGCACCAGTCGTTCAGCATGCTGACCAAGTACAAGTTCGATGGCGGCTGGGAGCTGGGCGGGCAGGCGGTGTACCGCTCGAAAGTCTATGGCGGCACGTTCGCGGCCAATACCGGCAACGAGCTCCCGAGCTACTGGCGCTTCGACGCGTTCGTCGAGAAGAAGATCGACAAGAACTGGACCATGAAGTTCTACGCGCAGAATCTCACCAACAAGCTCTACTACGATACGCTCTACCGCAGCGCCGTGCCGTTCGTGGCGGTCGCGCCGGGCCGGGCATTCTATCTCGTGACGACGGCGAAGTTCTGATTTCGTCTATCCAAGGCTGGGATGTCCGCCATGGCGGGCATCCCTCCACCTTCCGCATCCGATGGTGAGAGTGCGTGCCACCGGTGTCCGAGGGACAAAATCGGCATCAGTTTAGAACGCTTACAAACTCGAGATTAGAACGCTTACAAAGTGACGCGCGCAGGCAAGTTTAGAATTGCTTTGAAATGGGCGGATTCCTCCGCTGTGTTGCCGTGATCGCGTTGACCCCCATCAATACGCCCGATAGCACCGGTGCGTCGCGTTGTCGCAACGCGGCCAATGGAAGCAAAAACACTGCGGGGCGTGTGATGAGCATGACGAAAACACCGCGATCGTTGCGTCCGGTCGCTGTTCGGAAATCATTCGGCAACAATTTGGATGCTGCGACGGGCAAGACCGTTTCTGCAGTGGCCAGTCTGATCGCCGTCGCGTCAGTTTCGAGCGGGGCTCAGGCGCAGCAGTCGAACCTGCCGCCGGTGACGGTCGATGCGCCGGTCCAGCGTCCGCGCCCCGTGGCTTCGAAACCGGCGGCCGACCAGGTCCGCGCGCGCAATGCGCTTCGGCGTGCTGCGCAGCGGCAGCAGGCAGCAACGGCGCCAGTCGTCAATCCAGGCGGTCTTGCGGCCGACCGTGATCCGTACGCAAATCCCGCCGCGCCTTACATGGCGACCCGGGTGCAGGCGTCAGGCAAATTCCCCGAGCCGATCCTCAACACGCCAAAATCGATCACTGTGCTTACAAAGGATGTGCTCGAGGACATGAACGCCACGTCGCTGAAACGGGCGATCCTGAGTACGGCTGGCGTGACGCTTGGAACAGGCGAGGGCGGCAACGCCTTCGGTGACCGCTTCTTTATCCGCGGCTTCGACGCCCGCAACGACATCTTCATCGACGGTGTCCGCGATCCCGGCGTCAGCGTTCGTGAGAACTTCTTCACCGAGCAGGTTGAGATCCTGCGCGGTCCCGGCTCGACCTTTGCCGGTCGCGGTGTCGCCGGTGGTGCGATCAACATCGTCACCAAGCAGGCGACGACGGAGAAGAGCTTCTACAACATGGACACCACGTTTGGCACCGACCAGACCAAGCGTGTCACCCTCGACGTCAACCAGGTGATCAACCCGACACTGGCCGTTCGTGCCGGCGGTCTGTTCCAGGATGCCGATGTCGCCGGGCGCGATTTCGTCAAGGACAATCGCAATGGCGCTTTCGTCGCGACGACCTGGAAGCCTGTCGATGCTGTCAAGGTCACGGCTGGCTACATTCATACCGAATTGACGGGAGTTCCGGACTTCGGTGTGCCCTATTATCGGCCGAGCACGGCGTCGACCGCCGGCGGTCCGTTCGCGGACTTCGGCGCCAACCGCAACAACTGGTATGGCCAGATCAACCGCGACTTCTATCGGACCGGCCAGGACATCGGTTCGCTCAACGCGGAAGTGCAGATCACCCCGGACCTGATGGTCAGCAACAGGTTCCGTGCGTCTCGCTCGACGCAGAACTACGTCGGAACGCTGCCGGAGAGCCCGATCAACGGCACCCCGCTCTCGGCTTCCACGCTCACGATGAATCCGCAGAGCCGTCTCCAGATCACCGACGTGATCGCCAACCAGACGGAGGCGACCTACAAATTCCAGGACGGGGTCGGGTTCAAGCATACCGCGCTGGCGGGAATTGAAGTCGATCGCGAGAGATCGTCGATCGACAAATATCTCGGGCTCACCTCGGAGGGGAACGGAGTGCCCGTAAGCCCATCCGGTTCGCCGACGGGCGTCAGCGTCTTCTTTCCCCAAGATACGTTTTTGCCCGGTAAAGCGCTCGCGCTGGCAGGGCTGCCGACCAAAATCGGCATCGACACCGTCAGCGGCTACGTCATGGATAGCGCGAATTATCGCGACCTCCTGATCCTCAACGGCGGTTTCCGCTACGATAATTACAAGATCAACACGTCGGGATACGGAACGGTCGGTGGCGTGAGCCAGTTTGGCCAGCAGTCTGCCGAGTTCCTGATTCCGAACTTCAACCTCGGTCTCACGCTCAAGCCGCTTCCGAATGGCAGCGTCTACGTGGCGTATGCGACCTCAGCGAATCCCGTCGGTGCCGAGTTCGATGGGACGAGCACCGCTTATGGTGGTCTCACACCCGTCCTCAACGGCAGTACGAACCAGATTTTCGGGCCGGAGAAGAACAAGGCGATCGAGCTCGGCACGAAATGGGAGTTGTTCGACCGTCACCTTTTGCTGACGGCGGCGCTGTTTCAGACCACGAAGGACAACGCGCGCGAATCGCAGAACATTACCGCGGCAACGGCAACGGCGACTTGTCCCTATCCAGTAACTGTACCGGCGACTACCGGCTCGGTGTCGTGTATCACGGCCGGCGCAGCCTACCGCATCCGCGGCATTGATCTCGGTGTCGGTGGCAAGATCACCGACAAGTGGAGCGTATTCGGCGGTCTCGTACTGATGCAGTCGGAGGTGACGCAGTCGCTGGCGCCGTCCGCGAACAAGACCCTTTATCCCACCAACGTCGGCCGTCCGCTCGCCAATGTTGCGCACGAGTCGTTCAGCCTGCTCTCGAAATACCAGCTCACCGATGTCTGGGAGCTTGGCGGGCAGGCGGTTTACCGCTCGAAGATCTACGGCGGCACCTTACTCGCGGCCAACCAGGGCACGTCGATCCCAAGCTACTGGCGCTTCGACATGTTCGCGGAGGCCAAGATCAACAAGAACTGGCAGGTCAAGCTGTTCGTGAACAACATCTTCGACAAGCGCTACTACGACGCGCTGTACCAGAGCGCGGCACCGTTCGTGCTGGAAGCACCGGGACGCGCCGCCTATCTGGTGATCTCGGCGCGCTACTGATGAAGTCATGACGAGGTGCCATGCTGACATGCATTGAAGGCGTTTTGAGCAAGGATGATGTGGCGGATTTCCGCCGCATCATGGACGCCAGCGACTGGGAAGACGGGCGCTCCACCGCCGGCTCGCAGTCGGCGGTGGTCAAGCGCAACGAGCAATTGCCGCCGGACAGCGAGGTCGCGCGAAAACTCGGCAACCGCATCATCTCGGCGCTGACGTCGAACCCGCGCTTCATCGCGGCGGCAATTCCGCTCCAGATTTTCCCGCCGTTGTTCAACCGCTATGCGGCCAGCAGCGGCCACCATTTTGGGCTGCATGTCGACAATGCCATCCGCGGCGACCGCCTGACCGGCCTTCGCATCCGTACAGACCTGTCGGTCACCTTGTTCCTGGCCGAGCCGGAGGAGTACGACGGTGGCGAACTTGTGATCGAGGACAGCTACGGTTCGCACGAAGTCAAGTTGCCAGCCGGGGACTGCGTGCTCTATCCCTCGACCAGCCTCCATCTCGTCACCCCGGTGACGAGGGGAACGCGGGTTGCGTCTTTCTTCTGGCTTCAGAGCATGATACGGGACGATCAAGCCCGGAGCATGATCTTTGACCTCGACACCGCGATTCAGGCGCTGGTGGAACGGCTCGGGCGTGACGATCCCGAAACGGTCAAATTGACGGGTATCTATCACAACCTCATTCGCTACTGGGCCGAAGTATGAAGATCATGTCCTTCCAAGCAAGCGTTGCCGCAGCCTTGATGTTGGCGGCCGCCTGGCTCGCATCCCCTGTTTCTGCCCAGACACAAAGCCCGCCGGCGACGCCGGTCCAATCGACAGCTCAGCCGGCCGCGCCCGCCGCGGCTCCCTCAGCCGCCGCGCTGGCGGCGGCAAAGCCCGATGCGGCGGTCGGCATCGCGCCGGCCATGAAGGAACTGTCGCCCTGGGTGATGTTCCAGTCGGCGGACATCATCGTGAAGGCGGTGATGATCGGGCTCGCCTTCGCATCGCTGATGACCTGGACGGTGCTGATCGCCAAGTCGATCGAGCTGTCGGTTGCCTCGACCAAGCTTCGTTCGGCCCTGAAGAAGATTGCGGAGGCGCGCTCGCTCGCGGAAGCGCAGATGGCACTCGGCTCCAAGGAGGGCATCCTGCCGTCGTTCCTGGCGGCGGCGCTGCGCGAGGCGCGGATGTCGGCCGGCCTGTCCAGCGATACCGGCATCAAGGAGAGGGCCGCCTCGAGCTTCTCCGAGATCGTGCGTGCGGAGGCGCGGCGCATCCGCGTCGGCATGGGTGTGCTCGCGACCATCGGCTCCACGTCGCCCTTCGTCGGCCTGTTCGGCACGGTGTGGGGCATCATGAACAGCTTCATCGGCATCTCGAAGTCGCAGACCACGAATCTCGCCGTCGTCGCGCCCGGCATCGCCGAGGCGCTGCTCGCGACCGCGATCGGCCTTGTCGCCGCCATTCCCGCCGTCATCATCTACAACTACTTCTCGCGCGTGACGAAGAGCTATCTCGAACTCGTCAGCCGTGCCTCGGGCGCGGCGGGGCGGCTGCTCTCGCGCGATCTCGACCGCAGCCACGGCAGCGTGCATTCGCGCGCGGCGGAGTGAACCATGGGCGTTTCGCTCGCAGACAATGACGACGACGACGATTTCGGCGAGACGCATGAGATCAACGTCACGCCGTTCATCGACGTCATCCTGGTGCTGCTGATCATCTTCATGGTCGCAGCGCCGCTCTCCACGGTCGACCTGCCGATCGATTTGCCGACGTCGAGCGCGACGCCGCAGAAGAAGCCGGACAAGCCGACCTATCTCAGCATCAAGCCCGATTTGACGCTTGCGATCGGAGAGAACCCGGTCCACCGCGCCGAGTTGATCGGCACCCTCGACGGCCTGTCGGACATGAGCAAGGACAAGTATGTCTTCCTGCGCGCTGATCGCTCGGTGCCGTATGGCGAGTTGATGGGCGTCATGGAGCTGTTGCGCGCAGGCGGCTATTCGCGGGTGAAGCTGGTTGCGCTGGAAGGCGCTCCGGGGGCGCCTGCGGCAGGCGCCGCTCAGCCTTAGAGGCCCGCTATGTCGGACGAACCCAGACCACCCCGGAAGCTTTGGATTTTGGCAGCGGTGGCAGCGCTCGCGCTGCATCTGGGTGGTGCCGCGCTCGCGCTGGCCCATTTACAAACCGATGACGGCGACGATGGCCTGGGGGCAGCCGGCGCGGAGTTCGCCGTCGAGATGGCCTCGCCGAAGGCGCCTGACACCGATCTTCCGCCCGGACCGGACAGTGAAGCGATGCAGGAGCAGCAGGCGCTTCCCGAGCAAAAAGCCGAGACCAAGGAAACCGAGCTTCCGAAGGATCAGTCGCAACAGGTCGACGATCCCGATCGGGTCGTCACCGAAAACATCTCGAAGAAGCCGCAGGACGAGGACCCGAAGATCGCGGCGGTTGAAACCCCCGCTGCGGAGGCCTCGCCGCAGTCCGTTGCGACGGCGCGGCAGACACTCGATGAGGACGCCCGCGAGGCCGAGAAGGCGCTGGCGCCTGTGCTTGGCATCGGCAAGGACATGCTGAAGCTGACGGCCGACTGGAATCGCAAGATCAGCGCGCACCTCACGGCCCACAAGGTCAATCCGGAGGGGAGGCAGCCCAACAATCAGAAGGTCAAGGTCTCCTTCGCGATCAACCGACGGGGCAACGTGCTTTCGGTCGACGTTGTGGAGTCGTCCGGGGATGCAGCTTACGATACGGCCGCGATCTCGATCGTCCGCAAGTCCGATCCCGTCCCGCAGCCGCCGGCCGGGCTGACCGAAGACCGGTTCGAGCGCACCGTCGACATCATCTTCACGCCGCCGGACGCCAAGAAAAAGAAGAAGGCGGCTCAGCGCCAGTAGAGCCTGATCGCGACATAGACAACGACCAGGCAGGCGAAGATCAGCGCTACCGGAAGCGGACGTTTCTGGGTTGCGCCTGCGGTCGCTGCCCCGAAGAAACTGACCTTTTTCGGCTTCGGTTCTGGGCGGCGGAAGGCGGTAACATTGTCCGACGCCGTTTCAGGCGCCCGGGGACGGACGTCGGGCGGGGTTCCTGCGCCGCCCATCTCGGAATAATAGGCCTTGTAGATCACGCCGATGATGGCCTCTGTGGCCTCGCCCTCGTTCATCTGCGCCAGCATGTTCTTGTAGCTGACGAGGAACTCCTGCGCTTCCGGAGGCAGCGCGGACGACCCGTTGAGCTTGGCCATCATCTTCCAGGTGGCAAAATCGGCGCGGGCGCGGGTGTCGGCGCGTCGCGCGATCAGCATATCGGCAGCTTTGACCAAGTCGGCCTCGAGCCCTTCGGCTTCTGTTCGGGTGTGTGGCTGTTCAACTACGCATTGCCGGTCAGAATGAGAACAGTCTGAATCACATAACCGGTCAACGTTCGCAGTATTGCTGAAATAACATCAAGATTTAGACCGAACTGGGAGCCCGCCAGCGGCAGCAGGATCAAGAGACCGATCAGGATCAGCATCCCGAACGGCTCAAGCCGGGCCAGCGGCAGGGCGAGGGGCCGGGGCAACAGCCCGACCGCGACACGCCCGCCATCGAGCGGCGGAATCGGCATCATATTGAACACCGCCAGCACCGCGTTGATCAACAGCGCATTCTTGAGGTTGTCGAAGATCCACTGCGCCGAGCTGGCCGGCACCCAGGGCAGGGCGTGCAGGGCAAGAGCTGCGACGAGCGCCAGCAGGATGTTGGTGACGGGCCCGGCCAACGCCACCCAGACCATGTCGAGCCGGGGATGGTTGAGGTTGCGATAATTCACCGGTACCGGCTTGGCATAGCCGAACAGGAACGGCGAATGCGCAAACAGCAGCATCGCCGGCAGGATTACGGTGCCGAATGGGTCGATATGCTTGAGCGGGTTGAAGCTGACGCGGCCGAGCTGCCAGGCCGTGGTGTCACCGAGACGGTATGCGACGAAGGCGTGCGCGGCCTCGTGGAAGGTGATGGCGAGCACCAGCGGCAGCACCCACACCGATATGTCATAGAAAGAAATGTTCACGGCCCGTCCGTTCCGGTTTGCCTGCGGTCATGCAGCCGACCCAGCCAAACCGGTGGTGCAGCAACGCTTCACCTCAACATAGGGTGGCCGGTTCCGAAATGCCACGCTGCAAATGATCCGCGTGGCCCCGAAGCCGCTATGCTGCCGCCAAAATTCACGCCGGGATCGTGCCCGGATACTGCGTCAGCCCGTCGTCGAGCTTCAGCCAGGCGAGCTTCTCCGAGACCCAGATGTGCTCGGTCGGCGCGAAGGCGTTGCGATCATCGAACGTGGTGAGTGCGACGCCCGCCAGCGTGCCGTTGCGCCGCCATGAGAACAGGCGCGTTGCCGCAGCGTTTGCAGAACACGCGATCGATGTTCTCGGACGACGCATAGCGGGCGGTGTCACCCTCGATGGTCAGGGCGCGCTGGTCGAACTGCGCGCGGACGAAGTAGGGCGAGCCCATTGCCTTCTGGCACATGCGGCAATGGCAGATGCGAACGTTGAGCGGCTCGCCTTCCGCCTTGAACCGCACCGCGCCGCAGAGGCAGCCGCCTTCTCTGATCATGATGCCCTCAGTATGTTGCCCGCCCGCCGGAGATGTCGAACACGGCGCCGGTCGAGAACGCGCAGTCCTCCGATGCGAGCCAGGCCGCCATCGCGGCGAGCTCTTCCACCAGCACGAAGCGCGCTTTGGGGATTTTCGACAGCATGAAGTCGATATGCTGCTGCGTCATCTGGTCGAAGATCGCGGTCTTCGCAGCCGCGGGTGTCACCGCGTTGACGAGGATGTCATGCGCCGCCAATTCCTTGCCGAGCGACTTCGTCAGCGCGATCAGGCCGGCCTTGGAGGCCGAATAGTGCGAGGCGTTCGGATTGCCTTCCTTGCCGGCGATCGAGGCGATGTTGACGATGCGCCCGTATTTCTGCTTGAGCATCGTGGGGACGATCGCCTTGCAGACGATAAAGGGACCGTCGAGGTTGATGCGCAGCACCTTGCGCCATTCCTCGAGATCGGTTTCCCAGACCGGTTTGTTGACGCCGGCGATGCCCGCATTGTTGACGAGGATGTCGATCTTGCCGAAGGCGGCAAGCGTCGCATCGCGGGCCTGCTCGACGGCTGCGGTATCGGTGACGTCGACCTTGAAGATGCGGACGCTGTCGCCGATCTCCTTCGCCGTCTTCTCGGCCAGCGCGGCGTCAAAATCCCAGATCGCGACCTTGGCGCCGGAATCGACAAAGCGCTGGGTGATGGCGCGGCCAAAGCCCTGCGCGCCGCCGGTGACGATGGCGACGCGGCCGTTGAGATCGATCTTGTTCATCGCGAAATCCCTTCATCTATCCCTCATGGTGAGGAGCGCGCACTTGGCGCGCGTCTCGAACCATTGAGCCCGTGGTCCATCCCTCGAGGCGCCGCTGTCGCGGCTCCTCGGGATGAGGACTAATCAGAGCATGTAGCCGCCGTCGACGACGAGGTCGACGCCGGTGGTGAAGGCGCTCTCGTCACTGCCGAGATAGATGGCCATGGATGCGATCTCGTCGGCGGTGCCGAGCCGGCCCATCTTCTGGCGGGAGACGAACATCTCCTTGCCCTGCGGGCCTTGCGCGGCAGCGCGGTCGAGCATCGAGGGCGTCTCGACGGTGCCGGGGCAGATGCTGTTGCAGCGGATACCCTTGGTGATGAAGTCGAGCGCGACCGCGCGCGTCAGCAGCGACACCGCGGCCTTCGAGGAGCTGTAGACGTAGCGATTGGCCGGCGGCCGCAGCGCTGCGCAGGAGGAGATGTTGACGATGCTGCCACCGCCGCCCGCGAGCATGTCCGGCAGGAACGCCCTGATGGTCCGGTGCATCGACTTGACGTTGAGGTCGAACGAGAAATCAAAATCCTCTTCCGAGCACTCCAGGATGGTGCCGTGATGCACGAAGCCCGCCGCATTCAGCAGGATGTCGACCTTGCCGACGCGCTTGGCGAAGCCATTGACGTCGGCGGTGTTGCGAACGTCGAGCTTCGCCGTCTCGGCAATGCCTTCCTTGGCCAGGCCCGCAATGCCGCTCTCGTTGATGTCGGTGGCGATCACGGTCGCGCCTTCACGCGCGAATGCGATGGCGCATGCGCGTCCGATGCCTGCCGCTGCAGCCGTGATGACGGCACGCTTTCCTTTGAGGCGGTCTGCCATTTGTAATTCTCCTCACCGTGAATTTGATTGCTATGCCGTCATTGCGAGCGAAGCGAAGCAATCCAGAATCTCACCGTGGAGACAGTCTGGATTGCTTGGTCGCTTCGCTCCTCGCAATGACGAGTGGTTAGTGATTATCCCGCGCGACACCAAACGTGCCGGCGACGTTCTGGTAGCGTGTCGCCAACTCCATGCAGGCGCCGGTCGACTGCTGGCCGACGGTGTTGCGATAAAGCTCCTGCCACGGCGTCTGGTTCGGCGGATGCTTGAAGCCGCCATTGGCCGCCAGTTCGGCATGGCGCTTCTTCACCTCGTCGTCGGAGATGAGAATGTTGGCGCTGCCCTTGTTGAGGTCGATGCGCACCTTGTCGCCGTTCCTGAGGATCGCCAGCCCGCCATTGGCGGCAGCTTCCGGCGAGGCGTTGAGGATCGAGGGCGAGCCCGATGTGCCGGACTGGCGGCCGTCACCGATGCAGGGCAGGGCGAGGATGCCGCGTTTGATCAACGCCGCCGGCGGCTGCATGTTCACGACCTCGGCGCCGCCGGGATAGCCGATCGGCCCGGTGCCGCGGACGAACAGCACGCAATGCTCATCAATGTCGAGCGAGGCATCGTCGATCCGCTCGTGATAGTCCTCGGGACCCTCGAACACGATGGCGCGGCCCTCGAAGGCGTTGAGGTCCTTGGGGTTGCTGAGATAGCGGTCGCGAAACTCCTTGGAGATCACGCTGGTCTTCATGATCGCTGAATCGAACAGATTGCCGCGCAGCACCAGGAACCCGGCGTCCTTGACCAGCGGCTTGTCGTAATTCCAGATCACGTCGTTGTCGGGCTTTGCCGCATTGGCGCAGTTCTCGCCGATGCCGCGGCCGTTCACGGTGACCGCGTTCTCGTGGATGCGCTTGTGCTTCATCAATTCGCGCACCACCGCCGGTATGCCGCCGGCGCGATGGAATTCCTCGCCGAGATAGAAGCCGGCCGGCTGCATGTTGACCAGCAGCGGCACGTCGTGGCCGACCTTCTGCCAGTCGTCGATCGAGAGCTCCACGCCGATGTGGCGCGCCAGCGCGTTGATGTGGATCGGCGCGTTAGTCGAGCCGCCGATTGCCGAGTTGATCACGATGCAGTTCTCGAACGCCTCGCGGGTCAGGATGTCCGAGGGCTTTAGGGTCCTCCCAGACCATCTCGACGGCGCGCTTGCCCGTCTCATAGGCAATCTGGCCGCGCTCGCGATAAGGCGCGGGGATCGCCGCACAGCCCGGTAGCGAGAAGCCGAGCGCTTCCGCAAGCCCGTTCATGGTCGAGGCGGTGCCCATGGTGTTGCAATGGCCGACCGAGGGCGCCGATGACGCCACGATCTCCATGAATTCCTCATAGTCGATCTCGCCTGCGGCGAGCCGCTCGCGCGATTTCCAGACGATGGTGCCGGAGCCGGTGCGCTCGCCATTGTGCCAGCCGTTCAGCATCGGGCCGCCCGACAGCACGATCGCGGGCAGGTTGACGGTCGCGGCCGCCATCATGCAGGCCGGCGTGGTCTTGTCGCAGCCGGTGGTCAGCACCACGCCGTCGAGCGGATAGCCGTAGAGGATCTCGACCAGGCCGAGATAAGCGAGGTTGCGGTCGAGCGCCGCGGTCGGGCGCTTGCCGGTCTCCTGGATCGGATGGGTCGGGGAATTCCATCGCAATGCCGCCGGCCTCGCGGATGCCTTCGCGGACGCGATGAGCAAGCTCGATATGGTGGCGGTTGCAGGGTGAAAGGTCGTTGCCGGTTTGTGCAATGCCGATGATCGGCTTGCCGGACTGAAGCTCGGCGCGGGTCAGACCGTAGTTCAAATAGCGCTCCAGATAGAGCGCGGTCATGCCCGGGTTATGCGGATTGTTGAACCATTCCTGCGAGCGAAGGTGGCGCCGAGCGCCGTTCTCGGCGGGGGCATGCCCATTGGTTGGTTTTTTTGTCATTGGTTTCTCCTGCAATGCAAACGCACTGGCGTCCGTTTTATGGTGTCGGCTTGTGCGATGCCCAACGGCGCGAGTGATGATTTGCCTGCCCGCTGGCGGGTCGTTTCCTCACAAATCCGATACTAGTCATGGCCACTTGGTAACGCTACCAATTTGTTCGCAGCGCCCGCGCCTGAAACCGCCGGCCTGTTGTCCGAACGCCGCGCCGAGGAGCTTTGCCGCTCTATCACCTTGAAGCCGAGATCGAGCACCGGATGCTGCGGGCGCCGCCCGTCGATCGCCTCGATCAGCATGGCCGCGGCCGTGTTGCCCATCTCGTAGCGGTTGGTGCGCACGCTGGAGAGGGTCGGCACGGTGGACGCCATGAATTCGAGATCGTTGAAGCCGACGATCGCGATCTGTTCGGGTATCGCAATCTCCCGGCGCCTGCATTCGAACAGCACGCCGAGCGCGAGGTCGTCATTCGCGCAGAACACCGCGTCCATGCCGGGCTCCTGCGCCAGGAGGTCGGTGAAAAGGGCGGCGCCGAGCGTCACCGAGGTCGGTGTTGCCGTCGTGACGACGAGGCGTTGCTCGAACAGTCCAGCGTCCTTCATGGCCGAGACGTATCCGTCGAGCCGCCGCTGCACCCGTGGATCCATCCGCGCGCCGACGAAGCCGATCTTGCGGTGACCTTGCGCGAACAGGTGCGCGATCGCCGCGCGGGCTGCGTCATAGTGCGAAAAGCCGATCATCATGTCGACCGGATTGGGTCCGATCTCCATGATCTGCACAATCGGGCAGTCGGCGGCATCGAGCATCGCGCGCGATTCCGCGGTCTGGTCGATGCCGGTGACGATCAGTCCGGCCGGCTTCTGCGCGAGAAACAGACGCAGCAGCTTCTCCTCCTGGAGAATACTGTAGCGTGTATTGGACAACTGAATCGAGTAACGGCTGCTTTCGGAGGCGTCATAGATGCCGCGCAGCACGTCGGAGAACACGTTGTTGGTCAGTGACGGAATCAAGACGCCGATCACTTCGGTGCGCTGCGAGGCCAACGCGCGTGCCGCCAGGTTGGGCACATAGCCGAGCTCCTTGGCCGCGCTCTCGACCCGTGTCCGCTTGGCGACCGACAGCGCCTCGGGATTGCGGAAGAAGCGGGACGCTGTGATCGGGCTGACGCCGGCCAGTTCGGCGACTTCCGCCAGCCGGATTTTGCCTGACTTGGTGCGTTTTCGACCCATTTGCTGCTCTTAACACACTCACTGTCGCAAACAAAGGAACGTTGACAGCGCTACCAGCACAGACTAACCAAAGACAAATTGCCAAAACCGCACAAACTGCCGACAATGTCCCCCGCTAAGGTTGGGCTTCGTTCGGTGAAGTCTGAAAAAACAAGACGGTCGCGGCGCAAGATGCGTCGTGGACTTTCGAGGAGGGAGCTAGATGTCGTCTGTGCAAATCCGCGACGTGCGGAAATCGTTCGGCAATTTTGAAGTCCTGCACGGCGTTTCGATTCCGATCGAGGACGGCCAGTTCGTCGTCCTGGTTGGTCCCTCCGGCTGCGGCAAGTCGACGCTTCTGCGCATGCTCGCGGGCCTCGAGAACATCACCTCCGGCACGATCTCGATCGGCGACCGCGTCGTCAACAATGTCCAGCCCAAGGAGCGGGACATTGCGATGGTGTTCCAGAACTACGCGCTCTATCCGCACATGACGGTCGGCGAGAACATGGGCTTCTCGATGAAGCTGCGGGGCGAGAGCACCGACGAGATCAACAAGCGCGTCAAGCGCGCCGCCGAAATTCTCGCGCTGTCGCCGCTGCTCGAGCGTTACCCGCGCCAGCTCTCCGGCGGCCAGCGCCAGCGCGTCGCCATGGGCCGCGCCATCGTGCGCGATCCGCAGGTGTTCCTGTTCGACGAACCTTTGTCGAACCTCGACGCCAAGCTGCGCGTCGCAATGCGCACCGAGATCAAGGAACTGCACCAGCGGCTGAAGACAACGACCGTCTATGTCACCCACGACCAGATCGAGGCCATGACCATGGCCGACAAGATCGTCGTCATGCATGACGGCATCGTCGAGCAGATGGGCACGCCGCTCGAACTCTACGACAAGCCCGACAACCAGTTCGTCGCCGGCTTCATCGGCTCGCCCTCCATGAACTTCCTGAAGGGTCATGTGCGCGTCAACGGCGTTGCGACCTTCGAGGGTCCGAACGGCGTCAAGCTGCCGCTCAAGAACGCGCCGGCGGCGTCCGACGGCCGTCCCGTCGTTTACGGCGTGCGGCCCGAGCATTTCACCATCGCCGACGACGGCGCCGATGCCGAGATCGTCGTGGTCGAGCCGACCGGCTCCGAAACGCAGGTGTTTGCGAAGCTCGGTGGTGAGCAGGTCGTCGCGGTCTTCCGCGAACGTCACCAATTCAATCCGGGTGACAAGGTCAAGCTGAAGCCCGATCCTGCCGTGGTTCATCTGTTCGACGAGGCGACGGGCAAACGCGTGTAGCGACGCCGAACGACGGCCCAAGAAGACCCAACACAAGACTACCCAATACAAAATATTAAATTTAGGGAGAGAACGATGAGCGATTTCGACAGGCGAAGTGTGCTTAAAGTCGGCCTCGGTGGCGCGGCGTTGCTGGCTGGCCCGGGCATCGTCCCGGTGCGTGCGGCGACCTGGACCAACACGCCGGAGCCGAACGCCTCCATCCGCGTGCTGCGCTGGAAGCAATTCATCCAGGCCGAGTTCGACAAGTTCGCCGAGCAGACCAAGGCGTTCTCCGAGAAGACCGGCGTCAAGGTCAAGCTCGAGGCCGAGAGCTGGGAGGACATCAGGCCGAAGGCCGCGGTCGCGGCCAATGTCGGCGCCGGTCCCGACCTGATCATCGGCACGCTCGATGATCCCCATAAGTTCCCGGAAAAGCTGATCGATGTGACCGATGTCGCCGACTATCTCGGCGCGCAGTATGGCGGCTGGTATCCGGTTGCCGAACGCTACGGCAAGAAGGGCAACAGCTGGATCGCCATTCCGCAGGGCGCGACCGGCGGCTGCCTGAACTACCGCATCAGCCACGTGAAGGCGGCCGGCTTCGATGAATTCCCCAAGGACACCGCCGGCTTCCTCAAGCTGTGCCAGGCCCTGAAGAAGAACAACACGCCGGCCGGCTTCGCGCTCGGCCACGCCACGGGCGACGCCAACGGGTGGTGCCAGTGGGCGCTGTGGGCATTCGGCGGCAAGGTCGTCAACGACAAGAACGAGGTCGTGATCGACTCGCCGGAGACGATCGCCGCGCTCGAATACGTCAAGCAGCTCTACGAGACCTTCATCCCCGGCGTGCTGTCGTGGAACGACTCGAACAACAACAAGGCGTTCCTCAACGGCGAACTCAGCCTGACGCTGAACGGCATCTCGATCTGGACCGTCGGAAAGAACTCGACCGATCCGAAGCAGCAGGAGATCGCCAAGGACATGAACCACGCGCCGATGCCGATCGGGCCGGTCGGCGTGTCGACCGAGCAGCAGAACGTGCTCGTCTATTACGGTTACAAGCACTCGAAGTATCCCAAGGCGGTCAAGGAATACATCAAATTCATGATGGACAAGGCGAACTACGACGCCTGGGAGGTCTCCTCCAACGGCTACGTCTCGCCGCCGCTTCCGGCCTACAACGACAACCCGGTGTGGACGTCGGATCCGAAGATCACGCCGTATCGGGACTGCCTGAAGCGTTGCCGCGACAACGGCTATGCCGGCGATCTCGGCTATGCCTCCGCCGCCGTGATGGGCGACTTCGTCGTCGTCGATATGTTCGCCGAGGCGGCGTCGGGCTCCGTGACGCCGAAGCAGGCAGCCGCACGCGCGGCCGAGCGCGCCAAGCGTTACTACCAGGTCTGATCAGTTCCAATCTACGCGGCGTCCGGTTCGCCGGACGCCGCGACTTTTCGTTGAGGGGAGTCCGACATGGCAGTTATGGCCGAGCCCGTTGCCGCGCATGTCAAGCGCAGCAGCTTGTGGACCAGAGCATTCGAGAGCCGGAATTTTCTCGGCGCGATGTTCATGGTGCCGGCGATCGCGATTCTCATCCTGTTTCTGGCTTACCCGCTGGCGCTGGGCTTCTGGCTCGGCATGACCGATACCAAGATCGGCGGAGCCGGGCGCTACATCGGGTTCCAGAACTTCGTCTCGCTCTCCAAGGACTCGGTGTTCTGGCTGTCGGTGTTCAACACCATCTTCTACACGGTCGCCGCCAGCGCCGTGAAATTCGCGATCGGACTTTACCTGGCGCTGCTACTCAACGAGCGACTTCCGTTCAAGTCGATCGTCCGCGCCATCGTGCTATTGCCCTTCGTGGTGCCGACGGTGCTCTCCGCGATCGCGTTCTGGTGGATCTATGACAGCCAGTTCTCGATCATTTCCTGGGTGCTGCTCAAGGCCGGCCTGATCACGCACTACATCGATTTTCTCGGCGATCCCTGGAATGCGCGCTGGTCGGTCGTCGCCGCCAACATCTGGCGCGGCGTGCCCTTCGTGGCGATCACGCTGCTGGCGGGATTACAAACCATCTCGCCCTCGCTCTACGAGGCCGCCAATCTCGACGGCGCCACCAATCTGCAGCGCTTCCGCCACATCACGCTGCCGATGCTGTCGCCGATCATCGCGGTGGTGATGACGTTCTCGGTGCTGATGACCTTCACCGACTTCCAGTTGATCTACACCATCACGCGGGGCGGGCCGATCAACGCCACCCATCTGATGGCGACGCTATCGTTCCAGCGCGCCATCACCGGCGGCAATCTCGGCGAGGGCGCGGCGATCTCGAACGCGATGATTCCGTTCCTGGTCGCGGCGATCCTGCTCAGCTTTTTCGGGCTTCAGCGTTCCCGCTGGCAGCAGGGCGGGAGGGACTGACCATGAGCACAGCGGACGACCAAAGCGTCGGAATGGACTACCTCGAGAGCTTCCCGCGGAAATTTCTCCGCGTCTACCTTCCGCTCGGTCTGATCATCTTCTTGCTACTGTTCCCGTTCTACTGGATGGCGATCGCGACGTTCAAGCCGGACGCGGAGATGTACGACTACGAGAGGTACAATCCGTTCTGGATCGTGCATCCGACGCTGGAGCACATCAAGAAGCTGTTCTTCGACACCGACTATCCGCTCTGGATGTGGAACACGGTGATCGTCTCGGTGTCCTCGACCTTCATCTCGCTGTTTGCCAGCGTGTGCGCCGCGTATGCGATCGAACGTCTGCGCTACAAAGGCTCGCGCTATATCGGCCTTGCGATCTTCCTCGGCTATCTCGTGCCGCCCTCGATCCTGTTCATTCCGCTGGCGGCGATCGTGTTTCAGCTCGGCCTGTTCGACGGCAATCTGGCGCTGATCCTGACCTATCCGACCTTCCTGATCCCGTTCTGCACCTGGCTCCTGATGGGCTATTTCCGCACCATCCCCTATGAGCTGGAGGAGTGTGCGCTGATTGACGGGGCGACGCGGCTGCAGATTCTCATGAAGATCACGCTGCCGCTGTCGCTGCCGGGGGTGATCTCGGCGGGCATCTTCGCTTTCACGTTGTCCTGGAACGAGTTCATCTACGCGCTGACCTTCATCTCCTCGTCCGAGAACAAGACGATCCCCGTCGGCGCGATCACCGAGCTCGTCAATGGCGACGTCTACCATTGGGGCGCGCTGATGGCGGCGGCACTGACCGGCTCGGTCCCCGTAGTTATCCTTTATTCCTTCTTCGTGGAGTATTATGTGTCGGCGATGACCGGCGCCGTGAAGGAATGATCGCGGGGCCGCAATGAGGGCGCGCTGAGGGCAGCGCGCCAATAAAAAGGAGTAGGCTCTTGCACATTCTGGTTCTGGGCGCCGCCGGCATGGTCGGCCGCAAATTGTGTGAACGGCTGCTGCGCGACGGCAGGCTCGGCAAGAGCGACATCACCAAGCTTACCATGCATGACGTGGTCGAGCCGAAGAAACCGGAAAAGGCCGGTTTTGCCGTCGAGACGGTATCGAGCGACTTCGCCGTCCCCGGCGCCGCCGAAAAGCTGATCGCCGGCCGTCCCGACGTGATCTTCCATCTCGCCGCGATCGTGTCGGGCGAAGCCGAACTCGATTTCGACAAGGGCTACCGCATCAATCTCGACGGTACGCGGATGCTGCTCGACGCGGTCAGGCTTGCTGGCGGCGGCTACAAGCCGCGCGTGGTGTTCACCTCCTCGATCGCGGTGTTCGGCGCGCCGTTCCCCGAGGCGATCGGCGACGAGTTCTTCCACACGCCGCTGTTGAGCTACGGCACCCAGAAGGCGATCGGCGAACTGCTGCTCGCCGACTATTCGCGCCGCGGCTTCCTCGACGGCATCGGCATCCGCCTGCCGACCATCTGCATCCGGCCCGGCCTGCCCAACAAGGCCGCATCGGGCTTCTTCTCCAGCATCCTGCGCGAACCGCTCGCCGGCAAGGAGGTCGTGCTGCCGGTCTCCGAGGACGTCCGTCACTGGCACGCCACGCCGCGCTCCGCCGTCGGTTTCCTGCTGCATGCCGGCACCATGGACCTCGCCACCGTCGGTCCGCGCCGCAATTTGACCATGCCGGGCCTGTCGGCGACGGTCGGCGAGCAGATCGCTGCGCTGAAGCGTGTCGCGGGCGACAAGGTCGCCGCCCGCATCAAGCGGGAGCCCGACCCCTTCATCGTCGGCATCGTCGGCGGCTGGCCGCGCAACTTCAATGCCAAGCGGTCGCTCGAGCTCGGCTTCACCACCGAGGAAAAGACCTTCGACGACATCATCCGCATTCACATCGAAGACGAGCTCGGCGGTAATTTCGTCGCCTGATCTCTGACTGAGCGGGTAAATTGATGGCGAGCGTTGCTTGCATCGGCGAATGCATGGTCGAGCTTCGGCAGGCCCAGGGCGGACAGTCTTCGGGACAGTCTGCCGGGCAGGGCGGTGGCCTGTACTCGCGCGGCTTCGGCGGAGACACCCTCAATACGGCCGTGTATCTGGCGCGGCTCGATACCAAGGTCGATTATCTCACCGCGCTTGGCGACGATGCCCTGAGCGATGAGATGATCGCGGCCTGGACCTCGGAGGGCGTCGGCACAAGGCGTGTCGCGCGGTTGGCGGGCAAGCTGCCCGGCCTCTACATGATCCAGCTGGATGCGAAGGGCGAGCGCCAGTTCTTCCACTGGCGCGACAGTGCGGCGGCGCGCCAGCTGATGGACTTGCCGGAGACGAACGAGTTGCTCAACTCGCTGATGAGCTACGACATCATCTATCTCTCTGCGATCACGCTCTCGATCTACGATGCGGCCGGACGCGAGCGCCTGTTCGCGGCGATTAAGCGGGCGCGCCTGCTCGGCACCCGCTTCGTGTTCGACACCAATTTTCGCGCGCGAGGGTGGCCGGACCGCGATGTCGCGCGCGAGGTGTTTGCAGCGGCCTTCGCGGCCGCCGACATCGTGCTGACCTCGACCGAGGATCTGCTCGCCCTCTATCCCGGCGAGAGCCAGGACCAGCTGATGGCGCGCATCCCGAGCCCCGAGCTGGTGTTCCGGCTCGCGGAGCCGGTCAGCCTGCTGCGCTTTGCCGGAGCCACCCACGAGGTCCGCGCCGAGCCGATGACCAAGCCGGTGGTCGACACCACGGCGGCCGGGGACAGCTTTGCGGCGGCCTATATCGCGGCGCGGCTCGCCGGTTCCGACCCGGTCGAGGCCGCCCAGGCCGGGCATCGCCTTGCCAGCCTCGTGATCTGCTATTCCGGCGCCATCATTCCGGGTTATGCCATGCCGCCGAAGAAGCGGCACCGGCCGGCGACCTCTCGTCAAGCGACCAAGTAAGATCGAGACCCATGACCACGACTGCCCAACAGAACCACCTCGTTGCGCTCTTCAAGGCCGCGACCGTCATCCCCGTCCTCACCATCGAGCGGATCCAGGATGCAGTGCCGCTGGCGCGTGCGCTGGTTGCCGGCGGCGTCCGCACGCTGGAGGTGACCATGCGCACCCCTGTTGCGATCGAGGCCGCGAGGGCGATGATGGCCGAAGTACCCGAGGCGGTCGTCGGCATCGGCACGATTCTCAATCCGGCAGACTTCGCCCGTGTCGAGAGGCTCGGCGTCGCGTTCGGCATCAGCCCGGGCCTGACCCCGGATCTCCTTGAGGCTGCCGCCGACAGCTCCTTGCCGTTCGCGCCGGGCATCGCCACGGCGTCCGAGCTGATGATGGCGCTGGCCCATGGCCTCGACGTGGCAAAATTCTTCCCGGCCGAGCAGGCCGGCGGTATCAAGGGCCTGCGCGCGCTCGGTGGTCCGTTCCCGAACGTGCGGTTCTGCCCCACCGGCGGCGTCGGCGAGGCCAATGCGGCGACCTGGCTTGCCGAGCCCAACGTGGTTGCGGTCGGCGGTTCCTGGCTGTGCCCGGCGGCGGAGATCAAGGCCGGAAACTGGGCCGGCATAACTGCCATCTGCCAGCGCACGATCAAGGCCCTGAAAGCCTCGTGAAGTCTTGCCATCGCTGGGCTAAGACTTAGGTCAGTAATAGACCGTAGGGAGAAAAGACCATGACCGCCAGCATCGTTGGATGGGCGCATACGCCGTTCGGCAAGTTCGACACCGAAACCGTCGAAAGCCTCGTCACGCGCGTCGCCAATGAGGCGATGGCGGATGCCGGTATCTCCGCGTCCGACGTCGATGAGATCGTGCTCGGCCATTTCAACGCCGGCTTCTCGCCGCAGGATTTTACCGCCTCGCTGGTGCTCCAGGCCGACCCGAAGCTGCGTTTCAAGCCGACCACCCGCGTCGAGAACGCCTGCGCCACCGGCTCCGCCGCCGTGCATCAGGGCGTGCGTGCGATTGCTGCGGGTGCGGCCAAGATCGTGCTGGTCGTCGGCGTCGAGCAGATGACGCGCACGCCGGGGCCGGAGATCGGCAAGAACCTGTTGAAGGCATCCTACCTGCCTGAGGACGGTGACACCGTCGGCGGCTTCGCCGGCGTGTTCGGCAAGATCGCCAGCTCCTATTTCCAGAAATACGGCGACCAGTCCGATGCGCTGGCGCTGATCGCGGCCAAGAACCACAAGAACGGCGTCGCCAATCCCTACGCCCAGATGCGCAAGGATTTTGGCTTCGATTTCTGCCGCGCCGAGAGCGAGAAGAACCCTTACGTCGCCGGCCCCTTGAAGCGCACTGATTGCTCGCTCGTCTCCGACGGCGCAGCCGCACTGGTGCTGGCCGACGCCGAGACCGCCAAGACCATGAGCAAGTCGATCGGCTTCCGCGCCACCGCGCACGCCCAGGATTTCTTGCCGATGTCCAAGCGCGACATCCTCCAGTTCGAAGGCTGCACGGTCGCATGGCAGCGCGCGCTGGAGCAGGCCGGGATCACGCTGTCCGATCTCTCCTTCGTCGAGACCCATGACTGCTTCACCGTCGCCGAGCTGATTGAGTACGAAGCGATGGGCTTGACGCCGAGGGGGCAGGGCGCCCGCGCCATCAAGGAAGGCTGGACGCTCAAGGACGGCAAGCTGCCGGTCAATCCGTCCGGCGGGCTGAAGGCCAAGGGCCATCCGATCGGCGCCACCGGTGTCTCCATGCACGTGATGACCGCGATGCAGCTCGCAGGCCAGGCGCCCGAGGGCATGCAGCTCAACAACCCAAAACTCGGCGGTATCTTCAACATGGGCGGCGCGGCCGTCGCCAACTACGTGTCCGTGCTGGAGCCGCTGAAGTAAGCTCCGACCTTGTAGGGTGGGCAAAGGCGCGCAAGCGCGGTGCCCGCCAACTTGTTTGCGCTAGATCATGGTGGGCACGCTTCGCTTTGCCCACCGTATGGCTCTGATTGATTCGCGGGAAATGCATCATGAGCAATGACTACGAAGACTCGCTGTCGATGGATGCACTCAACGACCGCATCGCGATCCTCGAGGACAATATAAGGCAGCTCATCGAGCAGGCCGCGGCGGCCTCGGGCGAGCAGAACGAGTCGCGGATCGCCGACCGCATCAATCAGCAGAACGACGAACTCGACCGTCTCGTCAAGATCCGTGAATCCCGCCAGAAGAAATAGCGGACGCGCAGCGCATGCGGCCATACGCCGGCCGCCCTTGCGCGCGCGGCGCTGCTGCCTTTAGCTGGACCGAAATCGCGGGGCCGCTTTCTAGAGCCCCGCGCAATCGGGAGCGAACCAATGGGGCCGCTGAAGGGCATCAAGGTCGTCGACATGACCACCGTGCTGATGGGGCCCTATGCGACCCAGATGCTCGGCGACTACGGTGCTGACATCATCAAGGTGGAATCGCTCGACGGGGACGTCACCCGCCTGATCGGCCCGATGCGTCATGCCGGCATGGGCCCGGTGTTCCTCAACACCAACCGCAGCAAGCGCTCGATCTGTCTCGATTTGAAGAAGCCCGCCGGCCGCGAGGCCGTGCTGCGGCTGCTGAAGGACGCCGATGTGCTCGTCTACAACGTCCGTCCGCAGGCGATGGCACGGCTCCAGCTCGGCTATGACGTTGTGTCCAAGATCAATCCGCGTCTGGTCTATGCCGGCGTGTTCGGTTTCGGCCAGGACGGGCCGTATGCCGCAAAGCCCGCCTATGACGATCTGATCCAGGGCGCGACCGCGCTGCCGGCGCTGGTGGCGCAGACCGGTGACGGCGTGCCGCGCTATGTGCCGAACGCGCTGGTCGATCGCATTGTCGGCCTCACCGCCGTCGGCGCGATCTGCGCCAGCCTCGTGCACCGCGACCGCACCGGACGCGGCCAGCGCGTCGACATCCCGATGTTCGAGACCATGGCCGGCTTCGTCATGGGCGACCACATGGGCGGGCTCACCTTTGAGCCTCCGCTCGACAAGGGCGGCTACGCCCGCCACCTCTCGCGCGACCGCCGGCCCTACAAGACATCGGACGGCTATCTCAGCGTCATTGTCTACAACGACAAGCAGTGGGAGAACTTCTTCAAGGCGACGGGCCGCGACGATCTGCGCGCCGATCCGAAATTTGCGAGCTTTGCCGGCCGTGCCGCCAACATCGACGTCGTCTATGCCGAGCTCGCGCGCATCTTCGAGACGCGCAGCACTGCGGAATGGATCGACCTGCTCACCAAGGCCGACGTGCCTGTGATGCCGATGCACGACCTCGCATCGATGCTGCACGATGAGCATCTGGACGCCACGAACTTCTTCCCGGTCGTAAACCATCCGACCGAAGGGCCGATCCGCAGCATGAAGGTGACGGCCAATTGGTCGGAGACCGAGGCCGAGCCAGCGCGGCTGGCGCCGCGGCTCAACGAGCACGGCGCGGAGATTTTGCGCGAGATCGGCTATTCCGCGGACGAGATCGACGCGCTGGTCCGCGACGGTGTCACCCGTTCGCCGCCTCGGAATGACGATGCACAGGTGCTGCCATGAGCTTCATCACGGGCGTCGGCCTCACATCTTTCGGCAAGCACGAAGGTTCATCCTCGCTCGACCTGATGAGCAAAGCCGCGCAGGCCGCACTCGACGATGCCGGGGTCGAGCGCGCCGACATCGACGGCATCCTCTGCGGCTACTCCACCGTCTCGCCGCACATCATGCTGGCGACCGTCTTCGCCGAGCATTTTGGCATCCGTCCGGCTTACGCCCACGCCGTCCAGGTCGGCGGTGCGACCGGCCTCGCGATGACCATGCTCGCCCATCATCTCGTCGAAGCAGGCGTCGCCCGCAACGTGCTCGTCGTCGGCGGCGAGAACCGACTCACCGGGCAGAGCCGCGATGCCTCGATCCAGGCGCTGGCGCAGGTCGGCCATCCCGACTACGAGGTGCCGCTGGGGCCGACCATTCCCGCCTATTACGGCCTCGTCGCTACCCGCTATATGCACGAATACGGCGTGACGGAAGAAGACCTCGCCGAATTCGCGGTGCTGATGCGCGCACACGCCTGCACCCATCCCGGGGCGCAATTCCACGATCCCATCACGGTCGCTGACGTCATGGCCTCGAAGCCCGTGGCGATGCCGCTGAAACTGCTCGACTGCTGCCCGGTCTCCGACGGCGGCGCCGCCTTCGTCATCAGCCGCGAGCGGACGGGAGAGGCCGGCGTACGCATTCGCGGCTGTGCCCAGGCGCATACCCATCAGCATGTCACCGCTGCGCCCGCCCTCAGTGAGCTCGGCGCCGAGATCTCCGTCGCCCGCGCCAAGGAGGCCACGGGCCTTGCGATCTCCGACGTGCGCTACGCCGCCAGTCTACGACAGCTTTACCATCACGCTCGCCATGCTGCTGGAAGACCTCGGTCTTGCCGCGCGCGGCGAGGCAGCCGCCCGCGTACGATCAGGGCATTTCGGCCGCGACGGCGCGATGCCGCTGAACACCCACGGTGGCTTGCTCAGCTACGGCCATTGCGGCGTTGGCGGCGCCATGGCGCATCTGGTCGAAACGCATCTGCAGATGACGGGGCGGGCGGGGAATCGGCAAGTGCGCGACGCCTCGATCGCGCTGCTGCACGGCGACGGCGGCGTGCTGTCGTCCCACGTCAGCATGTTTTTGGAGCGGGTGCGATGAGCGAGCGTCTAGCGGACTGGACCAGGGGCGAAGAGGCGGTCACTTATCAGACCTGCACCGCCTGCGCCCATGTGCAGTATTTCCGTCGCGCTTTCTGCGCGGCCTGCGGCATGTCCGATCCGCGCGAGGCGCGCGCCAGCGGCAAGGGCAGGGTGTACGCGACATCGCTGGTCTGCCGTGCCGCCACGCCTGAGACGCGCGCGCACGTGCCCTACAATATTCTGCTGGTCGATTGCGCCGAAGGGTTTCGCATGATGGCGCATGGTGAGAATGATCTCGCCATCGGCGACGAGGTCGTCGCGAGCTTTAAGCCGTTTGCCGGAAAGCTGATGCCGTTCTTCACGAAGGGAAAATAGTGGGATTCGTCATTCGGGGGCGGTCCAAGGGACCGAGCCTGGAACGGGAGTTCTGGGCCTGGCCTGTGCGAGAGCCACCCCGGAATGACGAAAACGCAAAAACTCTACCTAGCGCCCGTAGAACAAGATGCTGGCGATGACGAGCATAGCCATCACGGCCAGCATATGCGCGAGCGCCTCCGAGGCCGCCCCCTTGGTGGCTTCCTTCATGCCTTTTCTCCCTAGACTTGGGCGTGACTCATCGATGCGCGGTGAGCGCAAGGACGGCCAGTTATTTTACTCGGAACACCCCACTTCGAGTATCCGCTGCGATCTAGTCCCCACGCAGCGAATATCGACTGTGCCAAGGTCGATCAGCAATGCGGCGGCATTTTGACTCGATGTTGTTGCTCCTGCGTCTCTCCGCGAATAGAGTTTCAGGGAACTTTCGCCGGCAACGACAATGAGCATCAAAGGCTCCGAGAAAGCCTTCGACAAAAACATCAGGAAAATCATGGCCCGCATCAACTATAGCGACCCGTCGAAGGCATCCGACCGCACCCGCGAAATCCTCGACAAGAACCGCAATGCCAACATCTTCCGGATGATGTCGCATTCGCCGAGCTATTTCGAGCAGTACTGCCGCCTGGGCGGCGCCATCCGCCACAAGGGCGAACTTGACCCCATCGTGCGCGAGCTCGCGATTACCCGCACTGGAATTCTGTGCGAGGCGCCGTATGAGATCGTCGCGCACAAGCGCATCGGCAAGAATGTCGGCGTCACCGACGAGCAGAACAAGGCGCTCGAGAACTGGCAGTCAGCTAACTGCTTCGACGAGACACAGCGCGCCGCGCTCGCCTTCACCGACGAGATCGTCAAGCTGAACAAGCCGACGGACGCGACCTTCAAGGCGATCTCATCGAAGTTGACGCCGGCCGCGCTGGTTGAATTGCAGCTCTCGGTCGGCTTCTACATCATGACCTCGAAATTCCTTGAGACGTTCGAGATCGATTTTCAGCCTGTGACGGAAGTGGTGGGCTGATCCAAAAACTGCGGCGAGGTCTGGCGATGACGATCGATGAATACACGGCCTGGGCCGCGAGCATTGCGAAAGTCGATGAGCATCCGTCCAACGAGCGGCTGTCCTATCTCGGTCTCGGCCTCGCCGGCGAATCCGGCGAGGTTGCCGAGCACATCAAGAAATTGCTGCGCGACGACTGGCTCGATCAGGCAGGTCTCGTCGATGAGCTCGGCGACGTCATCTATTACTGGGCCTGCCTGTGTGCGGCGACCGGCCAGAAGCCATCCGAATTGCTCAAGGCGAGTGCGGCCAAGATCAATCGGCGGCTGAGCGAGGCGGCGAGCCGCTGAGCCGCAACCATCGCGCTCAGGTCGAGGTCAGGATATCCACCTTGGCGTTGGCGACAATCAGACGCTCGGCCAGAAGCTGCGCCAGATTGCGCATGATGCGTTCGCTGGCGTGAGGATGCTGCTTGCGGAAGCGCTCGAAGTCCTTCAGCTGCACCTCGTGCGCCGTCGCTGCCATGTCCGCGAACACGTCCGCGGAGCGGGTGGTCTCAATCAGCGCCATCTCACCGAACGCCATGCCGGCCGTCAGCGTTGCCAGCCGCACGCCGTCGGGCAGGGTGACATGCACCGCGCCGCTGCGCAGGAAGAACAGGGAATCAGCTGCAGCGCCTGTCGTGATGATCTTCGCGCCGGATGCATAGGTCCGGATCGTGCAGATCGAGGCGAGGTCGGTCAGCTCTTCCTCGCTCAAGCCTGCTAGCAGCGGCTGCTCGGCAAGCTCGGTGGTCTCGTGGAAATCGATCGAGCCGCCATGGCGATAGACGATCTGGTCTTCGGCCCATTCGATCGCGGTGTCGAGCAGGTAGAAATCGCGGACGTTCTTCAGCTCGGCGGTCCATTCCCGCAGGCTGTCCCATTCCTTGGAGGCGCGCCTGACGCCTGACAGCACGACGGTCACATTCAGCGCCGCGAGCTCCTCGAACGCTTCGGCGACCAGCCGCGCACCCGCGCGCGTGGTGGAGGTGACGCGGTGCAGATCGAAGATCACGAATTGCGGCCGCGGCCGGCCAGCAAGCCGGCGCGAGACATAGTCGACCGCCGACAGCGACAGCGTGCCGACCAGCTCGATGATCCGCACCTCCTGCTCGTGCGCCGCGAGAATATCGCGCTCCTGCGGACGGCGCACGCGCCGCGACGGGCTCTTGCCGATGTCGTAGTCGGCGATGACGGCGTTGCGCGCATCGTCGCTGCGGTTGAGCATGTGAAGGTCGTAGTGCGAGGACAGCGCCTCGCAGACCTTGATGCCGCGCACGCTGTTGCCGTGCTTGTCGAGCTTTGGCGAATAGCTGCCGAGCCCGAGGCGGGCGGGAAGGGCGGCCAGAATCCCGCCGCCGACACCGCTCTTGGCGGGAATGCCGATCCGGTAGATCCATTCGCCTGCATAGTCGTACATGCCCGACGACGTCATCACCGACAGCGTGCGCGAGATCGCGTAAGGCGTCAGCACCTGCTCGCCCGTGACCGGATTGACGCCGCGGTTGGCGAGCGTTGCCGCCATCACCGCGATGTCGCGCGCGGTGACCAGCACCGCGCATTGCCGGAAATAGACGTCGAGCACGGCAGCGACGTTGTCCGAGATCACCGCATTGGTCTTGAGGAGATAGCCGATGGCGCGGTTGCGGTCGCCGGTCTGGCTTTCGGAAGCGTAGACGGCCTCGTCGAGGGCGAGGTCGCGCCCGGCAAAACGACTAAGCGCGAGGCGAATCTGCTCGAAGGCGTCTGCGCCCTTGCTGTCGTAGATCAGCCCGGTGCAGGCGATCGCGCCGGCATTGACCATCGGGTTGAACGGATGGTTTTCGGAATTGAGCCGGATCGAGTTGAACGGATCGCCAGAGGGCTCGACGCCGATCGCGCTCTCGACCCTGTTCGCGCCGAGCAGGTCCAGCGCCAGCGCGAACACGAACGGCTTTGACATTGATTGGATGGTGAAGGGCACCCTGGAGTCGCCGACCTCGTAGACATGGCCGTCCAGGGTCGCGAGGCTGATGCCGAAATGGGCAGGATCGGCCTTGCTCAGTTCGGGAATGTAGTCGGCGACCGCGCCCGAGGTCTCCCCCGAGAATTCGTTGAGGCAATTGTCCAGAAACCGCAGCAAAGGCGGCTTTGAGCGGGTCCAGGCGGTGGCGAGCGGCGAAAGCGGTTTCATCGCCTCTCTTTGTGCAACGCAATCAGGGCACGCGCAACCCGTCCGGCACCATGGTCTGGCGCCGGACCAGAACAAGGGCGAGCAAAACCGTGGGCACGAGGATGGCGAGGCCGAGCAGCGTCACCTGCATCTGCGACAGCGGCATGATGCCGCCGCCGGGGGTGGCCACCACGAACCCGCCGATCACCAGCAGCACGCGGATCGGCCATTCCAGCGCACCGGCGCCGCGGAGATCGCCGACGAAGGGCTGGTAGCCCTGGATGCCGCCGCAGATGAACAGCGTGCCGAAGGCCGCAAGCGCCATCAGGCCGAGGCCGGCGAGATAGGGGCTTTCCCCCTGCAGCACCAGCGCCGGATTGAGCACGAAGAAAAACGGAATGAAATAGATGATGCTCCCGACCCACATCGATTCCCAGCCCGTCTTCATCGCAGGCGAGCCGGCAATGCCTGCGGCTGCGAATGAAGCAATCGCGACCGGCGGGGTGATAGACGACAGCATGCCCCAGTAGAAGATGAACATGTGCACGGCCATCTTGTTCAGCCCGAGCTTCTCCAGCGCGGGCGCGACCAGGATGGCGAGGAAGATGTAGCAAGCCGTCGTGGTCAGACCGAGGCCGAGGATCAGGCTGGTGAGGGCGCACATGCCGAGCAGCAAGAACGGATTGTCGCCGGCGATGCGCAGCAGGTCGTTGGCGAGGCTCGACACCACGCCGGTCATCGAGAAGGCGCCGATCAGCAGGCCGCAGCCGGCAAGGATGCCGACGAGCTCGACGAAGGTGCGGCCATTGACCTCGAGGAATTTGCCGATGGTCGCGACAGTCCAACGTGTGTCCTTCGAGAACAGCTGGTTGAGGACCAGCAGCAGCGCGGTCGCGTAGAACGGCGCGTGGCTTTCGCGCTTGAAGTACAAGAGCATCACGATCAGGAGCGCGATCACGAAGACGTAGTACCAGCCGTCCCGGATCGTATCCATGATCCGCGGCAGCTCTGCGCGCGGGATGCCTTTCAGCCCGTGTCGTGCGGCATAGGAATCGACCTGCATGAACAGGCCGACATAATAGAGTACGGCCGGGATGATCGCGGCGATCGCGACGTCGGCATAGCCAACATTGAGGAACTGTGCGATTACGAAGGCGGTCGCGCCCATCACCGGCGGCGCCAGCACCGCGCCGGTCGAGGCACAGGCCTCGATCGCTCCGGCGTAGGAGGCGCGAAAACCGCTCTTCTTCATCACCGGGATGGTCATGGTGCCGGCAGTGAGCACGTTGGAGATGATCGAGCCCGACATCATGCCGAGCAGGCCGCTGGCAAAGATGCAGACCTTCGCCGCGCCGCCGCGGAACGTGCCGCACAGCGCGAAGGCGAGATTGATGAAGAACTTTCCGGCGCCGGTCATCATCAGCGCGGTGCCGAACACCAGGAAGCCGATCACGGTGTCGGCAAACGCCTGGATGGGAATGCCGAGCAGGCTCTCGCCCGACAGCACGTGATAGGCGGTCGCCTGCTCCAGCGTCGATTGCGTGCCGCGGAACGGCCCGAGCCAGCCGGACTCTGCGAACAGCGGATAGACCGTGAAGGGGAGCACGCTCAGGAGCAGGCTCCAGCCGCCGGTGCGGCGCAGCGCCTCCATCAGCATCACCCACATCACGAGGCCGGCGGCGATGACGCTGTTCGGCGCGCCGCCGAATTCCCAGCCGGCCTCCGCGGCCTTGCGCACGTTCGACATCAGCAGCAGCGCGGCGGCAAAGGTCACGACGAAGCAGAGAAGGTCATACCAGGGAATGCGGTCGAGCGGCGCGCGCTCGGTCCCCGGGAAGATCAGGAACGTGAACGGCAGCATCAGCGCGATCAGGAGATAGAAGTACTCCGTGTTGAGCTGGGTGTAGCCGACGAAGAAGCGCAGCGAGAATTGCTGGTTGATGCAGAGCAGGATGGTCGCGGCGGTCGCGGCCACCAGCGTCCAGCGCCAGGCGCCGCGGAGCGCGCGAACGCGCGTGACCTCCGCTTCCTGCATGTTGCCGGCGGCGCCATGCGGATCGTCGAACACGACCCGCTTGGCCTCGTCCTGCGGGGCGGTGGAGACTGAAGCAGACGACATGATCGACCCCGCGCGTGGGCAATTAACCGTTGACGATTATTCGTCGAACCCGTTCGGCATGTCGGCTTTCGCAAGAGCAGCGGCGCGCGCCTTCATCCAGCCGTCGAGGAACGCCTTGTCATCCGCAGGCGGGTTGGATTTGCCGTAGTCGGCCCACGCGGCGCCAAGCACCTCCTGGCGCTTGATCAGTCTGTTGTTGTGCGTGTCCTGCGCGTCACTCCATTGCCCGGCTTCCTTCAGCGCCTTCACCGCGCCGGGGTGTACCGGCACCACCCAGTTCTTGGTCTGGCGATCGGCCGCGAGCCCGCCGGCGCCGGGTGCGGAGTCCTTGAAGGAATCGTAGTTCACGATCATCGCCTTCGTCATCGCATAGACCTGGTCGGGGGCTTGCGAGGCGTAGGCGACGAAGATCGGGTAGGGGTAGTTGCCGAGCTCGATCGGCTTGTCCGGCGAGATGCCGGCGCCGCAGGTCGCGGTCTGCGGGAAGAAGAACGAGCCGACCTTCTGCATCCGCGCCCAGCCTTCCTTGTCGTTGGCGGGCAGCGGCGGCCAGATCAGGCCGCGCGGCGAGGTCTCGGCTTCCTTGGCGGGGCCGGTGATGGTGGTGCCGAAGGCCGCATCCGTGTCGTTGTTGATCAGGCCCTTCCACATCGCGCCGTAGCTTGCGAACTCGACGATCCTAACGTCCTTCTGAGTCAATCCGGCGAAGGCGAGCACCGCGAGCGAATTCTGGTTCAGCGCCGGCGAGCCGACGACGAAGCCGACGCGCTTGCCTTTGAGGTCCTTCAGATCCTTCACGCCGGCATCGGCGGCGACGCCAAGCGTACCGCAGTTGCAGTCGACGGACGAGAGCATGATCTGAAGCGGCTGCGGGCCCCATTCCCTGGTTCCAAACTCGAACACGCCTTCCTGCGCGAAGTAGGAGCCCGATCCCATCGCGGACGAGACCGCGCGTTTGGCGCGCAGCGGCGCGAGACGCGCGACGTCGTTGCCTGCGGGGAGCACGCGCACATCGGTTGAGTATTTGTCCTTCATCATCTTGCCGACGCCGACCGCGATGTTGAAGCCGGCGGTGCCGGTGTCATAGGCCGTGAACGTCAATGTTGCCGGCAGCTTGATGTCTTCGGCGGCTGCATAGCGTGTAGACACAAAAGAAACGCCCACCACCAAGGCAGGCGCGAGCACGATCAGCCCACGAAGCATGTTTCCCTCCAATGATCCTCGCGTTTGCCGCGACGATTTTCTTTCTTTGTTTGAAACAGAGTTTGTTTGAAACAGATCATGTCATCGCGATGAAGCGATGGCAACGCCGTACCGCGAACGCAGCAATGAGGCTGACAGATTGTCGCGGAAGCTGCGGATAATGCGGTCAGTTCGCGACGATCGCGATCGCCTGTCCCTCGGCAACGACGTCGTTGAGCTTCACCAGAAGCGATGTGATCGTGCCGCTCGCGGGCGACGGCACAGGTATCTCCATCTTCATCGCTTCGACCACCACAATTTCGTCGCCATCCGCAACGGTTCCTCCAACTTGCACGGGCATTGCGCAGATGCGTCCCGCGACCTCAGTGACGATTTTTATATTTGGCATGCCATCGCCTTTTTGTTGTCGTCGCAAAATGCCTGAGGTAGCGTCATCCGCAAGTGGAATTTAATTCCGCAGAGCGAAACAAGCGGTAGGGATCATGGGACGACGTTCAGAGCGGTTGAGTAGACAGGGTGCGCTCGCCGGCGATGCCGGTGAGAGTGATGTCATCCAGGTGGTGTCGCGCGCGTTCGACGTGCTGCGATGCTTCGAGGGCCACGAGATCAGGCTCGGCAATCTCGAGATTTCAAATCGCTGCGGCCTGCCGCGCTCGACGGTGTCGCGGCTCACGCACACGCTGACGCGGATGGGACAGCTGGTCTATCTGCCGCGCGATCAAAAATATCGCATCGGGCCGAGCGCGGTGGCGATGAGCGCCTCGATGATGAAGGGCGCGCAGCTGCGCAGCATGATCCGCCAGCGGCTCCAGGAAGTCGCCGAGCAACTGCCTGGCACGGTCGGCTTCGTCGTGCCCGATCGCTTTCATCTGGTCTATCTCCAGTTCGCGCGCTCGGCTTCGGCGCTCGGCCTGCACGAGGGCACCGGCAGCCGCATCTCGATGGCGTCGACCGCTGCGGGCGCGGCCTACACCGCGGCGCTGGCGCCGGAGGTCGGCGATGCCTTCATCACGGATATGGAACGGGAAGCCCCCGAGGCTGCGAGAATCCTGCGGCCCCGCATCGAAGCCAATCGACAGTCGCTACGCGATCACGGCTATGTCGTGGCCTGCGGCCTGTGGAGCCCGCACATCAACGGGCTCGCGGTGCCGATCTGGTCGCCGCAGTACCAGACTTTTGTGGTGATCACGATCGGTCTTCTGTCGTCGATGTATAACGAGCAGCGTCTGCATGCCGAGGTCGCTCCGTTGATGGTCGCGCTCGGCCGCTCGCTCGGCAGCCTGATGGACGGCGCGGAAGGCGACGTCTTCAACAATCGCATCTCGCGCAAACCGGTCGCAATGGCCGTGCACAACAATAACAAGCCGATTAATTCGGAGGGCGTGAATGAACTGGAAGCCGGAACTCGACGAGCTCGCCCGGCGCGAAGCCTTCGCGCGGGAGATGGGCGGCGTTGACAAGGTCAAGCGTCAGCATGACCAGGGCCGACTGACTGTTCGGGAGCGTATCGACAGACTGACCGACAAGGGCAGCTTTCACGAGATCGGTGCCGTCTCCGGCATCGGCGAATACGATTCCAGCGGCGAGTTGCAGAAATTGACGCCGGCGAACTGCGTGTTCGGCCGTGCGCGCGTCGAGGGCCGTACCGTGGTGGTCGCCGGCGACGATTTTACCGTGCGCGGCGGCTCTGCCGATGCGTCGATCTCCGCAAAGCCGCTGATGGCGGAGGAGATGGCGCACGATTTCCGACTGCCCATCGTCCGCATCATCGAGGGCTCCGGCGGCGGCGGCTCGGTCAAGACCATTGAGACCAAGGGCGCGGCCAATCTGCCGGGTGGCATCGGCGGTACGCGCTGGTATCGCTTCACGACGGAGAATCTGTCGCGCGTGCCTGTGGTCGCGCTCGGCCTCGGCTCGGTCGCAGGGCTCGGCGCCGCGCGGCTTGCCGCCAGCCACTATTCCATCATGACCCGGAAGTCCGCGATGTTCGTCGCCGGCCCGCCCGTGGTGAAGGCGCTGGGGCAGGACCTGTCGAAGGAGGAACTTGGTGGCGCTGATATCCAGACCCGCGCCGGCGCAGTCGATCATGCCGTCGACACCGAGGAGGAAGCATTCGCCTGCGTGCGGCGCTTCCTCTCCTATCTGCCGTCGTCGGTCCATGAGTTGCCGCCGACCTTGCCCTGCACTGACAATCCGGAGCGCAGCGAAGAGGCGCTGATGAACGCGGTGCCGCGCAACCGCAAGCAGGTCTACAAGATGCGGCCGATCGTCGAGCAGGTCGTCGACAAGGGCTCGTTCTTCGAGGTCGCAAAGAATTTCGGCAAGCCGATCATCGTCGGTCTCGCCCGGCTCGAGGGCAGGGCGGTGATGGTGCTTGCCAGCGACAGTTTTCACTACGGCGGCTCCTGGACCGCGGATGCCTGCCAGAAGGTGGTGCGCTGGGTCGACTTCGCGGAAACTTTCCATCTGCCGATCGTCTATCTGATGGATTGCCCCGGCTTCATGATCGGCCTCGATGCCGAGAAGGCCGCCACCATCCGCCACGGCGTCCGCGCCATGGCCGCGGTCAACCAGACCACCGTGCCCTGGTGCACGGTGATCCTGCGCAACGCCTTCGGCGTCGCCGGTGTCGTGCATCAGCCCGCAGACCGCTTCTCGATCCGCTACGCCTGGCCGTCGGCCTATTGGGGCTCGCTCCCGCTCGAAGGCGGCATCGAAGCCGCCTATCGCGCCGATATCGATGCGGCCGAAGATTCCGCGGCGAAGCTGAAGGAGATCCAGGAGCGCCTCAACAAGCTGCGCTCGCCGTTCCGCTCCGCCGAAAAATTCTGGGTCGAGGAGATCATCGATCCCAGGAAGACGCGGTCGCTGCTGTGCGAGTTCGCGCGACTGGCGGAGCCGCTGCGCAAGGCCGGGCCGCCGGAGAGCATGACGATCAGGCCGTAAGCAGAGCCGTCGGGGGCTGCTCGCGCTTTGCCGCAGCAGCGATGGCGTGACCTCAAAACAAGGACGCGCTACGCTCCCCGGACAAGAACAAGAGGAAGCGCCAATCGTGTACGACTTCATTATCGTGGGCGGCGGCTCGGCGGGGTCCGTGCTGGCCCACCGGCTCTCCGCAAAGAGTGCCAACAAGGTCCTGCTCTGCGAGGCCGGACAGGACACACCGCCCGGCGACGAGCCGGCCGAGATCAGGGACAGCTATCCGGGTACGGCCTATTTCGATCCGCGCTTCCACTGGACCGAGCTCAAGGTCACGACCCAGATCGTCAGCCACAATAATCCGAACGAGGGACGTCCGCCCTTAACGCAAATACGAGCAGGCACGCGTGCTCGGCGGCGGCTCCTCGATCAACGGCCAGATGGCCAACCGCGGCGCGCCGACCGATTACGACGAATGGGAGGCGCGCGGCGCCGCGGGTTGGAGCTGGAATGACGTGCTGCCCTTCTTCAAGAAGGTCGAGCGTGATCTCGATTTCGACGGCCCGTACCACGGCAAGGACGGTCGGATCCCGGTTCGCCGGATCCCGCGGGAGCACTGGACGCGACATTCGCAGGCGTTCGCCGACGCCTTCCAGCAGGCCAGCCACCAATACTTGGCCGACCAGAACGGCGAGTTCGTCGACGGGTTTTTCCCGGTGACGCACTCCAACCAGGCCGAGCAACGCGTCTCGGCCGCGATGGGCTATCTCGATCGTGATACGCGCAAGCGCGCCAACTTGACGATCTCCACCAACACGCAAGTCAGAGAGCTGCTGTTCGAAGGCACGCGGTGCGTCGGTGTGAAGGCGACTGTCGACGGACGGGAGCAGGAATTCCGCGGCCGTGAAATCGTTCTCTCCAGCGGCGCCATCCATTCGCCGGCGCATCTGTTGCGCGCCGGCATCGGCCCGGTCGGTCACCTCAAGGATATGGGCATTCCAGTCCTGATGGGGCTGCAAGGTGTCGGCCAGCGCCTGATGGATCATCCCTCGATCTCGCTGTCGTCCTTTGTCCGCCGCGGCGCGCGCATGAACGAGCACACCAGGCGCCACATGCAGCTTGGCCTGCGTTATTCATCCGGGCTCGAAGGCGTGCCGAAAGGCGACATGTTCGTCGTCCTGCTCAGCAAATCGGCCTGGCACGCGGTCGGCGAGCAGATCGGATCGCTGCTGACGTTCGTCAACAAGACCTATTCCGAGACCGGACAGGTCAAGCTCGCCTCGCGCGACCCGGCAGCCGAGCCGATCGTCGAGTTCAACTTGCTATCCGACCGCCGCGATCTCGATCGCCTGATGAGCGGTTTCCGCAAGATGGCGGCCGTGCAGATGAGCGACGTCGTCAGGGCCGTGACGGACAAGCCGTTCCCGGCCTCCTATACCGACCGCGTGCGCAAGATCGGCGTGGTCAACACCAGGAACCGGATACTGACAAAAATCGCCGCGGCCCTGATGGACGGGCCGGCAGCGCTGCGCCACTACATGATCGACAATTTCGTGGTCGAGGGTTTTACCTTCGACGACGTGATCAACGACGACGAGGCGCTGGAAGCCTTCGTGCGCAAGGCGACCATCGGCGTGTGGCACGCCTCCTGCTCGTGCCGCATGGGCCGGGCGGAAGATCCGATGGCGGTGGTCGATCCAGAGGGCCGCGTCAAGGGCGTGCAGGGACTGCGCGTCGTCGACGCCTCGATCTTCCCGGTGGTGCCCTGCGCCAACACCAACTTTCCGGTCCTGATGTCGGCGGAGAAGATCGCGGCTGCGATGATGCAGTGAGTCGGTTCGCTTTTTGCGCCGTCCGCCGCGAATCAGGCGGTAGAAGCTGAAATTTATGCAGGAGAATACCCGGAACTGTTCCGCAGGGGACGGTCTGGGGGATGCGTCCTGATGCGGAACCGGGAACCGGCCTCGGGCGTTCTTTGCCAAATCTCGCCTTTCGGCTTGGAACCGGGGCGCTAGGCTGCGCGGCCGAATCGAGGCCAGGGCGCGTCTGTTTTTGGCGATAGACCTTCAGGGGGTTCTATGACCGATTCTTCGAGCGGGGCCCAAACCAGCGAGTCCGAAGATTTGCCGAGGATCTCGACCGGCAGTCAGGGCCTCGACGACATCCTCTATGGCGGGCTCGATCCCAATCGCATGTATCTCTACGAGGGTCGGCCCGGCTCGGGCAAGACCACCATGGCGCTTCAATTCCTCCTTGAGGGCGCCCGCTGCGGTGAACGCGTGCTCTATATCTCCTTGTCGGAAACCAAGCGTGAGCTGACGCTGGTGGCGCAGCGGCACGGCTGGTCGCTGCAAGGTGTCGACATCTTCGAACTTGTCCCGCCGGAGACGACGCTCGATCCGGACCGGGAGCTCACCGTCTTCCATCCCGCCGAAATGGAGTTGAGCGAAACGACCGGCCTGATATTCAAGGCAGTCGAACGGATCAATCCCGCGCGCGTGGTGCTGGACAGCCTGTCCGAGCTGCGCCTTCTTGCGCAGAACCCGCTGCGGTACCGGCGCCAGGTTCTGGCCCTGAAGCACTTTTTCACCAACCGCAATTGCACGGTCATTCTCCTCGACGACCTCTCGTCCTCCCAGGACGATTTGCAACTCCATTCGATCGCGCACGGCGTCGTCATGCTCGAACAGCTCGCCATCGATTATGGAGCAGAGCGCCGGCGGCTTCGCGTGATCAAGATGCGCGGCATTCGGTTTCGCGGCGGCTTCCACGATTTCACGATCGAAGCGGGAGGTGTGCGGATATTCCCCCGTCTGGTGGCGGCGGAGCATCACGCCTCGTTTGTCGGCGAGTTCACGCCCAGCGGCAACGCGCAGCTCGATCTCCTTCTGGGAGGAGGGCTCGAGCGCGGCACCAGTGCGCTTCTTCTGGGCGCCGCCGGTGTCGGCAAGTCGTCTCTCGCGCTGACCTATGCGATCGCGTCGGCAGAACGCGGTGAGCATGCGGTGTTCTTTGCCTTCGATGAAGGTCGCGGCACCGTGGAAGCCCGGTCTCGAACGCTTGGGATGCCCCTCGAAAGCTACCTGCAATCGGGACTCATCCGATTTCAACAGATCGATCCCGCCGAGCTGTCCCCCGGGGAATTCGCCGCCAATGTGCGCAAGAGCGTCGAAAAGGATAACGCCAGAATTGTCGTCATCGACAGTCTGAACGGCTACCTCAACGCGATGCCGGATGAGCGATTTCTCATCCTCCAGATGCATGAGCTCCTGAGCTACCTCGCGCAAAAAGGCGTGCTGACCGTCCTGATCCTCGCCCAACATGGGCTGGTCGGCCCGATGGAAACGGCTCTCGATATCAGCTATTTGAGCGATGCCGTGCTCATGCTGCGCTATTTCGAGGTCGGCGGAACGGTGCGGCGTGCCCTCTCGGTCGTGAAGAAACGCAGCGGCAATCATGAAAATACCATCCGCGAGTTTCGCCTTGGCCGTGCCGGCATCACGCTGGGTCCTCCGCTGAGCGAGTTCAGCGGCATCTTCTCCGGAAATCCACGTTATACGGGCACGGAGATACCAGAAGGGCCGGCGGAATGAGCGCTGCCCGCGATCATTGCGTTCTCGTGTTTGCCCCGATCGGCCGCGATGGACCGGCATCGGTCGAGCTTTTACGTAATTCGAATCTCGTAGCGATCAATTGTCGAGGTCTCCCTGAACTGGTCAGCGAGATGTCGGCGGGCGTGGGCGCGGTCCTTCTGGCCGAGGAGGGGTTGTTCGGGAAGGATACCCAGCCGCTGGCACATTGGATCGAGAGGCAGCCGCCCTGGTCTGACCTGCCCTTTGTCATTCTCACCAGCCATCGGGAGCAGCCGGCGGTGGTTGCCTGGCGCCGCAGTATCGTCGAGACACTCCGCAACGTTTCGCTGCTTGAACGCCCGGTTCAGCC
The DNA here is from genome assembly GCF_054056555.1 of Bradyrhizobium sp. LM2.9. NCBI lineage: Bacteria > Pseudomonadati > Pseudomonadota > Alphaproteobacteria > Hyphomicrobiales > Nitrobacteraceae > Bradyrhizobium > Bradyrhizobium sp. LM2.9. The sequence continues at coordinate 1,452,050 of NZ_JBSRYJ010000002.1, forward strand.
GATCACGCTGACGAGCGCGGTTCAATCCGCAATGCGGGCCCGCCGGCGGCAATATGAAATTCGAACCTTGCTGCAGGCGCGCGAGCGGACGGCCCAGGAGCTCGAGAAGCTCGTGGTCGAGCGCACCCGTGCGCTCGAGGAGGCCAACAAGCATCTGCGGGCCGAAATGGAAGAGCGCGCCCGCGTCGAGGAGACCCTTCGTCAGGCCCAGAAGATCGAGGCCATCGGACAATTGACCGGCGGCGTAGCTCACGACTTCAACAATTTGCTGATGGTGATCTCCGGCGGCCTCGATTTGCTCGACCGGCAGACAGATCCTGATCGTCGGCGTCGTCTCATGGAAGGAATGGTCCAGGCGGCGCAGCGCGGTGCCGGCTTGACCAGGCAGCTTCTGACTTTTTCGCGGCGGCAGAAGCTCCGGCCCGTGGCTGTCGACATCGCATCGCAGATCGGCGGCATGCGCGAATTGCTCGATCGGAGCCTGAGAGGCGACGTTCACGTCGAGTTCGATTTTGCGGATGGTCTTTGGCCGGTGGAAGTCGATCCGGGAGAGCTCGAACTGGTCATTCTCAACCTGGCGGTCAACGCCCGCGATGCGATGCCGAGCGGTGGCACGATCGTTGTCCGTAGCGAGAACCTGGCCGGCCTGACCGAGGACGAGATCGCGGGCGATTACGTTCGTCTGTCCGTGGTCGATAGAGGTGTTGGAATGAGCCCGGAGATCCTGGCGCGGGTCTTCGAGCCGTTCTTCACGACCAAGGATGTCGGGAAAGGCTCGGGCCTGGGGCTTGCCCAGGTCCACGGATTTGCGACGCAGTCACGAGGGACGGTTCGAATCAAATCGACGGTCGGCGAGGGCACCAGCATCGAGCTCTATCTGCCGCGATCCAGGAACATCCCTTCTGGTGAACGCCATTTCATCGATCTGAACAGGGCGCGGCCGAAGAAGGCCAACCATGGCCGGATCCTCCTCGTCGAAGACGATGACGAGGTCGCCGCGCTGGTGAGCGAGATGCTGGCGCAACTCGGCTACGAGGTCACGCGCGCGGCGAGTGCTGCGGCGGCGCTCGGTGCCCTGGCGGACGGCCGCTCCGTCGATCTGGTGTTTTCCGATATCATGATGCCGGGCGGCATGAACGGTGTCGAACTCGCGCGCGAGATCAAGAGACGGCGAAGCGACATCCCGGTTCTGCTGACGAGCGGATACGCCGAAGCCGCGGTTCGCGACGCCGAAACGGCCGGCGTCCAGATTTTGCCGAAACCCTACCACATTGACGAGCTCGCCGCAGCGCTCGGCGCAGCCAAGTCGGACTTTCGAATTGACGCGGAAAGCAAGCGCTCTGGGGCGTCGTGATTGGGCCTCATGATCGGCTTGCAGTCCGGCGTCAGCAGCGAATGCACACGCAGCCGCGTCTCAGTTGCAACGATAAGCATTCGCGTTCTGCGAGCCAATCATGCCCGTCGCTACGTGTGGGCTATGATTATTGCACGGAGCGGCCTGCAAGGGCAGCCACTTTCAGCCGCTCTTTGAGCCCATTTCAGCCAAACTGTTGTTGGTTTCTCGTTGTCGGGGCAGAGGTCTTCCAATTTGGAGCCCTGCAATGTTCAAGCCGGTTCTTTCTGCGTGTCTATTTGTTGTCTTTAGCTCCGTCGCTTCCGAAGCACGGCCCTATCGCATTCATCAAGCACCCGAATGCAATGTCACGATGCCCTGCGACCTTTCGTATTCGCAAACGCGCCGTGACCGGATTCCCAGGTCCTCGCTAACTTCCAGGTCCTCATTACAAGCCTATCGCGCGACGCAACTGACAGTGACCGACGCAGGCGGCGCCGCGACGGCGAGCATCGCTGAGGCTCGCATTGTCGGCAGTCGTCCGGCAGGTTGCCCTTCCTCCTTCTGCGGCTGCGGCGCGGCTCTGCGCGTGTTCGGCCGTATCGTGCCGGAGTTGAATCTTGCGGCGAACTGGCTGCGCTTTCCGCGGACATCACCCGCACCGGGAATGGTCGCAGCCCGACGCGGACATGTGTTCGTCCTCGAACAGCACCTGGGAGGGGACACCTGGTTGGCCTACGACGCCAACTCGGGCGGACACGCGACTCGAATGCATGCGCGTTCATTGCGTGGGTATACGATCGTCAACCCGCGCGGCGGTTCGGTCGCTTGAGAGACCAGCCGGCCAAGGGCAGGGAGCACGCAACGAGCCGTGGAGCCGTCGGGCAAAACACCTTGTCAAGCCCGCGCTGGAATATTATTCGTATTTACAGAAGTTCGGATAAGACGTAGTTTGCGCTCATCCCGGCCCGCTACAAGGGCGTTTCGCGATCGTCACGAGACGCGGGCCGGGAGGCGGTGGCCGCGACTGCGTCGGCGCGCTGGGCAAGCTGCAGGGCGGGTTTTCCCGTGAGCAACTGCACACGCGGTACGACACGGCGCTGACAGCGTCCCCGTTCGGTCTCGATGGCGAGCGCACGCCAGGCATCGGGGACAGGGGCGGGGAGGTGCGCGGACGGCAAAATCGTGTGGTCCTGACGCCCGGGGTCTGTGCGTCAAGTCTTGTGGTGATGCTGCTGCCCAACCGGGCCAGCACATCAGCCATCCGCGAGGCGACGGGGGCAATAGTGCATCGCTCCCCGGGGAGAGCGCGTCATAAGCCGTAAAACCATTCGCGCAGGGAAGGCCGATTGCTCGGCGTCACCTGTGGTCCACCCCGTGCGCGTCTTGTTCGCACACGGGACTGCGGGTGCCAGCCGGCGCCCGGCCTTCCCTGCGCCCTTTTTTGCGAGAGGGTGCGAAGAATAGAGCAAAGCTCGGGCGAAATGAGCCGCGAGAATGCGAAGCCATGCGTTCTGAGAAGCCGTGCGTTCTGAGAAGCCATGCGTTCTGAATGGAAGAAATTTATGCGCAGTCTCGCGCCCCGGACGCAGCGCAGCGTCGCTTTGACGGTGCGCTGCAGAGCCGGGGTCCATATCACTGCGGCGGCGCGCGCAATCTCGACGTCGAGGCTGCGGTCTTCGGCGTCACCACCACGATCAGGTACTAGGCCATCGCGGCTTGCGGCTTTGGCTTCGGTTGTCTCGAGAGCGTCAGCACGATCAAGGAGGCGAACACGCAGAGTGCGCCGGCGATGAAGAAGGCGGGAAGATAGCTCTGATACACCGTCCGCGAAAACCCGGCGCCGAAGGCGGCGGTGCCCGCGCCGAGCTGGTGGCCGGCAAAGATCCAGCCGAACACCAGATTGGCGCGCTCGGGTCCGAATTTCTGCGCGGTGAGGCGCACCGTGGGCGGCACGGTTGCGATCCAGTCGAGCCCGTAGAACATCGCGAAGATCGAGAGCCCATAGAACGAGAAATCGCTGAAGGGGAGGAAGATCAGTGAGAGCCCGCGCAGGCCGTAGTACCAGAACAAGAGGTAGCGGTTGTCGTAGCGGTCCGACAGCCAGCCCCGACATGATGGTGCCGAAAAAGTCGAAGATGCCCATCGCAGCCAGCAGACCGGCGGCCTGCACCTGCGGAATGCCGAAATCGAGGCACATCGGGATCAGGTGCACCTGCACGAGGCCGTTGGTGGATGCGCCGCAGACGAAGAACGTCGCAAACAGGACCCAGAATGCGCGCGACTTCGAGGCGTCGCGCAGCGTGCCGAGTGCCACAGCCGTGATCGAGCCATGGCTGACCGGTGGGGCGGGCAGGGGCTCGGTGCCTTCGTCGCCGAAGGGGCGCAGGCCGACGTCGCTCGGGCGGTCCCGCATCACAAGGAGAACTCCCAGAGCGGAAACGCAGAGCGCGATGCAGACAAAGCCGAGTGCAAGCCGCCAGCCGTATCGTTCGGTCAGGCTTGCAAGCAGCGGCAGGAAGACGAGCTGGCCGGTGGCGACGCTCGCGGTCAAAATGCCGACGACGAGGCCGCGCCGCGCCGCGAACCAGCGTGTCGCAATGGTGGCGCCCAGCACCAGCGCGGTCATGCCGGTGCCGAGGCCGATCACGACGCCCCACAGTACGACGAGCTGCCAGACCTCTGTCATGCCGAGCGAAAGGATCAGCCCGGAGACGACGATGAGCTGAGCCAGTAGCGTGACGTTGCGCAGGCCGTAGCGGTTCAGGAGCGCGGCAGCGAACGGCGCCATCAGTCCGAACAGGATGAAGCGGATCGACAGCGCGGACGAGATCTCCGCGGTGCTCCAGCCGAACTCCTTCTGAAGCGGAATGATGAACACGCCGGGCGCACCGACCGTGCCGGCGCTGATCAGCGCGGTGAGGAAGGTCACGCCGACCATCACCCAGCCGTAGTGAATATTGCGGCGGCCGAGTGTTGCCGCGAGCCAGTTCGAGATCATTGGGCCTCAATCTTGGTGGGCAGGATTTGAAACACCTGCGCGAGTTTGCAGAATGGCACGAGGCGCGTCTGTCGGAAATGACAGAGTTCCCTCATTTCCGGACTTTTGCGTCAATGCGTCAGGCGCTCCACCGCGATCGCAGTGGCTTCGCCGCCGCCGATGCAGAGCGCCGCCACACCGCGCTTGAGGTTTTTTGCTTCGAGCGCATGCAGCAGCGTCACGATCAGCCGTGCGCCGGTGGCGCCGATGGGATGGCCGAGCGCACAGGCGCCGCCGTTGATGTTGAGCTTGTCGCGGGGAATGCCGAGATCGCGCTGCGCCGCCATCGCCACCACGGCGAAGGCTTCGTTGATCTCGAACAGATCGACATCGCCGGCACTCCAGCCGACCTTGTCCAGGAGCTTGCGGATCGCCGGGATCGGCGCCGTGGTGAACCATTGCGGCTCCTGGCTATGGGTGGCATGGCCCTTGATCTCTGCCAATGCGGGCAGGCCGTTGCGATCGGCGAGCGACCGCTTCGTCAGCACCAGCGCGGCGGCGCCGTCGGCGTTGGCGGAGGAGGCCGCCGGCGTGATGGTGCCGTTGGCGCGGAATGCCGGCTTCAGCCCGGGGATCTTTGCGGGATCGACCTTCAGCGGATGCTCGTCATTGGCGACGATGCGGAGGCCTGCCTTCTCGCTCAGCGTGATCGGCGCGATCTCGGCCTTGAACGCACCACCCTCGACCGCCTTGCGCGCGCGACTCAGCGTCTCCATCGCATAGGCGTCCTGGTCCTTGCGGGTAAACTGATAGGCTTCCGCAGTCGCCTCGCCGAAATCGCCCATCGAGCGGCCGGTCTCGTAGGCGTCTTCGAGGCCGTCCATCATCATGTGGTCGATGATGCGGTCATGGCCGGCGCGATAGCCGCCGCGTGCCTTCGCCAGCAGATACGGCGCGTTGCTCATGCTCTCCATGCCGCCGGAGACGACGATCTCGGCCGAACCGGCGCGAATGATGTCGTGCGCCAACATGGTCGCCTTCATGCCGGAGCCGCAGACCTTGTTGACGGTTGTCGCGCCGGTGGCGTCGGGCAGGCCGGCTGCACGCGCAGCCTGGCGCGCCGGGGCCTGGCCCTGGCCGGCCGGCAGCACGCAGCCCATGAAGACCTCGTCGACCTTTTCCGGCGTGAGCTTCGCACGCTCCAACGCCGCGGCGATCACATGCGAGCCGAGCTTGTGTGCGGGCAGCGGCGACAGCTCACCCATGAAACGGCCGAGCGGGCTACGGACGGCGGAGACAATGACGACAGGATCAGCGGTTTCGGCCATGGCGGGGCTCCCTGCGATGATGGGTAAGATTATGACCATCATATGATGCGGCGCAAAAAATGCAACCGCATCCGGCATGAGAAATTGTCGTGGCTCGGATGAGATTTGCTCGTTCGAAGGAAGGAGGCCGTGGGGCAGGCCTACCGCTTCCGGTTGACGAACGCCTGCATCAGCCGCGTCGGCTCGTCGGTCAGGAACGATTGGCCGAACACTTTCACGCTCAAATTCACCGACTCCGTCAGCGGCAGTTCCTCCCATTGCCGAAGCAGTGCCTTCTGCGATCGCAGCGCCTCGGGGCCGCATTCGAGCAGCGCCTGCACGAGGTGCTCGACGGCCGCGTCGAGTTCGCCCTCCGGCGCGACCTTGTTGACCAGACCCCAGGCCAGCGCCGTCGGCGCGTCGATGTTTTCGGCGGTCATCACCAGCCAGCGCGCGCGGGCCCAGCCGATCAGGCGCGGCAGCAGCGCGGCATGGATCACCGAGGGGATACCGACGCGCACCTCCGGCATGCCGAAATGCGCATCATGCGCGGCAATGCGGAAGTCGCAGGCCGCGGCCACTTCGAGCCCGCCGCCGAGGCACCAGCCCGGCATGCGTGCGATCACGGGGGCGGGGAAGGCGCGCACGGCCTCGCAGAGGTCGCGCAGGCGGCTGATGAAGGCTTCGGCCGATGTCTGGTCGAGCTTCACCATCTCCTTGATGTCGGCGCCGCCGATCATGCTCTTCTCGCTCTGGCCGCGCAGCACCATGACGCGGATGCTGCGATCAGTCGCGAGCTTCTGCAAACCTTCGCGGACCGCGTCGGTCACGGGGGAGCCGAGGATGTTGAGCGAGCCGGCGTTGCAGATCGCGACATGAACGACGCCGCGCGCATCGCGCGTCACGCCGCAGTGGTGGTTGAGCATTTCCATGATGGGATCTCTGATTTCGTGGACGTTGCGCAAAGGTACGCCGTTCGGGATCACTTCCGAGCCGAAACGCATTGGTTGTCAAGCGGTGGGGGGCGGAGTTGCCAGCGCGAAGTCCGCGAGATAGCATGATTCACATCATGCAATGGAGTGTCCATGTCCGACAACGATCAACTCGACCTGTTTTCACCCGCGCAACGGCGCGAGCGTGTCGTGGACTGGCAAGTGCCCGCGCCGGTCGCAAAGGCGGCCATGGGGCTATCGGGCATGGATGCGATGATGGGCATCCGCGACGGGCGCCTGCCGCCGCCGCCTTTTGCAAAACTGATCGGGTTCACGATGGCCGTGGTCGAACCGGGCCGGATCGTGATGGAACTGGAGCCGCGCGAGGATCTCGAAAATACCATCGGGCTGCTGCACGGGGCGACCGCCGCGGCGCTGATCGATACTGCCATGGGCTGTGCGATCTCGACCCGGTTGGAGGCCGGGCAGAACTCGGTCACTCTCGATCTGAAAATGACCTTCCTGCGTCCGCTCTCGGTTCGTTCCGGGCTGATCTCGGCCGAAGGTAAAGTGATCAAGCTGGGACGGCAGAGCAGCTACGCCGAAGGTTTTGTGCGCGACGGCAAGGGGGCGCTCGCGGTCCATGCAACTGCAACCTTTTCGATGATCGGCAATATCTTAACATGAATTAATGCGCCGCTTGGTCCATTTCTGTGTTATGAGATGATCTTCGACATTCAATGAGACCAGCATGCGCTATTCCCGGGAACACAAGCAGGAAACACACGACCGTATCGTGAAGAAGGCTTCCGTGCGGCTGCGCGAAAAGGGCGCCCACGGCATTGGCGTCGCCGACCTCATGAAGGAAGCGGGCCTGACCCATGGCGGCTTCTACGCGCATTTCGATTCCCGCGAGGCGCTGGTGATCGAGGCGTTTGGCTACGCCATGGATCGTGGGATGGACCATTGGCGCAAGATCACCGACGAGGTCGCGCCGGAGAAGCGGCTGGCGCTGATCGCGGAAGCCTATCTCTCAGCGCTCCATCGCGACAATCCCGGCCATGGTTGTTCGATTCCCGCGCTCGGCGCCGAGATCGCCCGCGAGAGCCCGAAAACGCGAAAGGCCTTTGCCGGCAAGCTCGACGAGATGATCGAGATGATGACCGATTTCATCCCGAACCTCCCGCGCAAGGCCGCGCGCAAGCAGGCAATCGCGACGCTGACAACCATGGCCGGCACCATGCTGCTGGCGCGCATCGCCGGCTCGAGCGAACTGTCGGACGAGGTGCTGAAGACGGGCAGGGAGAGCGCGCTGGATGGCGCGCGCCGTGAGCCGAAGACTGCGGCGGCGAAGAAGGCGAAGCAGAATTAGCGACAGCCAGAGGCTCCAGGCCTCATCCTGAGGAGACCGCGAAGCGGTCGTCTCGAAGGATGGTCGCGGGTGAGATACCGGCCTCTATGGTTCGAGACGGCGCTGCGCGCCTCCTCACCATGAGGATCTGGCAGTTGGGCTCTCAACACCCCGAATTCACCGCCCCGCAAACAGCGCACGCTCGCGCTCGACGATCTCGCTGATGTAATCCGCCACAGCCCTGATCCGCGCGAGGTCCTTGCTGTCGGCGTGCATCAGCATCCAGAAGGTGCGGGTGATCGAGACCTCTTCCGTCAGTACCGCAAGCAGCTGCGGATAGTCGGCCGCCATGAAGTGCGGCAGGACAGCGATACCGAAGCCCGCGAGCGTGGCATTGAGCTGCGCGATCAGATTGGCGCTGCGCAAGCGTGCGGAGATCTTCGGCGACACCTGCGGCAGATAATCGAGCTCGGGCGTGAACAGCAGCTCCTCGATATAGCCAACGAAGCGGTGCTGCGGCAGGACCTCGCGCGAGGTGATTTTCGGGAAGCGGTCGAGATAGGCGGGCGCGGCATAGAGCCCGAGGCGGTAGTCGAGCAGTTTGCGGCCGACGATGCGGCCTTCCTTCGGCATGGTCAGGCTGATGGCAATATCGGCCTCGCGCTTGGAGAGGCTGAACAGCCGCGCGGTCGCGACCAGTTGCAGATCGAGGTCGGGATAGCGGTCGGCGAAGGGTGCGAGCCGCGGCGCCAGGAACGCAGTCCCAAAACCGTCGGGCGCGCCGATCCGCACCGTGCCGGTCAGCCGAGCCACGGAGCCGCCGACCTGCTCCTGGTTGGCGACGATGGTCGATTCCATCGCCTCCGCGCTGTCGGCGACGCGCTGCCCGGCCTCCGTCAGGAGGTAGCCGGTCTTGCGCCGGTCAAACAGCTTTGCTGAGAGGTGCTTCTCCAGCCGGTCGACGCGGCGGATGACGGTGGCATGGTCGACGCCGAGCTGTTTTGCCGCAGCCGAAACCGAGCCGCCCCGCACGATGGCCAGCACAAAGCGGAAGTCGTCCCAGTCGATAGCGCCTTGATCCAGCATTTTCGCACATCTATGGTGCATTATCTCAGACTTGAATCCTATAAAATGCAGGTTGATAGGATTTGTCAAAGCGATCGTGCTCGACTTCCAGGGAGATCATTCCATGCGTTCAATCGGACATTTCATCGGCGGCAGGGAGGTCAAGGGCACATCGGGCCGCACCGCCGACGTTTTCGAGCCGATGACCGGTGACGTCCAGGGCAAGGTAGCGCTGGCGTCCAAGGCCGAGGTCCGCGCTGCCGTCGAGAACGCCCGCGCCGCGCAGCCGGAATGGGCCGCGACCAACCCGCAGCGCCGTGCCCGCGTGATGATGAAATTCGTCGAGCTGGTGCAGCGCGACTACGACAAGCTTGCCGAGATGCTGGCGCGTGAGCACGGCAAGACCGTGCCCGACGCCAAGGGCGACATCCAGCGCGGCCTCGAAGTCGCCGAATTCGCCTGCGGTATCCCGCATCTGATGAAGGGCGAATACACCGAAGGCGCCGGACCCGGCATCGACATCTACTCCATGCGCCAGGCGCTCGGCGTCGTCGCCGGCATCACGCCGTTCAATTTCCCGGCGATGATCCCGATGTGGAAGTTCGCCCCCGCGATCGCCTGCGGCAACGCCTTCATCCTGAAGCCTTCGGAGCGCGATCCCGGCGTGCCGATGATGCTGGCCGCGCTGATGATCGAGGCGGGCCTGCCGGCCGGCATCCTCAACGTCGTCAACGGCGACAAGGAAGCGGTCGACGCCATCCTGGACGATCCCGACATCAAGGCTGTCGGCTTCGTCGGCTCCACGCCGATCGCGCAATACATCTACGAGCGTGCCGCGCAGACCGGCAAGCGCTGCCAGTGTTTTGGCGGCGCCAAGAACCACGCCATCATCATGCCCGATGCCGACATGGACCAGGCCGTCGACGCGCTGATCGGCGCCGGCTACGGTTCGGCCGGCGAACGCTGCATGGCCGTCTCGGTGGCCGTGCCCGTCGGCAAGTCCGCCGCCGACCGCCTGATGGAAAAGCTGATCCCGCGCGTCGAGTCGCTCAAGATCGGCACCTCGATCGATCCGTCGGCCGATTACGGTCCGCTGGTGACGCGCGAGGCGGTCGAGAAGGTCAAGGGCTATATCGATATCGGCATCAAGGAAGGCGCGACCCTCGCCGTCGACGGCCGCGGCTTCAAGATGCAGGGCTACGAGAACGGCTTCTATCTCGGCGGTTCGCTGTTCGACAACGTCACCAAGGACATGCGGATCTACAAGGAAGAGATCTTTGGTCCCGTGCTCTCGGTCGTGCGCGCGCACGACTACAAGGAAGCGCTGGCGCTGCCGTCCGAGCATGACTACGGAAACGGTGTTGCGATCTTCACCCGCGACGGCGATGCCGCACGCGACTTCGCGGCCAAGGTCAATGTCGGCATGGTCGGCATCAACGTGCCGATCCCGGTGCCGATCGCCTACTACACCTTCGGCGGCTGGAAGAAGTCCGGCTTCGGCGATCTCAACCAGCACGGCCCGGACTCGGTCCGCTTCTACACCAAGACCAAGACGGTGACCTCGCGCTGGCCGTCCGGCGTCAAGGAAGGCGCGGAGTTCTCGATTCCGCTGATGAAGTAAGGCTGTAGCCCAGCCCGTCATTGCGAGCGTAGCGAAGCAATCCAGACTTTCTCCTCGGACACACTGGATTGCTTCGTCGCTTCGCTCCTCGCAATGACGAGAACAGTGAGCAGCCCATCATGCAGTTCGCTCTGAACGAGGATCAGATTGCGGTTCGCGACATGGCGTTGGCGTTTGCGGCTTCGAAGATCGCGCCGCACGCGCTACGCTGGGACGAGGAGAAACATTTTCCCGTCGAGATCATGCGCGAGGCCGCCACGCTCGGGATGGGCGGCATCTACATCCGCGAGGATGTCGGCGGCTCCGCCATGACGCGGTTCGACGCGGCGCTGATTTTTGAGGCGCTGGCGACGGGCTGTCCGACCACCTCGGCTTTCATCTCGATCCACAATATGGCGTCCTGGATGATCGATGCCTACGGCAGCGACACCCAGCGCCACACATGGTTGCCAAAGCTCTGCACCATGGAGCTGATTGCGAGCTACTGCCTGACCGAGCCCGGCGCTGGCTCGGACGCGGCGGCGCTTCGCACCCGCGCCGTGCGCGACGGCGATCACTATGTGCTGAACGGCCAGAAGCAGTTCATTTCCGGCGCCGGTGGTACTGATCTCCTGGTCGCGATGGTGCGCACCGGTGGCGATGGTCCCGGCGGCATCTCGACCCTGGTCATCGACGGCAAGACGCCGGGCGTCTCGTTCGGCGCCAACGAGCGCAAGATGGGCTGGAACGCGCAGCCGACCCGCGCCGTGATTTTCGAGAACGCCCGCGTGCCGGTCGCCAATCGCTTAAGCGAAGAGGGCGTCGGCTTCAAGATTGCGATGGCCGGTCTCGACGGCGGACGTCTCAACATCACGGCATGCTCGCTCGGTGGTGCGCAGACCGCGTTCGACAAGGCGCGTTCCTACATGAAAGAGCGCAAAGCCTTCGGCAAGCGCCTAGACGAATTCCAGGCGCTGCAATTCCGCCTCGCCGACATGGCAATCGAGCTCGAGGCCGCGCGCACATTCTTGTGGCGCGCAGCGGCGGCGCTGGACCGCAAGGACCCGGACGCCACCATGCTGTGTGCCATGGCCAAGCGTTTTGGGACCGACGCCGGCTTCGAGGTCGCCAACCAGGCGCTCCAGCTCCATGGCGGCTACGGTTACCTCAGCGAATACGGGATCGAGAAGATCGTGCGCGATTTGCGGGTGCACCAGATCCTCGAAGGCACCAATGAAATCATGCGGCTCATCGTGGCGCGCAAACTGATCGAGGGCGGGCGATGAGTGGTGTGGAAGAGCACGATCTGGTCGCACGGGTCGAGGGCTCGGCCGGCATTATCAGGCTTAACCGTCCGAAGGCGATCAACGCCGTGACGCTGGAGATGTTTCGCGGCATCGACAAGGCGCTCGACCGTTTTGAGGCCGATCCTGCTGTTGCCGTGATCGTGCTGGAAGGTGCCGGCGAGCGCGGCCTGTGTGCCGGCGGCGACATCCGCGCGCTCTGGGAGAGCTCGAAGGTCGACGGCGATCTCGGCAAGATTCTGTGGCGGGAGGAGTACATCCTCAACGCCCGGATCAAGAAATTCCCAAAACCCTATGTCGCCTTCATGGACGGCATCGTGATGGGCGGCGGCGTCGGCCTCTCGGCCCATGCGAGCCATCGAATTGTCACCGAGCGCACCAGGCTCGCGATGCCCGAGGTCGGGCTCGGTTTCTTCCCCGATGTCGGCGGCACCTATCTGTTGTCACGCTCGCCGGGCGAGATCGGCACCTATTTTGGTCTCACCGGCCAGACCATGAACGGCCCCGACGCCATCCATGCGAAATTCGCCGATGCCGTGGTGCCGGTTGCCAAATGGCCGGGGCTGCGCGAGGCGCTGACCAAGGTTCGCCAGGGCGTGACCGCGGCTGATGTGAGCAAGTTGATCAACGGTTTTGCCACCGGCGAGGCCGCGGGGCCGGTGGCGGCCAGGCAGGCGACGATCGACGCATTGTTCGGCTTCGACCGCATGGAGGACATCGTCGCTGCGCTCAAGCGCGACGGCTCGGAGTTCGCCCATGCGACATTGAAGACGCTCTACGAAAAATCGCCGCGCGGCATGGTGGTAACATTGAAGCTTTTGCGGCTCGCGCGCACGGCGTCGAGCCTGGAGGAGTGCCTGGTGCGCGAATATCGCGCGGCGCTGGAAGTCTTCCGCAGCGACGATTTTCGCGAGGGCGTACGCGCCGCCGTGATCGACAAGGACCGCAATCCGACCTGGTCGCCGCCGCGTATCGAGGATGTCACGCCGGACCTGCTTGCGCCGTATCTCACCGAGATTGGCGCCGACGAATTGAAGTTCAACTAATCAACGAAACGCATCAGCGGAGGACATCGAGATGGCCACGATTGCATTCATCGGTCTCGGCAACATGGGCGGCCCGATGGCGGCCAATCTGGTCAAAGCCGGCCACAAGGTGGTGGCCTTCGATCTCGCCGAGGGCTCGCGCAACCAGGCCAAGGCCGATGGCGCCGGCATAGCCGACAGCGCGGCGGGCGCAGTGAAGGGCGCTGATGTCGTCGTCACGATGCTGCCCGCCGGCAAGCACGTTCTCGGCGTGTGGGGCGAGGTCGTTCCTGCGATGACCAAGGGCGCGCTGATCATCGACAGTTCCACCATTGACGTCGAGAGCGCACGGCAGGCGCATGCGCTGGCCGCCAAGAACGGCGTGCTCGCGGTCGATGCGCCGGTTTCCGGCGGCACCGGTGGCGCCAAGGGCGCGACGCTCACTTTCATGTGCGGCGGCGAGGAGCGCGCGTTTGCGGCGGCCAAGCCGGTGCTGGAGAAGATGGGCAAGAAGATCGTGCATTGCGGCGGCGCCGGCGCTGGCCAGGCGGCAAAGATCTGCAACAACATGATCCTCGGGATTTCCATGATCGCGGTGAGCGAAGCCTTTGCGTTGGCTGAGAAGCTCGGCCTCTCGCATCAGGCGCTGTTCGACGTCGCCTCGACCTCGTCGGGCCAGTGCTGGTCGCTCACGACCTATTGCCCGGTGCCGGGACCGGTGCCGACCTCACCGGCCAACAACGACTATAAGCCGGGTTTTGCCTCGGCGCTGATGGTAAAGGATCTGACGCTGGCGCAGGATGCCGCCAAGGCCGCGGGTGCGGCGACGCCGCTCGGCAAGCATGCGCAGGAGATCTATCAGTCCTTCGACGCAGCGGGCCAGGGCGGGGTGGATTTTTCCGGAATTATCAAGCACGTTAGGGGTCTGGCCGGGAAAGCTTGATGACGACATTTCAGGAAGCGCGCGCGTTTCTGCTTCATAACCGCACGGACTATGAGACAGCGGTCAAGGACTTCCGCTGGCCCGATCCGGTTCCTTTCAACTGGGCGCTCGACTGGTTCGACGCCGAGCTGGCGGCGAATATTGACAGCAAGGATCGTCCTGCGCTCTGGATCGTCGATGCCGCACAGGACCGGCAGACCAAATTGTCCTTCGCGGCACTCTCGCTCCGCTCCAACCAGGTGGCGAACTTCCTCCGCGCGCAGGGCCTGAAGCGCGGCGATCATCTCCTGCTGCTGCTCGGCAATGTGGTTCCGCTGTGGGAGACGATGCTGGCTGCAATGAAGCTAGGCATCGTCGTGATCCCCGCCACCACGCTGCTCACGGCCGACGAACTCCGCGACCGGCTCGATCGCGGCAAGGCGAAGGCGGTGGTCGCCGCCGAGGATCAGGTCGCAAAATTCACCAGCCTTGGTGCGGAGAACATCGTCCGCATTGTGGTCGGTGCGGCCTCCGACGGCTGGCTTGCCTATGACGGAGCGGCAAAAGCTTCGGAGCAATTCACGCCTGACAGCCCGACCAACGCCGATGACGCGATGCTGCTTCTATTTCACCTCGGGCACCACGGCAAAGCCAAAACTGGTGCGGCACAGCCAGCGCAGCTATCCCGTCGGCCATCTCTCGACCATGTATTGGATCGGGTTGAAGCCCGGCGACGTCCATCTCAACATCTCCTCGCCCGGCTGGGCCAAGCACGCCTGGAGCTGTTTGTTCGCGCCGTGGAATGCGGGCGCGACCGTGTTCGTGGTCAACCAGCCGCGCTTCGACGCCAAGGGACTGCTTGCCACCATCGGCCGCTGCGGCGTCACCACGCTGTGCGCGCCGCCGACGGTGTGGCGGCTGTTCATCCAGGAGAACCTCGCAGCTTTCAAGGTGGCGTTGCGTGAGGTCTGCGGCGCAGGCGAGCCGCTCAATCCTGAAGTGATCGACCAGGTGCAGGCCGCCTGGGGCCTCACCATCCGCGACGGCTATGGCCAGACTGAAACGACCGCGCTCGCCGGCAACTCGCCGGGGCAAAAGATCAAGGTCGGATCGATGGGCCGGCCCTTGCCGGGCTACCGCGTGCAGGTCAGCGACGCCGACGGCTATCCTGCCAGGGAAGGCGAGGTGGCGCTGCTGCTGGGCCGTGAGCGTCCCGCCGGCCTGATGCAAGGATATCAGGGCGACGACGGCGGGCTGTCCGGCGCCGAAGGCGAACTCTATCGCAGCGGTGACGTCGTGTTCGAAGACGAGGATGGCTATCTCACGTTCGTCGGCCGCTCCGACGACGTGTTCAAATCCTCCGATTATCGCATCAGCCCGTTCGAGCTGGAGAGCGTGTTGCTCGAGCATGAGCTGGTGGCGGAAGCCGCCGTGGTGCCGAGCCCGGATCCGATCCGGCTCGCGGTTCCCAAGGCCTTCGTGCTGCTGACCGCGGGCGCGGAGCGATCGCCAGCGACGGCGCTCTCGATCTTCCAACATCTGCATACGCGCCTTGCGCCGTTCAAGCGCATCCGCCGCCTCGAAATCGTCACGGAGCTGCCGAAGACGATCTCAGGCAAGATCCGCCGCGTGCAGCTCCGACGTCTCGAGCGCGACGACGACCGCAATGATCCCCTGCGCGGCCGGGAATTCCGCGAGGAGGATTTTCCGGAGCTGCCGAAAACACGGAGTGAGACCTAAGTGAACGAAGTCTGGAAGAAGCCGCCGATTTCCTTGGACGCCTATCAGGCCATGGTCGGCAAGGAGATCGGCGTGTCGTCGTGGCACCTGGTCGACCAGCCCCGCATCGACACCTATGCCGACGTGATCGAGGATCACCAGTTCATCCATGTCGATCCGGAGCGTGCGAAGAGGGAAACGGCGTTCGGCACCACCATCGCGCACGGCTTCCTCACGATGTCGCTGCTGTCGATCATGTCCTATGAGGTGATGCCCGTCATCGCGGGCACCACGATGGGTGTCAATTACGGTTTCGACAAGCTGCGCTTCATCTCGCCGGTGCGCTCGGGCAAGCGGGTCCGCGGCCGCTTCGTGCTGGCGGAAGCCAAGCTGCGCAAGGCGAACGAATTGCAGTCGCGCACCAACGTCACGGTAGAGATCGAAGGCGAAGACAAGCCCGCGCTGGTCGCGGAGTGGCTTGGGTTGATCTATTTCGCGTAGGTCGGGTCGGGCTTGACCCGGCCAGCCATCGCTGCTCAAAAGCGACCCAATGTCGGGGCTTCCCCTCTCCCACAAGGGGAGAAGGGAAGGGAAGAACAGGACTTAACTCATGGCAATTAGGTTCGACGGACGCGTCGCCATCGTTACCGGCGCGGGCAATGGTCTCGGACGGGCGCATGCGCTGGGGCTGGCGAGCCGCGGTGCGAAAGTCGTAGTCAACGATTTCGGCGGCGCGCGCGATGGCAGCGGCGGTTCGCTCTCGCCCGCGGAAGCCGTGGTCGAGGAAATCCGCAAGGCCGGCGGCACCGCGATGGCCGACGGCGCCGACGTTTCGAATTTCGAGCAGGTCACCGCCATGGTCGAGCGCGCCACCAGGGAGTGGGGCAGCGTGGACCTTTTGTGCGCCAATGCCGGCATTTTGCGCGACAAGTCGTTCGGCAAGATGGAAGCGGCCGATTTCCAGAAGGTGCTCGACGTGCACCTCGTCGGCACCTTCTATTGCTGCAAGGCAGCCTGGGCCGGCATGCGCGACCGCAGCTACGGCCGCATCGTGCTGACCACGTCGTCCTCCGGCCTCTACGGCAATTTCGGGCAGGCCAATTACGGTGCGGCCAAGTCGGGCATGATCGGCCTGATGAACGTGCTGGCGGAAGAGGGCCGCAAGTCAGACATCCGCGTCAACATCATCTCGCCGACGGCGGCAACCCGCATGACGGAAGAGCTGCTGCCGCCGCAGGCGCTGCAATTGATGAAGCCGAACGCGATCACGCCCGCGGTCGAGTACATGCTCAGTGAGGATGCGCCGACCCGCACCATCATGGGCGCCGGCGCCGGTTCGTTTGCGGTGATCAAGATCGTCGAGAGTGAAGGCGTCAACCTGCCGGAGTCCGAGTGGACCCCGGACGGGGTCGCGGCGCATTTCGCCGAGATCAGCGACATGTCGAAGGCGAAGGCGCTGCAGGGCGCGTTCGAGCAGACGCAGAAATACGTGGCGCAGGCCGCGGCGCGCGCCGGGGTAAAACTCTGACAGGCGTCGCCGTCATCGGCGCCGGCCCTGCCGGGCTGATGGCGGCCGAAGTGCTGGCGCAAGGCGGTGCTCGCGTCACCGTCTACGACGCGATGCCGTCCGCGGGCCGCAAATTGTTGATGGCGGGCCGCGGCGGGCTCAATCTCACCCACAGCGAGCCGTTGCCGCAGTTCATGGCGCGCTATCGCGAGGCGGCGCCGAAGCTGCACGCGGCGATCGCAGCGTTTCCACCTGACGCCTTGCGTACCTGGAGCGAGGCGCTGGGTGAGCCGACGTTTGTCGGCTCCAGCGGGCGTGTGTTTCCGAAAGCGTTCAAGGCCTCGCCCTTGCTGCGGGCCTGGCTGCGACGGCTCGATGCCGCCGGCGTGCGCTTTGCCTTTCGCCATCGCTGGATGGGCTGGGACGGGGAGGGACGGCTAGTCCTTGAAAAACCCGGCGGCGGCGCCGCCATCGCCGCAGACGCCACGGTGCTGGCACTCGGCGGCGCAAGCTGGCCGCGACTGGGCTCCGATGGCGGCTGGACTACGATCCTGGCCGACAAAGACATTTCAATCTCGCCGCTGCGGCCTGCGAACTCCGGCTTCATCGTCGCCTGGTCCGAAATCTTCCGCACGCGCTTCGAAGGCCATCCGCTCAAGGGGGCTGTGCTGTCCTTCGGCCCGCACCGCGCGCGCGGCGAAGCCGTCATCACAAGCGGCGGGATCGAGGGCGGGGCGATCTATGGATTGTCGGCCGAACTGCGCGAGGCGATTGCGGCGAACGGCGAAGCGGTCCTGCACGTCGCTTTGCGGCCGGACGTACATCATGGCGAACTCGTCAAGCGTCTGTCCGCCTCGCGCGGCAAGCAATCATTCTCCAACTTCTTGCGCAAGGCTGCGCAGCTGTCTCCGGTCGCTGTCGGGCTGTTGCAGGAAGCGGCCATCGGTGCGGGTCAATCGTTGTCGGCAATGTCGGCTGAACGATTGGCGGAGCTGATTAACGCCGTGCCGATCAAGCTCGCAGGCGTGGCGCCGATCGCGCGCGCGATCTCCAGCGCCGGCGGGATTTCGTTCGACGAGCTCGACGCGGACTTCATGATCCGCAAGCTGCCGGGCGTGTTCGCAGCCGGTGAGATGCTGGACTGGGAGGCGCCGACGGGTGGCTATTTGCTTCAGGCCTCGTTCGCGACGGGGGCTGCGGCGGGGCGGGGTATGCTCATGTGGCTCGACCGCTAAACACCGTCATTGCGAGCGTAGCGAAGATTCCATGGGGAGTGGATAGCGACCAAGTCTGAGGCCAGACTGAGGTTGCAATACCACCCAACCTGGAGACGACGATGTTGCTCGATCATCCTTCCGACGGACCGACCGCTATCCGCACGCAGTTTGGCGCAATTTTTGTGTCTTTGGAACTGAGCCGTTCGACATGGCTGGTGACCTCGCTGTCGCCGGGCCATAGCGAGAAGATGTCCAAACACAGCGTGAAGGCCGGCGATCTTCCGGAACTTTTGAAGCTGTTTTCCGAGCTGAAGCAGAAGGCCCTGGCGCGAACGGGGGAAAGCTATCGGATCGTGAGCATCCAGGAGGCGGGGCTGGACGGGTTCTGGCTTCACCGCGCTCTGCAACAGGAAGACATTGAGAGCCACGTGGTCGATCCGGCCTCGATCGCGACCCCGCGCCGGCGCCGGCGCGCCAAGACGGACCGGCTGGATGGTGAGACGTTGTTGCGGTCGCTTCTGGCCTACAAGCGCGGCGAGCCGCGGGTCTGTGCGATGGTCGCTGCTCCCTCCCCGGAAGAGGAGGACCGTCGCAGGCTTTGCCGCGAGCGGCGGACATTGATCGCCGAGCGGATCGTGCATGTGAACCGGATCAAGGGTCTTCTGTTCGCACAAGGCATATTCGACTACGTGCCGATGCGGCGCAACCGCCGGGCAGCGCTCGATGTCCTGCGCACGGGGGACGGACGGGTGCTGCCGGCGCATTTGAAGGTCCAGATCGGCCGCGAACTCGACCGGCTCGAACTGCTGCTCGAGCAGATCGCGGCGGTGGAGCGCGAGCAGGATGCGTTGCTGGCCGCGAGCAGGCCGGCCGGAGGGACGGAGGGATCGAACCCGGTCGCGATGCTGCTCGACCTGAAGAGCATGGGTCCGAACTTCGCTGCCGTTCTCTGGACGGAGGCCTTCTGGCGACAGTTCGCCAACCGCCGCCAGGTTGCGTCCTATGCCGGTCTTGCGGCCACGCCCTGGCGCAGCGGCGGGATCGCGCGCGAGCAAGGCGTGTCGAAAGCCGGCAATCCGCGCCTGAGAACCACGATGATCCAGCTCGCCTGGTTATGGATCCGCCACCAGCCGCAATCGGCGCTGACCCGATGGTTCAACGCCAACAGCCCGCGCGGCCGCAAGCGCACGATCGTGGCGCTGGCGCGCAAGCTGCTCGTGGCCTTGTGGAAGTACGTGACCGCCGGCGTCGTGATTGAGGGAGCCGTGATGAAGTCCGCCGCCTGAGGCAACCCCTCTCACAGTCTTCAAACCAATCAGCCGAGGAACGATCAGCCTCGGCCGATCCGGGTGGACGAACCGATGGATTGCATGGCTTCAAATGCCGCAACGAAGAATGGTCCCGTCCTCGAGCCTGCCCCGCCGCAAGCGGAATGTTGGTGCAGTCGCGAGCGCGCGACGACCGGATGTGAGTTTGATCTGGCACGCGAAACCAGATTGCGAAAACCGGCTCGAACCTGAGATCGCCTGACGAGAAGGAGCTATCCGCCCCGCATCCGCCCGACCACCAAAGCCTGATGGCGTGCTCGCTCGCGTCAAGGTCAAGCCGCTTCGCGGCGGCCCTCCGGGCCGACCTTGACACGATCTGCGCGCGCCATCCGAAAGACCCAGCGGTCGGGACGAAAAGCTGGCAGCAATCAAACAAAAAGCTGAACATCCGCCTTGACACACCAAATCCCCATGTGAGCAATCCAGAATCCTCCACGGAGGTAGTCTGGATTGCTTCGTCGCAAGAGCTCCTCGCAACGACGGCTGTGGAATCGTCGAAGCCCCTACCGCAGCTTCCCCCGTGCCGCGACTGGAAGCGTGCCGATGATTTCTTCGCCGCGCACCATCACCACCTCGTCCATCATGTTGACGACGACGCAGACGTGGTTCGGCACCACACGTACGATGTCGCCGACATTCGGACGCGTGTTGCTGCGGGAGAGGTCGAGGAAGCCGTGCTCCTCGGCGAAGCGCGCGATCTTGGCTTCAGGGTGCTCCAGGATCAGGCCGTGGCCGTCGAGGCCGCCGGTATCCGTGGTCAGCGTCTTGGAGCCGGCATCGAGAATACCGCGCTCGGGCGCGGCGCGGCTGACCACCGTCGAATAGATGTGAAGCGCGCAGTCGTCCCAGGTGGCGGAGCCGGCGGCGACCTGCATGCGGTCGTTGTAGATATAGGTGCCGAAGCGGTGCTCGGTGCCGCCCTTGAGCTTGCCGAGATTCTTCAGGTTTGGCGTGCCACCGGTCGAGACGATTTTTGCATCCAGCCCGTGCGCGCGCACGCCGGCCAGAGCCTCGTCGTAGAACTTTTGCGCGTCCGCCCAGCCGGTCTCGGTCGGATACAGCATGAAGCCGGCGAACTCGAGCCCCTTGGACGCGGCGATCTCGCGCGCGAGCGCAATCGCCTCGGCCGGCGTTTCAACACCGGCGCGCTTGCGCCCCGTGTCGCATTCGACCACGACCGACAGCGGTCGGCCCGACGCAGCGGCGGCCTTGGGCAGACCGGCGACGACGGTCGAATTGTCGGCGGCGACCGTCATGTTGGCCTTGGCCTGCAACGCCCCTAACCGCGCCATCTTCTCGTCGCCGAGCAGGTTGTAGCTGATCAGGATATTATCGATGCCGGCATTGGCCAT
Source organism: Bradyrhizobium sp. LM2.9 (assembly GCF_054056555.1). Taxonomy (NCBI): domain Bacteria; kingdom Pseudomonadati; phylum Pseudomonadota; class Alphaproteobacteria; order Hyphomicrobiales; family Nitrobacteraceae; genus Bradyrhizobium; species Bradyrhizobium sp. LM2.9. Next base: position 1,472,992 of record NZ_JBSRYJ010000002.1, read on the forward strand.
GATCTCGGCTTCACCAAGCTTCTGGCAGGTGATGCCTTTCGCGCCGGCCGCGATCTGCATCTTCGCGATGGTCGGATTCTTGTGCGTCTTGATGTGGGGACGGTTGGCGACACCCGCGTCATCGCAGGCCTTCTGGATGCGCGCGATGTTGCGTTCGACCTTGTCCATGTCGATGACGGCGCAGGGCGTGCCGTATTCGCGGGCAATTTTTGCAGCGAGTGTCGTTGTCATGGGTCAAGCTTTCTCGATCTCTTCGCGCCGCACTTCGAGCTCCAGCCATTTGTCCTCGGCCTCGGCCAGTTCCCCTTGCGCTTTCGTCAGAGCGTCGGAGGCCTGATCGAAGCGCTTGCGATCTTTGCGGAACAGATCGGGGTCGTCAAGGAACCGCTGCTGCTTGGCGATTTCGGCCTGCAGTTTGGCGATGGTCTTGGGCAGCGTCTCCAGCGCGTGTTGCTCGTTGAACGTCAACCGTCGTTTCGTGACGCCGGAAGGTGCTGTTGACCGCGTCTCTCTCTTCTCTTCGGCGGCTTTCGCCGTCGCGCGCTTCAAGTCGACGCCACGCTGGGCCAGCATGTCGGTGTAACCGCCGGCATATTCGAGCCAGCGCCCATCGCCCTCGGGCACGATCACGGACGTCACCACGCGGTCGAGAAAATCGCGATCATGGCTGATCAGAATTACGGTGCCCTCGTAGTCGCCGAGCATTTCCTCGAGGACGTCGAGGGTCTCGAGATCGAGGTCGTTGGTCGGCTCGTCCAGCACCAGGAGATTGGAGGGCTTCGCCAGCGCGCGTGCCAGCATCAGCCGGCCGCGCTCGCCGCCGGACAGCACCTCCAGCGGCGTGCGCATCTGTTCCTGGGCGAACAGGAAGTCCTTCATGTAGCTGACGACATGCTTCGGCTTGCCGCCGACCATGACGTGGTCGCCGCGGCCGCCGGTCAGCGCCTCGGCCAGCGTCGATTTGGGATCGAGACTTTCGCGGTGCTGGTCGAGCGTCGCCATCTCGATGTTGGCGCCGAGCCGTAAGCTGCCGCTGTCCGGTGCGCTGCCGCCGGTCAGCATCTCGATCAGCGTCGTCTTGCCGGCGCCGTTCGGGCCGACGATGCCGATGCGGTCGCCGCGCTGGACGCGGATCGAGAAGCCGTCGACGATCTTTCGCTCGCCATAGGACCGGCTGATATTCTTGGCCTCGATGACGAGCTTGCCGGACTTGTCGGCTTCGGCAGCCGCGAGGTTGGCGTTGCCCGTCGCTCCGCGATGGGTGCGGCGCTGGTCGCGTAGCGCGTGCAGGTTTCCAAGCCGCTTGACGTTGCGCTTGCGGCGGCCCGAGACGCCGTAGCGCAACCAGTGCTCCTCGTTGACGATCTTGCGGTCGAGCTTGTGCTGGTCGCGCTCTTCCTCCGCGAGCACCTCGTCGCGCCAGGCCTCAAAGGCGCTGAAGCCGCGGTCGATCTGCCGGATCTGGCCGCGGTCGAGCCAGGCGGTGCTGCGCGAGAGATTGCTCAGGAAGCGCCGATCGTGGCTGATGATCACCAGCGCGCAGCGGCGGCTCTCCAGTTCGCCCTCCAGCCATTCGATGGTCGTGAGATCCAGATGGTTGGTCGGCTCGTCCAGCAGCAGGATATCGGGTGAGGGCGCCAGCACGCGCGCCAGCGCGGCGCGGCGCGCTTCGCCGCCCGACACATGCGCCGGGTCTTCTTCGCCGCTGAGGCCGAGCTGTTCGACCAGATAGCGCGCCTGATAGTGATCGTCGCCGGCATGGAGGCCGGCCTCGACATAGGCCAGCGTGGTGGAGAAACCGGCAAAATCGGGCTCCTGCGGCAGGTAGCGGATGGTGGCGCCGGGCTGCACGAAACGGCTGCCGCCATCCGGTTCGACCAGGCCGGCAGCGATCTTGAGCAGTGTCGATTTGCCCGAACCGTTGCGGCCGATCAGGCAGACGCGCTCGCCGGTCGAAACCGACAGTTCGACGTTCGCCAGGAGCGGCGTGCCGCCAAAGGTCAGCTTGATATCGCGCAGTTGAATCAGCGGTGGCGCCATGCGGTGTCTCAGTCCTGTCCTGTTGCGGCCTGGTCGGCGCGGCGGCGCTGAATGCGGCGGATGGTCTGGTCGAGCGTCGACAGAAACGTCGAGCGGTCGCGTGGTGCAAACGATTTCGGGCCGCCCGTGACTTCGCCCGCCGAGCGCAAATCCGTCATCAGGTTGCGGACCGCGAGCGTCATCCCGATCGATTCTTCCGTGAATGGCTTGCCGTTGGATGCAATCACATCGGCGCCGGCCTTCACGCAGCGGCTCGCGAGCGGAATATCCGAGGTAATAACGATATCGCCGGGCCCCGCGCGCTCGGCGATCCAGTCGTCGGCGGCATCCATACCGGCGCCCGCGGCCACCCGCTCGATCAGCGGGTCCTGTGGCACACGGATGAAATTGCCCGCGACCACGCTCACGGGCAAGCCGTGCCTGCCGGCGACGCGATAGATTTCGTCCTTGACGGGGCAGGCGTCGGCGTCGACGTAGATGCGGGTGGTGTTTTGAGGGTTCGTCATTATCCGTAGATGGGGCTTGCGAAGCGGTTCCGCAGCCCGCGCGTGGTACCCCATCCGGGCCGCAAAGGCGAGGGGATTGACCCCGGTTCCTCAAGGCCTACGATCGGTCCGCAACAACAAGAATTCAGAGCAAGAATTGAGGGAAGGTGACCCCATGCCGAACCGGCTCGAAACCCATCGCGTCGTGGCCTACAACACTGCAAAACAATCCGAAAACAAGATGCATGACGACAATGTGGCGCGCCGCTTCGGCTTTTCCGGCGGGCTGGTTCCGGGCGTCGATGTCGTCGCCTACATGATGCACGTGCCGGTGGCGCGCTGGGGCCGCGATTTCCTGTCGCGCGGGCTGGTCGAGGCGCGCTTCATCAAGCCGGTCTATGACGGCGAGACCGCCGATGTCGATGCGACCGAGCACAATGGCTTGCTCACGATCGAGGTGTTCAGCCGCACCGAGCTCTGCGCCACCGGGACGGCAACGCTGCCGGCGGCCGCCGCGACTGCGGTGTCGTTGAGCGAGTATATCGCGGTGCCTGTGGTGGCCGAGCGTAAGCCAGTCAGCGCAGCGACCTTCGAAACCGGAAATTGGCTGGGCACGACGCCCCGGCGCTGGGCCGGGCAGGATGCAGCCGACTACCTCGCCGACATCAGGGAGCCCGATCCGATCTTCACGCGCGAGGGGCTCGGCCATCCCGGCCTGATCCAGCGCGTCATGAACCGCGTGCTGGTGGACAACACCATTCTGGGCCCGTGGATCCATGTCGGCAGCCGCATGCAGCTGCTGTCAGCCGCACGCGTCGGCGACGAGATCACCGCGCGGGCAAAAGTCACCGCGAACTACGAGAAGAAAGGCCACCGCTTCGTCGAGCTCGACGCGCTGGTGCTCGCCAACGGCACGACGCCGCTGGCGCATTGCCAGCACACCGCGATCTACCAGCCGCGCGAGCAGGCGGCGGCGTAACAACACGCGCTGTCATGCCCCGCGAAGGCGGGGCATCCAGTACGCCGCGGCTTCTCGATTCTAGCCGCGCCGCCTCTGGAATACTGGATCGCCCGCTTTTGCGGGCGATGACAGTTGTGGACGCGGAGATTACGCAGCCTTACGCCGCCTTCGCATCCTGGATCGCGCGCCACACCCGCTCCGGGGTCAGCGGCATGTCGATATGCTTGATGCCGTAGTCGGAGAGGGCGTCGATCACTGCGTTCACCACCGTCGACAGGCTGCCGGCGCAGCCGGCTTCGCCGCAGCCCTTGCTGCCGAGCGGATTGGTCGTGGCCGGCACGGGGTGGTCGCCGACCGTCATGAACGGAACGTCCTCGGCGCGCGGCAGGGCGTAATCCATCAGCGAGCCCGTGATCGGCTGACCGCTCTCGTCGTAGCGGACGTGCTCCATCAGCGCCTGCCCAATTCCCTGGACGACGCCGCCATGGAGCTGGCCCGCGACCAGCAGTGGGTTGATCACCGTGCCGAAATCGTTGACGGCGCTGTACTGGACGACCTGCACGACGCCGGTGTCAGGGTCGATCTCGACCTCGGCGACGTGGCAGCCGTTCGGGAAGGCCGAGGGCACCGGTTCGCTGGTGTGGTCGACGTCGAGGCTGTCAGGCACGCCCTCCGGCGTCTTGCCGTCATGCAGGCGCTTGGCGAGCTCCATGATGTCGATGCTGCGGTCGGTGCCGGCGATCGTGAAACTGCCGTCGGCGAATTCGATGTCGGCTTCGGACGCTTCCAGCATGTGCGCAGCGGCACGCTTGCCCTTTTCGATCACGAGCTTGGCGGCACCTACGATCGCCATGCCGCTCGCGGTGATCGAGCGCGAACCGCCGGTGCCGTTGCCGGTGTGGACGATGTCGCTGTCGCCCTGCACCAGCTTGACGCTGTCGAAGGGCACGCCAAGCTGCGCACACAGCACCTGCGCGAATGCGGATGCGTGGCCCTGGCCGTAATCGAGCGTGCCGGTGATGAGCTGCACGGAGCCGTCGGGATCGAACACGATCTTGCCGAGCTCGACGCCGGGAGGTGCCGTAACCTCCAGATAGGAGCCGACGGCGATACCGCGCAGCTTGCCGGCCTTCTTGCTCTCCTTCTTGCGCTTGGCAAAATTCTCGTGGTCGGAGATTTCGAGCGCCTTGTTGAAGACAGCCTGGAAGTCGCCGCTGTCATAAGTGACGCCGGAGGAGGCGGCGAACGGCATCTGGTTCTGCTTGATGAAGTTGCGCTTGCGCATCGTCAGGCGGTTGATGCCCATCTCGTCGGCGGCGCGGTCGATCAGCCGCTCCATGTAGTAGTTGGCCTCGGGCCGGCCGGCGCCGCGATAGGCGCCCATCAGCGTGGTGTTGGTCAGCACCGTCTTGATGTCGACGGCCATCAGCGGTGTGCGATAGACGCTGGAAAAGTTCTTGCTGGTGTTGAGCGAGAGCGGACTGGGCGCAACGCCGGTGATGTAGGCACCGAGATTGCCGTAGCCTTCGAGCTTTGCCGCGAGGAAATGCCCCTCGGCGTCAAGCGCCAGCTCGGCATGAATCTTCTGCGCGCGGCCGTGGCTGTCGGACAAGAAGCTGGTGGAGCGTTCGTCCAGCCACTTCACCGGGCGGCCGAGCTCCTTGGCCGCGTACAGGATGCACATGTATTCGGGGTAGTTGACGTTCTTCATGCCGAAGGAGCCGCCGACATTGGCGGTGAGGATGCGCACCTTCTCGTTCGGCACTTTCAGGTTCTTGGCGAGGTTGGCGCGGTTGCCGGCGACGCCCTGCGTCGGCATCTGGATGGTGTAGCGCTCGGTCTTCTTGTCGTAGGAGGCAAGGCCAACGCGGGGCTCCATCGAGACCACGGCGACGCGGGTGTTCTCGATGTCGACCTTGGTGACGTGCGCGGCACTTGCGAAGGCCGCGTTCACCTTGTCAGTGTCGCCGTAGTGGTAGTCGAGCGCGACGTTGTTCGGGATGTGGTCATAGAGAAGCGGCGCGCCGGGCTGGGCGGCTTCCTCGGGGTCCGTCACCGCCGGCAGCGGCTCGATATCGAGCTCAACCGCTTCAGCGGCGTCGCGTGCCTGTGCCAGCGTCTCAGCCACGACGAAGGCGACGGGATCGCCGACGAAGCGCACCTTGTCGGTCGCCAGCGGCTGGCGGTTGGTCTGGCGCAGGGGGGAGCCGTCGCGGTTCTTCAGCGGCAGGCCGCAGGTGAAGGGGCCGTAGCCGGCCGCATCGAGGTCCGTGCCGGTCCAGACCCCGAGCACGCCCGGCAGCGCCTTGGCGGCGTCGGTGTTGATGCCGCGGATGACACCATGGGCATGGGTGGAGCGGACGACGACGGCATGGGCCTGGCCGGGCAGGTTGAAATCGTCGGTATAGCGGCCCTTGCCGCGCACCAGCGTGTCGTCCTCCTTGCGGCGGACCGGCTGCCCGACGCCGTATTTTTGCAGTGCAATAGCGTTTTCGAGCGTGGATGATTTCGTGTGTTCTTGCATGGAAATGACCTGAAAAGCCGGCATTTGCGCATTTTCGCGCCAGCGGGGGACCGGATCCTGCTGAGATAACCCACCGGCCCGTTCACGACAACGCACGAATGGGCATGGTCCCATGTGATGCGTTGTTGCGCAGGACTGACGCACTGCTAAGGTTTCAGGCGAAAAAGCAATTCCAGCTCGGCCCACCCGGCCGCGGAAAGACAATTTGTATGAATGACCACACGCGGCTCCGCGACGGCCTCGCGCCGCACGGTGAGCTGGGGTCGATGGCGGCGGTGGCGTTTGCCACGGAACCGGCCGTCGGCGCGCAAGCGCCGGGAACCGGCGTCTATGCGGCGCTGGACCTCGGCACCAACAATTGCAGGCTCCTGATAGCCTGTCCGACCCATGACGGCTTTCGCGTGGTCGATTCGTTCTCGCGCATCATCCGGCTCGGCGAGGGTGTCTCGGCAACCGGCTGCATCAGCGAGGCTGCGATCGAGCGCGCCGTCGTGGCGCTCGGCATCTGTCGCGACAAGATCAATCTGCGCAAAGCCAAGCGATTGCGGCTGATCGCCACCGAGGCCTGCCGTGCGGCTTCGAATGCGGAGGATTTTCGCAGCCGCGTCGCGGCCGAGACCGGCATCGAGCTCGAGGTGATCGACCGCGAGACCGAGGCGGCGCTCGCCGTGCTCGGCTGCTCGCCGCTGGTCGATCCCAGGGGGCGCGGCGCGATCCTGTTCGACATCGGCGGCGGCTCGACCGAGCTGGTGCGGATCGAGCGCGACTGGGAGAATCCGGAGCCACGCATAAAAGCCTGGATGTCGATTCCGTTCGGTGTGGTCACACTGGCCGAGCAATTCGGCGGGCGCGACGTGACGCCGGAGATCTACGCTGCGATGGAGCGCGAGGTCGCCCGTCACATCACGCCGTTCGCCGAACAGCATGGCGGCGATCTTGCCGACATGCATCTGCTCGGCACGTCGGGCACGGTGACGACGCTTGCCGGCATCCATCTCAAGCTCGCGCGCTACGATCGGCGCCGGATCGACAGCGTCTGGATGAATGATACCGACGTCACCGCGACCATCAACATGCTGCTCGGCATGAGCTACGAGGAACGCGCCGGCAACAGCTGCATCAGCGTCGAGCGCGCCGATCTCGTGCTGGCCGGCTGCGCCATCCTCGATGCGATCCGCCGCGCCTTTCCGCTGCCGCGCCTGCGCGTCGCCGACCGGGGCCTGCGCGAGGGCATGCTGGTCGAGATGATGCGCGAAGACGGCGCACTCAGGAGCTGGTGAGATGGCCAAGGACACCACCGGCCGCTTGCACGTCCAGGTCAAGACCCACGGCAAGCGCAAATTGTCGTCGAAGCTCTGGCTGGAGCGGCAGCTCAACGACCCCTATGTCATCAAGGCGAAGGCGCTGGGCTATCGCTCGCGCGCCGCGTTCAAGCTGCTGGAGATCGACGACAAATATCGGCTGCTCAAGCACGGCATGGCGGTGGTCGATCTCGGCGCTGCGCCGGGCGGCTGGAGCCAGATCGCCGCCAAGCGCGTCGGCTCGGTCGACGGCAAGGGCAAGGTGATCGCGATCGACCTGTTGGACATCCCCGAGATTGCCGGCGTCGAGTTCGCTCAGCTCGATTTCATGGACAATGACGCGCCGGACAAGCTCAAGGCCATGCTCGACGGCGGCGCCGATGTCGTGATGTCCGACATGGCCGCCAACACCACCGGCCACCGCAAGACCGACCAGCTCCGCATCGTCGGCCTGATCGAGACCGCCGCCGCCTTTGCCTGCGACGTGCTAAAGCCCGGCGGAACTTTTTTGGCAAAGGCGTTCCAGAGCGGCGCCGACGCCGAGCTGCTCGCTCAGCTCAAGCGCGATTTTGCGACGGTGCGTCACGTCAAGCCTGCCGCAAGCCGTGCGGATTCCTCGGAGCGCTACGTGCTCGCGACGGGATTTCGGGGCGGGGCGACGGAATAGCAACAAACTCCGTCATTGCTCGCAACGACGAGAACAGAGACTACCCCAGCCGCTGATCCCGCGCGTCCTGGGTATCCTCCGTCGCTGCCTTGATGGCGGCACTCGCCGCGCCCTTGCCCGCACCCTTGCGGCTCGCGATCTCGACCGCCTTGCGGCCGGAGACTTCGTGGCCGGCATCATCGGGCATCTGCCAGAAGAACCAGCTCGACGCAGCCGAGGTCAGGGCGATCACGACGAAGGCTGGCGCAAACACGGTGGCGTTGAGCTCGCTGACATGGCTGAGCCACATCGTGGTCTCCACCGAGGCGGCACCCACGGCGACGCCGGCCGAGACCGCGAGCTGCTGGTTGACGCTGACGAGCGTGGTGGCGCGGCTCATCTGCGCGGTCTCGACGTCGGCATAGGCCACCGTGTTGATCGCGGTGAATTCCAGCGAGCGGAAGAAGCCGCCGATCACCAGGATGATCATGATGATGAGCAGCGGCGTCGTCACCGTGAACAGCGCACAGGCGGCGAGGAAAACCGCGCTGACGAGTGCGTTCACCGTCATCAGATTGCGGAAGCCGAAGGCGCGGATGATGCGTGCGGCCAGCGCCTTCATGCCCATGGCGCCGAGCGAAGAGCCAAACGTGACGAGACCGGACTTGAACGGCGACAGGCCGAAGCCGATCTGCATCAGCAGCGGCAACAGGAACGGCAGCGCGCCGATGCCGAGCCGGAATATGAACCCGCCGAGAATGGCCGCGCGCAGCGTCGGAAGCCTCAGCAGCGAGAAGTCGAGCACCGGCGATCCCGTCCGCCGCGCGTGAATGACGTAGAGCGTCATCGAGATCGATCCGCCGACGACCAGGGCGGCAATCGTGCTCCACGGCAACAGATTGAGACCGGCAACCGAGAGCCCGAACGCAATGCCGGCAAGGCCGAGGCCCGCCAGCACCATGCCGTAGAGGTCGAACGGCTCGCGTTCCTCGCTCTTGATGGGATCGATGAAGCGCAAGGCCATGAAGATGCCGAGCAGCCCGATCGGGATGTTGATCAGGAAGATCCAGTGCCACGACGCATAGGTGGTGATGAAGCCGCCGAGCGGCGGCCCGATCACGGGGCCGATCAGGGCAGGGACCGTCACCCAGGCCATTGCATTGACCAGCGCGCTCTTGTCGACGGAGCGCAGCAGCACGAGGCGTCCGACCGGGGTCATCATCGCTCCGCCCATGCCTTGCAGGATGCGCGCGAACACGAAATCGTTGACCGATGTCGAGAGCGCGCAGCCGACCGAGCCGATCATGAACACGCCGACCGCGATCGCAAACACCATGCGCGCGCCAAACCGGTCGGCGGTCCAGCCGCTCGCCGGGATGAACACCGCAAGCGACAGCAGATAGGAGGTGATCGCGAGCTTGAGCGTCAACGGGCTGGTGCCGATGTCGGCCGCGATCGCCGGCAGCGATGTGGCGATGACCGTCGAATCCATGTTCTCCATGAAGAGAGCAGTGGCCACGATCAGTGGAATGACGCGTTGCTTGTCGACCATGACGAATTGGTAATGGAAATCGGAAGGAAGGGCGAAGTTGCGGCTTATCACCGCCGCCGACCCGCCACCATTGCGGATCAACGCATAGCACCTAAATCCTGCGTGACCCCAGATGGGCGCGCCCCTGCGCCGGAGATCGCGATGATTTACCGGCACGGGGCCGTCGTGGACGCCATCCGGCGGCACGGGCCGCGGAGCTATCCGCGCTGAACTTGCCTAAAAAGGCCTGTGCATGGCTGGCCGGCGGTCCGATTTGCTTTGATTCGTTACCCTCCCGTGCTATCGACCCGCGTCAACCCCACCGATGGGCTCCGATTCTCCGGCGATGCCGCAAGGTACGCCGAGGGCGGCGCTCATCCATAGCTATTTGCGGCAGGGCCGCAGGAAGGAGTTGGCAAATGGCCACGGTGCAACTTCAAGGCATTCGCGAAGCCCTCACGTTCGACGACGTGCTGCTGAGGCCAGGCCTGTCGGACGTCATGCCGGGCGAGGTCGACATCCGCTCCCGCGTCACCCGCGCCATCCCGCTCAACATCCCGATCATGGCCTCCGCCATGGACACGGTCACCGAAGCCCGCATGGCGATCGCCATGGCGCAGGCCGGCGGCATCGGCGTCATCCACCGCAATTTCGATCCCGAAGGGCAGGCGGCCCAGGTGCGGCAGGTCAAGCGCTACGAGTCGGGCATGGTGGTGAACCCGCTCACCATCAGCCCCGACGCCACGCTGGACGACGCGCTCAAGCTGATGAGCGATCACGGCATCTCGGGCATTCCCGTCGTCACCGGTGCGGGCAAGTCCACGCCGGGCAAGCTGGTCGGCATCCTCACCAACCGCGACGTCCGCTTTGCCACCGACCGCCAGCAAAAAATCTCCGAGCTGATGACGCATGAAGGTCTCGTCACGGTGCGCGAGAATGTCAGCCAGGACGAGGCGCGGCGGATGCTGCACCAGCATCGCATCGAGAAGCTGGTGGTGGTCGACGAGCAGTATCGCTGCGTCGGCCTGGTCACCGTGAAGGACATGGAGAAGGCGGTCGCCCATCCGCTGGCCTGCAAGGACGCGCAGGGGCGTCTGCGCGTCGCCGCCGCCACCACGGTCGGTGATAGCGGCTTCGAGCGCACCGAGCGGCTGATCGATGCCGGCGTCGATCTCGTCGTCGTCGACACCGCGCACGGCCATTCCCGTCACGTGCTGCATGCGGTCAACCGCATCAAGCGTCTGTCCAACTCGGTGCAGGTCGTTGCCGGCAACGTCGCGACCTCCGAGGGCGCACAGGCGCTGATCGATGCGGGCGCGGACTGCATCAAGGTCGGCATCGGCCCGGGCTCGATCTGCACCACGCGCATCGTCGCCGGCGTCGGCGTGCCGCAGCTCACCGCGATCATGGATGCGGTCGAAGCTGCCAAGAAGGCCGACATCCCCGTCATCGCCGACGGCGGCATCAAGTTCTCCGGCGATCTTGCCAAAGCGCTCGCCGCCGGCGCCGACATCGCGATGGTCGGCTCGCTGCTCGCCGGCACCGACGAGACGCCCGGCGAGGTGTTCCTGTGGCAGGGCCGCTCCTACAAGGCCTATCGCGGCATGGGCTCGGTCGGCGCGATGGCGCGCGGCTCGGCCGACCGCTACTTCCAGCAGGACATCAAGGACACGCTGAAGCTCGTGCCAGAAGGCATCGAGGGCCAGGTGCCCTACAAGGGCCCGGTCGGCAACGTCATGCACCAGCTCGCCGGGGGCTTGCGCGCCGCGATGGGTTATGTCGGTGCAAAGGACATGAAGGAGCTGCATGAGAAGGCGAACTTCGTCCGCATCACCGGTGCGGGCCTGCGCGAAAGCCACGTCCACGACGTGACCATCACGCGTGAAGCGCCGAACTATCCGGGCGGCGGTTAGTTACGCCTGACGCAAGGTCACGTGTTGATCGTTCAGTGATGAGATCGACGGACCGGACTCGCCTAACTCCGGGGCGTCCGGTCTTTTGCTGTTGATAAACGACCAGATGAGCGCGACTTGCCACCCCAGAAATGACCACCACGCTTCGCCGCCGAGGCCGACCCAACTGAGAACGGATATGCCGGCCCAGCAGAGGACGGCGATCAAGACACAAAGGAGATTTGACAAGAATATAAACAGAGCATGGCGATGATTGAGAAAGAGTGCGATCCATGTTGGCAAGAGGATCAGCACTAAAACTGCAAGAGCACCTGCCGATTCACGAAAGTCAGGGGACGCGTCTGCGAGCCACGCTGTGAGCGTAGGGCCGATCACAAAGATGAGGATCGGCAAGGCAGCGATGGCGGCCGTTATTTTCCATGCCGTGCTCTTTGGGGCTATGAGACCCATTCGCCCGACTTGCTGCCTCCACAGCGCCATTCCCTGTCCAACTGTCATTTTGCTTGCCGTTTCGAAGCCGCTTGCTGTGGTCTTATTCATCGTGTTCGTGAGGACGGCACGCCGGGCAGTGTCGAGGCTGTCTCCTCGATACAGCCTAGACTAGGGTCTGTTGGGATTCAGGATTCTCATCGGGGCTTGGTTGTGATTCAAGCTTGGGATGGACCGATTCGTTTTGACTGACGCCCAATGGGCGAAGATGGAGCCGCATTGTCTTGGCAAGCCGGGAGATCCGGGCCGCAGCGGCAAGGACAACCGACTGTTTGTCGAGGCCGTTCTGTGGATCGCCCGAACCGGCAGTCCCTGGCGGGATCTGCCGGCGATGTTCGGCCACTGGAATAGCACATTCACGCGCTTTCGCGACTGGGTGAAGGCGGATGTCTGGAAGCGGCTGTTCGAGGCCATCTCCGACGATCCCGACATGGAATACGCCATGGTCGACGCCACCATCGTCAAGGTCCACCGCCACGGTCAGGGCGCAAAAGGGGGACGCAAAGCCAGGCGATCGGCCGCTCGAAAGGCGGCATGACCACCAAAATTCTGGCGCTCACCGATGCGCTCGGCAATCTCGTGCGCTTCGTGCTCCTGCCGGGACAGCGTTTCGATACGGTGGGCGTGCCGCCGCTCATCGAGGGATTGGCCTTCAACGCGCTGATCGCTGATAAGGCCTTCGATAGCAACGCCATCATCGCCGAGCTCGAAGCGCGTGGCGCCAAAGTCGTCATCTCCCAGCATCCGCGCCGTGCACAGCCTCTCGCCATCGACAAGGAGATGTACAAATGGCGGCATCTCATCGAGAACTTCTTCGGCAAGCTCAAGGAATTCAAGCGCATCGCAATGCGCGCCGACAAGACCGACCAGAGCTTCACTTCAATGATCTATCTGGCCGCGGCCGCGATAAACTCCAGATGAATCCCAACAGACCCTAGTGCGGATAGCTGATTGCGACCTTAATCCGGCACTTAAAATTCGCCGGAAGCATAACAACTTCCTCGATTGCAGGATCGAGGAGCGCGCTTCGTATTCGCATGTCCGGTTGGCGAAGCGGGACCTACGCGGGAGGCGCCGAACGATCCGGGCGGGAGTAGGCGTCGGTGTCGTGCCCCGGACGCAGCGCAGCGCTTCTTTAGCGGTGCGCTGCAGAGCCGGGGCCCATCTTTCCACCTGATCGCATGGGGCGTTCTGGGTCCCGGCTCTGCGCAGCAGCGCAAGGGCGCTGCAGCGCGTCCGGGACACGAGAGGCGCGCTCGCATCAGCGCCGGTTACTCCAATGCTTTTGTATTGACGCAGCTGCCTCCCTCCGCTTCGCTCGCGACGAAGAACACTCTGGAGGAAGCCATCATGACCCAAGCAAAACGCATCGTTCTCGCCGCGCGTCCCGTGGGCGAGCCGAAGTCATCCGATTTCCGCCTTGAGGAATTCGCAGTCCCGACGCCAGGCGCGGGCGAAGTCCTGCTGCGCACGATCTGGCTGTCGCTCGATCCCTATATGCGCGGGCGCATGAGCGACGGTCCGTCTTACGCGACGCCGGTGCCGGTCGGCGGTGTGATGGAAGCCGGTACGGTTTGCGAGGTCGCGGCGTCCAACAATCCGAACTTCGCCAAGGGCGACATCGTGCTCTCGCGCGCGGGCTGGCAGACGCATGCGATCTCCGACGGCAGGGGGCTGAACAAGATCGACCCGAAGCTCGCGCCGATCTCGACGGCGATCGGCGTACTCGGCATGCCCGGCATGACCGCCTATACGGGCCTGCTCGATATCGGCAAGCCGCAGGAAGGCGAGACCGTCGTCGTCGCCGGCGCCTCCGGTGCCGTCGGCTCGGCGGTAGGCCAGATCGCGAAGGTCAAGGGGGCCCGCGCAGTCGGCATCGCCGGCGGCAAGGACAAATGCGACTACGTGGTGAAGGAGCTCGGCTTCGATGCCTGCCTCGATCACCGCGATCCTGATCTGGCGGCGAAGCTGAAAGACGCCTGTCCGAAGGGCATCGACGTCTATTTCGAGAATGTCGGCGGCGCCGTGTTCGAGGCGGTGTTCCCGCTGCTCAACCCGTTCGCGCGCGTGCCGGTCTGCGGCTTGATCGCGCACTACAACGACACCGAGGCCAAGCCGCCGAAATGGGCGGCCAGCATGATGCGCGCGACCCTGACCAAGCGGCTGACGTTCCGTGGCTTCATCGTCTCCGACTTCGCCTTCCGCCATGGTGACTTCCTGCGCGATATGTCCGGCTGGGTCCGGGACGGCAAGGTCAAGTACAGGGAGTTCGTCACCGAGGGCCTGGAAAGCGCGCCCGGAGCCTTCATGGGGCTCCTGAAGGGCGCCAATTTCGGCAAGCAGCTGGTGCGGGTCGGGCCGGACAAGGCTTGATCCGCCGCTCCGGCCCCCCGAGGGCCGGAGCGGGTTAATAAAAGTGACCGATCGGCCACACCTGCCCGCAAAAGCCGCAAGTGTGACCGTCGGTTCATTGACGGGCCGGCGAAGGCATTGAATCATTGCGCATATTTCAGGTGCGATGATGTTAGAGATTGTTGTTTTCTGCGTAATCCTTTTGGCCGCCGGCTATTGGGCGACCATGTTCCTCATGGGCCGTCGAGACGACGTCATCCATGGCAAATTCGTTCACGCCGACGACGAGCGCGCGTTAACGCAACCCGTGATGCCCACGCCTTTGCCGCCATTCCCCAAGCGTCCGGTCAAAGCCGCGCGGCCTGCCAATGTTCAGCCTGCCGATACCGGGGCCAAGCCGGTGAACAGCGAGGCGCTGCAATCCTTGCTTGCCGCGATCCAGCAGGATCTCAAAAGCGTCGCTTGAACACCGGCCGGCGAGCTAGTGCTTGCCGCCCATCTGGACGAACAGCTCCTCGATGTCGACATCGACCTGGCCGGCCGCCCTGACGTGGCGGACCTCAAAGCTGTCGGGCTGGAAGCGGTACTCCACGAGCCCGACCTTCTTGATCGCGATCCGGTCCTGGCGCGCGTCGTTGATCCCTGAAGCCGGCTGAGGCGCCCAGACGTGGTGGGTGTGGCGCCAGGTGAAGTCGCGCCGCTGGTGCACGTGACCGCTGGCGATCCGGCGCAGGTCGATATGCGCAAACATCTCGAACTGCTCGGCTCGAAGGCGAGCCCTGAGTTCATCACCAGTGAATTGAGGCCTATCGACAGTTGGTCGCCTCATCGGGAACGCCGGTTCAACTCGTTGATTGTCAGGAACAGCGGTGACGGCTAATGGACGCTAGCTGTGCCTTCCGCCGGATGGGAAGATCCCGGGAAAATTCCGATGTCCATTCAAATGGTTTTGCTGCCGGTCTTCGTGCAGGTCGGTCTCACCTTCGCGCTCCTGATCGCCATGGCGCTGGGGCGCCGGCGCGCGCTCGTCTCCGGCGAGACCAAGAGCCGCGACATTGCCCTGGGCGAGCCCAACTGGCCGCAGGGCGCCACACAGTTGGCCAATTGCTACCGCAACCAGTTCGAGCTGCCGGTGCTGCTCTATGTCCTGATCGCGTTGGCGCTTCCCTTGCGCCATGCCGATCTCTTCATCGTGCTGATGTCCTGGGTGTTCGTGGCGACGCGGTTCGTCCATGCCGGCGTATTCGTCTCCTCGAACCAGCTCGGCCCGCGCTCCACGATCTGGCTCGCCGGCGTGCTCGTGCTGCTGGCGATGTGGATCTACTTCGCGCTGAAAATGCTGTTGCTGATCTAGGCGCTAATCGCCAATCCTGATCTGCAGGATTCACTGAAAGATTTGAAATGACTCCCGCTGCCCGGCTGTCCGCAGCCATCGAACTGATCGACACCATCGAGAAGGACCGCGTTCCCGCGGCCAAGGCACTGAAGGAGTGGGGCACCGCGCACCGCTTCGCCGGCTCCGGTGACCGCGCCGCGATCGCCGGCCTCGTCTGGGACGTGCTGCGCCGCTATGCCTCGAGTGCGTTCCTGATGGATGCCGACACCGCGCGGGGGCGGCTGATCGGCATGCTCCGGCTCGAGCGCAACATGGACGCGGCCACCATGGCCGCATTGTTCGACGGCAGCCGCTTTGCCCCCGCGCCGCTGACCGACGCCGAGCAGGCCGCGCTCGCCGCGCGCTCGCTGAAGGACGCCCCCGGCCGCGATCGCCGGCGACTATCCGGAATGGCTGGATCCGTACTTTGCGAAGGCATTCGGCGAGGACCGCGTGGCGGAGGCCGCCGCGATGGCGAGCCGGGCGCCGCTCGACCTGCGCGTCAACACGCTAAAATCCAATCGCGACAAGGTGCTGGGGGCGCTTGCTCATCTTCATGCGAAACCGACGCATTGGTCCGCAACCGGCCTGCGCATCGCGCTTTCGGCCGATGCACGCAACCCGGGCGTCCAGGCGGAAGAGGATTTCATCAAGGGCACAATTGAAGTGCAGGATGAGGGATCGCAGCTTGCGGCCGCTTTGACTGCGGCAAAACCCGGCGAGCAGGTGATCGATCTCTGCGCCGGCGCCGGCGGCAAGACGCTGGCGCTCGCCGCGATGATGCAGGGCAAAGGCCGGCTGATCGCAACCGACAGCGACAAGCGGCAGCTTGTTCCCATTCACGAACGCCTGTCGCGCGCTGGCGTCCACAATGCCGATGTGCGCACGCCCAAGGGCGAGGCCGATCCGCTGGCCGACATCAGCGCCACCGCCGACCTTGTCGTGATCGACGCGCCGTGCACGGGAACCGGAACCTGGCGCCGCAACCCCGATGCCAAATGGCGCATGCG
Organism: Bradyrhizobium sp. LM2.9; assembly: GCF_054056555.1. Classification (NCBI taxonomy): domain Bacteria; kingdom Pseudomonadati; phylum Pseudomonadota; class Alphaproteobacteria; order Hyphomicrobiales; family Nitrobacteraceae; genus Bradyrhizobium; species Bradyrhizobium sp. LM2.9. The sequence continues at coordinate 1,489,619 of NZ_JBSRYJ010000002.1, forward strand.
CCCGGGCGCGCTGGAGATTCGCCTGAGGGACCAGACCGCGGTGCTCGAGCGCGCGGTTCCGCTGGTCAAGGCCGGGGGCCGCATCGCCTACATCACCTGCTCGGTGCTCCCAGAGGAAAACGGCGAGCAGGTGAGGGCGTTCACCGGCCGCCATCCAGAGTTCGCGGTGGTGCCGCCCGAGCAGACCGCGAGCGTGCTCTGGGACAAGGCGGAGGAGTTTGCGCAGGCCGCGCTGCAATCGCCGGAGGGATGGCTGATGACGCCGCGGCGGACGGGCACGGACGGGTTCTTCGTCTCGGTGCTGAAGAAGTCTGGCTAGAACCACTCAAAACAAAGACCCCGCGAACCGTTACCGGCCGCGGGGTCTGTTGTCTCAACGCTTCTAACCGGTACGTCCGTGGTCAGAGCGCTGTTGCGCTGGCGATTAGCCGACGCGGAGATTGTCAGCGGAGGACTTGCCGCTGCGACGATCGGCGACGATGTCGAACGAGACCTTCTGGCCCTCGTTGAGGGTCGAGAGGCCGGCGCGCTCGACGGCGCTGATGTGCACGAACACGTCCTTGTCGCCGTCATCCGGCTGGATGAAACCAAAACCCTTTTGATTGTTGAACCACTTCACGGTGCCCATAGCCATGGGGAATTTCCTTTGCTTGAGAAGTTAACACGCAGACCGGAACGCGACATTGCGTCCATAGTCCTCATCAGTCGATGTTGGAGAATTCATCTGAAGCGTGCGCGCCCGTCAGCAACGAAGCGAAGCGGCCCAGTCGTTCGGCCAAGTATCGATGATCACAATATAGCGAGATTTTGGGGCCACTTCAAGGCACCACCCGTGGTTCGGGATGTCGCGCCAATTTGCTATTTTGCGGTGCAAATTAACCACCCGGGAGGCCTCAATCGACGATGAAAAGTGTTGCCCCGGTCGCTGTGGAGGACCGATGCGCGGCGTCGCCGAAATCCGAGACCTGGTAGCTCATCCCCGCCGTGAGCTTGAACGTGCGGCCGTCGCGCAGCTCGCTGTCGAGCTCGCCCTGCAGCACGTAGAGCACGTGGCCGCGATCGCACCAATGGTCGGCGAGATAACCCGGTGAATACTCGACCATCCGCACCCGGAGATCGCCGATGTTGAGCGTGCGCCACTGGGCCTGCCCGGTTTCGCCGGGATGCGTGGTGGAGGTGACCTTGCTCCAGTCGGTGACCGTGAAGGGGGACGTCGGGAGTTTCATGGTGGGGGTCCTGGTCGTGGTGCCGGCGGCGGTGTTGTTAGCGTAGGCGTTCGCCACAGTCTCCGTCATTGCAATGACGAGGATAGGCCTAGGGCGCCAAATGATTGGCCGAGCCCTGCACGATCAGCCCCGCCGCGTTCACCCGCAAATACTCGCAGATCCGCTTTCCCCGCTCGTTCTCGTAGAACACCACCACGCTGTCAGGGCTGACGAACAATTCGATCAACGAGAAATGCAGGTTGGGCAACAGCCCGAGCGCCTTTCCCCAATAGGCGCGCAAAGCGTCCTTGCCGCGCACGGTGCCATCCGGCTCGAACCCCATCGCAGGGATGCGGTCCGAGGTCATCACGGCCTCGTCGTCGTAGAGCGTGAGCACGCGTTCGAGATCGCCAGTATTCCAGGCCTCGACCCAGGTGCGGCCGAGCGCGGCGAGATTCGACGGCTGATGATGCGGTGGCATGGCGTCCTCCCTGATCGGCCCCTGGTGAGTGACGGGCGTATTAGGTCAATAATACTTACCTATATCCATTTGTCCATACCCAAAGAAGAATGTGGGCGCGCGGCCCGCGCGGTTGCGGGAAAAGCCTCCGTCGCGTATCTGCTTGCCATGACAGCAGCACAGAACGACCGCTCCGCGTCGACGCTCTCAGTGGCCTTGGCGCACGACAAGATTCTCATCGTCGACTTCGGCAGCCAGGTGACGCAGCTGATTGCGCGTCGCGTGCGCGAGGACGGCGTCTATTGCGAGATCGTCCCGTTCAACAAGGCCGAACAAGTTTTCAAGGAGATGAAGCCGAAGGCGGTGATTCTCTCCGGCGGGCCTGAGTCGGTGCATGAGGCCGGCTCGCCCCGCGCGCCCCAAGCAATCTTCGATTCCGGCGTGCCCGTGCTCGGCATCTGCTACGGCCAGATGACCATGGCAGCCCAGCTCGGCGGCACCGTCGAGGGCGGCCATCACCGCGAATTCGGCCGCGCCGATGTCGAGGTCAAAGCCGCGAGCAAGCTGTTCGAGGACGTCTGGTCGTCAGGCGGCAAGAACCAGGTCTGGATGAGCCATGGCGACCGCATCACGAAGATGCCGCCGGGCTTCTCCGTCGCCGGCACCTCGCCGAACGCGCCCTTCGCGATCATCCAGGACGAGACGCGCAAATATTACGGCCTGATGTTCCACCCCGAAGTGGTGCACACGCCCGACGGCGCAAAACTGATCCGCAATTTCGTGCGCAAGATCGCGGGCCTCTCCGGCGACTGGACGATGCGCGCCTTCCGCGAGGAGGAGATCTCGAAGGTCCGTGCGCAGGTGGGCAAGGGCAAGGTGATCTGCGGCCTCTCCGGTGGCGTCGATTCCGCGGTCGCGGCCGTGCTGATCCACGAAGCCATCGGCGACCAGCTCACCTGCGTGTTCGTCGATCACGGCATGCTCCGCCTCGATGAAGCCAAGACCGTGGTTGACCTGTTCCGCCACCACTACAACATCCCACTCGTGCACGTGGATGCCTCGAAACAGTTTTTGGGCGAGCTTGAAGGCGTCACCGACCCCGAGACCAAGCGCAAGACCATCGGCCGCCTCTTCATCGAGGTGTTCGAGCAGGAAGCCAAGAAGATCGGCGGCGCCGACTTCCTCGCCCAAGGCACGCTCTACCCCGATGTGATCGAGAGCGTCTCCTTCACCGGCGGCCCCTCGGTGACGATCAAGTCGCACCACAATGTCGGCGGTCTCCCTGCGCGCATGAACATGAAGCTCGTCGAGCCCTTGCGCGAGCTGTTCAAGGACGAGGTGCGCAAGCTCGGGCGCGAGCTCGGCCTGCCCGAAATCTTCGTCGGCCGCCATCCGTTCCCGGGCCCCGGCCTCGCCATCCGCTGCCCCGGCGATATCACGCGCGAAAAACTCGACATCCTGCGCCAGGCCGACGCCGTCTACATCGACCAGATCCGGAAAGCAGGCCTCTACGACGACATCTGGCAGGCTTTCGCCGTGCTGCTGCCCGTGAAGACGGTAGGCGTCATGGGCGACGGCCGTACCTACGACTTCGTCGTGGGCCTGCGCGCCGTCACCTCAACCGACGGCATGACCGCGGACTTCTACCAGTTCGATATGAAGTTCCTCGGCGAGACCGCCACGCGCATCATCAACGAGGTGAAGGGCGTGAATAGGGTGGTGTACGACGTGACCAGCAAGCCGCCTGGGACGATTGAGTGGGAGTAGGGGGGCGTAGAAAAGGCGGCGTTTGGATAGTAGCGGATAGGACTAGGAATTCAGTTTAACAGATCGTCTTCGATAGTGTCGAAATGAACGGGACACCAAACATTCACCGAGGCACTCATGAGTCCCGCATCGATGGAGTGATTGTTAGTCCAACCAGAATTCCTTCCGGCGAAAGGAACCGTGTGACAGTCTGACCCCATGGCTCCTTCTTGTTCTTGATGAGCAGTCGATAGCCTCGCGATTCCAGTTCCGCAGTTGCGCCTTCAACGTCTTCGACATCAAATTCGAGCCATGCTTGGGGAACAGGTGTATTGTCTGGCCAGGAATCTTTGCCAAAGCAGGACTGTGCCGCCTGATCGAGCGGCCACAAGGCGAAAGTCCGAACTCCTTTCAGAGCCTCAGTATGCAGGTAACCACCCTGCTCCTTCTTGAATGAGATATTGAGGGTCTCGCCGTATAATTTTCCGCCCGCGACTCTATCGCGGACGATTGGCCCAAACCCGGCAACGAACAAGACTTTGATACGCTCGAACTCTTGCATATGAGCCATATGAGCTCCTCTTGCAGAAGCGGGACTTACGGTTCCATCAGAGACTGGCCCACACGATGGGCGCGCGTAGGCGCTGCACAGGTCGGCCATTGTGTGAACGCCAGTGCCGCCATATGGGTTTCCTACAAGGGAAACACTACGGATGTGGGTTTGGACTGACCCTTCATGGCGCTCGCCGATTCGACGCGCCATATCGGCGCGATTGGACCAAAAATCCCCGGTCGCATGGACGGTGACGGTCTTTTTTCAGCGAGGCGTTTCTGCTTACATTCGTCGGGCTTTCAAAAAATCGACCGATCGTCGGCGATAGTCGCTGAAAACCGAGCAGATTCCAAATCGCCGAAATTCTCCTTTGAATTCAAGAGTGCAAATTTCTGACGGATCGGGCAGTCGGTTCTTCGTCGTACAGGGAAAGACTTTTGTCTGTTAAATCAAAGCATTATAATCGCTCAAAATAATCGAGTGGGAGTAGGGAGTTTCCTCTCCAGGTTCGGCATCACTGGATTAGGCAGTTACTTCCTCGAGAGGCGTCGTCGCATAAATCATGGGATTTGGGGTATTCATCCATCGATCGGACTCGATCTACGATGACAGCCCGGCTGAACAATATCAGTTTCCCAGTCAATATCTCCGCCGTGTTGAAGCCTGCATCGGCGATTGGATCATCTATTACGAACCAAGCAAGGTCTCGGAGACGCGCGGCTACTTTGCGATTGCTCGGGTTCAGCAGGTGATTCCCGACCCTGGTGCCTCGGGGATGTATCTCGCTCTGATCGAGCCCGGAAGTTATCTCGATTTTGCCAATCCAGTCCCTTTCAACGGGCCGACTGGTCCCGCAGAGCGCGGCGTCCTGAATGAGCAGGGCCGAATTTCAGGACGTGCGCAGTCGGCAGTCCGCCCAATCTCTCCGGACGATTTCAATAGAATATGCGAACTCGGTTTGGCGGAGGGCGCGCCCTTGTTGCCCCGGGTGGATGAGGACGTTCGACTGCTTCAGGTTGAGGAGAGGCAGGCGCCGTTTAGGTTCGACCAGCAGAGAGACCGCGTTAGCCTCACAGTGTCGAGAGTCTTACGCGATCGAGTTTTTCGTCGGATCGTGTTGCGGGCCTATGATGAGCGTTGCGCGATTACTGGGCTAAAGCTCATCAACGGGATGGGGCGCGCAGAAGTCGCCGCGGCTCACATACGACCGGTTGAGGTGAGTGGTCCGGACATCATCAGCAATGGCATCGCTCTTTCAGGTACCGCGCATTGGATGTTCGATCGCGGTCTGATCAGTTTGGCAGACGATTTGGAGATATTGATCTCGCGCCAAACAAATGATCCCGACGGAGTGCGGTCGATCATCAACAAGACCGGTCGCGCCCTTGCGCCGCATCGGATATCCGATCGGCCTCACCCCCATTTTCTTAATTGGCATCGCGAGCATTGTTTCAAGCAATAGGTGCGGTCGTGTCAGGCACTTCCGGCCGCTCGGCGTGCCTGTGCTCGATCACATTGTCGAGTTGCCGCCCTCCTGACGGAATCCGTGCCCAACCGCAAGATCGGTCGGGCAAATCATGGCCGTCAGCGTCTAGATTGAGCCGCCACGGAGGAGGGATGATGAAGGCGGCGCTGCAAAACTATCAGGCCCGGATGCGGCGGGTGCTGGATCATATTGACCGGCATCTCGACGATGATCTGGACCTGGAAACGGTGAGCGATGTTGCGGCCTTCTCAAAATTTCATTTCCACCGGCAGTTCACGGCGACTTTCGGGTTGTCAGTGCATCGCTATATCCATCTGGCCCGTATGAAGCGCGCTTCGCATCAGCTGGCCTACATGGACGCCCTTGATGTCACTGAGATCGCGATGGATGCAGGTTACGATGCACCCGACGCCTTCGCCCGCGCCTTTCGGCAACGGTTCGGGCAATCGCCGTCATCGTTCCGGAAGTCTCCCGACCGGGAGCCGTGGCTTGCGGCCTTCGTGCCTCTCGACAACGCCAGGAGCAAGCTCATGCAGACAATTTTTACCACTGACGACGTAACGATACGCGATGTGTCCCCGACACCAGTGGCGATCATGGAGCATCGGGGCGACCCGGCAACGCTTCCCGCCACCATCCAGCGGTTCATCGCGTGGCGCAGGGCCGCCGGCCTTCACCCCAGGACAAGTCCGACCTTCAACGTCTGGCATTCCGAGCGGCGTCCTGTGCCGCCCGCCGAATATCGCGTGGACCTTTGTGTCGGGACCGGCCTGCCCATCGAAGCGAACGGCGAAGAGATCAAAGCCGGCGAGATTCCCGGCGGACGCTGCGCCGTGCTGCGCGTCGTCGGCTACACCGACAATCTGGAACCGGCCGCGCTCTTTCTTTATCGCGAGTGGCTCCCGGCCAGCGGCGAGGAAGCGCGCGACTTCCCGATCTATTGCCAGCGGCTGAGCTTCTTCCCGGAGGTGCCGGAGCATGAGACGGTCGCGGAGCTTTTTCTGCCGCTGAAATAGCGCCGCCTCATCGTGCAGGTCGCCTTGCACAAACGCCGGGTCTCTGTTGCGCGCCCCCGTGCTACGACCGCGGCGTCCCCTCTGGAGCCTGCCTTCATGTCCACCGCCGCCGACCCCAGCCAGTCACCCGCACCCGCAACCGCCACCGAAACCGACCCCGAAACCCTCGGCTGGATGAAAGGCTTCCCGCCGGCACCGGACCGCACCGTCAGCTTCCAGAACGGCTCGTTCCGCAGCTTCCCCGAGCTGCGCTGGGCGTGGAGCAACATCCGCCAGCTGGTGCCGACCGTGAACGTCTGGCGCGGGGCGGGGCCCGCGTCGGTGCTTCCGCGCGAAGACCATGACATCGGCGCGGTCGCCTCGATCACGATGGATGGACGTCCCATGACGTTCGCAAAAATGCTGGAGGAGACCTATGCCGACGGCATCGCCGTGATGCATCGGGGCAAGCTGATCTACGAGCGCTACTTTGGCGCGTTGAAGCCGCACAAGCCGCATATCGCGATGTCGGTGACGAAATCGTTCACCGGCACGCTCGCCGGCATTCTGGTCGCCGAGGGCAAAATCGATCCGCAGGCGCCTGTTACGGAGTATGTGCCGGAGCTGAGGGCCAGCGCATTCGGCAATGCGCGCGTGCGGGAGGCCATGGATATGACCACGGGGCTCGCATACACCGAAGTTTACACCGACAGGAATTCCGCGGTGTGGGGGCTGCGGAGGGCGAACGGCATGGCGCCGATTCCGCCGGACTATGACGGAGCGACCAATATTTTCGATTTCCTCGTCGCGCAGAAGAAGCAGGGCGAGCACGGCAAGGCCTTTGCCTACAAGACCGTCAATTCCGACGTGCTGGCCTGGATCATCAGGCGCGCCAGCGGCATGACGTTGTCCGATCATCTCTCCGAGCGGATATGGACGCCGATGGGCGCCGAGGAGGACGCGCATTATCACGTCGATCGCATCGGCACCGAAAGCGGCGGCGGCGGCCTGTCGACCTGCTTGCGCGATCTCGCCCGCTTCGGCGAGACCATGCGCAATCACGGCCGCTTCAACGGCCGCCAGATCGTGCCATCATCTGTCGTCGAGGACATCGCGCGCGGCGGCGATCCCGAAAAATTCAAGCCGGCCGGCTACACCACGCTGCCAGGTGCGTCCTATCGTAATCAATGGTGGGTCACGCACAATGCCCACGGCGCCTACATGGCGCGCGGCGTTCACGGCCAGGGCATCTACGTCGATCCCAGGGCCGAGATGGTGATCGCGCGTTACGCCTCGCATCCGGTCGCGGGCAACGCCGCCAACGATCCCGTGACGCTGCCGGCCTACATGGCGCTGGCGAAGGAGATGATGGCCGGCGGTTGAGGCCGCTTACGGCACCTCCCGCCAGCGCATCGGCAATATGCCGTCCTGCCTGAAACTGTCGAGGAAGCGGAAGCGAGCGGCTTGCGGATTGCGGTGGGCTTCGATCTTTGTGCCCAGGATCTGCACGACATCGTTCTCGTCATAGGCGGGCCAGGGCGGCAGGCCGGATCCGTTGGGATCTCCGTGTGCGGCGAAATTCACCCAATAGCTCATCATCGTCTGCGCCAGGGCGCGGTCTTCTTCGGCCGGTGGCGTCGTGCTGCCGATCACCTGTTGCGGCGTCAGGCTGCCGAACACGAACGGAATGTCCGTGACATGCGAGGCGATCGGCGTGTAACGCGAGGTGTAGCTGAAGTGATAACCGTAAACGGGCGCACGTCCCCCGCGCCGATGCAGCCGCAGCCACTGCCAGCATTGCTCGCCGACCACAGTGTCGCCGTTAAGCGCCGCCGCGGACGCTTTGGCCTCCACGTCGGTCGCGGCGGGATAGACCTTCAGGAAATCGGCGATGCGTTCCTTGCCGAACATCTCCGCAGCCGCGGCGACAAAGGCTTTCGCCGATTGATCGGGGAGGGACTGCGGGGCGAAAGGGACTTCCTCGGCGGCATTCCAGCCCGCCAGCAAGGGGATGTGCATCTGTTCGCCGCGCAGGAATCGCCGCGCGGGCACATCAGGCACGACGTGATGATCGATACTCGGCGAGAACGCGGTCACGACGGGGCTGGTCCTGAAACTCCACGGCGCGGCTGCATTCAACCGGTCGGCCGGCATGCTGCGCAAGGCCGCGATGGACCCGTTGCCCTGTTGCCGGGCGAAAGCGAGACCACGCGCGCGAGCTTCTTCAAAGCCCTGGAGTGGGCCGTGCTTGCCATCCCAGAACGCGCCGCTCTGTCCAATGGCCTTGTGAAACAGTCCATGCGCGAGCGGCGAGGCCATCAAAATGCCGACGGCCATGGCGCCGGCGGATTCGCCGAACAGGGTGACGTTATCGGGGTCACCGCCAAAGCCGGCGATGTTGGCCTTGACCCAGCGCAGCGCCATCAACTGGTCCTGCAGGCCGTAATTGCCTGAGGGTGCCTCCGTGTCGAGATCGGGATGGGCGTAGAAGCCGAAGATGCCGAGGCGATAATTGAAGCTGACCACGACGACACCCTTGGCGGCCAACGCGCCGCCGTCGGTCGCGGGATTGGCCGAGGAGCCGAACTGAAAGCCGCCGCCGTGAATCCACACCATCACGGGCCGCTTCTCGTCCGCGTGCTTCGCCGCGGTCCAGACATTGAGATAGAGGCAATCCTCGTCGCGCGGTCCCGGCCGCTGGTCGTTTTCGAGCGCCGATAGACACCCCGCGCCGAACGCCAACGCATCGCGCACGCCGTCCCATGGTGAGGGCGGCTGCGGTGCGCACCAACGCAAAGGTCCGACCGGCGGTGCTGCGTAGGGAATGCCTTTGAACGCCAGCACGCCGCTGGCATCGCGCGGGCCGCCACGCACGGAGCCGGCTTGTGTGCTGACCACACGTTCGGCTGCTGTAGCGGTCGTGAAGGCATGCATGGTCGTATCTCTTGCTCGCGTGTGCGCACCTGGCCGCAGCCAGGCAGGTTCAGGCGACAGCCTATCGACTTTCTTATCTGCTCGATTTAGGTATTCCGCCAATCAATTGCTAAAAACAGGCAAGCATGCGGCAGTCCCTTCACTTTCCGTGGACGAATCTCGATGTGGACGATCGCTCCGCACCTGTCATCGCCGTGCGCGTTGACGTGATCGGGACCAAGGCGGAGGTGCCCGATCACAGGCACCGCAAAGGACAACTTATTTTCGCGCTGGGCGGCGGCGTCACCTGTCGCGTTCCCAATGGCCTGTGGATGGTGCCGCCGCATTGCGCAGTTTGGGTGCCCGGGGGCATGCAGCACAGCAACCTCGCGACAGAAAATGCCCGGCTGTTCTTCGTTTATATCGAGCCCGACGTCGTGGACTTGCCGGATCGGTGCTGCACGCTCTCGATCTCCCCGCTGCTGCGTGAAGTGATCGTCGAGCTGTCCGATCAGATCGCGGATGACGAGGCGAGGGTGGCCCTCCTGGCGAGCGTCCTTCTGCGCGAACTCCCTCACATGCCGGTTCAGCAGCTCCATCTGCCGCTCTCGCCCGAGCCGCGTTTGAAGAAGATTGCTGCAGCGCTGGCAAAAGACCCTTCCGACCGCAGGACCCTGGCCGAATGGGCCCATCGCGTTGCGCTGAGCGAGAGCAGCCTCGCGCGTCTCGTCGTCAAGGAAACGGGGCTGAGCTTCGGGCGCTGGCGTCAGCAATTGCACCTGATCGTCGCCTTGCGAGAACTCACCTCCGGCGCCAGCGTGCAGCAGGTTTCGGCCGACCTCGGCTACGAGTCGGTCGCGGCCTTCATCACGATGTTCAAGAAGGCGCTCGGGAAGCCGCCGGCGAAATATCTGAGCAGTATCTCTCCTGAATATAAGAATTGACTTATATTAGCTTCGACCGGTATTCATTCTTGCATGAAACGACAAGGAGGAGCGCCATGGAAATCGACGTCGCCAGGGTATTGGGGCTTGTGACGCGGTCGGTAAAGAATTTCGAGAAGGACGGGAAAGCCGCCAGTGCAGTGACATTGACGCGGCTTTACGAGACGAGCGTCGACGATCTCTGGGACGCAGTGACCAGCCAGCAGCGCATTCCGCGGTGGTTCTTGCCGGTCGAGGGAGATCTCCGGCTCGGTGGAAAGTACCAGCTCAAGGGGAATGCAGGCGGTACCATCACGGCATGCACGCCGCCGACCCATTTTGCTGCGACTTGGGAATTCGGCGGCGCGATGAGCTGGATCGATGTCAAGCTGACAGCAGAACGAAGTCAGGCGCGCTTGACGCTTGAGCATACCGCGATCATTGAGGACCATTGGAACCAGTTCGGTCCAGGGGCAGTGGGGATCGGTTGGGATCTCGCCATTGCGGGACTTGAGAGATATCTTGTGACCGGGGCATCGGTCGATCATGAGACGGCCGAGGCATGGATGGGCTCTCCTGCGGGCAAGGAATTCATGACGGGTAGCGGCGAGTATTGGCGCGCGGCGCACGTCGCAAGCGGGGTCGATGCGGCTTCGGCGAAGCAGCGCTCTGACCGCACCATCGCTTTTTATCGCGGTGAGATGCCGCCTGACATCGCCCATCCGGGCACAGGAAGCTGATGCAAATCTTCGAGGTCCTCGCTGATCCCGTGCGCCGTCGCATCCTCGAGCTGCTCGCGCCTCGGGAAATGGCGTCCGGCGAGGTCGTCGAAGTGATCGGGGCCGAGTTCGGGATCACGCAGGCGGCTGTGTCGCAGCACCTCAAGGTGCTGCGCGAGAGCGGCTTTGCAACGGTTCGGGCGGAGGCGCAGAGACGACTCTATTCGGTCGATGTCGCGGGCCTGCGGGCGGTGGATGCATGGATCGATCAATTCAGAAATTTTTGGGAGCCGAAGCTGGACGCGCTGGCGACCGAGATCGCGCGCGGCAAACGCGAGCGTCGTAACGCTCCCATGACCAAACGGAGCGGGAAGAGGGCTTGATAAATTACGAACAAAAATGGCGAGAGGAGCGAACAGTCACCTTCAGCCCCGCGACATCTTCTCATACCGTTTCACCAGCCGCTCCCTTTTCAGCCGCGACAGCCGCTGAATCCAGAACATACCGTCGAGCTGGTCGATCTCGTGCTGATGGCAAACAGCGCGCAAGGTTTCGGACTCCTCGGTCTGCATGTTGCCGTCGATATCCTGATAGCTGATCCGCACGCGGGCGTGGCGCTGGACGTCGTCGTTGACCCCGGGCATCGAGACGCTGCCTTCGCGATGCAGGATCATCTCGGCCGAGGCCCATTCGATCTCCGGGTTGACGTAGGTGCGCGGGCCGTCCGGAGCGTCGAGCTCGAGCACGACGACGCGCAAGGGCACGCCGATATGCGGCGCCGTGATGCCGATGCCGGGCGCAGCGCGCATCGTCTCGAGCAGATCCGCTGCAAGCTCGCGCAAGGCGGCGTCGAATGCAGTGACGGGGCGAGCCGGCATCGCGAGGCGGCGGTCGGGATAGCGGACGATCGGGCGAATGGTCATGCAGGCTCCTACCACTCACGGATGGTTGAAGCATCCCGTTCTTGACGCCCTACCAACTGGAAGGTAGCTAATCGGCCATGACCAATGTTTCCTCGACTGCCGACGACATCCTCGCCTGCGCGCGCACCTTGATCATCGCGGGCGGCTATAACGGCTTCAGCTACGCCGACGTGGCCGATGTTATCGGCATCCGCAAGCCGAGCATCCACCACCATTTCGCCAGCAAGGTCGATCTGGTCCGCACCCTCGTGTCGCGCTACCGCGCCGAAGCCGAGGCGGGACTGTCGGCGCTCGAGCGCAATGTCCCTGATCCGCGCGATCAGCTCAAAAACTATGCCGCGTATTGGGAAGCGTGCATCAATGATGCGACGGCGCCGTTCTGCGTGTGCGCGCTGCTTGCCAGCGAGCTTCCGATCTTGCCGGAGGAAGTCGCGCTCGAAGTCCGTGCGCACTTCCGTTCGCTGGCTTCGTGGCTGACATCGGTGATGGAGCGCGGCAAGCGGAAGGGGCGGTTCAAACTCTCCGGCACAGCCAAGGTCGAGGCTGAAGGCTTCATGGCGACCATTCACGGCGCGATGCTGTCGGCGCGCGCCTATGGCGATCCAAAAATGTTCGGTGTGATCACCACCCCGCTGCTGGATCGGCTGTCCACCAGACATTGAGAGACATCGGCGAGACGACCACGACACCCGGCAGCCAAGCCGGGCGAGGCGCCTTGCTAGCGAAAGACTACCAACTAGTAGGTAAAGGAGAGTGGAATGGCGTATCATCAATTGGATATCGTTCGTGCCGATCGCGAGCGATGGCTGAAGTTCTACTACTTCATCCGGGCGGCGTTCTCGGTCGCCTGGGTCGGAGCTTCGTTTGCCGTCGGGCCGTCATCTCCGGTGATCGCGGGAGCCTTGCTCGTGCTCTACCCGGCATGGGACGCCGCGGCCAACTTGGTCGACGCGTTGCGCAGCGGCGGGCTCGCTCAAAACCGCACGCAGGCTCTGAACGTCGTGGTCAGCCTGGCGACCACCGTCGCGGTGCTTGTTGCCTTGCAGATGAGCATGAACCGGGTGCTCGGAGTGTTCGGGGCCTGGGCGATCCTGTCAGGACTGCTCCAGCTCGGGACGGCCATCCGCCGCTGGAGGAGTTTTGGCGCGCAATGGGCCATGGTGCTCAGCGGGGCCCAGTCGGCGCTCGCAGGCGGCTTCTTCATCTTTCAGGCCACGACGCCGATGTCTCCATCGATCGCGAATGTCGCGGGCTATGCTGCGGTCGGCGCGCTCTATTTTCTAGTCTCGGCGGTATGGCTGACCGTCAGCGAGTGGCGCCGCAGCGTCAAGAGGACACAGCAGGGATGATTGCGACGGCGTTGGCGGGATCATGACATGATGCCGGTGTTTTGCCCGACGAGTCAAATCGCGGTCTTGCAGTTGAGGCACATCGTAAGCCATTGATCCCGCAGGGGCCGTCTACTGTGCATGGGGTTGTTTTCGACATTCTTGTTGGCGACAATGCCGCCAACAACAAGAGTCGGAGGAAAACTTCATGCGCACAATCGCAATCGCGCTGGCGGCGACCATCGCAGCGGCAACGCCGGCCGCGGCCGACTATCTGGTCAAGGAAGTCGGCAGCTTTCACGTCGGCGGCCACACCGAAACGCTGAGCGGTCTTGCTTCCAAGGAGATCGTGTTCTCTCCAGGCGCGCCGCCGATCAAGGTCGATCCGAACGGCGAGTTCGAGGTCGAGCAGATGTACGTTCAGTTCGTCAAACAGGCAGCGCCGAAGTCGAAATTGCCGCTGCTGCTCTGGCACGGCGGCGGCCTTTCGGGGGTGACATGGGAGACCAAGCCCGACGGCAAGCCGGGCTGGCAGCAGTTCTTCCTGAATGCGGGCTATGACGTCTACGTCTCGGATGCGGTGGAGCGCGGCCGCGCCTCCTGGGCGCGCTATCCGGAGATATTCAAGAGCGAGCCGTTCTTCCGGCCCAAGAAGGAAGCATGGGAGTTGTTCCGGATCGGGCCGAGCTACGAGGTCGGCGGCAAGCGCGAGGCATTCGAGGGCGAGCAATTCCCGATCGAGGCGTTCGACCAGTTCGCCAAGCAGGGCATTCCGCGCTGGGCCACCAATGACGCGGCCACGCAAAAAGCCTACGATGCATTGGTGCAGAAGGTGTGCCCGTGCATCATCCTGGTGCACAGCCAGGGCGGCAATTTCGGCTTCACCGCCGCCCTCAATGCGCCGGACAAGGTGAAGGCGCTGATCACCGTCGAGCCGTCCGGGGCACCCGATCCGGCCAAGGCCGATGCTGCGAAACTCAAGGGCGTACCGCATCTGATCGTGTGGGGTGATTTCCTCGACAAGGTCCCGGTGTGGTCCAAGCTCGTGGTCAATCCGACCAAATGGGGGCAAGCGGTCGCGGCTGCGGGCGGAAAGGTCGATACGTTCGAACTGCCCAGGATGGGGATCAAGGGCAACACCCACATGATGATGATGGACCGCAACTCCGACGACGTCGCCAAGCTGATCAATGATTGGATCGGGAAGCAGAGACTGGCGAACTAAGCGGAGCGTGAGCGCGGCCGGTCCCGAAAAAATTGCTCGATGCCGTGGTGCCGGCTGTCGGCGCGAGCAGTTCCCATTCGTCTTCCACCCAGACAGACCTGACGGGAGACCAAAATGAACTCTTCCTCATATCGCTGGGTGGTCGTCGCCGCGGGCGGCTTGCTCGGCTGCGTCGCGATCGGCGGCATGTTTTCGCTGCCGGTGTTTTTGCAGCCGATTGCAAAGGACACCGGCTGGTCGGTGACCGGCATTTCCAGCGCGATGACGATCGGCTTTCTGGCGATGGCCTGTACCAGCATGGCCTGGGGCACGCTGAGCGACAGGTTCGGGCCGCGGCCGGTGGTGCTAACGGGCTCGGCGGTGCTGTCCGTCAGCCTGTTCGCGGCGAGCCACGCCACCTCGCTGCTGGCGTTTCAGTTCGTCTTTGGCCTTCTGGTCGGGGCCTCCTGTGCAGCGATCTTCGCGCCGATGATGGCGACCGTGACCGGCTGGTTCGACACCCATCGCAGCCTCGCGGTGTCGCTGGTGTCGGCCGGCATGGGCATGGCGCCGATGACGATGGCGCCGCTCGCGGCCTGGCTCGTCTCCGGCCATGACTGGCGCACCTCGATGCAGATCGTGGCGCTGGTGGTTGGCGCCATCATGATCCCGGTCTCGTTCCTGGTGCGTCCCCCGCCGGCGCTCGCGCACGCCGTGGCCGCGCCTGCGGGCGAGGGTGCGCCGCAAGGGGAAATGTCGCTGACGGAGGCGCTGCGCTCGCCGCAATTTTTAATCCTGCTCGCGACCAACTTCTTCTGCTGCGCCACGCATTCCGGCCCGATCATCCACACCGTCTCCTATGCCGTGAGCTGCGGCATTCCGCTGATTGCGGCGGTGACGATCTACAGCATCGAGGGCTTTGCCGGCATGGGCGGGCGCATCGCCTTCGGCCTGATGGGCGACCGTTTCGGTGCCAAGCGCGTGCTGGTCTCGGGTCTGCTGTTGCAGGCGTTCGGTGCACTCGCCTATGTCTTCGCGCATCAGCTTGCGACGTTCTACGCGGTCGGGGCCGTCTTCGGCTTCATCTATGCCGGCACCATGCCGCTCTACGCGGTGCTGATCCGCGAGAACTTTCCGCTCAAGATGATGGGTACGGTGATCGGCGGCACCGCGATGGCCGGCAGCCTCGGCATGGCCACGGGCCCGCTCGCGGGCGGCCTGATCTACGATGCGTTCTCGAGCTACGCCTGGCTCTACATCGCCTCCTGGGCGATGGGCCTCGGCGCCTTCCTGATGGCGATGAATTTCAGGCCGTTCGCGAAGCCTCAAGCGGAGGTGGCGCCGGCGGCGGCGTAAGCAGGTTCATCGAGGCGCAGCGCTAGAGCTGCGCCTCGATCGCGCGCTTGTCGATGATGGACCACACTTGCCGTATTTTTCCGTCACGAAATTGATAGAACACGTTTTCGCAAAAGGACAGGCGCCTGCCGTTCACATCCAGCCCCAGAAACGTTCCAGCCGGCGTGCAATCGAACTTCAGCCGGGCGGCGATTTGCGGCGGATCGCAGACCAGCAGATCGATGTCGAAATGCAGATCCGGAATTGCGCGAAAATCCTGCTCCAGCATGGCACGATAGCCGGATAGTCCGAACGGTCGCGCATTGTGGGCGACGTTATTGTGGACGAACTGTCCGAGGGCGGGCCAATCCCGCCGGTTCAGGCAGGCGATGTAGTCGCGGTAGATGTCGGCGAGGTCGGACCTGGTCATGGCGTTGCTCCTGCGGCTCCGGCCATAACGCGGCAACAGGGCGATCGGCGCCGGCGCTCACAGACGTTTTTCGAAGAACAGGTCCGGATAGGGGTCGTCATTGAAGCGCGGGATCTCGCTCCAGCCGCTTCGGCGGTAGAGCTGGCCGGCCTCGCGCCAGCGCGCTGTTGGTGTCGAGCCGCAGCAGCCTGATGCCGAGCCCGCGCGCGGCATCCTCAGCCGTGTCCATCAGGCGCCGGCCGAGCCGCAATCCGCGTGCCGCGGGCGCGACCCACAGACGCTTGATCTCGGCATAGCCGTGATCCGTGCCCTTCAAGCCCACACAGCCGATCGGCAGCGTGTCCGACATCGCGACGATGAAGCTGCCGCGCGGGCGACGCATATCCTTGGCGTCAGGATCGCGCGACAGCGAGACGTCAAAACCCTGCTTGAAGCGGCGGCCGAGCTCGGCATAGTATTCGCCGAGGCAATAACGGGACTCTTCGCCGCGCGGATCGATCTCGTCCAGCGTGACGCGCTCGCGCATCAATGTGGAAGCAATCAAATCCATCGCCGCCAGCAGCGCCTCGCGTTGCGAGTGTTGGGCGAGGAAGCTCTCGGCCTGCGTATTCGACAGCGCCTCATAGGCCGCGAACTCGCGCCGGCCCGCACGTGTCAACGTTGCCACGCGGCGGCGCGCATCATCTTCATGCGCAAGGGTCTCGACCAGCCCTTCGTCCTCGAGGCTGCGGAGCAGGCGGCTCATCAGGCCGGAATCGAGGCCGAGATAGTCGCGAATCTCGGCCACGTCCGACCGCCCGTGCCCGATCGCGTTGAGCACGCGCGCCGCCCCCAGTGGCCGCCCGCGTCCCAGGAATGACGTATCGAGTGCGCCGACGGCGGAGGTCACGGCACGGTTGAAGCGGCGGACGCGGGAAACAGGGTCGAGCATGATCTCTGACTTTAGTCAGATATATCGTCGACGTCAATCAGTGCAGGCCGCGCTCACTTCACCAGCGTCAGCAGCGGCTTGTCCTTGGCGACGATATAGGTCGCAAGCTCGCTCGCGGCGTCCTGGCCGACGTTCTTGGCTGCATGGACCGTTCCGGCCGGGATGAACAGCACGTCGCCGGCCTTTAGCGTCACCGGCGGCTTGCCCTCGACCTCGTATTCGATCGCGCCCGCGAGCACGTAGATGATCTCTTCGCCCGGATGGGTGTGCCGGCCGAATGCCACGCCAGGGGCGAGGTCGACGCGCACCTGCACGGCCTCACGTCCGGGCGCGCTGAGATCGTGGCGCTGGAGGTCGGTGCGCGTGACGCCGGTCGGCTGCGCCGCGGCCGCCAGCGTGAGAAGATTTGCGGCGAGCACAACTGCGCTGGCGAGGACACGCACGGCCGGCAAAAGACGATGACCCATGGTGGGCTCCTGATGTTCAAGGGATTGGCTGCAACCGCGGGCCCGACCGATGCTCGGCCGGTCCGCGTCGTGGCGTTTCAGACGAGGGTGGTGGTCACCTCGATGTTGCCGTGCACCGCCTTGGAGTAGGGGCAGATGCCATGCGCAGCCTCGATCAACTCTTGCGCGACCGCGCGATCGACGCCGGAGACGCTGACGTCGAGACGGGCGCGTAGGAAGAACGCGCCACCCGCGTTGTTGAGGTCGATCGCGGTGTCGACCGACGGCTCGCTCGGCAGCTTGACTTTGTGCTGGGCCGCGGCGAGCCCGAGCGCGCCCAGATAGCAGGCTGACCAGGCGGCGGCGAACAGGTTTTCGGCGGCGGGGTGCGGCTGGGCCAGTTTGATGTTGAGGGAACCGTCGCTGGAGCGCGCAGCGCCGTCGGCGCCGGACGTGACGTGGGTCTTGCCGGTGAAGAGGATCTTGGTGGCGGAGGTCATTATCGCATTCTTTCAAATGATTTTATAGCGTATCCAATCTAATCGTGTGCGAGTTGAAATAAACCTGCTGGTTGGTGCAGTCAAGCTCTTCCGATTTAATCGGATGCGATTTATATTGGTAACGAGATCACGAAATGCGGAGGTCCCAATGGCCCGTCACCCCAAAGTCACCAGCAAGCGCCGAAAACTATCCAATTTCCTGTGCTTTGCGGTCTATTCGGCCAATCTGGCCTTCGGTCGCGCCTACAAGCCGCTGCTGGACAAGGTCGGCCTGACCTACACCCAGTACATCGCCATGGTGGCGCTGTCGGAGGGAGACGAGCAGACCGTCGGCGTGCTCGGCGAAAAGCTGTTCCTGGAATCCAACACGCTCACGCCGATCCTGAAGAAGCTCGAGCAGATGGGTTACGTTCGCCGCCACCGCGATCCCGCCGACGAACGGCAGGTGCTGCTGAACCTGACGCCGGCGGGGCGCAAGCTGATCGAGCAGGATCTCGGCGACTCCGTGATCGAGGCGACCGGTCTCGGCGACGAATTCCCGGTGGTTCAGAAGACGGTCAGCACGCTGCGCGACAATCTGCTGCGCAATACCAAGCCCGCAGAGGAGAGGTCCTGAAGCGCGTCGCGCCATCGCCCTGCGCTTCAGTCCAGGCCCAGCGCCTTGCGGGACTTCCGCGTAAGTTTCGCCACGATCAGCATGTGCGCCTGCGCCAGATAGGTTGTGAGCTCGGCGTCTGACAGTGCGCTGTTGCCGACGAGCTGCACCCATTTGGCGCGCGCCAGATACGGCGCCGGCCGCGCGAGGCCGTGCTCGATCAGCATGGCATAGGCCATGTTCGAGACCTTGAACATGTAGCCGCCGGAGCGCGCGGCAAAGCCGCCGCCGAGTGCGAACATCTTGCCGCCGACCTTGAACACGGAGGTGCCTTCCCACTGTACCACCTTGGTGACGGCGGGCAGGTGCAGGCAGCGGGTTTCGAAGGTTTTGGGAGTCATCGCCCAAGCGATAGCACGGCGCACGCGGCTTGCAACGCCGCCTCGTCACGGAGATTAGCCTGATGGCGAGGTGAGGGCGCCGGGCTACAAGACTTTGTGTTGCCCGTCGGCAAAACACGCCATCCGTTGGTCGATGCCGGCCATTAAAAATATTCCACTTTACCGAAATTCGGAAACGACGTATGTGTCGCCTCACTCCGGCCCAAGGAAGAGGGGCGTATCGCGATCGTCACGAACGCGGGCCGGGCGGCGGCGGACGCTGGGCACACCGGCGCGAACGGTCTTCGCAGGGCGGGCAACCGTGAGCGAAGGCGTCGCGCACACGACCGGTGCGCTCTCGCGTACGGCAAAACCGTGTCGTCCTGACGCCCGGGGTCTGTGCGTCAAGTCTTGCGGTGATGTGGCGGCCCGACCGGGTCCGCGCATCTGTGAGGCGACGGGGGCAATAGTGCATCGCTCCCCGGGGAGAGCACGGCATAAGCCGTAAAACCGCTGCGCAGGGAAGGCCGGTTGTTTGGCTTCACCTGTATGCCGCTGTGCAGCTTTTCGTAGCGCAACTTTCGCACAGTGGACCGTGGGTGCCAGCCGGCACCCGGTCTTCCCTGCGCCCTCTTTCATAAGAGGGCAAGGCGATGAAGCAAAGCAAAGCTCGGGCGAACATGCCGCGAGGATGCGAGCCCATGCCAGTCCTTCAACGATGGTCGTGCCCCAGACGCAGCGCAGCGCCTCTTCGCGGTGCGCTGGAGGCGGGGCCTGTGCAACAGCGATGGGCGTAGCTTCCTTGGCTCTGCGAAGCGTCACTGCGTGCCGCACCGCGTCCGGGACACGAGAGGGAGGAGCGTTGTCGCCACACTCCGTCATTGCGAGCGCAGCGAAGCCATCCAGGATCTCTCCGCGGCGACAGTCTGGATTGCTTCGCTGTGCTCGCGATGACAGGGATGATGCAGCTGCGCGCCTCTTTGTGAGTTGTGCCTGCGCTGCGGACCGTTACCATGCCTCCGCTGCCGTGGAACACGGGAGCCGACATTGTGACCGGGAGGCGACATGAGTGGGCAGGAGCGTAAAGCAAAAGGATCGGACCTGTTTGTCGCCGCGCTGGAGAACGAAGGCGTCGACCGCATCTTCGGCGTGCCCGGCGAAGAAAATCTCGATGTGGTCGAATCGCTCCGTACCTCCAGGATCGAGCTGATCCTGACCCGCCATGAACAGGCCGCGGCCTTCATGGCCGCGACGTACGGGCGGCTGACCGGAAAGCCCGGTGTTTGTCTTTCGACGCTCGGTCCGGGCGCGCTCAATCTGTCGACGGGCGCGGCGTATGCGCATCTTGGTGCGATGCCGATGATCTTGATCACAGGCCAGAAGCCGATCATGAGCAGCCGGCAGGCGCGTTTCCAGATCGTCGACGTGGTTGCCTCCATGAAGCCGTTGACGAAGCTGTCGCGGCAGATCATCAGCGCCTCCAGCATCCCGACTGTGGTGCGCGATGCGTTTCGCGTGGCGATGGAGGAGCGGCCGGGGCCGGTGCACCTTGAATTGCCCGAGGACATCGCGGGCGATGAAGTGCCTGATGTCCCGATGATCCCGGTTCATCCGATCGAGATCCCGGTCGCCCATCGCGCCGCGCTCGATCGCGCTGCCGAGATGATTTTGGCTGCGAAGCACCCGCTGGTGATGATGGGCGCTGCGACCAGCCGGCCGCGCGCGACGCACGGCATCGCGACCTTCGTGCGGCGGACCGGCATTCCGTTCTTCACCACGCAAATGGGGAAGGGCACGGTGCCGGGCGGTACCAATCTCTACATGGGCACTGCCGCGCTGTCCGAACGCGACTACGTTCATGACGCGATCGACGCCGCCGATCTGATCGTCGCGATCGGCCACGACCCGATCGAGAAGCCGCCCTTCATCATGGGGCCCTCGGGCCCGAAGGTGATTCACGTCAGCTACACGCCGGCCAGCGTCGAGCAGGTGTATTTTCCGGATGCGGAAGTCGTCGGCGACGTCGGCCCGAGCCTGGAACTGCTCGCCGACCGGCTCGAAGGCAAGCTGCCGCAAGCCGCCGCGCTGCTGCCGCTGCGCGAAACGATTCTCGGCCGGATCGCCGATCGCGCCACTGAAGCGCGCTGGCCGCCGACGCCGCAACGCATCGTGCACGACATCCGGCAGGTCATTCCGGAGAACGGTATCGTCGCGCTCGACAACGGCATGTACAAGATCTGGTTCGCGCGCAACTATCGCACCCGCGTCGCCAACACGCTGCTGCTCGACAACGCGCTGGCGACGATGGGCGCCGGCCTGCCGTCGGCGATGATGGCCGCGATGCTCTATCCTGACCGCCGCGTGCTCGCGGTCGCCGGCGACGGCGGCTTCATGATGAACAGCCAGGAGATGGAGACCGCCGTCCGCCTCAAGCTCAACCTGGTCGTGCTGGTGCTCGAGGACAACGCCTATGGCATGATCCGCTGGAAACAGGCCGTCGACCATTTTGCCGATTTCGGCATGACCTTTGGCAATCCCGATTTCGTCCTGTACGCGCAGGCCTATGGGGCGAAGGGACATAGAATCGAGAGCATCGACAGTTTTGCTCCGACGCTGGATGCCGCCTTCAAGGAAGGCGGCGTGCATCTGGTCGTGATCCCGATCGATTATTCGGAGAATGTGCGGGTTCTGGTCGACGAACTCCGGGCGCGGGAGAAGTAGCGCCGAGGCCATCGAATGGTCTCGGAGGATCATGGCAGCCATTCCTTGATATATATCGTGTTACGATATATTGGCGGGCACAAGAATCCCTCCCAAATCGATCCTTCAAGAGCAATTCATGCGCCAGACCGTGGACATTACCGGCGGCCTCCCGCGTCCTCGCGGCAAGCCCGGAGATTTCACCGCCGACCGCCGCGTGCTGGTCCTGATCGGCATGGCGGTGCTGGTCGGCAGCCTCGGCGCCGGAGCAGCGTGGGTGCTGCTGAAGCTGATTGCGCTGGTGACCAATCTGGTCTGGTTCGGTCATATCAGCACCGAGAATGTCTCGCTCGCGAACGCCCATCCGGGAATCTGGATGGTGCTGGCGCCGGCGCTCGGTGGCCTCGTGATCGGGCTGATGGCGCGGTTCGGCTCGGAGAAGATCCGCGGCCACGGCATCCCCGAAGCGATCGAGGCGATCCTGATCGGCGGCAGCCGGATGCAGCCGAAGGTCGCGATCCTGAAACCGCTGTCCTCGGCGGTGTCGATAGGAAGCGGCGGTCCGTTCGGCGCCGAGGGGCCGATCATCATGACCGGCGGTGCGATCGGCTCGATCTTCGCGCAGTGCTTCCATCTCACCGCAGCCGAGCGCAAGACGCTGCTGGTCGCCGGTGCCGCTGCCGGCATGACGGCGATCTTCGGCACGCCGATCGCGGCGGTCCTGCTCGCAGTCGAACTGCTCCTGTTCGAATGGAAGCCGCGCAGCTTCCTGCCTGTCGTGACGGGGGCGGTGATCTCGGCGGCGTGGCGCCCGTTGCTGTTCGGGACAGGGCCATTGTTTCCGTTCGCGGAGCGGCCGGATCTGCCCTGGTGGGGACTGGCAGCTGCGGTCGGCGTCGGGATCGTGGCCGGCCTGCAATCCGGCCTGATGACGCGGCTGCTCTACGCGATCGAAGACCTGTTCGACCATCTACCGGTGCACTGGATGTGGTGGCCGATGCTCGGCGGCCTCGCCGTTGGCCTCGGCGGACTCATTGATCCGCGCGCGCTCGGCGTCGGTTACGACGTGATCGCCGATCTGTTGTCGGGTCACATGGCGCGCGACGAGGCGATCCGGCTGCTGCTGGTGAAGTCCGCGATCTGGGTGATCGCGCTGAGCTCGGGTACGTCAGGCGGCGTACTGGCGCCGCTGCTCATCCTCGGCGGCACGGCCGGCTGGATCGAGGGACTGGTGCTGCCCGGCGGAACGTCGTTCTGGGCGCTGGTCGGGATGGCCGCGATGATGGGCGGCACGATGCGCTCGCCGCTGACAGGCGTGATGTTCGCGATCGAGCTGACCGGTAACATCGACATGCTGCTGCCGTTGCTGGCGGCAACCGGCGCGGCGCATGCGGTTACCGTGCTGCTGCTGAAGCGCTCGATCCTGACCGAGAAGATTGCGCGCCGCGGTCAGCACATCACGCGCGAATACGCGATCGATCCATTCGAGCTGCTGCGCGCCGCCGATGTCATGGTGACGAATGTCGACACGCTGCCGGTCGACATGCCTGTCGACGCGGCGGTCGCTTTCTTCACCTCCGATCAGCGCCGTCACAAATCCTATCCGGTGGTCGCCGCCGACGGGCGGCTCGCCGGCATGGTCACCCGTGCCGACGTGCTGCGCTGGCGCACCGAGGGCGATCACCAGGCCGCAACGCTCGACGATGTCGTGTCGGATACGTCGGCAGTGGTGGCACATCCCGACGACGTCCTGGGGCGGGTCGCCGATCTCATGGTCGCCTCGGATATCGGCCGCTTGCCGGTGGTCGACCGCGCCAACCATCGTGTGGTGGGTCTGGTGGCGCGCAAGGATCTGCTGCGAATTCGCGCGGTCGTGAATGCGCAGGAGGAGGACCGCAACGCATATTTCCTGCGCGAAAAGGCGCTTGTGCCGGAGGCGCGGATCGCGGAAGCTCAGCCCCTCTGAATTCCAGCACCGAAATTCCAGCACCGACAGGAATGAGCATGACTCGCGTTCGCTGTATCACCGAGATGGGCATGGGCGTGGACGTCCACGGCAAGGACGCCACCAAAGCGGCCAAGCGCGCAGTGTCGGATGCCATCAGGCATTCGAGCCTCGGTTTCTTCCGGATGATCAACAAGACCGCGAACGACATGTTCGTCGACGTCACGATCGCGGTGCCTAATCCGGAAAGCGTGGACAAGGAAGCCGTCGCCAAGGAGCTGCCTTACGGCACGGTGACCGTCAACGCGGTCAAGGGTGGGCTGGAGATTCCCTCGGCCCCGGAACAGGGCAACGACCCCATCCTCATCGCCAATGCCGCCGTCATCGTCAGCTTCGAGAAGGATTGAGACAGTGTCCGACGGTGACGTGACGCTGCTGGATCGCCCGATCTGGAGCGCGCTCACGACCAGCCACAAACATCTGGCCGAAGGGGACCCGCGCGCGCTGCGCTACCCCGTGGACATGACGCCGTTTGCCGACATGGTCGACATGTCCGAGGCGAGCTTTGCCGCGCTCGGCGATCTTCTGTCCGGCTCGCAGGTCGCCGCGCTGTTTACGCCGGATACGGTCGACGTTCCCGCCGGCTTCAAGGTCGTGCTCGCCGGACCCTGCGAGCAGATGATCGGCTCGCCCGCCGACAGCCCGCTTCGCGACGCCGAGATCGTCAGGTTGGGTGCGGCCGACGTTCCCGCCATGATGGCGCTGACCGAGTTGACCAAGCCCGGTCCCTTCGCGCGACGCACGCACGAGCTCGGCACGTTCCTCGGCATCCGCACCGGCGGCGAATTGGTCGCGATGGCCGGCGAGCGCATGAAGCCGGGCAATTTCGTCGAGATGACGGCCGTCTGCGTCCACCCTGATCATCGGGGGCGAGGCTACGCGCAGGCACTGCTCGCGGCGGTCGCGCGCCAGATCGAGGCACGCGGCGAAATTCCGTTCCTGCACGTGTTTTCGAGCAACTCATCAGCCATCGCGCTGTACCTGCGGCAGGGGATGCGGATTCGGCGCCGCCTGCACGTCACTGCGTTCATGAAACAGGACTGAGCTGCGCCGTTCGGACGGGCTTCATATCCGGCGAATTCACGCTATATCGATCCCAACCATCATTGGGGGGAGCACATGGACGCCAGAACACCTGATTTTTCCGCCACACGGACGGCAATGCAGCGTTACGTCGATCAGGAGATCATTCCTGGCGCATCCTGGGCGGTGCTGCGCGGGCGCGAGGTCGTCGATCAGCAATGCGTCGGTTTCGCCGATCGCGAGGCGAGTACCGCGCTGCGGCCCGATCACATTTTTCGGGCGTTTTCCAATACCAAGATCTTCGTCACCTGCGCGGTCATGCTGCTGGTCGAGGAAGGCCGCATCGGGCTTGATGATGTCGTCGAGAAATTCTTGCCGCAACTCGGCAATCGCAAGGTGCTGAAGCCGGGCGCTTCGAGCCTTGCCGACGTCGAGCCAGCCAAGAGCCCGATCACGGTCCGCCAACTTCTCACCCATACGGCCGGCCTCAGCTACGGCATCTTCGATCCCGGCTCGGTGCTGTTCAAAGGCTATAACGAGGCGATCATCCTCAATCCGCTCACGCCGCTGACCGGCATGATCGACCAGCTCGCCGATCTGCCGCTGTCCTATCATCCCGGCTCGTCCTGGGAATATTCGGTTGCGACCGACGTGCTCGGGCGTGTCGTGGAGGTCGTCTCCGGCAAGCCGCTCGACGCCGTCTTCAAGGCGTGCATCTTCGAGCCGCTCGGCATGACCGACACCGGCTTCCACGTGCCGGACGGGCAGCAGGGCAGGCTGGTCGCGCTGTACAATGGTGCCGACGTGCTGGACCCGATGAAGCCCGGCCTCACCCGGGCCGACAATCTGCCTTATCCGCAGGCCTATCGACGGCAGTTCCCGCGGATGTCGGGCGGCGGCGGGCTGGTCTCGACCTTGCCCGACATGCTCGCTTTGGTACGGGCGCTGCTACCCGGCCCGGATGCGCTGCTGAAGCCGGAGACGCTGCGGCAGATGATGACGAACCAGTTGCCCGCCGGCCAGACCATCCGCTTCGCCAATCTCGGCCCGATCCCCGGCAAGGGCTTTGGCCTCGGTGGCGCCGTCACTTTCGCGCCGACGCCGTTCGATCCCCCGAATTCCACCGGCGAATTCCAGTGGGGCGGCCTTGCCGGCACCCATTGGTGGATCTGCCCGCAGGCCAATACCGCCGGCGTACTGATGACGCAGCGCTACATGGGTTTCTGGAATCCATTCTTCTTCGAATTCAAGCGTCTGGCCTATCAGTCCGTCGGACGCTGAGCGCGAAAAAAATTGCACGGTGCCGCGAATCCTTTTGGGTCGTCGCGCCCTCTCTTGATGGTCGGGGCATTTTGCTTCGGCTCATCTCGGAGGATGTGATGGCATTTTGCAGGAAGAACATCGGCGGCCTTCATCAGGCGGTGCGGATTGCCTTAGGCGTCGCGGTGGCGGTCGCCGCATTCGCGTATTTCAGCGGCGCTGCGGCGTGGCTGGTTGCGCTCGGCGGCGCCGGCTTCGCGCTGACCGGCCTGGTCGGCTATTGTCCGATGTGCGCGATGGCCGGCATCGGAAGGGGAGGGGTGTCGTGAGAGCCGCCGTGATCTCGCCAAACCTGTTCGAGGCCGCGCGCCTCGGCGATCCCCAGGCGATCGCGTCTCTGCTTGAGACGGCGCAGCCGAACATCCGTCGCTATGCCCGCGCCACCTGCCGCAACTCGGCGGATGCCGAGGATGCGACGCAGGAGGCGCTGTGGATCCTGTTTCGCCATGTCGGCACGATCCGTTCGTGGCTCGCGTTTTCGGCCTGGCTGTTCAGCGTGGTCCGCCGCGAATGCCTGCGGCTCGCCCGCAAGGCGGGGCTCGCGCCGGCGATTGACGACGGAGAGGCGGAGGCGCTGCTGCTGTCGCGCCCAGAAGCCGATTTGCGGCTCGACGTCGCGGCAGCCTTCGAGGCGCTGCCGCCGCACTACCGCGATGTCGCGCTGATGCGCGACGTCAAGGAAATGACCATCGACGAAATCGCCGTCGCACTCGATACGACAAGGCAAACCGTGAAGGCACGCCTGCATCGCGCCCGCGCCCTGATGCGCGAATATCTGACGAGGTGAGCCATGACCTGTTATCAAAGCCCTGACGATCTGAAATCGATCCCGGACTTCGTGGCGCTCGCGCCGGTCGAGGCCAGCGCGTTCCTTGCGTTCAACCACGCGGTCGAGCGCAAGGACGGATTGATCCCGCCAAAATATCGCGAGCTGATCTCCCTCGCGGTCGCACTCACCACGCAATGCGCCTATTGCCTCGACGTGCACACGGCGCAGGCGGCGAAGGCCGGTGCAACGCGCGAGGAAGTCGCGGAGGCCGCATTGATTGCGGCGGCTGTTCGCGCCGGCGGCACGCTCGGCCATGCACTGTTGGCGCAGCGCCTGTTCGAGCGACATCGGAGCGAGGGCACGGGATGAACGAGCGCGGGTCGGCGGCTGGATCGTACGCGTGAACAACTATCTCGGCCTCGACGGATTTCGCTTCGGCTGGGTCGCTGCCTGGATCGACGCGAGCGGCGATCATGGCTTCGATTATTCACCCGGCCTGACGCGCTTGCTCGCGATGCCGCACGCGCGTGCGATGATCGATATGCCGATCGGATTGAAGCCGAGCGGCTATCGCATCTGCGATTTGCGCGCACGCGAGCTGGTCGGTCCCGCCGTGTTTCTCGGCGCGCGCCGAGACCTCTGGACATTCGCCGACATGGCGGCAGCCAATCGCCACTATTGGGAGCGCGAAGGCAAGGGCAGGGGCGTATCGGCACAGCTCTGGAATATCAGAGACAAGATCAGGGACGTCGACGAGATCATGACGCCGGCGCGGCAGGCGACAATCGGCGAAGCGCATCCGGAATTGATCTTCTGGAATCTCGCAGGGTGTGTCCGGCTTGCGAAGAAGACATCCGCGGAAGGCCGTGAGCAGCGCATCGCGCTCCTCGCGCAACGCGGCTTCACGCGCCTGCCGAAATGGTTGACCCAACGTCACGGCACCGGCATCGGCCGCGACGATCTTATCGACGCCTGTGCTTGCACCGTCGCGGCACGCGACAGCACGCAACGTGTCGGCGGGGAGGAGGACCCGCACGGGCTGCGGATGGAGATCAACTATTGAGGTGGGCAGCCGGCTCATGAACCGGGAAAAAGCGGCAATTTATTTGAAGCCTGCAGGAACTGTCGATGGTCCGCCCGCGTTCCCTGTGCGAACCGGTGTGAGAGAAGCTCGTGCGATGAATGATACCAGTCAGTTCGCGACCGCGATGCTCGCGCTTGTTTTCACCGGAGCGCTGCTCGTTACCGGGCAGCGCTTCATCGAGCAGCGCGTACAGCGCGATATGACTTACGCCACCAGCCATTTGCTACGGCCATTGTGACCTGATCCCGGTGCGGGAAATCGATCTGAGCACTCGACCTTGCGTCGTTCGTCCGCTCGCCTAGATTAGGCGGCGTCTCATGAACGAAGCCGGGGTCCCGATGTCCGATCTGTCCGCCTTTCCCATCACCAAGCGCTGGCCAGCCAAGCACCCGGAGTTGCTCCAGCTTTATTCGCTGCCGACGCCGAACGGCGTCAAGGTCTCGATCATGCTGGAAGAGATCGGGCTTCCTTACGAAGTCCACCTCGTCGATTTCGGCAAAGACGATCAGAAGACGGCGGAATTCCTCTCGCTTAATCCGAACGGCAAGATCCCGGCGATCCTCGATCCGAACGGTCCCGGCGGTAGGCCGCTGCCGCTGTTCGAGTCCGGGGCGATCCTGCAGTACCTCGCGGAGAAGACCGGCAAGCTGCTGCCGCAGGATGCGGCGCGCCGTTACCAGACGCTCGCGTGGCTGCATTTCCAGATGGGCGGCATCGGGCCGATGTTCGGCCAGGTCGGCTTTTTCCACAAATTCGCCGGCAAGGATTTCGAGGACAAGCGGCCGCTCGAGCGCTACGTGGGCGAGGCCAAGCGCCTGCTCGGCGTGATGGAGACGCATCTTACCGGCCGGCAATGGTTCATGGATGACGACTACACCATCGCCGACATCTCCATGCTCGGCTGGGTGCGCAACCTCGTCGGGTTCTACGGCGCCGGCGATCTCGTCGAATTCAGCCAGTTCAAGTCGGTGGGCGCCTGGCTCGAACGCGGCCTCGCGCGTCCGGCCGTCCAGAGCGGGCTGAATATTCCGAAGCGGCCTGGAGGCTAGAACAGCCGTCCGCCGTTCGGTACGGGCTTGCTCGGCTGCACCAGCACGACCTTGCCCTCGGCATCGGGGAAACCGAGCGTCAGTACCTCCGAGACAACAGGGCCGATCTGGCGCGGCGGGAAATTGACGACGGCCGCGACCTGTTGGCCGATCAGCGTCTCAAGCGGATGGTTTTCGGTGATCTGCGCCGAGCTCTTGCGCACGCCAATCGCGGGACCGAAGTCGATCCACAGACGCCAGGCCGGCTTGCGCGCCTCCGGGAACGGCTTTGCATCGACGATGGTGCCGACGCGAATATCGACCGCGAGGAAGCTGTTGAAGTCGATGGTCGGCGACGCGGTCGCGGCTGGATCGTGGGTGACGTGCATGGAGTGTCCGTTCGGAGAGCTGGCGTCGTTCGCAATATTGTCGCGCGAACCGGAGTTGCGTACAACGCTTGGGGATCACGATACGACGCATGCGCGAGGAACGTCTTGCCCAACATCATCTACGGCATCAAGAACTGCGACACCATGAAGAAGGCGCGCGCCTGGCTCGACACCCATGGCGTGACTTACACGTTTCACGACTACAAGACGGAGGGGGTGGAGAATGACAAGCTCAAGCAGTGGAGCGACAAGGTCGGCTGGGAGACGCTGCTCAATCGCGCCGGGACGACCTTCAGGAAGCTTCCCGATGCCGACAAGGAAGGCTTGAGCGAGAAGAAGGCGCTGGCGTTGATGCTAGCGCAACCATCGATGATCAAGCGGCCGGTGCTGGAAATTGGCGGCAAGGTGCTGGTCGGCTTCAAGCCGGAGATCTACGCCAAGGATTTCGGCGCCAAATCGCGCTGACGGCTAGTTCAGCTCGATGATCGCGGTGGTGGCACCGGAGCCCGACTGGTCCGCGAACTCGACCAGTTCGGCGGGCGCGATGCGGCCGGGAGCGCGATGGAACAGGTCGCGGTCGATCACCGCGCGCGATCTCGGGCGCGGCAGCGCGTCATTTCCGCGCATCAGGTTCTTGATCTCGAAGCCGCCATCCTCGCAGAAGGTCTTGAGCGATGCGATGATGTGACAGATATTGCCGTCGACCTGGAACGGCAGCAGCAAGCGCTCATAGGCGACGATCCGCCCGTAAATGTCGTCGACGTCGGCAACGCTGTAGACGGGCAGGCCGCGCGCCACGCATTCATAATAGACCGGCATCACAAAGGGCACGAGTCGCGGCCCGATATAGTCGTCGAGCAGAACGCCCTTGCCCGTGTGTCCATAGGCGCGCGAGATGCGCGTACCTTCGCTCTGGATGGTCAGGCGCGGCTTCGGCGCCGAAATGTCGACCGTATAATAGATGAGATCGGAGAGCTCTTCTTCGAGCCGCTCGGGCTGGTACTCCCAGATCGCCGGGGCCATCTGCTCGCGCGCATAAAGCCGCAGCCACGTGTTCAGGAGATCACGCTGCCTGATCGACTTCACCACAGAAGGAGCGGCGCTTGCAAAATCCACGATAATATTCCCGACGTATAAAACCCGCGCATGATCCTGGTTGCGGGAAAATTTTCTATGAAGGCTGGCGCATGGACCGAAAGACCGTTAACGACGGCTTGATGACCGGCGCCTTGCGACCGGGAGGCTGGGCAGGCGACATCAAAACACGTCCGACTAAGGGAGCATAAGTCTCCCGGCCGGAGGCCTGACCTGCTCAGCTTTCCGCCTTGCCTAACCCCCGTCACCTCCGGCATATTCCGCGCCCGGAGGCGGCGTTCCGGAGAGGCTCCAAGGCCTCCGGAAAAAGGCCTCCGGAAACCGAAGCAACAAGGATAGCCACGCGTGTTGCGCGGGCAGGGGGAAAACTGTTTGGCCGATGAGTTCATTCTCGAAACGGAAGGCTTGACCAAGGAGTTCGCGGGCTTCTTCGCCGTCCGCGACGTTGCGCTCAAGGTTCGCCGTGGGAGCATTCACGCGTTGATCGGCCCCAACGGCGCCGGCAAGACGACGTGCTTCAATCTTTTGACCAAGTTCCTCAAGCCGTCTGCCGGAAAAATCCTGTACAAGGGGCAGGACATCACCACGATGGCGCCCGCCGACGTGGCTCGCCTGGGGCTGGTTCGTTCGTTCCAGATCTCGGCGGTATTTCCGCATCTCACCGCGCTGGAAAATGTCCGCGTCGCGCTTCAGCGCCAGCACGGCAGCTCCTTCGATTTCTGGCGCTCCAAGTCCGTGCTCAACCAATTCAACGATCGCGCGCGCGAATTGTTGAACGATGTCGGCCTCAGCGAGTTCGCCAATACGCCCGCGGTCGAGATGCCCTACGGGCGCAAGCGCGCACTGGAGATCGCAACCACGCTTGCACTCGACCCCGAGATGATGCTGCTGGACGAGCCGATGGCCGGCATGGGCCACGAGGACATCGACAAGATCGCCGCGCTGATCAAGCGCATCTCCGCGAAGTATACCATCCTGATGGTCGAGCATAATCTGAGCGTCGTGGCCAACCTCTCCGACATCATCACCGTGCTGACGCGCGGGCAGGTGCTCGCGCAAGGCCATTACAGCGAACTCACCAAGGACGAACGCGTCAAGGAAGCCTATCTGGGAGCCGGTCATGGTTGAGACTGCAACCGCGCAAGCTCCCGCAAAGACCGCAAGCGGCGGCAACATCCTTCAGGTCCGCAACCTGGAAGCCTGGTACGGCGAGTCCCACATCCTGCACGGGATCAATTTCGACGTGAATGCAGGCGAGGTCGTCACGCTGCTCGGGCGCAACGGCGCCGGCAAGACCACCACGCTGAAGTCGATCATGGGCATCATCGGCAAGCGTACCGGCTCGGTGAAGTTCAACAACCAGGACATCATCCGCACGACCTCGGACAAGATCGCGCGCATGGGCATCGCGTTCTGTCCAGAAGAGCGGGGGATATTCTCCAGCCTCGACGTGCGGGAGAACCTGATGCTGCCGCCGGTGGTGCGCCCAGGGGGATTGCCGCTCGAGCAGATCTTCGATCTGTTTCCGAACCTGAAGGAACGGCTCAACAGCCAGGGAACCAAACTCTCCGGCGGCGAGCAGCAGATGCTCGCGATCGCGCGCATTCTGCGCACCGGCGCGAACTTCCTGATGCTGGACGAGCCGACCGAGGGTCTCGCGCCCGTCATCATCCAGCAGATCGGCCACACCATTGCGCGGCTCAAGAAGGAGGGTTTTACGATCCTCCTGGTCGAGCAGAACTTCCGCTTCGCATCCACCGTCGCCGACCGCTATTACGTGGTCGAGCACGGCAAGATCATTGACGGATTTTCCAATGCGGAGCTTGCCGCCAACATGGACAAGCTCCACACCTATCTCGGCGTTTAAAGCATGATCCGGAAAAGTGTGTAGCGGTTTTCCGAAAGATCATGCTCAACAAAAGAACTGCGAACGAGAAAATTCAAAAGGAAAGTTGCATGAAGACCATGTCGATTGCGTCATTGCTGCTGACCACCGCGCTCACCTTCGCCGTAACGGGCGTCGCGTCCGCGCAGGACAAGACCGTCAAGATCGGCGCGCTGTCCGATCAGTCCGGGCTCTACGCCGACCTCGGCGGACCGGGCTCGACGCTCGCCGCGCAGATGGCCATTGAAGATTCCGGCCTGGCTGCGAAGGGCTGGAAGATCGACCTCATCTCGGGCGATCACCAGAACAAGCCCGACATCGGCACCGCGATCGCGCGGCAATGGTTCGACGTCGACAAGGTCGACATCATCGTCGACGTGCCGAATTCCGGCGTGGCGCTGGCCGTCAACAACGTCGTCAAGGAGAAGAACGGCGTCTACATCAACTCGGGTGCGGCGACCTCCGACCTCACCAACGCGCAGTGCTCGCCCAATACCGTGCACTGGACCTACGACACTTACATGCTGGCGCATACCACCGGCCAGGCGCTGGTGAAGGCCGGTGGCGACACCTGGTTCTTCCTGACCGCGGACTACGCCTTCGGCGCGGCGCTGGAGCGCGACACCACTGCGGTCATCACCGCCAATGGCGGCAAGGTGGTCGGCAGCGTCAAGCATCCGCTGAACACGCCGGACTTCTCGTCCTTCCTGCTCCAGGCGCAGGCCTCCAAGGCCAAGATCATCGGCCTTGCCAATGCCGGCGGCGACACCACCAACACGATCAAGCAGGCGGCCGAGTTCGGCATCGTCAAGGGCGGTCAGAAGCTCGCGGCGCTGCTGCTGTTCCTCACCGACGTCAAGGCGATCGGGCTCGAGACCGCGCAGGGCCTCAACTTCACCGAGACCTTCTACTGGGACATGAACGACCAGACCCGGGCGTTCTCCAAGCGCTTCGCCGAGAAGATGAAGAGCAACGCGCCGCCGACCATGGTGCAGGCTGGCGTCTATGCGGGCGTGCGTCACTATTTCAAGGCACTGGAAGCGCTCGGCGGCAACCCGCATGACGGCGCCAAGGTCGTCGAGAAGATGAAGTCGATGCCGACGGAAGACGATCTGTTCGGCAAGGGCGAGATCCAGCCCAACGGGCGCACCATCCACAATGCCTATCTGTTCGAGGTGAAGAAGCCCTCCGAGTCCAAGGGACCATGGGACTTCTACAAGCTGGTCGGCACGGTGCCGGGCGACCAGGCCTTCACGCCGCTGTCCGAGAGCAAGTGCGCGCTCTTGAAGAAGTAAGATAACCGCCCGCAGGCCATCAGGCCTGCGGGCGACTTTCAGGGAACGCCGAAGGGACCGGGTGCGGGATCGATGCAGGCTCTTTACGCTCAGCTACTGGTGGGACTGATCAACGGCTCGTTCTACGCGCTGCTCAGTCTCGGGCTTGCCGTGATCTTCGGCATGCTCAACATCATCAATTTCGCCCATGGTGCGGTCTACATGATGGGCGCGTTCGCTGCCTATTTCCTGCTGAACCTCGGCGGCATCAACTACTGGTGGGCGTTGCTGCTTGCGCCGATCATCGTCGGCATCTTCGGCATGATCCTGGAGCGGACCATGCTGCAATGGCTGACCGGGCTGGATCATCTCTACGGTCTGCTTCTGACCTTCGGCATTGCGCTGATTGTGCAGGGCGTGTTCCAGAACTACTTCGGCTCCTCCGGCCTGCCTTACGCCATTCCGGACCAGCTCAAGGGCGGCATGAATCTCGGATTCATGTTCCTGCCCGTCTATCGCGGCTGGGTCGTCATCTTCTCGCTGGTGGTCTGCATCGCGACCTGGTTCCTGATCGAGAAGACACGGCTCGGCGCTTATTTGCGTGCAGCCACCGAAAACCCGACGCTGGTGCGCGCCTTCGGCGTCAACGTGCCGCGCATGATCACGCTGACCTACGGCCTCGGTGTCGGCCTTGCCGCGCTCGCCGGCGTGCTGTCGGCGCCGATCAACCAGGTGCGGCCGCTGATGGGAGCCGACCTCATCATCGTCGTGTTCGCGGTGGTCGTGATCGGCGGCATGGGATCGATCATGGGCTCCATCATCACCGGCTTCGCGCTCGGTGTGATCGAGGGCATGACCAAGTATTTCTACCCCGAGGCCTCCAACACCGTCGTGTTCGTGCTGATGGTGCTGGTGCTCTTGGTGAAGCCAACGGGATTGACGGGAAGGGCGGCCTGATATGACAGCCTTGACGGACGACACACTGCCGGCGCCCCCGCGCGCGATCCGCGACGAGATGATCGTGTTCGTGGTGATGGCGCTGCTGCTGGCTGCGGTGCCATTCAGCGGCATCTATCCGTTCTTCGTGATGCAGGCGCTGTGCTTCGCGCTGCTGGCCTGTGCATTCAATCTCCTGATCGGCTATGGCGGCCTGCTCTCGTTCGGCCACGCGATGTTCATGGGCACCGCCGGCTATTGCAGCGCGCACGCGCTGAAAGTGTGGGCGTTGCCGCCGGAACTCGGCATCCTCGTCGGCATTGCCGCGGCGTTCGGGCTCTCGCTCATCACCGGCTTCATCTCGATCCGCCGCCAGGGCATCTATTTCTCGATGATCACGCTGGCGCTGTCGCAGCTGCTGTACTTCATCTACCTCCAGGCGCCGTTCACCCATGGTGAGGACGGCATCCAGGGCATCCCGCAGGGCCGCATGTTCGGCGTGTTCGATCTGACCAAGCCGACCGTGCTCTACTACGTGGTGCTGGTCGGCTTCCTCGCCGGCTTCCTGCTGATCTACCGCATCATCAATTCGCCTTTCGGCGAAGTCCTGAAGGCGATCCGTGAGAACGAGCCGCGCGCGATCTCGCTCGGTTACCGGACCGATCAGTACAAGTTCCTGGCTTTCGTCCTGTCGGGCACGCTCGCCGGCTTTGCGGGATCGCTGAAGGTGTTCGTGGCGCAGAACGCTTCGCTCACCGACGTGCACTGGTCGATGTCCGGCGAGGTGGTGCTGATGACGCTGGTCGGCGGGCTCGGGACCATCTTCGGGCCCGTGGTCGGTGCCTTCGCGATCATCGCCATGCAGCAATATCTGGCGAGCTTCGGCCAGTGGGTGACGGTGATCCAGGGCTCGATCTTCGTGATCTGTGTGCTCACCTTCCGCCGTGGCGTCATCGGCGAAATCGCGCATTACCTCCGGCGTTCGCTGTAAGCCATTGATGTAGCAGAAAAATCGTTGGCGCGCGAAAGCGGTGGATGATCCGACTCCACGGGCGTGAGGTGGCACGCGCGTGGATCGAAAATGGTCTATGACAGTTTCATGACGGCCCGCTTGGGCTAGGCCATTATCCAACCGGTAGTCTCTCCCCCATGATGCGATTGTTTCGCGCTTTCCTGCCCAAGGAAGAACGGTTCTTCGACCTGTTCGACCGCCACGCCCAGACCGTGATTCAGGGCTCGATCGCGCTCCAGGGCATGCTCAACGGGGGCGCGGAGACGCCGGTCTATTGCCAGCGCGTCAACCAGTTCGAGAACGATGCCGACAACATCACCCGCGAGGTGCTGACGGCGGTGCGCCGCACCTTCATCACCCCGTTCGACCGCGGCGACATCAAGAACCTGATCACCTCGATGGACGACGCCATCGACCAGATGCAGCAGACCGCCAAGGCCGTGATGCTGTTCGAGGTTCGCATCTTCGAGCCGCCGATGCGCGAGATCGGCGTGCTCTTGGTGGAATGCGCCAATCTGGTCGGTCGCGCGTTGCCGCTGATGCAGGCGATCGGTCAGAACGTGGCCATGCTGACTGCGATCACGGAAGAATTGACCAAGCTCGAGGGGCGCGTCGACGATCTCCAGGATATCGGGCTGAAGGAACTATTCCTCAAGCATCGCGACGGCAACGCGATGGATTTCATCGTCGGCGCGGAGATCTACGACCATCTCGAGAAAGTCGCCGACCGCTTCGACGACGTCGCGAACGAGATCAACAGCATCGTCATCGAGCAAGTTTAGGGCAGGGGCCGCGCGGTGGATGTTGCGTTGGGTCTTCCCGTCCTGGTCGGACTGATCGCCGTCGCGCTGTTGTTCGACTTCCTGAACGGCCTGCATGACGCCGCCAATTCGATCGCGACCATCGTCTCGACCCGCGTGCTGCGGCCGCAATTCGCGGTGTTCTGGGCCGCGTTCTTCAATTTCGTCGCCTTCATGGTGTTCGGGCTGCACGTCGCCCAGACCATCGGCACCGGCATCATCGATCCCGCGATCGTGGATGCCCAGGTGATCTTCGCGGCGCTGGTCGGCGCCATCGTCTGGAACCTCGTGACATGGGCGCTCGGCATCCCATCGTCTTCGTCCCACGCATTGATCGGCGGTCTATTTGGTGCCGGCGTGGCCAAAGCCGGCCTTTCGGCGGCGGTCTGGAGCGGATTGTCCAAGACGGTGATCGCGATCGTGCTGTCTCCGCTCGTCGGCTTCCTGCTCGCGATGGTACTGGTTGCAATCGTCTCCTGGGCCTCGGTGCGCTCCACCCCCTTTGCCGTCGATCGCGCCTTCCGCATTCTGCAGTTCGCCTCTGCTTCGCTCTATTCGCTCGGCCATGGTGGCAATGACGCGCAGAAGACCATGGGCATCATCGCCGTGCTGCTCTATTCGCAGGGCCAACTTGGCGGCGAATTCTTCGTGCCCTTCTGGGTGGTGCTCTCCTGCCAGGCGGCCATGGCAATGGGCACGCTGATGGGTGGTTGGCGCATTGTCCGCACGATGGGATTGCGGATTACAAAACTGACCCCGATGCAGGGCTTTTGCGCCGAGACCGGCGGTGCCGCGACCCTGTTCATGGCGACCTTTCTCGGTGTTCCCGTCTCGACCACCCACACCATCACCGGCGCGATCGTCGGCGTCGGCGCCGCCCGCCGCCTCTCGGCGGTGCGCTGGAATGTCGCCAGCTCGATCGTCTATGCCTGGGTCATCACGATGCCGGCCTCCGCCATCGTCGCCGCGCTGACCTGGTGGGCAGTACAGATCTTCATCAGGTAACGAGCTTCAGCCCGACAATCCCGGCGACGATCAGCCCGATGCTGGCGAGGCGGAACGCGGTGGCCGGCTCGCCGAACAGGATGATGCCGAGCGTCGCGGTGCCGACCGCGCCGATGCCGGTCCAGACTGCATAAGCGGTTCCAATCGGCAGCGATTTGAGGGCAAGCCCAAGCAGGATAATGCTGCCGGCCATGGCCCCGAGCGTGAGGACAGACGGGACGAGCTTCGTAAATCCCTCGGTGTATTTGAGGCCGATCGCCCAGGCGATCTCCAGGAGACCGGCGACGAACAGGATGCTCCAGGCCATGGCGACCCTCCCTTCGAGGCAGGGTCGTCCCCGCGACTGGCGTGCTGATGGGCGGGAAGGCCGTCCTTCCCAAGCCCTGATCCAAGCCCGATATGGGGCTGGCCGGAAGGCACTGCAATCACCAAATGAGGCTTGATAAGGCTCATTTTCCCTGCCAAACGCTGCCGCAATGTCCGACATCGCCACCACAGCCGAATCGCCGGCCCGTTCCCCGCTTGCCGCTGAAGTGTCGCGGCGGCGGACCTTTGCGATCATTTCGCATCCGGACGCCGGCAAGACCACGCTGACCGAAAAGCTGCTGCTGTTCGGCGGCGCCATCAATCTGGCCGGCCAGGTCAAGGCCAAGGGCGAGCGGCGCAACACGCGTTCGGACTGGATGAAGATCGAGCGCGAGCGCGGCATCTCGGTCGTGACCTCGGTCATGACCTTCGAGTTCGAGGGCCTCGTGTTCAATCTGCTGGACACGCCGGGCCACGAGGACTTTTCGGAAGACACCTATCGCACGCTCACGGCTGTCGATTCCGCCGTCATGGTGATCGACGCGGCCAAGGGCATCGAGGCGCGCACCCGAAAGCTGTTCGAGGTGTGTCGTCTTCGGGACATCCCGATCATCACCTTCATCAATAAGATGGACCGCGAGAGCCGCGATGTCTTCGAGCTCCTCGACGAGATCGAGAAGACGCTGGCGCTCGACACCACGCCGATGACCTGGCCGGTCGGCCGCGGTCGCGAGTTCCTCGGTACCTACGACGTCGTCAATGGCGGCGTGCGCCTGCTCGAAGGCGGCGGCGCCAAGACCGGCGCGGCGCAGCAGATCGAGATTGCCGAGCTCGCCAAGCTCAATGCCAATCTCGATGTGTCAGCGGTCAAGGACGAGCTCGATCTCGTCACCGCGGCGTCAAAACCGTTCGAGCTCGAAGCGTTTCGCGAGGGCCATCTGACGCCGGTCTATTTCGGCAGTGCGCTGCGCAATTTCGGCGTCGGCGACCTGCTGCAAGGCCTCGGCATGTTCGCGCCCGAGCCGCGCGCGCAGGAGAGCGACCAGCGCAGGGTCGAAGCCACCGATCCGCGCATGAGCGCCTTCGTGTTCAAGATCCAGGCCAACATGGATCCGAATCACCGCGACCGCATCGCCTTTGCGCGTCTGTGCTCCGGCAAGCTCAGCCGCGGCATGAAGGCGAAGCTCGTGCGCACCGGCAAGAGCATGCCGCTGTCCAGCCCGCAATTCTTCTTCGCGCAGGACCGTTCGGTTGCGGACGAGGCTTATGCCGGCGACGTCGTCGGCATTCCCAATCATGGCACGCTGCGCATCGGCGACACGTTGACCGACGGTGAGGATTTTAACTTCGTCGGCGTGCCGAGCTTTGCGCCGGAAATCGTCCGCCGGGTGCGTCTCACCGATGCGATGAAGGCGAAGAAGCTGAAGGAAGCGCTTCAGCAGATGTCGGAAGAGGGCGTGGTGCAGGTGTTCCGCCCGCGCGACGGCGCACCCGCGCTGGTTGGCGTCGTCGGTGCGCTCCAGCTCGACGTGCTGAAGGCGCGGCTGGATGCGGAATATTCGCTGCCGGTCGAGTTCGAGGTGAGCGAGTTCCAGCTTGCGCGCTGGGTCTCCTCGGACGACCGCAAGAAGCTCGACACCTTCATCGCCGCCAACACATCCAGCATCGCCGACGATGTCGATGGCGATCCCGTGTATCTGGCGAGGAACGAGTTCTACCTCGGCTACACCCGGGAACGGGCCGAAGGCATTGAGTTCACCAACGTCAAGGACGTCAAGAAGAAGGGCTAGCGTGCGCGCAAACGGGTCGCGCGCGAGCACGTGAATGCGCGGGGACTTGACGTGTGCACTGACGATGCCACCTTTCTCCATGTGGCACTGTGAGCTCGCATGATGTGGCGCGGCATCCTTGTTTTCCTCCTGCTGGCGATCTCGACGATCGCCGCGGACGCGCGGCCCCGGCAGATCAACCCCATACCGTTTTCGCACGAGCCATGCAGCGTGCTCGACGGCAGGCCCTGCACGCCGTCCTATTGCAGCCCGCTCGAGCCTGGTCCCTGTATTCCCGAGATCGATTATCCCTACGGACAGAACCTCCAACTCACGATCCAAAGCGTACCGGCGGAGGCCGATCGCGCCAAATACCAAAAGCCCGATCACGATCTCGACAGACGATCGGCGATCTCTTCGCCGAGCTGCGCACCTGCTGGTCGCCGCCATCGGACAATGCGCGCGCGGGCATGCAGATGGCGGTGCGTTTCAGCTTCAACAAGGCGGGTGGCCTGATCGGTCCGCCGCGCCTGACCTTTGCGACCTCGGGCGTCCCCGCCGAGACTAGAACCACCTACCTCAATGCGATCAATTCATCGTTGAACGCTTGCCTGCCGCTGAAATTCACGGGCGGTCTTGGCGGTGCCCTCGCCGGGCGGCCGATCGCGATCCGGTATGTCGACAATCGCGAGATCGGCAAGTAGCGCATCAGTTGCGACCTGCCGCCAATCGATGATACGCCATGGGCTGGGGCACTGGTTGGGGAGAATCTCGTGGGTCTGCTGGTCATGATCCTGGGGCTTGCGCTGTTTTTCGCGGCCCATGTTTTCACGACGAAACGCGAGGCGCGCGCGCAGGCGATAGCGAGACTGGGCGAGGGGACCTACAAGATCCTTTACTCGCTTGTCTCGCTCGCGGGGCTCGCGCTGATCATCTGGGGCTTCGCCCACTACCGTGCGACCGGTTGGATCGACGTCTGGTATCCGCCGAAGGCACTGAAGCACATCACGCTCGCGCTGATGTTGCCCGCGGTCATCCTTGTGGTTGCGTCATATCTGCGCGGCCGCATCTATGCGACGCTGAAGCATCCGATGCTGGCCGGCATCAAGCTGTGGGCGGCGGCGCATCTGTTGGCCAATGGCGATCTCGGCTCCATCATCCTGTTCGGCTCCTTCCTAGGCTGGGCGGTGTACGATCGCATTACGCTGAAGCGTCGCACCGATGGTGGCGGCCCGCCGATTCCAGTGGGCGGCGTCACCAATGATCTGATCGCGGTCGCGGTCGGAATCGTCGCTTATCTGGCGCTGGCTTTTGCGTTCCATCCGGTCGTGATCGGTGTTCCCGTGATCGGCAGCTAGCCGATCAGCACAAGACAGGACCGGCATGCCCATGCGCGGAAGGTAACAAGAGCAACAAGCCAAGGGCATTCCGATGGACTGGTCGCAATCTCAGATCCCGCCGATGCGGTTCGAGGCGCGCTTCGGCGATCGGGTAGTGCCGGCATTTTGCGATCGGCCGTCGAGCCTGTGGGCGATGATTGCGGACGCCTGCGCCCGCAATGGCGACGGTGAAGCGCTGATCTCAGGCAATGTCCGGCTGAGCTGGGGGCAGGCCGCGGAGCAGGCCGCGCGGATCGCGGCCGGCTTTCGCAAGCTCGGACTGCAGCGTGGCGATCGTGTCGCGATCCTGCTCGGCAACCGCGTCGAATTTCCGCTGTTGCTGTTCGCTGCCGCTCATGAGGGGCTGGTCACGGTGCTGCTCGGCACGCGGCAGCAGAAGCCGGAAATCGCCTATGTGCTCGCCGACTGCGGCGCCAAGATCCTGATCCACGAGGCGGCACTTGCGGAGCGGCTGCCGGATGCGCGGGATGTGCCTGATGTGATCCACCGCATCGCGGTCGACAACGATCCGGCTCTGTCGCATTTCGCGGCGCTCGCCGACAACGCGCCGGCCCCGGCGCCGGTCGAGACCAGCGAGGAGGACACCGCGATGATCCTCTACACCTCGGGCACGACGGGCAAGCCGAAGGGCGCGATGCTGGCCCATTGCAACATCGTCCATTCCTCGATGATCTTTGTGTCCTGCCTGCAATTGACGCAGGCGGACCGTTCAATCGCGGCGGTGCCGCTCGGCCACGTCACCGGCGTCGTCGCCAACATCACGACGATGATCTGCTGCGGCGGCGCGCTGATCATCATGCCGGAATTCAAAGCCGCCGAATACCTCAAGCTCGCCGCGCGCGAGCGCGTCACCTACACGGTGATGGTGCCGGCGATGTACAATCTCTGCCTGCTCCAGCCCGATTTCGACAGCTATGATCTCTCAAGCTGGCGCATCGGTGGTTTTGGCGGCGCACCGATGCCGGTTGCCACCATCGAGAAGCTCAAGGCGATAATTCCCGGGCTCGAACTGACGAACTGCTACGGCGCGACCGAGACGACATCGCCGTCCACGATCATGCCTGGCGAGTTGACGGGAAGCCATATCGACAGCGTCGGCCTGCCGTGTCCGGGTGCGCGTATCCTGGCAATGGGGGCGGACGGGCATGAGCTGCCGCATGGCGAAATCGGCGAGCTCTGGATCCAGAGTGCCTCCGTCATCAAGGGCTATTGGAACAATCCGAAGGCCACGGCCGAAAGTTTTACCAGCGGGTTCTGGCATTCCGGCGATCTCGGCTCGGTCGACAACGAGGGATTTGTCCGGGTGTTCGACCGGCAGAAGGACATGATCAACCGTGGCGGCCTCAAGATCTATTCGGCCGAGGTCGAATCCGTGCTGGCCAGCCATCCCGCCGTGGTCGAAAGCGCGATCGTTGCCAAGACATGCCCGGTGCTGGGCGAACGCGTTCACGCGGTGGTGGTGACGCGCGCGCTGGTGGACAGCGAGGCCTTGCGCGCCTGGTGCGCGGAACGGCTGTCCGACTACAAGGTTCCCGAAACCATGGTGATCACCGCCGAGCCGTTGCCGCGCAATGCCAACGGCAAGGTGCTGAAGCGGCAGTTGCGGGAACTCGTGGGAACCTGAGGCCGGGCAGGTGGGTTTCTCTCGGGTTGTCCCGGGTGGTTAACGCCTTGATCGGGCTCGCTTTGCCTTGCCACCGCCATATCGTTAGGCTACCTCGCCGCCACGTGGGGACCGGGATTCCTGACGCGAACGCTTTGGCGCGCGCACCCGGACGGGCATGGGATTATCATAAGTGTCTGAATTATTTGACGAAGTCGACGAGGAAGTACGTCGCGAACAGCTCAAGAAGCTGTGGGATAAGTATTCGATCTTCT
Source organism: Bradyrhizobium sp. LM2.9 (assembly GCF_054056555.1). Taxonomy (NCBI): domain Bacteria; kingdom Pseudomonadati; phylum Pseudomonadota; class Alphaproteobacteria; order Hyphomicrobiales; family Nitrobacteraceae; genus Bradyrhizobium; species Bradyrhizobium sp. LM2.9. The sequence goes on from NZ_JBSRYJ010000002.1 coordinate 1,532,369, forward strand.
TCATCGCCCTGATGGTGCTGATCGTTGCCGCTGTAGGTGGCTGGCGCGGTTACCAATATCTGGAGGCCCAGAAGGCCGCCGAGGCCGGTGCCGCCTTCGAGAAGGCCGCTGAGCTGTCCGAGCAGGACAAGCACGCGGAGGCCGAAGCGGCCTTCACCGAGCTCGCCGCCAAGGCTCCGTCGGGCTATCGCACATTGGCGCGGCTGCGTGCGGCAGCCGAGACGGCGGCCCGCGATCCCAAGGCGGCCGCCAAGCTGTATGACGACATTGCCGCCGACCGCAGCGTGCGCGGTGAGTGGCAGGATCTGGCGAAGCTCCGCGCGGCCGGCCTCCTGCTCGACAGCGCCGGCTATGCCGACATGCAGCAGCGGCTGGAAGCCTCCGCCGCGCCCAAATCGACCTTCCGTCACAGTGCCCGCGAGATGCTGGCGCTGTCGGCCTGGCGCAACAACGACATGACTGCGGCCCGCAAATGGCTCGATGCGATCGCCGAGGACGGCGAAACGCCGCCCGGCCTGCGCTCACGCGCCGAGGCCCTCCAGGCCCTGCTGCCGCCCGTCGCCAAAAGCTGACGGCCCGAGAGCTGACACGAGATACCGATATGCGCCGCACGCCACGCTTGATCGCAGCCGCCGTCCTGATCGCCTTCACGGGCGTCCTGGGCGGTTGCTCCAGCTTCGATCCGAGCGACATGCTCGACTTCCTCGATACCAAGAAGAAGCTGCCGGGCGACCGCAAGCCGGTGTTCCCGGAAGGCGTGCCGGGCCTCGAGCAGGGCGTGCCGAAAGACATGTACAAGGGCGCCCAGCAACAGCCCGATCCGAACGCGCCTGCCGTTGCGGCCTTGCCTGTGGAGCCTCAGCCCGAGCCGGCCAAGCCGGCGAAGGGAGCCAAGGCGAAAAAGACCAGGCAGCCGGCCGCCGCAGCAGTCGCGCCGGCTGAGGCGCCCGCCGGCGAAGTCGATGGCGAGGCCCAGCCGGAGGCGGCGCCCGCGGCCGCTCCGCCGCCCAGGCAGAAGATCGTGCGCAAGCGCACCACCGCGCCGCCGCCCGATCAACCCGTCCAGCAGGCGCAACCGACCCAGACCACCCAGCAGCAATCGCAGGGCGCCTTCCCGGCGCCGATGCCGAGCGGCAGCTTCTCGCGCTAATTGCTTCATTTCATTGACAGGCGCAGCTCCGGCAGCGCACGAATGACCGATGTCCTATACAATTGCCATTATCGGCCGACCCAATGTCGGCAAGTCGACGCTGTTCAACCGCCTAGTCGGGCAGAAGCTCGCGCTCGTCGATGACCTGCCGGGCGTCACCCGCGACCGCCGCGAGGGTGAAGCGAGGCTCGGCGACCTCGAGTTCACCATCATCGATACCGCAGGGCTCGACGAGGGCGCCAAGGGCTCGCTGACCGCGCGCATGCAGGAGCAGACGGAGGCAGCGATCGCACAGGCCGACGCGCTGTTCTTCGTGATCGATGCCCGTATCGGCCTCACGCCCAACGATCGCGCCTTCGCCGATTTCGCCCGCAAGGCCAACAAGCCGGTGCTGCTCGTCGCCAACAAGAGCGAGGGCAAGCATGGCGACGTCGGCGCGATGGAGTCCTTCGCGCTCGGCCTCGGCGATCCGATCCAGGTCTCGGCCGAGCACGGCGAGGGCATGGGTGAGCTCTACGATGCTCTGCGCCCGCTGATGCCGGAGCCGGTGGAGGACGATGAACTCGAAGACGACGAGCCGCTGACCGAGGAAGAGGCCGCCACGCGTCCGATCCGGGTCGCCATCGTCGGCCGGCCCAACGCCGGCAAGTCGACGATGATCAATCATCTGCTCGGCGAGGAGCGCCTGCTGACGAGCGCGGAGGCCGGCACTACGCGCGATTCCATCGCGGTCGAGATCAACTGGAAGGGCCGCGATTTTCGCGTGTTCGACACCGCGGGTCTGCGCCGGCGCTCGCGGATCGAGGAGAAGCTCGAAAAGCTCTCCGTCGCCGACGCACTGCGCGCGGTGCGCTTTGCCGAAGTCGTCGTGATGATGATGGATGCGCAGAACCGCTTCGAGGAGCAGGATCTTCGCATCGCCGACCTGATCGAGCGCGAGGGCCGCGCTGTCGTGCTCGCCGTCAACAAATGGGACCTGATGGAGAGCAAGGGCGGCGGCGCGATCTCCGGCCTGCGCCGGGATGCCGACCATTTGCTGCCGCAGGTCAGGGGCGTGCCGATCGTCGCCGTCTCCGGTCTGATGGGCGAGGGCATTGACCGCCTGATGCAAGCGATCCAGGACGCCTACGCGCTCTGGAACAAACGCGTGTCGACATCATCGCTGAACCGCTGGTTCGAAGAGGCAGTCCAGGCGAATCCGCCGCCCGCCGTATCCGGCCGCAGGCTGAAGCTGAATTACATCACGCAGACCAAGGCCCGCCCGCCGAGCTTCGTGCTGTTCTGCTCGCGCGCGGACGCGGTGCCTCAGTCGTATATGCGCTACCTCACCAATTCGATGCGTGAGGCCTTCGAATTGCCGGGCACGCCGGTGCGCATCACCTTGCGCGAGAAGGCCAATCCCTTCGCCCACAAGCGCAAGCGGCTGTCGTGAGCGACGATGCCGGCGAGGCGATGGCGCAGAGCGCTGCGCCAGGTCCGGCGCGGTGCGGTCGCCTTCATCTTCGTCACCATCCTGCTCGACATGCTCGCGCTCGGCGTGATCATGCCGATCCTGCCAAAGCTGATCGAGAGCTTCGTCGACAACGACACGGCGCACGCGGCCCGCATCTTCGGCCTGTTCGGCACTGCCTGGGCGCTGATGCAGTTCGTGTTCTCGCCGGTGCTCGGCGCGCTGTCGGATCGATTCGGGCGGCGGCCGGTGGTGCTGCTGTCGAATTTCGGGCTCGCGGCCGACTATGTGCTGATGGCGCTGGCGCCGTCGCTGGTCTGGCTGTTCGTCGGTCGCGTCATTTCCGGCATCACCTCGGCCAGTATCTCGACCGCCTTTGCCTATATTGCCGACATCACGCCGCCGGAGCGGCGCGCGGCGGTCTTCGGCAGGATTGGCGCTGCCTTCGGCGCCGGTTTCGTGCTGGGCCCGGCGCTGGGCGGTCTGCTCGGCGACATCGATCCGCGCCTGCCGTTCTGGGCCTCGGCAGCCCTGAGCCTTGCCAATGCACTCTATGGGCTGTTCGTGCTGCCGGAATCGCTGGCGCCGGAGAAGCGCTCGCCGTTCCACTGGACCAGCGCCAATCCGGTCGGCGCGCTGCGCCTGCTGCGTTCCAACGCGGTGCTCGCTGCGTTGTCCGTCGTCAACTTCATCGCGCAGGTCGCGCATGTCGTGCTGCCCTCGACCTTCGTGCTCTATGCCACCTATCGCTACGGCTGGGATTCGAAAACCGTGGGACTGACGCTGGCGATGGTCGGCATCTGCGCCATGGTGGTGCAGGGGCTCGCGATCGGCCCAATCGTGCGCGTGCTCGGCGAGCGGAACGCGTTGTTGATGGGCCTGTGCTGTGGCGCGGTCGGCTTCGTGATCTTCGGCGCGGCGCCGACCGGGCCGCTGTTCTGGCTCGGTATTCCCGTGATGTCGCTGTGGGGAATCTCGGGTGCCGCCATGCAGTCGCTGATGACGCGGCTCGTCGCGCCCCATCAGCAGGGACAGTTGCAGGGTGCGACCGCGAGCGTGCAAAGCGTGTCGCAGCTCGTCGGCCCGTTCCTGTTTACGCTGACGTTTTCATATTTCATCGGCGCCAGCGCGCCGTGGCAACTGCCCGGCGCGCCGTTCCTGCTCGCGGCGGTGCTGATGGTGGTGTGCGTGGCGATCGCGGTGCGGGCGCTGGCAGCGACGAAGACGGTCTCGTAGGGTGGGCAAAAGCGCTCTTGTGCCGTTCCCACCATCCTTCCTCGGTCTCGAAAGAAACGGTGGGCACGCTCCGCTTTGCCCACCCTACGGCAGCTTTTCCGGAGCCAATAACGTAAATGCCCGGGACATCCAGCGCGAAGACGCGCTTCGCGCTTTTGCCCGGGCATGACGTCGTTGAGAATTTGCGTGACCGCTACGCGGTTACTTCTTCACCAGCGGGCACTCGCTGTCCTTGAGCGGCTTGGCCGCGTCTTCCGCCGAGATCGTGGCGATCTGCTTGTAATAGTCCCACGGCCCCTTCGACTCCTCGGGCTTCTTCACCTCGAACAGATAGGCGGGGATGAGGCGGCGGCCGTCGGCGCGCAGCGGGCCCTTGCCGAACAGCGGGTCGTCGGTCGGAAGCTCCTTCATCTTGGCGACAACCTTGGCGCCGTCATGCGGATTGCCGCCGAGCGCGTCCATTGCCTTGAGATAGTGCAGCACCATCGCGTAGTTGCCGGCCTGAGTCATCGACGGCATCGCGTTCTTGCTGGACAGTGCGGCGAAGCGCTTCGACCAGGCACGGGTCTGGTCGTTCATGTCCCAGTAAAAGGACTCGGTGAAGGTGAGGCCCTGCGCAGTCTTGAGTCCCAGCGAATGCACGTCGTTGATGAACAGCAGCAGTGCCGCGAGCTTCTGACCGCCGGCGACGATGCCGAATTCGGCCGCTTGCTTGATCGCGTTCGTGGTGTCGCCGCCGGCGTTGGCGAGGCCCACCACCTTGGCTTTGGACGATTGCGCCTGCAGCAGGAATGACGAGAAGTCCGAGCTGTTGATCGGATGCTTGACGCTGCCGAGCACCTTGCCGCCATTCGCGGTCACCACGGCCGTGGTGTCGCGTTCCAGCGCGTGACCAAAAGCATAATCGGCGGTAAGAAAGAACCAGGTGTCGCCGCCTGCCTTGGTCAGCGCCTTGCCGGTGCCGTTGGCGAGCATGTAGGTGTCGTAAGTATAGGAGATCGTGTTCGGCGTGCAGGCCTTGCCGGTCAGGTCGGCTGAAGCGGCGCCGGAATTCAGCAGCACTGCGTTCTTTTCCTTGACGAGGTTGCTGACCGCCAGCGCCACGCCGGAGTTCGGTGTATCGGCGATCGCATCGACCTTCTCGTTGTCGATCCACTGCCGGGCGATATTGACGCCGACGTCGGGCTTGTTCTGGTGATCGCCGCTCAGCACGTCGATCTTCCAGCCCTTCTTGAGCAGCCCGGAATCCTCGACCGCCATCTTGATCGCGACCACAGAGTTCGGGCCGCCGATGTCGGCATAGAGGCTCGACATGTCGTTCAACACGCCGATCTTTACTGTCTTGTCCTGCGCGTATGCGGACGTTGCAAAACCGAAGGCGGCACAGGCCAGAAGCGCCGCAGACCGGCGCGTTAACGTCATCGTCATAAAAGGTTTCCTCCATTGTCGAACATGCGGACAGCCCTCTTGAATGGGAGCCTTTTCCGGCTGATGGCTCTACCGTGTCCCACGGCCGGCGGCAATGCGCCTAAAGCCGGATGGCGCTGCGTCGTAGCGTCATCCGTCGGTTAACTTTTGGGCAAAATGCGTCGAGACGCTATTTCAGCGCGTCCGACGTCAGCTTGAATTTCTGGATGCGCTTTCCGGTGTCGACCTCGGCGGTATAGACGTTACCCTTGGCGTCGACTGCCATGGCATGCACCCAGTGGAATTGTCCGGCATTGCGGCCGTTGTGCCCAAAGCTGCCGACCACGCTGCCGTCCTCGCGCCTGATGACCCTGATCTCGTTGTTTTCGCCGTCGGCGCTGAGCAGCCAGGTCTGCTTCGGATCGGGCCAGATCGCGATGTCCCACACGGCGCCGTTGCCGAGCGTGTTCTTTTCGAAGAAGAACTCCTTTACGAAGGTGCCGTCCTTCTTGAAGACCTGGATGCGGTTGTTGATGCGGTCGCAGACGTAGACGAGCCCGTCATTGGCGAGCTTCACGCAATGGACGGGGTTGCCGAACTGCTGGGACACTGGCGCCTTGGGATCATACGCCGCCTGCTTGGTGTCATCGGGCTTGTTGCCGTAGGCGCCCCAGTGCCGCTTGTAGGCGAGGGTGGTTGCGTCGAACACGATGACGCGTCGGTTGCCATAGCCGTCGGCGACGTAGATCTCGTTCGCCTCCTTGTCGATCGCGGTCTCGGCGGGCTTGCCGAGCTGCGTCGTGTCGTTGCTGCCGAGGCTCGGCGCGATCTTGCCGATCTGGGCGACGAACTTGCCGTCGAGCGTGAACTTCAGGATCGCGTTGTCATTGTCGGCATTGCCGCCGACCCAGACGAAGCCGCGCTCGTCGACCTCGATGCCATGCTCGCGGCCGACCCATTCATAGCCTTCACCGGCACCGCCCCATGATCGTAGTAGGTTGCCGTCGGTGTCGAATTCGAGCACCGGCGGTGCTGAAACGCAGCATTTGGAACGTGGCGGGTTGAGGCTCGCGCCTTTCTCGTCATCGGTGAGCGAGCGCGGGCGATGGATGACCCAGATGTGGCCCTGCCAGTCGACGGTGATGCCGCCGACCTGGCCGAGGATCCAGTTGTTCGGCAGCGGCTTTGGCCAGGAGGAATCGACCGCGAAGGTCGGGACTTCGCCGGCGGTCGCGGTGCCCGGAAGCGCGAATGCGATGGCCGCGATCAGGATGGAAAAGGCGTGAGAGACATTTGCGAGCGCACGCGTAACACCTGCGCGATCATGCCGTGGCGCCATGGCGACCTCCCTTTATCGGCTTGCGGCTTGCTGCCGCTTGAGTGCGGGCAGTCAATCGCGGGGAGGCCGTCAAGTCAATCAGGCCGGCGAGCGGAAGCTCATCAGGCTGCGGGATTTGTAATCGTAGAACTTGCCGGTCTCGGTCCAGTCCGGCGCGCACATCGGCACGATGAATTCGGCGACCTGCTCGGACGTTTCCAGCGTTGCCGGGTCTTCGCCCGGCATCAGCGTGGCACGCATGCGGGTGCGGACCGGGCCGGGATTGAACAGATTGATGCGCAGCTTCGTATTTGCGGTCTCCTGCGCCCAGGCGCGCGCCAGCGTTTCCAGCGCGGCCTTGGAGGCGGCGTAGGGGCTGACATAGGCGGTGGCCTTGTTGGCCGCGCCCGAGGTGATGAACACCGCGCGGCCCGCGTCGGATTGCTTGAGCAGCGGCTCCATGCAGCGGATCAGCTGGAAGTTCGCGGAGACGTTGACGGCCATCACGTCGTTGAAAGCCTTCAGCTCGATATGACCGACCGGCGAGGACGGGCCGAGCACGCTCCGGCATTGCCGACGAGGATGTCGAGCTTGCCGTAGCGTTCGTGCAGGCCGGCGCCGAGCCGCGCGATGCCGTCGGAATCGGTGAGGTTGAGCGGCACCAGCGTTGCGCTGCCGCCGTCATTGCGGATCTCGTCGTCGAGCTCTTCCAGCCCGCCCTGCGTGCGCGCCACAGCCACGATATGCGCGCCGGCCCTCGCGAGCGCCTTGGCCGTGGCGAAGCCGATGCCGCGCGAGGCGCCGGTGACGAGAGCGATGCGGTTGGCGAGGGGATTTGTCATTGAAAGGTTCTATCCAGCGTCGTCCTGACGAAAGCCAGGACCCATACGCCGTGACGTTTATGGCTAGGGAAGATGATTGTCACACCTTCTTCGAACCAGAGAGGCCTGTGGTAATGGGTCCTGGCTTTCGCCAGGACGACCAGCCTAGCTCGCCTCCGCCAGCAGCGACAATTGTCGTGGTTGCTGCTCGGTCTGGGTCTGATCGGTGAGGTGGGTCGGATACGCCCCGGTGAAGCAGTGATCTGAGAATTTTGGATTGGCGGGGTCGCGGCCGGGCTCGCCCATCGCGCGGTACATGCCGTCGATCGACAGGAAGGCGAGCGAGTCCGCGCCCATGATCTCGCGCATCTCCTCCAGCGAATGCGTCGCGGCCAGCAGGCCGCCGCGGTCCGGCAGGTCAATGCCGTAATAGTCGGGATAGAGGATCGGCGGCGAGGCGAGGCGGAAATGCACTTCCTTGGCGCCCGCGTCGCGCATCATGCGCACGATCTTCTTCGAGGTGGTGCCGCGCACCAGCGAGTCGTCGATCAGGATGATGCGCTTGCCTTCGATCGCGGCGCGGTTGGCCGAATGCTTCATGCGCACGCCGGATTCGCGGATCGCCTGCGTCGGCTGGATGAAGGTGCGGCCGACATAATGGTTGCGGATGATACCGAGCTCGAACGGCACGCCGGAATGCTGGCTGTAGCCGACCGCGGCGGGCACGCCGGAATCCGGCACCGGCACGACGACGTCGACCGGGACGTGGCTCTCACGCGCGAGTTGCGCGCCGAAAGCTTTGCGCACCTCGTAGACCGAGCGGCCGTGAACGATGGAATCGGGACGGGAGAAGTAGATGTATTCGAAGATGCAGGGACGCGGCGCGATCGGCGGGAACGGCTTGTGAATGTCCTTCCCGTTCTCGTCGAACACGATGACCTCACCGGGCTCGATGTCGCGGACGAAGCGCGCGCCGATGATGTCGAGTGCGCAGGTCTCCGAGGTCAGGATCGGGCAGCCGTCGAGGTCGCCGAGCACCAGCGGACGGATGCCGCGCGGATCGCGCGCGCCGACCAGCTTCTTGTTGGTCAGCGAGACCAGCGCATAGGCGCCCTCGATCTCGCGCAACGCGTCGACATAGCGCTCGATGAAGCGGCTGCGCCTGGAGCGCGCGACCAGATGCAGGATCACTTCGGTGTCGGTGGTCGACTGCATCATTGCGCCGCTCTTCACCAGCTCGCGGCGCAGTGTCAGGCCGTTGGTGAGGTTACCGTTGTGGGCGACCGCAAGGCCGCCGGCATTCAATTCAGCGAACAGGGGCTGCACGTTGCGCAGGATGGTCGCGCCGGTGGTGGAATAGCGGACATGGCCGACCGCCATGTTGCCGGGCAGGCGGTCGATCACCTCGCGGCGGGAAAAAGTGTCGCCGACGAGGCCGAGGCGGCGTTCGGAATGAAAGCGGCTGCCGTCATAGGAGACGATGCCGGCGGCTTCCTGACCGCGGTGCTGAAGGGCATGGAGGCCGAGCGCCGTGATGGCGGCGGCATCGGGGTGGCCATAGATGCCGAAGACGCCGCATTCCTCGCGCAGCGTATCCCCTTCCAGATCGTCCTGAAGCTCTAGCGCGGCCGGGCCGAGATCAAGTAGGGCGTCCTGGTCAGGATTTCGCATCTCGTCCGAGCCTCTCTTTAGGGCTTAATCAACGCGCCGCGGGTTTCTCGATCAGCTTTTTAAGGCCGTCACGAGCCGGTTTGCTGTATCCGTCGCCATTGCCCGAAGGCTGCTGCTCGGAATCAGTCTGCTCATCATCTGGTTTGTTTTTCTTGAATCTCTTCAAGATGGTGTTCTCGGGGTCGTCAGGCAAGAGGGCCATCAGCCAATCGCCGGTTCCCTGGAGCACAACGCGGGACTTGGCCCCCGTGACCCAGTCCGGGCGCTGCTTGTCCGGCACCAGCCAGGTGAAGAACAGGAAGGCGACCACGACGATCAAAAGCCCGCGAGCCAGCCCGAACAGGAAGCCGAGGGTGCGGTCCAGCGCGCCGATGCGCGAATCGAGGATCATGTCGGAGATCCGGACCGTGATCACGGAGACCACGACCAGAGTGCCAACGAACACGCCGGCGACCACGACCACGCTCGCGACGGTATCGTTGTTGAAATAGGTCTTGGCGGTCGGCAGCAGCTTCGAGAATGAATAAAGGGTGACGATCGCCGCCGTGCCCCACGCCGCGATCGACAGGATTTCGCGCATGAAACCGCGAACCATCGCGAGCAGGCCCGAGATCAGCATCACACCGAGCAGGATCAGGTCGAGGATGGTTACTGGCATCGGCTGGTCTGGTCCGCTCGTACTTCAAAGGTGCTCAGCGAATCGGTGTTTGCCGCCGCCCTAAGTGAGGGCCAGACGACGTTTCCGGCAAGGCCGCAACCACGCAATCCCATGCTGCTTTTGTGACGGCTGTATAGCGGCGGGGACGGGGAACGTCACCTCCGCCTAACCCTCTCCACGGCGGAATCTTGCCGGTGTGGCATTTTTCTCTGCCGGCGCGCTCGAGTCGCCCCGGCGGGAGCCGCGGGCGGCGATTTCGGCGACCAATGTCGTCAGGCTGTTGATCGCGTTCAGCGATAGTCCGGCATCGCCGCTGGCTTCGCCCCGGGCCGATTCGGGCAGCACGGCGCGCTGAAAGCCGAGTTTTGCCGCTTCCTTCAGCCGGGCCGGGGTCTGCGCCACCGGGCGGACCACGCCGGACAGCGAGATCTCGCCGAAATAGACCGCATCGGTGGGTAATTGCGCATTAACCAGAGAGGACACGAGCGCGGCCGCGGCGGCGAGATCGGCCGCCGGCTCGTGGATGCGCAGCCCGCCCGCAACGTTCAGATAGACGTCGTGGCCGGACAGCTTGACCCCGCAATGGGCCTCCAGCACCGCCAGCACCATCGACAGCCGGCTCGGATCCCAGCCGACCACGGCCCGGCGCGGGGTGCCGAGCGACGTCGGGGCCACCAGCGCCTGCAATTCGACCAGGACGGGCCTGGTGCCCTCGATGCCCGCGAAGACTGCGGTGCCGGGCGTGCCGAGATCGCGCTCGGACAGGAACAGCTCCGAGGGGTTGGTGACCTCGCGCAGGCCGAGCCCGGTCATCTCGAACACGCCGATCTCGTCGGTCGGCCCGAAACGGTTCTTCACGGCGCGCAGGATGCGGAATTGCTGCGAGCCTTCGCCCTCGAACGACAGCACGGCATCGACCATGTGCTCGACCACGCGGGGGCCGGCAATCTGGCCATCCTTGGTGACATGGCCGACCAGAATGATAGCCGCGCCGGTCTTCTTGGCGAACCGGATCAGCGCCTGCGCCGAGGCGCGCACCTGGGTGACCGTGCCGGGCGCGGATTCCACCGTGTCGGTCCACATGGTCTGGATCGAATCGATCACGATGAGCCGCGGCACCGCACCTTCCGACAGCGTCGAGACGATGTCCTCGACCGATGTCTCGGCGGCGAGCTGCACCGGCGCGTCCGATAGCCCGAGCCGCTCCGCGCGCAGCCGCACCTGCGCGACCGCCTCTTCGCCCGAGATGTAGACGATGCGATGCCCGGCGCGTGCCATCAGGCTGGTTGCTTGTGTCAGCAGCGTCGACTTGCCGATGCCGGGATCGCCGCCTACCAGAAGCACCGAGCCGCGGACGAAACCGCCGCCGGTGACGCGGTCGAGCTCCGTCATGCCTGAGGACAGACGCGGGGCATCCTGGGTTTTTCCGGACAGGCTTTCGAGCGCGAACGTCCGGCCCTTGCGCTTGGAGCGGATCGACACCGGTACGCTGCCGGTCGCGTCCTCCTCGGCGAGCGTATTCCATTCGCCGCAGGACTCGCACTTGCCCTGCCAGCGGTTATAGGCCGCGCCGCAGTTCTGACAGACGAAGGAAAGCGTGTTCTTGGCCATGGGGACAGCGAGTCCAAGGGTTGCAGGTTTGCTGATAGCACGGAATGACGGGTCGAGAGAGCAGACCGGCCGAATCCCGAATATCGCAATTCAGCGCGCCTGATACACGCTTTGTTAGCTCTGTGTCGCCGCACCGCCGCGCTAAAAGCTCAAGACCTGGCTCGGCGACATCACGACGGATCTTCGGACGGCGGGCGCGCGGATGGCCAATGCCCAGATCGGTGCGGCGCGTGCCGATCGAGCGCGCCGAGCAGGCCAAGGCCATGCGCGAGATGGGCGTGACGCTCGGGCAGGGCTTTCTCTATCGTCGGCCGCAGCCGCTCGCGGCCGTGTTGCTATGGCTCGAGGAACAACCGGCCCAAGAGAGCCGCGCCCTCAAGGATAGCCCGTCGATCGCGCCCGAATTTGCCGCCTGAGCGCAGCGCGGCTACGGCTGCGCCGCATTCCACAGCATGGAAAGGCCGGCCGCGATCATGATCGCGTCCATCACCACGCGGAACATTTCGGGCTTCAGATGCAGCACGAAGCGCTTGGCGATGAAGGCGCCGGCCATCAACGAAGATCCTGCGACCAGGCCTTTGACGAACACATCGCCGGTGAGCGCGCCGAAACGTTCGAAGGTCACGGACTTTGCGAAATAGAGGCCGAGCGAAGAAGCCGCCTCGGTGGCAAGGAAGGCGCCCCTGGACAAGCCGTAGAACAAAAACAGCGGGACGCTGAGCGGGCCGGTGGAGACGACGATGCCGGTAAGATAGCCGATGAGGGCCCCGCCGATGGCGAGATGCCAGAGATCGGCCTTGAGATCGTGCCGCGCCAGCCAGTGCCGCACCGGCACCATCGCGATCAGAAAGAGGCCGATGGCAAGATCGACGGTGTGCGGGGGCAGCGCCAGCAGCGTCCGCGCGCCGAGCACCGCGGCCGGAACGCCCGTGACCGAATAGGCCGCGCAGGCGCGCCAGTCCACTTCGCGCCACCAGGCCAAAATCCGCGAAAAATTCGCCATCACCGCGGCGACTGCCATGATCGGCACCGCTTCCTTCGGCCCATAGGCATAGACCAGCACCGGCATCAGCATGATCGACGACCCCGTGCCGACGATGCCCGAGATGGTGCCGGCGACGAGACCGACGGTGAGGACGAAGAGGAAGGCCAAGGGAACTGCTCCGGGAATCGGAGCAGTGTAGCCGCGGAACGATGTCAGGCGAGAGAGGGAATCGCGGCCCGCATCGGCATGCCGGCCTGCGCGCCGCGCGTGAGGCACTTTTGGGCTGCCGCGTCGCATCCGACCTGGAGGGCGGTTTGCAATGGTGCCTTCTCGCTCAACATGGCCGCGAATGCGCCGACAAAAGTGTCGCCGGCGCCGGTCGTGTCCACCGGCGTGATGCGCGGGGCAGGGGCGCGCAGGCGGGTGTCATCGGCCGTGACGGCCAGCGCGCCTTGCGCACCGGCCGTGACGATGCACGTGAGGTCGCCGGTCCCGGCGAGGTCGGCGGCTGCCGATTCGTAATCGGATGAAGCGAAGCCTATGGCCGCGGCGGCGTCCATCGCCTCATGCTCATTGACGAGGAGATAGTCGGTCACGGCGAGAAGCGCTGCAACCATATCGCGCGTCATCTGCTCCGGGACCGGCGCCAGGTTCCAAATGACGGTGCCGAATTCCGCTCTCGTCCTGCGTGCGGCCTCGAGCGCCTGCGCAAAAGGCACCTCCATCTGAAGCACCAGCACCGTGTCGGGACCGAATAGCTCCGCAGGGAGGTCACCGGCGCTCGCGGTCATGTTGGCGCCGCTGGCCACCGTGATCGCATTCTCGCCGGCATGGTCGACCGTGATGAAGGCGCAGCCGGTCGGCTCATCCGATCTGACGACGAGATCGGCATCAACATTGTTTGCCCGGAGGTTCTCGATCGCGCGATCGCCGAATCCGTCCCGTCCGATGCGGCCGGCCATCCGGACCTGTCCCGGTCCTGCGATCCGCGCGGCGGCCACGGCCTGATTGGCGCCCTTGCCGCCGAAATGCGTCTGGTAGGACGGCGCGAGCACCGTTCGGCCCGGCCCGGGAATGACCGGGACCGCCGCGACCAGATCGATATTGAGCGATCCGAACACCAGGATCATGGCGGTGAGGTCCGTCAGCCTTGCTCGTCCATGACGCGCAGCTTTTCCACGCGGCGGCGGAAATCCTCGTCGGTGGAGAATTCGGCGGAGAGGTACGACGAGACGAGATCCACGGCGAGCCAGGCGCCGACGATCTGCGCGCCGATGCACATGACGTTGACGTCGTCATGCTCGACGCTCTGATGGGTCGGAATGGACGTCGTGGCAGACCGCGGCGCGGATGCCCTTCATCTTGTTGGCCGCGATCGAGGCACCGACGCCGGTGCCGCACACCATAATGCCGCGTGTGGCTTCGCCCGACGTCACCTTCTGGGCGACTGCGCGCGCGATGTCGGGAAAGTCCACCGGCTTGTCGTCATGGGAGCCGACGTCGAGAACGTCGTGGCCGAGGCTGCGGATGTGGTCGATAACGGTCTGCTTGAGCGGCCAGCCGGCGTGGTCTGATCCGATGACGAGACGCATGTGATGTCCTTCTTGATTTTGCATGGGTCGTGACAGCCGCAAGCGGCTGCCACGATTTTCCGTAGTTTCAGCTACGCATGTCGGGCGGCAGATCGACGCCGTGGAATTTCTTGTAGATCGCGTTGAGCTTGCCGTTCTTGACGTTCTCGGTGATCCACGCGTTGAGCTTGTCCATCAGGCGCTGCTCGCCCTTCTTCAGGCCAATAGCGAGGTCGAAGGTAGCAAGCGGAATCTTGGACTCGAAGATGCGGGCCGGATTCTTCACCCCGATCTGGTTGATGATCGTCGCGGAGGTGCCGACGCAATCGACCTGGCCGGAGACCGCCGCCGTCACTTCCGTGGCGTCGTCGTCATAGCGGGCGATCTTCAGTTCCTTGTCCTTCATGTTCGACAAGGTGGTGTCCTGCGTGGTGCCGCGCGAGACGCCGATCGTCTTGTCCTTCAGGTCGGGCCAGTCCTTGACGTTGAGCGACTTGAGGCAGCCGACGTCGGATTGCAGCGTCGCGTAGCGCTTGGTGAAGTCGATCACCTTGGCGCGCTCGGGCGTCACCGAGAGCGTCGAAATGATGATGTCGGCCTTGCCGGTCAGGACGTTGGGGATGCGCGTTGCGCCGGTGGTCTGGATGAATTCGAGCTCGAATCCCCAGTCCTTGGCAAGCAGCTGCGCCACTTCGACGTCGGAGCCGGTCGGCTTCATGCTGGCATCCATCATGCCCGAGGGCGGAATGGCGACGTCCGTCGAGATGCGGATCTTCTTCGCCTGCATGATCTCGTCGAGCAAATCGGCCGCCGACGCCGGGCCGGCTGCGATCAACATGAGACAACACGCCGAAACGGCTGCGCCCAGAAATGTCCTCTTTGTCATCCTTGGTTCTCCTCTCCCTGTTATGATTTCAAGTTTCCTGTACCGACGAATTGCGTCAGCTCCGGCGTCGTTGGCGACGTCAGGATCGAGGCGGGTCCGGTCTCATGAACCTTGCCGCGATGCATGAAGACGATCCGGTCGGCGATGCCCTTGGCAAAACCCATCTCGTGGGTGACCATCACCATGGTCATGCCGTCCGCCGCCAACTGTTCGATCACCTTCAGCACTTCGCCGGTGAGCTCGGGATCGAGCGCGGAGGTGACTTCGTCGAACAGCATGACTTTCGGCTGCATTGCGAGCGAGCGGGCGATCGCCGCGCGCTGCTGCTGGCCGCCCGAAAGCTGCTCGGGGTAGGCGTGCAGCTTCTCCTCTAGCCCGACCTGCGCAAGCACTTTTCGCGCCAGGTCTTTGGCCTCGCTTGTGGCAAGGCTCTTCACGGCGCAGGGGGCGAGCGTGATATTCTGCTCGATCGTGAGATGGGGAAACAGATTGTAGCTCTGGAAGACGATGCCGACGTCCTGGCGTAGCGCGCGCAGATCGACGTCCGGACGGTCGACCCGGTGACCGCACACCACGATCTCGCCGCCGTCGACCTTCTCGAAGCGGTCGATGCAGCGAAGCGCCGTGCTCTTGCCGGAGCCGGAACGGCCAATCAGCGCCAGCACCTCGCCGCGCTCGACGGAAAAGGAGACGCCATCGAGGACCCGGAGCGGGCCAAAGCTCTTCTGCACGTCGCGAAGCGACACGACCGGTTCGGAGGAGGTGGGTTTTTGTTGCATGTCAGGCTGGCGCGAGGTTGGACCTGCCACGCCCCATCCGCCGTTCCAGCCTCTGGCTGAACAGGGAGAGGGGATAGCACATGGCGAAGTAGGTGACGGCGATGATGGCGTAGATGGCAAACGGCTCGAACAGGGAGTTGTTGACGATCTGGCCCGAGCGCATCAGCTCGACGAATCCGACGACGGAGGCGAGCGAGGTGTTCTTGACGATCTGCACCATGAAGCCGACGGTGGGCGGCGTGGCGATGCGGATCGCCTGCGGCAGGATCACCTTCATCATGCGCTGGGTGCGGCTCAGCGCGAGGCCCTCGGCAGCCTCCCATTGCGGCTTCGGCACGGACTGGATGCAGCCGCGCCAGATCTCGCCGAGATAAGCGGCGACATAGAGCGTGAGCGAGGCGCCGGCGGCCGCGAGCGGCGAGACCTTGAGGCCGATGGCGGCAAGGCCGAAATAGCCGAGGAACAGGATGACAAGCAGCGGTGTGCCCTGAATGAGCTGGACATAAACGGCACTGGCGATCCGCACAGATTTGAGCGGCGAGATTCGCGCCAGCGCGATCACGAAGCCGACGATGCCGCCGCCGATCAGCGCGATCACCGATAGACCAATGGTCCACAACGCGCCCTGACCGAGGAATATCAGATGGTTGATGTTGAGATGTCCACCCATGGTCATCTCACAACGGTGTGCCGAGCCGGCGACGGCGCGGAAACAGTACGAGGCCGAGGCCCCAGAAGCCCGCGCGCATCACCAGCGACAGGATGATGTAGAGGACCGCGACGATGATGTAGGTCTCGAACGCGCGGTAAGTGTCCGACTGGATGTAGTTGGCGACTGCGGTGAGTTCTTCCGCCGAGATCTGCGAGCAGACCGAGGAGGCCAGCATCAACAGCACGAACTGGCTGGTCAGCGCGGGATAGACCTTCTCGATCGCGGGCAGCAGGATGATGTGCCAGTAGATCTGGAGGCGCGACAGCGCCAGCCCCTCGGCCGCCTCGATCTGTCCGCGCGGGATCGCCTCGAAACCGGCGCGCATGATCTCGGCGGTGTAGGCGCCGACATTGATCGTCAGCGCGGCCACCGCCACGGTGAAGGCGGAGAATTTCAGCCCGAGGCTGGCGAGGCCAAAATAGACCAGGAAGATCTGCACCAGCAGCGGCGTATTGCGGATGGCCTCGACATAGATCTTGCAGGCGGCTGCGATCAGGGCACTGTGCGCGCCGCGCCCGACCGCCGCGAGCGTGCCAAGGACGGCGCCGCAGACCGTCGAAAAGGCCGCCAGCTCCAGCGTGAGGACGGCGCCGGCGAGGAAACTCGGCCAACGCTCCAGCACTGCGGGAAAGTCGAGTTGGAGGCTCATCGTATCAGGGTCAGCCGGTGGTCTGGTTGGTCATGCGGTCGTAGACGCGGAACAGCGCCTGGTTGCCGTTGTTGCCTTCGCCGTGGGCGCGCGCATCGACATATTGGCTGGTGACGAGCGCGGTGCCGGGCAGCGGCACGCTCAGCGCCTGCGCCTGCTCCTGCACCAGGCGGAGGTCCTTGAGCTGCAGATCGATCCGAAAGCCGGCGGAGACGTCGCCCGCGATCATCGCGGGGCCGAGCTTGTCGAGCATCCAGGATGCGGCGGAGCCACCGAGCAGCACGCGGCGCAGCAGATCGAGATCGAGGCCAGAAGCGCGACCGAGCGCCAGCGCCTCGCAGATCGCCTGGATGTTGATGCCGCAGATGAGCTGATTGCAGAGTTTTACGGTCTGGCCGGCGCCGGCCGCCCCGACATGCGTGATGGTCGTGCCCATCGCGCGGAAGAACGGCTCGGCTTTGGCAAATGCTTCGGCGTCGCCGCCGGCCATGATCGAGAGCGCGGCGTTCCTGGCGCCGAGCGGGCCGCCCGAGACCGGCGCATCGATGAAGCTGACGCCGGCCTTTTGCAGGTCTGCATGGATGCGGCGGACGGCGACCGGTGAGATCGTGCTCATGTCGACGATGAGCTTGCCTGATGGTGGCGACTTCAACAGCCCATGCTCGCCGTAAATGGTCGCCTCGACATGGGGCGTGTCGGGCAGCATGGTGATGACGACATCGGCGGCTTGCGCGGCCTCGGCCGGACTTTTGGCGCGAACCGCGCCTTCCTTGACGATGTCGGCGACAGCAGCCTCATTGAGGTCGAAGGCGCGCACCGCGTGCCCGGCCTTCAAGAGGTTGCGCACCATCTCCAGGCCCATCGTGCCGATGCCGATGAAGCCGACGCTGCCCTTGTCGTTCCGTCCCATGTTATCAGTCCGTTTCTTGTTTCGTCTGTCTGCGGTCAGCGCGAGGCGCTGGTCTTGTCCAAGTCGCCGACGACGGCGCGTCTGCGGAATTCGTCTCCAATGGCAAAATGCTTGCGCAGCGTTGCGTCCGCGCGCTCCGGATCGCGCGCGATCACCGCTTCAAAGATGCGGCGGTGGTCGTCGATCAGATAGGTCTTCATGGACGGGAAGGCCTGCACCAGCTCGCGGCGACTGCGATGCGAATGCGTCAACAGACCGGCCATCGAGCCATGGAGGACGGTCAGGGTTTCCGAGCGTGAAGCCATCACGATCGTGCGGTGGAAATCGAAGTCGGCTTTACCGCCGCCATCCGCCTCGTCGATCGTTTCCTCGATTTTCGCAAGCGCGCGCTGGAGCCGCTCGTAATCGGCAATGTTTGCGCGCTCGCAGGCAAGCCGGATCGCCTGGCACTCGATCGCGACGCGCGCCTGCATGACGTCGTCGAGCATGTCCGCTTGCTGGGCGAGCGCGAAGGTGAAGAAGTCGTTCAGCACGGAGACGTCCGGCCGCGTCACCACGGTGCCGACGCGGTCGCGGATCTCGACGATGCCGAGCACGGTGAGGGCGCGTAGCGCCTCGCGCACGATTGGCCGGCTGACGCCGAGAAGGCTCGCGAGCTCACGCTCGGAGATCAGGCGATCGCCGGGCTTAAGCGAGCCCGCAAGCAGCCGTTCGCGCAAGAAGGCGAACACCTTCTCAAAGCCCTTTTCGCCTTCGGCCGCGCGCTTGAGTTCCATCCCTGTCTCTTTTGGTCTGATCTTGGTAAGACCAGTTAGGATGACCAGAATGGTGCGTCAAGCGCCTTGGTTAACCTCCCGGTGTCGCAGGCACCGCCAATCCGAGCCGTTCGCCGGCCCGATCCTTAGAATTTGAAGCGTATTGATCGGAGCGTTCACTTAGAGAATTTGAGGTCCGCGATGCCCGACCATCATTCCTTCTCCGTGCTCGATCGCCATGCGGTGTTGAGCGGCTCCGATGACGGTTTCCCCTGGTACGCGGGCGCGATGCTTGCGGTCGAGGCGAGTGATGTGATGCGCTTGCGCTACGAAAAACTCAGCCAGGGCAACGAGGCCGCCGGGCGGGAGGCCGTGCTGATGGTGAGCGAGAAGATCGCAGCTGCCTTCGAGACGGCAGCTAGCCTGCTTGCCGGGGCGACGCCGGCAGTGATCGTCCAGCGCTATCGCGAGCATGTGGCCGCGAATGCCAAGCGGTTGTCCGCGAGCGAGGCTCCGTGACGGGGCCGCGCTGCTGACAGCATGTTGGCAGCAGGGTCCGGCTACGACCATCTCCTGACAAAACGGAGAGCGGGTCATGCGGATCGAGGCAAGCTGTCATTGCGGTGAGACGGTGTTCGAGGTGACGGAGGCGCCCTCGAGCGTGACCCGCTGCACCTGTTCGCTCTGTGCCAAGCGCGGCGCGTTGTGGGCCTATTATACGCCGGCGCAGTTTCGGCTGCTGTCGCCGGCGGAGAACGTCGCTACCTATCTCTGGGGCAGCCGGACGGTCAGACATCATTTCTGTGCAAGCTGCGGCTGCGGCACCTATTCGGAGTCGCCGGACTGGTCGACCGGCAAACCCGATTTCGACAATCCCAAGGTCGGCGTCAACGCGCGCCTGTTCGACGAGTTCGATCTGGAGGCCGTGCCGGTGAACATGATCGACGGCAAGAATTTGTGGTGAGCATGCGCTCTCAGGCATATCTGCCGCACGGTCTGTCCACCATTCCTCACCAACCCAAGCGGGAGTGGTGGGCACGCTTCGCTTTGCCGCCTTACGAGTTCGTTCATTTATTTCAGCACGACCCACGCCGGCGCGTGATCGCTGGCGCCATCCTCGCCGCGAACCTTCTTGTCCACGCCGGCTTTTGTCAAGCGTGAGACGAGGGCGGGGCTGAGCAGGAGATGATCGAGCCGCAGGCCCGCATCGCGCGGCCAGCGGTTTCGCTTGTAGTCCCAGAAGGTGTAGATGCGCTGCTCCGGGTGCAGTTCACGGATCGCGTCGCACCAGCCTTGTGCCGCCAGCGACGCAAAGTCTGCACGGCTCTTCGGCTGGATCAAGGCATCCTTGTCCCACGAGCGCGTCGGATAGATGTCGATCTCATCAGGCGCGACGTTGTAGTCGCCGGCGAGCACCACGGGCAGGTCCTGCTTGATGAAAGTTTTGGCGTGGCGCTTGAGCCGCGCGAACCAGTCGAGCTTGTACTCGAATTTCGGTCCCGGCTGCGGATTGCCGTTCGGCAGGTAGATGCTGGTGACGATGACACCGCTTACGGCGGCCTCGATGTAGCGGGCTTCGAGATCGGCAGGCTTTCCCGGCAAGCGATCGCGGATGAGAATGGGCTCGGCATTGCGAGCGAGGATGGCGACGCCATTCCAGGTCTTTTGTCCACACCACACTGCGCCGTAACCGGCCTTTTCGATGGCGGCCGCCGGAAATTCGCCATCACTTGCCTTCAATTCTTGAAGCGCAACGACATCAGGTTTCGCCGTTCGCATCCATGCCAACAGATTGGGCAGGCGGCGATTGATGTTGTTGATGTTGAATGTCGCAATCTTCATGTAGAGCTGACCGCTTCTTACGTTCCGACACCGGAGATGAAATGTCCAAGTTGAACTTTGCCGCCATCGCATTGCTCGTCGCATTCTCCGGAGCGACTTCGGCACAATCCTCCGATCCGCGCGGCGCGTGCAAGGCGGACTACGATAAATTCTGCGCCGGCCTCGCACCGGGCGGGGGCATCGTCGCCTGCCTCAACGGCAAGCGCGATCAGCTCAGTGCAACCTGCAGGACGGCGCTGGACAGCAGGAAAAAGAAGTAAGCAGCGAGCTGCTCAGCTCGGCAGCGGCGGCGGGTTCGCGGGCTGCTCGACCGGCGGCGGGGAGGGCAGTTGCTCTGCCATGGTCGCGGGAGCCGGCTTTGCCAGCGGCTCCACCACATTGCCGCCCTTGTAGATTCGCGCGTAGCGGTGGCCGAGGCTGGTCAGCACCTCATAGCCGATCGTGCCGAAATGATGGGCGAGCTCGTCGACGGTGATGCCCTCGCCAAGCAGCGTCACCATGTGGCCGCGCCGCGCCCCGTTCGGCGGCAAGTCCGTGATGTCGATCGCGATCAGGTCCATCGAGACGCGGCCCGCGACGGGGCAGCGCTTGCCGGCGACGATGACCTCGGCGCCGCGGGTGCCGTCATTGGAGCTTGCGGCGCGGAAATAGCCGTCGGCATAACCGACTGCGATGATCGCCAGTTTCGTCGGCCGCCGTGCGGTCCAGGTGCCGCCATAGCCGACGCTTTCGCCGCGCTCGACGCTGCGGATCTGCACGATGCGGGCCTTGAGGTCGACCACCGGCTGCATCGGATTGTCGGCCTCCGGCGTCGGGTTGACGCCGTAGAGCGCGGCGCCCGGCCGCACCATGTCGAACTGGAAAGGTGCGCCGAGGAAGACGCCGGAGGAATTGGCGAGCGCGGCGGGCACGCCAGAGAATTCGCTGGCGATACCGCGGAAGGCCGCGAGTTGCTTGGCGTTCGCTGGGTTGTTGAGCTGCTCGGCCGAGACCAGATGACTCATCACCAGCGTGATGCCGTGGTCGCCGGCATTGATGCGCGGGATGATGGCGTGCGCTTCCGCAAGCGTCAGGCCAAGCCGGTTCATGCCGGTGTCGATGTGAACAGCCGCGCCACCGGTCCAGCCGGTTCGGCGGCAGAACACGTCCCATTCGGCAAGCTCGTTGAGATCGCCGATCACGGGGCGGCAGTTGATTTGGGCGTAGTGCTCGCCGGTGTTCTGGAAATAGCCGCCGAGCACGTAGATCGTAGGCTCCGGCACGGCTGCTCGCACCTTGCGCGCTTCCTCGATGGTGGCGACGAAGAAGGTCTTGCAACCGGCCTTGTTCAGGGCACGCGCAACCTGCTCGGCACCGCAGCCATAGGCGTCGGCCTTGATCACCGCCGAGCATTCGGCTGGCACCGCGGTCTTCTCGAGCTTGCGCCAGTTGGCGATGATGGCGTCAAGGTCGACGGTGAGCACGCCGCCGAAGGCAGCGAGCGTGGCAGTTTGATTGGCCTCCGCGGAGAGAAGGCCGGATTGCGGGATCATTTTCGGGTCGGACGCCATTGTCATGACGCCGTTTTACGCAAGAGACCGCTGCGGTTCAACCCAAGGAACCAACAAGGAACCGAACGAGGAGCCTAGTAGTCGCCGCCACCGCGGTCCGGCACCTGACTGTCCGGCGCAAGGTCGCCAAATCGTGTGATCGAAGCTTCAAAGGCCAGATCGACGGTGCCGGTCGGGCCGTGGCGCTGCTTGCCGATGATGACTTCGGCCTTGCCATGCGCAAGATCCATGTCCAGGCGCCATTTTTCGTGCTCGGGTGTGCCCGGGCGCGGCTCCTTGTTTCCGAGGTAATATTCCTCGCGGTAGACAAACAGAACGACGTCGGCGTCCTGCTCGATCGAGCCGGATTCGCGCAGATCTGAGAGCTGCGGCCGCTTGTCGTCGCGCGACTCCACCTGGCGCGAGAGCTGCGAGAGCGCGATCACGGGCACGCTCAGTTCCTTGGCCAGGGCCTTCAGACTTGTCGTGATCTCGGTGATTTCCTGCACGCGGTTTTCGCTGCGCTTGCCCGAGCCTGACAAGAGCTGGATGTAGTCGATGACGATGAGGTCGAGGCCCTTCTGCCGTTTCAGCCGGCGGGCGCGCGCCATCAGCTGCGAGATCGAGAGGCCGCCGGTCTCGTCGACATAGAAGGGCAGCGATTGCAGCTCGATCGAAACCTCGCGGATATTCTCAAAATCGGCTTCCGAGATGCCGCCGCGGCGGATGTGGGAGGAGGGAATGCCGGTGCGCTCGGCGACGATACGCGTGGCGAGCTGGTCGGCCGACATTTCGCAGGAGAAGAAGCCGATGACGCCGCCATGGGCGGCCTTCGTGGTGCCGTCGGCCTGCAGTTCCGGAACATAGGCCCGGGCGACATTATAGGCGATGTTGGTTGCAAGCGACGTCTTGCCCATGCCGGGGCGGCCGGCGACGATGATGAGGTCGGAGTGCTGCAAGCCGCCCATCTTGGTGTCGAGGTCGCGCAGGCCCGTCGAGATGCCGGACAGCTTTCCGTCGCGCTGGAACGCTTTCGCGGCGAGATCGACCGCGAGCGTTAGCGCCTGCGAGAATTTCTGGAAGCCGCCGTCGTAGCGGCCGGACTCGGCGAGCTCGTAGAGGCGGCGTTCGGCGTCCTCGATCTGCGCCCGCGGCGCGAAGTCGACCGGGGCGTCATAGGCGACATTGACCATGTCCTCGCCGATGCCGATCAGATCGCGGCGCAATGCCAGGTCGTAGATGGTGCGCCCATAATCCTGCGCATTGATGATGGTGGTCGCTTCGGCGGCGAGCCGCGCCAGATATTGCCCGATGGTCATGCCGCCGACATCGGTGTCGGCGGGCAGGAAGGTCTTCAGCGTGACGGGCGTCGCGATCTTGCCCATCCGGATCAGGCTCGAGGCGGTCTCGAAGATGGTCTGGTGCAGCGGCTCGAAGTAATGCTTCGGCTCCAGGAAGTCGGAGACGCGGTAAAATGCGTCGTTGTTGACCAGGATCGCGCCCAGAAGGCTCTGTTCCGCTTCGATATTATGCGGCGCGCTCCGATAGGCGGGAGTTCCGGATTCCGGCGCGAGCTTGAGAACGTTCGAATCAGTCAGGGCCATGGTCGAGCGATAGCAATTTTCTGGGGCGGATGCGGGGCCGGGATAAAGCGCCGCCTCAGCGCAAAGCGGAAGCAAAAGCTCGCCGCTATCAACCGATCATTAAAATGGTGGATGATTGGCCGCCGCAGTGCGCGCCGCGCTTGACGGATTTTCGCTGAATCAGGTCGCGGCGCAGGAAGCGACCGCGCCACGGAAAACTCCGGATGAAGTGAACCTAATGGGTTGGCGGGCAGACCTATCGAGACGCGCGCGAAATGACGCACGCTGGGAGCTTTCGGCTCGGTTCAGACCAGCAGAAGGTAGACCAGTGCAACCAGGGCCGCCCCGACGCCGGTAGCGATCAGGGCGTAATCGGTGCGGAGGTCGTCCTGCACGTCGAATGAGGTTTGGGTCTCTTTGCTCATGGCGACGGTCTAGGCCAGGGCCGGCGGGACTTATGTGAAGCAGATCACATCTCCCCGGATTCTTTCGGGGGTACGGCCGGAACAGGCGAGCGGGCGGGGGGTTGTCTCCCGCGATCCGCCACCAGGAACGAGGCAAGCGATGCGGCCAGGACGGCAGCTCCGGAATTGGCGAAGCGAAGCAGGCAGCCGGCTTTGGCTGTCGGGGCTGATCGCGGCCATGGAGCACGCTGAGCGGCCTGAAGTGCGTCGGGAACCGGTCGCCCCCGAAATCCTGAAGGCACTGCGGATACAGTTGGCCTTGACTGCCTCTTTCCGGTCCGCTCCGATTTCGACCCTGCACCACTAGGACTTATTCACCAGCCATCTTCAGCCTCGGCTTGGCGCCGGCTTCGACGGCCAGCAGCCGGGCTTCTTCACGCGCGATGTAGTTGCGTGTCATCGGCACTATGCCCTGGCGCCGGGTGAGTTGAATCTGGAAGTTCATCATATCCTGCTTGCGGAACGTCATCTCGCTGGCTGCCAGATAAAATTCCCACATCAGCGCGAAGCGCTCGTCGTACAGCTGTACGGCTTCTTCGCGCCGCGCCATGAAGCGCTCGCGCCATGCTTTCAAGGTTTCGGCGTAATGCAGCCGCAGAATCTCGATGTCGCAGACCAGCAGGCCCGCCCGCTCGATCGCCGGCAGCACCTCCGAGAGAGCGGGGATGTAGCCGCCGGGAAAGATGTATTTGGCGATCCAGGGATTGGTGGAGTCCGGGCCCTGCGAACGGCCGATCGAGTGCAGCAGCATGACGCCGTCTTTGTCCAACAGCTCGGCGCAGCGCCGGAAGTAGGTGTCGTAGAAGCGGGCGCCGACATGCTCCAACATGCCGACTGAGACGATGCGGTCGAACGGGCCGGCGACGTCGCGATAGTCCTGAAGCAGGAATTTGGCCGATCCGGTCAGACCCTTTTCGGCTGCGCGCGCATTGGCGATCTGCAACTGCTCGGTCGACAACGTTATGCCGGTGACGTCAACACCTGCGATCCCGGCGAGATAGAGCCCAAGTCCGCCCCAGCCCGAGCCGATGTCGAGCACGCGCTGGCCGCCCTTGACGAGCAGCTTTGCGGCGATGTGTCGTTTCTTGGCGAGCTGCGCATCGTCGAGGGTGGTCGTCGGCGTCTCGAAATAGGCGCAGCTATATTGCTTGTCGGCGTCGAGGAAGAGCGAATAGAGCCTCGCATCGAGATCGTAGTGGTGTGCGACGTTGCTGCGGGAGCGCGGGCGCGGATTGAACTGCCTCAGGTGCCGCGCCAGGTAGCGAAGGTGCCACCAGGGTTTTGCCCAGTGCGGCAATAGGTCGGGTTGATCGAGCAGGATCGCGAGGGCATCAGCTATGGCGCCGTGCTCGACGACGAACTCGCCGTCCATATAGGCCTCGCCAAGCCCGAGCTCGGGATTGACGAGGATCTTCCGCTCTGCGTCCGCGGTGACGAAGCGGACTGCAACCGGTTCGCCTGAGCCATCGCCGACCGTGAACTTCGAACCCTTTGCCGCGGTCACCGTCATCGACCCGCGGCGGATGAATTGAGACAGGAATTGACGCAACAAACGGTCCATCGATACCCATCCTCTCGAGCGAACCCGAAGAGATGCGACTAAGCCGGCATTCACCCTACGCGCGGCCACCGCAGCGGTTCCTATGCGTTTGCATCTAAATCTAGGGGAAGTGTCCCGTCCCGGCTATTGCGCTGTGTTCACGGCCGATATTCAAAAAGCGCTTAATCACATTCTTGCGCGTGGAGCCTGCTTCCATTCGCGGCTCAATCGGATAAAAGGTGACCCGCCGCCGCGCCCCATGCCGGCTGCACCTCTCGGAATTCAATGGAGATGATGGGAATGTCGAGCCGAGCGCTCAGCCTCGCGACGCTATTGCTTTTGATCGGCTTCGGCGCGACCGATGCCGCTCTCGCGCAGGCGACGAACCTCGAGGCCGGTAAGGCCCCATCCCAGCTGTTCACGCAGACCTGCACTGCATGTCACAAGAGCCCGCGCGGCCTGTTGAAGTCCGTGGCGCCGGGTTCGCTGCCGGGCTTCCTGCGTCAGCATTACACGACCAGCTCCGACATGGCCGGCGTGCTTGCTTCCTACCTCGTCTCCAACGGCGCCACCGACACCCGCTATCAGGCAAAGGACGGCAAGGACAAGAAGGACGGCGCCAAGGACAAGGAAGCAAATACCAATCCCGCGCAGTCCCCTGAACATCAGGGCCGCCGCCAACGTTCCCACGAGTCCGCCAGGCCGGAAGGCGAGGGTGCCGCTCCCGCGGCCGAGGGCGCACGTCAGAAGCGCGCGGCGCGGCCGGCCGAGGAGGGCGCCAAGGAAGGCGTGAAGCCCGAGGGCCAGGCCGCCCCCGAAGGGCGCAAAGGTAAGCGTCGCGGCAAGCCCGGGATCGAGGAGGCGCCGAAGGTCGATGGCGCGTCGCCGGCGGCAGACGACAAGAAGAATGAGCCGAAGGTCGAATCCAAGCCCGAGACTGCGAAGGATGATTCCGGCGAGTCCAAATCTGAAAGCAGCAAGCCGGCCGAGAAGCCCGCCGAGGCCAAGCCCGAGAGCGCCAAGGTTGAGCCGCGCGGAAGCGATACTCCGGCGCTGCGGCCCGATCCGGTGCCGCAGGTGACACCCGCTGCACCGGCCCGCCGCGAAGCCCGCCGAGCCAGCTGCGCCCAAGCCGGCGGAAGAGGCTGCTCCCAAGCCTGCCGCGAGCTCCGAACCGCCAGCGAAGTCGCAGGAGGCGCCGCCGCCCGCGACCGCTGCCGCCCCACCCGCGGCGCCAGCCGAATCGTCCGGTGCGCCGACGCCGCCGATTTCGAGATAAGCGCCCCATTTTTTCCGATCGACTTGCGAAGGCCGCACGCATCCGCGGTCTTCGCAGACCCCGGTGATGTTCGTCAGCCAGCTCATCGGTCCGGCGCAGATTTTTTGCCGCGCCTTCCTGTCGGGACGCGACCGCGCCGATCCGCGCACCGAGACCGATACGTGATCGCCTGCGCGGTTCGAGCGTTGCGGCCACTCGATCGCATCAATAAACAATAAGTAAAGGCCCCATGCGAGTGGAAGCAGATCCGGAATTCGGACCGATCGCCGAGCGCATCCACGCCAATGTCGGTCGGCAGAGTTTTATGAATCTGGTCGGGGCCGAACTGTCTGAATCGTCGCGCGGCACCTGAAGCTGATCTGCCGGGCAAGGGTGATCAAGCCGGGGCGTCAGGTCTGCGTGGTCGCAGCTGACGTGTTCTGCGTCAGCGATGGCGTCGAGAAGCATACGGCAACGGCGCTCGCCTCGATAGCGATGCTGAGCGAGGACGTCGTCGCGAAAACGAAAAACCCGGCCGCCTGAGGCGGCCGGGCTTCGAAAGCCTGCGCGAACGCGAGGCTTACTTTTCGGTCTCTTCCGCAGCCGGCGCCGGCTCGGCGTCGTCCTGCTGGGCTTCCGGATCGAAGAACTCGCCGGCGGCGGCAATCGCTTCGGCGGCAGCATCCCGGTCTTCGTTGCGGGTCGAGATGTCCTCGCCGCGATTGAGGCGCTCGGCCTCGTCCTGGCTGCGCGCCACGGTGACACTGATCTCGACCTCGACCTCGGGGTGGACGGCAACTGTGATGGTGTGCTTGCCGATGGTCTTGATCGGCGCGTCGAGCTGAACCTGCGGGCGGGACAGCGAAACGCCGTCGGCTTCGAACGCCACGACGATGTCGCGCACGTTGACCGAGCCGAACAGTTGGCCGGCTTCCGAAGCCTGACGGATCACGATGATGTTCTTGCCCTGGATCTTCTCGGCGACCTTGGACGCCTCGCCCTTGGACTCAAGGTTGCGAGCCTCGAGGTCGGCCTTCATGCCGTCGTACTTGGCGCGGTTGTCGGCGGTGGCGCGCAGCGCCTTGCCGCGCTTGAGCAGGAAATTGCGGCCATAGCCGTCGCGAACCTTCACGACTTCGCCCATGTGACCGAGCTTGTTGACGCGTTCCAGCAAAATGACTTCCATATTCGTTCTCCTTCGAAGTGTTGAGTGGGTTGGATTTTCGGACTTGAACTTAAGGGACCGGCAGCGGCGGTGGCTGGCGCGTACGCAGGAAGCGTTCGCGGAGGCCGAACACGGCATCCGCAAGGCCGAGGATCACCATCGCGATGACGGGCCATCCGAACACGACGACGACGGCGTAGGTCGAGCCGAGCCAGAAAGTGCGGCTCTTCAGCGCCAGCGTCAGCGTATGCAGCACCGCAAAGCCGGTCAGCGCATATCCCATCATTAGCGCCGCCGTGGCGATCTGCGCCACGATCGCAAGCAGTCCGCCGGTGAAGCAGAAGGCAAGCGCGATGCAGAGCGCCACGAGCGTCATCGGCGGCAGCTCCGCCGTCATCAGGTCCGGCCAGGGGCGCCGCAGCCGGCCCGACGTCGCCGTCACCTTGGTGCTGAGCCAGAGATTGAGGGTCAGCGTCATCATCGCGACGATGGTGGCGCCGGCCGGCGCGATCCGCACCAGCGCGTCGACAAATTGGTCGGTCTCGCCGGAGGTCTGCGGGTCGGCGGCGCGGAGGAGGCGCATCAGGCCACGACGCAGCGTGCCGATGATGGTTTCGGCGTCGGTGCCGAGGGTGAGCAGGGCGGCGATCGTGGTCAGCGTGGCGAAGCCCGCGATCCATAGCAGGATGCGGCCGACCGGATACCACTCGAGCGCAGGTTCGGCCGACGGCTCGGCGGCGGCTCCCGGGGCGACGGGTTCCCGCTGCCGGCTGAGCAGGACGAGGTGGCCGAGCCACCAGGCCGGCAGTGCGACGGTGACGGCGAAGGCGATGCCGTAGGGCAGGCCGAACAGGGCGCCGAGACCAAGCGCGGCGGCGATGCCGCCGAGGGTCGCGCAAAGCGGTCCCCAGCCGATCGAGGCGACCATCAGCGGCAGCGGTGCGAGATAGAACAGGACGAGCGAGATCAGCGCGCCCGAGACGATCGAGGCGAACATTACGGCCGACGCAGCGCCGGCGATCAGGGCTATCAGTCCAAAGGCCATCATCAGCTGTCCCGCTCCCTTCGAGCGGTTAGAGGCATCTCGCCCCAACCATCGGCGACCGGACGACCCGGAAGCCTTATGAGAAACTAGGTAATACGGCCGGCGGCGATGTCACCGCCGGCCGAATTCGTCTTAGCGAATGACGTAGGGCAGCAGGCCCAGGAACCGCGCGCGCTTGATGGCGCGGGCGAGCTCACGCTGCTTCTTCGCGGACACCGCGGTGATGCGGCTCGGCACGATCTTGCCGCGCTCGGAGACGTAACGCATCAGCAGCTTGGAGTCCTTGTAGTCGATCTTCGGAGCATTCGCGCCCGTGAACGGGCAGCTCTTGCGACGACGGAAAAACGGGCGGCGTGCACCAGCTTCAGCCATTGTTCTTACTCCCCATCCGTCGTGGTGGTGGTGGTGGCAGTAGTCGTGGTTTCAGCGTCGTCGCGCGGACGGCGCGGACCGCGGTCACCGCGGAAGCCGCCACCTTCACGATCGCCGCCACGGAAACCACCCTCGCGGTCGCCACGGAAGCCACCGCCTTCGCGATCGCCACGGAAGCCGCCGCCACGGTCGTCACGCTCGCGGTCACGGTCGGCCTTGCGCATCATCGCGGACGGACCTTCCTCGAGCTCCTCGACGCGGACGCTGAGATAGCGGATCACGTCTTCGCTGATGCGCTCCTGGCGCTCGATCTCGGCGATCGCCGCGGACGGCGCGTCGATGTTGAGCAGCACGAAGTGCGCCTTGCGATTCTTGTTCATGCGGTAGGTGAGGGAGCGCACGCCCCAATTCTCGGTCTTGACAACCTTGCCGCCGAGACCCTCGACAATGCCGGTCATCTGCGCAGTCAGTTCTTCGACCTGCTGCGTGCTCGCGTCTTGGCGCGCGAGAAAAACATGCTCATAGAGAGCCATGGAAGTCCTTTCCTCATGTTGGCGCATCGCCCGGCGTCAAGCCCTTAAGAGGCCTTCGGAAAGGACTCTGGGATTAAGCTCAGAAGGCGGAAACACGGGACGACGGGCCGACTGGCCCTGCCACACCAAGATCACGAATGATTTGCTGAGACCGTCCGTTCAGCTCCCGGCCGGGGTCTGCGGATGCGCGCCTTATACGGATTTTGGCTGACTTGGCAAGGTTGAGGGCGGCATTTTCGGCGCGGATGGTCCCGATGCGGGCGGCCTGACCCACCGCAGAGTAACATGCCGGCTTGATTTATTTGTTTGTATGTCATACAAATAAATCAACGGAGCGGACCCCAATGGCAGAAAACTTGTCCCAGGAGCCGTTTGAGGCGGCTGGCGACCCCAAGCACGCCGCCCGCGCTACGCGCTCGGCCGGCCGCAGAATGCGCTCGCTGCTGCTGGATGCCGCGAGCCCGCTGTTTCGGGAGCGGGGGCTATCGGGCACGGCAATCACCGACATCGCAGCCGCCGCGAACGCGTTCCCGAGCCAGATCACTTACTATTTCCGCACGAAAGAGGCGCTGTTCGTCGAATGCGCCTGCCGCGAGCTGCTGTATCTGGCGCGGGCGACCGAGCGGGCGGCGCTGCAGGCGCGCACGCCACGGGACTACACCCATGCGCTGGCCGAGACCGTGACGGCAAACGATTCGGTGGCCTTCTTCGCCGAGGCGCTGACGCTGACGCGGCGGCGCCAGGATCTCGCACCGCTGGTGGAGCGCACCATCGAGCGCCTGCACAGCGAAGGCGCGCGGGCCTATGCAAGCCAGGTTGAGCGGCACGGCTGGCGCTCCCTGCGCGCGCCCGACGAAAGCTCGCGGCGATTCTGGGCCGTCGCCATCGGCGTCATTCTCGAAGGCTACGCCATGGGCCGTTCGCCCGAGGCTCTGTGCGCCGAGATGCTGCGCGTGCTCGGCGAGCAGGCGAAATCCACGGGCGACACGGCGCGCCTTCGTCTCGTCGACGAGCGGGACGCATCAAGCAATTCGAATGAGGAGGGTTAGGCCATGACCGCGCTTCGCATGCGTGCCCGCGATTTCCTGACCGACGATCAACTCGCCGACGTGCGCCAGCGCGTGACCTGGAAAGGCGTCGCGCTGATCGCGCACGCCTGGGCGCTCATCATAGCCGCAATCGCCTTGGTCGCGTGGTGGCCCAATCCGATCACCTATATCTTCGCCGTCGCCATCATCGGCTCGCGCCAACTCGGGCTCGCGATCCTCATGCATGACGGCGCACATGGCTGCCTGTCCGCCGACGAGAAAGCCAATCTAACCCTGAGCCAGTGGTTCTGCGCCTATCCTCTGTTCGCAGAGACGCGCAGCTACCGGCGCTATCACCTTCAGCATCATGCGCGTACCCAGCAGGAGGATGATCCTGACCTCGTGCTGTCGGCGCCGTTTCCGATCACGAAGCTGAGCTATCGCCGCAAGTTCATTCGCGACATCACCGGGCAGACCGGCTTCCAACAGCGCAAGGCGCAACTGCTCAACGCGCTCGGGCCGAAGGACTGGCCGTTGCCGCAGCGCGCAGCGCATTTTTGGGAGAAGCTCGGCCCGCAATGCCTCGTCAATGGCGCGATGTTCGCAGCGCTCACCGTGGCCGGCGTGTGGTGGGCCTATCCGCTGCTATGGCTGGTGCCGCTCGTAAGCTGGATGATGGTCATCACCCGCATCCGCAATATCGCCGAGCACGCGGTCGTGCCTGACAGCAGCGATCCCTTGCGCAACACCCGCACCACCTACGCCAATTTTCTCGAGCGCCTGTTCATCGCGCCGTACTACGTGAACTATCATCTCGAACATCATCTCTTGTTCTACGTGCCCTGCTACAATCTGCCGAAGGTTCATCGCCTGCTGAGCGAAAGCCGGCACGCGGGCCGCATGGAGGTGCAACCGAGTTACGCCGCGGTACTGCGGCTTGCGACCGCGAAGCCGAACCGCGACGACCGGCCGGGTCAACTGGTGAACAGCGCGCGTCGCGCGCAGGCGGGGTCGGAGGTCGACGCCAACCAGACCGCCGGCGGATTCTAGAGACCCGCATCTCCGGTTGAATGCCGGCCGATGCTCCCCCTGGCTTGACATTCCGGCCTCGGACAGTGTCTACGGCCCCCTTTGGGGCATGATCGGGAACCAAGGCTCGGGCCGGACGTAGTCGGCTGCCGGTTCTCGAAGACAACTGCTCGAGCGATCCAGGGGAGCGCCGATGACGGCAGCATTCACATTTCCGGGGCAGGGTTCCCAGGCGGTCGGTATGGGCAAGGCTCTGGCTGACGCCTTTCCGGTGGCACGCGCCGTGTTCGACGAGGTCGATGCCGCGCTGGGAGAGAAGCTGACGGCAATCATCTGGGATGGTCCGGCCGAAACCCTCCAGCTCACCCAAAACGCCCAGCCGGCCCTGATGGCTGTGTCCATCGCCACTCTGCGCGTGCTGGAGGTCGAAGCCGGGTTTTCCGTGGAGCGGGATGCTGCCTTCGTCGCCGGCCATTCCCTCGGTGAATATTCTGCGCTCGCTGCGGCCGGCAGCCTGACGATTTCCGACACCGCGCGGCTGCTTCGCACCCGCGGTCTCGCAATGCAAAAAGCCGTGCCGGTTGGCGCCGGCGCGATGGCCGCTCTGCTTGGCCTCGACTACGAGGCCGCCCTGGAGGTCGCCAAGGAGGCGGCGCAGGGGCAGGTCTGCCAGGCCGCCAACGACAATGGCGGCGGACAAGTGGTCGTCTCCGGCGACAAGGCCGCGGTCGATCGCGCCGTCGAGATCGCCAAAACCAAGGGCGCCAAGCGCGCGATGTTGCTGCCGGTGTCCGCGCCGTTCCATTGCACACTGATGCAGCCGGCTGCGGAGGCGATGGCGGCGGCGCTGGCCACGGTCACGATCAAGGCGCCGGCGGCGCCGCTGGTGTCGAACGTGCTGGCGAGCGCGATTACCGACCCTGACGAGATCCGACGCCGCCTGGTCGAGCAGGTCACCGGCACCGTGCGCTGGCGCGAGTCGGTTGCCTATATGGCAGGGCAAGGCGTCAACCGTTTCTTCGAGATCGGCGCCGGCAAGGTGCTGACCGGCCTCGTCAAGCGTATTGCTGACGGTGCGGTCGGCGTTGCGGTCAGCGGGCCCAACGACATTGCTGCCGCCAGGGATGCATTGGCCGCTTCGAAGCAGGCCTGAAGCGCGATGATTCCTCGTCGCGCTTGCGTTCTTTAGTTTACGCTCGATCTTTTCGGAAAACCGCTGCGCACTTTTCCGGATCGTGCTTTGGAGGAGTTATCGATGTTCGATCTGACTGGCAAAAAGGCGCTCGTCACCGGCGCAACCGGCGGCATCGGCGGTGCGATCGCACAGGCGCTGCACGCGCAGGGCGCCACCGTCGCGATATCAGGGACGCGCAAGGAAGTGCTGGATGAGCTTGCCGGCAAGCTCGGCGAGCGCACCCATGTGCTGCCCTGCAATCTCTCCAAGGCCGACGAGGTCGAGGCGCTGGTGCCCGCTGCGGAAGCGGCAATGGGACAGGTCGACATCCTCGTCGCCAATGCCGGCATCACCCGCGACAATCTCTTCGTGCAGCTCCGTGACGAGGACTGGGAGGAGGTCATCAACATTAATTTGACCTCGACCTTCCGGCTTGCCCGCGCCGCCACCAAATTGATGATGCGCAAGCGCTTCGGCCGCATCATCGCCATCACCTCGGTGGTCGGCGTCACCGGCAATCCGGGGCAGGGCAATTATACCGCGTCGAAGGCGGGCCTGATCGGCATGATCAAGACGTTGGGTGCCGAATACGCCAAACGCGGCGTCACTGCGAACTGCATTGCGCCCGGCTTCATCAAGACGCCGATGACCGATGCGCTCAACGACAAGCAGCGCGAAACGATTCTGACCAAGGTTCCGGCCAATCGCCTGGGGACGCCAGAGGACATCGCGGCGGCTGCCGTCTACCTGAGTTCGAACGAAGCGGCCTACGTCACCGGCCAAACCATCCACGTCAACGGCGGCATGGCCATGATCTGACGCCTCATGCCGCTCCGCCCCCCTTGGGCGGCTCCGGATACGGCAAACGGCCGTTTCCGGAGCGAAATGAGGCTTGTAGTCAAGGCAATTGAAGTATGATAACCGGACCTTCAACGGATGGGCAAAGAACGCCATTGCAGGTTTTTGAAACCCTGTATATTGGCGATGCGGAGCCTTGGCCGTCATTCGCCGGGCCTGCATCGGTTAGGATGGGGCCAAATCAAAGTTTGTAAGCGAAGGCAGTCAACGACCACGACGGCTCGTATCGTCCCGGGGGGTCGGGTCTACAGGGAACAACACGAGGTTATGCAATGAGTGAGATTGGCGAGCGGGTTAAGAAGATCGTGGTCGAACACCTTGGTGTTGAACCCGAGAAGGTTGTCGACGCTGCGAGCTTCATCGACGACCTCGGCGCCGACAGTCTGGACACCGTCGAGCTGGTGATGGCATTCGAAGAAGAATTCGGCTGCGAGATTCCGGACGACGCCGCGGAGACGATTCTCACCGTCGGCGACGCCACGAAGTTTCTCGAGAAGAACGCGAAGAGCTAAGGCTCTTCATTTTCGCGGGGAAAACATTGAAACCGGACGGGCCGCCCAACAGCGGTCAGCCGGTTTCTTGTTATTGGCCGTGAATGTTTCGATGCGGAGTTTTCGGATATGAGGCGGGTTGTCGTCACGGGTCTTGGCATGGTTTCGCCACTCGGCTGCGGTGTCGAGCCGACCTGGAAGCGCATCCTCAACGGCGAAAGCGGCGCACGCAGGATCGAGAGCTTCGATGTCTCCGATCTTCAGACCAAATACGCCTGCACCGTCGTGCGCGGCGACGGGACGAACGACACTTTCGATCCCGATATCTGGATGGAGCCGAAGGACCAGCGCAAGGTCGACGACTTCATCATCTTCGGCATGGCCGCGGCCGGCCAGGCGCTCGACGATGCCAATTGGCATCCCGCGACCGAAGAGGACAAATGCGCGACCGGCACAATGATCGGTTCCGGCATCGGCGGCCTCAACGGCATCGCGGACACCGCGGTCCTCCTGAATGAGCGCGGGCCGCGCCGGGTGTCGCCATTCTTCATTCCGGGCCGCCTGATCAATCTCGCCTCCGGCTATGTCTCTATCAAGCACGGGCTGAAGGGGCCGAACCACTCGGTGGTCACGGCCTGCTCGACTGGTGCACATGCGGTCGGCGATGCCGCCCGCCTGATTGCGCTCGGCGATGCCGACGTCATGGTCGCCGGCGGTGCCGAATCGCCGATTGGCCGCATCGGCATTGCCGGCTTCAACGCCGCGCGCGCGCTCTCCACCGGCTTCAACGAGACACCCGAGAAGGCCTCGCGTCCCTATGACAAGGACCGCGACGGCTTTGTGATGGGCGAGGGCGCCGGCGTCCTGGTCCTGGAAGAGCTCGAGCACGCCCGGCGCCGCGGCGCGAAGATCTATGCCGAGGTGGTCGGCTACGGTCTCTCCGGCGACGCCTATCATATCACCTCGCCGTCGCCCGATGGCGATGGCGCCTTTCGCAGCATGGCGGCAGCGCTCAAGCGCGCCGGCCTCACGGCGTCCGATCTCGATTACATCAACGCGCACGGCACCTCGACACCGCTCGGCGACGAGATCGAGCTCGGTGCGGTGGAGCGCCTGCTCGGCAACGCCGCCTCCAAGGTCGCGATGTCCTCGACCAAATCGTCGACCGGCCATCTCCTCGGTGCAGCCGGCGCGATCGAGGCGATCTTCGCCATTCTCGCGATTCGCGATAATGTCGTGCCGCCGACCATCAATCTGGACAATCCGTCGGTCGAGACTGCGATCGATCTCGTGCCGCATAAGTCGAAGAAGCGCGAGGTCAACGTCGCGTTGTCGAATTCTTTCGGTTTTGGCGGTACCAACGCGTCGGTAATCTTCCGGCGTCCGGTCCAATAGTTTGTGTTTTCGACGAATCCACCGATTTGCCGTATTCGGCGATAGTCATACAAGTGGGCGCGTGTACTTGGCCGGACAAGCGATTGTCAGGCCGCAATTGAACCGGCAGGATTCAGGTTGCTTCGATGAGTGAAAGGCCGCCCATTTCGCCCCGGAGTCCGCGGGCAGCGCTCGAGCCCGAGCAGGTCCCGCCGCCGCCGAAGCGATCGGACCGCGCGCGCAATCCCTTCGTGATCATCGGCAACGCCATCATCACCCTGCTGCTGATCGCGATGATCGGTGCGGGCGGCGTGTACTATTACGGCCGGCAAGTGCTCGAGGCGCCGGGACCGCTGAAGGACGACAAGATCGTCAACATCCCGCAGCGCGCCGGCAAGCGCGACATCGCCGAGACGTTGAACCGGGAAGGCGTGACCGACGTCAATCCGTGGGTATTCATCGCCAGTGTCGCTGCGCTGAAGGCGAGTTCGGATCTCAAGCCCGGTGAGTATTCGTTCCAGAAAAACGCATCCTTGCGCGACGTCGTCGCCACCATCGTCGAAGGCAAGGTGGTGCAGCATGCCGTGACGGTACCGGAGGGCCTGACCTCCGAGCAGATCGTGGCGCGGCTGTCCGACAACGACATCTTCACCGGCAGCGTGCGTGAGCTGCCGCGCGAAGGCACGCTGTTGCCCGAGACCTACAAATTCCCGCGCGGGACGCCACGTGATCAGGTGGTCCAGCGCATGCAGCAGGCGCACAAGCGCGTGCTGACCGAGATATGGGAGCGCCGCAATCAGGACATTCCGGTCAAGAGTCCGGAGCAACTGGTGACGCTGGCCTCGATCGTCGAAAAGGAAACCGGCAAGCCCGACGAGCGCAGCCGCGTCGCCGCGGTGTTCGTCAACCGCCTGAAGCAGCGGATCAAGCTGCAGTCCGATCCCACGATCATCTATGGCCTCGTCGGCGGCAAGGGCACGCTCGGCCGTCCGATCAAGCGCAGCGAGATCACGCAGCCTTCGCCCTACAACACCTATGTGATCGAAGGCCTGCCGCCGGGGCCGATCTCCAATCCCGGCCGAGCCTCGCTCGAGGCCGCCGCCAACCCGGCGCGCACCCGCGACCTCTATTTCGTCGCCGACGGCACCGGCGGGCATTCCTTCACCGAGACCTACGACGCGCACCAGAAAAACGTCGCCAAGCTGCGCGCGATGGAAAAGCAGATCCAGAACGACACGGTCGAGCCGGCCGAGGATGCGCAGCCGCCGGCCCGCCGCCGCGCCCGGCGCCGCCGATACGCCGACGGCGACCACGCCGGCGCGCCCCAACCAGCAGAAAAAGCCGCCGGCGGTTCGCCCCGCCGGTCCGGCGCCGGCCCGGCAAGGCGCGGTGCAGCCCTCGCCCCCGGTGGTCCAGCGCTAGACCTGCGCGCAGACCTGCCCACGGGACTTTGCGCATTCCACTTTCCTGCAAAATAGTCTTAAGATTCGCGTGGCTTGATGGCCCCGCGAATCCCGTGCTTCTGGAGAAATTGACCTGATGGCGTTGTCGTCCATGACCGGCTTTGCCCGAAGCCACGGCGCGAGCGGGCCGTATACGTTCGAATGGGAATTGAAGTCGGTCAACGCCAAGGGCTTTGACCTGCGCGTGCGGCTGCCGCAAGGGTTCGACGAGCTGGAGGCCCATGCGAAGAAACGCGCCGCCGAGCTGCTCTCGCGCGGCACCGTCTACGCCAATCTGACCGTCAAGCGCGCCAATGCCGCCACCACGGTCCGCGTCAACGACGACGTGCTGAACGCCGTCCTGAAGGCCGCCGCCGTGATCGCCGGCAAGGTCGATGCAGTCGCACCAAGCGTCGACGGGCTTTTGTCCATCAAGGGTGTCATTGAGGTCGCCGAGCCCGAGGGCGACGAGGAGGAGGACAAGGCCGCGCGCGCCGCGGCCGCCGACGCCTTCGACAAGGCGCTCGCCGAACTCGTCGAGATGCGCAAGCGCGAGGGGACTTCGCTGGGACAGATCCTGATCCAGCGGGTGGACGAGGTCGAGCAGCTTGCGAAAAAAGCCGAGGCCGCGCCCGGCCGCAAGCCCGAGGCGATCAAGGCCAGGCTCGCCGAGCAGATCGCGACGCTGCTCGACACTTCAGACCGTTTCGATTCCGACCGCCTGATGCAGGAGGCGATCCTGATCGCGACCAGGGCCGACATCCGCGAGGAGCTCGACCGCATCGCCTCGCACATCGCGCAGGCGCGCGAGCTGATCGGCAAGGGCGGCCCGGTGGGGCGCAAGCTCGACTTCCTGGCGCAGGAGTTTCACCGCGAGGTCAACACCTGCTGTTCGAAGTCGAACGACATCGAACTGACCAATACGGGGCTCGCCATGAAGAACGTGGTCGAGCAGTTTCGCGAGCAGGTCCAGAATCTGGAGTGATCGATGACGATTGGCGGTCACGGAACTGACGGTGTCGAGCGGCGTGGATTGATGTTCGTGCTGTCCTCGCCGTCGGGCGCGGGCAAGACGACGCTGTCGCGCATGCTGATTGCGGAGACTCCAGGTCTCCAGATGTCGGTGTCCGCGACAACGCGGCCGATGCGGCCGGGCGAGGTCGATGGGAAGGACTATTTCTTCGTCGATCAAAAACGCTTCGAAACGATGGTGCAGGCTGGTGAGCTACTGGAATCGGCTCACGTCTTCGGGAATCGTTATGGCACACCGCGAGGTCCGGTCGATGCTGCGCTAGCGTCTGGGAACGATGTGTTGTTTGACATCGATTAGGCAAGGGACCCAGCAACTCCGCGATCGTTCAGGAAAGGATGTCGTTAGCGTTTTTATCCTTCCGCCGTCGGTTGCTGCACTTGAGCAGCGCCTGCATACGCGTGCGCAGGATTCAGATGAGGTCATCCGCGGCCGCATGAAAAAAGCGGGCGACGAAATGAGCCACTTCGACGCTTACGACTATATCGTTGTCAACGACAACATTGGCCTCGCATTCGAGGCTGTGCGTTCGATCCTTCGCGCCGAGCAGCTTAAGCGCGAACGCCAGGTCGGACTTGAAGGCTTCGTGCGGGGTCTACGTAATCAGCTCGAGAAATAGCTGGCTGCCTCAGCCGCGGCCCTTCCTGCGCCAGCCGTTCCAGCATCGCCGTGATCACGTCGACGTCGACAGCGTCCTCGATTTGCACACCATTATCGCGAACGGCCGGCTCATCGTCAGTGACGTCGTTGGCCGCGAGCCGCGGCGTTGCGGCCTCGATCTCGAATTCTCCGTTGAACATGTCGGCGTCGTCGAACGCTGCGGCCTCGTCGCGGGCCTGCGGTGCTCGTGCGTGGATCACATCGATCTCGCGATCGATCGCGGCGAGCTGTACCGTCTTGAGCGGCGCGGCCTGCGGACGCACGGCATCGAAATCGACCGGGCGCGGCTGCTGCGCGCGCGGCGCGCCGGCCGGCGCTGCCTTGAGCCAGGGCGCGCGGCCGTCGTCGTGATCGTGCGGCTCAAAATTGTCCCAGTTGACGCGGCGATGGTCGGCGGCCTGGACGCGTCCGCGTCCGCCGGCGAACCGATAGATGATGCTGGCGAGGATGCCGGCAAGTGCCAGCGCGCCGCCGATCGCGAGCAGCAGCATCTGGAGTGAGCCGGTCGGCTTGTCGGCGGAGCTGTCGGCCGCAGCCAGAGCCATCGGAGCAGGGGATTTCGCCGGCTTCGCGCTCGGCTGCGCGGCAGCCGCGACAGGGGCGGGCGATGGCTGCACTGCGGGCGTGACGGACGCCGCGGAGGCATCGGGCCAGCGCGCGTCGACGGCGGGCTGCTGCGCGTTGGTGTCAGCGGAGGGGCTCGCAGCTTGTTGCATCGGCGCCGCCGGCGTCTTCGGCGCGGCAATGCTCTGCGGCGTCAGATATTCGGCGCGCGCATCCTGCACCGGGTGTTGCTGCGGCGCGGCTGAATCTGCTGTCGGCGTATCGGCCGCAACCCGTGCGGTTTGTGTGGCCTTGCCGCCTTCGGCGCGCAGATACCAGCACTGCCGCTTGGTCCCGCGCTCGAGGCGATAGTGCCAATGCTGGCCCTGCGGCGCGGCGCCCTTTGGCGAGGCAAGGCAGTCGCTCGCGGCATTTGCCGTGCTCGGTGCCGTCGGTGCATTCTGCGATACGGCGGCCAAAGGCGCGCCGGCAATGATGCTGCCCGCGAGGGCGGATATGAACTTTGCGGTGCGGTTGCCCATCCTGGTCTCCCGATTACGCCTGACGCAACTCGTTACCTTCCCTTTGTCGTCAAAGACTTGGGTGGCAATGAGCCGCGAATCCGGAGAGGATGTGGCTTGAATCGGGCCTGCGCGGCATTCGTTCCGCCGCGGAATCAGACTTTTTCGCTGCGACTGCTTGCTCAAGGTCTCGGTTCCGCCGCAGCCGTCCGAGCGGCGGAAGGGTCCGAAGCCGCTGCAGGCACCGAGGGGCGAGAGCCGGGAAGGGAGCATGGTTGCGGGTTCCCGCGGCAGGTTTTGCCCGAGTCTTGCTTTTGTTCATCGCCCAATGGAGGCCAAAGGGCGCAGGGAAGGCCGGGCGCCGGCGGCACCCGTTGGTCCGTGCGCGACAAGAGTGCACACGGGGTGGACCGATGGGGTGGCCGATCGCCCGGCCTTCCCTGCGCGGATGGTTTTAACGGTGTCCTTCGTGCTCTCCCCGGGGAGCGATGCACTATTGCCCCCGTCGCCCTGCGGATGACTGATGCGCACGCCCGGTCGGGCAGCGACATCACCGCTGGACTTGACGCACAGACCCCGGGCGTCAGGACCACACGACTTCTCCGTCCGCGGACGGTCCCGCCTGATCGTCAAGGGCTTGCGTGTGCTCACCCCTGACAATCGACAAGCCCGCTCTCCAGCGCCGTGTCGTACCGCGTCGCGTGAGGACTCACGGTTGCCCGCCCTGTCATCACGCCGCCCGCGCCGTCGCTGCCGCGTCCACCGCCACCCGGCCCGCATGTCGTGACGATCGCGAGCGCCCCTTTGGCAGGGCCAGGATCAGTGCTGTATGCCACAAATCCGAAATTCGGAAAAGTGAAATCTTTTTACGCGGCGGGCTTGACGGGGTGTTTTGCCCGACGCGTCAGCCCGGTCGCGAATGACCCAAATCGGGCTTGGAGCCACCTGAAACCGCTTGTCATCCGCTGGCAAGAACAATGTCAAAATGCGCGACCAACGCATGCCTCTCAAGGCATGATGGCGAATCTTGCAGAGTAACGATCAACCTTTCCGGATGCGGAGCCGCATTGAGCCAGCGGTCGGTCACGTTTTCTCCTTCGCCAGCGAAATACAGCTGGGTTACCAGGCAATCGAACCGCCCCTCGACGGCGAGGTGAATGTGCGGTGGCCTGACGTCGCCTTCTGCCGTCGGATAGCGACCCGGTTTGACCGTACGAAAGCTGTAGTGCCCGGCCGCATCCGTTGTGAGACGCGCGAAGCCTTTGAAATTGGGATCGAGCGGCGCCGGGTTGATGTCACTTGGATGACGATATTTCCCCGCTGCGTTGGCTTGCCAGATGTCGATGCGTACATGCGGCACCGGCGCTCCCGAACGCGTGAGCACACGTCCGCTGACATGGATGAGTTGGCCCAGTGCCTCAGCGGTGCTGCCGCTTGGACGCGCCAGATCGGTTGCCAGATCGGGGCTCTGTGAGACCGGATAGAACGGGCCGACAATTTGCGGCGGCGTGATCGCCAATGCTGCTGCATCGCGGCCACTTGTTTGGGTTTTGGATGTGGTCTGGCTCATCAAGGTAGCTTGATATCCGCATCCTTCACGACCTTGGCCCAGTGGGCGATGTCAGTCCGGATTCCCTCACCAAATTCTGCAGCGGTGCCACCCACGGCTACGGCTCCTATTTTGTCGAGCGCGGCGTGGATCTTCGGTTCGACAAGGACCTTGTTAATTGCCTTGTTGAGCTGCGACGTTATTTCTGCAGCCGTACCACGCTTGGCTGCAAAGCCGATCCAATCGGCTGTCACCATGTCGGGAAGGCCTGCCTCGACCACAGTGGGAACGTCGCCCAGGGCAGCGATCCTCGTGGGGGCTGTGACGGCAAGCGCTCGCAACTTGCCGGTCGCAATGAGGTCAATAACTGGAAGCGTGGTGACAAACATGTATTGGACGTTGCCGCTCATCAGATCGGTGATTGCTTGGGAGAACTGCTGGTAGGGCACGTGAGTGGCGTGCACGCCTGCCTGCAATG
Organism: Bradyrhizobium sp. LM2.9; assembly: GCF_054056555.1. Taxonomy (NCBI): domain Bacteria; kingdom Pseudomonadati; phylum Pseudomonadota; class Alphaproteobacteria; order Hyphomicrobiales; family Nitrobacteraceae; genus Bradyrhizobium; species Bradyrhizobium sp. LM2.9. The sequence continues at coordinate 1,574,446 of NZ_JBSRYJ010000002.1, forward strand.
CAAACATTTCGCCGATGAGATGCGACGGAGTGCCGAAGCCGGCGGAACAGAAATTGAGCTTCCCCGGCTTGCTCTTGAGCAGCGCCACCAGATCGGACAGCGAGCCGACCGGCAAGGAAGGCGTTGTAACGAGCACAGTGTAGGATTTCGATATCTTGATCACCGGATCGAAATCCACATCCGGCCGTACATCCGCCTTCGGAAGCAGAGACGGAGTGACTGTCATCGGAAGGCTCATGGTCAGCAGTGCATAGCCGTCCGCCGGACGGCCGCTCACGTCGTTCATGGCAATGGTCTGCAACCCACCCGGGCGATCTTCCACCACAAGCCGCCAGCCTTCATTGGCCGCGAGCTCGTCGGCGACCATGCGGCTGATAATGTCGGGCGGTGTGCCCGCACCGGTAGGGACGACAATCCGTATGAGATTGGACGGATAAGGTTGCGCGACGACCTTCCCGGGCAGCAACAATCCCGCGAGACTTCCGAGCAGGAAGGTGCGACGGGCTACATAAATGTTCGACATGGCTGCTCCAAACCTTGGCGGTGGAGGTAACCGCGGATTGGAGCTTGTCCTGCAGACCTATATATGAAAAGTTCTATTTTCCGATACTTCTATTCCATTTTGGAAAGGATCGCATGCTCCATGCATCCCAGATTAGCCATCGGATCAAGCTGCGGCAGCTGAACGTGTTTATCGCCGTCGTGGAATACGGGAGCATGGCGAAAGCGGCCGAGCACCTTGCCATTTCACAGCCTGTCATATCCAAGATGATCGCGAGCCTGGAGCAAACGATCGGCCTTCCGCTCCTAGAGCGCAGCCGGTTCGGTGTTGAGCCCACGCTTTATGGCAAGGCCTTACTCAAGCGTAGCATTGCGTTGTGCAACGATTTGCGGAGCGGCGTGGACGAACTGCAATCGCTAGCTGATCCCGCGATGGGTGAATTGCGCATTGGCAGCACCGAGCCCGTGATGGCTGGATTACTGCCCGCCATTATTGACCGGCTGTCCCGGCAATACCCGAGGCTCGCGCTTCACATCATCGAGGGCGAACCGCCTGAGCTTCAGGATCGCCATCTGCGCAATCACGACATCGACCTCATGATAGGGCGCCTGCCGAGCTCGACGCCGGCTGCCGATACCGATGTTGAGGTGCTGTTGCACGAAAGCGGTGTCGTTGTTGCAGGCTTGCACAGTCCATGGGTGCGGCGGCGCAAGATCCGCCTCGACGAGCTGGTCAACGAGCGTTGGTGCCTGCCGCCGCGCGAAAGTTTTCCGGGCGGCTGGATTGCCCACGCATTTCACGCCTCCGGACTGGAGGTGCCACGTGCCAGCGTAACCGTGTATTCGATCCTTATGCAGTCGGCGTTGCTTTCGTCGGAACGATTCCTGAGTTTCCTTCCGGCATCGATGTTGCACTTCAGCGCGAAGCGGTTGTCGATGAAGGTCTTACCCGTCGAAATGCCTATTCAGATGTGGCCGGTAGGGATCGTTGCGCTTAAGGGCAGAACGCCAAACCCTGCTCAGCGGCTGCTCGTCGAGTGCGCTCGAGAGGTAGCGAAGCGGCTCGCAGGTAAGCGAAACGCCTCGCCCAATCGACGGAATTGACCGATTGTTCTTCTGCTTCTGTTACATCGCGTCGTTCCGCTCCTGCGCGCGGCACGGCCAGGATCGAGTGCGGCGGAATCAAGGGGCGAATCCTGAGCGTGAAGGCTGGAGACGTTCTGGTCCTTCTGTTCTACCGCGCCCGCGCCGCGCAGCTCGTCCGCGGCAATCGCTGCCGTCTGCCGATCAGCTTGGCGCAGCTCGGCGAGACGTTGGGCATGGCGATCGTGACGGTGAACCGGACGCTCGCCGACCTCAGGCGGAGTGGGACCATGGACTTGCGCGACAGCGAGCTGATCGTCCTGAAATGGCGCGAATTGCAGCGGCTCGGAGACTTCAGTCCGATCTATCTGCACCTCAAGCGTCAGTCGCCGCCGCCAGCGTGAGGCCGCAAAGTGTCAGCCGTCGGCAGATGGCGCCCGCCCAGCACTTCGTCGAAATGCTTCTTCACCCAATCGTTGCAACGGCAGGCTCTGGCTTCGAGCGCCGGCGCGTCGAGGATCAGGATGGCGCCACGGCGGGTCGCGAGGATCCGCCTCGCCTTGAACATCTGGATGACGCGGCTGGCATAGCTGCGGGACACGCCGAGCATGCCGGCGAGCTGCTCGTGGGTGAAGGGGATCTCGGGGCCGCCGATGTGCTCCTGTGCCGAGATGATCCACTTGGCGGCACGCTGCTCGATCGAATGGGCGGCGTTGCAGGCCGCGGTCTGGAGCAGCTGCGCGAACTGGCAGTCGGCATAGCGCGAGAACACCTGATGGAGCGTGGCCGACCTCTGCTGGGTCTGCTCGAGCGCGCGCAGCGGCAGCCGCATCAGGGTGCCGCCCAGTTTCACGACGATGCGCGAATAGGCGAGCGAGGCGCTGCGGCCGGCGGCAATGCCCACCGCGCCCTCGTGCCCCACCAGCAGGCTTTCGACCTCGCGATCGTCCTCGACCGGCACCGCGAACGACACCAGAGTGGAGCCGCAAGGAAAATGAACGGCCGTCATCTCGTCGCCGGCGTGATGCAGGATGTGGCTTGCCTCGAGTTCGACCGGCTGGAGGTGAGGCGCGAGCAGCTCGAAATCCGGATAACTGAGCCGCAGGAGAAGATCGTTCTGGGGCCGACCGGTCACATGACTTGCTCTGGCCGGGAATCGGCACCAGCCAGAACCCTACGTTTCCGTGACGGGGCCGACGGTTCCAAAGTGCACACAAGGCGTTTTTCGGGCGTTGAAAATTTGGCCTCTGGCTTGCGGAATCCGGAAGTCGGCGGGGCCGCGTGGCGCGGCCGAACCGGAGGCATTCAACTTCAAGAACTCTGTGCAGGAGTGCACACAGCAGGCACGCGGATCGGCGTAGCGTCCTCGTTGCGGAGCGACGCACCCCGCGCGCTCCGCCCGACGGACCGCCGGCCTATACCTGTACGCCGCCGGAGCCGACAACCCCGAGGGCGGCGGCGAGGTTCGTCACCCGAAGCGGGCTTCGCAGTCGTGCGCGGACCGCACTTTGGCTGAATGCGCGCGATAGGCATCGATCGCCTTGTTGGCGAGCATCAACTGGCGGCGTTCGCCGGTCCTGAGCTGGGCTTCGATGGCGTCGAGAAGGACGTTCGCGGACTCGTCCGGAGGGCCGAGCTCTCCGCTCTGCTCCAGGAAGCTCCAGGCGATGAAGAATGCGCTTTCGACGGTGCAACGAATGGACATGCGCTGCCAACGCAAGGCGGCCGCCGACGTTCCGCGCTCAAGGCGAGGTGCCGCGAACGAACGCGGGTGTCCGCCTTACTTCAGCGAGGTGCTGATCGCGCTGAACTTCTTGTTCAGCGTCGAGCCGAGGTTGTTGACGACGGCGATGATCGCGAGCGCGATGCTGGCGGCGATCAGGCCGTACTCGATCGCGGTGGCGCCGGATTCGCCAGCGAGGAGGCGGCGAATGGTCTGCATGGTTTTGCGAGAATTGTCTTGCGAGAATTGTCTTGCCAGAATTCCAGGAAGGAGCTGGCGAGGACCATATCCGCGGGCGGTGGGTTCCCCAATTCGGAACCACACCTTGCGTCAATCGCGATCATCAAAGCGGGCGGCGGGAGATCGATCCCGCCGCCACGACCGCTCGATCCTTGCGTCGCTAATTCTTCAGCACGATGCGGCCGACGACCTTGCCGGCGCGCAATTCGTCGATCCATGTCTGGACGTCGCCCATCGGCTCCTCGCGCATCGGCGTCGGCTTGATCTTGCCGGCGCGGGCGAGCGCCATCAGCTCCCGGGCCTCGGTGAGCGTGCCGACCATGAAGCCCTCGATGGTCATGCGCTTGTAGACCCACTGCACCATCGGCAGCGTGAACTGGCCGCCCATCAGGCCGGAGACCACGATCTTGCCGCCGCGCGCGGCGACGGCGACCGCGAAGGCCATCGACTTCTCGTTGCCGGCGAAATCGACGATCTCGTCGAAGCCGCCCTCGGTCTCCTTGAGGATGCGCTTGACCACGTCGGGCTCGGCCGGATCGTAAGCCACCGCCGCGCCGTTCTTCAGCGCGGTCTCGCGCGCGGCGCTGCTGAGGTCCGCGACCGAGATCGGCTGCTTGAACATGGCCTCCGCAAAGGAAAGGCCCATCATGCCGACACCGCCGAGGCCGATCAGCAGGAGGTTGCGCTGGCGCGGACGGTCGACCAGGCGCTTGAGCGCACCGTAGGCGGTGACGCCGGAGCACATCAGGGTCGCAGCCTGGTTGACGGGCAGGGGGTCATAGTCGAGCAGATATTTCGCGTCGGGCACCAGCACGTGGGTGGCGAAGCCACCGTCGATGGAGACGCCGAGAAAGCGTTGCTTGGCGCAGAGGTTCTCGTCGCCATTGGCGCAGTCGCGGCACTGGCCGCAGCCGATCCACGGAAACACCGCTTTCTTGTGACCTAGGAGGCCGGTCGCTACCTCCGGACCAACTTCGTCGACCACGCCGGCGATCTCGTGGCCGAGCGTGAAGGGCAGCGTCATGCCGCGCGTGGTATCGAGCTTCTTGCCGCCGCCGAGATCGGCATAACCGTCCTGGATGTGCAGATCGGAGTGGCAGAGGCCGCAGCGCTCGATGCGCACCAGCACCTCGCGCCCTGTCGGCTTTGGCGTGTCAACGATGGTCTCGCACAGCGGCGCATCGAACTTGACCAGGGACTGCCGACGCATCAACGCCATATTTCTTCCTCCGGAATTTCTATCTTAGTTTTCGTTTCGTATATCCGCCAATTCACGCGCCATGGCAACAAAGCCGGAAATCGGAATGGTCTCCGCGCGCCGCGTCGCATCGACGCCGGCCGCTGCGGCGAGCCGCGCGGGATCGGCGCCGAGCGACTTCAGGCTCTGGCGCAGCATCTTGCGGCGCTGGCCGAAGGCGGCGGCCGCGACCTGTTCGAGCAGCTTGCGGTCGCAGGCGAGAGGCTGTTCGCGCGGTGTCAGCCGCACGACCGAAGACGTGAACCTTCGGCGGCGGCACGAAGGCGGACGGCGCGATGTCGAACAGGATCTTGGTCTCGCAGCGCCAGTTGGCGAGCACGCCGAGCCGGCCAAAAGCCTCTTCGTCCTCGCGCGCCACGATGCGTTCGCCGACCTCGCGCTGGAACATCAAGACCATCATGTCGTACCAGGGCGGCCAGGGCTCGGTGGTGAGCCAGCCGATCAGAAGGTGGGTCGCGATGTTGTAGGGCAGGTTGGCGACGATCTTTGCTCGTTCGCCTGATAGCAGCGGGCGCGGGTCGAAGGTTGTGGCGTCGCCATGCACGATCTCCAGACGGCCGGGATAGCGCGCGGAAATATCCTGCAAGGCAGGAATCGCACGCTCGTCATGCTCGATGGCGATGACGCGTCTGGCGCCGAGCGCGAGCAGCGCGCGCGTCAGTCCGCCCGGGCCGGGACCGATCTCGACGATGGTGGAGTCCTCGAGCGGAGCCGCCGCACGGGCGATGCGCGCGGTGAGATTGAGGTCGAGGAGGAAATTCTGGCCGAGCGATTTGCGTGCCGACAAATCGTGCTGGCGAATGACCTCGCGAAGCGGCGGGAGGTCGTCGATCGCGCTCATCGGATTTTCGCAGCCGCCATCCGACTCGCAAGCCTCAACGCCGCGATCAGGCTTGCCGGATTGGCTTTGCCGGTGCCGGCGATGTCGAAGGCGGTGCCGTGGTCGGGCGAGGTGCGGATGAAGGGCAGGCCGAGCGTGACGTTGACCGCGTCGTCGAATGCCACCGTCTTGATCGGGATCAGCGCCTGGTCGTGGTACATGCAGACGGCGCAGTCATAGCTGTTTCGCGCGGCTTCGTGAAACATGGTGTCGGCAGGAAGCGGTCCCTTCGCCTCGATGCCCTCGCTGCGCAACGCCTTGAGCGCCGGCGCGATCACGGTCTGCTCCTCGTGGCCGAGCGAACCGTCCTCGCCCGCATGCGGATTGAGGCCGGAGATCGCGATGCGCGGATTCGAGATACCGAAGCGGGATTTCAGTTCGGTTGCGACGATGCGCACGGTCGAGACGATCAGCTCGCTGGTGAGCTGGGCCAGCGCATCGCGCAAGGAGACGTGGATGGTCACGGGCACCACGGCGAGCCGCGGCGACCACAGCATCATCACCGGCTGCGGCACGCGGCCGTCTTCCGCGGCGAGTTCGGCGAGGAATTCGGTGTGGCCGGGATGGCGGAAGCCGGCGCGGTAGAGCACGCTCTTGGCGATCGGGTTGGTGACGACGGCGCCGGCGCGACCCTCGCGGACGTCAGTGACCGCCTGGCGGATCGAGGCGAGCGCGGCCGGGGCGCTCGATGCGTCGGGCTTGCCGGGCTCAGCGCTCGCGGGCTCGCCGGTCGCAACCACGGGCAGGGCCTCGGCGAAGACGGATAAGGCCCCGCTGGCGCTCACCGAGGCGATCCTGACGTCGGCGCCGAGCGCCTCGGCGCGGCGGGCGATCAGCGCCTCGTCGCCGAGCAGATAGAAGGCGGGCAGGTCCAGTTCGCGGCGCTTGAGCCAGGCTGCGATGGCGATGTCGGGGCCGATGCCGGCAGGCTCTCCCAGCGTCAGGGCGAGGGGCTTGGCTGGCTGCCTGGCCATCAGCGGTTGCGATATTCGATCATTGCGGCCCTGCGGAGGTCATCGAGATAGGTCTTCTGGGTCTTCTCGTACTTCTCCTGATACATCTTCTCGCGGACCTCGCGCTTCTTCGGCGTGTCGATCATGGTCGGCTTGCGCGAGCACAGCACCACCATCTCGATGCCCGCCTTGGTCGCCTCGGGCGCGGTCAGGTGGCCGATCGGCGTGTCGTCGAGCACCTTGCGCAGCGCCTCGGGCAGCTCCGCCGTGGTCTTGGTGACGGTGTCGCGGATGGTGGCGTTCGGCGTGGAACGGAACAAGGAATTGGCTTCTTCGCAGCTTCCGACGCGCGAGCGATATTGCTCGGCTTCCTTGTGCCGCGTCTCCAGGAACGCCGGCGACGAGCCGCGCGGCACGATCAGCACGATCGGCTGCATCTTGTATTCGGTGCCCTCGATCTGAAGCTTGTCGCCGGTCTGGGCCTGCACGGCCTGCGCGACGTCCTTCTCGCCGACCATCAGCTTCTCCTTGAAGCGGCCGCGCACGAGGCTTGTCCAGACCATCTCGGCCTTCATGCGGGTCTTCAGGGTTTCGGGGCGGACGCCCTTGATTTCGAGCGATTTGGTGAGCTGGTCCGGCGAGATGCGCATGCGCTGCGCCATGCCCTCGTAGGACTGGTTGATGTCGGAGACGCCGGGATCGACGCCGTATTTCTTGCCTTCCTTCAGCTTCACCCGGTCGTCGATCAGCTCGTTGATGACGTCCTGACGGGCCGGCATCTTCTGCGTCGTCAGCTGGTCGAGCTTGGAGCGCTGCTCGATGTCGAAGTCGGTGATCGGATCGCCGTTGACCATCACGACGATGTTCTGCGCGCGCGAGGGCGTGCCGGCCAAAAGCAGGGCGGCGAGGACCAGGAGGAGGCGGAAGACAGGCAATGGCATCGTCATATTTGTCGCTCGCATGTCAGCCGCGGTGATCCTGCGATCGGGAACACGCGGCCGTCACTTCAAACCGTTCACTGGAGGCCGCCGCCGGAACTGCTGGCCGTCGATGTATTCGCCAGCGTGCGCAGGCCGATCTGGAACATGATCGCGTGGTTCAGCACGGGCGGCGTCGAGCCCGCGGAATAGCTATACGCAGTTACGTAGTTCAAGCCGAGCACAAAACAATCGTCGACATAGCCGGCACCGAGCACATACTGGTTGATCTTGTTGGCCTCCAGGTCCCAGCGCGCCGAGCCCGTGACCACCCAATTGGCCGCGACCTTGATCGAGCCCGACGTCAGGATGCCCTCGCGGCGGGTCAGATAGCCGAGTTCCGGCTGCGCCGCGTAATTGCCGTACAGCATGCTGATCGACCAGCGATTGAAGTTGGCGCGGCCTTCCGCCTCGAAGCGCTGGACGTTCCAGGTCTGCTCGTCCATGCGGGAGCGGACGCTGAACGTATAGGTGCTGTTGGGCGAGTAGGCGGCGCTCGCCACATAGTCGGAGCGCGGCCTTTGCAGGCCGGAATCCACGCCGGTATTGATGGAGTCCTGGACTGCGAAGGAGTTCATGCCGAACAGCTGGTAGGACTGGCCGAACAGCACCTTGACGGCGCCGCCCTTGTCGAACTGCGTGGTGGACTGCACGCCGACATTGGCGCGGCCGCCGCCCTCGACGCGGTCATAGCCGGAGAACTTGTCGACGCTAAACAGGTTCGAGGCGTCGAACACCATGCTCTGGGCGTCCTCGTTGGGGAGCTTGCCGGCATAGGTCTCGTTCGGCCGGATGATGACCTGCGCGATCGGTTCGATGGTGGTCGAGCCCCAAGGCTGAATGTTGATGAACGGGTAGCGGTATTCGAGACCGACAGTCGGCATCAGGCGGAATGCCTGGGTGTCGCCGACGGGAAGATAGTTCGACACGCCCGGCTGGTTCGAGACCGAGGAGTTGATCGCGTCGGCGCGGAGAATGGCGAACGGAGTCCAGATTTCACCGAACGGATCGGTGTAGGACTTGCGCCACTGCGCTTCGGCCGTCAGGCGGGTGTAGGTGCCCGGGAAGCCGCGTAGCAGACACTGCGACGGCGTGCGCGCGAGCGGATCGGCCGACGTCGTCGTGCACAGGCTGTTGGTGTTGGCGAGCGTCGTGATCGGATCGAACACCGCGGTGTCACGCGACAGGTTCACGAAATTTGTCTTGTAGCTGAACTCGCCGCCGAACACCGGATAGTTCAGCACGTTCGAGTAATCGATCACGGGGTAGACGACCGGCACCTGGCTCTGGTTGCCCGAGTAACTCAGCCAGTACATCGTGCGCGCGTCGAAGAAGCTGCGATTGCCGACACCGGTCAGATAAAGCTGCGAGAGCGCATCCGTCGGCAGATAAAGGAACGAGCCCAACGGATCGCGATATTGCGACAACCGGTAGTCCGAGAAGAAGTAATAGTCGGACATGAGGACGCCGTCCCAGCCCCAGACCCACTTGTCGTTCAGCGCGAACTGACCCTTGGTGTCGACGGCGCCGCGGAACTGCTTGTCGCCGGGCTGGCCGGCGAGCGCGCTCGGATCGAGCTGGTCGATGCCGTAGACGCGGATCTGATAGGCGCCGTCCATCAGGCGCTGGCGGAACTCGGCCTGGAATAGCACGCCCTGCTTGGACGTGATGCGCGGGTTGAAGGTCGCGTCCATGTCGGGCGCGATCGCCCAGTAGAACGGAACCTCGACGCCGTAGCCGAACGGCGTGTTCGACGTGAAGCCCGGCATCAGGAAGCCGGACTTGCGCTTCACGGTCGGGTCGGGCGTCGAGAAATAGGGCATATAGGCGATCGGCACGCCGAAGAATTCGAGCTGCGCCGTCTCGAAATACAGCATCTTCTCCTGCTGGTCGTGGATGATGCGCGCACCCTTGACCTGCCACAGCGGCGGCTTCTTCGGATCGTCCTTGCACGGCGCGCAGGCGGTGTAGACGCCGTTCTCGAACACCGTGTAGTTGCCGCTGGAGCGATCGGAGCGGCTCGCCGCCATGCGGGTCTGGTCGGCCGTGTCCACGCGCAACGAATCGACGAAACCGTCACGGTAATCGTCGGAGAGATCCAGGATCTCGGCATAGGTGATCTTGCCGTCGGCATCCGTCATGCGGATGTTGCCTTCGGCATGGAGCCGCTTGGTCTTCTGGTCGTAGATGACCTTGTCGGCCTCGACGCTGGTGCCGTTATAGAACAGCTGGACGTTACCGACCGCGGAGACGCGCGAATTGTTGTAGTCGTAGTCGACCTCGGTCGCCTGAACCAGCATCTGGTTGTCGTTGGCGACCTTCGGCGGCTTCGGACGCGGCGGCAGCGGATTGTAGGTGAAGCCCTGGGCGGAGGCCGGCGCCACGACGGCAACGTCGACCAGGCCACCGAGCGATGCCACGGCGGCGAAAGCAAGCAGGAACCTGCGAATGGACAAGCCGAACCCGTTCGCGCGCACCAATGTGCGCCGCGTCCAACGAGACACGGGTCCTTGGTGGACGGCCGTCACTATCCGTCCTCCTGATACAGCAAGGCCAAAAAGCCGGTGAGGCCGCCCACCACCACGGGCAACCACGCCGCAGCGATCGGATGCATCAACTCAGCCTTGCTCAAATCTTCAGTCACTTTCGACAAAACGTAGAGCAGAAAGCCTGCGCCCACGCCACTCAAAACCATCTTCTGTACGCCGCCCATCCGGAAGAAGCGCAACGACACGGAGGCCGCTAGCATCACCATTGCTGCAAGCAAAAACGGCTGCGCCAGAAGCTTCTGATACTGGAGTCGGTATCCGGCTGTCGCGAAGCCCGAGCTTTCGGAGGAACGGATGTAGCTCGGTAGTTGCCAAAAGGACACAGTCTCGGGTGTGGAAAAACTGTTGCGGACCTGTGCCTCGGTCAGCGTCGTCGGAATCTCCAGGCTGGCCTGGTCGATCGGCGGCGAATCCAGCGAGAAGCGGCGGACACCCTTGAACAGCCAACGGCCGCTCTCGAGTGTGGCCTCGCGCGCCTCGACGCGTTCCTTGAAGTGCTGCTCCGTGTCGAACCGGAACAGCGTGAGCCCCGTGAGCCGGACTCCCTGCTGCTCGCTGCGCGCCGCGTTGATGATGGTCTGGCCGTCATTGGTGACCTGATTGAGCCAGAAACCGGAGGCGTCCTGAATGCCGCCGCCGGGCGCAGAGCCGAACAGCTCGGCTTCCATGCGCTTGGAGAGTTCGCGCAGATTGGCCGACATCGGATTGTAGGCGACGGTGGCGATCACTCCGATCAGCAGCGCACTGCCGAGCGCCGGCGAGATGAATTGCCATGCGGAGACGCCGGCGGCGCGCGCGACCACGAGCTCGAGCCGGCGGGAGAGGGCGAGATAGCAGGTCATGGCGCCGATCAGCATGCAGAACGGCGTCAGCTTCTCCAACAGTTGCGGCACGCGGAACAGCGAGGTCTCGGCCACCATGACCGCGGAGGCGGATGCAAGGCCCGAGGTCTTGCGCACCATCTCGATGTAGTCGACCAGCACCAGCAGCAGGAAAATGCTGGCGAACACGCCGAGCGCTGCGACCACGAAACGGCCGGCGAAATAGCGCCCGAGTGTGTTGGTGAGCATGCTCATGCGGTAGCCGGCCGTCCGAACAGCCGCGCGATGCGCGCGTTCGACCTGTTGATGGCCTCCATGAGGCGCGGCGGCGGTTCGACCACGAGGCCGCCGATGATGATCGCCAGCCCGATGCCGATGGCACCAAAGACCATCGCATATTGGACCAGCACCGCGCCCGGCGATTTCACGGCCACCACCGAGCAGGCGAAGCCGGCCATGCGCAGGCCGAACACGGCGAGGATCGAGGAGCCGATCGAGAAATTGCGGCTCTGGCGGGTGGTGCGTGGCGCCCCCAGGAACGCAAAGGTCAGCACGGCAAAGGCGAACGGATAGATCGGCGCCAACAGGCTGTCATGCAAGGCCGAGCGGAACTGGCCGGGAATCTGCTTGTAGACGGGGTCGTCTTCTGACGGCGAGAGCAGCTCCCAGAGATAACGCTCGCGGATGCCGAGGGCGACGTCGCGGCCCTGGCCCGAGAACTTCGACATGTCGAAGCCGTAGCGGCCGAACGCCACCAGCGCGGGATCGCGCTTGCCAGCCTCGAAGCGCTGGAGATTGCCGGTCTCCAGCACCAGGAACGATCCGGTGTCGTTCTTCACGACTTCGCCGTGCTCGGCGACGATCGAGACGCGCTCGTTCGGATCGCGGCGGTCGTCGATGAAGATGCCGGCGAGGATGCCGCCGGGCTGACGTTCGCGAATCCGGATCGTCAGGTTCTTGTCGAGCTGGGCGAAGCGGCCAGGCTGGAGGATGTTTGTGAGCACGTCGGCAGTGATCTCGGCGTCCCACTGCTTGATCCGCCGCATGCCGTCGGGGGCGAGATAGGCCGCGATGAAGGCGACCAGCAGCGCCACCACGCAGGTGGCGTAGAAGAACGGATAGAACAGCCGGAACGGCGAGAAGCCGGCGGCATTCATCACGATGATCTCGGAATCGGTCGCGAGCTTGTTCAGCGTATGCGAGATCGCGATCATCAGCGCGATCGGCGAGATGATCAGGACCAGCGCGGGCACGACGAGGCTGGTGATGCCGAGGAAGGTCAGGATGGTCTGACCCTGGCTCGTCATCAGGTCGATGCCGCGCAACGCCTGCGTAATCCAGATCACGCCCGTCAGGCTGACCAGGACCAGCGCAAACGACGCGAGCGTCGTGCGGAAGATATACCTGTCGATTGACCCCATGCGCTACCGCACGAATCCCACCAAGTCCCCAACGTCGGCCGTAATTTCGGCTGTCCAACCCATCCCCGCGAGGGGATCCCCAAGGTCGGCCAACCGTCTCTTCCAGCAGCTTACTCTCTCACTACCATCCCTTTGATCCGTTCAACAAAATGGCCGCCCCGTGGCACCCTCAACATATGGTTAACATTTCCCTCGTTGTGGCCTCGCGGCCACGGGGGTGCTTGGCATCTGCCGGGCCCCTAGCCCATAGTACGGCAGACTCAGTGAATCGCCGTTCAGCTCCGGCCCGTGGCCGGGACCGCCGATCGGCAAAAAGCCCCATGTTTTGGAGGAGTTACCTATGTCCGATGCCATCAAGGTCGGCATTGTCCCGTTGTCTACCGCCGTCCGTGGCATTGTGGTCGTGTTCTGCGACGACGGTCTGAAGCTCGGCCCGGCGACCGTCAAGGCGCTCGGCGGGGCCATCGAACTCGTGAAGCGGGCCGCCTCCGCCGCCGCCTTCAAAGGCAAAAGCGGCGCCGCGCTGGACATCCTGGCGCCGGAGGGGGTGAAGGCCACCCGCCTGATCGTGATCGGTGCCGGCAAGGCGGCCGGCCTGAAGGCGAACGACTTCCTCAAATTCGGCGGCGTGGCGGCGAGCAAGCTTCCCGCCGGAGCCGCGGCCATGACCATCATGGCGGAACTGCCCAATGGCGCCATGACGAGCGAGCAGGCGGTTGCGATCGCCTCGGGCCTGCGGCTGCGCAGCTATAAGTTCGACCGCTACAAGACCAAGAAGAAGGAAGGCGAGGAGGACGGCTCCAGCGCCGACATCTCGCTTGCCGTTGGCGATGCCGCCGCCGCGAAGAAGGCGTTTGCATCGGCCGGTGCGATCGTGGACGGCGTGATCATTGCGCGCGACCTCGTCAACGAGCCGCCGAACGTGCTTTTTCCCGAGGAGTTCGCGCGCCGCGCAGGCTTGCTCCGCAAGCTCGGCGTCAAGATCGAGGTGCTCGACGTCAAGGCGATGGACAAGCTCGGCATGGGCGCGCTGCTCGGCGTCGGCCAGGGCTCGTCGCGGCCGAGCCGGACCGTGATCATGCGCTGGGACGGCGGCAAGAAGGGTGAGGCACCGGTTGCCTTCGTCGGCAAGGGCGTCTGCTTTCGACACCGGCGGCATTTCGATCAAGCCGGCCGGCAGCATGGAGGACATGAAGGGCGATATGGGAGGCGCGGCCTGCGTCGTCGGCCTGATGCATGCGCTCGCGGCACGCAAGGCCAAGGTCAACGTCGTCGGCGCCATCGGCCTCGTCGAGAACATGCCCGATGGCAACGCCCAACGCCCGGGCGACATCGTCACCTCGATGTCGGGCCAGACCATCGAGATCATCAACACCGACGCGGAAGGCCGCCTGGTGCTTGCCGATGTGCTCTGGTACGTCGCCAAGAAAACCAAGCCGAAATTCATGGTGGATCTGGCGACGCTGACCGGTGCGATCGTGGTCGCGCTCGGCACCGACCATGCCGGCATGTTCTCCAACAATGACGAGCTTGCCGAGCGGCTGCTGGCGGCCGGCATCGAGAGCGGCGAAAAGGTCTGGCGCCTGCCGCTCGGCCCCGAATACGACAAGCTGATTGATTCCCAGTTCGCCGACATGAAGAACACCGGCGGCCGCCACGGCGGCTCGATCACCGCGGCGCAGTTCCTCCAGCGTTTTGTCGACGGCACGCCCTGGGCGCATCTCGACATCGCCGGCACCGCCATGGGCGCGCCGAAAACCGACATCAACCAGAGCTGGGGAAGCGGCTATGGCGTCCGTCTGCTCGACCGTCTGGTCGCCGACCATTACGAGCGGAAATGACCCAAGATGACTGAAGTGCTGTTCTATCATCTGCAAAACATGACGGTGGAGAACGTGTTGCCGCCGCTTCTCGAGAAATCGCTTGAGCGCGGCTGGCGCGTCGTGGTGCAGTCGAATTCGCCGGAGCGCGCGGATGCGCTCGACGCGCACTTGTGGACCTACCGCGACGATTCCTTCTTGCCGCACGCGACATGGCGGGTGAGCGACGCCGCCGATCAGCCGATCGTGCTGGCGGTCGAGGAGGACAATCCGAACGGCGCCAATGTCCGCTTCCTCGTCGACAACGCCGCGCTGCCGCAGGACGCCCAGGGCTATGAGCGCATGGTGCTGCTGTTCAACGGCGACGATCCGGACGCGCTTGCATTTGCCCGCAGCGCCTGGACGGATTGCAAGGCGCGGGGATTTGATGTCACCTATTGGCAGGCCGACGAACGGGGCCGGTGGCAGAAGCGAAATTAGCGGTCGCGCGCAATTAATGATAATTTGCACTTTTCGGACGATGATGGCTTTGGTCACCTTCGTGCCGCAAAGTGATGTTGGGACAAACGCTTAGGGTCGATCCTTCACACGGGGAATTTAGTTTATCGTGCGACATCAAAAGCTTCCCGGCTCGCTCATAGTTGCGTTGGCTGCCGTAGCCCCGCTGGTCGCGGGCTGCTCTGGGACCGATGTGTTCTCCAGGGACGCCCAGTGGTTCAACACGCCCAGCCGCATGTTCATCCGGAACATCTCGATTGAGTCGCCGCCGCTGACCCCCAACAGGGCGGTTGGGGCCGAGGATCTGGTCAGTGCAGACGGAGGCTGTGCCGGCATGGCGCCGCAGCCCGGGCCGGCTGATGCCAATGCGTCCACGACGGCGCCGGCGCCCATGGGGGGCACCGTTGCGCTCGGCCACACCGAATGCGACGTGGTGCGAGGCATCGGCGCGCCCTCGAACGTCAACCTCTCCGCTGATGCCGCCGGCAGGCGCGTCGCGGTCGTGACGTGGACGACCGGTCCGCGCGCGGGCATCTACACCTTCACGGCCGGCCGCCTGTCCTCGATCGAGGGCACGCCGGAGGCACCGGTTGTGCCGAAGGCTGCCAAGCCGAAGCCGAAGAAGAAATCGGCGGCGTAACACGGGTCGGCCTTCTGCCCCGAAGCTGGTTGCGGCTGTCGATGCGATCAGCCGCCCATGCTCGTCCGCATCGTCAAGCGGCTTTGCATCCCTTGATTGCGGTGGCCGAGGCGTGAACGGTGATCTCTCCGTTCGCGCTCGCCGGCAATCTTGCCTGTAGCCGGCGTTTGAGTTCCGCGCTCCCTGTCTCCGACAGCCTTCCCAATACGCCGGCCGGGCTGCTGACGACCATCGACAGCCAGTAGTCATCGAAAATTCGCAAACGTTCGCTCGACGACCAGTTCGCGAGTTTCGACATCGCGGATGCCGAGCTTCGCCCAAAGCGCCTTGAGCGCCTCGTATCGTGATACATCCGCACTCGGTGGGCGCTGTGCAGGTTTGCCGAGAGCGTCCATCTCCTCCCATAAGGGCTGCGTGGGCGAGCCACTCCGCAAGATATCCCAGGTGTAGGATGCGACCATGCGGACCATTTCCGAGGCACCTTTGTGCGCGTCCGGGACGAAGAACAGCACCAGCGCCATCACCGCGACGTCGAAGCGGTTGACGTCGTAGGGAAGTGCCATCGCATCGCCAATCGAAAACTCGACCTGCTTTGCTGATAATTTCCGGCGTGCAGTCGCAATCTGTCCGTCGGACGGATCGATCGCGCAAACGGACGAAGGGGCGGACTTCGCAACAAGGAGCTCAGTGAACGCGCCCTTGCCGCAACCGACATCCACCCAAGTCAAACTGCGCGCTTGTCTCGAGCCGCGGTTCTTCCGCGCGCGTTTGAAAATCACGGGGTCGTTACGCGTGATCCGTGATCAGGCCATTCGTGATGAGAGAGCCTTCGCATCCGCTGTCGAAAACTGCCCCGAAGCAAATCTGGACGAAATCTCCAGAATAATCACGCGCGTCTCAAGCAACGGTTCAAGAATGTCATGTTCGCGGCTGTTACGTGGAGGGGTGGGGCTAGATCGACCGAAGGATCATTTTGAATGTCTACTACCTCTGTTTTTTCCCCGGTTACGGGCCAACTCACCATTTTCGGCGATAGCGCCAATAACGGCGTCGTGATCAGCCGCAATAACGCAGGCCGCATTCTCATCAATAACGGGTCTGTGACGCCAATCGGTGGCGCCCCCACCGTCGCCAACACCAGCGAGATCGACATCTTCGGTCAAGGCGGCGACGACACGATCACCGTCAACGAATGCCATGGCCCGATGCCCGCGGTGCACATTTTCGGCGGTGACGGCAATGACAGGATCACGGGCGGCTCGGGGGCCGACCTTCTGTTTGGTCAGGGCGGCAACGATGTGATCAACGGCGGCGGCGGCAACGATCTGCTGTTCGGCGGCGCGGGTAACGACACGCTGGACGGCGGCAGCGGCGACAACCAGTTGTTTGGCGAGACCGGCGACGATCTCATGATCTGGAATCCAGGTGGCGGCACCAACCTGTTCGAGGGCGGTGAGGGCAATGATACGGCTAAGGTCAACGGAAGCAACGGCGACGAGACGTTCACGATCACGGCGAACGGCACGCGGGTGCGGTTCGACGGGACGGGCGCGGCGCCATTTTCGCTCGACATCGGCACGACGGAGAATCTCGTCCTGCACGCCGGCGGCGGCGACGATGTCATCACCGCGGGCAACGGGCTCGGCAGCCTGATTTCGCTGACGCTCGATGGCGGCGCCGGCAACGACAGGATTACCGGCGGCGACGGCAACGATCTCCTGATCGGCGGTAGCGGCGACGACATCGTCAATGGCGGACGCGGCAACGACGTTGCCGAGCTTGGATCGGGCGACGATACCTTCATCTGGAATCCCGGCGACGGCAGCGACACGGTCGAGGGCGGATCGGGCAACGACAAGTTGTTGTTCAACGGTGCCAATATCAACGAGACCATCAACATATCGGCCAATGGCGGCCGGGTGCGCTTCACCCGCGACGTTGCCAACATCACGATGGACCTCAACAGCATCGAGCAGATCGAATTCGATGCGCGCGGCGGCGCTGACAACATCCTTGTCGGCGATCTCACCGGCACCGGCGTCAAGCAGGTCCTAGTCGATCTCGGAGCTACGCCCGGAGGGACGCAAGGCGACGGTGCGGCTGATACGGTGACCGTCAGCGGCACCGGCGGCAATCAGCACATCGAAGTCACAGCCACGGGCACAACGGTAACCGTCACGGGGATGCCGGAGGTCGTGACGATCGCAAATGCAGAGGCTGCCAACGACCGGCTGGTGATCCAGGCGCTCGGCGGCAACGATGTCATTGATGCATCCCTGCTCGCGGCGGCGATCGGGCTGACCATCGACGGCGGCGCGGGCAACGACACCATCACCGGCAGTCAGGGGGCCGACACCCTGATCGGGGGCGATGGCAACGACAACGTCACCGGCGGCCGCGGCAACGACGTGGCTCTCCTCGGCGCGGGCGACGACATCTTCACGTGGAATCCCGGCGACGGCAGCGACACCGTCTTCGGTGACGCGGGAACGGACACGCTGGTGTTCAACGGCTCGAATGTCGCCGAGAACATGTCGATCTCGGCAAACGGCGGCCATGCGCTGCTCACCCGCGACGTCGCCGCCATCGTCATGGATCTCGACGGTATCGAGCGCGTGCAGATCGCGGCGGCCGGCGGCGCCGACAACATCACCGTCAACGATCTGACCGGGACAGGAATCGCCCAGGTTGCCGTCGACCTCAGTGCCGGCCCCGGCAGCCAGGGTGGCGACGGTGCGGCGGACCGCGTGACCGTGAACGGCAGCGCCGGTGATGATCATATCACGGTGGCCACCAGCGGCGGATCGATCGTGGTCAACGGCCTCGCGGCGCAGGTGACGATCGCGCACGCGGATTCCGGTGACGTGTTCAGTGTCAACGGCGGAGGCGGCAACGACGTCATCAATGCTTCCGCGATCAGGGCGGGACAGCTGTTCAGCCTCAACATCAACGGCGGCGATGGCAACGACACCATCACCGGCAGCGCCGGCAATGATATCGTCAATGGCGGACGCGGCAACGACGTGCCCAGTCTTGGCGCGGGTGACGACACCTTCGTCTGGAATCCCGGCGACGGCAGCGACACCGTCGAAGGCGGCAACGGCACCGACACGCTGGCGTTCAACGGCGCCAACATCAACGAGAACATCAACATCTCGGCCAACGGTGGCCGGGTGCTGTTCACGCGCGACGTTGCCGCCATCGCGATGGACCTGAACGGCGTCGAACATGTCGACTTCAAAGCCCTCGGCGGTGCCGACAACATCACCGTCAATGACCTCTCCGGGACCGGCGTGAACGAGGTCAATCTCGACCTCGGCGCCAATGACGGCGCCGCCGATACGGTGACCATCAACGCGACCGGCGGCAACGATGTCATCACGGTGACCGAGCACGACGGCATCATCACGGTCTCGGGGCTTGGCCAGGACATCAACATCACCGATGCCGGCGCCGGCGACAGGATCGTCATCAACGGCCTCGATGGGGACGACGTCATCACGGCATCCGGTTTGCACGGCGGCATCCAGCTCGTTGCCAACGGCGGCAATGGCGACGACATCCTGATCGGCAGCCCAGGCAACGACACGCTTACGGGCGGCGCGGGTGACGACGTGCTGATCGGTGGCGGGGGCTTCGACGTTCTCGATGGCGGCAGCGGAAACAACGTCGTCATTCAGGGCGGGGGGCGGCGATGGCGGCCGCGATGCTGCTCAACCAGGCCATGGCGGCCAGCTTCGTCCCGGCAGGTGACGGCCACGGCGAGATGCCGTTGCCCGATCCGCACGCTGGCCAAAACCAGACGCTCGCTCCGCCGCAGCACGCCTGACGTTAGCCGCTGCGGCCTGGAGAACGCTCATGACGACGAACGCTGGCGTGGCCGATACGGGGCTCGAAGCTCTGCTGACGCTTCTGCATTTGAAGGGCGTTGCGGCCGATCGCGACCAGCTCAGGCACCGGACCGGAGCGGCAGTCTTCGGCGCAGCGGACATCGTCCGCTGCGCCAGGTCTCTCGGACTGAAAGCACGAACCTATCGAACGCAGTGGAGCCGTTTGCCGGACAGCCCGCTGCCTGCGATTGCGATGCTGCGTGACGGTAGCTTCATGGTCATCGCCAAAGCTTCCCCCGACAAGGTGCTGGTGCAGTCGCCGGGGGTGCAGCGGCCTGTATTGATGGAGCGCGACGAGCTGTGCGCGAACTGGGACGGCGGGTTGATCCTGATGGCGCGGCGCGCCGGGCTATCCGACCTCGGGCGCCACTTCGACATCACCTGGTTCATCGGCGCGATCGGCAAATACCGGCGACTGCTCGGCGAGGTGGTGGCTGCCTCGTTCTTCCTCCAGCTCTTTGCATTGGTCTCACCGCTGTTCTTCCAGGTCGTGATCGACAAGGTACTGGTTCACCGTTCGCTGTCCACGCTCGACGTTCTCGTCATTGGCCTCGTGGTCGTCTCCCTGTTCGACACCGTGCTCGGAATCCTGCGCAACTATCTGTTCTCGCATACGACCAACCGCATCGACGTCGAGCTCGGCGCGCGCCTGTTCCACCATCTGCTGGCGCTGCCGATGGCCTGGTTTCAGGCCCGGCGCGTCGGCGATTCCGTGGCCCGTGTCCGCGAGCTCGAGAACATCCGCAATTTCATCACCAGCTCCTCGCTGACGCTTCTCATCGACCTGTTCTTCACCTCGGTGTTCCTGGCGGTGATGTTCGCCTATTCGCCGTTGATGAGCTGCATCGTGCTGGCATCGTTCCCGTTCTACATCGCGATTTCGGCGGTGGCGACGCCGCTGTTCCGCCGCAGGCTGGACGAGAAATTCCGCCGCGGCGCCGAGAACCAGGCGTTCCTGGTCGAGAGCGTCAGCGGCATCGAAACGCTGAAGGCAATGGCGGTCGAACCGCAGATGCAGCGCCGCTGGGAAGAGCAACTCGCCGGCTATGTCTCCGCGAGTTTTGGTGTCACCAGCCTCGGCAACACGGCGAGCCAGCTGGTGCAATTCGTCAGCAAGATCGTCACTGCCGCCATCCTCTATGTCGGCGCGCGACTCGTGATCGGGGACGCATTGACGGTCGGTGAGCTCGTGGCCTTCAACATTTTCGCAGGGAGAGTTTCGGCCCCGGTGCTGCGGCTGGCCCAGGTCTGGCAGGATTTTCATCAGGCGCGGCTGTCGATCGCGCGGCTCGGCGATATTCTCAACAGCGCGGCGGAGCCGGCTCACTCCGCGGCACGCGCGGGGCTGCCGCCGCTCCGGGGCAATATCAGGTTCGAGCACGTGGGCTTTCGGTACAGGCTCGACGGGCCGGAAATCTTGCACGACGTCTCGTTCGATATTCCGGCAGGCCAAACCGTCGGCATCGTGGGATCATCGGGCTCGGGCAAGAGCACGTTTGCAAAACTGGTGCAGCGGCTCTATGTGCCGCAAGGCGGCCGCGTGCTGATCGACGGCATGGATCTGGTGATGACCGACCCGGCCTGGCTGCGTCGGCAGATCGGCGTGGTGCTCCAGGACAACATGCTGTTCAACCGCTCGGTGCGCGACAATATCGCGCTGGCCGATCCGACCCTGCCGATGACGCGCATCATGGACGCTGCAAAGCTTGCGGGCGCGCATGACTTCATTCTAGAGCTTCCTGAGGGCTACGACACGGTGGTCGGCGAGCGCGGCTCGACGCTCTCCGGCGGACAGCGCCAGCGCATCGCGATCGCCCGCGCGCTGGTGACCAATCCGCGTATCCTGATCTTCGACGAGGCGACCAGCGCGCTCGACTATGAGAGCGAGCGGATCATCCACGACAACATGAAGGAGATCGCCAGCGGCCGCACGGTCCTGATCATCGCCCACCGCCTGTCCACCGTCCGCGGCGCCGACCGCATCTTCACGCTGGAGCGAGGCCGGCTGGTCGAGGACGGCACGCATGACGGCTTGATCAAGACCGGCGGCCGTTACGCGGCGCTGCATCGTCTTCAGGGAGGGATCTATGAGGTCGGCTAGCGCGGTGCCGGTTGCTCGGCCGCAGCAGACGGTGGTTCCTTTCCGGAAAGCGAAAGAGCGACGCGCCGAGGAAATCGCCTTCCTGCCGGCGGCGTTGGAGATCACCGAAACACCGCCGTCGCCAACCGGCCGCGCCATCGGCATGGCCCTGATGCTGCTTGTCTGTGCGGTGCTCGCATGGTCGGCATGGGGCACGATCGACATTGTCGCTTCCGCAACCGGGAAGGTCGTTTCGAGCGGGCGAAGCAAGGTGGTGCAACCGTTCGAGACCGGCGTGGTACGGGCCATCCACGTGCAGGATGGGCAGGCGGTCAAATCAGGCGATTTGCTGATCGAGCTTGATCCGACCGTCAACGCCGCGGAGCGCGATCGTCTTCATGACGATCTCATGGCTGAACGGCTCAATATCGCGCGCCTTCGCGCCGCGCTGACAGCTGGCGAGGAGGCTTCTGCCGATCTGACCCCGCCCGCGGACGCCGATCCGATGCTGATCGCGACGCAGCGGCAGCTTCTCGCCAATCAGGTCAGCGAGAACAGGGCCAAGCTCGCGGCGCTTGCGCGCCAGGAGGCGCAGAAGGACGCCGAGCATCAGACGATCGCGGCCACGATTCATAAGCTCGACTCGCTGCTCCCCGTTACGCAGCAACGTGTCGAGATCCGCAAGACGCTGATGGAGAAGGAGATCGGCTCGAAGCTGACCTACTACGAGACCCTTCAGCTCCAGATCGAGCAGCAGGAGGAGCTCCGCGTCCAAAGCAGCCGCTTGAAGGAGGCCGAGTCCGCCGTTGCCGCGATCCGGGAAACCCATAACCAGGCCGTGGCCGAGTACAGGAAGAACCTGTCCGACGAACTCGCCAAGAGCGAGCAGAAAGCCAACGGCGTCGCGCGCGATCTGATCAAGGCGCAGCAGAGGACGAGGCTTCAGCAACTGACGTCGCCGGTCGACGGCGTCGTGCAGCAGCTTGCGATCCACACCGTCGGCGGCGTGGTCACGCCCGCGCAATCGCTGCTGGTGATCGTGCCATCAGATACGCGGCTCGAGATCGAGGCGATGATCTCCAACCGCGATATCGGCTTTGTCGAGGCCGGGCAGGGCGCTGCCGTCAAGATCGACACCTTCAACTTCACCCGCTACGGCTTGTTGGAAGGCCGGGTGCTGAGCGTCTCGCATGATGCCATCATTCACGACCGTCCGCTGGAGCGCGGAAGCGACCGCCCGCTCGGGACGCCGCGCGACAGCAGTGAGCCCAACGGGCAGGAGCTGAGCTACAGCGCACGCATCTCGCTGGATCGCACGCAGATGCAGGTGGACGACCGCCTCGTCAGCCTGGCGCCGGGCATGGCGGTGACGGTGGAGATCAGAACCGGCTCGCGCACCATCCTGAGCTATTTGTTGTCGCCGCTGCAGCGCTACCGGCACGACATCATGCGGGAGCGGTAGTTCCGACCCCGCTGCCGACGACCGCTGGGCGCCCATGATCACGGCAACCGGCCAGTTTGCCGACTGAGCCATTTCCTGCAAGCGCGGGTAGGCGAAGACGTTACCCCGCCGCCTCGTCAAACTGCGTGCTCGCCTCCAGCCACTGCTCCTCGGCGCGCGCCAGCGCGTCGGCGGCGTTGGCGCGTGCCTTTGATAGTTGCGCGGCCTGCTTGGGATCGCGGGTGAAGATGTCGGGGAGCGCGAGCGCCGTGTCGATCTTGGTGATGATCTCGCTGACGCGGGCGATCTCGGACTCGGCTTCCGCGATGCGCTTCTTCAGCGGGCCGCGGTTGTCCGACCTCGGACGCTGCGGCTTCTCGCTTGCCGCGCTGCGCTCGCGCGGGGCGGGCTCGCCGTTGCGCGCGGACAGCACCAGGCGGCGATATTCGTCGAGGTCGCCGTCGTAATTGGTCACGGTGCGGTCGGCGACGATCCAGAGCCGGTCGGCGCAGGCCTCGATCAGATAGCGATCGTGCGAGACCATGATAACGGCGCCGGGGAATTCGTTGATGGCTTCGGCGAGCGCGGCGCGGCTGTCGATGTCGAGATGGTTGGTCGGCTCATCCAGGATGATCATGTTGGGGCCGAAGAAGGTCGCGAGTCCCAGCAGAAGCCGCGCCTTCTCGCCGCCCGACAGTTTTCCAACCTTGGTGTCGGCCGCCTTGCCGGAAAAACCGATCGCGCCGGCGCGGGCGCGCACCTTGGCCTCGGGCGCTTCGCCGCCCATCAGCTTGCGGATGTGGTCATAGGCGGAGCCGTCCTCGTTCAATTCGTCGAGCTGGTGCTGCGCGAAATAGGCGATCGACAGCTTGTCCGCGCGCGTCACCTTGCCCGAGAATGGCGCGAGGCGGCCGGCGAGCAGTTTGACCAGTGTCGACTTGCCGTTGCCGTTGGAGCCGAGCAGCGCAATGCGGTCGTCATTGTCGATCCGCAAGGTGACGCGGCCCAGCACCGGCGTTGCCGGATCGTAGCCGACCGCGGCGTTGTCGACGGCGATGATCGGCGGCGACAGGATTTTCTCGGGCGCCGGAAAGCTGATCTCGCGCACATCCTGGGTGACCAGCGCCGTGATCGGCTTCAGCCGCTCCAGCATTTTGACGCGTGATTGGGCCTGCCGGGCTTTCGAGGCCTTGGCCTTGAAGCGATCGACGAAGGCTTGCAGGCGCGCGCGTTCGGCTTCCTGGCGCTTGACCTGTTTGGCATCGAGCATCTCGCGCATGGCGCGCTGCTCCTCGAAGGAGGAGTAGGTGCCTTTGTAAAGCGTGAGCTTGCTGCGCTCCAGATGCAGGATCTGGTCGACCGAGCTTTCGAGGAGATCGCGGTCATGGCTGATCACGATCACTGTGCGCGGATAATGCGCGAGGTGATCCTCCAGCCACAGCGTGCCTTCGAGGTCGAGATAGTTGGTGGGCTCGTCGAGCAGCAACAGGTCGGGAGCGGCGAACAGCGTTGCGGCGAGCGCAACGCGCATGCGCCAGCCGCCGGAGAATTCGGCGCAGGGGCGGAGCTGGTCGGTGGCCGAGAAGCCCAGGCCGGAGAGGATCGCGGCCGCGCGCGACGGGGCGGAATGCGCGTCGATGTCCACCAGCCGGGTCTGAATCTCGGCGATCCGGTGCGGGTCGGTCGCGCTCTCGGCCTCGGTAAGCAAAGCGTCGCGTTCGAGGTCGGCCTTGAGCACCACGGAGATCAGGCTTTCGGGGCCGTTCGGGGCTTCCTGCGCGAGGCTGCCGACGCGCCAGCGGGGCGGCAATGTGACCGTGCCGTGCTCGGCCGCGAGCTCGCCGCGGATCACCTTGAACAGGGTCGATTTGCCGGTGCCGTTGCGACCGACCATGCCGACGCGGGATCCGGGCGTGATCTGCACGGAACTCTGGTCAATCAGAAGGCGTCCGGCGAGGCGGATGGAGAGGTCGGTGATAGCAAGCATGCGGCCTTGTCACCGCAGCCGGGATCAAACGCAACCCGTTTTTCCGTGAGGTTGAAGTCAGTGCGAATCGCGCTCGCGCTGCTTCAGCTCGTTGAGGAGCTGCTCGAGGTGCGTCGGGAGCCTGGCTTCGGGGCGCAGGCTCTGCCGGAGCCGTTCGCCCACGGCATCGGAGATCGAGCGGCTGGTGCGCCGATCGATTTGTTCGCCGTCATTGGCAGAAAGGCCGGCCATCGCAGGGTTCCGTGTTTTCAAAGAAGCGACACGGTATCAAGTCCTTGGCCCCCAAATGGTTTCGCCACTCGCGGAGATTGCCCGTCATTCTAGCAAAAATTGTATGAAGCGGCGCAATGCCCCAACCCGAATACAAAGCCCCGGCGCAGGGGAACGCCGGGGCTTCGCTTGAAAGGTACCTGGGGGCTTAGGTACCCTTTTGGGAAGGTGCTGTCGGGCTCAGTAGCAGCGATTGGTCAGGCGCCAGCGGGGGCCCCAGGGAGTCGGGACCAGCCGCCGCACATAGCAGCCGCCGCCATAACCGTAGGAGACGGGGCCGCCGGCATAGAAGCGCGGTCCACCCCAGCCGTGATGCCAGCCACCGCCGCCGCCATTGCCCCAGCCGCCATGCCAGTGAGCGGACGCGGAGGTCGGCGCCAGCGCGGCACCCAGCGCGACCGCGGCAACAGCGGCAAGCGAAAGTTTCCTCAACATGGTGATCTCCTCAAAACTGCCGGCGCGGGGCTATCGCGTCGATGGAAAGGCCGCCGAAACGGTCTGCCTGATCATCAGGTTTCGGTTTCGATAGACCTGACGTTACGCCGGCGAAGCTGAACCGAATCCTGACGGGGGCTTCAGATTGGGTTCATCTGGGTGAAATTGTTGTAAGCCATGCTGGAATCGGCCGTTCGCTCCTGCGGCGAAGCGCCTGTGAGACATTCGGGCGGTCGCTTGCCGTCCGGCGAAGGCGCCGATATAAGCCCGGCAACTCCGAACCACCGCATTCTTCCCCAAGGACAAGATTATGGCCATCGAACGCACTTTCTCGATCATCAAGCCCGACGCCACCGCGCGTAACCTGACCGGTGCGGTTAACGCCGTGATCGAGAAGGCGGGCCTGCGCATCGTCGCGCAGAAGCGCATCCGCATGACCAAGGAACAGGCCGAGACGTTCTATGCGGTCCACAAGGCGCGGCCGTTCTTCGGTGAGCTCGTGGAATTCATGACCTCGGGCCCGGTGGTGGTCCAGGTGCTGGAAGGCGAGGGCGCCGTCGCCAGGTACCGCGATGCGATGGGTGCGACCGATCCGTCCAAGGCGGCCGACGGCACCATCCGCAAGCTCTACGCAAAGTCGATCGGCGAAAATTCTGCGCACGGTTCGGATGCGCCGGAGACCGCCGCGATCGAAATCGCGCAGTTCTTCTCGGGCAACGAGATCGTCGGCTGATCGCTCAGCCGATAAGTTAAAGAGACACGGCGAAAGGACGTAGTGTGAACTGGCTCTGGCAGATCTTCGATCCCGCTACGATCGGGGCATTCTTCACCCAGTTTCGCAACGAGATGGCCGAACCGACCTTCTGGGTTGCGGTCGGCAAGATCATCTGGATCAACATCCTTTTGTCCGGCGACAATGCGCTGGTGATCGCGCTCGCCTGCCGCGGCCTCAAGCCGCGGCATCGGCTCTGGGGCATGATCTTCGGTGCCGGCGCAGCGGTGCTGCTGCGGATCATCTTCACGGGCATCGTCGCGAGCCTGATGGAGCTGCCGTACCTCAAGCTCGTCGGCGGTCTCGCGCTGATCGTGATTGCGGCCAAACTGCTGGTGCCGGAACAAGAGGACGAGGACGGCGTCGAGTCGGCGTCGCATCTGTGGCAGGCCGTGCAGATCGTCGTCGTCGCCGACATCGTCATGAGTCTGGACAACGTCATTGCGGTGGCCGCCGCCGCCAATGGCAGCGTGCCCTTGCTGGTGCTCGGTCTTGCCATCAGCGTGCCGCTGATCGTCGCCGGTGCGGCGCTGATCATGGCGCTGCTTACAAAGCTGCCGGTTCTGGTGTGGGCCGGCGCGGCGCTGCTCGGCTGGATCGCAGGCGAAGTGATTGCCACCGATCCCGCCATTGCGCCGCGGCTGCACACGCTGTTCGACGGTCCGTTCGGCGCCTCGCTGGACAACATGCTCGGCGCGTTGCGCATCCCGCCGCAGTTCGCCCATGGTGGCGGGGGCGGCGAATATTTTTGCGCGATCCTCGGCGTCGTCGTCGTGCTGGTCGTCGGCACCATCTGGCGCCGACGCAGCCTCAGCGCGGCCGCGCTGGAGTCCTCCGAGCGCCACGCCAAGGCTTCGGCGGAGTAGCCAAGGCATCGGCTGAGTAAAAGGCTTCGGCTGAGTAATTCTCTAGCGCCGGACGATCGAGCCGGCGCGGTTGATCAGCCGAGCGAGCGCGCGGAAGCGGCTGCCGACGCGGTCCGCGACGAGATCGCCAAGGCGATGCTCGAACACCAGCAACAGCTTGCGGCCCACGCTGCGGAAATGCGTCGCGGGCAAGACGCCCGGACGCGCCGCCGAGATCAGATGCGCGACGCGGAAGGCCGCGCCCAGCAGGCGGGCGCGTTCAAGCTGCGCCGCCGTCAGCAACTCCTGCATGGCGACGGGCGGCTGGTTCTCTTCACTCAGGCCGGCGTAGCGATAGAACACGGACAGGCCGACGAACGCGCGTTCGGTGTGGGTGATGGCGCCGAAATTGCCGTTGACGACCAGGCTCAGCGTCTGCTCGCCGCGATGATCGGGATGCACGCGCCAGCCGATGTCGGACAGCAGGCACGCGGCGTGGCGCAGGCGGCGGTCCTCCTCGGTCTCGTGCAGCTTCACCACGCGTGCGAGGCGGTCGGTCCAGGCAATCAGCTCGCGGGCGTGCTTCGCCGAACGCGACAGCAGCTGGTTCAGCTCCTCCGCCGCGCAAATCAGCCCGTCCTTGTTGCGCTCGGTTTCCGACAGCTTCTCGTGCAGCAGGCCCTCGCGCACGCCGAAGGTCGAGAACACGATCGTCTTCGGCTTCGCCACGCGGATGATGTGCTCGAGCACCAGCGCTGCATAGGTCAGGAGAGGGCGACGCGCATCCGCGACGATCTCGATGTCGGCGAGCATGTCGACAGCCGCAAGACGACGCAGACGACGCGAGAAGTCGAGCGCCTCGGCAGCCGAAATCGAATAGCCGTGCATCACCTGGAGCGGATAGCCGCTCTGGATGATGTGGATGCGCGCGAGCGCGCGCCAGGTGCCGCCGACCGCGTAGAAGCTCCGGCCGCTACCTGCCTTGAGTTGCGGCACCCCGTCGAGCGCCTCGCGGACGATGCGGTCGGCGCGTTTGAGAGATTTATGCGCGAGATCCTGCAGCGCGAGGCCGCCGAGCGGCAGCGTCACGCCGCTGCGCACGCTGTTCTTGCGCACGTCGATCAGTTCGAGCGAACCGCCGCCGAGATCGCCGACGATGCCGTCGGGGTGATGGATGCCGGAGATCACGCCCAGCGCCGACAACCGCGCCTCGCGCGGGCCCGACAGGATCTCGATCTTCACGGCGCAGATGCGCTCGGCTTTGGCGATGAAGTCGGGGCCGTTGGAGGCATCGCGGCAGGCGGCGGTCGCAATCGCAAACACCCGTCCGACCTGCATCACCCGGCACAGCGCACGGAATCGCTTGAGCGAGGTCAGCGCCTTTTCGACGGCGTCGGGTGCGAGCAGGCCCGTGCTCTGCACCTCGCGCCCGAGGCCGCACAGCGTCTTCTCGTTGAAGATCGGAATGAGGCTCCGCGCCAGTCCCTCGTACACGACGAGGCGGACCGAGTTGGAGCCGATATCGATGACCGCGACGCTCGAGCCGCGCTTGCGCGGCCGCTTCACGTCAGAGATCCGGGATCAGGATTGATGACGTTCATTACGGCGCGTGAGGCGGCGCGGCGAGGATTCCTTGAGCGACTTACCACGGCCAGACAGACTCGGAT
Organism: Bradyrhizobium sp. LM2.9; assembly: GCF_054056555.1. Classification (NCBI taxonomy): domain Bacteria; kingdom Pseudomonadati; phylum Pseudomonadota; class Alphaproteobacteria; order Hyphomicrobiales; family Nitrobacteraceae; genus Bradyrhizobium; species Bradyrhizobium sp. LM2.9. The sequence continues at coordinate 1,603,197 of NZ_JBSRYJ010000002.1, forward strand.
TTGTCATGAAGTAGTTGTGAGCGTTGAAAGGCTCCTCGCCCTTCGCGGTCTTCATACGCGTTGAGGACCCGTCCGGCAACAACTGCCAGCTCTGCTCGTTGTCCTTGAGATTCGCGACCATGATCTGTTCGAGAACCTGCTGATGCACCGTGGGATTTTGCAGCGGACACAGCACCTCGACGCGGCGGTCGAGGTTGCGCGGCATCATGTCGGCCGAGGAGATATACACAGCCGCTTTCGCGCTCGGCAGGCCCTGGCCCATGCCGAAGCAGTAGATTCGGCCGTGTTCCAGGAAGCGTCCGATGATCGACTTGACGCGGATGTTCTCCGACAGGCCGGGGATGCCGGGCCGCAGGCAACAGATGCCGCGCACCACGAGCTCGACCTGCACGCCCGCCTGTGAGGCCTCGTAGAGTGCGTCGATGATGTCGGGGTCGACCAGCGCGTTCATCTTCATCCAGACCGCACCGGGCCGGCCGTGCCGCGTGTGCGCGGTCTCGCCCTGGATGTGCTCGATGATGCGTTTGCGCAAGGTCAGCGGCGACACCGCCATCTTTTCCAGATCGCTCGGCGCCGCATAGCCGGTGATGAAGTTGAACACGCGCGCAGCGTCGCGGCCGATGGTCGGCTCCGAGGTGAAGTAGGAGAGGTCGGTGTAGATGCGCGCGGTCACCGGGTGGTAATTGCCGGTGCCGGTGTGGACGTAGGTTGTCAGGCTGCCGCCCTCGCGGCGCACCACCATCGACAGCTTCGCGTGCGTCTTCAGTTCGAGGAAGCCATAGACGACCTGGACGCCGGCGCGTTCGAGATCGCGCGCCCAGCGGATGTTGGCCTCTTCGTCGAAGCGCGCCTTCAGCTCGATCAGCGCGGTGACGGATTTGCCGGCTTCGGCGGCTTCCACAAGCGCGCGCACGATCGGCGAGTTGCTGGAGGTGCGGTAGAGCGTCTGCTTGATGGCGACGACGTCGGGGTCGCGCGTCGCCTGCTGGAGAAACTGCACCACCACGTCGAAGGATTCGTAGGGATGATGGACGACGAGGTCCTTCTGCCGGATCGCCGCGAAGATGTCGCCGCCGTGCTCGCGCACGCGCTCGGGATGGCGCGGGACGTAAGGGGTGAATTCGAGATCGGGCCGGTCGAGGCGGGTGAGCTGCGAGAGCTCGTTCATGGCCAGTACGCCGTCGACCAGCAACACCTCGTCGTCGGCGGCCGATAGCGCATGCTGCACGAAGCTGCGCAGCTGCTCCGGCATCTTGGCGTCGATCTCGAGCCGGATCACCGACCCGCGGCGGCGGCGCTTCAGCGCGGTCTCGAATAGGCGGACGAGATCCTCGGCCTCTTCCTCGATCTCGAGCTCGGAGTCGCGGATGATGCGGAAAGCGCCCTGGCCTTGAAGATTGTAGCCGGGGAACAGGCGGTTGATGAACAGCGCGGTGGCCTGCTCCAGCGAGATCAGCCGGACGACCTTGCCGTCAGCCGGTAGGCGGATGAAGCGGTCGATCTTGCCGGGCATGCGGATCAGCGCGTTCATCTGCTTGCCGTCGGCGGCGCGCGTGAGCTGGAGCGCGATGGTGAAGCCGAGGCTCGGAATGAACGGGAAGGGGTGGGCCGGGTCGATCGCGAGCGGTGTCAGCAGCGGAAACACATTGCTGAGGAAGTAGTCCTCGACCCAGGTTCGCTCCGCCTTGGTGACCTCCTTGCCCTCGACCAGAACGATGCCCTCGTTGGCCAACGTGCCGCGCAGGTCGCGCCAGATCGCCTGCTGGTCGGAGGCCAGTTGCGAGACGGTCCGGTTGATAAGCGCGAGCTGCTCGGACGGCGTCAGGCCGTCGGGGCTGCGTTCGGCAATGCCCTCGCGCACCTGGGCCTTGATGCCGGCGACGCGGACCATGAAGAACTCGTCGAGATTATTCGCTGAAATCGACAGGAATCGCACCCGCTCCAGCATGGGGTGGCTGGCATTGACCGATTCCTCCAGGACGCGGCGGTTGAAGTGCAGCCAGGAGAGCTCGCGATTGATGAACCGCTCGGGGCTGGATGCGATCGCCGGATGGCCCTCGGCTTCCGGATCTTTTTCTTTAATTTCAACAGCTTGCGCAGAGTCCATTAGAAATCGATCCATCCAGTTCGCCCAAATTTGCGGCTTATGCGCAAAACCGTCGGGAGCATGTGTTAGAGCGATGACGTTTCGATGACATTGATGTTCCGCTGCCGGGCCGCGTCAAGCCGCCTTGGTCAGACATCCCGCAAGAGCTCGGCGGCCAGGGCCCGGGTGACGGGACGGCCGAGGCGCAGGGCCTCGCTGTCCAGCAGCTCCACGGCCTGCCGGGCGGCGGCCGAGGACCGCTCCAGGCGGGTAGCGAGGTAGCTGACCACGCTCTCGTCCACGGCGAGCTGGCGGTCGGCGCAGAATTTGACGATCAGGCCGCGGAAGAGCTGGTCGTCAGGCGGCAGCAGCGCGATGACAGGCACGGCGCGCAGCCGCGAGCGCAGGTCGGGCAGCTCGATCTTGAGCGATGCCGGCATCTGGCGCCCGGTGAAGAGGACGTAGGCGTCGTCCTCGCGGGCCAGGTTCATCAGATGGAACAAGGCGCGCTCGTCAAATTCCCTGACCTTGGGATCCTCGACCACCAGCGCGCCGGTGACGAGCGCACCCGGGACGGCTTCGGCGGTCAGCGCATTGGCGGTGGTCGAACGGGCGCCCGAAGCCTCGGACCAGATCGCGGCGAGATGGCTCTTGCCGCTCCCTTCCGGGCCGGCCAGCCACATGATCCGGTTCGGCCATTCCGGCCAGGCGTCGATGAGGGCAACACCGGCGGCGTTGGCGGGGCCTTCGAGGAAATTGTCCCGGCTCAGGCTCTCCGCATGCGGAAGCGAAAACGCCAATTGTCGGGGATGAACGCGGCCTGGCACGCTTGCTTTGCTCCGTGCCGGCGTGCCGGCTTCGTTTGAGGAGATGCGACTTAATCGAGCGGAGTTGGCCTTTTGCGGGGCCGCATCCCAACTCATTTGGCCTCGATAGTGCTACTTGATAAGTACTACTTGGCTTCGATCGTACTCATGTGCCGCAACCACTCGACGAGATAGAGCGACACCGAGGAGAGCGTGAAGACCGTGACGAGGCCCATCAGGATTATATCATAAGGACCGGGCTTGAAGCCGAAGGCGAGGGCGGCCAGCACCAGCGCCGCGAATGCCACCTGGGCCACAGTGTTGAGCTTGGATACCCTCGAGGGCTTCATCTCGACAGGGCGGTCGAACAGCCACGAAACGATCACGGCGGCGACGATCATGATGTCGCGCGAGACCACCAGGATGACGATCCAGCGCGGAATCGCACCCCAGATGCCCAGGGCCATGTAGATCGAGACCAGCAGCGCCTTGTCGGCGAGCGGGTCGAGCAAGGCGCCGAGCTCGCTCGTCATGTTGAAGCGCTTGGCAAGGAAGCCGTCGACCGCGTCGCTGATACCCGCGATCAGGAAGACGGCGAACGCCACCTCCATTTGGCTCGACACGATGGCCCAGACGATGATCGGGACCAGCATGATGCGGCCCAGGGTAATGATATTCGGAATACTCACGAAAGCGCTTCCCGGCACCCGGTCTGACCTCGAATCCGGCCCTTAGAGGCTGAACCGGTTGATATCTCTACATAGTATACGAAGGCGCGCCATGCGAGCCATTGCGCGTCCCCGGAATTCGACGTAACCAGCCGCAAACCCACTGGAAATCGGGCATGACCGACCGCAAAAACGGCCTCACTTACGCCGATTCAGGCGTCGATATCGACGCGGGCAACCGCCTGGTCGACCTGATCAAGCCGATGGTGCGCGCCACCGCTCGGCCCGGCGCCGACGCCGAAATCGGCGGATTCGGCGGCCTGTTCGACCTCAAGGCGGCCGGCTTCAAGGACCCCATCCTGGTGGCCGCGACCGACGGGGTCGGCACCAAGGTCAAGATCGCGATCGAGACCGGCCTGCATGGCGGGATCGGCATCGACCTTGTCGCCATGAGCGTCAACGACCTTGTGGTGCAGGGCGCCGAGCCGCTGTTCTTCCTGGATTATTTTGCCTGCGGCAAGCTCGATCCGGAGGCGACCGCCTCGATCGTCGCCGGTGTCGCCGAAGGCTGCCGCGAATCCGGTTGCGCCCTGATCGGCGGCGAGACGGCCGAGATGCCCGGCCTCTACAAGGACGGCGATTACGATCTCGGCGGCTTTGCCGTCGGCGCCGCGGAGCGTGGCACGCTGTTGCCGCGCAAGGACATCGCCGCCGGCGATGCCGTGATCGGGCTCGCCTCGTCGGGCGTGCACTCCAACGGTTTCTCGCTGGTGCGCAAAATTGTGGAACAATCCGGCCTCGGCTTCGAGGCGCAGGCGCCGTTCTCGCCCGTCATGACGCTCGGCGGCGCGTTGCTGACGCCGACGCGGCTCTACGTCAAATCCTGCCTGCGCGCGATCCGCGAGACCGGTGCGGTGAAGGGGCTTGCCCATATCACCGGCGGCGGCTTCACGGACAACATTCCGCGCGTGCTGCCGAACCATCTCGGCGTCGGTATCGACCTGGCGCGCCTTCCGGTGCTGCCGGTGTTCAGATGGCTGGCAGCTCAAGCCGGCATCGCCGAGCTCGAAATGCTGCGGACCTTCAATTGCGGGATCGGCATGATCGCGATCGTCGAGCCGGACAAGGTGAACGAGGTCATGCAGGTCTTCACTGAGGCTGGTGAGACCGTGGCACAGCTCGGCACCGTGATCCCGGCCGAAGGCGAGCACCGCGTCGTCTATAACGGCCACCTCGACCTGGCGCTGTGATGAAGCGCCGCGTTGCCATCCTGATATCGGGGCGCGGCTCCAACATGGCCGCGCTGATCAAGGGCGCGGCTGCACCGGATTTTCCGGCGGAGATTTCCCTGGTCATCTCGAACAAGGCCGATGCGCTGGGGCTGGAAACAGCCAAAGCGCGCGGCGTGAAGACGCTGGTGATCGAAAGCAAGCCGTTCGGCAAGGACCGCGCCGGCTTCGAGAAGGTGCTGCAGGCAGCGCTCGATCAGCACGGCATCGAGCTGATCTGTCTCGGCGGCTTCATGCGCCTGTTCACGGCCGAATTCACCAAGGCCTGGTACGGGCGGATGCTGAACATCCATCCCTCGCTGCTGCCGTCGTTCCCCGGTCTCGACCCGCACGGCCAGGCCTTGCGCGCCGGCGTCAAGCTGTCTGGTGCGACGGTGCACTTCGTGATCCCCGAGACCGACGCCGGTCCCATCGTGATGCAGGGCGCGGTGCCTGTGAGCGACCACGATACCGGGGCCACGCTGTCGGAGCGCATCCTTGAGATCGAGCACCGCATCTATCCTGAGGCGCTGCGGCTGCTCGCGGCCGGCAAGATCCGGATCGAGGGCGACGTCTGCAAGACGGCGGGCGGCGGGCCGTCGGAGAATTTTTTGATTGCGCCGGTGGCGAATTGAAGCGCTGTCGCGTTTCGTCGTCATAAATAAAAACCCCCGGCGGAGCCGGGGGCAACGTCATGATCTCTCGCGCAAAATCGAGAGAAATCAGGAAACCTTGAGGTTCTCCGCGGATGCTTTGCCGCGGTTCTCCACGAGGTCGTATTCAACCGCTTGGTTTTCGTTGAGGGTGGAAAGTCCCGCACGCTCGACGGCGGAGATATGGACGAACACGTCCTTGTCGCTGCCGTTCGGCTTGATGAACCCATAGCCCTTGGTCGGGTTGAACCATTTGACGGTGCCCTTTTGCGGCATCCTCAGTCTCCTCCGCTAGATACAAAAAAGACGCGGCCGCTTTTTTCGCGTGCCACGCCACAAACGGGCTTCCGGAAGTCTGTTCGAGTCTTGAATCTCAATGTCGCGAAACGCACAGCCGAGCGCCAATTCCGATTGTGTCCGATATTGCAACATGAAAATCGCGCGTTAGCAAGCCGTGCGCGAATTTCAGGCCAGGGCCGGGCGAACAGGATTGCAATTTGCGACCTGTGGCCGTGGAACCACAATCCCGGGCAATAGCCTCGGCCATAGCGTGCCAACCCGTTGACCCTCCGTGACAGTTCGGAACAAATCGCCGCACGCGCCGCAGCTTGTGTTGCATTCCAGCGCTCCGCCACTCGCTTCGGGAAGGTCGTCATGTGCTGCACCTCGCAGCTCTCCAGGACACGGCAGACGATCGGACTGGATCGCTTCCGCCGGATTGCGACGGCGATCGCCATGGCCTGTACGTTCGTCGTGATGATGTTGGCCGCGACGCCCGGCTTGGCGCAAAGTCCGACGCCCACGCCGACCCCAACCCCATTGCCGTCACCGACTCCGGTTCCTATGCCGACCTCGACCAATTACGACCAGTCGGCCGGCAACAGCGCGCTCGATCTCGGCTCGAATTTCCTGGAGCGGCTCGGCAACCAGGCATCTGGCGGCGTCAACCGGGCGTTTCGGACCAATCAGGGCGGCGGCGGCGCGTCGACGGCCACGGAGGATCCGCGCTACCGCGCCTGGTTCGAGGGCTACGGCATCTCGGTCCGGACCGATGCACAGGGCGATTTCGTCGGCGACAAGCGCAAGACGGTTGGCGGTGTCGCGGGCTTTGGCGCGCGGCTCGCGCCGGGTGTCAATATCGGCTTCTCCGTCGACCAGAGCCACACCGACATCGACGTGCCGCTCGCGCTTCAGTCCGCGACACTGGACCTGACGCAGCTCGGCTTCAACGGCTCCGTCGACAAGGGCCCATGGACCTGGGCTTTCGCGGTGGTGCACGGTTTCGGCAAGGTCCGTTCCGGCCGGGATACCGGCCTGGGTTTTGCGACCGCGGGTTATGGCGCCGCAATCGACGGCGCGCTGACCGAGATCAGCTACTACTGGACTCAGGACCAGATGCGCATCGTGCCCAAGGGGGCGCTGGAATATGTCCGCGCCACCAGCGCCGCGTTCCAGGAGGCCGGCGGCCTCGATCCCCTCAATGTCGGCTCGACGGCGCTCTCACGCGCGCGCGTCATGATCGGGGCCGAGATCGGGCGCTACTTCATCTTCGAGCAGAAGATCCTGGACCTGTCCGCCTACGGCAAGTTCGTCGACAATTTTTATCAGAACCTGGGATCGGTGCAGGTGAGCCTCGGGACCCAGAGCATTGTCGTGCCCGGCATCGGCGAGAGCCGCTACGGCATGGATGCCGGCGCCTCGGCCTCGCTCAGCCTGACCAACACTGCGCGGCTCTACATCAATTACGACGGCAAGTTCCGCAACGAGCTGACGTCGCACCAGGGCACGCTCGGCTTCGAATATCGGTGGTGAGGCGAAGCAGCCTGCCTGCATCCGCCCAGAGCATGATCCGGAAAAGTGCGGAGCGGTTGTTTGAAAAGGTCATGCCCAAGCTTCAGGTCGGCGTTGCCGCGATATATCCCGTCAATCCAAAGCCTTCGCGCGCGGCCGTCATCATCGGCACCAGCGCGTTCGGGTGGATGAACTCGTCGCGGAAACAGGGATGCATCTTGGGATCGAAGATTTTCTTCAGCCAGTCGACCACGATCTTGTGGCGCTCGGAGGTGCGGAACTCCTTGTGATAGGTGAGCCAGAGATCGGCGTGGTGGCTGACGCCGAGATCGACGGCAACGAGCGGGGCGCCGAGCGCGATCGAGACCGTCGGCAGGAACCCGATGCCGGCGCCGCGCTCCACTGCATAGAGCACGCCGACCGACGAGTTGGTCTTGATCCCGACGATGCCCTCGAGCGACTTCAGTCCGAGCACGCGGGCGTAGGCGCCGTCATCGACCTGCGGCGCGTTCTGCTTGATGATGCGGTGGTTCTTCAGCTCGGCCAGGCCCGCCGGGACGCCGTAGAGGTTTTCGTACTCCTTGGAGACGAACGGATAGATGTGCAGACGGCCGAGCTTGGCGATGATCAGATCCGGATTGGTCGGCGGCTCGAGCTGGATCGCGATATCGGATTCGAGCCGCGCGACGTCGGCCTGCTCCATCGCGCAGCGCAGGTCGACGGTGATCTTGCGATAGGTCTTCTGGAAGTCGATCAGTCGCGGCAGGATCCAGAAATTGCCGGGGCCTTCCGTCACCGCGACGCGCACGGTGCCTGACATGTCGTTCGACGATCGCGAGGCACGCCGGAGGACGTTGAAAGCATGACGCTCCATCAGTGCCACGTCGGCGATCATGGCGCTGCCTTCGTCGCTGAGCGTGAGCCCGCTCTGGTCGCGCAGGAACAGCTTGCAGTCGATGCTCTCTTCGAGCCGGTCGATCCTGCGCATCAGGGTGGTGGAGGTGAGCCCGAGCTCCTCAGCGGCGTTGCGGAAGCTTTTATATTTTGCGCAAGCTAAAAATAATTTCAAATCGTCCCAGGACGCATCCAGGGCTTCTTCACGGTGCTGCATCATAGCAGCACCCCGGTGCAATAACTGCTGCATACTCCTGATCCCCAGCCGCTAAGCTCTTCGCGATAGCGGGGCACGAAAGCCGCGGACGATAAAGGGGTGACATGGGTATGGAAAGGGGCTCGTTTGCCGCAAGGCATGATTTCGACGCGCTGCCGCTCAGTCCGGATGTCGAGGTCCGTTGCGCCCAATTTTCCGAAATTGCCGCGCTTTCGCAGATGGCGCACCGGCTGGTGCCGGGCGTTCGGATCGGGACGGCTGAGCTTGCAAGATACTTCACCTTCGATCCCGAGAGCATCCTGACTTTCAGCCGGAAGGGCAACCTCGTCGGCGGCATGGCCTTCCTGTTTCTGAACGAACGCGGCCACGATGCGCTGCTGCTCGACGAGATCTGTCTCACCGCGCCGGAAACGCGCCATCTCGCTTCTGCGAAGGAGGACGTTTCTGCCATCTACATCTGGGCGATCGCGGCGACAGGGCGCGGCGTCGCCGGTCTCGGCAAGGCCGCGGCTCATCTAAGACAGCTAAGGTTTCGTAACGCGGATTGCTATGCGCAGCCGTCAACCGTGGCCGGACGCGACATCATGAAGGCGACCGGCTTCGAGCCTGTTCCGAGCTTCCAACCCGACCTCTGGTGCTACGAGCGCCCCTGGCATCGACAACCCATGCGCATGCCCGGCGCGGTCATCCAAGCAAGGAGTTTTGCAGATGCACGGTACTAGGATTCCTCTCGCGAAGCCCGACTCCCGCGCCATCACCATTCGCCTCGCACGCGATCTCAGCGATCTCATGCTGGTCACCTCGATCCGCTCAGCCGTCTATCTCGCCGAGCAGGATTGCCCGTTCGATGAGGAGTTCGACGGCAACGACATGGTCGCCGCGCATTTCATCGGCTATGTCGGCAACGAGCCTGCCGGCTGTCTGCGGGTGCGGTTCTTCGGCGATTTCGCCAAGGTGGAACGGCTTGCGGTGCGGCATCAATATCGGCGCTCGCGCGTCTCGTTCAAACTGGTGCAGGCGAGCGTCGACTATGTGAAGCGCAAGGGCTTTCGCAAGATCTACGGCCAGGCGCAGGACCGCCTGGTCGATTTCTGGGCCCATTTCGGCGCCAAGCCGCTCGGCCACAATCGCAAGGTCACCTTCTCCGACTTCTCCTACACGGAGATGCTGCTGGAGATCGAACCGGGTCCGGACGCGATTACGCTGGACAGCGATCCCTATGTGATCATCCGTCCCGAGGGCGATTGGGACCGGCCGGGCGTGCTCGACGCCTCGGCTGGACGAGCCGTGACGTCGCCGCTGCGGGACGTCGCGCTCGCTGGCCGTTGAACCAGTGCAGCTGCGCGCAAGATCATGCTGGCTTCCATCACCGACGATCCGCCAATCCTGGTCTCCGCGGATCTCCAGGTCGAATATCTGACCCCTGGACGTCGCCACGTTATCCTCGACGGCGAGGTTGCGACGGCGCGCTGCCTGGAACTGCTGACGGTGTGGCGCGGCAATCTCTGGCCGGTGATGCATTTGAAGCGCATCGCTCAGGCAGCCTGGTTCAATCCGGCATCCAGGCTGACCGATTGGATCGTGGACGCGAAGCCGCGGCCGGGAGAAATGACGTTCGAGCACCCGCTGCCGTCGGCCTACAGTTCGTCGCGGTTCGTGGACTACATGTCCAATATCCGCAATGTGCGTTGCGTGCTCGCAGGCTTTTCCCTGGACGAAACCATCCTGGCCACCGCTGTCGACGGGTTTCACCGCAGCCATCGCTACCAGGTGGCCGCCGATGCGGTGGCCTGCCGGCAGCCGGGAACTGGCGACGCCGCCACCTACAAGCATGCGGTAGTGAATGTGATCGGAAATTTTGCTACAATCCAGTCCAGCGCCGAACTGATCAGAGCCAGCGGCGCCGTTGCGGTGTAGGCGGCCGCGATCGGCGGATGGAGTGGGACATTGTCACGGGGAGATCAGCTCAAGGAGCTGGCAAGCGACCTGTCGCATGCCGCCGAGGCGGCGCGCCGTCTTGGTCTGTCCACGACGGTGTATCTGCTCTCGATGGCGCTGATGGAAGTGCGGGAAGCCACTGCCGCCGATGGCGATCGGAATGACGACGGCGCGGCGTGAGAGCTGCCCCGTGCAGCTGCCCGATGTGCGGCTTTGTGCAACGCTGCTGAGCGCTTGCCGCCGACGAATTGGCGTTGCAAGTTTTGCGTTGCCGCAATAGCCAAGTAACTGGATCATCGGGTGATGACCCTGGCCGCGCCGGCGACGTGACGCTTTCAAGGATTCTCGCAAATGTCCATGCTGCCCAATTCGCAAGAGGCCCGGGATGTGGCCTACCAGCTTCATTCCTACACCAACGCGCGCGCCCATCAGCAGGCCGGTCCCCTTGTGATCGAACGCGGCGAGGGTCCTTACGTGTTCGACGCGTCGGGCAAGCGCTATTTCGAGGCGATGGCAGGCCTGTGGAGCGTCGGGCTCGGCTTCAACGAGAGGCGGCTGGTCGAGGCCGCGCACAAGCAGATGCTGGCGCTGCCGTTCTACCATACGTTCTCCGCCAAATCGCACGGGCCCTCGATCGATCTCGCCGAGAAGCTGGTGGCGCTAGCGCCGGTGCCCATGAGCAAGGTGTTCTTCACCAATTCCGGCTCGGAGGCGAACGACACTGTCCTGAAGCTGATCGCCTACCGCTCCAACGCGCTTGGCCAGCCACAGCGCAAGAAGGTGATAAGCCGGATGCGCGCCTATCACGGCGTCACCATCGCGTCCGCCAGCCTGACCGGGCTGCCGAACAACCACCGCTCATTCGACCTGCCGCTGCCAAACATCCTGCACACGGGCTCGCCGCATTTCTACAAGGACGGCGCGCCCGGCGAGAGCGAGGAAGCCTTCGCGACACGGCGGGCCGAGGAGCTCGATGCGCTGATCCAGAAGGAAGGCCCGGACACGATCGCGGCCTTCTTCGGCGAGCCGGTGATGGGGGCGGGCGGCGTCATCGTGCCGCCGGCGACCTATTGGGACAAGATCCAGAAGGTTTTGAACAAGTACGACATCCTGCTGGTCGCCGACGAGGTGATCTGCGGTTTTGGCCGCACCGGCAAGATGTTCGGCTGCGAGACCTATGGCATCAAGCCTGACGCGATCGTGGTCTCCAAGCAGATCACCTCGAGCTATTTCCCGCTGTCGGCGATTCTGCTGAACGAGCGCATGTTCGAGCCGATCGCGGACGAGAGCAACAAGATCGGCGTGCTCGGCCACGGCTTTACCGCGGGCGGTCATCCGGTCGGCTCGGCGATTGCGCTGGAGAATCTGAAGATCATCGAGGAGCGCGGCCTGGTCGCCCATGCCGCCGAGCTCGGCGGCTACATGCAAGCCAAGCTGCGTGAACTCGCCAGCCATCCGCTGGTCGGCGAGGTCCGCGGCGTCGGCATGATCGCTGCGATCGAATTGGTACTGGATAAGGGGCGCAAGACCGCAGCGGCGACGCCCGGCGCCGTTGGCGGCATGGCCAGCCGCATGCTGCAAGAGCGCGGCGTCATTTCGCGTAACATGCTGGACGCCATCGCCATCTGCCCGCCGCTGATCGTCACCAAGGCCCAGATCGACGAGCTGATCGCGGCGATCTCAGGCGTGCTGGATGACATGAAGCCGGAAGTGGCGAAACTGACGCCGGCGTAGGCTCTCGCTTCGCACGGCGTTCGGTCTGACACCGTCACCCCCGCGCAACGGCGAAGCCGTTGTCGCTGGAGGTGCTCGCCCCTTTGGCGAGCCTCGAAGGGCGACGGCCCGACTGCGGCAGCGGGGCCGTGCATCCTTCGAGGCTCCCCGTGCGATGCTTCGCACCGCGCGCCTCGCACCTCAGGATGACGGTGCAATACTGTTTTCGCGTTCGCAGTTAGCGACTTGCCTATTCCGCCCGCTGAACCCCCGATCACGCGGCCTTTCTCGACCGCCAGCGCCAGCTCGCCGCGCTTCAGTTTCAGTGCGGCTTCGCCGAACAGTTCGCGGCGCCAGCCGCGTAGCGCCGGCACGTCGGCCTCGTCGCTGGCCGCGATCTCCTCGAGATCGTCGACGGTCGCAATCACCTTGCTGGCGACCGCATGGCGCTCCGCGGTCATCCGCAGCAGCACCTTCAATAGCTCCACGATCGCGGCGCCATTGTTATTGTTGCGCGGCTTCTCCAGCTTCGGCAGCGTGGCGGGATCCCGCGCCAGCCCGCGCTCGACCGCGGCGACGATGTCCGCGCCCCATTTTGATTTCTCGAAACCCTTCGGCACGGAGCGCAAGTTTGCGAGCTTTTCGATCGTGTTCGGCGCGTGGGTCGCGATGTCGCTGACGGCCTCGTCGCGCAGCACGCGGCCGCGCGGCACGTCGCGGCTCTGCGCCTCCTGCTCGCGCCAGGCGGCGACCTCCATCAGGACCGCAAGGTCCTTGGGCTTGCGCACCCGCGTCTTGAGCCGTTCCCAGGCGCGTTCGGGGTGGAAGTCGTAGGTCTTCGGCGAGGTCAGGACCTCCATCTCGATGGAGACCCACTCGCTGCGGCGGCGCTTCTTCAGATCGGCATCGAGCGCGGCGAACACGTCACGCAGATGCGTGACGTCGGACACGGCGTAATGCATCTGCTCCTTGGTCAGCGGCCGGCGCGACCAGTCGGTAAAGCGGTGGGTCTTGTCGGGCCGGTGGCCGGCGACCTTCTCGACCAGCGCGTCGTAGGCGATGCTGTCGCCGTAGCCGAGCACCATGGCCGCGACCTGGGTGTCGAACACCGGGTGCGGAATGATGTTGGCCTGGTGCCAGATGATCTCGATGTCCTGGCGGGCGGCGTGGAACACCTTCAGCACGCCCTCGTTGGCCATCAGCTCGAAGAACGGCTTGAGGTCGATGCCCTCGGCCAGGGTGTCGATGACGATCGCTTCCTCGGCGCTGGCCATCTGCACCACGCACAGCAGCGGGTAATAGGTGGTCTCGCGCAGGAACTCGGTATCGACTGTTATGACGGGGTGCTTGGCCAGCCGGCTGCAGGCAGCCGCAAGGTCAGCGGTGGTGGTAATCAAATCCATGAACGGCCCATGACAAGTCCATCAGCCGTTCTGCCGAAAGCGCTGTGATGTCAAGGGGCTCTAAGCGAATTCGAGCCTTGCATTTGGGCCGGAATCGCATTTTCCGACGATAATCCTATTCGTAGCGGACCCGCCGCGAGGGTTTTCGGGCGCAAGGCAGTGCCACCACGACCACGCACATGGCGACCAGCGCCAGTCCCAGGAACTCGAAAACCAACAGATCCATGGCAAAACCCCTCGGAAACATTGCTAAACTTGTCCGGGGCGAATTGAGGGTCTGTTAATTCTCGTGGTTACCGGCGGCGGGCCGGGCCGGATGGTGGACGCGGGGTTAACGGGATTTGAGGCCCACGATCACGTCACGACCGCGGCGGCATCGGCGATCGGCTCGAGATCGTCGAGCCTCAGCCTGCCTGAAGGCATGATCTCGCGTAGAGGCCGGTCTGTTTGGAAACAGCCACGGCCGGACACGCCCCCGCATCATAGGTTACGCCTTCGGCTAATCTGATCCACCCTACGAATTGAACGTCCTCACGTCCCGCAGAACGTCTGCAACACCCGTTGGTCCGGCAGCGGCGGATCGGCGTAGGCCGCGTACTCGGGCTGGTCCTCGTAGGGCTTGGCCAGCACCTTCACCAATTCCTCGAACGGCGCGTAGTCATCATTCACCGCCGCCTGGATCACGGCTTCGACGCGGTGGTTGCGGGGAATGAACATCGGGTTGACGGCGTGCATGGCGGCTTGCCGCTCGGTTGCAGACTGCGGCTCCAGAGCCGTGCGCTCGTGCCAGCGCCTGGCCCACTCGTCGAAGGCTGTGGGGTCCGTGAACTGTGCGCGCGCGGCATCCGCAACGAGACTGCCTGCGGCGTCGCCCAGCTTGCGGAAGGTGAGGGTGAAATCAGCCTGGTTCTTCGCCATCGCATCCAGCAGGTCCTGGATCAGCGCCTCGTCGCCGTCGCGCTCGGTGAATAGCCCGATCTTCCGGCGCAGGCCTGCCTGATAGGCTTTGCTGAAGGTGTCCGGAAATGCGCCAAGGATCTCCTGCGCCTGCTCGATCGCCTTTTCCTGCTCTTCACCAAACAGCGGCAACAGGCATTCGGCCAGTCGGGTCAGATTCCACAACGCGATGCGCGGCTGGTTGGCATAGGCATAGCGGCCCATCTCGTCGATCGAGGAAAACACCTGCGCGGGATTATAGGCGTCCATGAAGGCGCACGGACCGTAATCGATGGTCTCGCCGGAGACGGAGCTGTTGTCGGTGTTCATCACGCCGTGGATGAAGCCGACCAGCAGCCAGCGCGCGACGAGGTCGGCCTGGCGCGCGACGACACCGGCGAGCAGCGCGTGGTAGGGCCTATCGACGCCAAGCAGCTCCGGATAGTGCCTGGCGAGGACGTGGTCGGCGAGCTGGCGGATCGCGTCGGTATCGCGGCGGACGGCAAAGAACTGGAAGGTGCCGACGCGGATGTGGCTCGAGGCCACGCGGGTCAGCACCGCGCCGGGCAGCGCGGTCTCGCGAATGACGTGCTCGCCGGTGACGACGGCGGCGAGCGAGCGGGTGGTCGGAATGCCCAGCGCGAACATCGCCTCGCTGACGATGTATTCGCGCAGCACCGGCCCGAGCGCGGCGCGGCCATCGCCGCGGCGGGAAAACGGGGTGGGGCCCGAGCCCTTGAGCTGGATGTCGCGGCGGATGCCGTCTTTGTCGATGACCTCGCCGAGCAGGACCGCCCGGCCGTCGCCGAGCTGTGGGACGAATTGCCCGAACTGGTGGCCGGCATAGGCCATGGCGATGGGATCGGCGCCTGCGGGAACCGTCTTGCCGGCCAGGATCTCGGCGCCCTCCGGCGTCTCCAAGACATCAGGGTCGAGTCCGAGCTGGAGCGCCAGCGGCCGGTTCAGCTTGATCAGCCGGGGCGCTGCCACCGGCGTCGGTGCGACCCGGGCGAAGAAGCTGTCCGGCAGCGTCGAATAGGAGTTCTGGAAGGGGAAATGAACCGTCATGGCCTCAAGATAGGCGTGGAACGCCTGATGGCAAAGGCTTGAGCCCAGATTGGCCAGAAATGGGCACTTCCAGCCGAAAACAGGGCGTTCCCTTGGTTGCCGCCTTGGGCCTCGTCGGGTAAACCCTGCCGCAACTTTGGACCGGCCGTTTTCGGCAGGTCCGATTCGATCCTCCGACATTGATTTTGGGACGACCATGCATCGCTACCGGTCACATACATGCGGCGCGCTCCGCGAGAATAACATCGGCGAGACGGTCCGCCTTTCAGGCTGGGTCCATCGCGTTCGCGACCATGGCGGCGTGCTGTTCATCGACCTGCGCGACCATTACGGCCTGACCCAATGCGTGGTCGACCCGGACTCGCCGGCGTTCTCGCAGGCTGAAAAGCTGCGCTCGGAATTCGTGGTACGGATGGACGGCAAGGCCCGTCGTCGCCCCGAAGGCACCGACAATGACGATCTGCCGACCGGCAAGATCGAGATCTATGTCAGCGAGATCGAAGTTCTGGGCCCGGCCGGCGACCTGCCGCTGCCGGTGTTCGGCGAGCAGGAATATCCCGAAGACATCCGCCTGAAGTACCGCTTCCTCGATTTGCGCCGCGAGAAGCTGCATCAGAACATCATGACGCGCGTCGAGATCATCAAGTCGATGCGCCGGCGCATGGAGGGGCAAGGCTTCTTCGAGTTCAACACCCCGATCCTGACCGCGTCCTCGCCGGAAGGCGCGCGCGACTTCCTGGTGCCCTCGCGCATCCATCCGGGAAAATTCTACGCGCTGCCGCAGGCGCCGCAGCAGTACAAGCAGCTCTTGATGATGTCGGGCTTCGACCGCTACTTCCAGATCGCGCCCTGTTTCCGCGACGAGGACCCGCGTGCCGACCGTCTGCCCGGCGAGTTCTACCAGCTCGACGTCGAGATGAGCTTTGTCACGCAGGAAGACGTCTTCGCGGTGATGGAGCCTGTCATCACCGGCGTGTTCGAGGAGTTCGCCAAGGGCAAGCCGGTGAGCAAGAACTGGCGTCGGATTCCGTTCGCCGAGTCGCTGCGAAAGTACGGCAGCGACAAGCCGGACCTGCGCAACCCCATCGAGATGCAGGACGTCTCCGAGCATTTTCGCGGCTCGGGTTTCAAGGTGTTTGCGCGCATGCTCGAAGACCCCAAGAATCAGGTCTGGGCGATGCCCGCGCCGGGCGGCGGCAGCCGTGCCTTCTGCGACCGCATGAATTCATGGGCGCAGGGCGAAGGCCAGCCGGGCCTCGGCTACATCATGTGGCGCGAGGGCGGCGAGGGTGCCGGTCCGCTCGCGAACAACATCGGGCCCGAGCGCACTGCTGCGATCCGCGCGCAGATCGGCACCAAGGAGGGCGATGCCGCCTTCTTCGTCGCCGGCGATCCCGACAAGTTCTGGAAGTTTTCAGGGCTGGCCCGCAACAAGGTCGGCGAGGAATTGAACCTCACCGACAAGGAGCGGTTCGAACTGGCCTGGATCGTCGACTTCCCGATGTACGAGTACAACGAGGAGGACAAGAAGGTCGACTTCTCGCACAACCCGTTCTCGATGCCGCAGGGCGGCTTGGAAACGTTGAAGTCGCAGGATCCGCTGACCATCAAGGCGTTCCAGTACGACATCACCTGCAACGGGTACGAGATTGCCTCGGGCGGCATCCGCAACCACGTGCCGGAAGCCATGGTGAAGGCGTTCGAGATCGCCGGCTATGGCGAGCAGGAAGTGGTCGATCGCTTCGGCGGCATGTACCGCGCTTTCCAGTACGGCGCGCCGCCGCATGGCGGCATGGCCGCGGGCGTTGACCGCATCGTGATGCTCTTGTGCGGCACCAACAATCTGCGCGAGATCTCGCTGTTCCCGATGAACCAGCAGGCCATGGATTTGCTGATGGGCGCGCCGTCGGACGCCAGCACCAAGCAGCTCCGCGATCTGCATGTGAAGGTGAGCCTGCCGCAGAAGTGAGGCTGTCTCCGCAATGACGCCGAGAGAGCTGCGCCTCGTTTCCCTACAGCCCCGTCGACGCCTCGATATTGAACTGCGCCAGCGTGCCCTCCGGGTCGGCATTGAAGAGCTGCATCAATTGCATCAGCGGCACCTTCGCGCGCGGCGTGACTTTGACGACGAGCGTCTGGCCCGGCGTTTCGATGAAGCTTGCGACCGCATCCACTGCCGTGCCTGCCTCCGGATTGGCGGCGGCGATATCTGCTCGGTAGGCTTTGACGCTGTCGACGAGTGTCTGGCGTGCGGCGTCGCGGCTGACATTTCGCCCCCGTGCATTCTGCGTCACCGCGGAATCGACGAAACCATTGTCGCGCACTGAGAACTCGAGCGCGACAGCCTCAATCCGGGCCGCTTGACCCATCAGTTGGGCGGGATCGGTCGAAAACACTTCGCGTGGTACGTTGCTGAGCGCGATACGCAATTGCACTTTTGCGATCCGGATGTCGAGGGTCGCGGCCGTCAGAACGAAGCTGTTGGACTGTTCTGTCCACGCCGCGCCGAGATCGAGGTCGATCGCGAGCTTGTCGATCCCGCTGAGCATCAATGTAATCTGCTTCGGGTCGGATGGATCGGTGGGGATGACCATCTTGGCGACCGCATGTACCTTGCTCGGGATCGAGCCGATCATCTAGATATTTGACCGCGCGCCCTGTTGATGGGGCCGCAATCGGATGTTGCCACCGGGGCGCCCGCCGTGCTTCATCCCGTTTCCATGACCCGGAAATACCACCCGAAGGCGGGCCGGTCAGGACAACGTAGTTTGAGGCCGGTAACGCGAGGCGAGACACCGCATGTCGTCTTATTCCGATGATCTCCACCAGGCGGCGCTGGCCTATCACCGTCTGCCGCGCCCAGCGGAAAGCTCGAGATCCAGGCGAGCAAGCCGCTCGCCAACCAGCGCGACCTCGCGCTTGCCTATTCTCCAGGCGTCGCCGCCGCCTGCATGGAGATCGCCAAGAACCCGGCGGAAGCGGCGACGCTGACGATCCGCTCCAATCTGGTCGCCGTGGTCTCGAACGGCACCGCCGTGCTTGGTCTCGGCAATATCGGCCCGCTGGCCTCGAAGCCGGTGATGGAGGGCAAGGCGGTCCTGTTCAAGAAATTCGCCGGCATCGACGTGTTCGACATCGAGATCGCCGCCGACACTATCGATCGCGTGGTCGAGACCGTGGCCGCGCTCGAGCCGACCTTCGGCGGCATCAATCTCGAGGACATCCGCGGACCGGAGTGCTTCGAGATCGAGGCGCAGCTCAAGGAGCGCATGAAGATCCCGGTCTTCCATGACGACCAGCACGGCACCGCGATCATCGTTGCCGCCGCCATCACCAATGGTCTCAGGCTGAACGGCAAGAAGCTGTCCGACGTCAAGATCGTGGCGTCGGGGGCAGGGGCCGCCGCGATCGCGACGCTGAACCTGCTGGTGTCGATGGGCGCGCAGCGCAAGAACATCTGGGTCTGCGACATCGACGGCCTCGTGCACGAGGGCCGCAACACCACGATGGACCGCTGGAAGGCGGTCTATGCGCAGAAGACCGACAAGCGCACGCTGGCCGACGTGATCGGCGGCGCCGACATCTTCATCGGCCTGTCGGCACCGGGCGTGCTCAAGCCCGAGATGGCCAAGGCGATGGGCGACAAGCCCCTGATCATGGCGCTCGCGAACCCGACGCCGGAGATCATGCCGGAAGAGGCGCGCAAGGCGCGCCCTGACGCCATGATCTGCACCGGGCGCTCGGACTATCCGAACCAGGTCAACAACGTCCTGTGCTTTCCCTTCATCTTCCGCGGCGCGCTCGACGTCGGCGCCACCGCGATCAACGAGGAGATGAAGCACGCCGCCGTGGAGGCGATCGCACAGCTCGCGCGCGAGGCGCCGTCCGATGCGGTCGCGCAAGGCTTTGACACCGGCGAAACGCAGGGTTTCGGACCGGGCTCGCTGATCCCGAGCCCGTTTGATCCCCGATTGATCCTGCGCATCGCGCCGGCGGTAGCGAAAGCGGCGATAGAATCGGGCGTTGCGACCCGGCCCATCACGAATTTCGACGAATACACCGCGCTGCTCGAGCGCTTCGCCTTCCGCTCCGGCCTCGTCATGAAGCCGATGTTCGCCAAGGCCAAGACCCAGCCGGTGCGCGTGATTTACGCCGAAGGCGAGGACGAGCGCGTGCTGCGCGCCACGCAAGTGGTGCTGGAAGAGAAACTGGCGACGCCGATCCTGGTCGGACGTCCGTCGGTGGTCGAGGCGCGCATCAAGCGCTTCGGCCTCTCGATCAAGGCCGGCAAGGACTTCGACCTCATCAATCCCGAGGACGATCCGCGCTACCGCTCCTACGTGCAGTCCTATGTCGAGGTCGCCGGCCGCTGCGGCGTCACGCCGGATGCGGCGCGCACGGTGGTGCGCACCAACAACACCGTCATCGCCGCGCTCGCGGTCGTGCGCGGAGAGGCCGACGCCATGCTCTGCGGCGTCGAGGGCCGCTACATGAGCCATCTGCGCCATGTCCGCGAGATCGTCGGGTTCTGCCCGGGGATCAGCGACTATGCGGCGCTGGCGCTGCTGATCACGAGCAAGGGCGCCTTCTTCATCGCCGACACCCAGGTGCGGCCCAATCCGAGCGCCGAGGAGCTCGCCGAGATCGCTTCGCTCGCGGCGGTTCACGTCCAGCGCTTCAACATCAAGCCGAAGATCGCCTTTGTGTCGCATTCGGATTTCGGCAGCTACGACACGGACTCCTCGCGCAAGATGCGCCGGGCAACCCAGCTCCTGAAGGAGAAGCACCCGGAGATCGAGGCCGACGGCGAGATGCAGGGCGACACCGCCCTCTCAGCCGCGGCGCGAAAAATGGTGCTGCCGCACTCCAAGCTCGAGGGTGAGGCCAACATCATGATGATGCCGAGCCTCGACACCGCCAACGTCGCCTATCAGATGATCAAGTCGCTGGCGGACGCGCTCCCCGTCGGCCCGATCCTGATCGGCCCGGCGCGCCCGGCCCACATCCTCACCCCGTCGGTGACGGCACGTGGCATCCTCAACATGACCGCGGTGGCCGTGGTCGAAGCGCAGGAGCGCGCGGCCCGGCAGCAGCCGACGTTGTTTACCTGAGGCGAACTGAAGCGCCGCCGGAGGTGCAATCCCTTCTCCCCTTGTTGTGGGAGAAGGTGGCGCGAAGCGCCGGATGAGGGGAAGTTCGTGCGCGGGGCTATTTTTGAATTACTTGCAGTTAGCGATTTCCCCGTTTGTAAACCGGCGAATGACTCTTCATAATCGCTCGGTGCTTTCGTCAAGGTTGCGATTTCAGAAAGCCTGAGCCAAGAGGCCGATCATGCCAGCGTTCGTGACTTTCGGGCGAATCCTGTTCGCCGTGCTGTTCATCTACACGGGCGCGGCAAGACTGTTTGCCATGCAGGCGACGGTTGATTTCATCACCGCCAAGGTCGTGGTGCCCGAGATGATCGCGCCTTACGCCAAGCAGATCGAGACGGCGACGGCCATGTCCACGCCGCAACTGCTGGCGATCGCGGTCGGCGTGCTCGAGATCATCGGGGGGGTGATGATCGCGCTGAATTTCGGTGCGCGCTTCTTCGCGATGCTGATGATCATCTATGTCGCGGTCGCGACCTTCCTGTTCTACGACTTCTGGAACCAGGCGGCGCCCGAGAACGCCAAGATGCTGGTTGACGCGCTCAAGAACCTCTCCATCATCGGCGCGCTGTTCATGATCATGGGCTACGGCCGCGCCACGCGTCCGGCCGAGGCGGCCTACGGGGACGTGTGAGGCTAAACCACCTACGTCCTACGCCACGGCGTGACGGTTACGTCATGCGCCGCATCGAGCAGATACGGCGTGCCCGGCTTCATCCCGTGTGACGCAAGCACCTCGTGCGGCGTCCGCGCCGGTACATCCACAAAACAGCCTTCGCCGCCGGGCAGCCGCAGATGGGGGGCTTCCGACAGCCAGAACGTGTCGTAGCGGTCCATGAACATGTCGAACACGACGGGGCCGCCGATGATCGCGATGGTGCCGGAGGCGACATCGGCGAAGGCGCAGGCCTCCTCGAAGCGCGCATGATCCGGATTCCACAATGTCGCGTTCGGCATCTCGGGATCGACGGTCAGAGCCTTGATCTTGCGGGTCAGGATCAGGCGCTTGCGCTTGGGTGAATTCGGCTGCTGCTCGTGGGAGTGCCGGCCGTGCACGACCAGCGCGGCGCGATCGAGCGCCTGTTCGAAGAACAGCTTGTCGCCTTCGAACTTCAGGCTGTCTGGCATGACGTGCGCCGGATCGGCGAGCATGCCGTCCGCGGAGACGATGACGTAGCCTTCGAAGCGGAAAGACAATTGCCGGCTATTCGGAAACTGTCGTGACGACGCTGTTGACCGGCCGGGTGCTGACTGTCGGCAGCTTGACGTCCTTGAGCAGCTCCTGATCGTATTCGGGCAGCGACGAGGCGGGGAACTTGGCGCGCATCGCCACCACCTTGTAGCCGCCCGCCTTCAGGCGCTTGAGCAACTCGGGCAGGGCCTCCGCCGTATGCTTCTGGAAGTCGTGCATCAAGATGATGCCCTTGCCCTTGCTGTCGAGCTTCTTCATCACGGTCTCGATCACCTTCTCGGGCTTCGAGGCCTTGAAGTCGAAGGAGTCGATGTCGCAGGAGAAGATCGCGACGTTGCGGTTGCCGAGATAGGTGACCATCTCCGGCGGGTGCTGGAGCGCCGGGAAGCGGAAGAACGGCGAGGGCGAGATGCCGCCGAGCGCCCATTTCACCGCGGAAAGACCCTTCTCGATCTCTTCCTTGCGCTGCTGCTCGCTGAGCTTCTTGTTGTTGAGGTTGGCGTGCGACCAGGTGTGGGTGCCCACGGTGTGGCCGGCCGCGTAGACCTGCTTCAGGATCTCCGGCTCATAGGTCGCGTGCTTGCCGATCGAGAAGAAGATGCCGGTGGTGCATTCGTCGGCGAGCGCCTTCAGCACCGCGGGTGTGTTCTTCGGCCATGGACCGTCGTCGAAGGTCAGCACCACCTCCTTGTCGCGCAGGAAGTCGAGCTCCTTGAAATGCTCGAAGCCAAAGCCGGGGCCACCCGTGGTGTCGATCTCGACGGTGCGGGCGACGCCGAGTGCGCCGGGCGTGTTGCAGGCGGCACGGGCAGGCTGCGGCGCTTGCTTCGGCGGCGGTGGGAAGGCCGGTTGCGCCGGTGCGGCGGCTGCAGCCGCGGGAGCAGCAGGTGCTGGAGCGGGCACTGCGGCGGGTGCCGCCTGGGTAGCGGCTGCAGGTTTTGCCGCGGGGGTCTGCGACCAAGCCGCGCCTGTCAACGCAACTGACATCGCGCTTGCCAAAATCAGTCCTGCTGCCACACGCATGGTGTTGTCCTCGAGATTGATCCCGTTGTTCTGCCGTGGCTTTTCGCTTCCGGCAAAACCATCCTGCCCCAAACAATCCTAGCCTAGATGGTGGGCCCTCGCCATTGCAACGGCTGTTTGGCGCCTCACCACAATTGTGCCCAACCGGATTGGGCTGCGGCCCGTCAGCTGTCGGCCAGCGTCTTGGCGATTGCCGTCTTGATCCGCGTGTCGGCCGGCTCGACCGTGGATGCAAAGACGTCGGCGATGTAGCCGTCACGGCCGATCAGATATTTGTGGAAGTTCCATTTCGGGACCTCCTTTGGCCGCGCCTCTGCCGCCCATTTGTAGAACGGATGCGCCTTCGCACCGACCACGACGGCCTTGGCCGCAATCGGGAAGGTAACGCCATATTGGTGGTGCGCGGTCTCCGAGATCTCGCTGATGCCGCCGGGCTCCTGTCCGCCAAAATCGTTGGAGGGAACGCCGATCACGGTGAGCCCGCGTTCGCGAAACTCGCTCCAGATTTCTTGCAGGCCGGCATATTGCGGCGTGTAACCGCAGAGCGAGGCGGTGTTGACCACCAGCAGCGGCTTGCCGGTGAAAGCCGCAAGGCGGATGTCGTCGCCTGACAATGCAGGGAAGGAAAAGGCGTAGGCCGGTATACGGCTCATGCCGCCGTTGGCCAATGCGCGAGTTGCGGATGCGGCCGTCGTCAGAAGCGCGGCGAGCATGGTCCTGCGGTTCAGCATGGCGGCGTCCCCCGACCTGATCCGGGACTCACCTTACTCCGCCGCGGCGATCAGCCTGCTCAACACCACGTTATCTGACGCGATCTGACGCGGCGAACTGCTCAGTAGAGTCGCACGATGAAGTCGGTGCCTTCGCCGGTCTCGCCCTGGTTGATGCCCTGATCGGAGATGATGATCGATCCGCCCGATGTCAGCATCTCGTTGATCTTGACCATGGTGTCGGCAGGGATCGAGACGCGGTCGAGCGCCTCGGCCGGGCTGTCCGGTGTCACCACCGGCTTGATGGCGACGGGGATGACGGCGGCACCACTCTGGCGGCGTGTCGCGCGGCCGTCATCTTCGCGCGCGGCAGAGCGGACGGACACTGGCAAGGACACCACCGACCAATGCAGCGCATTGGCATCGGCTTTGTCGACTTCGGCGGTGAAGACATGCGTGCCGAGCGGCCGATCGCTCGCTGCGATCGTGACGGGCACCTCGAATAGCGGCGCAAAGTTCTGCCGCACGTAGAGCTTGGAATCCTTGCGGCTGATGAAGACAGCGATCTGGCCGGCGCGCTTGGGCGCTTCCGGCTTTGCGGCCGGCGCCGGATCGGCGGCGCGGGCTTCGTCCTTCTTGACGTCAGGCATGGCGGCCTGTGCCGGCGCGGTGGCTGGTGCATCGGACGTCTTCGCGGGCTCGGACTTTGCGGTGTCAGACTTTGCGGCGTCAGACTTGGCAGCCTCTATCTTGTCTCCCGCAGCCGCCGAAGCCTTGGTCGTTTCTTTGGTCGTTTCTTTGAGCGCCTCCGCGGCTTCGACAGGCTTCGCTTCGGTGCTTGCGGGTTCCTGTGGCTTGGCCGCGTCAGATGCCTCAGCGGTCTTGGTCTCAGGCTTTGCCGTCGGCTCGGTCTGGGTCGATGCCGCGGCTTCGCCGCGGGTCGGCGCAGTGCCGGTGGTCACGTCCGACATTACGGTGTGGCCTACCGACGAGCGCAGCTCGAGCGCGCCGTCGGCGCTGGCGGTCTTCGTTTCAGCCGGCTTGGCTTCGGCGGCCCAGGTATTGGCCGCGTCCTTGTCGGCCTTGTCGCCGGCATTGGTCTGCGGCTCCAGGCTGGCCGCGGGTTGCGGCGGCACGCGCACGGAGGCGAGCAGCGGATGTGAGAAGTTCTGCGGCGATATCTGGCGGGGCGAAACGATCACGCGCGCGCCCATCCTGGTCCAGTTCCACATCTTCACCGCGAACGCCATCGGCATGCGGATGCAGCCATGGGAGGCCGGATAGCCCGGCAGCACGCCGGCATGCATGGCGATGCCGGACCACGTGACCCGCTGCATGTACGGCATCGGCGCGCCGCTATAGATGTTGGAGTGGTGGAATTTATGCTTCTGGATGACACTGAACACACCCATCGGCGTCGAATGGCCCTTCATGCCCGTCGACACCGGAGATTCCGCGAACACGCCGTTGGTGTCGTAGACCGTGACCCTCTGCCGGTCGATCGAGACGACGATGACGAGAGGACCTTGCGGTTTCGTGCCGGCTTCTTTCTCGGCAACGACGCCTTTCTTGCCGGCCGCGCCGCGCTTCTGTGGCTTCTGGCGCGGGACTTCGGAATGGCGCTCCTGGCGCCCGTAGAACCCGTCGGAATAATCCGTCCAGTAATAAAACGCTGCGTCTGCCTGGCTTGCCGTACCGATCGCACCCGCCGCCGTCAAAATGGCGACCTGCCAAAGCCGCGTCGGTTTGGCAGAAAAATCGGACCCTTTCACGCTATTCATCTTCCAATCCACAATCCAAATCAGATGTTAGTCTCTCAGAGGGGATACGCGTTCACCAGCACGGCAGTTCTGCCATCAGCTACTTTTGTCCAAACCGTAACAAGAAAGCCTCACGGAGCGGTAAACGGCGGGCGTGTCGGATTGCGGGCCGTCTTCCTGATCGGCCGCCATATGCCTACATTGCAGGGACTTGTTACCGGAGAGCTTCATGTCATCTCGTTTCCCCGGTCTTTCCGGCATCCGCTTGAAAGGCCTCGCTTTATTCCTCCTGGCGCTCACCTGGTCGGCTACGTCCGCCTCCGCCGCGGACGAGCCCGATCTGATCTTCCGCCGCTCGACCGTGTTCAAATGGATGAGCCCGAACGACAAGCTCGCGACCTACGGCTTGGACGATCCTGAGGTCGAGGGCGTGGCCTGTCATTTCACGATACCGGAGAAGGGCGGCTTCAAGGGCTGGTTGGGCCTTGCCGAGGAGGTTTCGGACATCTCGCTCGCCTGCCGTCAGGTCGGCCCGATCAAGTTCAAGAACAAGATGGAGCAGGGCGACGACATGTTCCGCCAGCGCCGCTCGCTCTTCTTCAAGAAGATGCAGATCGTTCGCGGCTGCGACGCCAAGCGCAACGTGCTGGTCTACATGGTTTATTCGGACAGGCTGATCGAGGGTTCGCCGAAGAACTCGACCTCGACCGTGCCGATCATGCCATGGGGGCCGGCGGACACAAACGTCCAGAAGTGCGGCGAGTTCTTCACTCAGTGACGCGCTTGCGTTCACTCAGTGACGTTTGCGTTCACTCAGTGACGCCTGCGCGGCTGGCGCGGGGTTTTGCAAGATGCGAGCCGGTCAGCCGCACGAACATCTGTGGCACGGCCTCAAAGCCACGGCTCGATTGCAGCACCATTTCGCCGGACGAGGTGGCGCCGCTGCGAACGGGTCGTTGATCTCCGCGGTCTGTCCGTAGGTCCGCATCGCGCGGCGTTGCGCGATCTTGCGCCATCATGATGGCCATTCCTCAAATGAACGCGCCCGGTGATCCGGACTCCAGGTTTCGATGGCTTGGGTCGCAGCCGAAGCGCCCCCGGTTCAACAGGGCCCAGCCTTCGTTCGGCTTCTCTTCAGCAGAAAAATGTAAAATGCATGTGAAGCGTGTGAGGCGGGACCATGACGGCGTCTATCGTCCGGCGTACGTCCGAGCTCGCACGGAACCTGCCAACGACATTGGGCAGCGGCACGACCCATTTGAAAAGATTGAGATTTTCCGTCGAATGTGTCGTCGCCCCGAGCGGGACGAAACAATT
Organism: Bradyrhizobium sp. LM2.9; assembly: GCF_054056555.1. Lineage (NCBI taxonomy): Bacteria > Pseudomonadati > Pseudomonadota > Alphaproteobacteria > Hyphomicrobiales > Nitrobacteraceae > Bradyrhizobium > Bradyrhizobium sp. LM2.9. The sequence goes on from NZ_JBSRYJ010000002.1 coordinate 1,629,790, forward strand.
CTCACGGAGATGAAACCATTTTCGGCCTTTGGCGCATCACACGCGAAACCGCCCATGGTTATCAACCTCACAACGACGACGGCTCACCGCCGGCCACCGAATTCGGAGACAAGTCCATGCGCACGCTCAGCCTCATCCTTGCTTTCGGTTTCGTGCTCGCCGGCTCCTCGTTCGCAGGCTCGCCGGACGGCAATCTCCCGGGTGTCGGCACCTTCCGGTACAGCGGCTCGCCAATCACGACCACTGCGCCGCAGCCGATCGTGGTCGCCGCGCGCTTCTGATCGCCAACAACAAAAAAACAGCCGATAAAGGCCATCATGCTTGTTCGTTTCGGCGCTGCGGCGTTCATATCTGTTCTGACGATCAGTGCCGCCCAGGCCCAGGTGCGTTCGCCCGCGAGGCTGCCGGATCCCCGCACCGAATTCATGCGTCAGTGTGCGCCGCGCATGCTCGGGCGCTGGGAACATCCGGCGGAAGTCTGCGGCTGCCTGCACGACCATGCCGCCGCGGTCGTCGAGGATCGGGATTTGCGCGAGGCGCTGCTGCGCGGCATCAGCGAGACCGGCGTGCCGACGATCGAGACCGATTGGGTGCCGACGTCCAAGCAAGGCGAGATCGGGCCGACCTTCACCAAAATCGCCAAGCCGACCCTGCAATGCATGTTCGATCCGGCCAAGTCGTAGCCGTCATCTCGATCTTGGACCGTGTCGCGGCACGCAGACGCTGGTCCGCGCCACGCCCTTCTCAGTCATCCTGGCGCCGCGCACTTCCTTGATCTGTCCGGCGGGGCAGGTTCCGTCATCCACCTGAACGCGCTGGCCGAGCTTGAGATCGACGATGTCCTGCTCGCGTCCGATCGTGCCTGCGTGCGCCGTCGCGGCGAGTGCGCTGGAGATCAGGAGCGAGAGGCAAGTCGCACGGCGCAGCAGCATGGCGTGAGGTCCCGGCATCAATGCCGCAATGTAGGGAGCGGCAGCCGATTCTCATAGTGAACGTTCGTCATGCCCGCCGGGCGGGCTTGCTCCTCGCACGCAAGGCCGCGCGCGATTCCCGCGCGAGCCGCTCGGCGGATGCCACCAGCTTCGGAATCGCGTGGCCCGAAAATCCCAGCACGAAACCGGGCAGGGGACGTGCCCGTGAATAGGTGTCGGCCAATAGCCAGCCTTCGGCGCCGGCGGCCTGCTTGGCTTCTGCCGCAACGGGCAGGTCCACCGAGGGATCGAACCGGGCGACGAGATGCAGGCCCTGTGACGGGACCGGCACCGACAGCACGCCGTCGGATGCGGCTTCCAGGGTCTCGGCCAGCGCGTCACGCGCCTCGCGGTACAGCTTGCGCACCCGCTTCAGGTTCGCGGCAAACGCGCCGGAGTTGAGCATGTCGGCCACCGCGCCCTCCATCAGCGTGCCGGGAAACCGGTCGAGCGCGGCCCGCGCGGCGGTGACGTCCGCGATCAGGCGCTCGGGCAGGGCGCAATAGCCGATGCGCAGGCCCGGAAACAGCGTCTTGGCGAACGTGCCCATGTAGATCACGCGCTGGAGGTGATCGATGCCGGCAAGCGACATCAGCGGCGCGCCGTCATAACGGAACTCACTGTCGTAATCGTCCTCCAGCACGAAGGCGCCAGCCTGCTTCGCCCAGTCCAGCAGCTCGAGCCGCCGCGGCATCGACATCTGCACGCCCAGCGGAAACTGGTGCGACGGCGTCACATAGGCTGCGCGCGCGGACCGCGCCGCATTGCGGCCCCTGGCGACACGCATGCCGTGCGCGTCGACGGGAACGGGCACGGCGCGATAGCCGCAATGCGCGATGGTTTTCCGCGCAGCCGGGTAGCCGGGGTCTTCGCACCAAACCTGGTCGTTCGGCTTCAGGATCGCGCTCAGCACGATACGCAGCGCATGCAGCGTGCCTGACGTCAGCATGATCTGATCAGGATCGCAGCGCAGGCCACGCGCCGACAAAAGATGATCGGCGATGGCGGCACGCAACTCGCGGCTTCCACGAGGATCGCCATAATGCAGATGCTCCGCGCCAAAGGCGCGCATGCGCCGGCCGATGAAGGCGCGGAAACGCTGCACGGCTCGCGCGTCGATATGGGTGCAGCCGAGCGAAAACGCGCCTTGCCCCGGCGTTTCGACGATGATCTTCGGCCGCTTCGGCTCGGCCGCGCGCGCGGGGATACGCGCGGCGACGAACGTGCCGGAGCCGACGGTGGCGTCGGCAAAGCCGTCGGCGATCAGGCGCTCATAGGCGGTGACGACGGCGTTGCGCCGAAAGCCGGTCTGTTTGGCCAGCGTGCGCGACGGCGGCAGCGGCTCGCCGGGTTTCACCAGGCCGCCGACGATCATCTCGCACAGTGCCTGATACAGCCGGTGCGCCGACGAGGCGGCGGCCGTGATGTGCGGACCGGTGAGGTCGAGCGGCAGCTCGGCCTTGGCCGGCGAAGGGAAAGAATTGGTCGGAATTTTTTGCATAGAATTGGCACTATCGCAGACCAAATCTGTGGCTACAACTGCTCTGGAATTGTTTCCAGTCCGACAGGAGCGGCCGTGAGCCAGACCGAGAGCCAAAATTCCTATCCGACGTCCGCGCGCAACCAGGTGAAGCGCCGTCACGACCGCGGCTTCTACGATCACGATACCGTTCATCGCATCCTGGATTCCTCGATGCTCTGCCATGTCTCTTACGCGATCGACGGCCAACCCTATTGCACGCCCACTTTCTTCTGGCGCGAACGGACCAAGCTGTACTGGCACGGATCGAGCGCCAGCCGCATGCTGCGCAACCAGACCAAGGGCGAACGCGTGTGCCTGACGGTCGCCCATCTCGACAGCCTGGTGCTGGCGCGCTGCGGGTTCAATCACTCGGCCGACTACCGCGCCGTGATGGCGTTCGGCACCGCCTATCTCGTCACCGATCCAGAGGAGAAAGAGCGCGCGGTGATCGCCATGGTCGACCGCTTCTTCCCGGATCGAACCGCGAGCCTGCGGGTGAGCAACACGCAGGAGATCAAGGCGACCTCCTTCATCGCGATGGAGATCGAGGAAGCCTCCGCGAAGGTCCGTGCCAAGGGTGTTGCCGACGATGACGAGGACTACGAATTGCCGATCTATGCCGAACGCATTCCGGTGCGCACCGTGCTCGGCGCGCCGGAACCTTGCCCGCGGCTGCTCGACGGCGTGAGCCGGCCGGCGACACTGAATGGCTATTCCGAGGGCCGGCTGCTCGAAGATGCATTGCGGGATGCCTATTTTGCAGAGTACCCGAACGGCTGAAATCGGCTAGCTTGCGCTCCATCGATGATCTGAATGCCCAATTGGAGTTGCCCGATGAATGCCGAAACGCAGCAGAGGATTCTTGACGCCGTCGACGCCGGCCTCGAAGCCCAGCTTGCGACCACAAGCGATTTCGTCTCGATCCCCTCGACCCGCGGGGCGGAGGGACCGTGCCAGGACATGATCGGCGACCTCCTGCGCGAGCGCGGCTACGAGGTCGACGACTGGCACATCAATGTCGACGACCTCAAGGATATGCGCGGCTTCGGGCCCATCGAGCATGACTTCTCGAAGGCGCGCTCGGTGGTCGGGACCTATCGTCCGCAAACGAATGGCGGCAAATCGCTGATCCTGCAGGGCCACTGCGACGTCGTGCCCGCGGGGCCGCTGGAACTGTGGGACACCCCGCCGTTCTCGCCCGTCATCAAGGACGGCAAGATGTTCGGCCGCGGTGCCTGCGACATGAAGTCGGGCACCATCGCAGCGCTCTCGGCGCTCGATGCGATCAAGGTCGCGGGCCTCAAGCCGACGGCGCGGATTCATTTCCAGTCCGTGATCGAGGAGGAGAGCACCGGCGTCGGTGCGCTCTCGACGCTTCAGCGCGGCTATCGTGCGGACGCCTGCTTCATCCCTGAGCCGACCGGCGGCAAGATGGTGCGCTCGCAGGTCGGCGTGATCTGGTTTCGTCTGCGCGTGAAGGGCCATCCGACCCACGTTGCCTTCGCCGGCTCCGGCGCGAACGCAATCATGGCTGCCTATCATTTGATCCAGTCGCTGCAAAAGCTCGAGGTCGAGTGGAACGAGCGTGCGAAAGCCGATCGGCACTTCAAGACGCTGAACCATCCGATCAACTTCAACCCCGGCATCATCAAGGGCGGCGACTGGGCTTCCAGCGTGCCGGCCTGGTGCGACGTCGATTGCCGCATTGCAGTGTTGCCGGGCTGGTCGATCGCCGATCACCAGAAGGAGATCATGGCCTGCGTTGCTGCTGCCGCGCGCAACCACCGCTTTCTCGCCAACAATCCGCCGGAGATCGAATGGTCGGGATTCTTGTCGGAGGGGTATGAACTGACTGACGCCGCCGCGCCCGAGGCGGCGTTCGGCAAGGCCTTCAACACCGTCTATGGCGGCGAGGTCGAAGACCTCGTCTTCACCGCGCTCACCGACACCCGCTTCTATGGCCTCAATCACGGTATCCCAAGCCTCTGCTTCGGCGCGAGCGGCGGCGAGATGCACGGCTTCAATGAATTCGTCGATCTGGACTCGCTGAAGAAGACGACCAAGGCAATGGCACTGTTCATCGCAGATTGGTGCGGGGTGGAGAAGGGGTAGGCTCTCTTTCCGCCGTCATTGCGAGGAGCCCTTGCGACAAGCAATCCAGACACCGCGGAGGCAGACTGGGTTGCTTCGCTGCGCTCGCATTGACGGGGGCTGCCACGATCCACCGGCTTTCCAAGATACTTTAAGCTTAAACTAAAGACTAGGATGCCGCCCGCGCCGGTGGCAGACTGGTGCCAGGTCGACAAGGCCTTGAGTTCGCCGAGGAAGCAGCAATGCGCGATTGGGATGATGCTTATGCCAATTCGGCCCATATCCCGGGCTCGGACAAGATGCCGGCGCAATGGACGGAGCGGGCGGCGGCTTATCGCGCCGGGCTGAAAGATTTTCACGCTGACATCGCCTATGGTCCGGCTGAGCGCCAACGCCTCGACCTGATCCTGCCCGACGGCGACAGCAAGGGCCTCGTCGTGTTCGTCCACGGCGGCTACTGGATGCGCTTCGACAAATCGACATGGACTGATCTCGCCGAAGGCGCGCGCCATCACGGCTGGACGGTGGCATTGCCGAGCTACACGCTCGCGCCATCCGCGCGCATCTCAGACATCACCGCCGAGATCACCGCCGCCATCTCCAAGGCGGCTTCGCTCGTCGCAGGCCCGATCCGGCTCGCCGGCCACTCCGCCGGCGGGCATCTCGTCACGCGCATGCTGTGCAATGATAGCCGGCTTGAGCCCGCCGTCTTCAACCGCATCGTCGGCACGCTCTCGATCAGCGGGCTGCATGATCTGCGTCCGCTGCTCAAGACCAGGATGAACGAAACGCTTGGCATGACGATGGAGGAGGCGACGCTGGAAAGCGCGGCGCTGCATCTGCCGCGCGGGCATTCGCCCGTGACCGCCTGGGTCGGCGGCAACGAGCGCCCCGAATTCATTCGCCAGTCCGATCTGATGGCCAATGTCTGGACTGGATTCGACGTGTCGACGCGTCTCGTTGTCGATCCCGGGCTGAACCATTTCACCGTGATCGACGCCCTCAAGGACCCGTCATCGCCAATCACCGCACGCCTGATCGGCCTCGACTGACGAGGCCTGGAAGATCGATCGAAAGGGCCTGTCATGACGTCCAGCGACTACGATCCCGCAAGCGACGGCGCCGAAACCGATTTTGCCCGGCGCATGTCTTACGGCAATTATCTGGCGCTGGATGCGATTCTCGGCGCGCAGCATCCGCTCTCGGAAGCGCATGACGAGATGCTGTTCATCATCCAGCATCAGACCACCGAACTCTGGATGCGGCTCGCAATCCACGAGCTCAGCGCCGCACGCCGCGCGATCGGAAAGGACGAGGTCGCTCCCGCGATGAAGATGCTGGCACGGATGTCGCGCATCTTTGAACAGCTCAACAATGCCTGGGACGTGCTGCGCACCATGACGCCCAGCGAGTACACGCGCTTCCGCTCGCAGCTTGGCCAGTCCTCAGGCTTCCAGTCGCGGCAATACCGGCTGATCGAATTCCTGCTCGGCAACCGCAACCACGCCATGCTCAAGCCGCACGCGCACGATGTGGAAACCACGCAGCTGCTCGAAGCCGAGCTGGCGACGCCAAGCCTCTATGACGAGGTGCTGCGGCTCGCCGACCGCAACGGGCTTAAAATGCCTGCGGCCGTGCTGGCGCGCGATGTTCGCGAGACCCATAGCTTCAATGAAAGCGTTCTGCAGGCCTGGCGTATCGTCTACGAGGCGCCGGAAACGCATTGGATGCTCTACGAGGTCGCCGAAAAGCTGGTCGATTTCGAGGATTATTTCCGGCGCTGGCGTTTCAACCATGTGACGACGGTCGAGCGCGTCATCGGCTTCAAGCGCGGCACCGGCGGCACCGGCGGCGTCAGCTATCTCAAGCGCATGCTGGAGGTGGAGCTGTTCCCTGAACTCTGGCGCGTGCGCACGATCCTGTAGAGATTTTCATGACCAAGCTTCGCGTCTACGACGACACCAAAGCGCTGTTCCATTTGCCCGATGGTGTAATCTATCTCGACGGCAATTCGCTCGGCGCGTTGCCGCTTGGCGTGGCCGAGCGCGTCAGCCGCGTCATCACCGCCGAGTGGGGTGACCAGTTGATCCGCGCCTGGAACAGCGCGGGCTGGTATGCCCAGCCGCGCCATGTCGGCGATCGCATCGCACGACTGATCGGTGCGGAAGCCGGCTCAGTGATGGTGGGCGATACTCTGTCGCTGAAACTCTATCAAGCGCTCGCGGCCGCGCTCGACATGAACGCGTCGCGCAAGGTCGTCCTGTCAGACGCCGGCAATTTCCCGACCGACCTCTACATGGCCGAAGGCCTGATCGCGACGCTCGGCCGTGGCCATCAATTGCGCCTGGTGGCGCCAGAGGAGATCGTGGCTTCGTTGTCGGAGGAGATCGCGGTGCTCTACATCACCGAGGTCGATTACCGCACCGGACGACGCCACGACATGGCGAAGCTGACTGCAAGAGCGCATGCGCTCGGCATTGTCTCGGTCTGGGACCTCGCGCATTCGGCCGGCGCACTGCCGGTTGACCTTGCTGGCACCGGCGCCGATTTCGCCGCCGGGTGCACCTACAAATACATCAACGCCGGCCCCGGCGCGCCGGCCTTCCTCTACGTCGCGCCGCGCCACGCCGACAGCGTGCGCGCCGCTTTGTCGGGGTGGATGGGCCACGCAAAGCCGTTCGCGTTCGAATTGGCCTATGCAGCTGCGGGCGGCGTCGAGCGCATGCGCGTCGGGACACCTCCAGTGCTGGCGATGGCGGCGCTGGAGACCTCGCTCGATATCTGGGACAGGGTCGATATCGCGGAGGTCCGGGCCCGCTCGCTGGCGCTCGGCGATCTCCTCATCAGCGAAGTCGAGCGCCGCTGCCCGCAGCTGACGCTCGTTACCCCGCGCGCCCATGAGCGCCGCGGCTCGCAAGTCTCGTTCGCCTTCGAGGGCGGCCATGCCGCGATGCAGGCCCTCATCGCCCGCGGCGTCATCGGCGATTTCCGCGCGCCTGACATCATGAGGTTCGGCATCACGCCGCTGTATATCGGCGAGGCCGAGGTCATGAAGGCAGCCGAGATCATCGAGGAGGTGATCGCGGGCGAGGTGTGGCGGCGGCCGGAGTATCAGGTCGTGAATGCGGTGACTTGAGAAGGGGCTGCCGTGAAGTGGCGCATGGCGGCACCATAAGCGCAAACGCTTCGTCCAATGTCACGGCGGCTATTACCTCGGACGTCATTGCTTTGCCGCGCGAAGCAATTCACGCTGAGGCAACAATGAATTGGGAGGAGATCCGATGACGCCGCTCGAGAAACTTAAAGCGATGAAGATGCCGTTCGCCGAGCTTAAGGGCGTCGAGTTCGTCGAGGCCGGGAAAGATCGCGTGGTGGCGCGGATGATGGTCAGGCCGGATCTCTGCACCCTCCACCACACCATCCACGGCGGCGCAGTGATGGCGCTGGCCGATTCCGTTGGCGCTGCGGCGACCGTGATCAACCTGCCGGAGGACGCCAAGGGCACGACTACACTCGAGAGCAAGACCAATTTCATCGGCGGAGCCAAGGAGGGAACCACGATCGTCGCAACCGCTACCCCGATCCACCGGGGCCGGCGGACCCAGGTCTGGACCATCCGGCTGGAGACCGAGGACGGCAAGCTGGTCGCGGTGGTGACCCAGACCCAGCTGGTCCTCGTATGAATACGGCGGTTGATTTTGTTAACGAATTGGTCGTCTGCGATGCCCGAAACTTGGGCAGGTTCCCATCTTGAAAGGCTTGTTGCGATGCACAATATTGGAGGTCTAGGGATTCGAACGCCTCCTCGAGGGACACCAAGAGGAGTTTAGACTTGTCACTCGAAGCAGATTTCGCACTTGAAGAAACCAACCGCACGAAGTCCGTTCAGGGCTATGTGCGGACCTTGAGCCAACAGGAAGAATTGCCGCTTTTGCGCGATCACCTGCTGAGGCTCGATGCCGGAAGCCGGCACGACCGTTTCAACGGTTTTCTCGACGACAGTTTTATCGAGCGTTACGCCGCCCGCTGTGCCGAGGACGGCACTGTGATCGTCGCTTACATCGTCGACGGCGTGGTCCGCGGTGCAGCCGAGCTGCATCCGCCTGAGGACGATTCACTGCCCGAGGTCGCCTTCAGCGTGGAGGCCTCAGCGCGGCGCCAGAATGTCGGCACCGTGCTGTTCAGCCGCCTGATCGCGGAAGCGCGCTGGAAAGGCTACAAGCGCCTGCGCATCACCACGGGCGCCGAGAATCACGCGATGCGGGCGCTCGCCAGGAAGTTCGGGGCGCATCTGCAATTCCGTCATGGCGAATCGACCGGGACGATCGATCTCGCCAGGGCACCTGAGGACGAACTCGCCGATCTCGCCGCCTCGCCATTCACGGCCGGCCGCGCTCTGCTCAGCTTCAACTCGACCTGCTGGAAGATCATCTCCAGCATCTATGGCAATCGCGCCGCCTGACCTGAAACAGCCGACTGGAATCAAAAAAGCGGACCGGCAAAACTGGTCCGCTTTCGTATTGGAAACAGAGAACTGAGCGCTCAGGTGCCGGTGCGCTTGTCGTTGCCGAAGCGGCGCACGACGCGGCGTTCGACCACCACCGAGCGCTGGGCGCCCTGTTCGCCCGGCGATCACGCGGGTCGAGGTGATGCGGCTGTTGGTGCGAACCTGCTTCTTGACCTCGGCCTGGACGACATCGAGCGGCATGCCCATCAGGGCTGCGGCGATCTCGGCCTGCTGCTCCTGATCGTCGGTGATGCCGACGGCGGCGAAGATCGCCTCGTCCAGGGTCGGCGGATCGTGGCGCACGCGCCGCGTGCCATATTTGGTATTCCAGTCTGTGTTCATAACGGCCTCGTTTCGATGCCGGGATACCTAGTGCCGTCCATGTTGCATTGCAATATGAATTTCATGTGGCAGCTCAGCTATGCACCGGTTGGGTGTCAGGGCGGTGACGCGACACCCTCAACAACCTCAGCCCGCTGTTGCGGCCAGCGCTTCAGCGCCGCGCGTCCGGCCTCGGTCAGCCCGTAGATTCCCCGCTCCGTGCGTTCGAACCAGCCATACACATTGTTAAGCATGATCTTGCCGGCATCGGGACAGCGTTGGCGCAATTCGACCACGCGCCGCGGGCCGCCCGCAAGCTCCGAGGCGCAGGCGAGAGCCTGCTGCCGATAGGCCGTCATGATCGGCGCGCGGGTGCTGCCGCCCAGCACAGGATCGCCCTGGCGGCGCTGATGCTCTGCGACCAGGTGCGAACGGACCTTCGGCTCGCGGCGCGGAGCTGCCGTCGGCGGCTTCACCAGCACCTCGACCTGGCCGCGGTCGGTCACCCCGAGCATACCGAAGCCGAGACGGCGGCAGAGATTGCGATAGCGCGCGTCAGTCTCGCGTCCCTTGCCGCGCGCTGACATCTTTGCGGCGATCCAGACCTCGTCGCCGGCGGGTGCGCGGTCGACCGCCTGAAGAATCAGCTCGAGATTGAAGGCGAGCTTGAGCTCGCCGATCACTACGACAGGCGGATCGCCGGCGCTGAGGCCCACGAGATCGCAGCCGACGATCTCGCCCTTGACCGTGAAGCCCAGCTCTTCGAGGAAGCGTTTGACAGGCAGATAGAGCGTGGTTTCCACGGCACGTCCGATCGGAGAATCAGTTGCGGGCAGTGTAGAGCTTTCCTGGTCCCGATTGAATCAGAGCAGGGGCAGAGACAATCAAGCCGGTATGCGACTAAACCCGCCCGCCCACCGGGATCAGCGCGCCGGTAACGCCGCTTGCGGCGTCGCTGGCGAGGAACAGGATGACCTCCGCGAGCTCCTGGGGCGTCACCCATTTGGCGAAGTCCGCTTTCGGCATGTCGGTGCGGTTGGCCTTGGTATCGATGATCGAAGGGAGCACTGCGTTCACCGTGACCTTGCCTTTCCACTCGCTCGCAAGCGCCTCGGTGAGGCGATGGACGCCGGCTTTCGACGCCGCATAGGGGCCCATGCCCGAGCCGGCCTGAAGCGCGCCCATGGCGCCGACATTGACGATGCGACCGGCATTGGAGGCGGCCAGATGCCGCAGCGCCGCGTGCGAGGCGTTGAGCGCCGTCAGCACGTTGAGCGCATGCATGTGCTGCCATGTCTTGATATCGCCGTCGCCGATGGTCTCGAAGGCGAATCCGCCGGCGATGTTGATCAACCCATCGAGCTTGCCGAAGTGCTTCGCGGCCGCATCGACCGCCGTCTTCGCCTGCGCCGCGTCGGACAGATCGACGCCGCCGATCTCAATGCGCTCAGGCGTCGCGGAGATTTGCGATGGCGCATGGTCGATGCCGGCGACTCGCGCGCCGCGCGACTGCGCGGCCTCGGCGACGACTTTTCCAAGTGCGCCGCGTGCTCCGGTCACGATCAGAACCTGGCCTTGCATCGTCGTTCTCCCGGCGCGGCCGATTGAGATTTACGGCCGCTTACGATTGCAGATAACGCGCCTTCAGCGCGGTCTGCTCCGGTGTGCCGAGCTTGAGGCCGTCGCGCAAGTAGGTTTCGAGATCGCCATATTCCTTGCCGACGGCTTCGAAAGCCGCGGCAAGATACGAGGCATCGACGTTACCGATGGCATTGCGGACGTCCTCGGGCAGATCGGTAGCGGCCGTCGCATCGCGCTTGTAGTGCTGGTTGGTCAGCAGGTAGTCCTCGGCAATGACCTCGTCGGCGACGCCGAGCGCATGCAGGATGAGCGCGCTGGCAAAGCCGGTGCGATCCTTGCCGGCGGTGCAGTGAATGACGAGCGGGGCGCGGTCCTCCAGCAGATAACCGAACAGGTTGCGGAAACTGGCCGTGTTGTGGCGGACATAGTTGCGATAGGATTCGCGCATGAGTTCGAGCGCGACCGGTGCGGTCAGCGAGCCCCGGGCGAGTTCGGCGCGCAATGCGGCCACGACCGTCGGCTCGATCGGCAGTGAATGCACGGCGATCTCGTTCACCACACAGACGCCCGCCGTCCGCTCCTCGACACCGCGAAAGTCGAACGCGCTGCGCACGCCGAGCGCACGGACGATCTCGATATCCGCGACGGTGAGCTGGCCGAGATGGTTGGAACGGAAGATGTGCCGCCAGCGCGTGGTACGGCCATCTGCGGTCGGATAGCCGCCGAGGTCGCGAAAATTGCTGGCGCCTTGCAGGGCGAGGTGGCGAGCGGGAGCAACTTGTAAAGAGGAGTCTTGTAAAGAGGAGTCTTGCATGAGATCAGCTTGGGTTATGGTTCCATGGACGCGCGACGGGCGTCCTTGAGATCTATTACAGGGGGCGATCATGGGCCGGCACAAGGCCATTCTTTTGGCGGTCGCCATGCTGGCGGGCGGAATTATCGGTGCACGGCAGGCCGATGCGCAGACGTTCCGGAGCTATCGCTGCGCCGATGGTACGCAGTTCATCGTTGGGTTTTATGACGAGGACAAGCGCGCCTTCCTCCAGATCGACGGCGAGCCGGTCACGCTCGCCAAGCGGCTGACGGTTTCCGGCGCGCGCTATTCGGGGGCGGAGATCACGCTTGTGATCGGCAAGACCGGGAGCACCACCGTCAGGCATCTGAAGCGGCCGGTCACGGCTTGTGCGGGGATCTGAACGGCGGCAATCCCGCAGGAATCAAAAAGGGCCAAAACATCGTTGTTTCGACCCTTTTTCAAACTGCCGCCGGTCGCCCAAGAGAGCGCGGCGATAACAAACCGACCACAGGCATTAGCGATCCCATTTCGGCTTGGCTTCGTCGATCGCGTCCTGATGATACCAGTTGCCGCTGCAGATCGTCTCGTTCACGGGGAGAGAGACGTGATCGGCAAGGCCGGTTTCACCGTAGCGGCGTCCTGCGAGCGCCGCGCGGCCCCCGACAGGGAATTGGTAGATCGTTGCAGATCCGTGACTCAGACCATTGTTCATCATTTCGATTTCTCCTCCGGCCCAGGCGATCGCCTCCATGGTGCGCCCGACTCGTTCGATTGTGGTTACTGGATTCCCCATATCGGCCGCGCATCCTGAAATGCAAAGTGCTGAAAAGGAAATCAGTTGCAGCCCATTTTGTAGGCAAGAAGCCTTCTGCATCCCCCAAGGCACCATGGCCGTGACCAACGCGTTGGCCATTCCAAAGGTTGCGGGCCGGGGCCAGCGCCTTTGCGAAAATTGCTGGACGCTGATGCGCGTTTCATCGGCAACCTCCGGCACGCGTTCGCCTGCTCCAGAATCAGGCGTTTTCAGCGGGATTTTTGCGGTGCAGCTTCACGCAAAGGTGCGCCGCTATGACGCACGCCGCGGTGGTCGATCTGCCTCGAGCGAGGGCAGGCCGGTAGCGGTGGAAAACCTCCCGCACTGCGGCCTTTTGGCACGTTAAATGCTTGTGAAGGGTCGGCCGATGGTGGCCGGGTAAACAATCGTGCGGGGGCCTACGGCCCCCACCTTTCGCATCATCTACAGAGAGGCTCAATGACCAAGTACAAGCTCGAGTACATCTGGCTCGACGGATATTCGCCGACTCCGAACTTGCGCGGCAAAACTCAGATCAAGGAATTTTCGTCGTTCCCCACGCTCGAGCAGCTTCCGCTCTGGGGCTTCGATGGCTCCTCCACCCAGCAGGCCGAGGGCCACAGCTCCGATTGCGTGCTGAAGCCGGTCGCCGTGTATCCCGACGCCGCGCGTGAGAACGGCGCGCTCGTGATGTGCGAAGTCATGATGCCCGATGGCAAGACCCCGCACTCCACCAACAAGCGCGCGACCATTCTCGACGATTCCGGCGCCTGGTTTGGCTTCGAGCAGGAATACTTCTTCTACAAGGACGGCCGTCCGCTCGGCTTCCCGGCCTCGGGCTATCCCGCGCCGCAGGGTCCGTACTACACCGGCGTCGGCTACGCGAACGTCGGCGGCGTCGCGCGCAAGATCGTCGAAGAGCATCTCAACCTCTGCCTCGCGGCAGGCATCAATCACGAAGGCATCAACGCGGAAGTTGCGAAGGGCCAGTGGGAATTCCAGATCTTCGGCAAGGGCTCCAAGAAGGCCGCTGACGAAATGTGGATGGCTCGCTACCTGTTGCTGCGTCTCACCGAGAGCTACGGCATCGACATCGAATTCCACTGCAAGCCGCTCGGCGACACCGACTGGAACGGCTCCGGCATGCACGCCAACTTCTCCACCGAGTATATGCGTACGGTCGGCGGCAAGGAGTACTTCGAGGCGCTGATGGCGGCCTTCGACAAGAACATCATGGACCATATCGCCGTCTACGGCCCGGACAACGACAAGCGTCTGACCGGCAAGCACGAGACCGCGCCGTGGAACAAGTTCAGCTACGGCATTGCCGATCGCGGTGCCTCGATCCGCGTTCCGCACTCCTTCGCCAACAACGGCTACAAGGGCTATCTGGAAGACCGCCGTCCGAACTCGCAAGGCGACCCATACCAGATCGCTTCGCAGATCCTGAAGACGATCGCGTCCGTGCCGGCCGACAAGAAGGCCGCGGCCTAAGATCCTCCCGGCCCGGGCTGGGGGACTGGCCCGGGTTGGACTTTGATCCGCCGGAAGTCGAAAGACTCCGGCGGATTTTTGCATCCTGATGACAGTCGTTGCGGAGGCCCCTCGGACCTCGATCGCGCGAAATTTGTCCATCGCCGCCGAAAGCGGGATAGAGTGCGTCTGGATGCGCGCAGGGCCGGGGACGGCTGGTGTTTGAAGGCTTCTACAAGGTGAGATTTCAGCTCGGCGACGGGGTCGGCCGAAGTGTAATGCATGCCAGCAACGGCAAGATGCTGGGCGGCAATTCGGCGTTCGCCCATATCGGCACCTACGCCAAGACCGAAGGCGGCGTCGAGGTCGTGATCAGCACCGTTCGCCACAACCCCGATCCGAGCTACCGCGCCATGGCGGGTACCGACGATGCGACCTTGCTGGCCAAGGGCTGGGCCGACGGCGATCTCTATCGTTTCAAGGGCGAGCTGAAAGAGCTGCCTGGCGTGCCCTTCCAGTCGTTGATGACGCCGATCACCGAAGACGAGGTGCCGATTGCCGGCGGCGTCGGCGAAGCCGGCATCGCCGACGGGCTCTACTCCGTGCATCTGCGCCTACTCGACGGCGTCGACGGCGGTCTCACTGGCGTGATGCTGCTCAACAAGGGCCGCATCCTCGGGGGCGATGCCTCGTTCTACTACCTCGGCAGCTACACCGCCGCCAACGGGCGCTGGAAGGGCCAGATCCTCAATCAGGAGCACACGCCGGCCAAGGACGATCCGATCTTCGGCGGCCACGAGGTCGGCATCGGCTTCTCCGGCACCTATGACGCCGAGCAGGCGGTGCTGGAGGCGACGGCGCTCGCCGGCAAGCGCAGCCTGCGCCTGACCGCCGCCCTCAAGCTGATGCACCGCGCCTGATCGCTACAGGAATCGCTCATGGAAAACATTCGCATGCTCTCGACGCTCGGCCTGATGGGCGCGATGCGCAGCCTGTCCTCCGCCTTCGAAGACGCGACAGGCATCCATGTGGATGCCGACTTCGCGCCGACCCTGGCCTTGCTGAAGCGGCTGCGCGACGGCGAGGCCGCCGACCTCGTGATCCTCACCCGTGAGGGGCTCGACGAGATGATCGGCGAGGGCCGCGTGGTCGCCGAAAGCGCGGCCGACCTGGCGCGCTCCTTTGTCGGCATCGCGGTGCGGGCAGGGCAAGTACATCTCACCATCTCCAGCGAAGCCACATTGCGCAAGACGCTGCTCGCGGCGCGGTCCGTCGCCTATTCGCGGCTGGGTGCGAGCGGGGTTTATTTCGCGCAGTTGATCGTGCGGATGGGGATCGCGGCAGAGATCAGCGCCAAGGCTGCTATCGTCGAGCAAGGCTTTACCGCGGAGCGGCTCGCGAGCGGCGAAGCAGACCTCGCCGTGCAGCAGATCAGCGAGCTGAAGCAGGTCGAAGGCATCGAGGTGATCGGCCCGATCCCGCACGACCTGCAAACGCCGGCCGTGTTCTCCGCCGGCCGCATGGCCAGCGCAAAGCAAGCCGACGCAGCGGACCGGCTGCTGCGCTACCTGGCGTCGCCCGAGGTCGTCCCCGTGCTGCGCCAATCGGGACTCGAGCCTTGAACTTGCCGGGGCGGGGACCCAACGTAGTGTCCATGCGGACCTTCCTCGTTGTCATCCTCCTCACGCTTGCGGTGCCGTTGTCGGCGCATGCGCAATCGGCCGATCTCGTCCTGTGCGACCGGGTCGCCGCCGAGCCCAGCGATCCCGACAAGCCGGCAGATGTCAGGGGCGTGACCGAGATTGCAGCCGCCGACGTCGCCACCGCGATCAAGTTCTGCAAGCAGGCTGCGTCGTCATCGCGGCGCGCGATGTTCGCGCTCGGCCGCGCCTATGCGGCCAACCGGCAGACGGCCGAAGCGATGGCTGCCTGGCGCAAGGCTGCCGACAAGGGATCGAGTGCGGCAATGGTCGAGCTCGGTGTGGCCTACGGCACCGGCTCCGGTGTCGCCAGGGATGAAGCGCAGGCGCGCAAATTGTTCGAGAAGGCGGCGCAGGCCGGCAATCCCCGCGGCGTCAGCAATCTCGCCGCGCTCGGCGGCACCGGCGGTGCCGCGCCGGCCGATCCCGCACAGGCGCGCGCATTGCTCGGCAAGGCCGCTGAGACCAATGCGGAGGCGCAGTACCAGCTCGGTGTGATGCTTTCCGAAGGTACAGGCGGCGCGAAGGACGACGCCGCGGCGCGCGCGCTGTTCGAGAAGGCGGCGGCGCAAAACCATCCCGGCGCGCTGGAGCGGATGGGCGCCTTCGCGCAGGAAGGCCGCGGCGGGCCAAAGGACAAGGACGCCGCGAAATCCTATTACGAGCGCGCCGCAGCGCTCGGCGACGAGGATGCCAAGCAGGCGCTGGAGCGGCTGCGCTGTCCCTATGCGATCAAGGACAAGCAGGGCAAGCTCGTGACCACGCTGTGCTTCTGAGCGTCGCCGGAGGGAAGCGGTCTTTCGGCCGTTGGCAGGCAAGCGTGACGGAACCTGGCTCGTCCGTACACTGTTGATGGCGAGACAGAACGGAGTGCAACTATGATCCGCAAACTGGCATCCGGCGAATACCGCCTCTATTCACGCAAGGTGAATCCCAAGACCGGCAAGCGCCGCAACCTCGGCACATTCAGACGCAGAGCTGCGGCCGAAAAGCACGAGCGCGAGGTGCAGTATTTCAAGCGTCACTGACGCATGAGGAGGGCCGTCCAGCGCCGGCCGCAACAAAAAAGTCGAAAAACAACCCCATGCACAGTAGCCAAGTCGTTGAAATCACTTGGCTGCTGAAATCACCCTTTTGGGTGAAATCGCTCATTGCGGATTTAGCGAAAGCAACTTGCTCCGTCGGGCAAAACAGGGGCATGATGGCATCATGGCAAGCGTGGCTCCGCGAATGGCCCTGCGCGGAAAAGCCGGATGGCCTTGGTGCGGCGGCGGTGCTAGTTAGCCCGCTATTCCATTTTATTTTACAGGTCAATTGCGTTGCTGGACGGACTTTACAAGGTTGAATACGGCATCCACGATGCGTTCGGCCGCAGCATCATGTGCTTGCATGACGGCAAGATGCTGGGCGGCAATTCGGCGTTCGCGCACCTTGGAACGTATCAGGAGTGCGACAACGGCGAGATCGTAGCCGAAGTGATCACCGAACGGCATAATGACGATCCTCACCACAAGCCGCTGATGGGCGCGGATGTCGCCTCGATCGGCGCACGCGGGCGATTAATCGGCGACCAGATTCGTCTAGCGGGCAGCGCGGACACCATGCCGGGGGGGCATTTCTGGGCCAATCTGACGCGGCTCGACGATGGAGCGCTGCCGCCACGCGGCACGATCGGAGTGGGTGGCATCGCCAACGGGCTCTACGGCATCGGCCTGCGCGCGCTCGACGGTGTCGATGCCGGACTCTCCGGCGTGATGCTGCTGATCGACGGACGCATCCTGGGCGGAGATGCGTTCTTCTACTATCTCGGCTCCTATTCCTCGGCGGACGGCCGCTGGAAGGGCGAGATGCTCAACCAGGAGCATACGCCGGCGAAAGGCGAAAACCCCGTGTTCGGCGGCTACGAGGTCGGGATCGGCTTCTCCGGCACCTGCACGGCCAACAGCGGCGAGCTCGAAGGCATCGCGCTCGCCGGCAAGCGCAGCCTACGGCTGGCGGCCTCGCTCAAGCTGATGCGGCGGGCCTAGGACGGTTATCCAAAGATCTGGGATGGTCCCGCTTGAGAGGATAAAGCGGCCTGACGTGCCACTCACGGCGAGCTCGGCAAGTGGGCCCGTTCGAGACGTGCCGGTCCGATCTGACCCTGTCCGCTTGCCCAGTCAGACCGGAAGTCATCGCCCCAGGGGCGAACCGACGCGATTGACTCAAAGCGGCCTTTTCAGAACGAATTTGCGGGGCAGTATTGGGAAAGTGCTTTTCAGTTCACGTTTTAATCCAGCAACCACAATGCCTTGCGGCAAGTTGCCGTTTTCGCATAGACCGCCAAAGCTATTCCGAGAATAATCATCGCTGCACTATTTTTGCGTGCGTGTCGGTATGGGAGATTCACATGACTATTCGAGCGAGAGCGCTGGCCGCTGCTTTATTGGGATCGATATGTGCATTGTCGCCCAAAGTTGCACAGGCGCAATGGCCGGATATCCGTGAGGCAAAGGCCATCGCCGAGGAAGGTTTCATCTACGGGCTGCCCATCGTCATGAACTACGCGGTGATGGACGAGTATGCGGTGGACAGGAATTCGGGACAATTCAAGGCGCCGTTCAATCAGATCAATAACGAGGCGAGGGTCTTCACCTACAAAGACACGGCCGTCATAACCCCCAATAGCGACACGCCATATTCGATCTTGTGGACCGATCTGCGTGCCGAACCGATCGTTCTCTCAGTGCCGGCTGTCGAGAAGAGCCGCTATTATTCGGTGATGCTGTGCGACGGCAATACGTTCAATTACGGATATGTCGGTAGCCGCGCAACCGGCAGCGAGGCCGGTGACTATATGGTTGTCGGTCCCGATTGGCAGGGCGCCACGCCGCCCGGCATCAAAAAGGTCTTCCAGTCCTCAACGCAGTTTTCGGCCGTTGCCTACCGCACGCAACTTTTCAATGCTGCAGACATGCCGAACGTTGAGAAGGTCCAGGCCGGCTACAAGGCGCAACCCTTGTCGGCCTATCTCAACCAGCCGGCACCGCCCGCTGCGCCCGCGATCGACTTTCCCAAGGCCAATGCGGAGTTAGTGAAGAAGAACTTCTTCGAGTATCTCGACTTCGCCTTGCAGTTCGCGCCAGCCGGACCAGAGGAAAAGGAAATTCGCGCCAAGCTTGCGCGCATTGGCGTCGGTGCAGGCAAGACCTTCGAATTCAAGAATCTTCCGATCACGCACAAGCTTGAAATCGGGCTGGGGATGAAAGACGGCGAAGAGAAGGTTGAAAAGTATCTGGCCAGCGGACAGAAAGACGTCAATGGATGGAAAATCGGATCATTATTCGGGGACCGGCAGTTCTACAATGGCGATTGGCTGAAGCGTGCTGCCGCAGCCAAGGGCGGCATCTATGGCAACGACGCGGTCGAGGCCGTTTATCCAATGACGAAGACGCTTGCTGATGGCGAGGTCCTCGACGGCTCGAAGCACCGATACACCCTCACTTTTCCTGCCGGACAATTCCCGCCGGTGGACGCCTTTTGGTCTGTCACCATGTACGACGGCAAGACGCAGTTGCTGATCGAAAACCCGATCAACCGCTACCTGATCAATTCGCCGATGCTGCCGGGCATGAAGATGAACGCCGACGGCTCGTTGACGCTCTACATTCAGAACAAATCACCGGGCGCCGACAAAGAATCCAATTGGTTGCCTGCACCGAACGGGGACATCTACCTCGTCATGCGGCTCTATTGGCCGAAGACCGAAGCACCCTCGATCCTGCCGCCGGGCACAGGCGCATGGCAACCGCCCAACATCAAGAAGGTCTCATAGATTCGTACCTGACATGGCAGTTCGACTCGAACGAAGCGGAGAGGTTTAGACATGAAGGGCATCACACGCAGAGGCTTTGTCGGCGGGATTGCTGTCCTCCCTGCACTCCATTCCTCGGCAGCCCGCGCCCAGGCCGGCATCAGTCCGGCAGAAGCCCGCGCCATTGCGAAGGAGGCTTATATCTACGGCTTCCCGATCGTGGACAATTACCGCATCCAGCATGCATATTGGATGGATAAGACGAACCCGGAATACAAGGGGCCCTTTAACCAGATATGGAACAGCGCGCGTGTCTTTACACCCGCGGACAAGGCGATTCAGACACCCAACTCGGATACGCCTTACTCATTCATCGGCGCGGACCTGCGCTCCGAACCTCTCGTGCTCACGGTGCCGGCGATCGAAAAGGAGCGCTATTTCAGCGTCCAGCTGATCGATTACTACACCTTCAACTTTGACTACATCGGCACACGCGCGACCGGCAACGGAGGCGGCAGCTTCCTGCTCGCTGGGCCCGGCTGGAAAGGCGCAACGCCGAAGGGCATCAAAAAGGTGTTTCGTTGCGAGACGGAATTGGCGATCCCCACCTATCGCACGCAGCTCTTCAAGCCTGAGGACATCGACAATGTGAAGAAGGTCCAGGCCGGCTACAAGGTACAGCCGCTATCTGCGTTTCTGGGCCAGCCTGCACCCATCGCCGCCCCGGCCGTTGATTTCATCAAACCGCTGACACCTGCAGAGGAGGAGACCTCACTCCAGTTCTTCAACATCCTGAACTTCGTCCTGCAATTCTGCCCAACGGTCCCATCCGAGAAAGCGCTGATGGCGCGCTTCGCCAGGATCGGCGTCGGCGCGGGCAAGACCTTCGACGCGAGCAAGCTCTCGCCCGAGATGAAGACGGCCATCGAGCAGGGGATGGCCGATGCCTGGGTTGCCTTCGCCGGCCTGAAGAAAGATTTTGAAGAGAGAAAGCTGGCCTCCGGCGACGTCTTCGGCACGCGGCAGTATCTGAAGAACAACTACCTCTACCGGATGGGTGCCGCCGTGCTCGGCATCTACGGCAATTCGAAGCAGGAGGCGATGTATCCCGCTTATTACGTGGATGCGACGAAGCAGAAGCTGGACGGCACCAGCCGTTAACACCATGCGCTTTGCGCCGGGCCAGTTGCCGCCCGTCAATGCGTTCTGGTCGCTGACCATGTATGATGAGCCGCAGAGTCTGCTGGTGGCCAACCCAATCGACCGCTATCTGATCAATTCACCGATGCTGCCGCAGCTCAAGCGCGATGCCGATGGCGGGCTGACGCTGATTATCCAGAACGAAACCCCGGGTAAGGAAAAGGAAGCCAACTGGCTGCCTGCCCCCAAGGGGCCGTTCTCCATGATCATGCGCCTCTATTGGCCGAAAGAAGCAGCGGTGGAAGGCAAGTGGGAGCGACCGCCGCTGCAGCGAGCAGGATAAGATTCAATGGAATCATCCCGGTGACCACTTCTGCTATTGGCCCATCGCGTCGGTTGGCGCAGTGCAGCGGCAGGTCTGGAGTGGGGAGTCGAGCGAAGTCGCGCGGCGTGGAGCCCAGAGGCGCTTGTGACCCGCAACGGACATCGCGCGCCCTTGCGGCTTCACTAGGGTCTGTTGGGATTCATCTGGAGTTTATCGCGGCCGCGGCCAGATAGATCATTGAAGTGAAGCTCTGGTCGGTCTTGTCGGCGCGCATTGCGATGCGCTTGAATTCCTTGAGCTTGCCGAAGAAGTTCTCGATGAGATGCCGCCATTTGTACATCTCCTTGTCGATGGCGAGAGGCTGTGCACGGCGCGGATGCTGGGAGATGACGACTTTGGCGCCACGCGCTTCGAGTTCGGCGATGATGGCGTTGCTATCGAAGGCCTTATCAGCGATCAGCGCGTTGAAGGCCAATCCCTCGATGAGCGGCGGCACGCCCACCGTATCGAAACGCTGTCCCGGCAGGAGCACGAAGCGCACGAGATTGCCGAGCGCATCGGTGAGCGCCAGAATTTTGGTGGTCATGCCGCCTTTCGAGCGGCCGATCGCCTGGCTTTGCGTCCCCCTTTTGCGCCCTGACCGTGGCGGTGGACCTTGACGATGGTGGCGTCGACCATGGCGTATTCCATGTCGGGATCGTCGGAGATGGCCTCGAACAGCCGCTTCCAGACATCCGCCTTCACCCAGTCGCGAAAGCGCGTGAATGTGCTATTCCAGTGGCCGAACATCGCCGGCAGATCCCGCCAGGGACTGCCGGTTCGGGCGATCCACAGAACGGCCTCGACAAACAGTCGGTTGTCCTTGCCGCTGCGGCCCGGATCTCCCGGCTTGCCAAGACAATGCGGCTCCATCTTCGCCCATTGGGCGTCAGTCAAAACGAATCGGTCCATCCCAAGCTTGAATCACAACCAAGCCCCGATGAGAATCCTGAATCCCAACAGACCCTAGGTCATGTCGACAATGAGCGACCGAAATATTATCCGGCAATGAGGCTGAACTACCATCTGCAAGTTGAATGCCTGAACCTCTGATCGAACGTACGGTAATTATTGGAAACAGCGGCTCAGGCAAAAGCACGTTGGCCGAAGCCATTGCGATTCTCGCCGATATCCCGGCGATTGATCTTGATCTGTTGCACTGGGAAGACGATGGCTTTGGCTCAAAGCGAAATGAAGCCGTCGCGCGAAAGATGGTTCTCGATATTTCAGGTCAGCCGCGCTGGATCATCGAAGGTGCATTCGGATGGCTTGCGGAAGTCGCCCTTCCCAAAGCAACCGCTCTCATTTGGTTGGATTTTCCCTGGAGCCTTTGCCGCGCCGGTCTGCTGGCTCGCGGTCTGCGGCGAGGAGCAACAAATCATGACGCCGCCGAACTGATGAAGTGGGCGGGGGCCTACTGGACTCGGCAGATACCTTCGTCGTTTGCGGGTCACTCTAAGCTGTTCAACGATTTCCCAGGTACGAAGTTGCGGCTAGAGAGCCGAGAACAAGTTGCCCAATTGATCGATAAGTCGCGAGCCGGGACGACCAATATTGATCCAAGTTTTAGGCCTTAGGCTGCGAAGTAGGCCGCTTCACGCTCGGAAGCCGACATTGAGTTGATGAGTGCTCGTCTTCGCGTCACGGCGCGGGACACGCCGCTCCGGTCTTCACCCAGGCCTCCACCAGCGCGCCTGCCTGCTCCTGCGTGCCCGGCACGGGCGAGCGGCCGAAGCCGGGCTTCCAGGCCCAGCCGACGAGGGTGTCCTTGCCGATATGGTCGATCAGGTCTTCCACCTTGCGCCCGCCATTGCGCGCGGGATCGCTGATCTGCTCGCAGATCTCGCCGATGGTCTTGCCCTCCCAGGCCATTTCCCGCGGAGCAAGATGCCAGTCGGGATGGCCGGGCATGCGGCCGGGCTCGAAATTGGCCTTCTGGTGGCAGGTGTTGCAGCGCATCGCGTCGAGCCCAAGGCCGTCGGCGCCGCGTGTGACCGGCGGCTGATGCAGGCGGGCATTGTCGCCCTGGTGCGGCCTGTCGCCGGCCGGATGGCAATTGGTGCAGCGCGGATGCGTCAGCACGTTGCCGAGCTCGGTGAAGATCGCAGCCGATCGCTTCTCGGTCTCAGTGATGCCGGCGAAGCTTTCCGGCGCGGCCAGCGCATGGCCCGCGCTTTCCGAGGCGGCGTAGCCCGCACTGAGACTGCCGGCGAGTGCCGCGACCATGGCAATCAGCTTGAACCGCGCGTCGGAGATCATGGCGCGTGTCACTTGGCGGCCACGAGGTAGCGGTTTGAATCGGCAAGGATCACGTCGCGCACCGCCGCGTGATATTTGATGTAGCCGGTGCAACGGCAGAGATGGCCGTCGAGCGCGTCTGCGATGGTCTGCTCCAGCGCCTCGCGCGCGACCGGTGTCCGCGACAGGCGCTCCAGCAAGACCTGGCCCTCATTGAGGAAGCCGGCGGTGCAATAACCGCATTGAAAAGCGAAATGATCGATGAAGGCCTGTTGCAGCACCGAGAGCTGGCCGCCTTGGGCGTGGCCCTCGACCGTGCGGATCGATTTGCCGTCAAAGGACACGGCTGGCGCGACGCAGGTGGGGCTGGTGGTGCTGGTGCCGTCGGGCGCGTCGACGATGATGGCGCAGCTCAGGCACTGCGCAGCCCCGCAGCCGAACTTTGTCCCGGTCATCCCGAGCATCTCGCGCAAAAAATCGTTCATCGAGAGGTCGTCGCGGACGTCCATCGGGCCGTGCTTCCGGCCGTTGATGGTGAGGCTGAGGGTGGTCACGCGAGCACTCCCTTCAAGAGGTTTGCTGTGACCGGCAGCGCGCGGAAGCGGTGGCCGGTGGCGTCATGGATGGCGTTGATCAGCGCCGGCACGATCGGGATCATCACGACCTCCGCTATGCCCTTCGGTGCTTCGTCTGTTGTCTGCGGCTTCAGCATCTCGATCTCGAGATCGCGGAGCGGCAGGTCGGATCCGCGTGCGACCAGATAGCGCCCGAGATTCCATTCGCCGTTGCCGGGACCGCCCTCGAACGGGGGCAGGGTTTCGAGCAGCGCGTAGCCGACGCCCATGGCGAAGCCGCCCTGGGCCTGACCCATCACCACCTCGGGCACCAGCGCGGTGCCGCATTCGAACACGCTATAGGCCTTGGCGATGCGAAGCGCGCCGGTTGCGCGCTCGATCTCGACGCGGACGACCGTGCCGCACATCGAGGTGTAGGCGGTGCCGATCCGGTTGTTGTCGGTCGGCGGAAACTTGACGCTGACGCGGTTGATCCGCTCGAACTTGCCATTGGCGCGGCGGATCGCGAGCGCGTCGATGTCGGCGCGGTATTGCTCGCCGGACAGCGGAAAGCGTGCCCGCGACCACGCCCAGCGGGAGAAACTGTGCGCAACCGCACCGGTGACGAAGCCGCGCGCATGCGCAGTTGCGGCGAGCGCAGGGAGGGCCAGCGGCCCGAGGCCCGGCATCGTGAGCTGGCCGTTCTGCCAGCTTGCGGCGGCCCATTGCCGCGCCCGCGGATCAGTCCTTGCGATGCGCCACAGCTCAAGCGCCGCGGGCCACAGGCCGAAGCGGAAGATGACGCGGGCGGCTTCCGCGGCGGAATGCGTGCCGACATGCGCGCCAATCGAGGAGCTTGTCGGCGAGCTGATCGCGGGCACCCAGCGCGGATTTTTCTCCGCGGCATCCTGGGTCTTCTGGTCGATGGTGGAGGGATCGCCTGATGTGACCAGCCCGAGCACGTCATAGCTGTCGACGCGGGCGACCGAGACCTCGTCGGCGATGGCGCCGAGATGGCTGGCGACCCGGTTGGCCAGCGCCGTCCCGATGCCGTTGCCCATCTCGACATGATCGCAATAGATGACGATCCTGCCGTCGGGGGCAAGCTCCACGCGCCCGAGCGAGCCGTCCGCGCCGGAGCCATAGTCTTTCGTCACGCAGGCGACGCCGGTGCCGACCAGCCGATCCGACGATGTCTGTTTGAACTGTGCCCGCTGCTGCCAGATCGGGTGCTTCTCGAGCTTGTCGAGGATTTCGGGCGTGCGAACCGAGACGATGTAGGGATTGCCCGTCATGGTCCGGCCGTTCTGGGGCAGCGCATTGCGCCGCCGGAATTCGATCGGATCGCGCTTGAGCTCGGACCGCCGCCTCGTCGATCAGGACCTCCAGCGCCGTCATGGCTTGCAGTATGCCGTAGCCGCGCATCGAGCCCGCGCTCACGCCGCGCGAGTGCACGGCGACGGTCCTGACGTCGACCTTCGGAATGTCGTAGATGCCGATTGCGCCAGTGGCCGCGACGACGGCGACGCTGGCCGAGAAATGGGCGAGCCCGCCGCCGTCGAGCACGTGGTCGGCGGCAAACGCCTTGATCTTGCCGGTCGCGCGATCAATGCCGATGCGCGAGCGCATCTTGATCGCGTGGCGCTTGATGCCGGCCTGAAACTGTTGGTAGCGGTCATGCGCCAGCCGCACCGGCTTGCCGGGAAAGCAGACCGCCGCGAGCGCAACATAGAGAATGAAAGGTGTGTGATCGCGGCCACCAAAACCGCCGCCGACATGGGCGAACTGCGCGTTGATGTGCGCCGGCTTGTAGGGCGCGTGGGCCTTGCCCAACAGATGCGCGATCGACTCCGCCGCCTCGTAGGGCGACTGGACGCCAAGCAGCAGTTCGAGGTCGCCGCCCTTGCCGTTGTACCAGGCGAGCCCGCATTCGGGCTCGAGGAACATCGGGTCGACCGATTGCGTCTCGAACTCGCGGTCGAGCACCAGCATGGAGGCGTCATCCGCTGCAAGCTCGGCACGGATCTGCTCGCCATATTTCGCCGCCTTGGCGTAATCCGCCGGCATTTCCTTGGCGAGCGGCGACCACACCGGCAGCGCCGCGCTCTGCACTTTCTTCGGCGAGACCCAGCCGGCCTGGAGCGGCGAATAGACATCCGGTTTGTCAGGCGAGGGACCTGCCACGCGGGTGAAGCGGAAGGCCCCGTAATCCGGGACGACGACAGGCCCGGTCTCCTCGCCGAATTGAACAAAAGTGCCGTCGCGCAGGGCGAGACGCGCCTGGTCGAAGGCGTCGAACTTTTCGAAGATCAAAAGCGCGACCGGCTGGCCGAGATAGAGCGGCGTCTTGCCGATCGGACAGAACAGGTCGCCCGCATAGAATTCCGGCACCTGCGTCCCGATCCAGTCGAGATCGGCGGCCGTCACGACCACCGACGGCTTGAGCGCGCCGCCGAGGCGGCCGAGGTCCATGCCGGTATAGACATGCGTGGCGTCATTGGCGCGGACCAGGATCGCGTGCGAGGTGGCCTGCGGCCAGCCCGGCAGATCATTGGCGCGGAAGTCGGAGGCGTAAAGCTTTGCGCCGGTGACCTTGGCGACCCCGTCGACACGGCCGGCGCCCGTTGTCGCGGGATTGAACTTGCCGCGTCCAGGCAGCGTCTCCTGGGCTGCGAAGGGAGCTCCTGCCGCCGAGGCAAGATGCGACAGGCTGACCGAAATGCCTCCCGCCGATAACCACTTCACGAACTCGCGTCGCGAAGGCCCCATGATCAGATCCTTGTACAAGGTTTCGAGAATATCATGATGCTGGCGGCATCGACGCCCGGAGAGTACGCGTCAATGCTAGCTCGAATCCGTCATGATTCGTCATACGACGATAGAAAGGGTCTGGGGGTTTACAACCGGTGAATGCGGTATGCTTGCCGGATGGAATTGTCGTTTCGCGCTTGCTTTAGGATCGAATCAAACTGAAGACGGATTGGCAACGGGGGCGAAGCGCAAATGCAGCACGATTCGAACGACGTCTCGCGCGTCAGGGCGGAAACGACGAACTTCTCGCGGCGCCAATTGCTCGATTACGGTCTCAAGGCAGGCGCCTTGTCCCTGGTCGCGGGGGCAGCGAAGGCCCAGCATGCCATGCACGACCATGCGGGCGCCTCGCACGCCGCAGACATGTCGCCGACCATGGGCATGGTGCCGGAAACGCCGGCTCCGGCCATGGACCAGCCGCTGGTCGAGCCCGAGGTGCGCAGATCCGCCAATGGCGTGCTCAGCACCACATTGCGCGTCGGCTACGCCTATCGCCAGATCGGCGGCGTCAAGCTCTATGTCAGGTCGTACGACGGCGGCAGTCCCGGTCCGACCTTGCGGATGAAGCCCGGCGAGACGCTGCGGATCAAGATGATCAACGACCTGCCGCCGAACCGCGATGGGTTGCCCGCGGACATCAGCCATCCGCACCAGTTCAACAACACCAATTTCCATTTCCACGGCGCGCATGCGAGTCCGAGCGGGATTGCGGACAATGTCATGCGCTCGATGGCGCCGGGTCACAGCTACAACATCGAGATCTCGCTGCCGGCCGACCACACCAGCGGCACCTATTGGTATCACCCGCATCACCACGGCAGCGCCGATATCCAGATGTCCAGCGGCATGGTGGGCGCCGTCGTCATCGAGGGCGATTTCGCCGGTGTGCCGGAGATCACGGCCGCGCGCGAGCGGCTGCTGGTGCTGACCCAGGTGGTCTACGACGCCAAGGGCATGGTCGAAAATTTCGAGACGCTGTTTCCGGAGACCGCGACGCGCTTTCTGGCGATCAACGGACAACGGCGGCCGGCGATCGAGATGCGTCCGGGTGAGGTGCAGCGCTGGCGCATCCTCAACGCCGCCTATCAGGACGACATGCTGCTCGACCTGGAAAAGCACGATCTGCATGCGATCGCCTATGACGGCATCCAGCTCGGCGCCATGCAGTCGCTCAAGCAGGTCCTGATCGCGCCCGGCCAGCGCGCGGACATTCTGGTGAAGGCAGGCGGCCCCGGCACCTACGCCTTCAACGCCGCGCCCTACGACCAGGGGCATCCTTCGCCGGTCGGGCCGCTGGCGCGGGTCGTCGTGGCTGGCGCGCCGATGGACATGAAGCTGCCGCGCGCCCTGCCGCCGGCGCCGCTCGCCACGATCAAGGATTCCGAGATTACCAACCGTCGCAAGGTGACTTTGTCGGCAACCGCGCCTGAGGCCGATGCGGCCGGCCATTGGCAGGAGTTCGAGTTCTTCGTCGACGGCAAAAAGTTCGATCCCGGCCGCATCGATCAGCGGGTCAAGTTGGGCGCGGTCGAGGAGTGGACCATCGTCAACACGCATGAGCATGACGACCACGTCTTTCACATCCATACCAATCCGTTCCAGGTGGTGTCGGTCAACGGCAAGGCGCTGGCCGTGCCGGAATGGCGGGATTCCGTGATCGTGGAGCGCAAGGGCGGCGAGGTCGTGTTCCGCTCGCGCTTCATCGATTTCACCGGTGTCTATATGCTCCACTGCCACATGATGAACCATGAGGAGATGGGCATGATGCAGACCGTGGAGGTCTACAAGCCCTAAGCCCAACCCCTGATTCTTTGTCGAATTGCGCGAGTTTGGGGGCCGGCGAAGGCGGAATCCGGGCCCGGCCGGGCTTCCCCTGGCGGCCGGCATGGCCTATGACGCTGCAACGCAACAATCCCCCAAAAAGACCCCATGATCCGCCTCGACAACGTCAGCAAGCAAGCCGGCCACCAGATCCTGTTCATCGAAGCTTCTGCCGCCCTCAATAAGGGCGAGAAGATCGGCCTTGTCGGCCCGAACGGCGCCGGCAAGACCACGCTATTCCGGATGATCGCCGGCGAGGAACTGCCCGACGAGGGGCAGGTCTCGACCGATCGCGGCATCACCATCGGCTATTTCAACCAGGACGTCGGCGAGATGGCCGGTCGCAGCGCCGTGGCCGAGGTCATGGACGGGGCAGGACCGGTGAGTGCGGTGGCCGCCGAGCTGCGCGAGCTCGAGACGGCGATGGCCGATCCCGACAAAGCCGACCAGATGGACGAGATCATCGCGCGTTACGGCGAGGTGCAGCACGCGTTCGAGGAGCTCGACGGCTACGCGCTCGACGGCCGCGCGCGCGAGGCGCTGTCCGGCCTCGGCTTCAGCCAGGAGATGATGGACGGCGACGTCGGCAAGCTCTCCGGCGGCTGGAAGATGCGCGTGGCGCTCGCCCGCATTCTCTTGATGCGTCCCGATGTCATGCTGCTCGACGAGCCGAGCAATCATCTCGATCTCGAAAGCCTGATCTGGCTGGAAAAATTCCTGCACGATTACGAAGGCACGCTGTTGATGACCTCGCATGACCGCGAGTTCATCAACCGCGTGATTTCGAAAGTGGTCGAGATCGATAGCGGCTCGCTGACGACCTACGCCGGCGATTACGAGTTCTACGAGCAGCAGCGGGCGCTGAACGAGAAGCAGCAGCAGGCGCAGTTCGAACGCCAGCAGGCGATGCTCGCCAAGGAGATCAAGTTCATCGAGCGCTTCAAGGCGCGCGCGTCTCATGCCGCTCAGGTGCAGAGCCGGGTGAAGAAGCTCGACAAGATCGAGCGGGTCGAGCCGCCGCGCCGCCGCCAGACCGTGGCGTTCGATTTTCTGCCCGCGCCGCGCTCGGGCGAGGACGTCGTGGCGTTGAAGAACGTCTACAAGGGCTATGGCAGCAAGCGCATCTATGACGGCCTCGATTTCATGATCCGCCGCCGCGAGCGCTGGTGCGTGATGGGCGTCAACGGCGCCGGCAAGTCGACGCTGCTCAAGTTGATCGCCGGCGCGAGCGAGCCCGATAAGGGCACCGTGGCGGTGGGCGGCAGCGTCAAGATGGGCTATTTTGCCCAGCACGCCATGGACCTGCTCGACGGCGAGCACACCGTGTTCCAGTCGCTGGAGGAACAGTTTCCGACCGCGGGGCAGGGATCATTGCGCGCGCTCGCCGGCTGTTTCGGCTTCTCCGGCGACGACGTCGAGAAGCGCTGCCGCGTGTTGTCAGGCGGCGAGAAGGCACGTCTGGTGATGGCCAAGATGCTGTTCGATCCGCCGAATTTTCTGGTGCTGGACGAGCCGACCAACCATCTCGATCTCGCCACCAAGGAAATGCTGATCACGGCGCTGTCGGATTTCGAGGGCACCATGCTGTTCGTCTCGCATGACCGGCATTTTCTCAGCGTTCTGTCGAACCGCGTGCTGGAGCTGACACCGGAGGGCATCCACCAGTTTGGCGGCGGCTACACCGAATACGTCGCGCGCACGGGGCAGGAAGCGCCGGGGCTGCGGAGCTAGCATTCCGCTACGCGCCTTGACGCGTTGCTGCCGCCCGCTACGCTCCTTCCAAAAAGGGGAGCGAAACAACCATGAAGCAACTCCGGATCGGCGACATCACCATCGATGCGGTGATCGAACGGGAAGGGCCGTGGCGGCGGCCGCAGGATTTTTTCCCGGCCTATGACGAGGGCGTGTTCAAGCGCCATCTGCCGACGATGGAGCCTGAGGTGTTCGACGCCGCGCGCGGCATGATGGTGATCACCTATCAGACCTTTGTGGTGCGCACGCCACGCTACACCATCCTGGTCGACACCTGCACCGGCGAGGACAAGGGTCATCCGCCGCCGTTCGATTTTCCCGGCAAGGAGCGCTGGCGCAACGAATTGTTCGCGCTTGGCATCGGCTTCGAGCAGATCGACTACGTCTTCTGCACGCATCTTCACATCGACCACACCGGCTGGAATACGAGCTTGCGCGACGGGCGCTGGGTGCCGACGTTTCCGAATGCGAAATACGTCTTCCACAAGGGTGAGTATGCGGCATGGGAGGCGGAGCATGCCAAGGGCAGCAATCCGCCCGGCACCGTGTTTCGCGACAATTGCCTGCCGATCGTCGAAGCCGGGCAGGCGCTATTGGTCGATGATGATTACGCGTTAGACGACACCGTCACGCTGACGCCGACGCCGGGGCATTCGCCCTGTCATTGCTGCGTGAACATTTTCTCAAAGGGCCAGCGGGCGGTGGTCGCCGGCGATCTCATGCATCACCAGATTCAGTGCCGCGAGCCGGACTGGTCGGCGAAGCCGGATTGGGATGCCAGGCAATCAGCGGTGTCACGGCGGAAGTTTTTCGCCTCCGTTGCCGATACCGACACGCTGATCCTGCCGGTGCATTTCCCGACGCCGACGGTGGGGCTGATCAAGCCGCTCGGTGGAGCGTTCGATTATCGCTTCAAGCGGGAGTAGGGCGACAGCGGATGATCTAATAAGTGTAGAACATCCGCTGGATCTCCTTGCTGTCGGTCGTCTTGGTCAGCGCCAGCATCAGCAAAATACGCGCCTTCTGAGGATTAAGCGTATCCGAGACGATGAAGTCGTGTTCGTCGTCCTTGGCTTCCCCATTGCGCGCGACGATGCCGTTCCCGACACGGCTGCTGCGAACGATCGCGACCCCCTTCTTGTGGGCGTCATCGAGAGCTGGCTCGACCGCGGGCCGGGCAAGGCTGCCATCACCGACGCCAGCATGCACGATCCCCTTCGCCCCGGCAGCGACAAAAGCGTCGATCGCGAGCCGGTTCATGTTGGCGTAGCCGTAGACAATGTCGACTTGCGGCAGGACATCGAGGTTAGAAACGTCAAATTCGGAGTCCGCCGTGTGCCGGCGCGTCGATTGACGATAGAAGTACGGCTTGTTGCCCTGCATATAGCCGAGAAAGCCGAGTTCGGGTGTGCGGAAGGTGTCTGCCGTCGAGGTGTTGCTCTTGGTCACCTCGCGCGCCGCGTTGATCTGATCGTTGAGAGCAACGAGCACGCCCTTGCCGACCGCCTCGTCACTGCCTGCGAGGATCACCGCATTAAAGAGGTTGATCGGCCCATCCGCGCTGATCGCTGTCGATGGCCGCATCGCGCCCGCGATGACGACAGGTTTCCTGCTCTTGACAACCAGGTTCAAAAAATAGCTGGTTTCCTCGATCGTATCAGTCCCGTGCGTGATCACAATCCCATCGACGTCGTCCTGCGCGAGGAGCGAGTTGACGCGCTTTGCAAGCTTCAGCCAGTAGTCATTGTTCATGTTCTCGCTGGCGATCTGGAAAACCTGCTCGCCCTTGACGTTAGCCACGGTTTTCAGTTCGGGGACGGCGTTCAGGAGGGTCTCTATGCCCACCGTGGCTGCGGTGTAACCGACCACGGTGGTGCTGCTCGCCCCCGTGCCGGCGATCGTGCCGCCGGTTGCCAGAACCATGACGTTGGGCAGACCGGAGCCCCTTGCGTTCGCGACGTCAAAACTGATGAGCAGCGCGAACAGCAAGCTCATTGTCGCCATTATCTGACCACGCACTCGAAGTTGCCACATCTCGACCTCCCTTTTCTAGAAAGCCATTTCGATGCGCCCCATTTCGCTCAGCACTGCATGATCCGTCAGCCCAGGCCTTCTGTCTAGGGTGGCGATGGTTTCGGATGATTTGGTTTGGGCGGTCGGCGCGCGCGGGAGGCGGCAAAAGTTCTTCGCCTCTGTTATTCGGAAACACACACGCGAATGGCCGGGACAAGCCCGGCCATGACGCAGTTCGTTTGGCGATTGCACGCTAAAGCAACAGCAAATTCGCAGCGCGATTACGCGCCGACTTCGCACTTCTTCATGAAGCTGTTCTTGGCGGCGCCGGCGAGCGGCTTGCCATCGGCGCTCATCGCCTTGGGCGCGCAGGCGTCGGCCTTGCACTTCTTCATGAACGAGGTCTTGGCAGCGCCGGCCAAGGCCTTGCCGTCCTTGCCGACCGCTTTGCTCTCGCAGGTGTCTTCCGCGAAGGCCGAACCCGCTGCAAAGGTCGCAACGATCGCAGCCAGGAAAATCCGCTTCATCATGGTTGTCTCCCTAAACCAGAAATGGCACGCGGATTGGAACCGGGAATCGTGGCGCAATCAAGCAGGATCGGCGCCTGTGGCGCCATTTTGATCACCCGCGGGGGAGGATTGCGGCGTGTTGCGCTGCGCGCTGACCTGGCCGGGCAACCCTGCTAGCTTCGGCCGAGTTTAGCTGGAGGAGCATCGTGATGGACGCCGTGATTCCGAAAGTGCCGGAGGCCGCCGCTGATCAGCATTCGCATCTGGTCCGGCCTCAAGAGATGGAATGGCAGAAGACGCGCTTTCCGGGCTGCGAGGCCAAGACGCTGCTGTTCGATCGCAGCAGCGGTCTGATGACCGCCCTGATGCGCTTTGCGCCGGGATCGGTGCTGCCCGATCACGAGCATGTCGGCGTCGAGCAGAGTTACGTCATCGAGGGCGCTCTCGTCGACAAGGAGGGGCCGGCCAAGGGGATCGCCTGCAAGGCCGGCGAATTCATCTGGCGCGAGGCGGGCAGCCGGCATGCCGCCTGGTGCCCGGAGGGTGCCTTGATCCTGGCGATCTTCCAGGTGCCGAACAAGTTCTTCGAATCCGACGGCCGCGTCGTCGATGCCGCCGGGCAGGATTGGGACGAAACGTGGGGGCGCACCGACGCGCAACCGGCGCGGCGCGCCTAGCGGTCTCATACGCCCCGCGCGAGCAGCGCCTTGAAGTCCGCGCGTGCACGTTGCGCTTCGGCGCGCGCCACCTCGGAGGCGTCGCCGAGGCCGAAATAGCCGTGGATCAGGCCGGCGCCCTCATGATGCTTCACCCGCACACCGGCCGCCTCCAGCGCCCGTGCATAGGCCGCGCCCTCGTCGCGCAGGGGATCGTACCAGGCTGTGGTGACGATCGCGGGCGCGACGCCGGCGAGCGATGTGGCGCGCAGCGGTGAAACGCGCCAGTCGGTCGCGTGAGCCGGATCGGCGAGATAATGGCCGCAAAACCACTCCATGACGGCGCGCGAGAGGAAGTAGCCTTCGGCATTCTCGGCGCGCGAGGGAAAGGGCGCGTTCTCGCGCGGGTCCGCATAGCTGCCAACGACGTCGGTCACGGGATAGACCAGGAGTTGCGCGGCGAGCTTGATGCCGGCGTCGCGGCAGGCGATCGCGGTGGTGGCGGCGAGATTGCCGCCGGCGCTGTCGCCGGCAACGCCGAGGCGTTTTGCATCGCCGCCAAATTCCGCGACGCGGTTGAAGATGTCGCTGACCGCGGCGAAGGCGTCCTCGAAGGCGCCGGGAAAGCGCGTCTCCGGCGGCCGCCGGTAGTCGACGGAGATAACGACGGCGCCGGTCTCGATCGCAAGGTTGCGCGCCTGCCGGTCATGGGTCTCGAGGTCGCCCGCGACCCAGCCGCCACCATGGAAGAACACCACGGTCGGCGCGGGATTGGTGCCGACCCGGTAGACCCGTGCATCGAGCGGGCCGGCGTCGCCTTTCACCTTGATATCCGCGACGAGGTCGACCGGCAGCGGCGCTATGGCCGCGCGCGAGGCAGCCAGTGCACGCAAGGAATCGCGGGCGCTCTGT
The DNA here is from genome assembly GCF_054056555.1 of Bradyrhizobium sp. LM2.9. NCBI lineage: Bacteria > Pseudomonadati > Pseudomonadota > Alphaproteobacteria > Hyphomicrobiales > Nitrobacteraceae > Bradyrhizobium > Bradyrhizobium sp. LM2.9. Next base: position 1,664,108 of record NZ_JBSRYJ010000002.1, read on the forward strand.
GGCGTCATCGTCGTGTGATCGCGCATCGGCAGCAGCGGAATGATCTGGGCGATGACGGGATCGAGCGGTGCGGCCATGGGATCCTCACGGGGTTCTTGGTCTTGCTTGCGGGTTAGCATAGATATTGCGCGCCGCATCGGCAACCGCTCGCATGTTGCGATGCCAGGGGATGAACGGGCAGGGAGGTCTTGAGGTGGAATTCGAAACGCTGGTCCAGTCGCGCCGCAGCGTGCGTGGCTTCAGGAACGAGCCGGTGCCGCGCGCGGTGATCGAGGCGATCATCGACAGCGCCAAGCGTGCGCCGTCGTCGATGAACACACAGCCCTGGCACGTCCACGTGCTCACAGGCAGCCCGCTGGAACAGCTGCGCCAGCGCAACATGGGAAGAAATGGTCGGCGGCGCCAAGGTCAAGCGCGACATCGTCAGCCACGGCGAGTACCAGGGCGTTCACCGGACACGGCAGGTCGACATCGCCAAGCAATTGTTCGGCGCGATGGGGATCGCGCGCGACGACAAGCCGATGCGGCAGGACTGGGTGCTGCGCGGCTTCCGCCAGTTCGACGCGCCGGTCTCGCTGGTGCTGACGTATGACCGCGTGCTGGATCCCGGCGCAGTCTGCCATTTCGATCTGGGCGCGCTCTGCTACGGCATCGTGCTCGCGGCCTGGGACCGCGGTCTCGGTTCGGTGATCAACGGGCAGGGCATCATGCGCTCCGACATCGTGCGCGAAGTCGCAAACATTCCGGAGGACCAGGTGATCATGACCTGCGTCGCGATGGGCTATCCCGACGACAACTTTGCCGCGAACGCGGTGCGCTCGGACCGCGAGGGCAATGACGATTTCGTTCGCTATGTCGGATTCGCCGAGTAGTGCACGTCGAGTAGTGCACGTAGAGGAGATTATTCTCTCGACGATTTTTTTGGGCGTAGAGCCAAGCGGCCTCTTGCAATCTCGATCATGCAGGAGGAACAATATGCGGACTGAGAGGTTTGTTGCTGGCGCGAGGGAATTGACATGCGGCGGCTGGCTAGCCTGGTTCGGCGGTTCTTCGGCCCGCGGGTGCGGCGCCCGATCGATGATGATCCAACTCTTCCTTTCACACCCGACGAACTCGGCCGGCTGATCCGCAGCGGGCGGCACGAGGACATGAAGCTGCTGGCCGAAGGGCTGGCCTGCCGGTCCATCCCGCGCCGCGCCAGACATCGCGCCGCGCACTAGATTTGGGCACTAGACTTGCGCACTAGACTTGGGCACTAGACTTGGGTCGAGACGGGTTGCTGCGCTCACCTCGTGAGAGCGACCTGCCTGAACGCGGTCAGCAGTGCCTTCTCCAGCTTTCCGCTCATCCCGCAGAGAATGTCATAGGCCTCGCCGCGGGGCAGGGGGTCGGCTTGTAATGCCGATACTCGATCAGGGCCGCGAAAATGTCCGAGATCGTGAGAATCCGCACGACGTCGCCGATGCTCTCGGCCCCGAGCGCATCCGGATAGCCGCTGCCGTCGAGAAATTCGTGATGGTGGCGCACGGCGTCGAGGGTCTCCGGAGATATTTTCTCGTGATCCTTCAGGAAGTCGTAGCCCGCCGCCGGATGCGTCTCGATCATGGTGCGCTCGTCCGCATCGAGGCGGCCGGGCTTGTCCAGGATCGCGAGCGGGATCTGCGCCTTGCCGATGTCGTGGAACATGGCGGCCGAATACAGCCGCTCGAGATCGGCCCGGCCCACGCCGAGACTCAGCCCGAAGTCGATCGCCACGCCGGTCACGAGCAGGCAATGCTGGTAGGTTCCCTCGTGGTGGCGCCGCACCGTGGTGAGCCACTCGGACAGGCCATGCTGGGTGATGCGATCGGCGATCTGGCGGCCGGCTTCTTTCGTGCCGTCGACGTTCAAGGGGCTCGCCGAGCGTGACGGCCGTGAACATCGAAGCGATGGCGGTCGCCGCGGTTTCGACTGCATTGTCCGGCTGCGGCGCGTGACCTGAGGAAGCAGACGCCTCTTCGGCGGGATCAGCCAGCGCTGCCAGCAGCTTGATCTTGTCGATCGTCCCGGGAAGGACGAGCGTGGCCCCGAGCGCGTAGGCCTGCGAGATACTCATGTGAGAGGAGTGCTCGACCAGGAAGATGCGCTTCGTCGCCTTCGCGAGCTTTGCGGCTCGTTTCTTGATGGCCGCAACGGTGTGAACGTCACGCAATTCCGCACGGATGACGATCGCGAACGGCACCTGGGACAGCTTGGCTTCCGCGTCGAGCCGTTCGCCTGCGACGGCAAACTGTTGCGCGAGAATCGAACAGACGCTCGACAATTTGTCGGAGGAATCAGCCAGCACATGCACGAACGCGCGTGCCGCTTCCTCCACTCGGATGCCGCCGTCGCTTTTGACCGGGCGGGATATGGTTCGCGCGTTCTGCACGGTTGACCTGAATTATGCTGGAGCTGGATGGGGCTGATGAATCCTTGGGCCTATTTCCTCTGAGCGGCAGTCTGCGCGGCTGCTGCCGGTTTCTTCTTGCTATCTGCGGTGATGAAGTGAACGCCGGCCGTGGTGCCGTCGATCCACACCAGTTCGCAGCGCCGGAAGGCGAGACCGGTCGAGGACAGCAGCAGGAAGAACTCCTTGGCCTGGAGCACGTCGAGCGTGCCTTCAACCTCGATCTTCGCGCCGCTCTGAGACACGTCGAGCAGGATGCAGCTGCGTCGCCAGGTGCCGTCCGAGCCCATCAGCTTGACGCCCTGCTTGTGATCCATCCGCACGCGAAGCGCCTTGCGACCATCGAACTTCATCGGTTAATCCCCATTTTCGCGCCGCGATTTCCCCGATCGCTTGTACCGGCGCCTGCTGCGATTTCTCCCCAGCGCACGGTCCATTGGCTGGTCGACAGAAGAAGTGTCTCGAACATGTGTTGCGCACGTTCGCGCTCGGCAAAGGACAGCCGTGTGCCGCTGCGATTGGTGAGGATCGCAAGTGTGGTTGCCCAGTTCAGCCGTGACGCCCGACAGGCCATGACCAGCCCCTCGCAGTCGTCATCGGTCATGACGTGCTCGACAATCTCGATCGGGGCCGCCGACAGCACCGACAGCGCCGTGAACAGGTTGGCGGTCTCGCCGCGGATCGCGAAGCGGTTCACCGTGGAATCATTGAGCTTGCCGACGCGGTTAAGGGCGACGATCTCCGGCCGTGCGCCCGCATAGTCGGCCGGACAGACGGGCTTGAGTGGAGCCGGTGCTGGAACCTGCGCGGGCGAAACTGCCGATGCGTCGAGCTTGGCTGGCTTCGTCGGGCCGGGTGAGGCCGAGAGCAGCCTTCGCACGACCAGATCAGGCGTGCCGGGCCGCAGCGCCAGCGCCTTCATGATCTCGCCGTCCTGCTCGGCTTTCGCGACCAGCGTGTGTCATAAGCCGCGTCGGAAAATTCGACCCCCGGGTTCTTGATCAGGGCAAGGCAGATTGAGCTGCCGCGCCTGATCAGCGCCTCGGTCACGGCCGGCTCGATCGCGTTGCGGGCGGCGATCGCGCGTAGATGCCGCTCGCCACTGGAGGCCGCGACCACCACGAGGTCGGCTGCGGCGAGTGCCTGAGATCTGAGCAGGACGGGACACGCCACGTCCGCATCGGCGTGCGAGGCGAGGCGCCGCAACGTCTCCGGCGGAGCCGCCTTGAGTTCGGCAAGTGCGGCACTGAGCTGAATCAGAGCAATGGCATCGACCCGCTCCGTCAAACGCAGCAGAACGCTGTCGACCACACCGCAGAGCAATTCCTGAGATCGGTCGCCGCTGCCAGTGAGCAACTGCACAATACCGGAAAGGATCCGTGCGCAGCGGTCCGGCGGACACGTTGCGACCGCATCTTCCAGTTCAACCAGAACATCAGCAGGCGAATTTGCCATCATGGCAGGGGCCTGTATTCAAAATGAACTTCGACTAACCAATGACCTCCATTGTGCCCCACAGGCGTTAATTTGAAATTTAGACCTTGAGCGCCCGGGTATTGGTGCACCGCCGATACTGCCGGAAACGATATCGAAATTCGGCGAGGCTTGATCCGGCGACTTGTCCTTTCAACGGGACCCTCGCCAACTGATCGAGACGGATTAAGATGATTCTCTCGGTCCAACGGGACGCCGAAAGGGGGAAACTCGAACCGGCATCGTCGCCGGGCGCGCGTCTGTTGCGACGCGACGTTTCGTATTGCCATGAACAATGTTGATGACGCGCCCAGGTTGGCGCCAAAGATATTTCGTTTTTCCGACGTCGATGAATTTCGGAATGCCATACGCGGCCTGAATTTCGAGTTCACGCCCTTCGTACGGAGGATTTCGGCCGAGCAGACGATTCTGTCGCTGCCTGGCTGCGACGTGAATTTGACGCGCGCGTTTCCCCGCATCGTGGACGCACAGCTGGTCGAGAACTGCACGGCGATCGGGTTCACGATGGACGACCTCAACGTGCCCATCCGCTTCAATGGCTCGCAGCGCGCCCGGCCGGTTATCGTCATCGGCAGCGGCGGCGCCGCTTACACCACCATCGAGGAGGTGCAGCGGCAAATTGCCTCGGTGGTGTTCAGGCCGGAGGTGATGGATCGCGGCTGGCCGCACGCAGCCTCGAGCTTCAAGATTTTTGAAACGCCCGTCGTGGGCCTGAACCGACTGCGCAGCGTGGTTCGGGAGGTGCTGGCTGCCGCGTCGGAACCCGTCGGTGCAGCGGCGGTGCCGTTGAAGGGCGCAGCCATGAAGGAATCGCTGCTTGGAGCCGTCGATGACGCGTTCGACAGCGTTGTCCCCGCACGATGGACCCTGCGTCCCAACGACGAGCGGAATTTCAAGATCTTTCGGAACATTCGCGCGCTTCTGTCCGACGACCTCTCGCAGCCGATCTACAGCGAGGAGATCGCGCGCAAGCTTAACCTGCCCGTGCGCACCATGCACGACGTCGTCCGCCGTTATCGCGGCATGAGCCTGCATCGCTATTTGCGCCTGCGCCGGCTGTGGCTGGTGCGCCAGCGGCTGCTCGTTGGCGCCGACAGCGTCAAGGCCGTGGCCCTGGCGTTCGGCTTCTGGCATCTCAGCGACTTCTCCAGAAGCTATCGCGATCAGTTCGGCGAGACGCCATCGCTGACGCTGGAGCGCGGCCGAGGCCGATAGCGGGATAAATGGATTGGAGCTGTGCCTTCGTGCTAGACTGCGGCCATGACTAATCGCATCCTCGTCCTGTACGGTTCCTACCGTTCCGACCGCATGGGCATCCGCCTTGCGAATTTCGTCATCGATCGCCTGCGCGGCCGCGGCGACGACGTCGTGTTGATCGACGCCAAGGCGATCGGCCTGCCGATGCTCGATCGCATGTACAAGGAATATCCCAAGGGCGCAGCACCCGAGGCGCTGGAGAAGCTGGCCGGAGAGATCCGTGGCGCAGACGGTTTTGTCTTCGTCACCGGCGAATACAATTGGGGAATCCAGCCGGGGTTGAAGAACCTCACGGACCATTTCCTCGAAGAGTGGTTCTGGCGTCCGGCCGCGATCGTCAGCTATTCCGCTGGCCGGCTGTCGGGTGCGCGCGCCTCGACCGCATGGCATGGCACGCTCTCGGAAATGGGCATGGTGGTGGTATCGAGCACCATCGGCGTCGGCCCGATCGCGCAGACGCTGTCGGAGGCGGGCGAACCGATCGGCGAGGGCGGCAAGGCGCTGGAACGCTCGTTCCCGCGCTTCGCCGACGATCTCGCATGGTGGATCGAGGCCGCCAAGGCGCAGCGGGCGCGCAAGGCGCCGCCGTATTGAACGGCCTTACGCGGCCCTGACCTCGCCGAGGAAGCGGTCGAACTGTCCGGCGAGATCGCGTGACTGCGTCGACAGCTGCTCGGCCGCGCCCAGCACCTCCCTCGCGGCCGTGCGCGGTGTCGTCGGCGGCGCGCTGCACGCCTGATATGTTGGTGTTGACCTCCTGGGTGCCGCGCGCGGCCTCCTGGACGCTGCGTGAAATCTCCTTGGTCGCCGAGCCCTGTTGCTCGATCGCGGCGGCAATCGCGGTGCCGATCTGGTCGATCTCGCCGATCACGTCGGCGACGTTGCGGATCGCGGTCACGGTCTCGTCGCTCGCGGCCTGGATCGCCGAAATCTGCTCGGAGATTTCGGTGGTGGCCTTGGCGGTCTGGCCCGCCAGAGACTTCACCTCGGACGCAACCACCGCAAAGCCGCGGCCGGCGTCGCCGGCGCGTGCGGCCTCGATGGTGGCGTTCAGCGCCAGCAGATTGGTCTGCTCGGCGATGCTCTGGATCAGCGTGACGACGTCGCCGATCTTCTGCGCGCCCTCGGCCAGCGAGCGCGCGGTGTCGCCGGTGCGGCGGGCGTTGTCGACGGCGCGGGCCGCGATCTCGGTGCTTTGTGCGACCTGACGGCCGATCTCCGCGATCGAGGAGGTCAGCTCTTCGGTGGCGCTGGCGACGGTCTGCACGTTGGTCGAGGTCTGCTCGGAGGCGGCGGCGACGACCGCGGCCTGGCTGTTGGTCTGGGCCGCCGTCGTGGTCATCGACTGCGCCGTGCTCTCCATGGTGGATGAAGCGCGGGACAGGCCGCCGACAAGCTCGGTGACCTTGGTTTCGAACGCACGAGTGAGCCCGTCGAGCGCCTGTGCGCGGCGCATCTTGCCGTCGTTCTCGGTCTGCTTCTCCGCCGCGAGCCGGTCGGCCCGGATCATGTTGTCCTTGAACACTTGAACGGCGGCTGCCATCGCGCCGATTTCATCGGAGCGCTCCGCGCCGGGGATATCTTCCGCAACATCGCCGTCGGCAAGCCGCGACATCCGTGTCGTCAGGTTGACGATCGGGGCGCAGACGCGGCGGCGGACCATGACGATAAGGCCGGCGCTGGCGATCAGCACGGCGAGAAGGCCGATGAGAGCGACCGTGAAGCTGGTGCGCGCGGCTGAAGACGCACCGGCGAGGATCTGCTCCGCGTTGTCGTAAAAGGCATCGCGAACGCCGATGATGGAGCCGAGCCCCTTTTGTGACGCCGCGTAATAGGTCTCGACGTCGTGCTCGTATTTGCCGCTGACGGCGCCGTCCTTGACGAGCTTGAGCTCGCGGCCGAACTCCTCGACGTAGCGCGAATTCATGGTTTCGAGCGCGCCGCCGACATTGGCCGGGGTCGCGGGATTGCCACGCAATTCCATCAGCGACATCACGATCTGGTCGCTGCGGCCCTGCATGCGGGCAAATTCGGCCTTCTCGGCATCGGTGGCGACCTTCTTGCCGCCGACGAGGTTCTTGTGAACGCTGGCATTGAGACCGCCGATGTCGCGCAGCGTCATGGCGATGTTGGCGTTGTTGGACTGGCGGTAGGCATCGCCATTGAGGATCGCCATGCGGCGCACCTGCTCGTTGAGCAGTGCGGTCACGCTGCCGTTGAGCACGGCGTTGTCGGCGACGATCTTCTTGGCGGCGTCCTTGCGCGCCTCCGCCGGCCCGGCGATCGCCTTGTCGATGGCCTCGCGCAGGGCGGTGAACTTCGCGTTGATGCCGTCGATATTGCCGCCGAGGGCGGTGCCGTCGTCGAACGGGCCGGGCAGCTCCTTGCGCAGCGCGTTCATCCTGTCGCGGGCGCCGTCGGTCTGCTTGCGCAGCTTGCCTTGCTCAGCGAGTTGCGCCGGGTCGACCGTGGCAGGGCCGTAGAGGATGTTGGTGGAGAAGCCGCGTTCGGGATTGAGATAGCGCGGGATGTCGCTAACGGCGCGGACGATCGCGAGCCGGCCCTGGGCTTCGGTGATCCGCTCGATTGTCTGGTACTTCGTCACGGCGACGTAGACGGCGAGGCCGCCGCCCACGGTCGAGAGCGAGACGATGGCGGTGGTCAGGAGCGTACCGATTTTCATGATTCTGTCCGGCAATTGGCGCGGGGGGAATTATTTTGCACGAACAATAGGCAGGCGATGTTAATCCCGGGTTTACGCTCGTGGCCGCGGTCACCTGGCCTTTCGGTCAAGGGCGGCGAGGATCTCCAGCGTGGCGCCGTCGCGCTCGCCCGAAAAATAACGGGCGAGCGCCTGATCGAAAACAGGTTCGTCGGACACCGCGCCGAACAGCGTCATCGACGAGCGGAATTTGGCGTCGTCGGGCGCACCGAAGATGGCGTTGATGGTCCGCCCCTCGATGGCGAGCACGAGCCTCGTGCATTCGATCAGACGCGGACCGAGGACGGGGTGGGCGAGGTAGGCCTTGGCCTCGGCGCGGGAGGCGATGGCGTAGCGCTGCGACATGGCGCTGAAGCCGAGGCCGGCGACCTGCGGGAAGACGAACCATATCCAGTGGCTCTGCTTTCGGCCCCGGGTCAGCTCCTCCTGGACGTCGCGAAAAACCGGGTCCTGGGCCCGGACGAAGCGCGTTAGATCGAAAGGATCGGTCATTGGATACCCTGGGGGAGCCTTGGCGGCCGCGATTATGCCTAACTTTTGGCTCCCAATGTGGTAGCTGGTATAGAATCTCCGGGTGGGGGTGGGTCCCCCCGGGGGTCGATTTTGGGGATCTGATGGTTTCCGACCGCGCACAAGCCGAGGGGCTATTGTCGCGCCGCCGTATTGGGCGAGCCGAGACGATACTGCTATCTTTGGCCGCCGTCGCGCTGGCGCTGGGCGCTGCCGCCTGGGTCGCGGATATCGGCGATTCGGCCTCGCTGGCCACCGCCGCACTGCCGCCGGCCAATGCCCCTTCGTTCGATGATCGTTTCGCTTCCACATCTGGCAGTCCGCCCACCCGCGAACTCGGCCTGCGGACGCTGGAGCTCTCCGCCTTGAATGCGGTCCAGCTCAAATTGCGCGACGCAAAGGCGATGCTCGCCCAGAAACTTCAGGGCGACGATTGGCGCGCGACCCTGACCGATGACGACAGGCACGTGGTCGACGAGACAAGGCCTTCGCAGCGGGCCGATGGTGGCGTCCCGATGCCGCGCTCGCGCCCGGCCCAGGCGGACTTCTCCGCCCAGATCGCCTCCAGTCAGGCCTTTGCGGATGCCAATCCCAGGATCGACAACCGCAACTTCTTCGAAAAATTCACCGACAAGATCAAGCTGGCCTCGCTGACGCCGGACAGCGGCCTGTTCGGCAAGGCGCCGGATCTCGCCGCCCTCGGCTACGATTCGCGGACCGCGGTCTATGACATCTCGGCCAAGGCGCTCTACCTGCCGAGCGGCATCGCGCTGGAAGCGCATTCGGGCATGGGCGCGCTGATGGACGACCCTCAGCATGTCGACCAGCGCATGGTCGGCGCGACCCCGCCCGCGACCTATGACCTGAAGCCGCGCGAGAAGCTGTTCCACGGCGTCCGCGCGCTGCGCTTGACCCCCGCGGAGGGCACCAGCGCGCTCGGCCGCGTCGGTCTTCTCACCCACAATTTCATGCTCGGGCCGCGGGGCGACTCCAACGGCTGCGTTTCGATCAAGGACTATGATCGATTCATGAAGGCCTACGACAACGGCGAGTTCAACCGCCTGATCGTGGTGCCGCGCCTGAGCGGATCGGCGACCGCCTCGCAGCGCGCGAGCACCGACTCCTGATTGGCCTGCAACGGCGGGGCTGCCGTTTTCCCTTCATTAAGCCGTCATCGTCCAGAAGCAGCCCATGAGTGATCCCCAAAATTCCGAGACCCCGCTGCGCACGACGTTCAAGATCAAGCTGAACGGCGACACGCTGGCGATTGCGACCGTCGGCCAGGCCTATCAATTCCTCACCAACTTCAAATCGGTCGAGTGGATGGAATTTCGCTCGCTGCATGAAGACGCGGTCGCGGCGCTCGAAGGCGCCGCCGACAACGCCATGCTCGTGGTGCAGGCGACCAACGCCGTGCGCGCGCTGTTCGTGAGCGCGAAGCTGCTCTGAGAGCAACACTGCGTAGCCTGGATTGCGTTACGCTCCATCCGGGCTACCGCTCACAACTTGAACTCCGCTATAGGAACAGGCAAGGGCCGCGAAGGTCGTTGCTCCAGGCCGATACATTCAAACATACTTCAGGGAGAGACCCATCATGAAACGCCGTACATTCCTCAAGGGCGGCGCCGTCGCCGGTGCGACGACGCTGGTTGCCGCACCTGCAATTGCGCAAAGCGCGCCCGAGATCAAATGGCGCCTGACCTCGAGCTTCCCGAAGTCGCTCGACACTATCTACGGCACGGCGCAGACCTTTGCGAAATACGTCGCCGAAGCCACCGACAACAAATTCCAGATCCAGACCTTTGCGGCCGGCGAGATCGTGCCCGGCCTGCAGGCGCTCGACGCCGTCAGCACTGCGTCCGTCGAGATGGCGCAGACCCCGCTCTATTTCTACATCGGCAAGGAGCCGGCGCTGGCTTATGCGACCGGCGCGCCGTTCGGCATGAACCATCGCCACCAGGAATCCTGGTGGGCGTTCGGCGGCGGCGCCGAGCTCACCAACGAGGCGCTGAAACCGTTCAAGGCCCACGCCATCCTCTGCGGCAATTCCGGCACGCAGATGGGCGGCTGGTTCCGCAAGGAGATCAAGACCGTCGACGATCTCAAGGGTCTCAAATTCCGTATCGCCGGCATGGGCGGCCACGTGCTGGCGCGGCTCGGCGTGGTCCCGCAGCAGATCGCGGGCGGCGACATCTATCCGGCGCTGGAGAAGGGCACGATCGACGCGGTCGAATTCGTCGGTCCCTATGACGACGAAAAGCTCGGTTTCCAGAAGGTCGCGAAATACTACTACTTCCCCGGCTGGTGGGAAGGGGGCGCCATGCTGCACATGATCGTCAACGACGAGAAGTGGGCTTCGCTGCCGAAGCAGTATCAGGCGATCGTCAACCAGGCGGCGTCAGCTGCGGGCGCCTGGATGCTCGAGAAATACGACAGCGTGAATCCGGCGGCGCTGAAGCGGCTGATCGCCAATGGCGCGGAGCTGAAGGCGTTTCCGCAGCCGGTGATGGAGGCCTGCTACACCGCGACCCAGGAGCATCTGAACGAGCTCGCCGCCAAGAGCGACCTGTTCAAGCGCACCAAGGAGAGCCACGACGCGTATATGAAGGAGCTGCTGTTCTACACGCAGATCGCGGAAAACTATTACGACAATTATCTGCTCGGCAAGATGCGCAACAAGACCTGATCGCAGGAGGGGGCGCGGTGCTCACGCCGCGCCGAGGCCCAGCTTCTCATAGACCCGCCTTGCATAGGCGCCGAACGCGTCGGTCGTCTTGAGCGGAAGGTCGCGCGGGAAGGGCAGGTCGATCGGGAAATAATCGGCCATCTTTGCCGGGCCAGCGGTCAGCACGGCGCAGTGCGAGGACAGGAACACCGCTTCCTGGATCGAGTGCGTGACGAAGACGATGGTCTTGCCGCTCTCGCGCCAGATCCGCAGCATCTCCAGATTCATCTGCTCGCGCGTCAACGCGTCCAGCGCGCCGAACGGCTCGTCCATCAGGATCAGTTTTGGGTCGTGAATGAAGGCGCGCGCGATTGCGGTGCGCTGCTGCATGCCGCCGGATAGCTCTCGCGGATATTTCTCCTCGTAGCCCGCGAGCCCGACCAGATTGAGCAGATCGCGCGCCCGCCCGCGCGCGGCCTTGATCGGCAGGCCCACGATTTCCGCCGGCAGCAGCACGTTGTCCAGGATCGTCCGCCATTTCAGCAGCAGTGCCTGCTGAAACACCATGCCGACGTCGCGGGTCGGATCGAACCGGCTTTTGGCATTGCCGATCTTCACCGTGCCGCCGTCGGCGCCGTGTAGCCCGGCCAGAATCTTCATCACCGTGGTCTTGCCGCAACCGGACGGGCCGACCAGCGAGACGAGCTCACCTTCCTGCACGTCCATGGTGACGTCGGAGACCGCCAGGAATTCGGCGCCGCGGCTGCGGTAAATCTTCCGGACACCGCGCAGGCTGATGAAGGGCTCTTCGGTCATGCCAGCCATTTGTCCAGGTTGGCGCCCACGAACGCGTCGTCGCTGAGGTCGGCGTGCTCGCAGTACACGCGATCGATCTCGTCTTTCTGGCCGGGGCTGAGACCCTCGTTCGGATCGAGGCACCACAAGCCCTGCATCAGGCCCTGTCGCCGCAACACCTCGTGGCAGCCGGCGATGCAGCCGTGAAAATTATTGGCGACGTCGAAGAAGGCGCTGTTGCAATCGGTGACGCGGGCATCGAGCGCGAGCAAATCGGCCGGGACGCTGTCCTTGTGCCGTGCCGCCTTGCAGCGCTCGAATTGCTTGATCGCGCTCGCCGTCCACACCGACCAATGGCCGAGCAGGCCGCCCTTGAAGTAGGTCCGCGTGGTGACGCCGTTGTCGCGCAGGTCGAACGGCAGCATCAGGTCGAGCAGGATGTGATCGTCATTGCCGGTGTAGATCGCGACGCGGTCGAGCGCGCCGGCCGCGGCGACGCCGCGCAGCACGTCGAGTGTCCGATAGCGGTTGAACGGCGCGATCTTGATCGCAATGACATTGTCGATCGAGGCAAAGCGCTGCCAGAACCGGCTCGACAGGATCACGCCGCCGACCGCCGGCTGGAGATAGAAGCCCACCAGCGGAATTTCGGCCGCGACCGCCGTGCAATGCGCGATGATCTCGTCCTCGGAGGCGCTCTTCATCGCGGCGAGACTGAGGAGCCCTGCGTGATAGCCGATGTCGCGCGCGGTGCGGGCTTCTGTGACCGCCTGCCGGGTCGGGCCGGCGAGGCCCGCGACCAGCGCCAGCGGACGTTTGGTCCAGTTCGCCGCAGTCTCGGCGGCGAGCTCGAGCACGGGACGGTAGAGGCCGACATCGCGAATCGCGAACTGCGTGGTGTGCACGCCGACCGCAAGGCCGCCGGAGCCGGCGTCGATGTAATAGCGCGTCAGCGCGCGCTGATGCTTTTGGTCGAGCTGGCGTTCGGCGGTGAGCGCGAGCGGATGCGCCGGCAGCACGGTGCCGTCGGCGATCAGCCTGCGGATCTCGCTGTTGATCTGGCTGTGGTGCATGATGTCCTATCCGAATTCAGGGCCGGCGACGGCGAATGGCATGTCTTCCCCCGCGGCAGTGGCGGGGCCGAACCGCATGCGCTGGAACGGCCGCTCGATGGTCCAGCCCGATGCGGTCAATCCTTCAGGGAATGCGGCTTGTGCCGCGACGGCGTCGAGCAGCAGCGGTCCGCTCTCCGATTGCGCGATCGCATCGACCAAGGTAAGCGCGGCTGCGGCGTCGTCGGCAAACAACGGGCCGATATGGCGCGCGATGCGTCCGTCGCGAACCAGCGCGATGGCGCCGTTCGCAGCGACGATACGTGAGCCGGGGCGCCGCGCAAAGGCAGAGAGCAGGGCGGTGCGATCAAAACCGGTAGCCCGCAGGTCCCGGGCACGAAGCGCGTCCAGCGTCGCGGATGAAGGTGCCTGCGCGGCCGCGTGACCTGATTTCACCAGCTTCAGGCGGCGCAATTGCAGCGTCGGCGTGAACCCGAGCGGTCCATAGACGGCGACGCCATCGGGCGTCGCATCGAGCCAGCTCGTCAGGCCATTTTCGCGCGCCGTCTTCATGCAGGCATCGACCAGGCGCGTTGCGAGGCCACGGCGGCGGTGCGTTGCCGACACCAGCACCATACTGATCCAGGCGTTGTTGCCGGGGTAGGGGAGTAAAGCCGCCGTAGCGACCAGTCGCGCGCCGTCGCGGATGCCGAATACGATGCCTTCGTGCAGGAAGATGCGCCAGTCCTCCTCGGTCTGGTTCCAGTGTGCTTCCGTCGAGAGGAGCAGGCCCGCGGCGGCGTCTTTGACGCCGAGTTTGATGACGGGCAGGCCGTCAGTAGCGTCCATCGCGCACCTCGTATTTGGTGGGCTTGCCGAGGCTCGGCATGGCGCGGGACACCCAGTCCGCCGTCCAGGTGATCAACTGCTCGGTGTCGACGACGGGCAGGCCGAACAGCTCGACCGCCTTGGACGTGTCGGTCAGCCACGCCGTTTGCTCTTCCTTGCCTGTCAGCACCGGGGCACGGCCGAACCTTGAGCCGAATTTTTGCGCGAGATCGCGCACCGCCAAAATCTCGTGGCCGCTGACATTGATCGGCGAGGTCGGCGCCGTGCAATGCGAGAGGCAACGCAGCGCCTGCGACGAGGCATCGCCCTGCCAGATGAAATTGACATGACTGATGCTGACGTCGATTGGCGTGCCCGTGAGCACTTTCACGGCGATGTCGTGTAGTACGCCATAGCGCATGTCGATCGCATAATTGAGGCGGAACAGCTGTCCGGGCGTTCCGAATTTGCGCGAAAAATATTCGAACATGCGTTCGCGGCCGACGCAGGACTGGGCGTATTCGCCGGGCGGGTTCGGTGGCATGTCCTCGGTCGCGCCTTTGCCGTCCACGGGAACGAAGGGATAGATGCAGCCGGTCGAGAACGCCACGATCCGCGACGACGGGAAGGCCTGGGCGACCAGCGCCGGCACGTGCGCATTCATCGCCCAGGTCAGCGACAGATCACCCTCCGCGCCGAATTTGCGGCCGGCCATGAAGACGATGTTGGGCGCCTTCGGCAGCGGCTGAATTGCGGTCTCGTCCATCAAATCGCAATTGATCGTCTCGACGCCGCGCGCGTGAAGCCAGTCCTTGACGCTTGCGTCGCTGAAGCGGGCGACGCCGATGACACGGCGATCGGGCACCGCGGCTTTTGCGAGCCCCGCCAAGGTCGGTCCCATCTTGCCGGCCACGCCGAGGACCATGATGTCGCCCTTGACCTTGGCGAGGTCGTCGATCAATGCCTGCGTTGGGCGGCACAGAAGATCGTCGAGCGCGGCGATATCGGGGATGGTCTTCGGCAGGTTCTGGCGGGTGAGGAGCATGGATCTGGTCCTTGGTCTTTAAGTCTGCCGTTCTCAGGTTTGTGTTTTCAGGTTTGTCTTGCGTCGCCGACCACGAACATGCGTTCGAGGACGAGAACCAAGCCATAGAGAGCGACGCCGAGCAGCGTCAGCAGCACGACGGCCATCACCATCGCGGGCGTGTCGAGCGACGACTGCACCTGGATCATGAGGTAGCCGAGCCCGCGCTCGGAGGCGATGAACTCGCCGACGATGGCGCCGGCGACCGCGAGGATGGCCCCGACCTTCATGCCGGAGAATATGTAGGGCAGCGATCCCGGCAGCTGGATCTTGCGGAACAACGTCCAGCGCGAGCCGCGCAGCGATTTGACGAGATCGAGCAGATCAGGTTCGACCTCGCGCAAGCCCCGCGCGGTGGTGAGCAGGATCGGAAAGAAGCAGATGCTGAAGGCGATCAGGATGTTCGGCACGATGCCGTAGGAGAACCAGACGATGAGGAGCGGGCCGAGCGCCACTTTCGGGATCATGTTCAGCGTCACGAACAGCGGCAGCAGCACGAGGCTGAGCAGCGGCGCCCAACTGAAGATGACGGCCAGCGCGACGCCGACGAATGCGCCGAGCGCAAAGCCGCCGAGGATCTCGATCGCCGTCACCAGCGTATTGGCGCCCCAGGCGTAGCTAGCGGTGCCCATTGTCTGGATTGTAGCCAGCGGGGAGGGCAGGATGAACTTCGGCACGTGGAAGGCATCGACCATGACCTGCCAGAGCACGAGCACGGCGAGGTGCACGATCAGGACGATCGCAAAGCTGCGCGTATTGCGGGCGCCGTCTCCTGCCACCGGTTGCTCCCTGTTGCCAGCGGCCGCCTTGCCGCTGGTCGCAAGCCTAACCGGCCTTGAGGGAAGTTTCAACCAGTTGGTTGATTACGGCCGGAGCGAATGCAGCACGAGATCGGCGACGTGCCGGCGGCGGGCGCGGCGCGCGGCCCGGCTCGACAGGTCCTTGCCGAAGATCGCCGACAGCGTCGGCGTATTCGAGAGATAGAAATAGCCGAGGCCCGCAATGGAGATATAGAGCTGGATCGGGTCGATCCCCTTGCGGAACATTCCGGCGCGGACGCCCTCGTGAAGGATGTGGGACACGCTCTTCACCAGCGGCGAATGCATCGCCTCCAGCCGTGTCGAGCCGCGGACATGACGGGCGCCGCCGCGGTTCTCGTCGTTCAGAAGCACGATGAAATCGGGGTTTGCCGCAAGGTAATCGAACGAGGCCTCGATCAGTTTCCGGATCGCCTTTTCCGGCGGCAGGCCCTCGAGATTGAGCTGGCGCTCCTGCTCGCGGATATCGGCGTAAACCCATTCGAGCACAGCAAGATAGAGCGAATCCTTGTCGCCGAAGTAATGGTAGACGAGCTGCTTGTTGACGCCGGCGCGCTCGGCGATCTCGTCGACGCGGGCGCCGGCAAAGCCGTGCCGGGCGAACTCCTCGCGCGCCGCGGTGAGCAGCTTCTTGCGTGTGGCGACGGGGTCGCGCCGCTGCGGCACGGTGTCGCCTGAACGTTTTGCGGGCATTTCCAACCAAACAGTTGACAAGTGGAGGGCGGCCTTGTTGCATTGGTATCCTCACGGGGGGAGAGCGACAAGCCGGGTCGCGGGCAACGAGGAGAGATGCGATGAAGCGTTTGCAGGCGGCGGGCTCGGCCCTGGCTTTGGCCCTGATGCTCGGTTCACCGGTGGTGCCGGCGACCGCGGGCGAGGCGGTCAATCTGATCCTGAACTGGACGCCGACGGCCGATCACTCGCCCTATTATTACGCCAAGGCGCAAGGCTGGTACGAGAAGTCGGGCATCGACCTGACCATCGAGGTCGGCAAGGGCTCCGGCGTCTCCGCCGCCAAGGTCGGCTCCGGCGGCTCGCCCTTCGGCGTCGCCGATCTCGCCACCATGCTGGTAGCCAAGAGCAAGGGTGCCGACACTGTTGCCGTGATGAGCGTCTACGCCAACACCGGCCAGACCTTCTACTGGCTGAAGAGCTACGGCGTGAACGGGGTGAAGGATTTTGCCGGCCACAAGATAGGCAATCCGCCCGGTGATGCTTCGCGGGTGATGTGGGCCGGCCTTTGCGAAGGCCGCAGGGCTCGCGCCCGACTCGGCCAGCTTCGTCAATATCGGGCCGACCGCAAAGATCGCGGCGCTCAAGAGCCACACCGTCGATATCATCAGCGACTTCTACAACGAGCACGATTTGAAGGTGATCGAGTTCGGGCCCGATCTCGGCTATGTCAACTGGAAGGACATCGGGCTCAACCCTTACGGAAATTCGCTGATCGTCAACGGCGGCTACCTGCAGAAGAACCCGAAGCTGGTCGAGGATTTCGTGCGCGTCACGCAAAAGGCCTTTGCGACTTGCGTCGCCGACGCCGCGCCCTGCCTGAAGGCGCTGCTCGACCAGGTCTCCGGTCTCGACAAGGAGAACCAGGAGCGCCAGTGGGAGCGCATCAAGTTCTTGATGACGGACGAATTCACGACGACGAAGTCGCTCGGCTGGATCGACGGCGAGCGGATGAAGAAGGACTACGAGCTGGTCCAGACCTATCTCGGCATGGAGAAGCCGTTCGACGTGACCACGGCGTTCACGACCAAGATGCTGGATCCCGCCATCAAGATGGATGCGAGCAAGGTGAAGAAGTAGGGGGCGTCCCGTCATCGCGAAGGGGGCGTGCGCCGCATTCTGATCTCGTGCCCCGGACGCAGCGCAGCGCCTCTTCGGCGGTGCGCTGCGTCCGGGGCCCACTCGCCGGGAGCAGGCCGTATGGCCTGGATCCCGGCTCTGCGCAGCAACGCTTGCGCGTTGCAGCGCGTCCGGGACACGAGGCGCGAATACCGGCCGCCTCCACGTAACCCCACGGAGAAATTAACCAGCCATTAACCATATCGGCCGCATCGTTAACCATTCAATAACTGGGAACGAGTCGGCCGATATGGAGGCTGCAGTAAAACCTCAACGCCAAATGGTGCGCCTGCGCGGGCGCTCCTATGTGGCTTTCGTGTTCGTGCCGACGGTTCCGATCCAGGACTGGCTGCAGGAAATCGACACCACCATCGCGCGCTCGCCCGGGCTTTTTTGCCGGTAGGCCCGTGGTGATCGACCTGTCCTCGGTCGATCTCAGCCAGTCCGGCATCGGCCATCTGCTCACCAGCCTGCAGGACCGCAACATCCGCGTGCTCGGCATCGAGGGTGTGGAGGAGGCGCGGTTGACGCCGACGATGCCGCCGCTGCTGTCGGGCGGGCGGAGCTGCGTGGTCGAGCCGAGCGCGCCCAAGAAGCCTGAGACCAAGGTCGAGACGAAGCCGACCTCGCTGCTGCTGGAGACCCCCGTGCGCTCCGGCCAGACCGTGATCTTCCCCGAAGGCGACGTCACCATTCTGGGCTCGGTCGGCTCCGGCGCCGAAGTCGTCGCCGGCGGCTCCATCCATATCTACGGCGCGCTGCGCGGCCGCGCCATGGCGGGCGTGAACGGTCACACCAGCGCGCGCATCTACTGCCAGAAGATCGAGGCCGAACTGCTTGCAATCGATGGGTTTTATCAGACCGCCGACGATATCGACGCCGCCCTGCGCGGCAAGCCGGCCCAGGCCTGGCTGCAGGGCAACACCATGCGAATTACGGCACTGAACTGACCAGCAAAGGAGATATTTCAGATGAGTAAAGTACTGGTCGTGACATCAGGCAAGGGGGGTGTCGGCAAGACGACGACGACCGCCGCGCTGGGGGCTGCGCTGGCGCAACGCGGCGAGAAGGTCGTCGTCGTCGACTTCGACGTCGGCTTGCGCAACCTCGACCTTGTGATGGGCGCCGAGCGCCGGGTCGTGTTTGACCTCATCAACGTGGTGCAGGGCGTGGCCAAGCTGCCGCAGGCGCTGATCCGGGACAAGCGGCTCGAAAACCTCTGGCTGCTGCCGGCCTCGCAAACCCGCGACAAGGACGCGCTGACGGAGGAGGGCGTGGGCAAGGTCATCGACGATTTGCGCGGCCGCTTCGACTGGGTGATCTGCGACAGCCCGGCCGGCATCGAGCGCGGCGCCTCCATGGCGATGCGCTTTGCCGACGAAGCCGTGATCGTCACCAATCCGGAAGTCTCCTCGGTGCGCGATTCCGACCGCATCATCGGTATGCTCGATTCCAAGACGGTACGGGCCGAGAAGGGCGAGCGCGTCGAGAAGCACATCCTGATCACGCGCTACGATCCCTCGCGCGCCGCGCGCGGAGAGATGCTGACCATCGAGGACATCCTCGAAATCCTCGCGACCCCCTTGCTCGGCATTATCCCCGAGAGCCAGGACGTGTTGAAGGCCTCCAACGTTGGTACACCGGTGACGTTGTCGAACGCGGACGGCGCACCCGCGCGGGCCTATATCGACGCGGCGCGGCGACTGTGCGGCGACACCGTGCCGATGCAGGTGCCGACCGAGCGCAAGGGCTTCATGGATCGTCTGCTGCGACGGAGGGCTGCATGAGCATGGGTCTGCTTCGGCTTCTCCGCGGCAAAAAGGCTTCGGCACCCGTCGCTCGCGAACGGCTGCAGATCCTGCTTGCCCATGAGCGCGGACTGCGCGGCCAGCCCGATCTGCTCGGTGTGCTGCGTGAGGAAATTCTCGCCGTCGTCTCCAGGCACGTCACGCTGGATCCGACCAAGGTCATCGTCCGGCTCGATCGCGGCGACGAGGTGTCGACCCTGGAGGTCGATATCGAAGTGCCCAACGACTTCGAGCGCAAGCGGGTGGCGGTCGCATAGGGACGCGGCCGAAGGCCCTTCAAGTTTGGGGTGGGTGATAGGGCGGTCCGCTGGGCATAGCGGGCCGCCTTTGTCATTTGTGTTAGTCCGGCCGATGTGATCGGCACCTGGCGGAACGGGACTTGCGGCGAAATCGTTGTCAACGACCCGCGGAACAGCAGGAGCGATGCACCGCGGTTTCGTCAAACGGGAGAGCGCCCATGATGACCGAGGTCCAGGTCCATACCGTCGCGCGCCAGATGCTGGAACAGCATGGTTTCGCGGCGATTGCGAAGGCCGCCGAGCAGGCCCAGGCTTGCGAGGGCCGCGGCGAGGCCGATGACGCCAAAGAGTGGCGTCACATCGCCGACGCGATGAAGATCATGCGCGGTCCGCACCAGAGCTGACACTCCCGCGCGCTCAACGCTCCCCGCGGTCGGCGCCCTGCGGCGTGCGATTCTGGGTCTGCGGCTGGCTGCGCTCGCCTGTCTCCTTGCAGGGCAGCGGTTCCCACGAGCCGTCTGGCGCCTGCTGATAGGCGCTGCAGGATGGGGATGCGGACTTGTCCTCGCCCTTCTGGGCGTCGGAGTTCTTCGCCAGCACCGGCGCAGTCAGCACCGTGGCGAGGACAAACGCTCCGGCGAAAGCGACATGGATGTTCCGCATGAGGGGGCTCCTGTTCGAGGTCGAAGAGGTCCTGCATGCTGGCAGGAATTGTGACAATTATTAGCCGCGACAGCGCCTTCGCCGTCGCGTGCTTAACGCGGTGAGGAACCGCCTTGCTAGCCGCCCTTGCTGCGGATCAGGCCGGCGAGGTTGGTCTTTTGGGCTTCGCACCAGCTGGGCATGCCAAGGCGGCGCTGGTTGAGATCGGTCGCCTGGGTGGCCACCGCGACCTCGGCCATCAAATCGTCGTCCTGCTTCTCGCCCATCTTGCCACCGGTGTGCATCCAGGCGATCGCCTTGCGCACCTTCTCGGTGGTGCCATCGGGCAGCTGCATCTGCTCCGCCTTCTGCACCAGGTCCTGGTAGACGACATCCGTGCCCGGACATTCGACCTTGGCGGCGAAGGCCTGCAAGACCAACGTGACATAAGTCGAACGTGGATGGTCGGCCGCTTGGGCCGGCGCCGCCAGCAGCAACAGGGCCGTCATCAGAAAACCAGTGCGCATCCTTGGTACCTCCCCGCATTTTTGGGAAGGCTAGCGGCTGGAGCGCCGCTCCGCAATGGGGATAGCGCGCGGCCGCGAGGTCGGCCGGCGAGCTAGCGTTGCCAGGCCGGCACGGGATCGAGCGGTGTGCGGTAGACCTCGTTGTGATCGCGGTCGGTGACGCGCACAGCGCAACCCTTGCGTTGCAACTCCGGCTTCACCTGCGAAAGTTCGGTGGCCAGTTGGTCGGCGCGGTCGGAAGCACCCTCGATGTCTTCGAGGATGATTCCGCCCTGGTTCTTGAACTCTTCACCAACCACGAGATCGAAGGAATAGTAAGGCATCCGAATTCCCCGGTATGACGAATTGAGCTTCGGGTGGACGTTTCAACACGTGACCGATGGTACCACTGAGTCGATGTTTATCGAATGAACGGCGCGCGCAATCTCTGTGCTTATGGCGCAGAAATGATGTGCAACATTCAAGTGCGTTAAGATTTTATTAAATATGTCGGCGCGATCATGAGGCATGGAATTGCAGCAGAACCGGGCTCCGGGAACCGGCAGCTGCAAGAGAAGGCCGCCGGCATAGATCCCGACGGCCTTTTCTCTTGATGCGAAACGCGCGAAGCGTCGCTTCCCGTAGTTGCCCGGACTCAACGCATCATATCGACTCGGACAGCGTCCTTAGTCGCAACACTCTGCATCGTCGCGTGACGATCGTTCAGCGCAGCGGCATTGGCGGACGCACGACAGGTCCATCGTCGTCGGCAACGGCTTGCGTCGTTATGGGCGCAGCTGGCGGTGGGACCGCGGCCGCCTGCGAAGGCGGCGGTGCGAGCGGCGCAGGCGAATAAGCCGGCATGTAAGTCTGCGACACGGCCGGCTTCGGCTTGCGAACCGGCGGCGCCGGAGGCCGCGCGGACACGCGCGCGCGCGGATCGACGGGCGGCCTTGCATCGGCCATCGGCTTTGGCGCGGGCGGCTTCGCCATCTCGCGCGCCATCTGCTCCTGTCCGGCCTTCAACTCGGCGATGTTGACCTTGAGCTGCTCGATCTGCTGCGCCATCGCGGCGAGATCGCGCGTCATCGATTGCACCGATTGCACAGGATCGGACTGTGTTGCCGTGGGCACGGCTGCTGCAACCTGAGTTGGAGGCGGCGCCACGGATTGATCGGTCGCTTGATCCGCTGCGGCTTGATCCGTTGCGGCCTGCTCCGTTGGGGCCTGCTCCGCAGGTGGCGCGGCCTGCGCGGCGGCGACCGGTGCCGTCTGCGACGTCGAAGGCAGCAGCGACGCCAATGCCGGCGTCCATTCGGCCAGCAACTGTCTTGCGGTGTCGCCATGATTCTCCCAGGCGACAGTGGCGGCCGCGCTGCCGCCCGCGAACAGCAACGTGACGAACGCGCCGCGCAGCCATTTGCCGGCGGAGGATCGCTTCTGCCGGCCGCGACCATCACTGGCCGCGATGCGCACGGCGGTGTCGACCGAAGGCACCGCCGCCTGCGGCTCCGCGACAGGACTGAACCTCGGCTCCGGACCAACTTTGGACTTTGGCGTGAACGCCGGATCTATTTTGGGCTCCGGACGGGTCGTGATCTCAGGCGCGAACGCGGGCGCAACGCCGATGGCGCGAGAGGCCAGCACCATCTCGGGCGAAATCTGCACGGCGTCGTGCGGGTCATTGGTTCGTGACCGTATCCTTCACGATCTCATCGACGATTTGCCGAGAGTTCAGCGTCGCGAGCATCGCAGCTCCTTTTGATGCCTTCGTCGTCCGCATTGGCGCGAGCCGATCCGTTGAGGTGAGCCCATCCAAATCTGACGAGCCAAGCACGATGCGCACGAGTCCAGCCGGATTTGACCAAAGCAAGGCGAGGGGATGGAGACTGTGCGACGCTCTTCCACCGTTTGTGGTGATGGAACCCGCTCGGTCAAACACGCGCACGTGTTCCGCATTGCCTTGTTTTCAGCACGATTTGGGCAGTATCTGGTACCGCTGGGGTGCTGCTATCGCTATCGGGGGCCAGCGGTGCCAAAATCTTTATTCGTTCTATTCGTCGTTGCCATGCTTCCGCTTGGCGGTTGCATGCAGGCGACACTTTCGCCATCAACGGATGCGAGCATGACGCCGCGCGACCGGCAGTTGCTGGCGCATGCGCCTTACGCGCAGGCTAACGTGCCCGACGCAATATCTCCGGCATATCGTCGATTATCCACGCAAGGAGCAGCCAGGTACGATCCTGGTCGATACCAATGCGCGCTACCTCTATTTCGTGCTGCCCGACGGCAAGGCGATGCGTTATGGCGTCGCGGTCGGTGAGGAAGCCATGGCGTTCTCCGGCGTGGCGCGGGTCGGCCGGTTGGCGGAATGGCCGGACTGGGTTCCAACAGCGGACATCCAGGCGCGGCTCGGACCCTATCCAGCGCGCGTCACTGGCGGTCCCGCCAATCCGCTGGGCGCACGGGGCATCTATCTCTATGCCGGCAACAAGGACACGCTCTACCGCATCCACGGCACCAACCAGCCGGAATATATCGGGCAGGCGATCTCGTCCGGATGCATCCGGATGCGCAACGAGGACGTGATCGATCTCTATGACCGGGTGAAGCTCAATTCAACGGTCGTGGTGTTACCGCCCGGACAGAGCGCGCAAGTCGAGGCGAGGCCCAGCTGGCGCGGGTGAGGTCGCCCTACTCCGCGGGTTGGGCAACGCGCCATTGCAGCGTCGTGGCATTGCCGTTGGTATCGCCCGGCGCCTTGTCGGCGGGCGAGGTGTAGAGCGGGCGATAGCGGTAGGCCCACATCTTGCTGCCGTCGTCGCGATTGATCACGGTGAAGTCGCCAACGGCCCTGGCGTCGGCCGTTGCAGCTAGCGGGATCCAGCTCTCGATGCACTTGCTGTTGCAGTTCGACGTCTTCCCGGTGGTGTCGCGTTCGTAGTAATAGAGCGTCATTCCCCTGAGATCGACGAGCTTGGGACCCTTTTTGGTCAGGACGACTTTGGCTGGCGCGACCGCAGCCTCGACCTTCGGCGGGGCAGGGTCACCACCGCCATGGCCGTTTGCGAGTGCAGGGACGGTCGAGAGCGCGACGGCCGCCGCGACTATGATGAACCTGGACATCCAAAACTCCCGAACGGCAAAGTTAATCGCGCATTAAGCGCAGAACGGTGCCGACAGTAGCAGCCGAACGTTAGTTCCAGGTTTCGCGGGTCTGCGACAAATACGGGCAAAAATACGGGGCCTAGGCCTGCACCTCGCGCAACGGGGCGCGGCTGAGCTCGTTGCCGGCAGCGATGACCTTGTGCAACAGCCGCATCAGCTCCTCACCTTCCTTCGCGCTGAGCCCGCGCAGCATGATGCGTTGCGCGGATTCGACGGCCGGCGTGATCTTGCGCAGCGTGCGGCGGCCTTCGTCGGTGATCTCGAGCTCGCGGGCACGGCGGTCTCGGCTCGAGGCCCGGCGCTCCGCGAGCCCCTTCAGCACGAGGCGGTCGATCACGCCGGTGATGGTGGTGCGGTCGTAGGCGATCAGGCCTGCCAGCGTTACCTGGTCGAGCCCCGGATTGGCCTTGATGGTCGCGAGCGCGGCGTATTGCACCGGCGTGAGGTCGAAGCCCGCATCCCCGACCTCGGCCAGAAACACCGCCACCGCGATCTGCTGGAACCGGCGCGCCAGATGTCCGGGCATGTCGCTGTTGTCTTTCACCGGATTCTCCGTTGAGGCGGGGACGGTTGGGGTCGTTGACAAGTATACTGATAGTCAGCATACTGATCAATATCCAAACAGAACGTTTCGCGGAGAGGTGCTCATGCAATTCCATCTCAATGGATTTCAACCGGGCGACCCTGAAATCGCCGATCCCGCAGAACGCATTCAGGCTTCCGGCGCAGCGGGGGCCGTGCCTGACGAAGTGGATGTCCTCATCGTCGGCTGTGGCCCTGCGGGCCTGACGCTCGCCGCCCAGCTTGCGCAATTCCCTGACATCAAGACCTGCATCGTCGAGCAGAAGCCGGGGCGCCTGCTGGTCGGGCAGGCCGACGGCATCGCCTGCCGCACCATGGAGATGTTCCACGCCTTCGGCTTCAGCGAGCGCGTTCTGAAGGAAGCTTGCTGGGTCAACGAGACGACGTTCTGGAAGCCGGACGAACGGATTCCGGAAAACATCGTCCGCAGCGGCCGGGTGCAGGACGTCGAAGACGGGCTGTCGGAATTCCCGCACGTCATCCTCAACCAGGCGCGGATCCATGACGGCTTTCTTGACGTCATGCGCAAAGCGCCGGCCAAGCTCGAGCCGCATTACAGCCGACGCCTGCTCGATCTCGAGGTCAATCCGGCCGCGGGTCCCGCCGACCATGCCGTGACCGTGCGGCTCGAACGGGTCGATGCGGGGAACGAGGGCAAGGTCGAGACGATCAAGGCGCGCTACGTCGTCGGCTGTGACGGCGCGCGCAGCACGGCGCGCAAATCGATCGGCCGCGAGCTGCACGGCGATTCCGCCAATCATGCCTGGGGCGTGATGGACGTGCTGGCGGTGACCGATTTTCCGGACATCCGCTTCAAAGCCTTGATCCAGTCGGCGAAGGACGGCAGCCTGCTGATCATCCCGCGCGAAGGCGGCTACATGGTCCGCCTCTATGTCGAGCTCGCCAAGCTCGACACCGGCGAGCGCGTCGCCAATCGCAACATCACCGCCGATGACGTGATCGCCAAGGCGCAGCGGATATTGAAGCCGCATACACTTGAGGTGAAGGAGATCGCGTGGTGGTCGGTCTACGAGATCGGCCAGCGCCTGACCGACAAGTTCGACGACGTGCCGGAGGCCGAGATCAACTCGCGTCTGCCGCGCATCTTCATCGCCGGCGATGCCTGCCATACCCACAGCCCGAAGGCGGGGCAGGGCATGAACGTCTCGATGCAGGACGCCTTCAATCTCGGCTGGAAGCTCGCAGCCGTTTTGCGGAAGCAGTCTGCGCCAAGCCTGCTGCATTCCTATTCGGCCGAGCGCCAGGCGGTTGCGAAAGAGCTGATCGATTTCGACCGCGAATGGGCGGGCATTCTTGCGTCCGCCGCCAGGACCGGCGGCGCCGATGCCGCCAGGACGCAGGCCTATTTTGTGAAGCATGGCCGCTACACCGCGGGCACCGCGACGCATTACCGGCCGTCGGTTCTGACCGGAGCGACATCCCACCAGCATCTCGCGCAAGGCCTTGTCATCGGCACGCGCTTCCATTCCGCGCCGGTGATCCGGCTTGCGGACGCCAAGCCGGTCCATCTCGGTCACGCTGCGCAGGCGGATGGCCGCTTCCGCATCTACGCGTTTTCGCCTGCGGAAGATCCGGCGGCCGAGGGCTCGGCCATTCGCGCCTTGTGCAATCTCCTCTCCGAGCCGCGGGAGTCACCGGTCAGGCGCCATACGCCTGTCGGCGCCGACATCGACAGTGTGATCGACCTGCGGGCGGTGTTCCAGCAGGATCATCGCGAGCTCGCCGTCGAGGCGATGCCCGCACTGCTGCTCCCGCGCAAAGGCCGCTACGGCTTGATCGACTACGAGAAGATGTTCTGTCCGGATCTCAAGAATGGTCAAGACGTTTTCACCATGCGCGGCATCGATCGCAAGGCCGGCTGCATGGTCGTGGTGCGGCCGGATCAATACGTCGCGACCGTGCTGCCGCTCGAGGATTTTTTGCGGCGCTTGCTGCGTACTTCGACGTCTTCATGCTGCAAGTGAATTGACGGGCCGCCACGGCGCTTGCGCGGTGTCTCGATGAACGGCGAATGAATATTGAACCGCGCGCGGTATCCGTCTCGATCTTTCGACGAATGAGACCATCGTACGCGGAACGCCCGTTCTGCTTGCGCGTTCCGACTCGAACGAGGAGGACTACGCCATGAGATTCCGAAGTGTGTTGTTAGCCGCATTGCTGCTCGCCCCGACGGCCGCACTGGCCGCACCGGGCATGGTCACCGTCTCGACTGGCCTGCGCGCCGGGCCGGGTTCGGGCTTTCCCCTGGTCGATCGCATTCCGGAGGGCGCCCGCGTCAACATCCATGGTTGCCTGCGCGGCAACGCTTGGTGCGACGTGAGCTTCTCGGATGACCGTGGCTGGGTGTCGTCGCAATATCTCGAATATCTCTACCGCAATCACTACGTCTATCTCCCCGACTATGTCGACGAGATCGACGTGCCCGTTGTCCCATTCGTGCTGACCTCGTATTGGTCGAGCTATTATCAAGGGCGGCCCTGGTATCGGCGGCATGCCCACTGGAATAGCTACTGGACCTCGCATCAGCGCGTGGCGACGCGGATGACGATCGATCCGCGCGCGGCTCGCATCGGCCGCGCGGCAACGCGCGATGCGGCGATCGCACTCGGGCGCAACGGTGCGAATGTTAGGGGTGCGGCTGCGGTCTCCGGTCGTGATGCCGTGACCTCACGGCACGACGCCGCCATCGCCAGGCACGAGACTGCGGTTACGACGGACCGGAGCCGTGCTGGACGAAGCGAGCGCATCGCGCATGAGCGGACCAATCTGCAGAGCCGCAATCCGCGCGATGCGCAGGCCCGCATCATGCACGAGCAGGCTGCGAGCCGCGCGGCCGTGCGTGCGCAGCCGATGGCGCGCCCGCATGAGACGCCGCGTGTATCAGCCGCGCCCGCAAGCCGCCGTGCGATGCCGCATGTTGCCCAGCCCAACGTCAGCCACGGCTCGCCGATGAATGCTCATGCCCAAATGCCGGCGCAGCGCGCGGCTGTGCCCGCGATGCCGCATGGCGGCGGCGGCGCTCCTCACATGAACGCCGCACCGCGTGGCGGCGGTGCGCCGGCCGGCGGTCCCGGTGGCGGCCACCAAAAGCATTAAATCAGCCCAACGAAAGCCCGGCCCTCGCGCCGGGCTTTCTGCTCGGTCCGAACCGGTTCCCGGCGCGTCTAATTTAAGAAAGTTCTTCGCGGGCAGATTTCATCGATCGTAATATGTCTACCCAAAGCTGTAAGCATTCCACTCGGGGCAGCGGGGCACGGGAGGATGAACGATGAGACAGAGCCAGGCGGAGACGCGCCGCCAAAATGTCGCGAAGCGATCGATGACCAAGGAGGCCAAGCAGCTGTCCGAACTGATTGCCGGACTGCGCCAATCCCTCGACGGGATTCACAAGGAGCGGTCCAGCATCAAACTATCCGGCGCCGAGATGGGCCTTCTCGACGAACGCCGAAACAATCTGCTGCTCACCATCGCAGCCCTCGACGACCGCCTTTCCGCGGTACAGGGGCTGATCGATCTCGGCCGTCCCCACATCATCCGCGTCCACTGATCGAAGCGCAGACCTGATGCTATCGGATTCGTCGCGGCGGCGACGGAACCGGGCTCAGCTGCCGGCTTTGCGCGGCATAAGGATTGGCGTAGCACTGGGCGGATTGCCCGGAAGCGGTCGCGGCGCACTGCGCGATCGTCGCAAAACCGCAATCGATGCTGCGGCCGTCGATGGTGTAGATCTCGATGCAGACGGGATGGCGCGGATAGTAGGTCTGCGCGGCTGTCGGCGCCACGCCGGGCAAGCCCGCTCCAAGCAAGCCCGCGGCAAGCAGAATCGTGTTCCTGATATGGTGCGCGATCGACCTCCCTCGTTCGGCCGGAACCGAAGCACAAAGCTGCCGTGGATGGCATCAAATTGCCACGCTCCCGGCGAATTGCCGACAAAGCCCGCTGCCACGAGGAGAACGGGTGCAGGGCAACGCTAGGGGATGCGCATTGGCCTATAAGATGATCGCAGAACGCGACAACGAGAAGTGCAGTTATGCCCGCGAAAGCCGGTTGCTCATCGTGGCGAAGGCAAAGGTTTGGGCGAGCGAGGGATGGAAGGTGGTCATCACCGACCAGGACGGCAAGGCCTACGCGCCGCCCGAATTCGATCAGCTATTGGCGGCCTGACCGCAACACGGGGCTGCTTCTTCTTTTGACGCGTTTTCTTTGCGCGAACCGGTATATCCACTTCGCTCGAAAGCGCTCCAGGGGACGACATTGATTTCACTATTTCGACCGGGGCGCGACGTGATCGTGCCCCTGATAACTCTTGCCGCCGCCGCCGTCCTGACGGCGACAGTTGCCGCCGCGCAAAATCTCGATGCCGGCAAGTCGCCGGAAAAGCTCTTCGCCGATGGTTGCGCGACCTGCCATCGCAGCCCGCGCGGCCTTGCCAAGGGGCGCTTCAGCCTGACGCTGTCCTGGTTCCTGAAAGACCATTACGCAACCAGTTCGGACACAGCCAAGGCGCTCGCGGCGTATCTGGAATCGGTCGACGCGCCGCCGCCGCGAGCCGCGGCCAAACCGGGTGCAAAGCGATCCGCGCCGCGTCCTTCCAAGCCGTCGCAAAGCCAATAGGCGTGGTCCGGTTCGGCTACGCGCGCCGATAGGTCTGCGCGAGCAGCCCTGCGTGGACGGCGCGGAGGTCGGCGCTCATGCGCGTTTGTCCCGTCGTAACATAGGACAGCCAGGCGCCGTCGGCGGCGAGGCGGACGACGTGGAGTTCGGGCGTGCCGTCGGTCGCACGGTGGCGCTTCAGCCGCGCCGGAAGAAGCGCAGAGCGAGGCGAAGATCGCGGTCTATGCCGATGCCATGGCCGACTTGCTCTGCGCTTGCGAGGCTGGCGCGGCGGGCTACACTTGCCACACCCAGCGTTTGATCCTACGGACCTCCTCCATGCTCGTCATCTCCATTCAAAGCCAGGTGGTCCACGGTCATGTCGGCAACAGCGCGGCCGCCTATGCCATGCAGGCGGAGGGGGTGAACGTCGCGGCGGTGCCGACGACGCTGCTGTCGAACCATCCGCGTTATCCGAGCCTGCGCGGGCGGGTGCTGGAGACCGAGCTCGTTGCAGATCTCCTGAAGGGCCTCGAGGAACGCGATCTCGTCGACGAGGCCGCGGTGCTCGTCACCGGCTATCTCGGCTCGCCCGGCAATGCCGCTGTCATTGCCGCTTTCGTCGAGCGGGCGCTGACCCGCAATTCAAAGCTCGTCTATCTCTGCGATCCCGTGATCGGCGATGACGGCCGCGTCTATGTTGCCGACGGCATTTTGGACGTGGTCCGCCACCGGCTGCTGCCGGCTGCGGATTTGACCACGCCGAACCAGTTTGAGCTCGAGCTTCTCTCCGGGCTCACCATCGCGGATGCGCAGGGCCTGCGCGCGGCTTGCGCGACGCTCGCCGGGACCGGCCGCATCGACGTGGTCGCCACCGGCTGCACGCTCACCGACACGCCGGAAGGGCAGGTGGAAACGATTCTGTGCGCCGACGGTCAGTTGTCGCGCTTGGCGACACCGCGCCTGCCGATCCGGCCGTATGGCACGGGCGATCTCCTCACCGGCCTGATCGCGGCGCATCTGGCCAGGGGCAGGGCAACCGAGGCGGCGGTGCGGCTCGCGGTCGAGACCATCTTTGCGGTGCTGGTGCGCACGCAGGAAGCCGGCACCGCCGAGATGCGGCTCGTGCCACTGCCGACGCCGGGACGGTAAGCCTTCGCGGATTTACGTCGCGCGCTTCGCGGCCGATTGCGCGGACTTCTGCGGCTTTGCCGGGACCTTCTGCTCGCGCGTCGCCTGCGACTTCGCCTGTGCCTTGGACCGCTTTGCGCTGGCGACAGCCCGCGCTTTCCTCGGCTTGACGTTGGCGGCTTCCTTGCGGTCCGACGTTCCCCGGCGCGAGACGTATTCCGGACCGTCGATCGGGCCGACATGCGGCGGATCGCGGCCGAGATAGGGCCGGCCGATGCCGAGCGCCTTGCCGTTGGCGTCGACCCATTTCCACAGCACCTCGGTCGAAACCCAGCGCTGCGCGCGGTTGTCGCCCTTGGTGCTGACGATGTCGGCCGCCATGCCGTGGCCGTAGCCGCCGCGCGTGCTGCCGCCGTGATAGGAGCGGTCGGAGGCGGCCTTCAAGCCGCTCGCGATCGACTGGCGATAGTTGTCGCGGAACGCGCTGGTGATGCCCGGCGAGAGGCCGGCGGCCTCAGCCGCGAGCAGCGTCCGGAACAGCTTTTGCTTAAAACTCTTGTCCATGCCGCCGATGACGTAGTCCATCATCGACATGCCGGCGTGGTCGGCCGCCTTCGGATCCTTCCAGCCAAAGTCCTCGTCGACCAGTTTCGTGAAGCTACGCATTACTGTGATCGTCTTGCCCTTGCGCTTGACGGTGACGGCGCGGCGATCCTCGACCTTGATCGAATCTTCCTTGGGCGTGCGCTGGTAGAGCACCCAGAGATAGCGGTCGATGCAGGCTTCCATGACGAAGCATTCGTCGAGCACGGCGGCGGTGTCCGCGGACGGCGAGGCCTTGCTCGCTGCCGGCGCAGGACCGGTCGTGATCGTCGCGGGCGACAGCGCGTCCGTCGTCACGATCTCGGAGGGATCGGCGGATGCGAGTTCTATCGCGGGCTCTTGCGCCGGCGGTGCCTCGCTGACGACGGGCGTCGGTTCAGGCGAAATCTGCGGTGCGGGCGGCGGCTCGGTCGGCAAGATCAGCACTGGGTCGGCCGAGGCGAGCTTGATGGCGGGAGCAGGCGCTTCGGGCGTTGCTGCTTCAGCGGTTACCAGGCTCGGAGTCGCGGCGACCGCGGCCGCGATATTGGCGGTCAGGGCGACGCCGTCCTCGATGGTCGCAGCGTGCGGGATGTCGGCGAGGTCGAACCGGCCGAGATCTTTCGCGCGCGAGACGGCAGAAGCATTGGCGCCGCTGTTCTCGATGAGGGCAGGGGCATAGGCGGACAGAGAGAGCGCCAACCAGCCGGCGAGAACCGCCGAGGGGCAGGATACCGCCACCAGAAGAGACCGCCGATCATCCATGATCCCTGCCTCCAAACGGTTCTGTTTGAACCTCGTCTTCTCCGAACAGTCGTGATGCCGACACTCTTGATCATGCAGTCTTGTGATCATGCAGTCTTGCACGAAAAGGCAGGCCGCGCGTCAATTGTTCGGAGGACGGTGTGGCGGCGCAATGGCGCAATTCGGCGAAAGCGGGCTTTTCGGACAGGTGTTGCGCAGGGGCAACGCGGGTTCCATTGCGGTTCCAAGGGCGCCACGGCCAAAAAGGCCTGCAAATGCAGCATTCATTGTCGTCAATTTGAGGCGGTCGAGTTTACTCAATCTTGGATTGTGGTTGTGTAAGTCTCCCGCGCCGGCGATTCCCGGTAGAGTTGGGAAGGACACGCGTGTGAAATTGAGATGCAAATGGGCCGAATTCGCCGCCGATGAATCCGGCGCCACCGCGATCGAATACGGCCTGATCGCAGCCGGCATCGTGCTCGCGATCATCGAGATCATCTACGCGCTCGGCACCAACCTCGTCGCAAAGCTGCAATCGCTGGCGACGGCGTTGAAATAAGCTGCGTGGTGCGGCGCCCGACGCTTCGGAGCAACCTTGGGCCGGCTAGCGCGTTATGCGCTCATGACGCATTCCTCGCTTCGTCCCATGGACGCCTTCGACCCCGCCGAGCCCGCCATCCTGCATGACCTGCTCTCCGATACGATCATCACCTGGACCGCTGAGCAGGCCGACGATTACCGGCGCGCCAGCCGACCGGGCGGGGACGGAACCGTGACCTGGAAGGTCTACGTCTTCGACGGCTGGGGCAATGTGCTCGGCGGCTGACCAATGCTCATAAAAGTGTCATGCCGCAGCCGGCGGTGATTCGGCCAAAGCCTTGCGCGCATTAAATATATTGCCATGCGTCGGACGCGTTGTTGCAATGCACCAACGTATGTCGCATTGCAGCAAAGTGCGCTTAGATGTGCTCCGAACCTTCCATCAGGAGCATCACCAATGAACAAGAAGACTCTGTCGATCGCCGCCGCCATCCTGACGATCGCGGGCAGCACCGCGGCTTTCGCCGCCGAGCTGCCGACCTACGAGGCCAACGGTTTCCCGGTCTCCCCGATGCAGGTGCGCGTGCTCGGTGCCGCGCATGTCGAGCAGGCAACTGCGCCGACCACCGTCGCTTCGGTCCACCAGGCCCGCGTGCTCACGCCGCGCAAGGTCAAGACCGCTGACGTCACGACGGGCAGCGCGCGCTGATCTGAATTCACCCCGACCTGAAGCAGGCTCGTCTCCACGCGAGCCTGCGTCGACCGCGTTCCCTTTCGGGAGCGCGGTCTTTTTTTATCGCGGCGGGTGCGCGGATTGAGAAAGTTGCGGCGAGAAAAAACGCCGTCACGTGCCGGTTGTGTACGGCGGTTCAAAGCGAGTGTGATCTCTTTAATAGTTGCTTTGCAGATCGGGGCGCTTGATGCGGGCGTCGCTTATTGCGCGGCCAAGAATCATTTTCATAATGGAGCCGTCATGCCCGTTGCACAGAAAGCCGTTATTGCAAGCGCCTCGCCGCGCGCGTTTATCCTCAGGCATATCGCGTTGTTCGCAGCTGCCGCGCTGTTCGTGTTCGTTCTGAGCCTGACATATGGGCTCGATCTCAGCCCCGGGTTTTTCTAGCGCGTAAGCGACGTGCCAGCCCTGCAACCGCGTGGGTTGAGCCTCATCACGCGCTGACCTAAGGCTTGCCGCATGGATCAGCGGACGAGCGGCGCTGACGCTCTCACTCACAAAAACGATGCGGCGCCGGCGCTGCTTGGCGTCGTCTGCGGCCTCGCCGCGGCGCTGTTCTGGGCGCTTGGCTTTGCCGGCACGCGGCATGGCCTCAAGGTCGGCTTTACGCCGGTCGATCTGCTGGTGCATCGCTATGTCTGGTCGGGCATCGCGTTTCTGCCGCTGGTGATGCGCGCAGGCGTCGGCGATCTCTGTGGCATCGGCTGGGGCAGGGGCCTTGTGCTGATGGTGCTCGGCGGCCCCGTGATGTCGCTGATCTCCTACACTGGTTTTCTGTTCGTGCCGCTCGGCCATGGCAGCGTGATCCAGCCCTCCTGCGCGACACTCGGCGGCCTGCTGCTCGCGGCGTTGTTCCTGAAGGAACATATCTCTGCATCGCGCCTTGTCGGCGCCTTCGTCATCGTCGGCGGCCTCGGCGTGATCGGCGCGGAATCGATCGGCCATATCGGCGCCGACGGCGTGCTGGGTGATCTGACCTTTGTGCTGACCGGACTGATGTTCGCGGGTTTTGGTGCGCTGCTGCGCCACTGGCGTGTCTCCGCGGTGTCGGCCGCGCTCGTCATCAACGTGCTGTCCTTGCTGCTCTTGCCGATCTACCTCATGACCGGCGGGCTCGCCCGGGTCGCAGCGATCGGTGTCACCGAGAACGCCATCCAGGCGCTGGCGCAGGGCGTGCTTGCCGGCCCCGCCGCGCTCTATCTTTACGCTGTTTCGGTCCAACGCCTCGGCGTCGCCCGCGCCTCCGTGATCCCGGCCTGCGTGCCGGCTCTGACGCTGCTCACCGGCTGGCTTCTGCTCGGCGAGCAGCCGACGATGTTGCAGGCCGCGGGCCTGGTGACGGTGCTGTGCGGTTTTTATCTGGCGCAGCGGCAGCGATAGATCGCAGAAACGCGGGTTTCAGAGAACGGCCGACCGCCCGAAAAGTTCAGGGCGAACGCATCGCCTTGCTACGCCTTCCTCACGAACTCCGATTTCAGATTCATCGCGCCGATGCCGTCGATCTTGCAGGCGATGTCGTGGCCGTCGCTGGCCTCCTGCAGGCGGATGTTGCGGACCTTGGTGCCGCCTTTGACGACGGAGGAGGAGCCCTTGATCTTGAGGTCCTTGATCACGATGACGCTGTCGCCGTCGGCGAGCACATTGCCGTTGGCATCGCGCACGCCGGAATCCTGCGCGGCGTCGGCGGCCGCTTCCGCCGTGCCGCTCCATTCATGGCCGCATTCCGGGCAGACCCAGAGACCACGATCCTGGTAGGCGTGCTCGGAATTGCAGGTCGGGCATTTCATCGTGTCGGTCATCATTCGCCTCGTCGCCCGTCACGGGCGCGCCGCACGCCTTCCGCCGGAAAAGATGGATTGGGAGCGAATCCTTTACCATGGCTTCCAGTCCCGGTCGAACCCGGGGAAACTTAGGAGTTCAGGAAAAAGTCTGCGGTATTGAGGTCCGGGCTTACCGGCGGCGTCCGTTCGACGTCGCCGCGGGAGGAGCGTCCAGGAGGAACGTCCCGTCATGAGCGAGCATCGTGCCGCCGTCAGACATCACACGTTGCGGACCGGCATTGTCGAGTTCGACAACGGCACCGGCAAGATCATCAGCGCGCCTTGCACAATCCGCGACGTCTCCGGCACAGGCGCCCGCCTGGGCCTCAACGCCTCGCTCTGGGTCGCCGAGCAGTTCACGCTGGTCTTCAGCAGCGGCCTGCGCAAGGACTGCCGGGTCGCCTGGCGCAAAGGCAGATTGATCGGCAGCGCGTTCGCCGACGGCTATGCGAGCACGGACGAGCAGGCCGTCATGATGACCGCGGACGAGCAGTCCCGGCACAGGCTCGGGATCGGTGCGCGCGTCAGAGCCGCGCGCGAGACCCGCGGCTACACCGAAGCCCAACTCGCCGAGCTGATCGGCGCCACATCCGCCTT
The DNA here is from genome assembly GCF_054056555.1 of Bradyrhizobium sp. LM2.9. NCBI lineage: Bacteria > Pseudomonadati > Pseudomonadota > Alphaproteobacteria > Hyphomicrobiales > Nitrobacteraceae > Bradyrhizobium > Bradyrhizobium sp. LM2.9. The sequence continues at coordinate 1,699,318 of NZ_JBSRYJ010000002.1, forward strand.
CGTGTCACTGGCCGAGCAGGGCGAGGCGGACATTCCGCTGTATCAGCTGATGCATATTGCGGATCTCTTGATGGTCGGTCTCGACAGGCTCGTTGCGGGGCCGGCGCCTGAGGACGTCGACGCGGCGTAGTCGGCACCCGTCCAACAAAAACGTCGAAAACAACCCCATGCACAGTAGAAATCCGTAAGGATTTCAATGTTTTGCAAATCCGAAAAATTGTTGATGGTGGGCTGCACATCGTCCGAGTTGACTTCGGCGATACCGAATCGAATTTGACTTGTCGGGCAAAACAGGGGCAGTTATGGCATCGTGGCGCCGGTACGACGGCTGAAGCTGATGCGTCGCAAGGCCGCGGGGCGACATGCCAAAAGAACTGAAAACAAAACCAACAAGAAAACTGAAGACCTACCAGACCTCGCTCGGCTTCTACGACCAGGCGGTCGCCGCGCCATCGATGAAGGCGGCACTGGACGCCTGGGGCGCCAAATCCAATCTCTTCCATCAGGGCGCCGCGAAGGAGACCGACGACCCCGACATCGTCGCCGCGACCATGGCAAGCCCCGGTGTCGTGCTCAGGCGCCCGGTCGGATCGGACGGCCCGTTCACCGAGCAGGCCAAGCTGCCGACCGATCTCGCTGACGACGAGGCCAGGCCCAAACCCAAAGCCAAGTCCAAAGCGAAGTCCAAAGCCAAGCCGAAAAAGCCTGCGGCCAAGGCTACAGGGAAATCATCCCGCAAGATCGACGATCAACAAGCCCGCAAGGCCGCCGCCGCGTTCGAGCAGGAAGAGCGGCGGCGAGAAGCCGAGCGCCGGAAGGAAGAGGCCGCCCGCGCCAAGCAGCGCGCGCGCCGGGACAAGGCGGTCGCGAGCGCGCAGGCGGCGCTGGACAAGGCGAGGCGGGAGCACGACACGCGGACGGAGGCGATCGAAGCCGAGCGCGTCGCGCTCGATGAACGCGCCGAGGCGGAGGCGACGCGCTGGGACAAGCAGAGGATGAAGCTGGCGGAGGCGGTGCGGCGCGCGCGGGAATAGGGGCCGCCGGGAGCGATTCAAGGAGGAGCGACATGTCCGATCATGGCGCGTGGTAGCGTCACGAAGACCCCGAGACATTCACGCATTCCTAGCAGTCTGCTGAAAAACCCCTCGCCAGGGAGGGGACTTGATGATTCACTTTATCATCTCGAATCGGCGGAGACGATCATGCGCGGCAGGTTTACGGATCAGGGCGGCCTGTTTTCGTACATCGCGCCGGATAAGCGCGTGCCAGCGAACCATCCGCTGCGGAAGGTCCGGGAACTTGTCCGGGATGTTTTGAATGATTTGAACCGCAGCCTTGGAAAGCTATACGCCAGCGAGGGACGTCCTTCGATCCCTCCGGAGCAATTGCTGAGCGCCTTGCTGCTGCAGGTGTTCTACGGCATCCGCTCGGAACGCCAGCTGATGGAGCAACTGGACTACAATCTTTTATATCGCTGGTTCGTGGGACTGTCGCCGGACGATCCGGTCTGGGACCCGACCACCTTTACCAAGAACCGGGAGCGGCTGCAGAACGGCGATGTGTTCACGAAGTTCATGACCAGGCTTCTGAACCATTCTCAGGTCAAGCCGCTATTGTCGGACGAGCATTTTTCGGTGGACGGAACGCTGATCGAAGCCTGGGCTTCGCAGAAGAGTTTTCGCCCCAAGGACGGCAGCGGCGACGATGATGACGGCGCCAACTTCCATGGCCAGAAACGCAAGAACGACACCCATGCGAGCACCAGTGACCCGGACAGCAGGCTTTATCGCAAGGCGGCCGGACGGGAGGCCAAGCTTTGCTATATGGGCCACGCCACCATGGAGAACCGGCATGGGCTGGCGGTGGCCGGCAGGGTCACGCATGCCAATGGCACCGCCGAACGCCGGGCTGCGGAGGTCATGCTGAAGGCGAGACGCAAAGCCGCAGGTCGCCGCATCACGGCTGGTGAGGACAAGGCGTACGATACGGCCGATCATGTCGCCAATCTTCGCGCCATCGGCGTGACGCCGCATGTGACACAGAACCAGGCCATCACCAAAACCGGCAACAACCGTAACAGCGCGATCGACGAACGAACCACGCGGCATCCGGGATACGGCATGTCGCAATCGCGCCGGGCGATGGTCGAGTGCATTTTCGGATGGGGCAAGCAGCATGGCACCATGCGCAAGACCAAACATCGGGGCATCGCTCGCGTCGCCGCCGACTTCCTGCTTAATCTGATCGCCTATAACCTGATCCGAATTCCCAAACTGCTCGCCGCATAGCCACCCCGCGCCGGGCACACTCAACAACAAGCTCGAAATTACATCCAACTCTACCGCGCCGCTCCAAAAACGACCGGCGGAAAATGAAAATCCTCCATTCCAAGGTTTTTCAGCAGACTGCTAGAGCAGGGCCTGGGTGATGGCCGGCTTCGATGCAGAGGTCGATTGGCGAGTCAGCCGTGCGCCTGAAGGCAGGCGCGAACCTTGTCTGCCTGCGCGCGCGGCACGGCATGGGCGCGCCACTGCTCCATCGTGGCGCCGGCTGCTGCCAGGCACCGGTTGATGTTGCGCGCATAAGTATCATGGGACATACGATCGCGCTTGGCTTGGCAGGCAGCGTCGCCGCCACACTCGTAAAGGGGGGCAGCCTTGGCCATAGAGATGCCCAGCGACAAAAACATCACGACGAAAGCCGTCATCAGCTTGTTCATATATCCCCCGGAGTTTCGAATCGACTTGCTTTAATGGCCAAACGTCTAGCGTGTTGAATTGCCGACTGCAACCCTGGGGAACGCGGGACCGGTCGATTGAGTTGCGCGCTTCGTTGTCGCCGGCAAGCCGGCATCAGCCTGTGGCTTGCAAGATGGGTTTCGCGTTTCACGAACCCATCATTCCGACAGGGCGCCGGGGCCATCAGCGGTCATTCAAGCAAGTCTGGATCAAATTGGGCTTGCGTTGCTTTGCGTCCTTTTGCACTCTTTGGGTAGGAGGCCCATCGTATGAAAACAATGACCGCCGCGTGTGCTCTCGGAATGGCCCTGGTGCTGTGTAACCTTGGGATATCAGGTGCCGAAGCCAGGGCGCGGAAAGCCCAGATCATTCGTGAACCGCAGCAGAGGCTCATCGTCACGGCGCCCGTGCTTAGGCCGACGCCGTGGGATTACAATATCGTTCCGCGGTATCGCTATCGTCCTGAAGACGACAGGGTCGATCCCTACGGCCCGCCTTTGGTGTCGTCGTGGGTCCGCTATGAGGGATGGCGATGGCCCTATTGGTGGTGAAGGCCAACGACGGACGCGGAATGGAATTTGGCTAGCTACCCGCCCTACAGATCATCCACCGCAAGCCGCAGAAACTGCCGCTTCATCGCGTTGACCTTGGCAATATAGCCCGCGACGAGGTGATCGCCGCAGCGCTCGTCGGCGATCATCTGAAACTTGCGGCGCGCGTAGGCCGTGGCAGGACCTGCGCCGCAGAGATGGATGAAGGCGGCCAGATCCTGCCTCTCGCGCGTGCTCGCCTTCACATCGCCCGCGCGGGCGAGAATTTCAGCGACATTGCGATCCAGATACACCGATGCCAGCTCGATGGCGTGGCTCGGGATCGCGCGGACATAGAAGCTGGTGAACCCGCAAGCAGTCTCCGTGACCGCGTTGCCGCGGATACAGAACCGCGCGGCGTCGGCGTAAGCGGGATCGGTCATCTGGAAAAGGCCGACGGCGCTGGAGGCGGGCCGGTAAATCGCGAGGGGATTAAAACTCCATCGCCAGCGCCAGTAGGTGCGCACAAGCGGATTGCCTGAACTCTCGACCTGCGCCAGCGCGGCCAGCAATTCGGGCGTGATCGTCGCCGTGGAATGCTTGCGGAACAGCGGCCCGTATTGCCGCCAGGTCTCTGATGGATCCTTGTCGAGGGCATTGCCGACAAGGACGAATAGCTCGGTCGGCTTGCGCATTGTTTGATAGGCGATGTTCACCAGCACGACGACCGCAAGCAGCATCGCCACGCCGCCCGCGATCCGAACCATTCGCGGTGCGCGCGCGAATGTCTTTCCTGCCCACCGCGCGCCGCGCCGGAACTTGCGATGGCGAGGGAGGAGGCGCTTGCTTTTTCTAGGCATCGGTCTCGTGGGAGTGCATTGCGGAGACTGTGTACCTGGTTAACGCTGTCACCAGGCCTTGAAATCCGGCTTCGTTTCCTTCTGATCGCGTCTTTTCAGATGTCGGCTCCGTCTCCTACGGCAGCTCGAATCCTTGATGGAAGTAACCCGAGGTTGTACGGTGCGCCGCAGTAGGGTTAATTTTGTGTGAATGGATCGGCTGGGATGACCGTAATTGAAAGCGTGGTGTCGGCAGAAAGCGCGGACCGGAAAATGCCACCGGGCGTGCTTGTCGAAGGTCCGGTGGTCGACGCCAAGTTTCGCGATTCCTACATCTCGTTCGTCATCATGATCGGAGGTTCGCTCGCGGCGCTGGTCTGGGCCTTCTGGCAAGGCATCGGCCGGGTGGAGATTGCGGTCTTCGCCGGCACGTTCGCGCTGTCCACGGTCGGGATCGGCTTCATGCATCGCTACTTCGTCCACCGCAGCTTCCGCTGCGGTCCGGTGATGCGGACGTTATTCGCGGCCATCGCCACGATGGCGGTGCAGGGCTCGATCCTGAAATGGGTGAGCAATCATCGCCGGCATCATCTTCACTCCGACAAGCCCGGCGACGTCCACAGCCCTTACTATGACGGCGACGGCAACCGCTATGTCACCTTCGCCAAGGGGATGATGCATGCGCAAGGCGGCTGGGTGTGGGACCAGGCCACTACCGACGCCGGATACTATGCCAAGGATATTCTGGCCGACCCGATCGCCATGTTCTTCACCAGGACACGCTGGTACTGGTACGCGCTCTCGGCGGTGATCATTCCGGGCGCGATCGGCTACGCCTTCGGCGGCGTGCACGCGATGACCGGCTGCATCCTGTTCTCAGGTCTGTTCCGCAGCTACCTCATGACCATGGCCACCTCGCTGGTCAACTCGGTCTGCCACAGCGACGGCCGCTACGGCTACCGCCGCTTCGCGCTCGAGGACGGCACGACCAACGAGTTCGTGACCACGATTCTTACCTTCGGTGAAGGCCTGCACAACAACCATCACCGGTTTCCGCGCGACGCCTATCTCTCGCACGCCTGGTACGAGATCGACATCAACGGTCTGATTATTCTCGGGCTCGGGAAGCTCGGCCTCGTGCACGACATTTTCGCGGCCGGAAGCCGGACGCTTCGCTCTGGAGATTCCGACGGCGGGAAACGTTCAATCCCAGATACGGAAGCTATGGTCTGAAGCCCGTAAGGATGGGTAGAGCGGCTTGTCCGCCGTAGCTCGAAGAGCGAAGGCGGAAGCGAAACCCATCAATAGCCGTCATGGCACGATGGGTTTCGCAAGTGCTCTACCCATCCTACTGGCTGCTGCGCCAGCGCGGCCAGCAATTCGGGCGTGATGGTCACGGTGCAAAAGCTGCGGAGGAAGGGCCTGCGCTTCCTGGCATGGCTCTTGGTTGAGGTGCGCGCTAAAAGCTGAATACTTTCAATAACCTATCTAATTGCTCGTGACCCCGGTCACGATGAAGAACGGGCGCCGGTTGAGGCTTTCTGCGAATGGCACCATATTGCGGGGATGTTGAAAAATGCGATCGAAAACCTGACTGCGGCCGTGACGACGATCAACACGCCGATGCCTGCCAGCATCGACGAAGGGACTCTGCTGGCGTGTCTGAAGGGGGAGATCTCCGAGCGAAAATGGCGCGTGTACGTGCAAGCGTTGTTCGACGAGGTCGATGTTTCCGTCATCCACAATCTCGTCGTTGATCATATCGTGACGTTCGACGAGTTATTGAAAGCAATCGACGCCTGGCAGGTCACGGAGTCCGCGAATGAAAGATGGGTCAGGGAGATGGCTTCCTTCGAGGTGGGAAGATCTCCTGCAGAAGGCGCTGATCGCACTCGATAGTCTGGAGGGGGGCGCCGGACCGTGGACGTTCGGCGGCGGCACCGCCCTGGCGCAGATCCTGAATCATCGGATCAGTTACGACGTCGATATCTTCCTGGATTCAAGCGCCGCCCTGAAGAACCTCGCGCCGAATACGAACCCGGTGACGAAGTCGCTGTGTGATAGTTGGCAATGGCCGGGCAAGTATCTGAAACTCATCGTGCGCGACGTCGGCGAGATCGATTTCCTGAACGCCCCGTCCTACATCGCCAATCCGACCCATCAACTAAAATTTGGCGAGCGTGCCATTGCAGCGGAGCGGTCCGCGGAAATCGCGACCAAGAAACTGGTCTATCGCGCATCGACATACACGCCGCGCGACGCCTTCGATCTTGCCGCGATCCATTTGCATGATCGTTCGGCGCTCCGCGAGATCGCGCAATCTCCGGCAATCACCCATCATGTCGTATCGGCCGCCCTGAATCGGTTGAATCTCGCGAAGCGCCAGTATCAAGCCGAGATGAGAAACGTGATCAACGCGACGCCGCGGGGCGAGGAGTTCATCGACGGAGCTTGCGAAATTGCTCTGGAGGCGCTGGTGGAAATTCGGAATCTGATCCCCGAAGATGGGATCGAACCGAGCAGCTCGTAGGATGGGTTGAGTCCTTGCGAAAACCATCGCTTCTGTCGATTAGCTAGGGATGGGTAGCGCTTCGCTCCACCCATCCTGCGGGCTCACCAATCCGGATCGCCGTAGTAGGGATCGACCATATAGGGCGGTGGCATCCAGGGTCCGCGCGACGGCCTGGGCCGCCGAGGTGCGGCCGCTTGCGCGTGCGGCCGTGCAGGCGCAGCCGTAACGTTGTCCGTCACGTTCCGCGCGGCGGGTTTCGCGGATGTAGACGCGGATGACGTCGTCAGTTGCGTTTGCAGTGCCTGGACTTGTGCGGCGAGGCGCGCATTGTCCGCCGCATCCTTCTCCTGCGCCGCCTTGAGCTGTTGAATGGTGTCGGCCTGCTCGCGCAGTGCCTGCTCGTTGCGGCTTTTCAGTTGCTCGAGCTTTCCGTTGATGCTCGCAAGCTCGCTGGTGATGGTCTTGAGCGATTGCGCGAGATCAGACGACGAGGGGTCAGCCGTTGTGGCGCCAGTTGTTGGAGCGTCAGTTTTTGGAGCGCTTTCCGTTTCCTTGCCGACCGGCGGCGCGGGCACCGGACCAGGCTCATCCGCGGCTGCCAGTTGCACCGTCGACGGCTGCGCCGGACTTTCAACCGCGGACGCTTGCGGGGGCACGCTCGCGGCCGGCGGAACCCATCGCGCCATGATCGACCTGGCCTCATCACGATAGTGCGAAGCGAAGGCGGCACCGAGAATGCCGATCGCCAGCACAAGACCAACCAAAGCGCGCAGCATGAGCCGATCTCTCTTCAGGCCTTGATCGCGAACCTTGCTATCCGGCGCCGGCGCCTTGTCCTTGGGAGGCTTGTCCTCGGGAGTCTTGTACTCGGAAGTCTTGGCTGCCTCCGCACCGGCGCTTGCTCGCGAGGCCCGTGGGCCCTCGCTGCCGCGTTCCATTCCGGAAACCAGCCGGTCCAGCCGCGCAAGGTCTTCCTCTGCGCTCTTGATCTGGTCGTAAGCGCGTGCCAGCCCGCCATCGCCGCGCCCCTCGTCCGGCTTGGGGGCGTTAGGCTTCTGGTCATCAGGGCACCGATGCGCTCTCGATCCAGTCGGGCGTTCAATGGGAGTGCGGCAGTCCGATCGCTGGAAGGATAGGTCTCGCCGCTATCCAACACAACGCGCGTGCGAAGGAGAAATTATGGCGGCTCATAGGTCGGAGGGCCGGCTCTGCCGCGATCGTAGTTGTGGAGGCGGCCATCAATAGCGGCCGCCGCTGCCCTTTTGCTGCGTGATCCAGTCCGACAATGTTTTCCGTGTCGACCCCGCAGTCCGGCCCGGTGACGCCCTCGAATTGTCGCGGACGCCTTTCGCAGGACGGGTGCGCGGCGCTTCCGTTGCGTTGACGCTCTTCAAGGCAGCCGTCGATGCCTCCGCGGCTTCCTTCTCCAGGCGCAACTGCTTCAATCGCGCCATCTTGATGCGCTCTGCCTCGACTTCGGGTCGTTCGGCGAGCTGCCGCTTGTGTTGAGCAAGCTCGGCCGGGACCAGGACGCCGAGAATGGTCGTCTCGCCGAGCGCCTTGCAGGCTTCGAGCCGATGCAGCCCCTCAACCAGAACGAGGCGGTCGCCGTCGCGCCGAACGGAAATGGGGGCCTGTTGTCCGATGTCCAGCATGCTTTCCGCGATCTCCCCGACGATCTCGGGCTTGATGGCTTTCTTCTGCTTCGTGGGAACGAAGATCTTCTCGATCGGGAAGCTTTCCGGTGTTGGCATAACCTGACTCCGCGTCTACTAGGCCCGTCGGAACCCATGCCGGTGGTATCGGGAGTTTAGAAGGGAAGGGCTCGACCGCAAAGGCAATTCGGCGGCAGGGTGTTGATGAGCAACGAAGCTGGGCTCACCAATCAGGATCGCCGTAGTAGGGATCGACCATATAGGGCGGGGGCATCCAGGGCCCTCGCGACAGCCGCGGTCGCCGAGGTGCGGCCGCCTGCGCGTGCGGCCGTGCAGGCGCAGCGGCATCGTTGTTGATCACGCTCCGCGCGGCGGGCTTTGCGGATGCAGGTGCGGATGCGGGTGAAGTCGTCAGCTCCTTTTGCAGCGCCTGGACCTGTGCGGCGAGGCGCGCATTGTCCGCCGCATCCTTCTCCTGCGCCGCCTTGAGTTGTTGAATGGTGTCGGCCTGCTCGCGCAGTGTCTGCTCGTTGCGGCTTTTCAGTTGCTCGAGCTTTCCGTTGATGCTCGCAAGCTCGCTGGTGATGGTCTTGAGCGATTGCGCGAGATCAGACGACGAGGGGTCAGGTGCTGTGGCGCCAGTTGTCGAAACGCTCTCCGTTTCCTTGCTGACTGGTGGCGCGGGCACCGGACCAGGCCCATCCGCAGCAGCCAGTTGCATGGCCCGCGGCTGCGCCGGACTTTCAACCGCGGACGCTTGCGGGGGCTGGCTCGTGGCCGGCGGAGCCCATCGCGCCATGATCGACTTGCTGAACGACTTGGCCTCATCGCGATATTGCGAAGCGAAGGCGGCACCGAGAAGGCCGATCGCGAGCACGAGGCCAATCAAAGCGCGCATCATGGTCCGATCTCCCTTCAGGCCTTGATCGCGAACCTTGCTAGCTGGTGCCGGCGCCTTGTCCCCGGGAGTCTCGGCCGGCTTCGCACCGGCGCTTGCTTGCGAGGCCCGCGGGCCTTCGCTGCCGCGTTCCATTCCGGAAACCAGCCGGTCCAGCCGCGCAAGGTCTTCCTCTGCGCTCTTGATCTGGTCGTAAGCCCGCGCCAGCCCGCCATCGCCGCGCCCCTCGTCCGGCTTGGGGGCGTTAGGCTTCTGGTCATCAGGCTTGTGGTCGTCAGGTTTGGGGTCGTTCGTCTCGGGCACCGATGCGCTCTCGATCCAGTCGGGCGTTCAATGGGAGTGCGGCAGTCCGATCGCTGGAAGGATAGGTCTCGCCGCTGTCCAACACAACGCGCGTGCGAAGGAGAAATTATGGCGGGCCCGGGGATGGCGGATCGAGGCCCGATACCGAACTGTAGCTCCTGGCCCGGATGAGCGACTTGTCCGCCGTAGCTCGCAGAGCGAAGGCAGAAGCGATATCGGGGACCCTGCCACCGAAGCTGCAACGATCCGTCCCTGAGAGTTGAGTGCACTGGACCCATAGTTCCACTAAGCTAGGCCGGCCAGCGCTTTCGAGGGTGTGGTGGCGTCAACATTCGACGCTCGAGGTAAGAATCCAAGAGAGAATAGTGAAATACTGCGATTCGTTTGCTCCAATAGTAGTCAACGCCTGATCTGTTTAGTGCAAAATTAGTCAATACGAAACGAGCTGCACCCGGTTCCGAAGACACCAAGTTAGGTGTTTTATGGAGCAGGAGGTGCGTCATGGAGAGAAGGCAGTTTACGCGGGAGTTCAAGCTTGAGGCCGTGCGGCTGATCAAGCAGCGCGGCGTGTCGTATGCGCAGGCGTCCAAAGACCTTGGTATTCATCCGACACAGTTGCGCAGTTGGGTGAAGCAGCTTGCGGACGATCCACAACATGCATTCCCTGGCCACGGTCAGATGAAGCCGGAGCAACTGGAGATCGCGCAGCTGAAGCGCGAGGTCATCAAGCTTAAAGCCGAACGGGACATCCTAAAAAAAGCCGCGGCCTACTTCGCGAAGGAATCGACGTGAAGTTCGGTTTCGTTGCGAAGCACCGAAGGATCTGGCCGGCGGAATGGTTGTGCGAGGCGCTCGGTGTCTCGCGGGGTGGCTTCTATGCCTGGCTGACACGGCCGCGCAGTGAACGCAGCCGGACCGAAGAAGAGCTTGGCGCGAAGGTTCGAGCCAGCTTCCTGGCCAGCGACCGGACCTATGGCGCCAGGCGGGTGTGGCACGACCTGCTGGCCGAAGGGATATCTTGCGGGCTGCACCGGATCGAACGATTGATGCGGCTGCAGGCCCTTAAAGCACGCCCACGACGGCGTCGACTGCCGCCCGATCTGGGTGAGCGGCAGATCGCCGCCGTCGCTCCCAACGTGCTCGACCGCTCCTTCGAAGCGCCCGCTCCCAATCGCAAATGGATCGCTGACTTCACCTATGTTTGGACGGCGGAGGGTTGGCTCTATGTGGCCGCAGTCGTTGATCTGTTCTCGCGGCGGGTGGTCGGCTGGTCAATGAGTACAGCAATGACGGCACAGCTCGTCACCGATGCCCTGGTGATGGCGATCTGGCGACGAGGCAAGCCGGACGCGCTGTTGCATCATTCCGATCGCGGCAGCCAATACACCAGCGAACAGTTCCAGAGGCTGATGGCCGATCACGGCGTGGTCTGCTCGATGAGCCGGTCAGGCAATGTCTGGGACAACGCTGCAATGGAGAGCTTCTTCTCGTCCTTGAAGACCGAGCGAACAGCGCGCAAAGTGTACCGGTCACGCAACGAGGCCAAGGCCGACGTGTTCGACTACATCGAGCGCTTCTACAATCCGAAGCGAAGGCATTCGACGATCGGATATCTGAGCCCTATGGAGTTCGAACGGAAGGTTGGATTAGCTTAAGCCGGTGTCAACAGAACCGGGTGCAGCTCACTTTTGGAATAGCTTGGGCCAATTCCTTTCTTGCAAGTGGAAGGAGCACACTGCAATCGCGCCAAATACTCGCCCCGAGTTTTGATCGACTTGCCATCAGTTCGTACGACTTGGATAGGGCGCTTACGTACGAGCTAGCGAGATTGCAGAATTTAGCTATCTGAGCTTCGATCAACGGAAAGGTCGAGAACTCGCCCGAAAAAAATCTGTCTTGCAATTCCTGCTTTAGAGCGGCGAAGTTACCGACACAAACGTCGCCGGTTAGAGATCGGAATCCCCAAATCGCTTGGTCTCCAACGTCGACCTCGAATTTGAAATCTATGTCCTCATAGCCGTTCCCTACATCCACGTGGAAGAAGGAGGAAATTCGGTTGCGGCCGTCTATTTCTTGAATAAGAGGCAGATTGCCGCCTGGCCGATCGACCAGGACTGGGACGACAAACGATGGGACGTCTTTCGCAACAACTAAGCAGCCATCAAGGGAAGGCATTGCCCTGATCTCACGTCATGAGGCCTGATCTTCGGTAGTACTCATAACAAAGATCGAAGATCTTCGTGACGTATTCCGATGGTCTTTGACGATCTACCTGAGGGTAAGGCAAAGCTTCGATTTTCAATGCTGCTAATTTTGATTGGATGAATGAGCTGCTGTACAAAGTGTCGGGAAGAATGACGGCATCGATAGCTCCGTCAATCTTCAGTGGACCTTCAAACTGCAACTCAATCCCGGATACTCGATTGTCCATAGTGTTACTGAGGCGCTGGCTTATTAGTGCCAAGTAGCTCTTCGCTTCCAGTTCGGATGCATCGAGAGTTGCCGATGCTGATGCGCGCGCCCGCAAATAGGCGTCGGTTGTCTCAAAGAAGAGCGAGATGACGCGCCCTGGAGTGTCGATGTCAGGTTCAAGACCAAAGTCGTCGAGTTTCATATCTTTGTGGAATGCGTCCGCGTAGAGGTCGTTATGAAATCCGCCGCTATCAAATGGAAACACCCTTTTGATCGGATTTACGGACTTGTTCCGAAAGAGCAAACAAACTGGAAGATAGTGATCTAGCGACGTCGCTCCTTCGTTGGCGTTCACACGGTATGATGGTCGTCCATAAAAGAAATAAAGTAACGGCTCGCTCCTAAATACGTCGCACTCTCGTGGCTCTAGGCGCCCGTCCTCAAGCACATTCGTCAGTCGATAGACGTCGGTTGTATGTACAAGTGGCAGCAATGGTTGCGCAGACTGCTGCCCATTGACTAGATTCCTCAATCGTCGCCGCGACATAAGTTGCCTACGCTTAGCGTAAAGGATAAATTTAAAGTCGTGTATTAACGCATAATGCAAGCAACAGGAGGGGCGGCCTTTAGGCCGCCCCTTGTCAGTTGCCCGGATCAATCGGCTTAACTCTCGGTAAGCGCTGCCGCCTCACGAACACCCCGTCGTACTTCCGCACGTATCGCACTTCATGCAGGTCCCATTCCGCACCAGCGTGAAGTTGCCGCACTCGCCGCACATCTCGCCTTCGTAGCCTTTTGCTTTCGCTTCCGCGCGGCGCTCGGCCTTGCTGGGGACTGCGACTTGCGCGCTGCCGGACTTGCTCCACTGGAGGGCTTCGAGCTTCTCCGTGGGAGACAAATCGTGGCTGGCTTCCTGCTTCAGCGCGACCGCGCCTTCCAGGGCATCGCGGGCGGTGGCGCCGTGGGAGGCGAGCGAGGTGACCTTGCTGCCGCCGGCGGGCGCGCTGTCATTGCCGGATGCGACCGCGGCGGAGCCGCTGCGCATCACGAACAAATTGTCGGTGCGGGAGCGGGTGAGGCCGCGCGAGACCAGCCTGGTCGCCTGCTGGTTCGCTTCCTCCGGCTCCTTGCCTTCCTCGACGCCCTTGCCCAGCGCGTCGAAGTTCGACTCGGTCGGATCGACATGGGCGAGGTCGAAGCGCGACATGTAGCTCACCGCCAGTTCGCGGAAGACATAGTCGAGGATCGAGGTCGCGTACTTGATGCTGTCGTTGCCCTGCACGGGGCCCGCCGGCTCGAAGCGGGTGAAGGTGAAGGCGTCGACATATTCTTCGAGCGGCACGCCGTATTGCAGGCCCAGCGACACCGCGATCGCGAAGTTGTTGATGAAGGAGCGCAAGGCCGCGCCTTCCTTGTGCATGTCGATGAAGATCTCGCCGATCCGGCCGTCGTCATACTCGCCGGTGCGCAAGTACACCTTGTGGCCGCCGACGACCGCCTTCTGGGTGTAGCCCTTGCGGCGATCCGGCATCTTCTCGCGCTCGCGCATCACGATGATGCGCTCGACCAGCTTCTCGACGATCTTTTCCGAGACCTGGGCGGTCCGCGCCGCCATCGGCTTGTCGTAGAGATTCTCGATCGCATCGTCCTCGTCCTCATCGTCGCTGATGAGTTGCGAGTTGAGCGGCTGGGAGAGCTTCGAGCCGTCGCGATAGAGCGCGTTGGCCTTCAGCGCCAGTTTCCACGACAGCATGTAGGCGGACTTGCAATCCTCCACCGTGGCGTCGTTCGGCATGTTGATGGTCTTGGAGATCGCACCCGAGATGAAGGGCTGCGCCGCGGCCATCATGCGGATGTGGCTCTCGACCGAGAGATAGCGCTTGCCGACCTTGCCGCAGGGATTGGCGCAGTCGAACACGGCGTAATGCTCGGCCTTGAGGTGCGGAGCACCTTCCACCGTCATCGCGCCGCAGATGTGGACGTTGGCCGCCTCGATCTCGCGCTTGGTGAAGCCAACGGCCTGGAGCAGGTCGAAGCCGGGTGCTGCGATTGCCTCGGCACCGATGCCGAGCTGGTCGCGGATGAAGTCTTCGCCAAAGGTCCACTTGTTGAAGGCGAACTTGATGTCAAAGGCGGTCGGCAGGGCCTTTTCGACTTTGGCGATGGCCTCATCCGTAAAACCCTTGGACTTCAGCGTCGAGACGTTGATGCCCGGCGCGTTGGAGAGCGAGCCGTGGCCGACGGCGTAGGCCTCGATCTCGGCGATATCAGCTTCGCGATAGCCGAGCGTGCGCAGCGCCGCGGGGACCGCGCGGTTGATGATCTTGAAGTAGCCGCCGCCGGCGAGCTTCTTGAACTTCACCAGCGCGAAGTCGGGCTCGATGCCGGTGGTGTCGCAATCCATGACCAGGCCGATCGTGCCGGTCGGCGCGACCACCGTGGTCTGGGCGTTGCGATAGCCGTGCTTCTCGCCGAGCTCGAGCGCCCCATCCCAGGCCGCCTGCGCATGCGTGACCAGGTCGGCCTGCGGGCAGGAGACCAGGTCCATCGGCACCGGGTTGACGCTGAGCGCCTCGTAGCCGGAGGTCTCGCCATGCGCGGCGCGGCGGTGGTTGCGGATCACGCGCAGCATGTGCGCGGCGTTCTTCTTGTAGCCGGGAAAGGTGCCGAGCTCGGCCGCCATCTCCGCAGAAGTCTTGTAGGTGATGCCGGTCATCACGGCGGTCAGCGCGCCGCAGAGCGCGCGGCCTTCCTTCGAGTCATAGGACAGACCCATGGTCATCAGCAGGCCGCCGATATTGGCGAAGCCGAGACCGAGCGTGCGGAACTCGTAGGAGAGCTCGGCGATCGCCTTCGACGGGAACTGCGCCATCATCACGGAGACTTCGAGCACGACGGTCCAGAGCCGGCAGAGGTGCTCGTAACCCTCGACGTCGAACCGCTTCGTGGTGGCGTCGTAGAACGTCAGCAGGTTGGCGGACGCCAGGTTGCACGCGGTGTCGTCCAGGAACATGTATTCCGAGCACGGATTGGAGGCGCGGATGTCGCCGGACGCCTTGCAGGTGTGCCAGTCGTTCATGGTGGTGTTGAAGTGCAGGCCCGGGTCGGCCGACGCCCAGGCGGCGTAGCCGATCTTTTCCCAGAGGTCGCGCGCCTTCAGGGTCTTGGTCACCTTCTTGGTGGTGCGGCCGATGAGATTCCAGTCGCCGTCGGTTTCGACCGCGCGCAGGAAATCGTCCTTGAGCGAGACCGAGTTGTTGGAGTTCTGGCCGGACACCGTGAGATAGGCTTCCGAATCCCAATCGGTGTCGTAGACGTCGAACTGGATGTCCTTGTAGCCCTGCTTGGCGAACTGAATGACGCGCTTGATGTAATTGTCAGGCACGAGCGAGCGGCGCGCGAGCTTGATCTCGCGGCGCAGGGCAGGGTTCTTCTCGGGGTCGAAACAGTCGTCGCCCGAACCTTCGCAGTTCACGCAGGCCTTGAGCACCAGCTTGAGGTGCTTCTGGTTGATCTTGGATCCCGTGACGAGAGCTGCGACCTTCTGCTCCTCCTTCACCTTCCAGTCGATATAGGTCTCGATGTCGGGGTGATCGGCATCGACCACGACCATCTTGGCCGCGCGGCGCGTGGTGCCGCCTGACTTGATCGCGCCCGCCGCGCGGTCGCCGATCTTGAGGAAGCTCATCAGGCCGGACGAGCGGCCGCCGCCGGAAAGGCGTTCGCCTTCGCCGCGCAGGCGCGAGAAGTTGGAGCCGGTGCCGGAGCCGTATTTGAACAGGCGCGCCTCGCGGACCCAGAGGTCCATGATGCCGCCCTCGTTGACGAGGTCGTCACCGACGCCCTGGATGAAGCAGGCGTGCGGCTGCGGATGCTCGTAGGAGGATTTCGACCGGGTCAGCTTGCCGGTGAAGGGGTCGACGTAATAATGGCCCTGGCCGGGACCGTCGATGCCATAGGCCCAATGAAGCCCGGTGTTGAACCATTGCGGCGAGTTCGGCGCGACCATCTGCATGGTCAGCATGTAGCGGAGCTCGTCGTAGAAGGTCTGGGCGTCGGCGTCGGAGGAGAAGTAGTTGCCCTTCCAGCCCCAATAGGTCCAGCAGCCGGCGAGACGGTCGAACACCTGCTTGGCCGAGAGCTCGCTGACGAAGCGCTCTTTCTCGGGCAGGAGGGCGAGCGCCTCGGTGTCGGGCACGGAGCGCCACAGGAACGAGGGGACGGACTCTTCCTCGACCTTCTTCAGGCGCGCGGCAACGCCGGCCTTGCGAAAGTACTTCTGGGCGAGGACGTCGGAGGCGACCTGCGACCACTCGGTCGGGACCTCAACGCCGTCCAATTTAAACACGACCGAGCCGTCGGGATTCCTGATCTCCGACGTGGTCTGCCGGAATTCGATTCCCGCGTAAGGTGACTGTCCTACCGTGGTGTGGCGCCGCTCAATCCGCATGGTCTTGCCCCGTCCTATTTTTAGCCGGACCGCCTCCGCAAGGCGACCGGATCGATATTTCATTTCGCGAATCCCCGAAGGCGTTTCCGCCCCAAGGCTTCGCAGTTCAGCCGGTGGACCCGGCCCTTTTTCTCCCGGCGATGGTGAGGTGCGTGCACCTCTCACCGGCCGGCATGTCCGGATCCATCCGCCCCCAAGGGGATGAGCCCGACATGCGTTCAACGCCCCACAACGACACTTCAACCAATTGCCATGCGAGCCTGTTGCCGGCCCGTTCTGGCGCCCTGGGAGACCGCTATCGCGGGCAGACAAGCCCTCATCCCGCTGCCTTTGGCTGGCTTGGCGGAGTGCTGTTTTGCAGGCCCTTCGGGGAGTGCCGGCGGGACGCAAACACACTCGCGCCGAACGGATCGAAAACTAGGACTCTCCATTGCGCCCGTCAAGAACTAGTGCGGGTTCCTGAATCAAATACTAAATATGGTGGATTGTCGGGGATAACAGGGGGCAAGCCCACACCTGTTCTTGAGCCAAGTATCGGTGAGTCCTCAGGGATTCCCAACCGAAAAAATTTGCATCCCGTGGTGCTGCGGAGGCTTCACCCCGCTGTTCACAGGGCAGGTATATTTTTGAGGACCGGGCTTGCCTCAACGGGACTCACGTGGGGCTACGGACGGTGAGGGCAGGCATGCCCGCCGGGGTGGTGGTGGGGCGCGCGAATCCGCGCCAAGCTGACCTCGATTTTGCCGGACACCCACATGCTTGATTCGACGCGACCGGGCTTGCGACCACGCATCGCCCCGGCCGGCCTGATGTTCCTCGCCATCACCTCGGTGGGCTGGGCGCTTCAACTGGCCGGTGACGAAATTCCTGCTTTCCGAGCTGCCGCCGCTGACGCTGCGCGGGGTGACGGGGGTGGTGGGCGCAGTGCTGCTCGCCGCCCTCGCGCTGATCCGCCGGCAGAGCCTGAGGGTCGAGCCTGCGATCTGGCCGCGCCTGGTGACCGCCGCAATCCTCAACGTCACCGGCTGGATGGTGCTGATGGGCCTGGCGCTGCTCTGGCTGCCAGCCAGCGAGGCGGCGCTGATCGCCTACACCATGCCGGTCTGGGCCTCGCTGATCGCCTGGCCGGTGCTGGGCGAGCGACCGACCTTGTTGCGCACCATCGGCCTGGTGATGGCCTTTGCCGGGCTTGCCTCGATCATGGGCGGCAACGGCATTGCCGCCAGCGCGGAAAAGCTGCCGGGCATCATCATGGCGCTGTGCGGCGCGATCGGCTTCGCCGTCGGCACGGTGTTTTCCAAAAGATACCCCATCCATCTGCCGCCGATCACGGCCGCGGCCTGGCAGATCGGGATCGGCTGCCTGCCGATCTCGATTATCGGTCTCGTCATCGAGACCACGCATCTGGAGCAGGTGACACCGGTCGGCTGGTGGCTGCTGGTCTATTCGACCGTGGTGCAGTTCTGCATCGCCTATGTCAGCTGGTTCGCAGCGCTCGCGCGCCTGCCGGCCTCGGTCGCCGCGATCGGGACGATGGCGGTGCCTGTCATCGGCGTGGTGGCGTCGGCGCTGGCGCTGGGGGAGCCGCTGGGCCCGGGCCAGATCGCGGCACTCATCTTCACGCTGGCAGCCGTGGTGCTGGCGACGCGCTAGCTAGCTTGCAGTCATGCCCCCGCCGTTCAGCGCCTTCCTGATCATCTCGGCGAGCTGGTTGCGGCGGTAGGGTTTTGTCAGCAGTATCACGCCGTCGTCGAGCTTGCCATGGTGGACGATGGCGTTGTCGGTATAGCCGGAGGTGTACAGCACCTTCAGGCCGGGGCGCCGTTTTGCCACTTCCTCGGCGAGCACGCGCCCGCTCATGCCGCCGGGGATGACGACGTCGGTGAACAAGAGATCGAACGGCTGGCCGGTCTCGATCAACTCAAGCGCCGTCTTGCTGTCGGACGCCGCTACCGTCTTGTAGCCGAGGCTCTGAAGCTGCGCGGTGACGAAGTTGCGCACCAGCGGATCGTCCTCGACCACGAAAATGGTCTCGGCGCCGCCTTCGGCTTGCGGCGTCGCGGTGGCGACCACATCCGTCATGCCTTCGCCCGGCGGCAGATAGAGCTTGATCGTGGTGCCGTGGCCTTCCTCGCTGTAGATCTTGATGTGGCCGCCGGACTGCTTGACGAAGCCGTAGACCATGGAGAGGCCGAGGCCGCTTCCCTTGCCGACCTCCTTGGTGGTGAAGAACGGCTCGAACGCCTGCTGCTGGACCTCGGCCGGCATTCCGGTGCCGGTGTCGCTGACGGCGAGCATCACGTAAGGGCCGGGGCGCACATCCGGATTATTCTGGGCATAGGGCCTCGTCGAGCACGACCCGATGGGCCTCGAACAGCAGCTTGCCGCCGTTCGGCATGGCATCGCGGGCGTTGATCGCCATGTTGAGCACGGCATTGGTGAGCCGGGACGGATCGATGTGCGAGGTCATCGGCCCCTGTTCCAGCACGGTCTCGATCTGGATCTGCTCGCCGAGGGTGGGGCGCAGGAGTTTTGCGATATCCGCGACCGCAGCGTTGATCTCGACGTTGCGCGGCTGGAGCGGCTGCCTGCGCGCAAAGGCAAGCAGATGCTGGATCAACTCGGCGCAGCGCTCGGCGGCCTCGTCGATCAGCCGCGCCGTGCGCTGGAGCTCGGGCTGGGCCTTCAGGCTCGCCACCAGCGTCTCGGTGTTGCCGGAGATGACGGTCAGCATGTTGTTGAAGTCGTGCGCGACGCCGCCGGTCAGCTTGCCGATGGCATCCAGCTTCTGCGACTGATACAGCTGCCGCTCGGTCTCGCGCGACATGGTCGCGTCGTGATAGACCAGCACCGCGCCGGAAATCCTGCCTTGACCGTCCAGCATCGGCCGGCCGCTGATCATGAGATGGCGGGGTGAATTGCTGCTGTGCGGGCGGACGATCATCTCCATGTCTTCGAACTGCTCGCCGCGCAGCACGCGCGCCGACGGCAGCTCGTCGGGCTTGAGCGGGGTGACGCCGTCGCCCTGAAATACGTCGGACAGCGTGCGCAGATTGCGCAGGTTCATGCCGGTCCGGTGCAGCAATATGCGCTCCGCGGCCGGATTGGACAGAAGGACATTGCCCTCGGCATCGATGACCAGCACCGCCTCCGCCATGCTGCGGAAGGTGCTCTGAAGCACGTTGACCGACAGGCGCAGCTCGTCATGCGCGGTGACCAGATGCTCGGTGCGCTCGGCCACCGCGGCCTCGAGTTGCTGATTGGCGGCCGTGGTCTCCAATAGCGTGCTCTTGAGCGCGCCCTGGGTGCGCTGGCTCTCGCGCATCACCATCACGACCAGCAGCATGATCACGAGCGCGCCGGCGATATCGATGCCGAGCAGCACGATGCCGGTGCGGCGCGAATCCTGCGAGCGCGCGGCGAGCAATTGCTCTTCGCCCGCGCTCAGACGATCGAGGTTGCCCATCACCGTGTCCATCAGGCCGCGGCCCTCGCCCTTGCCCTGGAGCGTGGCAATGCCGGATTGGTCGTTGCCGGCGCGCAGGCGCATGGCCTCGGCGGCGATCTCCATCCGGCGCAGCGCCAGCGGCTCGGTGCCCTCCAGCAGCATGACCTGATCGGGATTGTCGCGCACGCCGCGCTTGAGATCGGCAAGTGCCGGCGCGATCTGGGCGTGTGCCGCCTGGAACTCCTCGCTGAAGCTCGGGCTGCCGTAGATTTCGTAGCCGCGTGCGGCACTCTCGGCGCGGCGCATCAGCAGGCGCAGATCGGAGATCTTCTTCAGCACCTCGATGGTGTGATTGACCCAGGCCGCATCGGACCGTGACTTGACGTCGAGGCCGATCGAGGCTGCGGTGATGATCAGGAGGATGGCAAGTCCAGTACCGAGAATGATGCGCTGCGTTGGGATCAAGGGGCTTCTTTCTTGTCCTTCGGCTGTGCACTTTCGCCCCCGAGGCATTCCCGGATGGTGGTCAGCAGCGCGTCCGGCGTGAACGGCTTGCGCAGGCAGCGTGTTGCGCCGAGCTCCAGCGCCATGCGGAGGAAATCGGGAGAGGGCGACGCGGATGACGCGAAGGCGTAGCCGGACATCGCGATCAGCGGTACCGCCGGCGCGCGCTCGTGAAAGATGCGGACGGACTCGAAGCCGCGCATGTGCGGCATGAAGATGTCAACCAGCATCACGTCGAAATTCTGTGTTTCGAGCGCAGCCAAACCCGTCTCTCCGCCGTCGGTCAACGTGACGTCGAAGCCCTGACGTTGGAGGAGGACCTCGATGGTCGCGCCGACCATCGGATCGTCATCGACCACGAGAATACGCGGCATGACATTTTCCAGTAATCGAAATCCCCATAGCCAAATTGATACAGGTGAATCGCGCGTCGGGTCAATTTTGGATTGGGTCAGGGTAGGTATGCACGGTGCGGTGATTAAAGGTCCGCGCGCCTCATCGTGGCGGACAGCGACCACGATGCGCTCGAAACAGTTGAGGTGCTCGACATGCGCGAAAAAGGCGCCGCATCGCTGCGGCGCCTCTCTTCAAGCGTTGTCGGTGTGCTTACGGGCAGGGATGACGCTGGCCGTCATAGCCGAGATAGGTGCCGGACGCCGGATCGTAGGATTTGTAGCGCTGTGCGCAATAGGCTGCGGAGTCGCCGCCGCTGTCGGGGACCACCGCCACTGACGGCTCATCATAATAGCTGTCGTCGCCATAGTAGTAGGGATCGTTGTAATAGCCGCCGCCGTAATAGGCGTACGAGCCAAGGCCGCCGATCGCAGCACCCGCCGCGACACCGGGCCAGAAGCCGCCGCCGCGATGGCGCCAGCCGCCGCCATGCCAACGGCCGCCGCCGCCATTCCAGTTGTGGCCCCCGGCTGCTGCGAAGCCGCGGCCGCCGCCGGTGAAAGCAGCGCCGCCACCCGGACGCACAGTTGTACCCGCCGCGAAGTTACCGCCGCCGCCGCCGATCCGCGCGCCGCCAAAGCTGCCGCCGCCCATTCGCGCGCCGCCGCCGCCGCCGCCAAAGTGTGCGCCACCACCGCCGCCACCAAAGTGTGCGCCGCCGCCGCCGCCACCAAAGTGTGCGCCGCCACCGCCGCCACCGATGTGCGCGCCGCCTCCGACCACCGCGGCCCGACTTTGTGCAAAGCTCGGCGTCGCCAACGGGATAACCAATGCCACTGCCGCAGCGGCGCTCAAGACTTTCAGACTTTTCATGATCAAAACTCCTTTTCCCGGAAGCAAACCCAATGAAGGGGCTGTAGTTCCTGGGATCACGGCGGTTTGCGTGCGCGGCAAGGGTCTCATGGGAACGCTGTATCCGGCATGAACGGATCGCGTCCGATTTGCGGCAGCGTCCGTGCCCGGAGCCGCATCCCGCAGCGGGGGGCGCCGCCGCACCCGCCGAACTGGACATTTCGCCGTCCGGATGGCATCAGGACCCGACGAAGCAGGGCCCTTGCCGTATGAAACAATTCTTCCTCAAGTTCTTCACCTGGTGGAATGGCCAGACTTTTGGCACCCAACTCTGGACCAGGCGGTACGGGGAGCTGGTCGGCCAGGACGAGCAGGGCAACCTCTATTATCGCACCCGCGGCGGGGTGATCGACCCGACGCTCGGCTTCGAGCGGCGCTGGGTGATCTACAACGGTTATGCCGAAGCAAGCCGGATCCCGCCGTCCTGGCACGGCTGGATGCATCATACCGTCGACGTGCCGCCGACGCAGGAGAACTATCAGCCGCGCGAGTGGGAAAAGCCGCACCAGCCGAATCTCACCGGCACGGCCAACGCCTACCGCCCCTCGGGTTCGACGCTCGCCAGCGGCAAGCGGCCGAAGGCGACCGGCGACTATCAGCCCTGGACGCCTGGCTAGGCTTCCGATTCCCGTCCGATTCCTTCGTGGGAGTGGATGCACCCGCATCCGCCTCACCCTGCTGTGGACAACGCGAACAGCGGGGATGATTCCTGCGCGCTCGTTGCAGCCATGCGAGCGACGCGGCTCAATGGCGCATCTTACGGAGATGGGAGACCATCGCGTTCGGTTCGGGCAACAGTTCGCGACTGTCCCGAGATGCAGCGGCCGCCGACCAGGACTCGATCGGGAGATAGGCCCCCGGTCTGGAAGCTCCGAAATCGCCCGATGAAATGTGCAGCCGCCGTAAGGCAGGAAAGGCCGCTTGGGAAACCGAGCGGCCTTTTTCTGGTGTGACGAGTTGCGTGTCCCGGACGCGCTGCAGCGTGTAACGCTGCAGCGCTGAGCCTGGACCCATGTAGCAGCGACACGTGTGGTTTCCTGGGGCCCGGCTCTGCGGAGCGTCACTGCATGCCGCACCGCGTCCGGGACACGAGAGGGGCTACATCACCCGTTCGGCGGCGCGCTTCACCGCTTCCAGGCGGCGGGCCTGGTTTGGGGCGCCGCGCTCTTTCAGCAAGGCCAGCACTTCGGCGGGCGCGGTATCGGGCGAGCCTGCATTGAACGGCGGAGCGGGATTGTATTCGAGCTGAAGCTGGATCGCTTCCGCCGTGGTGCGATCGACCAGGATCGACACCAGGGTCAGCGCGAAATCGATTCCCGCGGTGACGCCGCCGCCGGTGATGCGGTTGCGGTCGATGCAGACGCGCGTCCTGGTCGGCGTTGCGCCGAACTGGCCTAGCATCTCCATCGCGCTCCAATGGGTGGCGGCGCGGTAGCCTTTCAAGAGGCCGGCAGCGCCCAGCGCCAGAGATCCCGTGCAGACCGAGGTGACGTATTTGGCGCCTTCGGCCTGCCGGCGCAGGAAATCCAGCACCTCCTCGTCATTGAGCAGATCGTTGGTGCCGCCGCCGCCGGGCACGCAGATCACGTCGAGCTGCGGGCAATCGGCGAAAGTCGTGGTTGGCGTCAGCGTCAGCACGGAATCGCTCGGCACCGGCTCGATCCGCTTCCAGATCAAATGCAGTTTTACGCCTGGGACCGACGAGAACACCTGCAAGGGGCCGGTGAAGTCGAGCTGAGTGACGCGCGGGAACACCAGAAGTCCGATCTGGAGCGGTGTCGACATGAGAGCCTCCAACTATGTGCTTGACGCCGGCAAATTGGCATGATGCCGTCCTGTCCAAAATGGCATTTTTCCCTCACTTTCGGACATCACCGATGATCGGCATCCTGATCTTCCCGGATTTCCAGTTGCTCGATGCGGCCGGCCCGATCTCGGTGTTCGAGATCGCGGCACGTGCCACCGGCAAAGCACCCGCGATCCGGGTGCTCGCGTTGAACCCAGGGCCTGTGCGCAGCTCGTCCGGAGTTGAAATGATGGCGCGCGATTTCAAGTCGGCGAATGCGATCACGACCCTGGTCGTGGCGGGCGGCGCAGGCGTCACGGATGCGGCGCGGTGCGAGGTCACGCGCGGCTCAGTGCAGCGGCTGGCACGGCGCGGCGTGCGGGTCGCCAGCGTCTGCTCGGGCGCCTATGTGCTGGCCGAGGCGGGCCTGCTCGACGGCCGCCGCGCCACCACGCATTGGGGCCGCACGCGAGATTTCGTCGCGCGCTATCCCAAGGTGAAGTTCGAGCCGGACCAGATTTTCACCCGTGACGACAATGTGTGGACGTCCGCCGGCATCACCGCAGGTATCGATCTCGCGCTCGCGATGGTGACCGAAGACCATGGCGAGGAGATCGCGCAGGCAACCGCGCGGCAGCTCGTGCTGTATCATCGCCGCAGCGGCGGCCAGTCGCAATTCTCCTCTCTGCTGGAGTTGAAGACGCCGAACGGCAGGTTCGGTGCATTGCTGTCCTGGGCGCGCGAGAACCTCGACGCGCGTTTGACGGTCGAAGATCTCGCCGACCGCGCCGGCATGAGCGCGCGGCATTTTGCCCGCGCCTTTGCCGCCGAGACCGGCACGACACCCTCCAAGGCGATCGAGCGCTTGCGGATCGAGGTGGCGCGCGAACGCGTGCAGTCCTCGCGCGAGGCGATCGAGCTCGTCGCAGAGGCGACCGGCTTCCGCGACCCCGAGCGCATGCGGCGCGCCTTCATCCGCGCCTTCGGCCAACCGCCGCAGGCGCTGCGGCGTGCGGCAAGGGCCAGCTAGGTTTCGCCGGAAGCTGTAGTTCGTGGCGGGCGGCTGCGCTCCATCCCGGCAGTACCTTGTGTGCATTTTTGCACAGATCCGGGAACCAAAGCTCCCGCTTCGGCTTGATGTGCGCCACCCGAAGTGGATGGAGGTAAGCGGTGAATACTGAGTTGCTCGTCATCATGGTTGTGGAAGACGATCCGCTTATCCAGACAATCGTAGAAGAGGCATTAGCCGAGGGTGGCTTCCACCCGGAGGTTGCTTCATCCGGGGAGGAAGCGCTCACACTTCTCCAAAACGAAGAAAGCAAATATCTGGCCCTGATCACCGACGTGAACCTCAGCGGTGCTCTCACCGGCTGGGACGTTGCCAGGCGCGCAAGAGAACTCAATCCCCACATTCCCGTGGTCTACATGACCGGTGCCGCCGCCGATGATTGGCCGTCCCTTGGCGTTCCTCACAGTATGCTCCTGCAAAAACCCTTCGCCCCGGCACAGGTCGTGACCGCGACCTCACAACTCCTCAACCAAGTTCCGCCAACACACGAGTAAGGTCGCAGTGACACGTCAGTAGCGCGCCGCGCTCGGCTTCACGGGCGCCGGCAGTTTCGATATTCTCTGGCAACGCCGTGCGGCCGTGCATCAGCTGATAATTTTCATCTCATCGCCAGGTCGTGGTCTCTTTTTTGCAGTTGCAAGAGTCGCCCGCGCTGTCAGCCGCCGCGCGATCGGCGTCAGCATGTATGGCGCCAGGTGAATTGGAAACTGCGTCATCGCGAAATAGAGCCATGTGGTGGGCGGCAGCGCGCCGGCGGTCGCGGCCAGCATCAGGCCCAGATTGCGCTGTGATACCATCAGCCCGAGCGCCAGCGCGCGCTCATAGCCGATGCGGCGGAACAGCAGCGTGGTGATCGCGAGCAGCGTGAAATAGATCGTGAAGGACAGCAGCGCCAAGCCGATAGTGAACACCGGCTGGGCCACGAGGTCGCTCGCAACGTCGCCCATGATCGCGGCCGCGAAAATCAGCAGGATGACGATGTTGAAGCCGTCGATCGGCCGCCTGTGCCGCTGGATCGCGGCCGCGCCGAAGACCCAGCGGATCACGGTCGCTGCAAGCAGCGATGCCGCGAGGATGCCGAGCAGTTTCAGGCCGAGCGTGGCCGGCGTGACGCTGAGCATGTCGCCGAGGAACAGGCTCGCGAACAGCGACGCGGTGAACGGCACCAGCGCGGTCGCGGTCACCAGCGTGACCAGAACGAGCGTGGCATCGAGGCCCATCAGTGCGGCCAGCGCCGGCGAGGCCATCATCGGCGAAGCCATGCTCTGGAGCATCAAGGCCAGCGCAAGGCCGGGCGAGCGCGCGGTGAGACCGGTGACATGGACGATCAGTCCGACGATCACAGGCACGCCGATCACGGTCCAGGCGGTCGCGGTCGCGACCAGCGCCGGCCGGCGCAAATGGCCGGAGAGCGCGGCGAGATCGACCCGCATGAAGGAGATGCAGAGCAGGACGAAAATCGCCTCGGTGACGTAAGGGCGCAGCAACGCCCCGAGCGGCGGCACCGCGAGCGCAATGAAGACGACGGCAGCCACAGCGCGGGTGCCCTGGCCGCCGAGCCATGTCAGCCCGCGCAGCGGGAGGGCGAAGAGGTTTTGAAAGACGGATGGCATGCGGGAGGCGGCGTCAGCCCAATCCCTTCAACCACGCGCCGATCTCGCTCACGGCGACATTGGCCTCGCGCAGCAATTTGCCCATCGTGAAGAAGCCGTGGAATTGGCCGGGATAGTGCTTGGTGGCGACGGGCACGCCGGCTTGCCTGAGTCGCTCGGCATATTCGTCGCCTTCGTCGCGCAGCGGATCGGCGCCGGCAGTCAGCACATAGGTCGGCGGCAGGCCGCCAAGGTTTTGCGCGCGCGCCGGCGAGGCGCGCCAATCGTCGACGTCGGCGGCGCCGTTGAGATAATGGTCGCGGAACCAGCGGATTACCGAATGCGTCAGCAGCACACTGGTCTCGGGCTCGCTGTGCGAGCCGTGCGTCATGGCGAAATCGACGGCGGGGTAAATCAACACCTGGCCCGCGATCGCGGGGCCGTTGCCGTCTCTCGCAGCAAGCGCGACGACTGCGGCGAGATTGCCGCCGGCGCTGTCGCCGCCGATCGACAGGCGCGCGGCGTCGACGCCGAGCTCGCGGGCGTTGGCGGCGACCCATTTGGTCGCGGCGATCGCGTCATCGGCTGCGGCGGGAAATTTGTGTTCGGGCGCGAGGCGGTAGTCGACCGAGATCACGATCAGCGCGGCTTCGACCGCGAGCTGGCGGCAGACGACGTCGTGGGAGTCGAGATCGCCGATCACCCAGCCGCCGCCATGGAAGAACACCAGCGCCGGGGACAAGCCGTCATGCCGGCGCCGGTCTTTCGGAACGTAGATGCGGGCCGGGATCGTTCCGTGCGGTGCCGGGATCGCCAGCGGCGTGACGCGCGCAAGTTCCGGTGGCTCGGGATTGGTCGCAAAGCGCGCCTGCGAGTAATAGGCGCGCGCTTCCGGAGCGGTCAGGGTCTCGTAGGCGGGGCGGCCCGCCTCCTGAAAGGCCGTGTAGACGGCGGCGGCGTCGGGATCGAGCACAACAGGCATGGGGAAGCGACCTTACGGGTTTCCAGCGATCGTTGGATGTCGTTTTCGGGGAGCGGCGCCGCCTCTTCGGGGACGCCGCCGCCTTGGCCCGGGCAAGGGGCGTTCGGACTATCCCATCCGGGGGCCGATCTGGCCAGACCGGGCCGGGAGGGGAGGGATGCCGCCCTTCCCCCGCCGTATTCGCCGTGTTAACCGGATGACCTGCGAGCGGCGGTATCCCCTGTAGAATGTCCAGCAAGCCCGATTCGCTGTTGAAGCCGCGCGAGATGTTTCGAACCTTTACCCTGACAGGTCTTGCGGCGCTTTTGGCCGCCACCGCACTGACGGCTGCGACGCCGGCTCAGGCGCAGATCGGCACGATCTTCTCCGATCCGCCGCCGCTGCGGCCGCCCGGCAACATTCCGCGTGGCCAGCCTCAGCCGCAGCAGCAGATCCCCGATGACGACGAAGAGGTGCCGGAGCTGCCGCCGCAGGGCCGTGTGCTGCCGTCGCGCCCGATGCCCCCGCCGCCGGGCCGGCAGGGTAATGTGATGCCGGGGCCGGTCGAGACCCAACCTCTGGCGCCGCCCCCTGGCTCGGCCGCCGCTCCGCCAAACCAGCCGCCGTCCGTTGCGGTCGCTCCGCCCAATCCGCAAGGCGCCCCGCAGCCGGGCGCGCCCGGTCAGCGCCAGCCGCAGCAGAAGGGCGGACCGGGTGGTACTGTGCCGCAGACGCCGGCGAGCCTGCAGCCGGGCGACGAGGTCGTCACCGAACCGCCGGCCCAGAAGATCGTGAACAAGAAAGCGACTTTCTCCGGCCTCGACAAAATCACCGGCCGCATCATCAATTTCGACGAGGATATCGGCGAGACCGTGCAGTTCGGCGCGCTGCGCGTCAAAACCGACGCCTGCTACACGCGACCGGCGACGGAGGCCGCCAACACCGACGCCTTCGTCGAGGTCGACGAGATCACCTTGCAGGGCGAGGTGAAGCGCATCTTCTCGGGCTGGATGTACGCGGCAAGTCCGGGCCTGCACGGCGTCGAGCACCCGATCTACGACATCTGGCTCACCGATTGCAAAGAGCCGCAGCAGACCATCGCGACCGCGGCGCCGGATCCCGGCACCAAGCCGGCTGCGCCGCCGCCGCCTGCGCAGAAGAAGTCCGCGCCCAAGCAGGTGCAGCAGCGTCCGCCGCAGCCGTTGCCGCCGATCCAGCAGCAGCAACCGGCACCGCCGCCACCTCCGCCGCCCGAGCAGCGGCCGGGTCTGTTCGGTATCCCGGGGTTTGGCCGCTAGGCCAAATCCCCGGATTCGGCCGGTGATATCCCTGATTATTGCCGTGAGGCGATGATCTCGAGCGCGCGTGCGCCCGGGATCGCTTCACCGGCGGAGAGCTTCAGGAAATCGCCGGGCTCGCCCGCGAGCGCCTTGTCGAGCAGCGCGGTGTAGCGCCGCCGCGAAATCTCGGCCGCACCAAAACTCTTCAAATGCTCGGTGACGTATTGGGTGTCGAGCAGCTCGAAGCCGCCATGGATCAGCCGCGCGACCAGATGCACCAGCGCGACCTTCGAGGCATCGCGCGCGGTGTGGAACATGCTCTCACCGAAAAAGGCCCGGCCCAGGCTGACGCCGTAAAGCCCGCCGACGAGGTCTTCGCCCTGCCAGGCCTCGACGCTGTGGCAGTGGCCGAGCTCGTACAGGCCGCCATAGAGGTCGCGGATGCGCTTGTTGATCCAGGTGTCCTCGCGCCCGGCCTGCGGCGCGGCGCAGCCCGCGATCGTGGCCTTGAACGCAGTGTTGACGGTCACGCGGAACGAATCCGAACGCACGGTACGCGCGAGCCGCGAGGCCACGCGAAATCCCTCGAGCGGGATGACGCCGCGCAACTCCGGCTCGACCCAGAACAGGGTCGGATCGTCGGCGCTTTCGGCCATCGGAAAGATGCCGCAGGCATAGGCGCGCAGCAGTACGGCTGGCGTGATTTCAGACGGGGCAGAGTCGCGCGAAGTCATGGCTCGCGACAATAGCAGGATCGCAATGCGGTTGCGATGGGCGGTGCGGGTCAGCTCGCTGCCGCAGTATTGGGCTTGACGGGGCCCGCGGGCACACGGCGGAACCTCAACATGATGCGGGTTCCGGAATGGGTGGGGTCGCGCTCGACCGAAGCGTCGAGCTTGGTGGCCATGGCTGCGACGATGCGCTGGCCCATGCCGGTGGAGCGCGGATCGGCCTTGACGTTGTCGCCGACGCCGTCATCCCTGATCGCCAGCAGCAGATCGTCGCCCTGCGAGGTCAGCTCGACATGGATCGGGCCGGCGCCATCAGGATAGGCGTATTTCACCGCGTTCATCACCAGCTCGTTGACGATGATGCCGACGGCGACCGCACGGTCCGGATCGATCTCGACCGGTTCGGCCTTCAGCGTCAAGCGCGACATCCGGTCGCCTTCGGCCGAGCGGCGGAGATCCTCGAGCAACGAGTCCAGATACTGGTTCAGCACCACGCTCTTCAGGTCTTGCGAGGTGTAGAGGCGGCGGTGCACCTGCGCGACCGCGGCGACGCGGCCCATCGCATTGGTCAACGCCGCCTTGACCTCGTCCTGCGCCGCGGAGCTTGCCTGGAGATGCAGCAGCGAGGCGATGATCTGGAGCGAGTTGCCGACGCGGTGGTTGACCTCGCGCAGCAGCAGTTCGCGTTCGGCGGCCAGCGCTGCGTAGCGGTCGCGCGAGGCATGGATCTCGGCTTCGGCCTCCTCGCGCGCCTTCTGCAATTCGGCCTGGCGCAGCGCGCCCTCGGCCGCGACGTGAAGCAGGGGGATGAAGTCGCCCTTGACGTCCTTGACGAGATAATCGGCCGCGCCCGCCTTCAGCGCCGTCACCGCGATGCTGGAATCCTGCGAGGCCGTGACGAACACCACGGGGGGTGCGCCTGGGATCGCCATGATCTGCTCCAGCGTCTCCAGCCCGTCGAGGCCGGGCATGTACTGGTCGAGCGCGACGACGTCGATGCCGCCGGTCGTCCCCGCGCGGCGGATGAGCTCGAGGCCTTCCTCACCGCTTGCGGCATGAAGGACCTTGTAGCCGCGCCGTGTCAGGCCGCGATCGACCAGGCGCGCCAGCGCGCCGTCGTCGTCGATGTAGAGCAGTGTTGGCGTGCGCTGGTTCATGAGGCGCGGCGGACGGGACCTGGATGACCGAGAAGAACAAGCCGAGCTGCCGGATGGCATTGGCGAAATTCTCGTAGTTCACGGGCTTGGTGATGTAAACGTTGCAGCCGAGCTCGTAGCAGCGCTTGATTTCCTGGGAATCGTCGGTGGTGGTCAGCACCACCACGGGCGAGGCCTTCAGATATTTGTTCTCCTTGATCTGCTTCAGGATGTCGATCCCGGTCATGTCGGGGAGGTTGAGATCGAGCAGGATCAGGAGCGCATTGCCCTTTTGCACGAGCCCGCTGCCGTCGGCCCCGAACAGGTGCTTCATCGCGTCCGTGCCGTTGGCGAAGGAGATGATCTCGTTGTTGACGCCGGAGCGGCGGATGTTCCGCTCGATCAGTCGCGCATGTCCCTCGTCGTCCTCGATCATGATGATGCTGACGGGTTGAGTCATTGATCCGCGTTCCGGTTGCTGGCGTTCCAGGAAATGGGCAGCGTGATGGTGAAGCTACTGCCCGTATTCAGTTCCGATGATACCGACATGGTGCCGCCAAGGCGACGCACAAGTGCACGCACATGCGCGAGACCGATGCCCTGACCGGGCTTGTCCTGGGTTCCCGCGCGGCGAAACAGGTCGAATATCCGCTGGTGATCCTTCGGATCAATCCCGCGGCCGTTATCGCTGATCTCGAAGATAGCGTAGCCGAGCTTGGTACGCCCGCGGATTCTGATCTCGCCGGGGACGCCGGGCTTGAGATATTTGATGGCGTTGTCGATCAGATTGGAGAAGATCTGCTCCAGCGCCAGGCGGTCGCTGACCAGATCCGGCAGGGACGCGATGTGGATCTCGGCCTGCGCTTCGGCGGCCTGATGCGCCAGCGTCGACACGATCGCTTCGATCAGCCTGCGCGTGTCGATCTTTTCCGGCTGGAACTCACGCCGGCCCTCGCGGGTGAGATTGAGGATCGCCGAGATCAGGCGGTCCATCTTGGCGATCGACGACTTGATGAAGCTCAGCGCTTCGGAAAAATCTGCTGAAAGCTGCTTGTCGGGACCTTCGAGCGCGATCTCGCCACCAGTCAGCGGCGGCCCGTTGGCCGGAACATGGGTGAGGCCGCCGATACGGCGGAAAATGTCGCCGCCGAGTTCTTCGAGTTCGCTGGTGAAGCCCATGATGTTGACGAGTGGCGAGCGCAGATCGTGGCTGACGATATAGGCAAAGCGCTGGATCTCGTTGTTGGCTTCGCGCAGATCGGCCGTGCGTTCGTCGACGATGGTCTCCAGATTGACATTGGCATCGCGCAGGCGCGCCTCGGCGTCGTCACGGGCGCGGGCCGAGCGCCGCACCAGCCAGATCGAGATCAGGGCCAGCAGCACGACGAGGCCGGAGCCAATGCCGGTCATCGACGCGGCGAGGGACTGGCTGCGGTCCGAGTTGACCGTTCGGAGCCGGAACAGCCGTTCTTCTTCCAAAATCATTCCCGACGCGACTTCGGCGATCGCGGCCGTGGCGTCGGTGGAGGCGAGCTTGCGGACCAGCGCTGCGGCCTTCTCGGGCTCACCGTGGCGGACGAAATCCATCTCCTGCACGAACTGGCCGAGCCGGGTCTCGATCGCCGCGCTCAGCCTCTCGATGCTTTCGCGTTGCGCCGGATTGTCGCCCGTCAGGCGCGTGAGCTTGTCGAGCGCCGGGATGATTGCTGCCACGGCCTTGTCATGGTCGGCCTGGAAATCCGCCGCTTGCGTCAGAAGGTAGCCGCGGGCTGCGCTCTCGGCACGCCGGATTTCCAGCAGGAGCGTGTTGATCTGGTTCTCCGCCTCGATGGTGTGAACCACCCATTTGCTGTCGTCTCTCGCCTTGTTGACGAGGTAGACCGAGCCGGCACTGATCACGGTCAGCACCACAAGGCCCGCCGAGAACAGCAGGATCTGCCAAAATGCGCGCCGTCGCTGCGCTTCAGCGATCACGACGGCCTCGCCTGATCAGGTTTAGCGGAATTCAAAACGCCCCCTCGGAACTGTCCCCGCCGACCAGAACGCGATTGGGGGGAAAGGGTTCCATGGGAGGCGGATTATTGCCGGCCGGGTTCCGTCTTGCCGGCGAGGTACTGTTCCAGCCAATGGATGTGGTAGTCGCCGTTGATGATGTCGTCTTCGCGGACCAGCGCGCGGAATAGCGGCAGGGTGGTCTCGATGCCCTCGACCACCATCTCGTCCAGCGCCCGGCGCAGTCGCATCAGGCACTCGCCGCGGGTCTTGCCGTGCACGATCAGCTTGCCGACGAGCGAGTCGTAATAAGGCGGGATCGTGTAGCCCTGATAGACCGCGGAATCGATGCGCACACCGAGCCCCCCGGGTGGGTGATATTGCGTGATGCGGCCGGGCGAAGGACGGAAGGTCTGCGGATTTTCGGCGTTGATGCGGCACTCGATCGCGTGGCCGATGACCTGGACCTCTTCCTGCCTCGCCGGCAGGTCGCCGCCGGCGGCGATGCGGATCTGCTCGAGCACGAGGTCGATGTCGGTGATGCTCTCGGTGACGGGATGCTCGACTTGGATGCGGGTGTTCATCTCGATGAAGTAGAACTCGCCGTCCTCGAACAGGAATTCGATGGTGCCGACGCCGAGATATTTCATCTCGCGCATCGCCTTGGCGCAGGTCTCGCCGATCTTGGCGCGCGCTGCCGCGGCCAGCACGGGCGAGGGGCCTTCCTCCCAGACCTTCTGGTGGCGCCGCTGCAGCGAGCAGTCGCGTTCGCCGAGATGGATCGCGCCGCCGCGGCCGTCGCCGAGGATCTGGATTTCGATGTGGCGCGGCTTCTGGAGATATTTTTCGAGGTAGACGGAGGCATCGCCAAAGGCGGATTTGGCCTCGTTGGCGGCCGTCGACAGCGCCATCTGAAGGTCGCCCTCGCTCTGCGCCACCTTCATGCCGCGGCCGCCGCCGCCGGCTGCGGCCTTCACAAGCACCGGGAAGCCAATCTTCCTGGCGATTGCCATCGCGTCGTCGTTGGGGCCGAACGCCTCCGTCGGAACCGGGCACCACGGGAATGCCGAGCTTCCTGGCAGTCCTCTTGGCTTCGATCTTGTCGCCCATCAGGCGGATGTGCTCGGCCTTCGGGCCGATGAAATGCAGATTATGCTCGGAGAGGATCTCCGCGAAACGCGCGTTCTCCGAGAGGAAACCGTAGCCGGGATGCACGGCATCGGCGCCGGTGATCTCGCAGGCCGCGAGCAGTGCGGGCACGTTGAGGTAGCTGTCCTTGGACGCCGGTGGCCCGATGCACACGCTCTCGTCCGACAAGCGCACATGCATGGCATCGGCATCGGCGGTGGAGTGCACGGCGACGGTCGCGATCCCGAGCTCCTTGCAGGCGCGCAGGATGCGAAGGGCGATCTCGCCGCGATTGGCTATGAGGATCTTGTCGAACATGGTGTCCTTAAGGGACTGGCGCGCGGGAAGCGGCGAGGGCTTTGTTGGCCTCGACCGTCACTCAATGATGACGAGCGGCTCGCCGTACTCGACCGGCTGGCCGTCTTCGATCACGATCTGCGTCACCGTGCCGGCGCGCGGCGAGGGGATCTGGTTCATGGTCTTCATGGCTTCGATGATCAGCAGCGTCTGGCCGACCGCGACCTTGCTGCCGACCTCGATGAACGGCTTGGCGCCGGGCTCCGGCGCCCAATAGGCGGTGCCGACCATCGGCGAGGTCACGGCGCCGGGATGCTTCGACAGGTCGGCAGCGGCTGGCGCGGCGACAGCTGCGGCCGCCTGGAGGGCGGCGGGGGCGGCTGCCATCTGCATCGGCATGGTCGCAGCAACGCTGACGTTGCGGGCGACGCGCAGGCGCAGGCCGGAACGCTCGATCTCGATTTCGGTGAGGCTGGTCTCATCGAGCAGCAAAGCGAGCTCGCGGACGAGGGCGGAATCCTCGCTGGAAAACTTTGCGGCTGCTTTGTCGTCTGGCTGGCGCGCCATGTTGTTTGATCCGAATGTTCTGTGTGAAGAGGGAGCGTCAGGCTTTGGGCGTGATGCCGAGCTTGGCGGCAAGGCCCTGGATGGCGAGGCGGTAGCCCTCGATGCCGAAACCGCAGAGCGAGGCGAAGGCCGCGCGCGCGGTGTAGGAGTGGTGACGGAAGCTCTCGCGGGCGTGGATGTTGGTCACGTGCACTTCGACCGTCGGGATCTGCACCGCGAGCAGCGCGTCGTGCAGCGCGATCGAGGTGTGTGAATAGCCGCCGGCATTGATGATGATGCCCTTCATCTTGCGCCCATGCGCCTCGTGGATGAAGTCGATCAGCTCACCTTCGCGGTTGGACTGCCGGCAGTCGGCCTTGAGGCCGAACGTCGCCGCCGTCTCCCGACACAGCGCCTCGACGTCGGCCAGCGTCGCATGGCCGTACTTCTCGGGCTCGCGCGTCCCCAACATGTTGAGGTTCGGCCCGTTCAGAACAAGGATCGTGTCGGTTGCTGGTTCGGCCATCCCAATCCCGCAAGAGGTGCTTCGGCGTGGCGGGGGTTATAGGTAACAAAGCGCGTGAGGGGAAGCCTTGAAGGACCTCCCAGGGGGCTTCAGATACCTCATCCGAGGTGCAAAAACCTGTGCGGAAGCTACGGAAATTGCTTGTTAACCAGTCCAAAGCATGGCTGCCGGGAGAGCCCATGGGCAGAAGCCACCCAATAGAGCAGAAGCCCCTGCCGATCGCTCGGCAAGGGCTCATTTTGGGCTTCAGCGAAGTGGCTTAGCCTTCGATGATGTACACGATCTCACGCGTCTGGGGACGGACGATGACGTACTTGCCGTGCACCAAGATCACATCGTAGCCGCGCCATTCCGGATAGATTTCCACGATCTGGGGCGGCAGCGGGTGGAATCGGACGGACGCCGGGACGGCCGTGCCGACCGAAATGTTGAAGTTGACGTTCGTGGTCTCTTCGATCTTGGTCGACTTGATCGCCGTCGAGATCTGGCTCCGCTTCTCGGGAGGCGGTGCGGAGGCGGTGGCGGAGGCGTTACCGGTCGTGGTCTGCGACTTGCTGTCCGCGCCCTTGGTCTCCGCGCCCTTGGTCTGGGCGTTCATGTTGCCGCTCTTGGTGTCCGTCTCCGTGCTCTTGGACTTGTCCATCTGGGATTTGTCGGTCTGCGACTTGTCCATCGTGCTCTTGGACTTGTCCTGCTGGGACTTGTCCTGCGCGCGTTCATCGGTGCGCTGGCCCTTGGTCGCGCCGGCCTTGTCCTCAGCCGCGTTCTTGTTCATCTCGCGGCCCGAATGCTCGTCCTTGGTCGCACCCGAGGACTTCTCCTCCGCGGACGTGCCGGACTTCATGCTGCTGGAGCCGCCGGCCTGGCCAACGGTGCCCTTCTCCTGGGTCGACTCGCGGCCCATCGAACCGCCGCGCTCGGCGGCGCCGCCGGAAGGCTGCGAATGCTGCATCTGCGCACCACCGGCGCCGCCACCGCTGTCGCGGTTCGTGGTGCCCTGTGCGTTTGCCAGACCCGTGCCCGCGACCAGCGCGAGCGCGGCAACCGAGATCATAAAGCGGTTAGACATGGAATTCTCCTCACGTGTCTCTTTGCGTCATTGCCCGCGCCGACAACGAAAGGAGATTTGAGTTGTTCCGGAACATCGGGGGTTCCGGGGCATTTGTTTCCTAAACGCGAGATGAACGCGTACGTCGGATTCGCGCCACGTTCGCGATGAAAGCAGTGCCAACAAAAAAAGCCGGCTCATCAGCCGGCCTTTTCTCATCGTGTCGTTGTAAATGCGCGCTCAGCAAGTCGCCTTGCCGCAGCGGGCAATGCCGATCTTTTCCTTGAGGCCCTCGACACCGATGGCGCCAACAACGATCTGCTTGCCGATCACATAGCTCGGCGTGCCATTCATGCCCATCGCTTCCGCGAGCTTGAAGTTCTCCTCGATGGTGGTGCGCACCTCGGCGCTGCCGATGTCCTTCTCGATCTTGGCGGTGTCGAGACCGGCTTCCTTGGCCGCCTGAAGCGCGCGCGCCTTGTCGGCCGCGCCACGGCCGCCGAGCAGCTTCTGATGGAAATCGAGATATTTCTTGCCGGAGGGATCCTGCATGCGCACCGCGACCGCGACCTGGGCTGCTTCGACCGAGCCCTGGCTCAGCACCGGAAACTCCTTCAGCACGACCTTCAGCTTCGGATCGGCCTTCATGAGGTCGAGCATGTCGCCCATGGCGCGCTTGCAGTAGCCGCAATTGTAGTCGAAGAACTCGACGAAGGTGACGTCGCCGTCCTTGTTGCCGAGCACGACCTGGCGCGGCGAGTTGAAGATCGCATCGGAATTCTGCGCGATGCTGGCCTCGTGCTTCTGCGTCTCGGCCGTGGCTTGGCGCTTGGTGAGCTCGGTCATCGCCTCCTCGAGCACCTCGGGATGAGTGACGAGGTAGTTCTTGATGATCGCCTCGATGTCGGTGCGCTGGGCATCGGAGAAGCTGTCGGCCGACGCGGGCGCGGCCGCGCCGAACAGGGCGAGCGCGAACAGCGCGGGAGCAAAGCAGGCGCAGCGAAGGCATAGGCAAATCCTCTTATCCAAAGCAGGTTTCGGAAAACGTCCCGGCTGACTTAAGCTCGGTGTCGTGACGTCGTGGTGTAAGGCGTAGCTTGGTCGATTTAGTTGCGCGACGGTTTTGACGCCACGATGTCGTCGGCCTTGACCCATCCGGGCGTGCCGACGGCGAAACGGGTTTTCGCGCGC
Source organism: Bradyrhizobium sp. LM2.9 (assembly GCF_054056555.1). NCBI lineage: Bacteria > Pseudomonadati > Pseudomonadota > Alphaproteobacteria > Hyphomicrobiales > Nitrobacteraceae > Bradyrhizobium > Bradyrhizobium sp. LM2.9. The sequence continues at coordinate 1,736,195 of NZ_JBSRYJ010000002.1, forward strand.
GTCGCAAGCTCGCGGGCGGTCTTGTTGTCGCCGCGCAGATAAGCGGCCTGTGCCGACGCGAGATCCGCCTCGGCATAGTCTCCCTTCCGGCCATAGGCCATCGCGAGCTGCATGTAGCCGAGCTGGGCCTCCGGTTCCCGTGCCACCGCGCTCCTGAGAATCCGAACGGCGTCATCGGTGTAGGCCTTATTATCGGACCCAACCAGCGCCTGCCCAAGTAACATCTCGATGAGGGGGGCGTTGTTCGAGAGTGCGACAGCCTTGCGCAGGGCGGGAATCGCCTCGGCCGGCTTGCCACCTTCCAGCAGGGCCTGGCCGCGCACCTCGTAAAAATACGCATTGTTGGGCTGGACCTGGATCAACGCGTCGATCTGGGCGAGCGCGCTGCGCAAATCCCCGTGGAGATAGGTGCTGATGGCGCGGGCATAGCGCGCCGGCATGCTGTCGTTCGTCTGGGGATAGCGGCGGTAGACCGTCTCGGGCCGCTCCATGAAGGCGGAGATCTTGGCGCGCACCATGTCGTGGCGGAGCTGGAGCGCGGGATCGTCCTTCTTGTCCCAATAGGGGCTGGCGCTGGCGAATTGCTGGAGTGCAGCGACGCGCTCTGCGGGCATCGGGTGCGACTGGAGATAGGGATCGGTGCCGCGTGCCGCGAACAGGCTCTCGCTGGTGAAGCGCTTGAAGGTCTCGTACATGCCCTTCGGCGACTGCTGGGTCGCAGTCAGGAATTTCACGCCGGCGCGGTCGGCGTTCTCCTCCTGCTGACGCTGATAGGACAGCAGCGTACGGCGGATCATCTCCTGCGGTCCGGCGATCGCCGCCGCGCCGGCATTGGCCAGCCCATTGTTGCCGGCGCTGCCGCTGCCGCGTGTGCTGCCTGCGACCATCGCACCGGCGCCGAGCAGCATCGCGATGATCATCTGGGTCTGGGCGTTGGCGAGCTGCTCGCGCAGCTTGGACAGATGGCCGCCGGCCAGATGCCCGGTCTCGTGCGCGAGCACGCCGATGATCTGGTTCGGCGTCTCCGACTGAAGGATCGCACCGTAATTGACGAAGATGCGGCGACCATCGGCGACGAACGCGTTGAACGAGCCCTCGTTGACGATCACCATCTGGATGTTCTGCTTCTCCAGACCGGCGACGCGCAGGATCGGGCGCGTGTATTCGCGCAGGAGTTGCTCGGTCTCGGTGTCGCGCAGCACCGGCGGCCCCTTCATCTGCGCCTGCGCGGCCGGCAACGGCAGCAGCGCAATCGCAGCCGCCGTGACGAGGGCGGTGAGAACGGTGGCCTTCTTGCGCAATGCGATCTGGAGCAACATCAAGCGGTCTGGGTCAAACGGACTTGTTCAAGCAGTCTTGGTCAAGCATTCTTGGTCAAGGAGCTTCGTGATTGGTCGATTGGCGGCGGACCGGATACGCGATATGCCCTTGTGCGCCTTACCCCTTATGAGCCGTACAATGCGGCCAGTCTGGGGCGCAAGCGCCCGTTCCCGGACCGGACGGACCAGTCCGCCAGCGAATAGCAGAAATCGATGAACGATGCGACATTGAGGAACCGGTTGGGGCAGTGGCTCGAGCCCTCCCGCCGCAGCGATGTTCCCCCGTTCATGGTCATGGACGTCATGGCCGCGGCGGCCCGAATCGAGGCGGCCGGGGGCCACGTCATCCACATGGAGGTCGGCCAGCCCGCCGCCGGCGCGCCGAAGACCGCGATTGCGGCCGCCCATGCGGCGCTCGAGGCAGGTCGGATCGATTATACCTCCGCGCTCGGCATCCCCAGCCTGCGCGAGCGCATCGCGCGACACTATCGCGACGCCTATGGCTGTGACGTCAGCCCCGAGCGGGTCGTGGTGACCACTGGCTCCTCCGGCGGGTTCATTCTGGCTTTCCTGGCGATGTTCGAGCCCGGCGACCGCGTCGCCGTGACGGTGCCGGGCTATCCGCCATACCGTCATATCCTCACCGCGCTCGGCTGCGAGCCGGTGCTGATCGAGACCACGAACGAGACGCGCCATGCGCTGACCGGCGAGGCGTTGCTGGCCGCCCACCGCAAGGCGCCGCTGAAGGGTGTGCTGGTCGGCAGCCCCGCCAATCCGACCGGGACGATGATGTCCCGCGAGGCGCTCGCTGGCCTGATCGCGGCGGCGGAAGACGCGAGCATCCGTTTCATCTCGGATGAGATCTATCACGGGCTCGACTATGCGTTTCCCGCGGTGACGGCGGCAGCGCTGTCGGACCGCGCACTCGTGATCAACTCCTTCTCGAAGTATTTTTGCATGACGGGCTGGCGTGTTGGCTGGATGGTCGTGCCCGAAATTCTGGTGCGGCCGATCGAGCGGCTCCAGCAGAACTTGTCGATCTCGGTGCCGTCGCTGTCGCAGATCGCGGCCGAGGCTGCCTTCGACGGCGCGGCCGAGATGGAGGAGATCAAGCACGGCTATCAGGAAAACCGGCGCATCCTGATCGAGGGATTGCCCAAGGCCGGCCTGACCAGGTTTCTGCCGGCCGACGGCGCATTCTATCTCTATGCGAACGTCTCGGACTTCACCTCCGACAGTTTCGAGTTCGCCAAGCAGATGCTGGAGCAGGCGCACGTCGCGGTCACGCCAGGCCTCGACTTCGATCCCATCCACGGTCGTTCATTCATACGCCTCTCTTATGCGCGTTCGGCAGAGGAGATGCGGGAAGCAGTTGACCGGATCGCTCACTGGCTTAAATAGCCGCGAGTTTTCGACAGCCTTCTTCGACAGCCTCCGGAGTTCAATTTTGTCTGACCGTTCCGTCCCGTCCACCGCCACTTCTCATTCTTCTCTCGCCGCATTGATGTGGCCGACCCGGCCGGGTGAAGCCGTCGGCGCACTTCGCGCGCTCGTGCTGATTGCGCTCGGCACCGGCTTGATGGCGCTGTCCGCCAAGGTGAACCTGCCGCTGCCTTACGTGCCCATGACATTGCAGACGCTGGTCGTGTTGATGATCGGTGCCGCCTATGGCTGGCGGCTTGGCAGCGCAACCATGGTTGCCTACCTCGCTGAGGGGGCGATGGGCCTGCCGGTATTCGCCGGTCCGGTCGGTGGAATTGCACCGCTGGTCGGCCCGACCGCGGGCTATTTGTTCGGCTTCATTGGCGCTGCCTTCGTCACCGGCTGGCTCGCCGAGCGCGGTTGGGACCGCAGCGTGGTGCTGCTGTTTGCGGCCATGGCCGTGGGCCACATCCTCATTCTGGCCGCGGGCTTTGGCTGGCTGGCCTTCGGCCTCGGCCTGGGCGCCGCGAAGGCGTGGCAGGTCGGCCTGCTGCCGTTCGTTGCGGCCTCGCTGGTCAAGAACGCGCTTGGCGCGACGTTGATGCCGGCGATACGCCGGGTCGTCGATCGCCGGTAATACGCGCGATAGCGAGCAGTTCCAATTGACAGGGCCGGCCAAGTTGATCTTGGCTGGCTCTGAGTTGAGGGGGAGTGAAGCAATGACGACGACAACGATGGCGGGGGCGCCGGTCGCGCCGCCCGCCGCCAAGCCGTGGTACAAGGTTCTCTATGTCCAGGTGCTGATCGCGATCGTGCTCGGCGCCCTCGTCGGCTGGCTTTGGCCGTCAATCGCCACCAACGAATGGGTCAAGGCGCTCGGCGACGGCTTCATCAAACTGATCAAGATGGTGATCGCGCCGATCATCTTCTGCACCGTTGTCTCGGGCATCGCGCATATCCAGGACGCCAAGAAGGTCGGCCGCATCGGCGTCAAGGCGCTGGTCTATTTCGAGATCGTCTCGACCTTCGCGCTGGTGATTGGACTTATCATCGGCAATCTGGTGAAGCCGGGTGCGGGCTTCGGCAGCGCCGCGGCCAACGCGCAGGCCGTCGCCAACTACGCCAAGCAGGCCGAAGGCCAGAGGTCGGTCGACTTCGTGCTGCACATCATTCCGGACACCGTGGTCGGCGCCTTCGCGCAAGGCGAGATCCTGCAGGTGCTGCTGTTCTCGGTGCTGTTCGGCTTCGCCATCATGGGGCTCGGCGAGCGCGGTCACACCATCCGCAGCTTCATCGACGACGCCGCGCATGCGGTGTTCGGAGTTATCTCCATCGTGATGCGCGCGGCGCCGATCGGTGCCTTCGGCGCGATGGCCTACACCATCGGCAAGTTCGGCACCGGGGCGATCCTCAACCTGGTCGGCCTGATCGCGACGTTCTACCTGACCGCGGCGCTGTTCGTGTTCGTCGTGCTCGGTACCATCGCGCGCTTCGCCGGCTTCTCCATCTTCAAGTTCCTCGCCTACATCAAGGACGAGCTGCTGATTGTGCTCGGCACCTCGTCCTCGGAAAGCGCGTTGCCGTCCTTGATGGAAAAGCTCGAGCGCCTCGGCTGCTCGAAGTCGGTGGTCGGCCTCGTGGTGCCCACGGGCTATTCGTTCAATCTCGACGGCACCAACATCTACATGACGCTGGCGACGCTGTTCATCGCGCAGGCGCTGGGTTTCGATCTCACCTTCGGCCAGCAGCTGACGATCCTGGTGGTGGCGATGCTGACCTCGAAGGGGGCCTCCGGTATCACCGGCGCGGGCTTCATCACGCTGGCGGCAACGCTCGCCGTGGTCGATCCGCGCCTCGTGCCGGGCATGGCGATCGTGCTCGGCATCGACAAGTTCATGAGCGAGTGCCGCGCGCTGACCAATCTGTGCGGCAACGGCGTGGCCTGCGTGATCGTCGCCTGGTGGGAGGGCGAACTCGATCGCGACAAGCTCAACGCCAACCTCGCCAGGCAGATCGATCCGACCGACATGGAAACGGCTGTCACGACGGACTGATTTGCTGGTTGCCTGTGACGGCGCTAGCTGCGCCGTCAGGTCGCGAAATAACAGGGCTGGTCGAGATCCTCGATCAGCCCTTTTTCTTTCGGCGTCCAGCCGAGAGCAGCACGCGTCTTCGCGCTCGAGGTCGGAACGTCGACGCCCACGAACTGTGCGAACCAGCCGAAATGCGCGACAGCTTCCTCCGGCGATTTGGACACGACGGGCAGGCCGAGCCGTCGGCCGATCACCTCCGCAATCGCCTTGAACGGCACGCCTTCCTCCGCGATCGCGTGATAGTGCTTCGTGGTTGCGCCTTGCTCCAGCGCCAGCCGATAGACGCGCGCGGCATCGAAGCGATGCGCGGCGGGCCAGCGGTTGCGGCCGTCGTCGACATAGGCTGACACGCCTTTCTGGCGCGCAATGTTGATCAGGATCGGGACGAAGCCGTGATCGCCCTCGCCATGGGTGGACGGCGGAAGACGAACCACGGCTGCGCGGACGCCGGCCAGCGACAACGCAGTCGATTCCGACACGCGTGGAAAGCCGTGCGCGGACTCGTCGTCCTCGGTCGCAAGGCGGCCGGGGGCGAGCAGCGCGACGCCGGAGGTGACGATAAGCGGACGGTCCGAGCCGTTGAGCTCCTCGCCGATCGCCAGGATCGCGCGGCGGTCGAGCTCGCAATTGTCCAGAAACTTCGAGAAGTCGTGGTTGAAGCCGAGGTGCAGGACGCCGTCCGAGGCAGCGGCGCCGCTGCGCAGGGACGTATGGTCCTCCAGCGACCCGCGATGGACCTCGGCGCCCATCGCGGCGAGGGTGGCTGCGCCGGTGTCGCTGCGGGCAAGGCCGGTAACGCGATGGCCGGCGGCGATCAGGTCCCGAACGACGGCGGAGCCGACGAAGCCGGTGGCGCCGGTGACGAAAACACGCATGGGTAATCTCCAAGAAACCTTTGAGAGGTTGGTGGAGACGACCATCTGCGCTAGGATTATCCGGGTAAAGTAGTGAGATTATCGGGGTATAAGAGCTAACAGGATGAGCGAGACCGCGACAGCTGAGAACCTTTTGGGGACCTACCTTAGAGACCGCCGCACCCGGCTCGATGCCGCCGCGTTCGGGTTCGCCGGCAGCCGCAGGCGTACGCCCGGGCTGCGCCGCGAGGAGGTGGCTCAGCGCGCCAATATCAGCCCGACCTGGTACACATGGCTGGAGCAGGGCCGCGGCGGCGCGCCGTCGGCCGACGTGCTCGACCGCATCGCGCGTGCGCTGATGCTGACCGATGTCGAGCGCGAGCATCTGTTCCTGATCGGCCTCGGCCGACCGCCTGAGGTGCGTTACCAGGCGAGCGAAGGCGTCTCGCCGCGGCTGCAGCGCGTGCTCGACGCACTCGAAGTCAGCCCGGCGCTGGTGCGGACCGCGACCTGGGATGTCGTCGCCTGGAATCGTGCCGCAAGCGTGGTGCTGACCGACTACGGCGCGATCCCGCCGGGACAGCGCAACATCCTGCGCTTCATCTTCTGCGATCCCCGGGTGCGCGCAGCAAATCATGACTGGGACAGCGTGGCGCGGTTCGTGGTGGCAGCCTTCAGGGCCGATGCCGCGCGGGCGGGCGCGGTCTCGCATGTCGCCGATTTCGTCGATGAGCTCTGCCGCACCAGTCCGGAATTCGCAGCGCTGTGGCGCGACAACGACGTACGCCATCATGGCGACGGCACGAAGCGGCTGCGGCACCCCGTTCACGGCACCATGTCGTTCGAATATTCGAGCTTCAATGTCGAGGGCCGCTCCGATCTCAGCATGATCGTCTACAACCCGGCGGCACCCGAAGATGCCGAGCGGATCAAAAAGCTGCTCGCCGGGCTGGTCGACTGACGAGGACAGCCCCTGGTATCCGACCATGCGGCTGATCCGTCAGCGCGCCCCACGCGAATGGGACGGCCGGCTCGCGGTCGTCGCCGCGAGCACCGAAGGTTAGAACCGCTCCGGCCGGTAAGGCGTCGGATCAATCGCCGGCGTTTCGCCGCTCATCATCTCGGCGAGCAATCGTCCGGTTGCAGGGCCCAGCGTAAAGCCTTGGTGGCCGTGGCCAAAGTTCATCCAGAGGCCGGGATGGCGTGGGGCAGGCCCGAGCACCGGCAGCATGTCGGGCGTGCAGGGGCGGGTGCCGAACCACGGATCGGGCTCGACGCGCCTGCCGAGGTCGATCAGCTCGCGCGCGGAGGCTTCGGCGCTGGCGAGCTGCACCGGCGTCGCGAGCGCATCCATGCCGGTCAGCTCCGCGCCGGTGGTGATGCGGATGCCCTTGGCCATCGGACCCATGGCGTAGCCACCGGCCTTGTCGACCAGCGGCAGATCGAGCGACGCGCCGCCGCTGTAATGCATGTGGTAGCCGCGCTTGCGCACCAGCGGAATGCTATAACCGAATTTGTGCAGCAGATCGGGCGACCACGGCCCGAGCGTCACGACGGCGTGGGCGGCATCGATGCATCCCTGATCCGTATCGACCGACCAGCCGGTGGCGGTCTGCTGCAAGCTCTGGGCATCACCGAGCACGATGCTGCCGCCGAGGCGCTCGAACAGTTCGGCATAGGCCGTGACCAGCGCGCCGGGATCTGACACGGTCCAGGTGTCGAGCCAATGGATCGCACCGGGCAAATCGTCGCGCAGGACCGGTTCGGCCTTGGCGAGCTCGGCGCCCGAGAGCGCACGAAATCTCACGCCGAATTCGCGCTGGTCTTCTTCCGCCGATTTGACGGCGAGATCGAACGATGCAGCGTCGCGATGCAGATGGCGGTATCCCGCCCGGCGGATCAGATTGTCGGCATGGGCTTCGCGGATGAGGATGTCGTGCTCCACCGTCGCGTAGGCGATCAGCCGCGCCCAGGCGTCGGTCGCCTCGCGATGCCGCTTCGGCGCCGAATGCCACCAGTAACGGAGCAGGGGCTCGATATGGAGATGAAGCGACGACAAGCTGTAGCGCACGTCGTTGGTGCGGCCCGTGGCGATCTTCAGGAGCGAGGCGATATCGCGCGGCATCGGATAGGGGCGGACCGCTTCCGCCTGGATCATCCCGGCATTGCCGTAGCTGGTCTCGCGGCCCGGCTCCCTGCGATCGACCAGCGTGACCGACCAGCCGCGCTGCTGGAGGTGCAGTGCCGCGCTAACGCCGATCATGCCGCCGCCAAGTACGATCGCGCTTTGCATCGGAATGACCTCGCCAAATCGAAACCGCCCGGTTTGGCCGGGCGGTTTCAACAGTCTTGTTCGCTTTATTCGCCGCCGCCGAAGCGGCGCGACCACCAGCCGGCGCGACGCGGTGCGGACGATGTTTGACTTTCTGCTTCCGGCGCGGGCTCCGGAGCCGGCGGGGCAACCGGCTCGGCCGCCTGCGCAACCGGTGCCGGCTCACTCGGGCTGCTTGACCCGAAGCTCACTTTTTCCCGAACCGTAGAACGGCGTCGTCCGGCCTTGTCGTCGGCGTGCTCTTCGTCCGCGGCAGCAGGAGCCGGCTCGGGCTGGGCGATCCGTGCCTCGGCGCGCGGCTCTGGCTGGGTGACCTGCGGCTCCGAGGTGTGCTCGGCCTGCGCGATCGAGGGCGCAGCCTCGCCGCCAAAACCGTCGAAATCGGCGACCGCGTCGGTCGCTTCCGACGGCGCATTGGCGGCGAGTTCGTCGCCAATGGAGCCGGCGAGACCTTCCTCGCCAGGACCGCGCCGGCGTCGTCCGCCACGGCGACCACGCCGGCGGCGGCGGTCGGCGCTGGCCTGCTGCTCGCCACGGGCTGCCTGCTCCTCGCCTTCCTCGCCGTCCTGCTCGGCCTCGACTTCCTCTTCGCCTTCGCCGGCCGCTACGGCCGTCTCGGCAACAGCGGGAGCGCCATCCTCGCGCGTCTCCTCGTCGCGCTGGCCACCGCGACCGCGGCGGCGACGGCGACGCTTGCGGCGCTGGCTGTCCTGCTCGGACGCGGCGTCGCCTGCGGTTTGCTCTTCGACGAGACCTTCGGTCTCCTCGGTCTCGACCTCGGATTCGGTCTCCGGATCGAACTCCTCGTCGTCATAGGCCTCTTCGACCAGGGGCGGCGGGCTTGCGGCCGCCTGCGCCGCCAGCAGAGCCTTGGCGGCTTCCAGCGTATGCACCTGCTCGCCGCGGTCGATGACATAGGCCTGTGGTCCGCTGACGCTCGCGTCGGCGATGACCGACAACGTGACCTTGAAGCCGTTCTCGAGGTCGCGCAGATGGCCGCGCTTGTGGTTCAGCACGTAGAGCGCGACGTCGGTGCGGGTACGGACCACGAGATTGTGGGTGGCGCCCTTCATCAGGATCTCTTCGAGGCCGCGCAGCAACTGGAGCGCAACCGAGGACACCGAGCGCACATGGCCGGTGCCACCGCAATGCGTGCAGGGATCGGTCGAGGATTCCAGCACGCTGGCGCGGATGCGCTGGCGCGACATCTCGAGCAGGCCGAAATGCGAGATGCGTCCGACCTGGATGCGCGCGCGGTCCTGCCGGAGGCAATCGGACAGCTTGCGTTCGACCGCGCGATTGTTGCGCTTCTCGTCCATGTCGATGAAGTCGATGACGATCAGGCCGGCGAGGTCGCGCAGCCGAAGCTGACGCGCGACCTCTTCGGAGGCCTCGAGATTGGTCTTGAGCGCGGTGTCCTCGATATGATGCTCGCGCGTCGAGCGTCCGGAGTTGACGTCGATCGAGACCAGCGCTTCGGTCTGGTTGATCACGATGTAGCCGCCGGAGCGCAACTGCACGGTCGGCGAGAACATCGCGTCGAGCTGGCTTTCGACGCCCATGCGCGAGAACAGCGGCTGGCCGTCGCGATACTGCCTCACCGCGCTCACATTGGCGGGCATCAGCATCTTCATGAAGTCGCGCGCTTCGCGGTAACCGGATTCACCGGCAACTGAGATCTCGTCGATCTCCTTGTTGTAGAGGTCGCGCAGCGAGCGCTTGATCAGCGAGCCTTCCTCGTAGACGAGGGTGGGGGCCTGCGACTTCAGCGTCATGTCGCGCACCGTCTCCCACATCCGGATCAGGTACTCGAAATCGCGCTTGATCTCGGGCTTGGTGCGGGCGGCACCCGCCGTGCGCAGAATGATCCCCATGCCCTCGGGCACGTCGAGATCCTGCACCACTTCCTTCAGGCGCGAACGGTCCTGCGCGCTGGTGATCTTGCGGCTGATGCCGCCGCCGCGCGCGGTGTTCGGCATCAATACGGCGTAGCGGCCGGCGAGCGAGAGGTAGGTCGTCAGCGCCGCGCCCTTGTTGCCGCGCTCTTCCTTGACGACCTGCACCAGCATCACCTGGCGGCGCTTGATGACTTCCTGGATCTTGTACTGGCGGCGCGGACGGAAGGTGCGCTCCGGCACTTCCTCCAGCACATCGTCGCCGCCGACGGATTCAACGACGTCCTCTTCGGCTTCCTCGTCGTCTTCGTCTTCGTCGTCGTCCATTGCTTCGGATTGGTGATGCGGAGCCTCGGTGCTCACGCCGGCGGCGTACACGGCGTCGGCCGGTTCGGCGGCTGACGTTACGGCCTCGGCGAGATTGTCGGCGTGTGCTTCGAAGGCAGCCGCCTGCTGCTCGGCAACGGCCTCGGTGGCGACCACGGGCTCGGCGCCGATCGCCGCAACAGGCGCCGGCGTCTCGTCGTCATGATCATGGTCGTGATGATCGTGTTCGCCGTGATGACCATGGTCGTCATGGTCATGGGCGTGATGATCGTCACCATGAGCATGATGATCGTGGTCGTGATCATGCCCTTCGTGGTCATGATCGTGATGATCGTGGCCTTCGTGCTCGCCGTGATGCTCCGCGCCGGCGTGCAGGTGCTCGCCCTCGTGCGAAGCGCCCTCGGGCAGGGCCTCGCCCTGGAGCGGCTGGGCTGCGGGATCGGCGCCTTCGACGACGTCGCTGCGGACGCGTTCGCCCTGGCTCCGGCGGCGGGAGTTGCGGTGGCGCGAGCGGCGGCGGCCGTGGGAACGGTTCTCGCTCTCTTCCTCGGCCTCGCGGTGGGCCTGCTCCTCGGCTTCGATCAGCGCCTGCCGGTCGGCAACCGGGATCTGGTAGTAATCGGGATGGATTTCGCTGAAGGCGAGGAAGCCGTGGCGGTTGCCGCCATATTCGATGAAGGCGGCCTGGAGCGAGGGTTCGACCCTCGTGACCTTGGCGAGGTAGATGTTCCCGCGCAGTTGCTTGCGTTGCGCGGTCTCGAAATCAAACTCTTCGACGCGATTGCCGCGGACCACGACGACCCGGGTCTCTTCCGGGTGGGTGGCATCGATCAACATCTTGTTGGGCATGTCTTAACTCTCGGCGGCGGCGGGCGCGATTCACCGTGGGCGCCATCAGCGCTGCCGGGTGACGCGACGGTCCACCTGATTCGGGGGTGAGGGGAAGGCCGAAACGCCGTCTCTCGCGCCTTGCCGAACCGGAAGCCGAAGGACCGAAGCGGCGCGCGGGATTGTTACTCCGCAGCGTCGCGAATGGTCCTTCAGAATTGGTCGGCACAGTCTGGCGCATCAAGCGTCGGCCCGTATGAAACATTGGGCGGCGGGGCCGCCCCTCAATCAGTTGCTGCTGGCCAGGCATGGCGCGAGCGCGCTCGCCTTGGGGTATACGAACCGCTCCCTTGAGATTAAGGGACCGGGTAACGGGTTGCGCCGCTGTCAGAACCGTCCCGGAAACGTGGTGGTAACCGGGGACCGTCCGCCGCCGGGGCTTGCCCCGCCCCACCTCGCTGCCGCGCACCGCGCTGGACTTGAGGGGAACGGAAAAACGCTGGAATTCCCAAACCTTGAGAGTTCCGGCGCTGCACCGGGAGGCTGAATGCGACACAACCGGAAATATCGGCCGTCAGCATTCCGTACATACGTGGATTGGGTCATCCGTGCAAGGAGCGTCGCACGGCGGTCACAGTCAGCGAGTTTCGCGTGCCTGTCATTAAGGATCGTTTAACCCTGTGGTTCTATTGCGTTAAAGAGGCTGCTCGGAGGCACGGAATCGGTGGCGAGCCGCGCAAATCAAAGGTTTTTGCTGGGATGCGCGCTGCTCTGCGCCGCGGCATTGCCGTGTGCTGATTCCTCGCGCCTGAAGGCGGCGGAAAGCCAGCCCCAATCCTCTGTTGCATCAGCGAATTTCCCAATCGCCTCGGCCGCCCGGCTGGCCGGTGACGGCAAGCAGACTCGCTTTATCCTCGACATCGACCAGACCGTTACCTTCCGCGCCATCACGTTGGCTGACCCGTATCGGGTGGTGGTCGACGTCCCCCAGGTCAATTTTCAACTCCCCGCGGGCACCGGGGCCGGGGGACGGGGACTGGTCAAGGCTTTCCGCTATGGGCTGGTAATGCCCGGCGGCTCGCGAATCGTGTTCGACCTGGCGGGCCCGGCCAAGATCGCCAATTCCTATGTGGTGGAGGCCGCCAACGGTCAACCAGCCCGGCTGGTGCTCGAACTGGAGGAGGTCGATCGCGCCGCCTTCGTGCCGTCGCTCGCTCCGGAAAACCGTCCCGAGTTGCGGCCCGCAATTGCCGATCCGCCGCCCGCAACGGTTCCCGGATCCATCCCCCCTGAGTCAGGGCAGCAGAAGGCCGATGGCCGTGCGGTGGTCGTGATCGATCCCGGCCATGGCGGCATCGACAACGGCACGCAGTCGAGCGGCGAGAGCGAGAAGAACCTGGTGCTGGCGTTTGGGCTGGCGCTGCGCGAGCGGCTGGAAAAGACCGGCAAATATCGCGTGGTGATGACGCGGGACGACGACACCTTCATCCCGCTTAACGACCGGGTCAAAGTCGCCCGCGCTCTCAAGGCGGCGTTGTTCGTCTCTATCCATGCGGACGCGCTGCCGCGTGCCGAAGGCGATGCGCAGGGCGCCACGATCTACACGCTGTCGGACAAGGCCTCCGACGCCGAGGCGCAGCGGCTGGCGGACGCGGAAAACCGGGCGGATGCCATCGCCGGCTTCAACCTTGCGGAGGAGCCGACCGATGTTGCCGACATCCTGATCGATCTTACCCAGCGGGAAACGCGTACCTTTTCAAGCCGCTTTGCCCGCCTCTTGATGGGCGAAATGAAGTCGACGGTGCGGATGCACAAGCACCCCCTGAAGTCGGCCGGCTTCCGCGTGCTGAAGGCGCCCGACGTGCCGTCGGTGCTGGTCGAGATCGGTTACGTCTCCAACAAGGGCGACCTCGAGCATCTGGTCTCCGAGGGTTGGCGGTCGCGTGCCGTGGGTTCGATGGCGCAGGCGATCGACGGGTTCCTGGCCAAGCGCATGGCCATCGCGGGATCGTCAAATTGACGACCCAGGGGTCGTCGAATTGAGAGGGGATTTTCCGTCCCGCCGCAAAAGCCCTAGTTTGGCCACAGCGGGCGCTTTATAAAAACGCCGCAGGGGGTTCCGGAATCGGCGAGAATCCCGCTCGGCAAGCGTCTTGGATCCGGCACGGATAGTATCGAGTAAGGCCGGTGAGTTCGCGACGTGAGGTTGGCGCCAGTTTTGGGTGCCAAGGGGCTGATACTGGGCTGATCCAGAGTTTGAACGGATAAACAGATAATGCGCTTGCTGGTGCGGTTCATGGGCTTCCTGTTCGCCGCGGGAACGGTGTTGTTCCTGGTCGGTGTCGGTGCCGTCGCAGGCCTGATCTGGCATTTCTCCAAGGACTTGCCGGACTACTCTCAGCTCCAGGATTACGAGCCGCCGGTGATGACCCGCGTGCACGCGACCGACGGCTCGCTGCTCGGCGAATACGCCAAGGAGCGGCGGCTTTATCTGCCGATCCAGGCGGTGCCGAAGCTCGTGATCAACGCGTTCCTCGCGGCCGAGGACAAGAATTTCTACGAGCATGGCGGCATCGACTACACCGGCATGGCGCGCGCCGGCGTGGCCTACATCCAGAACTACGGCTCCAACCGCCGTCCGCAGGGCGCTTCCACGATCACCCAGCAGGTCGCCAAGAACTTCCTTCTGACCAACGAGGTCTCCTTCGCGCGCAAGATCAAGGAAGCCTTGTTGGCGATGCGGATCGAGAAGACCTACTCGAAGGACAAAATCCTCGAGCTGTATCTGAATGAGATCTATCTCGGCCTCGGCGCCTACGGCATCGCGGCCGCGTCGCTGGTCTATTTCGACAAGTCGGTGAACGAGCTGACGGTGGCGGAAGCGTCCTATCTCGCGGCGCTGCCGAAGATGCCCGCGACGCTGCATCCGGTTCGCAACCGCGACCGCGCCATCGAGCGCCGCAACTACGTGATCGACCGTCTGCTGGAAAACGGCTGGATCAAGCAGGCCGACGCCGACAAGGCCCGCAAGGAGCCGCTGGCCGTCACCAACCGTTCCAACGGCGCCCACACCTTCGCCGGCGAATATTTCGCCGAGGAAGTCCGCCGCGACATTTTCGAGCGCTATGGCGAGAAGAAGCTCTACGAGGGCGGCCTCTCTGTCCGCACCACGCTCGATCCAAAGATTCAAGTCATGGCGCGCAAGACCATGGTCTCCGGCCTGGTGAACTATGATGAGCAGCAGGGCTATCGCGGCGCCATGAGCAAGCTCGATATTTCGGGCGATTGGGGCGTGAAGCTCGCCGAGATCAAGTCGCTCTCCGACATCTCGCCATGGCGCATGGCGGTGGTGCTGGAGACCAGCGACCAGTCGGCGCGCATCGGCTTCCAGCCGAGCCGTGAGCTCGGCGGCGCGGTGAGCAAGCAGCGCGAGACCGGTCTCATCACGCTCGACGGCATCAAATGGGCAAAGGCGGCCACCGGGGCTGCGAAGGGCAGGGCGGCGAGCGCGGTGTCGCAGGTGCTCCAGTCCGGCGACGTGATCTATGCCGATCCACTGTACAAGGACGGCCAGCCTGTCGAGGGCCAGTACCGACTGCGTCAGATTCCAGAAGTGTCCGGCGCGATGGTGGTGATGGACCCCTGGACCGGCCGCGTGCTGGCGATGGTCGGCGGCTTTTCGTTCGACCAGAGCCAGTTCAACCGCGCCACGCAGGCCTATCGGCAGCCCGGTTCGTCGTTCAAGCCGATCGTCTATTCGGCCGCGCTCGACAACGGCTACACGCCCTCGACTGTCGTGCTCGACGCGCCCATCGAAATCGACCAGGGCCAGGGCGCCGGCGTCTGGCGGCCTGAAAACTTCTCCTCGGGCAAGTTCCAGGGGCCGGTGACGCTGCGCAACGCGCTGCGGCAGTCGCTCAACACGGTGACGGTGCGCCTCGCGCAGGACATCGGCATGCCCCTGATCGGCGAATATGCCCGCCGCTTCGGCGTCTACGACGAGCTGCCGAATTATCTGTCCTACGCGCTCGGCGCCGGCGAGACCACGGCGATGCGCATGGTCACGGCCTATTCGATGCTCGCCAATGGCGGCCGCCGGGTGAAGCCGACCCTGATCGACCGCATCCAGGACCGCTATGGCCACACCATCTTCAAGCACGACCAGCGTGAATGCCGTGGCTGCGACGCGCCGGGCGGCTGGAAGAACCAGAACGAGCCGCAGCTGATCGACCGGCGCGAGCAGGTGCTGGATTCCATGACCGCCTATCAAATCACCGAGCTGATGGAAGGTGTGGTCCAGGCCGGTACCGCGACCGTGGTCAAGGCGGTCGGCAAGCCGATCGCCGGAAAGACCGGCACCACCAACGAGGCCAAGGACGCGTGGTTCGTCGGCTTCTCGCCCGACGTCGCCGTCGCGATCTACATGGGCTACGACAAGCCGCGTCCGCTCGGCAAGGGTAACGCCGCGACCGGCGGCCATCTCGCAGCCCCTATCGCGCGCGACTTCCTCCAGCTCGCGCTCGCCGACAAGCCCGCCGTTCCGTTCAAGGTGCCGGCCGGCATCAAGCTGGTGCGCGTCGTCTCCAAGACCGGCATGCGCGCCGGTCCGGGCGAGACCGGCGGAACCATCCTCGAAGCCTTCAAGCCGGGCACGGCACCGCCGGACAATTACTCCGTCATCGGCGTTGCCGACGCCGACGGCCGCATGCCGGCGTCGCAGCAGCAGCAGCCGGATTCCGGCTTCTTCATGCGTCCGGGCACCGGCGGGTTATACTAAGGCTTAGGACAAGACGGACGTTCCTCGCGGCGGCGGTTGCGCTTTGCAGCCGCCGCCGCTACATCCCGATCTCAATTACGCGCGGGACCAATTCCGCGAGACCAGAGAACCATATGCGCGCCGAAATCGAACGGTTGGTAGAAGAGATCAAGCAGTCAGTCGGGCTGCTGAGGAGGCATCTTTGACGTCGAGAAATCGACCGCGCGCCTCGCTGAGCTGAACAAGCTCGCAGAAGATCCCAATCTCTGGAACGATCCCCAGAAGGCCCAGAAGCTGATGCAGGAGCGGACCTCGCTTGAGGATTCGCTCTCGGGCATCGGCAAGGTCATGCAGGAACTCGAAGACGACATCGGCATGATCGAGCTCGGCGAAGCCGAGGGCGATGAGGGCGTCGTCAAGGAAGCCGAAGCTGCGCTGAAGAACCTCAAGAAGGAAGTGGCGCGGCGCGAGCTCGAGGCGCTGCTGTCGGGCGAAGCCGACGGCTTTGATTCCTATCTCGAGGTTCATGCCGGCGCCGGCGGCACCGAGAGCCAGGACTGGGCGCAGATGCTGCTGCGCATGTACACGCGCTGGGCGGAGACCCACGGCTTCAAGGTCGAGGTCATGGAAGAGTCCGACGGCGAAGAGGCCGGCATCAAGTCGGCAACGATCCAGGTCTCCGGCCGCAATGCCTATGGCTGGCTCAAGACCGAGGCCGGCGTGCATCGCCTAGTGCGCATCTCGCCATTCGATTCCAACGCGCGGCGGCACACCTCGTTCTCGTCGGTCGCGGTGTTTCCGGTGATCGACGACAGCATCAAGATCGACATCAAGGAATCCGACGTCCGCGTCGACACCATGCGCTCGGGCGGCGCCGGCGGCCAGCACGTCAACAAGACCGAATCCGCGGTGCGGTTGACGCATATTCCGACCGGCGTTGCGGTGGTCTGCCAGGCCGGCCGCTCCCAGCACAAGAACAAGGCGCAGGCCTGGGACATGTTGCGCGCACGGCTTTACCAGATCGAGCTGAAGAGGCGCGAAGAGAAAGCCGCCGCCGACCAGGCCGCCAAAACCGATATCGGCTGGGGCCACCAGATCCGCTCCTACGTGCTGCAGCCCTACCAGATGGTGAAGGATCTGCGCACGGGTGTGCAGACCTCCGACACCTCCGGCGTGCTCGGCGGCGATCTCGACGACTTCATGGCCGCGACGCTGGCGCAGCGCGCCTTCGGCACCACGGGCGCTGACATCGAGGACGTCGACTGATGCCCCGGATCGCTTTCATCGGGCTTGGACGGATGGGCCACGGCATGGCCGGCCGCTATCTCGATGCCGGTTTTACGGTGACGCTGTGGAATCGCAGCAAGACCAAGGCGGAAGACCTGATCGCGCGCGGCGCGCTCTGGGCGACCTCGCCTGAGGACGCCGCGATCGATGCGGATGCGGTGGTGACCATGGTCGCCGACGACGAAGCCTCGCGCGCAGTCTGGCTCGGCCCGAAGGGCGCGGCCAAGACCGCGAAGGCCGGCACCATCGCGATCGAATGCTCCACCGTTTCCTATGACCACGCCCGCGAGATGGGCCGCGAACTCAACGCGCGCGGGCTGATCTATATCGATTGCCCCGTGACGGGTTTGCCGGATGCGGCAGCGAGCGGAAAGCTGACGCTGCTGGTTGGCGCTGACGCTGCCGATCTCGAACGCGCGCGGCCCTATCTCGAACCGATCGGCTCGACCATCCGCCATTTCGGCGCGGTCGGCACCGGCACCGTCTACAAGCTCGTCAATAATCTGATGGGGGCCATCCAGATCGTCGGTCTCGCCGAAGGCCTCGCCATCGCCGAGCAGGCGGGGCTCGACATGAATCTGGTGCTGGAATCGATCCAGGCCGGCGTCGCCGCAAGCCCGCAGGTGCAGCGCCACTCCAAGCGCATGGTCGCCCGCGATTTCAGCGGCGCGACGTTCACGGCGGCGCTGCGGCACAAGGATGCTGCCTACGCCGTGAAGCTCGCCGAGAGCCTGCTGGCCGACAAGCCACTGGTCTCGCGCGCTGCGGTCGAGTCCTACGCGCAGGCAAAAGCTGCGATGCCGGATGACGATGAAGGCAAGATGATCGAGCTGGTGTCGCGGCCGAAGAAGCCGTCATAGCGGATCACATCGACATCGGTAGGCACGTTCGCTCCGTTAGAGCATCGGCTTCGTAAACCGGTGCTTCATCGGAAATCGGGTGGCGCTGTTCGCTGTGCTGTCCTAGGCGGCAAGCTCGGCCGCCGAGATGAGACGCCATGCCCCCAAACGACAACCGGATCGACGCGCGGGACTGGTCGCTGCTCGCGCTTCTCTCGGTCCTCTGGGGCGGCTCGTTCTTCTTCAACGGTGCGGCGTTGCGGGAGTTGCCGCCGCTGACATTGGTGTTTTTGCGTGTCGGGCTGGGCGCGGCCATTCTGCTGCCGCTGCTGCGCCTCCAGGGAATCCGTTTTCCCAAGGGCATGGCGGGCTGGAAGCCGTTCGTTGCGATTGGATTCCTCAATAACGTCATCCCGTTCTCGTTGATCGTGATCGGACAGACTTTCATCCCGAGCGGCCTGGCGTCGATCCTGAATGCCACCACGCCGCTGTTCACGGTGATCGTGATGGCGGCGGCAGGCGAAGAGGCCTTACAGCTGCGCCGCGTCGCCGGCGTGGCGCTGGGCCTCTCCGGCGTGATCATCCTGCGCGGATGGGGCGTTGAAACACGGGCAGGGCAGGGGCTCGGCATCCTGCTCTGCCTCGGCGGCGCCTTCAGCTATGGCTTTGCGGCGCTGGCGGCGCGGCGGTTGTTGAAGGACGCAGCCCCGCTGGGGACGGCAGCATTTCAGCTGATGGCTTCCACGGTGATGATGGCGATCGTCGCCGGCGCAATGGAGCAGCCGTGGCGTCTCCCGATGCCGGGCGTGACGATTTGGCTCGCGGTGCTTGGCCTTGCCGGCCTGTCGACGGCGCTCGCCTATATCGTCTTCTTCCAGATCCTGCGGCGCTCGGGCGCGACCAATGTGATGCTGGTGACGCTGCTCATTCCCGTCACCGCCGTCCTTCTGGGATGGCTTGTGCTGGGCGAGCCGATCTCCATGCGTGAGATCGCGGGCGCCATCGTCATCGGCAGCGCGTTGCTGGTGATCGACGGACGCGTTCTAAATCTACTGCGGCGCGTCACGTAAGTTCCGGATCGTCGTTTCACGTCGCGGAAAATCGAAGCGCTTGCCAGCGGCAAGTCCGCTTGCGACACTCCCGGCAAAACAAGACTACAAAATAGGGGAGAGAACGATGCCGGGTCGTCGCGAAAACCTTGTTGCCCTCGCCATTTTTGCTGCCGGAGTGTTGGTCACGATACCGGCGCTGGCGCAGAAGAAATACGATCCCGGCGCCACCGACACCGAAATCAAGCTCGGCAACATCATGCCCTATAGCGGGCCGGCGTCATCCTATGGCGTGATCGGCAAGACCGAGGCCGCATTCTTCAAGATGGTCAACGACCAGGGCGGCATCAACGGCCGCAAGATCAATTTCATCAGCTATGACGACGCCTATTCGCCGCCGAAGGCGATCGAGCAGGCGCGCAAGCTGGTCGAGAGCGACGAGGTGTTGCTGATCTTCCAGCCGCTTGGCACGCCTTCGAACTCCGCGATCATGAAATATATGAATTCCAAGAAAGTGCCGCAGCTCTTCGTCGCCTCCGGAGGCACCAAGTTCGGCGACCCCAAGAATTTCCCGTGGACCATGGGATTCCAGCCGAACTACCAAAGCGAAGGGCGGATCTACGCAAAGTACATCCGCGACAAATTCCCCAACAGCAAGATTGCGGTGTTCTGGCAGAACGACGATGCCGGCAAGGACCAGTTCAAGGGCCTGAAGGACGGGCTTGGCGACAAGGCCAACATGATCATCGCAGACAAATCCTATGAGGTCAGCGATCCCTCGATCGACTCGCAGATCGTCGCCTTGCATGATTCAGGCGCCGACATCTTCTTTTCCTGGGCTGCGCCCAAAGGCTCCGCGCAGGCGATCCGCAAGGTCGGCGAACTTGGCTGGAAGCCAAAATTCTTCCTCGCCAACACCGCGACCTCGGTCGCCTCGGTGCTCAAGCCCGCCGGGCTCGACTATTCCAAGGACATCATCTCGACCGTCTATCTCAAGGACCCGACCGATCCGACCTGGGACAAGGATCCTGCGGTGGTCAAATGGCGCGAGTTCATGGACAAATATTACCCTGACGGCGACAAGGCCAATGCCAACAACGTTTACGGCTACGTCCAGGCCGAGGCGATGGCGCAGGTGCTGAAGCAGTGCGGCGACAACCTCACACGTGACAACGTCATGAAGCAGGCCACCAGCCTGAAGGATTTTCACACCGATCTGATGCTGCCCGGCATCCTGGTCAACACCTCGGCCGATGACTATTTCCCGATCGAGCAGATGCAGCTGATGCGGCTTCAACGGGCAGGCTTGGGAGTTGTTCGGCGACGTCATCACCGGCGAAGTCGGCCACGAGCGCGGTCAATAGTCAGGGCTGGCGGCCAGAGCTAAGCGCGTGCACCCAAAGCGAGAAGCGCAGGCCTAGCCCGCGCTGAGTCGCACGCCGGCACGCAAGAACTTCTGCGGGTCGACCGCTTCGCCGTCGATGCGGGTTTCGTAGTGCAGATGCGGGCCGGTGGAACGGCCGGTCGATCCGACGAGACCAACGACCTGGCCGATCTTCACGATCTCGCCGACCCTGACATTGATCTCTGAGAGATGGCCGTAGCGGGTCGCAAGGCCATTGCCGTGATCGACCTCGATCATGCGGCCGTAGCCGCCGGACCAGCCGGCCGAGACGACCTTGCCGTTGGCGGTGACGCGAACGGGATCGCCGGTCGCGGCGCGGAAGTCGAGCCCGGTGTGCATCGCGGGCCGGCCGAGGAACGGATCGCTGCGCACGCCGAAGCCGGAGGTGAACTCGACCTCGCCGATGACGGGCTTGCGATAGGGCACGAGTGCGAGCGTGCGATTGAGCCGGTCCATCTCGGTGCGGGTGCTGTTGATGCGTGAGAGCTGCTTCTCGAACGGCCCTGAACTGGCCGTGAGTTTAACGGGTACGAAAGGCCCGCCCATCGCAGTGCGCGGCACGGCGGCTTCGAGATTTGCGAGGTTCAGGCCGAGATCGCTGACGACGCCGCGCATCCGGCGCATGCGTGAATCCATGCCTTCCTCGACGGCGTTGAGCGCCGCCATCTGGCGACGCTCGACCTGGTCAAGCGAGGTCGTGAGCCGAACCACGACGTTGTCGAACCCCTGGTTCTTGGCGAATTGATTGACCGGCGGAGCCGCGAGGGTCGGCGCGCGCGATTCGAGCCGCGCTTCGCGATCCGGCGGCGCCACGAAAATCACGGTGTCGCTGATCGGCGAGGGTTTTGGCGTGCCCTGCGTCGCCTGGCTCGCGTCGCCACGCTGCGGGGTGGAGCGGGGAATCGATCCGGTCACGTCGGGCATGGCGCCAAGCGCCGTCGCCCGGGACTCCAGCGCCGTCTGGCGCTTCATGATCTGGTCGAGCTTCTGGTCGAACTGCTCCTGGTCGAGCAGCTGCCGGCTGGTGGTGCGATCGACCTTGGCGCGCAGCTCGGTGATGCGGTCCTCATAGGCGTATTGCATCTCTGCCTGCCGGGCGATCAGCCGGCTAAGGACGTCGTCGCGGAAGGCGAAATAGGTCGCGGTTGCGGCCGACCAGAGCCCGAGCAGCACGACGGTGCCGACCACGATCCAGAACACCACAGGCCCCAGGCGAACCTGCTTGCCGTGATGCACAATGGTGTAGGCGTCATCGGTGTCCGGAAGGGGAATCGCGGCTGCCGCCGTCGCGGCAGGACGGCGGTTGAAAGACCGTCCGTGGTCGTGCGGGTGATGTTGGGTGTACTGCGAATATTGGGCAGAACTTTTCGACATCGGCACTCCCGCGCCGGTCGGATGAGTCCGTACGGCTTAATTGCCGCAGCAATCTGGGCCGGTCATGGTTAATTTTCCGGAAATGGAACCCCTTGAATTTAAAGGATTGGTTAAAGGCTTCTTGCCGCTTCCAGCACCTCGTCGGCGTGGCCGTCGACCCGGACATTACGCCAGACCTTGGCGACCTTGCCGTCGGCGCCGAGCAATATCGTGGTGCGAAGAACTCCCAGGAAGGTCTTGCCATACATCGATTTTTCGCCCCAGACGCCGTAGGCCTCCAACATCTCATGCTTCTCATCCGAGATCAGGGGGACGCCGAGACCGTGCTTGTCGCGAAACTTCTCCTGGGCCTTTAACGGATCGGCGGAGATACCAAGCACCGCCGTGCCAGCCGTGGCGAAGGCGCCGGTCAGCCGGGTGAAGTCGATGGCCTCCCTGGTGCAGCCCGGCGTGTCGGCGCGGGGATAGAAGAACAGGACGAGCTTGTGGCCGGCATAATCCGATAGCGCAACGACACCGCCGCCGTCGCGGGGCAGGCGGAAGGCGGGAGCCTTCTGGCCCTCGGCCAAGGCCGCCTTCGCCGCCGTTCCGGGCGCGGAGGCGGATTTAGAAGAATTTAACCGTTTCGATGCGGCCTTATGCGATGCTGCTTTTGCTATCGTTCCAGTTGATTTGCTCGCCGGTGTCCGCTGTGTTTTCGCGGACTTTGTTTGAGTCGCGGCCCGCGTTTTCAGGGGCGCCTTTTTAGCCGTCGAACTGCCGGAGGGCGTTTTGGACGATTTCTTTCGGGATTTCTGGGACATACGCCTTCCTTTCGTCGCTTTCGGCGGGTCAACCAAAGCGGTATTACAGCCTTCGTCCGGTGTGCCGGAATCGCGCCCTCAGGTTGGCGAGTCTGACGACGCCGGAGTCTGGTTACAAGGAATTACACGCACCACCCCACTGCTCGTTGAACGCGCTCCCGGGGCGAAATGACGAACAGCAGGAACATTCGAGGTATGGCGGCAATGCCGGCGCAGGGAGCTTCGCTTCCGGTCGACGGCTGCGGTCCTGGCGGCGCTCAATCCCACGACGGGCGCCTGTATCGAGAGGCAATGGCAAGGAATACGTCGCCCCAGGACTACAATCAGGATTTGGATCGGCGCGGCGGCCAACAAGAGTCGCAGCAATGGGACGACGCCGATTGGGATTCGGATCAGGAAGCGGCGGCGGGCCATCGGGCGCGCCGGCTGTTGTCGCGTTCCAGTTCGGGCTTCCATCGTTTCGGTGACGGGTTTGGGAGGTTGCGCCGCTGGCTGGGTGGTGGACGCTGGCTAAAGCGCACGGCCGTGGTCGTCGGTGCCCTGGCCGTCATCTTCGTCGGCTGTTTCGGCGCGCTGTGGTGGCGGCTCGGCGCCGGTCCCATCAATCTGGACATTGCGACGCCGTGGCTCGCCGCGGCGATCGAGGACAATATAGGCCACGGCAACACGGTTGAGGTCGGCGGCACGCAGATCGAGCGGACCGGGCGGATCCGCATCGCCGTGCGTATCCGTGACATCGTCGTGCGCGACCAGGATCACGCCATTGTCGCCACCGCGCCGAAGGCTGAGGTGAGGCTCTCGGGTGCGGGTCTGCTGATGGGACGCCTGCGCGCCGAAAGCCTCAACCTCGTCGATGCCGAGCTCGCGATCCGGATCGCGCCCGACGGCACCGTCACGGTGTCGGCCGGCGACACCGCAAAGCCGCTCGCAACCGGCGTCGCCTCCAAGAAGGACGCGGGCCTGCCACCGACATTCCCGCGCAACGGTGGCCCACCGCCGCCATTCGCAACAGTGCCTGCGAGTCCGGACGCATCGCAAGCCGTTGCCCAGGCCACGCCCCCGAGTGGGATTCTTCAGGGTCTCGACTGGCTCGACAGTCTGAGCATGACCGGCCTCGACGGTCAGAACCTCAACGAGATCGGCCTGAAGAACGGCAATCTGGTCGTTGACGATCAGCAGCGCGGCAGCAAATGGACGTTTGAGAACATCACGCTCAGCCTGCGCCGGCCGAGCCGTGGCGGCGTCGCGCTCAGCCTCGGCGAGGAGGGCGCGCGTCCGTGGTCGCTGCGTGCCACGATCGGCCCCGCCGAGAATGGCGTGCGCTCGGTCGATATCCGCGCCGACAAGGTCTCGACCGCCAACATCCTGCTGGCGTTGCGGGTGAAGGACCTCACCTATACCGCCGACCTGCCGCTGACCGGCGAGCTCAAGGGCGAGCTCGGCCGCGACGGCGTGCCGACATTCTTCCGCGGCAAGATTGCGATCGGCGCGGGCAACATCATCGACACCGACACGCCCGACTATCCGATGGCGATCGACTCGGCCGAGATCAATGTCGAGTGGGATTCGAGCCGGCGGGTGCTGGTCGCGCCGTTCAAGATTCTGTCGGGCGCGAACCGCCTGACCCTTCTGGCCCATCTCGAGCCGCCCAACGGCACCATCAATGACTGGCAGCTCGGCTTCAGCGGCGGTTCGATCCTGCTGGGCGGCATCGACAACGAGCCGCCGCTGGTCTTCAACCGGATTGCGATCGGCTTCCGCTTCGACACCGACCACAAAAGGCTGCTGTTGACGCAGGCCGATATCTCCAACGGAGAGATCGGCGTCGCCGGCACCGGTGCGATCGACTATTCGGGCGAGCCGCGGCTGACACTGGGTTTTGCGGGGACGCCGATGTCGGCCTCCGCGCTCAAGCGGATGTGGCCGACGCTTGTCGTTCCCGAATTGCGCGAATGGGTGATCGAGCGGATCGAGCGTGGCACGCTGCAGCGCATCGAGATCGGCGTCAATTCGCCGGTCAAGAATCTTCCGCGCAGGGGTCCACCCATTCCCGACGACGGCCTGTCGGTCAATATCGTTGCAAGCGGTGTCGCGGTTCGCCCCGTGGATGGCATGCCGGTGGTGCACGATGCCGATTTGAAGGCGCGCGTGACCGGGCGCACCGCGACCGTGAATATCGGGCAGGGCATTGCTGATACCCCGGCGGGCCGCAAGATCACGATTTCCGACTTCGTGTTCGAGGTGCCTGATATGGTTCCCAAGCCGTCGCCGTCGCGGACCAGGTTCCGTGCCGATGGCCCGGTGCCTGCGGCCGCCGAAATGCTTTCCAATGATCGCCTGAGCGATCTGTCGTCGACCGTCATCGATCCCAACACCAGCAAAGGGACGTTCTCGGCGAACATCCAGCTGGGCCTGCCGGTCAAGGGCGAGCTGACCAAGGCCGATACCACCTATACCGTCACCGCCGATCTCAACGGTTTTGCTGCCGACAAGCTGGTCATGAACCAGAAGCTGGAGGCCAACAACCTCAAGATCGTCGCGAACAACCAAGGCTATCAGGTCAAGGGCGACGTCAAGATCAACGGGCAGGCGGCCTCGCTCGACTACCGCAAGCCGGCTGAGGGCGATGCGGACGTCAAATTGCAGGCGACGCTCGACGATGCGGGCCGCGCGCGCCTCGGATTCGATCTGAGCCCCGCCGTCAGCGGATCGCTGCCGATCAAGCTGTCGGGCAAGATCGCAGGAGGGCCCGACCAGACGACGAAGCTCGGCGTCGAGGCCGACCTGACCTCGGTCAGGCTCGACAACATCCTGCCCGGCTGGGTCAAGCTGCCGGGCAAATCGGGCAAGGCCAGCTTCAAGGTGGTGCCGACGGCGCAATCGACGCGTCTGGAGGACATCGTCGTCGAAGGCGGCGGTGCCTCGATCAAAGGGGCGCTCGAGGTCGATGCCAGCGGCGACCTCATGAACGCGAACTTCCCGACCTACGCGCCCTCCGACGGCGACAAGGCGTCGCTGAAGGTGGAGCGAGGCCAGGACGGCGTGATCAAGGGCACGATGCGCGGCGACGTATTCGACGGCCGCGGCTTCCTGAAGTCGGCGATCTCAGGCAATTCCAAGGACGATGCCAAGAGCAAGACGAAGAACGTCGATTTCGACATCGACGTGAAGCTCGGCGCCGTCATGGGTTTCAACGGCGAGGCGATGCGCAGCGTCGACGCCAAGATGTCGCGCCGCAGCGGCGCGGTCAAAGCCTTCACGCTGAGCGGCAGGATCGGAAAAGACACTCCCGTGGCGGCCGATTTGCGCGGCGGTCGCGCCCAGGGCAACCGTGAGGTGATCTATCTCCAGACCAACGATGCCGGCAGCTTCCTGCGCTTCACCGACACCACCAACAAGGTCTTCGGCGGCCAGATGGTGGTGGCGATGGAGCCGCCGACGTCAGAGCCTACGACAAGAGAAGGCCTGATCAACGTGCGCGACTTCTCGGTCAAGGGAATGGAACAGCTCGATCGCGTCGCGGCGGGCGCGGCCAACGGCGCGCAGAGCGGCGTGGCCTTCACGGCGTTGCGCGCGGAGTTCACGCGGCAGAACGGCGCGCTCACGATCCGCGACGGCGTGGTCAAGGGTCCGATGGTCGGCGCCACCATCGAGGGCTCGATCGACTTTCCCGGCAACCAGGTGTGCATGAGCGGCACCTTCGTGCCGATGTACGGGTTGAACAACATGTTCGGACAGATTCCGGTACTCGGGCTGTTCCTGGGTGGTGGCGATAAAGAGGGACTGATCGGCGTAACCTACGAGGTCGTCGGCACGCCGGCCGCGCCCGTGATGCGCGTCAATCCGGTCTCGGCCATGGTGCCGGGCGTGTTCCGAAAGATCTTCGAGTTCAACACCGGCAAGCAGAACACGCCGTTCGAGGAATTCCCCTCGCAATCGCACGATGGTTCGACCGGATCGCCGCGTCAACTATCGAGCGGCTGCAGCATCGCGCGGCGATAGCGCGCTGGGCTGATTCGCCGAGTGCGATCAGGTCGGGCCACCGCCGAGTCAGCCTACGCCGCGCGCACGCCGGCCAGGAACGTCCCGACTTCGCCGGAGAGCTGCTCGGCCTGCTTGGAGAGGTTCGAGGCGGCTGCGAGCACCATGCCTGCGGCATTGCCGGTCTCGTTCGCTGCCGTGCTGACGCCGCCGATATTGGTGGTGACTTCCTGGGTCGCCTCGGCGGTCTGCGAAACGCTGCGGGCGATCTCGGCGGTGGCGGCGCCTTGCTCTTCGATCGCGGCCCCGATCGAGGTCGCGATCCGGCTGACTTCCTCGATGGTGGCGGTGATGCCACCGATGGCGTCCACGGCCTCCTTGGTCGCGCCCTGGATCTGCGCGATCTTGTCACCAATCTCGCGGGTCGCTTCCGCGGTCTGGCTCGCCAGCGATTTCACCTCGGAGGCGACGACGGCAAAGCCGCGGCCGGCTTCACCGGCGCGCGCGGCCTCGATGGTGGCGTTGAGCGCGAGCAGATTGGTCTGCGCCGCGATGCTGGAGATCAGCTCGGCGACATGTTCGATCTGCTGGGCACCGTCCGAGAGGGCGCGCACGATGGTGTCGGTGCGGCGTGCGCTGTCCACGGCGCGGCCGGTGACCTCGGCGGATTGCGCGACCTGACGGCTGATCTCGGTGATGGAGGAGGAGAGTTCTTCGGCAGCGGCCGCGACCGTCTGAACGCGCTGGCTGGCTTCGGTGGCGGCCGAGCCGACCACGGCGGCGCGGCGGTTGGTGCCTTCCGCGGTCGACGACATCGACTTGGCGGTGACCTCCAGTTCGCCGGAGCCCGAGGCCATCAGGCCGACGAGCTGGCCGACGGAGGCATCGAACCGGTCGGCAAGCGAGATCAGCGCATCGCGCTTCTCCTGCTCGCTGCGGGTCTTGGTGGCGACCTGCTCGGCCTCCAGGTTACGCGCTGTCAGCGCGGTCTGCCTGAGCACTTCGAGGGTCTCGGCCATGCGGCCGATCTCATCGCCGCGACCGGTTTCCTCGACTGGCTTGTCGATGGCGCCTTCAGAAATCTCCTGCATGCGGGTCTTCTGGCGGTCGAGCGCGCTCAGCACGTCGCGGGCGATCAGCCAGGACAGGGTCGCCATCAGCAGCATCAGGCCAGCGCCGATCCCGGCAAGCTCGAGCGTCAGCGCGCGGACGTCGGCGTCGATGTCGTCGACATAGAGGCCGTAGCTGATCGTCGCGTTCCAGGGCGCAAACTTGCGCGTGAAAACGGTCTTGCGGACGGGCTCCGTCTGGCCGGGGCGGGGGTAGAGATATGAGGTTACGCCGCCCTGAGCAGTCTGGTTGCCGGCACTTATGATCGCATCTGCGATGAGGACACCGTTGGAGTCCTTTGCACCCGTGATCTTGCCTTCGAGCTGCTGGTTCGCGCCGTTCACCAGGATCGAGGTATCGGCGTTATAGACCACCGGGTAGCCCTGGTTACCGTTGAATGTCATGCGCCGTCCGCGCATGTGGAACTGGGCCTTTGCTTCGGCCTGCGTCAGCTTGCCGGCGGTGACGTCGTCCTGGACCGACTGGGCAAGGGTGTAGAGGATGTCGACCGCTGTCTTCATCTGCTGGACCCGGTCTTCCATCATGCGGCTCTTGCTGAGGAAGGCCGATACCGCGATGATGGCGGTGATTGTGAGAGCCGCGAGGCAGACCATGCTGGTAAGCTTGGTGCGGATCTTCAGATGGCTCAGCAGCTTCATCGCAGCCTCTACGAAATGGTTGTTATTGCTCGCATCAGTAGCATGAAGTTCTTACCATTCATGAACATAGCTATGCCTCGACCCGCTGCGGGACAGCCGCTGCGCAACCTTATGCGCAAGCGTGCAGGCAAAACGCCATGCATCGCCGTGCACCCGTATTTTTGCGGAAGGATATCGTTCTCAGACTTTGGTGGTGATCGAGATTGGCAGGACGGCCGATGAACCGATTCGTTCACCGCATCATCATGTCCTTGCTGCTCGTGGCGGCCCTCGTTCTGATCTGGAACGTGCTGGGGACGCGCTGAGCCGGCACCGGCAAATCCGCCGGTACCGACTTGCTTGCGAGATAACTAGGAGCCTTAGCGCCGTGCGAATGCGCCGCCGGTCGAATCGCTTTCCTTGCCTATTGCCGCATCGACGCTGACCGATCCGCCGCCGGCTGCCGAGAGGTAGAGGCAGGCGAAGCAGAACAGGATCGCCGCGGTGCCGCCATTGAGCAGCGGCAGGAACACCGGCGTTTCGCCCTTGAACATATGGCCCATGAAGTAGGCGAAGGCCATTTCACCCGAGAGAATGAATGCCGCGAGGCGGGTGAACAGGCCGAGCATCAAGAGCGCGCCAAGCACGAGCTCGATCGTACCGGCCGCGTAGATGATCGGCGGGATGTTCGCGAAGTAGGGCAGCACCGGAAACTTGAACAGTTTGGCGATCCCGTACTGGAACAGCAAGAGGCCGGTGACGAAGCGAAACAGGCTCAAGAGAACCGGTTGAAAGCGATTGAGATAGGCAAAGTTCATTGGTTTGTCCCTCCATCCAATGCGCGACTTGGAACGTATTCAGTTCCGCCTCGCAAGCCACCCGGGATCGATTCCGCGCTGACATTTTCGTCATGTAGGACAAAACACCGCAGTTTGCCGCTTCACTCCGGTTGCGCCGAATTTTTTTCACGCGTAGCCTCGTGAGTCGTACGTAATTTCCCGGTGACATCGAGGGATGCAGGTTACGTCGAGGAGACCTACCGCCGCAAGGCGGGCACGACCAGGAACGGGATCATCCCGAGCACCACGCTCGCAAGTGCGAAAGCGAGCAGCGCGTTGTAGCCATGGGTAACGTCATGGATCAGGCCGCCGCTCCAGGAGCCGAACGCCGAACCGAGGCCGCTGCCGATCGAGATCGTGCCGAAGATGGTGCCGACACGCTTACCCCGAAAAATCTTCATCGCGGTTGCCGTGATCAGCGGTCCACGCGAGCCCATCATGCTGCCGAAGCAGACGACGAAACCGGAGAGCACAATGATGTTGGGGGTGTACTGCAACAGCCACAGCAGGAAGATGCCGAGGATCGAGATCGCGTAGCTCAGCAGCACCGACGGCCTACGCCCGATCAGCCCGTCGAGCGCGGAGACGCCGAGCATGCCGAACACCAGCACGACGCCGGAAAAGCCCCAGGCGGTCGCGGGCCTGGAGCGGCGGAAAGCCGGCATCGATCAGATAGGCCACGATCTGCGCGGCGATCGCATACATGCCGACGGCAGTGAAGAAGAATGTCGAGAACAGCGCCCAGAAGGCGTGATGGCGCATTGCGCTCGGAAGCGTCCAGCCGTGATCGACGAAATCCGGATCGGTCTTCTTCGCGATTTGCGGCGAGCCTGAGGCGAACAGCCGCCATGGCAGCAGCATGAGCGGCACCAGCAGGCCGAGCGTGACGAAGCCGAACAGCTGGTAGGTTTCGCGCCAGCCGAGATGATCGATCAAAAGCTGCGAAGCCGGCAGCAGCGCCAGCACGCCGCCACCCATGGCCGAATAGACGACCGCCATCGCAGTCGGCAGTTTTGGGCCGAACCAGCGGCCCAGCAGAATCGAGTTCGGCACGTTGCCGATGAAGGCGACGCCGATGCCGACGCACAATCCAATCGAGAGCTGGAATTGCCAGAGCGACTGCGCATGGCTCGCGATCAGGAAGGCCGAGCCGAGCAGCAACAGCCCGAGCGCATAGACGATGCGCGGTCCGGAATGATCGAACAGGCGCCCGACCAGCGGTGCAGTCAGTCCGCTAACGAGCCAGGTCAGCGAATAGATCGAGACGACCTGGGCGCGATCCCAGCCGAAGTTTTCCGAGATCGGCTTCAGGAAGACGGTGAAGCTTTCGCTGAGGCCGCGGCCGAGCACGGCGAGCGTGAAGCAGAGCGCGAGCACCACCAGCGCGGTGCGCGCGACGCCCTGCGGCGTCGCCGTGACGCGTTCCCTGGTCGCTTGCTTGGACTGTTCCTTGGACCGTTCCCTGGGCGTGTTCTGGTTCATTGCCAGTCAGGGAGCGCGCTTCGGCGCGCCCTGACAAGCAGCGAAAAGCTCATACGCCTATGCAGGCCTGATGAGGATGTGCTTCTTCTTGCCGAACGACAGCTTGACCACGCCCTCCGGCGTCAGGTTGGCCACTGAGAGCGCCATCTTTTCGTCGGTGACGGGCTCGTCATTCACGCGCAGGCCGCCGCCCTTGATCTGGCGCCGTGCTTCGCCGTTGGAAGCAACGAGGCCCGCCTTGACGAAGGCGTTGAGCACGCCGAGGCCGGCATCGAACTCGCCGCGCGGAATTTCCACGGTCGGCAGGCTCTCGGACAGCGCGCCTTCCTCGAAGGTGCGGCGCGCGGTCTCAGCCGCCTCGTTCGCTGCGTCGCGGCCATGCAAGAGCGCGGTCGCCTCGGTGGCGAGCACCTTCTTGGCCTCGTTGATCTCGGAGCCGCCAAGCGCTTCGAGCTTCCTGATCTCGCTGATCGGCAGCGTCGTGAACAGTTTCAGGAATTTGCCGACGTCGGCATCCTCGGTGTTGCGCCAGTACTGCCAGAAATCATACGGCGAGAACTGGTCGGCGTTGAGCCAGACCGCGCCTTGCGCGGTCTTGCCCATCTTGGCGCCCGACGCCGTCGTCAGCAGCGGCGTCGTCAGCGCGAACAATTGGTGGGTGCCCATCCGGCGGCCGAGATCGACGCCCATGATGATGTTGCCCCACTGGTCCGAGCCGCCCATCTGCAAGCTGCAGCCGGTGCGTCTGGCGAGCTCGACGTAATCGTAAGCCTGGCAGATCATGTAGTTGAATTCGATGAAGCTCATCTCCTGCTCGCGCTCGAGGCGGAGCCGCACGGAGTCCATCGTCAGCATACGGTTGACCGAGAAGTGCCGGCCGACGTCGCGCAGCATCTCGATCCAGTTGAGCTTGGTCAGCCACTCGGCATTGTCGAGCATGATGGCGTCGCTCTTGCCGTCGCCATAGCGCAGCACCTTTGCGAACACGCCGCGGATCGAGGCTTTGTTGGCCTCGATCTCGGCGACGGTGCGGATCGCACGCGTCTCGTCCTTGCCGGAGGGGTCGCCGACCATGGTGGTGCCGCCGCCCATCAGCGTGATCGGCTTGTTGCCGGACTGCTGCAGCCAGTGCAGCATCATCATGGTCAGGTAGTTGCCGATGTGCAGGGAGGGGGCGGTGCAATCGTAGCCGACATAAGCCGTCGCCTCGCCCTTGGCCGCGAGCGCGTCCAGCCCCTCAAAATCGGAGCACTGGTGGATGAATCCACGTTCCTGCAGGGTATTGAGGAAATCCGATTTGAATGCAGTCATTTGTCGGCGTGCCTGACAATTCTTGGTTTACTGTTTTGGGGGCAATTTAAGGATCTACTTGGGAACTCGATTGCCGCCCGCCACTTTGGCCTGTGGCATTATAAGATGTGTCCCTCAGGCACAAGATCGGCATGCCGGAGGGGTTCTCTTGAGGACGCTGATCCATGATGTTGACGGCACTTGGTTTGATGAGCGGCACCTCGCTGGACGGGGTGGATGTCGCGCTGATCGAAACCGACGGAAAGCAAGTGAAGGCGTTCGGGCCGTCCGGCTACCGGCCCTATAGCCCGGCGGAGCGCAATTTGCTGCGCCAGGCGCTGAGCGAGGCCGTGCACCTGGCGCAACGCGATGCCCGGCCGGGAATTCTGGCCGAGGCCGAGCGCGCGGTGACGCTCGTGCACGCCGAGGCAGTGGCCGCCTTCATCGCCCAGAACCGGATGAAACCGGAAGACATCGACATCGTCGGATTCCACGGCCAGACCGTGCTGCACCGCCCCGAGAAGCGGCTGACGGTGCAGATCGGCGATGCGCCGGCGCTGGCCAGGGCAATCCATATTCCCGTGATGCATGATTTCCGCGCCGCCGACGTCGAGGCCGGCGGGCAGGGCGCGCCATTCGTGCCGGTCTATCATCGGGCGCTCGCCAACTCGCTGGACCGTGAGGGGCCGATCGTGGTGGTCAATATCGGCGGCGTCTCCAACATCACCTATATCGACGGCAACGATACGCTGATGGCCTGCGATACCGGGCCCGGCAACGCGCTGCTCGACGATTTCATGTACCGCACCATGAACCAGGCGTTCGACGCCGAAGGAAAGTTCGCCGCACTCGGCAAGGTGGATGAAGCCTGGATCGCGCGGGCGCTGGAGCTGCCGTTCTTCGCAAGCCCGCCGCCGAAATCGCTCGACCGCAACGACTTTGCCGCGCTGAAGCTTGGCGAGGTGGTGCCGGCCGACGGCGCCGCGACGCTGACCGCCTTCACCGCCGCGGCGATCGCCCGCGTCATCCCCCTGCTGCCACGAAGGCCGCGGAGCTGGATCGTCTGCGGCGGCGGCGCCCGCAACCGGACCATGCTCCAGATGCTGCGGGAGCGTGTCGGGTCCGCGACTGTCGAGGCCGCCGAGGCGCTCGGCTGGGCTTCCGACGCCATCGAGGCGCAGGCCTTCGGCTTCCTCGCCGCGCGCGGTTTGAAGGGCTTGCCGCTGTCCTATCCGGCTACCACCGGTGTGCCGATGCCGATGACCGGCGGGGTGATCGCGCGGCCCTGATCTCACAGGCGGTTGATGCAAATGCATTGAACTTGACGGGTGCATGCAAATGCATCTATCTTGGATGCAATTGCATTCAACTGCCGGGATCGTTGCCATGACCGCTTCGCTCAAACTGATCAGCCACACGCTTTGTCCCTACGTGCAGCGCGCGGTGATTGCGCTGAAAGAGAAGGGCGTGCCGTTCGAGCGGGTCGATATCGATCTCGCCAACAAGCCCGATTGGTTCTTGAAGCTGTCGCCGCTCGGCAAGGTGCCGGTGCTGGTGGTGACGACCGACAAGGGCGAGGTCGCGCTGTTCGAAAGCAATGTGATCTGCGAGTACATCGAGGAGACGCAAGGCGGCGTCGCGTTGCATCCGGCGGAGGCACTGACGCGCGCTGAGCACCGTGCGTGGATGGAGTTCGGTTCAGCGACCCTCGGTGACGTCTGGGGTCTGGAGACGACGACCGATCCGGCAACATTCGAAGCCAAGCGCCAGGCGCTCGTGACAAAGTTCGCGCGTGTCGAGGCCGCGCTAGGCGCAGGCCCATTCTTCGCCGGCGATGCGTTCACCCTCGTCGATGCGGTGTTCGCACCTGTCTTTCGTTATTTCGACGTGTTCGATGAGCTGACCGAACTCGGCATCTTCAAGGATCTGCCGAAGGTGAGGGCGTGGCGCGCCGCGCTGGCGAGCCGTCCGAGCGTTCGCACCGCGGTCGGCGCGGACTATCCGCAATTGCTGCGCGCCTTCCTCGTGCGTCATGATGCGCATCTGCTCAAGCTTGCGGCCTGAGCGCACGCCGATGTCATCGTCATTGGCATGGCTCATGCTGGTAATCGCCGGCGTGCTGGACGTCGGCTGGGCGATCTCGATGAAATATGCGGAGGGCTACACGCGCGTTGGCTGGAGCATCGTCTCGCTCGTGCTGCTCGCAGCCTTCGTTGTCCTGCTCGGGCGCGCCCTGAAGGTGCTCGAGGTCGGCGTCGCCTATTCGGTCTGGACCGGCATCGGCGCAGCCGGCACTTTCATCATGGGCGTCGTGCTGTTCGGCGAGACCTTGAGCGCGATGAAGCTTGCGGGCATCGCGCTCGTCTTGATGGGAATCGTCGCGCTCAAGCTGGCTTGAGCCGTCACAGCTCCGCGGCCATCTTCGCCAGCGTTGCGATCGTGTTCATGTTGCGCGCTGTGCCGGTCTTCGCGGCGGGGATGACGAGTTTTGACGACGCCATGCCATCGCCATAGTGCACATAGATCTCGCGGCGGCCGAGCTTGACCTCTTCATCCTTCTGACCGCGAACGCCGGCGAGCGTATCTGCGGGCGGCGCCTTGTCGAGAAAGATCGCGACGGTGCGGTTAGGCGCCATTTTCGGAAACGGATTTTGAGCAGCGACCTCTGCCATCTCGGCGCCGCTGCGCACGAGGACGCCGACCGGCGCGCCGGCGTAGGCGTGCAGTCGCCTTTCCAGCGCGGCCTTGATCGCGGATTCCGATTTGCGGCTGTTAAAAACCACGTTGCCGCTGGCGATGTAGGTGCGCACGGCGTCGAAGCCGAGCTCCTCACACATCGTCTTGAGCTCGCTCATCGGCAGCTTGCCGGTGCCGCCGACATTCACGGCACGCAGCAGGGCGAGGAACGAGCCCATTTGAGGCCTTAGCGCACGTTGGCGAGGCGCATGTCGAGATAGGCCGTGATGGTTTCCATCAGCGGCTCGAGCTTGGCGTCGAAGAAATGGTTGGCGCCGGGGATGACCTGCTGGTCGATCACGATGCCCTTCTGCGTCTTCAGCTTCTCGACCAGCGTGTTGACGTCCTTAGGCGGAACCACCGCGTCCTTCTCGCCATGCACGATCAGGCCCGAGGACGGGCAGGGCGCGAGGAACGAGAAGTCGTAGAGGTTGGCAGGCGGCGCGATCGAGATGAAGCCCTCGACCTCGGGGCGGCGCATCAGCAGCTGCATACCGATCCAGGCGCCGAAGGAGAAGCCGGCAACCCAGCAGGCGCGCGCTTCGGGATTGATGGTCTGCGCCCAGTCGAGCGCCGCGGCCGCATCCGACAACTCGCCGGTGCCGTGGTCGAACGAGCCCTGGCTGCGTCCGACGCCACGGAAGTTGAAGCGCAGCACCGAGAAGCCGCGATGCGCGAACGCGTAGTAGCACTGGTAGATGATCTGATGATTCATCGTGCCGTGAAACTGCGGGTGCGGATGCAGGACCATCGCGATCGGTGCGTTCTTCTGCTTGGCCGGGTGATAGCGGCCTTCGAGACGGCCAGCAGGGCCGGTGAAAATAACTTCGGGCATGGATGATCTCTTGATTGATCTCTTGAAGACGCTCTTCAGCAATCAACCGATTGTAGCCTCATCGGCAGCGACGCCGACGGAAGCGCGAATGGAAGTATGGAGCGGGGCGCCCTCGGATGATGCGCGAGCGGCGCGCGGTGAACTGACGCGCGCGTTCTAGCATGAGGCGAGGGTCAAAAAGCAAGCATCTTGAACATCGCCCAATGAGCTCAAGGTGTTAGCGCGTCATGGCGGAGCCATCGCGCGATGGGGATTCGGAATCGAGATTGCCAAGTGCTCCATGGGGCCCCATGTCGGGTACCAGCGCGGGCGAAGCAACCAACCCGCATGGTAACATAATACTTCATGCCGAGTCGTAT
This sequence comes from Bradyrhizobium sp. LM2.9, assembly GCF_054056555.1. Taxonomy (NCBI): domain Bacteria; kingdom Pseudomonadati; phylum Pseudomonadota; class Alphaproteobacteria; order Hyphomicrobiales; family Nitrobacteraceae; genus Bradyrhizobium; species Bradyrhizobium sp. LM2.9. The sequence continues at coordinate 1,772,048 of NZ_JBSRYJ010000002.1, forward strand.
TTACCTCGACTGGAATGCGACCACGCCGCTCCGCGCAGAGGCGCGAAGCGCAATGCTCGCAGCCTACGAACTGATCGGCAATCCATCTTCGGTCCATGCCGAGGGGCGGGAGGCGCGCCGGTTGGTCGAGGAGGCGCGGACCACGCTTGCGGCTGCCCTAGGCGCGCAGCCGCGGAACGTCGTCTTCACCTCCGCAGGAACCGAGGCCAACGCGCTGGCGCTGTCGCCGGGCCTGCGGGGGCCGTCTGGCCGGCCTGTCGAGCGCCTGCTGGTCTCGGCCATAGAACATGCTTCGGTGCTGACAGGCGGACGGTTCCCGGCCGGTGAGATCGGTCAGATCCGGGTCATGCGGTCCGGCGTGATCGACCTCGACCATTTGAAGGCGCTGCTCAGTGACGGCCCGCCGGCGCTGGTTTCCATCATGGCGGCCAACAACGAGACGGGCGCGCTCCAGCCGGTCGCCGAGGCCGCGGCGATCGTTCACGAGGCGAGGGGCCTCCTGCATGTCGATGCAATCCAGGCCCTTGGAAAAATCCCTTTTGATATCAAGGCTATCGGTACGGATCTTGCGACCTTTTCTGCGCACAAGATCGGCGGCCCCAAGGGCGTCGGCGCGCTGGTCGTGGCCGACGGAGTGGCCGGACTGGAACCGGTGCTGCGGGGTGGCGGGCAGGAGCTCAACCGGCGCGCGGGAACCGAGAATGTCGCCGGCATTGCCGGCTTCGGAGCAGCGGTGAGGATCGCCCTTCAGGCTTTGCCGGAGGATGCGGAGCGGATGGTAACCCTCAGGGATCGCTTGGAAAATGGCATCCGCAGGGTCACGGGCGCGATCGTCTTCTCAAACGACGTTGAGCGGCTGCCAAATACCGTTCTCTTCACGGCCCCCGGCCTGAAGGCCGAGACCGCGGTGATCGGCTTCGACCTGGAAGGCGTGGCGGTATCCTCGGGCTCAGCCTGTTCCTCGGGCAAGGTGCAGCCGTCTCACGTGCTGTCGGCAATGGGGTATGATGCTGCCATCGCCCAGGGAGCGGTGCGTCTCAGTCTGGGCTGGTCTACGGGACCGGATGACATCAACAGGGCGTTAGAGGCTTGGCGAAAGCTCGGTAATACCCTACTTAAGGGATAAGCGACGAAACACAGCTTGAACGGTTCTAAGCGCGTGCGTCTCGCCAAGAAACATCGTAATAGTCGTCCGAGTTTGATGATCCACCGCGGTCCTTGAAACCGCGAGCGGAGGATAGAATGCCAGCCGTGCAAGAGACGGTCGAGCGCGTGAAGCGCATCGACGTCGATCAGTATCGTTATGGGTTTGAGACCCTGATCGAGTCCGACAAGGCCCCAAAGGGGCTGTCGGAAGAGACCGTCAAGTTCATCTCCGAGAAGAAGAACGAACCCGCCTGGATGCTCCAGTGGCGGCTTGAGGCCTATCGGCGCTGGCGCTGACCATGACCGAGCCGACCTGGGCGCGCGTCGACTATCCCAAGATCGACTTCCAGGACCTCTATTACTATTCGGCGCCGAAGCCGAAGAAGACGATCAGTTCGCTCGACGAGATCGATCCGGAGATTCTGAAGACCTACGAGAAGCTCGGCATTCCCCTGCGTGAAGTCGCGATGCTCGAAGGCGTCGAGCCCAAGCCCGGCGATCAGGATCCTAACAGGCGCAAGATCGCGGTCGACGCGGTCTTCGATTCGGTGTCGGTTGCGACCACGTTCCAGGCTGAGCTGAAGAAGGCCGGCGTGATCTTCATGCCGATCTCGGAGGCGATCCGCGAGCATCCCGAGCTGGTGCAGAAATATCTCGGCTCCGTGGTGCCGACGTCGGACAATTTCTACGCGACGCTGAACTCGGCGGTGTTTTCGGACGGCTCGTTCGTCTATGTGCCGCCGGGCGTCCGTTGCCCGATGGAGCTGTCCACTTACTTCCGCATCAACGAGCGCAACACCGGCCAGTTCGAGCGCACGCTGATCATCGCCGACAAGGGCTCCTACGTCTCCTACCTCGAGGGCTGCACCGCGCCGCAGCGCGACGAGAACCAGTTGCACGCCGCCGTGGTCGAGCTCGTCACGCACGACGACGCCGAGATCAAATATTCGACGGTGCAGAACTGGTATCCCGGCAATTCGGAAGGCAAGGGCGGCATCTACAATTTCGTCACCAAGCGTGGCGACTGCCGCGGCGACCGCTCCAAGATTTCCTGGACTCAGGTCGAGACCGGATCCGCGATCACCTGGAAGTATCCAAGCTGCATTCTGCGCGGCGACAATTCCAGCGGCGAATTCTATTCGATCGCGATCTCCAACGGTTATCAGCAGGTCGACTCCGGCACCAAGATGATCCACCTCGGCAAGAACACGTCGAGCCGGATCATCTCCAAGGGCATCGCCGCCGGCAAGTCGCAGAACACCTATCGTGGGCTCGTCACGGCGCATCGCAAGGCGACCGGCGCGCGCAACTTCACGGCCTGCGATTCCCTGCTGATCGGCGACAAATGCGGCGCGCACACCGTGCCGTATATCGAAGCCAAGAACTCGTCGGCGACGTTCGAGCACGAGGCCACCACATCGAAGATCTCCGAGGACGTGCTGTTCTATTGCATCCAGCGCGGCCTCACGCAGGAGGAGGCGGTTGGCCTCGTCGTCAACGGTTTCGTCAAGGACGTGCTTCAGCAGCTGCCGATGGAATTCGCGGTGGAAGCGCAGAAGCTGATCTCGATCTCGCTCGAAGGATCGGTCGGCTAACTCCGACCCTCGCGGTGCGCGCATCGCGCCCTATGCATCATTTGAATAAACTGGACACCAAGATGGCTTTGCTTGAAGTGAAAGACCTCAAGGTTCGTGTCGAGGAGCGTGAGATCCTCCACGGGCTGACGCTGACCGTGAACGAGGGCGAGATCCACGCGATCATGGGGCCGAACGGCTCCGGCAAGTCGACGCTGTCCCACGTCATCGCCGGCAAGCCCGGTTACGAGGTCACCGACGGCGAGATCCTGTTCAAGGGCGAAGACCTGCTCGCGATGGCCCCCAACGAGCGCGCCGCCAAGGGCGTGTTCCTGGCGTTCCAGTATCCGGTCGAGATTCCCGGCGTCTCCACCATGAATTTCCTGCGCACCGCGCTGAATGCGCAGCGCAAGGCGCGCGGCGAGAGCGAATATTCGACGCCTGACTTCTTGAAGAAGGTTCGCGAAGTCTCGAAGTCGCTCAACATCCCGCAGGACATGCTCAAGCGCGGCGTCAATGTCGGCTTCTCCGGCGGCGAGAAGAAGCGCAACGAGGTGCTGCAGATGGCGCTGTTCGAGCCGAGCCTGTGCATCCTCGACGAGATGGATTCAGGCCTCGACATCGACGCGCTGCGCATCGCAGCCGACGGCGTCAACGCGCTGCACTCCCCCAAGCGCGCGATGGTCGTCATCACCCATTATCAGCGGCTGCTGAACTACATCGTGCCCGACGTCGTGCACGTGATGTCGAATGGCCGCGTCGTGAAGAGCGGCGGCAAGGAACTGGCGCTGGAGCTGGAAGCGTCCGGCTACGCCCAGTTCGAGGACGCCGCGTAAGGATTGTTTGAGATGAACGTTGCTGTGGCAAAGACCGGAAACGGCCGTGCGGTGAGCGATCTGTTCGCCAGCGCCGAAGGCCGCCTGCCGGGTTCGCCTTCTGTGATCGCGGCGCGCCGCGAGGCGTTCGAGACCTATGAACGTCTCGGCCTGCCGCACCGCCGGATCGAGGAATGGAAGTACACCGATCTGCGTGCGCTGGTCGGCGAGGTGCTTCCGCTTGCGGCTTCGCCCGATGCGGCTGCGTTGAAGCGCGCCGCGGACGCGGTGAAAGCGCATGCGATCGCCGGCGCCCGCAAGCTGGTGCTGGTCGACGGTGTGTTCGCGCCCGATCTCTCCGACGTCAAGGCGCTCGCCTCCGAGGCGGGCTTCAAGACCTTGCGGGAGACGCTGGAGAAGGATTCCGGTCTGTTGAAGACTGCGGCCACCGATGCCGTGATCGCGCTGAACGCGGCGATGGCCACCGACGGTGTCGTGCTTGATATCGCCGACGGCGCGCAGCTGTCCGCGCCGATCCAGATCATTCACATCGCGACCGCTGCTTCGGCATCGGTATTCACCCGCTCGCAGGTCGCGGTCGGGAAGGGCGCTCGCGCCACCATCATCGAGAGCTTTGTCGCGGCCGGCGCTAAGGCTTACCAGGTCAACGATGCCGTCATCCTCTCGGTCGGCGACAACACCGACCTCGCGCATATCCGCCTGATGGACGATTCGCCGGATGCGGTGAACATCACCTCGCAATTCGTCACTGTTGGCGCGCATACAAAGCTCAACTTCTTCAACATGACCACCGGTGCTGCGGTCAGCCGCCTCCAGGGCTTCGTCACGCTGGCGGGCGAGGGCAGCGAGCTCTCGGTCAACGGCGTGAACCTGTTGCAGAAGAACCGAACATGGCGACACCACGCTGGTCGTCGACCATGCCGTGCCGAACTGCTTCAGTCGCGAAGTTTTTCGCGCCGTGATCGACGACCGTGCGCACTCGGTGTTTCAGGGGCGTATCATCGTCCGTCCCGATGCGCAGAAGACTGACGGCAAGATGATGATCCGTGCGCTGCTGCTCTCGGACGAGGCGGAAGCCGACAACAAGCCCGAGCTCGAGATCTTCGCTGACGACGTCTCCTGCGGTCACGGCGCCACCGCCGGCGCGCTTGACGACAATCTCTTGTTCTATCTGAAGGCGCGCGGCCTGCCGGAGAAGCAGGCCCAGGCGCTGCTGATCCAGGCTTTCGTCGGCGAGGCGATCGAGCAGATCGCCGATGATAATCTGCGCGAGCATGTGATCGGCATTGCCGAGCGCTGGCTGGAGCGGCGCCAATGAGCACGCATCCCGCAGTCAAGAACGGTGCCTATGACGTTGCGCGTGTGCGCCAGGATTTTCCGGCGCTGGCCATGCAGATCTACGGCAAGCCGCTGGTCTATCTCGACAACGCCGCCTCGGCGCAGAAACCGAGCGCCGTGCTCGACCGCATGACGCAGGCCTACACCAGCGAATACGCCAACGTGCATCGCGGCCTGCATTACCTCGCCAACGCCGCGACCGAGGCCTACGAGGGCGGCCGCACCAAGGTGGCGCAGTTCATCAATGCGCCGCGGACCGAGGAAGTGATCTTCACCCGCAACGCGACCGAGGCGATCAACCTGGTTGCGTCGTCTTGGGGCGGGCCGAACATCAAAGAAGGCGACGAGATCGTCATCTCGATCATGGAGCACCACTCCAACATCGTGCCCTGGCATTTCCTCAGGGAACGCCATGGTGCCGTGATCAAATGGGCGCCGGTCGACGACGAGGGCAATTTCCTCATCGACGAGTTCGAGAAGCTCTTGACGGCGAAGACCAAGCTGGTCGCGATCACGCAGATGTCGAACGCGCTCGGCACCATCGTCCCGGTCAAGGAGGTCGTGAAGATTGCTCACGCCCGTGGCATTCCCGTGCTGGTCGACGGCAGCCAGGGCGCCGTGCATCTGCCGGTCGATGTCCAGGACATCGGCTGCGACTTCTATGTCTTCACCGGCCACAAGGTCTACGGTCCGACCGGCATCGGCGTGCTCTGGGCCAAGTACGACCACCTCGTCGCGATGCGCCCGTTTAACGGCGGCGGCGAGATGATCCGCGAGGTCTCGCGCGATGTCGTCACCTACGGCGATCCCCCGCACAAATTCGAGGCAGGCACGCCCGCGATCGTCGAGGCCGTCGGACTTGGTACTGCCATCGACTACGTCAATTCAATCGGCAAGGAGCGCATCGCCGCGCACGAGCACGATCTCGTCACCTACGCCCAGGAGAAGCTGCGCGAGATCAACTCGCTGCGGCTGATCGGTACCGCGCGCGACAAGGGCCCGGTGATCTCCTTCGAGATGAAAGGCGCACACGCCCATGACGTCGCCACCGTGATCGATCGCCAGGGCATCGCGGTGCGCGCCGGCACCCATTGCGTGATGCCGCTTTTAGAGCGGTTCAACGTCACGGCCACATGCCGGGCGTCGTTCGGCATGTATAATACGCGGGAAGAAGTCGATCATCTGGCACAGGCGCTGTTGAAGGCGCGGGATTTGTTCGCATGAGTGACACGGCCGAAATCAAAGCCAATCCGATGGAAACCCGGTCGGCACTGCCGCCTGAGGAGACCGAACGTTTGACCACCGAGATCATCGCCGGGCTCAAGACCGTGTTCGATCCGGAAATCCCGGCCGACATCTACGAACTCGGCCTGATCTACAAGGTCGAGATCAAGGACGATCGCTCGGTCGACGTCCAGATGACGCTGACGACGCCGAACTGTCCGGCCGCCGGCGAGCTGCCGACCATGGTCGAGAACGCGGTTGCCAGCGTCCCCGGCGTCGGCGTGGTCGACGTCAAGGTGATCTGGGAGCCGGCCTGGACGCCGGAACGTATGAGCGACGAGGCCCGCCTCGTGCTCAATATGTGGTGACGCGTAACCTTGGCTTTAGATCCTTGTTAGATCCTTGGTATTGAATTCGCTCGGCAACGGACCACATCACTGACATGACACAGATATCGTCAGGCTCGACACCAGCATCCACTCCAAAGCCGAGGCGGCCCCGCCCGCAGGTGATGCGGCTGACGGACGCTGCCGCCCAGCGCATCACCGAGCTGACCCAGCGCGCCGATTCCGAGATCGTGGGCCTGCGCGTCGGCGTCAAGAACGGCGGCTGCGCCGGCCAGTCCTACACGGTCGAATACGCCCATGACGTCCGTCCGACCGACGAAGTCGTCGAGGACAAGGGCGTCAAGATCCTGGTCGATCCCAAGGCCGTGCTGTTCCTGCTCGGCACCGAGATGGACTACAAGGCCGACAAGATGCAGGCCCAGTTCGTCTTCAACAACCCCAACCAGATCTCCGCCTGCGGCTGCGGCGAATCGGTCGAGCTGCGCCCGGCGACGATCGACGGGTAGTCTTCTCACGTTGCTCTCGTGTCCCGGGCGCGCTGCAGCGCGCTTGCGCTGCTGCGCAGAGTCGGGACCCAGGCTATGGTCACCAGTACAAGACGACTGGGCCCCGGCTCAGCAGCGCACCGTTTCACGCTGCGCTGCGTGGGGGGCACGAGAGAGCCCGCCATGGACCGCGAATTCCTGATCGACCTGTTCGCCGATTTCGGCCCCGTCGCCATCCGAAAAATGTTTTCCGGCTACGGCATCTCCGCCGACGGCATCAACTTCGCACTGGCCTTGCGCGCCGGCCTTTTTTTCCGCGCCGACGAGATGACCATCCCGGACTTTGAGGCCGAAGGCTCAAAGCCGTTCCAGTATTCGACCCGCGCCAAGGCCGTGCTGGTGAACTCCTATTGGGAGCTGCCGGCCCGCCTGTTCGATGATTCCGCGGAGCTTGCGCAATGGGCGAAGGCGGCGCTCGCCGCCGCCCAGGCGCGCCAAGGTGAAGAAGCGGCCGAAGGCGAAGAAGGCGGTCAAGAAGCCAGCGAACCAGCCAGCGAAGAAGGTCGCCAAGCCCGCGAAAGCGGCGAGGAAAGCGGGCAAGAACAGCCCGGCTCGCAAGCGCGCCAAGCGAAGGGCTTGAGGATCAATCCACGGCCTTCGTCAGGCCAACCCTCATATCCTTGGCCGTGAAGACACAGACGCCGTCGGCAAGCACGCGACCGTCGGCAAATCCCAGAACCAGCCTGCCGCGCCTCACCTGGCGCATGGTGACCTCATAGCGCACACATCCTGTGTCCGGTGTGATGGATCCCGTGAACTCCACCTCGCCGACGCCGATGGCGCGGCCCTTGCCCGCCGAGCCCGACCATCCCAGCCAATAGCCGATCATCTGCCACATTGCGTCCAATCCCAGGGAAGCCGGCATCATGGCGTCGCCGCGAAAGTGGCAATCGAAGAACCAATGGGCTGGCGTGATGTCGAGTTCGCCGACGATATGGCCTTTGCCAAACCCGCCGCCGTCCACGCTGATCTCCGTGATGCGATCCATCATCAGCATCGGCGGTGCCGGCAATTGCGCGTTGCCAGGGCCGAAATAGCCGCCTTCGCTCGATCTCAGCAGTTCGTCTTTCGTGTAGGACGGCTGCGGTGTGTGAAAATCATGCGGGTTGGGCAAGGCGACAAATCCTCGGTGCTCGCAGTCAAGCGATGAGGAAAATGTCGTTGGTCAGGTCGGAATGTCAAGCGCGGGTGGCGTCGCGTAGCGTCGGCGTCACGCCACCCGGTTGTGCGTCTCGACCGCGAATTCCGGATCGGCCTCGCAGATCACGCGGTTGCGGCCGTTGCGCTTGGCGGCATAGAGGCAGGCATCCGCCCGTTCGATCAGCGCCTCGGTGTCGTCGCCCTGCTTGAGCATGGAGACGCCGACGGAGATGGTGACGCGGCCGAGGATTTCGCCGGTGGACTTCTTCTTCAATTCCTTCGCCATCACCGCGCGGCGGATGTGATCGGCCACGGTGAGGGCCTGGCGCAGCGCAGTGTTGGGCAGCACGACCGCAAATTCCTCGCCGCCATAGCGCGCGGTGATGTCCTGGCCCTTGATGGTCTGTTTCAGGGACACGCCGACGAGCCGCAGTACCTGGTCGCCGGTGAGATGTCCGTAGGAATCGTTGAACGACTTGAAATGATCGATGTCGACCAGCAGCAGCGACAGCGGCTCGCCGGAGGCGAGTGCGCTTTGCACGGCCATGCCGATCATGCGATCGAAATATTTGCGGTTGCCGAGCCCCGTCAGCGGGTCGGTCAGGCTCTCGGCACGGATCGCCTCCAGGCTCTGCTGGAGGTTGCTGATCTCGCTCTTCGACAGGGTCAGCCGGCCTTCCAGCGCCTTGTTGGTCTCGCGCATTTCACTGGTCGAACGCAACAGCGTCTCGACGATCGACTTGATCTGCTCGCGGCTCTTTGCCGATGACAGCTGTTCGGTCGCGCCCGACAGGCTGGCGTCATAGGAGCCGGACATCCCGAGTGCGTCGCCGAGAACCTTCATGACGTCGTCGATCTCGCCGATGACGCGCGCGCCGACCTTGTCGATGCGGTCGGTGGTCTTGATGTGGGAGAGGTAGGTCTCGTAGATCTGCTCGAGATCGGCTTCGGTCAGCTTGCCGCTCCGCGCCAGCGTCTCGTTGATGATCTTGTTGAGCGGCGCGTTGTAGCCGGTGGCGTAGACGTACCAGATCTCGTAATTGCGGGGAATTGCCGTCTGCCGCAGCGATCGGATTTGACCGAGCGCTACCTCGGCGAACGCCATCGTGCGTTCGTGTTCGTCGAGCACCTTGACCACGAAACATACCCCACAGCGATCGGCGCGCCGTCGACCGCAGAAATTCTTAAATTATGTTCGTAGGCTAACGGACGATCGTGAAGGCCCCGTAAATATACGTCCCCGAATGCATCCAAAAAATTGCGCACCAGCTTTATCTCAACCGAAACCTGGAGCGCATCGCGCTTCAGGCTCCGGCGGGGGAGCGAACCGGCCGCAGCAGAAATGCCGGCAGATGCGAGTGATCGCCCGGCTCGCTGTCGGCCTCGCGTTGGCGGCGCGGCTCGGGACGGCCGATCGACGGCACATGCGACGGATTGGCCTGCTGCTGACGCGCGCCGTCACGCGGCTCGGATGATGGCTTGGCTTCACGCGGAAGTCTTGCTTCACGCGGAGGCCTTGCCTCGCGTGCGGGCCTTGCTTCGGAAGCGGGCCTTGCCTCGGGAGCGGGCCGTGCTTCGGCTGAAGGCTGTGCCTCGCCACGCGGTTCGCGCGGCTCGTGGCTGCGCTCACGATCACGACCGCGCTGCGGCTTGCCGCGTCCGCCGCGTGAACGTTCACGGCCGCGCTGCTCGCGCGGACGCTCGCCCGCGTCGGAAGCATCGGTGCGGACTTCGTAATCACCTTCGGCGCGTGGAATGCTCTGGCCGATCAGCTTCTCGATCGCCACCATCGACTTCTGGTCAAGCGGCGTGACGAGCGAGATCGCCATGCCGGACCGGCCTGCGCGGCCGGTGCGGCCGACGCGGTGAACATAGTCGTCGGGATGGTGGGGGACGTCGAAATTGAAGACGTGGCTGACCTCTGGAATGTCGAGGCCGCGGGCGGCGACGTCAGATGCGACCAGGAGGGGCAGCTCGCCCTTGCGGAACTGTTCGAGCGCCGCCGTGCGGGCCGACTGGTCCATGTCGCCGTGCAGCGCGCCGACGCTGAAGCCGTGCTTTTGCAGCGATTTGTGAACGACGGCGACCTCGCGCTTGCGATTGCAGAAGATGATCGCGTTCTGGAGATCCTTGGCCTCGCGCAGCAGTCGGCGAAGCAGCTCGCGCTTCTCATGCACCTCGCGCCCGGCCGGGACCTGACACTGCGTAACGGTGACAGCGGTGGTGGCGGGCTTCGACACCTCCACCTTCTGCGGATTGTGCAGGAAGGCTTCGGTGATTCGCCGAATCTCCGGCGGCATGGTCGCGGTGAAAAACAGGGTCTGCCGCGTGAACGGGACGAGCTTGCAGACGCGCTCGATGTCGGGAATGAAGCCCATGTCCAGCATGCGGTCGGCTTCGTCGATGACGAGCAGCTCGACGCCGGTGAGCAGCAGGCCACCGCGCTCGGTATGGTCGAGCAGGCGGCCGGGAGTGGCGATCAGCACGTCGACGCCGCGCGTCAACTTGGCATCCTGGTCGCCGAAGGAAACGCCGCCGATCAGCAGGGCGACGTTGAGTTTCTGGCCTGCGCCGTAGCGGTCGAAGTTTTCCTTCACCTGCGCCGCGAGCTCGCGGGTTGGCTCAAGGATCAGGGTGCGCGGCATGCGCGCCCGGGCGCGACCCTTTTCGAGGATGGTGAGCATCGGCAGCACGAACGCCGCGGTCTTGCCGGTGCCGGTCTGGGCGATGCCGAGCACGTCCTTGCGAGCAAGGACGTGAGGGATCGCCTGTTCCTGAATGGGGGTCGGGGGTGGTGTAACCGGTAGCCGCGACTGCGGCGAGGACTTTTTCGGATAGTCCGAGATCTGAAAAGGACATTGAGCCTCTGGTCGAAACCGCCGTTCGGAATCGAGGGTGATTAAGGCTGTCGCGTTCCACCCCGAAACGGCGCGCTCTCAAAGAAGCTGGGGGTGCTGACTCACGCGAACAAAGCGCCAGGCTCAGGAATCGCTCTTCGATACCGAGCCGCGTCGTCCGGAACATAGGCGGGAATCGGCCAAAGTCAATGGAGCAGCCGCGGGAAGGCCCTAAAAAACCGGAGGTTTTCGTCCAAATAGCGGGCGCGACTGCGGTTTTCCGCCCAGTCCAGCGGTCAGCCGGAGCTGTCCAAACGTCGGCTAACGCCGCTCGGGACCTTGGGCGCGGAAGTCGCCGGGGGCCATCCCGTAAGCGGCGTTGAAGACCCGATAATAGGTCGCCAGGCTGTCGAAGCCGCAGGAGGCCGCGATGTCGGCGATGAGCCGGTCCGGGGCTTCGCGCATCAGACGGCGGCTGTGTTTCAGGCGCTCGTCCGTCACGGTTTGCGAAAAACTCCTCGTCGCGCTTTCGAACAGCATGTGCAGGTGACGTACGGAGATGCCGAGCAGATCGGCGACCATCATCGGCGTTAGATCCGGTTCCTGCAGGTGGCGCGCGATCAGGCGCCGTGCCTGCGAGAGCCGGGCTGTCCGCAGCGCGGCCTGCCCGAGGCGGCTGCCGGGCCGCACGATGCCGCGCTCGATCAGCGCCAGATGGGCCAAAGCCTGGACGAGGGAAGCCGCATCGGCGGCGCTATCATCGTCAGCGGCGGCCTCGCCGAGATCTGCGAAGCAGGCGCCGAGCAGGGGCGCAAGGCTGGGATCGTCGAACGTCCGGGGCGCAAGCTCGCGCATGCGCTTGTCCTGCCTGGCGAGGCCGCTCAGAGGGATCTTCAGGATCCGCAGGTGGAAGCCTCCTGCGCCCAGCGGCGCAGTGCGATAAGGCAGGTCGGTGTGGCTGGTGGCGAAGCTGCCATTGGCGATCGCGAAGTCGCTGCCACGCATGCCGCCGAACCAGCCGCCGCTGCCGAGCTGCTGATAGACGCAGATGCTGTCACCGGGCGCGTGGGCGATGTCTGACGTGCTGCGTTCGACCGTGTAGTGCGAGGCCTTCAGTTCGACGAGACCGCCGCCGCCAAGCTGGCGTAGCGAGAATTCGCCGAAGAAGTCCGCGCGGCCTTCGCGCTCGAGTTCGGCGGTGACGCCGAACAGGCCCTTGGCGCGCACTTCGCGCCAATAGTCGAAGCGGTCGTGCGGCTCGACCTCGTCGGTGCACCAGTGATACACGGCTGCCCCTCGCTTCCAGCGGAATTGCCCACAAGAATTGCCTAAGAAAAAGCAGATTTCGGCGGAGTCGACTATAGCCAGAACACGGAACCTGAGTCCTCAGGGCTGTTGAACCGGTGGTATGGCTGGGCCGACTATCACATCAACGGCGGGGTTCCAATGAACCGTCGTTCGAGGGAGCCGGCGTGGGCCGTTCTTGAAGGATTTTCGATGACGCGTCAGCTTTTCAGAATTTTGGCATTGCTTGGTCTCGCGGCCGGCCTCAGCGGTTTCGCGCTTCCCGCCTATGCCGGGAAGCGCGTCGCGCTCGTCGTCGGCAACAACGACTACAGGAACGTTCCAAAGCTGCTCAAGGCGGTCAACGACGCCCGGACCATGGGTGACACGCTGAAGCAACTCGGTTTCTCGGTGATGGTCGCCGAGAACCAGAGCCGGCAGCAATTTTCCGAGACGCTGCTCGCGTTCGATCGGGCGATCGAGCCCGGCGACACCGCGTTCTTCTTCTATGCCGGCCACGGCTTCGAGATCGCCGGCCAGAACTATCTGCTGCCGACCGACGTGCCGGCGGCGACGGAAGGGCAGGAAGAGCTGGTGCGTGACGCATCCATCCTGGCCGACCGCATCGTCGAGCGCCTCCAGAACAAGAAGGCGCGAACCTCGATCCTGGTGTTCGACGCCTGCCGCAACAACCCGTTCGAGCGCAAGGGCACCCGCGCCGTCTCCGGTGGTGGCGGGCTTGCCCCGATGGTGCAGCTGCCCGAAGGCGTGTTCTCGGTATTCTCCGCAGGCCCGCGCCAGACCGCGCTCGACCGCCTCTCCAACGACGACGCCAATCCTAATTCGGTGTTCACGCGCACCTTCGCCAAGGAGCTGCTCCAGCCCGGCGAGAACCTGGTGCAGGTGGCGCAGCGGACGCGCCGTCTGGTCAGCGAGATGGCCGATACCGTCAAGCACAGGCAGGTACCGGTCTATTTCGATCAGATGGTCGACGACGTCTTCCTTAGCGGCGTCGCCAACGACACGGTCGCCGCTGCGCCGCGCCCCGCCGATCCGCCGGCGCAGAAGCTCGCGGCGCTGCCGCCGGTGTCGGTGCCGCGCGTGCCGAAGGAGGAGACCACCAACGCGCCGATCGCGAGCTTCTCGCGGCACAATGGCGGCTGGAGCGTCGTGTTCTCCTTCGCCGATCCGACCCTCGGCATTTCCTGGCGCATGGCCGGCAACGCCGATTTCCGCGAAACCGGCTTCATCGATTCGCTCGACCCGCGCACGCGCAAGAGGATGCCGAACCCATCGATCGAATTGCCGCCGGACGCTGTGGCCGGCACCATCGAGATCCGCTATGTCGACCAGTCCGGCGACATGCAGGGGCCGTTCCCGATCAGGTTCGATCCCGAGGCCGCGCTGATCCGCGACCAGCGCAAGATCCTCGACATGACCGCGACGAGCTGGCTGTCATTCCGCGAGTTCAACGGGCTGCTGGTCTACTACACGCACCTCGTGTCCTATCGCTGTGCCATCCGCGAGGTGCGCATCGGCATCGACACCGCCGTTCCGAACCAGGTGTTGAAGATGCCGGGCTGCGACCTGCGCGATCCCAGCGCGATCAGCGCCGGCATGCCGCTCTACATGAAGCTCGCGCCGGCAACGCAGTCCATCTCGGTGGAGCTGACCTATCGCGACGGCAGCGTGTCGGAGATCAAGAGCTTCCGCAGCGCCAACCGCAGCAACAATTGATGACGCGGGCGGAGGCGTCGCACACGCTTCCGCTACCCGCGGCGCTTCCTGATGAAGCGCTTGACGGAATCGACGGCTTCGATCAAGGGCGGAGCCAGCGAGAAGAACGCGCCCATCGCAATCGAGACGATGACGTGCCGCAGGGGCTTTTCCTGCTCCTCGAACGGATAGCCGTTCTGGTCGATCGGCACCGGCGCAAGCGCGCCCGTCTGCCGCGGACCCGACTTCCGCGGCTTGCGCGGCGGAATCATGATCAGGACGATGAGCGCGTTGATCAAGATCCAGACGCCGAGCACGATAAGGATAGTCCGCACTGCACTTTCCTGAAATCAATCGTAATGTGTGGCGACGCTAACGGCCATTCGCAATTGCGGCAAATGAATCTTGTTTGCTGCATCGCACAGAAAACTTAAGTCAGAAACGAGGGACCCGTCGTGAAACCAGATGCGTCACAGGCTCCGCAAGGTTCCACTGTAAAAGTGCGCTGTTGCATCGTCGGCGGCGGCCCGGCCGGCATGATGCTCGGCTATCTCCTGGGGCGCGCCGGCATCGATGTCGTGGTGCTGGAGAAGCACGCGGATTTCTTCCGCGACTTCCGCGGCGACACCGTGCATCCCTCGACGCTCCAGGTGATGGACGAACTCGGCCTGATCGACGGCCTCCTGAAGTTGCCGCATCAGCGCTTGCAGAAGATGGACGGCCTGTTCGGCGGCACGCCCGTTCGTATCGCCGATCTCAGCCGCCTCCGCACCAAATACCCCTTCATCGCCTTCATGCCGCAATGGGATTTTCTCAATTTCCTCCGTGAGGCCGGCAAGCGCTTCGCCTCGCTGAAGGTGATGATGAACACGGAAGCCCTCGACCTGATCCGCCGCGGCGAGACGATCACCGGCGTGCGGGCGAAGACGCCGGACGGCATCGTGGACATCGAAGCCGATCTCACGATTGCCTGTGACGGCCGGCATTCGACCGTGCGCGAGCGGGCCGGTCTCGAGGTCGAGGAGATCGGCGCGCCAATGGATGTGCTGTGGTTCCGCGTCGGCCGCAAGGCGGACGAGAGCGAGAACCTGTTCGCGCGCGTCGAGCGCGGCAAGATGATGATCACCTTTGACCGGGGCGACTACTGGCAATGTGCCTATGTCATCGCCAAGGGACAATACGACGCGGTGAAGGCGAGGGGATTGCAGGCGCTGCGCGACGATGTCGTTTGCATGGCGCCGATCCTGAAAAGTGGCATTGCCGACGTCAAGAGCTTCGACGATCTCAAGCTGCTCACCGTCGCGATCAACCGTCTGACGCGCTGGACGCGACCGGGCCTGCTTCTCATCGGCGATGCCGCGCATGCGATGTCGCCGGTCGGCGGCGTCGGCGTCAATCTCGCCGTGCAGGATGCAGTCGCGACCGCAAACCTGCTGGCGGACAAGATGCAGCACGGCTGCCCGTCGGAGGACGAGCTCGATGCCGTGCGCCGTCGCCGCGAGTTCCCGGTGAAGATGACGCAGCGAATGCAGATGGTCGTGCAGAACAACATCATCAGCGGCGCCCTGCAGGGCGGCGATCGGCCACTGAAAGTGCCGCTGATCGTGCGCCTCATCACCGCGCTGCCGTGGCTCCAGGGTATTCCGGCGCGCCTGCTGGCGCTTGGCGTCCGGCCCGAGCATGTCCGGTCGAAGGCGGCGCCGGCACAGTAGTGCAAGGACCAGGTAGGGATAATGTCGCCTTAAATCGCACCCGGTGCGTTGCCTGCGTGCAACAGCGAAAACGGATTCAAACCGCGCTGCTTGCCAATCCGGCGTCTTAACTTTCTTGATTCAAATTTGAGTAAGAACTGCGTGTGAGCGTGCACCCATCAAAGGACACGGGGTGTACCATGCGTAACAAATTGATTGCCGCCTTCGTCTGCACGACGGCTCTGGTTTCGACCGGTGCTGCTTCCGCCGCCGATCTCGGCGCGCGCTACACGAAGGCGCCGGCCTATATGGAGTCGATGTTCAACTGGACCGGCTTCTATGTCGGCGGCCACGTCGGCGGCGCCTGGACCAACGAGCAATTCATCAACAACGGAATCGGCGCGCCGTTCGGCGATCTGGTGCCGGGCCAAGGTTACCGTCAGCGTAACTCGGGCGTCCTGGGCGGCGCCCAGATCGGCTACAATTGGCAGGCCAACAACTACGTGTTCGGCATGGAGGGCACGATCTCCGGCCTGGACAACAAGGGCTCGTTCTTGAACACCGCGTTCGGTGCGGGTAACGATGTGTTCTCCTGGCGCGCCAACGTGCTCGCGACCGTCGTCGCCCGTGCGGGCTTCGCCGTGCAGAATAATTTGTTCTACATCAAGGGCGGCTACGCCGGCGTGAACAACCGTCTGTCGGTCACCGACACGATCGGCCCGGCCACCGGTTCCGGCGGTCAGACCCACTGGGCCAATGGCTGGACCGTCGGTGCCGGCTGGGAATACGGCATCACCCGCAACTGGATCGTCGGCCTCGAGTACAATTACGCAGCCTTCGCCAGCCAGACCTATCAACTTGGCGGCACCTCGGGCAATTACAGCTTCGACGCCAAGCCGCGCGACATCCAGTGGGCCGTCGTGCGCGCGAGCTACAAGTTCGACGCGCCGGTCATCGCGCGTTACTGAGTGCGTCAACGAACGACCAAGCAACTATAAAAGACGATCACTGCCCAAATTTAAAAGCCCCGGCATTGTCCGGGGCTTCTTTTTTCGTGTGCAGGTTTTTCGCGTAAGGCCTACGCCATCACCGAGAACCCGCCGTCGACGGGGATCGCGGTGCCGGTGACGAAGTTCGAGGCGGAGGAGGCCAGGAACACGGTGATGCCGGCGAAGTCGTCGATGTCGCCCCAACGCCCCGCAGGCGTGCGTGCCAGCACCCGTTCGTGCAACCCCGAGACCTGCTGCCGCGCACCGCGGGTCAGGTCGGTGTCGATCCAGCCCGGCAGGATGGCGTTGACCTGGATGTTGTCGGGCGCCCATGCATTGGCGCAGGCACGCGTGTACTGCACGATGCCGCCCTTGCTCGCTGCATAGGCCGCGGCGAAGCTCGCGCCGAAGATCGACATCATCGAGCCGATGTTGATCACCTTGCCGTTGCCGGACGCCTTCAGCGCCGGATAGGCCAGCTTCGAGCACACGAAGGCGCTGGTGAGGTTGGTGTCGATCACCTTGTTCCACTCGTCGAGCTCGAGCTCGTGCGGCGGCTTGCGGATGCTCATGCCGGCATTGTTGATGAGGATGTCGATGCGGCCGAGATCCCCGACGACGCGATCGATCATCGCCGCGACTGCCGCCTTGTCGGTGACGTCGGTGGGAACCGAGATCGCCTTCACGCCGCGCTGACTGAGATCGGCGACGGCGGCGGCGGATTTGGTTTCGTTGCGTCCGACCACGGCGATGTTGGCGCCGGCATCGGCGAGGCCGCGGGCCATGCCGAGCCCGATGCCGCCATTGCCTCCCGTGACAATCGCGACCTTGCCGCGGAGATCGAAACGACTGGATGTCATGCTGCTATTCCCTGGTTTCTTCTATTGGTTGCTCTGCCAGATCAGTACCAGCCCGAAGCCGGCCATGGCTGCGCCATAGCCGGCCCATTGCAGCTGGTTGACCATGAAGCTCGATCGCGGCCAGGCGATGGTGCCCGTGCCCTGTCCGATCCAGAGCAGCCCGACGGCGAGAGCAAACAGGCCTGCGATCAGCAGAAATCTGCGCATGCATTCCTCCCCATTGGTCGGCTTCTGTCGCGACGCGGCATGAACGATTGCCGCGGCCCGAAAACTTGCCGGAAGACTAGCCGTAGCTGTGGTTCGGATACAATGGCTGTTGATGCAGGCCGCAGCGAGGATGCATGTCCGTGTGCAAGATTGTCCAAGGGCGTTGCGGCTACAACCCGAGACGGGCACCGATCGCTGAAAGCAGGCATCAGCAGCTACCGCAAAACGAAAAAGCCCCGGGCGATGCCGGGGCTTTGACGTCTGAAAGGTTAGATCAGATCAGTACTTGGCGACGAGCGGACCGGTCCAGTTGAAGCGGTAGACCAGCGAGGTCGAGATCGTCTGGTTCCAGCTGTTGGCGCGGATGCTGGTGCCGATCGGAAGATTACCAACGTCGGTGAGGGTGTCCTGGGTCTTCGCATTGTAGAAGGCCGAACGATACTCGGTCTTCATGAACCAGCCGGGCGACTGGATGCCGAAGATGTTCAGGTTGTTCTCGACGCCACCGCCGATGAACCAGCCGTTGCGGTTGTAGCTGTTGAGATGGACACCAGCGGGAACGCCGGCCAGCGTCATGAAGTTGGTCTGGCCGAAGTGAGCGCCGGAGTAACCGCCGTTGACGTAGGAGAGAACGTTCGGAGCGACCAGATAGCCGAGGCGGATACCGGCGGCCCAGGAGTCTTCCAGCTTCTGGTTGCCGGTGATGCCAAGAATCGGATCCTGGATGGTGGCGCGGATGCTGCCAAACTGACCGTCAGCGAACACGCCGGCGACCCAGGTGCCGCTGAACTGCCAGTCGTAGCCGAGACCGACGGTGCCGAACCAACCCGAGCCACCCTGGCGCTGATCGATCGTCAGGGGAACTGCGCCAACCGTGGTCTGCACGTGCTGGTCGGAGGCCGAGATGCCGCCGCCGCCGCCGCCGAAGATGTAGAAGCCGGTCCAGTTGGCGACGGGCGCCGGCATCGGGGCCTTCACGTAGGGACGGGCAGCAAGGTCAGCGGCCGAGGCCGAACCGGTCATCGCGGCAACCGCGGTCAGTGCGAGCAAAATCTTCTTCATTTTAAATCCCCAAGCTTTGGTCTGTCTGGCAGGCGCGAGCGCACTGAAGTCCGAGTGATCTGATGCCCGGACTATAGACGCTTCCCGTCGAAATGCTGTTGCAGGACAGGCACAGTCGCCGGGAAACGCCTCACGGCAGGGATTCCAAGCACCCGCGCTGAAGCTTGAAATAATGCTACATTTCCAGTGCGTTACGTCAATTTCCGAGTTTCTGATCCCGGTAACTTTTGGTTAGCAAATCTGGCTTTGTCCGAAATCGAGGCAATCCTGCATCAGCCTTGGCCCGCTGAGTCGTTGGCCGAGTCGGCTTGCGGCGCCGGAATCACGAAGTCGAGGCGAATCGTTGGCTGGATCGTTGGGGAAGGGCGGTTGTCGTCCCCACAAGCAAAAGAGCCCCGGCATCACGCCGGGGCTCTTGATGGGGACGCGGAGGGTGCAGCGTCTGAGGGTCAGACGTCCAGCAATTCCTCATTGGCGAACTCGGCCTTGTCCGAAATGAATGCGAAGCGTGCCTCGGCCTTGGTTCCCATCAGGCGCTCCACCGAATCCGCCGTGGTGTCGCGGTCGTCGGCAAGCAGGACCACCTTCAGCATGGTGCGCTTGGCGGGATCCATGGTTGTTTCCTTGAGCTGCGCCGGCATCATCTCGCCGAGTCCTTTGAAGCGGTTCACCTCGACTTTGGCGTTGGCGCTGAACTCGCTCTTGATCAACGCCGCCTTGTGCGCGTCGTCGCGGGCATAGATCGACTTCGTGCCGTTGGTCAGCTTGTAGAGCGGCGGCACGGCCAGGAAGAGGTGGCCCTCGTCGATCAGCCGCGGCATCTGCCGGTAGAAGAAGGTGATCAGCAGCGAGGCAATGTGCGCGCCGTCGACGTCGGCGTCGGTCATGATGATGATGCGCTGGTAGCGCAGGTCCTCTTCGCGATACTGCGCAAGCATGCCGCAGCCGATCGCCTGCACGAGATCGGCGAGCTGCGTGTTTGCCGTCAGCTTGTCCTTGCCGGCTGAGGCGACGTTGAGGATCTTGCCGCGCAGCGGCAGCACGGCCTGGGTCTTGCGGTCGCGCGCCTGCTTGGCGCTGCCGCCGGCCGAATCGCCCTCGACGATGAAGAGTTCTGAGCCGTCCAAGCCCGCATCGCTGCAGTCGGCGAGCTTGCCGGGCAGGCGAAGCTTCTTGCCGGCGGTCTTGCGCGCGGTTTCCTTTTCCTGGCGGCGCCGCAGCCGGTCTTCGGCGCGGTCGATCACGAAGTCGAGCAGCCTGTTGGCCATGTTCGGATTGCCCGACAGCCAATGGTCGAACGGATCCTTCATCGCCTGTTCGACAATGCGCTGCGCTTCCGCGGTGGCGAGACGGTCTTTGGTCTGACCCTGGAATTCAGGCTCGCGCACGAACACCGAGAGCATCACGGCTGCACCCACCATCACGTCTTCCGACGTAATGGACGACGCACGCTTGCCCTGGCCGACGCGCTCGGCGTGATCCTTCAGGCCGCGCAGAAGCGCGCTGCGCAGGCCGGATTCGTGCGTGCCGCCGTCCGGCGTCGGTACGGTATTGGTGTAGGAGGAGAGGAAGCCGTCGGCATCGGCGGTCCAGGCCACGGCCCATTCGCAGGCGCCATGCGCGCCGTTGCGGCCCGATTTGCCGGAGAAGACGTCAGGATGCACCAGCGTGTCGGCGTGGATCGCAGCCGCCAGATAATCCTTGAGGCCACCGGGGAAGTGGAACGTCGCTTCCGCCGGCACGTCCTCGACGCCCTTGAGCAGTTCGGGCGCGCAGTTCCAGCGGATCTCGACGCCGCCGAACAGATACGCCTTCGAGCGCGTCATCTTGAACAGGCGCTGCGGCTTGAACGCGGCCTTGGCGCCGAAGATGTCGGTGTCGGGCTTGAAGCGCACGCGCGTGCCGCG
Organism: Bradyrhizobium sp. LM2.9; assembly: GCF_054056555.1. Classification (NCBI taxonomy): domain Bacteria; kingdom Pseudomonadati; phylum Pseudomonadota; class Alphaproteobacteria; order Hyphomicrobiales; family Nitrobacteraceae; genus Bradyrhizobium; species Bradyrhizobium sp. LM2.9. The sequence goes on from NZ_JBSRYJ010000002.1 coordinate 1,792,751, forward strand.
GCGATTGTTGACCTTGCCGAGATCCTCGAGCTTGCCCTTCGGGTGGCCGCGCTCGAACGTCATGCGATAGAGCTTCTGGCTGCGCGCGACCTCGACCTCGAGCAGCGAGGAGAGGGCGTTCACCACGGAGATGCCGACGCCGTGCAGGCCGCCCGAGGTCTCGTAGACCTTGGAGTCGAACTTGCCGCCCGAGTGCAGCGTGCACATGATGACTTCGAGCGCCGACTTCTTCGGAAACTTCGGATGCGGATCAATCGGGATGCCGCGCCCGTTGTCGATGACGGTCAAAAAGCCGTCCGCGCTCAAATCGACTCCGATGAAGGTCGCATGCCCTGCCAGCGCCTCGTCCATTGAATTGTCGATGACCTCGGCGAAAAGGTGATGCAACGCCTTCTCGTCGGTGCCGCCGATATACATGCCGGGCCGCCGACGCACCGGTTCCAAGCCTTCGAGCACCTCGATATCGGCCGCGGTGTAGTCGGCCTCCGCACCGCTCGCACGCGAGGTCGCCTTGGCGGGCGCGCGGGATTTAGGCTCGTCACCGCCAAAAAAGTCGTCTTTGGCTTTCGGTTTCAATTGCTTGGACATGTATCTTGATGTGCTTTCAGGGCCGCGGAGGCGGCGAATCGGTTACGCCGACTATGCCACGGCTCGTTTGAAAAGGTCATCGCGTGCCGGCTGGCCGGTCTGCGTGGCAGCCGATGCCAGCGATTTTACGCCACAGGCCCACCAATTCCCGGCAATTTGACGTCTGGGCCCGGTCCGGGTCGGGATTTGTGACTTGATGTCACACAAGCCCTTGCCTTACCAGTCTTTTTCATCGAGCAGACCTCAAGGTGGGGCGGGAAGGCGATCTGGAATGGAGCATTATGCGCACGCACTGGCCGACTTCGTGCGTGCTCACCAGGCCTGGGCGGCCCCGATCGTGTTCCTGCTGGCCTTCGGGGAGTCGCTCGCCTTCATCTCGCTCTTGATCCCGGCCTGGGGCGCGTTGGTCGCGATCGGCGCGCTGATCGGCGCCAGCGGCATCAGCTTCTATCCGGTCTGGATCGCCGGCGGCATCGGCGCGGCGCTGGGCGACTGGGTCTCCTACTGGTTCGGCTATCGCTACAAGGAGCGGGTCGCCCAGATGTGGCCGCTCTCGCGCTATCCGGAACTCCTGCCCAGGGGCGAGGCCTTCGTGCGGAGCTGGGGCGTGCCCAGCATCTTCATCGGCCGCTTCTTCGGTCCGTTGCGTGCGTCGGTGCCGCTCGCAGCCGGCATCTTCGAGATGCCCTATTGGAGCTTCCAGGCCGCCAATTTCGTCTCGGCGCTGGTCTGGTCGGCCGCGTTGCTTCTGTTCGGCGACGTGCTTGCGAAGTTCATGGAATGGCTCTGGCGGGTGATCTGACGCCAAAACCTTGACGAAAACCGGATATGGCTTTATAGCCGCGCGCCATGATCAACGCCGCGACCATTCTGTTCGCCCGTCGCCGCCGCCGCAGTCTTGCGGTTTGGGCGGTCGATCGCGTTTGAGATCATCGTCTTTGCCGCCGGATCCGATCCGCGGCATTCTTTCTCCTGTCAGCGCGATCTGATCCGGCGGCCCCCAAGGAGGCCAGCAGGAGACCACGATGTACACGCCACCCTTTTTCAAGCAGGACCGCACCGCGAGCCTGAAATTCGCAGGCGAGCGCGGCTTCGGCACGATGTGCGCCTTCGACGGCCACAAGCCGGTTGCCTCGCCGCTGCCGTTCTACCTGACCTATGCCGCTGACGGCACGCCGCAGGCCGCCTTTCATGTCGCCCGTCACAATCCGCTGCTAAAACTGGCAGGCGACGCGGCGTCCTGGCTGCTCGCGGTCAACGGCCCCGATGCCTATGTGTCGCCGGACTGGTACGTCTCGCCGGATCAGGTGCCGACCTGGCTCTACCAGTCGGTGCATCTGAGCGGGCCGGTGCGGCTCCTGTCGGATGACGAGCTGGCGGTGCAGATCGACACGCTCAGCGAGAAGTTCGAAAGCTGGTTGTTGCCGAAGACGCCGTGGACGTCGGGCAAGATGACGGCCGGCAGGCTGGAAGCGTTGAAGAAGGGAATTGTAGGGCTGGTCATGACGGTTGATGAGGTCGAAGGCAGCTTCAAGCTCAACCAGCACAAGTCCGACGCCGATTATACGGCGATTGCCAATGCGCTCGGCGCGCAGCCTGCTGCCGACGCGAGAGAAATCGCGCAACTGATGCAGGACGTGAGGCCGGAAGCCTTCGCGAACGAAACGAACATGCTCGAAAGGAGCGCGCCATGAGCCTCACTGAAACGACGAAAGCACCGACCACTGGCGCTACGAAGAAGCCGGCCACCGTCTTCGTCGACGGCGGCTCGGGCACCACCGGCCTCGGCATCAACGAGCGGCTGAAGCTCCAGAGCGACGTTGCGGTGAAGACGATCGCCGACGACAAGCGCAAGGACCCCGCAGCCAAGAAGGCGCTGATGGAGGAGGTGGATCTCGTCATCCTCTGCCTGCCGGATGATGCTGCCAGGGAAACCGTCGCGCTCATCGACAGCATGGGACCGTCGGGCCCGAAGGTGCTGGACGCCTCGACCGCGTACCGGGTCGCGCCCGACTGGGCCTATGGCTTTCCGGAGCTGACGCCCGACCAGGCCGGCAAGATCAAGGCGGCGAAGAAGGTGTCCAATCCCGGCTGCTATCCGACCGGCGCGATCGCGCTATTGCGGCCGATCGTCGATGCCGGCTTGTTGCCTTCGGACTATCCCATCACCGTCAATGCGGTGAGCGGCTATTCCGGCGGCGGCAAGTCGATGATCGCAAGCTTCGAAGACGGCAGCGCGCCGTCCTTCGAGCTCTACGGCCTCGGCTTCGAGCACAAGCATCTGCCGGAGATGCAGCTTTATTCGAACCTGACGCGACGACCGATCTTCATTCCCTCTGTCGGCAATTACCGGCAGGGCATGCTGGTCTCGGTGCCGCTCCAGCTCGACACGCTGCCCGGCAAGCCTGATGGTGCGGACCTGCAAGCCGCACTGGCAAAGCGTTACGCCGGCTCGAAGTACGTTTCGGTGATGCCGCTTCAGAACGAGACGACCAAGGGCGGCAAGCTCGAGCCGGAAGCGCTCAACGAGACCAACATGCTCGAGCTCTACGTCTTTGCCAGCGACAAGTATCACCAGGCGGTGCTGGTCGCGCGGCTCGATAATCTCGGCAAGGGCGCCTCCGGCGCGGCCGTGCAGAACATGCGGCTGATGCTGGGCCTGCCGGAGGAGTAGGGCACGGTAGTGCCCCGGACGCAGCGCAGCGCCTCTTGGCGGTGCGCTGCAGAGCCGGGGCCCATTGTTACTTTGCTGCAGCCTTCTGGGTCCCGGTTCGCGCTTCGCGCGTCCGGGACAGGAGGCCTCAGTACTTCGCGATGATCGGTCCGCCGAACCTGTAGTTGATGCGGGCGGTGATCAAGTCGACGTCCTGGCCGATGCGGTCGGTACGTGAGAACGTGCCGACGGGCGCCAGCACGCCGTTGGCCGTGAGGGTAACGTCGCGCCGGCCCATGAACAGATGGTCGTATTCGAGGCCGACCGACCAGTTCGGCGCAAAGCCGTATTCGATGCCGACGCCGACCGTGCCGCCCCAGCGGGTCTCGTCGGCGCCGTCGAACTCGGCCCCGGCCAGACCGCCCGTACCGATGCCGCGGTAGCGATCACGGGTGACGGCGGCGCCGCCCTTCGCGTAAAGCAGTGCGTTGTTCCAGGCATAGCCGACCTGGCCGGTGAAGAGGCCGAAGGCATCGACGCTGGTGCGGTTCGCGACGCCGAACACGGCGCTGGTATTCCGGCCGGAAAGGTCGGCCCAATCGCCCTGCGCTTCGAGGCCGAACACGAAGGCGTTGCTCTGCCAGCGATAGCCGATCTGGCCGCCGGCGACGGCGCCCGTCGCATCATGGCATCCCTCGGCAGTTGCAGGGGAGAAACCAACCGTCTGGTCCCAGCACTTGTGCGACGTGCCATAGCCGCCGTTGGCGCCAATGTAGAAGCCGCTCCAATTGTAGACCGCAGCGATCATCGGCGGCGCCTTGGTGTAGGGGCGGGCGGCGAGATCAGCGGCGTTGGCCTGGGTCACGACGGTTGCGAGTGAGATCGCGCCGAGCGCGGATATCATCTTCCAGTTCATGTTTGCCCCGAATCAATCAATTGCGATGAGCGAAGATAGCTGCGGACGGGTGACAACCTGTAGAGGCAATCCGGGACGCCGGTTGTTTTTGCCGCAATGTCACCCTTCCGCAACACCGCCGGTTGATGCCGGGGCTGCTTGCAGAGTAGGCAGGCTGGTCTAGGGTCTGTTGGGATTCAGGATTCTCATCGGGGCTTGGTTGTGATTCAAGCTTGGGATGGACCGATTCGTTTTGACTGACGCCCAATGGGCGAAGATGGAGCCGCATTGTCTTGGCAAGCCGGGAGATCCGGGCCGCAGCGGCAAGGACAACCGACTGTTTGTCGAGGCCGTTCTGTGGATCGCCCGAACCGGCAGTCCCTGGCGGGATCTGCCGGCGATGTTCGGCCACTGGAATAGCACATTCACGCGCTTTCGCGACTGGGTGAAGGCGGATGTCTGGAAGCGGCTGTTCGAGGCCATCTCCGACGATCCCGACATGGAATACGCCATGGTCGACGCCACCATCGTCAAGGTCCACCGCCACGGTCAGGGCGCAAAAGGGGGACGCAAAGCCAGGCGATCGGCCGCTCGAAAGGCGGCATGACCACCAAAATTCTGGCGCTCACCGATGCGCTCGGCAATCTCGTGCGCTTCGTGCTCCTGCCGGGACAGCGTTTCGATACGGTGGGCGTGCCGCCGCTCATCGAGGGATTGGCCTTCAACGCGCTGATCGCTGATAAGGCCTTCGATAGCAACGCCATCATCGCCGAGCTCGAAGCGCGTGGCGCCAAAGTCGTCATCTCCCAGCATCCGCGCCGTGCACAGCCTCTCGCCATCGACAAGGAGATGTACAAATGGCGGCATCTCATCGAGAACTTCTTCGGCAAGCTCAAGGAATTCAAGCGCATCGCAATGCGCGCCGACAAGACCGACCAGAGCTTCACTTCAATGATCTATCTGGCCGCGGCCGCGATAAACTCCAGATGAATCCCAACAGACCCTAGCTAAGGACCTGCCGAAGTGAGTGACGCCATGGATGAGACCACGTTGCAGTTCTACCGGGAGAACGCCGAGTCTTATGCCGGATGGGCCAAGGCGCCCTCGACGCGGCTGCGCGGTTTTCTGGCTTTGCTGCAACCCAGTAGCTCGATCCTCGAACTCGGCTGTGGTGCCGGCAATCATTCGGCGGTGATGCTGGCCGAAGGTTTTTCGGTACGCGCTACCGACGGCTCGCCTGAGATGGCCGAGATCGCGTCGCGGCGGCTCGGTCATCCCGTCGAGGCGATGCGGTTCGACCAGCTTGACGCGCACGAGGCCTATGACGGCGCCTGGGCCAGCGCCTGTCTCCTGCACGTGCCGCGCGACGAGCTCGCCGGCATCCTGGCGCGGATTCATCGCGCGCTCAGGCCGTCAGGCGTGTTCTATGCCAGCTACAAGATGGGCGAGGGCGACGGCCGGGACAGCCTGGGGCGCTATTACAATTATGCGTCGCCAGAATGGCTCGAGGCGGCCTACGCCACCGCGGGGCCATGGATCACGCTGTCGTCGGACAGGAACGTGATCCAGAGCTTTGACGAGACGCCGGCGAACATGCTGCATCTCGTCGTTCGCAAGGCCTGATCTCAAAGCAGGGCCTGATCTCAAACCGCCTTGAAGATCGCCACCGCCAGCACCGCCTGTGCGACGAAGCCGACGGTGAAGGCCAACGTGCGGAAGATCGGGATCCCGAGCGCATAGACGATCAGATGCGCGACGCGCGACCAGAAATAGACGGCGCAAGCAAGCACCGTCCATTTCGAGGAATAGTCGATGGCGTTCAGGATCAGCACCAGCGGTGCGAACAGCACGAGGTTCTCGACGGCATTGTCATGCGCGAACATCAGGCGGTTCGCCCATTCCGACTGCGGCTTGTCGGCGCGCGAGGGATTGGCCATCGCGCCGCCGAGACCGCGAATCTGGCAGCGGTTGATGGTGTAGGGAATCCAGAGGATTCCGGTCAGGACCACCGTCAGTGTCAGCCAGAACAGTTCACGCGTCATAACCCGGTCCCCTCTGTCGTCGCTGTGTTGAGAGCGAGCTTATACAAGCGCGCAAGATTGCGCCATGCGCAAAGAATTTTCCACTATGCGCGAACTCTGACATAGCTGCCGGGGGCGTCCTCGATCGGAGGCAGCGCTTCGCTGCCGACCGTGCGCGCCGGCACCTCCGCGGGATCGAGTGTGCCAAGCCATTGGCGCCAGTCCGGCCACCACGAGCCCTTGTGCTCGACCGCGTCCTTCATCCACTCGGCGACGTTGACGTCCTTGACGTTGTCGTTGGTCCAGTACTGGTACTTGTTCGAGGCGGGCGGGTTGACGACGCCGGCGATGTGGCCCGAGCCGGACAGCACATATTTCACCGGACCGCCGAAGAACTGCGAGCCGTACAGCACCGATTCCGCCGGCGCGATGTGGTCTTCGCGGGTGGCAAGATTGTAGACGGGCACCATGACCTTGGAGAGGTCGAGCAGGGTGTTGTCGAGCACCATCGTGCCGGTCGACAGCCGGTTCTCCAGATAGCAATTGCGCAGATAGTAGGAATGGTTCGACGCCGTCATGCGCGTGGCGTCCGAATTCCAGTGCAAGAGGTCGAACGCGCTCGGCTGCTGGCCTTTGAGGTAATTGCTGACGACATAGGACCAGATCAAATCGTTGGAGCGCAGCATGTTGAAGGCCATCGCCATCTTGGATCCTTCGAGCACGCCGGCCGCCTTCATGCCCTGCTCCAGCGCAGCGATCTGCTCCTCGTCGACGAACACGAGAAGGTCGCCCGCATGGGTGAAGTCGACCTGTGCCGCGAAGAACGTCGCGGACGCCACGCGCTGGCGGCGCTTCTCGGCGAGCCAGGCCAGCGTCGTCGCGAGCATGGTGCCGCCGACGCAATAGCCGGCAGCGTGCACCTTCATCTCGCCAGTGACCTTCTCGATCACGTCCATCGCCGTGAGCGGGCCTTCCTTCATGTAGTCTTCCCAGCTCTTGGTGCCGAGCCGCTTGTCGGGATTGACCCATGAGATCACGAACACGGTGACGCCCTGGTCGACGCACCACTTGATGTAGGATTTCTCCGGCTTGAGATCGAGGATGTAGAACTTGTTGATCCAGGGCGGGATGATCAGGAGCGGCGTGCGCAGCACATTCTCCGTGGTCGGAGAATACTGGATCAGCTGCATCATCTCGTTCTGGTAGATCACCTTGCCCGGCGTCGTCGCCATGTTGACGCCGACGACGAGATTGTCCGGATTGGACTGGCGGATCTTCAGGACGCCCTTGCCTGCTGCGATGTCCTCGGCCAGCATCTTCAGGCCGCGCGCGAGATTTTCGCCGTTGCTGGCCACCGTCGCGCGCAGCACTTCCGGATTGGTCAGCACGAAGTTGGACGGCGACAGCGCGTTGGTGACCTGCTGGATGTAGAACTCCGCTTTGCGGCGGGTCTGCGGATCGAGCCCCTCGGCGTCGCGCACCAGCTCATGCGCGAATTTGGTCGTGAGCAGATAGAGCTGCATCACGAAATCGAAGAACTGGTTCGACTTCCATTCCGGATCGGCAAAGCGCTTGTCGCGCGGCGAGGGCGCGATCGCGGGCGGAACGTCCTGGCCAGCCATGCGGCGCGCCGCCGAGCCCCAGAGGTCCAGATAGTCCTTGGCGAGCCTGGTCTGGAGATCGGACGCGCGTGATGTATCCGACAGCCAGTATTCGGCGACCGCGGTGAAGGTCTTGACGACCTCGGTAAGCTCGGCCGGCGGACGATCCTGCACCTCGCCGCTCTCGCGGGGCTTGAGGTACGCAGCGAGCGCCTTGCCGCCGCTTTCCATCGCCCGCGCGACATTCATCGCGAAGGCTTCCGCATCGAACTTCGTGTCGGGTTTGGGCGTGTCGGTCGTGGCCATGCTCATGAGCAGAACAGTAACGATTCATTCCGTATTCGTCACCGCGAAGCTCGCATGTTTGGCGTTAAACACTCTCGAAGATGTGTTGCAGTGCGACAAATTTTCTTGGTTCCGTCACAATCGAGCCGCACCGCTCGGCTTGGTGGTCCCGGGCTGTTTTCTCGCTCGCGCCATTTGGGCAGCAATGGTTTGAGCTTGGGTGCGGACTTCGGTAAGGTTGCCGGGGCCGTGCTTTGGGACGAGTAGGGGATTTCCCAAGTGTTGGCGTTGAGGGACCTGCAAAAGTCGCGACTGATCTGTGGCGCGCTGGTGATGGCGGCGCTTGCCATGGGCGGCTGCTCGAGCCAGCTCGCGGACATGGCGCCCGCCGATGCGCAAGCGCATCCCAGGGAGCCCGGCAGCTATCTGCCGGTGCACGATCTGCCGCCGGATCGCGATCAGGCGGTCATCCCGCCGGACCAACGCGCCAAGATCGAGGCGGAGCTCGCTGCCGCGCGCGACCGTCAGGCCGTTGCCGGCAAGGACGCGAAGTAAGGCGCTGCAAGGTAATCGCTGGCGCCTCCGCCTTGCCGTGCTAAAAGACCTCAGTCCAGCCGAGAGTCAGGGCGAACGACTTCAGTCACCGCCATCGATGATTGCTCTAAGCATTTGATTTTGAGTGATTTTCGTGAACGAGGCGGGCGCCTTTTCGCATGGTCGTTATGGCCTGTCGATTCTGTCCTGACCGGTTGCCCGGAGCCGAGAGAGCCATGGAAGAATTTTACCGCATCCGCCGCCTTCCACCTTACGTGTTCGAGCAGGTGAACCGGGCCAAGGCGGCCGCGCGGAATGCCGGCGCCGACATCATCGACCTCGGCATGGGCAATCCGGACCTGCCGGCGCCAGCGCACGTGCTGGAGAAGCTGAAGGAGACACTGGGCAAGCCGCGCACCGACCGCTACTCGGCCTCTCGTGGCATCAACGGCTTGCGCAAGGCCCAGGCCGGCTACTACGCCCGCCGCTTTGGCGTGAAGCTCAATCCCGACACCCAGGTCGTGGCGACGCTCGGCTCCAAGGAGGGCTTTGCCAACGTGGCGCAGGCGATCACTGCGCCAGGCGACGTCATCCTCTGCCCGAACCCGAGCTATCCGATTCACGCGTTCGGCTTTTTGATGGCGGGCGGCGTGATCCGCTCGGTGCCTTCGGAGCCAACCCCGCAGTTCTTCGAGGCGGTGGAGCGTGCGATCGTCCACTCGATTCCGAAGCCGCTGGCGCTGGTCGTCTGTTACCCGTCGAACCCGACCGCCTATGTCGCGAGCCTCGACTTCTACAAGGACCTGGTCGCGTTTGCGAAGAAGCACGAAATCCTGATCCTGTCCGATCTCGCTTACGCCGAGGTCTATTTCGACGAAAACAACCCACCGCCCTCGGTGCTGCAGGTGCCCGGCGCGATGGACGTCACCGTCGAGTTCACCTCGATGTCGAAGACCTATTCGATGGCCGGCTGGCGCATGGGCTTTGCGGTCGGCAATGAGCGCGTGATCGCGGCGCTCGCGCGCGTCAAATCCTATCTCGACTACGGCGCGTTCACGCCCGTGCAGGTCGCCGCGACCGCCGCGCTGAACGGCCCCGACGATTGCATCAGGGAGATGCGCGACACTTACCGCAAGCGGCGCGACGCGCTGGTGGAATCGTTCGGCCGTGCCGGCTGGGAGATCCCGCCGCCGGAGGCCTCGATGTTCGCCTGGGTGCCGCTGCCGGAAGCCTTCCGCAGCGTCGGCAGCATGCAGTTCGCGACCCTGATGGTGGAGAAATCCGGCGTCGCGGTCTCGCCCGGCGTCGGCTTCGGCGAGCATGGTGAAGGATATATCCGCATCGCCATGGTGGAAAACGAGCAACGGATCAGGCAGGCCGCGCGCGGCGTGCGCCGCTTCCTTGAAAGCGGCATCGAAACGTTGCACAACGTCGTTCCGCTCGCCAATCGGCGTTAAGTTCTCTTCCGCAGGTTTTCTGAAGCATCATGGTTGCACCCCTGAAAGTGGGCATAGCGGGGCTCGGCACCGTGGGCGCCGAAGTTGTCCGTTTGATTGAAACGCAGGCCCGCGTGCTCGCGGGCCGCAGCGGACGCGGCATCCGCGTCGTCGCCGTCACCGCGCGCTCGAAGGCCAAGAAGCGCGCCGTCGACCTGCGCGGGTGTCGAATGGGTCAAGGATCCGCTTGCCCTCGCCATGCATCCCGGCATCGACTGCTTCGTCGAGCTGATGGGCGGCTCGGGCGATCCCGCGCTTGCGGCGGTCGAAGCCGCGCTCAGCGCCGGCAAGTCCGTCGTCACCGCCAACAAGGCGCTGCTCGCCAAGCACGGCCTCAAGCTGGCAAAAGCCGCTGAAAAGCACGGCGGCGCGCTGAATTTCGAGGCAGCGGTCGGCGCCGCGATCCCCGTCATCAAAACATTACGCGAGGGTCTTGCCGGAACCGGCATCAACCGCGTCTACGGCATCCTCAACGGCACCTGCAATTACATCCTGACCCGGATGGAGCAGGAGGGCCTGTCCTTCGCCGAGTGCCTCAAGGATGCGCAGCGGCTCGGCTATGCCGAGGCCAATCCGTCCTTTGACGTCGACGGCCACGACACCGCGCAAAAACTCGCTATTCTTGCCAGCCTCGCTTTCGGCACGAAAGTTGCTCAAAGCGCGGTGTATGTCGAAGGCATCTCCTCCATCGCGCCGGAAGATCTCCGTGCCGCTGACGATCTCGGTTACCGGCTCAAGCTGCTCGGCGTCGCGGTTCGCACCGCCAAGGGCATCGAACAGCGCGTGCATCCGACCATGGTTCCAAAATCCTCCTCGATCGCACAGGTGATGGGTGTCACCAATGCGGTCACGATCGACGGCGAGGGCATCCCGCCGATCACGCTGGTCGGCCCCGGTGCCGGCGGCGCGGCGACCGCATCCGCCGTCGTTGCCGACATCGCCGATGTCGCGCGCGGCATTCGCGCCAATCCGTTCGGCCGACCGATTTCGCAGCTGCGCGACACCAAGAAGGCGCCGATGGAGCGCCACGAGGGCGGCTACTACATCCGCCTTCTGGCACGCGATTTCCCGGGCACCGCGGCTGCGATCGCGACCCGGCTCGCGGAGCAGAAGATTTCGATCGAGTCGATCGTGCAGCGCCACCCCAATGGCGGCGCTGCGCCGGCAAACGGCAAGGCGGTCCCGGTGCCCGTTATCCTGATCACCTATGCCACGCACGAGGACGCCGTGCGCCGCGCGCTCGCGGCCGTGCAGCGCGACAAGGTGATCAGCGGGCGGCCGCAGGTGATCCGGATCGAGAAGAACTAGGGCATGCTCCGGAAAAGTGTGAAGCGGTTTTCCGGAAAGAGCATGCTTAAACAATGACACGGTTCGAACGAACTGTGGGTGTTACGAGTTGATGCGGGTGGAGATTTCCGTCCAAACTGTTGCGAAGGAGTTAGCCGATGTCGACCCATATTTCAGTCCCGCCGCAAGCGTTGCTCGAGCGGATTCTCACGCTGGAGATCGTGCGCGTGACGGAGCGGGCGGCGGTGTCTTCGGCGCGTCTGCGCGGGCACGGCAATGAGAAGGCTGCCGACCAGGCCGCGGTGGACGCGATGCGGCGCGAGCTCAACAAACTGCCGATCGAAGGCACCATCGTGATCGGCGAGGGTGAGCGCGACGAGGCGCCGATGCTCTTCATCGGCGAGAAGGTCGGCATGAACGCCGGCCCGAAAGTCGACATCGCGGTCGACCCGCTCGAAGGCACCACGCTGTGCGCCAAGGCCATGCCGGGCTCGATTGCCACCATGGCAATGGCCGACGGCGGCACGCTGCTGCACGCGCCCGACGTCTACATGCAAAAGCTCGCGATCGGCCCCGGTTACGCCAAGGGCGTCGTCGATCTCGATGCCACGCCGGCTGACAACGTCCGCCGCCTCGCCAAGGCCAAGGGTGTCCAGCCGGACGGCATCACCGTTCTCGTGCTCGACCGTCCGCGCCATGCCAGCATCATCGAGAGCGTGCGCTCGACGGGTGCCGCCGTGCGTCTGATCACGGACGGCGATGTCGCCGGCGTGATCCATTGCGCCGACCCCGACAATACCGGCGTCGATATGTATCTCGGCACCGGCGGTGCGCCGGAAGGCGTGCTCGCGGCCGTGGCGCTGCGCTGCATCGGCGGCCAGATGCAGTGCCGCCTCATCCTCGACTCCGACGAGAAGCGCGAGCGTGCCGCCAAGATGGGCGTCAACGATCCCAAGATGATCTACGGCATTGAGGACATGGCCCGCGGCGACTGCCTGTTCGCCGCCACCGGCGTCACCACGGGCTCGCTGCTCTCGGGCGTCAAATTCCGCAAGGATGGCGTGATCGAGACCGAGACGGTCGTGATGCGCTCCGTCACCGGCACCGTGCGCTACATCAAGGCCGAGCACCGCGAGCTGGCGAAGTTCCACCTGGACTAAGTCACAACGTGCGGCCGTCATTCCGGGCCTGCGCCTCGCGGCGCCCCGGCATGACCAAGAACAAGCGATATACAGGGAAGCGTCGATGTCTGACCTCACCGCCGTCAAAGCCCTGGTGTTCGACGTGTTCGGCACCGTCGTGGACTGGCGCACGAGCTTGATCACCGATTTCATGTGGTGGGCGAAGGGCCGCGGCATCGCCGCCGACTGGACCGCGTTGGTCGACGGCTGGCGCGGCATGTACATGGCCTCGATGGACGACGTGCGCAAACATCCCGAGCGCGGCTATGTCATGCTCGACGATCTGCATCGCCGCTCGCTGGAAAAGCTGGTCGAGCAATTTTCGATCAAGGGCCTGGCCGAGGCCGATCTCGATCATCTCACCAAGGGCTGGCACCGCCTGCATCCGTGGCCCGACAGCGTCGCGGGCCTGACGCGGTTGAAGACGAAATTCGTGATCTCGCCGCTGTCGAACGGCAATGTCGCGCTGCTCACCAACATGGCGAAATTCGCAGGGCTTCCCTGGGACCTGGTCATGTCGGCCGAACTGTTCGAGCACTACAAGCCCGACTCTGAGACCTATCTCGGCGCCGCGCGCCTGCTGTGCCTCAAGCCGGAGCAGGTGATGATGGTCGCCGCCCACAACGGCGATCTCGCCGCCGCGCAGAAGAATGGTCTGAAGACCGCCTTCGTGGCGCGGCCGACCGAATACGGTCCGCTCCAGAAAGTCGACTTCGAGGCCACTGGCAGTTGGGACATCGTCGCGAAGGATTTTGGCGGCATCGCCGACAAGCTCGGGTGCTAGGCCAGGCCGACAACCAGGCCTGCAACGTGCGCGCGGCGTCGCAGGACTCCTCGCTCGCACATAGTCGGCGAAGAAGAGCCGGCCTATCGCTTGCTGAGCAACGACACCCATGCTGCGAATATGAAGGCCATGGCTCAGCCTCGCAGCACGTGCCAGGGGGCAAAGGCGTTGTTTACGCCCTCGAGCGCCGGTCCGAGTTGCGGCACATGCCGCAGCAGGACCGATTTCATTCCGTTGTTGTGGATCCAGTCCAGACCGAAGTTGGTGTAGACTTCCGCCCGGTAGTCGTCGGTGAAAAACCGGTCGCTCTTGAGACGCCGCGATGCCATCAGTATGAAGATGCGGAAGGCGGTATCGCTGAAGCCGAAACCGTCCGGCAGGTCCTCGGCCAATAGTCCGACCATCAGATCAACGCGATCGACGTCGCCCTTGTAGATCGCGCGCATCTTCCTGGCCGCGCCGGGGATGCTGGTGATTTCCTCGAATGTCTCGACCCGCTTCTTTCCGACCAGCTCGCGGAAACGATTGTAGCGCGGCACGCCGCGCTCGCGATCGCGCATGATATCGATCGCGGCCACATCGAGCAACGGCTGGCCGTCTTTCGTGAACTGGCGCAGGAAGTTGGGATAATTATGGAGGCGAATGGCGCCGGGATGAGCGGTGCCGAAGGAGTACATCAGGTTGGCGAAGCCGTGCGTCTCCATGAACTTGCGGGAGACGCCTCCCTGCATATCGACCAGCTTGCAGTTTTCGACCTTTGCGGCTTCGAGCAGCCGAACATCCATGTCGTCCGGGATCAGCGGGTGCAGGCGGTAGACGGCGGTGAATTCCTCCGTCATCGCGTAGGGCGCGCTGTGCTGATCCGTCGGAGAGCCGACGATACCAAAGGCGGCTTCGCTGTTCTTGCCGAGCACCGCGCGCAGCACCCGATACGGTATCCCCGACCAATTGGCGTGCATGCTGAAGTCCAGCGCAGGATGACCGAGGATGCCTGGCGTCCATTCGACGGTGTGGATCTTGGCGATCAGGGCCGCGTTGATCAGGCGCGCACGCTGGAATAGCTCCTCGTCATCCCAGGTCGGATACCGCGTCTTCAAGCCGTCGCAGATGATATTGTGCTCGCGTGCGAAGAGGTTGTGCAGCAGGCTGAGCCCGACCCACCAATTGTCATTGAAGCCGGTGAGATCGGCGCCCGGATGGACTGGATCGGCTGGAAGCATCCCATCATCGTCGACCGTGATCTTTCCATCTGCCCCGGAACGGATCTGCATCTGCCTCGCGCGGTCGCTGCCGTAGATCTGTCCGGCGTCCCACCAGTGCGAGTTGAGGTTGCGGAATGTGGGGGTCGCGCCGAGCCATGGTTCGCGTGATGTCTCGTCGCAAACAGTGCGACGGATCTTCATGCAGCCGTCGATCCGCTCGGGCCAAGTGTCGCCCGGCCTGAGCGGGATTTTGAACTCGTTTCCCGACCCAGGCACCCCGTGGCTGAACCAGTTATGGGTTTCGAACTGGATCCAGGCCGCGGCCAGCAGATTGAGGCTGGTCGCGGGAATAAATTCGTCGCGCGCCAGCAATTCCTCCGAAATCACGCGCGGATTGGGTTCGAGCAGATCGTCTACACTGTCCGGCACGCATTCCGGCAGCGCGAAATTGCGTCCGAACCGGGCACCAGCCATCCCCATGCGCGGATGGTCGAGGCTGTTGAAGGAGCCGTCGGCGGAACGCCACCGGTCATTGCCCGTGCTCCAGCCGGGCGATGCCGTGCCGTAGCCGGTATGGTGCAGATTGTGCTTCCGCAGCCGGTCGCGGAACGCCGAAAGATTGGCAGCTCCGAGCAGGGTCGGCAGTTTGTCCCATGTGACAAAGAAGTTGATGGCCCGATAGACAACGTCCTGGACCCCTTGGAGCAGGTCACGGTGGAAGACAAAACCATCGTTCTCGCGGGACATTGACGCTCCCAAACACAACCGCGTGAAATTATTTTAACTTGCAACTAGTAAGTGCAATTCAATAGCCCCAAAATGCCCGTTTGCCAGCGCCGCCGGAGGCCTCACGAATTGCAGTTCTTTGCCGGTCGGCCGGACGGCGGTGATCGTTCGGATGGTCCGGGCGGCGCGTGCGCCACCCGGACCCGATCCGACGATCTACAACGTCATCTGCATCGGTTCGGGATAATAGTGGAAGCCTTCACCGGCCTTGGCGACATGGCCGTAGCCGGGCCAGGCGAAGTGATAGGACATCACGGGGGTCTTGTTCGCCGCAAGCATGGTCAGCAGTTTCACGCGCGACTCGGCCGCCTGCTTCGGGTCGGTGTCGTAGGAGAATTCCATCCGGGGACGCTCGAGAAGCAGGACGGGATGATGTGAGAGGTCGCCAAGGAAGGCGAAGGACTTGCCGGCCGACGAGACCATGAAGATGGTGTGGCCGACGGTATGACCGGGCGCTGCGATCGCCTGCACGCCGGGCAGGAATTCCTGGCCGTCCTTGAAGAACACGATGCGGTCACGGACCGGCAGCAGGTTCTTGCGGGCGTGAACGACGAAGTCCTTGACCGGACTCCCCAGCTTGCTTTCGTCGGTCCAGAAGTCGAAATCGGTCTGCGAAATGTAGATCTGCGCGTTCGGAAACAGCGGCTTGCCGCCGTCGTCCACGATGCCCCCGATGTGGTCGATATGGGCATGCGAGCAGACCACCGCATCGATGTCACCAGGCTTGATGCCGGCCTCGGTCATGCTCTTCTGCTGCCGGCCGGTGGTGGCGCCGAACATCTTGGATGAGCCCATGCCGGTATCGAACAGGATGAGCTTGTCGCCCGTGTTCACGATCGGCGAGTTCTGCTCCAGCACGACATTGTCCGGCGACAGGAAATTGTCGGACAGCATCTTCTTCACCTCTTCCTTGGAAACGCCGGTGAAGGTGCCGGAGGGATCGCCGAGCGGCAGCGGTCCGTCGGAGACGACGGTGACTTCTGCGTCGCCGAGCACGAAGCGGTGCCAGTAGGGCGTTTGCGTGCCGAGCTTGGGAGCGCGCGCCATCGCGCTGCTGCCGAACATGGCGCTGGCACCAAGTCCGGCGCCAAGCGACAGCAGGGATCGACGTGAGACATTGAGTGTCATTCGTTTCCTCCACTTTATTCTTTTGAGCTGCGCGAATTTGTCGCGCGTTATGTCGGCCTGAAGCCAGCGGTGAGATGCTGCGCCGGTTCAGACACGCTAGCAAGTGGAATTGGTCTGCGGATGATCGCGGCTTGTCGCAGTTGGCGGTGCAATTCCGGCGCGCGACAAAAGACGTTCGTTGCTGACTTTTGTCGTCAGCACGATCCGGTCAAGCCTGCCGCAATGCAATCAATGATTGTGTCGCGATTATGTCGTCTAACCACGCGATGCGATGGGACGGTAAGATTTTTTTAGGTCGCGAACGCTGTCTTACGCAATTCTCAGCGTGAGGTCATTGCCTTCCGTCTCTGCAAAGCCCGCCTGCAAGACCTCTTCGCGCTTGTGGCGCAGATGCGCACGCAGGATGTGCGAGAGGCCGGCGCCATCGCGCCGCTGCAGCGCGTTCAGGATCGCCTCGTGCTCGCTGACGGCAAATGCCCAGCGCTGCGGCGTCATCGGCGTGACATAGCGCGCGCGGCGGATGCGCGCGGTCACGGACGTATACAGCCCCGCAAGCACTGGGTTTCCGGCCGCTGCGACGATGCCTTCGTGAATGGCGCGGTTGCCGCGATAGTACTGGATCAAATCGCCCTCGCGATAATGCCGCACCATGTCCGCGTGCGCGGCGGCGATCGCGTCGATCTCGGCATCGGTGATGCGTTCGCAGGCGAGCTCCCCGGCGAGCGCCTCGAGACCCTGGCAGACCTCGAACAGGTCGCGCATGTCCTTGTCGGTCAGTTTCGCCGCGCGTGAGCCGCGATGGGGCAGGAGCTGCACGAGCCCTTCGGCTGCGAGCACCTTGAGCGCCTCACGCAGCGGTGTGCGCGAAATCTCGAGCCGCTCGCACAGCTCGCGCTCGGGAATCCGCGCACCCGGCGGGATTTCGCCGTCGAGCAGGATGGCGCGGATACGGCCGACGACTTCTTCGTGAAGCATGGGTTTGAGGTCCATTTGAATGCAAAATTGAAGATATATGCGTAGTATTGCAAATTTCAGCTTGAAAAACGATAATTTTGCATTCAAAAAATGTAAAAAACAGAAGGACATGAGGAAATGGACCAGCAGGTCGAGGCGGAAGACCTCGTTTTCGAGCGCCAGGACGGTATCGGGCGGATCACTTTCAACCGCCCGCAGGCGCGCAACGCCTTCACCTTCGCGATGTACGAGCGGCTCGCCGCGATCTGCGGAGAGGTCAATGACGATCATGCGATCAAGGTGCTGGTGCTGCGCGGGGCCGGCGACAAGGCGTTTGCCTCGGGCACCGACATCAATCAGTTCCGCGAGTTCAAGTCGCCGCAGGACGCGATCGACTACGAGAACCGCATCGATCGGGTTCTGACCACGCTCGAGGCGTGCCGGGTGCCGACGATCGCGGCGATCAACGGGTTCTGCACCGGCGGCGGTGCGGGCATTGCGGCGGCCTGTGACCTTCGCATCGGCACCAGAAGCGCGAAAATCGGCTTTCCCATCGCCCGGACACTGGGCAATTGCCTGTCGATGTCCAATGTCAGCCGTCTCACGGCGCTGATCGGCGCCGCGCGCGTCAAGGATCTGATCTTCACCGCGCGCCTCGTTGACGCCACGGAGGCCGCAAGCGTCGGGCTGCTCGGCGAGGTCGTCGAGGATCTTGCCGCGCTCGACCGGCGTGCCGACGAGGTCGCGCGGCTCGTCGCCAGTCATGCGCCGCTGACGCTGAATGCGACCAAGCAGGCCGTGGCGCGCCTGCAAAGGCGGCTGACGCGGGACGCGGGCGAAGACCTCATCCTGATGTGCTACACGAGCCAGGATTTTCGCGAAGGGCTCGATGCTTTCCTCACCAAACGCGCGCCGCAATGGCGCGGCCAATAGGACGGGCCGATGCAAAGCGATCGATCGCAATCAATCTCCCGCCGTTCGGGGCCGCTTGCCGGCCTCAAGGTCATCGATCTCACCCATGTCATGGCCGGGCCGACCTGCACCCTGATGCTGGCCGACATGGGCGCCGACGTCATCAAGATCGAGAAATCGCCGAATGGCGACGACACCCGCCATTCGGTGCCGCCGAAGATCGGCGATGAGGCGGCCTCCTTCCTGATGATGAACCGCAACAAGCGCGGCATCGTGCTGGACCTCAAGACCGACGGCGGCAAAGCGGTGCTGCGACGGCTGATCGCGGACGCCGACGTGCTGGTCGAGAACTTTGCGCCCGGCGCGATGGAGCGCCTCGGCTTCGGATACGAGGCGCTGCACGAAAAATTCCCGACGCTGATCTATTGCTCGCTGTCGGGCTTCGGCCGTACCGGTCCTTACAAGCACCGCCGCGGCTTCGATCTGGTCGCCCAGGCCATGAGCGGCATCATGAGCTTTACCGGCGAACGTCCCGACGGTCCGCCCGTGAAGTGCGGTCCGCCGCTGTCCGACATCACCGCTGGACTGCTCGCGAGCATGGGAATCCTCGCGGCGTATACGCACCGCCTCAAGACCGGCGAAGGGCAGTGGGTCGAGACCTCGCTCTATGAGGCCGCGCTGGTGCAGACCTATTGGCAATCGACCATTGCGCTGGCCGCGGGCACCGCGCCGCGCGCGATGGGCTCTGCTCATCCGCTCAACGCGCCGTATCAGGCGTTCGAGGCCTCGGACGGCTGGCTCGTGGTCGGCGGCGCCAACAAGAAGCACTGGCTGTTGATGCTAGAGGCCCTCGGCGCGAGCGAACTCGCCGCCGATCCGCGCTTCGTCACCGGGGCCGACCGCATGGCGCATTTGAAGGAGCTCGAAGGCCGTCCTGAGCGAGCGCTTCCGCACCCAGACCCGGGCGCACTGGCTCGCGGCGCTGGACGAGAAGGGTGTTCCGTGCGGACCCGTGCACGACATGCTGGAGGCGCTCAGCGATCCGCAGACGCTGGCGCGCGAGATGGTCGTCGAGGTCGAGCACTCCACGCTCGGTCCGGTGAAGACGATCGGTCTTCCGGTCAAGTTTTCGGAGACCCCAGGCAAAGTGCGTACGGGCGCGCCGGTCTACGGTGAGCATACGCGCGAGGTGCTGGCCGAGCACGGGTTCGACCAGAAGCAGATCGAAGCGCTCGAACAAGAAGGCGCAATCGTCCTGGCAGCAGGAAGACGCGAGGAACGCGTCGCCTGACCGGACGTCAAAACGACAAGAACAAACGACAAAAATCAGCTGGAGGACATCATGGGTCGGACGTCAACATTTCTGCTCTCCGCAGCCGCAACCCTGCTCGCCGGCACGATGCCGGCGCTCTCGGCCTGGCAGCCGCAAAAGCCGATCGAGTTCGTGGCGACCGCCGGGCCCGGCGGCGGCACCGACAACCTCGCGCGCGCCGTGCAGAACATCATCACCAAGCACAAGCTGACGGAGCAGCCGATCGTCGTCGTCAACAAGGGCGGCGGCAGCGGCGCGGAAGGCTATGTCTACGGCAAGGCGTCCGCCGGCGATCCCTACAAGGTGATCTTCGGCACGTCGAATGCCTGGCAGCAGCCGCTCGTCTCCAAGGTCGCCTTCAACTACACCGATCTCACCCCGATCGCAGCGATGGCGCAGGACGAGTTCCTGCTCTGGGTCAAACAGGACTCGCCTTTCAAGACGGCGGGCGACTATCTGAAGGCGGCCGCATCGGGCGAATTCAAGATGGGCGGCGCTCAGTCGAAGGATACCGACGAGGTGCTGACCCGCATGATCGAGAAGGCAGGTCATGTCAAGATGACCTACATTCCGTTCAAGAGCGGCGCCGAAGCTGCCGTGCAGCTCGCCGGCGGACACCTCGACTCCCACGTCAACAATCCCAGCGAAAGCCTCGGGCAATGGCGCGGTGGAACGCAGCGCCCGCTTTGCGTTTTCAGTCCGAAGCGACTGCCGCAGGGCGCCAAGATCACCGCGACCGAAGGCTGGGGCGACGTTCCGACCTGTGTCGAACAGGGCCTCGACATCAAGCAATATGAGCAGCCGCGGACGGTGTGGTTGCCTGGCAAGGTCACTCCGGACCAGGCCGCGTTTTATATCGACTTGATGAAGAAGGTGCAGGGGACGCCGGATTGGAAGGACTACATCGAGAAGAGCTCCCAGATCGACACGTTCCTGACCGGCGCAGAGTTCGACAATTTCATCAAGGAGGACCTTGAGCGCGTCCGGCTGGTTGCGAGCGAGCAGGGCTGGTTGGTCAAGTAAGGCGGTGACACCGCAATGACGTTCTGACATCTCGTGACGGACCGGAGCCCTCGATGATCTCACGCCGTGCGCTTGAACTTGCGACCGCCATCCTCACCGGCAGCTTTGGTGTGGCCGTCGTTGTCTCCAGCCTCGACAACGGCATCGGCTGGTCCAGCGCGGGCGTGGATGCCGGGACGTTCCCGTTCCTGACCGGAATCATCATCGTGCTCGGAAGCCTCTACAATCTGGTGCGAGGCGTTCTGCCGGCCACGGCGCTCGCAAATGTTCCCATCGCAATCACGCCGATCGAGCTGCGCCGGCTTGCCGGCCTGTTCGTGCCGGCCGCGATTTTCGTTGCCGCGATCCCTTTGGCCGGGATGTATGTCGCCTCGTCGCTCTATGTCTTCGCAGTGCTTGCGATCCCCAAGTACCAATCCGTGCCGCGTGCTCTGGCCATGGCCGCGGCAACGGCGCTCGCGCTCTATGCCGTGTTCGAGCGCATGTTCCAGGTGAGCTTGCCGCACGGCGCGCTCGCCGCGGCGCTTGGCTTCTGACGGAGAGGCCGATGGACAATTTTGGGGAACTCCTTCACGGCTTCAGCATCGCGATCACAGTGCCGCATCTGGTGCTGATGGTTGTCGGCGTGCTGCTCGGTATTCTCGTCGGCGTGCTGCCAGGGCTTGGTGCGCCGAATGGGGTGTCGCTGCTGCTGCCGCTGACCTTCGGCATGCAGCCGGTGTCGGCGATTATCCTGCTCTCCAGCATGTATTGGGGCGCGCTGTTCGGCGGCTCGGTCACCTCGATCCTGTTCAACATTCCGGGTGAGCCGTCGTCGGTCGCGACCACCTTCGACGGCTATCCGATGGCCCGCGACGGCCGACCGACCACGGCGCTCGCGACTGCCTTCGGCTCGGCGGCGTTCGGTGCGCTGATCGGCGTCATCCTGATCACCTTCCTCGCATCCTGGGTGGCGCAGGTCGCGCTTGCCTTCGGGCCGGCGGAATATTTTGCGGTCTATTTCCTCGCCTTCGCGAGCTTCGTCGGCATGGGCGGCGCGGCGCCGATCAAGACCGTCGTGGCGCTCGCGATCGGTTTTGCCATTGCCGCGATCGGCATCGACACCGTCTCCGGCAGCGTGCGCCTCACCATGGGCGTCGACGAGCTGGTCAAGGGCGTGAATTTTGTCGTCGCCGTGATGGGCCTGTTCGGCATCGGCGAGCTGCTGGTCGCGGTCGAGGAAGAATTTCATGCCCGCGCGGTCTCCTCGAAGATCGAGTGGCGCGAGGTGTTTCGCGCGATCGGCCGCCTGCCACGGCATAGTGTTGCATTGCTGCGCAGCGCGGCGATCGGGTGCTGGATGGGGATCACGCCGGGCGGCCCGACCGCGGCATCCTTCATGAGCTACGGCATTGCCCGCCGCTTCTCGCGCCGTGGCAAATACTTCGGCACCGGAGAGGTCGAAGGCATCATCTCGCCGGAGACGGCAGATCACGCCGCCGGCACCAGCGCGCTGCTGCCGATGCTCTCGCTCGGCATTCCCGGCTCGGCCACCGCGGCCGTCATGATGGGCGGGCTGATGATCTGGGGTCTCAATCCCGGGCCGATGCTGTTCGTCGACCAGAAGGACTTTGTCTGGGGCCTGATCGCCTCGATGTATGTCGGCAACATCGTCGCCGTCGCGTTGGTGTTGCTGACCGTCCCGGTCTTCGCCGCCCTGATGCGGATTCCCTTCGTGATCATCGCGCCGCTGATCGTGATCATCTGCGTCGTCGGCGCCTATTCGGTGTCGAACTCCTATCTCGACGTCGTCATGATGCTCGGCTTCGGCATCGTCGGCTATCTCTTCAAGAAGCTGTTCTATCCGCTGGCGCCGCTCGTGCTTGCGATCGTCATCGGCGACAAGGCCGAGGACGCGTTTCGGCAGTCGATGCTGATGTCCAAGGGATCGCTCGGAATCTTCTTTGCCAACAAGCTGGTGACGTGCCTGATCGTGGCCGGCATCGCGCTGTTGCTGCTTCCGCTCGTGCTGCAGCTGCCGCGCCTCCGGCGCAAACCCGCATCTGCCGCGACCGGGACAACGGCCCAAGAGAAAGCTCAAGAGACAGCTCGAGAGAAGGTGATCATATGACCGCAAAGCCGCTCATTGCACTGGCAATGGGAGATCCCGCCGGCATCAGCCCGGAGCTGACTGCAAAGCTCGTGGTGCAGGACGACATCCGCGCCTGCAGCCGGATCGTCGTGATCGGTGATCGCCGCATCTTCGACCAGGGCGCGCGCATTGCCGGCGTCAAGCCCGAGCTGAAGACAATGGAGCGGGGAGCCGACTTTCGCGCGGCGGAGGGCGAGACGCTGTTCGTCGATCTCGGCCACCTCGATCCCAGCGACGTCCAGCGGGGAGTTGCCAGCCTTGCCGGCGGCAGGTTCGCGCTTGCCAACTACAAGCACGCGCTCGAACTCGGCCGCGACAACCGCGTCGATGCCGTCTGCTTCACCCCGTTCAACAAGCAGGCAATGCGGCTCGCCCGCGCCGAGTATGACGACGAGATCGCGTTCTCTGCGGAAGTGGTCGGACTCAAGACCCCCGCAAGCGAATTCAATGTGCTGGACCGGCTCTGGAACGCACGCGTGACGTCCCACATCCCCCTCAAGGACGTTGCCGCGCGACTGTCCAGCGAACGGATCCATCGCGCGCTCAAGCTGACTGATTCCTGCATGCGCAATGCAGGCTTCGCGCGGCCGCGCATCGCGGTCGCCGGGCTCAATCCGCATGCCGGCGACGGAGGCAATTTCGGCCGTGAGGAGATCGATGTTATTGCGCCGGTCGTCGCAGCCGGCCAGCGCGATGGCATCGCCGTGGAGGGACCGTTTCCCGCCGACACCGTGTTCCTGCGCGCCAAGGGCGGCGCCTTCGATGCGGTGCTGACGATGTATCACGACCAGGGCCAGATCGCGATGAAGCTGATGGGTTTCGATCGCGGCGTGACATTGCTCGGCGGCTTTCCGTTCCCGATCTGCACACCGGCGCACGGCACTGCCTACGACATCGCAGGCCAGGGCACCGCGTCGATCGGCGCCAGTCGCGCCGCCGTGCTGCTCGCGGCGGAGATGGCCGCGGCGGGCGCAGCCTGATTGCACGCGCTGACCTGGAATTACTTCGCGACAGGCGTCACTAGCTCCTTGTCAACTGTATCCACCACAAAGACCGCGAGCAGCTTCGCAGGCTCGGTGTCACTGGCGTTGGCGCTGACGGCATGGCGGTCGCCGGGATTTTCGGAAAAATTCTCTCCCTTGTGATAAACCTTGGCAGGCTCGTCATTGACCTGACTGCGGATCGCTCCTTCCAGGATGGTGGCATAGATGAATGCGGAGCGCGGGTGCATGTGGGCCGGCGAGGAGCCTCCAGGGCCGTATTCGACCAGCACGCCCTTCATGCTCTTGCCGGGGACATTCGGCAGCGCCTGATCGAACACGACTGTCACCTTGGCCGATGGCGTAGCGGTCTCGGCGGCGTGTGCCGTCAGGAGAGATGCGGTATAAATCGCGGTTGCGATCAGCAATCTGCGCATGGGATTCCCTTTATTGCCGTTTCTGTCGTGATCTGTGGGACTTGCGAGTCTTCAGAGCGTCTCGAGCCATGTCGCGAGCGGGGTTTTTCCGAGCCGCGCCTCGCCGAGCGGGTTCAGCGATCTGTCGTCAATGGGAGCGCCGTAATAGGTTGCTTTTGGATTTCCGACTACAGGTCGGGCATCGCCAGACGCCTTCAGGCGCCGTGCGATAAATTCATTGAAGGGAGCCTTCTCGGGTCCTGCGATATCGATCGTGCCGTTGAGCGGCTGGCCCATCGCGACCTCCGCGAGGCAATCGGCGACATCTTCGGCCGCGATCGGCTGAAACAACGCCGATGGAACGACGATCCGGCCCTCGGTCGCACCCATATCGCCGATGGCGCCAAGGAATTCGAAGAACTGGGTGGCGCGGACGATCGAGTAGGGCACCGGAGACGCCTTGACGATGGTCTCCTGCGCGAGCTTGGCACGAAAATAGGCGATGTCGGGCGATCGATCGGTTCCCACGATCGAGAGCGCCACGTGATGCCTCACGGCGGCGGCCGCCTCAGTCGCGGCGAGGTTCTTGCTCGAACGCTCGAAGAATTCCAGCACGGCGGCAGGCTCCCACGACGGCGCGTTAGCGACGTCAACGACGACATCCGCGCCCGCCAGCACTGCTGCGAGGCCTTCCCCGGTCACGGCGTTGACGCCTGATTTCGGCGAAGCTGCCACGGCCTCGTGGCCCTGCTGCTTGAGCTTCGCTACGAGCTTGGATCCGATCAATCCGGTCCCGCCGATCACGACGATCTTCATGGCATGTCTCCTCGGTATTTTGCGAGTGTGGGATGGTCAAAGCCAACGGGTACTCACGCACTCACGTCGATGAACGCAATGCGAAGCGACTCTTACCCGAGCAATGGGGCAAGCTCTTGCCTGTAACGGGCCTGCCTTGCCGGAAAATGCTCCAGAGATTTCGTCGCGATACGACAATTGGTAAGGAATTATTCCCCTTTTGGCGACGTCAGCCCACGTCGCGGAGAAGCGCACATAAGCGTCGCATCGTCGGGGTGTCCACGCAGGCGCCTGTCTTTAGACGAGGTGAACGGCCGCGTTTGCGGACTGCACGACGATCTCAGGTTGCCGCTGTTTTGCCCGACGTGTCAGACGGACCATGCGCGCTCCCGTCAATCGGGCGCCAACCGGGAACCGCCGATACGGTGATACTCGGCAAGAAACTGGTCATTCGGCAAATGGCCGTCGCCATCGCGCGAATACTCGGTCTTCAAGCCATTGAGGAAGAACATTTGATGGGCGCGTTCGTGCTTGGCTTCGACGGGGCCGCGTGACTCCAGCGCGAACAGCCCGTGGACATGTCCGGCCACGGTTTCCGACACGTTGATCCGTCCTGCGACTCCAGACGCTTCCATGAACCATGCGGTGTTGACCGCATCGCCCCAGATGTCGAAGGTCATCCTGCGCAGGCCGACGACGCCAGAAATGACGGGCCCGGTATGGATACCAATGCGCAGTTGCGGGCCATGTTCGCCAACTGCTTCGTATTGCGCCTTCAGGCGATCAAGCCGGGCGCGCATCTGCAGCGCCGCCAGGCAAACATCAATCGAGTGCCGCCGGCCGGGCGATAGCACGCCGGCCACCGCCATGTAGGCGTCGCCTATGGTCTTGACCTTCTCCAGACCATATCGGGCGCCGATTTCGTCCAGGGTCGAGAAATACTCATCGAGGAGATTGATGAGCCGGGCCGGCTCGGTCCGTTCGGCCAGCAGCGTAAAGCCCTGGATATCTGCGAACAGGATGGTCGCCGATCGCGTGTATCTGGGCTGGACCCTGCCGCTGCGCTTGAGTTCGTCGGCGATCGGCGTCGGCAGGACATTGCGCAGCAGGGCTTCAGCACGCGTGCGCTCGGCGGCGGCCTCCAGTCGTGCCTGCTCGAGGTCCCTGATGGTCTGGCCGTACTCGAGCAGCTTGCGGCGGAGCTCCAGTTGCGCCAGCACCTGATGCGAAAGCATTCGCAGCGCTTCCGTCTGCTCGAAGGACAGCTGCCGCGGCTCGAAGTCCATCACACAGAGCGTTCCGAGCGCATAGCCTTCATCGGTAATCAGCGGCATGCCGCAATAGAACCGGCAGGATGGCCTTAGCGCGACCATCGGACTGTTCTGAAATCGCGGATCCTGTTTCAAGTCGGGAATGACGAGCAGTTCGGCGCCGCAAATTGTCGTTGCGCAGATGGCGCTCTCGCGTGGTGCGTCGGTGACTTCGGCCGGCAGGCCATATCTCGCCTTGAGCCACCGCCGGTCGTCATCGATGAAGCTGATATAGGAGATCGGACAGCCGCAGAGTTGCGCCGCAAGCTCGGTAATTTCGTCGTAAGCGGCCTCCGGCGCACTGTCGATGATGTCGAGTGCGCGCAGGGCGGCGAGCCGTTCTGTTTCGTTTGTGGGCGCCGGTGACGGCATGTTGGTCTCCTCGGAGGAGATCCTGAGACGGGCCTCCCGCCTTTTCGGAATTCAAGCGGTACGACCACCCGTTCATTTGGGAAGCGCGGTGGAGGTGCGGCAAGTGTCGTTCCAGCAGGGATACGCCGGTTCCGCCGCTGCGCGATATCGGTGGGCGAAGCCCATCTTCGGGTGCGGAACGTTATGGCGTCGGGCGGGTTCGTTTTCGCTGGAAGACACCGCATCGCAACCCTATCCTTGGAGGGAACTGCCATGAACAGCGATGCAACCCGCAATTGTCCGTCATTGAGCGCGTTGTTCCGGGCGCCGGGGAGCGGACCCACGCTCGACGTGCTCGGTGTGACGCATAGCTACAAGACGATGGCGAGCGATACCGGCCAACAATTCTCCGTGTGGGAATCGATCGTGCCGCCGGGTCGCGGGGCGCCAGCGCATACGCACAGTCGCGAGGACGAGGCATTCTATGTGCTGAGCGGCGAGGTGGTTATGGACATCGAAGGTGCGACCGGTCCGTTGCATCTTGGCACCGGTGCATTTCTTTTCGCTCCGCGCCATCGGCGTCACGGCTATCGCAATGTCGGCACGGATACGGCGCGCCTGCTGGTGTTCGCGATGCCGGGCGCCGGTCTCGATCGCATGTTTGCCGCCTTCGACGAGCTTGGACGACACAGCGGAGGCATGCCGCCTGTCCAGGCCGTCGCGACGATCGCCGAGCAGCATGGTGTCGTGATCCATGCATCGGTCACTTCCAACTGATGAAGGCATATGATCGCCGTATCTCGCGGGCGATGCGCAGCTGCCATCGTTCTGCCTGACCTATCAAACGCTTATGCAGCGTGAGCGTGCATCATGCCTGCACCCTGCGCTACTTTGCATGGGGTTGTTTTCCGGTTTTTTTGTCTGGCAGGCGAGCCGGACCGTCGTCGGCTTGACCGATCGGCACTACGCCCCGCAGACGATCACGCCGTACCAGCCGAGCCCCCGATAAGTCTCGTAGCCGGGCGTCGCATGGAACGCGACCAGCGTGCCGGAGCGGTCTTGATAGAAGCCTGCCCGCTGTCCGTTGAGCGAGAGCGAGATACGTTCGCTCAAAATGCCCTGGCCGTCCGAGGCGGCGATGATGCGAAGATTGGAATCGACCAGCAGCACGCGCGCCTTGTCGCTGTCGCCGACGCGCACGCCTTGCACGATGGAGCGGGCCTGCGCCTCCCAGTCGAAATGTATGGCGAGCACGCCGATCGGCGCGCCGTTGGCCTGGCCGCCGGCGCGGACGCTGGCGCAATAGGTCGCGACCTGCGCATTGCCGAGCAGCGGCTGGTTCTCGACGTCGCCGGCGACATAGTCGTCGCCGGAGCGCAAGGTCTTCGCTTCGCGAAACCATTTGGTGTGGGCGACGTTCTGGCCGACAGCGCGAAAGCGGTCGGCGCGGCCGTTGGCGATGACATTGCCGTCGAGGTCGCAGAGCCAGAGGTCGAGATAGACGGTGTAGGCACCGAGGATCACGCCGAGGCGCTGCGAGGCATGGGACACGGCAGCGGCGCCGGGCGAGGCCGCGCAATCGACCAAGGCGGAATCGGTCGCCCACCAGCGCACGTCGCAGGTCCGTTCATAGAGGTTGCGGTCGATCAGCTCGATTGCGTTGAGCGACAGATCGACCATGCGCTCGCCACGCGAGCGCTGGCTCATCCGGTCGATCGAGGAGACGAGATCGCCGGTGCGTTTCGTCAGTTGGCTTTCGAGCTCGCGGGCGATGGTCTCGACCTGCTGGCCGACGCCGCGCACCTCCTGCGCCACCACTGCGAAGCCCGCACCCTGCGCGCCCGCGCGCGAGCTCTCGATCAGCGCCAGCATCTTCATCTGGTTGGTGATCTGCTGGATCGCCTTGGTTTTGTCGACCGCGATCTGGTTGACCTCCGCCGTGAGGCGGTTGATCAGCGCGGAGATGTCGGACTCATCGTCAGCGGGTTCGGTGGCGATCGGCGTGGCTTTGAGACCCAGCGCAGCAGACATCGGGGGGCTTCCCTTGGCAATGAGGTCTGATCTGCAACGAACCCGGAACAATCACTGACAGATCGAATACGAGTCTTTTTCGAAGATTCCGCCTAACGCCTGCTTAATTTGCTGTTTTTCGGAATGCTCAAATGATAGTCAGTCCGCGTAGCAAAGCAGCAAATCCACCGCTTTGTGCGGCGCAGACATTGCCAAGCCCGGGCGATTCCGGGTCAATCGTCTCGCCGGCCGGGCGATACTTCCGGCTGCCAGGTTCCTCAAACCAACCGCTATTCATGACGCCGCCCGCCACCGCCTTGCCTGTCGAAGCACCCCAGGCGTTCCTGGGAGTGGCACGCTCGCTCACCGACAAGCTCTGGCGCGACCGGCTGGACGCGCGCGGGGCGGCCAAGGCGCTCGCCATCGTGCAGCGGCACCAATTGCCCGAGCTGCTGGCGCGGGTGCTGGCGGGCCGCGGCGTCGACACCGACGCGGTCGCCGATTTCCTCGATCCGACCATCCGCAAGCTCATGCCGGATCCGTTCACCGTGACCGAGATGGAGGCCGCCGCGAAGCGGATCGCGGATGCCGCCGCGAATGGCGAGAAGATTGCGATCTTCGGCGACTATGACGTCGACGGTGCGACCTCGGCGGCGCTGCTGAGCTGGCATCTGCGCCATTGCGGTCTCGATCCGCTGATCCACATTCCCGACCGCATCTTTGAAGGTTACGGCCCCAACGTCGAAGCGGTTCGCGGGCTGGCCGCGAAGGGCGCCACGCTGCTCGTCACCGTCGATTGCGGCACCACCAGCATCGAGCCGCTCGCCGAGGCAAAACGTCTCGGCATGTCCGTTGTCGTGATCGACCACCACCAGGCCGGCGACGTGCTTCCGGAGGTCGATGCGCTGGTCAATCCGAACCGGCTCGACGATCTCTCCGGCCTCGGTCATCTCGCCGCCGTTGGCCTCGTGCTGGTGACGCTGGTCGCGGTCAATCGCGAGCTGCGCCGGCGCGGCTTCTGGAGTGCGGGGCTGCCTGAGCCTGATCTGCTCGGCATGCTGCATCACGTCGCGCTCGGCACGGTTGCCGACGTCGCGCCGCTGATCGGTCTCAACCGCGCTTTCGTCGCCAAGGGCCTGATCGCGATGCGGCGGCGCGACCATGTCGGCCACACCGCGCTGATGGACGTGTCGCGGCTCAACGGCCCACCGGAGGCTTGGCATCTCGGATTCATGCTGGGGCCGCGCATCAATGCTGGCGGTCGCATCGGCCGCGCCGACCTCGGCGTGCGGCTCTTGCTCGAAGGTGACAGCGTCGAGGCCGCGCGGATCGCCACCGAGCTTGACCGCCTCAACAGCGAGCGCCGCGTCATCGAGCAGGGCGCCGAAGCGCAGGCCGAAGCCGAGGCACTCGCCTCGATCGGCTTCGAGGACAAGCTCGGCGTCATCGTCACGGCCTCCGAAGGCTGGCATCCCGGCGTGGTCGGTCTTGTCGCGTCCCGGTTGAAGGAGAAGTTCTCGCGACCCGCCTTCGCGATCGCGCTGGAGCCCGGCGGCATCGGTACCGGCTCGGGTCGCTCGATCGCCGGCGTCGACATCGGCAAGGCGGTTCGGCAGGCAGTGACCGATGGTATTCTGCTCAAGGGCGGCGGCCACGCGATGGCTGCGGGCGTGACGCTGCGGAAGGAGAAGCTCGCCGAATTCCGCGCCTACCTCGAGAATGCGTTGGCGCGCGATGTTGCCGAGGCCCGCCACGTCAACGAACTCTACATCGACGGCGCGGTCTCCGCGCGCGCGGTAACCACCGAGCTTGCAACAACGCTCAACCGTGCAGGTCCCTTCGGCAGCGGCAATCCGGAAGCCGTGTTGGCGCTGCCGGCGCACCAGCTCGTCTATGCCGACGAGGTGGGACAGGCGCATTTGAGGCTGCGCTTCAAGTCGGGCGACGGCGCCATCGTCAACGGCATCGCGTTCCGGTCGATCGGACAGAAGCTCGGCAACGCGCTTGTTGCCAATCGCGGCCAGCAATTGCATGTCGCGGGATCATTGTCGGTCGATCGCTATCAAGGCGCCGAGCGCGTACAATTCCGCGTCATCGACGTCGCGCTACCCGACCAGGGACCATCCTTGATTAGATAGGTCCGGCAAGCAACAAAAAAGCTAACAACAAAAAAGGGAGTGAACATGGCAGGGCAGGTTGAGGGCAAGGTCGCGCTGGTGACCGGCGGCGCATCCGGAATTGGCGAGGCCATCGTCGAGCTGTTCGCGCGCGAGGGCGCCATCGTCATTGCTACCGACATCGACGAGTTGCGCGGCCCCGAACTCGCCAATCGCATCACGAAGGCCGGCGGCAGGGCGATTTTCCTGGAGCAGGACGTCACCAGCGAAGAGCGTTGGATCGAGATCGTCGCTGATATCGCAAAGCGCCATGGCCGGCTCGACATCATGGTCTCCAATGCCGGCATCGGCATTGCCGTGCCCTCGATCGTCGACATGACACTCGGTGACTGGCGCAAGCAGAACGCCATTAATCTCGACGGCGTGTTTCTCTCCGTCAAACATTGCCTGCCCTTGATGCGCAAAACCGGCGGCGGCTCGATCGTCATGATGTCCTCGCTCGCGGGCCTGCGCGGCTCGCCCGGGCTGTCGGCCTATTCGGCGACCAAGGGTGGCGTGCGGCTGTTCGCAAAATCGATCGCGATGGAGTGTGCGGCCGCCGGTGACGGCATCCGTGTCAACTCCGTCCATCCCGGCATCATCGACACTCCGATCTGGGGCAAGATCCCGACCGGCGCGACCGGTAACCAGGGCAACGCGCCGATCGATCCGGACGAGCGTGCGCGCGTCGTCACGCCGCTTGGCCGCGCCGGCCAAGCCGCCGAGATTGCCTCTGGCGTGCTGTATCTGGCCTCCGATGCCTCGCGCTACGTCACCGGCAGCGAGCTCGTCATCGACGGCGGCATGAACGCCGGCGGCGTGCCGCGGCGGCAATAAGCCGCCGCGCGGGCTGCGAAGGGCAGGGTGGCGCCCGCAGGGGCTGACGCGCAGGCGCAGCCCCTGTACAACGCGGGCAGCTCCCGACCGACAGAGGTATCCTCCCCGCCATGGCGCACAGCCTTCACTCTTCATCATCCACGCCGGCGCCATTCCGCTCGAACCGTCCGGATCTCGTCAGCGACGCGATCCGCAGCGCGCGCGAGGACCTCGCTGCCTGCTTCCGCATGGCCGCGCGCAACGGCTTTGAGGAGGGCATCTGCAACCACTTCTCGGCCGTGGTGCCGGGCCATGACGATCTGTTTCTCGTCAACCCTTACGGCTACGCCTTCCGCGAGCTGACCGCGTCAAAACTGCTGATCTGCGACTTCCACGGCAACGTGCTCGACGGCGAGGGCGTGCCCGAGGCGACCGCGTTCTACATTCATGCCGAGATGCACAAGCGCCTGCCGCGCGCCAAGGTCGCCTTCCACACCCACATGCCCTACGCCACGGCGCTGTCGATGACGGAGGGCGATCCCCTGATCTGGGCCGGCCAGACCGCGCTGAAATTCTACGGTCGCACGGCCGTGGACCGCGACTACAACGGCCTTGCGCTCGACAACAGCGAAGGCGCGCGCATAGCGTCGGCCGTCGGCGATGCCGACATCGTCTTCATGAAGCATCACGGTGTGATGGTGTTGGCGCCGACTATCGCGGAAGCCTGGGACGATCTCTACTACCTCGAACGCGCCGCCGAGGTACAGGTGCTGGCGATGTCGACGGGAAGGAAAGTTCTGCCGGTCGATGCCGCGATTGCGGCCGAAACCTACAGGCAGATGCGCGAAGGCGATTCCGAATCCGCGCGGTTGCATCTTGCCGCGATCCGCCGCCAGCTCGATGCCGAGGAGCCGCAGTACCGGCACTGAGCCGGCTACGACCCCTGGCGCAGCTTCGCCAGCACCTTCAGCCCGCCATAGCCGTCCGCAGGCGCGATCCCCGCGCGCTGCTGGAAATCCTTGATCGCCTTCATGGTGTCGTTGCCGACCCGACCGTCGGTGCCGCCGGTGCCGAAACCGGCCTTGGTCAGGCGCGTCTGCATCTCCTGCACTTCTGCGAGTGTCAGCGCGCGCGCTCGGAGCCGGGGAAGGGCTGGATGAAGGGCGGCCCGCCGAGGCAGCGGTCACCGAGATGACAGATCGCCAGCGCATAGTTCATCGAGGGATTGTAGCTTTTCACCGCGTTGAAATTCGGTCCCAGCAGGAAGGTCGGTCCGCCCGCAACCGGCGTCCACATCTGCGCGGACGCGGAGGGTTGTGGAAACGGCTGGCCGTCGGCGCGGGTGACGCCGGCCGCCTGCCAGGCCGCATAGGTCCGGCTGCCGCTCGCCTCGCCGGATGCGCGCACCTCGTAGCCCCAATGCTCGCCGCGGTGCCACTTGCCGCGGTTGACCAGATATTTTGCGGTCGAGCCCAGCGCGTCGTCGGGCTTGCCGAACGGCGACACCTTGCCGTCGCCGTCATAGTCGATGCCGACATTGAGCCAGACCTCTGGCATCCATTGCGAATGCCCCATCGCGCCGGCCCAGGATCCCTGCATCTGCTCGGGCGTGCTCCAGCCCTTGTCGATGATGCGCAGCGCGTTGATCAGCTCGGTCTCCCAATAAGCCTTGCGCCGCGGCTCATTCCAGGCGAGCGCGGCGAGCGAGGGAAATACCGGCGTCATGTGGTTCTGCTGCACCAGCGGATCGCCATACGCGGACTCGACGCCCCAGAGCGCCAGCAGCGTGCCGCGCTCGACGCCGAAATCGCGCTCGATGCGCGCGAGCAGCGCCTCGTTGTTCTTCAGCGCGATCTTGCCGTTGATGATGCGCCAGTCGGAGACGCGGCGGTTGATGTATTGCCAGACCTGCTCGTGGAATTCGGGCTGGTTGCGCATCTGCTTGAACACGCTCATGTCGGGCTCGACCCGCGCCATCGCGCGCTGCCAGGTCGCGGCCGAAATTCCCTTCGCCATGGCACGGGCGCGAAAACCCTCGCGCCATTCCTCGAAGCCCGGAGGCGCGGCCAGGATGCGGGTTGGGATGGCGATGAGTGCGGCTGCGCCGAGCGTGGATTGAAGCAGAGCGCGGCGGCTGCGATGGGCCGAGGAATCAGCTTGTTTCATGAACCTAGTCTAGCGGGAAACATGGCGCTTGTGACCCGGTTCCTGGAACTGGAGGAACAAGCCGCCTTGCATGCGTTCGCCGGAACAAACTGTCGCACTCCCGCATTTTCCCCGCACCAAATTGAGGAGGAGAAGATGAGGAAATATCTGTTTGCCGCCGCCATGGTCACCGCCATCGCCGCGCCTGCATTTGCCGACGAAGTCGGCGTTCACGTCGGTCCGGTCGGTGCCGGCGTGACGGTTGGACAGTCTCATGAATATCGTGACCGTGACCGCGACCGCACGACGGTCATCAAGGAACGGGCACCCGCCGACCGCAAGACGGTGATCAAGAAGGAAGATGAATACGGCAACCGAAGCAAGACCGTGATTCATCACGACAACGACTGACGAAGCGGGGCCCCGGCCGATCGCCGGGGCCCACCGCCGCACGCAGTCCGTTCATCGAGAATTTGGGGTGGAATGAAGATAAACGCGCATACGGAAAGCCATGTGGTCGAGCTGGATGACGGATCACAATGGCAGATCTTTCCCGGCGATCTCGCGACCACGCTGAGCTGGAAGCCTGAGACCGATCTGCATCTGGAGCCAAGCGGCCACTGGGTGAGTTCGCATGAGCTGGTGAACGCGGCGGACCAAAGCCGCGTGCGGGTGATTGCAGCGGGCGAAACCTGGTCTGATGGCGAGGTTAAGAAAGTGTTGAAGGGCAGGTAGGGCGTTCCTGTAACGGGTGGATATCCCCGATTTAAGCCTGTCACTTTACGGTCGGTTCGTTTCCATCTGCGCATAATACGAACATGCGAGAGCTGTTCGACATCATCCGCATCAATCCCTGGCCGTTTGGCGCGGGGCTATTCGTCGTGATCCTGATGATCGTTGTCGAGAATTTTGGCCGCGGCATTCGAGGCGACGGTGCCGTCAGCGACTTCTCGGATTACGATCGCGGCTGCGGCGAGGGAGACGGCGACTAGACTCGCCCGCGGCAACCGCAGATCGCTTAATCCTCCTGTAGATCCGTCGCGATTCCGGCGAGCCAACGCCGGATCGCGGCTTCCGCCTTGGTATCCAAATCTCGAGCGAGGCGCTTCTCCAGCGCGATCACTCGTTCCCGGCACGCCTTCAAAAGCGTCGCCCCGCGCGGCGTCAACGTCCATTGCTGGATGCGGCCGTGGACAGGATGCGGCGTCATCACAATCGCGCCGTCACGTTCGAGATTACGGATGATGACGCCCACAGTCTGGGGCGTCAGGAAGGTGAGACGGGCGACATCGGCGCCGGACAGTCCCGGATAGGCATTGAGCATGGTCAGCACAGCGAATTGCGGCGACGTCACGCCGAGATCGGCCAGCGACCGCTCCATCGTCAGACGGACTGCGGCGTGGGCCTGGCGCAACAGATATCCGAGATAACCCTGCTCGCCGCGCTTGCCTTCCCCCGGGGCTGGCACGCGCACCACCGGGGCGGCCGTGGGTGCCTTCCGCCGGGGTTGCGATCTCGTGATATCGGCCGGCTTGCGCGTCATGTAAGAGCTCTTATAATGTGTCAGCGCTCTTACAATATCACGAGGTGAACGGCAATGTCACACGCCCGCAGCGAATACGAGGATTTCAAGCAGATCGCGCCCGACGTCTATGATCTCGTGCTGGCGCTGGGACAGCTCGCAGCCAAGGCCGGCCTCGACAAGCAGCTCCTCGAGCTGGTCAAGCTGCGTGCCTCGCAGATCAACGGCTGCGCGTTCTGCGTGCAGCATCACATCCTGCTTTCGGAGCGGATCGGCGTGCCCGTCGACAAGCTCAATCTGGTCGCGGTCTGGCGCGAGGCGCCGATCTTCTCCGCGCGCGAGCGCGCCGCGTTGGCCTGGGCCGAGGCGCTAACGTTGCTGCCTGATGGCGTCGGCGAAGACGTGTACGCCGAAGCGAGCGGTGAATTCTCCGAGACCGAGCTGACCTACCTGACCTCGGCGGTCGCCTCGATCAACGTCTGGAACCGTTTTGGCGCAGCGTTTCGCTGGACGCCGGCGAAGCGGCCGGTTGCAGCGAATGCCGCGGCGTCCTGATTGCAAAGAGGGGAGGTTGTCATGACTGCAATGAATTTGGCCACCATGCAGTGCCGGGTGCCATCGCGTTCGATCGCGATTACCGTCGCCGGCGGGCTTGCCTGCGCGCTTGCGATCGGCAAGGCGTTACCGGTGACGATGGATGCTGTTTCAGGCGCGCTGGCGCCGCTTTGTGCCACCGCCGCCGAAAGTTCGCCGCTCGACAAAGTCGAACCGATTGGCTCCTACGCGCTGCCGAACGTGCCGGGCAAGCGCGTCACCATCGTGCGTGTGTTCTATGGTCCCGGCGGGTTCTCGCGGCCGCATCGTCACGCAGGCTCAGTGACCGCCTACATCACCAAGGGCGAGATCCGCTCCCAGCTCGGCGGCGGTCCGGTCGAGACGTTTGGCGTCGGCCAGTCCTTCTTCGAGCCGCCCGTCTCGACCCATCTGGTCTCGGCCAATGCCAGCACCACGGAGCCGGCGGAATTGATCGCGGTGTTCGTGGCGGACGAGGGCGCGCAGCTGACGACGTTGCTGGAGTAGCTGGCACTCGCAATCCGCAACCGCCGTTGTTCAAGTCGGCTGCGATCGCTTCAACCGTTTCCATACCGGTGAAAGACCGTATTCGACGGCCGGAATCGCAGCTGCGCCGACAAGGAGTCCAATGACGCCTGAGATGGCTGCCACGACCAACCATTCGACGATGCCGGCAATGGAGGGAAGGAGGTGCGCGGCAGCCTCGGTAACGGCATGGACAGTGTGGCCGACCACGGGTGGACCGTATTGCTCGATGCCGTGCAGGATGATGCCGCCGCCGACCCAGATCATCGCCGCCGTGCCGATGGTGCTCAGCACCGCCAGGAAGGTAGGCATGCAGCGGACGAGCGCACGTCCAAGCAAGCGGATTGCGCCGCCAATGACCGATGCGCCGTCATACCGCG
The DNA here is from genome assembly GCF_054056555.1 of Bradyrhizobium sp. LM2.9. Lineage (NCBI taxonomy): Bacteria > Pseudomonadati > Pseudomonadota > Alphaproteobacteria > Hyphomicrobiales > Nitrobacteraceae > Bradyrhizobium > Bradyrhizobium sp. LM2.9. Next base: position 1,829,503 of record NZ_JBSRYJ010000002.1, read on the forward strand.
CAAGGGCCACGCCGACATCGTCCGCCTTCACGATCAGGGCAACCACGCCGTAGACTCCAACTGTGATGAAAATGGCGACGAGCGCCAGCACGAGCGCCTGCGTCCAGATGTTGCCCGCCGGGATGGCCGCCAGCGTGATCGCCATGATCTCCGCCGACAGGATGAAATCCGTCTTGATGGCGCTCGCGACCTTCTCGTCCTCGACCGACCGCGCATTCAACGCAATCGGCTGGAGCTGAGCTTCGTGGTGGCGCGCATGATGCGGCATCACGGCTCCGAGCACCTTCTCGGCACCCTCGTAGCAGAGAAAGGCTCCGCCCAGCATGAGCAGCGGCGTCACCGCGGCGGGAAGGAAATAACCCAGCAACAGGGCAACGGGCAACAGTATCAGCAATTTATTGCGCAGCGACCCAACAGCAATCTTGCCCACGATCGGCAGTTCGCGTTTCGAGGCAAAGCCGATCACGTAGTTCGGCGTGACGGCTGCGTCATCGATGACCACGCCAGCCGCCTTTGCTCCCGCCTTGGCCGCTTGGCTCGCTACATCGTCGAGCGAGGCTGCTGCCACCTTTGCAATCGCCGCGATATCGTCGAGAAGACCAATCAGTCCGACACTCATCAACCCTGTTCCTTCGGCCTTCGAGCCGTCGGGTGTGCGACAACACGCTTTTGCGCTGCCCGGCATTTTAACGAGCAAGCCGTCAATTCTCTTCGCCGCCCGATCCTTCGCGCAGGTCCGGCTTGATCACGTCCTCCGGCAGCGCATGTGCGACCGGCTGCGGAGCACCCGCGATCTCCGGGCCAACCTCGCGGCCGCGGGCGCGGATCAGGCGCTCATAGGCCGAGACCAGCGTGACGTAAGGACTGACCCAGATCCAGCCGTCGCGGGTGAACACCTGCACGTCGAAATGCAGGTGCATCGAGGTGCCGGCAGGATGGTCGAGATAGTTCGAGACCACGCCGATCTTCTCGCCCTCCGAGACGATGCGGCCATTGAGCAGGCCGTCGGCGTTCAACGCCTGGGGGTTCATATGCATATAGCGGAAGCGGATGTGCTCGGTCCGGCTGTTGACCTGAAGCGTGACGGCCTGGTCCTTGGAGGCGCGAATGACCATCGCATCGCGGACGGCGACGACGCCACGCTGCTTGGGATCGCAGGCTTCGCGGCCTTCGCCGGGCGGTGGGCACTCGGCCGCGCGGATGTCCTCGCCCTGGTGGCCATAACCCCCGCCGCATTGCCAGACCTCGAAACTGCGAGATTCGCAGAAATTGTCGCGCCAGGGATAGCCGGTCGTGCTCTCCATCTTGTCGCGCTTAGCATAGGATTGCGAGCGTACGAACGCGGGCACCTTCTCGAGAGGAAAGCGGATCTGCGCATAGGCCATCACGTCGGGATGTCCGCCCTGCTTGCGATAGCCGGTGTTCGGGATGATGTCGCCGCTTGGCCGGTAGGTGAAGTCCGGGGAACGCTGCGTGGGACGATCGAGAATGTTGGAAGCAATGTCCGTCAGCGGCCGCATGCGCTGGCCACCGGCAACGTGCAGCGCCTTCAGGAAACGCTCGGCGACCGGATAGGCTTCCTTGCAGGCAAGCCGACGCGGCTTGGCGACGCTGTCGAGGCATTGGATCGACACCACATAGGCGGCGCCGAAACGGGTGAAAGCGTAGCGCACATAGCCTTCCCTTATGAACTTGCGCAGGTCCGGATAAAGCGCTGCGAGGGGTTTGACCTGCTCGCCCTTGCCGCCCGAGGGATCGGCGACGTCGTAGACGAGCGCCGAACCCGTGATCTGCACCTCGACCGGCCTTGCGAACACCCGGCTCGGCATGCCGTCGCCGGCGCCGGGCTCGAACGAGAAGGTTGCGCTGTAGCCGGCGGGGCCGGCATCGAACATGTCGACAGAATTGAAGTCAGCCTGGTAGCGCGATAGCGCGAGAGTCGCTGGCGCGCCATTGCGCAGCGCCTCGAAATAGGCGGCGGCGTCGAACGGCAGCAGCACGGGCACGGAGCTGCGGGCGATGCCGGTGAAGAATTGTGAGGAGATCGCGTTGAGCTGCACCAGCGCCGGCATCGCGCGCGGATCGTAGCGCGGCACCGAACGACGAGGCGCGAAGATGAAATCGTCCGCGGCCCGGGGACGGGCGTTGATTTCGGTGCGGAGCTGGTCGAGCGCCGCCCGCCAATCGACGCGCAGGGCCGTGAGCGAGGGGCTGCGGAATTCATCCGCAGCGAGCGGAGAGGCAATGAGGAGCGAAAGCGACGCCAGAAGTTGCGAGACGAAGCGGAAACCCTTCCCAACCACTGTCTCGCCTCCCGGCGGCACCTGTTGCGCTCGCTCTGTTCCCCGTCAGTCCTTGGCGCGCTCGGAGTAGGAGCCGTCTTCAGTCATCACCACGATGCGGGTGCCGACCGCGATGTGCGGCGGAACGGTGGTGCGCACGCCGTTGGACAAAATCGCGGGCTTGTAGGACGAAGAGGCGGTCTCTGGCCCTTGGTCACGGGCTCGGTCTCGACCACTTCCAGCGTAACGCGCTGCGGCAACGCGATCGACACCACGTTGACGTCATGCGTCGACAATTTGACCGTCATGCTCTCCTGAAGATAGGCCGCGGCGTCGCCGATCACGTCCTTGGACACCTGGACCTGGTCATAGGTCTCCGGGTTCATGAAGTGGAAGCCCTCACCATCTTCATAGAGGAAGGTGAAGTTGCGCTCTTCGATCGTGGCCTTCTCGACCTGATCGGTGGTCTTGTAGCGCTCCGAGATCTTTACCCCGTCCGAGATTCGGCGCATTTCGATCTGGCTGACCGGGGTGCCCTTGCCGGGATGGATGTTCTCCGCGGTCACAACGACATATAGCTTGCCGTCTTGCTCGATCACGTTGCCCTTGCGAATAGAACTGGCGATGACTCTCAAAGCTAAATTTCCTGCTTGCTTGGCCCGGCTCCGGCCAGGACGTGATCAAATCTCGGGGGGACTCGGGGTCTCAAATCGGACCTCGGCGACCGTTTCGGGCCGCAACATACTGATTTTGCCGGTGGATGCCAGCATTTTGCTCAAAGAGGGGGCGGCCGGTTAATGGCTGGGGACAAGCCGATCTCACCGTTCTGGTCGCCCGGGCGGCATCTCGACCGCCGGCCGTTCCTTCAGGCCAGGGGGGCTATCACGGGGGCTCTCCGGGGCTTTTTGGTCGAGCAGGGCTTTGTCGAGGTCGAAACCTCCGTCCTGCAGGTCTCCCCGGGCAACGAGACCCATTTGCACGCCCCCCGGACGGAGATCATGCGGCCCGACGGCAGCCATGCCAGCCGATACTTGCGGACCTCGCCGGAATTCGCCTGCAAGAAGCTGCTGGCGGCCGGGGAGACCCGGATTTTCGAATTCGCCCGGGTGTTCCGCGACCGCGAACGGGGCGACCTGCATCTGCCCGAATTCACTATGCTGGAATGGTATCGGGCAGACGCCCCCTATGACGCCATCATGGCCGACTGCGTCGTTCTCATCGCCCGCGCCGCGCAGGCGACCGGTGTGGGCACCTTCGCCTTCCGAGGCCGCACCGCGAACCCATTCGCCGAGCCGGAGCTCATGACGGTTGCCGGCGCCTTCGAGCAGTTTGCGGGGATCGATCTGCTTGCGACCATTTCCGGCGACCAAGGCGACCGCGCGGCGCTCGCTCAGGCGGCTGCCGGCAAGGTCCGTGTGGCCGGGGACGACACCTGGTCGGACATCTTCAGCAAGGTCCTGGTCGAGCATGTCGAGCCGCATCTGGGACAGGGGCGTTTGACCATTCTGTTCGAATACCCATCTCCAGAGGCGGCGCTGGCGCGTGTGAAGCCCGGTGATCCCCGCGTTGCAGAGCGGTTCGAGGTCTATGCCTGCGGCGTCGAGCTCGCCAACGGCTTTGGCGAATTGACCGACGCAGACGAGCAGCGCAAGCGCTTTACGGACTCCATGGCGGAGAAGCAGCGCCGCTACGGCGAGGCCTATCCGCTGGACGAGGACTTTCTGGCCGCGGTCGCCGCAATGCCGGAGGCGAGCGGCGTCGCGCTCGGCTTCGACCGGCTGGTGATGCTGGCGAGCGGCGCATCGCGAATTGATCAGGTGGTCTGGACGCCGCCTGCAAATGAAACGTTAAGTGAGACATGACGAAGACCAACCTTGCACGCACATTGCGCGAGCCGGCCGACCTTGTGGCCGAGCAGCTTGTATCCGCCGAAGCGCTACCCGAGCTCGAACGTGTCGCCGCGCGCTACGCAGTTGCGATTACGCCGGCGCTGGTCGAACTGATCGACAAATCCAGTCCCGACGATCCGATCGCGCGGCAATTCGTTCCGACTGCCGCGGAGCTGGAGATGCAGCCGGGCGAGAACGCCGATCCGATCGGCGATCATCCGCACTCGCCGGTCCCCGGGATCGTGCATCGCTATCCCGACCGCGTTCTGTTCAAGCTTGTTCACGTCTGCGCGGTCTATTGCCGCTTCTGCTTCCGCCGCGAGATGGTCGGGCCCGGCAAGGAGAACGCGCTCTCGGACGGCGCTTATCGCGCGGCGATCGACTACATCCGTTCGCACAGCGAGGTCTGGGAGGTGATCCTGACCGGCGGCGATCCCCTGATGCTGTCGTCGCGGCGAATGAACGAGATCATGGCCGATCTTGCCGGCATCGATCACGTCAAGATCATCCGCCTTCATACCCGCGTGCCGGTGGCCGATCCCGCGCGCATCAGCGACGAGATGGTCGCGGCGCTGAAGGTTCAGGGCGCGACCACCTGGGTGGCGCTGCATGCCAACCATGCGCGCGAACTGACGGGGCCGGCGCGCGCGGCCTGCGCGCGGCTGGTCGATGCCGGAATTCCCATGGTGAGCCAGTCCGTGCTTTTGCGCGGCGTCAACGACGATTTGACCGCTCTGTCGGATTTGATGCGAGCTTTCGTCGAATGCCGGATCAAGCCCTATTATCTGCATCACGGCGATCTCGCGCCCGGCACCGCGCATCTGCGAACGACCCTTGCCGAGGGCCAGGACCTCATGCGGCAGCTGCGCGGACGGGTGTCAGGGCTGTGTCAGCCTGACTATGTCATCGACATTCCCGGCGGCGCCGGCAAGTCGCCGGTGGGGCCGAATTACGTGTTGCCGATGCAAAATACCGCACCTGATGCGGGTGATGCGGCGTCGGAAACGCGCTATCGTATCGTGGATTATTGCGGCGACATTCATCTCTATCCGCCCGAGAACTGAGCGGTGGCAGAGGAGACGCCGGCTTGAGGAATGGAGGAGAGACATGAAGAAGATCATGGTGGCAGTATCGCTCGTGGTCTTGCTCGGCGGCGCGGCGATTGCGCAGACCGGCGGCACCAAGGGATCCACGTCCGGCGGGGCGGCCTCCGGATCGCTGCCACAGGCGCCGGTGGGCCATCGTCAGCCGCGCGCCAGCGACGTACCGAACGAGAAGAACCTGAGCGACCCGAACGATCCCCTCAGCAAGGAAAATCAGGCGCTCGACAAAAAGATCAAGAGCATCTGCCGCGGCTGCTAGGCGCCGGAGCAGCGGGCAGGGTGCGACAGCCTCACCCCGCCCGCGTTTGCTCTGGCCCTACGCTGTACGCTCGTGCAGTCCGGCGCTTTTGGTGTTGCGGCGGATCTCGACCGCGTAAGCGAGCTGCTCGAGCACGGTTGCCGTGGTCGCCCAGTCGATGCATCCGTCCGTGATGCTCTGGCCATAGGTGAGCGGCTTGCCCGGTACCACGTCCTGGCGCCCGGCGACGAGATTGCTCTCGATCATCACCCCCATGATGCGGTTCTCGCCGCCGGAAATCTGCCCGGCGATGTCGGCCGTCACAAGCGGCTGGTTTTCCGGCTTCTTGCTCGAATTGGCGTGGCTCGCATCGACCATCACGAGCGGCGCGACGCTCGCTTTCGCCAGTTCGTTGCACGCCTCCGCGACGCTTGCCGCATCGTAGTTCGGCTTGCTGCCGCCGCGCAGGATGATGTGACAATCCTCGTTGCCCGCGGTCGAGGCGATCGCCGAGCGGCCGAGCTTGGTCACCGCCATGAAATGATGCGGATGCGAGGCCGACTTCACCGCGTCCGCCGCGATTCGCACGTTGCCGTCGGTGCCGTTCTTGAAGCCGACCGGGCAGGACAGCCCCGAGGCCAGCTCGCGATGGATCTGGCTCTCGGTCGTGCGGGCGCCGATCGCGGCCCAGGACACGAGATCGGCGATGTATTGAGGCGTCGTCATGTCGAGGAATTCGGTGCCTGCGGGCAGGCCGAGATTATTGACCGCAGAGAGCACGTTGCGCGCCAGCCGCAGACCCCTGTTGATGTCGAAGCTGCCGTCCAAATCAGGATCGTTGATCAGGCCCTTCCAGCCGACAGTGGTGCGCGGCTTCTCGAAATAGACCCGCATCACGATCTCGAGCTGGTCGGCGAGTTCTTCGCGCAAGCTCGCGAGGTGCTCGGCGTATTCGAGCGCGGCCCTGGGATCATGCACCGAGCAGGGGCCGACCACGACAAGAAGCCGATCGTCCTGGCCATTGAGGATCGCATGGATGGCGTTGCGCGCGGCCATCACCACGCGCGTCGCGGTGAGCGTGCGCGGGACTTCCCGCATCACCTCTTCCGGCGTGCTCAGCTCTTTCAGTTCGCGGATACGAAGATCGTCGGTCGTGCTCAGCACGGCGGGCTCCTGTCATTTTGAGAACCTGCCGGCCAATAAAAAAGCCGCCAGGTCTGGCGGCTGTTCGGACTAGATGCTGCAATTTGTCAGATTGAGCGTGATCCTCCCACCGCCAGCGAGCTGTCGTAGCTAAAGTACCAATAAAAGCTGGTGGCGACGGTGATCATGGTCAGTCATATAGCGCGCGATCGGCGGGTTGTCACCCCCCAAGCGAGGTGAGGGCCACGGGGCGCCTCAACCGTTGCTTTTGCGTGCCGCCAAAGCCATGCCGATCAGGGTGGCGCCCCCGAACAGCAGGTTGATGCCGACGAGGATGCCGATCGCCCATTCCGCCGAGCTCGGCAGTCCCGTGATCACCATGAACGAGATCGCGATGTCGACGAGGCCCGAGATCAGGAGCCACGACCAGCGGCCGCCCGACTCGCGCCGGTGCTGCAGCGCGTACATGATGGTGGCGACGCCCTCGGCTAGGAAATAGGCGCCGAGCACGATGGTCAGCGTCAGCACCGCCTGCATCGGCCGCGCCAGCAGCAACATGCCGGCGAGCACGGCGAGCGCGGCCGAGATCAGCGACCACCAGAAGCCCGGCGTGCTGCGTGCCCAATAGGTTGCGATCAATCCACCGATTCCGCTGACCAGGAACATCCAGCCAAGGAAGATCGTAATCGCAAGGCTTGCGAGCGGCGGCAGGATCAGTGCGGCAACGCCGAGAACGACAAGCAGGATGCCTTCGAACAGGAAGGCTTTCCAATGTGCCTTGACCGTTCGGCTCATGGCGGATTGCAGCCGGGAAAAATCCTCAGGTGATGTCATCGGCAGGCTCCAGATCGACAGGCGCGCGCTCAATCTAGTATGCGCACACCGCGCTTGCCATCCCGCGGTTCAGCCTCCGCCATGCGCTGACGAAAAACCTTCCCCGCTGGTGCGGATGCGGTCGCGGCCGAGAACATAGATCGCGGTCGTGACGATCAGAAGTGCGAGGCCGAGCAGGATCGAGACCAAGCCGATCGGGATCAGGGCCAGCGTCAGATTGCGCTCGGGGTTGACGAGCCAGTGATGAATCGAGGTCAGCACGAAGGCGAGCCCGAGAAAGCCGACGCCGCCGCCGGCGAGCAGCAGCGCCCACATCCGGCGCAGTTGGCTCAGCCGCTCGCGCGCGACGTCGGTCCGGGGCGCGTGATGGCGCGCGACGCGCCGCACCAGGCGGATGGCGAAGGCGATCGAGCTGAAGCCGATCAGCAGGCTCGCGCCGCCCAGCCACATCCGCAGCGTCGGATCGAGATCCGGCATGCGCTGCAGGGTCAGCAGCGGGAAGTCGAAGGCCGAATGCAGGGCGAGCGGGCCTGCGAAGATCAGCAGGCGGCTGGAGAGGCGGGCCCAGTCGCGATGATGGCGGTTCGCACCCAGCGCCGTGCCGCCGCGCGCGATGGTCAGATAAGCGCCCGCGATGATGCCGAGCGCGCCGTGGAACGGCACGGTCAGCACGCTGCGCAAGGCGGCCAGCGAGCGCCACATCTCGGCGTGCTGGACGAGATAGGCGAGGTTCTCGTAGGCGGCAAAGCCGAGGCCAACCGCGGCACCATAGACCACGGTGTCCATCGGATTGGCGAAGGTCCGCCGCTTGGTCGAGGCGACCAGCACGATGGCGATCACCTTGACCGCTTCCTCCGGCAGCGCGACGCCGAAGATCGAATGCATGGCCAGCGCCGCCCAGGGATTGTCGGGGGCCGCGACCATCTTGGCGAAGGGGGCGCGGGCGAGGCCCAGCAGCGAAATGCTGGCTGCCCCGAGCAGGAACGCGGTCCAGACCTGGGCCGGCGGTCCCGGCCGTTCCTCGGCGGCAATGACAAGCCACAGCATCAGCAGCGCCGGGGCGATGGCGGCCGTTCCGATGACCGTGGGTAACGCTTCAATCAGGTACATCGGCGCCGAAAATAGGTCCCCTTGATCTGCTTATCTACATTCACCAATGCGACCATGTGTCATGCGCCTGCTGTCGGCTCGCTTAACAGGCGTGACAGCCTGCGTTCATCCGCGTCGCTGGTGAGGTCAAGAATGCGGAGCGCAATCAATTGCATGGCAGGACATGTTCGTTATCCATGGCAACGGTCGCGCGCCAGATATCGGGGCGCGATTGATGAGCCAGATCAACGAAATGCGCAGGTTTCTTCGATTCACGATGCACGTGTCCCCGCGGGAAGTCCAGAGCAACGCGGGGCCGGCCGGCCGGCTTGGTCACGCTTCGTCGTGCGTGCGCGGGGGTGGCGACGCGATCCGGCGTGCCCGGACCTGCTCAAGCTCCCAGAAGGCGCGCACGAGGCACATGCCCAGGCAGAACACGATGAGCAGCAGCAGGAAGGCCTGATCAACGGCGGGGATCTGTACCATGGCATTGATAAAGCAACGGCCATGCCATGCGTTCCCGTTCCGTCGGTGGCCGCCATTGCGGCCTTCAGTGGGTGGTGAACGGCGGCGGCGCGTTGGGCGCGATGTCGAAGGCGCCGAGGTGGAATTCCTCGCCGATGGATGCGTTCGGCTCGGAATGTTCCGCCATCAGCGTGAACGCAGCCTGCGGGTATTGCTTCCAGATATCGAGATCGCCGGCGGTGATGGTGAGCCAGCCGAACGTGTACATGTAGCGTCCGGGCTCGGTGACCCGGCCGACCCTGTCCCAAGTGATCTTGTCGAGTCTGGTTTTGTCGAGTCCGATCTTGTCGACTGCCATCCGGTCCCCCGATCGCAGGTCTGCAAATGATGTCCGGCACAAGGGCGGACCCTCAAAAGCTGATCCCGGAATGGGGCCGCGATAGGGCAGCGAGGCGGAGGATCAGGCCGATTGCTGCATGGGCGTACGGACAATCAGCCGGACGAGGTCGTCCCGCGACTGCCTTTCGGCGAATTTGACCGCAAAGCCGTGCTCGAATTTGCGGATCACGCGCCCGACGCAGGCGCCGACCGCAAGCGGCGTTCCCATCGGCGGGTCGTACTCGCTGGATATCGCAACGCCGGCCGTGGAGACGTCGATGATGAAGCAGGCATGGGTGCTGCCGTCGGCAAGCGCCAGGAAAGTATGGGCGACCTGCGGAACGAAGCGCGCGTCATTCCGCAGCTCCAGGACGCTGGCGTCCTTCTGCTTCTTCTCGAGCCAGGTCAGCTTTTCCGACATCCAGGCGCGCCGGGCTCGCGTCATGTCGAGCTCCATCAGGAAACCCGATTTCAGCGTCGCGCTAATGGTGCACTGGAATTCACCAAAATCCTGGAAGTAGGAGGTCACGCGCTCGCCGATCTTGCCGACCACGGGGACGTCGACCATCATGCGGAAGGGCGAGACGCGGCTGGTGCGGCAGGCGAAGGTACGGAGCTTGCCCTCGCAATCGTACCAGCGCGGCAGCGAGTAGCTGCCGCTTACGGTGACTTGCACTGCACGCTGCCTGAGGAAGTCTGCGACGGACATGGGCGCCAATCGTGTTTCGGAATATTTCCGTAGATCCACGGTAGCGATCAAATTCTAAGCAAATGATACCGGCGCTCGCGAGCAGGGGTAAATTTCTGGTAAATGCGCCGACCGGAGCGCGCGGCATAGCGCCGCGATTATCAGGCCCGCGATCTCACGTTCGCGTCATCCGAGCAGTACCAGCACAGCCAGCGCGCAAAGGGCGAGGGCGAACTTGGTCGTCGTGCAGGTCAGGCTGTCGGGGCTGATCTTTAGTCCCCTCGCTCTTCTGCTCGCCATCGTCGAAACGTTCGCAACGCGCGCGACGCGGCGTGCACGGCCATGGGATCAGGTGCAGCCGCCAAAAGCTCTATGCAAGAAGGAAATCGTGCGACGTGAGTGCGACTTGGCTATGCACAATGACGTCGTTGCCAGGACTGAACGTGATCGTGCTTTCGTGAGTTGTTGGATCGAAAGCAGAGATGCTGAGCTGACTGAGATTTGTGATGCCCAAGGCGCTCACATCAATGTGGTCGGTCCCCGAATTTGATCCTGCCACACCTTGTGCGCCCTGACCAAAATCCTCGATCCTGTCGTGACCGCTGTTGAAATTGAAACGGAACGTGTCGTTGCCGCCTCGCGCTTTGCCAAGAATGGACTGCGCATCACCCCACATGTCATCGTTTCCAGTACCACTGACTAGCTTGTCATTTCCGCCGCAGGCATAGTCGGACATGGTCTGTGCATCGCCGATCAGGGTATTGTCGAATGTGCCGGCCGGTTGCGGGGTCGCATCGTCACCTGCGATTAACGTGTCATTGCCACCCTGAGCGTTGCCGGACATTGCCAGCGCGTCGCCGTAGGCCAAATTTATGCCGCGCGTGCCCGCTGGCGCACCACCCATGAAAGTGTCGCTGCCGCCCTGGGCGTCATCAGACATGGTTCCACTGGCGTCCCCGAAGAAGGTGTTTCGACCTCCGCCGGCCGTGAAGGCATCGTTTCCGCCCGCGGCATGACCAAACATATTGCCCCCGGCGTCACCATAGAAGGTGCTCACGAAATCGGCGGCAAAGCCGCTCGTCGTGAAAGCGTCATCGCCGCCCCGGGTATGATCCGACATGTCGCCGCCGGCGTCGCCGTAGAAAAAACTAAAAGGGTTCAAGCCGCTCACCGTGAAGGTGTCATCACCGCCCACGGCGCGGCCGGTCAGGCTGCCTCCGGCGTCGCCGTAGAAATGGTTGTTGTTCTCAAAGCCGGTCGTCGTGAATATATCGTTGCCGCCCGCGCAACGGTCCGACATGTTGCCGCCCGCGTCGCCGTAGAAGATCAGGTCGGAATTCGCCACGTTGGCGCTGAATGTGTCATCACCGCCATGGGCACGGTCCGACATGCTGCCGCCCGCGTCGCCGTAGAAAGTGGTCTGCGGTTTAATGGCGGGGGAGCCTCTGAATGCTTCGAAACTGTCGTTGCCGCCTTCGGCGTGGCCGGACATGTTGCCTCCGGCATCGCCGTAGAAAGTGATATGCGGTGCAACTGCGCCAAGGGCAGGAGCGGCCTCACCAGTGTCATCGCCGCCGCGCGCGTAGCCGGACATGTTTCCGCGAGCGTCCCCATAGAAGGTGCTGTCAGTGAAGGCGAGATCCGTGAAGCGATCGTTGCCGCCAACGGCATGGTCGAGCATGCTCCGACCCGCATCGCCAACGAAGTTGTTGATGGAGTTCACACCACCGGTAAAGGTGTCGTTGCCCCCGGTGGCGTGGTCGCGAATATCCTGACCCGCATCGCCGACAAGAAAGTTGGTTGCGTTCGCGAGGCCAATCAAACCGTCATCGGTACCCACCTGATGGTCAATGAGACTACCAGGAATAATTGGAATGCGCTTGGCCATGAACACCTCCCGTTAAACGTCCCATTTTTCAAATGCAAACCTGCATGCCGGCGGAAACGAGAGGTTTCGCGCAATGAGCCGAGCAAATCGGATGGCTTCGCTGAAGCGAATGTGCCGGATGAGCCGTCGCTGCCAGCCTGTGCTGCGCCAGACTCCGGGGCGCAGCATGAGAAAGCTCTCAGGCGCATCTTCCGTGTCGGTACGAACGGTCAGCCTCCGCTTGGCCGGACTAAGCTCTTTGTCGGATCGATCTTGTTTCGGAGCATATGCAGGCACCTTGGCGATCTTGCCGTGTGAATAAAGAGCGCGATGACCGTGATCTTGCCCAGTGCCCAGAAATTGTATACTTCTAGATTTAAAAGTATATGGCGAATTTAATCAAAATATAATACGGCCTTTAATTGACGTCGCGTGATGGCCCTTGAATGAGGCGGGCCCAAATCCGTCGTGCGTTGACGCTTGGTCCGAATTCGCAGCGGCTGATGTCCGATAAGGCCGTGGCCCGCTGGCAACCGCGGCCTGCCAGTTAGCCTGAGCACGTGATCCTCCAGCGATTTCGTGTGCAGGAACTTCAGAACGCGGGCATCCAAGGGCTCGAGGCTCTGCAGCAGCTTGATGAATTCCGGCCGAACCCGTTCCGACCGACTGGGGTCCACCGCATTCGCCAGCAGGCGAGACCAGAGGGAGCGAAGCTCGTCTCGGCTCTCTGCCTCCGCCGCGCTAAGGAGCGGAATTGCGATTTGCTCCGGCGTGGCTGATCGGTCCTTGACGTCGCGATCACGCAGGATGTTGTCGGTCTCCCTCGCGATCGCATCCAAATTTCGTTTACGGGCGTGTGATAATCGGTCACCCATCAGGAAGTTGTACGCGTCCGCGACGGTCGGGCTGATCGCCCGGGCGCCGTCCCGCACAAGGTCGACCATCTTCCCGGTCGTCTTTGCGGTCTCCTCAATCGCCTTTTCGTACGGCATCGGATCGTCGGACATCGGCAGCCTCCCATTGGGGCAAAGCTTAGAGACATTCGCGCGCGCCACAAAGCCCACTAAGGTCCACTCACCGTTTTCGCTTCCTGGACGCCGGAATTTAAGGCCAGCCATTGGGTTCAGCGCTGACAATCTCAGGCCGAGCAGCGAGCCACCATATCCGCAGTCGTTCTGCCTCACAGGCAGACGTGCGTGGCCATTCTGGACCAGACTGAACCTTTACGCTGACCGTCCAGACCAATGGATATCCGGGATTTTGCTCATCCCTCTCGGGGCTGGAACGCCGCCGCCTGCGCTTTATTTTAAGCGGGCGGCGTTTTCTTGTGGCGTTCCTCAATCTCGCGGTGTTTCGCCCTGCCAGCAGGCAAGAAAACGGCTCCAGTGGAGGCTGCAGGCTGGAGCCGCCATTGCCGTTGTGGTCTGCGGGCACATCGCGTGCCGACAGCCACGCTATGGACTGCGCAGCTCGATCGGCCCGGACCGCAACGCTGTGCGATCCGAACCGATCGGCGTTGTGCGCGCGGATCTAGCTGCAGCTCAGCGGCAACGGCTGGCCGGGATGCAGCTCGTACCAATCGTAGCAATCCGGATAGGCGCCGTAGAATCCATATCCAGAGCGGTAGCGGTCATAGTGGTGAAACGCGTGCTGGCGAAGGCCGCCGGTTGCGGCATGGCCGTCGAAGCCGAGATGCTCGCCGCCGAACCGAGCACCGCCACCGAATCCGCCCTCATGCCCCATGCCGCCGAAGTGCGCGCCGCCGCCAAAGCCGGCGTGTGCACCGCCGCCGAAGCCGCCGTGGCCGCCGCCGCCACCGCCGCCGCCGTGCGCGTCGGCCGCGCTGACGGCTAGCGTCGAAGCGAGTGCTGCTGTTGCCAGAATCATGATGGCTCGTTTCATGGAAAGCTCCTCTCGTGTTGAGCTGCCCGGCCATCCCTGAGCCCGCTTCCGCGTCATGCCGTGCGCGCGAGGCTGCTGATGACTGGGCGTGTGATGCAAGAGGAGGTAGGAGCGATGCACGGGAATCCCACTGAATTCGGCGTCATACATCAGGCACGCTCCGCGCGAAGGTGATCGGGCCGCGCGTGGTGGCGGCGTACGAAGGGAGCGGGCTGAATGGATCAGCCCGCTCCCTGTCATGCGAGGTGCGGCGGCCGGCGGCGTCATCCGCACGGACGCGTTGGCGCGATCAGAGGCTGCCCGTGCCGGGCTCGCAAGGCACGTTGTTGCCGGTCCACGGCGCAGTGGCGAAGGCGCCGACGCGCGGCGCCGGAACGCAGGCGCGTTCGCCTGGATAATAGAAGGGCGCGCTCGTTGCGACCGTATCGGCTTCCACGGCGGGCTGCCGCACGACGCCGTGATGCTCGCGCGCCATCACGGGCCCGCCGAGCATGGCTGCTGCAATCAGTCCCATCGACAACAGTTTGGACGTGGTCATTCGCTCTCTCCATTGATGACATCAGGCCGAACCAAGCCGGCTCGCCATCGAGGTACGAATGATCGGGCACGATTCAAACGCACGAATTGCTCACTCGCGTTCAACGGCGTGTGAGCCGATGCGGCGTCGCAACCACGATCGTGCGAATGTACAACATCCGTGGCCCCTGAAACTACAGCGCGTGCGTTAAGGGCATATGTTCGATCCAGCGCAGTTCGCAGCGGAGCCCGCAAGAGGATCACGACATTGGCAACACGTATCGTCCTTGCATTTGCGCTGCTCGTGAGGCGAGCCGTCCGCAACATGAACTGGAATTCAATGGCAGCGCCCGTGCGGCAAGCCTATCTCGCACCACAGCGAGTGGCCGGCATCAGGCGGCGCCAGGGCCGCGGGTTCGGCGTGCGCGGACGCCGAACATGACGCTGCGCGCCGCTGAACCGATGCTTCCTCACCGCGCGCCAAAACGCCGCGCGGAATGTGGAGCGAAGATCATGAGCCGGATTCTCCTGATCGAGGACGATGCCGAAACCGCCGAGGCGATTGTCGCCGAGCTCGCCGATCGCGGCTTCGAGGTGCAGTGGGCCGGCGACGGTGTCGACGGTCTCGACCGTGCCCGTGCGTCAAGCCCGGATGCCATGATCGTCGATCGCATGTTGCCGGGAATCGACGGGCTGACTGTCATCGAGGCGCTGCGCAGGGACCATGTCAGGACGCCCGTCCTGGTTCTGAGCGCGCTCGGCGCGGTGGACGACCGGGTGCGCGGACTGCGCATGGGGGGAGACGATTATCTCACAAAGCCGTTCGCGATCATCGAGCTGGTCGCACGGATCGAGGCGCTTCTGCGCCGTCCGACCGACAGCCGCGAGACCATGCTGCATGTCGGGCCGCTCGAGCTCGATTTGATCGAGCGGACCGCGCAACGCGGCGAACGCAAGCTCGACCTGCTGCCGCGTGAATTCCGCCTGCTCGAATACATGATGCGCCGGAACGATCAGTTGCTGACGCGCGCGATGCTGCTCGAGGAGGTCTGGAATTACAAGTTCGTTCCGGCGACCACGAACCTGATCGACGTGCATATGGGCCGGCTTCGCCACAAGGTCGACGGTCCCGGAGAGATGCAGCTCATCCACAACGTTCGAGGCTCCGGCTTCGTCCTGCGCTCGCGGCAATAGGGACGGACGATGCACCAGATACAGTTGATCCGCTCCAGCACGTTCCTCTGGGCTCTGGCTGTGGCCGCCGCGTTTGCGCTGTTCGTGGCCGGCCTGTTCGCGTTCATCTACTGGAAGCTCGACGATTATCTGGTCGCGCGATCCGATCGCATGATCGCCACGCAAATTCACTTCATCGCAGACCTGCCGCCGGCTCGCCGCATCAGCGCCATCGCGGATCATCTCGCGCAGGATTCCAGGGGCGTGCAGTACGCGGGACTGTTCGATGCCGCCGGCGCCAGGCTTGCCGGCAACATCGACCGCGTGCCGCGTGAGCTGGGGCTGGACGGAGCAGTGCAGGGCGTGCGGTTGGATCTGCTCGAAAAGCCGGCGGTCCATGTTCCGGTCGTCAGGGCGGTCGGTAGGCGTCTCGATGACGGCGATGTCCTCGTGATGGGACGGAATGTGGACGAGACGCGCGAGATATCGAGCGTCGTGGGGGAGGCCCTGGCTCTGGGCCTGCTGCCGGCCTTCAGCCTCTGCCTGCTGGCCGGAGTCTGGCTGAGCGTCCGCGCCCAGAGGCGCGTCGAGGAGGTCAACCAGCGGGTCCAACGGATCGTGGCCGGCGAGCTGCGCGAGCGGCTTCCGGAGGGCGGCACGGACGATTCCTTCGCGCGGTTGGCCAGGATCGTGAACGGCATGCTCGACGAGATGGAGACTATGATCAATGCGCTTGCCGGCGTCGGCAACGACATCGCTCACGATCTCAGAACTCCGCTGACGCGCGTCCGTCTTGCGCTGGAGCGTGGGCGAACGCATGCGGCAACGCTGGAAGAGCTCCAGGAGATTGTCGATAAGGCTATCGCCGGCATCGACCAGTCGCTCGCGATTGTCACCGCCCTGCTGCGCCTGACCGAGATCGAGAACAACCGTCGCACGGCCGGCTTTGGCGACGTCGCGCTCGACGAGATCCTGAGGGAGGTGTGCGACGTCTATGAGCCGATCGCCGAGGACAAGCGCATCGCGCTCGGTGTCGTCATCGAGCGCGATGTGCAGGTGTGGGGCGACCGGGACCTGCTGTTCGAGGCGGTCGCCAATCTCGTGGACAATGCCGTCAAGTTCACGCCATCAGGCGGACGGGTGGAACTCGCTCTGGAGACGGAGGAGGACACGGCGCTCGTGCGCATACGGGACACCGGCCCCGGCATCAGCGAGCAGGAGCGTGAGGCGGTGCTGCGGCGGTTCTATCGCTCCGAGAAGATGCGCAACACGCCGGGTGTCGGGCTCGGACTGAGCCTGGTCGCCGCCATCGTCAAGCTGCATGGCTTTCGGCTGATCATCGGTCCGGCGCCCGGAGGGCGGATAGAGATCCTTGCTTGGACCGGACGGACGGGCAAGGCCGCCACACGCCGGTCGCGGACACTGCTGCACGCAGACGCGGACGAGATGGGATGAGCCAGATAACGCGCGATGCTTTCGAGATCGACCAACCGGCCTGGAGTGTGGGAGTGACAGATGCAGACTAGCCACGAAGTTACGAGCAACAATCCCCCCGCCGCGTCGCTTGCACCGGTGCCGGTGCCATTCCTCACCGCGTATTCCGCGGCGATCAGGCGCTACGAGCTTCTCGAGCCGGGACAGGAGCAGCAGCTTGCACATCGCTGGCAGCAGACGCGGGACAAGAGCGCGGCGGATGCGCTCGTCACCAGCCATCTCAGGCTCGCGGCCAAGCTGGCGCGCGGCTACAAGGGATACAGCCTTCCGCTGGTCGATCTGATCGCAGAGGCGAATCTGGGCCTCGTGATTGCGGCGTCACGCTTCGAGCCCGGCCGCGGCGCGCGATTCTCGACCTATGCGGTCTGGTGGATCAAGGCCGCCATTCACGAGTACATCCTGCGGTCCTGGTCCCTCGTCAAGATCGGGACGACCGCCGCGCAGAAGAAGCTATTCTTCAAACTCCGCAGCGAGATCAGGAAAGCCACTGGCAGCATGATCGCGGGGCTCACGCCCGACGTCGCCGAATTGATTGCCGAGAAGCTCGATGTGACGACGCGTGACGTGATCGAGATGGACGCGCGGCTGCATGGCGACATGTCGCTGAATGCGCGCGTCGGCGACGAGGACAGCGGAACCGAGCTGGAAGCCTTACTGGTCGACGGGGCGGTCGACGCTGAGACGGTGCTGGCCGATCACGAGCAGACGGAGCATCGTGCCAAAGCCTTGCATATTGCGTTGGGCGGGCTTGCGGCGCGGGAACGTCACGTCTTCGAGGCGCGGCGGCTGAGGGAATGCCCTGTTACGCTCGATCAGCTGGCCCACGAATTGTCCATATCCAGCGAACGGGTTCGGCAGATCGAGATGCGCGCCTTCGCCAAGGTCAAGCGGGCGGTGACGCTCGCTGCGCAGGATGCGCCACGCGGCACCGCATGGAGAGTTTGAATTCGTTTTCATTTGAACGCGGGGCCGACCGTTCTCATCTGTTCGACGATCCGGCGTAACTCGCTCCAGGCAGACCACCATGGGAATTGTTCGCTTCGCGCTCCGGCTTCCGCACACATTCTATGTGCTTGCGGCGCTGATCCTGTTTCTCGGCGGCATCGCGATCCGGTCGATGCCGACAGATATCTTCCCGGAGATTCGGATCCCCGTCGTTACGGTCATCTGGAGCTACACCGGCCTCTCGACGCCGGAGATGGAGCAGCGCGTCAGTACCTACAGCCAGTATTCGATCAGCGCCAACGTCAGCGGTATCAAGAACATCGAGGCGCAGACCCTCAACGGGCTGTCGATTCAGAAGATCTACTTTCAGCCGGACGTCAATCTCGATCTTGCGATCGCGCAGATCGTTTCGGCGACCAACGCCATCCGCGCCCTGATGCCGCCGGGCATCCAGCCGCCGATCATCGTGCAGTTCAATGCCTCGAGCGTGCCGGTGCTCCAGCTCAGCCTCGAGTCGAACAGTCTCAATGAGCAGCAACTCTACGACTTCGGCATCTACCGGGTCCGTCAGCAGCTGGCTCCCGTTCCAGGCGTGACCTTGCCCACACCTGCCGGCGGCAAATACCGCCAGATCATGGTCGATATCGATCCGAACAAGTTGCTGTCGCGCGGATTGACGCCGCTCGACATCGTCAATGCGGTGAACACCCAGAATCTGACGTTGCCGACCGGTACGACGAAGATCGGGGACACCCAGTACACTGTTCGCACCAACGCGACGCCGGGCACGATCCAGGATCTCAACATGATCCCGGTCAAGTTCGCGAACGGGGCCACGATCTTCCTGAAGGATGTCGCCCAGGTCCGCGACGGCGCTCAGGTCCAGCAGAACATCGTGCGCGAGGACGGCCACCGCGCGGTCCTGCTGAGCGTTTATGATTGGGGGGTTATTGTGTTAAACAAGAAAAGAAATAAAACTAAATCTACGAAAGAGAATTAAAGAAAAATAAGTAGAATGGAAAAAAAGTTAAGGAAATCAGAGGTATAAAAAAAAATACAAATGTTCAGCATTATCAAGAACGGAAATGCCTCTACGCTCGCCGTGGTCAACGGCGTGAAGGCGGCGTTGACGTCGATCCGCGCTTCGGCTCCGGCGGGGCTGAAGATCAATGAGCTGTTCGATCAGTCGATATTCGTCACCCATTCGGTCAATGGCGTGCTGCGCGAAGGTGCTATCGCCGCTGGCCTGACAGCGCTGATGATCCTGGTGTTTCTGGGATCGTGGCGATCGACGCTGGTTGTCCTGATCTCGATCCCGCTGGCGATGCTGTCCTCGCTGATCGTGCTCTATTTCCTCGGCGAGACCCTCAACACGATGACACTCGGCGGGCTTGCGCTCGCAGTCGGTATCCTGGTCGACGATTCGACGGTGACGATCGAGAACACGCACCGGCTCTGGACCGAGGAAGGCATGCCGTTGTCGGAGGCGACCTTGCACGGAGCCGCCGAGATCGCGGTGCCGACGCTGGTCTCGACGCTCGCGATCAGTTGCGTGTTCACCTCGGTCGTCTTTCTGGAGGGCCCGGCCAAATATCTGTTCGCGCCGCTCGGCCTCGCCGTGGTGTTCGCAATGCTGGCGTCCTACGGGCTATCGCGGACGCTCACGCCGATCACTATCGGCCTGCTGCTGAAGGGGGAGCGACGCCATGGTGAGGGCGAGCGCCCGTCGGGGATCTTCGCGCGCGCCTCCGCAGCATTCGAGCGCGGCTTCGAGCGCCTGCGCGATGGTTACTCGGATCTCCTGCTGAAAGTGCTGCGGCTTCGCGCCGTCGTACCCGTCGTCGCCGTGCTGGTGCTGGCGCTCGGAGCCACCATGTTCGCCTATGTCGGCAGGGATTTCTATCCCCTGATCGACGGCGGCCAGATCCAGCTTCATGTCCGCGCGCCCGCGGGCACGCGCATCGAGCGCACCGAGGCGATCTTCCAGGCGGTCGAGGACAAGATCCGTGAAGTCATTCCGGAGCATGACCGGGCGCTGATCGTCGACAATATCGGTCTCCCGGCGCGGGCCTACAATCTCGCATTCACCGACGGCTCCACGATCGGGGTGAACGACGGCACAATTCTGGTGTCGCTGAAGGACGGGCACAAGCCGACTGCGGATTACGTCAGGAAGCTGCGGCAGGTGCTGCCATCGGCATTCCCGGAGGACACCTTCTATTTCCAGGCGGCCGACATCGTCACGCAGATCCTGAACTTCGGTCTCCCGGCGCAGATCGATGTCCGCACGGTCGGGTACGGCGCTAACAACCTGGCCGTGGCCAAGGAGCTGCAGAAGAGACTGGCGGAGATCCCCGGAATAGTCGACGCGCATCTGCAGCAGGAGGTCGATGCTCCGGCGTTCTATGCTGACATTGACCGCACCCGCGCGGCGCAGCTGGGTCTCAATGCGAGCACGGTGGCGACCAACATCAATGTCAGCCTCAGCTCGTCCGCGCAGGTCTCGCCGAATTTCTGGACCGATCCGACATCAGGCATCCCGTATTACCTGGCTGTGCAGACGCCCGAATACAGGGCCAACTCGCTAAACGCACTGAGCAACACGCCGGTGTCGGCCTCGCTTGCCGCAAGCGGGCAGACGGTGCCCGGCCTGCTCAGCAATGTCGCCACCTTCAAGCGGGGCACCGTTCCCACCAATTCGAACCAGGTGAATGTCCAGTCGGTGTTCGACGTCTATGCGAGCGTCCAAGGCCGGGATCTCGGCAGCGTCGCGGCCGATATCGAGAAGGTGACGTCAAACCTCCAGAAGCAGTTGCAGCCGGGCAATTCGATTCAGGTTCTGGGACAGATCCAGAGCATGCATCAGTCGTTCCGCGATCTTGGAATCGGACTGCTGTTCGCCGCCATCCTGGTCTACCTGCTGATGGTCGTGAACTACCAGAATTTTGGCGATCCTTTCGTCGTCATCCTGGCGCTGCCGGCGACATTCTGCGGCATTGTAACGATGCTGTTCATCACCGGTACCACGCTGAACGTGCCCTCGCTGATGGGAGCCATCATGGCGATCGGCGTTGCCTCGGCAAACTCCATCCTGCTCGTGACCTTCGCGCGTGACGAGCAGTTGAAGGGACACACGGCCTTCCAGGCGGCGCTCAGCGCGGGCCGAACGAGGATCCGGCCCGTCCTGATGACCGCGGCCGCGATGATCGTGGGCATGATCCCGATGGCGATTGGCGGGCCGGGCGAGGAGCAGAATGCCGCGCTCGCGCGGGCAGTCATCGGCGGCCTGCTGTTCGCAACCCCGACCACCTTGCTGATCGTGCCTTATCTCTTCGCCGTGCTGCGCAAGGGTAATGACGGCAAGCCTCGCCACGGCGTATTCGAGGAGCAACCGGAATGAGTGATGTTCGCGCAAGGACCGATGACGAGGGGGCTCGAGACCGCCCGGGGGCAGAGAGCTTCCGGGTCGTGGAGCTGCCGGGCAGGAGCGCACGATCCGGACGCCGTTACGCTGGCGCGCTGCTCGGGGGAGGTGTGCTCCTGCTGCTTGCGGGCGGTCTCGGCATCGGCGGCTGGCGGCACTACGAGGCCGCGCGTGACGTTGCCGCGGTGGCAGAGCAGGTTCGGACCAACGTTCCGGAAGTTCGGGTGGCGACAGTCAAGCCAAGCGGCAACATCATGAAGGTGAGCTTGCCGGCGACGACGACTGCGTTCGAAGCGGCCAACATTTTCGCGCGGACCAGCGGCTATATCGAGAAGCGCTATGTCGATATCGGCGATCGGGTCAAGAAGAGCGATCTCCTCGCGGAAATCACCGCGCCCGAGCTGGACCAGCAGATCGCGCAGGCGCAGGCGACGCTCGCCCAGGACCAGGCTGCCCTTCAGCAGGCGCAGGCGAGCCGGGAGCTGGCCGACGTCACCAATTCGCGGGACAGCAATCTCGTCAAGCAAGGCTGGTTGACGGCGCAACAGGGCGACAACGACCGACTCACCCTGCGCGCGCAGCAGGGTGCGGTGGGCGTCGCCCAGTCGAACATCACGGCGCAGGAGGCGCAGATTCGCGTCCTCCAACAGGAGAAGGCTTACCAGCGCGTGGTGGCGCCGTTCGACGGCGTGGTCACCCAGCGCAACGTGGACAATGGCAGCTTGGTGCAAGCAGGCTCCACCTTTATGTTCACGATGATGCATTCCGACGTGGTCCGAACTCAGGTTTTCGTACCGCAGGACGAGGCGTTCGGAGTTGGGCCGGGCGTCGATGCGGAAATCCGCGTCCCCGAGATTCCGGGGCGGACGTTTGCAGGCAAGGTTACGCGGATCGCGACCGCGCTGCAGCCGGGTAGCCGGACGCTGCTGACCGAGATCGACGTCCCCAATCCCGATGGCCTGCTCAGTCCCGGGATCTATTGCACCGTCGAATTGTCAATCCCGCGCAGGACGCCATCAGTGACGATTCCCTCCGACGCGCTCGTCTTCGATCAGAACGGCCTCCATGTCGTGGTCGTACGGAACGGCACGGTTCAATTTCAGCAGGTCTCGATCTCCCGGGACTTCGGTACGACGGTGGAAGTGCGAGACGGCGTGCAGGCCGGCGATCAGGTCGTGCTCAATCCGGCAGTCAGTCTGGCGGAGGGCAGCAAGGTCGCCGTTCGCAAGACCAAAGTCAGCTAGGGACTACAGAGATGATACGGATCGTGTTTGCAACGGCAATAGCTCTGCTGCTCGGCACCTCTGCCGGCCAGGCACAGGTCGCAACGACAGGCAGCACGGCAATGGATCTGCCGACGGTGCCGGGCGCGATCGTGATCTCGCCGCTCAACAGTCCGGGACCGTTTTCGGCGACGACCGTGCCGGGTGCTCCGGATACGACGCTGGCGCCTGTTCCGCTCGCTTCGGATCCGACCACGCCGGGGACGGTCGTCGTCTGCGCTCCACCGTCGTCATCGCCGGCGCCGGTGCCGGCGACTCCGACGGTATCGGCCACGGGCCTTTCGACATCGGGCATCGCAGCTCCGATCCTGCTGGCCATGGGACAGAACGGCAGCTCCATCGGGACTGTCTCCGCCGCTACGCCGGCGGGAACAGGTACGAGTGTCGCATGCAGCTCAACGCCGGGAGGGCAGGTGACAAGCGCTGCGTCCCTGCCGCTTTCGGTACCGCAAGTGGCTGCAAGCCCCGCGCCTGGCACGATCCTGGCAGACACCGGCGGCGCCGGCGGCACTGGCATAGACCCGAACGTCGCCGTTGTGCCCAGCCCAAACAGCTCGGCTTGCGCGGAAGGGGTCTCGATGAATCTGGCGGAGCCTGCGACGGTGTTGCCGGCCAACGCCTCAGGCGCAGCACCGACGCCGGGCGTGTCGCCGATCCTTCCGCCGGGATGCTGAGGCGGAATTGCAGGGCTTCCGTGTCATTGCATCACACCGCATTCGCCCGTCATGTTGCCGGGCGCAGCTTGCGGACTTCGGCATCCGGCGGAAGCATCGTTCCACCGTCCTTATATTTCCAGTCCACCATGACCGCCTTGTTGCCCCTGACCGTGGTGCGGCCGACGAATGTCCCCATCGTGCTCTGATGGTCGATGGAACGCCAGGCCGCCGGTCCAAACGGCGTATCGAAGCTGGCATTGCCAAACCCGTCCGCCATCGTTTCCGTATCGAGGCTCCCGAGGCGCTCGATCGGAGCGACGATGGAGCTGATCATGGCGTGACCGACCACGGAGCCCATGGTGGGAGGCTCGCCATATCGCGAGGAATAGGCCGACGCGAAGGAGCTGTTGGCCTGATCCAGGATCTCGGTCACGGGGTATCCGGTCACGATCCATCCTTTCGGCGCGTCCTTTCCGAGCGGATGGAGGTATTCGGGCTCGCCTGTCGTGAACGACACAACGTCTCGCCCTTCGAACAGGCCGCGATCATTACCTTGCCGGACGAATTTCGTGAGATCGGGCCCGAAGGTGACATTGAGGATCGCTTCGGGATTCTGCTGAGCGAGGGCGTTCACGACAATGCCGGCGTCGATGGCGCCCAAGGGCGGCCACTGACTGCCAACGAACTGGACGTCGGGTCGACGTTGGCTGAGAAGCTGCATGAACCACCTCACGGCCGACTGCCCGTACTCGTAGTTCGGAGCGATCGTCGCCCATCGTGTCGCCTTGAGTTGTGCTGCCTCCTCCACCAGCATCGCTGCCAGCATGTATGTCGAGGGGCGGAGCCTGTAGGAATATCGATGTCCCCGCTCCCAGACGAGGGCATCCGTGAGCGGCTCGCTTGCGACGAACAAGACTCGATTCTGCCGGGCAAAGTCGCTGACCGCGAGGCCCACATGCGACAGATAGGCACCTGCCAGCAGATCGACCTCGTTCCTGCGCACGAGCTCTTCCGCCGCGCGGATTGCGACGCTGGGTTTGCCTTCGTCGTCCCGGCTGATGACCTGCAGCTCTCGCCCGAGAAGGCCTGCTTTCGCGTTGACCTGCTCGACCGCCAGTTGCCAGCCGCGACGATAGGGCAGGGTGAACGCAGGTGCGCTGCTATAGGAGTTGATCTCGCCGATCCTGATCGGTCGAGTGCCCTGCGCACGGATCAGGCCGGGCGAAAACACCGAAGCGCCGATGCCGGCCAGAATCTGTCGTCGAGAGATGTTCATCGAGCAAGTCCGCAAGATGGAGTGATGGGTCATTTTGGCAGTGCAGGACAAGTTGTCTCGGCCGAGCCTAGCAACCTAGTGGCAGGTGCAAGACGCGGGCCGGTCGCTGTCGCATGTCGAAAGTGAGATGCCCGGTATTTCAGCCAGAGCGCGGGCGAAGGCGAGCGCGGGAAGATCGATCTCCTGATCGAACAGAGCGCTGACCGGACCGACGAGATCAAGGGCGGTCTGCTGACGGCTCGATCCAGCCATGATCCTTGCCCACGCCGCCGCAACCTTCAGCTCGTAGAAGCGGCATTGCTGGTCTCGGGCCACGGATAGTCCCTCGGCAAGCAGCAATTCGGATCGAGAAAGGTCGGAAGGGCCATTGGCCAGGAGAATTTCAGCCTTGATCCTTAACAGGTCGGCAAGGCACCACAATTGCCGGCCTTGCCGCGACATGGACAAGGCCTCTTCCACCGCGGCCAGCGCCTGCGCAGCCTCGCCGCTCGCGAGCAGGCCTTCGGCGAGCGATCCGAGAAACTCGGGATTGCGCATCAGCCATCCGTTCTCGGTCCGCGCTTTCAGGCCGCTGCGCAGCAGCGCAATTCCGTCGTCGTGATTGCCTTGCAGGACCAGCAATTGTCCCTTCAGGCAAGACGTCCAGCTGGTCCAGAAAGCTATCCCCTCGCGTGTGACGAGCTCGAGAAGGGAGGATATCGCCTGATCAGCGGCAGCGAGATCATGCGTCATCAGCGCGATGGGGCAGACGGCATTCCGGAGTGCGTAGGCGATCGCAAGCTTGTCCTTCTCACGCTCGGCCTCCTGGAGGCATTCGGCGGCCAGGGATCTGCTCTGGGCGATCTTTCCCTGCAACAGCAGGACGCGCGCCAACATCGCCTTGGCAAGAACGCTCTGGTTCAGCAGAAACCACATCTGGTTCACACCGCCGTTCAATCCGTGAGCCGATTGGTCCAGCGACAGAGTCAGTTCGCGCCGCGCATCCTCCTGCGCGCCAAAGAAATGGCTGGCGGCGCCGATCAGGCGACGGCCTACCGCCTCGTTGGCGGTATTTTCCGTGCGCAGTGCGATATCGAGGTAGCGTTCGCCGACCTCCTTGGCCGCGGCATATTGACCAGAGTTGAGGTTATAGCTCCACAAAGTCCAGACCGCCTTGAGCTGAAGCTCGAGATCGGACAATTCCTCGGCGAGCACGAGGCCGATGCTCAGCGCCGCCTTCATGCGATCCGCCGATGCCGTCGTGTTGAGAAGTGAGAATCCAAGGGCGACATAGAGCTGCGCCTTCAGCTTCGGAACGCAGCTGACCCCGGGACTGAAATGTGCAAGCGCATGCTCAATCCGTGTCGAACATTCCACGAAGGACAGCAGCTGCATCCATACCGGAACGAAGCCGGCCGTCAGCTCGATTCCAAGCGCGGTATCGCCACCGGGCGAGAACGCCCAATCGAGCGCCGCATGCACGTTTCCGATCTCCTGGGCGAAACGGGAGATGTCGTCGGGAGCGGGAGAGGCATCGCCGAGCGGCGCGATGATCTGCCTGAGAAAGCCGGCCTGCCGTTTGGCCGCCTGTTCGACGAGGCCTGCGTCCGCGAGCTTCTCCAGCGCATAGGCGCGGGTGCTCTCCAGGAGGCGCCATCGTCCTTCGAACGAGGGGTCGAGCGACACTAGCGATTTCCCGACCAGATTGAACAGCGTTTCGATGACGTCCGACCGGGACAAAGTGTCGTTCATCATCGCGCTGGCCGCATCGAGCGTGAAGCCGGCAGGAAGCACCGCAAGTTGGCAAAGCAGGTTCTGCTCTCCCGGGGGCAAGAGGTCATAGCTCCAGTCCAGTGTCGCCCGCAGGGTCTGGTGGCGTGGCAACTGATCGCGGCGGCCGCCGTTGAGGAGTTCGAAGCGCTTGTCGAGGCGAAGCAATACGTGTGTTTACGCCGAGATTGGCGGCGCGGGCCGCGGCAAATTCCAATGCGAGCGGAATGCCGTCAAGCCGACGACAGATGGCGGCGACCTTCTGAAGCTCCTCAGCGCCTGCGGCGAAGCTTGCGCGCAAGGCCCGCGTTCGTGCGACGAACAGCTGCACAGCGCTTTCCCGGAGCAGCAGGTCGGGATCGTGCACATCGGCACCAGGAACCGAGAGCGCCGGAATGGCCGCAACGTATTCGCCATCGATACGGAGGCCTTCGCGGCTGGTCGCGAGGACCGTGGCGTTCGGACAATAGCGCAGCACGGCGCCGGCGATCTGCGCGGCCGCTTCGATCACATGCTCGCAATTGTCCAGGACAAGAAGCAGACGGCGGGTCCCGATGCCTTGGGCAATGCTCGCGGCCGAGACTTCCTTGTCATTCGAGACGAGCTTGAGTGCACGGGCGCATGCGGATGCCGCAAGTGCCGCATCCTGCAGGGTCGCGAGCTCGACCAGCACACAACGGAATCGTTGAAAGTGGAGGCGACGCTGCGCGCGAGCTCGATTGCCAGCTTCGTCTTTCCGATGCCGCCGGGCCCGACCAGGGTCACGGCCCGATATGCCGATAGCACATCAGCCAATTGTCTCAGACAGTCTTCGCGTCCGATGAGAGGCGCGCGGATGCTCGGCAGGTTGCCGGAAAAGGGTGCATCGGCGGGCACCGTGACAGGTGTGGCCAAAGGGTAGTCCAGATGCCCGCTTCGCCAGGTCCCGGCGAGTATGTATCCGCGGCCCGAAACCGTTTTGAGGAGATTGCGATCCTCGCCAAGAGCCTTGCGGACGGCCGAAATATGAACCTGAAGCGTGTTGTCTTCGACGGTCAGGCCCGACCAGACGCTCCCGATCAAATCGTCCTTCGTGACGAGGAGGCCCGCCGAACCGACCAGTTTCTCGAGAATTTCGAATGCGCGGCTGCCGATTGGCACCGCGACGTTGTCGTATCTCAGCTCTCTTCGCTGGCAATCGATCAGCCAATGTCCGAAAGAGTAAGTGCGATCAGTCGGCGATGACATCGGGGGTCCGTGAATCAATTTCGCTGCCGTGATCCGGCGGAAATCACGAGCTCGCCCTTGAGATCACCGCCCCTTGGCAGAATTTGAAAGCGTCAATGCGCTTGGGTCTCCTACAGGGGAGGTTGTCGGCGTGTCAAGAAGGCCCACTCAGTCGCCGGCGCTTCGTTCATCGTCGATGCTGGCACCCGACGCGTTCGTGTTCGATACACGAATTCGTGACGAGGTCGGGCGTGTGTCAGATTGGGAGAGTCGTTCGGAAGGAGGCTGATGCCATCAGTGAAGGCATCATTCGCTCACATCGCCGGGAGACGTCAGCGCAACAACTCCGAGGCACGATGCTTCGAGGAGACGTGCACCAGTCGCAAGAACGGCGGCCTGATCGTGAGCCGCCGTCCTTCCTACCGCCGAGGGGCCAAAATCCGAAACGTTGAGAGGATCAATTTCCAGTCGGCGTCAACCGGACTTGCTCCGGTTCGGGAGCTCAGTAGCCCGACGTGGGCTCGCAGGGCGGCCGGCGCCAGGGAGCGGTTGCGTAAGCGCCGACGTCGGGAGCACGGGCGCAGCCGTGCTTGGAGGTGACCGGAACGCGCTGAGCCGACGCATAAGCGTCGACATTGGTACGCTTCGCGTTGCCTTCGCGAGCCATCACGGGGGAGGCAATCATGGCTGCGACCACGAATCCGGCCGACAAGAGCTTCAGTGTAGTCATCGAACATCTCCTTGAGAAAGCGACGCCGGGAACGTCTCGGCCCGCTCACGGGACATGTGCATGTGCGCGCCGGATCCGCAGTGTTGATCGAACGAACATTTTCGCCTTTGCACGGAGTCGTCGCGGCGCGTTGACCTCAGACATCGACGGCCCATCCGACAAAGAGGTTCGCGCACTAGTCAGGCGAATGCTTTCCGTGCCGAGGGCGCGCCAAGATTGCGAGCGCATTGCACGTTTCCAGATGCCGAAGAACTGTTAAGTTTTGCAGTTGTCGGAATCGATGTGATCGGCCTTGCTTCGAAGCCGGCAGGTGCGCCGCATGGCGCGGTCGCACTCCCGGACTGCGGACACCATCATTTGCACCTGGCAGAACGCAGGATGCTCGATTGCCGTGTTCCGTCATCGGTGCCAGTTGCGGTTGTGAAGGTGGCCCGCGGCGAAGACGGGCGCGGCGCCACCGGGCCGCTCGAGGCCCATTCGCCCGGCCGGCGTCAGCGCGCCACCATTCAGCACGTCGCGATCGGGGTACATCGATGCAAAGGCGGCTGGCTCCTGATCGGCGAAGGACCAGGCTGCGGATGCGGATGATATCGTTGCCGTTGAGAGTAGCGCAGCGGCGATTAGGATTTTGAATACGCTCATAGCGTTTCTCCATTGTTTGCTCTGTGCGGAGAGTCGCTTCGCGATGATCGCTGCTCGGCTAGTGGCGTTTCCGAAATTGTTCTTGATGGTTATGTAGGTCGTCCTGGTGGAAAACCCCGGCGTATGTGCATCACTCTTGCGGGAAGATTCTGTCTTCGTTGTCAGAATTCTCGCGCGATTGTGCGTGGTCAAACGCGTCCAGTGTCCGTTTCTGGAAGGCAGATAGTTTGAACATCTGGAGTGTGAGCAATGAGATCATTTGCTGTTGTTTGTATCCTCGCCAGCGTTGCGCTCTCGGGCACCGCGTCTGCCCGCGGTGGCATGGGATCGCATATGTCGATGGAGAGCGGCGGTGCGCTCGGTACGAGCGCCGCCGCACCAGGAACGAATTCGCTCGGCACCGCGCTTCCGTCTTCCGGCAGCGGTGGTCACGCGACTAAGGGGCCGTTGCTCGGCACGGACCAGACCATCGACAAGGAAGACGCCCGGCTCGAGAAGATGCTGGAAGGATCGATCTGCCGCGGCTGCTAAACAGCGCGCATTGCAAGACGGGAGTGGGGCGGCTGCGCCGCCCGGCTACCCGTGTCTTTCGAAAGAATTGATGGTAAGCTGGGTAGAAAATGATGAAACCGCTTGGGCTGTCCCAATGATGGCTGAGCCAGGCCAGCTTACCGTCTACATTTGCCGGGAATGGGAAATAGATCTTGCCAGACGCGAATTGCGCTTGACGAGAGAGCTCGTTCCCTTGGGGGGACGCGCCTTTGAGATTCTTGCCGAATTGGTGCAGGCGCAGGGCCATCTCGTCACCAAGAAAGATTTAACGGAACGCGTCTGGCGGGGCGTCTTTGTCGAAGAGAGCGCACTTCGCGTGCATATCGCGGCGATCCGAAAGGCGCTTGGTCCTGACCGCGACATGCTGTCAACCGCCGTCGGCCGCGGTTATCGTTTGCTGGGAGCGTGGCAGATCCAGCACATCGACACCCCGCCACAATCTGTCGCAACCGGCTTGCCGCCGTCGATCAACATTCCCAACGCAGCTTTCGATCTCATTGGCCGAACGGCTGCGATCGTACATTTGTGGCGGCTACTGTCGGCCTATCGCATCGTGAGCCTGGTCGGGCCTGGCGGCATTGGGAAGACGTCGCTGGCACTCGAGGCCGCCAGGACGCCTCCGCCCGGCTTTGTGGCTGACCGGTTGCTGGTCGAGCTGGCCTCGCTGTCTGATCCCAAGCTCGTCTGCTCGGTCATCGCCGGCGTGCTCGGCGCCAAGCTCGGGGGCGAGGAGATTTCGCCTGATGCCATCGCGCGTGCAATCGGCCATCGGCCATTGCTGCTCATTCTCGATAATTGCGAACATGTCATTGATGCCGTGGCGGTTGCGGCCGAGCTGATTGTCAGCCGCTGTTCCGGGACGTTCATTGTTGCGACGAGCCGGGAGGCGCTGCGCATCGAGGGCGAGCATGTCTACCGCGTGCCCCCTCTGGATGTGCCGCCTGAATCCCGGTTCGAATCCGCCGGCGCTTCTGCGTACAGCGCAGTGGAATTATTCACGAGCAGGGCGAAGGCGCTGGGTTCAAGCTTCGCGTCCGACGAGGAGAACATTAGCGCCGTCGCAACCATCTGCCGGCGCCTCGACGGCATTCCGCTTGCCATCGAGTTTGCAGCGGCGCGCGCAGCCATGCTCAGCCCGCCGAAGATCGCCGCACTTCTCGATGACAGGTTCAAATTTCTGACGACCGGACGGCGCACAGCGTTGCCGAGACAGCAAACGCTGCGCGCAACGCTCGACTGGAGCTATGACCTGTTGCCGGACGACGAGGCGTGGCTTCTCCGGCAGCTCGGCATATTCGCTGGCGAATTCGAGCTCGATGCAGTGATCGCGGTCGCCGGCGAGGGCATCAGCGACGTGACCGGCCAGCTTGCCCGGCTGGTGGTAAAGTCGCTCGTTCTCGCTGATATTCGCGGCGACAGTCCTCATTATCGCTTGCTGGATACAACACGTGCCTATGCATTGGAGAAGCTGCACGCCGCCGGCGAACATCCCGACGCGGCCTGCCGCGAGGCGAAATACTGTTGCGGAGTCTTTGCCCGCGCCGAAGCAGACAGCGAAGTAAGGCCGCAGGCGGAGTGGCTCGCCATCTATGGCCGGCACATCGACAACGTCCGCACGAGCCTCGATTGGGCCTTCTCGTCCGGCGGAGACTCGCAACTTGGGGCGGCCTTGACGGCGGCTGCGGTCCCACTCTGGGTGCAGTTGTCGCTCCTCACCGAATGCCGCGAGCGGACCGAACTCGCCCTGGCGCGCCTCGAT
The DNA here is from genome assembly GCF_054056555.1 of Bradyrhizobium sp. LM2.9. Classification (NCBI taxonomy): domain Bacteria; kingdom Pseudomonadati; phylum Pseudomonadota; class Alphaproteobacteria; order Hyphomicrobiales; family Nitrobacteraceae; genus Bradyrhizobium; species Bradyrhizobium sp. LM2.9. Next base: position 1,860,786 of record NZ_JBSRYJ010000002.1, read on the forward strand.
CCGACGGCCTCGAACGCGCCGCGGCTTCGTATGCAGCTGTCGGCCGCGCGCGGCTGGTCGCTGATGTACGGTGTTGGAAGGGCCCGGGAGGCCGGTCCCGCCTGGGCTGAGACCCTTCGGCTTGCCGAACAGCTCGGGGACAGGGACTATCTGTTGCGCGCGCTTTGGGGACTCTGCATCGATCAGTTCAACAACGGCGGATTCCGCAGGGCGCTCGAATTTGCGCATCGCTTCGCGGCGGTCGTGGCTGATTCCGGCAATCCAGTCGACCGGATGATGGCCGACCGGCTGCTTGCGACGACGCTGCACTATCTCGGCGATCAGCGGCAGGCCTATGATTATATCGGGCGAACCCTGTCTCGCCTCTCGGATCTGGCGGCCAAGCCTCAGGTCATCCGGTTCCGCTTCGATCTGCGGGTCTCGACGCGCTACTTCCAGGCGCGGATACTGTGGCTGCTCGGCCTCGCGGATCAGGCCTTGAGCGTCGTCGAGCACAACGTCGAGGAAGGCCGGACCAGTGGTCACGCTCTCACTTTCTGCAGCGTCCTCGGCCAGGGTGCTTGCCCGATTGCCCTCCTGACCGGCGATCTCGACGCGGCCGAGCGCTATTGCACGATGCTGCTCGAACATACCGAGCGCCACCCGATCCGCTTGTGGAATCTGTGGGCGCGCGCCTTCAAGGGCCTGTTGATCGCGCGCCGGGGCGACCTTGCGACCGGATTGCCGTTGCTGCGCAAGACGCTCGAGCTTGCCCGCGAGGCGCGTCACCTGCCGCGCTTTCTGCTTATGCTCGGCGAACTCGCGGTATGTCTCGGCGAAGCCGGCGAGGTGTCACAGGGGCTTGCGACCGCCGACGAGGCGCTCGCGCGATGCGAGGCGAGGGACGAGGGGTGGTATGTCGCCGAACTCTGGCGCATCAAGGGCGAATTGCTGCTGCTTCCCGGCGAGCGCCGCTCGACGATCTCTGCCGCGCAGGCCTTCGACAGGGCGTCCGAAGTGGCCCGGAGCCAGGGCGCGTTGTTCTGGGAGCTCAGGACGGCGATCAGCATGGCGCGATTGCGGATGAGCGAGGGGCGTCCGGCCGATGCGCGCCATGTTCTGGCGTCCGCATACGGCAACGTCACCGAAGGCTTCGAGACAGCAGACTTCCGCGACGCGCGCGCAATGCTGGCGAAGCTGGGGTCGTAGGCGAAGCCCCGGGGAGCGACATCCGATTTAACTCATCGGATGCCGGTGCGGCCTCGGTGAGCGCCGCATCCCCGTGCTCTGGAACGTTCCACAATTCGCGTGTAAGGCCGCTTGTGCCGCGCGCCGACGTCTCATTGCATGCGCAGCGGGGACCGGCAGCCCGCACGAGTCGTTCGAGACTGCACCCCACTATCGCGATTGCACGGCGGTCATTTGGCCGCAAACGAGCACGAGCGTGGCGGGCTCAGCTCGGCAAGCAAGCCCCTTGCCGTCACGAGGCTGCGTGTCTGGAATCCCTCGGTAAACTGCTGATAGACGGACGCAAGCATATCGTGCGCCTGCTGGTGCCGCCCGCCTCGCTGCCATAATCTCGCGAGCGCAATCGCCGCGCGAAGCTCATAGCCCAGCGCTCCCTGATGGCGGGCGATGTCGAGCGCTTGCACGAGGCTCAGCTCGGCTTGCGAAAAATCCGGATTACTCTTGTGCATCAGCGCTTCCGCTCTTGTGCGCAACATGTCGGGCATGTCCATCATGAAGTTGCAGCGCCGGGACTGGGCGATCGCCTGATCAATGGTGTCCAGAGCTTCGTCGCCATGACCTGTCGCCACCAGGGCTTCGGCGAGAGGCATGCGAAGCCCTGCCACCGCACCGAAACTCAGGCTCTGCAGCTTCTCGATCGAACCTTTCAACATCGCGAGCCCGATGCCGGTCTCGCTCCCAGCCAGCAGCGTAATCCCCTTCATGGCCTCGCCTACCATCTGGAGGATGGCGAGGTTGTGCCTTCGAGCCTCCACGATGAATCTGTCGATATGGTCTTCGCAATCCTCCGTTTCGCCATTCCAGAAGAAGACGCCGAATGCCCATGGCAGTGCCCGGCAGAACATCACCGGATGGTTCGCTGCTATGACGTCCGAGATGGCGCGGCGCACCATTTGCGTCGCCTGATCCGAATGTCCCTGAAGCCAGAGGACGCGTGCAAGGGTGATCTGAGCGCGTTTGGGATATTCGAGCGTAAGTCTGCTAGGGACGTCCCCACCCAGGTCCGGATGCAGCAACGCCGATTCGATGTATGAGCGAGAGGCTGCGAACTTTCCGAGATATTGGCAGGAGATGCTGAGCAACACGCGCATGCGCGCCACCGCAATGGAATCGTTGCTGGCGAGAGCAATGGCTTCGCCGCGTTTGGCAGTGCCCAATGCCTCATCATACTTGCCGACGAACAATTGCAGCAAATGCAACTGATCGATCAGGCGGATCTGCCCTTGTATGTCGCCGATCGTTTCCGTCAGCTCGATCGCCCGGTGGAGGTGATTTGCGCCCAATTCATCCAGCTGTCCCGTGAGCATGCGGGCGGCCACAAGCGTAGCGTGAAGGACGAGGCCCTGCTTGATGTTTCCATTGGTCTCATCGAGTGCTTCGATGGCGCGGGTGACCCAGAACTCGCATTCTGCCAGGAGCGACAGCTTGAAGAATAGCGGTACTGACGCCGCGGCGAGGGCCACGCCGGCTCTGCGGTCTCCCTGATCGGAGAAGCACCACGTCAGCGCGGCACGGACGTTGCCAAATTCCTCGGCAGCCGCCGAGAGGTCTCGGTTCGCTTCGCCGCCGATCTTTTCAAGGAGGCCGTGAAAGTAGCAGGTGTGACGTCGCGAGATCGCGCCGGCGTCCCCGCTGGCGGCAAGTTTCTCTTGCGCGTATGCCCGGGTCGAGTCCGCAAGGCGGTAGCGGGCCGGTTGCGAGCCGATGTTCAGTGCGAGCATCGACTTGGCGATGAGGCTGTCGATGATCGCCAGGATCGTGTCGTCGTCCTCCGTGGTCGCGGCAATCGACCGCGCGGCATCCAGGGTCATGCTGCCGACGAACACTGACAGCCGACCGAGGATCACGCGTTCCGATACGCTTAGTAGATTGTAGCTCCATTCGATGGTTGCGCGCAGCGTCCGGTGTCGGGGCAGTGCGGTGCGCCGTCCCTCCCATAGCAGATTGAGGTGCTGGTCGAGGAGCTGGACCATCGCTCTCGCGCCGTATACGCCCACATGGGCGGCGGTGAGCTCGATGGCGAGCGGGATGCCGTCGAGCCGGCGGCAAAGGTTGCCCAACGTCGGAGGCGTTCGCATCCGACAGCGCGAACTCGCCGCCTCCCGCAGTCGCGCGCTCGACGAAGAGTTTCACGGAAGCATAGGCGAGGGCGTTCGCGGCCGTCAGAACGGCCCTCTCCGGCGGGCTCGGCAGCGGCGGGAGACGGTATGTGAATTCGCCTTCGACGCGCAGCAGCTCCCGGCTCGTGGCCAGGATCTGCAGCTCCGGCGCTGCCTGGTAGAGCCGCTCGGCAAGCACCGCCGCTGCCTCGATGACGGGCTCGCAGCAATCCAGAATGAGCAGCATGCGCCTGTTGCGCAGGAATGCCGCGAGGTTGCTCGTGGGATCATTCGATCGGATCAGCAGCCCAAGTGAAGATGCGACGATTGCCGGCACCGGAGCGGCGTTGCCGGTCTTGCCGAGATCGACGAAGTGGACATGACCGGTGAATTCATCGAGCAGGGCGTGGCCTGCGGAAACGACAACCGTGGTCTTGCCGATGCCGCCCGGGCCGACGACGGTGACGAAGCGTTGAGCTCTCAGTTTTTCTGAGATGTCCTGGATGGCTTGCTCGCGCCCTACCATCTGCCGGGGAGGCGCCGGCAGGTTGTGGACGTAAACCGGGTCGGTCGGTGCAGATTGCCTCTGTTCCGGGTGCGAGACCGCAGCGACGAAGCAGTAGCCTTGCCCGGAGACCGTGCTCAGATACCTGACGCCGTCGTTGCCGTCTCCGAGTGCCTTGCGGAGTGCGGCGACATGGACACGCAGGATGTTTTCCTCGACTTCAGTGCCTGGCCACGCCTTGGCGATCAGATCCGTCTTGCTGACGACGTTGCCGGCCTGCCGCACCAGGGCGAGCAGGATGTCGAATGCGCGACCCGACAGTTGCAGCGGGCCTCCGTCTCTTTCAATCAGCCGCTGCGATGGGTCGAGGCGAAACGGCCCGAAGACGAAGATCTCCCGGGAGGCTTCGTCCTGAGCGCAGCGGTCAGCGGGGGTCATCACGTTGTTGCTTTGCCAGCGGGGGCCATTTGGGGATATCAACCCGGCGCACGATTCGTCACGTTCTATGACTTGGAAGCACACCAAGACGTGTGAACGTGGTGGCCCGCGAAAGGTAACATCCGGCAGTTTCAGGGTAAAGGATCAGAGCCTATCACTTTCGTCTGGGGCTCGAAGTGACTCCTGAATCTTTCGGGACGTCCTATCCGATGAATGTCGGCTTGAGAATGTCTTCCAGTCCGATGCGGCGGAGCAGTTCCGCGCGGGCGCTGTCGGCGACGGCGTCGACGGTTGCGGCTCCGTCGTCGTCCGGACCGAAATGAGCGCGTAGCGGACGCTGTCCGAATGGCATGTCGACGACATCGGCTATGGCGGTCGCGACGTCTTGGGGAGTTCGATCCTTCGCCGAGAGCTGCGCAAGCGCCGATAACGCGACCTCGCTCAAATCGGCCGTCGGACCATCCGCGTATTCCTCGGCCCGAACGGTGTCCAGTGGCCGGCCGGAGCGAATGTAGTGGCCGGGTCCGAGCGCGCTGGGGACGACGATGGTCGTCTCGACGCCCCAACGCGCGAGCTCGCCGGCATAACCGAGCGCCAGCGCGTCAAGGGCGGCCTTTGACGAAGCATAGGCGCCGAGGAAAGGAACCGAGCCGCCACGCGCGCTGCTCGACGAGACCCATATCAGCAGGCCTTGGCCCTGCTTGCGCAACTGTGGCAATGCGGCCCGATTGAGCCGTTGCGCATTCAGCACGTTGGTGTCGTAGAGCTCGGCAAGCTGGTCCGGTGTAAAGGCCTCCGCCGGTCCGTAGAGGACTTGGCGGGCGTTGTGCACGATCACATCGAGGCGGTTGTTCTCGGCGACGATGGCATCGATGGCCGAGTTTACGGAGGCTTCCGAAGAGAAGTCGAACGCGATGGTTCGGAGATCCCCGCCGTGCTTGCCGGCCTCGGCTTCCGGCCCCGCGACGCCGTGCTCATCGTGGCCATCCGTTTCCCGCATTGAAATGTAGACCGTGTGGCCGGCCTGGGCCAATTTCTTGCAGGTGCTTCGTCCGATGCTGTTCGCAGCTCCCGTGACGATGATCACTTTGCTCATTCGAACCCCAATTGCATTCCACCTCCCGCAAAGACGCCAGCGCCGTCGCGACAGGTCGTCGCTCGGCAATCGACCGCTGGCCTTGCGCGAAGAGCCTCAGAAATACGGCCGGGCGCAAGACGGGTCTTTCGAGCCCGGCGGCTAATTTTCAGATCGCACGAAATATTTCGAAAAAGCCCGAAGGCGGGACAGGACGGGCCTCCCGCTGGCCGGACAACCCTGAACGTGCCTTCGCGAAATTCGCGTTGGGTTTCAGAAGATCGTGGCCGCGGCCGCCGGCTACAAGGAACCTGAGCCGCTCGATGGAACGGACCGTGGGGGCGGTCTGCAGGGAGCTCGCCCATTGCAAGGAGAAGCGATGAATCATTCAGGCAAGCTACCGCGTTCGGGACTCGGATCGCTGGTGTTGATTGCGGTTGTCCTCGGAGGTGGCGCCGCCGCGTTCGTCTACACCGCAGGCTGGCTCTCGCCCGGGCGCTTGACGCCGGAGCGGATGATCGCGGCGCTGACGCCCCCGAGCGGCGCGCCGCTCGGGCACCGGCGAAATCATGCGAAGGGGATCTGCTTCACCGGCATCTTCGAGGCGAACGGAGACGGTGTGGAGCTCTCGCGGGCCAGGGTCTTTGAACGGGGCACCTATCCGGCTCTGGGGCGCTTCAATCTCGGCACCACCGATCCGAACGCCGTGGATGCAACTGTCCGCGTGCGCGGCTTGGGATTGCAGATTGCAGCGGCGGACGGCGAAGAGTGGCGGATGGCGATGATCAACCCGCCGTTCTTTGCAGTGTCCACGCCGCAGGCCTTTCACGACCTGCTGATTGCATCCGGCAAGAAGGATCCGGAGGCGATGAAGATTTTCATCCAGGCAAATCCGGAATTCGCCGCCTTCGCGGCCTGGGCCAAGACGGCGCCTTGGACCGCCAGTTATGCGGAAGAGCCTTACCACGGGCTCAACAGCTTCATCTTCACGGACGCGAAGGGCGGCGAGCATGCAGTTCGGTGGTCGCTGCTGCCGACGGCACAGATCGTTCCGGTTTCGCAAGCTGAGCTGGAAACGCACGGTCCGAATTTTCTCGAGCGGGAGATAACGGAGCGGGTCCGGACCGCCGGCGCGCCACGCTGGACCATGGTCACGACGGTCGCCGATCCCGGCGATCCGACCGCGGACCCGAGCAAGGCCTGGCCGGAGAACCGCCGCACGGTGAAGGTCGGAACGCTCATCGCGCAGCGGATCGAGCCGGAGCAGGATGGGCCTTGCCGCGACATCAACTTCGACCCGACCGTGCTGCCGCGGGGAATCCGGGTGTCGGACGATCCTTTCCCGGCTGCGCGCTCGTCGGTCTACCGCAAGTCCTACGATTTACGCGCGGCCGAAGCCCGCGACTATCCCCGAACCGAGGCGGCCAAGCCATGAGCAACGCTCCGCATCGTTTTGCCCCGATCCAGCGGCTACTGCACTGGCTGATGGCAGCCTGTATCATCGCGATGCTCTTCATCGGTGTCGGCATGGTGTCCAGCGTGGCGCCGAAATACCTGCCCCTCATCCTGATCCACAAGACCCTCGGCGTCACGCTTCTGATCCTCGTTGTGATCAGGCTGGGCCTGCGGCTCCATTACGGCGCGCCGCCGTTGCCGGCAGATCTTCCGCCGACGATCAAGCAGGGAGCGCGATTGTCGCATCTGGGCCTCTATGGCTTCATGATCGTCATGCCGCTGCTGGGTCTCGGCATGCTCTGGGCCGCGGCCTATCCGGTCCTCCTGTACGGCGGGATTCAAATTCCGGCGTTGCTGCCGCAGAGCGATCGCGCGCATACGCTGCTGTGGAATGCTCATTTTTATCTGGGCTTCGCGTTCTTTGCCCTCGTGCTGCTGCATCTGGCGGCAGCGCTGTTCCACGCTTTGGTTCGCCGCGACGGCGTGTTCGGGACGATCTCACTCTTTCCGCTGCGGAACAGGACGACGCCGGCAGAATGAGCGCTTTGCGTGCCGACGAAATGCGCAGCTCGAGTTTCTCAACCTCCAACAAGGATGACGACAATGACAAAGGCAGACCTGCAAAGCCCGACGGATCTCGGCGCCAATGCGAACCGTGACGTTCCTGCCGCGCTGCGAGCGCTGCTGGCGGATGTCTTCGCGCTGTACATGAAGACCAAGAATTTTCACTGGCACGTGTCGGGCAGGCACTTCCGCGACTATCATCTGCTGCTCGACGAGCAGGCCGAGCAGATCTTTGCCATGACCGACGATATTGCCGAGCGGGGCCGCAAGATCGGTGGAACGACGTTGCGCTCGATCGGCCAGATCGCGCGCGAGCAGCGCATTCTCGACAACGACGCCGATTACGTCGATCCGCAGGACATGCTGGCCGAGCTGCGGAGCGACAACCAACAGTTGACACGGGAAATGCGCCGGGTCCACGAGCTCTGCGACGAATACGGCGACGTCGCGACTGCAAGCCTGCTGGAAAACTGGATCGACGAGACGGAGCGGCGGATCTGGTTCCTGTACGAGACCGGCCGAGGCGGGCCGAAGTCGTAAGCACTGGGTATATCATGCGGCCGGAAAGCGCCGGCCGATCGTTGCGGCGGCGCGGAAGCGAGGGAGACCCTCGCTTCCGCGTGTTGGTGGTTGATTGTCTTCGAATTGATCGAACAGGCGGGCGCGCCGGGCCAGCATCGTGCGGATGAAACAATGTCGCTGCATCCGCGAAAGATGACTGGACGCAGATATCTATACGCTTGACCGCATCTATGACCGGCAGGCCGGTCATACGTACAAGGATCACGCCATGACGGATATGTCGAACTCGAAAGCGTCGCTCGGAAGGGCCATTCACGCAATCGCCGGAAAGTGGGGCTGGTTCGTTGCGCTGGGGGGCGGTGAACTGATCCTTGGCGGCATTGCGTCGGCCAATCTGATGGCGGCGAGCCTCGCCTCCGTGCTCGTCATTGGCGCCACGATGGCAGTCGCCGGGATCTCCCAGATCGTACATGCCTTTTCGGTGCACGGCCTGCGTGGCTTCCTGTGCTGGCTGCTCGCCGGAATCGTCTATGCCGCTGCCGGAGCCGTCATCCTCTACGATCCGCCGCTGGCCTCGTTCTCGCTGTCGCTCGTAATGTGCGCTTTCCTGGTCGCTGCCGGGGTGACGCGGATCTGGGCAGGCTTCCATATACGGCCGGCTGCAGGCTGGCGCTGGATCGTGGCTGCCGGCGTTGTGACGTTCTGCGTCGGCGTGATACTGGTTGCGGTCTGGCCTGCCATTGGCCTCTGGCTGCTCGGTGCGATGCTGGTCGTCGATCTGGTCTTCCAAGGTTGGGGTTTCATTGCATTCGGGCTCGCGCTCCGGAGCCGGGCCTCGCGGCATTCGGCCGAGCCGGCGACGGTGTGAGCCATGATGACAGGTTCGACATTCACGCGGCACCGGGAGATCGCCTGGCGCGGCGGCCGCACGACATCGACGTCGCGATTGGTGGCCGAGGAGAGCGCCATCGCGCTCACCTATAACGGATCGACCCATGCCGTGATGATGGGGACGCCGGCCGATCTGGAGGACTTTGGTGTCGGCTTCAGCCTCACCGAGGCCATCGTCGATCGTGCGAGCCAGATCAGGAGCATCGAGCTGATCTCGAACGAGCTCGGCATGGAAGTGCGGATGTGGCTCGATGGCGACCGCGCGGCGGCCCTGGCCGCTCGCCGGCGCGCCATCAGCGGACCGGTCGGGTGCGGGTTATGCGGCATCGAAAGCCTCGAACAGGCGCGTCGCACTCCGTCGCGGGTCGGGGGTCCGGGCATTGCCTTTCACGCGCGGGACCTGCTGAATGCCATGCAGGCGCTGTCTCCTCTCCAGACGTTGAATCAACAGACGAGGTCCGTTCACGCAGCAGCCTTCTGGCATCCGGGCACCGGCATTACCTTGGTCAGGGAGGATGTCGGCCGGCACAACGCGCTCGACAAGCTCGCCGGTGCAATGGTCCGCGACGGCAACTCGGCCCGCGACGGCGCCGTGCTGCTGACGAGCCGCGTTTCAGTGGAAATGGTGCAGAAGGCCGCGATGATGGGCGTGCCAGTCGTTGTCGCCGTTTCCGCGCCGACCGCGCTCGCCATCCAGACCGCGAACGAGGCGGGGATCACGCTTCTCGCCGTCGCCCGTGATGACGGATACGGCGTCTTCACGCATCCGCGCCGCGTTCTGCTGCCTGACGAGGCCGTGCCGGGCGCCGGCCGCTGATATCCGCCGACCGGCGAACATGGTGATGCAAGCCGTAACAACGGAGCCTTTGGCCGGGACACGCGTCGAGATTCACGCTCCGGAACGATCGTTGCTGGTTGCCTCTCTGCTCTGCATGTCGGGAGGCTTCCTTGACGCTTTTACGTGGCTCTCGCTCGGCGTCTTCGCGAACTCGCGGACCGGCAATGTCGTCTTCCTCGGAGTCTTTGCCCAGTCCGGACAATGGCAGCGCGCGCTCCATCATCTCCTTCCGCTGGCTGCCTTCATCCTGGGAGCGCTGGTGGCGGCCCGCAGCCGGGCGGCGCGACGCTGCCTCGTCGGAGAGATCGTCTGCCTGGCGGCGGCGATGCTGATGCTTCATCGCGTTCCTGATGAGATCGTGATCCTTATCATCTCCTTTGGCGTCGCGCTGCAATCGGCGAGTTTTAGAGAGGTCGGCCGCTGGAAGTATCTCTCGGTGACCATTACTGGGAACATGCTCCGCGCCATCGATCAATTCGTTGCGGCGTCCGATCGCGATGCGGAGCGCGGCGCCGGAACCATGCTTGCGCTCTGCCTGATGTCCCTGCTCGGGGCCGCCGTCGGTGGTTGCGTAACGAAATGGCTGGGAACATGGAGCCTCGCTCTGCCGATCGCGTCGTCGGCATGGGTTCTCTGGCTGTGCCGGTATCCAAGCCATCCGCACTGAAGCCTTGCCAACATTTCTAGCCTTCGTTCGCAGGGCTCGCTTGCTGCAGGCCGAGGCGCCCACCATGCCATTCGGCAAAAGCACGTTCGTTCGCGGAAGCGTGCTCACCGTGCCGTTCGTACACTTTCGATCAGTACCGCCAAGGTACTTTCCGACATCAACTGCCACGAGAGGCAAGGATGAACGACCTCCGCAAAGAGACAGACAGCCTGGGTGAAGTGAACGTTCCCGCGAACAAGCTCTGGGGTGCGCAGACGCAGCGTTCGCTGGAGCATTTCAGCATCGGCCGGGACCTGATGCCGCGCGAAATGATCCAGTCCTACGCGATCCTGAAGAAGGCGGCGGCGAACGCGAATTATGCCGGCGGTCGTCTCGACGGCAAGATCCACAAGCTGATCGTCCACGTCTGCGACGAGATTCTCGCGGGCCAGCATCACGACATGTTTCCCCTTCACGTCTGGATGACGGGCAGCGGAACGCAGTTCAACATGAACGTGAACGAGGTGATCTCGAATCGATGCTGCCAGATCGCGGGCACCGCGCTCGGCAGCAAGCTGCCGGTTCATCCGAACGACCACGTCAACATGTCGCAATCGTCGAACGACAGCTTTCCTTCGGCCATGTACATCGCGGCCGCGCTGAACGTGACGGAGCGCCTCGTTCCCTCAGTCGAGGCTCTGCATGACGCGATCGCGGCAAAGTCGAGCCAGTGGGACGACATTGTCAAGATCGGCCGAACCCACATGCAGGACGCCACTCCGCTGACGCTCGGTCAGGAGTGGTCCGGCTACGCCGTCATGCTCGCTGACAATCTGGCGCGTATCGACGACACGCTCAAGGGTGTCTACCGTCTCGCGCTGGGTGGCACGGCCGTTGGCACCGGGATCAACGCCGCGCCGGGTTTTGCAGAGGCCGTCGCCGCCGAGATCGCGCGCTTGACGGGCCTGCCCTTCGTCAGCGCGCCGAACAAGTTCGCAGTGCAGGGCGCGCACGACGCGCTGGTGCAGCTTTCCGGTACGCTGCGCACGCTCGCCGGCTCGCTCTACAAGATCGCAAACGACATCCGCCTGTTGTCCTGCGGTCCGCGCGCGGGCTTTGCCGAACTGACGATACCCGAGAACGAGCCCGGCTCGTCGATCATGCCGGGCAAGGTCAATCCGACGCAGGCTGAGGCGCTGACCATGATCGCCGTGCAGGTGATGGCGAACGACGTCGCCGTCGGGTTCGGCGGTGCCGGAGGCTTTTTGCAGATGAACGTCTACAAGCCGCTGATCATCCACAACATCGCGCAGTCCATCACCATTCTCACCGACGGCTGCACGAATTTCCGCACCTTCCTCGTCGAAGGTACCGAGCCGAACCGCAAGAAGATCCAGGAGTATGTCGAGAGGTCGCTGATGCTCGTGACGGCACTGGCTCCGGTGATCGGCTACGACAAGGCGTCGCGGATCGCGCATTACGCGATGGACAACGATCTCACGCTGAAGTCGGCGGCGCTGAAGCTCGGCTTCGTGACCGAGCCGGAGTTCGACCGCATCGTGGATCCCGCCAAGATGGTTAAGCCCTACGTTGCCGAGATCAAGGTGCCGCTGGCGATCGGCGCGAAAGCCGTTTGAAGGGAGCAAGAGCCATGATCCGGCGCGCACAATCTCGCTCGGGCAAAGCAGCAACAATGCAAGGAGAGACACAATGATCCGCTGTGTGCGTCTATGGACCGGCAAGGATAACAACTCGCATTTCGAGGACGGCTTTCTCGAGCTGGAGCCGGGCCAGCGTGGCGACTTCCTGACCGGCAAGATCGATGCCGTCAGCATCTCCTTCCAGGAGACGGAATCAGGCGGGGCCTTCGCCTGGCACACTGCGCCGATCCGGCAGCTCGTGATCACGCTGAGCGGTACACTCGATTTCCAGACGCGTGACGGCCACCACTTCCTGATCCACCCTGGCAACGTCCTGCTGGCCGAAGATACCGCAGGCTCCGGGCACAGCTGGAAATTGACCGACGATTCGTCCTGGCGCCGTGCCTACGTGATCCTGCGGCCGGGAGCGGACGTGCCGTTCCGCGCCAAAGCGCGGCAATCGGCGCGGGCCTGATCGAACCATCTGGAACAGCAATAGCCAACGAAGGAAAGAGCCATGTCAACAGCTTCCGACCGCGAAACCGACGTCGTCCTCATTGGCGCCGGCATCATGAGCGCGACCCTCGGTGTCTTTCTCAAGGAGCTCGAACCCTCGCTGTCGATCCAGACGTTCGAGATCCTCGGGGATTGCGCGCGGGAAAGCTCCGACTCCTGGAACAATGCCGGTACCGGCCATGCGGCAAACTGCGAGATGAACTACACGCCGCAGCGGCCCGACGGCAGCGTCGACATCTCCAAGGCGCTCCAGGTCAACGTCGAGTTCGATCTGTCCCGACAGTTCTGGTCCTACCTGATCGGGCGGGGAGCGATCGTGGATCCCAGGTCCTTCATTCATCCGGTGCCACACATGAGTTTTGTGCACCGCGGGGCGGAGAACGTCGCGTTTCTCCGAAAGCGGTTCAAGGCGATGTCGGCCCATCATTGCTATGAGAGCATGGAGCATACCGAGGATCCCAGTCAGATCGCCGAATGGACGCCGCTGGTGATGGACGGAAGGAGTGGCGACGAACCGGTTGCCGCAACGCGGATCACCACCGGTACCGACGTCGATTACGGCGCGCTGACGCATCTGCTGATCGGGCATCTTGTCAGTCAGCCGGGCTGCACGGTCCACTACAACAGCTGTGTCACCGGTCTTGACCGGGAGCAGGGCGGCCGGTGGCGGATCGAGGTACGGGACACCGCGAGCGGCGAGACGCGTTCGGTTCGCGCGAAATTCGTCTTCATCGGTGCCGGCGGCGGTGCGCTGCCGCTGCTGGAGAAATCCGGTATCCCGGAAGGACGCGGCTATGGCGGTTTTCCGGTCAGTGGGATCTGGCTGCGCTGCGATGATCCGGAGATCAACAAGCGACATCATGCCAAGGTCTACGGCAAGGCCGCGGTCGGATCCCCGCCGATGTCGGTGCCGCACCTCGACACGCGCGTGATCGGCGGCAAGCACTCGTTGCTGTTCGGCCCCTATGCGGGCTTCTCGAGCAAGTTCCTCAAGCACGGCTCGTTGCTGGATCTCTTCGAGTCCATTCGTCCCGCCAACGTCAAGCCGCTGCTTTCGGTGGCGCGGGACAATTTCGATCTCACCGAATATCTGGTCGGGCAGGTGCTGCAATCCGAGGGACACCGGCTCGCGGCGCTCGACGAATATTTCCCCAAGGCCGACCCGAAGGACTGGAGGCTGCAGGTCGCGGGCCAGCGCGTCCAGATCATCAAGCCCGATGTCAAGCGCGGCGGTCTGCTCGAGTTCGGGACCGAGCTCGTCGGCGCGAACGATCATTCTCTGGTCGCCCTTCTCGGCGCCTCGCCGGGTGCCTCCACCGCCGCCTTCATCGCGATCAGCGTGCTGGAGAAGTGCTTTGCCGGCGAGCTGACGGCGAGCGCCTGGCTGCCGAAGCTCAAGCAGATCGTCCCGTCCTATGGCGTGTCGCTGATCGACGACGCGGATTTCTGCCGCCAGATTCGCGCGGCGACGGCGGAGGTCCTCAAGGTCGACAACATTCCGCAGCCGGCGGCACGCGCGCCAATGGCCGCGAATCGGGCGTGAGCGAACGGGAGACTATCCGATGGATCCGACGGCACTCCTCCTGTCGCGGCTGCAATTCGCCTTCACCATCTCGTTCCACATCATCTTTCCGGCATTCACGATCGGGCTTGCCGCCTGGCTCACCGTGCTGGAAGCGATGCACCAGTCCAGTGGCAAGCCCGTCTACCGGACCCTGTTCGAGTTCTGGCTGAAGATCTTCGGCGCGGCATTCGGCATGGGCGTCGTATCGGGCGTGGTGATGGCGTTTCAGTTCGGGACGAACTGGAGCGTGCTCTCGAAGATGTCGGGTCCGATCCAGGGCCCGCTTCTGTCCTATGAAACATTCACCGCCTTCATGCTGGAGGCGGGCTTCTTTGGCATCCTTATCTTCGGTCGTCCCCGGGTGGCGCCGTGGTTCTACCTGTTCTCGACCGCGATGGTCGCGCTCGGAACCGCGCTGTCGGCTTTCTGGATCATGGTCAACAACAGCTGGATGCAGGTGCCGACCGGCTACGTCCTGCAGAACGGCCAGTTCGTGCCTGATGACTGGGCGCAGATCATCTTCAATCGCGTGGTCTGGGTCCGATTTCCGCACATGCTGCTCGCGTCCTACCTGACCGGCGCGTTCTGCGTGGCGGCGACCGGCGCGTGGTATCTGCTGCGGCGGACCTATCGCGCCGAGGCGCACGTGATGCTGCGGATGGGCCTTGCGCTCGCGGCGGTGCTGCTGCCGGCCCAGCTCTTCATCGGGCATCTCGTCGGCGACTATGTCCACGACTACCAGCCGGCCAAGTTCGCCGCGATCGAGGCACGCTGGCATGACGAGCAGCCGGCCTCGGAGGTGCTGATCGCAATTCCCGATCCGAGCACTGAATCGAACAAATACGCGATTTCGATTCCCGTGCTCGGGAGCATCATCGGCAGCATGAGCCTGACGTCGAAGGAGGTCGGCCTGACCAGCTTCGCGCCGCAAGACCGGCCGCCGGTGGCGATCCCGTTCTTCGCTTTCCGCATCATGGTCGGCTGCGGTTTCGTGATGCTAGGGCTGGCCTGGCTCGGGACCTGGCTCGGCCTCAAGCATCGGCTCGATCGGAGCCGCCTGCTGCTGTGGGGCATCTTCCTCAGCTTCCCACTGCCCTGGATCGCGATCCTCACTGGCTGGTACACTGCGGAAGTGGGGCGCCAGCCGTGGACTATCTACGGCGTATTGCGCACTGCGGACGCCGTGACGCCGTTCCTGACCGCGTCGGCTGCGATGGCTTCCCTGATCCTGTTCGTCGCGGTCTACGCCTTCATCTTCTCGTTCGGGACGTATTACATCTATCGGCTGCTGCGTGCCGGCCCGGCGGGGACTCGGCGGCAAGCCACTCCACGTTCCCGTGCCCAATCGGCCGATGTCGCTCGCCGATCAGGTGCCGGCCGCGCGCAGCTATCTCGAGGCGAGAGAATAGCCATGGTGATGTACTGGGTTGCCCTTCTTGCCATCAGCATTCTGATCTATCTCCTCCTCGACGGGTTCGATCTCGGCGTCGGCATGCTGTTCGGCGTGGCCGGCAGCGAGGCGAAGCGGGATGCCATGCTGAGCACGGTCGCTCCGGTCTGGGACGGCAATGAAACCTGGCTGATCGTCACGGGCGTGATCATGTGGGGCTCGTTCCCCGTGGTCTACGCCATGGTGATGTCGGCCTTCTATATCCCTGTCGTCGTAATGCTGCTCGGATTGATCCTGCGCGGCGTGGCCTTCGAGTTTCGCGGCAAGGCGCTCCGGTCGCGCTGGGTCTGGGACGTCAGCTTCGTCGCGGGCTCGTTTGCGGCCAGCTTCATGCAGGGCGCGATGGTCGGTGCTCTCGTCGAAGGACTTCAGTTCTCCAACGGCGATTATACCGGCGGAACGTTCGGCTGGCTGACCGCCTTTTCCGCCCTGTGCGGGATCGGGCTCTGCTTCGGCTATTCGCTGCTCGGCGCCTGCTGGCTGGTGAGAAAGAGCGATGGCCCCGTTCGGGATGCCGCACGGCGCCAGATCCCGCCGCTGGCGATCGGCGTCCTGGTGTTCCTGGTCGTTGTCTTTGCTTATGCGCTTGCCGAACATCTTCCGATTCTGCAGCGCTGGACCGACCGGCCCTATCTGCTCGTGTTTCCCGCGATCGGCGCCGGCGCGGCCGCGATGCTGGCCAAGAGCATCCTCGTCCATGACGATTATTGGCCGTTCCATATGGTCGCGCTGATCTTCGTGGCGGCTTTCGCCACGCTCGCTCTGTCGTTCTGGCCCTACATGATTCCGTTCGTTGTCACGATTGACGAGGCCGCGGCGCCTCATGCAAGTCTCGCCTTCATGTTCTGGGGCGCCGGCCTGTTCGTATTTCCGCTGATGGTGCTCTATGTCGCCGTCGGATATCGCGTCTTCCGCGGCAAGGCGGCGCCTGCGGTCGATCACTACTGACGGCTGCACGCTCGAAGTTGCAGCGGGCCGCCATGGACGAAAAGAAAGGCGCCGGCTTTGGCGCCTTTCTCGTTCAGGCCCCTTTGTCAGAGGTCTGGTTCAGGATTTGGGCATGACGCCGGGGCTGTTGTCCGGCCATTGGGCGACCAGCTTCTCGTCGATGTTGAAATGCTGGGCGACCAGCCTGGCGGGCGTGTGCGTCAGCCAGTTGGAAAGGGACACCTCCTCGTAGCGGGGCGCACGGAACACGCCGACGAACTGCAATTCGGTGTCGCCGACATTCTCGACATAATGGCCGAGATTGCGCCGGACATAGCCGATGTCGCCGGCCGAGAAATCCGTCGTCAGCGCGTTGGGGCCGGTGTCGAACACCGTCATCCGCGCCTTGCCCTTGATATAGTACTGCCACTCGTCGGCGTTCGGATGCCAGTGCATCTCCCGGACTGCTCCCGGCGGCATCGTCACCAGCGCCGCGGCGACGGTGGTGGCCACCTTGAAGTTGCTGCTGTCGGCGACGCGGATGCTGCCGGCGGAACTCTCCTTTACCGGCGCCGAACTGCCGAGCGAATGGATGAACGGATAGGGCGGTGCTTCGGCATGCTTGGCGATTGCGGCACGATCGGCGGCGAGATCGCCGGGCACCGTGCCCTGAAAGATCCAGCGATTGTGCAGCGGGATCTTCGCGAACGCATCAGCCGGGACGCCGAAATTCTTCGCCAACACTTCGGGCGGCGTATGGGCGAGCCAGTCCGTCACGAGCAGCGTGTTGAACTCATTGGCGTGGCCGTCGTCGAAACAGATTACGAATTCGCAGCCGTCGGGCCCCAGGCCCTGCAGCGAATGCGGCGCGCCCGGTGGGAAATACCAGAGGTCGCCGGCTTTGAGGTCGCCGACATAGGGGCGTCCTTGCGTGTCGAGCACGGTGATGCGGCAGCTGCCGTAGGTCATGATCGCCCATTCGGCCGCCTGATGCCAATGCAGCTCGCGGATGCCGCCGGCGGACAGCCGCATGTTGACGCCGGAGATCTCCTTCGAGATGGCGAAATCCTCGACGGTGACCTGCCGTGCCCAGCCGCCATTCTGGATGCGCCTCGGCGCATTGTTGAACGAGGCCCAATCCATCGGCAGGCCGCCAACATCGGTCGGCGGCGGGGTTTGCGCGGAGGGGAATTGCTTGGCCAATCCAGGATTTTGCGGACCGGGATCGGTCAGGCTTCCCGGGCTTTTGGCATTCACGGCCCCTTGCGGCGGCTCGTCCGGATTGCCGAAGGTTGCGGCCTGCGCGCTGGAACCGACCATGGCGGCGCCTGCCGCGGACATGGCCAGCAAATCACGTCTTGAGAACATATTGGGTCGCTCCTGAAAAATGTCGAAAGCCCTCCGTAGCGACGGGGCTCTGGCCGACAAATCTAGTTTCCGGTTGCCGTTTCTGCTTCCGCGAACGGTGCTCTTTTTGCCGGAATGCATGGCTGCTGCGGCCGGCCGCCCGGGACCGAACGTGTGCAATTGCGAAATTCGGCTTCGTTTTGAAAAGACGGCTCTGCCCGCGCGATCCTTAACTGAACCGGAGAATTGCCATATCGAGAGATATCGAGATGACCACGAAATCGGTTCGGCCCTATCGTGAACCTGCCGGCGGCTGGGGCGCACTCAAGGCGCTCAGCGAGGCGCTTCTGGTGCAGCGGGCGCCGCTGAAGGGCGCAGCGACGCTGAGCCGGATGAATCAGCCGGAGGGCTTTGATTGCCCCGGCTGTGCCTGGCCCGATCCGAAGCACACCTCGTCTTTCGAATTTTGTGAGAACGGCGGCAAGGCGATCGCCTGGGAGACGACATCGAAGCGCTGCACGCCGGAATTCTTCGCCGAGCATACCGTCACGGAGCTCGCGAGCTGGAACGATTACGATCTCGAAATGGTCGGGCGGCTCACCCATCCGGTGGCTTACGACGCCGCATCCGACCGTTATCTCCCGGTGGAGTGGAGCGATGCATTCGACATGATCGGTCGCGAGCTTCGGGCCTTGCCGGATCCGAACATGGCGGAGTTCTACACGTCCGGGCGGACCTCGAACGAAGCCGCCTTCCTCTATCAGCTTTTCGTGCGCGAATACGGTACCAACAACTTCCCCGACTGCTCGAACATGTGCCACGAGGCGACCAGCGTTGGCCTGCCGTACTCGCTCGGCGTCGGCAAAGGCACCGTGCTGCTGGAGGATTTCGACAAGGCTGATTGCATCTTCATCTTCGGCCAGAATCCGGGCACCAACAGCCCGCGGATGATGACCAGCCTGCGCAATGCGGCACGCCGCGGCGCCTCCATAGTCTCGTTCAACCCGTTCCGTGAGCGGGCGCTGGAACGTTTCCAGGCACCGCAGAGCCCGGTCGAGATGATCACGCTGTCGTCGACGACGATCAGCTCAAAACTGCTCCAGGTGCGGGTCGGCGGCGACGTCGCCGTCCTCAAGGGAATCATGAAGATTCTGGTGGAAGCCGACGAGACCGCTCGTGCCGCCGAGCAGCCCGAGATCCTGGACTGGGATTTCATTCGCGGTCACACGGTCGGCGTTGAAGCGTTGATCGACGATCTCAAGCGCACGCAATGGCCGGACATCGAACGTCAGTCCGGCCTGACGCGCGAGGACATGGAATATGCGGCCGGCGCCTATATGAAGGCCGAGCGCGCCATCCTCGTCTACGGCATGGGCATCACCCAGCACTGGCGCGGCGCGAACAACGTCCAGCAGATCGCCAATCTCGCGCTGCTGCGCGGCAATGTCGGGCGCGAAGGCGCCGGCGTCTGTCCGGTTCGCGGTCATTCCAACGTGCAGGGCGATCGGACCGTGGGGATCACTGAGGTCCCCAAGGCGGATTTCCTCAAGCGCCTGGAGCAACGCTTCGGCTTCAAGCCTCCGGCCGCGCCGGGGCACAACGTGGTGACCGCGCTGGAAGCCATGATCCGCGGCGAGGTGAAGGCATTCTTCGCGATGGGCGGCAATTTCGCTGCGGCCATTCCGGACTGGCAGGCGACCCAGGCGGCGCTCGGCAAGCTCGATCTGACCGTCCACGTCTCGACCAAGCTCAACCGCAGCCATTTGATTCATGGCGGTGCCGCCCTGATCCTGCCGTGCCTCGGGCGCACCGAGATCGATGTGCAGGAATCCGGGCCGCAGTCGATCACGGTGGAGGATTCGATGTCGATGGTGCATGCGTCCGGCGGCCGCAACAAGCCGGCATCGGAGCATCTCCTCAGCGAGATCGCAATCGTCGCCGGCGTTGCCAAGGCGACGCTGGGCAAGCGCACGGTGGTCGATTGGGACGGCTTCGTGACTGATTACGACCGCATTCGCGATGCGATCGAGGCGGTGTTCCCCATCCTCCAGGGCTACAACGCCCGCATCCGCGTCCCAGGTGGCTTCCATCTCACCTCGACCGCGCGCGAGCGCATCTGGGCCACGCCATCGGGCAAGGCAAACTTTTTGGTCTTCCCGGGCTGCGGCGAGGATCCGCCGCAAAACGATCCGGAGTCCCTGTGGCTCACCACCATCCGCAGCCACGACCAGTACAACACCACGCTCTACTCGCTGTCCGACCGTTATCGCGGCGTGTTCGGCCAGCGCGACGTGATCTTCCTCAACGAATACGAGCTGAGGAAGCGCGGGCTTGCCGACGGCGACCGCGTCGACCTGATCACTGCCTCGACCGACGGCGCCGAGCGGATCGTGCGCAACTTCCGCGTCGTGGCCTATTCCTTTCCGACCGGCTGCTGCGCGGCGTACTATCCGGAGACCAATCCGCTGGTGCCGCTCTATGCCCGTGATCCCCTGAGCTTCACGCCGTCATACAAGGGCGTCCCGATCCGCCTCGTGCGTTCGGCCGCTACCGGGGAATAGCAGCCGCGCCGGACGTCGCGATCACGTATCGGCCTGGAGATCGCAGCGCGGCGAATCCGCCGGCGAAACGGATATCGGCAGCGTGAACCAGAAGCGGGCGCCGCCATTCGCGCCATGGCCGTCGGCGCCGATCCGGCCTCCATGCGCTTCGACGATGGACCGGCAGATCGGCAATCCCATGCCCATTCCGCTCTCTTTGGTCGTGAAAAAGCTCTCAAACAGCCGGTCGACATGTTCGGCGGCGATGCCGGGACCGTTGTCTTCCACGGAGCAGTACAGCGTGGCCGCGTCCTGTATGACCGTGCTGATGATGATCCTGCGATCGTCATATCCCGCTTGCGTCATCGCCTGCACCGCGTTGATGGCCAGATTGACGATGACCTGCTGGAGTTGGGTACGGTCACCGAGCACCTGCGGCGTGCCCGGATCAGGCCGGTGCAGGATCGTCACGCCGCGGGATTCCATCTCGTGTCGAAGGAACAGAAGCACTTCCCGAATGATCTCGTCGAACGATAGCAATGCCTGCTCGGGCGCTTTCCGCGAAGCCATCCCGTGAACGCGCGCCACGATGTTCGCGGCGCGCTGGGTATCCACAACGATGTTCTCGATTGTCTTGCTGATCTCAACGATATCGGGCGTGGGCCTGTTCAGCCATCGCAGCCCGGCTGCGCCGTTGGTGGCGATCGCGGCCAGGGGCTGGTTGACTTCGTGGGCGATCGACGCGGTGAGTTCACCTAGCATCGAGACTCGCGCGGCATGCGCGAACTCAGCCTGTACTTGCTGGAGTTTCTGCTGGGCGCGAACACGCTGTGAGATGTCGATGGTGCCGACCAGGCTGACTTCGAGATCGTTGATGGGGCCGACCCGGGCCGTCGTGAAGAGAACGTCGACGACGCGGCCGTCCCACGTGACCATCCTGGTCTCTTCCTCGAAATTCGTCTCACCGCGGTAACGGGATTCCATGGCGCGCCGGAATGTATCGGGACGATCCCTCCAGGTCTCGGCCATGGAACGTCCGACATAGTCGCCGGCGCCGCCGCCGAACATCTGGATGGCCCGTTCGTTGGCCTCCTGAAACGAGAGCGCGTCCATGCAAGTTCGGAGGAATTCGGGATGGCTGTCGAAATAGGCGCCGAGATCCTTGACGCCTTCGGCGCGCAATTTCCGGAACAGCACGACCAGCCTGCTGGCATCGAGCTGCCGGAATGCGATCGGCATGCGGCTGAACAAATGGCGGTAGCGCTGCTCGCTCCGCTCCAGCTCGACATGGGCCTTCTTCAGGGCCGTGATGTCCATGATCGCGCCGACGAGCGTCAGCGAAGCGGCCAGAAAAGCGGCGAAAGCGATCGCCGTGAAATTGTCTCCGAGCAGTGAGCAGGCGAAGGACAGCAGGGTCAAAACAAGGCTGCCCCAAGCCCACAGGAGAATGCGATCCTGTATTGTCTGGATCGGCAGCACACGGCGCCACCATCGCTTGGGCTGTACGGGGTTAGAGCCATCCAGGCGTTCGAGCGTCATGCAAACGGTTTACCGCCCCGCCGAAGAGCGGTCTTCTGCGTTTTCGTCGACGCTTTGTCAAAACGCACGAATCCGAAATCGAGCCGGCATCATGCCGGCGGTGACCTGCTCAAGCGGATTCATGGCGCAATCCCGTATCTGGTTCGCTCGTGGATGGAGCGGATGTCTCGGTCGCCCGTGGCTTCCGCGCGGTCAGCCGGTTGCCGAGCCGGTCGAGATAGAGATAGACGACGGGCGTCGTGTAGAGCGTCAGGACCTGCGACAGCATCAGGCCACCGACGATCGTGTAGCCGAGCGGCTGGCGCAGCTCCGCGCCGGTGCCGGAGCCGATCATCAGCGGCACGCCGCCCAGCAGCGCGGCCATCGTCGTCATCAGGATTGGGCGGAAGCGCAGCGTGCAGGCCTGGTAGATCGCCTCTTCGGGGCTGAGTCCGTGCTGGCGCTCCACCTCGAGGGCGAAATCGACCAGCATGATGCCGTTCTTCTTGACGATGCCGATCAGCAGGATGATGCCGATGATGGCGATGACGCTGAGATCCATGTGGACTGCCAGCAGCAGCAGGAGTGCGCCGATGCCGGCCGAAGGCAGCGTCGACAGGATCGTGATCGGGTGGATCAGGCTTTCATAGAGTACGCCGAGGATGATGTAGATCACGATTAGGGCGGCCCCGATCAGCAACGGCGTGCCTGACAGGGAGGATTGGAACGCCTGCGCGTTGCCCTGGAACGAGGTCGAGAGCGAGGCGGGCTTGCCGGTGCTCCTCTCGATATTCTGGATCGCCGTCACCGCATCGCCCAGTGCGATGCCGGGCTTCAGGTTGAACGAGATCGTCACCGAGGGAAACAGGCTCTGATGATTGATGAGGATCGGCGCGGGCTTGATGACGCTGTGAACCAGCGTGCTCAGGGGGACCTGCTGGCCGGTGGCCGAGTTCAGGTAGATGTCCTTTAGTGCCTCGGGGCCATACTGGAAACGCGGATCGACCTCCATCACGACATGGTACTGGTTCAGCGAGGTGAACATGGTGGAGACGATGCGCTGGCCGAACGCGTCGTCGAGGGCATTGTCGATCGTCGTGGGCAGGATACCGAAGCTCGATGCGACCTCGCGATTGACGGTGACCTCCAGCCTCGGGCCGGCATTGGCCTGGTCGCTCGCGACGTCGGTGATGAGGTCGAGCGCGCGGAGTTTTGCCAGGAAGGTCGCCGACCAGTTGGTGAGCTCGTTCGAATCGGCATCTGTCAGCGTGTACTGATACTGCGTCTTCGACAGCCGTGCGCCGATGGTGATGTCCTGGGCGGCCTGCATGTAAAGCCTTATGCCCTGGATGTGGGCGAGCTGGGGCCCCAGCCGCTCGATCACCCGATCGGCGCTGGCCTTGCGCTCGGGCTTCGGCTTCAGGACGATGAAGATGCGTCCCTGGTTGAGCGTCGCGGTCGGGCCGCCCGGGCCGATATAACTCGCCACCGACTGTACCGCCGGATCCTTTGAGAGGATGTCAACGATCGCTTGCTGTCGCTCGGACATCGCAGGGAAGGAGATGTCCTGTGCGGCTTCGGTGATGCCGACAATTTGCCCGGTGTCCTGTTGCGGGAAGAAGCCTTTTGGAATGATCACGTACAGATAGCCGGTCAGCGCAACGGTCGAGAGCATCACGAGCAGCGTCGCGAAGCGATGGCGCAGCACGATTCGCAGGCCCCTCGCATAGAGCGAAAGCAGTGCATCGAAACCGCGTTCGAAGACGAGATAGAGCCGGCCGTGCCTCTTCCGCGGGTCGTGCTTCAGGAGCCGCGCGCACATCATCGGCGTCAGTGTGAGCGAGATGACCAGTGACAGCAGCAGCGCGGCGGTGATCGTGATGGCGAATTCCTGGAATAGCTTTCCGACGTAACCGCCCATCAGAAACAGCGGGATGAACACCGCGATCAGCGACAGGGTGATGGAGACGATCGTGAAGCCGATCTCGCCGGAGCCCTTGAGCGCGGCCTCCATCGGCGTCATGCCCCTGCTCGAGATGGCGCACGATGTTCTCGATCACGACGACTGCATCGTCGACCACGAAGCCCACCGCGATCGAGAGCGCCATCAGCGAGAGGTTGTCCAGGCTATAGCCGAGCACGTACAGGACCGCGAACGTGCCGACCAGCGACAGGGGAACCGTGATTGCCGGAATGATGGTGGCCCAGAAATTCCGCAGGAAGAGGAATATGACCATCACCACCAGTGCGACCGTCAGCATCAGCGTGAATTGAACGTCGGAGACTGCGGCGCGGATGGTGGCGGTCCGGTCGGCGGCGATCGTCACCTTGATCGCGGGCGGAACGGAGGCCTGCAGTTGCGGCAGCAGCTTCTTGATGCGGTCGACGGTCTCGATGACGTTGGCGCCGGGAACGCGCTGGACCGCCAGAATGACGGCGGGGTCCTTACCGTACCAGCCGGCCAGGAGGTCGTTCTCCGGCCCCTCGATCGCCGTGCCGATGTCGCGTATCCGTACCGGCGAACCGTTGCGATAAGCGATGATGAGGTCTTCATAGGCAGATGGCTTGAGCAACTGATCGTTGGTGTTCAGCGTATATGTAACGCGCGGGCTGTTGAGCGTGCCCTTGGGCAGGTCGACATTGGCGCCGGCGATCACGCTGCGGACGTCTTCAAGGCCGATGCCGCGGGCGGCAAGCGCCTGCGGATTGACGCGAACACGGATCGCGGGCTTCTGCTGGCCGCCGATGCCGACGAGGCCAACGCCCGGCACCTGCGAGATCTTCGGCAGCAGGATGTTCTCCGCGTAGGCGTCGACCGTGGTCAGCGGCAGCGAGTCCGACGTCAGCGCGATCAGCATGATCGGCGTCTCGGCCGGGTTCACCTTTCGGATCGTCGGAGGGTAGGGGATATTCGGCGGCAGGAAGGGGCTCGCCGCATTGATCGCGGCCAGCACGTCCACCGCCGCGCTGTCCACCGTGCGCGACAGCTCGAATTGCACCGTGAGCTGGGCCACGCCGAGCGCACTGGACGAGGTGAGCTGGGTGACGCCGGGGATCTGGCTGAGCTGCTGTTCGAGCGGCGTCGCCAGCGACGAGGCGATCGTTCCCGGGTCGGCGCCGGGCAGTTGCGCCGAGATCTGGATAGTCGGGTAGTTGACGTTCGGCAAGGCGCCGACCGGCAGTAGCGGATAGGCCGCAAGGCCGCACAGCAGCAAGCCCGCCATCAGCAGAGCGGTTGCGATCGGCCGCAGGATGAAGGGCGCGGAGAGGTTCATGGGATTGCGTCCTGCACGGCGCTTTGCAGGTCGGCTTCGCGCGCCGCGTTGCCATGCAGCTCGCGAACGCGACTGCCTTCCGCGAGCCGGTACTGGCCGTCGATCACGACAACGTCACCTGATTTCAGCCCCTGGTCGATCAGGGCCTGGCCATCGCGGATCTGTACGACGTGAACGGGACGCAAGGCGGCCGTCTGGCCGTCGGTCACGACATAGACATAGGTGCCGTTCGGGCCCTGTTGCACGGCCGAGCCGGCGACAGTGAGCGCATCCTTCTGAATCTCGATTAGCAGGCGCGCATTCACCAGCTGGCCCGGCCACAGCCGGTGCTCATGGTTCGGGAACACGGCCTTGAGCTGGACGGTGCCGGTCGTTCCTGCGATTTCGTTGTTGACCAGCAGCAGCGTGCCTTCGTCGAGCTTCGTCTTGTTGTCCTGGCTGTAGGCGACGACCTTCAGGGAGCCCTTTGCGGCGTGCTCCTGAATTATGGGCAGGTCTGCCTGCGGCAGGGTGAACAGCAGCGAGATCGGCTCGATCTGGGTGACGACGACGAGGCCGTTGGCATCGGTCGGATGAATGACATTGCCGACATCGATCTGGCGAACGCCGGTGATGCCGGGAACGGCCGACGACAGACGGGTATAGCTGAGCTGGACGTTCGCCTCGTCGATCTGGGCCTGGTCCGCCTTCACGGCGGCCTTGAGCTGCGCCACCTGCGCCGTCTGCGTCTCGATCAGTTGCGGGGTCGCATAGCCCTTGTCCCCGAGCTGATTGTAGCGGGAGAGATTGGCCTCGGCGTTCGTGAGTTGCGCCTGGTCTCTGTCGCGATTGGCCGTGAGCTGCTCGATCTGCGCTTCGTAAGGACGCGGGTCGATCTGGGCCAAGAGATCGCCGGCCTTGACGGTCTGTCCTTCCGTGAAGGCGATCTTGACGATCTGCCCCTGGATCTGGCTGCGCACGACGTCGGTGTTGTAGGCGATCACCGTGCCGATGCCGCGCAGATAGATCGGAACGTCCTTGCCCGTGACCGTGGCGGCGACCACCGGCACGGCAGCGGCCACGGGTGCGGCTGCCACGCCCGGCGTGCGGTCGGTGCCGAAGAACCAAAATCCGGCGCCGACCATGACCGCAACGAGAGTAACAAGCGCAATGGTGAGGTTCCGTTTCACGGTGATGATCCTCCTTGATTTTAGGGATTGCCGGAGCCGTCGATCGAGGTCGTGCCGTTCGTGGACGTGGGGCCGAGCACCGGCACGGACGGACTGATTCCGGCGCCGCCGATCTCGGTGGATCCCAGCGGAATCCCGACGCGGCCGACAGTCGATATCGAGGGCAAGGGCGAAACGGCCACAGTGTTGCCGGCGCAATTGGTCGATGAGGTGCCGGACAATCCGCCGCCGTCGAACAATGCTCCGGTCGACGAGGCATTGCCCGATCCGGCGCACCCCATCGTGCTTTGCACAGGATTGATCGGGGAAATGCCGGGGATTGCGATTTCGGTCGATCCCAGCGGGATGCCCACCGGCCGCGTGGATTGCGGGTTGAGGGGTGACGTCGCAAGCATGCCCGTAGGCGGCTGCATGCCCGGCACTATTGTTTGCGCGATGGCCGCAGCCGGGACCAGCCACAGTATGGCGGTCGCAAGCATCACACCGTTATATGTTGAATGCTGTTGTCGCATGGATGAAAGCTCCGGCTACTGCGATCGAACAATAGGAAGCCGCGCGAGCGCGGGTATTTCCAGAACGCACGTCCTGCTGCTCGGCTGCACGACGGCGAGGCGCTTCGTGCGCCGCATTCGCTCTCGCGCGACCATTTTGGCGGGCCGCCTCGTCGTCGACCCTGAAAGTGCTTTCGCTATCTCAGAATGGCCCGCGCGTGCGCGATCTCCCGGCCGCACGCGGCGATGTCGCCGGTGCGACCGGCGGCGCGCGCGCGATCGAGCGAATCGAGCGCGTCGGTGAAATCGACGCCGTTGTGACCTGCTGCTTCCGCGAGCGAGCGGGGCGTGGGTTGATGGCCGCGCAGCGCGCTGAGGCTCTCCGGCTGCCAGCCGTGGGAGCCCGCGTCCTTTTCTATGGCCAGATCGAGCTGGGCCTGGGTGTGCGCGATGTCATCCGTGCAGGTTCCGGCACGAGCCGGCATCGTTGCGCACAGCAGTGCAAAGAGGGCGGCGCTGTACTTTGCGATGGATGTCATTGTTCGATCCTATGCTTGGATTTCGGGTGACGTCGGGAACGTTGCCGTGAATGACAGAGCGCGTATCGATCGTCTTTCGTGTACGAACGCCGGCCGTTCACGCTTGCGAGAGGTCATGTCATGAATGTCAGCGTGCATCACGTGCGCCCTCGGAAATGCATCTCTCGGCCGGGCCGCGTCCGGAGGATGGTCGAACAGCGATCGTCGCAGCTCACGTTTCCGGGCGTGCGAAGTGGCAAGGATAGTTGTTTGCGGAAATACGCAAGCAAGCTTCGAAACTAGTCTCGCGTCATTCCAACCCGGAGTGATCCCGAGATGAAACACCTCAACGCTAGCCTCGCCTTTGCCGCCGCCGTTTCGCTATTCTCGACCGTCGCCCCGGCGCGCGCGGAACCGCTAAAGAACATCGTGCTGGTGCACGGTGCCTGGGTGGATGGGTCCGGCTGGAAGCCGGTCTACGAGATCCTGACCAGGGAAGGCTTCCGCGTCACCATGGTGCAGGAGCCCGAGACCTCGTTCGCCGACGACGTCACTGCGGCCAAGCGCATTCTCGATCTGCAGGATGGCCCGACGCTTCTCGTCGGTCACAGCTACGGTGGCTCGATCATCACCGAGGCCGGCGTTCACCCCAACGTCGTTGGTCTTGTCTACGTCGCCGCACATGCGCCTGACGTCGGAGAGGACGAATCGGCGCTGGGCAAGAAGACGCCGAGCGTCCTCGGGAAGACCGAAGGCGTCATCAAGGTGACGCCCGACAAGTTCACCTATCTCGATCCCGTGCAATTCCCGAAACTGTTCGCGCCGGATCTGCCGCGCGAGCGGGCCGAGTTCGTCGCGCGCTCGCAGGTCCCGGCCGCGACCCAGGTCTTCAGCACGCCGCTGAAGGCGGCGGCGTGGAAGACCAAGCCGAGCTGGGGCATCGTCGCCGGCAACGACCAGATCATCAGTCCGGATCTGGAGCGTTGGTACTACGAGCGCGCCAAGAGCCAGACCACCGTGATCCCGGGCGCCAGCCACTCGGTGTACGAGTCGCGTCCGAAGGAAGTGGCGGCGGTCATCACCCGCGCCGCGCGCAGTATCCAGCCGCCGGTTACGCGCTGATCACCCTTCGCTGGTCCTGACGCACGGACGACCGGCAGAAGGAAGGACGGCGGGAGTTACAACCCTCCCGCCGTCCCGACTGTCCCA
Source organism: Bradyrhizobium sp. LM2.9 (assembly GCF_054056555.1). Lineage (NCBI taxonomy): Bacteria > Pseudomonadati > Pseudomonadota > Alphaproteobacteria > Hyphomicrobiales > Nitrobacteraceae > Bradyrhizobium > Bradyrhizobium sp. LM2.9. Next base: position 1,889,210 of record NZ_JBSRYJ010000002.1, read on the forward strand.
AAATTCACGAATGCAATCGAAGAAGCGCTGATGCTTCTGTGCGGCGCCGGTCTGAGGGAATGACGGTCATGACGAGCTGGCAGAACAATCGAGCCGCGCGCGATGCGCGCATTGCGGCGGGAGCTGGCCTTGCCCGCGGCAAGATCGTCGAAGCGCACGACGTGACGCGCCTGCTGGAGGCCGTGATCCGGTCGGGCGACCGGGTTTGCCTGGAGGGCGACAACCAGAAGCAGGCGGATCTCTTGAGCCGCGCGCTGCTGGCGGTCGATCTCTCCAAGGTCAACGATCTGCATATGGTGCAGTCGGGTGTCGTTCTCCCCGAACATCTGGACCTCTTCGACCGCGGCGTTGCGAAGCGGCTGGACTATGCCTATTCCGGGCCGCAATCGGCACGCATTGCGCGCATGCTGTTCGGCGGCAAGATCGAGCTGGGCGCGGTTCACACCTATCTCGAGCTGTTCGCCCGCTACTTCATTGACCTCACGCCGCACGTCGCGCTGATTGCAGCAGTCAGCGCGGACCGCGACGGAAATCTCTACACCGGCCCGAACACCGAGGACACGCCCACCGTCGTGGAGGCGACGGCGTTCAAGGACGGTGTCGTGATCGCCCAGGTCAACGAGATCGTCGAGACCGTGCCGCGGGTCGATATCCCGGCCGACCGGGTCCACTTCATCGTCAGGGCCGACAAGCCGTTCTTCGTCGAGCCGCTGTTCACGCGCGACCCGGCTGCGATCACGGAAGGCCAGATACTGACGGCGATGCTCGCGATCAAGGGAGTCTATGCTCCTTATGGTGTGCAGCGGCTCAATCACGGTATCGGCTTCAGCACCGCCGCGATCGAGCTCCTGTTGCCGACCTTCGGCGAAAGGCTCGGGCTGAAAGGCAGCATTGCGACGCATTTCGCGTTGAACCCGCATCCGGCGCTGATTCCGGCGATCGAGTCCGGCTGGGTCCGGCAAATTCATTCGTTCGGCTCGGAGGTCGGCATGGATGATTACATCCGTGCCCGATCCGACGTCTACTTCACCGGTCCAGACGGCTCGCTGCGCTCCAATCGTGCTTTTTGCCAGACCGCAGGGCTCTATGCCTGCGACATGTTCATCGGCTCCACGCTGCAGATCGATCTGCAAGGAAATTCGTCGACCGTCACCACCTCGCGCATTGCAGGCTTCGGTGGTGCCCCGAACATGGGGGCGGATGCCCGCGGGCGGCGTCATCCGAGCCAGCCCTGGCTGAAGGCGGGAGCGGAGGCCGATCCGGACAGTCCGGCGGCGCTACGCCGCGGCCGCAAGCTGGTCGTACAGATCGGCGAGACGTTCGGCGACAAGAACGTGCCGCTGTTCGTCGAAAGGCTCGACGCGATCGAGCTCGCCGAGAAGCTGAAGCTCGATCTCGCGCCGGTCATGATCTATGGCGACGACGTCACCCACATCGTCACCGAAGAGGGCGTGGCGAATCTGTTGCTGTGCCGTACCACGCAGGAGCGCGAGCAGGCCATCCGCGGCGTTGCCGGCTACACCGATGTCGGCCGTCGGCGGGACCACGGCATGGTCTCGCGCCTGCGCGAGCGCGGCGTGATCCGCCGGCCGGAGGATCTCGGTATCAATCCGCTCGATGCGGATCGCAGCCTGCTGGCGGCGCGCTCGATCAAGGATCTCGTGCGCTGGTCAGGCGGCTTGTACGCACCTCCGTCGAAATTCAGGAACTGGTGAGGACCCGCCATGGAAGATCTCAGCTTTCGACATCCGGTCCGCTCCCGCGCGGACGGCGCAAGGCGAAGTGCGATTGTCGGCGTGGTCGCCTCGGGCAATCTGGAGGTGCTGGTGGAGCGTGTGCTGCCGGACGCGGAATGCGCCATCGAGATCAAGACCGCGGCGGTCGGCTTCGGTGAGGTCTGGAGTGCCGTGATCGGCGATTTCGTCGAGCGCTATTCGCCCGGCGGGCTGAAGTTCTCGATCAACGACGGCGGCGCGCGTCCCGATACCGTCTCGCTCCGTCTGGCCCAGGCGGTGCGATTGATCGCGGAGAACGGCCAATGATCGCGCCGCTCAAGGACATCACCCCGGCCGAACGGGCCCGCAGCACCAGCTTCTACGAGGCGTCGGCCCGCACGCGGCTGGAGCTGCTGCTCGATGCCGGCAGCTTCGTCGAGTTCATCGGGCCGGAGCAGCGCGAGGTCAGCCCGCATCTGAAGATCTTCGATCTACCCGAGCAGTTCGACGATGGCATCGTCGTCGGTCACGGCCGTCTCGATGGCTCGCCCGTGTTCGTCGCCGCGCAAGAGGGCCGTTTCATGGGCGGCGCCTTCGGCGAGGTGCACGGCGCCAAGCTGACTGGGCTGCTCCGCGCCGCGCGCCAGATCGGCTCGATTCCTGTGCTGATCCTGTTCGATACCGGCGGCGTTCGGTTGCAGGAAGCCAATGCCGGCGAGCTTGCCATCGCCGAGATCATGCGCGCCGTGATGGAGGCGCGTAGCGCCGGCGTGAAGGTCATCGGTCTGATCGGCGGCAGGTCCGGATGCTATGGCGGCGGCGGTCTGATCGCAGGCTGTTGCTCCGCGCTCGCCGTCTCGGAGCCGGGGCGCATCGCGGTGTCGGGCCCCGAAGTCATCGAGACCAATCGCGGCGTCGAAGAATTCGACTCCCGCGATCGCGCTTTGGTCTGGCGGACCATGGGCGGCAAGCATCGCCGTCTGCTCGGCGCCGCCGATGTCTTCGCCGACGACAATGTGCAGGATTTTCGCGAGGCCGCGCTGGAACTGCTCGGCCTGGTCGGACCTTTCGGTCTCGACAGGTTGAAGGCCGAACAGGAGCAGCTTGCCGGTCGGCTGCGCAGCTTCGGTGCCTGCGCGAATGCCGTCGACATCTGGACGGCGGAAGGCATCGCGGATGCTCAAGCGGTTCCCGAGCTGCCGGCCGATGAGTTCATTGCCCTTGCCAACCGGATCGGGAGGACCAGCCGTGACGCTCGATGATATTATCGCCTCGCTCTTTCCCGACGGCCACGAGGTGAGGCGCGACAAAGGCGTCATCCTCGGCTCGGCGACGCTGCGATCCGGTGGCCGGATGCTCGTGCTTGGCGTTGCAGACCGGACTGCGCTGGGCGTCGACGAGGCGATCAGATTGTCAGGCCATGTCCTGGAGTCGATCGGCCGGAATTCCGGTCCGATCCTGGTGCTGGTCGACAGCGACAGCCAGCGCATGAGCAAGCGCGACGAGCTGCTCGGGCTGAATGAATTTCTCGCGCATCTGGCGAAGGTGCTGATCCATGCGGACATGAACGGTCGCCCGACCATCGGCCTCCTTTACGGTCACTCGGCTGCGGGTGCCCTGCTTGCGACAGGCCTTGCAACGCGCGTGCTGGTCGGATTGCCCGGGGCCGATCCGGCGGTGATGGACCTGCCGTCGATGGCGAAGGTCACCAAGCTGTCGATGGAGGCGCTCGAGGAGAAGGCGAAGTCGACGCCGGTGTTCGCGCCGGGCCTGTCCAATCTTGCGCAGATGGGCGCCGTTCACATGACATGGAGCAATGCCGGCTCGCTCGCCGACCAGCTGGAGGCGTTGCTCGCCGACATGCCGGCCGCGCAGGACCGGCGGGATGCGCTCGGCAAGGAGCGTGGCGGCCGGCTCAAGGCCGCCGAGATTGCGGAGCGTGTTCGTGACCTGGCCCTGCAAGCACGGTGAGCATCCACCGGGTCGTCATGACCTCGTCTTCGTCAGCCCCGCGGGATGGCGCGCGATGCTGGACGCGCGCGACGATCTCGCAGCCGATTCCCTTCTCGCGCGCTGGCCCAAAATGCGATGGCCGACGATCAGGCGTCGCGCTTTGCCATGCGAGGCAGGCGGCCTCGCGCTGGGCCTGCCCTTGCCGCCCTCGGCCGGCAAGAAACGGATCTGCCTTATGGTTGATATCGACCACGTCGCCTCGGTCGCGAGGCCGCCATTGTTGCGGCAGGCGCGGGCTTACGCGCCGCGCAACTGGTGGACGACGCTCGACCGGCTCGACGGGCTGGCGCTTCGCCATGCGGTGGACGCGCGCGTCTTCGGCAGCCTGGCCTGGCAGTCGTTGACCGGGCTCGACTACGTCACCGGTCGTTCCGACCTCGATGTCCTGTTCGAGTTTCAAGGTGAAACCGACATCGATCGTTTCGTTGCCGAAGTCGCCGCGGTCGAGACTGGCGCGCCGATGCGGCTCGATGGCGAGCTGATGGGCGCCGACGGCGCCGCGGTCAACTGGCGCGAATTCCACGGCGGCGCGGGCGAGCTTCTGGTCAAGAGCATCGAGCGGGTGGTCTTGCTCGGCAGGCAGCAATTCATTTCGAGAGCTAGGGGATCATGATCACCACGGCTGCAAGAGGCGTGGGAACGGCCGGTTCTGCGCCGGGCGCAGATCGGGCCCGATGTCTCCGCGGTCGGCGCTGTCGCCGCCGATTGCCTCGTCCAGGAGCTCGAAACCTGGCCGAAGCCGGGGCTCGTGAGCCATGTCGACAATGGCAGTCACGACGACATGGATGCGGCCACGTTTCGTCGCAGCGCCGCGGCCATCGGACCCTATCTGCAACGCCTGGCCGATGCGGGCGCGCATGGCTGCGGCATGGGGCGGCTTCGCATCATCGGCCTTGAAGCGGAGCGCGCCATGCTGGCGGCGACTGCGGGGGTCAACACGCACCGTGGCGCAATCTTCGGGCTCGGCCTGCTGTGCGCGGCGGCTGGTGCGAGAGCCGGCGGGTTGGTCGATCCCGCGCTTCCGCTTGGCGCTATCGTGGCGCGCCTGTGGGGCGACAGCATACTCGATGGTCCAGTGCTGCTGCACAGTCACGGCAGCGTGGCCCGCCGCCGCTTTCGCGCGGGCGGTGCGCGCATCGAGGCCGCGACGGGATTTCCCAGCGTGTACCGGATCGGCTTGCCGTCCCTGCGCAGAGCAACGTCTGTCGTACCGCAGGATGTGGAAGCCGCTCGGGTTGAAGCGTGCTTCGCCCTGATCGCATCCGTCGAAGACACCAATCTTCTACATCGCGGCGGGCTCGACGGCCTCCGCTTCCCGCATGACGAGGCGCGGAGTTTCATCGCTTCAGGCGGCGTCCGCGCGCCCGGCTGGCGTGCGCGGGCGCAATCGATCCACGAAAGCTTCGTCGCCCGCCGTCTCAGCCCGGGTGGATCGGCCGACCTGCTCGCAATGACGCTCTTCGTCGACGCCCACGAAAGGCCGGTTCCATGATGTCTAACGCGATCCTGATGGCGCTGGTGCCGGTCTTCTTCGTTCTATTGCTGGGATATGCCGCCGGAAAATTTCATATCGTCGACAATCTTCACGTCGACGCCCTCAACGCACTCGTGATGGATTTTGCGTTGCCGGCCTCGCTGTTCGCCGCGACCGCCTCCGCGTCGCGCCGCGAGATGATCGAGCAGATCCCGCTCTTCCTGGTGCTCGGCGTGACGATGCTGCTGCTCTATATCGCCTGGTATTTTGCCGCACGTGGATTCTCCAAGGTCTCCCGGTCGGAAGCATCGTTACAGGCGTTGACGATCGGCTTTCCGAATCTCGCCGGCGTGGGCCTTCCGATCATGACGTCGGTCGTGGGGCCGGCCGGCACTGTCCCGGTTGCCGTTGCATTGGCGGCGGGCTCGATTCTCATCAGTCCGCTAACGCTGATCATCGCGGAAATGGGCGCCGCCAAGGCTCGCGGCGAGCAAATGGCGACGCTGCAGGTCCTGACGGCAATCCGGCGTGCGATCACCAAACCGGTGGTGCTCGCGCCCGGGCTTGGCATCCTGTTCTCGTTGTCGGATGTGAGCCTCGACGCGCTTGCGCATGCGAGCCTCGCGCTGATCGGAAGTTCGGCCGCCGGGGTCGCCCTGTTCCTCACAGGAGCCATTCTGTCGGCGCAGTCGTTTCGGCTGGATTGGAAGATCACCGCTGCAACGGTGGCCTCGGACATCGGGCGCCCGCTGTTGGCGGTTGCGGTCATTTGCGTCATTCCGATCACGCAGGATGCTGCGAAAACGGCTATTCTGCTCGCCGCCATCCCCTCGGGCTTTTTTGGAATCTTATTCGCAGTCAACTACCGGCTGGATTCCGCAAGGGCAGGGTCCATGGTCATCGCCAGCACCGGATTCAGCGCCGTGACCCTGGCGATCGCGATCGCGCTGCTCTTTCCTCATTAGGCCGGGACCATGACGCTTGCGATCCTTTGCGCGGGGCAAGGCAGGCAGCATCGGGACATGTTCGCTCTCACGGGCGATGCGCCGGAAGCCGCGCAGCTGTTTGGGCACGCGGCCGCATTGCTCGGCGGCAGGGATCCGCGCGATTTGGTGCGCGGCGAAGCCGATGAGGCCATGCATCGCAACCGTGCCGGCCAGATTCTCTGCACCTTGCAGTCGCTCGCTGCGGCGCGCGCGCTCGCGGAGGTCATCCCACATGGCGTCATCATTGCCGGCTATAGCGTCGGCGAGGTCGCCGCCTGGGGTGTGGGCGGCTTGTTCGATGCTATCACCACGCTCGATCTCGTGGCGCGCCGCGCAGAGGCCATGGATGCGGCTACGCGCGCGGGCGACGGGCTGATCTTCGTCCGCGGCCTTTCGCCAGACGCGATCGGTCGCCTTTGCGTGTGCCACGGCGCAGCGATCGCCATCGTCAATCCGGGCGACGCCTTTGTCATCGGCGGCGGCCGTGAGGCGCTGAGCGGGATTGCCATCGACGCGCGGGCCATGCACGCCGCAAGGATCGTCACGTTACCGGTCGAGGTTGCCTCCCACACCAAACGGCTCGCCGCGGCGTCCGCCGTCTTTCGTGAAACCTTGCGCCTGGCACCGGTGGTCTTCCCGCCGAGGACCGGTGCGCGCATTCTGAGCGGAATAGATGCCAGTCCGGTCGTCTCGGCCGAGAGCGGTCTCGACAAGCTTGCCGCACAGATCTCGCACACCGTGCAGTGGGCAGATTGCCTGCAAGCCTGTGTCGAAGCGGGTGCGACGGGATTTCTCGATCTGGGGCCGGGACATGCGCTGAGCAGCATGGCCGCGGAAATCGCGGCCGGACTTCCGGCTCGCTCTCTGGATGATTTCAGGAGTCTTCAGGGCGTCCACGCCTGGGTTGCGCCTCACCTGAGCGCCTAAACGCGACAAGAGAGACGATACCGTCGATCGCGTCGTCGAAAAAGAGGGGCCGTCCTTGGGGGGAGGACGGCCCCAAAATGCTCGTATGCCCAGGGAGGAGAAAGGCTCGAGCCGTGACTTGGGGGTCTCAGTCACCTAACACGCGCAGTATCGCCAATCCCGCGGCCGAAGTATTTCACGAACCCCGGCTGTTTCTCATTTCGCATGATTCACGTGAAGTCCGCGGGCAGCACGCAAGACACGGCCTTGCAGGTCGAATCCAGATCGCTGCCGGTGAATCTGGAGGGAGCCGACGCGTTCCGGCTGGCGCATCGCCAGCGCGCGGGAGTTTCGCCCGTGATCCGCCTGAAGACGGTCGAGAAATGCGCCTGCGTGCAAAAGCCGACGGTCAGCGCCACCTCGACCAGGGCCGTTTCGGAATTCGATAGCAGCGATTTCGCACGCTCGATGCGCTGATGCAGCAGGTATTCCCGCGGTCGGTATCCAGTGGCGGCGCGAAACTGCGCCGCGAAGTGCATCCGGGACAGTCCCGCGACCTTGGCAAGCTCGGACAGGGTGATGCAGTGGTCGAAGTGCGTCCCGACATACTCTTCGATGCGCCGCAGCCGCCATTTCGGCAACGCATTGACTTTCGCGTGCGGGAGTTCGCGCCGGGCAATGTGCATTGCTAGCGTCTGACCGATGCAGCGCGCGAATTCCCGGTCGGCCCAATGGCCGCGTTCGGTCAGCGCTTTCGCGAGCTGCTCGGCAAACGGGTCGCGGAGCAGGACGAGGTCGTTGAGGCCTTCCGGCGCGGTGGGTCCTGCTCCAGGCCGCAGAGGCGAAAAATAGCCGCCGGCGGAGACGTGGAAGTGCAGGAAATCGCACGGCCCGTAGAACTGCGCACTGAGCTGCTGCGACGGTGCGCCGATATACAGCGTGCCTGCCGGCATGACGCCGTCGAAGATGGTGTGACGGCCTCTGGTCAGTTTGACGCGTGTTGTCTTTAAGGCGATGGCCAGGAAGTATCGGTCGCAAGGCGTCCGGGCTTCTTCGTGCCTTCTGGCCGGTTGCGCAGAGATCCAACGCGAGATCGTAATGTCCTCGGACGCGGTGCCGGCACGTTGGTTAGGCTGGCGCCACCTGCGTTCGAGGGAAATTGCGCGAGACTCTTGCGGGGAATCCGGTTCGCGTTGGCTGGGTTGATACGTCACCCGGGCGCCGGCCGCTTGCATATCAGTGAGCATCGTTCGTCCCCGTATCCTGGATTCTGCTGCCGTCGCGACGGCTGCTGAATGCAAATGATCCTTGTTCGAACGATAGGTGCGATCTTGTCGAAAGGCTCGTTAAGGAAGCTTAAGCGGTATTAGATTTTGCAAATGCGAGAGGTGCGACCGCATGTCGCGAAAAGTTCAATTGAACCAAAGAGATCAAGTACATGTCTAGTGATGTCTGATGTTAGGCGCGGCACCACCGGACGAGAGGTGCATGCGGTACGGTCTCCCCGGCCGGGCTTCTTCGTGCGATTCAGGGCAGGCGTGGCGAGGCGTCGAGGCCGGGTGCGATCGTGTCCGCCGGGGGAGCCACGAGTTCGCGCGAATACGGAACCGATTCCACCTCGGGGCGCTGCTGGGATGTGGCTTGAAGGCAGTTCGTGCGAGGCGGATGTCCCGCGCCGAACAGATCGGCGATGGGATCGACGAAATTCGCGCGCAACCGTTCAAACCGGGTTTGGGGTTCGCTCGAGGGCTGCCGGATCGTCACCGTCGCCGTCATGCCGGAGACTAGCGGCACCTCCGGCGGCACCGCGTCGATGGCGACGCGAACCGGAACGCGCTGCGCAAGCCGCACCCACGTGTAGATGGGGTCGACGTTGGGCAAACCCTGCGTGCCCGTGGCGGCGTTCGACACGCTGATACCGCGCGTCACGGTCTTCACATGCCCCAGAATCGGCTTCGAGTAACCGACCAGCTGCGCTTCGGCGCGATCGCCGACGCAGACTCGGGCCATCTTGGTCTCCTCAAAATAGCCGTCGATCCAGAAACTGTTGGAGTCGATGATCGAAATGTTGCTGACGCCAGTGGCGGCATAGTCTCCTGCGCGCAGCAGGAGATTGGTGACGTAGCCATCGACGGGACTGGTCACGCTGGTCCGTTTCAGATTTAGTTCCGCCTGTGCAAGCTGGTGCGCTGCCGCCTCGTAGGCGGCCTTTGCCTGCGCTGCGTTGCCTGCAAATATCTGCTGTTCTTCGGGTGTCGTCGCAAGATTGGACAGATGCTGGCGCCGGTTGAACTGGGCTTGCTTCACCTCCAGGTCCGCCGCACGTTGGTCGAGGACGGCCTTGTCGACGCGGACGGCAACGTCGAAGTCGAACGGGTCAACGATGTAGAGGACGTCGCCCTTGTGGACGAACTGGTTGTCGACCACCCGCAGCTCCACGATCTTGCCTGAAACTTGCGGCGCGACATTGGCGACCTGGACGCGCACGCTGCCATTCCGCGTCCAGGGCGCGGTGACGTAATGCTGCCACGTCGCGACCGATATCAGGACGGCGACCAGCGCGATTGCGAGTGTCGCAAGATGCCTGCCGACGCCGGCCTTGAACCGTCCGAGAGGATTGCGTCGTGGCATCGCGGGGGGCGGCGCCTGCCAGGGCGCTTTGTCGTCGGCGCTCCGATTGCTGGTGTCGCGCGCCTCGGGTTCGTCGAGGCCGGATCGATCAACGGTGTCGGAGGCACCCCGCTGTGCTCCGCCCCGCGTTTCGTCATAGAACAGTCGAGAGGTATCTTGGGGAAGGGCGCTAGCCATGACTCTTCTCCTAGAAAAACAATGCCAACAGACCGAACATCGCCACATAGAGGCTGAGCTCGGCCAGTGACGGGTTACTGAAACATTCCGCAAATCCGACGAGGCGCAGCACCGGCCGAAGCATCAGGAACGCGATCAGCGCGATAGCCGCATAGGAGACGATGGGAGCAATGAGCACGCCACCGAAGACGAGCTCCCGATACGTGTTCATCATGACCGCTTCTCTTGGCTGGGGCCGGTGAGAGTCTGCGGCGCTCCGAACGTAATGCTCGCAGGGACGAGCACGGCAAGAGCCGCATCGGCAGACAGGCCGCTTTGAGCTGCCGCTTGGCGCAGCGCCTCGGCAGCCCCGAGGATCGCTGCACCGCTCCGCAGCGCAACCGCTGTTTCAGCGGCACGCGCGGCACCGGCAAGCGGTCCTGCCTTTAGCCGCTCTATTTCCGCGCGGCATCGCCGCAGAATCGCCGCCCTGTCGAAACAGTGCATCGCTTCGGCGACGGTCTGATCGGCAATCGGGGAAGCGCCCTTGGCCGTTACGATCTGCTCGATCCGTGCCGCATCGCGAAACGTGGCTTCCCCGGGTGCGAGATGCCGGGTTCGCCCGCTGTCCAGGTGATCTACCTCGCGCTTTGCCTCTTCCAGCAACAGCACGATCCGCTGCTCGCCCGACAGGGGAGGGAGCAAAAGCTGCGCCGCCAAGACCAGGGCTGAAGACAGACAGACAAAGAGGCACGTCACCAGAAACACCTCTGGATCGTAGCTCTGAGGGTTGGTCGGCGTGAGGGTGGCGAGCGTGAACACCAGTGTGAGGCGTCCCAGTGGTGACAATATGCGGCTTGGCAGCGATATCAGCAGCGCAAGGCCGATGACGACGGGCGCAAGACCGATCGCCAGCAGTTGGAACTCGGATACGCCGTTGAAGACGAGGTATTTCAGGACCCCGGCCAGCACGCACGCGATCGGCGTTGCCATCACCGCCGTCATGGTGAAACTGCGTGGCTCGGGGGACGTCGAGCCGAGGCCCGTAATGACCGCGACCAGCGAAAGGCAGAGCTCGGTAGCGGGCCAGCCCGCCAGCATGAAGAAGCCCGCGACCAGCGCGAAATAGATCGCCGCCCGCGCGCCGCTTTCGGCCGCGATGCGGCGCGAGCGATACAGGGGCGCACGCCACGCGTGGGAGGGGTACCTTCCGTCGTGCAGTGCATTGAGGCTGCTGCGCAAGTCTGCGTTCTTGCGGTCGATGTCGCTGCGAAGGTAAGTCCGGCAGATCGTCATCAGGGCCGATCTGCCGTGATGCGGATCGTCCCTGGCCGGGACGGAAGCGACGGATAGCGCTGCGAGCATGCGGGCGAGAGACAACGCGCTGACGAGATCGACGAGCACCGAGCGGGCGGCCGCGGTTCTCGCCGAGCCGTTGCTTGACTCCGTCGCGAGGCTGGCGATCTCCGGACGCAGCGCCGCGATATCGTGTAAAAGACCTGCCGCGATCGGTGCGTATGAAGCTTCACCGCGATCGGTGCCTTGCGCGAAGTCCATGACGCGGCGGCGCAGCGCCTCCATGCGGCCTGCCAGAACCGGATGGTAGTCCGGCGCGGCCAGCACCTCGTTGACCAGCGCCACCGCAAGTACGCCGATGCCGATGGCGGCGCCGCGCGCGATGCCGGTCGGGAATACCCTGAGCGGGCTGTCGATCTGCTGAATGGCAATCAGCGCGACCGTGGTGCAGCAGAGAGACGCTGCATAAGCGCGATTGCCGTCGAGCATCCCGACGACGTAGACGCAAAGGCCAACCCAAATGCCGAGCACTGCGAGCAGGAGACCGTCGGTTTGGGAAAACATACTGGCGATCGCGATCGATGCCGCCACGCCGATGCCGGTTGCAAGCAGCCGGTAGCCGGCCTTTTCCATGCCTTGACCGCGCGTGGGCAGTGCCAGGATCACTACGGTGAGGGCTGACGACGAGGGCGATTCAAGCTCGAGCCAGAAGCTCACATAGAGCGCGAGAAGCATCGCGAGCCACACCCGCAGCGCAAAGGCCCAGGAGCTTGCCGGAAACCCGGCGAAGACCAACGGGCGCGCCTCGGCGGCGGCATCGGCATTGATTTGCATCGCGCGAGATACTCCCGGCAGAGCGGTCGGCGCTGCCAATGTCGTGATACGCCTCCGAGTATGAGATGTGCCGGGTTCGCCGGTATTTCCGGTTCACCAATCTGGTTGCCGGAATGCACGTTGGGTCGCGAGAAAAGGGCTGTCGTCCGCTCAGCCGCGGGCCGGACTATTGCGGCCGTGGCCCGCCAGCGCCTCTTCGAGGCAGCGGATGATTTCGTCGCCGCTGGAGGGCTTGCCGAGAAAGCAATGCGCGCCTGCCGCCATCACGCGCTGACGCACGGATTCGCTCGGAAACGCCGTCATGAAGATGATCGGGAAATTGCGGCCTGCGGCAACCAGCCGGGCCTGCAGCTCATCGCCGGTGATGACAGGCATCTGGACGTCGGCGATCATGCATGCCGGATCGTCTCCTGGCGCCTTCCGCAGGAAGTCCATGCCGTTTTCGTAGGCCTGCGCATCATAGCCGACCGAACGCACGAGGCTCGCCAGCGACGCGCGAACGCCTTCGTCGTCGTCCACGATCGCAATCACCGGGGTCTTGGCCATGGGCGCACAATCCTGACCGCGGTGTTCCGCAAGGAGAGCATCTCCCTTTGCGCGGCCGATGAGGCTTTATGCACCCGGGGCAGTCCCGCCGGAATTATACTCAGGTTTGGTCCGTAGTCCTGCGGGTCTGGGAAACTCCGAGCGCCTCGGCCTTGCGAACGAGGTCGGCGAACGACCGGACCCCCATTTTGCGCATGACGTTCCCCCGGTGGATCTTGACCGTGATCTCGCTGAGGCCGATCAGGGCGGCGACCTGCTTATTCATCAGGCCGGCGGTGACATGGCCCATCACCTCGCGCTCGCGCGCCGTCAGGGTCTCGTACTGGGCGCGGATGTCCTCCTTGGTCGCGGCTTCGGTCCGGTGCTGTGCATCGCGCTCGAGCGCCGCCGTCACTGCGTCGAGCATGTCCTGGTCGCGAAATGGCTTGGAGAGAAAATCGACGGCGCCGGCCTTCATGGCACGGACGGACATCGGAATGTCCCCATGGCCCGTCATGAAGATGATCGGATAGCTGATGCCCTGCCGGACGAGCTGGCTCTGCAGATCGAGCCCGCTCACACCGGGAAGGCGGACGTCCAGCACGATGCAGCCAGGGCCGTCGGGCAGCGAGCCGCCGAGCAGTTCGGCCGGCGAGCCGAACAGGCGCGTCTCGAGGCCGACGGATCGGAACAGGCTGTCGAGCGAGGCGCGGATCCCCGCATCATCATCAACGATGATGACGACGGAGTTGAGGGATCCGCCCGGCGGTTGCGCGTGATCTGGTCGTGTCATGGTCGAGTGTTTTGTTGGCTGTATGGCAGTGTCAGGCGGAATGTCGCTCCCGCGCCGGGCGTACTCTCGGCGGACAACTGGCCGCCGTGAGCTTCCGCCGTCGTTCGGCAGATCGCAAGTCCCATGCCCATTCCGCCGCGCTTTGTCGTGAAGAACGGATTGAACAGGCGTGGCATGTCGTCAGGCCGAATGCCGGGGCCGCTGTCCTGCACGGTGATGGCGAGATGCTCCCCGTCGACAGCACTGGCGCGCAGTTTGGCGGTGCGGGAACCGGGCTGGCCCGACATGGCCTGGCCGGCATTGACCAGCAGATTGACGAGTACCTGCTGAAGCTGGATCCGGTCGCCGCGGATAGGCTTCAGGCCATGCTCGACCTCGAAGGTGAGGACGACGTCGTCATTGGCGAGTTCCCGCGCGACCAGAAGGGCCGCTTCCTCGATGATCTCGGCGATATCGAGACTGTCCTGCTCGGCAGGGGCCTTCTTCAGGAAAGTCCGGATGCGCGCCACGATCTCGCTGGCACGGCGACCTTCCGCGACGATTTGGACGATCGTGGCTCCAACCTCGTCCAGATCAGGCACCTCGCGCCGCAGCCAGCGCAGTCCGGCCTCGCCACTGGTGACGATTGCCGCCAGCGGCTGGTTGACCTCGTGGGCAATGGAGGCGGTGAGCTCGCCGAGGGTGGCGACGCGCGCGGCATGGGCGAGTTCGGCCTGCGCCGCGAGCAACGCATCCTGCGCCTGCCTGCGCTCGGTGACGTCGATGACGAAGGCGAGCACGTTGCGATCGCCGTCAGGCCCGGAGGGAAAGGCGATCGTAAACAGCACGGGAACCTTGCGTCCGTCGAGCCTGACGAGATCGGTCTCGCCTTCGTAGAACGGCTCGCCTTCCGCGAACGCGACCAATGCGTCGAGGAAATTCCGGTCGTTCTCGCCGAGAAGCCGGTCCACGTTCTCAATGAACATCGCGGCGCCCTGCGCCCCTGCCATCGCCTGCAGGGCCGGATTGACGTCGGTGATTCCAGCGAGCCGGCGGACATACCGGACGAAATCGGGATGTTGCGCCAGATGGTCGCGCAGGCCGGCACCCGCGGTCTCCAGCGACTGCAGCGCGGTTCGGAGTTCGCTCCAGTCCTCTTCGACCACGCCGATCCGGCTTGCGTCGAACATCCGGCGGTATCGCTGCTCGCTCTGCACCAGCGCGCTGTGTGCGGCCATGCGGTCGGTGACGTCGGTGTGCGTTTCAAGGACCCCGACGGGCTTGCCGAGACGGTCGTGCTGCAAGGCCCATCGGGCATCGACGGTGAGGGCGGCGCCGTCTTTCGTTCGCTGCTGCACGCGGCCTTCCCATCGACCGGTGTCGAGCAGGCCCGCTTCGATGACCTCGCGCCGGTCGGGATATCTGGTTTGCAGGAGCTCGTCGGCGAGCTGCCCGAGCGCCTCGTCGTCCGACCAGCCGTAGATCTGCTCGGCCGTCTTGTTCCAGTAGGTGATCACGCCGCCGCAATCCCTGACGAAGATCATGTCGTGCGAGAGGTTGAGCAGGCGCGCCTGCGCCGCGAGGCGCTTCGTTGCCGCGTGATTCTGCAGCGCCAGCAGGGTCGTGATCCCGATTGCCGCGAGGCTCACCAGCACGCGAAGCGCGGGCGAGGCGATGGTCCGCAGATCGTGCGACAGCAGATAGGCGGTTATCGTCAGGGCTATGCAGCCAGCTGCGGCGACGATGGTGTCGTCGCGCCGGTTGGTCTTCGCTGCGAGCAGGATCGCCACGACGTAGAGAACCGCCACCGCGCCCTCGAGCGGCGTCAGCACGTCAACCAGGAAAACCGCAAAGGCGAGGACGGCGGACCAGAACCGCAAGCCGGCGCGGCTCATGGATGAGCCCGTGATCCGATCATGAGTCGTCATCGTCGCTGGAAGTCGTTCTTCTCATATCAGCAGCGTTGATGCCGCGATTTGATCGCGTTCACAACATCCAGCCGCACGATTTTCGTGCTCTCGTGGAAGACCTGTCGCGCCGCTCAATCCGACGAAAGCGCCGGCAGGTGGCATTCCCCGGAAAAACCGGGGCGCTCGCGTGGTCCCACCGGTGGATGGTGCGCAAAAAGCGCGTCAACTTACCGCAGGCGAGTCACGCCGCAAGTCCTGCCGCATCCGCGATGCCGGTGAGGCGTCGCGCCAGTGCGCTCACCCGACGAGCGTGTTGCGATCATACCTAGGTATGATGCGGTCAACCTGAGAACCTACCGACGCACCCGCGCGTAGAATGGATCGCACGCACCGCCGAATTACGCTGTTCCCATGACATTCGGGCAAGGCAGTCAGGCCTGGCCGGATCGAAAACGGGAACAAGGAGATTCGACGATGTCGCTGCAGATGTCACGCTCACAGGCAATCAAGGATCATGACGTTCGCGCGATCGATATCTCGGCAATCGATCGCGATCGGCTCGGGCTATCGAAACTCCCTGGCCGGTTCGACGAAGGCGGGTCAATGCTGTCCTTCGTCCATCTGGACATGGCCCTGGCGGTCGAGCATGCGGCAGACGTCGAACGTTCCGCCGTTCGCGGGCCTGGCTTCAGGCTCTCCGCAAAACTTCTTGCGGGGCCGCCTGCCGAGAGCGAACGGGCGTTTGCGGCGGAAGAATTCACCGATCCGGTTATGCGGCGCCTTTCCGATGCGCTCGCAGTGACCGAAGCCACGCACGACGCCCATTCCGCCATCATGGCCGACGCCCTGCGGCTTGCGATCCTCACCCGGACGTTCAGCCGGCAGGCCTCCAGCGCACGGGCCGAGCTCGACCCGGCCGACGCCATTCAAGAGGAGGACGCCGGCCGGCCCGTACGGTCGCTGCAGAATTGGCGTCTCAAGCGCGTCCTGCAATATATCGACGAGAATCTGCCTGCCAAAATGACGCTTCAGGGCATGGCCGCCGTCGCCGGGCTGAGCAGGATGCATTTCGCCGCACAGTTCCGCGCGGCCGTCGGCGTTCGGCCTCACGAGTATCTGCTGAGGCGTCGCATCGAGCGTGCCCAGGAGCTGCTCAAGCAGGCCGAAATTGCGCTCGTGGATATCGCCTTGACCGTGGGCTTCCAGACCCAGGCGCATTTCACCACGGTGTTCAAGCGCTTTGTCGGCGACACGCCGTATCAATGGAGGAGCGCCCATCTCGCGCAATTGATGCCGCTGCCGCGCGCAGGAGCAGGCCCGTCATGAGCACCATCGGCATTGAAGCCCTGCTGCTGCAGCTCGCGAGCATTCATTTGGTGCCGACGCACCATGAATTCATGGGGATGATCGAGTTTGTCCGAGCTCTCGGCAGTTCGTACCGCCTGGCTGCGTCAGAGCCCGAGAGCAGCCTTTTCTATGGACGTCTCGCCTTCAACTTCTGTCGGGGCGCTGTGATGTGGGTCGCGCGGTAGGCGGCTGGGCCTTTATGGCTACCTTGCCGCGATTCAGGCGCAAGCATCTCCGCACAAACGCGGCAGAAGCTGCCGGGTTGCGGGTCTTGGCGGACCGCTTAACGAAGCCTGTCCATATGTGTCGTCGGTTCAAGCGCACGTCGTCATGCGCCGAGCAAATCAACGCACAGGCGCGCTGATGATCTGGCGCGGCATCCGAACGACGAGCGGGATGCGCGGCAAAATTCCCAAACATAACAAACATAAAAAGAGAAAAACGGAAATTGCCGAGAGAGCGCACGTTCTGAGCCGAGGGCAGGAACTCTATTTCCTCACGCTCGATCCAATAGACGGTTGGCCGGGGGGAGTACGGCTCCCCTTGGCGTTTCGACCAATGATCTCGCTGCCGTCGGAAGGCCTCGCGGCGCTGTCTAGCGCGCCGCGATCTCGTTGCGCCATGCCCAAGCTCGGGCACACGATGGGGTAGTCGCTGCGGGTGCAGCCATAGACCCAGAACTTGCCGCCAACCGACCAGATTTCGATGCGGCCTTCCCGATAGATCAGCCTCACGCCAGCGCTCTCTCAGCCGACGGCCGCTTGGCGGCGACCTTCGCGATGGTAGCGCGGGAACAGTTGGTGACGCGCTGTATGGTGTTCCACGACTTGCCGTCGGCGAGCATGTCGGCGATGTCGCTATTGCGCTCGGTGTTCTCGGGGCGGCCTTTGAACTTGCCTTCGGCCATCGCCTTGCTGATGCCCTGCGCCTGTCGGAGGCGGCGATCTTCAAAATCTTTTCTTCCGATTGCGGCCAGCATGTCGAGCAGCATGCCGTTGATCGCATCGAACATCATCTCGCCAACCTACACCCACACCATCAGATCGCAAGGCTTCGGCTTTAACGAAGTGGGCGCAGACTCGGACTAACCCTGGTGTGAGGCCGAGTAATGCGCCAAGCCGTTACGTTCGGCCGTTACGTCTTTCTTTTGCTCGTAACAGAGGGCGTGTGACGCCGCACCCCCGCAAGGGGCACGGCGTCACGCGATCCTTGCGAGATCGTCTATGCCTGAGGTTTGTTCTTGTTTGCTTCGTGATGACGGGTGGAAGTGGAGGCGGGACACACTTCGCCTTAGCTAGGCGAAGAGGCCTGCGTGACGGTATGGAGCCGCGTGCGCAGACACATCATGGTCGGCAGGTATCCTTCTGGGAATGCATCGGGGTCGGCCTGTCGATGCTCTTGCTACTTCTTCCGGCGGCGGGGGCATGCGCCAGACCAGAACATCGCTTCGACCCAAGCCCCCTGACGCCATGTGCGAAGCCGAAGACTGGTTCCACCCCGCTCCGAGCCGGTGACGCTTGAACGGCTTCTCCGCGCACAAGCCGCAGTCGCCTATCTCATGGCGCGCGACGGCCTGGTCTACGCGCCGTACTTCGAAAGGCTGGAGCGCGAGATCGCCGCGAGGCGCGCGGCCGACGACGTGATGGCCCGCGCCAAGCGCTTCCTGGATGAAGTTAAGCCGCCGCTCTCTTTGACGCATCAGTCGACGTGCTGAAGGCGATGGCAGTCAGATATTTCAGCTTCAACGCGAGCCCGCCGTCGCCATATTTGGGCTTGTCGATGCGATGGCCCATCATCTCGCCAATCAGCTCCTCCGGCGCCTCGACTGCCTTCAAGCGATCCTTGAAGCTGTGACGGAACGAATAGATCTTGTGCTTATCGGTTGGCAGCAGCTTCCTCTTGGCGAAGTGCTTCATCAGCGTTGCCGAGAGCGACGATCCCTTGTCGAAGTAGCGCGGGAAGCCCTGCGGATGCCGCTTCATCGCCTCCAGCGCATAGCCGACCAGCGGAATGTCGCGCTCACTGTGCTCGGTCTTGAGGACGCGGCCCTCGGCCTCGATGCGGATGTAAGGAACCTCGGCATCAACCACGATGCGAGAGGCGGTGAGATTGACGACCTCGCTCGGCCGCGCCGGTCTCCATCACGACATAGACGACGTCCCGCGCCTCATCGTTCAATTCATCGAGCTTGCCGGGCGCGAGGATAACGTGGCGGATGAAGTCCACGGAGAAAGTGGCGCGTTGACCATCGCGACGGCCCTCGATGCGGGTGCCGGCGAAGACGTCGTCGAGCCCCAGCTTGAGCCGCTTGTTGACCGCGCGGATCATGCCGCCGATGTGCGTGATGTTCTTGTTCGCGGTGCCGGCGCCGATGCCCTCGGTGATGACGCGCTCCTCCCACCAGTCGGCGAACGCCAGGGCGTCGTCGCGGATGAACTGGTGCAGGGCCTTGTCGCCGGTCCTCTCGATCAGGATTTCCACCGCGCGCTTCTTGGCAGCCTTCCACTTCCGAAGCTAATCCGGCGACATCCTCGACAAGGAGAGCTTCTGGCTGATCTCGTACTCGTCGAAGAACTGGGACAGCATGATCGCCGGCTTCTCGACCGCGCCCATGGCGGCCCTGCTCAGAGCTGGGTTGTCGATCGTCCCGCCGAGGATCAGCGTCTCGATGCGCCGGAGAACCTCCTCGACAGGTGCTGACGCGCCAACGGAGGGCGTCTGGTAGTCAAGCCCCAGCGAGCGCGCGAGCTTCACCGCGTCCAGATAGGACTGCTTCGCCTCGGCCGTCTTCTTGTCCGGCCAGACCGCGCCAGTAGGATTCCAGCGTCTCGTTCATCCGGGCCGCGATCCGGCTCGCCTTGGTGCCGGTGCGGTCGGTCGCGACCTTGATCTTGGTCGAGAGCTTGACGTTGCCGCGCGTGTCCAGGTGCTCGTATTCGACCGGCACCCGCCGCAGGAAATGCCAGACGCCGTGACGGACGGTCAGCTACTGCGGCTCGCTCTTAATTGGCGCCCCTGCGCTGGACGTTTTGTGAGACGTTTCGTCGCATGAACGTCGCAGGAGCGTCAAGCAAATCAAGTATGCGGCTGATTTAACAGGATATTTTGGGAGTGGTTTTGGCGCTCCCTAGCGGAATCGAACCGCTCTCTCCACCGTGAAAGGGTGGCGTCCTAACCGATAGACGAAGGGAGCAAACCCAGGGCCCCGCCGCTTTTCGCGGCACGGCCGCTGACCGCCCGAGTCGTGCCCGGCGGCTGCAGCGGGCGAACCTATAATGGCCTTTGGCGCCCTGGGCAAGCCGTTCGGGAACGCTCTTTTGGGCCGGTGGACAGCCGCCCCTCGGGATCATTCGGGGGCGAATTCAACGATTTCTTAGGTTCCCTCGGCTAGCGCTGGAAGGGGAGAATTTGAGCTAATGCCACAGCCCAAGAAGCGCGCGGCCCGCAAGTCGCTGTCGCAGCACGCCTGGATCACGCTCGACGGCGGGTTCGCGGCACGGCAATGCCTGGTCCAGGACATCTCCGATACCGGCGCGAAGATCACGCTGGACGAGGATGCGAGCCAGCTCCCGGGCACGATCCGGATGGCCTTCGCACGCGATGCGCGGACCGGGCGGAGCTGCCAGGTGGTCTGGCGCCGCGGCAAATCGGCCGGCATCAAGTTCATCTGAAAGTTCATCTGACCGCGGGCGAAGCGACCCGATGGCGCGTGGCGCCGGTCCGGGCTAGAACGGCCCGCATGCGTGCGCTGCTCCTCATCCTCGTCTCGTTGCTAGGTACATCCGCGTCCGCGGCAGAGGCCTTGCGTCTTCCGGCCGCGGAGCGCCCACAGGCCGGCAAGGCCTTGCCGCTGAAGGGCGCGGGCGGGACGGCGAAGGCGGGCTCCTGCGCCTCCTATGGCCGTGGATTCTATATGGTCGAGAGCACCGGGACCTGCGTCAAGATCGGCGGCTCGATCAGCGTCGAAACCACGGTCAGGCGCTGAGGCCGCATGCCGCCGGATATCATGCGGCCCGAGATCATCGTCCCGTTCGTGATGTATTGCGCGCTGCTGTGGTGGGTCGGCCGCGGCCTGAGCTGGACGGCAAAGCTCGCCACCGCGATCGTGACGCTCGTGGTGATCGTCGGCGTGCTGCTGGTCGAGCGCGGCTGGCCTTGAGGCCCCCAAAACAAAAAACGCGAAAACAACCCCATGCACAGTAGCCCTCAAGTCCCGGCGGCGCGCGGCAAAATGGCGATTCATCGTGCTCTCAACGGACTTTAAGCCGCGTCAGCGGCTCACGACATCGGCGGGGCCACATATTGCGCAAAACCGGGCCGCTTGCCGAGTTCGGCGAGCCAGCGCGTCAGATGCGGCTGCGCGGGCCGGGTGATGCCCTCGACGCCGAGCCAGCGCCGCGCATAGGCGCCGATCGCGATGTCGGCGAGCGTGAAAATATCGCCGTCCATGAACGGGCGCGTGGCGAGCAGGTGGTCGGCGATGGCCCAGACCTCGGCGGCGGCATCGGCATCCTGCTGCACCCTGATCATATCGCGCTCGGCGGGCGGCGTGCGCACGATGCCCCAGAACACCGGACGGTCGACCGGCTGCACTATCGACAGCGTCCAGTCGAGCCAGCGGTCGACACTGGCGCGCAGCTTCGGCGCTTCGGGATAGATCGGCGTGCTGCGCCCGTGCGCGAGGCAGAGGTAGCGCATGATCGAATTGGACTCCCACAGCGCGAAGTCACCCTCGACCAGAGTCGGGATCCGCGCGTTGGGGTTCATCGCGAGATAGTCGGCCTCGCGGGTCTTGCCAAAAGCCATGCCGGCGTCGATGCGCTCATAGGGCAGGCTGAGCTCGGTGAGGCACCACAGCACCTTCTGCACGTTGACCGAATTGGCGCGGCCCCAGATCGTCAGTTTTTGGCCCTGCACATCATCCTCCCGCAGCGTTTCTTTCGGCGCGGGTGATAGCGGAATTTGCCGCGGCGAGCGATGCGCGATTGCGCCGAGCCCCTTATGCAAAAAGGTCCTCATGCAAAAGGTCCTCATGCAAAAAGCTCCGCCCAAGGCGGAGCTTTCTTGTAAGCAAGCCTGTTGCAAGTGAGCCCTCCGTCAGTGGCCGAAGAACAGCCACAGCAGAATGATCACCGGGATCGGCACGCCAACCATCCAAAGCAATAATCCTCGTCCCATTGCGTCCTCCTCCAAATTGCATTGTCGAAGAGAGAACGCAGGGGGCGGGTGCTGGTTCCAAAGAGGCAGGCTTACCAGTGGCCGGTGTTGGGCATCGAGGACCACGGCTCCTGCGGCGCCTTCGGCTCGCCCTTCTGCAAGATCTCGATCGAGTGCAAATCCGGCGAGCGGACGAAGGCCATGTTGCCGTCGCGCGGGGGACGGTTGATGGTGACGCCGGCCTTTTGCAGCTTCTCGCAGGTGGCGTAGATGTCGTCGACCTCATAGGCGAGGTGGCCGAAGAAGCGGTCCTCGCCATATTTCTCCTCGTCCCAATTCCAGGTGAGCTCGACCAGCGGCGCGCCGCGCGATTGCGGCTGCTTCTTCAGCGCCTCGAGATCGTCCGACGAGCACAAGAACACCAGCGTGAAGCGCCCCTTGTCGTTCTCGATCCGCCGCACCTCCTTCAAGCCCAGCGCATCCTGGTAAAACTTCAGCGCGACATCGAGATTGCGCACGCGCAGCATGGTGTGAAGGTATCGCATGGTTGTTGCTCCCTGGGGTGGATGGAGGGGTTTTTGGTTTGGGCCGGGACGGCGGGGTAGGAGATAGCAGGAAAGTTGGGGGAGGGGCAGGGGGCGGGCGCACGTGTGCGTGAGTAGAAAGCGGCCGGTGAGCCAACCGGCCTACACCAAGGCTGAAGGTCGAAGGCCAGAGTCGCCACGTCACGCTACACGTGCTTGCGGCCGACCATCGCCGCGAAACGAATTCGATGATTACTCCGGCAGCGAATTTCTTTGAGCGCCTTCGCCGCGGGAAGGAATTGCCTCCGGTATCAGACCCGAAGGCTCCCTGTGCCTCACTCGTTCAGATCGGCTGATCAGAAGCGGTAGTTCGCGCCGATACGGGCGATGTCGAAACTCGGCACGATATCGACGTGGGTCGCGATGACTCCGGTGAGCCCCGCCGGTGTCTGAAGCGAGCCGGTCAGGTTATAGCCGTTCGTGCCGAACCCCATGTGCAGATACTCCCCCTTGACGGACCAACCTGCCCCCAGTGCATATTCGAGACCGCCCCCAACCGCGTAGCCCACTAGGATGCTGCTTCCAGAAGCGTGCATGGATCCCAGCGGCCCCAAGGTCGGCGGGAAGAGGGCGGTGAGGATACTGCCCGTAGCATTCTCGCTCAGCTTGGTTTCCGCCAACGCGATTCCGCCAGTCGCGTATAGCAGCGCCGGTCCAAACGCATAACCTACTCGGCCACGGAAGGTCGCATACCAATCGGTACTGACGGAAGCGTTGCCGCTGAAATTGCCGCCGATGAAGGCGGGAACTGCAATTGCCGAATTGCCGGCAGCGACTTTTGAACCCAGATATTGCCAGTCAGCTTCGATGCCGAGCACCGCCTGCTCGACTTGCCAGTTATAGCCGGCTTGGACACCGGCGGTTACTCCATTGCCGTTGCCGGATGCAGCGTTGAAGCCATACGGGGAAGAACCGCCGTTCGTCGTCACGATTGTTCCTGTCGCGTTCGAAGCGTCGTACTTGCCCCAGCCATAACCAAGGTTGCCGCCTATATAGAAGCCGGTCCAATTGCCCACCTGAGCGATAGCAGGAGCCTTCATTGGCATACGGATCGTCGCCAGATCGGCAGCTTGGGCTGTGACCGAACCGAGTGCGACAGTCGACAGCAGTGCAAAAGCGAACTTCCTCATTTAAAACTCCCATGTTGAGCCGCCGGCAGCGGTCTGCCAATCATGAGGCAAAACTAATGCGGCATCAAAGCGCAATCGAACGCGCTGAGTCGGATCGTCTCGCTCGACGAGCCCCTGTAGTGCACTGGCTGTCGCTGCGCAGATGAGGAAGACCTTCGTGCTGGCGAGCGGAGAGGTGGCGGCTGTTCGCCCTCAACGACCCAGGCAAGCGGCAGACCAAATTTAGGGCGACAGTGCACCCAATTTCTGAATCGCAGCAAAGAGTGTGATGAGTGCATTGGACTGCACCCCTGAAGTGAGACACGCTAATTGCAGTGACAGTGCGGTTGCCACGGTACGTTATCGTGTTTTGTTTTGCGCGAACGCGGTTTCGAACTCAAGGGGCGATTGGTAGCCGAGCGCCGAATGGAGGCGCTCCTTGTTGTAGACCTCCGCGATGAAGCTGTTGATGCGGCGACGGGCGTCATCGAGGTCGACGAAAGCCTTGCCGTTTATCTGTTCGGCCTTGAGCGTCTTCATGAAGCTTTCGGCTTTGGCGTTGTCGAAGGGATTGCCCGGCCTGCTCATGCTGAGGGTGATGTCACGATCGGCGAGGCGTTGGCGATAGGCGATGGAGGCATATTGCACGCCGCGATCGGAATGATGGATCAAGCTGCCACGGCTCGGGCGTCTCGCGGCGATGGCCTTCTCCAGCGCAGTGATCGCAAGGGAAGTATCGAGCGTGTCGTCGAAGGCCCAGCCGACCGCCTTGCGTGAGAATGCATCGAGGATGACGGCGAGATAGGCGAAGGTCCTGGCGAGATGGACGTAGGTGATGTCAGCGACCCAGATCTGGTCGGGCGCGGACGGCACCAGGCCGCGCGCCAGATTGGGGACGACAAGAAAGCCCGACGGCCGCTCCACAGGCGGCTTCAGGAACGGCGTCTTGCGCTGCGCGAGCAGGTTATCTTCGCGCATAAGCCTTTGAACCTTCTTGGCATTCACGACCATGCCTTGGCGCCTGAGGCTCGCCGGCACGCGCCGATAGCCATAGAAGATGTGCTTGAGGCAAATGCGCTGAATCAGGTCGCGCAGCTCGCAATCTGCAGCCTTGCCGTCGTGCCTGGCGAGGTGCCGGTAATAAGTCGCGCGCGGCAAGCCCGCAAGGCGGCACAGACGTTGGACATCGGCATGGGAATCGGTTGTCTCCAATGTCATGGCTTTGACGACTTCGACGATGCGGGTACGGGTTTGCCTTGCGCTGCGGGCCGCTCCAATGCGCGCAAGGCTTGCCGAAAAAAATCGATGTCCATCTGCTGGCGGCCCACCAACCGTTCGAGTTCGGCGATGCGGGCCTTCGCCTGCGTTAGCGCAGAGCGCTTGTCGTCGTATGACGGCGGAGGTCTAAGCTTTCTGGGGCCGGGCTTGGGCCCGGGTCTGCGATTCAATCCCTCTGGCCCATGCGCCTTCCACGCCTTGATCCAGTCATGCAAAATCTTGCGTGATATCCCAAGCTCGCGTGCGACGGGCAGAACGCCGTCGCCTCGCTCGACACGCTTGATCGCCTTCAATTTAAACGCCGTCGGAAACTGACGGTTCTTTCCTCGTGCTGTCACAGGTCATCCTCGAAATGCCTGTCACTGCAATTAGCGTGTCTCACTTCAGGGGTGCAGTCCAGTGGCCACGACGGTGAAAAGTTGAAGATGTGAGTTAGTGAAAATCATGCGCCGTGTTTTGGAGCCTGCCAACAGGGCTGATTAAGGCATTGGCAGATGAACTCCTGCGGAGATGACGCGACTAACCGCTATGGCCAATATTTTAGGCGAGCTTCTGTTCGCACTTATCCGCTCAATTGTTGCTGGATGGGCGTATGCGCTCTGGGTCAAGCTGGCGACATGGCTCGACCCGAAAATCCAACGGCGTTGGGTGAAGGTTGCCGCAGGAAGCCTCCTCGGCCTCGCAGCCTATTTCATGATTCCGATACTGATGGGGCTGTTCGGCCTGTGAAAACAACGAAATCCATTCTCATCATCACATTGGCAATCGGGGCGCTCGTCTCGACGGTGCTGCTCGTCATGGAGCAGCTAACCGACCATTCCATCGCTGTGATGGCGTGGGAGATGCCCGGCATCTCCGCAGCTTACCTTTTCTGGGGTGCGATAGGCAGTTCCGTTTTCTTGGGCGTAGCCATCGCTTGGGCCGTGAATGCAATCGTTTACGGGGCGCCCGCCTTCGTTGTCCTTGTCGTCGTCAAGCTAGCAATTCGCCGTCTACCGAAGTGGCCTCGCAATTACGGTGACAGTGCTGGATGTTGACCTATCCGTCAGGCGTGGCCCCGAAGCTCGCAGAGCGAGCAGGGTCGCGTGAGAACTGACCCTCGTGGCACATCCTTCGAGACGCCCGCCTGCGGCGGGCCCTCAGGATGAGGTCGGTCTTGCGGCGAGACATCAGTCCCCGTCAGACCCTCGCTACGAAACGGCCGCGCCGCTTTGTGGAAAGCGACGCGGCCGAAAGGCAAGCCGTGCAGGAGCCTGGCTTACTTCATGTTGCTGCGGGTCTTGGTGCCGCCCTGGTCGCTGCCGGGGCCGGAGCCACCCTGGCCGGAGGCGTCGGGCCTCACCATTCCGCCCTTGTTCATGCGGTCATGGCTCATGCCGGTCGTGCCTCTGGTCATCGTGCCCTTGTTCGAGTTGGACATGCCGGGCTTCTGCATGTTGTCGGTCTGCGCAGCGGGGCCGGTCTGGGTCTGGGCAAAGGCGGAGCCGCACATGAGGCCGAGGGCGGCGGTCGCAATGATAAGCTTCTTCATCTCAAACTCCTGGTTGGTTGTGTGCGCCAACGGGAACGCAGAAGCCCGGTTCCTAAACCGGGCGTTCCGGAGCAAAGAATTTCTCGTCTGCAATTAGGCTGCGATCCGTTGCGCGACGGGAGACGTCAGTTGCTTGAGCACTTACACTTCCGCGTGCTCCAGGTCGGGAACCGCGATGGCCGTGTGGCTGTACATCACATGGGTTCGTGATTTTGCAATCTGGTCCAGGATCTCGCCGCCCTTGATGACATGAAGGCCCATGCCCTGTTCGGACGGGAAGATCGCCAGCACCACGTCATAGGCCGTGATGACGGCGCGAAGCGCTTCGGCCTTATCTTCGGCAATGTCGACAAACACACGAACGTCAGCCGCGAGTTCACGCAGCTCGTTAAAATCCAGCACTGTGGGGTACTCCAACGCAACGATACTGCGAGGAGCTTGGCGGGGTTAGGTTACTGAAGTCTCAACGGGGCATGCCCAGACACAGGTTTCACGACGAGATGACTCCGCGAGGCAGGTCACCTGATACGCAGGTCACTTGATGCTCAGTTCACTTGGCGTACCCTTGGGAGCGGAGCCACGCGATCTTGCGATCTCCGTTGATCCAGTCGTCGGCATCTGCCTTGCTGGTGAAGCCCTTGATTTCGCGCTGTTCGCTGCCCGGGTAATCCGCCAGGATTTTCCAGTCGTTGTCTGCAATGCGGACGGTTTTGAAGGTCACTTTTGTTTTTGCCATGCCCCATTATGCAGGAGATGGCCTGAAAAGAGAACCTGCCTTGTGATGGTCGTCCGCGTGGCTCGGGCGCAGAGCTCGGGTCGGGCCTGATGGGCGTGGTCGGGGCGGTCCCGAAAAGGCGAAAGCCCCGCCTGGGGGAAGGCGGGGCTCTCTGATGGGGTGAAGTTTGGGGACTTCAACGAGTTAGACGCCTCAGCCGGCGAATGGTTCAACCCAGTAGCGGCGCTGGCTGCGGCATCTTTTCAGGGGCGTCCGGGCCCCCCGCAGAACCCCTGCTTGCGTTTTAGGCCTCGATGGGTTCTAAGCCCCGTCACTTCATGAAAGTTGGCATGAATCAGAAGCGCGTTGCGCGGTCGGACCGCCTCCTGAGCAAAGCCTGCTCGCGCGCACAGAAGGAAATTCAGACATGGCGAAGATGACGAAGACCCAATTGATTGATGCAATTGCCGAGGGCACGCAGCTGTCGAAGAACGACGTGAAGTCGGTCATCGAGTACATGGCGACGGTTGGCTATAAAGAGCTCAACGAATCCGGCGAGTTCGTCATTCCCGGCTTCGCGAAGATGTCGGTGGTGAACAAGCCTGCGACCGAAGCCCGCATGGGCGTCAATCCCTTCACCAAGGAGCCGATGCAGTTCGCGGCTAAGCCGGCGAGCAAGTCGGTGAAGGCCTCGCCGCTGAAGGTGGCCAAGGACTCTGTTTAAAGAGCACTCCGTCTAAAAAGCACTCCGTCTAAAAGGAGCGCCGTCCAAGGCGCTGGCATTTTCGTTGCGGCGGCTTGCTTCGCGAAGCGCCGCAACGAGCGCCGTGTGATGGCGCGGGCTGGAAGGAACTCTCGGGCTGTGTCAGGCTTTGCTTCCGACAGGGAGGAAACCCTATGGCCAGCTTAAGCGAGGAAGAGATTCGAAACCGCGCCTATCACCTCTGGAAAGAGGCCGGCGAGCCCGCGGGGACGATGGACACCTTCTGGTACGAGGCCGAGAAGGAGCTGCTCGCCGAGCGGCGCGAGCAAGGCGAAGTGCCGCCGGGGATGACCGACAATTTGCCGGTCTGACGGAGCCGTCAAAGAAAAACCCCGGACCTTCGGACCGGGGCGCTTCGAGCTG
The DNA here is from genome assembly GCF_054056555.1 of Bradyrhizobium sp. LM2.9. Lineage (NCBI taxonomy): Bacteria > Pseudomonadati > Pseudomonadota > Alphaproteobacteria > Hyphomicrobiales > Nitrobacteraceae > Bradyrhizobium > Bradyrhizobium sp. LM2.9. The sequence goes on from NZ_JBSRYJ010000002.1 coordinate 1,917,275, forward strand.
GACGGCCGCGTCGCGACACGCCGCCAGCACCACTGAATTCGCCAGGACAACGTGCAGCGGGACAAACGTTCCGGCCGCTACTCCGGCTTTGTCGACACGTCGATGATCGCCGGCGTATCGACCTGGCGCTCGCGCCAGACGACGAAATCGCATTTGGGATTGAGCCACTGATATTCGGAGCCGCGCGCCTTCAGGTGCGCAAGCGCTGCATGGTGTGCACTGGTCTCGTCCGGCGCCTCGACCATGATCTCCACGGTCTCCTCGATCTGACGCACCACCTCGACGGCGTAGTATTTTCTATTCACGGTCCCTCGCACCGGAGAGTGTAACGGGGAGGGCCGAACTGCGTTCCCGCAAGAAAAACCCCGCGCTCGCGCACGGGGCTCTCTTGGCTCACGGGGCTCTCTTGGCTGATGGCGTTGGGATTTCAGCGCCTGGCCGCCAGCCGTCTCACGAACTTAAGGTTGAAACTCTAAAAAGCAACCGCGCCGGCGCGATGGACGGTTCACGGCAAAGTGCCGTGCGAATTCCGCGGGGAGGGGCTGGACTTTTTGTTCTTATTTTGTTCTAGTGACTCATCTCTTTTGGAGGTGTGCCCATGACTGTCGAGAAACAACGCGAAGTGATCAGGCTCTGGAATCAGCTCAGGAAGCTCGAGGGCCCGGCCGCGGAAGAGCTCCGCATCCAGATCCTCGACTGCTTTTCGGAGAAGGAGTTTTCGGAGAAGGATTCGGCGAAGCGAGCGGCGTGACGAGCTTCGCGCTATTTCGCTGATCACGGGCGACTGCGCCCGACTTCACTGATCGTTAGGAATCGTTTTGCGCCGATTTTCTCGACTCCGATTCGTTCTTTGCGAACGAAATGGAGTCGGATGCAGAACAAGCCGTGGCTTCTGTATCGATGCGGGACACGCGTCTCCAAGCCGAGCCGGCGTGATGCTTCGCACAGTCCCGTCCTTGCGTCCTCGTTACAAGATGAGGCGAAGAGACGCGACATGGATGCGTGCTGGTTTCTCGAGATGTTCGCCGAGATCGCAAAAGTGTTTTGGTACGATCGGCATCCGCGCTTGCGCAAAGGCAGGTCGTCGGTGCCGCAGGCGTCGCCGCGATCGACATCAGACGACACGATGTGATCGAGCGCTCGTTTGCGATGGTCCGCTCGTTCGCGTGCAAACGAATTGTTAAGGGTTGCTTCGCGTGGTTTCGTCTATTCCGATTCGTTCTTTGAGAACGAAAGGCAGGCGAAGCTGGAACAAAGCCGGTCGGCAAACGCGCGAATCGTCTCATCATCGTCTCGACGCTCTCCGTGTCCGGCGCTATCGTTGCTCCCGCGGCGGACGCAACATGAAGAACGGGCTTTATTCCATCCACATCCACATGCTCGACGGCGTAAAGGGCCGCGACAGCGGCGTGCTGATCTTGCGGGACGGCGTGCTGCTCGGTGGCGGCCCTTACTTCTGGTCGCGCGGCTCCTACACGATCGGCCGCGGCACGTCGAAGAACGGCTCTTCGAAGGACGGCACTTGGAAGGGCGAGCTTGCCACCAACCAGCATACGCCGTTCGCCGATGGCCTCACCCGGCCGCTGTTCGGCGGCGAGGAGGCGACGAGCGGCTTCTCCGGGACGTTCAGCGACGACGCGACCGAGGTGTTCGGCACCGTGCTGGTCGCAGGCCATCGCAGCCTCGGGTTTCGCGCCAGCTTGAAGCGGCTCGCCGAGTTCTGAAGACGCTTCGCAAACTCCTAACGGAAGCTTGCCGGAAAGCGGATAACCCTATTCGGTTAGGTTAAAAACCCAATCGCGTTGCGCTTGCCGCTACTTGGGATAGGTCTGTCCGGCGAAGACAGACAGCGACTTTGCCAAGAACCAATTTTGCCAAGAACGAATTCATGACACCATTTTCAGAACCGTCCTTTTATCAAGGCGACCGCCACACCTACCGGCGCGTCGCCATCGTCGGCACGCTGTTCTGTCTCGCTTTCGTGGTGATCAGCTTCTCGCTGCGCCCGCAGCTCGAAGACACGCGCGTCGCGGTCAAGGCTGACAGGCTGATGCGCACGGCAGGCCAGGCGCCGCACGCCAATTAGCGCTCGTCGACGGAACTATCCGGATACGCGACACCGCGGTTTGCGAGCGCCACGAAGCCGGCATAGCCGGACAGGTTGACTAGAACTTCAAGCCAAACGGGCATGTCGTGTCTCCTGTCGTGAAGGCAAGCTCAACGTGCGTATGCGCCCCCCGTTCCGGGCCTGCGAGAGTTCCCGTTCGAGAGTGGCGGTCAGAGCGGCGAGGAGGGGTCGATCCGCCGGCCTAGGGTCGCCACGGATGAGCTCGACGGTGTCTCTTTCAGAAACTCGGCAATGGCCCGCGCCAGCTCGCCGTCGCTCATTGGCGTCGGCGGCGGACGCAGCGTGCCGACACCGAAATTGCGGACGATCTCGTCGTAATGCTCGTTGCCGGATCCGGGAAGGAGCCTGCGAATTCGGGCCAGCAGCGCGGATATTGGCATTTTTTCCTCCTCGATCATCCGCCCCTTGGCAGCAATGATCGTCCGCTGCCATTTGCCTCCCGTGAAACTGAAAACCCCGCCAGCATCGCGAAGATACTGACGGGGGTCTTCGTGCTGTTGCCTCAACCGGATAGCGGAGGCTTCCGCACTTGCAGGTGCAATCGCGCCCGATCGATTTCGTTCCCCCCGTTTCGTGATTTTTTCACGGCGCTGAGTTCCACAGCCTGCGCGCAACCATCGCGCGGCGGCGGCGTTGCCTCGGCGAATATCACGGAGGAGATCATGAAGAAGACATTGGCAATTTTGGCTACCGTTGCGGCCGTCGGCGTGACCGCGATTGCTGCGCCTGCGCCCGCCGAGGCGCGTGGTCGCGGCATCGGCCCGGGCCTCGCGTTTGGCTTGGCTGCCGGCGCTATCACCGCGGGCGCTGTCGCAGCGTCCCGTCCTTACGGCTACGGCTACGGCCCGGGGTATGGCTACTATGGTCGCCCGGCCTATGGTTACGGCCCTGGCCCGTACGCCTATTATGGCGGTGGACCGTACTATCGCCGCCACCATTATTACCGTCACTGGTAACGGCTGGACCAAATGAAAAGCCCGGGGCAATGCTCCGGGCTTTTTTCATGGATGGTGATCTGGTGTCTTACGGCCAGAGCGAGGGCCGCTCCACCTTGCGGGCATTGTCGAGCGTCGACACGAAATACTCTTCACGCTCGCGCTTGAATTTTTCCTGCGTGGCACGGAAGGCGGCGACACGGGCGGCGATCTCTTCGCGTTCGCGGATTTTGCGTTGTTACGTCCTCGGTCATGTCAAATCCCCTCTACACGTGGAGTATGTGTACACTCCTGAACTCAAGCACTGCCGCCGCAATCGCGTTGAGTCGCGTCAACATATGCATTGGCGCTTCTGATTGGGGCGTCAATGGGGAGGAGGCATTGCAGGATTGTGATATGCGAAGGGCGGAAAGAATTGCCGACCACGCTTGCGGGGCAGTGGATAAGAGCGTCAACAGTCTTGTCGCTCGCGCACATTGCAGCTAGCGCAAAAACAAATCAGCAAAATTGATCAGTAAAACAAACCGGCAAAACAAAAAGGCAAAACAAACGGGAGGCGGCGTTGATTGCATCGGATCTTCGCAGCGGCGTCGAATGTCTCGGCGACATGATCGCCAAGGCCAAACGGATCGTGCCGTTCACCGGCGCCGGCATCTCGACCGAATGCGGCATCCCCGACTTCCGCTCGCCGGGCGGAATTTGGACGCGCAACCGTCCGATCCCGTTCGATGAGTTCGTCGCCAGCCCGGAGGCGCGTGACGAATCCTGGCGCCGGCGCTTTGCGATGGAGGAGGTCTTCGCGGCCGCCAAGCCTGGCCGCGGCCATCGCGCGCTCGCCTCGCTCTACCGCGCAGGCAAGGTTCCCGCGATCATCACCCAGAATATCGACAATCTGCACCAGGCCTCGGGCTTCGCTGCAGAGCACGTGATCGAACTTCACGGCAACACCACTTATGCGCGCTGCATCGGGTGCGGGCAGGCCTATCCGCTCGACTGGGTGAAGCGCCGCTTCGACGAGGCGGGCGCCGCGCCCAACTGCACCGCGTGCGACGAGCCGGTGAAGACTGCCACGATCTCCTTCGGCCAGATGATGCCTGAGGACGAAATGCAGCGTGCAACCGCTTTGTCGCAAGCCTGCGACCTCTTCATCGCGACCGGTTCCTCGCTGGTGGTATGGCCGGCCGCGGGCTTTCCGATGATGGCGAAGAGATCAGGTGCACGTCTGGTGATCATCAACCGGGAAGCCGACCGAGCAGGACGATATCGCCGACCTCGTGATCCGCCACGACATCGGCGAAACGCTCGGGCCCTTTGTCGCTAATTGAGGCGGTAGTTTGATTCGCTGCCGTGCAAGCTGTTCATAGGTTCCGGCGAATCTCTTTTTTGTCTATGCGTCGCAACCGGGAGTGTTATCTTTTGAGTCGAAAGATTCGCGGCGCATCGAGTTGAGAAGATCCTCTGTTGGGAAGATTCTCTAAAGACGCGTGATTCGGCGCCGCCATTCAGGCGGGTTGCATGGCATGTGTGGGGTCCGGGGTTATGGGGTCGTCGGACGGATTTGAGTCCAAGAAGGTCGGAGTTCCCTCCGTGGGCGAACACGGCGGTGGCGGTCGCGACAGCGCACTCAGTCCCTTCACCGAACTTGGTGAGGGCAGCGCCAATCTCGTCGCGGTTCACGGCGTTATCAAATGGTTCGATGCCTCAAAGGGCTACGGCTTCATCGTTCCCGACAATGGCTGGCCCGACGTGCTTCTGCACGTTACTGTGCTTAGGCGTGACGGCTTCCAGACCGCTTACGAGGGCGCCCGCATCGTCGTCGAGTGCATCCAGCGCGCCAAGGGCTACCAGGCCTTCCGCGTGGTTTCGATGGACGAATCGACCGCGATCCATCCGGCGCAGATGCTGCCGCCGCGCACCCATGTCTCGGTCACCGCGACCAGCGGGCTGGAGCGAGCCCAGGTCAAATGGTTCAACCGGCTGCGCGGTTTCGGCTTCCTGACCTGCGGCGAGGGCACGCCCGACATCTTCGTGCACATGGAGACATTACGCCGCTTCGGCATGACCGAACTGCGGCCCGGCCAGTATGTCCTGGTCCGCTTCGGGCCCGGCTCCAAGGGCATGATGGCGGCCGAGATCCATCCCGAGACGGGGTCGCCGGTCTCGTCCCACTAATTCCAATTCCCGCGATCGTGAGCAGAGGCGCGTTGGCTGACCGGCGCGCCTCTGGCTTTTCCGGCGACCGCCGCGTAAGGACTGGCCCAGTCCCACGCCTCGAGTGCCGTCCATGAATTTCGATCGAAAGGCCGTCTTCGCCGTTGCGAAGGGCTGGCTTGCCGCCATCCTCGTCGTCGCCGGCTGTGCCGTCGCGAGCGCACCCGTGCGCGCCGCCAGCTTCCAGCCGCTCGAGATCGTCACCAAAAACGGTGTGCAGGTGTTCTCGGTCGAAATCGCGACGACGGAGGAGGAGAAGCAGACTGGCCTGATGTACCGCAAGGAACTGGCCGACGGCAAAGGCATGCTGTTCGACTTCAATCCCGAGCAGGAAGTCTCGATGTGGATGAAGAACACCTATGTCTCGCTCGACATGATCTTCATTCGCGCCGACGGCCGCATCCTGCGCATCGCCGAAAATACTGAGCCGATGTCGACCAGGATCATCTCATCCAGGGGGCCCGCGCGCGCCGTTCTGGAGGTGGTGGCGGGGACGGCGCAAAAATACGGCATCCGCGCCGGCGACCGCGTCGGCCACCCGCTGTTCGGTAGCAAATAGGCGGGAAGGGGTTATTGCCCCCGTCCCTGGCGATCTTTTTGGGAAGCTTGCTGGCGCCTTGGAAAGCTTGCTGGCGCTTTGGGAAGCGTGTATCGACGGGGTTCGCCGGACATTCGGGGTATAGCGCAGCCTGGTAGCGCGGCAGTTTTGGGTACTGCAGGTCGTTGGTTCGAATCCAGCTGCCCCGACCAGCGATTTCAAGTACTTACGGCAGAAATGCAAAGCCCGATCTTCCCAGTAATTTGGATTGGGAACACCATGGGAAGTCTGAACGCTTAGCGGGCTTGCGGGCTCGGCTGCCGCGGCACCGTACCGGCCGGCATCTCGATCAGGGCGACGCGCTCGAGGGACAGAGTGCTCTCCTCCGCCAGATCAGACAGATGCGCTCCATGCGCGCGCGCTCGTCGATGTCGTGCTGATGTTGTCACGCGGCCGATCAGACTCCGGCACCGCAACCGCCGTCAAGCCCCGCAGCCCTAGTTCCTATTTTGCAGCTGTTGCGCCCGCTCACGATACATCGTCATTTCAAGCTCGAATGTTTTTCGCTCGGCATCTGATCGCTGCCTGCGGCTCAATTTGCGAAGTGCAATGGCCTTGTCTATCGCGCGTTGAGCGCGGTCCAACAATTCCTGGGTCTTGGGACTGAATTGCTCTGTCACACAGCACTCCCTGCTAGCAGGCGGGGGAGCGCTATGGCGTCTCTCAGTCAGCGGCGCCCGATACCGTGGCCGCTGATGGCAGCTAACGTATCACGAGCGCGGCAGCAGGTCCTATTCAGGCGCCTGCAGGCCGGGAGACGCCAGCCACTCGCTCATGTGCGAGCCGGTTTCAGCTTGTCGGGCCTTGCGGATCAGTGCCTCGCGGGCAGCGCCCGGTGGAAGTGCGTTGGCTTTCTCGCGAAGTCGCTTCGCCTCCTGGGTAAGCCGTACTTCGAGTGGGGAGGATTGGATGATCCTGCGTCGTGGCGCCATGGTCATACTCCAGCCAATGAACTCGCGCCCAACGTACAATGATGGTTCCGGTTCCCGCAAATCAGGCACCTGTGATCGTCAAAATGGTGAGAAGCGGAAGCTCGTCATGAATGACCGTGTCACCGAGAGGGCTTAGTCTTTTTCCTCGGCCCAGGTCTGCGCACCGCATTCGCACTTGAAAATGCGAACTATTTTACCGTTTTGCGGGTTGAGCATTTTCAAGACGGAAAGAGGCTTCCTGCCGCACTCGTCGCAGGGCTTAACCGGGTTGGATCAAAACTGGAAAACACTTCGTTCTTGAAATCGCGATCCACTGCTATCACCACACCATCGAGCGACACTAAGTACCATAGTGCACACTCGTTCTCGAACTGGCGGAGCGATATCGGGTGGCGCTGGAAACGGCCACGGACATCTTCACGCGCCACCACCTCGAAGCGATGGAACACAGTTACCGGACCTAGGCGGACAGCGAACGGGCGCTCCGAAAATCTGGCCGGTTGGTCGATGCCCTAGACAAGCTCGGCAACGGCGACAAAGCAAAATAGGCTAATGCGGCGGGCGCTGACGCCTTGCGCTTGCGGAGGCTTTTGAGCTCCCTCCAAACCCTTGGCGCTCATTCTCTGCGCAACGCGACTTCTGCGTGATTTTTCAAGGCATTGGGGCGAAGTGGCCGCGCAGAAATTCGCAAGATTTCGTCGAACCTTTGAGCGTCGCGATAGACCAACGAGTGTTGGGGGATTTCAGCGCCCAATGCCTAACGGACGCCGCCAAGCGATGATATTCCGCTTGCGCGGCGTTGCGCTTTTCGAAGGTTCAGTTCGTGGCGTACCAGCCGAGCGGAAACGGCAGGAACGGCCAGACCAATTGATTGTCGTTGGCGGCCTTCCGCGGCTCTTGCTCCGGCGTCTTCGCGAACAGCGGAAGCGGCGTCGATTGCAGCGCCAGGCGCAGGCATGCACATTGCAAATTCATCGTGGTCGCCCCAGCCCATCTAGGTTTCTCAAAATTTATGTCGGCTTAAAATCACTGCGCGCTCTCAAAACGGCGCGCTCATTCTCAAATCGTTCGTTCATTCTAGAAAAATTGGCGCCGGCTTTCAACCTGTCTTGCTGCTCCGTCCCGAGAAGTAAGGTTGATCGGTTAGGTTAAGGGCGAGCGGTTGTTGCAGCGGGCTTGGCGATCGTTATCAGATCGGTCCCGGCGCGCGACGGACTGCCCGAAATTCGTGCTCACACGAGATCACAGTTCGTCGCGGCGCTCGTATCCTGTGAGTTCTGCATCATGTCTTTCGATCGCAACCTCCGAACCGTCGGTCCGCAGGCGAACTGGACGGAGATCTGGCACCTCTGGACCGTGCTCGTGCCGCGCCGCTCGATCAACGGGCAGCTCGTTTACGGCAGGGTCTGGCGCCGCCATGACGGCCGCGACTGGATCTACAAGAGATTCACCGAGTTCGACAGCGAAGCGGCGGCCTGAACGGCATTGCTGCTGACCGGCGCGGTATCGCTGCCGCCCCTTCAGGTAGCCTTTGCCGTTGCGGCTGCCGGCTTGGGCGGCGGCGGCTTCAGCGGCTTGTCCTGCTTCTTCGACCACGAGATGTAATAGGCCACCGTCGTCATGATCGCGATGCCGGCGACGCTGACGAAGATCTGCGCGAACAGCGAGCCCGAGCTCATCGACAACTCGAAATGGCCGACGAAGGACAGGAACACGCCGACGCAGAACACGGCGAGCGATTGCTGGCCGCAGACGATGATCGGATCGAACCCTTTCCATTCCAGGCCCGGCCAGTCCTTCGGCACGAAGCGGATCACCAGGATCACGATCACGACGAAGTGGATGAAGCGGTAGGGCGCGAGGTTGGTCTTGTCGTTCGGGTTGAACGCCGAGAACAGCCATTCCGGGAACATGCCGGCGAGGGTCGGGAAGCGGCCGGCCATGGTCATGACCAGCGCGAACAGCATGTAACCAAGACACAGCCACAACGTGATCGGCGCGTTGATCAATGTCATCGAGCGCCGCGCGCCGCCCATGGCGCACCAGGCGCCGAACACGAACAGCACCTGCCAGCAATAGGGGTTGAAGTACCACTGGCCGGCCGGATAGGCGTTCAAGTTCAAGCCGAAATGGCGGGCGGTCAGCCACAGCGCGATGGACAGGACCATCGTCAGGTCAGGCTTGCGCAGCATGAACCAGAGCACCGGCGGAAACAGCCCCATCAGCACGATGTAGAGTGGCAGCACGTCGAGATTGAGCGGCTTGAAGCGCAGGAACAGGCCCTGGCGCAGCGTCTCGGTGGCGTTGTCGACCAGACCGGCGACGTTGAACTCGTTGATCATCTCGGAATCGCCGAAGCGCAGCGCCAGATAGCTGATCGAGGCGATGTAGATCACGAACAGGATGATGTGTGCGACGTAGAGCTGCCAGACCCGCTTGGTCAGCCTCGTGGCGCCGACGAGAAAGCCACGCTCAAGCATCATCCGGGCATAGACGAAGGAGGCGGTGTAGCCGGAGATGAAGACGAACAGGTCGGCGGCGTCGGAAAAGCCGTAATTGCGGGTGGTGATCCAGTTCACCACATTGTCGGGGATATGGTCGAGAAAGATCGCCCAGTTCGCGATGCCGCGAAACAGGTCGAGCCTGAGGTCACGGCCCTTTTCGGGGAGCGTGGCGTTGATGTTCAGGAAGGCCATGCGACGGGAGCTTTCGGAGGGGACGGACAGGCTGATGTTAGCGAGGCAGTAGCGCCGGGCGGGATCCCGGCGCGGAAGGCGGGTACGCAATTGTCACGGTGCAGCATAATGACTATACCCGTCGGCGAGCCACCCCGGGGGCCGGAATCACCGATTCAGTTCCCAAAAGGCGTCTCTATACTATGCCCACGGTTTCCACCAACTGCTACCGTGACGCATCGAAATCGAACGAAAAGACGAACAAGAGGCCCGGACCATCCATGACCGCACGCATTTTCAAGCCCGCCAAGAACGCGATGCAATCCGGCCGGTCGAAGACCATGGAATGGCAGCTCGACTACGAGCCCGAGCAGCCGCGCGCGGTCGAGCCGTTGATGGGCTGGACCTCGTCCGGCGACATGAAGCAGCAGATCACGCTGCACTTCCACAGCAAGGAAGAGGCCGTCGCCTATTGTGAGCGCAAGGGCGTCGCATACCAGGTGATCGAGCCCAAGGAGTCGGTGCGCCGGCCGGTTGCTTATTCCGACAATTTCTCGTTCCGCCGCGGCGAGCCCTGGACGCATTGAGGGGCGGACCACGCGCCCAAGACTCTCGTCGTGCCCGGGCTTGTCCCGGGCATCCACGTTTTAGCACCCGCGCAAAAGCTTGGATGGCCGGGGCATAGGCGAGCGGAAGCGACGGCGTCCTTCGGACGGCTGTGCCCGGCCACGACGCGGATTCTTCTACCGTGCGGCCTCTTGGCACCAATTTCGCCGCGTGCTTCGCTGACGTGCATGACGGGCTCGTGGCGAGGTGGGTATGGCGGGGCGTGATCAGCTCGACGGCGTCGACTTGAAGATACTAGCCGAGTTGCAGCAGGACGGGCGGGTTCGCAACAACGAGCTGGCGCTGCGCGTCGGCGTGTCCGCGCCGAATTGCCTGCGGCGGCTGAAATCGCTGTTCAGCCGCGGCGTGATCCGGGCGGTGCGCGCCGTCATCGACGAGCGGCTGCTCGGCTACGAGGTGGTGTCGTTCGTCTCGATCCAGCTCGGCAGCCAGGCGCAGCCGGTGCTGGCGACGTTCGAGAGCTCGATAGCAGCGATCCCGCGCATCCAGCAGTGCTGGCGGATTTCGGGCGACACCGACTATCTTCTCAAATGCGTGGCGCCGAGCGTCGAGAGCATGCGCCAGCAGCTCCTGCATTTCGCCGCGATGCCCAACGTGAAGAACGTCCGCAGCTTCCCCGTGCTGGGCGTCGCGAAGGACGTGCCGTTGCCGCTGCAGGGGATCGCGGCGGCAGGATAGGCGGCAGCGTCGCCGAAGCAGACGCAGTCGCGCACCGAGCTCCGTTCGGCGGGCAGACCAACTCGAACTGATCGAGACCGGTTCGAAACGTTGCGGCCGCCGGGTTTTATCCCGGAGGCCGCAACAGCATGACAGTCCGCGGTTCTGCGCACTGAAGCGTGGCGAATAAATACCTCGTGGCGCATCCTTCGAGACACCCGCTTTGGGCGGGCTCCTCGGGATGAGGCCTTGTTTGGCGGCGAAATGTCAGAACCTGGTGAGGAGCGCCGCCTTGCGGCGCGTCTCGAACCATAACGCCCGCGTCTCACCGGTACCGGCCGCGAAACTCGCGTGGGGACGCGCCGGTCCAGGTGCGGAAGGCGCGGGAAAAGCTCTTTTCGTTGCGGAAGCCGGCAATCTCCGCGATCCGCTTGATCGGGGTGCGCCCGCGCATCAGCTCTTGCTTGGCGAGCTCGAACTTTGCCTCTTCCTTGAGATCGCGCAGCGAGGTTGCCTCCTCGCGCAGGCGGCGATGCATGGTGCGGGTGGAGAGCGCGAGTTCGCTCGCAACATCCTCGGCGCCGAGACTGCGTCCGCGCGCATTGCGAAGCACGCGGCGGACGCGCTCGACCAGCAGCCGGTCGCGCCGATAGGGCAGCACGGTCAGCCGCAGCGCACCCTTGAGCATGTTGTCGAGATCACTGGCGCTGCGCGTGAGCGGCAGCGAGAGATAATGCTTGTCGAAGATGATGCAGGCGTGGTCCGCATCGAAGCGGATGGTCCGGCAAAAGATGGTCGGATAGACCGAGACATGGCCCGGCTCCGAGTAAGGGAATTCCGCGGCGCGGAGCGCAATTCTGGAATCGACCGCCCAGCAGGAGAAACCCAGGACATAGCGGAGCAGGGTGACCAGGCAGAATTCGCGCAACGGTCCGAGGTCGCGCAGTTCGCGGATGGAGACGACCGCGGTTTCCTCCCCGACCGCGAGATCGAGCAGCACGTCCTCGGTGAGGAGGCGATGATGCCGGCACCAGCGCTTGAGCGCGACCTCCAGCGTCGGCGCCGTGATCGAAGCGCGGCAGAGCATGCCATAGGTGCCGAAGGGCAGGCGCCGCGAGAACCAGCCGAGCGCCTCGTCATCGAGCTCGCGCATCGCATGGCCCGCCAGGGCCTCGAATTGGCCGGCTGTGACCCGGCCAGCCGGAGAATTGACCAGGTCTGGCGCTACCTGACCCCGGCTCAGCGCCTCGGTCGGATCACGGCCGTAGCGTTCGTAAGCGGCAACGACGCCGCGGACGAAGGCGGCAGGGGTCACGGCGCGGCGCGGGATCGCGGTTGCGACTTGAAAGGGCATCGGAAATCCTTCGGGAAAATCCTCGCCAAGTTTGGCGGAAAATGCAACCTTTTCGACCGCAGAAGGGCCCTGATGCCGCTAGGTTCGGTCCCCAAAACACGGAGGAATCGCCTTGAACATCCCGAGCATCGATTTCGATCTGGGCGAAGACATCGGCATGCTGCGCGACACGCTGCGCGCTTTCGTGGAGGCGGAGATCGCCCCGCGCGCCGCCGACATCGAGAAAGCCAATCTGTTCCCGGCGGACCTCTGGAAGCGCCTCGGGGACCTCGGCCTGCTCGGCATGACCGCGCCGGAGCAATATGGCGGCTCCAACATGGGCTATCTCGCCCATATCGTCGCCATGGAGGAGATTTCGCGCGGCTCGGCTGCCGTGGGGTTGTCCTACGGCGCCCATTCCAACCTTTGCGTCAACCAGATCCGCCGCAATGGCACCGACGCGCAGCGGCAGCGCTACCTGCCGAAGCTGATCTCCGGTGAGTACGTCGGCGCGCTCGCGATGTCCGAGCCCGGCGCCGGCTCCGACGTCGTCTCGATGAAGCTGCGCGCCGACAAGCGCGGCGACCGCTACGTGCTCAACGGCTCAAAGATGTGGATTACCAATGGCGGCGATGCCGACGTGCTGGTGGTCTATGCCAAGACCGATCCGGAGGCCGGCCCGCGCGGCATGACCGCGTTCCTCATCGAGAAGGGCTTCAAGGGTTTCACCCACGGCCCGCATCTCGACAAGCTGGGCATGCGCGGCTCCAACACCTATCCGCTGTTCTTCGACGAGTGCGAGGTGCCGGCAGAGAATGTGCTGGGTGAGGTCGGTGGAGGTGTCAAAGTTCTGATGTCCGGCCTCGACTACGAGCGCGCGGTGCTCTCCGGTGGCCCGCTCGGCATCATGGCAGCCTGCATGGACGCAGTGGTGCCCTACATGCATGAGCGCAAGCAGTTCGGGCAGCCGATCGGCGACTTCCAGCTGATGCAGGGCAAGCTCGCCGACATGTATTCGACCTGGCAGGCCACGCGCGCCTATGTCTACGCCGTCGGTCGCGCCTGCGACCGCACCGATCATGCGCGCACCCTGCGCAAGGATTCCGCTGCCGCAATCCTCTATTCGGCCGAAAAGGCGACGTGGATGGCGGGCGAGGCGATCCAGGCGCTGGGCGGCGTCGGCTACACCAGCGAATTTCCGGTCGGCCGTCTGTGGCGCGACGCCAAGCTCTACGAGATCGGCGCGGGCACCTCGGAAGTGCGCCGCATGCTGATCGGTCGAGAACTGATGGCCGAGACGGCTTAAAACCTTCACGAAATTGGAATCAACATGCCGCTCCATTCCAGCATCGATACGTCTTCATCAGACTTTGCGCGCAATTCCGAGGCCATGCGCAGCCTCGTCGCCGACTTGCGCGAAAAGCTGAGCCAGGTCGCGGGTGGCGGCGGCGAGGTTTCGCGCAACCGCCACACGTCACGCGGCAAGATGCTGGCGCGCGAGCGCGTCGACCTCTTGGTCGATCCCGGCACCGCGTTCATGGAGCTGTCGCCGCTTGCGGCCTATGGCCTCTATGGCGGCGACGTGCATTCGGCGAGCGTCGTGACGGGGTTGGGGCGCATCTCGGGCCGCGAATGCGTGATCGTCGCCAACGACGCAACTATCAAGGGCGGCACTTATTATCCCATGACCGTGAAGAAGCATCTGCGCGCGCAGGACGTGGCGCGGCAGAATAATCTTCCCTGCGTCTACATGGTCGATTCCGGCGGTGCCTTCCTGCCGCTGCAGGACGAGATCTTTCCGGACGAGCGGCATTTCGGCCGCATCTTCTACAACCAGGCGCAGATGTCCTCGCAAGGCATCCCGCAGATCGCGATCGTGATGGGCTCCTGCACCGCAGGCGGCGCTTATGTGCCGGCGATGTCGGACGAGAGCATCATCGTGCGCAATCAAGGCACCATCTTCCTAGGCGGGCCGCCGCTGGTGAAGGCCGCGACCGGCGAAGTCGTGAGCGCCGAGGAGCTCGGCGGCGCCGACGTGCATTCGCGCCAGTCCGGGGTGACCGATCATTACGCCCAGAACGATGCGCACGCGATCGGCATTGCCCGCCGCATCGTCGGCACGTTCAAGCCATCCGTGCGGCCGAACCTTAACATGTATCCGCCGCGCGATCCGCTGTTTGCGGCAGAAGAGATCTACGGCGTGGTGCCCGTCGACGGACGCAAGCCCTTTGACGTGCGCGACATCATCGCGCGCGTCGTCGATGGTTCCGAGTTCGACGAATTCAAGAAGCTCTATGGCACGACGCTGGTGTGCGGCTTCGCCCACATCTGGGGTTTTCCGGTCGGCATCATCGCCAATAACGGCATTCTCTTCAGTGAAAGTTCGCTGAAGGGCGCGCATTTCATCGAGCTGTGCTGCCAGCGCGGCATTCCCCTGGTGTTCCTGCAGAACATCACCGGCTTCATGGTCGGCAAAAAGTACGAAGCGGGTGGCATCGCGCGTGATGGTGCGAAACTCGTGACCGCGGTCGCGACCGCGTCGGTGCCGAAATTCACCGTGGTGATCGGCGGCTCCTACGGCGCCGGCAATTACGGCATGTGCGGCCGCGCCTATAGCCCGCGCTTCCTGTGGATGTGGCCGAACGCGCGCATCTCGGTAATGGGCGGCGAGCAGGCCTCGATGGTGCTGAGCCAGGTCCGCCGCGACAATATCGAGGCCAAGGGCGATAGTTGGTCCAAAGAAGACGAAGAGACATTCCGCAACCCGATCCGCGCGCAATACGAGAGCCAGGGGCATCCATATTATGCGACCGCGCGGCTCTGGGACGACGGCGTGATCGACCCGGCCGACACGCGGCTCGTGCTCGGCCTTGGCCTCTCGGCGGCGTCGAATGCGCCGATCGAACCGACGAAATTCGGCCTGTTCAGGATGTGATGCGATGGACCGCTCAAAGCTCTACCGCCGTTTTCGCACGCTCCTGATCGCCAACCGCGGCGAGATCGCCTGCCGCGTCATCCGCACCGCGCGCGCGATGGGCCTCCGCACGGTCGCGGTCTATTCCGAGGCCGACCGGGGCGCGATGCATGTCGCGCTCGCCGACGAGGCCGTGCTGCTCGGGCCCGCACGTGCCCGCGACAGCTATCTCAATGTCGAGCGGCTGATCGAGGCCGCGCGGAAGACCGGCGCGGAGGCGATACATCCCGGCTACGGCTTCCTGTCGGAGAATGCCGAGTTCGCGCGGGCTTGCTTCGATGCGGGCCTGGTCTTCGTCGGCCCGACTGCCGGGATGATGACGGCGATGGGCTCGAAATCCGGCTCCAAGGCGCTGATGGAGAAGGCCGGCGTGCCGCTGGTGCCCGGCTATCACGGCGAGGCCCAGGACGATGCAACGCTGGCGAAGGCCGCGGACAAGGTCGGTTTTCCCATCCTGGTGAAGGCCTCCGCCGGCGGCGGCGGCCGCGGCATGCGCATCGTGCGCTCGGCGGACGAGCTCGCGCCTGCGATCGTCAGCGCCAAGCGGGAAGCAAAAGCCGCGTTCGGCGACGATCGCATGCTGATCGAGAAATATGTCGATAACCCGCGGCACATCGAGGTGCAGGTGATCGGCGACAGCCACGGCAATCTGGTGTCGCTGTTCGAGCGCGAATGCACGTTGCAGCGCCGGCACCAGAAGGTGATCGAGGAAGCGCCGTCGCCGACGCTCAATCCTGCGCAGCGCGAGGCGGTGTGCGCCGCGGCGCGAAAGGCGGCGGGGGCCGTCAACTATGTCGGCGCCGGCACCATCGAGTTCGTCTCCGACGGCAAGGACGTGTTCTTCATCGAGATGAACACCCGTCTCCAGGTCGAGCATCCCGTGACCGAGCTGATCACCGGGATCGATCTGGTCGAATGGCAGCTGCGGGTCGCCTTCGGCGAGGCGCTCCCCTTGAAGCAGGACGAGATCCGCTTCAACGGCCATGCGGTCGAGGCACGCGTCTACGCGGAAAACCCGACCAAGAATTTCATGCCGTCGGTCGGAAAGCTCTCGACATGGCGGATGGCCGCCGAAACCGGCGGCTTGCGCATCGACGCCGGCTATCGCGAGGGCGATACGGTGTCGCCGTATTACGATGCCATGCTTGCAAAAATGATCGCCTGGGCGCCGACGCGGGATGTCGCGATCGAGCGGCTGAACCGCGGTCTGGAAGAGTCCGACGTCCGCGGCATCGTCACCAACATCCCGTTCCTGTCGGCCCTGATAACGCATTCAAAGGTGCGGGCGAATGCGATCGACACCGGCTTCATCGAACGCGAGCTGGCGGTTCTGACGCAAGCCTCGCCGGCACCCGGAGAGCTCGAGCTCTGCGCCGCCGTCGCCGCTGTGATCAACGACGAGCGGCAGGCTGCGCAAGGCGACGCAAATTCGCCGTGGCAGACCTTTGGCTGGATGCCGGTCGGCCGCCGCCAGCGCAACTTTGCGTTTCGCGCCGGTCATGGACCCGAACTGAAGGTTACGCTGAACTACGGCAGCGGTTCGTCGACGCTGGTGATCGGCGAGCTCGAGCTGGCGTTTGCGATTGCGCCGAAGGACGGCGGCTTCGACCTGACGCTTGACGGCGTCAAATCCTCCGTCGCCGCCGTGATTGCTGGCCATGAGCTGTATTTGCGCACGCGCAACGGGCGCTTCGACCTGCATTGGGTCGATCCGTTCGGCGGCGAGACCGAGGAGCAGGCCGGCGCGGACAAGATCGCGGCGCCGCTGCCGGGCACGGTCGTCGCCGTGCTGGCGGAGGAGGGCGCCAAGCTCGAGAAGGGCGCAGCGATCCTGACGCTGGAAGTGATGAAGATGGAGCAGACGCTGCGGGCGCCCTATGCCGGCATGCTGAAGTCGGTCAAATGCAAGGTCGGCGATATCGTCCAGGAAGGCGTCGAGCTCGCCGTGGTCGAGCCTTTGGAAGAGTGACATGAGCGATCAGGTCCGCATCATCGAAATGGGGCCGCGCGACGGCCTCCAGAACGAGAAGACGGCGGTCAGCGTCGAGGCGCGCATCGCCTTCATCGAGGCGTTGGTCGCGGCCGGGCTGACCACGGTCGAAATCGGTGCCTTCGTCTCGCCCAAGGCGATCCCGCAGATGGCAAGCTCGGATGCCGTGCTGCGCGGCGTGAACCATTTGCAGGGTGCCGAATTCCACGTGCTGGTGCCGAACGAGAAGGGCTATGACGCCGCGCGCGCGGCCGGCGCGAAAGTCGTCTCGGTGTTCGCGGCGGCCTCAGAGGGCTTTTCGCGGGCCAACATCAACTGCACGGTCGCGGAATCTATCGAGCGGTTCAAGCCGGTGCTGGCGCGCGCCAAGACTGATGGTGTGAAGGTGCGCGGCTATATTTCCTGCGTGCTAGGCTGTCCGTTCGACGGCGAGATCAAGCCGAAGGCTGTCGCCGATCTCGCCAACGCGCTTTGGGCGCTCGGTTGCTACGAAATCTCGCTCGGCGACACCATCGGGGTCGGCACGCCTGATAAGGCCAAGGAGATGTTGCGCGCGGTCGGTGCCAACATTCCTGCCGACAAGCTGGCGATGCATTTCCACGACACCTACGGCCAGGCGCTCGCCAATCTCTACGCCGGCCTGGAGCAGGGTGTCCGCGTCGTCGATGCCGCCGCCGGCGGCCTCGGCGGCTGTCCCTACGCGCCGGGCGCGACCGGTAACGTCGCGACTGAGGATGTCGTCTACATGCTCGAAGGCATGGGGATCAGGACTGGCGTGGACATGGACAAGCTGCTGGCGGCCACGAACGAGATGAGCGGCGTGCTCGGCAAGCCGCCCGTGAGCCGCGTGGCGTCCGCGCTGAACGCGAAGAAGAGGCGCGTAACCTCGTAGGGTGGGCAAAGGCGCGTAGCGCCGTGCTCACCATCTGTCTGCGATTGCATTCACGAGTGGTGGGCACGCTTCGCTTTGCCCATCCTACGGTCGAGTCTACCTGCTCCCGTCCGGCCCCATCACCAGATCCGGCAGTGCGGTCGAGATCCCCGGCACGAAGCACAACAGCAGCACTGCAAGCATCATCAGCAGCACGAAGGGCAGGGTGCCCCAGATCACCTCGCGGAGCGGGATGTCGGGCGCGACGTTGCGGATGACGAAGATGTTGAGGCCGACCGGTGGATGGATCAGCCCCATCTCCATCACGATGGTCATGACCACGCCGAACCAGATGATATCGAAATTTGCGGCGCGGAGCGGCGGCAGGATGATCGGCGCGGTCATCAGGATGATCGAGACCGGCGGCAGGAAGAAGCCGAGCACGACGACCATGACGAGGATCGCGAACAGGAGGCCCCAGCGCGGCAGGTGCATCGCGACGACGGATTCGGCAGCCGATTGCGAGATGTGCAGATAACTCATCACGTAGGAATAAAGCAGCGACATGCCGATGATCATCATCAGCATGGTCGATTCCCGGATCGTCGACTTCAGGATGGGCGCAAGGTCGCTCGGCCGCCACACACTGTAGATCGCCGCGATCAGCGCCAGTGCCAGGAGGCCGCCGAGGCCGGCGGTCTCTGACGGCGTGGCATAGCCGCCATAGAGCGCGATCATGACGCCGGTGAGGAGCAGCACGAAGGGAATCACGCGCGGCAGCACGCTGAAACGTTCGGCGAGCGTGTACTCGTCGCGGGCGAGGATCGCGGCCTCCGGTCCGCCGTTCTTGTAGATCGCTTCAGCCGCGGCATATTCCTGGCGGAAGCGGATCACGGCGTAGGTGCCGAACAGCGAGACCAGCAGCAGGCCGGGCCCGATGCCGGCGAGGAACAGCCGTCCCAGCGATTTTTCGGCGGCGACTGCAAACAGGATCATGGTGATCGAAGGCGGCAGCAGGATGCCGAGCGTGCCGCCGGCGGCGATGATGCCCGCGGCAAAACCGCCGGAATAGCCGCGCTTGCGCATCTCGGGGATGCCGGCCGAGCCGATCGCCGAGCAGGTCGCGGGCGAGGAGCCCGCCATCGCCGCGAACAGGGCGCAGGCGAACACGTTGGCGACGCCGAGGCCGCCGGGCACGCGGTGCAGCCAGGCGTGTAGGGCCGAGTAGAGATCCTGGCCGGCGCGCGACTTGCCGATCGCGGCGCCCTTCAGGATGAAGAGCGGGATCGACAGCAGCGTGATCGAGGCCATTTCCTCGTAGACGTTCTGCGTCACCGTATCGAGAGAGGCGGCGGGCATGTAGATGCCCATGAACACGACCGCGACTGCGCCGAGCGCGAACGCAA
Source organism: Bradyrhizobium sp. LM2.9 (assembly GCF_054056555.1). Lineage (NCBI taxonomy): Bacteria > Pseudomonadati > Pseudomonadota > Alphaproteobacteria > Hyphomicrobiales > Nitrobacteraceae > Bradyrhizobium > Bradyrhizobium sp. LM2.9. Next base: position 1,936,612 of record NZ_JBSRYJ010000002.1, read on the forward strand.
TGGGCATGCCCGAGAACATCACGACAAGCGTCGCAATGCCGTAGGCGAGGCCGATACCGAAAACGCTCATGGACGCCTGGCTCCTGCGAAGGGCAGCGCAAGCTGCACGATGATCTGGACGCAGAGCAGACTCATGCCGAACGCCATCAGCGTATAGGGGATGGCCAGCGGCGGCGACCACATCGAGTTCGAGACCTGGCCGTCGACATAGGCTTCATGCGCCAGCGTCCAGGACTTCCAGGCGAAGAAGGCGCAGAACAGGAACGTCACGGCATCGACCAGCCAGAGCCTGATCCTGTTCGCCAGCGGTGAGAGCAGGCCGACGAAGGCCTCGATGCCGATGTGACCGCGGTTCTGCTGCACATAGGCGGCCGTCATGAAGGTGGCGCCGACCAGCAGGAACACCGCAGCCTCGTCCTGCCAGTAATTGGCGGCCTTGAACAGAGCGCGGCTGAGCACGCTGTAGCTCAGGATGGCGCAGGCCGCGATCAGTGCGACCGCGGCGAACACGACGATGATGTTGTTGAGGACGGCGAGACCGCGATCGATCGCCGCCGCAAGGCCGGTCCTTGCGGCAGCGTTTGCCTGGTCGTCACGATCCGGAAGCGGACCGTGGCTCATGCAGCGACGTCGGTAGCGAGCTTGAGCAGGTTGGCAGCGGTCGCGGTCTTGGCGCCGTAGTCCTTCCAGGCGGTATCGCGGGCGATGTCGCGCCACTTGCCGACGGTCGCGGCATCGAGCACCGAGACCTTGGCGCCGGCCTTCTCGTAGACCTTGGCGACCTCGACATCGTCGTCCTGCGCGCCCTTGCGGCCGAAGGCTTCGAGCTCGGTGCCGACCGCGAGCAGGACGTCCTGCTGGTTCTTCGGCAGCTTGTCGAAGATCGCCTTCGACATCATCAGCGGCTCAAGCATGAACCAGTAGGACGCGCCTGCGCCCGAGGTCAGCGACTTCGCGACCTCTTCGAGGCGGAACGAGATCAGGCTGGTGGATGAGGTGATGCCGGCATCGCAGGCGCCGGTCTGCATCGCCGCGTAAATTTCGTTCGAAGGCACCGACAGCACCGAGGCGCCGGCGGTCTGCAGCACCATGTCCATCTCGCGTGAGCCGCCGCGCACCTTCAGGCCCTTGGCATCCTCAGGCGACACGATCGGCCTGGAGCGGCTGGCAACGCCGCCGGCCTGCCAGACCCAGCTGAGCAGGATGATGCCCTTGTCGGCGAGGAAGTCGGTCAGTGCCTTGCCGACTGGCTCCTTCTTCCAGCGCATGCCTTGGTCGTAGGTGGTGACGAGGCCCGGCATCAGGCCGATATTGGTCTCCGGCAATTCGCCGCCGGCGTAGGGCATCGGATAGAGGCTGATGTCGAGCGCGCCCTTGCGCATCGCGGAGAACTGCGCGTTGGTCTTGATCAGCGAGGAGTTCGGATAGATCTCGGCGGCGATGTCGCCATTGCTGCGCTTGGCGACTTCGGCGGCGAACATGCGGCAGAGCCGGTCGCGGAAATCGCCCTTGTCGACGGTGCCGCCCGGGAATTGATGCGAGATCTTCAGCGTGGTCGCGGCATGCGCGGTACCGGTGCCGAAACGGAGAATGGCGGGTGCGGCGACGGCGGTCGCGATCAGGTGGCGGCGTGTGAGCATGGTGTGATCCCCTTGAACTGTTTCTTGGATGGTTCTTGTTTGCTGTGATTTTCAGTTGGTCTTTGAGACTGCGCTGAGGCCCATCCTAGCCGGTCTTTCAGGCAATGTTCTCTCATCTGATAGTTCGAGACCCAATGCCGCGGCAAGTGCCGGGTATGTTGCGTTGCACACTTTCAATCCTCGTGTGTACGCCGAACGAAGGGCGGCGACGGCGCGCAGAAATTTATCAGCGTCCGCGTAACAAGGCCCCGTGGCAATCCGTCGAGATCAGATAGCGGCGTCCGTCGCTGACAAGCATCATCTCGAAGGGAAGACCAGTCATGACCATTCGTACCCGCATCGCGCTCGGCGTCTCGGCGGCCGTTCTCTTGCTCGGCCTCGCGATGTCGCCGGCCGCCTTTGCTCAAGACAAGATGGGCAAGGATGACGGCATGATGAAGAAGGACACGATGTCCAAGGACGGCATGAAGAAGGATACCATGTCCAAGGACGATGGAATGAAGAAGGATACGATGTCGAAGGACACGATGTCGAAGGACGGGATGAAAAAAGACGACGGGATGAAGAAAAACTGATCTTCGGTCGTCATCGGGCGTTTGCGGAAAGGCAAACGCGCGCCCAAAAATCCCAGGATAGTAAAATTCCGGGGCGGTCACGTGGACCGCCCCGGATTATACTTCAGCTCAAATTCAAATGAACGTGACTTTGCGAAACGTGACTTTGCGAACGTTACTTACGCTTGGCCTTGCGGGCGGCGTAGCGAGCGTCGCGCCTGGCCTTTTGCTCGGCCTCGGCTTCAGCCGCCTTCGCGACGGCTTCTTCGGCTTCGCGGGCGATCCGCGCGGCTTCGAGCACCGAGGCTTCTTCCTCGTGACGCTTCTGCTCGGCCTTCTCCGCCTCGCGCGCAGCCTTCGCATCGGCCCGCTTGGCCGCGAGGGCCTCGCGCTCGGCACGCTTCGCCGCGACCGCGGGATCGTCGATCCCGGGCTGCGACTTGAATTTGTTCAAAAGATTTTTGCGTGCTTCCTGCGCGGCCTTTTGCCGGTCGGAGAAGCCTGGTTCCCTGAATCCACTCATCGACGAGCCTTGTCTTCCTCGCTTCCGATCCTACATCACTTCGGTTGGTACGTCGGCTGGGCATAGCAGGCGCCACGCGACGCAGAAGCCTTTACATCGCCGCGCGTCGCGACGCCACCGATAAATTGCAGCCGATCAGGCAGACGAAATATCGCCACCCCCGACGATGCCTCGTAGCCCGGAAAAACTGCCGAATTGTGATGTCCCTCATAGGGGGCCACGCGGAGCGACGCCTAGCGTCCGCCCGATACGCGACGGAGCACGGGTATGAGGATCTTCCGACTGAGCCTGAAGGCGCTCGCGATTGCCGTGACGGTGGCAGCCCTGGTCGGTGCAACGCTACTCCTCGGCCGTCCGCAGCCGATCGAAAGTGCTGTTCTGGGCGCGGATTGGGAATGCACCCAGACCGCGTTTGTGCTCACGAGCTGCGCGCGGGTCCAGCACGCGATCCCGGCGGTCGAAACCTCGCGCAAGTATGCGATCCGGCCGACCCGGGGCTGAACTGGCGAGGCTGAACCGGCGAGGCTGAACTGAGAAGGCCGCGCGGGATGTGACGCCACGTCGCAGAGCTGATAAAGCCCGCGTGCCCGAGCGACCAGGTAGCCATGTCCAGCCCCGAGCCCAAGCCCGAACTTAAGCCTGAACTCCAGCCCGAACCGGGTGGGAAGCCCAAAACCCGGCCCAAGCCTCGACCCGGTGACAGCCGCCGCGGCGCCGTCGCCGGCTTGATCATCGCGATTGTGATCCTCGGAATCGGCTGGTGGCTTGCCCGCGATCTCACCTCCGCCAGCAAGATGCAGGATTGCCTGATGTCCGGGCGCAGCAACTGCAATGTGATCGAGCCGACGCGTTAGAAGCACTCCAGCGCGACCCGCGCGAACGAAAAATGCCGTGATCTTAATCATTTGTAACGGGACTTAGCCGACCGAAGCAGGTCAGTTATGTCAGCCGGCATCAGCTCAACGCGAGGCGAATCGTCTATCGCGCCAGGCACCACGGCCGTTAACGGCAATCGAGAGAGTAGGGGGTCAAGCACGCATGAGTGCGTCCAGCCGCATGAAGATCATCATTCCCTTGGTTTCGGCCATGTCGTTGCTCGCCGTCTCGGCGCAGGCTCAAGACGCCCGGCCGCCAAGAGACTCCGCCCAGCCATCGGCCGGGCCGGGCGCCGGTGCGCCGCCGCAGAACTCGCGCAAGGGTCCGCCGCCGCAGCAGGCGGCACGGCCCGGGCCACAGCCCGGTGGCCAGCCTCACGCCGGCGGTCCTGGTCATGCAGGTCCAGGCCTTCCAGGTCCTGGCCCGCGCAATGCCGGCGGTCCGCCGCCCGGACGAAGTTACGCCAGGGGTCCCGCACCGGCGCGCGATTGGGGCGGACACGCCTATCGCGGCAATGTCGCCTGGGATGGCGGACGCTGGCGCCATGAAGTCCATAACGGCCGCTCCGGCTGGTGGTGGGATGTCGGCGGCGTCTGGTACTATTATCCGCAGCGGATGGCCGGCCCGCCGGGCTACATTTCGGAGGACTATTACGACGACGTGCCGGTAGCCTATGCCCCGCCGCCCGTCGCCTATGAACCGCCGCCGCCTCCGCCACCGGCCGATCCCGGCGCAAGTGCGCTTGGCGGCGCCATCGTCGGCGGCGTGCTGGGCGGCCTGATCTCGGGCAACGCCTCGGGTGCGGCCGCAGGCGCCGTGATTGGCGGCGCCACCGGCGCGATCGCCGGCGCCACGGCTGCCTCGCGTCCCGGCTACTATCTGGCCCAGGGCAACTGCTATTACCGCTATCCGAGCGGCCAATATGTGCAGGCCGATCCCCGCGCCTGTTACTGAGACCCCAAGCGAGATCTGAAACGAAGAGGCGGGCAAAAAGCCCGCCTCTTTTTCGGTTTGGCGCTGGCCGAGAATTGAGAGAGACTGATCGTCCCCCGGGTCAGGATACCAGCCAGTTGAAGAACGCGATCGCGGCCCAGACCAGACCTGCGATCCAGGCCAGCATCACGATGCCGATGGTCGCAAGATATGCGATGCCGAGCGGGTCGGATCTTTCGCGTTGCGTCGGGGCGGCAACTTCGGCTGCGGCTTCTTGTGTCATGACGGGAAACACCTCCCATGCCTTCTCGCTCTCCTGGGAGCGATGAAGGCTGTTTAGCGGAGACGCCGGGCGCAGGCTGTGACGCACTTCACAGTTCGGTCTGTGTGGAGCGGCCTCTCGGCTTCGCGCGGCATATCCCTGGGGTGGGTGGTAACCCCGCAATCATCCGGACGAAATTGCCATGCGTTTGTCCAGATCGTCCGGCTAGTCTGAGCCCCATGTGTACCACGTACGATCCACAGCACGAAGCCGAGGCGGCGATGAAGCGCGCCGTGGCAGCCGACGGCCCCGACCGGCAGCGCCTCATCGAGCTGGCCCTGGCCTGGCATCAACTCGCCCGCGACCGGCGCGAGGATTGGACGGCCTGAGCGGACGCTCTCACGAGAAAAGCCCGTGTGCATACGAAAAACCCCGCGCTCGGGGGGACAAGCACGGGGCTCTCCAGGGCCGATCGGGGCTGGCAGATCGGCACCATTCAATATTCAACACGCTATTCAACACGCTGATCGCAGGTTCGTTCCGCGTCCCTCAATTCCATCCTCTCGGGATCATGAAGGGCGGCCGGGAGGGAGCCGATTGCGATTTGCCGTAGGAACGTCCGTTCCCCGCCGACGTTGAGCGGCCATGACCGATCCCGAATTACGCGCACAGTCCTTCGAGATTGCCTGGAAATATCTCGACCACTCCGGCCTGCTCACCGGTGAGCACAGGGAGGCGGCCCAGTTCATCCTGAACAGGATCGACCGCATGATGCTCCGCGGAGAACGGCGAAGATTGCTACTGTCAAACGCCGCGATCGATGCCTACCGGTTGCGGCCCGTGCTCGTGACGTTCGACGCCTGAGGCGAGCCGACGAAACGCGGCGTTAAGACTCGTTCCGAAGGCGATTTCCTGATCGCGATTCGTTTCGGAGAACGAAGCAGAGCGAGACCGTGAACAAACAAGAAGCCCCCGAAGGGGTTCATTGTATCAGGCCGCTTCCGACTTCGGCACCGCGTCGGCATTCACCCAAAGCTTGACGACATCGCCTTCAACGGCACCGACATATTTCGTGTCGATGTAATGATGATGGTCCTTGTGACCCTCCGGGCTGTCCTTCCGCGTCAGCTTGATGCGGTTGCCCTCGACGCGATCGACGGTGCCGACATGGGCGCCGTCCTTGCCGATGATTTTCATGTGCTCTCTGATTTCGCTCATGTTGTTCTCCTTATGCAGCATTAACAGCGAAGACCGGTCTTCGTTGCAAAGCGGCAGTCGTGGTAGGACCCAGCGCGCCTCCGAAACGTTGAACGGCAGTTGCACTTTTCGGGTCCGCATGGAGAGCATTGAGGCCTATCTGGAACGGAAGCACAGGGAGATCAGGCTGTTGAACGATTGCCTGAGTCATCCGGTGCATCTCGCATGTCCGCGATCTGTCGACGACGTCATCAAGTCCAAATTCCGGGTCACGGCGGCGTTGCGGGCAGAGCACGAGTTGCAACAGTGGAAGGCCACGGAGACGGCTTGGTCGCACGCGGCGCCTCCCACCAGCGGCCCATTCACGTTCAGCTACGACTACCAGCGCGCCGACCTTAAAGTACGCGGTCCGTCATTTTATCAATGCGGCCGCACCGAACAGGCGATCTACACTGCCTCGGGCATGGCCGCAATCTCGGCTCTGCTGCTGGCCTCGACGCGGGTCATTGGCAAGGCCGATATTCTGGTGATGCCGGGCTGCTACGGCGAGACGATCGAGTTGATCGAACGCTTCGTTCCGCATTTGCGGCTTGTCACCTTGAAGCTGCCGCTCGGCGATGCGTTGGCGCGGGCGGGCTCGCGGCGGATTCTGCTGCTGGATTCATGCGTCCCGGCCGGCGCGTTCGAAGCGGCGCTTCGCGTTGATCCATCCGCGCTCGATCTGCTGGTTTTCGATACGACATGTTTTGCCGGCGGATCGGGCCGCATCAGGCGCGTGCTCGGTTGGGCCCGGCGATACGGAATCCCCGTCGTGATGGTGCGAAGCCATACCAAGCTGGATTCGCTCGGGGCGGAATATGGCCGGCTCGGTTCTGCGGTTTTCGTCACACCAGGCGAGGGCGCGAACGCGTCGTTCTGCGCGCGCCTGACGCGGGAAACGAGCGAGGCCGTGCGCCTGCTCGGCGGCGCGGCGCTCCCGGCGCACTTTCCGCCCTATGTGGGCACCGCCGCCTATTGGCGGCTGACAAGACAACGCATCGCCGCGGTGCTGCGCAACGGCCGACGCATGCGCCGATACTTTGCCTCCGAATTGGCGCAGCTTTCAGCGGAGCTCCACTTCACCCACGGTCTCTATGTCACGCTGCGCGGCCAGCGTCCGCTCGACCAGGCCAGCGCGCAGCAAGCCGCCGAAGACATGAGCCGGGACCTGAGCGGGAAGGGATTTCCGATCCGCCACGCCGGCAGCTTCGGTTTTGATTTCGCCGCGACGGAGTGGTTTCACAACGCGACCACGGGTGAGTACAGCGTGCGGGTGGCGGTGCCCGATTTGCCGACGGAGCTGTGGGATGAGCTTGGCGCGGCCATCGCCGCGTGGTGGGCGTCGAGTCAATGACGGCTTGAAGATGAGTGAAAGAAGGGTGTCAGGTACGGCTGAGTTCGTTACTCTGGACCAATGACCGACCGGTCGGCCGATTTATTGCCCGCGCCTGAATCAATCGGTCGCCAAGCATGCTTCCAAGGCCGGCTTCTGGTGGCCGCGACCCGCCCATGCCTGGACGGCGAAGGCGAGCTGATACTGACTCACCGCCGTGCCCGCGATGGAAGCCCGCGCCGTCTCGATTCGTCTTGTGATACCGCTGGAGCTCACGACGCCTGCGTCGATTGCCAAATACGACATTGCGATTACAGCCACCGCAGATGCGATCGCCATTCTCGTCCACTCGGATAGCGGCATCGGAGTCCTTATCGAGCTCAATTCGCCCGGCGCGTAGATAAGGCTGATCTGGCCGGTTGAAAGTTCGGGGCGACGATTCCCACGCATTCGTGAAGGACGATGGATCGGCAGCTGCGCCGCATTGCGCTGCTTGGCGGGCGCTGTCGCCGATGTCCCGGGTCTTGGAGACTGGCGATCCCGGCAGGGGCTCCAGAAAACTGGAAATCAATGAGTTACGAGGAAGTGGGTCACATGGGCCCTCCATAGAATTCAAAGCGGTTTTTTGCGCGTGTGCCCCACTTTCACGCATCGTTCTGCCCTCCCGGCGTGAAGGCGAGGAGGTTCGTGGCGCCGCCGGCCATCGCCGCCCATGGCTGGCTCCGATGGCGGGAATGGACTGGGGCTCTACCCCCAGACAGCAAAAAGCCGCCCAGGCGGGCGGCTGCCTGATTGAACGCGTAGTGGTTGTGGTGATAGAAACCCGGCCGACGACACATCCATCAGATCGATGCATGGCGCCCGGGGAAACACATGTTCAAGGACCGCGCGCTGCGCCTGCTGCCATTCCTGGCTGCCGTGGCGCCTATCGTCATCCTGTTTTGCCTGGCCACCATCGCACTCTACGGGGCACCGGAAACGGATGACTTCTGCCTGGCAAACCACTTCAACGCCGACGGCCTGATCGGCACGCTCGAAATCTACTATCGGACATTGATGGGACGGCTTGTTCCGCTCGCCCTCATCACCGTTCCGGCGATGCTCGCAAAGGCATTCAACCTCGACTACTTCGTCATGTATCCTTCGATCCTGATCGCCGGCATCGTTACTTTTATCGCGTCTATCACGCTTGCGATCGGGCGCCTGTGGCCTGGCATTGCCGTCCCGGAGAGGGTCCTTGTCGGGACGACGCTTGCGGCAACGATCGCGGTCCTCGCCATAAGCCTGCGGGAGATGTTCTATTGGGTCTCCGGCAGCGCTCCGTATATGGTCCCCGCAGTCATCGTCACGATCGTCCTCGTCGAGATGGTGAGATCGGCAGCGAACGAAACCCTGCTATCGCCGGCCGCGATTGCCCTGCTCAGCCTGCTCTGCTTTCTTGGCGCCCTCTGCAACGAGTTCACGCCGCTGTGGCTCATCGCCTTCATCACGGCGTCACTGCTGTTTCGAAAAGCCTGCCATCATCCCACCCCACAGGCCAGAAGCCACCTTGCGATGGTGGCCGCCACTGTGGCCGGCCTTGCAATCCTGCTGCTCTCGCCAGGTAACGCGCTGCGGATGGAAGCCTATCCAGCCGGTCAAAAGCTCGCCGAGTCCTTCATGATGGCGGCCTATTACCTCTGGCTTGATCTGTGGTGGCTATACGACGAAGCCGCGGCGCGGGCGTGGGTCCTGTTCCTTGTTATCTTCTCGCTCCTCGTCGTGCCTGCGCGCCGCGCGCCGACGAAACCAACACTGCTACTTGCCGCGGGGCTCATCGTCCTGATCCTCGGTTGCGCCTATGCTGCTTACTTTGTCGCATATTTCGCCACCGGCGAGGATCTGGCGACGCGCGGGCGCAACGAGGTGATTGTCCTTCTCCTGGTCGGGCTCGGCTGCGTCGTTGCGACATCTGCCCGGCTTCTCCCCCGAGGCGCAGCGCCTGGCAAGCGGAACGGCACCGTCCAGGTTATCGCGTTGCTAGCCTGCGCCGCGGCTTCCACGCTTCTCTTCCGAGGTCGCGCACTGGTCGCCGTCAACGCGGAGAGCTCGCAATTCGCGACGTTCCAACAGGAGACCATGGAGCGGCACACGCTGCTCCGGACAACAGCAGAAAAATCCGTCGTCGTCCCCGAGCGCTCCGTCAAGCCCCTCGTCCTGATGTCTGCTGATCTCACCGCTGACCCGAGCCGCATGCCAAACGATTGCATTGCCGCTTTTTACGGGAAGAGAGCCGTCGTCGTTCGCGCCCGTTAAACCCTACGAGCAGACACCTGCGTTGGGACAAGTGAGAGCCTTGAGAACATTGACGGTGGTATTGTTGGTCCCGCCTTGGAGATTGCTAATTGTGTTGGTGCAGCCGCCTATGGGTATCTGGCTCATGAGAGCGTTCAACGGGTTGTTGCCGTTGTCGATCTGAACCACCGAAGTGCAAGCAGGAGCTGGTGCTCCGGTGGATGCATTGTTTGCATTGGTGATGGTGATCAGGTCGCCATTGCCCGTACCGGATGGCGTATTGATCTCGATACAAACGGCCATGTTCTCGCAGCGGCTATTCTCGATCCTTGGGAAGCCGCCATTGAGAAGAAATCCGGGGCCGGTTTGGTATGTGCCGCCGCTCGATGGGCCACCGAGAACGATGTCACGAAGCGCCAGAATGGTGCTGCCGAAGTTGACCCCGGAGCCCGTCGTGTTCCCCATCCAAACCATTGGCAATGTCGATAGCGCCGTGCAGCTTAGCTTATCGATAGAGGCGCGGCTCGCGCCGCCATAGCCTTTTTCGAAATGCACACAGCCTCGGGTGCCGGCGTAAATGTAAACGTTGTCTATGCCGCCGGAGTCCTGTGTGTTGTTGGAATAGACCATATAGGCGCTGCTCGATGCGACGGAGGTTCGAGCGGCAAGCTGAAGATTGCGGAGGACTGTGCCGAAGCACGCGGTATGCCAGTTGACGTCGCACAGGGCGAAGAAGTGAGACGTGCTGGTGAACGTGTCGCACATCCGAATAGCCGAGCGTGGTGATCGAGGTGAACGCCGACGGATTGAGCGTCGCGGCGATCGCGCGTGATGGCAGCACCGGATTGATGCCGCACTGCCAGCCAGTGCCTGACACCCACTGAGTAAATTGTAGAGCGCCGAGCAGGAGGCAATTGCGAGATCGCTGGTCGTGATGCCGTCGAGCGACCCCTTGAGCGTGTTCGCCGCGCCGGGCGCCAGCTTGGTGTTGGTGACGTTGCCGTTAAGAATCTTGCTGGTGGTGACGGCGTTCGGCTGGATCGTGGCGACGCCGGTCGACGTGTTGACCGTGACGTCGCCGCTCTGGGTGAAACCGCCGAACGTGGCCGCCCCGGCCTTGTACTGCTGCTGGCCAACACTGCCACCGGGCGCCGCGGTCGTGACCGCACCTTGCACGAACGCCGTCGACGCGGCCTGGTTGGTGCTGGTGCCGGGCGGTGCCGTCGGCACGATGCAGTTCGGGTTCGGTGATCCGCAGCCCTGTGCCTGGGCGGCGGACGGGATTGCCAGCGCAAGCAGGGCTGCGACCAGCAGCGATTTCAATTTCGACATTCAGGACGACTCCAAAAATGCGAAGTCGTCGCGCGAGAGCCGGCGTAGCCGCGCCGGCGTGAGGTCAGAGCAGTTCGAGAATTTCCAGCGGGGTGTTGGCGCCGGAGGAAATCACGTTCCAGCCGGCGTTGAAGTTGATCAGCTTGCCGTCGCCGATAAAGGGCTGCTGTCCCTGTGACAGGATCGGAATGCCGCGCCCGACGATGGCGGCCTGGTTCGCTGGCACGACGTAGAGCGTGTCCACGGCGCTGCCGTTGATGAAGATGATGCCGTGGCGCGCGGCGTTGGCGCCGATCGCGATGATTGACGCACCACTGACCAGGACGCTCGTTCCCTGCGGCGAGGCGATCTGCACGCTGAGGTTCTGCTGGATGGTAGGCAGGATTCCGTTGGCACTCATCTGTTGTCTTTCCTAGATGTTGTCGGTCCAGCCGTAGCAGGCCGTCGTGGTCGAGCCGAACGAGCCCTGAGTCTCGACGAAAATCTGGCCACTCTCCAACGTCAGTTCCGCGGACTGATTGATGGTCGAGGTCGTGGTGGCGTTCGTGTTGCCCATCGCCACGTTCTTGGCATAGGCGATGATCTCCTCGAAGTTCTCCTTCGGCTTCGATCCGAACACCTTCATCAGCGCGTAATGATCGGCCGACTTGTTGACCGAGTTGAGCCATGCGTCGGTCGGGTTGTGACGGCCGAACTCCTTGTTGTAGGCTAGCCAGTCGTCGGCGCTCTTCCAGTGCAGCGTGCGTTCCTGCGAGACATGGCGGGCGACGTTGGTGAACATCGGCTCGCCGGAGACGGTCTCCATCTCAAGGTGATCGCCCGTGACGAAGCCGCCAGACCCCGCGCGTCGTCGACATCTCGCATCACAACATCGTCAAGGATTTCGGCCTGGTCGCCGCGGCCGGCGTCTGGGGTGTGATCCACAAGGCCACCCAGGGCCGCGCCTACCGCGACCCCGATTATGCCACCCGGCGCAAGGCGGCGACCAACGCCGGGCTGCTGTGGGGCGCCTATCACTTCGCTACGGGCGATGCGGTCGAGCTCCAGATCGAGAACTTCATCAAGACCGCGCAGCCCGACGAGCGCACGCTGATGGTGCTCGACTTCGAGGACAACAGGCCCTCGAACATGAGCCCGCAGCAGGCGGTCGAATTCCTGCGCCAGCTCGAGGCCCGGCTGGGTCGCCGTGGAGCGATCTATTCCGGCAACCGGCTCAAGGAGAGCCTGGCCGCGCTCGGCCCCCAAGGACCGCGCCTACGTGACTTCGCACAGGCTCTGGCTGTGCCAGTACGGCCCGACCCCGCGGCTGCCGACGGGCTTCGAGAACTGGTGGCTGTGGCAGTACACGGGCGACGGCATCGGCCCCTTGCCTCACAACGTTCCCGGCATCGTCGCCGGCAATGGCGGCATCGACCTCAACGCCTTCGACGGCACGGTCGACGAGCTCGCCGCGAGCTGGGCGTGAGCGAGGTGCTCTTCCTGCCGCCGAACGATGCACTGATCGCATCGTTCTGCGGCATGATCTATCACCCGCTGGCGCTGGTGAAGTTCGATCATTTCGACGCCGGCGAGGACGACGGCGTGTGCTGGGCGCTGAAGCGGCTGCCCGGCTTCGACGTCGTGGTGCTGCGCGGCTCGGTGAGGCGCGCAACGACCGCACGCTCATCGTGTCGGTGATTGGTTGTGGATTGCTGGGCGCGGCGTTCGGAGCATTGACAGCCTCAGGCCCGATCATGATGATTGTCGCTGCGGCCTTCTACGGCCTGATCGGATTGCTGCTTGGCGCCCCGATCAGCTTCGTCATCAATATGACCCGTCACGTCGGCCGACGCTGAGACACCGGTCGCCAATCATTTCGGCGGCAAGCACCTGTTCAGCCGCGCATCCTGATTTGAGTGTACGAACCTGCAGATTCCGAGAATTTTCTCTTCGAAGACCTGATCGGAAGTTGGGGCGACATTGCTCTCTAACATCAGGCCTAGCGGCGTACCTCGGCTACATTCCGCTGAATGTCGTTCGCGATAGACGAAGTCGCTACATAGCTGCGCGCTGGCGGCAACCTCTTTGAAAGCCTTTTCGCGCATGTCCTGGTCCATCGCCTTGTACCGAATTGCATCCGTGACGGCCTGTGCGTGGATCGCTCGAATTTCCTCATCCGTCATGAGCGATACTCGATGCGCTCGCATACTTCTCAAATCCGGCTCGGCCCGGTCATCGCGTTTGACCCAATAGAAGGTGCCGCCGCAGATTGTAGCTGCGAGCACGACCGCTACGAGGATGGCGAGTGTGTTGCCTGTAAGTCTCATGTGTTGGACCGCTTCGCTTCAATGCAAGTCTGTCCCTTGGTCCTTGCTGGCGCGAGACGACGCGCGCTCGCGGACGACCCCGCTACAGGTCTACCCACCAGTCCTCTTCCAAGCCTAAGGTATTGGCGATGCGCTGGCCAAGTTGGCGGGCAACTGCTTCGTCATAGGCTGGTCTCGGCAAAGGGCTTTTTCTAATCGGGTTGGATATCCAGTTTCCAAGGTTGATCTGTCCGTCTTTTATGAATTTTGCAAACGATCGGATTTGGCAAAGCTCCAGCATCAGCCGATTGAGAGAGACGCCGTAGATTTCACGCGACGACAGGTAAACTCGCATGCAATCCGCGAGAGTTGCCTTTCCATCGCTCGGCCCAAAGCCAGTCCACGCGCAATCGTCAGATCCGATCTCCCGACGGGCGCGCGCCCAGAGCGTGCGTTTACCGCTCGCGATGACAAAACGGTCGTCTGACCGCTCGAACGCCTCTGGATTGGAAACACGCCCGCTATCTGCTGCCCAGTACCACTGCGGCGCGTCATCGAAAGTTGGATCACTCATTTCGCAATGCCCTTCTTGCTGCCCTAGGAGATGCCCAACAACCGCTTCAGCGTGGCGCGGTCTTTCTCAGTGGGCGACACCTCGAGGGCGTTGTGGCCGCCGAATCTGATGAAGACTTGGAGGTCGCTCCCAGCAAGATCGAGTTCGCGAGCGATCTCGTCATAGACGTGTAGTTGGTGGTCGGTCGGATCGTCCAAGATACGACGATGCACGTGCTGGATGATCCGCCGTGCCGTCTCGTTGTGTTCGATGACCTTTCGGCTTTTTTTGGATCGGAGCCTCGGTAGTCCTTCAGCCGTGGTTGCAGAGGAAGGCCGGGCATTTAGAAGGCCGTGCCGCGGGCGTTCATCTGCCGGCAGTAGTTTCCGATCTCGGCTTCGAACCAACCCTCGGCTTCCGTTTGCGCGCCGATCTCAGAGCGGAAGTTCAAATACAAGCTGCGGTGGTTGGCTTCGAGCCATTGTTTGAAATCAGAAAAGCTCGGATACCATCCCGGCTTGGGTCGGTAGTCGGTTTCGCGCATCCACTCTAACGCGAGCCGCCGAATCCCGTCCTCGGCTTCCTTCCTCTTCAACATGTTTCGCAGCCTTGAGCCGCGGGCGGCAAGTCGCGCCCCGATCTGACTATCAGCTGCCGGCTTGTCCGGCTTCCAAGCCAGGCCTTTTCAAAAAAACGGCGCACATCGCTCTGCATCAGGGGCTTCTCCTTTCCGCGTGATTCGGTCCCGCGAATGGGATGCCAGTCTCGCGCTGTGTAGTGGAGCGCTGGTTCGTTTATCCCGGTTGTTCACAGGTCCGGCGCAGAGGCTGTATTCCACCTGATTGCGAACGAAACAAGAAGGCCTGTGTTGCGTCCGTGTTGCGCGGAGCGATTTGTAAGAATGCGTAAGCCGTTGATTTCCATGAAAGCGATTGGCACTGCCTCGCAACACGAAAATCGGCTCAGAACGAAAGCGGTTCAGGTCGAAGCCATTGAGTTGTAAGGCTAAAAGCTGGCGATCCCGGCAGGAATCGAACCTGCAACCCTCAGAGTAGAAATCTGATGCTCTATCCAGTTGAGCTACGGGACCGTTTTTAGCCGCCCTGGTTTGGGGCCAGCTGTTCATCTACCATGCCATTATGAAAAATATCGTCTTTAGCCAAGCCTGAACCGAACCGTTTTCCTCGAAGCCGCGACAAAGCGGAACGGTGGGGTGTCAGGGGGCCGGGTTGAGCGGCAGCGGACTGGACGATGGATCACATCGCCGGGAACGCTGACCAGCTTCCGGGACACGGCCGCCGGTCGACTGGTCCGGTATTGCTGCGCCATCAGGACGGCGTGCGCGGCGGTATCTCGATCAGTCTCCTCTGGGCTTGCCTAGTCATGGCGAATACGACGATTTGCACCTTTGGTTCCATCGCCTTGAGTCCGTCACCTTTCCGCGCATTTCATGCGACAAGCGGCGTTCGTCCGCGATTTCCGGGAGTCCATCCATGATCGGTCTTGTTCGCGCCGTCACACTCTGCGCCACGCTGGCGTTCGGCCTTAGCGTAGCGCAGGCCGCCGACAAGGCCTTCAAGCGCGACGATCTCGCCGATTCCGCGATCAAGCTGGAGGCGCAGATCAAGGGCGAGGCGGGGCCGGTCGCCAAGACCGGCGCGAGCTTGCGCACCGACGCCGATGCTGCCTTCCGGCGCAACGACTATCGCACCGGCCTGTTGGTGCTCGGCCAGATCGCGGCGACCGCGCCGGAGGATGCCGGCAACTGGCTGCGCCTGGCAAAAGTCATCTTCCAGATCACGCCGAAGAGCTCGAGCGAGCAGACCTTCCTGCTGGAGCGCGCCTCGACCGCCGCCTACATCGCCTATCAGCGCACCGGTAATCCGGGCGAGGAGGCCGACGCGCTCGCCGTGCTCGGCAAGTCGCTGTCCGAACGAAAACTATGGCGGCCGTCGTTGGATGCGCTGCGGCTGTCGCTCGACATGCGCGAGGTCGCCGACGTCCGCGGCCAGTATGAGAAGATGCGCGACGAGCACGGTTTTCGGCTGCTCGACTACACCGTGGACTCGGACTCGGCGAGCCCGCGCGCCTGCTTCCAGTTCTCGGAGGAACTGGCGAAGCGAACCGATTTTGCGCCGTACCTCGCGCTGGCGGGCCAGGACAAGCCGGCACTGTCGGCCGAGGGCAAGCAGCTCTGCGTCGACGGGCTGAAGCACGGCGAACGCTGCAACATCAATCTGCGCGCCGGCCTGCCGTCCACCGTGAAGGAGGGCCTGCCGAAATCGGCCGAGTTCAACGTCTATGTGCGCGACCGCAAACCGTTCGTGCGCTTCAACAGCCGCGCCTATGTGCTGCCGAGGACCGGCCAGCGCGGCATTCCCGTGGTCAGCGTCAACACGCCCGCGGTCAATATCAACGTGTTCCGGATCGGCGACCGCAATCTGATCAACACGGTGGTGGACAGCGACTTCCAGAAGACGCTGTCCAAGTATCAGCTCAGCGACCTCGGCGGTGAGCGCGGCGTCAAAGTCTGGACCGGCGAGCTCGCGATCGCGATGACGCTGAACCAGGACGTCACCACCGCGTTCCCGGTCGATCAGGCGCTCGGCGAACTCCAGCCCGGCGTCTACGTGATGACGGCCGCGGCCAAGGGGCCGGGCTCGGACGACGACTACCAACTCGCAACCCAATGGTTCATCGTTTCCGACCTCGGCGTCGCAGCCTATTCCGGCAATGACGGCATCCACGTGTTCGTGAATTCGCTGGCGTCCACCGACCCGGTCGGCAAAGCCGAGGTGCGGTTGGTCGCGCGCAACAACGAGATTTTGGCGACGCGCAAGACCGACGACAGCGGCCATGTGCTGTTCGAGGCCGGGCTTGCGCGCGGCGAGGGCGGCCTGTCGCCGGCGATGCTGACGGTCACGGGCGAGAAGGCCGACTATGCCTTCCTCAGCCTGAAGACCTCCGCATTCGACCTGTCCGACCGCGGCGTTTCGGGCCGCGCGGTGCCTGCGGGCGCCGACGCCTTCGTCTATGCCGAGCGCGGCGTCTACCGCTCCAGCGAGACCGTCTATCTCACCGCTCTGCTCCGCGACGGGCAGGGCAATGCGGTCACCGGCGGGCCGATGACCCTGGTGATCGAGCGCCCTGATGGCGTCGAATTCCGCCCGCGCTGTGCTGTCCGACCAGGGCGCCGGCGGCAGCACGCTGGCCGTGCCGCTCAACTCGGCCGTGCCGACCGGGACCTGGCGGGTGCGCGCCTTCACCGACCCGAAGGGCTCCTCGGTCGGCGAGACCACCTTCATGGTCGAGGACTACGTTCCCGACAGAATCGAATTCGACTTGTCTGCCAAGGACAAGTTGATCAAAGCTAACGCTCCAGTGGAGCTTAAGGCGGACGGTCATTTCCTCTATGGCGCGCCGGCCTCGGGTCTGGCGCTCGAAGGCGACATGCTGGTCGCGCCCGCGTCCGAACGTCCGGGCTTTGCCGGCTACCAGTTCGGCGTCGCCGACGAAGAGACCACCTCGAACGAGCGCACGCCGCTGGAGAACCTGCCCGAGGCCGACGCCAACGGCGTTGCAACCTTCCCGGTCACGCTGGGCAAGCAGCCGGCCTCGACGCGTCCCCAGGAAGCGCAGATCTTCGTCCGCATGGTCGAGACCGGCGGCCGCGCCGTCGAGCGTAAGATCGTGCTGGCGGTCGCACCCGTGGCCGCCATGATCGGCATCAAGCCGCTGTTTGGCGAGAAGAACGTCGCGGAGGGCGACAAGGCCGAGTTCGAAGTCGTGTTCGTCTCGCCCGAGGGCGAGAGGCTTCGCCGCGACGGCCTGCGCTACGAGCTCCTGAAGATGGAGTCGCGCTACCAATGGTATCGCCAGAGCAATTATTGGGAATACGAGCCGGTCAAGTCGACGTCGCGCGTCGCGGACGGTGACGTCACCGTTGCCGCCGACAAGCCGTCGCGGATTTCGCTGACGCCGCAGCCGGGCCGCTACCGGTTGGATGTGAAGTCGAATGACGCTGACGGCCCGGTGACCTCGGTGCAGTTCGACGTCGGCTGGTATTCCGACGGCAGCGCCGACACGCCGGACCTGCTGGAGACCTCGATCGACAAGCCGCAATACGCTTCGGGCGACACCATGACCGTGTCGGTCAACGTCCGCAGCGCCGGCAAGCTGACCGTCAACGTGCTCGGCGATCGCCTGCTGACGACGCAGACCATCGACGTCAAGGAGGGCACCGCGCAGGTGAAGCTCCCGGTCGGCAAGGACTGGGGCACCGGCGCCTATGTGGTGGCGACGCTGCGCCGTCCGCTCGATGCGGCCGCGCAACGCATGCCGGGCCGCGCGATCGGCCTGAAATGGTTCGGCATCGACAAGCAGACCCGCACGCTCCAGGTGAAGCTGACGCCGCCGGCGCTGATCCGGCCGAATGCGATGCTGAAGATCCCGGTCAAGCTCGACGGGCTCAATCCGGGTGAGGACGCCAAGATCGTCATCGCCGCGGTCGATGTCGGCATCCTCAATCTCACCAATTACAAGTCACCGGCGCCGGACGATTATTATCTCGGCCAGCGCCGCCTGAGCGCAGAGATCCGCGATCTCTATGGGCAACTCATCGACGGCATGTCGGGCACGCGCGGACAGATCAAGTCCGGCGGCGACGCCGGTTCCGCCGAGCTCCAGGGCTCGCCGCCCGCGCAAAAGCCGCTCGCGCTCTATTCGGGCATCGTCACCGTTGCCGCCGACGGCACAGCGGAAGTGAGCTTCGACATTCCGGAGTTCGCCGGCACCGCGCGCGTGATGGCGGTGGCGTGGACCGCGACCAAGCTGGGCCGCGCCAACATCGACATCGTGATCCGCGACCCTGTCGTGCTGACCACGACCCTGCCGCGCTTCCTGCTCAACGGCGACCACGGCACGGTCAATCTCGAGATCGACAATGTCGAAGGGCAGGCCGGCGACTACGTCATCGACGTCAAGACGGGCGGCCCGGTGAAGACGACCGGCAATCCCGCAACCACGGTGAAGCTCGCCGCCAAGCAGCGCAATTCGTTCACGCTCGCTGTCGACGCGACCGCGGCGGGGCAGGCGACGCTCGACGTCGACATCAAGGGACCGAATGGCCTGGCGCTGGCGCGCCACTATGCGCTCGACGTCAAGGCGGCGACCCAGGTGCTGGCGCGGCGCTCGATCCGGACGCTGGCGAAGGGCGAGAGCCTGACGCTGACCTCGGACATGTTCGCCGATCTCGTGCCGGGCACCGGCAGCGTCTCGGTCTCGGCGAGCCTGTCGACCGCGCTCGATGCGGCGACGATCCTCAAAGCGCTCGACCGCTATCCCTATGGCTGCTCGGAGCAGATCACCAGTCGCGCCATGCCGCTGCTCTATGTCAACGAGCTCGCTACGGGCGCGCATCTGGCCATGGACACCGAGGTCGACCAGCGCATCCGCGACGCCATCGAACGGCTGCTGGCGCGCCAAGGCTCGAACGGTTCGTTCGGCCTGTGGTCGGCCGGCGGCGACGACGCCTGGCTCGACGCCTACGTGACGGACTTCCTGACCCGGGCCCGCGAAAAGGGCTTTGTGGTGCCGGATCTCCTGTTCAAGACCGCACTCGACCGCATTCGCAATTCGGTCGTCAACGGCAACGAGCCGGAGAAGGATGGCGGCCGCGACCTCGCTTACGGTCTCTACGTGCTCGCGCGCAACGGTGCAGCGCCGATCGGCGATCTTCGCTATCTCGCCGACACCAAGCTCTCCAACCTCGCGACGCCAATCGCGAAGTCGCAGCTCGCGGCCGCGCTCGCGCTGGTCGGCGACCGCAACCGCGCAGAACGGGTCTATGGCGCAGCCCTCGACAGCCTTGCGCCCAAGCCCGTGCTGGAATTCGGCCGCACCGATTACGGCTCGCAGCTCCGCGATGCCGCAGCGCTGGTGTCGTTTGCCAGCGAAGGCAACGCGCCGAAGGCGACGCTGACGCAGGCGGTGACGAGAGTCGAGAGTGCGCGCGGGCTGACGCCCTACACCTCCACGCAGGAGAATGCGTGGCTGGTGCTGGCGGCGCGCGCGCTCGCAAAGGAGAACCTGTCGATGGAGGTCGATGGCCAGCCGGTCAAGACCGCGCTCTATCGCAGCTACAAGGCCACGACACTGGAAGGCAAGCCGTTGAAGATTACCAACACCGGTGACGCGCCGGTGCAGGCCGTGATCTCGGTGTCGGGCTCGCCGGTGACGCCCGAGCCTGCGGCATCGAACGGCTTCAAGATCGAGCGCAACTTCTACACGCTCGACGGCAAGCCGGCCGATATCAGCAAGGTCAAGCAGAACGACCGCTTCGCCGTGGTGCTGAAGATCACCGAGGCGAAGCCCGAGTACGGCCACATCATGGTGTCCGACTATCTGCCGGCCGGCCTCGAGATCGACAATCCAAAACTGGTGTCGTCGGGCGACAGCGGCACGCTGGGCTGGATCGAGGACGGCCAGGAGCCCGAGGATACCGAGTTCCGCGACGACCGCTTCACGGCGGCCGTCGACCGGGCCTCGGATTCCAAGGCGGTCTTCACGGTGGCCTATGTCGTGCGTGTGGTTTCGCCCGGCAAATACGTGCTGCCGCAGGCCTATGTCGAGGATATGTACAATCCCTCGCGCTACGGCCGCACCGGGACAGGCACCGTCGAGGTGCGGGCGGCGAAGTGAGTGATGGCGAGATGAGTGATGTGGTGAGAGACCATTTGGATGGCCGGGACAAGCCCGGCCATGACAGAGTGAGGGGCTGGGGCCATCGCCTCCTCTCCGGCCTCGCGCTCACGCTCATCCTCGCCGTCGTCGGCTTCGTCGCGTGGGTCTACTCCCTCGGCCCGCTGCCCTTCGACGAAGCCCGCCAGGTCTCCACCACCATCGTCGATCGCAACGGCAAGCTGCTGCGCGCCTATGCGATGGCGGACGGGCGCTGGCGGCTGCCGGTCGAGACGAAGGCGAACGTCGATCCGACTTACCTAAAGCTGCTGCTTGCCTATGAGGACCAGCGTTTTTACGCCCATGACGGCATCGACCCGCTGGCGCTCGGGCGGGCCGCATTACAACTCGCCACGCGCGGCCACATCGTCTCGGGTGGATCGACCATCTCGATGCAGCTCGCACGGCTGATGGAGCCGCGGCGGCAGCGCTCGCTCTACGCAAAGCTGCGCCAGATGGTTCGTGCGATCGAGATCGAGCGGAGCTTGAGCAAGGAGCAGATCCTCGATCTCTATCTCGCGCTCGCGCCTTACGGCGGCAACCTCGAAGGCATTCGCGCCGCCTCGATCGCCTATCTCGGCAAGGAGCCGAAGCGATTGTCGCTGGCGGAGGCCGCGTTGCTGGTCGCGCTGCCGCAATCACCGGAGACGCGCAGGCTCGATCGCTATCCCGAGGCCGCACGCAAGGCGCGCGACCGCGTGCTCGACCGCATGGTCGAGGAACATCAGGTCAGCCTCGAGGATGCGAAGCAGGCCAAGGCCGTGCCGGTGCCCAAGCTGCGCAAGCCGATGCCGATCCTGGCGCCACATGCCTCCGATACGGCGCTGGCGACGGTCAAGGACGCGCCCGTCATCAAGCTGACGCTCGATGCCAACCTGCAGAAGGTGCTGGAGCCGCTGGCGCGCGATCGTGCCATTGCTTTGGGGCCGAACATCTCGGTCGGCATTATCGTGGTCGATAACGAGAGCGGTGACGTGCTCGCCCGCGTCGGCTCGGCGGATTATTTCGACGAGCGCCGGGCAGGGCAGGTCGACATGACCCGTGCCATCCGCTCGCCGGGCTCGACGCTGAAGCCGTTCATCTATGGGCTCGCCTTCGAGGACGGTTTTGTTCATCCCGACAGCCTGATCGACGATCGGCCCGTGCGCTTCGGCTCCTACGCGCCGGAAAATTTCGACATGACTTTCCAGGGCACAGTGCCGGTGAAGAAGGCGCTGCAGATGTCGCTGAACGTGCCCGCGATCGTCCTGCTCGACCGCGTCGGCGCGAGCCGGCTTGCATCGCGGCTGCGCCAGGCCGGCGGCAATCTGGTGCTGCCCAAGGACGAGGCGCCGGGACTTGCCATGGGCCTTGGCGGTGTCGGCGTGACGCTTCAGGACCTCGCCCAGCTTTATGCGGGCTTCGCCCGGCTCGGCACCACCAAGCCGCTGCGCGAGGTCATGACTGACAGGGACGACCGCGAGCCGCTGCGGCTGCTCGATCAGGTCGCGGCCTGGCAGGTGGGCAATGTGCTGCTCGGCACCCCGCCGCCGGAGAACGCGGCCCACAACCGCATCGCCTTCAAGACGGGCACCTCCTACGGCTACCGCGACGCCTGGTCGATGGGCTTCGACGGCCGCATGACCATCGGCGTCTGGGTGGGCCGGCCCGACGGCGCGCCGGTGCCGGGCCTGATCGGCCGGGTCGCCGCCGCGCCGATCCTGTTCGACGCCTTTGCCCGGACCGGCAAGACGCTCGTCCCGTTGCCGAAGCCACCGAAGGGAACCCTGGTCGCCAGCAACGCGAAGCTGCCGTTGCCGTTGCGGCGGTTCCGCCGGGTCGGTGATCTGGTGCGGTCTGGGGGCGAACAGGCTCTACACATCCAGTTCCCGCTGAACGGCTCGCGGATCGATGTCGATCGGTCGGGTGGCGAGGGCGGCGCAGCCATGCCGGTCAAGGTCGCCGGCGGCGTCCTGCCCATGACCGTCATGGTTAACGGAATGGCGCTCGGCGAGATCGACGGACGGCGCCAGCGCCTGATCGATCCGCCCGGTCCGGGCTTTGCGCGGCTGACCGTCATCGACGCCACGGGCGCCGCGGACACAGTTGTCATTCGAATTCAATGACCCTGCCTCAACCGGTTGTGGCAATGACGGTTTCAGCGTAAGCGGAACCAATGGCCGAGACCTACCCAACACCCCGTTTCGGAGCTCCCCGCGAGCCGAAATCCCCGGTGAATCCGGGTAGCCGGCTCGTGTCCATGTTCGACATCGCCACGGCCAGCCATGCCCGCGCGGTCGGCTTCCTTTTGGTTTGCGCGTTGCTGCTGTTCCTGCCGGGCTTCTTCACGATTCCGCCGGTTGACCGCGACGAGGCGCGCTTTGCGCAAGCGACCAAGCAGATGGTCGAGAGCGGCGATTATGTCGACATCCGCTTCCAGGAAGACGTCCGCTACAAGAAGCCGGTCGGCATCTACTGGCTGCAATCGGCCGCGGTCGAGACGGCGTCGGCGCTCGGTCTGCCGCGGGCCGAATTGCGCATCTGGGTGTACCGGCTCCCCTCGCTGATCGGCGCGATCGGCGCCGTGCTCATGACCTACTGGACGGCGCTCGGCTTCGTCACGCGGCGCGCCGCGGTGCTTGCCGCGCTGCTGATGAGCGCCTCCGTGCTGCTCGGCGTCGAGGCGCGGCTCGCGAAAACCGACGCGATGCTGCTGTTCTGCGTGGTCGCCGCCATGGGCGCGATGGCGCGGGCCTATCTGTCGTGGCAGCGCGCCGAGGACGAGACGCATCCGCCCTGGCGCTGGCCCGCGATCTTCTGGACCGCGCTCGCCGTCGGCATCCTGATCAAGGGCCCGTTGATCCTGATGTTCGCAGGCCTGACCATCGTCGCGCTCGCGATCCAGGACCGCGATGCCTCCTGGCTATGGAAGCTGCGTCCGCTCTGGGGCCTGATGTGGATGCTGGTGCTGGTGCTGCCCTGGTTCGTCGCGATCTTCTGGCGCGCGGGCGATGCTTTCTTCGCCGATTCCGTCGGTGGCGACATGCTGAGCAAGTTAGGCGCCCAGGAATCCCACGGCGCGCCGCCTGGACTGTACCTGGTGCTGTTCTGGATCACGTTCTGGCCTGGAGCGCCGCTGGCAGCGATGGCGGCGCCCGCAGTCTGGCGCGCGCGGCGCGAGCCCGGCGCACAATTCCTGCTGGCCTGGCTGGTCCCGTCCTGGATCGTGTTCGAGGCGGTGCTGACCAAGCTGCCGCATTACGTGCTGCCGCTGTACCCTGCGATCGCGATCCTCACCGTCGGCGCGCTGGAGCGGCGCGTGCTGTCTTGGTCCTGGTTGATGCGCGGCTCGGCCTGGTGGTTCGCGATTCCGGTGGCCGGCTCGATCATCGCCGTTGTCGGCGCGGTGATGCTGACGCGGCAGCCGGCCTTCGTGGCCTGGCCATTCATGCGCGGCCTCGCTGATCTTCGGGCTGTTCGCCTGGTGGCTTCACGACAACAACCACGCCGAACGCTCGCTGCTCAACGCGCTGGTCGCAGCCCTGATGCTGGCGGTCGTGGTCTACGGCATCGTGCTGCCGTCGCTGACGCCGGTGTTTCCGAGCATCGAGGTCGCACGCGCACTTCGCAACGTCACCTGCGTCGGGCCGAAGGCGGCCGCGGCCGGCTATCACGAGCCCAGCCTCGTCTTCCTGACCGGCACGCAGACGCTGCTCACCGACGGTTCGGGCGCGGCGGATTTCCTGCGGCAGGGGAGCTGCCGTTTCGCGCTGGTCGAGCAGCGTTCTGAGCGCGGCTTCGTGCAGCGCGCCGAGGCGATCGGGCTGCGCTACAAGGTTGGCACGCGCATCGACGGCTATAATTTCTCGCAAGGGCGCGCGATCTCGATCTCGATCTTCCGCTCGGATGGCACCGAGTAGAGGATGCCGGCACCAACCGACATCGCGCCGCGCCCGAGCTATCCCGCGCAATTGCTCGCGGCGTCGGGGCGCGCCCTGGCGCAACTCGTGCGTACCCCCTCGCATTCGCGCCGCGCCGAGGCCGCACGAAAGCTGGCGCGGCATTCGCTATGGCTCAGCGCGGCCGGCGCAGCCCTGGTCATCGTGCTGATGCTCGCGTTCGATCAGACCGAGATCCAGCTGATGCCGGCGCGTGGCGCGCCCGGCCTGTGGCCTATCCGCATCCTCACCGATTTCGGCAAGGACGAGTATGTGCTCTCGGTGCTCGGGGGGGCGCAGGTGGTCCTGGCGCTGGTTGCAGCGGGATGGCACGGTACCCGCCGCACGTTACTGCTCGGCCTCGGCACGCGGCTGCAGTTCATGTTTCTCTCTGTTGCCCTGTCCGTATTCGTCGCCGAGATTCTGAAATATCTCATCGGTCGCGGACGTCCGTTCGTCGGCGGCAAGGCCAATCCGTTCAATTTCATCCCGTTCGAGGGGACGGGGGCCTATGCCAGCCTGCCGTCGAGTCATGCGGTGACGGCGTTCGCGCTGGCGTTTGCGGTCTCGGCGCTGTGGCCGCGCCTGCGCGTGTTCATGTTCACTTACGCAATCGTGATCCTGCTGACGCGGCTGGTGCTGCTCGCGCATCACCCGAGTGACGTGGTGGCCGGCGCCCTGGTCGGCATGGTCGGCGCCATGGCGGTGCGCTACTGGTTCGCGGCCCGCAGGCTCGGCTTTGCCATCCGTTCCGACGGCACCATTGTGCCTCTTGCAGGGGCGGTCTCGGGTCGCCTCAAAAGGGTTGCCCACGGGGCATCCGCCCCATAAAAGCGGCTGCCTGCCGGGACCGCCGGTTCCCGAGCCAAGCCCATTCCAACCACGAGCTTCGATTTGTCGTCCCAGCCTTCGGTTTCCATCGTCGTCCCCGTGCGTAACGAAGCCGACAATATCGCACCGCTGATCGCGGAGATCGGCACGGCGCTCGATGGCCGCTGGGCCTATGAGATCATCTACGTCAATGACGGCTCGACGGATGCGACCGGCGACCGGCTCGCTGCCATCATGCAGCGGCGGGACAATCTGCGGCAGCTTCGTCATGCCAAATCGGGCGGTCAATCGGCGGCAGTGCGCAGCGGCGTGCGCGCCGCGCGCGGCGCCATCGTGGCGACGCTCGACGGCGACGGCCAGAACAATCCGGCTTTCCTGCCCGACCTGATCGCGGCGGTCGAGAAGGGTAGCAAGGTCGGACTGGCCGCGGGACAACGCGTCGGCCGCAAGGATACCGGCTTCAAGAAATTCCAGTCGCGCGTCGCCAACGGCGTTCGCAACGCGATCCTGAAGGACGGTACGCGCGACACCGGCTGCGGATTGAAGGCGTTCCGGCGCGAGGTGTTCCTGATGATGCCCTACTTCGACGGGCTGCATCGCTTCCTGCCGGCGCTGGTGCGCCGCGAGGGTTTTGAGATCGCCTATGTCGACGTGATCGACCGGCCGCGCCATTCCGGCGTGTCCCAATTACGGTTTCTTCGACCGGCTGTGGATCGGCATCATGGATCTCGTGGGCGTGTGGTGGCTGATCCGCCGCAAGAAGCCGACGCCGGATGTGTCTGAGGTGCAAGCATGATCATCCAGTACGGTCAGGCGTTGAACAATTATCTCTACGACGTCTTCGTCGCCAAGTTCGATTTCTGGCTGGCGTTCGGCCTCGTCGCGCAGCTGTTCTTCACCGCGCGCTTTCTGGTGCAATGGATCGCGAGCGAGCGCGCCGGCAACAGCGTGGTGCCGATGGCGTTCTGGTTCTGCTCCATGGGCGGCGGGCTGATGACGCTGGTCTATGGCGTCGTCAAGCGCGAGCCGGTCATCATCCTCGGCCAGGCGCTCGCGACCATCATCTATATCCGCAACATCATGCTGATCATCAAGAACCGCGGCCGCGGCTCACAGACGCTGGAGCGCTGATCCGAGGCGACTAGCGCGGCAACGCCGACGCCGCATCTGCTGCGGGCAGGGCGGCGGTATCTGCTTCGTGCCTGCGATAAGGCTCGCCCGCCGCGTCGAGCACGGGATAGGCGACCGAGCAGATGTGCGAATGGATGCGGCGCAAATCGCGCAGCACGTCGAGATGCAGCGACGTGGTCTCGAGGGTCTCGGGGCGGCCCTCGCGCAGGCGGTCGAGGTGGCGCTCGACTGCGGCAAGCTCGGTGTTGCGCAGCGCCGTCTTCTCGACCAGCAGCTTGCGCGCCTCGTTGGCGTCGCCCGACATGAAGATGCCGAAGGCGATGCGCAGCGAGTCCATCGTGCGCTTGTGGAAGGCGGCGAGCTCCTCGGCGCCCTCGGGCGAGAACTGAAAGCGACGCTTGATCTTCTTGGTGGCGAGTTCGCTCAGACTCTTGTCGATGATGTCGCCGATATGTTCCAGATTGATGGCGAAGGAGATGATCTCCATCGCCCGCCGGCCCTCGCTCTCGTCGAGGCTGCCCCGCATCAATTTCGTCACGTAGAGCTTGATGGCTTCGTCGAGGCCGTCGACGACATTGTCCGACTTAGAGACCTGGTCGACCAGCGCGCGGTCGCCGGTCATCATCGCCGCCATCACCTTGCGCAGCATCACCTCGACGAAATCGCCCATGCGCAAGGCCTCACGCGCCGCGTCGGCGAGCGCCAGTGACGGCGTCTCCAGGGCCGATTCGTCGAGATAGCGCGGCCGGGCCGGATCGTCTTCCTTGACGCGATCGGGCAGCAGCCGGGTCAGGAGACGCGACATGGTGTCGAGCAGGCCGATGAAGATGACGGCTGTGCCGACGTTGAAGGCGATGTGGAAGGCCGCCGTCATCTTGGCGAGATCCGGCTGCCAGGCATGCATGTGCTCGGCGATCGTGCCGAGGAACGGCAGTACCAGTGCAATCCCGATCACGCGGTTGACGAGATTGCCGACCGGCAGGCGGTAGCTCGCGGCATCGTCGCGCCTGGTGCCTTCGAACACGGGGTTGATGGCGCTGCCAAGATTGGCCCCTAACACCAGGGCCAGCGCCGCATAGGGCGTGATGAACTGCGAATACGCCAGCGACATGATCAGCAGCACGCTGGCGACGCTCGAATGTACCGCCCAGGTCACGAGCGCGGCGATGACGATGCAAAGCACGGGATCGCCCGTGATCGCCGACATCATGGCACGAACACCCGGCGCGTTCTCCGCGGGCGCCAGCGTGTCGAGCAGGATGTGCAGCGACAGCAGCATCAGTCCGAGACCGATGAGGACACGGCCGATATCCTTGATCCGCGACCGCGGGCCGGCGCGGAAGGCGACGAGCCCGAGCACGAACAGGACGGGTGCGACGGCCGCGATATTGAACGACAGCACCTGCACGATCAGCGTCGTGCCGACATTGGCCCCCAACATGATGGCGAGCGCGGCGGCGACGCTGACGAGGCCTTCGGCCGCAAACGAGCTGGTGATCAGCGCGGTTGCCGTACTGCTCTGGAGCAGGGCGGTGAGGCCGAGACCGGCGGCAAACGCGCTGAAGCGGTTGCTGAGCGCCTTGCCCAGCAGTCGCCGCAGGTCGGGGCCGAAGGCGCGCAAAATCCCGCTGTGGACCATGTGCAGGCCCCACAGCAGCAGCGCAACGCCGCCCATCAGATCGAGCAGAACCAACGTTCCCATGCTCCGAGTCCGGATTAGAGTCGATCGGTGAGGCTAACGCCAAACGCCAGCGGATCAAACCCCTTGTTGGCGCATCGGCGTTAACGTTTGCGTCGGTTGCACGTTCCCCCGGCGCGGGTTGACGCGTCCGCCGGCGCGCGATTGCCGCGTCCCGAGGCGCGATGCCTTGTGAGCAGGCTCACATTGCTGCCTTGAGGGCAGCGAAGCCGCGATCGAGATCGGCCTTGAGGTCGTCGACGCTTTCGAGCCCGATGTGCAGACGCAGCGTCGGGCCGCCCGGCGACCATTTCGTGGCAGTGCGATAGGTGTCGCAATCGAAGGGAATCACCAGGCTCTCGAAGCCGCCCCAGGAGAAGCCCATGCCGAAGAGCTTGAGCGTGTCGAGCATGGTGTCGACCGCCTTCTGCGGCGCCGGCTTCAAGACGATGCTGAACAGGCCAGACGCGCCGGTGAAATCGCGCTTCCAGATCGCATGGCCCGGATCGGTCTCTAACGCCGGATGCAGCACGCGGGCGACCTCGGGACGGCTCGCAAGCCAGCGCGCCATGTCGAGCCCGGAGCGATGATGCTGCGCCAGGCGCACCGACAGCGTGCGCAGGCCGCGCAGCGCCAGGAAGACGTCATCGGGGCCGGCGCAGACGCCGAGCAGGCGGATGCCTTCGGCGATCTGCGGCCAGGCCTTGGCATTGGCCGAGATGGTGCCGAACATGATGTCGGAATGGCCGCCGACATATTTGGTGGCGGCCTGCATGCTGATGTCGACGCCCTGCTCGAGCGAGCGGTGATAGAGCGGCGTCGCCCAGGTGTTATCGTCGATGACGAGCGCGCCGCGGGCATGTGCGACCTCTGCGATGGCACGGATGTCCGGCATCTCGAACGATTGCGAGCCGGGCGCCTCGACCAGCACCGCGCTTGTGTTGGGCTTGAACAGCTTGTCGATGCCGGCGCCGATCATCGGATCGAAGTAGGTGGTCTCGATGCCGAAGCGGGTGAGCATGCCGTTGCAGAAATTGCGCGAGGGCCGATAGACGTTGTCGCAGACCAGAATGTGGTCGCCGGCCTTCAGCACCGAGAGCAGGGTGGTGGAGATCGCCGACAGCCCGGACGGCACGATGCCGACCCCGGCGCATTGCGGCCCCTCCAGCGCCATCAGGGTCTCCTGGAACGCTCGGGTGGTCGGCGTGCCGTGCCGGCCGTACTGGAACTCGCCGCGATGAGCATGCAGGTCCTCGGCGGTCGGATAGAGCACGGTCGAGCCGTGGAAGACCGGCGGGTTGACGAACCCCTTCTGCGCCTTGGTGTCGCGGCCGGAGGTGACCAGCCGGGTCTCGGCGTGTTGTTCGGAGGGGTGCGAGGAATCCATGCGTCTGCTTTCAAAACCGCGTTTCCGCTCGGCGCTCGGCGCCTGACGGGACGGCCGGGGGCCGCCCTCGTTAATAACAGAACACAGAAGAGTCCCGTCAACCCCTTGACCCGGCTCGCCAGTCGTTCTGAGATGCGTACGTGCTATTCAGTCGCTGCATGTTGAGGGGCCTGCCGCGAGCTTCGATCCATCGCCTGACCGGGCCTTGCGCCACAGCCATAACGGCGGGCGCCTTTCGGCGGGGATTAAGGTATGGGCCTCCCGGGATCGGCGAGTGATCGGCAAGGTTTTCCAGCATGATTCTTGGTTTTCCAGCATGACTCTTGCAAGGCTGGTCTTGATACGGCTAGCCCTGGCAGAGACGATCCCAAAGACAACGTTCCAGACCTTGAGACGACTTTGAAAGGCCTAAAGCCCATGAAACGCGTAACCTTGGCTCTCACTCTTGCTCTCGCCGCCGGCCTGACTGCCCAAGCCGCCGATGCGCAAACGCTCAAGACCATCAAGGACCGGGGCATGCTGTCCTGCGGCGTCAGCCAGGGTCTGCCCGGCTTCTCCTCGCCCGACGACAAGGGCAACTGGACCGGGCTTGACGTCGACGTCTGCCGCGCGATCGCCGGGGCGATCTTCAACGATCCGACCAAGGTCAAGTACGTGCCGCTCTCCGCCAAGGACCGCTTCACGGCGCTGCAATCCGGCGAAGTCGACGTGCTGTCGCGCAACACCACCTGGACCATCTCGCGCGACACCTCGCTCGGCGCCAACTTCACCGGCGTGACCTATTATGACGGGCAGGGCTTCATGGTGAAGAAGTCGCTCAAGGTGAATTCTGCGCTCGAGCTCAACAGCGCCTCGGTCTGCGTCCAGACCGGCACCACCACCGAGCAGAATCTCGCCGACTACTTCAAGGCCAACAACATGAAGTACGAGGTGATCGCATTCGGCACCAACGACGAAACGGTCAAGGCCTATGAGGCCGGACGCTGCGACGTCTTCACCACCGACCAGTCGGGCCTGTACGCCAACCGCCTGAAGCTTGCCAATCCCGGCGATCACATGGTGCTTCCGGAAATCATCTCGAAGGAGCCGCTCGGACCGATGGTGCGCCACGGCGACGACCAATGGTTCGACATCGTGAAATGGACGCTGTTTGCCATGATCACCGCCGAAGAGCTCGGCGTGACCGCGAAGAACGTCGACGAGAAGGCGAAGCTGGAAAATCCGGAGATGAAGCGCGTCCTCGGCACCGACGGCAATTTCGGTGAGCAGCTCGGCCTGACCAAGGACTGGGTGGTGCGCATCGTGAAAGCCGTCGGCAATTACGGCGAAGTGTTCGACCGCAACGTCGGCGCGGGCTCGCCGCTCGCCATCAATCGGGGTCTCAACAATCTCTGGAACAAGGGCGGTCTCCAGTACGCGCCGCCGATCCGCTGATCCCGCTTGACCCACTGGCAGCGGCGATGAGCACCGAGGCTCGCAAACCGCCGCCCCAGATCGCGCTGAAGATCAGGCGCGTGCTGGGCGGCAAGACAGGCTGGAACGGCATCGCCGTCCAGTTTGCCTTCGCCGCGGTCCTGGGCTGGATTGCCTATGAAATCGTCTCCAACGCTCGCGCCAACCTCGAGAACCAGCACATTGCCGCTGGCTTCGGCTTCCTCGGGAACAATGCCGGTTTCGATGTCAATCAGACACTGATCTCGTATACCGGCTCGGACACGTTCCTGCGCGTGTTCGTGGTCGGGCTTCTCAACACGCTCGTGGTCTCGGTGGTGGGCATCGTCTTTGCTACCCTGATCGGCTTCATCGTCGCGCTGTGCCGGCTGTCGCCCAACTGGCTCGTGGCGCGCGTCGGCGAGATCTATGTCGAGGTGATCCGCAACCTGCCGCTGCTATTCCAGATCCTGTTCTGGTACCTGGCGGTGCTCGCGGCCTTGCCCAATCCGCGGCAGAGCATTTCGCTGTTCGGCATCGCCTTCGTCAGCAATCGCGGCCTCGTCATTCCCCGCCCGATCGGCGAGAGCGGCTTCGAGGCGTTCCTGGCGGTGCTGGTATTCGGCATCGTGGCTTCGCTGGCGTTGCGCGTCTATGCGCGCCGGGCGCTGTTTCAGCGGGGACAGATGATCCGGATCTGGCCTTATGTGCTGGGACTGCTGTTCGGGCTGCCGCTCGTCACCATGCTGATATCAGGTCTGCCCTTCACCTTCGAGTTGCCGCAGCTCAAGGGCTTCAATTTCGCGGGCGGCTCGCGGATCATCCCCGAGTTCGTGGCGCTGACATTGGCCTTGTCGACCTATACCGCCGCCTTCATCGCCGAGATCGTGCGCGCGGGCATCCTCTCCGTCCACAGCGGACAGATGGAAGCGGGATCGTCGCTGGGCCTGAGCCGCGGCACCACGCTTCGCCTGGTCGTCGTGCCGCAGGCGATGCGCGTCATCGTTCCGCCGCTGACCAACCAGTACCTCAATCTCACCAAGAATTCGTCGCTGGCCGTCGCGATCGGCTATCCTGACCTCGTCTCCGTGTTCGCCGGCACGTCGCTGAGCCAGACCGGGCAGGCCATCGAGATCATCGCCATGACGATGGGCGTCTATCTCCTGATCTCGCTGATCACCAGCGCTATCATGAGCGTCTACGGTTGGCGCGTCAGCCGGAGTCTCGGCGCATGAGCGATATCGCCTCGCCCAGCTTCGTCCGCCAGGACCTTCTCGATGAGCGCCCCGCGCCGGTGAAGACCACGGGCTTCATCGGCCTCGTGCGGACGCGCCTGTTCAACTCGCCGACCAACGTCCTGCTTACGATCGTCGGCGCCTTGCTGCTCTGGTTCACCATCATTCCTTCCGTCAGGTTCCTGGTGGTCGATGCAGTCTGGACCGGCAAGGATCGCACGGCCTGCCTCGCAGAGAACGCCGGCTTTGCGGTCGGCGCCTGCTGGCCCTATATCCAGGCCAAGCTGCCGCAACTGATCTACGGCTTCTACCCCGAGGCCGAACGCTGGCGGGTCAACCTCACGCTCGTCCTGGCGGTGGTCCTGTTGTTGCCGTTGCTCATTCCGCGGCTGCCGTCGAAAGGCCTGAACGCCGGCCTGTTCTTCTTCGCGTTTCCAGTGGTTGCATTCTTTCTGCTGCACGGCGGCGGCATCAAGGGATTTGGCCTGAGTTCGACAGCCGACCTGCTGCAATTGTTCGACGACAGCATCATCGGCGCCGGGCAGGCTCTGCTCGGTCTCGGCAAGACGTCCGCTGCCGCGCCGCTGTTGTGGGTCGTCGGCAATTTCATCGTGCTTGTTGGTACTGCGATCTACTGGCTGATCTTTCCGCTGACCTGGCTGCGCGACCAGCTCCAGGGGACAGGCCAGTCGGTCTGGGTCGATTTCGCCATCACGGCCGCGATCGTCTCGCTGATCGCCTTCGTTCTCGGCGGCGGCGTTCGCACCGGCGTGCGGGCCCTGACATCCAGCATCGCGACCTTCGTCGCCATCGCGATCGTCATCGAGCTGATGGGGCTCGATCACGGCGGACTGCCGATCGTCACGACGAATTTGTGGGGCGGGCTTCTGGTGACGCTGGTGGTCTCCGTCACCGGCATCGTCACCTCGCTGCCGATCGGCATTGCGCTGGCGCTTGGGCGACGCTCGACCATTCCGCTGATCCGGATATTCTCGATCGCCTTCATCGAGTTCTGGCGCGGCGTGCCGCTGATCACCGTGCTGTTCTTCGCTACCTACATGCTGCCGCTGTTCCTGCCCGGTAATTTCACGGTCGATGGTCTCGTCCGCGCGCTGATCGGCATCGCGCTGTTCACAGGCGCCTATCAGGCCGAGAACGTCCGCGGCGGGCTGGCCGCGATCCCGCGGGGGCAGGGCGAGGCGGCTGCGGCGCTGGGGCTGTCCTGGTGGAAGACGAACTCGCTGATCGTGCTGCCGCAGGCGCTGCGCCACGTCATTCCGAACCTCGTCAACAGCTTCATTTCGCTGTTCAAGGACACTTCGCTGGTCTCGATCGTGGCGCTGTTCGATCTCCTGGGCTCGCTGCGGGCGTCGTTCTCGGACCCGAAATGGTCGTCGCCGTCGACCGCGTTCACCGGTTTTGCCTTCGCCGGGATCATCTACTTCATCTTCTGCTTTGGGATGTCGCGCTACTCGCTCTTCGTCGAACACCGCCTCAACGCTCACCGCCGCAACTGATCGAGCTCACCATGTCCGACTCCATCGTCAAGATTTCCGGCCTGAACAAATGGTACGGCGAGTTTCACGTACTGCGCGACATCGACCTCGAGGTCCGCAAGGGCGAGCGCATCGTGATCTGCGGCCCTTCAGGCTCGGGTAAGTCGACGCTGATCCGCTGTATCAACGCGCTGGAGGAATTCCAGGAGGGCGAGATCGTCGTTGACGGTATCGAGCTCGGGCCGAACCTCAAGCACGTCGACGCCGTGCGGCGCGAAGTCGGCATGGTGTTCCAAAGCTTCAACTTGTTCCCGCACCTGACCGTGCTGGACAATTGCACGCTGGCGCCGATCTGGGTGCGCAACATCCCCAAGAAGGACGCCGAGGAGGCGGCGATGAAGTTTCTGGAGCGGGTCAAGATCCCGCACCAGGCCAACAAGTTTCCGGGGCAGATGTCCGGCGGTCAGCAGCAACGCGTCGCGATCGCCCGCGCGCTGACGATGAACCCGAAGGTGATGCTGTTCGACGAGCCGACCTCGGCGCTGGACCCCGAAATGGTCAAGGAAGTGCTCGATACCATGGTCGACCTCGCCGAGGAGGGCATGACCATGCTGGTCGTCACGCACGAGATGGGCTTTGCCCGCGAAGTCGCCAACCGCGTGGTGTTCATGGACGCCGGCCAGATCATCGAGGCCAACACGCCCAACGAGTTCTTCGCGGCCCCGCAGCACGCCCGCACAAAACTGTTCCTGAGCCAGATCCTGCGCTGAGCACCTGCGATCCGGTGGCCTCGCCGGTCTAACTGCCCCGCCAGCCTGGCACCATGCGAATCGGCTAGCCTCTTTTCGGGCCATCCTCCGGAGAGAGACTTTGCAGAGCAGCGCCGGCGCGCGCGCATTCCAGAACGCGCGATTGCAGAAGAAGTTGAAGAAGCAGGCGGACGCGGTTATGTCCGTCGCGGTTCAGGCGCTCGGACAGGGCAGATATGCGGAGGTTGAGACGCTCTGCCGTCAGATTCTGACGGAAGTTCCGGATCATTTCGACGCCGCACACCTGCTCGGCCTGCGCGCGTATGATGGCGGGCGGCTCGACGAGGCGCAACAGCTGCTCGAGCGCGCGATTGCGCTCGATCCGCGTTCGCCCGATGCCCATGGCAATCTCGGGGCCGTGTATTTCAATCTCCAAAAATTTCAGGACGCCCGCGCATGCCAGGAGAAGGCCATTGCGCTGAAGCCGAATTCTCCGATCGCTCTGACCAATCTCGGCAATACGCTGCTGCACATCGGCCTCGGCGAGCAGGCGATCGAACTGCACGAACGCGCTATCAGGCTGAAGCCGGACTATGCCGATGCATTCTGCAATCGCGGCATGGCGGAGCTGATCAAGGGCCAGTTCGAGCGCGCCAAGGAGAGTTTCGATCGCGCTCTGGTGTTTCAGCCGCGTCATGCGGAGGCGATCGCGGGCAAGGGCATGGTGTGCATCGAGCTCCGGCACTACGAAGAGGCGGCCGCCGCCATCGCAGCAGGGCTCGCGATCAAGCCGGATTCACCGAAGATTCTCGCGCAGCGCGGTCGGCTCAATCTCGATCTGTCGCGGCTGGAGCAGGCGCTCGCGGACTTCGACGCGGCGCTGGCGCTTTCGCCAAGGCTCGAAGTGGCCTTGCAGGGAAAAGCGCAAGTCAACATTCTCAAGGGCAACACGGCGGAGGCGATGGCGGCCGTCCAGACATTGCTCGAGGGAAATCCGCGGTCCGACATCGGAATTGCGCTTCTGGCTTCCTGCTATGCGAGCCAGGGAGAGATCGCGACGGCGCTACACGAGCATCTCGACGCTGGGCTGGCAATCGCGCCGGACTATGCGGACTTGATCGGGCGCAAGATCTTCCTTCTGGACTATCTCCCAGACGCCGATTTTGCGGTCCAGCAGGCCGCGCGAAAACATTGGTGGGACGCGATCGGCGCCAGATTGCCGCAACGGGCGTTGTCGCCTCGTAAGCTCGATCCGGACAAGCGGATCTCGATCGGATATGTCGCGTCCGAATTCAGGAACCACTCGGCAGCGTTCGCTCTGTTACCGGTGCTGCGCCATCATGATCACGCCAGGTTCGAGATCGTTTGCTACTCGTGCTCGCCGTTACGAGACGAGATGACCGACAAATTCAGATCGACGGCGGACGTATGGGTCGACGCCTGGCAGTTTTCGGACGACGAACTGGCCGATCGCATCCAGGCCGACGGGATCGATATTCTGATCGACGTGTCCGGGCATTCGACCGGCAACAGGCTCCATGTCTTCGCCCGCAAGCCCGCCCCCATCCAGGTCACGGGATTCGGACACGCCACCGGTACCGGCCTTCAGACCATGGACCATGTGTTCGCGGATCCCATCTTCATTCCGCAATCGGCTCGTCATCTGCTGGCCGAAAAAGTTCATGATCTGCCGTGCCTGATCACGATCGATCCCATCCTGGATGTGCCGCCTTCGGAGCCTCCGATGCTCCGCAACGGCTATGTAACCTTCGGCGTGTTCAACCGCATCTACAAGATCTCGGACGAGGCCATCAGCGTGTGGTCGACAGTGATGCGCGAGGTGACGGGTTCGAAGATTATCATCAAGCATACCCTGCTTGACGATCCCTTGCTGCGCGGCAGACTGGTCGCGCGTTTCGTGGCGCGCGGCGTTGCCGTGGAGAACATCGTCTGCCTGGGCTCGACCTCGCGTCATGAGCATCTGCTGGCCTTTGCGAAGGTCGACATTTCGCTCGATACGTTCCCGCAAAACGGCGGCGTCAGCACCTGGGAATCGCTCTATGGGGGCGTTCCGGTCGTCGCCAAGCTCGGCAACGGTGCCTCCTCGCGTGCCAGCGGGTCGATCGTGGCTGCCGTCGGGCTCGACGACTGGGTCGCAGAGGACGACGACGGCTATGCCGCAATCGCCTGCCGATATGCGACACAGCCCGCTCATCTGACGAAGTTGCGCGCCGAGTTGCCGGCTCGGATCGCAGCTTCGCCCGCCGGCAATGTCGGACTCTACACGCGCGAGGTCGAAGCGGCTTACCGCCAGTTCTGGCGCGACTATTGTGGTTCCTGAACCAGATACTGCGCTGAGCCCCGGGAAATCCCGGGGGTATCACCGCGCCAGCCGACCGGCCGGCCGGGCTTGCGAATCAGTTAGACTCTTCCCGGGCCATCCTCCGGAGAGACACCTTGCAGAGCAGCGGCGGCGGCGCGCGCGCATTCCAGAACGCGCGATTGCAGAAGAAATTGATGAAGCAGGCGGACGCCGTCCTCTCCGCCGCTGCGGCCGCCTATGGCCAGGGGCCGATATGCCGAGACCGAGACGCTCTGCAGTGAGATCCTCAAAGCGCTTCCGGATCACGTCGATGCTACGCACCTGCTCGGCATGTGCGCGCATGACGGCCGGCGCCTGGAGGAGGCGCAAGAGCTGCTTGAGCGCGTGATTGCCATCGATCCCCGTTTGCACGATGCCCACAATAACCTCGCGACCGTGCATTTCGACCTCGGCAACTACGAAGAGGCGCGGCGGTGCCAGGAGAGGGCCATCGCGCTGAAACCGAATTTCGCGGTCGCGCTGACTAATCTCGGCAACACGCTGATGCATTTGGGGCTGTTCGGACAAGCGATCGATCTGCACGAGCGCGCAATCAAAGCCAAGCCGGACTGTGCCGACGCGTTCTGCAATCGCGGCATGGTCGAGATGATGATTGGACAGTTCGCGCGCGCCAAGGACAGTTTCGATCGCGCCCTGCTGTTTCAGCCGCATCACGCGGAGGCAATCGTCGGCAAGGGCATGGTCAGCATGGAGCTTCGGCACCACGACGAGGCGGCGGCCAAGTTTGCCCTGGCGCTCGCGATCAAGCCCGGTTCGCCGAGAATCCTGGCCCAGCGCGGGCGGCTCCATTTCGAGCTGTCGCGCCTGGACCAGGCGCTCGCGGATTTCGATGCGGCGCTTGCGATTTCGCCCAAGCTCGAACTGGCCCTCCGGGGCAAGGCACAGACCTGCCTCCTGCAGGGAAAGACCGCGCAGGCCATTGCGGCCGCCACGAGCTTGATCGAGCAAAATCCGCGCTCCGAGATCGGAGTGGCCCTGATGGGATTCGCTTATTCACACCAGGGCGAGATCGACACCGCGATCGAATATCTCGATGCTGCGCTGGCGATCAGACCGGACTATTCGGAAGCGATCAGGGGCAAGATCTTCTTGCAGGACTACCGCGCAGAGGCCGATTTCGTGGTCCAGCAGGCGGTGCGAAGAGATTGGTGGGACTTGATCGGCGCCAAGCTGCCGCGACGGGAACTGCCGAAGCGGCCGCTCGATCCCCAAAAGCGGATTGTGGTCGGCTATGTTGCCTCTGAATTCCAGCAACACTCGGCGGCGCTCACCTTGCTGCCGGTGTTGAATCATCATGATCACGCCCGATTTGAAATCATCTGCTATTACTGCTGGCCGACACAGGATGAGTACACCGCCAAGTTCAAGTCACTGGCGGACGTCTGGGTCAACGCCTGGCAGCTGTCGGACGACGAACTGGCCGATCGTATTCAGGCGGACAATGTCGACATCCTGATCGATGTTTCGGGGCACACGACCGGTAACAGGCTCCCTGTTTTCGCGCGGAAGCCTGCCCCCATCCAGGTCACGGGCTTCGGACACGCGACAGGCACGGGCCTTCAGACCATGGACTATGTGCTCGCGGATCCCATTTTCATTCCGCCCTCGGTTCGGCATTTGTTTGCCGAGAAAATCCACGATCTGCCGTGCCTGATCACGATTGAGCCGGTCTCGGATCTGCAGCCCTCCGAGCTTCCGATGCTTCGCAACGGCTACGTTACCTTCGGTGTGTTTAACCGCATCTACAAGATATCGGATGCTGCGATCCGTGTCTGGTCGCGCGTGATGCGAGAGATGCCGGGATCCAAGATCATCCTCAAGCACGGTCTGCTCGACGATCCCTTGCTGCGCGATAGCCTGATCGCGCGTTTCGTGGCACTGGGCATTGCCGAAGAGAATATTACCTGCATGGGCTCGACCTCGCGCAACGACCATCTGCTGGCCTTTGCCAAGGTCGATATTTCCCTCGATACGTTCCCGCAGAATGGCGGCATCAGCACCTGGGAATCGCTCTACAAGGGCGTTCCAGTCGTAGCCAAGCTCGGCAACGGGGCCTCCTCGCGCGCCGGCGCCTCCATCGTGGCTGCCGTCGGTCTCGGCGACTGGGTCGCCGAGGATGACGAGGGCTACGCCGAGATCGCCTGCAGATACGCGGCGCAGCCCTCTCATCTGGCGAAGCTGCGTGCCGAGTTGCCGGCCCAGATCGCAGCTTCGCCCGCCGGCAATGTCGAAATCTACACGCGTGAGGTCGAGGCGGGCTATCGCCAGTTCTGGCGCGACTATTGTGCCGCCGCCTCCGAAGGCGGCGACGTTGCGTAGGCAGCCCGCACGAAGCTGTTCCTGAGCCAGTTCCTGCGCTGACAACCGGAAATCCCGGATGTTGCCGGGCGGGCTGATCGGCCGGTGACGCTTGCGAATCAGCTAGACTCTTCCCGGGCCATCCTCCGGAGAGATACCTTGCAGAGCAGCGGCGCCGGCGCGCGCGCATTCCAGAACGCGCGATTGCAGAAGAAATTGAAGAAGCAGGCGGACACCATCATCGCCGCTGCGGCGAGCGCCTATGGCCAGGGCCGATATGCGGAGACGGATGCTCTCTGCCGCCAGATCCTGCAAGCTGTGCCCGATCATTTCGACGCCACTCACCTGCTCGGCCTGTGCGTGCGTCATGGCGGGCGCATCGAGGAGGCGCGACAGCTGCTCGAGCGTGCGATCGCGATCGATCCGCGTTCGCACGAGGCCTACAACAATCTCGCGACCGTGCTCCTGGACCTCAGGCAATTTGAGGCAGCCCGCGCATGTCAGGAGAAGGCGATCGCGCTGAAGCCGAATTTCGTGCTGGCCCTCACCAGCCTTGGCAATACCTTGCTCCACTTGAGCCTGCCCGAACAGGCCATCGAACTGTACGATCGCGCCATTGCGCTGAAGCCGGACTTTGCCGACGCGCTTTGCAACCGTGGCATTGCCGAGCTGGCGCTGCACCGGTTCGACCGCGCCAAGCAAAGTTTCGATCGCGCCTTGTTGTTTCAGCCCCGTCACGCGGAAGCGCTCGTCGGCAAAGGCACGGTCAGCATTGACCTCAAGCACTACGATGAGGCGGAAGCCGCGCTCGCAGCGGCGCTCACGATCAGGCCCAATTCGGCCAAGGCCCTGGCACACCGCGGACGGCTCAATCTCGAGCTGTCGCGGTCGGAACGGGCGGCCGCGGATTTTGATGCAGCACTTGCGCTTTCGCCCAAGCTCGAGGTGGCCTTGGAAGGGAAGGCGAAAGTCTCGCTCAACGCAGGGAATACGGCGCAGGCGATCCTGGCCTGCACGACCTTGCTCGAGGAAAATCCGCGCTCCGCGATCGCGATGACGCTGCTGAGCGCCTGTTTTGCACAACAGGGTGAGATCGCATCCGCGATCGAACATCTCGAGGCCGCGCTGGCAATGGCGCCTGATCATGCGGACCTGATCGCGCGGAAGATCTACTTTCTGGACTTTCTCTCCGATGCCGATTTCGCGGTCCAGCAGGCCGCGCGAAAACATTGGTGGGACGCGATCGGCGCCAGATTGCCGCAAAGGAAGCTCTCACCCCGGCACCTCGATCCGGACAGAAGGATCGTAATCGGATATGTCGCTGCCGAGTTCTGGTACCACTCGGCGGCGTTCGGCCTGCTGCCGGTGCTGCGCCATCATGATCACGCCAGGTTCGAGATCGTCTGCTACTCGTGCTC
The DNA here is from genome assembly GCF_054056555.1 of Bradyrhizobium sp. LM2.9. NCBI lineage: Bacteria > Pseudomonadati > Pseudomonadota > Alphaproteobacteria > Hyphomicrobiales > Nitrobacteraceae > Bradyrhizobium > Bradyrhizobium sp. LM2.9. The sequence continues at coordinate 1,977,105 of NZ_JBSRYJ010000002.1, forward strand.
GCCGTTACGAGACGAGATGACCGCCCAATTCAAGTCGACGGCGGACGTCTGGGTCGACGCCTGGCAGCTTTCGGACGACGAGCTGGCCGATCGCATTCAAGCCGACAAGGTCGATATCCTGATCGATGTCTCGGGGCATTCGACCGGGAACAGGCTCCCTGTTTTCGCGCGGAAGCCGGCTCCCGTCCAGGTCACCGGTTTCGGACATGCGACCGGGACCGGGCTTCAGACCATGGACTATTTGCTTGCGGATCCGATTTTCATTCCGCCGTCGGCGCGCCATCTGCTGGCCGAAAAGGTTCATGATCTGCCGTGTCTGATCACGACCGATCCGATCCTGGACGTGCCGCCTTCGGAGCTTCCCATGCTCCGCAACGGCTATGTGACTTTCGGCGTGTTCAACCGCATCTACAAGATCTCGGACGAGGCCATCCGCGTGTGGTCGAAAGTGATGCGAGCGGTGACCGGATCGAGGATCATCATCAAGCATACTCTACTCGACGATCCCTTGCTGCGCGACAGCCTGGTCGCGCGGTTCGTGGCACGGGGCATTGCCGAAGAAAATGTCATCTGCCTGGGCTCTACCCCGCGTCATGAGCATCTGCTGGCGTTTGCGAATGTCGACATATCGCTCGATACGTTCCCGCAAAACGGTGGCGTCAGCACCTGGGAGTCGCTCTACGCGGGCGTGCCCGTCGTGGCCAAGCTCGGCAACGGCGCCTCGTCGCGCGCCGGCGGCTCGATCGTGGCTGCCGTCGGTCTCGACGACTGGGTCGCAGAGGACGACGACGGCTATGCCGCAATCGCCTGCCGATATGCGACACAGCCGGCGCATCTGGCGAAGTTGCGCGCGGAGTTGCCGGCTCGGATCGCGAGTTCGCCCGCCGGCAATGTCGAAATCTACACGCAAAGGGTCGAGGCGGGTTATCGCAAGTTCTGGCACGACTATTGTGCCTCGGCTTCGAAGGTTGGCGAGGGCGCCTGACCCTGCCGTCCGCGGCGAAGCATCAAATCGCGCAGGCCAGCTTAGTCGTCCGGAAACCATGAGCTGGCGTACGGGCGCGCCGGTTCACGGCTCGGAAAGCTGTTTCTGTGCCTATGGCGCCAAAAGGGTGCGCCAATGCTCGGTTTCGTCTTCGGCTTGAACGCCCGGCTCGGGCGGCTGCATTTCTTCCTCGCCTCGGTCGCGCTTGCGATCGTGATGACGGCGATCTGCTTTGCGATCGCAATGGCCGTGCTGCGCAGCACCTCGCCCAGTGCGATCCGGCCGGAAGACCTCACCAGGAGCTGGGCGATCATCGCTGCGATCGTCTTCTTCGGAGTGGCGACCTTCACGCTGCAATCGATGCGCATCCGCGACATCGGCTGGGATCCGGTCTGCGTGGTCCCGGCCTGGTTCGCGCTCATGATCGTCGATCATGTCGTCGCGGGCCGGTTTCCGGCCTGGGCGATCGGGCGGGAGCACCAGGCAACGGCGGTCGGCGCGCTCGTCAACCTCGTACTGATGCTCGCGCTCATGTTCTGGCCGACCGGCGACAGCGAGGGCTCCTACGGCGCTCCCCTCCCGCCGCGCACGCGCGAGGTCAGGCCCTCGCTATCGAACGAGCGTCTCGCGCGGGTGTCGCAGGGATCGTCGCGATCGACCTGGGGCTAGACGAACGGTAGCTTGATGTTGCTGCGCTTCTCCAGCCATTCCGGCACCGGAAGGTTCTTGGCGCGCATGAAGTCCGCGTTGAACAGCTTCGACTGGTAACGGCTGCCGGAATCGCAGAGCACGGTGACGATCGTCTTGCCCGGTCCGAGCTGCTTTGCAAGACGCATCGCGCCGGCAATATTGATGCCGGTGGAGCCGCCGAGACACAGGCCTTCGTGCTGGAGTAGTTCGTAGATCACCGTCACCGCTTCGGCATCGGGAATGAGATAGGCGTCATCGACCTTCGCGCTTTCGACGATTGCGGTCGCCCGGTTGAGGCCGATGCCTTCGGTGATCGAGCCGCCCGGCGTCGCCTTGGCATCGCCCGTTCTGAAATACTCATACATGCCGGCGCCATGCGGATCAGCGCAGGCGATCCTGACGTCCTTGCTCTTCTCTTTCAGATAGCGGCTGATGCCGGCCAGCGTGCCGCCGCTGCCGACCGAGCAGACGAAACCGTCGACCTTGCCGCCGGTCTGGTCCCAGATCTCGGGGCCGGTGGACTCGTAATGCGCCTTCGCATTGTCGAGGTTGTTCCATTGGTCGGCGAACAGCACGCCATTAGGCTCGGTCTTGCGCAGTTCGTCGGCGAGACGGCGGCCGACGTGCTGGTAGTTGTTCGGATTGGAATAGGGCAGGGCCGGCGATTCCAGGAGCTCGGCGCCGCACAGCTTCAAAAAGTCCTTCTTCTCCTGGCTCTGCGTTTCCGGGATCACGATCAGCGTACGGTAGCCGCGGGCGCTCGCGACGACCGCAAGCCCGATGCCCGTGTTGCCGGCCGTCGCTTCCACCACGAGGCCCCCCGGCTTGAGCTCGCCGCGTTTCTCCGCCTCCAGGATCATCCATTTGCCGGCGCGGTCCTTGACCGACTGGCCGGGATTCATGAACTCGGCCTTGCCCAGGATGGTGCATCCGGTCAGTTCGGAAGCACGCTTGAGCTTGATCAGCGGGGTGTTGCCGATGGCTTCGACAACGTCGTTTTTGATGGTCATGTCAGGGGAAATCACTGGCAAAGGGGTTGATCAGGTTGGCCAGAACCTAGTGCTTGGGAGGCAAAAGGGGAAGGCTTTTGCGCTGCGGCGAAACAAGCGGAAGTGCCCGCCGAAGCAGTGACATTTTTCGATGGAGCAATCGCCGAGGATGATGCCGGGCTAGTTGGCGGGATTCGTTAGGAGGATATGGCCGGTCTCTGCCAGGGCATGGAAAAAAACGGTCGTCGTCAGCACTCTCACGACCCATCCTGGCCTTTGGCCGGGACGCGTCGATGTCTGCGAGCGTGGATAACGTGCGGAAGGCGGCAGACATATCTTGCGCGACGGATGCCTATTCGTTTTCGACAATCGACTTCGTCGACTGGTCCGGCCTGGCTTCTGGACTGCGCTGAAGCCGCATCGCGAGCGGTGCGGGCGGATTGAGGGGATTGGCATCGGTGTGGCGGCAATATCACATGAAATCTTGGTAAGCTTGAACGCGCTCCGGAATGGCTTTGGAATTCGAGAAACACCTGCAGGACAGTGACTTTTATATTTTCATAGTTTTGGAATCGTCGCATTTTGGCGGCCATCTCGCAACTGCGGGACTGTCCCGCTGTTCCGCGCCCGGCTAGGATGGGTGTCCGGTTCCGCAGAAAGCATCACCGCTGTGAACGAGTTATCCAGAGACCCCCGACTGTCCCGCCGCGAATCGGCTAATCCGTCGCGGTGGCGGCTCGATCTGCCCGGCGGGGGGTGGATGTGACACAGGATGTTCCTGCGATCGCCGTGTGGCGGTCTCCAGGTTCCGCGTCCCGGACGCGGCGCGCGACGCGCTGGCTTGCAGTGCTTTGCCTCGCCGCCGGTTCGGGCGCTTGCGTGCTGACGCAGGATCTACCGGATCCGGCGCTCGACGTTCCCACGCAGTACAAATACGCCGGCAAGGCCGATGCGCCGCCCACGCTGGATTGGTGGCGCGGCTTCCGCTCGCCGGAGCTGACGCAACTGATGGAGGAGGCGCACACCGTCAACCTCGACATCGCCGCCGCCGTCGCGCGCATCGTCCAGGCCGACGCTCAGGCGCGGCAAGCGGGCGCGGCACTGCTGCCGAGCCTGTCAGGGGGCGGGTCGGAGACCTATTCGCGCACCTCGGGCTCGTCGTCCTCCGGTCTCACCAATGGCGGCCGCGAGGTCGTCAACTACTCGGCCTCGCTCAGCGCGAGCTACCAGCTCGACTTCTGGGGCCAGAACCGCGATGCGCTGCAAACGGCCGAAGAGACCGCCAACGCCAACCGCTTCGACCGCGACGTCGTCGCGCTGACGACGCTGGCAGGTGTCGCCAATGCCTATTTCCAGGTGCTGGCCTCGCAGGACCGCCTTCGCACCGCCCAGCGCAACATTGCGAGCGCCCAGCGCATCCTCGATGCCATCCGTGAGCGCCGCAAGGCCGGCACCGGCACCGATCTCGACGTCGCACAGCAGGAGAGCGTGCTCGCCAACCAGAAGGCGCTGGTGCCGCCGCTGCGGCAGACGCTGGACCAGAACGTCAACGCGCTCGCGGTGCTGGTGTCGCGGCCGCCGGAGAGCGTGCGTGTGCTCGGCGGCTCCCTGAACAACATCGCGATCCCGCGCGTCACGCCCGGCCTGCCGTCGGAGCTTCTGACGCAGCGGCCGGATATTCGACGTCAGGAGGCGCAGCTTGCCTCGGCCACCGCGAACATCGGCAATGCCCGTGCGCAGTTCTTTCCGACCATCCAGCTCACCGGCAATGGCGGCTATCAGAGTTCAGCGCTGGTGTCGCTGTTCCAGCCGCATGCGGCGTTCTTCCAGCTCGTCGGCAGCGCGGCGCAGCCGATCTTCGACGGCGGCAAGATCCTCGGCAATTTCGAATTTGCCAAGGCGCGGCAGGACGAATTGCTCCAGACCTACCGCAAGACCATCATCCAGTCGTTTGCCGATGTCGACAATGCGCTGTTCTCGATCAAGCAGACTACGATCAAGCTGCAATTGCAGCGTGATGTCCTGACCGCCTCGCGCCGCGCGTTCGATCTCTCCGAGCAGCAATTGCGCGCCGGCACTGCCGACATCGTGACCGTGCTCAATACCCAACTGACCCTGTTTCAGGCGGAAGACGCGCTGTCGCAGGCGCAACTTGCCCGGCTTCTTGCTATCGTCAGCCTGTATCAGGCGCTCGGCGGCGGCTGGGAGCCGAGGATGGAGAAACCGGTCAATGCTCTTTAAGCCGGACACGAAGCAAGGCGCGAAAGAAGGGACGGCGAAAAGGTCGCGTGGCCGCGGCTTCGTCATGACCCTGATCACGCTCGCGATCCTCGGCGGGCTTGGCTATCTCGGCTGGACCGCTACGCATCAGCAGCCGCAGGCGAACAACCGCAACCAGCGGCCCGATCTGCCGGTGCCGGTGCTGGCGGCGAGCCCGCGAGTCCAGGACGTTCCTGTCTATCTCGACGGCGTCGGCGCGATCCGCGCACTCAACACCGTGACCGTGCGCTCGCAGGTCGACGGCAAGCTGATCGCGGTCAACTTCACGGAAGGCCAGGAGGTCAAGAAGGGCGACGTGCTTGGCGAGATCGACCCGGCGCTCTATCAGGCGACGTATGACCAGGTCGTTGCCAAGAAGGCGCAGGACCAGGCCCAGCTCGCCAACCAGCGTATCGACCTCACACGCTACGAGCAGTTGGCTGCGTCCAACGCCGGCTCCAAGCAGCAAGCCGACACCCAGCGCGCACTGGTCGCACAGACCGAGGCGCTGGTGAAGGCCGACCAGGCCGCGATCGACAATGCAGCGGCGACGCTGAGCTACACCAAGATCGTGGCGCCGCTCTCGGGTCGAGCCGGCCTGCGCCAGGTCGACCAGGGCAACATCATCCACGCCTCCGACATCACGGGCCTCGTCGTCATCACGCAATTGCAGCCGATCGCGGTGTGGTTCAGCCTGCCGCAACAGCAGATCATGCGGGTCAACGCGGCCGCGTCGAAGGGCACGCTTGCGGTCGACGTATTCGGCAATGACGGCATCACCGTGATCGACAGCGGCAAGCTCACAGGCATCGACAACCAGGTCGATCAGACCACCGGCACGCTCAAGCTCAAGGCCGAATTCCCCAACGCCAATTACCAGGTCTGGCCGGGCCAGTTCGTCAATGTCCGCCTCAAGGTCGAGACCTTGATGCAGGCACTGGTGGTGCCGACCTCGGCCGTGCAGCGCGGACCGATCGGCACCTTCAGCTATGTCATCAGCGAGGACAATGTCGTCTCGGCCAAGCCCGTGACGGTGACACAGCAGAACGAGCATGACGCCGTCATTGCGAGCGGCCTGTCGGCGACCGACAAGGTCGTCACCACGGGCTTTGCCAATCTGTCCGACGGCTCCAAGGTGGTCATCGGCCGCGACGACCAGACCCCGTCGGCCGATCTCGCACCGCGCAAGCGCTCGCGCGGGCCGGATGGTCAGAAGAAGGATGGTGCAAAAGACGGCCAGAAGGACGGACAAGGCAAGGACGGCGAGTTTCGCGCCAAGCGGAAGAGCAGCGAAGGCGACCAGAAGGGCCAGACCGGACCGGCACCAGGGCCGGGAGCATCGGGAAGTGGAGCCAAGCAGCCATGATCCCGACAACAGCCGCCTGAGCGGCAGGCGTATCCCATGGGCGTCTCCGAACCCTTCATCCGACGGCCGATCGCGACCTCGCTGCTCGGCATCGCGCTTCTGATCGGCGGGCTGCTGGGCTATTTCGCGCTGCCGGTCTCTGCGTTGCCGCAGGTCGATTTCCCGACCGTGCAGGTGACGACGCAGTTGCCGGGCGCGAGCCCCGACGTGATCGCCTCGCTGATCACCGCGCCGCTGGAGCGGCAGCTCGGCCAGATCCCGTCGCTGTCGGCGATGAACTCGACGAGCTCGTTCGGCGTCAGCCAGATATCGCTCCAGTTCGATCTCAACCGCGACATCGACGGCGCGACCCAGGATGTTCAGGCCGCGATCAATGCCGCGGCCGGCGTCTTGCCAAAAACGCTGCCTTATCCGCCGACCTACGCCAAGGTGAATCCGGCCGATGCGCCGGTGATGACTTTGGCGCTTCGCTCCGACACGATCTCGATGCGGGCGATGAGCGACATCGCCGACACGCTTTTGGCGCAACGTTTGAGCCAGATCTCCGGCGTCGGACGGGTCTCGGTGCTCGGCGGGCTGAAGCCCGCGGTCCGCATCCAGGCGGATCTCGCGCGGATGGCTGCCTATGGCATCGCCATGGAGGATCTGCGCACCGCGATCGCCAATGCCAACGTCTCGGGGCCGAGCGGGCCGAAAGGCTCGCTCGACGGCGCGCAGCAATCCTACATCATCGCCGCCAACGACCAGATCGCCGCCGCCGACGCCTACAAGCCTGTGATCATCGCGTACCGCAACGGCTCGCCTGTCACCATCGCCGACGTCGCGCAGATCGTCGACGGGCTGGAGAACGACCGCACCGGCGGCTGGTACCAGGGTTCGCCTGCCGTCATTATCGACATCCAGCGTCAGCCCGGCGCCAATGTGATCGACGTCGTCAGCCAGATCCGCGCGGAAATCCCAAAGGTCCAGCGCGCTATTCCGGCCGGGGTGAACCTCACCATCGTCTCCGATCGCACCGTCACCATCCGTGCCTCGGTCCGCGACGTGCAGTTCACGCTGATGCTGAGCGTCGTGCTGGTGACGCTGGTGGTGCTGCTGTTCCTGCGCTCGCTACGCGCCACGCTGATCGCCGGCGTAGCGCTGCCGCTGTCGCTGATCACCAGCTTCGGCATCATGTATTTCGCCGGCTTCAGCCTCGACAATCTGTCGCTGATGGCGCTCACGATCGGCACCGGCTTCGTCGTTGACGATGCCATCGTGATGATCGAGAACATCGTCCGTCACATGGAGAACGGCGACGGCGCGATGGAGGCTTCGCTCAAGGGCGCCAGCGAAATCGGCTTCACGGTGATCTCGCTGACGGTGTCGTTGATCGCGGTGTTCATCCCGCTGTTGTTCATGTCGGGCCTTGTGGGTCGCATGTTCCGCGAATTCGCGCTGACGCTGACGATCGCGGTCGTGACCTCGGCCGTGGTCTCGTTGACGCTGACGCCGATGATGTGCTCGCGGCTGCTCAAGCACGCTCATGAGGAACTGGCGGTACCGGGACTGGCTGCGATCAGCCGCTTCATCGACCGGACCGTCGAGGGTTATCACCGGACGCTGCTGTGGGTGCTGGAACGTCAGCGCGCTACGCTGGTCGTGACTTTTGCTACGCTGGTGGCAACCCTGGTTCTCTACGTCGTCGCGCCGAAGGGCTTTTTGCCGCTGCAGGACACCGCCTCGATCACGGCGGTGACGGAAGCCGGTGCCGACGTGTCGTTCGCGGAGATGCAGAAGCGGCAGGGCGAGGCCGCCGACGCCATCAAGGCCGACCCTGATGTGACCGGCGTGGTCTCGGTCATTGGCGCCGGCTCGGTCAACCCGACCACCAATGTCGGACGACTTGTCATGACGCTGAAACCTCGTGGCGAGCGGCGCGACGATGTCAGCGCGGTTATCGCCCGGCTGAAGGAGACGGTATCAGGCATCCCCGGCATGACCGTTTATTTCCAGCCGGTGCAGGACGTGCAGATCTCGACCCAGTCGAGCCGCTCGCAATACCAGTACACGCTGACCGGCACCGACGCGGCGCTGGTGTCGGAATGGGCGCGCAAGCTGGTCGCCGAGATGCGGCGCGATCCGCTGTTCCGCGACGTCTCCTCGGAGGCGCAGGAAGGCGGATTGCGGGCGCAGCTCACTGTCGACCGCACGCGGGCCGGCCAGCTTGGCGTCAGCCTGCAGGGCATCACCGACACGCTCAACGACGCCTTCGCGCAGCGCCAGATCTCGACCATCTACGGCCAGGCCAACCAGTACCGCGTGGTGCTGGAAGCGCTGCCGATGTACCAGCGCGATCCCTCGATCCTGTCGAAGCTTTATCTGCCGGGCGGGGCGAGCGCGACCGCCGGCGCGCCCAACGCGCAGGTGCCGCTGTCCGCCGTCGCGACGCTGACCCGGACCACCGCACCGCTGGCGATCTCGCACCAGGCGCAATTCCCGTCGATCTCGCTCAGCTTCAACCTCGCGCCGGGCGCGGCGCTCGGCGATGCCGTCGAGGCCGTGAAGACCATCGAGACTCGGATCGAGATGCCCAACAGCATCGTCGGCGTCTATGCCGGCGACGCCGCGGAATTCTCCAAGGCGCTTGCCGGCCAGCCCTGGCTGCTGCTCGCCGCGGTGATCACGATCTACATCGTGCTCGGCGTGCTCTATGAGAGCTACATCCACCCGATCACGATCCTGTCCACGCTGCCGTCAGCCGGCGTCGGCGCGATCCTGGCGCTGATGCTGTGCGGGCAGGACCTCTCGGTGATCGGCCTGATCGGCATCATCCTGTTGATGGGCATCGTCAAGAAGAACGCGATCATGATGATCGACTTCGCGCTCGAGGCCGAGCGCCGGCAAGGGATGTCGCCGAACGAGGCGATCGTGCAGGCTTGCCTGCTGCGCTTCCGCCCGATCATGATGACGACGCTGGCCGCGCTGTTCGGCGCGCTGCCGCTGGCGATCGAGAGCGGCACCGGCGCCGAACTGCGCTTTCCGCTCGGCATCTCCATCATCGGCGGTTTGCTGCTGAGCCAGTTGCTGACGCTCTACACCACGCCGGTGATCTACCTCGCGCTCGACCGCATCAACCGCCGCCTCGAGCAGGCGCTGCCGCCGGCGGAATCCGGCGGCCCGCCCGTCGCGGGCGCGACCGAGGGGATGCAGTGATGGCATCGATCTCGGAGCCCTTCATCCGCCGCCCGGTCGCGACCACGCTGCTGTCGATCGGGTTGTTCCTGCTGGGTGGGGTCGCCTACGAGTTCCTTCCCGTCGCCTCGGTCCCGAATGTCGATTTCCCCGCCGTCTTCGTCTCGGCCAGCCGTCCGGGCGCCGACCCCTCCGTGATGGCCGCGACGGTTGCGTCGCCGCTGGAGCGCCGGCTCGGCGAGATCGCGGGCATCAACCAGATCACTTCGACGTCGTCGCTCGGCACCACCAACATCCAGCTCCAGTTCGACATCGGCCGCAACATCGACAAGGCCGCGCGCGACGTGCAGGCGGCGATCAACGCATCGCTGGTCGACCTGCCGAGCGACTTGCCGACGTTGCCGCGCTTCCGCAAGGCCAACACCGCCGGCGCCCCCGTGTTCGTGCTGGCGCTGACCTCGAAGACGCTGTCGGCGAGCGCGATCTACGACGTCGCCGATACGGTGCTGGCGCAGCGCATCTCGCAGGTGCCGGGCGTCGGCGACGTCACGGTTTCCGGCGCCGATCAGCCAGCGGTGCGGGTGCAGCTCAACCCCGTCGCGCTGTCCAACGCCGGCATCGCCACCGACGACGTGCGGACTGCGATCATCAATGCCAACCCGCTCGGTCCCGTCGGCATCTTCAACGGCGAGCGCCAGAGCGAGACGCTGTCGCTCAACAAGCAGATGCGGACGGCGAAAGAGTTCCGCGACATCGTCATCAAGAGCTCGAACGGCAATTTCGTCCGGCTGGCCGACGTCGCCGACATCGAGGACGGCGTCCGCAACGCCCGCTCGATCGCCTGGTTCAACAAGCAGCCAGCGGTGCTGATCCAGATCACCAAGCAGGGCGATGCCAACGTTATCGACACCGTCGACCGGGTGAAGGCGCTGATCCCCGAGTTGAAGCAATGGATCCCGGCCGGCGTCGATATTTCCACTTTGGTCGATCGCACCAGCACGATCCGCGCCAGCGTGCTCGACATGCAGTGGACCTTGCTCGCGACCGCCATCCTGGTGATGGTCGTCGTGTTCGTGTTCCTGCGACGCCTCACCCCGACGATCGCGGCTGGAATCTCCGTGCCGCTGGCGCTGGCCGGGACCTGCGCCGGCATGTGGGTCGCGGGCTTCTCGATCGACAATCTGTCGCTGATGGCGCTGGCGATCTCCGTCGGCTTCGTGGTCGATGACGCCATCGTCATGATCGAGAACATGTACCGCAATCTCGAGCACGGCATGCGGCCGCTCCAGGCGGCATTGGACGGGGCCCGGCAGATCGGCTTCACCGTGGTGTCGATCAGCCTGTCGCTGATCGCGGCCTTCACGCCGCTGATCTTCATGGACGGCATCGTGGGCCGGCTGCTGCGCGAGTTCTCGCTGACGCTGACCTTCGCGATCCTGGTCTCGACCTTGGTGTCGCTCACGGTGACGCCGATGATCTGCGCGCATTACATCCGGGAGGCCACGTCCGGGACGGCGACCCTGTTCGACCGCATCATCGAAGGCTCGCTGTCGCGCATCGTCGCATTCTATACCCGCACCCTGCGCACTGTTCTCGAATATCCGCTGCTGACGCTGCTGGTGTTCTTCGCCACCATCGGCCTCACAATCACGCTCTACATCAAGATCCCCAAGGGCTATTTCCCGACCGACGATTCCGGCTTCGTCATCGGCGCGACGCGCGCCTCGGCAGACATCTCGTTCCAGTCGATGCTGAGCCTGCAACAGCGGCTCGCCGACATCGTGATGCAGGACCCGGCCGTGGCCGGCATCGGCTCGACCGTCGGCAGCGGCGGCGGGCCGGGCGGCGCGACATCCAATCGCGGCATCATGTACATCAGCCTGAAGCCGCCGGAGGAGCGCGACCACGTCTCGACCCAGGTGGTGATCGACCGTCTCAGGCGCGCCCTGTACCCGGTGCCCGGCATCCGCCTCTTCATGTTCGCCGCCCAGGACGTGCGCGCCGGCGGCCGACAGAGCGATTCCGACTATCAGTACACGCTGAGCAGCACCGATCTCGGCCTGTTGCAGAAGTGGGCTCCCATTGTGGCCAAGCGCATGGAGAGCGTGGAGGGCATCACCGATATCTCCAGCGACCGCGATCCCGGTGGACTTCAACTGACCCTGTCCATCGACCGCCAGAAGGCTTCGGCGCTCGGCGTCCGTGTCCAGGACATCGACAACGCGCTCAACAACGCCTTCTCGCAGCGGCAGATCGGGATTATCTACACCCAGCGCAACCAGTACATGACCGTGCTGGAGATCGATCCGAAATTCCAGGTCGACCCGTCCAACCTCGAACGCATCTATGTCGCCGGCGCGGGCGATGCGCAGGTGCCGCTGTCGGCCGTGGTGCATGCGACGCGCGGGCTCGCCGCGCTCGCGGTCTATCATTCGCAGTCGTTCCCATCGACTACGGTGTCGTTCAACCTGCTGCCGGACGTGCAGATCCAGGCCGCAACGCAAAACATCCAGCGCGCGGTCGAGGAATTGCACATGCCGGAGGGCATCCGCGGCAGTTTTGACGGCAATGCCGGCGATTTCGCCAAGACCAGCGGCCGCCAGCCGCTCCTGATCCTCGGCGCGCTGGTGGCGATGTATATCGTGCTCGGCGTGCTCTACGAGAGCCTCGCCCATCCGCTCACGATCATCTCGACGCTGCCCTCGGCGGGCCTCGGCGCTCTTCTTGCACTTCAGATCACGAATACGCCGCTCACGGTGATCGCCTTCGTCGGCATCATCCTGTTGATCGGCATCGTCAAGAAGAACGGCATCATGATGGTGGATTTCGCGCTCGACGCCGAGCGCCAGCGCGGCCTGTCCTCGGCGGAGGCGATCTTCGAGGCCTGCCAGGCGCGCTTCCGCCCGATCCTGATGACGACCATGGCGGCATTGTTCGCCGGCATTCCGCTGGTGGTCGCGACCGGCCCCGGCACGGAGCTGCGCCGTCCGCTCGGCATCACCATCATCGGCGGGCTGTTCGTCTCCCAGATCCTGACACTCTACACCACGCCCGTGATCTACCTGCTGATCGACCGCCTGCGCCGGCGCTCCGAGCCGCGCCCGCTGGCCGCGCCGGCTGAATAGGCAGGTTGTTGAACTGCCGAGCAAAGCGTATAGCGGCGGCCATGTCGAACTTCACCGCCGCCACGCCGGCCGATCCGATCCCTGAATGCCCGCACTGCCAGAAGCCGATGCCGCTGTGCATCTGCGACAGCGTCACGCCGCTTAAGAACCGCCTTGGGCTCCTGATCCTGCAGCATCCGCAGGAGCAGGACAGGGCACTCGGAACCGCCCGGCTGCTTGCGAAGCATTTCGCCGATGCCACCTTGCGCGTCGGGCTGTCCTGGCCGAGCCTGTCCAAGGCGCTGGGGCAACCGATCGAGAACGCCTCGCACTGGGCCGTGCTCTATCTCGGCTCGGCGCACGCCGCCGATCTCGGGGCCGAGGGCGAAATCCTGGCGCTCAACCGCAAGGGCGAGGTCGCGGACAACCAGCGAGCGCTCCTCGGCAAGCTCGAAGGCGTGGTGCTGCTGGACGGCACCTGGAGCCAAGCCAAGGCGCTGTGGTGGCGCAACCCCTGGATGCTGAAATGCCAGCGTGTCATCCTTAATCCGGCCGCCCCCTCGCGCTACGGGCGCCTGCGCAAGGAGCCGCGGAAGGACGGACTGTCGACCATCGAGGCCGCCGCGACGATCTTCTCCGGTCTGGAGAAGCGCCCCGACATCGCCGAGACGCTCAATGCCAGTTTTGAACGGATGTTAACACGCTACCGCGAGGTCCAGACCGAGATGCCCGAATTGGCGCCAAAGCCGGTGGCCAAGGACCGGCGGCGCGGTGTCCGGCGGGGCAAGCGAGCCTGACTTCGGCCTGGATCATTCGTACGGTCGATTGCCCCGCGAGGGACGGACAGATAGAGACGATCGGCCAACAGGCCGCGATCTGCTATCCTGTCGCAGCGCCGGGAGCGGAAGGGGCCGTCGAATTCAGCTTGCAGCGAAGGAGATCCTTGGCCACGCGGCGCGGTTCGATCGTTGGGGCACGCTCGCCCTGATGGACATTTCGCTGCCAGCGTCGGTACGGTCTATGCGGCACTGTTCAAGCAGGACGTCACGAGCTTTCTGCCGCCCTTCGCCGTCGGCCTGATCGTCTGGACCCTGATTGCGACGACGCTTCAGGAAGGCTCAAACATTTTCGTGGCGTCGGGCCATCTGATCAAGGCGGTGCCGGCACCGACCTGCTTGAAGATGCGGCCGATCGTGAGCTCGTCCCAGATTACGTCGTAGTCATCCGGTGCGGTTTCGCCGCCAATGACGTTCCGGCGCATGGAGAGATCGTCGGTCATCGCCCTGCCAAATCACGCCGCCGCAGGCTGCGCAAGAACGAAGCGCGCACATGCATTTCAGAACTGCTGCGGAATTGGCATTTCAGAACTGTGCTCCAAGGCGGCCCGACGGCAGTTGCCTAACCCGTTGATCTCAGGTAACGATCCGCCCTCGTTGGGGCCACGTGGCGGAGTGGTTACGCGCCGGTCTGCAAAACCGTTTACTCGGGTTCGAGTCCCGACGTGGCCTCCATCACAACCTCTTGATATTTCAGCAAATATTCGATTGCGTCGCGGGCGCCATTGGTCGCGCGCAGGCGCTGCCGCTGGCCGCGGACACCGGGTTTGCCCGGGGCCTGGCGGAAATCCGCCATTCAGCCCCGCTGGCATAGTCTTCGCATCAGCGAAGTGATGCATTTCCCGTTCGAGCGCTGGAGAGCAGGTGAGCGAAATCGTCCGATTTGTCCCGAAATCCGAGCTGGAGCGGGCTCGCCTCATTCGCGAGGCCCGCGCGATCTACGACAGCATCTTTCCGTCGGCCGCAGCCGACCTAACGCCGCAGGACAACGGGGACCGCGTCAAGAGCTGATCGCGGCCGCGCCGGGTTGTCGGCGTAGGGACCATAGCAAAACGCCCGCTAAGCGCGGGCGCATCCGTTCACTGTGAAGATGGCCTCAGCAGGCCGCGTACCAGCCCTCGGGAAAGGGCAGGAGAGGCCAGGCGCCCTCGTTATCGTTGGCGGCCTTGGGCGTTGCGGCGTACGTCCACGAGCGGGGCACGAAATCCTCCTCCGACGCGAACGCCGGATCTTCATGGACCATGGCGTCCTGGACGGCATCCAGCAGCAAGTTGAATTCGGCTTCGCTCATCACACCCTCCGGACCGCGGATGGCGCACTGTCGCAAAGACGGTTTGTTTCCCGATTGAGCCGATCGTTCGCATTTTAACGATCCGGCGATCAGGTCCCGATTGGTTAGCGATTCATGAAAATCCCCGCGCGAACCTTAGGTTCCTGCCGAGCGCCGTCTGTGTGAAGGAGATCACATCCGCGGCGGTTTAATTCTCCTACCCCTGCGCAACCGGCCAATTCAGGCCGGGGCGGGCAGGGCAGAACGGGAGATGGGTCATGAAGGCGAGGTTCTTGCGGTTTGCGGGCGTGAAAAGCCGGGCGCATCGCGCCTCGACGCTCGGGCTGTTCCTGACTCTGTTTGCCTCTGCGGCGCACGCCCAGGGAACAGAGGAGCAACGGCGGGCCTGCACGCCCGACGTCTACCGGCTCTGCGCCGGCGAGATCCCCAACGTCCGCGCCATCACAGCCTGCCTGCGCCGCAACCGCGCCAGCCTGAGCGAAGCATGCCGCACCGTGTTCGGCCAGGCCGGCGGCTGAGCGGCCTGTGGGTTTGTGCGCAGCAAGTGGCTCGCGCGCGCTCACGAATCCAGCATAGTCGGCCTGTGGATATGCTGCGGATAGGCTGTGGAGCAACGGCGTGCCGCAGATGCCGCGCGTAGATGCGTCTGCAGCTCGTCATATCTTTGTTAAACGATCTCACCGGATAATTCGCCGATCGTGCAGATTGCTGCCGCCGTCAAGATTATTTGGTTCTCCCGAATTCGGAATTGCATGTCTCGCCATCCCGTGCGGGATGCGTAGCCTAGGGTCTGTTGGGATTCAGGATTCTCATCGGGGCTTGGTTGTGATTCAAGCTTGGGATGGACCGATTCGTTTTGACTGACGCCCAATGGGCGAAGATGGAGCCGCATTGTCTTGGCAAGCCGGGAGATCCGGGCCGCAGCGGCAAGGACAACCGACTGTTTGTCGAGGCCGTTCTGTGGATCGCCCGAACCGGCAGTCCCTGGCGGGATCTGCCGGCGATGTTCGGCCACTGGAATAGCACATTCACGCGCTTTCGCGACTGGGTGAAGGCGGATGTCTGGAAGCGGCTGTTCGAGGCCATCTCCGACGATCCCGACATGGAATACGCCATGGTCGACGCCACCATCGTCAAGGTCCACCGCCACGGTCTGGGCGCAAAAGGGGGACGCAAAGCCAGGCGATCGGCCGCTCGAAAGGCGGCATGACCACCAAAATTCTGGCGCTCACCGATGCGCTCGGCAATCTCGTGCGCTTCGTGCTCCTGCCGGGACAGCGTTTCGATACGGTGGGCGTGCCGCCGCTCATCGAGGGATTGGCCTTCAACGCGCTGATCGCTGATAAGGCCTTCGATAGCAACGCCATCATCGCCGAACTCGAAGCGCGTGGCGCCAAAGTCGTCATCTCCCAGCATCCGCGCCGTGCACAGCCTCTCGCCATCGACAAGGAGATGTACAAATGGCGGCATCTCATCGAGAACTTCTTCGGCAAGCTCAAGGAATTCAAGCGCATCGCAATGCGCGCCGACAAGACCGACCAGAGCTTCACTTCAATGATCTATCTGGCCGCGGCCGCGATAAACTCCAGATGAATCCCAACAGACCCTAGAGGGGCATATCGCGATCGTCACGAGCAACGGCGCCGCAGTGCCGGCGCCCACGCCGGAGAAAACAAACTCCGCCGATCTATGAATGCCGGTTCATTGCTGCGGAGAATTCGAATCGATAAGAACTGGCTCGTTGCGTGTCTCGCGTCGCGTAACGAGCCGGAGCGCGGATCGATAGATCGCGTCTTGAACCTTCCGATTGCGCCCCGGACCAATCCCTCAAGGCAACGCCATTGGTTGCCGCGGCGCCTGCGCCGATCGACGTCAGGCGCCGGAGCCCTGTTTCGATCGGGGGAATTTTATATGAAGTATTTTCTGTCTGCACTGATCGCGATCGGTCTATCGATTGCCGCCGCGCCGTCATTCGCGGCTGACGCCCGTAACGTCACCGTCGTCAACGAGACCGGCTATGCCATCAAATTCCTGGGCTTCAACGCCCCGGACGATGGCATGGACGAATGGGACAACGAGCTCGACAAGGTTTTGCAGAACCAGGCGAGCACCTATGTCGAGTTCGACGATGACGACGATGGTTGTGTCTGGAACGTCCGCGTCGACTGGCAGAACTATGACGAGACCGTGCTCTGGAAGAACGTCAACCTCTGCAAGTTCACGGCGCTTCGGCTGCGCTACGATTCCGGCACCAAGACCACCTCGTTCATTGCCGAGTAACTTGACCTGACATGGCCCGAGGAGGGGCCGCGTGCCCTTCCTCGCCGCAATGCGCAAGATCGCGAATTCGTCCTTTGCAAGCGCAAGCGGCTTTGTTATACGCAGCCGCGCGCGAACGACGAGTTCGCCCTTTTCCTCGGTAGCTCAGCGGTAGAGCATCCGACTGTTAATCGGATGGTCGCAGGTTCGAATCCTGCCCGGGGAGCCATTCCATCGCAAATTCAATGGGTTATGTCCGCGCCTTCGCGCGATTCGTGATCGCGTTGCGACGATCTCTGAACACCGTTTCCTCGATCTCCGCGTGGAATCACGTTCAATCAGATGTGTGCAATGGCACGGACGCGCCATCAGGGCGGCGCCAAATCGACTCAATTGGAACCGAGCTTCGCCAGTGCCGGGTTTTTACGGAGCTGATTCCCATGCCAGACATCCAGGTCGACCGTTACCAAATGGCTCCCTCGATTCTGCCGGCGGACATCCCTGAACTCAGCGACGATGAATGCCCTCGCCTGCCTGGCGCGTGCGGTCGAGACACACGATTCGGCGCGGCTGGACGAAGTCGCCGCATTGATCGGCCGGCTCGCGGTCACGATCGAATAAACCTCGCGTTAGACGTTGCGAGTTGCGGAAGGCCCGGTCTGCGGGGCCGACGGCCATGTTGCGTTTTTGCCGGGCATGTTCCAAAGATGCCGCAACTTTCGTCCGCGGCATCGTCCGCCTTGCAGGGTCCGCAAATGTCCGGTTTCTCCACCGCGCGCCTAAAAATGGTCGATGGCCAGGTGCGCACCAGTGATGTCACCGACCGTCGTGTTCTCGACGCCATGCTCATGATTCCGCGCGAGGCCTTCGTGCCGGTGGCCCGGCAGGCATTGTCCTACCTCGACCTCGATCTCGACGTCAGCGAGGGCGGCGCCAAGCGCTTCCTGATCAAGCCGCAGCTGACCGGCAAACTGCTCCAGGCCGCCGAGATCGGCGAGGGTGACAACGTGCTGGTCGTCGGTTGCGCCACGGGCTACCTCGCCGCGCTGACCACCAAGCTCGCCCGCCAGGTCACCGCGACGGAATGCGATTCGGCCTTGGCCGCGAAAGCCAAGGACACATTCGCCGCCCTCGGGCTTGCCAACGTCGCCTGCAAGGCTGCGGCCTGCAGCGAGGGCGATGCCGCTGCTGCTCCCTATGATGTTATCGTCCTCAACGGCGCCACCGAGGTGGCGCCGGCAGGGCTGCTCGGGCAGCTCAAGGAGGGGGGGCGACTGCTGGGGGTCTCTGCCGAATCCAGGCCGCCGCGCGCCATGATCGTGACCCATACCCACGGGGAATTTGGCCATCGGGCGCTGTTCGATGCCGCTGCCCCGGTCCTTCCGGGGCTGGAACGGGCCGCCGCCTTCGTCTTCTGACGGCCGTTTGGAGGCTTTGGCCTGTTAAAATCCCGTTCTGAATCAGAAGTGTGGCCGGGATGCTGCACGTGAAGAGTTTCCACCGGGAACTACCCTTGGGTAGTTCCGTCGCGCTTGACCGCGTCCTATGTTGCCACGGGGCAACGACTCCACTCGTAGACGGTAACCACGCTCGCGGGCACGAGCTTGGCGTTAGAATGAACGGAATTTTTGGATGCATGGGGTGAAGCTCTTCACCGGAGCTGCGGTTTCGGTCCTGTTGCTGGCGCTTGCCGGGCCGACGCCTGCCTTGGCGGATACGATCGAGGCTGCGCTGGTGCGCGCCTATCAGAACAATCCGCAGCTGAACGCACAGCGCGCCCAGGCGCGCTCGACCGACGAGAACGTGCCGCAGGCGCTGTCGGGCTACCGCCCCAAGGTCAATGTGACCCTCGGCACCGGTTATCAATATCAGGATACCCAACAATTGCAGAAGGGGGCGACGTTCAATGGCGTTCTTCAGCCCAACAGCGCCAGCCTGACCGTCAACCAGACGCTCTACAACGGCAATCAGACTGCCAACAGGACGCGCGCGGCGGAGAGCCAGGTCTCGGGGTCCCGCGAGGCGTTGCGTGTGCTCGAGCAGACGGTCCTGCTGCAGGCCGCCACGAGCTACATGGACTTCCTGCGTGACTCGGCAACTCTCGAGGTTCAGCGCAGCAACGTTCGCGTGCTCGAACAGACGCTCAAGCAGACGCGCGATCGCTTCAATGTCGGCGAGGTGACGCGCACCGACGTGGCGCAATCCGAAGCGCAGCTGGCTGCCGGCAGGACCCAAGCCCTGACTGCCGAATCGAATCTCACGACGACGCGCGCGAATTTCCGCCGGATCATCGGAAACGATCCGACGAACCTTGCCCCGGGCTCGCCGGTCGATCGCTTCCTGCCCGCGAGCATCGCCTCCGCGGTCAATCTCAGCCTGGTGGAGAACCCCAGCGTCACGGCTGCGATGTACGGCATCGACGTCAACTATCTCCAGGTCAAGATCAACGAGGGTGCGCTGCTGCCGACGGTCACGGTCCAGGCTGGTGTCAGTACGGCGTACCAGCAGACCCTGTCGGTTTTTCGAACGAATACCGCGTCCGCCATCGCGACAGCTTCCATCCCGATCTATCAGGGCGGCGCGGAATATTCGCTGATCCGACAATCGAAAGAGAACCTGGCGCAGCAGCGCCTGAATCTCGAAACCACCCGCGATCAAACCCGCGCCAACGTTGTGCAGGCCTGGGGTCAGTTGGAAGCGGGCAAGGCGCAGGTGCAATCCGCGCAGGCGCAGGTCACGGCCTCCGAGATCGCGCTGAACGGCGTGCGCGAGGAAGCCAAGGCCGGCCAGCGCACCACGCTCGACGTGCTCAACGCGCAGCAGGCGCTTGTGAACGCGCGCGTTGCGCTCGTCACTGCCCAGCATGACCGCGTGGTGGCGTCCTATTCGGTGCTCAACGCGGTCGGTCGTCTCGCGCCTCAGGTGCTTGGCCTTGCGACCACGGTCTACGATCCCAGCGTGCACTACCAGCAGGTTCGCGATAGCTGGGCAGGCGTGCGCACGCCTGACGGACGCTAAAGTCCCGTAGTCATCCGGTCGGCCTCGCAAACAGCCGAGGCCGACCGGTGCTTTGCTTGCAATCATCAAAATCCCTGACATAGCCTTGCCAAGACGATGCGGGTCGATTCGCCCCGCACCTGATGTCGTGTGCGTAAAGCTTGAGTGCCACGGGCAGGGGCGCACCGCTGCACGTTGAGCCGTGAACTGGGGACAAGTCGGGCTGCCGCGTCGAAAACGGCGGGCCACCCATCCGGAACCGGCCAATCCTGTCGTGCTTGGTGTAAAACAACGCATGCGAGGGCGTTGATGATGTGGAGTCGGAAATGACGCAGCCTGCAAAGGTCACAGAACCCTCGATGGAGGAGATTCTGGCCTCGATCCGGCGCATCATTGCCGACGATGAGGCCAAGCCGCCGCAGGCTGATGCCGCCAAGCCCGAGAAAGCTGCCGCCCCCGCCGCGCCGCCGAAGCCGCAGGCGATCAACGACATTCCGCCATCCAAGGTCGCGCCGGCCAAACCGGCGGCCGAGAAGCCCGTACCGCCTCCGGCCGCAAAGCCGGCATCGGCGCCGCCCCCCGCCGCCGCCGCCGCGGATGCATCCAACAATCAGGACGATATCGACGCGCTGCTGGCGGGCCTCGACACGGCCACGGCTGCGCCAGAAATCCGCGCTCCCGAGCCGGAGCCCGAACCTGAGCCCGACGTGCTGGAATTGACCGACGATATGGCGATGGCGATGGAGCCGACGCCGCCTCCGCCGCCGCCGAGCTTCCGCAAGGTCGAGCCGCGCGACGACCTCGAATTCGCCGAATCGCCGCCGCCGCGTCCAACGCCGGCCTCCTATGCGCCCGTGGACTACGATGCGCCGCCAATGCCGCCCCAACAGCCGATCCTGGCGCAATCGACCGTCTCGGCGGTCGAATCCGCCTTCAATTCCCTGGCCCACACAGTGCTCAGCAGCAATGCGCGAACGCTGGAGGACCTGGTCAAGGAGATGCTGCGTCCGATGCTGAAGTCCTGGCTCGACGACAATTTGCCCGGTCTCGTAGAACGCATCGTGAAGGCCGAAATCGAGCGGGTATCGCGCGGCGGCAGGTAGATCGGGCCGCAGGGCCCTCGTAAAGCCCTGCTTGTGCGCCATATTCGGTCTCCCGACCGGACCGGAAAGCCCTGTTGCCGCCTGGCTTTCCTTTGAGCTTTCCGTTGACTTGGACCCCGCGCGCGGCTTTCTAGCAGCCCCATGATCGAGAAAAATTACCAACCCGCCGATATCGAAGCCCGCATGTCCGTCGTGTGGGAGGACAGCCTTGCCTTCAAGGCCGGCCGCCCCGACCGCCGTGACGCCGTGCCCTTTACCATCGTGATCCCGCCGCCGAACGTGACGGGCTCGCTGCACATGGGCCACGCCCTCAACAACACGCTCCAGGACATCCTGTGCCGCTTCGAGCGCATGCGTGGCCGTGACGTGCTGTGGCAGCCCGGCACCGACCATGCCGGCATCGCCACCCAGATGGTGGTCGAACGGCAGCTGATGGAGCGCCAGCAGCCCAGCCGCCGCGAGATCGGCCGCGAGAAGTTTCTGGAGCGGGTCTGGCAGTGGAAGGCCGAGAGCGGCGACACCATCATCAACCAGCTCAAGCGGCTCGGCGCCTCCTGCGACTGGTCGCGCGAACGCTTCACCATGGACGAGGGCCTGTCCAAGGCCGTGGTCAAGGTGTTCGTCGATCTGCACCGCGATGGCCTGATCTACAAGGACAAGCGGCTGGTGAACTGGGACACCAAGCTGCTCACCGCGATCTCCGATCTCGAAGTGCAGCAGACCGAGGTCAAGGGCAGCCTCTGGTACCTGCGCTATCCGATCGAGGGCAAGATTTTCAACCCCGAGGATCCCTCGAGCTTCATCGTCGTTGCCACCACGCGCCCGGAGACCATGCTGGGCGACACCGGCGTGGCCGTGCATCCTGACGACGAGCGCTATCAGAAGCTCGTCGGCAAGCACATCGTCCTGCCACTGGTCGGCCGCAAGGTGCAGATTGTCGCCGATGACTATTCCGATCCGGAGAAGGGCTCGGGCGCGGTCAAGGTGACGCCGGCGCATGACTTCAACGATTTTGAAGTCGGTAATCGACACGGTCTGCGCCGCATCAGCGTGCTCGACAAGGAAGGCTGCCTCGATCTCCTCGACAACGAGGATTATCTGCGCGACCTGCCGGAAGGCGCCGCGCATTTCGCCGAAGAGTTTCACAAGGTCGATCGCTTCGCTGCGCGCAAGCGCATCGTCGAGCGGCTGGACTCGTTCGGCTTCGTCGAGCGGATCGAGCCGCACACCAACATGGTGCCGCATGGCGATCGCTCCGGCACCGTGATCGAGCCGTACCTGACCGACCAATGGTACGTCGACGCCAAGACACTCGCAAAACCCGCGATGGCGGCGGTGCGTTCGGGCGAAACCACCTTCGTGCCGAAGAACTGGGAAAAGACCTATTTCGAATGGATGGAGAACATCCAGCCCTGGTGCATCTCGCGCCAGTTGTGGTGGGGCCATCAGATCCCGGCCTGGTACGGCCCTGACGGCAAGGTGTTCGTCGCCGAGACCGAGGAAGAGGCCGTCAGCCACGCGCTGGGCTATTACGTCGAGCAGGAAGTCATCACGGTCGAGCAGGGCCGCGAGATGGCGCTCGACCGCAACAAGCGGGACGGCTTCATCACGCGCGACGAGGACGTGCTCGACACCTGGTTCTCCTCGGCGCTGTGGCCGTTCTCGACGCTCGGCTGGCCCGAAGACGCGCCGGAAGTGCAGCGCTACTATCCCACCAACGTGCTGGTGACCGGCTTCGACATCATCTTCTTCTGGGTCGCCCGCATGATGATGATGGGCCTGCACTTCATGAAGGAGGTGCCGTTCTCGACGATCTACATCCACGCCCTCGTCCGCGACGAGAAGGGCGCCAAGATGTCGAAGTCGAAGGGCAACGTCATCGATCCGCTCAACTTGATCGACGAATATGGCGCGGACGCGCTTCGCTTCACGCTGGCCGCGATGGCCGCGCAGGGACGCGACATCAAGCTCGCCACCAGCCGTGTCGAGGGCTATCGCAATTTCGCGACAAAGCTCTGGAATGCGTCCCGTTTCGCGGAGATGAACCACTGCGCCGTGCCCGAGGGTTTCGAGCCGGCGAAGGTCAAGGAGACGCTGAACCGCTGGATCGCGCATGAGAGCGCGCACACCACGCGCGAGGTGACCGAGGCGATCGAGGCCTATCGCTTCAACGATGCCGCTGGCAGCATCTACCGCTTCGTCTGGAACGTCTATTGCGACTGGTATGTCGAGCTCGCAAAACCCGTGCTGCTCGGTCCCGACAGCCCTGCCAAGGCCGAGACCCGCGCCATGGTGGCATGGGCGCGCGACGAGATCCTGAAACTGCTGCACCCCTTCATGCCCTTCATCACCGAGGAGTTGTGGGAGGTGACGGCCAAGCGCGACGGTCTGCTCGCGCTGGCACCATGGCCGCTGAAGCCGTCCGCGCCGACGCCGGAGCAGCTTGCGATGCTTGCGGCAACGACGGGGCCGACCGATGCGCTCGTCTCTCCGGCCTGGGCGCTGCCGATCTTCGACCATGCCGACTTCACCGATCCCGCGGCCGAGGCCGAGATCGGCTGGGTGATCGACCTCGTCACCCAGATCCGTTCGGTGCGCGCCGAGATGAACATCGCGCCGGCGACTCTGACGGCACTGGTGCTCGCAGGCGCCTCGACCGAGACGAAGGATCGCGCGCCTCGCTGGAGCGACGTCATCAAGCGCATGGCGCGGCTGTCCGACATCTCCTTCGCCGATCGCGCGCCCGACGGCGCGGTTCAGCTGCTGGTGCGCGGCGAGGTGGCCGCGCTGCCGCTCAAGGGCGTGATCGACGTCGTCGCCGAGCGTACGCGCCTCGACAAGGAGATCGCGAAAGCCGACGCCGACATCAAGCGCGCCGAGTCCAAGCTGGCCAACGAGAAGTTCGTCGCCAACGCGGCCGAGGAAGTCGTGGAGGAAGAGCGCGAGAAGCGTGAGGCCGCGCTCGCTCGCAGGGCCAAGCTGCTGGAGGCGCTGGAGCGGCTGAAGCTGGCCTCGTAGCCCTATTTCGGGAACGGCTTGCTCAGAAACGTCGATCCCCTGACGCCATAGCGCCAGGGCAGCTCGACGGCCTTGGTGATGCCGATCCGGATTCCGGCCACCACCTCCAAATCCTCCGTCCGCGCATGCAACGCGATCGGGGGACGGTCCAGCGGCAGGGCGTTGTGCGCGATGGTGATGCCGAGCGCTTCGGTCAGCTTGCCCGGGCCCGAGCACAGCGCGTGCACATCGACCGCATGGCGGCGGCGGCGCATCGTCGCCAAGCCGTGCGTGGGCTCCAGCGCGCGGATCAGCACGGCAGCGGCCGAGCCTTCGTCCTCGCAGACGAAGTTCACGCACCAATGGATGCCGTAGGAGCGGTAGACATAGGCAAAACCGGGCGGGCCGAACATCACCTGGTTCCGCGGCGTCGGTCCGCTGTAGGAATGCGCCGCTGGCTCGGTATGATGATAGGCCTCGACCTCGATGATGATCCCGCCGACGCCGTCGACCAGCATGGTCGCACCGATCAGGTCGTGCGCGACCTCGCGGACGTTGCGGCCGAAGAAGGCGCGCTTCAGCGGCTTGCCGAGCCGAGGTGTAGAGGCTTTTGAGGTTGGAGCCATTCGAGGTGAGAATCGCCTGAGAACAGAGCAGGATAATGCCCATATCTGCCATGTTCCCTGAAGCAGGGCGAGCCGGGTTGCGATGCCCGGCGAGACCGACTAGGTAGGACCTGAACAGACCGGACACCCCATGGTCGTTATTGTCGATACCATCTCGAACCCGCTGCGCCCGCGTCACCCCGAAAAGGTGAACCGACCCGATTCCGCTTCGCCGCCGAAGCCGGATTGGATCCGCGTGCGCGCGCCCAATACCCGTGGCTATGCCGACACCCGCAACATCGTGCGCGCCAACGGCCTGCATACGGTGTGCGAGGAAGCGGGCTGCCCGAATATCGGCGAGTGCTGGGACAAGAAGCACGCGACCTTCATGATCATGGGTGACACCTGCACCCGCGCGTGCGCGTTCTGCAACGTCAAGACCGGCATGCCGAACGCGCTCGACGCGACCGAGCCGCAGAATGTCGGCGAGGCCGTGGCCAAGCTCGGCCTTGCCCATGTCGTCATCACCTCCGTCGACCGCGACGATCTTACTGATGGCGGCGCCGAGCATTTTGCCCAGACCATCCGCGCGATCCGCGCCGCGTGCCCCTCGACCACGATCGAGATCCTGACGCCCGATTTCCTGCGCAAGGAGGGGGCGCTGGAGGTCGTCGTCGCGGCGAAGCCCGACGTGTTCAACCACAATCTCGAGACCGTTCCGTCGTGCTATCTCACGGTGCGGCCGGGCGCGCGCTATTTCCATTCGATCCGGCTGTTGCAGCGGGTCAAGGAGCTCGATCCCACCATCTTCACCAAGTCCGGCATCATGGTCGGGCTCGGCGAGGAGCGCCACGAGGTGCAGCAGGTGATGGACGATCTGCGCTCCGCCGACGTCGATTTTCTGACCATCGGGCAATACCTGCAGCCGACCCGCAAGCATCACGCCGTGATGCGCTACGTGCCGCCGGACGAGTTTTCGTCCTATGAGAAGGTCGCCTACACCAAGGGATTCCTGATGGTGTCGGCGAGCCCGCTGACCCGTTCGTCGCACCATGCCGGCGAGGATTTTGCCAGACTGAAGGCCGCGCGGGCCGCGACGGCCCGCTGAATCGCCATGCCCAAATTTTCGAGCAAGCGCCGTGTCGATCACAGCGCGTCCGAGATGTTTGATCTGGTCGCCGACGTCGAGCGATACCCTGAATTCGTGCCGCTGTGCAGCGCGCTGAAGGTCCGTCAGCGCATGGCGAAACCCGACGGCACCGAGGTGCTGGTCGCCGACATGACGGTGTCGTTCAAGCTGGTCAAGGAGACCTTCACCAGCCGCGTGACGCTCGACCGCGCCAATTTGAGGATCCTGGTCGAATATCTGCAAGGTCCTTTCAGCAATCTGGAAAACCGCTGGACGTTCGAGCCCAAAGGTGAGGGCGTCTGCGATGTCGGTTTCTTCCTCGCCTACGAATTCAGGAGCCGCATGCTGGCGCTGCTGATGGGCTCGATGTTCGACGCCGCGTTCGCGCGGTTCTCCATTGCGTTCGAGAGGCGTGCGGATGCGATCTACGGACGGCGGAAGCTGGCGTCGTCGTAGGATCTTGCGGCGGGGGCACGAACTCCTCGCTTCAATCCACCGCCTTCACCACATCCGGCGGCTGCGAGGCGTAATACGCGGCGGCCTGCTCGATCTCCTGCGGCGTCATGGCGCGCGCGATGTTGCGCATCTGCTGGCTGATGTCGTTGCGGCGCTCGCCGGAAGCGAAGGCCTGGAGCTGCACCTTCAGATAGGTCTCGGACTGGCCTTCCAGCCACGGGCTGCCGGTCTTGTTGTCGAGGCTGCCATGACAGGCGCCGCAGGGCGCGATGCCGCGCATCGGCGCGCCGTAGATGACGATGTTGGGTTTTGGGAGCTGCGGAGTCGGATGATAGGCCGGCAGCCGCGGCAGATAGGCGTAGTAGTTCGAGAGATCGGCGATCTCCTGCTCCGTCAGATTGACGGCGAACGGCGACATCACGGCATTGGTGCGCGCGCCGGAGCGGAAATCATGCAGCTCCTTGTAGATCACGGCGGCATACTGGCCGGCGAGATTAGGCGAGTCCGCACGGCTGATGCCGGTTGGGCCATGACAGATCGCGCAGCGCTGCGCCAGCGTGGCGCCGTGGCCGATCGCTTCCTGGCTCGGCCGTGACAGCGTGCGCGAGGTCAGCACGACCTCCGACAACGGCTTGGTCTGCCCCGGCGTCGTCACGCTGGCGGCGCGCTGCGGTACGCCCGCGGCGCTGCAGATCGCATCCCAGACGTTGGCGAACTGAACCCAGGGCTGTGCGAAGGGCAGCACGATAAAGCCGGTGACAACAGTCACGATCAGCATGCCGGCGACGACGCCGACGCCTGTCGTGAAGTGGCGATTGCGGAACGTGAAGAGGTCGCGCGCACCCATCACTGCGCTCCCACATAGACGGCCGGCACCGACGTGCCTTCGGTCAGCGCCAGCGTCAGGATCGGGTAACCGTAATTGGTCAGGGTGAGCACGATCATCAGCGCCACCCACAGCGCGTGCGTGTTGAGCGCGACCGGGACCGTCGTGGACTGGTGCACGGCCAGCGCAAAGCGATATGGACCGGCATCGACCTGCGGCGCACGCATGCCGCGGGCCAGAATGACCAGGCACAGGATGCCAGACGCCAGCAGGATGAAGCCGCCAATCACGGAGAGGATGACCGAGAGCGCCTGCGGCGCGATCGCGGGATCGCCGAAGTCGAAATAGGCCATGCGGCGCGGCATGCCCAAGATACCGACCCAGTGCCAGGGGAAAGTCGTGACGATCATGCCGATGAACCACAGCCATAGCTGGGTGCGGATCAGGCGGACGTCGATCAGCTCTCGCCCGGTCAGATGCGGCCACAGATCATAGGCGATCGCAAAATACATGATCACGATGGCGCCGCCGAAGATCAGGTGGAAATGGCCGGTGATCCACTGCGTGTTGTGGATCGACGCATCGAGCTGGTAGCTCATGTTGATGAGGCCGCCGGCACCGCCGAAACCGAGCATGACAAAGGAGAAGGCAAGCGCCAGCATCATCGGGTTGTCCCAGGGCAGGGCCCTGATCCAGCCGAACATGCCGCGGCCGCCACGCAGGCGCGCGGCGATCTCGACCGACGCGCAGATGGTGAACACGGTCAGCAGCGTCGGAAGCGCCACCAGCGCGGTGAAGGCCGAATGGATGAACTTGAAGCCGGCGCCGACCTGCGGATCGGCGAAGGTGTGGTGCATGCCGATCGGCATCGCGACCACCAGGAACAGGATGAAGGAGATCCGCGCCATGCTGTCGGAATAGACCCGGCCGCCGATCGCGCGCGGCACGATGGTGTAATAGGCGATGTAGGTCGGCATCAGCCAGAAATAGACGATGGCGTGCAGCGTCCAGGAGAAGAACACGCGGGCTAGGGTCTGTTGGGATTCAGGATTCTCATCGGGGCTTGGTTGTGATTCAAGCTTGGGATGGACCGATTCGTTTTGACTGACGCCCAATGGGCGAAGATGGAGCCGCATTGTCTTGGCAAGCCGGGAGATCCGGGCCGCAGCGGCAAGGACAACCGACTGTTTGTCGAGGCCGTTCTGTGGATCGCCCGAACCGGCAGTCCCTGGCGGGATCTGCCGGCGATGTTCGGCCACTGGAATAGCACATTCACGCGCTTTCGCGACTGGGTGAAGGCGGATGTCTGGAAGCGGCTGTTCGAGGCCATCTCCGACGATCCCGACATGGAATACGCCATGGTCGACGCCACCATCGTCAAGGTCCACCGCCACGGTCAGGGCGCAAAAGGGGGACGCAAAGCCAGGCGA
The DNA here is from genome assembly GCF_054056555.1 of Bradyrhizobium sp. LM2.9. Taxonomy (NCBI): domain Bacteria; kingdom Pseudomonadati; phylum Pseudomonadota; class Alphaproteobacteria; order Hyphomicrobiales; family Nitrobacteraceae; genus Bradyrhizobium; species Bradyrhizobium sp. LM2.9. Next base: position 2,005,601 of record NZ_JBSRYJ010000002.1, read on the forward strand.
TCGGCCGCTCGAAAGGCGGCATGACCACCAAAATTCTGGCGCTCACCGATGCGCTCGGCAATCTCGTGCGCTTCGTGCTCCTGCCGGGACAGCGTTTCGATACGGTGGGCGTGCCGCCGCTCATCGAGGGATTGGCCTTCAACGCGCTGATCGCTGATAAGGCCTTCGATAGCAACGCCATCATCGCCGAACTCGAAGCGCGTGGCGCCAAAGTCGTCATCTCCCAGCATCCGCGCCGTGCACAGCCTCTCGCCATCGACAAGGAGATGTACAAATGGCGGCATCTCATCGAGAACTTCTTCGGCAAGCTCAAGGAATTCAAGCGCATCGCAATGCGCGCCGACAAGACCGACCAGAGCTTCACTTCAATGATCTATCTGGCCGCGGCCGCGATAAACTCCAGATGAATCCCAACAGACCCTAGACCGGCGTCGATGGTGGCCTTCAGCCCGGCCGCAACCGGAATGATCTGGAGCAATAGCTCGAGCGCAGCACCGATCGCGGTCCAGGCCCACAAGTAAGAGCCCGCGACATTGGCGAACATCGCCAGCGGCACCGGCGCGCCGGGATGGGCCTTCCGCCAGACGCGCAGATTGATCGACATCAGCGCGACCCAGATCCACGAGCCGACCACGACCAGCACAACGCCGAGGTAGTAGAACACGTTGCCAATCAGCGGCGGATAGAACGTATAGAGGACAGAGGCGCGGCCAAGCCCGACCGGGACCATCGCCATGATCGCGCCGACCACGATCAGCCAGAACCCGGCCCAGGCCCAGCGGACGCCGACCAGCCGCTGCTCCAGCGCGGACTCGCTGATGGCATAGCCAAAACCCATCGCGACCAGGGTCGGGAAGACGTAGCCCATCACCGTGCCGTGCGCGGTGAGCGAACGGTAATAGAGCTCGGGATTGGACAGCCAGGTGCCGATCGGGCTGCGGATGAACATCTGCCAGGCGCCGAGCGTGAGCGCGATGCCGAACACGGCGAAGGCCAGCCAGAAATGGGCGAGGATGAGCTTTCTATTGACCAACACAGCTCAGCCTCCCGCCACCCTTCGCGCGTTCAGCGAATTCGGTCTTCTCGATCACCTTGACCTTGCCCCACATGCCCTCGTGGCCGAAGGAGCAAAATTCCTGGCAGGGCATCAGATAGTCGCCGGCCTTGGTAAAGCGCATGAGCTGCTCGGAGATGTAGCCCGGCACCAGCATGGTGTTGACGTTGGTGCCCTGGATCAGAATGCCGTGGACGACGTCGGCGCTGGTGGCGCGCAGCGTGATCGGCGTGTCCACGGGCACCAAGATGCAGGCCGGCGTGAATGAATATTGCTGCCCGATCGCGCGCACGGTCACATTGCCGTTCGCCTCGAGCACGCTGCCGAGATTGCTCTCGACGAATTCGCCTGAGAGGTGCAGCCGCGACGGATCGGTGGTCTCGACGCGCGGCTGCGGCATGGTCGCACGATGGATGCCGGCGAACGCCGCCAGCAGCGCCATCATCACGATGATGATCACGGCGACGATGGTCCAGCGCCGCTCGACGCGGGCCGCGACCTCGGCGCTGCCGCTGCCGTGGGTTTGCCCTGCGCTCATTGCAGCGACCCGCGCGGCAGGAAGACGAACAGATAGAAGGCGAGCCACATCGCGACCACGCAGGCCGTGGCGATGCCGGCGATCACGATCGCACCAGATGGTCCCTGGGCAACGACCTCCTCGATGGCCTGTTCGGCGGCGGCTGGGCTGGTCGGCGGATCGGAATTGAACATGGCGGCCCTCAGTTCAGCGGTGCCGAGCGCAGCTCGTTGGCCTCGCGCGCCGAGACCGGCGTGCCGCGATTGCCCCAGGCGGTGCGGATGTAGGAGACGACGGCGGCGACCTCATTGTCGGAGAGAAGGCCGGCGAAGGGCGGCATACCGTAGGGCATCGGATTGCCCTTGGTGCCCGGCGGATAGCCGCCATTGAGCACCATGCGGATCGGATTGACCGCCGACTGCATCTCGATCGACTGGTTATTGGCGAGCGGCGGCCAATGAGGCGGCTTGCCTTCGCCCTGCGCGCCATGACAGCTCGCGCAGTTCTTGTCGTAGACGGTCTTGCCGAGGCTGACCAAGAGGCTGCTCTCGGTGGTCGGCAGCGCCGAACTCGCGGCCGGCGGAGGCGAGGGCTCCGCGATGCCCTTGAGGTACACCGCCATTGCCCTGGTGTCCTCGTCGTTGAGGTATTGCAGGCTGTTATGCACGACCTCGGCCATCGGGCCGTAAACCACGCCCCGCATGGAGACACCGGTCTGGAGCAGATCGGTGATGTCCTTGATGCTCCAATCGCCGAGCCCCGCCTCGCGATTGTTGGTGAGAGACGGCGCGTACCAGTTCTGCATCGGGATCAAGCCGCCCTTGAAGGTGTCCGCTTGCGAGGTGCCGCCGAGCGCATTGATCGGCGAATGGCACATGGCGCAATGACCGAGACCCTCGACCAGATAGGCGCCGCGATTCCATTCCACCGACTTGGTCGTATTGGGCTTGAACTCGCCCTCGCGGAAGTACAGCGTACGCCAACCGAGAATGAGCTGGCGGTTGTCATAGGGGAAGCGCAGCTCGTGCGGCTTGTTCTTCTGGTTCACCGGCGCGATCGAACGCAGATAGGCGAAGATCGCGTCGCTGTCGGCACGCGTGACCTTGGTGTAGGAGGCGAACGGCATCGCCGGATAGATCAGCCCGCCATCCGGGAAACGGCCATTGTGCATGGTCTTGTAGAAGTCGTCGGCGCTCCACTTGCCGATACCGGTATCCGCGTCCGGCGTGATGTTGGAGGTGTAGATGGTGCCGAACGGGGTCGGCATGGCGTGGCCGCCGGCGAACAGGCGGCCTTCCGGCGCAGTGTGGCAGGCGGTGCAGTCGCCGGCGCGCGCGAGATACTCGCCGCGTGCAATGACATCGCTGCTCTTGTCCTGCGCCTGCGCGACCGTGGTGAGCACGGCGAGAGCGAGCAGCGTGGTCCACGATTTCGAGCCCATCATCCGCCTCGTCAGTTGGGCTGGCTACCGCAGCCGAACGGCAGCGCGTAGGTGCCTTTCGGCACGGGGACCGGGTTTGCAGGCGCCGGCCGCGTCGCGAGCCAGGCCGCGACGGCGGTGACGTCTGCCTCGGTCAGATGACCGGCGACGAGCTGCATGCAGTCGGGTGCCTTCGCGGTGCGGGTGCCGTAACGCCAGGCGCCGAGCTGGGCACTGACATAGGCCGCGCGCAAGCCGAGCAGGCCGGGGATACCCGGCTGCATGCCCGTGAGACCCGAGCCATGGCAGCTCACGCAGGCCGGAATGCCGCGGCCCGCATCGCCGCTGGTGGCGAGCATCTCGCCCTGGGCCAGGACGTCCTTGCTGACCTCACTCGGTGCTGGCTGCGGCAGCGGCGGGTGCTCGCTGGCAAAATATTCCGCCATTGCCTCGAGATAGGGATCGGGCAGAAACTCCAGCAGATAGTTCATCGGCGGATATTTGCGCCGGCCGCTGCGGAAGGCGAGCAGCTGGTTGTAGAGATAACCGGCCGGCTTGCCGGCAAGCCGCGGGAAATAAACGTCGCTGGTGCCTTCGCCCTTGTTGCCGTGACAGGGCGTGCACGCCTCCACCCGCGCCGCCATGGTATCGGGCGGCTGGTTGGCCGTTTGTGCGGCCGCGCCATGAATAGCGGCGAAGGCGGCAATGGCGATTGCCAGGGCAGTACCGCGAGCGAACACTCTCGTCGCCCTCCAGGAGGCTGGGCCGGGTTGATTCCCGGTCACAACGTAGAGCGGCATTATTGCGCCAATATAGCCGCGCGCAAGATGGCAGGGCGCGATGACGTTTGGTCGCGGATGCAGATTTGCGATCCCGATCGGTTTCGACAAAATTTGCGTGCATTTTGACAAGCAAACACAGGTTTGCAGTCTCGCGACGTTTCTCGCCCGAGCTTTGCTTTTTGCCGTGGCCCTCAGGTATCGGAGGGTACAGGGAAGACCGGGTGCCGGCTGGCACCCACGGTCCACTGTGCGAAGGTTGCGCTACAAGAATCTGCACAGCGGCATACAGGTGAAGCCAAACAACCGGCCTTCCCTGCGCAGTGGTTTACGGCTTATGCCGAGCTCTCCCCGGGGAGCGATGCACTATTGCCCCCGTCGCCTTGCGGATGGCTGATGCGCGTGCCCGGTCGGGCAAACCCACATCACCACAAGACTTGACGCACAGACCCCGGGCGTCAGGACGACACGGTTTTGCCGTACGCAGACCGCACCGGTCGTGTGCGCGACGCCCTCGCTCACGGTTTCCCGCCCTGCGAGGCCCTACGCGCCGATGCTGCCTGCGTCCACCACAACTCATCCCGCGTTTCGTGACGATCGCGATACGCCCCTCTGACAGGGATGAGGTGGCGGGACGATGCGACAAATCAGAATTTCTGTAAAGACGAATATTTTGAAGCGAGCCGATTGACCCGCTGTTTGTGTGTTTTGCCCGTCGGGCAACACAACGGATCGTGGCCCGCGGATTGCGCTTCTCCGTCCGCGCTACGGGATTTGTGTTCCCTCTGCGGCAAGGGGATCATTTCGCGCCGCCACGAGTTCTCTTCGGATTGCCCCCGGGTGAGAGCTCATGACCATCAATTTCGACACGCTGAAAGCATCGCTGGTTCTGTACGGGCTGAATGCGATCTACGCGATCCTGCTGCTCGCTGTGGGCTGGTATCTGTCCGGCGCGATGCAGCGCTTCGTCACGCGCGTCCTCAACGTCGCGCATCGGGTCGATCCGCTCGTGACCTTGTTCGTCTCGAGCGTCACGCGCTACGGCGTGCTGGCTGTGGTCGGCATCGCCGTGCTTCAGCTGTTCGGCATCCAGACCGCGAGCCTCGTTGCCGTATTGGGCGCGACATCACTCGCCATTGGTCTCGCGTTACAGGGCACGCTCTCCAATCTCGCCGCCGGCGTGATGCTGCTGTTGTTCCGGCCCTTCCACATCGGTAATGACGTCGAGGTCGCCGGCAAGGCTGGAAAGGTGAAGTCGCTGTCGCTGTTCATGACGGAACTGGTTGCGCCTGACAACACGCAGATCCTGTTGCCGAACGGGCAGGTGTGGGGCGCAGCCATCGTCAACCACAGCGCCTATCCCGGCACCGGCGAGGTCAAGGTGGCGTTTCCGGTCCCGGCAGGCGCCGCCAATGCGCTAGCGGACCGGATCCTGAAGGAGTTGCGCAACGACTCCCGCATCGACGATCAGGCAGAGCCTGCCGTCCGCGTCTCCAAGGTCGTCGACGTCGCCAATCCGGCAGCGCCGATCCTGGAATTGACGGTCAGCGCAAGAGCGAAGCCGTCCGAGGCCGAAGCGGTCAAGCAGTGCGTGCTCGACCATGCGAGTGCGCTGCTCGCGGCTGCGTGAGGGGTCTCACCCCCGCGGCGACCGCGGAGTCCTGCGCTTCGCGGCGTGCCGGCGCGGCGAGCGTGTCACGCGGGGTCGCAGGCGGGTTACCGCGGCTTCACGGCGCGGCTTGGCTTGAACTGGGCCGCGGGCGAGGTCCATCAGCATGCGCAGCGCCTCGACCACCGAGCGCTGGCGCACTGCGGTGCGGCCTATCGCACCGAAGCGATGCTCGCGATGGACAATGCGGCCGTCGCGCGCGGCGACGGCGAAATGGACGAGGCCGACCGGCTTGCCGGGCGTGGCGCCGCCGGGGCCGGCAATGCCGGTGATGGCGACCGCGAGATCGACGTCGGCGCGTTCCAGCGCACCGACTGCCATTGCAGTCGCGGTCTCCCTGCTGACGGCGCCGAAATTGGTGAGCGTACTCGGCTCGACCCCCAGCATCGCGCGCTTGGCGTCGTTGGAATAGGTGACGAAGCCGCGATCGATGACGTCGGACGAGCCGGGGATATCGGTCAGTGCGCCGGCGACCAGGCCGCCGGTGCAGGACTCGGCGGTCGCGATCGTCAGCTTGCGCATCCGGCATAGATCGAGCAGCGAGCGGGAGAGGGCGCGTGCGTCGCTGCTGCCCATGACCTTACGCGCTCCAGGGCAGGCGGATGGTGGCGCTCGCGGTGGCCGCGATGCCTTCTTCGCGGCCAGTAAAGCCGAGCCGCTCGCTGGTGGTCGCTTTCACCGCGACGCGCGAGATGTCGACGCCGGAAATTTCGGCGATGCGCGCGCGCATGGTGTCGCGCAACGGGCCGATCTTCGGCCGCTCGCAGATCATCGTGACCTCGAGATTGGCGATGCGGCCGCCGCGCTGGGTAAGGCGCTCGATAGCGTATTTCAGAAACTGGTCGGAGGAGGCGCCCTTCCATTTTGCGTCGCTGGGCGGAAAGTGCGAGCCGATGTCGCCGTCGGCGAGCGCGCCGAGGATGGCGTCGACCAGCGCATGCAGGCCGACATCACCGTCGGAATGGGCGAGGAAGCCTCTGGTGTGCGGCACGCGCACGCCGCAAATCATGAGATGGTCGCCGTCACCGAAAGCGTGCACGTCGTAGCCCGTGCCGGTCCTGATGTCGCCGAGCAGGCTGGCCAGCCGCGCTTCCTCGCGCACGAAATCCTCGGGGGTGGTGAGCTTCATATTGGCAACATCGCCTTCAAAGGTTGCGACCGTCAATCCCGCCCATTCGGCAATCGCGGCATCGTCGGTGAAATCGCTGCGCCCGTCCTTGGCCGCGCGACGATGCGCCTCGAGGATGAAGTCAAAACGAAAGGACTGCGGCGTCTGCGCAATTCGCAACCGCGCGCGGTCCGGCGTGTCCTCGACATTGCCGTTCTCGCCGGTGACCTTGATGGTATCCGTGACGGGAACAACGGGGATCGCAGCGCCAGTGCGACCGGCCGCATCGATCGCGCGCGAGATCACGCCTTCCGAGACGAAGGGCCGCGCGGCGTCGTGGATCAGGACGATGTCCGGCTTGTGCTTGGCGAGCGCTTCGAGACCGGCGAGCACCGAGGCCTGCCGGGTGGCCCCGCCATTCGTCGGCGCCTCGTGCTTTAACCCTGCGACCGCCGCGGTGAAGATGGCGCTGTCGTCGAGGTTCACCACCGGCTGCACCGCAAACACGTCCGCGTGGCGGCTGAAGGCTTCCATGGCGCGATAGATCACGGGCACACCGCCGATCTCGCGATACTGCTTGGGACCACCGGCGCCCGCGCGCAGGCCGCGTCCGGCCGCGACGAGAACGACTGCGGTGCGCTGTGATTTCGCCATAGGACTCAAATACTCAGTTGGTGATCACGAGAGTCGGGGAGAGGGAGATGCCGCATGCCTCTAGCACGGCAGGCCCGCAAAAAAAGGGGTTTCCCCGGATTGTAGGATTCAGCATTTTGCTGCACTGCACTTGAAAATTCTGCAGAACTGTCTAAACTGTAGGCATGACGCTTGACTGCACAAGAATTGTGCGCAAGATGGGTCATGGCAGGCGCGATGAGGCCCTGCCAACGGAACGGAACTCCTGTGACCGGCTCAGCAGTATCAGACTCTAAGCTGTTGAAAATAGGCGATATTGAAGTCGCCACCCCGGTCTTCCTGGCACCGATGTCGGGGGTGACTGACTCGCCCGTGCGCCGGCTCGCCGCCGAGCTGGGAGCCGGTTTGGTCGTGTCCGAAATGACCGCCAGCGATGAGCTCGCCAACGGCCATCGGATGTCCCGGTTGCGCTGCGAAGCCACCGGGATCGGTCCGCACGTGGTCCAGCTCGCCGGTTGCGAGACGCATTGGATGGCGGAGGGCGCCCGGATTGCCGAAGCCGAAGGCGCCGACATCATCGACATCAACATGGGCTGTCCGGCCCGCCACGTCACCGGCGGCCAGTCCGGCTCGGCCCTGATGCGCGACCTCGACCATGCCGTCAGCCTGATCGAGGCGACGATCGCGGCGGTGAAGGTGCCGGTGACGCTGAAGATGCGGCTCGGCTGGGACGACCGCACCCGCAACGCGCCGGAACTGGCGCGGCGGGCGCAGGCATCAGGCATCAAGCTGGTCCACCGTGCACGGCCGCACCCGCTGCCAGTTCTACAAGGGCGAGGCCGATTGGGACGCGATCCGCACCGTGCGCGATGCCATCTCCATTCCGCTCGTCGTCAATGGCGACATCACCACTTTCGAGAAGGCGCTCGCGGCGCTCGAAGCCTCCGGCGCCGACGCCGTGATGATCGGCCGCGGCGCGCAGGGCCAGCCCTGGCTGCCCGGTGAGATCGGCCGACGCCTGAAAGGCGGGGCGGCGGAAGCCACGCCGTCGCTCGAGACGCAGCTGCATTATGTCCGCACGCTCTATGAAGGCGTCTGCGCGCTCTATGGGCTGCGCGTTGGTCTGCGGCACGCGCGAAAACATCTCGGCTGGGCGCTCGACGTCGCGGCCGATGTGAGCCGTGCGCCGGCGGAGAAGCTGAAATCCTGGCGCCAGAAGATCCTCACCTCGGAGGATCCCCGGCTCGTCCATCAGTCACTGCAAGATGCCTTCGACGACTTCGCATGGAGCGCTGCTGCATGAGCTCAGCTGCTGAACATCGTCGGCCTGTTCCGTCCGACAACGACGCGATTTTGGATGCCTTGCCCAATCCCGTGCTCATGATCGGGCCGGACGGCAAGATCGTTGCCGCCAACATCGCAACGGAAGCCTTCTTCGATATCTCGACGCAGTTTCTGAAGCGGCAGTCGCTGAAAGAGCTGGTGCCGTTTGGCAGTCCTTTGCTGGCGCTGATCGATCAGGTGCGCTCGTCGAACGCGGCGGTCAACGAATACAAGGTCGATCTGGGCACGCCGCGCATGGGCGGAGACCGCCAGGTCGATCTGCACGTTGCTCCGCTCACGGAACGGCCCGGCCATATCGTGGTGATGCTGCAAGAGCGCTCCATCGCCGACAAGATGGACCGCCAGCTCACCCATCGCAGCGCCGCGCGCTCGGTGATCGCGCTCGCCGCGATGCTGGCGCACGAGATCAAGAACCCGCTCTCGGGCATCCGCGGCGCCGCGCAGCTTCTTGAGCAGCAGGCCTCTTCCGAAGACCGCATGCTGACGCGGCTGATCTGCGACGAGGCCGACCGCATCGTGACGCTGGTCGATCGCATGGAGGTGTTCGGCGACGAACGTCCCGTGGTGCGCGGTCCCGTCAACATCCATTCGGTGCTCGATCACGTCAAACGGCTGGCGCAATCCGGCTTTGCCCGCAACATCCGCTTCGTCGAGGATTACGATCCCTCGCTGCCGCCGGTGCTGGCGAACCAGGACCAGCTCATCCAGGTGTTCCTCAACCTCGTCAAGAACGCCGCCGAAGCGCTGATCGATGTTCCCGACGGCGAGATCCAGCTCACCACCGCGTTTCGTCCCGGCGTGCGCCTGTCAGTCCCCGGTCAAAAATCCCGTGTATCCCTGCCGCTGGAATTTTGCGTGAAGGACAACGGACCAGGCGTGCCGGACGATCTCCTGACCAACCTGTTCGATCCCTTCGTGACCACCAAGCAGACCGGCTCGGGCCTGGGCCTCGCGCTGGTCGCAAAGATCATCGGCGATCACGGGGGCATCATCGAATGCGAATCTCAGCCGCGCAAGACCACGTTCCGCGTGCTGATGCCGATGTATTCCACATCGGTGAAACATGCCGATCACAGCAGTCGCGACGGCTCTGCCGGGAAGTCGTCGTCTGCATCTCAGGGGGCAAAATGAGGATCAACAATGCCCGCAGGTAGCATTCTCGTAGCTGATGACGACACCGCCATCCGCACGGTTCTTAATCAGGCCCTGTCGCGGGCCGGATACGAAGTCAGGCTCACCGGCAATGCCGCGACGCTGTGGCGCTGGGTCAGCCAGGGAGAGGGCGATCTCGTCATCACCGACGTGGTGATGCCCGACGAGAACGCGTTCGACCTGTTGCCGCGGATCAAGAAGATGCGGCCGAATTTGCCTGTTATCGTCATGAGCGCACAGAACACCTTCATGACGGCGATCCGCGCCTCCGAGCGCGGCGCCTATGAATATCTGCCAAACGCCCTTCGACCTGAAGGAGCTGATCGCCATCGTCGGCCGTGCGCTGGCCGAGCCGAAGGAACGGGTCTCGACGCCGAACGAGGACGCCGAGATGGAGGCGATCCCGCTGGTCGGCCGCTCGCCGGCGATGCAGGAAATCTATCGCGTGCTGGCGCGCCTGATGCAGACCGACCTCACCGTGATGATCACGGGCGAGTCCGGCACCGGCAAGGAGCTGGTGGCGCGCGCGCTGCATGATTACGGCAAGCGCCGCAACGGCCCGTTCGTCGCGGTCAACATGGCGGCGATCCCGCGCGACCTCATCGAGTCCGAACTGTTCGGCCATGAGCGCGGCGCCTTCACCGGCGCCAACACCCGCGCCTCCGGCCGGTTCGAGCAGGCCGAAGGCGGCACGCTGTTCCTCGACGAGATCGGCGACATGCCGATGGAGGCGCAGACCCGCCTGCTGCGCGTGCTCCAGCAGGGCGAATACACCACCGTCGGCGGCCGCACCCCGATCAAGACCGACGTGCGCATTGTCGCTGCCTCCAACAAGGATTTGCGCGTCCTGATCCAGCAGGGCCTGTTCCGCGAAGATCTGTTCTTCCGCCTCAACGTCGTGCCGCTGCGGCTGCCGCCCTTGCGCGAGCGCATCGAGGATCTGCCGGATCTCATCCGCCATTTCTTCGCGCTCGCCGAGAAGGACGGCCTGCCGCCGAAAAAGCTCGACACGCTGGCGCTGGAGCGGATGAAGCAGCACCGCTGGCCGGGCAACGTGCGCGAGCTCGAAAACCTGGCGCGGCGCCTCGCGGCGCTCTATCCGCAGGACGTGATCACCGGCTCCGTCATCGACGGCGAGTTGGCGCCACCCACGGTCAGCCCGGGTGCCGCAGTCCAGCATGGCGTCGACAATCTCGGCGGCGCGGTGGAGGCGTATCTCTCCTCGCACTTCCAGGGCTTCCCGAACGGCGTGCCGCCGCCGGGCCTCTATCACCGCATCCTCAAGGAGATCGAGGTGCCGCTGCTCACGGCCGCGCTCGCCGCCACCCGCGGCAACCAGATACGCGCCGCCGATCTGCTCGGCCTCAACCGCAACACGCTGCGGAAGAAGATCCGGGATCTCGATATCCAGGTTTATCGAAGCGGGGGCTAGCCTTCCCGGAACGGACGGTGGCTCAGCTCCCCCTACCAAAGAGAGCTGAGCCTGTCCGGATCGCGCTGGCCGTTATGGCTGACGCGGTGGGCAGAAGTCCTGATTGGACCGAAATGTTCCGCTGGAACATTGAAAATGGTCATTCAGCCGCGGGATGCGGCCTCACACACTATCTGACAAGCCGGCCTGTCATCGGCATCATGCTGGCGACATTCGCCGGCGGCACCTGCAAGCCGGGGCCGTTGACCAGGAGGTCAGCGGCCACAATCAGCAGCAGCACGGCCGACACCATCATTGCGAGATAGAACTTGTCCATGCCCGGTTAAGCCGCTGGGCCGGAAAACCGTTCCCGCAAGGAGGTCTTGCGACAGCGGCCTGTGGATGCGCCGGTCGGTTGCGGCCTGGACGCCGCGGAATTGTCGCAATTCGGCAACAATGTGGTACGAATACATCAGTATCCGCCCGCGGCGGATCCCGTTTTCAGCACCCATTGCCGGAATGACCAGCGCAGAGACCTCGGCCGCATCCTTTGACACGGCCCCAGCGGAAGAGCCCCGGCGTTGGTCGGCGCGACGCTGGCTGGCGCCGTTCGCCGTGGCGCTGGCGCTCCTGTCGGCGTTCCTGACCTTCATGGTCCTGACCGGCCTCACGTCAATCGAGCCAACGCCGGCGGTTGTCCGCTCGTTCTATCTGATCAATGCGGGCACGATCCTGCTGCTGGTCGGCATCATCATCCGCGAACTCTGGCAGCTGATCCTGGCGCGGCGGCGGGGCAGGGCGGCGGCGCGACTCCATGTCCAGATCGTCAGCCTGTTCTCGATCGTGGCGGTGCTGCCGGCGGTGCTGGTCGCCGTCGTCGCCAACGTCACCATCGAGCGCGGCCTCGACCGCCTGTTCTCCGGACCGACCAAGGAGGTGATCCAGAACTCGCTGACGATCGCGCGGGCCTACATGCAGGACCATGCGCAGCTGATCCGCGGCGACATCCTCGGCATGGCCAACGACATCGCCCACGCCCGGCCGCTCTACGATCAGGATCGCCGCTCGTTTCGCGAGCTGCTGACGTCCAGCGCAGCCTCGCGCAACCTGCCGGGCGCGATGATCATCGACAAGAACACCAACATTCTCGAATCCGCCGACACCGGCATGCGGCTGGCCTATTCGCCGCCGGCGCCGGACTTCCTCAGCAACGTCAACGAATCCGAGCCCGAGATCGCGGTGCTGCCCGATGCGAGCTTCGTCGCCGCGGTGGTTCGCTTGCGTGCCTTCAGCGACACCTTCCTCTACGTCGCGCGGCCGCTCGATCCGAACGTCGTCAACCAGCTCAAGCAGACCGAGCTCAGCGTCGCCGAATACGCCCAGATCGAGTCGCGCCGGCTCGGCATCCAGGTCGCCTTCGCTCTGATGTTCGCGGTGATCGCGCTGACCATCCTCATGGCCTCGGTGATCATCGGCCTCAACTTCGCCAACTCGCTGGTCTCGCCGATCCGGCGGTTGATGAACGCGGCCCAGACGGTCTCGACCGGCGATCTCCATGTGAAGGTGCCGGTGCACCAATCGGAAGGCGACCTCGCCCAGCTGGGTGAGACTTTCAACAAGATGACGCAGGAATTGCGCAGCCAGCGCGACGAGCTCGTCAACGCCAGCGATCTCATCGACAGCCGCCGCCGCTTCATCGAAGCCGTGCTGTCCTCGGCAAGCGCCGGCATTATCGGCGTCGATACCTCAGGCAGCGTCGGCATCCTCAACCGTTCCGCGGAAAAGCTGATTGGGCACTCCGAAGCCGAGACGCTCGGCCATCCGCTCTCCGACGTGCTGCCCGAGCTCGAAGAGATGATGAAGACGGCGAGGGAAGGGACCCAGCGCCTGGTGCAGGGCCAGATCACGATTACGCGTGACGGGCAGGAACGCAATCTGTCGGTCCGCGTCAGCGCCGAGAAGACCAGCCAGCCGCACGACAGCTACATCATCACGCTCGACGACATCACCGATCTGGTCTCGGCGCAGCGCACCTCGGCCTGGGGCGACGTCGCGCGCCGCATCGCCCACGAGATCAAGAACCCGCTGACGCCGATCCAGCTCTCGGCCGAGCGCATCCGCCGCAAATTCGGCAAGGACATCACCGAGGGCAAGGACAAGCAGATCTTCGAACAGTGCACCGACACCATCGTGCGCCAGGTCGACGATATCCGCCGCATGGTCGACGAGTTCTCGCGCTTTGCGCGGATGCCGAAGCCGGTGATGGAGGGCGAGGACGTCGTGGACACCGTGCGACAGGCGGTGTTCCTGATGAAGGTCGCCCATCCGGAGATCGATATCGAGGCCGAGTTCAAGGAAGACCCGCTGCGCGCCCAGTTCGACCGGCGGCTGATCTCGCAGGCGGTCACCAACATCGTCAAGAACGCCACCGAGGCGATCGAGCAGGTCCCCCTGGAGGAGCTCGGCAAAGGCCGGATCGACGTCGTGGCGTCGCGCGAGGGCGAGGACGTGCTGATCGACGTCGTCGACAACGGCATCGGCCTGCCCAAGGTGGCGCGCTCGCGCCTCCTCGAGCCGTATGTGACGACACGCGCCAAGGGCACCGGCCTTGGGCTCGCGATCGTCGGCCGCGTGCTGGAAGACCATGGCGGGCGCATCGAACTGAAGGACGCCTCCGACTTCCGCGAGGGCCAGCGCGGCGCCTGGATGCGGATGCGTTTTGCGGTCTCCGGCACTCCCGCGAAAAGCGAGGGGGCCGAACCGGTGACCGCGGCAACGACCAAGCCGGACATCAGGGAAACGGTCACGGAATCCGTCAAGGATATGGAAACAAAAGAGCCGGCCACTGAAACCAAAGAGCCGGCTGAAAAGACCAATGATTCAACGAAAACCGAAGCCTCAACAGGCAGCTGAGAAAACAGGCGCGACCCATGGCAAGTGAAATTCTGATTGTCGATGATGAGGCCGATATTCGGGATCTCGTTGCGGGCATCCTCGAAGACGAGGGGTTCGTGACCCGGACCGCGCGCGACAGCGATACGGCGCTCGCCGAGATCGCCAACCGCAGGCCGCATCTGGTGTTTCTCGACATCTGGCTGCAGGGCTCCAAGCTCGACGGCTTGCAGCTGCTGGAGCAGGTCAAGAAGGACAACCCCGATCTGCCGGTCGTGATGATCTCCGGCCACGGCAACATCGAAACCGCGGTCGCCGCGATCAAGCGCGGCGCCTACGATTTCATCGAGAAGCCGTTCAAGACCGACCGGCTGATCCTGGTCGCCACCAGAGCGCTGGAGAACTCGCGGCTCAAGCGCGAGGTCAAGGAGCTGAAGCAGCTCGCGCCGAGTGCAAGCTCGCTCGTCGGCCGCTCGCCCAGCATGAACCAGCTGCGCCAGACCATCGAGCGTGCGGCCAAGGCCAACAGCCGCATCCTGATCGTCGGCCCCGCCGGTGCCGGCAAGGAACTGACCGCACGCACACTGCACACGGCCTCGGGCCGTGCCGAAGGCCCCTTCGTCGTCATCAACGCCGCCGCGATCACGCCCGAACGGATGGAGCACGAGCTGTTCGGCATCGAGCAGTCCAACGGCGAGCACGCGCGCAAGTCCGGCGCGCTCGAAGAGGCCCATGGCGGCACGCTGTTTATCGACGAGATCGCGGACATGCCGCGCGAAACCCAGAACAAGATCTTGCGCGTGCTGGTCGAGCAGTCGTTTCAGCGCGTCGGCGGCAACGGCAAGGTGCAGGTCGACGTCCGCATCATCTCCTCCACCGCGCGCAATCTGGAAGAGGAGATCGCGGGCGGCCATTTCCGCGAGGACCTCTATCATCGGCTCTCGGTGGTGCCGATCCGCGTGCCCGCGCTGTCGGAGCGTCGTGAGGACATTCCGGAATTGATCGATTACTTCATGGAGCAGATTTCGGCGGGCAGCGGCCTCCCCAAGCGCCAGATCGGGCAAGACGCGATGGCGGTGCTGCAGTCGCATGTCTGGCCCGGCAATGTGCGTCAGCTCCGCAACAACGTTGAGAGAGTCATGATTCTGGCGGCGGGCGGCCCGGAGATCATCATCACCGCCGACATGCTGCCGCAGGACGTCGGCTCCATGGTTCCGGCGATGCCGACCAGCAACAATGGCGAGCACATCATGGGCCTGCCGCTGCGCGAAGCGCGCGAAGTGTTCGAGCGCGACTATTTGATTGCACAGATCAGCCGTTTTTCAGGAAATATTTCTCGCACGGCCGAGTTTGTTGGCATGGAACGCTCGGCGTTGCACCGGAAATTGAAGGCGCTCGGTGTCGGCTGACGCCGCGACGTGGCGGAGATAGGCGAGGAAAATCATTGATTTCCGTAGTTTTTCGGAGCCATACGGCGTGGGCTGGCGCGTGAAGCGGCTTGCCTAATAAGCCCACCTGTCCTCTAATCGCACCGCTGTTCCTTCCGAGGGGGATCTCATGAGGGACGGCAACCGGGAGAGGCGCCGAATTTCAGAAAGAGGGCCGCAACCGGCGCAATAAAAAGAAACTCAAAGCGAGAAAAAAAATGGCGGCAGACCGCGCACAAAACCTGCAGGACACCTTCCTTAATCACGTTCGCAAAACTAAAACGCCACTGACGATCTTTCTGGTCAACGGAGTGAAGCTCCAGGGCATCGTGACCTGGTTCGACAATTTCTGTTTGCTGCTTCGGCGCGACGGTCACTCGCAGCTCGTCTACAAGCACGCGATCTCGACCATCATGCCGGGCGCTCCGATCCAGTTGTTCGAAGGCGGCGAGGAGCCGGCTTGAGAGTGATCTGATTGGAACCCCGGAATTTCGACGGGGATACCGACCGTCCGCGGTCGGCAGGGGCCAAGCAAACGGGGCGGGTGCTTGTCATCGGCCCCTACTTGCGGGTGCGCGCGGGTAGTGCCGACGCGCAATCGGAAAGCCATATCCTGCGTGACGCCCAGGCCCGGCTCGATGAAGCCGCCGGCCTCGCGCGCGCGATCGATCTCGTCGTTGCCGACGCCATCATCACGCCGGTCAACCAGATCAGGCCCGCGACTTACATCGGCAAGGGCAAGGTCGAGGAGATGGCCGGGCTGATCAAGAGCCTTGATGTCGAGCTCGTGGTGATGGATTGCGCGCTGGCGCCGATCCAGCAGCGCAATCTCGAGAAGGAATTGCAGGCCAAGGTGCTCGACCGCACGGGCCTCATTCTGGAGATCTTCGGCCGCCGCGCCAAGACCAAGGAAGGCTCGCTCCAGGTCGAGCTCGCGCATCTCAACTACCAGCGCTCGCGTCTCGTCCGCTCCTGGACCCATCTCGAGCGCCAGCGCGGCGGCTTTGGATTCATGGGCGGTCCCGGCGAGACGCAGATCGAAGCCGACCGCCGCCTGATCCAGGAGCGCATCTCCAAGCTCGAGGGCGACCTGAAGAAGGTGCAGGCGACGCGGCGTCTGCATCGTGCAGGACGCCAGCGTGTGCCGTATCGCGTGGTCGCGCTGGTCGGCTACACCAATGCCGGCAAGTCGACGCTGTTCAACCGCCTGACCCGCGCCGATGTGCAGGCGGCCGACATGCTGTTCGCCACGCTCGACCCGACCCTGCGCGCGCTCACCCTGCCGCACGGCGGCAAGGCGATGCTGTCCGATACCGTCGGCTTCATCTCCAACCTGCCGACGCAGCTCGTCGCCGCCTTCCGCGCCACGCTGGAAGAGGTGCTGGAGGCCGACGTCATCCTGCACGTGCGAGACATCTCGCACGATGACGCCGAGGCGCAGCAGAGCGACGTCGACGCCGTGCTGCGCCAGCTTGGCATCAATCCCGATGACTCAGGCCGCATCATTGAAGTCTGGAACAAGATCGACCGTTACGACGCCGAACAGCGCGAAGAGCTTTTGAACATCGCTGCGCGCAGGCCGAAAGACCACCCGGCGATGCTGGTCTCGGCCGTGTCAGGCGAGGGCGTCGACGCACTTCTTGCCGCTATCGAGGAACGGCTCGCCTCAAAACGCACCACGCTCGACCTTTCGATCGACGCGGCCGATGGCGCCGGCATCAGCTGGCTGCACCGCAATGCCGAGGTGTTGGTGAAAGAGCTGCACGACGGCCGCTTCGACATGACGGTGCGGGTGGACGAGACCAAGCGGGACATCGTGGTGAACCGGTTCGACGCCGTGCCGCGCGTGGCGTGATCTCTCCCACGTCGTCCCGGACAAGGGCGCCGCAAGCGCGCAGATCCGCGGCCCTTATCCACAGCAAGCAATTTGGTGCGCGGCATTAGTCGCGTCGTATCTCGAACCAGGTGCGATCCCAAACACGATATTGGACTTAGCGGCTGGCTTCCTTGCGTCCCTCTGACGCCGGCTTCTCCTCGGCCTTCGCCGCATTCCACAGCGCGTCCATCTCTTTCCAGCGACGCCTGCTCCAGCGCTCGCCCCTGCGCTTCCAGCGCCCGTTCGATATAGGCAAAGCGCCGCTCGAACTTCGCGTTGGTCGCGCGCAGCGCGGCCTCCGGGTCGGCATCGACATGGCGGGCGAGGTTGACCAGCGCAAACATCAGGTCGCCGGTTTCCTCCGCGATCTCATGCTTGTCGTTGCGGTCGAGGGCGGCCTCGATTTCGTCGGCTTCCTCGCGGATTTTTGCCAGCACCGCGCGCGGGTCGTTCCAGTCGAAGCCGACGGTCGAGGCCTTGCGCTGAAGCTCCATGGCGCGCGTCAGCGCCGGTTGGCCGGCCTTCACGCCTGACATCAGCGATTTGTGCGAAATTTCTTCCGGTGGCCGGCGTGCGGCGCGCTCGGCCTTCTCCTCGGCCTTGATGCGGTCCCAGACTTCCTTGACGTGGGAGGAGGCGAGGTTACCGTCCTTGTCTACGAAAACGTGAGGATGGCGCCGGATCATCTTGCGGGTGATGGCCTCGACGACATCTCCAAAAGCGAACGCATTCTGCTCCTCGGCCATCCGGGCGTGGAACACCACCTGCAACAGGAGGTCGCCGAGCTCTTCGCAGAGATCGTCGAGATCGCCACGGCCGATGGCCTCGACCACCTCATAGGCTTCCTCGATCGTGTAGGGCGCGATGGTCGCAAAATTCTGATCGAGGTCCCAGGGGCAGCCGGTCACCGGCGTGCGCAGCGCCGCCATGATCTCGATCAGGCGTGAAATGTCGCGGGAAGGGGTCATTGCGGGGCAGTCTCCTGGCTCTCAAGCCTTATGCCAAAAGCGGGCCGCCGTTCCCAGCGTAGCGCGGCGGAACAGGCCGATTTCCACCGATTGGCGGCCGAGGTGCGCAATGCTAAAGCGCGGACCATGAGCGACGCATTTTCATCAAAAACCGCGCTGGTGCTGTTTTCCGGCGGCCAGGATTCCACCACCTGCCTCGCCTGGGCGCTGAACCGCTTTGCGCGCGTGGAAACGCTGGGGTTCGATTACCGCCAGCGCCATGCCATCGAGCTGGCCTGCCGCGACCAGCTGTTCGACGGCATCAGGGGCCTGCGCGCGGATTGGGCCGCAAAACTCGGCGAGAGCCACACGCTGTCGATCCCGACGCTGGCGGACGTGTCCGAGACGGCACTGACGCGCGATGTCGCGATCGCGATGGGTGCCGACGGCCTGCCCAACACCTTCGTGCCCGGCCGCAATCTGGTGTTTCTGACTTTCGCCGCGGCGCTGGCCTACAGGCGCGGCATCACCCACATCGTCGGCGGCATGTGCGAGACCGACTATTCCGGCTATCCCGACTGCCGCGACGACACCATCCGCGCCATGCAGGCCGCGTTGTCGCTGGGCATGGCCCGCAAGTTCGAGCTGCATACGCCGCTGATGTGGATCGACAAGGCGGCGACGTGGCAGCTCGCGCACGATCTCGGCGGCGAGGGGCTAGTCGACCTCATCCGCGAGCAGTCGCACACACCTGCTATCTCGGCGAACGCGGCGCGCAGCATGATTGGGGATACGGCTGCGGCGAGTGCCCTGCATGCAGCCTGCGGGCGAAGGGGTGGCGGGAGTATGTGGCGGGAAGGTAGCGCGTCTCGCCTCCTCTCGTGCCCCGGACGCAGCGCAGCGCTCCCTCAGCGGTGCGCTGCAGAGCCGGGGCCCATCCATCATAGCTTATCGTGTTGCCATCTGGGTCCCGGCTCTGCGCCGCAACGCTTAGGCGTTGCAGCTTGTCCGGGACACGAAGTCTTCGCAATGACGGGTGTGGCGCGAGCTAGCCAAAATCTTCCTGCTTTAGCTCGATCGGCTTGCCGTGAGGCGTGCGATCCGCAGCGTGATCCCAGGCATCGCGGTAGCGGTGCAGCGTTTCCGCAGACGCAACGCCCTTGCGCGCGACGAGGCCTTCCAGCGTGGCGAGCCAGTGCAGATAGTAGGTCTCGCCCGTGTCAGGGTCGCCGGCCGCCTGCGCGCGCTTGATCTCTGAGGCCAAGGCTGCCGCCCATTCGGGCCAGGTGAACACGCCGCGGTCGTGCAGCGTCAACGCCATGGCGAAGGCGTGCGCCTCCCAGGGCGCGCGGAACACTGGGCCGTCGTCATCGCGCGGAATGCTCGGTATGGCCGCAGTTGCTGCGGCCGCGGCCGTGCTGCTCATCACGCCGGGTCCAGATAGGGCTCGAACGCGTCGATCGACACCTTCAAGGTCGGATCAGCGTCCGCGCCCCAGAGATCGCGGCCCTCGAACACCACCGTGTAGAGCCATTGCGGATTCTCGCCGAGCTCCATCGCCGCCGAATCCGGAAACACGTGACAGCCGTGGTTCAGCTCGACGACACCGACATGGCCGCGCACGTAGCGCGGCAGCCGCGTGTGCGTTGCCGGATGAATGTTTTTCGCGCGCACGCGGTCGCCGATCCCAAATCTCTCCGGCGCCGGAGCAGGGCGGGCGAACTTGCCGCGCACCATGGTGCGCTCGACATTATCGCGCTCCAGCCTGCCGTGCTTGAGCGCCTTTGCGGATTGCATCGCATGGCCGGCGGCGACCTCCTCCCTTGTGAGGTAGCCCTTCTCGATCAGCATCGCCTCGAGCCCGAGGAACCATTTCTTGTAATAGGAGCTCGACAGGTACACGTGCGGCGGCAGCGTCTCGCGATAGAAGCGCGAGGTGTCGATATTGAAGGCACCGGCCGCGCCCATCGCGCGCACCATCGCCAGCACCCGCGACTCCCATTCCGCATGGAACACCGGCTCGTTCGGCTCCGGCTCGACCTTGCCGAATCCGTCCATGCCGCCCATGTCGTGCACGCCGTTCATGACGGCGCTCCCGGCGTTTTGGGAAAGCCGGTGCCGATCATGGAATCGCGCGTGACGAGTTCGGCGAGTTGTTCCTCGCTCCAGCCGTCCGTGCCGTCGGGGCGCATCGGCAGCACCAGGAAGCGTGTCTCCGCGGTGGAGTCCCAAACTCGAATTTCCATGTCCTTCGGCAGCGTGACGTCGAAATCGGCGAGCACGCCGCGCGGGTCCTTGACCGCGCGAGAGCGGTAGGGCGCGGCCTTGTACCAGACCGGCGGCAGCCCCAGCATTTCCCAGGGGTAGCAGGAGCACAGCGTGCACACGACCATGTTGTGACGCTGCGGCGTGTTCTCGACCACGACGAGATGGTCGCCGACGCGGCTGACATGGCCTAGCGTGCCGATCGCCTTGGAGCCGTCTTCCAGCAGCGCCTGCTTGAACGCGGGATTAGTCCAGGCCTTGGCGACGACGCGCGCGCCGTTATGCGGGCCGATCCTGGTCTCATAGGCCTGGATGATGGCGTCGAGCGCTGCCGGCTCGACATAGCCTTTTTCGGTCAGGATGGTTTCGAGCGCGCGTACGCGAAGCTCGGTCTCCGACAGCTCGGAATGATCGTGATCGTGGTGATGATGATGTTCGCTCATGGGGCAAAGATAGTCCCAGAATCCGGGCGTTGTCGAGACGAAGACTCTGCTAACATCGCACCATGGGCTGGGCTGCGAGAACCGGAATAGCCGCTGCAATCGCAGCATTTGGCGCATTCGCGGCGCAGGGTGCGCGCGCCGCGAATGGCGCCTATGCGGTCGATGCCGCCGACATTTCCGAGGTCGGCTCCTGCAAAGTGGAAAGCTGGATGTCGGTCGCGACCAACACGGATTTTTCGGCGGTCGCCAATCCCTCCTGTGTCGTTGATCCCTTCAGGCCGATCGAGCTGAGCCTGCAGACCATCCGGGCCCGGAGCGATGGTGACTGGAGCACGACGGTCGCTCCAAAAGCGAAGACGAACTTCGTCCCGACCGGAATAGGCCGGTGGGGGTTGTCAGCGTATGGCGGCAAATCATTCGACGCGGCGAGCGGCGATGCCCTGTCCGCCTTTGTCGTGATCCCCGCGACCTTCCGCCTGTCGGAGACCATGCGCATCAATGTCAATGGCGGCTGGCTGTGGGATCGCACGGTCGATCGTCATTACCTGACCTACGGCGTCGGCTTCGATTGGAAATTCACCGACACGTTGCAATGGACGATCGAAGCTTACGGGCAAGCTGGCGCCTCCGAGGTCGCAAGCGTCGTCCAGCCGCGTTTCGAGACCGGCGTCCGCTACCGGCCGAACGAGATATTCTCCGTCGACGTGATCTACGGCCGCAACATCACCGGCGAAAGCGGCAACTGGATCACCATCGGGACCACGGTCCGGTTTCCGGTCCGCGGCAGCGAGCCCGAGCACCACCGCACCGGGCATTTGTGAGCACCAAGAAAACCAAGAACAGGGGAGATTGCGTTGTCTGACTATGTGAAGATCGAGAAGGGCCTCGGGCCGGAGGGGCGGATTGCGGTGGTGCGGTTCGACCGCGGCGACGGCATCAACGCGCTGTCGCCGGAGGCGCTGCGCCAGCTCACCGCGGCCGCGCGCAGTTTTGAGGATGACGCCGCAACCTCTGTCGTGGTGCTGACAGGCAGCGCGGACGCGTTCTGCGCCGGGTTCGACCTCAAGGATGTCGAAGGGCGCTCGCGCAAGGACATGGACCTCGGCGCGCTGCGGCGGCATCTCAATCTCGGACCGCGCTTGACTCGCCTTACGCGACGGGACCGGCGCCGATGTGTTTCGGCAGCGGCTATATCGGGAAGGGCCAGTTCTGGGGTTTTGGGCTGATCTTCGGAGTGCTCTATTTCGCGGGGCTCCTGCTGATCATCCTGCCCTGGTTGCAGGTCCATTGAGCCAGGCCGGAGTCCCCCGGCAGATGAATTTTCTTCGGTGGGGCGGGATTTGGAAAACTTCGTCCAATTCCTCGCAAATATGTGACATTGCAAGAGCGACCTGAAAGGGCGATGGTGCGTGCTGCGGTGCAGCGCGCTCCACGCGAGCCCTCATCGCGGTTTCATTCTCCGTCGCTTGATGCGACCCGGTTCCCGGATGCCCCAGAGGCCAAGCGGAACAATTGTGCATGAAGGCGCCTCCATGAACGCCCACCCATCGCTCGCGATCGGACGGCCGATCGAAGAGCTTGACGCGATCTCACGTGACGCGGTCTCACCTGCCGCGACTGCGCCTGACGCGATGGTCCGTTTCGAGGGCATCTCCAAGACCTATCCGGCCTATCGCGGCAAACCCGGCGTCGATGCTCTGCAAAATATCGATTTCGCGATCCCACGTGGCTCGATCACAGGCGTCATCGGCCGCTCCGGCGCCGGCAAATCGAGCCTGGTCCGGCTTATCAACGGACTGGAGAGGCCGACCACCGGCCGCGTCGTCGTTGACGGCCGTGACATCTCGGTGCTTGCGGGCCGCGATTTGCGGCTGGCGCAGCGCTCGATCGGCATGATCTTCCAGCACTTCAATCTGCTGTCATCGCGCACCGCAGCCGCCAACATCGCGCTGCCGCTGGAGATCGCCGGCTGGGCCAAGGCCGACATCATCGCACGCGTGGCCGAGTTGCTTGCGCTGGTGGGCATCGCCGACAAGCACGACCGCTACCCGTCAGAACTCTCCGGCGGCCAGAAGCAGCGCGTCGGCATCGCGCGGGCCTTGGCAACGCGGCCGAGCGTGCTGCTGTCGGACGAGGCGACCTCGGCGCTCGATCCGCAGACCACGCGGGCGATCCTCGATCTGCTCGCCAACATCAATCGCGAGCTCGGGGTGACCATCGTGCTGATCACCCATGAAATGTCCGTGGTGCGTCAGCTCGCCAGGGACGTCGTGGTGCTCGACGCCGGCCACGTCGTCGAGAGCGGCCACGTCGCGGATATCTTCACCCATCCCGAACATCCGATCACGCAATCATTCCTGGCTGAAGTCATCGGCGACAGCTTGCCGGTGTCGCTGGCGAGCCGGATCGTTTCGGAGCTGCCTGCGGGCGGACAGGCCGTGATTCGCATCCAGGTGCGTGGGGCAGGAGCCGGCGACACGCTGGTGGCGCGTCTCGCGCGCGAGCTCGGCCTCGACGTCTCGCTGCTGTCGGCCCGCATCGACGAGATCGGCGGCCAGCATGTGGGCTCGCTGACGTTGGGTATTCCGCTCGGCACTTCTTGCAGCGACGACGCGACGACGCGGACGCTGGCCTGGCTCTCACAATATCAATTCCCCGCGGAGCGTCTCGGCTATGTCGCCTGAACTCATCAACCTGATCATCCAGGCCACCGGCGAGAGCCTGTACATGGTCGGGCTCGCGGCGCTGATCGGCACCGTCATCGGCCTGCCGCTCGGCGTCTTTCTCGCGACCAGCCGGAAAGGGGAGCTGTTCGCGGCGCCCGTCGTCAATCGCGTGCTCGGCATCGTCGTCAATGCGACGCGGTCCACGCCCTTCATCATCCTGGTCGTAGCCATCATCCCGTTCACGCGCCTCGTTGCCGGCACCTCGATCGGATCGACGGCCGCGATCGTGCCGTTGACGATCGCATCGGCGCCGTTCATCGCGCGCCTAGTCGAGGCCGCGATCCGCGAGGTCGATGGCGGCCTCATTGAAACGGCGTCCTCGTTCGGGGCCTCGCCGATCCAGATCGTGCTCAAGGTGCTGATCCCCGAAGCGTTGCCGGGTCTTCTGCTCGCGCTGACGCTCGCGGTGGTCAGCCTGCTCGGCTATTCCGCCATGGTCGGCGCCGTCGGAGGTGGCGGGCTCGGCGATCTCGGCATCCGCTACGGCTATCAGCGCTTCATGCCGGAGATGATGCTGGCCGTCGTCGTGGTGCTAATCGCGCTGGTGCAGCTCGTCCAGAGCGCCGGCGATTATCTCGCGCGCCGGGTCAACCGCCGGCTGCGGCATCGCTGACATCGGTTGGGGGCGGCCCTCACATCGGGTATTTGATGTGGTTCTGAATATTGATCTCCGTACCTGTCTTTGCTGAATTCAAACGTTGCTGACGCCGCCGTCGACGAGCATGTCGGAGCCTGTCATGAACGCGCTCTCGTCCGAGGCGAGGAAGACCGCCGCCGCCGCCAGCTCCTCGGGACGCCCGAGTCTCAGCATCGGAACGTAGTTGGCGTACATCTTGCGAATGGCGGCGGCCTCCTCGGGCGTCGACGCTTGGGAGTCCATGATGGGCGTGTCGACGGGGCCGGGGCTCAGCAGGTTCGCGCGGATGCCGCTGTCTTTGAACTCGGCCGCCCAGGTCCGCACATACGAACGCACCGCCGCCTTGGTGGCCGCATAGGTCGAGTGGTTCGCCAGGCCCATGGAGTGCATGGCCGAGGACACCAGGATGATCGATCCTCCGCCGCCCATCATCGGCAGCATCTTCTGCACCAGGAACAGAGGACCCTTGGCCATCAGGTTGAACGTGCGGTCGTAGTGCTCCTCCGTGATGTCGCGCAGCGGCACCTGCTCGGTGATGCCGGCATTGGACACGACCACGTCCACCTTGCCCTTCGTGCTTCGGACGGTGTCCGCAACGCGGTCGAGATCCGCAAGGCTGGATGCGTCGGCCTGGATCGCGGTGACGTTGCCGCCGATGAGCTTCACCGCCTTGTCGAGCGCTTCCCGGCGACGGCCGAAGATGAACGCGTGCGCGCCTTCCTTCACGAACCGCTGGGCGATGGCAAGCCCGATCCCGCTGTTGCCGCCGCTGATCACTGCGACCTTGCCTTCCAATCTCGACATGACACGTCCCTTGGCTTGCGTTCCCGGCTCGTCCGGAGAACCTCAACTAGGTCGGTTCGTATCAGCCGTTCAGTGCGGAACTACGCACAAGGGTGGTGCGTTTTTCGACCGGTCGGATTGTGGGCTTTTCACCCAGGGCCAGGCGCGCAAGACCAAGCGCGCATACGTCCCACGCGCTGCGCGCACCTCTGGAGAGATTCCAATGCCCCAGCGGTCGCCCCAGAATCCCGGGATGTGCATGGTGTAGTGCAGCTTGTAGAGCAACGAGACGAAGTTCTCCCGCGTCACCGGCCACACCGCGCCCCAATAGCGCCGGCCGCGCTCTCGGTCACCGGAATCGCGCCCGTATCCGCGTGCGCGAGACGGCTGCGATGCGCCTCGACCGACAGCTCACGCCGGCGGAGTAGGGCACAGCCCCTCGCGGATGAACCTTCCCGGCCGGGACCGGTACAAAGACTGGAGATCGCACCCAGCCGGAACTTGCAATGAGATCGCTCGCCTTGCTCTGCCTGCTCGCCTTGGCCACGCCCGCTTATGCGGCGACGCCCGAGCAGCACTATCTCGACCTGCGCGATCGCTACATCGCAAAGTTCTCGAAGGCTCCGGAAAACGACGAGACCAGCAAGCAACACGATGCGGCGCTCAGGGAGCTGACAACTGTACTGCGCGGCCTGGTGGGCCCCGTCGCGATCAAGGGACTGCCGGCCGACGGCAAGACGAACGCGGACACGCTCTTCAAGGGCGACTCCGGCTTCGGCCATCTCGACGGCCTCGGCTTCGCCTCGGAAAGCGACACGATGCAGGCCGTCGTGACCACCATTGCGCTGCTCAAGCACTGGCTGCGCGAGCACGGCGAGGACGGCATGCCCGAGGGCATCGACGCGGCCTTCAAGTCGGACCGCTTCTACTATCAAGCGATCCAGGACTCGGCCTTCGCCAAATATGCCGAGCTGCCGATCACGAAGCCCGCGGGAGTGAGCGCGGCGGTCGCTGTGCTGGGCGTGCGTGGCAATGGCGACCTGAAGGGACCGCCGCATGAAATCGACGTGGTCGCGATTCAGGGCGAAAAGGTCTACTTCCTCGCCGCAAGCGACGCCTTGAAAACGGCTGAGATCCCGGCCTGCGAGAAAGTCTGGAAGCAGATGATGGCCAAGCCCATCGACAAGAAGGACCCACGCGGCGACATCACCCGCGAGGACAATGCGATGACCACATACACGGCATGCTTCGCCAAGGAGGCGCCGAGGCAGAGCTGGTTCGCGGCGGCGGTCAAGAAAGCGCAGAGTCAGTTGGAGCTGCTGCCGCTGCGGTAGAGCGCGCTGCCGCCCAAATTCCAGCCGCGGCCGCCTTCGCCAAAGATCTCGTACCCCGTCGCCGTCACTGCAACAGTATCCTCCAGCTTGATAAACCCGCGCTTGGGATGCTTCATCGTGGTCTCGATCGACACCACCATGCCTGTTTCGAGCGGCAGGCGGGCGTCGGGGTCGTCGTAGGGGATCGGGCCCTTGGCGGTCAGGCGAGGGGCCTCGTGGCTGACGAGGCCCATGCCGTGGGCCAAAAACTCCGTGCAGTCGCGCTGGCTGATCTGGGCAAGCTGCCGCTCGGCCGCGACGTAGATGTCGCCGCCCATGGCACCGGGCTGGACCGCGGCGAAGGCGGCGCGCTGGACCGCTTCGATCTCGGCCAGGCAGTCTTTCAACTCGGCATCGGGATCGCCGAGCACCGCCATGCGCGCGAGATCGCCGATATAGCCGTGATAATTGCCGCCGGAGTCCAGCGACAGCACCTCGCCTTGCTCCCAACGCTGCGCTGACGGCGCCCGGTTGTGGCTGTTGCCGCAGGCGAGCAGGCAGTATTCGAAGGTCAGCCCGCGATTGGCCTCGGCGATGCGCAATGCATCCGACAATTGCTGCTTGGTGGTGCCCGGGCCGTGCCCGGCGATCACCTCCAGCATCGACGCGATGACGAGCTCGGACGCGGTCTTGAGCTTTGCGAGTTCCTCGGCAGACTTGACCGAGCGCAGCCGCTCCAGCACCAGCAGCGCGTCCTTGAGCTCGGCGCCGGGCAGGGCGTCACTAAGCGCCCGGCCCGCATCCATCGGCAAAAACGCCATCTCGACTCCGACCCGCTTCAAGGGCATGCCGGCGTAGCGGATCAGGCTTGCGGCCCGTGTGATCGCATCGATCGAGCCGTTGGACTCGGTCCGGACCTGTGCGACCCATGGCGGCGCAACGGCGCGCTGATGGGTCTCCAGCCTGTGCCCGACATAGACGGCGTGCTCCGGCGCGCCCTTGGGATAGACCAGGACCGGCAGATAACGGCTGACGCCCAGCGCATCCATGTAGTCGAAGAAGATCGCGCGCTCGGCACCCAGGAGGTACTGCACATTGTGCTTGGAGGTCGCGACCAGCACGTCGAGGCCGGCGGCCTCCATCAGACGGTCGAGCTTGGCGGCATCGAATGGAATGGCGCGCGAGCGGTCTGCGCGGGCGACGTTCTCCTGCATAACGAACCTCCCAATGTCTGGCGCGGCTTGTCTGGCTGCGTCCGGTGACTTGCCTGCCTAGCGTACAAGTCTGAGCCGGGAGCAGGGTTCTCGGTAGCCGTCGATTAGGCCGGGCTGATCTGCACACCCATATCCGTAATTCGCATAAGGTATATTATGGAATATCTTTATATACAATCAGATCAGTCAGTTAGCTGGAATTCCTCTCACTACACCTTCGCTCCTCGTCTTTTCCGGCCCGGCGGTCGCATATCGTCCCAGCTCTCGACAGCTACTGTGCATGGGGTTGTTTTCGCAGTTTAGATTCCGGTCTATGCATCCGAAAGCCGATATTGCCGTGACGATGTCCGGCTCTGCAATAAGCGAGTCTTCGCGAGATCGCAGATGACCTTCTGACCCGACGTCCGTATGGTTTGCATCTCAGAACAACAACAAACCTTCCGAGGAAGCAGACCCATGAGCTTTTCCCGACGCACGCTTCTCAAGGCCTCCGCCGCGACCGCGGTCCTGGGCGGCATCGGTGCGCCCCATGTGGCCCGCGCTCAGAGCGCCGAGTTCACCTTCAAATACGCCAACAACCTGCCGGACACCCATCCGATGAACGTGCGCGCCAAGGAGATGGCGGCGGCGATCAAGGCCGAGACCAAGGGCAAGTTCGACCTGCAGATATTCCCGAACAACCAACTCGGGTCCGACACCGACATGCTGAGCCAGATCCGCTCCGGCGGCGTCGAGTTCTTCACGCTGTCGGGTCTGATCCTGTCGACCCTGGTGCCTGCGGCGTCCATCAACGGCATCGGCTTTGCGTTCCCGGACTACGACACGGTCTGGAAGGCCATGGACGGCGATCTCGGCGCCTTCGTCCGCGGCGAAATCAAGAAGTCCGGCCTCGAGGTCATGGACAAGATCTGGGACAACGGCTTCCGCCAGACCACGTCGTCAAGCAAGCCGATCACCGGTCCTGACGACCTCAAGGGCTTCAAGATCCGCGTGCCGGTATCGCCGCTGTGGACCTCGATGTTCAAGGCGTTCGATGCGGCGCCCGCCTCGATCAATTTCGCCGAGGTCTATTCCGCGCTCCAGACCAGGATCGTCGAGGGCCAGGAGAACCCGCTGGCGATCATCTCGACGGCCAAGCTCTACGAGGTGCAGAAATACTGCTCGCTGACCAACCACATGTGGGACGGCTTCTGGTTCCTGGCCAACCGCAAAGCCTGGAGCAGCTTGCCCGAGGATGTGCGCACCGTCGTCGCCAAGAACATCAATGCCGCAGCGGTCAAGGAACGCGAGGACACCGCCAAGCTCAATGCCAATCTCCAGCAGGAGCTCGCGGCCAAGGGCCTGACCTTCAACCAGCCCGCGGTCGCGCCGTTCCGCGACAAGCTGCGGTCCGCCGGCTTCTATGCCGAGTGGAAGGGCAAATATGGCGACCAGGCCTGGGACCTGCTGGAAAAGGCCGTCGGCAAGCTGTCGTAACGCGTTGGGGCCGTCATGGCTCATATCGAGGTCGGGGTGAGCGGCGTGGCGGGCGAGGCGACTGTTCAGTCCCCTCGCCGACCTTCGCTGCTGGCCTCGACGGAGCGCGCACTCGGCCTCCTCGTCGAAATCCCGGCGGCGATCCTGGTCGTCGCCGAGATCGCGATCCTGTTTGCCGGCGTGGTTGCGCGCTACGGCCTGCACCGGCCGCTGATCTGGTCCGACGAGCTCGCCTCGATCCTGTTCCTGTGGCTCGCGATGCTGGGCGCGGCCGTTGCGTTCCGCCGCTCCGAGCACATGCGCATGACGGCGATCGTCGCCAGCGCCAAGCCTGCGATGCGGGCCTGGCTCGATCTGGTGGCGACCTGCGCGGCGCT
The DNA here is from genome assembly GCF_054056555.1 of Bradyrhizobium sp. LM2.9. NCBI lineage: Bacteria > Pseudomonadati > Pseudomonadota > Alphaproteobacteria > Hyphomicrobiales > Nitrobacteraceae > Bradyrhizobium > Bradyrhizobium sp. LM2.9. The sequence continues at coordinate 2,035,064 of NZ_JBSRYJ010000002.1, forward strand.
GGCCTTCCTGGCGCTGATCGTCTGGCCGTCCTGGGACTACGCCTACGAGGAAAGCTTCATCACCACGCCGGCGCTGCAGATATCCAATATGTGGCGCGCCGCCGCGCTGCCGGCCGGCATCTGCCTGATGACGGCGTTCGCGCTGTTGCGGCTGCTGCGTGCAGCCGATTACCGCATGGTGCTGACGGCCGCGATCTCCGTTGCTGTCGTTGTCGGCCTGTTCTGGCTGGCGCAGCCTTATCTACGGCCGCTCGGCAATCTCAACCTCGTCATCTTCTTCGTCGGCGTCGCCGGCTTCTGCGTCTTTGCCGGCGTTCCGATCGCGTTCGGATTCGGCCTCGCGATCTTCGGCTATCTGGCGTTGACCACGCGCACGCCGGTCATGGTGCTGGTCGGGCGGATGGACGAGGGCATGAGCCACCTCATCCTGCTCTCGGTGCCGCTGTTCGTATTTTTGGGGCTCCTGATCGAAATGACAGGCATGGCACGGGCCATGGTGGCGTTCCTGGCGAGCCTGCTCGGCCATGTCCGCGGCGGACTGCATTACGTCCTTGTCGGCGCCATGTACCTGGTCTCCGGCATCTCCGGCGCCAAGGCTGCCGACATGGCGGCGGTCGCGCCCGTGCTGTTCCCGGAGATGAAGCAGCGCGGCGCCAAGCCGGGCGATCTCGTTGCGCTGCTCGCGGCCACCGGCGCGCAGACCGAGACCATTCCACCTAGCCTCGTGCTGATCACGATCGGCTCGGTCACCGGCGTCTCAATCGCCGCGCTGTTCACCGGCGGCCTCCTGCCCGGCGTGGTGCTCGCGATTACGCTGTGCATGCTGGTTTGGTGGCGCTATCGCCACGAGGACATGAGCCATGTCCGCCGCGCCACGGGTGGCGAGATCGGCAAGACCTTCATCATCGCCCTGCCCGCGCTCGCGCTGCCCTTCGTGATCCGCTACGCCGTGGTCGAGGGCATCGCCACCGCCACCGAAGTCTCCACCATCGGCATCGTCTATGGCGCCCTGGTCGGCCTGCTCGTCTACCGCCGCTTCGACTGGCGGCGGCTGTTTCCGATGCTGGTCGAAACCGCGGCGCTGTCGGGCGCGATCCTGCTGATCATCGGCACTGCGACCGGCATGGCCTGGGGCCTGACCCAGTCCGGTTTCTCGCGCTCGCTGGCGTCGGCCATGACCGGATTGCCCGGCGGCGCCGGCACCTTCATCGCCGTCTCGATCCTGGCCTTCACCATCCTCGGCAGCGTGCTGGAGGGCATCCCGGCGATCGTGCTGTTCGGGCCGCTGTTGTTTCCGATCGCGCGCGCCGTCGGCGTGCACGAGGTGCACTATGCGATGGTGATCATTCTCGCCATGGGTATCGGGCTATTCGCCCCGCCCTTCGGCGTCGGCTATTATGCCGCCTGCGCTATCGGACGCGTCGATCCAGCCGAAGGCATCCGGCCGATCTGGGGCTATCTGCTGGCGCTGCTGGTGGGATTGATTGTCGTCGCTGTCTTTCCGTGGATCTCGATCGGATTCCTGTAAGCCGGCGCGTGAGGGAGGTGTCGATGAGCGAGCGGCAGAACCAGTACAATATCGGCCTCGACAAGACGCCCGCCAACTACGTGCCGCTGAGCCCGTTGAGCTTCCTCGCGCGCAGCGCCGCGGTCTATCCCGATCACGTCAGCACGGTCTACGAGGGGCGCAGCTTCACCTGGCGCGAGACGCATGAGCGCTGCAAGCGTTTTGCGTCCTGGCTCGCGAACAAGGGCATCGGCGCCGGCGACACCGTGGCGGCAATGCTGCCGAACATTCCGGCGATGAACGAGGCGCATTTCGCGGTGCCCATGACGGGTGCCGTGCTCAACGCGCTGAACATCCGCCTCGATGCGCCCTCGATCGCGTTTCAGCTCGACCATGGCGGCGCCAGGATCATCCTGGTCGATCCGGAGTTTTCGGGCGTGATCACCGATGCGCTCGCGCAGATGACCGGACCGAAGCCGTTCGTGATCGACGTCGACGACGCTGCGTTCACGGGCGGCAGGCGCATCGGCGAGATCGAGTATGAGTCCGCCGTCGCGCAAGGCGATCCTGACTTCGCGGCGATCCCGCCGGGCGACGAATGGGACGCCATCGCGCTAAGTTACACGTCGGGCACCACGGGCAATCCCAAGGGCGTCGTGACCCATCATCGCGGCGCATATCTGAATGCCGTCAGCAATATCCTCGCGGGCAATCTCGGCCAGCATCCGGTTTATCTCTGGACGCTGCCGATGTTCCACTGCAACGGGTGGTGTTTCCCCTGGACTATTGCTGCCGCCGCCGGCGTCAATGTCTGCCTGCGCAAGGTCGAGCCGACCAAAATCTTCGAGCTGATCAAGCAGCACGGCGTCACCCACATGTGCGGGGCGCCGATCGTCTACAACACGCTGATCAACGCGCCCGACGCACCAAAGGGAAATGCCGCGCGCCATGTCGTCGGTCTGATCGCCGGCGCCGCGCCGCCCGTCGCGGTACTCGAAGGCGCGGAAAACATCGGAATCAAGCTGACGCATGTCTACGGCCTGACAGAGGTCTACGGCCCCGCCTCTGTCTGCGCCGAGCAGCCCGGCTGGGATGAACTCCCCGCCTCCGAGCGCGCCAGCCTGAAGCGGCGGCAGGGCGTGCCCTACCCGCTCGAGGAAAGCGTCACCGTCATCGATCCGCAGACCATGAGGCAAGTGCCGCGCGATGGCGAGACCATCGGCGAGGTCATGTTCCGCGGCAACATCGTGATGAAGGGCTACCTCAAGAACGAGAAGGCGACCAGGGACGCCTTCGAAGGCGGCTGGTTTCACACCGGCGACCTCGGCGTGCTCGACGCGCATGGCTATGTCATCATCAAGGATCGCTCCAAGGACATCATCATTTCCGGCGGCGAGAACATTTCCTCCGTCGAGGTCGAGGACATCCTCTACAAGCACCCGGCCGTGCTGTTCGCCGCCGTGGTCGCAAAGCCCGATCCGAAATGGGGCGAAGTGCCCTGCGCCTTCGTCGAGCTGAAGGACGGCGCAAGCGCAAGCGAAGCCGATATCATCGCCTTCTGCCGCTCGCATATGAGCGGCTTCAAGACGCCGAAGGCCGTGATGTTCGGGCCGATCCCGAAAACATCGACGGGAAAGATCCAGAAATTCCTGCTGCGCAACGAAGCCGGATCGGCGAAGGCGATCTCGACCTAAGTCTGTTCGGGCTCAGACGCCCGCCGCCGGACGGCGACGGGCGAAAGGCCTCTCCGTCGCTACATCTTCTTGTAGGCGTCAATCAGCGCCTGGCCGTCGGGCCCTGCTTTTTTGAGCCAGTCGGCGGTGAGCTGCTCGCCGATCTTCTGGAAGCCGGCCTTGAGGGCCGGGCTCGGCGGCTCGACCGTCATGCCCTTCGCCTTGAGCTGGTCGATGTACCAGGTGCTCTTGTCCTCCCAGGCCTTCCAGCCGCGCGTTTCCGCGGTCGCGGCGGCCTTGAGAATGGCCTCCTGGGTCGGCTTGTCGAGCGCCTCGAACGCAGCCTTGTTGACGAAGGTGTAGTCCTTCGGGATCCAGGCCTGCACGTCATAGAAGTACTTCAGCGACTCCCATGCCTTCGCATCGTAGCCCGTGCCGCCGGACGACATGAAGGAGTTCACGACGCCGGTCGCAAGTGCCTGCGGCAGCTCGGCGGCCTGGATGGTGACGGACTGCGCGCCGACCAGCTCGCCAATGCGCGCGGTTCCAACGTTATAGGCCCGCCATTTCAGGCCCTTCATGTCTTCGATCGTCGCAAGCGGCTTGCTGACATAGACGCCCTGCGGCGCCCACGGCACGACGAACAGCAGCTTGAGACCCTGCGCATCGAGCTTCTTGGCAATCAGCGGCTTCGACGCCTGATACAGTTTCATCGCAGCCGGGAAGCTGGTCGCCAGAAACGGCACCACGTCGATCCCGAATACCGGATCCTCGTTCTCGTGGATCGACAGCAATACTTCACCCATCTGCGCCTGCCCGGTCATCACCGCGCGCTTGATATCGGGTGCCTTGAACAGCGAGGCGCCGGGATGAACCGTGATCTGGAGCTTGCCGGATGTCGCGGCATCGACGTCCTTGGCGAACGCGACCAGATTCTCCGAGTGTGGATTGTCGGCGGGATACGCTGCCGGCAGATTCCATTTGGTCTGAGCCAAAGCGGGTGTCGCAGCCAGCACGGCGCCGGCGATCAGGGATGCGCGGAATAAACGAGAGATCATCGGGCTTCTCCTCACAGTCAATTTGAAAGCGGTACGCTCAGTCTGGGAAGGCGAGCTTGGGCAGAAACATCACGATCTGCGGATATTCCGTGATGATGAACACGGCGGCGAGCAGCAGGACAAAGAAAGGGAATGCCGCCCGGGCGACGGTCAAGGTATCGCGCCCGCTCATGTTCTGGAGCACGAACAAGTTAAAGCCGACCGGCGGCGTGATCTGAGCCATCTCGACGTGAATGATGAGGTAAACGCCGAACCAGACCAGGTCGAGGCCGGCCTGCTTGACCATCGGCAGCACGATCACGGCGGTCAGAACGATCATCGAGATGCCATCGATCAGGCATCCCAGGATGATGTACATGATGCTCAGATACAGCGCGAGCATGCCCGGCGTGAGCTGTTGGCCCTGGACCCAGGTGGCGAGTGCCGCCGGAATGCCGGTATAGGCCATCGCTGCGGTCGTGTAGGCAGCGCCTGCCAGGATCAGCATGATCATGCAGGTCAGGCGCGTCGCGCTCATGATGCTCTCGAGGAAGTTCTTGCGTGTGAGCGTGCGGCTCCACCAAGCCAACAGCAGCGCGCCGGAAACGCCCCAGGCGGCACATTCGGTTGCGGTCGCAAAGCCGAGTACGAGCGAGAGAAAGACCGCCAGGATCAGCAATAGGCAGGGTGCAAGCCTGGCCGACTCGCGCAGCTTCTGGCGAAACGACATCGGCGGGTCGCGCGGCGGAATCTTCTTCGGATTGAGCAGCGACCAGATGATGATGTAGCCGGAATAGAGCACCATCACGAGCACGCCCGGCAGAAAACCGCCCAGGAAGACCTGAAGCACGGAGACATTCGCCGTGACCGCATAGACCACCATCGGGATCGACGGCGGGATCAGGAGTCCCAGCGTGCCGGAGCCCGCCAGCGAGCCGAGACTGAGGCCCTTGTCGTAGCCACGCTTGTCGAGCTCAGGCAGCGCGATCTTGCCGATGGTCGCACAGGTCGCCGCCGACGAGCCCGACACCGCCGCGAAGATGCCGCAGCCGATCACGTTGACATGAGTCAGGCGCCCGGGCAGCCACTGAACCCAGGGCGACAGGCCTCGGAACATTTCTTCCGACAATTTGGTGCGGAAGAGTATCTCGCCCATCCAGATGAACAGCGGCAGCGCGGCCAGTGTCCACGACGAACTGGCGCTCCATGTCGTGGTGGCGAGCACCGCGCCGAGCGGCAGACTCGTCGTCAGCGCCATCGCCACGAATCCGACGAGGCCGAGCGAGACCGCGATCCAGACGCCGCTTCCCAGCAGCAGGATCATGACGCCGAGCAGGACGAACGACAGCTCGATCATGCCGAGATTGGCCATCGTCAACCTCCGCCGCCCTGCGAGATGCGCTCGATGAATTCGTCCGGGGTCTCGTCCGGCGAGCCCTTCTCGTAGCTCGGCCGGTTGCCGCCGGCGACACCGACCATTTCATCAATGAGCGCGATCGACAGGATCACAAGACCGCCGGCAAATCCGAGCTGCGGAATCCAGAGCGGAAGCGCGACGACGCCCTGCGCCACGTCGTTGAAGCGCCAGGAATCGTAGGTCATCTGCACGGCATGCCAGGTGAAATAGAGAACGAAGGCGGTGGCAATGCCGAGCGCCACCACCTCCGCAACCTGCTTGGTGCGCCCGTGCAGACGCTCCAGCAGCAGGCCGACGCGGATCATCTCTCCGCGCTTGAAGGTGTGTGCGAGGCCGAGGAATGCCATCGCGGCCATGCACCAGGAGGCGAAATCATCGCCGGCGGGAATGTTGACCGCAAACTGGCGCCCGACCGACATGATCATCATGATTGCAAAGATCGCAACCATGAAGGCGCCGGCGGCGTAGCCCGCACCGAGATAAAGGAGATCCAGCGCGCGTCGCACCGGTCCCCGGCTCGTTACATCGTTCCCTGCCAACGCGATCCTCATCCTCACACGAGGCGATTCAAACGGTCCCGGCGATCGCACGTCCTGTGCCGGTCCTGCATGGATATCGCCCCTGCCCAGCGCCTGTCTTTCAGACGTTAGATCAACATGATGGCGTCCACGTAAGCAAGGAGTATGCCGGCCTGTGCCCGAATTTCCACCGCAGGTTCAGCGAGTCTCCAGCCGCAGCCCGTCATAGGCCGGCACCACACCCGCGGGCAGCGACTGCCGGATCACTTCGTAGTCGACGTCGGCGGTCATGTTGGTAATGACGGCGCGCTTCGGCTTGAAGCGGTCGATCCAGGACAACGCGTCGTTGATGCTGAAATGGCTGACATGGCTGGTGTAGCGCAGGCCGTCGACGATCCAGAGGTCCAGATTTTCCAGTGCGCCCCAGCTCTCGCGCGGGATGTCGTTGAGGTCCGGCGTGTAGGCGGCATCGCCGATGCGATAGCCTAGCGCAGGAATGTGGCCGTGCTGCACCAGGAAGGCCGTCATCGTCACCGCGCCGCCCTTCCCCAGGATGATCTGGCTTTCACCGGCCTCGATCGAATGCGCCGTCAGGATCGGCGGATAGTCGCTGCCCGCCGGCGAGACGAAGCAATAGGAGAACCGCGACATGATGTCGTTCGCAGTCGTCTGATTGAGATAGGTCGGAATCCGCCGGCGCATATGCATCACGACCGAACGCAGATCGTCCATGCCGTGGGTCTGGTCGGCGTGCTCGTGAGTCAGGAACACCGCGTCGATGTGGTCGACATTGGTCGAGAGTAATTGCTCGCGCAGGTCCGGCGAGGTGTCGATCACGATGCGCGTGGTGCCGTCGCCCGATGTCTGCTCGACCAGCAGCGAACAGCGGCGGCGGCGGTTCTTGGGATTGTTGGGATCGCAGGCGCCCCAGCCGAGCGCCGGGCGCGGCACGCCGGCGGAGGAGCCGCAGCCCAGAATCGTCAACGTCAGCGTCATGCGGCTCCCAGTTCTAAGCTTTCACCCTGGAAAACAGGCGAAAGAAGTTTTCGCTTGTCTGGCGCGAGATCTCGTCAAACGATACGCCGCGGGTTTCGGCGAGCACTTTTGCGACCTCGACCACATAGGCCGGTTCGTTGCGTTTGCCCCGGAACTTGCCGGGCGCAAGGTAGGGCGAGTCTGTTTCAACCAGAATACGGTCGGACGGCAGTTCGGCTGCGAGCGCGCGCAACGCCTCCGACTTCTTGAAGGTCAGGATGCCCGTGAAACCGATATAGAGCCCGAGCGACACGGCTTTCAACGCCAGCTCGCGTCCGCCCGTGTAACAATGCAACACGGCGCGAAACGAATCCCTTCGCCGCCTCCTCTTCCAGGATGCGGCCGCAATCCTCGTCCGCCTCGCGGGTGTGGATCACCAGCGGCAAGCCGGTGACGCGGGCGGCGGCGATGTGAGCACGAAAGCCCCTCGCCTGCGCCTCCGGCGAACCGTCGTCGTAGAAATAGTCGAGCCCGGCTTCGCCGAGTGCAACGACCTTCGGATGCTGCGTCAGCGCGATGAGCTCGTCCGGCGCGATGCCGTCTTCCTCATCCGCGTTGTGCGGATGGGTGCCGACCGAGCAATAGACGTCGTCATAGCGCTCGGCGATGGCGAGAAGCTGGTTCAGCTTTCGCACCCGCGTCGAGATTGTGACCATGCGGCCGATGCCGGCCGCTCGCGCGCGCGACACGATCCCGTCGAGATCTTTGGCAAAGTCCGGAAAATCCAGATGGCAGTGACTATCGACCAGCATGGTGCGAACGCCTTCAGGCTGCCGGCTCGATGTAGCGCGGGAAGGCAGGCGTCGGCGCGGGGGCAGCGTCGAGCCTGGCGCGATGCGGCTGGCGCCGCCGAGCGCGGCGAAGTTGCGCTCCCCTTCGGGGATACCGAGGCTGTCGAGCAGCAATCCCGAGGCCGTCGGCATCACCGGCTGGGCCAGGATCGCGATCTGGCGCACGACTTCGGCGGTGACGTAGAGTACCGTCCTTTGCCTGACAGGATCGGTCTTGGCCAGCGCCCACGGCGCTTCGCCCGCGAAATAGCGGTTGGCTTCCGCCACCACGGCCCACACGGTGTTGAGCCAGTGATGGATCTGCTGACCCGCCATCGCTTCGCGCGACGCAGCGAGCATGCCGTCGGCTTGTGACAGAATCGCCTTGTCGTTGTCGCTGAACTCGCCGGGTTCCGGCAGCACGCCGCCGAGTTGCTTGGCGATCATCGACAGCGAGCGCTGCGCGAGGTTGCCGAGATCGTTGGCGAGATCGGCATTGATGCGCGCGACGATGGCCTCGTGATTGTAATTGCCGTCCTGTCCGAACGGCACCTCGCGCAGGAAGAAATAGCGCATCTGGTCGACGCCGTACTGGTCGGCGAGGTTGAAAGGGTCGACCACGTTGCCGACCGACTTCGACATCTTCTCACCCCTGTTGAACAGGAAGCCGTGCGCATAGACCCGCTTCTGCACGGGAATGCCGGCCGACATCAGGAACGCGGGCCAGTACACCGCGTGGAAGCGGATGATGTCCTTGCCGATGATGTGCACGTCGGCAGGCCAGTAGCGCCAGTTCTTATCGCTTTCGTCGGGGAAGCCGACACCGGTGATGTAGTTGGTGAGCGCGTCGACCCAGACATACATCACGTGCTCTTCGTCACCGGGCACCTTGACGCCCCAGTCGAACGTGGTGCGCGAGATCGAGAGATCGCGCAGGCCGCCTTTGACGAAGCTCACCACCTCGTTCTTGCGGGAGTCAGGCCCGATGAAATCGGGACGATCCGCGTAGAGTTTGAGCAGCTTGTCCTGATAGGACGACAGGACGGAAGAAGTAGCTCTTCTCCTCGACCCATTCGACCGGCGTGCCCTGCGGTCCGAGCCGCACGCCGTCATCGTTCAGGCGCGTCTCGTCCTCGGCGTAATAGGCTTCGTCGCGCACGGAGTACCAGCCGGCATAGGTGTCGGCATAGATGTCGCCGTTCGCTTCCATGCGCCGCCAGATCTCCTGGCTGGAGCGATGATGCTGCGCCTCGGTGGTGCGGATGAAGCGGTCGAACGACACGTTCAGGCGTTCGTCCATCTCCTTGAAACGGGCGGCATTGCGGGTGGCGAGCTCCGAGGCGGACATTTTTTCACTGGCCGCTGTCTGAACCATCTTCTGGCCGTGCTCGTCGGTGCCGGTCAAGAAAAACACATCCTTGCCGTCGAGCCGGGCGAAGCGCGCCAGCGTGTCGGTGGCGATCGCCTCATAGGCGTGCCCGATATGCGGATGGCCGTTGGGATAGGCGATCGCGGTCGTGATGTAGAAGACGTTGTCGCGCGCGGGGGCGGCCACGGGCGTGGTGGCCTGCGGCGCTGCGATGGGCTTCGGCGCGCGCGCCGCCTTGGGTTTGGCAACTTTCGGCGGCGTGGCGATGGGAGCCAGTGCTGCGATCGCGGGAGAAGCAGTCACCCTCGCGCTCTTCATCACCTGCTTCGCTGAAGCCTTGTTTTTCGAAGGAGCCTTGTTTTTTGCAGGAGTCTTGTTTTTTGAAGGAGTCTTGTTTTTCGAACTAGCCTTGGTTCTTGAAGGAGTCTTGGCTGGCTTTTTGGCTGCTTTCTTTACCGCCTTCTTGGCAACGGCCTGCTTCTTCGCAACCCTCTTGCCGGCTTTCTTTGCCGTCTTCGCAGCGCTCTTCTTCATGCCCTTCTTGGCGACCGTCTTTTTGGTCTTAGCGGCTTTCTTGACCTTCTTGGCAGCTTTGCGCGCGAGCGCCTTTACAACCTTCTTCGCGGCCTTCTTCTTGCTGCTCTTGCCTTTAGCGGTTTTCTTAGCTCGCGCTGCCACGACGAATTCCTTTACCGGCTTCTCGAAATTTGGAAACGAACCTGCGCCTAGCGCGTTGCGTCCGCCAGCCAGCCGAATACCGAGAAAACCAAGGGCTTTCGCTCCAGATTGTAGGTTTCGGTGTCACGCGCGGCGCGGACGATCTTTTCCCATACCTCAGCTAGGCGCGCAAGGCGCGGCAGGTTCTGGTTGGCATTGGCTTCGTCGGCGTGCAGGCGTTCCGCGATCCAGCGATCGATGCCGTCGATGAAGGCGGCAAGCGCAACCCGGTCGCTGGTGCCAAGCGAATCGCCGAGCGTGTGCAATTCGCGCGGATCGACCTGCGGCAGTCGTGCAAGCAGCGCGGCCGTTCGTTGCTGGAGCTTCAGGGCATCACCGCCGAGCAGCGTCAGCGCCCGCGCGACGCTGCCCTCGGAGGCTTCTGCCGCCTCGCGCAACGCCGGATCGCTCGGGTCGAGATCGGCGGTGGCGGCGGCTGCACCGATCACATCGTCCGTTGCGAGCGGGCGCAGGCGCAGCTTGCGGCAGCGCGACTGGATCGTTGCGAGGACGCGGGCCGGCGCGTGGCTCACCAGGAGGAACAGCGATTGCTGCGGCGGTTCCTCGAGAATTTTCAGCAGCGCGTTGGCGGCATTCGGATTGAGCTCGTCGACGGTGTCGACGATGCAGACGCGCCAGCCTTCGGCCGCCGCGGTCGAGCCGAAGAAGCCGATCGTCTCGCGAGTCTCGTCCACGGTGATCACGGTGCGCATCACGCCGCGGTCGTTGGCGGTGCGCTCCAATGTCAGCAAGCCACCATGCGAGCTCGCCGCAACCTGCCGCGCCACGGCGTTATCAGGATTGATCGCGAGATCTTCGGCGCGTTGCACGGAAGGCGCCAACGGCTGGCCGTGAGTGAGCACGAAGCGCGCCATCCGATACGCCAGCGTCGCCTTGCCGATGCCTTGTGGCCCGCCGATCAGCCAGGCATGCGGGATGCGCCCGCTGCGATAGGCGGCAAGCAGCGCGGTCTCGGCCTCGCGATGGCCGAACAGAAGACTCGTCTCGCGCGGATGAGGAATGGCGGATTCGCGCTCGGTCTGACGCGGGCTCATAGGGACACCACCGATGCCGGCGTCGGAAGCAGACGATCCCGCAGCGCGGTCCAGACGCGTCCGGCAACCGTATCGGGATCGGAATTGGCGTCGATCAGCACGCAGCGCGCGGGATCGTCCGCCGCGATCTTGCGATAGGCCTCGCGCAGCCCTTGATGGAAACCGAGTTTCTCGGCCTCGAACCTGTCGGGCGTGCCGCTGCCGCGGCGTGCGGCCGCGCGCTGCAAGCCGATCTCGACCGGCAGGTCGAGGATGATGGTGAGGTCCGGCTTGAGATCGCCGATCGTGACCCGCTGCATCGCGTTGATCAGCGCCGTCGGCACGCGGCCGAGGCTGCCTTGATAGGCCCGCGTCGAGTCGGCGAAGCGGTCGCACAGCACCCAGGTGCCCTGGTTGAGCGCGGGCTGGATCACGGTGCGGACATGGTCGTCGCGGGCAGCCGCGAACAGCAGCGTCTCGGCCTCGGGTCCCAGCAGCTTGCCCATGCCGGACAGCACCAGATGGCGCATGATCTCGGCGCCCGGCGAGCCGCCCGGCTCGCGCGTGACGAGGATGCGCATCCTTGCCGCCTTGAGACGATCGGCGAGCTTCTTGATCTGGGTCGACTTGCCCGTCCCCTCGCCGCCTTCAAAGGTGACGAAGCGTCCGCGTCCGGACGGCCACTTTACCGCGCTTTCACTCATGATCAGAGCTTCTCGGCGCCCGCGCGGAACATGCCGATCACGAGCTCGCTGGCGCCGTCGATTGCACGCCGCATGGTCGAGCCGGTGCCGATCGCGTCAGCGGCATAGACCGGCGTCTCCACCGCGATATTGCCGCTGCGCCAGACCCTGATCACGCCGACCTTCTGACCCGCCTCGATCGGCGCGCGCACCGGACCGCTATAGACGACACGCGCGATCAGCTTGTCGCCGCCGTTCTTGTGCACCATCACTTGCACGGGCGACTTGGCGACCAGTTTCACCGAGCGGCTCTCGCCGCCGAACACCTTGGCGTAGCCGACTGGCTGATCGGCCGCCATCAGTGTGCGGGTCTCGAAATTGCGGAAACCCCATTCCAGCATCTTCTTGGCTTCCGTGGCGCGATCTTCAGCGTCTTCCAGCCCGTTGATGACAACGATCAGCCGCGTGCCGTTCTGCACTGCCGAGCCGACCATGCCGTAGCCGCCTTCCTTGGTGTAGCCGGTCTTCAGACCGTCAGCGCCTTCCATGGAATTGAGCAACGGATTGCGGTTGGGCTGGCGGATCTTGTTCCAAGTGTACTCCTTCTCGCCGAACAGTTGGTAGAATTCGGGGAAGTCGAGAATGATGTGCCGGGCGAGGATGCCGAGCTCGCGCACCGTCATCTTGTTGCCGGGGTCGGGCAAGCCGTTGGAATTGCCGAAGGTCGACTTCGTCAGACCAAGCTCGCGGGCGCGCTTGGTCATGAAGTCGGCGGCAAAGATACGCTCATTGCCGGCGATGCCTTCGGCCAGCGCAATGCAGGCGTCGTTGCCGCTCTGGATGATCGCGCCGTGCAGGAGGTCGTCGACGGAGACCTTGCTGTTGATGGCGGCGAACATGGTCGAGCCGCCGGAGGGCGCCCCACCCTTGCGCCAGGCATTCTCGCTGATCCGGTATTCGTCGGTCAGCTTGACGTCGCCCTTCTTGATGGCGTTGAAGACGACTTCCGCCGTCATCAGCTTCATCATGCTGGAGGGCGCGCGCAGTTCGTCGGCGTTCTTCTCGAACAGCACGCTGCCGCTGGAGGCTTCGATCAGGATCGCGGTCGGGGCGTCGCCGTCGAAGCCGGAGTCTTCCGACTTCTTGGCGCCCTGGACGCTCTGGTTGGCGGCGTAAAGCGCCCCGCCCCAGCCAATGCCCGCCACCACAGCCGCAGCGATCAGACCGCGCGCCAGCGCTCCGGCGCTGAACCGGGTGCGAGCAAACGAAAAAAGACGAAATGCCATGGCCAAGCCCTGAGAGCGGCGTTTTTAACAGCTGGAATCGGTGCGAACAACACGAGGCCGGTCGCGTGTCCCGAGATTGCACGATTCTTGTCGCGCCCCTATCGTGGCACCTCAGATTTTCTGACCAAACCCCTGAAACGAGGCGGAAAAGCGATGTCCTCCACCCGCGTGATCAAGGCCAACGGGATAGACCTGTTCATCCGCGAAGCCGGTCAGGGTCCACTGGTGGTGCTGTGCCACGGCTGGCCGGAACTCTCCTACTCCTGGCGCCACCAGATCGCGGCACTGGAGGAGGCCGGGTTTCACGTCGTCGCTCCCGACATGCGAGGCTATGGCCAAAGCTCAGCGCCGGCTGACGTCGCCGCCTATTCTATCTTCGACACGGTCGGCGACGTCGTCGGTCTCGTGCAGGCACTCGGCGAGAGCAAGGCCATGGTGGTCGGCCACGACTGGGGTGCACCGGTGGCCTGGCACGCGGCGCTGTTCCGGCCGGACATCTTCACGGCGGTCGCAGGCTTGAGCGTGCCGCCACCGTTCCGCGGCCGCGGCAAGCCGCTCGACCTTCTGCGCCAGGGCGGCGTCACCAATTTCTATTGGCAGTATTTCCAGGCGCCCGGCGTGGCCGAGGCCGAGTTCGAGCACGACGTCGCGCGCACCATGCGCGTCGTGCTCGGCGGGCGCGGCCTTGCCGATCCCTCCGGGGCCATGTTCGTGCAGGAGGGTACGGGCTTTCTCGGCCATACGACCGCCGAAGAGCCGCTGCCGGACTGGCTCAGCGTGGCGGACCTCGCCTTTTTCACCGAAGCCTTCCGCAAGTCCGGCTTTCGCGGCGGGTTGAATTGGTATCGCAACCTCGATCGCAATTGGGAGCTGACGGCGCCGTGGCAGAATGCGCAGATCCACCAGCCCTCGCTCTTCATTGCCGGTTCGAAAGACGCCGTCATCACCGGCCTGATCGGAGCCAAGCGCGTCAACGAGCTCGAGCGCGTGCTGCCCAATCTGACGCAAAAGCTGATCATCAAGGGCGCCGGCCATTGGGTCCAGCAGGAGCGGCCCGACGAGGTCAACGCGGCGCTGGTCGGGTTCTTGAAGGAAAGCGCGGCCTAGGGTCTGTTGGGATTCAGGATTCTCATCGGGGCTTGGTTGTGATTCAAGCTTGGGATGGACCGATTCGTTTTGACTGACGCCCAATGGGCGAAGATGGAGCCGCATTGTCTTGGCAAGCCGGGAGATCCGGGCCGCAGCGGCAAGGACAACCGACTGTTTGTCGAGGCCGTTCTGTGGATCGCCCGAACCGGCAGTCCCTGGCGGGATCTGCCGGCGATGTTCGGCCACTGGAATAGCACATTCACGCGCTTTCGCGACTGGGTGAAGGCGGATGTCTGGAAGCGGCTGTTCGAGGCCATCTCCGACGATCCCGACATGGAATACGCCATGGTCGACGCCACCATCGTCAAGGTCCACCGCCACGGTCAGGGCGCAAAAGGGGGACGCAAAGCCAGGCGATCGGCCGCTCGAAAGGCGGCATGACCACCAAAATTCTGGCGCTCACCGATGCGCTCGGCAATCTCGTGCGCTTCGTGCTCCTGCCGGGACAGCGTTTCGATACGGTGGGCGTGCCGCCGCTCATCGAGGGATTGGCCTTCAACGCGCTGATCGCTGATAAGGCCTTCGATAGCAACGCCATCATCGCCGAGCTCGAAGCGCGTGGCGCCAAAGTCGTCATCTCCCAGCATCCGCGCCGTGCACAGCCTCTCGCCATCGACAAGGAGATGTACAAATGGCGGCATCTCATCGAGAACTTCTTCGGCAAGCTCAAGGAATTCAAGCGCATCGCAATGCGCGCCGACAAGACCGACCAGAGCTTCACTTCAATGATCTATCTGGCCGCGGCCGCGATAAACTCCAGATGAATCCCAACAGACCCTAGTAGAGGCCGCGGCCACTCAGGATGCTGCGCGCCTCGGCGGCACCGTCAGGCGCGCTCTCGGTGGCGTAGCGGCCGTCCCCGTCATAGGACACGGCGCGCGCGTTCTGGAGCGCCCGGCCCCGGTTGCGGCTCGAAGCCGACATTTCCGAGGTCGCACTGAGTGAAGCCATGTCGGCGGAGGTGTTGCCGAGATTGTAGGGTCGTCCCTCCGGCGTCGGAACCTCGCCGCGAATGGCGCCGCGGTTCGACGACGGCAGCTCCGGTACGAAGGGCCTCGCGGAGGCGACCCGGACCATCGAGGGTGACGGCGCCGGGATCCCGGTCCGCAGGGTGGCCATCAGCTGGCGGTCATCGGAGCCTTCGAGCGGCGCCCGGCCGACATATTCGACACGGACCTTGGCGACGCCATTGCCTTTGAATTCAAGGAGTTCAGCGGCTTTGTTCGAGACGTCGATGAGCCGGTTGCCGTGATAGGGCCCGCGGTCATTGACGCGGACGATCAGCGACTTGCCGTTCGAGACGTTGGGTGACCCGCGCATAGGACGGCATCGGCAGGGTCGGATGCGCCGCGGTCAGCGAGCCCATGTCGAATACCTCGCCATTGGCGGTCAGGCGGCCGTGGAAATCGTCGCCGTACCAGGACGCCATGCCCTCGGCGCGGTAGTTGACGTCCTCCTCGGGCACATAGGTCCGGCCGCCCACCACATAGGGCTTGCCGACGCGGTAAGTGCCACCGCCCTTCGGGACCGGGTCACCCAAAGCCACGACCCGAGGGCTCGAGGACACGCCGTATTTCGGATCGACGCGGCTGGCGAATTTGTTGGAGGAGGCGCAATTGGCAAGCGCGAGGCACGCCGCGGCCGCCGCAACAGCTCGCGCGGCCCGCAAAACCGAATCTGACCGTCGGATCCCCATTCGCCCCAAATACCATTTCGCCGGACGCGTACCCAACCCGCTTAGGCTACGGGGAAGCGCTGTCCGGTCCTTTAATCCGAGGCGGCCCACCACCGCGCCGGAAGTGGTAACGATAACGCAACCCGAACACGGCGGAAATGGGGAGCCCCACAGCGTTCACGCCGGGATGGTAAACGGGGCGTTTGCTTCTCCCCGCTGAAGTACGGGTCGGGGTCACCCTGCTCTGTGCCACCGCCGGACATTCTGTTGCGCCAAATCCTCACTCCACCCCCATTGTCGGGCCGCTCACTGGAATTCTTTTGACTGTGCAAGGCCGCCCGCGTTTTCTCGCGTGCAGGGCGGAATGGAATTAGACGATGATCGAGACGGTTTCGGCACTGATGGGTTTGGTAAGCGCGGGGATATTCTTGGCCCATGCGTTTGAAGGTTACCGCACGAGGGCCTGAGGCACTCGCGCGGGCGGCAAGCATCACCTCTTTCAAGACGGCCCGTTCGGACAATCTTAATCGATCCGATCGAGCATCGAAGACAAGAGCGACAGGTGTCCCATGCGCAACCATGACCTCGTATCCGATAGTTTCCTGGCATTGACCGCCGGCGGTTTGGTCCTGCTCTGCTCGAGCCTCGTGGCATTGGCCTTCGGCTGAGCACGACCACCACTTTCCTTTTTATAACCACGACTACACCGCGATGCAGCACGCGATCTGTTTTGGATTGCCCTGCTCCCGTTTTAGCGTAGCCCAAACAGCGAGCGGCGATAGAGGCTGTCGCGGGCCTCGTTCAGGCAAACGAAGCTGCCGTCATAACCCTGGCCGTACTGCTTCTGACGCCTGCCGTAGTAGACGCCTTTGCTGAAATCGAGCCAGACGACCTGGTCATGCGGGCAATGACGCTGCGCCTGCGCCTCGTAGCGAAACGGCGTCAGCGGCGTCGCCGACGCCTCAGCGCCGCTACAGCCAACCAGGATCGCAGCAGCGAGCGCGATCGCGCCGGGCCACTTGCCGAAGCCGCTCCAAGACACTTCCCGCCTCCCGCTCGGCACGGTAGCGCGAAACGGCACGGTGCCCGGAAGCGAGCCGGAATGGCTCGGCCACGTCAATGCGAGCGTCCTCAAGATCAAGCTCGCCATGGCCGTCATCCGCATCTCCTCGATCGCGCTGCTGAGCACCTTCATCGAGGCCGGCAATCTCGAAGGCCGGCTTCTTTCACTTGTCAGCTTCAAGCTGCTGCAACGCCTGATGCAAGCATTCCTGAAGCCTGGCCGCGACCTGCTCGCGGACTACGCCCCTGGCCGCAAGATCGCCTGACACCTTGTCGAGGATCTCGTCCATCGTCTGGCTTTCCAGATGGTCCGTCACCAACGCCGTCGCATAGCTGGCCGCGGCATCGCCGCTAAGGCCAAGCTGGCTTGCGGCCCAGAGCCCGAGCAGCTTGTTGGACCGGGCCGTGGCCTTGAACATGAGCTCCTCGTCGTGGACGAATTTGGTCTCGAAGCCCTGCTCGCGCTTGTCGAACGTGGTCATGATCAGCTCCATTCTCGCTTTGGCTGATGGGATCGGACTGGCTGGAAGCGAACGTCTCCGTGGTTCATGTCAGTTACCGATCATTGAAGCTTCCGGCGGAAGACAAATGCCGTCAAGCCCGCCCGGGCCGCGCCGCAGACCGGGCGCATGCACCGGCACGCACCAGCTCTACGCCAGCCAACCCGGCTAGGCAGAGATGTTTTAACCATTCATTAAGCAGACTCAGCGCCGCATGGTCCCGGGACATCGAGAGCTGACGCATGAACAAAGAGTTGCGGGAGTTTCGACGGCTTGAACGGGTTTGCTTGGAGCAGGCAGCCCTCTCCACCATGGACCTCGCGCGAAGCGGGTTGCTCAAGGTCGCGGACGATTGTCGCGTCGCAGCCGAAGCGATCGAGGCGCAATCGCCACGGAAACCTTTCGCAAGCGCCGTTCAAGCACTGAAGCAGGCGTTGAGCGTGACGCGCGTCCCCCACCGGCACTGAGGCCGGCGCTCGGGGCAGAGACGTCTTTGGCGTGGCGGCCGCGTTCGGTCAGCCCTTCGCCCCCGTCTGTTCACGTGCCAGCCGTTCGGCCCTCAGCCGTTCCTTGTTGGCATAAAACGCCTTCTGCGCCTCTTCATGATCGCGCATGGCCTTTTCGGCCTCGATCCGGCGTGTGGCATCGCGCGCTTGGCGCTGTTCAGGGGTCAAAGGTTTGCGTCGGTAGGAAAGGTCTTCAGTCATGCCGCGATAACGCGCAAGCGGGACAGAAGTTCCGCAAATCGAACCCGCGCGCGCCTCAGCCCTTCCGGAAAAGCAACTTCTCAAGGGCTTATCGAACGACCTCACCCGCCGAAGGTTGCTCCGATAAAAGCTCGAAAACAACCCCATGCACAGTAGCCAACCCCTTGAAATGCAATGCTTTCCAATGTCTCGTTTTTGACCCTCGGCACCGAACCGTTTGACGCGTCGGGCAAAACAGTGACATTCTGCCATCTTCGGAAATCCTGAAGATGGCCAGATCATCTCCCGTCGGGGGAGATCTCGATGTCCGCAATCACCGGCAAATGGTCTGAATAGGCCCTTGCCTCTTCATCGGTCCAAACTTTCCCGATCCGGCTGTCGGAGGTTGCATAAATCCGGTCAAGCCGCAGAAGAGGTAAATGCGACGGGAAAGTTCGCAGCCGCGTACGGTTTGGGCAGACCTGCGCGAGCACGCGCCGCACCGATTTGACCCAAAACCAGTCGTTGAAATCCCCGAGGACGACGGTCCTTTCTGGTTTCACCAGGCTCACCAGCGCCTGAGCTTGCGCATGGCGCTCGTGGATACTCAAGCCGAGATGCGTGGCCACCACGCGTACATCGCCAACCGGCGTCAGCAGCCCCGTCGCAATCGCTCTGCGCGGCTCCCGCTCACGATAGGACACGTCGACGATCTCCGGCGGGCCGGAGAATGGAAACCGGCTCAGGAGCGTCTGGCCGTATTCGCCATCCGCCGTGACGATCGACGTGGCGTGAACACGGTGATCGCCGACAACACTCGCCAGCTTCGCAAACGGATCGTCTGATCGCGATCGCGAATCCACCTCCTGAAGCGCGACGACATCGGGAGCCCATTTGCGAACGATGGAACAGATCCCCTCCAGATCGAACTTCGGATTGAGATTGAACGTGCCATGCACATTCCACGTCATGAAGCGCATCAGCGCCTCCCGGCGAGCCACGTCGCGACGAATTGCGCGCCTGCGCAGATCGCGACCCAGCTTAAGAACGCCAGTGCGAGGAGCAATATGTTGGCCCAGGACGCATTTCTGGCCAGATCTGCGATCTGAGCGCCCAGAACTGCCATGGCGAGAATCCCGGGCGTCATGCCGAGCAGGGTTCCGACCAGGAAGTCACGCAGAGGCAGCGTGCTCGCACCGGCCACGACGTTCACCACCGAGAACGGCGCTACGGGAATCATCCGGATGACAACGACAGCCAGGATTCCCTTGCCGACAACACGTTCCTGGATGCGCGCGGCACGTCGTCCGAGCAAACGCTGTAGGCGTTCGCGGCCGAGTGCCCGTCCGATCGCAAAAAGCACAAAGGCGCTGAGCAAGACGCCCGTCATGGCGGTGACGAAGCCTAGCCATGGTCCGAGTGCGGCAGCAGTTGCCGCAATGAGCACGAGAACCGGAAACACGACCAAGCCGCCCACCACGAAAACCGCGATCGCGAATGGCGGCCCCCAGATGGACTGCGCGTAGGCAGACAGGAACGTCGAAATATGCCCCGCATCGGCAAAATCGCTCAAGGACGTGTACGACCAGGCCGTCGCCAGTCCAAAAAGCGCCACGGCAATCGACACGATCCCGATGATCGTCTTCGTGCTCCACATGCGAGATGCCGCTCGCTCCAGATGAAGAGGCCGCTCAGGGTCCGCCACCGGCTGAACCATCGTGGCCAGAGTGCTGGTCAGGACCGAGAATTCCACGTCCCGCAGCGTCTTCGCCCCATCGGCTCTCGAGACATCGTCCAGGAGCGCGAAAAGACGATCTTCGTTTTGCGCTACGGCCTGTTCGTCGAGACCGCAAAAATGGGCGATCAGGCGACGGCGGACCGAAGCGATGAACTCCCGATGCTGGTCGGAGGCCGATTCGAAGATCAGGTCACATTCGCTGTCGGCGCCCATCGAGCGATTGTTCAGGTTCGCCGAGCCGATTCTCAAGATCCGATCGTCCACGACCATCAGCTTGCTGTGCACCATCACGGCTGCTTCCGCATCCCCGCTGCTTGAGACCGGGTAGACGAAGCGGATGCGATCTGCGACGCCAGCCTCGCTGAAACAGTCGATGAAGGCACCACGGCCATTCTGCATGGCCTGGGATTCCAGCCACGAGGAATGCAGCTTGGGAGCGACGACCAGAGTCCGAAGCGAAGGCACGCGCAACATCTGCTCCGCCAATTCACGCGCGATCTTGATGGCGCTGGTAAACTGGTTTTCGATATAGACAAAGCTCGTCGCCGACCGGATCGCTGCGATCAACGAGCGTTCGACCTCATTGATGCCTAGACCTGCAGGACCGATGACCTCGGTCCTGGCGATACCCACCGGTAAGTGCTCGCGGCCTCCACCGGCACATTCGCCGGCCACCGAATGCCCTGCGGCGCGCGATGATCATCAGGCTGTTGACCTGCCGCTCGCCAGCGTTGCTCTGCGAGGTCGAACAGCCACGCAGCCGCACCCCCGTCGACCATGCATTGAACATCATGAAATGGCAGGTATGGCTTGCCGTGGGGATCACAGCGCGATGCGTGCTTGGCGCGATGGTCACTCGTGTCCCAGCGCCTGATCGTCAGATCGAGCCCGCCGACGAACGCCAGTGAACCATCGACACAGACGATCTTCTGGTGTTGGGCCGAGCCAAACGGAAGCGTGGAATCCAGATGAAATCGGACGCGGCCATCTGTTGCGGCGGTGAATTTCGCTGCGGAGTTCCACTCCCTTTCCGCAGCGTAAAACGAGACGAAGTCCCAGACGAGAATGTTGATCCGCAAGGCGGGACGGCGTTGAACCAGCGCGCGCAGGAATGGGCCAAGCCGTTCCGGCAGGCCGTCATCCGCTTGTCCGGAAGCGCCGACCAGCCTGGTCTCGCTATGGATATCCCATCCGACGATGTAGACGAGATCTCGCGCCTCCAGCAGCGCGTCCCGCAGGGCCGAGAAATAAGCGGCAGCATCGTTCAGAACCGCCACGCGCCGCGCCTTGCACCGCCGCCAGACGGTGTCGCCGGGGATCAGGGTGGATGAACTCTGAAGCAGGTGGACCTCGCAATTCGCATTCGCGTCTAAACGCTCTGAACGCTCAAGGGGTTCCACGACTTCAGACCAGAGGCGCCTTCAGACCAGAGGCGACCGTTCAGCGCGTGCGGATCCCGGTGCCACAGTCGCCCATTGCCGCTATTTGGTTCGGACAGTCTTTGCGCCGGCGTCCCTCAAGATGTCTGCAATCTTCTCAGGGGCGTCGCCGTGAAAATCCACGGACACTTCAATCAGACCTCCCAATTGTTGGCGCCCCTCCGGCGCGGGCGCCGCCTTGACGTCAGCACCGGCAGGATGTGTCCCTGCCGTGTTCGCGTCGCCGGCGGACTGGACGAAGACGTCGCTTCGCTGCACGCCGCATTCCTGCACGACATGCTCAACCGCAAGCTCCGCGCTGCGGCGCGTTTCGAATTCTCCAATGATCGTACTTTCCAAGGGCGTGCTCCGTGGCTGGACGAGAGTGCGAACAACAGGCCAGCAAGGACCAGGTTCCTGTGGCGAGAGCTGCACCTCACCTCCGGGTTCAGGGCCGGACGATCCCGAACAGGACAAGCAGCGCGACAGTGATCACGCCGGAGATCAGCAGCGAGCCGAGACACCCCAATCGGTTGGAGAAAATGAAGAACATGCGTTGCCCGGTGTGAAACTCCTGCCGGGCTAATTTCTCAAATTCGATCGCGTTCCGGATGCTCGTCGCTGCACTTTATTAGCAAGGCAGCATAAACGACAGACGGCAGCTGATGAGCCGGAATGACATCGCCATGCTCTCGGCCCCCGCCGAAGCCGCGCCCCCCTGGTGCGTTCAGCTCCCTTTGGGAGTGGTCCTCGACGGCGACTCGCCAAGGCCGGGATTGATGGCGAGCGAGGCTCCGGCGGCGCCGCCGGCTTCATAGGCCGTCATCGACACCATCCGGCTGCTGCTGCGCTGGGTCCGGATCTTCAGGTCGAGCTTGTCGAATTCTGCATCGACCACCGAGGTCTTGAGAACGACCAGCCCGCGGCCGGTGCTTTCATTGACCTGATCGCGACTGGCCTTGATCGCCAGCAGCCGGTCCGCGATTGACGCCACCATCCCGAGCGCGAAGGAGGCATTGGCCAGATGCCGCTCCTGGTGCCGGAAGCGGGCGTAGTCGACCGAGGTCTTGAAGCGGCCAAGTTCGGCGCGCACGGCGCCGTCGATCAATTCGGCCAGATAATGCGCGACCTCGACATCCGCGCCGAGACCGAACAACACAAACCTGCTCTCGCCGGACGCGTTCTTCTCGCGCCAGACCCGACAATCGCAGAAATGAGCGATCGCGCCGATGCAGTCGTCCAGCGGAATTCGCTTCTTGCGATGGGTCTCGTAGACCCTCCGTTCGCACGGCGACGCACGCAGTTCGACATCGGAGAGCGACAGATCGTGGCGATCCAACAGTTCGGCGACCTTGGCGGCCGCAGACAGCGCCTCGTCCTCGGTGCAACCATTGGCGATCGTCTTGGCGCGCAACGCCTGAATACGGAGCTTCAGCTTGTCGAGCGCGGCCGGATTGAACGTCTGATTCACCGATCACCTGCCCGGGAAAGCCCAACCGACAGACCTCGGCCGGATCGTACTGGCGGAAGGGGTGGGTCTGCCTAAAGACATTGATCCGATTACGAAAATAACGGTCACCTAACGATGCACCGTAGCACTGATCCGTGGCAACGATTGCTGGCTTGATCAAGGTGCGGCGAAGAGCACGCGGGAGGCTACGCCAAGTCGATCAGGCTCAGAGTGCTCGTGAAGCGACAGGTGAGGACTTTTGTTCTTCAGTATCTGTCTAATCTCCGAAGTGCCGTATGTGATGACCTGCAGGAAGTTGCTCATCGACTTGCCCGACTGCTCCGCTCGCTGCTGAGCCTCCTCCACGTGGGTGGATCGTCGTGGCGTGTACTGGATCGCGAGATCGACATCTCCGAGATCAGCGTTCCCCCGACAAACGTTAATCGAAATGCCCCAGCAAAGGTTAGTCGCTTCTCCGTTGCTGGTTCATGGGCAGGCCCCGGACGCTTTGTCGGATGTACACAAGGCGTCCGGGGAATGTTTCGGTGGAGCGGCGGACGCGCCCTCCTCCCGGCGCATTGTCATCGCTTGTGATTTTAGCCCGCTCACCAAATTGTCTAACGATCGCGGTTTATATGGCTGTGGAAATCGTCACGCGATATCCGCGCCGCTCTCGACCGCACGATCGAAAATCGCAATGTCGGCGGGCCGGCCCCTATGCTGTCCTTCTTGCGCGGCAAGAACGCACTTGATGATCTTGTGCGGCTTCTGCAACACGCCGAGTTCGCTCCCAGCTTGAAGCAGGACTGGCCGGCCCAGATCATCACAGCGTCGAACACGCAAGTCGCATCGTTCACGCCGGGCTAAGCTAGGGCGTGTACTCATAAACGTCGGCTTCCGGTTATAAAGCGGAAGCTGCCGGTTCGGTCGATCATCGGCAGCTTATGACCCAAGGCGGACATCCGAATTTGCCCCGATTTGGCAGCCAGCCTTGGATATACCGCGCCAGGCGTTGGTGCTTGGCGCGGTACTTATTAGTTCTCTTTTTTCACCGCCGGAGGCTTCCACGAACCGTTGATGATCGAGGGCGATGTGTCCTTGGGCCAATACATCCGTATCATCGGCAGAAAGTCGCCTTTCGGAGCGGGCAGCCAATTGGCTTCCTTGTCCTTGCCGGGCGACTCGTTCTGGAAGTAGAGCGTCAACGAGCCGTCGGCGTTAGGCTTCGGATTGTCGCGCGGGCTGACCGTGAATTTGTTGAGCGCATTGGGAACAAACCACCAGCCCCCATCGATCATGTACATGGTGATCGACCAGAATCCATTGACCGGCGGCGTCGCATCCTTGGCGAAAGTCAATGTATACTTGTTTGCTCCCGTCAGTTTTTGGCCCGCAGAATCGACTTCGGTATAGGGGTAGATCGCGTCATGCTCGTTGTTTGCGGGCCAGCCGAAGGCGGCTACAGTAGCGCGCTTGAGGTAGTCCGCAGGACCGTAGGTACCAAGCCCCTTCGAGACCACCCAACCACTAACGACCTCGCCCATGCTATTCTTGTTGGCCTCGACTTTCTTCAGAGCGATTTGAGGAATGTCTTTCAATGCAGTCTGTACAGCCGGATCGAGCTTGCTCAACTCAAACGGCTTTCCGGGTACCACACCGATTTTCGCCATACTTGCGACCATCGGCGCGTCGCCCGCTGCAGGCGGGGCGTCTCCACTCATCAGCTTAGCCATCAGATTGAAGTAACCCTCCGTTCCCATCGCGAGAATGACGGCCTGCGGCTTGTCGGTCATGCTGAACCCCGGATTCGGGTTCACAGGGGACGCTACGGGGGTGTAAGGCTTGCCCCAAGCGGACAGCGGCGTGATCTTGTACTGTGCCTGTAGAGCATTGACGGCCTTGTAATCCTCCTCCGTCCCATCGGCGTAGGTGCGGCCGAGGACGACCATGTATCGCGTCGCGACCGGGAAGTGCTTCATGCCTGACGGCACCTCGCCCTTCCAGCCGGGGCCAGTAAATAGGTAGTTTGCAGCCTTTCCGTCAGCGGTGCGCTTGCTCGGGGACGACTCGGAGTCCGACATCCATAGGTCGGTAATCTCGAAAAGGTAAAAGCGGCTGCCCATGTCTGGATGGCTGAAGACTTGCGGTTCGCTCAGATCGAGCCAAGCGACCGAATACAGCGTGTCCGCATTCGGCGCGGAAATGCCGCGATAATCGGCAGGCGGATAGCGTGGAATGTTGACGAATTGCCCTGTCGGGCTGTTGAATCCCTCAACCTTCGGCACGTTACTCATCTGAACGCGCGTGACCTCCGTGGTGATGAGCGAATAGCCATAGACGTAAGCGTCTTCGGCGATCTGTTGTGCTTCCATCGGCGAGAGCGCTTGAGCCGTTACAGGCAGGGTCGTCGTGAAGTAGGCGGCGGCGGCAAGCGCCGCATAAACGAATGATCTTCGGGCCGATTTCATTAATGGAATCCTTTGCTCAATCGTTGAGGATTCAGCTTACTCGCTTGGTGAGCGAATAAATAGGTCGCTGCAATCTATGAAAGGTTCAATAGAATCAGCCCTATGTCGGCTGGTGGCCCATTACGGACTCTCGACGTTGAGCCCGATATGTCTGGAAAGCGCGCTAGAGCGGACGAGTGGCGGAAACGTCATCCGCAATCTGCGTTGAGCCACTTGGAGAAATCGCGTCGCTCACCACCGCCGCTAACCAATCGTCAATTCGAACGCAATGCCATCGATCCAAGATAGCTAGGGAAGCGCCTCGTATTGAGCGATCACCGCCTTTGACCCAAACGCCCGTAGTGCTTCCAGAGGCGCCGCCAGGACGAAAGCCTCGATCGCTTCGATGCCTTTGCGGGTGATATACCGGCGCCGCAATTTCTTCTCCCAGATCGAATGAGTGTTGTCGTCCAGCACACCCAGATGACGCAGAATTTGAGATACTTGGCCCGGCGAAAAGGGAATTTCGATCCCGTAGATTTTTTGGACAATTGGCTTCAGATGCTTGGCCACTTCCATCGGAAGATTTTTGTCCTCATCCTCTAAAGGGCGGTGGATAACCTGATTGAGGTCGACGTTGCCCAGAACGACATAGGCCGGCGCGCCGTCCTCCTCAACGAACCGGCCCCGGTCAATGAACGACAGTCCCCTAGCGGTTTCCTTCGACAAATAGAGGTGCGACGAGCCTTCCTTCATGTCGACAATGCCGACGTTTTGAATGCCGATCTTCTCGACGACCTTCAGGTTCTCCATCATCGCCTTGATGCGGTTTCGCTCACGGTCAGCTAGCATCGTGGAAAGCTCGGTGTACCCAATCGGTCGGATTTGACCTCCGTAGCGATAATAAATTGTGCCCTCGCGGATCGACTCAGTGATGATCGGCTTGCCGTCCTTATCGGCTGATTTCTTGGACCTGTTGATCTTGGCGATGATCGGCCTATGGGGCGAGGCATTGGTGCCGATTGCCAGAAGGATCTTTCCTTTTATTTCGTAGGTACGCGTGGAAAAAACGATCTCGGGGGCAAAATCTTCCCGTAGGCGATCAGCCCACCGGGCTTCGTCGATCACCTCCTTGATGCCAACGATTTCTCGTGGCCGATCTCGAACGCCAAATATGATGATACCGCCGTCGGCGTTAGCAAAAGCCGCAAGCGCCTTCGTGTAGTCAGACATGTCTTTCTGGGCGAAGTCGACCTTGAATTCGCGGTGCTTACCCTCGCGCCCGGACACGGAAAGCGTGTCAACGTCAAACGTTAGAACATCCGCCAAATTTTCCGGCAGCTTGAGCAAGCAAATTCCCCCGCGCCGAGATACTCGACGCGCTCAAAAGTTGCAAGCATGTTTCACTACACGATACTTGTCCAAAAGCGTCGCCAATTGGTGAGAGCCATTTGGTTAGTGAAACGGCCACCCCCTAGAAATAAAAGACTTTTTAGCCTTGACTGGCGGAAGGGGTGTCCGCCGAACCATCGTTTACATCAGTTCATATCAGTCCGCAAATGCGCCTCACACCCTTTATTTCGCAGGCGTTTCGATCGCATTCGTCTTTCCCGTACTGTAACCGTCCGCTACAATCCGACGAATGTGCTAGGGCACATGTTGGGGCAGAGGGAGCAGACGATGGCGCGGAAGATCAACAGGCTGAACGCTAGATCAGCCGCAACCATCAAGAAATTTGGGCGGCATGCCGATGGCGGCGGCTTGTACCTATCGATCTCACCGAACGGCGGCCGGCGGTGGGTGTTTCTGTATCGCTGGCACGGCAAGCCGACTGAGATCGGATTTGGATCGGCACCGCGCGCGAGCACACCTGACGTTTCCGCACGGGCGGGCGTGACGCTGGCGCATGCGCGGGAGCTTGCCACGGAGGCGCGCGCCCAGCTGGCGAAAGGTATCAATCCGAAGGACGCTCGGAGCGTTACCGAAGGCTCCACATTCGGAGAGTGCGCCAAGGACTACATCGAGGCCAACCGGGCCGGCTGGAAGAACGACAAGCATCTCGACCAGTGGCGAATGACGTTGTTGGGCATCGGACCCAAGGGAGAGCCGGCGAAATACGATTACTGCAAATCGATCCGCAGTCTTTCCGTTGACGCGGTCACCGACCTTCACGTCATGAAGATTCTGCAGCCGATCTGGAACACCAAGACGGAGACCGCAAACCGAATTCGGGGACGGATTGAAAAAGTGCTCGACCGGGCCAAGGCTTTGAAGCTGCGCTCTGGGGAGAACCCCGCTCGGTGGGTCGGGCATCTCGACCAGCTCTTGCCGAAAAAGTCGCAAGTGGCGCCAGTCAAGAACTACCCGGCACTTCCTTATCAGCAGATATCCGAATTCATGACCGGTCTGCGCCAGCGCGAAGGCATCGCCGCACGCGCGCTCGAATTTACGATCCTGACTGCTGCCCGAACGAGCGAGACGATCTGCGCAACGCGAAACGAGATCGAGCCGAACGAGAATCTATGGACAGTCCCGAAGGAACGCATGAAGGGCAAAAAGGGAGCGCGCAAACGGGATCATGTCGTCCCCCTCACCCGTCGAGCTCTCGCCATTTTGGACAGCCCGCCCAATGATGCCGACTTCCTGTTCCCGGGCGGCAATCCGGGCGAGCCGCTGAGCAATGCCGCGATGGCGGCAGTCATCGATCGCATGAACGAAGATCGCGTCAAGGAAGGTCTGCCCAAATGGGTTGATCCGCAGCAAGGCAATCGTGAAGTCGTCCCGCACGGCTTCCGCTCGACGTTCAAAGACTGGTGCAGCGAGGTGACGGTGTATCCGAACGACATGTCCGAAATGGCGCTGTCTCACACGCTGCCCGACAAGGTAGAGGCCGCTTACCGTCGTGGCGACATGCGAGAGAAGCGCCGGAAGATGATGGAGGCGTGGGCGACGTTTTGCTCAGCGCCGAAGGCCGGCAGGATCGTGCAGTTCAGCGGCAAGCAAATGACCCGCTGAACCAAACCATTAGCTCTAAGCTCTCAATTGTCCGCGATTGCGCGGTGAGCGGCGTTTCGAGTTCTGCCGTCCCACTGGAGCAGTCAGATGTCCGGCGACAAGGACGGATAGCCGCGTCCGTTCTGTTGCCACCAATTGCAATTTCTCGAGGGCCAGACCCGCGAGTGTTATGAGCGGTCCTCTTTGATCGGCTGGTACTTCTTCCGACGAACCCAACATGCGGATCGCTTGCACAATGTCAGTAGCATCGCGAAGCGGTTCTTCCAGATCGAAAAGCGCGGTGGTGACTTCCTCAGACATGGCGTGTCCTTTCCTCCTGAAAACGGGAGTCGTGTTGGACGTTGCAATTTGGGGTTTTGCGCGATTCGCGTTAGAAGGGCGGACTGGCCGGTGTTGGAAGCACCAGCCAGCCCTAACTTCAACCATGAGGATACCATGGCCAAAGCTGACGCGGACGTTACGTCCGAACACCGACTATTTCCACCCCGTACATCGGGAGAGCCAGGTTTTGTGCTCTTCGTCTGTCTGGCTTCGCTACGCGAGGATCTTCGCGCCCGACAGCAGCAACAGAAGACCTTGCCGCGATACGTCGAACGCAATCCCCGCGATGGGCATTTGTCGTTTCGCGTAGATCGAGGTGCCGGCACTCCTTTGCCGAACGATCCGACGACGCGGGAATTCCGCGCCGCGTACAACGCCGCGCTCGTCCATGCCATTGCGGCGGAGGACGACAGCGACGACTGGACCGAGTTACAGCGTCACCATGACGTTCATCGAGCCAGAAAGCAGGGAGAGTTGTTGCGTGAGTGAAGCAATCACCGTCGACCGGCTTGAGCGCGGGCTTGCACTGTGTGCGTACCTGGTCGAGCGGGACGGCACTGTAGCGGTCCCGCTGTTCGAGCGGCTTGAGCGCGAGCTGGCCGTGATGCGCCAAACCCAAGACACCGTAGCGCGCGCGAAGCGGCTGGTCGAAGCCTACACCGGCCGGCATCCCCGCCTCTCGCTCGCGCCGCCGATCGATCAGATTGAGGATGGGCCTGGCACCGGTGTTCACAGCACCGCGCCCCAATCTGCATCGGACCCACAGTAAGTAAAAAAGTGAATGAGGCCCCGGAGATGATCCGGGGCCTCCATCGTTTCAGACCTTTCGTGTTCGGCGGACCGCGGTCATCTTGCTGATGAACGGAGCTCGCTTTGGCCCGGGAACGTCGCCAGTCCCCTTGCAGGGCGCGCAGATTGGTAGTGGGTCGATAGGCTCGCCAGGCTTTGTATCAAATGGGGGCATATCCAGACCCGCTGCACTGTGGGCACTTCATTTTTCTCTCCTGAATCGCACCTGGTGTTGGGCGCCCGGAGAGTCTGCTCCGATGAATTCTCGTCGCAACGCACTGCGACCCTCCGGACAGTCTTGAAGCGTTTTGCTGCCTTTTTGCAGGGCTTGCGCATTCCGGCAGTCCTCCGTCATCCAGTCCCTTGAGCGGGCCAATGCGCATCAGCGCCTCTGATCCTCGAATGCGCGCGCCGTGGGTCGCTTCAATCCGCCTTACCTCCTGTAAAGGAGTTGCGGTCGATCATCACTTGGCTGAGGGGGACCTTTTTGTCGGTGGAGCGGATATAGCCCACTTGGTTGTTTCTGGTCACCTGCAAAGCGAAGCCGGTTTGGTGGACCTTTTGCTCGTCTCCAAACGTGAAATGGTAATTCACGCATCCGACGATCCAAATGTTTAGAGAGGTCGTGTCGCGAGAGATTTTAACGGCACGCTGGAACGCATCGTTAGTGGCAACCGCCCCGCTGATCTGATCTTGCGTCGCACTAAAGCGTGTTTTGCGATTTGACGATATCGTCTGGAAAGACACTATAGCCAACACCTAGATCGTCATCTTTCAATTTCACCTGATTACGCGAACAAGCCTTCCGTTGAGCGTCCGGAACATCGAATGCGCCACCCCCAACGTAGAGGTCATCTTCAATCGTTGCGCCAACCGCCGGGGTCCTACCCGAATTCTTAAGGCTATATTCGACAGGCAAGAAAAGGCCGCTATCGTCGCTGATTTCTGCATCGGCGATGGGTGTTGCACTGATTGCGAGCCATGGGCGCTGATTAACCTCAAGAGTCTCACGCAAGGTGATATCTGTTTTCCACAATATCGCCCCGCTAACCCCGGTCCCGACGAAGAGAAGTGCGGTCCAAATAACAAGCCATTTCGTGAGGCGAACGATCGGGTCGCGCTGTCCTAGCCACCACCATGGTTGAGGACTGTTCTGTTGGGCGCGGCGGTCTCGTTTTTCCTTCTGGGCTTCGTAACGCTCCCGATTCCCCAACCCTCTTCCCCTTCGCGCAACCGACTCAGCTAATGATCTGACGTTAATCTCCTCCACCACTACCTGTTCGAGTTCCAGCGCAGCAACACGCGCGAGGAAGAATTTCGCGGAAAACACCCGCTTGGCGGAACCTTCGTCCGCCGCGCCGGAATCCCAGGTAGCTGAAATCAATCAATAATCCTATCGGGTGGGCGCGGGTGCCCTAACGGCGGCCCCAACACACGGGCTTCCGATTGGCGATCGTGGGTGGAGAAACTCACGGTTGGCAGATCGAGCGGGGTTAGGGGCCGCCCGTGGCCCGCTCGTCGCCGCGACACGGTGAATCACATCGGCGCGCTAGCGCGGATCATTGGCTCGCGCAAGGCGTTAATTCCGTGTTAACCTGCAACCCTGTGTCGTAGAAGCGGCGAAGTAAGCTCGATTCGCTCTCACGGAGCTCGATGATGAACAAAAGTGAGATCTTGCTAGCGGGCCTCGCTGCAGGCGGTGAGAACGCGCCACCTATACGCCTGTCCAAGTTCAGAAGCTTTTCTTTCTCTTGGATCGCGAGGCATCCGCAGCCTTAGGCGGTCCGCATTTCAAGTTTGTGCCCTACGACTATGGTCCATTTGATCAGGCTGTGTATGCCGGCTTGGACGATCTTGCCCGACGCGATTTGGCCCTCGTCCAGAGCACCGGTCGTTATCGGGTCTATGGGTTGACCCAAGCTGGACAAGTCGAGGGCTGCCGTGTCCTAGAATCGTTGGCGCCAGGCGCCAGAGACTATCTGGCGAACGTGGCTCGCTGGGTTCGGCAGTTGTCGTTCCAACAGCTCGTGGCGTCGATCTACAACAAGTATCCCGATATGAAGGCGAATAGCGTCTTTCGCGGATGACCGTTATAGTTGCATTCCACTGTTCTGATGGCGTTGTAATCGCTGCTGATAGTATGATCACCCCGAGCATGGGCGGTCTCAGCGTTGGTCATCATCACGGCCGCAAGATAAGCGTGCTCGCCGGCCCTCAGCTATTTGCCTTCGCAGGCGACCAGGGCCAGAGTGCTCGCTTTAAGATTATCGCAGATAGCTCCCACGCGCAGATTCCAGCGCAGTCCCATGCTATCAATCATCCGTTGTGGTTGAGCGCGACAGTAATTCAGCAATTCCAATCCACCGGCATCGGTGGTGCAATAAATGTCAATACCGTGCTTGCCTACTCTCACGGGGGCGAATCTCAATGCTGCATTTTTGAAGGACTGCTTCAGCCTCGCCTGCTCGACGAGCATCATTATTATGCTGCACTCGGATCCGGCAAGCTGTCGGCCGATCCGTTCCTTCGGTTTCTAGCAGATACTTTCTGTCAAAATGGCCGGCCAACGCTGCGAGAGGCGATCTTCCTAGCGGCCTGGACGGTTCAGCACGTGATCAACACCAACCCAGGCGGGGTGGCTGGTCCGATTAGAATTGCGACTCTTGAGGTCGATGAGGACGGGAACATCGAGGCAAGAGAGCTGCCCGATGACGAAATATCCGAACACCAGCAAGCCGTAGAGAGTGCGGGCGACGCTTTGCGCGCGTGGCGCGACGGAATCCAGTCCGGTGACGCAGCGGATGACGCGCCTGAGCCGCCATCACCTCCTTAGACGCCCAACCCTCCAACATGTCGCGAAACATGTGCTTCGGTTTCTCGCGCTGATCGCCGTCTCTGACGTCGCTGGGTAGCGCCTGCGCGTGCGCCGTGGTGCTGGCGTCAGTCATGCGGGGATCCCCCGGCCCGGCTCGACCGGAGGCACGCCGTCATTGGACAGCAACCATGCATCATAAGCGGCAAGCGCTACATCGGCCTGCGCCTGCGTCTTCGGGAGGCCGCCCACGACTAGCAGCCGTTCTTTCAGCTCTCGCGCAGCCGCGGCCGCGCGATCGGCAAATGCTTCGACTTCTTCTCCCGGATCGGGAAACCATTCGCGTGATCCCGCAGTGGCCCACAAAGGGATGCCGGGCGGCAAGCAACCGTACACGACCACAACACGAAGCGGTTGGGATGATCCACTCCGGTGTTCCGATGAGTTCAAGCGCTTCTCCAGTGCTTCGAGACGGCGGGTTAGTTCGTTGCTCATTTGAAGCGCTCCTCCAATGTGTGCAGCCGGGTTTCAACATCTTGCGTTTCGATCGCGCGGCGCGCCGTCTCGATAACGGCGGCGATCTCGACAGCCTCAGCCGGCGATATCTTGCCGGCCGACATAGCCGCGGTGACGGCAGCCAGGGCAGCAACAACATCGGCCGCGGTTTTGACCGGCGGCAGTGGGAACGGCGCGGCCCGGCCTTTGCGCGGCGGTTCGATCCTGTCGACGATCATCTTTTGCGACGGCCGGTCCCCGCGTTTGGCTTGTCGGATAATCTTGGAGACGATAGCCACGCGATCGTCATCGCTCATATGCTCGAGCATTAGGGTCTTGCGATGTCGAGTCCCCGGCTTCAGGCCGGCCGGGTTGCCGCTCTTGCCCTTCACGAACGGCTTGCCCCGGACCTTCTTCGTCGCTGCTTCTGGCGCTGCTTTTTGAGCTGCCTTCGGCGCTGCTTCTGAAGGTGCTGCTGACGCGTCTGCTGCCTCCGCGGCTTTCTGCCACTCCGGTTTGGTCACCACACGCCACCATCTCAGGAATCAAAAGGCCGCCGGCGAGAGCGTCGCCGACGGCCAGGTGCAGTCGAGCGTTCCGTTACTGCCCGGTCCCCGTGCGCACGCCGATGAAGCCGACATGCCGAACCGGACGCGAAAGCTGCTTGAAAATTGTTCCGGTGCCGACCCAACTTTTCACGAGGTGACCGCCCGGCATTTGCCGCGTTATCTCTCGATGTTGAAATTCAGGGAGACCGACCGGATTCAAGCCGGCCTGCATCGCATCGGCGCGGATTTCCGCCAGGACGTTCTCGAAAGCCTTACCGTCCGCCGCGATGATCCCGAGTTCGACTCCCTTCCATTTGGAAGAAAACTTCTGCATGCCGCGATGCTGGCGGATTTTATAGGCGACGATGTCCTCGCCGGCCATCGGCGGCTCAGCCCTTTCATTGTGCGTCCGCATCACCGCGTCCGCCTTTGCCTGCACATCTGCGAACGCGTTCAGATCGGCCTGCGGGCGCGCCACCTTCTTCCGCAGGTCAGCCACCTCCCGGCACAAAACGGAAAACTCGGTGGCGCCGACGCTGTCGGCTGCGACACGTTCGGCCATTGTCCCGTCGACGCCGCGATCGCGCTCGCCGGCAGTGTCGGATTTCTTGCTCGCCTTGACGTCTTCAGCGAGTGCATCACATTTCGCGTCTACTGCACTGATGCTCTTGGTGATGTCGGCGCGAAGTGCTTCGAGCGCGTCCATAAAGGCTTTCAACTGTTCGGGATCCATGTTCGGTAATCTCCTGAGAGGTTTGTGGCTGTGGTACGCGGTCCCTGTGTCGGCAACCATAATAGCTCGTGCGCGAATTGCCTATAACAATAGGGGTTCTTGTTACCCTGCGGGTAACAACGCACGCGTGTTTAAATTTGATTTCGCCGCGCGTGTGTTGCATGGTGCGCGTGCTGTGATCTCCTCCTAGATGTGGCAGCGTCCTGTGACCCGGCCGCCGCGATTGTCCTTCGCTGGCGGCCGGGTTTGTTCTGAGGCTGGCACGGATGTACTGTCAGCCAACATCGCGGCCTCCGGCGTTGTGCAATTCGTCGGGGGCCGTTTTCAAAACCGAGCACGCGCGATGTCGATGAAGCAGCAGAGCAGCGACGAGCGCGAAGCCCGGCTTGCCGACAGGCGCCGGCTCGAAGCGGTAGCGCGGCATCAGGAACGGTTGGCGATGCAGGCCCGCCGCAATGGGGACGTTGACGCGCTGGCGCGACACTCGGCCGCCGCGATGGCCGTGAGGCTTCGGCAGCGTTGAAAGCCGGCCCGTGCGCATTCGCTGGGGCGGCACCGCGGCCCGATTGCGCGTCCCCACAGACTGATTGTAGTCATTGAACTTTGTCGGCTAATTTTTTCGCGGCGATGAGCGCGTCGGACGCAAGCATCCCTACGCTTTTGGAATCTATGTCTCTGTCAGTGAGGCCGAGATTGTAGAGCGCAGTTCGATCGGCTCCGCCAAACTTGATGTTGCAGATGGCAGGCAGCATCCGAGTTGGTGTCACGATGTGCCCGAACAAGTCGACGAACAGCTTGAAGTCGTGATCGGACATTCCGTAGGGCGGCGCGTTGCAACGCCCGTCATCTGCAAAGGCTTGGCAGCAAGAGATCAAGAGAGCAAAAAGAAGCGTGAAATATCTAGCCATGCATTCCCCCGGTATTCGTGCAGCCCTACCATACCGCCCGGCGCCGTGCGCGGAGTCAATCTGGTAAAGGATGGCTTGGCGGATCCCCTCTCCGCCACATGGGAAACCGAAGCAACTGAAGTTGCGCGTAATTCCATCAAAGTGAGTGAGCCTGCCCCAACGCCTGCCCTAACATCGAACGTGTCGACGTTGTCTGCGGCAGATCCTGATATCGCTCATGCGCCGCCGCGTCGGCCAAGGGGGCGGGTAAATGGCCTCTGCACGCCCGCAGGGACGCCCGCTGAGTGGCCTTCCGTCTCCGGGACAGCGACGTCGCGCGCCGGCCCCGGAGCGCATCAGGCGCCAGACGGCAGCGCGGCCCGGGGCCGTCCAGTCGAAACTGCCTCGGGCTGGTCGAGCGTCGCGCAGTCCCGCGCGTCGTCCCGATCCCATGAACAGCGGCACGCGTGGCACCGGTAGCCGCCGTCCGGCGTCGGGCGGGCTTGGCAGGTCATGCCCGCACTAGCGGCAAGCGCTGCACCACGGCGCCGTGTGGCGGACCGTCGTCGCCCCGGTCCTGCAATCTTCATGGCGACGCTCACGGCGTACTCCCCTGCACATTTGTCGCGACCGCGTTGAACTCGGTCACCCAGCTATAGGCATCGTGCTGCCGAAAGTTTCCATAGTGGTGGATCGACGTGATGATGAATGTGCCCTGCTGCGCGGCGGTCTGATTGATCAGCGCGCTTTGCGCCCGCTGCGTGTTGGTGATCAGCGTCTTGGGCATTGTCACCTGATCGGAGAGAGTGATGTCCGCACGCATCGCGCACTTGAAGGCGATCGTCAGCGGCGCGATCCATGTCGGCTGCCCGATCAGATCATTGAACGCGATCTGCTTCGCCGTTGTGTTGGGCTTATCGGTGACGTTGATCGTGTTGCCGTCCATGGCGATCTGCGCACCGTGGTAGTCCGGCCTATTGATGATCGACTTGCTGGCCGCGAACAGATAATCGGCGAGCGCCTTTACACCGGTGTAGATGCCGGGCGAATCTTCCGGCGCGACAAGGTTGCCGTTGAGGTTCACCTTGACGGTCATACCCGGATAGGCCGTTTGCAACGTTGACTTGATCGCGTCCGAAGCGTTCTGCCCCTTCCTCCAATTGAGAGACAGGTTCTTTGGCGGGACGGCCGCCGCGCTCCCTGCCGGCGGCACACCGGGCGAGATTATGAGGTCGAGCGACATGTCAGTGCCCTGCCAGTTGCCGAACGCCTGACTGATGTAGCCTTGCACAAGCAGGCCGGACTGCTTCGGGTTGGCTAGCGGTAAGCCCTTCTGGAATCCGCCGTAGACCTTGATGGCCTTGAAGGCGAGGTCGTGCGCTTGGCTGATCATGGAAAGCGGGATGCCCCACACTTTCACGAAGGCGCCGGCATTGCCCGGTGAGTGGAACGGCGCAACCGGAATGTCCAACTCCACCTGCAGCGCACCCCGAATGTTCTGACCGTTGGCGTAGCTGGTGAAGACGGTCTTGCCGCCGTCTATTTCGATCCGGTAATAGCGCATGGTTTAGTGTTCTCTCTTTTTGGCGGATTCCTGCACCGGTGCTGCTGGCTTCGTCATTGCATCGTCTCCCTCACGGCAACCATGCAGCCCTTTGCAATGAGCCGAGAGAGCGCGCCGTAGAAGCGTTCTTCCGACCAGCTTCCGGCGGGCATGTCGCGGCGCATCTCGTCTCGCAACCCGAATACGCTCTCGCCGTGATCGAAGTGGCACAGCTCCAAGAGCACGAAGGCATCAGGATCTCGCAAGCGCAGCTCTTCGGCGAAGAGCGCGGCGTCGGGGGCGATCTTCATTCGCATCGTCAAACTCCCTGCATATGGTGATGGCCGGTCGCGGGCGCGCGCTGCTCCGGCAGCGAGACCGCGTCGTCGTGCGCCAGATAGCTTTCGAACCTCGCCAGGAAGCCGGCGAGCGATGACCGTTGATGCCGTGGGGTACGGCACAGAACACGCTTGGCCACCATCACCACGTCCGTAGCGTGGTACGGCGCGCGAAGCAGCCGCTTCCAATAAACCCTCACTGCTCGATCAGATCTATCGCTCATCGGCTTGAAGTCTGCGCCCCATTCGTCGAGACCGCCGCACCACTCGGTATTGAAGGGCAGCTCCCGCAGCTCCTGCATCGCCCGCTCGGCTGCTTCGTCGCTTTGCAGGTAAGGCGCCTTCGGCTGATGATCTTCATAATCCCACTTCAGCGCGCGGGTCGCGTCGGTTTCTTCAGCCGACGTGACCCCCGAGCGAAGCGAGGGAATTGTGTTCGTAGGTGTTAGACCGGAGGTGTTCTTACGTAGGTGTATGTTGATCGCGGGCGATGGATCGTGATCCATCACCGGCGATGGATCGTGATCCATCACCGGCGATTGAACGGAGGTGACGGGGGTAGCGGCGCGCGCTGCGCGGCGGGCTTCGCGCAGTTCCTTCCGCTTCCGTCGTTTGTCGAGGATGAACTCCAAGCCTTCCGGCAACTGATCGAAGAGCGGCGTGTAGACGTTAGCGTTCCCCGTGCGCTTCCACGTCAGCCAGCCGCACGCCTTCAGGCTTTTGCGGTGCCGCTGAACCTCAGCGCTCGAAATGCCGGTGACGTCGACCAGTGTCTCATCGGATAGCCACGCGACTAGCGTTTCGGAATTGACGTGCTGCATGATCGCATAGGCGATCTTGAACGCCGCGGGCTTCAGCCTGCGATCATTGGCGACACAATCCAGCCAGTTAAGCTTGTGGGCGGTGAACGCCTTCTGTAGTTCGGCCATTGCTTGCTCCTCTCAAATTGAGGGCGTGGCGGCTCTTGAAATCCAAACGGCGCGATGCCATATCTGACTCCTTCGTACAAGGCCGCACGCCCTGTTGTTACTGAAAAGCCCGTCGGTTCACAGCCGGCGGGTTTTTCGTGTGCGGCTCCCGGCGCCGCGGTTGATGGGTCTGGTGTGGGGGGTCACGGATTGATGGCTCGCGAGCGCCAGGGGGAAGGATCAAAGGCGCATTTGCATGCCTCCGATCTCCGGTAGTCGGCAGATAATATTGGCCCAACGATTCAGCAAGCCGGCCGAAATCATCCTAGCAAGTGCCATTCTGTACACGTCGCCGCTTGTTACCCTCACTTGATGATGCCGCGCCAATAGCGCTCCTCCGCGCCCGCTCGCTCCTCGTCGACGCTGGCGCGCTCGATGGCCATCCGCTCGCGTCCCGCAGCGTCCTGGATAGACTCTGGCTTCGCCGGGATCCGCATTACGGCCGGCGCGGTAAAAGCGATGGGCGCCGCGCGCGCGACCGGCGCACGGACAACCGGTTCCGCCTTTGCGGCTGCGCGGACATTAACACGCGGAGGCAACGCCGCGAGCACAGCAGCAGCAGCGGCCTCGACGGGCCCGATGGCCTCGCCCATGATCAGCCAGCGCAGCATATCCGCGCTGCGCAAGGTGGTATGAGTGCACCAAGCATCGTCGACCAGTTGCTCCACCCGCCACGTGCGGCGACTCCACGTGATGCCGTCGAAGAGCAGCATTACCCGCCAACGATCGTTTAGCTGCGCCACCAATTCAGGTTCGCTCATGTGCACGCCCTCGAGCGACGGAGCGGGTCTCCGCCACAAAGCCCCCAAAATCGAGCGAAAAGTCCCATGTCTGCCGAGCCTGCCCCAATACGTGCCCCAACATCGAGTGCCCGCTTCCTCTCAATTCAATGATGGAATCCGGAACGCGTCGATGTTGTCTGCGTCAGATCTTCGATATCCTGATAAGTTGGTGCGGCCATTATTTGCCCAATTTTCCTTGGCTGACGGATGGATATTGCCGGGCCCCGCGGCGATCGTGGCTTCCCGTGTTCGAAGATCAACGCGCTCCGGCAGCGCATCCAGGATTTTTGCAGCGGACCCGTCTCGATGCGCCCGGCATGAACTCGCGCGAGAGCGCGGAGCGCTCCCGAAGTGCGGACAGCGGCGCGGTCGTGCCAGGCATCGTCGACCAGGTGCTGAAGAAGCCACGCCCGGCGACGCCACGTGTCGGAGTTGGAAACGAGAACGATGCGCCAATGCTCATAAAGCTGCGCGATCAGATTGCTACTGGTCACGACTTCAAGGGCGCTTGGTCGAAGGAATGGTGGCCTTCTCCGTTGGAAGGCTTTCCAGCCACTGCTGAAGGTCGTCGCGCAGTATCAGGTTTTTTGCGCCGTTCTTGCGCGCGCGCAGGGCACCTGACTGGATTGCTTCATAAAGCTTCGTGCGCCCGACACCTGCAACCTTACAGGCCGCCGGCACGGAGAACGCCATTTGCGCTGCGGGCAGCGGCGCCAAGGGCTGAGGTTCTTGTTGGTGCATCTTGCCTCCCCGCCCCGGACAACCCGGAGGCGTGACGGCAAAGTACTTTCTGGACGGATACAGCCAATCATAAGTTTGGCGCGCACAATAGCTGGTAACAAGCTCACAATCGCGTGGGCGGTAACAAGCCGTAGCCCGCAGCGCCCCTCACCGACGGTTACAAGCACTCCCTCAGGGTTCGTCCCGCCCCAGGTACGAGTCCTAGGATTCGTTCACTGCAACCAGATTTTCCTTGAGGAAGCTCACAATGCGCTGGGCTTCTTCGTAGGAGATTCCGGGGCGAAGATCGAAGCCGACGGTTTTCTCGAACAGCGAGAGATTGTCCCCGTCGAAGCACTCCATGATGACCCAAGGCTGGCCTGCTGGCAAATTCGCCAACTCGGAAATGTGGTTTCGCCCGCTTCGTTGTAGCCATCAATGCCGCCCCTTTGCTTTGCGTGCTTACAGCTGGTGGTCGTCCTTAATCGCCGCGACCGCCGCGTCGAACGAAGGAAGTGGCACCATGCGACCAGACATTCCTCCGCTGGCGTATTTCACGTGTGCGGTCCATTTCCCTGCGCTTAGCTTGAAGATGATTTCGTCGCCGTCGTTCAGCTTCGTCACGTGCTTCTCAGCCATTCGGTCTGCCCTCTCTGTTCAATTGCGAAAATCGCTAGTAGATGTACGTCCGATAGAGCAGGACCACGCAGCCGGCACTGAGCGCGCGGAAGATTGGCTGATCGCGGACTGCCCGCTGTGAGCGGTTCACGTCACAAAGCCTCCGGCCCATGGCCTGATCTCCACGGCGTCGGCATCGAGCTCTTCATTAGCCGATATGGATCGGCCCAAATCAGCCCCGTCTTTCTTTGTCAAAAGATAAGCGAACGCAGTTTGGTGGACTTCTTTGTCTTGAAGAATCTCGTAGCTGACGCAACCGATTACAACAATGTTTATCCCTCGGTTCGGCCCTTGATTGTAG
Organism: Bradyrhizobium sp. LM2.9; assembly: GCF_054056555.1. Taxonomy (NCBI): domain Bacteria; kingdom Pseudomonadati; phylum Pseudomonadota; class Alphaproteobacteria; order Hyphomicrobiales; family Nitrobacteraceae; genus Bradyrhizobium; species Bradyrhizobium sp. LM2.9. The sequence continues at coordinate 2,075,165 of NZ_JBSRYJ010000002.1, forward strand.
ACATCATTATCATCGGCGCTGGGATACCATTGCCGGTAATAGTGTGAATTCGGCGCGAGAGGCAGCCCAAACACTTTCTCGGATTTCCTACTGTCGGCGGAGAGGGCCGGAACCGCCTCGCTGGTCTTGAGGACGTCAGTAACGACCGTCATGTTTGTGTGCGCTCGCAGTGCCGGAGTTCGACCGACGTTAATTACCTTCAACCGAACGTCTACTTCGATATGGCCATCCCGGATTGAAACCCCGTCTTTGCCGATCTCCAATTCCGTTATGATCCAGGCCCGCTGATCGCCAATGAGGGCTTCACGGGTGATCGCGACCTGTTTTTCGCCGGTGAGGTACAGGCCGATCGTTGCAGCTCCAAGGCCGATTGTTGCGAATGCTAACAAGCCGGTGAAGCCCATGAGCCACAGGGTATATTCGGCGAGCGCCTCGTCCGTTCTTTCTTTTTCCGTCGCGGCATGAGTGACTTTGTCCTTATAATGCCAAACGCCCCATACTGCCGCTGCACCCGATGCGATCCCAACAAAACTAGCCACAAAGGCCACCAAGAAAAGGCGCTTCATTCAAGCTCCGCTGCTAGCTCGCTGATTTGGTAAATCCGCCGATGATTCCGCCGATGAGTCCGCCTAGCTTCACCAACTGAGGCGCCGAGGCATTTTTGTCCTTGGTTTCCATTATTACGTCCGCCGCGGATGCACCGTTCAAAGCGTCAATTCTCTTTCCCAGAAGATTCATGCCGTGGCCGGTAATTACTACATCGAGGAATACTTCACCGCCCCGCCCATCGCCGGTGACCGTCTCAAAGCGGATTATGCTCTCGTCTTTCAACCAAATCATGATGTCGCCGAACAAACCTTCGAAGTCGGCGGGCTCTGGGTAGCCGGCTTCTCGGATGTCAGCTCTGAATTGATCGACACTCAACTCTGATCGAGCGATTCCCGCCTTGAGCAATTCGCGCAAGATCGCTGCGACGATCGCGCTTTGGCCCTCGAGGTTGTTAGGCCAGGAGCGCGGCCCATCTTCGGAGCGTCCCACGTTTCCTCCATGAGGTGAGTTTTAGCGCGCGTCCGGCAGCGAGAGCACGGGTCGCAGGTCGTCGGCGTCAAGCGTAGCCTTCGCCGGGCTTGTCGTCATTGGGTGCCTTCCATCCGTTCATCTCGTCGTGGAGCAGGAAATCAAGGTCTTCGGTGTTGAGCGCCCGAACAACGGCCGGCGTCCAGCGATACGTCTGCACAAGATAAAACCAAACGGCCTCGATGCCCGATCGATTGTACTTGTGCTTCTGGGCGAGGTGATCGCCGAAACAGTCGATCAGATGCTGGATCTCCGCTTGTGACCTTCGGAGGCCCCGGTTTATTTTCCGTCGATCGCTGTCGATTGTCATTTGCCTTCCACCGTCTCGTGATTCGCGGAGGAAGAGGATGCCATTGTCGAAGCGTCGCGGGGTTAACGGGCGGCGTTATTCACAGAGATCCCGTATGAACGCGACGGCCTCAGCGTGACGTGTCAGCCAAGAGTGTTGGCCCAACGAATGAGGCCACGAGGAGCGGGCCTGTCTTGTCACTGGAGAGGCAGTAAAATCCGAAGGCTGAATCCTGGCCGGCGGCTTTTACATCGAGCTCGACCACGCCGCCGAACGTTGCTCCGGCTTGCCGCTGCTTTTCCTCAAGTGGAGCATTCTTCATGCGACTAGCGACGATTGCTAAGCCAGCAATGGTCGGAAGCTTTACGGCAGCCGCCATTATACACGACCGCTCCTGCAACGTTTTAGCGTTTGCTGAACTCGCGATCAGGGCGATTGTGCATGCCAGTAGCAGCTCAGCAGCCACCCTAGATTCGCGCATTGATCCAATCCCAAATCTCCTTGGACAGCCAGCCTTGGTGCTGCCCGCTCACGAGCTTGGTGACCATCAGCCTGTCATTGGTATCCATGTGTTTTCGGATGTCATCATCTAGCGCGTCGGCCGACGCAGCCGATTGAATGAACCATACCGAGTCTAGACCTTGATCTTTGACATGGGGGTAGCGCGACAGGTGATCAATCAGATTCTGTCGAGCTTGGCTGTAGTTCGACTTCTGTTTATTCAAATCCCAAGTCACCAAGTAAACGCCCATCCGCAATCTCCTGATTCGCGTTATGCGATCAGGATGCCAACGCACCCGCCTTAGGCGAATGCGTTATGGAAGGTTATCCTTGTTACCCACAGCGGGCGTTATGATCCGGCCAAAACCAGCCCGTCCGCCACGTTCCTGCTAGGGCTGCTGCTAGGGCACACCCAAATGCATCGGCGAATTATGACAGCAAAATCAGCTTGTTAGTGTAATTTACTGGCGGAAGGGGTGGGATTCGAACCCACGGTACCCTTGCGGGCACGCCGGTTTTCAAGACCGGTGCCTTAAACCACTCGGCCACCCTTCCAAGTCCGGAATTGCTGTCGCTTAACGCAGTCGACGGTCCAAGGCAACGCGAAGTTGGCGCCCGACCCGAAACCCCCTCGCCCGCACACGATCTGTCAGGCGAGCGTCAGCCTGTTCCCTTAGCCTGTACGCCTCAGCCATCCGGACACTGGCGACATCTCCCAGGGCGTCGCCGGTTGCGAGGCCCGGTCTGGATTCATCTCCGTTTCCGGGCCTCGTTTGCTGCTCTCAAAAGCAAAACGGCGTCCCGTTGGGAGCGCCGCATGGAGTTCTTCGTTGCTGCGTTGGCTTCAGTAGCCGCAGGACGCGCAGCCCATCTGCACCGGGGCGTAATAGGAATAGCCCGGCTGGACCATCTCGACGCGCTGGCGCGTGGCGTATTGCGGCGGGATGCGCTCGTACTGGACGCTCGGCGGCGCCACCATCACGGTCTGCGGCACCATCACGGTGCGGTACTGCGCCGGCGCGCGGTGCGCCACCGTGGCACCGGGCGAAACCATCACGGTCTCGTCGACGGTGCGGTATTGCGGCTGCACGTATTGCTGCTGGTAGCAGGTCGTGCACGGCGGCGGTGTGTAGCAATTGTAGCAGCCGGCGGAAGCTGCGCCCGTCATGGAAATCGCGGCGACGACCGTCGAGAAAACGACAGCAAGAGTACGAGACATTATTGTGGTGCCCCAGTTGCCCGAAATGGATGTGCGAAGGTCGATGGCAGTATACGCCGCAAAACCTTGCTTTGACGAAGTTCGTCGGGGCATCCTTAATACAAACGGCCGGCTTTCGCCGGCCGTTCAGAACTTGTTGACCATGCGCGATGGGCGACGCTTGCAATCACGCCCGCGCAAGAGGCTCCTACTTCGAGCGACGCTTCACCTCGCGCACCGCGCCACGCGCGGCGCTGGTGGTGAGTGCAGCGTAGGCCTGAAGCGCGGTCGAGACGTTGCGCTTGCGGCCCGTCGCCTGCCAGGCGGCATCGCCCTTCGCCTCTTCCGCGGCGCGGCGCTTGGCTAGCTCCTCGTCGGAGACCTCGAGGCTGATGCTGCGGTTCGGGATGTCGATGGCGATGCGGTCGCCGGTCCGCACCAGACCGATGTTGCCGCCTTCGGCGGCTTCCGGTGACAGATGCCCGATCGACAAGCCCGACGAGCCGCCCGAGAAGCGTCCGTCGGTGACGAGCGCGCAGGCTTTGCCGAGACCCATCGATTTCAGGTAGCTGGTCGGATACAGCATCTCCTGCATGCCGGGACCGCCGCGCGGGCCTTCGTAGATGATGACGACGATCTCGCCGGCAACGACCTTGCCGCCCAAAATGGCCTCGACGGACGCGTCCTGGCTCTCGAACACGCGCGCGGGCCCGGAGAATTTCAGGATCGAGGCGTCGACGCCCGCGGTCTTCACGATGCAGCCGTCCTGCGCGAGATTGCCGTAGAGCACGGCGAGGCCGCCGTCCTTGCTGAAGGCGTGCTCGAGGTTGCGCACGGCACCCTTCTCGCGGTCGGCATCGAGCTCGTCGTAACGGCGCTCCTGGCTGAAGGCGACCTGGGTCGGGATGCCGCCGGGCGAGGCGCGGAAGAAGGTGCGGACAGCCTCGCTCTTCGAGCGCTTGATGTCCCAGCGCTCCAGCGCGTCTTTCATGGTCGGCGCGTGCACGGTCGAGACCGACGTGTCGATCAGGCCGGCGCGGTCGAGCTCGCCCAGGATGGCCATGATGCCGCCGGCGCGATGCACGTCCTCGACATGCACGTCGGCGACCGACGGCGCGACCTTGCAGAGCACGGGCACGCGGCGCGACAGCCGATCGATGTCCTGCATGGTGAACTCGACCTGCCCTTCATGGGCGGCGGCGAGCAGATGCAGCACGGTGTTGGTCGAGCCGCCCATGGCGATATCGAGCGTCATCGCGTTCTCGAACGCCTTGAAGTTGGCGACGTTGCGCGGCAGCACCGAGGCGTCGTCCTGCTCATAGTGGCGACGCACGATATCGACGATGGTGTGGCCAGCCTCGACGAACAGGCGCTTGCGGTCGGCGTGGGTTGCGACCACCGTGCCGTTGCCGGGCAGCGCAAGACCAAGTGCTTCAGTGAGGCAGTTCATCGAATTGGCCGTGAACATGCCCGAGCACGAGCCGCAGGTCGGGCACGCCGAGCGCTCGATCACCTTGACGTCCTCGTCGCTGACCTTGGAGTCGGCGGCCGCGACCATGGCGTCGATCAGGTCGACGGCCTTGGTCTTGCCCTGCAGCGTGACCTTGCCGGCCTCCATCGGTCCGCCCGAGACGAACACGGCGGGAATGTTGAGCCGCAGCGCCGCCATCAGCATGCCGGGCGTGATCTTGTCGCAATTCGAGATGCAGACCATGCCGTCGGCACAATGGGCGTTGACCATGTACTCGACGCTGTCGGCGATCAGCTCGCGCGACGGTAGGCTGTAGAGCATGCCGTCATGGCCCATGGCGATGCCGTCGTCGACCGCAATGGTGTTGAACTCCTTGGCGACGCCGCCGGCCTGCTCGATCTCGCGAGCGACGAGCTGGCCGAGGTCCTTGAGGTGGACGTGCCCGGGCACGAACTGGGTGAAGGAGTTGACGACCGCGATGATCGGCTTGCCGAAATCGCCATCCTTCATGCCCGTCGCGCGCCAGAGGCCGCGAGCGCCCGCCATGTTGCGGCCGTGGGTGGTGGTACGGGAGCGATAGGCTGGCATGGCGGTTTCCGTCCTCGGTTTGGCTGGCCGGGCGAGAAAAATGGAAGCCGCCTCAGGCCTTTCCCGGCCGGATAGCGCACGGAATGGGCCGGCGCAACGGTAACTTGGGCCTGACAGGGCCGGATCGGCCTTTCGCAGGCCTCCCCTGCTCCCGGCGCGGTCTATTCTTGCCCGCCGCAAGGCTGCACGGCGATGAAGCGCGAGTGTTCACGGCAGAACACGTTCGTCTCCGTAGTGATCCGGAATGGAGTCCTATTCAGATGTCGCGTACATCGCGTGACATCGATCGGCGGCCTTCCAAAGGGCATCACCCTCTGATCGCGCTACATGGGGTTGGGGGACCGCATGGGGCGGGGGATCAAAGGCTGGGGCAAGGTTACGAGGTCCGGACTCCTAGGCACTCCGGACCTCGGGACTTTCTAGATTGAACGCGATTTCGCGCCGCCCGGCCTCATGAGCCGCGCGGCGCGATTTCGTTTTGGGCAGCTGCACGGTCAGACCTTGCCGATCAGTTCGGCACATTCCGTTCGAGATCTTCAAGCCACGCGGCCGCGCTGGAATCCGACGGCGCGCGCCAGTCGCCGCGCGGCGACAACGAGCCGCCTGCCGAGACCTTCGGCCCGTTCGGCATCGCCGATCGCTTGAACTGGCTGAAGGCAAAGAAGCGGCGCAGGAACACCTCCAGCCAGCGGCGGATCTCCTTGAGATCATAGGCCTTGCGCTTATCGGTCGGAAATGCCGGCGGCCATTCGCCCTCGGCGACGTCCTTCCATGCCTGCAGCGCCATGAAGGCGATCTTGGACGGCCGCATGCCAAAGCGCAGCGTGTAGAACAGGTTGAAATCCTGGAGCTCATAGGGACCGACGGAGGCTTCCGTGCTCTGTGCCTTCTCGCCGGGCTGGACCGGAACCAGCTCGGGCGAGATCTCGCCCGACAGGATCGAGGCAAGCGTCCGGTTGACGTCGTCGCTGAACTGTTTTGAGGCGATCACCCAGCGGATCAGGTGCTGGATCAGCGTCTTCGGCACCCCGGCGTTGACGTTATAATGCGCCATCTGGTCGCCGACGCCGTAGGTGCACCAGCCCAGTGCGAGCTCAGAGAGATCGCCGGTGCCGATCACGATGCCTCCGTGATGGTTGGCGAGCCGGAACAAATAGTCCGTGCGCAGGCCCGCCTGCACGTTCTCAAAGGTGATGTCGTAGACCTTCTCGCCCTTGCCGAAGGGATGGCCGATGTCCTTCAGCATCTGCGTCGCCGTGGTGCGGATGTCGAGTTCCTGCCAACTCGTCTGCAACGCCTTCATCAGCGCCAGCGCATTGGTCTTGCTCTCGCTGCCCGTGGCAAAACCCGGCATGGTGTAGGCAAGGATGTTCTCGCGCGGCAGGCCAAGGAGATCGACGGCCTTGGCCGCAACGATCAGCGCATGGGTCGAATCGAGCCCGCCCGAGACGCCGATGACGACGCGCTTGGTGCCGGTGGCGCGCATGCGCTGGACGAGGCCGGCGACCTGAATGTTGTAGGCCTCATAGCAGTCCTGCTCGAGCAGGCTCTCGTCGCTCGGCACGAACGGAAAGCGCTCGATCTTGCGCAGGAAGCCGATGTCGGCGGCCGGCGGCTTCAGGGCAAAGGTGATCCTTCGGTAGAAACCTTCGCGCTGGCGGCGATTGTCGTCGAACGTCCCCATCGAGGCGCGCTCCTGCCTGAGCAGGTCGAGATCGACGTCGGCCAGCGTGATCTGGCCGCCCTGGCGGAACCGCTCGCCCTCAGCCAGCAGCACGGCCGTTCTCGTAGATCGAGGTTTGGCCGTCCCAGGCGAGATCCGTGGTCGATTCCCCTGCCCCCGCGGCGGAATAAACGTAGGCCGCGAGGCAGCGCGTCGAGGTGGATTGGCACAGCAACGCGCGCGAACGGGCACGACCGATCGTGATCGGACTGCCCGAGAGATTGACAAGAACGCTTGCGCCAGCAAGCGCGAGCTCGGAGGCCGGCGTCACCGGGATCCACATGTCCTCGCAGATCTCGACACCGATCGTCAGGCCCGGGACGTCCTCGGCCGCGAACAGGAGATCGACGCCGAACGGGGCATGCAGCCCGCCAAACGCGATCGTCTCGCCGAGGATGCCGGCGCCGGAGGCGAAATGCCGCCCCTCATAGAATTCGCGATAAGTCGGCAGGTAGCTCTTGGGCACGACGCCGAGGACGTTGCCGCGATGGATGATGACCGCGCAATTGTAGATGCGATGGCCAAAGCGCAGCGGCGCGCCGACGATCAGCACGGTCATCAGTGCCGAGGAGGCCTGGACGATCGCGGCAAGTCCGCGCTCGACCGCATCGAGCAGCGGATCCTGCTTGACCAGATCCTCGATCGCATAGCCGGACAGGCACAGCTCGGGAAACACGGCAACCGCCACCGACTGCTCGTGGCAGTCCTTCGCCGCCGCCAGAACCGCCCTCGCATTGGCCGTGGGATCGGCCACATGAGAAGTCGTGACGCAGGCCGCCACGCGCGCAAATCCGTGGGCATAGATCGAGTGGAAACTCATCGAGCTCAGCACCTTCGATTCAATCTCTCTGCGGCCGGCCGCAGCCGTCAGCTCCGGACCATATGTAACCCATCGAGCCGGTCCCGTGCAGGCCATCCACCGTCATGCATAACGGACTTGCAGGCTCGTCCGCCCGGTGCCTGGCGAAGTCAGGCGCTACGGGCCAGCACCCCGGACAGATCGCCGCGCAGCCACACGGCGATCGCGGGCCAGGCATGGACGTGGGTTCGCGCGCCCATGAACAGGCCGAGATGGTTGCTGGGTTCGGAGGCCGTCGCAATGAAGGCCGGTGGCGTGCCGAGCAAACCGGCGGTGGCGAGCGCCTGCGCGGCCGGCACGACGTCGTCATCGAGCCCGGCCAGCAGGAAGACCGGCGCCTTGACGTCCTTCAGATCAATCACGCGGCCGAGTGCCGTGAATTGGCCGTTTGCGATCCGGTTCTCCCGGAAAATCCGGTTGACGATCTCGAGATAATAAGCGCCGGGCAGATTGAGCGTTTCCGTGTTCCAGCGCTCGAACCGCGCGAGCAGCGTTGCGCTCCCCTCAGCCGCAAGGTCCACCTGCAACGCCGCGGCGATGTCGTCGCGGGTTGGCGCCTTGGACCAGACACGCAGCATCTCCTCGCCGCTGACATTACCGCCGCCCCGTGCGACGAGCTGGTCATAGACCATTTCGGGAGCGTCGCGGGCGAGCTGCGACAGCCTGGACTCGATCGAGAGGTCGACCGGCGCGCCGACCAGGACCAGCCGCCGCACCTTGGCGGGAAAGCGCGCCGCATAGAGCAGCGACAGCCAGCCGCCCTGGCACAGGCCGACGAGATCGACCGGCGCGCCGATCTCGTCGATGGCGACGTTGAGATCGCCGAGATAGCTGTCGATCGAGAGATAGCGCATCTCGGGCGTGGCTGACCGCCAGTCGGCGAGATAGATCCGGTCGATGCCGCCATTTTGCAGGGACTGCACCACGCTGTGGCCGGGTGCGAAGTCGGCGATCAGGGCTCGATGCAGCGCATAGGGCGCGCAGACCAGCGCCGGCTGGCCGGATCGCGTCCGCGTGCAATCGCGCAAGCGCATGGTCGCGAGCTCCAGCGCAACGAAGTTGGCCGTGGTCCACGGCACCCTGCTGTCGACCTGCTCCGGCGGACCGCGCTCAAGCCATCCGAACCAGGCGTCCATGGCGAGCTGAGCCGCTGCGAACGGCCACAGCACCGGGTCACCCGGGACCTGCCCCGGCGCGCTCAGCTGTTTGCCGGTCTTCTCCGCCATGGCTACGTCACCGTTCTCACAGGAATGCCTCAAGGCCGATGACCGGAATGCCGCGCTCCCGAAAACTCTGATGGGTCGCGCCCATCGAGCCGTCGAGATCGATGCCGCAGCAGGCGTCCTCGATGACGGCGACATCGAACCCCGCCTCGCGGGCATCCTCCGCCGAAAAGCGGACGGAGAAGTCGAGCGCGAGGCCGGCGACGAAGACGGTGTTCAACTCGCGTTCGCGCAAATATCCGAGCAGGCCGGTCGGTGTTTTCTTGTCGTTCTCGAACAGCGCCGAATAGGAATCGATGCCGCGCCGAAACCCCTTCCGCACCACCAGATTTGCGCGGGTGACGTCGAGATCGCGATGAAATTCGGCGCCCGCGGTGCCCTGCACGCAATGGCTCGGCCACAGCACCTGGGCGCCGTAGTCAAGCGCGATGGTCTGGAACGGCTGTTTGTCCGCATGGTTCGAGGCAAAGGAGGACATGATCCCGGGGATGCCAGTCCTGGGTCAGCACCACATTGGCGAATTTTTGGGCGATTCGATTGATGGCGGGGACGACCTTCTCGCCGCTGGGAACGGCGAGCGCCCCGCCGGTGCAGAAATCGTTCTGCACGTCGATCACCAGCAGCACGTCGCGGTCGGAAATCTTCATCGCAAGGTCCATTTCAAGCCGTCCCGCGCGACCGGCGCCGAACGCTCCTCCAATGTCGATCTTCCCGGCAACCACCGCAAGGTGCGGCGATCTGCGCGAATGGCCGCGCCGTCATTCCCAAGGATGCAACGGTTTGGCCTCGTGCGTGTTGACTAGATCCACCCGAGGACGGACTCTGAAAGCCGTTCGCATCTTGCGATCCGATAGAACGGAGGAAGAGGTTCCCGCAGCCGGCAAGGCCGCGGCAGCCATATGCACATGACCATCGGCAAGACAGGACCGATTCTTCTCGCCGATATCGGCGGCACCAATGCGCGCTTCGCGCTCAGTCAGGGCAATCAGACCGGACCGATCGACTATGTGAAGGTGGCAGACTTCCCCACCGTCAGGGAAGCCATTGTCGATGTCCTCGGGCGCCGGTCCGGCGGCGAACCGCCCCAAAGGGCCGTGCTGGCCGTGGCGGGTCCGGTGACCAACAATCGCTGCGTCATGACCAACAGTCCGTGGGTCATCGACGGCAACGAGCTCCAGCCGGCCCTTGGCTTCGGCAGCGTTCACGTTCTCAACGATTTCGAGGTGGTGGCCTGGTCTCTGCCTGCCCTGCAGCCCGCCGACCTGATCCCGCTCGGCGGACAGGATGGCCTTCCCGGAGAGCCGTTGCTGGTGGTCGGACCTGGAACCGGCTTTGGCGTCTCCTGCCTGGTCGAGCGCCATCGCGCACGGCTGGCCGTCGTCACCGAAGCCGGCCACGCGACCCTGCCGGCGGAGAACGAGCACGAGGAACGCGTGATCGCGTCCATGCGCCGACGCCTCGGCCATGTCTCCATCGAGCGCGGCGCATTGTCCGGCTCCGGCCTGCAAAGCCTCTACGAAGCGCTGTCCGAAGTTGAAGGCGCTCGGGTGCCGCATCGCGATGCTGCCGCCATCACCAAGGCGGCCCTGGAAGGCAGTTGCGAACTCAGCCGCGCGACCCTGGGGATGTTTTGCGCCATTCTCGGCTCAGTCGCCGGCAATCTCGCAGTGACCTTCGGCGCCCGTGGCGGTGTCTATATCGCCGGCGGAATCGTGCCGCGTTTTCCGGATTTCCTCGCAGCTTCCGCGTTCCGGGCGCGCTTCGAAGCCAAGGGGCGCTTCCAGGACTATCTACGCAACATCCCGACCAGGCTGGTCACGAAGCCTGACGCGAGTTTCGTCGGCCTGAAGATGTTTGCCGAGCACAACCAGCCTTAAGATCTCATACGAGTTCCAGTAATTCACAGCTCATTGCACCGAACGCGCGGTTCCATACGGGATGGCGCTTGCGTGCATGTTTCGGATCAGAAACAATTCGGCGTTGTGTGTGGCGTAGTTGCGGGGGCGTGACATGCGTAAGCAGGATTTTGGTTTCGACTATCACCGCTATCACCGCCTGCTGATCGAGGCGGACGACGACGGCAAGCGGCTGGCCCTGATCGAGCTTTTGATCGAGGAAAAGGCGCGGGATCGGCTTGCTGCCCAGCGGGCTTCCGATCGCGCGGCCATGACAGCCCACACCATCGCCACGGTGCTGAAGAACGGGCGCCACTGAGGCGTGATCTCGTTACGGCGCGCGCAAACGCGGGACCGATTGCGATTCCGTTAACGATGCATCGAAAGCTCGCGTCAAACTTTTTGCTCTAAGGCTTCCCTCACCTGATGCAATTCAGGGGCAACAAAGGGGGGAATGAACATGAGCATGATTTCGATCGCCGCGATGCCGGCCACCGTCGAAACGCGTTTGGCCGATTTTTCGTTCAAGACCATCTTGCTGTTCAGCTGCACGGGCCTCGTCGCCTCGTTCGGCCTGATGGCGCGTGGCATCGATCTTGGCGCCGGCCTGATGTGAGACCGCGACGAATTCCGTCGCAAAATGGCCGCCCCTGATGGGCGGTCATTTTCGCCGTCACTCAGTGCGGCGTCTTCGCCCCCGCTTCCGGAAACATCGAATCGATCATCGCCTTGAGCTGATCGATCCCAATCGGCTTGCGCAGGATCGGCCGACGCCGGAGCAAGGACGGCAGCAGTTCCGGCCCGTAGCCCGTGGCAAACAGAAACGGCTTCCCGCGGCGCTCGATCAGGTCGGCCACGGGATCGACGTAGACGCCCTTGAGGTTGATGTCGAGAATTGCCAGATCGTACTGCGCGGTCATGGCAAAAGCGCTGGCGTCCCGGACATTGTCGGCTTCCGCGACGACGTGATGGCCGAGTTCCTCCACCATGTCCGCCATCATCATCCGGATCAACGCCTCGTCTTCGACCAGGAAAACGGAGAGTGCGTCCGCCATTTGAACCCCGCAATCAGCTTACGAAGCTAATCATAACCGAATTGCGGAGAGGATTCACGAATTCGTGGCGGGCGCCGTTAATTCAGGCGCGCCCGATCCGATTCAACTTGATCAATCCAATCCTCGTTCGTGGCTGAGGCGCACCATCTCCTGTATGAAGACCTGCTTCTGCTTGTCATCGAGGCTCGAGTAGAGTGGCTCGGCAGCGTCGGCGACGTTGCGCTGGTCGGCAGCGCGATCGATCAGGAACTGCGACTCGTTGCGCATCTGCTCGATGATGTCGTCCGGGGGATCCCGCTTGGCCCGGGTAACCCGCAGGTTGAGCCGCTCCGCACCATTGTGCCCCAGGTAGTGCATGGCGCTCGAGAAGCCGAACCAGTGCTTCTCCTGATCGGGCGTCAGGTTCAGTTCCGTCTTGATCCGCTCGATATAGGAATCACTGTTGGCAACGATTTGCTCGGCGGTCTGTTGCGGCGCGCCGGTCTGGGTGAGGACGGGGACGTCCTTATTGTCCTGCGGCGCATTTTTGGCTTCCTTGCTCGCCTTGGCGCCCTTGCCCGCCTTGCCGCTCTTGGCATCCTTGTCCTTGCCAGCGCCCGGCTGCTTAGAGTCCTTGCTAGCATCCTTGTTAGAATCCTTGGCGGCCGGCGGCGCCTGATTGCCGTTATTGTTGTTGACGCCGAGCACGCCGGTGAAGACGCCGACCACGCCGCCGATCGCGCCGCCCAGCACGCCCCCGACGGGGCCCGCGGCCTTGTTGCCGGCCGCGGCTCCATCCTGAACGCCTTTGACCAGGCCTTGTGCATGCGCGACCGCGGCTGCGCCGAGCAGCAACACGAAAACGGCGCCCAGCGCGAACCATCGTCGCAGGTAAAGCCGCGCGGGCGGCGCCGGGTTTTTCATTCTGGTCTCCATGGTCGATCTGTTGGCCTGTCGGGGTGGAAGCCACCCGCCAGTTGCAACTCTATCGTTTTCACCGCTTCGAGGTCTAGGCGCCGACAAATGCTATCCACGCCCGAAAAGTTGTTTGGCGCGAGGCGCTTATGCAGGCTCGTTGGAAACTGCGGCGTAATTGCGCACATGTCGCTGCGGCGGGGCGGCGCAAAGTGTGCGTCGCAAAACGACCGACCGCGGTTCATGGCCGGCGCGCGACACCGGAGGTAATCCCGCCTTCCCGGGACACAACGTTAGTTCTAGGCGCGAGCCGTCCGGTTTTCTCGACAGACGCGATCAATCATGATCTGATCGCGCTACCAATTTGCAAGAACGTTCAACAAGAAACTCCCAACAAGAAAATCAAAAGCAAAACTCGGAAGAAGAGTTCAGAGGAAACACCAGAACAATAAAACACCCAAGCGAGGAAACGAGATGTCACGCAAGACACTGACGCGACGTCAATTTGTGGCTGCCACTGCAATGTCCTCTGCGGCGCTGATCACCGCGCCCTATGTCCGAGGCGCTTACGCCGCCGGCAAGCTCTCGATCGGCTTCTGGGACCACTGGGTGCCCGGCGCCAACGATGCCTTCCACCGCCCTCGTCAAGGAATGGGGCGAGAAGGAGAAGGTCGAAGTCTCGATCGACTACATCACCAGCAACAACAAGAAGATCGAGTTGACCGCGGCGGCCGAAGCCCAGGCCAAGTCCGGTCACGACATTCTCCAGATGCCGAGCTGGTGGCCACACGCCTATTCGGAGAATCTCGAGCCGCTCAACGACGTCATGGAGCCGCTCATCAAGCAGAACGGCGAGGTGAACGGCACCGTCAAATATCTCGGGCAGTCGGGCGGAAAATGGCTGGCAGTGCCCGCGACACCGGGAAGCCAGATCAAGGGCCCCTGCTCCCGCATAGACCTGATGAAGAAGCACGCGGGCATCGACGTGCAAGAGATGTATCCGGCCGGCAGTCCGCCAAAAGCGGACAACTGGACCATGGAGACGTTCCTGAAGGCGGCCGAGGCCTGCCACAAGGCCGGCTTCCCCTTCGGCATCGGTCTCGGCGAGACCACCGATAGCGTCGACACCGCGGGCGCGATCTTCCAGTCATTCGGCGCCGAGTTGGTCAACGCCAAGGGCGATATCACCGTCAAGACCGACGCGGTCAGACAGGCGCTCGAATTCTACAAGAAGCTGATCGCCGTTCTGCCCACCGACGCACCGTCTTGGGATGATGCCTCCAACAACAAATGGCTGATCTCGGGCCGCGGGGCGATGATCCTGAATCCGCCGAGTGCCTGGGCGGTCGCCAAGCGCGACGCACCGCAAGTCGCCGAACAGTGCTGGACGCACGGCTTCCCGTCCGGTCCGAAGGGACGTTTTGCGCCCTTCCTGCCCTACTTCTGGGGCGTCTGGGCCTTTGGCAAGAACAAGGAAGCGGCCAAGAGCTTGCTCGTTCACCTGTCCTCGCCAGCGGCGATCGAGAAGTTCGTCGCGGCAAGCGGCGGGTACGATCTCCCGGCCTACGCAAACATGACGAAGTTCAAGACCTGGGCCGAGGAAGGGCCGCCGAAGGGCACGCTGTTCCACTATCCGGATCCCTACAAGCAGCAGACGATGTCGATCGCAGCGTCTCCAGCGCCGCCGAAGATCGCCCAGCAGATCTACTTCCAGGCGACGCTGACCAAGATGGCGCTGCGCTTTGCGCAAGGAGAGAAGTTGGAAACGGCGCTCGCCTGGGCGGAGGGTGAGTGCGAGGGCTTCATGCGGACCTGAGACGGGTATGTACCATGGGGGTTCACGCTTCGCGCGTGAGCCGCCGAGGCACCCCTCGCTCGATCCGCTTGCCGAATGAAGCCGACGGCAGCGCCGGCTTCGCCATTCCACATGTCCTGCTACATGTCCTGCAAAGAGGCTAACGTCATGGCCGATGTCGTCGTTGAGCAAGGCCGTCTCGCTCGTGCTGCGGGCCCGCGCAAACGGACGAGCCTGCGCAATGCAATGGGACGGAAATCGACCGTAGCGTTCTTCCTGACGCTGCCGCTGATCCTCCTGATCGCCCTGCTCGTGCTCTATCCCGCCTTCTATTCGGTCTACCTGGCGACGCTGAACAAGGCGATGACGAAGTTCGTCGGCCTCAGCAATTTCACCTTCCTGTTCAAACGCGAGACGTTCTGGATGGTGGTGAGACAGTCTTGCATTTTTGCGATTACCGCCGTGGTCTTCAAGGCGCTGATCGGCTTCATCGTCGCGCATTTCGTCCACAACATTCCGGGCAAGAAGCAACGTAAATGGCGCGGCATGCTGCTGGTGCCCTGGGTGATCCCGCCGGCGATGAGCACGCTGGCATGGCTGTGGCTGTTCGACCCCTCCTACAGCGCCTTCAACTATACCCTCTCGTTCTTCGGCATCGGTCCGATCCCGTGGCTCGGTGACACCTTCTGGGCGCGTTTCTCCGTCATCCTCGTCAACGTCTGGTACGGCGCGCCATTCTTCCTGATCATGTATCTGGCCGCGCTGAAATCCGTGCCTGACCAGCTCTACGAAGCCGCGGCGATCGACGGCGCCAATTGGTGGCAGAAGATCTGGCACATCACCTTGCCGATGATGCGCAACATCATCGCCATCACCACGCTGTTCTCGCTGATCGTCACTTTCGCCAATTTCGACATCGTGCGTATCCTCACCTCCGGCGGTCCGCTGGACCGGACGCATCTGTTCGCCACCTGGGCGTTCCAGGTCGGCATCCAGAGCAGCGACATTCCGCTCGGCGCCTGCGTCTCGCTGTTCATGGTGCCGATCCTCGCCGTCGCAGCGGTCTTCATCCTGCGCGATGTCAACAAACGTGGGAACGAAGCCTGATGAGCACGCTCGCGATCGACAAGGCCGGACCGACACGCAAGGTCAAGCTGCGAAGCATGAGCCGCGACCGCACCTGGGCGCTGCGCTGGTCCTACTTCTTCCTGGTGCTGTTTGCGATCTTCTTCCTGATCCCGCCGGTCTACATGCTGATCACCTCGCTCAAGAGCAGCGCGGAGATCTCGGCCGCCACCAATCCGTGGTGGGTCTTTCATCCGACCCTGTCGAACTATGTCGAGCTATTGACCTCGAACCAGTTCCTGCGGTTCTTCTGGAATTCGTCGATGATTTCGATCGTGGTCGTGATCGTGACGATGCTGATCAGCATTCCGGCGGCGTTTGCATTGGCGCGGATGAAGTTCTGGGGCTCGGCGACGCTCGCGACCGGCGTCTTTCTCACCTATTTGATCCCGGACAGCCTCCTGTTCATTCCCTTGTTCAAGATGCTCGCGGTGGTCCAGGACTTCACCGGCATCACTCTGCTCAACCGCTGGTACGTTCTTGTCTTCATCTATCCGACTCTGACCGTGCCGTTCTGCACCTGGATCATGATCGGTTATTTCGCCTCGATCCCGAAGGAGTTGGACGAGGCTGCCCTCATCGACGGCGCTTCCTGGCTCCAGACCCTAACGCGGATTTTCATCCCGGTAGCCCTGCCCGGACTGATCGCCGCGACCATCTTCGCCTTCACCGTGTCCTGGGCGCAGTTCCTCTATCCCCTGGTGTTCACGACATCCATCGACCAGCTCGTGCTGCCGGTCGGCATCACCACCACGCTGATCAAGGGCGACGTCTTCAACTGGGGACAGATCATGACCGGCGCGCTGCTCGGCGCAGCCCCGCCGCTGGTCATCTACGCCTTCCTGATGGACTATTACATTGCCGGCCTGACCGCCGGCGCGACGAAGGGTTGAGAACGAGGGGTTGAACTGCAATGGCCGACGTTTCCCTGCGTAAGGTGATCAAGCGTTACGACGACGTCGAAGCCGTGCGCGGCATCGATCTCGACATCTCCGACCATGAGTTCATCGTGCTCGTCGGCCCCTCCGGCTGCGGCAAGTCGACGACGCTGCGCATGATCGCAGGACTTGAAGACATCACCGACGGCGACATTATGATCGGCGGGGACGTCGTCAACGACGTGCCGCCGAAGGACCGCGACATCGCGATGGTGTTCCAGAACTACGCGCTCTATCCGCACATGACGGTCGCGGAAAACATGTCGTTCGGGCTGCGCCTGAAGCACTATCCCAAGGCCGAGATCAAGGCGCGGGTGACGGAAGCCGCCCGCCTCCTCGACATCACCGACCTGATCGACCGCAAACCGAAGCAGCTCTCCGGCGGCCAGCGCCAGCGCGTCGCCATGGGGCGGGCCATCGTGCGTAATCCAAAGGTCTTCCTGTTCGACGAGCCGCTGTCCAATCTCGATGCCAAGCTGCGCGTGCAGATGCGGATCGAGATCAAGAAGGTGCACCAGAAGGTACGAACCACCACGGTCTACGTCACCCACGACCAGGTCGAGGCGATGACGCTGGCCGATCGCGTGGTGGTGATGAACAAGGGCCGCATCGAGCAGATCGGCACGCCGAACGAGCTCTACCACAAGCCGGCGACGCGCTTCGTCGCGGGCTTCATCGGCTCGCCCGCGATGAACTTCCTCCCGTGCCGGCTGGAGGACGCCGGCGGCACACTCCAGATCCGCCTGACCGACCGCATCGCCTTCGCGCTGCCGCCCGGCCCGCGCCACTCGCTACAACGCACTGCCGCGCACCGACAAGCTCCTGCTCGGCATCCGGCCCGAGCATCTCACCGAGTCGCACGCGCATCTGGGGCCGGGTGTCGAAACCTTCGACACCGTGCTCGACGTCACCGAGCCGATGGGCATGGAGACCCTGGTCTATTTCGGGCTCGAGGGCACGCCCGTCTGCGGCCGTGTCGATCCCAATGCCGGCGCTGCGGACGGGGCTCCCATGCGTTTGGCGATGGACCTCAACAATATGCACCTGCTAAACGAAGAGACCGGCGTCGTGTTGTGACGCCGGTTTTGGAAACGCGAGCAGGCGGGGAGCAATGGCGACCAACAAAAAGAAGATTTTCGTTACACAAACTTTGTCGCAAGGCGCGCGCACCCTCCTCACCCAGCGAGATGACATCGAGCTCATCGAGTTTCCGAACCTGATCTCCGCCAAAGACTTCGAGGCCTTGCTCGAGAGCCACGCGCCGGTCCACGGCGTGGCGCTTGGTGCCACCGCCTTCGGCGAGACCGAACTCGAAGCCTCGAAAGACATGAAGGTGGTGACGCGGATCGGCGTCGGCTACGACGCCGTCGACGTTCCCGCCCTCTCCCGCCGCAAGGTGCCGCTGATGGTCGCGGGCAGCGCGAACTCGCCCTCGGTCGCAGAGCAGGCGTTGTTCATGATGCTGACGCTGGCAAAACGCGCGCAGGAGATGCACGCCTGCGTCAAGGATGGCAAATGGGCCGACCGGCTCGGCATGCTGCCGTTCGATCTCTACGGCAAGACCGTCCTCGTCATCGGCTTCGGCCGGATCGGCACCCGTACCGCCAAGCGCTGCCTGGCGATGGACATGAACGTGCAAGTCTACGATCCCTACAAACCTGCCGCAGATATCAAAGCGGCCGGCTGCGAGCCCGTCGCCGATCTCGACGCGGCGCTGCCTCACGCCGATTTCGTCACCATCCACTGCCCGAAGACGCCGGAAACCCTCGGCCTGTTCGACGCCGCGCGGATCGGCCGGATGAAGCCGAAATCCTATCTCATCAACACCGCTCGCGGCGGCATCGTGAAGGAGGCCGCGCTGTACGACGCCCTGGTCTCGGGCAAGATCGCCGGCGCCGGCATCGACGTGTTCGAGGTCGAACCGCCGCCGGTGAGCAATGCGCTGTTCGCGCTGTCCAACGTCATCATGGCCCCGCATGTCGCCGGTGTCACGGTGGAGGCGGTGAGCCGCATGAGCGAGCAGACCGCGCGCAATATTCTGAGTGTGCTGGACGGCGATCCCATCAGGCAGAACATCATCAACCAGGACGTCCTGGGCTGAGCCGACCTCGGGGGCGGGCGGCCCACCCGCCCGCCTTCGGAACGCCAGAATGCGTCCCATTTTGGTGCAGATCGAGCCCTCACTCAGCCTTAATCAAACCCGCGTAATAGGTCCGGCCGCGGCGGCAGTGGGACAGACTTGCCGGCCGCGTCGAGCTGGAGGATGGACCCTTGTCAGAGATCGACCCGACCGACCACACGCTGGCGACCATCGCCAGCATTTTGGAGCACCCCGAGCCCGTCCTCGTCGTGCGCGAGACCGAGACCCTGACCGTAACAGAAATGGTGGTTGCTGGTGAGCATGTGGTCGCCGATGAGCACCCGATGGTCGATGAGCATCCGGTGGTCGAGGAGCAGCCGCTGGTGCCGGAGCACGCCGATGCCGACGGCTACAGCAAGGTCGGTCCGGGGCCGATGGTGGCGATCCGTCTGAAATGGACGGTCCATCGCGGCGACGACAGCCAGTTCTACGTCCACGAAACCATCGGGGAGCAGTCCGTGCCCGTGATCAGCGGCCCGATGACCAGCGAGGCTGCCGTGCATTTCGTCGACGCGCACGAGGACGAGGCACATCGGCGCTTCGAAGAGCTGCGCAGCGAGATCGCCGGCCGCAGCTCGCTCGCCGACTACGAGCGCAAGGGCGAAGCCTAGGCTTATCGTCGTCCGAGATAATCCTTCTTCACGAGCTCGACACCTGCGTGCCGCAAGAGGTCGTAGGTCGTCGTCACGTGAAAGAAGAACTGCGGGACGCTGAAGGTCAGCAGCAGCGTCCGTCCGGTGAACGGCAGCTCGGTCCCGTTTTTCAGCCTGAAGAAGACATTCCGTTCCGCCGCGGCGTCGATCTCCGCGCGCGGCAGGCTTTCGATGAACTCGATTGACGTGGCAATGCGGGCCTGAAGCCCGGCCATGTCGTGCTCCAGCACCGGCAGCGTCACCGGCTCGCGCTCGGCCAGCAAGGCCGAAGCGACCGCGGCATGGCGGCAGGCCTCGCCGATCTGCTGCGCCAGATCGTACATGTCTGGTGACATGCGCATGCCGAGCAGGACGGACGGATTGAACTTCCGGGTTTCGGCATAGGCAACGCCCTTGTCGAGCAGTGCGGACAGGTTGCGCAGGTAAGGCACGAAGACGCCGACCGAGGCGTCATACATCGAGATCGTCACTTCAAAATTCCCTTCAATTCCGCCTCGCCAGCGACGGGCATCTGGTCTAGATCCAAGCCTCAAGAGCTGCACAATGACAGCTCGGGCATGGGTGGAAAAGAGATGATCGTTCGAATGACCATTCGAATTTTGGCGGCTTTGGCCGTGGTCCTGCTGGCAAACATTTCGGCCCACGCACAGCAGGCGGCGTCCTCCCGCCTCGACGAGATCGTCAAGCGCGGCACTTTGCGCGTCGGCATGACCGGCGATTACAAGCCCTTCACCTATCTCGACAAGACAACGCAGCAGTTCAGCGGCTTCGACGTCGATATGGCCGAGGCGCTAGGCAAGGCGCTCGGCGTCAAGGTTGAATTCGTGCCGACGGCCTGGCCAAAGCTGATGAAGGATTTCGAGGCTGACCAATTCGACATCGCCATGGGCGGCATCTCGGTCACGCTCGACCGGCAGAAGAAGGGCTTTTTCTCCAGGCCGATCATGCGCGAGGGCAAGACGCCGATCGCGCGCTGTGCCGATGTCGGCAAATACCAGAGCATCACCGACATCGACAAGAAGGGCACCCGTGTGATCGTCAATCCCGGCGGCACCAACGAGCGCTTTGCGCGTGCCAACATCAAGGACGCCGACATCACCGTCTTCCCCGACAATACCGTGATCTTCGATGAGATCGCCAAGGGCAATGCCGACCTGATGATGACGGACGCCTCCGAGACGCGCTACCAGCAGAAGCAGCATTCTGGCGTGCTCTGCGCGGTGCATCCCGAAAAGCCGTTCGATTTCTCCGAGAAGGCCTATTGGCTCCAGCGCGACATGGCGCTGAAGGCGTTTGTCGACCAATGGCTGCACATCGCCATGGAGGACGGCAGCTACAAGAAGATCTACGCCGCCTGGTTCGACTAGGGCGCGTCCTCCTGTCGCTTGCCCCGGCCAAACTTTGGACCGGCTCCGGTGTTATTGAACCCGGAACAGCCGGAGCACGACTCATACGGTGACAGTGATCTAGATCACTTTTTGCCGATCGCACCGGGGCGTAAGCGTCGGTGCGGGGACCACCTGTTTCAGGAGACGGAAATGAGGAAGCTGTTGGCCACGGCCGCATTCCTTTTGGCGAGCACCGCTGCGCAGGCGCAGTACACCTTCGACTATGGCGGGCGCACCATCCGCATCGATCCCGACCGCGGCACGGTGCAAATCCCCGGCGTCTATGACAACACCGGCCAGGGCAAGGCAAAGAAGACCAAGACCGATGCCAAGGGGGCTCCTAAAGCGGACCCGCAGGCACCGCAGCAAGCCAAGGCCGACCCGCAGCCGCCGGCCAATCCGGCGCCGGTACCCGCGCCTGTCGTAGCACCTCCGGCGGCCGAGCAGGCCCCTGTCCAAGCCCCCGTGGTCGTGGCGCCTCCTGCCCCGCCGGCGCCTCCGGCCACCACGGCTAACAATGCTCCGGCCGAAGACGCGCTTGTGCCGCCGCCTCAGCCGGCCTCGAGTGCTGCCCCGACGGTGGCCGCAGTACCGCCCGCACCGCCAGCCCCGACGGTCGCAGCCGCGCCTCCGGCTCCGCCTCCCGTCCCGGCGCCTGCGCCTGCCCCCGTTCAGTCGGCTGCAGTCGCGCCGCCGGCTCCCGCGGCCGCGGCCACGCGCGATCTCAATTCACCGCTCGGCGTCTGGCTCACCGAGGAGAAGGAAGGCAAGGTCCGGATCGAGCAATGCGGCAACAATCTCTGCGGCTATTCGGTCGATTCGAAATCGAACCAGAACGGCGAGCAGGTCCTGATCAACATGAAGCCCGGCAAGGATCAGAACAAGGACCAGAAATGGTCCGGCCGCGTCCTCGATCCGAACTCCGGCTCGACCTACGATTCAACCATCGCGCTGAAGGGCACCGATCGGCTGCGCGTGCAGGGCTGCGCCTTTGGCGGCATGTTCTGCGGCGGCCAGACCTGGACGCGTCTGAACTGACGTCGAGACGACACTCTGACCGAGACAAAGGGGCTTGCAACGCGGGCCCCTTTGCTTTTGTCCGCCAAATCGATTGCGACGTGCGCGACGTCACAGAGCCCGTCGCGCGCGTGACAGCCCTCACATCGCCGGTACGGCGCCCATGCCAGGATCCCCGCAGGCTCAACCACAGGGGCGTGTCATGAACGGTTTTCGCAAATGTCTTTTCGCCACGATCGTCGTCATCGCGTTGCCGGCCGCTCAGGCCAGCGCCAGCACTTTCGACGGCGCATGGAATGTCCGTATCTCATCGTCGAGCGAGACCTGCGGTAACGGCTCGACCGTCTCGATCGGCATCAACAATGGTCAGATCGCGTCGAGCAGCGCCGCAGTGACGGCGTCCGGCCGCGTCGCGGATGCCGGCCGCATCAATGTCACGTTGAGCACCGGCATCAAGCGCGCCGTCGGCTTCGGCCGGCTCAGCGGCACCTCAGGC
This sequence comes from Bradyrhizobium sp. LM2.9, assembly GCF_054056555.1. Taxonomy (NCBI): domain Bacteria; kingdom Pseudomonadati; phylum Pseudomonadota; class Alphaproteobacteria; order Hyphomicrobiales; family Nitrobacteraceae; genus Bradyrhizobium; species Bradyrhizobium sp. LM2.9. Next base: position 2,097,490 of record NZ_JBSRYJ010000002.1, read on the forward strand.
TCCGGCACCTGGCGCGGCACCATGTGCACGGGCACGTGGACGGCGGAAAGGATGTAAAGTGCCGTGTCCCGGACGAGCAGCGACGCATCGCGGTACGCGATGCGTCTTGTCCCGGGGGCACGAGAGTTAGCCGACCGCCGCCCCATATTCCGCGTCGGTCACCGGCTCCAGCCAGGTCGAGAACACGCCGTCGAGCGCTTCCTGCATGGCGATGTGGGTCATGCCGTTGGTCGGCGTAGCGCCGTGCCAGTGCAGCTCGCCCGGTGGAATCCAGACGGTGTCACCAGGACGTATTTCCCTGATGGGCCCGCCCTTGGCCTGGACCCGGCCAACGCCCGAGATGACGTACAGCGTCTGCCCGAGCGGATGGTGATGCCAGTTGGTGCGCGCGCCCGGCTCGAACGACACGCGCGAGCAGTTCAGCCGCGCCGGCGCGGGCGCCATGATCACGGGGTCCTGAAGGACCGTGCCGGTGAAGTGTTCCTTGGGCGCGCGGCGGGTCGGCCGCGTGCCTGCGACAGTGATCTCCATGGGGTAACCTCGCTTGCTGTCTGTTACTTCTTGCTTGCGGCGTAGCGCGCCTTGGTCTCGGCGTTCATGGGATAGAGGCCCGGGAGCACCGCGCCGTTGTTCACCTCGTTCACGATCCAGGCTTCCATCCGCTCCTGCTCGACACTCTCATTGAGCACGTGTTCGAGCATCGCCTGCGGGATCAGCACGCAGCCGTCCTGGTCGGCGACCACGATGTCGTTCGGGAATACCGCAACGCCGCCGCAGCCGATCGGCTCGCCCCAGCCGACGAAGGTCAGACCGGCAACCGACGGCGGTGCGGCATAACCGTCGCACCAGACCGGCAGGTTGGTGCCGAGCACGCCCTCGACGTCACGCACGACGCCGTCGGTGACGAGTGCGGTGACGCCGCGCTTCATCATGCGCGCGCACAGGATGTCGCCGAAGATGCCGGCATCGGTGATCCCCATGGCGTCGACCACGGCGATGCAGCCCTCCGGCATTGCTTCGATCGCGGTCCGAGTCGAGATCGGCGACGACCAGGACTCCGGCGTCGCCAGATCCTCGCGCGCCGGCACGAAGCGCAGCGTGAAGGCCGGTCCCACCAGGCGCGGCAGACCCGGGCGCAGCGGACGCGCGCCGCGCATCCAGATGTTGCGCAGGCCCTTCTTCAGCAGGACCGTGGTGATGGTGGCGGTGGTGATGCCGGCGAGGGTCTTGCGGGCTTCGGGGGACAGCGACATGGAAACAGACGAGCTCCGGATGGGCGGGAATGAACGCGCGCATCTTGCGAGGTGCGGGCGTGCCGTCAAGGGCCAAGAAGGTACCAATCATGCAGGGCCGCAGCGCTGTTATGCGTCGCGATAACAAGGCTTTATCGTCTCCCCCTGCATTAATTTATTGGACTTGGGGGCGCATTTACGCGAAGCAGGAAGAAGCGGAACTCAAGGCCGAGCCCGCGTATCTCCAGAAGCCCGATTTCGACAGCCCATGTCCGCGACGCTTCCCCCGCCCCGCCTTCTGCCCAGTGGCGACAGCGCCGTCACGGTTGAATTCAGCCGTACCATCGACGACGCCGCCAACCAGCGCGTGCTGGCACTCGACAAGGCGCTCGCAGCAAGTCCCATCGACGGCATCACCGAGTCCGTGCCGACCTATCGCTCGCTGCTGGTGCACTACGACCCCGGCGAGATCGGCTTTGACGCACTCGGCGACAAGCTGCTCGCGCTCGCGAGCCAACCGTTGCCGCCGGCCACCAATGCGCGCCGCTGGCGCATTCCCGTCGCCTATGGCGGCGAGCACGGCATTGACCTCGAGGATGTCGCGAAGGCGCTGAACACCACGCCCGACGACATCGTCGCCCGCCACGTCGCCGGCGACTATAAGGTTGCCATGATCGGCTTCACGCCGGGCTGGTCCTATCTCAGCGGCCTCGACAAATCCCTGCAGATGTCGCGGCGACAGAATCCGCGGCTGCTGACGCCTGCCGGCACGATCTCGATCGGCGGCATCCAGGCCGGAATCCAGTGCCTGGCTGCGCCCAGCGGCTGGCACCTGCTTGGCCGCACGCCGGTGCGGACCTATCAGCTCCACCGCAATCCGACCTTCCTCACCGAACCCGGCGATCGCGTGACGTTTTTCGCAATCGACCATAAGACGTTCGAGGAACAGGATCGCGCCGCCGAGGCCGGCGAGATCATTGCCGAGCAGGTGGTCGCATGAGCCGGCTTGTGATCGCCAGCATCGGGCCTGCAAGCTCCGTCCAGGATGGCGGACGCCACGGAGCGCAACGCTATGGCCTGACGGTCAGCGGAGCGATGGACCGCCTGTCGCTCGCGGCAGCGAACACGCTTGTCGGCAACGAACCGTTCGCCGCCGCTATCGAGGTCGGCCCGTTCGGCGCCTCGTTCACCGCCCGCGACGGGGCCGTGCGGGTCGCAATTTCAGGCGCGCCGCGCAATGTGGACATCGCCGGCAGTCCGGTCGCCATGGACACATCGCTGACGCTGAAGGACGGCGAGACGCTGACGCTGGGTTTTGCTCGCAGCGGTGCGTTCACCTATCTGGCGATCGAAGGCGGGATCAAGGGCGAGCCGGTGTTCGGCAGTCTCGCGGTCAACGCCCGCGCCGGCCTCGGCAGCCCCTACCCGCGCCCGCTCCAGGCCGGTGACGAATTATCTGTCAGCGCCGCAAGCGGTGCGCCGGAGCTGCGCATCGAACTGCCGAAGCCATCGAGCGGTCCGATCCGCGTCCTGCTGGGACCGCAGGACGACGAGTTCGACGACGCCAACAAGGCGCTGTTCCTCGACAGCGAGTGGAAGATCTCGGCGACCTCCGATCGCATGGGCTACCGGCTCGAAGGCCCCGCGATCAAGCATCTGCACGGCCACAACATCGTCTCCGACGGCACGGTCAACGGCAGCATCCAGGTGCCCGGCAACGGCGCGCCGATCGCGCTGATGATGGACCGCGGCACCTCCGGCGGCTACCCGAAGATCGCAACCGTGATCACGGCCGATGTGGGCCGCCTCGCGCAGACCTCGGCAGGAACGGCGTTCCGCTTCAAGGCGGTCAGCATGGCCGAGGCGCAAGACGAGGCGAAGAAATTCGCGCAAACCATCCGCAGCCTGCCCGATCGCCTGCGCTCTGCCGACACCGTCGCGCTCAACATCGAGGCGCTCAGCGATGCCAACGTCGCGGGTTATGCTGTAAGTGCCGTCGACGCCCGGACCTGGCAGGTCGCGGCCGAGCCGTAAACGACAAGACCAAAGGCGGAGGACACCATGAAGACGATCGATCTCAATTGCGATCTCGGCGAAGGTTTTGGCGCGTGGGAGATGGGCAACGACGCTGCGATGATCGAGCTGGCGAGCTCGGTCAACGTCGCCTGCGGCTTTCATGCCGGCGACCCCGACATCATGCGCCGGACAGTCGAGCTTGCGAAGGCGCGCGGCGTCTCGGTCGGCGCACATCCCGGCTATCGCGACCTGCACGGTTTTGGCCGGCATCCGATCGCGGGGCTAAAAGCCTCCGAGATCGAGAACCTCGTCGCCTACCAGATCGGCGCGTTGCCAGGCGATCGCGACGGCCGCCGGCCACAAGGTGACGCATGTGAAGGCGCATGGCGCGCTGTCCAACGTCGCCTGCGAGGACGACATGACCGCGAAGGCGATCGCAGCCGGCATCAAGGCGGTCGATCCCGGCCTGATTTTCGTCGTGCTCGCCAATTCGAAGTTGGTGAAGGCCGGCGAAGACGCCAATCTGCCGATGGTGCACGAGGTGTTCGCCGATCGCGCCTATGAGGACGACGGCAACCTCGTCTCGCGCAAGAAGCCTGGCGCGGTGCTGCACGACGCCAAGGCCATTGCCGACCGCGTAGTGCGCATGGTGCAGGATGGCGCGGTGGTCTCGGTGACAGGCAAGGTCATCAAGATGCGCACCGACACGGTGTGCATCCACGGCGATACGCCGGGAGCAGTCGACATCGCGCGCGGCCTGCGTCAGGCCTTGAAGGATGCGGGAATCGAAGTGGCCCCGTTCAAGCGCGGGGCGTGATCAGAACGGGTGTACCGAGAGCGTGCCGAACACGATGGCCGCGATGACGGCGAAGGCGCTGTACATCGCGGCATGATGCATGCTCGCCGCGGTCCGCCGCGAGAGCGAGCGCGCGTAGAAGTGCAGCCTGGCTTCCGCCGATAGTTCGCGCATGGTCGATCTCCAACGCCCCATTTGCGGGATTATGAAGGATCAATCCGGGTGGTGGGCAAGACACCCGCGGAAATAGCGATGCGGGTTCTCCTAAGAAGCCCAATCGAAGATGCAAATTCTCCTCGCGGGCGGGTTCCGAGCATCTTATTCGTTAAAGTCCGAGGCGATCGGAACCGACCGGCCCGCCTGTGCTCGTTGCCGCGCCTTAATACACGTCAGCCTGGAAGCGGCCGGCCTTCTTGAGCTCGGCGACAAAACTGACGGCTTCGTCGGTCGAACGTGCTCCGAATTGGGCGACGATGTCGACCAGTGCGCGCTCGACGTCCTTGGCCATGCGCTTGGCATCGCCGCAGATGTAGAGATGAGCGCCCTCGGCAAGCCACGTCCACAACTCGCGACCGACCTCGCGCATGCGGTCCTGCACGTAGAACTTCTTCTCACCGTCGCGCGACCAGGCCAGCGACATGCGCGTGAGCAGGCCCGAGGTCTTCATCGCATTGAGTTCCTCCTGGTAGAAGAAGTCGCAATCGCTGCGCTGATGGCCGAAGAACAGCCAGTTCTTGCCGGGCGCACCGGTCGCCTTGCGATCGAACAGGAAGGCGCGGAACGGCGCTATGCCGGTGCCGGGACCGATCATGATGACCGGCGTCTTCGGATCCTGCGGCAAGCCGAAGCCGTGCGCCTTTTGCACATAGACCTTGAGCTTCTCGCCCTCGCCGATGCGCTCGCCGAGGAAGGTCGAGGCGACACCGATGCGCTTGCGTTTGCCGATGATGTAACGCACGGAGTCCACCGTCAGCGACAGTTTTCCGGGTGTCGCGTTGTGCGAAGACGAGATCGAATAGAGCCGCGGCTGGAGTGGCTCCAGCGCCTCGACAAAGGCCTCTGGGTGCGGACGCGTGCCCGAAAACTTCTGCAGTGCCGCCATGACGTCGAGCGTAGCGGCATCGCCATCGGGATCCTCGCCCTGCGCCAGCGCCCGCGCCTTCTCGCGCTGCGCGCCCCCGGTGATGAAGGAAAGCAGCTCGAACAGCGTGTCGGGCGCAGGCGACAACGAGACGTCGTCGATCAGCACCTCGCGCAACGTCTTGCCATTGACCTTCGTGGTGTGAGAGGCGCCGAGCAACGCGATGATCTGGTCGACGAGGCCGACCTCGTTGCGCGCAAACACGCCAAAGCTGTCGCCGACGGTATAGTCGAGCTTGCTCTCGGAGAGACCGAACTCGACGTGATAGGTTTCCTTCTCAGACTTTCCCTTGTTGAGAAGACGACGAGACAGGAAGGTCGCCGCAACAGGGTTGTCGCGTGAGCGGCCGGGCTCGGCGATCGTCACGGTCACGGCGGGGGCTGCCACCGCGTCTTGCTTGTCGGGCGCCTTGGCCATCGGCGTCTTGTCCAGCTCTTCGTACAGCGACTTCAGCATCCGCGCGGTTTCCTTGCCGCCGGGGACGCAAAGGTTGAGCCGCGCTTCACTGCGGCCCGCGATCGCCTCCGAATAGTCGTGGCAATTGTATCCGCACTGGCCGCAATCCTGCTGCGCCATCGCCGCCATCATCTTGCGGCGCACGGGACGGCCCTCGGCGAGTTTCATCCGATCCGCGATCGGCATGGTCTGGTCGTGCCACGGAGATTCGCCGTCGTCGCCGTCACCGGCTGCGCCTTGCAACACGGCGGCGCCCTGCTCGGCCGACAGCGGCGCTGCTGCATCGGGCGACAGAAGCCCGGCAAAGAAGCCGTTCAGCCAGGAGCGTTGCGCGTCGGAGAACGGAGCGCTCGTGGGAATGATGTCGAGTTTCGGCGGAGGGCTGATCTGGTTCATGAAGACACCTCGGCATCGGCAAGCTTGCGCAGCGTCTCGCCGTCGTGGCGGCGCGCAAAGGACAGGAACGTTTCGTCGGGAGACGAGCGATGGGCGATATAGGCCTTGAGCAGCCCTTCGACCGTCTTCGGCGCGTCTTCGGCCTTGAGGTCGTGATAGATCTCCTGCCCGACGTCGGCATCGGGGCCAAACCCGCCGCCGGTGAAGAGATGATAGCCCTCGACCGTGTCCTCCTCGTTCACCGGCACGCGTGCTCCGATCAGGCCGATGTCGCTGATGTAATGCTGCGCGCAGGAATGGTGGCAGCCGGTGACGTGGATGTTGACCGGCTTGTCCATCTCAACGCGCGGCTCGCACCAGTCGCCGATCTCGGCGGCGTGGCGCTTGGTATTCGCCGCGGCAAAGCGGCAGCCGGCATTGCCGGTGCAGGCGATCAGGCCGGCGCGGATGTGCGAGGCTTCGACCGCGAGCCCGATCTGCTTGATCGCCGCGACGGCGAGCTCGACATTCTCGTCGCGCACCCCTGATATCAGCAGGTTCTGCCAAACCGTCAGGCGGATATCGCCGTCACCGAGGTCCTGCGCCACCTTGGCGAGGCTCCGCATCTGATCGCAGCTGATCTTGCCGAGCGGCAGCGACACGCCGATCCAGTGCAAACCGTCCTGCTTCTGCTTGTGTACGCCGATATGCGCCATGCGGTCCGCGGCCGGCCGCGGGAGAAACGCCTCTTCCGGCACGCGCGTAAACGGCTTCTTCAGCCGCTCCTCGACGAGCTTGAGAAAGCCATCATGGCCCATGGCATCGAGCACGTATTTCAGCCGCGCCTTGCTGCGGTTGGTGCGGTCGCCGTGCTCGATGAACACGCGCACGATGGCGTCGGCAACGGCCGTGGCTTCTTCAGGCTTGACGACGATGCCGGAATATTTGGCGAAATCCTTATGCCCGGTGATGCCGCCAAGGCCGAGGCGGAACCAGACTCCGGGCTCGACGCCGAAACCGTCCTTCACTTCAAAGGCCGTGAATGCGATGTCGTTGGTCTCCTCGAGCACGGCGATCCTGCCGGCACCGTCGAAGGCGACGTTGAACTTGCGCGGCAAGCCGTACAGCGAGCGATCGTTCAGGATATGGTAGTGCCATTCGCGTGCATAAGGCCGCGTGTCGATCAGCTCCTGCGGATCGATGCCCGCCGTCGGTGTCCCCGTCACATTGCGGATGTTGTCGGCGCCTGAGCCGCGCGAGCACAGGCCGAGGTCCTGAACGCCCTCGATCAGCTTCACGGCGTTCTTTGGCGGGATCTCGCGAAGCTGCAGATTGGCGCGCGTCGTGACGTGGCTGTAGGGCCCGCACGTTTCATCGGCGAGATCGGCAAGGCCGGACAGCTGCCAGTGCTTCAGGATGCCGTTCGGAATCCGCAGACGGCACATATAGGAGTCCTGCGTCGGCGCGACGTAGAAGATGCCGTAATAGCGCCAGCGGAAATTGTCCGCCAGGCTTGGCGGCGTATTGTCGAGCGCCTGCTGGCGGAGACGCGGATAAGCATCGAAGGGATGCTCGTCGCGCTTGATCTTCTCCTGATCGGCGAGCTTCTTGCCCGCGGCGATGACCTTGTCCTGCGCCTTGATGTGCACGGCATCGGGGCCGGTCGGTTCGGGGCTCGCCTTGCCGGCGCCGCCGAGACCGCGGCCGACCCGGCTGATCTGCAAACCGCTCGTGAAGCCTTCGAGATAGCGTTTCTGGTCGTCGGTAAAGTCGACTGAGACGGTGTCGATTTTCATGGTCAGTAACGAAGCTCCTGCGGCCACCTGGGTGTCGACGGAAAGTGCACGACCCGCGAGGAACTCGGCTGGCTTGATAGCCGGCTCTGCACCCAACGGTCCGATCAGCTTCGTTGCTGCGGGACTGGCTCAGCAGGCACCTGTGACAGGCTGGCCGCACTGCAACATTCAAGTTGCGTGCCAGCTTTGATGAAATGAAACTTGGTGCAATATCAGATGATTAGGCGCGCCCTAGGGAACTCGCGCCTCTGGAATTCTTATGAAATTCGAGCAGTCGGCCTAAAATTTAGACGCTGATCTCCAGCGCCCAAAAACAATGCAAACGCGAATCAGGCCTTCCAGCGGCCCACCTCGAAGGCCGCAAGATGCCCCCGAATATTCGCGGGATCAAAAGCGGGGCCGGCAAATGCGCCGAATGCCGCGGGGGCTTGCGTGGGCGGCCGTCGGCCGAGAGCGCCGTCGTAGAGGTCGGGCCTGAACACCGCCATCGCTGTCTTGACGCCCTCCGAACTCAACGCCGTCTGCCCCCAGCGCACCATCTGCGCATAGAGCCAGGCGGCCTGGACCGGATCGGGGCGCCCTGCCTCTTCGCGTCCCACCAGAAGGTAGCTGCCACTCTCGCGAAAGGTGCCGTCCGGCGAAATCTTGAGGCGTCCCGTGAGGGTGCGCTGGATGACTTCGGCGTCGACTCCGATCCGTTCGGGCTGCGCCAGGATCCGCGCCGCTTCGGTTCGGTTTTCCGGATGCTCAATGAACTCGGCCGCCTTCACCCGCGGCGCGCACGAGGCTAGCGACCACGTCGGGATGCTTGTCGGCCCAGACCTGGCGAACTGCCAGCACCTTCTCCGCCGCGTGGGCGAGGATGTCGGAGACGAAATGCAGGATATGGCCGATGCCGAGATCGACCGCGATCGAATTCCAGGGCGCGCCGACGCAGAACGCATCGACGTGGCCGTTGGCAAGACTATCGACCATGTAGGGCGGCGGCAGCACCACGAGGCGCACATCCTCGTCGGGATCGACGCCGGCCGCCGCCATCCAGAACCGCAATTGGTAATTGTGGGTGGAGAACGGGAAGGTCATGCCGAAGGTCAACGGATCGGCTCCCGCCTTGCGCCGTTTGGCGACAACGCGTGCCAACGCTTTTGCCGTAGCGAGCGGATCGAAGCGATCGCCGTCGATCTCCTCCATCAGCGCCGCATGAAGCGCCGGCGACACCGTGATCGCGTTGCCGTTGATGCCGAGATTGAAGGGCGCCGCGATCGGCACCTTGACGTGACCGAGCCCGAGCGACGACGCGATTGCGACCGGCGCCAGCAGATGCGCCGCGTCGAACAGGCCGATATTGAGCTTGTCGCGGACGTTGGACCAAGAGACTTCGCGCACCAGTTCGACATCGAGCCCTTCGGCCGCGGCGAAGCCCTTGTCGACGGCAACGATCAGCGCGGCGGCATCGACCAGCGGAATGAACCCGATGCGGAGAGGAGCGGTCATTTCAGCATCTCCGACGCGGTGATGATCGACTGCGCGATCTCGCCGATTTTCTTCTTCTCGCGCATCGCAGTGGAGCGCAGCAGCACATAGGCCTCGTCCTCGGTGAGGCCCTTCACCTTCATCAGGATGCCCTTGGCCTTTTCGATGATCTTACGATCCTCGAGCTGCGACTTGGTGCGCTCCAGCTCCTCCTGGAGTTTTGCGAAAGCATTGAAGCGGGACACGCAAAGGTCGAGGATCGGCTTGATGCGTTCCTTCTTCAACCCGTCGACGATGTAGGCGGAGACCCCCGCTTCCACGGACGCCTGGATCGAGGATGAATCGCTCTGATCCACGAACATCGCGATCGGCCGCTTCACGGCGCGGCTGACCTGGAACATCGCCTCCAGCACGTCGCGGCTGGGATTTTCGAGATCAATCACGATGATGTCGGGGTCGACCGCATAAATACGGGCAAGCAGGCTCTGCATTTCACGGATATGGACGATCTGCGTGAATCCGGCCTCCCGCAACCCTTCTTCGAGGATCGCAGCCCGGATCGGGCTTTCGTCGACGATCACGATTTTGGGTGACTGTTCGGCGCTCATAGCTCACTCACGGCAGGTGATTCACCCATAGCACGCCGGAGGGCCCTGCAAAGGGTTGTAATTATGGGCAATTGGGACTAGCTCAGGCCCGTCAATCAGGCAGATTTGGATATGGATCAGACGGCTGCGCCCAAGGTGAGCTTCGTGTCGCTCGGGTGTCCCAAGGCATTGGTGGATTCCGAGCGTATCATCACGCGCCTGCGCGCCGAGGGCTACGAGCTTGCCCGCAAGCATGACGGGGCCGACATCGTCATCGTTAACACCTGTGGTTTCCTCGACAGCGCCAAGCAGGAATCGCTCTCGGCGATCGGCGAGGCCATGGCCGAGAACGGCAAGGTGATCGTGACGGGTTGCATGGGCGCCGAACCCGAGCAGATCGAGCAGGCCTATCCCGGTGTGCTCTCCATCACCGGCCCGCAGCAATATGAGAGCGTGCTGGACGCCGTGCACCGCGCGCTGCCACCGGCGCACAATGCGCATCTCGATCTGGTGCCGCCGCAGGGCATCAAGCTGACGCCGCGCCACTACGCGTATCTGAAGATCTCCGAGGGCTGCAACAACCGCTGCACCTTCTGCATCATTCCGAAGCTGCGCGGCGATCTCGTCTCTCGTCCGGCCAATGACGTGCTGCGCGAGGCCGAACGCCTGGTCAGTGCCGGCGTGAAAGAGCTGCTGGTGATCTCGCAGGACACTTCGGCCTATGGCGTCGATCTCAAATATGCCGAGAGCCCGTGGAAGGATCGCCAGGTCCGCGCCAGATTCCTCGATCTCGCGCGCGAGCTCGGCGAACTCGGCGCCTGGGTGCGGCTCCAATATGTCTACCCCTACCCGCATGTCGACGAGGTCATCGCGCTGATGGCGGAGGGCAAGGTGCTGCCCTATCTCGACATCCCGTTCCAGCATGCGAGTCCCGAGGTGCTGAAGGCGATGAAACGTCCGGCGGCGCAGGACAAGACGCTGACGCGAATCAAGCGCTGGCGCGAGGAATGCCCCGATCTCGCCCTGCGCTCGACCTTCATCGTCGGCTTCCCCGGCGAGACCGATGCCGACTTCGCCTATCTGCTCGACTGGCTGGACGAAGCCGAGATTGATCGGCTCGGCTGCTTCAAATACGAGCCGGTCGCAGGCGCAACGTCGAACGCGATCGGGAATCCTGTTGCGGAAGAGATCAAGCAGGAGCGCTACAACGCGCTGATGGCCCGCCAGCAGAAGATCTCAGCGCGCAGGCTGAAGCGCAAGGTCGGCACGCGCCAGCAGATCATCATCGATGAGGTCGGTCCGACTGTTTCGAAAGGCCGCTCCAAGGCCGATGCGCCCGAGATCGACGGCGCGGTTTACCTGTCGAGCCGCCGCCCCTTGCGCGTTGGCGAGATCGTCACCGCGAAGATCGAGCGCGCCGACCAATACGACCTGCACGGCAGCGTCGCGGGATTCTGACGGCGCTTCGTCACACCAGCCATTTCGGCACCCAGCGCTCCGGCCGCGGTGCGCGCGCAAGATCAGCCTGTGCCTCGGACAGCTTCGCAGGTTCGCCGTCGATGCTCGGGCGCACATCGTATTCGAAGTTCGGCATGACCCGGCCGTCGGCATAGAGTCCGAACTTCATGGCGTGCCACAGCCCGAGCTCGGGCTGCGCGCGGCGCATCTCCTCACGCAGATCGCGCAGCAGGGATTCGATCGAGCCGGCTTCCTCGAACGGCTGCGGCCCGCGCGTCAGGACGCGCGCCTCGTATTGCTTGCCGACGATCGCGATCTCGAAGTTCGTCTTGTCCCAGGGTTTCTTGCCTTTAGGCAGATGCGCGGCGAGGCGCCAGCCGAGCTCGGCCATCAAGCGATGATTGGCCCAGTAGTCTTCGCGATCCCGACTCCATTTTTCCACGAAGCCGCGAAAGTCGGGCAGCTCCGACGAATTGTCATCGGGCGCCGCCGCCTCCCCGGTTGGCCGTCCGGCGAGCCACTGTGCGAGTTCGACCGTCTGGCATTCGACCTCGTCATGCGGCAGCAGATCGTGCCACGCCTTGTCGAATTGCTGCAATGTCAATTTTGCGAGCAGGCCATCGAGGCTCGGCGCCAGCAGCTCGTAGTCGCCCTCGGAGCCAAGCCCCACGATCGGCGGATTGTCGCGGTCAAGGCCCGCGCCATACCAGCCGCCGACGGCCGAGCCATCCGGCAGCCGCATGAACAGCGAAAACCTGTCGCGCAAGGGACTGCCGTCGAAGATCGGCGCCTGATCGGAAAACTGGCCTTGCAGCGAGAAGCAGCCGACGCTGCCCCAGGGGCGCCCCTTCAGCCAGCCGGCGAAGTCGACCAAAAGGGATGGTGCCTCGATGCCCGGCGGAAACGCGCCGCGAATGCTGTCGAGGTCGATCGGGTAAGGCGTGTCGGACAAGGTTTAAAACTATCTGGTTGGTCCCGCCCCTCTTGGTCTGAACCGTCATGCGTACGGTTCGAACCAATTCGCGTTGGTCGATCACAAACGCGCTAGAGACGTGATGGTTTCTAGGCGCACGATCGATAAAATTCAATCGTGCGAGTGACATCCGGCGCATCGTACCGCGCGCAACCGCACGAGTTGCGCCTCCTCGTCACCCGCGACGTCACAACCGCCACACGCCGGGCAAGCCACGGATCGGACCTGCCCCATGCACGCTGGGCGGGTGATCTGTAAAACGCCTGCTTGACAAGCCCCGCCATTCGCCTGTATTGCCGCGCCCCATGATCAACGCTCGGACCCATCAGCGCATCGAAATGCTCCGCCGTCGCTTCCGCGACGATGAGAGGGTGCGCCATGTCCGACGACGCCGCTGAACCACTGAATTCAGCCCAGTTTTCGAGAAGGCCGCACCCGCAAGGTGCGGCCTTTTTGCATTTCGCGCGCATTTTTGATCCGCCTCCAGAGGAGTTCGACATGACCACGCACCCGTATGACGCGCTGATGGACATCACCGCTCGGCCCAAGGCCGTGTTCGTCCGCGGCGCCGGCTCCTACCTCTGGGACGACAGCCGCAAGCGCTATCTCGATTTTGTGCAGGGCTGGGCCGTCAACTGCCTCGGCCACTCCCCGCCCGCGATCGCCGACGCGCTCGCCGCGCAAGCCAAGCGGCTGTTGACGCCGAGCCCGGCCTTCTACAACGAGCCCAGCCTGAAGCTCGCGCAGGCGCTGGTCGCAAACAGTGCGTTCGACCAGGTGTTCTTCGCCAATTCCGGCGCGGAAGCCAACGAGGGCGCGATCAAGCTCGCGCGCAAATATGGCAGCCTGCACAGAGGCGGCGCGTTCGAGATCATCAGCTTCGAGGGTGGCTTCCACGGCCGGACGCTGGCGACGATGTCGGCCTCGGGCAAGAAGGCCTTTGAGCCACTGTTCGAGCCGAAGGTCGCGGGCTTCAAGAAGGCGAAGCTCAACGACATCGCTTCGATCGAAAAGCTGATCAACGACAACACCGTCGCTGTGATGCTCGAGCCGATCCAGGGCGAGTCCGGCGTGTGGCCTGCAACCGATCAGTTCTTGCAGGAGTTGCGCGCGCTTACCGACGCGCACGGTCTCCTGCTGATCTTCGACGAGATCCAGACCGGCATGGGCCGGACCGGCAAGCTCTTCCACTACGAGCATACGGGCATCGCGCCCGACATCATGAGTCTCGGCAAGGGCATCGGCGGTGGCGTGCCGCTCGCAGCCCTGCTCGCGACCGAACGCGCGGCCTGCTTCGAGCACGGTGATCAGGGCGGCACATTCAACGGCAACCCTATCATGTGCGCGGCAGGACTTGCGGTGCTCGACGAGGTCAGCAAGCCGGACTTCCTCAAGGCGGTCACCGAGACCGGCTTGCTGCTCGAAAGCGAATTGCAAAAGGTCTCCGCCCGGCACGGCCTCGGCGAGGTGCGCGGCCGCGGCCTGTTGCTCGCGCTCGACCTCAAGCTGCCGATCGCACCCGGCATCGTCGCGCAGGCGTTCGAGGCCGGCGTGCTCCTCAACGCGCCGCAGGTCGACACGCTGCGCTTCATGCCGGCGCTGAACGTCACGCGGGCCGAGATCGCCGAGATGATCGGCTGCCTCGACGGGATTTTGATCAGGGCCGGCGCGGCACGGCGGGTGGCGTAAGGCCTGCCTCGTACCCCCGAACGCAGCGCAGCGCCCCTTCGCGGTGCGCTGCAGAGCCGGGACACGGGAGCGGATGACGACGGAAGAACTACGGCTTCAAGATCGACGCGCCCGTGGTCTTGCGGCTTTCGAGATCGATATGCGCTTTGGCGGCGTCCTTGAGCGCGTAGGCGTGGTTGATCGGCACGTGCAGCTTGCCATTGATGACAGCGGCGAACAGCGTGTCGGCGCCTTCCAGCAACTCCTTGCGGGTGCCGACATAGTCGTTGAGCTTCGGCCTCGTCGCAAACAGCGAGCCATGTGCGTTGAGTTCGGCGATCGAAAACGGCGGCACCGGGCCTGAGGCATTGCCGAAGGAGACGAACATGCCGCGCGGCTTGAGGCAGGATAGCGAGCCCGGGAAGGTCGCTTTGCCGACGCCGTCATAGACGACGTCGCAGCCCTCGTTGCGGCTGATTTGTTTGACGCGCGCGACGAAGTCTTCCTCGTTGTAGAGGATGACGTGGTCGCAGCCATTGGCCTCGGCAAGCTCGGCCTTTTCGCGCGAGCCGACGGTGCCGATGACGTGGGCGCCCATTGCCCTCGCCCATTGGCAGGCGAGCAGGCCGATGCCGCCGGCCGCGGCATGGATCAGCACGCGATGATGCGGCTCGACCTTGAAGGTCTTGTGCAGGAGATACCAGACGGTCAGCCCCTTCAGCATCAGCACGGCGCCCTGCTCGTGGGTGATGTGGTCGGGTAGCTTGACCAGTTTCTCCCAAGGGATATTGCGCTCGCCGGTATAGGCGCCAAGGTTGTAGTAGTAGGCGACGCGGTCGCCGGGATGAAAATTGGTCACGCCCGGCCCGACAGCGACGACTTCGCCCGAGGCCTCATTGCCGGCGATGAAAGGCAGCCCGGGCGCCTTGTAGAGGCCGGTGCGGTAATAGACGTCGATGAAGTTGAGGCCGACCGCATGCTGGCGGATGCGCACCTCGCCCGGGCCGGGCGCCGGAACATCGACGCTCTCATAGACCAGGGCTTCGGGGCCTCCGACCTTGTGGACACGGACGGCTTTGGTCATCGCCTGACCTCCTCTTCTCGCAGGCCAGCGAAAGGCATCGCGCCCGCCTTGTCAACTCGACACCGGCTGGAATGGCTAGACCGACGGCTTGCCGGTTTTCCTGCGGTTGCGCTTCGCCAGCACGTTGAAGAATTCGACCGCCGCCGAGAACGCGATTGCGAAATAGATGTAGCCGCGCGGGATGTGGAACTGGAATCCGTCCGCCACCAGCGCGACACCGATCAGCACCAGGAACGCCAGCGCCAGCATTTTCGTGGTCGGATGCTCCGCGACGAATCGCGACACCGGCCCGGATGAAATGTACATGATCAGGCAGGCGATCACGACGGCCGCGATCATGATCTCGATGTCCTGCGCCATGCCGATCGCCGTGATGATCGAGTCCAGCGAGAACACGATGTCGATGATCACGATCTGGACGATCACCCAGAAGAAGGCGTTACGAGGGGAGTTCTCGTCGCCCTCGCCGTCATCGGCTTCGACCTCACCATGAATCTCGTGCGTTGCCTTCGCGATCAGGAACAAGCCGCCGCCGATCAGGATGAGGTCGCGCCAGGAGAAGCCGTAACCCGAAAACGAAAACACCGGCGCGGTCAGGCCGATCAGCCAGACCAGCAGGCTGAGCAGGATGATGCGGAAGATCAGCGCCAGCGCGAGCCCGATCTGGCGGGCGCGATGCGCCTGATTCTCGGGGATGCGCGAGACGATTACCGACAGGAAGATGACGTTGTCGATGCCGAGCACGATCTCGAGTGACGTCAAGGTGAGGAGCGCGGCCCAGGCTTCGGGGCTTGTCAACAGGTGCATCATGCGAAGGATCTTGTCAGCCGTATCAATGCGTCGCTGAAGCTGATCCAGAGCGCGATCGCGCAGAGCGCGACAGTCACGCCGGTGCCGACGCGAAAGTCCATCTGCAGCGTGTAGAGGGAGAGCAGAGCCCAGATTGCGATCAGCGACATGGTCAGCCAGCGCAGCCGCACGACACGCACCGGATGCAGCACGTGGAACGGCACGAAGGTCAGCACCACCAGGCTTGCTACCAGCAGCGTCGACAGCAGCGGCGGCCAGTGCAGCAGGAACAGATAAAACGCCGCCGCATTCCACAGCGCCGGAAAACCGCGAAAATGATTGTCGTCGGCCTTCATGCGCAGATCGGCGAAATATAGTGCGCTGGTGACGATGATGGCGACACCTAGCAAGGGTGCAGCGACCGGCAGGAGCAAGCCGCTGGCCACGATCGCATAGGCCGGCACGAACACGTAGGTGACGAAATCGACCACGAGATCGAGCACGTCGCCCGACCAGTTCGGCTGCACGTCCTTGACGTTGAGCCGGCGCGCGATCGGCCCGTCGATCGCGTCGATGATGAGGGCGACGCCCAGCCATTGAAACATCGCCGCCCAGTGCTCGCGCACGGCCTCGAGCATTGCCAGCAGCGCGATCGCCGCACCGAACGCGGTGAAGATGTGCACCGAGAAGGCGGCGGCGCGGATCGCGGGCCTGGGCTTCAGGGAATCCTCTTGGCTGTCCATGGCTTCTGCTATCAGAATGACACCGGTTTGCACATAAGCCATTGCGGCGCCCGGTCGCACAATTCGTCATAAAATCAGGGAAATATGAGTGGGCTTGAATTTGCCGTGGGGCGTGTCAAATGTCGTTCCATGACAGATGCATCGACACTCTTTGACGCGGCCGTGATCGGCGGCGGACCGGCGGGACTTAGCGCGGCCATCGCACTGGCGCAGGCGGGCGCACGGACCGCGCTGGTGGCGCGGCGCGTGCCCTATGCCGACAACCGCACCACCGCCCTGCTCGGTGCTTCCGTCGGTCTCCTGGAAACGCTCGATGTCTGGTGGCGCTGCAAGGACAAGGCGGCATCTCTCGAGATCATGCGGCTCGTCGACGACACGGGCCGGCTGTTCCGCGCGCCGGAGGTCCGGTTCTCCTGTCACGAAATCGGCCTCGATGCCTTCGGTTACAACATCGACAACCGCTCGCTGATGCTGGCGCTGGAAGCGCGCGCGGCCGAGTTGCCCGGTCTCGTCCGTTTCGATGACGAGGCCGAAGCCGTTGTCATCGAAGCCGACGACGTCGCGATCCGCACCGCCGCCGCGCAATTCCTCTCTGCCCGTCTCGTGGTGGGCGCCGACGGCCGCCATTCGCTCTGCCGCGAAGCCTCCGGCATCACGGTGACGCGGCGCGAGCTGAACCAGACGGCGCTGACCTTCAACGTCGGCCACGCGCGCCCGCATCGCAACGTCTCGACCGAGTTCCACACGCCGCATGGCCCTTGCGTGTTCGTGCCCCTGCCCGGCGACCGCTCCAGCGTCGTCTGGGTCTCGGCGCCTGCGGACGCCGAACGGCTTCGCGGCCTGGGCGACGCGGAGCTGTCCGCCGCGATCGAGAAGCAATCGCATTCCATTTTGGGCCGCATGACGGTGGAGCCCGGGCGCAACCTGTTCCCGCTGGGAATCGAACGCCCCAAATCCTTCGGCCGCGACCGCATCGCGCTGGTCGGTGAAGCCGCCCATGTGGTTCCCCCGATCGGCGCCCAGGGTCTCAATCTCGGCCTGCGAGATGCCGCCGACATTGCCAGGCTCGCAGGCGACGCCATCGCATCGAGTCAGGATCCCGGCGCAGCCGACGTGCTCAAACGCTACGACCGGGCCCGGCGTCCGGACATTCTGAGTCGGACCTTTGCGATCGACATCGCCAACCGCTCCCTGCTCAACGATTTCCTCCCGCTCCAGCCGGTCCGCGCGGTCGGCATGCACCTGCTCGGCGCGTTCGGCCCGCTCCGGCGTTTTGCGATGCGCGAGGGCCTGACGCCGACGTGGCGGCGCTAAGGTTTAAGGAAACGCCAGCCGGCCGGTCTGGATCGCCCACATCACGCTGGTCAGCGTGACCACGGACGCAAACGTTCCGAGCAGCACCGCCACGGAGGCAGATTCGATCCAGGCGTCGTTCTGCCGGGCGATGACGAACACGTTCAGCGCCGGCGGCAGTGACGCCATCAGCACGGCGGTCGCGGCCCAGGGCTGCGCGAACGGACCGAACGCCAACATCAGGCCGAAAGCTGCGAGCGGATGGATCAGGAGCTTGACCGCGATCACGCCCGGCACTTCCCAGGGTACGCGGTCGAAAGGGCGGAGCGCCACCGTCACGCCGAGCACGAACAGCGCGGTCGGGGCGGCTGCGTTCTGGAGGAAGGTGATGGTGCGGTCGAGCGCGACCGGCATCTCGATATGGAGCGATGCGAAGGCCGCGCCGAAGCAGGCCGACATGATCAGCGGGTTGAGCACGATCTGTTTCAACACGACGCCGAAGGCGTGCACGATCGAGGGATGATCGCGGTCGGAGAGCTCGATCAGCAACGGCACGATAGTGAACAGGAAGATGCTGTCGCAGCAGAAAATCAGCGCGGTCGGCGCCGACGCCTTGGTTCCGAGCACGGCGAGCGCGAGCCCCGGCCCCATGTAGCCGATATTGCCGTAGCCGCCGGAGAGTCCGGCGAGCGTCGCCTCGCGCAGCGTCAGGCGGCCGAGAAATTTGCCGACGACCAGCGCCAGGGTGAATGCCGCAACCGTCGACAGCGTGGTCGCGATCAGGAACGGCGGGTTGTTCAATTCCGAGAACGGCGTCTTCGACATGATCGCAAACAGCAGCGCCGGCAGCGACACATAGAGCAGGAAGAAGTTCATCCAGGCGAGGCCCGATTCCGGCAGGGATTTGACCTTGCCGCAGGCGAATCCAACGAAGATCAAGCCGAAATAAGGTAGAGCGAGATTAAGGATATCGACCATTGATGAAGTGTTTTCTGAGGACATGGGGGCTATCTGCCCCGTAAGCGCGGGTTAATTCCAGATCAGGGCACTAGCATCGGCCACAATCCTGGTCTATCGACGGGGAATGATTAAAGCGCGGACCGCCAAATTCCAGATCGGACAGGTCGTGCGCCACCGGATCTTCTCGTTCCGGGGCGTGATCTTCGACATCGATCCGGAATTCAACAACACCGAGGAGTGGGTGGCTGTCGATTCCCGAGGAGGTGCGGCCCCACAAGGACCAGCCGTTCTATCATTTGCTCGCCGAAAACGCGGAATCGGAATACGTCGCCTACGTCTCCGAACAGAACCTGGTGCCGGACGATTCCGGCGAGCCGGTCCGGCATTCCCAGGTCACCGAGATCTTCATCAAGGACAAGGCCGGCGGCTATCGTCCGCGGAACCCGTCGCTGAACTGATCTTCGCTCGGACACATCTTCGCTCAGACAAACAATATGGGTCAGAAAAAAAGGCGCTCGAACCGAGCGCCTTTTTCATGTCCGGGATTGGGTCCCGATTACTTCTGAGCGGTCGGAGGTGCGCCGGGCGCGCCACCCTGCTGCTCGAGCTTCTTGCGCTGCTCGTCAGCCTTCTTCTGAAGCTCTTCCTGAAGCTTCTTCTGAGTTTCCTCGAACACCTTCGGATCGGTCGGCGGACCGTCATAGGCCTTCTGGAATTCGCCGGCGAGCGGCAGCGGCAGGGTCAGCGGCGCGCCGTTGGCATTGATCGCCTGAACAACGAGGTTCTGGCCCTTCTTCATGTTGTTGATGAACTCGGGCGTGGCCTCGTAATCGGACATGCAGCCGTTCTGGAAGCAGATCACATACGGGCTCTGCAACGGCGGATTGTTGTCCACGATGATGCGAGTGCCGTGCACCAGCTGCATGCCGAGCGGCAGCGTCACGCGCAGGATCTTCTTCGGCTCGCCTTCCGGCTCGATGATGACGGCCGCGATGACCGGCTGGCCCGACTCGATACGGCCGTCCTTGCCGGTGAAGCAAACTTGCTTGGCATTGGCGTCCTGGCCCTTGAGGCAGAACTTGGTCCAGGGGGCGTAGATCAGCTGGATCTGCTGATCCGCCGGCTGAGCCGCGCCCTGCTGCGCCGGAGCGCCCTGAGCGGCCGGCTGCTGGGCAGGTGCCTGAGCGGCCGCCGCCGGGGCCTTTGGGGCAGCCTTCGGAGCGGCTTTCGGGGCGGCCTTGGGCGCGGGTGCGCCCGGAGCCGGGGCCTGAGCCTCGGCGGCAAATGGGACGGCCAACGCCGTCGCCGTCAACAAGGCGAGAAGTCGCCCGCGCGGCCGGACGGACGCGGCCAAGTAACGGAAATTCATTGCGGAAAACCCTTTCTGAACGGGAAGTGCCCGAACCGCTTCGACGCACCGAACATGGCCGCCTTGGGCGCGGCTCTGTCCCCGTCAAATGAGGCGGACAAGTGACGGGCTCGGCGCTCTTGCGCGATTGCGTGCCTTCTTAACGTGGCCGACGAAAAGATCAATGCCGACAAGCGTCTTTGACCGCGCCCTGACGTGCGTCCCCGGGAAATTCCCTGTGATAGGATTCAGGCCCCGCCGGTCCTCGAATCAACGTGTGCAGATGTTCATGTTCCAGCGCCTTATGGAGGGCCGTTCTGAAGGTCTGTGCGTCCGCCTCTGCGTCCTGGCTTTCGCCTTGGGGCTGCCGTTCGCCTTGGGATTCCCGGCAAGCGGCGCAGGGGCCGAGGAAGCCCACGCCATTGCCATGCACGGCGAGCCGGCGATGCCTGCCGATTTCACCCACATGCCCTACGTCAATCCTGATGCCCCCAAGGGTGGCCGGCTGACCTGGGGCGTTCTCGGCACCTTCGACAGCCTCAATCCCTTCATCGTCAAGGGACTGGCCGTGCAGCAGATGCGGAACTACGTGGTCGAGAGCCTGCTCGCGCGCGGCAATGACGAGCCGTTCACGCTCTACGGCCTGCTCGCCAGATCGGTCGAGACCGACGACGAGCGGAGCTTTGTCACGTTCCACATCGATCCCCGGGCCCGCTTCTCCGACGGCAAGCCGCTGCGCGCCGAGGACGTGCTGTTCTCTTGGCAGCTGCTGCGCGACCACGGCCGCCCCAACCACCGGCAATATTACAGCAAGATCGCAAGTGCCGAGGCACCAGATCCTCTCACCGTGCGCTTCGATCTCGCGGGGGCCAACGACCGCGAACTGCCGCTGATCCTCGGCCTGATGCCGATCCTGCCGAAGCATGCGGTCGATGTCGCGGCATTCGAGGAGACGACGATGACGGGCCCGGTCGGCTCCGGCCCCTATCGCGTCACCGCCGTGAAGCCCGGCGCCAGCGTGACGCTCACCCGCAATCCCGATTATTGGGGCCGCGACCTCGCCATCAATCGCGGGCTCTATAATTTCGACGAGATCAGGCTCGACTATTTTCGCGAGGCCAACGGCCAGTTCGAAGCGTTCAAACGCGGCCTCTATGATTTCCGCATTGAGCACGAGCCGCTGCGCTGGCACGACGGCTACGATTTTCCCGCGGCGAAAAGCGGCGAAGTGATCCGCGACACCATCAAGCCGGGCGTACCGCAACCTTCCGAATTTCTGGTGTTCAACACGAGGCGTCCCGTCTTCGCCGACATCCGGGTGCGCCAGGCGCTGACGCTGCTGTTCGATTTCGAGCTGGTCAACCGCAACTACTTCTTCAACCTCTACTCGCGCGTCGCCGGCTATTTTGCCGGCTCGGACCTCTCGGCGTATGGCAAGCCTGCGGATGCGCGTGAGCGGGAGCTGCTCAAGCCGTTCGCTGCGCAGATCCCGCCAGACGTCCTGGACGGCAGCTACCGCCTGCCGGTGACCGACGGCTCCGGGCGCGACCGGACGACGCTGCGCGCGGCCCTGAAGCTGCTGTCGGAGGCCGGCTACGATCTCGACGGCACGGTGCTGCGCAATCGCGCGACCAAGGCGCCCTTCACCTTCGAAATTCTGGTCACGACCCGCGACCAGGAGCGCATCGCGCTTGCCTTCCAACGGGACCTCAAGCGCGCCGGCATCGAGCCGAGCGTGCGCTCGGTCGATCCCGTCCAGTTCGACCAGCGCCGGCTCGCTTACGAATTCGACATGATCCAGAATCGGTGGGACCAGTCGTTGTCGCCCGGCAACGAGCAATATTTCTACTGGGGGAGCGCTGCCGCCGACCATCCGGGCACCCGCAACTACATGGGTGCCAGGGATCCCGCGGTCGATGCCATGATCGCGGCGCTGCTGGAGGCCCGTGAACATACGGATTTCGCATCGGCGGTGCGGGCGCTCGATCGCGCTTTGATCTCCGGTTTCTATACAATCCCCCTGTTTAACGTATCCGAGCAATGGATCGCGCGCTGGAATCGGATAGAACGGCCAAAGGCCACATCGCTGTCCGGCTACCTGCCGGAGACGTGGTGGTCGAAGGGGCAGCCGGAAGCTCATCAAGCAAAGTGACGCCGTGAACCAGCCAGCCGTATCGCCGACGCTCGACACGCTGTTTCAGCGCACGCTGACGCGGCAGCCGCATGCGCCCGCTCTGCTCGACCCCCTGAACAAGTTCCGGGTGACCGGGCACCAGCCGCGGCGCATGAGCTATGCCGAGGCTGACACGGCCATCGAGGCGCTGTCGGCCTATTTCGTCGAATCGGGCCTGCCGGCCAATTCCGTCATCGCGATCCAGTTGCCGAATACGGTCGAGTTCGTGCTCACGGTGCTGGCCGCCCATCGCGCCGGCTTGGTCGTCGCCGTGCTGCCGCTGCTCTGGCGCCATGCCGAACTGACCGCCGCCCTGAACCGCACCGCGGCGCGCGCCATCGTCACCATGAGCACGGTCGACGGCGTCAGCTATGCCGATCTCGCAATGCATGCGGCCGCCGAAGCCTTCTCGATCCGCCATGTCTGCGGTTTCGGCACCGACCTGCCCGAAGGCATGGCCTCGCTCGACGATGTACTGGCCCGCCCGCCCGGCATCGCGCGCACCGTGATCCAGGATGGCCGCAAGGCGGCGATGATCTCCTTCGACGTTACCGCGGAAGGCTTTCGTCCGGTGCCGCGCCCGCATTTCAGCCTGATCGCCGCCGGGCTCGCGATGTCCCTGGAAGCCGACATCAAGCAGGGCGCGACCGTGATGGCGGCATTCACGCCGATGTCGTTTGCCGGCCTCGCCTCCTCACTTGCGGTGTGGCTGCTGTGCGGCGGCGCGCTGGCGCTGCATCATCCGTTCGAGAATGACGTGCTGGAGCAGCAGATCAACGAGCACGAATGCGACGTGCTGATCGCGCCGGCGCAGTTTGCCCAGCGGCTCGGCGATTCCGATATGGCGGCGCGGATGCCCACCTTGCGCAATGTCATCGGCCTGTGGCGCGCCCCCGAGCAGGTGGCGGCGAGCGAGGCCTGGATCGCGGCGCATGCACCGTTCACGGACGTCTATCTGTTCGGCGAGGCCGGATTGTTCGGCGCTCGGCGTGGCGAGGACGGCATGCCGGTGCCGGTGATGCCGGGACCGCACGGTGCGCCGCGCGAGCAGTCGGGCTCGTCGATCGCCGGCGAGATTCTGCTGACGCCGAAAGGCACGCTCGGCCTGCGCGGCCCGATGGTGCCGATCGCGGCGTACGCCCCGCCGCCACCGGTCGGCGACACCCTGATCGCGCAGCCCCCACGCGACTATGTCGACACCGGCTATGCCGCGCGGCTCGACCGCCCCAGCGGGGCGATCTGCATCACCGCGCCGCCCTCCGGCATCATGGCCGTCGGCGGCTACCGCTTCCTCTCCAACGACCTCCAGGAATGGGCGCGCCGGCTCGGCCAGGGCGCCCTCCTCACCGCGCTGCCCGACCGGCTCTCCGGTCACCGGCTGGCGGGCCGGGCCCAGGACAATGCCCGCGCACGCGAGGCGCTCAACGAACTCGGGCTTAACCCCCTGATGGTCGAAGCTTTTCGCGACCGTTCCGGGCCGGTCTAGGCGCAGTTTCGACTAATCCATTGACGCTGCATTAAGGCGAGCGGACTAGATTGCGCAGCATCGATTGCATGATCAGAGTTGCTCGATGTCCCAGGCCGGCCCGATCCTGTTTGTGTCCAACGTCGAGCGGCCGGCCTTCATTGCGACGCTGGACGAGGCGCGATTCTTCCCTGTGGTCGACACCGACTGGGCCGGCGCGGCGCGCGCGGTCGAAGAACTGCAGCCGGCCATGGTTCTCGCCGCGATGCATGCCGGGCACGAGCCGCATCTGGCGCCGCTCGCCAGGAAGATCGCGGAGCAATCGCCTTACCTTCCCTTCGTGGCCCTGGACGCGGCGGGCGCGCTCCCGCACAACGCCCTGCCCTTCTCATCGCGCGGCGGCCATTCCGACCGCCTGATCGCGCGGCTTCGCGCCGCGCTACGCATTCGCACACTTCATGCCACGGTGTTGCGCCGGCTGCCGGAAGTGAAAGTCGCGCTGCCGGAGGCCGACCCCGCACGTGATGCCACGGTGCTCCTGATCGGCCGCGGCGCGGCTTACCCTGCGCTCTCTGTCGCGCTCGGCGAGCGCGTCGGGGTCGTCGGCGCGCTCTCGATCGAGGCCGCGGCCAAACATCTCAACACCCGCGACCTCGACGGCGTCGTGCTGGCCGAGGGTTTCACAGCCCGCGTGACGGATGCCTTCCTCACGGTGCTCGCCGAGGATACCCGGTTCCGCAGCCTGCCCGTGATCCTGACTGCGCACCAGCTGACGCAGACTTACGATCTGCCCAATCTCGAGCTGATCCCGGGCGACCCGGCGAAAGTCGCCGCCAACGCGCTGCCCTTGATCCGCCAGCACGCGATGGAAGCGCAACTGAGCCGCACGCTGCGCTCGATCGATGCCGGCGGCTGGCTCGACCCGCGCAGCGGCCTGCTCACGGTGGAAGCTTTTGCCCGCGATTTCGCCAAAGCGGTCGAGCAGACGCTGGCCCGCGGCGGCGGCCTCTCGGTCGCGCGCTTCGCCTTCGACCCCGGCAATTCCCGCGCCCAGCTCGATGCCGCCCGCATTCTCAGCCGCCTGATGCGGCAGATGGATTTTGGCGCGGCACAGAAGGACGGCTCGGTCATCGTCGCGTTCGCGGAAACCGACTTCCGCACCGCCCACATGATCGCCCGCCGCCTCTCCGCGGTGATGCGGCACACGTCGAACGGCAAGCACGAGATGCGCAGCGATCCCGTGGTCTCAGTGGACTCGCTGTCGCCGTCGGATACGGCAAGGTCGCTGCTCGGGCGGCTGTCCGCCGACGCGTCCCGCGCGGCGTCGTAGCACATGAGCAGCGTGTTCGCTGATCTCATGCCCTTTTTGAAGTTCGCCGTAGAGCTCGGGCTGTTCAGGCCATCATGAGCTTGATCTGACCGTCTTCAAAGCTTCCCATCGCGAGAGCGTCGCGAGCCATCTTGTCGATGGCTGGCCAATTCGCGAGAAGATATCTCTGTGCCTGCAATTTCGTCGGGAAGGTGGTTTGCAAAATGCAGCTCTGTCGAGCGTTCCCATTCGCGATCTGAAAGGATACGGCTTGGGGGCCTTCAATGGTCTCTTGTTCGGTGGGTTCGGGAAGCTTGCGCATACTGCTCCTGCGTAGAATTTTTCGAATGAATTCGCTTGATATCTGCGGGTTCAGCGAACCGGCGGAATGACCACATCTAGTCGACGCAGGCGGTCCCAGTGGCGATCGTCTTGGCCTTCGCCAGGCGCTTCGGCCTATGCTCGAGGCGGGGCTGCGTGTTGCGGACGGCCTCGGTCAGCATCTGGCGGAGCTCAGCCTTCGTCATGGGAGCTTGCCGCGCGCTCGACTTCTGCCAGTTTGCCATGCCCCTTATATGGGGATGCTCGCGCTAAACGCCACTATTCTCCCCGGAGTATGATCGGGCCCCTCTGCATACGGGGTCATAAAAAACCCGCGGCCGGTGAACCGGTCGCGGGTCGTAAGAACCAGAGGCTCTGCCAGTACATCCGTGGTCAAAGCGACATAGCACTAATCGCGCAGCTTACACAGCGCGCAGATCCTCAGCAGCAGACTTGCCGGTCCGGCGGTCTGCAACGACTTCAAAAGAAACCTTCTGCCCCTCGTTGAGGGTGTTCATGCCGGCGCGTTCAACGGCGCTGATGTGAACGAAGACATCCTGGCTGCCCTCGTCCGGCTGAATAAATCCGAAGCCCTTTTGGCTGTTAAACCACTTCACGGTTCCCGTCGTCATGGGGGTCGTCCTTTAAGATAGATAAGCGTTTGGCCGCGCTCAGAAGCGCGGTCTGTGTCGTCGAGATCTGGAGGGAGAGTCGTCAGTCAGGCGCGCTTTTCAGCGGCGAGGCCAAGTCGTTCGGCCGAAACTCGATAAAATGAACGTAACTACGGTTCGGTCATTCCGCAAGTGGGCACACGTCGCTGTTTTGATCAGGGTGCGGAGCATCGTTTCGCGCTACGCCGCCTCCGGAAACGCCACAGGCCCTACGCCGCCTTCTTGCTGTGCGCGAGCTGCGCCAGCTGCCGCATGATCTCCGTGGTGCCGGCGAGACGCTCTTCCGGCGTTTCCCAATCCTGCAGGAACACCACCTTCATGTCGGGCCGCACCTTCGCGGCCTGGCCGTGGCTGCGGATGAACGTCACCAGGCGATCGGGATGGGCAAAGGAATTGTCGCGGAAGGCGATGACGGCGCCCTTCGGGCCGGCATCGATCTTCCCGACATTGGCCTGGCGGCAGAATGCCTTGATCGCGGCGACCTTGAACAGATAGCGCACCTCGTCCGGCAGCACGCCGAAACGATCGCGCATCTCGGCGCCAAAGTTCTCGATCTCCTCCTCGCTGTCGAGATCGGCGAGGCGCCGGTAGAGCGACAACCGCACCGAGAGATCGCCGACATAATCCTCTGGAATGAGCACGGGCATGCCGATCGTGATCGAGGGCGACCAGCGGTCGGCCGCGGGCTCGGAGACGCCGGCCTTGAGGTTGACGATCGCCTCTTCGAGCATCGACTGGTAGAGTTCGAAGCCGACTTCCTTGATGTGGCCGGACTGCTGCTCGCCCAGGATATTGCCGGCGCCGCGGATATCGAGGTCGTGCGAGGCGAGCTGGAAGCCCGCGCCTAGCGTCTCCAGCGATTGCAGCACGGTGAGGCGACGCTCGGCCTGCGCGGTGATCTTCTGCTGCGCCGGCAGCGTGAACAGCGCGTACGCCCGCAGCTTGGAGCGTCCGACCCGGCCGCGGAGCTGATAGAGTTGGGCCAGGCCGAACATGTCGGCGCGATGCACGATCAGCGTGTTGGCATTGGGGATGTCGAGGCCGGATTCCACGATCGTGGTCGACAGCAGGATGTCGAACTTGCCGTCGTAGAACGCGGTCATGATGTCCTCGATCACGGCGGGAGGCATCTGCCCGTGCGCGACCGCGACCTTCATCTCCGGCACGTTCTTGTCGAGGAAATCCTTGACCTCGGCGAGGTCGTCGATGCGCGGCGCCACGTAGAACGCCTGGCCGCCGCGATAGCGTTCGCGCAGCAACGCCTCGCGGATCATCAAGGGATCGTGCGGGGCGACGAAGGTGCGGACCGCAAGGCGGTCGACCGGGGGCGACGCGATGATCGAGAGCTCGCGCACGCCAGTCAGCGCCAATTGGAGCGTACGCGGGATCGGCGTCGCCGACAGCGTCAGCACGTGCACCTCGGCGCGGAGCTGCTTCAGCCGCTCCTTGTGGGTGACGCCGAAATGCTGTTCCTCGTCCACGATCAGCAGGCCGAGGTCGCGGAACTTGATCGATTTGCTGAGCAGCGCATGGGTGCCGACGACGATGTCGACCGAGCCGTCGGTGAGACCGTTCTTGACCAGGTTGAGCTGCTTGGTCGGTACCAGCCGCGAGGCCTGCGCGACCTGCACCGGAAAACCCTTGAAACGCTCGGTGAACGTCTTGTGGTGCTGGCGAGCGAGCAGCGTGGTCGGCACCACGACCGCGACCTGCTTGCCTTCGAGCGCGACCGCAAAGGTGGCGCGCAGCGCGACTTCCGTCTTGCCGAAGCCGACATCGCCGCAGATCAGCCGGTCCATGGGACGGCCGAGTTCGAGGTCCTTCAGCGTCGACTCGATCGCACCAAGCTGGTCCTCGGTCTCGTCATAGGGGAAGCGCGCGCAGAACTCGTCATAGAGGCCGGGTTGCACCGGCAGCTTTGGCGCCTCGTGCAGATGCCGCTCCGCGGCGATCTTGATCAGCTCGCCCGCGATCTCGCGGATGCGGTTCTTCAGTTTTGCTTTTCGGGTCTGCCAGCCGGAGCCGCCCAGGCGATCGAGCTCGACCGTGGTCTGGTCGGAGCCGTAGCGCGACAGCAGCTCGATGTTCTCGACCGGCAGGAACAGCTTTGTCTCGGCGGCATAATGCAGCTCGAGGCAGTCATGGGGCGCGCCGGCGACGTCGAGTGTCTGCAGGCCGATGAAGCGGCCGATGCCGTGATCGACGTGCACGACGATGTCGCCGGCGGCAAGGCTCGTCACCTCCGAGATGAAATTGTCGAGCTTGCGGCTCGCCTTGCGCGGCCGGACCAGGCGGTCGCCTAAGATGTCCTGCTCGCTGATCAGCGCGATCTCGTCGGTCTCGAAACCGCTTTCGAGGCCGAGCACAGCGAGCATGGTCTCGTTGCGCGGGGTCGCCTGCACCGTGCGCCAACTGTTGACGCTGGTGGTGTGGGTCAGCTTGTGGTCGCGCAGCATCGAAATCATGCGGTCGCGCGAGCCTTCGCTCCACAGCGCGATCACGACCTTCTTGCGCTGGGCGTGCAGCGCCATCACGTGACTGACGACGGATTCGAACACATTGACGGTGGTGTCGTTGCGTTCGGGCGCGAAGTCGCGGCCCTTACGCGCACCGGCATCGACGACACTCGTACCATCGGCCGGAACCGAGAACTGCGTCAGCCGCACCAGCGGCATGTCGCCTTCGCGCCTGGTCCATTCCTCGTCGGTCAAATAAAGCCTGTCAGGCGGCAGCGGCTTGTAGATGGCGCCGCCGCCCGGATGCTCCATCGCATCGCGGCGGGCCTGGTAATAGTCGAGGATCTGCTTGAAGCGCTCGCGGACGGCATCCTCAGCCTGCGGTTCGATCGCGACGGCCGCGCCTTGCAGATAGTCGAACAGCGTGTCCATCCGGTCCTGGAACAGCGGCAGCCAGTGCTCCATGCCGGGATGGCGGCGGCCCTCGCTGACGGCCTCGTACAGCGCATCGTCGCGCTCGGGCGCGCCGAACTCGGCGACATAGCCCATGCGGAAGCGGCGGATGGTGTCAGTGACCAACTGGAATTCGGAGATCGGAACGAGGTCGAGTGCGCGCATGTCCAGCAGCGTGCGCTGGGTCTCGGCGTCGAAGGTGCGGATCGATTCCAGGCTGTCGCCGAAGAAGTCGAAACGCACGGGCTGGTCGAGACCAGCCGGAAACAGGTCCAAAATGCCGCCGCGCACGGCGTATTCGCCGGGCTCGCGCACGGTCGAGGAGCGGTTGTAGCCGTTGTGCTCGAGCCAGGCGATGATGGTGTTCATCGGCACGACGTTGCCGGGCGCGACCGACAGCGCCTGCGCCGCGACGAGATCGCGCGAGGGCACGCGCTGCACGGCGGCATTCACCGTGGTCAGCACGATCAGCGGCTTGTCGCTGCCGGTCAGGGACGCGAGCCGTGCCAGCGTGGTCAGGCGCTGGGCGAGGACGCCACCATGCGGCGAGACGCGGTCATAGGGCTGGCAATCCCAGGCCGGGAAGGTCAGCACCGGCAGATCGGGCGCGAAGAATTGCAGCGCGCGTTCGAGCTGCTGCATCCGCGGCCCGTCGCGGCAGATCACCGCGAGACTGACGGCCGGCTTCTTCGGCCGCGCCGCGATGGCGCGCGCGAGATCGGAGACGACGAGACCCTCGGCGCCCTCGGCGACATTGGCAAGCGTCAGCGCGCGGCCGGGCGTGAGCAGCTCGGCCGGAGATTTCATCCCCTGCTTCATACGTCGCGGTCCGCGATCGGGTAGGCCTTGATGCGGGCAAACAGCGCGCCGGTGACATCAGCCGGCAGCACCTTGTCGCCGATAATGGCGGCATAGAGATCGGGATCGTTGACCTCGAGCAGGATCTCGAGCTGCGTCAGTTCGTCATCGGACAGATTGCCGATCTCGGCATCCGCGAAGCGGCCGAGAATAAGGTCCATCTCGCGCGTGCCGCGGTGCCAGCAGCGGAACAGAAGCCGCTTGCGGCGGTCGTCCAGGCCGTTGCTCGATCGTGTCGTGCCCGTCATGTCTTTATTCCAGTCAAACGCCGAAAGCCCGGACGTGCCGGGCGGGGGTGGTATAGCCACTCGGACCGTCCATGTCAGCCCTCGATTTATCATGGCCCGCTGCCCGCGCAGGGATGCGAAAAAAGACGTGGATGCCTTGCATAAAGCCGGGCATGACGGGTCGAAACGATCCTAGATTCGCCTGATGCGCCCCAGCCTGCTCAATCCGCTGTTTGCCCCCGTGACCAGCCTGCCCGGCGTCGGTCCGAAGCAGGACAAGCTGCTGCAGTATCTGCTCACCCGCAACGAGACGCCGCGGCTGGTCGATCTGTTGCTGCATTTGCCGAGCCAGGTCATCGACCGCCGCGCGCGGCCGAAGATTCGCGACGCCGTTCAGGGAACCATGGTGACGCTGGAGGTCACCGTCGACCGCCACCGCCCGCCCCCGCCCCGCAATGCGCGCGCGCCCTACCTCGTCTACGCCAGCGACGACACGGGCGACGTCGTGCTGACCTTCTTCCGAGCCAAGCCAGGCTATGTCGAAAAGTTGCTGCCGGTGGGCGAGAAGCGCTACGTCTCGGGCACGCTGCAGATGTATGACGGCATCCCGCAGATCGTGCATCCCGACCGGGTGCTGGACGAGGAGGCGGTTTCAAAACTCTCGGGCATCGATCCGGTCTATCCGCTGACGGAAGGGCTGGCGCTCGGCTCGCTGCGTCGCGCGGTCGCGCAGGCCCTGCAGAAGCTTCCGGCGCTGCCGGAATGGATCAGCCCCGAGGTGCTGCGGCGCTGCAGCTTCCCGCCGATCGCTGAGGCGCTCACCCGCGTGCATCAGCCGGTCGAACTCACCGACATTCTGCCTGACCAGCCGTTCTGGTCGCGCCTCGCCTTCGACGAACTCCTGGCCGGACAACTCGCGCTCGCCCTGATTCGCGCGCAATTGCGCCGCCCGGCCGGCGTGCGCAACGCCGGCGACGGGCACCTCCGCAACAAGATCATCGATGCCCTGCCCTATGCGCTGACAATCTCCCAGCGCGATGCCGCGGCGGCGATCGCCGAGGATCTGCAACAACCGGTGCGCATGCTGCGCCTGCTGCAGGGCGACGTCGGCTCGGGCAAGACCGTGGTCGCGCTGCTGGCCGCCGCCGCCGTCACGGAGGTCGGCAAGCAAGCGGCGCTAATGGCGCCGACCGAAATTTTGGCGCGCCAGCACATCAAGACCATCGCCCCGCTCGCCGAGCGCGCGGGAATGCGGGTCGCGATCCTCACCGGCCGCGAAAAGGGCAAGGAGCGGCGGGAGCTGCTGGCACAACTCGAAGCCGGCGAGATCGACCTGCTGGTCGGCACCCACGCGTTGATCCAGGACGATGTGATCTTCAACGACCTCGCGCTTGCCATCGTCGACGAGCAGCATCGTTTTGGCGTGCGCGAGCGGCTGGCGCTGACGTCAAAAGGGGGAGCCGTCGACGTGCTGGTGCTGAGCGCCACGCCGATCCCGCGCACGCTGGTGCTGACCTATTTCGGCGACATGGACATCAGCGAATTGCGCGAAAAGCCGGCCGGCCGCAGGCCGATCGAAACCCGCACCGTATCGATGAGCCGTATCGAGGAGGTCACCGATAGCATCGGCCGCGCGCTTCTATCAGGCAAACTGGTCTACTGGATCTGCCCACTGGTCGAGGAGTCCGAGGCCGAGGGCACTGAGCACCTGACCAATGCGACCAAGCGTTTCGAAAGCCTGCAAAAGCGGTTTGGCGACCGCGTCGGCCTCGTCCACGGCCAGATGAAGGGTACCGAGAAGGACCGCGTGATGGGCCAATTCGCCGCCCACGAGATCGGCCTGCTGGTCGCGACCACCGTCGTCGAGGTCGGCGTCGACGTGCCGGCGGCGACGATCATGGTCATCGAAAACGCCGAACGCTTTGGTCTCGCCCAGCTCCATCAATTGCGCGGCCGTATCGGCCGCGGCTCGGAGGCCTCGACCTGTCTCCTGCTCTACTCCGAGCCGCTCGGCGAGATGTCGAAGGCGCGGCTGAAGGTGATCCGCGAGACCACTGACGGTTTTCGGATCGCCGAGGAGGATTTGAAGCTACGCGGCGAAGGCGACGTGCTTGGCGTGCGCCAGAGCGGCTTGCCTGGCTACCGCATCGCCCGCCCGGAGGTGCACGGCCAGCTCATCACGCAGGCCCGCGACGAGGCGCTCCGCATCCTGAGGGACGATCCGAAGCTCAAGGGCGAGCGCGGCGAGGCGCTGCGATGCCTGCTGTATCTGTACGAACGGGACGAGGCGATTCCGTTGATCGGAGCGGGTTAGCTGGCCGCTCTCTGCCGCCCAACCTCATAGGCCGCCACATGCGCGCGGGCTAAATTCAATAGCGGCGTATCGGTACCCAGCGCACGGGCCCGGTTGGCCATATCGCCAAGGATATGTTCCGCCTCCGTCGCGGAGCCGCGCTCGATGTCCCGCAGCATCGACGCCTTGAGCGGAGAGTTCGCCGTCGTGAAGAGCTTCCGATCGAACTCGATGAACGGCGCTCGTGGCTCAAAACCTGAGGCCGTCGCCACGGCACAGCATTCCGCAAACAGGCGGAAAATGGACTCCTCGCCCTTCCGCACGGTCAGAATGTCTCCGATGCTTGCCCGCATCAGGCAGGTGATGCCGGCAAGCGTGCTCAGCTGGACGAATTTCTCCCACATGTCCTGCATAATCGATTCGCTGGCGCGCACGTCGATACCGGGGATATCGAGTAGCGACTGCAGCGCGAGCACGCGCTCACTGAACGATCCCTCGATCTCACCGAATACGATGGTCTGATTGGCCATGAACTGAACGACACGACCATCCGCATCGAGCCCGGCACTGACGTTCGCCAGCCCGCCGAGGACCTGCACGGCGCCGAACCGCGCAGTCAGGGCGTCGATATGTTTCAACCCGTTGAGGATCGGCAAAATCATCGTGTTTGGCGCCAACGGCCGGTGCAAACTCGCTCATCGCGTCATCGAGCGAATAGGATTTCACGCCGACGAGCACGACGTCGAACGGCTCCCTGAGATCGTTCGCCATCATGAGCTTCGGCTGTACGGCAAAGTCGCCGTGCGGGCTCACGATCCTCAATCCATCGCGCCGCAATTGCTCCGCCCGCCCGGACCGCACCAGAAAGGTCACGTCAGCGCCCGCTCGGACCAGGCAAGCTCCGTAATAGCCTCCGAGCGCTCCCGCGCCGATCACCAGCACTCTCATTCGAACTCCCATTGTAGAGTGACCGCTTCCGCAGAAATAATAACAGATGAACCTCGCGACGTCTCCTCCTCGTCATTGCGAGCGCAGCGGTAACTGCCCAGGTGGCCGTTTGTATTCTCTTGACTGACCACATGTGTTTGTGAGTCAAGGTATGGGTGACGCCGCCAAATTCCTCATTGTCTGTGGACGCCCTGCTGGCCCTGATTGGGGAGTTGCAGGAGGCGCAACCTGATGTTGGAGCAGCAGAACGCATTGCTGACGGTGCGTGTGGCCGATCTGGAGCGTCGGCTTGGTCTGGACAGCTCCAATAGCAGCAAGCCGCCTTCGAGCGATGGACCGGGCCAGGCTTCTCGCCGGACACAGAGCCTGCGTGAGCGAGGGTTGAAGAAGCCCGGCGGCCAGCCCGGCCATGCAGGCAAACACTTGAAGCGGTCCGAACGGGTCGATCATACGATCATGCATCGCCCTGTCAGATGCGGGCGCTGCCGAATGGCGCTGGAGGGTGAACAGCTGGAACTTGTCGGCAGCCGTCAGGTGTTCGATCTGCCGGCGCCGGCGCCGCTGCTCGTCACGGAGCATCAGCTCTATCGTTGCAAATGCAGCGGCTGTGGCGCGGTCACGACAGGATCGTTTCCACCCGAGGTAAGGGCGCCGGCGCAATATGGCGTCCGGTTGGCCGCTGTGGTGACCTATCTGTCGGCGGGACAGTTTCTGCCTGAAGATCGGCTCGGGCAAATCCTCTCCGATCTGTTTGGCGTGACCATCTCGGCCGGCACGATCGGACAAATGATCGCCCGGGCTGCCAGCCGGACGCAGGATTTCGCTGCGGCAGTCTGCGAGCAAATCCGCCGGGCACCGGTCAAGCATTTGGATGAGACCGGGTTCTGGGTGGGCGCCACGCCGCAATGGCTGCATGTCGCGGGCACCGCCGGGATCAATGGGCTGGTGCATTATCGCGTCTCACCCAGGCGCGGCGAGGTGCTGACGCAAGCGGCGCATATCGTTGTGCACGACCATTGGACATCCTATTTTCAGATGTCCGGTGTCACGCATGCGCTGTGCAATGCGCATCACCTGCGCGAGTTGACGGCGCTGGTGGACATCGATGGCGAGGCCTGGGCCCGGCGCATGCGCGGGTTGCTCCGCTGCCTGTGCCACGAGGTCAATCTGGCGTCAGAGCATCCAACCGATCAGACAGGCGCGCTGCGTCCCAACAGAATCCGCGCCGCCGAGCGACTTTATGACCGCATTATCCGCGCCGGTATCGCCTGGCACGAGACGCTACCCGCGCTGCCTCGCGACATCAAGCGCGGGCGGATCAGACGGCGCACGGGCCATAATCTCCTGTTGCGCCTCAAGTTACATAAAGAGGCGGTGCTGCTGTTTCTGCACAACTCGGCGGTGCCGTTTACCAACAACGAGGCCGAGCGCGATGCTCGGATGATGAAATTGCGGCAGAAGATCTCTGCCGGCTTCCGCACCTCACAAGGCGCAGACAATTTCGCCACGCTTCGCACCCTGATCGGTACCGCTCGAAAGCGCGGATGGAACATGCTCGAAACATTGTCCCGATGCCCCACACAACTCATCCACAAACTCAGCGTCGCCTAACCGAGCAAACGGACCTGGGCAGTTACGCGAAGCGAAGCAATCCAGAGTCTTACCGCGGAGGGATTCTGGATTGCTTCGCTGCACTCGCAATGACGATGCGGGTAGAGCCTAGCACATAGCGATCAGGTGGACTCGCGGCGACGCCCCCTCAACCGGCGTGCGCGCCCAAAAACCTGCCGTGCTCGGCTTCGGTCGCCTCGTTGGCGGGGAACATGCACTCGAGCCGTAGTTCCTCTGCAGTGACCGTCTGCGGCGTTCCGACCGTCGTGATCAAGGAGAAATAGTCCAGCGTCACACCGTCCTTGACGAAGGACAGCGGGATCATCGGCATCGCATCGGAGGCCGAAGGCGCACGCCATTCCGGCTTCACCCCGGGATACTGCGACAATTCCTCCAGCAGCGCCTTCGTCCTGATATCGACGACGTGCCCGACCGCCTCGCGATTCACCCGTGCGAGCAATCCGCGGGCGGCCTGCGGCCAGTTCGCGACGAAGGGACGCATGCCGTCCGGATCGAACATGAGATGCAGCAGGTTTCGTGGCGTCGGCCGCGCCGACATGTCGACGAAGCAATTGAACAGAAGCGGCGCAGCCTCGTTGGTCATCAGCACGTTCCAATACCGGTCCATGACGATGGCGGGAAACGGCTCGTGCTGACGCAGCATGCGTCGCAGAGCATGGTTGATGCTCGTCATCGCCGGCGTGCCGAGCGCTGGATCAGCATAGGACGGCGCGTAGCCGGCGGCCAGCAGCAGCTCGTTTCGCTCGCGCAGCGGAACGTCGAGGGCTTGGGCAAGATCGAGCAGCATCTGGCGGCTCGGAACGCTCCGACCGCTCTCGACGAAGCTGATGTGCTTCTGCGAAACGCCGGCGTCGAAGGACAGGTCGAGCTGCGTCTTGCCGCGAATGTCTCGCCATTGACGCAGGAGAGCGCCCGCCGAATTGGCGCGTGTCTTGAGGGCGCTGGCCATCGCTTTCATGGTCGGTCCTTCCCGTCGATCTGCGGTATCGTCAATACGCATAGGCGGCGGTGCGTCGGTATACCCGAGGCGCCGCCGCTAGTAGCAGGTTCGAGGCGATCAACCGAAGGCGACTGGGCCCACGGCGCCGACCCAGTGCCGTACCTTGGTATCGTCCGTCTCGTCCATGTAGAAGAAGTGCGTCATCGTGGGATGCACCGCCTTCATCGAGGGATCATCGGGTGTCATGTCGACGACGCCGCGAAACACCTTCAGGGAGCCTGCATCCCAATATTCGGTGACGCGATGCAGCGCGGTGAAGCCGCTGTCGATGAAGGCCTTCAGATTGGCGCGGATCGCTTCCCGCCCCTTCCAATCGGCGACGCCGAGATTGCAGACGGCATCCTCCGCAAAACAGTCGAAACCTCGTCCGAAAGTCTTGTCGTCGATCTCCTTCCACATGTCGAGCAGCCATCCCGGCGGCTCCTTTCGCGTAAACACGACTTGCATCTCTCTCTCCTCATGCACCGACACATACGCGACAGGAGGCTTGATAGGACGCTTCCTGTCGGGTGAATGATGTGGAGAGTAGTCAAGCTGCGAATTGGCTCAATTACATCCGAGGTAATAAAGCGGGTTCAGAAGCCGTCCTCTTTCCCAGAGCCCGACTTTATGGAACCCTGCGGCAATGCGCCGGATCATCGTCGTTGGCTGCCAGGGTAGCGGAACGACGAGCCTCTCCCGGAATCTCGGGCAAAGGCTTGGTCTGCCGGTGATCCATCTCGACGTGCTCTACTGGCGGCCGGGCTGGAAGCCATCCGACAAAGCGAGCTTTCGAACGCGCGTCACTGACGCGATCGCGGGCGATGCGTGGGTTGTCGACGGCAGCTTCTCGGGACTTACCTTCGATCTCACGCTCGCGCGCGCCGATACACTGGTCGTCATCGACCGCCCGCGCTGGCTCTGCCAGTGGCGCATTCTCCTGCGCTCCGCCTTCGATCGCGACACAACACGGCCTGACCCAGAGAGACGGACGATCAGGCTTTCTTCTGCGCGATACGCGCGGCGAATGCCTTCATCAAGTCGGCATCCGCCGCCTCGCC
Organism: Bradyrhizobium sp. LM2.9; assembly: GCF_054056555.1. Classification (NCBI taxonomy): domain Bacteria; kingdom Pseudomonadati; phylum Pseudomonadota; class Alphaproteobacteria; order Hyphomicrobiales; family Nitrobacteraceae; genus Bradyrhizobium; species Bradyrhizobium sp. LM2.9. The sequence goes on from NZ_JBSRYJ010000002.1 coordinate 2,134,524, forward strand.
TTTCGCGTCCTCGGCGAGATGCTCGAACCAGCGCGCAAAACCCTCGTAAATCTGGCTGGCCGGATGATCGGGTCCGAGGAAACCGGAAATCTCCCGCATCTCCGCGACCCAGCGATAGGCCTTCGGGATCATATCCGGCAGCGCGACTTCGAGCCGGGCAAGGACCGCGGGTTGGCTCATTGCGAGTTCGTCCCGCAGCGCATCGGCCGCGCCCGCTTTCGTTGCCGCGACCACCATCGCCGCGCCGATGCCGGCGAGTCCCTTGACGATGCCGGCATAGGACATTTTCAAAGCCGAGGCTGCGCCGACCGGGCCCTCGACGATCCGCACGTCGAGCCCAAGGCCTTTGAGAACAGCGACTTCGTCGGCATGCTCGCCGGACATGTAGAAGGCCGGGCTCTTGCCGCCGGGCTGCGGCGGGAATCCGATGATGCCGGCATCGACGAATGGCGCCTGTGCCGAGCTGATGATCTCCTCGATCCTCTTGACGGTATCGACGTTGACGGCGTTGCAATCGACCACGACCGGTTTCTTCTCGCGCCGGACGATCAGCCCCGCCAGCCGCTCGGCGAGCGCCACGGCTTCGCCCGGCGGCACGATCGAAAGGATAATGTCGGCGTCGGCGATCTCATCGTCCTCGGCGCCGATCATGCCGGCATCCGCCGCGCGCTTGCGCGTCGCCTCGCTCCGCCCTTTCAACGACGTCAGCACGCGCGCACCGTGCTCGCCGAGGCGGCGGGCCACGGCGCTGCCCATGGCACCGGGCGCGAGGATCGCAATGGTCTTTGACATCGTTTTGGACATCATGCGCTCCAAATCGAATCCGAGCGACGCGCTCAGTTCAACCGGAGACTAGCAGAGGACGCGGACGCCCGCGTCACCGGCGGCCATCCCTGGGAGGAATGGCTCTACTCCACCTTCGCAGGCTGGGCCTGGAGCGCCGAGGCGTTGGCAATGCGCGCGGCGTTCGCCATGCCCGCGAGCGCGGCGGCCTTCTTCGGGTCGGGCGTAGAGCCCGGCTGCACCACGCCAGCCGACATAATCAGGGTCGCGGCATCCTCGGTGCTCATGTCGACCTCGACGATCTTGCTCTTGGGGACGTAGAAGAAGAAGCCGGTGGTTGGGTTCGGCGAGCACGGCAGGAACACCGAGACGTGCTCCTCCTGACCCGGCAGGCTGCGAGAGACGTCCTCGTTTGGCGATTGCGAGATCAGCACGATCGACCACATGCCCGGCGAGGGAAACTCGACCAGGCCGACTTTGCGGAAGCTCGAGCCCTTGCCCGAGAACAGCGTCTCGAATACCTGCTTCAGGCCGCGGTAGATGGCGCGCACCGCCGGGATCCGGCCAAGGAAGGTCTCGCCGACATCGACCAGGGTCCGGCCGATGAGATTGGCCGCGAGGAAGCCGACCAGAGTCAGCGTGAAGAATGCGACAATCAGTCCCCAGCCGGGGATGACATACGGCATGTAGGTTTCAGGCCGATAGGCCAGCGGCACGAACGGCCGCACCACGCCATCAACCCAGGTGACGAACCACCAAACCAGATAAAAGGTGATCGCAACCGGTCCCGTCACCACGAGGCCGGTGAGGAAATAATTGCGGAAACGGCCCATCAGGCCGGTATGCGGTTCCGGCGCGGGATCAAGCGGCGCAGGCGCGTCGTCGCGGGGGGTCATTCGGGTTCCAGGTCGGTCGCAGCACACAAGCTAGGGTCTTCTAGCAGGTTTTGGAAGACCACGAAGCGACCGACCGATATCCCTTGTGTCTATTATCCCTTCTGCCTATTCCACGGTTGCCTATTCCACGGTCACCGATTTCGCGAGGTTGCGCGGCTGGTCGACGTCCGTGCCCATGACGACAGCCGTGTGATAGGCGAGCAGTTGCACGGGAACGGCATAAACCATCGGCGTAAAGGCTGCCGCCATATCAGGCATCACAATGGTGACGAGGGACTCGACGGTCGCCTCTTCCGCGCCTTTGGCGTCGGTCATCAGGATGATGTTGCCGCCGCGGGCGGCGACCTCCTGCATGTTTGAAACCGTCTTCTCGAACACGCGGTCGTAAGGCGCGATCACGACGACCGGCATGGTCTCGTCGATCAGCGCGATCGGGCCGTGCTTGAGCTCGCCGGCGGCATAGCCCTCGGCGTGAATATAGGAAATCTCCTTCAGCTTCAGCGCGCCTTCGAGCGCGAGCGGGAAGCTGGTGCCGCGGCCGAGATAGAGCACGTCACGCGATTTGGCGATCTCGCGTGCGAGCTTCTCGATCTGGGGCTCGGTGGTGAGCGCATCCGTCATCAAACGCGGGATCTCGACGAGGCCATGGACCAGCTTGGTCTCGTCCTCGTCGGACAGCTCGCCGCGGGCCTTGCCGGCCGCGATCGCAAGATTTGCCAGCACCATGAGTTGGCAGGTGAAGGCCTTGGTCGAGGCCACACCGATCTCGGGCCCGGCGAGGGTTGGCAGCACGGTCTCGCTCTCGCGCGCGATGGTCGAGGTCGGCACGTTGACGACGGCAACCGTGTGCACGCCCTCGGCCTTGGCATAGCGCAGCGCGGCCAACGTGTCGGCGGTCTCGCCCGATTGCGAGATGAAGATGGCGAGATCGCCCTTACGCAAGGGCGCCTCGCGATAGCGGAATTCGGAGGCGACATCGACCTCGACCGGCACGCGCGAGAAGCGCTCGAACCAGTATTTTGCGACGAAACCGGCGTAGCTCGCGGTGCCGCACGCCGTGATGTTGATGCGCTGGATGTCCTTGAAGTCGAACGGCAGCTTGACCGGCAGCGACACGCGCTCGGTCGCCATGTCGACATAGCGCGCCAGCGTGTGGCCGACCACTTCAGGCTGCTCGTGGATCTCCTTGGCCATGAAGTGGCGGTAATTGGCCTTGTCGACCAGCGACGTCGAGGCCGCGTGCCTGATCTTGTCGCGCTGGACGGCATGGCCGTCCTTGTCGAAGATGTCGGCGCTGTTGCGGGTCAGCACGACCCAGTCGCCATCCTCGAGATAGCTGATCGTATCGGTGAACGGGCCGAGCGCGATTGGCGTCGGAGCCGAGATACATCTCGCCGTCGCCATAGCCGATGGCAAGCGGCGGGCCGTTGCGAGCGCCGATCATGAGGTCGTTGTCGCCGGCGAAGATGAAGCCGAGCGCGAAGGCGCCGCGCAGCCGCGCCAGTGCCAGCTTCACCGCCTCGACCGGCTTGTTGCCACGCGTGAGCAGATCGTCGACCAGATGCAGCACGATCTCGGTATCGGTCTCGGTATGGAACACCGCGCCGTTCTTCTCGAGTTCCTGGCGCAGCTCGCGAAAATTCTCGATGATGCCGTTGTGGACGACAGCGACGCGCTCGGTCGCATGCGGATGGGCGTTGTTCACGGTCGGCTTGCCGTGGGTGGCCCAGCGGGTATGACCGATGCCGGTCGTGCCCTTCAGAGGCCCCGCTTCGAGCCGCTTCTCCAGATTCTTCAGCTTGCCCTCGGCGCGGCGGCGCTCGAGGTGTTTGCCTTCGAGCGTGGCGACGCCCGCGGAATCGTAGCCGCGATATTCAAGACGTTTGAGCGAATCCACCAATTGCTCTGCAACCGGTTCGCGCCCGAGAATGCCGACAATCCCGCACATGCGGCTCACTATCCCCCAAATCGTCGAAAAATCGCCTAAACGATACGCTCGGTTTTTAGCGAAGTTCCTAAGCAACCAGATACTCAATATTTATTGCTGATTGAGACAGCGCCTCGTCACGCCTGCTTCGACTGCGTCGAATTGGCGGGCGTTAAACCGCGTCCGTTAACTTCTTGTCAACAAATTTGGCCAACGATTTCCCCTCCGGGAGATAAGGCCATGAAAGGCTCGTCCGACCGCAAAGGTCTGTCATCGACATTCGTGCACGCCAGCGAGACCACAGGCACGCACCTTGCGCATTGGCCACCGCCCCAGCGTGCCATGGAGCGAGGCAAGGAAAGTAAGCCTGTCCTCGCCACGCAGGCCACCGGCGAACCGGCAAAGCGCGCCAGGCCGCGCGGCTGGCGCTTGAAGCGAGCGATGTTCTCGGATGTCGCCGACGACGACTAGCGGCCACGTAAGACGACCCTCATGGTGAGGAGCGCGAAGCGCGTCTCGAACCATGACGGCCCGGATCTCGCCCGCGGCCATCCTTCGAGACGCCCGCCTCCAGCGGGCTCCTCAGGATGAGGACGGAGTGCGCTTACTACAAGCTAGAAGCAGTTCCGCTCACTTCTCCGGCTTCTTGCCGCGCGTCTTGATCTCGCGGTAGCGCGCAGCGCCGCCTTCCCTAATAGTCTGCGGGCTGCGCTCCAGCGCCATGGCATCGTCCGGCACGTCGCGCGTGATCACCGAGCCCGAGCCGATATAGGCGCCATTGCCGATCGTCACCGGCGCGACCAGCGAGGAGTTGGTGCCGACGAAGGCACCCTGCCCGATCACCGTCTTGTGCTTCTTGAAGCCGTCGTAGTTGCAGGTGATGGTGCCGGCGCCGATGTTGGAATTGGCACCGATGGTGGCATCGCCAATATAGGAGAGATGGTTGACCTTGACGCCGGCCTCCAGGGTCGCGGCCTTGGTCTCCACGAAATTGCCGATGCGCGCGCCGTCGCCGAGCGAGGTACCGGGGCGCAGCCGCGCATAGGGGCCGATCGAAACGTTCCTGCCGAGCGTGGTCTGCACGATATGCGAGAACGAGTGGATCACCGTGCCGTCGGCGATCGACACGCCGGGACCGATCACCACGAACGGCTCGATGGTGACGTCCTTGCCGAACACCGTGTCGGCCGCGAGAAAGACGGTCTCGGGCGCGATCAGCGTCACCCCGGCTTCCATCGCAGCCTTGCGCAGCCGTGCCTGCATCACGCTTTCGGCCTCGGCGAGCTGCGCCTTGGTGTTGATGCCGCGCACTTCGTCCTCGCTGGATTCGATCACCACGGCATCCCATCCCTGTTCGCTGACAATGCCGACCGCGTCGGTCAGATAATATTCGCCCTTGGAATTCGCATTGCCGATCTTGTCGAGGATCGCCAGCCCGCGGCGTCCGTCGATCGCCATCACGCCGGCGTTGCACAGATCGATCTTGCGCTCCTCTGCGCTGGCATCGGCCTGCTCGCGGATCGCGACCAGGCGGTCGCCCTCGACGATGAAGCGGCCATAGCCGGTGGGATCGGCGGCGCGAAAGCCGAGCGCGGCGATCGCCGCGCCCTTGGCGAGCGGCGCGCGCAGCCGCGCGAAGGTCTCGGCCGAGATCAGCGGCGTGTCGCCGAACGCGATCAGCAGATCGTCGACACCTCGCGCAATGGCATCACGCGCCGCCAGCACCGCATGCGCGGTGCCGAGCCGCTCGCCTTGCACGAAGGTGAGCGCGTCGGGGCGGATGCGCTTTGCTTCGTCCGCCACCGCCTGATGGTCGGGTCCGATCACGACCGCGAGCGAGGTACCGGTTCCCTTGGGTGCGGCGGCGAGCACGTGGGCGAGCAGGCTCTGGTGCGCGACCGGATGCAGCACTTTCGGCAGGCTCGATCGCATGCGTGTGGCCTTCGCCGGCGGCGAGCACGATCGTGAGGCTGGAACGGGCGGTCATCGAAAATCCTGTCAGATACGGCCGAATCAGTTGGCGGCGGCAGGTCGATGCCGTCATGAGCTATCGCCTTGCTACCCCCGCAATCGCCCGGAATTCAAGTGCGACAAGGTTTTCCTGTTAATGTTCCCTGATTGATTCGGGGAAGCCGGACAGGGCTGGGCGCTTAAACGTACATGGCAAAGGATTCCGACCCACTGGCGGATGCCTTCGGCACCAAGGAGACCGGCGGGCTATTCTCCGGACTTGTGGCCGAGGAGAGTTCGTTCGATCGCAGCATGATGTGGCGGCTGGGCTCGTGGGGCGTGGCGGCCGTCGGCGCCGTGGTGATTGCCGTATTCGCCAACCAGGCCCAGCTCGGCTGGCGGCGCGACCAGGTCGCGTCGGCCGATCTCGCGCACCAGGCCGACCGGCTCCAGATGCTGACCAAGGAGAGCCAGAACGAGGCCCGCCGCCTCGCCTCTGCCATCGAGACACTGAACACCGATCGCGACCGGCTCTATTCGCGCGTCACCGTGCTGGAGCAAGGGCTCGATTCTGTCACCGGCGCCATCGCCAGGCAGACGACCACGCCGCCGCAGGCGTCCGCTGCGAAGCCGCTGGACGCGCCAGCTTTGGTCGGGCCGCCCGCGCCCAGCGTCGCGCCGGTCGCCTCGACACCAGCACCAGTCAGCGACAAGCCGCGCACCGAAGTTGCCAAGGACTCGCCGAAAGACAGCGCAAAGGAGCCGTCGGGCCCGCCGACGCAGAGCGCGGCCGCCGCCTCGCTCCTGTCGCACGCGCCGCTGACGGCCTCGACACCGCCGATGCTTCCGCTGGTGCCGTCCAAGTCGATCATGGCGCCGCCCGATCCGGCCGCATCAAAACTGGTGCAGCCCGAGGCAACTGAGAAGGCTGCCGAGAAGAAGCCCGACCCGGCGCCCGCTCCGATCGAAGTCGCTGCTGTGGCAGCGAAAGCCGCCGGAGGCCGCCGAGAGCGAGGCTCCTGCGATTGCGGTCCAGCAGACGCGCTTTGCGATTGATCTCGGTGGCGCGAACTCGGTCGACGGCCTGCGTGCACTCTGGCGCGGCCTGAGCAAATCCAATCCGGAGATCGCGGCGCTGCGGCCGATCATCATGATCAAGGAAGGCAACACCGGCCTCGGCATGCAGCTTCGCTTGGGAGCCGGCCCGCTGATCAACGCCGCCGCAGCAGCCAAGCTCTGCGCAGGCCTCGCCGAAAACGACCGCCACTGCGAGACCACCGTGTTCGACGGCCAGCGGCTGTCAATGCGCGGCGGCCAGGAAAAGGGACAAGAGAAGACTCAGGATCGAGTTCAAGAGAAGAACTCCGACAAGACCCAGGACTCGGTGCCGCAAGCCGACACCGCCTCGGCGCCCGCGCCCGCCGCCAAACCGGACAAGCGCCGCCACAGCTATTCCTCAAAACGCTCCTCGAAGCGAGAGGAGCCCGCGCCTGCTCCTGCGGCTCCGCAGCCAGCCGCACAGGCGAAGCCGGAGACGGCGCCGGCGTCAGCGGGATCGACGTTGTCGTCGTTCTTCAGGCGATAAGCCTTGTGGACTGAGGCAGGCGTCAATAATCGCCGTCAGTGGAAAATCGTTGCGTCATGCTCCGCTACCCTGAGCGTGGATGACTTGCACACCGCCACAATGGCGCGCAGTTGCGCCACGATAGGCAGAAACTTCCACCTGCCCTGTTGCCCCCTCGCTTCATCCCGACCATATTGCGGCCATGACAAAAAAGCCCTTCCGCCTCACGCCCTACCAGGTGCAGTTCCTGATCGTCGTCGGCTTCGCCTCCGTCGGCTATGCGCTCTATCTGCGCTACCTCGGAATCGAAAACTCGCAGGTCGGGCTCGCCTGCGACGCCGGACTTCAGACGCTGATCTGCAAGGCGCGCTCGGTCTCGACTGTGCTGTTCAAGAATTCGGTGTTCGGCATCGTCGCGCTGGTGGTAGCGACGCTGAATCTGATGCGGCCGTCGATCGTGCTGCTGACCGTCGGCATCATCGCCGCCGGCATCGGCATCGTGCTCTACAATGTCGTGCTGTCGGGCCTGGCGATCGGCCTGTTCATTCTTGGATTTGCTCGGCCCGCGCCCGCCACATCGTGAGCGCGAACAACAAATAGATCGCGCAGGTCCACAGCGACTGCCAGTTGTCGCGGCCCTCGTTGACGAGCACGTACGCGGCCGACAGCGTCAGCACGCCCGCGAATACCGATTCCGCGATCGGACGCTGGCCGATCTGCGGCCGGTTCAGCATCAACAGCGCGAACGGCACCACCGCCATCGTCAGCGAGGCATAGGGGAAATCCTTGTAGCGCGGATCGAACACGAAGCCGAGTGCGGTCTGCGCCGCGATCACCGCGGTCACCGCCAGCGTGAGGCCCAGCACGGCGGTGAGCTTCGACCATTTCCGGCCCTCGCGCGGGCCCAGCAGATCGAGAAAGGTCGGTAAGACTGCGGCCGATCACCATCGCCTGCGCGCAGAAGATCGGTGACAGGATGCCGGCCGCGAGCAGCGCGCCCCACAGCAGCCAGCCGCCGATGCCGTAGCTCTCGTAGTACATCTTGTCGGCGCCGATCCCGAGCAGGATGCCCGCTGAGGTCGCCGAGATCGCCACACCGAGCCAGGCCGAGAAGCGCGGCGTCCAGGGCCTGCGCCGCAACGTCAGGCCTGCGACCGCGAACACCAGCACGCAGAGGCCCATGCCGGCGCCCATGTACCATTTCCAGTACGGGAAATTGCTGATCGGCTCGCCCGGCGGGTATTTCAGGCTGCGGTGCACCGAGTCATAGAGTCCCCAATAGCCGCCGACAGTGCCCTCCAGCTTGCGCTTCCACGGCTGGTCATAGGACTCGATTAGATTGACGCGGAATTTCTGCGCTTTCGCGAGGGTCAAAATCTCGGAGACGACGCGCGCCTGGTTGGTGCGCGACGGCAGCGCGCCTTCGCGCATGCGCCCTTCGCTCGGCCAGCCGGTTTCGCCGATCAATATCTCCTTGCCGGGAAACGCGACTGCCATGCGCTCGCGGATCGCCTCGACATGGGCGGCGGCGAATTTCGCCTTGACCGGGAAATCCTCCCAATAGGGCAGGATGTGGATCGTGACGAAGTCGACGGCGTCATAGACCTCGCGGTTCTTCAGCCAGAACTCCCAGACGTCGGCATAGGTGACGGGCACGCTGACTTGCGCCTTCACCGAGCGGATGATGGAGACGAGGTCCGCGGTCGTCATCTCGCCACGCAGCAGCACCTCGTTGCCGACGATGATGCTGGTGATGATGCCGGGGAAATCCTTGGAAAGGCGGACGGCGAGCGCGGCCTGCTCAAAATTCTTGGTGCGGTTGCTGGAGAGCCAGATCCCCTGCAGCAACTTCAGCCCGCCGATCCTGGCGGCGATCGCCGGCACCTGGTCGAGGCCGTTCTCCATCGAGTAGGTGCGGACACAGTCGGTGATCTCCTTGAGCTGGCGCAGGTCCTGCTCGATCTGATCGGCCTCGATATGGGTCCATGCGTTCAGCGGCGACTGCTCGCCGCGGAACGGCGCGTAGGAAACGCACTGAACCTTGTCGGCGGGATCGATCGGGGCGCGCGCGAGCGTGATCGGCGTGGCAAGCCACCACCACACGGCAGCAATCGCACCCAGTGAAACGAGCAGAAGCGCCAGTGGCGTACGAAGAGAAATCAGTTCCGTCCTCCCGCGAAGGGCCGTCGATTACCTGCTCGCACGCCATCTGCCAAGGGGGTGGCTCCGGTATGGATCGATCCCTCCCCTGAGGAATTTACCTGCGGCCGTTCGACAGAGGCCTAGGATCGTGACTTTGCTGGACAAAATTTGAAATTCAGGCCATGGAATCGAAAGGACTTTTCCGCCGCATTGGAGACCCATTTGGACGCCATCACCGGCGCGTCCGCGAGGTCCTGGCGCGGACGGTCAGTGAATATATTGGGGAAATTCATGCGGCAACGGGTGTTCGAGTTACGAAATGCGGTCCTGCGGCAGTTCGCCGCCACCTTGGCCGTTACTTCCCTTCTCGTCATGGTCGGTCTCGGTGGCGCCTCCGCCCAGAGCGGCACGCCCGCCCCGGACCAGAGCAAGTCAGCCGCCCAGCCCGCCGACGCCGCCAAGGATGCCGCCCAGAACCAGCGTCGCACCGACGAGTTCGCCGAAGCAGCCCAGGTCATCAGCGGCCCGGCCGGCAACCCCGAATGCGTCTGGCTCGGCCGGCGCGTGATACGGCTGATGTGGCGGGACGACCTCGATACCGCATTCCGCCATCTCGACCTCTACGACCGCTTCGGCTGCCCTGGCGGCCACATCCAGGCCGCCTTCCGCTGCCTGACCCGCTTTGGCGGCCAGATTGATCCCAAGGTCGCCGAGACCCTGGACAGCCGTGTCCACGCTTGCTGGATCAACCCGGCCTCCCAGCCGCAGCAGGCGGCGGCCGCCGCGGCCTCGCAGCCCGCCGCGCCGACATCAGGCAATGCGCAACCGCAGCCGGCCGCGAGCCCCTCGCCGGCGGCAAGCCCGTCACCGGCGCCCTCGAAATAGCCGCGATTGTTTCAGCCTCCGTTCAGGAACGATCGGCGATAGAAGCAATTGGCACTGCTGCGTATTCCGAAATTTGCCACGCCCTCATACGGTCATGAGGCCATGACAGTTGTGAAACCGCGCGGCAGAGGTATGCTCCATTTGCCGCGGACTTGGTCGGATCTCGGGGTCGGATCCGCTTCCCTGCCCCCTCAGCCCCTTTTGGTTTAGCCGCGATGCGGGTTGTCGCCGCCGTTCTGTTGCTTGTGTCCGCGCTTCACGCCGGCCTCTGGGGAGTCTTGCGCGACAAGGAACCTGCGCCGGACTTTAGGGGCCTGTTACCCAGCCTGTCTTATACGCCGTTCGAACCGGGACATGCTGTCGACAACAACGTCGACCCCGACAAGATTCGTGCCGATCTGAAAAAGCTCTCGACCCTCACGCGTGCCATCCGCTCTTACTCCGCGACGGAAGGCAACGAGTTGGTGCCGCCGATTGCCGCCGAGTTCGGGCTCAAGGTCACGGTCGGCGCCTGGATCGGCAAGGACCCGGACCGCAACGAGCGCGAGATCAAGGCCGCCATTGAGCTCGCCCGCAAGAACAGCAACGTGAATGGCGTCGTCGTCGGCAACGAGGTGATCTACCGCGGCGAGCAGAAGGTCGAAGACCTCATCGAGATGATCAAGAAGGTCAAGGGCGCGGTCCGCGTGCCCGTGACGACCGGTGAGATCTGGAACATCTGGCGCGACAACCCCGACCTGGGCTCCAACGTCGATTTCATCGCCGCCCACGTGCTGCCTTACTGGGAAAATTTCCGCTCGGACCAGGCGGTCGACCAGGCCGTCGACCGCTACAATTTGTTGCGTAACCTGTTCCCCGGCAAGCGCATCGTGATCGCCGAGTTCGGCTGGCCGAGCGCGGGCTACAATCTGCGCAATGCCGACCCCGGTCCGTTCCAGCAGGCACTGACCTTGCGCAACTTCGTCAGCCGCGCCGATGCCATCGGCATGGAATACAACATCGTCGAAGCCATCGATCAGCCCTGGAAATATTTCGAAGGCGGCGTCGGTCCGTACTGGGGCATCCTCAACGCCAGCCGCGAGCCGAAATTCGCCTGGACCGGCCCGGTGGAGAATCCCGACTATTGGAAGTCGATGGGTATAGCGCTGCTGGTCGGTGTCCTGTTGTCGCTGCCGATCCTGCGGCTGGAACAGCCGACGGCGAAGCAGGCGTTCCTGCTGTCGGCTGCCGCCAATGGCGTCGGCGCCTGGGCCGCCACCGTGTTCGCGTTCTGGAACGGGCACTATTTCATTTTCGGCTCGGCCTTCGCTCTGACGCTGGGCATGATCCTGCTTGTTCCCCTCGTCCTCATTGCGATGGCGCGCATCGACGAGATCGCCGCCGTCGCGTTCGGCCGGCCGCCGCAGCGGCTGCTCACGAAGGGCAAACCGGTCGCGAACGTTCCCGAGAATTACTTTCCAAAAGTCTCGATCCACATCCCCGCTTATTTCGAGCCGGTCGAGATGCTCAAGCAGACGCTCGATGCGCTGTCGCGGCTGAACTATCCGAACTACGAATGCGTCGTCATCATCAACAACACGCCGGACCCGGCCTTCTGGCAGCCGATCCAGGACCATTGCCGCACGCTCGGTGAACGCTTCAAGTTCATCAACGCGGAGAAGGTGCAGGGTTTCAAGGCCGGCGCGCTGCGCATCGCGATGGACCGCACCGCCGTCGATGCCGAGATCATCGGCATCCTCGATGCCGACTACGTCGTCGATCCCGACTGGTTGAAGGACCTCGTGCCCGCCTTCGCCGACCCGCGCGTCGGTCTGGTGCAGGCGCCGCAGGAACATCGCGACGGCGATCTGTCGATCATGCACTACCTCATGAACGGCGAATATGCCGGCTTCTTCGACATCGGCATGGTCCAGCGCAACGAGACCAACGCCATTATCGTGCACGGCACGATGTGCCTGATCCGCCGTGCCGCGATGGACATGGCCGGCGGCTGGTCGAGCGATACGATCTGCGAGGACTCGGATCTCGGCCTAGCGATCCAGCAACTCGGCTGGACCACGCACTACACCAACCACCGCTACGGTCAGGGCCTGCTCCCCGACACCTACGAGGCCTTCAAGAAACAACGCCATCGTTGGGCGTATGGCGGCCTCCAGATCGTCAAGAAGCACTGGCGGAACTTCCTGCCCGGAAAGAGTCGGCTGACGGCTGACCAGAAGCGCGAATATGGTCTCGGCTGGCTGAACTGGCTTGGGGCCGAAAGCCTCGGCGTGGTCGTGGCGCTGCTCAACCTCATCTGGGTGCCGATCGTGGCCTTCGCCGACATCGCCATCCCCGACAAGATTTTGACGCTGCCGATCATTGGCGCCTTCATTGTCTCGCTCGCGCACTTTTTGTCGATGTACCGTGCGCGCGTCGCCATCAAGCCCGGCCAGATGCTGGGCGCCATGATCGCGGCGATGAGCGTGCAATGGACGGTGTCGCGCGCGGTCGCGCAAGGACTGATCACCGAGCACATCGCGTTCGCGCGCACCTCCAAGGGTGGCCTGTCCCGGATGTCGATAGAGTTCCAGGCGTTCTGGGAGGCCGTGATCGGCGCCCTGCTCCTGATCGGCGCCGGCGTGCTGGTCGCCTCCAACAGCTATCGCCAGATCACCGAGATCTACATCTTCGCGGGCGTGCTGGTGCTGCAAAGCCTGCCGTTCCTGGCTGCGGTCGCCATCGCCATCCTCGAGCTCAGCCGCATCAACTCGTTCAAGTTCTGGCGCGACAGCGCGATCCGCACCGCCGAGCTGATCGGGCTCCGCCCCGTCGCGCTGCCGACCCCCGCCGGCACGCCGCAGCCGTTGCCGAACGAGGTCCGGCGCGAAGCGAACTGACGGCGAGACGACCTCGCGGCGCGGGGCGAGGCCCTCGGCCGGTAAGCTATCCTCGCTCTTCGGCGTGGATGACTGTGCGCCAATCAAGTTGAAAATCCCGACTTAAACCATGGAAGCGGCGAGCAAATCCCCGCTTCTGCCGCGAGTTTTGGCAGCCACCCTGCTATTGACCTCCGCGCCCCATCCCCCTACACAGCGCGGGCCGAAAGCATGATCCGGAGAACGGCCGGTTTTCCCCGCGACGCAAGTAGAGCGTGGCAGCAAGACATGCTTCTCGAATGTCCGAACACGATGGCGATCTCTTTGAAAGCCATCAGCGGCCATGGGAGCGCGTAGCTCAGCCGGTAGAGCACGTGACTTTTAATCACGGGGTCCTGGGTTCGAGCCCCAGCGCGCTCACCAAGCAAAATCAATAACTTATTACAAATTTCCAATACTCCCAAAAAGCACTGTCTCTGTACCGTGTCTGCAGACGCATTGTCTGCCTCGATCGCAGCGTGGTAGTTGCCGGCCATGGTCTCGAGCCTGCCCGCTCCTGCGGCATGGCCCAGCCGGCCGCCGGATCCAGACAGATGCGCTCCAATGCACGCGAGCCCGTCGATGTGGTGCCGATCGTGCGGAACGGTAGCCGGCGTAGGCCACGGGCTTCGCAGCGGCGGCCTACAACGGCTAGTCCCAGAGGCCGCGGCTTACGTGGTCACCGCGCAGCCGTCGGGTTACGACTTCCTGCCATTGGCCTAGTCAGCGCGTTGCACGCTAGGCGTACCCGCGGGCCCCGCTACGATGCTCTCCTTTTGGTAGAAGCGCGCGATGCAGTCGTTCGGGAGCCGGCCGGGGTTGTCGGTCACATCGCTGTTCATCAACGTCGTCGGGTGAGCCGTGTGCTGCGCAACCACCAGCCTCTGCTCAGGAGACAGGGTCAGGCGCGCATGACGTTCCATGCTTTCGAGCCAGAACACGCTAAAGCCGTCTCGCTCCGACCGAATCTGCATGCCGACTTTGCTGTAGTGCAACGCTACTGCCAAGCTGGCGCCGAATATCAAAGGCACGGCAACACCCATGACTGATGACGCGGTGACTAGCTTGCAAATTCGGTCGCGATACGCTCGGGCAAAAAGCGCGGCGCTCATCGTCAGGCTGAACAGCACAAAGACCAGCACCTCATTCTGCGCCCTCCCCACAAGACGGTTCCCCGTCGCATATTGGTGTACAAAATATCCGAAATATGCGCCGCCTAGACCAATGAGCGCGACTCCTGCGGCTAAAACCTTTCTGTTTCTCGAACTCACGTAATTCGGTTGTGGCAATACGGTTGTGACCAACACAACGAACAGAAGCCACGTCCCCGTCGCAGGCTCGCTGAACAGGCGCCCCAAGCCAATCAAGCCGAAAAGAAGGGCCTCCTTCAACGAGTTCAAAAAATCACCCGCCATCGGAAACTGACTCATGCGCACGGAATTTCCGGGCGCCGACAACACGACGGCGAGACCGGCGACGGTCGCGAGAACAACCCACAAATGTGCATCCACCTGAAGGCGTTGGTCAAACACCCAGCGAGCCAACAGCGAGCAGGAGACGATACCTATTAGCCAAACCGCCGTGAACTCATTGCACATAGCCGCGACTAAACCACCGAGGGCCATCAGCGCGGTCGATGCGCGAGAGAGATTCAATCCATTTTCCGCCGCGTTTATGAGCTCAGCAAACACCAAGACGACGATCGCCGCAGGAACGGTGTAACAGGCGACACCTGGTAACCAATAGAACATCTGGTGCAGGCTCGGTGCCTCGCTCGCGAGCACAGCCGCGAACGCCAGCCCGAGCGCAATCTGCTGCAAGAGAGTTGTGTCCGACTGGATCCGTCGCGCAAGAAATATCATCGCCGCAACGAACGCCACCATGAAACCAACCATGGTCAGGACGTAGCAGATGAAAAGATCTATGCCTGTCGAGGTGCGTAGGACGGCAGGAAGCTGCATCAGCAGCAACGGCGTGATACGCCCTATGGCCGAGTTGTAGAACACCCGACACTGATCCCACGATGCCATGATGATTGTTCGCATAGAAGAAACAAAAATCATCGGATTCGGGGATCGCATATAGCGCCAGTCCTAGCAGCTTCAGGATGAACACGGCCGGCACGACAACGATAATAGTCCACGAAGCCAGTTTTATAGTACGCGCACCTCGATCATCCGTGTGTGCAAAATTGACCCTGGTCCGCATGCATATTCTTCAATCGGAAAGCGTGCTTTCTAGTTGTTGCTTGATGTGGCGTCAACCGAGGAATTGGAGTCTCTTGCGCGCAGGATCGAACGAAGGCGATCCCGTTGATCCAAAGCAAAGATCAAGTGATCTATAGCTCGGCGCGGCTCATTTCGGGGATGATCTGTGGCAGCAAGAGCAAAGAATCGTCGCTTTCCGACGGCGTACAGGTTGAAGGCGATCAAGCGAGTTCGCGAATGAAAGTCAGGAGACCGGCGACGACGGACTAGGGTCTGTTGGGATTCAGGATTCTCATCGGGGCTTGGTTGTGATTCAAGCTTGGGATGGACCGATTCGTTTTGACTGACGCCCAATGGGCGAAGATGGAGCCGCATTGTCTTGGCAAGCCGGGAGATCCGGGCCGCAGCGGCAAGGACAACCGATTGTTTGTCGAGGCCGTTCTGTGGATCGCCCGAACCGGCAGTCCCTGGCGGGATCTGCCGGCGATGTTCGGCCACTGGAATAGCACATTCACGCGCTTTCGCGACTGGGTGAAGGCGGATGTCTGGAAGCGGCTGTTCGAGGCCATCTCCGACGATCCCGACATGGAATACGCCATGGTCGACGCCACCATCATCAAGGTCCACCGCCACGGTCAGGGCGCAAAAGGGGGACGCAAAGCCAGGCGATCGGCCGCTCGAAAGGCGGCATGACCACCAAAATTCTGGCGCTCACCGATGCGCTCGGCAATCTCGTGCGCTTCGTGCTCCTGCCGGGACAGCGTTTCGATACGGTGGGCGTGCCGCCGCTCATCGAGGGATTGGCCTTCAACGCGCTGATCGCTGATAAGGCCTTCGATAGCAACGCCATCATCGCCGAACTCGAAGCGCGTGGCGCCAAAGTCGTCATCTCCCAGCATCCGCGCCGTGCACAGCCTCTCGCCATCGACAAGGAGATGTACAAATGGCGGCATCTCATCGAGAACTTCTTCGGCAAGCTCAAGGAATTCAAGCGCATCGCAATGCGCGCCGACAAGACCGACCAGAGCTTCACTTCAATGATCTATCTGGCCGCGGCCGCGATAAACTCCAGATGAATCCCAACAGACCCTAGACCACGCCGCCGAAGTCGATGCCTTCCTTGGCAAGCTCCTCAGCTTCCTCGGCGGACGCTGTCGGCTTCGTATCGAGGTAGGGGAGCTCAGACGCCGGCAGAATCGTGCGGATGTTCTGGCCGTCTGTCCGCGTGATGCGAGCAACCCAGCGCTTGGGCCCGTGCTCAAATCGTTCGATATGGTACTGCTTGTACGTAATCATGACTTTCGGACGCAACTGACGCTGACAGGATTTGTTCTATCCAACGTGGCGCCGCCGTACAATTGTTTCCTAAAATTAGGTTAAGGCCAGCGCACATGGACCGGCGGGCTTCAGGCAAAAAAGCAGCCTCAGGGACAACCCGAGGCCGAAGACACCTTCCCGCATCAGGCCGATACGCCACAAGGCCCTAGCGAACGAGCGACGCGCGCCGCGGTTCCTCCCGAGGGTGGCCCCCGCCCGCGAACATGAGAAAGCAGGCGGACGGACTTTCGTCATTAACATGCCGAGTGGCGGTGCCGGTCGCCCCTTCGGTGGTTCTGCGCCTCCGCTTCATCAGCGCCTCGCCGACACCATGGTGTGTAATCTTCGAACCGTTCGGAGTGAACCGCACCCAAAAGTGAATGGTTGATGAATGCCCAATTCAGCGACCATTACTCGTAATAGCCATATGGTTGATCGGGGAGTTACACGGAGGACATAGACATGCTTGCAGCTATCGCCGGTGCGGCCCTCGCCCTCCAAATTGGCGTATCCGCTCCCCAGCCGGCCCCGCTCCAACAGGTCCAGTTTCGCGGCAGTCCAGACGGCGGCTGTCCGCACGGATATGACTTCAACTACTCCAACGGCCGTTGCTATCCCAACGCGTACAAGGCGCCCGGCGTCTATGCCAGGCCAATCCCTGACGATCCGCCGCGGGGCTATGGCTACTATCGATCTCAGAGGTATGGCGATCCAAGGTACGCGCCGGGCTATTACCCGCGCTACTAGCGTCGCGTCATTCGTTCCGGGAAATGCGGGGGCCCACATCAGCGGCCCGCCGGCATAATTTCGGGCTGGGCTAAAAATGCCCCGTCAGTGCGAGCCCGGGCCGGGATAGCGCAGCACACAGCCCCAATTGATTTGCTTGACCTACCTTCAGCTTTCCGGGGCCGAAACTGTAGCTGGCGTGCTCAGGGGAGCTCCTCCAACCGAAACGGGCCCGGCAGATTTCGATTGCCGAGCCATCCGCTTGCGTATCGCTGCGGACAGTCCGTAGCGAGCATGCGCTCTTCGAATGGAGGACGTGACGTCCGACATCATTGTATTCTGCAGCGAGTCGATCTTCGCGATAAGCGTAGCTAGCTGCGAAGATATCTTCTTCACATCGACCCGTTCATCCGTGATGCTCTGTCGCAGAGAAAGAAGTACAATTGCATCCTGCTGCTGCAGAGCCGCATTTTGCTGCAGTGAGTAATTGTTCTCCTGCAGCGAAGCCGTGTGCTGATGCTGGGTCGATTGAATATCCTTCAAGGCAGCGACAACCGGATCCGGTTTTGGCATGGAAGCTTCTTGACGCGGAAGCAGCTCCGCCAAACTGCTGATATTCAGCAATGGAAAATCAGAGGGCGATGTATAGACAGCCGCCGAGCCATTGATGACCAAGGCACACACCGCCAGTGCCACCACTGATTTCCGGCTGGACCGCTTGATCAGTGCGGTAGCTTCCGGGGCTGCGGGTTCGTGTGCCGCGACTGCGGCTGCAAGTGCTGCGGGGTCGAGTTGTTCGACGAGGCCTTGCGTTTCGAAAGTCGCGGTCATTGCATTGACCTCAAATGAGCGAGCAAAAGGATGCCGCCGCCGGAACGTCCTCGCGACGCCTCCTCTACGCAACACCCACCTACAACTGCCTAAAATTGTGGGCTTTTCGGATTAATTCCACGTTAGCGGCTTGCCCGCCTGGCATGCCCCCTCACCCCGGCCGAGTACGGGGTCCATGCGATAGAATTGCGGTAACTCTGCACCCATTTGAGTTCAGGACAGGCCCGACTTTTTCAGGTCAAGTTCCGGTTCTCCGAAGCGAATGCTTTGCGTCTCGATAATGGAACAGCCTGCCCTGAACCGCTACAAAGCTACAGACAACTGCCCCGAAAAGTGTAGGATTCGAGAAAATCGGAGGAGCGGCATGTTTGAAATCAACGGTTTCGACACGGCAGGCGTCGTCAGTCTCAAGCGGGTATCCCTCGCCCGCCGCCCTCAAGAAGGCCCGAGAACTGATCGCGGACGGGTGCTGGGACGTTCAGATCGTTGATCCCGCAGGCCAAGTTTACACATCGTTTGAGGAAGAAGCCGCTTAGTCGCCCCGCCTTAGGCACTTTTCAGAAAGCACCCGCCCATCCGATCGCGCTTCGCGTGCTCCGGCCGTCGCGTCGATCGACATGAAAAACCCCAGCGCCTGGTGGCTGCGCTGGGGCGTTTTCGAAATATAAATCGGTAAAGCGAAATATAAATCGGTAAAGCAATGAGGCCTTCATAGCAGCGGTCTCGACAGCCGCTTGTGAGCTACTTCACACGGCTCGGCTGAATTTTTCACCCCCGTGGCTATCCGCCCCGGCCGACGTTGGACGAGGCGCTATTGAGCCATCGCTCCGTTGCTTCATCGCTCCAGCCGGGGACCGCGAAGCGCGCGCGAGAATTCACGTCCGAGCGAGGACGATCGGCCGCAGGATGGCGTGTCGCAGGATTGCCCGCACGGGCATGATGCACCGTTGCGGCGCTTGCAGACGTGCACAGCACGATCAAGAGGCCCATGGCCAAAACAGAGCGCATCGTATCGGCTCCCATCAAGCAACCGCTCGGGTCTATGTGATACGCCAACCGTCCAACCGCAATCCGACGCAGCTTCACAGCCAAGAGATGGAAGCGCGAACCGACCTCCACTCCCGCGCGCCATGCCGTTGCCAATCAACTCGTTTGGGAGCACGCTGCCCTCCAGGCGCGCAGACGCCACTCAGGGAGAAGCACATGAAGGAGCACGGCCTGGATAGTCGCCACCGGGACAAGGATGGCGCGATCAGCAAGAAGCACGGCAACACGCTGGTCGGCACGTTGCGCAAGATCTACGGAAAGGGTTTTGCCGCCGGTTATCCGGATACGACTGAACTCAATGAAGTGTTGCAACAATTGAACGAGACGTCGCTGAGCCAGTTGCGTCGCGATCACGACACCGGGCATCTCGGGCACAAGATCGACCACGTCCCGAAGTGACGGACTTACTTAGCCAAACTTCAGGTAGTCGAAGCCGGCTCCGGAATTGCGGTGACGCCCAAACTTGTCACGCTGCGCCATCGCCGGCTGCAGCACCATTCAGATGAGTGGACGATTCCGCGTATATTGAGCGCACTGTCGCCCTAGCACCACTGGCCGCCTTATCGCGAAGAACGTCACTCACGCCCGATCTGCGGAAGACAACCGCTAGCACGGGATACCGCGGTTTGAGCATTTCGACGCCACGCGCTAGCATGAGCCTTTTTCAGGAGGCTCATTTGAAACCGTTCATCTTCATCGCCGTGATTGCATTGCTTGCTACCGCTCCCGCCCGCTCGCAGGCCCTCGTCGATCCCAACAAGGTTGCTCCCGAATACCGCGAGGCGGCCGAGAAGCGGCGGGCCGAGCAGATGCGGCAGCGCGAATGCGCGTTGAAGGCGGATCTCGAGAAGGTGCTGCCGAGGGATCGTACCACCTATCTCAACCGATGCCTGGACACGATCGCGGCGAAGCAATAGCGGCTGATCGAGCGGTTTGACGATCACGGCCTGCCGCCTGTCGCGACGGGCCGCTGCGTCGCCGCCTTCAGCGGCCAGACCTGCCGGCGAAGTCCCGGAAGCATTCAAGCTTTCTTCAGACATTTGGGATCACCTGACGATCCATTTCCATCAGTCATTGTCGACCGCGGATGAGTTTCGTCCAGATTCAGTGCACGCGCTGCAAGACCGTATTCCGCGATCGCGCCGGACGGTTGCAGGACGGCTATTCCAGGCAATGTCCGAGCTGCGAGGTGGTGCTGTTCTTCGCGGAGGACTCGCCGAACCCTCAGGTCAAGCAGGCCATGAAGCGCGCGCGCAAGGCCCGCAAGGAGCAGCGCGAAACCGAAATGGCGAGGGCATCCGCGCCGCAGGCCCGTGTCAATTCTTCGCGGTCCCACGCCGGACGGACGCAGCAGCCGTCGGAGGACGAGGAGTAGCTATACGCCCGCCGGGGCTTCCTCGGAAACAGGCGGTCGCGGATATAGCGCGAGGTCGGCGTCAGGCGGATGCCGCGCGGCTTCTGCCAGGCGGCGCGGTCGAGCTCGTTCTTGTCGCCGATCGCGAGCCTGCCTTTGGCCCCCTTCGCGATGAAGATCGCATCGCTCATCTTGCGGCCGGAGCGCTTGTTCCTGGCCGTCACTTCCTTCCAGAGGCTAATCCGGCCGAGCTTCAGTTTGGGCAGCTCTTCCTTGATCTCCCGCCGCAGGCAGTCCTTGTCGGACTCGCGCGCGCGCTTGCGGCCGCCCGGGAACATCCACAGCCCGTCCGACCGGCGTCTGACCAACAATACCTTGCCGCGCTTGGCGGCTACCAGCTTGGAAGACTTCGCCATTTCCGCCGTAATCGAAAACAGAATCGGACCCATGGTAACTTGTCTAGTCGAATAGACAAGTTCAGCCCGCCGCTTGATCACAGGCCGCTGGACCCTCAGGTCCGACGGGTTACGGCAGGCCGATCGCGCCGTTCGAGGCCCGAGATCAGGCCTCGTCCGCTTTTTGCCCCGCTCTTTCCCCTTCCCCTGCCCCTGCCCTTGCCCCCGCCTCTGCCCGGTCCTCCGTCCTGATCCAGGCCATCATCATCTCCCAGGCCACGGACAAGATGATCGGCCCGATGAACAGGCCGACGATGCCGTGGGCGAGCGTGCCGCCGATCACGCCGACGAAGATCACGATGGTCGGCGTGGTCAGGCCGCGCCCCATGACGAGCGGCTTCAACATGGTGTCGAGGAAGCCGACGAGGACGAGAAACACGGTGAGCAGCAGCGCCGTGGTAACGTCCTTGGCGGTCCAGATCCAGATGATCACCGGCAGCAGCACCAGGAAGGCGCCGATCTGCACGATCGAGAGCAGCAGCACGATGAAGGCGAGCAGGCCTGCGCTCGGCACGGCGGCGAGCTTGAAGCCGATTCCGGCCAGCAGCGCCTGCACGATCGCGACGCCGATCACGCCCTGCGCCACGGCGCGGATGGTGGCGCCCGCGAGCCCCAGGAAATGCTCGCTCTGCTCGGGCACGATGCGAAACAGGAAGCCGCGGCCGGCCGCAACCAGCCGCGGCCCGTGCGGAAACAGGAAGCCGGCCACGAACACCGAGACCAGGAACTGCA
The DNA here is from genome assembly GCF_054056555.1 of Bradyrhizobium sp. LM2.9. NCBI lineage: Bacteria > Pseudomonadati > Pseudomonadota > Alphaproteobacteria > Hyphomicrobiales > Nitrobacteraceae > Bradyrhizobium > Bradyrhizobium sp. LM2.9. The sequence goes on from NZ_JBSRYJ010000002.1 coordinate 2,156,237, forward strand.
GCGTGCCGACGCCGGCGTCTCCCGCGAGCCCAAGCAACGGTCCCGCCAACGGCTGGAGATACGGCGCCACCTCGTGCAGCACCGCGCGGATGTTGTTGTAGGTCTGCTCCCAGAGGTCGAATAGCCAGGGGCCAATGAGCGGCCACGACTTGAGCCGCTCGGGCGCCGACTGAAGCGCGAGGTCGCCGGTGCCGAGCTGGCGCGCCAGCTCGCGCACGCCATCTACTGCGCTGATGCCGAGCCAGGTCGCAGGGCCAATGACGATGCCGAGCGTGATCAGGGTCAGGATCGCCGCTGCGGTCTTGGGCCGGCCGCCGAGGATCTTGGCGACCCAGCTGAAGGCCGGGTAGAACGCGACCGCGAGCACGCCGCTCCAGGCAAGGATCGGCACGAAGGGGCGGATGATCAGGAAGGTCCAGATGATCAACAGGCCGAGCAGGCCGACCCGGATCACGAGCTGGATGATGTCCTCGCCCGTCAGGAGTTGACGGAGACTTTTCACGGGCACGGCTTTCCTTGCGGCATTGACGCGGGTTCCGGCACTTGCTCGGTCCAGCGTTATTGCCAGCCGCGCATCCGGCGTCAAGACGACCGGTCCAGCCCGAGCCTGGCGATTAGGAACGCATCGGGCCATTCGGCATTCCGAGAGCATGGCGCGCCGCCCCAGAGATCCTGTCGCACACACGGGAATTCACCGCGGCGCCCACTTTTCGCTGAAGCGAAACGCCGCACCGGGCTATTGGCGCTACGCGTATGGCGTCGGCGACAGGGCCCGCTCCGGCGGAGGCGGTTTGGCTAACGACGATTAACCGGATTTCGGCCGGCGGGTTTACGCCGATGCAAAGCCGTGCACCTACGCTTTCATTGAGGTCCCCCAAACCACTTTCGGTGCAATGGCCAACAGCATCTGGACGATTGAAGAATTCACCTGCGCGGGTTGCAGCATGAACTACACCGCGACGAGGGAAGAGCACGCCGAAGCGCATTCCGGCAGCTACAAGTGCAGCATCTGTAGCGGCGTGGTGCACACCTGGTCCGGCAAGCATCATTTCTTTGGCTGGGAAGCGGTGAAGACCAAGCCGCCGGTGTTCGGAAGGCGCTGGGCAGACGTGGGGCGGTAGGTTGAAACGACGAACCCGTTGAAGCAGTCGCGTTACGCCACTCAAACGTGTCCCTGGCGGACGCAGCCCGCTACTGCCGTCAACGCTGCCTGCGCGAAGTGCGGCTTCTGCTACTCCGCCGCAACAGATAAACTCACCTTCCCCACAACTGAAGCCGGCACGCAATGACCGCAGCTTTCGTTCCCCAGATCGCCCTCTACCGCACCTGGCTCGCCGAGCAGCGCGGCCTCACCTTCGCCAGCTACGAGGACATGCGGCAATGGTCGGTGCGCGATTTCGACGGCTTCTGGCGCAGCATCTGGGATTATTACGATCTGCAATCGCCGACGCCGTTCCAGGCCGTCATCACCGAGCGCAAGATGCCCGGCGCGGTCTGGTTTCCCGGCGCCCAGGTCAACTATGCCCGGCAGGTGTTTCGTCATGTGGACGCGGCCGACGCCGCCGGCCTGCCCGCGATTGTCAGCAGCGGCGAGGACGGCAAGCTTAAAGAGACGAGCTGGCCGGAGCTGCGCCGCAAGGCGGCAGCGCTCGCGCTGCATCTGAAAGAAAAAGGCATCAAGCCCGGCGATCGCGTGGCTGCCTACCTGCCCAACATCCCCGAGACCATCATCGCGTTCCTGGCGAGCGCCAGCATCGGCGCGATCTGGAGCGTCTGCGCGCCCGATATGGCGGCCCCCGCCGTGATCGACCGCTTCAAGCAGATCGAGCCGAAAGTGCTGATCGCCTGCGACGCCGTCACCTATGCCGGTCGACTGCACGATCGCAAAGACGTCCTCGCCGAGCTGCGGCGATCGCTGCCGACGGTCGAGCACGTCATCCTGCACAGCGAGACCGTCGCACCCGCAGCGCCGGACGCCCTGCTCGCCGATATCCTTGCAAGGACAAGTGCGGCGATCGACACGTTCGAACCGGCCTGGCTGCCGTTCGACCATCCGCTCTGGATCGTCTATTCCAGCGGCACCACGGGCCTGCCGAAGCCGATCGTGCACGGCCATGGCGGCATCGTCATCGTGGTGCTGGCGCTGCTGGGACTGCACAACGATCTCGGCTGCTCCTATCACGAGAACTCGTTCGGCGAGCGCTATCACTGGTACAGCTCGACCGGCTGGATCATGTGGAACAGCCAGGTCGGCGGCCTGCTCAATGGCACCATCTGCTGCATCTTCGACGGCAGTCCCGGCGGCGCCAGGGAGAAGCCGGACTGGACCACGCTGTGGCGCTTCGTCGCGCAGTCGAAAGCGACCTTCTTCGGTGCGGGCGCGGCGTTCTTCGCCAACTGCGCCAAGGCCGAAATCGACCTCGCCGCCGGTGATCTGTCGCGATTGCGCTGTCTCGGCTCGACCGGTTCTCCGCTCAATGCCGACACGCAAGCCTGGTTCAACAACCGCTTCGCGGCGCTCTCGAAGACCAACGGCAGCAAGGCCCAGGCCGATATCTGGTGGGCCAACATCTCCGGCGGCACCGATTTCGCCGGGGCCTTCATTGGCGGCAACCGCGAACTGCCGCAGACGCCGGGCGCGATGCAGTGCCGTCTGCTGGGTGCTGCCGTGGAAGCCTTCAGCGACCAGGGCCGGGCCGTCATCGACGAGGTCGGCGAGCTCGTCTGCACCGAGCCGATGCCGTCGATGCCGCTCTATTTCTGGAACGACAAGGGCGATGTGCGCTATCGCGCGAGCTATTTCGAGACCTATCCGGACAATTTCGACGGCAGCGGCCGCGGGCCGGTGTGGCGGCACGGCGACTGGCTCAAGGTCGACCCGGACGGCTCCTGCATCATCTATGGCCGCAGCGATGCCACCATCAACCGGCACGGCCTGCGCATGGGTACGAGCGAACTTTACTCCGCGATCGAAGCCTTGCCGGAGGTGCTGGACTCGCTCGTCGTCGATCTCGAATATCTCGGCCGCGACAGCTACATGCCGCTGTTCGTCGTACTGCGCGACGGCGTCGCCTTCGACGGCGCGATGCGGGCGAGGATCAACAAGGCGATCGAGGCTGGCCTCTCCCGGCGATTCCTGCCGAACGAAATTTTCGCAGTCGCCGAGATTCCGCGCACGCTCTCGGGCAAGAAGCAGGAGCTGCCGATCAAGAAGCTGCTGCTCGGCCAGCCCGTCGAGAAGGTCATCAACAGGGAGGCGATGGCCAATCCCGCCTGCCTCGACTGGTATCTCGCCTTCGCGCGCGACTATCTGGCGCGGACCGAGACTTGAGGGAGATCGGCCCAATTGCGCCGATGCCGTTTGGACTCCGTTCACCGATCACCGCTAGAGCAGGATGGATCTTCCGCAACGAACGCGCGCCATGGCCGATCTCAACGCCGTCCTCACCAGACTCAATGACCGCCTGCTCCGCCTCGAGGGCGAGCTGTTCGTGCTGCGCTCGCTGGCCCGCGCGACGCTGACGGCGGGCGATGATCATGCGGCGCGGATGCGCAAGCTGGTCGAGTCCGCAAAGGTCGCGCTTGACGACGAGGCCGCACGCGCCCTCGACAAGCCGACTCGCAAATATGTCGATGCGGCGACTGCGCTGGTGGAGGAATTGCTGGTCGAGCCGACCACGGCACGGCCGTTGTTCACCGTCATCGACGGCGGCCGGCGCGACTGAGCGCGTCAGATCGGATGCGTCGCGCCGACGTCCGCGGATTCAGCCTTGAGCCGGCTGAGGCCGGCCTCGATGATCGCGATCTCATCGTCGATCTGACCGATCGGCAGGCTGAAATCGTAGCCGGACCTGCTCTTCAGGTCGACCGCGAGCCGCTGTCTGTGCATCATCAGCTGGTCGAGGCCGCGCCGGTTCTTCAGTCGGACGTAGACGTCGACGATCTGCTCAATCGCGCTCGGCATGAAATCGGTCCCGGCAAAAAAGCCCGCACGGCGCACCACGCCGGCGGGACAATTTCGGTGTCGCGGTACGCAATACAAATCCGCGACGAATTCGTCGATACGCCAAGCTGGTTGAGATCGTATTACCGTCCGATGATTTCGTGATGGCCCGGCACGAAAAAGCCGCTGGCGATCATGCCAGCGGCCAAAGCCGGGTTCGAAAACGGATACGGGTTGAAATTTCGCCAGCCCCGGTCGGTCCATGTTCTATCGGCAAACCGGGGTCCCGTATGTTAAAAACGAAACACAGGAACCGGCATATCCATCACTTGCCGTCCGACCGTGGCGGCGCGGCAACGCTAGTCCGTGATGCAGAAGTATGTACGCGGCAGCCTGAGGTAGGCGCTGTAGCGGTAATACGGCCGGTACGCGTAGCCGCGATAGAGTGCCGGCGGCTCTAGAAATTGGTCACCGGCCCTTCCGCGCAGCGATAGGTGTCCCAGGTCGGGCCGATGAAGGGCGCCACCCCAACCTCAGGCGGGACCGCCGGATAGAGTGGTCCGCCGGCGCGTGCCGGAGTGGTCGCGATCAGTGCCGCGAGAAGGACAAGCCACGCACTTCGCATGCGCTCGCTCCAAGCCGGTGCCAAGCGCCCATGGAAGCACCGGACCGGCCGGCTCCGCAATCGACGAATTTATCGCGCATCTGGGCCCCGGTGCATTGTTGATAACCGGCGCAAACGCCGCGCGGGTGGTGACAGGACGTCCGGACATGGTATCGGGGGATGACGCAGTTGCGAGACGGATCGGACCCCCATGCGCATTACCCTCGTCGGCTCCCGCCATTTCGGCGTGACCACCCTGAACATGTTCCGGGAGCACGGTGTCTCGATCGTTCGGGTCGTAGTGGCCGACGCGGAGGATCGCCTCGCCGCGACAGCCCGGGCCGCAGGCATCGACGTCGTGGTCCAGGCCGACCCCAAGCTGGTGGTGGCCTCCGAGATCGCCCCCGACACCGATCTGATCGTCACCGCGCACAGCCATGCCCGGATCGGCAAGGACGCGCTCGCCGCGGCGAAGCTGGGCGGAATCGGCTATCATCCCTCGCTGCTGCCGCGCCATCGCGGCAAGGCCGCCGTGGAATGGACTATCAAGGAAGGCGATCCGATCGCCGGCGGCACGATCTATCACCTCGCCGACCGCATGGACGCCGGCGCCATCGCCGCCCAGGAATGGTGCTTCGTCAAGAAGGGCGAGACGGCACGGGAGCTGTGGGAGCGCGCACTTGCCCCGCTCGGGCTCAAATTGCTGGCCGACGTGATCGACTATGCCAAGGTCCACAAGGCGCTGCCGTCCAAGATTCAGGACGAGCAGTTCGCGACCTTGGCGCCAGCTCTTTCCTGAGTCGCTCTCCTGACGTTTACCCTTAACGTGAAGGGGCGTTGATTCTGCTTCGAAAATTGCAGCCGGAAACGCAAATAAACCATTGTTTCCACTGGAACAATTTTCGATTTGGCATTGCAACAAATTTCCGTCACATTTGGTCCCAATAAGCGTCAGTATATCAGACAGATTCAAGGACTAAATTCATGCGTTTTGCTCGCATTGCGGCGTTCTGTGCCGTCTCAGTTATCACCCTCGCTGCGCCCGCTTTCGCCCAGACCCCCTATGACGGCAATTGGCAGGTCACCATCGTCACCAAGAGCGGTTCCTGCGAGCCGACCGCAAGCTCGTTGCTGACCGTTGCCGACGGCAGGATCACCGCCCCCGGCGCTAACGTTTCCGGCACCATCGGCCGGGAGGGTCTTGTGAAAGTTTCGATCAATGGCGCATATGCCAACGGTCAACTCAGCGGCAACGCCGGATCGGGAAAGTGGAATGGAGCATCTGCAGGCATACCGTGCAGCGGGCGATGGCAAGCATCGCGCCAATAAGCAATTCGGGACCACCGGCCTAAGCCGGCGGCTTCTGATCGCGGCCGCCGTTTTATTTGCGGCGGGCATTGCGAACTCTGAGAGCAAGGCGCAGTCTGGCCCGTTCGCCCCGCTTGCGGGCAGCTGGAGTGGCTCCGGCACGGTCACCCTGGATGACGGCTCGAGCGAGCGGATTCGCTGCCGGGCCAAATACATCCCGATCGGACCGACGATGGAGATGGCGCTGACCTGTGCCAGCGACGCCTACAAGTTCAACCTCGGCGCCAACGTCAGGGCTGAAGGCAGCGCCATCGCCGGCAGCTGGTCCGAGGCCAGCCGCAACATCTCTGGCTCGCTTTCGGGCCGCGGCGCCGGAGGAAACTACGAGTTGGTCGCCTCCGCCGCCGGCTTCAACGCCAACATCTCGCTGAAGACGATCGGCAACAAGCAAATCGTCACGATGCGCGCCGACAGCCAGTTCCGCGGCGCCAACATCTCGCTGACGCGCTAAGCCGATACAAGCAAATTACAATCGACCCGGCGACCTCGCCGGGTCGTTTTTTTTTGCGTTCGGCACGAACGCCGTGACCTCGATCTCGACCTTGGCCCGGTCGTCCACGAGACCGCCGATGTAGAGCAAGGTCGAGGGCGGGAAATTGCGCCCCAGCGTTTCCTTCCAGGCCGCGCCGATGCCGGCCCCGGCTGCCTCATATTCGCTGCGGCTGGTCAGGTACCAAGTCAGGCGGACGATGTGCTCGGGGCCGGCGCCGGCCTCGCCCAGGAGCTTGATGATCCGCTTCAGCGCGGCCCCGACCTGCGCCGCCATGTCAGGCGCGTAATTGCCGGTCTCGTCGCCGCCGGTCTGCCCGGCCAGCACCACCCAGCGGCCCGGCCCCTCGGCCACGACACCATGGGAAAAGCCGCGCGGTTTTTTCCACTCGGCCGGCTGCAATATCTGCATGAGCGAAGCCCTTCCGTTTTTAGTCCTTGGTCGCTGATGCCTTAGCACGCCGCCCTGCATCGCTGCATCCGCAGATTTGGCCGTTGCAAACGGCGGCGATGTCGCCGATACCGGCCCTCCCTCAGGACCCTCGCCTCCCACACCAGCGCCGATGAACACGACACCGTCCAAAACGATGGCTGCCCTGTGGATGGCCGGCTGGCTGTCGCTGATGCTGGTCATGGCGGTGGCCGGGCGCGAGACCACGCGCGAGCTGAATGTTTTTCAAATCATGGAAGTGCGCTCGGTGATCGGGTTCACGCTCCTCCTGCCGATCATCTACCGGGCCGGAGGCTTCAAGGCGGTCGCGACCAAGCGCCTGCCCCAGCACCTCGCGCGCAACGGGGTCCATTATTTCGCACAGCTCGGCTGGTTCTACGCACTGACGCTGATCGGAATCGGCCAGGTGGTGGCAATTGAATTCACCATGCCGATCTGGACGGCGCTGCTGGCCGCAACTTTCCTGTCCGAACACATGAGCGTCTGGAAGATCGCCGCCATCGCGCTCGGCATCGTCGGCGTCGTCATGATCGTGCGGCCCGCCACCGGCGAGATCAATCCGGGCCAGTTGATCGCGCTGGGGGCCGCGATCGGCTTCAGCATCTCCATGATATTGGCGAAATCGCTGACCCGGACGGAGAGCGCATTGTCGATCCTGTTCTGGATGATTGTGGTGCAGTTTGTCGTGGGCCTGCTGCCGACGCTCTATGTCTGGACCTGGCCGTCGGCCTCGCTGTGGGGCTGGCTCTTCGTCATCGGCGTGTGCGGCACTTTCTCGCACTACTGCCTCGCCAGCGCGCTCAGGTACGCAGATGCGACCATCGTGGTGCCGATGGACTTTTTGCGGGTTCCACTCACGGCAACCGTCGGCTGGCTGCTCTATTCGGAGCGGCTCGATGCCTGGACCATATTCGGCGCGGCGCTGATCCTGTGCGGTAATCTCCTGAATTTGAAGCCGGCTTCAGCAGTTCCCGCCCGCGCGCAGTGAACCTCGCCCGGCCTCGCGCGACAAAACAAAGTGGCCGTGTGATTTGGATCACGTTGGACGGGCATTCGCTCATGCAACAGTCCGCCGCCAAGCAACGGGTGACGGTCGTTTTGCTTGCACGGAGCCGGGCGATTTCGTGTAGGTTTGCTGCCAATTTGTTGCTGCCTGCAATTCGATTCTGTTGGGGATTTCAGATGCGCACTCTCACCCTCCTCGCTTCGCTGATGTGCATGGCGTTGTCGGTCAGCGCCGCGAAGGCCGACCGCCGTGTTGCCTTCGTCGTCGGCAACGGCACCTACAAGAATGTCGCGCAATTACCGAACCCGCCGATCGACGCCAAGGCGATGGCGGCGACGCTGCGCAATGTCGGCTTCGATGTGATCGAAGGTTCAAACCTCACCCGCGACCAGATGACGGAGAAGCTGCTGGACTTCGGCCGCAAGGCGCAGGGCTCCGATGTCGCAGTGTTCTATTATGCCGGTCACGGCATCGCGGTCGGCGGCTCCAACTATCTCCTGCCGGTTGACGCCGACATCAAATCGGAGATGGACGTCAAGCTCGGTGCCGCCATCAACATCGACCTGACGCTGGAGCAGACCATGGGCGACGCCAAGGTCAAGCTCGTCTTCCTCGATGCCTGCCGCGACAATCCGTTCGCTGCCAAGATCAAGTCGAACTCCGCGACCCGCAGCGTCAACGTGCAGAGCGGTCTTGCCGAGATGAAGTCCGGCGAAGGCACGCTGATCGCGTTCGCCACCGGCCCGGGCCAGACCGCGCTCGACGGCCAGGAGGGCAACAACAGCCCGTTCACCCGTGCGCTGATCGACAACATCACCAAGCCTGGTATCGAGATCCAGCAGGCGATGACGTCGGTGCGCGCCCAGGTCAACGAGGAGACCCACAAGGGTCAGCTGCCCTGGGGCCACACCAATCTGATTGGCGCAGTGTATCTCAACCAGGCGCCCACGACCCAGGTTGCCAATGCGGCACCGACGGCGGCTGGCGTCGTGCCTGCGGCGACCGGCGGCAATTCGGACGGTGTCGAGCTCGAATACTGGCGCTCGGTCAAGGAGAGCAACAAGCCGGAAGAACTCAACGCCTACCTCTCCGCCTACCCAAACGGCCAGTTCAAGGCGCTGGCGCTGGCGCGGCTCGCCGCGATCAAGAGCGGCCCGTCGACGACGACCCGTAACCTGAACGCCGGTGTCGATCCCGCGACCTTCACCGACGACGCCAGCCAGCTGACCGAGGACCAGATCGGCCTCGACAAAGGTCAGCGCCGCGACGTGCAGCGCCGCCTGACGGGGCTCGGCTTCGACATCAAGGTCAGCGGTGCCTTCAGCGACGACACCCGTACGGTGCTCAAGCGCTGGCAGGCGGCACGTGGCTATCCGTCGACCGGCTATCTCAACAAGCTCCAGCACAAGGCCCTGCTCTCCGAGATCGTGGCCGCCACGCCGACGGCGAGCGACGAAAGCGCGAAGCCAGCCCGGCGCGCCAGCGCCCCTGCCCCGAGCGCACCGGCCCAGCATCGCAGCGGCGGCGGCGATCCCGGCGCGGCCTTCGTCGGCGGTGTCGTCGGCGGCATGATGGGCGGCATGTTCCGCCGCTGAGGCGAGGACCAGATCGCAAGCACAAAAGCCCGGTTCGCGCCGGGCTTTTTCGTTGCGAGTCCCTCAGCCAGCTGGCGCCTACTTCCCAGCGGCTTTCCGCAACGCGTCGTTGATGCGGTCCTGCCAGCCGGGTCCACCTGCCTGGAAATGCTCCAGCACGTCCTGATCGATCCGCAGCGTGACCTGCTCCTTGACCCCCGGGGCTACGTTCTGCTTCGGCGGCGCCACTGCGACCTTGGTCGTCACTTTCTTGAACGCCGCCTCGGCCTCGGTCCTGGCATCGCCGAGCGTGCGCGGCCGCCTCGGTGGTTGATCAGCCATGTCCTAGATTCCCTCAAACAGTGCCGTCGAAAGATACCGCTCGGAGAAGGACGGCACTATAGCCAGGATGGTTTTTCCCGCAGCTTCCGGCCGCTTGCCGATCTGTAGCGCAGCCGCAATGGCAGCGCCGGAGGAGATGCCGCCAGGAATACCCTCATGCCGCGCCAGCGCGCGGGAGGCCTCGATCGCCGTCGTCGAGTTGATCTTGACGATCTCGTCGATCACAGAACGGTCGAGGATGTCGGGGACGAAGCCGGCGCCGATACCCTGGATCTTGTGCGGCGTGTGCTGGCCGCCCGACAGTACCGGACTTTCCTCGGGCTCGACCGCGACCACCCGCAGCGAGGGCTTGCGCGGCTTGAGCACTTGGCCGACGCCGGTGATGGTGCCGCCGGTGCCGACGCCAGCGACGAAGAAATCGATATTGCCGCCGGTGTCGTTCCATATCTCCTCCGCGGTGGTACGGCGATGCACCTCGGGATTGGCGAGATTCTTGAACTGCTGCGGCATCACCGAATTCGGCGTCGTCTTCAACAGCTCTTCGGCCGTCGCGATCGCGCCCTTCATGCCCTGCGCCGCCGGTGTCAGCACGAGCTCAGCGCCGAGAAAGGCCAGCATCTTGCGCCGTTCGATCGACATCGACTCCGGCATGACTAGCTTGAGCCTGTAGCCGCGCGACGCCGCGACGAAGGCCAGCGCGATGCCGGTATTGCCGGAGGTCGGCTCGATCAGCACGGTGTCGGGCTTGACGATGCCGGCCTTCTCCATGGCGATGATCATGGCCGCGCCGATGCGGTCCTTCACGCTGGCGGCCGGATTGAAGTATTCAAGTTTTGCCAAAATGGTCGCGTTGACGCCGTGCATGGCCGGCAGCCGTCGCAGGCGAACGACCGGCGTGTCGCCAAAAGCATCGACGATCGAGTCGTAGATCCGGCCGCGGCCGGGTTGGTGCGCTGCACCCGTGCTGGACGATGCGTCCATGATGAACTCCGTGCAATTTGCGCTTCTGTCACGTCTCTTGCGCAGTTACAGACAGCCTGCGACGACAGGCAAGCGACATTGCGGCAACATGTTAAATACGCTGCATCGCAAAATCGCGTGAGCTTTAATTATCAGAAAACCAACGCATTTGTGTTGCGACCTCGTCAACTGATTCTGCTTATGTTAGACTTACGTCTCGAAGCAGGAAGGTCACCACGATGTCAGCAGTCGCTGAAGTGTTGTCGACCGTCACACACCACCGCTATCCGCGTTGTAGCGCGTTGCCTACCTGTCCCGTCTGCGCCGACTCCATGGTCGCAGCCGAAGCTTCAGCATACGTGTCGGACCACGTGATCAGCTATCTCTGGACCTGCGACAATTGCGGCTATGGCTTCGTGACCAAGCATGCCGTCAAGCAACATTTCGTGTGCAACTGACCCTGTGCAGTCGAGCTAGCGCGGGGCGATGTCGCCCCTCGCCCAGTCCTCGCACGTACGCTGATAGAACTCCTCGAACGTTCCCCGTGCGACCGCGTCCCTGATGCCCTGCATCAGGAACTGGTAATAAGCGACATTGATCTCGGACAGCAGCATCGCACCCAGCGTCTCGCCCGACTTGACGAGGTGGTGCAAATAGGCGCGCGCGTAGGTGCGCGCCGACGGCCACGAGCTCTCTTCGTCGAGCGGACGCGGATCGTCGGCGTGGCGGGCGTTGCGCAAATTCACCTGGCCGAAGCGTGTGAACGCAACGCCATGCCGGCCATTGCGCGTCGGCATCACGCAATCGAACATGTCGATGCCGCGCTTGACCGCCTGGAGCATGTCGTCCGGCGTGCCGACGCCCATCAGATAGCGCGGCCGCTCCCTCGGCAGCAGCGGCGCGGTCTCTTCGATCATCGCCAGCATCACGGCCTGCGGCTCGCCGACGGCGAGGCCGCCGATCGCATAGCCGTGGAAACCGATCTCGATGAGGCCCTGCGCACTGGCATGGCGAAGCTGCGGTATGTCGCCGCCCTGCACGATGCCGAACAGCATGTAGCCCTCGGGCGCGCTCTCGAAGGCGCGCTTGCTCCGCTCGGCCCAGCGCAGCGACAATTGCATCGCGCGGTCGATGTCGGCGCGCTCGGCGGGCAGCCGCACGCATTCGTCCATCTGCATGGCGATGTCGGAGCCGAGCAAACGCTGCACCTCGATCGAGCGCTCCGGCGACAACTCGACCTTGGCGCCGTCGATATGCGAACGGAATGTGACGGCGTGCTCGCTGACCTTGCGCAAATCCGCCAGCGACATCACCTGGAAGCCGCCGGAATCCGTCAGCATCGGGCCGTTCCAGCCGGTGAATGTCTGCAAGCCGGCCAGCGCCGCGATCCGCTCCGCGCCGGGACGCAGCATCAGATGATAGGTGTTGCCGAGCACGATGTCGGCACCGGCCTCACGCACCTCGCGCCAGTGCATGCCCTTCATCGCGCCGGCGGTGCCGACCGGCATGAAGGCGGGCGTGCGCACCACACCGTGCGGCGTGGTCAGGCGGCCGGCGCGCGCGGCGCCATCGGTGGCGAGCAGTTCGAAATGATTGGGCAGACCGGTGTCAGGACGATTCATGAGGGTGCTTATTGCGTGTCGGGGCAGGCCGATCAACCCGCTCAGGCGTTGCTTGCGCCGGCTTGTGCATCAGACTGGGACACGCCGGGCACGGATATTTGGGACACGGATATTTGCACCCGCTTCCCTTGTTAAACAAAACGATACAGTATAGTTTTATCTCGGGGTTGGACGAGCTGCCGCGGCGATGTTGCCGGCGGCGGTAGATGCGTGATCGCCAGCCACCGACAATGGCCCTCCCTTCAAATTCGAGTGAGATGTCCGGCCGTTCGCATGGCTGGACGAGGCAGACAGGCGCCCGCCTGATCGGATTCCTGGTGTGCAGCCTGGCGCTCGGCGCCTGCACCTCCCTGCCCCGCACGCCCTATACCGCCGCTGAAGCCAGCACCTCGCGGGTGCTCGATATCGACGGCCTCCGGCGCTACGCCGACGAACCCATCGCGAAATTCAGCTTCGAGAAGGACACCGGCACCGCGACGAAGTCTTACCTGGCTCTGTCAGGCGGCGGCGCCGATGGCGCCTACGGCGTCGGCGTGCTCAACGGCTGGACCGCGGCCAGAACCCGTCCCGCCTTCTCGGTCGTCTCGGGTGTGAGCACCGGCGGCCTGATTGCGCCCTTTGCGTATCTCGGCTCGCAATATGACGAGACGCTGAAGGAGGTCTACACCAGCGGTATCGCGGAGAGCCTGTTGAGCGATCCCAGCATCATGCGCGTGCTGTTCGGATCCGGCCTGTTCGGCAACACGCGGCTGCGCGAGCTCGTCGCCCGCTATGTCGGGCCGGAGATCATGGCGCAGGTCGCGCGCGAAAACGCCAAGGGCCGCAGGCTGCTGATCGTGACGACCGATCTCGACACCCAGCGCACCGCCATCTGGGACATGGGCAAGATCGCCGCGGTCGGCACGCCCGAGGCGCTAAAGCTTTTTCGCGACGTGATGGCGGCCTCCGCCAGCATCCCCCTGGTGTTTCCGCCGATCATGATCGACGCGGAAGGCCAAGGCCGCAGGTTTCAGGAGATGCATGTCGACGGCGGCGTGACGGCCCCGGTGCTGACGCTGCCGGAAGCCCTGCTTTTCCAGGGCAGTCGCCTGCCCGGCACTGCGAAATTGGACATCTACATCCTCGTCAACAAGAAGATCGAACGCAACTTCGAGCTCGTCTCCAACAGCACCATCGACGTCGCCTCACGCAGCCTGTCGTCGATCACCCAGTCCCAGACCCGTTCGATCATCTTCTCGACCTATGACTTCGCCAAGCGCAACCGCCTGGGGTTCCATCTCTCCTACATCGCGCGCGACTATCCCGCGCCGGTCTCGGAAGGGTTCGACACCGCCTATATGCGGGCGCTGTACCAGTACGGATATGAGAAGGCGGCGGCCGGGCAGGCCTGGACTTCGACGCTTCCGTAAGGCCCTCAACGGAGGAACGAGGTCTTACCGAGACCGTTGACGATACGACCAATTCGGCCAGATTGGCGATGACGCCCCGGCTGCTGCGCGCTATAGAGCAATGATCGATGTCAGGAACGCGCAGGAATCATCGGGCATGGGATTGACTGCGACCAAGACAAGACCGGCGGCGCCCCGGCGCGAGGTACCGAAATCGCGTGGCGGCCGGCCGACCAAAAGTGCAGCGATCGAGCGGGATCAACGGCTGATCGAGGTCGCCACCCGGCTGTTCCTGGATCGCGGCTTTGACGCGACCTCGCTCGATGCGGTCGCGGAAGCAGCACGCGTCAGCAAACCCACGGTTTATTCCCGTTACGGCGACAAGCGCGGCCTGTTCGCGGCCGTGCTGAGGCGCGAAATCGCGCGCTGGCTTGCGCCGCTGTCGGCAGCCGCGGAAACGCAGATCAGCAGCGCCTCGGACATTTCGGTCGAGCAGCGGCTGGTCGCGATCGGGCGCGAGATGCTGACATTCACCTGCGGTCCCGACGCCGTCGCCTTCAGCCGCATGATGACGTCACAGGCCATCAACTTTCCCGATGTCGCCAAGCTCGGCAAAGAGGAAGGGTGGCTCAAGGCCGTCGCCACCACGGCGCGCTTCTTCGACCATCTGATGGCGCAAAGTGCGCTCGACGTCGACGACACGACCATCGCGGCCGAGGTGTTCCTCGACGTCGTCGTCGGTCACAATCATCGCCTGGCGACGTTTGGAACGCCGCCGGAGATGAAGGTCGCGGAAAAACGAATGCGCGCTGCGATCAAGCTGTTTTTGGCCGGTGCGCTCGGACCGGCGGACCGCGTCCAGAGCGCCGCCAAGAGCACGCAGCAGCGGCGGCGTCCGTCCCGCTGACAATTCCGTGAGGTTGCGATCTTTTCCGAGTGGACCCGCGCACGCGCCGTTGACCAAAACAAAACGATACGGTATGGTTTAATTATAGGGCGATGCGGATCGCTTTTTCACCAGCCCCAAAGAGGTCCGCACCGCTTCGATCGCCGCGGCGGGTACAGCCCGTCACGACGCTCAGCGGCCGACCGATGCCCAAGGTCGGCCGCAAATTCTTTACGATCATCCGGCACACTCGCTGGCCGAGGGTTTCGAGCATGACGACAGCCAAACCATGGACCTCGGGATTGCTTGGGATCGCCCTGTCCGCACTCCTCCTTGCAGCGCCGGCGCGGGCGATCGTAAGCACGGGCACGCCGACCGCGCTTCACGGCGAGACAGATGGTGACGCCGAGGCCGATCGCCAAGCGGTCAGCCGCGAGATCGAGCGCTTCCGCAGCTCGTCAATCTCGATCAGCCAGGCCATGGCGATTGCGGAATCCCGCCACGCCGGTGCCACCACGGCGGATGTGAGCTTCGACGGAGCCTCCGGCGTGCCGGTCTACCGCGTGAAGACCCTGCACAACGACCGGATCTGGCGCCACACCATCAATGCCGCGACCGGCGGACTCGTCGGCGGCGAAGCTGCCCTCCCCCTCGCCGAGCTCGATCTCGACGACCGCAGCAACCTCGCAGCGCTCGGTGCCATCAAACACCGCCTTGCGGATGCCGTGCACGTCGCCGAACGTGCGGCCTCCGGCAAGGCGATCAGCGGCGGGCTGGTGCGCGAAGGCGGCCGGCTGAATTTTGCGATCGTCGTCATCAGTGGCGACAACCTCAAGGAGGTCATCCTCGAACCGCCGGGCGCCCGGACGAGATAGCGGCGGCCCCAATCCCGCCGAAAAGCCATTGACGGCCGCAAGACTCTCCCCCATAAGTCGCCGCCATGTTCACGACCACCAAACGCACGACTAAAACCACCACGGCCTTCGGGGCCCGGGGAGGCGTGCGCGTGTAGTCGTCGACTAGAACGCAATCCACTCTACCGAAGCCCCGCCCTCGTTGGTCCGGGGCTTTTTTGTTGTCTAAATTCTCAATTCAATGGAGGACAAAGTGAGTAACGATCCCGTCGTCGCGATTGTCGGCGTCACTGGTGCGGTGGGCGCCGAATTCATCGCCACCATGGACAAGCGCGGCTTTCGCGTCGGCAAGCTCAAGGCGCTGGCAAGCGCCCGCTCGGCCGGCAAGACGGTGTCGTTCCGCGGGCAAACAATCCTCATCGAGGAGCTGACCGAGCGCGCCTTCGAAGGCGTCGACATCGCCCTGTTTTCCGCCGGCGGCAGCATCTCGAAGAAGTTCGCTCCCATCGCTGTCAAGGCAGGCGCCGTCGTGGTCGACAACTCCTCCGCCTTCCGCATGGACCCGAACGTGCCGCTGGTGATTCCGGAGGTCAACGGCAACCGCATCCGCGACCACAAGGGCATCATCGCCAACCCGAACTGTGCCGCAATCACCGCGCTGGTGCCGCTGTGGCCGATCCACCAGAGCAACCGCATCAAGCGCGTGATCATCTCGACCTACCAGGCGGCAAGCGGCGCCGGTGCCGCCGCGATGGAGGAGCTCGTCGAGTCCACCCGCGCCAATCTCAACGGGCAGGCCTACGCGCCCAAGGTGATGCCGCATCCCTACGCCTTCAACCTCTTCAACCACAACACGGCGATCGATCCTGACACCGGCTACAACGACGAAGAGACCAAGGTGATCAAGGAAACCCGCAAGATCTTCGAGGACGACAACATCGCGATCGGCGTCACCTGCGTGCGCGTGCCAGTGCTGCGGGCTCATTGCGAGGCCATCACCTTCGAATGCGAGAAGCCGATCAGCGAAGACCAGGTCCGCGCCATCATGGCGCAGGCGCCCGGCGTGAAGCTGGTCGACGACCGCGTGAAGAACTACTTCCCGATGCCGATCGACGCCTCGGGCCAGGACGACGTCCTGGTCGGCCGCATCCGCAAGGATCTCAGCGACCCCTCTGGGCATTCGATCTCGATGTTCGTGGCGGCGGATCAGCTGCTCAAGGGCGCCGCGTTGAACGCGGTGCAGATCGCGGAGCTGTTGCCGCTGCGCGTGATGGCGTAACGGGTACGTCGGGTGGGCACGGCGCTACGCGCCTTTGCCCACCTTACGGCTCTGCCCGAAACAACAAACACGCATCCCCATACGAATAGAACCGGTAGCCATTCGCGATCGCATGCGCATAGGCCTGCTGCATCGCCTCAAGCCCCGAGAATGCCGACACCAGCATGAACAGCGTCGACTTCGGCAGATGGAAATTGGTCAGCATGATATCGACGGCGCGGAAGCGATAGCCGGGGATGATGAAGATCGACGTCTCGGCGGCGAATGGCTGAATGACGCCATCCGCGCTGGCTGCGCTTTCGAGCAGCCGCAATGACGTGGTGCCGACCGCGATGATACGGCCGCCATTGCTCCGCGCGGTGTTGAGATTTCCCGCCGTCTCGGCCGAGATCGTGCCCCACTCGGCATGCATCTTGTGGCCTTCGGTGTCGTCCACCTTCACCGGCAGGAACGTCCCTGCTCCGACATGCAGCGTGACGCGGTTGATGTCGACGCCGCGCGCGTGCAGCGCCTGCTCCAGCGCCGGCGTGAAATGCAGGCCTGCTGTCGGCGCGGCAACGGCGCCTTCATTCGCCGCGAACATAGTCTGGTAGTCGGCGAGGTCCTGATCATCCGGCGTGCGTTTGGAGGCGATGTAGGGCGGCAGCGGCGGGCTGCCGAGATCGGCGATGGCCTGATCCAGTATCGGGCCGTGGAACGAGAATGACAGCGTCACCTCACCCTCAGTGCCCTTGGCCTCGACCTCGGCGTCGAGATGGCCGAGCAGGCAGACCTTGCCCTCATTGCCGAAGCGGATGCGGTCGCCGGGGGTGAGTTTCTTGGCGGGCTTCACCAGTGCCTGCCAGCGCGAACCGTCGACGCGCTTGATCAGCGTCGCCTCGATCTTCGGCTCGGTCTCGCGGCCGATGCGGCGGCCCTTCAATTGCGCCGCGATCACCTTGGTGTCGTTGACGACCAGCTGGTCGCCCGGCTTCAGCCATTGCGGCAGGTCGGCGATGACACGGTCGCGCAGCGTGCCGTGATCGACAACCAGCATCTTCGCGGAGTCGCGCGGGCTCGCCGGGCGCAATGCGATGCGCTCGGCGGGCAGGTCGAAATCGAAGAGATCGGTCCGCATGTCGGGTTCAGCGCCACATGGTCACTCCTCATCCTGAGGAGCGCGGAACGCGCGTCTCGAAGGATGAAGGCCCGCTGCTCGAGCTCGGCCTTCATGGTTCGCGACGGCGCTGCGCGCCTCCTCACCATGAGGATCGAGCGGCTACGCCGCGTCAGCCGCCATCCGCGCCTTGACGATCTTGTCGGGGTTCTGCACGGGCTCGCCGCGCTTGATCTTGTCGACGTTATCCATGCCCTCGGTGACCTTGCCCCACACCGTGTACTGGTTGTCGAGGAAGCGGGCGTCGTCGAACACGATGAAGAACTGGCTGTCCCCGGAATCGGGGCTCGCTGCACGGGCCATCGAGGTGACGCCGCGCACATGCGGCTCCTTGCTGAACTCGGCCTTCAGCTTCTGGCCGGAGCCACCGGTGCCGGTGCCCTGCGGGCAGCCGGTCTGCGCCATGAAGCCGTCGATCACGCGATGGAACACGATGCCGTCGTAGAAGCCTTCGCGCACGAGCTCCTTGATACGCGCGACGTGGCCGGGCGCCAGATCAGGCCGCATCTCGATGGTGACGGGGCCCTGGGTGGTCTCGAGGATCAGGGTGTTTTCGGTCGCACTCATGCTCGTCTCTCTTGGGTTGGGGGTGAAGTCTTCCGGTTGCGAAACTGGATCGCGAATGGACGCCCCGCAGCGGCGCCGGCCATCGCATCGGTAAATGGCATCGGCGTGCAGCGTTGCAATGCCTCCATCACCGCGACCCGGTATTGCAGCCGGTCATCGTCGGAGGCCTCCGCGGATTCATAGGTAATCCTCGGATGGCCCAGAATGTTTCCAGCCCGGTTAAAACTCACGACGACGGTGATGTCGATGGGACGGGCCTTGGCGACAGGCGGCGGCTTCCAGCAGGTGCGCAGATGCCGGAAGATGTCCTGGATGGTGTTGACCTCGGCGTCCCCGGCGGCCGCTCCGGAGACGCCGAGCAGCAGCACCGCGGCAACCAGCAGGGGCTTGCCACCACAGCGCGCCATCGTCTCTCCTACTTGATGTCGGAAGCGACCTGCACCTTCACCATCTTGTCGGGGTCGGTGACGGTGCCGCCGCTTGATCCGGGAGGCGCCTTCTTCAGCTTGTCGACGACGTCCATGCCCTGCACGACCTCGCCGATCACTGTGTACTGGTTGTCGAGGCTGCCGCCGTCCGCGAACATGATGAAGAACTGCGAGTTGGCAGTGTCGACGCTGTCGCCACGCCGCGCCATCCCGACGGTGCCGCGGGCAAAATGCACCTTGGAGAATTCCTGTTTCAGATTCGGATATTTCGAGCCGCCGGTGCCGTTGAATTTCTCGCCGTCGCCGGTCTGCGCCATGAAGCCGTCCATGACGCGGTGGAACGGCACGTTGTTGTAATAGCCCTCGCGCGCGAGCTGCTTGATGCGCTCGGCGTGCTGGGGCGCCAGATCCGTCCGCAGCTTGATGACGATGCGGCCCTTGGTGGTGTCGATGACGACGGCGTTGGCCTTGTCGAGGCCCGCCGGCAAGGCTTGCGCGAAGGCCGGCGCCGCGAACAGAACCGCGGCAAGAACTGCGAGAATTCGGATCATGATAACTCCGGATCAGAGATGAGAGAGGAAACGCGCCGTTATCAGGCGAATTTTGCCTTGAGCTGTGCCGCAACCAGCGGCGGGACGAAGGCCGAGACGTCCCCGCCCATGGCGGCGATCTGGCGCACCAAAGTGGCGGTGATCGGGCGGACCATGGGAGAGGCCGGCAGGAAGACCGTATGCACCTCGGGCGCCATGGCGCCGTTCATGCCGGCGAGCTGCATCTCGTAGTCGAGGTCGGTGCCGTCGCGCAGGCCCCGAATCATGATGGTCGCACCGTGCTTGCGCGCCGAGACCACCGACAGATCGTCAAACGTCACAGCCTCGAGCACGCAGCCGGCCTGGGCCGCCACCGGCCCGCAGACGTCATGGAGCATCTTTAGCCGCTCCTCGGTCGAGAACAGCGGCTTCTTGCCGGGATGCACCCCGATCGCGACAACGAGCCTGTCGCACAGCGACACGCTGTGCCGGACCACGTCCAGATGGCCGTTGGTGATGGGGTCGAAGGAACCTGGGTAGTAGGCAATGCGCGGCATGGTCACGTCCTACCGCGCCCGGCCCGGGCCGGCAAGCCGGGCGGGTTCCCTGGCCATTTCCTGCCCATTTTCCGCAAAATGTCCCTCCGGCCATGTCGACGATGGCCGGTTTGTTTCGTCCTGAGGGCGGCCACGAAACCAAAGGACGCGCGAACGAAACCATTTCCCACAGCCGCGAAGACGTCCGGAAACTGGTCATGGTTACCAATCCAGCCAACGAAATGACGGGCCGCACACTGGGCGTAGCGGCCGCAGCACAGGGGACTGTCAATGATCAAGGCTCTTTCAGCGATCGCCATCTCTGCGTGTGTCGCTGCCGCTCTCACCCTCCTGCCCGGCTTCGCCCCGACCGTCGAGGCCAGCGTGCCGCAGCCGCTCGCCAAGAGCGACCGGCTCGACATCCGCGCCATCGGCAAGGACTGCTCGCAGCAGGCCTGGCCGAATTTCGAGGCCTCCTGCCTCCGCCGGGTCGGTACCAAAGCCAACATCCGCGAGGCTCGCCTCGTGACCGCCGACCGTACCCCGTAGTCGGGTCTGTCAGCTTCGCGTCACAAACCCCGATCTAAAGCCCAAGATAATGAAGATGGATATTTGCGACATCCCGTCGCAGACTGCCTGATGCTCGCGCCCGTCGGAATGGTCTGACGGGCGCGATCCCATCGGGGGTCGATCTTGTCCAGTACGCCCGCAGTCGCCTCCGGCCATCATCCTGACTCTGTCCCGATCGCCATGACCATGGGGGCCCTCGGGGTGGTCTATGGCGATATCGGCACCAGTCCCCTCTACGCCCTGAAGGAAGCCGCCAAGGCCGCCGCCCACGGCGGCGCAGTGACCAACGATGCTGTTCTGGGCGTTGCCTCGCTGATCCTCTGGGCACTGCTGCTCATCATCTCGCTGAAATATGCGCTGCTGATCCTGCGTGCGGACAACCGCGGCGAAGGCGGCATCGTCGCGCTGCTGGCGCTGCTGCACGCGCGCAACGCCCAACCCGGCACCTGGCGCGCCCATCTGCTGGTCGTCGGCCTCGTCGGCGCTGCGCTGCTCTACGGCGACGGCGCGATCACGCCCGCGATCTCAGTGCTCAGCGCCATCGAGGGCCTCAAGGTCGACGCCCCCTCGCTGGCGCCCGTCGTGGTGCCCGTCACCATCGTCATCCTGGTCGGCCTGTTCATAATGCAGAAGCAGGGCACCGGCTTCATTGGCCGCATCTTCGGACCGGTGATGCTGGCCTGGTTCTTCGTGCTGGCCGCGCTCGGCATCCACGGCATCGTCAAGGCGCCGGCGGTGCTGGCGGCGCTCAGCCCGCTCTATGCGTTCGAATTCCTGATCCACCAGGATTTCCATGTCTCCTTCGCGATCCTCGGCGCGGCCTTCCTCGCGGTGACCGGCGGCGAGGCCATGTATGCCGACATGGGGCATTTCGGCCGCCTGCCGATCCGGCTGGCCTGGTTCGCGATCTGCCTGCCCGCGCTGGTGCTGAACTATTTCGGCCAGGCCGCGCTCTTGATCACCGACCCCACGATGATCGAAAATCCGTTCTTCCAGCTCTGCCCCGACGCCCTGCACTATCCGCTGGTGGCGTTCTCGGCGGTTGCGACCGTGATCGCCTCGCAGGCGATCATCTCCGGCGTGTTCTCGCTGACCCAGCAGTCGATCCAGCTCGGCTTCCTTCCGCGCATGCAGATTCGCCACACCACGAGTGACGCGATCGGCCAGATCTACGTGCCCCTGGTGAACTGGCTGCTCGCCGCCGCAACGCTGGGCGCGGTCCTGAGCTTCGGCACCTCGGAGGCGCTCGCCGGCGCCTACGGCATCGCGGTGTCGCTCCTGATGGCGATCACCACGCTGCTCGCCGCCCTGGTCGCGATCCAGTGGGGCTATTCGCCGTGGCTGGTGCTGCCTGTGAACGGCTTCTTCTTCGTGATCGACCTGATCTTCTTCTCGGCCAACTCGATCAAGCTGTTCGAAGGCGGCTGGTTTCCGCTGCTGCTCGCGGCCCTCGTCGCCTTCCTGATGCTGACATGGCGCGCCGGCGTGAAGCTGGTCGAGGCCGCGCGCGGAAAACTGCGCCAGCCCGAGGAGGATCTGATCGAGACGGCGGTCAACAAATGCAGCGCCAGACTGCCCGGGACGGCTGTGTTCCTGGCGTCGGCGCCGCGCGGCGTACCGCTGGCGCTGACCCAGTTCGTCAAGCACAACCACGTGCTGCACGAGCGTATCGTCCTCGTCACCGTGCTGATCGAGGAGCTTCCGCATATCACTGACGAGGACCGTATCGAGGTGATCGAGATCATCCCCGGCATCACCCGCGTCATCCTGCATTACGGCTTCATGCAGAACCCGACGATCTACGAAGGACTGACCCTCGCTTGCCGCCACGGCAAGCTGTCCGGCATCGACCTCTCCGACATCACCTATTATGTCGGGCGCGAGACCATCATCCCGCGCGAGGACGTCCCGGGCATGTGGGTCTGGAGAGAAACCCTGTTCGCCTTCCTCCAGCGCAACGCCGAACGCTCGGCCGCATTCTTCGGCGTGCCGACCAAGCAGGTGGTGGAGTTCGGGACGGAGCTGGAGATATAGGGCGGTTCGTAGCCCGAATTTCGCTTCGCTCCATCCGAGCCTACGAGGGGTGACGCATCACTCCCCGTTTGACTCCCCATTCGCCCCATTCCCGCTCTCGGCCTCTTCCGTGATGTGCTCGACCGACACCACATGCTCGTCCTCGGCGGTGTCGAACACGATCACGCCCTGGGTCGAGCGGCCGGCGACGCGGATGCCTTCGACCGGGCAGCGGATCAGCTGGCCCTTGTCGGTGACCAGCAATGATCTGGTCGGCGTCTTCCACCGGGAAGGAGGCCACGAGGTTGCCGTTGCGGTTGTTGACGCTCATGGCGACGATGCCTTTGCCGCCGCGGCCCGTGGTGCGGTACTCGTAGGACGAGGTCCGCTTGCCGTAGCCATTAACGGAGACGGTCAGCACGACC
Source organism: Bradyrhizobium sp. LM2.9 (assembly GCF_054056555.1). Lineage (NCBI taxonomy): Bacteria > Pseudomonadati > Pseudomonadota > Alphaproteobacteria > Hyphomicrobiales > Nitrobacteraceae > Bradyrhizobium > Bradyrhizobium sp. LM2.9. The sequence goes on from NZ_JBSRYJ010000002.1 coordinate 2,179,228, forward strand.
TGCTCGGCCGCCGACATCTCGATGTAGCGCTCCTGGGCGAGCTGGTAGCTGCCCGAGGTCTCCTCGGCCTCGGCATCCACTGCTGCTTCCTCAGTCGCGGCTTCGCCGACGACTGCACGGCGCATCTTCAGGTACGCCGAGCGCTCGTCCGATGAGGTCTCGACATGGCGCAGAATCGCCAGCGAGATCACCTTGTCGCCCTGGCCAAGCGCAATGCCGCGCACGCCCATCGAGGTACGCCCGGTGAACACGCGCACGTCAGTGACGGGAAAACGGATGCACTGGCCGCCGGCGCCGGTCAAAAGCACGTCGTCGTGCTCGGTGCAGATCTGCACGTCGACGATCGCTTCGTTTTCGTCGAGCTTCATCGCGATGATGCCGGAGCGGCGGACGTCGACGAAATCGGACAGCTTGTTGCGCCGGACGTTGCCGCCTGTCGTGGCGAACATCACGTCGAGGTTGCCCCAGGTGGATTCATCCTCCGGTAGCGGCATGATGGTGGTGATGCGCTCGCCCTGCTCCAGCGGCAGGATGTTGATCAGCGCCTTGCCGCGCGCGTTCGGCGCGGCCATCGGCAGGCGCCAGACCTTTATCTTGTAGACCTGGCCGCGCGAGGAGAAGAACAGCATCGGCGTGTGCGTGGAGGCCACGAACAGACGGCTGACGAAATCCTCGTCGCGGGTCTGCATGCCGGCGCGGCCCTTGCCGCCGCGGCGCTGCGCGCGATAGGCCGACAGCGGCACGCGCTTGACATAGCCGGCGTGGGAGACGGTGACGACCATGTCCTCGCGCTGGATCAGGTCCTCGTCCTCGACCTCGCCTTCCTGCTCGATGATGACGGTGCGGCGCGGGGTCGCGAACTCGGCCTTCACTTCGGCGAGCTCGGTCTTGATGATGCCCAGCACGCGGTCGCGCGAGCGCAGGATGTCGAGATAGTCGGCGATCTCACCGGCGAGCTTATCGAGCTCCTCGCGGATTTCGTCACGGCCGAGTGCGGTGAGGCGCTGCAGGCGCAGGTCGAGAATGGCCCTCGCCTGCTCCATCGACAACCGGATCGTGCCGTTCTCACTGATGCGGTGGCGCGGATCGTCGATCAGCGTCAGCATGTCCTCGACGTCCCGGGCCGGCCAGTCGCGCGACATCAGGGTGTCGCGGGCGGTGGTCGGGTCGGGCGAAGTCCGGATGACGCGGATCATTTCGTCGATATTGGCGACCGCGATCGCCAGACCGACCAGGATATGGGCGCGATCGCGCGCCTTGGCGAGCAGGAACTTGGTGCGCCGCGTGACGACCCGCTCACGGAAGTCGACGAAGATGGCCAGCAGGTCCTTCAGATGCATGATCCGCGGACGGCCGCTGTCGAGCGCAACCATGTTGACGCCGAAGCTCGTCTGCAGCGGGGTGAACCTGTACAGCTGATTCAGCACCACATCCGGCACGGCGTCGCGCTTCAATTCGATGACGACGCGGTAGCCATCGCGATCCGATTCATCGCGCAGGTCGCCGATGCCCTCGATCTTCTTTTCCTTCACCAGCTCGGCGATGCGCTCGACCATCGTCGCCTTGTTCACCTGGTACGGAATCTCGGTGATGATGATCGCCTCGCGCTCCTTGCGGATGGTCTCGATTGCGACCTTGCCGCGCATCATGACCGAGCCGCGGCCGAGGTGATAGGCGGCGCGGATGCCCTGCCGTCCGAGGATGACGCCGCCGGTCGGAAAATCCGGCCCCGGCACGATGTTGATGAGCTCGTCGATGGTGAGCGCGGGGTTGTCGATCAACGCGACGCAGGCGTCGATGACCTCGCCGAGATTGTGCGGCGGGATGTTGGTGGCCATGGCCGACCGCGATGCCGCCGGCGCCGTTGACGAGCAAGTTCGGGAACTTGGCCGGCAGGACCGACGGCTCGGTCTCGTTGTTGTCGTAGTTCGGCTGGAAGTCGACGGTGTCCTTGTCGATATCGGCCAGCAGAGCCAGCGCCACCTTCGTCAACCGGGCTTCCGTGTAACGATAGGCAGCCGGGGGATCGCCGTCGACCGAGCCGAAATTGCCCTGGCCATCGATCAACGGCACGCGCATGGAGAAGTTCTGCGCCATCCGGACCATGGCGTCGTAGATCGACTGGTCGCCATGCGGATGATATTTACCGATGACGTCGCCGACCACGCGAGCGGACTTGACGTACTTCTTGTCGGGCGTGTGCCCCTGCTCGTTCATCGAGTACAGGATGCGGCGATGCACCGGCTTGAGGCCGTCGCGGGCGTCAGGCAGCGCCCGCGCCACGATCACGCTCATGGCGTAATCGAGATAGGACTTCTTCATCTCCTCGAAGATGGAGACAGGGCGAATATCCGAGGGTTGCGCCGGCTGGTCGCCGGGCTTGTCGTCGTCGTCAGCCAAGGGGAAATCCGGTGAGGTTTTATCTGGGAATCATATAGCGCATCGAGGCTCGGATAACCACCCTTGCGAGGCTTGGGCAAGCGCTTTTTCCGCCTATTTTTCCAATAACTTAAGCCCTTGCGAGCCATGTCTCGGACAGCCGCCACATCGACCTTGCAAAATCGCCTGGAACACCTGGAAAACCGTGCGGCGAACGTGCCCGTCAGCGCGCCTGCCGAGACGCAATCCGAGCTCAACCCAAACATGAAGCGGGCCCGGAAATCCCGAGCCCGTCCTGCCGATTAGCGAGATTTGCTGACACGACACGAGAAGCGCCGCCCCATCCGGCCGGCGCGTCGGCATCGTGCGATACGCCACGTTCTTGGAACGGGATCGCTCAGAACGGGATATCGTCGTCCATGTCGTTGTTGCGGCCACCGCCGCCGGCGGCAACGGGACGGCGCGGCGCGCTGCTGACCGGACCCGATGAGCCGAAATCGCCGCCCGGCTCGTCGCCGAAGCTGCCGGCTCCGCCGCCGCCGCTGCGACCGTCCAGCATCGTCAGCGTCGAGTTGAAGCCCTGCAGCACGACCTCGGTCGAGTACTTCTCGACGCCACTCTGGTCGGTCCATTTGCGGGTCTGGAGCGCACCCTCGACGTAAATCTTGGCGCCCTTCTTCAGATACTGCTCGGCGACCTTGCAGAGCCCTTCATTGAAGATCACGACGCGGTGCCACTCGGTCTTTTCCTTGCGCTCGCCGGTCGCCTTGTCGCGCCACGTCTCCGAGGTGGCGACGCTCAGATTGGCGATCGGCCGCCCGTCCTGGGTGCGGCGGATTTCGGGATCCTTACCGAGATTTCCAACCAGAATGACCTTGTTGACGCTTCCCGCCATCGCCGCTCTCCACTCCGAATGCCACTGAATTTGAATGCCACTGAATTTCACGAGGCGGGGCCGCGCCCGCGGCCTCTGCCACCCTGCTGAGGACCCTATACGCTCGCAAGGGACGCTCAGCCCATGATCCCTCCGGTTATCCCCAAATATAGCATCTATTTGGATCTCGTTCCAGATTTGTTCCTGCAAACCCGACATTCGGTCGCTCGCGGATGCTTCATCTGCAGAAGCGTTGGATGGAACCTTTGTAGGTTCCCGTCCGAAGAGCAGAACAACTTAACATTCAGCAAGTTATTGGCGCTTTCACCGCCTGCCATTGTTGCATCCGGGCGACGGACTCTGCCGCTCGATGGAGCTACCGTCGCCTCGGACTTAGTTCATATGGGCGTCACGCCTGATCAGCCGCTTCGGAACAACCAAGAAGCGACGAACCTGGGGAGACTGGCAATGAATAAGCTTGTGTTTGGCGCAATCGGTGCCGTGGCGTTGGGCGTATCGGCTCCCGCGAGCGCGGCAGATCTGGCGGCGCGTCCCTACACCAAGGCTCCGGCGCCGATGGTTGCGACCCATCTATGACTGGAGCGGCTTCTACATCGGCATCAACGGCGGCGGCGGGTCGAGCCACAAGTGCTGGGACTTCGTTACGCCGGTGACCGGTACATTGGTCGGCGAAGGCTGTCACAATGCGACAGGCGGCACCGTCGGCGGCCAGATCGGCTATCGCTGGCAGACGGCCAGTTGGGTGTTCGGCTTTGAAGGCCAGGGCAACTGGGCCGACTTCCGGGGCGACAACGTGAGCACACTGTTTCCGGGCACCGCTTTGGTGACCGGTGACCGCAACCGTTCTCGCATCGATTCTTTCGGGCTCATCACCGGTCAGGTCGGTTACGCCTGGAATAACGTGCTGCTCTATGTGAAGGGCGGCGGCGCCGTGGTCGGTGACAAGTACGACGTCTATGCCGCCGCAGGTACGCCCGGCGCGGGTACGTTGCTGGCTTCGGCGCGTGAAACTCGCTGGGGTGGGACGGTCGGAGCCGGTTTGGAGTTCGGCTTCGCACCAAACTGGTCGCTGGGCTTTGAGTACGACCACATCTTCCTTGGCAATCGCACGATCGGCTTCACAACGCCCGCGGGCGCAACATTCGGAAGCGACCGAATTAGCCAGGATGTCGATATGGGGCTTGTCCGCTTGAACTATCGCTGGGGCGGTCCGGTCCTCGCGAAGTACTGATCCAACTGACATCATTCAAGAACTCCAAGGCCGGCCTTCGCGCCGGCCTTTTCGTTTCCGTTCCCCGACGGGAATAACAGGTCAACAAGTGCTCCATTTTCAGGCTGCTGTGGCCGGTGGGACACACAACTTGCGGCTTTAGTGGTGTAAGAGTGACATCAGTTGGACGAGAGTGTCCGATGCCTTTCCCGAATAGGGAGGGCAACAGAAACTGGGACTGGGATAGTTGAAAATGAAAAAGATTTTGTTGGCTTCGGCCTGTTTGTTCGCTCTCGCTGCCCCGGCTTCGGCCGCTGATCTCGCGGCGCGCCCCTACACCAAGGCTCCGGTGGCTATGGCTTCGGTCTACAACTGGACCGGCTTCTACATCGGCGCCAACGCCGGTGGCGGCTCGAGCCACAATTGCTGGGATACGACCTCGGTGCTTGGCGCACCAGTCCCCGTCACGGCTGAAGGCTGCCACAATGCAACCGGCGCCATCGTCGGCGGCCAGATCGGCTATCGCTGGCAGTCCAGCAATTGGGTGTTCGGCCTCGAAGCCCAGGGCGATTGGGCTGACTTGAAGGGCTCGAACACCAGCTCGCCCGCCGCGTTCTTCCCGCTGGTGAACAACACCAAGATCGACGCCATCGGCCTCTTCACCGGTCAGGTGGGTTATGCCTGGAACAACGTGCTCTGGTACGTGAAGGGCGGCGCGGCCGTCACCCACAACAAGTTCAGCGGCACTCTGGGTGGCGTCACCCTCGATACCGCCAACGAAACCCGTTGGGGTGGCACGGTCGGCACCGGCATCGAGTTCGGCTTCGCTCCGAACTGGTCGGTCGCCGTCGAATATAACCATCTGTTCATGGGCAAGCACACCGACAGCTTCACCTTCCTCGGTGTGAACACCCGCAGCGACAGCATCAAGCAGGACGTGGATATGGCCACGGTTCGCTTGAACTATCGCTTCGGCGGTCCGATCGTCGCGAAGTACTGATCTGCACGACCGACGTCACATCGTTACGAAAGGCCGGCCTTGCGCCGGCCTTTTTGTTTGCGCGGTCTCCTGCAGCGTAGTTCCGCTGGCCCTCCTGCTGCCAGATGCCGCCAGCGCGCCAACAATCCGTTGACGATTCGCAAGAGCCACTGGAAATCCCTCCTCGTTCTTCCTACGTTCGCTGACATACCCATCGGCGCCGATCCCGGTTCCGGGCGAAGCGCGCCTTCCAGCGTTGGCGCGATCGCGCGCCTTTGGGATTCTTGAGGACCACCAGGATGGATGAAGTGATCAAGGCGAAGCGCCAACAGCCGAACGTGGGATCAAACCTGCGCGCAATTACGATCCGTGGCGCGCGCGAGCACAACCTCAAGAACGTCGACGTCGAGATTCCCCGCGACAAGCTGGTGGTGTTCACGGGGCTGTCAGGCTCCGGCAAATCCTCGCTCGCCTTCGACACCATCTATGCCGAGGGCCAGCGTCGCTACGTCGAATCGCTGTCGGCCTATGCGCGCCAGTTCCTGGAGATGATGCAGAAGCCCGACGTCGACCAGATCGACGGATTGTCGCCGGCGATCTCGATCGAGCAGAAGACGACGTCGAAGAACCCGCGCTCCACCGTCGGCACCGTCACCGAAATCTACGACTACATGCGCCTGTTATGGGCGCGCGTCGGCGTGCCCTATTCGCCGGCCACAGGCCTTCCGATCGAGAGCCAGACCGTCTCGCAGATGGTCGATCGCGTCTTGGTGCTGCCCGAGGGCACGCGCCTCTATCTGCTCGCGCCGGTCGTGCGCGGCCGCAAGGGTGAGTACCGGAAGGAGCTCGCCGAATGGCTCAAGAAGGGCTTTCAGCGCGTCAAGATCGACGGCACCTTCCATGAGCTCAGCGAGGCGCCGACCCTCGACAAGAAATTCCCGCATGACATCGACGTCGTCGTCGACCGCATCGTGGTGCGGGCCGACATCGGCCAGCGCCTCGCCGAAAGCTTTGAGACCGCGCTGAAACTCGCCGAGGGCCTCGCCGTCATCGAGTTCGCCGACGCGCCGGCGACCGCGCCCGCGGAAGAGAAAGAGAAAGAGAAAAAGAAGACCGCGAAGATCCACGACAAGAGCGGACCCGAGCGCATGCTGTTCTCGGAAAAGTTCGCCTGCCCGGTCTCCGGCTTCACCATCCCCGAGATCGAGCCCAGGCTTTTCTCCTTCAACAATCCCTATGGCGCCTGCCCCGCCTGTGGCGGCCTTGGCGTCGAGCAGCATGTCGATGAAGACCTCGTCATCCCCGACAAGGAGCTCCCCATTGGCAAGGGCGCGATCGCGCCCTGGGCCAAGTCCTCGTCGCCCTATTACATTCAGACCGCTGACTGCGCTCGGCAAGCACTACAAGTTCACGCTGACCACCAAATGGAAGGATCTGCCGAAGAAGACGCAGAACGCGATCCTCCACGGCTCCGGCGAGGACGAGATCAAGTTCTCGTATGAAGACGGCGTCCGCTCCTACGACACCAAGAAACCGTTCGAGGGCGTCATCACCAACATCAACCGCCGCTATCGCGAGACCGAGAGCGAGTGGGCGCGCGAGGAGCTGTCGAAATATTTCCACGATGTGCCCTGCGGAGGCTGCAACGGCTTTCGGCTCAAGCCCGAGGCGCTCTGCGTCAAGATCGGCGGCAAGCACATCGGTGACATCTCGGAGATGTCGGTCAAGGGCGCCGGCGCGTGGTTCGAGACCGTGCCGGAGGCGTTGAACGCGCAGCAGAACGAGATCGCCGGCCGCATCCTGAAAGAGATTCGCGAGCGCCTGACCTTCCTGCTCGACGTCGGCCTGAACTATCTCACGCTGTCCCGCTCCTCCGGTAACGCTGTCCGGCGGCGAGAGCCAGCGCATCCGCCTGGCCTCGCAGATCGGCTCGGGACTGACCGGCGTGCTCTACGTGCTGGACGAGCCCTCGATCGGCCTGCACCAGCGCGACAACGCGCGCCTGCTCGACACGCTGAAGCGGCTTCGCGACCTCGGCAATACCGTGATCGTGGTCGAGCATGACGAGGACGCGATCCTGCTGGCCGATTACGTGCTCGACATCGGCCCCGGCGCCGGCATGCATGGCGGCAACATCATCGCCGAAGGCACGCCCGCCGAGATCATGCGCAACCCGAAATCGCTCACCGGCAAATATCTCACCGGCGAGCTCGAGGTCGAGGTGCCGGAGCGGCGCCCGCCGAACCATCGCCGCACCATCAAGGTGGTGAACGCGCGCGGCAACAATCTCAAGAACGTCACCGCCGAAATTCCGCTCGGCCTGTTCACCTGCGTCACCGGCGTTTCCGGCGGCGGCAAGTCGACGCTGCTCATCGACACGCTCTACAAGGCGATCGCCCGCAAGCTGAACAATGCCAGCGAGGGCGCCGCGCCGCACGACCGCATCGAGGGCCTCGAGCACATCGACAAGATCATCGACATCGACCAGTCGCCGATCGGCCGCACGCCCCGCTCGAACCCCGCGACCTATACCGGTGCCTTCACGCCGATCCGCGAATGGTTCGCCGGCCTGCCCGAGTCGAAAGCGCGCGGCTACGAGCCCGGCCGCTTCTCCTTCAACGTCAAGGGCGGCCGCTGCGAGGCCTGCCAGGGCGACGGCGTCATCAAGATCGAGATGCACTTTTTGCCGGACGTCTACGTCACCTGCGACGTCTGCAAGGGCAAGCGCTACAACCGCGAGACGCTCGAAGTCCTGTTCAAGGGCAAGAGCATCGCCGACGTGCTCGACATGACCGTCGAGGAAGCGGCCGAGTTCTTCAAGGCGGTCCCGCGCGTGCGCGAGACGTTCCAGACCCTGCATCGCGTCGGCCTTGACTACATTCCACGTCGGCCAGCAGGCCACAACGCTCTCCGGCGGGGAAGCCCAGCGCGTCAAGCTCGCAAAGGAGCTGTCAAAGCGCGCCACCGGCCGCACGCTCTACATCCTGGACGAGCCGACCACCGGCCTGCACTTCCACGACGTCAAGAAGCTGCTGGAGGTGCTGCACGAGCTGGTCGCGCAGGGCAACACGGTCGTCGTCATCGAGCACAATCTCGAAGTGATCAAGACCGCGGACTGGGTCATCGACTTAGGCCCCGAAGGCGGCGACGGCGGCGGAGAAATCGTCGCCTGGGGCCCGCCGGAGGATATCGCCAAGGCGCCAAGGAGCTACACGGGGAAGTTTTTGGCGCCGGTGTTGGCGAAGGCACGGAAGCCGAAGCGGAGACGCGCGTCGAGCGAGGCGGCAGAGTAGAGAGCTTCCATGACCGATGATTGGAGCGAATTTCGTCCCAACTTGAAGATCTTCGGTGTACCGAAGCTTGATCCAGGGTGGCTGTACCTGATGCGGGCCGGCGACCTTTACAAGGTCGGTAAGACCAGAGATCCAAAACGCCGTGTCAGAGACGCTCTGACTTGGAGCCCAGATATTGACGTGATCGCGATGAAGCCCTTCTGGAATATGAGCCATTTAGAACGCATGATCCACGAGGGCCTCGCGAATTGTTGGCATAAAGGCGAGTGGTTCAAATTCCCTGACGATGACATGCGAGATCTCGTGGTCGACGGCTTTCGCGACTTTTACGAACAAGATCGGGACATGAATTCGGTCGACTTCATCTACTGGTACAATGGATCTGGAATGGTTGAATTCCAAATCGAGCGCGATTCACGACAGGTCTCGCTTCGCAGATTTCAAAAAGATCTAGCCGTCGAAACCAACGAAATGGAAGCTCGCAGGGCGCGGGAACAAAAAGGGGCTGATTAACCTATTGCAGCTGCCCTACTCCCTCGCCATATTCGATCTCGACGGCACGCTGGCCGACAGCTTTCCGTGGTTCCTGCGCGTCATTAACGATGTCGCCGATCGCTTCAAATTTCGCCGTGTCGCGGATGAGGATATCGAGGCTCTGCGGCATGCTTCGAGCCGCGAGATTCTGGCTCGGCTCGAGGTACCACTGTGGAAGCTGCCGGCGATCGCGCGGCATGCGCGGCGGCTGAAGGCGGAGGCGGCGGCGGAGATCTTTCTGTTTGCGGGCGTCGAGGCGATGCTGCGAACGCTCGCCGAAAACGGTGTGCAGCTGGCGCTGGTGACGTCGGACAGCGAGGCCAATGCGCGCGAGAAACTTGGCGATTCCGCCGCGCTGTTCGCGCATTTCGACTGCGCGGCGTCGCTGTTCGGCAAGGCCGCGAAATTCCGCCGGGTCATCCGCCGCGCCGGCGTGGAGCCGGGCAAGGTCATCTCGATCGGCGACGAGGTACGTGACATCGAGGCGGCGCGGACCGTGGGGATTGCCTGCGGTGCGGTCAGTTGGGGTTATGCGGCGCCGGCAGCGCTGCGGGCGCTGGGACCAGATCATGTGTTCGCGCGCATCGACGACATCACGCTCGTGTTGTGCTCGCATCGTCTTGTGGGGCGGATTAGCGAAGCGTAATCCGCCAATCCTGCCCCGACTTGAAGATGGCGGGTTAGCTTTGCTAACTAACTCGCCCTACACACCGAAACCAGCCTACTCCGTCCTGCGCAAGAACGCCCCGAACGCGCGCGGGCCGTCGCCGGTCTTCACCTCGCCGATCACCTTCAGCTCGGCCGCGTCGATGATGCTGAGCGTGTTGCTCTCCCAGCAGGCGACGATGATGCGCTTGCCGTCCGCGGTCGCGGCGATGCCTTCGGGGTAGTCGCCGACATTGATGCGCTTCACCGGCTTCAGCGTCGCAACATCGAACACGCTGACCGTGCCGCCATATTGGTCGGTGACGAAGCCGCGGCCCAGCGTCAGCGCCACCGCATAGGGTCGCATCCCGACCGGCACGCGCCCGATTTCGCGCGCTTCTGCGATATCGATCACGGAGACGTCGTTGGAGCCGACATTGGCGGTGTAGGCGCGCTTGCCCTCGGCATCGATGCTGACGCCGAACGGACGCGTGCCGACCTTGATGGTTGCCTTGCGCTGGCGCGTCGCGGTGTCCACCACCGAGACGCTGTCGTCGTCGCGGTCGGCCGAGAGCAGCAGCTTGCCATCCGGCGTCACCGCGAGCCCCGAGGGCGAGGCGCCGACCGCAATGCTGGCCGTGACGCTGCGCGTTGCTGCGTCGATCACCCGCACCGCCGCCGCATACCAGTCCGCGACATAGACGGTCCGACCATCAGGCGCGACGGCAATGCCGAGCGGCCCACCGCCGACCTCGATCCGCCCCGCAACCTGCCGCGTTGCTGCGTCCACCACCGTCACGGCCTTGGCATCCGGGCTCGTCACATAGGCAAAGCGTCCGTCCGCGCTGACCGCGACGCCGGCCGGCTTGCCGCCGATCGGGATGGTCGCTACCGCGCGCGCCGTGGCGAGGTCCACGACCATCAGATCGTCGCTGAGCTGGTTGGTGACGAACGCCTCTTCGGCGGATGCGTGCGCAAGACAGAGGCCGGCGGCCAGCGCCGCCAGGACCAGCGCCCGCACGGTCAGCTTCCGCTCTCGATCTTCTTCTTCAGCGCCTCGAGGCCGGCCTGATACAGCCCCTTCACCGCCTTGACCGCGGCCGCGTCACTCAGCTCCGGCGGCGGCTCGTTGTTGGGGAAGCCGCGGTAGAACGCGCCGGCCCATTCCAGCGTCGAGCCCTTGCCGTCGGCGCTCGGCGTCACCGTCAGCGTCGAGGAATAATTGGTCACCGGCAGCACCTTCACGTCCACATTGGTGATCCGGTAGGAATAGGTCATGGCGGCGGCGTCGAACTTGTAGAGCTCCTCGTCGACGGTCGCTCCTCCCGTCAGCGACAGCTTCCGGGTGGCGCCGATCTCGTTGCCCTTCTCGCCCTCGGTCTTGGTGACCGGCGGCAGCCAGCTCATGTCCTGGAAATTGCCCATCGCGGCCCAGACCTTGGCCGGGGCGGCGTTGATCTCGATGGATTCGCGCACCTTCTGCCGGGTCGGACCGTGGGCCCAGGCCGGCGCAAACGCCGCCGTCAAAGCCGCTGCTCCCGCCGCCGTCAGCGCCGCCACCAACAGCGTGCGCCGTCCAATCGTCACCCTCATCTCGTTCCCTCATACGTCTCGTTGATCGTGCGCGACTTGAGGCGCGCTGCGATCATCCTAGCTCATTTTGGGGCCGTGGGGAGACCGGTACATGGCGCCGTTGCGGCGAAGATATACGCAACCCACAACCTCTTGCGCCGCCCGGCAGGCAAAACATCCCACCGCAAGGTCAACGCTATCGCGTCAAAATATTTCTCTTTATCCGTATTTCGGATTATCGTATAGAGAGCCATCCCAACCCGGCCGAGGGGCGGATCGCGATCGTCACGAACGCGGGATGGGACGTGGTGGACGCGGGCGGCGTCGGCGCGAGGGTGGTTGCAGGGCGGATCACTCCGTGAGCAGCGATCCGCGCGCACACGACCGGTGCAGCCCGCGTACGGCAAAATCGTGTGGTCCTGGCGCCCGGGGTCTGTGCGCCAAATCTTGTGGTGATGTGACGGCCCGACCGGGTCTGCAACATCAGCCATCTGCAAGGCGACGGGGGCAATAGTGCATCGCTCCCCGGGGAGATCACGACATAAGCCGTAAAACCACTGCGCAGGGAAGGCCGGTCGTTTGGCTTCACCTGTATGCCGCTGTGCAGCTTTCGTAACGCAACTTTCGCACAGTGGACCGCGGGTGCCAGCCGGCGCCCGGCCTTCCCTGCGCCCTCGGCACTTTTGGGGGCGGCAACTGCCGCAAAGCTCGGACACGATGTGCCGCGAGAACGGGAAACCGCGCGGACTATGTGGATTGAAATACGAAGATGGATTTTGCTCCCGTGCCCCGGACGCGGCGCAGCGCTACTTCAGCGGTGCGCTGCAGAGCCGGGGCCCATGCATCAGCAATCCGTCCGTGCGGCTTACTGGGTCCCGGCTCAGCACCGCACCGCTACGCGCTGCGTCGCGTCCGGGACACGAGAGTGGAGAATGCAGTTGCCTCCACTCCGTCATTGCGAGCTCAGGCGCCGGTCGCTCATTACTCCAGCGCTTCCAGCACCAGCTCCATCGTCATCAGCACCGGATTGTCGCCGCGGACCAGGCGGCCCTCGGCGATGCCGCCGGTGTAGTCGATCAGGGCGACATCGAGCGCAGCTTCGAGCGCGCCGGTGGAGCCGGGCGCAATCGCACCGGCCGTTATCGCAAGCTCGGTCGCGAACGGCTCGGTCACGCCGCCATGGGTGAAGTGCGCGCCGATGGTCGAGCCGACGCCGCCATGGAGCTTCGCACGCACGATGCCGTGCGCACGGCAGAAGTCTTCGAGACAGCCCGCAAAATCCTGATTGGGGCGCAGCCGCATCGCGAAAGCGCGGCTGATCGTGCGCGCGCCGGTGGCTCGCGGCTACGACCGGCCCGAACAGCTTGAAGTTGGTCTCGGGATCGGGCGCGGCGGTGAACATTGCACCATCGACACCGAAGGCCTCGACCTCAAACGGCTCGGCGACATCAGTCCCGTCCGGCAGCATGTGGCCGCCACTGGCGCGACTATTGCCCTCCGTCCACAGCCCGTGACAATGAAAGAACGGCGCGCCGTCGCGCAGGCCCAACGTCATGCTGCCGAGCTTCGTGCGCGTCACGCCGCTGGGCCTGAAGGTCTCGCTGTAGAACGCGGCGTTCTCGCTGGTCTTCGACAGCGCCGGCATGACATAGGCGAACGGCCCGAGCGCGCCGCTGCCAAAATTCAGCACGCCGCCGGCAAATCCCTCTGCGGCAAAACCGCGGCGCGCGGCTTCCAGCAGCGGCAGACCTGCTTGTATCGTGAAGGAGAAAGCGCGTCCCCTCGCCTCGACCCATTGGATACGCTCTGCGACGGGTGCGCCTGGCTGCTTGATACTCCGCATCGCGTACGCTCAGCCCGCCTGTGTCTTGTCGAGATCGAGCAGCCCGCGCGCCTCGAGCTCGTCGCGCACCATGCGTTTCGGAATCTTGCCATAGCCGGATTTCGGCAAGGCCTCCCAGAAGAAGAACCGCTTCGGCATCTTGTAGCGCGGCACTTTTGGCGAAAGGAACGCCGCCATCTCCGCTTCGCTGACCGGCTTCTCGCCTTCGCGCGCCACGCAGACGGCAACGCCGACCTCGCCCCAGGTCGCATCGGGCACGCCGAGCACTGCAACCTCGCCGACGCAAGGATGGGTCAAGATCTTCTCCTCGATCTCGCGCGGATAGATGTTGGAACCGCCGGAGATGTACATGTCGGAGGCGCGTCCCGTGATGTAGACGAACCCCTCCTCGTCCATGTGACCGAGATCGCCGGTGCGGAACCATCCGTTGCGAAACGCCTTCGCGTTGGCCTCGGGGTTGTCATAATAGCCGGCAAGCACCGCAGGGCCGATCACGCAGATCTCGCCGCTCTGGTTGGCGCCGAGCTCGCGGCCCTCGTCGTCCTGGATCGAGACCTGCATGCCGGTGCGTTCGAAGCCGCAGGTGCCGATCTTCGCGTGCGGGCCGTCCTCGGGATCATGCAGCGCCGCCGGCAGCACCGTGATGTTGCCGGTGACCTCGCCCAGACCAAAATACTGCACGATGACCTTGCCAAGCTTCTTCAGCGCAGCCTTCTGGTCCTCGCGATACATCGGCGCACCGGCATAGATCACCTGGCGCAGCGAGGAATGATCGTATTTGTCGGCGGCGGGATGCTCGACCATCATCTTCAGAATGGTCGGAACGACAAAGAGATTGCTGACGTGATGCGCCTCGATCAGGCGAAACGCCTCGTCGATGTCGAATTTCTCCGTAGGCAGCAGCACAGTGCATACGCCGCGCGCGGTCTGAACCAGCTGATGCACGCCAGCGCCATGCGACAGCGGCGCCACCACCAGCGAGGCGTCCGCTTCGGTGACGCCGGGCGTGAGATCGGCGAGATGGTTGGTGACGACAAAGCCCATCTGGCCATGAGTCAGCACCGCCGCCTTGGAGCGGCCGGTGGTCCCCGATGTGAAGAAGAACCAGCAGGGATCGTCATGCTCGACGGCAGCGTTCTCGACGAGGTGACTTGCCTGCGAGGCGATGGCGTCGGCAACCGAGCGCTCACCGAACGTGGCCTTGCCGTCAATGCTCCAGGTGAATTCGAGCGCCCCGCCCTTCACGGCCGCGGCGTGCTCGGGAAAATCGACGTGGCACAGAAACGCCTTCGCGCCGGAGGCCTGCGCGAGGTAGGTGACCTCGTCCGGCATCAGGCGGAAATTGGTGGGCACCCAGACGGCGCCAAGCCGAAACGCCGCGAACATCGAAAAGAACATCTCGTCGCCGTTCTTGGAATGAACCAGGATGCGGTCGCCCTTGGCGATGCCGCGCGCGGCGAGTGCTGCGGCGAGCGCCGAGACCTGCGCATCGATCTCGCGCCAGGTCCAGGATCTGTCACCCCAGACGAACCCGGGACGCGATCCATGCCGCCGCGCATTCTGGGTCAGCATGTGAGCGAGATTCATGACGCGGCGGGACATGCGCAGGGGCTGCATCGGGCTTCCTCTTCGATAGCGGACGGCGCGCAAGCCTCCCGCTCATTGCAGCCCATTTATCGCCATAGCCAGTGCCCCTGCAAGGCCGCGAGTCGCAGCGCAGCCCATCCAACCGTTCAGGAAATTTTAAACATGATCGGCGCAACCTCCGTCAGTTCTCGCGTACAGAGTGCCGCATCATGGTCAAAGCGCCCGCCCTCCTCCTGTTGTCGCTGGCGCTTGCCGGATGTGCCGTGGGCCCGCAGGCGCATCTGGCCTCCGATCCCGCCTTCAAGCCTGCGCGCTATGCCTGGGATGGCGCGGGCGAGAATCCCAATCGGCCGCGTACTGCCTCAGAATCAACCCGGACCGCCGCCCGGTCCGAGCGCAACAGATCGCAAGCCGAGCTTCAGCCCTATTCGAAAGAATGGTGGCAGGCGCAGGACGGCATCGAGGCCGAGCAGGACGCCAGGGTCAACCGTTCCCTTGTCATCTGCCAGGGATGCCTGCGCCCGCAGCCGCAGCCCGAGGATACCAGGCTCGCCAAAGCGACCGAGTGAAGCATCCGGACAATCGGGGCCTGGTAAAGGTCTAGCATCGTCATCGCGCGCAATGACGGAGAGCTACAACGCCCCGAGCTTCCTCAGCTGTTCCTGCGCCGTCGGCAGGCCCGGCTTCAACTCCAGCGCCTTCCTGAAATCGGCGATCGCGCCCTGCTTGTCGCCGAGGCGCAGCTTGGCCTGTCCGCGATTGCTCCACGAGAACACGTCGGAGGGATCGTATTGCAGCGCCTTGTCGTAGTCGGAAAGGCCGCCCTTGCTGTCACCCTGATAGAGCCGGATCATGCCGCGATTGCGCCAGCCGCGCGCGTCGGTCGGCGCAACACGGATCGCCTCGCCATAGTCGGCGGCGGCACGATCGAGCTGCTCGCTGTCACGATAGACGTTGCCCCGGTCGATATAGGCAAGCAGATCGGGTGCGAGCTTGATCCGCGTGGTGTAGTCGGCGAGCGCATGCGCCATGTCGTGCTTGCGGTAATACGCCAGCGCGCGATTGGCGTAGGCCATTGCGTAATTGGGATCACGCTTGATCGCGGCGTCGAAGTCGGCGAAGGCACCATCGAGGTCACCCTTGTTGAAACGCGACTCGCCGCGATTGCTGTAGGCCAGCGCCAGCGACGGATCGAGCTTGATGGCCTGATCGTAATCGGCGATGGCGCGATCATGGTCGCGCTTGAAACTGTAGACGCGGCCGCGGTTGTTGTAGGCGCAGGCGTAGCCGGGGTCGAGCCTGACCGCCTCGTCGAGATCGGACAGCGCGGCCTCGAGCTCGCGCTTCTCGGTGAGCCCGTGGCCGCGGTTGCAATAGGCGCCGGCGAGCCGAGATCCGCTCTCGCTCTTCGTGTCGATCACGGTCGAGCAGGCCTTGACCCGTTGGTCCGGCGTGCCGGTCAATCCCACGCAGGCCTCCCAGGCCGGACCGCCTTCGGCCGAAGCCGGCACCGGCGCCGTCGAGATCAGCGCGGCGAGCAGCGCCATCAGGCTGAGCGGGACACGCATTTTCCGGATATCTCCCCTGCGGCAACCTCTCTTGGTCGCACCTTGGCAAGGGCCGGTTCAGGCGCCTAGATCAGAGGCAAGCAGCATGTCGGAAGGATTTTGCATGGCGTCATCGGTACGCGACAACAAGGACAGAAGCCGCTTCGAACTCGATGTCGGCAGCGAAATCGCCTTCGCCAATTACCGGCTGACGCCATCGGCGGTGATCATCACCCACACCGAGACGCCGCTCGCGTTGCGCGGCCGCGGCATCGCGTCCGAGCTGGTCAAGGGCACGCTGGAATTGATCCGCCGCGACGGCAACAAGGTGATCGCCGGTTGCGGCTTCGTCGTCGATTATCTCGAGAGGCATCCGGAGGATGCCGATCTCGTCGCCTGAATCGGCAAAAGGGCCCGCGAGATCGCGGGCCCTTGGCTGACGACCGAGGGTCGGTCAGTGCTTGATTTCAGGCGGCAGCTTGCCGCCATTGGCGGCGAGCTTGGACATCACCTGCTTGTGCAGCCAGACGTTCATGCTCGCGGAATCATTGGTGTCGCCGCTGTAGCCGAGCTCCTTGGCGAGGTCCTTGCGCGCAGCGAGGCTGGAATCGATATCGAGCGCCTTCATCAGGTCGACGATCGAGGTGCGCCATTCCAGCTTCTCGCCCTTGTGCGCGGCGACCGCCGCATCGACGATCGAAGCGACGTCCACTGTCGCCCCGGGCGAGGCAGCAGGCGCCGATCCGCCAGGCGCGGCGCTAGCGGGCGCGGTGCCCGACGGTGCGCTGCCTGCGGGCGCGGCGGAAGCATGACTGCTGCCGAAGATCGCGCCCATGATTTTCCCGAAAATGCTCATGTCTGCTCCCCGAAAAGGATCCGTTGGAAGGGCCTTGAGTGGCACTTATAGACCAAGTTACGTCGTTGCGCCCGCGAAGTTCGGCGAACCAACACGCAGCATCAGCTTATCTGCGGCGAAATGACGACCGTATGACATTGTCGAGGTTGCACTGCGACATCGAATCTCACCCAAGCGTGAGGGACAGGACTCGCAAATGGGCGTAGCCTTGACGTTCAGCTCGCGGTGCCATCCGGAATTCGCGTCTGGTCGGGATCGCGAAACTCAGAGAAGAGCGGCCGCTTGCGCCGTTTGCCGGCGCCGGATTCGGCTGCCTAAGGAGCAAGCGACCATGGCCACACTTTACCGGGGCAATGTCCCCACCATGGCCCAGCCCGCGGAAGCGGCTGGACCGGCGATCCGAACCATCCAACTCTCCGATCTGCACGATGCGCTCAAGCGCGGCTGGGAAGATTTCAAGGCGGTCCCGAGCCACGCCATCATCCTCTGCGTGATCTATCCTGTGCTGGGCCTCGTGCTCGCCCGCGTGGTGATGGGTTATTCGGTGCTGCCGCTGTTGTTCCCGCTGGCCGCGGGCTTCGCCCTGATCGGCCCGTTCGCCGCGCTCGGTCTCTACGAGCTCTCCAGCCGGCGCGAACGCTATGAGGAGGCCAGCGCCTGGGACGCCATGGAGGTGCTGCGTTCGCCCTCCTTCGGCGCCATGCTCGGTCTCGGCGCGCTGCTGCTCGCCCTGTTCGTGACCTGGGTTGCGACCGCGCAGGCGATCTACGTCGCGGCGTTCGGCTATGAAGGCGCATCCGGGATCTCGGATTTTCTGACGCGTGTTCTTACGAGCCCGCAAGGCTGGTGGCTGATCGTGGTCGGCTGCGGCACCGGCTTCCTGTTCGCGCTTGCCGCGCTCTGCATCAGCGCCGTGTCGTTCCCGTTGATGCTCGACCGCCATGCCGGCGCGTTCGAGGCGATGGTGACGTCGCTGCGCGTGGTCGCGAAGAACCCGGTGCCGATGGCGGCCTGGGGCCTGATCGTGGCGGTCCTGCTGGCGCTGGGCACTATTCCAGCCTTCCTCGGCCTTGCCGTGGTGATCCCCCTGCTCGGCCATGCCACGTGGCATCTCTACCGGAAGGTGATCGTGTCGGATCCGGGCGCGCGTCCGGCGCCGCCTCCGCCGCATCGTCCGCGCAAGCCGGCCGCCGACTTCCCCGCCAACCTCTTCCCCTGGCGCAATCGGACCGACGCCTGACGATGTCGTGACATGCGATCCTGCCCCGGTCCGGGCAGGATCGCACACTGTCATACGCCTTGGTCATACGCCTTGCTTTGGCCGCGGTTACCACCGAAATTGTGCCCGCCGGTCAGATCACTTCACGGAATTAATTGACTCGAATGACCCCGACGATTTCTCGTCTCGCCCTCGCAGCCTTCCTCATCTCCGCGTCAATCCTATCCGCCCAGCCAGCGCTCGCCGCTGTTGCCTGCGGCTCTGGCAATTTCGACGCCTGGCTTGCGGACTTCAAAACCGACGCCGCGGCCAAAGGCGTCTCGCAACAGGCCATTTCCGCCGGCCTCACCGGCGTGACGCTCGATCAGAGCGTGCTCAACCGCGACCGCTCGCAAAAGGTCTTCACCCAGACCTTCGAGGAGTTTTCCGGCCGCATGGTGCCGCCGCGCATGACGCGCGGCTCCAACATGATGAAGCAATACGGCTCGGTGCTGTCGCGCATCGAGCAGACCTACGGCGTGCCCGGCGAGGTGCTGGTCGCGATCTGGGGTCTCGAGACCGATTTCGGCGTCAACACCGGCAAGTTCGCGACCATCCGCTCACTGGCGACGCTGGCCTATGACTGCCGGCGCGCCGAGCAGTTTCGCGCCGAGCTGCTGGATGCGCTGCGCATCGTCCAGCGCGGCGACCTGGCACCGGCCGACATGAAGGGCGCCTGGGCCGGCGAGCTCGGCCAGACCCAGTTCATGCCGTCCTCCTGGATGAAATATGCCGTCGATTTCGACGGCAACGGCAAGCGCGATCTCCTGCACAACGCCCCCGACGTGCTCGCCTCCACCGCGAACTATCTCGCTGGTTATGGCTGGCAGCGCGGCAAGGACTGGCAGCCTGGCGCCCCGAATTTTGCGGTGCTCCAGCAGTGGAATAAGAGCGAGGTCTATTCCAAGACCGTCGCCCATTTCGCCACCCAGCTGGCACGCGCCCCTTAAATGTTTGCTGGCCAAAAGCGTAGGGCCGATCGCCCGGCGACCGGCCCTCTCCTGGTGCGTTTTCGAAGTTTCTTATTTGCCCATGGTGGCGTGCATCGCCTTGTTCAGATGGGCGCCGCACGCACCCATTTTGCTGTTGAGCAGCGAGTCCTGCGCGGCCGCGATCTCCTTCTGCGCGACCATCTTGCCGTCGCCATCGGGCATGGCCTCGATCGCGGTCTCGGTCTTCTCCAGATTGGCCGAGCTGCAGCCGCCCATGGCGTGCTTGGCGGCCTGGGCCGGCGCGACGGCGAATGCGACGGCGGCGATTGCGATAACCCCGAGTAACTTCGTCATGATGTTACTTTCCTTCTCTTGTTCTTGGCACAGCCCCAGCGACATTGCCGGAATCTGCGACATGACTTTCCTCCGGGCGCGGCAACATGACGCAATAAATTCCTCGCGAGAATTGCGTGATGTTGCGCACCACGCAGAGCCGCATGCGAAACTTCTGATTTTCATTACACCCTCGTAATGAAGGCCACACGTTCAGCGTGTGTGCATTGCACCATGGGAGCGGTTGGAGCTGTGAACCGAGGCTGGAT
The DNA here is from genome assembly GCF_054056555.1 of Bradyrhizobium sp. LM2.9. Lineage (NCBI taxonomy): Bacteria > Pseudomonadati > Pseudomonadota > Alphaproteobacteria > Hyphomicrobiales > Nitrobacteraceae > Bradyrhizobium > Bradyrhizobium sp. LM2.9. The sequence continues at coordinate 2,199,360 of NZ_JBSRYJ010000002.1, forward strand.
TGGATCGTCTGCCTTGCAGCCGCCCGTCACGTCGATCCGCCAAGCTCGGAACCAAGCGAATCGCTAACCCCGCGCCCGTCGAAACGTGGCCGCTCGCGGCTAAAATTGAATTTCAATTCATTTTTATTCTTTTGCTCTCATGCGGTTCGCGCATGCGAGACTTGGGTGCAAGAGCTAGACAATCGCCTTGTAAACGAATGGAACGAACCTTATTTCGTCTCCAATTGGAACCTGGATATCCACAGTAACTCCGTGAATTCACGGCCATTTATAGCGCGCACGCCCCCGTTGCGCCTACCCTTTGGGCGGCAGTGCCTCCGGGTTAATCGTCCGTTACCAGAGCCATGCACATATCGCTTAGCTGCATCGCAACATCGGAACTTTTGCACTGCACCACTCTCACTTATATTCATTTCAACGATGACGCCCGGGCAAGGGCTGAATCAAACTACAGGAGACTACCAATGCTGCTCTCGCTCATCCGCATGATCCAGGCTTTCCGGGACTATCAGCGCAATGTTGCCGAGCTGTCCCAGCTCAGCGATCGCGAATTGGCCGATATCGGCCTCGATCGCTCGGACATCGCGCGCGTTGCCGCCGGTCAGTATCAGGGCTGATATCGTTCAGCCCTTCACCGGACAAACCGATAGCGCCCGCCTCGTGCGGGCGTTGTCGCATCCAGTGGCAGAAAACTCGATCTCGGCGATTCCACTCGTCGCCGAAAAGCGCTACCTGTCCGCCCCATGACAGGACCCCAATCCAATTCCGTGCACGTCATCGGCGCAGGCCTTGCCGGCTCCGAAGCCGCCTGGCAGGTGGCCAAATCCGGCGTGCCCGTGGTGCTGCACGAGATGCGGCCGACCCGCATGACCGAGGCACACCGCACCGACGGGCTTGCGGAGCTCGTCTGCTCCAACTCGTTCCGCTCGGATGATGCCGCCAACAACGCCGTCGGCCTGCTGCATGCCGAGATGCGCCGCCTCGACTCGCTGATCATGCGTGCGGCCGACGCCAACCAGGTGCCCGCCGGCGGTGCGCTGGCGGTCGATCGCGACGGCTTCTCCGCGGCCGTCACCAAGGCGCTCAACGACCACCCCCTGATCGAGATCGCCCGCGACGAGGTTGCAGGCCTGCCGCCGGCCGAGTGGAGCAACGTCATCGTTGCGACTGGTCCCCTCACCTCGGCGCCGCTGGCCGACGCCATCCGCGAGCTGACCGACGAGAACGCGCTCGCCTTCTTCGACGCGATCGCGCCGATCGTGCACCGCGAATCCATCGACATGTCGGCAGCATGGTTCCAGTCGCGCTACGACAAGGTCGGTCCCGGCGGCACCGGTGCCGACTACATCAACTGCCCGATGACCAAGGAGCAGTATGACGGCTTCGTCGCCGCGCTGGTCGCCGGCGAGAAGACCGAGTTCAAGGAATGGGAAACCAACACGCCCTATTTCGACGGCTGCCTGCCGATCGAGGTGATGGCGGAACGCGGCCCCGAAACCTTGCGCCACGGGCCGATGAAGCCGGTCGGTCTCACCAATCCGCACGATCCCACCACCAAAGCCTACGCAATCGTGCAGCTGCGCCAGGACAACAAGCTCGGCACGCTCTACAACATCGTCGGCTTTCAGACGAAGCTGAAATACGGGGAGCAGCAGCGCATCTTCCGCACCATTCCGGGGCTGGAAAAGGCCGAATTCGCCCGCCTCGGCGGCCTGCATCGCAACACCTTCCTCAACTCGCCAAAGCTGCTCGACGGCCAGTTGCGCCTGCGCGCACAGCCGCGGCTGCGTTTTGCCGGTCAGATGACGGGCTGCGAGGGCTATGTGGAATCCGCCAGCGTCGGCCTGATCGCCGGCCTCTATGCGGCCGCGGATGCGCGCGGCGAGACACTTGCGAGCCCGCCGGGCACCACCGCGCTTGGATCCCTGCTCGGCCACATCACGGGCGGCCATATCGAGACCATCGAGCCCGGCACGCGCTCGTTCCAGCCGATGAACATCAATTTCGGCCTATTCCCCCCGCTCGCCAGCGCACCGACGAAGAAGCCAGACGGAAGCCGGCTGCGCGGGAACGAAAAGACCGTGGCCAAGAAGCAGGCGATGAGCGCGCTGGCGCTCGCCGATCTCGATCGCTGGATCGCCGATCACCTGCGCATTGCCGCTGCGGCGTGAGTTTTGGATGAAACTTCCCAAAGACGACGCCGCAACACTCTCGGCGCGCTGGACCGAGGGCGTCCTGCTCAAGCGCGACGTGTTCTCGACCGTCGAGCGCGGGCGCTTCCGTGGCGATAACAGTGAAGTCGACGCGGTGCTGCGCCGGCTGGATGAAGTACCGTGGTGGTCGTTCTTGCTGGCGCGCCATCTGTTCGCCCGAGAGAAGCATGCGCTGGTGCTCGCCAAGGGGCTGAACGTCGGGCCCGAGCTATTGTGGGCCGGACGCCGCGCGCTGGCGCGCAGCTTCGTCGACGGCGTTGCGCTGCATCTGGCCAAACCGCACGGCGACCTCGCCTATTTCCGCTCGGCCAAAGCAGCGCTGCGCCGGCTGCGCCGCGCCGGCATCTGCCACAACGACCTTGCCAAGGAACAGAACTGGCTGGTCGGCCGCGACGGGCTTGCCTACGTGACCGACTTCCAGCTTGCGGCCTGCTTCAACCGACGCGGCCGGCTCTATCGCGTCCTGGCCTATGAAGACCTGCGGCATCTGCTCAATGCACAAGCGCTCCTATGCACCTGACGCGCTGACGCCGCGGGAGCGAAAAATCCTGGCGAAGAAGTCGTTCGCCGCCAGCCTCTGGCTCGCCACCGGCAAGAAGGTCTATCGGGCAATCACACGCGGCCTCTTCAACTTCACCGACCGCGAAGGCGGCGGCCGCCGGCTCGTCAACGATGCGCCGCTGCTGGCAGAGCTGATCCGCAAGAATCCCGCCGTGCGCGACACCGCCATCGTCGCCTTTGCCGACCGCCGCTCCGGTGTCGGGCTCTATGCCTTCGTTGAAGCTGATCAGTCCAACCTTGAAGGCCAATTGCGGGACGAGCTCGCCGCGGCCAAGGGTCCAAAGCCGCCGGAACACATCCAAATCGTGCACGCACTGCCCCGCGATGCCGGCGGCAAGCCGCGCACCGAGATCCTGCAACTGGTCGCCATGAACCAGCTCGACCTGATCGAGCCGATGATGAAGAACGACCAGGACCGCGCTTTCCTCAAGGACATCCTGGAGCAGCGCAAGAACCTGCGCGATCGCTTCAATTTCGAGGCGGACCTGCCGGCGGGCTAGCACAGTGGACCCGCCTTGAAGCGCCCACATTGGCGATAGAGAAGCGATCGGAGAATTTGGGCTTTGCGGGAGGGGCTGACGGGGTCATGGGTACTCGGGGAACGATGATGCATCGTGTGGTTGGCAGCCTGATCGCTGGCCTTCTGCTGCTCGCCACCACGCCCGCAATGGCCGAATCCCCAACCGATCAAATCTCGAGCTTCCGCCTCAAGCATGGTGAGGTCCGCGTCGTGCGGGATTCGACCCTCGACCGCATCGCCATGGACCAGGCGCGCGCGATGGCGGCGAAAGACGACCTCAGTCACGACGCCCTCGGTCCGTTCAATCGCCGCGTCGCGCCGGCCGGCGCAGGCCGCGCCGCCGAGAACATCGCCTACGGCTACGACAATTTCGAGAAGACGCTGGGCCAGTGGATCGACTCGTCCGGACACCGCAAGAACCTGCTGCTGCACAACGCCTCCCGCGTCGGAATCGCGAACGCGAAAACCGCCAGCGGCAAGCGCACCTATTGGGCGATGGTGATCGCCGGCGACTACGAGCCGAAGGGCAAACGCAAGAAGGACAAGGAGCCGCTGGTCGCCGTGAAACGTGAGGCCGCTCCTGCAAGCAAGCCCAAATCCGGCGGCTGTCACATCAAGCTGCTCGGGCTCTGTATCTGAGGCGAACTCAGGCATTGCCGGCGGCCATCTTGCTCGCACTCCTCCACGCGCCTAATTCATGCATTGAGATCGCGAGAAGCGGAGGCGCAATTGATCGACATCGAGCGAATACGTGCCGATACGCCAGCTACCTCCCGGCTTGCGTACCTTCACAACGCAGGGGCGGCTCTCATGCCGGCTCCCGTTGTGGAGGCCATGAAGCGGCATATCGATCTGGAGAGCGAGATCGGAGGTTACGCTGCGGCCGACCGGGCGTTCGATCGGCTGGAAGCGGTCTACGGCTCGGTCGCGCGCCTGCTGAATGCCGCGCCGGATGAGATCGCGCTCATGGAGAACGCGACGGTGGCCTGGCAGATGGCGTTCTACGCATTTCGGTTTCGCGAGGGCGACCGGATCCTGACCGCCGAGGCGGAATACGCTGCCAATTATGTCGCCTTTCTTCAGGTCGCCAAGCGTACAGGCGCCGTCATCGAAGTCGTGCCGAGCGACGCCAGCGGCGAGCTCGACGTCCACGCGCTCGAACGCATGATCGACGAGCGCGTGAAACTGATTGCGATCACCTGGGTTCCGACCAATGGCGGACTGGTCAATCCGGCTGCAGCCGTCGGCAAAACCGCGCGAGCGCGAGGCATTCCCTATCTGCTCGACGCCTGCCAGGCCGTCGGACAGATGGCGGTCGATGTCGAGGCCATCGGCTGTGACATGTTGTCGGCGACCGGCCGCAAATTCCTGCGCGGCCCGCGCGGCACCGGCTTTCTCTACGCCCGCCGGGAGATGCTGCAACAGCTCGAACCGACGATGATTGACCACTTCGCCGCGCCCTGGGTCTCCCGGGACGCTTACCGGCTGCGTGACGATGCGCGCCGGTTCGAGACCTGGGAGAACAATTACGCGGCGCGTCTGGGACTGGGCGCGTCTGTCGATTATGCCCTCGACATCGGAATAGGCCCCATCGAGCAGCGCTGCCGCGTGCTGTCGGACCGTCTCCGGGGCGGCCTCGCGTCCGTTCGCGGCATCAGAATTCGCGACCTCGGACGCGCTCCGGGAGCCATCGTCAGCTTCACGATGGAAGGGTACGAGGCGGAAGCGGTCGTCAGTGATGCGGCCGCAGCCGGCATCACGATCGGTGCCTCAGATCCGTCGAGCACGCGCATCGATGCCGAAATTCGTTCGCTGCCGCCGGTGGTGCGGGCATCCCCGCATTACTACAACACGGAAGCCGAGATCGATCGGCTGATCGCCCATTTGGCGGGTTTGGTGCCGCGATAGCAAGGCGCAAGAACCTGCGCGACCGAATCGAGTTCGAAGCCGATCCGCCGTCGCCCCAGCACATGGCCTTCAACCTTTCGTTGTCAGCGCCGACAGCTGATCGGTGTCGAAGCGGGCGCGCAATTCACTGATGGCTTTCGCGTCCGGGGCTCCGTTTGCGGTCAGCTTGGCCAATTCTTCGAAGTAGCGTTCGTGTCCCGGTGGAGAGACCGTCATGAGCACGCGCGCGGGCTTCTCGCTGACGTTGGTGATGTTGTGCGGGACGCCGGGCGGGATGAAGAGATAGGTCCCCGGTGCCGCTCGGACGACTTCGTCACCGACATGCCATTCGCACTCGCCCTCCAGCATGTAGAAGGTCTCTTCCTGCACGCGATGAACGTGCCGGCCTGTGGCGAACCCCGCCGGTATCGTCCAGTCGAACATGCTGGTGTGCTTTGTATGTTCGCCGGTTACCAGGAAGGCCATCGGTTGACCGCGCAGCATGATTCCCTTGGTCTCGCCGGGCCTGCGGATGAGCGGTTTGGCGTTCATGTGACCCTCCATGGCTTGGTGCGGCTCTGCCTGAAAACTGCGCCATTGTGATCCAGCGGCTCCTGAAAGTGGTGAAGCCGTTCGGAAAACATTGCAAAAAACCTCCGAAATGTGCCCTTCTTTGGCAATGGCCATGATCCTTGAATTTGGTCCATTCCGTCTGGACGCCGATGCAAGAATCCTTTTCCACGGTGCCGAGCCGACCCCCTCGGCCAGCGAGCCGTCCTGCTCTTGGCCCTGCTCGTGCGACGGGCCGGCGCGCCGGTGTCCAAGGAAGACTTGATCGAGGCGGCGTGGCCCGCCCAGGCAATCGAGGACAGTAATTTAACCGTCCAAATCGCTGCTGTGCGGCGCATTTTGGCGGATATCTCTGGAGAGGCCCGCTGGATCGAGACCCTGCCGCGGCACGGCTATCGCTATGTGGGTCCCTCCGTTGCGACGTCCCAGCGGGATCACGCATCCGCCGCATCCGCAGCGCCATCGCTGATGTTGCCTGATAGGCCGTCAATCGCGGTCTTGCCCTTCGCGAACCTGAGCGGTGATGCAGAGCAGGACTACTTTGCCGACGGGATGGTCGACGACATCATCACCGGACTGTCGCGCATCAACTGGCTGTTCGTGATCGCGCGGAATTCGACGTTCATTTACAAGGGCCGTGCGGTGGACTTGAAACAGGTCGGCCGCGAGCTTGGCGTCCGGTATGTGCTGGAAGGCAGCGTCCGGAAGACCGGCACAACGGTCCGTATCACAGGCCAGTTGATCGATACGTCGACCGGCGGGCATGTGTGGGCCGAGCGCTACGACCGCCGGTCCGAGGACGTTTTCGCCCTCCAGGATGACATCGCCCTATCGGTCGTCGGCGCCATTGCGCCGAGCCTGCGGCGCGCAGAATTCAACAGGGTCAAGCGCCAACGGCCCGACAGCCTCGATGCTTATGATCTTGTCCTGCGGGCCCAGCCGGATGTCGATTCCGGAATGCCTGAACAGGTCACGCAGGCCCTTGTGCTGCTCGCGCGTTCGATCGCGCTGGAGCCTACTTATGCGCTAGCGCACGGCAATGCCGCAATGTGCCACCATTGCCTGTTCCTTCGAGCCGGTTTGCAGGAGGTCAATCGGGTCGCGTCGATCCATCATGCTCGGTCGGCCCTGATCTACGGACAGGATGACGCGCTTGCTCTCACCCTTGCGGCTTTTTCGATCGGCATGGATGGGCACGAACGTTCCGCAGCATTCACTGCACTCGACGCCGCACTCGCCATCAGCCCATCATCGGCGCTGACCTACATCCTCGGCAGCGTCATGCTCGGTTGGGGCGGCGAAGCCGACCGCGCCATCGAGTGGAGCGAAAGCGGCGTGCGGCTCAGTCCGTTCGATCCCTGGGCTTTTGCTGCGTTCGACGCGCAGGCCATGGGTCACTTCCACCGCGGTCGATATGAAGAAGCCTGTCGTGCGGCCTACCGGTCGGTTCAGGCCAATCCTCGATAGCATTACCTATGTGCAATTGGCCGCGGCGCTCGCAAAGCTCGGACGTCTGGAAGAAGCGAAGGCGGCGGCCGCCCGGGTGCTCGAGTTGCATCCGACGTTCCGCTACAGTCGGCAGTTCTCAGGCGTCAACTGTTCCCCGGCGCTTGCGTCGTCCCTTGGCGGGGCGCTTCGTGCCGCCGGCCTGCCGGAATGACGGTCGCGCCAATCACGTGCAGCGCGCACTCAATCCGGATGCGCCAAGCTTGGCCATGACCTCGTCGAGATGGGCGCTGTCGCGGGTCTCGATGACGAGTTGCAGCAGCGTCGCCTTCGCCGGCAGGTCCGAGAACGTGCGCTGGTGCGAGACTTCGATGATGTTGGCGCCGGCCTCGGCCAGCAGTGCCGCGACCGCAGCCAGTTGACCGGGCCTGTCGGGGATGTCGAGCGACAACTGGGTCAGCCGCCCCTCGCGCGCCAACTCGCGGGTAAGCACCGACGCGATCAGCCGTGTGTCGATATTGCCGCCGCTCAGCACCAGCCCGACCTTCTGGCCGGCAAAGCGGGAGGGATCGGACATCAGCGCAGCGAGGCCAGCGGCGCCGGCGCCCTCGACGACCGTCTTCTCGATCGAGATCAGGGTGGCGACCGCACGCTCGAGTTCGGCTTCGTTGACCAGCGCAATGTCGTCGACGAGGCGGCGGACGATTTCGGTCGTGATCTTGCCAGGCGATTTCACCGCGATGCCTTCGGCGAGCGTGTCGCCGCGCGCCGGCAGATTGCCGTCATGGATGGCGTTGTACATCGAGGGATAGAGCCAGGCCTCGACGCCGAGGATCCGCAGCGATGGCTTGATCGATTTCGTGGCAATGCCGATCCCGCTGATCAGGCCGCCGCCGCCGATCGGAACGACCAGCGTGTCAAGCTCCGGTACCGCCTTCATCATCTCCAGCCCGACCGTGCCCTGCCCCGCGATGACAAGCGGATCGTCGTAAGGATGGACGAAGATCATGCCGCGAGCTTCGCCGTGGCTGCGTGCATACGCGGCGGATTCCTCCAGCGTCGCGCCCGTGACCACCAGCTCGGCGCCGTGGTGCTTGGTGTTCTCGACCTTCACCATGGGCGTGCCGACCGGCATGACGATGGTGGCGGGAATGCCGAGCCGCCTGGCGTGATAGGCAACGCCCTGCGCGTGGTTACCAGCCGACATCGCGACGACGCCGCGCGCGCGCTCCTCCGGTGTCAGCGCAGCGAGGCGGTTGAGCGCGCCGCGCTCCTTGAACGAGGAGGTGAACTGGAGGTTCTCGAATTTCAGCCAGATGTCGCAGCCGCAGATGTTGCTCAGCGTGCGGCTGTAGCTACAGGGCGTCTCGACGACGGCGCCGCGGATGGTCTTGGCGGCGGCATGAATATCATCGGGCGCGACCGGAAGGCCGCTGAGATCAGAGGACACGCTTTGGGACAATTCAGCCATGGGACAGCATAGAGCATTTGGCAAAATGAGGCGATAAGCCAGCTTCTATTTGGTAAATTCCCGCGATCGTGAAGCCCGCCACAGCGTCCACAGCGTGCGCAGCCGCGACGACTGCTGCGGCGTAAACGGATTACGCGCGGGCTGCGACAGGCGCTCGAGGTCGGCCCGCACCTGGCTCAGCGGCAGAAATGCCGGCCGTGCCGACGGCGGCACCTCCGCCAACAGCGACAAGGCCGTGGTCAAATGCTGCCCGGCCTCGCCCGCGAGTTGGTTCAGGACGGCGCGCAAATTCGGCGTCTCCTTGCCGGCGAACACATCCTCCATGTTGCAGCCATGGCTCGCCAGAACCTGCTGCGGCAAGAACAATCGCCGGTGCGCCGCATCGCGCGGCAAGTTCGCGATGACCTGAGCGATGCCCTGGGCCAGCCCGGCATGCCGCGCGAGATGCTCCGCTGCGTCCAAAGGTGACGCCATGATCCGTGCCGCGAGGGCAAACAGCGCCGAGCAAGTCGCGGCCAGATAGCCTTCGAGCGCCGTCATGGTCGGCATCGGATCGTTGTAGAGGTCGAACTGGTGCTCGTCGGCGAGCAGCGACAGCGCCTCGACCGGCAGGTCGAAATCGCGGATCGCGCGGAGCAGTTCCGCCGCCACCGGATTGCCCTCGGCGCTGCCGTGGACCTGGCCCGAAAGCATGTCGGTCCACCATTGCAGGCGGATTTCGCCCGGCAAGGGCTGGCTCACCTGATCGCGAACGCGGACGATCTCGACATTGAAGGCATAGAGCGCCAGCAGCGCGCGGCGCTCGGGGGCAGGCGCGAACAGGGTCGCGGCATAACGGGAAAAGTCGTGGCTGCGCACGAGGTCAGCGCAGAAGACAGCGGAATCCGGCGGCGGCGCGGAACTGCTCATGGCACGGCGATCAGCGCGGCCGCGACGCGGCGCCGTTCGCCCATCATGATGTTGTAGGTGCGCACGGCAGGTCCGGTCTGCATCGTGTCCAGCACCACCCTCACCGCTTTCAGCGCCTGGCGCAGCTCCGGCGGCGGCAGCCAGACACCGGTTCCCGTCCCGATCAGAAGCGTGTCGATACTATTGGCGGAGATGAACACCCGCTCCAGCGAATAGCGGTCGATCCGCGCCGGGTCGGTCACGTTCCAGGCCCAGATCGCGTCAGGCAGGCAGAGCAGCGAGCCCCGATGCGACATCCCGGCAAAGGCGAAGCCGCCCTTGCCATAGGCTTCGATCGGCGCCGAGCGCGGGAAATGCGGTGCGTTGGAATCGCCGGCCATGAGCTTCGTCCGAATAGGCTTATCGCCCTCGCAAACGCCTGCGAGTGCATGCGGTTCGGATCATGCCTTGTTTTTCTTCGCCGGCGCAGCCGTATCGCGCGCATCTTCGCGATGCTCGCCGACGCCGAGATAGATCAGGATCGGCGCCGCGATGAAGATCGAGGTGTAGGTGCCGACCAGCACCACGCCGAACATCATCACCGCGGTGAAGCTGTGGATGGCATGACCGCCGAACAGGAGCAGGGCCAGCAGCGCCAGCGTCACCGTGAAGTGGGTGATGATCGAGCGCGACAGCGTCGAGTTAATGGACTCGTTGAGGAGCTGCGGCATCGGCATCTTCTTGTAGCGCCGCAGCATTTCACGGATGCGGTCGTAGATGACGACGGTGTCGTTCAGCGAATAGCCGAGAATGGTCAGAAGTGCCGCGATGCTGGTCAGGTCGAAATCGACCTGGCTGATCGACATGAATCCGATCGTCAGCACGATGTCGTGCACGTTGGCGATCATGGCGCCGAGCGCGAACTGCCACTCGAAGCGGAACCAGAGGTAGACCAGGATCGAGACGATCGCGAGCATCAGGCCGAGCATGCCGTAGGCCAGCAGCTCGCCGGAGACGCGCGGTCCCACCACCTCGACGCGGCGATAGTCGACGGAATCGCCGAGCGCGGAACGAACCTTCTGCACGGCCTCCTGCTGCGCGGCGTCACCGCCCGGCTGCTCCGCGACGCGGATCAGGACGTCGGCCGGACCGCCGAACTGCTGCAGCTGGACTTCGCCGAGGCGCAAACCATCCAGCGTTGTACGCATAGCCGCGATATCGGCGGTGCCGGACTTGGCCTGCACTTCGAGCAGCGTGCCGCCGCGGAAGTCGATGCCGAAATTCAGCCCGTGGGTGAAGAACAGCGTGATCGCGACGATCGACAGCGCTGCCGAGATCGGGAAGCTGATGCGGCGGAAGCGCGTGAAGTCGAAATGGGTATTGTCGGGGACGATGCGCAGCGACGGCAGCCAGCCGAACGCCGCAACCACAGTGAGAATGGCAATGAGGACGCCGAGCCCGATGAGAATGGTATGATTCACGATCAGGCTCCTAGATCGGCACGCTCTGCGGCCGCTTCCACCGCACCCACCCGGCGACGATCAGCCGGGTCAGGGTGAAGGCGGTAAACACCGTGGTGATGATGCCGATGCCGAGCGTCACGGCGAAGCCGCGCACCGGACCGGTGCCGATGTAGAACAGCACCGCGGCGGCAATGAAGGTAGTGATGTTGGAATCGAGGATGGTCGCGAGCGCCCGCTTGAAGCCGGCGTCGATCGCCGAGATCGCGTTGCGGCCGCCACGCAATTCCTCGCGGATGCGCTCGTAGATCAGCACGTTGGAATCGACCGCGATGCCGACGGTGAGCACGATGCCGGCGATTCCGGGCAGCGTCAGCGTCGCGTTGAGCAGCGACAGCAAGCCGAAGATCATGGCGACGTTGATGGCCACCGCGATGTTCGCGAACACGCCGAACAGCCGGTAGGTCAGGAGCATGAAGATGATGACCAGGATCGAACCGACATAGGCCGCAAGCTCGCCCTTCTCGATCGAGTCCTGGCCGAGGCCCGGACCGACGGTACGTTCCTCGACCACGGTGAGCGGAGCCGGCAGCGCGCCTGCACGCAACAGGATCGCGAGATCGTTGGCCGATTGCACGGTGAAGCTGCCGGAGATCTGGCCCTGGCCGCCGGTGATCGGCTCGCGGATCACAGCCGCGCGGAGATCACCTTGTTGTCGAGCACGATCGCGAAGGGCAGCCCGACGTTCTCTTGCGTGGCCTGCGAGAATTTGCGCGCGCCTGACGTATTGAACTTGAAGCTGACGACGGGTTCACTGGTGCGCTGGTCGAAGGTCGCCTGGGCGTCGGTTAGGTCGCCGCCCGCAACCAGCACCTGCTTCTTGACCACGTAGCCGGGCGGCGGCGGCGTGGCGCTCGGCAGGAACTCGGAGTCCGGCGGCAACGCGCCCTGCTGCGCTTGGTCCGGCGGCACCGAGGGATCGACCATGCGGAATTCCATCTTCGCGGTCTTGCCCAGCAATTCCTTCAGACGGGTCGGGTCCTGGAGACCGGGGACCTGCACCAGGATGCGATCGTTGCCCTGGCGCTGGATGACGGGCTCGACGGTCCCGAGCTCGTTGACGCGACGTTCGACGATCTGGATCGACTGCTCGATGGTCTTGCGCATGCGTTCGATCATCGCGGCCTGCGGGATGGCGAGCCGGATCAGGCCGCCGCCAGCATCCGTCACCTCGAGGTCGCGCTGACCGCTGGATCCGACCAGTCCGCCCAGCGGCTGGGCCAGCTCGCGCAGCTTGGCGAGCGCGGCCTGCTGGTCGGATTCCTTGGTGATCCGAACCTCGGCCGCGTCGTTGCGCACGGTGACGCCGCCGGTGAAGCCGATCTTGGCATCGCGCAGCGTCCGGCGAACGTCGTCGCGGACCTGATCGAGCCGCTCCTTCTTCACATAGTTGCCGTCGACCTCGAGCAGCAGATAGGAGCCGCCTTGAAGATCGAGGCCGAGCACGAGTCGGCGCTGCGCCCAGGCGGGCCAGGTCTTGACCTGCGCTTCGGGAAAGAAGTTCGGGACCGCGCAGAGGCACACGATCAGCGCCGTCAGGATAATCCCGAGCGCCTTCCACCGCGTGAAATACAACATCGACTGGACCTGTCAGATCAGGAGATTTGAGGGACTCGCGGAAGCGCTTACTTCGCCGCGGCGTCGTCCTTGGCGCTTTCCTTGGATTCTTTGGCCGGCTCGCCCTTGGCGCGCACGCCGGAGACCATCGAGCGCATCTGCCGCACGCGCACGCCGTCAGCAATTTCGAACTCGATCTGGTCGTCGTCGACGACCTTGGTGACCTTGCCGACGAGGCCGCCCGTGGTCACGACGGTGTCGCCGCGACGGATGTTCTTCACGAGATCGGCGTGGTCACGGACCTTCTTCTGCTGCGGACGCAGAATCAGGAAGTACATGATCACGAAGATCAGAGCGAACGGCAGTAGCGACATCAACATGCCGCTGGTGTCGCCGGCGCCCGCAGCCTGGGCATACGCAGGGGTAATCAGCATTCGGACGATCCTCGAGAGAACGGGGGAAAACCGGTCAGGCCCAAATGGCGACCGGTTCGGTCAAATTCGCGCGGACTATAGCGGTCATTGCCCCAATTGCAACGCTGCCAGACCGTCGATTTGGCCACCTTGCGGAGCGCGCTCAGGCCCGATAAGGCTGCATTCTCAGGAACTTCGGACATGCCCCAAAAACCAAGCAAAAGCCCGGCCGGCAAAGGCCCCCGCACCGCTGCCAGGAGGCCTGCCCGCGTCGCGGCAAAACGTCCCAAGGCGGCCTCCAAGGCAACTGCCAAGGCAGCTTCCAAGGCGACCCCTGACCTCTCCCAGGAGCGCGTCGTTCGCGCGCTGGAGACGATCGCGGCGCACCTCTCCGCCCAAGGCAAGCTCGCCGTCGAACGCGAATCGTTCAAGCAGGCGGATGCTTTCGTCTGGCACCCGGACGGCCGCCTCGCGGCGGTGCCACGGGTCAGCCGCGTCGAGCTGTTCCTGCTCAAAGGCGTCGATCGGGTGCGCGACATCCTGATCGAGAACACCGAGCGCTTCACCAATGGCCTGCCCGCCAACAACGCGCTGCTCTGGGGCGCGCGCGGCATGGGCAAGTCATCGCTGGTGAAGGCGGCGCATGCCAGCATCAACGCGGAGCGCAAACCGGCCGACAGACTGAAGCTGATCGAGATTCATCGCGAGGACATCGAGAGCCTGCCCGCACTCATGGAGCAGCTCCGCGCCTCGTCCTTCCGCTTCATCGTGTTCTGCGACGACCTCTCCTTCGACGGCAATGATGCGTCCTACAAGTCGCTCAAGGCGGTGCTCGAAGGCGGCATCGAGGGCCGGCCCGAGAACGTCATCCTCTACGCCACCTCCAACCGCCGCCATCTGCTGGCGCGCGAGATGATCGAGAACGAGCGCTCGACCGCGATCAATCCCGGCGAAGCCGTGGAGGAGAAGGTCTCGCTGTCGGATCGGTTCGGCCTCTGGCTCGGCTTCCACCGCTGCAGCCAGGACGAATATCTCGCCATGGTGCGCGGCTATTGCAGCCATTTCGGCGTCAAGGTCGACGGCGAGGCGCTGGAACGCGAGGCACTGGAATGGTCCACGACGCGCGGCTCGCGCTCGGGCCGCGTCGCCTGGCAGTTCGTGCAGGAGCTTGCGGGACGGCTCGGCGTGAAGCTGACGTCGAAGTAATCAGTCGGAAACTGTCGCCCGGCCCATCGCTGTCATTCCCCGCGCAGGCGGGGAATCCAGTATTCCAGAGACAGTTGTGATCAATCGAGAGGCTGCGGCGTACTGGACGGATTCAGTGTCGAGGCAACGCAGGCCTCACGCCCCATTCAGGAATTGAAGCGGGTCAACCGGGCTCGATCCCTTACGGATCTCGAAGTGGAGCTGCGGCGACGCCACCTCTCCGGATTGACCCGACTTGGCGATGACCTGGCCGCGCTTGATGGTATCTCCGCGCTTCACCATCAGCTCGCTCGCATGGGCATATGCGGTGACGTAGCCGTTGGAGTGCCGAACCAGGACTAGATTGCCATAACCTTTCAGCTCGTTGCCGGAATAGGCAACGACGCCGTCTTCGGCCGCTTTGATGGGCGTCCCCTCGGGCACGGCGAGATTGATGCCGTCATTGGACTTGCCATTGGTCTTGGCGCCGTAAGTCGTGACCACTTTTCCGCGCACCGGCCAGCGGAAGGTCGGCAGCGCGCTGGTGGTCTCCGCAGCTTTCGCCGGAGCTTCCGCGGTCTTCTCTTCGACATTGGCCGTGGCCTGCGCCAGGCGCGCGCTCTGCACCGGCGCGGCGACGGCCGCCATCTTGGTCGCAGGCGCAGGAGCGACCGCGACGGGCTGTAGCGTACCCACGACGGGGGCGGATCCGACCGGAGCCGCGGCAACCGGCGCCGCGAGGGCGGCAGTCCTGGCACCGGGCACGGCCAGCCGGGTGCCGAGCTTGAGCTTTGCAGACGGATTGAGGCCGTTGGCGCGGGCCAGTTCAGCCGCCGAGATGTGGTTCTTGCGGGCGATGCTGACGAGCGTGTCGCCGTGGTTCACGAAGTGCGTGCTCGGCGGCACGGCAACGGCAGCAACCGGCTTCGCAGCAGGCGCCGCCGCAACGGGAGCCATGAGCGGCGCGGGCGCAGCGGCTGTGGCCTGGTGCGGGATGATCAGCTGCTGGCCGGGCGAGAGCGAGCGCGGGCCCTTATAACCGTTGGCCGCGAGGATCGCCTGCGGCGTGACACGATAGCGTTTGGCGAGCAACTCAAGCGTATCGCTGGTGCCGACGATGATCTTGGTTCCACCGACCGGCTGGGCGGCTGCAACCGAGCGCGGCGGCACGGTGGCCGTGGTCTCCAGATGCGGCTGCGCCGGGGCTGCGTAGGACCCCATGCCACGTCCGCCTCCAGACACACCGCCACCTGCCGCAACCGGATAGGATTGCGGCGCGGACACCGCCGGCGGCGACAAGGGCTGCGACTGGTAGTAGCCGGACTGGGTCTGTGGCCGCGAATATTGCGGCAGCTCGCGCTGCGGCGGCGGTGCCTGCTGCACCGAACCGGTCGATTCCTGCGCGAAGGGGTTGGAGAAGTTCGACTGGGACATGCGCGACGACATGTCGGCGCTGCACCCTGCGAAGCTGAAGGAGATACAGCGCCAGCACCGCGACCTGCGGTACGCGGCGCGAGTAAAGCAACTCGGCGACAGCGGACATGGTTACTCACTCGTACGCAACAGAACTGGTCTTTTAAGTAAACACGCGCCGAGTAAATAACGGCTTAACCCTCCCAATAAGATGTTGGCCGCACAGCCAATCCGGAATTCTACAGCTCCCGCGCCACGCCGGGCAGCGCCGGCACGAAGCGGACGTCGACGAGTTCCTTGCGCTCGATCCCGGCCTCGGTCCGGCTCAGGCGGATCAGCGTCTGCACGCCCTGATGCGGGCCGACGGGCGCGATCAGGATGCCGCCCACCTCCAGCCGCTCGATCAGGTTGTCCGGAATCTGCTCCATCGCGGCCGTGACGATGATGCGGTCGAACGGGCCGATATTGGGAGGCAGATTGAGTCCGTCGCCCAGCATCACCTCGACATTATGACAGTTGAGCTTTTCAAGCCTGATACGTGCGGCGTCCGCGAGCTTGCGGTAGCGCTCGACGGTCAACACCTGGCCGGCGAGCCGCGACAGCACCGCGGCCTGGTAGCCCGAGCCGGCGCCGATCTCGAGCACACGGTGCTTCTTCTGGAGCTGGAGCTGCTCGGTCATGTACGCGACGACGAAGGGCTGGCTGATGGTCTGCCCGCAGGCGATCGGCAGCGCGGTATCGCGATAGGCCCCGTCGCGATCGGCTTCGTCCACGAACTGCTCGCGTGGCACCTCCTCCATGGTCCGCAGGATCGCCTGGTCGCTGATACCCCGGCGCCTCAGCGTGAGCTGAAACATCATCTTTTCCGGCGGGTGCTGATGGGAGGTCATTGCCTGCTTATGCTGTTTTGGGGGTCCGGGATGCCAACCCGGAGCGCGAGAATCCTGTTCCGCTTCAGGAACCCGTGATACGCTTCTGCTGGCGTATCTGACCACAAATCGGCTTGCAACGGGCGAGCCTCGATGGCCATTTCAGACATCCGATCGTCGAAACGCGCATTGCGTCGATTCATGTTATCTGCGAACGTTTTTAGCAATGGGCAAGGACTCTACCATGACCGCGACGGGGCTTTCAGGCCGCTCTGTATTCCTCGTCGAAGACGAGGTGATGATCAGGATGATGGTCGCGGATATGCTCGAAGAGCTGGGCTACAAGGTCGCGGCTGAGGCGGGCGACATCACCGAAGCCATGCGGCTCGCCCAGGCAACCGAGTTCGACATCGCCATTCTCGACGTCAACGTCAACGGCAAGGTCATCTCGCCGGTCGCCGATGTCATCAAGGCGAAAGGCTGCCCGTTCATCTTCGCCACCGGCTACGGCTCCTCCGGGCTCCCCGAGCAGTACCGCGATCGGCCGGCGCTTCAGAAGCCGTTTCAGCTCGACGCGCTCGGCAAGACCATCGAAGCCGCGCTTCGCGGCGGCTAGGCCTTAAGTTCCAGCGGACTCACTTCAGCGTCGCACTCAGCGCCTCGGAAAACGCTTCGTTGGTGCGGTCGAGCCTGAGCGGCGTGACGGAGACGTAGCGTCCGCGCAGCGCCGCGAGATCAGTGCCTTCGGCGGGCGTATCAATCATCGCCGCGCGCTCGAAGCCGATCCAGAAATAGGGATTGCCGCGGCCGTCCTTGCGCTCGTCGATCCTGAGGAAGCCGAGATTGCGCTTGCCCTGCCGCGTCACGCGGATGCCCAGCACATCTTCCGGCGCGCAAGCCGGGAAGTTGACGTTGATGACCGTGTCCTTCGGGATGCCGGCGGCGATCACCTTGCGCAGGATGTCGGGGCCGAATTTGCGCGCAGTGTCCCACAGCGGCCGGTCGCGGGTCTCGACGCTGAATTCCTGCGACAGCGCGAACGACGGCAGCCCCAGGATGGTGCCTTCCAGCGCACCGGCGATGGTGCCGGAATAGACCACGTCCTCGGCGACGTTGCGGCCCTTGTTGACGCCCGACAGCACGACGTCGGGCAGCTTGGCGCCGAGGATATGGCGCGCGCCCATGATGACGCAGTCGGTCGGCGTACCGCGCACGGCGAAGTGCCGCGGGCCGACTTCGCGCAGGCGCAGGGGATCGTTCAGCGACAGCGAATGCGACACGCCGGACTGGTCGAGCTCAGGCGCGACCACCCAGACGTCATCGGACAATGCGCGTGCGATCTCCTCCAGCACCTTGAGGCCGGGGGCGTGGATGCCGTCGTCATTGGTGCAGAGAATGCGCATGCGAAAGGTCGATTCCTGAAACGGGTCTGAGCCGTCTTATCCGGCTGGGGCCGATCAGGCAAACCGGCCGATCGGGGCCGGCGGCCGTTCCCGGTTCTGTTAGCGGCGAACGCGCCATTGCGGCAGGAAGCGCGCCAGCCGGCCCTCCGCGTGCAGCTTCATCGCCGGCACGACCGGGCTCACGATTGGAGCCTCGATCACGCCGAGCGCCTCCAGCTGTTCAACGAACGGGTCCGCCACCGGCGCCTGCGGAAAGCGTTCCCGTGCCATCGTCAGCGCGTTGTCGAAATCCGCGGCATTCACGCCGGGCTTGGCCCGCCGGCTCTGGACCAGATCGTCGTCCCATAGCCGCGCGATCGCGATGTCGAGCACGCCACGCAGCCGCTGATCGACAGCCTGGATGCCGGCACCTGTCACCGCCCATTGTCTGCCCACCCAGAAGATGTCGCGGTGCAAGGCCATGAACGAGGGGTTCGCGTTGTCGGGTGGCCGGCAGGATAACCGGCCGCCCGATCTTCGCAACCAAACGTTTCTGAGTTTCAGATTGGCAACACGCCTACTCGCGCGCGACCACCTTGATCCCGCCCATATAGGGCTGGAGCACGCTGGGGACCGCGATCGAGCCGTTCTCCTGCTGATAGGTCTCCATCACGGCGATCAGCGCGCGGCCGACTGCGGTCCCGGAGCCGTTCAGCGTGTGCACAAAGCGGGGCTTCCCGTCCGGCCCACGCGAGCGCGCATCCATGCGGCGGGCCTGGAAATCGCCGCACACCGAGCAACTCGAGATCTCGCGGAATGCCCCGCCGTCGCCCTGGCCTGGCATCCAGACCTCGATGTCATAGGTTTTTTGCGACGAGAAACCCATATCCCCGGTGCACAGCGTCATCACGCGGTAATGCAGGTCGAGCCGCCGCAGCACTTCCTCGGCACAGGCGAGCATGCGCTCGTGCTCGTCCTTGCTCGTCTCCGGCGTCGTGATCGAGACCAGTTCCACCTTGGTGAACTGGTGCTGTCGGATCATGCCTCGGGTGTCGCGCCCTGCGGCGCCCGCCTCCGCGCGAAAACACGGCG
The DNA here is from genome assembly GCF_054056555.1 of Bradyrhizobium sp. LM2.9. Taxonomy (NCBI): domain Bacteria; kingdom Pseudomonadati; phylum Pseudomonadota; class Alphaproteobacteria; order Hyphomicrobiales; family Nitrobacteraceae; genus Bradyrhizobium; species Bradyrhizobium sp. LM2.9. The sequence continues at coordinate 2,218,347 of NZ_JBSRYJ010000002.1, forward strand.
TCAGCGCAGTCAGCCGCATCGGCAACTGCTTTTCGTCGAGAATGGATTCGCGAACGAGATTGGTGAGCGCTACCTCAGCGGTCGGAATAAGCCAGCGACGGTCAGGATTCTGCTTGTATTCGAAGCCCAATACTGCGTGCTTTGCTTCGCGTGCAGCCTGGGCGCCATTCTCTTCGGCAAAATCCAAAATGTGCTGCTTGGCGAGGTCAAAATTTACGTAGGCATTTCCGTATTTGGTCATCCTCAGTTTCTACTCGGAATTGATCTGCACTGAACTTAGGTAGCTGTGCAGTACCGTACATCACTTCATCGCGCACCAGCAGCGGCGGGTTGATCTCGGTGTAGCCGTGCTCGTTGGTATGCAGGTCGAGCATGAACTGGCCGAGCGCGCGCTCCAGCCTCGCCAACCCGTTTTTCAGCACGACGAAGCGCGCGCCGGAAAGTTTTGCCGCCGCCTCGAAATCCATATAGCCGAGCGCGGTGCCGAGATCGTCATGCAGCTTCGGCGCGAAGCCGTAGTTGCGCTTGTTGCCGAACACGTGGCGCTGCACGTTGCCGTGCTCGTCGACGCCATCGGGCACTTCATCGAACGGAATGTTCGGGATCGCGGACAGCTCCATTGTCAGCAACTCGTCGGCAGCCTTCGCGGCCGCCTCGAGCTCCGGCATCGTTGTCTTCAGCTCGGCGACCTCCGCCATCAGCTTGGCCGCGCGCGTCTCGTCCTTGGCCTTCTTGGCATCGCCGATCTCCTTGGAGGCCGCATTGCGCCGCGCCTGCGCCTGCTCCGAGGCCAGGATCGCCGCCCGCCGCTTCTCGTCGATCGCGAGCAGCGACGCCGACAACGGCTTCAGGCCACGCCGGGCGAGGCCGGCGTCGAAGGCTTGCGGATTGTCGCGGATCGATTTGATGTCGTGCATGGCCGTGGTCCTGGATCAGCGCGCAAACATACAACGGCGAACGTTGTAAGTCAGCGCGTCTCCTAGCATGGCTATCATCATCCGCGAAGGCGGATGATCCAGTATTCCAGAGAGGTCAATGATTCCCCGAGAGGCCGCGGCGTACTGGATTCCCCGCCTTCGCGGGGAATGACATCTCGTCCCTACTCCGCCGGATTAGCCGGGGTCGATACGTCAGTGCCGGTGGCCGCCTTTGAAGCTGCCGCCTTCTTCTCCACAATGCTCACCGCGATGATCGAGCCCTCGTAGAGCGCGAGCAAGGGGATCGCGAGCGAGCACTGGCTGAGCACGTCGGGGGGCGTCAGCACGGCCGCGATCACGAAGGCGATGACGATGAAATAGCGGCGCTTCTCGCGCAGCATTTTTGCCGAGACGATGCCGATCCGGCCCAAGAGCGTCAGGATCACCGGGAGCTGGAAAGCGATGCCGAAGGCAAAGATCAGCGACATCATCAGCGACAGATATTCGCCGACCTTGGGCAGCAGCTGGATCTGCGCGGTCTCGTCGCTGCCGGCCTGCTGCATGCCGAGCGAGAAGCGGACCAGCATCGGCAGCACGACGAAATAGACCAGGGCCGCGCCCAGCACGAAGAAGAACGGGGTCGCGACCAGATACGGGACGAAGGCATTCTTCTCGTGCTTGTATAGGCCAGGCGCGACGAATTTGTAGATCTGGGTCGCGACGATCGGGAACGAGATGAAGCCGGCGCCGAACAGTGCAAGCTTGAGCTGGGTGATGAAATATTCCAGCAGCGCCGTGTAGATGAATTTGGAGTTCTCGGGACCCGCGACCCACACGAACGGCCAGACCAGCACGTTGTAGATCTGCTTGGCGAAGAAGAAGCACAAGATGAAGGCCACGCCGAAGCCGAGCAGCGCCTTGATCAGCCGCGACCGCAGCTCGATCAGATGGTCCATCAATGGGGCTTTGCTGGCCTCGATATCGGCGTCGCTCATGACGCTTTGGCGTCCTTGATCGCTTCGGATGGTGCGGTGTCCTGTGCGACCTGCGCCTGCTCAACCTCACGGGTGATGGCGAGCGGCTCGTTCACGGCCGCATGCGCTTCGGCCTCCACGAAGGTCTCCGGCGTCGGCGCTTCCGGAGCGGTCGGGGTGACCGGCGCGTCACTTGACGTCGTCGACGCGTCACTTGACGTCGTCGGCGCTTCAATCGAACTCGCCGGCGGTTCGACCGCCGTGGTGGTCGTCTCGGCCGGCTTGTCCAGCGCATCGACGCGGAGTGCGTCGCTGACGTCCTTCTGCAGCGAGGTCATCAGATTGTTGCCGGCAAAACCGGAAGCCGCTTCCTTGACCTCATCGAAGCTCTTCTTGAGGTCGGCCATTTCGGCCTCGCGCATCGCTTCCTGGAATTGGCCCTGGAATTCGGCGGCCATCTTGCGGGCCTTGCCCATCCACTGCCCGACCATGCGCAGCACGCCCGGCAGCTCTTTCGGGCCGATGGCCACCAGGGCCACGACCCCGATCAGGACCAGTTCACTCCACCCGATGTCGAACATGAGGCCTTCCGTTCACGCCAGCCGCAACCGGCCCAATCCCCTTGCGCGCAGGATCGGGCGCTACCCGCGTCTCGCGTACTCTGCTCAGACGGCCTTGCTGCCGACGTCGGACCGGGCCGCGGTCGGCGCGCCATTGTGCTCGAGGGACTTGGCCGGCTCGGGCTTGTCGGCGACCTTGTCGTCGTCCTGCATGCCCTTCTTGAACGCCTTGATGCCCTGCGCCACGTCGCCCATCAGATCCGAAATCTTGCCGCGGCCGAACAGCAGCAGGACGACTGCGATCACCAGGATCCAGTGCCAAATGCTAAGTGAACCCATCCTGCAATCCTCCAAACGCGTATGGCCGGGGACCGGCCGATCTTCACAGAAACCTAGGCTTGGCAGGTGTCAAAAACAAGGACCAAGGCAGCGCCAATTCGCTGTTGGCGCTACGTAATCTTGCTAGTGTTAACTGGTCGCAGGGGGCCGGTAAAAGGCCGGGACGTCAGTCCGCGTCGCCGCCCTCGCCACCCTCATTGCCGTCTTCCGGCGGCGTCTCGGGCTCGACCGCAGGCGCCAGCGCCAGATCGAGGTCCTCGCCCGGTTCCAGCGGATCCTCGTCCTCACGCAGTTGCGGGTCGTCCGACGGCGTCGGCACGCTGAATCCGGTCGGCAGACGCGAATCCAGCAGGCCCGTGCCCTTCAACTCCTCCAAGCCCGGCAGATCGCCGAGCTGTTCCAGAGTGAACTGCGACAGGAAGTCCTCGGTGGTTCCGAAGGTCAAGGGACGCCCCGGTGTCTTGCGACGGCCGCGCGGCTTGATCCAGCCGGTTTCCAGCAGCACGTCCAGTGTGCCCTTCGAGGTGACGACGCCGCGGATCTCCTCGATCTCGGCGCGCGTCACGGGCTGGTGATAGGCGATGATCGCGAGCACCTCGATCGCGGCGCGCGACAGGCGGCGGGTCTCGGTGCTCTCACGGGTCATCAGCCAGGCGAGATCGCCCGCGGTGCGGAAGGTCCATTTGTTGGCGACCCGCACGAGGTTCACGCCGCGCAAGGAATAGTCGGCCTGCAACTGCTCGAGCGCGGCCTTCACGTCCACACCCTCGGGCATGCGCTTGGCCAGCGTCGCAGTGTCCAGCGGTTCATTCGAAGCGAACAGCAGCGCTTCCAGCAGCCGCAATTCTTCGGGACGTGCCTGGGACTCGTTCTCCATCGGCTCGGCCTCATCTACCCGCACTTCAGCCAGGCTTGCCATGGCAGATTCTCCTTGTTGCACTTAAGCGACCGGCGCATCGGGCGCAGGAGCTGCGTCCACGATCGGCCGAGGGCGCCCCTTCCGGAAATAGATGGGCGAAAACGCCTCTTTCTGGTTCAGCTCGAGCTGACCTTCGCGCACCAGTTCGAGCGCAGCCGCAAAACTCGAAGCCAGCACCGTCGCGCGCTGCGTCGGATCGGCGACGTGCCGGAGCAAATAGTCGTCGAGAACGCCCCAGTCGTCCTGTTCGCTGATGCTGCCGACCAGCCGCTCCAGCGTGGCGCGCGCCTCGGCGAGCGACCACACCGTGCGCTTGGCCAGATGCACGCTCGCCAGCACGCGCGACTGACGCTGCGAGGCATAGGCGGTGAGCAGGTCGTAGAGCGTCGCGGTATATTTCGGATGCTTGATCTCGGCGATCTGCTCGGGCTCACCACGCGGGAAGATGTCGCGAAGCAATTGCTGCCTGTTCATTAGCCGGTTGGCGGCTTCGCGAATGGCTTCCAGCCGGCGCAGGGCGGTTGGCGAGCGCCGTCGCCATCTGCTCCGCGCTCGGGCCGTCCGCACTCGGCGGCTCCGGCAGCAGCAGGCGCGATTTCAGGAAGGCGAGCCAGGCCGCCATCACGAGATAATCGGCGGCAAGCTCGAGCCGGATCTTTCGCGCGGCTTCGATGAAGTGGAGATACTGGTCGGCGAGCGCCAGGATCGAGATCTTGGCGAGATCGACCTTCTGCTGCCGCGCCAGTGCGAGCAGCAGGTCGAGCGGCCCCTCATAGCCCTCGACGTCCACCACCAACGCCGGCTCACCCTCGGCGAGTTCTGCGGGCCGCCCGGTTTCAAACGATAGGATTTCTGCGGTCATGCCGATGCCGTGTTTGCCCGTGCGATCAATGCGTCCAGTTCGGCGCGTGCGGCCGCGCGGTCGAGCGGCTGCGGTGCTTTACGCGCCGCGAGCGCGGCGTTTGCCCGCTCCAGCGCCCTGCCCGCCAATTCAGGTGTCTGGCCGGCGACCTCGCGCATCTCCTTGATGTTGCCGTTGCAATGCAGGGCCACGTCGCAGCCGGCCGCGAAGATGGCGCGGGTCCGTTCGGCGATATTCCCCGACAGCGCGTTCATCGACACGTCATCACTCATTAACAAACCCTGGAACCCAATCACGCCGCGAATCACTTCAGCGATCATTGTCGCAGATGTCGTCGCCGGATGGGCGGGGTCTACCGCGCTAAACACAACATGTGCAGTCATGGCCATCGGCAAATCCGCCAGCGGCTTGAATGCCGCGAAGTCGGTCCGCTCCAGTTCGTCCCTGGATGTATCGACCGTCGGCAGCTTGAAATGAGTATCGGCGGTGGCTCGCCCATGGCCGGGAATGTGCTTGAGGACCGGCAGCACGCCTCCCTGTTCCAAGCCCTCGGTGACGGCCCGGGCAATCGCCGCGACCTTGCCCGGCTCAGTGCCATAGGCTCGATTTCCGATGACTGCATCGGCGCCGGCCACGGGAACGTCGGCCAGGGGCAAACAATCCACGGTAATGCCGAGATCGGCGAGATCGGCCGCGATCAGTCGAGCGCTGAGGCGCGCCGCGGTCAGCCCGAGCGCCGAATCAGCGTCGTAGAGGCCTGCGAAAATGGCGCCCGGCGGATAGACCGGCCAATGCGGCGGTCCCAGCCGTTGCACCCGTCCGCCCTCCTGGTCGATCAGGACAGGGGCATCAGCAGAACCCGCAGCCGCTCGCAATTCCGCAACGAGTGCAGCAACTTGAGCCGGCGTCTCAATATTGCGCTTGAAGAGGATGAAGCCCCATGGGCGTTCGCTGCGGATAAACTCCCGCTCTACGGCGGTCAGTTCCGTTCCGGATACGCCCGTAATGAAGGCCCGCGTGCTCATAACGGCCGATTAACCCTGACCCGCGAGGGGGTCAAGGAAACGGCCGTTAATTCCTCTGGATGAGACACTGTGGTCCACCGGCAGCCTTCAGGCTGTTGCAGACCTGCGTCGCTTCCGCGGCCGAACCATAGGGCCCGGCGAAGGCGCGGTAGACGATACCCTTGCCCTTGTCAGTCAGATCGGTCCGCTTGATCACCGCCGAGCGCGATCCAAGGATGCTACCATACTTGCCCTGAAGGACCCGGTAGGATGCGGCGGCGCTGTCCTCGTTCTGTTGCGACGAGACCTGTACGATGTAGCCGCCGCCACTGCTGGTGGGCGCGAGTTGCGTCGGGTTGCTCGCAGCCATCCGCTGCGGCGGCTCGGCTGGCGGCGCCTGCGGCGCCAGCGACATCGGCTGGTTGGCGCTGGCATTGGCCGAGGTCGGGGGCGTGTGCGGGGCGATCGGCGCAGCTGGTGCCGCGAGCGTCTTCGGCGCAGTTGCCGTCCTGGCCGCAGCCGATTGCGGCGCCGCGCTATCGTTCTGATCGCCCTTCACGGCCACAGTCCTGATCGGGCGCGGCGAATTGTTCGGCAGCGTCCCGTTGCTCGGGTTCGGACCCGCACTCGACGGCGGAATACTAGACGGCGACACGCTCGCGACCGGAGGCGGGTTCGCGTTCTGGTTCAGCGGCGGGAACACCACACGGGGACCTCCCGCCTTGGCGTTGACGTCAACAGGCGCTTCCTCGCGCGGCACGATCTTCTCGGTGCCATCGCCGGTGACCATGCGGTCCGGCACTTTCGCCGAAGAATCCGACGGCGCCGGCACGACCTTGGTCGGCGTGTTGTCGGCCCTGATGATCGGCGGCTCCCCGCTGCGGGGCGAGCCCACATAGGTCTTGTAGGCGAAGGCAGCGCCGGTCCCGACCACGGCAAGCGCCAGGATCGCCGCGACCGTCATCATGCCGCCGCGCTGCTTTTTCGGCTCGTCGAGATCGGCCTCGGGATAGTCGCTCTGGAACGCGTAAGGATCGTCGGGATAGGCGGGGTCGCGCTGGTAGTCCTGCTCGCCCGCCTCCAGCCGTCCGTAGAGCGCATCGTCGTAGCGCGCCGGATCGGGCTGCTGATAGGCTTGCTCCTGGTAAGCCTGATCGGGCTGCTGGTAGGCCTGATCCTGGTAGGCCTGAGCTTGATAAGTCTGATCCTGGTAGGCGGGATCCTGATGGGCCTGCGGCTGATGAAAATCAGGCTCTGGCGCGGTCGGCTGGGCTGAATAGCGATGCAACGGATGAACCGGGCTTCCGGAAACGGGATAGGCAGGCTCAGGGGCTGGCGCGGGCTGCACATTGGCGCGCCGCATCCATGAGGGTGGTCCGGGCGGCGGCGAGGCCTGCTCTACATGGTCCTGCTGGTAATCGTCCTGCCGGTAGTCATGGTCCTGATAGCCCTGGGCAGGCGCAGGCGCTGCTGGCGGGTGCGCGCCGGGCCGCCCCTGCGCTGCGAACGGATCGGTCTGCCCGATCAGGCGAGCGAGCTCGGCCAAGGGATCGCCGCTCTCGGCCCTCCCATGCTGATCACCACCGCGACCATAGTCATCGGAAGGAAACGGTCTGTCCTGATATCGTTCGGCCATCGTGATGATGCGTCCCTTCGGGAAAGCCGCACGCCCCCTCGACCAAGGCACGGCTTTCGACCCACAAGGCTTTCAACCAAGTCTAAGCGATCCGGCTTCTGCCGGTTACCCCCAACAATCCCCTTAAGTAGTTCGCCCCAAACTACCGCATCTCGTCCGGAGCATGGACGCCGAGGATGGCGAGGCCCGATGCCAGGACAGAGACGACGCCCTGGACCATGGCCAGCCGCGCCTTCGTTAGAAGTGCATCATTATTGATAATGAAGCGTAAATAGGGCAAATCGCGCCCCTTCGTCCAAAGTGCATGAAATTCGCTGGCTAAATCATAGAGATAGAAGGCAATTCGGTGCGGCTCGTGGGCGCTTGCGGCCGCTTCCAGCATGCGCGGAAAAATTGCGAGCCGCTTGAGAAGGTCGAGCTCAGCCGGGTCCGACAGCCGCTCTACCGCCGACTCAGCGAGCCATGCGATGCGCTTTTCCGTATCCTCGGGGAGTTCCGGGAACACCTCCGCGCGTGCATTGCGGAAGATCGAGTGGCCACGGGCGTGACCGTACTGGACGTAGAACACCGGGTTGTCGCGCGACTGTTCCATGACCTTGGCGAGGTCGAAGTCGAGCACCGCATCGTTCTTGCGATAGAGCATCATGAAGCGGACGGCGTCCTGGCCGACCTCATCCACCACCTCACGCAAGGTGACGAAGTCCCCGCTCCGCTTCGACATTTTCACCGGCTCGCCGTTGCGCAGCAATTTCACGAGCTGGACGATCTTGACGTCGAGCGCCCCCTTGCCGGAGGTCGTCGCCTTCACCGCCGCCTGCATGCGCTTGATATAGCCGCCATGGTCGGCGCCCCAGACGTCGATCATCTCGGCAAAGCCGCGGTCGAACTTGTTCTTGTGGTAGGCGATGTCGGAGGCGAAGTAGGTGTAGGAATTGTCTGACTTGATCAGCGGACGATCGACGTCGTCGCCATAGGCCGTCGCCTTGAACAGCAGCTGCTCGCGATCTTCCCAATCCCCTCGGCCGGAGCGCCCTTAGGCCGCGGCAGGCGGCCCTGATAGATGTCGCCCTTGGCGCGCAGGAAATCGATCGTCTCGGCGACCTTGTTGTTGCCGGGGTCCAGCAGCGAGCGCTCCGAAAAGAACACGTCGTGGCGGATGTTCAGCGCGCCGAGATCGCCCTTGATCTCGTCCATCATCATCGCGATCGCCTTGGCGCGCACCGTCGGCAGCCATGCGGCCTCGCTCATTGCGAGGAGCTTGTCGCCATGCTCATTCACCAGCGCTTGCCCGACGGGCTTCAGATAGTCGCCGGGATAAAGGCCTTCCGGGATCGCGCCGATGTCCTCGCCGAGCGCTTCGCGATACCGGAGGAACGCCGAGCGGGCGAGCACGTCGACCTGCGCGCCGGCGTCGTTGATGTAGTATTCGCGCGTGACGTCACGGCCTGCGAACTCGAGCAGGCTCGCCAGCGCATCGCCGAACACGGCGCCGCGGCAATGGCCGACATGCATCGGCCCCGGTCGGGTTGGCCGAGACGTATTCGACATTGACCTTTGAGCCGCCGCGGGCGCGGCCGTAATCGGCGCCCTCGCGCAGCACCGTACGCAGCGCTTCCGCCCAGGCAGCCGGCTTCAGCGTCAAGTTGATGAAGCCTGGGCCGGCGACGTCCACCTTGGCGATCAGGGTATCCGCGCGCAGGCGCTCGGCGATCTGCTCGGCGAGATCGCGCGGCTTTGCCTTTGCCTCTTTCGCAAGCACCATGGCGGCGTTGGTCGCCATGTCGCCATGGGTGGCGTCGCGCGGCGGCTCGACCACCACGCGCGAGAAATCGATACCCTCGGGCCAGTTGGCTTCCGTCGCGAGCACGCGGCAGACCGCGTGCACGCGTGCGAGCACGTCGGCGAACAGGTGCAGTGCTGAGGATGTGTCGGGCATGGGCGCCGCCTAACGCAAATCCGGGGTCGAGTCAAAGAGCCGCTGGTGCTCGGTCAGAGCGAAACGGTCGGTCATTCCGGCAATGAAATTGCCGATCCGCCGGGCCCGGTCGCCTTCATTGTCCGCCTCCGCCCCGACCAGCCATTCCGGCGGCAGCTCGCCGGGCGATTTGAGGTATTTGGCGAACAGGTCGAACAGGATCTGTTCCGCCTCGCCCATCACCCGCATGACCCGCTTGTGGCGGTACATGTGCTGATAGAGAAAGCGCTTGATGGCGGCCTCCTCCTCGGCGACCGCGGCGGGGAACGCGATTAGAGCCCGGCTCTGCTGGCGCACATCCTGGGCGGATTGCGGTTTCACGGCGGCGAGGTTCTTCTGCGCCTCGGCGAACACCGCGCCGATCAGGTGCGAGATCAGCTCGCGCACCAGCTCGGCGCCGCGCCTGACGTCTTCGAGGTCGGGGTAATGCGCGGAGGTCTCGGCGATGATCTCCGCGGTCAACGGCATCACCTTGAGGTCGTCGAGGTGAAACAGGCCGGCGCGCAGGCCATCGTCGATGTCGTGGGCATCATAGGCGATGTCGTCGGCAATCGCGGCGACCTGTGCTTCGAGTGAGGCGAAGCTCCACAATTCGAGATCGTAGATCTTGATGTAGTCGGCGATGCCGACGGGAATGCCGTGCTCGCGATAATGTCCGACCGGCGCGCCGCTGCGATCGGTCAGTGGACCGTTGTGCTTGACGATGCCCTCCAGCGCCTCCCAGGTCAGGTTGAGCCCGTCGAAATCAGGATAGCGGTGCTCCAGCGCCGCAACGACGCGCAAGGTCTGGGCGTTGTGGTCGAAGCCGCCAAACTCCTTCAGGCAGGCGTCCAGTGCCCGCTCGCCCGCATGCCCGAAGGGCGGATGGCCGAGGTCGTGGGCGAGCGCGAGGGTTTCCGTGAGATCCTCGTCCAGCCCGAGCTGCCGGGCCAGCGCGCGGGCGATCTGCGCCACCTCCAGCGAATGGGTCAGCCGGGTGCGGTAGTGGTCGCCCTCGTGGAACACGAACACCTGGGTCTTATACTTCAGCCGGCGGAACGCGGTGGAATGGATCACCCGGTCGCAATCCCGCCGGAACGGACTGCGGGTCTGGCTCGGCGGTTCCGCAACCAACCGGCCGCGGCTGCGCTCGGGATCGCAGGCATAGGGCGCGTGGGGGGCAGCCATTCCGACGGACACGGCGAATTTAGTCTCTATCCATTTGATTCTGCGTATGGTGGTACTTAACTATGCCGCACCCGGGATACCAAATGAATTGGGCAAGTGACCTTCAAGTCCCCTTCCTTCAAGTGCCCTTGGTGTGACCGCGGGACTATCGGAGACGAACGATGACGACTGACGTGACCATCAGTGACAAGGCCGCACGCCGGATTGGGGAGATCCTCAAGGGCGAAGGGTCTGGCGCGATGCTGCGGATCTCGGTCGAGGGCGGCGGCTGCTCCGGCTTCCAGTACAAGTTCGACATTGACCGTGCCCGCACCGACGACGATCTCGTGATCGAGCAGGACAATGCGGTGGTGCTGGTCGATTCCGCCTCGCAGCCGTTCCTGGCGGGCTCGCAGGTCGATTTCGTCGACGATCTGATCGGCGCCTCGTTCCGCGTCAACAATCCGAACGCCACCGCGTCCTGCGGCTGCGGGACCAGCTTCTCGATCTGACGTCGCCGGCTATGCGCCGGTGATCTGCCTTTCCTCGTCCGTCCAGTCCACCTCGACCGGCATCTGCTCCGGCTGAAGCGGTGCGTCCTCCGACACCAATTGGCCGTCCAGCGCGCGCAGCAGTGCCGCGACCAGCGCGGGCTTGCGCAACGGTTTTGCCAGGAAGTCGGACATGCCCGCCTCGCGGCATATCTTGACGTCTTCGGCGAAGGCGTTGGCGGTCAGCGCGACGATCGGCAGGGCTTCGAAGCGCCCGCCCTGTGCGCGGATCGCACGCGTCGCAGCAAGGCCGTCCATCTCGGGCATGCGCACGTCCATCAGCACGACATCATAGTTGCTCTCGGCAACCGTCTCGACGGCCTCGACGCCGTCGGCCACGACGCGCAGCTCGACGTCGAAGGCGCCGAGCATCTTGCTGACGACCATGCGGTTGACGGCATCGTCCTCCGCGACCAGCACCTTCAACGGCCGGTCGAGTTCGGCGATACGCGCCTTCAGATCGTCGGCTTCGTCGCGGTCTGAATTGTGGTCGGATGCCTGCGCCTGGCTCCAGGGCAGCACCAGCGTGAAGCGGAAGGTCGAGCCCTCACCCGGCGTCGAGGTGACGCCGATGGTGCCGCCCATCTGCTCGATGATGCGCCGGGAGATCGCCAGGCCCAGCCCGGTGCCGCCGAAGCGGCGGCTGATCGAGGCATCGGCCTGCGCAAAGTCAGAGAAGAGCTGGCCGAGCTTTTCGGGGGCGATGCCGATGCCGCTGTCGGTCACGCTCCATTCGACAGTGGCGAGCAGATCGCGGCGCGCCTGACAGACTGCTGCGATCGTGACTTCGCCTTGGTCGGTGAATTTCACCGCGTTGGAAGCGAGGTTGAGCAGCACCTGCCTGATGCGTGCGACGTCGCCGCGCAACGTCGGCGGCAGGTTCGGATCAAGCTCGACCTTGACCGTGAGCCCCTTGCTCTTGGCGCTCGCGCGCACGACGGTCGCGACTGTCTCGACCAGCGCCTGCGGCGCGATGTCGATCGCCTCGAACGCGAAGCGTCCGGCCTCGAGCTTGGACAGATCGAGGATGTCGTTGAGGATGCGCTGGAGATTATCGCCGGATTCGCGGATCGACGTGACCGCCTCGTGCTGCTCCGGATCGAGCTTCGTCTCCAGCAACATGCTGGCGAGCCCGAGCACACCATTCATGGGCGTGCGGATCTCATGGCTCATCACCGCCAGGAAATCCGATTTGGCGCGGCTCTCGGCCTCGGCCTTTTCCGCGCGCCAGCGCTCGGTCACGTCGCGGCCGAAGCCGCGATAGCCGAGGAATTGGCCGTCGCGGTCGTGGGCTGGATTCGCAGTAAGCGACCACAGCCGCGCCTCGCCGCCGGCAACGACCTTGAGGTTCATCTCGTGCAGCGGTTCGGCGTGCTCCATCAGCCCGACGACGTTGTAGGCCGCGCTTTTGTCCTCGGGGCACAGCATGTCGAGCACGTCGGCGAAATGCGAGCCCTTCAGCAGCTGCAGCGGCAGCTGCGCGACGGCGGCGAAGCGCTCGGGCACGTCGACCAGATGCCCTTCGGCATCGGTCTGCCACAGCCAGTCGCTGGCGTTCTCCTGAAAATCCTTCAGCAGCAGCGAAATGATCTCGGTCTGGCGCTCGAGCTCGAGCTGGGCCTTGAGATTGCCGAGGAACAGATTGCCTTGTGAGACGATGTTGCGCGCCATGAAGAACGCGAACAGCAGCAGGAACACCGCGGTCACGAGGTAAGGCCCGGTGCCGCATAACAGCAGTGCGCCGGCGCAGGCGATCGTTGTCGTCGCGAGATAGACGAGGCCGGCGCGCGGGAAGGTCGAGAGCGTGAAGGCGCCGCCGGACATCATGCCGACCATCAGGCAGGCCAGGATGAGCTGGCTGGTCGGCTCGATGCGGCTGAACAGGGCGAGCGGCAGCGTGCCCCAGATCGCGGCCAGGAAAAATGCCTGCCGCAGCATCTGCCGCGCGGCGCGCGCGGTAGCCTCTTGCGGCGGGTTCCGATGCGAACGCCGCCACGCGCGCACCGCGAGCGAGGCGGTGGCGGCGAGGGTCATGCCCCAGATTGCGAGGAAATCGTTCCAGCCCCGGCCCCAGAACAGCACTAGCACGACCGCGACATTGAGCATGGTGACGGCCATCGTCATCGGGATCAGCCGGGTCACCGCGTCGATCTGCTTGGCGCGGATGCGGCGCAGCTCGCGCTCGCTGAGATCGGCAGTCAGGCCGTCCTCGATCTCGAAGCCGCCGAGCCAGTACAGGAACGCGCCGATCAGGCCGTCGCGCGGCTCGGTTCGCTTCATGGATTTGTCCGGCCATGCCATTCGAAAAACCTTTTCAGTATCAATGGCCCAGGCCCGGCTTAAGCCGGGTTAATTTTGTGGGAGATTTTGCGGGCGCCTTGACGGGCGCGTTTGCAGTTTGTTCTAACCATGGCCCCTGCCCGGAGCCCGCCGACATGCCCATCAGAATTGCCACCTGGAACGTGAACTCGGTCCGGCAGCGGATTGATCTGCTGCTGACCTGGCTGAAGGAGTGCCAGCCGGACATCGTCTGCCTCCAGGAGATCAAATGCGTCGACGAGGCCTTCCCGCGGCTGGAGATCGAGGCGCTCGGCTACAACGTGGTCACCCATGGGCAGAAGACGTTCAACGGTGTCGCCCTGCTCTCGAAGCTCCGGTTCGACGAGACCAAGTCGGGGCTGACCGGCGACGACGAGGATGCGCACGCTCGCTTCCTCGAAGGCGTGGTCACTCTGAAGCGTGGGGTGCTGCGCGTCGCCTGCCTCTATCTGCCCAATGGCAATCCGGTCGGGACCGAGAAATATCCCTACAAGCTCAAATGGATGTCGCGGCTTCTTGAGTATTCGAAGGAGCGCCTCAAGTCCGAGGAGCCACTGGTCCTCGCAGGCGACTTCAACGTCATCCCGCATGCCCGCGACGTCCATAACCCCGCCGCCTGGACCGAGGACGCCCTGTTCAAGCCTGAGACGCGGGAGAGTTTTCAGTCCCTGCTCGGCCTCGGCCTGACCGATGCGCTGCGGGCGGTTACTGACGAGCCCGGGCTCTACACCTTCTGGGACTACCAGGCCGGCGCCTGGCAGAAGAATCACGGCCTGCGGATCGACCATCTGCTGCTGTCGCCACAGGCCAGCGACCGGCTCGCCAATGTCGGCATCGACAGCTATGTGCGCAGCTGGGAGAAGCCGTCGGACCACGTGCCGGTGTGGGCGGATCTGGATCTCGAGGCGGCGTGAGGCCGCCTCAACCAATCACTCCCGGCGGCCCTGCACCCACTGCTCCAGCATTTGCAGGCACATGGCGCGGTCGTCGTCGGAGGATTTTGCGAAGGCGCGGTTGTAGTTTTCCTTGATCCAGGTCTCGTCGCTACCTGCGCTGTCACGCGCCAGCGTCAGCCACATCAGGCCGCGCGCGGCCTGCCGCGGCAGGCGGTCGCCGTTGAACAGCATCTGACCGAGCAGCGCCTGGGCCTCGTGCTGGCCCTTCTGCGCGGCGAGCCCAAGCCAGCGCGCGCCGTAGCGAAAATCCTCGCGCGAGGCGTCCGGTGTCTTCAGGTACAGGCGGGCGAGGTCGTATTGCGCATCCGCGTTGCCGAAATAGGACGCGGCATAGGAGAACATCTCCCGCGCCCGCTCCTGGTCCGGCTTGACTTTCGAATTCGGGATGCCGCTCAGATAATAGCGGCCAAGCGCGACAAAGGCGTTGGCGACAATCTGGGCCTGCGGCGCCGAGGGGCTGTCCTCGGCATGTGCGTTGGCGATGCGGCTGAAATACTCGAACGCGCGCACATCATCCTGGGCAACGCCGTCGCCATTGGCGTACATGCGGCCGAGCCTCCACTGCGCGATGGGGTGGCCACCCTCGGCGGCATATTGCAGGGCGCTGAGCGAGGTTTCCTGGGTCGCGACCGCCGGCGGCACATTGCGCACCTTGCCCGCTGCGCCCGGCAAGGTCGTCACCACCGGGATGGTCGCATCCTTCGGGCTGACGGGCGCGCCGTCGAAGGCGAGCGCCGGCGCGCCTAGCGCGGTAGCCCCAAACACAAACGCAACTATGATACGCCTAGATGTCCGCATAGCACTGTTTCTCGTGCGCGCCGCCCGGATGGGTCACTGCCCCCCCGACCGCCGGTCCAACCTGCTGAGCATATTTCCAGAGCGCGCCCGTCGTGTGGTTAGTCGCGCGAGCGCTCCATTTGGTCTTGCGCTGGGCAAGCTCCTGGTCGCTCAATTTTACGTCAAGTGTCCCGGCGACCGCGTCGATCTCGATGATGTCGCCGTCCTCGAGCAGCCCGATCGGGCCGCCGATGGCGGCTTCAGGCCCGACATGGCCGATGCAGAAGCCGCGGGTGGCGCCGGAAAAGCGGCCGTCGGTGATGAGCGCGATCTTGCCGCCCATGCCCTGGCCGGTCAGCGCCGCGGTGGTCTGGAGCATTTCCCGCATGCCGGGACCGCCCTTCGGCCCCTCGTAGCGGATCACGATGACTTCGCCTTCGCGGTAGGTACGCTTCTGGACGGCCTCGAAAGCATCCTCCTCACGGTCGAAGCACCTGGCCGGACCGGTAAACCTGAGGTTGGACATTCCCGCGACTTTCACGATCGCACCTTCTGGCGCCAAATTGCCCTTCAGACCGACCACACCGCCGGTGACGGTGATGGGCTTGTCTGCCGGGTGCACCACGTCCTGGTGCGGATTCCATTTCACGCTTTTGAGATTTTCGGCGATCGTTCGACCGGTAACCGTAATGCAGTCACCGTGGAGAAATCCGTTGTCGAGCAGCGTCTTCATCAGAAGCGGTATGCCACCTACTTCAAACATGTCTTTGGCGACATAACGGCCGCCCGGCTTCAAATCAGCGACATATGGTGTCTTTTTGAAGATTTCGGCGACGTCGAACAGGTCAAACTTGATGCCGCACTCGTGCGCGATCGCCGGCAGGTGCAATGCAGCATTGGTCGAGCCACCGGACGCGGCGACCACGGCGGCCGCATTCTCCAGCGCCTTGCGGGTGACGATGTCGCGCGGCCGGATGTTTTGAGCGATCAAGGCCATGACCTGCTCGCCCGCGGTCATGCAGAAGGCGTCGCGAATTTCATACGGTGCCGGAGCACCAGCCGAGTACGGCAGCGCCAGGCCGATCGCCTCGGAGACGGTCGCCATCGTGTTGGCGGTGAACTGAGCGCCGCAGGCACCCGCCGAGGGGCACGCCACGCGCTCGATCTCGTCGAGATCCTCGTCCGACATCGCTCCGACCGAGTGCTTGCCGACGGCTTCGAACATGTCCTGCACGGTGACCTGCTGGCCCCGGAAATTGCCGGGCAGGATCGAGCCGCCGTAGATGAAGATCGAGGGCACGTTGAGGCGGACCATCGCCATCATCATGCCCGGCAACGACTTGTCGCAGCCGGCGAGGCCAACGAGGGCATCATAGGCGTGGCCGCGGATCGTCAGCTCGACGGAATCGGCGATGCATTCGCGGGACGGCAGCGAGGAGCGCATGCCGTCATGGCCCATGGCGATGCCGTCGGTCACGGTGATGGTGCAGAACTCGCGCGGCGTGCCGCCGGCGGATGCGACGCCCTTCTTCACCGCCTGCGCCTGGCGCATCAGGGAGATGTTGCAGGGCGCGGCCTCATTCCAGCACGAGGCGACGCCGACGAACGGCTGGTGGATCTGCTCGGTGGTGAGACCCATGGCGTAGAGGTAGGAGCGATGGGGCGCGCGCGCAGGGCCTTCCGTCACGTGACGGCTCGGCAGCCTCTGCTTGATGTCGGTCTTTGCGTCCATCGCAAACCAGTTTCCCCGGCCAACCCTTTCAGACCCGAAAAATCAGAGCCAAGATTTGAATCGACCTTGGGATTTCCCGTCGCCTTTCAGGACCACCGCTGCCGCTAAAACATTAGAGCGATTTTATTCAAGTTCAGGTGTGGCCAAAAAGCGGCGTTGATGCGAATGGACAGAGATGAGGGTTAGATCCGGGATGAGTGTTGCATGGACGGCACAATCGTGACCCGAAGGACACGGGAAAGCCTACAGTGATACCCTCGCTGGAAGGGCGGTCCACAACCTCAGATTTTGCGGCGGTGGCGCGCGCGCTCACTTCGGCAAGATGAGGGCGCGCAGTTCGGCTGAGTCGGCGCCTTCATCACCACTCACGTGTCCCGGAAGCGCTGCGCCGCATCCTGGGTAGGAGATCAGAATCTTTCCGCGGAGGGATTCTGGATTGCTTCCGCCTTCGCTAAAGCTTCGGCGGACAAGTCGCTGCGCTCGCGAGCAAGGGGCATCGTCGGTGCTCACTCTCGTGTCCCGGACAAGCTGCAACGCCTCTTAGCGTTGCGGCGCAGAGCCGGGACCCAGAAGCCGCGAATTCTCTGCAGCATGGGCCCCGGCTCGGCAGCGCACCGCAAGGCGCTGCGCGGCGTCCGGGGCACGAGAGCGGAATCCAACGTCGCATCCATTTCAAACGACAGACACGCCTTCGCGTCCTCGCGGCGCATTTCGCCCGAGCTTTGCTGGTCGATCCACCCTCTTGTCCAGGAGGGCGCAGGGAAGGCCAGGTGCCGGCTGGCACCCGCGGTCCGCTGCGCGAAAGGTAGCGCAAGGAAACCGCACAGCAGCATACAGGTGTAGCCAAATCACTCGGCCTTCCCTGCGCAGTGGCTTTACGGCTTATGCCGTGCTCTCCCGGGAGCCGAGTTCCTGTTGGCCTCCCTCGCCTTCACGAAAGTCGCGGACACCGCGCCGGTTGACGCGAATGCCGCCTCCGCCAAGGCTTGACCGTAGCAACGACGGCCAGGACCACACGGTTTTGCCGTACGCACGGCTCGCTTGTCGCCACCGGTTTCGACGACGTTGTGCACGTTGCCGCCGACCTGATGACGAGACGAACCTGACAGCGCCGCTCGTCGGCACGAAGTTCTGGGCTCACGGAGAGCAATCCGCCCTGCCCGCACTTTCGCGCCCGACGCTGCCGCGTCCACCGCACGCCCGGCTCTACGACCATCACGACACATGGTCGCCCCTCAAGGGTGAGCCGGGATGGGCGACACATACGCCATTTCCGAATTTCGGTAAAGTGGAATATTTTAGATGCGCCGGCTTGACAGAGGGGCGAAACAGCAAGGTCCGGTGGAGCGCAAGCGTGATCCGGCAAGTGCCCGATGACGGGCGAGCGGCCCCCGGATTGCGCTTTCGCTCCATCGGGTTACGAGACCCCGCATCCCGGCTGCGGGATCACGCAATCCGGCGCGGCACTCCCGCAGCACGTCGCCTCGCAGCCGCTGACCAGCGCAGCTAACGTCATCTCCAGCGCGCAGCTCCGCAATTCTCTTCCTGATCGACCCGAGGTGCTTCTCCGCAAAAGTCTTGGTGTCGCTACAGGGCAGCCGCCGCTGAACGGATGCGAAGATGTCGCGCGTCTCGTCGATCGAGAAGTCGAGCTCGCGGCAATGCCTGACGAGACTGAGCGCCCTGAGGTCGTCGCTGCCGTAGATGCGCTGGCCTCCTTGCCGCGCCGGCGCCGTCAGAAGACCGATGCTCTCGTAGTAGCGGATCGCAGGGACGGAAATGCCGGCGGCTTTGGCGAGGACGCGGCGCTTAGGCGTTCCGCGTCGCACGGCTGAACGGATCGACCAGGCGGAGGATCTCACAGACGGCAACGAGGCCGGCGAGCCAGACGGCGCTGGTCAACCCAATGCGCGTGACGATGACAGAGGTGAAAGCGCCCTCTCCGCCGAGGAACGGCGTCGCGGCAAGCAGCGTGAACTCGTAGGCCACGTAGGCGACCACGAGCGCGATCGCCAGCATCAGCGGCGTGCGGCCTTGCGGCAGCATGCGAAGCACGGCCGACGCCCCGGTGGTCGATAGAAGCGCGGCCGCGCCGATGACAAAGCCCCAGGCGATGGTGCTGGCGTCAAGGGGGTAGTGCAGCACGCCGAAACCGATGGTCTGGTTCACCAGCCACGCGCCGGTAACGACGAGCAGCGCCGGACCCAGCGGCAGCATCGCGGCGGCGACAACCGCAAAAGCCGCAAACGGCGTGGCGCAGGCGAACGCAAAGCTAGCAAGCGCGCATGACACGGTCAGCAGCGCGAAGCCGAACATCGGCGCAAGTCGCGGCGCGACCGGGTGAAGGCGGAAACAGTCTGCGTGGGGCGGCAGGAACTGATGGCCCATGAATGAACTCCTGGCAGCGATCCTAGCACATTTGCACTGGTTGGATCCTCCTCCCGCGGCAGTTCCCAGCCGCCCTGCGAGGGGGTCGAACGGCGGGCTACGATGTGAATCGTTCCGGTGCCAAAACACCTTCAAGGCCACGGCGGCCTCTTAACTCCAGGAAGTTGAGCAGCTCAGCGCGCACCCTTGAGGGTGCAAGAGGTGCTGCAAGTGACCGTGTTGCCGTGGTCGCACGCCTTGCAGGCGGCAACGCACTGGTTCATGTCGCGGGAATTGTAGGAGGTGTAGTTCCGCATTGCGCAGACCGGGGTCGAGCCGGTGATGTCCTGCTCCTGATTGCAGGCTGCCGTCATGAGCGCAAGAATCATCACCGCAAGGAGCCGCATGGGATCGCCCTGTGAGGCACGACAAAACAATGTTTACAAGGCGCGCTGCATCGCAACGTGCCCCGGCATTCCCACAGCGGAGAAGCACAGCAAGCGTCCCCGCATCGACATGTAGGATGCGCGCCAAGTGTTAAGAACGGATTGCAGCCGGCGTCAGGCCGCAGCCTTGGTCGCGATCGCCTGACGCATATCCAACGCCAGCTGGCGATACTGCTCCGAAAGCTTCAGATAAAATTCCCGCTTGGTGCGGTCGGTGGCGAGCTTGGCGATCAACTCGCATTCCGCGGTGAGCGTCTCGAACCGCTCCAGCCTGTCCTCAAGTTCTGTCATCGGCGTATCCCCATCAAACGCCTCAAGGACATCAAACCTAAGCCCGGGAAATAGGTCACGGCGAACATCGTTATCGAGTAGAACCAATTTTTCCCGCGGCCGGCTATTTCTGCTGAAGCCGCCAGGCGCCGTTCCAGCCTTCGTCCGGCGGATTAACCTCGAACTGCGCCAGGCGGGCGAGCAGTGCGCGCGCGGGGCCATCGCCGGGGACGGCTTCGAGCGCCGCGTTGAAGGCGGCACGCGCCTCGTCGAAGCGTCGGGCGCGATAGGCGGCGAGGCCTTCGGCGTAGTGCGAACGCAGGCTCTCATGCGCGGCAGTGAGCGCGCCTGCCCGGCCCATCACCTCGAAGATCGTTTGCGGCGCGCTCTGGCCGGCGACTGCAAGACGATCGACCTCGCGCAGCGCGAGGTGCGAGCCGATCGCATCCGCCGTCGCCTGCGAGATCAGGATGCGGGTGCCATAGGTCTTGTTGACGGCCTCCAAGCGCGAGGCAAGGTTCACGGCATCGCCCATCACGGTAAAGCTCATCATCAGCTCGGAGCCGATGCTGCCGGTCAGGACTTCGCCGGTGGCGATGCCGATGCGCAGATCGCAAAGCCCGGGCATGGCGCGGATGCCGAGCAGATCCGGCAATTGCTGCTGCAGCGCAGGCACCTGATCGGCCATGTCGATGGCAGCAAGGCCTGCGAGCAGCGCCGGCTCGTCCTCCTCGATGAAGGGTGGACCCCAATAGGCCATGATGGCGTCGCCGATATATTTGTCGATGATGCCGC
The DNA here is from genome assembly GCF_054056555.1 of Bradyrhizobium sp. LM2.9. Classification (NCBI taxonomy): domain Bacteria; kingdom Pseudomonadati; phylum Pseudomonadota; class Alphaproteobacteria; order Hyphomicrobiales; family Nitrobacteraceae; genus Bradyrhizobium; species Bradyrhizobium sp. LM2.9. The sequence goes on from NZ_JBSRYJ010000002.1 coordinate 2,238,892, forward strand.
GATGGTTCCTGACGGGGGCGGACATCACCGTGAAATAGTGGTTCATCACCTTGACCAGGCCGCGCGGGGTCATGCCTTCGCTCATCGAGGTGAAGCCGCTCATGTCGCAGAACATGATGGTCATGACCCGGCGCTGGCCGTCGATGGCGACTTCCGGCCGGTCGATCAGGCCCTGCACCACCTTGGGATCGATGTAGCGGCCAAAGGTCTCGCGAATGCGCTCGTTGTGCCGCAACTGCTCGATCATGCGGTTGAAGGCGGCGGCGAGCTCGCCGATCTCGTCCTGGGTCGAGACAGTGATGGTCTTGTCGAACCGGCCCGCCTCGACCTCGCGGGTGCCAGCCAGCAACAGCCGCACCGGACGCGTGATGCCGCTACTGACCAGCAGCGCAAAAGCGAATCCGACGATCGCCGCGAGCAAGGTCACGATGCCCGAAATGATCATCGCCTGACGCTGACGACCTATCACCTGCGATGTGCTGGCAAATACCTGCTTCAGCATGTCGGCGCGGATCGCATCGATCTGCTGATTGAACTGATCGCGCAACAGATCGAGATGTTCCAGCGTGCCGCGCGCTTCCGTCATCTGTTTGCCATCGACCTGCTTAAGGAGTTTTGCGTGGTCCTCGTTCAGGTCACGGCGCAGCTCGGCGACGGCGGTCTCGATGCGGGTCTCGATCCGCGCCAGCGCGGCATTGTCGGAGGCCGTTCTGGGATCGTCGATAATCGCGTTGATGAGCTTGCGCGCGCTTTCGGCCTCCTCCTCGATCCTGCGGTCGGTTTCCTCGAACTCGCGAAGGCGCGCCGCATAGGCCTCTTCGTCCGACGGCGACTGCATCTTGGTCATGACCATGCGCCGCAATGCGAGTGCCCGTTCCAGCGATCGGATGTTGGCGCGTGCCAGATGGCCATAGGCCGGGATGTAGCGATCGGTCAGCTCGTTGAGCAGGACACCGACCTGGCTCGACATCACCATCGACAGGATCGAGGTGACCAGCATCAGGACGATCAATCCGAGGGCGATGCCGACGATCTTGCGCCGGATCGACTGGTTGAAAAGTGGCATGGGTACGGAGCAAAGGCTGAAAGGATGGCTTGAGGGAACTCAGTACACCGGATTTGACGGGGGAACACGCGCAATCTGGCCATTCGCGACGCCGTGAGCTGTGCGCAACCGTCACGCGAACCCCGAGAAGGTTAAAAAAGCGGCCTTTTCCCGGCGTTTCGGAAGTTCCCGCGTTCCCGATCCGTATTTTGCCGCATTGTTGAACGAGCGTGAGGAATGCGAAACGATGTGGTGGCATCGTTTTGATGTCGTCCTTGATTCTCAAGCCGCATGTCGTCGCGGACCTTGGTTTGTAGTGGTTTCGCGGGGGGACCATCGAATGAACCAGTGCCTACGCTCGCTCGCGTGTGTCGTTGCCGTGGCCGCTTTGGCCTTCATTCCTAATGAGCTGGCAGCGAAGAGCAGTCACAAATCGTCCGCGCCGAAGAAGACGCATGAAGCGAAAGCCGGCAAGCAGCGCCATGCCTCCGCCGGCAAAGCGCGGCACGGCAAGCATGCCGAGGCCAAGCGCAAGTCCAAGAAGTCCGACGACGAGCCCTCGGACAAGCAGGCAGTCCCGCCGCTGACCGGCGATCTCGCCGCGTTGAAAGACGCCATCGACCTCGCGCGAAAGGGCAAGACCGACGATGCGAGCGCGGCGCGCGACCGCATCATTGACCCCGCCGGACAGAAACTCGCCGACTGGTTCATGCTGCGCCATTCCGAGAGCACCGCGAATTTCAAGCGCTACGCCGCCTTCCTGGCCGCCAATCCGGACTGGCCGAGCAGCGCCCTGCTCCGCCGCCGTGCCGAGGCCCGGCTGTGGCAGGAGAAGGCCGACGCGGCGACGGTGCACAAATTCACGATGGACCGGCCGACCAGCGCCAAGGGCAAGTTCGCGCTCGCCCGCGTGCTGGTGACGGAGGGCGACAGCGACAGGGCCGCACGTCTGGTGCGTGAGGCCTGGCGCACGGATGAATTGTCCGAGCGCAGCGAAGAGGATTCCTACGAAGCGTTCCGCGATCTCCTGACCGCTGAGGACCATCGCGCCCGCATGGACAAGCGTCTCGGCGCCAAGGACTACGCAGGAGCGCGGCGCGCCGCCAAGCGGCTCGGCGAGGATGCGCTCGCGATCGTCAAGGCCTGCGCCGCCGTCACCGGCAAGGTCACCAAGGCCAAGGACTATCTCGAGGACGTTCCGGCCGAGGCGCGCCGCGATCTCGGCTATGTGCTGTGCCGCGCGCAATGGCATCTCCAGAACGACCGCATCGACGACGCCGCCGAGGTGATCCTGGCCGCCGCGCCCGATACGATGGCGGCTCAGGACACCGACGCCTGGTGGCGCGAGCGCCGCCTGCTTGCGCGAAAGCTGCTCGACCAAGGCAAGTTCAAAACCGCCTATGACGTGGTGCGCTCGGCGGCCGTCCCCGCGATGGAAGTCTATCGCGTCGACTATCACTTCATGTGCGGCTGGATCGCGCTGCGCTATCTCGACGATCCCAGGGCGGCGATGATGCATTTCGCCGCGATCGACGAAGGTTCGGCCAATCCGATCGCGCTGTCGCGGGCCAACTATTGGCGCGGCCGCGCCGCCGAGGCGATGAACGCAACGGCCGATGCGCGCCTGAGCTATCAGACGGCGGCGCGCTATCCGACCGCCTATTACGGACAGCTCGCCCGCGCCAAACTCGGCCTTGACCGGATCGAGCTGCGCGCGCCCTCGCCCGTGCTGGCCGCGGCTGATACACCGCCCACGGACGAACGCGTGCGCGCCGCCGACATGCTCTACGGCGTCAATGAGCGCGACATGGTGTATTACTACGCCGAGGATTTCGCCAAGGAGAGCACCGACGTCGCGGCGCTCGAAGCGCTCGGCGAGCTCGCCGGCCGGCACAAAGACGCGCGGGTCATGCTGGAGGTCGGCAAATCAGCGCTGGCGCGCGGGCTTGCGCTCGACCACTACGCCTTCCCCACCATCGGCATTCCCGAGCACAAGCAGGTGGCGCCTGCGATCGAGACCAGCGTGATCTATTCGGTGGCGCGCACCGAAAGCTCGTTCGACCAGCGCGACAAGTCGGCGGCCAACGCAGTCGGGCTGATGCAGGTGACGCCGGAAGCCGGCCGCGATACCGCCAAGCGGTTCGGCGTGACCTATGACTGGGACAAGATGGTCTCCGATCCCGTCTACAACACGCAGATGGGGGCGGCCGAGCTCAGCGCACTTCTCTCGGAATACCGCGGCAACCAGATCATGACCTTCGCCGGCTACAATGCCGGCCGTGGCCGCGTGCGCGAATGGGTGCAGGCACGCGGTGATCCCCGCGACCCCAAGGTCGATCCGGTCGACTGGGTCGAGCGCATCCCGCTGTCGGAGACGCGCAACTACGTCCAGCGCGTGATTGAAAACGTGCTGGTCTATCGCGCCCGGTTCGAGGGCAGCGGCATGGTCGCCGGCAAGAGCGATCAGCGCGTGGTGACCAAGGATGCGGCGGCCGTGGCGACGCCGGTGGGATTTACGGGAACGGAGTGAAATCCGTTTGCATCCGCTCTATCCCCTCATCCTGAGGAGCCTGCGAAGCAGGCGTCTCGAAGGGTGAAGGCCCCGCTCTCGGTTGCGGCGCATCCTTCGTGAGACGGCCGCGATGCCTCCTCAGGATGAGGTCTGTGGGTGTTGCGCTCGGAACGCAGACACCGCCCCTCAATCCACCTTGATGTTCGCGGCCTTGATGATCGGCCACCATTTCGCGATCTCGGCTTTCTGACGCGCGCCAAGCGCTTCGGGCGTGAGCTGATCCTGCGGCGTCATCTCCAGGCCCTGACTTTCCAGCTGCTTCTTCACGGCGGGATCGTTCAGCGCTTCCACGGCTGCGGCATTGAGCTTGGTGACGATTGCCTTCGGCGTACCCTTCGGCACCCACAGGCCGGACCACAGCGTCATGCTAAAACCCTTCAGCCCGGCCTCCGCCGTGGTCGGGATGTCGGGTGCCGACGACAGGCGCTTGTCGTCGGTGATGGCGTAGGCGCGAATGGTGCCGGCGCGGACCTGGTTGATGGAGTTGGAGGTCTGGTCGACGATGACGTCGATCTGGCCGGCGATGAGATCGTTCAGGGCGGGCGCGGTGCCGCGATACGGCACGTATTGCAGCTTGATACCGGAGACGCTCTCGAAATAGACCCCGGCGATGTGACTGCCGGACCCCGCGCCGGCCGTGCCCGCGGTTGCTGGCGACGGCCGCGACTTCAGCCATTCAATCAGCTCTTTCAGCGAGGTCGCGGGCACCGCGTTCTTGCTGACGACGATCATCGGGTTGCTCGGCAGCAGCACCACGGGTTCGAGGTCAGTGACGAGATCGTAGTTGAGCTTGTAGACGGCGCCGTTGGCGACGTGGGTGCCGAGATGGCCGAAGGAGATCGTGTAGCCGTCCGGCGGCGATTGCACGGCGCGGCCGACGCCGATCGACCCGCCGGCGCCGGTGACGTTCTCGATCACCAGGGCCTGGCCGAGCGAAGTTCGCATCCGCTCGGCAAGCACCCGTGCCATCGCATCCGACGGCCCGCCGGCGGCGAAGGGAACGATGATGGTGATGGGACGTGAAGGATAATCGTCGGCGCGCGCGGCGCCTGCAACAGCGAGAATAGCAACCAGCGCAGCCCAAGTGGCCTTCATTGTGTTCTCCCAGCGATGACATTGTTATTCTTGTCTCTTCCCGCGTACGGGAAGAGGGATCGTTCGCAAAGAGACGAAATGACGCGCTAGAACTGCGAATAGTCGATCGGCTTGTGGCGATCGAGCGTGCGGTCGACCTTTGGCAGCGGGTATTTCAGGCCGGTAGCGCAGTTGAACAGCATCACGCGGTCGGTCTTGCTGACACGGCCGTCGGCGAGGCTCTCCTTGTACGCGGCGTAGGTCGCGGCGCCTTCGGGGCACAATAGCAGCCCCTCCTCGCGCGCGACCTCGTTCAGGGCCGACGAGATCTTGTCGTCGTCGACCGCGATCGCAAAGCCCTTGCTCGCGCGCACCGCGCGCAGGATCAGGAAGTCGCCGATCGCCTGCGGCACGCGGATGCCCGAAGCGATGGTGTGAGCATCCTCCCAGCGCGTCGCATGCTCGGTACCGGCCTCGTAGGCGCGCACCATCGGCGCGCAGCCCGACGCCTGCACCGCGACCATGCGCGGGCGCTTGCTTCCGATGAAGCCGATCTTCTCGAGCTCGTCGAACGCCTTCCACATGCCGATCAGGCCGGTGCCGCCGCCGGTCGGATAGAAGATCACGTCGGGCACGTCCCAGCCGAGCTGCTCGGCGAGCTCGAGGCCCATCGTCTTCTTGCCTTCGATGCGGTACGGCTCCTTCAAGGTCGAGGTGTCGAACCAGCCGACTTTCGCCTTGCCCTCGCCGACGATCTTGCCGCAATCGTCGATATAGCCGTTGACGCGGTAGACGGTCGCGCCCTGAAGCTCGATCTCGCTGACATTCACCTCCGGCGTATCGGCCGGGCAGAAGATCGTGGTCTTGATGCCGCAGGAGGTCGCATAGGCCGCGAGCGCCGCGCCGGCATTGCCGTTGGTCGGCATCGCCATGTGCTTGATGCCTAGCGCCTTGCCCATCGACACTGCCATGACCAGGCCGCGCGGCCTTGAACGAGCCGGTCGGCAGCCGCCCCTCGTCCTTGACGATGATCTCGCCGCCGCCGAGCTTGGCGCCGAGCTTGGGCAGCCGGATCAGCGGCGTCGTGACCTCGCCGAGCGAGACGATGTCCTTGCATTTGCGCACCGGCAGCAGCTCGCGGTAGCGCCACATGTCGGCGGGGCGCTGGGCGAGCGCGTCCTTGGTCAGCGCCTTCTTCACGCCCGCGAGGTCGTAACGCACGAGCAGCGGCTTGCCGGCCTTGGAGAGATTGTGGACCTGATCGGCGGCGTAATGATCGCCTTCCATCGCGCATTCGAGATGGGTGACGAAGCTCGGGCGCTCGATGGTGAGGTTGTCGTTGTCCTGCATGGGCTGGTTTCCTTCTTATTTTGCGAACGGTCTCTTTGGCGGCAGTCAGATATTCAACACCCTGCCATAGGCATCCAGCACGGCTTCCTTCATCATCTCCGACAGCGTCGGATGCGGGAATACCGTGTGCATCAGCTCTTCTTCCGTGGTCTCCAGATTCATGGCGACGACGTAGCCCTGAATCAGCTCGGTGACCTCTGCGCCGATCATGTGGGCGCCGAGGAGCTGGCCGGTCTTCTTGTCGAAGATCACCTTGACCAGGCCCTCGTCCTCGCCGAGCGCGATCGCCTTGCCGTTACCGACGAAGGGGAAGCGGCCGACGCGGATCTCGCGGCCACCCTCCTTGGCCTTGGCTTCGGTGAGGCCGACGGAGGCCACTTGCGGCTGGCAATAGGTGCAGCCCGGGATCAGGTTCTTGTCCATGGCATGCGGGTGCAGGCCCTTGATCGCCTCGACGCAGATCACGCCTTCATGCTCGGCCTTGTGCGCGAGCATCGGGGGACCCGCGACGTCGCCGATGGCATAGATGCCGGGGATGTTGGTGTTGCCGTAGCCGTCGATCACGATGACGCCGCGATCGGTTTTGACGCCGAGCTTTTCGAGGCCGAGATTCTCGATATTGCCGACGACGCCGACGCCTCACCCCCGCCGAGATCACCCGCTCGAACTCGGTCGTGACCGGCTTGCCCTTGCCGTCGTCGATGGTGGCGACGACGCTGTCGGCCTTCTTCTCCAGCTTCGTGACCTTGGTCGAGGACATGATCTTGATGCCCTGCTTCTCGAAACGCTTGCGGGCAAGGCCGGCGATCTCGGCGTCCTCGACCGGCAGGATCTGCGGCAGCACCTCGACCACGGTGACCTCGGAGCCCATGGTGTGGAAGAACGAGGCGAATTCGATTCCGATCGCGCCGGAGCCGACCACCAGCAGCGATTTCGGCATCCGCTCGGGCACCATCGCCTCGAAATAGGTCCAGATCAGCTTCTTGTCGGGCTCGAGCCCCGGCAGCACGCGCGGCCGCGCGCCGGTCGCCACGATGATGTGTTTTGCCTGATAAGCTCCCTCGCCCAGCGTGCCCTTAGGACCCTCGACGTCGGACTTCTTCACGGTGACCTTCCCGGGCGCGTCGATCGATGCGGCGCCCCAGATCACGCTGACCTTGTTCTTCTTCATCAGGAAGCCGACGCCGTCGTTGAGCCGCTTCGAGACGCCGCGCGAGCGCTGCACCACCGCCTTCGGGTCGAACGACACTTTCTCCGCCGACAGGCCGTAATCCCCGGCGTGCTGCATGTAGTGATAGATCTCGGCCGAGCGCAGCAGCGCCTTGGTCGGGATGCAACCCCAGTTCAGGCAGATGCCGCCGAGATAGGATTTTTCGACGATCGCGACCTTGAAGCCGAGCTGGGCGGCGCGGATCGCGGTGACATAGCCGCCGGGACCGGAGCCGATGATGATGATGTCGAAGGATGTATCGGCCATGCTTTGCGTTCGTTCCCGTTCAACCGGCCTCAATGTTCGAGACCGTCATTGCGAGGAGCTCTTGCGACGAAACAATCCAGTCTGCCGGTCACGTCCTGGATTGCTTCGCTTCGCTCGCAATGACGACGCGAATTTTCTCGTCACACCATCATCATGACGGGATTTTCGATCAGTTGCTTGAAGGCACCGATCAGCTCGGCGCCGAGCGCGCCGTCGATGGCGCGGTGATCGCAGGACAAGGTCACGCTCATCATGTTCGCGATCTCGATCTTGCCGCCGCGCACCACAGGCCGCTCCTCGCTGGTGCCGACCGCGAGGATGGTCGCATGCGGCGGATTGATCACGGCGGTGAAGTGGCTGATGCCGAACATGCCGAGGTTGGAAACGGCCGTGGTGCCGCCCTGATACTCCTCGGGCTTCAGCTTGCGCGAGCGGGCGCGTGTCGCAAAATCCTTCATCTCGTTGGAGATGGTGGAGAGCGTCTTGGTCTCGGCCTTGCGGATGATTGGCGTGATCAGGCCGCCGGGCATCGCCACCGCAACGCCGACGTCGGAATGGTGGTGCTTGACCATTCCGGATTCGGTCCAGCTCACATTGCAATTCGGGATCTTCTGCAGCGCGACCGCCATCGCCTTGATGACGAAGTCGTTGACCGAAATCTTGTAGAGCGGCTTCTTCTCCTTGTCCTTCGGCGCGGCGGCGTTGATCTCCTCGCGTGCGGCGAGCAGCTTGCCGATGTCGCAATCGATGGTGAGGTAGAAGTGCGGGACGTTCTGGATCGACGCGGTCAGGCGCTGGGCGATCGTGCGGCGCATGCCGTCATGCGGGACGACCTCGTACGAGCCCGGCTCGAACAGCGACAGGATCTGCTTGTCCGACATGGTCGGCGCGCTCGAGGGCGCACCTGACGACGCCGTCGCTTGCGCCTTGAGGCCTTTGCCGGACTTGGCCTGCTCGACGTCGCGTGCCACCACGCGGCCATGCGGGCCGGTGCCGGTCACCATCGACACATCGAGGCCGGATTCCCTGGCGAGCCGGCGCGCCAGCGGCGAGGAGAACACGCGGCCGCCATGGCCGTTGCCCTGCGCGGCCGGTGCAGCGGCAGCTTTCGCCGCGGGAGTAGCGGCGGGCGACGGCGCAGCCTTGGGCGGCGCAGACTTGGGCGCGACAGGCGCTGGCGCCGGTGCTTCGGCAGCTTTCGGAGGTGCGGCCGACGCGCTGGGCTTGGCGGCACCTGCCGCTTTCACGTCCTCGCCCTCGCCGGCCAGCACCGCGATCACGTCATTGACGGGGACATCCTGCGTGCCCTCGGGCACCAGGATCCTGGCGATCGTGCCCTCGTCGATGGCCTCGACCTCCATGGTCGCCTTGTCGGTCTCGATCTCGGCGATGATGTCGCCGGATTTGACCTTGTCGCCTTCCTTCTTCAGCCATTTGGCGAGGTTGCCCTTCTCCATCGTCGGCGAAAGAGCGGGCATCAGGATGTTGATGGGCATGCTGACCTCACGAAGAACTTCTCAAAATGCCGTCCCCGGAAGCGAGGACGAACAGACCAGGTTTAGTTGCCGATGTCGCCCTGCCACAGGCGCTCATTGGCAGGATTGGAACGCCAATTCTTCATCATTGTGATGGAGCGGTCGTCCGCAAGATCAATCCAGGGGATGCCGAACTTGTCGAGGATGTCCTTGGAGCCCGGGAAGGTGACGGATTCCCCGATCACCACCAGTTGGACCTTGAACAGAGCGAGCGCGCCGGCACACATCGAGCACGGCGACAGCGTCGTGTACATGACGGTGTCGTGGAACGAGATCACGCCGGCTTGGCGCAGGCAGCTCATCTCGCCGTGCAGGATGACGTTCTTTTCCTGCACGCGGTTGTTGTGGCCGCGGGCGATGACCTTGTTGTCGCGGGTCAGCACGGCGCCGATCGGCAGGCCGCCTTGCGCGATCGAGGCTTCCGCCTCGCGGATCGCCTCCAGCATGAAATCGAAATGATAGGATTCGATCGCCACGGTCAGTGTCCCTTCCCGCGCGGCGTCGTGGTGCCGGTGTCGGTGGGACGCTCGATCTCGGCCTGGAACATCTCGATGATCCGGGTCAGCGCATCCTCCTCGGTGTATTCGCTCTCGCGCGCATAGGCGCGCGCGGCGTGACGGGCGAGATCGACGAGCAGCAGGCCCCACATGTCGGGCTCGTCGAAGGCCCGCTGGAACGCCATCGACAGCCCGCCGTCCAGCACGAACACGCGCAGGATCTCGACCGCATCATCGCGGACGAGGACGTCGGGTGGCAATGGCTGCTCCTTCGGGCCCGCCATGGTCTACCTGTAGCAGACGGCTTTGGCGGCCTCGACCACTTCGGCCGCCGAAGGCAGCGCGAGCTTTTCCAGGTTCGCGGCATAGGGCATCGGCACGTCCTTGCCGGAGACCCGGGCGACCGGCGCATCCAGATAGTCGAATGCATGCTCCATGATCCGCGCGGCGATCTCGGCACCGACACCGCTCTGGGCCCAGCCCTCTTCCACCGTGACGGCACGTCCCGTCTTCTTGACGGAGTTGACGATGGTCTCGGTGTCCATCGGACGCAACGTGCGCAGGTCGATCACCTCGGCCTCGATGCCATCCTTGGCGAGCTCGTCGGCGGCCTTCAGCGCGTAGCTCATGCCGTTCGACCAGGAGATGATGGTGACATGGCTGCCGGAGCGCACGATGCGCGCCTTGCCGATCGGAATCACGAAATCGTCGAGCTTCGGCACCTCGCCGGTGTGGCCGTAGAGCATCTCGTTCTCGAGGAAGATCACCGGATTGGGATCGCGGATCGCAGCCTTGAGCAGGCCCTTGTAATCAGCGGCTGAGAACGGCGCGACGACCTTGAGGCCCGGGACGTTCGAATACCAGGAGGAATAGTCCTGGCTGTGCTGGGCGGCGACGCGGGCGGCGGCGCCGTTGGGCCCGCGGAACACGATCGAGCAGCCCATCTGTCCGCCGGACATGTAGAGCGTCTTGGCCGCGGAGTTGATGATCTGGTCGATCGCCTGCATGGCGAAGTTGAAGGTCATGAACTCGACGATCGGCTTCAAACCGGTCATCGCGGCGCCGACGCCGATGCCGGCAAAGCCGTGCTCGGTGATCGGCGTGTCGATGACGCGCTTGGCGCCGAATTCCTGAAGCAGCCCTTGCGTCACCTTGTAGGCGCCTTGGTATTCGGCGACCTCTTCGCCCATCACGAAGACGTCGGCGTCACGGCGCATCTCTTCGGCCATGGCATCGCGCAGGGCTTCGCGGATGGTCTGCGTCACCATCTCGGTGCCGGCGGGCACTTCCGGGTCGGGTTCTGCGACGGCCCGCGGTGCCGGCGCAGCTTTGGGCGCGGGCGCTTCGGCTTTTGCAGCGGCGGGGGCTGCGGATTCGGCTGCCTTCTGCTGCGGAGCGGGCGCCTTCGCGAGATCGGCGGCACTCTCGCCATCAGCCAGAATCGTCGCGATCGGCGTGTTCACGGCCACGTCGGCTGTGCCCTCGGGGATCAGGATTTTGCCGAGCGTACCTTCATCGGTCGCTTCGACCTCCATGGTCGCCTTGTCGGTCTCGATCTCGGCGATGACGTCGCCGGACTTGATCGTCTCACCCTCTTTTTTCAGCCATTTGGAAAGGTTGCCCTTCTCCATCGTGGGTGACAACGCGGGCATCAGCACTTGAATTGGCATATCGACTCCAAAAGAAAGCTTGCGCGCGTTCAGCGGTAAATATCGGTCCAGAGCTCGGCGGCATCCGGCTCGGGATCATGCTGGGCGAAATCGGCGGACGCGTTGACGATCTCGCGCACCTCGGCGTCGATCGCCTTCAGATCCTGCTCGCTGACCTTGGCGGCCAACAGGCGGTTGCGCACCTGCTCGATCGGATCCTGGTCGTGGCGGACTTTCTCGACCTCCTCGCGCGTTCTGTACTTTGCGGGATCGGACATCGAGTGGCCGCGATAACGGTACGTCTGCATCTCCAGGATGAAGGGCCCCTTGCCGGCGCGGCACCATGCCGCCGCCTCATCGCCGGCGGCCTTGACGGCACGGACGTCCATGCCGTCGACCTGCTGGCCGGGAATGTTGAAGGAGGCGCCGCGCTTGGAGAAATCCTGCTGCGCCGACGCGCGCGAGACCGAAGTGCCCATGGCATAGCGGTTGTTCTCGATGACGTAGATCACCGGCAGCTTCCACAGCTCCGCCATGTTGAAGCTCTCATAGACCTGGCCCTGGTTGGCCGCGCCGTCGCCGAAATAGGTGACGCTGACATTGTCGTTACCGCGATAGTGATTGGCGAAAGCGAGCCCGGTGCCGAGCGAGACCTGCGCGCCGACGATGCCGTGGCCGCCGTAAAAGTGCTTCTCCTTGCTGAACATGTGCATGGAGCCGCCCTTGCCCTTGGAATAGCCGCCGCGACGGCCCGTGAGCTCGGCCATGACGCCGTTGGCTTCCATGCCGGTGGCGAGCATATGGCCGTGATCGCGATAGCCGGTGATGACCTGATCACCCGGCTTCAAGGCCATCTGCATCCCGACCACCACGGCCTCCTGGCCGATATAGAGGTGGCAGAAGCCGCCGATCGCGCCCATGCCGTAGAGCTGGCCGGCCTTTTCCTCGAACCGCCGGATCAGGAGCATGTCGCGGAGCGCCTTGAGCTCCTGCTCCCTGCTGAATTCCGGAGGCGAACCGCCGTCGGTCTTGTCCTGTGCAGTGCTTGCGGCGGCTTTCTTGGGTGCGGCCATGGGAATTCCGGGTCAGAGAAAACTTCAGCCCTCTCTAACCCAACTCAAACGCCCTTGGAAAGCACCGCGGCGATGCGGCGCAAGTTTCGTTATGCCGCACCGCAACGTGGTCGAAATATTGCACAATGTTTGGCGCTGATCGGGCAACATTAGCTCCGGTCACTCACGCTATGGTGTGTGGAGTACCAGATAGCAGACATGCTGACGTCATCCGCACGACGGCAACGCGCTTCGCGCTTGTCCCGATCGCGCCGGATCGATGGAATCAGTGACAGGCTGCGTGCTCGCGAAGGCGCGTCGCCAGCGCCGACGCGCGTTAGTTCGCCGGAATCATCCGGACGAGATCGCGCGGATTGACGTAGTCGAGCTGGAAGCGCGCCCGCTCGTCCAGCATGTCGGGATCGATTTTCGCAGAGCGCAGCAGCGAAACGCGCTGCTCGCTCCTGGCGCGCTCGCGCTTGAGCTGCGCCAGCTCGCTGGTCAGCGCGACGATCTCCTGGTCGAGCTCCTGGCGGGCGTTGAGGCCGTATTTGCCGGTATAGGCGTTGACGCCGAAATAGCCGACGATTGCGGCCGCCATCGCATAGAGGGCGAGACCGGTCAGGATCGATTTCAGGCGCGCGCGGGAGACCATCCTGGGAAGATGGTTCAGGTTGGTTAAGGGCGTGCTAATTGCCGCCACTCCCACCGCCAATTGGCATGCCCGGGCCTGTCCGGGCATGCCAAGGATCGAGCGGCCTCAGCCGTGATGCTTCGCCACGTGTACCGCAAACGCGTCGATATAGGCCTGGAGCACGGGCTTCAGGGAGTCCTTGGTCAAATTGCCGTCGGCATCGAAGGCGTCGCCGACCGCGTTCAAATAGGCTTCCGGTTGCTGCATGATCGGGCCGGAAATACCCGGCAGGATGTTCTGGAGCGTCTTGGCGGCGCTGACGCCGCCGAGCGGGCCTGGCGAATTCGAGATGATGCCGACCGGTTTGCCGTTGAACGAGCTCTTGCCATAGGGCCGCGAGGCGACGTCGATCGCGTTCTTCAGCACGCCCGGGATCGCGCGATTGTATTCCGGCGTGACGAAGATAACGCCGTCCGACTTCTGGATCTTTTCGCGGAAAGACAACCAGTCGGCCGGCGGCGCGCCCTCGAGGTCCTGGTTGAAGAACGAGACGCCAGCCGGCGTGATGACCTCGAGCTTGAGGGAGGCCGGCGCCAGCTTGGCAAGCGCATTGGCGATCTTCAGCGAAAAGCTGTCCTTGCGCAGGCTGCCGGCGATCGTGACGATATTGTAGGCCATGGAATGTCCTCAGAGCTTGAGCGGGAGTGCCGGGGCGGCACTTAAGCCATCTCGCGCGATGGATGCAAGTGCATGGACCAGATCGATTTGGAAACGCTGAGTTTCTGAAACAGCCGCCCAAAACAATCAGGCCGCCAAGTGGCGGCCTGATCTTTCGTACAAATCTGCAACCCGGCTCAGATCGTCGGGTTCCACGCCGACGGGATCAGGCGATATTTGGCGCCATCCTTCTCGACATGACCTACCGAGGGGAAGGTGAAGTGGAAGCCGATCACGGTCGCCTTCTCGGCCGCCGCCATGTCGTAGAATTTGTGGCGGGTTGCTTGTGCCAGCGGGCCATCCGTGTCGAACGCGACATGCCAGTCCGGATTGCGAACGAAGAATTCCGGAATGTTGGTGACATCCGACTGGATCAGCACCTTGGCATCGCCGGACGCCACCGCGAACGAGGTGTGACCCGGCGTGTGGCCGGGCGTCGCGATCGAGGTGATGCCGGGCGCGACCTCCTTGCCCCAATCGTACTTCGTCACCTTGGATTCGAGGCCGGCAAACGTCTTCTTCACGTTGGCGAAGTAGTTCTTCATCATCGGATTGGACTCGGCCTTGGCGGCGTTGTCCTCGCTGGTCCAGAACTCCCAATCCTTGCCCGGCACCATGATCTCCGCATTCGGGAAAGCGAGCGCGCCGTCGGCGAGACGAATGCCATTGGTATGATCAGGATGCAGATGCGAGAGCAGCACGACGTCGATGCTCTTGGGGTCGATGCCGGCGGCCTGGAGGTTCTGCAGCGTGCGACCGACCGCGCCCTTGCTCGGCTCGAGATTGGCAACGCCGTTGCCGGTATCGATCAGCACGAGCTTGGAGCCGGTGTTGATGAGCTGCGGATTGAACGGCACCGTGACCATGCCCTTCGGCATGTAGGCAGCCTCGCCTGCGGCCAGCGCTTCCTCCTTCGGCGCGTTGACGACGAACTTGTCCGGCATCGGGAACGTGCGCGCGCCGTCATTGATCGAGGTGCACTCGTAGCTGCCGACCTTGTAGCGATAGAAGCCCGGCGCCTGCGTCCCGGCTTGCGGCACTGCGGCATTGGCAATGGTCGGCCGGAGGCCGGTTACGGCAGCCGCACCGACGGCGGCGGCGCCTGCGAGCAGATGACGGCGATTGAGATCGGTCATGGAGAGGTCCCCTTCTGAGCGCCTTGCGGTTTTCCGCTTTCAAATGGCGGCGGAATAATCTCCCGCTTCGCTCAGAAGGCAAGACCTTCTTTCGGTGACGTGCCGTCGCACGTCGCGATTATTTATTTGGGTTGATGAGGAATTTTTCGCCGGTGGCGCGTTTGGCGTAGACCGCGATATTGGCGGGATCGAGCGCCTCCTGAAGCGACACCACCTTGGTGTAGTGGCTGGCGAAAGTGGTCTTCAGTTCGTCGACCACGCGCTGGCGCAGCTTGGCCCCGTCCGCCTGCCCGATCTTCATCAGGAACGGAAACAGCAGCCAGCCGCCGACGCCCCAGGCCATGCCGAAGCCGCGCGGCAGTTCGATCGGGCGGATGTCGAGCCCACCGTAGACATAGACCTGCTTGTGCACGTTGGAGCCGTAACGGCTGTATTCCTTGGCGGTCTTGTTGATCGCGATTTCCATGCAGTTGAGGATATCGCCGGCGAGCTTGCCGCCGCCGATGGCGTCGAAGGCAATGGTGGCGCCGGTCTCGACCAGCGCATTGGTGAGATCGCCGAGGAAGCTCGGCGCGGTGGAATCGACGACGTATTTGGCGCCGATCCTGTGCAGGATGTCGGCCTGCTCCTTGCTGCGCACGATGTTGACCAGCGGGATGCCGTCCTTGATGCAGATCTTGTTCAGCATCTGGCCGAGATTGGAGGCGGCCGCGGTGTGCACCAGCGCCTTGTGACCCTCACGCCGCATAGTCTCGGTCATGCCGAGCGCCGTGAGCGGATTGACGAAGCAGGAGGCACCTTCGGCCGGCGTGGTGCCTTCGGGCAGCGGCAGGCACTCGCGCACTTTCAACGTACGATACTGCGCATACATCGCGCCGCCGATCATGGCGACGGTCTTGCCCATCAGCGCCTTCGCGGCCTCCGATGAGCCGGTCCTGATCACGACGCCCGCGCCTTCGTTACCGACCGGCATGGACTCGTCGAGCCGGCCTGCCATCGCCCGCATCGCGCCTTCCGGCACCTTCGCGGTGATGACGGGGGCATCCTTGCCGCCAGAAGCCTTCGCCGTGCTCATATCGGCTGCCCCGATCAGGAGCCCGAGGTCGGACGGATTGATCGGCGCCGCCTCGACGCGGACGACGACCTCGTCCGCGGCGGGTTCGGGGGTCGCCACGTCCAGGAGCGAGATCTCGAGTTCACCGCTCTTCTTGATCAGCGAACGCAGTTGCAGGCCGGTGTTGCCGTCGCTCATGTCGATCCTCCCCTGTTTTGTCGAGAAGCTGGCTTATGCCAGCGCCTTCAGTGCCGCCTTGCCGCCGTAGAGCGCCTGCTTGCCGAGCTGCTGCTCGATGCGCAGGAGCTGGTTGTATTTGGCGGTGCGATCGGAGCGCGCAAGGGAGCCGGTCTTGATCTGACCGCAATTGGTGGCGACCGCGAGGTCGGCGATGGTGGAATCCTCGGTCTCGCCGGAACGGTGCGACATCACCGAGGTGTAGCCGGCCTTGTGCGCCATCTCGACGGCGGCGAGCGTCTCGGTCAGCGTGCCGATCTGGTTGACCTTGATCAGGATCGAGTTGGCACGTCCCGCCTTGATGCCTTCGGCGAGGCGCTTGACGTTGGTGACGAAGAGATCGTCGCCGACGAGCTGGCACTTCTTGCCGACGAGGTCGGTCAGCTCCTTCCAGCCGTCCATGTCGTCTTCCGACATGCCGTCCTCGATGGTCACGATCGGATAGCGCGAGACGAGGTCGGCAAGATACTTGGCCTGTTCGGAGATCGAACGGGTCTTGCCCTCGCCTTCATAGACGTACTTGCCGTCCTTGAAGAACTCGGTCGAGGCGCAGTCGAGGCCGATGACGATGTCGGAGCCTGCCTTGTAGCCGGCCTTGCCGATCGCGTTCATGACGAATTCGAGCGCGGCGTCCGCCGACGGCAGGTTCGGGGCAAAGCCGCCCTCGTCGCCGACATTGGTGTTGTGGCCGGCCTTCTTCAATTCCGACTTCAGGGTATGGAAGACTTCGGCGCCGTAGCGCAGGCCTTCGGCGAAGGAGGACGCGCCCACGGGGAGGATCATGAACTCCTGGAAGTCGATCGGGTTGTCGGCGTGCATGCCGCCATTGATGATGTTCATCATCGGCACCGGCAAGAGGCGCGCGGAGGTGCCGCCGACGTAACGGTAGAGCGGCATGTCGAGCGAGTTCGCGGCCGCCTTGGCGCAGGCGAGCGAGACGCCGAGGATGGCGTTGGCGCCCAACCGGCTCTTGTTCGGCGTGCCATCGAGGTCGATCATGATCTGGTCGAGCTGGGCCTGCTGCTCGACATCGAGACCGCTCAGGGCTTCGAAGATCTCACCGTTGACGGCGCCGACCGCCTTGGTGACGCCCTTGCCGAGATAGCGGGCCTTGTCGCCGTCGCGCAGTTCCACCGCCTCATGGGCGCCGGTGGAGGCGCCGGACGGCACGGCAGCACGGCCAAGCGCGCCATCTTCCAGCACGACGTCGACCTCGACGGTGGGATTGCCCCGGCTGTCGAGAATTTCGCGGCCGATGATGTCGATGATGGCGGTCATGATATGCACTTCCGTTCGTTAGGGCTGATCGGTGCCGCGGGTCTTACACGGAGCGCAAGCAAATGTGAACGCTTGGACGGCGTGCTTCGACTGACGCGTGAGGCGTCCGGGACTAAGGTTGACGGCATCTGGTCCGCGCGCAAAACCTCAATCTGAAACAGTCGGGGTAACGCCATGAATCGCCGCCAGTTTCTTGCCTCGAGCGCCGCCCTTCTCGCGGCCCGCCCAAGTTTTGCGCAGGAAGGCCCGTTCAGGACAAAATACTTCCCCGTCAGCTCCGGCATCGGTCTGCACGACCTCGCTCCCGCCCCTGATGGCACGGTCTGGTTTACGGCCCAGGGCAAGGGCCTGCTCGGCAGGCTCGATCCGAACGATGGCAGCTATAAGACGGTCAGCCTCGGCGAGGGCGCGGCCCCTCACGGCGTGACCATCGGCCCCGACGGCGCGCCCTGGATCACCGAGGGCGGCCAGAATGCGATCGCCCGCGTTGACCCTTCCGACCTCAAGGTCACGCTGTTCCGCCTGCCCGAAAAGTTCGCCTACGCCAATCTCAACACCGGCGTGTTCGACAAGGCCGGCACCTACTGGTTCACCGGCCAGTCCGGCTATTACGGCCGGCTCAAGCCGAACTCGGGCGGCATGGACGTGTTCAGGGCGCCCAAGGGCGTCGGCCCCTACGGCATCACCGTCACGCCCAAGGGCGACGTCTGGTACGCCTCGCTCGCCGGCAGCTACATCGCGAAGATAGATCTTGCGACCGGTAATGCCGCTGTCGTCGAGCCGCCGACGCCGGGCCAGGGCTCGCGGCGCGTCTGGTCCGACTCGAACAGCCGGATCTGGGTCAGCGAGTGGAACAGCGGCCACGTCTCGGTGCACAAATCCCGCGGAAGCCTCCTGGAAGACCTGGAAGCTGCCGGGCGAACGTCCCCGCACCTACGCGGTCTATGTCGACGACAAGGACAAGGTCTGGCTGACCGATTTCTCCGCCAACGCCATCGTCCGCTTCGATCCCGCCACCGAAAAGTTCAACGTGTTCGCCAGCGACAAGGCCAATGCCAATGTGCGCCAGCTCGACGGCAGGCCGGGCGAGCTCTGGGGCTGCGAGTCCGGCAACGACCGGATCATCATGATCCAGACGATCGCCGCCGGTTGACGGCCGCGGCGTTTGCGTCCATCCCGGCATCCGAAACAGGATGTGACGACGATGGCGAAGAAATCTCTTCAGCTCGGCCGTGCGGTCGAATGGCCGCACACGCCGGAAGAAGCTCAGCTCGACCGTGTGCCCAATCCGCAAAAGGGCACGGACTATCTGGTGCGCTTCACCGTGCCGGAATTCACCTCGCTCTGCCCGGTCACGGGACAACCGGATTTCGCACATCTGATGATCGACTACGCCCCCGGCCAATGGCTGCTGGAGTCGAAGTCGCTCAAGCTCTACATCGCGAGCTTCCGCAATCACGGCGCCTTCCACGAGGACTGCACCGTGATGATCGGCAAGCGCATCGCGAGTGAGATCAAGCCGAAGTTCTTGCGCATCGGCGGCTACTGGTATCCGCGGGGCGGCATCCCGATCGACGTGTTCTGGCAGACCGGCCGCGCGCCGAAGGGCCTGTGGCTGCCCGAGCAGGGCGTCGCGCCTTATCGCGGGCGGGGCTAATCTTTGGCCGTTGCGGGCGGGTCAATGCCCGCTCAGCACCAGCGTCTGGATCGGCAACAGCAGGGCCTGAATCCGCAACAGCATGGCGTGCACAAGCCCGGTCGCATCGACGACATGCAATCCGAAGCTCTTGAACGAACCGAGCTTCCCTGACGAGATCAGTTCGTGATTGCTGGTGTAGGCGTTGGCGACACAACTGCTGCCGGGCGTCACGCCCTCCAGCCCGCCCTTGTAGATCGGCTCCATGAAAACGAGAATGGTGCCGGGCCGCACGACCTGCTGCGCCTCGACCAATTGTTCACCGCCCCTGAACTGGCCGGCCGCGATGTAGTCCTGCACACCGGTAATCACCATCGGGATAATCGTCCACGGCTTGGAAATGCAGGTGGCCTCGGCCACCATTCCGATCTTCAAGACCTGAGCCTCGATCTGCCCAAACCCTGCCATGAGAGCACGCCGTCCTGCACCCTGCGGGATCAGGACGCCGGCCGTGCGCATATTTGGCGTAACGATGTCACCTGGCCTCAGTCCAAATTGCTCTACCCGCCCGTCGACGCCGGCCCGAATGAAGGTTTTGTCCAGATCGACCTGCGCTTCGGCCAATGCGGCCTCGGCGCTTGCCTTCTCCGCCGGTAGCAGAGCGCTCAGCCGCGTTGTCGCGGATTGCTTGGAAGCGGTCGCCGCGTCTAGAGTGCCCTGGCGACCCGCAACGGCCACACCGAGCTTTTCGATGTCGCGCTGCGGAACGATTCCGGGGTTGCGCTTCTGCAATTCAGTCTTGGTATCGAGTTCGTCCTGAGCCTGCTGCAGCGAACCCTTTGCCTCCTGAAGCTGGCCTTCCGCCTTCATGACATCGGCCTGCGCGGCCAGCATGGCGGCGTCGATTTCGGCGATCTTGCGCTTGGCCGTCAGGAGCGACGCTTCCTGCTTGGCGCTGTCCAGCCTGAAAATCACCTCGCCTTGCTTGACGTCCGCACTGACGTCGACATGAACCTCGGCAACCCGGCCGTTGACTTCGGTCATGATCGGGACAGTCCGATAGAACAACGTCGCCGACGACGTCGACGGATGAAAATAGAAGATCATCGTGATGAGCGAGACCGTAAGCATCAGGCAGGCGATGATGCCAAATCGCAGCTCGAACCAGACCGAATAGAGCGTGATTTCGTACCCGATGCGCTTTCCCTGCCGATAACGGCGATAGAGATAGTCCGGAAATATCGTCAGGAGGGAACAGAGAAGCAGCTCAAGCATGGCTGGCCACTTCGCTCTTGGCGCTCTCGGCCTTGGCATTGCTTCCTGCGGAAGGCTGCGCGGCAACGGTTTCACCTGGCGGCTCGGTCGGATCCTGCCCGGGCGCGACGCCGGCCATCTTCTCGACCGACCCGGCAATCTTGCGTAGCGGCGTGCTGAAGTCCGGCAGATCGATCATGGCGAGGAACAGGCCGATCACCCAGAACAGGTGGTTATGCGTGAACAGCGCCAGCAGCCCCAGCACGGCCACGATTTCAAACTGGAATTTCTGCGACTTGTGAGCCATCCGCTCCGGCATCGTATGCAGGTGCAAATAGAGATTCCCGACCGCGAGAACGGCGCCGATCAGGACAATGCCGACGACGACCATCAGGACGTCGGTTTCTCCAGGCGCGGTGATGAAGGAAGGCAGGTGATGGGGGGCCGCGGGATGTAGCAATTCACTCACGCGCCTCTCCCTGAAATTGCATTGGGCGCTGGTCGTCCCAACTTCATTCTTTCACATTGCGGGAACTTGGCAAGCGCAAAGCCGGCATTGTGCGTCGAGGCGCGCACGGTGGTGTCGGATTCCTCGACCTCGCGGTCGCCTGCTTGGTGACGCGGCTCGCATGCTCGAGCTGGAGCTTGATGTGGCGGAACTACGAAAGTCGGACATCCGATACTTCCGTCAGGTCGGCGCGTCGGATGGCGCGCGCTGCTTGAGCAGTCGGGCGCAGACGAAGCCCAGCACCACCATGATCACGGCGCTCGCGAACAGGGTCGGCATCTTGCCGCCATGCTGGAGGCCAAGGCCATAGGCGAGCGGCCCGACCGTCTGGCCCATGAAGAAGAAGAACGAATGCAGCGACAGCGCGGTGGCACGTGCCTCGACCGAGAGCTCGCTGGCGAACATCTGGAGGCAGCCATGGGCGATGTAGAAGCCCCAGCCCATGACGATGAGATTGAACGCCTGCACTTCCCAGCGTGGGCCGAAGGCAAGGACAACGAGCTGCGAGGCCACCAGCGTCATGCCCGCGATCATCATTCCCTTCATGCCCAGCCATGGCAGCAGACGCGACACCGTCAGTGTGTAGAACAAGCCGCCGACCGCAAAGCCTGCGATGACAACGCCCGCGATCGAGAGCGAGGTCTGGCCGAGTTCGAACAGGAACGAAGCGAGGTAGGGAAACAGGCCGAGCACGCAGCAGCCTTCGATGAACACCGCCGAATAGCAGACATAGGCGTTCGGATTGGTGAAGATGGTGCGATAGCCGGCCTTCAGCGCCGACAGGCTGGTCTTCGGCGGATGCTTGACCTTGGCGCCGCGAAAACCGGCGGCGACCGCGATCGATGCAACGATCACGAGCACGCCGAGCACCGCCAGCACGCCGCGCCAGCCGAGGAAATCGCCGATCAGGCCGGAGGCCGAAGCGCCGAGGAGATTGCCGGTCATCGCGCCGGCGAGTGTGCGGCTGATCGCGACCTGGCGTTTCTCCGGACCGACGAGATCGCTGGTCAGGCTGAGCGCCACCGGAAACACGCCGCCGGAGCCGATGCCGGCGAGGATACGGGTCGCGAAAAGAACCGAGAACGAGCTCGAGAGCGCGCCCAGGATGTTGGCCAGGCCGAGCAGCGCGAGGCAGCCGATCATCAGCCGCGTCTTGCCGAACAGATCGGCGGCGGCGCCGACGATCGGCTGGATGATCGAGAAAGTGAAGGCGAACACCGCGGCAAATCCGGCTGCGGTCGCGATGCTGACGCCAAAATCCTCGGCGACGTGCGGCAGCACCGGGTCGAGCGCACGCGCGGAGAGCGCTGCGGCGAAGCTTGCACCGGAGATGACGTAGAGCGCGGCCGGCAGGCCGTGATCGTGCGGCCGCGCCTCGCCTTGCTGCATCAGCGCGGGCCGGTTCTGACAGATTCCTTGGCGAGCGCGTCGAACGCCATCAGCTTGCGGATCAACGCTTCGAACTCGCGCAGCGGCACCATGTTAGGTCCGTCGGACGGCGCGCTATCAGGGTCGGGATGGGTCTCGATGAAGACGCCGGCAACACCGACAGCGACAGCCGCGCGTGCGAGCACCGGCACGAATTCGCGCTCGCCTCCGGAGGACGTCCCCTTCCCGCCCGGCTGCTGCACCGAATGAGTGGCATCGAAGATCACGGGCGCGCCGGTGGTACGCGCAAGAATCGGCAACGCGCGCATGTCGGAGACCAGCATGTTGTAGCCGAAGGACGCACCGCGTTCGGTGACGAGCACGTTCGGATTGTTCGCGCTCGTGATCTTGGACACGACATTGGCCATGTCCCAAGGCGCGAGGAACTGGCCCTTCTTGACGTTGACGACCTTGCCGGTCGCGGCGGCCGCCAGCAGCAGATCGGTCTGCCGGCACAGGAAGGCGGGAATCTGCAACACGTCCACCGCCTGCGCCACTTCGGCGCACTGCGCCGCGTCATGCACGTCGGTCAGGACCGGCAGGCCGAGCGACGATCGGATTTCGGCAAAGATCGGCAGCGACTGCGTCAGCCCAAGACCCCGCGCAGCCGACGCGCTGGTGCGATTGGCCTTGTCGAACGAGGTCTTGTAGACGAGGCCGATCTTCAGCCGCGCGGCGATCTCCTTCAGCGCGGAGGCCACCTCCAGCGCATGCTGGCGGCTTTCGAGCTGGCATGGCCCGGCAATGATCGCGATCGGCAGATCATTGCCGAATTGGACCGTGCCAATGGTGACGACCGGCGCCGCTGACGTCGAAGAGCTCAAGGCAAATCCCTCGTTTCGGCGCGACCATATCCGCGATGAAGGGCGGATCAACCCCATTCGGCCCGGGCCCCCAGAATATCAGGGTTGCGCCCGGGCTCCCCACGATGCCCCTCGCCGGCGACCGCTACTTCACCGCCGAGAAGGCGGTCGGCGCCATGATCTGGCTGATGATGTTGCCGACGATCTGGCCGTCCGCCTCGCTCTCGGCGCGCGCTTTCATCCAGTCCGGATCGGTCATGAAGCCGGCCCACTTCTTCTCGCGCTCGGCGAGCGAGTCCCAGGCCAGAAAATAGGTCAGCTCCTGGTTGGATTCACCGATCAGCGTCGTGAAGAACCCGGCCTGCTTGATGCCGTGCTTTTCCCACAGCTTCAGCGTGACGGTCTCGAACCGCTTGAGCAGTGCCGGCAGGCGGCCGGGCACGCAGCGATAGATGCGCATTTCGTAGATCATTTGTTATCCTCCCTGACATTTCCCGTGATCTATAGCGGCTGCGTCTGAGACTGTCTTGTAGCTGGGCACACATGCCTCCCCTGCGAGCGATTGACTGCAAGGTCCGGGCTCTGGCAGTCGAAGGTCGACGCCGCATTGCGCAAGTGCACGCCGATGAACCTGGGTGATCCTCGTATTCGGGATCTTCGGCAGCACGACAACCACGAACTCGGGTTGCCGTCAAATCCGGGCCTATGCTCATCCCCGGGTGACGTGAGCGGCAACACAAACCCAGACGCCCCCTCGACGTGCCCAACTGTCGGTATATCGTCCGAGGCTGGCCGACCCATCGGCTCTGGTATAGGTCGTCCGTGCATGGACAATCGCCATATCACCCATGATCCGGATCCGCTCGTCCTCGTATCCCAAATTCGATATGGTTGCCGGCTTCGCGATTTGTTCAATGAACCCGGCACGATCAACCACTGATCCGTCAGGGTTGCTGTTTAGGAAGTCATCGCTCAGATGTTCGCGAAACCAATCGACATCCTTCAAGGCGACCGAGCGCATATAGCCCGCATTGAGATGCTTTAGTTCATTCATATCCCTTGCGGACGCCGACCGATCTTCCAGGTCGGATTTAATCGCAACACAATCGACCTCCACATCAAATTCACCCGGCCAGGAGGGCACCGTTAGAAATATGCGCGCAGGTGGCGAAACGGGGAAATAGCGTTGGTAGACGTCATTGAACGCATCGAAATTTGAACTATCAGGCGTGCAGTAGACATTGCATTTCACGACCTCCTGCAACGACGAGCCGGCAACCTCCAGGCAAAGTTTCATTTGGTCGAGCACGATCTCGGTTTGCTGCACGAACGGCAATCGCTTGACCTCACCGGTGACCGGATCAAATGGCGGGAGGCCTGAGACATAAACCGTCTCACCGGCGACCACGACGGGACAGATCGGTCCCTTCCGCCGTCGCTCCAAATACGTGGAAATGGGTTCAACTCTGATGGATTCGCGTTTCACGGCCGCCTCCTGCAAGACATATCGATCAAGTGGACTCAACACTTCCCATGCTGTCGCATCCGACGCGCTCATTGTCTCCGGTCGTGAGTTTGGTGCATGCCGAACTCACGTCGCTTGTTGATCCAATGCGGACGATGGTAGAGGAGGCTATGGTTGCAGCGGCGAATATGGTCGAGGTTGCAGCGCTCGTTGGCGATACGGCGCGCGCGACCATGTTGTCAGCCCTCATGGGTGGACAATCCTTGACCGGAAGTGAGCTGGCGCTTCTCGCACGAATTTCGCGACCGACGGCCAGCGAGCACTTGTCCAAGATGGTCGACGCCCGGCTTATCTCGGTAACCAGGAAGCGCAGCTACCGGTACTACCGTATTTCCTCACCACTGGTCGCCAGCATGCTTGAGAGCATCAAGTTGGTGGCTGCTCTCGAGGTTCCTCAGCGATATCAACCTCGATCCGCGCGTGACTCTGCGTTGCGGTTCGGTCGGACCTGCTACGATCATTTGGCGGGTCGATTGGGCGTTGCGATTGCGGACTCTTTGGTCGCCAGCGGCTGCATCGTTCTGGGTGAAGATGGTGGAGATGTCACCGATGCCGGCGCAAAGATACTGACGGAATTTGGCGTCGACCTGAGTCGAAAGCGCCAAAACAAGCGTATCTTTTGCAAGCCGTGCCTCGACTGGAGCGAGCGCCGATATCACATCGCTGGCCATGTCGGAGCCGAGATCCAACGATGCTGTATGGAGTTGAATTGGCTGGTTCGAGTGAATGATACACGGGCTGTGCAATTGACAACTGCTGGCCAGGCCGGGCTTCGCGACACCTTTGGCTTGGACAGGTTGGATCTTCAGATCGACCCGCCGAACGTCAGGGCTGGAGCGTGAGCACCCTGCTCCGCTGAACCCAAGATTAGCCGTTGGCATTCCGGGCGAGAACGGGTCAATCGTTCCGCGTGACAGTTGCTAGACGAGACGCGACTGCACCATCGCCGCCTGGATGAAGGAGGCGAAGAGAGGATGCGGCTCGAACGGCCGCGACTTCAGCTCGGGGTGGAACTGGACGCCGATGAACCAGGGGTGATCCTCGTATTCGACAATCTCCGGCAAGATGCCATCGGGCGACAGGCCGGAGAATTTCAGCCCGTGCTGCTCGAGGCGGTCCTTGTAGGCGGTGTTGACCTCGTAGCGGTGGCGGTGGCGCTCGGAAATCTCGGTCGCGCCGTCATAGACCTGCGAGACCCGGCTGCCGCGGTTGAGCGCGGCCGGGATAGGCCCCGAGCCGCATCGTGCCGCCGAGATCGCCGGCGTTGGAGCGCTTCTCGAGCTCGTTGCCGCGCAGCCATTCCGTCATCAGGCCGACGAGCGGCTCCTTGGTCGGGCCGAACTCGGTGGAGTTGGCGTCCTCGATGCCGACGAGGTTTCGTGCGGCCTCGATCACCGCCATCTGCATGCCGAAGCAGATGCCGAAATAGGGCACGCGGCGCTCGCGCGCGAACTGCGCCGCGCGGATCTTGCCTTCGGCGCCGCGCTGGCCGAAGCCGCCGGGCACCAGGATGCCGTTGACGTGCTCGAGGAAGGGGGCCGGATCTTCCTTCTCGAAGATCTCGCTCTCGATCCAGTCGAGATTGACCTTCACCTTGTTGGCGATGCCGCCATGCGAGAGCGCCTCGATCAGCGACTTATACGCATCCTTCATGCCGGTATATTTGCCGACGATGGCGATGGTGACGTCGCCTTCGGGATTGCGGATGCGCTCGTTGATCTGCTGCCAGCTCCGCAGCTCCGGCGGAATCCGCGAGCCGATGCCGAAGGCGGCGAGCACTTCGTCGTCGAGGCCTGCGGCATGATAGGCCTGAGGGACGGCGTAGATGCTGTCGGCGTCGCGCGCCTCGATGACGGCGCTCTCGCGCACGTTACAGAACAGCCCGAGCTTGCGCCGCTCCTCCTTCGGGATCTCGCGGTCGGTACGGCAGAGCAGGATGTCCGGCTGGATGCCGATCGAGCGCAACTCCTTGACCGAGTGCTGCGTCGGCTTCGTCTTCAACTCACCGGCGCTCGGAATGTAAGGCAGCAGCGTCAGATGAATGTAGATCGCGTGATCGCGCGGCAGTTCGTTCTTGAGCTGGCGGATCGCCTCGAAGAACGGCAGGCCCTCGATGTCGCCGACGGTGCCGCCGATCTCGACCAGCACAAAGTCGTAATCGTCGTTGCCGTGGAGGACGAAGTCCTTGATGGCGTTGGTGACATGCGGAACCACCTGGATGGTCGCGCCGAGATAATCGCCGCGGCGCTCCTTGGTGATGATGTCCTGGTAGATGCGCCCGGTCGTGATGTTGTCGGCCTTGGTCGCAGGCCGTCCGGTGAAGCGCTCATAGTGACCGAGATCGAGATCGGTTTCCGCGCCGTCATCGGTCACGAACACTTCGCCGTGCTGATACGGCGACATCGTTCCGGGATCGAGGTTGAGATAGGGGTCGAGCTTGCGGAGGCGGACCTTGTAGCCTCGGGCTTGCAACAGGGCACCGAGTGCCGCTGAAGCCAGACCTTTGCCGAGCGAAGAAACCACGCCGCCGGTGATGAATATGTACCGCGCCATGGGGCTTAACCTCTAATCCCTCGAATTCGATTCGCCAAAGCGATTCGTATTCCGCCCCAAAGATTCCGCGGGCCTGTGGGTGAGCCAAAAACTAAGAGTGGTGACAGAGCCTTGATGGGGATTGTTGATGCAGGACGGTAGAAGCCGCCCTGCATGGCCCCCCTGCTTTATTGCGAACGCGGTACCTGCGGGCCGCTCGGTG
Source organism: Bradyrhizobium sp. LM2.9 (assembly GCF_054056555.1). Taxonomy (NCBI): domain Bacteria; kingdom Pseudomonadati; phylum Pseudomonadota; class Alphaproteobacteria; order Hyphomicrobiales; family Nitrobacteraceae; genus Bradyrhizobium; species Bradyrhizobium sp. LM2.9. The sequence continues at coordinate 2,266,108 of NZ_JBSRYJ010000002.1, forward strand.
CCGGAGCCTGCTGCTGCTCATCCGCCTTCTTCAGCGAATCCAGGATACCGCCCGAGGTCGGCGGCGCGATCGGCCCGCCGCCGGCCGGCTGGCTCTGCGACGCCGGTGTACCGATGATCGACGAAGGCGCACGGTCGTAGCCCGCGTGCCAGGACAGGAACAAGCTGGTCAGGAAGAAGCCCGCGGCCAAGATCGCGGTGGTCCGCGACAGGAGGTTCGCGGTGCCGCGGCTCGACATGAAGCCTGCGCCACCTCCCATGCCGAGGCCGCCGCCTTCCGACTTCTGGAGCAGCACGGCGCCGATCATGACGCTGACGATCATGAGATGGATGACGATGACAACGGTCTGCATAGTGTCCTTCCGTCACAAGCCGACAGCGCCGAGAGGCGGCCGATCGTGCTTCGCGGGTTTTCCTGAAGTTGCGCGGTGTTACACGATCGGAAGGGGCATTGCCACCCCCATCGGCCGGGTCCTAAGGTTTGGAATTAGCCAGGGGCAGCCCTTAGTTGGAACAGCCTTTAGTTGGGACAGCCTTGGGCGATCGCAAGGAAATCGGCCGCCTTCAGGCTGGCCCCGCCGACCAGCGCGCCATTGACGTTCTTCACCGCCATCAGCTCGGCCGCATTCGAGGGCTTGACCGAGCCGCCATAGAGGATGCGCATTTTAGCGCCGTCGCCCCTAAACCTGGAGGTCAGGAATTCCCGAATAAAGCCATGAATCTGCTCGACATCCTGGGCCGTTGGGGTCAGGCCGGTGCCGATCGCCCAGACCGGCTCATAGGCCACGACCAGATTGGCGACGGTGGAGCCATCCGGCAGCGAGCCGTTGAGTTGGCCGCGCAGGATGTCCAGGGTCTGGCCGGCATCGCGCTGGCCCTGCGTCTCGCCGATGCAGACGATCGCCGTCACCCCCGCGCGCCAGGCAGCCTCGGCCTTCTGCCGGATCAGGGCATCGCCCTCACCGTGGTCGGCGCGGCGCTCGGAATGGCCGACAATGATGGCGGTCGCGCCCGCATCCACCAGCATTTCGGCGGCGATGTCGCCGGTATGGGCGCCGGAGGCCTTGGGATGGCAATCCTGGGCCCCGACTGCGACCTTCTTGCCGCGCGCCTTCTCGGCAAAGGCTACGATCAGGGTCGCCGGTGGGCAAACCAGCAGATCAGCCTTGCCGGCCACCTCTGCCGCACCATTAAGCATGGCGTCGAATTCGGCAGTCGAGCCCTTCAGCCCGTTCATTTTCCAGTTGCCGGCGATCAGCGGTCGAATGGCGTCGGTCATGTCAATTTCCAGCAAAATGAGGTTTGCGCATGCGCTAGCAGAGGTCCCGTGGCAGTTCCAGAGACCAGGGGCTTTTAACCGCATGGATCGAAAGCATGCTGGACCTGAGGTTGCGGGGGGAAAGCCGCCACTTTATGATGATCTATCAATTTGGTGACGCGCTTTTGCGGAATCTGCATTAAGACGCGCTCCCGTTCCCCTCCTGCCAAACAAGTTGGACCAAATGCTTCGAGGAATGCGCAAGGCCTCATCAAACTGGCTCGGCAAGACCATTATGGCCATCGTGATGGGCGTGTTGATCATCAGTTTCGGCGTTTGGGGCATCGCCGACATCTTCAAGGGCTTCGGGCAATCCACCGTGGCCAAGGTCGGCGGCACCGAGATTTCGCTGAACGAGTTCCGCCAGACCTATACCGACCGCCTGCAACAGATCAGCCGCCAGTTCGGCCGTCCGCTGTCGCCTGAGCAGGCGCGCGCCTTCGGCCTCGACCGTCAGGTGCTCCAGCAGACGATCGCGGAAGCCGCCCTCGACGAAGAGGCGCGTCGGCTCGGGCTCGGCCAGTCCGACGACCAGATCCGCCAGGTCATCATGAACGACCCGAACTTCAAGGGCGTCGGCGGCAGCTTCGATCCGAATCGCTTCCAGGCCGTGATCCGCAATGTCGGCTATACCGAGCAGCGCTACGTCTCCGAGCAGCGCAAGGTCTCGCTGCGCCGGCAGATCACCGGTACGATCGGTGCCGGCCTCGAGCCGCCAAAGACGATGCTCGACGTGCTGACGCGCTTCCAGAACGAGCAGCGCGCCATTGAATTCGTCAGGCTCGACGCAGCCCAGGCAGGCACCATCGACGCGCCCTCGCCCGAGGCGCTCGCCGCCTATTTCGAGGATCACAAGGTCCAGTTCCGCGCGCCCGAATATCGCAAGATCGCGTTCGTCGTGGTCTCGCCGGAGGAGATCGGCAAGTGGAGCGAGGTGTCGGACGAGGACGCCAAGAAAGTGTTCGACCAGCGCAAGGACCGGCTCGGCACGCCTGAGAAGCGCCAGATCCAACAGATCGTATTCCCCAATGCCGCCGAGGCGCAGGCCGCACGCGAGCGGCTCACCAGCGGGACGTCGTTCGAGGACCTCGGCAAGGAGCGCGGACTGAGCGCGTCCGATGTCAATCTCGGGCTCGTGACCAAATCCTCGCTCGATCCCGCGGTTGGAGACGCCGTCTTCGCGCTTCCCGCCGGTGAAATCAGCCAGCCGATCCAGGGCCGTCTCGGCACGTCGATCGTCAAGGTCGACAAGATCGAGCCGGGCAATGAGGCGAACTATGCGAGCGTCGCCGCCGACATCAAGCGCGAGATCGCCACCGAACGTGCGCGCGTCAAGGTCGCCGATCTCCGCGACAAGATGGAAGACGAGCGCGGCGGAGGTGCCAGCGTGATCGACGCGGCGCAGAAGCTCGGCCTCACCGCCGTGACCATCGACGCCGTCGACCGTTCCGGCCGCACCCCGAACGGCCAGCCGGTCTCCAACATCCCGCAGGGCCTCGACGTGGTGTCGCAGGCCTTCAACACCGATGTCGGTGTCGACAATGACTCGATCTCGTTCAAGGGCGGCTATGTCTGGTACGACGTGGTTGCCATCACGCCCTCGCGCGACCGCAATCTCGACGAGGTTCGCGACCAGGTCGAGGCGCGCTGGCCGGCAGGACCAGATCGCGACCAAGCTGAAGGCCAAGGCGACCGAGATGGTGCAGAAGCTCGAATCCGGCGGCAAGCTCGCCGACGAAGCAGCCGCGATCGGCGCCAAGGTCGAGACCGCCACCGGCTTCAAGCGCGATGACTCGCCCGCCAGCGTGCCCGCAGCCGTCGTGGCGGCCGCCTTTCGCGCCGCCAAGGACGGCGTCGGGCAGACGCCGGTGACCGGCGGCACCGAAGTGATCGTGTTCCGCGTCACCGACATCATCGATCCCACGGTCGACGCCGCCTCCGACGCGGTCAAGAAGCTGAAGGACAGCCTCGACCGCGCGCAGACCGAGGAGCAGATCGCTTCCTACGTCAACAGGCTCGAAACCGAAATCGGCACCACCATTAATCAGGCCGCCTTCGCGCAGGTGACGGGCGCGAACCAATAGAGCAGTTGAAAGCACGCGATGGACGACCTGAAATCGATCATTGGAAAAGTGGCGACCGGCGCCAGCCTGTCGCGTGACGAAGCGGCTTCCGCCTTCGACGCCATGATGTCCGGCGAGGCTACGCCCTCGCAAATGGGCGGCCTCCTGATGGCGCTGCGGGTGCGCGGCGAGACCGTGGACGAGATCACCGGCGCGGTCTCGGCGATGCGTTCCAAGATGCTCACGGTCGACGCGCCCGCGGACGCCGTCGACATCGTCGGCACCGGCGGCGACGGCTCCGGCTCGGTCAATGTCTCGACCTGCGCCTCCTTCGTCGTTTCGGGCACAGGTCTGCCGGTGGCCAAGCACGGCAACCGCGCGCTGTCGTCGCGCTCGGGCGCCGCCGACGTGCTGGCATCGCTCGGGGTGAAGATCGATCTGAGGCCGGATCAGGTCAGCCGCTGCGTGCGCGAATGCGGCATCGGCTTCATGTTCGCCCCCGCCCATCATCCCGCCATGAAGAACGTCGGCCCGACCCGGGTGGAGCTCGCGACACGCACGATCTTCAATCTGCTCGGCCCCTTGTCCAATCCGGCCGGCGTGAAGCGGCAGATGGTCGGCGTGTTCTCCAGGCAATGGGTGCAACCGCTGGCGCAAGTGCTCAAGAACCTCGGCTCCGAATCCGCCTGGGTCGTGCACGGCTCCGATGGCCTCGACGAAATTACCCTCACCGGCCCGACCTTCGTCTCCGCGCTACACAATGGCGAGATCCGGAATTTCGAGGTGACGCCGGAAGACGCCGGCCTGCCGCGCTGCGAGGCCGGTGCACTCAAAGGCGGCGACGCCGACGCCAATGCGATCGCGCTCCAAAGCGTGCTCGACGGCAAGCCGAGCCCCTACCGTGATGTCGCGTTGATCAACGCGGCTGCCGCATTGGTCGTGGCCGGGCGTGCCAGGGACCTCAAGGAAGGCGTCGCGATCGGCGCAAAATCGCTCGACAGCGGCGCGGCGAGCGCGCGGCTGAAACATTTGATCGCGGTCTCGAACGGCTGAGCCTGACATGTCGGACATCCTGACCAAGATCGAAGCCTACAAGCGCGAGGAAATCGCAGCCGCCAAGCGCGCGCAGCCGCTGTCGGCCATGGAGGCGCAAGCCAAGGCGCAAGCAGCACCGCGCGGCTTCGTGCGCGCAATCAAGGCCAAGCACGCCAGCGGCGACTACGCCCTGATCGCGGAGGTCAAGAAGGCCTCGCCGTCAAAGGGCATGATCCGCGCCGATTTCGATCCGCCGCTGCTCGCCAGCGCCTATGAGGCCGGCGGCGCCGCCTGCCTGTCGGTGCTGACGGACACGCCTTCGTTCCAGGGCCATCTCGACTTCATGGTGGCCGCGCGCGCGGCAACTTCACTGCCGGTGCTGCGCAAGGATTTCATGTTCGACACCTATCAGGTGGCGGAGGCCCGCGCGCACGGCGCCGACTGTATCCTGATCATCATGGCGGCGCTCGATGATGCCGCGGCAAAGGACCTCGAGGACGCCACCCTCGCCTACGGCATGGACGTGCTGATCGAGATTCATGACCACGCCGAGTTGGACCGCGCGCTAAAACTGCGTTCGCCGATGATCGGCGTCAACAACCGCAATCTGCGTACCTTCGAGACCACGTTAGCGACCAGCGAGACGCTGGCGCCGTTGATCCCCGGGGACCGGCTGATGGTCGGCGAGAGCGGCATCTTCACGCCCGCCGATCTCGCCCGGCTCGAGCGCGTCGGCATGTCGACCTTCCTGGTCGGCGAGAGCCTGATGCGGCAAGCCGACGTCACCGCTGCGACGCGCACGCTGCTCGCACGCGAGACCGCGCGCGCCACAGGCACGCGCTGATGGCGCGTAAGCGCGCAAAGGCCAATCCGACGAAGACCGGCCCCGCCCTCACTCATATCGGCGCCTCCGGCGAGGCGCGGATGGTTGACGTGTCCGACAAGCCCGCGAGCGAGCGGCTCGCGGTCGCGGAAGGACGCGTCGTCATGACCAAGGCGACGTTCGACCTGATCGTGTCCGGCAACGCCAAGAAGGGCGACGTGCTCGGCACCGCCCGCATCGCCGGCATCATGGCTGCCAAGCGCACTTCGGAGCTGATCCCGCTCTGCCATCCGCTCGCGCTGTCAAAGGTGACGGTCGACATCGAGCCCGACGCAAATCTGCCGGGCTGCCTCGTCCGCGCCATTGTGAAGGTCACGGGCCCGACCGGCGTCGAGATGGAGGCGCTCACCGCCGTGTCGGTCGCCTGCCTCACCATCTACGACATGATCAAGGCGGTCGAGCGCGGCGTGCGCATCGAGGGCATCCACCTGGTCGAGAAGCTCGGCGGCAAGTCCGGCCATTACCGCGCCTGATTGCCGCTGATCTATTTCGCCTCGCGCTGCCGCTCGCGATAGGCGCGCGTCTTCATCCGATTGCCGCAAAGCGTCGACATACACCACCGCCGCGTCGCCGGTTTCGACCGGTCGAAGAACACCCGGCGACATTCCTCCGAGGCGCACATCTTCAGCCGGTCCAGCGTTCCCACAAGCGTTGCGTTGTGTAGCTCGATCGCAATAGTCGACAGGCCGCCGAGCGCATCCGCGCGCATCGCCGATAATACTGCGCCGCAGCCAACCCGCGCCTCCACCCGCAACGGAAACGCCGCGAGCGCGTCACCGAGCGCGCCGAGAACCTCCTTGTTCCGGCGCCGCTCGGCTGGGTCGCATTGCAGATAGGCGCGTAGCGCTTCGCGCAGCCGCAGCGCGGTAGCGAACATCGCGGGCGTGATGCGCCCGCCGCCGAGGCCGCGCTCCTGCATCCAGTCCGCGATCTGCTTCATCCCGGCAATTTCGTCGCTCTGCGGGTGCTCCACACCGAAATGCGTGAAGTGGCGAACATCGAGCGTGTTGGCGAAATCGTAGACGTTCGCCAGCGCGTCGGGAACCTGGAATTTGCGTGACTCTTTCGACATCAGAATACCGGAGGAATTGGAACACCAGTAAAACATGTTTACCTGTTGACAGCAATAGACACCTGTATTCTATTTATACTGGTGTCGATTACTCGTTGAGACCGAGCGTCATTGCGATGACAAAAAATGGAGAACGCCGTGGCCGAAGCCCTGCACTATCTCGAACTCACCGAGCTTGCTGCACGCATCAAGGCGCGCGAAATCTCCGCGCTGGATGTGACGCGCGCGCAACTCGACCGTATCGACGCCCTGGACCGTGAACTCGGCAGCTACGTTCACGTGATGGCGGAAACGGCTATCGACGAGGCGAAAGCCGCGGATGCCGAAATCGCAAATGGCCAGTATCGGGGCCCGCTGCATGGCGTACCGATTGCGCTGAAGGATCTGTTTTGGACCAAGGGCATTCCGACGGCGACCGGCACTACGCTTCATCGCGATTTTCGTCCCGGTGAAGATGCGACCGTCGCGCGCAGGCTCAGGGATGCAGGCGCCGTGGTGCTCGGCAAGTTGCAGCTCACCGAGTGCGCCTATTCCGATCACCATCCGTTGGTGACGCCACCGCGAAATCCATGGAATCCGGATTACTGGCCGGGTATTTCATATCCAGCGGCTCGGCGGTTGCGACGGCCGCCGGACTTTGCTTCGGCTCGCTCGGCTCCGACACCGGCGGCTCGATCCGCTGGCCCTCCGCCGCCAACGGCCTGACCGGGCTGAAACCGAGCTGGGGCCGCGTCAGCCGCCACGGCACGTTCGAGCTGGCCGCGACGCTCGACCATATCGGACCAATCGGCCGCAGCGCTGTCGATGCCGGCGTGCTGCTTGGGGTCATCGCCGGACACGACCCGAACGACCCGATGTCGCTGCTCAATCCGGTGCCGGACTATCTTGCCGCGGCCGCACAGGACGTGCGGGGCTTGCGGATCGGCGTCGACGCTGCCTGGAACAGCGAGGACGTGGACGTTGCGACACAACACGTGTTGGCGGATGCCATTGATGCTTTCCGCGCGCTTGGCGCCCACACCGTCAACGTCAGATTTCCCGACGTAAGACAGGCGATCACCGACTGGACCCCTAATTGCGCGGTGGAAGCTGCGGTCGCGCACGAGGCGACCTATCCTGCCCGCAAGAACGAGTATGGTCCGATCCTCGCCTCGCTGCTCGAGGCTGGTCGCGCGCTCTCCGGTCTCGATTATCAGAAGATCCTGCTGCGGCGGCTGGCACTGCGCGGCCAGGTGACTGCGCTGTTCGAGACCATCGACCTGCTGCTGATCCCGGTACACCCTTTCGCGCCGTTGACGCTGACCATGATCCGGACGCTCGGCGAGCAGCCGGATCTGATTGCGAAGCTGCAGCGCTACACCTGCGCGTTCGACATGACCGGTCATCCCACGATCACGCTACCAGGTGGTGCATCGACGGACGGACTGCCGATCGCGTTCCAGCTTGTTGCCGCCCATCTCGACGAGGCCACGCTGGTTCGCGCTGGCGCAACGTTCCAGCGTGTCACGTCCTGGCATCGTCGCCATCCTTCCCCCACCTCGCGGAGGCAGCATTGACCACTCCATTCATGCCCGCTGGGCGAAGCATCTTCCACGGCTGGTTCGTCGTCGCGGGGGCATTTGCCGTCATGTTCGTCGGCTTTGGTTCTGTCTACACATTCAGCGCATTTCTAGAGCCGCTCCAGCGCGATTTCGGCGCCTCCCGCGGTTCAATCTCGCTGGTGTTCTCGATTGCGGGCTTTCTGTACTTCGCCCTCGGACTCGTCAGCGGCCCTCTCGCCGACCGGCTCGGTTCGCGTCCACTGGCCGTCGCGGGCATGATCCTGATGGCGGTTGGACTAGCGGCCGCGAGCGCTGCACGTTCCCTCGTGGAGGTCTATCTCGCCTACGGGCTCGGCGTCGGCCTCGGCGTCGGCTGCGCCTATGTTCCAGCAATCGGCGCGGTCCAACGCTGGTTCGTCAAGCGCCGCGGCTTTGCCTCTGGGCTCGCGGTGAGCGGCATCGGGCTCGGTACGCTGGCGATGCCGCCGCTCGCCTCATTGCTGATCGCATCGACGGGCTGGCGCGGCGCTTATCTGGTGCTGGGCGCGATCGCGCTGGTGCTAGGCGGCGGGATGTCGCTGCTCATCGAGAACGATCCGAAGGACCGCGGCCTCCGACCCGACGGCGATCCGCCTTGCGATTCGGCGGACGCAAACAACGCCGGCGGCGCCTCGGTGCGCGAGGCCGTCCGGTCGACGCGGTTTATCGCCCTTTATGTATCGTGTCTGGTCTGCTCGTTCGGCGCCTTCGTTCCATTCGTTCATCTCGTGCCTTACGCGCGCGATCACGGGGTCGCGGCGTCCTCTGCCGTGCTGCTGCTCGGCGTGATCGGGGCCGGCAGCACCGCGGGCCGCTTCTTCCTCGGCGCGGTCGCCGACCGGATGGGCCGCGACCGCTCTCTGATCATGGTCCTGATCGGAATGGCGTTCGCGATGGCGATCTGGGCCATTGCCGCTGATGTCTGGGCCCTCGCCGCCTTCGCCTTCATCTACGGCGTGTTCTACGGCGGCTGGGTCGCGGTGCTACCCTCTGTTGTCATGGATTATTTTGGCGGACGCAACGTCAGCGGCATCATCGGCGTTCTCTACACCAGCGTTGCCTTCGGGACGCTGGTCGGCCCGAGCGCTGCCGGCTTCGCCTATGATGCGAGCCACAGCTACGCGCTGCCGATCCTGATCAGCGCCGCCGCGAACATCGTCGCGGCGCTGATCGTTGTGGCGATCCTGGGGCGCCGCAGCACGCGGACGATCAACGCAATGAAGAGCTGATCGATCCGAACTTGATGTTCTGCACGCCTCCCGGCTTCGCGCATCGATCGTATTTGTGCGTGTCCATTCACGGCGCATTAACCCAGCTTCCTAACTTCACCTCCACCCCGTTCCCGTAAACCAACGGATGTTTCCGGGGCCGCGAATTGACCCTGGCGTGTGCATGACAACGATCGATCATGATGACGAGATTCGGCAGCCGCCTTTTTGACCATGCCTTCGTCCGCAGCGGACCGATCCGCTGGCTGGTGGTGGGCGGCATGTTGCTGATCGCGGCGATCGCTGTCGGCGCGCGACGCTGATGGCGCAGAATTTCCGCGAACGTGCGCTTCGCAATTCCGGCCGCGAGCTGGAAAACACCGTGCTGATGCTCGCCCATCATTTCGACCAGCAATTGCAGGATTTCGCCGTCATCCAGCAGGATTTCGTCGACCACGTTCGCGCCACCGGCATCACCAGTGCAGCGGACTATCGCAAACGCCTCTCCGGCCAGGACATCCACCGGATGCTGCGCTCGAAGATCGAGGCACTGCCCTACATGGGCGGCGTCAACATCATCGATGCCGAAGGCAATTTGATCAATTCGTCGACGGCATGGCCAGTCCCGAAATTGAACGTCGCCGATCGCGCCTATTTCCGGACCTTTCGATATGATCCCAATGCTCCCGACGTCCTGATCGAACCACTGCACAGTCGCATCTCCGGAGCCTGGACCATCCTCATCGTGCGCAAGATCGTCGGACCGAACGGCGAATTCATGGGTGTGGTCGGACGCGGCATCGAGCCGGCAGGCTTCGAAAAATTCTTCGAGACCGTCGTGCTCGGCGAAGGAGCGACGATCTCGATGCTGCATCGGGACGGCACTCTGCTGGCCCGATATCCCCATTCCGGCGAATTGATGGGACGAAATTTCAAGAACGGTCCGTTCGAGCACCAGAGGGTCTTCGGGCTCGATCAGTTCGCCGGCCGCTTCATGAGCCCCGTCGACGGCGAGGACCGGCTGATCTCCTCGCATGCCCTGCCCCATTTCCCGATCCTGATGATGGCTACCACGACGCGCGCGTCGGCACTGATGGACTGGCGCGAGCAGATCGGCATCCTGATCTCGGTCGCCGCCTCTTCCGCGCTCGCCATCGCGGGCGTGCTGATCGCGATCGTGCGCAAGCTCCTGGAGCAGCACCGCCTTTCGCGGGAACGGCTAACGCTGGAAAAGCAGCGTCTTGACCGCGCCGTCAACAACATGACCCAGGGCCTGCTGCTGTTCGACGCCTCGCAGCAGCTCGTGATCTGCAATCAGCGCTACATCGAGATGTACGGGCTGTCTGCCGAAATCGTGAGACCCGGCTGTAGCTTCCGCGACATCATTGCACACCGCAGCGCCACCGGCTCTTTCACCGGCGATGTGGACCCGTATATCGCACGGGTCCTGCGCGACATCCATGTGCGCAATTCGATGGTGGTCGACACCTCCGACGGTCGCTCGATCCAGATCGTCAACGAACCGCTCACGGACGGCGGCTGGGTGGCGACACATGAGGACATCACGGAGCGCCGGCGCATCGAGGAGCGCATCACCCATCTCGCTCATTACGATGCGCTGACCGACCTGCCCAACCGCACCCTGTTCCACGAGCATCTGCGCGAGGAACTGGCTCTCGTCGCCGCGGGTGAACAACTCGCGGTGCACTATATCGACATCGACGAGTTCAAGGGCGTCAACGACGCGCTCGGGCATCTCGTCGGCGACGAACTCCTGAAGTCGGTCGCGCAGAGCCTCCGCCGGTGCGCAGGCCCGGCGGACTTCGTGGCGCGGCTTGGCGGCGACGAATTCGCCATCGTACAGAGCGCGGTGACGTCGCTGGATCAGGTCAACGAGCTCGTCGCGCGGCTGTTCGAGGCCATCCGCGCGCCGTTTGACTGCATGGGCCATCATCTTGCCACCGACGCCAGCATCGGCATCGCACTGGCACCCGACCACGGAACGGCGCTCGACCAGATCCTGAAGAACGCGGACATGGCGATGTACGCCGCCAAAGCCGCCGGACGCCGCACCTATCGCTTTTTCGAGCCGGAGATGGACGCCAAGGTCCACGAGCGGCGGCAGCTCGAGATCGATCTGCGCCACGCCATCGCCCATGGCGGCCTCGATGTCTATTACCAGCCCTGCCTCAGCCTGAAGGACGACCGCATCACTGGCTGCGAGGCGCTGGTGCGCTGGCGTCATCCCGAGCGCGGCATGGTCTCGCCGGCCGAGTTCATCCCGATCGCCGAGGACACCGGCCTGATCAACGAGATCGGGGAATGGGTGCTGGCGACCGCCTGCCGGGACGCCGCCAACTGGCCCGACGACATCCGCCTCGCCGTCAACGTCTCACCGGTGCAGTTCAAGAGCGGCACGCTGGCGCTGAAGATCATGGCGGCGCTCGCTGCCTCCAATTTGCCGGCGAGCCGGCTCGAGCTCGAGATCACCGAGGCGGTGCTGATCCGCGACGACGACACCGCGCTCGCGATCCTGCATCAACTCCGCGCCATCGGCGTGCGCATCGCGCTCGACGATTTCGGCACCGGCTACTCCTCCCTGAGCTATCTGCACCGCTTCCCGTTCGACAAGATCAAGATCGACCGCTGCTTCGTCAACGACATCGCCGGCCCCGACGGCTCCGCCAGCATCGTGCAGGCCGTCGTCAATCTCGCGGCCGCTCGCCGCATGACCACCACGGCCGAGGGCGTCGAGACCGAGGAGCAGCAGCGGCTGCTCCGCGCCCTCGGCTGCTCCGAGATGCAAGGCTATCTGTTCAGCGCCGCGAAGCCTGCCGACAAGGTGCTGGAGCTGTTCGCGCTCCATCGCAGCCGGCTCGCCCAGCGCGGCGGCAACGAGAGCCGACGCCGCGAAGCGGGCTAGAAACATCGACGGACAGCCAATCGGCGCGAGCGACCGCTTGGAATTCAAGACCATTTGGTCTATATATCGGAGATGCGCCGCCAAAGCCCAGTGCAGTTGCCCCGTGGCCGTCCCCGAAGTTTCGACACGGAAGCCGCTGTCGAACAGGCGATGGGCGTGTTCTGGTCGCGCGGCTATCATGCCACCGCGCTACCGGACCTTCTTCGAGCGACGAAGCTATCGCGTGGCAGCCTCTACGCCGCTTTCGGGGACAAGCACTCGCTGTTCTTGCGTGCGCTTGATCGCTACGTCGCCGATGCCGTGACTCGGATGGACGTCGAACTCGACCCCCGCAGAGAGCCGGTCGACGGCCTGCGGGCCTACCTTGCCGGCTACGTTGAGCGAACGAGCGGTGCCAATGGTCGGCGCGGATGCCTGCTGGTGGCCACGGCCATGGAACTGGCCGGCCGTGACGCTGAAGTTGATCGTCGCATCGGGAGCTTTTTCAAGGCCATGGAGGCCAAGCTGGCTGATGCCCTGTCCCGTGCCAAGGCGGCGGGCAAATTGGCCGATGGCGTCGAGCCTTCCAGTGCCGCCCGAATTCTCGTCTGTTTCCTTTGGGGGCTACGCGTGGTCGCCAAAACGGCACCGACACGGATCACGTCGCAAGCCGCCGTTGACGCTCTTCTCGACCGCTTCATTAGGTAAACAACCCATTTAGGTAAACAACCCATGGACGCCTCCGCTATTGGCGCGTCGATATCTAGACTGATCGGTCTTGAAAGGAAGAATGCCATGTCTGCCATCCAGATCGTCTGTGCGGTGGCCGTCCCCTTGCTCTGGGGTTATCAGTTCGTGGCCATCAAGGTAGGCGTTACGGAGTTTCCGCCTCTCTTCTTCCTCGCACTGCGCTTCCTGGCCATCGCGCTGCTGCTCGTTCCGTTCGTCAAACGGCCCACGCGTGCACAGTTCGGCCCCATCGTAGCTATTTCGATTTTCCTCGGTGGGCTGAACTTCGGGCTCTTCTATGTTGGCCTCGGGCTCGGCTCGGGAAGCATGTCGGCCGTCGCATATCAACTCGCGCCGCCCTTCACCGTCCTGTTGGCGTGGCCGCTGCTCGCGGAGAGGCCGTCTCTCACCACGTCCGCCGGAGTGGTGCTTGCATTTGTCGGCGTGGTCGTATTGGCGGCGGAGCCCGGCCTGTCGGCAAACGCGCTTCCCCTGCTGCTCGTGGTCGGGGCAGCCTTCGCATTCGCCGTGTCCAACGTCTTGACGAAGCGCTACGGCCCTTTTGATCCCCTGATGTTGATGGGGTGGTCCTCGCTGCTCACGGTGCCGCAGGTCATGTTGATGTCGTTGCTCCTTGAACACGGACAACTCGCGAGCCTTGTCACCGCGGATGGACGTGGTTGGCTGGCACTCGCCTACACGATTTTCATCGGAGGAATTGTCGGGTTTGGACTCTGGTTCTGGCTGATCGGGCGTTGCTCGATGGGTCGCGTCGCCCCTTTCGGTCTGCTACTTCCGGTGTTCGCCCTGATGTCGAGCGTGTTGTTTCTTGGCGAACACATGACCTCAAAGTTGATCATCGGCGGGCTGCTCGCGATGTCCGGCGTTGCCATGACGCAGTTGAAACCGAGCGCTTGACCGATGTGAACCAGGAAGTCGCGTCGTTGCAGCGTCCCAACCGAATTCGCCCAGGAGCGGTCATCCAGTCCCGGGCGATCAATGTCTGGAATCGCGAGACTTAGTTCGGCACCGCAGCCTTAGGCGCAGGCTTGGCCGCGACAGCATTCGCGGTTTGGCCGTGCAGGAAGTCATAGGCCGTATGCAGCGCCTTGTCGTCCTTCTCTTCCGGCGGAACATAGGACTGTGATCCGGTCTGCTCCGTGCCATCGGCCGCCTGAAGATGGCCGCGCATCTGGGACTCCGCCATGGTGTCCATCCGGCCCTTCAGCTCGGGCGGCACGTCCTGGAGGATCTCGATGTCGGGCGCGATGCCCTGGGCCTGGATCGAGCGGCCCGACGGCGTGTAGTAGCGCGCCGTGGTCAGCGCCAGCGCACCGTTGCGGGCACCGAGCGGAATGATGGTCTGCACCGAGCCTTTGCCGAACGAGCGCGTGCCGATGATGGTCGCGCGCTTGTGGTCATGCAGCGCGCCGGCCACGATCTCGGAGGCCGAAGCCGAGCCGCCGTTGACCAGAACCACGAGCGGCTTGCCCTTGGTGAGGTCACCGCCGTGCGCGGTAAAGCGCTGGGTCTCTTCCGCATTGCGGCCGCGGGTCGAGACGACCTCGCCGCGCTGCAGAAACGCGCTCGACACCGACACGGCCTGGTCGAGCAATCCGCCCGGATTGTTGCGCAGGTCCATCACGTAGCCCACGAGCTTCTCCTGCGGGATGTCCTTGGAGATCGACGCGATTGCCTTCTTCAGGCCGTCGGTGGTCTGCTCGTTGAACGAGGAGACGCGGATATAGCCGATATCGCCGTTCTCGACGTGGAAGCGGACGGGGCGCACATGGATGATCTCGCGCTTGATCGCGACGTCGAGCGGGGCGTCGGCCCCCTTGCGCACGATCGTGAGCTTTGTCTGGGTGTCGACCGGGCCCTTCATCTTGTTGACGGCCTGCTCGAGTGTCATGCCCTGCACGGCATCGCCGTCGATCTTGCTGATGAGGTCGCCCGACATGATGCCGGCCTTGGACGCCGGCGTGTCGTCGATCGGCGAGACGACCTTGACGAGGCCCTCCTCCATCGTGACCTCGATGCCGAGCCCGCCGAACTCGCCGGAGGTGGTCTCCTGCATCTCGGTCCAGGCCTTGTCGTTCATGTAGCGCGAATGCGGATCGAGCGCGGTCACCATGCCGGTGATCGCGCCTTCGATCAGCTTGGCATTGTCGGGTTTCTCGACATAGCTCGCCTTCACCCGCTCGAATACTTCGCCGAACAAATTGAGCTGGGAATAGGCGTCATTCGCGCTCGCTGCCGCCCGTGCTGCCCATACGCCGCCGTGCGGACTGGCTACCAAAAGGGTCAGACACGCTCCGGTGAGCGCGCCCAAGGGGAACAGCAGGGTTTTCCGCATGGATAGACAGGCCTTTTTGCTTTGGGCTTCGGCTGCGCCATGCAAATGGCGATCCAGCCCGCTGTTCACAATACCATTCTGGTTTCTTCAAGGCCGAGATACCACGCCGGCGGCTAGACCGTAAAAAATCCCTTCGCCCGGGCCTAAACTTTTGGCAACGTTCCGAAACCGTTTCGCGCAAGACGGGAATCGGTCCGCCGGCCCACGCCTCGCAGCTATGCGATTTTAGGATGGTTTTGGAGGGCCGGACACGATAGGCGATGACAATAAGAGTTCAAATTCTCGGGAGGACAACAATGAATGACGCGCCCCGCACCCGGCCGGAGAGGAACGTCGAACTCGGCGCCAGCGCCGAGCCGTTCCAGAACCTGCACGAATTCATCCGCAAGGCGCGTGCCAATCTGAACCAGAACGCCTGGGACTACATCGTCGGCGCCGCCGAGACCGAGACCACGATGCGTCGCAACCGCATGGCGCTGGACGAAATCGCCTTCCGCCCGCGCGTGCTGCGCGATGTCAGCAAGGTCGTCGGCTCGGTCGAGCAATTCGGCCGCAAGATGCGCCTGCCGGTGGTGCTCGCCCCCGTCGGCGCGCTCGAAATCTTCGATCCGGATGGCGCGGCGAGCGTGGCACGCGCCTGCGGCACTTTCGGTGCGGCGCACATGCTGAGTTCGGTGTCCGAGCCCGGCCTCGAGAAGACCGCCGAGGCGGCACCTGGCGCGCTGCGCCTCTACCAGCTCTATGTGCGCGGCGACGATGCCTTCGTCGCCGACGTTGTCAGCCGGGCCGAGAAGAACGCCTATGCCGCCTTCTGCCTGACCGTCGATACCGCCCATTACAGCCGTCGCGAGCGTGACATCGCCAAGCGGTACGTTCGCGAGAGCCGCCTGCGCGCCACCGGCGGCGATTTCCAGAAGGGCCTGGAGTGGCGGACGGTGAAGATGATCAAGGACAAGTTCAAGATCCCGCTGATCCTCAAGGGCATCGCGACGCCAGAGGACGCGCTGATCGCGATTGATCATGGCGTCGAGTGGATCTACGTCTCCAACCATGGCGGCCGTCAGCTCGATCACGGTCGCGGCGCCATGCACGTGCTGCCCGAGATCGTCGATGCCGTGAAGGGCCGCGCGAAAATCATGGTCGATGGCGGTGTCTGTCGCGGCACCGACATCGTCAAGGCAATAGCGGCGGGCGCCGACCTCGTCGGCATCGGCCGGCTGCAATGCTGGGCACTGGCGGCGGCCGGCGAAGCCGGCGTGGCGCGCATGCTGGAGCTGCTCGAGGACGAAGTGCTGCGTTGCCTCGGCTTGCTGGGTGCGACTTCGTTCACCGAGGTCGACAAATCCTGCCTCCATGCAGCGACCGCAACCAACGCGCCGAGCGTGTTCAGCGCGTTTCCGCTGTTCGACCACGAGCCATATCGATACTGAGTGAAAGGACGCAATGACACCGCTCTCTCCCGGCAGCGCGGATGCGCTTCTGTTCGATCTCGGCCGCGTGGTGCTCGATATCGATTTCTCCAAGGCGATCGCCTGCTGGGCGGGACATGCCGGCTGCGAGCCCGATGCCATCGTCGCGCGCTACGTGCGGGACAGCGAAGCCTATCGGCTGCACGAGGTGGGCAAGCTCAGTGACGAGGACTATTTCGCCTCGTTGCGAGATTCGCTCGGAATCGGCATTTCGGACGCGCAGTTCCTGGAAGGCTGGAACGCGATCTTCACCGGCGAAATGCCTGATATCGCCGAGCTGTTGCCGCGGGCAGCGAAGCAGATGCCGCTCTACGTCTTCTCCAATACCAACCGGCCGCACGTGGACTATTTCTCGAAGGAATATGCCGACGTCCTCCGCCATTTCCGCGAGCTGTATTTGTCGTCCAGCATCGGCCTGCGCAAACCGAATGCGGAGGCCTTCGACCACGTCGTTGCTGCGATCGGCGTGCCCGCCGGGCGTATCGTGTTCTTCGACGATCTTGCCGAGAACATTGAAGGCGCGCGGGCGCGCGGCTTGACGGCGGTGCATGTGACCTCGCCGCGTGACGTCGGGATCGCCCTCAAGGCGCTGGGGATCTGACCGCCGGCCTGGCGCATTGCCAGGCAAGCCGACCTGCCGATCCGGAACAATTTCACCCGGGGACGAGGAACCAAAACACTTTGTGCATTTTTAGACAGAGTTCCGGGAACGGAATGCCACCCTCCGGACTCTTGAGTCCGTTGGGACTTCTACGGACGGATGCATCATCGTGTTGGGCAAGACCTACCTCACCAAGCAGGCCTCTCTTCTTCTTGAATTCGCCAGGACAACTTCAGACTCGGACCTTTCCGCCAAGCTCGTGAGCAAGGCCGCCGACCTGAAATCCCAGGCCGATCCGCTTCCCGACAAGGATCAGGGGTCGAAGGCGCCCGACGTAAGTCCCGAGCAGACAGGGACCTGATAGGCGCTGGCCGGGGCGCTCGTCATTCTCGTCCCTGCCATGGTCACTCTCCTGCCGATCTGTCTCGTTCCTCGGATCATGCCGCGACGGGCTTGATCTTGCCTTCCAGAACAATGTGAAGCAGCGGGATGACTGTCCCCGCTCAGCTGTTTTTGCCTCTGCGCCCGCGCTCGGCTAGAAGACTTGCGGAACATTCGCCCGAACGTGCCGAGCAGGAGTTTTCGCCGTGGCCTTGATGCCGGTTTCTGACGCGCTTGCCGCGGTGCTGGCGGGTGCAGAGCCGCTGCCCGAAGAGATGGTTGCCATCGACGAAGCCTACCATCGCGTGCTCGCGCGCGACGCCGCGGCCCGGCGCACGCAGCCGCCACAGGCGATGTCGGCGATGGATGGCTACGCGGTGCGTGCGGCCGATGCCGCGACGATCGATTCGAAGCTCACCGTCATCGGCGAGGTCGCGGCAGGTCGGCCGTTCGCGGGAACAGTCGGCGCCGGCGAGGCCGTGCGGATCTTCACCGGCGGCGTCGTTCCCTACGGCGCCGACGCCGTCGTGATCCAGGAGGACACGGTCGCCGACGGCAAGCGCATCACGATCAAGGAAGCCGCGATCGCCGGACGGCACATCCGGCCCGCCGGTGTCGATTTCCGCGACGGCGACGTGCTCCTGCGCAAGGGAAGCCGTCTCACCGAGCGCGACCTCGCGCTTGCGGCCGGGATGAATCACCCGCACCTCTCCGTTTGCCGACGTCCGAAGGTCGCGATCCTCGCCACCGGCGACGAGCTGGTGATGCCGGGCACCACGCCCGGTCACGGCCAGATCGTCTATTCCAACGGCTACGCCCTGCACGCTCTCGCTCGCAGCGAGGGCGCCGAGACCATCGACCTCGGTATTGCCGCCGACACGCTTGAGGCCACCACCGTCGGCATTCGACGCGCCCGCGAGAGCGGAGCCGACATCCTGATCACGACCGGCGGCGCATCGGTCGGCGACCACGATCTGGTCCAGCAGGCGCTGAGGGACGAAGGCATAACGATGGCGTTCTGGAAGATCGCGATGCGGCCGGGCAAGCCGATGATGCACGGGCGGCTCGGCGCGATGGAGGTGATCGGCCTGCCGGGCAATCCCGTGTCGTCCTACGTCTGCGCTTTCCTGTTCTTGGTGCCGCTGATTCGCGCTCTCTCGGGCCGTTCAGTGATTCACCATCGCCGCGAGCGCGCCGTGCTCGGCCGCGACGTCGGCGCCAACGACCAGCGGGAGGACTATCTACGCGCGCATCTGGAGGAGCGCGACGACGGCACGCGCGTTGCCCTTCCCGTCAACCATCAGGACTCTTCGCTGCTTGCGAATCTCGCTGCGGCACAGGTACTTCTCGTGCGCGCACCGTTCGCGCCGAAAGCCGAAGCAGGCACACCTTGCGAGGTGTTGCGGCTCCCCGTGTGAGCGCCCCGACAACGCATGTTCCGCGAACTTCGCTCTGTTCACGGTAAATTAAGCAGTTGCGGAACACATATCGAACATATAGTGTCCGTTCATGATTTGTTTCGAGCGTGTAGCGGCTTATTGCTGAATTCAGCGTCTCGGAATCGAACGACATCAAACGGGAGACTTTGGTCGAGATGTTAACGCGCAAACAATACGAGCTTCTGCGGTTCATCAATGAACGTCTGAAGGAAAGCGGCGTGCCGCCCTCCTTCGACGAGATGAAGGATGCGCTCGACCTGCGCTCGAAGTCGGGCATCCATCGCCTGATCACGGCGCTCGAGGAGCGCGGCTTCATCCGACGCCTGCCCAATCGCGCCCGTGCGATCGAGGTCATCAAATTGCCCGAGCTCCAGGCCGCCGCCGGCAGCCGCCGCGGCTTCACGCCGAGCGTCATTGAGGGCAATCTCGGCAAGGTGCGTGCGAGCTCCAGCCTGCCCGCGGACGATGGTGAACGTCCGGTCGCGGTGCCGGTGATGGGCCGGATCGCGGCCGGCACACCGATCGAGGCGTTACAGACCCGCAGCCACACTATCAGCGTACCGCCTGACATGCTTGGCTCGGGCGAGCACTACGCGCTCGAAGTGCGCGGCGATTCCATGGTCGAGGCCGGCATCCTCGACGGCGACATGGCGCTGATCCAGCGCAACGAGAGCGCCGATACCGGCGACATCGTGGTGGCGCTGATCGACGACGAGGAAGCAACCCTCAAGCGCTTCCGCCGCCGCGGCGCATCGATCGCGCTCGAGCCCGCCAACGGCGCCTATGAGGTGCGCATCCTGCCGCCGAACCGGGTGAAAATTCAGGGCAAGCTGATCGGGCTGTACCGAAAGTACTGAGCCTGTACGGCAGTCACGCAATTCCAATTGGAGTGGACGGATTGCCCGCTCCGGCTGGATAGTCATCCTGGTTCTGCACAGATTATCCGGCCGCTTCTCCGGCGGTCCATCCTCGACACGCCGCGCCAAGCATCCCAGAGGCTTCGCGGCGTTCCGGTTTGAGGAGACGTCTGCGCAACGGCATCTCCGGCCGCTGACGTGCGCGACCGAAATGCCCAGGAGCAGGCTTTGTTCCTCGCCGATTCGGGAAAGATAAAGTGATCGCGGCGTGCGGAAACCAGCCGCAGATTTGCCCATAACCAAGCAGAGGCTTGTGTGTTTCCACTCTGATAGGGGCCTGCGCCTCGATAAGAGACGCCGGTTGCTATCCCAGCATGAGGAGCACCCGATGTGTGACTACAGCCTGCATGCCATCGCGTCGCGCCCCGCCGAAATCGGCGAGACGGTCGTCACGACAACCTTCCGCGGCACCTCGACGCGTGGTTTTGCGTCCGCAGCCGATCCGACTGTGGCCGTCTGCCTGCTGCCGGGAACGGAGCTCGCCTTCGCCGACAACATCCGCTACGACAATCGCTGGATCTGGACACGCACGATCAATTCCCGTGTCGGCAAGTTCGGCAAGATCGATCCGCACATTCCCGACCGCCATCATGACGCGATCGAATTCCCCGACGGCAAATACGTGCTGGTGACCCAGCTTGTCGAAGGACAGCGCGCGACCGTGCTGCAACTGCCGGTGACGCTGCCGGCCGGCGAGCGCGAGCACAAGCCGCAGATCATGGCCAACAGGCAGCCGACCATCACGCGCCTGCCGATCGGCTGACACGGTCGCCCTCCGGCCACGGGATCGGAGGCCAGGATTGATTTGCAATCGCCGGCCGTGGCCGGCGAGGTGGTGTGGTTTGCGTCCAGCGAATCCGATCGGATGCACCAGCCGACTGCATCTCTCCGCACGATCCGATTAATCGTCGGCTTGCAAATCGATTTCCGCCGGCGTTGCGTCCTTGCTGCGTGGCGGGATCGCTTTCGGCGCAAGACTGCCGTCGAAATCACCTTCGCCTGCGCCGGCCGGCAACCAGGGACGGCTCGTGCCTCTTTCCCTCACCGCCTGAACTGCAAAGCCGTCACCACGCTGCGTCAGCGCCAGCGCGCTCTGGCTCGCGAGCCGCCGTCGATCGACCACCATCGCGGCGCAATCGGGCGGCGCGGGACGTGCCGTCACCACCAGCGCGGCGCGGTTGCAATCGTCCGCCAGCGCGTCGATGCGCAGTGCCAGCGCGACCAGCCGCCCATCGGCGAGCGGCGTCACGCAGCCGGATTCATCGCAAGACACGCCGGCGGCCAGCGAGGCGCTGGCGGCATCGCGCGGATCGGCGTCGGCAGCCAACCACTCCTTGAGCAAAAAGCTATCCTTGCTCGTCTTGATCAGGTGAAGATGTCCGTCCTTGCCCCGCACCGCGACGCTCTGGCCATCCCCGGCAATCAGGATGTCGGGCTGCCGCACCGACAGCCCCCAGAGGATCGCGACCAGCAGCACCAGTGCGCCGGACCAGCGCAGCGGCGTGCGCAACAGGCCCAGCACGATGATCCCCAGGCTCGCCGCGATCAGCGGCGCGATGCCGAAAGCCGGGATGCGGCCGATCGCGCCCGGCAATGCCGCGACCCAGCGCGAGACCACGACCATCCAGTCGATGCCGATCCCCATCAGCCACCAGAACACGCTATCGAGCCCGAAGGGAGCCGCAAGCAGCCCGAGCAGCCCCGCCGGCATCACCAGCGCCGAGACCACCGGCATCGCACCGAGATTGGCGAGCACGCCGAACGGGGTGATTCGGTGGAAGTGGAAAGCGGCATAGGGCGTGGTCGCAAGTCCCGCGATCAGCGAAGCCATGAACAGCATCGCGATCTCGCGCCCGCCCCACATCGCAACGCGCGCGGTCGCCGAATGATCGGGCGATGCGAACAGGTTCGGCATGCCGATCTGCACCAGCGCCACCAGCCCGAGCGTCGCGGCGAACGACATCTGAAATGTGGGACGCGGATTCCTACTTCTCGCGGCAAATCAAGTTCTTAACTTACCTTCTTGATCTTACTCCGGGACTTTTTCCGGGACTCCGCGAGCCGCTCGACGGCGACGGCCACATCCTCGTCAAGCACGTGCGCGTACCTCAGGGTACTCTTGATGTCCCGATGGTTGAGAGCTTTCTGCACCAGCTTGAGGTTACCGCTGTCGCGGAGAAGCTTAGTTCCGAAGTCGTGCCTGAAGTCGTGGAAACGGAAGTCCTGCAGGCCAGAGCCCGCCCGCAGGCGCTGCCATGCCGTCTTGGCGCCAGTGTAGGTCAGAGGGTAGCGCTGGCCCCTCACCCTACCCAGCCGCTTGTTGCCGTAGATTGCCACATAGGTGAAGCAAAACTCAGGGTGCTGCCCCCGAAGCGGAAAAAGGATCTCGCGAACCGCTGGCGTGATCGGGAACACCACGCGCCGCCCACCCTTGCCGAGACGGACAATCTGCCTGGTACCGAAGTCCACCTCGGACCACCGCAGTGTCACGCATTCCCTCAGCCTCATGCCGCTAGCGCGAACGAACTCAAAGAACGGTCCGTAGTCGGCGCGCATCGCGTCATCCAGGGCGTCGGCTTCCTCGATTTTCAGCTCGCGGACCCGCTCCTCCGGCTCTGGCAGCAACAGCGCCTCCCAGTTCGGTTCGTTCTCGAAAGCCACCTTCTCGGCCTTTGAGAAGGAGAACAACCGCTGCAGCACTTTGGTCGCCGAGCGGTTGACGGTGGCGTTCGAAACGAGCGGCAGGGCCTGCTCCTCTTCCTTGGTACGCCTGCCGCGCCGCTTGACGCGTTGCCCTCGTCGCCATGCCACCATTTCCTTGGCCGCCCTGTGGTCGATATCAGTCAGCAGCCTCGACTTGCCGAAATACTCAATCAATCGCGCGAGGTTGGTCTCGGTCGCCTTCGGTTCTGCATCATACTGCGCGCTGTCGTTCCAGAGGCGGTCGGCAACGTCATCAATGGTGAGCGACGCCTTGGAGCGCCGCGTCGCCTTCACCAGCGCCTTGGCCTTCTCTAGTTCCGAAGCCTCGAACTTTTCTGCATCTCGTCTAGTCGTGCATTTCGTCGAGCCGTGAAACCGATGACCGGCGTGCTGGAAATCGAACTGATAATATGGCGAACGCTTGTCACGGTAGACGGACACGGCACTTCCCTCCTGCGGCTTCGCTCTATGAAGTCGTTTAAATCCGCCTCGGTGAATCGTCGGCGTGGCCGCTTTTTGCCAAGCCCGACATTGATGTAACCAATTACCCCCTCGCTCACGAGGGCTCGGAGATGATCTTCGGTGATGTTGAGCCGACATGCCGCCTGCTCGGGCGTGAGCAAGCGGTTGTCATTGGCTGGAATGGGCAAGAGCGCGCCCCTACGAAAATTGCTCTGCTTACCTCGCCGGCCTGGGCCGACGCACAAGCCGCCGTAGGCGCGCCATCGTTAGCATACGTGGTTTTCGCCGGGATCAAAGTCAAAACCCGTAAAATTCTTCGGCTGCGGCGGAGAAAGCCCGCCCCGTGTCGAGGGCGGGGGCCTACTCAGTCTAGTTACTGATGAACGCCCAGCAGGATGACATCGTCATCCGAGGCCCGCTCCGCCCAAGTGGCGCGTGCGTGTTCGAGCCGGAGCGAACCATCCAGATCTTGATGCGCGGCCCACGCGTTGAGGTTGCCCGTCGAAGACTCCCCAACAAGCCAGTGGAGACCGCCCTTATAAACAACGGGGTCGCAGCCCTTGGCTCTCAGGCCTGCGTAGTAGGTGTGGGCACAGAAAGACGTGGATGGGTCGATTATGCCGGTGGCGATGTTGCCCAGATTGGTCATTGGTATGTGTTCCCCTACCCTGTCCGCGACTATTCACAGGACATGATTTCGTGGTATCATGATTCCATGAACAAAACAACGATTGATCGCACAAATCCACAGAAGCGTCCTGCGGGGGCCGGGGACCCGGTTATGGTCCGTATTCAGCCCGAGATGGCTAAAGAGATCGACGACTGGCGCCGCAAGCAGGAAGACCTGCCAGGCCGGCCCGAGGCCATTCGGCGGCTGGTAGAGTTGGGCTTGAAGGGGAAGCCGAAGTGACGCGCCAGCGGTGGCTAATCGCGATCGGAGCGGCGCTGTGGCTCACCTATTTGTTGTTTGCCCCTAGCCCCTACGCAAAGGTTAGAGAGGGCGACGCCTGTGGTCGAACGCATCATTGGGTTTGGGGCACAGGGCCAAACCCTGACCTGACCTGCAAGGCCGATTGATTGCTCTTTCAGGGCTCTTAGGTGCGCGCATTGACAGCCCACCCGGTGCACCCCACTTCTGTCGGTAGCGAGCCTAGCCGCGCCTCTATTGCCGTTGATGGCTGTCCCGAACGTTTTCAAGACATGACCGGCTCGCCGCATCACCCCCCCGGCCGCACTACGCTCCTCGTGTGATCGATATGCTGGCAATCCACCACAATCACGCGACAGGCCCACGCAATAAAGACTAGTTGCTGTTCCCGGCTCGCTCGCCTTATGGTCGCGCTGGGCCAAGGGGGGTTTTCAATGGGGCTATTCAAGCGCAAAGAAAAATGGGACCGCACGTTCCGGCTGCGCAGCCAGCAGAGCACAGGGCGCGGCCTCCTGACCTCTCTTTTCTGGCTCTGGGGCATCTTCGGACTGCTGTTCAACGCCGGCACGCTGTTCGGTCTCACCGGCAGTATCGGCGTTGGGACGTCGGCGCTTCTTGCTGCCTCCGCACTGATTTGGATCGGCGGCATGGTGCTGTTCGGCGTTGGCGCCCTACTCGCCCACACAGATTTTGATGGTGAGCGGCCGAACAAAGAAGACTACGGCGACGTTCGTATCAGTCGTTAATCGTCGGCAAAATGAAGATTGCGATCTTATCTGTCGCAGATGTTGCTATGTTGTACACCGCGACGCGCTGCTCATCGCGCGCTATCTCGGCGGCACAGGGCTGCCGCCAACGTTAACAAAGCGATCGAGCCTGCGACTACGTCCGTCTACTGTGCTCAGCGTGAGCCCGCACCTCATCCTCGATTTCCGAGACGAGATCATCGATCTGGCCTTCGCGATATATTTTTGGCTTCGAGGGAGAGTGGCCCAAGATGGCGACCGCGTTCTCGTAAGCCGAGATCAGTTTCGGATCCGTCGGCGCACCCAGAATAAAATTCAGTTTGAGATTCGGATCATTCTTCCCCTCAAAAACAGCGTCGAGATGACCGCGCCAGCGGCGCGCCTTGTCCTTGATGCCGTCAGCATCCGCGAGATCGAGGGACAGTGCTTCATAGGCGTGCCACGCCCCGTTCTTCCAAGCATGCCTGAACTCGATTTGATCGGTTGCACCCACGATAGTTTTTTCCTCGAAAGGCACACTGATCTTTCGCTCTGCGATTTTTTCTCGCACCGGGCGCCACACGTCTTCATCGGAGCGACGGGCTAACGATTGATGGTCATACCGGGTCACCATTCGCTGGTACACGCGATCGAACGTTTTATCGAAATTATCCGTCAAGCCGGTCGACACTTGCGACCACTGCAGCGAGCTGTCGTCGATAGGCACAGCCAGATGAGCAAATGACTTCGCGTCAGAAAACTGCTTGAGCATGCCATCGGACTGGAATTGCTTCTCGACCTTACCCAGAGCCCTCGTCACTGACTTCATCGCAGCAACAAACGCCGTCCGATCCAAATCAGGAAACGTCGCCTTCAATCTCCTGATCGATGTTCGGGTTTTGCTTTTCACCTGCTGCGTGTCTGGCGCGTGCATGACCAGCCCGACATTGACGAATTCACCCGTGATGACATCGTGCACATACCGCAGAACGACGTAGCCATAGGCTGTTTTTTTCATGTCAGCACCCGTGATATCTCTTGTAGACAGCCATCGATATTGTCTCGTGCATCACAGATCAGCGAGAGCGCGGCATTGAGTGGACCAGGGTTGCCGCACCAGTCCGGCGGGATGGCCGCTCGGTACTCCTCCACACGTTGGTCCGAGATATTGGTCCATAAGTTCTTAATGCTCTCAAAATCGATAGCACGGCCTAACAGACTTGGGCGGAAAATGTGCCGTCCGGGTACTTCAAAATTTTGTAGCCCACCCAGCACCCAGGGTGGTTTCCAGAACATCATGAGTTTGTGCATAAAGGCCTGCTCGTGGTCGAAAATCAGGATCTTTTCGCCGTTAACCAAGCAGTTTGGATTGTTCTCCTGGCGATCGAAATTCTGGATAATGGCGTCAAATGTGAAGATTGCCGCAGCGTTCATCAGCATCGTTTCGGTCACCAGCGTGCCGGAGTTCCAAACTGAAAACTGGCCCGTCCACAGCTTCGACCCGAACGCCAGCCTGCAGCTGCTTTCGACCTTAGCTCGGATTGCGGGATCGGGAATGGTATTGATCCACTCAGGCGATGCCTCTACGATCATCGGTTCGGCGATGGGCAGATCTAGGTCGGCGGCGAGACAGACCGCAACCACCTCGCGGGCCAGATTTACTTCCTTTTCCTCGCACGGACCGGAGAATTTGGCGACAATCTCGACTTCGGAGCCATCTTGCCGCTCGCACAGCAGCATCAACGGTTCGGTTTTTCCTTTGCTCGTTGGTTTTAGAAACGAGATCGGTGAGACCAACGAAAGCAATGAGTTTCTCCCGGAGCGGTACGACACCGCGGCTGGCCGCCTGAGTCGAACAGTTGTCTGATCTGTGTGGAACAACCTGACAAGCCGCGCAAGCCCTGGGCCTGTCCGTCGCTCCAATAAGGTTCGGGAGAGGTATTTCAGCGATGCCCGGCAACCCCTCGGATATGTTCGTATCCGAGCCCCCCCATAATGGCCTGGCCTGTCAGCATGGCGCATCTCGGGCGACGCCCTCCCGCTAGACAACACCGCCAACCCTATGCCGCGCGATCTCAGCGCCCGTGGCGTCGAGCACAATCACGACAGTGCCCGCACCACGGTCATATTCGGGATCGCTGGCGATGTCCCGCGCGACCCGCGCGCCGTATTGGCCCGCTACTTCGGCCGAGACAAATAGCTCCCCCTCGTCATCCGGCTGTATCTCGCCCTTGTGGAAAATCGGAAAATAGTAGCGCTGCACAGCAATGCCTCCGTCCTTTGGCAGCCATCATGCCGACGCTCGGGACGGCGCACACCTGTCAGAAACGACAGGGTGCCCGTTGGCGCGCCCCCTCACTTCCACCAGCGCCGCCCGCCCTTAAGCTCGCGGCGAAACGCCTTCCAATCCGTATTGTGTTCTGGCGCAATCACCTCGCCAATCTTGTCGGCAGGCCACCGATGGACCACACGTTGGCGAATGCCGCCCGCGTCGATTGAGGTTAGCAGCGCATGGCCGCCGACCTTTGACGTCGCTGGCAGGCCGGGGCGCAGCGGCTCCTCGCGAAGGCGCTGCATTTGCAGCATGACCACCATGTCGACTTCGGGATCAAGCGTGTCTGCCATGGTTGCCTTCGACGCCTTGAATCCGCATTGCTCCGCAGTCAGTCCGGCGGCGAACGGCGGATTCATAATTACGTCATCGAGCGGCACCAGTTTGAACGGCTCGTCAGCGATCACGGCCCCCTCGCTAAATTCGGCCTTCTGTTTTTCGTTGGTATTGTACCAATAGTCGAAAGACTCAGGTGGAACGCAGAGGATCGAATAGGCCTCAGGCCGGTTTCGACCCTCCGACCAGCCGCCGATATAGATGCGAGTGTCCGGAATCCCATCTCCGTTTTGAGTCAGCAAACTGATGTTTGCGGCATAGATCTTCGGCATAGCGTCTTCCAAGCCGGCCATCATTTCGTCAAACGACGAAAACCGCTTAGTGAGCTCGGCCGCGGTGATGATGTTGGCCAGCGACGGTCCCATACAGGCTACGGCTGCATTCAGCGACGGAAGCGCCCAGCACTTTGGCGATACCCCTACAACTACGCCTTCCTTATTGTAGGACAGGCCGTCCGTCATGATGTGAACGGCACGCTTCTGGATCGCGATATTTACGGCGGTCATGCTACTTCACCTGAAGTTTGATAGCTAGGGAATCCGTCGAACGCAGCGCATCGGCAACGTCCGGGTAGAGTTCTTTTAACTGCTGTGCGATCTGAACGTCTTCGGGTGACAGGAACGATGTCTGTTGCCCGCGTGAGATTTCGGTGGCGACCTTAGCCTTAGCCAGCGCCTCAGCCGCGAGCCCCGCATCCTGCGCAAGATCCTGAATGCTATTGCGCACCTTGTCGGTAAGCGGAATGCCGGCTAGTTGGGCCGCGTTCAGAAGCTGTGCCTCCGCCTTGGCCTCCTCGGTTGCAGCCGCGCCCTTACCCTGCGCTTCCGCCAAGGCATTCGTCGTGACGACATATTTATTGATGGACTCGGTCGCGCGATCGTAAGCATCTGCGCTCTCCGCGCCGTCCTTGCGCTTGGGCAGTTTGGCTGCGTTGGGGTCGGCATTGTTGGCTGCCGCCGGCCGGGCACCAGGCAGCGGAACTCCACCTGGGAATTCAACTTTCGACTGCGCCTCGCCGGCCGCCTTCAGCATCTCTGCGGCGAGTTGTGCCTTGGCGCGGATCAGTTCCAGGCCCGCGACAATCTCAAGGTTCTCCGGCTTGCCGGAGGCGTTCAGGTGCTCGATTGCGCGGGTGATTTGGTCGACATCTTGCGGCAAGCCTCGCATGGCCTTCTGCATGATGTCCGCGGCATCCGCCCAGCGATTGAACGTCTCCTGACCGCTACCGGCCTGAATATTCTGCGAGGCAAGTGCAGTCTTCACCAGATCATTGGCTTTATCGATCAGGTCATCCAGCCAGCCCGCGATATCTGACGACACGGACTTGAACTGAGCGGCAAGTTGCGCCGAGGACTGTTTCCACGCGCGGTCGAATGCCGCCGCCTTGGCAACAGTAGCGCCGTCGATGATGACGCCTGCCGCTTCAGCACCTTGAGCGATGTCCTCAAACGACTTACTGCCATTACGCAGCGCCTCAACCCATTCCTGCGACAGACCGAGCATTTGCGCGGCCTTTGTTTTCTCGGGTAAGGAGTCCCGAACTTGTTGAGCAGGCCGCCGGCTATCGTCAGAAGCTGGTTGAGGCTGATGACCTGGCCGTTGCGGTCCTTGTACTTGATGTTGTTTGCATCAAGTAGTTTCGTCAGCGAGTTTTCGTTCTCCTTGGCGTCAGACAGCAACGAAGCCACCTTGCGGAGGTCATTGACGGAGTTCTCTGAGGAAACCCCGCCCTGCCCCGCCGCAAATTGGATCTGCTGGAAGCGTTCCGCAGTTAGTCCGGTATACTCAGCATTCTTCTGCAGGTCGGCAAGTTCACTATTGACCTTGGTCAAGGCAGCAAGGAGCCCGCCCACGAGGCCGGTAACGCCAGCAGCGGCAACGCCGAGCGACGCAAAGCCGCCCGCGGTCGGATTGATGCTCGCAAACGACTGCTCAATACGGCTCACGGCGCTGTCCGCCATGTCGCCCGCCTGATTCATATCGCTAGCGAATTGGTCCAGCTTCGCGCCAAGCTGAACGACGAGGTCGTTTGACATTTGTATCCTAAATTGAGACGTGAGGTTAAATCTGAAGTCGCGCGGGTTTGCGTACCGCGCGCTATGTGTTAGACGGCGCTCCTATCAATGAAGGAGCGCCGTCTTGGCTAAGAAAACGAAGAAGACTGTTCGCCGCGAGTGGACGAAGGAAGACATCAAGGAACTAAAGGCGCACTCCAAAGCTCGGACGCCTGTCATCACAATATCCAAGGCAACCAAGCGCACCATTGGCTCGCTACGCCAGAAGGCCCTGTACTTGGGAATTGGTCTGGGCCATCAGCGGTAATCATCATCGTCGAACGACCTCCGCGCGTGCGGTTCCAGAATTAACCCGGCGCGCGCCCATCAAGCTTAACGACGGAATGATCGCGCGAGCGCCGGTTGCAGCCGCTAGGCTGCAAACATGGCGAAGCGCAACCGTCAAAAAGGCAAGCCGACATGGGCACCATTCGACCCGGAGATCGCGGCTCGATGGGCAGAAATCCTTCGCTTGCGAGGACAGATTAAGAAGGCGACTGCTAAGCGCAAAAAGAAGATCAGACGGCTGCACTGACGGCCCCGAGTGGAAAACGCCTTCGCAGCCACCGCTCACCGCGCGGCAAGTGTCTCGACTACAAGGCCGTCATGCGCGAAAGCACCGTCAACAACTTCTCATTGCCGGTAACGAACCTAAGAGTATGTTCCGTAGGGAGCAGTGGCGAGGTTCGTGCCAGAGCCCGCGCTGGTTCCGGGGAAATAGCTTGCGCCGCCGCCGCTGGTGTAACAAAGGCCGCCGCTGGAGATGCTATAGCGAGGACCGGTTACATTGCCTGGATTGGTGAATGTCATTGAAAAGGCCTTGAGCGTTCCGTTGCGGCCGACGTTGACGAAGCCACCACTGAACGTGACCGCAGGGGTAATTGTCACCGCTGCGCTGGCGAGTTCGCCGTATCCATCGTCCGAGATAAAGCAGTGGATGCTGTCGCCGCCCGCCGAACCGCTGATGCTGTAGTTGCCGAGGCACAAGATCCGCCCCTGTGCGGTGGCCCACATATGCGCCTCACTGACCGCTCCGAAGTCGATATTGCGGTAGAGAATGGTGCCGCCGTTCTTGGAGCGCAGAGCCGCGTAACTTCCGGTGCTATTTTGAATCCGAAACCCTTCAATCTGCCAAGGACGCTCGCCGTCGCTCGTGACATTGTCACCCGTTGTCGAGTTGAGGATGACGTTCGACCAGGTGGTGTTGTCCCCTTGAATGATCGGCCTGAGGTTTCCGACGTAGGAGCGGAGAACGAGCGGTCCTGTGAATGTGCCCGCCCGAACTATAATCGTGACCTGATAGATCGACATATCTAGCGTGCCCGCGACAACATCGATGGCCCTTTGCCCCGTCAGGAACGCGCCGCTGCTGTTGTCCGACATGCCATTGTTGCCGTCGTTGCCGTCGGTACGGACATAATACGTTCGCGCCGCCGTTAGCACCTCGCGCACACCTAGATTTTTCTGAGACGTGGCTGCACTGGGCCAATCCCGAAAGATTGTCAGTCTTGAGCATGTCGCCCGCGCCAGGTTCACCGACGACATTGAAATTCCAGTCGGCGAATGTGCCGCTACCGCCGATCTTGTTAACTGCGATCGTCAGCGTCGTACCGCTATAGGTCGCGACACCTTCCATCCAATTGGACGTGTTCGCCGCCGAGCTGGCGCGCACGCGCGCGCCATTGGTGTAGGCAAGGCCCGCCTGTGTTGCGAACACCTTCGACGCGACGGCAATCGCGAGCGACGTCGTCGATGTGCCGCCGTAGCCGGCGCCGGTCGGACCCGTGTTGCCGGTGTTGCCGATGCTCGCCAGCAATTGCCAGTAAGTCGCATTTGGAGCGGCGTGACCCGACCCCGGCGTCGCATTGATCCAGACATAGGACGACCCGGCATCGGTCATCACGTCATTGAGCGAGTAGGTGGTCGATCCGTTGTACGCGCCCGTGAAGTTGAAGCCTTTGTAAATACCAAGATAGGTCCAGACACCAGCGACCTTTGCCCACGTCTTGCCGGTGGTCGGCTGGAACGCATACTGGCCGTCGTCGCCAAGTGACGGGTCCGGCGTGGTGAGCGCGACATCCACGAACACGAAAAAGCCGGTTGTATTGAGCGCGGCGACGAGAGCGCTGACATCCAGCATCGCCTGTGCGCCTGCAAATCGCTGTGGCGAGACCTGCCAAATCTTGTAGGCCACGGCCGATTGCACGCCGCCGCCCCACGGCGGGATTTCCAAATGCGTAATGTCGGTGACGTCGGTAATGATCGACTGGAAATCGCCGATCTGTAGAATATCGCCGGGTCGGGCATTGGTGCCGGTCCAGATCGGGCCGACGCCGGTAACAGTGGTGCCGTCTGCTGCGACCGAAACGGTGCCGGTGGAATAGCTATAGAGAGCAGTCATTCTGATGCTTTCCCTTCAGAAGGTGCAGTTGCATCGTCAATGCGCATGTGCTGGCCGTTGATTTTTTGCCAGACCTGAACGACATCACTTCCGGCGGGCTTAAACACAAATCCCTCAATCGGATTCGTTGGCGGTTCCGTTCGGTCTGATGGAACGTTGTGGAATTCAGTCATTTGCAACCTTTGTTCTAATCTTACTAAGCATCTGCGCCGGAAGCCCGAGCGCGACTTCGACCGGCGAGCATCACGCAACCAGCCTCGCCCCGACAACATCATCGTTCCAACGATGGATGATGCGGGTGGCAATAGTCTCTGCCGAAATGGTACTGATCTGAGCGAAGCCGCCCACCCAACACGGATTAAGGCCCGCCAGATAATCGCGCTTCGCGATATCACGCTGCGTTTTCAACGCCGCGATGACGTGGCCATCAAGGCTCGCCGGCGCCTTCTCTATTGCTAGCCTGATTTCCGCCTCATCCGCCTCGGTGTTGCACGGGCACGGATTAAACCCGCGCGGCATGTCAATCACCCGCCATGCTTCGAGGTGCTCGCCGCCGGCATGCAGCGTCGTGATCCGAAAGCCGGAGGGACCATGCTGTTCCGAAATTCCCGCGACCGACACCTCGAACGGGCTTGCTGCGCCCATTGCGGCCATCCGGTCATTCAGCTCCATCAGCGTCGGCCCGATAGCCTGCTTGAATTCGTCAAAGTCCCCTATTGGCATTGTCGACAGAGCTAGCGACACGGCCTGGAAAACAACAAACTGCTCGGCGCGGATCGTTGCCGCGGCCTGAAATTGAGGGAGCAGGATCGCCTTGTTACAGAGTGCGGTGATCGTCTGGTCCTCGACATTCCAAACCAGCGCGTCGGAAACGAGATGCGCACCGTCTGACGCCACAATGATATTAGCTGCCGACATTATAAAAATCCTCGAAATGAAAACTGACCATCCTTACTGCGCTGACCTGGAGCGATCCACCGATTGCGAGGCCCGCGCCGATGACGGTGCCTACACCTGCAGAAAGCGAGAGAGCGCTTGCAATCGCACCACCCAACGGACCAGCAAACGCGGCCACTGCGACCAGCGCCACCAAGCCAATGACCTGCTTCGCGCCGCCATTGCCGCCCCCACCGAGCGGATAGGACACCAAGCGCACAGAGTCGCTGGCGCGAATGCGCCGACGTCGCCAGTCCTTGCGCAGCACCGCCTCGCCATTGATCTCAAGGATAGTCGGCAGGCCCTTGCGGAACTGCCAGCCATACTTGCGGTCTCGCGTGGCCCAACCAGAGCGCCGCAGGAAAGCGGTCACGGTCTCGCGCGGAAGCGGCATCTCGCGAGCAACCTCAAGGCCCGGCATAACCAAATGCAGAACGGGGTTGTGGTTAGGTGGTGAACAGGTCATCTAGCGTGTACCCTCCTCAGCAACTCCGCGCGCAACTCCATCGCCACCTCGACCGGCTCACGATCGCAGCCAATCAAAGACCGCGGCGCGCGATCCAGCGGGCTTGCGGCGAACTTGCTCCGGCCCAGCGCTCCGGCCAATGCGATCCTGATGGACTGATCATGTGGATTGTCGAGGCCCCTCTGGAATAGCGCGACGGCCTCGGGCGTAATCTCTGCAGAACGTCGTCGCTTATCGCGTTTCAATCGCGCCGGCATCACGGCTCTCCGAACTGTTCGAGTCCCCAGCAGGCGTACCTCGATCCATTCGGATGTTCCGCGCGCCACCTGGTCATGATTTCCGCCCCAAACCGCCGCCAGGCGTCGCGCGCAGCCTCTCGGTCAGGATAGCCCTGCTCGTCGAGTTCGCAGATGCCCCACAAGTCGCCCGTGAGGGGCCAGCCCATTTCCAGCGCCCACTCCCAATCGTCCAGCGTGCCGGCGTTGCGTCGTTTGTCGGTTCGTTTGCGAACCGGCATCAGCGACGATTCCCGTAGCTTAAGTCACGCGGCATGCGCGGTCCGTCCGCAGACTGCACATCCAGCCCAAGCTCGCGGCATAGGATTCGGAATCGGTTTTGGGATTTATGCTGAATATCGACCCATGGACTGGGTTTCTGGCACCCAAAGCGGTCCAAAACCACCGCGCCGTGCTCCGCAATGGCAGCACGCGACTCCTCCGATTGGTCAAGGCTTTCGCAGGCCAATCGCAGCAAGTGTCGGTGATGGTCGTCTAACTCGAAGTCCGCGTGCACCTGTCGCCACCAGGTTTTGGCGGTGCGCGATAGGTGGTCGGGTGCCCTTGGTGAGGCCATATGTGTTCCTGAATTTTTAAAACGCTGGGGCAGCGCTCACGAGCGTTGTGGGAAGCGGCCGGTCTGCAGCGCGAAATGTACGAGAACGAGCGAACACCCCTCCCCTTACCCGCAGCTAGCCTGCGCTCAGCGTCAAAACGTTGCTGTTGGCCCACAGCTGACCGACAACGTGCGGGTCCGCGGTAGGAAGGCCAGTGACAAGCAACTTGCCTGCAGCATTCACGGTGAACGCCACACCATTAAAGTTGACCGATCCACCAGGCTCAAGCGTGAGACTATCGCCACCGAGATCACGATGAACTTTTGTGTTATAAGTGCTCATAGGAGTCCCCTTTTTCGCTGCGCTGCTTCGATGCGACGACGAGCTGCGGACGCGTTATCGTTCGCGGCAGCAGCGGTTGAGCGCATCGCCGCGGTTGTTTGTGGATAGGCAGGCCACGCCACGGCACTGATCTCCCTGAGCCGAGCCTCAGTGATGACCCGCAGAGGCAAGCCTGACCCGACGCGCGGCCAATTCTCGGATGTGACGTAAAACGACGGGGATATTCCAGACACATCTCGCCGCCCGACCGTTCCGGCAAGAGTCTGCCCATCTGGCGTGTCAAGATTTACGTCGACTTCATAGCGAAGTCCCAAGGCATCTTCTCGCAAGCGGAGGCTCCCCGACGCCGTGCGCCCGACGACTCGACCTGAATCGTGGTCGAGTAACATCCTGATGTCATCCTCCCGGATGCTGCGCGTTAGCGACCCTTTTGCGAACTGTTCAAGAAATTCGTTTGCGATGTTTGCGATGGCGTCCCACAGGACGCAGTAACCCCACACGGTCTTAGCTTCGGCCAACCTTTGCCTCCGCTTGCTCCAAGCGCGCCTCGCGTTTACCGAATTTCGATTCCTTTCTGAGCGAGCGGGCTATTGCGATTGGATCTGTGTCGTCGGTCTTAAAGTATTTGCCACGCAGGGAAATGCGCCGCTTAGCTTTGGTTCGTCGCTCGTCAGCTTTCTCAAACATCGTATCCAGCCTCCCGCGCTTCACGCATAAACCGCGGAATCTGCCCGTCCCCGCGCGGATCGCCAAGGAAGCCTAGTGACAGCGGCACCAACGATCCCCACGCGATGTCCTCAGCTTCGAACTGATTCCGCAGATCGTCATAATCCGCTCGTGCAGCCGCAAGCGCTTCGAGCACTTTCGCAATGGCAGCAACGCGCTTGCCGTATTCCGGCTTGACGATTTGGCAGACAGCATGGCTCGCTGGCCCCTTCGCGTCGCTCAGACGACGCCGAACAATTTCAAGGGCGGTCTCGACGTCGGCCAGCCTTGCGCGGATGTCCGCCGCCTGCTTGCGCAACATCGGTGCGCTATCGGCCTCGTCGCCGAGCAATTCCGCCACTCGCACCGGGACCATTGGCCCCGCGCTGCCCGCCTCATCGAGCTGTTTCTGAATATCGCGGCGTTCGCCGTTCAGCTTCGATTGGAGTGCGTACAGGTCGCTCTGCTTTTGCAGGAGCGCTGCAAATTCCGGCGATGCCTCCGCCAATGACGGGATGCGGTACTGTTCTGCCGCGGCGGCCATTTTTAGAATTGCCATGTTACTTATTGTCTCCAAAAAGTTCTTGGATAGCGTCGACGAACGCGGCGCCATTTACGGTCGTTGACGTGCGGTGTTTGCCGTTTTCCCAATGGGAGGCATCTGCGCCGATTTCGCGAAAGCGAACGGTTGGGCCATAGCCGTGGACAACGACCTCGCCCCAAGACCTGCAAAATTCTAACTTCGCCTTGCGCACAAGCGAGACTGCGTCCGCGTCGCCGTGAAGTACAATGTCCGCGAGGGTGGCGATCTGTTCGAATGCAGTCCTGATGATGGATTCAGGTGCGCCAGCGAGGTTGGCGCCATGCGGAGCCAATGCGGAATAGATGCGAACAATTTCATCTGACCGGCGCAGCTGCGAGTTGACGGCGAGAGCAATTAGCAGTCGGACAAAATCAGCTTCCTCAAGTTGAGGCGGCCGGCCTGGACCGCCAGACGGCAGTACGCCAGTTTCTGTCAGACGTTTGGCTGTCGCGCGTGCGCGTGGCTCGCGAAAACCGAGATGTCGCTCTGCGGCCGCAAGGCATTCATTTAACGTTGCCACAAGAGCAACCTCCTCTGTCGTTTGTCGAATTTCTCTATTGGAGCGGGGCAAAAAGCCGCCAGCGGCTTCACGGCTCAAGGCCGGTAAAAAGGTGCACCGGGATCGAACCGGCGTTAGAGGTGCACGTCACGTCGAGGCGGAAACCTGCCTCTAAAGTCTAAAGAGTTTGGGGGGCCTGCGAGCGTACATGCCCGGTTATCATCGACGGCTTTTACCCATTCGAGGACGCACGTCTGCCCGTTCCTAAATTGTAGCCATGATCCCAGTTCGTTCGTCCCAACGCAAAATGAGGTGCTGACCGTATTTAGCCCCTGTGTCCTATTTAGATTTGTTAGTATCCTAATCGCTTTGGGGGGCACTGATGGACAGCCGAGTGATTCTCGCGGGTGCGATTGTCTTTGCCACTTTGATGGGTGCGTGGATGCTTCGGTTTGAGTCGCTTCCCGGGGCTCACCGCAATAGATTTACGGGGGCGCTGTGTTTTCAGGACCGAGAGTGCTGGTTTAGCAGCGACCGAGCCCTCATTCGGTAAGGCCGCCAACTGAGGCGGCCTCGCCTAAGCCGCAGCTCGCTTGCCTTCTGCCAGCGCCGCGTTCAGTGCGCTCACTGCGTCTTTCACGGACCTGCCAGCCATCCTGGTCGCGTATTGGCCGGCAAAGCCAAGATACTCGCCGATCTCCGCCAACGTGCTGTCGGACGACGCCATGTCCAGCACGGTGCATGGCTTGGCGCCCAGCGCCTTGCGCAACTGCTCCATATCCATGCATCGCGCCAACTCAGCCTGAGCGTCGGGCATTTCTGCGTCGAAGTGCTCGACATCGGCCTTGTCGCTTTTTCGTTGGCGCACGTTGCCGAAACGTTCTTCGGGGCTAACCCAGGCGTGCCCGTCCCAGATCTTAACGAGCTTGTTGCCAACCCAGCGCGCCCGCTTGTTCTCGACCGCCCAAATCAGTTGCTTGGCGGACACCTCGACCAGCTCCCTGTCCATATTGGGCAGCGGCGGAGGCTCGTTGGCCTCATCGGGCTCGCCCACCTCGTTATCATTCGCGGCCATGCGCGGCGGCTCGCTCAGGGTGCGCCAGAGCTTGAGGCCAAAGAATGTGATGTCATCCTTTTCGCGCTTGCACCAAGTTATGCACGGCGACTGCGCATGGTACCTGGCGTGCGTAGCTGGGGCGGTCTCCAGCCAGGCGCGGCGGGCGGCAAGATCGGTGAATTCGCTGGCGGATAGCGGCTGGTTGTCGTTTGCGGGTGTCATATGAGGGCTCTCGTAACGTGACGTACCTGGCCGTTTTGGCCTTGAGCGTCGGCATCTGCGCGCCGATCGAACGATGGTCTGCGGACCATGTTTGGGTTTTCATTCTGCACGCAAACAAGGGGACTTGGGGGCGTCGGTCCCCCGGATAGATCTGGGAGAGCGTGTTGGCACCCCTGCCCCGTCATGCAGCCTCCCTGTTAGGTAGGGCGGCAAACGTGCCGCGAGTTATCATGAAGGACGTACCGTGCAACTCGGCCGGGTCACCAATGGTGTCGACCCCGCAGGCGTAAGCAAGCCGCCGAAGGTGCTCCTGCCCCGCGTCCTGAATAGGAGCGTTGCTCCCCTCAACCAGGACGGCAACGCGCCCGTGGTCAGTCTGGAGAGCCATCCAGGTATCGCCGCCCCTTCTTTCCACCGCGGTTGACACCACGGTCAGCGGCACGCCCGGTGGCACACTGATTTCAATGGCTGCCCCGCTGAGTTTGCGGTCATGCTCGGCGGCCTCGGCTGCGTCAACGGTACTGGAGCGGCGCCTCCCCATGTCATCCTCCTCGGCTAGCTCTGGTGGCTCAGCCTTCGGTCTCACGCTGCGGTCGGCTTCGTCATATTTTTCAGCGGCCAGCCATTTCTCCAGCGGCATACGGCGCCGGCCTGGCTTTGCGCTTGCAGCCCACGCAGTAGCTCGGCTGACGATGTGGTTGACGTCGGGGCTGCTGATGGCTTCGAAGGCGAGCCTACTAGCCTGCTTATCGCCAAGCTTGCCGTAGGCTTTCCAGACGCGGTTGAAATCTATTCCCGCCACGGCCGGCGCCTCAGCGTCCGGCCCGCTGGCGGATACTCCATACATACCTGTCCTCGGGTCTGTCCCCGAGTCAGGTATGTGAGTCTTCGGCCCACCTGCTGGGCCACTTGAGGCATGAACCGGCCCACCTGCTGGGCCAGTAGTGGCCCGCGTAGTGGGCCGGTTCTGTGGATCATCAAACCGGCCCACCTGCTGGGCCAGTTCTGGAAACCGCCCTTGCTCCGCCAAATCGAGCACATTGAAGACGGGGATGTATCGGCTGGCGCTCTTGTTGCGCCCTCTACCCCGATAGGTGCGCACCACCCAACCTGTTTCCAGTAGCAATATGATTGCACGCGAAACCGCCGAACGTGACGGGCATTCTGCGCCATCAGGCGCGCGCTTCTTCATGACCGTGGCAACGTGTCGTTGCGAGAGCAAGGCATCGCCGTGTTCGTGGTGATACCAATTGATCAGAAATCGGTAGACCAGCCTGGACGTTTCCGACAGGCGAGGATCGAAGTCTACCAGCTGGGACATTCTCCCAACTGCCACTGGGCCAGTAGGGTCGCCGATCTTGTGCGTCCAATACGCGGGCGAGTCCGCGATCTTAGGCTGCGATGGATTCATCGGCCGGAAGCTCCATGAGGGCCGCGAGGGCCAGATCAGAAATTGCGCGATTGAATTGTTCACCGAACGCAGCAGTGCGCTCGCTGAAGGCGTTGGGCGCGACGGTCCAACAACGGCCGTTACCGCGCTGACGAAGGCCCAAATTGTAGAGACGTAAGTGGTCGTTCAGCTCCAGGTCGAAACGCGCAAGCGTTGTCGAGCCTGGCGGGCTTGGTCTGATGTCTAGGATTTTCAACTGAGTCCCCTATAGGGGTTGCTCCTTCGGAGCGATGCTCTCGGCTAAGGGCCGATCGAGCTAGTCAGGCGGCTCGCGCCGTGCAGTGTCGGTCAGCGTATCCCCCGGACGCTTGCGCCTTCGCTCGTTTGCGGTGTTTCAACATAAAATACGAGTTTGCCGCTGAAATACTCACGGGTGTCGCACATTGTTTTTCGAGGCAGTTCATTTCCGCCATGTCATATGTGGCGGTCTCGATCGCAAACTGTGCAGGGCCCCGGCAAAAGAAAATTAGGCCCGTGCGGTTGTGTTCGGGCAGGCGGCCCGAACCCAGCGCTGGGCCTTCCCGAACGCATGTAGAACGCCCGCCCCTATTCCGGGACTTTTTCCGGGACTCTACGCGGCCAATCCGGGGTTTTTGCCCCGTTTTGAGCGGTTTTTGTTCTGGGCGCGACTTCAACATGAGTCTACCAGCTTGTTGAAATCGTTGAGTATTCAGGCCGCGCGGCCCCTACCCAGACCTTCAACATAGAAGCTCTGAAAACTCGGATGCACCAGCGCCTCCGGCGCGACTGCCAGCACGATCAGGGCGGCCACCGCCAGCGTGCGGAAGGTGATGGCGCGGCGATCGACCATCACCGCGATCAGCACCACTGCAGTCATGAAGAACGATCTTTGCGTTGCGACCTCCGCGCCCGACAGCAGCAGGTAGAACGCAGCAGCGACCAGTGCCGCGGCCGCCGACCATTTCTTGATGGCGAAGCCGGCCGCCAGTCCCGGGATCAGAGCCAGCAGCGCGCGCACCGCGAAAAACACGACACCGGCAACGACTGCCATGTGATAACCGGAGATCGAGAGCACGTGACCGAGGCCGGAGATGAACATCGCGTCGTTGACGGGCGTGGTGATCGCATCGCGCCGGCCGGTGAGCAGCGCAGTCGCGATCGCGCGGCTGTCGCCGTCGAGCGTGGCGCGGATGCGCGCGTCGATCGCATCGCGCAGGCTTTGCATGAAGGCTGCGTAACGCAGCCGCAAGCCGCCAGTCTCAGGCGGCGCCGCCACCGTGATTGCGCCCATTGCAAAACCGGAGGCTCCGATGCCCTGGAAGAACATGTCACGCGAAAAGTCGTAGCTGCCGGGCCGCACCGGCGCGAGCGGCGGCATCAGCCGCGCCTTCAACTGCACGAAGCTGCCGACCTCCGGCGCGGTGCCCTTGCGGACCGACAGGCGAACGCGCTCGAGCCTGACGTCGCTGCGCTGCGCCTCCATCGCGGTAACGCGCAGCACGAAACGGTCGGTGCGCTCGCGGATGTCGCGAGCCTCGACGAAGCCCGACAACGACACCGAGTAGAGCGACTTTGCCAGCACCGGGTGGGCGATGCGCGCCGTCTTCCAGGTCGCGACGGTAAAGCCGGCCGCGACCGCCGCGATCATGATCGCCGGCGCGAACAGCCGGCTCCGCCGCAACAGAGCCGCGCCAAGCATGAGCGCGACGGCGGTCGTGGCAACGACCCACAGCACCGGCTCATGATCGGCGGAGAAATAAAGCGCGATGCCGCAGCCGAAAGCCACGGGCACCCACGGCAATAGCCGCCCGGCGCCAGCCTCGGCGCGTACCCATGCGCGCAGGATCTCGACCAGCGATGTCCAGAGGTCGAGACCCGCAGGCGCAAGGCCGCCCGCGGACGCAACGCGGCCCGCGGGCCAAGTCCCCGCGATCCCCTGCGACCGTACCGGCCGGCCCGGCTCCGCCATTCCCTGCACCTGACGATACGCAACGAAGGCCGAAGCTACCGGAACGTGCAGGCGGGCGGATAGCGGTACGGATCAGGAACAAAAGGGCCGAGCCGCTACTTTTCCTCTTCCATCGTCACGGCGACATCCGCCTTGGCCGAGAGCCGGACCTTGTTGCCCTCGACATCGGCGACGAGGCCCTTGTCGATGAAGTGATGGTGACCCCTGTGGCTGCCCTCGCCGCTGTCCTTCTTGGTCAGCTTGATGCGGTTGCCCTCGACACGGTCGACGGTGCCGACATGGACGCCGTCGGCGCCGATAACTTCCATATGCTCTGCGATATTCTGCATGGTGGATTCCTTGTTGGACCCACACAACGCCTGAGAGGTCTTTCCGTTCGTTCGAGACAAGATCGCCCGGCGCGATGGGCGACCGTTCCATCTCAGGACGGGTCAGCCTCGGTTTAGGTCGATTGAGCCGAAAGTCTCATAAGACGCCAGCCCCGGCGGGATTACACTGCTTCTATGCCTCCCCGGCAGACGGGCAGGTCGTGATAGCTCGCGGTACCGAAGAGACCGCTGGAGCTCTTTCTCAGGTGGCTCAAGCGTCCCTGAGACCAGGCGGTGCGGACGCAACTCGCAATTCTCGCCTGTAGCGTCACGCACCAAGCGTACTCCGCGAGCAAATGGGTGCTGAAAGGCGCCAGGAGTAGCGTTTTGAATTTGATAGGAGCAGCACATGGCAGTTCAAGTACCGAGCGATTTTCGCCGCGTGATTGTTGCTGCGTCGGTGGGAAACGTTATCGAATGGTATGATTTCTATATCTTTGGCAGCCTGGCCGCAGTTCTGTCGGTCAAGTTCTTCGAGCAGTCCCACCCGGTTGCAGCCCTCCTCAGCACGATCGCGCTGTTCACTGCGGGCTTCCTGATCCGCCCGCTGGGAGCCTTCCTCTTTGGATGGATGGGCGACAGGGTCGGACGAAAGTATACGTTCCTCATCACGCTGAGTGGAATGGGACTGGGTACGGGGGCAATCGGGTTGATACCAACCTACCAGTCCATCGGTCTGACGGCGGCGTTCGTTCTGTTCGGCTTGCGCATGATCCAGGGTCTGTGCCTGGGCGGCGAATATGGCGGCGCCATCACCTATGTCGCGGAGCATGTGCCGGACGACAAGCGCGGCTACTACACCGGCTGGCTACAGACCTCACCGACTCTCGGCATCGTGGTGTCACTGGCCGTGATCGTCCTGACACGGACCTGGTTCGGCAATCAGGTCTTCGACGAATGGGCCTGGCGCGTTCCGTTCCTGGTGTCATTCCTGCTGGTGGCCATCGCGATCTACATTCGGCTCCAGCTCCAGGAGACGCCTATCTTCCAGGAGATCAGGGCGCGCGGGCAAATGACGACGAATCCGTGGAAGGAGGCCTTCCTCAGCTCCAACATCAAATACATCGGGATCGCGATCGTGGTCCTGATCGGACAGGGCGTGGTCTGGTACAGCGGCCAGTTCTGGGCGCTGTACTTCCTGCAGCAGGTCTCCAAGGTGGATGCGGTGACCTCGGCCTACATCGTGGGCGCCGCGCTGTTGATCGCAACACCGAGCCTGATCTTCTTCGGCTGGCTGTCGGATCAAATCGGCCGCAAGCCGGTGATCCTAGGCGGCATGCTGCTCGCCGCGATCACGTACTATCCGCTGTATCTGTGGCTGGGAACGGTCACGCAGCCCGGCAACATCAACTACCCGATCGCGATCTTCATCATCTTCATCCTCGTTTGTTACGTCGGGATGGTCTACGGGCCGGTTGGCGCATTCCTGGCGGAATACTTTCCGGCTAGGATCAGGTACACGTCGGTATCGGTGCCGTACCACATCGGCAACGGCTGGGGTGGCGGATTGGTGCCTTTCATCACGTCGGCAGCGTTCGCGGCGACCGGCAGCGTCGGCTACGCGCTGATCTACCCGATTGCGGTGCCAGCGGTGTGTTTCGTGCTCGCGCTCTTCCTGATGCCGGAGACGCGCAAGATCAGCATCTGGCAACCGATCGAGCCCAGAACCGCATCGTAACGTGATCACCTCTCCTCCGGCCGCCAGCCGATGGCGGTCGGAGAAGAGCCGGCAACCTCTCGTCTCAGCCGGCGCGGTGAGGCCAATGATCGTGCCACCAGGTACTGAAGTTGCGATCGGTCATCAATTCCCAGACAGCAAACAAGATCACCAATAGGCCCGACACTACGCTGCTGATCGCGGCCGATACGGGCTCATAGCCGACGGACCAAGGCGCCACCACCAGAGCCAGGCCCAGCAGCATTTCGCCCCATTCTTCCAGGTAGGACGGGATGACAAAGGCTTCCATGGCAAACAGCATGACGCCGAGCCCGAGTGCGATGGTGAACCAGACGGCTGCCCCGGATAAACCCAGGACAAAGGACGACAGGACCAGCCATACGCCCACCAACAGGCTGGCTGCGTCTTGCCAATGTTGGATGCGCATGATGCTCACCTCCCTTCTGGTACTTATGTGGGGACGCACCGATGAAAATCATCCGTCCGGCCTGCGTTGTGTTGCCGCGACTGCCGGTCAAGAACCGGCGTTCAATCCTGGCCGCCCATGCCCTGGAAAGGGCCCTTGCGAGTGCGGCGCACCAGGATGCAGACTGTCGGAGCTTGACAGGTGTCAATGTCTACCGTTCTCGGCCCACCCAGTTCGCGCCCGGAACAAGAGGGAGATGACGCCATGCGAGAAATGGAAATCCACGACTATGCGCGGCAGTTGCTGGAAGCCCATGGCCCCAAGGCCATCGCGGAGGCCGCTCAAAACGCCATCGACCTCGAGCAGAAGGGCGAGCTCGAATTGACAAAAACCTGGCGGCACATCGAAGACGCGATGAAGCTGATGCGCGGGCCACACCAAAGCTGACTGCCGGCGCGCGAAGCT
Organism: Bradyrhizobium sp. LM2.9; assembly: GCF_054056555.1. Classification (NCBI taxonomy): domain Bacteria; kingdom Pseudomonadati; phylum Pseudomonadota; class Alphaproteobacteria; order Hyphomicrobiales; family Nitrobacteraceae; genus Bradyrhizobium; species Bradyrhizobium sp. LM2.9. Next base: position 2,309,940 of record NZ_JBSRYJ010000002.1, read on the forward strand.
TGCCTGACTGCGGCGACAACGCCGAACGTGGACCACAGTCCGTCGCGAGCCGCTCGGTTGCGGCCGAACGGCAACGCGATCTCAGGACGCTGATCTGGGAGCGAAGCCATGGTTGCGAAATGTGCGACAGCCGAGGATCTCGTGAAGGCGATCAAGGACGACAACTTCCAGATGATCGATTTGCGGTTCACAGACCTGCCGGGGGCGTGGCAACATTTTTCCGTCCCGCCGAGCGCGGTGAGTGCCGATGCGCTCGATGAGGGCATTGGATTCGATGGCTCATCGATCCGCGGCTTCCAGGAGATCCAGGAAAGCGACATGCTGGTTGTCGCGGATCCGGCGACGGCCTTCGTCGACCCCTATAGTCAGGCAAAGACGCTGGTCCTCATCTGCAACATCAGAGACCCGGTGACCGGCCAATCCTATAGCCGGGATGCCCGCTACATCGCCCAGAAAGCCGAAACCTACCTCAAGGGCACCGGGCGCGCCGATACGAGCTATTTCGGCCCGGAAGCGGAGTTCTTCGTATTCGACGACGTGCGCTACGGACAGGGCATCAACTACGCGATGCACGAAATCAACTCCAGCGAAGGCAGCTGGAACACCGGCGCAGAGGAAGTGCCGAATCTAGGCCACAAACCGCGCCCGAAGGAGGGATACTTTCCCGTTCCTCCGACCGACAGCATGCAGGCGCTACGCACCGAAATGGTGCTGACGATGGAATCTCTGGGGATCCAGATCGAAGCCCATCACCATGAGGTCGCAACCGGCGGCCAAAACGAGATCGACATGCGCTTCACCACCCTCACCCGCATGGCCGACAACCTGATGATCTACAAATACGTGGTGAAGAACACCGCGCATCAGCACGGCAAGACCGCGACATTCATGCCGAAGCCGCTGTTCGAGGACAACGCTTCGGGCATGCACGTTCACCAATCGCTGTGGAACGGTGAGACCAATCTGTTCTACGACAAAGGTGACTACGCCGAGTTGAGCCAGCTCGGCCGCTACTACATCGGCGGGCTATTGGGCCACGCCTGGGCGTTGTGCGGGCTTTGCGCCCCCACCACGAACTCCTATCGGCGTCTGGTTCCGGGCTATGAAGCTCCGATCAACCTGGTCTATTCCCAGCGCAATCGCTCAGCCTGCTGCCGGATTCCGATGTATTCGCCAAATCCACGCGCAAAGCGCGTCGAGTTTCGTTCGCCAGATCCATCCTGCAATCCCTATCTGGCCTTTGCCGCGATGCTGATGGCAGGCCTTGACGGCATCGACAACCGGATCGACCCGGGCAGCCCGATCGACAAGAACCTGTACGACCTCCCGCCTGCGGAGGCGAAGGAGGTGAAGTCGACGCCGGGATCGCTGGATCAGGCACTTGACGCGCTCGAGCGCGATCACGCATTCCTGCTACGCGGCGATGTCTTCACCGTCGACGTGATCGAAACCTGGCTCGACTACAAGCGAAAGAAAGAGGTCGATCCTGTCCGGCTGCGCCCGCATCCCTACGAGTTCCATCTCTACTACGACATCTAGCTGGCGGTGGCCGCGCGGTCGCAAAGCCCGCGGCGACCGCAGCGATCATCACGGCAAACGCGAACAGCTGGCTTCGCCGCAGCACCAGGGCGCAAGCGAAGAAAGTAGATATTCATCGTCATTTCGGGGCGCGACGAAGTCGCGAGCTGTTATGCGCAATTGCGCATCTGAGAATCCATAGCCACCGATCGGGGTTATGGATTCCGGGCCTGGCCCTTCGGGCCATCCCGGAATGACGCAGCGAGCGGGCACAGCGGCCTATTGCTCGATCAGCGGGGTCTTTGAAGACACGTGATGGCTCGCGATCTTCCAGTCGCTGTCCTCGCGGACGATCACCCAGGTGATCTTGACCGAGAGCGGCGCGGCCTCCTCGCCGAAGTCAAACGAGCCGATACCTGCCATACTGATCACGTCAGGGACGACCGGCGCCGCCACCACCTCGGAGAAGCCGACGCGCGGTTTACGCCATCGCGGCAGGCCGTTGAAATAGTCCGCGACGCCGTCTCTGCCCCGGTAGAGTTTCGGGTTGGAGCCGAAGAAGAACGCGTTCTTCGCATAAAGCGATGACAGCGCCGCTGCATCGAGTGTGGCGAAGCCGGCGCGCCATTTCGCGATGATGGCGGACACGATGGCGTCGGCTTCGTTGCTCATTGTCGTCCCTCAACCCTCGTCATCCCTTGGCGACTTCCTTCGCGAACGTGTCGCGCAAACCGATGGTCCTGGAAAATACCGGCTTGCCGGGCGTCGAGTCCTTGTCGCGGATGAAATAGCCCTGGCGCTCGAACTGCATTGGCTCGGTGGAATTGCTCTCGGCAACCGATGCCTCGACTCGCGCATCAGCGAGAATCTCCAGCGACTGCGGATTGAGATCGGTAGCAAAATTCGAGGCGTCCGGGCTCGGGTTCGCAAAGAGCTGGTTGTAGATGCGGATTTCGGCCGGCTTCGACGCTGCCGCCGACAGCCAGTGCATGGTGGCCTTGACCTTGCGGCCGTCGGGCGCGTTGCCGCCCTTGGTCGCGGGATCGTAGGTGCAGCGCAGCTCCACCACCTCGCCGTTATCGTTCTTGATCACGCCGGTGCACTTGACGAAATAGGCGTAGCGCAGCCGCACCTCGTTGCCCGGCGACAGCCGAAAGAACTTTTTCGGCGGGTTCTCCATGAAATCGTCCTGCTCGATATAGAGCTCACGGCCGAACGTGATCTTGCGCGTGCCGGCGCTGGGATCATCGGGATGGTTGATCGCCTCGAGCTCCTCGACCTGTCCTTCCGGGTAGTTCTCGATCACCACTTTCAGCGGCCGCAGCACCCCCATACGCCGCTGCGACGTGCGGTTCAGCTCCTCGCGGATGCAAAACTCGAGCATGCCGACGTCAACGACGCTGTTGGCTTTGGCCACGCCGATGCGCTTGACGAATTCACGAAGGGCCGCCGGGGGCACGCCGCGGCGGCGCATCCCCGCCACGGTCGGCATGCGCGGATCGTCCCAGCCCGCGACATGCCCCTCGCGGACGAGCTGGGTCAGCACGCGCTTGGACAGTAGCGTGTAGGTCAGGTTCAGGCGCGCGAACTCGTACTGGTGCGGCTTCGACGGCACCGGCAGCTTCTCGATGAACCAGTCGTAGAGCGGCCTGTGATCCTCGAACTCCAGCGTGCAGATCGAGTGCGTGATGCCTTCGATGGCGTCCGACTGACCGTGGGCGTAGTCGTAGCTCGGATAGATGCTCCACTTGGTGCCGGTGCGCGGATGATGCGCATGCAGAATGCGGTACAGCACCGGATCGCGCAGGTTGATGTTGCCCGCACCCATGTCGATCTTGGCCCGCAGCACGCGCGCGCCGTTGGGGAATTCGCCCGCCTTCATGCGGCGGAACAGGTCGAGGTTTTCATCCACGCTGCGATCGCGGAAGGGCGAATTCTTGCCGGGCTCGGTCAGCGTGCCGCGCGCACGGCGAATTTCCTCCTGGGTCTGGTCGTCGACATAGGCCAGCCCGTCGCGGATCAGTTGCTCCGCCCATTCATAGAGGCGGTCGAAATAGTCCGAGGCGAAGAACAGGTTCTTGCCCCAGTCGAAGCCGAGCCAGCGCACGTCGGCTTGGATGGAATCGATATATTCCTGCTCTTCCTTGACCGGATTGGTGTCGTCGAAGCGCAGATGGCAGCGGCCCGGAAACTCCTGGGCGATGCCGAAATTGAGCGCGATCGACTTGGCGTGGCCGATATGGAGATAGCCGTTCGGCTCCGGCGGGAACCGGGTCACGATCTCCTTGTATTTGGCCTGATCGAGGTCGGCCTGGATGATGTCACGAATGAAATCGCGCCCAACCTCAGTCGCCACCGGTTCTGTCATTACGAAAATCCTGTAGGGAAATCAGCGGCCCTTCTGCCAAATTCGGGACGCTGAGCCAAGGCCTTAAGCGGTCCGCTGCCGGGCTTTAGTTATGCCCCGGTCCTGCTATATACCACCGCCTCCAATGCATAGGCCCTGCCAAGAATGACCGATTCCGTCGTCACCCGCTTCGCTCCCTCGCCGACCGGTTTCCTCCATATCGGGGGTGCCCGCACGGCCCTGTTCAACTGGCTCTATGCGAAGAAGCACGGCGGCAAGATGCTGCTCCGGATCGAGGACACCGACCGGGAGCGCTCCACGGAGGCCGCGATCGGCGCCATCCTCGACGGCTTGAAATGGCTGGAGCTCGGCTGGGATGGCGACGTCATCTATCAGTTCAGCCGCGCCGCCCGCCACCGCGAGGTGGCCGAGCAGCTGCTCGCCGGCGGCAAGGCCTATCGCTGCTACGCCACCGCCGAGGAGCTCACCGCGATGCGCGAGAAGGCGCGCGCCGAAGGCCGCACCCGCCTCTATGACGGCCTGTGGCGCGACCGCGATCCGGCGACGGCTCCAAGCAACGTAAAGCCGACGATCCGGCTGCGCGCGCCGCAGACCGGCGAGACCGTGATCGAGGACCAGGTCCAGGGCCGCGTGGTTTGGCAGAACGAGAACCTCGACGACCTCGTGCTTTTGCGCGGCGATGGCAATCCGACCTACATGCTCGCGGTGGTGGTCGACGACCACGACATGGGCGTCACCCATGTCATCCGCGGCGACGACCATCTGATCAACGCGGCCCGCCAGAAACAGATCTACGATGCGATGGGCTGGACGCTGCCGAGCATGTCCCACATCCCGCTGATCCACGGCCCGGACGGTTCAAAACTGTCGAAGCGCCATGGCGCGCTTGGCGTCGATGCCTACCGCGCCATGGGATATCTCCCGGCCGCACTCCGCAACTACCTCGTGCGGCTCGGCTGGAGCCATGGCGACCAGGAGATTTTCTCGACCGAGGAGATGGTCGCCGCGTTCGACCTCGCCAGCGTCGGCCGCGCCGCGGCGCGCTTCGATTTCGCCAAGCTGGAAAACCTCAACGGGCATTACATCCGCAATGCCGACGATCAATCACTCGTGAAGATGTTCGAGGACGTGCTCGACCACGTCGTGCCCAGCCGCGACGAGCTTAAGGCCAAGTTAAACGACACCACGCGCGCGCAGCTCTTGAAGGCCATGCCGGCCCTGAAGGAGCGCGCCAAGACGCTGATCGAGCTGATCGACAGCTCCTATTTCATCTTCGCCGACCGGCCGCTGGAGCTCGATCCGAAGGCGGCGGCGCTGCTGACGCCGGAAAACCGCAAGCTGATCGGCCAGCTTCATTCCGCGCTGGAGAAAGTCGAGACGTGGAGCGGCGCCGCCACGGAAGCCGCGCTGCGTGCTTTTGCCGAGGAAAATAGTCTCAAGCTCGGCGCGGTCGCCCAGCCGCTGCGGGCGGCGCTGACCGGACGAACGACGTCGCCTGGTATATTCGAGGTTTTGGACGTCTTGGGACGCCAGGAGAGCCTGGGCCGGCTCAAGGACCAAGCCAAGGCCTAGTCTACGACGTAAGTCGACCATGCGTGGCGCCATCTTGCAGCGCACACAGCAATAATATACCCATCTCACCCGTACCTTCTGGAACATCCGGCCTGCCCCAACATCTGCTTAGGGGCCTTCCGGGTCCGGCCCGTTTCACCATACATCGGGGACCTCTGATGGACGCAAAACCAAGCAATAAAGACCGCCACACTGACGGTCGGAAACAAGAATTTCGATCTTCCGATCCATAGCGGCAGCGTCGGGCCTGATGTCATCGATATAGGCAAGCTCTACGCACAGTCCGGCCTGTTCACCTACGATCCGGGCTTCACTTCGACCGCGAGCTGCCAGTCCAAGATCACCTACATCGACGGCGACGCGGGCGTGCTGGAATACCGCGGCTACCCGATCGAGCAGCTCGCCGAGAACGGCGACTTCCTCGAGACCTGCTACCTCTTGCTCTTCGGGGAGCTGCCGACCGCCGCACAGAAGAAAGATTTCGACGACCGCGTGATCCATCACACGATGGTCCACGAGCAGATGGCCCGCTTCTTCCAGGGCTTCCGCCGCGACGCCCATCCGATGGCGATCATGGTGGCCGCGGTCGGCGCGCTCGCCGCGTTCTATCACGACTCAACCGACATCAACGATCCGAAGCAGCGCATGATCGCTTCCATGCGTATGATCGCGAAGATCCCGACGCTGGCGGCGATGGCCTACAAGTACACGGTCGGCCAGCCCTTCGTGTACCCGAAGAACTCGCTGAAGTTCGCCGAGAACTTCCTGCACATGTGCTTCGCGGTGCCGTGCGAGGAGTACAAGATCAACCCGGTGCTGGCTGACGCGCTGGACAAGATCTTCATCCTGCACGCCGATCACGAGCAGAACGCTTCGACCTCGACGGTGCGTATCGCCGGCTCCTCCGGCGCCAACCCGTTCGCCTGCATCGCCGCCGGCATCGCCTGCCTGTGGGGCCCGGCGCATGGAGGCGCCAACGAAGCCGCGCTCGCGATGCTCGCCGAGATCGGCTCGGTCGACAACATTCCCGAGTTCATCGCCAAGGTGAAGGACAAGAACTCTGAAGTCCGCCTGATGGGCTTCGGTCACCGCGTCTACAAAAACTACGATCCGCGCGCCAAGATCATGCAGAAGATGTGTCACGCCGTGCTCAAGGAGACCGGCCATGGTGACGATCCGATGCTCAAGGTGGCGCTGGAACTGGAGCGGATCGCGCTCAGCGACCAGTACTTCATCGACCGCAAGCTCTACCCGAACGTCGACTTCTATTCGGGCATCACGCTGAAAGCGATGGGCTTCCCGGTCTCGATGTTCACCGTGCTGTTCGCGGTCGCGCGCACCGTCGGCTGGATCAGCCAGTGGAGCGAGATGATCGAGGATCCGCAGCAGAAGATCGGCCGTCCGCGCCAGCTCTACACCGGCGTCACCAAGCGCGACTACGTCGCGATCAAGGATCGGAAGTAAGTCTTAGCCTCACGACGTTTGAAACGGCGCCATCGTCTGCGATGGCGCCGTTTTTGTTTGGCGCTCACCTTGGGGTGGGCAAAGCGGAGCGTGCCCACCATCTTTCCGCGACCGGCATAGACAGCGTGGGCACGCTTCGCCTTGCCCACGCTACGAAACGGGTTGGACCGCTCCCCATCTTGCTGCCGCGCACAACAACAAGTCCATGCATCGAGCCGCAAGTGCCTTGACAGTTGAAGCGCTCCGCGCGCAAATCCTTACCCTAAGTAAGAATAACGACAGGGATGGAAATGCCGGAGCAGCCGAGAAGTCGGCGGCAGACGCGTGCTGCCATTTTGACTCATCTGCTTCAGTCGGGCGGCTCGTTTCGCCCGCCGCTGGCCAGGGCCGTGCGCCTGTCGGAAGCGAGCCTGTCGCGCATTCTGTTTGATCTCAAGGCCGAAGGCCTGATCGAAGAGGTGCGGCGCCCTGCCCCTTATGTCGGCGGTCCAACGGGCCTCGTGTCGCTCGACGGCTCGGTCGCACTCGCGGCCTTCGAGCTGAGCACCCAGCGTCTCAGCGTCGGCGTTGGGGGCCTGTCGGGTGAGTTGCACTACACCGGACACGTGCCGCTACCGAAGACGCCGACCGTCGCGACCGTCGGCCGGACGTTTGGCGAGGCGATGACATTGCTGCGCGACTGGACGCGACGCCGACGTATCCCCCTCGCGCAGATCGGCGTCTCCATTCCGGGCCTTGGCCGGTTGGGCGCATCGAGCAATCCGATCATTCCCTGCGACGTCGGGCGTATCAGCGAGATGCTCGGCGAGACGTTTGCCGGCGTGCCGGTCGAGTTCACCAATTCGGTGGTCGCGCACGCCATTTTTCACCGTTGCCGTACGGAGAATTATCCATTCAGCGGCGCGCATCTCTTCGTCTTCGTCGGCCAGGGCGTCGCGGGGACCTGGATGGATGATCCGGTCGAGGACGATGCGCTCCAGCCGGTCGAGCTCGGCCACATGGTGTTCGAGCCCGACGGACCCCGTTGCCGCTGTGGTCATCATGGCTGCGTCGAGGCCTATACGTCGCTTCCAGCCTTGGCCGAGCTTCTTGGCGTCGCGGAGGCCGAGTTGCTTCAACTCGGCAGCGAATGGCTGACCGCAATGCCGCTTTCGCCGCGCGTGCGGCAGGAGTTGCGCCGGCGGCTGTTTCGGCTTGGCCTCGCGATCGGCAACACGCTGAACGTGAAGCTATGCCACGGCGTCGCGATCAGCGGCTGGCCGTCGCTTCTCATCGAGGACGATCGCAACGCTCTCGTCGACGGGATCGACGTCTGCCTGTTGGGCGGTCGCAAGCATGCGCAAGTGTCGCTTGCTTTCGTGCCGCCGTCGAATGGCAATGATCCGCGGGCGGCGCTGGCATTCGCAGCGTTCTGCCTCGCTTGCCGCGGCGGCATGCCGGCCGCATCGACCGAAGCCGCCTGAGATACCTGATACCGCGCGGCTCTCGCGCGAAAGAGTTCACACCGGGAGGAACTTGCCATGCCGATCACGACAACAAGGCGCCGTCTGCTCGCTGGATCTGCTGCCGCGCTTGCGCTGCCGGCATTTGCCCGCGCGCAAGGCGCGGTCAAGCCGCGCCTGACTGCGATCTCACAATGGTCCGCAGGTAGCGACGGGGCGGCCATCACGGCGCTCGGCAAGAAATTCGAGGAGAAGGGCGGGATTTGGCAGCACTCGCCAGTCCCCGGATTCACCACCGAGATGATGAACAAGCTGCGCGCTCAGATCATGGCCGGCGATCCACCGGCCTGTTCGCAGCTCAAAGGTCCCGAGATTGCAGCCTGGTCGAAGATTGCCCCAACCGTCAATCTCGACGCCCTTGTTGCCGCCGCCGGCTATGAAAAGGTCGTCGCTCCAGACCTTGCACGATTGCACAAGCCGGGGGGCAAATGGATCGCACTGCCGCTGCAGATCTACAGCACCAACATGCTGTTTCTCTCCAAGCGCGCGATGGACAAAGCCAGGGCCGACAAGATCCCCGTCACATGGGCCGACTTCAACGACCTTGCCGAGAAGATGAAGGCGGGCGGTGTCGCCTATCCCATCGCCAACGGTGGTACGCGCCCGGACGATGGACAGAAATTCGAGGCCGCTCTGGCCGGCATCAGTCCCACCTCATACCGCGCAGCCATCATGAATCTCGACAAGAAGGCCTTGGAGGGTCCCGAGATAAAGGCTGCCTTCGCACAGGTGCGCAAGATCGCCGACTGGATGGACCCGAACGTCGGCGCCCAGCACTTTTCGACCAACCTGAAGCGCTTCATCGACGGCGACATGGGCATGATGATCATGGGCGGCTGGGCGCAGGGCGTATTGCGCAATGCCGGTTTCAAGTTCGACGACTTCATCATCGCCCCGGGCCCGAGCGACAATTCCAAGCCGGTTTTCCTGTTGAATGCCGATGCCTTCATATTCTGGCAGCGCAAGGAGCCAGATCTGCAGGCGGGTCAGGCGCTGATGGCCCAACTCGTCATGGATCCAGCAATCCAGACGATGTATTCACAGATCACGGGATCGATACCCGTGCGCACAGATGTCGATCTTTCCGGTGAAGGCTGGTCGGACGGTCAACGGCGGACCGCAGCAGCCCTGAAAGACGCTATCGCAAGCAATCAAGCGGTCCTCAGTCTCGCGCACAACATGGCGCAGGAAAACGGCATGACCGCAGCGATGATCGACGTGATCACGGAGTATGTGAAGAACAAGACGGTTACACCGGAGCAGGCGGTCACCCGTCTTGCAGAGGCCGTCGAGGGCGCGCGTTGACCGACACCGTCTCTCCAGCGACGCGGCCGGGCTGGCCGGCGACCTCTGACCTGGTGCGCCGGCTGCCCGAATACCTGATGATCTGGGTGCCGCTGCTGCTGGCGGCGGGGCATCTCGTCTCGTTCTCGCTGTGGACGATCTGGGTATCGTTCACGCCCTCCACCCTTGTCCCAGTTTCGGGCTGGGTGGGTTTGCGCAACTACACGGCGGTCTTGTCGTCGCGGAACTGGCAGATCGCGTTCGACAACTTGCTGTTGTTTGGCTGCGCTTTCGTGGTGCTGAGCTTGATCACCGGCCTCATGCTCGCGATCCTTCTCGATCAGCGCATTCGCGGCGAGAACGTGCTGCGATCCATCTTCCTGTATCCCCTGGCGGTGTCGTTCGTCGTCACCGGCACGGTCTGGAGCTGGGCTGCTCAATCCCGGCCTTGGTATCCAGAAGCTCGCTCACGACCTCGGCTGGACCTCGTTCCGGTTCGACTGGCTGCTAGACCGCGACATGGCGATCTGGACCATTGTCATCGCTGCGATCTGGCAATCTTCGGGCTTCGCCATGGCACTGTTTCTTGCCGGCCTTCGCTCCGTCGACGCGGACATCATCAAGGCCGCGCAGATCGATGGCGCCGGACCTATCCGGATCTATCGGCGGGTCATCTTGCCGACGCTATGGCCGATAACCATCACCGTCGCCGTGATCCAGCTGCAGTTCGCGATTTCGGCCTTCGACCTCGTCCGCGCTCTCACCAACGGCGGGCCCGGAATCGCGACCCAGCTGCCGGCACTCGTCGTCTACGATCTGATGTTCCAACGTGGCCAGCTCGGCCGGGGTGCGGCGGCGGCGGTGCTCATGTTGCTTATTCTTCTCGCGGTGCTGCTGCCGTATGCAGCGTGGCGTTATTTTGAGCGACGGCGGACGACCCATGCGTGATCGAGCCTTCGCACCAAGCCGAATGTTGATCTATCTGCTCGTTTTGGCGATCGCTGCAGCATGGCTCGCGCCATTGGCTGTTGTCGTGCTGAACTCGCTCCGTAGCAACGAGGAGATCGCACAGGCCTCGATGATCGGCTGGCCGAAACAATGGGCCTGGAGCAACTACGCCGTTGCATGGAGCGGTTTCTGCGTCGCCGAGACCTGCGCCGGCCTCCGGCCGTACATGTTGAACTCCGCGCTCGTCACGATTCCCGCGACGATTTTCTCTACCCTGCTCGGTGCTATCGCCGGTTACGCCGTGTCGCTCTGGCGATTTCGCGGCGATAGCTGGATCTACGGCATCGTGACCCTTGGCCTCTTCCTTCCCCAGCAGATGCGCTTGCTTCCCTGGACCATCGTGTTGCGGGATATCGGTCTCATTAACACGCTGACGGGCCTCGTGCTGATTCACACGATCCAGGGGCTCTCCTTCACCACGCTGTTCTGCCGGAACTACTACGTCGCCATCCCACATGAACTGATCAGCGCCGCGCGCATCGATGGCGCCGGGTTCTTCCGCATTTTCTGGCGCATCATTCTGCCGCTCTCGTCTCCGATTCTGATCGTCACCGTGATCTGGCAGTTCACGCACATCTGGAACGAGTTCCTCTACGGCGTGACATTCACGACCGGCCAGCAACAGCCGGTCACGGCTGCCCTCATCGCGCTATCTGCCGCAATCGCGGATATCCCGCAGCATGGCGTACAGAGCGCGGCGGTGATCATCGCAGCGCTGCCCACTTTGTTGATCTATCTCCTCGGCGGCCGGTACTTCGTGCGCGGCCTGACCGCCGGGGCCGTGAAATGATGGGATTGTCATGGCAGCACTAAGCATTCGCTCTCTGTCGAAGCGCTACGCCAATCTGGAAGTGCTGAAGGGGATCGACCTCGACATCGAGAGCGGCGAGTTCACCGTGCTGGTCGGCCCGTCCGGTTGCGGCAAGTCCACGCTGCTCAACATCGTCGCCGGGCTCGACCGCCCGAGCGCAGGCACCGTGGAAATCGGCGGACGTGTCGTCAACGACATCCCGCCAAAAGACCGCGACATCGCCATGGTGTTCCAGTCCTATGCGCTCTATCCGTCGATGACGGTGCGCCAGAACATCACCTTCGGCATGGAATGCCGCCACGTACCGAAGGCTGAACAGGAGAAGGCACTGGCGAACGTAGCCCGCCTGCTCCAGATCGAGCCGCTGCTCGGCCGCAAGCCGTCGCAGCTCTCCGGCGGCCAACGCCAGCGCGTGGCGATGGGTCGGGCTCTGGTCCGCGATCCCCTGCTCTTCCTGTTCGACGAGCCGCTCTCCAATCTCGACGCCAAGCTGCGCGTCGAGATGCGGATGGAGATCAAGCGGCTGCATCAGCGCATCGGCGCCACCATCATCTATGTCACCCACGACCAGATCGAGGCGATGACGATGGCGACGCGCATCGCCGTGATGCACCGGGGCGTGGTGCAGCAGTTTGCCGATCCCGATACCGTGTATCGCTATCCCGCTAATCTGTTCGTGGCCCGTTTCATGGGCTCACCGCCGATGAACACGATGCCGGCTCGGCTCGAGGCCGATGCCGGCGGGCCTGTGGCCGTGATCGGCGCAGGAAGGCCGGACGAGGTCCGCCTCCGCCTTGGCCAATACGACGCGGCGGCGCGCTTCGTCGGCCGTGACGTGGTGGTCGGAATCAGGCCGGAATGCATCGCCGAGGGCAATCGCGTGTTTTCCAGCGATGCGCCCGTCATCGTCGACGCGCCGGTGGAAATGGTCGAGCCGACCGGAGCCGAAACGATCGTGCTGCTGCGGCTTGGCGGCGAGCCTGCGCTGGCGCGCATCACGCCGGATATCCGGCCCACGCCCGGGGCGACTGCCTCCTTCGCGCTCGACACGCGGCGCATTTGCCTGTTCGACCCCGAAACGGAGCGGCTGATCGCATGACCAGGACCACCTATTCCAGCCTTGCCGGCCGCGTGGTGTTGATCACCGGTGGCGCCAGCGGCATCGGTGCCGCCTTCGTGCGTGCCTTCGCAGCCCAGAGGGCACGCGTTGCCTTCTTCGACCTCGATGCGAGCGCCGGCGAAGCACTGGTCGCGGAGGTGGCGGCCGCGTCCGGCACCGCACCATTGTTCGTGCCGTGCGATCTCCTCGACATTGATGCCCTGCGCGGCGCCATGGCGCAGGTCCACGGATCGCTGGGCGACGCCGCGGTTCTCGTCAACAACGCCGCCAATGATCAGCGCCAGGTGCTGGCCGAGGTGACGCCCGCCGAATTCGACTGGACGATCGGCGTCAACCTCAAGCACGTCTTCTTTGCGGCTCAAGCCGTGGTGCCGCAGATGCAGGCGCGCGGCGGCGGATCGATCATCAACATGTCGTCGATTGCCTGGATGCGCGGCGCGCCGGCGCTGCCGGTCTACGCTGCGGCAAAAGCCGCGATCGTCGGCTTCACCAACTCCCTGGCCCGGCTGGTCGGTCCCGACCGCATCCGCGTCAACGCAATAGCACCGGGAATGGTGATCACCGAGCGTCAGCGCCGGCTGTGGTATCCGGACGAACAGACCATCGCCGAGCTGCGAACGCGTCAGGCCATTCCCGACGCGGTGACACCCGAGGATATCGCGAACATGGCGCTGTTCCTCGCCTCCGACGAGAGCCAGCGCATCACGCGCCAGTGTTTTCAGGTCGACGGCGGGATTGGCTAGCCGCTCCAGGCGAACTGTTCGTTGCAGCTCCTGCGACGCTTCATACCATCCTGCTAGGATCGAAACTGCTCATTGAAAATGCCATAAACCACGTCTAAACTGTAGATAGAGTGCGACTAATCATTAGAACGACAGATTGAAACACAGCAGAATTTACGCGGCATGAAAACCGTGGACTGACCAATACCATTGAAGCTGGATAAGCGCCGCCGGCGCGTGAGCCGGATGGGGAGCTGGATCGAGAACCAACCACGGGGATGCTCCATGGATACGCTTTGGCGGTTCTTTCTAGTCAAGAAGAATCGGGACGTCCTAGCTTGGCTCGGCGGGGGAGCCGTGGTCGCCATAGCGGGCCTATGGACGGCCTACGTCCAACTGCAACCCAAACAAGCCGCCCACGATGTTGCGCCTGTCTCCGCGAACTGCGGCAGCGTAGCGGCGGGCGGAAACATCAGCGGCGCCACCATCGTGATGAACGGACCGAAAGACTCAGATTGCAGCAGTAAGCAATGAGGCAGCAATGTTTCGTGGCACATTCGTCGTTGTAGCCATCACGCTTCTGATCGCGAACACCGTCCAAGCTCAGGTTCAGGCCAACTTTGGAAGTGTGGCGGCCGGCCGCGACATTGTAAGTTCCGTGATCAACATCGGCGTCGATGATCTCGTCAAGAAATACAAGGAAGATGCCCAGGATCTGAAACAGAATAATGCAGACCTGAGGCAGAACAATGCAGATCTAAGGCAGTTCAACGCAGAACAAATCACCCGGCTCGCTGAACTTCAGAAGAAGCTCGATCTGAACGAACGACAAATTCGCTCGGCTCTCTTCATTTTGGGCGAAACAAACCTGTCACCGGACCAGCTCGCACCCACATTGGTGCAGATCGCCAGCCAATACAAACTGCTGAGAGACCAGGCCCTCACCAGGCCGACGGACTCTTCAGAGACCTCCACCCTGAAGAACGATGCCCGGAAGGCCATCGACGCCGGGGACCTAGCTGGGGCCGAGGCCCTGCTCGCCAAGGTCGAGGACCTCCAACGGGCAGCGTTGCTCAATGCGACCCGCAATCTCGCCGCCGATGTTGCTGAAACGGCTGCAAGCCGAGGCGAGGTCGCCATGACGCGGTTACGTTACGTCGAAGCCGCGACGCATTTTGCCTCCGCAGGCAACATGTATGCACCCGCATTCGACAGTCCCAAGGCGCTCGACTATCTCGAGCGCGAGGCCGATGCGCTCTATCTGCAGGGCGAAGAGTTCGGCGACGACAAGGCGCTGCACCAGTCCATAGAGCGGCGCAGAGCGCTGCTGGAACGGCTGCCTCGCGACAAGATGGCTCGGGACTGGGCCCGCAACCAGCACAATCTTGGCCTGTCTCTCGACACGATTGCGCAACGCAGCAGTGGCGCCGAGCCCATCCTTCTCCAAAGCATTGAAGCTTACCGCGATGCCCTTCAGGTGATTACGCGAGACAAGTCTCCTCTCGACTGGGCCAACATACAAAGCAACCTGGGAAGCGCGCTCGCCCAACTCGGAGAGCGCTCTCCCGGGCCCGGGCGAATGGAGGAGGCGATCGCCGCCTACCAGGAAGCACTCAAGGAGTGCTCGCGAGAGAAGGCTCCGCTGCAGTGGGGCGGCATTCAGACAAATCTTGCGGCCGCCTATCTGAGGAATGCCGAAACCGAGAGCGGCACCGAGAGCTTCGAATTGGCCTTGAAGTCTTTCGATCTCGCTCTGCAGGAGGTTACCCGTGGAGCGCGATCCGGCGGCCTGGGGGACGATCCAGAATGACCTAGGTTCGGCGCTGTCCAAATTGGCAACCCGGAATGGCGACCAGAAAATGCTCGCTTCCGCAATCGACGCGTATCGGGCTTCGCTAGCGGTCAAGACGAGGGAGCGATATCCTTACGACTGGGCGACGACGACCTATAATCTTGCTGGCACGCTGTCCGACCTTGCGAAGGACGACTCCGGGGTAAAGCTGCTCGACGAGGCGGCGATCTCCTATCGCGCAGCTCTCCAGGAGATCACGCAGGAACGATCCGGACTGGTCTGGGCAAGAGCCCAGACGAACCTGGGCAACGTACGGCTACGCCTGGGACGCTTGCGCCCAGGTACAGCCGACCTGGAAGCCGCGCTTGCGGCCTACACGGAGGCAACAAAGGAATGGACAATTGATAGTTCGCCTCTCGACTGGGCCATGGAACAGGACCACATCGGCGACGTCCTCTTCCTGCTTGCGATACGGACTTCGCAATCCCAGCGCTTCCAGGAAGCGGCCGATTCGTATCGACAGGCAATGGCAGTTAATCAGCGTGCCAACCGCATCTTCGACGCAGCCAGGAATCAAGCGGATTACTGTGTGGTGCTCTGGCTGGCGGGCGACCGAACCAGCGACGAGTCCAAGAAGTCGGAAGCACAGCAATCATGTCAGCGGGTGGTGCGTTTAGCGATGGCGGTTGCGAACGCGGGAGATCGGATGCCGGCAGCAACGAGATTTCAAGCGGCCAAGATTCTCGGTGACCTGACCTACAAATTCGTTTTCGTTCGTGACTACGACGAAGCTGTTCGCATAGCAGATTTTGTCATTCCTTCATTTCCCGAACTGAGCTGGGTGCAAATAAACAAGGCGCATGCCTTGATGCTGTCCGGGAAGACGCAGCAAGCTCTTGAAATTTATCAGGGTCTCATCTCAGGTCCCGATGCAGCCGACTTCAAGCAATCAATCCGCACCGACTTTCAACAACTGCGCAGAGTCTTGGACTCAATGCTCCGCTCATGGAAACTGTCGAAAAGAACATCAAAGACTAGCCTGTCCGGCGGCCCTTGCGCATCGTCGCCAGCACGATGTCGGCGGCAAGCACGCTCGGCGGCTTGTTGCCGGTCGCCATGATCTGATCGAGCTGGACGAACGATTCGACCTGCTGCTTGCGCAGCGGCGAATCCGTCAACAGCTCCGACAGCGCAGGCGCCAGCTTCTCCGGCGTGCACTCCTCCTGCAGAAACTCCGGGATGACATCCTTGCCGATCACGAGATTGGCGAGGATCACCGAGGAGACGCGGATCGCGCGGCGCAGGATGAAGGCTTCGATCACGCTGACGCGATAGGCCGTCACCATCGGAATGCCCGACAGCGCCAGCTCCAGCGTCACCGTGCCGGATTTCGCGAGCGCTGCATGCGCGATCCGGAAGGCGGCGCGCTTCTCGTTTTCACCAACCACGATCTGCGGCTTGACCGGCCAGTTCGCGATGCCTTCGCGGACGGTCGCTTCGAGATGCGGCGTGGTCGGCAGCATCAGTTCGAACGCGCGGCCTTCCGTCTGCAATCGGCCGAGCGTCGCGCCGAACACGTCAAGATGGTGCCGGATCTCGCTGCGGCGGCTGCCGGGCAGCACCAGCAAAACCGCCGGCTCACCGTCGCGGCGCTTCTGCTCCTCCGCGTTCGGTCGCAGCGACGGCAATTGCTCGATCAGGGGATGGCCGACATAGCTGCATGGCGGTCCGCCGAGCTTGCGATATTCCTCCGGCTCGAACGGCAACAGGCCGAGCACATGGTCGACATAGCCGAGCATGGTCCGCGCCCGTCCCGGCCGCCAGGCCCAGAGCTGCGGCGAGACGTAGTCGACGATCGGGATTGCTGGATTGCGCGCCCGCACGCGGCGGGCGACACGGTGGGTGAAATCGGGACTGTCGATGATGACAAGCGCGTCCGGCGCGGACTCGGTCACAGCCTCCACGGTCTCGCGGATCAGCCGCAGGATCTTTGGCAATTGCTGCACGACCGCGGCGAAACCGACGATCGAGAGCTGCTCGATCGGAAACAGCGTCTCGAGCCCCTCGCGGGCCATGGTGCGGCCGCCGACGCCTACGAACTGCACGCCGTCGCCGAGCCGCTGGCGCAGCACCTTCATCAAGGCGCTGCCGAGCCGG
Organism: Bradyrhizobium sp. LM2.9; assembly: GCF_054056555.1. Classification (NCBI taxonomy): domain Bacteria; kingdom Pseudomonadati; phylum Pseudomonadota; class Alphaproteobacteria; order Hyphomicrobiales; family Nitrobacteraceae; genus Bradyrhizobium; species Bradyrhizobium sp. LM2.9. The sequence continues at coordinate 2,327,258 of NZ_JBSRYJ010000002.1, forward strand.
TCGCCGGATTCCTCCGTGGCGATCAGGAATATCTTGCGCGTGGGATCGCGGCCTTGCATCATGCCGGCAGGCCGATGACGAAGAGATATTTTGTGTCGGCGAACGCGATCATCGCCTGCGGCTCGGCGGCGATGGTATTGCCGGCGACGACGGCAATGCCGGCGAGCCCCGCGACGGCGACGCCCTCGAGGGTGCGCGGGCCGATCGTCGGCAGGTCGAAGCGCAAATCCTGCCCGCTCTTTGGGACCTTCACCAGCACGCCGCGCCCGGTGGCAGCGCGGATGCGGCCCTCTTCGCGCAGGCGCGCCACGCGCGCGAGCAGCGCATCGGTGCCCTCGATATCCTCGACCGCCACGACATGGCCGTCGATCACAACCGCGGCCTGGCCGATGTCGAACGGACCGAGCGCGGTCAGCACCGCGCGTCCGCGCTCGATGTCGGTCTTGCCGGTGTCGCTCGGCCAGGCGCGGCTGATGCAGCCCTCGGGCATCAGCAGGTCGGGCGCGACATCCCGGATCCCGACCATGCGAAAGCCGCCCTGCTCGAGAATGCGCCCGACGCCGGACAACAAATGATCGTCGCCACCGCGGAAGGCGCGGATGACATTGCCGAGCAGCCGGAGCGTTGTGAAGTCGACCCGGACCTCCGAGAGCGAAGGCCGTACCAGCGTGCCGATGAAGATCAGGTCCCGGCAGCCTTCTTCGCGAAACAGCCGCATGGCGCGGCCAAGCTGGCCAACCGAAATCCAGCGGTGACGGAATTTCTCCACTCGCGCCGGATCGCAGGCCCCCCGAAGGGGAAACAGCACCGGTGTGATGCCGCGGGGCGGCGAGCGAGTCGGCAACCGCGAACGGCATCGCGCCGCCGCCTGCGACCACGCCGACCGGTGACGAAATCTCCGAAGCCGCCGATGTCATGCCCGCGGCCATCCCAGAACTCACTTCGCGATGGCGGGAAGACAGAGCGGGCGATGCTTGCCCTTGCCAATGAAGTCGAGGATTTCGGCGATCGCCGGATCTTCACCGGCGAGCGGCCGCGCCGTCTCCAAGCGTTCGGCAAAGGTGCCGGGGCCATGGAAGAGTTTCTGGTAAAACGCGCGCACGGTCGCAAGCCGCTGCTTGGTAAACTTGCGCCGCTTCATGCCGATTAGGTTGAGGCCTTCCAGCGCCGCATACTGGCCGTTGGCCAGCCCGAACGGAATGACGTCGTCGCGCACGCCGCACACGCCGCCGACCATCACCTGCGGGCCGATGCGCGTGAACTGATGCACCGCGGACAGACCGCCGATGAAGACGAAATCACCAATCTCGCAATGACCGCCGAGCGTCGCCGAGGTGGCGAAGATCACGTCGTTGCCGACATGGCAGTCGTGGCCGACATGGCTGCAATTCATGAAATAGTTGCGGTCGCCGACCTCTGTGATTCCGCCGCCTGTGACGGTGCCGGCGTTCATGGTCACGGATTCGCGGATGGTGCAGCCCGAGCCAATCTTGAGCTTCGTCAATTCGCCGCGATAGCTGAGCGATTGCGGCGGCGTGCCGAGCGAGGCGAAGGGATAGATGGTGCAATCGTCGCCGATCGTGGTTTGCGCGGTGATATGCACATGTCCGATCAGCTTGCAGTTCGCGCCGATCACGACATTGGCGCCGATGATGCAATAAGGTCCGATCTCGGTGCCCTCGCCGATCACGGCGCCGTCCTCGACCCGTGCGGTGGGATCAATCTTGCTCATCAAGCAATCAAACTCGTCAAGAAGGGCTGGTTATGCGTTGAAGTCATTCGATTTTCCGGTGGTTAGCGCGACTATGCCCGATCTGTCCAGTGACGTATCATCTCGCCGTGTTTCAAGTGCCGGATGAGGCAACCTTCCCGGCTCGTCAACAAGTTCACGCGGAGCTTCAGCTATCGTGGTCAGGGCCCTGGCACTTCTGCTCGCACAGCTCGCGGCCGCACCGATCGTCTCCGAGACCGTCGAGACCGGCGAACTTCGCCCCACCGACCTCGCGACGTTCGAATGCCGCGACATCAGCCGCAGCACGGTGCTTCAGCGCGTCTGCTACGACCGGGCGCAGCAGAACCTCGTAGTCGCGGTCGACGGCAGGTATGACCGCTATTGCGCCGTCGCGGCCGAGACCGTCGACAGCCTCCTGGGCGCTCCGTCCATGGGCCAGTTCTTCAACCGGAATATCAAGCGCGAGGCAGCCGGCAGCCGCTACGACTGCCGCGCATGAACCAGACCGTTCAGTCGGTCAGCATGGCGCCGACGTCGGCTTCCGCGACCACTTGGCCGTTGACCTTGGCATCGCCGTGAAACCACCACATCGCCCTTGCGGCGCCCGACCGAGCGCATGTGATACTCGATGGTGTCGCCGGGCAGCACGGGCTTGCGAAACTTGCACTTGTCGATGGTGAGGAAATAAACCGCCCGCGGCTTCTCGGTGCCCTCGACCGACTTGATGCCGATTACGCCCGCGGTCTGCGCCATCGCCTCGATCATCATCACGCCGGGATAGACCGGACGATCCGGGAAATGGCCCTGGAACTGCGGCTCGTTGAAGGTGACGTTCTTGATGCCGATGCCGCTGTAATCGGTGCGGATGTTGATCACGCGATCAATCAGCAACATCGGAAAACGGTGCGGGAGCGTTTGCAGAATCATATTGATGTCCACAAGCTCGAACCTGACCGGTGCTTCGTCCGTCACTCCCGTTCCTCCTGCTTCGGCTCGGCCTTGCCGTCGCGCGCCAAGCGCTCCACCGCCAAGATTTCCTTGAACCACTGCCTGGTCGGCTTGGCAAAAAAACCACCCCAACGTCCGTTGGGAGGAACGTCGTCCTTGACGCCACTCATGGCAGTCACCTGAGCTCCATCCCCGATCTTGACGTGATTGTTGATACCCACCTTCGCGCCCAGCGCCACGTTGTCACCGAGGGTCAGACTGCCGGCGAGGCCGATCTGGGCTGCCAGCAGGCAGTGCCGGCCGATGGTCACATTGTGGCCGATCTGGACCTGATTGTCGATTTTGGTGCCTTCCCCGATCACGGTGTCGCGCAAGGACCCGCGATCAATGGTGGTGCCGGCGCCGACCTCCACATTGTTCTGGATCAGCACGCGGCCGGTCTGGGGTACCTTCAGATGGCCCTCGGGACCGAAGAAGATGAAGCCGTAGCCGTCCTGGCCGATCGAGCAGCCGGGGTGGATCAGCACGTCATTGCCGATCAGGGCGCACTGGATGGCGGTGCGCGCGCCGACATTGCAGTCCCGGCCGATCTTGACTCCGGGGCCGATCACGGCCCCCACACCGACCACCGTGCCGCTGCCGATTTCCCACGTCCGGGCCGATCACGGCCAGGGGATCGACGATCACGCCGTCCTCGAGCCGGGCCGTGGGGTCGATGATCGCCGACGGCGCGATGCCGTCGTTACCGGTCCAGGATTGCGGCCGGAGCGCGTCGCCATGCCACTCCCGCGCGATCCTGACGAAGGCCCGGAACGGCTGCGTCGCCCGCAGCACGGCCACATGCGCGGGCACCTTGGCCTCGAAACGCGGACTCACCAGGCAAGCTCCGGCCTTGGTCGCCTTGAGCTCGTCGGCATATTTGAGATTGTCGAAGAACGTCAGGTGCATCGGGCCGGCTTCGTCGAGCGAAGCCAGACCCGTGATGATTTGGCCGCCCTTGGCGGGATCGACCAGCTCCGCCTTGGTCAGCGTGGCAATGTCAGCCAACGCTGAGGCAGGCGGTTTTGTGAAGAAGGTCGGCTGCGCCATTCCACCCCATCGCGGTCCGGCTTCGGCATGAAGCGGCAAGACCGCATCATGCCTCATCTCTTAAATCGGCACGATCCCTTTCGGAAACCGGCTCCAGTGATCCGGATCGTGCCGTGCTGATCGAATTAGAACGAGGTGCCGCCGCCGAACCGGAACTCCTGCGTACGGTCGTACTTGCCCTTGCTGAGCGGCAAGGCGTAGTCGAAGCGCAGCGGACCGAACGGCGACTGCCAGATCAGGCCGACACCGACCGACGATCGGATCACCTTGCTGTCGTCGTAGATCAGGCCGGTACAGGTACCTGGCGTCGCCGGATTGGTGGTCGAAGCCGTGCAGCCGGAGTTAAACGGCGTGGTCGTTTCGCCAGTCACTCCCCACGTCGTCGGCCCCTTATAGTCATACAGGCCGCCGGCATCGGCATAGACCGCGCCCTTCAGACCAACTTCCTTCGGCAGGAACCAGAACGGCATCTGCAATTCGACCGAAGCGCCCCAATACTTGGTGCCGCCAAGGGCGTCCTGCGTGTCGTATGGGTTGATGTCGCGCGGGCCGATGCCGTTCGGGGCGAAACCGCGGACGAGGTTCGGGCCCATCTGGAAATGATCGAGCATGCGCAGGTCGTTGGAGCCGATCTTGTTCAGCATGCCGCTCTGCAAATGGACGAGGCCGACGACGTCAGACACCAGCGGAGCGTAGTACTTAGCGTCGATGACGGACTTCAGGTAGGAGACGTCGCCGCCGACGCCGGCGAAATCCTGCCGGAAATCGACGAGCAGACCGTCGGTGGGGTTCTTGTTGTTGTCCAGCGTGTTGTAGGTCAGCGTGTAGCCGAGCGCCGAGGTCAGGGTCTTGCCGCCCGCAAGCTCCTTGCGCACCGGCAGCGAAGCTTCACCGTCGCTGTAGCAGCCGAGGCCGTTGGTCGAGGCAAGGCTCATGCCAATGGAGTTGGCAAAGGCCGGACTCGGATTGAAGGCAGGATTAGGAGTGCCATCAGGCAGCGTCTGCACATTGTTACAGTTCGCGAGGTAGGACGGCAACGTGATTTCCTGCTGGTAGATCGAGTAGCGCAGCTGCAGCGACAGATCTTCACGCAAGGCGAAACCGAGGCGCGGCGAGAAGCCCAGCGTCTTGGTGCCGTAGGAGATGTAGCTGTTGGACAGCTGCTGGCGCTGATAGAAGTCGAGACCCAGCGCAACACGATAGTCGAGCAGATAGGGCTCGACGAACGACAGCGAATAGCCGCGGGCGTACTGGCCATAGGTCACCGACGCCTTGGCGAACAGGCCGCGGCCGAGCAAATTGCGTTCGGAAACCGAGACTTCGGCCAGCGCTCCGTCGGTGGTGGAATAACCGCCCGAGACCGAGAAGTCGCCGGTCGATTTCTCTTCCATGTCGACGAGCAGGATCACGCGGTCGCTCGACGAACCGGGCTCCGTCGTGATCTTCACGCTCTTGAAATAGTCGAGGTTCTTCAAGCGCCGCTCGGCACGGTCGACCAGCGCGCGGTTGTAGGCATCACCCTCAGAGACGTCGAACTCACGACGGATCACGTAGTCGCGGCGTGCGGGTGTTGCCGCGAAGGTTGATGCGCTCGATATAGGTGCGCGGGCCCTCGTCGATGTTGAACACGACCGACACGGTGTGCGCCTCGAAGTTGCGGTCGCCGCCGGGACGGACCACGGCGAAGGCATAACCGCGGCGCGAGGCCTCGATCTGCATCTCCTCGACCGACTTCTCGACCGATTCGACGTTGTAGAGCGAGCCGACATTGATGCGCGAATAGTTGCGCATCGAGGTGGGATCGAAGTTCGGAATGCTGGAGCGGAAGTCGATCGCGCCGACGCGGTATTGCGAGCCTTCCTCGATCTTGAAGGTGACGTTGAAGCCCTTCTTCTCCGGATCGTATTCGGTGAGCGCGGCCACGACCTGGACGTCGGCGAAGCCGTTCTTGAGATAGAAGCGGCGGATCAGGTCGCGGTCGGCTTCGACGCGATCGGGATCGTAAATGTCGCTGCTGGCGAGGAAGCTCAGCAGGTTCGATTCGTGCGTCTTGATGACGTCGCGCAGGCGGTAGGACGAGAACGCGCTATTGCCGACGAATTCGATCGACTTGACGCCGGTCTTGGAGCCCTCCTCGACCGTGAAGATGAGGTCGACGCGGTTGTTGGGCTGCTCGATGATCTCAGGGGTGACGCGAACGTCGTAGCGGCCGGAGCGGCGATAGATTTCAGCGATTCGCAGCGTGTCGGACTGCACCATGGCCCGGGAAAAGGTGCCGCGGGCCTTGGACTGGACTTCGGCAGTGAGCTGCTCGTCCTTGATCTTCTTGTTGCCCTCGAAGGCAATGCGGCCAATCACCGGGTTTTCCACCACGGAGACGACGATCTGGCCACCGGCACCGCGGTTGATCCTGACGTCCTGGAACAGACCGGTCTCGATCAACGCCTTGAGGCCGTCGTCGATGGCACCTTGATCCAGGCGACCGCCGGGACCCGCCTTGAAATAGGAGCGGATCGTCTCCACCTCGACACGGCGATTTCCTTCAACGGAAATCGACTGCACGGTCTGAGCGAGCGCAGACGAAGACACAAAAGCAGCCCCAACCGGGGCAAGCACCGGCGCGCCGAACATGATCAGGGTTGCGAGCAAGCCCCCCCGGAGTCGCAGTCCAAACTTCATTGCGCAGCGCGCCCTTATCATTCCGCACCAGACCCAACCCCAACGCCGGTCTGGAGATTCCCCAAGTTCAAGCCGCTTGTAGCCAATTTAAACGACGCCGCAAACGGCCGAGCGCGCCGTAATTTCATTTTCATTCCAAGACGTTGCCCAAGAGCAACGCCCAGCAACGCCACAAAAAAGCCCTATCAGGATGCGGCCATCCGCAGGATGTCGTTGTAGGTGGCAAACACCATCAGCATCAGCACCAAACCCAGCCCGATTCGGAATCCCATCTCCTGAGTCCGCTCGGACAGGGGCCGCCCACGGGCCACCTCCGCCGCATAGAACATGAGGTGACCGCCATCGAGCAGCGGGATCGGGAACAGGTTCAACAGGCCGATCGACACCGACAGCACCGCGCACAGGTTGATCACGAATTGGAACCCGGCGCTGGCCGCCTGCCCCGACATCTTCGCAATGCCGAGCACACCGCTCACCTCGTTCGGATTGCCGTTTCCGACGAACAGCGCGCCCAGGAACTTGAAGGTGCTGGTGATGATGAACCAGACCTGCTCAACCCCGATCTTGAGCGCTTCGCCGACGCCGACCGGCGAAGTCGAGGCTTCGCCCGCCTGAGACTTGTGCTCGATGCCGAGCACGCCCAGGCGATGGCTGTTGCCGAAGGGATCCTTGCGCTCCAGCAGTGCCGGGGTCGCGGTCAGCGACACGATGCTGCCGTCCCGCTTGACCTCGAAGGCAAGCGCCGAACCGGCGTTCATCGCAACGATTCGCTGCATGTCGGCAAAGCTCTCGATCGGCTTGCCGTCGATCTGGACGACGACGTCGCCGATCTTGAAGCCGGCTGTCGCCGCAGCGCCGTCGGCGACGACACCGTCGACACGCGCGATCGTGCTCGGCTTGCCGTAATACAACGCCATGCCGGCGAAGATCAGCGCGCCCAGAATGAAATTAGCGATCGGTCCGGCGGCAACGATGGCGGAGCGCGGGCCGACCTTCTTGTGATGGAAGCTGCCGGCGCGCTCCTCGGCCGTCATGGCCGCTAGCTTCTCGGAGGACGGCGTCGAAGCCTCGCTCTCGTCCCCGAAGAACTTGACATAGCCGCCGAGCGGAATCGCCGAGATCTTCCAGCGGGTGCCATGGCGGTCGTTGAAACCGACCAGCTCAGGTCCGAAGCCGAGCGAAAAAGTTAACACGCGAACGCCCGCCCAGCGCGCGACCAGAAAATGGCCGAGTTCATGGAAGAACACGACGATGGTCAGGACGAACAGGAAGGGAACCGCATAGCCAAGGAGTCCATGGCTCAACGTATTGAAACTATGGACGAAAAAGTCGATCATCGAATTCCCTCATCCAGCGCCGCAAGGCCCTGGTCGCGAACCATCTAGGATGCCTTTAAGGCAATTTGAGGCAATAGGGCGGCAGCTCTATTTCGCGCAACATGGTCAACAGAGATTGCATCGTCGGCTGACGTCAGCGGGGCCTGGTTCCCGCTCCGGATCCAGTCGTCCAGCGTCGCTTCCACCAGCCTGGCAATCGCGCCGAACCGGATCTTGCCGGCGATGAAGGCGGCGACCGCGACCTCGTTGGCGGCGTTGTAGACGGTGGTGGCGCCCTTCCCGGTCCGAAGCGAATCGAAAGCCAGGCGCAGCCCGGGGAAACGCTCGAAATCCGGCGCCTCGAAGGTCAGCTGGCCGATCTTGGCCAGATCGAGCTTGGCAGCCGGCCCCTTGATGCGGTCGGGCCAGCCGAGACAATGCGCGATCGGCGTGCGCATATCGGGCGCACCGAGCTGGGCCACGACCGAGCGATCGGAAAACTCGACCATGCCGTGGATGATCGACTGCGGATGCACGAGGACGTCGATCTCGTCCGGACTCAGCGCGAACAGATAGGAGGCCTCGATCACCTCGAGCCCCTTGTTCATCATCGAGGCGGAATCGATCGTGATCTTCTGGCCCATGCTCCAGTTCGGATGCTTCAGGGCTTGCTCGAGGGTTGCCTGCTCGATGTCGGCCGGCTTCCAGGTCCGGAACGGGCCGCCGGAGGCCGTGATGATGACACGGACGAGCTCGTCGCGATTGCCTGAGCCGAGCGCCTGGAACAGCGCGTTGTGCTCGGAATCGGCCGGCAGGATGCAGGCGCCCGCTTTCGCCGCGCGCTGCATGAAGAAATCGCCGGCGCAGACGAGACATTCCTTGTTGGCGAGCGCGACATGCGCGCCGCGATCGACCGCCGCCAGTGCCGGCTTCAATCCGGCGGCGCCGCTCACGGCGGCCATCACCCAATCGGCCGGACGCGCGCCGGCCTCGATCACAGCGCTTTCGCCGGCGCCGCATTCGGTGCTGGTGCCCGCGAGCGCATCCTTGAGCTCGGCAAACTTTGAGGTGTCGGCGATCGCGACGAAGCGCGCGGAAAACTCCTTCGCGAGCTTCGCCAGCGCTGCGACATTGCTGTTCGCCGTCAGCGCCTCGACCCGGTAGCGCTCGGGAGAGGCGCGCAGCAGATCCATCGTGCTGTCGCCGATCGAACCGGTGGCGCCGAGAACCGTGACGCTGCGGACGGTCGACGCCGCAGCCTTGTTGTTACGCAATGGAACCGCGCTCATGTCCTCACCAAACCATAAGACCGCTTCCGGCGCTATGCACACCATGGCGGAGGAAACCGATAATCCATGCCACCAGGATGGCAGCGACAAAACCGTCCAGACGGTCCAATAGCCCGCCATGGCCGGGAATTAAGTGACTGGAATCCTTGACATCGAAGCGCCGCTTCACCGCGGATTCGAAGAGGTCCCCGGAGGCCGACACGACCGACAGGATGGCGCTGACGAGCAGCAATGGAACCATCTTTCCGAGCCCGCAAGCGGCAAAGCCGGCCGCAACCAGAAGGCTCGCGGCAAAGCCGCCGAGCGCCCCTGACCAGGTCTTCTTCGGGCTCACCCGCGGCCACAGCTTCGGTCCGCCGATGCTTCGGCCGGCGAAATAGCCGCCGATATCGGTCGCCCACACCACCAGCAGCACGAACATCAGCGCGGCGAAGCCGTTCACGAGATCCTGCCGCAGCAGGATCGAGGCCAGCAGCGCCGCCGATGCATAGGCGAATCCGGAGGCCGCCCAGACGAACTTGCCCCGCGCGATCGCCGTCACGATCGCACCGCCAATGAGGCCGATGATGATTGCGGTCTTCAGCGCGCCGAAGGCGACGCAGGATCCCATCAAGGCGATGACGATGGTCCCTGCGGCGGTCAGCGCGACCGATCCCGCGCCCACCACCATCAGCCATTCCGCGAACAGTCCGATCGATACCAGGGTGACGAGAAGCGCCCACAACCAACCGCCGACATAAGCGAGTGCAATGGCGAGCGGCGCCAGCACCAGCGCTGCGAGGACCCGCATCACGAGATTGCTCGGGGCAGGCTGAGAGCCGGCCGGTGCGGAGTCGGGTTCGCTCACGAGGCGGTTTTCGCGACCAGGCCGCCGAAACGGCGTTCGCGCCTGGCAAATTCGGCGATGGCACCTTCCAGCGTCGCCTTGTCGAAATCGGGCCAGTGAATCGGCACGAAGACAAGCTCGCTATAGGCGGCCTGCCACATCAGGAAGTTGGACAGCCGCTGCTCGCCGCTGGTGCGGATGATGAGATCGGGATCGGGAATGTCGGGCGCGTCGAGATGCGCTCCCAGTGTCTCGGCATCGATCGTCGCGGGATCGCGCCGCCCCTCGGCGACTTCGCGCGCGAGCTTCTGTGCCGCCTTCGCGATCTCCTGCCGCGAGCCGTAGTTGAAGGCGACGACGAGCGTGAGGCGCGTGTTGTCGCGCGTCAGTTCCTCGGCCTCGTTGAGGAGTGCGCATATGTCGCCGTCCAGCCCGTCCCGCTCGCCGATGATGCGGACCTTGACGCCGTCGCGATGCAAGCTCGCCAGATCGTTGCGGATGAAGCGGCGCAACAGGCCGAAGAGATCGCCGATCTCGCTCGCCGGGCGCGACCAGTTTTCCGAGCTGAAGGAGAAGATGGTGAGATAGCGGATGCCGAGTTCATGCGACGCGCGAACCACACGGCGCAGGGCCTCCACGCCGCGGCGATGGCCTTCCGCCCTCGGCAAGCCGCGCGCGGCCGCCCAACGCCCGTTGCCATCCATGATGATGGCGACATGCGCAGGCGCCTCGGACCGATCGGGTCCTTCCGTTGCTGGCGCGGCGGCGTTGGACATGAGGCTGCCTTAAAGCATGATCCGGAAGAGTGCGAAGCAGTTTTCCGAAATGATCATGCGCGAACAATAACCTAAAGCGCGATCCATCGCGCTTTAGACGGTGAGGATTTCTTTTTCCTTGGCAGCCAGCAACTGGTCGATCTCGGAGATCGTGCCGTCGGTCGCCTTCTGCACCTCGTCCGAGTGACGCTTCTGATCGTCCTCGGACATCTCGTGATTCTTCTCGAGCTTCTTGAGAACGTCGAGGCCGTCGCGGCGGACATGGCGCGCAGCGACCTTGGCGGCTTCCGCGTATTTGTGCGCGACCTTGACGAGCTCCTTGCGGCGCTCCTCGTTGAGCTCGGGAATGCGCAGGCGCAGCACCTGGCCTTCGGTCGCGGGCGACAGGCCGAGATTGGAATCGACGATCGCCTTTTCCACCGCCTTGACCATCGACTTGTCCCAGACCTGCACCGAGATCAGGCGCGGCTCCGGCACGCTGACGGTGGCGAGCTGGTTCAGCGGCATGTGGGTGCCATAGGCGTCGACCTGCACCGGGTCGAGCATCGAGGCGGAGGCGCGGCCGGTGCGCAGGCCGCCAAGTTCGTGCTTGAGCGACTGGACGGCGCCCTGCATGCGGCGCTTCACTTCGTTGAGGTCGAAATTATCCGTGGCCATCACGTTTCTCCTTCAAAATCCCGGCGACCTCTCCGCACCCTTCTCTCAGGGCGCAACGACGAGCCGTCAGCCGGCGACAATGGTTCCGTGGCCGCCGCCACGCAGTATAGCGCCGATCGAACCCGGCTCCGCGATCGAGAACACAATGATAGGCAGCGACGTCTCGCGGGCAAGCGCGAAGGCGGTCGCATCCATCACCTTGTAGCCGCCCTCGATCGCCTGCGAATGCGTCAGACGGTCGAATCGCGTCGCCGTCGGATCCTTCTTCGGGTCGGCCGAGTAGACGCCGTCGACATTGGTTGCCTTCAGCACCGCCTCGGCGCCGATTTCGGCGGCGCGCAGCACTGCGGTCGTGTCGGTGGTGAAGAACGGATTGCCGGTTCCGCCGCCGAGCAGCACGATCCGGCCCTCGGCGAGGTATTTGTGCGCCACGGTGCGGGTGAAAAGCTCGGAAATCTCGGGCATGACGAAGGCCGACAGCGTGCGCGCCGGCGTTCCCTTGCGCTCGATCGTCGCCTCCAGCGCGAGGCAGTTCATCATGGTGGCGAGCATGCCCATGGTGTCGCCTGTCGGGCGCGACACGCCGCGCGAGGACACCTCGACGCCGCGAAAGATGTTGCCGCCGCCGATCACGACCGCAACCTCGGTGCCCAGTTGGCGGGCGGCGATCAGATCGTCCGCGACCCGGTCGATGGTCGGCTGGTCGATGCCAAAACCCTGCTGTCCCGCGAGATATTCGCCGGACAGCTTGATCACGACGCGACGATAGACCGGATCAGTCATGAGCACTTTCCTTGTCCGGGCGCCGCTTCCGGCGGCACGCCGGAAGGAACGTTCCGGCGCTTACTTCTTGCCGCTGACCGCGGCGACCTCGGCCGCGAAGTCGCTTTCCTGCTTCTCGATTCCCTCACCGAGAGCATAGCGCACAAAGCCCGCGATCTTCACCGCGCCGCCGACCTTGCCTTCGGCTTCCTTCACCGCCTGCGCCACCGACTTGCCGGTGTCGTGGATGAAGGCCTGCTCGAGCAGGCAGACTTCCTTGTAGTAGGTCTTGAGACCGGACTCGACGATCTTCTCGATCACGTTCTCGGGCTTGCCCTGCTGGCGATATTTGTCGGCGAGCACGTCCTTCTCGCGCTTAACGACCGCCGGATCGAGACCGGACGGTTCGAGCGCCAGCGGATTGGCGGCCGCGACATGCATCGCGATCTGGCGACCGAGCGTTGCGAGCTCATCGACCTTGCCCGGCGATTCCAGCGCCACGATCACGCCCATCTTGCCGGCGCCCTCGACGACGGCGCCGTGGACGTAGCTCGACACCACGCCCTGGCTCACTTCGAGCGAAGCTGCGCGGCGCAGCGTCATGTTCTCGCCGATGGTGGCAATCGCGTCATTGATCGCGGCTTCGATCGTGACGTCGCCGACCTTGGCGGCCTTGATCTTCTCGACATCTGCGCCGACGTCGAATGCGACCTGGGCGATCATCTTGACGAGGCCCTGGAACTGGCCGTTGCGCGCGACGAAGTCGGTCTCGGAGTTGACCTCGACCACGACGCCCTTGGTGCCCTTGGTGAGCGCACCGATCAGGCCTTCGGCGGCGACACGGCCCGACTTCTTGGCGGCCTTCGACAGGCCCTTCTTGCGCAGCCAATCCTGCGCCGCTTCCATGTTGCCGTCGTTTTCGGTCAGCGCGGCTTTGCAGTCCATCATGCCCGCGCCGGTCGACTCGCGCAGCTCCTTGACCATCGCAGCTGTGATCGTTGCCATCGTTGAAAATCCTTTTTGCCTGCCGGTTCGCCGCGGCGTGGCATTCAATTGCCCCGCCGCGGTCCATCTCAGGAATTCGCGTCAACTGAAATGGTGGCCGGAGCTTATCCGGCCAACCCATCGCTCTTTTGACTATTCCGCTTCCGCGGTCAGCGCCTTGGCCTTGGCCACCCAGGCATCGGCCCGGCTCGGCAGACCGACTTCTTCGCCGATCTTGTGCGCGGTGTCGTGATCGAGCTCGGCGAGCTGCCAGAAATGGAAGATGCCGAGGTCGTTGAACTTCTTCTCGATCGCACCCGACACGCCCGGGAGCTTCTTGAGGTCGTCGGAGGTGCCGCGCGGACCGGCGAGGCCCTGGAAGCCGCTCGTGACCGGCAGCTCTTCGGCGGCCGGCCGAACCGAAGCGCCGACGTCGACGCCGGAATCGCCCTGGGCACGCGAGATGCCGTCAATCGCCGCACGCGCGATCAGATCGCAATAAAGCGCGATGGCGCGGCCGGCGTCGTCATTGCCCGGCACCACATAGGTGATGCCCTTCGGATCCGAATTGGTATCGACAATCGCGGCGACCGGGATGTTGAGCCGCTGGGCTTCCTGGATCGCGATGTCTTCCTTGTTGGTGTCGATCACGAAGATCAGGTCGGGCAGACCGCCCATGTCCTTGATGCCGCCGAGCGAACGGTCGAGCTTGTCGCGCTCGCGCTGAAGCGTCAGGCGTTCCTTCTTGGTGTAGGAGGAGGCATCGCCACCGGCGAGCACGTCGTCGAGATGACGCAGGCGCTTGATCGAGCCCGAGATCGTCTTCCAGTTGGTCAGCGTGCCGCCGAGCCAGCGCGAATTGACGAAGTACTGCGCGCAACGCTTGGCAGCGTCGGCGACGCCGTCCTGCGCCTGGCGCTTGGTGCCGACGAACAGGATGCGACCGCCCTTGGCGACAGTGTCGCTGACCGCCTGCAAGGCGTTATGCAGCAACGGCACGGTCTGCGCGAGGTCGACGATGTGGATGTTGTTGCGAGCGCCGAAAATGAAAGGAGCCATTTTCGGATTCCAGCGGTGAGACTGGTGACCAAAGTGCACGCCGGCTTCGAGGAGCTGACGCATAGTGAAATCAGGTAGTGCCATCGTTCTAATTCTCCGGTTGGTTCCTCCGGAAGCGTGTGAGCAAAACGGAGCGTTGTCGCCCCGGCTGCCACCGGACGGCCTTGTGAGCCATGCTTCCGTGTGAGATGGCGCGCTGTATAGCGCGATTCCGGCCAGAAGCAAGGAAATAAGGGCCATTCTGCGGCGGTTTTCGCCCGCGAGAGGCCCTCTTCCGTAAAGACCCTGCTGCGCCCTGGCCCGCGACTAGCATCTGGGCTGGTTCGGCGGGCATTTCTTTGCCGCCGGCGGCGGGGCCGCGGGACGCGGCGGAGGTGCTGCCGGGCGCGGCGGTGGCGCGACGGCCATCCGGGGCGGCGGCGGTGGCGCCGGCCGGGCTACCGGTGGCGGCGGCGCGGGTCGGGCCATTGGCGGCGGCGCTGGCCGAGCGGCCGCGACGGGGGGAGCCACCCGGGCCAGCGGCGGCGCTGCAACACGCGGCGGAGGCGGCGGTGCCGGACGCGCCACGGCCGGCGGTGGAGTCGGCCTCGCCACGGCCTGAGGCCGCGGTGGTGATGCCGACGGCCGGGCGGCCTGCGCGGGAGTAGCCGACGGCTGATTCTGGGGCCTGATCGGCTCGCGCGCGGCAGAGGGCGGCGGGGTGACCGGTCGTCCAGCTGCGCCGGGAGGCGTGCGGGCAGCAGGCGGCGTGCCAGCCGGGTTGCGGGTCGCGGACTTGCCATGCTCCCCGGGCCCGGTCCCGGGCTGGGCCACCGGCGGCTTCGGCGATTGGCCGGCCGCAGCGGCCGGATTTGCAGTGATGGGCTTAGCCGTCGGCGGCGCCGCGGCGGTTGGCGCACCGGGATGAGCCGGCAGAGCGGTACCGGGACCAGCAGTCGTCGGCGCCCCCGGATGCGTCGGCAGCGGCGCGCCGGGTGCAGTCGCCGTCGGAGGTACAGGTCTGCCGCCCGGCAGAGGCCCTGCCCCCGCTGGTGGCGTCGGCGGCCCGCCATGGCTCCCTGGAACCGGCAGTGTATTGGCCTGGGGCAGCCTGGCCGATGGAGCAGCGGTTGGCGCTCCGATCGGTGCCGCGGTCGGCGCGACATTGGCCGGCGTCGCCGGAGCTAGCCTTGGCCTTGCCGTCGGCTGCATCGTCGCGCTCGGCGGCATCGGCGCCTTACCCTGCTGAATCAGGGCGGCGCGCTGCGCGACCGCCTGCGGCACGGCGGGACCGGCCGGGCTGGCCCGGCCGGCAACGGCTG
Organism: Bradyrhizobium sp. LM2.9; assembly: GCF_054056555.1. Classification (NCBI taxonomy): domain Bacteria; kingdom Pseudomonadati; phylum Pseudomonadota; class Alphaproteobacteria; order Hyphomicrobiales; family Nitrobacteraceae; genus Bradyrhizobium; species Bradyrhizobium sp. LM2.9. The sequence goes on from NZ_JBSRYJ010000002.1 coordinate 2,342,676, forward strand.
GTGCGAGATTGCCCGGTCCGGGCCCCGGCCCCGCACCCGCCGGCAATGCCTGCGGCCGGTTGATGACGGTGTTGATGACCGTGGTGTTGTGAATGTTCTGGTAGATGATGTTGTTCGGCGGCGGCGCGACATAGATCGGCGGTCTGACGAACACCGGGATCGGCACGAACACCGGCTGCGGCAGCACGAACAGGCCGAGCACCGGCATTGGCGGCGACAGCACGACGAAATCCGGCGGCGGCGGCGGCAGATAGTAGATCGGCGACGGCGGCGGCGGCGCGAAGCCAAAATCGGGATCGCTGAAATACAGCACCGGACGGTCGACATAGACGATCTCCTCCGGCGGCGGAGGCGGTATGTCATAGTCGATCATCGCAAAGCTCGGCGGCGGCTCGACCGGCGCGGTCAGGATCGCCAGGCGACGGCGCGCGTCGGCCGCATGCGGCCCTCGCGAATAGCGACGCAGATACGACCAATAGGCTTCCGGCGTATCGGTCCGATAGGTCCGCCGCCAGGTGATCGCCTCGCGGCGCGCCGCGACGATCGCCATCACGCGCTTGGCCATCGGATCATTCGGATAGGCGCCGAGAAACTCCTCATAGGCCGGCAGTGTGTCGCGCGCGAGCGCGGCGGCGTAGGCATCCTGTACGCCGAGATCGCGGATCGGTTTGTTACGCATCGCGGCGACCTGGTCGGGCGCGGCCTCCGGCGGCGGCGCGTCGGGCCCGCGCTCGAAGAACGAGAACTGCGCCGATATCTTCTGCTCGTTCCAGGGTACCTGCGCGCCCTTGCTGGCCTCGTTGACGCGCAGGCGAACGCGATCGAACACATCAGGCAGCGGCAGGCCGCCGGTGCGGATCATCTCCGCCAGCGACTGTGCGTAGATGCCGTATGGCCCCGGCTCCTCCGGCGCCACCGTGCCGGGCGCGGCATTGAAGGCGATCAGCATGTTCGGATCGGGCTCGACCAACGCAAGCCCGCTCGCGATCGGCTGGCCGCCCTCGACGAAGGGCTGCGCCCGCGCTGCATCGAGCACGACGATGTTGGCCTTGAGCGGAACGGAAGCGAGCTGCCGCGCATAATCGCTGATGCGCAGGCCTTCGGTCGGAATGTCGGTGTCACGGGTGATGTTGGAATCGACCGGGATGAAATAGTTCTCACCCGCAAGCTGCACGCCGTAGCCGGCGAGATAGATCATCGCGACGGTGCCGGGGCCGGAGGCCTGCGCCTTCTGGATGAAGTCGCGAAAACTCTTGCGCAGCGTGTCGCCGTCGAGATCGCGGGCGCCGACAACGTCGAAGCCCGCCGCTTGCAGCGTCTGCGCGATCAGGCCGGCATCGTTCGCGGTCGTCGCCAGCGGCGACTTGGCATAGGCGCCGTTGCCGACCACGAGCGCGATGCGCTTTTCCTGCTGCTGAGCGCGCGCCGGATCCGGCGCGCCCGCGGCAAAAACCGCGATCGGCAGGAGAAGGCAGATGAAGGCTCTGAGCGTCCCAAGCATGGCTTGCTGCCCGTTATTGTTGTTGAGGTGCCGCCACGCATCAGACGCGCGGCCAGCTGAATGGCACTTGAACGAAGGGCTAAATAACGAAAGGCCCAAATAACGAAAGGCTTGGATTGAGGCGGAGGCATGGCGCCCGTTGCCGGCGCCAAGCTCCTGCGTCAGACTCGCATCAGCCTCGCGACGGTGGACCGGCGCGAGGCGATCAGCGCGTCAGCCCTGCGCGATCAGTTCGACCGTTCCCGTCGTGAGCCGGTAGATGCCGCCCACGACCTTGAGCTTGCCCTGCTCCACGGCCGCATTGAGGATCGGCGCCGCCGATTTCAGCTTCGCGACGTTGTCGATCACGTTCTGCCGGATCGCATTGTCGAGGACGTTCCCGCCTTGCTGCATCGCAACCTTGGCGGCAGGCGCGATCGCATCGACCAGCGAGGGGATGTGGCCCGGCGGCGGCTTGTTGTCCTTGATCGCCTTCAGCGTCGCATCGACGGCGCCGCAAGCGTCATGGCCGAGAACGAGGATCAGCGGCGCGTTGAGCACGGCGACCGCATATTCCATGCTGGCGATGGTCTCGGTGCCGGCAAAATTTCCGGCGACGCGGCAGACGAACAGATCGCCGCGGCCGGTGTCGAAGGCATATTCCGGCGCGATGCGCGAATCGGCACAGCTCAGCACGGCAGCGAACGGGTTCTGCCCGCCTGCCAGCGCCTCGCGCTCGTGCTTGAAATCATGACGCCGCGCCACGCCGTCGACATAGCGCGCATTGCCTTCCATCAAGCGTTTCAATGATGCGTCGGGCGACAGCACGTTCTGCGGCTTGGGCGGCGTTTTCGTCTCCTTGGCGAAGGCCCTGCCGGTCAAGGCGAGGCCGAGGGCCGAGGCACCAAACAACATCGCGGACCGCCGCGATGGTACGATCTTCTCCTGTAGGGATTCATTGCATTTGTCGCACATGTTACGTTCCTCCCGGCGCGATGGACCAACGGCATCGGTGCAATCATAGCCGCAACGATGTGACGAAACCACAAATGACGGTGCGGGCCGGCGCCCGAGTTTCGCGCGGGCCTATTCCGCCAAGCGAAGCTCTGCGATTGTCGTCATGGCGGCCGGTTCATCCAGGGGAAGGAAATCCAGCGGCCCCTGATTTTTATAGCCGGACGTCATCGCAAGTGTGAGACCCCAGCCCAGCAGCCCAGTGCTCGCGTTCGCGATCATGGCGCTCTTGCGCTGACTGAAGCGCGCAACAAAGAACACGGTCTGGCCGGACTGAGCCGAGAAGTCCACGCGCGTCACGCCGAGCGCCGCCTCCTCTGCTACGAACTGGTGTTGGCCCGCCGGGCGATCGACATAGACATATGTCCCGGTCTTCAGGCCCTTGATCGGCGTACCGTCGAGGGAAAATGCCCAGTCCGGATCGCCGATGCCGCCGAAGCCCTTCTCGCGAAACACGACGACCCGTGCCTGCCCGGCTTTCGGCGGACCCAGCTTTCGTACCGCCTCCGAATACCCGAGCCCACTTCTCGCCGTCTCACAGCCGCACAGCAATGCCGCAGCCACGAGCAACACCAGCCCACGCAATAGCATCACGCCCCCAGATTTTCCCCGGGAGCATGCTAACCGGAATCAGCGACAGGTTGCAACGGGACCGCAGCATCACCCGCGCAAAACATGCAACCGGCTGCAACTTCGTGCGTGTTGCTAGAGCTGCTGCACGTCCACGACACCCGCCACCGCCTTGATGGCGCCCGCGATCTGCGGCGAGACCTTGAAACGGCCGGGCAGCTTCATCTCGACCTCGGTCTCGAGGTCGAGCATCATCACCAGCGAGACCTCACCGTCGCCGTTGGAGCGCGGCGCGGTGCCGGGACTGCCGACTTTCGGTGCCGCGCCGTTCGACGCCGCCATGTCGGGTCCGGCGAGACGCTTGGCGATCGAGTCCAGCGGCTTGGTGTCGCGCACGAAAATGCGCAGGCCCTTCTGGGTCTTGGCCGCGGCGTCGTCCAGCGGCTCGGCATGCAGCACGCGGGCGCGCACGTCCTCGCCCTGGAGCTCGGCACCGAGCTGGAGCAGCACGGCAGCGCCCGGCTCCAGCACGTCGCGATATTGCGCGAGGCCTTCCGAGAACAGCACCGCCTCGAAATGTCCGGTCGGATCGGACAGGCCCATAATGCCCATCTTGTTGCCGGTCTTGGTGCGCCGCTCCATGCGCGACACCACGGTGGCCGCGACCTTGCCGGCGGTGGCGCCGGTCTTCACCGCGCGCGAGAACTCGGCCCAGGACTGTACGCGCAGCCGCTTCAGCACGGTGGCGTAATCGTCGAGCGGATGTCCCGACAGGAAGAAGCCGATCGCGTCATATTCGCGGCGCAGCCGCTCGGCCGGCAACCATGGCTCGATCTGCGGCAGCATGACGGTCGGCGCATCGGCCGAGCTGCCGAACATGTCGTTCTGGCCGATCGTCTCGGCCTGATGCGCGCGCTGGCAGGCGGCGAGGATCGCGTCCGCACCGGCGAAGACGCGCGCCCGGCTCGGCTCCAGCATGTCGAAGGCGCCGGCCGCGGCAAGACTTTCGATGACGCGCTTGTTGATCGCGCGCGGATTGACCCGCGCGGCGAAATCGGCGAGCGAGGTGAACAGTCCCTTCTTCGTCCGCTCCTCGATGATCTGCTCGACAGCGGCAATGCCGACGCCCTTCAGCGCGGCGAGCGCGTAGTAGATCGTCTTGTCGCCGACCTCGAAGGTCGCGCCTGAGCGATTGATGTTCGGCGGCTCGACCTTGATGCCGAGGCGCTGCGCCTCCGAGCGGAATTCGGAAAGCTTGTCGGTGTTGTTGAGATCGAGCGTCATCGACGCCGCGATGAACTCCACCGGGTAATGCGCCTTCATGTAGGCGGTGTGGTAGGACACCAGCGCATAGGCCGCCGCGTGGCTCTTGTTGAAGCCGTAGTCGGCGAATTTCGCCAGGAGCTCGAAGATGGTGTCGGCCTGTGCCTTCGGCACGCCGTTCTTCACCGCACCGGCAACGAAGATCTCGCGCTGCTTCTCCATTTCGGCGCGGATCTTCTTGCCCATGGCGCGGCGCAGCAGGTCGGCGTCGCCGAGCGAATAGCCCGACATCACCTGCGCGATCTGCATCACCTGTTCCTGGTAGATGATGACGCCGAAAGTCTCTTTGAGAATCGGCTCCAGCACGGGGTGCAGATATTCCGGCTCCTCGTCGCCGTGCTTGCGCAAACAATAGGTCGGGATGTTCGCCATCGGACCCGGGCGGTAGAGCGCGACCAGCGCGATGATGTCCTCGAACCGGTCGGGGCGCATGTCGACCAGCGCGCGCCGCATGCCCTGGCTTTCAACCTGGAACACACCGACCACCTCGCCGCGCGCCAGCATCTGGTAGCTTTCGGCATCGTCGATCGGCAGCGTGGCGAGATCGACATGGATGTCGCGCGGGTTGAGCAGCTTGATCGCGACGTCGAGCACGGTCAGCGTCTTCAGGCCGAGGAAGTCGAACTTCACGAGGCCCGCGGGCTCGACCCATTTCATGTTGAACTGGGTGACCGGCATGTCCGACTTGGGGTCGCGGTACATCGGCACCAGCTCGCTCAACGGGCGATCGCCGATCACGATGCCGGCGGCATGCGTCGAGGCGTGGCGGGTCAGGCCTTCGAGGCGCTGGGCGATATCGAAGGCGCGCGCCACCACCGGGTCTTCGTCGCGGAACGCCTGGAGTTTTGGTTCGCTCTCGATCGCGGCAGCCAGCGTGACGGGCGCGGCCGGATTCTGCGGCACGAGTTTTGTGAGCTTGTCGACCTGACCGTAAGGCATCTGCAGAACGCGGCCGACGTCGCGCAGCACGCCGCGGGCCTGCAGCGTACCGAAGGTGATGATCTGCGCGACCTGGTCGCGACCATAGCGCTCCTGGACGTACTTGATCACCTCGCCGCGGCGGTCCTGGCAGAAGTCGATGTCGAAATCCGGCATCGAGACGCGTTCGGGATTGAGGAAGCGCTCGAACAGCAGGCCGAACTTGATCGGGTCGAGGTCGGTGATGGTCAGCGCCCAGGCGACCAGCGAGCCTGCGCCGGAGCCGCGGCCCGGCCCGACCGGAATGCCCTGGCCCTTTGCCCATTTGATAAAGTCGGCCACGATCAGGAAGTAGCCCGCGTATTTCATGCGCATGATGACGTCGAGCTCGAACGCCAGGCGCTTTTTGTAGTCCTCGTCAGTGGTGCCCGGCGACAGGCCGTGCACTTGCAGACGGTTGCCGAGCCCCTCCTCGGCCTGCCGCTTCAATTCGGCCGCCTCGACCGCGGCGGCATCGGAGCTTGCGGCGGCGCCGACCGTGAAGAACGGCAGGATCGGCTTGCGCGTCATCGGGCGGAACGAGCAGCGCTCGGCGATCTCCACCGTCGAGGCCAGCGCCTCCGGAATGTCGGCGAACAGCACCGCCATCTCGGCGCGGGTCTTGAAGCGGTGGTCGGGCGTGAGCTGCTCGCGCTCGGTCTCTGCGATCAGCCGCCCGCCGGCGATGCAGAGCAGCGCGTCATGCGCTTCGTAATCGTCGGTCGCGGCGAAATACGGCTCGTTGGTCGCAACCAGCGGCAGGCCCTTGGCGTAAGCGATGTCGATCAGGCTGCTTTCAACCCTCCGCTCCTTCTCGGTGTTGTGGCGCTGCAGCTCGACGTAGAGGCGGTCGCCAAACAGGCCGGCCAGACGCTCGCAGCGCAAGGCGGCAATTTCGGCCTGCCCCGCGGCAAGCGCCAGCGAGATCGGCCCGTCCGGACCGCCCGTCAGCACAATCAGGCCTTCGGTCTCGCCCTCCAGCCAGTCAAACTTGATGTGGGAGGCATGGGTGTCGGGCGTCTCCAGGAACGCGCGCGAGTTCAGCCGCATCAGGCTGCGGTTAGCCGCGCTCCTGCGCGGCCAGCAGTACCACGCGCGAGGGCAGAAGCGCGTTGCGCGCACTGGGATCCTGGTCGCCGAAATCGATCGCGATCTCGCAGCCGACGATCGGCTGGATGCCGGAGCCCGCCATCTTGTCGGAGAACTCCAGCGCACCGAACATGTTATCGGTATCGGTCAGCGCCAAGGCCGGCTGATGGTCTTTCTTCGCAAGCTCGGCGAGCTTGGCGATCTTGATCGAGCCCTTGAGCAGCGAATAGGCCGAGTGAACGTGAAGGTGGACAAATCCGGCGCTCGGCATGGTCGCGTGACGGCCTCTTGCAGATGGATGGAGCGGTCGCCGGCACCGGAGGCATCATGCATTCGCCAAGCCGACTCGCCTCACAATGGTGGGGTCTCACCGCTTCAGAGTCCACGCCGGAGCGGCCGATCGGTCGCGTCGTCCCGCTTTTCCCCAAGGGGCACCCGTGAGCCGAGCACCGGTTTACAAAACCGCGGGTCTAGAGCTGCGGAATCACCTGCGCCCAGATTGCGATCATCCCGACGAACAGCGCGATCGAGGCGAGTGCGGCGGCTTCTTCGACGAAAATCCTGAACATGGCTTGCTCCATCACCAGAACGTATGAAGAACATTGTTCTCATTTTGTTCCTGGGAGTCAAGCCGTCTGCGCCATCTTGAAAAGCGATGGTTAACTCGCTGAATTCAAACAATAAAAAAGCCCCGGCACAAGGCCGGGGCTTTCATCAACCGCTCGATGGAGCGATCAAGCTCAGTAACGGCCGAGCATCTGGCCGGGGCCGAACTTGTAGTTCAGGCGGACGAGGCCCATGTCGACGTCCTGCTTGACGTGGACCGGCAGAACACCGATGCCGCCGGTCAGGTTCTGATCGTTGCCACCCAGGAAGATGTGGTTGTATTCGGCGCCAACCGACCAGTTCGGAGCGAACCCGAACTCGAGGCCCGCGCCGACCGTGCCGCCCCAACGAGTGTCGTTGGCCGATGCAAGCGACACGCCGCCGAAAGAGGCGTCGTACTTGGTGCCAACCACCGCCGCACCACCCTTTACGTAGAGCAGCACGTTGTTCCAGGCGTAGCCGACCTGACCGGTGATCAGACCGAACGAGTCGATCTTTGCGTTGTTGGTGAAGCCGGAGATCGCTCCAACGTGGCTGCCGGAGAAGTCAGCCCAGTTGCCCTGGCCTTCCACGCCGAACACCCACTGGCCCGACTGCATGCGGTAGCCGATCTGGCCACCGACCGTGCCCCCGGTCGCGTCATGCGAACCATCGCGGCCGAAGCCCACCAGATCCCACGTCGCGTGCGAGGAACCGCCGCCGCCGTTGACGCCGATGTAGAAGCCGCTCCAGTCGTAGATCGCGGCAACCATCGCGGGCGCCTTGGTGTAAGGCCGCGCAGCGAGGTCAGCAGCCACCGCCGGCGCAGCCGCGCCGAGCGCGACAAGGCTCACAGCAGCAAGCAACAGATTCTTGTTCATTTGATTCCCGTTCCAGTTTTGTCGTGAGGCCCCCGGGCCGTGTCGTCGTTCATACCAGCGCTCGACGGAATTGCTGTAACCTCGACGCCACAGTCCGCCCCAAAGGGCTGCGCTTCATTAATGAAGATTTATCAGGGCGCGCTGGAAACCCTTTGAAACAAGAGTTTTCACGAGTTCCAATGTCGGTTACACGACATATACGGCATGCACGCGTAACAACATCGCGCGCACATTCGCGTGATTGGAGAATTGAAATGCGCAGACGAATTGCTTTCCCCATTTCTGCCATATTTTCGCTCGCGCTCGCCACATTTGCGTTTGCGCCCGGCGGAAGCACGCCGGCGCATGCGTTCGGAACTCACCATGCCTTCTGTCTCACCGGCGATGAATGGCCGGGGCTCAGCAATTGCACGTTCGACAGTTACGCGCAGTGCCAGGCGAGTTCGTCGGGCCGCGCCCTCACCTGTATCGCGAACCCGTATTTCGCAGGCCAAAGCGATGATCCCTACGCCTACCAGAACAGGCCGCACGCGCAGACGCCTGGTTATCCGCCGGGCTATTTCCTGCGCTAAGCTGCGTCGCGCTCGCTTCGCGCTCCTTGATTGCCGCTACGCCTCGCACGAGCGGTGCAGGTATTTGGCCGTGGGTCGGTCGGCGACGCGCATTGCGAACCGGTATTTTGCGCAGAAGAAGCCCCCTCGCCGCGCAAGGCGCCTCAATTAAATCGGGACGCTGATATGCGGCCTGCCCAGCGTTCAGCTTCCGGTGTTGACGCCGACTGATCCGGGTTTAAGTACGACAGAGAAATCTTGCAGGGGTGGCGACGTTTGCTGGGCTGGTTCCCGTTGACGCCACCATTGCAGGACACATGACGACATCGCACCGAGCGACCTCGCCCCGCGCGACCGCGGCCTCAGCACCCCCTCATCTCGCCATCGTCCTGTTCTCGCTCGCGATGGGCGGCTTTGCGATCGGAACCACCGAATTCGCATCGATGAGCCTGCTGCCGTTTTTCGCCGCCGATCTCGGGATCGACGAGCCGACCGCGGGACACGCAATCAGCGCCTACGCGCTCGGCGTCGTGCTCGGCGCGCCACTAATCGCCGTGCTCGGCGCGCGATTGGCGCGGCGCGCGCAGCTATTGGTCCTGATGGCCGTGTTCGCGCTCGGCAATGCCCTCACCGCACTGGCGCCGGGCTTTGGCTGGATGATCGCAGCGCGTTTCCTCTCGGGATTGCCCCACGGGGCCTATTTCGGCATCGCCGCGCTGGTCGCGGCCTCCCTCGTTCCGCAACATCGCCGCTCGCAGGCGATCGGCCAGGTGATGCTCGGCCTGACCACTGCCACCATCATCGGCGTGCCGCTGGCCAATCTGATTGGGCAGGCCGTCGGCTGGCGCGCGAGCTTCGGTCTCGTGTCGGTGCTGGCGTTGCTCACGGTCCTGCTGTGCGCCCTGTTCGCGCCACGCGACCAGGCAGGCCGGTCCGATCCGCTGCGAGAGCTGGGAGCGCTGCGAAGCGGCCGCGTCTGGATCACGCTGGCGATCGGCGCCATAGGCTTCGGCGGCATGTTCGCCGTCTACACTTACCTGGCGACCACGCTGATCGAGGTGACCAAGGTCAGCCCCGCGGTCATTCCGCTTTTTCTGGCCGTGTTCGGCATCGGCGCCACGCTCGGCAATCTGTTCGTGCCGCGCTTTGCCGACCGCGCGCTGATGCCGACCGCGGGCGTCATCCTGTTATTCTCGGCAGTTGCGCTGCTGGTGTTTCCGCTTGCCGCTGGCAATCCCTGGCTGCTGGCGGCAGACGTCTTCGCGATCGGCGCCAGCGTCTCGCTCGGCGCCATTCTCCAGACGCGGCTGATGGACGTCGCCGGAGACGCGCAGGCACTTGCGGCCGCCCTCAACCATTCGGCATTCAACACCGCCAATGCGCTCGGCCCGTTTCTCGGCGGCATCGCCATTCGCGAGGGGCTGGGCTGGACCTCCACCGGCCCAGTCGGCGCCGCGCTGGCGGTTCTGGGTTTCCTGATCTGGATCGTCGCCTATCGCGACGCCAGATCTGCTGAAGCCGAATCTGCTCCGGTCGATGTCAGCTCAGGAAGCAACGCGGCCGCACCGGAGAATCCTCCGGCGAGACTGGCGCCACCGTTGGCGCCGGATGATCGAAGCCGTTCGGATGCCGCCAGTGATCCGGTGGCTTGAGGACGCCTCCTCAATCAGCCATCGTAACGATCAAAGGTCCGCTTCGAGTGGCGATCACGGTGTGCTCGTATTGAACAGTCGCCGCTTCGGGGCTGCTGTAGAGCGTCCACGGATCATCGCCATCCTGTGCCCACTCGGCGCCCAGGGACAGGAATGGCTCGACCGTGAACACCAGGCCGTCGCTCATGATACGGCGCTCGGAGCGGTCGGGCCATGTCGCGATCTCCGTCGGCTCCTCGTGGAGCGACAGGCCGACACCGTGGCTAGCAAGGTTCCTGACCAGGCTGTAACCGTTCTTCCGCGCGAAGGTCCCGATGGCCTGACCGATGCCGGCAATCGGTTTGCCGGCTCCAACCTGCCGCAGGCCCGTCCACATCGCGCGCCTTCCATCCCTGCAAAGACGTTCGACCACGCGGGTTACGGGCGGAACGGCGAATGACGCTCCCGTATCCGCAAAGAAGCCGTTCTTCTCGGCAGACACGTCGATGTTCACAAGATCGCCGCGCGCGATCCGTCGCTCACCCGGAATGCCGTGAGCGATCTCCTCGTTCACGCTGATGCAGGTCGCCCCGGGAAAGTCGTAGGCCAGCTCCGGAGCCGAACGTGCGCCGGCAGCCTCCAGCAGTGTTCGTCCGATCTGGTCGAGCTCGGAGGTGGTCATGCCCGGCTCGAGCGCCTTGCCCATCGCCTCGAGAGTGTTGGCGACGATGCGTCCGATCTCTTTCAGGCTGGTGAGGTCGTTGTCATCCGAGATTGTCATATCAGGCTCTTCCGAAAGCCGGGGCATAGCGCTTGTGAAGCCGGCTTGCAAACGGAAGGACCCATGCCAAATCGCGTCGGCGCAAATGCTTCTTGCCGGACGGCCCGGTCTTTCGAAAACGCACGACGTGACGCACCGGACCTCGCAATCGCCGTTCATATGACATTTCAGCGATGCTATCCCCCTGTCGCTCTCGACAACACAGACGAGAGAACTGGAGAATGTTCATGTCTGTCACGAACAACGGAATCGGCCGGCGAGACTTCGTTGCATCGTCGCTGGTCGGTACCATTGGCCTTACCTTTCCGCTCACTTCGATCGCGTCATCCGCTCAGGCCGCAGAAAGCACCGCAAGCCCCGCCGGCGACGCCAGCATCCGCAAATTCAATATCAACATCCCCGACTCGACGCTCGATGACCTGCGCCGGCGCATCGGAGCAACGCGCTGGCCCGACCGGGAGACGGTGCCCGACATCTCGCAAGGCGTGCAACTCGCGCGGCTGCAATCTCTTTGCGGCTACTGGGCCAAGTCCTATGACTGGCGCAAGATCGAAAAGCAGCTCAACGCACTGCCGCAGTTCATCACCGAGATCGATGGCCTCGACATCCATTTCATCCATGTCCGGTCACGCAATCCCGACGCGCTGCCCATCATCATCACGCACGGCTGGCCGGGTTCGATCCTCGAAATGCTCAAGACCATCGGACCGCTGACCGATCCCGTAGCGCACGGTGGGCGCGCCGAGGACGCCTTCCGCGTCGTCATCCCCTCGATTCCCGGTTACGGCTTCTCGGCGAAACCACGCGAACTCGGATGGGGCCCGGACCGCGTAGCGCGCGCCTGGGACGTGCTCATGAAGCGGCTGGGATATGTCAGATACGTCTCCCAAGGCGGCGACCATGGATCGGTGATCTCCGACGCGCTCGCCCGTCAGAAACCTGCTGGCCTTCTGGGTATCCACGTCAACATGCCGCCAACTGTGCCTGCCGAATACGTCAGGGGCATCAATGCCGGCGATCCGCCGCCTGCAGGACTTCCTGAGCCGGAACGCGTGGCCTTCGAGACCCTGAGCAAGTTCTTCGCGCGAAGCGCGGCCTACGGCGCGATGATGGTGACGCGCCCGCAGACGATCGGCTACGGGCTTTGCGATTCGCCCGCGACACTCGCGGCCTTCATGTACGAGAAGATCGCCGAATGGACCGATAGCGGCGGCGAGCCCGAGCGCGTGCTGACCAAGGACGAAATCCTGGATGCCATCTCGCTCTACTGGCTCACGGATACCGGAGCGTCGGCCAGCCGGTTCTACTGGGAAAACAACAACAACAACTTCAGCTCCGCCGCGCAGAAGACCACGGAGATCACGGTGCCGGTCGCGGTGAGCGTATTCCCTGCCGAGATCTATCGCGCGCCGAAGACATGGACGCAGCGCGCCTATCCGACGCTCCATTACTTCAATGAGGTTGAAAAGGGCGGCCACTTCGCTGCGTGGGAGCAGCCGCAGCTCTTCGCCGCCGAGATGCGGGCGGCGTTCAGATCACTGCGCTAGGCAGTTCAATCCATGAACCGGGACATGAACCGGCGCGGCGGCACGTTGCCAATGCTCTCGATGCGCCCGGTCGAGCGATGGCCAACGGTCTCGGATCGATCGCCAAAAGTTGCTCCAGGCGCTGCGCGACGGGCAAGGTGGCGCGGCTTTGACCGGAAAAGGCAGGTGGACCCAACCGCACCTGCTCAATTGACAAGAGCATCGTACGCGCGACACACGCGAAATTGTAGGCATGTTAGCTGCGCGTAAGCAAAGCGGAGGAGACCGCAGGGTTTCCGCTGCAGGCCGGCAAGTACGGGGTCTGGCGCGGCCGCATCGCCCCTGACATGGTTATGGCGATGCTGGCGCCCCGCTCCCTGCATGTCCGCGAAATCACACCGATGCCGGACGGAAAGCCAGACACAACAAGGTTCGGCATCGACATGGCGGGCTTAGTTCGTCTTGACGAACTTGTACGTCCCCTTCTTGTGGCCAATGACCTGACTGATGCCATCGAAGTTGCTCTTGAGAGGGTCGATGGTGACGACGAGCGCGGCTTGAAGACCTTCGAATTTGCCGGTCCCCCCGGTTATGTTGCAATTGTTGGGGGATGCGGGCATCCAGTCGCATTGCTCGAACACTTGATCGCCGTCCTTGTCGACGTAAGTACAGAACCCATGAATTTCGGCGGTCTTCGCCGATGAATCCGTTAGGCGGCTGAGCTGACAACGTCCGCCCATGTTGTTGAGTACAGGAATTCCCGCCTCGTTTGAGGCTGCCATGGCTTGGTTCATGAGAACAAACTCTCTGCCGCCGCCGATCGGCATCGGCTTGGGAGCAGGAATCGGCGTGGCGGTAAATATGACCGAGACGGCGCCTTCCGGCGGCATACTCTGAGCCTGGACACCCGTAGTTATCAGAACGACCGCGACTGAAAGCAATGCGACGTTTGCGTGTAAAATGACCATCGTTAGCTCCCTTTAAGTTAAGGTGGTGCAGAGAACTATTGCGAGCAAAGCAGGCTATGTCTTGAGTTACCTTGCTGCCTGCTGCGGCTGGGGCGGCGGCGGCTTGGGAATCGACGTGAGCATGCGAATCTTCCATTGCCCGTCCTCACGAACATCGAGAGCGGTCCAAATAACGGTGAAGTCTATGGGAGCACCTGTCTCGCTCTTGCCAGTAACGCGAGATTCGCCGGTTACCAGAGCCGTGCTTTCTGACAATGACTCAACCTCGGTCATCTTTACCTCGAGACGACTAACTCCCGCTCTGAACGCGTTCTCATAGTACTTGGTATTATCCACGACTCCGTCTTCAGTAACACGCATATAGCTCTTCGTATAAAGTGACGTAATCCCGGCGGCGTCCTTGTTGTTGAAGTACTGCTCGTAGGCAGAACCTATCTTTCCAATTTCTTCTTTGAGATTTTGATCTGACGCAGTCGCAGGAATTGCTGATAGTAACAGCGAGATAAATACAGATCCAAATCTGCGCATGATGCTACTCCCTACTGTTGATGCCTCTCCAGACGAGAGGCAGTTGCGGACACCCACTGTTTGCTCGAATTTTGTAGGTTCGTCCTCATGGTGGCAGGAGAGCGGCCGCTGTATCGAGCCCGCCGCTGAGTTCGGGCGACCGCACGAAAAGAAAACGAGAGGTCGCCGGTATTTCAGCGTCGTCCTTGCCGTCCTGGCCGATCAGGATCAATCCGGCTCCGCCATTTGCCACGTTAAGAACCACCGGCTCTCCACTCCACGTCTTGATTGGCTGCATTCCCACGATGAGAAATTCGCCCATTGGCTGATCAAAATATTGAAGGCGCAATTGCGGACCGATCTCCGCTGCCGCAAGTTCAAAGCCAAGTTGCCGGGCCCGCGCGTAAATGACGGCCAGCGGCACGCTATCGGTTTTGAAGCCAAGCTCGATCGCAGACACCACTACAAGCTCCACGCCTGTCTTGTTGGAACTGACGGTGAAGGCCGGTCGAGCGAGAACTTCCGCGGCCAGCCCGCCAAATACTGCAACCTACGGAATCCAATGCATTGCGCAACGCAATGGAATTGGCAAAGGTGCCGACCGCTATCGTCTTCCATGTCGGAACATCGCGGGCGGCCCCGATGAGTTTTTTTGCGGCAGATCAACTGCACGAACTTTGCCGAGCTTCAGTTGATTCTGTAAGACGTCGCGCGCCGAGCATTGTCCCCATGCCTGCAGCGTGGACTGAAACAAGGGGGCGGCACAGAGCAATGCAACAATCAGGCAATGCCTGCTTCGCCCCGCGTTCGGATGATGATCTAGTGCGGCGCGATCCGCGTGGCTTATCAGAATGCACATGTCGAAGATCGACTTTGTTGCAAAGTTCGACTGAAAGAACCCGCCTCCGAGTCAATGGGAAGAAGAACGGAGGCCAATGAAAAAACATTGTCCGACCGCACTCAAAAGGGGGGCCGGAGGCGGGGCGCTATTGGCTCAAGTATTCCAATTTCAAATGAACGGGCGGCAGTCCGTAAGCCCGATAGCCCGTCGCATCAAACCGAAAACGGAATGACGTGGCTGAAACGTAGCACCACGGGTCCGACGGTTCAATCTGCAACTCCGCCCACCAGCGTGCATAACGCGCTTCGCCGCGATCGCGACGTTCGAACAGCCCCTCTGGCACTCGAAGGCGTTACGTCGATTAAACTCGGCAATTCTCAGGTTCGCCGCGAACACCACTCCGCGCGAAAAATTGCCTGCCAGTGACGATGCGAGCCCATCCGCCGAGAAAGGGCAGAGTTGCTTCCGCTTACGAAGCCTGAACCAGGATCAAGCCGCTGAAGACGAACCTTTATCGAGATTGAACTGGAGGTTCGCTCCTCACACGTTGCTCGATACATGCTTCTTGGAAATTTTACACAACTATGGAGGTAGCTCCATGCCGATCGTTCAATTTACTCGCTTCAAGACCGACAAGGCCGAGGAAATGGTCCAGCTTATCAGGCGGGCGAAGAAAATCTTTGAAAAACATGGTGCCGAATTTCTTCGGCTCTCCCGTTTCCACACTGGTGCCTGGACAGGAGAGTTGCTGGTTGCGACGCGCTACTCCAGTTGGGAGGTTTACGGCAAAGTGCAGGAGGCCGTGGCAAAGGACCCGGAGTTTGCGCAGGTGCAGGCTGACGGAATGAAGATTGCCGAACTACAGAGCCGTAACATTGCCGTTAGCATCGATCTCTAGTCGGGGCGCCGCCCCGCAAACTACATTAAGCGCGGAGGCCGCTGGACATATGCCGGCGGCCTCCCCAATCTGCTGCCCGGTGGCGCAGGCCGGCTGATTCAGGCTCTCGATCATCCGCCGAATGGACGGCGGTACGATCTCGGGCGTGAACGCGCGCCTGTCGCCGTCGCGCGCCAGTGCCTTCAGATGCCTATGCTGGGTCTTGCTGAGACGCAGCGCGCGAGCCTGCGCGTCGAAGGTCTTGGCCTTTGCGTTCTACGCCCTGGAGCATGATCCGGAAAAGTGTGCAGCGGTTTTCCGGAAAGATCATGTTCAAACAATAACCTAAAGCGCGATGACGATTCATCCCAATCTCATCGCGCTTTGGACTGGCGTGTAGATCACCAGCTTCAGCGCGGGATCATCGTTGGCCTGAAAGCTCGTGTGTTCGAACTGGAGCACGCCCCTGGTCGGGTGGTTCATGGTCTTGAGGCCCGCGGCGGTGCTGCGGATGTCGTGCGCTTCCCACCATTTGACGAATTCCGGACTGCCCTCGCGCAGCCGCGTGAGCAACTCCGTGAAGGCGGGATCGCCCGCCCAGACGTCGTGGGTGGCGCGAAACATCGCGACCATGCTCTTGGCGACGTCGTTCCAGCCGGCACCATAGAACTTTCGCGTCTGCTTGTTCGTCATCACCAGCAGCAGCGTGTTGCGGTCCTGCTCGGGCAATTGTCCGAACCCGAAGACCTCCTCGGCCGCCTCGTTCCAGGCCAGCACGTCCCAGCGCCGCCCCGTGACATAGGCCGGCTGCGTCAGGCTCTCGATCATCCGCCGAACGGGCGCCGGCACGATCTCGCGCGTGAACGCGCGCTTGTCACCGTCGCGCGCCAGCGCCTTGAGATGGGCATGCTCGGTCTTGCTGAGGCGCAGCGCGCGGGCAAGCGCGTCGACGGTGGTCACCGACGGACTGACGGTGCGGCCCTGCTCGAGGCGGATGTACCAGTCGACGCCGATGCCGGCGAGCTGCGCGACCTCTTCGCGACGGAGCCCTGCGGTGCGGCGCCGCCGGCCAGCGGGAAGCCCGACGGTCTTCGGCGACAGCTTTTCGCGGCGGGACCTGAGGAAGTCGCCGAATTCGACGCGGCGTGGATCGGCCATGATGACGTGCCTCGATGGAGGGCCTGGACAATACTAGGATAATACCAGGCCTTCCTGCGCCTGGGAAGGCGGCGCATATCGGCTTCACCCTGCTTTGAGGTGAGATCATGAAAGCTGCCGTACTGAAATCCTTTGGATCCCCGCTTGCGATCGAGAAAGCCCCGGACCCTGTGCTCGGGACCGGCGAGGTGATCGTCGACGTCGTCGCCACGCGCGTGCTGTCCTACATGAACGAGGTCTTCAGCGGGATGCGCAACTATGCGCTCGACCTGCCGATCATCCCGGGTCCTGGCGGCATCGGACGGGTGCGTGCGATCGGCCCGGACGCGACGAAGCTCAGCGTTGGGGACTGGGTCTTCTGCGACCCGACGGTGCGCTCGCGCGACGAAATCGTTGCACCCGACATCGCCCTGCAGGGACTGACTGCCGCAGGTCCCGGCGGCATGCTCCTGCAAAAGCACTTTCGCCACGGCTCGTTTGCCGAGCAGATGCGCGTGCCGACGGAGAACGTGAAGCGCCTTGGCCAAATCACGTCCGACGAAGCCACGCAATGGTGCGCGCTGGGGACGCTGCTGGTGCCCTATGGCGGCTTCCTTGCCGCCAACCTTCAGCCCGGCGAGACCGTGCTGGTGAGCGGGGCCACAGGAAATTTCGGCAGCGCAGCGGTCTCGGTCGCGCTCGCGATGGGCGCGGCCTGCGTGGTCGCCCCCGGCCGCAACGACAAGATTTTGGCCGATCTCGTCGGGCGCTTTGGCGACCGCGTGAGGCCGGTCAAACTCACCGGCAACGAGGACGACGACTGCGAGAACATGAAGCGTGCGGCTCCCGGGCCGATCGATTGCGTGTTCGACATCATGCCGCCCTCGGTGAGCACGACCGTCGTGCGCGCGGCGATCATGACGGTGCGCGCTTACGGCCGCGTCGTGCTGATGGGTGGCGTCGGCATGGCGGGCGGCGCGGGCCTCGAGCTGCCCTACCCCTGGATCATGCGCAACTGCATCAGCATCCACGGCGTCTGGATGTACCCGCCTGATGCAGCAAGCCGCCTGATCGCGCTGGTGCGAGCCGGACTGCTGCGGCTCGACGAATACGAGACCACGGCCTTCGATCTCGACCATGCCAACGAGGCGGTCGAACACGCCGCAGCCAATGGCGGTCCGTTCAAATTAACGGTGATCCGGCCGTAAATCGCCTTCTGCGGCGGCGATGCGCCGCCGCGGCTGATATGCCCGACATGTCAAATGGCTGGAGGAAGTCACGCCTGACGTAGCCGGCCACGCCCGGCTACTGTGCATGGGGTTGTTTTCGCGTTTTTCATTCGAGCTCGATGACGTTACTCGAGCTCGATGGTTTTATTCGAGTTCGATCACTTGTCCGTTCGACAGCGACACGCGCCGGTCCATGCGGCCGGCCAGCTCCATGTTGTGGGTCGCGATCAGCATCGAAACTTTGGTCGCCTTGACGAGCTGCATCAGGGCCTGGAAGACGTGGTCCGCGGTGTGCGGATCGAGATTGCCGGTCGGCTCGTCCGCGAACAGCACCCGCGGCGCGTTGGCCACCGCGCGCGCGATCGCAACGCGCTGCTGCTCGCCGCCCGACAGCTCGGACGGACGGTGCGTGATGCGTTCGCCGAGGCCGAGATAGCCAAGAATCTCCTTGGCGCGCTTGACGCTCTCGGACTTCTTCAGGCCGCGGATCATCTGCGGCATCATGACGTTCTCCAGCGCGGAAAACTCCGGCAGCAGCCGGTGGGACTGGTAGACGAAGCCGATATCGGTGCGGCGGAGCTGGGTGCGCTCGATGTCGGGCAGTTGTGAGGTCGGCGCGCCATTGACATAGACCTCGCCGGAATCGGGAGCTTCCAACAGCCCCGCAATGTGCAGCAGCGTCGACTTGCCCGAGCCCGACGGCGCCACCAGCGCGACGGATTGACCCGCCCACAGCGCGAGCTTGGCGCCGTCCAGGATCGTCAGCGGCACCTCGCCCTGCAAGTACTGCCGCTTTATCTCGTGGAGATAAATGACCGGTACATCTTCCGCCCCCTGCTGCTCCATCAGCCCCTCACTCGTACCGCAGCGCTTCTACGGGATCGAGGCGTGCGGCCCGCCAGGACGGATACAGCGTCGCCAGGAACGACAGCGTCAGCGCCATGATGACGACGGCCGAGGTCTCGCCGATGTCGATCTCGGCGGGCAGCTTCGACAGGAAATAGAGCTCTGGCGAAAACAGCTCGGTGCTGGTCAGCCAGGACAGGAATTGCCTGATCGACTCGATGTTGAGGCAGATCACCAGCCCGACGAAGAAGCCGACCATCGTACCGACCACGCCGATCGAGGCGCCCGTGATCAGGAAGATGCGCATGATCGAGCCTTGCGAGGCTCCCATCGTGCGCAGGATCGCGATGTCGCTGCCTTTGTCCTTCACCAGCATGATCAGGCCGGAGACGATGTTGAGCGCCGCGACCAGCACGATCATCGTGAGGATCAGGAACATCACGTTGCGCTCGACCTGGAGCGCGTTGAAGAAGGTCGAGTTGCGCTGGCGCCAGTCGACCAGGAACACCGGCCGGCCCGCCGCCTCCGTCACGGCCTGGCGAAACGCTACGATCTGATCTGGATTGGTGGTGAAGACCTCGATCGAGGTGACGTCGTTGCTGCGGTTGAAATAGGCCTGCGCCTCCGCGAGCGGCATGAACACGAAGCCGAGATCATACTCGGACATGCCGATCTCGAACACCGCGGCGATCTTGTACGGTTTTATGCGCGGTGTCGTGCCCATCGGGGTGACCGCGCCCTTCGGCGCCACCAGCGTGATGCTGTCGCCGGCGTGCAGCGACAACTGGTCAGCGAGGCGCCGGCCGATCGCGACCCCCTGCCCGTCGTCAAAACCCTCGAGCGAGCCCTGCTTGATGTTCTTGGCGATCGAGGTGAGGTTGTTGAGGTCGTCGGAGCGGATGCCGCGCACCAGGACGCCCGAGGCGTTCCACGGCGATGACGCCAGCGCCTGGCCGTCCACCACGGGCGCGGCGAGCCGGATGCCCTGGACCTGGCTGAGACGGTCGGCGACGTCCTTCCAGTCGGTCAGCGGCGATTCCAGCGGCTGGACCAGGATGTGGCCGTTGAGCCCCAGGATCTTGTCGAGCAGTTCCTTGCGGAAGCCGTTCATGACGGCCATGACGATGATCAGCGTCGCCACGCCCAGCATGATGCCGAGAAAGGAGAACCCGGCAATGACCGAGATGAATCCCTCCTTGCGGCGCGCCCGCAAATAGCGCGCCGACAGCATCCACTCGAATGGCGCAAAAGGCGCGGTCTGTACAGTCTTGGTCATGGGTTCATCCATCGGTTGATAATCCCATGATTCGGGGTCAATTGTGGCCGGATTGCCGGCCCATTACCGCGCGGTGAACACTATTCAGCCGGCGAGGCGCGCAACCACGTCCGCAGGCGACATATTCTCGCGCGAGCCGTCGGCACGCCGCTTCAACTCGATCTTGCCGTCGGCGAGCCCCTTCGGCCCGATCATGATCTGCCAGGGGATCCCGATCAGGTCGGCGGCGGCGAATTTGGCCCCGGCGCGCTGGTCGGTGTCGTCGTAGAGCACGTCGACGCCCTTGGCGGAAAGCTCCGCATAGAGCTTCTCGCAGGCCGCATCGACCGCGGCATCGCCCTGCTTGAGGTTGAGAATCGACACCCGGAACGGGGCCACGGCCTCGGGCCATTTGATGCCGGCATCGTCATGGCAGGCCTCGATGATGGCGCCGAGCAGGCGGGAGACGCCGACGCCGTAGGAGCCGCCGTGGATCGGCACGTCGACACCGTCGGGACCCGCAACCAGCGCCTTCATCGCGTCGGAATACTTCGTGCCGAAATAGAAGATCTGCCCGACCTCGATACCGCGGGTGTTCACCCGCTTGTCCGCGGGCACTTCCTGCTCAAAGCGCGCGGCGTCGTGAACGTCTTCCGTGGCCGCATAGACCGAGGTCCATTGCTTGATGATCGGCGTCAAATCGCTCTCATAGTCGACGTCCTCGCCCGGCACCGGCAGGTCCAGCACGTCGCGATTGATGAAAACGCCGGATTCGCCGGTCTCGGCCAGCACGATGAACTCGTGGCTGAGATCGCCGCCGATCGGGCCGGTCTCGGCGCGCATCGGGATTGCCTTCAGCCCCATCCGCGCGAAGGTGCGCAGATACGCCACGAACATCTTGTTGTAGGCAACGCGCGCCGCGGCCTCGTTAAGGTCGAACGAATAAGCGTCCTTCATCAGGAACTCGCGGCCGCGCATCACGCCGAAGCGCGGGCGCTGCTCGTCGCGGAATTTCCATTGGATATGGTAGAGATTGAGCGGCAGGCTCTTATAGGACTTCACATAGGCACGGAAGATCTCGGTGATCATTTCCTCGTTGGTCGGCCCGTACAGCAGCTCACGCTTGTGGCGGTCGGCGATGCGCAGCATCTCCGGACCGTAAGCATCGTAGCGGCCGCTCTCGCGCCAGAGGTCGGCGAGTTGGAGTGTCGGCA
Organism: Bradyrhizobium sp. LM2.9; assembly: GCF_054056555.1. Lineage (NCBI taxonomy): Bacteria > Pseudomonadati > Pseudomonadota > Alphaproteobacteria > Hyphomicrobiales > Nitrobacteraceae > Bradyrhizobium > Bradyrhizobium sp. LM2.9. The sequence goes on from NZ_JBSRYJ010000002.1 coordinate 2,363,938, forward strand.
TCAACAGCTCCAGCGCACCGGAGCGGTCCTGCTCTTCGCGCACGATCTGCTCGATCTTCTTCAGCACACGAAAGCCGAGCGGCAGCCAGGCATAGATGCCGGCGGCCTCCTGTCGGATCATGCCGGCGCGCAGCATCAGCCGATGCGAGACAATTTCCGCCTCTTTCGGATTTTCCTTCAGGATCGGCAGAAAGAACCGCGACAACCGCATGGCAATACTCGAGGAATCAGGTGACGGCTTGCAGTGAAACCGGATTGGGAGCCAAAACACAAGACCGGGAATGAGGAAAAGCCGCTAAGGCAACGGAATTCCTGTCATTTTTCCGTCGACTTCAGGTTCAGCTTGAACTGTCGAAGAGCCGGATTCAGGGCGCCCCACCTCGAGTTCGTCCTCCAGCGTGATCATCTCGAAATCGGTCACCAACGCGTCGATCCGCATATGCCAGCGGCCGGCAAAGGGAAGCTCGACCTTGCGCACGTGCCAGTAGCCATCGGGTCCTAGCGAAGCGTTCCGCTCCATCGGCTCGATGCCCCGTTCAGGCAGGCTCAGGGTCAACGTCGCTTCCTTGGCGGTCAGCGGCGTCGCGTCGCCGGTCATGAGCTGGAGCACGAAATCGTCGAGCCCGGCCTTACCCGGCGAGACCAGGACTTGGAACATCGCCTTGTCGGTGTGAATGTGGATGGCGAGCGGCGTCTCCGGAACGATCGTCCGCGGCGGCGGCGTGAAGCGCCAGCCCGCGACGACGGCAAAGATGCCGAGCGCGATGGCGCATTCGAACAGGATCGAGCGCTTGAGGGCTGGCGCGGCCTTGTGATCCCCGGGGAGCGCCGGGGTCAGGCGAAAGCGGTTGAGCGCGGCAAGCGCCAGCAGCACCAGGACCAGCGCCAGCTTGATCGAGAGGATCAGGCCGTAGCGGGTCTCGACCAATGCAGACAGCTTTTCAAGCTGGACGAAGGCGAGCGCGAGGCCGGTCAATGCGAGAACGCCAACGACCGGGACGGCGATGTGGGAAAAGCGGTTCACGACAGGCAATGCCGCGGCTGGCGACTTCGACACAAGTGCAGCGAGCGGGACCAGCGCGCCAATCCAAAAGGCAACGGCGAGGCCATGCAGGAAGATAGCAGGCCGCGTGAGCGCCTCGGGCGGTGCCGTAGCAGCGTGCCCGGTCATGGCGAGCGACAGACCGACGCCGACGAAGGCGATGAGAGCAAGAGCGCGTGCATACCCCGTACCGCGCAGCGCCATTAACGCGAACAGCATCGCAGCGATGGCAACAAGCAGCGCGGGGCCGGCGCTAGTCTCAAATGCGACTTTCCAGGGAGCAACCGTCGCGAGAGCCGCCAGCGGCAGCCCAAGAAGATCGAGACCCAGCGCACCAAGGGACGCAACCGCGCTCGGAAGGCCGATCGCGAGCGCTATGCGCGGCACGGCCATGCCGGTCATCGACCACGCAACGCAGCGCGCAAAGAACACGCCGCCGGCGCCGACGAACAGGCCAAGATAGAGACCGACCCGCGTCAGCCAGATCAGCACGTTCAATCCGCTATCCGCGTTTGCCGGAGGTTGCGTCCCCGTCGGCCGGCCGATCGAGAAGATCACCGATCCCGCGACGGGATGGCCATCCTGCGAGATCACGCGATAGCTGACGACCGCCGTGCCCTGCGGCAGGTCCGCCGGCATCGCAATCGAGATCGTCTCGCCCGATGCGCTGACGCGCACATCACCCCGCGCCCTGCCCGCGCCGTCGATCAGTTGGATCGCGCCCGGCGTCACCGCCTCGTTGAAGCGCAGCTCCACCGTCTTCGGCGCGCTCGCGAGCATGCTGCCGCTCGGCGGCTCGACCGCGACGAGGGCCGCGTGCGCCGAGGCGCCGGTCGCGAAGCCGACAAAGAGGAGCAGCGCGGCGAGCAGGCGCATCAGGGTTTTGGCAGGAGTTTTACGCCCGGCGCCGGTGACTTGCCCTCGCGCGAATGCCCCGCTCCCTCCGCTGGAATCTCGATCCAGCGGCTGACGCCGGTCTCGCATTCCTGGACGACGGGGAAGTACAGAATCGTGTTCGGCTTGAGCGTGTCGGTCAGGGCCGTGTGCATGACGAACTCGTCATAGTTCTTGTCCGGCAGCTTGCCGCCGGACCAAGTCACCTCCTTGACGCCGGAGGAGAGCTTGGTGCCGTGATAGTCGTATTCGCCGGCATATTTGCCCTCGACGACATCGACGTTCCAGCCGGCCTTCGGCATCGGCTTCACCGCGATCACGCCCTCGGGGATCTGCACCCGGATCTTCACCGTCGGCGAGCCCGCGCAACCGTGCGGCACGGCGAAGACGGCTTTGTACGATCCCCCCACAGTCGCCTGCTTGGCTTCGAGAAAGACGTGCGCGGTCGCCGGCGTTGCCGCAAATGCACTCAGAAAAATCAGCCAGATTCGCGTCGACATGTTCGGTCTCCCGAAGGTCCGGATCATGCTCGTCACATCTTCATTCCCGAATGATCAGGCATTTTCTTCATCATCTGCCCGCTATCGCCGGGCGCCTGGGCGCCGACGCCCTGGACGTCGAGGGAGACGGCAACTTTGCCGGCCTTCTCGAACTGAAGCGTCACCGGCACCTTGTCGCCCTGCTTGAAGGGGCCCTTCAGCTCCTGAAGCATGAGGTGGTAGCCGCCGGGGGCGAACTTCACCGTCTTGCCGGGATCAATCACGAGGCCCTTGTCGAGCAGGCGCATCTTCATCACGCCGTTATCCATCGCCATTTCATGAACCTCAGCCTTCCCCGCGATATCGGCGGAAATGCTGACCAGCTTGTCGGCGGTCATGCCCTTGTTCTCGATGGTCAGATAACCGCCGGCGACCTTGGCGCCGCCCGGTGTCGCCCGGCTCCACGCCTGCGAGATGACGAGATCGCCCGCCTTGACGTCGTCGGCCAGCGCTGGCGCCGCGCAGAGCGCGAGAGCGAACGCCGCGAACAGCACATCTTTCAACATGGTCTTCATATCGGTCTTCCCGTTTGCAGATTGACTTTCAGTGTGTGGAGAGTTGTTGCGCCGACCATTTTTCGAGGTCGGCTATCTCGGCCGAGCCTTCGACCGTCGTAATGGCTCCATCGCGAGATATGAGCATTGTCCGGGGAATGTCGCCCTGCCAGCCGGGGTCGATCTCGAACCGCAAACGTTCGACAAAGCCGTCGTTGAAGATGAAATTTTCGGTCGAGGACAGCCCCGCTCTGTCGAGCATCGATTGCGTCGCCGCCGGCAAGTTCGGCACGAGATCCGCGCTGATCGTGACGACGTCGATCCCAGGATGATCCTTCGCAAACTGCCCGAGCAGCGGCAGCTCGACCTTGCAGGGCCCGCAGGTTACGCCCCAGAAATGCACGAGCGTCGGGCGACCCGCATGGCCCCTCAGCACGCTTTGCCACGTGCCGCGCTCGAACGGTTTCAGAGCCGGGGCTGCCCCTGGCGCAGACGCTGAGGCGATCAGGAGACCCAGGCCCAGCAGGCCGGCAAATCGACGTCTCATGGCTGGTCCTCGATTGCTGCAATCCGATAGCCATCCGCCTTCGTCATCCATGACAGGTAGGTCTGCCGGCCGTTGGAAACGAGCAAGGGGTGGTCGGAGGTGTCGGTGGTGCTCGATATCGTTTTCGGTGCCGACCACGTCTCGCCATCGTCGTGCGAGATCGTCATCTGCACCGAGGTCTTCTCGCCATCGAACTCTTTCCAGACCATCACCGTTCCCGCCGGGCCCGCAAGCACGAACGGGCGCGTCGGACTGCGATCAGGCCGCCCCAGCGCCAAGGGCGCAGAGAACGTGCGGCCTTCGTCGCGCGAGTGGGCGTAGAACAATCCCTTTCGCACCTTCCCGTTGGTGTACCAGGCGACGTGATAGGTCCCGTTCGGTGCAACCGTGAGGCTCGGCCCGTGATGCGGGCAAGCATTGATCTGCCAGTCGTCATTGCTGACCCGATGGATTTCACCTGGCGTCGAGACGTCGGTGAAGGTCATGACAGCATGATCGCGCACGCCGCCCTCGAAGATGTTCCTGAAGATCACGACCGGCCGCCCCGGTGCTGCGAACGTCAACCCCAATCGGCAGCATTCGCAGGTGTTGTCACGCGCGAGACTGGCCTCTGCGTAGGTGGCGCCGCCATCGCGCGACGACGCAAAGAACAGCCCTGCGCCCTCGTACTTCCGTCCCGCCTCCTTCGCCGGGACGCGATTGCGCTTGTCGAGCCAGGCCGCGAAGACAGTGCCATCCTGATCGAGCGCCAGCGCCTCAAAACGCTGGCTCTCGTTGTTTGCGGTGATCGGCTTCAGCTCCGCAAAGCTCCTCCCGCCATCGGCCGAGCGCGTGCAGAGCACCTGACCGTTGAATGCCTCGTCCCTGAAGATCGAGAATGCGAGGGCGATGCCGCCCTTGCGATCGACCACGATCTTCGGCCGGGCATCCGGCCCCCAATCGAGGTTGAACCGCGTCGTCGTGACCTGGGTGGGAGGCGAAAAACTCCGCCCTGCATCCTGCGAACTCGCAACCGAAACCTGCCCGCCCGCCATCCAGGCGAGCCACAGCGTTCCGTCCGGGCCGAATGCAGGCGTCGCCTTCGTTGCGCAACGCAACGTGGGCTCCTCACAGGCCGCTTCGGAGGCATGCTGAGTATGCATCTGCGCGAGCGCCGTACCTTGCAAGAACGCAAGGGCGACTATGCCGAGGAGGCCACTTCGGATCATGGCCCTACTCCCTTCAAGAGTCCGGATCATCTAAACGCCACCTTCATACCTGCAACGAACGTGCGCGGCGAGCCCGCGTAGATCGATCCCGTTGTGTTTGCGAGCACGCTCGCAGGATTTTGAAGGCCGGCCCCGGTCACCGTGTTGGCGATGTTGTTTGCCGACGCAACGTAGGTGCGATCGAACACGTTCCTGACTTCGAGAAACAAGTTGAGGGATCTGAAGGTATCCGACACCAGATCGGTCTTGTAGTGGACGTTCACATTGACCAGCTCATAACCTGGCGCTTTCAGCAGATTTGCATTGTCCATGTAGAAGGAGTCCTTCCACTGGACTTCGACAAAACCTCCCAGCCCCGTCAGTGGCCCCGCAAATTCGTCGTAGCCGATCCTGGCCGTCAGCTCGTTAGGCGAGATTCCGGGGATCTTGTTGCCTGCCCGGTTGAAGCTGAACACCGCGACATTGGTGATGTTCTCCACATACTCGGTGTAGACCTCATCGAGATAGGTGTACGCCGCCATGAACCGCCAGCCCGGATAGAACTTCCAGTCGGCCGCGAGCTCGATGCCGCGATGTTCGGAGCGCGGCGCGTTGAATGTATAGCTTGTGTTGGCTGAATTGGCTGGAGTTGCCTGCGATACAAGTTCGTCGCGGAAAAATTCGTAGAACCCAGTCGCGCTGACCTTGAGCGTGTTGCTCGGTGTCCAATCGAAACCGAGATCGTAGCCCAGGTTTTTCTGGGTCTGGAGCTGGGTATTGTTGCCCGACAGCCCGCTCGCCAAAACGAACAGGTTCGAAACCTGCGGAGTGCCGTACCCCGTCGCGACCCGTCCCCGGAGCAGCCATTCGCTGTTGACCGTATAAAGCAACGCCAGCTCGGGCGACGTATTCTGGAACTGCCTGTCCGCGGCCGTAATCTTCAGAGGATCCAGGATGCCTGTCGGACCAGTGTAGCTGTAGGCCGTGTTTATGCCCTTCAGGACGGTCTGCTCCCAGCCGATGCCGGCAACGGCGAGCAGCGATGGTGTCAGCCTCAGTTCCTCTCGCGCGCGCACGCCGTAGTTCGACGTTTCGCTGTAGAGATTGTTCGTGATCCTGCCAAGCGTGGCATTGCCCCCCGGCATCACGCTTCGGGTGTCGCTCGACGCCGTCAGGGTGTTGTAGAAAGCGCCAAAGAACGCGGTCGACTCCAGGCCGAGAATTTCGCCCCGCTTGGTGAGATCGCTCATGTAGTTATACGACGGGAAGTCGCCGATCGCGCTAGTCGTGCCGGTCGGCTGACTGATGTTCCTGTCGTCGAACACGAACTGGTTGCGCCAGGTCGTGGTGTTGTCAAAATCGTGCTCCCACCGGCCGCCGACGATGGTGCGGCGGTCGTTGCGGCCGAGCCCGGCCTGCACGGCCGTCTCCTTGTCGGTTCCGGCGGTCGCGTTGAAGCCGTTGTTGTTCAGCGTGACCGTACCGCATCCGGCCGCGGCCGCGGCGCCGGTCGCGCAGCCTTGCTGGAAGGGATTTTGATAGTACTGGTTCAGCGATTGTCGGATTGGCAGCCGCGCGCTGAGGTCGTTGTTGATGATCTTGACCGTGAAGCGATCGTCCGGCGTCGCCTTCAGCGTTCCGAGGAAATTGACGGTCTGCGTGTTGAACCAGCTATTGCCGATGTAGCCGTCGCCCCGCGTGTCGCTTGCAAACAGCGAGCTCTCGAAATTCCCGACCTTCTTGCCGGCTGCCAGGTAGTTGTTGAGATAACCGTAGCTGCCGCCGTCGACACCATACTCGACGCCGTCGATCGTGCCGCCCGGCCGGGTTCGGAAATTGAGCGCGCCGCCGGTCGCGTAATTGCCGTAGAGCGCCGACGAAGGGCCGCGGATCACGTCGATCGCAGCATAGGCATGGGGATCGATCAGGTCGCTTCCGCGACAGGCCGTCCGGCTGCGTCACCGGAAAACCGTCGTCGAAGATCACGAGATTGCGGATGCCAAAGCCGTTCCGGGCGTTGGAGCCGCGAATCGAGATGCCGAAATCGCGGGGGCCATTCCCCTGCTTGATCGAGATGCCCGGACTATCCCGCAAGACGTCGCTGACCGAAAACGACGGGCGATTGTCGAACTGGCTGCGATCGATGGTCGTCGCGGTCTGTCCGGCAGGCGACTGATTGAGACCATCTCGGGCTGCACGGGCAGTCACTGTCCTGCCTTGGGTCGGTGCGCTGACGTTCGCGTTTGGCGTAACACGCCTCACGGCGCGGCCCGCCGAAGCGGAGCGTAGTCGCGATGGCCGGGTTACCGCTGGTTTGGGCCGGGCGGCCTGCGGCGCCTCAACGGTCACCGCGGGAAGCACGGTATTGCTGTTTTGAGCAAAGACTCCGCTCGACGACGCAAGCAGCGCGGCCTGAACGGCAACGAGGCTCACGCCACGGCGGGCATGACAACGTAACATGGGGCATTCCTGACGCCGGCAGCTATCGCCGGCCAATGACAACATCAATCGCCAGCGGACGGGCCGCGGCGTTACCTTGGGTCGTCAGGAAAACTGAGGCGGCGCGCGTGCCTGGGCGTTTGAGTCCCTATAGACGGCGACGGCGGATACATCCGCCACGTGCCACACCACGCGCTCGGCGTGGCGGAAGGGAATGGAGAGCGCGGCATGCGGCGGCGAATCGGGTGACGCGCCCACCTGCGCCAGACAACACAGCGCGCAGGCGCCACCATGCGCGGCCGCTGCACCGTTCTGGTCGCTCAGGCCGCCCCGCTCGCTCGGGCTGTGGCAGATGACGGCTGCAGAAAGCGGATTGGCCATGGCCTGGCCGGCCGCCAAACAGGCGGCGATCGGCGCCAGCACCTGCATCGCCAAAGCGAGCAGGACCAGGGGTAAGAATTTTTGCAGCCGTGCGCGCATCCGCCGAACCATTCGTTCGTCTACCAACTAAACACCGCGCGGAGAGCCAAGTCGAGGCCGGTTCCGCCGCCTTCTTGGTCCAGCGCAAATTTCTGGAGAACTGTGGTCGGGCCACCCCACGAGAGGCGATCTGCGGCATTCGAGGCAGTCCCGCAACCCTGCCCCCTCCACAGATTTCTTATATTTGTCATATGCTTACAAGACCGGAAGCCCGATCATTTCGTTAATTGCTCGAATTTTGAACATTCGTTGCCGAAAATGATGACAAGTGAGAAAAGTTGATCTAGCATCCCTCTTGCTCAGGCTGGCCGTGAGGTCGAAGTCTGGTGGTCCAAGTCTCGGGAGGAGCCCCTGACGCGCAAAACGCAGCGTCGCCCCGCCAATCAAGATCAAATCTTAGAATCGGGGATAATAGGGTCGACACAATTTTCGAGCGGGGCTAGGGCCCCGCTCTTTTTTTGTCTGCATGGCCACAGCGCCGATGAATAATTCTCCCAATCCGATCGAACAGAGCTTTGAACTCGCGGCCTTGCGCTGCGCGGATCTCACGCCGCTCGTCTATCAACGTCTGTTCGAAGAACATCCCGAAACGCGGGCGATGTTCCGCACGCAAGGCAGCGAGCTCGTGATGGGATCGATGCTCGCGCTGACGATCGAGGCGATTCTCGACTTCGCCGGTGATCGTCGCGGGCATTTCCGGCTGATCGCGTGCGAGGTCGCCTCGCACGATGGCTACGGCACGCCGCGCGAGCTGTTCATCGCCTTCTTTGCCGTGATCAGGGATACGCTGCGCGGGTTGCTCGGCGATGAATGGTCGCCGGATATCGCGCAGGCCTGGGACCGACTGCTCATCGAGATCGACGCATTCGCCGCCGTTCAGGCCTGACGCTTGCGCTGCACCAACACCGGTTGCGGCGATCTCGCGTGATTGCAGATTGAGTGGCATCAACTCTTGTGAGACACTTTCCGTATCGGTCGCGCAATCAATGACGCGCCGACGATAAATATATGGGAGCGAGCGATGTCCGGGACGAAAGATTTCTCGACGACGAGGCGCGATCTTCTTCAAGCGGCGGCAACCGCCGGCGCCGGGGCTGCCATCCTCGGCGGCATGGGCATAAACCCCGCCCTTGCAGCCGAAGTCGGACGAAGCGAGAAGCCGCTGAAGGCGGCGTTCTCCAATGCGGGCCTCCAGGCGACCTGGTGCGCGCAGGGCAAGCAGGCCGCGGAGTTCTGGGGCAAGCTGTTCAACGTCGAGGTCACCTGGTTCGACGGCCAGCTCGATGCGGTGAAGCAGCGCGCGGCGATCGACAACATGGCCTCGCAGAAATGGGATTTCGTCGCCATCCAGGCTTTTGGCATCGGCACCCTCACCCAGCCCGTGCAGAAGATGATCGACGCCGGCACGCCCGTGATCGACATGGACACGCTGATTGCCCCTCTCGACCAGATCAACGTCCACTCTTTCCTCGCCCCCGACAACGAGTTCATGGGCGCGTCCGTGACGCAGGCGCTGTGCAACGCCATGGGCGGCAAGGGCAAGATCATCATGACCCAGGGCGCCCTCGGCCATACCGGCGCGCAGGGCCGTGCCAAAGGCTTCAACAATGTCGTGAAGCAATTCCCTGGCATCGAGGTGCTCGATACTCAGCCCGCAGATTGGGACGTCTCCAAGACCGCACGTCTCTGGGAAACCTATCTGACCAAGTACCCGCAGATCGACGCAGCGTTCTTCCACAATGACGACATGGCGCTTGCCGCCGCCAACATCATGAAAGCGCGGGGCCGCACCAATATCCTGATCGGCGGCGTCGATGCGATGCCGCCGGCGATCCAGGCGGTCAGCGAGGGCCGCATGTTCGCCACCGTGCGCAATCCGTCCTGCCGCATCCATGGCGGCGCGATCGTCGCGGGCGTCTCCGCCGTGGTCGGCGGGGAGAAGAGTGGACAGGGCATTCCCAAGAACGTCGTCACCGACGGTCCGGTCGTGACCAAGGCCAACGCACCCGGCATGCAGTGGATGGAGGATCACTTCCTGATCTGACCCTCCATGCCTGAGGGACACCAGCCCATCCTGGAATTGCAGGGCATCACGAAGAGCTTCGGCGGCGTCGAAGCGCTTCGTGGTGTCGATTTTGCGCTCTCACCCGGCGAGATCCATGGTCTCGTCGGCGAGAACGGCGCGGGAAAAAGCACGCTGATGAAGATCATCGCCGGCGTGCACACCGAATTCTCCGGCCGCTTCCTGATCGACGGACAGGAGACGCATTTCCGCTCGGCCCGCGATGCGCACTCCGCCGGCATCGCCATGGTGCACCAGGAGCTATCTGTCGCCCCCGACCTCACGGTCGCCGAGAACGTGTTTTTGGGCAACCAGCCGACCAACCGGCTCGGCCTGGTACAATGGCGGCGCATGGCGCGCGAGGCCGGCGAACAGCTCGCCCGCTTCGGCATCGACGTCGATCCGATGAGCAGGCTCGGCGACCTCCCGATCGGGCTTCAGCAATTGATCGAGATCGCGCGCGTGCTGTTCTCCGGCGCGCGCATCGTCATCCTGGACGAGCCGACCTCCGCTCTTTCCCCGCCCGAGGTCGAACGGCTGTTCGCAACGCTGCGGCGCCTGCGCGCGGAAGGCACGGCAATCGTCTTCATCTCGCATTTCATCGAGGACATCTTGCGCGTGTCCGACACGGTGACCGTGTTCCGCAACGGGCGAAAGGTCGCGGAGACGGCAAGCGCTGCGACCAGCAAGGGCGCGCTGATCGAGGCCATGATCGGCCGCGGCGGTGAAGCGCTCGAGCACAGCTATAGCGACGATCTGATGCTGCCGCGGCCGAGCGACAGCTCGGTGGTCCTGAAGGTCGATCAGCTGTCGCTGGCCCGCAGCTTGAAGGACATCTCCTTCGAGGCGCGTGCCGGCGAAGTGCTGGGAATCTACGGCTTCATGGGCTGCGGCCAGCAGGAGCTGTCGCGCATATTGTTCGGCAAGCTGAAGCCGGATGCCGGCACGCTCCGCCGTCGAGGGCAAGCCCAAGACCTTCGCCAGCACGGCAGCGGCGCGGCGCGCGGGCGTGGCGCTGGTGCCGGAGAGCCGGCGCGCGATGCTGTTCCACCAGGAGCCGGTCTACAAGAACATCTCGATCAGCATTCTCGATCGCATCTCGGCGCTGCTGCTCAAGCCGGCGCAGGAGCGCGATATCGCCCAGCGTCAGGTCGAGCAACTGCAGATCAGGCCGCCGGTGGTCGGCCTCGATCTCGGCATGCTCTCCGGCGGCAACCAGCAGAAGGTCGCGCTGGCGAAATGGCTGACCTATCCGCCAAAACTGCTGGTGCTGTGCGAGCCGACCCGCGGCATGGATGTCGGCGCCAAGAACGACGTCATCAACATCGTCCGCGACCTCCGCGCCAAAGGGCTCGCGATCATCGTGCTGTCGACCGAGCCGGAAACGGTGCTGTCGCTGGCCGACCGCATCCTCGTGCTCAAGCGCGGCGCATTGGTGCGGGAATTCAGGAACGAGCCGGTCAGCAAGGACCGCCTGCTGGAAGCGGCGTGACGGAGAAGCACCATGGCGAGCAGTGAGACGGCACCGGCGGCGAGGCAACGGGCGCGCGGGTTAGCACCCTTCCTGCGCTCGCAGATGCGCAACATCGCGCCGTTCCTGACGCTGATTTTCCTGTCCGGCTTCTTCGCCCTCGCCAGCCCCTCCTTCGCGACGCTGGACAATCTCGGCAACATCCTGACGCAGGTGTCGGTCACGGGCGTCATCGCCGTCGGCCTCACCTTCGTGATCCTCTGCGCGGAGATCGACCTCTCGATCGCCAGCATCGCCAACGTCACCGGCATCGCGGTCGCCTACTTCACGCTCCAGGAATCCTACGTCAACATTCCCAACATTCCCCTCCCCGGCGCCGCGGCGATCCTGCTGGCCATTCTGCTCTGCGCGGCTCTCGGCCTCGTCAATGCGCTGGGGCTGACCGTGATCGGCATCCCCTCCTTCATCATGACCCTGGCGATGATGCAGATCGCGGCCGGCATCTCCGCGCTGCTGGTGCGCGGCCAGATCGCCTACAAGGTGCCTGACGTGATCACCACGCTCGGCTCCGGATCGATCGGCGGCATTCCCTGGATCGTCATCGTCGCCGCGATCATGCTGCTCGGCGGCCATCTGGTGCTGACCTACACGCGCTTCGGCCGCTACGTCTACATGGTCGGGGGAAATCGCGAGGCCGCCGAATATGCCGGCCTCAACGTCAAGCTCATTCTCGGCGCCGTGATGGTGATCTCGGCGGTCTGCTCCGGCATCGGCGGCATGCTCGGTGTCGCCCATTTCGGCAGCGCGCAGCAGAACGAGTTCGACACTTACCTGCTCGACTCCATCGCTGCCGTCGTCGTCGGCGGCACCAGCCTGTTCGGCGGCCGCGGCGGCATCGGCAACACCATCGTCGGCCTGTTCGTGCTCGGCGTCCTCAACAACGGCCTCGACCACGTCAACATCGACAGCTTTTTGAAGATCCTGATCCGCGGCCTGATCCTGCTCTTGGCCCTGATCATCAACGTCTACGCGCAGCGGCTGAGGGAAAAGGCGGCGGAGTAGACAGCCATCAAAACAAAAAGCGCGAAAACAACCCCATGCACAGTAGAAACTGTGAGGAAGTTCAGCCGCTTACAAAATTCGCAATTGCGTGATTGCGACCGCGCCGACGTTTGACTCGTCGGGCAAAACAGGAGCACGATGTGATTGTGGCGCTTGGCGTCGGTGGGCTCAGAGTCACGCCCAAGCTCCGTCATTGCGAGCGCAGCGGTAACTGCCCAGGTGGCCGTTTGTATTCTCTTGACTGACCACATGTGTTTGTGAGTCAGGGTATGGGTGACGCCGCCAAATTCCTCATTGTCTGTGGACGCCCTGCTGGCCCTGATTGGGGAGTTGCAGGAGCGCAACCTGATGTTGGAGCAGCAGAACGCATTGCTGACGGTGCGTGTGGCCGATCTGGAGCGTCGGCTTGGTCTGGACAGCTCCAATAGCAGCAAGCCGCCTTCGAGCGATGGACCGGGCCAGGCTTCTCGCCGGACACAGAGCCTGCGTGAGCGAGGGTTGAAGAAGCCCGGCGGCCAGCCCGGCCATGCAGGCAAACACTTGAAGCGGTCCGAACGGGTCGATCATACGATCATGCATCGCCCTGTCAGATGCGGGCGCTGCCGAATGGCGCTGGAGGGTGAACAGCTGGAACTTGTCGGCAGCCGTCAGGTGTTCGATCTGCCGGCGCCGGCGCCGCTGCTCGTCACGGAGCATCAGCTCTATCGTTGCAAATGCAGCGGCTGTGGCGCGGTCACGACAGGATCGTTTCCACCCGAGGTAAGGGCGCCGGCGCAATATGGCGTCCGGTTGGCCGCTGTGGTGACCTATCTGTCGGCGGGACAGTTTCTGCCTGAAGATCGGCTCGGGCAAATCCTCTCCGATCTGTTTGGCGTGACCATCTCGGCCGGCACGATCGGACAAATGATCGCCCGGGCTGCCAGCCGGACGCAGGATTTCGCTGCGGCAGTCTGCGAGCAAATCCGCCGGGCACCGGTCAAGCATTTGGATGAGACCGGGTTCTGGGTGGGCGCCACGCCGCAATGGCTGCATGTCGCGGGCACCGCCGGGATCAATGGGCTGGTGCATTATCGCGTCTCACCCAGGCGCGGCGAGGTGCTGACGCAAGCGGCGCATATCGTTGTGCACGACCATTGGACATCCTATTTTCAGATGTCCGGTGTCACGCATGCGCTGTGCAATGCGCATCACCTGCGCGAGTTGACGGCGCTGGTGGACATCGATGGCGAGGCCTGGGCCCGGCGCATGCGCGGGTTGCTCCGCTGCCTGTGCCACGAGGTCAATCTGGCGTCAGAGCATCCAACCGATCAGACAGGCGCGCTGCGTCCCAACAGAATCCGCGCCGCCGAGCGACTTTATGACCGCATTATCCGCGCCGGTATCGCCTGGCACGAGGCGCTACCCGCGCTGCCTCGCGACATCAAGCGCGGGCGGATCAGACGGCGCACGGGCCATAATCTCCTGTTGCGCCTCAAGTTACATAAAGAGGCGGTGCTGCTGTTTCTGCACAACTCGGCGGTGCCGTTTACCAACAACGAGGCCGAGCGCGATGCTCGGATGATGAAATTGCGGCAGAAGATCTCTGCCGGCTTCCGCACCTCACAAGGCGCAGACAATTTCGCCACGCTTCGCACCCTGATCGGTACCGCTCGAAAGCGCGGATGGAACATGCTCGAAACATTGTCCCGATGCCCCACACAACTCATCCACAAACTCAGCGTCGCCTAACCGAGCAAACGGACCTGGGCAGTTACGCGCAGCGAAGCAATCCAGACTACCGCCGCGGAAAGATTCTGGATTGCTTCGCTACGCGCTTCGCTCGCAATGACGATGTGACAGCAGGGCAATCCAGCCTCCCCTCGATCGCCGAGCATGAGAACGCGGCTTAACTGTCCGACTTCTCTTCCAGCGCGAGCCGCGAGAATCGGAAATTGCAGTGGCTCGCACCGCCCGCTAACGTCTGTGTCCTTTCCAGCCGGATGCCTCGCGCTGCGTAGGCGACGAAATCGAGGCCGCAGATGTTCGGCAGAATGTCCTTGTCGCCATGCCGCGCCGCGAATTTGCAGAAGCCGCAGGCCTTGTAGTTGATCCCGAACTCGAAATTGTCTTCCGGACCCGGCTCGACGAAATCGTAGGCGAAATCTTCCGGAAACTCGTTCTGATGGCTGTCAGTCATGCTTGTGGCCGCCTGCTCGCGCAGCAAAGCCTGGTTCTCCGGCGACATGAATTGACGCCCCGAGGCGAGACGCTCCGCTTCAGGCGCGGTCAGCAATTGCGCCTTGTAGGTTTCCCGCTCGATCTCGCCGATCACAGGCAGCGGCACGCCGCGCCGCCGCAGTACCCGACTGATGGCCATGAAGCCCATAAGGCGCATGAAGAAATCGCTCATGCGACTGGCCGCGCCGCCGACATAGGGCATCTGTGTGAGCACGATCTCGAATTCGTCCATCACCTCCTGCCTGATCCCGTCGATCTCGGTGAGATGCGCGCGCTCGCGCAACATCGCATCGGCAAGGTCGAGCCGCTGGCGCATGGCCGCTTCCATAGCGCTCCGATACGCCTCGTAGAAGGGATGCATGTTTTCAGCCTTTGGATGCCCGATATGATTGGCTCATTCGCGAAGTCGGTTTCATTCCGCGGCGATCGCCTCGATCTCCAGCAGCCATTTGCTGTCGACGGTCTCGACGATCACGACCGTCAGCGCGGGCTGGTGTTCCCCGAGCACCGCGCAACGAATGGTGCGGTTGGTCACGACCTGATTGCGGTCGGTCAGGAACGTGGTCACCTTCACCAGATGCTCGACGCCAAGGCCTGCGGCGGCGAGCACCTCCATCACGTTGCGCCAGGCCTGCTCGCATTGCGCCTCGAATCCGTCGGGCACGGTGCCGTCGGTTCTCTCAGGCACCTGGCCGCTGATGAACAAGAGGCGGCGGTGCTGCGTCAATTCAACTCCCAAGCTGTAACCACCGGCGGGAGCATGGACCGTTGCGGGATTGTGGCTGACGACGTGAACTGGCGGCATAAGGTTTCTCCGGATTGCGGGCCGACCCTATGCGGCGACATCGCCGCCGTGCAAAGCATTGTTGCTGCGGTTCAACGCAAGAAAATCTATTGCAAGGCCGCGGCCCATCAGTGTCAAAGTGGAGCACGATGACCTACACCCTTCCACCCCTCAACGCGCTCCGAGCCTTCGAAGCCGCTGCCCGCCATCTCAGCTTCAAGCTGGCCGGCTACGAGCTGCACGTGACGCCCGCCGCCGTGGGGCAGCAGGTGAAAGCGCTGGAGGCGCGCCTCGGCGTGCAGCTGTTCGAGCGGCTGCATAAGCAGCTCATCCTCACCGCGGCCGGTCAGGCCTATCTGCCCGGGGTCTCCGAAGGCTTTCGCCACATCGCGGAGGCGACCTCGCAATTGAAACCGGCGGGTGCGGTACTGCTGCAGTTGGGCGTTCATGGCAGTTTCGACCTGCGTCGCCTCGAATTGGCGGAGTTTCGCGGCGCGCATGCGGAGATCGGTTTGCGGGTGCTCCAGCCCGCCGGCCTGCACGAATTGGTCGAGGGCAAGGTCGACCTGCTGATCGCCCGGGGTCTCAGCCGCCATCCGGGCTATCGCTGCGACCGGGTCGATGCGGGATCCGGCTTGGGCGATTGGCTGATCGCGCCTGAAGGCACGGCGGATTGCCCTGAGATCGTCAGCTTCCGCGAATGGCTGCGCGCCCTGCCGGCCGAAAACCCGCTCGCAAACCGCCGCCCGCGTCTGGTCGGCATCAGACGATAGGCTCGACCGGCAATCGATAGCCTCGCTGCGGCGGCGTTCGACAGGTCGGGCAAAACAGGATCAGAACATCATCACGCGGCGATCGCATGTCTGGCGAGCGCTAAGCTCAAGCCCAGCTCGGTCGTTCGAGCCGCACTCGCCTCCTCATCGGGAGCTTGAATGACGGCTCGGCGGTCAGGATCAACCCAGCCTGCTACCGAGCGGATTGGTGGCAATTTGCCCGAAAGCAGACCTATGGTGCTCAGTTCGAGCTTTGTCGTTCATGACCCAAAGCAGAAGTCATGTGCTTGACTAGACGCCGCCGATTGCGGCGGCACTAGGCGGGCAGTCGCACGCGCCGGATTGCTCGATAAATAGCGTGTCGGAGCCCTGCGCTCGCTAACGGTCCCCTCGTCGGAAACGGGTGTTTGCTGGCTTCATCGGTCGCGCATTAACGCCTCACGCTTATGTGTTCGGTGACGCGGCATTGCCGCGAGAATGGCCATTGAAGTACGATCGTAATGTTATATTATGATCGTAATGGCATCCATCTGCGCCTCCCTCGGCGGGAGTGAGATGCTGCTTCTCAGCTCCTCGCGAGGATTTCATGGACGACACCGTTGCCACTTCACGCCACATCGCATCGCAAGCAACCCCAGATATCACCTTTCTTGGGCTCGCAGCCGCCGCAGCAGCGGTTCGTAACGGCGAGATCACGTCGGAGGCCTATACCGCGGCGCTTCTGCAGCGCGCCCAGTTGCTTGCCGATCTCAACGCCTTCATTACCATCGACCAGGCCGCCGTGCTGGCGGCCGCGAGGGATGCGGACAAAGCGCGTGCGGCCGGATCGGCGGCCTCGCTGCTTGGCGTGCCGCTCGGGGTGAAGGATAGCTATTTGACGAAAGGGCTGCCTACTAGCCTAGGTCTCGATAGCCTCGCTCACTTCGTACCGCGCGAAGATGCGGACGCTGTACGAGCCATTAAGGGTGCGGGCGCCTTGATCTTCGGCAAGAATAACCTCGTCGAAATGTCTTACGGTTTGACCGGTCACAACGCACGTTACGGCCAGGTGAATAATCCGCACGCACGAGATCGCGTGTCCGGCGGCTCCTCGAGCGGCTCTGCCGCATCGGTGGCCGCCGGCCTCGTTCCCGCGTCCTTGGGCGGTGACACCGTTGGGTCAATTCGGGTGCCCGCATCGTTCTGTGGCGTCGTGGGATTCAAGCCAACCACCGGGCGTTGGCCGCGCTACGGCGTTGCGCCGATCTCCCATACGCTCGACACGACGGGGGTATTCACCCGAAGCGTTGAGGACTGCATTCTGGTGGATCAGGTCGTGACTGGTGACGAGTCCTCCGACGGCGGCTATGGCCTGAAGGGAGTCCGGCTGGCCTTCGCGCCGCGACAGTTCCTGGATCTGGTGGATTCGGAAGTCGAGACCCGCTTCCGCGAGGTGGTTCGGCAACTGCAGGACGCCGGCGCCGAGGTCATTGAAGTAGACCTTGGCGACGATTTCAACTCCCTCGTCCAAACCACGACATGGGGCATCTTCGCTCATGAGACGATGGGCGCAATTTCGCAGTTTCTTCGCCGCCATGACATTCCGACCACGTTCGAGGCCATTTACGACGGCCTTAAGCCCCAACTTCGGCAGGCGTGGGGGCACATCGTACTGCCGGGTGGTGCAGGTTCTACCTCGGCAGAGGCCTATCGGACGGCGCTCGACGTGAGCCGGCCGGAAATCCAGCGCCGCCTCAACACGGCGTTCGTCTCTCATGGGGCGCTGGTCATTTTGCAACCGACCACGCCCTGCACGGCGCCTTTGATCGAGGAGCAGTCGACCGTCCATATCGCGGGGCAGGAAGTCAGCTACCTCGCTTTGGCGAACCACACCGTGTCGGCGAGCAGCGTGGGGCTACCGGGTATCAGCCTTCCCGTCGGCTTGTCTCGCGCTGGGCTACCGATTGGTCTTGAACTGGACGCTCCCTTGGGGAGCGACCGGGCGCTTCTGAACCTTGCCCGCGGCATCGAAGGCGTCTTGGGCGCCAAGTCGACTGCGATCTGACGCCGTGGCCTTGGCCCCTCGCTTGGCGAAGCTGCTGCCTAACGGTTGCGGGATATAGTGGAGTGGAGAGAAGATGCGTTTCGAGAAAGGTCATAAGGCAGCGACGCGACGGCACATCGTCGATGTGGCGTCGAAGTGTGTGCGCCGAGACGGCATCTCCGCCGCCGGGATCGCCGGGATCATGGGCGAAGCCGCCCTGACCAAAGGGGCATTCTCTCCTCACTTCGAATCCAAAGACGCGCTCGTTCGCGAGGCGCTGGGGAGCGCGCTCGCCGACCAGCAACATCGCCTCGATGAGGATCAGCGGAATGGCCTGGACCTTGAGGGCGCGATCCGGAGGTACCTGAACCGCGCTCACCTCGATGACCCGGCGGGTGGGTGCCCCTCAGCGGCGTTGCTCCCCGAAATCTCCCGCCAGCCCCTGTCCACGCGGCGAGACTACGAGAAAGGACTGCGAAGCTACGTTTCGACTCTCGCGGCACTGCTTCCTGACGCCGGTTCTGCAGCGAGTGGCCGCCGCGCGACGGCCATCTTCGGCCTCATGGTCGGCACCCTCCAGTTCGCGCGGGCCGTGCCCGATGGTGCCCGGGCGGAGCAGATCCTGGAAGGCGGCGTTGAGGCCGCGTTGCACTTGGCACGAACTCCGTCTTCATAAATTAGAAGGCCGGAACGGCTTAGCTTTTCCATTGTTATCCCTCAAATCCCCGAGGTCCGCTCCTGACCCAACTGAGACATTGGCGCGAGGCTTCTGTCCCGCGTTTTGTGTTTAGGACCATGGCGGCTCTTCGCTCTTCCCGACCGCCTCGTGGTGGGTCGTGACACCCGCCGAGCGCAAGCCGGTCAGCAATACGGTTCTCACAGAGGCCGGATCGAATCCAATATCCTTGGCGTTTGGTGGATGTGCTTCGCTGCCCTTCAATCGGAACGCCAAGTGCAATTGCTCGCAAAGGTGCTGAACGACGAGATTGACCTGATCATCAGTCATGATCTGCCTTTCCTGCTACATTTTGCTATCCAATCTGGTAGCACACATGAAAATAGGGCGATATGCGATTGGACCGCCCCAAGAATCAACCCCACGCGATTGCCCATGGGCGGGCCCCAAATCGTCAGGCTGTCAGGACAGACCGGAAGTAACTAGCGGGCCACTAGAGCGACGCTTTTGAGCACGACGGACGCGCCTTTCATCCTTAGGGATGCCCGCCCTCGGTCGAAGCCAATTGCGTCTGACCAACAATCTCGTCAGCACGCCAGCACCGGACCTCATGCCCGTCGGCTCGCGTTTCCAGCACCGGACCGGGCTCGCTCCGACATACGTCCTCGGCGTAGCGACAACGCGGACTAAACGCGCATCCGTTCGGCGGATTGAGGGGATTGGGAAGGTCGCCGCCTGTCGTCGCGAGCGGTGCATGGTGCAGGGGATCGGGGATGGCGGCGATCAGGGCTTGCGTATAGGGGTGCGCGGGCCGTTCGAAGATTTCGCGCCAGTCGCCGTTCTCGACGATGCGGCCGAGATACATCACGGCGACCCTGTCGCTCATGTGTTCGACCACGCCGAGGTCGTGGCTGATCATGATGAACGACAAGCCGAGCGTTTCCTTCAGTTCCAGCAGCAGATTGATGATCTGCGCACGGATCGAGACATCCAGCGCCGACACGGGCTCGTCGCAGATGACGATTTTGGGATTGAGGATCAGGGCGCGCGCAATGCCGATGCGCTGGCGCTGGCCGCCGGAGAATTCATGCGGGTAGCGGTCGGCCTGTTCGGGCCGCAGGCCCACATGCCGCAGCATGATCGCAACGCGGTCCCCGATCTCGCTTGCGGCGGTCACGCCATGCACGCGCAGGGGATCTTCCAGCGTGCGACGAACGGTCTGGCGTGGATTGAGCGAGGCGTAGGGGTCCTGAAACACCATTTGCACGATGCGGGCCAGCGCCTTTCGATCGCCGGATGGCCGGCCCGTCACGATCTGCCCGTCCACCACGATGCGGCCGCGCGTCGGGGTCTGGAGACCAAGGATCGACAATGCGACCGTCGACTTGCCGGAGCCGGACTCGCCGACGAGGCCGAGGCATTCGCCCCGCTTCAGCCTGAGATCGACACCGTCGACGGCGCGGAGCAGCCGACGGCCGCGCCCCAGCAGGCCGCCTCCGAGCGGAAAATGGACCGCAAGATCCTCGACGCTGAGAATGACATCGTCGTCTGGCCTTCCCTGCGGCTCATGCATGGTGATGACACCTGACCAGACCGCCGGCCTCCAGCAAATCCGTTCCCGGCACGGTGGTCCGGCAAATATCGGTCGCATGCGCGCAGCGCGGATTGAACCGGCAGCCATGCGGGAAATTCGTGATGGCCGGCACGACGCCCGCGATCTCCTTCAGCCTGGTGCGGCCAAGCGCGGCGCGGCTGCCGAGCCGCGGCAGCGAGGCCACCAGGCCTCGCGTATAGGGATGCGAGGGCGCCCGGAAGATATCGGCCGAGCCGCGCTCCTCGACGATGCGGCCGGCATACATTACGGCCACGCGGCGACAGACATTGGCGACCAGGCCGAGATCGTGGCTGATCATCAGGATTGCCGTTCCTCTCTCGGCGCATAAATTCCGCATCAGCTCGATGATCTCGGCTTGCACGGTCACGTCGAGTGCCGTTGTCGGCTCGTCGGCGATCAGGAGATCCGGACCGCATGCGAGCGCAATGGCGATCATCACGCGCTGACGCATGCCGCCTGACAGCTGGTGCGGGTAATCCTTCACGCGTCGCTCCGGCGCGGGGACGCGGACGCTCGCCAGCGCCTCGACTGCCAGCTGGTTGGCTTCCCGCCAGCTCTTGCCCTTGTGCAGCACGAACATCTCGGCGATCTGCCGGCCCACGGGCGACACCGGGTTCAACGCCGTCATCGGCTCCTGGAAGATCATGGCGATGCGATTGCCGCGCAGCTCCCGTTGCCTGCCGGCTGAAAGTTGCTGGATCTCCCTGCCCTCGAACCGGATGGCGCCGCCGCCGATCGACAACGGCTGCCGCAACAGGCCGATCAAAGCGAGCGCCGTGATGCTCTTGCCGCAGCCGGATTCGCCGACAAGGCCGAATGTCTCGCCGCGATCGATGCGGAATGAAATGCCCTCGACCGCCGCAACGCGCCTCGATCCATCGTTGAGATCGATACGCAAATCCTCGACCTCGATCAGCGGCGGCCCGGTCATGTGCGCCGGCTCCGCGATTGTGGATCGAGAATGTCGCGCAACCCGTCGCCGAGCAAATTGAGGCCGAGCACCGTCAGGAAGATGGCAAGACCGGGAAAGACCGAGAGCCACGGTGCCGTCGTGATCTGGTCGCGGGCATCCGACAACATGCTGCCCCAGCTCGGAAACGGCGGGCGCACGCCGAGGCCGAGGAACGACAATGCGGCTTCGGACAGGACCGCGCTGCCCATGCCGAGCGTGCCGATGACGACGATCGGTCCGAGCATGTTCGGCAGCAGCTGCGTGGTCATGATGCGCAAATCACCGTAGCCGAGCACGGTCGCGGCCTGCACATAGCCCTGGCTCCTGAGCGACAGCGCCGAGGCCCGTGCGATCCGGCACGTGAAAGACCAGTTGGTCAAGCCGAGTGCGATCAGCAGGCTGGTCAGGCCGGGACCAAGCACCGCCATGATGGCCAGCGCGAAGATCAGCGATGGGATCGCGAGCATGACGTTGGTCAGGCCGTTGACGACATCGTCCCACCAGCCGCCCCAATAGCCGGCGCTCAGGCCCAGCGCGACGCCGATGACGCTGTTGATGAGCTGCGAGACGATGCCGACCGTCAGCGAGACGCGCGCGCCGTAGACGACGCGGGAATAGATGTCGCGGCCCTGGTCGTCGGTGCCGAACCACCAGGTCCAGCTCGGGGGCTCTTCCGCATTCAACAAATTGGCGTCCATGACGGGATCGGTATGGGCCAGCCAGGGCGCGAGCAGGCCGACCAGGATGGCGAGCGCGAACAGCGCGCCGCCGATGATGAGATTGGCGCGCAGCTTCATGCGTATCTGATCCTGGGATCGATCACGCCGTAGAGCAGGTCGATCAGCAGATTGATCGCGAGAAAGGCCAGCACCACCACGAGAATGGATCCTTGGACGGCCGGAATGTCGCGCTGCAGGACACTGTCGACCAGCAGCGAGCCGATGCCGGGCCAGGAGTACAATTTCTCGACGACCACCGCCTGCCCCATCAACGCGCCGAACTGCAGGCCGACGGTGGTGAGAATGATGACAAGCGCATTGCGCATCACGTGCCACTTCACGACCCGTGTCTCGCTCATGCCCTTCGAGCGCGCAGTGCGCACGAAATCTGCGGTCATGATCTCGAGGACCGCAGCGCGTGTCGTCCGTGCGAACAGCGCCATCGGCGAGACGCCGAGCGTCACGGCCGGAAGGATCAGATATTTCAGTCCGCCATCACCATAGCCGAAACTCGGCAGCCAGCCGAGCTTCAACGCAAAGAAGTACATCAGCACCAGTCCAAGCCAGAATTTGGCGATCGAAAGGCCCGAGACCGCCACGACCATTGCGAGCGTGTCGACGATGCCGCCAGGCTTCAGCGCTGCGATGAAGCCCAGCGGCACGCCGATCACGACGGCAAGTGCCATGGCGGCGAAGATGAGTTGCAGCGTCGGCCACATCCGTTTGGCGATCATGGTCGTGACAGGTTCGCGGGTCCGGAACGATGTTCCGAAATCACCTGTCGCGAGCTTGGCGATGTAGGCGCCGAACCGCACATAGACGGGATCGTCGAGGCCGAGCTGCTTCTTCATGCGCAGCTCGACCTGTGGATCGCTGTCGTCGCTCATGGACGAGACGATGCTGCCGGGAACGACGCTGAACAGCACGAAGACCAGCAGCACGACGGCGAGCACGGTCGGAATGGTTTGCAGGAGACGACGGAACAGGAAGGGGAGCATCGGCACTTTTCCTCTCTCCCTCCATCGTTCGTTGCGATGGAGGGAGCCCGAGAGCGC
Source organism: Bradyrhizobium sp. LM2.9 (assembly GCF_054056555.1). Lineage (NCBI taxonomy): Bacteria > Pseudomonadati > Pseudomonadota > Alphaproteobacteria > Hyphomicrobiales > Nitrobacteraceae > Bradyrhizobium > Bradyrhizobium sp. LM2.9. The sequence goes on from NZ_JBSRYJ010000002.1 coordinate 2,386,969, forward strand.
GTGTCACTTCGCGGGCGAGGTCTCGTCGACCCAGAGGTCCTCGACGTTCTGATGGGTCAGCTCCGTCGCGTTCAGCTGAATCCCCTTGAGCCACGGCTGCACCGCCATGACCGCCTTGTTGTAGTTGAAGAACCAGACCGGCGCCTCTTCGTAGAGCAGGGCGTTGGCCTTTTGCAGCAGCTGGGCGCGCTTGGCGGGATCGTCGGCCTGTCCGGCCTCATCGACCATCTTGTCGAAGTCGGCATTTTTGAAGTTCATGTAGTTGCAGGCTGGTTGCGGCGTCGCCGAGTGGAAGCATTTGAGGGCGGCCTGCGGATCCGGGCCGCTCGCCTGGGAATAGATGAAGGCCTGGTAATCGCCGCTGCGAACCACCTCCGCCAGTACCGCGGTCTCGACCTGCTTGACTTTCACCTTGATGCCGACCTTGTCCAGCATCGGGATGACGGCCGAGACGATCGGCAGACCCCAGCTTTCATTCTGGCTGGTGGTCCATTCGAATTCGAAGCCCGAGGGATAGCCGGCGTCAGCGAGCAGCTGCTTGGCCTTGGCGGGATCGAAGGCGTAGGGCTTCATGGCCTTGTCGTAGGCGGGCGAGGTCAGCGGCAGCCAGCTGGTGGCGCGATAGGCCTTGCCCTTGACCAGCTTGTTGATGATCAGGTCGGTGTCGATCGCATAGTTGATCGCCTGCCGGACCCGCTTGTCGGCGAACGGCTTGAACGCGGGATTCATCCCCATGTAGCGGGTGAAGACCTCGGCGACCTCGACGACGGTGCCCTTGAGGTCGGCGTCGTTCTGATAGGCCACATATTGCGCAGGTCCCAGCACCGAGGTGTCGATCTCCTTGTTGCGGAAGGCGACATCGCGTGCCGCGGCCTCGCCCATGACCGACACGATGATCTTGTCAGCATAGGGTTTGCCGGGCTTGTAGAACCGGTCCCACCGCTCCAGAACGATGCGCGATCCCGGCACGTGCTCGACGAACTTGAAGGGCCCAAGACCGATCGGCTTCTGGAGAAAGCTCTCCTTGGCGGCTTCGTCGGCGGGATAGATCGAAGTTATCGCGTTCCAGAAGTAGAAGCCTGGATCGACTTTCTCGGTCAGCTTCATCTCAAGTGTGAAGTCGTCGATTTTCTTCAGGCCGGAGATTTCCTTGGCCTGGCCCTTCTCGACCGCGGCCGCGCCCTCGATCACGCGGACATAGCGCGCGCCGGGATAGGCCTTGGTGCCGTCCATGATGCGGTTGTAGGTCCAGATGATGTCGTCGGCCGTCATCTTGCGGCCATTGTGGAAATAGGCGTCGTCGCGCAGCTTGAAGGTGTGAACGAGACCTCCGCCCGAGACGACGTCCTCCTTGGCAAGTTCCAGAACCGGCTTGCCTTCCGTGGAATTCCAGATGTAGAGCGACCGGTGCAGAGCCTTGGCGTAGATTTCGTCCTGGGCGCGCTGCGTCGTATGAATGTCCAGGCTTGTGAAGCTCGAGCCATAAGGCGCGGTCATGCGGATGGTTCCGCCCTTGCGCGGAGTCTGGGCCTCCGCCGAGGCGACGAGCGCCAGTCCAAAACCAGCGACGATTGCCACTATCCTGAAGATCATGTGTCCCCCAACAACGCAGGCGTGCTCCGGTTCGAGAGTTGACCATCCGCGGCACGTCGAGCGCAAGCGCCTTGAAGGGGTTGACGTATGCGAGCGTAGCGCTCGGGCCCCGCCGATTTGTGAGTACGCGCCCTAGCCAGTCGCGAGCTCCGGCTGCCAGTCGCGCAATTTTCGCGCTGCAGCAGTGACGTCCGCAATGGTCGGAAATGCCCCCGCCTCCAGCATCATCGTCCTTGCCAGCCTCACGGCGCGTGCTTCGCTGATCGCGCGCCTGCGCGGATCCTCGATCAGCTCGAAATCGATATTGTGGGCGAGACCGAAGATGCGGCGGATGGTTTTTGCCGCAGCGAAGCCGACCGTGTCGGCGAACAAGCGCTGCATGTAGACCTGCCGCTCGGCCTCAAGCCGCGCGGCGCCCTTCTCTCCTGCGAAAAGCGAGGCCGGGTAGGCATCTCCTGCCGCGCCAGCGCGCCAGAGGTCGAGGAATTTGCGGGCGAACTCGTTCCAGACCTGCTCGACGGTCTCGAGCACCCAGCCTTCAAAGGCGCGGCGGTCCCCCGGCGAGCGCTCGTGGCCTGATGACGCGAAATAGGCCATCAGCAGGTTTGCCAGCACAGCGCCGACATCAAACCCCATCGGACCATAGAACGCGAACTCGGGATCGATCACCCGTGTTTGGCCCTCCGTCACCATGACCGAGCCGGTGTGAAGGTCGCCATGGAGCAGCGCCTCGGGGCTCGCCATGAATTTCAGCTTCAGCCGGGAGATGGCGACGTGCAATTCAATGTCATCGCGCAGATCCGCGGCGAGCGCATCGAGATACGGCACGGTCCAGTGGTTCTGTACGGCCACGCGGTAGGGATCGGTAAAGATCAAATCCTCGGTGATCTTGCACAGCGCATGGTTGCCGGCGAAGGCCGCGATGGCCTCCTTCTTGTCGGCCGCTGACAGCGCGAGGTCGGAGGTGAAGAACAAGGTCCGGGCCATGAAGGTGGTGATGTCACTGGCGAAGCCCGGATATTGCGTTCCCGCGACCATCCCCTTGCGCATGATGATGTGGGGCTCGAGCAGCTCCATCACCGTCAGCGCCAGCGCCTCGTCGTGATGCAGCAATGCCGGCACGAGGCCGGGCGCGAGCTGGGCCTGCCGGGACAGAGCGAGATATTCGTAATGGGCCCGGGACAGCGGCAGCGGCCAGCTCTCGCCGACGAGGCGGACATAGGGCAGCGCCTGCTTCACGGCGACACCGCTGCGGCCGCCCTTCACGATAAAGACGAGATTGAGATTGCCGTCGCCGACTTCGGTGATCGACCAGGAAGCAGCCTCGCCGCCGAGAAGCGCCTTGAGGTCCGGAACGCCTGCGAGATAGTCCCGCAAGTCAGCCTCATGCAGAATCCGGTACCCCTCCGCCTGCGCCATGACGATCCCATCCCATGCTTGTCATGGCCGGATCGCTACTCCCGCTCCAGGAAGCTTGAGCCGATCTCGGCCTTTCTTTTGACCGGATCGTAATCGCAATAGACGTTGTCCGCCACCAGCGTGTAGCTGGCGCTGACATTGTATTTGTCCAGCTTGACCGAGTTCAGGCCGATGACCGAGGTGCTCTTGCCCCCGTTCCATTTGAACGGCGTCGAGCTCTTGGCCTGCTCGCAGGCCATCACCGCGTCGTTGAAGACGTAGCCCTCGACAAACGCCTTCAGGGTGCGCACCTGCACCGCCATCTTCCACTCGAAATAGCCGATCGCACCGAGACCGGCGACGATCAGCACCAACAGCGCGATGACGATCCTCTGAAAAATCATTCGTCCCCCCAAACTCACGCAACCGGAAAATTCTAAAACGGCATTCCCATCAATTTCGACAGACGTTCGATCGAGAGATAGCCGGCGTGATAGGCCGCTATGCCGATCCCGTAGATGATGGCCGAGATGATCGTGGTCCAGATCAGCTTGCGCCGCATGCCGGTCAGGATCGGTGCGCCGGGATCGGTGCCTGGCGTGCCCACGCCGTCCTCGTGCTGGCTGCGCACGCCGAACGGCAGCGTCAGAAACAGCGCGATCCACCAGATGACGAAGTAGATCGCGAGCGCGGTTGAGAGCTGGATCGCCATGGCTTCGGCCTTACGCCTGCTCGATTTCGACCAGCGCGCCGGAAAAATCCTTCGGATGCAGGAACAGCACCGGCTTGCCGTGGGCGCCGATCTTCGGCACGCCGTCGCCAAGCACGCGTGCGCCCTCCTTCACCAGCGTGTCGCGCGAGGCGATGATGTCGACCACCTCGTAGCAGACGTGGTGGATGCCGCCGTCGGCGTTGCGGTCGAGGAACTTTGCGATCGGCGAGGCCTCGCCGAGCGGCTCGATGAACTCGATCTTGGTGTTGGGCAGGGTCGCGAACACGGTGGTGACGCCATGCTCGGGCAGCGCGACGGCCTCCGAGATCTGGGCCCCGAATGCGGCGCCATAGATCCTGGCGGCCTTGACGGCGTCCTTGGTCGCAATCGCGACATGGTTGAGCCGGCCCAGCATGTTTCTTCTCCCTCAGAGCATGATCCGGAAAAGTGTGAAGCGGTTTTCCGATGAGATCATGCTCAAACTTTATACTGTCAGAACGTGTACCAGACAGGGGGGCTTTTTACCCCAATGTTCGTTGATCACGGAGCGGACAGCGCGTCGCACCGACTCAGCCAGCGCATCCGCGTCGCGACGGCGCGCCTTCGGCAGGCCTTCGATGGTGGAGACCACGGCGTCGAAGACGATGTCGTCGAAGGGCTCGCCCGCTTTGTTCTTCTCGGGGATGCCGATCAGATCGACCTCGGGATCGTCGACGAGCTCGCCTTGCTGCGTCATGGCGATAGCCACGAAGGCGCAGCCGGAGAAGGCCAAGCGGCGCCGCTCGACCACCGCGCGGGACTTGGAGTCCTCCAGAATCGTGCCGTCCTTGTAGAGACGGCCCGCGGGCACTTGCCCGATGATGCCGGGATCGCCGGGGCCGAGCTTGACGAGATCGCCGTTGCGGCAGACCAGGACGCGCGGCACGCCGGCGGCACGCGCGAGCTTGGCGTGCTCGTTCAGGTGCAGGGCCTCGCCATGGACGGGGATCAGGAGCTGCGGCCTGGTCCAGGCGATCATGTCGCGCAATTCGTCGCGGCGGGGATGGCCGGAGACATGGACCAGCTGGTCGCGGTCGGTGATGACCTCCACACCCTGTAAAACCAGGCCATTGATGATGGCGCCGACCGCCTTCTCGTTGCCGGGAATGGTGCGCGAGGAGAAGATCACGCTGTCGCCGCGGTTGAGCGTGATCTCGGGATGGTCGTCATTGGCGATGCGCGCCAGCGCGGCACGGGGCTCGCCCTGGCTGCCGGTGCAGAGCGCCAGCACCTTGTCTTGCGGCAGATGACCGTAGACCTCGGGGGAGCGGAAACTCTGCACGCCGTCGAGATAGCCGGTCTCGCGCGCGACCTGCACCACGCGCTCCATGGCGCGGCCGACCACGACGACCTCACGATCGGCGGCCTTCGCAGCGATGGCGACCGCCTTGAGGCGCGCGACATTGGAAGCAAAGGTCGTGACTGCGACGCGGCCCTTGGCGGCCTTGACGAGCTCGGTGATGGATCTCGCAACCTCGGCTTCCGAGGGTGAGCGGCCGTCGCGCACGGCGTTGGTGGAATCGCCGATCAAGGCGAGCAGGCCCTGATCGCCCAGCTCGCGCAGCCGCTTTTCGTCGGTCGGGCGGCCGATGATCGGGGTCGGATCGATCTTCCAGTCGCCGGTGTGCAGCACCGTGCCGACTTCGGTGTGAATCGCCAGCGCATGCGACTCCGGAATCGAGTGCGCGACGGGGATGAACTCGACGTTGAACGGACCGATATCGACGCGCCCGCCGGACGGCACCACCGTCACCGGGATCTTCGGCGCATTGCGCTCGGCGGCGCATTTGGCTTCGAACAGCGCGGCGCTGAACTGCGTCGCGTAGATCGGGCATTTCAGCCTCGGCCACAGGTCGATGATGGCGCCGAAATGGTCCTCATGGGCGTGGGTTAGCACCAGGCCCATCAGGTTCTTGCGTTCCTTCTCCAGGAAGCTGATGTCGGGCATGATCAGGTCGATGCCCGGCAGATGCTCCTCGTCGCCGAAGGAGACGCCGAGATCGATCGCCAGCCAGGCGCGCTGCTGGCGGTTGCCGAGGCCGTAGATCGACAAATTCATGCCGATCTCGCCGACACCGCCGAGCGGTGCAAATACCAGTTCTTCAGGCTTCGCCATCACGCAGCTCCCACGGAGGCGGCCGAGCCAAAGAACACCTCGCCCGCGGCCACCGGCACGCGCCGGCCCTCCGCGGTGCGGACGATCAGGCAGCCGGCGTCGTCGATCGTGTCAAAAATGCCTTCCAGCGTCATCACTCCCGTGTGGATCGCAACCCGCTCGCCGAGGCCGGCGGCGCGCTCCAACCATAGTTTGCGGATCTCGGCAAAGCCGCGACCATTGTCCCAGATGCCGCGGAACTCCACCCAGGCGTCAGAGAGTGCCGAGAACAGCTCCTCCGCGCTGATCTGGACGCCGAGCGCGGCGAGCGACACCGCCGGCGTCGGCGTGCCCTCGGGCGCGGCGACGACGTTGGTGCCGATGCCGACGACGATGGCAAGGCGTTCGCCGACGGCTTCGGCCTCAAGGCCGATACCGACCAGCTTCTTGCCGCCGGCAAGCACGTCGTTAGGCCATTTCAGGGTGTAGCGGGGACGACCCTCGCCGAGGCGCAGTGCAGCCTCCAGGCTCACCTTTTCCAGGGCGGCCTCCTCGGCCAGCCCGGCCGCAAAGCCGATCGTCGCGGCGACAGACGGGGCAACGTCCAGGACTTCGAGGACGCTGGCGGCGAGGTTGCCCTTTGGCGCGATCCAGGCACGCTGACGTCGGCCACGGCCCGCGGTCTGCTCCGACGTGACGAACCACATCGGGCCGCGTTCGCCGCTCCTCGCGTGCTCGATCGCCTCGGTATTGGTCGAGCCGGTCCGTTCGAAAGCCGCGAGCTTGTAGCCCGCCGACAGAGCGCTGGGACCGAGCGCGAATGCCATCCTAGAACAGCGACTTTGCCGCGGCGGAGGCGACGCTCACCACCGGACCCGCGAACAGGGCGAACAGGATATTGAACAGGCCCGCGACCGCCAGCACCGTCCGCACCTCGACCCTGACAGGATCGACCTGCCCGGCCGGCTCGTCGAAATACATCGTCTTGACGATGCTGAGATAATAGTAGGCGCCCACCACGCTGGTCAGCACGCCGACGACAGCGAGCGTGAACAAATTCGCCTTGATGGCGGCGACGAAGACGTACCATTTGGCAAAGAAGCCGGCGAGCGGCGGGATGCCGGCGAGCGAGAACAGCAGCATCGCGAACATGAAGGCGAGCAGCGGATTGGTCCGCGACAAACCGGCGAAATCGCTGATTTGCTCGACGGGCTGGCCGTTGCGCTTCATGGCGAGGATGACCGAGAACGAACCGAGCGTCATCGCGACATAGATCACGATGTACATCAAGACGCCCTGCGCGCCCTCGACCGTGCCTGCGGCAAGACCGACCAGGGCAAAGCCCATGTGGCCGATCGAGGAATAGGCCATCAGGCGCTTGATGTTGCTCTGGCCGATCGCGGCGAACGAGCCCAGCGCCATCGAGGCGATTGCCACGAACACCAGGATCTGCTGCCACTGCGAGACGATGCCCGGGAATGCGGTGAGCGTGACGCGGGTAAAGACCGCGAGTGCTGCGACCTTCGGCGCCGAGGCGAAGAAGGCGGTGACCGGGGTCGGCGCGCCCTCGTAGACGTCAGGCGTCCACATGTGGAACGGGACCGCCGAGACCTTGAAGCAGAGGCCGGCGAGCAGGAACACCAGGCCGAACACCAGGCCGACATTCGAGACGGTCGCGGCCGCCGCGATGCCGGTGAAGGTCACAGTACCGGTGAAGCCATAGATCAGAGAGGAACCGTACAGCAGCATGCCCGAGGATAGCGCGCCGAGCACGAAGTACTTCAGACCGGCTTCGGTCGACTTGGCGTTGTCGCGGTTCGAGGTCGCCACGACGTAGAGCGCGAGCGACATCAATTCGAGGCCGAGATAGAGCGATATCAGATCGCCGGCCGAGATCAGCACCATCATGCCGAGAGTCGAGAGCAGCACCAGGATCGCGTATTCGAAGATGCGGCGCGACGGGTCGGACAGGAACTCGGTCGACAGCACCAGCGTCACCGCCGAGCCGATCAGGGCCAGTATCTTCATGAAGCGGGCAAAATCGTCGACGATGAAGCTGCCGCCGAATGTCACCTGCTTGCCCGCGGGCAGCATGTATTCGAGCACGCCGACCACGATCAGGAGCAGCACCGCAAGCGTCGTGACCGTCTTGGTGGTCTCCTGCCCTCGATAGGCGCCCAGCATCAGCAGCGCCATGGCCCCGATCGCAAGCACGAGCTCGGGCAGCACCGGCGCCAGTTGATAACCTGCAGTCTCAAAGCTCATGGCGATATCCTGACCTGCCCGCTCACTGGAGCAGTGCGGCGGCCTTCACGGCCGTCACAGCGGTGTTGTAATTGTTGACGAGTTGCTGGACCGAGGCCGCCGACATGTCGAGCACCGGCTTCGGGTAGATGCCGAACAGGATCGTCAGCGCGATCAGCGGGAACAGCATCAGGCACTCCCGGAAGGTGAGATCCTTCATGCTCATCAGCGACGGCTTGACCAGCGCTCCGAACACCACCTTGCGGTAAAGCCAGAGCGCGTAGCAGGCCGACAGGATCACGCCGAAGGTGGCGAAGAACGCGGTCGGGATCGAGACCTTGAAGGTGCCGAGCAGCGTCATGAACTCGCCGACGAAGCCGGAAGTGCCGGGCAGACCGACATTGGCCATGGTGAAGACCATGAAGGTCAGCGCGTAGAGCGGCATCCGGTTGACGAGGCCGCCATAGGCCGCGATGTCGCGGGTATGCATGCGGTCGTAGACGATGCCGACGCAGAGGAAACAGCGCGCCGGAGACGATGCCGTGCGAGATCATCTGGAACACGCCACCGGCGACGCCCTGCATCGTGCCGGCAAAGATGCCCATGGTAACGAAGCCCATATGCGCCACTGAGGAGTACGCAATCAGCTTCTTCATGTCCTCCTGCATCAGCGCCACCAGCGAGGTGTAGATGATGGCGATGGCGGAGAGCGTGAACACAAACGGCGCGAAATCATGCGACGCCAAGGGGAACATCGGCAGCGAGAAGCGCAGGAAGCCGTAGCCGCCCATCTTCAGCAGGATCGCGGCTAGGACCACGGAGCCTGCGGTCGGCGCCTCGACGTGCGCGTCGGGGAGCCAGGTGTGTACCGGCCACATCGGCATCTTCACCGCGAACGAGGCGAAGAAGGCCAGCCAGGCCCAGGTCTGCAACGAGCGCGGCACGGCCGTGTGCATCAGGGTCGGGATGTCGGTGGTGCCGCCGTTCCAGTACAGCGCCATGATGGCGAGCAGCATCAGGACCGAGCCGAGCAGCGTGTAGAGGAAGAACTTGAAGGACGCGTAGACCCGGCGCGGACCGCCCCAGACCCCGATGATCAGGAACATCGGGATCAGGCCGCCTTCGAAGAACAGGTAGAACAGCACGAGATCGAGCGCCGAGAAGGTGCCGATCATCAGCGTTTCCAGGATCAGGAACGCCATCATGTATTCGCGGACGCGGTTGGTGATCGCCTTCCAGCTCGCGATGATGCAGAACGGCATGATGGCGGTGGTCAGGATCACCAGCGGCAGCGAAATGCCGTCCACGCCCATGTGATAGGTGATGCCGGTGGCGAGCCAGTTCGCCTTCTCGACGAACTGGAAGTCGGCGTTCGACGCGTCGAACCGCATGACCAGGATCACCGACACCGCGAAGGTGATCAGCGTGGTCCAGAGCGCGATCCAGCGCGAGTTGCGCCGGGCCGCCTCGTCATCGCCGCGGCTGAGATAGACGATCAGCGCGCCGACCAGCGGCAGAAAACGTCGTGACGGATAGAATTGGCCAGGTCGTCATTTACTGGCCTCCAAAGCCGAACATGAACCAGGTGATCAGGCCGGCGGCACCGATCAGCATGGCGAACGCGTAGTGGTAGAGATAGCCGGTCTGGATCTTCACGACGTTGCGGGTGACATCCAGCACGCGGGCCGAGATGCCGTCGGGGCCGAGGCCGTCGATGATGAAGCCGTCGCCCTTCTTCCAGAGCTGATAGCCGATCCACTTCGCCGGACGGACAAAGATGAAATCGTAGAGCTCGTCGAAGTACCATTTATTGAGCAGGAACTTGTACAGCATCGGCTGCGTGTTCGCGAGCTCGACCGGTAGATAGGGCCGGCGGATGTAGAACAGGTACGACACCAGGAAGCCCAGCACCATCATCACCGTCGGCAGGAAGGCGATGGTCTCGGGGATGTGGTGCATCCCCTCGATGATGTGCGGATTCATCTTCACGGACTCGCGGAAGAACTCCTCGATACCGTGACCGGCAAACAGCTCCTTGAACGGGAAGCCGGCCAAGATAGAGCCGACCGCGAGCACGCCGATCGGGATCAGCATCCAGATCGGCGCTTCATGCGCAGCCTCATAGTGATGCTCGTCATGGGGCTCGCCGTGGAAGGTCTTGAAGATCAGGCGCCACGAATAGAACGAGGTCAGGCCGGCCGCGACGACCGTCATCAGGAAGCCGTACATCGCGAACGGATTGTGCGAGGCGTAGGCGGACTCGATGATCGCGTCCTTGGAGAAATAGCCGGCGGTCAGCGGGAAGCCGGTGAGCGCGAGCGTGCCGACCACCATCACCGCGTAGGTGTAGGGGATCTTGCGCCAGAGGCCGCCCATGTTGCGGATGTCCTGCTCGTGATGCATCGCGTAGATCACCGAGCCGGAGCCCAAGAACAAGAGCGCCTTGAAGAAGGCATGCGTGAACAGATGGAACATGCCGACCGAATAGGCCCCTGCTCCCATCGCCACGAACATGTAGCCGAGTTGCGAACAGGTCGAGTAGGCGACGATGCGCTTGATGTCGTTCTGGACGAGACCGATGGTCGCCGCGAAGAACGCCGTGGTGGCGCCGAAGAACATCACGACGGCCTGCGCGTTCGGCGCGAGCTCGAACAGCGGCGACAGGCGCGCCACCATGAACACACCGGCGGTGACCATGGTCGCCGCGTGGATCAGCGCCGACACCGGGGTCGGGCCCTCCATCGCGTCCGGCAACCAGGTGTGCAGAAGGAACTGCGCCGATTTGCCCATCGCGCCCATGAACAGCAGCAGGCAGGTCAGGGTCAGCGCATCGGCGTGCCAGCCGAGGAAGTCGATGGTCTTGCCGGTCAGGCTCGGAGCTGCATGGAAGATGGTCTCGAAATCGGTCGAGCCGACCAGCAGGAAGATCGCGAAAATGCCGAGCGCGAAGCCGAAATCGCCGACGCGGTTGACCACGAAGGCCTTGATGGCGGCCGCGTTCGCCGACGGCTTCTGGTACCAGGAAGCCGATCAGGAGATAGCTCGCCAGACCCACGCCTTCCCAGCCGAAGAACAGCTGCACGAGGTTGTCCGCGGTCACCAGCATCAGCATGGCGAAGGTGAACAGGCTGAGATAGCCGAAGAAGCGCGGCCGGTTCGGGTCCTCGTCCATGTAGCCGATGGAATAGAGGTGCACGAGCGAGGACACGGTGGTGACCACCACCAGCATCACCGCGGTGAGCGTGTCGACCCGCAGCGTCCAGTAGACCTGGAGATCGCCGGAGAGAATCCACGGCAACAGCGGAATGCGCATGTCGTGGTGCATGAAGCCGACGTCGACCAGCGTCATCCAGGACAGCGCCGCCGACACGAACAGGAACGCCGTGGTGATCAGCTCGGCGCCGCGCGAGCCCGCCGCGGGCGGCTCGGAGACGTGATGGTCGTCGTGGCCGTCGCCGGGCTCGTGATGGGACTCGTGGATGACCGACGCATCCTCGTTGATCATATCGGACGCATGCGCCTGTGCGCCGTGTCCGTGATCATCGTGGTGCTCGACGGTGTCGCCGGAGGGGTTGCGGGCATGCGCGCCGAACAGCGCGATCAGGCCAGCCAGAATGGCCCCCAGCAGAGGCAGAAAGACGATTGCCTGGACCATGACTTATTTCTCTTTGCGCATGATCTGACCGGAAAACCGGTATCCACTTTTCCGGATCATGCGCGTTAGCCCTTCATCAGATTGACGTCCTCAACCGCGATCGAGCCGCGGTTGCGGAAATAGACCACCAGGATGGCGAGACCGATCGCGGCTTCGGCGGCCGCGACGGTGAGCACAAGAAGCGCGAAGACCTGCCCGACGATATCGCCGAGGAAGGTCGAGAACGCCACGAGGTTGATGTTGACCGCGAGCAGGATCAGCTCGATCGACATCAGGATGACGATGATGTTCTTGCGGTTCAGGAAGATGCCGAGGATCCCGAGCGTGAACAGGATCGCGCCGACCGCAAGATAGTGTCCGAGCCCGATCGTCATTTCACCCACTCCGCCGCGTCAGAGTCCTGGAGCCCCTGCCCCGGCGCCACCTTGCGTATCGCCATCGCAATTTCGGGCGTGCGGGCGTTCTGAACGTTGATGTCCTGCCGCTTGACGCTCGCCTTGTGCCGCAGCGTCAGCACGATGGCGCCGATCATGGCGACCAGCAGCACCATGCCCGAGAGCTGGAAGTAGTGGATGTACTTCGTATAAAGCACCAGGCCGAGCGCCTCGGTGTTCGAGACATTGGTCGGGATCGCCGCCGTGATCGTCTTGGCGACGCCGGGGTTGATGACCCAGAAGCCGACCGTGAGCAGCAGCTCGAACAGGAAGATGCCGCCGATCACGAGGCCGACCGGCAGGTACTCGATGAAGCCCTCGCGCAGCTCGAGGAAATCGACGTCGAGCATCATGATCACGAACAGGAACAGCACGGCGACGGCGCCGACGTAGACGACGATCAAGATCATCGCCAGGAATTCGGCGCCCATCAGCACGAACAGGCCGGAGGCGTTGACGAAGGCCAGGATCAGGTACAGCACGGAGTGCACGGGATTGCGCGAGACAATCACCATCACCGCCGAGGCGACGCAGACGCCGGCGAAGAGATAGAAGAACAGCGCGGGAAGGATCATGCTCTCATCTCACCGGTACGGCGCGTCGAGCTCGATCGCTTTTGCGATCTCGCGTTCCCAGCGGTCGCCGTTGGCGAGCAGCTTGGCCTTGTCATAGAACAGTTCCTCGCGGGTCTCGGTCGCGAACTCGAAGTTCGGGCCTTCGACGATCGCATCGACCGGACAGGACTCCTGGCAGAGGCCGCAATAGATGCATTTCACCATGTCGATGTCGTAGCGCACGGTACGGCGGGTGCCGTCGTTGCGCCGCGGGCCGGCCTCGATGGTGATGGCCTGCGCCGGGCACACCGCTTCGCAGAGCTTGCAGGCGATGCAGCGCTCTTCACCATTCGGATAGCGGCGCAGCACGTGCTCGCCGGCGGAAGCGCGGCGAGATCGGGCCCTTCTCGAACGGATAGTTCAGTGTCGGCTTCGGCTGGAAGAAATAACGCATGGCGAGGAAGAACGCCGAGACGAATTCCGACAGCAGAAGCGACCGTGCAGTGGCGTTGATGTTGATACCCATGACGGCCCTCACTTCGGCGCGATGCCGGCGAAATGCAGCACTCCGGCCACCACGATCACCATCGCCAGCGACAGCGGCAGGAACACTTTCCAGCCGAGGCGCATCAGTTGATCGTAGCGGTAGCGCGGCACGATCGCCTTGGCCATCGCGAACAGGAAGAACATGAAAAACAGTTTTAGCGAGAACCAGATGATCCCCGGCACCCAGTTGAAGGGCGGCAGGTCCACCGGCGGCAGCCAGCCTCCGAGGAACAGGATCGTCGCCATCGCGCACATCGTGGCAATCGCGACATACTCGCCGAGCATGAACAGCAGATACGGCGTCGAGCCGTATTCGACCATGAAGCCGGCCACGAGCTCGGATTCCGCTTCGACCAGGTCGAACGGCGGACGATTGGTTTCCGCCAGCGCCGAGACGTAGAAGATCACGAACATCGGGAACAGCGGCCAGACATACCAGTTCAGGATGGTGAGCTGCGGCAACCCGATCAGGCTGGCGAGACCGCGGACATGCTGGGCCTCGACCACGGCCGAGAGGTTCAGCGTGCCGGCGCAGAGCAGCACCGTGATGATGACGAAGCCGATCGAGACTTCATACGACACCATCTGCGCCGCCGAGCGCAGCGCCGCCAGGAACGGGTACTTCGAGTTCGACGACCAGCCCGCCATGATGATGCCGTAGATCGACAGCGACGAGATCGCGAAGATGAAGAGGACGCCGACATTGATGTCGGAAATCACCCAGCCGAGATTAGTCGGGATCACCGCCCACGCGGCGAGCGCGAGCACGCACGACACCAAGGGAGCAAGAAGGAACACGCCCTTGTTGGCGCCGGACGGAATGATCGGCTCCTTCAGCACGAACTTCAGGAGATCGGCGAAGGACTGCAGCAGACCCCAGGGACCGACCACGTTCGGACCGCGGCGTATCTGCACCGCCGCCCAGATCTTGCGGTCGGCGAGCAGGATGTAGGCGATCGCCACCAGCAGGACGACCAGCACCAGGACGCTCTCCGCGATCATGATGATCAGCGGCCAGAGGAACCCGGTCCAGAATGCGCTTTCGAAGAATTCCATCAGCTCACTCCGCTGCGGTCAGCATCTGCCCGGAGGCAAGCCGCGAACACTCCGCCATCACGGCGGACGCACGCGCGATTGGGTTGGTCAAATAGAAGTCCTCGACCAGCGGCTTGAACGGCGCCTTCTCCATCGTGCCGCCCTTGCCCGCGAGTTTCTTGATCTGGTCGGCGGAGCCGGCCTCGATCTGGTCGAGACGGATTAGATGCGGCACGGCCTTGAAGATCGCCTGGCGCAGGGCCGAAAGCGAGTCGTAGCCGAGCTTCTTGCCGAGCGCCTCCGACAGCGCGCGGACAATCGCCCAGTCCTCGCGGGCCTCGCCCGGCGGGAACGCGGCGCGGCCGGTCATCTGCACGCGGCCTTCGGTGTTGACGTAGATCGCGGACTTCTCGGTATAGGCGGCTGCCGGCAGGATCACGTCGGCGCGATGCGCGCCGCGGTCGCCGTGGGTGCCGATATAGACGACGAAGGTGCCGTCCGACGGCTTGATCTCGTCGGCGCCGAGCAGAAACAGCAGGTCGAGCGTCCCGAACGTCGTCATCTGCGCCGCGTTAAGCCCGCCCTGACCGGCGACAAAGCCGATATCCAGCGCACCGACGCGCGAAGCGCTCTCATGCAGCACGCCAAAGCCGTTCCAGCCGTCCTTGAGCGCGCCGACGTCGAGCGCAAGCTTCGCGGCGGCGGCGAGAATGGCAGCGCCGTCGTGGCGCGAGGCCGCGCCCGCACCGACCAGGATGATCGGGTTCTTGGCGTTCTTCAGCACGTCCATGAAGGAGTGCTTGCCAGCCGCGAGTTCACCGAGCGTCTCGGTGCCCGCGCCGAGATGGTCATAATCGTAGGTCAGGTCGTCCTTGGCGCCGATCACGCCGACCTTGAAGCCGCCGGCGCGCCAGCGCTTGCGGATGCGGGCGTTGAACACGGCCGCCTCTTTCCGCGGATTGGCGCCGATGATCAGCAGCGCGTCGGCCTGCTCGACGCCCAGCAGCGTCGGATTGAAGATGTAGGAGCCGCGGCCGAGCGCGGGGTCGAAGGCGTCGCCGCCCTGCACCGCCAGATTGCCCGAGCCGTATTTGGCCAGCAGATCCTTCAGCGCGAACATCTCCTCGACGCCGGCGAGGTCGCCCGCGATCGCGCCGATGCGCTTGCCGTCGGTGCGCGTCGCTTTCGCGGCGATCGCGGCAAAGGCTTCAGGCCAGCTTGCCGCCCGCAGCTTGCCGGCTTCGCGGATATAGGGCCGGTCAAGGCGCTGGGTGCGCAGGCCGTCGACGACGTGGCGGGTCTTGTCCGAAATCCATTCTTCGTTCACGGCCTCGTTGATGCGCGGCAGGATACGCATCACTTCGCGGCCGCGGGTGTCGACGCGGATCGCGGATCCGATGCCGTCCGTCACGTCGATCGACTGGGTCTTGCCGAGCTCCCACGGGCGTGCGGCGAAAGCATAAGGCTTCGAGGTCAGCGCACCGACCGGGCAGATGTCGACGAGATTGCCCTGAAGCTCCGACGTCAGCGCGTGCTCGAGATAGGTCGTGATCTCCATGTCCTCGCCGCGGCCGGTCGCGCCCATTTCAGGGGCGCCGGCCACTTCCGCCGAGAAGCGGACGCAGCGCGTGCACTGGATGCAGCGGTTCATCGAGGTCTTGACCAGCGCGCCGAGATATTTGTCCTCGACCGCGCGCTTGTTCTCGGCGAAGCGGCTGGTGTCGACACCGTAGCCCATCGCCTGGTCCTGCAGATCGCACTCGCCGCCCTGATCACAGATCGGACAGTCCAGCGGATGGTTGATGAGAAGGAATTCCATCACGCCTTCGCGCGCCTTCTTCACCATCGGCGAACGCGTGGAGATTTCCGGCGGTTCGCCCTTGGGACCCGGACGGCAATCGCGCACACCCCAGGCGCAGCTTGCGACCGGCTTCGGGCCGCCCTTCACCTCGACGAGGCACATCCGGCAATTGCCGGCGATCGACAGCCGCTCGTGATAGCAGAAGCGCGGAATCTCGGCGCCGGCCGCCTCGCACGCCTGAAGCAGCGTGTATTCGGCGGGGACATCGATCTCTTTGCCGTCGATGATGAGCTTGGTCATTCTCTCTACTCCGCCGCGACCATGTTCACGGGATCGCGGACGCCGATATCGTCGATGTCGGACTTGTGCGAATATTCGTCGATGCGCGCTTCGATCTCATGACGGAAGTGCGCGATCAGGCCCTGGATCGGCCACGCCGCCGCGTCGCCGAGCGCGCAGATGGTGTGGCCTTCGACCTGCTTGGTGACCTCCAGCAGCATGTCGATTTCGCGCTTGTGGGCGCGGCCGTCGGCCATGCGGCTCAAGACGCGCCACATCCAGCCGGTGCCCTCACGGCACGGCGTGCACTGGCCGCAGCTCTCATGCTTGTAGAAATAGGAGATGCGGGCGATGGCGCGGATCAAATCGGTCGACTTGTCCATCACGATCACGGCCGCGGTGCCGAGGCCCGAGCGCAGTTTGCTCAAGGAGTCGAAATCCATCGGCGTGTCGATGATCTGCTCGGCCGGCACCATGCGCACCGAGGAGCCGCCGGGGATCACGGCCTTGAGGTTGTCCCAGCCGCCGCGGATGCCGCCGCAATGCTTCTCGATCAGCTCACGGAACGGAATGCCCATGGCCTCTTCGACGTTGCAGGGCCGCTCGACATGGCCGGAGATGCAGAACAGCTTCGTGCCCACATTGTTCGGACGGCCGATGCCGGCGAACCACGCCGCGCCCCGACGCAGAATGTCGGGCGCGACCGCGATCGACTCGACGTTGTTGACGGTGGTCGGGCAGCCGTACAGGCCGACATTCGCCGGGAACGGCGGCTTCAGACGCGGCTGGCCCTTCTTGCCTTCGAGGCTCTCGAGCAGCGCGGTTTCCTCGCCGCAAATATAGGCGCCGGCGCCGTGGGCGACGTAGATGTCGAACGGCCAGCCGTTGATGTTGTCCTTGCCGACCAGCTTGGCCTCGTAGGCCTGGTCGATCGCCGCCTGGAGATGCTCGCGCTCGCGGATGAACTCGCCGCGGACATAGATGTAGCAGGCATGCGCGTTCATCGCGCAACTCGCGATCAGGCAGCCCTCGATCAGGAGATGCGGATCGTGCCGCATGATCTCGCGATCCTTGCAGGTACCGGGCTCGGATTCGTCCGCGTTGACGACGAGATAGCTCGGCCGGCCGTCGGTCGATTCCTTCGGCATGAACGACCATTTCAGGCCGGTCGGGAAGCCGGCGCCACCGCGGCCGCGCAGCCCCGACGCCTTCATCTCGTTGATGATCCAGTCACGGCCCTTGTCGATGATGTTCTTCGTACCATCCCAGGCGCCGCGGCGCCGCGCGCCCTCGAGCCCCCAATCATGGAGGCCGTAGAGGTTCTTGAAGATGCGGTCCTTGTCCTCGAGCATGTCAGTGCTTTCCGATCAACGGTTGGCTTGCTTGTAGGCAAGCCCGGCGGCGCAGACAGCGAAGGTCAACGCCCAGAGCAGACTGGATTCCAGCGGCGCGTTCAGGGCGAAGCGCTGAAGCAGGAAAATGAATGTGGCCGCCGCGGCGGAATGCATTGCGATGAAGCCCCACTTCTTCACAACACTGCTCCCTTCAACGACTGGCGACGAGAGATCACGCATCAGGTGACCTCCTTAAGTGTGGTCGGCCCGCCCGTCGGCGCCGAGAACTGGCGGCCGTTCTGCGGGCCGGGCTTGGGCGGATTGCCCGAAGCAAAGCCGTCGAGCACCTTGCCGAAGCTTTCCTTGGTCAAATCCTCATAGGTATCCTTGCCGATCAGCACCATCGGCGCGTTCACGCAGGCACCGAGGCATTCCACCTCTTCCCAGCTGAAATTGCCGTCCTTGGAGAGATGGAAGGGCTCGTGATGGATGCGGTGCTCGCAGACGTGGATCAGATCCTCGGCGCCGCGCAGGCGGCACGGCGTGGTGCCGCAGACCTGAACGTGGGCCTTCTTGCCGACGGGGGCCAGCTGGAACATCGTGTAGAAGGTCGCGACCTCGAGCACGCGGATATAGGGCATGTCGAGCATGTCGGCGACGACGCGGATCGCGGCTTCCGAGACCCAGCCATCGTGCTGCTCCTGCGCCCGCCAGAGGATGGCGATGACCGCCGAAGCCTGGCGTCCGGCCGGATATTTCGCGATCTGCTGCTTGGCAAACGCGAGGTTCTCCTCCGTCAACGCAAAGCTCGCGGGCTGGACTTCCTTCGGTGCTAATCGGCGAACGGACATCTCTTCAATCTCTCACTGCATGCGGCGCGCGGTTTTGGCATTCAGGGCTTCGATCCTGTCCTGCCAGAATGCGCTTGCGGTGCCGAAAACGTTGTAGCCGACGTGGGTCGAGACCTTGATGCGATCGAGGATCGACAGTTCGGTCACGGTCTCCATCCGGTTGCTGCGCGGATCGAACACGATCAGCTTCAGCGGGGTGTGTTCAAGGATGTAGCGCGACACCGCATGCGAGCGGTCGCTGCCGTGCTCTTCGCACATGATGACGCTGTCGGCCTGGAGCAGCCGGGCGCCGCCCTTGATCGCCTCGATCTCGACGCCCTCGACGTCAAGCTTGATCAGGTACTTGCCGCTGGCGGCAACCTTGCCGTCGTCGATGAGATTGTCGAGCGCGATCACAGGCACGTCCTCGCCGCCCGCCGACGCACCGCCGGCAATGCTGAAGGCCTCGTGCTTGGTGCCGGACAGACGCGCGGTGCCGCGGGCCGCGCCGATCGCGCATTTCATGGTCTCGAAGCGATTGCCGTTGACGCGGGCGTTGTTGGCGAGCTTCGGATAGTTCTGGCCCGACGGCTCGATCGCAATCGCCATGTGCGAGCCGAACGGCTTGCTCGACACCAGCACCGACCAATAGCCGTAATTGGCGCCGCAATCGAGCAGCGTGTAGTCGACGTCGATGGAGTCGGCGAACAACAGCTCCAGTTCGTCCTCGTAATTGTAGGAGCGATTGAGCAGCTTGCTCCAGTAACCGTCGCCGTAAGGGAATTCGAACACAGCGTCGGGGTTGAGCTTGATCGCGATGTTGCGCTCGGTCAGCGTCTTCCGCAGCAGGTTCGCGCAGGCGATGTAGCCCATATGCGAGAAGTGCGACGAGATCTTCGATCCCGTCACCAGCGCCAAGGCAGCCGTCCGCTCCCACAGGTTGGCCCCTTCAAGGGCCCCCGAGGCACGGTCAAACTGGATTGGCACCTGCGCCATCACCGATCGACCTCTCCGAACACGATGTCGAGCGAGCCGAGGATGGCCGAGACGTCGGCGAGCAGATGGCCGCGGCAGATGTGGTCCATGGCCTGGAGATGCGCAAAGCCCGGCGCGCGGATCTTGCACTTGTAAGGCTTGTTGGAGCCATCGGAGACGAGATAGACGCCGAACTCGCCCTTGGGCGCCTCGACCGCGGCATAGATCTCGCCGGCCGGCACGTGGACGCCTTCGGTGTAGAGCTTGAAATGATGGATCAGCGCTTCCATCGAGCGCTTCATCTCGCCACGGCGCGGCGGAGCAACCTTGTTGTCTTCGACGACGACCGGGCCTTTTCCTTCGGCTGCGTTCAGCTTCTGGATGCACTGCTTCATGATGCGCACGGACTGGCGCATCTCTTCCATGCGGATCAGATAGCGGTCGTAGCAGTCGCCGTTCTTGCCGATCGGAATGTCGAAATCCATCTCGGCGTAGCACTCATAGGGCTGCGACTTGCGCAGATCCCAGGCGGCGCCCGAGCCGCGCACCATCACGCCCGAGAAGCCCCACTCCCAGGCTTCCTTCAGCGACACCACGCCGATGTCGACGTTGCGCTGCTTGAAGATGCGGTTGGCGGTGAGCAGCCGATCGAGATCTTCGACCACCTTCAGGAACGGATCGCACCAGGTGTCGATGTCGTCGACCAGCTTCTGCGGCAGGTCCTGATGCACGCCGCCGACGCGGAAGTAGGCTGCGTGCATGCGGCTGCCGGAAGCGCGCTCGTAGAACACCATCAGCTTCTCGCGCTCTTCAAAGCCCCACAGCGGCGGGGTCAGCGCGCCGACGTCCATCGCCTGCGTGGTGACGTTGAGCAAATGCGACAGAATGCGGCCGATCTCGCAATAGAGCACGCGGATCAACTGAGCGCGGCGCGGCACCTCGATGCCGAGCAGCTTTTCAGCCGCCATGCAGAAGGCGTGCTCCTGGTTCATCGGCGCGACGTAGTCGAGGCGGTCGAAATAGGGGATCGCCTGGAGATAGGTCTTCTGCTCGATCAGTTTTTCGGTGCCGCGGTGAAGCAGGCCGATATGCGGGTCGACGCGGGCGACGACTTCGCCGTCAAGCTCCAGCACCAGACGCAGCACGCCATGCGCCGCCGGATGCTGCGGACCGAAGTTGATCGTAAAGTTGCGAAGGTTTTCGGGTTGCTCGTTCATGTTCAGACCTTCGGCCCTGCTTTTTCATCGCCCGGAAGGACCGGATAGTCGGCGCCCTCCCACGGAGACAAAAAGTCGAACTTGCGGAATTCCTGGTTGAGCCTGACCGGCTCGTACACCACCCGCTTCTCCTGGTCGTCGTAGCGGACCTCGACGAAACCGGTGGTCGGGAAGTCCTTGCGCAGCGGATGACCCTCGAAGCCATAGTCGGTCAGGAGGCGGCGCATGTCGGGGTGGCCGACGAAGAACACGCCATAGAGGTCGTAGGCTTCGCGCTCGAACCAGTCGGCGCCCGGGAACACCTCGATCAGCGACGGCACCTGCGTGGTCTCGTCGGCCTGGGCCTTGAGCCGGATCCGCGCATTCAGGGCCGGTGACAGGAAGTGATAGATCACGTCGAAGCGTTTTTCGCGCGAAGGATAGTCCACCGCCGTGATGTCGGTGAAGTTGATGAACCGGCAGTTCGGATCGTCGCGGAGGTACTTCACCACCTCGACGATCTTACTGGCTTCGACATCGACCGTGAGCTGGTTGAAGGCCACCGAATGACCGATGGCAGCGCCCGGAAGCGCGCTAACGATCGTCTGCCCCAGGGCGTCGAGCTTGGCGTCGTCCATGACGTAAAACCTTAGCGTTCGATGGTACCGGTGCGGCGGATCTTCTTCTGCAGCAGCAGCACCCCGTAAAGCAGCGCTTCCGCCGTCGGTGGGCAGCCCGGCACGTAGATGTCGATCGGCACGATACGGTCGCAACCGCGCACGACCGAGTAGGAATAGTGATAATAGCCGCCACCGTTGGCGCAGGAGCCCATCGAGATGACGTAGCGCGGCTCGGGCATCTGGTCGTAGACCTTGCGCAGCGCAGGCGCCATCTTGTTGGTCAGGGTGCCCGCGACGATCATCACGTCGGACTGGCGCGGCGAGGCACGCGGGGCGAAGCCGAAGCGCTCGATGTCGTAGCGCGGCATCGACACCTGCATCATCTCGACCGCGCAGCAGGCGAGACCGAAGGTCATCCACATCAGCGAGCCGGTACGCGCCCAGGTGATGAGGTCGTCGGTCGCGGCCACGAAGAAGCCCTTGTCGGACAGCTCCGAATTGACCTCGAGGAAGAACGGATCACGGGCCCCGATCGGCTTGCCGGTCGACGGATCCAGAATGCCCTTGGGGGCCGGCGCTACAACCGGACCGGAGGACGGTGCAGGATTCAATCCCATTCGAGTGCCCCTTTCTTCCATTCATAGGCGAACCCGACCGTCAGCACGCCGAGGAACACCACCATGGACCAGAAGCCGGTCGCGCCAAGCTTGCCGAACGCGACCGCCCAGGGAAACAGGAACGCCACCTCGAGGTCGAAGATGATGAAGAGGATGGCGACCAGATAGAAGCGGACGTCGAACTTCATGCGGGCGTCGTCGAAGGCGTTGAAACCGCACTCATACGCCGACAGCTTTTCCGGATCCGGCTGCTGGAACGCGACGATGAAGGGCGCGATCAGGAGCACAAGGCCAATAAGGCCCGCTACCCCTATGAATACCACGAGTGGAAGATAGTTCTGAAGAATGCCGCTCATTGACGAGCCCTTTTTCCCGCAGCCTCGGGACAGCCACGGATTCGTCCAGTTTGGAATTGTTCTGAGCCTTAGCGCAGTGCACCAATGGGCGCAAGACACGCTCTTTTTAGGCCCTTTCCCGCTCCCGGAACGATGAAATTCCGGAATCACCCCGCGCTGGTATGGAGCAGATCAGAAAACCCGGCAAGGGTTGGGCAAGGGCGCCCACGGTTTTGCAGGGCAGCGGTTCTTAGATTGCGCGCACGGGCCGAGGCAGCTACTTGCCTCGCAACATCCGGTCAAAATGCCGGGGGTTTTTGGCTGCCGCGGCGCACCCAAACCCAGGCGATGACCAGCACAGGCGCTCCCACAGTCACCCAGGCGACGTACTGGCCGACGGTCCCCCAGAGCAGCGCAGCGAGCAGACCGGTGATGGTCGCAGCCGCAAGCAGAACAGGTGCAGCAAAGACACGTATCCACCGGCGCGTACGGTCAGGGGAGCCATGCATCACGACGAGACCGGGGCTCGTCTGGCGAATGCGTTGGATTTGGCAGGCGCGCGCTTGCGCCGCCGCGTCAGCCAGAGATAGAGGCCGCTGCCGATCACAACGATCGTGAGCAGGTCGAGCGCGGCCCAGATCGCCTTGAGCGGCATCCCGCCATAGTCGCCGAAATGCAGCGGCTGCGAGATCAGGAGCGCCTGGAGATAGACCGGCAGCGCGCGGCTGTCGGCGACCTCCCCCGTCTCTCCGTCGAGCAGCACCGGCTTGAGCAGCCGCGCCGTCAACGCCGTGTCGCCGCGCATGAAGGCGCGCGAAGTGATGCGACGAGGTGAAGGGCGTCCCTGGAAAGGCGATGAAGGCGACCTCCATGCCGGGCGCGGTGTGGCTGGCGCGTGCGACGACGTCGTCGAGCGAGGCCAGATGTGACGGTGGCGGCTTGCCGGTATATGGTGCGACCATGCTGGCGAGCTCGGTCGCCTTCCACTGGTTGAGCATCAGCTCGGCCCAGGTGTTGACGACGCCGGTCAGGCCCACCACCAGCGCCCAGGCCACCGTCACCACGCCGATCAAATTGTGCCAGTCGAGCCAGCGCACGCGGGTTGAGGCGCGGTCGCGAATAGTGGCAAAGCGCAGACGGCGAGTGAACGGCCAGTACAGCACCAAGCCGGAGATGATGGCGATTGCGAACAGCAGACCCATCCCGCCCAGAAACAGCTTTCCGGGCTGGCCCGCGAACATGTCGGTGTGCAGCTTCAGAACGATCAGCATCGGCCCGACGCCGACCGGCCCGAGCAGCTTGGTCGAGACCGCATCGAAGGCGCGCACGGTAGTATTATCGGGCAGCCCGTCGACGGCACTGTTGGTGAAAGCCGTGACGATCCCGGGCTCGTCCTTGTCCCAGGAGATATATTGCAGCACGCGGCCGGGATCGGCGGCGAGCGCGGCGTCGGCGACCGCCTGGGTCGTCGCACGCGCCGCGCTCGCATGAGCTTCGGGCTGGGGGGCATAGCCCAGGAGCTCATCGATCTCGTGATGGAAGATCAGCGGCAGGCCGGTCAGGCAGAGCAGCAGCAGAAAGACGGTCGAGATCAGGCTGGTCCAGGTGTGGACCACGGACCAGAGCCTGACCGTGCGCGCCTTCACGAAGCCCTCCCCTCGCCTGCGCCTACCATTTGTAGGAAACGCTGGCGGTGACGCGCCGGCGGTCGCCGTAGAAGCACGACGTCGCCGAGGCACAGCTCGCGACATAGATCTTGTCGGTCAGATTGATCACGTTGATAGCCGTGCGCCAGTTCTGCCATTCGTAATGGACTGCGAGATCGCCGAGCACAACCGCGGGAACCTCGAGGGTGTTGGCCGCGTCGGCCCAGGAAGACCCGACATAGCGCACACCGCCACCGAAGCCGACGCCCTCAAGCGGTCCGTCCTTGAAAGTGTAGTCCGCCCAGCCCGATACCAGCAACTCAGGCGTGTTGGTCGGCGTCTTGCCGACCAGCGACGGGTCGAGATCCCTGCTGTTGAACAGGTGATAGGCCGTGAACGCGCCGATCAGCTTCAGCTCCTTCGTGGCATTGGCCACGGCTTCGAGCTCGATGCCGCGCGAGGTCACCTCTCCGGTCTGGTTTTGCAGCAGCACATTCAACGGATCGGTGGTAGCCACGTTCTGGCGCTTCAGATCGAATACCGAGGCGGTGAAGTAGCCGTCGAATCCCTTCGGCGCGACCTTGACGCCGATCTCGGCCTGCTTGGCGGTCTCCGGCAGGAACAGCTGGTTTTGTGCGTTGAGGCCGATGATCGGATTGTAGCTCGTCGAATAGGAGACATAGGGAGCGATGCCGTTGTCGAAATTGTAGATCAGCCCGGCGCGCCCGCTGAATCTGCTGTCGTCGCGTTGGGCGATATTTGCGCCCGTGTCGCGGGCGGCCTGCGTCGTCTCGACCCAGTCATTGCGGCCGCTCAGCACCAGCGTGAAGTTGCCGAGCTTCATCTGGTCCTGAACGTAGGTGCCGGCCTGCTTCTGCGTAAGCAGGAAGTTGCGGAACGGCGCGCCCGCGAGCGGGATGTCGATACCATAGGCCGGATTGAAGACGTTAATCGGAGGAACCGTGCCGAAGTTGAAGGCCTGATAGTCATCGATCTGATAGCCCTTCAGATCGACACCGAACAGCATCGTGTGCCTGACCGGGCCGCTGTTGAAGCGATACTCGAGCTGGTTGTCGAGATTGGCCTGATTGGCGGTGTTCTTTGCATACCAATTGTAGCGGCCCATCGTAGCCGTATTGATATTGTCCCAGCCATTACCGATGTAGCCGCGATAGGTCAGGTCGATATGTGCAAATCGCGCGTTCTGCCGGAACGTCAAATCGTCGGTGAGATTGCGCTCGAACTGGTAGCCGAGCATCTCCTGCTCGCGCGTGAACTTGTCGACGCTGGGATCGCCCACGAAGAAGCTGGTCGGAATCTTGCCGAACGGCGCGTTGGTCACCGTGCCCTGGTAGGGCAGGAAGTTGATGCCGCGGGTGTCCTGCTTCGAGGCCGAGGCCAGCACCGTGAAGGTGGTGTCGGCATCCGGCTTCCAGGTGAACGACGGCGCGATGAAGTAGTTGTTGTCGGGCGTGAAATTGACCTGCGTATTCCCGTTCTGGACCTGGCCGACGACGCGGTAGAACAGCTTGCCGTCCTGGGACTGCGTCGCGACAGGACCGCCGACATCGAAGCCGACATAGGCATTGCCGAAATTGTTGACGCCGGTCTCGATGTAACGCACCGGCTCGGTCGGCGGCATCTTGCTGATGACGTTGACGATGCCGCTCGGGCTCGATCCGCCATAGAGCACGGCCGACGGACCACGCAGCACCTCGACGCGCTCCATGTTCGACGGCTGCAGCTTCCAGCTCGCATAGGACGTGTAGAACAGCTGCATGCCGTCGAGGAACAGGCCGACGTCATCGGATTTGAAGCCGCGGATCAGCCACCAATCGTTGCGGGTGTCGGCACCGAAGGTTCCGGCGCGCACGCCGGCGGTGTAGCGCAGCACTTCGTCGAGCTTGTTCGGCTTCTGGTCGCGGATCTGCTCGGCGCCGATTACCGACACCGACTGCGGCGTCTCCATGATCGGCGTGTTGGTCTTGGTGCCCGACGAACTGCGACCGGCGACGTAGCCGTGCACCGGGCCGAGCGGGGTCTCGACGAAACCGACATTGCGCTGCGGCTGCGGCTTGCTTCGGTTAGCAGTCTGCTCGGATGATCGCGGCGCGCGACGCTGGGCGGCGGCAGCACGGCGGCGCCCTTCCGGCGCGGCGACGGTCACCGACGGAATATTCTGCGCGCCGCTCTGCGCAGAAGATTGTGCAAGCGATGCCTGCGGCACCAAAACCCAAGCGGATGCGGTCGCCAATACGGCCGACCGCAGCATTCCAAGACTGTTCACGCGCCACCCCAAACGTATCTGCATGCGTCATGCCGTCAGTCCCGTGACGGCACTGCGGTGACGCTTAAGTGAGCGCGCGCGAAATCCCTAATTGAAAAGTTCTTAGAACGATTCTTAGAAAAGAAGGATTCTTAGAAAATTTCTTTGAAGCGATCCAATATTTCCGCAGATTGCCGCGCAATCAGCGCGGAACTTTCTCGGCTTCGAGCAGCTTCTCTGCCGTCGCCGTGAGACGGTCGATCTGCGCCAACAGCGTTTCGAACTCGTCCTTGCTCAACTGTTCCAGCAATTTTCGATTGCGGTCCTGCGCGCCTTCGACGATCGCATCATGCGCGGCGAGCCCTGCCGGTGTGAGCGAGACCAGCACCTCGCGGCTGTCCTTCGGGTTCGCCGACTTCGCGATCAGCTTGCGCGAGACGAGTTCCGCGAGTGCGCGACTGATCTGCCCCTTGTCCTGCCCGACGGCTTCGGCGAGCCGCGCCACGCTCATCGGCGGCCGGCGCCCGAGCGAGGCGACGAGGCCGAACTCGACGGAGGACAATCCGGCTAGGCGCTTGTAGCGCAGCATCGCACCGCGCTTGAGCAGATTGGCCAGCACCATCAGCCGTGACGACAGCATCGCGGTGATCGGCGCCGGCGAGTGACTTTCGTCCGCATCGGACGATGTGCGCCCGTCCCTGCCTGGTGTCTGGCTCATGATCCACCTCTGCCAAGAAAGCCGCGGCGTGCCAAGGGTTGGTAGCGCTAGCTCCCCAGCCTGATCCGAATGCGACTAAGAGGCATTTGGAAATTCGTTGACATTGTCATCGATCGGCCCTTCACTGGTGTTCAAGGCGTCAAAAGCCGGGCCAGCACGGCCGACAGCGGGAGGATCAGCATGACCATCACCCAGCGGGATCGCGATCTCGGCACCGCCTATGCGATGAAGCCGGCGCTCACACGTACCGAGCTCACCTCGGTCGTGCGCGGCACGCCGATGGGCGAACTGCTCCGCCGCTACTGGCATCCGGTCGGACTTGTCAGTGATGCCACCGACACGCCGAAGAAGGTGCGTGCCCTCGGCGAAGATCTGGTGCTGTTCCGCGACCAGCACGGCCGCGTCGGCCTCCTGCACGCGCGTTGCTGCCATCGCGGCACCACGCTCTACTACGGCAAGGTCGAGGAGGACGGCATCCGCTGCTGCTATCACGGCTGGAAGTTCGACGCCGAAGGTCACTGCCTGGAGCAGCCCTGCGAGCCGGACGGCGGCCAGTACAAGGACAATGTGCGCCAGCCCTGGTATCCGGTCGAGGAGCGCTACGGGCTGATCTTCGCCTATATGGGCCCTGCCGAGAAACGCCCGGTGCTGCCGGCTTACGAATGCCTGGAGACCATGGATGACGGCGAGTTCGTCGAAGCCGACGATTCCTCGATCGGCGGCGGTGGTCCGGCGATCATCCCCTGCAACTGGCTCCAGCATTTCGAGAACGTGGTCGATCCCTACCACGTGCCCGTGCTGCACGGCTCGTTCTCGGGTCCGCAATTCACCAACATGATGGCGTCGATGCCGGAGGTGAAATTCGACAAGACGCCGCGCGGGATCGCCGTGCGCTCGATCCGCAAGCAGGATGACGGCAAGGTTTTTTACCGCGTTACCGAGGCCGCGCTGCCTACCTTGCGCGTCGTGCCGAACCCGCGCGTCGCGCAATTCGCCCGCGTTGAATCGATCGGCTGGACGCTGCCGATCGACGACACCTCGTTCCGCATCTACGTCGCCGGCCGCGTCAAGAACTCCGGCGACATCGGCCGCATGCGCTCGAAATTCAACGGAAAGTTCTGGTGGGACATGACCGAGACCGAGCACCAGCAATTCCCCGGCGACTACGAGGCCCAGGTCGGCCAGGGCCCGCAGACCGTCCATTCCGAGGAACATTTCGGCCAGAGCGACCGCGGCATCCTCATGATCCGGCGCATGCTGAGCGACCAGCTCGAAGCGATGGAAGCAGGCCGTGATCCGATCGGAATTTCCTTCGACGCAAGCGCGCATCCCGTCGAATTCGAAGCGGGGAATTACATCCGCGAAGGCTGACTATCCGGCTCCAAATAAGAGCTGGACCGACAACGATAACAAAGACTAATTGGGGGAAGCGATGGTCGATGTGACGTCACAAATGTCGGTGCGAACGGCCGCCGCGGCAAAGCCTTCGGCGCGGCGCTATTACGTGCTGAGCCTGCTCACCATCATCTATGCGCTGAATTTCCTCGACCGCACGATCTTCAACGTCCTGATCGAGCCGATCAAGAAGGAGTTTCAGCTCAGCGACACCATGATGGGCCTGCTCGCGGGCTTCGGCTTCGCGCTGTTCTACTCCCTGCTCGGCATTCCCATCGCGCGCGTCGCCGACCGGCTCAACCGGCGCAACATCGTCGCCGCCGCCTTCGCGTTCTGGAGCGCGATGACGGCACTGTGCGGCGCGGCTTCGAGTGTCACCTCGCTGGCGCTGGCGAGGATCGGCGTCGGCATCGGCGAATCCGCGGGCTCGCCCGCCTCGCAATCCATCGTCGCTGATCTCTTCGCCAAGAACGAGCGTCCGCGCGCGCTCGGCATCTACGCCGTCGGCACCTATCTCGGCGTCTTCCTCGGCTATTTCGTCGGCGGCTACGTCAACCAGCACTATGGCTGGCGGATGGCGTTCTACGTCGCGGGCGTGCCCGGCATTCTGCTCGCATTGATCCTGTGGCTGACGATCTCCGAGCCGAAGCGCGGCGCCATGCAGGAGAGCTTCGTGCCCGAGCCGCTCGGCCCGACGCTGCGCTTCCTCGCATCCCAGCGAAGCTTCATCATCGTGCTGATCGGTTTCTGTCTCACCACTTACACGAACTACGCGACCGCGGCGTGGATCCCGCCGTTCCTGGCCCGCGTGCACCATCTGTCGAGCGCCGAGATCGGCACCTATGCCGGCACCTTCAAGGGGCTCGCCGGCATGGCCGGCACCCTGCTCGGCGGCTTCGTGGTGGCCAACATCAGCCGCCGCGACGATCGCTGGAAGCTGTGGGCGCCCGCGATCACCTCTGGCCTCGCCGGCCCCGTGTTCGCGGTATGCATGCTGACGCAGGACTTTGCGATGATGGTGGCCATGCTGGCGCTGACCTCGTTCCTGGTCGGCTTCCATCTCGGGCCGATCTTCGCGATCGCACAGACGGTGGCCAAGCCGAGCATGCGGGCGCTCGCCTCCGCCCTGATCGCGCTCACCGCCACCTGCTTCGGCCAGGGCGTCGGCCCGCTCGCCGTGGGCATGGTCAACGACGCCCTCAAAGGCAGCTATGGCGCGGACGCCGTGCGCTATTCCCTGCTTTCGGCTGCGGTCACGACCACGCTGGGGGCGCTCCTGTTCGTCTGGGCGGCTCGCACCATCCGGAACGATATCGGCCGGGCCGCAGCCTGAGGCAGGCCCTGGAACACCTTCGCCCGGTGAAACCCGCCGGGCGGCCAGATGAAACCATTTTGCGGAACCCGCGAAACCATCCGGAAACAGACGGTCCTTACACGTGGAGCCATAGACGGCGGCAAAGCCCGTCGGGAGGCTCAGATGAACCACTCCATTCACTCTGCTGATCGTGCGACCCACCTGAAGATCGTGGTTGTGGCGCTGGTGGCCGGCATCACTGTGGCCGGCTTCGGGATCGCAGCCCGCACCAATGCCGATCACAGCCAGACCGCCCAGTCCACTCACGTGATCAAGGCCGGCAAACCGGTCGTGGTGACGAGCGCCGGGACGTCAGATATCCGCTGACGCGAGGCTTACGGACAGACCAGTGGCCGCCTCCGGGCGGCCTTTTTGATTCAGGCGACGGGTGAGGACGCCGACATGGATCGGGTCAATAGCCGCCGCATCTGTGCTTGAATTTCTCGCCTGAACCGCAACAGGGCGCCGCGCGAGCGCGGGAGTTTTACGCCGGTCGAAGGCCAAAAAGCACGCAGGAGTCGCGCCGCGAGCGACCGGGGATCGAAGCAAGAAGAGGATTCGGAGGTAAGGGTATGAAAGGATTGCCAAAAAATGGCGCGAGAGACGGGGCTCGAACCCGCGACCTCCGGCGTGACAGGCCGGCGCTCTAACCAACTGAGCTACTCCCGCGTGACACGCAAATGTCTGCGGAACGAGGGGGGACTTAAAGGCCGGACCTGTTGAAGTCAAGGATGTTGCATCCGCAGCCGGAACGAGCGGATTTCCGTCGAGGGCGCGCACGAACGTGACCCCCGGCCGCGAGGGCTGACGTAGTCAGTCCGGTCCCGAATCGTCTACGCCTCCGGGAACTTGCGGGTTCCGGGGCCGTCTTCCCGACCACCGGCAGGAATCGAGGAGGCCAGACATCGAGGAGGCCAGACATGGCTAAGAAGGACTCGGCGAAGAAGGCTGCCGCTCCCGCCACCATCACGCTCAAGCGCCTCGCCGCCGACATCGCGGAGAGCCAGGACCTGTCGAAAAAGCGCGCCGAGGCGGTCCTGACCGACATGGTCGACCTGATCACCAAGCACCTCAAGAAGGGCGACCGCGTCCGCATCGTCGGGCTCGGCATCCTCCAGGTCCGCAAGCGCGCCGCCCGCACCGGCCGTAATCCCGCGACTGGCGAGCCGATCCATATCAAGGCCAGCAAGAAGGTCGCCTTCCGCCCGGTCAAGGAACTGAAAGAGGCGATCTAACCACTCACGTTTCGTTAAGCCTGAGCAGCGTCGTCCCGCCGCAACGCGGCCCACTTTTCTGGTATACCGCCTCTCTCCCCTGACCCGGCGGTTTGACCAGAAATGTCCTCCCTCATCTTTTCGCATACCGTGACCGAGCGCTTCCTGCGCTACGTCCTCATCGACACCCAGTCCGATCCGGAATCCCCGGCCTCGCCGTCGACCGAGAGGCAGAAAGACCTCGGCCGTGTGCTCGCCGCCGAGCTTAGAGACATGGGCGTTGCCGATGCCCATCTCGACGATTACGGCTACGTCTACGGAACGATCCCGGCGAACACCGGCAAGAAGGTGCCCGTGATCTGCTTCTGCTCGCACATGGACACCTCGCCCGACGTTACCGGCAAGGACGTCAAGCCGCAGGTGGTCAACAACTATCGCGGCGGCGATATCACTCTATCCGGCGACACCAGCCAAGTGATCCGCATCGCCGAGCATCCAGCGCTGAAGAACCAGATCGGCAACGACATCATCACCACCGACGGCACCACGCTGCTCGGGGCCGACAACAAGGCCGGCGTCGCCGAGATCATGGATGCCGCGCATTTCTTCATCAACAACCGCGACGTGAAGCACGGCACCATCAAGATCCTGTTCACGCCCGACGAGGAGATCGGCCGCGGCGTCGACAATGTCGACCTGACGAAGCTCGGCGCCGAGTTCGGCTACACCATGGACGGCGAGAGCGCGGGCTGCGTCGAGGACGAGACCTTTTCCGCCGACGGCGCCGTCATCACCATCAACGGCGTCAGCGCCCATCCCGGCTATGCCAAGGGCAAGATGGAGCACGCGATCAAGATCGCGGCGGCCATCGTCGAGCGCCTCCCGAAGGAAGGCTGCTCGCCCGAGACGACCTCAGGCAAGCAGGGCTTTCTGCATCCGATCGGCATCGAAGGCGCACTGGAGCAGGCAACGCTCTCCTTCATCGTGCGCGACTTCACCGAGGAAGGGCTCAAGGAGAAGGAAGTCCTGCTCGAGAACATCGTCAAGGACGTGATGAAGGACTATCCGCGCTCGACCTACAGGTTCGAGGTGCGAGAGCAGTACCGCAACATGAAGCAGGTGATCGATCGTCATCCGCACATCCTCGAATACGCCATCGAAGCGATCCGCCGTGCCGGCCTGCGCCCGATGCGCACCGCGATCCGCGGCGGCACCGACGGCTCCCGGCTCTCCTTCATGGGCCTTCCCTGCCCCAACATCTTTGCCGGCGAGCACGCGTTTCACTCGCGCCTCGAATGGGTCAGCCGGCAGGACATGGAGAAAGCCGTGCAGACCATCGTGCATCTCGCCATGATCTGGGAGGAAAAAGCGTAGATACGGTCAGACGCCGTGGCCGGGCTTGCTCCCGGCCACAAGCGCAGGCCGCAGCCTTTACGGCACCGGCTTCGCGCGAGGGGTGCGATGGAAGCGGTTGGAGCTCACAATCCAGTTCGGCAGCGGCTCTCCATCGCGATGCAGTCCGCCGGCAACAGCAGCAGCCCAGGCTACCACGGCCCCGATCAGAGTTGCGGCTGCAACCGAGAATGCGAGGATGATCGAGCTGTGTCGCGTACGGTTGATCGCCGTCCGGGAGTCCGCAATCGCGGCGTCGACCCGGCGCTCGGAGTCCGGCCCGGTCAGTCCCGTCAACGCTGTAACCTGCTGCACAAGATAGGTTCGATCGTCGCTGCTGACGCCGCTGTGGCTCGACGACGTCATCAGGATGCGTCCGGCTTCAGCGCGGGTTTCCCCGAGATCGGTGGGAGGCCGACGCGCACGGAATAGCTTGTCCAGTTCATAACCTAAAAGCGGCTCGGCTGCGGTCGCGTTGCCTGACGACGAACGTGCCGGAGAGCGGTCAATTGTACCCGCACCGAGAAAGGCAAGGAAAACGCCGCCGATCAGTACGGCAAGCGCCCATGACATCAGGCCATGGAGTCCGTCCCACCGCTCGCCATCGTCATCGATGGCCGAAACTGCGGCCGCCTGACGCGTGGTCCGGCCCGCGATATAGCCGCCGAAGCCGAAACTGGCGATCGCCTGCAAAATCAAATACAACCCCGAAAGAAGCGCCAGAGCCGCTGATGCGTCGCGCCACGTCGGCGAAGTCGAGCTGATGCCGAGCCCGATAGCGACGCCAAAGCTCACCAGGATGAAGGACAACGCGGCGGCGGCGAATGCGCCTGCGACGATAGAACTCCATTGGATACTCCAGCGGTCTTCGGCGACTCGCGGACGACTTTCGGTGACTTCTTCCTGCACGAGAGCTTCGATGGTCATATTCAGCTCTCTCAACGCAGGCCGAACAACGACAAGACCGCCATGATCACCACGATCAAGCCGACGAGATAAATCAGTCCGTTCATAGTGCGTCCTCCTCGATTTTCTCCTGCGCGCTAATGAGGAGGAACGCGGAACGTTCCTATTTTTGCAGCCGACGGGAACGAACTCACCGGAGTCGGGTTGTTTGCGAGCACGAGGCCCAGCCGGTCAACACCGGAGCCGGGGGCCTTTGTTTTGAGCTGGGCTCCCTGTCCTATGTTAGCGACGCCGGCGCTGGGATCATCGAAGATGCGGTCGGGGCGGGACTCCGGATCGGGAGAGCCGCGTGGATCGCAGAACCGCGTGCCTTCATCAGGCAGATGCATTCCGGGAAAAGGCGATCGCCGATCCCGAGCACCACGACCAGTGGATCGATGAAGCCATCAAATGGCTGGAACGGGCAATGGAAGCCAGCTGTCGCGCCGTCGTCACGGTCGAAGCCGGCGACACCGGCGACATTCCGGAGCTGGCACGCGGAGCGCCAGCCGATGCTCAACTGAGCCTGATCACGCGTCAATGAGAAGCGCTGGCGTCTCCGCCACTGCTGCGGCAATTGCGCCAGGGACGTAACAATGTTGCGGGTCGACACTATTCCCGCGCCCATGCTAGGCCGGACGCAGACCGCAATCAGAGTGACTTCGTGCTCGCGAACCGCCAGCCCTCAGGATCTTGCCGCCCGCGCAACTGGCGCGGGCTGATGTCTGTGCTGATCGCGGTTGTCTATCTGCTCGCGGGAACGCTGCACGGCCTGCACGACATCGACGTCACCACGCCCGGCGGCGGCTCGGAGATTGCTGCGGTCATTGATGGCTCCTCAGATCACAGCGACCACAAGGCCATCGGCGGGCATCATTGCCATGGCTGCTTCTCGGTGATGGTCGCGCAGCCGGCGCCGCCGGCCGCATCGACCGCGCTCGTGTCCGCATCGCGCCCGCAACGCGTATCCCGGCTCGCCGGCATTGTCCCCGATACCGACTCCCCGCCTCCCAAACATATTGCCTGAACGGATTGGTCGGGCGCCCCGCGCCCATTAGGTTCATCCTTCACAGGTCGGTTTCATGTTTTGCAGGGGAATGGCCGCGCGCCTGGCGTGCACGGCAGCGTGTCTGATTGGCGGATTGGCGCTTGCGCCGTCCCACGCCCAGACACTGACGATGCGCAGCGCGCTCTCGCGCGCGCTGGCCACGAGCCCGCGGCTGACCGCGGCGGAGCGCGACGTCGGCATCGCCACGGGCCAGCGCATCCAGGCAGGTGCGCTTCTCAATCCGGAACTGTCCTACGAACAGGACAATTCGTTCGGGTCCGGCATCTATCGCGGCACGCGATCGGCCGAGACCACGCTGCAGATCAGCCAGGCCTTCGAGCTGTTCGGCAAGCGCGACGCGCGGATCGCCGCGGGCGTCGCCGGCATCGAGGTTGCCGCGATCCAGCGCAAGGCCGTCAGGCTGGAGGTGCTATCGGAGACGGCGATCGCCTTCCTCAGCGTGCTCGGCGCACAGCGGCGCATCCAGATCCTCGACGAGCAGATCGCCGCCATCGACCGGCTGACGCCGCTGTTGCGCCGCCGCGTCGAGGCCGGCGCCTCCTCGCCGGCCGAGACCGGCCGTGCCGAGGTAGCTTCCGCCCTGGTGAAGGCCGACCGCGAACGCTTCAAGGCGACGCTGGCGAGCGCCCGGCGCGAGCTTGCGGTCTTGATGGGCGACGCGGCAGCGAAATTCGGCGAGGTCTCCGGCCGGCTCGACACCATGGGACGGCCGCCGACGTTCCAGTCGGTCGTCGCCGCCATCGACGCCAATCCGCAGCTGGTGCGCTGGACCGCGATCTATGCCCAGCGCAACGCCGAGCTCTTGCTGGCCCGGCTCAGGCCCTATCCCGACGTGCGGATCGCCGCCGGCTGGCGCCATTTCAACGAGACCAATGACGACGCGGCGCGCCTCACTGTCTCGGTGCCGATTCCCGTGTTCGACCAGAACCAGGGCAATATCCTCTCGGCACAGGAAAGCCTCGCCAAGACCAAGGCCGAGCGCGAGGCCAACCGCAACACGCTGATCGTGGTCGCCGGCCGCGCTTACGACTCGCTTCAGGGCTCGCTGCGCGAGCTTGCGGTGCTGCGCGAGAGCGCCATTCCCAAGGCCACCGAAGCCTCGGACGCAATCGCGCAAGGCTACGGCCAGGGCCGCTTCACCCTGCTCGAAGTGCTCGACGCGCAGGCGAGCGTCACCCAGGCGCGGCTGCGCGAGCAGGAGGCGCTCCAGAATTTCCATGCGGGGGTGGCGACCATCGAAGGTCTCGTCGGCAATCCCTTCACGCTGGCGCGGGAGAGCGCACGATGAACACGATGAAGACGTCCTCCACCGTCCTTGTCGCCGTCGTTGCCGCCGCACTCGGCGCTTACGGCTATTCCCTGCTCGCCCCGACCAGGGTCGAGCATGCCGAACACAGCGCGGACAAAAAGCCGGAGAAGCCGAACGATCATGTCGAGCAGGACGAGCACGGCGCCGACCGGATCCGGATCTCCGACGTCAAGCTTGCCGCCGCCGGCGTGACGCTGGCGGCGGCCGCGAGCGCGACATTGACTGACACGCTCGCCTTCAACGGCATCCTGCGCGCCAACCAGGAGGCCGTGGTGCAGGTGACGCCGCGCTTTCCCGGCGTTGCCAAATCCATCCAGAAGCGCATCGGCGACAAGGTCGCCAAAGACGATCTGCTCGCCGCGATCGAGAGCAATCAGAGCCTCACCGTCTACGAGCTCAAGGCGCCGATTGCCGGCACTATCATCGAGCGGCAGATCTCGCTCGGCGAATACGCCTCCGAACAGAAACCGGCCTTCGTCGTCGCCGACCTCTCCAGCATCTGGGTCGATCTGTCGATCTATCGGCAGGACCTGCGGCGCGTTCGCCTCAACGACGAGGTGCTGATCGATCCCGACGACGGCCGCGGCGAGATCAAGGGCACGATCTCCTACATGGCGCCGATCGGCAGCAGCGAGACCCAGACCGCGCTGGCGCGCGTGGTGCTGCCAAATCCGGACGGGCGCTTGCGTCCCGGCCTGTTCGTCACGGCACGGCTGATCCTCGCCGCGCGCAACGTCGCGGTCGCCGTGCGCCGAAGCGCGATCCAGACGCTGGAGAACCGGACCATCGTGTTCGTCCGCGAGGACGGCGACAAGATCGAGGCCCGCCCCGTGGAGCTCGGCGATTCCGATCCCCGTCATGTCGAGATCAAGGCCGGCCTTTCAGCCGGCGAGCATTACGTCGCGGAAAACAGCTTCGTCGTGAAAGCGGAGATGGGCAAGGGCGAGGCCGAGCATGATTGAGCGTCTCATCGCCGTCTCGCTGCAGCAGCGCTGGCTGGTCCTGCTGCTCGCGCTCGGCGCCGTCGCTTTCGGGGCCTGGAATTTCCAGCGCCTTCCGATCGACGCCGTACCCGACATCACCAACGTCCAGGTCCAGATCAACACCCGCGCGCCCGGCCATTCGCCGCTGGAAACCGAGCAGCGTATCACCTTCCCCGTCGAGACCGCGATGGGCGGCCTGCCGAAACTCGACTACACCCGCTCGCTGTCGCGCTACGGCCTGAGCCAGGTGACGGTCGTCTTCAAGGACGGCACCGACATCTATTTCGCCCGCCAGCTTGTCGGCGA
Source organism: Bradyrhizobium sp. LM2.9 (assembly GCF_054056555.1). NCBI lineage: Bacteria > Pseudomonadati > Pseudomonadota > Alphaproteobacteria > Hyphomicrobiales > Nitrobacteraceae > Bradyrhizobium > Bradyrhizobium sp. LM2.9. The sequence continues at coordinate 2,423,858 of NZ_JBSRYJ010000002.1, forward strand.
GCGCATCCAGCAGGTGAAAGACCAGCTTCCGGCCGGCGTCGAGGTCGCGATGGGCCCGGTCTCGACCGGGCTCGGCGAAATCTTCATGTACACCGTCGAGGCCAAGGCGGGCGCGAAGACGCAAGGCGGTCACGACTATTCGCTGACCGATTTGCGCACCGTGCAGGACTGGATCATCAAGCCGCAGCTTCGCAACGTGCCCGGCGTGATCGAGGTCAACACCATCGGCGGCTTCGAGCGCCAATTCCACGTGCTCCCCGACCCCGGCAAGCTGATGGCCTACCGGCTCGGCTTTCGCGACGTCATGACGGCGCTCGCCGCCAACAATGCCAATGTCGGAGCGGGCTATATCGAGCGCAACGGCGAGCAATATCTGGTTCGCTCGCCGGGCCAGGTCGGCAATGTCAGCGATATCCGGGACATCGTCATCGGCTCGCGCGGCGGCAATCCCGTCAGGGTCAGGGATATCGCGACCGTCACCGAAGGCCGCGATCTGCGCACGGGAGCCGCGACCCGCGATGGCGAGGAAACCGTGCTCGGCACCGCCATGCTGCTGATCGGCGAGAACAGCCGCACGGTGGCGCGCCGTGTCGCGGCCCGGCTCGAAGATATCGCCAAATCGCTGCCCGACGGCGTCGTGACGCGGACCGTCTACGACCGCACCCATCTGGTCGAGGCCACCATCCGCACGGTCGAGAACAACCTGCTGGAGGGCGCGGCCCTGGTCGTGGCCGTGCTGTTCCTGATCCTTGGCAATCTCCGCGCCGCGCTCGTGGTGGCCTGCGTCATTCCGCTGTCCATGGCCATGACGATCACCGGCATGGTCGAGACCAAGGTCAGTGCAAATTTGATGAGCCTGGGCGCGATCGATTTCGGCATCATCGTCGACGGTGCCGTGATCATCGTCGAGAACTGCCTGCGCATGCTGGCCGAGGCCCAGCGCGAGAAAGGCGGCCTGCTCACGATCTCCGAACGGCTGCGCGCGATCCGGCGCGGGTCGAGCGAGGTCATCAAGCCGAGCCTGTTCGGAACGCTGATCATCGCGGTGGTCTATCTGCCGGTGCTGACGCTGACGGGCGTCGAAGGCAAGATGTTCACGCCGATGGCGCTGACCGTACTGATGGCGCTGGGCGCCGCGGTGCTGTTCTCCGTCACCTTCGTGCCGGCGGCGGTTGCCATCTTCGTCACCGGTAAGGTGTCCGAACAGGAAAACCTGTTCATGCGGCTGGCGAAGCGCGCCTACCTGCCCCTGCTCCGGCTTGCGATCGACAATCGCCTCAGCGTCGCAATCATGGCCGCCATCATCGTGGTCGCAAGCTGCGTGGCCGCCGCGCGCATGGGCGGCGAGTTCATCCCGAGCCTGGACGAAGGCGACGTCGCGCTGGCCTCGATCCGGATTCCCGGCACCAGCCTGACCCAGTCGCTGGACCTGCAAAAGGCGCTGGAAAAGCGCATCAAGCAGATTCCGGAGGTGAAGGAGTTCTTCACCCGCATCGGCACCGCGGAGATCGCGACCGACCCGATGTCGCCGGCGCAGACCGACGGCTATATCATGCTGAAGCCGCGCGCCGAATGGCCCGACCCGGACAAGCCCAAGTCGGACGTGATCGAGGCTATCGACCATGCCGCCGACGACATCCCCGGCAGCGCCTATGAAATCTCCCAGCCGATCCAGTTCCGTGTCAACGAGCTGATCTCCGGCGTGCGCAGCGACGTCGGCGTCAAGATCTTCGGCGATGACCTCGACATCCTGCGAGGCGCGGCAAAACAGGTGGAGGCCGCGATCCGCAGCATCCGCGGCGCCAGCGACGTCAAGATCGAACAGGTCTCGGGCCTGCCGATCCTCACCGTCCGCCTCGACCGCCAGGCGCTCGCCCGGTACGGGCTCAGCATCAGCGAGGTGCAGGGCATCGTCGAGATCGCGGTGGGCGGCAAGTCGGCCGGCAAGCTGTTCGAGGGCGACCGCCGCTTCGACATCGTCGTGCGCCTGCCGGAGCATCTGCGCGGCAATCTCGAGGCGATCCGGGCGATCCCGATCCCGCTGCCGCCGGGTGAGGAAGCGACGTCCAGCGCGCCGATCCGGACGGCCTTGCCCGCCTCTCCCCTCGCCCAGATGCGCTATGTGCCGCTGTCGTCGGTCGCAACCGTCGATGCGACGCCCGGCCCCAACCAGATCAGCCGCGAAAACGGCAAGCGGCGCATCGTCGTCACCGCCAATGTCCGCGCGCGCGATCTCGGCTCCTTCGTCACCGAGGCCGAGGCGGCCGTCGCGGAAAAGGTCAAGCTGCCGCCGGGCTACTGGATCGGCTGGGGCGGACAATTCGAGCAGCTTGTCTCCGCCACCAAGCGGTTGACGCTCGTGGTGCCGGTGGCGCTGCTGCTGGTATTCTTGCTGCTGTTTATGGGCATGGGATCGGCGGCGGATGCGGCTCTCGTGTTCTCCGGCGTGCCACTGGCGCTGACCGGCGGCGTCATGGCGCTGCTGCTGCGCGGCATTCCCTTATCCATCAGCGCCGGCGTCGGCTTCATCGCGCTGTCGGGAGTGGCCGTGCTCAACGGCCTCGTCATCATCGCCTTCATCGAGCGGCTGCGCAGCGTGGGCCACCCCGTCGCCGACGCGGTGCGCGAGGGCGCGCTGACACGCCTGCGTCCGGTGCTGATGACGGCGCTGGTGGCGTCCCTCGGCTTCGTGCCGATGGCCCTTGCCACCGGGGCCGGGGCCGAGGTGCAGCGGCCGCTCGCGACCGTGGTGATCGGAGGCATCATCTCCTCGACCGTGCTGACGCTGCTGGTGCTGCCGGCGCTCTACGTGCTGTTCCGCCGTGACGCAGGCACCGAAACGCCTACAATAGCGCCTGATTTGGCAGCGTCCGGGGAGCGCTAGAATTGGGCAACCACGACCACCACGGTCATCATCACCATGACCATGCCGGCCACGGCCACGATCATGGTCACGATCACGGTCCTGGCCACGCGCATGTCCATGCGCCCGCCAATTTCGGCAAGGCGTTCGCGATCGGCATTTCGCTCAACACCGCGCTGGTCGTGGCCGAGGCGATCTATGGCTATATCGGCAACTCCACCGCCCTCCTCGCCGATGCCGGCCATAACCTTTCCGACGTGCTCGGCCTGGTCGTGGCCTGGTGCGCGTCGATCGCGGCGAGGCGCGCGCCGAGCGGCCGCTTCACTTATGGACTGCGCGCCTCCACCATCCTGGCGGCACTGGCGAACGCCGTGTTCCTGCTGGTTGCAACCGGTGCGATCGGCTGGGAAGCGTTCCTGCGCCTGCGCGAACCGGAGCCCGTCGCGGGCGTCACCGTGATGGTGGTCGCCGGCATCGGCATCCTCGTCAACGGTTTTACGGCCATGCTGTTCGCGCGCGGCCGCAAGGAGGACATCAACATCGAGGGCGCTTATCTGCACATGGCGGCAGACGCCGCGGTCTCGCTCGGCGTCGTCATCTCGGCGGCGCTGATCATCTGGACCGGCTGGCTCTGGCTCGATCCCGTCACCAGCCTCGTCATCTGCGTCACCATCCTCTGGAGCACCACCAGCCTGCTGCGCGGCTCAATCGACATGTCGATGGCGGCAGCCCCCAAAGGCACCGACCTCGCCGCGGTCAGGGCGTTCCTGCTGGCACGTCCCGGCGTCTCCGGGATCCACGATCTCCACGTCTGGCCGATCTCGACCACGGAGACGGCGCTGACCTGCCACCTCGTCATGCCCACCGGCGCCGGGGATGCATTTCTGATGGAGACCGCGCAGATGCTGAAGACCTCCTTCCGCATCGGCCACACCACCCTTCAAGTGGAAACCCATCCCGACAATGGCTGCGCGCTGGCGCCGGATGATGTGGTGTGATCGTCATTGCGAGCGCAGCGAAGCAATCCAGCCTGCCTCTGCGGGCACATTTCTGGATTGCTTCGTCGCAAGTGCTCCTCGCAATGACGGCGCGGAGAGAGTTGCGCCTACGCCGCCTTCGCCGTCACGATCCAGATTGCGCCCTGGAGCGCCACGCTCTGCCCCTTCAGAAACGGCGCCAGCATCTCGCGGATCGAGGATTTTGCGGCGGCATACGTCTCGGGCGGGTGGCCCTGCAGTGCGCGGCTGGCCGGGCCGATCTGGAGCGAGCCCTCGACCGCGGCATCAAGCCCGCCACCGATTGCGACATCCATCGCGAGATCGTGCGGCTCCATCGCGACATCGACGAAGCCGGCGCCGCCAAGGATGCGTTTCACGCGCTCTTCCGCGGCGAAGGCGAAAGGCCCGGGCTCCTCGGGCCCGACCGGCGGCATCTTGGGGACGTGTTTGTAGACCGCCATCAGCGGCGCCATCATCCAGGGATTTTCCTTCGGCTCACGCCAGCAGGCAAAGGCGAGCCGCCCGGACGGCTTCAGCGCACGACGAAGGTTGGTGAAAGATGCGATCGGGTCAGCGAAGAACATCACGCCGAACCGCGAGGCCAGCAGATCAAAGCTCGCCGGCTCGAATGGATGGACCGTCGCATCGGCCAGCGCGAACTCGAGCGGGAGGCCTTTCGGCGCCAGCGCGCGCGCCTGCGACAACATGGGATCGGAGACGTCGAGCCCGAGCGCAAATCCGTTCGGCGCGACAGCCTTCGCGAACGCGAACGTCGTTGCGCCGGAGCCGCAGCCGACATCGAGGACGCGCTCACCCGGCTTCGGCCTGGCCCGGTCGATCAGCACGTCGGCAATGGGTCCGAGCAGGCTCTCCTGCGCGCCGTGGCGATCGGCCCAGCGTTGCCCGCTCGGGCCGTTCCAATAGGCGATCTGGTCTGCGTTCTCTTCGTGTCCGCTTGGCTGCTGCATCGGGCCTCCCATATGACGGCTCGCTGGGCTGGCCCGCAATGCCGGCGCTCGCTTCGCGAGCAATGGCTGGTGGGCAGTGACGGGCTCGAACCGCCGACATCCTGCGTGTAAAGCAGGCGCTCTACCAACTGAGCTAACCGCCCCTCGCCGCTTCTTTATCCCCACCGGCCCCGAACGGGCAAGCGCGGAACTCCACTTCCTGGGCCTCAATCGCCCGGCCGGCCAGGCAGCAGTGGTACCGCGTCGATCCACACTGCCGCCGACTGGCACCAGATCTGCCTGACGGGCCGCAATTTGTCGCGCTGGCGGATGCTGCCCCAGCGGATGCCCCAATCGTCGGCCTGGTCACCCTCGCCGCTGGTGAACAGCGGGGAACCGCAATCGGCGCAAAAGTGCTGGAAGCGCATCCGGCCATTGTCGCCGCGCTTGCCGTAGATTTTTGGCGAACCGCCGGTCAGGCGGACATCGACGCCGGAACATACGGCCGTCACCCGGAACGGCGAGCCCGTCAACGTCTGGCAATCGGTGCAGTGGCAGACCGACACCGTCTCGGGGTCGATCTCGGCTTCAAAGGTGATCTGCCCGCAATGGCATTGCCCGTCGATGTGCATTGGCTTCATCCGCTGCCCCAAACAAAAACGGCGCCCGAAGGCGCCGTTTTATCATCTTTTTCGAGCTGCGATCTCAGTGAGCGGTCAGGCCGCCGGCGGCTTCGTCGCCGTCCGGCTTCACCGTCACCTTGGTGTCTTCTTCCCAGACGATCGGCACCGGTTTCTTCACCAGCGCCTTGGCGACGACGTCGTCGAGGCGCGAGACCGGGATGATCTCCATGCCGCCCTTGATCGCATCGGAAATCTCCGTGAGATCCTTGGCGTTGTCCTCGGGGATCAGCACCGTCTTGATGCCGCCGCGCGCAGCGGCCAGCAGCTTCTCCTTGAGGCCGCCAATCGGCAGCACGCGGCCGCGCAGCGTGATCTCGCCGGTCATCGCGACATCATGGCGGACCGGAATGCCGGTCATGACCGAGATGATCGCGGTGGCCATCGCCACGCCAGCCGACGGACCGTCCTTCGGCGTCGCGCCTTCCGGCACGTGCACGTGGATGTCGCGCCGGTCGAACAGCGGCGGCTCGATGCCGTAGACGATCGCGCGCGAGCGGACGTAGGAGGCCGCCGCCGAGATCGATTCCTTCATGACGTCGCGCAGATTGCCGGTGACCGTCATCTTGCCCTTGCCGGGCATCATGACGCCTTCGATGGTCAGAAGCTCGCCGCCGACATCGGTCCAGGCAAGGCCGGTGACGATACCGACCTGCGGCTCGCTCTCGATCTCGCCGTAGCGGTACTTCGGCACGCCCAGAAGCTCTTCGAGAGTCTTCTCGGTGACCTTGACCGACTTCTTCTTCGAGATCATCAGCTCCTTCACCGCCTTGCGGGCGAGTGTGGAGAGCTCACGCTCCAGATTACGTACGCCCGCTTCGCGGGTGTAGCGGCGGATCAGCAGCAGCAGCGCGTCGTCGTCGATCGAGAACTCCTTGGAGTCCAGGCCGTGCTTGGACACCGCTGTCGGGATCAGATGCTTGCGCGCGATCTCGACCTTCTCGTTCTCGGTGTAGCCCGCGATCCGGATGATCTCCATGCGGTCCATCAGCGGTCCCGGAATATTGAGCGTATTCGCGGTCGTGATGAACATCACGTTGGACAGATCGTAGTCGACCTCGAGGTAGTGGTCGTTGAAGGTTGCGTTCTGCTCGGGGTCGAGTACCTCGAGCAGAGCCGAGGACGGATCGCCGCGGAAATCGGCGCCCATCTTGTCGATCTCGTCGAGCAGGAACAGCGGATTGGACGACTTCGCCTTGCGCATGGACTGGATGATCTTGCCGGGCATCGAGCCTATGTAGGTCCGGCGGTGACCACGGATCTCGGCCTCGTCGCGCACGCCGCCGAGCGAGACGCGCACGAACTCGCGTCCCGTCGCCTTCGCGATCGACTTGCCGAGCGAAGTCTTGCCGACGCCGGGAGGTCCGACGAGGCACAGGATCGGTCCGGTCAGCTTGTTGGCGCGCGTCTGCACCGCGAGATACTCGACGATGCGATCCTTGACCTTCTCGAGCCCGTAGTGGTCGGCATCCAGAACCGCCTGCGCGGCTTCCAGATCCTTCTTCACCTTGGACTTCTTGTTCCACGGGATCGACAGCAGCCAATCCAGATAGTTGCGCACGACGGTCGCTTCCGCGGACATCGGCGACATCTGGCGCAGCTTCTTCAGCTCATGCTGTGCCTTCTCGCGCGCTTCCTTGGAGAGCTTGGTCTTGGAGATCTTCTCTTCGAGATCGGCGAGCTCGTCGCGACCTTCGTCGTCGCCGAGTTCCTTCTGGATCGCCTTCATCTGCTCGTTGAGATAATACTCGCGCTGGGTCTTCTCCATCTGGCGCTTGACGCGCGAGCGGATGCGCTTCTCGACCTGCAGCACCGAGATCTCGCTCTCCATCAGGCCCAGCACCTTCTCCAGGCGCTGCGTGACCGAAAGCGTCTCCAGGATGCCCTGGCGATCCGCGATCTTGACGGCGAGATGCGAGGCGACGGTATCGGCGAGCTTGGCGAAATCGGTGATCGCCTGCACGACGCCGACGACCTCGGCCGAGATCTTCTTGTTGAGCTTCACGTAGCTCTCGAAGTCGGACACGACCGAGCGCGCCATGGCCTCCGCCTCGACCGACTTCGCATCGGTGTCGGCGAGCGCAATCGCGGTCGCTTCGTAATAGTCGGCGCGATCGGTGTATTTCTGCACGCGCGCGCGCTCGAGCCCTTCGACCAGCACCTTCACGGTGCCGTCGGGAAGCTTCAAGAGCTGGAGCACGCTGGCAAGCGTCCCGGTCTCGTAAATGGAATCGGGGGCCGGATCATCGTCGGACGCGTTCTTCTGGGTCGCGAGCATGATCAGCGCGTCGTTCTTCATCACCTCTTCGAGCGCGCGGATCGACTTCTCGCGGCCGACGAAGAGCGGAACGATCATGTGCGGGAAGACGACGATGTCGCGCAGGGGCAGCACGGGATAGGCGTGCGTTTCGCCATGAACGATGGTTGGCCTGGGTTTTGGATTAGTCATGGCCTTTTCCTTTTGCTTTGCCCCCTTGCACGCAGCCCGCCATGCTCATGCGCAACCGCCACAAGGTGCCGAGGTGATCCGCAAAACCGGTCGGTCCTTTTCTCAAGTTGGACCGGCCTGCCGGATCGGAACTGAGGCGAATCTTGAAGAGAATTCTCGCTCGCCGCCGACATTAGGTGGCTATCGACCCGGGGGGTGTCAAGTCATTGAAAGACGCGCGCCATCAGGCGCTTACGCACGCAAATAAGCGACACAACACCGGCTGCGGAGGTACTTTCCGCAGCCCTCAATTGATGAGACGATTGGAGCGTTCCAGCGCCGCAAATCAGGCGCTGGCGTTCTCGACGGCGCGATCGGACCGATCGGCGTAGATGTAGAGTGGACGCGCCGTTCCTTCCACGACTTCGCGCGAAATCACGACTTCTTCCACACCTTCGAGGCCCGGCAGGTCGAACATGGTCTCGAGCAGGATCGCCTCGAGGATCGAACGCAGTCCGCGCGCACCGGTCTTGCGCTCGATCGCCCTGCGGGCCACCGCGCCAAGCGCCTCGTCGGCGAAGGTCAGCTCGATGTTCTCCATCTCGAACAGCCGCTGGTACTGTTTCACCAGCGCGTTCTTCGGCTCGACCAGAATCTTCTTGAGCGAAGCCTCGTCCAGATCCTCCAGCGTCGCCACGACAGGCAGACGGCCGACGAATTCCGGGATCAGCCCGTACTTCAGGAGATCCTCAGGCTCGACGTGACGGAAGATTTCGCCGGTACGGCGGTCTTCCGGCGCCAGCACCTGAGCGGCGAAGCCGATCGAGGTCGAACGTCCGCGTGCCGAAATGATCTTTTCAAGGCCGGAGAACGCACCACCGCAGATGAACAGGATGTTGGTGGTGTCCACCTGCAGGAATTCCTGCTGCGGATGCTTGCGGCCGCCCTGCGGCGGGACCGAAGCCACCGTGCCTTCCATGATCTTGAGCAGCGCCTGCTGCACGCCCTCACCTGACACGTCGCGCGTGATCGAGGGATTGTCGGACTTGCGGCTGATCTTGTCGATTTCGTCGATGTAGACGATGCCGCGCTGGGCGCGCTCGACATTGTAATCGGCGGACTGGAGCAGCTTCAGGATGATGTTCTCGACGTCCTCGCCGACATAGCCGGCTTCGGTCAGCGTCGTCGCGTCCGCCATCGTAAACGGCACGTCCAGGATTCGGGCGAGCGTCTGCGCGAGCAGCGTCTTGCCCGAGCCGGTCGGACCGATCAGCAGGATGTTCGACTTCGCAAGCTCGACGTCGTTGTGCTTGGTCTGGTGGTTGAGGCGCTTGTAGTGATTGTGCACCGCGACCGACAAGACCTTCTTCGCATGGCTCTGCCCGATCACGTAATCGTCCAGGACCTTGCAGATTTCCTTCGGCGTCGGAATGCCGTCGCGCGACTTCACGAGCGAGGATTTGTTCTCCTCGCGGATGATGTCCATGCAGAGCTCAACGCACTCGTCGCAAATGAAGACCGTGGGACCCGCGATCAGTTTACGGACTTCGTGCTGGCTCTTGCCGCAGAACGAGCAATACAGCGTATTCTTGGAGTCGCTCGTGCCGACCTTACTCATTCATGTCTCCGTCCGCGGTTCGATCCCGTTCCGCTCGATCGCTCCATTCCGACACGATGATCGGCATGAAGCTTAAATAGAGCAAATTCCGTACCAAAAAAGACCCTACGCGTTACATCCCGTGCGAATCACGGTCTCAATTCTCCCGCGATCATAGCCGATCGTTCGTAGCCAACCATGCTGTCACCCGACTATCAAGAATTCGCTAATCGGGGGTCGCCGGCTACCCGTGACAATACCGTGATTTCCGGTCTTGGCACGGGCGAAGTGATCGAAATCACCCCGGCGTTGCTGGATTGCCACGAAAAACAAGCACGAAAGCGGAACTTTCTGCCTGTCGCAGGGCGCAAAACTGCGTTTTTGCGACGCGCACACGTGTCTTTAACGTGAACGCACCCTGATGGATGCACGGCATTCCCCAGAGGGATCGCCGTGACCGTAGTGCTACGGAGTCTTCGCCGACGCCTCTTCGGCGCGTTTGTCGATGACCCTGTCGACCAGACCGAACTCCTTGGCATCGCTCGCGGTCAGGAACTTGTCGCGTTCCAACGCGTCCTCGATCGCCTTGTAGGTCTGGCCGGTGTGCTTCACGTAGATCTCGTTGAGCCGCTTCTTCAGGTTCAGGATTTCCTGGGCGTGCAGCATGATGTCGGTAGCCTGGCCCTGGAAGCCGCCGGAGGGCTGATGCACCATGATGCGCGCGTTCGGCAGCGAGAAGCGCATGTCCTTTTCGCCGGCGGCAAGCAACAGCGAGCCCATCGAGGCGGCCTGGCCCGTGCACAGCGTCGAGACCGGCGGGCGGATGAACTGCATGGTGTCGTAGATCGCGAGACCCGACGTCACCACGCCGCCCGGCGAGTTGATGTACATCGAGATTTCCTTCTTCGGATTTTCCGCCTCAAGGAACAGCAGCTGCGCGACGATCAGCGTCGACATGCCGTCCTCGACCGGTCCGGTCAGGAAGATGATGCGCTCTTTCAAAAGGCGCGAGAAAATGTCGTAGGCGCGCTCGCCACGGTTGGTCTGCTCCACCACCATGGGCACGAGGTTCATGTAGGTTTCAACCGGATCGCGCATGAGTCACCTAGGGTTTTGAAGAGGCGGACATCGCCAGTCTTGGCTGCCAGTTTGGCTGGATGTGCCGGAAGGCCGATGGACGTCCCGTGATGCAGGAACTTGGAAGAAGAACTTGGTAGAAGCAGAAGGCGTACCGACAGATATAGCCCAATTCGCGCCTGACAAGTGCGGAGCGAATTAAGGCTTAATCCGTGAGGCACTTGAAGCTGATTCGTACAAAGAGGCCCAGCCGGCCACCTGGCTAGCTCGACCTCTTCGCTGATCATCCTTAATGGAAGGCTCTATGGAGGGCCCTCCTGGAGCCTTCAGGCGGCGGTCTTTTCCGCCTCGTCGTCCTTGTAGAGGTCGTCGCGCGAAACCTTCTTCTCGGTCACCTTGGCGAGTTCGAGGATGAAGTCGACGACCTTGTCCTCATAGATCGGTGCACGAAGCTGGGCCAACGCTTGGGCGTTGCTGCGGTAATAGTCCCAGACTTCCTTCTCGCGGCCGGGCATCGAGCGCGCCCGCTCGATCACGGCGCGGCCGACCTCGTCGTCGGTCACGCTGATCTTGTTCTTCTCGCCGATCTCGGAGAGCACGAGGCCGAGCCGCACGCGGCGATCGGCGATCTTGCGGTACTCTTCCTTGGCGGCGTCTTCAGTGGTGTCCTCGTCGGCAAAGGTCTTGCCGGCGGAGTCCATCTCGGCTTTCACCGAGTTCCACATCAGATTGAACTCCTCGTCGACCAGCGAGGGCGGCGCCTCGAATCGATGCGCCTCGTCGAGGCGGTCGAGCAGCGCGCGCTTGACGCGCTGGCGCGTCGCGGTCGCGAACTCGGCGACCAGCCGCTCGCGCGCCGCTTCCTTCAGCTTGTCCAGCGATTCGAGGCCGAGCGTCTTGGCGAACTCGTCGTCGATCGCGAGATCCTGCGGCGCCTCGATCAGCGTCGCGGTGGTCTCGAACTCGGCCGGCTGACCGGCGAGCTTGTCGTTCATGTAGTTCTTGGGGAACGCCAGCTTCAGCGTGCGGGTCTCGTTGGCGGCGATGCCGGTGAGCTGCTCCTCGAAGCCGGGAATGAAGGTATTGGAGCCGATCACGACCTGGATGCCCTCGCCGGCGCCGCCCTCGAAGGCTTCGCCGTTGATGGTGCCCTTGAAAGCGATGGTGACGCGATCACCCGATTCGGCCTTGGCGCCCTCGGCCTTCGCGGCATAGCCGCGATTCGAATCGGCGATGCGCTTGATCGCCTCGTCGACGTCGGCGTCGGTGACTTCGGCGACGGGCTTCTCGACCTCGAAGGACTTGAAGTCGGCGAGCGCAATCGACGGCACCACCTCGATCGCAACCGTGTAGGTCAGATCGGTCTTGCCGTTGAGCAGCTCCTCGACCTCGGCCTGCTCGGTCGGCATGGTGATCTTCGGCTCGGTCGCAAGGCGGAAGCCGCGCTCGGAGAACAGCTGCGTGTTGGTGTCGCGGATGGTCTGGTCGATGGTCTCAGCCATCACCGAGCGGCCATAGACCTTCTTGAGGTGCGTGACCGGCACCTTGCCGGGACGGAAGCCATTGATTTTGACCTTGTCCTTGAGGTCGACGAGCTTGGCACCAGCCTTGGCGTCGAGATCAGACGCGGGAACGCTGATCTTGAACTCGTGCTTCAAACCTTCCGAGAGGGTTTCTGTGACCTGCATGGCGTCCAATCTTCTTCTCGTTCGGTCTCGGCGCGCATGCGTCGGGACGCTGTCATTAATCGATCCGGCGCGAGGCAAACGCCTCAACGCCGGTGGTTCATCGGACCGGCTTCAGGCGGACAAACATCCGCGCGGGAGCAGGTCGCGTAATCCGTGCAAACGCTGAAAGCGCTTGGTGCGGGCGGAGGGACTCGAACCCCCACAACTTTCGTCACTGGAACCTAAATCCAGCGCGTCTACCAGTTCCGCCACGCCCGCGTAAATTTGCATCAAGACCGGCCGCGATGCCGCGGGCGGCGGGCTTATAACATGGGCCCGCCTGTTCGCAGCAAAAAAATGGCCGCTTGGCGGCACGCTTCAAGTAGGCACGGCGGCTGGACTTATCCACCGCGGCGTGGTCCGGATCGGCCCATGAAAACGCGGATCTTTGCCCTGACGAGGCGCGAGGTTTTGGCCAGCTTTGGAGCCTCGGCGGCCGGGCTGATGGTGGGCGGCGCAGGCCCGCTCGTGACCACCCAGCTCGCCCTTCAGGCAAGGCCGACAACCCTGGCTCTGAGGCCGGGTCAGCCGCCTACACCGATCTGGGAGCTGGCCGCCGTAAGCCACCTTGGAGACGTCCGTCTCAAGCGCGGCGACCGCTGCGAGGTGGTCTTCCGCAACCAGCTGCCTGTGCCGCTTGCACCAGTCTGGTACGGCCTCAATGGCCCGGCCGCGGCCGACCCGCTCCGGGGCCGCGCGCCGACGGCGCCGGACGCGACTGAAACATCAATTATTTCAATACCAAGCGCCGGAACCCTACTGGCCGACTTCCGTTTCTTCGAAGACGGCCTGAAGCAGCCTGCGCGCCCGCTTCCGATCATCGCCGCCGAGACCAACCCGGTCGCCATCGATCGTGACGTGGTTCTCTTGATCGAAGAATGGCGGCTGCGGCCGGATGGCACCGCGCTTCCCCCGGGCCGAGACCCTAAGGACACGACCCTGCTCTATACAATCAACGGGCGGACTTCATTCGAACTCTCAGCCGCGGCCAATGAACGGCTGCGGCTGCGCTTTATCAATGGCTCGCAACGTTCTGTTCTGGCGATCAAATTGGAAAGCCACGAGGTCCACGTGATCGCCCTGGACGGACAGCCGGCCGAGCCGTTTTCGGCACGCAACGGCGCTCTCATGCTGGCCCCGGGCGCACGCGCCGACGCCTTTGTCGATGCGGCCGCCTCGGCCTCATTCCTGCTGCATGACGGCAAGGAGGGGCGCCAGGTTGGCAGCCTCGTGATCTCGGGCAAGCAGGAACGGCGCGTGCCACTAGCGCCGCCACAGCCGCTCCCGTCAAATGACCTGCCTGACCGACTCGATCTGAAAGGCGCCCTGCGGTTCGATGTCGCGCTCGGCGCACCCGACGCCGGGTGGATACGGCCTGCTAATTTCTCGACGTCCTCTGCTCCTGCCTTCCGCGCCAAGGCTGGCCGCACCATCGTGCTGGCGCTGAAGAACCCCGGGCCGGTCGCATCCGTGTTCCACCTGCACGGCCACCATTTCCGCCTGCTCGACAAGCTCGACGACGGCTGGAAGCCCTATTGGCTCGACACGCTCGCGATCGAACCCGGCCAGACCCAGCGCATCGCATTCGCTGCGGCCTCCCCCGGGCGATGGCTGATCGAATCCGTCGCAACCGACTGGGCCGCGCCGCGGCTGGTGCGCTGGTACGCGGTGGAGTGAGGGGCTCCGACTAGGCGTGCGGCTTGGCTGTGAGCTCGATCCCGAGCGCCTTCATCACCGCGATTGTTGTCTTGAGAGTCGGATTGCCGTTTGTGCTGAACGAGCGATAGAGCTGCTCGCGAGAAAGGCCTGTGTCCTTGGCAATCTGCGTCATTCCCTTGGCCCGGGCGACAACACCAAGGGCATGCGCGATATAGGCCGCATCCTCGGTCTTGAAAGCTTCTTCCATGAACACGGCCATGGCCTCATCGGACTGAAGATCTTCAGCCGGATCATAGGTCGACAGCTTCTCGCCCATCTCATCCACTCCAGGTCTTGGCAAATCGCTTTGCCGTCTTGATGTCTTTCGCCTGCGTGCCCTTGTCGCCGCCACAAAGCAGAACGATGATTGTGTTGCCCCGCTTCTGAAAATAGACGCGATAGCCGGGGCCGTAATGAATACGCAGTTCACTGATCCCGTCGCCCACGGGCTCAGCATCGCCAGCATGCCCCTGCGCGAGCCGATCCAAGCGTGAAGCAATCAGCGCCCTGGCGCGCTCATCCCTGAGACGCAATCGCCACTTTCGAAACGTCTCAGTCTGCTTGAGTTCGATCACGTGTAGTTTTTAGACTACAATGGACTGCAGATCAAGCCGATCGCGCGTCCAAAGATAGCGGGCGTCGGGTTCTTTCTCCTCGTTTCGGGCCCCGTCGGTCTGCTCGATCAGCGTGAACCCGCGGCGCTTCATAGAAGCGCCGCGCCAACGCGTTGCGCTGAAAGGTCCAGAGCTCCAGCCGTTCGCAGGCATGCTTGGCGACATCGAGGAGTTCGGTGCCGACGCCGCGCCCTTGAAGAGCAGGAAGCACGTAAAGCTGCTCAATCCAGCCGTCACGGAAAGCGATGATCCCGCTCAGTACATCGCCGTCGAAGTGTCCGCACACGCGGCATGTCGCGAAGACACGCTCACGGTAGAACCAGCGGTCCTGATCCGGCGTATGCAGCCCAACGAGCCAGGGCATCGCATGGTCCAATGCGGCCCGGTGAACTCGCGCAGTCGCGCCCATATCGGTGAGCGCGAGTTGCCTGAGCATTTAGTATTCGATCCCCAGCGCATTATAGATCCGCCGGTGCACGGCCGGCAGCGTTTCGGTCAGGTCCTCCGCAATCAGCCCCGGCCCCGCCTCACTCCCGGCCTCGCCATGCATCCACACCGCGATGCTGGCGGCTTCGAATGCCGGCACGCCTTGCGCAAGGAGACCGGCGACGATGCCGGCGAGCACGTCGCCGGCGCCGGCGGTGGCGAGCGAGGGCGGCGCGTTGGTGGCGATAGTGGCGCGGCCGTCGGGCGCGGCGATCGTGGTGTCCGGGCCCTTCAGCAGTACGACCGCGCCGGAGCGCTCGGCGGCGGCGCGCACACGCTCGATCTTCGAGCGGCCCGGATATTTGTTGCTGAGGTCGGAGAACAGGCGTGGAAACTCGCCCTCGTGCGGCGTCAGCACCACCGCCTTGTCCTGCGAGGACTTGATCGATTCAAACAGCCGCTCGGGATTCGCGGCAAAGCTGGTCAGCGCATCCGCGTCGAGCACGAGATGCCGCTGTGCGTTAAGCGCCGTGTGGACGAAATCGCAGGTGCGATCGCCGATGCCCGCGCCGGGGCCGATCATGCAGGTGTTGTAACGCTTGTCGCCGAGGAGCTCGCCGAACTCGATCGCGGTGTCGACGGGGCGAACCATCACCGCGGTGAGCGCAGCCGCATTGATCGCGAGCGCATCACGCGGCGTGGCCAAGGTCACCAGGCCCGCGCCGGCGCGCAGCGCCCCGCGCGCGGCGAGCCGCGCCGCGCCGGTCGCAGCCATATCGCCGGAGACCGCGAGCACGTGACCACGCGCGTATTTGTGGCCGTCGATGCGCGGCACCGGAAAGGCCGCGCCCCAGAAATCCGGATCGTTCTCGAAGATCTGCGGCGCGATCTCGTCCAGCACCTGCGCGTCGATGCCGATGTCCGCGACGCGCACGTGGCCGCAATGCATCCGCCCCGGCAGCAGCAGATGCGCCGGCTTCTTGCGAAAGAAGGTAACGGTCTCGGTGGCATTCACCGCCACACCCAGCACCGCGGCGCTGGTGCCGTTGATGCCGCTCGGCAAATCGACGGCGAGCACCGGCGCGCCATTGGCGTTGATCGCCTCGATCATCGCGCGCGCCTCGCCGTCGACCGGGCGGCTGAGGCCTGCGCCGAACAGCGCATCGATGATCAACGCGGGCCTGCCGATCGCCTGCGGATTGAACGGGAGCACCGGGTGCTTCCAGCCGCGCGCGGCGGAGGCCGCATCGCCCTGAAGCTGGTCGCGCTCGCACATCAGGATCACCGAGACCTCGCGGCCCTGGGCGGCGAGCTCGGCAGCTGCGACAAAACCGTCGCCGCCATTGTTGCCCGGGCCGGCGACGATCAGGATCGGCCCCTCCTCCACCAGCGCATTGGCGGCCTCCGTCACCGCCTGGCCCGCGCTGAGCATCAGCTTGAAACCAGGGGTGCCTGCCGCAATACTGAGCTGATCGGCGCGCTGCATTTCGGCGTTGGTTAGAACTTCCATGCCACTTCCCCGTCCAAACGCCTTTTCAACAGGCACGTTTCGTGCCGGCTCATCCGACGGAACAACGATCTGCACAGATATTGAACCGTTTGCCTATTTCGTAGTCTTCGGTATTTTGTGCCGGTCGGCGCCACCTATCAGGGGCTGCACGTTAAAAGGCTGATAACGCTCCAATAATCAGGGCATTTGCAACTTGGCATAGACCCTGCTTTCGCGGAAGCCGCTTCGGTTCGTCGTGCTCACTGGCATTTATCATGGTGTGGCCGGCCGTTGTTGCCGGACTGGTCAGGTTATTCCGGCATAGCGAAGACAAGATCGTGCGTTAAGAAAAGCGCATCCTGACGAAGACGTTGCTATTTGATCGACAGGCCGGGAGGCGCGCAGTGAAGAAAATCGAAGCCATCATCAAGCCATTCAAGCTCGACGAGGTGAAGGAAGCGCTTCAGGAAGTTGGCCTTCAGGGCATCACCGTCACGGAGGCCAAGGGCTTTGGCCGCCAGAAGGGCCACGCCGAGCTTTACCGCGGCGCAGAATATATCGTCGACTTCCTGCCCAAGGTGAAAATCGAGATCGTCATCGGCGACGATCTGGTTGAACGCGCCATTGACGCGATCCGCCGCGCCGCGCAAACCGGGCGCATCGGCGACGGCAAGATCTTCGTCTCCAACATCGAAGAGGCGATCCGCATCCGAACCGGCGAATCCGGGCTGGACGCTATCTGAGCCGGGTGCTATCCCGCATTTTGGCGACACTCTGACAAGAAATAGGCTGCTTCGGCGGCCTCGTTTTGTTTGTGCCTCGCGCGCCTCAAGAAGCGTGAACACGGTCGCTTGAAGTTTGGAAACCGACCCGCAGAGCCAAAAGGGGTATGCATGAAGACCGCCAAAGACGTCCTGAAATCGATCAAGGACAACGACGTCAAATACGTCGACCTGCGCTTCACCGATCCGCGCGGCAAGTGGCAGCACGTCACGTTCGACATCAGCATGATCGATGAAGAAATTTTCGCCGAAGGAACGATGTTCGACGGCTCCTCGATCGCCGGCTGGAAGGCGATCAACGAGTCCGACATGTGCCTGATGCCCGATCCGGTGACCGCGACGATCGATCCGTTCTTCGCCGAGACCACGATGGTCATTACCTGCGACGTGCTCGAGCCGACCACCGGCGAGCCCTACAACCGCGACCCCCGCGGCATCGCCAAGAAAGCGGAAGCCATGGTGAAGTCGATGGGCGTGGGCGACACCGTGTTCGTCGGCCCTGAAGCCGAGTTCTTCGTGTTCGATGACGTGCGCTTCTCCGCCAACCCCTACAACACCGGCTTCCGTCTCGACTCCTCGGAGCTGCCGACCAATTCCGACACTGAATATGAAGGCGGCAATCTCGGCCACCGCGTCCGCACCAAGGGCGGCTACTTCCCGGTGCCGCCGCAGGATTCCGTGCAGGACATGCGCTCGGAGATGCTGGGCGCCATGGCCAAGATGGGCGTGAAGGTCGAAAAGCATCACCACGAGGTCGCTTCCGCCCAGCACGAGCTCGGCATGAAGTTCGACACGCTGACGCTGATGGCCGACCACATGCAGATCTATAAATACTGCATCCACCAGGTCGCGCACATCTACGGCAAGACCGCCACCTTCATGCCGAAGCCGGTCTTCGGCGACAACGGCTCGGGCATGCACGTGCACCAGTCGATCTGGAAGGACGGCAAGCCGGTGTTCGCCGGCAACAAATACGCCGACCTTTCGGAGACCTGCCTCCACTACATTGGCGGCATCATCAAGCATGCCAAGGCGATCAACGCCTTCACCAACCCGTCGACCAACTCCTACAAGCGTCTGGTCCCGGGCTATGAGGCCCCCGTGCTGCTCGCCTATTCCGCGCGCAACCGCTCGGCCTCCTGCCGCATCCCCTACACGGCGAACCCGAAGGCCAAGCGCGTCGAGGTGCGTTTCCCCGATCCGCTCGCCAATCCCTATCTCGGATTCGCCGCGATGCTGATGGCCGGCCTCGACGGCATCAAGAACAAGATCGATCCGGGTCCGGCGATGGACAAGGACCTCTACGATCTGCCGAAGGAAGAGCTCAAGCAGATCCCGACGGTGTGCGGCAGCTTGCGCGAGGCGCTCGAAAACCTCGACAAGGACCGCGCGTTCCTCAAGGCCGGCGGCGTGTTCGACGACGACTTCATCGACGCCTATATCGAGCTGAAGATGACCGAAGTCGCCCGCTTCGAGATGACCCCGCATCCGGTCGAGTTCGAGATGTACTATTCGGGCTAACGGGCTCGAACCCTATGCGATAGGCAAAAGGCGCCCCGCGAGGGCGCCTTTTCGTTTGAGAGCGTAGGACCTTCCAGCTACGGGTTCTCGCGCCGCGGCATCAAATGATCGAGCAGGCCGATTGGCAGTGGAAACACGACGGTCGACGATCGC
The DNA here is from genome assembly GCF_054056555.1 of Bradyrhizobium sp. LM2.9. Lineage (NCBI taxonomy): Bacteria > Pseudomonadati > Pseudomonadota > Alphaproteobacteria > Hyphomicrobiales > Nitrobacteraceae > Bradyrhizobium > Bradyrhizobium sp. LM2.9. The sequence goes on from NZ_JBSRYJ010000002.1 coordinate 2,442,858, forward strand.
TCGCCCGCGATGTCGTGCAGAGCCGCGAAGTAACGCAGCTGCATCGCCTGCGGCTCCTGCGCGAGAATCCGGCCGGCCTCGACCAGCTTTTCGGCGGCCTGCTGTTCGCCCATCGCGTTGATCACCTTGGCGCGCCGCAACCGTTCCGCCTCCGCCTGTTTGGCAATCGCGCGCACCATGGTTTCGTTGAGATCGACGTCCTTGATCTCGATTCCGGTGACCTTGATGCCCCAGACGTCGGTCTGCTTGTCCAGTATCTCCTGGATGTCGGCGTTCAACCTGTCGCGTTCGGCCAGCATCTCGTCGAGTTCGTGCTTGCCAAGCACCGAACGGAGCGTGGTCTGGGCGAGCTGACTGGTCGCGGCCATATAATCACCGACCTTGATGATGGCGCGCTCGGGATCGACGATGCGGAAGTAGAGAACGGCATTGACCTTGACCGAGACGTTGTCGCGCGAAATCACATCTTGGGGCGGCACGACCTGCACCATTACCCTGAGGTCGACCTTGACCAGCTGCTGCACGATCGGAATGAGGATGATGAGGCCGGGCCCCTTCACCCCGGTGAAGCGCCCGAGCGTGAAGATAACGCCGCGTTCGTATTCCCTGAGGATGCGAACGGCCTGGGTGAGAAACATGATGACGATCAGCGCAAGCACTGCGTAAATCGAATATTCAAACATCAGAGTTGACCTCCCTCGCTCACAGCGCCCGGACGCCGGACCACCAGCGTCAGGTCGACGATATTGGCGACCTCGACCCTCTCGCCGGGCTTGAAGGTGTCAGTGCCGCGCGCTTGCCAGCGTTCGCCGTGCGTAAAGACGTGCCCCTCTTTCTCGTTCCAATCGAGGACCTCGGCGGCCAGGCCTCGCATCGCTTGCGCACCGACCCGTGGCGGACCTCGGCGAGCGCGCCGGAGCGCGCCGAGCACGATCAGAACGAAACCAGTGAACATCGCCGCGACGACGGCGATGACCGACCACGACAGCCGGTAGCCCGGCGCTTCGACCCTGACCAGCATGATGGCACCCAGCACGAAGGCGACGACGCCTCCAAGGCCGATCACGACGGTCGGATTGAACGCCTCGATGGCAAGGAGCGCGATCCCGACCAGCATCAAGCCGAGGCCGGCATAATTGATCGGCAGCAAATTGAGGGCGTAGAGACCGAGCAGCAGGCAGATCGACCCGACCACTCCCGGAGCGACTGCACCGGGGGACATGAACTCGAAGATCAGGCCGTAGATGCCGACCATCAGGAGAATGAACGAGACGTTGGGATCGGTGATGACCGCCAGGAATCGGGAGATCCACCCGGGATCGACGGCTTCGATGACGGCGTTCTGCGTTGCCAGACGTTGCGTCTTGCCGCCCGCAACCTCGACGTCGCGACCATCGATTTGCCTGAGCAGGTCGGCCGGATCGCGCGCGACAAGGTCGATGGCGTGCACCTGCAACGCGCCGTTGGCGGACAGGGTGGCGGCCTCACGGACCGCCTTCTCGGCCCAATCGGCATTGCGGCCGCGCAGTTCGGCGAGGCTGCGGATAAAGGCGACGGCATCGTTCGTCACCTTCGCCGTCATCGCGTCTTTCGGTTCGTCCTTCTTGTCCTTGCCGTCCTTGTCGGGCGTGCCACTCGGCAGGCCTGGAAGCGGTCCGCCAATCTGCACCGGCGTCGCGGCACCGATATTGGTGCCTGGCGCCATCGCTGCGATATGGGTCGCATACAGGATATATGTCCCGGCGCTCGCCGCATGGGCGCCTGCCGGCGCGACGTAGCCGATCACAGGAACGGACGAGGCGAGCACATCCGCGATGATCTCGCGCATGCTGGAGTTGAGACCGCCGGGGGTGTTCATTCGAAGAATCACGATCTCGGCGCGTCGTTCGCCTGCCTTGACCAACGCCTCTTTCAGATAGCTTGCCGATGCCGGGCCAATGGCTCCCCCGATCGTGACAGTGATTGCAAGAGGACGATTCTCCTCCGCTGAGCCGGGAAGGAGATAAAAAAGACAAGCGACGATGCCGATTGTCGCAACGAGGGCCGCCTTCATGGTCTGCACGGCAAGGGCTCCCTTGCCAAAGATATGGTGTTCCTCTCCCAAACCTCAATGTGGTGGCTTGTCGTCCGCGGTTGCGATTGTGCGATGCAATGGACGGGATCGAACTGCGGCAATCCGTGGCAGGCATGTGGAGCTCAGCAACGCGCTTCGACTTGAGATGCAAATTGTCAGGCTTTGCGTCGCTGCGCTCGCAACGATGGGGCGGAATGCGCTCGCGTTAGAGCTTCCGACACCGCGTTCAACTACGCCGCCGCGCGCTGGCGTTCGATCATGGCTTCGCCAAACGCCTCGAACAGTTTTCGGTTGATCGGATTGCACTGCGGGTCGTATTCGGCGTGCCATTGCACCCCGAGCGCAAAGGTCGGGGCTTCCGCGATGCGAATGGCCTCGATGGTGCCGTCCTCGGCGATACCCTCGATCAGCACGCGTTTGCCGGGATCGAGGATGCCCTGGCCGTGCAGCGAATTGACCCTGATCTTCTCGCAGCCGAGCAGCGTTGCGAACGCGCCTCCGGGCGTCAGATCGACGTCGTGACGGTCGGCGAACACGACGGTCGGATCGGGATGGATCTCGCCGTTTTCGAGCCTCGGCATGCGGTGGTTCATGCGGCCCGGGATTTCGCGGATCTCGGGGTGCAGCGAGCCCGCCGAAGGCGACGTTCATCTCCTGCAGGCCCCGGCAAATGCCGAACAGCGGGATGCCGCGGGACACACAGGCGATGGACAGCGCCAGCGCCACCTCATCACGGTGAATGTCGTAGGGCTCGTGCCGTTCACACGGATCGACATTGAAGCGGGTCGGATGGACGTTAGCCCGGGCGCCGGTGAGCACGATCCCGTCGACCACATCGAGCAGCGCGCCGAGATCGGTGATGTCGGGTGCTCCCGCAAACATCACCGGCAAGCCGCCGGAAACCTCGGCCACCGCACGCAAATTGCGTTCGCCGACCATCTGGACCTGAAATCGATTTTCGACGCGATGGGCGTTCCCGATCACGCCGACGACCGGCTTTCTCATCTCCCGTTCCGACCTCTCCAGTAAGAAGATTCTCCAAACATGCCCTTGGGGTGGAACAAATTCAACAGAAGGCTTCGCGGGACGGCAATGCTATTTTCGCGCAAATGCCTCCCGGGCCTCGATCTCGCCGCCGACGGGCAGGCCGGCGGCCTTCCCTGCGGTGGCCGGCGCCTCGCCCCGTGCAGCCAGCCAGGGCAGTTTTGCCTCGATTCCGCGCGTCACGGGCTCCCCGAGCACGCCCCCGAAATCCATCGGCCAGAAACCGTTGGGCACCACCTCGGCGGTGAGGCCGCGGATCGAGTAGCCGTCGCCCAGCACCGCCTCCGCATGGTCGGCGGCGACAAGGCGCGCGGAATCTGGCTCCATGGGATCGCCAAAGCTCACGAGCACGGGAATGAGGTCGCCCTGCACCGGAACGGTGCCGGTCTGCCGGTTGATATCGCTAAACGAGACGCGGTTGCCGCGCGCGGCGCCATAGGCGCGGAGCGCGACGTAGTTGATGTCATCGAGGTCGAGCTTGCCGCCCTGCTGATGCGCCAGCAATGCCACCAGGTTCTTGCCCCGACCGAGGTCGGCGAAGACTGCCTCCCCGCGCATCGTAGTGTGGCCGCCGCGGTTATAGTTGCGGTCGGGCACGACGGCCAGAATGCCGGATGCGGTCTTGATCCCGTCAGGCGTCATCATCTCGACCGTGAGGCGAAATTTGTGCCCCGGCCGGTTGATCCGGATCTGATCGCCGATCACGAGCACGGCCAGAAGCCCAAGCAGACCGGCCCATTTGCTGATGAAACTCAAGCGTCCCCCACCTGTTCTTTCCTCATCGCTCTGCGCCGTTCGCGCGGCAGCGTCAAACCAGCGCGTTGCCGCGGTCTTGATCGGAAGCGCGTTTGCCGAAAGAGTGCCCCGCCCGCCGCCCTCGAAAAGGACCCGATGTGACCATTCCCAGAGATGAACGGCCCCGGACCCGCAACGATCTGGCCTGGTCGATCTCGGTCGGGGGCATCGGCATCGTGCTGTTCGCGGCAATGCTGGTGTTCAGCTGGTATTTTGCCACCACCCTGCTCCTGATCTTCACCGGCATGCTGCTCGGCGTTGGCCTCAACGCGCTGACCAACGCGCTTGGGCGGCGCGCGTTCACCTGCCCCATGCGGTCCGGCTCGCGATCGTCTGCACCGCGCTGGCCGTAATGCTCGCGGGTGTCGGCTATCTCGGCGGCGCTACCATTGCCGATCAGGCTTCGGTGCTGAGCAAGACCATCAAGTCGCAGATCACGAACGTAAAGTCCTTCCTCGACAACCATGGCATCGACACCAGCGTGTTCGATCTCGGCAATGCCGGACCCGCCGCCCCTACCGACGCCGGCCCGACGCCCGCCCCCAGTTCCGCCCCGCATGGATTGCCGAGCGGTGCCGGCGCGCTCGCCTCGAGCGGCGGGGCGATCGTCAGCCAGACCTTCAAGCTGCTGCTCGGCACGATCAGCGCCGTCGGCAACATCTTCATCGTGCTGTTTCTTGGGCTCGCCTTCGCCGCCCAGCCCAGCGTCTATCACGACGGCTTGTTATTTCTTGCACCGGCGAAGCATCGCACTCGCGTGGCCTTGATCATCGACCGCATCGGCGAGACGCTGGAGCGCTGGCTGATCGCGCAGATCGTCGTGATGCTTGCGGTCGGGGTCGTGACCTGGATCGGGCTTGCCGTCATCGGCATTCCCGGCTCGTTCATCCTGGGAATCCAGGCGGGCCTGCTCGCCTTCATCCCGACCGTCGGCGCCATCATTGCCGGCGTCGTCGTGGTGCTGGCGAGCCTCGCCTCGGGCTGGATCCCGGCGCTGTCGGCCTTCATCCTCTTCCTGGGCGTGCACGCCATGGAGAGCTATTTGCTGACGCCGATCCTTCAGCGCCAGGCACTGGACATCCCGCCGGCCACGCTATTCGCGTTCCAGATCCTGCTCGGCGTCGTGTTCGGAATCTGGGGCCTGGCGCTGGCGTTGCCACTGGTTGCCATCGCCAAGGTCATGATCGACCATTTCAAAGCCTATGAGGCGCCGCCTTTGGCGGAGGCGGCCTGACCGGCATCAGGTTGTGAGCACGGTCGCGGTGTGCTCGACCTCCGGGGGCGACGCAAAATACTGGCCGACGAGGCCGCGCCATTCGGTGAAATTCTCCGAGCCGCGGAAGTCGACGGTGTGGCTTTCCAGCGTCTCCCATTTCACCATCAGCCGGTAACGCTGCGGCTTCTCGATCGACTTGTGCAGCTCGAAACCATGAAAACCCTTGGAGCGGCCGAAAGCGGCCTTGGCCTTGGCGACGGCGGCCTCAAAGTCCTTCTCGCTGCCCGGCTTGACGTCGATTTGCGCGATCTCGGTGATCATCTGTTTCCACCCATTTTTGTTCGATGGGCGTGTCTAGCGCAGCCGGCGACAAAGAAAAAGGCGCCGAAACGGCGCCCTGCCCGGTCCAAAAATGCAGATCACTCAGGCGAGCAGCAGAACAGTGCCCGCCACCATGAGCGCACAACCGACGAACAGCGCGAGCGGCCAGTAGTTGCGGCCTTGCGCATAGCGCCCCTGGGCGCGGCGCTCGCTGATCAGCGCGCTCTCGTATTCATCCGCGGTAGAGAAAAGGCAAGCGAAACCGCCGCGTGCCGAGGCCGCGGCGGCTTCCAGCGACATCAGGGCAGTCTGCGGGTTCTGTCGACGGATCGATTCCATGACCGCAATGTTAGGGATCGAATGGTAAACAGGAGCTTACCACAAGGCCTCCCTTGCCTAGGCTGTCGCCGGCTGCGCCTTAGACTGTGTCTTGGGTACGCCGATCCGCGCGGCGCTCTGGCGGCGCCAGTTTTCCAGCGACAGCGGCAACTCCTCCGCCGCCTCGACGCGGTTACGGCCGCCGCGCTTGGCCTGGTAGAGCGCGGTGTCGGCCGAGGCCAGCAGCACTTCGAGCTCGGTGCCGGCCGGACCGCCGGCGACGCCGATGCTGACTGTGGTGTCGACCGGGCCTTCATCGACCACGACGCCGGAGGTCTCAAACGCCTCGCGCACGCGCTCGGCGACCAGCACGCCCTCCTCCAGCGAACAGGGCAAGAGGGCAGCAAACTCCTCGCCGCCGATCCGGCCCGACATGTCGGTGATGCGAAGATTGCTGACGACGACGGTCGAGAACAGTTTCAGCATCTCGTCGCCGGCGGGATGGCCGAAGCGGTCGTTGATCGACTTGAAATGATCGATGTCGAAGATCATCACGGTGACGGGACGGCCGGCCTTGGCCTCGCGCTCGATCACGCGTCCGCAGGCTTCCGAGAAGCCGCGGCGGTTGAGCATGCCGGTCAGTGGGTCCGTGGACGCGGCAGTCCGGTGCGCGGTGACCGTGCGCTCGGACACCAGCATGAAGATCACGAACACGGTCCCGACGGCATAAAGCACGAGCTCGACCGCGAACACGGTGACCCAGATGCTGCCGGAGAAGCCGGCATCGTTCGGACGCAGGAAACTTCCGAGCAGGATCGGCAGCATCAAGGCGCAGCCGTGCATCACCGGGACCACGAAGGCCGGCCAGCGCCGTTGCAGGCTCTTGCGCCGCTCGACCCAGAGCTCGCTCGCGGTCAGCGCCGCGTAGACCGAGACGATGCCGGCGCCTACGATCATGCGCAGCATGGACGCCGTGGGATCGAGCAGCGTAGCGGCAGCGGCCCAGGCGAGCGCGCCGACCAGGAGACCCGGCCAGTTCGGCTTGCGGCCATGGAAGACGCGCGCCGCATTCCAGACCATGCCGCAGGCGACGAAGCCGACCGCGTTTAGTGCGAGGTAAAGATGCGGGCCCAGCTTTTCGCCGGCCGCAGTCCACAGCGCGACCGATGCGGCGCCGAGGAGATACGCGGTGCCCCACCATTTCAACGCAGGGCTGTTCTCCTGCCTGCCGAAAAACACCATCATGGCGCCGAGCAGTGCGGCAATCATGGTGGCGACCAAATAGAGCGTGATGCTATCGAGCGACGTCATGTCGGCCCCCTTCTAGACATAGCAGTTACGCGATCGGCTCAGCCGATTTGCGCGCCCTTCCAGATGCGACGCTATGTCTCGCGCCTTCCATTCAGGTTTTTATCCAGACCCAACTTTTCAGGAAACACGCCATCAATTTGCATACAAACGAACAGCAAAAAGGGCGCTGAAATCAGCGCCCTTTTGCATCTCATTGAAGCCGCTTTCGCGGCGAATGTGACCGAAGCGATTAACGCTTCGAGAACTGGAAGGACCGGCGGGCCTTGGCCTTGCCGTACTTCTTGCGCTCGACCACGCGGGAGTCGCGGGTGAGGAAGCCGCCCTTCTTGAGCACGGTGCGCAGCTCCGGCTCGAAATAGGTCAGCGCCTTGGAGATACCATGACGCACCGCACCGGCCTGGCCGGACAGACCGCCGCCGGCGACCGTGCAGATCACGTCGTATTGGCCGGAACGCGCGGCCACGGAGAAGGGCTGCTCGATCATCATGCGCAGCACGGGACGGGCGAAATAGACCTCGACCTCGCGCGAGTTGACCGTGACCTTGCCGGCGCCCGGCTTGATCCAGACGCGGGCGACCGCGTCCTTGCGCTTGCCGGTGGCATAGGCGCGGTTGAACTTGTCGACCTTCTTCTCGTGCTTGGGCGCGTCGGGCGAGGCCGCCGTCTTGAGCTGCGAGAGCTGGTCGAGCGACTGGATGGATTCGGCCATGTTATGCGGCCCTCGTGTTCTTGCGGTTCAACTTGGCGATGTCGATCTTCTCGGGCGTCTGCGCCTCGTGCGGATGATCGGCGCCGCCATAGACGCGGAGGTTGCCCATCTGGACGCGACCGAGCGGACCACGGGGGATCATGCGCTCGACGGCCTTCTCGAGCACGCGCTCGGGATGCTTGCCCTCGAGGATCTGGCGCGCGGTGCGCTCCTTGATGTGGCCGACATAGCCGGTGTGCTTGTAGTAGGTCTTCTGCTCGCGCTTGCGACCGGTGAGGACCGCATGCTGCGCGTTGATGATGATGATGTTATCGCCGCAATCAACGTGCGGGGTGTAGGTCGGGAGGTGCTTGCCGCGCAGGCGCATGGCGACGATGGTGGCGAGACGGCCGACGACCAGACCCTTGGCGTCGATCAATACCCACTTCTTCGTCACCTCAGCCGGCTTTGCCGAAAAGGTTTTCATGTCAAAGTTTCCGTGAACGGGGAGCATCGGCGCGAACACCGCACCGGACTGAGCGGTTTTCTAGAGAACAGAGGCGCCATGGTCAATGCCCAAAGGCGCAATTTAAATGTTCAATATCAATGGGTTAAAAATATGGTATCGAGATACCCGCGAAAAGCTCAAGCATTTGGAATGGAATAGGTCGAGGTGACATGGGCAATCGGATCGGGCGAAGTGCCGGACAACAGGTTCACCTCGCCGACCGCCAGCCGCTTGCCGAGCTTGAGGAGCCGCGCCTCCGCCAGCACGTCCTGCCCGGGCTGGCCCTTGCGCAGGAAGTTGATGTTGAGATTGGTGGTCACGGCGAGCCCGATCGGTCCGATCGCGGACAGCAGCACCACGTACATCGCGAAATCGGCGAGTGCCATCAGCGTCGGGCCGGACACGGTTCCACCCGGCCGCAGCATCCTTTCGCTGTAGCGCTGACGCAAAAGGCAGGCCTGGCCGTCGGCGCTCTCGATCGTGATGTCGTCGCCGCTGAAGGCCTGAGGAAACTCGTTGCGGAGAAACTGCTCGAGCTCCGCCACGCTCATTTTCGCTAACGCCATGCTACCCCTCACCCTCGCTTCACGTCCCCTGTTACATTAAGTTATCTGCGTCATCCAATCGCAATAATCCAACCGGAAACGCTTCGATGTCCGTCCAGGCCGCCCGCGCCCCCTCCCCGCAACCGCCGATCCTGCTGCGCGAGACCATAGGTCCCATCGCGGTCCTGACCCTCAACCGCCGGGCCGCCCGCAACAGCCTCTCGGAGGCGATGATCGCAAGCCTGCATGCCGAGCTCAATGAGATCCGCGACGACAAGGCTGTCCGCGGCGTCGTGATCGCGGCCAATGGTCCCGCCTTCTCCGCCGGCCACGACATGAAAGAGCTGACCGCGCGCCGCGACGACCCCGATCGCGGCCGTGCCTTCTTCGCCGAGATGATGACCGCCTGTAGCGCGATGATGCAGGCGATCGTACACCTGCCCAAGCCCGTGGTCGCATCCGTCCAGGGCATCGCGACCGCCGCCGGCTGCCAGCTCGTGGCGAGTTGCGATCTCGCGGTCGCCTCGGAAGCTGCGAGCTTCGCCACGCCCGGCGTCGACATCGGCCTGTTCTGCTCGACGCCGATGGTGGCGCTGTCGCGCAACGTGCCGCGCAAGCAGGCGATGGAGATGCTGCTGACGGGCGAGCCGATCCCGGCTGCACGCGCCCGCGAGATCGGGCTTGTCAATCGTGTCGTCGCCGTTGGCACCGAGCGCGAGGCCGCGATCGCGCTGGCCGAACAGGTCGCGCTGAAATCCGCCTACACCGTCAAGCTCGGCAAGGAGGCGTTCTACCGCCAGGCCGAGATGAGCCTTGCGGACGCCTATCGCTATGCGGCAGAGGTGATGACCGAGAACATGATGGCGCGCGACGCCGAGGAAGGCATCGGCGCTTTCATCGAGAAGCGCACGCCGACATGGCGGGACGAGTGAAATTCGTCATTGCGAGCAAAGCAAGCAATCCAGGATATCTCCGCGGTGACAGTCTGGATTGCTTCGTCGCTTCGTTCCTCGCAATGACAGCAAGAAGAAGAGCCAATGAACCACGACAGCTATCCCGACAACTACATCCGGGGCATCCTCAACGGCGTGAAGTCGATCGCGATGGTCGGCGCCTCGCCGGTCAACGTGCGACCGAGCTATTTCGCGTTCAAATATCTGGCCCAGCGCGGCTACGACATGATTCCGGTCAATCCCGGCCATGTCGGCAAGGAGCTGCTCGGAAAGCCCTTCGTCGCCTCGCTGTCAGACATCGGGCGTCCCATCGACATGATCGACATTTTCCGCAACTCCAGCCACATCATGCCGGTGGTCGAGGAAGCCCTCACACTCGATCCGCTGCCGACGGTGATCTGGATGCAGCTTGGCGCACGCGACGATGCGGCGGCACTGAAGGCGGAATCGGTCGGTATCAAGGTGGTGATGAACCGCTGCCCCAAGATCGAATATGGCCGTCTGTCCTCGGAGATCTCCTGGATGGGCGTCAATTCGCGCACGCTGAGTTCCAAGCGCCCCCCGGCGCCGACGCAGGGTATGCGCTTATCCCTCAATCGGATGAGTGTCGGCGGCGGCGAGACCGCGGCATCGGATCGCGCCGCCAAAAACAAGACCGAGCAAAGCTGACGCAATTGCGACGGGTTCATTTCGCGAACGCGACAATGCGTAGCACGATCATTCTGATGTGAAGCGCCGCCTTGACGGCAGCCACGGCGCCAATCAGCATGCCGCGCGATTTCAGACCACCAGAACAGGACGCCTCAATGAGCGATCGCCTTCCGGGATTTTCGACCCTCGCCGTGCATGCCGGTGCACAGCCCGATCCCACCACCGGTGCGCGCGCGACTCCGATTTATCAAACCACATCCTTTGTTTTCAACGACGCCGACCACGCCGCCTCGCTGTTCGGCCTGCAGGCGTTCGGCAACATCTATACCCGTATCGGCAATCCCACCAATGCGGTGCTGGAAGAACGCGTGGCGGCGCTCGAAGGCGGCACGGCCGCGCTTGCTGTGGCCTCGGGCCATGCCGCGCAGGTCGTGGTGCTGCAGCAATTGCTCCAGCCCGGCGACGAGTTCATCGCCGCGCGAAAGCTCTATGGCGGCTCGATCAACCAGTTCACGCATGCGTTCAAGAGCTTTGGCTGGAACGTGGTGTGGGCCGATCCCGACGACATCGCGAGCTTCGAGCGCGCGGTCACGCCGCGCACGAAAGCGATCTTCATCGAGTCCATCGCCAATCCCGCCGGCAGCATCACCGACATCGAGGCGGTCTCGACGGTGGCGCGCAAGGCGGGCGTACCGCTGATCGTCGACAACACGCTGGCCTCGCCCTATCTGATCCGGCCGATCGATCACGGTGCCGACATCGTCGTGCACTCGCTGACGAAGTTTTTGGGCGGCCACGGCAATTCGATCGGTGGCATCATCGTCGATGCCGGCACCTTCGACTGGTCGACCGGCGGCAAATATCCGATGCTGTCGGAGCCGCGGCCCGAATATCACGGCATCCGGCTCCAGGAGACGTTCGGCAATTTCGCCTTTGCGATCGCCTGCCGCGTGCTCGGCCTGCGCGACCTCGGCCCCGCACTGTCGCCGTTCAATGCCTTCATGATCCTCACCGGCATCGAGACGCTGCCGCTGCGCATGCAGAAGCACTGCGACAATGCGAAGGCGGTCGCCGAATTCCTCGCCGGCCATCCGGCGGTGGCCTCGGTGAACTATGCGGGGCTTGCAAGCGACAAGTACAACCAGCTTGCGCGCAAATACGCGCCGAAGGGCGCCGGCGCCGTGTTCACCTTCGGCCTGAAGGGCGGCTACGACGCAGGCGTCAGCCTGGTGTCGAAGTTGCAGCTGTTCTCGCATCTGGCCAATGTCGGCGACACCCGCTCGCTCGTCATCCATCCGGCCTCGACCACGCACAGCCAGCTCGACGACGCCGCCAAGGTCAAGTCCGGCGCCGGCCCCGACGTGGTGCGGCTCTCGATCGGCATCGAGGACAAGGAAGATCTGATCGCCGATCTGGAACAGGCGCTGGGCGCGTAGCCTTCTCGGTCATTCCGGGGCGCTTGGGTGCGTCCCGGAAGACGGCCTCCGTTAACAGTCATTAACCATATCTGCCGCATACATCGTCATTGGATCGCCCCCTTTGATTCGGAGCCGACGATGCTGCGCTGGATGGTGCCTGCCCTTGCGGCGATGCTGACGGTCTCAGCTGCGATTGCCGCCGATTTGCCGGCCACGCCGAAACGGCGGCCCGCCGCTCCGCCGCAGGAGCCGCCGCAGGTCTATGTCGAGACGGATCCGGATGCGCTGATCTCGCCGGCCTATGGCATCGGCAGCTACATCCGCAACCTGCCGGCTACGCCACTGCTGCCGGGCTCCCACACGCTGCCGGGCTATTACGGCCGCCCGTGGGATTACGATTATCAGGGCCCGTATTACGGCGGGAAGCAGGTCGATTATTTCTGGCGCCTGCCCTACTCGTGCGGCATCTACGGCTATTGCTGATCAGCCGGGCTGACTGACAGGAATCGCCCGCGGCTGCGCTTCGGTTGAGCCACGCGCAGCGAGCCGCTCTGTCTGCATCACCGCAAGCGTCAGCACCACGAGCGCAACCGCCTGATGCGCCAGCGCGAGATCAATCGGCACCTGGTTGAGCAGCGTGAGAATGCCGAGCACTGCCTGCAGGCTTACCGCGCCCAACAGCAAAAGCGCGCCGCTTGCCGCAGAACCTGCGCGTGAACGCACCGCATCGAACGCGTGCAACGCCGCCAGCGCGAACAGCGCATAGGCCGTCATGCGATGCTCGAACTGCACCGTCAGCACATTGTCGAACATGTTGCGCCACCACGGCGTCTCGAACCACAGCCGCTCAGCCGAGGGAATGAATGCGCCGTCGATCTTCGGCCAGGTGTTGTAGGCGCGCCCGGCGCGCAGGCCAGCAACCAGCGCGCCGAAATAGATCTGGATAAAGGTCACGACGAGGAGCAAGGCGCTCGTGAAGCGCAGCCGCGATGGTGCTGCGATCTGCGGCCGTTCGGCGAGCCGCCGCACCGTCCAGACGATGCCGGCGAAGATCAGCAGCGCGAGCACCAGATGCGTCGCCAGCCGATATTGCGAAACTTCGACCCGTTCGGACAGTCCCGAGGCCACCATCCACCAGCCAACCGCGCCTTGGAGCCCGCCAAGCCCAAACAGCAGCCACAGCCGCCGCTTCAACTCACCCGACAGGCCGCCGCGCCACAGGAAGAACAGGAACGGCAGCAGATAGGCGACCCCAATGAAGCGGCCGAGCAGCCGGTGGCTCCATTCCCACCAGAAGATCTCCTTGAACTCGGACAGGCTCATGCCCGCGTTGAGCTCGCGATATTGCGGGATCTTCTGGTAGGCCTCGAAGGCCGCCGACCACTGCCCTTCCGAGAGCGGCGGCACGCTGCCCGTGACCGGCTTCCATTCGACGATCGAGAGGCCGGATTCCGTCAGCCGAGTCGCGCCGCCCACCAGCACCATCAGAGCGATCAGCGCCGCCACGGAGATCAGCCACCAGCGCACGGCACGACGCGGCTCGGACGGGGCGGAAATCGTCGTCATTCGAGGCAAAAACCAGAGCTTGAACCGGACTGCGTGCCCCTTATAGTCCCCCGCTCCCGCAGCGCAAGTTACGCGAAAGCCGCAATATTCCGTCATGACGATCCGCACCCGCAAGTTCCTCGGCACCATCCTCCTCCTGGTGCTCGCCACCGTCTGGGCCCTGCTCGGCATGGCGCTGGCGCAGATGCCATGGATCGCCGAGTCCGGCTGGCGGCAGGCAATCTATTACGTGGTGGTCGGCATGGGCTGGGTGCTGCCGGCGATGCCGATCGTGAGCTGGATGCAGCGGCCCGACCGGGGCCAAATCTAGTTCGTAGCGCTGCCAGGTCGTAGCGCCTCTAGTTCGTAGCGGTGCCGGTCGGCTTCACCGGCGCAAAGGCCGTGCCCGACACCAGCACGCGTAGCATGCGCAGCGAGCGCACCCCGCCATCCCAGGAAATGCGCGGCAGCGCGCGCAGATTGGTGCGTCCCTCAGCATCCACGATGCCCGGGATCGTCGACACCGCGCTGGCGAAGCCCGCCTCCTCCGCCATGACGACATGGCTGCGCCGGAATGAGGCGCGATCGCCGAACGGAAAGGCGAGATGCCGGATGTCGCGCTGGAAGGCCGCTTCCGCCACCGCCTTGCCCATCGTCATTTCCCGCAGCGCGGCTGCATCCTTCATGTTGGCGAGCACGGGATAGTTCACGGTCGCGCTGCCGATCGTCACCAGCGGATCGGCCGCAAGCTTCGCCAGATCCTCCCAATTCATCGACGCATCGCGTGAGAGCGCGGCGAGGTCGACCCGGTAGCGCGTGCAGAGATCGGCGATCGCAGCCGACACATCCGCCGGCGGCAGCGAGCGCAGCCAACACTCGACGAACGAAAACAGCGCCTGCTTCTCGGCTTTGCCTGTGACGGTGAAGCGCTGCTCCTTTTCGCCCATCAACAGGCTGACACGGCTCTCGCGCGCGATCACCTGCTCGAGTCCGAGCCACCAGGCTTCTCCGACGCCATCGGGAAACGCCGTGGGCACATAAATCGTGAAGGGCACGCCGTGGCGCGCCAGCACCGGATAGGCAAAGTCGATCAGATCCTTGCCGGCGCCGTCGAAGGTGAGCGCCACGAAACGCCGCTTTTCCGGCAGCGTCACCGCGCGCCGGCAGACCTCGTCCATGCCGACAAAATCATAATTCCACCGCTTCAGCGCGCGGATGGCGCGATCGAGGAAGTGCGGCGTGATCTCGTTCTCGCGCAGCGGCTGAAACCCGCCGCGCCGCCGCGGCCGCACATGCGCAAGGCGCAGGATGGCGCCGGCACCACGACTACGCAGCGCCGCCTGGCCGGTGAACCAGGTCAGCTCGAGGCGCAGCCGTTCCAGCCATCTGTCGTCGGATGCCATATCCCACCTTCACGCCCGTCGGCGCCCGTTCCCCCTCCCTATAGTCATTACCCTTTGTTGACATTTCTTTGCAAAGGTCGGCCACAGGCCGAATTACGCACATTTTTGATTTCTCGACAGGTTTCGCGAATGACCATGGCTGCGGCGATGCAAAGCCGGACGGCAGAATCGCCAGCGCGGTCGAAAGCGAGCCGCATCGCGCATGTCGATATCGTCACCGATCTCGGCACGGCCGAGGCGGTCTGGCGCGCCTTCGAGGAGCCCGGTCACCTCTTCACGCCCTATCAGCGATTTGACCTACTGAGTCCCTGGCAGGGCCTGGTCGGCGAACACGAACGCGCCCGCCCCTTCATCGTCATTGCCCGCGACGCCGAGCATCGGCCGCTCCTGCTGCTGCCGCTCTCGCTGCGCCAAAACCACGGCGTGCGCACGGCCTGCTTCATGGGCGGCAAGCATACCTCCTTCAACATGGGCTTGTGGAACGCCGAGTTTGCAGCGCAGGTCGCCATCGCCGATCTCGACGTGCTGCTTGCGTCCTTGCGCGAGCATGTCGACGTGCTCGCACTGACGCAGCAGCCGCTGCACTGGCACGACCAGCAGAATCCGTTTGTGCTCCTGCCGCGCCAGAGCGCGATCAACGGTTGCCCGCTGCTCACGATGGAGCCGGGCGGTCCGCCGGCGTCGCGGATCAGCAATTCCCTCCGCCGTCGTCTCAAGAGCAAGGAGAAGAAGCTCCAGGCTCTCGCCGGCTATCGCTATCACCTGGCGACCACGGATACGGACGTCACCCGCCTGCTCGACTGGTTCTTCCGCGTCAAGCCGGCGCGGATGGCCGAACAGAAGCTTCCCAACGTCTTCGCCGAGCCCGGCGTCGAGCAATTCGTCCGCAGCGCCTGCCTTGCGCTGCGCGGTGAAGGCCCCGCGTCATCGACATCCACGCGCTCGAATGCGACGACGAGGTGATCGCGATCTTCGCCGGCGTCGCCGATGGCCAGCGCTACTCGATGATGTTCAACACCTACACGATGTCCGAGCACGCCCGTTACAGCCCCGGGCTGATCCTGATGCGCTACATCATCGACCGCTATGCCGAGCGCGGCTACCGTTCGCTCGACCTTGGCATCGGCTCGGACGAGTACAAGCGGATGTTCTGCAAGGACGACCAGAACATTTTCGACAGTTTTGTTCCGCTGACGTCACGCGGAAAACTCGCGGCGATGGCAATGTCCTCGCTGAGCCACGGCAAGCGGCTGGTGAAACAAAACCAGATGCTGTTCGACCTCGCGCAGCGGCTGCGACGCGCGTTCGGGTAATCTGTCTTTGCCTACGCCGCCACGACGCGCGGCGCATCCACCGCATTCGACGGCTGCACCGGCTTGCTCAGCATCGTGACTTCGCTGAAGCCGACGGCGCTGAGCTGCTCGCACATCAGCGCGCGCGCATCCGGCGCCATCGACGCGTCGGGCACCACGACGGCGCGGGCATTCGCCGTCAGCAGTTCGGCCGGCAGGTCGGAGGCGCTGCCGGCATCGAGCAGCACGTGGTCGTAGGCGCGCAGCAGCGCGTCGACCGCCAGGGTCACCCGCGGCGACTGCAACAGACTGCGATCGAAGCCGGGACGGCCGGGCAAGACCAGATGCAGCCGCGAGAGCTTGTCCCGGGTGATGATTTGCGCGAACGACGCCTCGCCCTGCATCAGCTCGGCAAGGCCGGGTGCGGAGGCGTCGACGGATACGGCGGCCATGGTCGGCGAGGACGCGGCAAGATCGACCACGACAACCCGCGCATCGCGCGCGAGATACCGGGCCAGTGTCAGCGTCGACAGCGTGACGGCTTCGCCGGCTGCGGTGCCGAGCACCGTGACTTTCTTCGCCCCAGCCCCGGCGGCGCGCAGGCTAACGGCCAGGCGTTCGATCTCCGCGAATCCGCTGACATCGGCATCCGCCGTCATCTCCGGCTGAAGCGGCGCGGGCTCTGCCATGACCGGATCGACGAACGGCTCGATGACCATCGGTTGAACAACTTGTTCCTGGCGAGCCGACGCCCGCGTTTGCGCTGGCGTGAATACAGCGACTGCACGGGGCGCGGTCTGGCGCAACAACTCTCCGGTGACGACGACGCCGGACGAGAGCAACAGTGTCGCGATCGTCGCGATCAGCACGATCGGCAGCTTCTTCGGATAGGCCGGCATGTTCGAGACGATGGCGCGCGAGATGATGCGGCCATCCGTCGGCGCGGTATCGATGGTCTCGCGGGTGTTCGCTTCACGGTACTTCGCGAGATAGGTCTCGAGCAGGTCACGCTGCGCCTTGGCCTCACGCTCGAGGGCGCGGAGCTGCACGTCCTGGCCGTTGGTGGACGTCGCCTGCTTCTTGAGCTGCTCGAGGCTTGCGGACAATTCCTGAACGCGCCCGGTGGCGGCACGCGCATCGTTTTCGAGCGTGCGGGCGAGCTTGGCGGCCTCGTCGCGGATCTGGGTGTCGAGGTCGGCGAGCTGCGCCTTCAATTCCTTGATGCGCGGGTGGTTGCCAAGCAACGTCGACGATTGCTCGGCCAGCTGCGCCCGCAACGCCACGCGCTGCTGGGAGGGCGTGCGCATCGATTCCGAGTTCAGCACTTCCGACGACTCGATCGGTTTGCCGCTCTGGATCATCTCGCGGATCAGGCGCGCCTTGGACTCGGCATCGGCCTTGAGCGCGCGCGCATTGTTGAGCTGGGTGTTGACCTCGCCCATCTGCTGGTTCGACAGCGTCGTGTTGTTGGTGCCGATGAACAGGCTCGACTTGGAGCGGAAATCCTCGGCCTTCGCTTCGGCCTCGGAGACATTCCGTCGCAGCTCGTCGATCCTGCCGCCATACCACTGGCTCGCGTTCCGGGCCTGGTCCTGGCGCGCATCCTGTTGGAGCACGAGATAGCCGTCGGCGATTGAATTGGCGACGCGCGCGGCGAGATCGGGATCGGCGGACTGGAATTCGATCACGATCACGCGCGACTTGTCGACGGCGTAGGCCTGGAGGCGCTCGTAATAGGCGTCGAGCACGCGCTCTTCCGGCGTCATCGAGAACGGATCGCGGCCGATGCCAACCAGCGCCGCAAGCGACCTCAGCGGCGAAATGCCTTGCAGCACCGGATCGAACTCGGGCCGCTCCGCAAGCTTGTTCTTCTTGATGATCTCGCGCGCGAGGTCGCGCGACAGCACGAGCTGCACCTGGCTGGTGACGGCCTCGGCGTCGAGCGCCTGCCGCTCCTCGGCGCGATCGCTGTTGGGGCGCAGAAACACGTTCTCGCGGCCGTCGATCAGGATGCGGGACTCAGACTTGTAGCGCGGCGTGACGAGATTGACGATCGCGACGGACGCGACGAGCGCCAGCACCGTCGGCACGATGATCCAGCCGCGCTTGCGCGCCAGCGCCGCACCGAGCGCGTGAAGGTCGATGTCGCCGGATTCGACTGGCTGCTGCGTCGGAGCAACGGGCGCAGGCTTTGCTTCGATCCTGGGCGCGAGTTCGGCCCGCTTGGTTTCGGCTTTGGCCTTCGAGACGGCCCGCTCGACCAACGCCCTGTCCTTGCCGCCACGCCAGAACGCTAAACGCATCGAACACTCCCGCAGGCGCAACGCCACGAACTTACCTGAACCGGGGCGATTACACTCCATTAAGGTTGCCGCTGGGTTAATCGCGGCATCCGACAGCTCGCGCGGGCGCGCTCGTCACCGTTTGTTAACCACGAGGGCTCTTAATCCGTCTCGATTATTTCGTGAGTTTTGTTCGAGCATTCGCCGTCGAGCGCTGGTTTTGATCATGCCCCCCTCTCAAGACCAGCCGCTTCGCATCCTGCACGCCGTGCGCGCTCCGGTCGGCGGCATCTTCCGCCACATCCTCGACGTCGCCAACGGCCAGGTCGACCGCGGCCATCATGTCGGCATCCTCGCCGACAACCTCACCGGCGGCGAGCGCGCCGACAAGGCCCTTGCCGAGCTCGCACCGCGACTGAAGCTCGGCGTGCACCGGATGGCGATCCGCCGCGAACCGTCGCCGGACGATGTCCTGGTCTGGCTTCGCTTGCGGCGCCTGATCGCTACGCTCAAGCCCGACGTCATGCATGGCCACGGCGCCAAGGCCGGTGCTTTCATCCGCATGCGGCGGCGCTCCGACGACACCATCCGCATCTACACCCCGCATGGCGGCTCGCTGCATTATCCCCTCAACACGCTCAAGGGCGAGTTTTATGCGCGGCTCGAGCGCACGCTGATGGGCGCAACCGACCTTTTTTTGTTCGAAAGCGCGTTTGCCCGCGACACCTATCAGCGCATCGTCGGCACGCCGAAGGGCGTGGTGCATTGCGTCTTCAACGGTGTCACGCCGGAAGAATTCGAGCCTGTTATCATCGCCGGCGACGCCACCGACCTCGCTTATGTCGGTGAGTTCAGGCACATCAAGGGCGCCGATCTGCTGGTCGATGCGGTGGCGCGCCTGCACGAGGGCGGCAAGAGGGTCACCCTGACGCTCGGCGGCGATGGTGAGGAGACCGCGGCGTTGAAAGCGCAGGTCGAGAGGCTTGGCCTGACCAGTGCCATCCGCTTCATCGGCCATGTCAAGGCGCGCTACGGCTTTTCCAAGGGGCGGCTGCTGGTCGTTCCCTCGCGTGGCGATTCCATGCCCTATGTCGTGATCGAGGCCGGTGCTGCCGGCATTCCGATGATCGCGTCCAGAATCGGAGGCATCCCCGAGATTTTTGGGGCGGAGAGCCCGGCGCTGTTCGCGCCGAGCGACGCGGAGGCCATGGCGGAGGCGATTGCGGCCGCGCTCGACAATCCGCAAGCGACCGTGCAGCGCGCAGCGTCCTTGTGCGAGCGCATCTCCGCGCATTTCTCTCAGCAGGCGATGGTTGATGGCGTGCTCGCGGGATATCGCGACGCATTTACCAAACACTAACCATCCTTAAGGCCCGCTTTAGAGAATCTTCCGATTTGTTCGATACTCGATGTGCCAGGGGATGCTCGCCCGGGGCGCAAGGACGCGTCCCGCGGGTTTTTGGAATGGACGTGGACGCCCGTGGAACCGCTCAACGCACGCTCGATGCTCGATGCCGCGACCAGCGCCGCGGCGAACCCGGCTGACCCGCCCTTTGTGGAGCGCCGCCGCCGACTCTCGCCCGCCGCGCTGGACATCGTCAACCAGAAGGTCGCCCGCGCCTATTCGCCGATCGTAATCACCGGCTTCGTCCGCCTGGCCGATTTCGCGCTGCTGAGCCTCGTCGGCATCGCGCTCTATCTCGGCTATGTCATGCCGCTCGCCGGCTCCTTCAGCTGGGTTTATCCCGCGCAGATCATCGCCGTCGCGGTCTCCGCCGTGGTCTGCTTCCAGGCCGCCGACATCTATCAAGTGCAGCTGTTCCGCGGTCAGCTCCGGCAGATGACGCGGATGATCTCCTCCTGGTCGTTCGTCTTCCTGCTGTTCATCGGCATCTCCTTCTTCGCCAAATTCGGCAGCGAAATATCGCGGCTGTGGCTTGCCGCCTTCTACTTCCTCGGGCTCGCCGCGCTCGTCTGCCAGCGCCTGGTGCTGCGCTCGCTGGTGCGCGCCTGGGCGCGCGAGGGCCGGCTCGACCGCCGCACCATCATTGTCGGCTCCGACCGCAACGGCGAACAATTGGTCGAGGCGCTGAAAGTGCAGGAGGATTCCGACATCCACGTGCTCGGCGTGTTCGACGACCGCAACGACAGCCGCGCGCTCGACACCTGTGCCGGCGCGCGCAAGCTCGGCAAGGTCGACGACATCATCGAGTTCGCCCGCCGCACCCGCGTCGATCTCGTGCTGTTCGCGCTGCCGATCTCCGCCGAAACGCGCATTCTGGAGATGCTGAAGAAGCTCTGGGTGCTGCCGGTGGACATCCGCCTCTCCGCGCACACCAACAAGCTGCGCTTCCGTCCCCGCTCCTACTCCTATATCGGCGAGGTGCCGACACTGGACGTGTTCGAGGCGCCGATCACCGACTGGGACCTGGTGATGAAATGGTTGTTCGACCGCATCGTCGGCAGCCTCGCGCTGCTGGCGGCCCTGCCGGTCATGGGATTGGTGGCGCTCGCGGTGAAGTTCGACAGCCCTGGCCCGGTGCTGTTCCGGCAAAAGCGCTTCGGTTTCAACAACGAGCGCATCGACGTCTACAAGTTCCGCTCGATGTACCATCATCAGGCGGATCCGACGGCCTCGAAGGTCGTGACCAAGAACGATTCGCGCGTCACCCGTGTCGGCCGCTTCATCCGCAAGACCAGCCTCGACGAGCTGCCGCAGCTCTTCAACGTGGTCTTCTCCGGCAATCTATCGTTGGTCGGTCCGCGTCCGCATGCGGTGCAAGGCAAGCTCCAGAGCCGCCTGTTCGACGAAGCCGTCGACGGATATTTCGCCCGCCACCGGGTCAAGCCCGGCATCACCGGCTGGGCTCAGATCAACGGCTGGCGCGGCGAGATCGACAACGAAGAGAAGATCCAGAAGCGCGTCGAGTTCGACCTCTATTACATCGAGAGCTGGTCGGTGCTGTTCGATCTCGTCATTCTGCTGAAGACGCCGATGTCGCTGCTGACCAAGAACGAGAACGCGTATTGAGCTGAGTTTCTCCGTCATGCTCCGCCTTGTCCGCAATTGCGTACTGGGGTGGGGCATCCAGTACGCCGCGGCCGCCATAGAGCCTCGCTGTCTCGGAGTACTGGATCGCCCGGTCAAGCCGGACGATGAGAGCGTGTTTTGTGGCGTACCGGTAGCGTGAGCGTGTGATGGCGTATGCGGCGACAGCGGGGGAGATGAATGCAGCGGTTCGCGCGGCGCCCGGCGTGCTGGCCCTTCAGCGTGCGCTGGTGTGGCTGGTCGGCGCCTCCGGCGCGATCGTCTTCATTGAGCCGAGCCCCTACGAGATCGTGACGTTGCTCGCCACCATCACCTTCTTCGCCACCGGTCTGCGCTTGCGGCTCGCGCTGATGCCGCTGGTGCTGATGCTGGTCCTGCTCAATGTCGGCTACACGATCAGCGCGATCCCGTTATTCGAACAGTCCGAGGTGGTGAGCTGGATTGCGACCTCCTGGTACATGGCGGTGACGGTCGTGTTCTTCGCCATGGTCACATCGGAGGACACCACGGCCCGGCTCGACATGCTCCGCCGCGGACTCGTGATCGGCGCGATGGTTGCCTCCCTGTCGGCGGTCGCCGGCTACTTCCACCTGGTCCCCGGCGGAGACGACCTCCTCACACTTTATGGACGCGCCCGCGGCACGTTCAAGGACCCGAACGTGCTCGGCGCCTTCCTGATCCTGCCGGCGCTGTTTTCGCTCCAGAGCGTGGTTTCCGACAAGCTCGGCAAGGCGTTCCGCAACGTCATCGCCTTCGGCATCATGTCGCTGGCGATCCTGCTCGCTTTCTCCCGCGCCGCCTGGGGCGGGCTGGTGCTGACATCCGCCTTCATGCTGGCGCTGATGGTGCTGACCAGCCGCACCAACGCGCAGCGCTCGCGCATCATTGTCATGGCGATCCTGGCCGCGGTGCTGGGCCTGGCGCTGATCGCGGTGTTGATGTCGTTCGATTCCATCGCCGAAATGTTCAAGCAGCGCGCGAGCTTCGACCAGAGCTATGACGAAGGCCGGTTCGGCCGGTTCGGCCGGCACATCCTCGGTGCGGAGATGGCGCTCGACCTGCCGTTCGGCATCGGCCCCCTGCAATTCCACCGCTTCTTCCCCGAGGACACCCACAACTCCTACCTCAATGCCTTCATGTCCGGCGGCTGGCTGTCCGGCATCTGCTATCCCGCGCTGGTCTTCACGACCGTCATCATGGGCTTTCGACACATCTTCGTTCGCGTGCCATGGCAGCGCGCCTATCTCGCCGTCTTCTCCGCCTTCGTCGGCACAGTCGGCGAAAGTTTCGTGATCGACACCGACCACTGGCGGCACTTCTGGATGATGCTGGGCGCGATGTGGGGCATGATCGCGGCCGCACAGATCTACAAGATCAGGGCTGGCGACGAAGCTTCTTCAGCTTGAGATCGGGACGCTTCTCCGGCGGCGTGTCTAGCAGGCCCTTCAGCGCCGCGGTCGCCGCGAGCACGCCCTTGTAGCCCTCATTGGCGAAGCGCAGCAGCAAGCGCAATTCCGCGTCGGAATAGCCGCCAAAAACCTTCTCCATCGCCTGCTGCATCGGCACGTAGAACTGGCCGAGCCTTTCTATCGCCTCCGACACGACAGCAATGAAGACCTTGCGGCGATCGGCATCGTCGCGTTCCCGGCGCACCAGCCCCGCCTTTTCGAGCCGGTCGACCACGCCGGTGATGGCGCCCGTCGTCAGGCCCGTGACTTCGGCGAGCCGGCCGGCGGTGACGCGGCCTTCGAGATACAGGATGTCCATGCATTCCAGGTCGGAATTGGCAATTCCGGCAACGTTCGCAACCGTCTGGCCATAGAGCACGCCCTGCGCGGACGATCGGCGCATCGCCTCCTCGAGCTCCTGCAACAGCGCAGCGCGCGCCTTCGTCCTTGACAAGGCCGACCTCATATCTTAGTCGATATATATCTTAGTCACTAAGAGATTTAGCGACCTTAATTCTCCTAGCACCACGGAAACGTCGGGAGCAAGCCATGTCCAACCGTCCCCGCAAGGCCCTGATCATCGGCGCCGGCATCGCCGGCCCCGTCGCCGCGGTCCTGTTGCGCCGCGCCGGCATCGAGTCCGCGATCTACGAGGCCTGGCCCTATTCGAAAGGCATCGGCGGCGGCCTTCAGATCGCACCGAACGGCATGCAAGTCATGGACGAGATCGGCCTTTCGAACGAGCTGATCAGCCGTGGCTCGATCGCGGAGTCGTTCGACTTCTATTCGCAGGGCGGAGAGAGGCTCGGCTCGATCAATCGCGACATGGCGCGGCGATTCGGCCAGCCGGCGGTCAATGTCTGCCGCGCCACGCTGAACGAGATGCTGATCGACAAGGCCTGGTGCGCCTGTGTGTCGCTGTATTTCGAGAAGCGCCTGATCAAGATCGAGGACCGCGGCGACCAGCCGATCATCGCCTATTTCGCCGACGGCACCACCGCCGAAGGCGACTTCCTGATCGGTGCTGATGGCGTGCACTCGGTTGCACGGCGCCAGGTCGTGCCGGACGGACCGCAGCCGTTCGACACCGGACTGATCGGCTTCGGCGGCTTCGTTCCGTACGCCGTCCTCGACGGCCGGCCGATCGGCCGGAACGTCGAGACCACGTTCGGGCAGAGTGGCTTCTTCGGCTACGGCTATTGCAGTCCCGTTCCGAACGACGGTGTGATGTGGTGGAGCACGCAGCCCGCACACGGCATGGATGCGGCGATGTTCCGCGCGCTCGACCCCGCGACACTGAAGCAGCACCTGCGCGGCTTCCATCGCGGCTGGCATGATCCGATCCCCGCCATCATCGACGCGGCCGAGAACATCGTGGTCACCGACACGCTCGACGTCGCGACCCTGCCGACCTGGTCGCGCAAGCGCTCGCTGCTGATCGGCGACGCCGCGCATGCGACCAGCCCGCATGCCGGCCAGGGCGCCTCGCTCGCGCTGGAGGATGCGATGCGCCTCGCCCGGCTGATGCAGCAAGGCCAGGAGCTCGGCGCCACCTTCCAGGCCTTCGAGGCCGAGCGACGCCCGCGCGCGGAAAAGATCGTCGCTCTGGCGCGCCGGAACGGCAACAGCAAGCGCGAATTCAGCGCCACCGGCGCTTGGATCCGCAATCAGATGATGAAGTGGCTGCTGCCGCTGGGTTCGAAGAGCATGGAGTTCATGTACGCATACGACGCGCGGGCGGTGTAGTTGCGAACGCTGTCATGCCCGCGAAGGCGGGCATCCAGTACGCCGCGACCTCTCGATTCGATCAGTGCCATCTCTGGGATACCGGATCGTCCGGTCAAGCCGGACGATGACACCGCGATTGTGGCAAGTGACCGCCTCTATCTCTCCACGGCGAATGTCAGCCCGGCGTGCTCGACCAGCCGCTTGATCAGCTTGTGCTGCATCGCTGCGCCCGGCGTCCAGAAGCCCGCGGCGACGTCTGTCGCGTCACGCAGCATGCAGATGGCGCATTCGGAGATCATCTTCGAGGTCGAGCCATAGCCGGGATCGCGGTCGCCGGTGACGCCGGCGCGAACCATGCGGCCATCGGGTGCGATCGCGATATAGAGCAGGTCGAAGAGACCGTTTTCGCGCTCTTCCTTCGACGGCCCCTCGCCCGGCTTCGGTGCGTCGGGGCCCGTCTTGCCCGCATTGGCCGCCATCACGAGCTTGGCGTTGGCCTCGCCCTTCTCGCCGGGACCGGTCAGGACCATCTCGTCGTAGACGAAGTCCTGGCCGTAGGGGAAGCCCATCAGCATGTTGGAGCGATGGACGTTGCGCGTGTTGATCAGCGCCATCGTGAACGGCGCGGCCCAGGATTGCAGGTCCTCCTCGAGCAGCGACCTGTTGCCCTTCGGCTGCTTCGGGCCGGTGAAACCCGGTGTCAGCGCGAACGGATCGTTCAGGATCGTGATGAGGCTGATGTCTTTGGCAACCGCATCGAAGGTCGCCTTCGCGCTCGCCGCGGTGCCGCCCGAGAGCGTGCCGCGCATATCGCGCACGCGACCTTTCACGCGCGACGCCGGTGCGCCGAACATGCGCTTGGCCTCTTCCTGCACGAAGAACGCACCGAGCTCGAACGGCACGGAATCAAAGCCGCATGAAAACACGATGCGCGCGCCGCTCTCTTTTGCAGCCGCCTCGTACTTGTCGATCATCTGGCGCATCCAGATCGGTTCGCCGCAGAGATCGAAATAATCCGTGCCGGTGGCGACGCAGGCCGCGAGCAGTTCCTCGCCGTAGAGCTGATACGGACCCACCGTCGTGATCACCGACATCGTCCGTTCCGCCATCGCCTTCAGCGAAGCCGCGTCGGACGCATCCGCGACAATCAGCGGCGTGTTCCCGGGCGCGCCGACCGCATCGCGTACCGATTTCAGCTTGCCAAGGCTACGGCCTGCCATCGCCCATTTGAGCGTCTTGTCGCTCTTGTAATGCTGGGTCAGATATTCGGCGACGAGCTGACCGGTGAAACCGGTCGCACCGTAGACGATGATGTCGAATTTCGCAGAGCTCATGGTCGGCCTTTACTTCTTCGCGTAACTCACGCCCATGCCGGCACGGACGTCGCTTTGAATACCGTAGGGCGGGATCGGATAGCGCAGGCCGTTCTTGGCCAGCGCCTTCATGCCCAGAACCGCCTTGGTGAGATGTTCCGGCTTCAATGCCATCAGCATCTCCTCGTCGGGCACGCCGCCATAGCGCCGTTCGGCATAGCATGGCAAGGACAGGCTGGGCTCACCGCTTTTGAGCGCCCGTCCCCAGGAATCCGCGCACGCGGTCTCGCCGACGACACCCCATTCGAACTTCTTGTAGCCGGTATATTGCAGACCGTTGATCAAGATGATCATCTGTCCCGGCGTGGCGTAGACGAGGCAGATGTCGGGCGGATCGAGCCGGCCGCTGGCGAGCGGGCTGACCGCGAGCGCCTGGTACTGGCCGAACGGAACGACGTCCAGCGCCTCCTGGCGTTTGCGCGCGTCCTCTGCCGTGCCGTGCCAGACCCCGACATAGTTTTCGCCGGCGAGCCATTTCTCGTCCTGCGGTGCAAGGCCGATCACGGCGCGGCATTGCGCGCCGACGAGATCGTCGCCGGTAATGCCGACGGTCCAGCCGAGCCGCGAGGCCATGCTGACGATCTGGTCTGTCGTGTGAACCGCGTTCGGCCGCCGGATTTTCGGGATCGCCTCCATCTCCGCGGTACGCGCGAACAGCTTCATGCCGATCACCGTGGTCTTCAGCCGCAGCAGGCTGTTGAGATCGGCGACGAGGCCGGCAAGATCGATGCTGTCTGCACTCTGCTGTTGCATGGCGTCCTCCCGGCCGGCGGTCGCGCGCCGGCGCTATTTATTGTTTCTTGAACGGTTCTAGTCCTTCGCCGGTCCCGGGAGCAACTCGCTAGTCCGGCCCATCAGGCGGTAGGCAACGAGCCCGATCCATTCGCGCACGGCCACTTCGGTCCTGGCAAGACCGTCGCCGCCGACATTGGTGAAAGAGAGGAGATCGTCACGCCCGCCCATTCGCCAGTCCACGGGATAGGCTTCGACGTCAAATCCGGCCTCGCGGAAGATCCCCATCGCGCGCGGCATGTGAAAGGCCGACGTGACCAGGAGCCAGCGTTCGCCCGGCTTTGGCGATACCAATTTCCTGGTGAAGATCGCATTCTCCCAGGTGTTGCGGGAATCGCGATCGAGAATCAGGCGATCCTTCGCGATGCCGAGGCTTTCGAGGATCGGCGCGGAGTAGTCGGCCTCCCTGGAATCGGTTTCGACAAGATTCGCAGTGCCCCCGGTGAAGACGATGCGCGCATTGGGATAGCGGCGCGCGAGCCCGGCCGGCGCAAACAAGCGATCGGCCGCGTGCGAAACGACTGGCGTGCGATGCGCCGCCGACAGATCCGTGTCGATGGAGCCGCCAAGCACGATGATGCCATCGGGCGCGCCGCGCGCCGGGTCCCATGCTGGAAACCGCGATTCCAATGGATAGAGCAGCAGATTGCCGAGCGGCGAGAACGCAGCCAGCGCCAGCAGGACCAGCGTGGTCACGGCGAGCTTGCGGCCGAGCGCCGAAAAACGCGTCGCCATCAGCAGCAGCGACAGGATTCCCAGCTCGACCAGGAGATTGATCGGCAGCAGCGCGGTGCCGATGGTCTTGGAAAGAACGAAATACAGGGGAGCCTCGCTGGAATGATCGTGCCATGTGCGGGCTTGACCAGCCCGTCCATCTTCAGAAATCTTCTTGAAAGAGGATCGATCACCCGGTCAAGCCCGGGTTCGATGAAACCGGACGGACAAGCCACATGCCCCATCACCACCTGTATTCCAGCCCCGAAACCTGCCATTGGGGCTTCTTCGAAGCTGCGCTCAAGCCCGTCCTCACCATCGCGAGCGGTGACGAGGTGACGGTCGACACCATCAGCGGCGGCCCTGACATGCTGCCCGACCGCAGCAAGTTTCACATCCCGCCCGAGATGTTCGAGGTTCATGCCAAAAACGAGCGCATGCTCCCCGGCCATATCCTCACCGGCCCGATCGCGGTCGAAGGGGCCGAGCCCGGTGACGTGCTCGCGGTCGAGATCCTCGACGTCCAGCTCCGCCAGGATTGGGGCTGGAACATGATCAAGCCGCTGTCCGGCACTCTGCCCGACGATTTCCACGACACGCGCATCCTGAACATCCCGCTCGACCGGTCGCGGATGGTCGGCCGCATGCCGTGGGGACTCGACCTGCCGCTCAAGCCATTCTTCGGCGTGATGGGCGTTTCGCCGCCGCCGGCCTGGGGCCGCATCTCCTCGCTCGTTCCCCGCGCCATGGGCGGCAATCTCGACAACAAGGAGCTTGGCGCTGGTGCAACACTCTATCTGCCGGTATTCGTTCCCGGCGCGCTGTTCTCCTGCGGCGACGGCCATGCCGTGCAGGGCGACGGCGAGGTCTGCGTCACCGCGATCGAGACCGCACTCCAAGGCCGCTTCCGCCTGACGCTGCGCAAGGACCTCAGGCTCGATTATCCCCGCGGCGAGACGGCGACGCACTACATGACCATGGCGATGGACCCCGATCTCGACCAGTGCGTGGTGCGGGCGCTGCGCGATATGATCGTGTTGCTCGGCGAGAAGCGAAACCTGTCGCGCGAGGACGCCTATACGCTGTGCAGCCTGGCGGCCGATCTGCGGGTGACCCAGACCGTCAACGGCTGCAAGGGCATCCATTGCATGATCGAAAAGGCGATCGTGCACGGCTGATCCGGCCCGCCCTTTCTGACCCATCGACGCCACGCCGCCGCCCGGCCTCTCGGACGGCGCGTTGCGCCATGCCGAACTTCCCCAGCGATTCCAATGGGCTGACGCTTCGGCCGAAGCCGGATTTGACTTCCACCTCCAAACCTAAATAGACTCTTAATCGTTACTTTTATGTACCCGCGTATGAGGCTAGCGTTTAGGCATGGCCACCGAAAAAGCCGAGACTGACCGCATTCCCGTAACCTTGGCGCTCTCGACCATCACCTATCTGGAGAAGCTGGTGAGACAGGGCACCCACGGCACCAGCGTTCCCGGCGTCGCACGTACCTTGATCGAGGAAGGCATCCGTCTCGCCATCAAGGACGGGCTTTTGTCGATTCGCGACAATGGCAGGACGTGAGCGCGCACTGGGCGTGAGGCGGACGGATCTCGAGAGGCGGATGGCCGACATCTGCAACCTGGGACCGCTACAATGCCTGTTCTCTCACCGACTTCTTCACAGACCTGGACCGACGAACGAATCGAACTTCTGAAACAGCACTTCGAGGCCGGCCTCTCCTGCCGCGAGATCGCCGCCGACATCGGCGTCAGCCGCAACGCCGTGATCGGCAAGCTGTCCCGCCTGAATCTGACGCGCGGCCGGACCATCGACGACCGCAAGGTACAGAACAGGGGCACCGCGCCGGCGCGCGCGCCGCGGACCGTGCCGCGGCTGCAATACGAGATGCTCGCCACGATCTATGGCGACACCGGCGCGCCCGTAGTCACCGGCCCGATCGACGATGCCAATCGCTGCTCGCTGCTGGAGCTTGCCGAGAACCGCTGCCGCTGGCCGATCTCCACGCCTGGCGCAGACGATTTCTGCTTCTGCGGCAACTCCGCATCCGACGGCCAGTCCTATTGCGCCGGCCACAGCCGCCTCGCCTACCGGCCAAACTCCCGGGCGCGCGTGATGCGCAGCTGAGCCGTGCCCAAAAACGAAAAACCTCCGGCAGGGCATTGCCGGAGGTTTCTGGAGGCTTAGCATCACGCCAAGAGCCGCAACTTTCGTAAATCGGCTACAAGCCATATAGCTTAGTAACTCAGGTAAGTAAATAAGTTTGGGCCGGTCGAATCGCATGGCTCGTCTTCGTCGTCCGCACGGGCTACCGGATTTTCCGAAAGCCCATCTCGTAAAAAGCCCCGGCGGTTTCCCGCCGGGGCTAGTTCAGATCCGAAGACCTTAGCTTACCAGTTGCGCTGGGCGCGCAGCAGCAGGCTGTAGGTGTCCTGGTCCTTCAGCTCGTATGCAGCCGCCGGCTTGGCAACGCTTGCCAGCGTCGGCGCCGTGATCGTTCCCGAGTACTTCTGGTCGAGGTGGCTGTAGACGAAGTCAGCCGAGAAGGTCAGGTTCTTGACCGGCGTCCAGCGGGTGATGACGCCGATCTGGCCAATGTTGAAGTCCGGGTTGCAGGTACCGGTCAGCGAAGCAAACGCAGCGCTTCCGCAGATCAGGCCCTTGGCCGTGCCGCTGTAGTTGACCGCAGCCCACGCACCATAGAGCGCCGAGTTCCAGTACGGGTTCCAATTGTGGGTGTAAGCACCACGGAAGCCGTAGGTCTTGGTCAGCTCGAGGCCGCCGCCGGCACCGAACACCGCATCAGACACGCCGGCGAAGCCGATGCTCTGATACGCGGAGCTCGAGCTGCCGAACATCGAGTAGCTGGTCGCTGCCAGCTCCTGGAAGTTGTAGCGGCTCGCGCCATCGGTATAGACGCCCGAAATGTTGATCTGGTCGCCCGCGCCCGTTGGAATGTTCTTGATCGACAGTGCGAGTTGGACCGCCCAGCCCCATTTGTCCTCGGGATGACCGGTGGCTTCGGTTGCGCCGTAGTAGCCGACATGGTTGTCGTGTGCGGCAACCGATGCCTGGAACAGGCCCCAGGCCTGGTCGACGCGGACCATGCCAACGATGTCGGGCGCAGTGGTGCCACCGAGATCGTTCGCGCCATAAGCTCCGCCGAGAACGCCGGCCGTGGACATGGCGGCTGTGTTCCAGACGTTGGTCTGGAAGGCCAGCGACTGGTCCTGCGCCGAGATTGACGCCGTCACGCCCTGACCGAAATCGGCAGTGTAGGTGAACTGATTGACACCGTTGGTGGTGCCGCTGCCGCCGACGAGCTGGTCGAAGTTGTTGCCGGGATAGTTGATCCAGGGCGCGTCGAACTGCGACACGGACTTACCCATGGTGAAGCCGGCGAACTGGATGAAGGCGTAGTAGACGCCGAGCGAACCGCCCGAGATCGTGCCTGAACTTGCGTTGTTCGGCGCAGACACACCGGTACTTCCGAGTTGCGAGTAAACGGTCGCACCCGGCGTCGTGCCGCTTCCCGTATAAATGTCGGTCGTCCAGGTGAACACCGCGTCAAAATAGGTACGAACCACGCCGTACTCGGTCGCGGTACGCGTATCGATGTTGAGGTCCTCGCGAGCGCGAGTCGAGTAGTAGTTCGCCAGTCGGTTGTTCGCAGCGGCAACACTGCTATACGCACCGCTGTAGTTGCCTCCAGCATTGAGCGCAACTTCAGCACGCAGGTAGCCGCCGA
This sequence comes from Bradyrhizobium sp. LM2.9, assembly GCF_054056555.1. Classification (NCBI taxonomy): domain Bacteria; kingdom Pseudomonadati; phylum Pseudomonadota; class Alphaproteobacteria; order Hyphomicrobiales; family Nitrobacteraceae; genus Bradyrhizobium; species Bradyrhizobium sp. LM2.9. Next base: position 2,474,086 of record NZ_JBSRYJ010000002.1, read on the forward strand.
GCTTGATGCAGGTATCGCTGCCCGGGATATAGTAGAAGCCCGCGCCGTACAGCGTGCAGATCTTCACGTACTCGACCGCCTTGGCCTTGACCGGAAGATCAGCCGCCTGAGCTCCACCGACGGCGATCAGACCCGCCGCAGTGCCGAGCAAAAGGCTCTTCACCATTTTCATTTAAACCTCCAAGTTGCTCATTTTACGGAGACTGGACCGTGAGGCCCCCCAGATCCCCGTCTCTAAATCCGCTCGGCCGCTTCGCGCTTTCGGACACACCCGCTTTCGACGCGAGGGACGTGAGCGGACCACCTGCAACGGGACGATCGAGTACCCCCCACCGTCACGGATCAATATGCATCCGCTGTTCCCTAATCAAAATAGTTTATTTAGTCAGCCTTATGGGTTTCACTAAACCTGTGCCCCGCGCGCAACACCGGGAGGAAGCGATTCAGCTGAGCAGATCATGTTTGTAGTTTTAGTGACAAAATTAGGTTGCTCTGCACTTGCGTCAGGGCAGGCTTGCGTGGACTATGGCTTGAACGACACCGGCCGCAAACAAGTCAGATCACGGGAGTGACGCTGTGTCAGCGACGAGGAAAGAAGGGGCGCGCCTCCGCCCCATCGGCAATCTGGATATCATCAGGCGTTTCACCTGGGAGATATCGTCGATCAACATGTATCTGGAGGAACTGCGTCAGTTCTGGGCGAGAACGCTCGGCATCAGCGGCCCGCAATGGCTGATCCTGATGGCGATCTCCGACCTCGACAAGGACGACGGCATTCCGGTCAACGTCGTCTCAAAACTCCTCCACGTCGATCCCTCGTTCGTCACCACCCAGTCCAAGCTGCTCGAGAAGAAGGGCCTGTTGCGCCGTCGCCCTTCGCCGACCGATGCGCGGGTGGTCCGGCTGTCCCTGACCGAGAAGACGCAGAAGCACCTGGCGAGCCTCAATGATCAATACAAGACGATCAAGGAATTCGTCTTCCAGGAGTTCGACGAGAAAGAACTGACGGCATTCACCACCAAGCTCGCGACGCTGAAGACCCGCCTCGAAAAGGCCTGCGTCCGCCTGACCCTCGACTTCTGACGCAGCGGTCGCTGCTAGATGCGCCCGGCGGCCCCGAGCCGCGATTCGAGCCAGTCGAAGATGTATTCATTGGCAAGGCTAGGATTGTCCGCATGGGCCTGCGCCGCGCCGGTTTCGGCCGAGGTGAACACCTTCAGCATGACATCCGAGCTACCGAGCCGGGACGTCTGTACGATCTGACGCGCCCGATCGGCCTTGAGCCAGCCGTCCTCGCCCAGCGTGATCAGCACCGGACAGTCGGCGCTGGACGCCATCAGCGGAGCATGCGGCACCGGGACGATGCTGACGTCGCTCATGGCGAACCGGCTGGCAAAGAAGGCCCGCTCGTGCAGATCCCACAGTCCGCCGTCGCAGACGGCGGCGGCAAGCCGCGGCTCCTGCAGCACCGCGCGCGCCACGAAGGAAGAGCCCCAGCCATCGGCGACGATCGCGACGCGATCGAAATCGACGTCGCTGCACGTCTCCAGATAGTCCATGACGCACGGAATCGAACTCTCGAGATCCCGGCGCCGCAACAGCGCGTCGAGATAATCGTCGCGCTGGTCGCCAAAGAGATCCAGCGCCAGCAACGAGAATCCGCGCTCGCGCGCATGCGGCGCGAGCTTGAACAGGAACTCCTCCTTGCGGTGGCCGGGCTCGCCGATGCAGATCACGGTCGGGGCACGCACTCTTCCCGACGGCGCGGGCAGAAAATAGCCCTGCAACGAATGTCCGTCGAGCCAGGGGATCGTCACGACTTTCCCGGCCGGGTCGCGCGCCGCGAGGGAGCGGCGGGCGCAATCCTGCATCGCGAGCACCGCGACCCAGCGGCGCTCGTCGGCCTGATCGAGCGGCATTGCGGCCGCACTGTAGTAATTCATGGCGCGCAGCCAGTTGCGCTGTGCGGTCGCCCTGTGACCTTCGGCGAACGCGGCCTCGGCGCGATGCCGATTGGCCTGCGCCAGCTTCTTCCACTCGCGATGCCAGGACTGGTCTTCGCCCCGCTTCAGCCGCCGCGCGATCATCAGGCATTCCGCGATCGTGGCGCCGCCCTCCTGGGCCGCGGTGAGGAGCCGCGTGAATTCAGCGGAGATGTCCTCTCGCTCCGGGCAAAGGATCCAGTCGTCGGAGAGACATGCGGGTATCATCGGGAGCTACGCTCTGGTCATCGCCTTACACGTCACTGACTAAACTATTTCAGTTCCCCGACCAAGCTGCCGTGCACCGAATGAGAGCCGTTCGGGATCACCATCGCTTGAACGCATGGAATGTGTCGCATGCGTGACATTCCAATTCGTCATAAGTGGCCGAGCACTGGCAAGAGGCGGCACGTAAAATGACCTGCGCGCCCCTTGCGATGATGACCATCATACCTATATCGGCGCGCGCTCGCCGACGGCCTCAGCAACCAGCTTCAACCAAGCCGCCAGCCGACTTCCTGCGTAAAGCTTTCGTAGAAGGATCTTTCATAGGCGTGCTCCGGCGCAGCACGAACGCGCTCGTCAAGGCGCTTTGCGTCCTCGCCCACAAGAATGCGCCACTGCTCTGCCTTGACGCCGTCGAGGATAATCTTCGCGGCCTGCGAGGCGGTCGTCGGTGCATCCTCGAGGAAGCTGCGGGCGCGCTCGGCGAACACCGCCTGGACGTCGTCGTCCGACATCTTGTCAGCATCCGGAACGCCGGCCGCGACCATGCGCTTGCGGGTCAGCGCGACCTCGTCGGCGTTGAGCCGCTCCGAGCCGTCGACGCTTTGCACCTTGCGCGAGTTGGACACGATCGAGGTGCCGATATGGCCAGGCATCACCACCGAGCATTTGACGTGCGGCGCGTGCAGGCGGAGGTCGTTGATCAGCGCTTCGGTAAATCCCTTCACGGCGAACTTCGCCGAGCTGTAGGCGGTGTGCGCCTGCCCCATGCCGATCGAAGCCCAGAAGCCGTTGACGCTCGCGGTGTTGACGATGTGGGCCTCGTCCGCCGCGACCAGCATCGGCAGGAAGGTGCGGACGCCAAGATAGACGCCGCCCCAGCAGATGTTGAAGGTGCGCTCCCACTGCTCGCGCGTGTTGGTGAACAGGCTGCCGCCGCCACCGATGCCGGCGTTGTTGAACAGGAGATGGATCCGATCGGTCTTCTGCTGCTCGGCGAGCTCGTCGCGAAATCGCTTCAGATGATCCTCGATCGAGACGTCGGCGACATGGGTCGTGACGCGCAGGCCCTGCGGCAGTTTCTCGACCTCGCATAGCCGCTTGGTCTGGGCCATCGCGGCTTCCGAGACGTCGCACATGGCGACATTGCAGCCCTCGGCGACGAGCTGCCGTGCGAGCTCGCGTCCCATTCCCGTACCGCCGCCGGTGATGACGGCGATCTTTCCTGCAAAATCCTTCATGGGACTTTCGGCCCCTCCCCTTGTCGGTGTGTTTCTTCATGGCCGCGCCGCGCATCGGGGCGCAGCGCAAAATGTAGCAGCGCCGCATCCGCAGGTAAAAGCGGATCGGCGCTGCCATTTTCATCAGTAATTTCGGGGGGCGGACTATTCGGCCGCTTCGACGCGCGCCCCGTTCAACGCGCCGAGACCGTCCAGCGCCTTACGGACCGCCGCCTGCTGCGCGGGCGATGCCTCCGGCATCGGCGCCCGCGGATAAGTCCTGGGCAGACCCTGGAGCGTCTGCGCATAGCGCGTGCAGGCCGGCAAATTGTCGGCGATCACAGCGTTCCAAAGCGTCAGCAGCTTCTTGTGCAGGTCGAGCGCGCGCGGATGGTCGCCCGCCTTGACCGCATCCCACAGTGCGACCGAGGCATGCGGCGCCGCGGTCAGAATCGCGGCGATCGAACCATGCGCCCCCAATGTGTAGGACGGATACATCAGCGCATCGACCGCGCTGTAGATCAGCTTGTCCGGCGCCATCATCATCAGGTCCGCGAACAGTTTCAGATCGCCCGCGCTCTGCTTGACGCCGACCACCAGCGGCACTTCGGTCATGATCCGCGTCAGGAGCGCCGGCGAAAGGTACGACCACGGCACCACGTTGTAGATGATGATGGGCATGCCGGTCTCGTCGGCCATGGCGCGGAAATGCGCCACCATCGCCTCGTCGTCCGGCTTGAACAGATAATGCACCGGCGTGACCTGGAGCGCGGCGACATTCATGTCGCGCACGAGCTTGCCGCGGCGGATCGCATCGCGCGTGGAATCGACGATAATGCCGGCGATCACGGGAATGCGTCCCTTCACCGCCGCAACCGTCGCTTCCATCAGATCGCGATATTCCTCGTGATCGAGCGTATGCCCCTCGCCGGTCGAACCGCCGGCCGCGACGCCATGCGCCCCGGCGCCGATCATCCAGTCGACCTGGGGCGCCACGAGTGTGGTGTCGATCTCGCCATCCTTGCGGAACGGCGTCGTCATCGGCGGAATCACGCCGGTCGGTCGTGCCTTCATGGTCTGTCCTCGCGTTTCCATAACGGTCCCGCTCTTTTGGCGAGGATCCGTACGAGCCCAGCCTATCGGCTGTGCAGGCCCTGTGAAGGGCTGCCCGCGCGGCGCTGCCCCCAGCATTCAACATCCCTGCAGTCATCCGTTCCCGGTTCCCCGTATTTGCCCAGCTTCGGTTTTAGAGCAATTTTTACAATCCGAATCGTCAAATGGACTCCGGACGCTGGGTCGAGTCGGCCAGGCCAGCGTGTTGTTTGCGTCACAGGCTCTGGCACTCCGCTTGCATTCTCTTCGTGGTCAGAAACAACCGATGAGGTGACTGGAATGTTCGTGACCGTCGTTGCCGTGCTCTGCCGGCTGAGTGCAGCCAGCTCAGGCAGTTGCATCGAGGAAATCGTGACCGACAGCAACATGACGCCCGAGATGTCGATGATGCAGTGCGCGATCGGCGCACAGGCGCCCTTGGCGAAATGGATGGGCGAGCATCCGATCTATCACGCCAACTGGCGCCTCGATCGCTACAAATGCGTGCCGGGTCACTACGAGATCAAGAGCCACGCCTAAGGCTCCGCAAAACTGCTGATACATGAGGAAACGCCCGGGGGATGCCTTTTCCCGCCGCGGCAACGGCGCCAGACCCATAGAGGCGGCGCGACCTGTGACATCGATCACACCCTCCCCTTAAGCCACCGCACGCAAGTGATCCCACACGCTCGCCGCCCCTCCGGCGTCGCCATCGGCGCGCAATGTGCAGCTGGTCACGGAGCAGATGCAGCTCGACCGCCACGCCCACCGCCCTCGGCGCGCTCCGTGAGATCGACTCTGTCGGGCTAGACCAGATCGAAGTTGCACCGCGTCCTCGCCGAACCGATCCCGCGCACCGGCCAGCTCAAACACGTCGAAGCTTTCAACCGCGAGGTCGACACAACTTAGTGCGCGCCATCTCGAAAGCCGCCGCAAGGAGATGCGCAAGACCGCCCGGCTTGGCCGCCTTCATCTGCGTCAGCGCAATCGAAGCCGTCGCGCAGACCACAGAGGAGGGTGAGGACGCTGGTGGACGAGACGACAAGGATGGTGGTTGAGTATCTGAGGCAAGAAATTCCACAGAATATAAGGCGAGCTCCTCGAAGCAAATCGAAGCCGCCCAACAATGGAACAAAATTCGAGCCCAAGAATACCTCAACGCGTCTAACCGCAAACGACCGCAGCTCAACTGAAGAGGACAGCGACACTTGGTAGATACACATACCGGCCTACAACGCAGGCGCAATATGCAAGCGATAAGATCAACTAACACCCGGCCTGAACTTGTCGTCCGGAGCCTGTTGCATGCTAGGGGTTTTCGCTACCGTCTACACGTCCGATCTCTACCGGGTCGTCCCGATATAGTGCTGAAGCGATATCGCACCGCTATCTTTGTACATGGGTGCTTTTGGCACCAGCATGGTTGCCCGAGAAGTTCGTTGCCAAAATCCCGCAAAAGCTATTGGCACCCAAAACTCAGCAACAATGTCGAACGTCACAAACGTCAGGTAAACGAACTCCGTGCACTTGGGTGGCGCGTCATTACAATCTGGGAATGCGAAGTTGACACGCCCACCCTTGCTCGTCGCCTACGCACACTCTTCAAACGGCAACTAGATTATCGATAGCCTCAATTTCGTCGAAATGAGTTCATCGATAAGTTGCTCAATCGTCTTCGCGTCTAAAGCATCGAGCAATCGGTAGCCGCCAAGTCCATTGAGCTGCACCATGAGCGAGCGAAACGTGCTTCGCTCAAAGAGTTTCTTCTTCCCATCGTAAGACTTGGCAAGCTTCATCAAGAGAGCCGAAAAGACGGGCACACTCTGCGCGGTGGTTGGACGCTCGACAATGTTAGCCCGAACGTCTGACCGAAACAGGAGAATATCGAGAGCCTGCTTGAGCGGCATGCTGTTAACGCGGGAGCACAAATGGCCCATCCACCAGAGTCGAGCGCCGATATTGTCGCGCTCGAGTTGGCGCTGATTGCTCCCGAAGAAGTGCGCCAAGACATGATCAACCGCATCATCTGTCTTTGAAGGTATCGGCCACCGAGCCCGTGCATGAGGCAACAGCACCGTGTGGCTCAACATAGCCCACAGACGCTCATCTGCCGCTTGGTACGGAGTTAGACTGGGTAACGCATCCAGCATTGTTATGCAATTTTCTGATTCGAAGATTTGGGCTCCGACAGGCGTACGAAGGCTCGCGACCTTCTCCTCGACCAACTCCACTTCGCTATTGAAACTCAGCGCTGGATCTAAAGTTAAGTACTCGAATTCACCTGAACGATAGAGATCCAGATTTGAACTAACCTTCGACCGAAGCTCTGCGAGCGCCCGTTCTCGCAGCAATTTCACCTTCATCGTTCATCCTCCGAAAAGGCGTACTGATTTAAGAGATTGAGAGGAGTTCGTAACAATGTTTGAGCCACAATGTACGTTTCGTGCGTCCGAAGATCGAGCGCGGCGTTGTGGCACTGCTGTTCAATAACCCGAGCCCATCTCTTTTCTTCAGTCAGACCCGGCTCCTCTTTGAGCCTTTGAATTGCCTCCATAATAGCAGCAAAATAGATTGAATTAAGTAGAACAGCTTGGTTACGCTTAGTGTTCCGGGCTTTATCTATTACCTCTTTGGCTTCAGCACTCAGGAGGACTTGAAGTTTATCCTCGTCAAAGTGAATCCGCCACTCGAACCCAGACAAGTTATCGTCCTTCACGATTTGCAGAATTGAACTGACAGGCTTGAAAAGCTCTCGATCGATGTAAATGACCTTAGGCTCGTCCGCAGCGAGCACCTCCCCGACTGCAAACTCGAACGAATCTTTGCGAAACTCCTTGTTGATGTCCTTCGCTCCGAACCTTTGGATTGGCTTGGTTGCGACGACGAACGGATAGATGATTACCTCTCCCTTGAACGAGGAGCTATCGAAAGACTTTTTGAGCTCAAACTTCTGAGTGGTCACCGCCTGTCGGAAGTAGGTCTCGCGGCAGGCAAAAATGACGGAAACCGCTGCGTTTCCCTTCTCGACCTGCTTTTTGATTTCGGCCGAGCTTAGGGCAACCGAAATCTTCACGTCGACTTTCGCATTGTTTTTTGCTCCGCTAAAGTCGACGGACACTTGAAATTCAGAATCCAGGTAGTCGTCAACGTGCGGTCGCAGGACCGGATACGGAAATGCCTTTTGATGATCAAATCTCATGGCCCGTAACCTTCATCGCACCCAAAAAACTACCCTCAAGATCAATATCGAAGGAAACCCGCTCACCCTTCTTGACCGGCAGGTTCACGGCTCCCTTTTTGACTTTCCCTAGGCTGCACTTGAGGACATTGAGCCGTCGGTCAGTGTCCGCGCCAGCTTCGTACAAGGTCACTTCCACTTTGCCAGAGAACGAAGATGTGAAAGCAACGCGGCGCCGCTTTTCCGAAAGCGGCACAGAGCGGACGTTGTTCAGGTCCATGACCTGAGGTGACCCCGCAACTTTGCCACCGTTGCCATTGCCCGTAGCCTTACCCCCGCCTTGGCCGCCTCCACCCTTGCTCCCGGTCTGTCCAGAGCCGCCCTCGTTTCCTACGTCTTCTTCACGAATAACTATTGCCTTGCGTTTGAGAGGCTGCGCTCTTATTTGGATTGCGCCAATTGGATTGACCTCTTCGCCTTTCTCAGAAGACTGGTCGTCCGGAGAGTCATCTGCAAAGTAGTCCGCGAGCTCTCTGACGTCCGAGACATCCGCGACGGGATCGCGAGCGTGACGCTTGAGCATATCACGCACCCAGCGAGCCAGTTCGGACAATGCTCGCTGGCCTTTCGCCTGTTCGTCGGGCGGAAGACGCTCGGGCTCGAAATCGTCGTGCTTCGGAGGCTCCATATCACGGAGAAGGGTATTGCCTTTCTTGTTTTGGCACTCGACCACCCCGCAAAACTCTTTGTAGTCGCCAAATCGTTTTAGGTGCTCCATTTGGTCGGTGATAAACATACCGTTTCTCAGGACTGCAACGCGCTTTGGCATGCCTTCGCCAACGGCAATTCGAACTTCACAGAGCCCCAATTCTCGATTCTCCTGCGCCTCCACAAAGATTTCCTCCGTCCCAACCAGTGTGCGGAGAAACTGCCGCGCGTTCTGAAATGCTTCTGGTTCTCCCTTCATCCCCCGCAGATAATTTTCCCAGTCGGACTTTTCGAACAGCTCTAAGATAGTCTCTTTTGTGATCAGCTCTTTGCCGACTGTGACGATCAGCTTGCCTCGCCAAATTGCGCCAAAAAAATTCTCGAGAACCGACGCAATTAAAATCTTTTCCCAGTGCTGCACATCGCTGAATCCAAGCACGTAGAATGTCGTGCCGAGCCTTTTCGCGAGATCCGCCTGTTTCGGAGACCTCCTAAGCCAAACAGGTACATCGGATGAGCAACCCTCGACGGGCATGCAATTCTGCCGCACGCCCCAGTAGCCCGTCCCCTGATGCGTTTTGCCGTTCGCATCAACATGCGAGGTAAGCAACGCCTTCCCTTGCGTTAGCTGATGGTAGCCGTTTCCCTCTTTATACACGGTCGAGACAAACACGGTCCGAAGCTGGGAAACAGCGAACGGCGCAAACTTGCCGATGCCGTAAGAGCCCAAACCCGTATCATCGTCGTGCATTTCCTTCTTGCTGATGCCCGTTGCCTTCATGAACGCAAAGTAAGGCGTTCCGTTCTTGCAGGGGCCACGAATACCAGTAGTTTTAGACTCTCGAATCGCGAGCACGTTTATATGTTTCGCTTTCAATAATTTTTGCGCAGTGGCGAAAAAATCCTTCGCCTTCTTGCTATCGTTCGTCTCTGCTTTGGCACAGCGTTGAACCCCGTCCCTAAGCTGTTCGATTCCAGGGAGTTCGTCTGTCGCGATCTGCTTTAGCTCAAAGGCTACAGAGACAGGACTCCCCGAGGGTGCATCGAGACTGTTCTGAATGATTTCCCTCGCCAAGCTGCCAAAGGGGTTGCCGCGAAAGTGTTCAATGCCGGGATTGTTAAATCCTTCCCACTGATCAGCTTCGTCAACGGGAAACTCCCATCCGAGGGTCTTAGTCACCGCTATGTCTCCTTCACGATTTTAGTGCGCACCGCTCGGGCGAGAAGTTCGGCCACCGGCGGTGCAACGGCATTCCCGATCTGAGCGTAACGCTGCGCTCTTGAGATTTGCTCTGGAAACACAAACGAATTTGGAAACCCCTGAAGCTTTAAGCACTCCAATTCGGTGAGCTTTCGCAATCCTCGTCGATCCCAAATGAACGGCACGTTATGGCCGCCGTGCCCCATATTGGCAGTCAGTGTTGGGCACACTCCTGGTTCTTTCTGCCGAACCAAGTACTTTCGCAACTGGTAGACGTGCTTCTGAGTCTCGGTGTCCACTTTTTCCTTACTAATCATTTTGTAGTATCTATTATCCGTAGGCAGGTAATAGCCGTCGGGTTTTTCGCTGTCGAAATCTATGAATTTCGAGGCATCCTTCTTCGGAGGCTTGCCTAAATCGGGAAATTCGAACCGGCCATTACTGAAATGATCGACGGACCAAGCAACCATAAACAAACGAGCCCGTTTCTGCGGGACCTCCGTGAGATCGAAGAGGTCGAGGAGCTTGGAATTGCTGCTTTCCCGAAACCAATAACCTGCACGCTGAAGCTGTCGAGTGATTTCTAAGATCCAAACACCCCCCTCGCCCATGGTCAAGAACGGCGCGTTCTCAAGGACTATCGCTCGCGGCTTATCCTTTCCGAACTCCTTTACGAGACGAATGATCTCAAAAAATAGCTTGCCTCGTTCATCGTCAAAGCCCGCGCGTGCGCCGGCTTGGGAAAAGCTCTGGCAAGGAAAGCCTGCGTGCAGCACATCTACCGGTTTCAGCTTGTCCTTAACAACTGAGAGCTTTCGCACGTCCTTTTCGATCAGTCGAATGTGCGGGTAGTTCGTGCGATAAACTTCGCAAGCATATGGGTCGAGCTCGTTTGCCCATAACGTTTCAAAGCCGGCAGCCTCGAAGCCACTGCAAAAACCGCCGATTCCACAGAAAAGTGCACCCGCGCGCAATCGCTTCTGGCTGCCTGAGCCGGCTCTCTGCCGTCGGCCTCCAAACTCCGCCATGCTGTATAACCCATCGAAATTCAAAGTGATTCTTCGGGCAGAACATAACTTAGTCCTGGCACGAGCGACCATGTTAACATTGGCCGTTGGGGATAAGTGTGCCTCACGTTGCCGCGAGAGCGATTCCACATTAGCGCGCTAGATCAAGAACGAACTAACCGGCTCAAACTGATCCCACACAGGCTGGCATAATGACCCTGTTTTGCCCGACGCGTCAAACCGATTCGGAAAAACGTCATATCGCCAATGACTTCGCTACTGTGCATGGGGTTGTTTTCAGCATTTCAGTTACCAGCCACCCGCCACTAATCGCGGCGCATGCGCCACCGTCGGCAGCTGGCCCTCCGCGCCGCCCCTCGATCGACCCGACAGATGATTTGGAAAAAATGGTCGGAGCGAGAGGATTTGAACCTCCGACCCCTAGTCTCCCAGACTAGTGCGCTAACCGGGCTGCGCCACGCTCCGAACGTCGTTCCATTAGCTAGGATCGCCGGTTTGCGCAAGGCGAGGTCACACCATTTTGGTGTCTCTGCCGAACGGCCCCGGAACTGCCCCCAAGCTGAGGGAATCCGGCGTCAGGCGTCCTTCAGCGCCTGATCCAGCATTTCGCGGCAGGCGACGAGGTCGGCGAGCACCCGTCCGAGGCGCTCCCGGTCGATGGCGCTGGGGCCGGCGGGCGCGGCGGGGGCGCCGCCCTTGCGGAAGGTGGTGAGGATTTCCTCGTCGTCGGTCTCCGAGAAGCGGAAGTCGATGCCCTCCTCCTCCTCGCCCTGGTAGTCGTCATCGTCGCTGTCGCGGGCGCCGCGGACGCCGGTCTCCTCCTCGGGCTCCATCAGGCTTGCGCCGACGGCGTCCTCGATGGCCCCGAACGAGACCGCGGCCGCGCCGTCGGCCAGGCCCTGCACCGATTTGACGCCATGCTCCTTGAGGATCCGCTGTACCCCGCGGATGGTGTAGCCCTCCCCGTAGAGCAGACGGCGGATGCCCTTGAGCAGGTCGACGTCGTCGGGACGGTAATAGCGGCGGCCGCCGCTGCGCTTCATCGGCTTGATCTGGGAGAATCGGGTCTCCCAGAACCGCAGCACGTGCTGCGGAATGTCGAGTTCCTGCGCTACTTCGCTGATGGTTCGGAACGCATCCGGCGCCTTGTCCAAATGCCAAATCCTTATCCGAAAGGCGGTTTAAGCCTCGGGTTGTACCTTGCTGCCGTCGCCGTTGGTGCGGTGCTGGGCGTTGATCCGCTGCTTCAGGATCGCCGACGGCTTGAACACCATGACGCGACGCGGCGAGATCGGCACCTCGGTGCCGGTCTTCGGGTTGCGGCCGATGCGCTGGCCCTTCTTGCGGACCATGAAGGAGCCGAACGAGGACAGCTTCACCGTCTCGCCTTTCTCAAGGCAATCGGTGATCTCCTTCAGCACGAGTTCCACGAAGGCGGACGATTCCGTGCGCGACAGTCCTACCTTCTGGTAGACGGCTTCGCACAGATCGACACGCGTTACGGTTTTACTTTGATCGGTCATCGCCCTGCCCCCACATCACGGCGAACAATTGTTGTCTGAAATTATGAGGTTACGATACGCCGGTCAACAGCGCTCATCAATGCAGACGCATCGATAATCGTGCTGATTCGGGCAAAATTTTATCGACTGTTGCTACCAGCGCACCAGCGCGGAGCCCCAGGTGAAGCCGCCGCCCATGGCTTCCAGCAGAACCAGGTCGCCGCGCTTGATGCGGCCGTCCTTGCGCGCCACCGCCAGCGCCAGCGGGATCGAGGCCGCCGAAGTGTTGCCGTGACGGTCCACCGTCAGCACCACCTTCTCCGGCGCGATATGGAGCTTGTGGGCGGAGGCGTCGATGATTCGCTTGTTGGCCTGGTGGGGCACGAACCAGTCGATGCTGTCGGCATTGAGCCCGGTCGCCTCGAAGGCGTCGACGATCACGTCGGTGATCATGCCGACCGCATGCTTGAAGACCTCGCGGCCCTCCATGCGCAGATGACCGACAGTCTGGGTCGAGGACGGCCCGCCGTCGACGAACAGCTTCGCCTTGTGGCGGCCGTCGGAGCGCAGATGCGTGGTCACGATCCCGCGGTCGGTTGCGGTGTTGCCCGGCTGCTCCTGCGCCTCCAGCACCACTGCGCCAGCGCCGTCGCCGAACAGCACGCAGGTGCCGCGGTCGTTCCAGTCGAGGATGCGCGAGAACGTTTCCGCACCAATCACCAGCGCGCGCTTGAAGGCGCCGGTGCGCAGGAAATTGTCGGCGGTGGCGAGCGCGAACACGAAGCCCGAGCACACCGCCTGAAGGTCGAACGCCGCGCCATGGTTGATGCCGAGCCCATGCTGGACGGCGACCGCGCTCGCAGGGAACGTGTTGTCGGGCGTCGAGGTCGCGAGCACGATCAGCTCGATCGACTGCGCGTCCACGCCGGCGTCGGCGAGCGCAGCCTGCGCCGCCTTGAGCGCCAGATGCGAGGTGAACTCGCCCTCGGCAGCGATACGCCGCTCGCGAATGCCCGTGCGCTGCACGATCCACTCGTCGGACGTGTCGATGCGCGCCGCCAATTCGGCGTTGGTCACCACCTGCTCCGGCAAATAAGAGCCGCAGCCCAGCACGACCGAACGAATTTGAGTCACGAAACATCCTCCGGCGCGGTCGGCACGAAATTGAGTGCACCACCCTCGCGGTTGAGCATCTGATTGATCTTGTTGAGAAGATCGAATTTGACCATCTCATAGCCAACATCGATCGCATAGGCAAAGCCTTCGGCGCTGATTCCGCCATGGCTCTTGACCACGATCCCGTTCAATCCAAGGAGCACGCCGCCATTGGACTTGTTCGGATCCATCTTATTGCGCAGCGCCTGGAAGGCGCCGCGCGCCAGGAGATAGCCGAGCTTGGACATCCAGCCTCGCATCATCTCGTTGCGGAGCAATTCCGCCATCTGCCGCGCGGTTCCCTCGGCGGCCTTCAGCGCGATGTTGCCGCTATAGCCTTCGGTGACGATGACGTCCGCCACGCCCTGGCCGATGCCGCCGCCCTCGACGAAGCCGAGATAGTCGAGCTCCGGCAGGTTCCTGGCACGCAGGATTTCGCCGGCTTCGCGAATCTCCTCGTGCCCCTTGATCTCCTCGACCCCGATATTGAGCAGGCCGACCGTGGGACGGTTCTTGTTGAACAATACGCTCGCCATCGCCGCGCCCATGATGGCGAGCGACACCAGATGGTGCGCATCGCCGCCGATGCTGGCGCCGAGGTCGAGGACGACGGAATCGCCGCGCTTGGTCGGCCACATACCGGCGATCGCCGGACGGTCGATGCCGGGCAGCGTGCGCAGGTGGAAGCGCGACATCGCCATCAGCGCGCCGGTATTCCCGGCAGAGACCGTAACATCCGCCTCGCCCTTTTTCACCGCATCGATGGCAAGCCACATGGAGGAGGTCTTGCGGCCGCGCCGCAGCGCCTGGCTCGGCTTTTCCTCCCCGCTGACCGCGACGTCGGTGTGGATGATCTTCGAGGCGGCCTTCAGCGCGGGGTGGCGGTCGAGCTCGGGCTCGATCTTGGCGCGGTCCCCGACCAGCAGGAATTCGATCTCGCGATGCCTCTGGAGCGAGATGGCGGCTCCTGGAATGACCACGACGGCGCCGGCGTCGCCCCCCATGGCGTCAAGCGCGATACGAACCTTGCTTGGCATAAAAGTCCTGGAAACCTGGTCTGGTGCGGTCTTGAACGAGCGGGGCCGCAAAGTGGGTTCGCCATCCATGTACATGGCGGTCGGCCAAGCGCCACGCGCACCCGGACCGGGCCGCGACAATAGCGTTTTGTTATCCCGAAACAACCTCTTGCCCCCAGCCTTTTGCATCCGGGACGATCCGGCTGCGGACGGACGATTTCACAGGTAGTATATAGAAATCAGATAGATAACTTGACCTTTCAAAGCGCCGCCGCAAACACCTCACGCCCCCTGGCAAAGCGGTCTTCTGGGGAAGACGGCACCTATTTGTCTTTCTTCTTGGCCTGAAGGGCCTTCAGTACCGCAAAGGGATGGTCCTCGGGATCGGGGGCGGTGACCTCCACCTCGAACACGACCCCCGGCTTCCGCGGATAGGGATCGACCGCCAGAAACAGCGCATCGGTGGCAAGCCTCCCAAGGTCAATGATGCCATTGACGATCGCCTCCGGCGGATCGGCGACATGCTCCTTATCGTTCTGCCCCTCCTCCATCAGATCGGCTAGCCGGCGCACCTCGGCCTCCGGGGCGAATATAAGGTCCACCTCTTCCTTGATCTCGCTCTCGATCGGGTCGAGCGTGACCACACAGATCTGGCCGATCCGGGCGTGAACGTGCCCCGTGACCTGGATCCGGTTGCCGCTTTTCGGCACGACATCGAAGGCGGCCCGGACAGAGAGGACCTCCCGCAAGCCTGCCGTCTCGGCCATGGCCTGCCGCTCGGCGGCCGAGGCCTCGAGCTTGCGATGCAGCCCGGTGTCGGGGATCTGTGCAACGATGACGGGCACCCGCCAGGGATCGGGCCCGGGTCCTGTAATCGGTCGGCTCATGGCGTGACATCCTCAGGAAGCGCTGGAGGAAACTTGAAGGACGCACCCAGCAGTGCGGCCTCGCCGGTCCGGCCCAGATCGGCGTCGGTAGCCCTGGCATAGTCCGCCAGCCGCTGCGCCTGATCCATGCCGGCTCCATTCAAGATATTCTTGCAGATCGCCGATGCCAGCGTCGCGTCGCCGCCTTCCATGGCCTGGTCGTAGGCCTGGACCCGGCCGTAAAAGGCCTCGCCGAAGGCCCGCATCCGCTTAGGCACGGTCTGGTCGCCTATCCCCATCTCGCGCAGATTGTCGTCCATGTCCTCGCAGAAGCGATCGAACAGCGCCTGCGACAGCTCGGTGGCGCCTTGTTGGGAAGCGCTCTGGACCGTGCGCAGGCGGCGCAGCAGCAGCCAGAGATGCAGCAGCAACAGGTCGAAACGCCCGTTAACCGTATCCGGCACGCCCAAGTCTCGGTAAAATATGGGTTCTCGCGCCTGCGTCACGATCATGCCATAGATGGCTTCAATGGTGCCCGGCGAGGCTAGCCGGGGTTTCCTGAAGTGATTGAACGGCCAAAACATTGTGGTTTCCGCAAGCGGGCGCGCGCGTGTTGCATTCAGAGTCTCCGCCCGGTACTTCAGCGCCTCGCGCGACGCAAGGGGACGGAATCAGTTCCGCTATGACGATAACGAACCAGACCAGCCGGCGCGCGGACAAGCGGCGCGGCGTTCAAGCACGTTGGCGCGGCTTGCGCCTGTTCGCGGCCACGGCCCTGGTTGGCGTTGCGCTTGCCGGCCTGCACCGGCGAGCAGTTCCAGAAGGGTTACATCCTGCCGCCCAACGCGCTGGAGCAAATTCCGATCGGCGCGAGCCAGGATCAGGTGCTGATCGTGATGGGCACCCCCTCCACGGTCGCAACCCTCGACGGCGAGGTGTTCTATTACATCTCGCAGCGCTCGGAGCGCATGGTCGCCTTCATGAACCAGAAGGTGGTCGACCAGCGCGTCATCGCCGTCTATTTCGACAAGTCGCGACGCGTGCGTCGGCTTGCGAATTACGGTCTCCAGGACGGCAAGATCTTCGACTTCGTCAGCCGCACCACGGCGACGTCGGGCCAGGAGATGAGCTACCTCACGCCGATCTTCAAGCTGCTGAGCTTTAACTGAGCCTTCAGCCTGCGGCGTCGTGCCGCTGCGTGCGACTTGCCGTTGCGCGTCCTGTTCCATACGCTCCTTGCAAAACAAGAAGCAGGGAGTGGATTCGTGCCCAATAGATTGCTGTCCCGCCGTCGCGTGCTCACCGGTGCTGCCGGCCTCTCGGCCGCAGTGATCCTGCCGCGATCGAGCCTGGCAGACTGGAAACCCACCGAAAACGTCCGCGTCGTGGTGCCCGCCGCCGCCGGCGGTTCGACCGACGTGATGGGCCGGCTCCTGGCCGCGCATCTGCAGACCGCCTGGGGCCAGTCGGCCGTCGTTGAAAACCGCTCCGGTGGCGGCGGCACGATCGGCGCGGCCGAGGTGGTCCGTTCGAAGCCGGACGGCCACACCATCCTGATCGGCAATCCCGGTCCGAACGCAATCGCCTACAGCATTTTCAAGAACCTCACCTACAAGCCGGACCAGCTCCAGCCGGTCTCCAACATGATCCGGATCCCGAACATCGTCTCGGCGCATCCGAAGACCGGCATCAAGTCGATCGCCGAGCTGATCGCCTATCTCAAAACCAATCCCGACAAGCTCAGCTACGCCTCCTCCGGCGTCGGCCAGAGCCCTCACCTCACCGGCGCCTGGTTTCTCCAGCTCACCGGCCTGAAGATGACGCATATCCCGTTCCGCGGCGCCGGTCCCGCGCTCCAGGCGGCGCTCGCCGGCGACATCCAGATCCTGTTCGACAACCTCTATCCGAGCCTGCCGCAGGTGCAGAACGGCACCCTCACCGGCCTCTGCGTCACCACGACCGAGCGCAGCGACCTCGCGCCGAACCTGCCGACCATGCGCGAGAGTGCGCCGGAGCTGGCGAATTTCGACGTCTCGTCGTGGTTCTCGGTTTTCCTGCCGAAGGGCGTCTCTCCTGCCGTGCTCGAGGCGCTCAATCTCCAGGTGAAGGCGATGCTCGAGCGCGACGACATCAAGAAGAACATCGTCGCCATGGGCGCCCGTGCCGACTACGGCACGCCGCAGCAGTTTGCCGAATTCGTGGACGTCGAGACGAAGAAGTTCGCCGGCATCATCCAGAAGGAAGGGCTGCAGATGGACGTGCAGTAGGCGTCACTTCCGTCATGCGAGCGCAGCGGTAACTGCCCAGGTCCGTTTGCTCGGTTAGGCGACGCTGAGTTTGTGGATGAGTTGTGTGGGGCATCGGGACAATGTTTCGAGCATGTTCCATCCGCGCTTTCGAGCGGTACCGATCAGGGTGCGAAGCGTGGCGAAATTGTCTGCGCCTTGTGAGGTGCGGAAGCCGGCAGAGATCTTCTGCCGCAATTTCATCATCCGAGCATCGCGCTCGGCCTCGTTGTTGGTAAACGGCACCGCCGAGTTGTGCAGAAACAGCAGCACCGCCTCTTTATGTAACTTGAGGCGCAACAGGAGATTATGGCCCGTGCGCCGTCTGATCCGCCCGCGCTTGATGTCGCGAGGCAGCGCGGGTAGCGTCTCGTGCCAGGCGATACCGGCGCGGATAATGCGGTCATAAAGTCGCTCGGCGGCGCGGATTCTGTTGGGACGCAGCGCGCCTGTCTGATCGGTTGGATGCTCTGACGCCAGATTGACCTCGTGGCACAGGCAGCGGAGCAACCCGCGCATGCGCCGGGCCCAGGCCTCGCCATCGATGTCCACCAGCGCCGTCAACTCGCGCAGGTGATGCGCATTGCACAGCGCATGCGTGACACCGGACATCTGAAAATAGGATGTCCAATGGTCGTGCACAACGATATGCGCCGCTTGCGTCAGCACCTCGGCTTGCGTCAGCACCTCGCCGCGCCTGGGTGAGACGCGATAATGCACCAGCCCATTGATCCCGGCGGTGCCCGCGACATGCAGCCATTGCGGCGTGGCGCCCACCCAAAACCCGGTCTCATCCAAATGCTTGACCGGTGCCCGGCGGATTTGCTCGCAGACTGCCGCAGCGAAATCCTGCGTCCGGCTGGCAGCCCGGGCGATCATTTGTCCGATCGTGCCGGCCGAGATGGTCACGCCAAACAGATCGGAGAGGATTTGCCCGAGCCGATCTTCAGGCAGAAACTGTCCCGCCGACAGATAGGTCACCACAGCGGCCAACCGGACGCCATATTGCGCTGGCGCCCTTATCTCGGGTGGAAACGATCCTGTCGTGACCGCGCCACAGCCGCTGCATTTGCAACGATAGAGCTGATGCTCCGTGACGAGCAGCGGCGCCGGCGCCGGCAGATCGAACACCTGACGGCTGCCGACAAGTTCCAGCAGTTCACCCTCCAGCGCCATTCGGCAGCGCCCGCATCTAACAGGGCGATGCATGATCGTATGATCGACCCGTTCGGACCGCTTCAAGTGTTTGCCTGCATGGCCGGGCTGGCCGCCGGGCTTCTTCAACCCTCGCTCACGCAGGCTCTGTGTCCGGCGAGAAGCCTGGCCCGGTCCATCGCTCGAAGGCGGCTTGCTGCTATTGGAGCTATCCAGACCAAGCCGACGCTCCAGATCGGCCACACGCACCGTCAGCAATGCGTTCTGCTGCTCCAACATCAGGTTGCGCTCCTGCAACTCCCCAATCAGGGCCAGCAGGGCATCCACAGACAATGAGGAATTTGGCGGCGTCACCCATTACCTTGACTCACAAACACATGTGGTCAGTCAAGAGAATACAAACGGCCACCTGGGCAGTTACGCGCAGCGAAGCAATCCAGAATCCCTTCGCGGAGAGACCCTGGATTGCTTCGTCGCAAGAGCTCCTCGCAATGACGGATTGAAAGCATCCAACCTATCGAACAGAAAACCCCGCGGCTCACGCCGCGGGGTTTTGTCTTGTTCGTTCGCGCCGCTCAGTGCGCCAAAATCGCCAGCAGCAGCAGCGCCACGATGTTCGTGATCTTGATCATCGGATTCACCGCGGGACCTGCCGTGTCCTTGTAGGGATCGCCGACGGTGTCGCCGGTCACGGCCGCCTTGTGAGCATCACTGCCCTTGCCGCCGAAATGACCGTCCTCGATGTACTTCTTGGCGTTGTCCCAGGCGCCGCCGCCCGAGGTCATGGAGATCGCGACGAACAGGCCCGTCACGATCACGCCGAGCAGCATCGCACCCACGGCCGAGAACGCCGCCGACTTGCCGGCCACGCCGCCACCCGCGATGGCGTAGATCAGGAAGTAAACCACGATTGGCGATAGAACCGGCAGCAGCGAGGGGATGATCATCTCCTTGATCGCCGCACGGGTGAGCAGGTCGACCGCCTTGCCGTAGTCCGGCTTGTCGGTGCCCTGCATGATGCCCGGCTTTTCGCGGAACTGCCGGCGCACCTCCTCGACGATCGCGCTCGCCGCGCGGCCCACAGCCGTCATGCCCATCGCGCCGAACAGATACGGCAACAGACCGCCGAACAGCAGGCCCACCACCACGTAGGGGTTGTTGAGCGAGAAGTCCGGATTGACGCCGGCGAAGTAGGGATGGTGCGCGGAGTCTGCAACGAAGAACTTGAGGTCCTGGTTGTAGGCCGCGAACAGCACCAACGCACCGAGACCGGCGGAGCCGATCGCGTAGCCCTTGGTCACCGCCTTGGTGGTGTTGCCGACCGCGTCGAGCGCGTCGGTCGACTTGCGCACCTCCTTCTGGCAGGCCCGCCATCTCGGCAATGCCGCCGGCGTTGTCGGTCACCGGACCGAACGCGTCGAGCGCGACGACCATGCCGGCCAGCGCCAGCATGGTGGCAGTCGCGATCGCGATGCCGAACAGGCCGGCGAGGCTGTGGGTGACAAGGATGCCGGCGATGATGACGATCGCGGGCAGCGCGGTCGATTCCATCGAGATGGCAAGGCCCTGGATCACGTTGGTGCCGTGGCCGGTCACCGAGGCCTGGGCGATCGACTTCACCGGACGATAGTCGGTGCCGGTGTAGTATTCAGTGATCCAGATGATCAGCGCGGTGACGATGAGGCCGACCACGCCGCACTCGAACAGCGCCATGCCGGTGTAGTCGACGCCGTCGAGCTTGCCGAATCCGATCAGGTAATGGATCACGCCGGCGATGCCGACCAGCGACAGGATGCCGGTTGCGATCAGGCCCTTGTAGAGCGCGCCCATGATCGACTGGCTCGGCCCGAGCTTCACGAAGAAGGTGCCGATGATCGAGGTGATGATGCAGATGCCGCCGATGGCGAGCGGCAGCGTCATCATATCCATCAGGATCGGCGTCTTGGCGAAGAAGATCGCCGCGAGCACCATGGTGGCGACCGCGGTCACCGCATAGGTCTCGAACAGGTCGGCAGCCATGCCGGCGCAGTCGCCGACATTGTCGCCGACGTTGTCGGCGATGGTCGCCGGGTTGCGC
This sequence comes from Bradyrhizobium sp. LM2.9, assembly GCF_054056555.1. NCBI lineage: Bacteria > Pseudomonadati > Pseudomonadota > Alphaproteobacteria > Hyphomicrobiales > Nitrobacteraceae > Bradyrhizobium > Bradyrhizobium sp. LM2.9. The sequence goes on from NZ_JBSRYJ010000002.1 coordinate 2,494,776, forward strand.
GGATCGTCCTCGGGAATGCCGGCCTCGACCTTGCCGACGAGGTCGCCGCCGACGTCCGCCCCCTTGGTGAAGATGCCGCCGCCGAGACGGGCGAAGATCGAGATCAGCGAGGCGCCGAAGCCGAGCGCCACCAGCGCGTCAACCACGGTCCGGCTATCGGGCGCGAGCTTCAGCGAATGGACCAGGAAGCCGAAATAGAGGGTCACGCCGAGCAGCGCGAGACCCGCCACCAGCATGCCGGTGATCGCACCCGCCTTGAAGGCGAGTTCGAGGCCGCCGGCAAGCGATGTCGTCGCCGCCTGCGCGGTGCGCACATTGGCGCGGACCGAGACGTTCATGCCGATGAAGCCGGCACCTCCCGACAGGATGGCGCCGATCAAAAAGCCGACCGCGACATAGAGACCGAGCAGATAGGCAAGCAGCACGAAAATGACGATGCCGACGATACCGATCGTGGTGTATTGACGCCGCAGGTAGGCCTGTGCGCCTTCGCGTACTGCCTCCGCGATCTCCTGCATGCGCGGCGACCCCGCATCCGCACTCAAAACCGAAGATGTCGCCCAGATCGCGTAGACGACGGAAAGCACTCCGCAGAGCACAATCAACCATAATGCTGTCATGTGATTTTTTGCCTCAGATCCTTGATGAACGTACCCCCGGCGCCTTTTGTTTTCCGTCGTGCGGTGCGGCGCCTTGATGTTGAACAAGGCCGCCCTTGCCCGAAGGCGCGGCCCTAGTCGGTCACAAGCTTGCCAAAATCAAATTGAGGGTGCAACGCCGGATAAGGCCGAAAAAGCCGATCTCGGCAGGTATTTAGGCTCAGTCGGAGAGACTGGACGCCGGTTTGGGGCAATTCCTAGAAGTGGCTGTAGGACAGCCGCTTCAAGACCAGTTCCTGGCCCTGCCCGTCCAGGAAGCGCGGCCGCTCATGGCCCGCGACGATCGTGCCGATGGCCGTGACGGCAAGGCCTGCCGCCCGTCCCAAGGCAATCAGCGCGTCGCCTTGCGCCGGCGGCACTGTGCACAGCACCTCGTAATCGTCACCCCCTGCCAGCAGCGTCTCAACGCAAACGAAGTTGGCCGCGATCAGGCCGGCCGCAGCAGCCGAGAGCGGCACGCTCGCCACGTCGATCGTGGCCGAGACGCCTGATGCCGCACAGAGCTTTGTCAGATCTCCGGCAAGGCCGTCGGAGACATCCATCGCAGCCGTCGCATGCTCACGCACCGCCTGCGCGAGAGCATTGCGCGGCTGCGGCACGCGATAGCGCGAGATCAGCACCTCGCGCGCGTGCGGATCGGAGGCCAGCGCGACCGCCGCCTCGCCGCCCTTGAGCACGTCGAGGCCGAGCGCGGCGTCCCCAATTGTCCCCGTCACCAGGATGCGGTCACCCGGCCTTGCGCCGGTGCGGCCGACCATCTGCCCCCGCGGCACGCGGCCGAAGGCGGTGATCGAGATCATCTGCGGCCCCGGCGTCGACACCGTGTCACCGCCGAGCAGCGGGCAGGCAAAGGTTTTCGCGTCCTCGCCCAGCGCATCCGCGAACGGCCTGAGCCAGGCATCCTCCTTGCTGCGCAGCGCCAGCGTCAGCACGAAGCCGGCAGGGGTCGCGCCCTTGGCCGCGAGATCGGACAGATTCACCCGCAGCGCCTTGCGCGCGATGGTGTCGGGCGGATCGGTGGCAAGATAATGCACGCCCTCCACCACCGCGTCGGTGGTGACGACGATATCCTCGCCTTGGGATTTCAGGATGGCGGCATCGTCCACGAGCCCTAGCGCGCCGGGATCGGTCGCCAGCGGCCTGAAATAGCGCGCGATGAGGGAGTCTTCGGCGGATACCGGTTCTTTGTCCTGCGTCACGGTACTAGACCCGTCATCCTGAGGTGCGAGCCCTTGCGAGCCTCGAAGGATGCGTGGCCGAGATGCACCCTCGGTGGCACGCCGCCGTCCTTCGAGGCCTCCGCTTCGCTCCGGCACCTCAGGATGACGGCTACGGCGGAGGTCGTCTCAATCTACCCTCTCCCGAACTCGTCACCGCGAAACTGGCGGCCGATCTGGTCGAGCACCGCGTTGACCATGCCGGTCTCCTCGCGATCGACGAAGGCGTTGGCGACGTCGACATATTCGGAGACCACGACGCGGCCCGGAACGTCCTTGCGGTGCTCCAATTCGTAGGCCCCGGCCCGCAGCACCGCGCGCAGGATCGCTTCGATGCGCTTCAACGGCCAGCCCTTCGACAGCGCCTCGTCAATCAGGGGATCGAGCTTCTTCTGGTCGCGTACGACACCGGAGACGACGTCGCGGAAGAACGCCGCTTCCGCCGGCAGATAAGTATCGCCCTCGACCTCATTGCCGAGCCAGTGGCTCTCGAACTCCGCAAAAATGTCGTTGATGCCGGCGCCGGCGATGTCCATCTGGTAGAGCGCCTGCACGGCGGCGAGCCGCGCCGCACCGCGTCGGTTCGCCTTCTTCTCCGCGCCAGCCGGCGGCCTTTTGTTGTTATCGGCCATGATCAAGCCCGCGCCAGCCGGCGTTTTATCCGCAGCATCGCAATCGCGGCGCGCGCGGCATCGCCGCCCTTGTTGAGCTCGCTGGCGCGTGCCCGCGCCCAGGCCTGCGCCTCGGTGTTGACTGTGAGGATGCCGTTGCCGAGCGGCAGCTTGCGCGCCACCGCGAGGTCCATCAGCGCGCGCGAGGATTCCTGCGAGACGATCTCGAAATGAATGGTGTCGCCACGGATCACGCAGCCGAGCGCAATCGCGGCGTCATAGGGCTTGCCATTGGCAGCCGCGGCATCGATGGCAATCGCCACCGCCGCCGGGATCTCCAGCGCGCCGGGAACCGTGATGACATCATGGGTCAGGCCCGCCGCCTTCAACTCGGCCACTGCGCCGTCCAGAAGCGCGTCCTGGAGATCGTCATAGAACCGCGCCTCGACAATCAGCGCGCGCGCGCCGGAAATGTCGGTCTGGTCCTTCAGGGGTGCACGCCGTGCGTCAGCCATAATCGATCCGTTTCACAGGGGTTGGCGCTATGTAGTCGCCGCCAGCGGGTAAGCCAAGTTCAAAGACGCCGTCACTTCATTTCCGTCAGCCGCGCCGCGTAGCGGGCCATCAAATCGACCTCAATATTGACCTCGGTGCTTGCCTTCCAGGTACCGATCGTCGTGACCGTCAGGGTGTGCGGGATGATCAGCACCGAAAAGGTCACGTCCTTCACCGTATTAACCGTCAGCGACACGCCGTCGAGCGTGATCGAGCCCTTGGTCGCGATGAACCGCGCCAGCTCCCGCGTCGTCGAGAGCTCGAACCGCGCCATGCCGGGCAGGTCCTCGCGGCTGACGAGGGTCGCGATGCCATCGGCGTGGCCGGCGACGATATGCCCGCCAAGCTCGTCGCCGATCTTGAGCGCACGCTCGAGGTTGAGCCTCGTGCCGACCCTCCAGTGCTTTGCGGTCGTCAGCGCCAGCGTCTCGGCCGCAGCATCGACGTCGAACCAGGTGGAGCCACTTTCGACACCCGAGGCGACGACGGTCAGGCAGACGCCGTTGCAGGCGATCGAGGCGCCGTCGGCAATGGTGGTCTGATCGTAGCGGCAGGCGATGCGCAGCCGGTGCAACTGGCCCTGCGCCGTCGGCTTGAAGCCGACGATCTCGCCGATATCGGTGACAATGCCGGTGAACATGTTATGCGCGCTCGTAGACGGTGAGAGTATCGTGCTCGAATGTCTCGCTAGCATGAACCTTGTAGGCCTGCGACTGCGTGATTTTCGACAGGGGCAATGCATCGAGCGCATCCACCCCGTCGGCGCCCACCGCTTCCGCGCCGCGGAACAGCCAGATCTCGTCGGCGAGGCCGGCCGTGACGAAGGACGCCGCAACGCGGCTGCCGCCCTCGGCCATCAACCGCGTGATGCCCTTCTCGGCCAGCGCCTGCAGCACGGCCGCAAGATCGAGCCCGGATGCGTTGCCCGGCGGTATGCGGATCACCTGCGCACCGGCGGCGCCGAGCCGCGTGGCGGCTGCAGCTTCCGCGAGCTCAGAACCCACCACCCACAGCGGTGTCTCGCGCGCAGAGCCGACGAGCTTGCTCGCGCCGGGAATGCGCAGGCTCCGATCGAGCACCACGCGCACCGGCGAGCGCGCCGCCATGCCCGGCAGGCGGCAGTTGAGCTCCGGATCGTCCGCCAGCACCGTTCCGATGCCGATGAGGATGGCGTCGCTCTGCGCGCGCAAGAGATGCACGCGATTGCGCGCCGCCTCGCCGGTGATCGCAACCGGCTTGCCCCCGGCCGCGCCGATCTTGCCGTCGGGCGAGACCGCGAGCTTCAGGATTACATATGGGCGGCGATCCCGGATACGGCGAAAATGCCCGGCGTGGTCGAAGGCGGCCTCCGCTGCACACAAACCCACATCCACCGTGATGCCGGCAGCGCGCAGGCGCGCGTGGCCTTGGCCGGCGACTTCCGGATTGGGATCCTCGATCGCGGACACCACCCGCTTGATGCCGGCGGCGATCACCGCATCGGCGCAGGGCGGCGACTTGCCGAAATGCGAGCACGGCTCCAGCGTGACGTAGAGCGTGGCGCCGCGCGCGGCCTCGCCCGCACGCTGCAGTGCTTCAGGCTCGCCATGCGGCCGTCCGCCAGGCTGGGTCCAGCCGCGGCCGACGATGACGCCGTCCTTGACAATGACGGCGCCGACGGCCGGATTGGGCCAGGTACGCCCCTGCCCGCGCCGGCCGAGCGCCAGGGCCAGCGCCATGAAGCGCCGATCGGTATCCCTGGACTCGCGGGCCTTCTGCGCGAATTGATCCTCCAGGATGCGGAAGATCATTTGCGGATCGCGGCGAGCCGCGCTTGCTCCTCACCGGAGAGCTCGCCGAGCACGTCGGCGAAATCCTTGGCCTCGCGGAAATTGCGGTAGACCGAGGCGAAGCGCACATAGGCGACGTCGTCGAGCGTGCGCAGATGCTCCATCACGGTCTCGCCGATCACCTCGGAAGAAATTTCGGCCTCGCCCCCGGTCTCGAGCTCGCGCACGATGGTGGAGACCATCTTTTCCACCCGCTCCGGCTCGACCTGCCGCTTGCGCAAGGAGATCGACACCGATCGCATCAGCTTGTCGCGGTCGAACGGCACGCGGCGGCCGTTGCGCTTGATCACCGTGAGCTCGCGCAGCTGCACGCGCTCGAAAGTGGTGAAGCGGAAATTGCAGGCGACGCAAACGCGCCGCCTGCGGATCACGGAAGAGTCCTCGGTCGGACGCGAGTCCTTTACCTGCGTATCGAGACTGTTGCAGTTCGGGCAGCGCATCCGTTTAACCCAACCTTACTGGTAGATCGGAAACCGATCGGTGAGCGCCTTGACCCGTTCCTTGATCGCGGCTTCCACCAGCGGCGCCTTGCCGTCGTCGGACTGCGCGATCGCGTTCAGGACTTCGACGATCATGCTGCCGACCTGCTGGAATTCAGCGACGCCGAAGCCGCGCGTGGTTGCCGCCGGCGTGCCCAGCCGAATACCGGAGGTGACAAACGGCGACGCGGGGTCGAAGGGAATGCCATTCTTGTTGCAAGTGATGGCGGCGCGGACCAGCGCCTTCTCCGAGACGTTGCCCTTCAGGCCCTTCGGCCGGAGGTCAACGAGCATCAGGTGGTTATCGGTGCCGCCGGAGACAATGTCGAACCCGTGGCCCTTGAGCGTTTCGGCCAGCGCCTTGGCGTTCTCGACGACGTTCTTCGCATAGACCTTGAAGTCCGGACGCAGCGCCTCGCCAAAGGCCACCGCTTTTCGCCGCGATCACGTGCATCAGCGGTCCGCCCTGAAGACCCGGGAAGATCGCCGAATTGAGCTTCTTGGTCAGCGCCTCGTCATTCCACAGCATCAGCCCGCCGCGCGGACCGCGCAGCGACTTGTGCGTCGTGGTGGTGGTGATGTGGGCATGCGGCACGGGTGAGGCATGCACGCCGCCGGCCACGAGGCCCGCGAAGTGCGCCATGTCGACCAACAGGTACGCGCCGACGCTGTCCGCGATCTCGCGGAAACGCTTGAAGTCCCAGGCGCGCGAATAGGCCGAGCCGCCGGCGACGATCAGCTTCGGCTTGACCTCTTCGGCCTGCTTGGCGACCGCGTCCATGTCGATGATCTGGTCCTCACGGCGCACGGTGTAGTGCGCCGCCTTGAACCACTTGCCGCTCATGTTGACGGGCGAGCCGTGGGTGAGATGGCCACCGGCCGCAAGATCGAGGCCCATGAACGTGTCGCCGGGCTGGAGCAGCGCCAAAAACACCGCCTGGTTCATCTGGCTGCCGGAATTGGGTTGCACGTTGGCAAAGCCGGCGCCGAACAGCTTCTTGGCGCGATCGATCGCGAGATTCTCGGCGACGTCGACCCACTCACAACCGCCGTAATAGCGCGCGCCGGGATAACCTTCCGCGTATTTGTTGGTCATCACCGAACCCTGCGCTTCCAGCACGGCACGGCTGACGATGTTCTCGGAGGCGATCAGCTCGACCTCATGGCGCTGCCGCCCGAGCTCGCCCTTGATGGCGGCTGCGATTTCCGGGTCGGCCTGATCGAGCGAGGCGGTGAAAAACGAATCGGGGGCGGAGGCGGTCTTGGCGAAGGTCATCTTGCGAATATCTCCACCGCCGCAGCCTTTTGGCGGGCTACGGGCGGGTCTGGTGTGGCGATCGGAAGCGGCGAGCGCGATCTACCACATCGCCCGCCCCCGGCCAAGGGTTTGCGGGTCGGGCGTGAGATTTGTGCAAGATATGGTGGGAGTGAAGGTTTTCGGCGCTGGGGCGGCTCTATGGAATCACCCCATCTGCGACCCTCCGAAATGGGGCCGCTTTGAGCCTCAAACGCCGCGCCGGACCCGCCGGGCGAGGTCAGCGTCCCGTCACAGTCCGGTATACCCCGCCTTCACCGGGTCCACACTGCCGTCGAGCTGGCGCAGGTAGGTCAGGCCGCACACCGTCAACCTGTGGGTGTCCTTCTCGCCGGCTTCCATCAACGTATTGAGATAGTTAGTGACCTTGGCCCTCGCCTCCGCGCTCGCCGCAGAGCTGCGGTTGGCGAGCAGGTCATAGGTCTGCATGATGCGGTCGATGGCAGCTTCCATGGCATCCTCTGGTTCTTCGACATGTTGGGAGTCGTGATCAGGCAACCGCTTTGGCCTCGGACTGCGCTTCGAACCTGGCGATGGCCTTGTTGGCCAGCCTGATCTTGTTGAATTCGCCGTGCTGGAGCAGTTTGATGACGATCTCGAGCAGGCGTTCGTCGGTGACGAGGGTGTCGCGGATCGCGCCGGAGCGGCGAAGATAGTTCGCGGCGATGGCATAGGCCTCGCTCACGAGTTCCACGTTCGCCCCCACGCCACGCTCGACCAGCATCGTCAGCCTCCGATCCGAAGAGGATAAGCGCGGAACCGGGAACTCGTTCCCACCGGTTAGCGATTTTTTTCGCAACCGCGAAATGACAAAACGCACCGGTCCGGGCAGAGCCGGGCCGGTGCGCTTGGGGAAGTTCAGGCACGTTCGGGAGGCCTGCCCGGTCTTATTGTGGGCCGGCTTGGCCAAGTCTCGTCGAACGAACTCAGAGGCGATACAGGATCTGGTCGGTCCAGAACCGCTCGAGGCGGTGCAGCGACTTGTTGAGGGTCGAGAACTCCTCACCGGAGATGCCACCGACCTGCTCCACCGTCTTGACGTGCTTCTGGTAGAGAGAGTCGACGATGCGGCGAACTTCCTGGCCCTGCGGCGTCAGGCGGATGCGCACCGAGCGGCGATCGACGCGCGAGCGCTGGTGATCGAGGAAGCCGAGCTCGACGAGCTTCTTCAGATTGTAGGAGACGTTGGAGCCGAGGTAATAACCGCGCGTGCGCAGTTCGCCCGCGGTCAGCTCCTTGTCGCCGATGTTGTAGAGCAGGAGCGCCTGCACCGAATTGATGTCCGCACGGCCGCGGCGATCGAACTCGTCCTTGATGACGTCGAGCAGCCGGCGATGCAGCCGCTCCACCAGAGTCAAAGCTTCCAGATAGAGCGTCTGCACCGAACCCTGCTGGCCGGAGACGCGCTCTGCGGTATCTGCCGCAGTTGCGACGGCTTTCATCATGACACTTCCCCTGTTGTCGTTTTTATCGACACTCATTCGACGAAACTTGTGCTCCGTCTGATAGGTGCAACTTAAGGGGCTCGTTTGAAGATCGGCTTAAATAAGAGAATAAAGAGATCATGAATTTAAGACAGTGAATTGCGGATTAAGCCTGTGCCACAAGCACTTTCTGCAACCGTCTGTTGACTCTCGCAAGGCCCTGTTCACCCTCCGTCCGCCCCGATTGTCGCATTCCAGAACAGCCTCGCCCCGTTTCGAAACGGGCGCGTAAGAGCTGTGGCGAAATGCACGGAGTCAACGAAAAGTTACCTCGAATTTTAGGCAACCAACGGTCAACCAAGCGCGACACTCTCGTGTCCCGGACAAGCGAAGCGCAGATCCGGGACCCAGATAGCCAAGGCATGGATCGTGGAGAGATGGGCCCCGGCTCAGCAGCGCACCACGCCGCAAGTGCGGCGCGCTGCGCTGCGTCCGGGGCACGAGAATATTGGTGTGTCGAAAGCTTCGCCTATGGCGGCCGCTCGCGCGCGGCCATCCAGGCGAGCGCGAGATAGGCGGCCAGCATGAAGGCTTCGACCCCGACCACGACCAGGCTGCCGCCGTAGATGCCAGGGAACATCAGCTCGATCACCGCCATCGACACCACGGTCGTCAGCCACACCACCGCGCCCCAGGGGTGTGGCGAGCCAGAGGCCAACCGCGGCAACGAGCTCGATCACCGCGAAGTAGACGGTGGCGGCCTGCCAGGCCATCGACTGGTTCTCGAACGCCTCGTCCTCGCCGCCGACGAAGCCGGTGACCTGAGCCCAGTGATAGAGACCTTTCAGGATCGAGAGCAGCGCCATCACCCGCAGGAACAGCACGAGCCGGCGCGTCCAGACATTGTCGTCGGACTCGGCACGCTCCGACGAGATCGCCGCCACCGACATTGCGTTGTCTCTGGCGTTGTCTCGGAGGGCGTCCCTGGCGCTGTCGCGGGCCGCATCGCGGGTGGAGATCTCGGACATGGCCCCTTCTGGCTGCTTTGCCCCGCAAAATCAACCGGCTGCCCAAGTCTTCAATTCTGCCTTGCGGCAGGTCAAGCCGCGGTGACGGGAACCATGCGAACTGGTATAAGAATAATTCCAGCCGGAGGAAGAATGATGGCGATCAAATACGGACGTCCGATCGAATTGCGCGAGGTTTCGCGCCGGGATGGCGCTGGCGCCTCCCCTGCCCTCGATCTGACCGTCCGGCCGCGCCGCAACCGCAAGGCCGAATGGGCCCGGCGCATGGTGCGCGAGAACGTCCTCACCACCGATGATTTGATCTGGCCGCTGTTTTTGATCGACGGCAACAACAAGCGCGAGCAGATCGCCTCGATGCCGGGTGTCGAGCGTCTTAGCGTCGATCAGGCTGTGCGCGAGGCCGAGCGCGCGATGAAGCTCACCATCCCCTGCCTCGCGCTGTTTCCCTACACCGACCCTTCCTTGCGCGACGAGGAAGGCTCGGAGGCCACCAACCCGAACAATCTGGTCTGCCAGGCGGTGCGCGCGATCAAGAAGGAGTTTCCGGAGATCGGCATTCTCTGCGACGTTGCGCTTGATCCCTTCACCAGCCACGGCCATGACGGCCTGATCTCCGACGGCAAGATTTTGAACGACGAGACGGTCGCCGTGCTGGTGCGCCAGGCCCTGGTGCAGGCCGAAGCCGGCTGCGACATCATTGCGCCCTCCGACATGATGGACGGCCGCGTCGCCGCGATCCGCGAGGGCCTGGATCGCACCGGCCTGCTCGACGTGCAGATCATGGCCTATGCCGCAAAATACGCCTCCGCCTTCTACGGCCCGTTCCGCGACGCCATCGGTTCGGCCAAGACGCTCACCGGCGACAAGCGCACCTATCAGATGGACAGCGCCAACACGGATGAAGCGCTACGCGAGGTCGAGCTCGACATCGCCGAGGGCGCCGACATGGTGATGGTGAAGCCCGGCATGCCCTATCTCGACGTGGTCCGCCGCGTAAAGGACACCTTCGCAATGCCGACCTTCGCCTACCAGGTCTCCGGCGAATACGCGATGATCGCGGCCGCCGCGAACAACGGCTGGCTCGACGGCGACCGCGCCATGATGGAGAGCTTGTTGGCGTTCAAGCGCGCCGGCGCCGATGGCGTGCTGAGCTACTTTGCACCGAAGGTGGCGGAGAAGCTGCGGGCGCAGGGGTAAGGCACGCCGGTCCCGGGTTTGTAGCGGTCGCAACTCGCCCCACCGCCCCCGAATCGCCGGAATATTTCGGCTTGTTAACGCCAGCGCGCCCTTGGCACACGGACGGCCTGTTCCCATCTCCTGCCACGGGAGTTTTCCCTTGGGAGGACGGACATGTCTTATTCGGATTCGGGCAACGCCTGGCGCAATGACGGCGGAGCGCAGCCGCACGCCTACGATCCCTATCTGCACCCGGAACTGTTCCGCGGCGTTGCGACGCGGCGGGTGTTCGCCTTCCTGATCGACATGGTCGTGATCTCGGTGCCGGTGATCCTCGGCTACCTCTTCATCGCGGTATTCGGCGTGGTCACGCTCGGCATCGGCTGGGCGCTGTTCTGGCTGGCCTGGCCGGCTTCCGTGATCTGGGCCATCGTCTATTACGGCGCCTGTATCGGCGGTCCGTCGTCCGCGACGATCGGCATGCGCCTGATGGATCTGGAGCTGCGCACCTGGTACGGCGCGCCAGGCTATTTCGTGCTCGGCGCCACCCACGCCGTGCTGTTCTGGGTGACCGTCTCGTTCCTGTCGCCCTTCGTGGTGCTGGTTGGGCTGTTCAACGGCCGCAGGCGCTTGCTGCAGGATTTCGTGCTGGGAACGGTCGTGATCAACAATTCCGTTCGTGCGCCGGTGCCGCAGGGCGCGAGGACCTACTGAACAACGACCTTTTGATCAAGAACCTATCAACCTGGACCCGCTATGCTGACCGATCTGACCTGCCGAGTAGACCGATTGACCGGGGGCTTTGGTAGCGCGATGCTGTTGCGTATTTTGGAGGCCCACGACGTCCCTTGACCCAGCACTCGCGCGACACCCCCCAATTTTACCTCACGGCGCCCTCCCCCTGCCCCTATCTGCCGGGCCGGCACGAGCGCAAGGTGTTTACGCACCTCGTGGGTGAGCGCGCCGGCGACCTCAACGACCTCCTGACCCATGGCGGCTTCCGTCGCAGCCAGTCGATCGCCTACCGGCCGGCCTGCGACCAGTGTCGCGCCTGCGTCTCGGTCCGGGTGATCGCCAACGAGTTTCGCCCCTCCCGCAATTTCCGCAAGGTGATCGCGCGTAACGCCGACATCATCGGCGAGCAGCGCAGCGCGGTGCCGACCTCCGAGCAATATTCGGTGTTCCGCGCCTATCTCGATTCCCGTCACCGCCATGGCGGCATGGCCGACATGACAGTGCTCGACTACGCCATGATGGTCGAGGACAGCCACGTCGAAACCCGCATCATCGAGTACCGCAGGCGCGGTCCCGACAGCGGCATCACCGGCCGCGGCGAGGAGCTGATCGCGGTCGCGCTGACCGACGTGCTCAGCGACGGCCTGTCGATGGTTTATTCGTTCTTCGAGCCCGGCGAAGTCAGCCGCTCGATGGGCACATTCATGATCCTCGACCACATCGCCCGTGCCCGACGTCAGGGCCTTCCTTACGTCTATCTCGGCTACTGGATCGAAGGCTCGAAGAAGATGGACTACAAGGCCCGCTTCCTGCCGCAGCAGCGCCTCGCGCCGTCAGGCTGGCTGCGCATCGACGCGCAGGGCGATGCGGCGTCCGAGCCGCAGGATTGATCGGCGCGCCGATCTCATAAGCCGGGCAGCTTGTAACCTGCGAGAATGGGACCAGCTCCGGAGGTTTCCTTGTCGAGCACCTATGATCTGATCGCGCGGGGCATGGTCGAGCGCCAACAGGTGCTCTGTTTCTATCAAGGCCACCCGCGCGCAATTTGCCCCGCAATATTGGGCCATACCGATGGCCAGGAACGCACGCTCGCCTTTCAGTTTGCCGGCAGTTCCAGCAAAGGCTTGCCGCCCGGAGGGGAATGGAAGTGCTTTAGGCTGGCGGAGATGACGGGGGTCGAGCTTCAAAGCGGGGAATGGCACGCGGGCTCAAGCCATCGCGAGCGCCAACAATGTGTGAAGGTTGTAGATCTCGACGTAAATCCCCTCAGTCCTTATCAGCCGCGACGCCGGGTCTAGTCTGCGCACGGTCGGTTTGCCGAAAGACAAATGCGTGATTGCAGCTTCGGCATTTGATGCGCAGTGGCGCGCAACAGTCACGATCCGAACAGCGAATCCACGAGCAGCTTCAAGTTCAAAACCACGATGATGCCCGCGACGATCCACGCGATCGCCGCCACCCACACCGGTATGGCGAACTTGCCCATCTTGCGGCGGTCGGAGACGAAGCGGACCAGCGGGATGACGGCGAAGGGCAATTGCATCGACAGCACGACCTGGCTGAAGACCAGCAGATCAGCCGTGCCGCGCTCGCCATAGATCGCGGTGACCACGATCACCGGAATGATGGCGATGCCGCGCGTCAGCAGGCGCCGCGCCCAGCTTGGCAGGCGCAAATCGAGAAAGCCTTCCATCACGATCTGGCCGGCGAGCGTCGCTGTGACCGTTGAATTCAGGCCCGAGGCGAGCAGCGCCACCCGCGAACAGCGTCGAGGCGATGCCGAGACCGAGCAGCGGCGACAGCAGCTCGAAGGCCTGGCCGATCTCGGCGACGTCAGAGTGGCCGCTCTTGTGGAAGGTTGCGGCAGCCACGACGAGGATCGCAGCATTGATGAACAGCGCCAGCATCAGGGCGATGGTCGAATCTGTCGTCGCCCATTTGATCGCCTCGCGCCGGCCCGTGTCGTTGCGCTCGTAGGCGCGCGTCTGCACGATCGACGAGTGCAGATAGAGATTATGCGGCATCACCGTCGCGCCGATGATGCCGATCGCGATGTAGAGCATTTCAGGGTTGGTGAAGATCTCGGTCTTCGGCACAAATCCTCTCAGCATCTCGGCAACCGGCGGTGCTGCCGCGGCAAGCTGGACCGTGAAGCAGACTGCGATCACAACGAGCATTGCGATGACGAAGGCCTCCAGGAAGCGGAAGCCGCGATTCATCAAGACCAGAAGCAGGAAGGCATCCAGCGCGGCAATCAGCGCGCCGCCGATCAGGGGAATGCCGAACAGGAGTTTGAGGGCGATCGCCGTGCCGATGACCTCGGCGAGATCGCAAGCGATGATCGCCGCCTCGCAGGCGAGCCACAGCATGAAATTCACCGCCGGCGAATAGGTCGCGCGGCAGGCCTGCGCGAGGTCGCGGTCGGTGACGATCCCGAGCCGTGCCGCCAGCGCCTGGAGCAGGATCGCCATCAAATTCGAGAGCAGGATGACGGAGAGCAACGTGTAGCCGAACTTGGACCCGCCGGCGAGGTCGGTCGCCCAATTGCCGGGGTCCATGTAGCCCACCGAGACCAGATAGCCCGGGCCGACGAAGGCGAGCAGGCGCCGCCACCACGCCCCCGCGATGGGGATTGCGACCGTGGCATTCACCTCGGCCAGGCTCTTGGTAACAGGCGCGTCGGAGCGCCAGCCGGCGGCGTCTCGGGTCAGATCGGGAGAGCGAGCATCCATGGGTAGAGAATACCGAAGCCGAGCCTTATTGCAACTAATTTGCAACTGCATCTAGCCGCATGGGTTCCCGCGGCAGCCGCTCCTTGTCGCCCATGTCGGGAAGCGGGTGGGTTTGGCCGTCCTCGGACGCCAATACTGGCGCCAACTCGACTTTGCAGGAAATGAGCCATGTCAAATCCCCCGCGCCTCCCCGAGACATTCAACCGCCTCGCCTGGTCCAACCTGGCGGCACAGTCGGCCGAACAGATCGCGCTGGCCGCGGCTCCTATCGTCGCGGTGCTGACGCTCGGCGTGGCCGAGGGCCAGACCGGCCTGTTGCAGACCGCGCTGACCCTGCCCTTCGTCCTCTTCGCAATTCCGGCCGGCCTGCTCGCCGACCGCATCTCCCGCCGTTCGCTGATGGCGGGGGCCGAGGCGCTGCGCGCTGCTGCCCTTGCGACGATCGTGCTCCTGCTCGCGCTCGGCGCCCTCAATCTGTCGCTGCTGGCGCTGCTCGGCTTTGCCGCCGTGTGCGGCACCGTCGTCTACAGCGTCGCCGCGCCGGCGTTGGTCCCCTCGCTGGTGAATTCTGACCTCTTGCCGGCCGCCAATGCCCGCATCGAGCTCGCACGCACCATCGCCTTCGCCTGCGGCCCTGCGCTCGGTGGCGTACTGGTGGGATGGTGGGGCGCTAGTCCGGCCTTCGGCTTCGCCGCGGCTCTCTCGGTCATCGCCGTCGTGCTGCTCTCCGGCATCTACGAGCCCGCACGAACGCCGGCTCCACGGCGGCATCCGCTCCAGGACATCCGCGAAGGCGCGGCCTTCGTGTTTCACCATCCGCTGCTGCGGCCGGTCTTCATCACCCAGTTCATCTTCAACACCGGATGGTTCCTGCAGATCGCGGTGTTCGTGCCTTACGCCGTGCGTCACCTCGGCCTGACCGCCGCCGGCATCGGCGCCGTGCTGACGATGTACGGTGTCGGCATGGTGATCGGCGCGCTGTTCGCCACGCGCGTGATGAAGCGCATCGCGTTCGGCACGGTCGTCGGCCTCGGCCCCGTCACCGGCTTCGTCGCCGCGGTGGTGATGGCGCTGACGGTGCTGGTCCCCTCGCCCTGGCTCGCGGGTTTGAGCTTCTTCCTGCTCGGCGTCGGGCCGATCCTGTGGGTGATCTCGACCACGACGCTGCGGCAGTCGGTGACCCCGCCGCGCCTTTTGGGGCGCGTCTCCGCCATCAACATCATGAGCTACGGCGCCCGCCCGGTCGGCTCGGCACTCGGTGCGATCGTCGGCGGCCTCTGGAGCGCGGAAGCGTGCCTCTATCTAGCGGCGGCGGTATTCGGCGTGCAGGCGCTGGTCATTTGGCTCTCGCCCGCGGTGACGCTGGATCGGCAGCCGGACATGGTGGGCGATGAGGCGGCGGCGCGGTGTTAGCGCCGCCGCGTGTGCTGGAGCAGCCAGCCTAGTTCGTCAGATACCGCTCGTAGCTCCCCGTCACCGGCTCGCTCGCGTCCACCTCCGGATCGAGCGTGTAGAGATCCTGCGCGCGGCCGATGCCACGTAGCGCGTAACGCCCGGTGGAGACGAGGTAGCGGCGGCCGGCGGCGTCGAGGCCCTTGTAGAATTCCGCCGACGCCAGCAGTTCGCGATCGACCGAACGGCTCATCGAGGCGATGCGACTGACCTCGTTCACGGTGGGACCGACCACGGTGAAATCAAGCCGGTCCTCGCTGCCGATATTGCCGTAAAAGACCTCGCCGACATGCAGGCCGATATAGGCGGACGTGGTGGGACGGCCATCGGCCTCCCGCCGCACGTTCAACGCGGCGACGTTCTTGCGGAACAAATGCTCGGCGCGTAGCGCGGCGCGGCGGGCATCCGCCATGTCCTCGCCGGTGAACATCGCGAGCACGCCATCGCCGATCAGCTTCAAGACGTCGCCGCCGGCGTCGTGGATCGCGTCGATCACGGCCTGCGCATAGTCGTTGAGGAACGGGATGATCTCGTCGGGGCCGATGCTCTCGCTGATCCCGGTCGATCCGCGCAGATCCGAATACCAGAGCACGGCGTTGATGCGCTCGGTGACGCCGCGCGAGATCCGCCCGCGCAGCACCTGCTCGGAGGCATCGCGGCCGAGATAGACGCGGCCGAGCGTGCGCGCGATGTCGACCTGCTGCGCCGATTTGATCGCGAGCCCCAGCACCGGCACGAGATCGCGCAGAGCCTCGAGCTCGCCTTCGGCGAAGCCGCTGTCGCGGCGCGTGGTCCAGCAGGAATAGAGGCAGTCCATCAGGCCAAGCGCGCCATTCTCGCCGAAGCGATGCACGAAAGCCAGGTAGTGCCGGTGGCCGTCCTCGGCGAGCTCGCCGATCTGGGAAAAATCCATCGACGGCGCGTCGGCGAGGTCGATCACCCTCTCGTCGTCGCCATGCTCGAGCATGTGGAAGAACACCGAGCGGCGCCAGCTCTTGGCCGCGTCGCCTTCGGCGGTCGATCCGTATTCGAACGCATCGCTCTCGTTGCTCGGACGGTCGCTCCAGCGGAAGCCGCGCCCCTCGTAGATCGGATGCAGCGTGTCGATCACGACGAGCCCGCGCGAAAGTTCCAGCCCTTCGGCGCGGCAGCGCTCGCAGAAGCCGCGCAACAGATCGGTTTCGGGTAGGCCGGTAAGTCCCTGGCCGGCCAGCCAGTTCATCAGGTCGAGGCGCGAGGTCAATTGCATACGCCATTATGGCGTGCATTCGTGACGAGCGAAAGGCCGCGCGAACGCGTGCAATGAAGGCTCCCATCCACAGCAGATCGAATATGTCACGGACGCTGTTGACGCGCTCTCGTCGCCGGCTGCAAATGGAATCGATGACACCGCTGACAAGACATACAGGGACATGAGCCAGCGCCAGCTTCCGATCATCCTGGCGCTCGGCACCACACAGACCTTGGCCTGGGCTTCCAGCTACTATCTGCCGGCGCTGCTCGCCGATCCCATGGCGCGCGACCTCGGCGTCTCCTCCAACTGGATCTTTGGCGCGTTCTCGGCCTCGCTGGTGATCTCGGCGATGCTCGGCCCGCGCATCGGGCGACAGATCGATCTCGTCGGCGGCCGGCAAGTGCTCTCGGTTTCGAACCTGACGATCGCCGCCGGCCTCGTCCTGCTGGGCCTCTCGCAATCGGTGGCGGTGATGGCGATTGCCTGGCTCGTGCTCGGCATCGGCATGGCGACGGGGCTTTATGACGCCGCCTTCGCCGCGCTCGGCCGCATCTACGGCACCGAGGCGCGCAGGCCCATCACCGGCATCACGCTGATGGCGGGCTTTGCATCGACGGTCGGCTGGCCGCTCACCGCCTGGGGGCTGTCGCATTTCGGCTGGCGCGAGACCTGCTTTGCCTGGGCGGCCGCCAATATCCTGATCGGATTGCCGCTCAACTTCTTCATGCTGCCGGCGATCAAGGGCGCCAGGCAGGCCGCGGCGACGGCCGAGAAGTCGCATCTACCGCTCAACCGCACCATGGTGCTGCTCGCCTTCGTCTTCGCGGCGGTCTGGACCGTCACCGGCGCGATGGCCGTCCATTTCCCGCGCCTGCTGGAGGCAACGGGCGCGACGCATGTCGAGGCGATCGCGGCCGGCGCGCTGATCGGCCCCGCACAGGTGGCCGCGCGCATTCTCGAAGCGGGTTTTCTCAGTCGCTTCCATCCGCTGTGGTCGACCCGGCTCGCCTGCCTCACCCATCCGCTCGGCGCGGCCGTTCTCGCCATCTTCGGCGCTCCCGCAGCGAGCGCGTTTGCACTGCTCCACGGCTCGGGCAACGGCATTTTGACGATCGCGCGCGGCACGCTGCCGCTGTCGATCTTCGGCCCGAAGGATTTTGGCTATCGCCTCGGCATCATCGGCGCGCCGGCACGGATGGCGCAGGCCGTGGCGCCGCTGGCTTTCGGCCTGCTCATCGACGTCATGGGCACCAAGGTGCTGATCGTCTCCTCCGCGCTCAGCCTCTCGGCGCTGGCCGCGCTGTTCATGATCCGCGCGCAACCGCGGCCGGATTGACGCGGGCCGGAGCTTTCGCGCACAAGCGAAGCATGACCGAAGACACAAGCCCGCCCCGCACATTCAAAGGCCTCTTGCGCTGGGCGACCACGCCGCCGCAGGCTTGGGGCGTCTATCTCCTCGCCATCATTCTTGTGTGGCTGATCTCGTTCTATGCCGGCTCCCTGAAGCCGAAGAAGGCGCCCGAAGCAAGTCCGCCCGCCGTGACCGCACCGCGGAGCTAAGCCGCCTTGGCATCGCTGGTCGCGATCCAGATGCCGGCGAACACCGCAATCAGCCCGATCAGTAGATTGGGTGTGATCGGCTCGCCGATCAGCAGCGCGGCAAGCAGGGTGGCGGCGATCGGATTGACCGTCATCGTATTGGCGACGCGGGTCGGCGTTGCGCGCGCCAGCGCCATGACCCAGAGGATGAAGGCGAGCGCGCCGCCGCCGATGCCGAGATAGATGCCGGCGATCCACTGCCCCATCGTGAAGTGATCAAGCGCGGCAAAGCTGCCCTTCACGAAGCCCGCCAGCACCAGCACGGCGGCGCCCGCGCCCATGCCGACGGTGAGAAAGCCGAGTGGGCTCGAGCGCTGCATCAGCGGCCGCGACAGCACGTTGTAGAACGCCATGCAGAACACGGCGCCGGTCATGATCAACTCGCCACGCCACGCGCCCGGCGGGCTCTGCGCCAGACCCGCGGCCAGCGCCGCCGCCACGCCGAGCACGGCGATGCCGACGCCTGTGATCTTGCGCGCCGTCAGGCGTTCCACGTCGAGGATCGCGCCGACCACCATGGTGTGGAGCGGCAGCGTCGCGAGAGCGAGGCTGGCCCGCGCCGCGGTCGTGTAGGACACCGCGATGTTGTAGAGGATGAAGAACAGCCCGAAGAAGCAGATGCCGAGCAGCGTCACGGCCGGCCAGTCGGACCGCTGCGGCCAGCGCACGCCGAGCATCAGCGCACACGGAAGAAGGCAGAGAAAGCCGATCCCCCAGCGCAGGATTGCGAGCAAGATCGGATCGGCGCCACTAACGAGATAGCGGGTGATCGCCGCGGCCGTGCCGCCGAGACTGCTCGATACCAGCGCGATCGCGACCCCGGCCCATTCTCCCACAAACGTCTCCCGTTGCGGAGCTTGTTGAGGGCGCTAGCACGTCCCTGCTGCCACCGTAGTGGCAACAGGGACGTTGCGGGAAGCTAGTCGTAAAACTCCGGCGCCATCTTCTGGCTGTCGCGCTGAGCCTTGTCGTGGTTGATCCAGAGCTGCGCCTTCTCCTTGCCGAGCGTGTCGGCGATCTTCTGCATCGAGGCCGCGCTCTGGTCCTTGTTGGCGTTCATGCTGGGCACGCGGCGGTGGTCCCAATTATCCCTGAAGTGCACCGCATCGCCGGACAGCACCACCGCGCCGGTCTTCGGCAACTTCACCAGCAGCGACTGGTGTCCCGGCGTATGGCCGGGCGTCGACAGGATGGTCACGCTGCCGTCGCCGAACACGTCCTTGTCGCCCGCAAGCAGCTCGACCGGATGCGACGGCTTGAAGCGCGGCTCGTTGTTGGCGCCGGGCCAGTCATATTCGGTCCTCTGCACGTAGAGCGTCGCCTGCGGAAACAGCTCGACATTGCCAATGTGGTCGGGATGGGTGTGCGAGACGGCCATCACCTTGACGTCAGCGGGCTTGACGCCGATCTGGTCGAGCTGGGCGGCAAGCGTCTTCGGCCGCCGCCAGGCGACGGCCTTGGGATCGGCGGGCGGCAAGCCATTTGGCATCGCCGCGACTGCGTCGGCGATGCCGGTGTCCCACAGGAACCAGCCCTTGGTGTGCTTGATGAGATAGCAGCTATCGACGAAGTCCATCGTCTTGCCCTCGTTCAGGCCGGGCGTCCAGCGCGAGATGTCGCCGGCGGTGCCTTCCCCGCAATTGAGGACGTAGAGCTTTTCGACACCGGTCTTTTCCGACTGCGCCAGCGCCGCATGACCGGACAGAGCCAGTGCGGCGACGGCGAGAGCGAGCTTGATCCTTGGCATCATTCGTTCCTCCCTGGCAGCCAGGTCGGCTGTGATCGTGGATCAACCCCGGCCGGTACCCAGAATTCCCGCAAAGCCATCATCAATGCGGGCAGGTCTCGACCTCGACCGTGACGTGACTCAGCCCCTTCAGGCCGGCGAGCCGCCGCTTGTAGACGGCCGGCTGCTTCGGCTGGTCCGACACCACCGAGAGCAGCACCGCGCAATGGCCGGGCCCAACCTGCCACAGATGCAGATCGGTGACGCGGTCGTCGCCGACTTCCATTCGCGCGCGGATGGTGCGCTCGAGCTTCTCGTCGGCGCGCACGTCGAGCAGCACCGCGCCGGATGTCTTGATCAGGCCGAACGCCCAGCTTGCGATCACGGCACTGCCGATCAGGCCGACGGCCGGATCGGCCCAGACCCATCCCGAATACATGGCGACCACGAGCGCGGCGATCGCCAGCACCGAGGTCGCCGCATCCGCCATGACGTGGACGTAGGCGGCGCGGAGATTGTTGTCGTGGTGGTGGTGGCGATCATGATGATCATGATCGTGGCCGTAATCATGATGCTCATGGTCATCATGCGCATGGCCGTGATGGTGGTGATCGTGGCTGTCGCGCAAGAGCCACGCACTGGCGAGGTTGACGCAAAGGCCGAGCGCGGCGACCGCAATCGCCTCGCCATAGACGATCGGCACCGGCGTGAACAGTCGCAGCACGCTCTCATAGGCGATCTCGACCGCGATCAAACCCAAAATGATCGCGCTGGCGAAGGCGGCGAGATCGCCGAACTTGCCGGTACCGAAGGTGAAATGCGAATTCCCGAGGTGCCGCCGCGCGAAGCGATAAGCGAACGCCGCAATCCCCAGCGCCGCCGCGTGCGTCCCCATGTGCCAGCCGTCGGCGAGCAGCGCCATCGAGCCGAACAGCGAGCCGGCGACGATCTCGCCGACCATCATGACCAGCGTCAGCACGACGACGAGCCAGGTGCGCCGCTCGTTCTCGTCGTGCTTGTCGCCCAGAAAGGCGTGGTCATGGGTCCATTGTTCGATGGAATGGGAATGCATCGAGAATTCTCCGATAAGGTCCGGTCCGTTGACCCGCAATATAGACCCGCGGGTCTTCCCGGCAAAATTGGCGAAAACGGGCCGATTGACAGGTCGGCACGGTTTCGGTGTAATGAAGTCCATGGGGATTTGAGCGATCTCCCCACGAGGCGACATGCCCAAGTATCGCGTCCCGTTGTTTTTTACGAGGGCGCATCATGTCTTCCTACACGACGATATCATCTGAAAAACTGGCACGGCTGATCGGCACGGCAAATGCCCCGGTCCTGATCGACGTGCGCACCGACGAGGATTTTGCCGCCGACCGGCGGCTGATCCCGGGTTCGATCAAGCTCAGCCACGACAATGTTGCGGAATGGGGCGGCGAATTCGCTGGCCGCACCGCGATCGTCTCCTGCCTGCGCGGCGCAAAGCTCGCACAGGGCACGGCGGCCTGGCTCAGGCAGCTTGGGGTCCGGGCCGAGACGCTGGAAGGCGGCTTCGAGGGCTGGAAGGAGGCAAACCTGCCGCTGCTCGACACAAGCAAGCTGCCGCCGCGCGACGCCAAGGGACGCACCGTCTGGGTGACTCGTGCGCGGCCCAAGGTCGACCGCATCGCCTGCCCTTGGCTGATCCGCCGCTTCGTCGATCCCAACGCGGTATTCTTGTTCGTGGCACCCCCCGAAGTGGTCGCCGTCGGCGAGCGATTCAAGGCAGCCCCCTTCGACATCGAGAACGTGTTCTGGAGCCACCGCGGCGAGCTCTGCACCTTCGACGTGATGATCGAGGAATTCGGGATCGCGGCACCGGCTCTGCTTCGCCTGGCAACGCTGGTGCGCGGCGCCGACACGGCGCGGCCCGACCTCGCACCGGAGGCCCCCGGCCTGCTCGCGGCATCGCTCGGGCTGTCGCGGATGTACGACGACGATCTCGAACAGCTCGAGGCCGGCATGCTGCTCTACGACGCGTTCTACCGCTGGTGCCGCGATGCCACGGCTGAGACCCACAACTGGCCGACCAACAAGGTGAAGGCGTAATGGATAGACGTACTATCGAAACAGGAGCTGATGCCGGTCACGGCATCAGCTTCGGTGAAGCCTTTCGCGTCTGGCTCCGCGTCGCCTGCCTGAGTTTTGGCGGACCCGCGGGCCAGATCGCGGTGATGCACCGCATCCTGGTCGAGGAAAAGAACTGGATCTCCGAAGGCCGCTTCCTGCATGCGCTGAACTACTGCATGCTGCTGCCGGGCCCCGAGGCGCAGCAGCTCGCAACCTATATCGGCTGGCTGATGCACCGCACCGCCGGCGGGCTGATGGCGGGCGGGCTGTTCATCCTGCCCGGCATCATCGCCATCATGGGCCTGAGCTACGTCTACGCCGCCTATGGCAATGTCAGCTTCGTCGAGGCGCTGTTCTTCGGGCTGAAAGCCGCCGTGCTCGCCATCGTCGTCGAGGCGGTGGTGCGCGTCGGCAAGCGCGCGCTGAAGAACCGCATCATGATCGCGCTCGCCGCGATTGCCTTCGTCGCAATCTTCTTTTTCGCGGTCCCCTTCCCCATCATCATCATTGCCGCCGGCATCATTGGCTATGTCGGCGCCAGGCAGGGCCGTCCGGAATTCGCTGCGGCCGGTCACGGCCCTGGCGGCAGCAGCGCCTTGGTCGACAGCATGCTCGGCGGAGCCGTGCCCGATCACGTCCGACCCGACACCGCCCGCACGATTCGCGTGGGTGCGCTGTGGCTAGCGCTCTGGCTGGTGCCGGTAATCGCGCTGCTGCTCGCTGTTGGACAAGACAACGTCTTCAGTCACATCGCGCTGTTCTTCTCAAAAATGGCACTTGTCACCTTCGGCGGCGCGTATGCGGTGCTGGCTTATGTCGCCCAGCAGGCAGTCGAGCACTATCACTGGCTCAAGCCGCACGAGATGCTGGACGGCCTCGGCATGGCCGAGACCACGCCGGGCCCGGGGGCTGATCATGGTGCTCCAGTTCGTGGGCTTCATGGCGGCCTACCGCGATCCGAGCGGCCTGTCGCCGATGCTCGCGGCTACGTTGGGCGGATTGCTCGCCACCTGGGTCACGTTCACACCCTGCTTCCTCTGGATCTTCGTCGGCGCCCCCTACATCGAGCGGCTGCGCGGCAACACCGGCCTTGCCGGCGCGCTCAGCGCGATCACGGCCGCCGTCGTCGGCGTGATCCTCAACCTCTCGATCTGGTTCGCGCTGCACACACTGTTCCGCGAGACCGTGCCGGTGCACGCCTTCCCGTTTGCCTTCGACATGCCGGTGCTGACGAGCGTCGACATCCCCGCGCTCGTGCTGTCGATCGCGGCCGCGACCGCGCTCTTCCGGTTCAAGCTGGGCATGCTCACGGTGCTCGCCGGCAGCTGCGCTGCGGGCGTGGCGCTGCGGCTGGCGGGGGTGATCTAGGGAGCCGGCTCATAGGTTCGTCGCATCCGGTTTGCCATTGAAAGGCATCGTTAAGCCGTCAGGGTTGCATGGCGGCCTTGGGCCATTCACGTCGCTCAATCCCTGCCTTCGAGACGTCCGGTCTAACCCCTGACTCCGGACCTGTCGCTGCACTGCGCCAACCGACGCGATGGGCCAATAGGCGACATTTCCGAAAACAAGAGGCGGCCAACCGCCCGGACGTTCGCTGACGGCCATTGGCAGACGAACGACGAAGCGGTTGCAGTGCGCCGAAGAGCTGGTAGAGCCGCTTCATGCCATTCCGCTATTCGTGATAGGTTACTCTCAGCCGTAAACGTTTTCAGCCGTGTTGGACAACAACGGAGGCTTTGCCAATGAAATCCAATTTTTACTCACGGCCGGTAGATGAGTTCGCCACAAGTAAAGCTGATGCACTGATCTTGGTCGGTCGCATCCTATTTGCGTGGGTATTCGTCGGAAGCGCCTACGGAGCAATATTCAACTTCAGCGGCTCCGTCGGCTACTCCAGGTCGCTGAACCTTTTTTTCCAGCACCCGAGCTGTTCACGGCGACGAACATCGCACTGGAAATATTGATATCCGTTAGTTTGGTATTGGGCATCGGTACGCGCTTCTGCGCAGTGCTGACATTTATGTTCGTACTGGTGGCAACCGCTATTGCACACCGCTACTGGGAGTATCCATCCGGTGCGCAGCAGATTGGTCAATACAATCATTTTCTGAAGAACATCTCGATCATGGGAGGCGCGATGTTGATCTTCGTCACTGGGGCGGGCCGCTTCAGTTTCGACCGAAAAATGTAGCCCGATCACTTCACCTTGACCTTGAAAGCCTCCTCGATCAGTCGGCGGATGCTCTTTGATAGCGGCTTGAGTGCCTCGCTCACGATCGCGAAGAGAAGCATCAGCCACGTCGCAAGCGCGGCACACCACAGCAATAGTTCAAATGTCTCCGGCATGATGACCTCATCAAAAATATCTGTTCTGAATCGGCAAATGCTACTTCAAATGCTACTTAACGGGACCGAGGCGGCAATCGGCGCGCTCCTGCGGCGTCGTGTATCTCCCTCAACTGCCAGGCTGGGAGTACTTGCCCCGAAGCTGGCTTACAGTTTGGCGGACCTTGGCAATTTCGTCCTGCGTCCAAAGCCTGACGAGGTTTACATTGTGGATGGCGCCGGATGCCACCACGGTACCGGAAATGGCCGGTGCCGCACTGGGATCGGGCACATCAAAAATCACCAGGACGCCCGGACCTTCAGAAGCGGTGCTATACATTGAGATCAGTTTCCCGCCGGCGGCTTCGATGAGGTTGTTGGCCGCTTCCACGCGATTGGTCCCAGGCTTGTCCATAATGCTGTTGAGGGATTTTGGTGTGTATTGCCCCGTCATACAAAATGCATGGTGACTTCCTCCTGTCGGAGAATGTTCAGGTCACTAAAGCGCAAGATTTATATCGGGCTCAAAAAAATAGGCGGTCATAACCGCGTTGAGCGAAAGACCATATACCCCGCCGTGGGCAACATGCCGCTGAGAATAAACGGACCTTCGGCACTGCCCGCTCGCGGCTGAATAAACAGCCTACATCAAAGATCTGTCGCGCGCCAAAAGAATCTGATTCGCTAGTCCTACCGCCAAGTGTCAGCGGGATTTACCTGCATCAGCCATCCCTCGAGCCAAACTATTGTCGGATCTGGGTCAAAGGTGGCGGTCGGACCCGAGTGGGACTACTTCCGCTGTACCTCTCGCTCCGGACATGTCGCTGCGCTGTGCCAGCCAACGTGATGGGCCAGAAGCGGTCGACGCAGCCTGGCGCGATGTTCGCCAGCTTCCGCCCTCAATAGCCGACATGAGTGGTTGTTACGTTCTTCTGCTTAGGCCGCAGCGGAAGTGGCTCGCCTATCCGCCAAACTTTTCTGCCCGCACGCACATCATTGTGGGCCGGGGAACTGTTACTGCCGCATTGGTTTCACCGAACGGCCACGAGAGAATCCAACGCTAACCAAACTTCGTGGATAGTGCGTTTGGTTCCCAAACTGAGGAAAGGAATAACCATGCGCATCATTACTGCATCCGTCATTATTGCAGCACTCTCGCTTGGGATGACCGCTTTCGTGCAGGCTCAAGGAGCGTCCCCGCAACCCAGAGCGCAGGAACCGCCTGCTCAGTCCGACACGGTCATTCGAAGCATACAGGTAGTCGACATCAAGCAATTGCAACCTGCGGTTCGCTCAAAGGTCGATGAAATCGTCGCGCAGACAAGCGAAGAAGATTTGCAATCACTTCGGAAGTCCATTGACGCGGCACCGGCGGCAGTATCTGCGCTTAAAGCGAAGGGCTTGAGCTCGTCGCAGGTTGTTGCCATCAACATCGCCGACGGTGTGCTCACGATGTTCGCCAAGACGGCCTAAAGCGGGAAGTTCTAGTGAAAGCTCCACCATGGACTGTCACCACTCCAAGCTTAACGGTACCGTGTTCGGCATACATGATTGGCTTATCTATCTACGGGATCAAGCGGTCACGTGTCTGAAACTTGTCGAGCAGGCCGACGATCGTCTCGTTAAAACCGAACTGCTTGCGTTGGCGTCGGTCTGCGAGGAGATCGCCGATAACATCGAAGATCATTTGGCAGCCGGGGAAGGCCGCGCGCCGCGTGGGGCAAGGCTGTCATGAAAGAGGCCGCCAACTGCGGCGGCCTCAAATGTCCGCAAGGGGTCAAAATCCGAAATACTCAACCTGCGCTAATCTAGTCCGCCATGCCTCGATTAGCGGACTTTAATGAAGCGGGTCGCCACCGATGGGCCAGGACCACACCTGATCGTCTGCAATCAGCTAGCTCCGAATCGAACGGCTTGGATCAGCCAAATCACTGCCGCGAGGTTCAGTAGAGCAGTGCCTGCAGGACCATAGGTTTTCATCGGATCTTTGATCGTCCCGCCTATGACGGCATCACCGGCCTGAACGATGATCATGCTCCATGCGACGGCTTGGAGCCATCCAGTTGACCCCGTAATAAATGGGACCGCGCTCGCGATCACTAAAGCCGTGCTTCTCGCACAGGCATAAAGTGCCATGGTGCGGGCGGTGTTGCTCGCACCCAATGCCGCCGCCATGGAAAATCCAAGACTGCCTGGCTCGACTGCAGTGACTCGACGCGGCTGGTTTGCAAGATCAGTCCTTCAATGTCTGCTTCGGGTCACAACCGGTCGATGATGACCGCGCCGAACGACTTCCGCTCTGCCCTCGGAAGCTGCCGTCTCTCAGCACGCGCCCTTTGGGCGAAAGCCGTCACCCTCGCCTCCCCGTCCCGTCGGGCAAAACAGTCGCGACCACTTCCGCCACACCGCCTGTCAAGCCCATCTCGCAAAATATTCCACTTTACCGAATTTCTGATTTATCGTACAGACAAAACACCCTGGCCCGAGACAAGGGGCGGATCGCGATCGTCACGAACCGCGGGCTGGGCAGCGATGGACGCGACGGCGTCGGGCGTAACAGGCATTGCAGGGCGGCTTCGGCTGTGAGCAATCGCTTCGCGCCGACGACACGACGCCGACAGCGTCTTCGCATGGCTTCGGGTGTGAGCACACGCCAGCACTCGAAGTCCCAGCGAAGACGTGCGCGGACGAACAAGTCGTGTGGTCCTGACGCCCGGGGTCTGTGCGTCAAGTCCTGCGGTGATGAGGCGGCCCGACCGGGCGCGCGCATCAGCTATCCGCAGGGCGACGGGGGCAATAGTGCATCGCTCCCCGGGGAGAGCACGAAGGACACGTTAAAACCATCGCGCAGGGAAGGCCGGGCGATCCGGCGAACCTGCGGTCCACCCCGTGTGCATTTCTATGGCGCACGGACCTTGCGGGTGCCCGCCGGCGCCCGGCCTTCCCTGCGCCCTTTCCTTGAAGGTGGCGCGAAACGGACAGTAAACCTCGGGCACAACATGCCGCGAGAAGGCGATGGCGTGGCTGCTGTTTGAAATGTGAATTGAAGAGAAACGGCTGAATCTTGCTGCGTCATAAGACCCTCATGGTGAGGAGCGCGAAGCGCGTCTCGAACCATGAAGGCCCGGATATTTGCCCGAGGCCATCCTTCGAGACGCGCGTTCCGCGCTCCTCAGGATGAGGAGAAGAGTGGTTTGACGCAGCAGAACTACCGCCTCATCATCCGCGCAATCGCTTCCCCAATCATCACCGTCGTGAAGTGGGTGTTGGCGCGGCAGTCCGACGGCATGATCGAGGCGTCGGCGACGCGCAGGCCCGCGATGCCCTTCACCGTACCATCAGGGTTGACCACGCCGTCGGCCTGCTTGAAGCCGGTCATGCGGCAACTGCCGGCGGCGTGCTGGATGTCGCCGGTTTCACGCCGCAGCAGCGCATCGAGCTCACGATCCGGCAGCGCGGCTGCCTGCGGCAGCGTCAGATCGGTGTCCGCCAGCCGGATCCGGTCGGCGATGCCTGATAGCGCCGGCTGGGAGGTGATCACGGCCAGCCGTTTCACCGCATCCATCATGCGCAGCATGTCGCGGGGATCGGCCAGCATGTTCTCCTCGACAACAGGATCGATCGCGGGGGCGGTCGAGGCCAGTTTAAGTGTTCCACGAGAATACGCATTGAACAGCCCGGCGCCGATCGCTCCTGATACGCCGATGCCGCGGTGGTTGAAGGCGATCAGGATCATGTCCCGTTTGCCGCCATCGCCAAGGCCCGACGAATAGGTCACGCAGCAATTGGTATGGCGGGTGTCGGGATCGCTCGGCCGCAGGTTTTCATGGAGCTGGACCGTGGCGCGAAACAGCGGATGGTCGAAGAAGTGCCGGCCGACCGGCAGGTCGCGCTCGACCGCGATTCCCATCGCCTTCAACTCATCGGCAGGTCCAATGCCCGAGCGCAGCAGGATCGCCGGACTGTGGATGGCACCGGCGCAGAGCACGATCTGGCGCGCGCTGATCTCGCTGGTGCCCTGCCCCTCGATGTGAACGCGAAGGCCGGTCGCCCGGCCGTCGCTGATCAGCACGCGATCGACCAGTGCGTGCCCGCGAATCTCCAGATTGGCGCGGCTCCGCGCGGGCTCGAGATAACCTTCATTGGTGGTGATGCGGCGGCTGTCCCGGCTGTTGATGGGATAGCAGGCGACGCCCTCGCCGTCGGGACCATTGACGTCGGCACACCAGGGATAGCCGCTCGCCAGCGCCGCATCGCGCAAGCCGCGATCGATCGGGCCCCATTTGTCCGGCGGCGCCCGATAGACCGGCAGCGGTCCGCCGCGGCCATGGCCCGCTGCGTCGCCGAACTCCAGATCATCCTCGATCACCGAGAACAACGGCATCACCTCTTTCGCGGACCAGCCGGTGCAGCCATTGGCGGCCCATTCGTCGAACGCATCGGCGACGCCGCGGATGGCGATCTGGCCGTTCATCATCGACGAGCCGCCGAGGCCCTTGCCGCGCCAGTAGAAGCGCGGCTCCTGCCCCGCCACCCGGCGCGTCAGCAGATCAGGCCATTGCCATTTCTCCTGGTACTCGCGCTTGTGGATGATCGGGATGGGATTTGGCGTCATCACTTCCCAGGGCGCCTCGTCGGCGCGCCAGTCGAGACCCGCCTCCAGCAGCAGGACGCGCCACGCAGGATCTTCGGAGAGCCGTGCCGCAACAGCGGCGCCGGCGGAGCCGCCGCCGACAACAATGACATCGTACATCGCGCTACTTCTCAACGTTCCAGAAAACCGGGATGGCGGACGGTATCAGACCGCGCAAACCGGCGCGAGAGGCGGCGGGCTGGGCGGGGTGATCTGAGCCGGGCTCTACGGCGTGAACTTGTAGGACAGGCCGGCGCGAACGGTATCGATGGTCTGCCGGCCGCCTCGATCCCTGGTGGGCATGCCGCCTGGCTCCGTGGTCGTGATGGTGCTGGTCGCTTCTACTGTGCCGAAATCGTAGTGCAGATATTCGATGC
This sequence comes from Bradyrhizobium sp. LM2.9, assembly GCF_054056555.1. Lineage (NCBI taxonomy): Bacteria > Pseudomonadati > Pseudomonadota > Alphaproteobacteria > Hyphomicrobiales > Nitrobacteraceae > Bradyrhizobium > Bradyrhizobium sp. LM2.9. The sequence continues at coordinate 2,523,991 of NZ_JBSRYJ010000002.1, forward strand.
GGCCGATCCAGTTCGAGTTGCCGAGGAAGGTCTCGACACCGGCGCCGGCGGCCATCCCGAAATGATTGCGCGCCGTCTCGATCACAGCGGCCCCGCACCTCTCGTTTGAAAGTCGAGCTACCCGATCACCTTGCCGAACTTGTTCGATTTCGGGAAACCCTTCGGCGCCAGCCGGCCGGCGTCTGCGCGGGTGCCTTGCCACTCGGCCAGTTCCTTCATCGTCGCCGAGAATTCGCGGCCAGCGGAATCCTTCCAGGTCAGCCCCGCCTTGGCGTCGAACACCGCGATGTCCGAAAGGCCGCCGTCCTTGTACTTCTGCAGTCGTGCGCCGCGGCCGCGTGGCATCTCCTGCGTCTGGTCGAGCGGGAAGACCAGCATCTTGCGGTTCTCGCCGATCACCGCGACAGTGTTGCCGAGCACCTCGGTGATCGCGCACGCCTCGTTCGGCATGTCCACGTTGAGGACCTGCTTGCCCTTCTTGGTGGTGCCGACGCAATCGTCCTCGTTGACGACGAAGCCCTGGCCCTCGTGGCTCGCGACCAGGAATTTGCGTCCGCCCTTGTTGACGAACAGCGTGGACCGGCGCGGCCTCCGGCTCGAGATCGATGAACTGGCGGATCGGCTCGCCATGACCGCGGCCGCCCGGAAGTTTTGCGACGTCGAGCGAGTAGAATTTTCCGTTGGTGGCGAACAGCAGCAGCTTCGAGGTCGTTTCCGCGAAGAACGCGAACCCGAGCTTGTCGTCCTGCTTGAAGGCCAGCCCCGAGAGATCCTCGACATGGCCCTTGAGGGTGCGGATCCAGCCCTTGTCAGAGACGACGACAGTCACCGGCTCGCGCTCGACCAAGGCCTCCTCCATGGCGGCGAGATCGTGCTCGGGCGCGTCCGCAAAGGTGGTGCGGCGCTTGCCGAGCGCGGTCTTCGGCCCGAACATGTCGCGGACCTTGCCAACCTGCTCGGCGACCTTCTTCCATTGCTCGGGTTCGGACGCCAGCAATTCCTCGATGCCCTTCAGCTCTTTGCGCAGATCCTTGTCCTCGCTGCGGATCTCCATTTCCTCGAGCTTGCGCAGACTTCGCAGCCGCATGTTGAGGATGGCTTCAGCCTGCACTTCGGTGAGCTTGAACGCCTTGATCAGCGCCGGCTTCGGCTCGTCCTCGTTGCGGATGATCCTGATCACCTCGTCGATGTTCAGATAGACAATCAGCAAGCCGCCGAGAATCTCCAGCCGGCGCTCGATCTCGGCCTTGCGATGGTTGGTTCGACGGATCAGCACGTCGCGCAGATGGTCAAGCCATTCGCGCAGGCACTCCGCGAGTCCCACCACCTTGGGCACGCGGCCCTTGATCAGCACGTTGAGGTTCAGCGGAATCTTGTTTTCGAGCTCCGTTAGCCGGAACAGCGATTCCATCATCAGCGCTGGATCGACATTCTTCGACTTCGGCTCGATTACGATACGGACGTCTTCGGCCGACTCGTCCCTGATGTCTCCGACCAGCGGCAGCTTCTTCTGGTCCAGCAGCTCGGCGATCTTCTCGATCAGGCGCGCCTTCTGCACCAGAAAGGGTATCTCGGTGACAACGACCACCCAGGTGCCGCGTGCGCCCTCTTCCTGCTCCCATCGGGAGCGGACGCGGAACGAGCCGCGGCCGGTGGTATAGGCTTCAGCGATCGCCTGCTTGGAATCGACGCAGATGCCGCCGGTCGGGAAATCCGGGCCCTTGACCCATTTCAGCAGCGCCTTGGATTTCGCGTCGGGCTTCTCGATCAGATGCAGCGCGGCTTCGCAGAGCTCGGCGGCGTTGTGCGGCGGGATCGAGGTCGCCATGCCGACCGCGATACCCTGCGCGCCATTGGCGAGCAGGTTCGGGAAGCCGCCGGGCAGCACGACGGGCTCTTTCGACTGGCCGTCGTAATTAGGGCGGAACTCGACCCCGTCCTCGTCGATGCCGTCGAGCAGAAGCCGCGCGACGTCGGTCATGCGTGCTTCGGTGTAGCGGTAGGCAGCGGGATTATCGCCGTCGATATTGCCGAAATTGCCCTGGCCGTCGACAAGCGGATAGCGCGAGGAGAAGTCCTGCGCGAGGCGGACCATGGCGTCGTAGATCGCCTGGTCGCCATGCGGATGGAACGAGCCCATCACGTCGCCGACGATTTTGGCGGATTTTTTGAACGCCGTGCCTGGGTCGAGCCGGAGCAGGCGCATGCCGTAGAGGATGCGCCGGTGCACCGGCTTCAGGCCGTCGCGGGCATCGGGCAGCGCGCGGTGCATGATGGTGGAAAGCGCGTAGGCAAGATAGCGCTCTTCCAGCGCCTCACGCAGCGGCACGTCGTGAATTTCGGCCGGTTCCTCCGGCGGAATCAATCGTTTTCCCATGCCGCCCGGTTAAACCGTGGAAGCGAATCGGGCAAGGATCGATTGGTTCCCTGTGGGCGGCCTACTGGCCGGCCCAGCCTGCGGTGAAGGTCTGGGTGGGTTGCGCGTTTTTAGCCTGCGTGGTGGCCGGGGCATTGGTCAGGCACCGCCGCGCCGTCTCGATCTCGGCCTCCGTCGCACCCTTGGATCGCGCCCATGCCTCTGCTGCTACAGCGGAATATTTAGCCACATAGAACCTGACAACGGTGCAGGAGGCGCGGCGAAAGACGCCGGGTTGCTCGCCTGCGAGGGCGTCCGGCGCCAGCGTGACAAGCGCCGCCGATATCACAAATCCCTTGATCAGCATGAGGCTTATCCCCGGTTGGAACCCCGAGGGCAAGTCCAGGAAACCCAATTTGGTTCCAATTACGGTTGGCCTATTGGGGCAATGCAGAGCCGCGCCAGCCTCATGACGCGGGAATCGCGGCCTTCGCCTGCTGTCTCGTCAGCGCGTTGATGAAGCCTGCCCGCGCGTCGGAATGGCCCTGCCCCCGCGGCTCCAGCACATGGCGCAGCAGGAACAGCCCGGTCAACCGAAGGCCGTCCTGAAGATCCTGGTCGGTGACGTCGCTCGCGGCTACGCCACGACGCAAAAACGGCGGCAGCCGCAACAACCGATCCCGCCACGGCTCGCCCGCGCCGCGTGACACCGCGCCGCCTGATTTCGGCGAGACATAGATCAGGTCGGTAGTCTCCCCGGTTACCGCGCAGTTTTCCAGCGCAAGCCCGAAGCCGAGCTCGGCGAGCATCGCCAGCTCGAAATGGATCAGGTGCACGGCGGCGCCGCCGATGTCGTCGAAATCGTCGAGCGAATGCTCGAGCTGCGCCAGGATGTTTTCGTGCGGATCGCGCTCCGGCAGCAACCGCGCAATCGAGGCGAGATGGGTGATGCCATAGACGCCGTGGGGGGATGTCAGCAGCGTCGCCGCGCGCAGCTTGAGGCCCTCGATGGCATAGGTGCCGAGATGCTCGTCGAGCCGCGCCCGCCACACCACGCTGAGGCTGTTGCCCGGCTGCAGCAGCGGCCGCATCCGCGAGCCGGCGCCGCCGCGGACGAGACCGAGATGGCGGCCGTGCGCACGCGTCAGCAGCTCGACGATGGAGCTACTCTCGCCATGCCGCCGCACGCCCAGCACGATGCCTTCGTCGGTCCATTCCATGTGCGGAGTCTAGCGCATTTCAGGCGATCGTAGGGTCGGCAAAGCGAAGCGTGCCCACCAATTTGATCAACCGCGCAAAGCGGCGAATCCTCACGCGTTGAACCAACCCTGTGCATCTCCGCTGAACGAGAAATACAATCCCATCGCCGTCAGCACGCAGGAGACGATCTCGATGGCGCTGTCGAGTTCCATGCCCTTCTCGCCGATGATCTGGCCGAGCGAGATCACCGACAGCACGAGCGCTGCCGCCAGCACCCATCGCGGCCAGTTCTTGCGCCAGCGTGCAGCGAGCCAGACGAAATAGACCAGCAGCAGGATCATGCCGCCGGCGAGCAGCGTCGCCGTCATGATCATCTGCTCGGTCATCTCGGCATTCGGTGTGCGGTCCTGCACCGCGACCGACAGGGCATCCAGCATCAAGGATGCATAGAGCAACGCTTCGAAGCGCCGTACGTTGCCGGGTACGCTCATCGGTGACCGATCTTTTCTTGGCTATTCTTTGGGAAATTCCAGGCCCATCTCGCGGTAGCGATCGGGATCATCGCCCCAGTTCTCGCGCACTTTGACGAACAGGAACAGATGCACCGGCACACCGAGGATCTCACCGATCTCCTTGCGCGAGTCCGCGCCAATCGACTTGATCGTCGCGCCGCCTGCGCCAAGCACGATCTTGCGCTGGCTCTCGCGCTCGACGAAGATCGTCTGCTCGATGCGGACCGACTTGTCCTTGCGCTCCTCCCACTTGTCGGTCTCGACCGTGGACTGGTAGGGCAATTCCTGGTGCAGCTTGCGAAAGATCTTCTCGCGCGTGATCTCGGCCGCAAGCTGCCGCATCGGCGCGTCCGACATCTGGTCTTCGGGATAGAGAAACGGCCCCGGCGGCACGATCTCGGCCAGTGTATGCCTGAGGTCGTCGACGCCGTCGCCGGAGATCGCCGCGATCATGAAGGTCTTCGCGAAGGCCATGCGCTCGTTGGCCGCCTGCGCCAGTGCCAGCAGCTTCTCGCGCTGGACCAAATCCACCTTGTTGATGACCAGAATCTTCTCGTGCTTGACGCTTGCGACCTTGGTGAGGATCGCCTCGGCTTCCTCGTCGATACCGGCCTTGGCATCCAGCAGCACGCAGACGAGGTCGGCGTCATGCGCGCCGCTCCAGGCGGTCGAGACCATGGCGCGGTCGAGCCGGCGCTTTGGCAGAAAGATGCCGGGCGTATCGACCAGGATGATCTGCGCGTTGTTCTCGATCACGATGCCGCGGATCAGCGCCCGCGTGGTCTGCACCTTGCGCGAGACGATCGTGACCTTGGCCCCGACCAGCGCATTGACCAGCGTGGATTTTCCGACGTTCGGGGCGCCGATCAGCGCGACAAAGCCGCAGCTCGTTGCGGCGGGCGCCCCGCCGCTTGATTCAACCGTCATTGCCGCCGCCAACACCTTCGCGTTCGATCATCACTGAAGCCGCTACCTTCTCCGCTGCGCGCTTGCTGCCGCCGGTGCCTTCGGCCGGCGCCAACCCCGGCAGGTCCACCGCGACACGAAACTCCGGATCGTGATGCGGGCCGGTGCGCTCGACCTCGCGGTAGACCGGCGTCGGCAGTCCCTTGCCTTGCGCCCATTCCTGCAGAACGGTCTTGGGATCGCGCAAGGGACGCCGCGGCTTGTGCATGCGTTCGGTCCAGTTGCGCTTGACGAACTCGGACGCCGCCGCGTAGCCGCCGTCGAGGAAGACGGCGCCGATCACGGCCTCGCAGATGTCGCCGAGCACGCTCTTGCGCAGGCGCGCGTCGGCACCAGGACCGACCGAGCCGAGCTTGATGTCGTCGAGCAGACCGAGCGACTTGGCGACGTCGGCGCAGCTCTCCTTGCGCACCAGTTCGGCAAGTCGCTTGGACATCTCGCCTTCGTCGGCGTTCGGGAACGCGTGATAGAGCATGTCGGAGACGACAAGTCCGAGCACGTGGTCGCCGAGGAATTCCAGCCGCTGATAGCTGTCGCCACGCTTGCGCCCGGACTTCAGCGCCGAGACATGCGTGATGCCCTGCATCAAGAGGTTCGGATCGGCGAAACTGTGGCCGATGCGGGCCTCGAGCGCCGCGTTCGCATCCGGGCCCTTGGTCTTGCTGCTCCGCACCCGCTTCTTCTTTGCAGGCGTCTTGATTTCAAGGGTGTTGGTCGCAGCTTCGCCCTCGGGGCCCGCTTGCGCCTCGGTCGGGTGGGTCGCGATGTCCTTGACTTCGTCTTTCATCGGACGATTTTGAAGAAGCGATTCCAGCGCACCGCCCACGGCCAGCGCCAGAACATCCAGGCATGCTCGCCTTCGGCGATCGAGAAGAAGATCATCTGCGCGCGCCCGACCAAATTCTCCTGCGGCACGTAGCCGACCTGGCCGAGGAAGCGGCTGTCGGTGGAGTTGTCGCGGTTGTCGCCCATCATGAAGAAGTGGCCGGTCGGCACGGTATAGACGTTGGTGTTGTCCACGTAGCCGTTGTCGGCGCAGTCCAGCGTCTCATAGGACACGCCATTCGGCAGCGTCTCCTTCCAACGCTTCACCCGGGAGACGCCGCCGCCTTCCGAACCGCAGGGATCCTCGCCGACAAATTCGCTCATGCGCTGCCGCTCGACCGGCGTGTCGTTGATGTAGAGCAGACCGTCCCGCATCTGGATGTGGTCGCCGGGAAGCCCGATCACGCGCTTGATGTAGTCGGTGGAGTCGTCCTTCGGCAGGCGGAATACGACGATGTCGCCGCGGCTCGGGTCCGAGCCCCAGATCCGCCCCGAAAACAGCGGCGGCGAGAACGGGATCGAGTAGTGGCTGTAGCCGTAGGAATATTTCGAGACGAACAGATAGTCGCCGACCAGCAGCGTCGCCTTCATCGAGCCGGATGGGATGTTGAACGGCTGGAACAGGAAGGTGCGGATCACGAGCGCGATCAAGAGGGCGTGGATTACGACCCGGATGGTTTCGCCCACGCCGGTCTCAGTTTTGGTCCCTGAAGTCACGCTCATTGCTCTCTCAATTCCGGCCGGCGGTCCACAGCGCGCCCCCCTCCCGCGAACGGCCCGTCGGTTCGCGTCCCAAGGAGATTGTCCTGATTCTGATAATGAGAGCCAATTCCGGCGTAAAGCCGAATTCGCCCAGGCTGATTTGCGTCCGCGGACTTTTAGACGGTTGTCGGAGGCCACGCAATCAAGGAACGCATCAAAACTGGATAAGTGTTTGATTTTTAATGATAATTATAAAATCGTGGGAGACCCGTCAGGGTGTGGCCAGCGGCACGGCGGAAATGATGACGAAGGCTTGGGCCAACGGCCAGTCATCGGTGATCGACAGATCGATCTGTGCTTCGAACCCCTCCGGCGTCAGGGCCTGGAGCCGGGCCAGCGCCCCGCCCGTCAATTGCATGGTTGGCCGTCCTCCCGGCAGGTTGACCACCCCCATGTCGCGCCACCACACGCCGCGCCTGATGCCGGTGCCGAGCGCCTTGGAGCAGGCCTCCTTGGCGGCGAACCGCTTGGCGTAGGTCGCCACAACCATCTTCTCGTTCTTGGCGCGCCGCTCCGCCTTGGCTCGCTCGGCCGCGGTGAAGATGCGACCGAGGAAGCGCTCGCCATGGCGCTCGATCACCTTGCCGACGCGGGTGATGTCGATCAGATCGGAGCCGATGCCGATGATCATGCCCGGCTCCGGCCGCGGTCCATCGCTGCGCGCATGTTGCGCACCGTCTCGGCGAGACCGACGAACAGCGCTTCGCCCATCATGTAGTAGCCGATGTTGAGCTCCATGATCTCCGGCAGGGCGGCGATCGTCTCCGCCGTGGCATAGTCGAGCCCGTGTCCGGCATGAATCTCCAGCCCTGCTTGCTTCGCCAGCTTTACGCCCGCCACGATCCGCCGCCATTCGGCCTCGGCCTTGTCGGTGTGGCCGTCGACGACGGCGTCGCACCAGGCGCCGGTGTGGATCTCGATCACGGGCGCGCGCAGCCGCGCCGCCATCTCGATCTGGGCGGGATCGGCGGCGATGAACAGCGACACCCGGATGCCGGCATCGTTCAGCCGCGCGATATAGGGCGCCAGCGCGTTGTGCTGACCGACCACGTCGAGCCCGCCCTCGGTCGTCACCTCCTGGCGCCGCTCCGGCACGAGGCACACCGCGTGCGGCTTGGTGGCGAGCGAGATGCGCGTCATGTCGTCGGTCGCCGCCATCTCGAAATTGAGCGGCTTGGAGATTTCGGCTTTCAGCCGCGCCATGTCCTCGTCGCGGATGTGCCGGCGATCCTCGCGCAAGTGAGCGGTGATGCCGTCGGCGCCGGCCTCGATCGCCAGTAGCGCCGCGCGTACCGGATCTGGATTGCGGCCGCCGCGCGCATTACGCAGGGTCGCGACATGGTCGACATTGACGCCGAGGCGGAGCGGAGGTGCAGGCATTTCAGGACTCACGGAACCATAGGGACAGACCAAGCCAGAAGGCGTCTATCCATTAACACGTTCGACGCGGGCGACGACACCGCCTTCGCGCGCAGCTGGGCCAGGATCGCGCTCAAATGCTTCAGATCGTAGACTTCGAGATCGATCGTCGTCTCCGTGAAGTCCGGTGAGCGGCGCTGCATGCTGATGTTGTCGATGTTGCCGTCGTGCTCGGCAATCACGGTCGCGATCTGCGCCAGCGCGCCGGGCTCGTTGACGTTCTCGACCCTGATGCGGGCCGGGAAGCGCTGCGGCGCGGAGTCCTCGATGTCCCAGCGGACGTCGAGCCAGCGCTCCGGCTCTTCCTCGAAATCCTTCAGGGCAGGCGCCTGGATCGGGTAGATGGTGATGCCCTCGCCCGGCGTGACGATGCCGACGATGCGGTCACCGGGCACGGCGCCGCCGTTCGGCGCGAACTTCACCGGCAGGTCCGAATTGATGCCGCGGATCGGGATCGCGACCGAGCTGCGCGGCGGTTCCGACGACTTCTCCTTGAACTTGGCGGCAAGCCCCTTCTTGACGCCGTAGCGCGCGATGCGCTCCTCCTTGTAGTCGGGATACATCGCACGCGCGACGTGGGAGGCCTTGATCTCGCCGCGCCCCACAGCCGCCATGACGTCCTCGATCGAGGTCCGCGCGAGCCGCGGCAGCGCGCCCTTGAGCTTGTCGTCGGCGTATTCGATCTTGGCGCGCTCGAACAGGCGTTCCACGATGCGCCGGCCGAGACCGACATATTGATCGCGCACCGCAGTCCTGGTGGCGCGGCGGATCGCGGCGCGCGCCTTGCCGGTGACCGCGAGCGTTTCCCAGGCGGACGGCGGCGCCGCTTGCGCTTCCGAGGTCAGCACCTCGACCTCGTCGCCGTTCTGGAGCTCCGATGACAGCGGCGCGAACTGGCCGTTGATCTTGCAGCCCACTGCGCTGTTGCCGACGTCGGTGTGCACGGCATAGGCGAAGTCGATCACATTGGCATGACGCGGCAGCGCGATCAGCTTGCCCTTCGGAGTGAAACAGAACACCTGGTCGTGGAACAGCTCGAGCTTGGTGTGCTCAAGGAATTCCTCCGGGTTCGCACTTTCGGAGAGGATGCCGATGGTGTGGCGCAGCCAGGCGAACGCGTTGGACTCGCGCTTGAGGAACTCGGTCGGCGAGCCGGCGCCCTCTTTATAGAACACGTGCGCGGCGATGCCGCGCTCGGCGATCTGGTCCATCGCCTCAGTGCGGATCTGCAGCTCGACGCGCTGGTTGCCGGGGCCGATCACGGTGGTGTGGATCGAGCGGTAGTCGTTTTGCTTCGGGGTCGAGATGTAATCCTTGAAACGCCCCGGTACGACCGGCCAGGTGGTGTGGACGATGCCGAGCGCGCGATAGCAGGACTCGATGTCGTTGACGACGAGACGAAAGCCGAAGATGTCGGACAATTGCTCGAATCCGACCGATTTGCGCTCCATCTTGGTCCAGATCGAGAACGGCTTCTTGCTGCGGCCATAGACCCGCGCGCCAAGGCCCCTGTGCCGCAGATTGTTGGAAAGCTGCGCCTCGATCTCGCCGATCAGATTGCGGTTGCGCTCGGCGAGCGCATCGAGCCGCTGCATCACCACCGAATAGGCTTCGGGATCGAGAGTCCGGAAGGACATATCCTCCAGTTCCTCGCGCATTTCCTGCATGCCCATGCGCCCGGCCAGCGGCGCATAGATGTCGAGCGTCTCCTCGGCGATGCGCCGTCGCGATTCCGTCGGCACGAAGTCCAGCGTGCGCATGTTGTGCAGGCGATCGGCGAGCTTCACCAGCAGCACGCGGACGTCGTCGGCAATGGCCAGCAACAATTTGCGCAGATTCTCGGCCTGCTTGGCCTCCCGCGACACCAGCTCCAGCCGCTTCAGCTTGGTCAGGCCCTCGACCAGCGCGCCGATCTCGGGCCCGAAGATCTGGTCGATCTCGGCCCGCGTCGCTTCGGTGTCCTCGATCGTGTCGTGGAGCAACGCAGCCACGATGGTTGCGTCGTCGAGCTTCAGATCGGTGAGAATCGCCGCCACTTCGAGCGGGTGCGAGAAATACGGGTCGCCTGAGGCGCGGGTCTGCGAGCCGTGCGCCTTCATGGCGTAGACATAGGCGCGGTTCAGCAGGTCTTCGTCAGTGTTGGGATTGTAGGACCTGACGCGCTCGACGAGGTCGTATTGACGCATCATGCGCGCGCGGGACTTCGCCGGACGCGCCACCGGCGCAGTCGGGGCCACGGCAACCGATTCGGTTGCGGCCTGCATCTGCGTTTGTGTGCGACGCCGATATACCATGCCGTCCTGCCTTCAAACGGGCCACGAAGCAGCCCGTTGCATACATCTTAGCTCCGATCGCGCGCGTGTCCGATCAATTCGGTGACAGGGCCCCGCGCGAACCGACAACACTATGGTAACCACGAAAACGCCAACAAAAGCAAAGGCCCGAACAACGGTTCGGGCCTTTGACAAGATCACAAGAAGTCGATGACTGCGACGGGACGATCTATTCGTCCTCCTCGGGCTGCTCCTCGGGTGGCGCGAGGCCTTCGAGACCCTTCAGGAGCTCCTCTTCCGTCATGCGCTCGACCGCGACTTCGGTATCGTCCGCGTCTACGCTTGCACCGGCGGAACCGATCAGCGGCACAGTGTCCGGCTCCGGCTCATCGACCTCGACGAACTTCTGCAGCGAGTGCACCAGCTCCTCGCGGAGGTCCTCCGGCGAGATGGTCGAGTCAGCAATTTCACGCAAAGACACAACAGGGTTCTTGTCGTTATCGCGGTCAACCGTTAGTTGTGAACCAGACGAAATCATGCGGGCACGGTGGGCGGCCAGCAGGACCAGGTCAAACCGGTTGTCGACCTTGTCGATACAATCTTCTACGGTGACGCGAGCCATGGACTGTCGCTCCGTTGTGGGTGGGACGAAATATGTGGATGATTGGCGCTAGTTATAGGGGCCGGGACGGTTTCGCAAGGCCAATTTGTAATTTGGCCTCGCCAAACAGCTCTGCTACGCCCACATTGGGGCTGGGATGGGTGGTTTTCCCGGGCTGCCATCGAGGGCGGCGCGGGGTGTATGCAAGTCCGCCATAACTATACCTTGATTGCCCCGGCTTCTCCGGATTTGCGGTTTCGACGGGTTTCGGCGGGACTTTAGAACTGCGCGGCTTGCTGTCGCCACGCCAACAATAAACGATCAATCACGAACTCTACGCGAGCAAACTGAATGTCACCTTCCTCTACCGACAAGATCGCGCTCTTCATCGACGGAGCCAATCTCTACGCGACGGCGAAAACTCTCGGCTTCGATATCGATTACAAGCGCCTTCTGAAGGAATTTCAGAGCCGCGGGACACTGACGCGGGCATTCTACTACACCGCGATCATTGAGGATCAGGAATACTCCTCGATCCGCCCCCTGATCGACTGGCTGGACTACAACGGCTACACGGTCGTGACCAAAGCGACCAAGGAGTTCATCGACGCCTCCGGCCGCCGCAAGGTCAAGGGCAACATGGACATCGAGCTCGCCGTGGACGCCATGGAACTCGCCGAACACATCGACCAGATGGTGCTGTTCTCGGGTGACGGCGACTTCCGCTCCCTTGTCGAGGCCGTTCAGCGCCGCGGCGTGCGGGTCACCGTGATTTCCACGATCGCCAGCCAGCCGCCGATGATCGCCGACGAGCTGCGCCGCCAGGCCGACGTCTTCACCGACCTCGTCGAGCTGCAGGCCAAGCTCGGCCGTGACCCGTCCGAACGCCCCGCCCCGCGTGACCGCGGTGAGCGCGAGCCGCGCCATCATGCCCCGCAATTCCTCCAGCGCGCGACGACGATGGCGCCGAGGGGCGATGACGACCTCGACGAGTGAGGCGGCGCGGCCAAGCCGCCCGCCCCTCACAGTCGTCCCCGACCGTGACTGTCCGCTCTGTCCGCGCCTGGTTGCCTTTCGCGAGGCCAACCGTGCGCGCGAGCCATTGTGGCACAATGCGCCGGTTGCGCCTTTCGGCGACATCAAGGCGCGCCTGCTGATCGTCGGCGCTCGCGCCGGGGATGCAGGGGGCCAACCGCACCGGCCGTCCCTTCACCGGCGATTATGCCGGCGACCTGCTCTACGCCACGCTGCTCGAATACGGTTTCGCCAAGGGCAAATATCAGGCGCGTCCCGACGACGGCCTGAAGCTGGTCGACTGCCGGATCGCCAATGCGGTGCATTGCGTGCCGCCGCAGAACAAGCCGCTGCCGGTCGAGATCCACACCTGCCGCCAGTTTCTCTTGGCGAATCTCGCAACGATGCCGAACCTGCGCGCGATCATCGCCCTCGGACGCATTGCGCACGACACTGTGCTCAAGCCGCTGAACCTGAAGGCATCGCAAGCCCCCTTCGGCCACGGCGCGGTGCACCAGGCCGGCGCGTTCAGGCTCTACGACAGCTATCACTGCTCGCGCTACAACACGAACACCCGCGTGCTGACGCCGGACATGTTCCGCTCCGTGTTCGCGAAGGTGAAGGCGGATCTCGACTAGGTCTTGGCCGGATTGGCCTTCAACCAGTCCAGGACATCGCCGGCGTTCCGGTCGGGCGGGAACACCGGATAGAACACATGCGTGATCTCTGCGTCGTCGACGATCAACGCGAGGCGCTTGATCAGCGTGAGGCCTGCGACCTCCATGGTCGGCAAATTCAGGGCGCGCGTGAGCGCCAGCTTCTCGTCCGACAGCACCGGGAACGGCAGATGCAGCCGCGAGGTCATCTCGGTCTGGTACGCGTTGCTCTGGGTCGAGAGGCCGAACACCTGCGCGGCGCCGGCGGCCTTCAGTTCGGCGAACAGATCGCGAAACGCGCAGGTCTGCGGCGTGCAACCGCGGGCGCCGGGAATCATGTCCCAATCGTCGACGAGCGAGATTTTGCCGGGCTCGCCGGTGCGTGGATAGGCGAACACCACGGTGCGACCGGAGAGCGCCGACAGCGTCACCGAAGTGTCGTCGGTCGCGAGCAGGCTGATCGCGGGCAGCGTCATGCCTTTCAGATGCGCCGCGCCGCCGTCATCTGCGGGGGCGGGAATCCGGCTCCAGTCGACCTCAAGCAGGTTTTTCTGAGTCATCTCGCTAGCCCCTCGCCCGCAGCAGGCGGCCCTTCTCCCGGCTCCAGTCGCGCTTCTTCTCGGTTTCGCGCTTATCGTGCAGCTTCTTGCCCTTTGCGACCGCGAGTTGCAATTTGGCCCGACCGCGCTCGTTGAAGTAAAGCTTGAGCGGGATCAGCGTCATGCCTTCGCGATCGACCGCGCCCATCAGCTTGTTGATCTGCTTGCGATGCAGCAGCAGCTTTCGCGGCCGTTTGGGCTCGTGATTGAAGCGGTTACCCTGGAGATATTCCGGAATGGTGGCGTTGATCAGCCAGATCTCGCCGTCCTTGGAATCGGCGTAGGATTCCGCGATCGTGCTCTTGCCGCTGCGGATCGACTTGACCTCGGTGCCGGTTAGCGCAATGCCGGCCTCGACCGTGTCCTCGATGGCGTAGTTGAAGCGGGCCTTGCGATTTTCCGCCATGACCTTGATAGGACGTTCGTTCTTATCGGCCATGACATTCAAAAACCTGGCAAAGAAACCTGATCGAGACGCGCGAGGACGCTAACAGTTTGGATGAAGCGCGCGCGTCAAGACTTCTTGAGGAGATCGCGGATCTCGGTCAAGAGCGCGACTTCCGCTGACGGCTTCGGCGGCTCCGCGGGCTTGGCCTCGTCCTTGCGCTTGAACTGGTTCATGGTGCGGATGACCATGAACAGCACGAAAGCGATGATGACAAAGTTCACGACCAAGGTGAGGAAGTTGCCATAGGCCAGTACCGCACCCTGCTTCTTGGCTTCGACAAGATTGGTCTGCGTGACCTGCTTGGAGAGTCCAACGAAGTAGTTGGAGAAATCCAGGCCGCCGGTGGCTGCACCGATGATCGGCATGATGATGTCGTTGACCATCGACGTCACGATGGCACCGAAGGCGGCGCCGATGATGACGGCAACGGCGAGATCGACGACGTTGCCACTTCATTGCGAATTCGCGGAATTCCTTCAGCATATCCGTCCCCTTCCTTCGATGTCACGCACGGGACCAGCCAGTGCGGATTCCCAGATCTCAGTTGATCAGGCCGGCGTGCACCATGGCGCTACGCACGGCAACGCGCGTCGGTTCGGTGACCGGCACCATCGGCAGCCGCAGCGTCTCGTCCAGCTTGCCGAGCAACGACAGCGCGTACTTGATCGGCGCCGGGTTGCTCTCGATGAACAGGTTGTTGTGCAGCGGCATCAGCTTGTCGTGCAGCTTCAGCGCAGTGGCATGATCGCCCTTGGCCCAGGCGGCCTGGAACTCCGAGCACAGGCGCGGCGCGACGTTCGAAGTCACCGAAATGCAGCCATGCCCGCCATGGGCCATGTAACCGAGAATGGTCGCATCCTCGCCGGAGAGCTGGTTGAATTCCTCGCCCATCGCCGCGCGTTGCTGCGAGACGCGGACCATGCTGGCTGTGGCGTCCTTGACGCCGGCGATGTTCTTCAGCTCCCATAGCCGCTTCATGGTGTCGACCGACATGTCGATCACCGAGCGCGGCGGAATGTTGTAGATGATGATCGGAATCCCGATCGCGTCGTTGATCGCCTTGAAGTGCTGGTACATGCCTTCCTGGGTCGGCTTGTTGTAGTAAGGCGTCACGACCAGCACCGCGTTCGCGCCCGCCTTCTCGGCGTGCTGGGCGAGCTCGATCGCCTCCTTGGTCGAGTTGGAGCCGGCGCCGGCGACGACGGGCACGCGGCCCTTCGCTTCCTCGATGCACCATTCGACGACCTTCTTGTGCTCGTCATGGCTGAGCGTCGGGCTCTCGCCGGTGGTGCCGACGGGGACCAGGCCGTTGGTGCCCTCTGAAATCTGCCAGTTGACCAGGGAGCGGAACGCCGACTCGTCCAGCGAGCCGTTCTTGAACGGCGTGACCAAGGCGGTGAACGAACCCCGGAATTTCGTCTTGGCTGCCATGGACTTCCTCCTCCGTACGCGGCGATCTCGAGAGCAATCCGCATTCATATCGGGTCTATCCCGCCGGTAAAAGACCCGCTTCCGTGTGACACACCGTTTAGGCCGCGATTTTGCCGCTGTGGTGGTGCAAACCCGGCAAAGGTAAGCGGCTGTTGGAATTTTGTCCGCATATTCAATCAAATACAGCCAAATCTTGTACAACTGGGTCTGAGCCAATTGACTGATTCGGGGCGACGAACGCCATGACCTCCTTTCCGCGTGCCACATGGCGATTGACCGGTCTGGCCGTGTGCCTGATGGCAGGGCTATCGGTCGGCTGCGCCGGCTGGGCCAAGTCCAATGAGACGACCGCGGAAGGGGCCAAGGACACGGCGAAGGACACCGCGAAACCAGCCGCCAGGAACACTGCAAAGGGGTCGTCCAAGGGAACCGGCAAGGAAACTTCGAAGGACGCCGCCAAGGACGCCGCCAAGGGCGCGAGCAAGGGTGCGACCAGCGCCCCCGCCAAGGATGCCGCGAAGAAGCCTGCCACGAATGCTGGCAAGGACGCTGGCAAGAACGCCGGCAAACAACCCGCGAAGGACAAGCCCAGGCCTGCGGCGGCCGCCGCGCCAAAATCAACGCCGACCGCCAATGGTTCGCCTCCCAAACCAGCATCCCCGCCGTCCGTGACGGCCACCGTCAGACCGACCGCCCCGGCCCCCGCCAAGCCCGTCGCGCCTCCGGTCCTGGCGCCGGCGACCCGCCAGCATGCCGCGCCGCGCAAGCCGGTCACGCCGGCCGCGGTTGCTGCGACCTCCTCGACGTCGCAAGCCGACAAGGACACGCTGGAGACCGTTATCGAGCTCGTGCGCAAGCGCAAGTCGGGCGACGCCACCAATGCCGCGGCCACGATGTCGGATCCCGTGGCGCGAAAACTCGCGGAATGGATCATCCTGCGCGGCGAGGATAATGGCGCCACCGTGGAGCGCTACCGCGCCTTCCTGTCCGCCAATCCGAGCTGGCCGTCGCAGACCTTCCTGCGCCGGCGTCTGGAGGCCGCGATGTGGGACGACAGGCGCGACGATTCAGTCGCGTGGTCGTGGTTCGAGAATGAATCCCCCGTGTCCGCCAAGGGCCGCTTCACGCTCGCCAAGGCGATGCTGGCGCGCGGCGACCGCGCCAACGCCGAACGTCTGGTGCGCGAGGCCTGGCGCAGCGATGCGATGTCGGAAGACACCGAGAACAACGCGCTCGACCAGTTCGGCGCGCTGCTGACGCCCGGCGATCAGAAGGCGCGGATGGACACGCTGCTCTACGGCAGCGAGAACGAGGCCGCGCTGCGTGCTGCAAAGCGCCTCGGTGCCGGCTATGTCGCCCTCGCCAAGGCCCGCATCGCCTCCCTCAGGAAAGCGCCGAACGCACGCGCGCTGCTCGAGGCCGTGCCGCGCGAGCTGCATGGCGATCCCGGCTTCATCTTCAGCAAGATCCAGCTGTTGCGCCGAGAGGAGAAATTCGCGGAAGCCGCCCAGCTCATGCTGTCGGCACCGAAGGATCCGGGCCGGCTCTACAATCTCGACGAATGGTGGATCGAGCGGCGCCTGCTGGCGCGCAAGATGATCGACACCGAGGAATTCCGCACCGCCTATCTGATCGCGCGTGATGCGGCCCTGCCCTCGCGCGACATCTACAAGACCGAGCAGGAATTCACCGCCGGCTGGATCGCGCTGCGCTTCCTCAACGATCCCGCGGCGGCCACCCAGCATTTTGCCCGCATCGGGATCGGCAGCGTCAATCCGACCACGCTGGCGCGCGCCGGCTATTGGCAGGGCCGCGCCGCCGAAGCGGCAGGCCGCCAGCAGGAGGCGCGCAACGCCTACGCGCGGGCAGCCGAGCAATCTACCAGCTATTACGGCCAGCTCGCACGCGCCAAGCTCGGCCTGCCGCAGATCGAGCTCAACAGCCAGCCACGCGGCCGCGGCGCCGAACGGCTGGAGATCGTGCGCGCCGCGCAACTGCTCTACGAGCTCGACGAGCGCGAGATGGCAGTGCCTGTTCTCGCCGACATGGGCGAGAACGGCGATCCCGAAGCGCTTGCCGGCCTCGGCGAGCTCACCCAGCGCTACAACGACGCGCGCGGCATGCTGCTGCTCGGCAAGGCCGCGCTTAATCGCGGGCTGCCGTTCGATTTCTATGCCTACCCCGTTAACGGCATTCCGCAGTTCACGCCGATCGGCCCCGAGGTCGAGCGCAGCATCGTCTACGCCATCGCGCGGCAGGAGAGCGCCTTCAACCCCTCAGTCGTCTCGCCGGCGCAGGCCTATGGGCTGATGCAGGTGACGCCGGACGCCGCGCGCTATGTCTGCAAACGGCACGGCGGGACCTACGATCTGGGGCGGCTGAAGAACGATTCGGTCTACAACGCCACACTCGGCTCGGCCGAGCTCGGCGGCCTGCTCGAGGATTATCGCGGCTCCTATATCATGACCTTTGCCGCCTACAATGCCGGCCGCGGCAGTGTGAAGAAGTGGATCAATCGCTACGGCGATCCGCGCGACCCGAAGGTCGACGCGGTCGACTGGGTCGAGCTGATCCCGTTCTCCGAGACGCGCAACTACGTGCAGCGGATCATGGAGAACCTTCAGGTCTACCGCGCTCGCTTCGGCGGCGGCACGCGCTTGCAGATCGAGGCCGATTTGCGCCGCGGCGCCGGCAGCGTGGAATAGAGGCCACCCTCTTTGCTCGCTGCCGGGAAGGCCCATTGAGGACGACGGCCCGGCGCGGGGGCGGCTCCTCGGTTTGGCGAACGGGTTGTCGAACTAATGGCGAAGGAACTTCCTGCAGCCTGACTAAGATCGAACCCCTGTCAGCCGATTTACGAGAGACGGGCGCGAACATGCAACGGCAGAAAGAAATAATAAAATCAATGGCTTAACAGAATCGGCGGGACGGATTCGAATCATTGACAGGCTTCTCTCGAGCAAGCCGCCTCCCCTAATTTGTAAGCAAATTCAACTATTTAGCCGGGTTCAACGAGACCGAAACCCTCCTTGCTACATCCGCAAAAGGTCCAGCGCCGTGTCCGTTGTCGCGACGTTATGTTCTCGCTCCGGGAGCAAACCGCTTCGTTTCGAAAATCGCTGGGAATATTCGAGCGAAAACACGCGCTTCCAAATTGACCGGCCCAAGTAATTAGATGCATAAGGCTCGCACCGGAGAGGTGGCCGAGTGGCTGAAGGCAACGCTTTGCTAAAGCGTCATACGGTCTCAAGCTGTATCGAGGGTTCGAATCCCTCCCTCTCCGCCACCCAGAATCAAAGATCCGTGCGTTCCATCATCTGAAAGCGATCGTTGAGACGGTGCGCGGCGCAAGGATCAGCGCCACGAGTTCAGCTCGATTCGCGCTCTCCTGATATAGGTGTGTCCGCATCCGGCGGATGGATCGCCAGATCGGCCCATGCGAGGGCCAATCGGCACCGCGGCCGTCCGAGTTCCAGATCGCCGTCGTCGGCCGCGATCTGAATCGGCAGCCATTGAGGCAGCCATTGAGTAAGTCTCGGACCCACGCCGGGTCATTCCCGTCGGGGTCGCTCACGCCGCGCCGGTTCAGTGGCGGCACGACGAACACATTTGACTCAGCGTAATCAGGCTCAGCTATGAAAACGAAAACACCGCCCCGGATGTGATGCTGGGCTCAGTGGGCCGAGACCCACGCCCTCGCATCGCGCTGCGCGGCCGAGATCTCGGCATCCGACATCTGCCCGGCGATTTCCTGGCGCAGCGTCACGGCGTCCTTGCGGCCCTTCAGGGCGGCAAGATTGAACCATTTATGCGCGGCGACGAGATCGACGAGACCGGAGCGTCCGCTCGCCCAATAAATCCCGCGCTCGAACAGCACGTCCGACAGCGCGCCTGCGTCGATAGGTGTCGCGGTCTCCAGATCGAAAGTACCCTGAAACATAACGCATCCCCTTTTTTATGCCGTCTCGTCCCCCGAGCGCGGCTCCCGTCCGATCAACTGTTCAACTCATCCCAGCGTCTTTTTGCCCAAGCCGTTTGCCGGCTTGTTGGAGGTAATGATGGCGGGCAAATTTGAATGGCAGTTTAAGTATCGCGATGAAGCAGACGTAAACGCGCCCGCCCGGGGCGCGCGCGATAAATGCAATAAGCCCCTGTTTTGCAGGCACTTCTGCAATTCGTCAGATTCGGTTTACCTTGGGATCTTGGGAGAACGATAACCATCGCGCACGGTGACGCGGGTCCTGTGGCGTCCCCGCCCGCTGTCGTCACCTGCATTCCAGAGACAGCAATTGTCCCACGGGAGGCCGCGGCGTACCGGATCGCCCGGGCGGGGCCCGGCGAAGACACCGCGAATGGAGAAGCGGCGCGGGAACAGCGTGCACTTGCGCCGCAGCCCTCGGCTGCCCCGAGGCAGAGCGGCCAAGGCAGAGCAGCCACGTCAGCGCAGCCACGTCGCGGTCAGATCAGCAATGTCCGGATATGGGAATGCCGGCAATACCCCGGCCTCAAGAGAACGAGGGCGTCGGCGAACACGTCAGGACCAGATTTCACGTTGGCCCGAAGGCCGCCTGTGAAATTGCGGAGCTCCTTACGGAGAGCCGCACCGAACGAAGAAAACTTGTTTCTTCTGCCGGACCGGGCTTAGCGAGCGAACCCGCGAAGAGAACGATCCGACCGTTGACCTGATGTCTCGCCGACACCCTCTATCGTCGACCAGAACCTTTTGAGAGGCGCTGATGACGTGCCGGCTCTCTAGGAGCCGGCAACTTCAAAAAGCGAAGTTACTTCTTCTTCGCGACCTTGCGGGTCTTCTTCGCAGTCTTCTTCACTGCGGACTTCGCCTTCTTCGCCTTCTTCGCCTTCTTAGCTTTCTTGGCCATGTTGCCCTCCGATGTGTGAGATGGCTTAATCGCTGCATGCAGTCGGGGATCGAGTGCACACTCATCCCGAATACACCAACACAACGAAAAAAACAGCGTCTCGCTTAAAGAAGTGTTGACGAGCAAAGACGCGTGCGCTTGGCGAGCGCGATGCAAGCGCACTGCATGACGTGTGCTTGCGATCGCGGAGAGTGCCCGCCGCATCAGCTTCCGCGAGAGATGCAATTGCAGGAAACACTATGCAGCAAGTATTTTTCTGCACGCACACATCGCGCGCGATCGTCGCGACGACGCGCATCTCCAATCCCGCGACGGCCTCGCGAAGGCGCTTCGCGGACTCTGAGTCGCGACTTTTGGCAACGAAAATATTTTCATGATTAACGCCGCGAGCGCTCGTCAGAGCGTGTGCAAGCCGCCGTTTTGCGCGAATCGCGTGCGGCGATTCGGTCGGCGTATCGCGGTCGATCAGGATGAAGTTTGCCGCCGAGGATGCGCGCGAGCATCCCATCGCGAACCGAAAGCGAGGTGACGACGCGTGTCCGTCACCTCGTTCGAACGCGCGAAGTCAGATGCCGAGCTTGGACTTGAGCAGGTCGTTGACGCTCTGCGGGTTGGCTTTGCCGCCGGACGCCTTCATCACCTGGCCGACGAACCAGCCGAGCGACTGCGGCTTGTCCTTGACCTGCGCGGCTTTGTCGGGATTGGCCGCGATGATGTCGTCGACCACCTTTTCGATTGCCGAAAGATCGGTCACCTGCTTCATGCCGCGGCTTTCGACCAACGCGCGGGGATCGCCGCCCTCCTGCCAGACGATCTCGAACAGATCCTTGGCGATCTTGCCGGAGATGGTGCCCTCGCCGATCAGGTCGATGATCGCAGCCAACTGCTCGGCGCCAACCGGAGTGCCCGTAATATCCCGGCCTTCCTTGTTGAGACGGCCGAACAGCTCGTTGATGACCCAGTTCGCGGCGACCTTGCCGTCACGCGCGCGGTTGGCGAGCTTGTCCAGCACGGTCTCGTAGAACACCGCGCTCTCGCGCTCGGCGACCAGCACGCTGGCGTCGTAGGCCGACAGGCCGAGATCCGCGACGAAGCGCGTCTTCTTCTGGTCCGGCAGCTCGGGCAACTTCGCCTTCAGCTCGTCGACGAAGCTTTGCGAGAACTCCAGCGGCAACAGGTCGGGATCGGGGAAGTAGCGATAGTCGTGCGCCTCTTCCTTGGACCGCATCGACCGCGTCTCGCCCTTGTTGGGGTCGTAGAGCCGGGTCTCCTGGTCAATCGCGCCGCCGTCCTCGAGGATTTCGATCTGGCGCCGCGCCTCGTACTCGATCGCCTGGCCGATGAAGGTGATCGAGTTCATGTTCTTGATCTCGCAGCGGGTGCCGAGCGGCGCGCCCGGCTTGCGCACGGAGACGTTGACGTCGGCGCGCAAGCTTCCCTTCTCCATGTCGCCGTCGCAGGTGCCGAGATAGCGCAGGATCGAGCGCAGCTTGGTCACATAGGCCTTGGCCTGCTCGGCATCGCGGATGTCCGGTTTTGATACGATCTCCATCAGCGCGACGCCGGAACGGTTGAGGTCGACATAGGACAGGGTTGGCGACTGGTCGTGCAGCGACTTGCCGGCGTCCTGCTCCAGATGCAGTCGCTCGATGCCGATGGTTGCGGTCTCGCCGCCGTCCAGTTCGACAACGACCTCGCCCTCGCCGACGATCGGCGACTTGTACTGGCTGATCTGGTAGCCCTGCGGCGAGTCCGGATAGAAATAGTTCTTGCGGTCGAACACCGAGCGCAGATTGATCTGCGCATTGAGGCCGAGCCCGGTGATGACAGCCTGCCTGACGCATTCCTCGTTGATGACGGGCAGCATGCCCGGCATCGCGGCGTCGACCAGCGATACGTGACTGTTCGGCTCGCCGCCGAACGCGGTCGAGGCGCCCGAGAACAGTTTTGAGTTCGACGTCACCTGAGCATGGATCTCCAGGCCGATGACCATCTCCCAGTCGCCGGTGGCGCCTCTGAGAAGCTTGTGCGTGGCCGTGCTCATGTCTCGCTCCCGAGCAGCGTGGCAGCGATCCGCTCCCACTCCGCCTGCAATGAATCCTTCGCCACCGGCTGGCCGGCCTGGCGGTACCAATAGCCGGCATTGCCGAGGTCGCCCTCGACCCGGTGCAGATAGGCGTGCACCCAGGCGGCTTCGCGGCTGCCCTCGTCCTGAACGATTTTGTGCGCCTGGTCCCAGTCGCCCTTGGCGGCCCACCACAGGCCGGCGAGCGGCGCGCTGAGATCCGGCGCCGGCGCGGCGCCGTCGAGGCTGGCGATATACGCCGCCATATTCACCACCATTTCGCCGGCGTGAAGCGGCCGGCCGCCTGCTCGATCACCTCGCCGAGCGAGAACAGCGTCTCCTCGTCGAAGGGCCGGCCGATCAGCTGAAGGCCGAGCGGCAGGCCCTGCGCGTCCTTGCCGGCGGGCACCGCGATGCCGGGCAACCCCGCCATGTTCACGGTCACCGTGAAGATATCGTTGAGGTACATCTCGACGGGGTCGGCGCCGCCCTTCTCGCCGATGCCGAAGGCCGCCGACGGCGTCGCCGGCGTCAGGATCGCGTCGACGCCCTTGGCGAAGCAGTCCTCGAAAAATCCTTCTTGATCAGCGTACGCACCTTCTGGGCGCGCAAATAGTAGGCGTCGTAATAGCCGGCCGAGAGCACGTAGGTGCCGATCATGACGCGGCGCTTCACCTCCGCGCCAAAACCTTCAGCACGGGTGTTCTCGTAGAGTTCGTTGATATTCCTGCCCTGCTCGCGCAAACCGTAGCGCACGCCGTCGTAGCGCGCGAGGTTGGAGGACGCCTCCGCCGGCGCCACGATGTAATAGGCCGGCAGCGCGTACTTCGTATGCGGCAGCGATATCTCGACCAGTTCGGCGCCGGCCGCCTTCAGCCAGGCCGCGCCCGCTTCCCAAAGTTTTTCGATCTCGGCCGGCATGCCGTCGAGACGGTATTCCCTGGGAATGCCGATCTTCATGCCCTTCACGGACTTGCCAATCGCGGCCTCATAGTCCGGCACGGGGATATCGACCGAGGTCGTGTCCTTCGGATCGTGGCCGGCCATCGAGCGCAGCAGCATCGCGGCATCGCGCGTGCTGCGCGCGATCGGACCGGCCTGGTCGAGCGAGGAGGCAAAGGCGACGATGCCCCAGCGCGAGCAGCGGCCATAGGTCGGCTTGATGCCGACGGTCGCGGTGAACGCCGCCGGCTGACGGATCGAGCCGCCGGTATCGGTCGCGGTCGCGCCCATGCAGAGCAGCGCGGCCACCGCAGAGGCCGAGCCGCCGGACGAGCCGCCCGGCACCAGCGTCGTGTTGCTTCCGTCGCGCCGCCAGGGATTGCCGACCGGGCCGAAGCACGAGGTCTCGTTCGACGAGCCCATCGCGAACTCGTCATTGTTGAGCTTGCCCAGCATCACCGCGCCGTCGCGCCAGAGCTGCGAGGTGATGGTGGACTCGTAGGTCGGCACGAAATTGCCGAGGATTTTTGAACACGCCGTGGTGCGCACGCCCTTGGTCGCGAACAGGTCCTTGATGCCGAGCGGAATGCCAGCGAGCGGCCCCGCATCGCCTTTCCGGATCCTGGCATCCGCCTCGCGCGCCATGGTCCGCGCCTGATCCGGCGTCTCCATGACGAAAGCATTGAGCACGCGCGCGGCTTCGATCGCGTTCAGATGCGCATCGGTCAGCTCGAGTGACGTGAAAGTCTTGGCCGCGAGGCCCTTGCGGGCTTCGGCGAGCGTCAGCGATGTCAAATCGGTCATTTATTGATCGGGCTGCAGAAGAACGGAGACAGGGACTTGTCGTTGGCCGGGTCGTCTTTCTTGGCGGCCGCTTTCGCAGCCGCCTCGATCTCGTCGAGCACGGCATTGACGGCGACGTTGGGGTCGGCAGCCTTGCCCTGCCTCTCCATCTTGTCGAGATAGTTCATGTATGCCTGATAGGCCTTCTCGTCGTCGCAAAGCATGCACATCGGACTGCGTCCTGAGAATTACTCGACCACTTTGGGCACAAGAAAGAAGTGACCTTCGGTCGCCGGCGCATTGGCAACGATATCGTCGGCGATCTCGCCGTCGTTGACCACGTCTTGCCGCTTCTTCATCTGCATCGGGGTGACCGAAGTCATCGGCTCCACGCCCTCGACATTGACCTCCGAGAGCTGCTCGACAAAGGCGAGCATGGCGTTCAGCTCGGCCTGCAGATGCGGAACCTCGCCTTCGGAAACAGCAATGCGCGCCAGATGCGCGATGCGGCGGACGGTAGCGGCGTCGACGGACATAATATAAGGCCTCTCACGGCAAAACCTATGTGCCGTATAGCAGAGGCCGCTTTTGCGCCGCAACCGGCGCTGGGGACTAGCCGGCCAGCGCCTTCATCCGGGCAAGTGCCAATCTGGCGAGATCCCGGGTCAATTCGGCCGCCGGGACCTCGCGGCCCAAGGCAATGGGCCTGGCCGGCCCAGAGATTGGTGAAATCCACCCTGCCCTGCTTCTCGGCAGCCGCCTTCAGCGGTCCGAGCGCCGTTGCGGCATGGGGAAATGGCGGCGCATCCGGCGAGATCGGGCCGGCCTCGCGCATCAGACGGTTCTGGACGCCGCGCGCCGGCCGCCCGGTCATGACATTGGTGATGACGGTGGAATCGTCCCGTCCTTCGGCGAGCGCCGCGCGGGCCGCCGCACTGACCTTGGATTCCGGACAACGCAGATAGGCGCTCCCGATCTGCACGCCGGCCGCGCCGAGCGCAAACGCCGCCGCGATACCGCGACCATCCGCAATGCCGCCGGCCGCAATGACCGGCACCTTCACCGCGTCGACCACCTGCGGCACCAGCGCAAAGGTGCCGGGCTGTTCCGAGATCTTGTCGGTCAGGAACATGCCGCGATGGCCGCCAGCCTCCGCACCTTGTGCGATCACCGCGTCAGCGCCGTGCTGCTCGAGCCAGACCGCCTCCCTCACCGTGGTCGCCGAGGAGATGACGAGACATCCTGCCGCCTTGACCCGCTTGAGCAGCGCGTCCTCGGGCAGGCCGAAATGGAAGCTGACGATCTCCGGCTTCAACTCCTCCACGACCTCGCAGAAGCCGGGGTCGAACGGTGCGCGGTTTGCGGCATTGATGGGTGCGGCGGGATCGAGGCCATGCTCGCTGTAGTAGCCCGCGAGCCGATGCTTCCAGCGCGCCTCCGCCTCGGCCGTGAGCTCGACCGGTGTATGGCAGAAGAAGTTCATGTTCACCGGCGCGGAGACGCGTTGTCGGATGAAATTGACCTGCTCGCGCGCCTTATCCGGCGACAGCATCGCGCTCGGCAGCGAACCCAGCGCACCGCCTTGCGCGACGGCGATCACCAGTTCCGCATCCATCACACCAGCCATCGGCGCCAGCACGATCGGAAATTCGGTCTTGAAGAGGTCGATCAATCGACGGTCAGGCCACATGGTTTTGCTCTCTCGTGGTTCAGGCAAGCGGTGCCATGGAATTACGCCGGCCGGTTAGCAGTTGCTCGGCCTCGGTCGCGATACGTTCGACGATCTCGGCGGCGGGCGGAATATCATGGATCAGGCCGACAGCCTCGCCGGCAAAGACCGCGGCGACCTCAAAATTGCCCGCGGCCCTTGCCGCAGCATACTCAACGGTCACCTCGGCCGCGCGCTGCATCAGCTCGATCTCGCGGCCGGTCCAGCGCCTGATATGATCGTTGACCAGCGTTCGCGCGGTGAACGGAGCCGGCCAGAACAGGCTGCGCGACCAGTCGACGATAACGCCGCGCACCGTGTCATTGGGATCAGCGTCGCGAATGCGCTGCTTCGCTTCCTCCGCACCGTCGGCCTCCACGCTCGCATAGAAGCGCGTTCCGATCAGCACGCCGGCGGCGCCCAGCATCATCATCGCCGCGAGCCCGCGGCCATCGGCAATTCCGCCGGCGGCAACGACCGGCACGCGCCCGGCCGCGAGATCGACGATAACAGGCACGATATCGACGGTGGTGCGCGATGCGCCATGGCCGCCGGCTTCGGTGCCCTGCGCGATCAGGATGTCCGCACCGGCGTCGAGCGCCTGCTTCGCCATGTCCTCGCTCTGCACCTGGCAGATCAAGCGCGCCCCGCACGCCTTGATGCGCGCCGCAAACGGCGCGGGATCACCGAACGACAGCATGATCGCCTGCGGTTTGGCATCCAGCGCAACGTCGAGAAGTTCAGGTTGTTTTGCGAGGCTCCAGGTGATGAAGCCGATGCCGAATGGCGCAAACCCGCTCAATCTCTTTGCCTCGGCCTCGAGCCGGGCCCGGTCGCCATAGCCGCCACCCAAAATCCCGAAACCGCCGGCTTCGCTGACGGCCCGCGTCAGCCGGCTGCCCGCGATCGTATCCATCGGCGCCAACAGGATCGGATGCGTGATTCCCAGCAGCTGGGTCAGCGATGTCACGATCGGCATAGTCTCCCTCCCGGCTGGACACGGACACTAGGCTTGAATAACATTCTGGAAAAATGATTTCCAGTGAACGCAACCATCTCAAAAGCGAAACGATACGATGGAACTCAGCGACATCCAGACCTTTGCGGCGGTTGCCCGCACCGGCGGCATCACCCGCGCCGCGGAAGAGCTCAACACCGTGCAGTCCAACGTCACCCAGCGTGTGAAGGCGCTGGAGGCCGAGATCGGCACGCCGCTATTCGAGCGGCACAGCCGCGGCATGACGCTGACGAGCGCGGGCAAGCGCCTTTTGCCTTACGCACAGCGGATGGCCGCATTATCACGCGAAGCTGTGCTTGCCGCCCGCGACGACGGCGAGCCGAAGGGACCGCTTGCGATCGGCTCGATGGAAACCACCGCGGCGGTGCGGCTGCCGCCATTGCTCGCGGACTTTCATCGCCGCTTTCCTGCCGTCCGGCTGAGCCTGCGTACCGCGCCCACCGCCGACCTCGTCGCGAGCGTGCTCGAAGGCACGCTCGACGGCGCCTTCGTCGCGGGTCCGATTGCGCATGCCGATCTCACCGCGACAAGCGCGTTCCGCGAAGAGCTGGTGTTGGTCAGTGCGCGACGCTGGGCCACGCTCGCCGAGCTACGCGCCGGCACGCCGGAGTCCGGCCCGACCGCGCTGGTGTTCCGCACCGGCTGCACCTACCGGCAGCGGCTCGAACAGATTTTTGTCGAGTTCGGCTGGCCGTCAGCCGCACGCTTCGAGCTCGGCACGCTCGACGGCATGATCGGCTGTGTCGCCGCCGACATGGGCGTGACGCTGCTGCCGCGTGCGGTCGTCGAACGCAGCGCGATCAACGGCAGCGTGACGATCCACGCGCTCGGCGCCTCGCATGCGCGCGTCGAGACCCTCTTCATCCAGCGCCGCGCCGGGCATCAAACCAGCGCGCTCAG
The DNA here is from genome assembly GCF_054056555.1 of Bradyrhizobium sp. LM2.9. NCBI lineage: Bacteria > Pseudomonadati > Pseudomonadota > Alphaproteobacteria > Hyphomicrobiales > Nitrobacteraceae > Bradyrhizobium > Bradyrhizobium sp. LM2.9. The sequence goes on from NZ_JBSRYJ010000002.1 coordinate 2,551,349, forward strand.
CGGGTTTTCCGCCGCCTGCCTGAAGAAAAACGACGACGTCATCGCGGCCTGAGACGCCATCGCCGCAGCGCCACGACGGCCCAGATCGCCTCGACGACGCCGAACGGCCAGGCCCCTTGCAGGAAGCCGTAAGCCGAACCGAGCACGCAGGACATCGCGAACAGCAGCACGAACCAGTGGCTGCGGTCTTCCAGGGCGTAAGTGACCAGCATCGCCGTCACGGCGAACAGGCCAAATAGTGTCAGCGCATCCATTGTTTCGGGTTCACTCCGTAGCGCGACGCGTGATATGCGCTAATCCCATGCCGGCTCTTATCCTGCCTCTCGTCGATGCTGCAACCCACTGGCCCGAACGCGGCGGGTTGGTCGGGCTCGATCTGGGTACCAAGACCATCGGCGTTGCCGTCTCCAATCCGGACCGCCGGTTAGCTACCGGCGTCGAGACCATCCAGCGCAAGGCCTTCAAACAGGATGCCGCCCGGCTGCTCGCGATTGCCGGTGAACGCAAGGCCGTCGGCTTCGTGCTCGGCCTGCCCATCAACATGGATGGCAGCGAGGGCCCGCGCGCGCAATCGACCCGGGCGTTTGCCCGCAACCTCGCCGGCCTGACCGCGCTGCCGATCGGCCTCTGGGACGAGCGTCTGTCGACCGCCGCGGTCGAACGCGAACTGATCGGCATGGACGTCAGCCGCGCCAAGCGCGCCGAGGTGATCGACGAGCACGCCGCGATCTTCATCCTGCAAGGCGCGCTCGACCGGCTCGCCAATCTGCGCGCAGCGCCGGGGCCTGACTGATCCATGGCCGTCGTGATCGCGGCGCTCCTCCCGGTCTTTATCCTCATCGTGCTCGGCGTCGTGCTGAAGCGCACCCTGATGCGGCTCGACACGCAATGGCACGGGCTGGAGCGGCTGACCTATTTCGTGCTGTTTCCGATGCTGCTGATCCAGACGCTGGTGAAGGCCGACCTGTCCAGGGTCCCAGTCGCCGGCGTCGGCGGCGCGTTGCTGCTGTCGGCGCTCGCGATGTCGCTGCTCTGCCTCGCGCTCCGCCCGGCTCTCGCGCGGCTCGACATCGACGGTCCCGCCTTCACCTCGATCTTCCAGGGCGCTACCCGCTGGCAGACCTATGTCGCACTCTCCGTCTCCGCCAACATGTTCGGCGATGTCGGGCTGGCCCTCGCCTCGGTCGCTATGGTCGCGATCATCCCGCTGGTCAACGTGTTCAGCGTCGCGGTGCTGGCCCATTACGCCGCGCCGGAAAAGCAGTCTGCCCGCGCGATCGTAATGACGCTGGTCCGCAATCCCCTGATCTGGGCCTGCGTGATCGGCCTCGTCATCAACGTCGGCCATCTGCCGCTGCCAAAAATCTGGCACGAGGTCGCGGATGCGCTCGGCCGCTCCTCGCTCGCCATCGGCCTGCTCGTCACCGGTGCCGGCCTGCAGCTCAAAGGCCTGCTCCGCCCGAGCGTCGGCGCGACGATCGGCGTAACGTTCAAGCTGGTGCTGATGCCCGTGCTCGCGCTGGCGCTTGCCGTCTGGTTCGGGCTAGCAGGCACCAACCTCGCGATCATCGCGATCTGCGCGGCGGTGCCGACCTCGCCCAGCGCCTACGTGCTGGCCCGCCAGATGGGCGGCGACGCGCCATTGCTGGCGCAGATCATCACGCTGCAAACGATCCTGGCGGCAATCACCATGCCGATCGCGATCGCGATCGCGCTGGTGGCCTAGCTCCCCAGCCACATCGTCAGCACCACCGCCGTCAAATTGTTCAGCGCGTGCAGCACGATCGTGAGCCAGAGCGAGCTGCTGCGGTAGCGCATGTAGCCGAACCACAGGCCGATGGAGAAGACTTCGGCGAGGAAGTACATGTCGTATTGCAGATGCACCGCCGTCCACACCAGCGACGACAGGACGATCGCGCCCGGCACGCGCAGGAAGCTCGCCGACCAGCCACGGTAGAGGAACCCGCGCGCCAAAACCTCCTCGGACATCGGCGCTGCCACGCTGAAGGCGAATAGCAGGAAGAAGGCTGCGCCCTTGTCGCGGCCGGATTTCAGCAGATCGGTCATGAAGCCCGGCGTCGCCTCGCGGCCGAGGCTCCGCGACATCGTCTCCCAGGCCACCACGATCAGGACAAGCCCGACGGCGCCGAACAGGAGTTGCTTCCAGGACGGCCAATGCAGCGCGAGATAATCGGCGAAAGCGGCCTTCTTGATGCGGATGGCCAGCCACACCGCGGCCAGCGTCGCCGGCAGGCCCATGGTCACCGACAGCGCAAGCGCCTGCGGCTCGCGGCCGACGAGCTGAAGCGAGGCGAGGTCCATCGGCAGGCCACGCTGCGCCACCAGCAGAACGATGGCGCCGATCTGCCCGACGAACATCGCGACGAAGATGAGTAGGCCCCACAGCGCCGTGCCCAGGAACTTCCAGACGCGCGGCGTCGCAAGGGTCACGGTAAGCGGCGGATGGTCGGGATTGAGGGAGTCCATGAAGGGCTTTCGTTAGAAGCAGTCTATCGAGCGACCGTCATGCCCGGGACGTAGGTGAACGGAAGCGACGCCGTCCTTCGGACGGATGTGCCGGCCATGACGATGTGGTTCCAGCATGCCCCGTTCAAGGCAGCGCCCGCTCCAGCAGTGCACGCACCTCACCGCTCTCCAGCTCCACCGCGCCATACATGCTGGCGTGGTTGGCCGCGAGCCGAGTGACGGCGAACAGCTCGGCATGGCGGGGCGACACAGCGTTGAGCGCGGCGGCTGCGGCAAGTAGCGCCAGCTTCTCGACCGCAAGCCGCGCGACGCGCTCGCCGTCCGCCCGGCGGAAGCTCTCGCCGATGAAAGTGATCGCCTCGCCTGCTCCGGACAAGCCCTTCGTCTCAGCCGCAAGTCCTTGCAGCACCGCCATCGCCGCATCCGCCTCGCGCGAGAGCGCGCGCAGCACGTCGAGGCACATCACATTGCCCGAGCCTTCCCAGATCGCGTTGACCGGCGCCTCCCGGTAGTGACGTGCCAGAATGCCGTCCTCGACATAGCCATTGCCGCCGAGGCACTCCATCGCCTCATAGAGAAACGCCGGCGCGCTCTTGCAGGTCCAGTATTTGATCGCGGGCGTGAGCAGCCGCATATAGGCGGCGTCCGCCGCATCGTGCGGCGTGCGGTCGAAGGCGCGGCAGAGCCGCATAATCAGCGCGACGCTCGCCTCGACATGCAGCGCCATGTCCGACAGCACCGCCTGCATCAAGGGCTGATCGGCAAGATGCTTCTGGAACACACTGCGGTGACGGGTGTGATGCAGCGCGTGCGCGAGCCCCGAGCGCATCAGGCCGACGGAGGCGATTGCGCAATCCTGGCGCGTGAGCTGCACCATCTGGATGATGGTGCGGATGCCCTTGCCCTCCTCGCCGACGGCTTCCGCATAGGCGCCGACGAACTCGACCTCGGACGAGGCATTGGAGCGGTTGCCGAGCTTGTCCTTCAGACGCTGGAACTGGATCGCGTTGACCGAGCCATCAGGTGCAAACCGGGGCATGAAGAAGCAGGTCAGCCCCTGCTCCGCCTGCGCCAGCACCAGGAACGCATCGCACATCGGCGCCGACATGAACCATTTGTGGCCGGTGATGCGATAGGCATCCCCATCGCGCACCGCCCGCGTCATGTTGGCGCGCACGTCGGTGCCGCCCTGCTTCTCGGTCATTCCCATGCCGAGCGTGATGCCGCGCTTGTCCCACCACGGCGCGAAGGCGGGATCATAGCTCTTCGTCGACAGCACCGGCATCACCTTGCCGAGCAGATCCGGCTGCATCACCAGCGCCGCGACGGAGGCGCGCGTCATCGTGATCGGACAAAGATGCCCTGTCTCGACTTGCGCGGCGATGTAGAATTTTGCCGCACGAATGACCTCGGCGGCATCGCCCGTAGGCTTTCCATCCGTCGTCCACGTCGAATTGTGCAGGCCGGCATGCGCGCTGTGCGCCATCAGCTCGTGATAGGCGGGATGAAACTCGACCTCGTCGCGGCGGTTGCCCTTGGAATCGAAGGTCCGCAGCTTCGGCGTGTTCTCGTTCGCGACGCGCCCGCGGTCCGCCATCGCGGCCGAGCCCCAATGCCTCCCGAACTCCGACAGCGCCCGTTCCGCCGCCGCGCCGCCATTGGCCTTCACCGCCTCGACTAGCGGCCGATCCATGGCGAACAGATCGACGTCCTCGAGCGGCGGCGACTGGTTTGAAGACCTCGTGAGTCGCGAAGCTGGGCTGGGTCATCTTGTTTCTCGGCGCGGGATCAGTTCCGCCGCGGCGGAATCGGGAAATCATAGGCCGCTCCACCCGTCCCCGGCAGGGAAAAATGCCACCACTCCTTCGAATAGTTCACAAAGCCTTGCTTCGCCATCGCAGCCACCAGCCGCCTGCGCCAGGCGCGCTGGTCCGGATTGATCGACGGTGCGGCGGTATGCCCTTTCACGTCGGTGCAGTCATAGCCCGTGCCCATGTCGACGCTGCCTTCCGGCAGCCGCGCCTCGACCGGCGCCGTGCAATCGGCGTAGCTTTTTGACGGATCGTATCTGCCCGAATTGTCGGCTTTGAGATCGATCAGGGTGAGATCGAGCGCCGCGCCGGTGGAATGCTGCGAGCGGCTCGCGATGTAGCCGAGGCGGAACAGCTCCGTCTTGGGAATTTTGGGATTGTAGCGCCGCTCGGCGGCGGTCTCGTGGCCGTTCTGCGACCACCTCCTGACCATGTCGAGCGAGGCCCGCGCCGGCCGGTAGCAGTCGAACATCTTCAGCGAGAGATTTTGCCCCGCCAGTTCCTGCTGAACCGCCTTCAGCCGCAGCCCCACCTCACGCTTCACCACGCATTCACCGGCGCCATAGCCGGCCAGCGGACGGCCGACGAAATTGTTCGAGGTGGCGTAGCGGATGTCCTGGACGATGCTGGGGTCGATGTCGCGCAAATAGACGAAACCGCCGGGAAGCGATTGGGCGTGGGCACTCGAAGAGATCGCCGTCAATACAAGCGCAATTCGAATTGATTTCACGAGATCCATCCACATCGTCATGGCTTGTCCCGGCCATCCACGCCCTTTTTTCGGCGGCAATGCAAGAACGTGGATGCCCGGGACAAGCCCGGGCATGACGGACCGCTGCGGCTCCGGACTGCATCGTGACGTTAAGACAGATCAGGGGATAACTCACCGGTTCGGCTTTGGCCCTTGCCCCCTTAGCCATCCCCGCCTATAGCTCTCGTTTTAATGACATCGAAATCGACCTTCGTCCTCGGCCACCGGCATTTGCTGGGCATCGAGGGCCTTTCCGCGGCCGACATCACCGGCCTCCTCGACCTGTCCGAAGAATATGTCGAGGTCAACCGCCAGGTTGACAAGAAGCGCACCGTCCTGCGTGGACGGACGCAGGTGAACCTCTTCTTCGAGGCTTCCACCCGGACCCAATCCTCGTTCGAACTCGCCGGCAAACGGCTGGGCGCCGATGTCATGAATATGTCGGTGTCCTCTTCGTCCATGAAAAAGGGCGAGACGCTGATCGACACCGCGGTGACGCTGAACGCCATGCACCCGGATATCCTGGTGGTCCGGCATCACGCCTCCGGCGCGGTGGAACTGCTGGCCCGCAAGGTCGACGGTTCCGTGGTCAATGCCGGCGACGGCGCCCACGAGCATCCGACGCAAGCGCTGCTGGATGGCCTCACCATCCGCCGCAACAAGGGCCGCATCGAAGGCCTCGTCGTCGCGATCTGCGGCGACGTGCTGCATTCGCGCGTCGCCCGCTCCAACATCATCCTGCTCAACACCATGGGCGCGCGCGTCCGTGTCGTCGGCCCCTCGACGCTGCTGCCGCCGGGGCTCGAACGGATGGGGGTCGAGGTTGCGCGCGACATGCGCGAGGGACTCAACGGCGCGGACATCGTCATGATGCTGCGGCTGCAGCGCGAGCGCATGAACGGCTCCTTCGTGCCTTCCTCCTCCGAATACTTCCATTATTTCGGGCTGGACCAGAAGAAGCTGGCCTACGCAAAACCCGATGCGCTGGTGATGCATCCCGGCCCCATGAACCGCGGCGTCGAGATCGACACGGCGGTCGCCGACGGCGCACAGTCCCTGATCCGCGAACAGGTGGAGATGGGGGTCGCCGTGCGCATGGCCGTGCTGGAAGCGCTCGCCCGTAACCTTCCGAACGCGTGATGCCCATGTTGATCGATCGACGACCCATTCTGCTTGCCAATGCCCGCGTCGTCGATCCCTCCAGGGATTTTGACGGCGTCGGCGACGTCCTGATCGCCGACGGCACCATCCGCGAGACCCGCCGCGGCATTGGAGCTGCCGGCGTCCCCGAAGGCACCGACATCGTCAACTGCTCCGGCAAGATCGTGGCCCCTGGCCTGATCGACATGCGCGCCTTTGTCGGCGAACCCGGCTTCAGCCATCGCGAGACGTTTGCTTCGGCGAGCCAGGCGGCGGCGACCGGGGGCGTCACCACCATCATCTGCCAGCCCGAGACCGAGCCTGTCATCGACAATTCAGCGACCGTCGACTTCGTGATGCGCCGCGCCCGCGACACCGCAATCGTCAACATCCTGCCGATGGCGGCGCTCACCAAGGGCATGCACGGCGAGGAGATGACCGAGTTCGGTCTCCTGAAGGCCGCAGGAGCGGTCGCCTTCAGCGACGGTGACAGGAGCGTCACCAACGCGCAGGTGATGCGCTGGGCGCTGACCTACGCGCGCGATTTCGACGCGCTGATCGTGCATTATACCGAAGACCCCAAGCTGGTCGGCGAAGGCGTGATGAACGAGGGCGAGTTCGCCACGAGGCTCGGCCTGATGGGCATCCCAAACGCGGCGGAGGCCGTGATGCTGGAACGCGACATGCGCCTCGTCGCGCTTACCGGCGGTCGCTATCACGCGGCTTCGCTGTCCTGCACGGATTCGCTCGACGTCCTGAAACGCGCCCGCGATGCCGGGCTCCCCGTCACCGCGTCGGTCTCGATCAACCACCTCGCGCTGAACGAGAACGACATCGGCCCCTACCGGACATTCCTGAAGCTGTCGCCCCCGCTGCGCACAGAGGACGACCGCCGCGCGCTGGTCGCAGCCGTCGCCTCCGGCCTTCTCGACGTCATCATGTCCGACCACAATCCGCAGGACGTCGAGGGCAAGCGCCTGCCGTTCGCGGAAGCCGCTCCCGGTGCCGTCGGGCTCGAGACCATGCTGCCAGCGGGGCTTGCGGCTCGTGCATAATGGCGAGCTGGAATTGAAGACACTGATCCGGGCGATGTCGACCCGACCGGCCGAGATCCTGGGCTTGCCTGGCGGAACCCTGCGCACAGGTGCCCCGGCCGACGTCATCGTGATCGACCCCGATGTCCCCTGGGTGGTCGATCCCGCCGACCTCAAATCGCCCTGCAAGAACACGCCGTTCGACGAGGCCCGCTTTACAGGCCGCGTGGTGCGCACCATTGTCGGCGGACGGACGGTGTACGAGCATGTCTGACCTCCGAGATCATGCGTGGCGTCTCTGTTCGACCTTCAGATGCGGCCATTGGAGGTTCAGCCATGGGGCTTGAAGCATTCCTGCCGGTGGCTTTCGTCATCGGCTATCTGCTCGGCTCGATTCCGTTCGGGCTGGTCCTGACCAGGCTCGGCGGCACGCAGGATATCCGCTCGATCGGTTCCGGCAGCATCGGCGCCACCAACGTGCTGCGCACCGGGCGCAAGGGGCTTGCCGCGGCCACCCTGTTGCTCGACGCGCTCAAGGGAACGGCGGCGGTCGTGATCGCCGGCTACATCGCAGGCCCCAATGCCGCGATGCTGGCCGGGCTCGGCGCCTTCCTCGGCCATCTCTTCCCGGTCTGGCTCAAGTTCCGCGGCGGCAAGGGCGTCGCCGTCTATATCGGCATCCTGCTCGGCCTGATCTGGCCGGCAGCGGTGGTGTTCTGCCTGCTCTGGCTCGCCACCGCAGCCACGACCCGCTACTCATCGCTCTCGGCGCTGGTGGCGGCTTTCATCACGCCGATGTTCCTGTGGTGGTTCGGCCAGCCTGCATTGTCTGCGCTATCAGCGGTGCTGACCCTGCTGCTGTTCTACGCGCATCGCGAGAACATCAAGCGGCTGCAATCGGGTAAGGAAAGCCGCATCGGCGAGAAGGTCTGAGCCGGGCATCTACGGATTCCGAAGCGGCCCTTCTGCATTATGTCCTAGATGCTGTTCGCAACTTGCCGCCGAATCACGGCTGTATGGTGGAACGGGTTCCTGGCCTGGCCCTGATCATGGGCATGGCTCTACGCGGTTGCTCAGAATGAGCGAGAAAATTGTCGGCGCGCACGTTGAAGGTGGCTTGCAGGGCACGGCGGCAAGCCGGCTGCTCTCGATGACGGACATCTGGTCCAGTGCGCCCTCGCCGTTTCCTGCTCCCAAGCCTGTGTCCGTTTCGCCACCAGCGCCGCAGCCTGCTCGCATCGCGCAAGCTCCTCTGACGGTTGAGGCCGTGATCGCGGCCGCACCAGTTGCGCCGGCGCGGCCCCGCGCCGACCCATGGCCGCCGCAGAAATTGTCGCTGGCGCTCCAGGGCGGCGGCACCTTCGCCGCCTTCACCTGGGGCGTGCTGGAGCGGCTGCTGGAAGAGCCGTCCATCGCGATCGACACCATCAGCGGCGCCAGTGCCGGCGCCATCAACGCGCTGCTGCTCGCCTCCGGTTTCGCCGAGGGCGGCCGTGAAGGCGCGCGCGCGCGGCTGAACCGGTTCTGGATCCGGCTGATGCACGAGGCCTCGTTTCGATCGCTGATGCTGATCGGCGGCTTCTCGCCGGCGGGAAGCTCGGTCGCGTTCGGTCCGACGCTGCGCTCCGGCCAGTTCGATCCGTTCGATCTCGATCCGCTGCGGCAGGCGCTGTCGCGCGACATCAACTTTTCCGCCTTGCGCGACGCGCGTTGCCCGAAGCTTCTGATCGCGGCGACGCGGATCCGCGACGGACAGCAGCAGATTTTTCGCAATGACGCGATCACCGCCGACGTCGCGCTGGCCTCGACCTGTCCGCCGCTGGTTCACTGCGCCGTGGAGATCGACGGCGAGGCCTATTGGGACGGCGGCCTCGGCGGCAATCCGCCGCTGCTGCGGCTCGTGCAGGACACGACAAGCTCCGAAATCCTGCTCGTCCAGGTCACGCCGGCGCGCGACAGCTACGTGCCGATCACGCTCGCCGCGATCGACCGCCGGCTCGACCAGATCGCGGCCAATGCCGCCCTCAATGCCGAGATCGCGGCAATCGAATGGACGCAATCGCACGCGGCGTCTTCGCTGCGGCTCTCCAGGATCGCCGCCGAAGATTTCGTCGACGGGCTGGCGCAGCGCTCATGCACCGATCTCGGCCGCGGCTTCATTCGCGCGCTGCACCGGAGCGGGCGCGAGGCCGCGGAGCGCTGGCTCGGGCAAGGCGCGACAGGCGCGGAGGCCAAACGCGCTCGTCCCGCACCTGAACCGGCGCTAGCCTGATTTCGCCAACGCGTTCTCCAGGAACCACGCGGCAGCAAGCGCGCCGGGATCGTTGCCGAAGCGCGCGATCACCTGCACGCCGATCGGCAAGCCCGCGAGCTTGTGCACCGGCACGTTGACGCAAGGATTGCCCATCAGCGTCCAGAGCCTGTTGTAGCGGGGGTCGCCGGTGGAGGCGAGGTCCTTGGCCGGCGGCGTGCCCGGCGCCGAATAGGTGAGCAGCACGTCGACGCCCTCGAACAATTCACTGACCTCGCGGCGGCCGCGGCGGCTGATCCGGCGTGCGTCGTCGTAGTCCTTCGGCGTCAGGCCGACGGTCGCATCGAGGCTGGCGCGCAGCATCGGCGCGATCTCGTCGTGATGCTCCGAAAATTCCCAGGCGAGCGCGCGATGCGCCTCAAAATCCTGGATGATCGGATGGATGCGCCAGGCCTCCTGCACCGCCTCCGGCAGATCGATGGTCTTCACGCTGGCGCCGGCCTTCTCGGAGGCCTTGATCGCGGCTTGCAGCCCCTCTTCGGCCGCCGGCTCCACGGCGCCGGCAAACTCCTGCCTGACCACGCCGATGCGCGGCGCCTTCGCCGCGACGATGCCGGAGAATTCGGTGCGACCGGTCATCGCCAGCAATCCGCGCGCGAGATCTTCCGCGCGCGCCCCGAACAGGCCGACCGTGTCGAGCGCCCACGAATAGCATTTGACGCCGACCGTCGGCAGCATCCGGAACGACGGCTTGATCGCAGCAGCCCCGCAATAGGCCGCAGGCCGGATCACCGAGCCGCCGGTCTGCGTGCCCAGCGCCAGCGGGATCATGCCGGCACCGACGGCCGCGGCCGAACCGGAGGACGAGCCGCCCGGCGTATGGCCGAGATTGTGCGGATTGAGCGTCGGGGTCGGATCGCGCGAGGCGAATGCCGTGGTCGTGGTCTTGCCGATGATGGTGGCGCCCGCCCGCTTCAGCATCATCACGACAGGCGCGTCCGCGCGCGGCTGCCAGCCGCGATAGATCTCCGAGCCCATCTCGGTCGGGAAATCGGCGGTGTCGATGATGTCCTTGACCCCGACCGCGATGCCGCGCAGCGGACCGGAGGCTTGCGCCTGCGCAGACTTGTCGTGACGGACGAAGGCGTGGACCTCCTTCTCCCGGGCCTCGATCGCCGCGTGCGATTGCGCGATGGCGGCCTCGGGCGAAAGCTCGCCGGCTTCGATGCGGCGCTGGAGATCGGCGAGTGAGATCATGGCAATACCCTTCTTATTGCCATCGCTTTTAGCATCGCGACGAGACCGCGCAAGCGCACGTCGCTGTTGCCCACGCCCTCAGGTTGTTCCATGCTGCGCCTGCAAGGAGCTGCCGTGGACGCCATCAATCCGAGCGTGGAGCTGACCGAGGCCGACAGGCTCGACCGCCTGCGGCTGATCCGCTCCGACAATGTCGGGCCGCGCACCTTCCGTTCGCTGGTCAATCATTTCGGCACGGCCCGCGCGGCGCTGGAGCGGCTGCCTGATCTCGCAAGCCGTGGTGGCGCGCAGCGTTCGGCGCGCATCTGCAGCGCCGACGAGGCGAAGGCCGAGCTTGCCGCAGGCCGCAGGTTCGGCATCGCCTGGCTCGCGCCCGGCGAGGATGGTTATCCGACCCGGCTCGCAACGCTCGACGATGCACCGCCGCTGCTCGCCGTGCGCGGCGACAGTGCAACGTTAATGCGGCCGATCATCGCCATCGTCGGCTCGCGCAACGCCTCGGGCGCTGGACTGAAATTCGCCGGTCAGCTTGCCCGCGAGCTTGGCGAGGCCGGCTTTATCATCATCTCGGGGCTCGCCCGCGGCGTCGACCAGGCCGCGCATCGCGCCAGCGTCGAAAGCGGCACGATCGCGGTGCTCGCCGGCGGACATGATTGCATCTACCCGCCCGAGCACGGCGATTTGCTGGCCTCGATCCTCGACCACGAGGGTGCGGCGATTTCCGAGATGCCGCTCGGCCACGAGCCGCGCGCCCGCGACTTTCCCCGCCGCAACCGGCTGATCTCGGGCGCAGCGCTCGGCGTGGTCGTGGTGGAGGCGGCGCACCGCTCGGGCTCGCTGATCACCGCACGCATGGCGGCCGAACAGGGCCGCGAAGTGTTCGCAGTGCCCGGCTCGCCGCTCGATCCGCGCGCCGCCGGCACCAATGATCTGATCAAGCAGGGCGCGACGCTCGTCACCGAAGCCGCCGACGTCATCAACGCGATCCAGCCGATCATGGAGCGGCCGCTGATGCATCCGGCGAGAGAACCCGACAGCGAGCCGTTCGAGAGCGATCCGCAAGGGCACGACCGCGACCAGATCACCGGCCTGCTCGGCCCCACGCCTGTCACGATCGACGATCTCGTACGGATGTCGGGCGCCTCGCCCGCGATCGTGCGCATCGTGCTCCTGGAGCTGGAGCTCGCCGGCCGGCTCGAGCGTCACGGCGGTGGTCTGGTGTCGCTGCTTTAGGTTTCGTTGCGCTGATCGAAACGCGTCCTTGCAGCCTCGATTTGCGCCAGATGGTCCATCGCCCATTTGCCGAGTGCCTCGACGGGCTGCGACAGCCCGCGGCCGAGATCGGTCAGCTCGTAGTCCACGCGCGGCGGAATGGTCGGAAAGATCGTGCGCGTGACGAGGCCGTCGCGCTCCAGCCCGCGCAGCGTCAAGGTCAGCATCCGCTGCGAGATGCCGTTGATCATGCGCTTGAGCTCGTTGAAGCGCCTCGGCCCATCGCCGAGCATCATGATCACGAACACGCTCCATTTGTCGCCGACGCGGGACAGCACGGAGGCGACCCCGCGGCAGTCCGCATGGTTGGGATCCGGCCTCGGTGAGGCAGGCAAATCGATGTGTGCAGGTTTCAGGGATGTGCCCATGGCTCAAAAAAGTGCGTTCTTGCGGGGATTTCGATAGTCACTCATGTAGCTCTGGTTACAAACATATACCAGGGTGACCCCAAATGAAACTCCTCCATCTCGACTCCAGCGTGCTCGGCCCCCACTCCGTCTCCCGGCAGGTCTCCGCCGCTATCGTCGACCGGCTCCGGCAATCGACACCGTCGCTCGACATCGTCTATCGCGACCTGACCCAGACCCCCCTCGCCCACCTCTCCGGCTCGCACCTCGCCGCCGCGCAAGGCGCACCTGCGCCGGCGGAGCTCGGACCCGATCTTGCCGCGAGCGCGGCGGTGCTGGACGAGTTCCTGGCCGCCGACATCATCGTGATCGGCGCACCCATGTACAATTTCACCATTCCCAGCCAGCTCAAGGCCTGGATCGACCGGGTCCTGGTGGCGGGGAAGACGTTCAGCTACGGGGCGAACGGACCGCAGGGTCTTGCCGGCGACAAGCGCGTGATCGTGGCTATCTCGCGCGGCGGCTATTACGGCCCAGCCGCGCTCGGTGAGCATCTCGAAACCTATCTGCGCTGGGTGTTCGGCTTCATCGGCATCACCAGCCCCGAGTTCATTTTCGCCGACGGTATTCAGGTTGGTCCGGATCACCGCGAGAAAGCGGTGGCTGGCGCACTTGAGGCGGCCACCAGCTTGCGCGCGGCGTAAAGCTTACGCCGACACCAGCCGCTGCCGGACTCCGGCGGCGGCTGCGAGTTCGACGAAATTAAAACCACGCGCCCTGAACGCCGAGAATGACGGCGACGAGCGAAACGAACAGACCGATGCCGGCGAAAAGAGCCACCCCGATGAACTCGGAGGTGTCGGACCGCTTGGCGGGAATGGCGGAACGTTCGGCGTAAATACGCGGTGCCGAAATCGACGATGAAATGCGAGCTGCCTTCGGCATATCGGGTTCCCTTGAAAATGGGTCTTGTGACCCTGCCCGTAAAAAGTGTCTTTGCAGCGCAAGCGAAGGTTCAACGCCTCACGCAAGGTTCAGAAAAACGTCTCGCAGGACGAGGGAACCGGCCGGCGCAACCGCTTGCCGCGGCGCCGACCGATTCAATTTTCGCAAAGATTGATCAGCCGCGATAGATCGGCGCGCCGCTCGGAGAAGCGACCGCGCCACCGTCGACGAATATCTCCTGGCCCTGCACATGCGCGGAATCATCGGAGGCGAGGAACAGCACCGTCTTCGCAACGTGATCTGTTTCACCAATGCGGCCGAGCGGCGTCGACAGCGAGATCCGCTTCTCGAACGCCTTCTCGGCTTCGGGTGTCGCGGTCGCAGGTCCCCAGATCGGCGTACGGGTCGCGCCGGGCGAGACCACGTTGACGCGGATGCCGCGCGGCGACAGTTCTGATGCCATGATCCGCGCCATCGCGCGCACGCCCGCCTTCGCAGCCCCGTAAGCCGAGTAGCCGGGAATGCCGAGCACGGAGATCACCGAGCCGTTGAGGACGATCGAGGCATTATCGTTGAGATAGGGCAGCGCCGACTGAACTGTGAAGAACACGCCGGTGAGGTTCGTGCGGATGACCTTCTCGAAGACCTCCAGCGTCGACGAACCGAGCGGCGTGCCGCCGGCGATCCCGGCGTTGGCGAACACGATGTCGAACTTGCCGAATTTTTCGGCGCCCTTCTTGATTGCAGCTTCCGTCGCGGCGATGTCAGTGGCGTCGGCAGCGAGCGCGAGCGCGTTCGGGCCAAGCTCTTTCGCCGCAGCCTCCAGCGTCTCCTTGTTGCGCCCGGTGATCACCACCTTGGCGCCCTCGGCCACGAAAAGTTTCGCCGTTGCCAATCCAATGCCGCTGTTGCCGCCGGTGATCAGGGCCGTCTTGTTCTTCAGTCTCACGCTCGCCTCCAGTGGTTGCATCATAAAACTAGATTGCCATCTAGGGCCTATGGTTTTATGATGCAACCACACAAGCGCGTGACTGATGTCAAAACGCACGGCACGACGGAACGAAGACGATGGTGAAACGAACGAGCTTCGAGGGCGATGCCTGCCCGATTGCGCGATCACTGGACGCAATCGGCGACTGGTGGTCGCTGCTGATCATCCGCGAGGCGCGGTTCGGCCTGCGCCGCTTCGGCCAGTTTCAAAACAAGCTCGGCATGGCCAAGAACATTTTGTCCGCGCGCCTGCGCGTGCTGGTCGACCACGGCATTCTGGCAACCGCCCCCGCTTCCGACGGCAGCGCGTATCAGGAGTATGTGCTGACGGAGAAGGGCCGCGGCACCTTCCCGATCCTGGTGGCGCTGCGGCAATGGAGCGAGGAATTCGACGATCACCCGGAGGAGATCGCGACGATTCTGGTCGATCGCGAGAAGCGCCGCCCGGTGAAGAAGCTCGAAATGCGCGCCGAGGACGGGCGGCTGCTCAGTCCCGCCGATACGATGCTGAAGCCGCGGCCGGCGCCGCGGCGGCGGTCGGCTGCAGCGCGCTCAGATCTTTGACCGTCATGCTGAGGTGCTCGTCCTGCAAAGCAGGGCGAGCCTCGAAGGATGACAGCCCGGCTGCATCCCAACCGCTCATCCTTCGAGGCTCCCGGCGCGATGCTTTGCATCGCGCCGCTCACACCTCAGGATGACGGGTCTGATACTGGCCGGCGCCCTCACGACAGCTTGCGCTTGCTCCGCAGCCGCAGATGCTCGTCGGCTTCCAGCTTGGTCATCCCCAGGAGATAATGCAGCACGTCGAGCTTGTGCCGCTCGGCGAGCTTGCGCAATGCGCCGACCTGCTCGGTGATGAAGGCTACCGCCTCCTCGACGCCGCCCTCGCCCGGTTCCTCGTGACGCGAGCCTCCCGAAGCGCCTGATACGGCGCGCGCCCGCTTCTTTCCTGGCCTAGTCACCAGACCCCACCCGAATCCATATCCCCGCAGAAACATTACGCCGACATCGACCGCAACTCAAAGGTGGTATTTTGCAACTTTCTCGATATGAAACTTTTCCCATCGGGACGGCTTTCAACAGCCCTCGATTTGACAGCGAGGGTCGCACCACCCATGTTCGGGACGAAACGGCCGACCCGAATCTCATCGAATTCGGCCCCAAATTTCCCCGTAAGTTACTGGAACTACATGAATATCGTCATTGTGGAGTCGCCGGCGAAAGCCAAGACGATCAACAAATATCTGGGCTCGTCCTACGAGGTTTTGGCCTCGTTCGGCCATGTCCGGGACTTGCCTGCGAAGAACGGCTCCGTCGATCCCGATGCCAATTTCAAGATGATCTGGGAGATCGACCCCAAAGCGGCCGGCCGGCTCAACGACATCGCAAAATCCCTGAAGGGCGCTGACCGCCTGATTCTCGCGACCGACCCTGATCGCGAGGGCGAGGCCATCTCCTGGCACGTGCTGGAGGTGCTGAAAGAGAAACGCGCGCTGAAAGACCACAAGATCGAGCGCGTGGTGTTCAACGCCATCACCAAGCAGGCCGTCACGGACGCGATGAAGAATCCGCGCCAGATCGACGGCGCGCTGGTCGACGCCTACATGGCGCGCCGCGCGCTGGACTATCTGGTCGGCTTCACCCTCTCCCCCGTGCTGTGGCGCAAGCTGCCCGGCGCCCGCTCGGCCGGTCGCGTGCAGTCGGTGGCGCTGCGGCTGGTCTGCGACCGCGAACTCGAGATCGAGAAGTTCGTCGCCCGCGAATACTGGTCGCTGGTCGCGACCCTGCTGACGCCGCGCGGCGATGCCTTCGAGGCGCGTCTCATCGGCGCCGACGGCAAGAAGATCCAGCGTCTCGACATCGGCACCGGCGCGGAAGCGGAAGACTTCAAGAAGGCGCTGGAAACAGCGGCCTTTGCCGTTACCTCCGTCGATGCCAAGCCGGCCCGGCGCAATCCGCAGGCGCCCTTCACCACCTCGACGCTGCAGCAGGAAGCCAGCCGCAAATACGGCTTTGCGCCGGCGCACACGATGCGCATCGCGCAGCGGCTTTATGAGGGCATCGACATCGGCGGCGAGACCACCGGACTCATTACTTATATGCGTACCGACGGCGTGCAGATCGATCCGTCCGCGATCACGCAGGCGCGCAAGGTGATCGGCGAGGATTACGGCAACGCCTACGTGCCCGACGCGCCGCGCCAGTACCAGGCCAAGGCCAAGAACGCCCAGGAAGCGCACGAAGCAATCCGCCCGACCGATATGTCCCGCCGCCCCGACAGCATGAGCCGCAGGCTCGATGCCGATCAGGCGAGACTCTACGAGCTGATCTGGAAGCGCACCATTGCGAGCCAGATGGAATCGGCCGAACTCGAGCGCACCACGGTCGACATCACGGCGAAAGCCGGCGGCCGCACGCTGGATCTGCGCGCGACCGGCCAGGTGGTGAAGTTCGACGGTTTCCTCGCACTCTATCAGGAAGGCCGCGACGACGAGGAGGACGAGGACTCGCGCCGCCTGCCCGCGATGAGCCCGAACGACGCACTGAAGCGGCAGTCGCTCGCCGTCACCCAGCACTTCACCGAGCCGCCGCCGCGCTTCTCCGAGGCCTCGCTGGTCAAGCGCATGGAAGAGCTCGGCATCGGCCGACCCTCGACCTATGCCTCAATCCTCCAGGTCCTGAAGGACCGCGGTTACGTCAAGCTGGAGAAGAAGCGCCTGCACGGCGAGGACAAGGGCCGCGTCGTGGTCGCATTCCTCGAAAGCTTCTTCGCCCGCTATGTCGAATACGACTTCACTGCCAATCTGGAAGAGCAGCTCGACCGCGTCTCCAACAACGAGATCTCCTGGCAGCAGGTGCTGAAGGATTTCTGGACCGGCTTTATCGGCGCCGTCGACGAGATCAAGGATCTGCGCGTCGCGCAGGTGCTCGACGTGCTCGACGAGGTGCTGGGACAGCACATCTATCCGCCGCGCACGGATGGCGGCGACATCAGGCAGTGTCCGAGCTGCGGCAACGGCCGGCTCAACCTCAAGGCCGGCAAGTTCGGCGCCTTCGTCGGCTGCTCGAACTATCCGGAATGCCGCTACACCCGTCAGCTTGCCGCCGACGGCGAGGCGACCGCCGACCGTTCGCTTGGCCAGGATCCTGATACTGGTCGTGATGTCTGGGTCAAGGCGGGGCGGTTCGGGCCCTACATCCAGCTCGGCGAGGCGAAGGATTATGCCGAAGGCGAGAAGCCGAAGCGCGCAGGCATTCCGAACGGCACCTCGCCCGGCGATGTCGAGCTTGAGCTTGCGCTCAAATTACTGTCGCTGCCGCGCGAGATCGGCAAGCATCCGGAGACCGGTGAGCCGATCACGGCAGGTCTCGGCCGCTTCGGGCCGTTCGTGAAGCACGAGAAAACCTATGCCAGCCTGGAGGCCGGCGACGAGGTGTTCGACATCGGCATCAACCGCGCGGTCACGCTGATCGCGGAGAAGATCGCCAAAGGCCCGAGCCGCCGCTTCGGCGCCGATCCCGGCAAGGCGATCGGCGATCATCCCACCCTCGGCACCGTCACGGTGAAGGGCGGCCGCTACGGCGCCTATGTCACAGCCGGCGGCGTCAACGCAACGATCCCGAGCGACATCGAGAAAGATGCCATCACGCTGCCGCAGGCGATCGCGCTGATCGACGAACGCGCGGCCAAGGGTGGCGGCAAGAAACCGAAGAAGACGGCGAAGCCGGCCAAGGCCAAGGCCAAGAAGGCCGCGGGCGGCGATGACGCCGCGCCAAAAACCAAAAAGCCGGCCGCGAAGAAGGCGGCCAAACCCAAATCCGAATCCACCAGCAAGGCGCGCGCCGCCGTGTCGTCGTCGGCCAAGACTTCGGCCATCAAGACGTCGCCGACCAAGGCAGCTGGCGCCAAAGCTCCGGCCAAGAAGAGTGCCGGCACCAATTAGAGGCTAAGTGAAACGTAACAATGACCGTGGCTTTCCCGACCGGAACGCCATCGTCGCCTTCATCAAGGCAAATCCCGGAAAGGTCGGAACCCGCGAAATCGCGCGCGAGTTCGGCCTGAAGAACGCCGATCGCGTCGAGCTCAAGCGCATGCTCCGCGAGCTCGCCGACGACGGCCTCGTCAAGAAAAGACGCCACACGATCTCAGAGCCCGACAGCCTGCCGTCGACGCTGGTCGCCGACATCACCGGCCGCGACGCTGACGGCGAGCTGGTCGCCTCCCCCACCGAATGGGACGAGGTCGAGGGCGGCGAACCGCCAAAGATCCTCATCACAATGCCGCGCCGGCCAAGGCCCGGCACCGCGGCCGGCATCGGCGATCGCGCGCTGCTGCGCGTCGAGCGCTCCGATGAGACCGAAGGCCCGGCCTATCGCGGCCACATCATCAAGGTCTTCGACAAGACCAAGAGCCGCATCCTCGGCGTCTTCCGCAGCCTGCCCGAAGGTGGCGGACGGATCATCCCCGTCGACAAGAAGTCCGCCGACCGCGAGCTGAACATCGCCCCGACCGAGATGCACGGCGCGCAGGACGGCGATCTCGTCAGCGTCGACATCATCCGCTCGCGCGGCTTCGGCCTGGCATCAGGCCGCATCAAGGAGAAGCTCGGCTCGGTCAAGTCGGAGAAGGCGATCAGCCTGATCGCGATCTACGCGCACGACATTCCGCTGCAATTCCGCCCCGCGGCAGAGCGCGAAGCCGAAGCGGCGGAACCGGCCAACCTGAAAGGCCGCGAGGACTGGCGCGACGTCCCACTCGTCACCATCGATCCGCCGGACGCGAAAGATCACGACGACGCGGTGCATGCGCAGCCGGATGACGATCCCCACAACAGAGGCGGCTTCATCGTCAACGTCGCTATCGCCGACGTTAGCTTCTACGTCCAGCCGGGCACCGCGCTCGATCGCGACGCGCTCGACCGCGGCAACTCGGTCTATTTCCCCGACCGCGTCGTGCCGATGCTGCCTGAGCGCATCTCCAACAATCTCTGCTCGCTGGTGCCGGGCGAGCCGCGCGGCGCGCTCGCGGTGCGGATGGTGATCGGCCCCGACGGCCGCAAGCGCTCGCATACGTTCCACCGCATCCTGATGCGTTCGGCAGCGAAGCTGAGTTACGCGCAGACACAGGCCGCGATCGACGGCCGGCCCGACGACACCACAGGCCCCCTGCTCGATCCGATCCTGAAACCGCTCTATGCCGCCTATGCCTGCGTCAAGCGCGCGCGCGACGAGCGCGATCCGCTCAATCTCGATCTGCCCGAGCGCAAGATCCTGCTGAAGAGCGATGGCACGGTCGACCGCGTCGTCGTGCCTGACCGGCTCGACGCGCACAAGCTGATCGAGGAGTTCATGATCCTCGCCAACGTCGCGGCGGCGGAGATGCTCGAGAAGAAGTCGCTGCCGCTGATCTACCGCGTGCATGACGAGCCAACGCTGGAGAAGGTCCACGCGCTCAGCGAGTTTCTGGCGACGCTGGACGTCCCCTTCGCCAAGGGCGGCGCGCTGCGCCCCGCTCTGTTCAACCGCGTGCTGGCGCAGCTCGAAGGCCACGACCACTTTCCGCTGGTGAGCGAGGTCGTGCTGCGCGCCCAGGCGCAGGCGGAATATTCCTCAGAGAACTACGGTCATTTCGGCCTGAACCTGCGCCGCTATGCACATTTCACCTCGCCGATCCGCCGCTATGCCGACCTCGTCGTGCACCGCGCCCTGGTCCGCGCGCTCGGCCTCGGCGACGGCGCGTTGCCCGACAGCGAGACGCCGGAAACTCTCGGCGAGGTCGCCGCCCACATCTCGGTGACCGAGCGCCGCGCGATGAAGGCGGAGCGCGAGACCGTCGACCGCCTGATCGCCCATCACCTCGCCGACCGCATCGGCTCGAGTTTTCAGGGCCGCGTCTCCGGCGTCACGCGTGCCGGCCTGTTCGTCAAGCTGGCCGAGACCGGCGCCGACGGCCTGATCCCGATCCGATCCCTCGGCGCGGAATATTTCAACTATGACGAAGGCCGCCACGCACTGGTCGGCACGCGCAGCGGCACCATGCATCAGCTCGGTGACGTCGTCGACGTCCGCCTGATCGAAGCAGCACCCATCGCAGGCGCGTTACGCTTCGAGCTGCTGTCCTCCACGGGCGAAACCGCGCCACGGCACCGCAGGTCATCTGGCCCGCAACGCCGGCCCTCGTTCAAGGCGCATCCCGGGCGTAGTCCAGCCAAGAAAGGCAAGCCGGAGAAGCAGAAGAAGCCCGGTAAGGGCAAAAAGGCCAAGGGAAAAGGCCAAGGACAGAAGGGCAAGGCGTGGTGACAACAAGCACAGCCCCAAAACTCTGGACCCGCGAGACCGGCCTCGTCGAGAAGCGCGACGTCTGGACTGCCATGAAGCGCGGCTTTCGCGGCCGCTGCCCGCGCTGCGGCGAAGGAAAGCTGTTCCGCGCCTTCCTGAAGACGGCGGACAATTGCACCAGATGCAGCCTCGATTTCACGCCGCATCGCGCCGACGATCTGCCCGCCTATCTCGTCATCGTCATCGTCGGCCACATCGTGGTGCCGACTATTTTGTGGATCGAGACCAACTACACCACGCCGGTCTGGATCAGCTTCGCGGCCTATCTGCCCTTCACCTTCGTCGCCTCGCTCGCACTGCTGCAGCCGGTCAAGGGCGCCGTGGTCGGATTGCAATGGGCTCTGCGTATGCACGGGTTTGACGAGAACCCACAGGATGGTATTCCGCCGGTGTAAGCAAAATAAACAAGAAGCGGTTTGGGTGAGGACATGACGGATACGTCGCAGACAGCCGAGAAGGCAAAGATCCACGAGGGCAAGGAAGCCGACCACCATCCCTATTTCCGTGCCCGGGATGCGGCCACACTGATCCTGGTCGATCGCAGCGGCGCCGTTCCAAAAGTCCTGGTCGGCAAACGCCACGACAAGGTGGTGTTCATGCCCGGAAAGTTCGTCTTCCCCGGCGGCCGCGTCGACAAGGACGATTATCGCGTGCCGTGCGCGGCGCCGATCACCGCCGAGCTCGAAGCCAATCTCGCCAAGGGCAGCCCGAAGACCCCGGCCTCGCGTGCGAAGTCGCTCGCCATTGCCGCGATCCGCGAAGCCTGTGAGGAGACCGGCCTCTGCCTCGGGCGCAAGATTCAGGACAAGTTCGAGGGCAAAGCCAAACTCGAAGGTGCCTGGAAGCCGTTCGCGGATGCTGGCCTGTTGCCCGATCCCTCCAGCCTGTTCCTGATCGCGCGCGCGATCACCCCGCCCGGCCGCGTCAAGCGGTTCGACACGCGCTTCTTCACGGCGGACGCCTCCGCGATCACCCATCACGTCGAAGGCGTGATCCATGCCGATGCCGAACTTGTCGAGCTGGTCTGGGTCGAACTCGGCTCAAAGCCGCTCGCCGATCTGCATCCGATGACCCGCAACGTACTCAACGAACTCCACACGCGCCTTGCTACCGGCCCGCTCCGTCACGATGCGCCGGTGCCGTTCTTCCATTTCTACGGCGGCAAGATGCAGAAGGATATTTTGAGCTGACTACTCGTCGGCATCCGGCTCGGTGCCGACATAGTCGCGCGCGGGAAGGTTCAGCGCTCGCCCGAGCTCGTTGGCGAGTTGGCTGGCTTCCTCGCGCTTGGTGAAGCTCATCAGCGCGATCGGCTCAGTGCCCTTGTTGCCGCACAGATTGACGTCGTACGTCGTCGCTTGCAGATCGTAGTCGTCGGTGATGCCAATGAAATGATAGTCGGCGAGATCGCGACGCTTGCGAAAATTCAGCGGACCGAACTGCCTGGTGATGACGATCTGGCGCAGCGTCTCGTTCAGCACGACGAAATAGCGGAACGTCAACAGGATGATTCCGGGAATCCCGACGAGCAGCCCGAGCCCCGTGAACACCAGCACCGGCACGAGATCATCGGCGAGCCTTCCGAAGCCGGCAAAATCCTGGCGCAGGCCGAGCGCGACATTCCACAGCAGATAGCCGCTCGCCGCCAGCAGCGGCAATGACAGCAGCCGCCCGACCCAGGGCATGGGCCGGTCGATGCGGACGATATTGCCGTCCACGGTCATAGCGTCTGCCATTGAAGGCCTCCTCACGAGCCGAAGTCATGGCTTGGTCGGAGCGAGCGGCGGATCGGTTCGATAGCCCCTCGCCGTCGTTCCAGACTCGCGCCCCGGAATGACGGAATTGTGCTGAGTGCGTCGCGAAAAACAAAAGAATCTTCCCGCCTTGACCGATGGCGGAGTTCCCCGGCGTGCCTATGTCTTCTTCAACCACACAAGGAACGGATACGGGGCGATGGCACAACGGCAACTCAAGCTTGGCGCGTTCATGCGCCCGATCAGCATCCACACCGGCGCCTGGCGCTATCCCGGGGCCTGGCCGGACGCCAATTTCAATTTCGGCCACATCAAGACGCTGATCAGGAAGCTCGAGGCCGGCAAGTTCGACGCTTTCTTCATGGCCGATCACCTCGCCGTCTTGAACATGCCGGTCAACGCGCTCAAACGCAGCCACACCGTGACCTCGTTCGAGCCGTTCACGCTGCTGTCGGCGCTCTCCGCCGTCACCGAGCGCATCGGCCTGATCGCGACCGGCTCGACCACCTTTGACGAGCCCTATCACGTGGCACGGCGTTTCGCCTCGCTCGACCATCTCAGCGGCGGACGTGCGGGCTGGAATATCGTCACCACCTCGAACCCCGACGCGGCGCTGAATTTCGGCCTCGACGACCACATGGAGCACGCCGAGCGCTACAAGCGCGCCCGCGAGTTCTACGACGTCGTCACCGGCCTCTGGGATTCCTTCGCCGACGACGCCTTCGTGCGCGACGTCGAAAGCGGCGTGTTCGTCGATCCCGCGAAGATGCATGTGCTCGAGCACAACGGCAAATATCTGAAGGTGCGCGGGCCGCTCAACATCGCCCGCCCTGTGCAGGGCTGGCCGCTGATCGTGCAGGCCGGCGCATCGGAAGACGGCAGGCAGCTTGCGGCCGAGACAGCAGAGGCAGTGTTCACCGGCGGCGGCAGCCTCGCCGACAGCCAAAAGCTCTATGCCGACATCAAGGGCCGCATGGAGAAGATCGGCCGCGACCCCGAGCATCTGAAAATCCTGCCCGGCGCCTTCGTGGTGGTCGGCGACAGCGTCGACGAGGCCAAGGAGAAGCGTGCGTTGCTCGACAGCCGCGTGCACTACGACAGCGCCATCGCCTCGCTGTCCGTCATCCTCGGCACCGATGCCTCCGGCTTCGATCCCGATGGCCCGCTGCCCGAAATCCCCGAGACCAATGCCAGCAAGAGCGGCCGGCAGCGCATGGTCGACCTCGCCGCGCGCGACAAGCTCACGGTGCGCCAGCTCGCCCAGCGCGTCGGCGGCTATGGCGGGCTGTCCTTCGTCGGCACCGCAAAAACCATCGCCGACCAGATGGAGGAATGGCTGGTCGGGCGCGGCTCGGACGGCTTCAACATCATGTTCCCGTTCCTGCCCGCCGGCCTCGACGACTTCGTCGACAAGGTCGTGCCGGAGCTGCAGCGGCGCGGGATTTTCCGCAAAGAGTATGAAGGGCCCACCTTGAGGGAGAATCTGGGCCTGCCGCGGCCGAAAAACCGGTTCTTCGAGGGGTGATCGGGGCGATTTGAGTGCTTTTCGACCCCTAAAATCTTGACAACACGCGGTTTCTGGCTAGGTTGCCGCCCAACGCGGGCCGTTTGGCCGGCTCCAGATTCCCTTATTGTTGAGGTTCAGAACATGGCCAAAGCGGTCACCATCAAGGTCAAGCTCGTGTCCTCGGCCGACACCGGCTTCTACTACGTCGCCAAGAAGAATTCGCGCACCATGACCGACAAGATCGTCAAGAAGAAGTACGATCCCGTCGCGCGCAAGCACGTCGAATTCCGCGAAGCCAAGATCAAGTAAGATCGGCAAAACGCTGCTGAGTTTTGCGGGGGCCCTTTCGGGCCCCGTTTTTATTTGTGCCTCTCTCCGTGTCTGCGCTGATGCAAGCGCTTTCACATTTCGGAAAGCTTCCGGAAAGGCGGCCGGCAACCAGACGCCCGGCGTTGGCGCGAGGACTGCGACTGCGCCCCGCACGTTCTCTCTCGTGTCCCGGACGCGCTGCAGCGTGAAACGCTGCTGCGTCGAGCCGGGACCCAGAAAGCAACACAACACGCTGCAGAGACGTGGGCCCCGGCTCAGCAGCGCACCACTGAAGAAGCGCTGCGCTGCGTACGGGGCGCGAGAGCGCGAGGACGCGTGCTTCTGGAAATGTCGCGTCCGCTATGCGCGCAGAAGACGACGCTGAAGCCGAGTCGCTCGATGTCGACAACGAGCCGATAACCGACATCATTGGCCATTGGACACAGTCAATTCATCGCAGCAAGAACCATTTTTTTCATGTTTGCAAGGGCGTGGTAACCCTTCGCCAATTGCAAAAGGTTTTCCCTTTCCCCGGTCCATGCGGTAAGCGAGCGGCATCTTCACGCAGGGCTTTCGCGAGTTCGTCGCACTGGTCGATGGTCAGGTGTTCCTCTTGCATAGCGGCCCTCAAAGCAATCGAGTTGGTCGTTCCCAACCGATGCCGGCCCGAGGCGTTCCCGGATCATTGTTTGTGTCCCGCTGGATTAGCTTGTCACACTGACGCAACCGGGAGCTATGCAAATGCGGCAGATTCTTCTAACTTCTATTTTGCGTAGTTCTCGTCGATTTTTGTTTCCCAGGGCAGGCGCTCGATCCTACCGTCGCATCTCGTAATTGCTGAGCGGAGATTGGAAAATGGCTTGGAGCAAAGTTCTCAGCTTACCGATCCGTTTCCGTATCAGACGAACGTTCGTGCCAAGCAGCGTGGCGTCCGTTCAAAGCTCGCAAACTGACGATAGCCTACGCCGTCCGTAACACCGGCGCCGGGGGCTGCGACGGCCGGATCAGCGCGAACGCGACCTGGATGATGCCACCGGCGAGGCCGAGCGCCACGCCGATGCGCCAGGCCATGGTGTAGGAGCCGAGCGCGTCGTAGATCACCCCTCCTCCATAGGCGCCGAGGAAGCTGCCTATCTGGTGGCTCATGAAGGCGAGGCCCTGGATCATCGCCTGCCAGCGCAAGCCGAACATCTCGGCGACCGCGCCCGCGACCAGCGGGCCGACGCCCATCCAGAGGAAGCCCATGATCGCGCCGAACAATAGCGTCGAGGCCGGCGTCGCAGGCAGCATGAAGTACCAGGCGAGTGCGAGCGAGCGCAGGATGTAGATACCGCCGAGTAGCGCCAGCTTGTTCCAGCGCTGGCCGGCCCAGCCGAAGAACAGCGATCCCAGCACGTTGAAGCCGCCGATCATGCCCAGCGTCTGCGCGCTCAGCATCGGATCGAGGCCGCAGATCGCGAGATAAGACGGCAGGTGCGTGGTGAGGAACACGAGCTGCATGCCGCAGACCAGATAGGCGCAGGTCATCACCACGAAGGACGCGTTGCCGAACGCGGTCTTCGCCGCGGTCGCGGCCGTTGCATCGCCGATGTCATCGGCGGAAGGCTTCGGCAGCGGGATCGCGTCGACACGCCCGGCATACCAGGCCGCAGGGATCATCAGCACCGACATGACGACGAAGCCGACGAGGCCGGCGCGCCAGCCGAATCCCTCGTTGAGCATCTGCCCGATCGGCGCCGACAGCAGTGCGCCGAGCGAGCCCGCTCCGGAGACGATGCCGAGCACGGTGGAGCGCACCGTCGCCGGCACCGCGCGCGCCGCCACCGACATCGCGATCGCAGCCGCGGTGCAGGCCAGCGACGTCCCGATCAGGACGCCGGCGCCGATCATGATGCTGACGAGCCCGTTGGCGGTCGCCATCAGCACCAAGCCCGCGATGTACATGAACGATCCGGCAATCATGATCGGACGAAAGCCGTAGCGCACGGTCAGCGCGCCTATAGGCGGCTGGAGAAAGCCCCAGGCGAGATTCTGCACGGCCAACGCCAGCGTGAAGTCGGAGATCGACAGATGAATGTCGTGCGTCAGCGGCTGCATGAAGATGCCGAGGCTCTGCCGCAGCCCCATGCTCAGCGTCAGCATGATCGAGGCGCCGATCAGGATAGGCAATGTCGGACGCAGGACCTGCAGCAGGGGCATTTTCTCCTCCCTCATCGGCGCGGCGCGCGCGCCGTCGTCTGCATCGCTCGTTGATTTTGATTACACAGACCTGTGTACTTAGGCTATGGATAGCGTGCGCTGTCAAGCGAACAGGACATTCACCGCCGCATGGCTCCCCCGCCCGCCCCACAGACGATGAAAGAGCGGATCCTCGAGACCGCCGACAAGCTGTTCTATCTGCAAGGCATTCGCGCCATCGGCGTCGATACCATCGCGGCCGAGATCGGCATCTCCAAGCGCACGCTCTACAACCACTTCCCCTCCAAGGACGCGCTGATCGCGGCGTATCTCGAACGCCGCTTCGTGCAGCCCCCCGCGCCTCCGACAAGGCCCCGGCCGAGCAGATCCTCGCCACCTTCGATTCGCTGGAGCGGCGTTTTGCGGCCAAGGATTTTCGCGGCTGCCCGTTCGTGAACGCGGTCGCCGAGCTTGGCCCGGCGGATCGCGCCGTGAAGAAGATCGCAATCGCCTTCAAGGAAAGCCGCCGCGTCTGGTTTCGCGACCGGCTGAACGAACTCGGCGTTACGGACGCGGAGGCACTGGCAACACAGCTCGTGCTGCTGGTCGACGGCTCGATCGCGCAGGACCTGGTGCGTGACGACCCCGCGATGGCGTGCGCGGCGAAGGAAGCGGCGAAGGTGCTGCTGCGGAATGCGGGGGTGGATGTGGGAGATAAGGCTGCAGTGAAGGCAGGCAAGCGGGCGGCCCGGTATCCCTGAAGCCGCTGATAGATCAGAACCCGATCCGCTCGCCGCAAGAAGCCCGGATAGGCGAGCACGCCCCCGAACGTCCAACCCAGTTCACCGTGCTTCACCCTTCGATCTCTTGAAGAGAGCGAGCCGATATCCCTGAGGGAGCGGCTTGCGTCAACAATCTGGGAATTCTGGGGCCGATGAATGGGCTTGGAACGACTTGCCGATTGCAAAGTTTTCCCGTTGCCCTTTGCCAAGGGGTGGCTGCCTTCCCCAGGGCAGCCTCAACAGCCCCAGCTTCACCGCCCTGAAGCTGGGGTCCTTTTGCTGTCTGGACAATTTGGTCTGCAGACCTCAGGAGGCGTTGATGCAAGCTGATCACGCGACCCTTCTTGTTGAACGGTTTAACGACCTCTCTT
Source organism: Bradyrhizobium sp. LM2.9 (assembly GCF_054056555.1). Lineage (NCBI taxonomy): Bacteria > Pseudomonadati > Pseudomonadota > Alphaproteobacteria > Hyphomicrobiales > Nitrobacteraceae > Bradyrhizobium > Bradyrhizobium sp. LM2.9. The sequence continues at coordinate 2,578,874 of NZ_JBSRYJ010000002.1, forward strand.
CTCAACTGTCAGATCTGAAAGATCTCCGGCTTAAAGTCGAAGAGGCGGAGCGACGCGCTTGCATTGTGCCTCCATTGCAGTCGCCCCCGAGCACTCAATCGCCTCCGGGCCAGCCGACATCTTCCTGAGCGCGTCATGGACCGCGCTGGCCGAACCAGCGCCCTGAGGCAGTGAGCCTGACGTATTGAAATCCGATGTTCGCCCATGGTAGTTTTCTACTTTTTCCCGATAGTGTTTTTGTGCTGGGGAGGACATTTATGCAAAGCTCTCGCGCAATCCTTTATGCCCAACAACTTAGCGAACTCACTTCTCAGCTCTCAGAATTGGAATATCTTCGAGGTCTGGTCGAAGAAGCAGAGCGAAGCGCCCGCGGTGTGCCTCCATTACGCTTGACACATCCTGCTTCGCGCCGCCTTCGAAGGCGTGAACCGGGCGCCCTGTCTGTCCGCCTCCGTCGCCACGCGCCACCAAGCAGGAATGCAGGAGCTATCAGCCCGCCTGACAACGACAACCAAGTCGATTGGACTTTGCTGGAGTCATTCCCCGACGGATGGTGGGCTTCCCCTTAAACCTCTCCAAGCGCTGGGACGAAGAGATCGGTCCAATGCCCGAGAGACGCTCCCCTGAAGAGAGCGAGCCGATATCCCTGAGGGACTAAACCAAGCCGACAGGTCGCCCTTGCTGGGATTGCAGCGGAGGACGTTAGGATGGTGCAGTTTAGTTGGACGCAATGATTGGTATATTTGTATTTCTGGCGATCTTCGCGAGTGGCTTTGCTGTGGGATACACAGTGAGAGAAGTGATCTCGCGTCGGTGACGTCCGCTGCCGCGCGGCTTGAGTAAGTAGGCGCATGCCGGCAACAGTTAACCTTTGATCCGCAGTAGATAGTGGGGCGATCATGATTTCAAGAATCTTGAGCAAAATTACTCATCTGGCGCACGACCTCGATGCTCTAGGATTGTACGCTACCATGCAGGGCGCTCGATCAATGTCCGGCGAAGGCGCCCTTTCCGGGGATGTCCCGGGTTCTGTTGAATTTCTGAAGAGGTCGGCGTTGCCCACCTTGAGCCGGTAGGCTCGGGGTGCTGATTCCACAAAGGAGAGCAACGCCATGACGAGAGATATCACACTGGCTGGTTCGCCGGCGACCGGGGCTGTGGACGAAGCTTTTGCAGAAGTGCGGGCGAGCTTCGATCGGTTCTGCCTTGCGGCAGGGATCGAGGCGCTCGGCACGATGATGGAGGCGGATGTCACGGCAGCCTGCGGGCTGCGCCACGGTCGCGACGCGGCGCGGCGGGCGCACCGTTGGGGCCGAACGCGGGGACGGATCGGCTTCCACGGCGGCAAGATCGAGGTCGAGCGCCCGCGGGCCCGGGGCGTGGACGGCCGCGAGGTCACGATCCCGAGCTGGGAAACGGCGGCGCAGGAGGATTGGCTCGGTCGCTGGGCGATGAACCTGATGCTGATCAATGTGTCGACGCGCCGGTTCGGCCGCGCTGTCCGGCTGCCCGAGGGTGACGTGCCGGCACCGCCCGGATCGGGGGTTTCGAAGTCGGCGGCCTCGCGGAGGTTCGTAGCGCTGTCGGCGGCGCGGCTGGCCGACTTCATGGCTGCCGACCTGTCCGCGCTCGACCTTCTAGTGGTCCAAATCGATGGGCTGCATCTCGGCGACGATCTCGTGCTGGTCGCCGCGATCGGGATTGACGGCGAAGGCAACAAGCATCCGCTGGCTCTGGTGGAAGGGGCGACCGAGAATGCCGCAACGGTTCAGGCCCTGCTGGACAACCTGGTCTCGCGCGGGCTCGACCCGACGGTGCCAAGACTGTTCATCGCCGACGGCGCGAAAGCGTTGTCGAAGGCGATCCGCCGCACCTTCGGTTCGGCCGCTGCGATCCAGCGCTGCCAGATCCACAAGGCGCGCAACATCGTGGAACGCCTGCCGAAAGAACATCATGCGGCCACCCGTCGGGTGCTGCGCCAGGCCTGGGAGCTCGATGACGCCGACAAGGCTGAAAAATTGATCCGCAATCTCGCGCGTCGACTCGACCAGCAATGGCCCGGCGTAGCGGCCAGCATCCTCGAAGGCCTCGACGAAATCCTGACTGTCGTCCGGTTGAAGCTGCCGAAGGAGCTTCGTCGATCGCTCGCCTGTACCAACATCGCCGAGAACATGATGGGCACCATTCGCCGCGTCACGCGCAACGTCAAACGCTGGCGGGATGCCGGTATGGCCTTGCGATGGGTCGCGGCCGGCATGATCGAGGCCAACAAGGGCTTCCGACGATTGAAGGCGCATAAGCAATTGTCGGTTCTGCGTGCGGCCCTTCAAGCTCACCACGATCGCATGACGATCAAGCCCGTTGCCCACGTCACGAGGGCCGCGTAACATTCACTCCGGCAACGTCGGCCCGACGTAGTTCAACACCGATCGGGACATCCCCCCCTTTCCCTACAACTGCCCGGAAGTTCGCGGGTCACCATTCGTCGACGTGATAGCGACTATCTCACGCTTCGTCAGGTCTACGTTCAGCAAGAGTACTGGTTCAACACGACCGTCATACAGAAGGCGATCGCCGCCAGACATGCGGACATTGTTTCGAGTGGCAAAACGCCAGTAATCGTCGACGCAGGAGCAAATATCGGGTTGGCGAGCATCTGGTTCTCCGAAAAGTATCCAGGCTCTGTCACAGTGGCGATTGAACCCGATCCGAAGAACTACGGGGTCCTGAAAAACAACACGCAAAGTCACAGCGACATCATTCCAATTATGGCAGCCATCGGCTCCAAGTCGGGTTCAGCAACCCTCTCAAACTCCAGCGGCCAATCGTGGGGTCACGAAACTGCGCGATCATCGACGGGCGAAATAGACATCGTGACCATCGATGACGCGCTCGAACAAGTAAAAAACGGAACGCTGCTTATTGCTAAAATCGACATCGAAGGATTCGAGAGCGACCTCTTCACAGACAATCTCGCCTGGTTGGATGACGTGTGCGTAGTCTTCATCGAGCCACATGACTGGAAGCTGCTGCCGTTGGCAAAGAGCAGCCGAGCCTTTCAGAAAGCCTTCGGTGAGCGAGACTTCTCTATCTTCACCCGAGGCGAGATCATCCTTTACCTAAATAACAAATATGTTGCGCCTTCTATGACGAGATAGGTCACTCCAAGATCTCCAGTGGATTCTCGCCGACAACACCAGGGAGTGCCTCCAAACCAACCTGAAGAATTTCCAGGCTGGTTAAGGGATTGAAAAGCATCTTGGCTTCCTGAAGGGAGCGAACAGGCGCCCTACAATAGGGTCGAAGTTCGAATGCAGCGGAAAATGTGAGCAGTTTCATAAAAGTGCACAGAAAGCAGGGCTAAAATCCGATACCTTCCTTCGGTTCACCGCCCAGTGCGGCTGCCTGCCCTTTCTTTTGCTAAGAGTTTTCAGCGGCTTTGTGTTGGAGGCATTGATGAAGAACTCTCCCGGTCTCCTTTTTGCCCAACGGTTGAACGAACTCAATTCTCAGCTCTCAGAATTGGAAGAACTTCGAACTCGGATCAAAGAAGCGGAGCGACGCGCCTGCGGTGCACCTACACTACGATCGACGCCAAAAACTCCGAAGTCTCGAAAATCGATATCTGTCCTGACACTCGTAACCGTCCCACCTGCCGAACGTCGCCTGAGGCTTCGTCCCTGAGAGGAACGGCTTGCGCTCCGCCTCGATATTAAACAAGCTCATGCGCCACCGGAGCGTAGTATTGGGTGGCCGCCCCACCTTTTATTAGGACCTTTGGCTAGAACCGCCGTCGCCTCCCAGGGCGGCGGCGGTTTCGATTTGTCGATACATATCAAGCGGCTTGAAGGAAGTGGAAGATCTCAGGTGACGCTTGACACGCGACAACAACGCAAGGAAGCATCTGGCGTTTTTCATGCCCTTGGAGATTGCCGATGACTACCATCCACATGGACTCGTCCCTCAGCCAGACCGCCACCCGCGCCGTTTTGAAGGGAGGAGTTCTGAGTTGCACAAAGACCAGCGACAAGGACGTTTATTCCCATTCGATTTGGGCGACCGAAAGCAACATCCGTCAATTCACGATGCACGAAGGGGACAGCATCGTCATCCCACCCGGTTCGACCGTGACGATATGGATATTCCGAAGGCAGCCGGGAAATTCTACTTGGACCATGGACTTCCAACTCAAGGAAAAGGCTGCCTGACAAGCCATTCGAAACAGCCGCTCTCGGAAAGTCCAAGAGCGGTCCTTTGAAGAGAGCGAGCCGATACCCCTGAGGGAGCGGCTTGCCGCAACAAATCCGGGAATTCTGCGGCCGACGAATGGCTTTGGAACGACCTGCCGATGGCAAAGTTTTCCCGTTGCCCTTTGCCAAGGGGCGACTGCCTTCCCCAAAGGGCAGCCTCAAGACAGCCCCAGCTTCACCGCCCTGAAGCTGGGGTCCTTTTGCTCCAGATTCACATGCTTTAATGAAGTTGCGCCCACCCGATGAATACTTTGAAGTCTTGGAAGTCGCGCACCCAACGGCGAAGGGCGAAAGAGTGTGAGTCATGGTCATCAGGCTGCCTCGATCAGGTAAGCGCCATCGGCATCCGTGAGAAATGCCCCGTCGGTATCGACGAGGAAGACGAAGCCATTCGGCAGCGGCGGCAAGTTTGCTCCCCAAGGATACCGAGACCCGCATCCTAAGGCCGCGTTCACCGGTGCGGGCAGCAACGCTTGAGCCGAGACGCTGCGGCGGACTGGATTCCCCGCCTGCCGCCCACGCTAAAAGCTTCGGCGCCACTGGACCTCACCTCGGCGAAGCCTTGACGTAGCCGGGTCGCGGGGAATGACGGCGCAGTTTGTTGACGTTCGGGATGCTAGCAGCATGCCCCTGTTTTGCCCGACGAGTCAAACGGCGTTGCTGTCTGCATCAGCCGTTTTGCGGCCGACGTAAGCCGTTGATTTCACCATCACCGGCTACTGTGCATGGGGTTGTTTTCGCGTTTTTTTTCGCGCGGCCCTGTGCGAGCGGCCTCACGCGGCCTGCGACACCACGCGGTTGCGGCCGTCGTGCTTGGCGCGATACATCGCGGTGTCGGCGCGCTTGAGGACGTCGCCAACCGCCTCGCCCTTCTGCTCCAACGTGGTCAGCCCGATCGAGATCGTGACTTCGATGCGCTTGGTGCCCTTGTGGATCGCGAACGGCTCGCCCGCGATCGAGCGGCGCAGCCGCTCGGCGACCATGCCGGCGACGTGGAGATCGGTCTCCGGCATCACGATGACGAATTCCTCGCCGCCGTAGCGGCAGGCGAGATCGATGCCGCGGATCGACTTGCGCACCCGCACGGCGAATTCGCGCAGCACGTCGTCGCCGGCGTCGTGGCCGTAATTGTCGTTGATCGACTTGAAGTAGTCGATGTCCAAAATCATCAGCGCCAGCGGCTTGCCGCGGGTCGCGGCCTGCTCGGCCAGCGTCGCGAGATGGCTCTCCATGTAGCGGCGATTGTGCAGCCCGGTGAGCGCGTCGGTGATCGCCATCTCGATCGAGTTCTGCACGTTGTCGCGCAGATGATCGGTGTAGCGGCGGCGGCGGATCTGGGTGCGGGCGCGCGCCAGCAGCTCGATCTTGTCGATGGGACGCAGCAGATAGTCGTTGACGCCGATCTCGAGGCCGCGCAGCAGCCGCGTCGAGTTCTCGGGGTCGGCGATCGCCAGGATCGGCACGTGGCGCGTACGCTCCAGCGAGCGCGCCTGGCTGCATAGCCGCAGCCCGTCGAAATTGTTGAGGTCAAGCGAGACGATCAGGAGGTCGTAATTGCCCTCGGCGGCGTGGAACAGCGCTTCCGTCGGGTTCGGCTCGACGTCGATAGTGTGCTCGGCGGCCAGGATCGTCGCCAGCCGCTCGTAGGAGGATTGGCGGTCGTCGACCAGGAGGATGCGGCCGCCCTTGCCGGTGTCGGCCACGGCGGTGCGCTCGGGCGCCTGCATGCCGATTTCGAGCGAGGTGATGGCGCGCATGCGCAGCTCATCGGTCATCATCTTCAGCCGCGTCAGCGAGCGCACGCGCGCGATCAGCACGACGTCGGAGACCGGTTTGGTGAGGAAATCGTCGGCGCCGGCCTCCAGCCCGCGGTTGCGGTCGGACGGGCTGTCGAGCGCGGTGACCATCACGACAGGGATGTGATGCGTGGCCGGATCGGTCTTGAGGCGGCGGCAGACTTCGAAACCGTCCATGTCCGGCATCATGACGTCGAGCAGGATGATGTCGCATTCGGACCGGCGCGAGATCTCCAGCGCCTCGGTGCCGTTCGAGGCGGTCATCACGTCGAAATATTCGGCGGACAGGCGGGCTTCGAGCAGCTTGACGTTGGCAGGAACGTCATCGACGACGAGGATACGCGCGGACACTGTGAACTCACTTCCTATCCGATGAAACGCCGGACCGTCTCGATAAATTTGCCGACCGAGATCGGCTTGGACAAATAGGCTTCGCAGCCGCCCTCGCGGATGCGCTCTTCGTCGCCCTTCATCGCGAACGCCGTGACGGCGACGACGGGAATGCTGCGCAGCTCCGGATCATCCTTGATCCAGCGCGTCACCTCCAGGCCCGAGACCTGCGGCAATTGGATATCCATCAGCACGAGGTCGGGCCGCGTCTTGCGCACGAGGTCGAGCGCCTCGTAGCCGTTGCTGGTACCCGAGGTCTGGTAGCCGTGCGCTTCCAACAGGTCGCGGAAGAGCTTCATGTTGAGCTCGTTGTCTTCCACGATCAGGACGGTCTTAGCCATCCCGCCCTCCTGTTTGGTCCACAGACCGATACATGTGCCGCCTCAGGCGCCGCTCACCGGCGCTTCGAAAACTGGATTCAAACTAGCCTCAGATTCGCTTGAGTTTCGTTAAACCCGGGGGCCGACTTTCTGCGATGTGGTTTCCAGTTGCTTGTCCGGGGTCGCAAGACTTGGGCACGAGACTCGGGCATGATGACTCCAAAGTAGACACTGAAAGTTAACGGAAAGGCAAACCGGCCACGTGAAAAAGCCTGTTCACAACCCCCGCGAAGTCGCTGAAATCGTTGCGCTTCAGGCGCTATCCTTCGTCGCCGGCGAGCCTGAGCGGCTGGGCCTGTTCCTGGCCGAGACGGGGGTCGGCCCGGAGATGTTGCGCAATGCCGCCTCGGACCCGAATTTCCTCCTCAGCGTGCTCGATTTCGTGATGCGCGATGACGCCACCGTGAAGGCCTTTGCGGACACTGCGGAGCTGCATCCGACCAACGTTGCTGCGGCGCGGCAGGTCCTGGGCGAAGCGCTCGGCGACCGCCATTGGGAGCGCGACGTGCCGTGACCGCTCCGGAGGCGGCCGGGCCTCTCTGCTTTTGCCGGGATTGTTCGGCCGATCTGGACATGGCCATCCAAAGCCTGGGCCTGCGGCGCTGTTCCGCCTGCGGTTCCCCTCGCGTCGTCCGCCACCGTGCGCTCGCAACCCTGACCATCGCCCATATCGACTGCGACGCCTTCTACGCGACGGTCGAGAAGCGCGACAATCCTGAGATCGCCGACAAGCCCGTCATCATCGGCGGGGGAAAACGCGGCGTGGTGTCGGCCGCCTGCTACATCGCACGCACGTATGGCGTGCGCTCGGCCATGCCGATGTACAAGGCGTTGGAAGCCTGCCCGCACGCGACGGTGATCGGGCCCGACATGGCCAAATATGTCCGGGTCGGGCGCGAGGTTCGCCAGGCCATGCAGGCGCTGACGCCGCTGGTCGAGCCGCTCTCGATCGACGAGGCCTTCCTCGATCTCTCCGGCACCGAGCGGGTGCACGGCATGATCCCGGCCAAGGTGCTGGCGCGGTTCGCGCAAAACATCGAGCGCGATATCGGCATCAGCGTCTCGGTCGGCCTCTCCTGCAACAAGTTTCTGGCCAAGATCGCCTCCGACCTCGACAAGCCGCGCGGCTTTGCCGCACTCGACCAGGAGGAAGCCCGCGAGATGCTGGCTTCGAGGCCGGTCGGCTTTATCTTCGGCGTCGGACCGGCCATGCAGGAGCGGCTGGTGCAGCGCGGCTTCCGCATCATCGCCGATCTGCAAAAGGCTGACGAGATCGAGATGATGCGGCAGTTTCCGAGCGAGGGCCGCAGGCTGTGGCGGCTCGCGCGCGGCATCGACGACCGCCGCGTCGAGCCTGATCGGGGCGCCAAGACGATTTCGAGCGAGACGACGTTCGAGACCGACATCCGCGACTTCGCGACGCTGGAGAAAATCCTGTGGCGGCTGTGCGAGAAGACGTCGTCGCGGCTGAAGAGCAGCGAGCTTGCCGGCTCCACCGTCACGTTGAAATTGAAGACCGCCGACTTCCGCCAGCGTACGCGCTCGCAATCGATCGCAGCCCCGACGCAGCTTGCCGCAAAGATCTTCTCGATCTGCCGCGAGATGCTGGCCAAGGAGATCGACGGCACCGCCTTCCGCCTGATGGGCGCCGGCGTCAGCGCACTGCGCGAGGGCTCGGTCGCCGACGACACCGACATGCTCGACCGCCGCGCCGCCCACGCCGAGCGCGCGGTGGACAGCTTGCGTAAAAAATTCGGCAGCGCCGCGGTGATCCGAGGCATCGCCTATGAGGGGCCGGAAAAGGCGCAGGAGTGATGACAGGCGAACGCGATCTCGACGCGCTGCTGAGATACATGAATCCGGAGATGCGGCCGGGCATCTTCGTGTTCTGTGCGATCCCCACAGACCAGCCGATTCCCGCAGCGCTCAGTCCGCTGCTGACGTTTCGCGAACAGGAGGGCATCACGCTCGTGATCCCTCGCGAAGAGGCCGAAGCAGCAGGCCTAAGCTACGCGTTCGCCTCGCGCCTAATCACGCTGACGGTTCACTCCGCACTCGATGCAGTAGGCTTTCTGGCGGCGATCACGGCGCGTCTCGCCGCAGCCGGCATCAGCGTGAACGCTGTGTCGGCCTTTTATCACGACCATCTCTTCGTGCCTGCTGACCGGGCCGACGAAGCGATGGCTGTTTTGCAAGAGGCGTCTGGAGCGTAGCCCGAAATCAATCCGCCACCGCGATCGCCTCGATCTCGATCATCCACTCCGGCGCGGCGAGCGCGGAGACACCGACGAGGGTAGAGGCCGGCGGTTCCATGCCATCGAAGAAGGCCGAGCGGGCCTTGCCGATGATCGGGCGCAGCTCCGGCTTGTAGTTCACGACGAAGGTCGTGATCTTGACGATGTTGGCGTAGCTCGCGCCGGCCGCTTTCAGCGCGTGGCCGAGATTCTGCATCACCTGCGTGGTCTGCGCGGCGAGATCGCCCTCGCCTACGATCCGTCCCTCCTCGTCCACCGACACCTGGCCGGAGATGTAGATGGTCCGCGCCCCCGTGGCGGTGACGACGTGCGAATAGGCCGGATTGTGATGCAGGCCGCTGGGCCGGAGATGATCGAGCTTGGGCATGGTTGGCCTCCCGGATGTTTGTGGTTGGGAGGAAGCGTAGCTGGAGAGGGAGCGGAGAGCCAGCCCCGTCATTGCGAGGAGCTCTTGCGACGAAGCAATCCAGAATCTTTCCGCGGAGGGATTCTGGATTGCTTCGCTTCGCTCGCAATGACGAAAGAACCCTCAATTGCAGGGCTTGCTGTCCTTCGCGTCGAACTTGCCCATCGCGCCCGAAATCACAAAATCGTTGTAATCGAGCACGAGCTGGCGCGAGACGCCGTTTTCGTAGAGCTCGAACGCCATCGCGTAGACCGGCGTCTGCTCGCCTTCCTTCTGCTGGGCCTCGCGGTCGAAATAGCTGACGGTCACGGGCCAACGCTTGAGCGACTTCATGTGCTCGTCGGACGTCGACGGATCGGGCGAGCCCTCGCGCTCGGCCGGGATCGGCTGGCCGATCACGGTCAGCGTGTTGTAGACCTTCTGGCCATCGTCGGAGCCGTCATAGACGGAGAGCTCGAGCAGCGACTTGCCGTCCTTGGCGGCGGCAATGATGCGCTGGATCTGTTCGGTCGGGAATACGATCTTGCCATCGAGCGTAAAGCTCTTCGGCGCCGGCAGCTTCAGCTTGACGTTGATGTGGTCGCCGTCGCGCTCGGCCGAGCCGTCGACCCGGCCGGCATCCGCCTCGTTCATCCGCGTCTCGATCTTGAAGCGGTAGCTTTTGCCGGCGGCGTCCTCCCAGGAATTGGAGCGGAGGTCGCTGAGCGTGACCTTGCCCTCGCCGCTGTCGAGCTCGGAGACCTGGCGGAATTCGGAGGTGTAGCCCTCGCACGAACTGCCGGCGAAATTGTAGAGGATGCGACCGCGCGCGCTGTTGACCGAATTGGAGCGCGATTTCACTAGGCTCAAATCGTAGAGTGCCTGATGCGCGAGGAATGGACCGTTGGCCGCCTGCGCGACGCCTCCGGGACCGAAAGCGGCCGCCGCGAGCGCCGTCACACCGAGCGAAGTCCGGAAAAGGTGCAGCATGTCTGGTCCCTTGGGGAAAGCGCAAATCCGACATTTTAATGAACGTTCCATTGCGTCGCAACTGAGGCCGTTTCACGTAAAGTTGCGGCTACAGTTGAACCACCTGCCCCGCCTCGACAAAATGCAGCCGCTTGCAGGCCCTTGGGCTTGCTTGCATGTGGCGGCACGATGGGCGAAACAGGGCGCGCTCGGCCTGCAACGGATGCGCCCGGGCGGATGGATTTTGGACAACGAGGTCGAACATGGCGGGCACGGTCGAACAGAAGCTGGCGGAACAGGGCATCAAGCTGCACGAGGCCCCCACCCCCGTGGCCAATTACGTGCCGTTCGTGCGTACCGGTAATTTGCTGTTCGTCTCCGGTCAGGTCTGCTTCGCCCCCGACGGCAAGCTGATCGCCAAGGGCAAGCTCGGCGCCGGCGTGACCATCGAAGACGGCGCGGCTGCCGCCCGCGGCTGCGCCGTCAACCTGCTGGCCCAGGTCAAGGCGGCGCTGGGCGACCTCGACAAGGTCGTTCGCGTGGTGCGCCTCGGCGGCTTCATCAACTCGGCGCCGGACTTCCTGGACGGGCCCAAGGTCCTCAACGGCGCCTCCGACCTGATGGTCGCCGCCTTCGGCGACAAGGGCCGCCATGCCCGCACCACCGTCGGCGTCGCCTCGCTGCCCGCGGATGCGGCGGTCGAGGTCGACGGCGTGTTCGAGGTCGCCTGAGCGGAATGCGCGCTCCCGATTGGCTGACAGCCCGGCCGGTCGCCCATCGCGGCCTGCACGACATTTCCCGCGGCATCGTCGAGAACATGCCGGGCGCGGTTCAGGCTGCGATCGCAGGCAATTTCTCGATCGAAGTCGATATCCAGCTGTCGTCCGACGGCGAGGCCATGGTGCATCACGACCATGAGCTGGGCCGCCTGACCGAAGCCGCCGGCGCGCTGGTCGAGAAGACCGCCGCCGAACTGAAGGCCGTCGCGTTCAAGGACACGGCCGAGCGGATGATGTCGCTCAGCGACCTCTGCAGCATGGTCGCCGGCCGCGTGCCGCTGGTGATCGAGGTCAAAAGCCATTTTGACGGCGACCGCAATCTGGTGAAGCGGATGGCCGAGGTGCTGGCGTCCTATCAGGGGCCCGCGGTCGGCATGTCGTTCGATCCCGACCAGGTGCTGGCGCTGCGCGACCTGTTGCCCTCCCTCCCGCGCGGCATCGTCGCGCAGCGGAGCTATGAGGACGAATATTGGGCTTACCTGAACCAGGAGCAGCGCGACAGCATGCTGTACCTGCGCCACGGCTTCCAGACCCAGCCGCATTTCGTCGCCTTCAAGGTCGACCACCTCCCGGCCCCGGCGCCCTGGATCGCCCGCAATGTGCTCGGCTGCGCCCTGCTAGGCTGGACCGTGCGTACGACAGAGCAGCGGACGCGGGTCGGGCAATATGCAGACCAGATGATCTTCGAGGGCTTCGTGCCGCAGGCTTGATGTTCCCACTCTTGAAGTCGCTGCTGCAATGCACGATCTTGGGCACGATGGCACCATCCGAAATCACCCTCGAAGCAGTACCTTCCATTGGCGAAGTGTCGCCGGACGATTGGGACGCCTGCGCCAATCCCGGCAAGATTTGTAACGGGCATGGCAAGGGAACCTTATCCGGGCTTCCAGGCGATTTCCACGGCCTCTCAAGGCCCGCCTATAACCCCTTCGTCTCCCACGCGTTTCTATCCGCGATCGAGAAATCGGGTTCGGCAACAATCCGCACCGGCTGGGGGCCGCGGCATCTCGTGGCCAAGATCGACGGCCGCGTTGCGGGGGTAGCGCCCTGCTATCTGAAATCGCATTCGCAAGGCGAATACGTCTTCGACCGCGGCTGGGCGGATGCCTATGAGCGCGCCGGCGGGCGCTATTATCCGAAGCTTCAGGTCTCGGTTCCCTTCACGCCGGCGACGGGGCCGCGGCTGCTAGTTCGCGACGGCGTTGACCACGAGCGCATCACGGAGGCGCTGGCGAGCGGGCTGGTGGCGCTGTGCGGCGTCAGCAAGGCCTCCTCGGTGCACGTTACCTTCGCGCGCGAGGCGGAGTGGAAGCTGCTCGGGAAGCACGGCTTCCTCCAACGCACCGACCAGCAGTTCCACTGGCACAACCCGGGCTTTGCGACGTTCGACGATTTCCTGGCGACGCTGAACTCACGCCACCGCAAGTCGATCAAGCGCGAGCGGCGCGATGCACTGGCCGCCGGGGTCACCATCCACTGGCTCACGGGCAAAGACATCACCGAGGATGCCTGGGACGCCTTCTTTCAATTCTACATGGAGACCGGCTCGCGCAAATGGGGCCGGCCGTATCTGACGCGGGAATTCTTCTCGCTGATCGGCGAGACCATGAGCCAGGACGTGCTGCTGATCATGGCACGCCGCAACGATCGCTGGATCGCTGGCGCGATCAACTTCATCGGCTCGGACACGCTGTTCGGCCGCAACTGGGGTGCGGTCGAGCATCATCCCTTCCTGCATTTCGAGGTCTGCTATTATCAGGCGATCGACTTCGCCATCAAACACGGCCTGGGGAATGTCGAGGCCGGCGCGCAGGGTGAGCACAAGATCGCGCGCGGCTACCTGCCGCGGACCACCCACTCCGCCCACTTCATCGCCGATCCCGGCTTGCGCCGCGCCATCGACGATTACCTCAAGCGCGAGCGCGCCTATGTCGCAGAAGCCGGACGGGAGCTGGCCGAGCTCGGCCCGTTCCGCAAAGGCGCCGACGAGGCGCCTTGATCGGTTCACTGCTGCTGGTGACAGTAGCGCGAAATTCCAGGGAGCCGCCGCCATGACCGCCTACGACACCAACAACATCTTTGCAAAAATTCTGCGCGGCGAATTCCCCTGCCACAAGGTCTACGAGGATGAGCACGTGCTTGCCTTCCTCGACATCATGCCGCGGGCACCAGGCCACACGCTGGTGATTCCAAAAGCCCCTGCCCGCAACATCCTCGACATCAAGCCTGATGACTACGCCCATGTCGCCCGCGGCGCGCACAAAATCGCAGCCGCTGCGATGACAGCGTTTAGGGCTGACGGTATCACCGTGCAGCAGTTCAACGAGGCGGCCGGCGGACAGGTGGTATTTCATCTCCACATGCACGTGATGCCGCGCCACGACGGAGTGGCCCTACTGCCGCCCGCCAGCCGCAAGGAAGACGTCAAGGTGCTGGAAGAGAACGCGACCAAGCTGATCGCGGCGTTGAAGGAGGTTTGAGTTTCTCGGCTCGTCATTGCGAGCGAAGCGGTAACTGCCCAGGTCCGTTTGCTCGGTTAGGCGACGCTGAGTTTGTGGATGAGTTGTGTGGGGCATCGGGACAATGTTTCGAGCATGTTCCATCCGCGCTTTCGAGCGGTACCGATCAGGGTGCGAAGCGTGGCGAAATTGTCTGCGCCTTGTGAGGTGCGGAAGCCGGCAGAGATCTTCTGCCGCAATTTCATCATCCGAGCATCGCGCTCGGCCTCGTTGTTGGTAAACGGCACCGCCGAGTTGTGCAGGAACAGCAGCACCGCCGCTTTATGTAACTTGAGGCGCAACAGGAGATTATGGCCCGTGCGCCGTCTGATCCGCCCGCGCTTGATGTCGCGAGGCAGCGCGGGTAGCGCCTCGTGCCAGGCGATACCGGCGCGGATAATGCGGTCATAAAGTCGCTCGGCGGCGCGGATTCTGTTGGGACGCAGCGCGCCTGTCTGGTCGGTTGGATGCTCTGACGCCAGATTGACTTCGTGGCACAGGCAGCGGAGCAACCCGCGCATGCGCCGGGCCCAGGCCTCGCCATCGATGTCCACCAGCGCCGTCAACTCGCGCAGGTGATGCGCATTGCACAGCGCATGCGTGACACCGGACATCTGAAAATAGGATGTCCAATGGTCGTGCACAACGATATGCGCCGCTTGCGTCAGCACCTCGCCGCGCCTGGGTGAGACGCGATAATGCACCAGCCCATTGATCCCGGCGGTGCCCGCGACATGCAGCCATTGCGGCGTGGCGCCCACCCAGAACCCGGTCTCATCCAAATGCTTGACCGGTGCCCGGCGGATTTGCTCGCAGACTGCCGCAGCGAAATCCTGCGTCCGGCTGGCAGCCCGGGCGATCATTTGTCCGATCGTGCCGGCCGAGATGGTCACGCCAAACAGATCGGAGAGGATTTGCCCGAGCCGATCTTCAGGCAGAAACTGTCCCGCCGACAGATAGGTCACCACAGCGGCCAACCGGACGCCATATTGCGCCGGCGCCCTTACCTCGGGTGGAAACGATCCTGTCGTGACCGCGCCACAGCCGCTGCATTTGCAACGATAGAGCTGATGCTCCGTGACGAGCAGCGGCGCCGGCGCCGGCAGATCGAACACCTGACGGCTGCCGACAAGTTCCAGCTGTTCACCCTCCAGCGCCATTCGGCAGCGCCCGCATCTGACAGGGCGATGCATGATCGTATGATCGACCCGTTCGGACCGCTTCAAGTGTTTGCCTGCATGGCCGGGCTGGCCGCCGGGCTTCTTCAACCCTCGCTCACGCAGGCTCTGTGTCCGGCGAGAAGCCTGGCCCGGTCCATCGCTCGAAGGCGGCTTGCTGCTATTGGAGCTGTCCAGACCAAGCCGACGCTCCAGATCGGCCACACGCACCGTCAGCAATGCGTTCTGCTGCTCCAACATCAGGTTGCGCTCCTGCAACTCCCCAATCAGGGCCAGCAGGGCGTCCACAGACAATGAGGAATTTGGCGGCGTCACCCATACCTTGACTCACAAACACATGTGGTCAGTCAAGAGAATACAAACGGCCACCTGGGCAGTTACGCGAAGCGAAGCAATCCAGACTGTGTCCGCGGTGGCAGTCTGGATTGCTTCGTCGCAAGAGCTCCTCGCAATGACGCGGATGGAGCGAAGCGCCTTCACTCCGTCTGAAAATCCCCCGGCTGCGGTGCGGCCAGCGGGGTGAACTCGCAACGATCGGGCTTGATGTCGATCAGCGGCGTGTTGTCGATGCAATCGAGTCCACGCACCAGAATCGCATTGCCCTCGATGCCGACGAGCTTCACGATCGACGTGCCGATCGGATTGGGCCGGACCGGCGAGCGCAGCGAGAAGGTGCCCCGGGTCTTCTCGTTGTTCTTAGGGCTTTGCAGGACGATGTCGCGGCGCGACTGGTCGAGCCAGTAGAGCACTTCGAGGTTGCTGTAAAAATCGACGCCCTTGATCGCCGGCACGAACGGTTCGAAGATCTCGAGCCGGCATATAGGGCCGTCATGCCGGCCTTGCCGCGGGGTCTCCAGCCGCGAGGTCCAGGGCGTGCGGATGCGGCCGATGAAGACGAGGCCGGCATCTTGCGTCGATGGCAGCTCGATAGAGACTTCACCCTCGCGGAGCTGGTTTTCGCGAACCATATTTCCAATTCCCTGCTGTTCGCCGGCGGTTTTAGCCCAACCACCACGTACCGGCCAGCATGAAGACTTCGCCCGCGACCACGCCGGCGAAGATCGAGCGGCGGGTCAGCAGGAAGACGATGAGGCCGGCGCCGACCGCACCGTAGCGCAAGGCATCCGGCACGCTCGCAAGCGCCCCGGGCGGCTCGACCACGATCTGGGCGATGACGCCGGCCAGGATCGCGGTGGCGACCGCCCGTACCCAGACCAGAAGCTCGGAGCCCTCGTCGATGCCGCCGCCGAACCACAGGCCGAGCATGCGCCATATCTGGTTGGGAACAACGCCAGCGACGAACAGCACGGCGAGCGCGTGCCAGTCGCCGATGAGCTGTGCAAAGCTCATGCGCGCACCTCGCGCCACCAATGCACGCCATAGGCAATCGTGCCGGCCACGAGGCCGCTGACGAGGATGTCGAGGCCGGAGTTCATCTTCGCGGCCAGCGGATAGAGCAGAACCCCGAGCGCCAGCGCGACGCCGTCGGCGACCTCGCGGCTGTTGCGTGCGGTCGAGAACAGGAAGGACAGCGGCGTCAGCAGCAGGATCGCGGCGCCCAGCGTCTGCGTCAGATTTGCAGCGAGGAAATAGCCGACCGTGTTGGCGGTGAGACACACCGAGACGAGACCGAAGCCAAGTCCGTTGACAAAGGCGATCCGGCGCTCACGCGGCACCTGCGGCAGGAAGCGATGGCATTCGACCCACAGTGTCACCGCGGTGAGATGCGCCGCGAAAAACAGCTCGCGCCGTTTTGTCGTCGGCGTGCGCATCAGCGGCAGCACCGAGACCACCATCGGAAACAGGCGGACGGCGCTGACCGTGACTGCGATCGCCGACTGGATGACGGTCGCGCCAGAGCCGAGCGTGGTGATCAGGATGATCTGCGCCGGTCCCGCCCAGACGAACAGCGTCGAGCAAAGCGCCCATAGCAGGCTGAAATGGCTATCGTGGGCGAGCGCACCAATGCCGAGATAGGTCGCGAACAGGACGAGGGTGAGGATCGTCTGCGTGATCGAGCGCAGTCCCCACGCAAAGGCGCGCCAGGGACTTTGCCATTGAGGTGAATCGAGCGGAGGAAGCGCCACGGGAGTCTTGGACGGATGAGGAATCGTGCCTGCATAACGGGCAAAGTGGCGCCTCGCGTCAAGAAAGCGCGCGGCGGGGCTGGCATGCACGCTGGGACAGATGCCCCTACCCGCTCACGCCGCGGTTCTTCAGCACGAAGCACGCCCCGCCGGCCTTGCGGATGCGACCGCAGAGTTCATCCGCCTCGCTCCGCGTATCGGCGCCGATGCGCACCTGGTAGAACGCGCGCGTGCCGCGGCTGCGCATCACCGAGCTCAGCAGGCTCGGATCACGTTCGCCGATCACGGCGCTTAGCCGCGTGACCGCGCGGGAATACATCGCCAGCGCCCGGTTGCGGTCGAAGCCGGCGGCGAGCTGCACGCCCCAGATCTTTGCGGCCGCGAGCTCCACATGCTGCTCGAGCTCGGCGACGAAGGCATTTGGCGCGCGCTTCAGGAGCACCATCAGATCGCGGCAGCTCGTCGGCGGCGAGCTCGGCGGGCCCTTGCCGGTGCTGCCGGCCTTGGCCCATGCATCGACGCTCGTGCCGGTAATGGCGAAGACGTAGTTGCGCGTCTGGTCCGGCATCGGACCGGTGCCGGCGAGCCATTCCTGGACCCGGCGCGGGCCGGCATTGTAGGCGGCGGCCGCCAAGCCGAGATTGCCGAACTGATTGCGCAGCTCGTTCAGAAATTCCGCCGACTTCGGCAGCGCCTGCACCGGATTGAAGGGATTGAGCAGTCCTCGCTCGCTCGCGGTGCCCGGCATGAATTGCGCGATCCCCTGCGCGTGCTCGCCGCTGCGCGTCATCGGCCCCACCGCATCAGCCTGGAAGCGGCTCTCCTGCCAGATCACGCGGGCAAAGAACTCCAGCGGCAGATTGGCATCGCGCGCAGCGGCTTCGATAATCAGGCAGATCGACTCCCGCGTGTCACTCTCGCGCGCATCGCCGGACTTAGCCGGCGGCGTCGCGAGTTCCTCGACGCTGGGGACGGCGACGTCAGTCTTTGCAGGCGAGCTGTCCCATGCTGCGACCCGTGTCGCCGAGACAAGCAGTGCGGTGATGATGCACAACGCAATCTGCACCCATCTCGTGCAGGCATGGTGATGGCGCGCGCCGGCGCGGCGTGCAACAAGATGATCTGCCATGTTGTGGCATCGTGCCATGGTTCGACGAGTTGCCAATATATGCTGCCTGACCTGCTTTTCTCAATGCGATATCCCGCCAAACGGATCCGCGCGATCCTTGCCCTCGCCGCAATCATCCTGAGCGTCGCGCCAGCCGCCGCGCAGGTGAAATGGCGGATGACCACGGAATATCCTGAGAATAACATCTCCGGGATCGGGCTGACGACCTTCGCCAGCCGCATCTCCGAGCGCACCCACGGTTTCGTGACCGTGACCAACGCTTTCGACAACGAGCTCAAGATCAACTCGGGCGAGATGCCGCGCGCGGCGCTGGACGGCCGGATCGCGGGCGGCGATGCCTTCGCGGGCGCGCTCTCGGGCCTCGACCCTGTGCTCGGATTGTCCACCCTGCCCTTTCTCGTGCAATCGGTCGAAATCGCCCGCGCCAGCAATTTGCGGGCGCGCCCGCTCTATGAGAAGGCGCTCGCTGCGCGCGGCCTCAAGCTGCTCTATCTGACGATCTGGCCGGCCACGGGCCTCTGGTCGGAACGGTCGCTCGACAGCGCCGACGATCTGCCGAAACTGAACTTGCGGGCCTACGATGCCAATTCCAGCGAGGTCATGCGCGCGGCCGGCGCGAACGCGCAATTCCTGCCGATGGACGCAGCACTTGCCGGACTGAGGGAGCACCGGCTGAATGCCTTCCTCACCTCCGGCGACGGCGGCGCGGGGCGCAAACTGTGGGACTTCCTGCCGCATTTCACGGCCATCAACTACGCGATGCCGATCTCGATCGCCTTCGTCCGCAGCGACGCATTTGCCGAACTGTCCGAGCCGATGCAGCGCGAGGTGCTGGCTGCTGCGGCCGAGACGGAGCAAAGCCAGTTTGCGCTGCTCGCCCATCGCACATCCGAAAATTATACGCGCATGCGGGACAATGGCGTCCATATCGCCGAGCCGGCGCCTGCGTTCCTTGTCACGGAGCTGCGGAAGGCAGCAAAGGACGCGATCGCCGCCTGGGAAACCCAGGCAGGCGCGGAGGCGACCGCAATCGTCGAATGGGCGAGACAGCAATGAGGAAGCTGTAGCGGCATCTGCGATGAACGCTCCGCTGGTGTCGCTGCTTATCGCCCTAGGTTTTGACCGGAACCGGGAATTCGCCCCGGATGGCGCGGTCGAGGGCATCGATCAGCGCCTGGATCTCGATAAACTTGTTGCGCGCTCGCTCGGCCGTGTCGCGCACAAAGGGAGCGGCCAGCACTTTCGCATGCGCGTCCCTGTCCTCGATCATGCGATCACGGGCCTTCTGCAGAGTTTCAAGTCGCTCGCTCATCCGGCCTCTCCCAAAAAATTGTCTCGATCCTAGTCCGGACTCGCCGGTCGACGAGAACACGGCGAACAAGCAACCCTCAACAGCCGCGGCAGATGTTCTTCAGCTTCGCTGCGGTTTTGGCCTCTTCCGCAACGAACGGGTCCTTGTAGGCACTACGGGACGCATCGTTCTCCGCAGCAGCGGGCTTTTTCTCCTTTGGAGGAAATGCAGTATCGTAGCAGGCGAGACGTTCGCTCGTGCTTTCGATCGCGCGGCAGTCCGGTCCTGCCGCGACAGCGCCTTGCGACAGTGTGCCCAGCATCAATGCGACAAGAAGCGCTCTCCGGCGGATCCAGTCGACCAGACGAAATCCAGCCATACACGCTCCTGCTCAGTCGGCGGGAGCACTGGTGACCCTCAGTCACCGGTTGATGCCAATGGAAGGGCGGTGATGGCGCGACTCTACGCGTCCCTCCCGCGAATAGCGAGCTTTAAGGGATACGCAATATCAAGAAGGCGGATGTCGGCGTGACGATTGTTGCGCGTTGCCTTGGTCCGCGGCCTCGTTTAGGTCAAGCAATAGACGGCGGTATCAACCCAGGCGCGGCAACATGGTTACAATCTATTTCGATCTCGACGGCACGCTGACCAACCCAAAACCCGGGATCACGCGCTCGATCCAGTACGCCCTGGAGCGGCTGAACGCGGCGGTGCCGAGCGAGGACGAGCTGACCTGGTGCATCGGCCCGCCGCTGCACGCCAGCCTGGAAAAGCTCACCGGCAGCGCGGAACTCGCCGACCGGGCGCTGCTGCTCTATCGGGAGCGCTTCAGCGATGTCGGCCTGTTCGAGAACGAGGCCTATGCCGGCATCATGGACACCCTGACAACGCTTGCCGCGACGACACCGCGCATGTTCGTGGCGACCAGCAAGCCCGCGGTTTACGCCACCCGCATCGTCGAGCATTTTGGACTAAAACCGTATTTCGAGCGCGTGTTCGGCTCCGAGCTCGACGGCACCCGCGTCGACAAGCGCGACCTGCTGCGCTACGCGCTCGACGAAGCCAAGGTCGATTCCGCCAGCGCGATCATGATCGGCGACCGCAGCCATGACGTGGTCGGCGCCCTCACCAATGGCATGACGGCGATCGGCGTTCTGTATGGCTATGGCAGCGAGGCCGAGCTCCGGGACGCCGGCGCGCATCACATATGCGCTGCGCATCCCGAGCTGCTCACTCACTGCGTGGCCTAAGTTCTAGGCACTGACGGTCTCCACCGCCGCCAGCATGCCGGTCTTGGCGTGGCAGTTCAGATATTCGAAGAACTGCTCGTCCGCCGCGGCCACAGTGACCTCGTGATAGAGCCGCAATTTTGCCGATGGCCCGAGCGTCGACAGATATTTCATCGCCGCGCCGAATATCTTGACGTGGGTCGGATGCGATTCCGCCCACCGCTCCAGCGCAGCCAGGCTCTTCCACCAGCTTTGGCCGTAGGACTTTTCGCTCGCGTTCCCGTCGGCTGCAAGCACGCGCATGTAGCGGTTGGCGTAGCAGCCGATGCCAAGACCGTCATCGCGCAAGAAATCCATCCCCTCGCGCAACACCGGCTCGACGTCGTCGAGATAGAGCTTTCGCTCCGAGGTCTCGGTATCGCTCCAATCCTGTCCTGACCGGATCAGGCAGAGATTGTCGTGCGCTTTCACGCGCAGCCGCGCGCCGTCGCGGATCAGCTCGGGATTGCCGCCCGGCGACATCGGATCGGTCTGCGACAGCGGGATGCGGTCGCGCATGCCGCCCCAATAGGCGTGCTCCTGCACCTCGCCGCTCATGCCCTGCGCAATCACCGCAACGCCCTCGGGCCGGTCGAGCGAGGAGAACAGCGTCTCGTGCCGCGCCACCGTGGGGCGCAGCACCTCGATAAAGGTGCCGACGCCCTCGAACTGCTTCCCGGTCCAGGCCTCGCGCGCCGGTCCGAACCAGGCGTCGAAGCGCGCGATGTCGTCCCAATAGGCCACTGAGACGACGTTCTCGTAGCCGGCCTGATCGACATATTGCGCGCGGTCCCAATGCGAGGGCCCGTCTTCCGCCGCAAAGCGCTCCGCGATTTCGGCGAGCGCGTCCGTCGCGACCGCCGGCGCCGAGCCACGATATTGAACGCCGAAATAGGCCATCAACACGCGGCTCACGGCGGGCTTGTAGCGCGCCACGAAGGACGGATATGGCGGCCGGCAATCGTCCGGCACACGCTTGTGGCGCGTGCGCGGGGTCTCGAGATGCAGAGGAATTGCGGATTCCATGATCGTGTCCCTCCCTCGATCCCGACGATCAGCTCGCCGCCGCGGCAATGTCGGTGGGCTCGACGCTGTCGACCGGCAGCGCAAACTGCTCGACGCGCTGGTATCGCTTCTTGTTGAGCAGGAGCCGCGTCACGTCGGGCCGCGAATAGTGCCCGGCGGGATCAGCGGCGTTCTTGGCGACACCGATGGCGCCGAGATCGATTTCGGCGATCAACAGCCCTTCCTGGTCCGGCGCGAGCTTGTCGCCGATCTGGCTGCCGTCAGGGCCGTAGATCGCAGCAAAGCCACCGCCAACATGCAGCAGCGCGTGCTTGTCCGGACGATCGCAGAGTTCGTCGATCATGGCTTGCGAGACCGTCGCGCAAGGCGCCAGCACGAAGCAGGATCCTTCCACCGCGTAGACGCGCGACGCCGCGTTGTTGACCTCGGCGCCGAGCGCCGGCGCGAAAGGATCGTAGAGCGAAAAGCTCGGCCAGGCCGCGACATGCACCTGCTCATTCTGGGCGTACATCGCGTATTTCGACAACGGCTGGAGATGCTCCCAGCAGCAGAGTGCGCCGATACGGCCGATGTCGGGCCGCGCATGCACGGCGAGATCGCTGCCGTCGCCCTCGCCATAGACGGTGCGCTCCGCATGAGTCGGCCGCAGCTTGCGGCGCTTTGCGATGGTCTCGCCATCCGGCCCGATCAGCCATTGCGCCAGGTAAAGACTGCCGCCGTCACGCTCGGACAGGCCGAACACAGCGGTGAGCTTGGCCATGCGCACGGCGTCGCGCAGCCGCTCGGCCTGCGGGCTGTCGTAGGACAGCGAATTGTCGAAATAGCGCTGCACGAAGCCGCGACCGATCGCCCAAGCCGGCGAATCCATCCAGATGTGCCAAGGGTAGCCGGGGATGAAGGCCTCCGGAAAGGCGATCAGCTTGGCGCCCTTCTCGGCGGCGTCCCTGATCAGGGCGATCGATTTGTCGATCGAGGCATCGAGGTCGAGCCAGGCGGGCGCCGCCTGAACCACCGCGACCTTGTATTTCGGATGTTGGATGCCCATTCCCGCCTCCCTTGCCGGTTGATCGGAAGCTACGTCCGATGCAGTCTATTGGGCCAGAGCCGGACCAGGCCCGCTCGACCGCCCCGGCACGAAAACTCGACTGGAACGGCGGTACGGGATTTGCCTCGGTCAGGCGCGATCCGCGCAACATGCGATTTTACGGGATGTGAAAGGGAGGCTCTGCAGATGCCAATCCAGTTCACCACGGACGACAGCCCCGGCCACCGCCGGCTTGCGCTCTGGCAGGATATCGTCTGCGACGTCTTCGTCGGGCTCGACTGCAAGTCCGACCTTGGCAGCGCCTTTCGCGGCTCGGTCACCCGGGCGCCGCTGGGCAAGGCGGAATGCTCCGAGGTCTGTTCCGATCGTCAGCACGTGTTGCGCACGCCCTCTCGCATCGCGCGCTCGGATCAGGATTTCATCCTGATCGCGCTCGGCAATCGCGGCGCCGGCGGCGTGGTGCAGGACGGCCGCGAGGCCGTGGTGCATCCGGGAGAGTTTGCGCTCTACGACACCACCCGCCCCTACGAGCTGAAATTCGACGGCACGTTCACGCAGACCATCTTCAAGGTGCCGCGCGAGATGCTGCAGCGCCGGCTCGGCGCGACCGAAGCCCTTACCGCCAGCACTTTCGGACCGGACTCGCCGCTGCAAAGGATCGCCTACGATTTCATCTACCGTCTTTGCCAGAGCGCGGATCAGATCGATCCGCTCCACGCCGCTGCTCTGTCGGAACAGGCGGTCGACGTCCTGGCGATGGCGCTGGGCGAGCGGCTAGGCCAGACGCCGCTGCCGTCCTCGACCCATCGCTCCGCCCTGCTCTACCGGCTGAAAGCGCATATCCGGGCTTATCTTGCCGATCCCGACCTCTCGCTGTGCGAGACCGCAGCGGCGCTCGGCATCTCCTCCCGCTACGTCAACGATCTCCTCGCCGACGAGGACACCTCGTTCCAGCGCTACCTCCTCGGTGAGCGCCTCGCTCAATGCAGGCGCGACCTCGCCTCGCCCGTGCTCGCCCACCGCCACATCAGCGAGATCGCCTTTGCCTGGGGCTTCAACGACCTCTCCCATTTCGGTCGCGTCTTCCGCGAGCATTTTGGGATGTCGCCGCGCGACTTCAGACAGAGCCAATTGCGGCATTGACATCCGGGGGCAGCCATTAGCCGGAGCCTTCGCTTCAGGCAAAGGCAATGCTCGTGAATTCCAGATTGTCAGGTGCTGCCGCCGGGATCAGGCTGGCGCACATGAGGACTCACGCCAACACAAGCGGATCGGAGGTCTTGCTGGGCATCATCGCGATCCGGCTCGCGGTGCTGGTCGTGGTGGGCTGGACCCTGACGCTCTTGCCGCGGCAGGCGCGCGAGAGTGACGCCGGCTGCCTTCCCTCACCTGTAACGTGGAGCGCGGCTCGGCTTCCGGCGACGACGACCGGCGCGCGCGTGACTGACGCAGCCTTCGACGACATGCTTCTGCACGACTAGGGCCGCTCCCAAGCAAGGCCGGTATGTGGGCGTGGAGTAGGACACGGCGCCAGCTTGCATTACCATTCGGCACCAAGGCCGTACCGTTCAACCAGCGGCCAGCCGAGGAGCATATCGATGGAATACCGACGCTTGGGCCGCTCAGGCCTCATGGTGCCCGCCTTGAGTCTTGGGACCGGCACCTTCGGCGGCGTCGGCCGCCTCGCTGCGTGGGGCACGACGGACGCAGCCGAAGCGCGGCGCCTTCTGGATATCTGCCTCGATGCCGGAGTGTCGATGTTCGACACCGCGAACGTCTACTCGCTCGGCGAGTCCGAGCGCGTTCTCGGCGAGGCCATCAAGGGCCGCCGCGACAAGGTTTTGATCTCGACCAAGACAACGTTCCGCTTCGGCGACGGCCCCAACGACATCGGATCGTCACGGCAACATCTGCTCGCGGCCATCGATGCTTCGCTGAGCCGGCTCGGCACCGATTACATCGACCTGTTCCAGCTTCACGGCTTCGACGCCTTCACCCCGCCTGAAGAGGTGCTTGCGACCCTCGATGGGCTCGTGCGCGCCGGCAAGATCCGCTACGTCGGCGTCTCGAACTTCTCCGGCTGGCACCTGATGAAGTCGCTTGGCGTCGCCGACAAGCACGGCTTTCCGCGCTATGTCGCCAACCAGACCTACTATTCACTGATCGGGCGCGACTACGAATGGGAGCTGATGCCGCTCGGCCTCGACCAGGGGCTCGGCGCCGTGGTCTGGTCGCCGCTCGGATGGGGACGCCTCACCGGAAAGATCCGCCGCGGCCAGCCAAAGCCTGACGTAAGCCGCCTACCCAAGACGGCCGAGTTCGGCCCGCCGGTGCCGGACGAGCACGTCTATCGTGTCGTCGAGGCCATCGACGAGGTCGCGAAGGAAACGGGCAAGAGCGTCTCGCAGATCGCGTTGAACTGGCTGCTGCAGCGTCCGACAGTCTCGACGCTGATCATCGGCGCGCGCAACGAGACGCAACTTCGCGAAAATCTCGGCGCGGTCGGATGGTCCTTGACCAAGGATCAGATCGCAAAGCTCGATGCCGCGAGCAAGGTGACCCTGCCCTATCCGTACTGGCACCAGCGCACGACCTTCACCGACCGCAATCCGCCGCCGGTGTAGACACCTTCGGAAACGCGAAATCGCCTGGCAGGCTGCGAAAGCCGTCCTGCCCATGCCTCGCCGCCGGGAGACCCGCTCCCGGTGCAGGAACTGTCCGTCTCCTGCCGGGTTGCGATGCATCTCGCTATTTCCTATTCGGAGATGTACCACGGCTCGAATCAAGCGCGCCTCCACCATGTCGCCTGCCCCCATCGAGCATGCCGACGGCCTGCCGCAGCCGCAGCGCAACCAGGCGGTGCTGACGATTGCGCTCGGCATCATCATGGCGGTCGTCGACAGCGCCATCGCCAACGTCGCGCTGCCGACGATCGCGGCCGACCTCGACGCAAGCCCGGCCTTCTCGATCTGGATTGTCAACGGCTACCAACTCGCGATCACGATCTCGCTGCTGCCATTGGCTTCGCTCGGCGAGATCGTCGGTTATCGCCGCGTCTATCTGGTGGGGCTGGTGCTGTTCACGCTCGCGTCGGCCTTCTGCGCGCTGGCGCACACGCTGCCGCTCCTCACGATTGCACGCATCGTGCAGGGGTTCGGCGCGGCCGGCATCATGAGCGTCAACGCGGCGCTGGTGCGCTTCACCTACCCGCGCAGCCAACTCGGCCGCGGCATCGGGCTCAACGCCCTCGTCGTCGCCTTCTCGGCCGCGGTCGGCCCGACGCTCGCCGCCGGCATCCTAGCGTTCGGCAGCTGGCCCTGGCTGTTCGCCATCAACGTCCCGCTCGGCCTGGTGACACTCGTCTTCGGCCTGCGTAGCCTGCCTCACACCAAGGCTGCGAGCCACTCCTTCGACTGGCAGAGCGCGGGGCTGTCCGCGATCACCTTCGGCATCGGCATCGCGGCCGTCGACAGCGTCCGGTCATGGCGAGGCCGCCATCACCTGCCTCGTGCAGTTTGCCATCGCCATCGTCGCCGGCGCGCTGCTGATCTACCGCGAAACCCACGTGGCTTCGCCGCTGCTGCCGGTCGACCTGTTGCGCATCCCGGTGTTCGCGCTTTCAATTGCGACCTCGATCGCCTCGTTCTGCGGGCAGATGCTGGCCTTCGTTGCGATCCCGTTCTACCTCCAGAGCCGCTTCGGCTATTCGGCGGTGCATATGGGCCTCCTGATCACGCCATGGCCGATCGCTGTAGCGTTCGCGGCGCCGCTGGCCGGCCGCCTGGTCGAGCATTATCCAGCGGGCTTGCTGGGCGGCATCGGGCTCACGCTGTTTGCGTGCGGCCTCGGCACGCTCGCCTTCCTGCCGGCGACGCCTACGCCGCTCGACGTGATCTGGCGGATGGCGCTCGCCGGTGCCGGCTTCGGCCTGTTCCAGACCCCCAACAACCGCACCATGATCGCCGCCGCTCCGCGCGAGCGCGCCGGCGGCGCGAGCGGCATGCTGGGCACCGCGCGGCTGCTCGGCCAGACCACCGGCGCGGCGCTGGTCGCGCTGTTCCTGGGTCGCTATCCGATCGAAGGAACCAGGATCGCTCTGCTCACCGGCGTCGGCTTCGCGCTCTGCGGAGCCATGCTGAGCATGTTGCGGCTGTCGCCCGCGTGCGCGCGCGGTGCCGAGCATGTCCGCGTGCAGGACGATCAGCGTCTGCGCGGCGATTAGCGGGCCTCTCTCCGACTCAAAACGTCGCAGCGGGAGTCACCGGAGAGGCGCAAAAGGTGGTCGCGGGGCCTTCGAAGAGACCCAAGGCGAAACCGAGGGCCGAGCCCGCTCCTACCGCTGCGGCTGCGCCGCCAGCGGAAGAAAAGTAAGCTTCGTCTCTCACGAGGGCATCGGCGCCCCCTACCTAAGGAAGTGTGGCCCTCCAAATAAAAAGGCCGGCTCTTCAGCCGGCCTTTTCAATTCATTGCGCGCAGATCAAGCTTTGACCAGCGGACCCTTGGTCGGCCCTTTCGAACCGCCCGGCTTGGACTTGCCCGGCGGGCGTTTGCGGGCGCCCGGGAGCTTCTCCTGCTTCGGCGTAACCGGACCCTCGACGAACTCGAAGCCGATCTTGTCCTTGGTCTCGTCGGCCTCGTCCTTGACGAGGACGACGCGGACGTGGCCGCCGCCCTTCAGCTTGCCGAACAGCACCTCGTCAGCTAGCGGCTTCTTGATGTGCTCCTGGATCACGCGAGCCATGGGACGTGCGCCCATCTGCTCGTCGTAACCATGCTTCACCAGCCAGGTCTTGGCGGGTTCGGACAACTCGATGGTGACGTCGCGATCGCCGAGTTGCGCTTCGAGCTGAAGCACGAACTTCTCGACCACCGTGCCGATCACCTCGACGCTGAGATGGCTGAACGAGACGACGGCATCGAGACGGTTGCGGAATTCCGGCGCGAACTGCCGGTTGATCGCCTCGTGGTCGTCGCCTTAGGAGAAGACACGCTTCGAGCGCGTGAAGCCGAACGCCTGCTTGGCGAGATCGGACGCGCCGGCATTCGTGGTCATGATCAGGATCACGTTGCGGAAGTTGACCTGCTTGCCGTTGTGGTCCGTGAGCCGGCCGTGGTCCATGATCTGGAGCAGCACATTGTAGAGATCAGGATGCGCCTTCTCGATTTCGTCGAGCAGCACCACGCAATGCGGATGCTGGTCGACGCCGTCGGTAAGCAGGCCGCCCTGGTCGAACCCGACATAGCCGGGAGGCGCGCCGATCAGGCGCGACACGGTGTGCCGCTCCATGTATTCGGACATATCGAAGCGCAGCAGCTCGACGCCGAGTGACGCCGCGAGTTGCTTTGCGACCTCGGTCTTTCCGACGCCGGTGGGGCCCGAGAACAAATAGCAGCCGATCGGCTTCTCCGGCTCGCGCAGGCCGGCACGTGCCAGCTTGATCGAGGCAGCGAGCGATTCGATCGCCTTGTCCTGGCCGAACACGGTGCGCTTCAGGGTCTGCTCAAGATGCTTGAGCACCTCGGCGTCGTCCTTTGACACGCTCTTCGGCGGAATCCGCGCCATCGAGGCGATCGTGGTCTCGATCTCCTTGATGCCGATGGTCTTCTTGCGCTTGTTCTCGGCGACCAGCATCTGCGCCGCACCGGATTCGTCGATCACGTCGATCGCCTTGTCCGGCAGCTTGCGGTCGTGGATGTAGCGCGAGGAGAGCTGCACCGCGGCCTCGATCGCCTCATTGGTGTATTTCAGCCGGTGGTAGTCCTCGAAGTAAGGCTTGAGACCCTTGAGGATCGCGATCGCGTCCTCGACCGTCGGCTCGTTGATGTCGATCTTCTGGAAGCGCCGCACCAGGGCGCGGTCCTTCTCGAAGTGCTGGCGATATTCCTTGTAGGTGGTCGAGCCCATGCAGCGGATGGTGCCCGAGGCAAGCGCCGGCTTGAGCAGGTTCGAGGCGTCCATCGCCCCGCCCGACGTCGCGCCCGCACCAATCACGGTGTGGATCTCGTCGATGAACAGGATGGCGTTGGGATGCGCCTCGAGCTCCTTCAGCACCTGCTTCAGGCGCTCTTCGAAGTCGCCGCGATAACGCGTGCCGGCGAGCAGCGTGCCCATGTCGAGCGAGAACACGGTCGCAGCCGCCAGAACTTCCGGCACCTCGCTGTCGACGATGCGCTTGGCAAGGCCTTCCGCGATCGCGGTCTTGCCGACACCGGCCTCGCCCACGAACAGCGGATTGTTCTTCTGCCGGCGGCACAGCACCTGGATCGCGCGGTTGATCTCGGAATTGCGCCCGATCACCGGATCGATCTTGCCGTCGCGCGCCTTCTTGTTGAGGTTGACGCAATAGGTCTCGAGCGCCTCGCCCTTCTTCTTGGCGTCGTCGCTGCCCTTGGTCTCGGTCTCCTCGTCGACACCGCGCACGGGGCGCGCCTCGGAGACGCCCGGCCGCTTGGCGATGCCGTGGCTGATGTAGTTGACGGCGTCGTAGCGCGTCATGTCCTGCTCCTGCAGGAAATACGCGGCATGACTCTCGCGCTCGGCGAAGATCGCGATCAGCACGTTGGCGCCGGTCACCTCTTCGCGGCCGGACGACTGCACGTGGATCACCGCGCGCTGGATCACGCGCTGGAAGCCGGCAGTCGGCTTGGCGTCGTCGGCGCCGTCCGTCACCAGATTCTCGAATTCGGTCTCAAGATAATTGACGAGGCTCGTGCGGAGCTTGTCGAGGTCGACGCTACAGGCGCGCATGACGGCGGCTGCATCGGAGTCGTCGATCAGGGAGAGCAAAAGATGCTCGAGCGTCGCGTATTGGTGATGACGCTCGTTTGCGATCGCCAGTGCACGATGCAGGGATTGTTCAAGGCTTTGGGAAAAAGTCGGCATTCGCGTCCTCTATGGCCCCCACCATCATGATCGTCATCGACCGGTCAGGCAACAACAACCTTTGTCACATATAGGTATATAAGATCGCGGCGAAAGGCCGGTTCCGCGACTCAGGCGGCTGCACAGCTGCGGTACTTTTTGATGCAAAACCCGTTCCGGTTCGGGCGCGATCGGCGCCGGTGCAGAATTCCGTAGTTTTGCCCGCAACGAACATCGCGCGCAGACCTCACGCGACCATCACACTGCGACATGCACAAGAGCCGGCCTCGAACGCGCCGTAGGTGTCTTACTTCTTTTCCATCACGCATTGCAGCGGATGCTGGTGCTTGCGGGCGAAATCCATCACCTGCGTCACCTTGGTCTCGGCGATCTCGTAAGTGAACACGCCGCACTCCCCGATCCCATGATGATGGACGTGCAGCATGATCTTGGTCGCGGCCTCGGCATCCTTCTGGAAGAACTTCTCCAGCACGTGAACGACGAATTCCATCGGCGTGTAATCGTCGTTCAGGATCAGCACGCGGTACAGGTTCGGCCGCTTGGTCTTGGGTTTGACCTTGGTGATGACGGACGTGTTTGGCGCGGAGGGACCGCCGGGACGGTTTCTCGTCGTTGCTCATCCGGGGAGCGTGGGCGGCGGCGGACAATTCTGGTCTGGAAGACAATTGCGGCATGGCTCAGGCGTTCAAATTCCCCACGGAAGCGTATGACGGTTCACCGCGCAGCCCCGTCTTCGGAGCTTCGCATAGGCGCGCCGCCTTGTTGGATCGCCGCTTTCAACCGATCCGGTCCAAACCAGATCGGCTTCAGCGAATATGGGCCTGCCCCCGGCTCGCCGCAAGCATGCGACGGATCGGCCGATGCGGCCGCGGCGGCCCCGATTCTCGGTCGGAGCGATCCTCGGCAAGGTTAATCAATCCGGACCGATTTGACAAAAGCTTCCGCCCGCCCGTTTAGAAGATGTTGACCAGGAACCCGGCCGTTGACGCCGCTGCGACGGTTTCGCGCGGGATACTTCGGTTTTCTACGGTTGAATTTACCGGGCGTTCAATGGCGTGGCGCGAAAACCGGCAAAGTCAAAGATTTTCGGGGATCGCCATGTCTCGCCTGCCCCTCGTCAGCCGTATCGGTCGACAGCTCGCCCGGTTCGGAGCGGCCGAACAAGGCAATATCGCCGTGATCTTCGCCATCGCACTGCTCCCGGTTTTGACCTTCGTCGGAGCTGCGGTCGACTACAGCCGCGCGGTCCAGGCCCGTTCCGCGATGCAGTCGGCCCTCGATTCCACTGCGCTGATGGTCTCCAAGGATCTGTCGTCCGGCACCATCACGACGTCGCAAATCAGCACCAAGGCGCAGGACTATTTCAAGGCCCTGTTCACCGCCACCAGCACCCTGCCGTCAGTCACCGTCGCGGCCACTTACACCGCGAGCACCAGCATGGGCTCCACGATCCAGGTCACCGGCACCGGCAGTTACACGACCACCTTCATGAAGGTCGCCGGCTTCCCGACGCTCGACGTCGGCGCCAATTCCACCAGCGCCTGGGGCCTGGTGCGCATGCGCGTGGCCTTGGTGCTCGACAACACCGGTTCGATGGCGCAGGACGGCAAGATGGCGGCGATGCAGACCGCCGCGAAGAGCCTGGTCGATCAGCTCAGCGCGCTCGCCAAGACCAGCGGCGACGTCTACATCTCGGTCGTTCCGTTTGCCAAGGACGTCAACGTCGGCAACAGCAATTCCAGCAAGTACTGGATCGATTTCAGCGATTGGGACGCGGCGAACGGCAGCTGGAGCTGCACGTCAGGCAGCAACAACAACTGCAACAATTGGAAGTGGACACCGGCCAACCATAATGCCTGGACAGGGTGCGTGGTCGACCGCGACCAGGATTACGACATCAAGAACACGACGCCCACGAGCGGCAATGTGGGGACGCTGTTCCCGGCCGAACAATACTCCTACTGCAACACAGGCAGTTCGTCCTATCTGCAGCCGATCATGCCGCTGAGCTACGACTGGAGCTCGCTCAAGGGCCGGATCGACGACATGAAGCCCACCGGTAACACCAACCAGGGCATTGGCCTTGCCTGGGGCTGGATGACGCTGTCGACCGGCGATCCCATGAACGCGCCGGCCAAGGACACCAACTACACCTACAAGGACGCGATCGTGATCCTTTCCGACGGTCTGAATACGCAGAACCGCTGGTACAGCAGCGCTTCGCAGATCGACACGCGGCAGAAGAAGCTGTGCGACAACGCCAAGGCTCAGCCCAGCAACATCACGATCTATACGGTGCAGGTGAACACCGGCAGCGACCCGACCTCCAGCGTGCTGCAATATTGCGCGAGCGGCACCGACAAGTTCTATCTGGTAACGAAGGCAGATCAGACCGTCTCGGTGTTCAAGGACATCGGGACGTCGCTGTCGAAGCTGCGCGTGGCGCGCTAAGACCGACCCGCCGCGACACAAAAAAGCCCGGCTGCTTCAGCCGGGCTTTTGATTCCAGGATGCCCAGGAAACGTTAGTTGGCGGCCGGCGTGAACTTCGACACGATGGTCTCGACCGGCTTGAACGCCTGCTTGGCGAGATCGCTGTAGAGGCCGGCGATCTTCTGCGATTCCGCGACGAAGGTCTCGTAGGCGGAACGGGCGAAATCGGTCTGCGCTTCGACGGCCTTGTCCAGCGACTTCACACCGGAAAGCTTCTCGACGAAGGACTTGGTGTCTTCGAACGACTTCTTGGTGTAGTCGCCATAGGCGCTGGCGATCGCCTGAAGGCCGTGCTGCATCGAGGTCGCGGAGGCGACGCACTGCTCGAAGTGCTCTTTCCCGTAGCCCTGAAAGTCTTCAACCTTGAACATTCGGAATCCTTTTCCCTAGCTCTCGTCGGAAGCCCCGGCTCCCTGACTCTGCTCACAATTAGTGCAACGCACAAAAAAGTCAAGAATCTTGTGCGACGCACAAAAATGCATGCAAATTCGCGGAGATTCCCGGGGTTTCCCGCAATGGTTCCTTAAGCTTTTGGAAACCGCGGCCCCGTACTTTGATTCCCTGGACGTCTTCAACTACCGCAAGCGGCCGAAAGCCGTTGAAGAACATCACCTTAGCCAGAATAGCGGCTCAGGCCCAACCTCCCCCGCGGCGAACACCTGCGGAGGGGCAGCCTGAGCAGGTAATGATCCCGGATCCCATGGGCACAATTTCGCCTCACGAGCCGGTGATCAAGTCAGAAACGGGGACGGGGTTTCATGCTTCGTAAAAACTTGTCTTCCTCGCGCTTGGCGCGGATTGGCGTTTTCGGGCTTCTTACGGTCACCACCGCAGTCATCTTCACCACCGATGCTGCCGAGGCGCGGCGCCATCGGCGCCATTACGCGCAGCATCGCGTGCAGCGCGATGTGTCCGAGAGTTCCAGCCCGAAATTCGCGTCGATCATCGTCGACGGCAATTCCGGCTCCGTGCTCCAGGCAACGAGCCCCGACGGGATCCGCCATCCGGCCTCACTGACCAAGATCATGACGCTCTATCTACTGTTCGAGCGTCTCGAGTCCGGCAAGATGAAGCTCGACACCGAGATGCCGGTGTCGCAGCACGCCGCCGATCAGGATCCGACCAAGCTGAACCTGCGTGCCGGCCAGACCATTCGTGTCGAGGACGCTATCAAGGGTCTCGTTACCCGCTCGGCCAACGACGCAGCCGTGGTGATCGCGGAAGCGATCGGCGGCGACGAGGACGACTTCGCCCAGATGATGACGCGCAAGGCGCGCTCGCTCGGCATGTCCAGGACGGTCTACCGCAACGCCAACGGTCTTCCCAACGACGAGCAGGTCACGACCGCGCGCGACCAGGCCACGCTCGGCCGCGCCATCCAGGAGCGCTTCCCGCGCTACTATCGCTATTTTGCGACCTCGACGTTCAACTGGCACGGACAGCCGATCCGGAACCACAATCATCTGCTCGGCAGTGTCGAGGGCGTAGACGGCATCAAGACCGGCTACACCCGCGCCTCCGGCTTCAATCTCGTGACCTCGATGCGCCGCGGCAACCGCCACCTGATCGGCGTGGTGCTGGGCGGCCGCAGCGGCGGCTCGCGCGATGCCATCATCATGCGCAACCTGCTCGCAGAGAACCTCGATAAGGGCGCGACCACCCACACCGTCGCCGCGGTCACCGAGCGCAATGGCTCTGGCGCCGCTGTCGAGGTCGCCGATACGTCGGATACCCCGGCCCCCTCCGCTCCGCAGGTTCAGGCCGCCGCCGCTCCTGGCCCCGAAACAGCCCCGCAGCGTCTCGCCTCGCGCCTGTCGGCGCTTGCCGCTGCGACCGCCGCGATGCCGCCGGCTCAGCCCAGATCTGAAACCAGCAAGCCTGAAGTTCGGCCGACTGAATCCAAGATCGAGCCCGCGCCGCTCACCAATGGCGTGATCTCG
Source organism: Bradyrhizobium sp. LM2.9 (assembly GCF_054056555.1). Lineage (NCBI taxonomy): Bacteria > Pseudomonadati > Pseudomonadota > Alphaproteobacteria > Hyphomicrobiales > Nitrobacteraceae > Bradyrhizobium > Bradyrhizobium sp. LM2.9. The sequence continues at coordinate 2,612,915 of NZ_JBSRYJ010000002.1, forward strand.
AGCCAGCCGCTCTCTCTCATCCCCGGTTCGTCCGAGCCGATGAAGCCGGTCCGGGTCAAGACTGTCCAGGTCAAGGCCGGCACCGTGAAGGTCGCCTCCGCCGCCCCGGCTCAGGTCGCACCGCAGGTCACGAGCACGATCGCGGCCCGCTCCGACATCGCCGAAACCTCCAGCGCCGTCGTCGCCCGGGCAGACCTCATCAACAAGCGTGAGGTCGTCGGCCAACCGGAAGCTCCGAGGGCCGAGCTCGCCCGTACCGAGCTGCCGCGGCAGCCGGCGGGCTTCGGCACCGGCAATGGCATCCTCGGCGTATTGCCGGCCGCAACCGCCGCCGCGCCCGCTCCGGCCGTCGCGAAGCTCGCTTCAGCCGACCCGACGCTGCAGCCGATCCAGATGAGCGCCACCACCAGGCCGGCCGTCACCCATAGCGGCTGGATCGTCCAGGTCGGCGCGCTCGAGAGCGAGAACGAAGCCCAGCAGCGCATCGACGCGGCGCGCAGCTCGGCCCGCGGCCTGCTCAGCAAGGCCGACCCGTTCACCGAGGTCGTCGCGAAGGACAATCGAAAGCTCTACCGCGCCCGCTTCGCCGGGCTCGAGCGCGACCAGGCCGAAGCCGTCTGCCGCACCCTGAAGCGCGCCGATATCTCCTGCATCACCGTCCGCAACTGATCTTTCGCACCGCGCCAATCAAAAAATGCCCGCGCCTTGCGCGGGCATTTTCATTTTCGGGATGCGGTGATGCCAAGACCTTTCGATGCCAAGACCTTTCGATAGCAAGGCTGCGATGCCAAAGGCCGTGATGCCAGGCTGTTTGATACCGGGGCTGTTCCACGACAACCTCTCGTCAAGGATTTACGGTTAAAATTTTGCGCAAGGGATCGACCACGCCGACAATGGCGGGCATCGGGGCGACGGCAAACAGAGCAAGTGGGGCTCACACGGGACGGGCGTTTGTAGCGTGGTGCCGGAGTTAGCCGTTATGCGTACGAAGCAGAGTATCCTTGGCCTCGTTTACACGGGCAGCGAGATACGTCGAGCCCCCCTGGTCGGGATGCAATTTCTTCATCAGGGACTTGTGGGCGCGGCTGATATCGTCACGCCCCGCCCCCGGCTGCAAGCCAAGGATCTGATAGGCCTCCTCCGCCGTCATTTTGCCGCTCGCCACCGTGCGGCGCTGCCCCCCTGCCGCGTTGCCCTGCGCGTTCTGACGCCAGGCGGGAAACCGGCGGTCCAGATAGCTTTCAAGTAAGGCCACGCTCTCGGCGTCGAACGCCGGGACCATTGCCAGCAGGCCAGCCAGATCGAACTCGTCGAGATCGCGCCCGGCATGAGGCCCGGCGACGATCCGGCCTCCGAGCTGGCCAGACTCGTGATCGAGCCGCATATCCAGGAATTGCGAGCGCACGCGCGAGGCCTGACCGGCCGGGCGCGTCGCGCCTCCGCCGAACAGTCCGCCGACGTTGCCCAAGCCGGCGTTTGCCAGCGGTGTCCAGCCCAGGAGCCCGGCGCCGAAGATCCCGAGCGGGATCGCCACTACCAGTTCGCCCCGCAAGCCCGTGAACGCTGCGACAGCCAGCGCCACCACGCCGCCACCGAACCTGATCGTGCGTGCCAGCACGGCCGGATTGGCGGAACGAAACATCTGGAGCAGCAGATAAAGGGTGATAACAGCGATAGCGCCGGCAATCAGGGTCATGGCCGGAATATACTCGGCCTATCGTCAAAATGCATGGTGTCTTGTCCCCCGCAGACCGCGCCAGCGCTACTTCATCTGGCCGATCAGCCTGGCCGCGCCGCTGGCGGTCTTCGCCAATTGCAACAGCGCCTCGCGTCCGCCGGCGGCGTAGGCGGCAGCTGCGCGCAACAGCTCGCGCAACTGCGCCGCCGCGCCCGGATCGAACCGGCACCAGGCGCCGCCGGTCAGGCGCGCGATTTCGCGAAAAGCCTGCTCGGCGACGGCGTCATGGCCCTCCTGAAATACGAACACAGGCACCTTGAGCATGCCGAGCTCACCGGCCTTGGCACAGAGCTCGTCGACGTTCTCTTCCATGGCGTCGCCGACGAAGACAACGGCGCGCACGCCGGATGCGACCGCCTCGCGCCGCGCCTCGCTCAGCACCTTGCCGATCTGGGTGTCGCCGCCGCGGCAATCGATCTTGCTCATCAGCGCCGCAAGCCTGGCGCTGTCGGAAATCCATCCCGTGGCGCGGCACTCGTTGAATCCGCGATAGTAGACGAGCCGGATGTCGAGACTGCCGAGCGCGGAGGTCTCACGGAACATGTCAGCCTGAAGCGCGCAGGCCATGTCCCAGGTCGGCTGCCGGCTCATCGTCGCATCCAGCGCGAAGATCAGCCGGCCTTTCGCACCGGGAGCATGTGGCGACAGCGCTCGCGCGTTGGCGACGAAGGCGGCGATGTCCTCTGAGGTCGACGCCCCCGCCTGCGGCACCGCGCCGCCTGGTTTCGCCGAGACGGCATCGCGGCCGCGCGGTTTGATGGGTTCGCCCGACATCCATTGACCCTGCGTGAGCGGCTAATGTGGTTAGCGCGCGCAGCCCGGTCAATGTGCAAAGCCCCCGCAGGCAGGGCCGGCGGGGGCTTCGAAAATCGATACTGACGATGAGGAAGACGTCAGCTCTTGGCAGGCGCCATCAACGCGACCGGACCAGGCTCGAGAATTTTGGGCGGGGACGATTGCGTGTCGACCGGCGCGACCTCGCTGTCAGTCGCGCTCAGGAACTTGTCGAGCATGCCCTGGATCGAGTTCTTGGCTGCGTCCGGACCGGTGTCGCGCATGTCGTTGTGCTGGAATTCGGTCTTCACGACCTGGATGCCTGCCTTCTCGCATTCCTCATCGGTCGGGATCACACCCGCATCGGTCTTGAATTGCGGGTCCTGCGAACGGAACGACAAAATCTTGAACTTGCCGGCGGTGACGAAGGGCACGCGCAGATTGTCGAGCGTGACGACCTTCTTGACCTCGTCCGGATACTGCTTGGCGAAATACATCGTGATGTCGCCGCCCATGGAGTGGCCGACCATCGTCACCCTGCCGTAGTCGGCGTTGGGCTGAACCTTCTTCATCTCCTGCATGGCGAGATGGATGTTGGCGACGCCGCGCAGGATCTGCGGCAGCCGGCCGACATAGAGCTCGCCGGGCTTGGTCACCATCGGAGGATCGGTCGGCAGATCATGCTGCGGGCTGACGACGAGGTAGCCACGCGCAGCGAAGATGTTGGCGAGGAAGCCGTACTCCGTGTTCTTCACGGTATTGCCGTGGTTGATCACGGCGACCGGCATCGTGATCATGCCGGCATTGGCCTGCATTTCCTTGTCGCGACGGATCGCGATATCGACAGGCACGGCGCGGTTGTCGCGCGAGCCGTCGTAGAAGGTGATGGTCTCGTGTTTGATCGCCCACTTGCTCGCCGTGAAATAGGCGACGCCGCAGAGGGCACTGACCGAAACCAGAACGGCAATTCCACGCTTCATTTTCGTCCTCAGCCTCAGGCTCGTGCGGCCTGAATCCCTGTTGAAAATCGTGTTCTTCCGGAGCTCTTCGGCCCCTGGTCGCCTATTCCCTAATATATGTCACAGGGGCGTGACAGGAAGGCCAAATATTGTGAACTGACAGCCCTTTCATTGTGCGTCGCACACGTTTCTTGGGCATCCCTGCTCTCATACGGCTACGTCAGGGTGCACGTCACCCTCCTACGCAACGGTCTCGATTGGGTTCAATTTCGCAGTAAACGCGAGGTGAAAACGGCCGAGCGAAGGCTCGGTTCCCGTGGGGACCCGGCCGCTTTGATCGACTGGAAGTAGCAATATACCGCCGTCTCAAGCGCCGAGGATGTCGTGGACCTCGAGCGGCTTATCGACCTGGCTGAACCACTCGGCGCGGTTGGCCGCACGGCGGCGGCCGCGCTCGTCGAGCGGAAGCTTGAGCTGGCGGAGCAGACTCGTCACCTCCTCCCGCGCGGTCAGATGGCCGAGATTGGGCCGCATGCCGAGCGTGGCCTCGTCGATCTCGTCCAGCGCGGTCAGGCCACGCGGGAAGAACTCGCGATAGACGACGCGTTCGGCGAAGCCGTCGACGTAGCGGAAGCCGAGCCGCAGCGACAAATCTTTCAACCCCTCGGCGACGAGCTGCTTGTTGCGGGAGCCGAGCATCGACAGGCGGTTGCGCACGACGATCCAGTCGGTGGTCGCGCCGTCGAGCTGGCGGCGCTTGCGGCGGGTGTCTCGCACCATCTCGGCGTAGTGGCTCTCGCCCGTCACCGCGTAGTTGGCGGGATCGACGGTGCCGAGCACGTCGAAATCGAGGAAGCTGTCATTGATCGGGGTCACCAGCGTGTCGGCCATCGAGTGCGCAAGCCGCATCAGATAGCTGTCGGTGCCGGGCGTATCGATGACGATGAAGTCGAAGCTGCTCTCGACCGCCGAGACCGCCTCCATGAACTGAAGGAACTCGGAATTCTCGTTCTCGGCGACCTGCATGGTCTCGCCGAGCTTGATGCAGCGATGCAGCGGCAGTTCGAGGTCAAGCTTGGTGCGGCGCGCCCAGGCGGAACGGTTGTTGATGTAGTGAGTAAAGCTCTGCTGACGGCAGTCGAGGTCGATGGTGGCGACGCGCTGGCCGGCTTTCAGAAGCGCGACCGCGATGTGCAGGGCGGTGGTCGACTTGCCGGAGCCGCCCTTCTCGTTGCCGAGCACGACCACATGCGCCGCGCCGGACTGGCCTTGGCTAGCTTGCACAAGCATCGCGATCCCTAACACCCCTAACAAATATCTTCGAGTTGGCCGCGCCTGCGGTCAAGTGAAATGCGTGACAGGTAATGCAATTCGCACTGCGCCGTTCTTCATCATGAATCGCGGCGTCTTCTCTCGCCTGTGATCCAACCCACAACGTCGCGACATCGTGCGCGGCCTTGCGCGGGATGCTGTGCCGCAGTCGGACGCATGGCGTCCACGGTCGCCGCTTGTTAAGGTTAGTCTGCCGGGCGCCGGGACGCGCTCGCCGATTCCCAACTCCGTCGAGTTCTGATGTCACGCAGCCCCTTGATCGCCCGCACGGTCCCCGCCTTGCGACGCGCCGTCGACCATCTTCGCAAGCGAAAGGCCACGATCGCGCTGGTCCCGACCATGGGGGCGCTCCATGACGGCCATGTGTCGCTGGTGCGCCTCGCCAGGCGGCGCGCGAGCCGCGTGGTGGTGTCGATCTTCGTCAACCCGACCCAGTTCGCACCGACCGAGGATTTTGGCGCCTATCCGCGAACCTGGAAGGCCGATATCGCCAAGCTCGCCGCCGAGGACGTCGATATCGTCTGGCACCCCGGCGCCGAGGCCATGTATCCGGAGGGCTTTGCCACCCGCATCGTGCCGGAGGGACCGGCGCTGGCCGGCCTCGAGGATCGCTTCCGCCCGCATTTCTTCGGGGGTGTCGCGACCGTCGTCGGCAAGCTGTTCACGCAGTGCCGGCCGGATGTCGCGATCTTCGGCGAGAAGGATTTTCAGCAGTTGCGGGTGGTGACGCAGATGGCGCGCGACCTCGACCTCGGCGTCAAGGTGATCGGCTCCCGCACGGTGCGCGAGCGCGACGGGCTCGCGATGTCCTCCCGCAACGTCTATTTGTCGCCACAGGAGCGGCAGACCGCAACCACGCTGTACCGCGCCATGAAGGAGAGCGCCGGGCGCATCCGCGCCGGCGAAGCGATCGCTTCCGCAATGGCGCGCGGTGCCGGTATGATCACGGCGGCTGGCTTTGCGCTCGACTATTTTGAGGTGCGCCACGCTATCACGCTGGCGCCGGCCACCTCGCGCACGGACGGCCCTTTGCGGATCCTGGTCGCGGCCAAGCTTGGCAGCACCCGGCTGATCGACAATATCGCAATCTAGAGCAATCCGAGATTGCGCAGCTCGCGCCGCATCGGCTCCGGCATCGCGGCGATCGAGCCGGCTGCGGACTTGCCGAGATCAGGCGGCACGGAATCGTCGGCGAGATAGCGCCAGCCCTGGAACGGGCGCATCGGCCGCGGCGACACCGAGATCACCTTCGGCTGCATCACGATCCGGCAGCGGCCGATGCCGTCCTTGTCGCGGAACGGCTCGATGCCGATGATTTTTTCGCGCGCGGCGACTTCGCCCTTGATCACCCAATAGAGCGACCCGCCCGACAGGATCTCGGCGTCGCGTTTGGGCACCATGCGGGTGATGTGGATGTGATGTTGCGGCAGACCCTTCTTCTTGGCGGTCTGCATCCGTTCGGCGGTCCACTCCTTCAATTCCTTGACGGAGTCGCAACCGACCGCGAGCTTGATCAGATGTAGTGGCATGCCCCAGCATTAGCCGGGCAGCCACGCATTTGGAATGCCGATCTACTCGTTATCCGCAGCCGCGGGCGCCGCGGCCGGCGGCGCCAGCGGAACCGGCGGTGCCACCGGCGCCCGCGCAGCCTTCGGCGCAGACGATTTCTTTGCGGCGGGCGCGGCGGCCTGTGCCGAAGCCGCTGCCGGCGCGCGCGGAGCCGGCGAGGCCCCAGCGTTTGCGGCGGGCGCCGCCTGGCGCGTTGGCGGCTCCGGATTCATGATGCTGATCGGCGGCGTCGACGAGGCGCTCGGGAACTCCGCATTGGTCGGCTTGCCCGTCGGCATCGACGGCGGCAGTCCGGCAAGCGCGGCAGTGGCCGGCAACTGCGACGTTCCAGGCGCATTCCAGGTCGGCGCGTAGCGCGCGACCAGCGTGTCGTAGAGATGGGAATCCATGTTGGCGGCGACCTGCTGCTGATCGGTCAGCGAGCGGAAGGCCGCGCAGTCGAACTGTGTGCAGCCGTCGCGCGCAACCAGCACCTGCGCGACCAGGCCGTAGCGATCACGCTCCAGCGATCTGCGCAGCACCCTCACGTCGAGCGTCAGGCTCTTCTCGGCGGTCGCGGCATCGCCGAGCGCCATCAGCCGGTCGATCCTGGCGGCGGTGTAGGAGATCGCCGCGGCGGCTGCGTCAGGCGCGCCGAACAGCGACTTCTCGCAGCCAATGGCCACGGCATCGCCGGCGAGATCGTCGAGACAGGACAGCGCCGGCAGGCTCGCGATGACCGCGGCCTGAGCACGCGCCTCGGTCGGCGTGGCCTGCCCCGCCGGTCCAGAGACGTGCACATTGGCAGCCAATGCGACGGCGATGGCGAGCAGTGCGATGACAGTCAGCGCGCCGTTGGCGACCGATCTTTCGGCACGCAGCAGCGTGATCAGGAGGATCAGTCCGAAGAAGCCGGCAGCCGCCAGCGTCATCCACATCGGAAAAACCGGCGAGCGCCAGGTTTGGTCGAGCGGCGAGGCCCATGCCCAGTTCATGCGCGACGTCCCCTCACGCGAGCAGAGAGCGAATGGTCAAAGCGAGCACCGAGAGTCGGCAACTGCCCCCGGCCCACCTTTTGAAGGTGAAGCGGGCCTTTTGACGGCGGCAGAATGGAATTCCCCGGTACGCGCCAACGCGCGGATAGCGTCGGCTTCAGGACAGCGCGAGCTGGCTTTCCTTGGCGACGCGTTCGAAGGCTTCGGTCGAGCTCTTGATCCGGTACTGGCAGTCGTCACCATCCGTCGGCAGCAGGCGGATGATCTCATACGATCCGCTGGCAGCGGGGCGTGCGACATTGCTGGCCGTGAACAACACGCGCGATCCAATAGGGAATTTGTGCTTCAACACCCTCTCCATCACTCAAACAACGCCTGCCACGCCCATGGTCCCACTGCGTCGGCCGGCCGGAAACCCGGCCGTCATATAGCATGCGGCCGGCCTTTTTGGCCAGCAGTATGCGACATGGCAAACCTGCCAATTTTGCAGTTATTTCAGAGTGATGCCCCCGGCCGCTGATACCGCTGGAACCGGTTCTTCAGGCGGTATGGGGCAAATGGCCGTCGGGGCTGGCGTGATCCACGGCCTTGGGCAGTTCCTGGGCCAGAATCTGGCCCAACTGGTCGACCGGGATGTTGTAGCGCGCAGCCAATTGGCGGACGGTGTCGCTGCCGAGCACGGCGCGGAGCTGGTCGGCCGAGATCGGCAGGTTCTGGCCGTTGCCGAGCCAGGATTTGACCTGGTCACCGAACCCCGCCTGCTGGAGTTTTGCGACGATCGCGCCGAGGCCGCCCTGATTATTGCTGCCGATCACCTCGTTCAGCACGGCCGGCAACACGGCTGCGCCGAGCTGGCCGAGCGCGCTACGGAGCGCCGGGTTGTTCTCCAGCGAGTCCAGGATTCCCATGACTGTGCCCTCTCCTAAGCCGTAGCTCCGCCGCGATTGAGCGCCGCCGTGCGCCGTGCCGTCAAGCCGCGCTCAATCACATTCGCGACTACACGTTCTCGAACTTTTCGATGACGAGCGTTTCGGCGAGCCCGTCCCGGGTCCATTCCTGGAACGCCGGCAGCGCCAGCATCGTGTCCATGTAAGCCTTGGTCTCCGGCGTGATTGCGATCGCGTAGGTGCGGAAGCGGTGCACGACCGGGGCATACATCGCATCCGCCGCGCCGAAGCGCCCGAACAGGAACGGACCGTTGGCGCCATACCGGGCCCGGCACTCGCGCCAGATCTCCTGCACGCGCGCGATATTGGCCTGCGCGTCCGCCGACAACGTCACGGGCCGCACCGGGCGGTGCAGGTTCATGCCGCATTCGTTGCGCAGGGCCATGAAGCCGGAATGCATCTCGGCGCACACCGAACGGGCATGGGCGCGGGCGGCGGCGTCGTCGGGCCACAGCTTCACGTCCGGGAAGCGCTCTGCGAGGTATTCGATGATGCTGAGCGAATCCCACACCGTGATCTCGCCATCGACCAGCACCGGCACCTTGCCGGCGCGGCTGAACGAGATGATCTGCTCCTTGTCCGCGGGATTGTCGGTGTAGAGCGGGATGACGGTCTCGACGAACGGGATGTCGTTGGCGCGAAGCGCGAGCCAGGGCCGCATCGACCATGACGAGTAGTTCTTGTTGCCGATTGCGAGTTTCAGCGCGGCCATGTCATCAGTCCTTCCCGAGACGTCTTGAAGCGAGCTGCTTTTAACGCCATCGCCTGCCGCCAATCAATCGTTGCTGCACCTCGCCATGCGTGGCAAGCGTTGCGATCCTCGCCAGGAGACAGACATGAGCAGGCACTGGGTCGACATCACCGCCGTCGGCTTCTTCATCCATCGAATGGCTGGTCTACGCGCTGACGCTGGAGCATTCGGCCTATGGCCGCGACAGCCTGTCGGCACGCATGAACCGCTACCGCGAGGTCTGGGTGCGCCGGCTGCTCGACCGCGACGCGCGCATGGTCGACATGCAGATCATGGCCTCGCTGCAGAACGGCACCGCCTTCTTCGCCTCCACCAGCCTGATCGCGCTTGGCGGCGCGCTGGCGCTGCTGCACGCGACCAACGACGCCATTGCGATTCTCGGCAAGCTGCCGATCGACCTCAGCCCCTCGCCCGCGCTGTGGGAGCTGAAATGCGTCGGCCTCGTCCTGATCTGCGTCTACGCCTTCTTCAAATTCGCGTGGTCGTATCGCCTGTTCAACTATGTCGCGATCCTGTTCGGCGGCATGCCGCCGGTCTCGCAGCGCGGCACGCCGGAGGCGGAAGCCCATGTCATCCGCACCTCGCGCCTGTTTGAATCCGCCGGCCGCCATTTCAACCGCGGCCAACGCTCCTTCTTCTTCGCACTTGGCTATCTCGGCTGGTTCGTCAGCCCCTGGGTGCTGTTCGTGACCACGGCAGCCGTGGTGATCGTGACCTGGCGGCGGCAATTCGCCTCGAGTGCGTGGGAGGCGATGGCGCCGGAGGTGGTGGATGGCGATGAGATGAAGCGCGGTCGTTGATGGGCTACGCGAGAGCTAGCCGCCGAAATCCCGCGGGCTGAACGGAAGGTCCATCACCTTCCATTCCCCGTATTTGTCGGCCGGCAGCATCTTGTAGGGCTGGCAGGCCTGGAGTGCGCTCATTGCGGACTTCACGAGGGCCACGCCCTTCGCGGACGGCGGGGCTTCGATCAGGATCGGCTCGCGCGCCAGCGTGCCGTCGGTGGCGAGCACCGTGCGCAGCTTGATGTTGACGTTGTCGGTCGGCGCGACCCCGGCCGGCAGTTTGGCGCAGCTTCGCAAGTGACGACGCAGCTCGGCGATGATTTCGGCCGGCAGCTTGGCTGCGATTGAATCCTTGGCGTCGCCGCCATCGTCCTTGGGGGCGTCTTTCGGCAGCTCCAGCGGCAATTCCGGCGGCAGGCCCAGCATGACGCCGTACTTGACGGTGACGTCAGGCTCCGGCGCCTGATAGGCCGGCGGCGGTGCGGCCTCTGGCTGCTGCATCGCTTGCGGCGGCGGCGGTTGCGGCTGTGCGTTGGCCTCGCTCGGCTTTGGCAAGGGCGGCTGCTGTGGCTGTTGCTGCTGCTGCGCAGGACGTTGCGGCTCGGGCGAGGCCTGCGGCGCCGGCGATGGCGATGGTGATGGTGATGGCGCGGCCTGTTGCTTGGCCGCAGACTTCGTCGCCGCGGCGGGCTTGTCTTTGTCGTTGTCGGTGAAATCCAGCTTCGGCAGTTTGAAGTCGGGGATCGGCTCCGGCGGTTTCTGCTTGAGCTCGTCCTTGGCCTTCTCGGCTTTGGCCTCCTCCTGCTTCACCTGCTCCGGCGTCACGATGCTGACGGAAACCGATTCGGGCGGGCTGGCTTGAAACGGATGGACTTCGCTGATCACGATGATCAGCGCGACCAGCGTCAGATGGGCGATCGCCGACGCTGCAATGTCCGTCCGTATGATCTTCCGCAGTTCCATTGCCTGACTTCGGGTTGCCAAGCTGGTCCTAGCATACGGCAGCCCCCTCTCAATCCCATTTTGGCGCGAAGCCGAAATCGGTCAGGCGACCCCTGGGACTGGCCAGCGCGGCGATCTGGGCCATCTCGTCGTCCGAAAGCTCGAAATCGAAGATATCGATGTTTTCCGACAGACGTTCGACGCGCGAAGTGCGCGGGATTGCAGCGACATTCTGTTGCACCAGCCAGCGCAGGCAGATCTGCGCCGGCGTCTTGCGATGCAGACGCCCGATCTCCGCGAGCGTCTGGTCGGTCTTGATCCGCCCCTTGGCGATCGGGCTGTAGGCGACCAGCGCTAGCGCGTGCTGGTCGCAGGCCGCCCTCACCTTCGCCTGGTCCAGATAAGGGTGGTATTCGACCTGGTTGCAGACCAGCGGCTCCGGCGACAGTGCGACCGCCTGCTCGATCAGCGCCACCGTGAAATTAGAGACGCCGATGTGGCGGGTCAGGCCCATGCGCTTGGCATGCGACAGCGCGCCCAGCGTCTCCTCGATAGGCACGTGCGAATTGGGCCAGTGCAACAGCAGGAGATCGACGGAAGGAAGCCGCATGCGCGCCAGGCTCTCCTTGACCGAGCGCTCGAGATCGTGGGGCGCGAAATGGTTGGTCCAGACTTTTGTCGTCAGGAAGATGTTGTCGCGGCGCACGCCGGAGGCGCGCAAGCCGTCGCCGACCTCGCGCTCATTGTCGTAGACCTGTGCGGTGTCGATGTGGCGATAGCCGAGCCGCAGCGCCTGCTCGATCACACGCGCGCACATGCGCCCGCTCAGCTCCCAGGTCCCCAGCCCGATCGCCGGTATCCTTGCGCCATTGGCCTCGACGAACAGCATGAGGAATCCTCTCTGTCGCGGTCGCCCCAAATCATCATCCAGGTGTCATTATGAACCCGGCTGGTGACACTGCCAACGGACGACCCGGGCTGCCGGGCCGGATATTCGGCGCAATGCTAACGGGAGGTTCGCACCAGCTTTACGTCAGGTCTGGAGTTCAGGCTTTGGCGAGCGCCTGGAACACGGTGTCGGGCGCATGCGCGATCACGGCAAGCAGCGCGCGGGCCGGTCCCCGCGGGGCGCGCTTGCCCTGCTCCCAATTGCGGATGGTTTCGACGGGAACGCCGAGTTTGGCCGCGAACTCCATCTGGGTCAGGCAGGCGCGACGGCGCAAATCGCGCACCGCGAGCGAGCTGGCTTCGGCCGGCGCTGCGCTGGCCGCAGGCTGGATTGGAAAGGGCTGGATTGGAAGCGGCTGAACAGGAAACTCTTGCCCGTCCCGCAACTCGACGATCCGTCCGTCCGCCTTCAGCCGCACACGCATGCTCATTCCCCCAAGCAAGGGCGATGATGCGGCAGGCCGCTTAAGTTCGGATTAAAGATAGCGGCGGCGTATACGGTCTCGTGCCCCGGTTCTGCGCAGCAGCGCCATAAGCGCGTTTACGTGCGTCTTCGACGCGCTATGGCGCCGCAGCGCGCCCGGGACACGAGAGACCTACCTCAGCCCGAACCACAACGTCGCGATACCTAGGAAGGAGAAGAACCCGACGACGTCGGTGACCGTGGTCACGAACGTGCCGGAGGCCACGGCCGGATCGGCCCTGACACGTTCGAGCGCCATCGGGATCAGGATGCCGCCGAGCGCGCCGGCGAAGAGGTTCACGATGATGGCGAGCCCGATGACGATGCCAAGGCCCGGGATCTTGAACCAGGCCACCGCCGCGATTCCCGTGATCACGGCGAAGGCGAGGCCGTTGACGAGGCCGACCAGCCCCTCGCGCATCACCACGCGCCAGGCATTGGAGGAGCCGAGCTCGCGCGTCGCCAGCGCGCGCACCGCGACCGTCATGGTCTGGGTCGCGGCATTGCCGCCCTGGCTCGCGACGATCGGCGCCAGCACGGCGAGCGCCACCATCTTCTCGAGCTGGCCCTCGAACAGGCCAAGCACCGAGGACGCCAGAAAGGCGGTGGCGAGATTGACCAGCAGCCAGTTGAACCGCGCGCGCGCAATGGTGAACACGGTGTCGGAGAGCTCTTCGTCGCTGTTGACGCCGCCGAGCGCCTTGAGGTCCTCGTCCGCCTCTTCCTCGATCACGTCGACGACGTCGTCGACGGTGATGACGCCGACGAGGCGATCCTGGGTGTCGAGCACCGGCGCTGCGACGAGATTGTATTTGCCGAACATGCGCGCCACCTCCTCCTGGTCCTCCAGGACGGAGACGCGGCGGCGATCCTCGTCGGTCAGCTCAACGAGCGCCACCGGGCGGCGGGCGCGCAGCAGCACGTCGAGCGAGACCGCGCCCTGCCAGTGCTGCTCCTTGTCGACGACGTAAATCTCGTAGAAGCGCTCGGGCAGATCCGGCGTCTCGCGCATGTAGTCGATCGCCTGGCCCACGGTGAAATCCTGGGGCACTGCGATGAACTCGGTCTGCATCCGGCGGCCGGCGGAATTTTCCGGATAAAGCAGGCTGCGCTCGAGCACGACGCGTTCCTTGAGCGGCAGCTTCTCGAGGATCTCCTCCTGATCGGCCTGGTCGAGGGTTTCCAGCAGCTCGACGGCGTCGTCGGATTCAAGCTCGCGGACACCTTCCGCGACGGTCTCCGGCGGCAGTTCCTCGAGGATCTCCTCGCGCACGCCCTCGTCGAGCTCGTTCAGCGCGGAGAAGTCGAAATCGCGCCCCGTCAGCTCGACCAGGCGGACGCGGTCGTCGGGCTCGAGAGCCCCGATCAGATCGCCGAGATCGGCCTCGTGCAACTCGGCAACGCAGGCGCGCAGCGCGGCGCTGTTGCCGGCCTCGATCGCATGGGCAATTTCCTCGACGAATTCGTGACGAATTTCGCCGTCTTCATTGCGCATCGGCACGTGGTCGAGTACCGACTCCGCGGCAGATGCGGCACCGTCCATATGTTCATCCATGGCGCGCCTCGCCGTTTGACAGGTTGGAACGAGTGGTCTGAGCTGATGGTTCAGGCAATACCCACAAGGCAACTCTGAGCGCAATGACAAAGATGCTTCGACTGAGGTGGGGCTCGATGGCGGCAGGCGCAGCGCTGACCGCCCTCGCCGGTATCGCCTCGACTGAAGCCGCCGAGTGCCCGCGCAAGGACGCGCTCGGCACCTCCCGCGTTCTGAGCGTCGAGGCCAGGACCACGCCGCGCGTGGGCCTGAAGAGCTTTCCGCAGACGTTAGCCCTCGCCGATCACGAGGTCGTGCTGACCTTCGACGACGGACCGCATCCGCCGACGACCTCGAAGGTGCTGGCGGCGCTGGCGCAGGAATGCGTGCGCGCGACCTTTTTCCTGATCGGCCTGCACGCCTCCGAACACCCTGACATGGTCAAGCGCATCGCGCGCGAGGGCCACACAATCGGCCACCACACCTTCTCGCATCCGTTCATGGCGCGGATCCCGTTCGACAAGGCGAAGAGCGAGATCGACCGCGGCATTGCCGCCGACGAGATGGCGCTACACGGGACGTCGACGACGACACCTTCGACGCCGATCTTCCGGTTTCCGTATTTCGAAGCCACGCAAGCCGAGCTCGACCTGCTTCAGTCCCGCGGCATCGTCGTGTTCGGGGCTGACCTCTGGGCCAGCGACTGGAACGAGATGACGCCGGAGCAGGAATTGAAGCTTGTCACCGAGCGCCTCGCCGCCGCCGGCAAGGGCATCATCCTGTTCCACGATCCCAAGGCACGCACGGCCGCGATCATGCCGGCCTTCCTGCGGTATCTGAGGGAGAACGGCTATCGGGTGGTTCACGTCGTACCGGCGGGCACATCACAGAAGAATGCCGACGCCCGTTGATGCCGGAATGTCACGCCGGCGCAAGATGGGGTGATTTGGACCCTATTAACAGTCTGTTCATGCTACGCCATGCAAGCATTAGGGGATGCTTGTAACGGGAAAGGTTCTTGCGCCTGAACCATTTTCTGATGTCTCCGACCTACTATGGCGGCAGTCGCATAAGAGGGCAGACGGGATTCATGATCGGAAGTAGCGTTGTTGTTCGGACGCGATCGTGGATCGTCCTCTGTATCGGCCTGCTGGCCACCACTTCGACGGCGGCCGTTGCGGCCGACTGCCCCGGCCATCCGGACGCGCTCGGGACTTCGCGCACCCTCGTGGTCGATCCGCACGAGCATCCGCGCATCGGCACCATGCAGTACCGCGAGACGCTGCCGCTGAAGGACCATGAAGTCGTCCTGACCTTCGACGACGGTCCGCTGCCGAAATATTCGAACCAGATCCTCCAGATGCTCGCCGACGAGTGCATCAAGGCGACGTTCTTCATCATCGGCGAACAGGCCAAGGCGAATCCGGAAGGCGTGCGCAAGCTGGTGGCGGCGGGCCACACCGTCGGCACCCACAGCATGAACCATCCGCTGACGTTCGACCGGATGCCGCTCGATAAGGCCGAGGCGCAGATCAACGGCGGCATCGAATGGACCTCGGCTGCGATGACCGATCCGTCCAAGCTGGCGCCGTTCTTCCGCATTCCAGGCCTGATGCGCGCCGAAGGCGTCGAGAACCTTCTGATCTCGCGCGGCATCCAGGTCTGGAGCGCCGATTTCCCGGCCGACGACTGGCGCCATGTGTCGTCCGATCGCGTCTATCAACTCGCGATCCAGCGGCTGGAGGCCAAGGGCAAGGGCATCCTGTTGCTGCACGATATCCAGGCCCGCACGGTGGCGGCACTGCCGAAGATCATCCGCGACCTCAAGGCGCGCGGCTATCGCATCGTGCATGTGGTGCCCGCGACCGCTGAGCGGCCGGCGACGCCGACGACGCCGGTGGAATGGCTGCTGCATCCGCCGACCGAGACCACCCCGATCGCGCGCTGGCCCGCCGTGCCGAACTTCGTGTTCGCGCAGACCAAGATGCTGCTGGCGCCCACGCTGGCCGACCTCAACGCGCAGACCGATCATCAACCGCTGCTGCCGCGCAGGACCATGGCAATGGCCAATGTCGCGGCCACCCTGCCCGTGCCCGGCCGCGATCTCTTTGCCATCCCTGAAGGCTCGGTAGAGGTGCTGCTGTCGACGACCTTGTCACGGCGCGCCGCAACGCGGCTGGCGATGGCAGCCGAGACGCCTCGGGCGGCCAGGGGCAAGGCCGGCAAGTTGCGCGGACATCGCACTGCACATGCCGCGCCGGCGGGAGCGAAGCATGCCGCGGCCCCCAAGAGCGCTGCTCCGAAGGGCGCTGCGACGCATCCGACGCGCGTCGCGAGCCTGAAGAAGCGCGCGCAGTAAAAGCCCTACTGCCGCATGATGTTGGCGACGCAGAGCAGCACGATCAGCGCCAGGAAGAACAGGTCCATATAGGATTTGAGCTCGCCGTCGCGCCGCAGCCCGCGCAACGTCGGCCACGACCTGCTTGCGCACATTCGTTCCGCCCGCGCCGGCATTGAGCGGAGCCTGAAGGCGCTTGGTCTCGGCCTCAAGTTTCTCGATCTTCTGGTAGAAGAAGAAAGCCCGCAGCGTCGAGGCCGCGCGCATACCGGCATAGACCAGCACCAGGATCGCGATGATCGCCCGGTTCTGGTACTTCTCCATGAAGTTCAGGCTGAAATAGACCATCGCCATGAATGCGAAGTTGGTCACGAACCGATAGACGAAGCTTAGAAAGACCATGCGGGCTCAAGCCTTGAAGGGGTGGCGCAACCGGATCGTGTTGCGAATACGGGATCAGGGGGCCCAGAGCGGAACAGCCGGCCTGGATGCCGTGCAGGCCCCGTCTACGCCAATTTTGTTTCAACAAAGATACTATTGCCCCTGCAATTTGCCGCCTTTTAGCCACGCGCGCGCCGCCATAATGCAAGCTGGAGCACGGCTGTCGGCTCGTTCCGCGCGCCCTGCTGCTGCAACGGCTCAATGGAGATTTGGCGAAAGCCGCGATAGACTACCGCCACCACATGTGGGGCTTCCGATGCCGAAGAAGGGAATCACCGGCCACGACGACTGGGTTCTGACCGAGGCGCTGGCGACCGCGCTGGTCGCGCTGGAGCAGCTCGAAACCAAGCACCAGCCGAACGCGCATATGGACGATATCCGCAAGATGCTCTCGAACGGCAAGGAGCCGGCGGCGGTGAGCCTGCACCTCGCCCAGGCCAAATGCCGGCTGTTTCCCGACCTCGATCCGCTGGAGATCTACCGGGAATACGGCATCGGCGACGAATACGGCTGAGGGCGCCGTTGACCGGCGCAACTAGGGGCCGCCGGAGACCGATCCCGCGATCACCATGACCAGGGCGGCAAGGTCGATCTTGCCGTTGACGATCAGCTCCTCCGAGCTTTTCAGAGCGTCCGTGTCCTGGACCTTGAGCGATTGCGGCCGGTTAGCCGCCTGCCGCTGCAGTTCGCCGATGATGGCTTCCTTGAGCTTCTCCTCCAGCATGGACTTTGTCCTCAGGCTGCCATCGCACGGCAGGATTGTGCGCAGGAGCGGCACATGGCGACGCACTCGTCCATGCCGCCGAGCCGCTCGCAATCCTCGGCGCATTCGGTGCAGATTTCGGCGCATTCGCCGCACGTATGCCGGTGATGCGGGGTGTTGATCAGCATGAAATGCGCCGCCGTCCGGCACATTTCGGCGCACGCCATCATCAGGCGGAAATGCTTGGGCTCGACGTGCCTGCCGCCGGTCTCGAGGCAATGGTTCATCGCCGTGCCGAGGCAGGTCTGGTAGCAGCTCATGCAGAGCGCGATGCAGCGCGTCATGTCTTCGGATTGAGCCATCCGCTTTCTCCAATGCTCGCCCCCTGCACCGGTCAACCAGTGGGATGTTGTGATCGTTCCTGCCGTCGTGCCGATTGCGACATCGGGGGAACCTCGCAAAGCTAGCCGTAACGCGTCGCGCGCACCGCCCGGTAGCGAGCATCGGTCTGCGGCTTGATGAACAGCGCCGCCACGCTCGGATGGCGTTTGCGTATCTCGGTCTCGATCGAAACGACGCATCGTTCGATGTCGTCGGCGCGCTTGTCATCCGCAAATTCGATGCTGAGGGCCGCAACGACCTCGACCGGCGACAGCTGCACCGTCAGAAGGCCGTTGGCCCTGAGCACGCCGGGCGAACGCCTTGCGATGTCGAGGACCGATCGCGCAAGCTCCGGATCGGCGGGCTCGCCGATCAGCAGGCTCTTGCTCTCGCGCGCGAGACCGATCGACACGATCGCCAGCAATATCCCGATCAGGATCGACCCGATCCCATCCCAGACCGGCTGGCTCAGCAATACGGCGGCCGCAGTGGCCGCCGCAGCAATGGCGATGCCGACCAGCGCCGCACTGTCCTCGAGCAGCACCATGAATGCCGGAGGATCCTTGCTGCGAACGAAAGCCTGATAATATCCCAACCGCTGGCCGTCCGAGCTGAAGCGCCGCAGGGCAATCAGCCAGGAGCCCCCTTCAAACAGGAACGACAGCCCGAGCACCACGAAGCTGACGATCGGACTTTCGATCGGCTCGGGTGCGGCGACATGCAGAATGCCCTGATACAGCGAGACACCGGCGCCCAGCGCGAAGATGAGCAGCGCAACGATGAAGCTCCAGAAATACAGCTCGCGCCCATAGCCGAGCGGATGGGATTCATCGGGCGAACGGCTCGCGCGCCGGTAGCCGTAAAGCAGCAGGATCTCGTTGGTCGTGTCGACGAGCGAATGCACCGCTTCGCTCGTCATGGCCGAACTCCCCGTCCACGCGGCGGCGCCGATCTTCGTGACCGCGACGAGGACATTGCCGAGCAGCGCCGCATAGACCGCGGTCCTCGAGGATGATTCTGTTGCCAATGTCCGATACCCCGTTCCTCATGCCAGCCGTCGCGGCAGGCTGCGGTGGATCGTGCAGGCGGCGACCGCGGGCGTGGCCGAACGCGACCGAGATCTGGTGCAAGTCGGTGACGACGTCGCCGATCCCGTAGAGCCCGTCGACGGAGCTGCGCTGATGGTCGTCGACTTTCAGGTAACCCTCCCCGGTATGTTCGGCCCCAAGCGTCATCGCGAGATGCGAGCGCACCTCCTCACCCATCACCGGGTAGACCATCTCGAATTGCGCCGTCCGGCCGCCTTCGAAGACGGCTTCGACGCCGTCGTCTCTCCGCCTCAGGCGCACGCCGGGCGCAACCACGACCTCGACACCTGCTTCAGTCAGCTCCGACACTGCGGCCTTCCCGTCATCCTCGCCCGTTGCGAGCAACGTCACGTCGCGGGAGTAGCCGCGCAGGAACAGCGCCTTGCCGGCGGCACGGTGAATCGGACCGACGATTCCGATACGGTGGCCGATCGCCTCGAAGGCGTCGCAGACCGGACAATAGCGCAACAGCCCGTCCGCGACCGCGGCGCGCCATTCGTCGAACGGCGGATGGGTGTCGACGATACCGCAGGCAAGGATGACGGTGGCGGCCGCATGCACGTCGCCATTCCAGATCGCCTGAAAACCATGGTCGTGCCGCCGCAAGGCGGTGACCTCGGCGGTCACCCGCGTGACCGCGAGCTCGTCCAGCTGCGCCGACATGCGTGCCATCAAGTCGGTGCCGGACAGGCCGTGGACGAAGCCCGGCACGTTGTGACTGCGCGGGATCAGCGCCGCCCGGCTTGCGCCTGCGTCCACGACACAGACACGGCGCCGAAATCGCGCGAGGTAGATCGCGGCCATCAGCCCGGCCGGGCCGCCGCCGACGATCAGGCAATCATGCGATTGATTTTCCCCGCTCATTTGGGATTCGGATCGGACAGGCCCTCACCGGGCTCGCGAAGCTGTCCGCTCCGCGCCAGCCGGACCGCGTTGCCGAGCGCGCGCGCCGCATTCCGCACCTCCTCCTGGAATTCGCCGTCGTCATCGAGCGCGCGGTGCGAGGTGGCGTATTGCTCCATGTAGCCGACATAGCCGTCGAGCTCGGCGAAGCGGCCCGCCGAGATCAGCTGCATGTCGGTCAGCCAGTCGGACAAGGCGCGGCGCACGCCCTCGGCACCGACCGCATCGCCGTGAACAACGAGGCCGAAATGACGGCCGGCGAGATGGCGGGGATAAGACCAGCCCTTCAGCTCCAGCGCCTTCGCCTCGGCGGCCTTCTTGCCGTGGGTCGAGGTCGGATCGGGATTGCCGCCGTCGGCGCAGACCATGCGGTCCATCATCGCCTTGAGCCCGGCGGGCACGTGATACCAGTTCACCGGCGTCACGATCAGGATGCCGTGGGCCGCGACCCACAGCGGATAGATATCGTTCATCCAGTCGCCGGTCTGCCCCAGCGAATAGTTCGGATAGCAGCTGCAGGGCCAGTGGCAGAGCGGCATCGCGGTTCCGACGCAAGACTTGCAGGGATGGATATGCTTGCCGAACTCCGAAGCCAGGCGCGACAGATCGAGGATGTCGACGGCAAACCCAAGCTCGGCAAAAACCGGTTCAGCAAGCTCGACCAGACGCCAGGTCTTGGACATCTCGCCGGGACAGGTGTGCTCGCTGCGGGCCGAGCCGTTGATGATGAGGATACGCGGCGTCTCGTCCGCATCGTCATGAATTCGCTGCGCCGCCAGGATTTTCGCGCGCGTATCGAGCCAGTCGATGGAGATGTCGTAGTCGGGATCGGAGAATCCGGCGCCCGCCTTTCGCGTCAGCGGGACCTTGCGTGAATGGCTGTAGGCATCCCAGGCAGCGCCGACGATGGCATCGAGCTCGCGCTGGAGCGGTGCAAAGGCGGGATCGACGAACTGATTTTTGTAACGCCGTTCGAACGCCTCCCGCGACAGCTTGACGGGCGGCATCCCTTTGCGAACGTCGGCTTCCGTCATGCTGGCTCCTGGCGAAGTCGGACCAGCCCGACCAACCCGGGACGCAGCGCGCGGTTCCTCGTTACTCTAGCAGTGAGCGACGTCCGGCGGCAGGTCGAATTGCGCGATCCGCTGGTCCAGCCGCCACAGCTCGATGCTGTGGCCCAGCACGAGCGATGCCGCTTCGCGCTTGGCCTGCTCGTCATCATCGCAGACGAGATTGATGCATCCGAACACATGCCCGTCCGGATCGATCTGGAATGCGCGGTAGTGCCTGATTCTCCGCACCGTCATCCTCCACGTCTCGGGTAGACGGGCGTGCTCAACCATTCCGTCAGGTGCGAGGTCGCGTCGTTTTGCTTGGCGCGCCGAAGCAGCATGTCGCGCTCCTTGCCAGGCGGCAGGCTGCGCGCGCGTTCGCGAGCGGTTTCGGCGAATGTCGCCAACCGTTCCTGGAGCGATTGGGTCTGTTTCCTGCGATTGCGTTTGGCGGTCATTGTACTTTCACAAAGCGCTTTGGTTGGAAGGAAATTGGCCCCGGCGGGAGGTCCGGCGCCAGGGCCCAGGTTTCCGTGCCGGTTGAGGGCGGCCCAGCCCCGGCAACGTTGGCAGCTTCGGCCGCAACCGCCGGTTCCGGCATTTCAATAAGTTAACGGTGCATGATTTTGCTGGTGCGAAGCACCGCGACCGGGCAGCGGATGCGCATCACTTCGCGCGCCGGCGCGACTTCGACTGCGCCGCGAAGCGGCGTTGAATGGGGCACCATTCCGGCGCTGCGCATTCGCTTCGCCGGCCCTATTCCGGCGGCTGCAGCCCCGGCGACCGCAGCCACTCGCTCATCTGAGAACCGGTTTCCGCCTGACGCGCCCTGCGCAACATCTCGTCGCGTGCAGCGCCGGGCGGGAGCGACTTGGCCTGTTCGCGAAGCCGCTCGGCTTCCGCGGCCAGGCGCACTTCCAGTGCATCCGTTTGCTTGACACGATGCCGCGTCAACATGAAGAGTTCTCCCTGTTCGTGGACAGAGCGCGCCGTTGCGTCCTTCTCTGACGGCTTCCATAGCCAGACCGGAGCGGAGGCTCAACGTTCCGGACCGCGAACGGTTTCTCCATGCCAGGCAACTATCGAAGGGCCTACTCTTCCCGGTGGTCGCGAAGGGCCTTGATCTCCGAGCGCAACATCGCGCTTTCCATCACCACTCGGCGCACCTCGCGCGTGGCATCATCAAGCTGATCCGCGAGCGCTCTGTGCTGCGCCCGGAGGGCGCGGCTCGCTTCGATCGCGCGCTCAGCGCGGGCAAACAGGACGTCGTTCATGGAGCGACGATAGAAGCTTCGGGACCACAGCGCCTTTACGTAAGTTACGTAAGTTACTCAAAACCAGCCATCCGCTCAAATCATCCGCGAACGTTAACCTGGATCAAGTATCTCGGAACCTGTCGACCGCCCGCGGCCGAGGACCCACGTACCGTCCCAAGCAAAAAAGAGTGCTTAGCCCCGCCGATAGAGTTGCAGATAGCTCGGCGAGAACAGCGCCGCATCCTTGAGCGCATCGAGATCGGTGATGGTCAGCGTGCGATCGCGCAGCACGATCAGGCCGGAGGCCCGCAGTTCCTGAACCGTGCGGTTGAGATGGACCACCGACAGCCCGGTGGCGTCCGCAAGATCCATTTGCGTCACCGGCATCACGCAGGAATTGCCGTCGACCATGCCGACGGGACGCAGCCGCTCGATAATCTCGCAGAACAAGTGGGCCACGCGTTCAAACGCCACCCGGCGGCCGAGATTGATGGCCCATTCGCGCTGGATGGCGTTGTTGACGAGGGTCTCACACCAGAACGCTTCCGCCAGCGCGCGGTCGCCCGCCACCAGACCCTCGAACCGCGCACGCTTGATTTCGGTGTAGACAACCGGCGTCATCGCCGCGATGGAATGATCCATCACCGACAGCAGGAACGCGTGCGCGTCGCAACTCTCGCCGGGAAACAGAAAGTTGACGATCTGGCGCCGACCGTCCTCGAGCGTCTTGTAGCGGCAGAGCCAGCCCGACAGCACGAGGCGGACACTGTCGACCGGATCGCCCTCCGAGATCAGATCCTCGCCCGATCCTGCGCGCTGGATTCCCTCGAGCATTGCGTATTCAAGCGAGGTGCGGGCCTCCGTCGACAAGGGCCTCAGCACGTTCAGCCGGCGAATGACCGGGTCCACCATGCTGCGATCTAGCGTCGACAAGGGCATCAGTTGGCCACCGCCGGTGTATGAAACGCCCGCTTGCTAAGAGGAATTGTGATCGTGCATTCCAATCCCCTGGGATTGAATGCCATCGTGGTCTGCCCCTTGAACTCGAACGCGAGTGTGCGCTCCAGAAGCTCGGTCCCAAATCCTTTGTGCGGCGGCAGCGCAACCGGCGGCCCGCCGCGCTCCCGCCACTCGAACACCAGCTCCGCCGGCTCGGTGCCCTGCTCAATGCGCCAGGAAATCTCGATGCGACCTATCGGTCGGCTCAGGGCGCCGTATTTCAGCGCGTTGGTCGCGAGCTCGTGAATGGCAAGCGCGAAGGTTTCCGCTGCCTTCGAGTGAAAACGCACCGTGGGACCGCTGACACGCACCTGCTCGCCTTCCCTGGCATTATAGGCCAGCAGCTCCTCGACGGCGAGGTATTCGAGATCTACGCCGCCTTCAGGATCGCGGGTCACGAGTGCCTGGGTACGGGCGAATGCGTTGAGCCGGCCGTCGAGATGGGAAGCAAACTCCTCGACTGTCGAACTGCTATCGGCCGTGCGACGGGCGATCGAGCGCACCACGCCGAGCGTGTTGCGGACCCGATGCTGGAGCTCGGCCAGCAGCAGGCGCTGCCGCTCCTCGGCGCGGGTAATGGCCGTGATGTCGACGAAGGTGATGACGACCCCGGCGATGAAATTGTCGATGCTGCGATAGGGCAGGATGCGCACGATGTAGCGCGTGCCGCTGTCCGGCTCCCTCAACTCGCGCTCGGCGCTGGCAAGCGTCCGCAGCACGCCGCGAATGTCGTCATAGAGCTCCTCGATCGGGATGCGCGCCTTGATGTGCGCGATGGGCCGGCCCGTGTCGGTCTCGACGAGATGCAGAACCTGCGTGATCGCCGGCGTGAAGTTCATCACGCGCAGATCGTTGTCGAGGAACACGGTCGCGATCTGCGTGCTCTCCAGGAAATTCTCGAGATCGCTGGTGGCGCGCGTCAATTCCTGGACGCGGTGGGCCAGCTCGCCGTTGACGGTGGTCAGTTCCTCGTTCACCGACTGCAATTCCTCGCGTGAAGTTTCGAGCTCTTCGTTCGCTGACTGAAGCTCTTCGTTGAGCGACTGGTACTCCTCGTTCGAGGACTTCAGCTCCTCGTTGGTGCTTTCGAGCTCTTCGATGGTCGCCTGAAGGCGCTCCCGCGTCGCCCGCAGCTCGCCTTCGATACGCTCGACGTGCTCGGTCTGCACCAGCGCATTGGGATAGACCTCGTCGGCATCCATGGTGCGCACCGGGCCATCCTTGAACAGGACGACGAAATTGCGGTGGTCGCCATCCTGGATCGGCTCCACCGTGATGTCGACGAGAATGCGATGGCCGTTGACGCCGAGCTGCACCTGCTCGGCATGGGCGGGCTCATTGGTCTCCGCCGCGCGGCTGAGCACCGTTCGCAGCTCCAGGCGGAGATCGCGATGGACGAGTTGGAGCAGGTCGAGCGTGGCGGCGCCTGCCGTCGGCTCGATGTAGCGGCCGGTGCGCCCGGAGAAGTGCAGGACCTGAAAGTTGCCGTCGGTGATGACATAGGCGGGCGCGTAGCGCTCCGCGACCCGTTGCGCGCGGCGCTCCAGACCGACGTCGGGACGGAACGAGCGCAGCGGCGGCACCTCGGCGGGAGCCCTGCCCGCAGCGGTCGTGATCGGAAATTCCGGCGGCAGCCGCGTTCCGGTCTCGAGCTTCTTGAAGATGCGGGCGCGGCGGTCGATCGGCACGAACAGTTTTGGATGCCGCGTCACGTTCTCGGAATTGCCGAGGAACAGGAAGCGATCCGGCAGAAGCGCGAAGTGGAATAGCGGAATCACCCGGTTCTGCAATTCGGCATTGAGGTAGATCAGCAGGTTGCGGCAGGAGACGAGATCAAGCTTGGAGAACGGTGCGTCCTTGATCACGTTATGCTGCGAGAAGATGCACATTTCGCGCAGGTCCTTGACCACGCAATAGGTATCGCCCTCGCGCACGAACCAGCGCGCCAGGCGCTCCCTGGTCATGTCCGCCTCGATCTTGGTGCGGTAACGACCGACGCGCGCGGTCGCCAGTGCCCGTCCGTCGATGTCGGTAGCGAAGATCTGAACCTGCGGGGCGGAGTCCATTTTGGCCATGTGCTCGCGCAGGAGGATACCGATCGAATAGGCCTCCTCTCCCGTGGCGCAGCCGAGCACCCAGACGCGAACCTGCTGGCCCGCGCTCTTGCCTTCGAAGATCTTCGGGACGATCTGGCTCTCCAGCACTTCGAACTCGCGCTTGTCGCGGAAGAATTCGGTGACGCCGATCAAGAGATCGTTGAAGAGGTGCAGCGCCTCGTCCTGGTCGTTGCGCAGGAAATCGACATAGGCGGATATCTCGGCGATCTGAACCACCTGCATCCGCCGCTGCACGCGGCGCAGAAAGGTGTTCTGCTTGTAGCCGTGGAAATCATTGCCGGTCTTGCTGCGCAGGACGTCGGCGATGCGCGACAGCGAGCTCGCCGCAGCGGCCAGTCCCTCATCGAACCCCTGCTTCTCGTCCAGCCGCCGCAGATGACGGGCATAGACCTGGATGTGCTCGGCGATCTCTTCCGCGGTCAGCACGTAGTCGGCGATCGCCGCCGGCGTATTGGCGTCCTTCAGATGATCAGCCTCGTCACTCGCGCCCTTTTCGGCGATGGCGAGACCACCGTGATCCTTCAGCGTCGCGGTACCCAGCGTGCCATCGCCGCCGATGCCGGACAGGATCACGCCGATCGATTGCTCGGCGCGTTCTTCCGCCAGCGACACCAGGAAGCTGTCGATCGTGGCCCGCTCGCCGGGCGCCTGCTCGGCCTCGCGGACCGCGAAGCGACCGCCATGGATCGTCGTGATCATCGCCGGCGGGCACAGATAGACCGTGCCGCCCTCGATGGTCTGGCCGTCGCTGATGTCGGCGATCTTGCCGCCGCTGGAATTTCGCACGATCCGGCGCAGCCGCGGCTCATCGAACGCCTCATGATGTTGAAGCGCCAGTACGACGGCCTGGTCGGCGCCTACGGTCAGTTTGGCAAAGAAGCGCTCGATGCTATCCAGAGCTGCCGGCGGGGCGCCCACCCCGATGATCAGCGGGGACCTGGTCTGGTGCTCTCTTTCGACCGGCTGGTCGCCGATTTCATGCATGATCTCGGTAGCTCTCATTCAGTGACGTGAACCAGCGGGTCGCCCGCTCGCCGCAAATAGCAGAATTGATGTTATCCCAACAGGTGAAAGGCGGATATGTCACGCTGCGTTCCATACCGCGAGCATCGTTGTCAATTCCCGGCCAAAGGCCGATAGTTGCGTGCGGCAGGAGCCCCGTGATGCAGACGTCCGACGAACTCACGGCCCTGATCAGGCGGGCCGAGGACGCCACCGCGACCGCCCGTCGGCTGCTCCGCGAGAACGATCGTTTGCGCCGCAGCGCCGAGCGGCAACTCGATTTGATGTACGAGCTCGGCGTAGAGTTCGGGCGGCCTGCCAGCGCGCCCTGGATCACTCCGGGCCGACTTGCTGCCGAAGATAGGCAATCCGCTGCTGGATCAGGACGCGATGGCGCAGCCATTCCGTCAGAGTCTGCTTCAGCGCCTCCACCAACCGTTCCGCCTGGCCCGCGTCGCAGCCGCCGGCGCTGAGTTGACGGACCCGATCCTCCTGGTCGCGGATGCGCTGCGAACCCTCCTCGATATCCCGATCGGCCTTGATCAGATGGCGGCGCTCGGTATCGAGCTGCTCGGTCCATTCGGCGAGGGAGATGGTCATGGCGACACCCTCAAGCCTTCCGCTTGCGAAACCGGAGGATCGAGCGATTTTAGCACAACGCGCCGGATCATGTCGGCATATTCGCGATATTCGGCAGCCCGCGTCCCGTACATCTCGGCGACCGCAGGCCGGCCGCTGCGCCGGCCGTCGGTCGCCATGCGCTGCACCAACTCAGCCCGCTCCTCGATGATGCGCAGCGCGACCCGCAGGGCTTCATCCACCCGCCCCTCCTGCTCTTTTGCGAGGATGTCGCCGGTGAAGGCGTGACCGACCTGGCAACGGAAGCGCATCGGACGCGCTTCCTTGATCTCGGACAGCACGCCCCCGCAGGCCGGACAGGTCAGCGCAACCGGATCAGCCACGGAGAGGAGATTGTCACTGCCGATCCGTTCGCCGGCCGCGATCTCGACCTCGAGCCGGATCTCCGGCGGGATCGGCAGCGCGGCGCCAGCAGTCTCCCTGGCGAGATCGGACAGGACATCACCCATTCCGGCGCCGGGGACGCAAAGATCGATGATGGTCGCCTCCAGGGCGCTCCTTGGCATTTCATCGGCGATGGCGTCCGAGGGGTCCTGAACCACCGAGATCCCTCCGCAACGCTTGATGGCGTTGAGACCGGCCGCACCGTCGGACAGCAGCCCGCTGAGGAGCACGCCGATCACGCGCGGGCCGTAATTGATGGCGGCCGAACGAAACAAGGCGTCGATGGCTGGCCGGACCATGTTCTCGCGCGGACCGCGCCCGAGGAACACGCGATCCTCGGACAGCAGCAGATGATGGTCCGGTGCGGCCAGATAAACCTGGCTGGGCTCTATCTTCATGCCGTTTTCGGCCTGCCGGACCGGAAGCGGGCCCGCGCTGCTGGCCACTGTCGAGAGAATGCCGATGCCCTGCGCGGGGATGTGCAGAACGATGAACACCGCCGCGGGCAGATCGGGCGGCAGGCGGCCCAGGATCTGCTTCAGCGGTGCGGTCGCGCCGGCCGAGCCACCTATGACGATGATGTCGCGGTTGCTCATGGAACCCACTTTCTTCTGTAGCGTTTGTACCAAGGCGGGTCACCGCCCTATGTTCCTAGGACGGGAAAGGAAAGCATGGGAGGCACCATGACGATCTCGCCCACGTGGTCACATCCGCTGTCGCCGCTCAGCGGGCGGCGGATTTTCGTTGTCGAGGACGAATATTTTCTCGCCGATGACATTGGCAGGGCATGTCGCGCGCTCGGCGCAGATGTCGCGGGCCCGGTGGGTGATCTCGACGACGCACTCAGGATCCTGCACGACGGCAGCATCCTCGATGCCGCCGTGCTCGACGTGAACATCCGCAGTGAGATGATCTTTCCGGTGGCCCGTGAACTGAAGGCAAGGAACGTACCCTTCGTCTTCACGACCGGATACGACAAGGTCGCCATTAGTCCGGAATTCCACGACGTGCCGATCCTGGAAAAACCGATTGATCTGCCGGCGATGGCACAGAGGCTGGCCGCGCTCATCGCCGATCCGCACGGTTGAGCCGAACGGCGGTCAGAACAGATGCGCTAAAGCGAGCCAGCCGCTCACCGCCAGGCACAGAAGGACCGCAGCATAAGGCAGCATGACGCGCAAGACATGACCCCTTCCCGCCGTCAGCCCATCATCATCCAGACGATTGCGCCCAACATCACGAGGAAACCCGTGATTGCCGTCGCGACAAAAGCCTGTTCGACGCGATCCATCGCCACAGCCCCTCTTTCCAGCCGAACCAGTCTGACGGCTCGAGGAGCTTTGCGCATTAGGCTATGTGAATCGGCGTTCTCCTTTGTCGGTCCGCGGGATTGGCCGCGCCACTCAGCGCAGATTGCGACCGTATCGTTCTAAGACTTCGCCGTGCCCGGCTCGGCTATCTTGCGATGCTGCTTGGCCAACATCTCATTCGGTGTGACGTTGGCGACCGTGGTCTGGATCTTGTTCTTCAGTCCGGTCACGATGTCGGACTCGCCGGCCAACATGGCGTCGAAGCCGGCCTTCGCGACCTCAGCCGCGTCGTCCTTCTTCTCGGTGCCGACCTTGGTGTCCATCATGTCGGCGCGGTCGAAGAACTCCGTTTCCGTGGCGCCCGGCATCAGGCAGGTGACGGTGACGCCGCTGTCGCGAAGCTCCTCGCGCAGCGCGAAGGAGAACGAGTCGAGGAAAGCCTTGCTGGCGTTGTAGACCGCCTGAAAACTGCCCGGCGTGAAGCCGGCGATCGAGCCCGTGATCAGGATGCGGCCCGAATTGCGACGGCGCATCTCGTTGCCGGCCCGATGGATCAGATAAAGCGTGCCGGTGATGTTGGTGTCGACGAGGTGTTTGACCCTGGCAAAATCCTGATCGAGGAACGCCTTGCCAAGGCCGACACCGGCATTGGCCAGCAGCGCGCCGATCGGCCGGTCGCCGACCGCGGCGCAGAGCTTGTCGACACCTTCAGTGGTGGCGAGATCGGCCTCGACCGCCTCGACGCTGGCGCCGAGCTTGCGGAGATCGACGGCCACTCTCTCGATCTCGGGCTCGTCCGCCGCGATGACAAGGTTGAAACCGGCTTGGGCACAGCATCTGGCGAGTTCCCAGGCCAATACCGGTGGAGGCGCCGGTGACGACGGCGAACTGCTTGGCGGACATGAGCGTATCCTTGCGATGGCGTTGATGACGCTCCAATGGCTGCGACCGCCTCTCGTTCCTATCCAAGCCAAACCTCAAGTCAAAGCATGTGCGGTGCGATGATTTTCCACGTGCAATAGCAACCATCGTTCGTTGTTCGACTTGGATGCCTCGTAGCTCGCGGGAGGACGGAGATGAAGGCGCTGGTTTGGCACGGCAAGGAGGACATTCGCTGCGACACCGTCACCGATCCGGAAATCCAGGACCCGCGCGATGCCGTCATTAAAGTCACGAGCTGCGCCATCTGCGGCTCAGACCTGCACCTCTTTCACAACTACATTCCAGGCATGCTGCCCGGAGACATCATGGGCCACGAGACCATGGGCGAAGTGGTCGAAGTCGGCTCGGGCGTCGACGGCAAGCTGAAGAAGGGCGACCGCATCGTCGTCCCCTTCACGATCATTTGCGGCGAATGCGACCAGTGCAAGCGCGGTAATTTCTCGGTCTGCGAGACCACCAACCGCAAGCGTCACCTCGCTGAAAAAGCGTTCGGTCATTCCTGCGCCGGCCTGTTCGGCTATACGCATCTGACCGGGGGCTATCCCGGCGGCCAAGCGGAATATCTTCGCGTGCCGTTTGCCGACGCCACCCACATCAAGGTGCCCGCCGGCATTCCCGACGAGCAATTGCTGTTCCTCAGCGACATCTTCCCGACCGGCTGGCAGGCCGCGGTGCAATGCGACATCGAGCCGACCGATACAGTCGCGATCTGGGGCTGCGGTCCCGTGGGGCAGATGGCGATCCGCAGCGCCATCCTGCTCGGCGCCAATCAGGTGATCGCGATCGACTGCCTGCCCGAACGGCTCAGCATGGCCGAAGCCGGCGGCGCCACCACCATCGACTTCGAGAGCGAGAGCGTTCTGGAGCGGCTCAAGGAGCTCACCGACGGCAGAGGCCCCGAAAAATGCATCGATTGCGTCGGGATGGAGTCGCACGTGATGGCCTCGCTGCCCGACACGCTGCTCGACCGCGCCAAGCAGATGGTGATGGTGGAGAGCGACCGGCCGCATGTGCTGCGCGAGATGATCTATGTCTGCCGCCCCGGCGGCATCATCTCGGTGCCGGGCGTGTACAGCGGATTCTCCGACATGCTTCCGATGGGCGCCTTCATGAACAAGGGCCTGACGATGCGCACCGGCCAGACCCACGTCAACCGCTGGACCGACGACCTGCTCCATCGCATTGAAGAAGGTCAGATCGATCCGTCCTTCGTCATCACCCACACCGTCCCGCTCAGCCAAGGCCCCGAGATGTATCAGGTGTTTCGCGACAAGCGCGACTCCTGCGTCAAGGTCGTGCTGAAGCCCTGAGGAGCAAGATCCATGTTTCATTTCTCCAACATCGTTCGCACCAAGGGCGACCCGAAAATCGTCGCGGGCGGGCCGAGCCTGAAGCGGCCCGAAGACCAGCTTGCCCGTGCGCTGGGCTGGTTCAGCATCGGTCTCGGCGTCGTGGAATTCTTCGCGCCGAGGCGCGTCACGGAAACGCTGGGCATGGAAGGCCATGAGACGCTGGTCCGCGCCTTCGGCGTGCGGGAGATCATGGCCGGGATCATGTCGCTCTCGGTCGACAAGAACGCCGGCCTGTGGGCCCGCGTCGGCGGCGACGGCCTCGATGCCGCCGCGCTGCTCTCGGGGCTGACGGCGGACAATCCCAAAAATGGCAATATCGCGCTGGCGCTGCTGATGGTCGGCGGCATCGCGATGCTCGACTATCGCGCCGCTCAGGACACCAGGCCGCGGCGGCCGACGCGCGATGCACGGCGCAAGCTGTATCCGAACCGCAGCGGCTTTCCCAAGGGCATCGAGAACGCCAGAACCGCTGCAAAGCAGATCGCAGCGCACGCCACGGCGGGCGGACCTGAGGAAGCACGACGAGGTGATGCAAGGTAATGAGCGACGAGTCCCGTGACGAAGGCCCGTGGTGGGAATCCGCCGTCATCTACGAAATCGCACTGATCTCGTTCCAGGACTCGGACGGCGACGGCAAGGGCGATCTCGCTGGCCTGATATCGCGCACCGATTATCTGAAATGGCTCGGCGTCGACGCGGTTTGGCTGACGCCGATCTACAAGAGCCCCTTCCGCGACCTCGGCTACGACATCTCCGACTACTGCTCCGTCGACCCTGCCTTCGGCAGCCTCGAGGTGTTCGACCGCCTGCTCAAGGCCCTGCACGCGGCGGATATCCGCCTGATCCTCGATCTCGTGCCCAATCACACTGCGAACGATCACGCATGGTTTGTCGAGAGCAGCATCTCACGAAACAGCGCGAAGGCCGATTGGTACATCTGGGCCGATGCGGCCGAGAATGGCGGTCCGCCCAACAACTGGCTGAGCCGCTTCGGCGGCAGCGGCTGGGAATGGTGCGAGGCGCGGCGGCAATATTATTATCATTCCTTCCTGGTCGAGCAGCCTGACCTGAACTGGCGCAACCCGCAGCTGCGCGCCGCGATCGCCGATGTCATGCGCTTCTGGCTCGATCGCGGCGTGGACGGCTTTCGCGTCGATGCCAGCGCGGTCCTGATCAAGGACGAGCTGTTGCGCGACAATCCGCAGAACCCGCAAGCGAAGGGCAAGCCGCCGCCGCAGCGCCAGACGCCCGTGTTTACCGACGACCGGCCGGAGACGATGGGTTGCATCGAATTCATCCGCGAGGTGATCGACTGCTATCCGGGGCGAATGTTGTGCGGCGAAGTCCAGGGCAAGACCGACCGCATCGGTCACTTCTACAGCAACGATCGGCCGCGCCTGCATCTGCCGCTCAATTTCGCGCTGCTCGACGCACCCTGGGATGCGTTGTCGCTGCAAGCGGCGATCGACGCGTATTTCAACGCCATCCCGGATCATGCATGGCCGGTCTGGGTGATCGGTGGTCACGACAAGCAACGCATCGCGAGCAAAATCGGCGACGCGCAGATGCGGGTTCTGGCGATGCTGCTGATGACGCTGCGGGGAACGCCGTTCTTCTTCATGGGCGACGAGATCGGCCGCAAGCGCGTTCCCGTTCCGCCCGACCGCGTCCGCGATCCCTTCGAGAAGCTCGTGCCGGGGTATGGCCTTTGCCGCGATCCCGAACGCGCTCCGATGCGTTGGGACGACAGCACCAACGGCGGCTTTACAACCGGCGATCCATGGCTGCCGCTGGAGCCGCCCGACGGCGCGGCCAACGTGGCCACGCAGCAGCGCGACCCGCGTTCGATCCTGGCACTGTTTCGCGCACTGATGACGCTACGGCGCGAGCATGCCTGCCTGCGCCACGGCGATTACGAGCCGCTACGCTCACAGAACGACGTTCTTGCCTACCGCCGGACGGTTGGCGGCAGCGACATTCTGGTCGCGCTCAACATCGCCGCCGAGCCGCGGAAATGGCACTGGCAAGGTTGCGGCCGTCTGCTGATGTCGACGCATCTGGACCGGCCGTCCGAGCCGTTGCCGGACGCCTCCATCCTGCTCCGCGGCAATGAAGGCGTGATCGTCGCACGCGAGGCAAGATGACGGCCGAGGAACCATCCGCGCCTCAGAGAGTCTCTTCACGCTTCCGGCGTCCCCCTGCCGGAGACTGAATAGACGAACCCGCGGCCCCGGCGCTCACCCCTTTTCAAGCGCCGGGGTAGCGGCGTGAGCTTGGAGGCAGATCTATTGGAGGCAGCTCATGGGCAAGACGACGGGTCTTGAACAACGCATCGGCGGCAAGACAAGGCAGGCAATCGGCGAGATCATCGGGGACCAGGACCTCCACGATGACGGCAAGGCGCAAGCGCAGCGCGGCCGCGACGATCAGGACAAGCCGGGCGAGCCCGATCCACTGAAAAAGCTCAAGCAGCGGACGTGAACGCGGAGCCGCGACTGGCGCTTTCAAATGCAGCGTGGCGCACTGACGGAAGCGTGCCTCGAGCCGCCAAGAGACGGCGCCGTTCGCGCTGGATCGCCGCTGCCGAGCTGGGCCTGATCAGCAGCACCTTCTCGACCATCGTCAGCCAGCTCTTCGCCGCGCGGATCGGGCGCGATGCCGCCGTCGACTGGATGACGGTCGCCTCCATTCCCGCGCGCGATTGGGCGGTCAGCGCAGAGCCGTCGTGGAGCGCGATCCTTGCCGGGATCGCCTTTCACCAATGGGCGGACTTTTCGTGGGCGCTGGTCTTCTTCGGCGTGCTCGGGCGCTGGACCGCCGACCTGCGGCCGCTCACGATCCTGCTGCTCGCGCTGCCCTGGGCCGTGTTCTCTTCAAGCATGGAATGGTTCGTGCTGGTGCCGCTGTTTCCGTTCTGGCAGCCGCTGTTCACGCTGCAGCAGCCCTACTGGATCGGCCTGCTCGTCCATAGCTCCTCGGCCGTGATGTACCCCCTGTTCGCCCGGCTGCGCTGGACGCGGGGCGCAGCACCCGAGCGCGATGTTCGCTTCACCAGTGCCTGGACCACCGGCGCGCTGGCCGTGATGATGCTGCTCGGGGTGGTCGCGTTGTTCGGCAGCCATGGTTACGAGCCGCCGTGGATGGGCCGCGACAGGGACGCGGACCAGACCTACATCCGTCATATGACCGCGCATCACGCCCAGGGCATCGAGCTGGCGCGCATCGGCGCGGAGCGCGCGCAGGACCCGCATCTGCGCAAGCTGGCGATGCTGATGGTCGCCAGCCAGTCCGGCGAGAACCGGATTTTCGAGACCTGGTGGCTGAGCTGGTTCGACACCGAGATGCCCGACTGCAACACGGAAGAACGTGCCGCGATGCCGGGCTTCCTGACACAGGCCGAGATGCGACAGGTCAAGACCGCGCCGGCGGACCAATTCGACACGGTGTTCGTCGAGACGATGAGCAAGCATCACGCCGGCGCGGTCAGGATGGCCGACCAGATGTGGCATAGCGGCGGCGATCTGCGCCTGCGCGTCATGGCCCACGCCATCCGCCACGAACAGCAGGGCGAGATCGCACTGATGCACGGCGCCAGCGGCATCGCCGCCGTCGCCACGGCCTTCCGCAACATGCTCGGCGACAATGTCAATTGAGCGGACCGTCCCCTACTCCCGCCAGAACTCGGCCAATTCCTCGGCGGTCATCAGATCGACCTGGCCGTGAAAGCGGGTGCGGTACATCGTCATGAGGGCATCGTGGCCGACATCGGAGGAGCTGCACAGCGCATCCTCGATGATGACGACCCTGAAGCCGAGATCGACGGCGCTCAGGACCGTCGAGAGCACGCAGACGTCGGTTTCTGCGCCCGTGATCACGACCGTGCCAACGTTCTTCTCGATGAGCAGGCTGGCGAGGCCGGGATTGCTGAACGCGGAATAGGCCGGCTTGTCGATGACAGCAGCGGGCGGAACGAAGCGGCTCAGAGCCGGCACGAGTTCGAGACCGGATGGCGGCAAATGCCTGCGGGTCGCCTCGCGCCAATGACGAAAATAGCTCTGCCACTGTCCGGAACGATCTTCCGGATCCTCCGGCGTGATGAACCGCGTGAAGATCGTTCTGGCCTGATGACGCGAAACGATCGAGGCGATCGTCGGCAAAACTCTCGCTATCCAGGGCGTCGCCCAGAGGCCGCCCGGAGCGAAAATGTTCTGCATGTCGATGCAGAGATGAACGGCATCGCTGATGTCGGCAACCTCCGACGCGCTATCTCTCATCGTCCTCCACCGTCGAACCATAGCCACGCGCCGGCAGCCGGCATTTGCCCGGCGACCTCACCGACTGCAATGCGATCCCAACGGTCATCGTTCCCCATTAGCCCACACTGTGACGATCCAGCTGTCAAAAAGAAGTGGCCTGCCAAGAAAGGCGGCACAAAAACCGAAGCAGAACGCCGAGCCCTCCCTGATTGGGGCTCGCTTCTATTAGACGCCTTGAAGGTGGGGCAGCAAAGCGCTATGTTAGACAAAACTCATTTTTGTCTAACATACGGGCGAAATTCCATGGCAAAGGCATCAGCGAACAAGCCCACACTGCTCCGGGCGAAACGGAGGAGAGCTCCATCCAAGGGCAGCTCGGTACTGATAAAGACCTTTAAGCGTGAGCTTGCGACCAGCGGGCTTGTCGTGAGCAAGGCACGATTTGAAGCGGTCATGCTGGCGGCGGAACAATCTGGCCTTCTGAGCGAAAAAGGCAGCCGTATCGGTGGCCGGGTGAGTCCGGCCTTGGTCAGGCAGGCCAAGCGCCAGACGGGCATCGAGACGGATACGGACTTGATTGAGTTTGCGTTGGCGACGGTTGCACTTGAGGACAATTTCGCAGGCGCGTTCAAGGAGTCTCGATGCACGGTCGATCCAACGTTGAAGCTCGGTTTCTAAGGTGGCGGAATTCGACTTTGACGCGGCGCGACGTTGGGCGCGGTTCGATCCAGAAAACACGCTGGCACGGCGCAGCGACGATGAACTTCCATTCGTCAGCGCCAGCCTGATCGCCGGACACTGGGACTACTGCTCGATACCTGCGTCTATATCGATCAAATGCAAGATCGTTCGCCTCAGGTCCTG
Organism: Bradyrhizobium sp. LM2.9; assembly: GCF_054056555.1. NCBI lineage: Bacteria > Pseudomonadati > Pseudomonadota > Alphaproteobacteria > Hyphomicrobiales > Nitrobacteraceae > Bradyrhizobium > Bradyrhizobium sp. LM2.9. Next base: position 2,648,658 of record NZ_JBSRYJ010000002.1, read on the forward strand.
GACGACCTGATCGCGCAGCGACAAGTCAACCATTCGACTGTCGCGATCCAGGAGTTGATGCACACGGTCGGCGTGCTAAATCCGTCCGACGTGCGAACCGCATCTGTCGTCGATGTGATCGGGAGGCAGATCAAAGCGATGCCGCCACACCGGATCTTTGCGCCGGACATAGAGGTGCTGGGACGAGCCGCGCTGTTATCAGGGATCCTCTGCCGCCTCCAGGGATATGAAAAGGACAGCAAGTTGCGCGCGCTTCAGGACTGCGTGCTCTTCCTGCAGGCACAAAAGCTCGGCGTCGTTGTCCTGACTGCAAATGTCGGCGACTATGATATTCTATGCCAGCTCATACCAACCGGACGCGTGCTATTCTATCGTTCGAAATGAACCCCATTGATGCTTAAAAAAATTTGACGACATTTCTCTTGCCGACCTCCAAGCCCTGGTTGAGGCCAGAATCCCAAAGGCCGTCGCTTAGAGTTCAAGTCAGGCTTTGGTGAATGAAAGTACGAACCCGCCTATCTCTACGATGGGCTACGCTACTGTCCTTTCGTAAGCAGATGGTGGTTTTCCTTCGCAAGATTTTGGCTAAAACAGAGCTGACCCCACAAAAGCGAACGCCGGAAGCACGTCGGAGAGACGCTGATGGAAAAGTTCAAAGAATAGATTCATTGCGAGTAACAATGCGGGAGTAGAAATCGCGAAAATAGTTTTTATATCAATGACTTATGATTTTGGTGCGCTCGGAGGGACTCGAACCCCCACGATTTTACTCACTGCCACCTCAAGGCAGCGCGTCTACCAATTCCGCCACGAGCGCTTTTGGGGATGCCGGCTTGAGGCTTGAAGGCCAACCGGATCAACGGCGCCGATCTAACAAATCCATCAGAGGGGTACAAGCCTCCAAAGGCCCTGAATTCCACAAGCTTTGCAGGAAAGTTCCGGTCGCTTGACCCGGGAGAGCCCTTTACCGCGTGCCCGGCCCGCGACAGTGTGCCCGGGCCGCTACGGCGTGCCCCGGCCGCTACCGCGTGCCCGGCGTACGCGGCAGCATCTGCTTGACCTCGACCGCGATCCGATTGCGATCGACCAGCACGACGCCGGAGGCGACCGGCAAATTATTGGCCAAAACCTTGACCTCGTCGGCCTCGGTTGCATCCAGCTCGATGATGGCACCGCGGGAAAGACGTAATACTTGATGGATCGGCATGGTGGTCGTCCCGAGGACGACCATGAGATCCACGGTGACTTTGTCGAGAGTAGGCACTTCAGCACCACCGCAACTTGGGACTCGGACTAGGGACTTGGCATTTGCGCCTGGGATCATCACCCGGTTATGGTTAGCCAATGGTTAATTCACCCAAAAACCACCGCCAAAATCAACGTCAAGACCTCGATTTGGCGTCGTTTTCCGCCGCAGAGGGCGAACCCGTGGAGTGTGCGGATTTCGGACGCGCCCGTGCCCTATCCGGAGGCCGTGGCCGAAATGGAGGCGCGCGTCGCCGCGATCGCGGCCGGTGACGCCCCGGAGCTGGTCTGGCTACTCGAACATCCCCCGCTCTACACCTCCGGCACCTCGGGCAAGGCCACCGACCTGCTCGATCCGCGCTTCCCGACCTTTGCCACCGGGCGCGGCGGGCAGCTCACCTATCACGGGCCCGGACAGCGGGTGGCCTACGTCATGCTCGACCTCAAGCGCCGTCGACCTGATGTTCGGGCCTATGTCGCGAGCCTGGAGGAATTGATCCTGCGGACGCTCGGCGCCTTCAACGTCCGCGGCGAGCGGCGCGAGGACCGGGTCGGCGTCTGGGTGAAGCGGCCCGACAAGGGCCCCGAGCGCGAGGACAAGATTGCGGCGATCGGCGTCCGGCTGAAGCGCTGGGTCTCGTTCCACGGCATCGCCATCAATGTCGAGCCGGAGCTGGAGCATTTCGCCGGCATCGTGCCCTGCGGCGTCGCCGATCCCCGCTACGGCGTTACCTCGCTGGTCGATCTCGGCCAGCTCGTGACGATGGCCGATATCGACGTCGCACTCCGGCAGGCCTTTGAGGAGCTGTTCGGGCCGACCCGGGCGCTGCTGCCGGAAGTCGTCTGACGTTTTCTGGAGAGCGCCCCGCCTGTCTCGTTCTCCGCCGACACGGAATCGGCTACGCTTGACCCCGGTGTCGCCCACGCCTCCCCCCTCCGCCGGGAAAGTAGAGACCATGCCGGGCGAATTGATCGTCGGACCGACTGTTCGAGCGCCAGGCATAAGGAGGGGTTGCGATCATGCTCGTAATGGGAGGTTCTCACGATGGAGCTGTCTGCACCGATCTATCATCTGAAGCGGCGAGCGAAGCGCATGTCGCGCGAGGAAGGCATTCCGTTGCACGATGCGCTTGACCGCATCGCCGCGACGGAAGGATTTTCCGCCTGGAGCATGCTCGCGGCGAAAGCTGCCGCAGCGACGCCGGCCAACAGGCTTTTCCCGCAATTTCAACCGGGCGATCTGGTGCTGGTCGGGGCGCGCCCCGGCCAGGGCAAGACCCTGATGAGCCTCGAACTTGCCGTGGAAGCGATGCGCTCGGGCCACCGCGCCGCGTTCTTCTCGCTCGAATACACCGAGAAAGACGTTCAGGATCGCTTTCGGGTGATCGGCGTGGACCCGGCGGAATTCGAAAAACTCTTCGAGGTCGATTGTTCCGATGCCATCAATGCCGATTACATCGTCAAGCAGATGGCCGCAGCACCGCGCGGCACAGTCGTGGTGATCGACTATCTGCAACTGCTCGACCAGCGGCGGGAAAACCCCGACATCACCGTTCAGGTGCGCGCGTTGAAATCATTCGCGCGCGACAAGGGATTGATCGTCGTCTTCATCTCGCAGATCGATCGTTCCTATGATCCCTCGGTCAAGTCCTGCCCTGACCTTAGCGATGTCAGGCTGCCGAACCCGCTGGACCTCAAGCTGTTCGACAAGACCTGTTTCCTGAACAATTCCGAAGTCCAGTTTCGAATAGCGAGCTGACGATCAGGCCGGGGGTGAGATTGCTCACCCGCGACTTGCCGCCTCACGCCGCCTTCGGCGAAACATCGAGCTTGCCGGCGATGTAGCGCCGCTCCTGGGTCAGGCCGCCAAAGCCGTAGGCGTCGGCCTTGACCTCGTCGACGTGCAGGTACGTCTCGGGATGCAGCGGTCCCAAAATCCCGGCCATGCGCGTGAACATCGCGGCGAGATAGGCGGCCTTTTCGTCCTTGGTATTGGTGCCTTCGCTGACGTGGATGTCGATCCAGTAGCTCGCAAGCTTCTGCTCCGCGAGCGACTTGCCGCCCGCAAACCAGTCGCTCGCATCGACCGATTTCACGATGATGGCGGTGACTTCAGGATCCTTGTGCAGGATTGTTGCGGTGAGTTCGGACACGGCGCTTGCGATGTCGGCCTTCAGCGAGGGCGACTGGCGCGAGGTGGTGTAGGACACGGTGATCAGCGGCATGGTTGTTCTCCTCAAGATGTCGCGCGGTCCGCGCGGCGTCGATGAAAGAAATAGACCTTCCGCCGTCATTTTGGTATCTTATCGCTATTGATAGCAGTGATAATCAATCATAATGACAGCAACACTCGACATCGCCACGGTCCGGGCCTTCCTGCTGGTCGCCGACCTCCAGAGCTTTACCCGCACCGCTGAGGCGCTCGGCACGACACAGGCGGCGGTCAGCCTGAAGCTGCAACGGCTGGAAACATTGCTCGGAAAGCGCCTCGTCGAGCGCTCGCCGCGCGCGGTCCGGCTCACGGCAGACGGCGCGACGTTCCTCGATCGCGCCCGCGCGCTGATCGCGGCGCATGACAGCGCGCTGTCGGGCGAGGCCCCAGTGGCGCAGTCGCTCTCGCTCGGCATCTCCGATCATGCTGCAGGCCCGGAACTGGTGCCGCTGCTCGAACGGCTGCATGCGATGTCCTCAAACCTTACGCTCGCCGTCACCATTGGCTTCTCGCGCGAGATGCAGGACGCCTATGACGCGGGCGAGCTCGATGCGGTGATCGTCCGCCAGGAAGGCAGCCGCCGCGGCGGCGAGAAGCTGGCCGAGGACGAATTCGGCTGGTTCGCGTCAAGGCGCTTCACCTTGCCCAAGGGCGAAGCGCTGCCGCTCGCAACGCTCGCCCCGCCCTGCGGCGTCCGCGCCATCGCGGTGCGCGCGCTCGACAAGGCCGGCCTCGTCTGGCGTGAGCGTTTTGTCGGCGGCGGCGTCACGGCGGTGGTTGCAGCTGCCCTTGCCGGGCTTGCAATCGCACCACTGGCGCGGCGGATCGCGCCTCCCGGATTGGTCGATGTCGGATCCGCCTACAAGCTGCCGAAACTCGGCAGTTCGAAGGTGATGCTGCATTCGAAGGTCAGCGATCCAGCGAAACTGGCGGCGCTGCGTGCGGTGGCAGCGACGTTCCGGAGCGCGGTAGCGGTCTGACGCCGCACGGCTTTACGCCTCGAGTGCGCCGCGAGCGCCTGCCAGCTTGCGTCCTGCATACCGGCCCGCGATATTGCTTAAAAATGTTCCAAGCTCGGGGAACCATCCGCCATCTGTGGCGTTTGCTCCCGTCGAGTCGGGGTCCGGAATGATCGAAAAGTTAAATCAGCAGAGAGACTTGTTCGAGAGCGAACGCAGTTTCCGCCTGTTGGTTGAGGGAGTTGCGGACTACGCCCTCTACATGCTGGATCCCACCGGGATCATCACCAGCTGGAACATCGGAGGCGAGCGCATCAAGGGCTATTCTCCCGGGGAGATCCTCGGCCAGCACTTCTCCCGTTTCTACACCGAGAGCGACCGCGCCAACGGCAAGCCCGCCCGTGCCCTCGGCACTGCACGGGAAAAGGGCCGCTACGAGGAGGAAGGCTGGCGCGTCCGCAAGGACGGCACCTTCTTCTGGGCGAGCATCGTGATCGATCCGATCTACGAGGACGGCGACCTGGTCGGCTTCGCCAAGATCACGCGCGACATCACCGAGCGGCGCAATACCCAGATCAAGCTCGAGGCCATGCAGAAGCAGCTCGCCGAGTCCCAGAAGTTCGATGCGCTCGGCCAGCTCACCGGCGGGGTCGCTCACGACTTCAACAACCTCCTGATGATCATCAGCGGCAGCCTCCACATGCTGAAGCGAGGAGCCGACGACGAGGCCAAGATTCAGCGCGCGATCTCGGCCATCGAGACTGCCACCAAGCGCGGCGCGGCGCTGACCAACCAGCTCCTCACCTTCGCACGGCGGCAGAGCGTCAATCCGCAGGCGATCGACTTCGTCGACCGCATCACGGCGATCCGCGAGGTGCTCGATGCCGGCGTCGGTAGCTCCGTGCGCCTGGCCTTCGACGTCAGCGGCGACGTCTGGCCGATCAGGACCGACGTCTCCGAGCTCGAGACCGCGCTGCTCAACCTCGTCATCAATGCCCGCGACGCGATGCCCGACGGGGGCACGGTGACGATCGCTGCGCGCAATGCGGTGCTCGACGAGGCGCCCCTCGCCGGCGAATTCGTCGCGATCGACGTCACCGATACCGGGCTCGGCATTCCCTCCGACGTTCTCGACAAGATCTTCGAGCCGTTCTTCACGACCAAGCCGATCGGCAAGGGCACCGGCCTCGGCCTCTCCCAGGTGCACGGCTTTGCCCATCAGGCCGGCGGCACGGTGCGCGTCGCGAGCACGCTCTGCAAGGGCACGACCTTCACCATCCTCTTGCCGCGCGGAGAAGAAGCGCCATCGCGCGAGGCGGCGGGAGAACCTGCGTTCCACGGCAGCGGCACGGTGCTGCTGGTCGAGGACAATCCGGACGTCGCCACCGTCAGCATCGGACTTCTGGAGCAGCTCGGCTATCAGGTGCACCGGGTTGCGGACGCCGAATCCGCACTTCGCGAGATCGAGAAGAACGGCGTCGATTTCGTGTTCTCGGACATCGTCATGCCCGGCAAGATGGACGGGCTCAGCCTCGCCCATCACCTTCGCCAGATCCGTCCCGGCCTGCCGATCCTGCTTGCCACCGGCTACAGCGACGTCGCCGCCGGGGTGCGCGGCGATTTCCCGATCCTGCGCAAGCCCTACGAGATCCACGAATTGAGCGAAGCGATCGCCAAGCTGCCGCGGTGAGGTTGCTTCTTCGTCTTCCCGCGTGCGGGAAGAGGGAGTACCGGCCTACACCGTCGGCAACACCGAAAACGCCTCGCCTGCCCGGCGCAGGTTCAGCTCGTCGACATCGGCCGTCTCGCTGGTGACGCTGTCCACGCGCGAGGACGGCGGGCCGTGGCGGCACAGCGCGACCATGTCGGCGACGTGCTTTGGCGATCCCACGAACAGCGCCTCGACGCTGCCGTCGCGGCGATTGCGGACCCAGCCTTCGAGACCGCACGCCGTCGCCTGGTACTCGACCCAGGCCCGATAACCGACGCCCTGCACGCGGCCGCGGATCATGACCTGAAGGATTGCCCGGCTCACTTTTTCGGTCCGAGAAAGTCTGCGCTGCGCGCTTTCGCATCGGCTTCACGCATGACGCGGCTGGTCAAGTCCGACGCTGGCAGGCCTTTGAGATTCTTCGGCGCGGTGCCGTCGCGCAGCGCCTTCTGCGTCTCGTACACCGCCTGGGTCGCCGCTGCGATCGGCGCGTGGCCCTGAAGCGCGATGCGCACGCGCTGGCTCTTGAGATAATCGATCGCGTTCAGTTCGTCCGGCGCACCGCCGAGGACGATCGGCAAGTGCGTGGCGGACGCGACCGCCTCGAGCTCGGCGCGCGACTTGATGCCGGTGAAAAACAGCGCATCGACGCCGGCGGCTTCATAGGCCCTGGCGCGGCGGATCGCATCCTCGATCGAGCTGACCGAGGCTGCCCCCGTGCGACCCATGATGACGAGTGAAGGATCGCTGCGGCCGTCAAGCGCGGCCTTCATCTTGCTGACGCCCTCCTCCAGCGAGATCAGCTGCGTCTTTGCCTCGCCGAAGCCGGCCGGCAGCAGCGTGTCCTCGATGGTTAGGCCGGCGGCGCCCGCCGTCTCCAGCTCCTGCACCGTGCGGCGCACGTTGAGCGCATTGCCATAGCCGTGATCGGCATCGACCAGTACCGGAAGAGATGCCGCGCGCGACATCCGCCGCATCTGCTCGGCAAGCTCGGTGAGCGTGATCAGCGTAATGTCGGGGTCGCCGAGCACAGCGAGCGAAGCCACCGAGCCGCCGAACATGCCGAGCGGGAAACCGAGATCCTCGGCGATGCGGATCGAGATGGCGTCGTAGACCGAGCCGGGATGGACGCAAGTCCCGCCCGACAGGATCGATCGCAGTTTTTCGCGGCGGGAACGAAAGGCCATGGTTGCCTCACTCTCAATTCCTCATCCTGAGGAGCGCGCTCTTACGCGCGTCTCGAAGGATGAAGGCCCGGCTGGTGGCCTCGCCCTTCGAGACGCCGCGTAGCGCGGCTCCTCAGGGTGAGGGTCTAATGTTGTGCTCTGAAGCCCTACGCAAATTCCAAAATCAGCGCGTCCACGGCGAGCGTCGCGCCGGCGCTGGCGTGGATCTTCTTCACGGTGCCGTCCTGCTCGGCGCGGAGCACGTTCTGCATCTTCATGGCTTCGACCACCGCGAGCGTCTCGCCGGCCTTGACCTCCTGCCCTTCGGTCACCGCGATCGAGACCACGAGGCCAGGCATCGGACAGAGCAGCTTCTTGCCGGTGTCGGCAGCCGTGGTCACCGGCATCAGCCGCGCCGAGGCTGCTTCCGCTTCGGTCCAGACATAGACCGGCACCTCGACGCCCTGATGCGCGAGGCGGATGCCGTTCGCGACCGGGCGCACCTGCACCGCGACGAAGTGGCCGTCGATGGTGCCCTGCCAGACCGGATCGCCCGGCTTCCACGGCGACTGCAACAGATGTGAATTGCCGGCCTTGCCGTCGGCATCGACGAAGCGCACCGCGACTGCCTCGCCTTCGCGCGCGACCTCCAGCATTATCTCCTGGCGGTCGAGCCAGACCGCACGGCGACGCTCGCGCTGCACGATGCGGCCGCCCATCTGGCCCGAGATCTGCCGCTTGCGCTCGCCGAGCACGTGATCGATGGCGGCGCCGACCGCGGCAATGCGACGCGCGACCTCGCCTTCCGGCATGCGCACAGCAAAGCCCTTGGGGAACTCCTCGGCGATGAAGCCGGTCGAGAGCCGGCCCTCGCGCCAGCGCGGATGATGCATCAGCGCCGACAGGAACGGGATGTTGTGACGGATACCGTCGACATAGAACGAATCCAGCGCGGTAGCCTGCGCCTCGATCGCGGCCGCGCGCGACGGCGCGTGGGTGACGAGCTTGGCGATCATCGGATCGTAGTGAATCGAGATCTCGCCGCCCTCCTGCACGCCGGTGTCGTTGCGCACGGTGATGCCGTCCTGGCTCACTTCTGCCGGCGGACGGTATTTCACCAGACGCCCGATCGAGGGCAGGAAGTTGCGGAACGGGTCTTCGGCGTAGAGACGTGACTCCACGGCCCAGCCGGTGAGCGTGACGTCCTTCTGCGTGATGGCGAGCTTCTCGCCGGCGGCGACGCGGAGCATCTGCTCGACGAGATCGACGCCGGTGACGAGCTCGGTGACGGGATGCTCGACCTGGAGGCGTGTGTTCATCTCAAGGAAGTAGAAGCTCTTGTCCTGGCCCGCGACGAATTCGACGGTGCCGGCAGAGTCGTAGTTCACGGCCTTGGCGAGTGCGACCGCCTGCTCGCCCATCTTGCGGCGGGTGGCTTCGTCGAGCAGCGGCGACGGCGCTTCCTCGATGACCTTCTGGTTGCGGCGCTGGATCGAGCATTCGCGCTCGCCGAGATAAATCACGTTGCCGTGCTTGTCGCCCAGCAGCTGGATCTCGATGTGGCGGGGGTCAACGATGAACTTCTCGATGAAGACGCGGTCGTCGCCGAACGAGGCCTTGGCCTCGGCTTTGGCGAGGTTGTAACCCTCTGCGACCTCGGAGATCGAATGCGCGATGCGCATGCCCTTGCCGCCGCCGCCGGCGGAGGCCTTGATCATCACGGGATAACCGATCTCGTCGGCGATCTTGACCGCGTGCTTGTCGTCCTCGATGATGCCGAGATAGCCGGGCACGGTCGAGACATCTGCCTTCGCCGCCGCCTTCTTGGATTCGATCTTGTCGCCCATCGCCGCGATCGCGCCCGGGTTGGGGCCGATGAAGACGATGCCGGCCGCCTCCAGCGCGCGCGGAAACGCCTCGCGCTCCGACAGAAAGCCGTAACCGGGATGCACAGCCTCGGCGCCCGTCTTGCGGCAGGCCTCCACGATCTTCTCGATCACCAGATAGCTCTCGGCCGCAGCCGGCGGGCCGATCAGCACGGCCTCGTCGGCCATCTCGACATGGAGGGCGTCGCGGTCGGCCTCGGAATAGACCGCGACCGTCTGAATTCCCATGCGGCGAGCGGTCTTGATGATCCGGCAGGCGATTTCGCCGCGATTGGCGATCAGAATGCGTTTGAACATGCTTTTCTTGAATCTCGACCGTGGGCGGGACCCTTCCCTGGCCGTTGGAGCCTATCGGGATGGGCCGTGTGGCTCCCGTGGTACATCAAAATCGGCCGGAGGCAACGGTCTAAATCCGGCCCCTCTGGCGTACCAGCGCAAGACCGAAACAGGCTTGGCAAGCCCCGGACGACCTACGGCTTTCCGGCCTTGGCTTTGTCCTTGGCCACGTTCCGGACCAGGCTGTGGATGAAGCCGAGTTTGGCGACCACCGCAGGCGAGAGGATGAAGGGATAGAGGTCGCGCATGCCCATGGCGCGGTTGACGCTGTTCATGGCGAAGGTGAAGGGCAGCCATGCGTTGACGATCGCCTCGACGTCCCTCGCCTCATAGGGGTTGAAACGGATGCGCGTCGTCAACTCCCCGTCGCGATCGACCTTGGGACGCACCTCCATACCGAACTCGCCAGCCATGTCCAGGCTGTCGACGATGTGCAGATAGTGCGCCCAGGTCTCGGCGAAATCCTCCCAGGGATGCGTGGTCGCATAGGCCGAGACATAGGTCTGCTGCCAGTCCGGCGGAGCGCCTTCGGCATAATGGCGCTGCAAGGCCTGGCCGTAATCGACGGAATCGTCGCCGAACACGGCGCGGCATTCGTCGAGCTTGCCGCCGTCGCGCACCAGCACGTCCCAGAAATAGTGCCCGACCTCGTGGCGGAAATGCCCAAGCAGCGTCCGGTAGGGCTCGCCCATCTCGAGCCTGCGCCGCTCGCGCTCGATGTCGTCAGTCTCGGTCAGCGCGATCGTGATCAGGCCGTTGTCATGGCCGGTCAGGATCTTCTCCCCGCTGTTTGGATCGTCGGCGAGGAAGTTGAAGATCAGGCCGTGCTCGGGATTGTCCTGCCGGGTCTGGAGCGGCAGCTTCCAGCGGATCAGGGAATAGAACAGCCGGTGTTTCGCCACCTCCAGCTCGCGCCAGCCTGCGAGTTGCACCTGATCCGACAGGTCCGGCACGATACCGTTGTGGCGGCAGGCGCGGCAATAGCCGGTGGTATCACCTGCATCCGTCAGCCAGTTACAGGAATCGTACTCGGCATTGCTGCACAGCATGCGGCTTTCGCCCTTGTTGGCCAGCGTACTCCAAGTCCCACCTTGAGAAGTCCCACCTTGAGAAGTCCCACCTTGAGCCTCCCCGTCGGGCTCGATCGCCGACATCGTCTCCTTCTCCGGCAGGAACGCGACGCGATGGCCGCAGCGTTCGCAGGCGCGGTTCTCGAAATAGAGGACGTTGTCGCAGGCCTGGCAGACAAAGAGCTTCAAGCTTTAGCCTCTTCGGAAAGGGAGTTTTGGGAATGACAGTTGTGGCGCCTCGCAGATACGCGCCCGCAGGCTCATCGTTCCAATGTTCGGAACAAATAGCCAGACGTGGCGTTCATTCATACCCGCTGCACTGCATTCGGTGGCGCCTTTCCTTTCATATTCCCTTTTGAGCAATGGCCATCACGCTTCGTCTGTGTGAATATCGGTCCGGCACGTGCGCTCACGCATCACAACGGCCAACGCCTTGAACGATCCTTTGCCCGAGACCATTGCCGCCGAAAGGCTGCGCCAGCACCTGGAAGATGTCGCGCGCGAGCGCGACAATGCCTATCGCGCGCTCCAGGAGCGCGAGGCGGAGCTCGCGCGCATCCAGCGCATCGGCAAGGTCGGCGGTCTCGAGGTCGACTTCCGCGAAGGCTTCAAGAACCGCCGTTCGCCGGAATATCTGCTGCTCCACGGCCTGCCGGCGGAAGCCGCCGACGAGTCACACGAGGAATGGGTCAATCGCATTCATCCCGACGACCGGGACGCCGCGGTGAAGCACTTCCTCGATACGCTGGCCGGCACCAGCGAGGACTACACCGCCGAATACCGCATCATCCGTCCCAGCGACCGCGCGACCCGTTGGATCCGCGTCGTCGCCAAGTTCGAGCGCGACCCGGGACGGTCGCGCGATCCGCCTCGTAGGCGCCCATATCGACGTCACCGCCCAGGCGCTCGCGCGTGAGACGCTGCGCGAGAGCGAGGAGCGCTTCCGGCTGATCGCCGACAGCGCGCCGGTGCCGATCTGGGTCACGAAACTCGACCGCACACGGTCGTTCGCCAACCAGGCATATGTCGATTTCGTCGGCCTGCCCTACGACCAGGCGATTGCCTTCGACTGGCGCAAGGTGCTGCATCCCGACGACCTGCCGCACGTGCTGCAGCAATCGGTCCAGGGCGAAACCTCGCTAAAACCATTCGTGCTGGAAGCGCGCTACAAGGATTCATCGGGTGAATGGCGCTGGCTGCGCTCGGAGTCGCAACCGCGCTGGGACCCGACCGGCAAGCATATCGGCTTCATCGGCGTCGCCCACGACATCACCGCCGCCAAGCGAGCCGAGATCGAGCTGCGGCAGCTCAACGAGACGCTGGAAGAGCGCATCGCCGAGCGGACCGCCGAGCTCGAATCCAACGAGGCGCGGCTGCGCGCGATCCTGGAGACCAGCAACCAGTATCAGGGGCTGGTCAATCTCAAAGGCGAATTGCTCTATGCCAACAACACCGTCCTCGATGGCATCAAGGCCCGCTCCGCGGACGTGATCGGCAAGCCGTTGTGGGAGACGCCCTGGTTTACCGGCACCCACGGCATGAGCGCGATTGTGCGCGAGGCCTTCGATACCGTGCTCAAAGGCGAAGCTGTGCGGCTGGAGATGCGCCTGCGCCTTCCCATCGGCGAGCGCGATTTCGAATTCGGCATGCGCCCGGTGCTCGACCGCCACGGCAACATCACCGGCGCGGTGCCCGAGGCTGTCGACATCACCGAGCGCCGCCTCGGCGAGGAAGCGCTGCGGCAATCGCAGAAGATGGAGGCGATCGGCCAGCTCACCGGCGGCGTCGCGCACGACTTCAACAATCTGCTCACGATCATCCGCTCGGCCACCGATTTCCTGCGCCGCCGCGAACTGCCGGAGGAGCGCCGCCGCCGCTATGTCGACGCGATCTCCGACACCGTCGAGCGTGCCTCCAAGCTGACCGCACAGCTGCTGGCGTTCGCGCGCCGGCAACCGCTCAAACCGCAGATCTTCAACGTCGGAAGTCAGGTCGAGGGCGTCGCGCAACTGGTCCGCCCGCTGGTCGGTGGCCGCATCGAGATCGCGGTGGAGGTTCATGATGCCGACTGCTTCACAGTCGCCGACATCGCGCAATTCGAGACCGCGCTGATCAACCTCGCCATCAACGCGCGCGACGCCATGGACGGCGAGGGCCGCCTCACCATCGCCGTGCGCAAGGTTCGGGGCATCCCTCAGCTGCGCGCGCAATCATCGCGCGGCGGCGACTATGTCGCGATCTCGGTCGCAGACACCGGCAGTGGCATCGCGCCGGACAATATCGAGGCCATCTTCGAGCCGTTCTTCACCACCAAGGAAGTCGGCAAGGGCACCGGCCTCGGCCTTAGCCAGGCCTTCGGCTTCGCAAAGCAGTCCGAAGGCGACATCGCGGTGACGAGCACGCATGGCGAAGGCGCGACCTTCACCATCTATCTGCCGCAGGCGCAAAGCCCCGCGACAGACAAGGAAGCCGCGGCGCTGACCATTGAGACCGCGGCCACCGGGCGCGGCTATCGCGTGCTTGTGGTGGAAGACGATGACGAGGTCGGCCGCTTCTCCACCGAGCTACTGGAAGACCTCGGCTATGTCGTCCGCCGCGCCGCCAACGCCAATGCGGCGCTCGCCATCCTCGGCGAGAACGAGTTCGCCGTCGACCTCGTCTTCTCCGACGTCATCATGCCCGGCATGAACGGCGTCGAGCTCGCCGGCATGATCCGCGAGCGTTATCCGGGCCTGCCCGTCGTGCTCACCTCTGGCTACAGCAACGTGCTCGCCGAGAACGCCCATCGCGGTTTCGAGCTGATCCGGAAACCGTATTCGGTAGAATCGCTATCGCGCATTCTGCGCAAAGGCGATCTCGGAGAAGCTGTCGGTGACGCGGTGAATAGCTTTGCACCGGCAGCGATGCTGGCGGCGAAGTTTTGAGGCTGGCGGATCTGTCCGAGGCGCGGTAGTCAGGGACGGATTTTGGAGATCGACTTGCCAACCGTGCCGACTGAAGCCATCTGGGCCTGGAGCATCATCGCAGCCGCGACCGCAGGCGTCATCATCCGACCCTTTCGCCTGCCCGAGGCGATCTGGGCAGCGATCGGCGCTGGCACCCTAGTGCTGCTCGGCCTCCTGCCGTGGCGGGATGCGCTCACAGGAATCGAGAAAGGCATCGACGTCTACCTCTTCCTGATCGGCATGATGCTGATCGCCGAGCTCGCCCGGCTCGAAGGACTGTTCGACTATCTGGCCGCTTTCGCGGTTGAACATGCACGCGGCTCGCCGCAGCGGCTGTTCTTGCTGATCTATCTCGTCGGCACATTCGTGACGGTGCTCCTGTCGAACGACGCCACCGCGATCGTCCTGACACCCGCCGTTTACGCCGCGACGCGCGCAGCGGGCGCCAAGCCGCTACCCTATCTCTTCGTCTGCGCCTTCATTGCCAATGCCGCGAGCTTCGTGCTGCCAATCTCCAATCCGGCCAACCTCGTGGTCTTCGGCAAGCACATGCCGCATCTCGGGACTTGGCTGCGCCAGTTTGCCCTGCCGTCGCTTGCTTCGATCGGTCTCACCTATGTCGCACTGCGCCTTGCGCTGCATCGCGAGCTCAAGAATGAATCGATCGAAATGCGGGCCCCTCACCCCAAGCTCGGCCGCGGCGGCCGATTGACCGCCTACGGCATCGGCGCCATCGGCATCGTGCTGATCTGGGCCTCTGCACTCGATCTGCAACTGGGTCTGCCAACATTCCTCTGCGGGAGCACGACGACGGCCGCCGTGCTGCTCATCAACCGCCAGTCGCCTCTCCCCGTGCTGAAGGGCGTTTCCTGGAGCGTGCTGCCGCTGGTCGGCGGCCTCTTCGTGATGGTCGAGGCGCTGGTGAAGACGGGCGTGATCGGGCAGCTCAGCGCGCTGCTGCACGAAGCGGTGGCGCAATCCGTGCCACAAGCCGCCTGGAGTGTCGGCGTCGCAACCGCAATCGCCACCAACATCGCCAACAACCTTCCCGTCGGCCTCGTTGCCGGCTCGGTCGCCGCCAGCGATCATTTGCCCGCGCCGGTCGTCAGCGCCATCCTGATCGGCGTCGATCTGGGACCTAATTTATCGGTGACCGGTTCGCTCGCCACGATCCTTTGGCTGGTCGCACTCCGGCGTGAGAAGATCGAGGTCGGCGCCTGGCCGTTCCTCAAGCTCGGCATGCTGGTGACGCCGCCGGCCCTGATCGCGGCCTTGGCCGCCGCGATCAGGTAACGAGCATGATCTGGAAAAGTGGGCAGCGGTTTTCCGACAAGATCATGCTTAAAGCAAAAGGCTGAAGCGCGATGAAATCATCGCGCTTTGCCGTCAGTCGTTCTCGTAGCCGTAGACTTCCGGCAGGATGAAGATTGCGGCGAGCAACCCGATCAGCGGGAAGATCGCGACGAACAGCGTGGCGCCGGCCTGCCCAATCGCCGCGAACAACGACGGGAACAGGAAGATCGCGAGGAACGACGGCAGCTTCACGAACATGTAGGCGAAGCCGCTGGCGGTGCCTCGATATTTCGGTTTCGCGACCATGGTCGGGATCGTCATGCAGTTCGACGCGTCCCAATAATGGCCCCACAACATGGCGGCGGCCGCGAACGGCAGCAGGATCGTGTTGTCGGTGTAGAGCGCGAAAGCGGCGACCAGCAGCGAGGCCAGTACGATCGAGAAGCCCGCGATCGCGATGCCGCGATGGCCGATCCTCGGCGTCAGTAGCGGCCCGACCCAGCCCGACACCGCGGCAAAGCAGAACAGCCCCATCGTCACGAGGTTGTTGCCGAGCACGCTCGACACGCCCACCATCACGAACAGCACCGGCAAATAGAAGGCGAAGGTCGAGAACTCGCTACCCTGGGCGAAACAGGCGATCCAGCCGTAGATCGTCGCGCGCCAGCGGATCGGATCCTTCTTGAGGTCCGCGATGAAGGCGCTGGTGCTGACCTTCGGCATCACCACGTCCTGGTCCGGCAGCATGGCAAGATCGTCATTGAACATCTCGCGCGCCACCTTCTTGGCCTCGCGGAAGCGCCCCTTTTGCACCAGCCACACCGCGGTCTCCGGCACGTCATGGCGCATGATCAGGATGATCAGCGCCGGCACCGCTCCGAGGCCCAGCGTCACGCGCCACAGCATCTCGTGCTGGATGTCGAGCAGCAGGAAGATCACGATGACGCCGATGGTGAGGACTTCACCGACGGCGAACATGAACTGCCAGCGATTGCCCATCACCTCGCGCTCACCCTTGGCCATGGATTCCATGATGTAGGTGTAGCCGGTCGAGATGTCGGAGCCGAGCGGAACGCCGAGCAGGAAGCGGATCACCACGAGCCAGCCGACGCCTGGGCACGACGGCCTGTGCCAGCGCCAGCACGATGAACATCACCATCGTGATCAGGAACATCACGCGGCGTCCGATCTTGTCGGACAGCCAACCGCCGAGCAGCGCGCCGAGCAGGGCGCCGCCCTGCGTGCCGGCCGCAGCCAAGCCCAGCATCAGCGGATCGGGATTGTACTGCTCCTTGATGAAGATCAGCACGAAGGCGATCGAATAGAGATCCCACGCCTCGACCAGGATCGAGGCCATCATCAGCCAGCCGACCTTGTTGCCCTTGGGACTGTAGTTCGTGATGAGGTAACGGACCGCGGCTTCGCTCGCCGTCGGTTGTGGCATCGCCATCGTCGACATGCTTGGTCCTCCTGAACTTTTACGTGCCGAGCAGCGGCTCGATGCTGCAATCGAGCAGCCGCGGGTCGATCCCGGCTTCCATGCCCGTGAACATCTCGCCCATGTAGTCGATCAGCGCATCGCTCGCCTTCACGGCGTCCTCGACACGACGATTGGCAACCGCATTGAGAATAGCCAGATGATGATCGATTGTTCCTGACAGCTCCGCCTGCCCCGGCATGAAGCGGTGGTGGATGTAGCCGATGCGCCGATACAGCGTGTGCAACGGCCGCAGCGTATGCACCAGAAACGGCTCGCCGGCCGCGTCCAGGACCAGCGCGTCGATGCGGCGGTCGATGCTGTTGAACTCGTCAAGGGTCAGGCTGGCGCGGCGCTCGCGCAGCAGCCTATCGATGTGCAGCGCCTGATTGCGGTGCGAGAGGCTGGCGCGATCGGCCGCAAGCCGGATCACGAAACGCTCCATGTCGCGGCGCAAGGCCAGCAGCATGCGCTCGCGCGCCAGATCGATCGGCGCAATGTGCAGACCGTGGCGCGGGCGGATGATGATCAACGTATCGGCGGAGAGACGATTGACGGCGTGATGCACCGGTGTGCGGCCGAAGCCGGTGATGTGCTGCAATTCCAGCATCGTCATGAACTGGCCGGGCTTGAGCTCGCAATGGACGAGGAGCTCTTCGATCTTCTGATAGGCCAGCTCGAAGAAATTGAGGCGGTTGCGGCGGGAGGGCTTGCCCTCGCCGTCGTCGTTCCTCACCACCTTGAGCGTGCGCTTGCGCGTTGCCATGCCGTCCCTCCCCTCGGCCCGCGCAGTCGTTGAAGAGCGGCGCCTTGCTTGTGATATCCTTAAAACATGTTGTGATATATTACAAGCAGACGTAAGATTCCGTCCGTGCCCGCACCATGCTGCGGTGCAGAATGGCAACAAGACGGCGCTGCGCGCGCCCCGCGATGGGAGGAGTATTGCCGTGAAGATCACGTCGATCGAGACGCTGCGCACCGAGGAATTCTCCAACGTCATCTGGGTGCGCGTCCACACCGACACGGGCATGATCGGTCTCGGCGAAACCTTCTACGGCGCCGGCGCGGTCGAAGCGCAGATTCACGACACCTTTGCCGGCCGCCTGCTCGGCCGCAATCCGCTGCACATCGAGGCGATCCATCGCGACATGCTGAACCTGCCGATGGCACAGTCCTCGACCGGGGTCGAATATCGCGCGGCCTCGGCGATCGACATCGCGCTGTGGGATCTGTTCGGCAAGGTCTGCAATCAGCCGGTGCACCAGATGCTCGGCGGCCTCTGCCGCGACAAGCAGCGCATCTACAACACCTGCGCCGGCACCCAATATGTCCGCTCGACCAATATCAGCCCGGTCGCCAACTGGAATCTCGGTGCTTCCAAGAGTCCTTACGAGGATCTCGACGGCTTCATGCACCGCGCCGATGCGCTCGCGGAAAACCTGCTGGAGAGCGGCATCTCCGCCATGAAGATCTGGCCGTTCGATCCGGCGGCGCAAGAGAACAAGGGTCTCTACATCACCGCCGCGCAGATGAAGCAGGCGATCGAGCCGTTCGAGAAGATCCGAAAAGCGGTCGGCGACAAGATGGAGATCATGGTCGAGCTCCATTCGCTCTGGAACCTGCCCACCGCCAAACAGATCGCGCGCGCTCTCGAGCCCTACAAGCCGACCTGGTACGAAGACCCGATCCGGATGAACTCGCCTCAGGCGCTGGCCGAATATGCCCGCTGCACCGACGTCTGGGTCTGCGCCAGCGAAACGCTGGGCTCGCGCTTCCCTTACAAGGACATGCTCGACCGCGATGCCATGCATGTGGTGATGGCGGATCTGTGCTGGACCGGCGGCCTCACCGAGGGCCGCAAGATCGCGGCGATGGCCGAGACTTATCACCGGCCCTTCGCACCGCACGACTGCATCGGCCCGATCGGCTTCATCGCCGCCATCCACATGTCGTTCAGCCAGCCCAACACGCTGATCCAGGAATCGGTGCGCGCCTTCTACAAGGGCTGGTACAATGAGCTCGTCACCACCATGCCCACGATCAAGGACGGTTTTGTCTATCCGATGGAAGGGCCCGGCCTCGGCGTCGACCTTCTGCCCGCCGTATTCGACCGCTCCGATCTGACCGTGCGCCGTTCCAACGCCTAGGGATATTTGAGATGAGCACCGCCCTCTTCGACCTTTCCGGCCGCACCGCGCTCGTGACCGGCTCCTCCCGCGGCCTCGGCCGCGCCATCGCAGAGGGCATGGCCAAGGCCGGTGCCAGGATCATCGTCAACGGCGTCGATCCCAAGCGCGTGGAGCAGACCGCCGCCGAATTTCGCGCCGCCGGCCACCAGGCCGAAGGCGCCGCTTTCAATGTCACCGACGAGCCCGCAATCGTCGCAGCCTTCGACGGCTTCGACAGACAAGGCATTGCGGTCGACATCGTCGTCAACAATGCCGGGATCCAGCACCGCAAGCCGCTCGTGGAGTTCACCACCGACGAGTGGCGCAAGGTGATCGAGACCAACCTCACCAGCGCCTTCGTGATCGGCCGCGAGGCGGCCAAGCGCATGATCCCGCGCAAGCACGGCAAGATCATCAATATCGGCTCACTCGGCAGCGAACTCGCGCGTCCGACGATCGCGCCCTACACCGCCGCCAAGGGCGGCATCAAGAATCTGACCCGATCGATGGCGGTGGAATGGGCCCAGCATGGTATCCAGGCCAACGCGATCGGTCCCGGCTACATGCTGACCGACATGAACGAGGCACTGGTCAACAACACCGACTTCAATAACTGGCTGATGGGCCGCGTCCCCTCGAAGCGCTGGGGCAGACCGGACGAGCTGGTGGGCGCCGCGATCTTCCTGGCGTCGGAGGCCTCGACCTATGTCAACGGCCAGATCATCTACGTCGATGGCGGCATGATCGCCGCGATGTGATCGCGAAAAACCAAGGAACGAACCCATGCGCGCCGTCGTCATTCACGCACCGAAAGATTTGCGGATCGATCTCCATCCGGATGCAGCGCCCGGTCCGGGTGAAGTCCGCGTCAAGATCGCGAACGGCGGCATCTGCGGGTCCGATCTGCACTACTATCATCACGGCGGCTTTGGCGTCGTGCGCATCCAGCAACCGATGGCACTGGGGCACGAGATCGCCGGCGTGGTCGCCGATGTCGGTGACGGCGTCACCGGCGTAAAGGCCGGCACGCGCGTCGCGGTCAATCCGAGCAAGCCGTGCGGGCGGTGCCTGCATTGCCAGGAAGGCATGCGCAACCAGTGCCTCGACATCCGCTTCCTCGGCAGCGCGATGCGCTTTCCTCATGTGCAAGGTGGTTTTCGCGAGTTCGTCACGGTCGATGCGACGCAGGCCGTGCCCATCGCGGACAAGCTGTCGCTGGCGGAAGCCGCGGTCGCCGAGCCGCTCGCGGTGTGCCTGCATGCCGGCAAGCAGGCCGGCCCCCTGCTCGGCAAGCGCGTGCTGATCACCGGCTGCGGCCCGATCGGCGCACTGATGATCCTGGTCTCGCGCTTCGGCGGCGCGGCCGAGATCGCGGTTACCGATGTCGCGGAGGCGCCGCTTGCGGTCGCGAGGAAGCTCGGTGCCAGTCACGCCATCAATGTCGCGGCCGATGCCACGGCGCTTGATCTCCCTGGCGCACCGGCAAGGGTGTGTTCGACACGCTGTTCGAAGCCTCGGGCAACCAGGCCGCGCTGCGCACCGCGCTCGACGTGCTCAGGCCCGGCGCCACATTGGTGCAGCTCGGCCTCGGCGGCGAGATGACGCTGCCGATCAACTCCATCGTCGCCAAGGAATTGCAGTTGCGCGGCACCTTCCGCTTCGATCCCGAGTTCGAGCTTGCGGTGCGGCTGATGGGCGAAGGCCTGATCGACGTGAAACCGCTGATTACGGCGACGATGCCGTTCGAGAACGCGGTCGCGGCATTCGAGCTCGCCAGCGACCGCTCGCAGTCGATGAAGGTGCAGCTGACCTTCTGAAGCCGCCTGAAGCCTATTGCCGCGGCTGGTTCTCGATCATGCGATCGCTGACCAGCCGCACGGCGCCCCTTTTCCACGAATAGTCCGCGCCCAGGCGCAGGCCGCTGTCGCCACGTGCGAGCACGGCGCCCGTCTTTGCATCGCGCACCTGGAATCCGAGCGTGTATTCGGTGCGGCTAACCCGCCGCACCACCCCGATCAGCGACTGATCCGCGCCGAGCCTTTGCGCAATCGCCGCCTCGCAGCCACCGCAGTCGCGTAGCGCGCGCGCCTTCACCGCCTCCTCGTTTGCACTGCCGACATCGACGAGGCGGTAGCGGCCGGATTGGCCGAGGGCGTCGCGGACGCTGCCGGTCACTTCGGCCAGATAGGATGCATCTGCGGCCGTGAGGCCGGCGGCCGGTGCCGCGGTGTTGTCGTCGAGCTCGAATTCGAACACCGTCAGCGCGATCGGCGCGGGCGTGCCGAGCGCGGCCATAACCTCGCGGGACACGAAGGTCTCGGCGCGCTCCCATGATTCATCATTGTCGCCGCGGAAGGTGTAGAGCTTGTCCATCACGACCTTCCTGGCGCCAACGTCGATGACGGCGACCTTGGCCCATTGCACCAACGTGCTCGTCTTCTGGATGCCGCCGATGACCTTGAACGCCGCGCCGTCCTGCGCCGACGGCACGAGCCGGTAGCGCCGGTCTTCGCCGATGTCTCGCCGCAGCGCGGCCATGAAGGCCGACAGCCGTCGCTCGTGGGCGGCGGTCTGGTTGGCCGGCTCAGCCGACGTATCGGTATAGCTGAAGTCGTCCATGGCGACGCCGAGGGCGGTCTCGGCGCCGGCCAGCGCATAAGACGCCGGGAGGACGACAAGGAAACAAGCAGAGAGGATCAACCGGCGCAGGTGCATGAAAGGGCCTCGTGGGACGGAGCGGCGCGCCAATCTGGACGGCGGAATCAGGCCATACAGCAGCGCCGGTCCCGGCGATCGCCGGGAAAATTTCACGACGGTGCACCGTAGTCACGCCTGGCGGCTTTCCGCCGGTTGCGTTCTGCCGTTTAATGCGGGCGCGACAAACCCGTTCGCACCAGGTGCCCGCCGATGTGGAACCGCCCGAGGTTCGATCTCAAAGTCCGTCTGACGTTGCGCGTGGCCGCGATATCGGCCGCCTGCTTCGCCGCGATCTCCGCCTATTTCCTGATTACGGCCGACCGCGCGGCGCATGCGCGCCTCGACGATATCGCCGCCATTGTGGCGAAGACGCTGGAGCTGCAACAGGGCAAGATCCAGTGGGTCGCCAGCCCGCGCTCGGACTTTCCCAACCTCGACCCCGTTTCGGCCTATGTGATGACGCCCGGCCTGTGCCTGGCGTTCCGCGGCACGAGCGGCGACATCCTCCAGCGCTTCTGCAGCGGCGCGCCGGTCCCGGCGAGCCCGCCGCCGCAAGTTTTCGCGGCCTTCTATCGCGGCCTGTTCGACCCCGGCCGCGAAGCGGCACGGCCTGTGATCGTGCGCGGAGCGAAGCTCGGCGAGGCCGTGGTCTCGGTCGAGCCGGCCGTACAGACGGCGGAGGCCTGGCACGAGGCCGGCCGCTTGATGCTGGCGCTGGCGATCGCGCTGCCGCTGCTCTGCGCGCTGGTCTACGCCGCGCTGGCACGCGCGCTGCGCCCCACCCGCATGATCCGCACCGGCCTCGAGCGGATTGCCGCCAACGACCTCACCACGCGGCTGCCGCCGTTCGACCTTGCCGAGCTCTCCGCGATCGGCGTCGGATTCAACCATCTTGCCGAAAGCCTCGACAATGCGCTTGCCGAACGCAGCGAGCTGACGCGGAAGCTGATCGCGCTCCAGGACGAGGAGCGCCGCCACCTCGCGCGCGAGCTGCATGACGAGTTCGGCCAGTCGCTCGCCGCGATCCGCGCGCTCGCCTCCTCCGCCCGCCAGACCGCCGCGCAGGACTGCCCTTCCCTGCTTGGGGAATGCGACGGCATCGCGCGGACCGCAACCGGCATGATGGAGACGCTGCGCGGCACGCTGTTCCGGCTGCGGCCACCCGATGTCGAGGAGCTCGGGCTGGTCGCCAGCCTCGAAGGCCTGGTCGCGGGCTGGAACGGGCGCAGCCGCGGCGAGACACGTTTCTCGATCCGGTTCGACGGGGCTTTCGAGACGCTGCCGGCCACGATCAGCGCCAGCCTTTACCGCATCGTGCAGGAGGCGCTCACCAACGCCGCCAAGCATGCCGTCGCCACGCGGGTCAGCCTGGAATTGACGATGGGGGCCAGCGAGATCGCGCTTGCGATCGACGATGACGGACGCGCGACCGATCCCGTCGCGAAATCCGGAATGGGCCTGCTCGGCATGCGTGAGCGCGTCGCAGCCTTGCGCGGCCAATTGAGCTTCGAGGCCGCGCCGAACGGAGGCTCCGCACTGCGCGTGGTCATTCCGCTCGCAGCCGCCGATCGGCAGCCGCTGGAGCGCGCCGCATGAGCGCGGCCGACGCGACCATTTTGCTGGTCGACGACCATTCCGTCGTCCGCGAGGGCTATCGCTCCGTGCTCCAGAAGCAGCCGGGATTGCGCGTCATCGCCGAAGCCGCCGACGGCGCGGAGGCCTATCGTCTGTTCAAATCCGAGGCGCCCGATCTCGTCATCATGGATCTGAGCATGCCGGGCATCGGCGGTATCGAGGCGGTCAGGCGCATCAGGCAGTGGGACAAGAGCGCGAGGATTCTCGTCTTCACCATGCATGAGAATGCCGGCTTTGCCGTGCAAGCGATCCGCGCCGGCGCCAGGGGGTACGTCACCAAGACCAGTCCGCCGGAGACGCTGGTGCGCGCGGTGATGGACGTGCTGGCCGGCAAGATCGCCATCAGCCCCGACATCGACCATGAACTCGCACTGAGCCGGCTCGCCGGGGAAAGCTCGGCCGCCGACGTCCTCACACCGCGCGAGTTCGAGGTGCTGCGGCTGCTGCTCGCCGAGAACACGACGGACGAGATCGCCGAGACGCTCCATGTCAGCCCGAAGACGGTGGCGAACCTGCATTCCCTGATCAAGGACAAGCTCGGCGTCGGCTCCGACATCGAGCTCGTCCGGCTGGCGCTACGCCAGGGAATATTGACGGAAGTCGATCTCGGCGAGGCCTGATCGCTCCCTGCGCTATGGCGCCAGCTTCGCTCCGTCAGGTGCAAACGCCTCGACCGTGTCGCCGATCCTGAACGACATCATGTCTCGCCCGACGAGGAGCGGTCCCTTGTATTCCGTCCGCGTGCGCAGGATCAGCGGCTCCTCCGGAATGTCGGGCGCCGGCTTTACCGTGCCGAACACGATGTGGGAGTACACGGCGAGTTTGGGCCTGGCGGAAGCAAAAATGCGGCCGGCTTCCTCGGGCGAGGTGTGGTGTGCCTGAATGTCCTTGTAGACGGGATTCCTGACCAACAGCTCCGGCTCGATCACCGCGACCTCATGTATCAGCAAATCGGCGCCTTCAGCCGCCGTCGCGATGCGCTCATCGTACCTGGTGTCGCCCGAGAGCACGACCTTGTGACCGCCATACGCGACGACGTAGCCGAAAGACGGCTTGATCTTGTCGCCGTGATCGACCTCGATGGCGGTGACCTTGACGCCGTTGTTCTCATAGACCAGCCCAGGCCCGATGTCCTTTGCCGTGAAAGTGGCCGCAACCGGATCGAGATGCTCGTCGTCGATACGAATGCGGATGTCATCCGTGAACGCCTTGGTCAGGTTCTCCGTCATGGCGACGGTGCCCTTAGGGCCATAAAGCTTCATCGGCCCCTTGCGCGATGCCCAGGGCGTGGCGAGCCAGCCGGTCAGCCACATATCGGGAAGGCCGACGATATGGTCTGAATGCAGATGCGTGATGAAGTTGGCGGTGATCGCGCCAAGAGGAATCTTCAGCTTGTAGAGCTGCATCGTCGAACCGCGGCCGAGATCGAACAGCAGTTTTTCGCTGCCCGCCTCCACCAGCGTCGAGGCACTGAAGCTGGTCGGCCGCGGCGTCGGCACGCCGGTGCCCAGCAGTGTGACCTTGATCGGGTCGGCCGAGGCAGCTGAGGCGAATGCGAGCAGCACGAAGCATGCCCTCGGGAGGATCCCAAACATATTGTCCTTTCTTGGATGTCACATCATTGCCGCGAGGCCGCGGATCATTCGCGCGCGACCACTGAATCCAGCCACGCGC
Organism: Bradyrhizobium sp. LM2.9; assembly: GCF_054056555.1. NCBI lineage: Bacteria > Pseudomonadati > Pseudomonadota > Alphaproteobacteria > Hyphomicrobiales > Nitrobacteraceae > Bradyrhizobium > Bradyrhizobium sp. LM2.9. Next base: position 2,673,132 of record NZ_JBSRYJ010000002.1, read on the forward strand.
AGTTCAGCGGCGGCACGCGGGGGTCGGCCACACGAACGCCACGCGACGCTGCATCCAGTCTCATGTCGCGCAGGCGCTTGCGCTGCTCCTCGGGCATGTAGAGCCGCTCGTGGCCCCACAGCGACGGACCGTCAAAGGTTTCGTGCGGCTGCCAGGTCGCAGGCTCGATCACGCGCCCACCCCAGCCATATTCGATGAAGAAGCCGGACGGCGTGTTCACGTAGAATGACGTCATGTGGTCGTTGGTGTGCCGTCCGAGCGTGTAGGCGACGCGGCCGTCGTCCAGTTGCGCGAGGTCGTAGCCCTGCCCGACATCATCGAGGCTGCCGACCTCGACCATGAAATGGTGCAGCGCCTTCCGCCCCGAGCCAACCATTGCGAAGGAGTGGTGGCGGCCGTTGACGTGGAAGAAATAAAGTCCGTAGGGCTTGAGGCCGAAATCGGAGACATGGAAGCCGAGCACGTCACGATAGAACGGCACCAGCGGCTCGACGTCCTCGACATTGAGCACGACGTGCCCCATGCCGAGCGCACCGGTGCGGAAACCCGAGATCGGCCGTCCCGGCTTGAACGGCTCGGTCGCAAGCTCCGGTTTGGAGAAGGCCTCGAGCCGGTTTCCGGCGGGATCGCCGAACACAATCAGCTCGGCGACATGCCGCTCGTCGGCCAGCGCGCGCGATCCCCGCGTCACCCTGACCCCATGGCTTTCCAGCCGGCCGGCCAAATGGTTCAATTCGGCGGTCGACAGAACCTCCCATCCCATCACCGCAAGGCCGGCATCGCCGCTGCCATCGACGATCAGCCGCTGCTTGCGATCGTCCATGCGGAAGGCGCGCATGTTGCCGCCGCGATCGACCTGCTGCATGCCGAGCAGCCCGGTCGCCATCCGGTCCCACTGGTCGAGCTGCGACGAGTTGATCCCGATATACCCGAGCGCGGTGATTTCCATAGACGTCCTCCCGAGGCACCGCGTCCGCCCCACTGCGGCGAACTTGATACCGGCCGCGCGCCATCCTACGGTGGTGCCCGCAATCGCTTCGCGTTCGCAAAGACGATAGTCGCGAGGCTGCAGGCCACAAGGGAGGAAATGCGAAGTGTCCAAGGAGCGGACGCGGAACGGTCAGCCGCGGCAGTCTGAGGGCGTCCGCGCCTTCGAGCGCGGGCTGGACGTGCTGCATGAAGTCAACCGCTCCGGCGGCATCCGCGCCGGCGACGTGGCGCGCGCGCTCGACCTGCCTCGCCCGACCGTCTACCGCCTGCTCGCGACACTAGAGGAACTGGGCTATGTCGCCCGCAGCGCCAGCGACGACCGTTTTCGCGTAACCCGGCGAGCGCTCAGCCTTGGTGACGGCTACGATCCCGGCGTAGTGATCTGCCAGGCGGCGGCACCTTTCCTCGCCGAGCTGAGCAAGACCCTGGTCTGGCCGGTCGATCTCTCGACTTACGAGAACGCCGCGATGGTGGTGCAGGAGACCACGCATTCGCGCAGCCCGCTCTCGATCGACCGCGGCATGATCGGCAAGCGCCTGCCGATGCTGCGGACCTCGGCGGGCCGCGCCTATCTCGCCGCATGCCCCGCGCGCGAGTGCGAGCTAATCGTCAATCATTTGCGCCGGATCGACGAGGCCGACGATCGCCCCTTCCTCGACGAAGTCCGCCTCGACCGAATGATCGCCGAGACGCAAGCGCGGGGCTACGCGATCCGCAGCGAGGGCGAATACAATCCCAAGACCGCCTCGATCGCCGTCCCTATCGTGCGCAATGGCGCCGTGTTCGGCTGCATCTCGATCATCTGGATCCGCTCGGCGCTGGGGATCGAGGAGGCGGTCGCACAGTTTGCGGCGCAACTTCGGGAGACGGCGTCCACCATTCCGCTCGAGATCTAGGCAAGGCCGTCCGCTGGGCGGACACTTGGCACGGCGGCGTTGATGCGGCGGCATCGCTGGGGGAAGAGATACCCCTATGCAAGATAAATCCGCCCCCGAAGAGTTTGACGTGGTGATCGTCGGCCGCGGCCCGGTCGGGACCACGCTCGCCAACCTGCTCGGCTTGTGCGGCGTACGGACGCTGGTGCTGGAGCGCGAGGCGCGGACCTATCATCTGCCGCGCGCAGTACATTTCGACGACGAATGCATGCGGGTGTTCCAGACCATCGGCCTCGCCGAGGCGATCCTGCCGCATGTCATCCTCAGCCCCGGCATGCTCTTTCTCGACGCCGACGGCCGGATGCTGCTGGACTGGTCGCGGCCACAGACATTGACGCCGATGGGATGGAATCTCAGCTATCGCTTCCACCAGCCCGACCTGGAAGACGAGCTGATCGCCGGTCTCGCGCGCTGGCCGCACGTCGCCTTGCGCAGCCGCTGCGAGGTGTTCGCGCTGGATCAGGACGAGACCGGCGTGCGCGTCCGTTACGAGGACCTTTCCAACGGGAAGCTGAGCGAAGTCCGCGCCGGGTATGTCATCGGTTGCGACGGTGCCCGATCTCTGGTGCGCCGCTTCATCGGCTCAGGCCTGGACGATCTCGGCTTCCACGAGCGCTGGCTCGTGATCGACGTGCTGCTCAAGCGCGACCGCGACGATCTCGGCGACTATAGTATCCAGCATTGCGATCCGCGCCGGCCGGCGACCTATGTTCGCGGCACAGGCACGCGGCGGCGCTGGGAGATTACGGTACTCCCGGACGAGGACTCCCACGATGTGGCGCAGCCGGCACATGTATGGGAGCTGCTGTCGCGCTGGATCACGCCCGAGGATGCCGAACTCGAGCGCGCCGCGGTCTACACCTTTCATTCCGTCATCGCGCAGCAATGGCGGAGCGGTCGGCTGCTGCTCGCCGGCGACTCCGCACATCAGACCCCGCCCTTCCTCGGTCAGGGCATGTGCGCAGGCATTCGAGATGCCGCTAACCTTGCCTGGAAGCTCGCCGCGGTCCTGCACGGACGGGCGGAGGCAAATCTGCTCAACACTTATCAGCGCGAGCGCCAGCCGCACGTGCGCGAGTTCATCGAGCTCGCTATCCGGCTCGGCGGCGTCATCAACACCAAGGCGATCGAAGCGGGCCTTGCTTCCGGCGAAGCCCGCGAGAATGCACCGGTCAAACTGCACGTCAAAAAGCCCCTGCTCGGCCCCGGCCTTGCGCTCGGCGATCTGGCTCTTGCCGGACATCTGGCGCCGCAGTTCGAGCTGAAAGACGGCCGCCGCGGCGACGACCGGATCGGCTACAGCCACGTGCTGCTCGTCGAGAGCGCGGCCACGCTCTCGTCACGTCTGGCTCTGACGCAGGCAGGAATCGACATCCTGATCAGCGACGACGCCGAAGGCGTCGGGCCATGGCTGCGCGAGCACGGCATCATTGCCGCGCTCGTTCGCCCCGACCGCTACGTCCGTGGCACCGCCCGGAACGACACCGAGCTCGACCGGCTCATTGCCGCCATCACGCCAACCCACGTGCCGTCCGCGGCCTGACCGACTTCTCTCAAGGATATCTCATGAAGCTGCTCTCCTTTATTGCCAACGGACATCCCTCCTTCGGAGCCGTCAGGGATAATTGCGTCGTCGATCTCGGCGCACGCATGGCAGGCTGCACCAATCTGCGGCAGTTGCTCGAAACCAATCGCGTTGCCGAGGCGGCAAAGCTCGCCGTTTCCGCGGCGCCCGATCATCCACTGGACAAGATCACCTTCGCGCCCGTCATTCCCGATCCCGGAAAGATCATCTGTGTCGGCCTCAACTATCGCGACCACGTTGCCGAAACGGAGCGCACCGTTACCGAGAAGCCAGCGCTGTTCGTGCGTTTTCCCTGCAGCCAGGTCGGACACCTCCAGCCCATCGTGAAGCCGAAAGTCAGCGACGATTTCGACTACGAAGGCGAACTCGCGCTCGTCATCGGCAAGGAAGGCCGTCACATCCCCGCGAGCCGCGCGCTCGACCACATCGCCGGCTATTCCTGCTACAACGAAGGCAGCGTCCGCGACTGGCAGCGGCACACGAGCCAGTTCCTCTCCGGCAAGACCTTTGCGGAGAGCGGCAGTTTCGGCCCGTGGCTGGTGACGACGGACGAGATCCCCGATCCGTCGAAGCTGACGTTGCAGACGCGCCTGAACGGCGCCGTCGTGCAGGACACCACCACGGATCTCCTGATCACCGCGATACCCGAGCTGATCGCCTACATCTCGGCGATCTGCCCGCTCGTCCCCGGCGACGTCATTGTCACGGGCACCCCCGGCGGCGTCGGCGCCAAGCGCACGCCGCCACTGTGGATGCGTCCCGGCGACACCGTCGAGGTCGAGATCTCCGGCATCGGAAGTTTGCGCAACAAGGTCATCGCCGAACCGGCCTGACCGCGGGCACCAATCAATCAAAACGACAACAGGATCGGGAAACCCATGAGCACGCTTCGTACGACATCGACTGCTATCCTGCTGATCGCGCTGGCGCTCGCAGGCGCCACCGCGCACGCGGAAATCAAGGGCGATGTCGTCCGCATCGGCGTCCTCACCGACATGAACGGGATATTCGCGACCGCGATGGGCCCGGGCTCGGCCGAGGCGGCGCGGATGGCGGCGGAGGAGTTCGGCTTCAAGATCAACGGCAAACCGATCGAGATCTTGCAGGCCGACCACCAGAACAAGCCGGACCTCGCCGCATCGCTCGCCCGCAAATGGTTCAGCGACGGCGTGCAGGCGATCGCGGACGGCGGCAGCTCCGGTGCCGCGCTCGCGGTGCAGGAACTGGTGCGCGGCAACGGGAAAATCTTCCTCATCTCCGGCGCCGGCGCCAACCAGCTCACCGATGAAGCCTGTGCACCGAGCAGCGTGCAATGGACCCAGGACGCCTATTCGACCGCGACCGCCGTGGTCTCCGGCGTCATGCAGACCAGCAAGGAGCCGTGGTTCTTCATCACCGGCGACTATGCCTTCGGCCACTCGATCGAGGCAACCGCCCGCGAACGCATCATCTCGCTTGGCGGCAAGGTCGCCGGCAGCGTCAAGGCGCAGCTCGGCACGCCCGACTACAGTTCATTCCTGCTCCAGGCGCAGTCCTCGGGCGCAAAAATCCTGGCAATCAACGTCGCCGGCGACAACGCCACCGCGATCAAGCAGGCCGAAGAATTCGGCCTTGCCGACCAAGGCATGAAAATCGTGCCGATGTCGTTCCAAAACGTCGATATCCAGGCCGTCGGGTTAAAGGCGACGCGCGGCGATCTCATCGTCACGTCGTTCTTCGAGGACGTCTCGCCGGCAGCCCGGATATTCTCCGATGCGTTCTTCGCTCGCCGCAAAGCGATGCCGTCACAAATCCAGGCCGGGGTCTATTCCGCCGTGCGCCACTATCTCCAGGCCGTGAAGGATACCGACTCGGACGACAGCGCGACGGTGATGGCTAAGATGAAGGCGACGCCCGTTTCGGACGCTTACACGCCCAATGGGCGCATCCGCGAGGACCAGCGCATGATACACGATCTCTACTTGGTGCAGGTCAAGACGCCGGAGGAATCAAAAGGGCCGTGGGACTTCGTCAAGCTGGTCGCAACCATCCCGCCCGACCAGGCCTTCCGCCCGCTTGAACGCAGCAAGTGCGGTCTGGTCGGCAAATAAGCCGTCAAGCGAGATAGCGCGTGAGATAGCCTTCCATCGCGTAGAGCGCACAGAGCGCGAGGCTCGACCACACGGCGGCGGTGAAATACAGGAACATCCAGGTCAGCTCGCCCTTCCAGTGCGCGATGTCGTGGGTCACGACCCACCGCGTCGAGACGTCATGCAGGCCTTCGAGGAAGCCGAGCAATCGGTTACCCTCTTCATGCCCGGCCCGCCAGCGGCTGAGATACATCGGCACGTCGACGGTGACGAGGAAGGCCAGGAAGCAGGCGATGCCGACGATGCCGGCAATCAGCGCCCAACGCACCGGCCCCTGGAATTCCGGCATCAGCCGGCACAGCGCGATGCCCGCGAGGAAGAATGTCACCGCCCACAATGAATTCTCGATCGCATTGAAGAGAAAGTTGGTCGTCACCACCGCGTACCAGGAGAAGCACTCCGCGATGATGATGATGGGCACGATCACCCACGCGATGTTCACCACCGTCTCGGCGCCCGTCATGATCCCGAGCTGATGCAGGATGATCGCCCATTGCGCGACGAAGCACAGTTCGGCCACGGTCGCGACCGTGCGGCCGACGAAGATGCTGGAGAGCCATGTGTCGAACAGACAGATGCGCTGCACGTCGGCGCGCGGCAGGAACGAGCGGAAGGCGCAGCCGAAGACATAACCCGCGCAGAGCAGGAACATCAGCCCGATGTCGGAGCCGCCACTGATGCTGCCGGCAGGCGTCGGGTAGAACTCGCGGTACAGCATGAACCAGACGAGAATGTTGGCAGCACTGACCAGCGTCAGGGACCCCCACCACCACGCGAGGGGATTTGACCTTGCCTGCCACTGCAACATGAAGCGCTCCGCCGTAATCGATATGACGTCTGATCGTAATAATCCTGTCACGACAAACTACGGAATCGCGACAAAAATCTGTGTTGCTGCAGTGATCGTCGCGTCCATTTTGTCCCGGCCGAAGCAACCGCCGATCGTCCGTATAGTGGACACAAGTACGTATTTTCTGAATCTATTGGACAACGGGCCTAACCAGGTTCATTAAACATGCATGGCTCGAACCGCGTCCAAACCGATCCGCGCTTCCTCGTCCGCCGCCGCCGTGCTGGCTTCGAGCGCCGATGACGCCGCGTTTGCGACGACGCTGGCAAAAGGCCTCGTGGTGCTCGAGGCGTTCAAGGCGGGGGCGACGCAGCTCGGCAACATGGAGCTGTCGACGCTGACCGGGATTCCGCGGCCGACGGTGGCGCGGCTGACACATACGCTCGCCGAGCTCGGCTACCTCCGCTACGATTCCGAACGCGCCAAATATCGCGTCGGCGCGCGGGCGCTTCGCATGGCGCATCCGCTGCTCGCCGACATGCAGTTCCGTCAGGTCGCGCGGCCCATGATGCAGGAGTTGGCGCAGAGCGTGCGCGGCACGGTCTCGATCGGCCTGCTCGATGCGACCTCCATGATCTATGTCGAGACCGCGCGTTCCGGCGACGTGGGCCCGCACGTCCCCGACATCGGGATGCCCATTTCCGTGGTGATGACGGCGATGGGCCGTGCCGCGGCGGCAACCTTGCCGCAGGCTGATGCCGCGCTGCTCGAAGAGCGCATCGCGAGCGAAGACACCGAGTTGTGGTCAGCCTTCCGCGGGACATACCGCGCTGGCCTCGCCCAATGCGCCAGCCGCGGCTTCTGCACCTGCTTCGGCGAGTACATGGCTTCGATCCATGCCGTCGCCGCGCCGCTGTTTCATGCGAGCGAGGCGAGGCAGGCCTTTTCGATCAATTGCGGCATTCCCGCGTTCCGGCTCCAACCCAGCCAGCTGGAGAGCGAGATCGGCCCGCGCATTGCCGCCCTTGCCGACAGCATCCGCGCCATCGTGGGCGCCGCGGGACCGATCGAGACACCAAAGCAAAACAAGAAGAGCGCCAGGCGATGAACACGACAATTGGCGCTCCACCGGGAGGCCATCATGACCGTCACACGGCGAACATTCCTGGGCACCCTCGCCCTTTCGCTATCCGCACTTCCATTCTCCACGCACGCTGAGGACGCCTGGCCGTCGCGCATGGTGCGGCTGATCTCGCCTTACGGGCCCGGCGGCTCCAACGACATTTCGCTGCGGCTGCTGGCCGAAGAGTTCGGCCGCAACCTGCACCAGCAATTCATCGTCGAAAACAAGCCGGGCGCCGGCACGCGCATCGCCAACGACACGGTCGCGCATGCGCCGGGCGACGGCTACACCCTGCTCTATGTCGCGGCGCCCTACGCCACCGCCGAAGCGCTGTTCGGCAAGCTGACCTACGACCGCAAGGATCTACAGCCGGTCGCGATGGCGGTGATCGCGCCGCTGTTCCTGATCATCAGCGCGGACGCGCCGTTCAAGACGCTTCCCGAATTGATCGCCTACGGCAAATCGAAACCGGACGGACTGACCTTCGCCTCACCCGGCGCCGGCTCGCAGCCGCATCTTGCCGGCGAACTCCTGTTCAGGGACGCCGGCGTCAATGGTCTCAACATTCCCTTCCGTGGCGATGCGGCGTCCTACACCGAGCTGCTCGCCGGCCGCGTCGATGCCACGCTGACGGCGCTGCCGACCGCCCTGCCCTACATCCAGAGCGGCAAGTTCACCGTGCTCGGCGTCGCCTCGGCCGAACGCAGCGCGCTCTATCCGCAAGCGCCGACCCTGCGTGAGCAGGGTTTTCCCAACGTGGCTGCCGCCGGCTGGTACGGCTTCATGGCGCCATCGACGACGCCGCGCGCCATCGTCGACAAACTGCAGGCCGAAGTTTTGCGCGCGCTCGCCGAGCCGGCGATCAAGAACAAGCTGACCGCACAGGGCCTCGAAGTGCGCGCCGGCACCGCGGCCGAGTTCGGCCAGTTCATCGACAACGAGACGCAGAAATGGACCGGGCTGATCCGCGAGGCGGGCCTCAAGGGCGAGTGACGGTCACGAACAGGGAATGGAAATGAAAAACGCACTTATCAAACGCGCCGCGGCATCCGCGCTCGTTCTCGCGCTGTCGATCCCGACCGCACAGGCGCAAAAGAAATACGATCCCGGCGCCTCCGACACGGAGATCAAGGTCGGCCAGACCGTCCCGCTCAGCGGTCCGGCCTCGGCCTATGCCGTGATCGGCAAGACCCAGGCAGCCTACATGAAAATGATCAACGATCTGGGCGGCGTGAACGGCCGCAAGGTCAACTTGATTCAGTATGACGACGCCTATTCGCCTCCGAAGACGGTTGAGCAGACCCGCAAGCTGGTCGAAAGCGACGAGGTGCTGCTGACCTTCCAGATCATCGGCACGGCGCCGAATGTCGCCGTGCAAAAATATCTCAACGCCAAGAAGGTCCCACAGCTGTTCGCGGCAACGGGCGCGGCGCGCTTCACCGATCCGAAGAACTTCCCCTGGACCATGGGCTTCAACCCTTCCTACCTCGTTGAGGGCCGCATCTACGCGCAATATCTTCTGAAGAACTATCCGAACGCCAGGATCGGCGTGCTCTATCAGAACGACGATCTCGGCAAGGATTACCTCGCCGGCTTCAAAGCAGGTCTCGGTGACAAGGCGAAGATGATCGTGGCCGAGACGTCCTACGAGATCACCGAGCCCACCATCGACTCGCAGATCCTGCGGTTGAAGGATGCAGGTGCCGACGTGCTGTTCAGCGCGACGACGCCGAAACAGGCCGCGCAGGCGATCAAGAAGGTCGCCGAAATCGGCTGGAAGCCGCTGCACATCATCGACATCAACGCCTCCTCGGTCAGCGCGGTGCTGAAACCCGCCGGACTCGACAACGCCAAGGGCGTCGTCAGCGTCGGCTATGTCAAGGATTCCGCCGATCCCGAGTGGAAGGACGATCCCGGCATGAAACGCTATCTCGCCTTCATGGCCAAGTACTATCCGGACGGCGACAAGGATTCGAACCTGAACGTCTACGGCTACATCACGTCCCAGCTCCTGGTGCAGGTGCTGCAGCAATGCGGCGACGATCTCACCCGCGAGAACGTGATGCGTCAGGCCGCCAATCTCCGGAACATCGAGCTCGACCTGACCCTGCCAGGGATTTCCGTGACGACAAGCCCGACCGACTATCGCGTCAACAAGCAGTTCCAGATGGTGCAATTCGACGGCCAGCGCTGGCAGAAGCTCGGCGGCATCGTGACGGATGAGGCGAAGGAGTAACGCTGTTCGGTAAGGGGTGGCCCAATTCTGTCATCTCCCTCATGGCCGGGTTTAGCCCCGGCCATGAGGAGTGAGCGCGCGGCAGGCGGGCCGCGCGGCCTCCTTCAGCTCTTCATCCCACCGACATACGCGGCGAGCTTGTCCAGCGTCTGGTAGCCGTATTCGACCGCACCGAAGTTGATCATGCCGTCGCGCTGCGCCGTGCTCGATGCCAGCTGCCGCATCATCAGAACCGTCTTGCCGTTGCTCTGCTCGGCAAAAGTGACGGTGAAGCGGAACAGGCCGGGATCCTCATCCTGGTCGGTGCCGTGGTCCATCTCCATCAAAGACGGCCGCTCGATGCGGCGAAAACGCATGCGGTTCGGATAGACGGTGCCGTCGGGGCCGATCATGTTGAAGCGCCAGACGCCGCCGACGCGCACGTCGATCTCGAAGGTCTCGAGCTTGAAACCCTTCGGCCCGAACCATTGCGGCAGATGCTTCGGGTCGGACCACGCCTCGAACACCAGATCGCGCGGCGCGTCGATCACACGCGACATCACGATCTCGCGGTCGAGCGACCATTGCGACAGGGCGGGATTGGCAGAATTCGTCATCACTCGGAACCTTTCCGTTTGGTTGTCTTGCCGGTTGTCCTGTTGGACGGCCGTTTGGCGCCCGCCCTCTCCTTGTCTTTCTTCAGCTTCATCACATAGGCCTCGAAGCGGTCGAGCCGCGCCTCCCAGATCGCGCGCTGCTGCTGGAACCAGTCCTCCGCTCCGACGAGCGCGTCCGGGCTGAGACGGCAGGTGCGCACGCGGCCGGACTTCTCCGACAGAACGAGCCCGCTCGTCTCCAGCACGTGGATGTGTTTCATGAAGCTCGGCAGCGCCATCTCGAAGGGATCGGCGAGTTCACCGACCGACGCTTCGCCGCCGCAGAGCCGCATCACGATCGCCCGCCGGGTGGGATCGGCGAGTGCGGAAAAGACCTGGTCGAGCCGGGACAATTGGTTAGCCATGGAGCTAATTATAGGGCTGCCACCATCCGGCGTCAAGAATTGTTAGCTCATAAGCTAAGTAATCTTTTCGGAGGCTCCACAGGCGGAACCCACCACGCGCAATCGTGAATAGGGAGGCACGGCCCTTCCCGTTAAAAGAGACCGGGGGCGCATCGCATCCTGCGTCAGGGCCGTGCCGTCTGTTGTCACCTCATCGCACCTCACCCGGCGGGCATTCGCCCGGGCGGCGCTCGTTCCGGTCGCGCTGGCGTGGCCGCACCGCGCCGCGGCAGATTCCGACATGATCGCGCAGATGCGCGACATCGTCGCGAATGAGCTGGCGCCGACCGCGACGCCGGACCAGCCGGGCGGCCTTGCCGCCGCGCTTTATGCCGGCAGCCATGTCGAGTTCTTCAACTACGGCTTTGCCGACGACGCCACGCAAAGGCCGGTCACGCCGGACACGCTGTTCAATCTCGGCTCCCTGCGCAAGCCGTTCGAGGCGACGCTGGTCGCGCTCGGCACCCTCCGCGGCGAGTTGCGGCTCGGCGATCATCTGCCGAAACATCTCCCAGAGCTCACCGGCGACTATATCCGCCGCGTCACCGTCGGCGAACTCGTCACGCACACCTCGGGCATGCTGCTGCCGACCGACCATCCGCCCTGGCCGGACGGGACTTTTACGCGCGCGCAGTTCATCGACATGTTCAACAATTGGAGACCGCAGGCCGGCGAGATGCCCGGCAAGCAGCGCGTCTACAGCCACGCCGGTTACGTGCTGCTTCAGCTCGTGCTCGAGCGCTGTTACGGCACGCCGATCGCTGCCCTGTTCGAACAGCGCATCCTCAAGCCGATCGGCATGAATGCGACCTCCGTGCCCGAACGCGGCGAGGATAGCCGTGCCGTCATGGACGAGGCCTGGATGCACCGCGCGGTCCAGGGCTATTCGGATCAAGGCATGGCGATCGGCCCGATCGGCGACCAGCAAAGCTATTTCGATTTTCCCGGCACGGGCCAGATGTTTTCTTCGCCGCGGGATCTTGCGACACTCGTTGCGGCCTGCGTCGACGGGCGGTTGATCGACCCTCACTTGCGCGAGGCATTGCGGATGACACAGCACGAGATCTTCCGCGTCGACGAGAAGTTTGGCCAGGGAATGGCCTGGGAGGCGGTGCGTCTTCCGGGCGTCAGCGTCGTCGACAAGCCGGGCGGGCTCAACAACGCCTCCGGCTATATCGGCCTCGTGCCGGCGCGGCGGATCGGCATCGTCCTGCTCGCTAACCGGGGTGAATATCCGCACGAGATCGCACGCTACAAGATCCTGCCCGCGCTGGCGCGCCTCGTGGCTTCGCACGCAGGCTGAGCCTCAAGACGGAAAGCCCCGGCCAGGCCGGGGCTTTCCACGCCAGGATCGGAACGGGAAGCTCAGTACCTGGCGACGACCGGTCCGCCGAACTTGTAGTTCACGCCGACGCGCACGATGTTCGATTTGAGATCGACCGAGTGGGTGAAGACGTTGGCCGGAAATGCGCCGCCAAGCAGATTGGTGCTGGTCACGGCGCTGCGTCCGAGATCGACATAGAGATATTCCGCCTTGAGCGACCAGCCGCCGCCGACGGCATATTCGGTGCCCACACCTGCGGTCCAGCCGAGGCGTGTGTCGCGGAACGCCGCCGACTCCGTCGCCGCAGCGAACGTGTCGGTGAAGTTGAAATTACCCTTCACCTCGGCGATCGCCGCGCCGCCGGTGGCGTAGAGCAGCCAGGTCGGCGCCGCGAGGAAGCCGATACGGCCGCGGATCGTGGCGAGCCAGTCGGCCGAGACCTGCGAGGACACGGTGAAGCCGGTTGGGGCGCAGCAGGGATAGACCGCGGAACCCGTCGCACTGCCCTTGACGCCGAAATAGTTGATGTCGCCTTCGAGGCCGAGCACGGCGTGGTTGACCTGCCAGTTGTAGCCTGCGGTGAGGCCACCGGTCACGCTGGAGCTGTTGACGCCCTGGGCGCCGACCGCGTTGATGGCAGGGACGCTGCTGGCCGCGAAATAGCCGGGCGGATCGAAAACGGTCGAGGTGGTCGGATCGGCGCTGCCCCACTGCCCGCCGACATTGCCGCCGACGTAAAAGCCCGTCCAGTTGTAGGCCGGCGCCATCATGGGCGCCTTGGTGTATTGCGCCGCGAGATCGGCCGCCTGCACGGGATGCGGGGCCCAAGATAACCGAGCCGACCGAAGCAACCGCCAGCAAAAACTTTTTCATTCCAGTCTCCTTGCCTCACGCGATTGATCTCGCGTTTCGAATGCGCGCGGGCGGAAGGCGTCCGGCGCAGATCGGGCATACGCCGCCGGTCCCGTGCCGTCTTGGGCTGCGGCGAAGTTCATAGGGACTGTGACGTAATGTGAGCCGTGCGGCGCGCGAACGCGCGACGGGTGTGACCCAAGGGCCACGCGTGATCCCTGATCCGCGGCGCACGACGCACGCCCGTGTCGCATTACGACAAGAGCGCGAAACGCGATTCGATTCTCCGCGTCTCAGACCGAACGCGTCAGTCCGCCGTCGACGCGGATGTTCTGGCCGGTGATGTAGGCCGCGCCATCGGACGCCAGGAACGAGATCGTCGCGGCGATCTCCTCGACCTTGCCGTAGCGCTGCATCGGCACGCTGTCGCGGCGTGCATCGGTCTGCGGCAGGCTGTCGATCCAGCCCGGCAGCACATTGTTCATGCGGATGTTGTCGGCGGCATGGGTGTCGGTGAAGATCTTCGTGAAGGCGGCAAGGCCGGCGCGGAACACGGCGGACGTCGGAAACATCGCGCTGGGCTCGAACGCCCAGGCAGTCGAGATGTTGATGATGGCGCCGGCCTTCTGCGCCTGCATGATTGGCATCACCAGCCGCGTCGGACGGATCACGTTGAGCAGATAAGTGTCGAGGCCGGTATGCCACTGCTCGTCGGTGATCTCCGTGATCGGCGCGCGGGGCCCATGGCCCGCGCTATTGACGAGCACGTCGATGCGTCCCCATTGCGCAAGCGCCCCGTCGACAAGCCGCTTCAGATCGTCGTTCGACTTGTTGGAACCGGTAACCCCTAACCCGCCGAGCTCGGCTGCCAGCGCCTCGCCCTTGCCGGAGGAGGACAGGATGGCGACGCGAAAGCCGTCGGCTGCGAGCCGACGCGCAGCCCCTGCCCCCATGCCGCTGCCGCCGGCGGTAACGAGTGCGACCTTCTCTGCTGCCATGATCGATCATCCTCTGTGATATCGTTGAGGCGAGCCGCAGGCCCGGCCTATCATGAGGCCTTCTACCGCCGGACCTGCCGGCAGGTCCACCGTCGCGAGCAATTTGAAAGATGAGCGATTTGCAGATCCGCAATTTGCGCCCGGAGGAGATGTCCATCGCCGCCGACTGGGCCGCGGCCGAAGGCTGGAATCCGGGCCTCTCCGATGCCGCCTGTTTCGCGATCCCGGACGCGAAAGGCTTCTTCGTCGGCGAGATCGACGGCGAGCCGGTCGCGACCGTCTCCTGCGTCAACTACGATGATCGCTTCGCCTTCCTGGGCTTCTACATCGTGCGATCGGATTTTCGCGACAGAGGCCACGGGCTGCGCATCTGGAACGCGGCGATCGCGCATGCGGGCACCCGCGTGATCGGCCTTGATGGCGTCGTGGCGCAGCAGGATAATTACAAAAAATCCGGCTTCCAGCTCGCCTACGCCAATATCCGCTATGGCGGCATCGTCGCCGCGCCACTGAGGCCGCCCGCCGATGTCATTGCGCTCGACACGATCCCGTTCGCGCGTGTTGAAGCCGACGATGCAACGGTCTTCCCGGCCCCGCGCGCCGGCTTCCTGCGTGCCTGGATCGACACGTCGGGACATATCGGTCGCGCGCTTCTGCGCGACGGCAAGCTCGCGGCATGGGGTGTGATCCGGCCGTGCCGGACGGGCCGCAAGATCGGCCCGCTCGTTGCCGACGACCGCGCGGCGGCGGAAGCGATCGCGCAGGCCTTGCTGGCAAGTACGGGTGACGGCGAAGTCTTCCTCGACGTTCCCGCCGTCAATCGCGAGGCGATTGCGCTCGCGGAATCGCTCGGCCTCGCGCCGGTGTTCGAGACGGCGCGGATGTACACAGGGCCGATCCCGCCGCTGCGGATCGACCGCGTCTTCGGCGTGACGAGTTTTGAGCTGGGCTAGCTGAGGGAAATGCGCCGCTCAGTAGCAGCGCATGATGTTGACGGTATGCTCGCCGCCGCCGCGACCCGGCACAGTCACCTGCTCGGTCGGACAGCTCGGCACATAGGGCCGGTCGGACGGCACCACGTTCGGCGGGAAGCGATGCGTCCAGTCCCAGGGAACGTCGTACGTATAGGTGTAGCGCACGTCGCTGGAGACGGGTTGGCCGGAATCGGCGAAAGGCTGGCCGTAGCCTGCGTTGTCATAGAAGAACCCGCCACCGCCCGGCCAATAGACCCAGGGTGTGTTACGGCCGCGGAAACGGGCGCCTGGCGCAATCGGCGGACGCGCCACCGGGCCGGACGGCGCGTGGGCGTGCGCGACGGCGCCGCCGGGTCTGGCAAAACTGGCGCTGGGGGCAAGGAGCAGCGCGGCTGCGCCGAGCGAGGCAAGCAAGGCCCCGTGTTGTGATCTGGACATCATGATACGCACCAACTCGTTTGGCTTCGCGAAAACGGCTCCCCACCGCACGCTAGGCCGGGCTGTCGCCCACCCGCAAACGTATAATTAATTGTTGGTTAAGGCACGGGATTAACGGGGAACAAGCTGCGGCAAGACGCGCGGGATTCCGGGCTGATGTCGCACTTGTTCCGCGGACTTCATAACCAGTTGATCGGAGTTGATCGCTTCCGCCGATCGCGTCCGGAACGCTCCCGCACTGCGGCCGTTGTCTCGCGACACAAGCAAGGAGCATCTCGAATGCGGAACAACTCAAAACTCCTCTGCCTGATCACGGCTTCGCTCGTCGCGGGCACGACGGCCGCCTCGGCCCAGGGCTATGATTGGAACGGACCGCGCGTGGGATGGGACCGCACCGCCCCCGCTTACCAACCGGTTCAGCCACGCGCGTACTATCCGGCCGGACCGTACGGCGCGCTCAACGGCACCAACCATCCGGCGCCGAGCTCGACGCAGGGCGATGTCGGCCCGGAGGGCAACAACAACGGCACCCTGACCGGCGTCTATCGCAACTGGTAACGCCCTTCACGATGTGGCCCATCGTCCATGACGGACGATGGGCCTTCGTGCGTCAGCGGCCCTGCTACTTGCGCAGCCAGTCCGGCATGTCCTGCGGATTTCCAGTGCCCTGTGTCACGATGGCAGTGTTTCTACCGCTGCGGCGATAAACCGTCGTGCGCCCGGTCTCCTTCTCGATCTTGACCTAGACCTGCGCCAGACCACCGCTCTGGGTAATGACGGACGTGCCGTTCTCGTCCTCATGTTGCACCTCACTTTCGATCACCGGGTGAACTGCCGATGGCGGCGGCTATTCGACGACAGGGCGGGTCCAGGCGCTCGCACGGACGACGCGGGTGCCGACCGCGCCGGATTGATTGCCGGCCACAATCCCTTGTGTCGCGTCGGGCGAAACATCCCAAGCGCGGGGTCAACGGAACGACGACAAAATATTTCGCTTTATTAGAATTCGGATTTTGTTAGGAATTACTCACTCCGGCCCAAGGAAGAGGGGCGTATCGCGATCGTCACGAACGCGGGCCGGGCGGCAGTGGACGCCGATCACATCGGCGCGAATGGTTTCGCAGGGCGGAGAGCCGTGAGCGAAGGCGTCGCGCGCACGACCGGTGTGATCGGCGTACGGCCAAATCGTGTCGTCCTGGCGCCCGGGGTCTGTGCGCCAAGTCTTGCGGTGATGTGTGCTGTCCGACCGGACCGCGCGCATCAGCGATCCGCAGGGCGACGGGGGCAATAGTGCATCGCTCCCCGGGGAGAGCACGACATAAGCCGTTCCAACCATTGCGCAGGGAAGGCCGGGATGCTCCGGTTGCCCTGTTTCCCGCTGTGCAATGTAGCGCAATCTGCTCCTGGCATAGCGGATCAATAGGAGCCAGCCGGCTCCCGGTCTTCCCTGCACCCTCTTTCAATTGAGGGTGAAGCGACGAAGCAAAGCTCGGGCGCAACACGCCGCGAGGATGCAAGCCCATGTCAGTTATTCAACAACGAGCTCGTGCCCCCGGACGCAGCGCAGCGCCCCTTCGCGGTGCGTTGCAGAGCCGGGGCCCATGCAGCAGCGAGTGCGCGGTCTTCTGGATCCCGGCTCTGCGCAGCAAGGCGAGGAGGCGTTGCAGCGCGTCCGGGACACGCGGACGGTCCCTGCCCTTCTTTGCATGCCGCTCCGCTCTTGTAACAAGACCGTCATACAGCGAAACTAAACGAAGCCGGGGGCCGCGGTTGGCGGCCAAGCTGCCTCGCAGGGAGAGACTTTATGCGCCGTTCACTGGTGTTGCTGTCAGCCGGACTGACACTGCTGTCCACCGGGCTTTCGACGGGACGTGCCTCCGCCGAGAACAACACCCCACGTAATTTGATCCTGTTCATTCCGGACGGTCTGCGGGCACTGAAGGTCACACCGGAGACCGCCCCCGCCATGGCCGAAATCCGCGACAAGGGCGTCAACTTCAAGAACTCGCATTCGCTGTTCCCGACCTTCACCATGGCCAATGGCTCGGCGATGTCGACCGGGCACTATCTCGGCGATACCGGTGTGTTCTCCAACACGATCTGGACCAATTACACGTCCGTCCCCGCCGGCGACACCGTAGTCCCTTTCATCGAGAACGACGCCGTGCTCGGCGACATCGACGAGCATTTCAAGGGCGACTATCTCAATGAAGACACGATCCTGAAGTTGGCCCGCGACAAGGGCTACAGCACGGCGGCCCTTGGCAAGCATGGCCCGACCTATCAGTTCGATCACACTGACAAACCCGAAAAGACCGGCCTGCATTCGATCGTGTTCGACGATGCCACCGGTGCCAAGAACGGCGTGGCGCTGTCCGACGAGGTCAAGGCTGCGCTGACCAAGGCCGGGCTCCCCATCGCCACGCCGCCACGCGGCGACAACAGCAAGGCCGGCGACGCCAAGACGCCGGGCACCACGGTCGCCAACGTCGCCCAGCAGGCCTATTTCGCTGACGTCGCTGCCAAGGTCGTGCTGCCGATGTTCAAGGCGCGCAACAAGCCATTCGTGCTGGTGTTCTGGTCGCGCGACCCCGACGGCAGTCAGCACAACACTGGCGACAGCCTCAACCAGATCATGCCCGGCATCAACGGGCCGACCTCGATGGCCGGCATCAAGAATGCCGACAACAACCTCGCCCAGCTCCGCAAGGCGCTGGACGAGCTCGGCCTTGCCGCCAACACCAACATCATGGTCCAGGCCGACCACGGCTTCTCGACCATCTCGAAGGAAAGCAAGACCAGCCCCTCGACCAAGGTCAGCTATGACGACACGCCGAAGGACTTCCTTCCGATGGGCTTTTTGGCGCTCGACCTCGCCAAGGCGCTCGACCTGCCGCTGTTCGACCCCAACAACAAGAATGCCAAGGTCGAGGGCAACAAGCATCCCAAGGCCGGCAACGGCGTGCTCGGCAAGGATCCGGAAAAGCCCGATCTCGTCGTCGCCACCAATGGCGGCTCCGACCTGATCTATTTGCCGAACAAGGACAAGAAGCTGGCGGCTAAAACCGTCAAGGTGCTGCTCGAGCAGGACTACGTCTCCGGCATGTTCGTCGACGACTCCCTCGGCCGCTTCCCCGGCACGCTGCCACTGTCGAGCGTCAGTCTGCGCGGCAAGGCAGCAACGCCGACGCCGGCAATCGTCGTCAACTTCCGATCCTACGCCAGCGATTGCGGCGAGGCGCCGACCAACTGCTCGGTGCACGTCGCCGACACCGTGCTGCGCCAGGGCCAGGGCATGCATGGCAGCTTCAGCCGCGGCGACACCATGAACTTCATGGCTGCCATCGGACCGGACTTCAAGGCCGGCTACGTCAGCGAGATTCCGGTCAGCAATGCCGACGTCGGCATGACGGCCGCCCGACTGATGGGCCTGCGCGGCACGCAGAACGGCGGCTTGGTCGGCCGGGTGATGTCGGAGGCCCTGCTCAACGGCATCATTCCGAAGGCATACAAGGCGGTTGAGAAGTCGAAGAAGTCAGAGAACGGCCTGCAGACCCTGCTCAATTTCCAGCGCGTCGGCAGCCAGCGCTATTTCGACACTGCCGGTTTCCCGGGCCGCACGCTCGGCCTCGAGCCGGACACCGGCAAACAAAAAACGGCGGGGAAATAACCCCACCGTTGCCTCTCGCGCCTCGCAAGGGGCGCGACAATCTCATCTCACTCTCACATGCCCGGATCTTACATGACCGGACTTTATATGCCCGGACTTTACATGCCGATGTCGAACACGTTCGGCAATTGGCCCGCCAGAGGCAGCGCGGTGGCGCCCAGGAAGGTCGCCACCATCGCCATCAGGCGACGGTTGTTCTGGCGCTTGCCGCGCATCTGGCCGGCAATCCACTCCAGCATTTCGCTGTTGACCTTGGAGGCATAGGACGGCGCCCAGCCTTCGATATCGGACTCGGCAGACAGCGCGACGCTGCGCGGCGGCACCTTCAGGCCCGAGGCGCTCGCGGCATAATGGGCCACCGCCTTGGCGAGCAGGTCGTCGAACCGGCCGCCATCGGTGCGTTCGGTTGCGGCTTCGTTGATCTCGAACAGCGCTTCGGCTTCCGCGCGGCTGATCGGTTGGTCGTTGACGGCTGTGGCGGTCAGGATGCGGGCGCACCAGGCGGTGTCATCGGCATCGAGCGCGCGGGAGAAGTGCACCCTCCCCTTGGTGGTCGGGCCTTCGCCCGTGATCACGCCGTCGCGCACGATGGTCAGTGCGTGGGCCGAGGTATCGCGGCAGGACGGTTCGAGGGACGGCGACTCAACAGACGTATGCGCAGCGGCAGACATAGTTCACTTCCAGATTTCTTCTGATCGGCCAGCATTTTCACGCCGGCGTAAAGGGGTGGTTAATGATTCGATACGGGGATCACGACTTTTCTAGATGGTTGCCAATTGGTCGCTGCCAAGACCGTTTAGGTTCTAGGAAGCGCCGGGCGAGCGTGATGGAAGTCATAAAAGGCTTTATCGGGGCAATCGGGCCCGTGTGGCCCCGGTGGAGATGTTTCGCCGCAGGCGCCGCTGTAACAAAAAGGTGCTAGGACATCAGGCCTTCAAAGAAGGAATTCACATTTTACTTGAAGCGGTTCAGTTGGCGTTCACTTGAGGTCGCGAAGACCCTATACTGATGGTGACGGCCAAGGATGAATTCTCAAGTAAATTCAATTCGATGAGGTAGAACCATGACACTTCCGATCGGCGCCACCGCACCCGACTTCGAAGCCGAAACCACCGAAGGGAAGATCAAGTTCCACGACTGGATCGGCAACAGCTGGGCGCTGCTGTTCTCGCATCCAAAGGACTTCACGCCGGTTTGTACGACCGAGCTCGGCGTGCTCGCCAAGCTGAAGCCGGAATTCGACAAGCGCGGCGTCAAGCTGATGGGCCTCTCGGTCGATCCGGTCGACCGTCACTCCAAATGGTCGGAGGACATCAAGGAGACGCAAGGCACAGCTCCGAACTACCCGATGATCGGCGACACCGATTACAACGTGTCCAAGCTGTACGGCATGCTGCCGGCCGCGATCTCGGGTGATCCCCTCACCCGCACGGCCGCCGACAACCAGACCGTCCGCAACGTCTTCGTGATCGGCCCGGACAAGAAGATCAAGCTGGTGCTGGTCTATCCGATGACGACGGGCAGAAACTTCCAGGAAATCCTGCGCGTCATCGACTCGCTCCAGCTCACCGCCAAGCATCGCGTCGCAACCCCGGCCGACTGGTCGCAGGGTGACGACGTCATCATCGCGGGCTCAGTCTCCAACGACGAGGCCAAGACGATCTACCCGCAGGGCTGGAAGGAACCGAAGCCCTACATCCGGATCGTGCCGCAGCCGAAATAACCCAAACGTCGTTCCGGGCGATGCGTCAGCACCGACCCGGAATGACGACGTTAGAGCCCTCGCGCCGCGTGGACGCGGTCGAGGAAGCCGTCGACCTCGGCCTTCAGATGCAGGCTCTCGCCCGACAGCGCCTGGGCGGAAGCGAACATCCGGCTGGACGTCTCGCCCGTTTCGTTCGCCCCCTCGGCGGCGTCACGGACGTTGACGGCGACATCGGCCGTGCCCGATACCGGCGCGCGAACGCTGACCACGATGTTGTGGGTCGCGCTTTTCTGCTGCTCGACCGCAGCCGGGATCGAGCCGGCGATACCGCTGCTGCGCTTGATGGTCTGGCTGATCGCCTTGATGCGACAACCGATTCCTCAGTCGCAAGCTGCATGCTGGGTCGCAAGCTGCATGCTGGCGATCTGGTTCGATATCTCGTCGGTGGCCTTGGCGGTCTGGCCGGCGAGCGTCTTGACCTCCTGGGCCACCACCGCAAAAACTGGGCCACCACCGCAAAAACGCGGCCGGCATCGCGCGCGCGGCTTCGATGGTGGCATTCAGCGCCAGGAGGTTGGTCTGACCGAGCTTGGCTGGCGCGAGTTCTGCCGGCACCTGCTCCACGACCATCCCAATCTCGCCACCGAAAACCTCCAAGCGAATTTCGATGGCGGTTGAGCGTTGCTTTGACACAACTATGAAACTCGCTATCGTCATCGCTCCATGCAAACCGTGGGGGGACGATATGGACGACGACAAGCCGATCACCGAACAGGCGATGGACACGATCACCGCCGCCGTGGAAGCGACCAAGGACGCCGCTGTCACTGCGGTGAAGAAGGTCAGGAAAGTCGCCAAGAAGGTCACGAAGAAAGTAGCGCCGAAGAAGGCTTCCAAGAAGAAAGCCAAGAAGGCTGCGAAGAAGACTTCGAAGAAGGCTGCAAAGAAGTCGTCGAAGAAGGCGGCCAAGAAAACTGCAAAGAAGGCGACGAAGAAAGCCGCCAAGTCGAAAAAGAAGGCCAGGAAGGCCAAGCGCTGATCGCAACGCTCACGTCTCTGGGTGCGGACGCGCCCGGAGACAGCTCCAGCGATACCCTACCCTCGCCTCCTGGCTGCGCGCCGGCCGGGGTGATGCTCGCCTTGCGGATCGCGAAATTCGCTGCGATGGCCGCGCCGGTCCTCCTTGGCGAAGCTCCGCCGTTTCTCAGGCGAGCCGAACGCCTTGATCACCTTCCGGCCGTTGACCCGCTTGATGACGTAGCCGCCCTCGGTCATCGAGAACGGCTCCGTCAGTGTCCCCTTGTGGTCGAACTTGGTGCCTCGGGGATGCTTGAACGGTTCGAACCAGGACGGATAGACGAAGTTAGACATCTCAAAGCCGGCGACGGAGAAGGTATCCTCCTCCACGGCGTCACAGACCTCATAGGCATATTGGGTGTTCGGATTTTTGTCGGCCCAGAGATTGGCCATGGGATCGAGCGCCATCTCGAACAGCTCGTGCGAGGCCGCCACGCTGACCGGCTCGCTGCCCAGCGCCTTGACGAAGATCTTTGAGATCGGCTGGCGACGATACGTCAGCTCATGGCGGCCGAGCATGTTCTTGTGGGAGGCCTCGTCAAAGTAGACCAGCTGCCAATCGCTCGGCTTCGGCCTTTCGGTGACATAAAGGTCGACCCGGATAGCCCCACACCGGCAGGAAGTGCTTGTCGTAGCATTTCTGGAGCGCCGCAGTGAGCTTGGCCATTTTGCGGCCGCTGATCGTCGGCTCCGCGTAGTTGATGCAGGCAATCCGGACCGGCTTCAGGGACCTGCCGAGCAGTGCGCGTCTCGCCTTCTTCATGGAAAACCACCTGTGAAAGGGACACTGAAATACGCCGACCCTAGCACGAACATGCCGCGCACGTCAGGGATGTATTCCAGCGGCCCGGCCTGCCGGCGCTAGAAGCGTCGGTTGACCACGAACACCGCTGCCGCGCACATCATCATGCCGGCGATCGCCAGCGCATCGAGCTTTTCTCCGAACAGCAGATAGGCCATCAGCGCGGTGACGGCGGGCACCAGGTAGAACAGGCTCGCAACCGACGTGGCGGCGGCGTTGCGGATCAGCCAGTACAGCAGCCCGATCGACCCGATCGAGAGCGCCACGGCGAGCCAGGCCAGCGCGAGCATGAACTCCCGCGTCCAATGCACCACGCGGTCCTCGAACAGGAAGGCACCGGCCGCGAAGAAGATCGTCACGGCGACATATTGCACGAGATTGCCGGCACGCCAGTCGATGTGGTTGCAGTAGCGGCGCTGATAGAGCGTGCCGAGCGTGATGCTGATCAGCGAGACCACCGAGGCGAGCCAGCCGAGCCCGGCTTCGCCGGTCATGGGGCGGCCGTGCAGGATCAGCACCACGCCGCCGAGGCCAAGCATCAGGCCTGCCCATTGCACCGGCGTCACCTTCTCGCCGAGCCAGCGGTTAGCGATGGTCGAGGTCAGGATCGGCTGAAGGCCCGGAATCAGCGCAGAGAGCCCGGCCGGAATTGAGTGCGCGATCGCGATCGCAGTGCCGCCGAGATAGAAGCCATGGACGAGAATGCCGGCAACCGCGCTGTGCGCGATGCCGATACCGTCCGGCCATTTCGGTCGCGCGATTGCGGCGATGATCGCCATCAGGCCGACCACGATCGCCATGCGGATGGCGAGGTAGGTCAAGGGGTCGGCGTTGTTGATGACGTATTTGGTGCCGATGAAGCCGGTGCTCCAGAGCAGGACGAACAGGATCGGCGCGGCGCGGGCGGTCAGGGCTTCTTGATTATTATTCATTGCCGCCCTCATTGCCCCACCGGCGGCCCATGCGGCAATGCGAATTTAGGCCAATTTCGTACGGACGATGCTGCGCTGCGACGGACAGTGACGGCTCAGCCGCTCACCATTCTTCGGGACAGGGATCGATGATCTTCCAGAGCTCGACACCGTTCTTGATCTTTTTCATGTCGGTGGTGAGCCCGCCATTGCGGCGAATCCAGTCCTTCACCGTGTCGGGATAATAGGCCATCAGATCGGACGTCCCCTCCGCGCTGGTGACCTTGATCCCGAAGGTGAAGGCCTTGTCGTAATAGGCCTGGTGGAAGCCGAGGCTGGCGCGGGGCGTCACGCAGATCTTGTTCATCGGCACGATACCGAGCACCAGGGTGCAGGCCGAGTTGCAGATGCCGTCGATGATGACGCGCTCGCCCTTCTCGCGGACGCGCTTGTACTTGGCTTTGTACTCCTCGACATAGCCGCCGTGGTCGCGGGTGATGTGCAGCTCGGCGCGCGCCGGCGTGGCGGCGACGACCGAGAGCAACAGCAGGCTCAGAAGCGTGATGCGCATGGCGAGGTGACGGCGAAAACCTTCAGGAATGGGACCGGCCTCGTGGGATCCCAAAGGTGATGATCCTTCGAGCCGGCGGCAAGATTCTTAACCGAATTCTCTTTGGTCATACTTGTGTGGGAAATTCGTTAAGCATCTCGAAAAGGCCAAAAATGGGCAGGCTTCGACCCCATGTCCGGCAATTGTGTCACACCCACCCGTGAATCTGTGGGGTTGGCCTCGATTTCCGGGTGCCTGACGGGTGTTCCGGCGGCCCGAAATGGCTATAAACGGCTGACCTATTCGTGCGGGTTCCGGAGATTCGAGATGAGCAAGTTGAAGCTTGTAGCCGCGGTTGCTGTCCTGTCGGCCGCAATCCTTGCCCCTGGCCTCGCAGAGGCGCGGGGACATCACCGGTATCACCGCTACCACGCGAACCCGCTGCCCTACTCGATCAGCTACCTGCACAATTACGGGCCCGGCATCACCCCCGGTACCTTCGCCTTTTACGACGGCCCGTCGACCAACCATTGCTACCGCAGCGCGGCCGGCTATGTCGGCCAGGATCGCCGCCGGCATCCCTGCTTCTGAGGGGCCCCGGCAGGTGCTCTGCGGGTGCCGCTATTTGGCGGCGCTCGACAGCAGCAATTGCTTCTCGATTTCGTAGACCGGCAGCTTGGCGAGGTCGCGGCGGCGCCGATGCAAGCCCAACATTTAGCGGGCTCGAACCTCGGATAGTCTTGGCGGAGCTAAAGGTCTGGCCTGCGGCGGGCTGGCTGAAGATTTGTTCTTCAGCGTTACATTTTGGTTCCGCCACAATTTGATCAGAACAAACTTCGATATCCTGGTGCGTAAGCGGAGGAAGACACATCATGAATCTTAGAATTGGCCTCGTCGCCGCGTCCTTGTTGGGTGCCTTGGCAGCATCACCGGCGGCGTCTGCCATGCCCATCGCGCCTGCTCCGGCGACGCCGCAGGTCTCGGACGTCGAGCAGGTCCGCATGGTCTGCGACGCCTGGGGACGCTGTTTCTGGCGCCCGAACTACTATGGGTACTACGGCGCGCCGGCCCCCTATTACGGTCGCCGATATGCGCCACGCTATTATGGTGGGCCGCGCTATTACGGACCACGCTATCGCCGCTGGTAAGTTTAAAGGGGCCCTCCGGGCCCCTTCGCTTTTGCGAGATCATGGATGTCGCGGTCGCGGTTGGTCCGGACCTTGTCCCGCCTGCACGCGGCTCCATTTCATCGACCTCGCCTCCGGCCGGCCGATGAGCCGAGACCGTTGACGACGACATCGATCTGCCGGGCTTCATGCCATGATGTCCGCAATACTACGGCCCGGAATCCGGTTTACTGAAGCGCGATGTTTCGCCATTGATGGCGATGTACTGACGTTCATTTGATTGTCACATTGCAGCATCCGGCCAGACACATGTTGTTCGACGGCCTCGCCCCATCCTCAGCGCTTCAACTGATCGGCTTTGCCGACGTCGATGCATTTTGGCCGATCGAGTCGATGGAGGATGCCAGAAGCATTCCGCTCGACGTCCCGAACTTCGCCGCCGCCCGTGCCGTCGTCTCCCTGCCGGCGTGCCGCATCGTCCTGATGCGTTCGTTCGCGCGCATCCTCGACACCGCCTATCGGATGCCCGGCGGGATGGTGATCCTGTCCATGACGGACGACCTTCGGGTCAATTCCAAGGGAATGGATCTCGACGCGCGCTTCTTCGTTGCGCTCCGCGGCAACGATGAATGCCATTTCGTCGAGCCCCAGACCAATCATCATGCGATGATCATCCTCTCACCCGGCTTGAGAGACCGGGGCTGGTTCGATCAGGCCGACGATTTGCGGGCCTATGTCGCGAACCGGCCCGCCTTGCTCCACATACGGCAACTCCTGCTCGACATTCTGCGAACCGCGTCGGTGCAGCCGTTGCTGTTCGAGACCACCGAGGTGGCCGGCCATCTCCAGGAAGGCCTGCTGCTCGCGCTCGACGATCTGTTTCGAATCGATCCGCTCTCCGACCGGAGTGCCTCGGTCCAGGGCGAGCGATCGATCAAACTCGTGCAGCGGATCGACGATTACGTCGCGGCACATCCGACTGCTCCGATCTACACAGCCGATCTTGCCGGTGAATTTGGCGTCTCGATCCGGACGCTTGGCGGCGCCGTCAGCAAGGTACGCGGCATGAGCCTGCACCACTACATCCGCCTGAAAAGGTTGTGGGCCACCCGCGCCCGGCTCCTTAAAGGCGGCGGCGCCACCGTCGCCTCATGCGCGCGCGCCCAGGGCTTCCATCACCTCGGCGAGTTTGCCGCAGCTTACCGCGCGACATTTCGCGAGTCGCCCTCGGACACGCTGGCAAGGGGCCGACACACGGGTTCGCCGGCAGACTGACCAGACACGGCTCCGGCCTTGCACATGCGGCGCCAGCCGCACGGGGAACCAGTTCCTTCGAGCCGCATTATCCCAGTCAACGCAGTGCGCCGCCAGCCCCGAGGCGTATCGATGCATCCCGCGCCCCCATGCGCGGGGTTTTTCTCGCGGTCAACCAAGTGGTTCAGGGAAAAGAATGTCCATCAGCCGCAATCTATTGTTTCTGATCATCGGTGCTCTGGTCGTCACGGCGGCCGTGCTCGGCTACAATCTTTACCAGACGAAGAAGCAGCCCGACGGCCTGCAAATCAATGTCGGTCCCAACGGGCTGAAGATCCAGGGCAAGTAGCGGCGGCTCCCGGCCGCGGCCAGATCCGAAAAACTCTGGCCTGAGAATTCGCGCGCTCGGAGAGATTCGAACTCCCGGCCCTCGGAATCGAACTCCGCCCAGCCCGACCAGCAAAATCAACGCACGTTCTGAACTTTCCCGATCCGTTCACGCATTGACGGCATTGGAGAATTTCGCACGTTCAGAACGTTGCACCGGAGAAATCGATGGCTGACATGAGATTGGACGCCGTCCGGATCGAGCGGATCATATCGCAATTGCTGCGAGACGACGCCAAGTTGCCCCCGCAGAGCTAACGAATTAGCTTCCAATATCTGCACTCGCCTCAATGCGTCGATGGCTACACACCGACGCAGCCCCGCCTCAGCGGCTATCGGATAATACCGTCGCACCCGCCCTTTTGGAGCGACTTCGATGAAGCCGCTAAGAAGCTGGCCCAAACTGACCACATGGTTGCACGTGCGCTTTGGGGGCTTGTCTACGAGCGCGGGCACGATCTGCCGCCAGCCATCGCCAGCACGCCGTCGTGGTCGAGATGATAGGCTTCTAAACTTTCTGCTACATGCCGCCGCTCTCGCAAAAAGTTCTGCCTCTGATCTTGATCTGCCCAATTCACGATGCGGGACTCCCCCTCTAAGACCTCGCGCGCGAAAATCGACCGCATCCAGATCTCCCCCGGTTCGGGGACGAATGATTGAATATGCCTCGCACCCCTGATGCTGGACCTGCAATGCATTTCGTATATCGCTGAACATGTACGCCATGAAGTCAGCTCGTTCTTTGAGTAGCTTCGGCCGCTGAGTATTGAAGTCGATTGCCTCGTCGATGGCCAGTTCAAATGCATCCATCACCGGCGCGTCCGATACTAAGAGATCGTATAAGAACCGGCAGACCGCTTTGGCCTCATCGCCACCAATTCAGAGACCTGGTCGAGAAGGGCTGGTTAGATTTGCACGAAAGCGGGACCTATGTGCGGCTTCTGACGCCAGGCGAGGATTTGCTGGCGAAGGCATGACCTGGTCCGCCGCGTTTGACACGGCGATCGTGCAGCCAGAAGGCCGGCAGATCGTGACATTGGTCGACGCCGGCGAGTACATCGCCAATTTGCCAACAAAAGAGCACGCCGCGCCGGAGTGGCAGGCCGCGATGGAGGCGCTGATCTTGATTGCGGAAGGTGGCGGCACGACGTTCTTCACCCGTATCGGGGTCATGCCACCGTCTTCGTCTATGTGAACACCGCCATGCAAGTTGGCGAGGTCGAGCACATCAAAATCTTCTCGACCGAGGACGCCGCCAAGGCTTGGCTCGATGAGAACGATCCCGAAGGCGTGGCGTTCGAGTACGTGGTCATAGGCCCGCCAGCCTGAATTTGCACTCGCAAAACAGGCCGCCAACCATGCCAGAATAGGAACGACGCAACAGCCGCAGATTGATCGTAGCCGGCATGCCGCCGAAGATGCGGCCTTACTCCGGAGGCCGCAAACCGGACGAGGAAACCCAATCACTGAGGCGCGCGCCCGTTTCCGCGAACCGCGCCTTCCTGAGAAGGCGCTCGCGCTCCGCGCCAGCGGGCAATTGATTGGCTTGGTCTTTCAGCTCGGCGGCCCAGTTCGGCCATTCGTTCTTCCAGGGAGCGGGTTTACTTCACTCTGCGGCGGTGCTCAGTCATGTCGCACTCCGTGAGCCGCATTGACGGCTCCAAAACGGAAGAACGTAAGTTCAGTTCCCGCTCTGGAACAAAAAAGACACCGGGTTACGCTTGGACCAATGGGGAAAGGCCGCAGGGTGGTTCCAGCCCCCACTGCGGCCATCCCGGACAACTGAAAATTGATGAGTACTTAAATCTCGCCGGTGTTCACACAGTAGAACACCCCGTTCCAAAAATGGAGTCGGTACAACTACCGGAGTCCGCCTTTCTACCAATTGTCGTTAAGAGGCGAACATGGCACGGCTCGCTTTCCAGCCCCAATGCTCCCGGCTGCCGATTCAATTGCGGATCAGAGCGCCGGGAGTGCTAGGACCGCCAAGTGAAGCGGGTCACCATATTTTCGGGTTGTCGTTTCAGGCCCAAAGGCGATCCGCGTCCGTCTTCGTATCGAGCCACGTCACGCCCACCGGGCTATTCAGGCTGTAATCGCCGTGAACCCGCGGCCTGTACCGCTGATCTTTCAAAAATTCACTGACGCGCGTTCTCGCGTCGCTCAGTCGCTTAAGTGGCGCGCTCGGAGAGATTCGAACTCCCGGCCCTCGGAATCGAAATCCGATGCTCTATCCAGCTGAGCTACGAGCGCCCTGGCCCAGGCAATGGGCCGCAACCGAGACGCCAAGGACCGCTGCTTGCGAGCCAGCAGGCCGGACGACGTTCGGATGGGTTCGAATTAGCAGAGAGGCCGGCCAATAAAAAGCCCTTCCGGTGCCGATTCGAGACGGGTCAGACGGGCTCTTACCAGGTGCTGTTGAAGAAACCGAAATGCGGCTGCTGCGCCATCACCATCATCGGCCGACCCTGCTGCGGCGCCGGATGCGCTCTGGCGACCTTGCGCCGTTGAACTGGAGCCTGCAGCTTGGGATCGGTCTTCCCGGCTCCGCGGGTATCGGCCTTCCCGGCCGGCGTAAATTGCGCGAACGTCTCGCGGACCCGCGTCTTGGCGGACATCTCGGCCAAAGCCGGCGACACGCCCTCCACTGGCGGCTTGGGAGCCACGACAGCGGCGATCTCCACCGCAGGCGCGGTAATCGTCGGCTGACTGGTATCGAGCACGACGCGCTCCGGCAGGTGGCGATCGGACCGGATCCGGATCAACGGCTGTTCGTTGCTCGCGGTTGCGACGGCCTGCGCTAGGGGCGAAGCCGGCAGAAAGTAGTTCGCCGCGAACAGCAGTGCGAGCAGAGCTCCACCGACAAACATGAAATACCGAAAGATAGGCATTGGCCGCGCTCCGCCCGTCGCATCCCGCGAGGGCTCTCCGTCTTAACAGGGGATCATTCAATTGGTTCCTGGCCCAGCCGTTCGGTTCAAATGGCGACGCCAAGTTTCTGCTCCAAGGCCCAAGGACGGTAACTTTTCCGCTACCGGAAAATGCCGCCCTCACGCACGACGCGCGCCCACAAGCGAACACTTCGCCTGATCGGCATTCACGTTGACGAATCCGACGGGAATGCGCGCAAAAGTCTTGCGGCTCTTCATGCTGACCGGGTCCGCCAGAACGCGGCTGCGGTCGGTGAGATGACTGCCGTCGCGCCGCGCAAAAGCGCAGACGATCTCGACATCCTTTACGGCATAGTCATTGTCGTTTCGCAACGTGAACGTCACCAGCGCCTTCGAGCCAAGGCCGCCGCGGCGCCAGGTCTGCGATGAAATCCTCATCCGACCGAGTTCTGCCATTGCCGGAATCTGAGCTTCGGAAGCCGGCGACACGGCTTCTGCCGCTTTGCCCGAAGGCGCCGTCTCGACCGCTGCCACGTCGGACGTCACCGGCTCGGCACTATTGCCTCTGGAGAGTGGAAGCATCATCCAGACGCCGCAACCGACGATCATGGCCGCCAACGTCCACAGCAGGACCCGCCCAAATGAGACGCTCGCGATCGTCACGGCCCGTGCCAGTCGCTCGCCGGTTCCGGCGAAACGCCTCAACCCGATGCGGTCAAACCCAGCATTCATGATTGCATCACCGATAGCGGCGGAAGCACGTTCGACGACGGACCCGGCCACTGTTTACCTTAATCTGGAAGACCAACTAAGGTTCCCGCGCAGCTATCGAATCGGCAAGGGCGGTGGCGGTCACCGGCCGGGGCCGCTAACATGCGCCGCAACATCGAAGACACGTCGGGAGAACATGACATGCCAGTCGTCACTTGGGATCACGTCCATCTGCGCAGCCCCGATCCGGAGGCTACGGCGGCCTGGTTGCGGGACATCCTCGGTGGCGAGATCGTGCACGCACCGGGACGGATCGACGTGAATCTCGGTGGCGCAAAAATCTTCATTGCACCGCTCGAGGGCGACAATGCGGTCAACCCCCCGCCGCCGCACCCGCACCAGGGCCTCGACCATTTAGGTCTCACGGTGAAGGACATCGACGCCGTCGCGGCCGAGATCAAGGCCAAAGGGCGTCACCTTCACGCGCGAGCCGACCACGATCCGCCCCGGCGTGCGCATCTGCTTCATCCGCGGCCCCGAAGGCATCTCCATCGAGCTGCTCGAGCGCGACAAGAAATATACCTGAACGGTGCGTCGGTGTCCGAGAGCGCCAAGCCGTCGGCATCGGAGCAGCAAGGCCCCTCGCCGCTGCGCAGTCCGTCGAACCAGGCCTTCAATTCGGCACTGGTGTTGACGAACTGGTCGCGGTCTCGCGCGTGCGCGGAGGGGGCTGCGAGCGCAATCAGGGCCAAGGCGCAAGCGGAGGCTCGCCACGTTTCGCCAGCGTGCCGCGCCGCCCATCCGCCGTTGTCGTGTTTCGCAAATCGTGGGACGCGCACTGTGCAGACGCGGCTCATTCGCCGCCGGAATCGATCCAGTTGCTCACGTCTGTCTTGCTCCAGCACCCCGCGGCCAGTGCAACGATAGTTATGCATTTCGCGGGCCAACCTGATTAGCAACGACAGGCCTCGCTTCATGATCAGACCGTCATGACAGTGTCATAGACAATCCGGGACAACTACGGCTCACGGGCAGGCCCGCACGGCCGGCGGCCAAACTCCCGCGTTGCGTGAGCGGATGCGCTTTGGCATAAATGCCCTACCGGTTACGCCATTGGGCGATGGCGGCCGGCCTCGGGACGTTATGAAGAACGGCCTCTATTCGATTCACGTGAACCTGCTCGATGGTCGAGTCGGCAAGGGCAGCGGCGTGATTCTTTTTCGCGACGGCAAGATTCTTGGCGGCGATGCCTACCTCTATTACACCGGCCGCTACACGGTGAAGGACAACACCTTTAAGGGCGAGGTGCTGGTCCAGCGTCACACCTCGCCGCGGGGCGACGACAATCCGCTGTTCGGTGGCCCTGCCGCGGTCGGCATCGGCGTCAGCGGCACCTTCACGGAGACGCGCGGGGACATGACCGGCACCGCGCTGGTCGGCAAGGCCAGCCAGATTTTCGGCGCGACGCTGCACAAGCTCGCAGAGGCCGACTAGGGCATTATCGGTTCTGATTGAATCAGAACCGAAGCTCCAGATTTTGTTTTGAAGCGTTTTCTTCGCGAACCGATATCCACTTCGCCCGAAAACGCTCCAGCTATTCCGCGGCCTGCTCGAGCGGCGCCACGCGCGGCAGGATGATCTGGATGCGTGTGCCGCTGCCCGGCTCGGAATCGAGATCCAGCCGTCCGCCGAGCCGGTTCGTGACAATGCTGTAGACGATGTGCAGCCCGAGACCGGTCCCGCCCTGGTCGCGCCGCGTCGTGAAGAACGGATCAAATGCACGTCGGCGGACGTCGAGCGACATGCCGCAACCATTGTCGGAGAAGGTGATCTCGACATTGTCCTTGCCGGACTCGCGCACCTGGATGTCGATGGTCCCCGGCCGTCCGTCCGGGAAAGCGTGCGCCACCGCGTTGAGAAACAGATTGGTCAGCACCTGGCCGTACGGTCCGGGATAGCTGTTCATGGTCAGATCAGGCTGGCATTCGACATTGAGCGTCAAATTGTGCTTGCGCAGGCCGGGCCGCAGACTCATCACTACCTGCTCGGTGAGGTCACCGAGATCGAAGCTGCGCTGATCCGAATAGTTGCGGTCGGCGGCGACCTGCTTGAACGACTGGATCAGCTCGGCGGCGCGGTTGAGATTGGAGACGAGCTGCGAGGACGCGTCGCGGCTGGTGTGAAGGAAGTCGTTGAGCGTAGAGCGGCGCAGCTCGCCGCGCTCGACCTCGGCGGTGAACATCGCGGTCTTGCGCTCCAGCGCGGAGGCAACCGTGAGGCTGATGCCGACGGGATTGTTGACCTCGTGGGCGACGCCGGCGACGAGGCGCCCGAGCGCCGCCAGCTTTTCCGCCTCTATCAGCGAGGCCTGCGTCTCGCGCAGATTGCGCAGCGCGGTCTCGGCGGATTCCTTGGCCTTGCGCATCTCCTGCTCGCCGCGCTTGCGCTCGCCGATGTCGAGCGCCACGGTGACGATCCGCTCGATCTCGCCCTCGATATCGAGCAGCGGCAGCTTATTGACCAGCCATTGCCGCATGTGGCCGGAAGAATCCTTGTACTCCTCTTCGTAGAAGCCGAGACCTTTTCGAAGCCTGAGCACGCGCTTGTCGTTCTCGTCGGTCTTGGCTGCACCGTAGCGCGACATCAGATCCGCCGTGGTGCGGCCGAGCGCATCGCCGGGCTCGATGCCGAAGATCCCGGCCATGTAGCGGTTCATCAGCACGTAGCGCAGGTCGCGGTCCTTGACGTTGATCACTGCCGGCACGGTGTCGATGACCTGCTGGAGCAGGCGCCGTCCTTCGGCGATGGCGTCTTCCGCCCGCTTCTGGTCGGTGATGTCGCGCAGCGTGCCTTCGTAGCGGACGATGTTGCCCGCCTCGTCGGGGACGCCGGTGGCGCTGTCGGACAGCCACAGGATGTTGCCGCTGCGCTGGCGTACCTGGTATTCGAACTCGCGCACAATGCCGTCGCGGGCCATCAGCCGCTGATATTCGACGCGCGCCTCGGGATTGACGTAGATGGTGTGGGCGATGTCGTCGATGCTGTCGATGAGCTGCTTGGGGCTGTCATAGCCCATCATCCGCGCCAGCGCCGGATTGGCGTTGAGGAGATCACCGGCCGGTGTCGTCACGTAAATGCCGTCGACCGAGCCCTCGAACAGTTTTCGGTAGCTCTCTTCGGCGAGGCGCTGCTCGGTCAGCGCGCGCACCGCTGCCTCGCGCGCCGTGTCGGCCTCCTCCAGCGCGCGGCGGAACACTTCGGCCGCGCGGGCGATGTCGCCGATCTCGTTGTCGACGTCGGCGGACGGGATCGAGGTATTCTTCTCGCCTGCTGCGAGCGCGCGGATCGACCGTGCGATCTGGGCGAGCGGACGGACCGTCCGCCGCACCACGAAGCCGGCCGCGAGAATGCCGATCAGCACGCCGATGGTGCCGAGCACGATACTCTGCCAGCGCGCCTCCGTCAGCGTCCGGGCGAAGTCGCGCGACAGCACGTGGCCGCGCCGGGCACTGACCTCGCGCAGCAATTCGGTGACGCGCCCGATCAGCCGGCCCTCGGTTCCCAGCACCTCGCGATCGATATCGGCGATCTGCCGTTCCCGGACCGCGACCGCAATGATGGCCCCGGCATAATTATTGACGGACGATTTCAGCCCGGCATCGCCGATGTCCATCGCCCGCATGCTCTGCGCCGCCTGCTCGGCCGCGGACGGATTGCGCGCGAGCAGTCCGAGCGCGATCCGGCTCTGCGCCTCCGACAGGCGGGAGGCCAGCTCGCGGTCGGCGGTGCCCGCGACCGCCACATCGAATTGGTCGCGCAGCGGCGGCAGGCCGGCGAGCAGCTGGGCGCGACGATCAATCAGCGTCGAGATCCGCTCCAGGCCGCTGCGATAGGTCGCAAGCCGCTCGGTGACCCCGTCGATCATGTCCTGCTGCTCGGGCGCAAGCTCGATGCGGGTCTTCTTCAGGATGTCGCTGAGCGTCGAGGCCGCCTCGCCCACCTGCTTGAATTGGGTGCCGGCGCCGGGGTCGGTGACGAAATCGCGCGCGGCGAGCCGCAACTCGTTCATGCGGCGGTCGATGTCCTCGGCGAGGTCGCCGACGCTCTGGAGCCGCTGCAATTCGACAAAGGTCGTGTCGATGTGCCGGATCGCGATCACGCTCGCGGTCGAGGTCACGATGATCACCGCCAGCACCAGAAGGAAGCTGCCGAACGTGAGCTGGCCGATGGAGAGCGAGAATATTTGCTTTTTCTCAGGGGTCGGCGTCAATTCGGCGGACATTCGTGATTTGAGGACCGGGGCTGCTGGAGGCGCAATATACGACGTATTGCGGCCCCGGGGGAACACGCGTCAGCCGCCGAATATCCTTAATATTGCAGCCCGGTCGCCTTTCCTGGCCCCGGCTTTATGACGTTTTGACGCTGGCCGGCCGCCGGGCCGGGATAGTCATGGCGGCGACGCCGGAGGACGACGCAGGCAAGGCCGATCCAGGCGGTCCGGCTCAGGCTCTCGCCGAGGAAGGCGACGCTGATGGCAACCCCGATCGGCACGCGGAGATAGGCCTGCGCGGTGGTGCCGACCGAGCCCAGGGTCTGGATCAGGCGGAAATAGATCACGAAGGCCGCGGCGGTCGAGAAGGTCGCAAGCGCGAGCAGCGCCAGCACCGAGCTCTGGGAGGGAGACAGCGTCCAGGGCTGTTCAACGATCAGCGAGGCCGGGATCAGCGCCGCGGCCCCCGCCAGCAGCGAACCTGCCGCGGGCGCCATGGGATCGAGGCCTTTGAAGCCGCGGCCGAAGATCGCGGCGCATGCGTAACAGATGGTGGCGGCAACGATCGCGGCCTCCGCGACGAGACCGCTGCCGATATCATGGAAGGCATCGACGCCGACGATCAGCAGGATGCCGGCCATGCCGGCGACCACGCCGACCAGCTTTCGCGGTGTCGTCGTCTCGTGGCGGGTGACGACCGCCGTGAGCAGGAAGGTGAAGATCGGCCCGGCCGAGTTGAGGATGGTGGCGAGCGCGGCATCGACGTGGCGCTCGCCCCAGGCGATCAACGTCCAGGGGATCACGCTGTTGAGCACGGCCTGAAAGGCGAAGCGCTGCCAGGTCGCGGCATCCGTCGGCATCCTGATGCCCCGCGCCCACATGATCGCGAGCAGCAGCAGGCCCGCAATCGTGGTGCGCGCCGCGATCAGCGTGATCGGCGGGATGGTGGCGACGCCGAGCTTGATGAAGGTGTAGGAGCCGCCCCAGAGCGTTGCGAGCGCGAGCAGCAGCGCCAGCTCGACGGCGACGTTGTTGTCCTGCCGGTTGTCCATGTCGCGCGCTCCGTCCCGTTGTCAGGCACGGAACCTAGCGCGTCTGCCCTCGTCAATACTTCGCTTTGTATCGAAGTGTCCTAGCCGACCGCCCCGACCTCGAACACCTCGCCGTCATAGCCGGCCTCGCGGGGGATGCGGAGCTGGCGGCCGGTTTCGGTCTTGGTCATGACAGGCATCACCGTCACGACGGACATGCCGCGGGCGGACTCCAGCGCCGCGCTCACGCTCGACTGCTTGGCGAGCCGGATCAAATTACGTGTGGTCGGGAACGGCAGCTTGAAGCGGCCGCTCTCGCCGCCCTCAACTGCCTCGCGCGGGGAGACCCAGATCGAGTCGGTCGATTCCCGGCCGTCATGCGCGCCGAGCTGGTCGGGCGGGGCTGCGGCGAGGAAGAACCAGGTATCGAAACGTTTTGGCATGCCCTCGGGCGTGATCCAGTGCGCGTAAGGCAAGAGCGTATCGAGCGCGAGCTGGAGACCGTTGTCGGCCAGAATGCTCAGGAAGCTGACCTTGTGCTCGTTGAGCGCGACGCGATGCGCATCGGCGATCTCGCCGGCGCGCCTGGCGTCAACAGGCGTGCCCGAATCCTTGGACCGTGCCAGCAAAATGCCGCTCTCCTCAAAGGTCTCGCGGATCGCGGGCGATACGAAATCCGCGGTCCGATTCACTCAGGCCCTCGCCGCCCGAATACAGGTCGGAGCGCTTGACGATCTCCTGATCGCCGGCATCGACGCTGCCGCCGGGAAACACCAGCGCGCCCGAATTGAACTCGATCTGATGATGGCGGACCATCATGAAGACTTCGATTTCCTTCGCTGCTGCGCCGTCGCGCAGCAGGAGGATCGTCGACGCGGGACGTGATGCTGAGGCCTCGGCCATTCAACCTAACCTGCGGCGCTGGATTGCGGCCCAAGCTTGGCGCGCTTGTCGATTCGAGCGACGCGCGACAGCAGGTACTCGACCTCTGCCTTTGCCGCCGACGTGATGGTCGCGGCGGGCTTGCGCTGGGCGCTGGAGGCGATGATGCCGCGCCTCTGCAGCACGTATTTGCGCACGGCAAGGCCTGCACCCGGCTGCTGCTCGTAGCGGATCAGCGGCAGATGCGCGTCAAACAGATCATGCG
This sequence comes from Bradyrhizobium sp. LM2.9, assembly GCF_054056555.1. Taxonomy (NCBI): domain Bacteria; kingdom Pseudomonadati; phylum Pseudomonadota; class Alphaproteobacteria; order Hyphomicrobiales; family Nitrobacteraceae; genus Bradyrhizobium; species Bradyrhizobium sp. LM2.9. The sequence goes on from NZ_JBSRYJ010000002.1 coordinate 2,710,078, forward strand.
CGGCGTCGCGCTTGCCGGCCTTCGAGAGGTTCACGACATCGATCAGAAGCTCGGGGAAGGCGTAGCCGGTCATGGCGCCGTCGGCGCCGCGCTCCATCTCGAAATCAAGGAACGTGCCGCCATTGCCGCAGAGGATCGAGAGCGGTCGCAGCGAGCCGTCCTTCTGGAAGCTGCGCAGCGTCGAGATCTTTTCCAGGCCCGGCCAGTCCTCGTGCTTGAGCATCACGCAGTTTGGATTGTCCATGACGATCTTGCGGATCACGGCGGGGGTGAACACCACCATCAAGGTCAGCGGATAGTCCTGGAGTACCCAAGGCACGTCGGGACCGATCGCCTCGGCCGCCTGCTTGTAATAGCCGACGATCTGGTCGTCGGTGCGGAGCGAGGGCGGCGGCGCGATCATCACACCGGCCGCACCGGCGTCCATCGAGGCGTTGGCAAGTGAGCGCATGGTAGCAAAGCCCGGCGCGGAGACGCCGACGATCACCTGCATCTTCTTGGCACGCTTGACGAAGCGCACCGCCACCTGCTCGGCCTCGGCGGCATCGAGCTTCGGCGCCTCACCAAGGATGCCCAGCACTGTGACGCCGTCGCAGCCGACCTCCTCGTAAAAATCGGTCAAGCGGTCGATCGAGCGCTCGTCGATCCGGCCGTCGTCGTGGAACGGCGTCGGCGCGATTGCGAAGGTGCCCTTGGCGTCGGCAGTGAGTTTCATCAGTCCCTGTATCCTTTGTTCGTGATCCCCGGGCTCGCGCGTTGCGGGGTCCGGGAGACCATGGCCTAAAACCGTCGCGCGCCCATCTTGATCTGCTCCTCGGAGAAGAAGATCTCCTTGGCATGCTCAGCGATGTCCCGTGCGTTCCAGCCCGTGTGCGGTGGTTTCCAGCCGTCCATCTCCATCATCCGCATTTCGCGCACGCCGCGGGGCCCGGATACGCCCAGCACCTTGCCGGTCTGATCGCCCGACAAATCGCTGACCATGTATAGCACGGCCGGCGCGATGCCGTCCGGCCCCAGCGCCGCACCGGGGTTCTCCTTATAGCGGGGCAGGTCTGCGGTCATGCGGGTCAGCGCGCCCGGCGCGAGCGTCCAGATCCGGATGTTGTATTTCCGGCCCTCGATCGCCAGCACGTTGGACAGGCCCCAAATGCCGCCCTTGGCCGCGCCGTAATTGGTCTGGCCGAAATTGCCGATCAGGCCCGAGGTCGAGGAGGTGTTGACGATGACGCCGCCGCCGTTTTCCCGCATCCAGCGAAACACCGGCATCGTGCAACAAAAGGTCCCCTTCAGATGCACTTTGATGACCTTGTCCCAGTCGGACTCGCTGGCCTTGGAGAAGGTCTGATCGCGTAAAATGCCCGCATTGTTGACCAGGATGTCGGCGCGGCCAAAATGCTTGATGGCGTCGTCGAATAGCGACTGGCCCCCCTCCATGCTGGAGATGTCGGCGCCGTTGGCGACCGCCTTGCCGCCATCGGCCCTGATCGCGTCGACCACTGTCTGCGCCATCGACTTGTCGGCGCCGGAGCCGTCACGGGGGCCACCGAGATCGTTGACGACGACGGACGCCCCTTCCCGCGCAAACAGCTTTGCGTAGGCCTCACCGAGCCCCCCGCCCGCGCCGGTGATCAGCGCGACCTTGCCGTCAAGTAGTCCCATGGTGGCGTCTCCCTGTTGTTTTTTTGTGTCCCGGACGCGATGCAGCGTGCAACGCTGCGTCGCAGAGCCGGGACCCAGCTCTTTCTTTGCTTGGGCTCGCTAGACCCCGGCTCTGCAGCGCACCGCTGAAGAAGCGCTGCGCTGCGTCCGGGGCACGAGACCGCCCTAACCCAGCACCGTCTTGCCGTTCTTGATCACGGTGACGCCGCGCGACTTCACCTTGGCTTCGAACGAGATCGTGTTGCCGTCCTTCCAGAGGTCCATTGTCACGGTCTCGCCGGGATAGACCGGCGAGGAGAACCGCGCGACGTGCTGGCGGAAGGCGGAGGCGTCGTAATCGGCATAGGTCTGGAGCACGCCGCGGCAGGTGATGCCGTAGGTGCACATGCCGTGCAGGATCGGGCGCGGGAAGCCGGCCTTCTTCGCAAATTCGGGATCGGAGTGCAGCGGGTTGCGGTCGCCGCAGAGGCGATAGACCAGCGCCTGGTCGGGGCGCGTGATGATGTCGATGGTCTTGTCGGGTGAGCGCGACGGGATCTTGTGCGGATCGGGTTGGGTCAGGTTCGGCCCGCCAAACCCGCCATCGCCGCGGGCGAAGCGCGAGGCGACCAGCGTTGCCAGCTTCTCGCCCTTCTCGTTCTTGAGCACGGTCTGATGGCTGATGACGACGCCCTTGTCCTTGCCCTTATCGTAGACTTCGACGACGGAGGAATCGGCGGTGATGTGCGCGGCGACCGGCAGCGGCTGGTGGAAGGTGATGTCGCGCTCACCGTCGACCACCATCACGCGATTGAGGTTCATTTCGCCGGGCCCAGCGCCCCACGCCGCAACGGAGGCGAACGTCGGCACGACCTTGAGCGGCCGCGGCGTCAACGTGCCCTCGTTGACGAAGGCAAGCTCGTTCTCGTCCATCGGATCGGCGCCGAGACCGATGCCGTAGGCGTAGAGCATGACTTCGCGATCGCTGTAGGCGTATTTCTGGCCGATGTTTTTCAGGCCTTTGAGCTCTTCGTATCTGGCGGACATTTTGTTTGTTTCCTTCCGGATGGTTCTCATCCCCATGGTGAGGAGGCGCTCTTGCGCCGTCTCGAACCATGAGGATGCCCGAAACGCTTTCTTTGTCGTGGCCATCCTTCGAGACGCTTGCTTCGCAAGCCCTCAGGATGAGGACCGTCTTACGCCGGCGTAAAGAACGGCAGCGGCGCGCCGTCGGTCGGCTTGAACACCACCTTCACCTTCTGGCCGATCTTCAGCTTCTCGAGATCGCAATCGACGAAGTTGGTCTGGAGCGAAGGTCCCTCCTTCAGCGTGACGTAACCGATTGCGTAAGGACCGGTCGGCGACTTCCGCATCAAGCTGTAAGTGTAGATCGTGGCTTCGCCCGAACTCTCCTCCCACACCGTCTTGTCCGAATAACAGAACGGGCAGATCGCGCGCGGGAAGTAGTGCGCTTCGCCGCAGGCGGTGCAGCGCTTGATCATGAACTTGCCCTCTTTGGCTGCGTCCCAGAACGCGGCGGTCTCGGGGTTCGTCGCCGGGGCCGGATATTTCTTTGTCTCGCTCATCACACGCGCTCCAGAATAGCAGTCGAGGCAGCGTGGCGCACGCCCAGCAATCCGCCGGTGCCGTGGGCGATCGCGAGATCGCAGTTTTGAACCTGCACCTTCGGATGCGCCTCACCGCGCAACTGCCGGACCGCCTCAAGGATCTTGGTCATGCCGCCGCGGTTGACGGGATGATTGCTGCAGAGGCCGCCGCCGTCGGTGTTGAACGGCAGCTTGCCGACGCCCGAGATCAGATTGCCGTCGGCGACGAACTTGCCGCCCTCGCCTTTCTTGCAGAAGCCAAGGTCTTCGAGTTGCATCAGCACGGTGATGGTGAAGCTGTCGTAGATCGAGGCGTACTTGATGTCCTTCGGCGTGATGCTGGCTTCCTCGAACGCACGCGGGCCGGACCAGATCCCGGCGGAGTAAGTGAGGTCGAGATCCTTGCCGCCGCGCGGGCCCTTCATGGCCTCGCCATGTCCGATCAGTCTGACCAGCGGCTTCTTCAGGCTCTTGGCGATCTCGGGCGTGGTCACGATCAGCGCACCGCCGCCATCAGAGACGACGCAGCAGTCCATGCGATGCAGCGGATCTGAGATCATCGGCGAGTTCAGCACGTCCTCGACGGTGACGACATCCTTGAGCATCGCATGCGGATTGTATTGCGCGTGATGCGAAGCCGCGACCTTGATCCAGGCGAGCTGCTCGCTCGTGGTGCCATAGTCGTGCATGTGGCGCATGGCACACATGCCGTAGGCATTGTGCGTGGTCGCGCCGTAAGCCATCTCGAAATCGGCCTCGGCGCCGGCCGCACGCGGCGGCATCGCCCCGGTGCGCGGTTTCCCTGCCAGCGTGATCAGCGCGATCGAGCACTTGCCCGCGGCGATCGCCTCGGCGGCGTGGCCGAGATGGATGATGTAGGAACAGCCGCCGGTTTCGGTGGAATCGACGTGGCGGAGCTTTTTGGTATTCAGGCCGAGATAATCGACCATCGGCCAGGCGCCGCCGGGCGCATCGCCCGCGCAGAAATAGCCGTCGACATCGTCCTTGCTGAGCCCGGCATCCTCGATCGCGCCCTTGGCGACCTCGGCATGAAGCTGAGCGGTGGATTTGTCCGGCGCATGCCGGGTCGGGTGTTCAAAAATCCCGGCAATGTAGGCCTTGCCCTTGATGGTCAAAACTTCAGGTCTCCGCTGGCGTTTCTTCTTGCTCCGTTTTTCTGAACCGCGGTGGCCTGATTGGCAAGCGCGGAAATATTCCGTCGGGCGAGAGGGTGGCGGCTTGGCGCAAATGATGCGCCCGTGTCCCGGACGCGCTGCAACGCCTCAACGTTGCCGCGCAGAGCCGGGACCCATGTGGCCACGCAAATCGTTGCGACATGTGCCCCGGCTCTGCAGCGCACCGCTAAAGAAAACGCTGCGCTGCGTCCGGGGCACGAGAGCTTCGTTCGGTCCAAGTCGTAAAGGTGTTTTGCCCGACTGCACAAGCGGTTTCGTTTTATCGAAAACCCGTTTTTATCGAAAACAACCCCATGCACAGTAGAACGGTGGTTGATTTCACACAGGATTTCGCAGGGTGGGTTAAGCGAACCCACCCTGCGAAGTTCTATTCCGCCGCGATCTGCCTCGGCGCGGGCGGCGGGTTCGCCAAATCCGCGGCGAGCTGGGCGTAGCGGGCCTTGGCGTCCGCGACGGCCTTCTCCTTGACCGGGCCGTAGCCGCGGATGCGGTCGGGCAACGAGAGCAGCTCCACCGCGGTGTCGATCGTGAGCGGCGACAACAGGCCGAGCACAGTGGCGACGTCCTTCTCGTAGCCGGTGATCAGGTCGCGTTCGAGCTTGCGGTCGGCGCTGCGGCCGAAGATGTCGAGCGGCGTGCCGCGCAGCACCTTGAATTTCGCCAGCACGCGGAACACCGGAAGCATCCACGGGCCGAACGCGCGCTTCTTCGGGCGGCCGAGCGCATCGACGCCACGGCTAAGGATCGGCGGTGCCAGATTGAAGCTGAACTTGAAGTCGCCCTCGAACTGGTCGCGGAGCTGCTTTTCGAAAGCACCGTCGGTGAAGAGGCGCGCGACTTCGTATTCGTCCTTGTAGGCCAGCAGCTTGGCGTAGTTGACCGCGACGGCGCGGGTCAGCGCCTCGTCATAGCCGCCCTGCCTGGCGGCTTCGCTGACTTGGTCCACCAGTTTGCGGTAGCGCTTGGCCAGCCGGCCGTTCTGATAGGCGGTGAGATGCTTGGCGCGGTGCTCGACGATCTCGTCGAGCGTCATTGCGTCCAGTGTCTTGGGCGCGATGACCTCGTCCGTTCCCTTCAACATACCGGCGAGACGCTGGGGGTCCGCGACCGCGAGACGGCCGAGGCGGAAAGCTTCCTTGTTCATCTTGATCGAGACGCCGTTGACCTCGATCGCCTGCTCGATCGACTCCGCTGACAACGGCAAGAGCCCCTTCTGATAGGCGTAGCCCATCATCATCATGTTGGTGGCGATGCTGTCGCCGAGCAGCTGCTCTGCCGGCTTGGTGAAGTCGAAGAACACGGAGTCCTTGTGCAGCGCCGTTTCCAGCAACCCATTCAACTTGCGGGTCTGGAAGTTGAAGTCGCGATTGAGGACGAAGTCGGCGGTGGGAATGACGTGGCTGTTGATGATGCCGCGGGTGCGGCTGGTGTCGCAGAGCGAGATCGTGTCCTTGGCGACCGCGACCACCTCATCGGCGGCGAGCACGACATCGGCCGTGCCTGTGACGATGCGCGAGCAAGTCACCTCGGCCGGATGGTCGGACAGGCGCACATGGCTGAGCACCGCCCCACCCCTTCTGCGCGAGACCGGACATGTCGAGGATCATCGAGGCCTTGCCCTCGATATGGGCGGCCATGCCGAGCAGCGCGCCGATGGTCAGCACGCCGGTACCGCCGACGCCGCCGACCGCAATGTTGTAGGGCTTGTCCAAATTGGGGCGCGACGCCGGCTCAGGCAGATCGCCGATATCGCCGACGCCCGCCGGCGCGCGCTTGCGCATCTTGCCACCATCGACGGTGACGAAGGACGGGCAAAAGCCCTTTACGCAGGAATAATCCTTATTGCAGGTCGACTGGTTGATGGCGCGCTTGCGGCCGAACTCGGTCTCCAGCGGCTCGACCGAAATGCAGTTCGATTGCACCGAGCAATCGCCGCAGCCTTCGCACACCGCGGGATTGATGAGCACACGGCGTGCCGGATCCTCCAGTGTGCCGCGCTTGCGGCGGCGGCGCTTCTCGGCGGCGCAGGTCTGCACGAAGACGATCGCGGAGGCGCCCTTGACCTTGCGCAGCGTTTTCTGGACCGCGTCGAGCTCGTCACGATGCGCGGTCTTGACGCCGGGCGCGATCTCGCTCGCCGGATAGGCGTCGGGATTTTCCGAGACCAGATAGATCTCGCGGATGCCTTCGCTGTGGAGCTGGAAGGTGATCTGCTGGGGCGACAATTCGCCGTCGACATGCTGGCCGCCGGTCATCGCGGTCGCGTCGTTATAGAGGATCTTGTAGGTGATGTTGGCGCCGGAGGCGACCGCCTGGCGGATCGCGAGGCTGCCGGAGTGGAAATACGTGCCGTCGCCGAGATTGGCGAACACGTGCTCTTCCTTGGTAAAGGGGGCAACGCCGACCCACGGCACGCCCTCGCCGCCCATATGGGTGAAGGTCTCGGTGGAGCGATCCATCCACAACGCCATGAAGTGGCAGCCGATGCCGGCAAAGGCGCGACTGCCTTCGGGCACCTTGGTCGAGGTGTTGTGCGGACAGCCGGAGCAGAAATACGGGGTGCGGGCGACAGGCGCGGTCGCCTGCATTTGCGAAGCCTGGCGGCCGTTGAACCAATCGGCCTTGGCACGCAGCATCGTTGCAATTTCGGGATTGAGATCAAGTCGAAGCAGACGCTCGGTCAGCGAACTGGCCAAAGAGGCGACGCTGAGTTCTTCGGCAAAGGGAAGGAAGCGCTTGTCGTGATCGTCCATCTTGCCGATGATGCGGGGACGGACATCGTCGCGCCAGTTGAACAGCTCCTGCTTCACTTGATTCTCGACGATCTCGCGGCGCTCTTCGATGATGAAGATTTCCTCGAGGCCTACAGCGAATTGCCTGACGCCTTCCGGCTCCAGAGGCCAGGGCATGCCGATCTTGTACAATCGAAGTCCGATCTTGGCCGCGACCTCGGGTGTGATGCCGAGCTCACGCAGCGCCTGCCGGATATCCTCGTAGCTCTTGCCGGACGCCATGATGCCATAGCGGGCGTTCGGCGAATCCATGGTGATGCGGTTGACCTTGTTGGCACGCGCAAAGGCGATCGCGGCAAAACCCTTGTAGTCCTGCAGCCGGCGGTCCTGGGCAAAGCGGTCGTCGGGCCAGCGCAGATTGAGGCCACCCTCGGGCATCTCGAAATCGGTCGGGATCACGAACGGCGTCATCTCGTCCGTGAGGTCGATCTCGGCGGTGGTCTCCACCGTCTCCGTGATCACCTTCATGCCGACCCAGCAGCCCGAGTAGCGCGACATCGCGATACCGAGCAGGCCCATCTCGATCATCTCGTGGACGCTCGAGGGGTAGAGATAGGGCATCAGCGCCGACATGAAGGCGTGGTCGGACTGATGCGGGACGGTGGAGGATTTTGCACCGTGGTCGTCGCCGGCGAGACACAAGACGCCGCCGTTCTTGGCGGAGCCAGCGGCATTGCCGTGACGGAACACGTCGCCGCAGCGATCGACGCCGGGACCCTTGCCGTACCAGATGCTGACCACGCCGTCATACTTGGCGCCGGGGGAGAGGTTGAGCTGCTGCGAGCCCCAGACCGCGGTCGCGGCCAGATCCTCGTTCACGCCGGGCTGGAACTTGATGTTGTACTGCTCGAGATGCTTGCGCGCGGCGAAGAGCTGCTGGTCATAGCCCCCGAGCGGCGAGCCGCGATAGCCGGAGATGAAGCCCGCGGTGTTCAGCCCCGCGGCACGGTCGCGCCGGATCTGGGCCATCGGCAGGCGGACCAACGCCTGAATGCCGGTTGTGAAAATATGTCCCGTGTCCTGGGTGTATTTCTGATCGAGACTGATCGGACCCTGGTTGATGCCCATTATGTCCTCTTCCGCCCTTTTGAGCGCTTGGCTGCTTAAGCCGTTGCCTGCCCGTTGTTTTTAGCTAGGGCGCGCCGACCATCTTTGCCACTCTATGTCGGATATTTCACGCTCCGCATCACAAATCTGGCCCAGAGACGGCGCCGGGTGATAATCGCAATTTCGTGGCTGCAATGGCATCGGCGATTGTCAATTTGTGTCACGATACCCCCGCCGTCGCGAAACGAATTGACGCCCCGGTCACGCGGCACGGCGTCGATGGGTCGCAGGAGAGGCTTTCGATGCGGACGATTCTGGCTGGCTTGGCTCTCGTGGGTCTGGCGTTGTGCAGTGCGGTTACGAGCGCGGCCCTCGCTTCAGAGCCGTCGCCGGAGCTGATCGCCTACGGCAAGGTGCTGGTTGAGGCCGGCGATTGTGCGGGCTGCCACACCGCCGATCCCGCAAAACCGTTCGCGGGCGGAAAACGCATCGACACGCCCTTTGGCGCAATCTACGCGCCGAACCTGACCCCGGACCGCGACACCGGCATCGGCGCCTGGACGGATGCCGATTTTACCCGCGCTGTGCGCACCGGCGTCGCACCCGACGGCTCGAACTATTATCCGGCGTTCCCCTATCCCTATTTCACGCGGATGACGAAAGACGACACGCTGGCGATCCGGGCCTATCTCGGAACGCTCGCGGCCGTCACGAGCCGGAACAAGCCACCGGAGCTACGCTGGCCGTTCGGCTATCGCGGCCTGATGCGGATCTGGAACATGGTGTATTTCAAGCCCGGCTTGTTCGAGCCGGACCAGAGCCAGAGCGCGGCGTGGAATCGGGGCGGCTATCTCGTCACCGGGCTCGGCCATTGCGGCGCCTGCCATACGCCGAAGAACTATTTTGGCGCGGACAAGCAGGCGCAAGCACTCTCGGGCAACAAGGTCGGCGGCTGGTACGCACCAAGGCTCGATGGCGCTCCCCGCGCCGGGCTGAAGTCGTGGAGCGTCGAGGACATCACCGAATATCTTCAGAGCGGGCGCAACGCCAGGAGCCATGCCGGCGGGCTGATGGCGGAGGTGGTCGTCAACTCGACCTCGAAAATGAGCGATGCCGATGTGCGTGCGATCGCGGTTTACCTGAAGGGCCTGCCGCCGGCACGGCGCGAGACGATCGTGACGCCGCCTGACGATGCCGAGATGAAGGCCGGCCAAGCGGTCTACGCCAAACTCTGCATTGCCTGCCACGAGGCCGACGGCTCCGGCGCGCCGCGCATCTATCCGCCGCTGCCTGGCAACGCGCTGCTGCAATCGGTCAATCCGTCCTCGACCTTGCGCATCATCCTCGACGGCGCCCACACCGTGACAACGCGGCGCGCGCCCAACACCGGCGAGATGCCGGCCTATGGCAAGCAATTGTCCGACGAAGAGATCGCGGCGGTGACGAACTACATCCGCAATTCCTGGGGCAATGCCGCGCCGCTGGTCACGGCGTCACAGGTCGCCAAGGCGCGAAAGCAGGAGCCGTAGTCAGGGCTTTCGCTCCTCATCTTCCGTGAAGACGAATTTCGGCATCTCCCATTTGTAGCGCACCGCCAACAGGCGGAAGCTGATGCCGAGGATAAAGGTCAAAATGGTCCAGAGCTCGGTGTTGAGCTTGAGGCCAAAGGCGGTCGCATAGAACAAGCCGGTAACGACCGAGACGCTGGCGTAGAGCTCGGAGCGGAACAGCAGCGGCACGTCATTGCAGAGCACGTCGCGCAACACGCCGCCGGCGCAGCCGGTCACCATGCCGGAGACAATGACGATCGGCAGCGTGGCATCCATCTGCCAGGCGATATCGCAGCCCGTCATGGTGAAGACGACGAGGCCGATGGCATCGAGCACGATGAAGGCCACCTTCAGCCGGTGCACGAGGCGCGCCATCAGGATGGTGAGGAAAGCGGCGCCGCCGGCCAGCGCGAGGTAGATTGGGTTTTGCACCCAGGCCAGCGGATAGTGACCCAGGAAGAGATCGCGCAAGGTGCCGCCGCCGAGCGCCGTGATGCAGCCGAGGAAGCAGACGCCGAGCCAGTCCATGCTGCGGCGGCCGGCTGCGAGCGCGGCGCTCATGCCTTGCGCTGCGACCGCGACCAGCGACAGCAGGTGCAGCACGCTATCGCTCGGCGGCAAGCTCCACATCGTTCAGTTCCTTCCTATGCCACGGAACTTACGCTTCGGGTTCCCAGGCGAACAGGTTCCCGATTCCCGGCATGGGGGCAACATGCGACGAAAGCATAATGGGGAATGGAACAGAATCTCGCACCTGAGGGTTGTCCGAGCGCAATAATCGAGGAGACCAAATCGATGGCTGACGACCGTTTTACCAACGATCCGTATCGCCCGAATCTCGCCGATGATGAGTATCGCAACGCGGCGCGACGGGATGCCCAGCTTCAGGCCGATCCCGAGCTTGGTGAAGGCCCTGCCTCCAGCGGCAAGGTTGCGATGTTTGCAGTAGCAATTGCGCTGGTGCTGGGTGCCGTATTCTACGGCCTGAACAACACACACACCGGCAACGAGGCGAGCAACGCGCCGGCGACGCAGACTGCGCAGCAGGCGCCGTCGGCCAATCCGGCGGCACCTCCCGGCATGCGCGACGTGACGCCGCCGCGCACCAACACCGGGCCTGGCGTGACCACAGGCGCCGCGCCGAGTAAGCCGGCCCCGGATACCCAGAAGCCGTCTGACGGCGCGAAGTAACGATTTGCAACAACATGCAACAGCGGCGGGACTCACGTCCCGCCGTTTTCGTTTGCCTCTACCGTCTGAGCATGATCTTTTCGGAGAACCGCTGCACACTTCTCCGGATCATGCTCTAGCTGAACATCTTGTTGAGCTCGCCGCCGGGATAGCCGCTCCCGAGTTCCGCGAAGGTGCCCTTCTCCGCCATTTCCTTGGCGGCCCGCATGAAGCCGCCCCAGGCGGCGCGCGCGAGTGAACCGCCGACGCTGATCCGGCGCACACCGAGATCGGCCGCTTCCTGCAATGACAGCCCGGAGCCGCCGATCAACAGGTTGAACGGTTTGGGATGCACCGCCTTCACCACCGCGGCGATGTCCTCACGGCTCTTCAGGCCCGGCGCGTAAAGGCAATCGGCGCCGGCATCGGCGTAAGCGGCGAGCCGGTCGATAACGAGCTTGAGGTCCGTCACGCCCCACAGATATGCCTCGCAGCGGCCCACCAGCAGGGTGTTGCTGTCACCGATCGCCTTGCGCGAAGCCCTGATACGCTCGACCGCGAGCGCGCGCTCGTAGATCGGCTTGTCCTTGTCGCCGGTGGAGTCCTCGATCGAGAGACCGGCAACGCCGGTGCGCACGCAGCGCTCGACATTGTCCGCGACCTTGTCGGGTTCGACCGCGAAGCCGCCCTCGAAATCGGCGTTGACGGGGATGTCGACGGAGGAGCTCAATGCTGCCAGATGCTGACAGACGTCCTCGACCGAGACGCGGTTGTCGGCCTTGCCGACGGTCCATGCAAAGCCCGCGCTCGACGACGCAAGCGCCTTGAAACCGAGATGCTGCAACGCTTTGGCGCTGCCGACGTCGACCGGATTGGGCAGGATGAAACAGCCGCTCTCGTGCAGCTTCCTGAAGGTCGCGCGCTTGTCAGCAATTGTCACCTGCATGTTTTTCTCCCTTGTTGATCGCGCAGAGATGGGGACGTGCCGCCGCGAGCGCTAGTGCGCGTCGTGCACCGCGCGGCTGTCCTTCGGCGCCTGCTCGCGATCATTCATGCTGTAGTCACGGATGACGCTGGCGATACGCAAATGATAATCGGCGAAGATTTTTGCGCGGCCCTTCGCTTGCGTGCGCCGGTGCTCCATCGTGTTGCGCCACGCCTGAACCGCCGCCTCATCCCGCCAGAACGATACCGACAGGATCTTGCCCTTGTCGGTCAGGCTCTCGAAACGCTCGACCGAGATGAAGCCGTCGATGGTTTGCAGGATGGGCTTGAGGTCGGCCGCGAGGTCGAAATAGTCCTGGCGGTGTTCCGGCTTCGGCCAAACCTCGAAGATCACGGCAATCATGGGCATCTCTCCTGTCATTGATGGCCTATAATACCACCTACAAGATCACTTGGCGCAAAAACGTGCGCTCTTCGGCGAGGATGAATTTGTGCTCCTCGGCGAAGTGGAAGTTTGCCATGCCTTCGGTATCCTGACGCAGCCGGGCGCGATAGGCCTCGTATGCGGCCAAGACTCTCGAAGCTGATCAGCGCAAACGCGATGTTGTTGGTGCCCTCGTGCGGCATGAAATAGCCGATCAAGTCGCCGCCGCATTTCGGGATGATGGTGAGCCAGCGCTTCGAATACTCCTCGAACTGCGCGCGCTTGAAAGGATCGAGCTGGTAGCGGACGAAGACGGTGACGGACATGATGAGCTCCTGTTTTCTTCGTCATTGCGAGCGAAGCGAAGCAATCCAGAGTGCCTCCGCGGAGACATGCTGGATTGCTTCGTCGCTTCGCTTCTCGCAATGACGACGTGGTGAAAGAATACGCGCTTGCCCGACCGCGATGCTTCGGCTATCATCGAAGTATGAAGTCAGGCCCAGACATTGCCATGATCGCCTCGCTGGTCGGCGATCCCGCCCGCGCCAACATGCTCACGGCGCTGATGAACGGCCGCGCGCTCACTGCGAGCGAGCTGGCGCAGGAGGCCGGCATCACGCCGCAGACCGCAAGCTCGCATCTTTCCAAGCTTGAGGCCGGTGGCCTCATCGAGCCGGAGAAACAGGGCCGCCACCGCTACTATCGCCTCACCGACGACGACGTCGCTGGCGTGCTCGAAGGCCTTGCGGGCCTCGCCGCGCGGACCGGCCATATGCGGGTGCGCACCGGGCCGAAGGATCCGGCGCTGCGGCGTGCGCGGATCTGCTACGACCATCTCGCCGGCGATCTCGGCGTGCAGATGCTCGACACCCTGCGCGCGCAAAACCTAGTCAGGCAGAAGAAGCAGGACATCGAGCTGACGGCGGAGGGCGAGCGCTTCCTGGCCAAGCATTTGCAGATCTCGCCCGACATGCTCACCCATCCGCGCCGGCCGGTCTGCAAGGCCTGCCTCGACTGGAGCGAGCGGCGCCACCATCTCGCCGGTACGCTTGGTGCCGCCATGATGCAACGTTTCGCCGAGCTGAAATGGGCCGCCCGCGACGCCACGCCCGGCAGCCGCGTGGTGAATTTTACGCGCACCGGCGAGAAGCAGTTTGCGGCGTTGTTCGGTGATGGGCGGGAATAAACACAAGTCCGTGTGAACGACGTCTCTCGTCGTGGCCGGGCTTGACCCGGCCATCCACGTGTTTATGCGAACGATCGTTCCCTGACCTTCAGAGACTCCCATGAACCGCTTCGCTTTGGCCGCGCTCGCCGCCGCCCTCATCGCCTCTCCGCTCACCTCCACTCGCGCCGCCGACACCGCCTCGCGCGAGCCCTACGGCGTCGCGCTCGAAGGCTTTGCCTATCCCTACCCCGTGCAATTGCTGCCTGTGACCAATGACGGCGAGCAGCTCAGCATGGCCTATATGGATGTTGCGGCTGCGCGGCCGAACGGCCGCACCGTGGTGCTGCTGCATGGGCGCAATTTCCCGTCGAGCTATTGGGCGCCTGTCATCAAGATGCTGAGCGAGGCCGGTTTCCGCGTCGTGGTGCCGGACCAGATCGGCTTCGGCAAATCCTCCAAGCCGACGGGTGAGCTGCATTTCGACACACTGGCACGCAATACGATGGCGCTACTCGATCATCTCAAGATCGAAAAAGCGGAGATCGTCGCCCATTCGCTCGGGGGCATGCTGGGCGTGCGCATCGCCCGCGCCTATCCCGACCGCGTCGCTCACCTTGTTCTGACGGCCCCAATTGGGCTGGAAGACTACCGCCTCTACGTGCCGCCGACACCGACCGAGAAGATTTTCCAGACCGAAGACAAGCTCACGGCCGAAGGCTATCGCAAGCAGCTCCAGACCAATTACGCGATCAAGCTGCCGCCGGACGCGATCACGCCGTTCATCGACGCCCGCTTCAACATCAAGGGCAGTCCTGATTATCCACGCTGGCTGCGCGCCTTTGTCAGCTCCGGCCAGATGATCTATCGCGAGCCGGTGGCGCACGAGGTCGCGCTGATCACCGAGCCGACGCTGTTCATCATGGGTGCCGACGACCACAACGCACCGGGCCGACCGAACGCACCGGAGGCGCTGCGCGCGAAAATGGGGCAGAACGCCGAACTGGCTAAGGCACTGGCTGCGAAGATGCCGAACGCGCGGGCCGAGGTGATCCCGGACACCGGCCATCTCGTCTTCCTGGAATCACCGGAGAAGTACAAGGAGCTGGTCCTGGGCTTTCTCGGCCGCTAACGCCATTGCCGTCGCCTGAGGCCGCCTGCGGGGAATGTTCATGCCGCATTCAGGTCATGATTGGCAGATCTGCGTCGCGTCGTGTCGGCATGTTGCGAGCTTTAACGTGTCGAATCGTGTCTTTTGATTCATTGTGCGCCGAAAGCGCCAAGCCCTCCTAGAACCTGCCCCAATCCTGCCCGCCAAAGCCTGCCCTCCAAAGCCTGCCCCAAAGACGAGAAGGAAGATCAAATGAAATACCTGTTTGCCGCCGTGATGCTCGCCAGCGCGGTCGTTGGTTTCAGCGAGGCGGCCAGCGCCGCCGGCGGTTGCGGCCCCGGCTGGCATCGCGGCGCCTATGGCGGTTGCCGGCCGATGCGCGGTCCGGTCGTTGTCCGCCCCCGTCCGATCGTGGTTGCGCCGGCCCCTGTCGTGGTCGTGCCGCGCGCGCGCGTGTGCCCCTACGGCTTCCGCTGGTACGCCGGCCGCTGCCGCCCGCTCTGATCTCGTTTTTTTCGCATAGCGAAATGGCCGCGCGGCGAAAGCCCGCGGCCATTTTCTTTTTGAGACGTCTCCAAACAGTTGGTCCGCGTTCCTGCAAGCGGCTCCGAATCAAACGGGGGTCGCAACCGCGATCCCCGTCCCGATGTCGATCGACGAGCGGTTACCAATGGCGGCGATGCCAGCGCCGGCGGCGCCAGCCCCAGTGACGGCGATGCCAGTGGCCGTGGCCGCGCCAATGCACCTGTTCCGGTTTCAATTGCGCCGCTTCATCGCTGCTGGTGACTGCGGGATGAGCGTCCGGATTGCGCTGCGGCATGCCGGGATCACCGAGCGGGTGCGGCGCCAGCGGCGCGGCCTGTGCGGCGGTGGTGAACGCGGCGGCTCCGGCAGCGACACCGATTGCAAATTTCAAGAAGTTCCGGCGCTCCATGGCATGTCCTCTGGGCTATCGAGCAAGTGATGCAGAGGCAGTGTCGTGGTCACGACATGAACCAAAGCTGAATCCCGCATTCAGGTTAGTTGCGAAGTGAGAGGTTTCGTAGCCCCGACGCCGGGCTACAACGCCGGTGCGCTATTTCCCAAACTCCTGCGCCACCACCAGCGTTTCGCGCGTGCGCTTCACGTCGGGCCAATCGCGGTTGAAATCGGCGACCAGCTGCTTCAAGGCATCGCCCTTCAGCATCGCCGCGAGCCTGGCCTCGTCGTCGAACTGATACATCGCCTGATGCAGCGACGGATCGTCCAGGCTCCAGAACCGCCACGCCTTGCTCACACCGAACGCCTTCACCGCGTCGGGCAGATGTTCCGTCTCGTACCATCTGTCGAAGGCGGCGCGCTTGCCGGCATCGGTGACGGTGGCACGAACGACGAAGAAGGCTGACGGCATCAGGGTTCCTCCTGTTTGTGGGGTGAGATTAACCGGTTTACGGCGCCGACGACAAAAGAGTTGGCGACGCTGTCGGAACATACTCGCTTCATCCGTCCTATGCCCAGACAGCACGGAGACACCGCATGGCCGACCTCACCCTGACCACCTTCGATTGGGTTCCCGAGATGCCTCGCGGCTTCGTGCGGGACCTTCGCGTGCGCTGGGCCCTTGAAGAAGCTGCCTTGCCGTATCGCGTTGCGAGCGTGCCGTTCGGTGACCGCGACGCTGCGCATTTCGCGCACCAGCCCTTTGGGCAGGTGCCGTGGCTCACCGACGGCGACATCTCGATCTTCGAGAGCGGCGCTATCCTGCTCCATCTCGGCGAACGCAGCGCAAAGCTGATCCCGACTGATCCGCGCGGCCGCAGCGAAGCGATCGCGTGGGTGTTCGCCGCACTCAATTCGGTGGAGATGCCAAGCCTGCCGTGGTCGATGCTGAAGTTCATGGGCGATGCGGGCGATACGCCGGCGTGGAAATTCGTGGACGGCTTCCTCAAGCTCCGCCTCAAGCATCTTGAGCCCGTGCTGGCCGGCCGCGAATGGCTGGCGGCCTCCTTCTCCATCGCCGACATCCTGATGTCGGACGTGCTGCGCCCCGTCGATCGCTTCGACGGTTTGGCGGAACATCCGGCCTGCCGCGCCTACGTCACCCGCGCTACGGCGCGCCCCGCCTTCGTCAAGGCCCGCGCCGACCAGATGGCGCATTTCGCCGCGGCGGACGCCGTACGATCTGCGTGACGTGCCTCACATAACTAGCCCGGCATTGGCCATACGATCGCGACCATCGGAACGAAGCAAACGGCTTCAATTATCAGGGCGGAAGGTGACACATGGCCCGCATCGAATATCTCAAAGACCAGCTTGCCCGCGCCGAGCGCCTGGCAAAGGCGATCCTCGACCAACAAACCGCGCAACGCCTTCAGGCGCTCGCAGCCGAATGCCGCACGGAGTTGCAGGTGCTGACGCACAAGGCCGCGGCATAAGGCAGCTCGTTACACGAGCTTCATCGGCGTATCGGCGACCACGCGAAGGTCGAAGCTGCTGATCAAAGCTGAACGGCGCGCCTCCGCAGCACCGATGGCCTCGTCAGTCTGTCGCAGCGTACTGACGTTCGAGCCGAGCGAGACGATCCCACCGAGCACGAGAGCTACTGATCCCAGCGCGGCGGTCTGACCTGTCCCGAACAGACCGAGGATCGTGATCAGCAACAGTGCAGCCCCGCCGCCGATCGCGACCTTGGACGCCAGAATATACTTCCGGCATCGCTCGGCAATCTCGGCCAGCGCCGCGATCCGGTCTTCAAGGTCTGAAATCTCGTCGGTCGGATCGGTTTCGGTCATCGGATTTCAAAATTTGGGAAGCTCGATTGCGAATAAAGCCTAGCGGCGAAGTCCTTCGCTTAGCTAGGTAGCTTGCCCCCAACCGATTTATAGAATTCCGCAAGTTGGTTCGCTAACAGTGAGGCCAACAAATCTTCCATCTTCGAAACGTCGATCCGGCCTCCGCCGCGAAAGACCAAATCTGCTTCATCCAACGCGTCAAAATAGGGCTTTCGGTTGTCGATGATTTGATCTGGTATCGTTGGCGTGCCTGGCAGAACCGCACCAGCGCGAACCGAAAGCACAACATATGAGACAATTCGGGAGGTACGACCGTTCCCATCCGCGAACGGATGAATCCAGTTTAGCCGCCACATGACGTAAGCGGCGAGATGGATCGGCGTGCTAGCTTCCCAGTGATCATTGACGTAGTCGCACATGTCCTCAACGAGTTCGGGGACCAGATGTGCACCGACGGGCTCATGCTTACTTCCCTCGATGGCAACGCCACCGGGGCGATAGTTTCCAGCATAGGAGCTGATACCTGCTAAGGCTTCTCGCTGCAAACCGAGGATGAGTGAGGGGCGGAGCTTGAATGAGCCCCGCTCAAGGGCCGTATGGATCGCACCAATGGCTGCGTCGTATTGGCGGAACCCGTTCCGAGCTTCCGCAGCGGCCTTCTGCTGAGGATCTGTAATTAACTCAGGTTCGAGCGCACGGCTATCGCGCCGTTCACGCTCTTCGCTTGTCATTTCTTTTCCTTGGCCAATTTTTCGGCCTCACGGTCCACCATTTCGCGCGTAATAAGCGAATTCTCGAAATGGGTGTTGCCATATACGAAGCTGCGCCGCTGCTCCTCCCGGTGTTCGGGGGACGGATTGGCGGTCTTCGCAGCTTCGATTAGTTTCTTGAGAGCGTCAGTCATCGCACCAATATAGTCGAGTCCGTTCAGGGGCACCACGCGATTTTGTACAGAATAGCCGCTGTAAGTTCCTCACAACGGCAAATTGTCGTGCTTCTTCGCAGGCGTTTCCACCTTCTTGTCCTTCAGCATCGACAACGCCCTTGCAATCCGTTTTCGCGTCGAGTGCGGCATGATGACGTCGTCGATGTAGCCGCGCTCGGCGGCGATGAACGGCGACAGGAAGCGGTCTTCGTACTCCTTGGTGCGGGCCGCGATCTTGTCGGGGTCGCCGATGTCGGCGCGGAAGATGATCTCGACCGCACCCTTGGCGCCCATCACCGCGATCTGGGCGGTCGGCCATGCATAGTTCATGTCGGCGCCGATCTCCTTGGAGGCCATGACGTCGAAGGCGCCGCCATAGGCCTTGCGGGTGATGATGGTCACCAGCGGCACGGTGCACTGCGAGTAGGCGAACAGCAATTTCGCGCCGTGCTTGATCAGGCCGCCATATTCCTGCGCGGTGCCGGGCAGGAAGCCCGGCACGTCGACGAAGGTGACGATCGGAATGTTGAAGGCGTCGCAGAAGCGGACGAAGCGCGCGGCTTTGCGCGAAGCGTCGCTGTCGAGCACGCCGGCCAGCACCATCGGCTGATTGGCGACGAAGCCCACCGTGCGGCCGGCGATGCGGCCGAATCCGGTGACGATGTTCTTGGCGAAGGGCGTCCGCGATCTCGAAGAAGTCGCCTTCGTCCACGACCTTCAGGATCAGCTCCTTCATGTCGTAGGGCTTGTTCGGATTGTCCGGGATCAGCGTGTCCAGGGACATGTCGACGCGGCCGATGTCGTCGAAGCTCGGCCATTCCGGCACGCCGTCGGTGTTGTTGGACGGCAGGAAGTCGATCAGGCGCCGCATCTGCAGCAGCGTCTCGACGTCGTTCTCGAAGGCGCCGTCCGCGATCGAGGAGCGCGTGGCGTGCACCGAAGCGCCGCCGAGTTCTTCCGCGGTGACGACCTCGTTGGTGACGGTCTTCACCACGTCCGGGCCGGTGACGAACATGTAGCTGGTGTTCTTCACCATGAAGATGAAATCGGTCATGGCCGGCGAATAGACGTCGCCGCCGGCGCAGGGGCCCATGATCACGGAGATCTGCGGGATCACGCCCGAGGCGAGCACGTTGCGGCGGAACACGTAGGAATAACCGGCCAAGGCAGCTACGCCCCTCCTGGATGCGGGCGCCGCCCGCGTCATAGAGGCCGATGATCGGCGCCCGCGCCTTCATCGCCATGTCCTGAAGTTTTGTGATCTTCAGCGCGTGCGTTTCAGAGAGCGACCCGCCGAACACCGTAAAATCCTTGGCGAAGACGAACGTCTTGCGGCCGTTGACAGTGCCCCAGCCGGTGACAACGCCGTCGCCGGGCACCTTGTTCTTCTCCATGCCGAACTCGATGGAGCGGTGCTCGACGAACATGTCGAATTCCTCGAACGATCCCTTGTCGAGCAAGAGCTCGATGCGCTCGCGCGCGGTCAGCTTGCCGCGGGCGTGCTGCGCCTCGATGCGCTTCTCCCCGCCGCCGAGCTTTGCGCCGGCGCGACGGTCTTCGAGGGCGTCCAGGATATTCTTCATTTGCTCCCGCCAGTTCTTAGCCTAAATGCGATTGCCGGGGTTCTAACACGGCATTTTACAGGCCGGGAAGCCGCTTTCGGCGCCGCAGAGCTGCCTTGCCGCAGCGCGAAAGCGCAAGGAATTACAAAGTTTTGCCTGGGAGGCGAGCATGACCGAAGGAACGGCTGAGACGGGCGCGGCGACGGGCGGCGTCAACATCGTGCTGCGGCTGGAGGGCCTGACCTTGTTTGTGGGGATGGTGATGCTCTACTGGACCTGGGACGGCTCTTGGGCAGTCTTTGCCCTGCTCTTCCTGGTCCCCGATCTGAGTTTTCTCGCCTATCTTGCCGACGCCAAATTCGGCGCGCTGGTCTACAACGCCGCCCACAGCTACATGGCGCCGGTCGCGCTGATGACGCTTGGCTTCGGCCTCGCCTCGCCGCTCACCCTGTCCATCGCCTTGATCTGGCTCGCCCATATCGGCCTCGACCGGACGCTCGGCTATGGCCTGAAATATGCGGCCGGGTTCGGCTTCACCCATCTCGGCCGGATCGGCCGGCAGAAGGACGCCTGACCCACTCCGCGCAATGACGAGCTCTACGGCTCACCCGCCTTGAACGGCTCCTGCTTGTCCGGCGGCACCGTCTCTTCCGCCATCGCCAGCAGCATGGCGACCATCACATAGTTGCCTGCGAGCGCGGTGAGGTCGACGATCTGCTGATCGTTGAAGACCTTCCTAGCGCGCGCATAGGTTTCGTCGCCGACCTTCTTGGTCGTGGTGAGTTCGGTGACGAAGTCGTAGACGACGGTCTCGTCCTCGGCCATCTTCGACGGCCGCTTGTTGGCCTTCAGCTCCGCGATAATGTCGGCCGACAGACCCGCCTTGGCCGCGAGCGGCGCATGGGCGTACCACTCGACCTGCGAGCGCCACTGCCGCCCGATGATCAAGATCGCAAACTCGTTGAGCTTGGTCGGGACCGAGGTTTCCCAGCGCAGATAATAGAACAGATCGAACAGGCGCTGGCCGAGCACGGGACTGCGGATCATCGGATTGTACGGACCGCCGATGCCGACGCTCGACACCTTCATGATCTGCTCGCCGAGCGGCTTCTGCTTGGCGTCGAGCTGGTCCATCGTGAGCTGCGGAAAGCGCGGCTCCTTGCTGGTGGCGGGCGCTGCAAACATCGTGGCGGCGAGCCAGCCACCTGTGGCGGCAAGCGTGAGCGACGACAGCCAGAGTGGCGTTGAATTCATTTTGTCCTCCCGGTTTTTCTTGACCCGGGGGATGCTAATCGAGCGGCGCCAGCGTGGTAGCGCTAGACCGCGCCGATCTCGGCAAGGCAGGCTTGCGTCAGCGGCATGCGCTCGCCGACCAGACGCGGCTCCTTGCAGTCCATGTTGAGCGCGAACACGGTGTGCGCTGCACCCTTCTCGGCCCAGCCCACCATCCAGCCAAGCGACGGCTCGCCGCGCTCGGCGCCGAGAAGTCCTGACTTGGCGCGTATGACGCTATCCCCGACTTTGGTCACCGGCAGGATGTCAGCGACGAGATCCTGGCTGCGCTTGGAAATCGGCAGCGCGCGGCGGCGCAGCCGGTCGACGAAATCGACCTGCTCGACCGGATCGATGCGCAAGGCGCCGGTGAGCCAGAACTGGTCGATGCCGCCGCCGATGTCGCGATTGCCGTAGTCGAACAGATCGACATACTTTTGCATGCGCTCTTGCCCGATCCGGCGCGCGATCTCCTGATAGACCGGCACCGCGCTCACCGCGATCGCGCTGCGCAGCGTGTGATCCTTGTTCCAGGCCTCGATCGGACGCTTCACGCCATCCCAGGGAAATACGTCCTTGTCGGGATCGGCGACGACGCCAGTTTCGAGCGCAATCAGCGAATTCGGAATCTTGAAGGTCGAAGCCGGCAGCTTCGCTTCGCCCGAACGCTCCTTGTCGCTCGCAACGATCAGATAGTCCTCGACCTTGTAACCGACGAACGTCCCGTCCGTGCCGAGGTCGGTGAAGCGCTTTGCGAGGCTGTCACGGATCTCGTTGCGTGGCGGCGCGACATGGGCGAATGCACGCGATGGCAAAGCGGCAGCGGCGAGAAGGCCGAGGGTGGAACGGCGGGTGAGCACTGGCGGTGTCCGTTACGCGATGAAGATGGCCGCGACCATGCGGTCGCTATCGTGGTGAAACGATAACAGGTTATTTCTTGAGCATGATCTCTTCGGAAAACCGCTGCACACTTTGCGCTAACGCGGCCCTTCGGGTCCGGATCATGCTCTACCGCCTGCCCGACAGCCGCAGCACGAATACCAGCACTTCGGCGACGGCCTTGTAGAGATCGGGCGGGATCTCCTCGCCGAGTTCGACCTTGGACAGCGCGCCGGCCAAGATCTCGTTCTCCTCGATCGGTATGTCGTTGGCCTTGGCGATCTCGACGATCTTTTCGCCGATCGTGCCCTTGCCCTTGGCGACGACGACCGGCGCGTTGCTGCCCTTCTCGTAATGTAGCGCAATCGCAAGCTTCGACGGGTCGCTCATGTGGCGCGATCCAGGAAGTGGCCGGCGCGGGCCGGTGCGGGCTGTGGCGGGGTGCCTTCGCGGACCAGGATGTCGCCGGGCTTGAGCTCGGCCCTGGTCAGGGCCTGGTTGAGCTCGCCGATTCCTGCGCGGAGCTGCTGCGCCGTCGCCGGCCGCTCCGCCCATATCCGCACGAAGGTCTTGTCGCCGTTGAGCGTAATCAGAGCATGCACGGGACCGGCCGGCTCGACATTGAGCGTGAAGCGCGCGCGCCATGCGCGCTTGGCGGGATCGGCGGATTCATTGCCGCCGTCGCGCGAGATTTCGAACTGCGCCATTGCGGTGCCCTGCGGCGTTGCGAAGGGAACCTCGAAATTCCACTGCGGCACGCTCGGATCGATCCTGTGACCGCTGGCGTCAATGCGATCAGGGAGCGAAGCAACCTGGAGCAAGGTCTGGCGCGCGATCGCGGCATCGGTGTCGTCGAGCAGCCGATGCACGGTCGCAGCGAGCGGCGTATCCGGTGCGAGTGATGGCGAGGCAATAGATTGCGGCGACGGCAACGCGCCGCGAACCGGCGGCGGCGTCGCGCGCGAGGCGGCTTCGAGAACATGTCCGTCAGGCACGGCCTTGTTTGAGCCCGGCACGTTGCCGGTCATGCGCGGCAGGCTCTGCGTGATCTCCTGCAGGAGGCTCGCGGCCAGGCCTGCGGTCATGGTTCGTGGCATCGCGGCCTGTGGAGAGTTGCCGGCGATGTCGGCCAGTATGGTAGCCGCGAGATTGGCGTTGCGCGGCGGTTGGGCGACGTCGGATCCGGTTGACGGCAATGCGGTCGGCGCGGCCTCACCTGCTGCCGGAGCCGGAGCGACAGCGGCCTCCGGTGTCCCCGGGGTGCCAGCAAGAGTCGCGGCACCCTGTGGGGTCGCGGTATCGAGCGTCGTCAGCGTCTGTCGCAGCACCAGCAATGCCGCCTTCAGGTCGGGCATCGTGCCAGAGGACGGCGTCGCGCCGGAGGCCAGCGAGGCCTCGAGGAACAGGCCGGACTTCTGGAAGGCGGATTCGATGTCGCCGCCATCGAGCCCGGTGTCGAGCGGCGTCTGCTGCGCCAGCACGCCCAGCACCGCCTGCTTCAGCCCTCCCGGCAGATCGCTGCCCGTGACGACCGCTGCCAGATTGGCGAACAGCGGCGCCTGACTGCCCTGCTTGGTAACGGCCTCGGCCGAGGCCGTTGTGACGGCGACCTGTTCGGACGAGCTCAGGGTATTGCGGGCCGCGCCCGCCGACGGCACCAGCGACGGGCTGTCCACCAGCGAGGCCGCAGCCGGCGTCAGCGTGACCTGATCGGCCGCCGCCTCGCCTGCCCCGCCCATAATGGCGAGCCGGATGGTGCCGTCGTTCTGCGACACCGCGAGCTGGAGATTTTGTCCGGGCGATAGCGCCACCTCGGACATCACATCCATCGAGAGGTTGGCGATCGCGATCCGCACCAGATTGGCGGCGAGCACGCTGACGACTTTTGCGTCCACTACGCTGCCGGCCTGCAGCACAAGATCAGGCGTCGCCGCATCAGCAACAGGGCTGGCAGCACTGACGGGAACAATCGAGCTTATCGGAGTCGGCATCGCGAGGGGCCCGGGGGAACGCTCGCCCCACCCTAAGGCCGCCCTCGTAAACCTCTCGTTAAGGACCTTCGGCCGCGGACGGGTTCACCGCGGCCAAAACCGCCACGGCAGCCTCGAAATCCCGCAGGCGGGCGACCCGGCGGCCCGCCGCCTCCTCGTCCGCGCCCCATTTCTCGGCGTTCCAGTCCTCGTCGACATGAGCGGCCGCCCAGACCTGGCCGGCATCGCGGACGCCGTGGGTCAGCGCCAGCGCCAGCAGCGCCGAGCCGGTCAGGGTCGTCACCACATGGAGCGCCGCGACCGACCAGGCATCCCGCGGCAGCGCAGCGCGCGCGGCCTGGACCGCCTCATCCGGCTGCTTCACATGCATGATGCCCTCGGACAGGATGAAATGCGCGCCCAACGCCTCCGCGGCCCAGAACAGCACGGGGTCCCAATGCGCGGCCTCGCGGGCAACCAGCCCCTCCGGATCGCCAGCGCGATAGAACAGCAGATCAGTCTGAAGGTATTTCGCGAGATCGTCGCTGACGAGATCGACGCGATCCACGACGCCCTCGACCACGCTGTTGGCGATCCGGGTCAGCGGCATGGTCATGGGATTGATCGTCTCGCCCTGAGCCGCCCATTCCGCGGCGACCGCATCGGCCAGCGCGCGCGACGGGATCACGACCTGGCGGCCGGACGGCGTACGGATCGGCTTGCCGTCAAGCGTGATGGCGAAGCCGCCTTCGGCATCAGCAACGCCGGCGTCCTTGTAGAAGCGCTTGCGCTGCGGCGCGCGCGCGGCATGCCGGACCGCCTCCTGCGGATCAAGCGGCGGGCGCCCCGCAGCTTCATCGAACAATTCGCGCATCTCGTTTTCGGCCCATGCCCAGTCACCAGCCCTTCTGCCGCCCCGTACGACTACTCTTCCGGCGCGTTCTCGATCGGATCAAATCTGGTTGCATCGAGCCCGAGCAAATTCCACGACTGCTGCATGTGCTGCGGCAATGGCGCGGTGGCGTCGATCACGCCGCCGCGCGGATGCGGAATGACGATACGGCGCGCCAGCAGATGCAGCCGGTTTTGCAGGCCGCCCGGCAGTTGCCAGTTCTCGATGTTGAAATATTTGGGATCGCCGACGATGGGGTGGCCGATATGTTCCATGTGGGCGCGCAGCTGGTGGGTGCGCCCCGTCACCGGCTTCAGCGACACCCAGGTCAGCTTGTTGCCGGCAGTCTCGACCACCGCATAGTATGTCACCGCGTGGCTTGCGCCCTCGTCGCCATGCTGGGCGATGCGCATGATGGTGTCGTCCTCGCTTTCTTCCTTCGCAAGGAAGGTAGAGATGCGGCCCTGCTTCGGCTTCGGCAGGCCCGGCACCAGCGCCCAATAGGTCTTTCGCGCCGACCGCGAACGAAATGCGCCGGTCAGATGCGAGGCGGCAAAGCGCGTCTTCGCGACCAGGAGGCAGCCCGACGTCTCCCTGTCGATGCGGTGCACGAGGCGCGGCTTCTGGCCCTTGGAATCGCGCATCACCTCGAGCATCTGGTCGATGTGCCGCGTCATGCCCGAGCCGCCCTGCACGGCGAGGCCGGCCGGCTTGTTCAGGACGAGAACGTCGTCGTCCTCGTAGATCGTCATTTCCTTCAACGCAGCAAGGGTCTTTTGCGCTGCCTCCGACTGCGAATTGGGCGCCTTCGGCGTGTCGAGCTTCAGCGGCGGAATGCGGACGCTCTGGCCCTCCTCCAGCCGGTCCTTGCTGTCGACACGCTTGCCGTCGACCCGCAGCTCACCTTTGCGGACGACGCGTTGGATGTGGGAGAACGACAGGCCGGGAAAGCGCGCTTCGAGGAAACGATCGACGCGCATGTTGTTCTCGTCGGCCGTAACCTTGACGGTCTCCACCTTGGTTGGCAGCAGCGCCTCGACCGGCTTTGGCGGCGCAGCCTGTTCCAGCGCAGGCTCCGACACACGCCGCTCAATGCGCTCGGCTGCAAAGCGCGGTGGCTTCGCGCCGGGCTTGCCGCCCGGCCGCGGCCCAGCTGTCTTCGCGCTGCGCGCCTTGAACGGGCGTGTTTCCTTGCGCTCATCGCGCGAACGGGGCTTTGGATCGGTTCTTTTGATGCGGCGGCTCATGGTGCCTGCCTAGCCCAAAAGTGCCCTTTCGTCACGACGAAATGGCGCTTCTGGCCTCAGCCACCCCGCTCCTTCCGCAACTTGGCCCAATAATCCAGCCGCTTGCGGATCTCGCGTTCAAAACCGCGCTCGGGCGGGTCGTAGAAGGTCTGGCGGCCCAGGGCTTCCGGAAAGTAGTCCTGGCCGGAGAACGCGTCCGGGGTGTCGTGGTCGTATTCGTAAGATGCGCCGTAGCCTTCCGATTTCATCAGCTTGGTCGGGGAATTCAGGATGTGTTTCGGCGGAAGCAGCGAGCCGGCCTGCTTTGCGACCTGCATCGCCGTGCCAAAGGCGGTGTAGACGGCGTTCGATTTCGGGCGCGGTGGCGAGATAGACCACGGCCTGCGCGATCGCGAGCTCGCCCTCGGGATGGCCGAGGAAGTCGAAGGCGTCCTTGGCCGCATTAGCAATGACGAGCGCCTGCGGATCGGCAAGGCCGATGTCCTCCACCGCCATGCGCACGACGCGCCGGGCCAGGAACAGCGGGTCCTCGCCGGCATCGAGCATGCGCGCGAGATAATACAGCGCGGCATCGGGATCGGAACCCCGTACCGACTTATGCAGCGCCGAGATCAAATTGTAATGGCCATCGGCCGACTTGTCGTAGATGGGCGCGCGACGCTGCAAAATCTCCTGCAATTGCGCGGCGTCGAAAATCTCGTCCTTGCGCGCGGCGCGCCAGACTTCCTCGACGAGCGTCAGCGACGCACGGCCGTCGCCATCGGCCATGCGCACCAGCACCGCGCGCGCTTCCTCGTCGAGCGGGAGCTTGCGCCCCTCGACCTCCTCGGCATGCGCGAACAGTTTTTCGATCGCTGCGGCGTCAAGCGAGCGGAACACCAGCACGCGCGCCCGGGACAGAAGCGCCGCGTTGAGCTCGAAGGACGGATTTTCGGTGGTGGCGCCGACCATCACCACCGTGCCGTCTTCCATGACGGGCAGAAACGAATCCTGCTGGGCGCGGTTGAAACGATGCACCTCGTCGACGAACAGCAGCGTGCCCTTGCCCATCTCGCGGCGGGCACGCGCGGCCTCAAAGGCTTTCTTCAAATCGGCGACGCCGGAGAACACCGCGGAGATCTGCTCGAAATGCAGATCGGTAGCGTCCGCGAGCAGCCGCGCTACCGTGGTCTTGCCGGTGCCGGGCGGGCCCCAGAATACCAGCGACCCCAGCGTGCGCGTCTCCAGCATGCGCGTCAGCGCGCCGTCGGGACCCAGGATGTGATCCTGGCCGACGACCTCCGAGAGCGCGCGCGGCCGCAGCCGATCCGGCAGCGGATGCGGAGCCTCGTGATCGAGCCCCGCCGCGGCAAAGAGAGTTGGCGTCTCCTGTGGTCGCTTCGGACTCATCCGCCCAGCGTGACGTTGATTTGCTGCCCGCCCCGCACCAGCGTGATGCGCCAGATGCGCTGGCGCTCGGCCGCGGCCTTTTCGAGGTCGCTGGTCTTGATGATCTTCTGGTTGTTGACCGCCAGGATCACGTCGCCCTTCTGGAAGCCGACATTCGCGGCCGCGCTGTCGCCGCCGAGATCGGTGACCACGACGCCTTCGGTGTCGGCGTCCAGATGCAGCTCGTCGGCGAGCGCCGGGGTGATGGTCGAGACCTTCGCGCCCTGGAGAGGCGAGCGCGCGGTGATGACGAGCTCGTTGCGGCCGGTATCGGGCGCGGCGTCCAGCGCGACCGTCAGCCTGACCGGCTTGCCGCCGCGCTGCACGTCGATCTGCGCCGTGCCGCCGAGCGGCCGTGTGGCGAAGCGATAGTCGAAGGCGTTGGGATCATCCACGGTCTGGCCGTCGATGGAGACGATCAGGTCGGAGGATTTTAGCCCGGCCTTGGCCGCCGGTCCGTTCGGAACAACGCTTGCGACCAGCGCGCCGGTGGGCGAACGCAGGCCGAGGCTTTCGGCGATCTCGGGCGTCACCGCCTGCAATTTCGCGCCAAGCCACGGCCGCTTCACCGCCTTGCCGCCGCCCTTGGCGGAAGCGACGACGACGCGCACCATGTTGGCGGGGATCGCGAAGCCGATCCCCTGCGAGCCGCCGGAGCGCGAATAGATCGCGGTGTTGATGCCTGCGAGCCTGCCGTTCATGTCGACCAACGCGCCGCCGGAATTGCCGGGATTGATCGCCGCGTCGGTCTGGATGAAGAACTGGTAGTCGGTGATACCGACCTGCGTACGCGCCAGCGCCGAGATGATGCCGTGAGTCACAGTCTGGCCGACGCCAAAGGGATTGCCGATGGCCATCACGACGTCGCCTACCATCAGCTCGTCCGAGTTGGTGAATTCGAGAGCCGGAAACTTCTCTTTGGTGTCCTTGAGACGCAACACCGCGAGATCGCTGCGAGAGTCCTTCAGCACGATCTCGGCCTCGAACTCACGCTTGTCCGACAGCGACACCTTGACCTGGTCGGCGCCTTCGATGACATGGACGTTGGTGACGACGAGCCCGGACGCATCGACGATCACGCCCGAACCAAGTGAGCGCTGCACCTGCTCCTGCTGCTGGCCGGGCGCGCCGAAGAAGCGGCGGAAAATCGGATCGTCGAGCAGCGGGTTGCGGTTCTGCACCACCTTGGCGGCATAGACGTTGACGACCGCCGGCTGCACCCGCTGCACGATCGGCGCATAGGACAGCCGCAGTTCGGCGGGCGAGGACGGGACGCGGCGGTCCTGCGCGGCGGCCGGATTGAAGTTGGCCGAAAAGGCTATGCACAGTGCCGTGACGACGGCGGCCCAGGTCGATCGAAACATTCCTACCTCTCGGAAAAGACGCCGGAATATAGGCGCGTTCGCCCGCCAATAGAAGGGTGCCCGGCGGCATATTCAGCCCCCTTTTGGTGTGTCCGGCCTGCAAGCCCTGCGTGCGAAATAGCAATTTGCCGGGGCTGTGGATTGGCATGATGCGCGTCATCTTGCATGGTGGTGCAAGGCGGATTCGGTTGCGGCGAATTTACATCAGTGGGAACCGCGCAACCGGGCGCAGAGTCGCGGGGCAGTCATCGATCATACCTAGGCTCTCCGTTGCGACTTGAGGAAGTTCGTCAACCGATGGAGTCATGACGTGAGCAGGATCAGAATTGCAGCCACGGCGATCGGTCTCGCCGGCGCGCTGGCGGCCTCGCAGGCCCAGGCCCAATCGGCGAGCAGCAGCGATCAGGAGATCGCGCTCCTGAAGCAGCAATTGAAGATGCTGGAGCAGAAGCTCGACAAGCTCCAGAGCCAGACCGCCGCGAACACCGCGGCGACGGCGAAGGCCAGGACCGAAGCGAAGGCGGAGGCGAAAGCCGAAGCGCGTTCCGAAGCGAAGGCCGTCGTTGCCAATGCCAACGCGGCGATCCCGCTCAAGGGACCGGCGCCAGCGTCCGGCGTCGTGGTGACGATGCCGAATAACCGGCCTACCATCTGCACCGCCGATGGGGCGAACTGTGTGGGGATCACCGGCCGCGTGCATTGGGATGTCGGCGGCTATGACTATCGGCCCAACACGGCGGCGACCGTGCCGCAAAAGCTCGACAGCGGCGAGAACGTCCGTCGCGCGCGCATCGGTCTCGCCGGCAAATTCTTCAACGACTGGAATTTCGCGCTGGTCTACGACTTCGGCGGTTCCTCCGACGGATTTGGCGGCTCTGCGCCCGGCTCGCTACCCGGCGGCGGCGTCTCAGGCGTCGAGAACGCCTATCTCAGTTACACCGGCTTGAAACCGTTCGGCGGCAAGATGGCCATCGAAGGCGGCATCATGGACCTGCCCTACACCCTCGATGAGGCCACGAGCTCCAACGACATCATGTTCATGGAGCGCGCCTCAGCGGGCATCGTCGCGACCAGCATCGCCGCGGGCGACTTCCGCTCCGCCGTCGGCACGCGCTGGTACAACGACCAGCTCTGGATCGGCGGCTATGTCACGGGACCCTCGACCGGTGCGATCCATTCCGCGTCCAGCGTGGCACCGAACGGTGCCTCCGAGCAGTATGGCGCCGTCGCCCGCGTTGCCGGCCAGGTCGTCAGCGGCAAGGATTACTCGCTCCATCTCGGCGGAAACGCCGAATGGCTGATCCAGCCGCCGCGCAACATGGTGACGGGTGCGCAGACGGTCACGCTCAGCGACCGCCCGGAACTGCGCATCGATCCGACGGCACTGGCTACCACCGGTGCGATCGCCAATGCCTCTGGCGCGCAGGTCTACAGCGTCGAAGCGGCCGCCACCTACGGACCGCTGATCCTGCAGGGCGAATATTTCTGGTACAACATCGACCGCAGCGCCAATACCGGCCTGCCGCCGCTGGGTGCGCCGAGCCTCAAATTCCAGGGCGGCTATGCACAGGCCGGCTACGTGCTGACGGGCGAGGGCCGCAGCTACAACGCGGCGAACGCGGCCTATGGCGGCGTCAAGCCGGCGCACCCGTTCTCGCTCGATGGCGGCGGCTGGGGCGCATGGGAAATCGCGGGGCGCTTCTCGACCATCGACCTCAACGACCAGTTCGGGACCGCCACCGGCATCGCAGGCGGCCGGCAGACCGTCTACACGGCGGCCCTGAACTGGTACGTCAACGGCAACGTCCGCTTCATGCTCGACTATCTGCATGGCACGGTATCGAAACAGGCCTCACCGGTCTCGGCCGCCGATGTCGGCTCGAAGTTCGACGCTGTCGCGATGCGAACCCAGTTCGCGTTCTGAGATGATCTCTGCCGGGAGCGGCACCGTCCGCTCCCGGAAATCTACGCGGCGCGCTTCGGTTTCTTCACGACGACCGGCGCCGGCGCGCAGGACAGCCGCTGCTGATGGCTCTCGCCCCAGGCCTTCAGGATGTCGATCACGGGCTTGAGGCTCTCGCCGAGATCGGAGAGAGAATATTCCACGCGCGGCGGCACCTCTGCGTAGACCTTGCGAATGACGAGCTTGTCCTCCTCCAGCGCACGAAGCTGCTTGGTCAGCATGCGCTGGGTGATGCCGGGCACCCGGCGGCGTAATTCGCCGAAACGCTGGGTGCCGTCTTGGAGGTGGTAGAGGATCACGCCCTTCCACTTGCCGTCGATGAGATCGAGCGTCGCCTCGACCGAGCATCCGGGACGACGGGCGAAGTCGCGCCGTTTCATGTGTGTTTTCCCAATAGTATCCAAACAGGGACTATATCCCCGAATTTACAGTACTTGCCAAATTAGAGCCAGAGCGACAGTTAGGACGGCAGGCGAGCACGCCATCTGATGGAGACAAGCCATGAAGGCCGTCGGCTACAAAAAGTCGCTTCCGATCGAGGATCAGGACGCGCTGATCGATTTCGAGACCACCAAGCCCGAACCCAAGGGGCGCGACATCCGCGTGGCCGTGAAGGCGATCTCGGCCAATCCGGTCGATTACAAGGTGCGCAAGCGCGCCGCCCCGCCCGAGGGCGAGACGAAGATTCTGGGCTATGACGCGGCCGGCGTGGTCGACGCCGTCGGTCCCGACGTCACGCTGTTCAAGCCGGGCGACGAGGTGTTTTACGCCGGCTCGATCCTGCGCCAGGGCACCAACTCCGAATTCCATCTGGTCGACGAGCGTATCGTCGGCAACAAGCCGAAAAGCCTGTCGTTCGCGCAAGCCGCCGCCCTTCCCCTCACCTCCATCACCGCCTGGGAGCTGTTGTTCGATCGGCTCGGTGCGGTGCCCGGCAAGAGTGTCGATCCGCGCACCCTGCTGATCACGGGCGGCGCCGGCGGCGTCGGCTCGATCCTGATCCAGCTCGCCCGCCGCCTCACCGGGCTGACGGTGGTCGCGACCGCGACGCGGCCCGAATCGCAAAAATGGTGCCTCGATCTCGGCGCGCATGCGGTGATCGACCACGGCCAGCCAATGAAGGAGCAGATCGAGAAGCTGAAGCTGCCGCCGGTCGCGCTGGTTGCGAGCCTCACCTTCACCGACCAGCACTACAAGGCGATCGCGGACGTGATGGCACCACAGGGCAAGTTCGGCCTGATCGACGATCCCCCGGAATTCACCGTGAGCGCGTTCAAGGGCAAGGCGATCTCGGTGCACTGGGAATCGATGTTCACGCGCTCCTCGTTCCAGACCGCCGACATGATCGCGCAGCATCATCTGCTGGGCGATGTCGCCGACCTCATCGACAAGGGCGTGCTGCGCACCACGCTCGACCAGACCTTTGGCACGATCAACGCCGCCAACCTCAAGCGCGCGCATGCGCTGCTCGAGAGCGGCAAGTCGCGCGGCAAGATCGTGCTGGAGGGGTGGTAGATAATGCTGCGTAGGGTGGTTAGCCTTGCGACTGCGCGAAGCACAGTTCGCACGGCGCAACCCACCCTGCGATTCCGCGCTTGACGCTGCACTGCAGCCTTTACGCAATCGTGTTGACGATGCCGCCCTCGGCACGCAACGCCGCGCCGTTGGTCGCGGAGGCTTCCTTCGAAGCCGCATAAACCACCATGTTGGCGATTTCGTCGACGCTGGCGAAGCGCTGGAGCAGCGAGCTTGGGCGATGCTGTTTGACGAAATTGGCCGCGGCCTCGTCGAGTGACTGGCCGTTCTGCTTGGCAAGATCCTTTACAAACGTCTCGACGCCTTCAGACATGGTCGGACCCGGCAGCACGGAATTGACGGTGACGCCGGTGCCGCGGGTTAGCTGCGCCAAGCCCCGCGCGACCGAAAGCTGGGCCGTCTTGCTCATTCCATAGTGGATCATCTCGACGGGAATGTTGAGCCCGGACTCCGAGGAGATGAAGACGACGCGGCCCCAGTTACGCCCAAGCATGCCCTTCAAATACGCGCGCGAGAGACGCACGCCGCTCATGACGTTGACCTCGAAGAAGCGGCTCCAGTCCTCGTCCGGAATGTCGAAAAAGTCTTTCGGCTCGAAGATGCCGGCGTTGTTGATGAGGATATCGACCTCAGGCAGCGCCGCCACGAGTGCCTTGCAGCCCGCAGCGGTCGAGACATCGGCGGCGATGCCGCGGACCTTCCCGCCCACACCTTGCAGCTTGCGCACGACCGCATCGACCTTCTCCTGGCCGCGTCCGTTGATCACGACGCTAGCTCCCGAGCCGGCAAGACCCTTGGCGATGGCGTGGCCGATGCCGGCGGTCGAGCCGGTCACGAGGGCGGTCTTTCCGGAAAGGTCGATGTTCATGCGATGTCTCCATTGATGCTGACGGAGATATCGTGCGCTGCAAGGGCGGCCGCAATCGCCCCTCACCGACGCGTGAGGATTCAGTTGCGAGGCGGAAGCGTCCTGAGAAACGCGACCATGGCGTCGAAACGATGCGCGCCATGAGACGTCGCCGCGTCATACAAAAAAGCGGCGCCCAAGGGCGCCGCTTTCTGAAAACTCGCTACCGGTCGGCTTACGCCGCCTCGGCTTCCTTTTCCTGCACCGGACCGGAGTCCTGGCCCTTGGCATCGACGTCGCGATCGACGAACTCGATCACGGCCATCGGGGCGTTGTCGCCGTAGCGGAAGCCGGCCTTGATGATACGGGTGTAGCCACCCTGGCGGTCCTTGTAGCGGGGCGCGAGCGTGTCGAACAGCTTCCTGACCTGATCCTTGTCGCGCATCTCGGAGATGGCCTGGCGGCGCATGGCCAGCCCGCCCTTCTTGCCGAGAGTGATCAGCTTCTCGACGATCGGGCGCAATTCCTTCGCCTTCGGCAGCGTCGTGACGATCTGCTCGTGCTTGATCAGCGCGGCGCACATGTTGGCGAACATCGCGCGGCGATGCTCCGCGGTGCGGTTGAGCTTGCGATGAACCTTGCCGTGACGCATTTTTCTATTCCTTGAATTTCATTCGTCGCGACGGTTCGTCGGACTTGTTGCTCAGGTGGGCTGCCTGCGTTCGCCCGCAAAGGCGCGATGCATTCGCGCCTTTGCCTGTTGTAGTTCAGATCAGTAGTGATCCTCGAAGCGCTTGGCGAGCTCGTCGATGTTCTCCGGCGGCCAGCCCGGCACTTCCATGCCGAGATGCAGACCCATCTGGGCCAGCACTTCCTTGATCTCGTTCAGCGACTTGCGGCCGAAGTTCGGAGTGCGGAGCATTTCCGCTTCGCTCTTCTGCACGAGGTCGCCGATGTAGACGATGTTGTCGTTCTTCAAGCAGTTGGCCGAACGCACCGACAGCTCGAGCTCGTCCACCTTCTTGAGGAAGGCCGGATTGAAGGCGAGGTCCGGGATGATCTCCTGGGCGACTTCCTTGCGCGGCTCTTCGAAGTTGACGAACACGTTGAGCTGATCCTGCAGGATGCGCGCGGCGTAGGCCACGGAGTCATCCGGCGTCAGCGCGCCGTTGGTCTCGATCGTCATGGTCAGCTTGTCGTAGTCGAGGATCTGGCCCTCGCGGGTGTTCTCGACCTTGTAGGAGACCTTGCGGACCGGCGAGTACAGGCTGTCGACCGGGATCAGGCCGATCGGCGCATCCTCGGGACGGTTGCGCTCGGCGGGCACGTAGCCCTTGCCGGTGGCGACCGTGAACTCCATGCGGATCTCGGCGCCCTCGTCCAGGGTGCAGATCTGCAGGTCCGGGTTGAGCACGACCACGTCGCCGACGGTCTGGATGTCGCCAGCGGTGACAGCGCCCGGGCCGGACTTCTTGACGACCATGCGCTTGGGGCCTTCGCCCTGCATCCTGATCGCGATGTCCTTGATGTTGAGCACGATGTCGGTGACGTCCTCACGGACGCCCGCGATCGAGGAGAACTCGTGCAGCACGCCGTCTATATGCACCGACTGAACCGCTGCGCCCTGGAGCGAGGACAGCAGAATGCGGCGCAGCGCGTTGCCGAGCGTCTGGCCGAATCCGCGCTCGAGCGGCTCGGCGACGATGGTCGCGAAACGGGGTCGGATCGCTGCCGGGCTGCACCTGGAGCTTGTTCGGCCGAATCAATTCTTGCCAATTTTTCTGGATTGTCACTGTTTCACCCATACAGGCCAGTCAAACTGCTGCTGCAGACACTGGCGTTGGAGAAAGGCCGCAGATCATTCCCACGGCTTTGCAAAAAGTCATTGCGGGCGTCAGAGCGCCCGCAATTTGGTATCAAACGCGCCGACGCTTGCGGGGACGGCAACCGTTGTGCGGGATCGTGGTCACGTCACGGATCGAGGTGACGGTGAAGCCTGCGGCCTGGAGCGCGCGGAGCGCCGATTCGCGGCCCGAACCGGGACCCGCGACTTCGACTTCCAGCGTGCGCATGCCGTGCTCCTGCGCCTTCTTCGACACGTCCTCGGCGGCAACCTGCGCGGCATACGGGGTCGACTTGCGCGAACCCTTGAAGCCCATCGTGCCGGCGGAAGACCAGGCAATCGTGTTGCCCTGCGCGTCGGTGATGGTGATGGTCGTGTTGTTGAACGACGAGTTCACGTGCGCGACGCCGGAGGCGATGTTCTTGCGCTCACGACGACGAACGCGGGTGGCTTCCTTGCCCATAGAGTACCTTTCCTGGAGATCTCAAACGCCGCCGTAATGCCAGCGGCTACACCTGATGGAACGAAAGGCGCGTGGCGAACAGGTCATCCCCTTTCGCCACACGCCGCGATCTGGATTCGAAAACTTACTTCTTCTTGCCGGCGATGGCCTTGGCCGGGCCCTTGCGCGTGCGCGCATTGGTGTGGGTACGCTGGCCGCGCACCGGCAGGCCGCGACGATGGCGCAGGCCGCGATAGCAGCCGAGGTCCATCAGACGCTTGATGTTGATGCCGACCTCACGACGCAGGTCGCCCTCGACGAGATAGTCGCGGTCGATCACTTCGCGGATCTGGAGCACTTCGGCGTCGCTGAGCTGATTGACGCGACGATCCTCGGGGATCTTCACCTTCTCGATGATCTCACCGGCAATCTTCTGGCCGATGCCATGGATGTACTGGAGCGCGATCAGAACGCGCTTGTTGGTCGGAATGTTCACGCCGGCAATACGGGCCACGGCCTTCTCTCCTGTCGCCGATCCCTCGTCAGGAATCTGGCCTTAAGTGCTTGGTTTCTCGGGCAGGTGTTCACAAACGCGAACACGACGCCCACCCCTGGTCTTCCTGGGGCCCGGCATCGTTTTAAACTATCCGACTTGGATGCGGGGCTTATTAGGGGATTCAGGGGGCTTTCGTCAACCGCCGCTAGCGCTTGGCTCGCTTTTTCGTGACCTTTTTTGCAGTCTTTTTGGCACCCTTTTTGACAGCCTTCTTGGCAGTCTTTTTGGTCGTCTTTTTGTTGGTCGCCTTCTTGCCGGCTTTCCTGACCGCCTTCTTGGCACCCGTCACGGCCTTCTTGCCGGCCTTTTTGGCGGATTTCGCAGCCTTTTTGGCTGTTCTGCTCGGCTTTTTGGCCGATTTCTTCGCCGCTCTCGCCTTTTTGGCCAGGGCCGCCTTGGCCGCGCTCCGGGCGCGGGTCCTGCTATGCGTCTTGGGCTCGACCGCCCCGAGCGCCAGGAGCTGGCGATGAATGGCGCGGGTGACCTCGTCGATGGCCATCATGCCGTCGATGGTCGAAAGCTTCCGCCGCTCGGAATAGTAGTGAATCAGCGGTTCCGTCTGGTTGCGGTAGCTGGCGAGTCGCTTGGTCAGAACCTCCGGAGTGTCGTCGAGTCGGACCTCCTCCCCGCGCTCCCGCATCTGGGCGACGCGAGTTTCGACACGACTCAGGAGCGCGCTCTCGTTGACGCGGAGCTCGATCACGGCGTCGAGCTTGAGGTGCTTGTGCTTGAGCAGCTCATCCAGCGCCTCGGCCTGCGGCACGGTACGCGGGAAACCGTCGAGGATGAAACCGTTTCTGGCGTCCGGCTGATCGATCCGGTCGGAGATGATTCCGACCACGACATCGTCGGGCACGAGGCCGCCGCTGGCCATGATCTCCTTGGCCTTGAGTCCGACCGGCGTTCCGGCCGCAACGGCCGCGCGCAACATCTCGCCGGTCGAGAGCTGGACGATGCCATAGCGCTGCACCAGCAGTTGCGCCTGGGTCCCCTTGCCCGATCCCGGCGGTCCCAGAAGTATGATTCTCATCGGCATACGCCCCCCGCATTGGTGAGCGATACGTCGCGCACCCGTGTTTTGAAGTCCAACTACAGTGCAAATCATAATCGGCGCCGCACCGCTACCCATATCATAGGGGAGCAAATGGCCGGACGCCAAGAAGGCCTTTGAGATCAGTGTTTGCGCTACAGGCAGAGCCGCTCTGCCGGTGCGACCGAATGGCTCGCTGGCCGTCCCTGCAGGCGCCGTGCGTTGCTCGCGCGGCGAATCGGGGGCGCAGTCGCGCCGCCCGAGAGGACGCCGCGCTTAACGGCGGCGGCCGCGCAGCTTCGACTTCCGGATCAGGCCTTCGTACTGATGCGCCAGCAGATAGCCCTGCACCTGCGCCACCGTGTCCATGGTGACGCTGACGACGATCAGCAGCGAGGTGCCGCCGAAATAGAACGGCACCGAGGCGTAGGAGATCAGGATTTCCGGGATCAAGCAGACGATCGCCAGATAGACCGCGCCAAGCACGGTGACGCGCGACAGCACGTAATCGATATATTCCGCGGTGCGCTCGCCGGGACGAATGCCCGGAATGAAGCCGCCGTGCTTTTTCAGATTGTCCGCGGTCTCGGTCGGATTGAACACGATCGCTGTGTAGAAGAAGGCGAAGAACACGATCAGCGCCAGATACATGATCAGGAACAGCGGACGGCCGTGGCCGAGCTGGGTGGTGATCCACTGGAACCATTCCGGCCCGCTGCCCGCGTTGAAGTTCGCAACCGTGGTCGGCAGCAGCAGCAGCGAGGAGGCGAAGATCGGGGGAATCACGCCCGAGGTGTTGAGCTTGAGCGGCAGATGCGAGGACTGGCCCTCGAACATCTTGTTGCCGACCTGGCGCTTCGGATACTGGATCAAGAGCCGGCGCTGGGCGCGCTCCATGAACACGATGAAGGCGATCACGGCGACCGCCATGATGATGACAACCAGGATCAGGCCGGTCGACATCGCACCCTGACGGCCGAGCTCGAGCATGTTGGCGAGCGCCGCGGGCAGCTCGGCGACGATGCCGGCGAGAATGATCAGGGAGATGCCGTTGCCGATACCTCGCGAGGTGATCTGCTCGCCCAGCCACATCAGGAACATGGTGCCGCCGGTCAGCGTGATCGCCGTGGACAGGCGGAAGAACATGCCGGGGTCGCTGACGACGTTGCCGGCGCCTTCGAGGCCCACCGCGATGCCGTAGGACTGGAACGCCGCGAGAATCACCGTGAGATAACGGGTGTACTGGTTCAGCAGCTTGCGGCCGGACTCGCCTTCCTTCTTCAGCGCCTCGAGCTGGGGCGAGACGGTGGTCAGAAGCTGAATGATGATCGAGGCCGAGATGTACGGCATGATGTTCAACGCAAAGATCGCCATGCGGTGAATGCCGCCGCCGGCGAACATGTTGAACATGCCGAGGATGCCGCCCGCCTGGGAGCGGAACACCTGCTCCCAGATGTTGGGGTCGATGCCGGGCAGCGGGATATAGGTCCCGAGCCGATAAACCAGCAGCGCACCCAGGGTGAACCAGATGCGCTTCTTCAGTTCGTCGGCCTTGGCAAACGCACCGAAATTGAGATTGGCTGCCAGTTGTTCCGCTGCAGAGGCCATCTTGGACTTTCTCCCGCCGCCTATTGCGCCGTTATGCCCGCGGCCGGGCTACATTATACCGGACACCGGACATTATCTGGGGCTACGGCTTCGATAAGTCCATCGTCCCGCATGCGCAAAGGCCCGCGAACCGCGGGCCAATGACGCAGTTGTTACGCCGCCTCGCCTTCTTCCTTGGCAGGCGCGAGGATCTTCACCGAGCCGCCGGCCTTCTCGACCGCTTCAATCGCGGTCTTCGTGGCACCATGGACTTCGATGTTGAGCTTGGCCTTGAGCTCGCCGCGGCCGAGCAGCCGCAGGCCGCCCTTGGGGCGGCGGAGCACGCCAGCCTTGACCAGCGATTCGACGTTCACGACGCTGCCGGAGTCGATCTTCTTGGCATCGACCGCGTCCTGGAGCCGGTCGAGATTGATCTCGACGAACTCGACCCGGAAGATATTCGTGAAGCCGCGCTTCGGCAGACGGCGATGTAACGGCATCTGGCCGCCTTCGAAACCCTTGATGCGCACGCCCGAACGCGCGGTCTGACCCTTGCCACCGCGGCCAGCCTGCTTGCCCTTGCCCGAACCAATGCCGCGGCCGACGCGCATGCGCTTCTTGCGCGAGCCGGCATTGTCGGCGATATCGCTGAGCTTCATCGCCCTGCTCCTTGTTTCTTGCGCATGACCTTCACCGAAAACGGGTCCCCGCTTTTCGGGATCGTGCGCCTTTGCTTACTTCTCGTCGACGATGCGAACGAGATGGTGAACTTTCAAGATCATGCCGCGGACCGCCGGAGTGTCCGGCAGTTCGCTGGTGCGGCCGATCTTGTTGAGCTTGAGCCCGATCAGCGTCGAACGCTGCGAGTGATGGCGGCGGATTGCGCTGCCAGTCTGCTCGAGCTTGATCGTCTTTGCGGTCGTAACGGCACTCTTGGCCATGGGCGTCTACTCCGAAAGCTTCCGTTATTCGGCAACCGCCTCGGCGTCGCCACCGATACGGCGGGACTGGAGGGTGGACACCTTGATGTTGCGGCGGGCAGCGACCGAGCGCGGCGAATCCTGATGCTTCAGCGCGTCGAAGGTTGCGCGAACCATGTTGTACGGGTTCGAGGAACCGATCGACTTCGCGACCACGTCCTGAACGCCGAGCGTCTCGAACACGGCGCGCATCGGACCGCCAGCGATGATACCGGTACCGGCCGGGGCTGCGCGCAGGTAGACACGCCCAGCGCCATGACGGCCGGCGATGTCGTGATGCAGCGTACGGCCCTCGCGCAGCGAGACGCGTGTCAGGTTGCGCTTGGCGGATTCAGTTGCCTTGCGGATCGCCTCAGGCACTTCGCGCGCCTTGCCGTGACCGAAGCCGGCGCGGCCCTTCTGATCGCCGATCACGACCAGCGCTGCGAAACCGAAGCGCTTGCCGCCCTTGACGACCTTGGCGACGCGGTTGATGTGGACGAGCTTGTCGACGAACTCGCTGTCGCGCTCTTCCCTGCGTTCACGTCCGCCGCCGCGTTGATCGCGTCCACCACGTTGTTCGCGTTCTGCCATGGTTTTTCCAGTCCTTCAGAGGCTTACGCCTCAATCCTCAAATTCTGTTAGAAGCTCAGCCCGCTCTCACGCGCCGCGTCGGCAAGAGCCTTGACGCGCCCGTGATAGAGATAGCTGCCGCGATCGAACACGACTTCCTTGACACCCTTCTCGGCGGCGCGCTCGGCCAGCAGCTTGCCGACCGCCTTCGCCGCATCGATATCGGCGCCGGTCTTGCCGCCATCGCGCATCGACTTCTCGAGCGAGGAGGCAGAGGCCAGCGTCTCGCCCTTCAGGTCGTCGATGACCTGGGCGTAGATGTGCTTGGACGAGCGGAACACCGACAGGCGCGGACGGCCGCCACCGGAGCGGCGAAGCTTCAGCCGTACACTGCGCTTGCGCCGGGCATTCGTAACCTTGGCTTTCGACATGACCGGCTCCGTTACTTCTTCTTGCCTTCCTTGCGGAAGATGAATTCGCCAACATACTTCACGCCCTTGCCCTTGTAGGGCTCCGGCGGACGATAGGAGCGAATCTCGGCGGCGACCTGGCCGACGCGCTGGATATCGCTGCCCGTCACCGTGATCTCGGTCGGCTTCGGCACGGTGATCGTGATCCCTTCCGGGATCGCGTAGACCACGTCGTGGCTGTAGCCGAGCGCGAGCTGCAGGTTCTTGCCCTGCAGCGCGGCGCGGTAACCGACGCCGGTGATTTCGAGCTTCTTCTCGAAGCCCTTGGTAACGCCTTCGACCAGATTCGCGACCTGAGCGCGAGCGGTCCCGTACAGGGCCCGTGCGCGGTTGGTCTCGACCCGCGGGTTCACCTTGACCTGGCCATCCTCGAGCTTCACCTCGACGTCGCTATGGACGACGAATTGAAGCTGGCCCTTCGGCCCCTTCATCTTGACGGTCTGCCCGTCGACGGCCGCGGTCACACCCGACGGCACCGCTACCGGCCTTTTGCCAACTCGTGACATGGATCAAAAATCCTTCTCAGAACACCGTGAAGAGAACTTCGCCGCCCACATTCGCTTCGCGCGCACTGTGGTCAGCCATGATCCCCTTCGGCGTCGACAACACCGAAATGCCGAGCCCGTTGTTGACCCGCGGCAGAGCCTTCACCGAGGCGTAGACACGACGCCCGGGCTTGGAGACTCGTTCGATCTCGCGGATGACGGGCTCGCCGTCGAAATACTTCAGCTCGATCTCGATCTCGCTGCGGCCCGGAGGAGTGCTCGAGCGTGGCGTAACCGCGGATGTAGCCCTCGGTCTTGAGAACCTCGAGCACGTTCTCGCGCATCTTCGAACCAGGCGTGGAGACCTTGCTCTTGGAACGCATCTGCGCGTTGCGGATACGAGTGATCAGATCGCTGATTGGATCGTGCGTAGACATCTAAACGACCCTCCTTACCAGCTGGACTTCACGAGGCCCGGGACCATGCCCCTGGAGCCAAGGTCCCGCATTGCGATGCGGGACAGTTTGGTCAAGCGATAATTCGAGCGCGAACGGCCCGACAGCTCGCAACGCAGACGGATGCGGGTGGCCGACGAATTACGCGGCATTTCCGCAAGCTTCAGGGTCGCGGCGAACCGCTCCTCCATCGGCAGCGTCTTGTCGGCGATGATCGCCTTCAACCGCGCGCGCTTCGGGGCGGCGTTCTTCGTCATCCGCTTGCGCCGGTTGTTCTTCTCGACTGAACTCTTCTTTGCCATGCTTGGCTCCTGGGTATCCGCGTTTGAGAGGCTTTACGTCAGCGTCTCACTGCCGGAACGGGAAATTGAAAGCGGTCAACAAGGCCCTCGCCTCGTCGTCGGTCTTGGCCGTGGTGCAGACGGTGATGTCCATACCGCGCGATTCCGTGACCTTGTCGAAGTCGATCTCGGGGAAAATGATGTGTTCCTTGAGGCCGAGCGAATAGTTGCCGCGACCGTCGAAGCTCTTCGGATTCAGGCCACGGAAATCTCGGACGCGCGGCAGCGCGACCGTCACCAGGCGATCGATGAACTCGTACATGCGGGCCTTGCGCAGCGTGACCTTGCAGCCAATCGGCTGGTTCTCACGCAACTTGAAGGTCGCGATCGCGACGCGCGAATAGGTCACGATCGCCTTCTGGCCGGCGATCTGGGTCAATTCGGCAGCGGCGTTCTCGGCCTTCTTCCGGTCGTTGACGGAATCGCCAACGCCCATGTTCAGCACGACCTTGTCGAGACGCGGAACCTGCATGACGTTATCATAACCGAACTTCTCGGTCATTTCCGTCCGGATCTTCGCGTCGAATTCCGCGCGCAGGCGCGGCGTGTAAGCGGCCTCAGCCATCGATCTCAGCTCCCGAGCTCTTGGCGATGC
This sequence comes from Bradyrhizobium sp. LM2.9, assembly GCF_054056555.1. Taxonomy (NCBI): domain Bacteria; kingdom Pseudomonadati; phylum Pseudomonadota; class Alphaproteobacteria; order Hyphomicrobiales; family Nitrobacteraceae; genus Bradyrhizobium; species Bradyrhizobium sp. LM2.9. Next base: position 2,752,715 of record NZ_JBSRYJ010000002.1, read on the forward strand.
GGACCTTCTTGCCGTCCGCCAGAATCTTGAATCCGACGCGGGTCGGCTTTCCGTCCTTGCCGACATACGCGATGTTGGACAGTTGGATCGGCGACTCTTTCGAGATGATGCCGCCCTCCTGGGCCTGCGTCTGCTTCTGGTGACGCTTGACCATGTTGACGCCACGCACGAGCGCGGTGCCGGCATCGGGGCGCACTTCGAACACCTCGCCGGTGCGACCCTTATCGCGGCCGGTCAGCACGATGACCTTGTCGCCTTTGCGGATTTTCGCGGCCATCACAGCACCTCCGGCGCGAGCGAGATGATCTTCATGTGGTTCTTGGCGCGCAGCTCGCGCGGCACGGGCCCGAAGATACGGGTGCCGACCGGCTCGGACTGATTGTTGATCAGAACGGCAGCGTTCCGGTCGAAGCGGATGACCGAACCGTCAGCGCGGCGGATGTCCTTGCGGACGCGCACCACGACGGCCTTCATCACGTCGCCCTTCTTCACCTTGCCACGCGGAATTGCTTCCTTGATCGAGACGACGATGATGTCGCCGATCGTGGCGTAGCGGCGCTTGGAGCCTCCGAGCACCTTGATACACATGACACGGCGTGCGCCAGAATTGTCGGCCACGTCGAGGTTGGTCTGCATCTGAATCATTGATGCACCTCGTCCTCTTCTCTTTGCGCCAGCCCAGCCGGCGCTCAACATTTCCCTGAAGTCAGTCGGCTAAAGCCAACAGATCAGGCGCTTTTCTTGTGTTCGCCCCGGATCACGACCCAGCGCTTCAACTTCGAAACCGGCTTCGATTCCTCGATCCACACCATGTCGCCCGGCTTGAACTCGTTGCTCTCGTCGTGCGCGTGGTAGTTCTTCGAACGGCGGATCGTCTTCCCTTGTAGATCGGGTGTGTGAAGCGGCGATCGACGCGCACCACGATGGTCTTGGCTTGCTTGTCGCTGACGACCACGCCCTGCAAAGTACGTTTCGGCATCTTCGTTAGCCTCTTACTTCTTCTTCGCGCGCGTCTGCGCGGCGACGGTCTTGATCCGGGCGATGTCACGGCGGGCCTCGCGCAGGCGCGAGGTGTTCTCGAGCTGCCCGGTGGCGCGCTGGAAGCGCAGGTTGAAACGCTCCTTCTTCAGGTTCAGGATGGCGTCATCCTGCTGATCGGGGCTCAACGCGCGGATGTCTTCGATCTTCATCTGGGCCATGGCCATTACTCCGCAATGCGCTCGACGAAGCGCGTCTTGATCGGCAGCTTGGCTGCCGCCAGGGTCAGCGCTTCACGCGCGGTCTGGGTGTTGACGCCGTCGATCTCGAACAGCACCCGGCCCGGCTTGACGCGCGCGACCCACAGTTCCGGCGCGCCCTTGCCGGAGCCCATGCGGACTTCGGCGGGCTTCTTCGACACGGGAACGTCGGGGAACACGCGGATCCAGACGCGGCCGGCGCGCTTCATGTGGCGGGTCAGCGCGCGGCGAGCGGCTTCGATCTGGCGCGCGGTGACGCGCTCAGGCTCGGTCGCCTTCAGGCCGAACTGGCCAAAGGCCAACGTCGCGCCCGAAGACGCAACGCCGTGGATGCGGCCTTTATGCGCCTTCCGGAACTTCGTCTTCTTAGGTTGCATCATGGCTTCAAGCCCTCAAATTCTCTGTGCTGGCCTCAGGCCGCGTTATCTCGGCGCTGCCGGCCGCCGCGATCGCCGCCGCCACCAGTCTCGCCTTCGGCCATTCTCTTGTCCTGGGCCATCGGATCGTGCTCGAGGATCTCGCCCTTGAAGATCCAGACTTTGACGCCGCAGGTGCCGAAGGTCGTGAACGCGGTCGCAACGCCGTAGTCGATGTCGGCCCGCAGCGTGTGCAGCGGCACGCGACCTTCGCGATACCACTCCATGCGCGCGATTTCCGCGCCGCCGAGACGCCCCGAGCAGTTGATGCGGATGCCTTCCGCGCCGAGACGCATCGCCGACTGAACGGCGCGCTTCATGGCGCGGCGGAACGCCACGCGGCGCTCCAGCTGCTGCGCGATCGATTCCGCCACCAGCGTCGCATCGAGCTCCGGCTTGCGGATTTCGACGATGTTGATGACGACGTCGGACGAAGTGATGTCCGCGACCTTCTTGCGCAGCTTGTCGATGTCGGCGCCCTTCTTGCCGATCACCACGCCCGGACGAGCCGAGTGGATGGTGACGCGGCACTTCTTGTGCGGACGCTCGATCACGATGCGGGCTACAGCCGCCTGCTTGAGCTCCTTGTGCAGGATCTCGCGGATCTTGACGTCCTCGTGCAACAGCTTGCCGTATTCCTGCTTGCCGGCGAACCAGCGGGAATCCCAGGTCCGGTTGATGCCGAGACGCAGACCGATCGGATTGATCTTTTGACCCATCGTGTGCTCCTGCGTCCCTTAAGCCGCTGCTTCGGCTTCGACCTGACGAACGATGATCGTCAGCTGCGAAAATGGTTTGTAGACACGGCCCGAGCGGCCACGGCCGCGGGCGGCAAAGCGCTTCATCACCAGGCCGTTGCCGACGAAGGCCTGCGCCACGACGAGATCGTCGACGTCGAGGTCGTGATTGTTCTCGGCATTCGCGATAGCCGATTCCAGGCACTTCTTCACGTCAACCGCGATCCGCTTGCGCGAAAACTGCAGATCGGCAAGAGCAGAAGCCGCCTTCCGGCCGCGAATGAGCTGGGCGACCAGGTTGAGCTTCTGCGGGCTCACCCGAAGCATCCGGGCGACCGCCTTGGCCTCGTTCTCGGCGAGGCTCCGTTCGCGCTTAGGTTTGCTCATAGTTTAATCCTCAAGCCCTCTTGGCTTTCTTGTCGCCGGAGTGGCCATGGAAGGTCCGGGTCGGCGAGAACTCGCCGAACTTGTGACCGACCATTTCCTCGTTGACGGCCACCGGCACGTGCTTCTGACCGTTGTAAACGCCGAAGGTCAGGCCGACGAATTGCGGCAGGATCGTCGAGCGACGGCTCCAGATCTTGATGACGTCGTGACGGCCGGACGCGCGCGCGGCATCTGCCTTCTTGAGCAGAGAACCCTCGACGAACGGGCCTTTCCAGACTGAACGAACCATGTCCGGCGATCCTTACTTCTTCCGCTTGTGGCGGCTTAGGAGAATGAATTTGTTGGTCGACTTGTTGGAGCGGGTCTTCTTGCCCTTGGTCGGCTTGCCCCACGGAGTGACCGGGTGGCGACCGCCCGAGGTCCGACCTTCACCACCGCCGTGCGGATGGTCGATCGGGTTCATCGAAACGCCGCGGTTGTGCGGCTTGCGGCCCAGCCAGCGGTTGCGGCCGGCCTTGCCGATCGAGGTGTTCATGTGATCCGGGTTCGACACCGCGCCGATCGTGCCGCGGCAACGGCCGTGCACCAGGCGCTGCTCGCCCGAATTCAGGCGGATGATCACGTAGTCCTGGTCGCGACCGACGAGCTGGGCATAGGTACCCGCGGAACGGGCGAGCTGGCCGCCTTTCCCGATCTTGAGCTCGATGTTGTGGATGATCGTGCCGACCGGCATGTTGCCGAGCGGCATGACGTTGCCCGGCTTCACGTCGACGTAGTTGCCGGCGACGATGGTGTCGCCCACGGCCAGGCGCTGCGGCGCCAGGATGTAGGCCTGCTCGCCATCCTGATACTTGATCAGCGCGATGAAGCCGCTGCGGTTCGGATCGTATTCCAGCCGCTCGACGGTCGCGGGAACGTCGATCTTCTCACGCTTGAAATCGACGGTGCGCAGCGTCCGCTTGTGACCACCGCCACGGAAGCGCACGGTGATGCGACCGGTGTTGTTGCGGCCGCCAGAGGAATGCTTGCCTTCGGTGAGCGCCTTGACCGGCTTGCCCTTGTAGAGAGCCGAACGATCGACCATGACCAGCTGGCGCTGGCCCCGGCGTCGTGGGATTGAATGTCTTCAGTGCCATCGTCGTGCGACCTTACAGACCGGTGGTCACGTCGATCCGGTGACCCTCTTCGAGAGTCACGATCGCGCGCTTGGAGTTCGACTGCGAGCCGAGATTGCCGCGGAAGATCTTCGTCTTGCCCTTGCGGACCAGCGTGTTGACGCTCTTGACCTTGACGTCGAACAGCTTCTCGATCGCTTCCTTGATCTGCGGCTTGGTCGCCTTCGCGGCCACCTTGAACAGCACCTTGTTGTGCTCCGAGGCGATCGTCGCTTTTTCGGTCACGACCGGCGACAGGATCACGTCGTAATGGCGAGGCTCGATGTTCTTCGTCATTTGAAGCGCGCCTCCAGCGCATCGATGGCGGCCTTGGTCAGAACAAGCTTCCGACGGCGCAGGATGTCATAGACGTTGATGCCCTGGATCGGCAGCACGTCCATGTTTGGGATGTTGCGGGCAGCAGCGGCAAAGCCGTTGTTGAGCTCGGCACCATCGATGATCAGCGCGTTGGTCAAGCCCAAGCCGGAGAAGTGGCCCAGCAGCGCCTTGGTCTTGGCAGCTTCAAGCGCGGCCTTGTCGATCACGACGAGATCGCCGTCCTTGGCCTTGGCCGAGAGCGCATGCTTGAGAGCGAGCGCACGGACCTTCTTCGGCAGGTCGGTGGCGTGCGAACGCACCACCGGACCGAAGGCACGACCGCCGCCGCGGAACTGCGGCACACGGGCCGAACCGTGACGAGCACCGCCGGTGCCCTTCTGCTTGTACATCTTCTTGCCGGTGCGCCAGATCTCGGCGCGGCCCTTGGTCTTGTGCGTACCGGCCTGGCGCTTGTTGAGCTGCCACTGCACGCAACGTGCAATGATGTCCTGGCGCGGCTCGAGGCCGAAAATGGTGTCGGAAAGCTGGACCGAGCCGGCTTCCTTACCTTCGAGGGTCGTGACCTTCAATTCCATCTCACGCCTCCTGCGCAGCCGGAGCAGCGTCCGCTTCGCCAGCAACCTTGAACTTGCCGGGCTTCGGAGCTTCCTTCGGCAGCGGCTTCTTGACAGCGTCGCGCACGCGGATCCAACCGCCCTTGGAGCCGGGAACGGCGCCTTCGACGAGGATCAGACCGCGCTCGACATCGAGTTGGACAACTCGAAGGTTGAGCGTGGTGATGCGGTCGACACCCATGTGGCCGGCCATCTTCTTGTTCTTCCAGGTCTTGCCGGGGTCCTGACGGCCACCGGTCGAACCGATCGAACGGTGCGAGACCGACACACCGTGGGTGGCGCGCAGACCGCCGAAGTTCCAGCGCTTCATACCGCCGGCAAAACCCTTACCGACCGAAGTACCGGTGACGTCGACGAACTGACCGACGACAAAGTGGTCGGCCAGGATCTCGGCACCGACGGGGATCATCTGATCCGCGGAGACGCGGAATTCCTCGACTTGCCGCTTCGGCTCGACCTTGGCGACCGCGAACTGGCCGCGCTCCGCCTTGGGCATGTAAACGGTCTTGCGGCTGCCAGAACCAAGCTGGAGAGCGACATAACCGTTCTTCTCTTCAGTGCGGTGGCCTAAGACCTGGCAATTGCCGAGCTTCAGCACGGTCACGGGGATATGTTCGCCGGCCTCTGTAAAGACCCGCGTCATCCCGACCTTTTGTGCGATCACTCCGGAGCGCATCGGCGTGCTTCCTGTTCTTTCTGTCCGCTAGGTGCGAACGTGATCCAAAAATCTTAGAGCTTGATCTCGACGTCGACACCGGCGGCCAGGTCGAGCTTCATCAAAGCATCGACGGTCTGCGGGGTCGGATCGACGATGTCGAGCAGGCGCTTGTGGGTGCGCATCTCGAACTGCTCGCGGCTCTTCTTGTCGACGTGCGGCGAACGGTTGACGGTGAACTTCTCGATGCGGGTAGGCAGCGGAATGGGTCCGCGGACCTGCGCGCCGGTGCGCTTCGCCGTGTTCACGATCTCGCGGGTCGACGTATCGAGGATACGATGGTCGAACGCCTTGAGACGGATACGAATATTTTGGCCGTTCATTGCCGTGGTCTCTCTTCAGTGGGGTGGCGAATAGCGAATAGCGAAGGTCACATTCGCTATTCGCCGATCCCTATTCTCGTAATTACTCGATGATCGAGGCGACGACGCCGGCGCCGACGGTGCGGCCGCCTTCGCGGATCGCGAAGCGAAGCTTCTCTTCCATCGCGATCGGCACGATCAGGTGCACTTCCATCGCGATGTTGTCGCCCGGCATCACCATCTCGGTACCTTCCGGCAGATGCACGACACCGGTCACGTCGGTGGTGCGGAAGTAGAACTGCGGACGGTAGTTGGTGAAGAACGGAGTGTGGCGACCGCCCTCTTCCTTCGTGAGGATGTAGGCCTCAGCCTTGAACTTGGTGTGCGGCTTGACCGAACCCGGCTTGCACAGCACCTGGCCGCGCTCGACGTCCTCGCGCTTGGTACCGCGAAGCAGCGCACCGATGTTGTCGCCGGCCTGGCCCTGATCGAGCAGCTTGCGGAACATTTCGACGCCGGTGACGGTCGTCTTCTGCGTGGCGCGCAGACCGACGATCTCGATTTCCTCGCCGACCTTGACGATGCCGCGCTCGACACGGCCGGTCACGACGGTGCCGCGGCCCGAGATCGAGAACACGTCTTCAACCGGCATCAGGAACGGCAGGTCGACCGGACGCTCCGGCTGCGGGATGTACTCGTCGACGGCCTTCATCAGCTCGAGGATGGCCTCGTGGCCGAGCTTCTTGTCGGAATCTTCGAGAGCGGCGAGCGCCGAGCCCTTGATGATCGGAATCTTGTCGCCCGGGAAGTCGTACTTCGAGAGCAACTCGCGGACTTCGAGCTCGACGAGCTCCAGCAGCTCCGGATCGTCGACCATATCGCACTTGTTGAGGAACACGACGAGCGCAGGCACGCCGACCTGGCGGGCGAGCAGGATGTGCTCGCGGGTCTGCGGCATCGGGCCGTCAGCAGCCGACACAACCAGGATTCCGCCATCCATCTGGGCGGCGCCGGTGATCATGTTCTTCACGTAGTCGGCGTGGCCGGGGCAGTCGACGTGCGCGTAATGGCGGTTCTTGGTCTCGTACTCGACGTGCGCCGTCGAGATCGTGATGCCGCGCGCCTTCTCTTCCGGCGCCTTGTCGATCTGGTCGTACGCCGTGAACGTCGCACCGCCCGCTTCGGCGAGGACCTTGGTGATCGCCGCGGTCAGCGACGTCTTGCCATGGTCGACGTGACCGATGGTGCCGATATTACAGTGCGGCTTGTTACGTTCAAACTTTGCTTTGGCCATTTGACTCTCCGTTCAATCGTCAGTTCGAGACCGACGACAATCAGGCAAACTTCTTTTGGACTTCTGCCGACACGTTGGCCGGCGCTTCTGCGTAGTGGTCGAACTGCATGGTGAAGGTCGCGCGACCCTGGCTCATCGAGCGCAGGTTATTCACGTAACCGAACATGTTCATGAGCGGCACCATCGCGTTGATGACGTTGGCGTTGCCGCGCATGTCCTGACCCTGGATCTGACCGCGCCGGGAATTCAGGTCGCCGATGACCGAGCCGGTGTAGTCTTCCGGGGTCACCACTTCGACCTTCATGATCGGCTCGAGCAGGACGGACTTGCCCTTCTGCAAGGCCTCGCGAAATGCAGCACGCGAAGCGATTTCGAAGGCGAGCGCCGACGAGTCGACGTCGTGATACTTGCCGTCGACCAGCGTCACCTTGACGTCCACGACCGGGAAGCCGGCGACCACGCCCGAACCCATCACGCTGTTGAGGCCCTTTTCGACGCCGGGGATGTATTCCTTCGGCACCGAACCGCCAACGACCTTGGATTCGAACTCGTAGCCCTTGCCGGGCTCGTTCGGCTCGACCACGATCGACACTTCGGCGAACTGGCCGGTACCGCCGGTCTGCTTCTTGTGGGTGTACTTGACTTCGGCCTTCTTGGTGACGCGCTCACGGAACGCCACCTGCGGCGCGCACCGATGTTCGCGTCGACCTTGTAGGTACGACGGAGGATGTCGACTTTGATGTCGAGATGCAGTTCGCCCATGCCCTTGAGGATGGTCTGGCCGGACTCCTGGTCGGTCGACACGCGGAAGGACGGATCCTCCGCGGCGAGCTTCGCCAGCGCCACGCCCAGCTTTTCCTGGTCGGCCTTCGACTTCGGCTCGATCGCGATCTCGATGACCGGCTCGGGGAATTCCATCTTTTCGAGGATCACCGACTTGTCGGGATCGCACAGCGTGTCACCGGTGCGCGCTTCCTTCAGGCCAGCCAGCGCGACGATGTCGCCGGCATAGGCTTCCTTGATGTCTTCGCGGTTGTTCGCATGCATCAGCAACATGCGGCCGATGCGCTCCTTGCGGTCGCGCGTCGAATTGATGACGCCGGTACCCGACAGCAGCGTGCCGGAATAGATGCGGCAGAAGGTGATGGTGCCGACGAACGGGTCGTCCATGATCTTGAACGCCAACAGGGAGCCAGCGGCTCCTTGTCGTCCGGCAGACGAACGATCTCGTTGCCGTCTTCATCGACGCCCTTGATGGCGGGCACGTCGACCGGCGACGGCAGGTAATCCACGACCGCGTCGAGCAAGGGCTGCACGCCCTTGTTCTTGAACGCCGAGCCGCACAATACCGGGAAGAACGCGCCAGTCAGCACGGCCTTGCGGATCAAGCGCTTCAACGTCGCCTCTTCGGGCTCCTTGCCATCGAGGTAAGCGGCAAGAACTTCGTCGTCGAGTTCGACGGCGGCTTCCAACAGCTTCTCGCGATATTCCTTGGCCTTCTCGACCATGTCCTCGGGAATATCGATGTCGACGAACTTGGCGTCGAGCTTCTCTTCTTCCCAGACCACGCCCTTCATACGAACGAGATCGACCAGGCCCTTGAAGTTGTTCTCGGAGCCGATCGGAAGCTGGATCGCGATCGGCTTTGCGCCGAGACGATCGATAATGTCCTGCATGCACTTGTAGAAGTCGGCGCCGGTCTTATCCATCTTGTTGGCGAAGACGATGCGCGGAACCTTGTACTTGTCGCCCTGACGCCAGACGGTCTCGGTCTGGGGCTCGACGCCCTGGTTGGAGTCGAGCACGCACACGGCGCCGTCGAGCACGCGCAAGCTGCGCTCGACTTCAATGGTGAAGTCGACGTGGCCGGGAGTGTCGATGATGTTGAGACGCTTGCCTTCCCAGAACGCAGTGGTCGCGGCCGACGTAATCGTGATGCCGCGCTCCTGCTCCTGCTCCATCCAATCCATCGTCGCCGCACCTTCGTGCACTTCGCCGATCTTGTGGCTCTTGCCGGTGTAGTAGAGGATGCGCTCGGTGGTCGTGGTCTTGCCGGCATCGATATGCGCCATGATACCGAAGTTGCGGTAATTCTCTATGGCATGAACGCGGGGCATGGAGTGTTCCTTAGATTCCGTGTGTCGCCGTTACCAGCGATAGTGCGAGAAGGCGCGGTTGGCTTCCGCCATCCGGTGCACGTCTTCGCGCTTCTTGACGGCGTTACCCCGGTTGTTCGACGCGTCCAGGAGCTCCGCAGAGAGCCGCTCGGTCATCGTCTTCTCGTTGCGATCGCGCGCAGCCGAGATCAGCCAACGAATGCCCAGCGCCTGACGGCGCACCGTGCGAACTTCGACCGGAACCTGGTAGGTCGCGCCACCGACGCGGCGGGAGCGCACTTCGATCGTCGGCATGACGTTCTCGAGTGCCTGCTCGAACACGCCGAGCGGGCTCAGCTTGGTCTTGCTTTCGATGAGGCCGAACGCACCGTAGACGATGCCCTCAGCGACCGACTTCTTGCCGGCGTACATCACCGAGTTCATGAACTTCGTGACGATGATGTTCCCGAACTTCGGATCGGGAAGGACTTCACGCTTTTCAGCAGAATGGCGACGAGACATGGACCTGGTTCCCGCTTACTTCGGACGCTTGGCGCCGTACTTCGAACGACGCTGCTTACGGTTCTTGACGCCCCTGGGTATCCAGAACGCCGCGGAGGATGTGGTAGCGCACGCCGGGCAAGTCCTTGACGCGACCGCCGCGGATCATGACCACCGAATGCTCCTGGAGGTTATGGCCTTCACCGGGGATGTAGCCGATCACCTCGAAGCCGTTGGTCAGGCGCACCTTGGCGACCTTACGAAGCGCCGAGTTCGGCTTCTTCGGGGTCGTGGTGTAGACGCGCGTGCAAACGCCGCGCTTCTGCGGGGACTGCTGCAGCGCCGGCACCTTCTTACGCGACTTCTGCACTTCCCGCGGTTGAGCGATCAGCTGGTTGATCGTCGGCATCCTGGCCTTACCCTTTTGTGTTCGCCGCGGCCCCTTTCGGGTCCGCTGTCTTGCCGCAGCCCGTCACCGGGTCCGCAAATTCTCCGGACTACCCGCCCGAGGGGCCGCCTTCCGCTGACAAACCGCACAAAGCGAAATCGCGCCAACCACTCATCACTGAGCGGAAAGCGCTTCGACGCCACAGAGGACCGCGACATTTGGACCGGTCAGCTTAAAGCTGCGGACCGCGCATCGAGGTCATGCATCCGAATTCGATCTCGAGAGAACATGCTCAAGAGACCTAAAATCGCACTGGCATTGCCTAGCTATGATCGACAGCGTTTGAGCGGCATTCGTCGAGGTTGGTGCCCGTCTTGGTGATCCCCAGAGGGATCAAACGGGTGGCCCGTTCCGACGCTGGCGATGCTCACCGCCTGTCGTTAAGTGGCCGCTTTCTATAAGTGGGTGTCGGTCAAGTCAAGGCGAAACGACAGTCAGAAGCGCTTCCCGCGCCTGTCGAATTCGCTTTCTGGCCGCCTCGCTGCGTCCTCCCGATATGGGAACGAAGAGCATGTTCCGCTACTGGAACCTATTTACATCCGGGTCAAATATACTTTTATGACCCTCGCTCAGGCTTTTTTTCCTGTTGGAGCGTCAATGTGCCGCCTTCGGCAGAGATTTGCGCCATGCGGTACACGGACATTGCCCATTATCGGCGGGGGATTGTCCGGCTCGACCGCAGCCGCGATGCTCGGCCGTAGCGGCATGTCGACCGTCTTGATTGATCCGCATGAGAGCTATTCGGCGGACTTTCGAGTCGAAAAAATCTGCGGTCACACGCAAGTCGAGCGATTCTTGCGGACCGGAATCGCCGAATCGGTGCTGCGCCGCGCGACCTTCGTGGGCGAGAACTGGATCGCGCGATTCGGCCGCCTCCTCGACAAGGCGCCAAGCCGGCAGTTCAACATCCTCTACGATTCGCTCGTCAACGCCGTCCGCGACGAAATTCCTGCCGGTGTCGAGCGCATTTGCGCCAAGGCCGTTTCGGTCGAGACGAGCGCGGAGCGGCAGAAGATCACTCTCTCCAATGACGAGCTGATCTCCGCCCGGCTGGTCGTGCTCGCCAACGGCCTCAACGTCGGCCTGCGCCATCAGCTGGGAATCGCGCGGAAAATCGTCAGTGCCTGCCATTCGATTTCGATCGGGTTCGACGTGGTGCCCGCGGGACGGGATTAGTTCGACTTCCCGGCGCTGACCTATTTCTCGGAATGGCCGAGCGACCGCATCCCCTACCTCACGCTGTTTCCGATCGGGACGCGGATGCGCGCCAATTTGTTCGTCTATCGTGGCTTCGACGATCTCTGGCTGCGTGAGCTGCGCCGCGCGCCAGCCGAGACGCTGAACGCCGCGCTGACACGGCTCAAGCGCATCACCGGCCCATTCGACATTCCCGGTGAGCTGAAAATCCGCCCGGTCGATCTCTATGTGAACGATGCAAGCGGCCAGCCCGGCCTCGTGCTGGTGGGCGATGCTTTCTCGACCTCCTGCCCCGTCGCCGGCACCGGCTGCGACAAGGTCTTCACCGACGTCGAGCGGCTCTGCAACGTCTACATCCCGGATGTGGCTGGCCTCCGACGGGATGGACACAAGCAAGATCGCCGAATTCTACGCAGATCCGGTCAAGCGGGAGTGTGATGAATGGTCGGCGGCGAAGGCGTTCGACTTCCGCTCGGTCTCGATTGCGACGAGCCCTTACTGGACGGCGCAGCGCTGGGCACGCTTCATTGCCTGGTCGGTTCAGGGGCTATTGCGGCCGCTTGGAGGCGCAGTTCATCTGGAGCCGAACTTCCTCGGTCACTCCTCCTCGTCGTCCTCATCATCCTCGTCGAGGTCGTCTTCATCCTCGTCGCTGTCCTCATCGACGTGAGCCGCCGCGCCATGCGGCTGGTGGGTCTGGTCGTTCCACAGCTTGCGATAGGTGCCATTCGTGGCCAGCAGCTCGGCATGCGAGCCGCGCTCGATCGCCCTGCCCCCTGAAATCACGATGATCTCGTCCATCTCGACCACCGAGGACAGGCGGTGGGTCGACCAGATCATGGTGCGGCCCTTGGCGACCTTCAGCAGCGTGCGGTTGATCGCGGCTTCCGTGGTCTGGTCGAGTGCCGAGGTGGCTTCGTCCAGCAGCAGCACGGAGGGATTACGGATGACCGCGCGCGCGATCGCGATACGCTGGCGCTGGCCGCCCGACAAGGTATCGCCGCGCTCGCCCACCGGCGTGTCGTATCGCTGCGGCAGGCTCATGATGTAGCGGTGGATCTCGGCCTTCCTGGCCGCCTCCTCCACCTCCTCGTCGGTCGCGCCCTCCTTGCCGAGCCGGATGTTCTCGCGGATCGACATGTTGAACAGCATGTTCTCCTGGAACACCACCGCCATGCTCCGGCGCAGCGAATCCAGCGTCACCTTGCGGACGTCGACGCCGTCGATGGTGACGCGGCCCTCGTCCGGTACGTAGAGCCGCAGGATCAGGTTCAGCAGCGTGCTCTTGCCGGAGCCCGAGGGGCCGACGATGGCGATGCGCTTGCCGACATTGAGCTTGAGGCTGAGATTGTCCAGCACCGGCGTCTGGCTGCCTTGGTACTGGAACGACACGTGGTCGAAGGTGATGTCGTTGGTGATGCGCGGCAGGTCGGGCGCGCCGGCACGATCGGCGCTGCGCGTGGGCTCGTCGAGCAGTTCCTGCATGTGACGGATCGCGGCTGCCGAGGAGATCGACACGGGAATGAAATGCATCACATGGGCGATGTTGTAGGACACCTCCCAGAACGCGCTCTCGAAGGTGACGAAGGTGCCGATGGTGATCTGGCCCTTGGTCGCCAGATACGCGCCGATCGCGAGCACGACGATATGCAAGAGCAGCACCGAGATGGTGACCGTCCGCTCCACCATGGTCGACAGGAACGCCGCCGAGGCCATCCTGTTTCGTGTCTCGTCGTTACGGAACTTGAAGAAGCCGAACATCCGGCGTTGCAGGCTGAAAGCCTTGATCACGGCCTGCGCCGCCACGTTCTCCTGCACCATGCCGAGCAGCGCGGACTCGTTGAGCTTCTGCTCGTAGTTCGCCTGAACAGCCTTCGGCGTGAGCATGCGCGGACCGATCAGCGTGATCGGAAACACCAGCAGCGCAACCACCGCGAGCTGCCAGTTCAGGAACACCATCAGGATGATCCCCGCGATCAACTCCAGGAACGGCAGTGCCGCGCTGTTGGCAAAGGTCTTGACCGAGCCCTCGAAGGCCGCGAGGTCGACGGAGAAGCGCGACAGGATTTCGCCGCGCTTGGTGCGGCCGAAATAGGCCGCCGGCAGGTCCTGGACATGCTCGAACAGCCGTTTGCGGACGTCGGAGATGATGCAGGCCGCGAGCCGCGCATCCCAGCGCTCGTACCAGATCGCGACGATCGAGGTGAAGATGCCGGCGACCGCGAGCACGCCGAGGATCTTGTACAGCGCCTGGAAATCCTCCTCGCCGAGCGCATCGTCGATCAGGAACTTCAGGCTGAGTGGCATGATGACATTGAACAGGGTCTCGACGAAGACGCCGAACGCCACGAATGACAGCATCCGCTTGTAGTTCGTCAGATAAGGTTTGACGAAACCCAGGATGGTCGCGAGCGCGCCGGCGGCTTCGCGCGCGGTAAAGACGACGAGATCCTCGTCCTCATCGTCGTCATCGAGCTCCAGCTCGTCATCCTCCTCTTCTTCATCGTCCTCGTCTCCTTCGAGATCCGGCTTGGCAGTGGAGGCGAGCTTGTCGTCGAGCTCGGCCGCGTCTTCCGCGGCAAGCTTCTGGTTGTCGGGCGAGAGAGGCTTGGATGCCATGAAACCAACCGATGCTGACGGCCGGCATGACCGCAGAGAAAGCAGAAAATAGCGGCAACCGCCATTGCACCGATTCTATGCGATCAAGATGAATTCGGCAAAACAATTGGCGAAGGCGCCCGCTCGAAGCGGCTAGTCGTCTTCCTCGTCCTCGACCTTGTCGAAAAAGGAATAGCGCAAGGAGTCGGCGTCGGCATACCACTGACCCGGGCCCTTGTTGGCGGCGAGCGTCGCCTCCCAGAGCGCGTCGCTGCAGTCCTTGCGGTGCATCGACAGGTCGAAGCCGTTGCCGAAGAACAGCTCGGACCATTCCCACCAGGTGCCGAGCTTCTCTTGACCCCGCGCAACAGGTCATAGCGGTCGATCACCACTGAAGCCATGTCCGAGGTGATCGAGCCGAACACGAGGCCGGTCTTGACCACGCGGTTCAGCTCCCGGATCGCGCGGACCACCTGCTTCGGGGAAACGTGGCAGAGGCTGGTCTCGAACACGAAATCGAACGCGCCGTTCTTGAACGGCATGTCGGTGATCGAGCCGAGCTTGTTGTATTTCTTGAGCGCCTTCGGCGTTTTGGCGTGGATGGCGCGGTTGTTCTCGATGCCGAAGGCGTCGATGCCGCGATCGCGCAGCGCACCGACCAGCTCACCGCTGGCCGAGCCCGCGACCAATAGCTTGGCGCCCTCGGTCTTGCCCCAGACGATGCCGATCAGCTTGGCCAGGTAATCGGGATCGGTGAAGTGACGCCACGCCTCGCCGTAGGGGCCGAGGCCGCGATAGTTCTCGAAATACTCGCGATCGACCTTGTCGGAGAGCGGCTTGTCGTCCTGCGCGCGCTCGCGGCGCAGGCGCATCATCTCGGTCAGGATGATGTCGGTCGCCGCGTCGGAGGAATCGAGCAGGCCATTCAGCGTCGAGTCGAACAGATAGTCGCCGACCACCACGATGCCGGGGTGCTCCTTCGGCTCGGGCCGGTGATTGGTCATGACGTCGCGCACGGGCAGACCGCCCGGAATCGCGTTCACCGACGACAGCCAGCGGTGGATCTTGCCTTCCATGCAATGCGCGCGCGCGTCGCCGAGCGAGGCCGGCAGCGATTTCAGCGCGGCATCGATCAGCTCCTGGTCCGACAAATTGGCGAAGGCCAGCGCATCGGAGCCGGGGATCAGCCAGTTCAAGACGCCGTGCTTGCCGACGTCGTGGCGCGCGCCCTCGTTGTAGACGCAGCAGCCACCGAAGGCCTCCGACATGAACCACGCGCCGGCGATCTTGTCGCCCCAGAACGGCGTGTCGAACAGGATCGAGACGCGGAGGTAGTGCGCGGGACGGTCGAAGTAGGAGACGTGCTTGACCATCGACTTGCGGAGCTGCTCGCCTTCCCAGCTGACGGTGGAAAGCCAGGAATGCGGCAGGCACATCAGCACGAGATCGAAGTCCCGCGTCTCCGGTCCCTTGCCGTTCATCATCTTGAGCTGGTAGCGACCGGTCGGCGCCTTGCCGACGGTGAGCACGCGGTGATTGAGCTGGATATCGGCGTTGACCTCCGACTGCAGGCATTCGATCAGCTGCTCGTTGCCGTTCTGGATGGAATAGAGGCCGATATAGCCGTCGACGTCCATCAGATAGTTCTTGAGCGCGTTGAGGCCGTTGGTGTTGTGACTCTCGGTGGCGAGGTCCGAGCGCGCCATCACCTTGAAGAAGCGCTTTGCTGTTTCGTCCTCGACCTCCTCGTCGAGCACCTGCTCGGCGGTCTTGTAGGCCCAGGGGTTCTCGTTGTCGTGCGCGCCGACGCCCTCGTAATATTCGATCGGCGTCATTGCCTCGGCGCAGCGCTTGCGGAACGCTTCGATCGCGTCCGCGGTCTTGGCGCCGTATTTGCGGCGCATGCCCGGCACGTCGTCGAGGAGTTCGCCGCCGAACTGCACCTGCTCGGCATCCATGGGAATGGTCTGTAGTCCGAAGTGCTGGATCAGCTCGCGCAGCGGATCCGGCCCGGTCATCGAGTAGTCGTAGATCTCGGCGACGCCAGCCTCGTACATCGCGGGCGCGGAATCGAATTTGCGCGTGACGATCTTGCCGCCGAGCCGGTCGGACGCCTCGTAGATGGTGACGCGGCAGAGGTCCCCGAGCTTGCGTTTCAGGTACCAGGCGCTCATCAGCCCACCGGGGCCGCCGCCTACGATTGCGAGATCAAGCATGTCAGATCCGTGGTCTCCGGCCCCGCCCCCGTCACGGGACCCCACCGGTCTAAACTCCCCTAGCAGAAGCGCTTTTGCGGCTGAAGGAAAGATGAACAAATGTTGATCCTGCACCGCAGCAGGCAAACAAAGCAGCAAAAAAGGCCGGCTTGCGCCGGCCTTTTCATTGTTCTCGGTAGTCCTACGGATGAACGATCATTCCGCGGGCGGCAGCGCCATCGGCTCGACTTCCGGCGCGGGCGACACGACGGCCGCCTGCTTTTCGCGCTCGTCGAGGATCATCTTGTCGCGCTTCACGGCGACTTCGCGGATCTTGGCCATGGAGGCGCCGGTGCCTGCCGGGATCAGCCGGCCGACGATGACGTTCTCCTTGAGGCCTTCGAGCGGATCGACCTTGCCGTTGACCGCCGCTTCCGTGAGGACGCGGGTGGTCTCCTGGAACGAGGCCGCCGAGAAGAAGGAGCGGGTCTGAAGGCTCGCCTTGGTGATGCCGAGCAGAACCGGCGTCGCCGTGGCGATCTTCTTGCCCTCTTCCTTGGCCTTCGCGTTGATCTGGTCGAACTCGATCTTGTCGATCTGCTCGCCCGAGATCATGTCCGTGTCGCCCTGGTCGGTGACTTCCACCTTCTGGAGCATCTGACGGACGATCACCTCGATGTGCTTGTCGTTGATGAGCACGCCCTGGAGCCGATAGACTTCCTGGATCTCGTTGACCAGATAGGCCGCGAGTTCCTCGATGCCCTTGACCGCCAGAATGTCGTGCGGCGCCGGATTGCCTTCCACGATGAAGTCGCCCTTTTCGACGACGTCGCCGTCCTGAAGGTGGATGTGCTTGCCCTTCGGGATCAGGTACTCGCGTGCCTCTTCGGTCTTGTCCATCGGCTCGATCGAGATGCGACGCTTGTTCTTGTAGTCGCGCCCAAACCGGATGGTGCCCGCGATTTCGGCGATGATCGCCGCATCCTTCGGACGCCGTGCCTCGAACAATTCCGCCACCCGCGGCAGACCGCCGGTGATGTCACGCGTCTT
Organism: Bradyrhizobium sp. LM2.9; assembly: GCF_054056555.1. Lineage (NCBI taxonomy): Bacteria > Pseudomonadati > Pseudomonadota > Alphaproteobacteria > Hyphomicrobiales > Nitrobacteraceae > Bradyrhizobium > Bradyrhizobium sp. LM2.9. The sequence goes on from NZ_JBSRYJ010000002.1 coordinate 2,769,996, forward strand.
GGCGCTTTCGGTCGAGACACGGGCGAGGATGTCGCCCGCCTGGACCTTGGCTCCGATGTCGACCGACAGAATGGCGTCGACCGACAGCATGTAGCGAGCATCGCCGCCACGGGCGAGCTTGAGCACCTTGCCGTCCTTGCCCTTGATCACGATGGCCGGACGCAGGTCCGCGCCGCCGCGCATCGAGCGCCAGTCGATGACCACGCGCTTGGCGATACCGGTGGCCTCGTCGAGCGTTTCCGAGATCGACTGTCCCTCGACCAGATCCTCGAAGCCGATGGTGCCTTCGACCTCGGTGAGGAGCGGACGGGTGTAGGGATCCCACTCGACGATACGCTGGCCACGCTTGACCATGTCGCCCTCGTCGATGTGCAGGCGCGAACCGTACTGAATACGGTGCGTCGCACGCTCGGTGCCGTCGGCATCGACGATCGCGATCACCATGTTGCGGACCATTGCGACCAGGTGGCCGTCGCTGTTGCGGGCGATGGCCTTGTTCCTGATCACGATCTTGCCGTCGAAGTTGGATTCGACGAACGACTGCTCGTTGAGCTGCGCCGCACCACCGATGTGGAAGGTGCGCATGGTCAGCTGGGTGCCGGGCTCGCCGCGATCGACTGCGCCGCGATTACGCCGACGGCTTCGCCGTGGTTGACCGGCGTACCGCGGGCGAGGTCGCGTCCGTAGCACATGCCGCAGATGCCATTGACGAGCTCGCAGGTCAGAGCCGAACGGATCTTCACCTCCTGCACGCCACCCTGGTGGATGGCATCCAGATGGCTCTCTTCCATCAGCGTACCACGCTTGAAGATCACCTTGCCCGAGCTGTCACGCACGTCTTCGCAGGCCGTGCGACCCAGGATGCGCGAGCCGAGCGAGGCGACCACGGTACCGGCATCGACGATGGCGCGCATCTTGATGCCGAGCTTGGTGCCGCAGTCGTTCTGCGTGATGATGCAGTCCTGCGCGACGTCGACCAGACGACGGGTCAGATAGCCGGAGTTCGCGGTCTTCAACGCGGTGTCCGCGAGACCCTTACGGGCGCCGTGGGTCGAGTTGAAGTACTCGAGCACCGAGAGGCCTTCCTTGAAGTTCGAGATGATCGGCGTCTCGATGATCTCACCCGACGGCTTGGCCATCAGGCCGCGCATGCCGGCGAGCTGGCGCATCTGGGCCGGCGAACCGCGGGCACCGGAGTGAGCCATCATGTAGATCGAGTTGATGTCGGCATCCGCCCCGCTCGCCGTCTTCTTGGTCGAGGAGATCTCCTTCATCATCGCCTTGGCGATTTCTTCCGTGGCCTTCGACCAGGCGTCGACGACCTTGTTGTACTTCTCGCCATGGGTGATCAGGCCGTCGTTGTACTGCTGCTCGAAGTCCTTCGCCAGCGTACGGGTGGTGTCGACGATCTTCCACTTGGAGTGCGGCACGACCATGTCGTCCTTGCCGAACGAGATGCCGGCCTTGAACGCGTTGTAGAAGCCGAGCGCCATGATGCGGTCGCAGAAGATCACCGTCTCCTTCTGGCCGCAGTGGCGGTAGACCTGGTCGATGACGCCGGAGATTTCGCGCTTGGTCATCAGCTTGTTGATGATCTCGAACGGAACCCGCGGATTCCGCGGCAGCAGGTTGCCCAGCATGACTCGGCCAGCGGTGGTTTCGATCCAGCGCTTGGAAATCTTGCCGGTCTCGTCAATGCCTTCCCACCGGTACCTGATCTTGGTGTGGAGGTGGATGACCTTCGCGTGCAGCGCGTGCTCGAGCTCAGCCATCTCGCCGAAGATCTTGCCCTCGCCGGGCAGGCCTTCGCGCATGATGGAGACGTAGTAGAGACCGAGCACGATGTCCTGCGACGGCACGATGATCGGCTGGCCGTTCGCCGGATGCAGGATGTTGTTGGTCGACATCATCAGGACGCGCGCTTCGAGCTGCGCCTCAAGCGACAGCGGAACGTGCACGGCCATCTGGTCGCCGTCGAAGTCGGCGTTGAACGCGGCGCAGACCAGCGGATGGAGCTGGATCGCCTTGCCCTCGATCAGCACGGGCTCGAACGCCTGGATGCCGAGGCGATGCAGCGTCGGCGCGCGGTTCAGCAGCACCGGGTGCTCGCGGATGACCTCGTCCAGGATGTCCCAGACCTCGGGCCGTTCCTTCTCGACCAGCTTCTTCGCCTGCTTCACCGTGGTGGACAGGCCCTTGGCATCAAGCCGCGAGTAGATGAACGGCTTGAACAGCTCGAGCGCCATCTTCTTCGGCAGGCCGCACTGATGCAGGCGCAGCTCGGGACCGACCACGATCACCGAACGGCCCGAATAGTCGACGCGCTTGCCGAGCAGGTTCTGACGGAAGCGGCCCTGCTTGCCCTTGAGCATGTCGGCGAGCGACTTCAGCGGACGCTTGTTGGCACCGGTGATAACGCGGCCGCGGCGGCCGTTGTCGAACAGCGCGTCGACGGCCTCCTGAAGCATGCGCTTCTCGTTGCGGATGATGATGTCAGGCGCGCGCAGCTCCATCAGCCGCTTCAAGCGGTTGTTGCGGTTGATGACGCGGCGGTAGAGGTCGTTGAGGTCCGAGGTCGCGAAGCGGCCGCCGTCGAGCGGCACCAGCGGACGCAGGTCCGGCGGGATCACCGGGACCACGGTCATGATCATCCATTCCGGCTTGTTGCCGGAGTGGCGGAACGCTTCCACGATCTTCAGGCGCTTGGCGAGCTTCTTGTGCTTGATGTCGGAGTCGGTCTCCTGCATCTCCGCGCGCAAGGTCAGTTCGAGCTTCTCGAGATCCATGCCCTTGAGCAACTCGCGGATCGCTTCCGCGCCGATCATGGCGGTGAAGGAATCCTGGCCGTACTCGTCCTGCGCCTTCAGATACTCGTCTTCCGACAGCAGCTGACGGTCCTTCAGCGCGGTGAGGCCCGGCTCGAGCACGACGTAATATTCGAAGTAGAGAATCCGCTCGAGATCCTTGAGCGTCATGTCGAGCAGGAGGCCGATGCGCGAGGGCAGCGACTTCAGGAACCAGATGTGGGCAACGGGGGCTGCGAGCTCGATATGGCCCATGCGCTCGCGCCGGACGCGCGACAGCGTGACCTCGACCGAGCACTTCTCGCAGATGATGCCCTTGTACTTCATGCGCTTGTACTTGCCGCACAAGCACTCGTAGTCCTTGATCGGCCCGAAGATGCGGGCGCAGAACAGGCCGTCGCGCTCGGGCTTGAAGGTACGGTAGTTGATGGTTTCCGGCTTCTTGATCTCGCCGTACGACCAGGACAGAATCTTCTCAGGGCTCGCGATCGAGATCCGGATCTGGTCGAAGACCTGAGCCGGCGTCGTCGGATTAAAGAGATTCATAATTTCTTGGTTCATCGTCTTCTCCTCGCGTGCCGGTCGCCTCCGGCAGCAAATTCGAAAATCACTATGCGGGGCGCCCTGCCCTCGCGACTCGGGGACTAGGCGCCGATGCCCGGCCGTTCAGGCCGGGCATGAGGGTCGTCTTACTCGGCTGCTTCCGCCGTCCCCGGTCCGACCTTGGAATTGTGCAGGTCGACGTTGAGGCCGAGCGAGCGCATTTCCTTGACCAGCACGTTGAACGATTCCGGAATACCGGCCTCGAAGGTGTCGTCGCCACGCACGATCGCCTCGTACACCTTGGTACGGCCGGCGACGTCGTCCGACTTCACGGTCAGCATTTCCTGGAGCGTGTACGCCGCGCCGTAAGCCTCGAGCGCCCACACTTCCATTTCGCCGAAGCGCTGGCCGCCGAACTGCGCCTTGCCGCCCAGCGGCTGCTGGGTGACGAGCGAGTACGGACCGATCGAACGCGCGTGGATCTTGTCGTCGACGAGATGGTGCAGCTTGAGCATGTAGATGTAGCCCACCGTCACCTTGCGATCGAAGGCATCGCCGGTGCGGCCGTCATAGACGGTCGATTGACCCGAAGCGTCGAGACCGGCAAGCTTCAGCATCTCCTCGATGTCCGCTTCCTTGGCGCCGTCGAACACCGGCGTCGCGATCGGCACGCCGCGGCTCAGATTGTGGCCGAGCTCGATCAACTCGTTGTCGTTGAGCGACTTGATCGTCTCGTCCTCGCCGTAGACCTTCTTCAAGGTTTCCTTCAGCGGCTTGATGTCCTGCCTCGACAGGTAGGCATCGACCGTCTGGCCGATACGCTTGCCGAGGCCGGCACAGGCCCAGCCGAGATGGGTCTCGAGGATCTGTCCAACGTTCATGCGCGAGGGCACGCCGAGCGGATTGAGCACGATGTCGGCATGCGTACCGTCTTCGAGGAACGGCATGTCTTCGATCGGCACGATCTTCGACACCACGCCCTTGTTGCCGTGGCGGCCGGCCATCTTGTCGCCGGGCTGGATCTTGCGCTTCACCGCGACGAAGACCTTGACCATCTTCATCACGCCGGGCGGCAATTCGTCACCGCGCTGAAGCTTTTCGACCTTGTCGAGGAAGCGCTGTTCCAGCCCCTTCTTCGACTCGTCGTACTGCTTCCGCATGGCCTCGATCTCGGCCATCAGCTTGTCGTTCGGCGAAGCGAACAGCCACCACTGCGACTTCGGGTACTCCTCGAGCACCGCACGGGTGATCTTGGTGTCCTTCTTGAAGCCCTTCGGACCGGCAATGCCCTGCCGTCCCTCGAGCAACTCGGCAAGACGGTTGTAGACGTTGCGGTCCAGAATCGCCTGCTCGTCGTCGCGGTCCTTGGCCAGACGTTCGATCTCTTCCCGCTCGATCGCCAGCGCACGCTCGTCCTTGTCGACGCCGTGACGGTTGAACACGCGCACTTCGACGATGGTGCCCTGCACGCCCGGAGGAACGCGCAGCGAGGTGTCGCGAACGTCGGAAGCCTTTTCACCGAAGATGGCGCGCAGGAGCTTTTCTTCCGGCGTCATCGGGCTTTCGCCCTTCGGAGTGATCTTGCCGACCAGGATGTCGCCGGCGCGCACTTCCGCGCCGATGTACACGATACCGGCTTCGTCGAGGTTCTTCAGCGCTTCTTCCGACACGTTCGGAATGTCGCGGGTGATTTCCTCGGGTCCGAGCTTGGTGTCGCGGGCCATCACCTCGAATTCTTCGATATGAATTGAGGTAAACACGTCTTCCTTCACGATCCGCTCGGAGAGCAGGATCGAGTCTTCGAAGTTGTAGCCGTTCCACGGCATGAACGCGACCAGCACGTTGCGGCCGAGCGCGAGCTCGCCGAGATCGGTCGACGGGCCGTCGGCGATGATGTCGCCCTTCTTGACGATGTCGCCGACCTTCACCAGCGGACGCTGGTTGATGCAGGTCGATTGGTTCGAGCGCTGATACTTCATCAGCCGGTAGATATCGACGCCCGACTTGGTCGGATCGAGATCTTCCGTGGCGCGGATGACGACGCGGGTTGCGTCGATCTGGTCGATCACGCCCGAACGGCGCGCCGCGATCGCAGCACCCGAGTCACGCGCAACCACGCCTTCCATGCCGGTGCCGACGAACGGCGCCTCGGCGCGAACCAGCGGCACCGCCTGGCGCTGCATGTTCGAGCCCATCAGCGCGCGGTTGGCGTCGTCGTTCTCGAGGAACGGGATCAGCGCGGCTGCGACCGAAACGAGCTGCTTCGGCGACACGTCCATATAGTCGACCTTGTCCGGGGTCACCGGCAAGACTTCGCCGGCGTGACGGCAGACCACGAGATCTTCGGTGAAGCGGCCCTTCGGATCGAGCGGCACGTTGGCCTGCGCGACCGTGTAGCGACCCTCTTCCATCGCCGAGAGGTACACGACCTCGTCGGTGACGCGCCCGTCCTTGACCTTGCGGTAAGGCGTCTCGACGAAGCCGTACTTGTTCACGCGCGCGAAAGTCGCGAGCGAGTTGATCAGGCCGATGTTCGGACCTTCCGGCGTCTCGATCGGGCAGATGCGGCCGTAATGCGTCGGATGCACGTCGCGCACCTCGAAGCCGGCGCGCTCGCGGGTCAGACCGCCCGGTCCAAGCGCCGAGAGACGGCGCTTGTGGGTGATCTCCGACAGCGGGTTGGTCTGGTCCATGAACTGCGAGAGCTGCGAGGAGCCGAAGAACTCGCGCACGGCGGCGGCCGCCGGCTTCGCGTTGATCAGGTTCCTGCGGCATGACCGTGTCGATGTCGACCGAGGACATGCGCTCCTTGATCGCGCGCTCCATGCGGAGCAAGCCGATGCGGTACTGGTTCTCCATGAGCTCGCCGACCGAACGCACACGGCGGTTGCCGAGATGGTCGATGTCGTCGATCTCGCCCTTGCCGTCGCGCAAATCCACCAGCGTCTTGATGACGGAGAGGATGTCTTCCTTACGCAGCGTGCGCTGGGTGTCGGGCGCATCGAGGTCGAGGCGCATGTTCATCTTGACGCGGCCGACCGCTGAGAGGTCGTAACGCTCGGCGTCGAAGAACAGCGACTGGAACATCGCCTGCGCCGAATCCAGCGTCGGCGGCTCGCCCGGACGCATCACGCGGTAGATGTCGAACAGCGCGTCCTCGCGCGTCATGTTCTTGTCGGCCGAGAGTGTGTTGCGGATGTAGGCGCCGACATTGACGTGGTCGATGTCGAGCAGCGGCAGCTCCTTGTAGCCGTGCTCGTTGAGAGCCTTCATCGACTTGTCGGTGATCTCTTCACCGGCTTCCGCGTGGATCTCGCCGGTCTTCGGATTGACGAGGTCCTCGGCGATGTAGTTGCCGACGAGCTCCGCATCCGACAGGCGCAGCGCCTTCAGGCCCTTCTCCTGCATCTGGCGCGCACCGCGCACGGTGAGCTTCTTGCCGGCTTCGAGCACGACCTTGCCGGTATCGGCGTCGATCAGGTCGTTGATGGTCGAGTAGCCGCGGAAACGATTGGCGTCGAACGGAACACGCCAGCCTTCCTTGATCCGCTTGTACTGGATCTTCTTGTAGAAGGTGCTGAGGATCGCCTCGCCGTCGAGGCCGAGCGCGAACATCAGCGACGTCACCGGAAGCTTGCGGCGACGGTCGATACGCGCATAGACGATGTCCTTGGCGTCGAACTCGATGTCGAGCCATGAGCCGCGATACGGGATCACCCGGGCGGCGAACAGCAGCTTGCCCGAGGAATGGGTCTTGCCCTTGTCGTGGTCGAAGAACACGCCGGGCGAGCGGTGCATCTGCGAGACGATGACGCGCTCGGTGCCGTTGACGATGAAGGTGCCGTTCATCGTCATGAGCGGGATGTCGCCCATGTAGACGTCCTGCTCCTTGATGTCCTTGACCGACTTCGCGCCGGTTTCCTCGTCGATATCGAACACGATGAGGCGCAGCGTCACCTTGAGGGGTGCGGCGAAGGTCATGCCGCGCTGGCGGCACTCGTCGACGTCGTATTTCGGCGGCTCGAACTCGTAGCGGACGAATTCCAGCATCGAGGTGCCCGAGAAGTCAGAGATCGGGAACACCGAGCGGAACACTGCCTGCAAGCCCTCATCGGACCGCCCGCCCTGGGGCTCGTCGACCATCAGGAACTGGTCATAAGATGCCTTCTGAACCTCGATGAGGTTCGGCATCTCGGCAACTTCCTTGATGTGTCCGAAGAACTTGCGAACGCGTTTGCGACCGGTGAATGTCTGCTGCGCCATCGTGGCCTCTCATTTTCGGCGCCCGATCTGGGCGCGCCGTCCGGAACGCGGCTACCGCCGCTCCCCGGGTTGAATTTTTCGAACCCGCTTTGGAGGACCGGAGACTCAGTTTCAGGCAGGAATGTCCTGAATCTGTTCTTCAGACCTTCAAAACGCAAAACGACGCGCGGGGCGCAGTAGCGCGCCCGCCCGTCACAACCATTCTCTTCACGGACTGCAAAAGCCCGAAATAGCTTGCTCTCCCAACGGCTTACAGGGAAACCCGGCATCCCTGCCCACCGCGCTTTCGTGCTGTCGACCCGATATGGGACGACAGTAGTGCAGATTCGAGGGGTAAAGCCTCAAATCCCCACACTTTTTCGTGTTCGACCTGCGTCGGGCCGTTCCGTCGCACGCCTTTTGCATCTGGCCCACCCTTTCGGGGAGTGGACCGAGATCCCGGTTTCGCTGATGCTCACCGGGATCTCGTATCAGTAAGCGTTGCTTACTTGAGCTCGACCTTCGCGCCAGCCTTCTCGAGCTGGGCCTTGAGCTTCTCGGCTTCGTCCTTGTTCACGCCTTCCTTGACAGGCTTCGGCGCGCCCTCGACAAGGTCCTTTGCTTCCTTCAGGCCCAGGCCGGTGATGGCGCGGACTTCCTTGATGACCTCGATCTTCTTGTCGCCGGCGGCGGCAAGAACGACCGTGAACTCGGTCTTCTCTTCGGCCGGAGCGGCGGCAGCGCCACCACCAGCCGGGCCGGCCACGGCGACAGCCGCGGCAGCCGAAACGCCCCACTTCTCTTCGAGGAGCTTCGCGAGTTCGGCAGCTTCGAGCACGGTGAGGCTCGAGAGGTCGTCAACGATCTTCTGCAAGTCAGCCATTGTTCAGTTTCCTTGAATGTAATCTGGTTCGGGTTTGAGTTTTGCGAAGGGCGTCAGGCCGCTTCGCTCTTTGAGGCATAAGCCTGGATGACGCGCGCGAGCTTGCCCGCGGGCGCATTGGCGAGCTGAGCGATCTTGGTCGCCGGGGCCACAAGAAGGCCGACGATCTTGGCGCGCAGTTCGTCAAGCGACGGCAGCGAGGCAAGTGCCTTCACGCCGTCGACATTCAGGACGGTCGTTCCCATCGAGCCGCCAATGATGACGAACTTTTCGTTCGCCTTGGCGAATTCGACGGCGACCTTTGGCGCCGCTACCGGATCGTCCGAAGTGGCGATCACAGTCGGTCCCTTCAACATGGAACCGATGGCAACGACGTCAGTGCCTTCAAGAGCAATTTTGGCGAGACGGTTCTTCGAGACCTTCACCGAGGCGCCAGCCTGCTTCATCTGCATGCGCAGCTTCTGCATCTGGACAACGGTCAGGCCGGAATATTGGGCAACGACCGCGACGCTCGTGGCCTTGAAGATGCCATTGAGCTGTTCGACCGCTTCCTTTTTTGCCGCTCGTTCCACAGCAAGCTCTTTCCGGTTGGCGGTCATCGCGAGAAACGGGACCACCGGGTTGCACCCATCGTCCCACCCAAAACCTGAACCTCTGGGCCAAAACCCTTCGGACACGCGCCGGGCGAGACGACAATTCAAAGCCTGCCCTCCGGGAGCCCATTGGAGCCCACGGCGTGTCGAGGTCCGAACCAAACCCATTCCGCAGCCAACCCTAAGGTGGACACGAAGTGAAATCCGGTCTTCACCCGTCTATGCAGGCCATGCGATTAAGCCGTTGAGAAATCGAGATTCCCCGCGGGCGCCTGCAGTCTTGGACAGGACAAGGTCAGCCGGCGAACCGCCCGACCCCTGCCCGCATTCCACCATCCGACGGGTTTTCCTTCCTTTTCCGGCAAATCCTTGCGGACGTCCTGAAAAGGAATGATCTCCTGTCGTATCGGGTTTTTCGGAATGCGTGCACGAACGCGCCAGCCAGGGCCGGTACGTCCGGAAGCGGTTCTTTAACCGCTCAGGGCCTGCTTGCCAAGAGCAAAATTCACACCAGTTCCAATCCGTTGCCGCTGGCGCTTGACCCGGGCCAACAAGGGCCGATTCAGGCTCATTTGACCCCATAAGGCAGCGGCTTGCCCTCGAAAAATGCGGTCAGGTTCGCCAGCACGCAGCCCTGCATGGCAACATGCGATTCGAGGGTATGGCCGCCGATATGGGGGGCGAACACCACATTGGGCAGCGCCGTCAGCGCGTCTGGCGCGTGCGGTTCCTTGTCGTAGACGTCGAGACCCGCGCCGGCGATGGTCTTCTCGGTGAGAGCCGTCACCAGGGCCTTCTCGTCGATCACCGAGCCGCGGGAGATGTTGACGACGTAGCCGTCCGCCCCGAGCCGCTTGAGGATATCGGCGCTGACGGCGTGCTGGGTCTCGGCCCCTGCCCGGACCGCGATCATCAGCACGCTGCTCCAGTCGGCGAGCGCCTCCAGCGTCGGGAAATATTGATATGGCAGATCGTGTTTGCTGCGGCTGAAATAGCCGATTTCGCTCTCGAAGGCGGCGCAGCGCGCCGCGATCTTGCGGCCGATCTCGCCCATGCCGTAGACGCCGATACGGCGGCCGGGCATGCCGGCCTGCGGGCGCATCATCGGCGACTGCTTTGAGGCAGCCCAATCGCCGCTGCGGACATATTGGTCGGCAACCAGGATCCGTCGCGTCGTCGCCAGCATCAAGGTCATTGCGATATCGGCGACCGAGGCCGCATTGGCGCCGGGGCTGTGGCCGACCGCAATGTTGCGCGCGGCGGCGGCCTTCAGATCGACGCCGTCATAGCCGGTGCCGTAGCAGACGATGGTGCCGAGCTTTGGAAACAGGTCCATCGCCTCCACGCCGAGCGGCGTGCCGCCCGCGGTGAGCACCGCGCGGATGCCACCGAGCTCGTCGGCCGAAAACACCTCGCGCGCGGGCTTGCCGCCGGTGTCGAGCAGCTCGAACCGCTCGGCGAAGCGCGCCATCATCGTTTTGGGAAAGCGCGAGTAGATCAGGACCTTGTCAGTCATTGTTCTTGTTTCCAGTGAACACCGTCACAAACGACGAGGGGCGGAATCGGTTGCCCGATTCCGCCCCTCGCCTCATGCATTTACAAACCCTAGCCGAGAATGGTGCCCGGCTCGACCTTCACGCCGGGGCCCATCGACGAGGACACCGCAACGCGCTGGATGTAGGTGCCCTTGGAGCCAGCCGGCTTGGCCTTGGAGACAGCGTCAGCCAGGGCCTTGATGTTCTCGACCAGTTTCTCCTCGGAGAACGAGGCCTTGCCGACGCCGGCCTGCAGGATGCCGGCCTTCTCGACACGGAACTCGACCGAGCCGCCCTTGGCACCCTTCACCGCGCCAGTGACGTCCATGGTCACGGTGCCGATCTTCGGGTTCGGCATCAGGCCGCGCGGGCCCAGCACCTTACCGAGACGGCCGACCAGCGGCATCATGTCGGGGGTCGCAATACAACGATCGAAATCGATCGTGCCGTTCTGCACCTTTTCGACCAGGTCTTCGGCGCCGACGACGTCGGCACCCGCAGCCTTGGCTTCATCAGCCTTGGCGCCGCGGGCGAACACGCCGACGCGGAGCGTACGGCCGGTGCCGTTCGGCAGGGTCACGACGCCGCGGACCATCTGGTCGGCGTGACGCGGATCGACGCCGAGATTGATCGCGACCTCGATGGTCTCGTCGAACTTCGCTTTCGCGCGTTCCTTGACCATCTTGATGGCGTCCGCGAGCGGGTAAAGCTTTTCGCGATCAACACCTTCGCGGGCTTTGTTCAAACGCTTTCCGATTGCCATGACCGCTTACCCTGCCACTTCCAGACCCATCGAGCGGGCAGAGCCCTCGACCATCTTCATGGCCGATTCGATGGTATCGCAATTGAGATCCTTCATCTTCTTCTCGGCGATCTCGCGCACTTGCGCCTTGGTCACCGCGCCGGCCTTGTCGCGGCCCGGCGCCTTCGAGCCGGACTGGATCTTGGCAGCCTGCTTGAGGAAGAAGGACATCGGCGGCGTCTTCATCTCGAAGGTGAAGGAACGGTCCGCATAGATGGTGATGACCACCGGGATGGGGGTGTTCTTCTCTTCCTTCTGGGTCTGGGCGTTGAACGCCTTGCAGAACTCCATAATGTTGAGACCGCGCTGACCAAGCGCGGGACCGATCGGGGGCGAAGGATTCGCCGCACCGGCCGGGACCTGAAGCTTCAGGTATCCGGTCACTTTCTTTGCCATGTATCACTCCTGTTGTGCCGGCCTGGACCGGCGGTTTCAGGTTCGTGGTCTGGGTCGGATGCGGCTGGCAACCGCCCTCTCCCTCCCACGGCCTCTTGTTGCGTGAGACAGAAGTCTCACGCCTACCCGATCAGACCTTCTCGACCTGACCGAATTCCAGTTCGACCGGCGTGGCGCGGCCGAAGATCGACACCGCGACCTTCACGCGCGAGCGCGCCTCGTCGATTTCCTCGACGACACCCGAGAACGAGGCGAACGGGCCGTCGGCCACGCGCACGTTCTCGCCGATCTCGAACGATACCGACGCCTTCGGCCGTTCCACGCCCTCCTGCACCTGATGCAGGATGCGCATGGCCTCGGCTTCCGAGATCGGCATCGGCTTGTTTTCCGCGCCGAGGAAGCCGGTCACCTTCGGCGTGTTCTTGATCAGATGAAACGCCTCGTCGGTCAGCTTCATCTTCACCAGCACGTAGCCCGGGAAGAACTTGCGCTCGGCGTCGATCTTGCGGCCGCGGCGCACTTCCGTGACCTTCTCGGTCGGAACCAGCACCAGCTCGAACAGCTCCTCGAGCCCACGCTGCTTGGCCTGCTCGCGGATCGATTCGGCGACCTTCTTCTCGAAGTTCGAATAGGCGTGGACGATGTACCAGCGCTTGTCAGACAATTGAGCCGTTGCTGTTGCCATCAGTGGATGCCCAGAAGGAAGGTGATGAGGTAACGGATGACCTGGTCGGCGGCGAAGAAGAAGATCGAGGCCACGGCGACCATGACGAACACCATGATGGTGGTGATGGTCGTCTCACGGCGGGTCGGCCAGGTGACCTTGGCGGTCTCCGCGCGCACTTCCTGCAAGAACTTGAACGGGCTGACTGCCATCGTTTGATGTCCAACGTCCGTCGACAGACGCGAATGAATTTCAGGGATCCGAACAGCCGCCGTTGGCCCAGCCCTCTGTCTCGAAGGATGAGCCGGAATCCGGGCTCGATTGTTCGGGGATTTCAAAGCCGCGCCGGAGATCCGCGTCTAACGGGCCGGCTGCGAGTGGGCGGTATCTACTGCGGATGGGAGCAAAGGTCAAGATCGAGAGGGTGCCAGCGGGTAAACCGGCCTCCGCGGGCGACCGAGCAGAGACCATGCCGATCAAGGGCTTATCGGCCGCCTGCAAAGCGCGGTCCCATGCCCTCCGCCGGTTCTTTGCAGAACGACACCCTGGGTCCCCCTCTCCTGGGGCCCCTTCTAGCGACTTGGTAGCGACTTGGGGCGGTCAATCGGCCCGATCGATCGTCGAGATGCCCGGCAACGGCACAATGAACCTTTCCGCCCTCTGCGAAATAGCGGGCATGCTTGGCCCGGATCGGATCCACGTAGCGCCATGCGAAAACGACGACGAATGCCGGCTTGCGCTCGTAAAGGGCGGCGGGCGACAGGATCGGGATGTCGTAGCCCGGGCCGGCCATCACGTTCCCCTTCTTGGGGTCGTCGTCCACCAGGAAGTCGATCTTCGTCTCCAGGCCGAACTGCGGCAGCAGGGTCGTGGTACCGACAGACACGCCGTAGCCGGCCACGAGTTGACCGCGCGCATGGGCGGCATCGGCCATCGCGACCAACTCGTCGCGGATGGCGGCGATCCTCCGCGCATAGGGCACATAGTAGGTGGGCTGGTCGACGCCGAGCCGGTCTTCCTCGCCGATGAAGCGCGCGACCTCCGCGGAAGGCTTCTTCGGGCCGCCGGCACGCTGCACCGTCACGCGGATGGAGCCGCCCTTGGTCTCGATGTGCTGGACGTCGATCACTTCCATGCCGAGCCGCGCGAAGAAGCGCGTCAGCGGCTTGATGTTAAAATACGACAGATGCTCGTGATAGACGGTGTCGAGAAGGTTCTTCTCGGTGACGTCGACGCCGTACTGCGTTTCGAAAACGAACAGCCCGTCCGGCGCCAGCACGTCGCGGACCCCGATCACCAGCGGATCGAGATTGTCGACATTGGCGATCATGTTGTTGGCGATCACGACGCTCGCCGCACCGTGGCTTTGCAGGATGCGGTGACCAATGACATCGGTGAAGAAATCGCCGATGGTCTCGATCCCCGCTTCCGTCGCCCGCCGTGCGATGTCGACGGCGGGATCGACACCCAGCACCCGCATGCCGCGCTCCCTAAAGAAGCCGAGCAGCGATCCGTCATTGCTGCCGAGTTCGACGACCAGCGAGCCCGGCGCGATGGCGAAACGGCTGACGACGTCGTTGGCATAGCCCGCGAAATGCTCCCGCAGGCCGAGCGAGAGCGAGGTGGTGTAGACGTAGTTGCGGTACTGGATCTCCGGATTGCCGACGTGCAGAATCTGGAGATGGCCGCAGTCTGCGCACAGGTGCAGCGCCATCGGCACGGCGGCGCGAAAGACGGGATCGTCGACGCTGGCGTTCGGCACCTGGAAGTTCGGCGTGCCGATGGGCATGCCTGCCATCGGGACGACCAGCTCCTGCTTGTCCGAATGACAGAGGCGGCAGGTATGCCGGACGTAGAACAGGTTTTTCATCGTGGGACCGGAAAACGGAGACATGCGGGCGGATGAGGCAATCTCACCCTGTGAAGATCAGATCGACGGCATTGGTCAAGAGAGTCAAGGGTGGCGCGCCCAATGTACACCGGCACGGCGATCAACAGCAGCAGCTTCACCGAAAATAGGCCGCCTGCTTCAATCGCGACTGCATCGAATTCCCGCCTCAGGATGCCGGATATTCCGCGCGACCGATGACGAGGTCGATCGCGGCCATCATCCAGAACTGGTGCGTGGTCTCGACGATGTTGTAGCTGCGGCTATCGACGTAAAAATCGACGTCGCCGAGATTGCGCAGCGGATTGTCCGCATTCATGCCCGACAGCGTGATCACGTCGAGCTTCATCGTCCGCGCCTGCGCGACCGCATTGAGGATGTTCTTCGAGCGCCCCGACGAGCTGATCGCGACGAGGCAATCGCCGGCGCGAGCGCTCAGCCGCACCGCATGCGCGAGCCAATCCTCGAAACCGTAATCATTGGCAAGGCACGACATCATGCTGGCATCGCTGAAGCAGAGTGCGGGCACTGATGCGTTCTTCGCCAGATCGATAGCGAGATGCGAAGCGATGCCGGCCGAGCCGCCATTGCCGATGAAGATGATGCGACCGCCCTGCTCTCGCGCGCGCAACCAGGTCGCGCGGGTGGCGGAGATCCTGGCGAAAACCCCGTCGTCAACCTCCGTCGCGCGATGGAGGCGCGCCACATAATCGTCGAGGAAAGCCTTGTGATCGGGATCGACGGACTCGGCAGGCATGGGCTCGCGGCTCGACGGCGACATGACGCCCTGATACCGGCTATCACCAGCGATTGCAAAGGTATAATACCTGCAGAGTGTGCTAGCAGCCGATTCGGTTTCCGACTCCACTCAACATTGGCGAGCCTGTTTCGCTGGGCATTCGCATCACGGATGTTCCCCATGAAATGCATCGTTACCGGTGGCGCGGGCTTCATCGGCAGTCACCTCGTCGATCGTCTCCTCGACGACGGGCACGAGGTCATCGCGCTCGATAATTTCGTGATCGGACGCGCCGAAAATCTCGCCTCGCGCGCCGATTCGAGTCGACTGAAGATCGTGCGGGCCGACGTCACCGAACTCGAATCGATCAAGCCCCATTTCGACGGCATCGACTGGGTCTTCCATCTCGCCGCGCTGGCCGACATCGTTCCCTCGATCGAGTCCCCGATCCCGTATCACCGCGCCAATGTCGACGGCACGGTCAACGTTCTCGAGGCTGCACGGCAGGCGGGCGTCGGCCGCTCTCGTTTATGCCGCGTCGTCGTCCTGCTACGGAATTCCCGACGTCTATCCGACGCCGGAGAGCGCCGAGATCCGGCCGATGTATCCCTATGCGCTCACCAAGAATCTCGGCGAGCAGTGCGTCATGCACTGGTGCCAGGTTTACAAGCTGCCCGCCGTCGCGCTGCGCCTGTTCAACGTCTACGGGCCGCGCCATCGCACCACGGGCACCTACGGCGCCGTGTTCGGTGTGTTCATGGCCCAGAAGCTCGCCGGCAAGCCCTTCACGGTGGTCGGCGACGGCGGGCAGACCCGCGACTTCACCTTCGTCAGCGATGTCGCCGACGCTTTCGTGACCGCAGCGCGGTCCGAGGTCTCGAACGAAATTTTCAACGTCGGCTCCGACAACACCTACAGCGTCAACCGGCTGATCGAGCTTCTCGGCGGCGACAAGGTCCACATTCCCAAGCGTCCCGGCGAGCCCGATTGCACCTATGCCGACATCACCAAGATCAAGCGGATCACTGAAATGGACGCCGAAGGTCAAATTCGAGGACGGCGTCGCGACGATGCTGAAATCGATGGATCAGTACAAGGACGCACCGCTGTGGACGGTGGACAAGATCGCGGACGCGACCAAAGACTGGTTCAAGTATCTCGGTGACGACAGCGACGCCGCGTCCGGCACGCCGCAGAAGGCAAGCTAGTGAACAGGTTCGCCGGATATCGTTGCCGCGAATCGATCAATTCCGGGCCGGCCGACTGAGATCGGCCGGCGCTTTGGGTTATCACATGGGCAATCTTCCGACCGACAATCCCGCGCCAACCGCCCAACTGGCGGCGCACGAAAAGATCAAGACAATCGAGGAACTCGGCGAGATCGCGCGATCTGCACAAGCGCAGGGCCGGAAGGTCGCACTCTGCCACGGCGTCTTCGACCTCGTGCATCTCGGCCACATCAGGCACATCCAGGCCGCGCACAACGAAGGCGACGTCGTCATGGTGACGATCACCGCCGACCGTCACGTCAACAAGGGGCCGGGGCGGCCGATCTTCCCCGAAAACATGCGGGCCGAGATGCTGGCCTCGCTCGCGAACGTCGATTGGGTCGGCATCAATCACACCTCCAGCGCCGAGCCGATTCTCGATACGGTGCGGCCGGACATCTATGTGAAGGGGTCCGACTACGAGAACCCCGAAGACGACGTGACCGGCAAGATCAGGACCGAGCGCGACGCCGTCGAGCGTCACGGCGGACGCATCGTGTTCACGCGCGACGTGACCTTCAGCTCCTCGTCGCTGGTGAACCGGTACTTCGACATCTACGATCCTCCACTCCGCGACTACCTGCAAAAGGTCCGTGAAGGTGGCGGCGCCGACCGTCTGCTGAAGCTGATCGACAAGGTGCAGGACATGCACGTCGTGCTGGTCGGCGACACCATCATCGACGAATACCAGTACGTCACGGCGCTCGGAAAGGCCTCGAAGGAAAACATCGTCGCCACGCTATTCAAGAACGGCGAGCAATTTGCCGGCGGCGTCATTGCCGCGGCGAACCATGTCGCGAGCTTCTGCAAATCGGTGGAGATCGTCACGACGCTGGGCGGCAACGACTACCCTGAAGAGTTCATCCGCGCGCATGTCCGCCCGAACGTCACGCTGACGCCGATTCGCATTCAGGGCCGTCCGACCACCCGCAAATCGCGGTTCGTCGAGCTGGGATATCTGCACAAGCTGTTCGAAGTCTACACCATGGACGACACGCCGCTCGACGAGGCCGATCGCAAGGAGATCGACCGTATCACGACGGAGCGCGTGCGCGGCGCCGACGTGGTGATCGTCACCGATTTCGGTCACGGCATGATCGCCTCGAGCACGATCGACGCCCTGATCGCGAACTCCAATTTCCTGGCGGTCAATGCCCAGAGCAATAGCGGCAATCACGGCTACAACCTGATCACGAGATATCCGCGTGCTGATTACATCTGCATCGACGCGCCGGAGGCGCGTCTGGCGGCAACCGACAAGTTCAGCGACATCGCATCCGTGATCGAGGCCGGCTTGCACAGCAAGATCGACTGCGACAACATGATTATCACGCACGGCTCCTTCGGCTGCTACCCGTTCTCTTCGAAAACCGGCGTCGCGCGCGTTCCCGCCTTCACCAAGACCGTCGTCGACACCGTCGGCGCGGGGGACGCCTTCCTGACGATCACCGCGCCGCTGGTCGCCGCCGGCGGCAATATCGAGGACGTCGCCTTCATCGGCAACGCGGCCGGCGCGATCAAGGTCGGGATCGTCGGCCACCGCAGCTCGGTCGAAAAGGTGCCGCTGGTCAAGTTCGTCACTGCGTTGTTGAAGTAGCGCGAACGGCAAATACTGGAGAACGACAGTGATTGGTCAAAAATGGAATGTGATGGTCACCGGTGGCGCCGGCTATGTCGGCAGCGTGCTGGTTCCCCACTTGCTCGCCGCGGGCCACAAGGTCACCGTGCTCGACCTGTTCATGTATGGCGACGATGTCTTCGATGCCGTCCGCAACAATCCAAATCTGCGCCTGATCAAGGGCGACATCCGCGATGAAGCCGCGATCAACGAGGCCCTGCGCGGCAACGACGCCGTGATCCACCTCGCCTGCATCTCCAACGATCCGTCGTTCGAGCTGGATCCGGGGCTCGGAAAATCCATCAATTACGACTGCTTCCGGCCGATGGTGCGCGCCGCCAAGAAGGCGGGCATCAAGCGCTTCATCTACGCCTCCTCGTCCAGCGTCTACGGCATCAAGGACGAGGCCGAGGTGACCGAGGACCTGTCCTGCGAGCCGCTCACGGACTATTCGAAGTTCAAGGCGATGTGCGAGACCGACCTCGCCGACGAGGCGGCGTCCGGGTTCGTCGCCTGCACGGTTCGTCCCGCCACCGTCTGCGGCTACGCACCGCGGCAGCGGCTCGACGTCGTCGTCAACATCCTGACCAATCTCGCGGTCAACACCGGCCGCATCCGCGTGTTCGGGGGAACGCAGCGCCGGCCCAATCTGCACATCGAGGACATGTCCGCGGCCTATCTGTTCCTGCTCCAGCAGGACGACGCGAAGATCGACGGCAAGACCTACAATATCGGCTACGAGAACCACTCGCTGATGAAGATCGCCGACATCGTCAAGTCGGTGGTCGGCAGCAATGTCGACGTCGCCGTTGAGCCGACCGACGATCTCCGCTCCTACCACGTCTCTTCGGAGAAGATCCGCCGCGAGCTCGGCTTTGCGCCGACCCACACGATCGAGCAGGCCGTGTCCGGCCTTGTCAACGCCTTCAAGGGCGGCCGCCTGCCGAACTCGCTCAACGACCCCCGGTACTTCAACATCAAGATGATGCAGAACATCAGCCTGAAGTGAGCGGCGTGCGGATCGGCATCGATTTCGACAACACGATCATCTGCTACGACAAGGTCTTTGCCGCCGTCGCAAGTCAGCGTGGGCTGGTGCCGGAGGGGTGGGAGGGGCTGAAGACCGACGTGCGGGACCACTCTCCGCTCCCGCGCGGGCGGCGAGTTGGCCTGGCAAGGGCTGCAAGGCTTCGTCTACGGCAAGGGAATTGGCGGCGCCGGAATCTATCCGGGGGTGCGGGAATTCCTGGCGGCGTGCAGGCAGGCCGGCTCGAAGGTCTCCATCCTCAGCCACAAGACTCGATTCGGTCATCAGGACCCCGACCGCACCGACCTGCGTGACGCCGCGCGCAGCTGGCTACGACGAGCCGGCCTGATCGACGCTGCGGATGCGGCGCTGGCCGTCGGCGACGTCTATTTCGAGGATACACTGGCCGCCAAGGTTGAGAGAATCGCGGGCCTGGGGCTCGACGTCTTCATCGACGATCTCGTCGACGTCTTCGAGCAACCGCATTTTCCGAAGGCCACGCGATCGATTCTGTTCACGCGGTCGCAGCCTCCCCACCCCGAACACTGCAAGCCGATCGCGACATGGGCCGATATTCGCCGCGAGGTGTTTGCGGCATGAGCGAGACCAACATCACCGCGCCGGATGCGATCGCGATCGGCAGCCGCTTGGCCGGTGCGCGTGTCGTAGCCGCCCAGCCGGCACGGTCCGGCGGCAACAACAGGGTGTTTCGGCTGGAGATGGCGGAGGGACCGCCCCTTGCCCTCAAGCAATATCCGTCCGACGGACGCGATCGCCTGGGACAGGAATATGCCGCGCTCTCGTTTCTGTCGCGCCACGGCATCATGTCGACACCGCGGCCGGTCGCAAAGGACGCGGATGCGTTCTGCGCGCTGTACCAATGGTTCGACGGCGAGGCGGCGGTGCTGCGCCCGCAGGGCGACGACGCCGACCAACTCGCCGATTTCCTGATAGCGTTGCAGAAACTGCGCGCCGCCGAAGGCGCGCAAAATTTGCGCAACGCCTCAGCCAGCATCTTTTCGCCCGAGGCAGCCATCGCCCAGTACGAGCAGCGCCTGGACGGACTGCGGCGGGTCTCGGATGATCATCCCGACCTGCGCGCGTTCATCGAAGGCAGCCTGGTTCCCAGCACTGACGTCGCGATTCGGCAGCTCCGCCGGCGCTACGCCGAACTGGGCCGGGATCCCGCAGCGGACCTTGCGCCCAACCATCGCGCGCTAAGTCCGTCCGATTTCGGACTGCACAACGCGTTGCGCGCCGAAGGCGGGTGCTTGCGATTCATCGACTTCGAATATTTCGGCTGGGACGATCCGGTCAAGCTCGTGTCCGACACCGCCATTCACCCCGGCAGCGACCTGCCGGAGGCGAGCGCGAATCGCTTGGTCAAACGGCTGTCGCGCGCCTTCGAGGCGGGCGATGACGCGTTTGCGATCCGCCGTGACGTACTGTATCCTGTGTTCAAGGGAATCTGGTGCCTGATTGTCCTGAACGCCTATTTGCCGGACAGCCGCTCCCGGCGCGCAATGGCTGCACAAGGTGGCGATGTTACGATCCGCCTCGCCGGTCAGCTCGACAAAGCCCGCCGGCTTCACCAGACGATTAGCCCAACAGATTTACCGAAGTGACCCAGATCTCGCCCCACGCTGAAGCCGCCCTCACCTGCACGCTGGACGAGCGTAGCCTTTATCTGCGCCGACTGGTCCTCGGTTCTGTCCGCTCCGCGGGACGCGGACATGTCGGTCCGGCATTGTCGCTGATCGAAATGGTCCGCGTACTCTACGACGACGTGCTGCGGATCGATCCGAACAACCCGCGCGATCCGGCCCGCGACCGCGCGATCCTCAGCAAGGGGCACGGGTGTCTGGCGCTCTATGCGCTGCTGGCCGATCGCGGCTTCTTTCCCCTGTCGGAGCTCGACGGCTTCTGCGGCCCCGACAGCATTTTGGGCGGACATCCCGAATACGGAATGGTGCCGGGCGTCGAGGCGTCGACCGGCGCACTTGGACACGGCCTGTCGATCGGTGTCGGCCTTGCGCTTGCCGCACGCATGCGCGAGCGCAGCTACCGCACCTTCGTTCTGCTCGGCGACGGCGAGATCAACGAGGGCTCGGTTGTGGGAGGCTGCAATGGGCGCGGCCAAGCACGGGCTCGACAATCTGGTCGCGCTGATCGACTACAACAAGCTGCAGAGCTACGGCCCCACCGACTATGTCCTGCCGCTGGAGCCACTCGCGGACAAATGGCGCAGCTTCGGCTTTGCGGTGCAGGAGCTCAACGGCCACGACGTCGGTGCCCTGCGCGCTGTCCTGAAGCAGGTACCGGCCGTTCCGGGAAAACCCACCGCGGTCATCTGTCATACGGTCAAGGGCAAGGGTCTGCCGGCCGCGGAATCCAACGCCGATTGGCATCACAAGAACAAGCTGACCGACAGCGAGCTCGGCGCCATCCGCGTCGCTGTCGGCGATTTTTGATCGGCTTCCCATGCGCAATACCGCGATGAACATGGTCCACAAGCTCGCCACGCGCGACGAGCGTGTGCTCTACATCGGCTCCGATCCCGGCGCGGGCACCTTGCGCGCGATGAGCAAGGAGTTTCCCAAGCGCCACCTGATCGAAGGCATTTCGGAAGCGCACATCATCGGCATGTCGGCCGGTCTCGCGATGGAAGGCTTCGTGCCCTACGTCAACACCATCGCGACATTCCTCACCCGCCGCTGCTACGAGCAGGTCGCCGTCGATCTTTGCCTGCACAATCTGCCGGTGCGGCTGATCGCCAATGGCGGCGGGCTGGTCTATGCGCCGCTCGGCCCCACCCACCAGGCGATCGAGGACATCGCCATCATGCGGGCGCTGCCGAACATGACAGTGGTCTGCCCGTGCGACGCCGACGAGGCGGCGCGGCTGATGGAGCAGACGCTCGACTGGACCGGGCCGATCTACATCCGGCTCGGCAAGGGTGGCGACGCCGTCGTCTCGAAGGCCGAGCACGGCTTTGAGATCGGCAAGGCCATCCTGATGCGGCGACCGGGCGACGTCGTCATGGTCACGACAGGCATCATGCTCCAGCGCGCACTCGCTGCGGCCGACCTGCTGGCTGTGCAGGGCATTCGCGCCGGCATCCTGCACATGCACACGGTCAAGCCGCTCGACACCGAGACGCTGCTGCAATCAATCCGGGGCACCAAGCTGGTGGCGACACTGGAGGAGCACGTGCCCTCCGGCGGCCTCGGCAGCGCGATCGCGGAGGCGCTGATCGACAAGCTCGGCTTCGGCCTGCCCCCGATGCTTCGGCTGTCGCTGCCGGACCGGTTCATGCACAATTACGGATCGCAGGACTCGCTGCTGAAGAAGCATGGACTTTCCGCCGGCGCCATTGCGACCTCGATCGAGCGCGCGCTCGCCGCTTCGCACACCTCCTCTCCTCAACTTCATTCCACCTGACGGGCCCCATGCACGACGTTCGATATTCCTATCTGCTCGAGCAATTCTCCGACCCGGCACCGATCCTGGCCGAGATCGGCCGACTGGTGGCGACCGGTGATTTCACCCTGGGCAAGCCAGTCGCCGAATTCGAGCGGCGCTTTGCCGAGCTGATCGGCGTACGTCACGCCATCGGCGTCGGATCGGGCACCGATGCGCTCAAGCTGCCGCTCAAGGCGCTCGGCATCGGTCATGGCGACGAGGTCATTACCGCCGCGAACACCTTCATCGCCACCGTCGGCGCCATCGCGGAGACCGGCGCGACGTCCGTGCTGGTCGACTGCGACGATTCCTTTTGCATGAACGTCGACTACGTCGAAGCCGCGATCACGGAGAAGACCAAGGCGATCATGCCGGTTCAGTTGACCGGCGAGGTCACCGACATGGGCAAGCTGATGGCGATCGCCCAACGTCACAACATCCCCGTCGTCGAGGATTCCTGCCAGGGCATCCTGTCGGAGTTCGCGGGAAAGCGCTCCGGCACCCACGGCATCGCAGCCGGCTTCTCCCTGCATCCGCTCAAGAACCTCAATGTCTGGGGCGATGCCGGCGTCGTCGTCACCAATGACGACGGGATGAACGAGCGGCTTCGCCTGATCCGCAACCACGGCATGAAGAATCGCGACGAGATCGCGATCCTCGGCTGCAATTCGCGGCTCGATTCCCTTCAGGCGGTGGTCGGCAACTGGCTGATCGGCCAGACCAGCGAGATCACGCGCCGCCGGATCGAGAACGCGGCTTATTACGACGCGGGGCTCGGCGGCCTGCCCGGCCTGCGCATTCCGCCGCGCCGGCCCAACGTTAAGCACGTCTACCATCTCTACATGGTGTTCGCCGAGCGTCGCGACGAGCTTTACGCATACTGCCTGGACAACGGCATTGAAGCGAAGATCCACTATCCCATCCCGCTGTATCAGCAGGAAGGCCTCAAGCATCTCGGCTACGGGCCGGGCACCTTCCCGGTCACCGACCGCCATGCCCAGGAAGTCATCAGCTTCCCCGTCGACCAGCATCTGACACGGGCGCAACAGGACCGCGTCATCGAGATCGTCCGGAAGTTCTGCCATGGACGCTGACACCGGCCGCCGGCGCATCGGGTACGTCAATCTTCCCGCGCAATTCGAGGAAGAGCGCGGCGAGATCATGCAGGCGGTCGAGGGCGTGTTCCAGCGCGGCGATTTCATCGGCGGCGCGGCTGTTGCGAAGCTCGAAGAAGAGCTCACCACTTATCTCGGCTCGCCGCATGTGGTGACGCTCAATTCCGGCACCGATGCGCTGATCCTGTCCTTGAGGGCGCTCGACATCGGTCCCGGCGACGAGGTGATTACCCCGCCGAATTCGTTCGTGGCATCGACTGCCGCCATCGTCGCTGTTGGCGCCAAGCCGGTGTTTGCGGACGTGCTGCCGGACCAGAACATCGATCCGGCGGCGGTCGAGGCCGCCGTCACCCCGCGGACCAGGGCGATCATGCCGGTGCACCTGACCGGACGCATGGCCGACATGAGCCCGCTGATGGCGATCGCGGCCAAGCACGCTCTCGCCGTGATCGAGGACAGCGCGCAGGCCATCGGCTCGACCTATGACGGGCGGATGAGCGGGACCATCGGAACGTTCGGCTGCTTCTCCGCCCACCCGCTGAAGAATCTCAATGCCGCGGGCGACGCCGGCTTCGTCGTCACCGCCGACGCCGAGCTGGCCGCGAGAATTCGACGCCTGCGCAATCACGGCCTGATCAATCGCGGTGACGTCCAGGAGTGGGGCATGGTGTCACGCCTCGACACGGTCCAGGCCGAGGTGCTTCGCATTCGCCTGCGTCACCTGCCCTCCGTCATCGAACGCCGGCGCCGCAACGCCTCGCAATACCGCACTGAGCTCGCCGGCCTTTCCCTGTTCATCCCGGTTTGCCGCAACATCGAGTTCAACACCTTCCACACCTTCGTCGTGCAGACGGATCGTCGCGACGATTTCCAGAAATATCTTGCCGACAAGGGTATCGAGACCGCGATCCACTATCCGGTACCGATCCACCTCCAGGAGGCGGCGGCGCATCTGGGTCACGGTCGCGGCGCGTTCCCGGTGACTGAGCGGCAGGCGGATCAGATCCTCACGCTTCCCATCAACCAGTTCCTCTCGGCCTCGGACATCAGCTATGTTTGCGCGACCGCCCGGGAGTATTTTGCATGACGGACACGGCTTTCCTCGAGGCCGATGAGCAGGCGCTGGCGCAACGCTTCATCGACGACGGCTTCGTCACCACGCCGGCCGACGATCGCGCCGGGCTCGACCGGATCCAGCGGCGCGCCGCCGAGCTCGCGGCGGACTATCTGAAGCTGCCGCACGACAACGACCCCTACGCGATGCTCGACACCATCCACACGCGGGTGAACGTGGATGATCTCAACGGCCTGCGGCTGCACGTCTTCAACGGCCTCAACGCCGAGCCCTGGTTCCGGCCGACCTATTTCCGCCTGGCGCGCTCGACGATCGAGACCATCGTCGGCAACGAGCTCTGCATGCAGCGCCGCGTCAATCTCAGCATCCAGCTGCCAGGTGACGATTCCTCGCTGCTCGCCACCCATTCCGACGTCTGGTCGGGCGACTCGCCGTTCGAAGTTGTGGTGTGGGTGCCGCTGGTCGACGTCCACCGCTCCAAATCGATGTATCTGCTGCCGCCGTCCCTGAACGGCGACATGCAGGACCGAATGGCCAGCCTGCGCAGCGCCGAGGAGCTGTACAAGACCATCAAGCCGCACGCGACCTTCATCGAGATCCCCTACGGCCACGTGATGCTGTTCAACCAGACCCTGATGCACGGCAATCGCATCAACGAGGAGCCCGGCACGCGCTGGAGCATGAACTGCCGCTTCAAGAGCATCATGTCGCCCTACGCGGACAAGCGCTTCGGCGAGTTCTTCGAACCGATCCTGCTGCGCCCGGCAACACGCGTCGGCATGCAGTACAAGCTGCCGGGAGGCTTCCATGGCTGAACGAGCCGGCCATCGCGGCTATATCGGCGCCCGGCCGCTGAACGGCAGCCGCACTCCGCAGCACGTCCAGAACATCGTGATCCGCGACTACGCGCGGCGGAAGAACCTGCATTATCTGCTCAGCGCCGCCGAGCACACCATGCAAAGGCAGCTACATGGTGCTCGAAGACATCCTGGACGAGCTGCCGCGGCTGCGTGGCCTGATTCTCTACAGCATCTTCATGCTGCCGCCCGAAGAGGCGCGGCGGCGGGAGATCTACGACCGCGTGCTGAGCGAAGGCTGCGACTTGCACGCCGCCGTCGAGGAGATCACGCTGTCCTCGCGCGACGGCATCCAGGCCGTCGAGGACATTCTGCTCGTCAACAAATTCGCGACCATCCTGTGACGATGCCGCGGACCGGTTGAGGACAATGACCGAGATCAACTTACTCCAGCCGATGCACGCGTCGACCAAGCGGAACTACGTTCAGCGGGTCGTCGAGCACGACAAGGCGGAATCCGCCACCGTGGCCCGGCAATGGGGACACGACTACTGGGACGGCGACCGCCGCTATGGCTATGGCGGTTATCGTTACGACGGACGGTGGCGCCCGCTCGCCCAGACCCTGATCGACCGCTATAGCATCAAGCCCGGGATGCGCGTGCTCGATGTCGGCTGCGGCAAGGGCTATTTGCTCCATGAGTTCAGCCAGCTCGTGCCCGGCCTCACGATCGCCGGCATCGACATCTCCGACTATGGCATCGCCAACGCCAAGGAGGAGGTGCGGCCGCAATTGAAGATCGGCAGCGCCGTCGAGCTCCCCTATCCCGACCACAGCTTCGATCTCGTGGTGTCGCTCGGCGTGCTTCACAATCTTCCGCTCGAGGACGTCTTCCGCGCCGTCTCCGAGATCGAGCGCGTTGGGCGCGGCGCCTCGAAATATCTGATGGTGGAATCATTCCGCGACGAGCGCGAGAAGGCGAACCTGCTCTACTGGCAGCTCACCTGCCTGAGTTTCCACGGTCCGGAAACGTGGGCCTGGATCTACGACAAATGCGGATACCGGGGCGACCATGGGTTCATCTTCTTCGAATGAAGCAACGGGCCTGCGCCGGCCGACCTCGTTGCGTGCGCAAAATTCCGAAGTGTATTATTCGGACGACGCCATCGTCACGGCGGACGACGCCACGATCGCCGAGCTGAAGCGCATCGCCGCCGGCAATCCGCGTCTGCGCAGCCGGCTGTGCACGCATCCCGACCCCTCGTCCGGCCTGCACGAGATGCTGATCGTGCATCATCGCGAGGCCTATGTGCGGCCTCACAAGCATTTTGGCAAACCCGAGTCGTTCCACGTCATCGAAGGCACCGCGCAGGTCGTGATCTTCGAGGATGACGGGCGGATTCGCGACGTGCTCGAGATGGCGCCTTACGGCCAGGGCCAGCGCTGCTATTACCGGATGCCCGAGCAGGTGTTTCACTCGATCCTGATCACCTCGGAATGGCTGGTGTTTCACGAAACCACCGCCGGTCCGTTCGATCCCTCCCGCACCGCATTTCCTGACTGGGCTCCCGATGGCAGCGATGCCGCTGAAGTCCAGAACTACGTCACGAAGATTGGTGCGCTCGCCGCGGCACGGCAACTTAAGAATTGTGGCAAGACCTCTGGCGCGATATAGGCTTCAACTGCGTCGCGTATCGCCTGGAGCGTCGATGTTTCCTCGCTTTTCCTGCACAGAGCCAAACCCGTGACCGATCATTGCCGCCTCTGCCATTCGACCAATTTGCGCCCGGTCATCGACCTCGGACAGATGCCGATTGCGCATCGGCTTCGGCACAGCCGCGACGAACAGGACGACCGGTATCCGTTCGAGGTGCTGGCGTGTGGCGCGTGCGGCCTGCCCCAGATCGTCAAGCCGATCGATCCCGACATTCTGTACCGGCAGTTCAACTACAATTTCAGCAGCTGGAAGCCGGAGCCGCACCAGGTCGACGAGCTCGATACCATCGCGAAATTCTCGAGCCATCAATCCGTGTTCGAGATCGGATGCAACGACGGCCTGTTCATGGACAGGCTTCGCGAACGTGGCGCGAAAGTTCTGGTGGGCGTCGAGCCCAACCTGGTGTCGGGCAAGATCGCCCGCGAGCGCGGCATCAAGGTCTATGCCGACATGATCAGCCCGGCGCTGTGTCACGACGCGGTCGCAGAGGCCGGCAAGTTCGACCTCGTCGTCTCGCGCCAGGTGCTGGAGCACATCGTCGATTTCGAGAACTTTTTCGACTGCGTGAAGATCGCGCTCAGCGACGATGGGCTGCTGTTCATCGACGTGCCTGATTTCGCACCCGGCTCGACGGCGGGCGACCTCTCGGTCCTGTGGGAGGAGCACGTCAGCTACTTCACCGAACCGACACTGCTCGCGCTGCTGGCGCGCCACGGCTTCGAGGCGGTGTCGGTGAAGAAATACAATTTCAGCGGCGGCAGCCTCGCGATCGCAGCGCGCCGCGCCCCGCACGACGTGACGCCACCGCCCGCCCCTGCCGGAGTCGGCGAGAGGTTCGGCCAGCGCGCAAGGGAGTACGGCGCGCGGCTCCGCCCGATCCTCGCCAAGGCTCGCGCCAACGGCGCCGAGATCGCCATCTACGGTGCCGGCTGCCGCGCCTGCACTTTCACCAATGCCCACGAACTCGCGGATCTCGTCGACCTCTCGGTCGACGACCAGAAGGAGCGCCAGGGCTTGTTCCTGCCCGGCACCGGCATTCCGATCCGTTCGCCGGAGGGCCTCGCAGGCAAGTCAAATCCGCTCGTCTGCCTTCTGGCCGTGAACCAGGAGAACGAAGACAGGGTCAGCAGCCGGCTGCGCGAAACCGTGAAGCGCCCGCTCCACATCGTTTCGATCTTCGCACCCTCGGACATCTGGAGCGAGCTCGATCGCCTCGAGGCGGCCGCAGGGTCGCGGCATGGCTGAGGACAAGCTCTTCAACTACTACGAACGTCAGGAGGTCCTGCCGACGTTCGGGAATTTCAAATCCGCCGCCGAACTCGGAGCCTATGCCGGCCTGCGGCGCGAGTTGTTTTCGGACAAGCTGGTGCTGCCGCCGCGGTTGTTCCGCGACGCCGACGTGCTCGAATTCGGCCCCGATTCCGGCGAGAACGCGCTGGTGTTTGCAGGCTGGGGCGCAAACATGACGCTCGCCGAGCCGAACCGGCATGCGCACGCGAAAATCCAGGATTACTTCGCGCATTTCAGCCAAGCGGAACGTCTGCGTGAACTCGTATCGTCCGATGTCGAAGGATTTCGCAGCGATCGTCGCTTCGACATCATCGATGCCGAAGGATTCATCTACACGGTGCAGCCGACTGAGAATTGGCTCGGCATCTTTCACCGGCTGCTCAATCCGGACGGTTACGCGGTCGTTTCCTACTACGAGCGCTACGGCGGATTCTTCGAGCTCGCGCTCAAGGCGATTCATGCGGCAGGCAAGGTACTGACGGGCCGTCCCGGGCTCGAAACGGCGAAGATGCTGTTCGACGCGAAATGGAACAGCATTCCGCACACACGCAGCTTCGTATCCTGGCTGATGGACGTGCTCGAAAATCCATTCGTTCGGCACCGCTACTTCCTCGAGGCGGGAGCCTTGTGTAGGGCGGCGCACGAGCAGGGATTCGATATCCATTCGGCGTGGCCCGCCTATCGCGACAGCCTGGACGTCTACTGGCACAAGAAGGTCCTGTCCGATGACGAGAAGCTGCGGCGCGCGGCGCGCCATCTCGGCCGCAGCCGTCTGAGCTTTCTCGGCGGACGGAAGCTCTATCTGGCCGGCAGGACCGAAGCGGTCGACGCGATCTCGGCTTCGATCGAGACACTGGTTCTCGATGTCGATGGGATGATCGAGGATCCCTTCGGCGCCAGCCTGCCCCGCGTGATCGCGAGCCTCGCCTCGCTGCGCGAGACGATAAGGACGACAGAAATTCTCGCCGACGATGCTTCCGACATCGACGCCATCATTGCGACCCTCGACAGTTTCCATCGTATCTTTGGCGCGATCGGGCGACGGGACGTGTCCACAGTCGCCGCCCTCACCCAATCCGACCAAGCGTTCATCAACACCTGGGGACAGCCGGCGCATTTCCTCATTATCCGGAAACGCTTCGAGGGGTCCTAGCAAGTGAGGCCAGGCATTGGCATCATCGGAACGGGCATGGTCGGCCAGATGTGCCACCTCGCCAATTTCGCCGCCAATCCTGCCTGCCGCGTTGTCGCGATCGCCGATCTCCGGCCTGATCTCGCTGCCGCAGCGGCGCAAAAATTCGACATCGCCCGGGTCTACGGCACGCACCGGGAGCTGCTGGCGGACAGCGACGTGTCCGCCGTCGTCGTCGTGACGAAGCGCCGCGCCACCGGGCCGATCGTACTGGATGCGTTGAACAGCGGCCGGCATGTGCTGTCGGAAAAGCCGATGGCCTACACCACGGCTCAGGCCGTTGCACTGGCCGAGGCCGCACGGCGGCACAACCTCGTCTACAGCATCGGCTACATGAAGCGTCACGACGCCGGCGTGGCGCGCGCGCTGGCCGAGTTGGCGCGCATTCGAGCGGATCAGTCGCTTGGACGCGTTATCGGGGCGCGAGGCTGGTGCTTCGGCGGCGACACTGGCCGGTCGCAGGAACAACTTCGTCCTGACCGGCGAAGCGCGGCCGGACGGGCTCGAGCTCTGGCAGGATAGCCCGGACTGGATGCCCGGTGCGATGCGACCCGGCTACGACAATTTTCTGAACGTGTTCAGCCATATCATCAATCTCGCGCGATACATGCTCGGACCGTCGCCGGCAGTCACCGAAAGTACCGTCGAGACCTCGGGCGCGGCGACCGTGACGCTCGACTTCGACGGCGTCGCCTGCGCGCTGCAACTCGTAAATGGATCTGAGGGCGTCTGGCGCGAGGGACTGAGCATCGCGTTCGAGCGGGGCGCAGTGACCATCGAGTTGCCCCCGCCCTTTGCCGAGCAGGAGGCGGAGGTCATCCTCGATCAGCAAGGACAACGCACGCAATTGTCGCGCGAAAAAAGTTGGGCGTTTCGGCGTCAGGCCGATGCATTCGTCACCGATATGGTCGAGCTGAGGACGCCGCTGGCTTCCGGCGAAGATTCCGTGGCCGACATCGCCCTCGCGGAGGCGATCTGGAAACGGCAGGTTCCCGTCCCGCCAGCATCTGATCTAAGTGTTTGATTTCGCTGGCAGGAGTGGCAGGGCTCGAACCTGCGACCCCCGGTTTTGGAGACCGGTGCTCTACCAATTGAGCTACACTCCTACGGACCCTGCGTTGCCGCCTGGATCAGGCCGCTTTGAAGCACAAGGGGCGGCCGGATTGCAAGGCCGGATTGCAAGGGTGAAGCGCGCTGGCTTCGCTTGTTTGTGCCGCGCCTTCTGGGCCACAGTCGGCCCCGAATAATAATAAGTAACCGGGAGTGCCCATGACTGCGACAGCCTCTGCGACAGCCGCCCCTCGCCCCTCGACCGCGCCGAACACCCCGCCTCTGCCGGAGGCCCGCCCCGAGACGCTCGGGCTGTCGCGCCCGCGCCTCCAGGCCATGTCGGACGCCTTCAAGCGCGAGATCGACAAGGGAACCATTCCCGGCGTCGCCGTGCTGGTGGCGCGGCGCGGCCAGGGTCGGCTGGTTTGAGGCGCTCGGCAAGCAGAGCCCGACGGGCGCGGCGCCGATGGCGCATGATTCGATCTTCCGCATCTTCTCGATGACCAAGCCGATCGTGTCGGTTGGCATCATGGCGCTGGTCGAGGACGGCCATCTGCTGCTTGCCGATCCCGTCGCGAAATTCATCCCTGAGTTCGCCGACCAAAAGGTCGGCGTGGTCAGCGGCGGCAAGCTGGAACTGGTTCCGCCGAAACGGCCGATGACGGTGCAGGACCTGCTCCGCCACACCTCCGGCCTGACCTACGAGCACCAGGGCGACGGCCCCGTGCACAAGCTCTACCAGGACTCGCGGGTGCGCAGCCGCAAGATCACCAATGCCGAGCACGCCGCCCTGGTGGCGAGCTTCCCGCTGGTCTGCCATCCCGGCGACGAGTTCAACTACAGCCGCTCCACCGACATCCTCGGCCGCATCATCGAAATCGTCAGCGGCAAGTCGCTCGGCACGTACCTCGCCGAGCGCATTCTCGCGCCCTTGCAAATGGCCGAGACCGGCTTTGCAACCAGCGAAGCCAATGCCGGCCGGCTGGCCGAGCCGTTCGCGGCCGATCCTTGGACCGGTGACAAGGTCGCGCTGTTCAACATGCTCGAACAGCCGATCATGGAGTCCGGCGGCGGCGGCCTCGTCTCCACCACCATGGATTATGCCCGCTTCGCGCTGATGCTGCGCAACGGCGGCACCCTCGATGGCAACAGGATCATCGGCCGCAAAACGCTGGAGCTGATGGCGTCCGATCATCTCGGACCTCACGTCGTGACCAACGGCACTCTCCTGTCGCCCGGCCACGGCTTCGGCCTCGGCTTCGCCGTGCGCCGCGAGGCCGGCATCGCGCCCTTCCCCGGCAGCGTCGGTCAGTATTTCTGGAGCGGCATTGCGGGGACGTTCTTCTGGATCGATCCGAAGGAGGATCTGTTCGTCGTGTTCATGAGCCAAGGCCCGGGACAGCGCGATTTTACGCGGACGCTGGTGCGGGATCTGGTGTACGCGGCGGTGGATTGAGGCTGCATCGCTTACGCGCGACGCTGCATCCTTCCTCACTGTCATGCCCCGCGCAGGCGGGGCATCCAGTACGCCGCGGCGGCCATTCCTTCACGCCACTACAGCCGCGGAGTACTGGATCGTCCGCCTTCGCGGACGATGACACCTACTGGGGCCTCAACTGATCGTGGCGCCGCCGTCGATCACCATGGTCTGGCCGGTCATGAAGTCGCCGGCCTTCGATCCCAGGAACACTGCGGCGCCCGCGATCTCGTCGGGGATGCCGATGCGCAACAACGGCGAGCGCGCGGTCGAGGCCTTCAAATTCTCCGGATTGTCCCACAATGCCTTGGCGAAATCGGTCTTGATCAGGCCGGGCGCGATGCAGTTGACGCGGATGTTGTGCGGTCCGTATTCGCAGGCCAGGTTGCGCGCGAGCTGCATGTCGGCGGCCTTGGAGATCGCGTAGGCGCCGAGGATGGTCGAGCCTTTCAATCCGCCGATCGAGGAGACGACGATGATCGAGCCGTCCTTGCGCTCGATCATCTGCGGCACCACCATCGAGATCAGCCAGTTGTTGGCGACGATGTTGTTGTCCAGAATCTTCCTGAACTGATCGTCGGAGATGCCGGCGAGCGGACCGTAATACGGGTTCGATGCGGCGTTACAGACCAGCACGTCGATCTTGCCGAAGGCGCGGTTGCTCTCGTCGATGAGGTTTTGCAGGTTTTCCTTCGACGAGATGTTGGCGGCGATGGCGACCGCGGTGCCCTTGCCGAATCTGTCGTTGATGGACTTGGCGACCTGATCGCAGACATCGGCCTTGCGCGAGGAGATCACGACCTTGGCGCCGTGCTCGGCCATGCGCTCGGCGATCGCGAGCCCGATGCCGCGCGTCGAGCCGGTGATGACGGCGACTTTCCCCTTCATGTCGAACAAGGTCATGCTTCTCTCCCAACAGTTCTGATTTGAATTGGCCTGGAGCTTACGCCGCGTCCGCGCGAGCGGGCAACGACTCAGGCGAGTTTCTTGACTTCCGGTCCTGCCGGCTGATGCATCTCCGCATGCGCGTCGTCCGCGATCCACGGCTGCTGGTTCACCATCGGCAGCCGCCACACCGTGCGCTCGGGGTTCGCAAAATGGTCGAGCCGCGTGATCGAGCAATTGTCGATGTCGAACGACAGCGCCTTCTCCAGCTGGCCATCGAGCGCCAGCCCAAGTGCCGCTTTGATGGTGCCACCATGTGCCACTGCGATCACATCACGCCCCGCAGCCTCGGCATTGATCCGATCGATGGTGCGGCGGGCGCGATTGTAGAGGTCTAGAAAACTCTCGCCGCCGGGTGCGGGCTCGTTGATATCGGCAAACCAGCTCGAGCCGACAGGGCGGCTGGCGATGAACTGGGCGCGGTTCATGCCCTGCCATCGCCCGAGGTTTTGCTCGGCGAGGTCCGCTTCCCGTGTCATCGACGCAGGCCTCGGAAAACCAGCCGCCCAGATCGCTTCGGCCGTTTGATGCGTGCGCATCAGATTGCTCGAATACCAGACTGCATTGCGTGGCAGCACCTTGGCAACAGCATTGAAGACGTAGGTATCGCTGGTGTCGCAGGCGAGATCGGACTGACCGTAGATGTTGCCGCCGTCATTGCGCACCGGCGCGTGACGGACCCACCACCAGCGTGTCGTGACCACCTTGGGCTTGTCTGCACCTGCCATCGAAACCCTTCCATCCCGTTTGATGTCGCTGTACGTCAGTAGCGAACGTGTCTCAAGACACTTTACCGTTTGAAATCTTGTTTGAAATTCCGTCGCGCGGCAAGCGTCGCGTGCGAACCAGAGGGAGAAAACGCATGGGCCGTCTGCAAGGCAAATCCGTCATTATCACCGGTGCCGGCAGCGGCATCGGCCGCGCGGCCGCGCTGCTGTTCACCAGGGAAGGCGCCAAGCTGATCGCGGTCGATCGCACCGAAGCGGTGAAAGAAACGGTCGACGAGGTGAAGAAGGCCGGCGGTGTCGCCGAAGCGATGGTGGCGGATGCGGGCTCCGAGAAAGACGTCATCGCCGTGATCGACAATGCGGTGAAGACGCACGGCCGGCTCGACGTGATCTGGGCCAATGCCGGCGTCTCCGGCGGACTCGTCCCGCTCGGCGAGCAGACCGTCGAGCAATGGCAGGAGGTGTTGCGGATCAATCTGATCGGGCCGTTCCTCGCGGTGAAGCATGCGATGCCGCACATGGTGAAGCAACAATCCGGCGCGATCGTGCTGACGGCGTCCGTGGCCGGTCTCAAGGCCGGCGCCAGCGGTCATCCCTATGCAGCGAGCAAAGCCGGCGTGATCTCCCTGGTGCAGACCACCGCGTATTCGCTCACCGGCACCGGCGTGCGCATCAACGCGGTGTGCCCCGGCCTGATCGAGACCGGCATGACCAAGCCAATCTTCGACCGCGCCAAGGAGCGCGGCACCGCCGACAAGATCGGCCCAGCTCAACCCCCTCAAGCGCCCCGGCCAGCCGCACGAGCTCGCCGCGATGGGATTGTTTCTGGCCAGCGACGAGGCGTCGTACGTCAACGGCCAGGCATTCCCGGTGGACGGCGGGCTGACAGCGTCGATGCCGTATGCGGGGAAACCGGTTTAGCTCGCACGCACTCTCGTGTCCCGGACGCGCTGCAACGCCTCTTCGCGTTGCTGCGCAGAGCCGGGACCCAGAAAGCCGCGCACTCGCTGCTGCATGGGCCCCGGCTCTGCAGCGCACCGCCAAGAGGCGCTGCGCTGCGTCCGGGGCACGAGATCGTTGTTGAATGCCTGACATGGGCTCGCATTCTCGCGGCGTGTTTCGCCCGAGCTTTGCTTCGTCGTCTCACCCTCAAATGAAAGAGAGCGCAGGGAAGACCGGGTGCCGGCTGGCACCCGCGGTCCACTGTGCGAAGTTGTCGTAACAAAATTGCACAGCGGCATACAGGTGAAGCCCAACATCCGGCCTTCCCTGCGCAATGGTTGGAACGGCTTATGTCGTGCTCTCCCCGGGGAGCGATGCACTATTGCCCCCGTCGCCCTGCGGATGGCTGATGCGCGCGGTCCGGTCGGACAGCACACATCACCGCAAGACTTGGCGCACAGACTCCGGGCGCCAGGACGACACGATTTGGCCGTACGCCGATCACACCGGTCGTGCGCGCGACGCCTTCGCTCACGGCTCTCCGCCCTGCGAAACCATTCGCGCCGATGTGATCGGCGTCCACCGCCGCCCGGCCCGCGTTCGTGACGATCGCGATACGCCCCTCTTCCTTGGGCCGGGTTGCGGCGATACATACGCCGTTTCCGAATTTCGGTAAAGCGGAATATCTTTGGCGATGCGGGTTGACCGAGCATTTGGGTGTTTTGCCGGACGGGCCACACAACATCTCGTCGCCCGGACGGATTTGTGCTGGTTTGCCCTAACACCCGCAACATTGGTATGGTTCATGCAAGCTGCGTCAGCTTCCCACCTCCTGATAAGAACGTGAAAATGCCAAGCTCAAGACCCGACCGTATCCGAAAACTGCTCGCCGACCTCGTCGGCTTCGACACGATCAGCGATCGCTCCAACCTGCCCCTGATCGCGCATATCGAGAGCTATCTCGCCGCGCTCGGCGTCAAGGGTGAGCGCATCGTCGACGAGACCGGACAGAAAGCCTCTCTGTGGGTCACCATTGGACCCGAGGACCGCCCCGGCCTGGTGCTGTCAGGACATACCGACGTGGTGCCTGTGGTCGGCCAGGACTGGAGCCACGATCCGTTCAAGCTGATCGAGCGCGACGGCAGGCTCTACGGCCGCGGCACCACCGACATGAAGGGTTTCGTCGCGGTGTGCCTCGCCATGGTGCCGGAGATGCTGGAGGTGAAGCTGGCAACGCCGATCCATCTGGCGATCTCCTATGACGAGGAGATCGGCTGCGTCGGCGTGCGGCCGATGCTCGGCGAGATCGCGAAGAAGAAGGTCCAGGCCGCTCGGCTGCTTCGTCGGCGAGCCCACCGAGATGAAGGTCATCATCGGACACAAGGGCAAGCACGGCGTGCGCGCGACGTTTCGGGGGCTGGCCCGCCACTCCTCGATCGCGCCCGACGGGGTGAATGCGATCGAATATGCGGCCGAGCTGATCGTCGAAATCCGCCGCCGCGCGGTCACGCTCGCCGCCGTGCGGTCAACGAACAGCCTCTACGATGTTCCGCACTCGACGCTGCTCACCAGCATCGTCCATGGCGGCGCCGCGCTGAACATCGTGCCGGATAGTTGCACGGTGGATTTCGAATGCCGCGGCATCGGCATCACCGAGTCGCGCGAGGTCACGGATGCGATCGTCGCCTGGGCCAAGGCCGAGCTCGAGCCCGCGATGAAGTCGATGCATCCGGAATGTGGCATCGATTTCGAGGAGATCCTCGACTACCCCGCGCTCGACACGGCCGCCGACGCCGCCATCGTGACGCTGGCCAAGAGCCTCGCCGGCCGCAACGACCACGCCAAGGTCGCCTTCGGCACCGAGGCGAGCCTGTTCGCCAGCATGGCCGATATCCCATCCGTGGTGATCGGCCCCGGCGGAATCGCGCAGGCGCACACGCCGGACGAATTCGTGGAAATGGCGCAGCTGGAGAAATGCGCGGGGTTCGTGGAGAAGCTCATTGCGCATTGTGTTGCGTCATAATCGGTGTCTGCAGCTATCTGGGTCCCGGCTCTGCGGAGCAGCACTTCGTGCTGCACCGTGTCCGGGACAAGAGAGCATGGCTATTCATCGGCCTCCGGAGGCGAAATCGCACGCCCGGAATCCGCTCACGTGTCCCGGACGCGATGCGGCACGCAGTGACGCGCCGCAGAGTCGGGACCCAGGCGCCCCAACATGCAATCTTAAGTCGCGCCACCATCGGACACAGGTTGCATGCAGATGCCCTTCTTCGTGTACATCCTCGCGAGCAAGCGAAACGGGACTCTTTATGTCGGGGTCACCAACAATCTCGGTCGACGAATGGCCGAGCACAAGTCCAAACTCCTACCCGGCTTCACGCGGCAACACGATGTAACTCTGCTCGTCTACTTCGAAACCTTCGAGTCCGAGATCGAGGCACGCTCACGCGAGCATTCGTTGAAGCGTTGGCGACGGGCCTGGAAGCTCAAGCTGATCGAAGAGCTCAATCCGGATTGGCGCGGTCTTACGAATGAGTTGAATACCTTGGTGACGTAACTGGGCCCCGGCTCTGCGGAGCAGCACTTCGTGCTGCGCCGCGTCCGGGACACGAGAACGGCGGATTGATCGCTCATCCGCCCTACGGCTCAGCGCTCCTGCAACGCCAGCCGCACGCCAATCGCGCAGTAGATGGTCCCGACCACCTTGCCCTGCCATTTCACGACGGCCGGATAGCGGCGTAGCAAATTGCCAAGACGGCCGGCGCCGACGGCGAACACCACCGTGCTGACGAGGCCGAGCAACACGAAGACAGCGCCGAACAGCGCGAGCTGCAGCGTCGTCGAACCATGCTCGGGACGGACGAACTGCGGCAGGAACGCGAGGAAGAACAGCGCGGTCTTCGGATTAAGCACCTCGGTCAGCACGGCCTGCCGGAATGCTCGCGCTGCGCTGATCGCGGGCGCGCCGCCATTCACCTCGAGCGGCGCCTTGTCGAGAATGGCGCGAATGCCGAGATAGATCAGGAAGCCTGCGCCCACGTATTTGACGACGCTGAACAGGAGGGCCGAAGTTGCGATGATCGCAGAGAGGCCGACGATCGCCATGGTGGTGTGGACCACGTCACCGGCCGCAATTCCCGCGCCCGTCGCGATGCCGACCCTGGTTCCCGAGCTCGCTGCGCGCGCCATGGTGAGGAGTGTCGCCGGACCGGGAATGAAGACGAAGCCGAGGACGATGAGGATGTAGGTGATGAGCGCGGTGTGGTCGATCATGCGGCCATCTCTCTCGTCATTCTGTCCCGAACGGCTCAATACGACGTGACTGGGTCCCGGCTCTGCGGAGCAGCACTTCGTGCTGCACCGCGCCCGGGACACGAGAGCGGCGATCGAGGTAAAAAGGCGCGGCCGTCAGCCGCGCCTTCGGATTCCTTAAACCGCGCCCGCCTTCTGCGCGTATTCCCACGACGCTTTCGACAGCGGTACGGTGCGCTTGGCTGATTCCAGCGCCTTGGCATTTGCCGCGGTGCCGTCGCGGACGCGGCCGGCGATGCCCTGGGTGATGCCGGCGAGGCGGAACAGATTGTAGGCGAAGTACCAGTTGAGGTCAGGCACCGTCATCTTGGTGACGTTGCAATAGATCTGCGCGGCCTCTTCCACGCTCGGAATGTTGAGCGCCTTGAGGTCGGCGCCCTCAAGACCCGGCATGACCCACTGCATCAGGAGATAGGTGAAGTCGGCCATGGGATCGCCGAGCGTCGACAATTCCCAGTCGAGCACGGCCTGCACGCGCGGTTCCGTCGCGTGGAAAATCATGTTGTCGAGGCGATAGTCGCCGTGGACGATCGAGATGCGCGCCTGCTCCGGCACGGTTTTCGGCAACCATTCCGCGACCTTCTCGAACTCCGGAATGGTCTGGGTCTCGGACGCCCGATACTGCTTGGTCCAGCGGTCGATCTGGCGCGCGAAATAATTGCCGGGCTTGCCGAACTCGCCAAGACCGATCGCGACGGGATCGTACATGTGCAGCTTCGCCAGCGTCTCGATCTTGCTGGTGAAGATCTTTCGGCGGTCCTCCGGCGTCTGGCTCGGCAGCGCCGGATCCCAGAACACCCGGCCGTCTTCCATCGACATGATGTAGAAGGCCGAACCGATGATGCTGTCGTCCTGGCACAGCGCATAGGCCTTCGCGACCGGAAAGCCCTGCTTTCCAAGCGCTGCGATCACCCGATATTCGCGATCGACCGCATGCGCCGACGGCAACAATTTGCCGAACGGCTTTCGGCGCATCACGTAGGAGCGGTTCGGCGTGTCAAGCCGGTAGGTCGGGTTGGACTGGCCGCCCTTGAACTGGAGCACGACCAGCGGTCCCTCATAACCCTCGACGTTGTCGCGCAACCAGGCCTCGAGCCGCATCTCGTCGATACGATGCCGCTCCTCGACAGGCTTGGTGCCCGAGAACTCTTCGTCTTTCCTGACGCCGTCAGCCACGATGACGCTCCCTCTTCAGTCCAAGCATGATCCTAATCGGTAACCGCTCTTGCACTTGCGTCAAGCGGTTATCCAACAAGGATCATGCCCTGTCGTTTCTTCAAGTCGGGAGCGCGCTTCCGCCCTCCCTCTTAATGACTGGAAGAGTTTGCATACTTCCGAACTTCAAGCCTGGCAATGGCGCGATTGTGCACCTCGTCCGGGCCGTCGGCGAGACGGAGCGTGCGGATGTGGGCGTAGTCCTTGGCAAGGCCCGCTTCGTCGGACACGCCTGCGCCGCCAAACGCCTGGATGGCCTCGTCGATGATCTTCAGCGCCATGTTGGGGGCTGCGACCTTGATCATGGCGATCTCGGCCTGCGCGGTCTTGTTGCCGACCTTGTCCATCATGTCGGCGGCCTTGAGGCATAGCAGCCGCGTCATCTCGATATTGGTGCGGGCATCGCCGATGCGCTGCTCCCACACCGAATGCTCGACGATCCGCTTGCCGAAGGCGGTGCGCGAGGTGAGCCGCTTTACCATTTTCTCCAGCGCCTCCTCGGCCTTGCCGATGGTGCGCATGCAGTGATGGATACGGCCGGGACCGAGGCGGCCCTGCGCGATCTCGAAGCCGCGGCCTTCGCCGAGCAGGATGTTTTCCTTCGGCACCCGCACGTTCTCGAGCAGCACCTGAGCGTGGCCATGCGGCGCGTCGTCGAAGCCGAACACGGGCAGCATCTTCTCGACCTTGATGCCGGGGGTGTCGAGCGGCACCAGGATCTGCGACTGCTGCTGGTGCTTGGCCGCCTTGAAATCGGTCTTGCCCATCAGGATCGCGATCTTGCAGCGGGGATCGCCGACGCCGGACGACCACCATTTACGGCCGTTGATGACGTAGTGGTCGCCGTCGCGCGCAATGCTGGTCTCGATGTTGGTGGCATCGGACGAGGCCACGGCCGGCTCCGTCATCAGGAAGGCGGAGCGGATTTCGCCGTCCATCAGCGGGCGCAGCCATTTACGCTTCTGCTCCTTGGAGCCGTAGCGCATGAACACTTCCATGTTGCCG
This sequence comes from Bradyrhizobium sp. LM2.9, assembly GCF_054056555.1. NCBI lineage: Bacteria > Pseudomonadati > Pseudomonadota > Alphaproteobacteria > Hyphomicrobiales > Nitrobacteraceae > Bradyrhizobium > Bradyrhizobium sp. LM2.9. Next base: position 2,810,320 of record NZ_JBSRYJ010000002.1, read on the forward strand.
GTGTCGGGCGCGGAACAATTGAAGACTTCCGAAGCCCAGGTGATGCGGCCCATCTCTTCCGACAGCAGCGCGTATTCGAGATTGGTCAGTCCCGCGCCGCGGAATTCGTCGTCCTCATGCTCGTTCGGCGGCATGAACATGTTCCAGAGGCCTTCGGCCTTCGCCTTCTTCTTGAGGTCTTCGAGCACCGGGATGACCTTCCAACGCTCACCGCTGTGATCCTGCTCGTTGTAGACAGGCACCGCCGGGCGCACGTGCTTGGCCATGAAGGACCGCACGCGGTCGAGCCATTCCTTCTGCTTCGGCGACAGATCGAAATCCATGGGGACGCTCCTCGTTGTCTCTTTGCGAACTTGTTTTGCGCCGGACTGTCCTCCCGCACCGCGCGACCTGCAAGCGCCAATGCGCGGCTTGCGGATGCTTCGGAACCGGTTCGCGCGTTTGCGAACGAGTCCCGATTGCGGATTGACTTTCCCGGCCTTCAAACGATAGTTTCATACAAGTGTTTGAATTGCAACTCCCTCCCCGAGGGGCACCCATGGCCAGCGATCATACCCGGACTGCCATTCTCGCCGCCGCCGAACGGCTCTATGCCGATCGCGGGTTCGGCGACGTGACGCTGCGCGACATCGTCGCGGAGGCCAATGTCAATCTCGCGGCGGTGAACTATCATTTCGGTTCGAAGGACGAGTTGATCGCGGAGCTGTTCGTGACACGCTCGATCGCCACCAACCGCGAGCGCTTGCGCGAATTGAAGGCGGCGGAAGAACAAGGCGGCGGCCGCGCGTCGATCGAGGTGATCCTGCATGCCTTGGTCGGCCCGACGCTGCGCGGCTGCCTCGGCCCGGAGAACCAGCGCTCCACCGCGGCGCGCTTCATGATCCGCGCCTCGATCGAATCCGTGCCGCCGATCCGCCGCATCAAGAACCGCGAGATCGACCATTTGCGGAAATTCGCCGGCGCGATGCGCCGCGCCCTGCCCGACCGCAGCGACGTCGATATCTATTGGGGCTTGAATTTCGCGCTCGCCATGGCGCACCACACCATCCGCGAGAGCGAGCGGTTGACCAAGCTGTCGGAAGGCAAATGCGACCTGGACGACGTCGAGGACGTCGTCGCGCGCGTCGTCAGCGTGGCGACGATGGCGCTGACGGCGGGACGGACGGAGGCGAAGGCGCCGTCCAAGGTGGCGGCACGCTGAAACCTCACATCATCGCGATGCAGTCGATCTCGACGTCGAAGGGGCCAAACCATTCCGGCGTGCAGACAAAGATCCGCGCCGGCGGATCTTGCGGGAAATAGCGCGCATAGACGGCGTTGAACGCCGCGAAGTGTTTTGTCGAGGTGCAGTAGACGTTGCACTTCATGACGTTGTCCAGGCTCGCGCCCGCGGTCTGAAGGCACAGCTTCATCTGCTCCATGACGAGCTCGCTCTGCCGTTCGATCGGCACTTCCGCGATCTCGCCCGTCTCGGGGTCGAACGGCGGCAGGCCGGCGACGAAGATCATGTTGCCGGCGCGCGTGACCGGCGAGGTCGGCGCCTTCCAGCGATCGAGAAAGGTCGAGATCGGTTCGACGCGGAGCGCTTCGCGTTTCATGGGCGGCCACCTTCGGTTCAAGCGAGATGACGGCTTGCTACATCATCCTGCAGCCGCCATGCTTCGCTTCCGATCGAAGTTTGCTCGCCGAACCGCCTAGGCGTGCTGCGGCATCTCCTCGGCCTCTTCCTTGGCGAGCAGCAGCAGCATCTCGATGCCCATCTCGCCTTCCTGCGGCGAGCGAATGAACTTTATTTCGTCGGCGCTTTGCCGCAGCGCGGCAACGATCGCGACGGCCTGGTTTGCCGTGGCCGCCTCGGTCGCCAGAATGGCCTTCTGGTCCTTGGCCTGAAACCCGATCGTGTAGGACATCGTTCCCTCCCGGACTGAGTGGAAGGATCGAATCTGAGTCGCGCGCGGAACGGAAGCCTGTGTGAGTACGGACCGGGATTATCTGGGGATTGCCCGCAAGCCTCAGGCAAGCCCGAGCATCGCGCGCGCCTCGTTTGGCGGTCGCGACGCTCGCCCCCAGGCTCTTCAGGATGCCGGCGGCATGCGCGAGATGCCGCGAGCGCCGGCCCTCTTCCCTTCTCCCAAAAGCTCAGATGATACCCTGCTGCTTCAGCGTCTCGATCTTGTCCGCATCATAGCCGAGCTTGCCGCCGAGCACCTCCTGGGTGTGCTCCCCTAATAGCGGCGGGGCGCGGTAGGTCTCGATCGGGGTTTCCGAGAGCGTCAGCGCGTTGCGGATCAGCGAGAGATCGGGCTCGAAGGGATGGTCGACCTTCACCCGCATGCCGCGCGACTGGACGTGCGGGTCGGAAAACACCTGCTCGAAATTGTTGATCGGACCTGACGGCACGCCGGCCTCCTCCAGCTTGTCCAGCCAGTGGGCCACCGGCTGCTTCAGGAACAGGCCGGCGAAGATCGCCATGATTTCCTTGCCGTGCACGACGCGGTCGTTGTTCTTGAGAAAGCGCTTGTCGCTCGCGAGCTCGGGCTCACCGAGCACGGCGCAGGTGCGCTGGAACTGGCCGTCATTGCCGACCACCAGCATCAGTTCCCCGTCGGTGCAGCGGAACACGCCGGCCGGCATGCCGCCATTGCCCCAGGTGCCGCGGCGCGGCGGGGTCTTGCCGTTGACGAGGTAGATCTGCAGCCAGTGCGACAACGACGCGATGACGGTGTCGAACAGGCAGACGTCGATATGCTGTCCCACGCCATCATTGGCGTCGCGATGGTACAGCGCCGAGAGAATCCCGATCGAGGTGTTCATGCCGGTCATGTAGTCGACGATCGACGGGCCGACCTTCATCGGGCCCTCGCCGGGCTCGCCGTCGATATGGCCGGTGACGCTCATCAGGCCGCCCATCGCCTGCAGGATGGCGTCATAGCCCGCGCGCGGCGCGTAAGGCCCCGTCTGGCCGAAGCCGGTCACCGAGCAATAGATGATGCCGGGGTTGATCGCCTTGATCGTCTCGTAGTCGAGGCCGTAGCGCTTGAGATCGCCGACCTTGTAGTTCTCCATAAAGACGTCGACGTCCTTGGCGAGCTCGCGGATGATCGCCTGCCCCTCGGGCTTGGCAATGTTGACCGTGACCGACTTCTTGTTGCGGTTGGCGCAGAGATAGAAGGAATTGTTGTTGTTGGCCTTGCCCTCGGGATCGGTCAGGTAAGGCGGCCCGAAGGCGCGCGCGTCGTCGCCGGTGCCCGGCCGCTCGATCTTGATCACCTCCGCGCCGAGATCGCCCAGCATCTGGGCCGACAAGGGTCCGGCAAGCACGCGGGTGAGGTCAAGGATCTTGATGCCTGAAAGCGGCAGGGCCGACATGTCGAAGTCCTCCGGGAACTGAATATTGGCGCGGCGGCGAGGTCGCGGGCCGCGCTTCCTGCGGATACACTATTTTGGCGGTCTGAGCACTGCACTGTGGGCATACGGCCATCCCCCCGCTCGCCCGGCGCAGGTCACCCTCGCAGCGAATTTCCGCAGTGCGAATATTCTCAGGTCACGGCAGCCGCAACCACCTCCGGCCGCCGTCGGCCGAGCAGGACCAGGATCAGCACCGTTGCGCAGGAGAACACGAAGGTAAGCCCCAGCGCGCCGCGGCTGCCGAACTGGGTGAGCAGGCCGACCAGCAGCGGCGGAGAAAGGGCGGAGGCGAGATTGAGCGGCAGCGCGATCATCGACATCGCCTTGGCGAACTCGGCCTGATCGTAGAACACCAGCGGGATCGTCGCCCGCGCCACCGCCATCGCACCGCTGCCGGCACCATAGAGCAGGATGAAGACCGCCACCGCCCAGGTCGCGCCCTCGCTCGACATCAGCAGCAGCATGGCGACCGGCAGCGCCGTGCCGGCGACGAGCCCGGTCGTGATTCCATCCCACCGCCCGCCGCAGAGAAAATCGAGCCCGCGGGCGCTGACCTGGATCACGCCCAGCATCGAGCCGAACAAAAGCGCCTGCGCCGGCGCCAGCCCCTCCGCCCGCAACAACTCGATCATGATGGCACCGATGCCGAAATTGACGAAGGCATTGAGCGTGATCGCGGCAACGACGAGGCTGAAGGTGCTCCTGGGAATCGCAGGCGGCGGCGAAGACTTCAGCGGTCCACCGCCAGCATCTCCGGCAATTTTCCGGCGCGGCGCGAGAAACGCAAAGAGCGGAAGATTGATGACGAGCATCATCGCCGCGTAGACGAGGCACATCGCGCGCCAGCCGAGCTGATCGCTGAGAAACGAGGTAGTCGGCCAGAAGATGCTGCTCGACAGGCCCGTCACCAGCATCAGCGCGCCGATGGCGTTCTTGGCCTGCCGCCCGGCGACCTCGTTCAGCATGATATAGGCGCCGGTCGAAAGCGTGGCGCTGCCGGCGATGCCGAGAACGATCCAGGCGGCGAAATAGAGCATCGGCTCGCGCGCGAGGGACAGCAGTATGAAACCCGGCACGGTGAGGACCGTGCCCGCCACCATCACGTTTCGCGCGCCGTGCCGCGCAAACGACTTGGCCAGCCATGGCGCGCACAGCCCCATCGACACATAGAGAACCGACGTCCCGGCGAACACCGCCGGCAGGCTCATGCCGAGATCGGCCGCGAGAGCGCGCCCGACGATGGCGGGAAGACCTATTGTACCCCACCCAACAAGTTGGGTAACCGCGAGCACCAGCAGGACGCCGATGAGCCTGCTGTCAGATTTCAGAAACCGCATTCCAGTCGTCGCCTGCCCGCCAGACGCAGATCACGCCTGTGACGCCCAGTCTTACCCTCGGATGCGACGACCGGGAATGGCGGTTCCGAATGGCACGGCCGCGCCAGCCGCGGGCAGCCGTCAAGCGGGATGGCCGGGATCGACCTGCTTCGGCGTCTTCTTGTCGCGTTGCGGTGTCATCTTGGCGGGGTCCGGTGCATCCGGCACGCCGCGCGGCCCGAGCTGATCGCGCTGAATGTCGTCTTCGGAGCGAGAGGGCTCAATGCCGTTCGGCTCACGGGGCTTGGTCATCGCGGCCTCCTGAAATATCTGCTCGGAGTGATCAGTCATATGCCGAGCGCGTTCTCGCCGGCTTCGCGGCCAGGCACGCTGACATGGACCTCGTGTCCCTCGCGAAGCGCCAGGGATGCCGCGGCGACCGCCGATTCGAACGCGGCTTCCTTGGTGGCGTATCTACTCTTGACGTCGCCGTCGTGCAGCACACCCCATTCGTCCTGCACTGGCACGATGGCGTATTGAGCAAGGCCCATTGTCCAACTCCTCCCGTTCTCAGGTCTATCTTTGCGTGACCTGGGGATGCACAGCGGTCACACGCCACACAATGTTGCCGCTGTCGTCGGCGACCAGCAGCGCGCCGGTCTTGTCGATGGCGACGCCGACGGGCCGCCCGCGCGCGTGATTGTCGTTGTTGAGGAAGCCGGTGACGACGTCCTGCGGCGGCCCACTCGGCTTGCCATCCGTGAACGGCACGAACACCACCTTGTAGCCGTTCAAGACCTGCCTGTTCCAACTGCCATGCTCGCCGACGAAGGCGCCGCCGCGGTAGGCGGCCGGCAGACTCGCGCTTGTGTTGAAGACCATTCCGAGCGGCGCAACATGCGAGCTCAACGCGTAGTCAGGCACGATCGCCTTGGCGACGAGGTCGGGCCGCTGCGGCTTGACGCGGGGATCGACGTGCTGGCCGTAATAGCTGTAGGGCCAGCCGTAGAAGCCGCCGTCCTTCACCGATGTCATGTAGTCGGGGACGAGATCGGGACCGAGTTCGTCGCGCTCGTTCACCACCGTCCACAGCGCCCCGGTCTGCGGCTCGAAGCTGAGACCGTTGGGATTGCGCAGGCCGCTCGCGAAGATGCGCCAGCGGCCGCTGGCACGATCGACCTCGAGGATGTTGGCACGATTGTGCTCGGCCTCCATGCCGTTCTCGGTGATATTGCTGTTGGAGCCGACGCCGGCATAGAGCTTTGAGCCGTCGGGACTTGCGACCAGGCTCTTGGTCCAGTGATGGTCGATCGGTCCGCCCGGCAGCGGCGTCAGCACCGTGCCCGGGGCGGTGATCTTCGTATCACCCTCCGTGTAGGGATATCTGACGATCGCATCGGTGTTGGCGACGTAGAGGTCGTTACCAACCAGCGCGACGCCGAACGGCGAATTGAGATGGTCGAGGAAGACGCTTTGCGTGTCCGGCACGCCGTCGCCGTTGCTGTCGCGCAGCAGCGTGATGCGGTTGCTCTCGCCGGTGTCGCCGCCAGATGTCGCCCAGGACTCGATGTATCCCATCACGATTTCCTTGGGCCGCTTGATCGGGGCCGCCTTCGGCGCCTTGGATTCCACCACCAGCACGTCGCCGTTGGGAAGCACGTAAAGGAATCGCGGATGCTGCAGGCCCGTCGCAAAGGCCTTGGCCTGCAAGCCCTGCGCAACGGCCGGCGTCTCGTCCTTCTTCCAGCCGACGATGCGGGCAATGTGCATCGGCGGCAGCAGATATTGCTGGATGTCGGGGAGCGTCGGGTTGGCGCCGGTTTGCGCCTTCGGATCGCCACTGCCGTCATTGCAGGCGGCGAGGCATAGCAGCGAGGAGCACAACAGTGCGCGAGCGATTGAGGATTTCATCGCGCAACTCCCACGCCGTGGCGATAGACCATGGCCCAGCCAAGCCAGCCGGTGACGGGCAGGATCAGCACGGTAATCGCCGAAAGCAAGAGCCCCGTCGGCCACACCGATGTCCAGGCATCACGCGTGTGGATCAGGGCGTTGACGGTGGCCAGGATCAGCGCCACCGCGTTGCCGATCAGGTGCGGCCAGGCCGGCGGCTGCGCCCGCACCAGGCGGTTGCCGAGGAAATCGGTCAGACCGGCGATTGCCGCCAGCACGCCGAAGATGACGCCGACGACCAGAAGCCAGGCCGAAAAATCCGCCCACATGATCTCGGCACTGACGACGTAGGCGATGTCGGTCAGCAGCGCCCCGATGAAGCAAGCGATCGGTATCGGCACCAGCATCGGATGAATCGGATGGCCCGCGATTTGCGCGGTAGTGCGCACGCGCACGTTGTCTTGCACGGTTGGCCTCGCTTGCACGGTTGGCCTCGTATGACTTTCGCCCTGCCCGACGGCCAACTCGTCCTTGGGGTGAAGGTTCCTACGCTTGCCTCTAGCCTTGCGCCGTCACCGGTGCGCTGGCCTGATACGCCGCGCGCCGATGCCGAGGGCACTCGGGCGGACTGCATTCCTTCGACTTTGGTTCGCAACACGAAGCCAACGTATCAAAGTTTAATGCGTTCTACCCTTCTCTTCGACCAGATTAGGAGACGGGTTTTGGGGTTATCGGACCACCAATGCAGGCAGGATTTGCGTTCTCCAAGCTCGCTGACCGGCTGGCGAGCCTCGCTCCAGTAACTGCCGACGATCTCCACCTGCTCGCGGACATGGCAAGCACAATTGCCCATCTAGGTTCGCGTCAGACCGTTCTGCGGCATGGCGACGATGCCACCCAGTGCTGTCTGCTGCTCCAGGGATATCTGTCCTGGCAGGACGCAGAGAGCGCGGACGGGCAGATCACGTCAATCCATGTTCCCGGTGACATCGCCAATCTACACACGCTTCATCGCCCTCGCGTCGACGGCAACCTGATCGCACTCGGCCCGGCCATCGTCGCTCTCGTGCCACATCGCTTCTTTCACGATCTGTCCGCGCGTTCGCCCGCTATGTCCCGCGCATTGCTGCTGATGCTGCTCACCGATCACGCCATTCAGCGCAACTGGACAGTGAACCTGGGTAGCCGCGATGCATTGACGCGCGTGGCGCATCTGCTGTGCGAGATCACCGCGCGCCTGCAAAGCGTCGGCCTTGCCAGAGATTTCAGACTGCCATCACCCTTCACCCAATCGGACCTTGCCGCAGCGTGCAGCATCTCCCCTGTCCACGCCAATCGCACCATTCAGGAACTGCGACGAGGCAACCTTCTGCAATGGCAGGGTAAGACGGTCATGATCACGGACTGGCCGGCACTCGTGCGGCTCGCAAGTTTCGATCCGACTTATCTGGGGATTCGACCCAGCCATGAGGATGCGTCGTCGCATCTCAGGCCGCTTACGGCGGAGGTTGCGCTCGTTTGAGCCTTTTCAGACGACGCGTTGTCAAACGACGCCTTGAACACCTCGGACGCCTTGAACACCTCGGGAGCGCGCAACCAATGCCTTGCGTGCTTCTGCAAGGACCAAATCCCAATCGCCCGGGGTCCTCTGATGAAACAATCGCAGGCTGGGATACCAGAAGGAGTGAGATCCAGCTGACGGCCAGCGCCAGTCGCAATCCGCATGCAACATCACCCACGCGTCACGTCCGAGCGCCCCCGCGAGGTGGGCTACCATGGTGTCGACGCAAATGAGGAGATCGAGCCGCCGGAGGTGATGACCGAGAACCGTAACGTCAGGCGTACTGACGTCCCTCGCGCCGATCTCTGCCAGTTCGCACGTCCGGGCTCCGCGCTGCAGCGAGCAGAGCGTTACGCCGGGAACGGCAAGATGCCCCAACAGCGCGGGCGGAACGGTCCTTCGCTTGTCCCAATTGCCGACTTCCCAAACCAGGCCGACGGCAAGACCTCGCTCATGCGGCGGCGTTGGCTCGACCGCCGGTGGCAGTGATACGTAAGGTGCGCGCATTTCGACGTGCTCACGCCTCGCCTTTATGGCATGCGGAACCTCCATAATCTCGATATCGACCTCGAAGTCGACGTCAGGCGCACCGTCGTGGAGCGCAAAGGCACGATCAACGCCAGCCGCTCGCTGGACCAGCGGCAGGAGCTCGCTCTGGCACCAGACCGCGACGCTGCGCGCGATATCGCGAAGCGGTCGCATGAAGCGCAGGAACTGAATGGTGTCGCCAAGCCCATGGTAGCAGCGGACCAGCACATGCTTGCCCGTCAGGTCCTCGCCGCGCCAGATCCGCTGGAGGTGACGCGGCCCGGTGTGCTTGGGTGGATACGCAAGCATCGTCAGATCGCGGTCGTTGATCGCCCAGGCGCGTTCGAAGTCGCCTGCCCGCATCGCCTCCGTCCAACCGCCCGACACTCGCGGTGATCCGATCAACGCCGCACGAATTTGTGAAAGCGGCTCGGTTTACCGTCCTTGGTCTGGTCCTGGTGGAGGAAGGCAATGCCGGCCTCGTCGAATTTGGTGAAGAATTCGTCCCAGCCGATCCGGTCGAGCCCTTCGTCGGGCGGATCGAAATCGATGCGCAGGATGCCGGCGTGTCCGCCCTCCTCCGTTAGCCTTGACCGTCGCGGGCTTTCCACCGCGCTCCTCCGCCCATTTCCGGATGACGTCGTGGCTGGTGGTCTGCTGGGCTTCGCTGGTTTGTGATTTGGATGACATGTGACACCTCGATTGCTGACAAGGAGCGAGCGATGGATCGGCCCTCGCGTCAGACTGTTTCGCCGTGAACGCCGGGCGTGAGGATTTGTTCTTTCGTATGTCGGACTCTCTCGAGAGCATCATCTTCTTCATCTTCATCCTGGAAGCTCTTCGTTCCCTCCAAACTGCCCGCGATTTTATCCCAGGTTAAGCGCGCGAAATTTTTCCGGCCGGAATCTGACGTGAGGCGGACATAGTGCCGTGAGTTCAGGAACGAACATACGTTCCTCACGTTCGCCGACGTACTTACGTCAACACTGCATGTCTTCCGGAGGGCTTCGATCCATGCATTCTCGTCTTCAGGACAGGCGGCGCGTGCGCGTCGGCATCGTCGGTGTCGGCAATTGTGCGAGCTCCTTCGTTCAGGGGCTCTCCTACTACCGGGAGGCCAAATCGAACGAGCCGGTGCCGGGGCTGATGAACGCCGATCTCGGTGGCTATCATATCAGCGACATCCAGGTGGCGTCGGCCTTCGACGTCCATGCCGGCAAGGTCGGACGAGACGTCGCCGAGGCAATCTTCGCAGCACCGAACAACACGCATCGCTTTTCCGACGTTGCGCAGACCGGCGTCGTCGTCCAGCGCGGCCCGGTCATGGACGGAATCGGTCAGTATTTGAAGGAGGACATTCCGATTGCGGATGTTCCGGAAGCCGACGTCTCCGAAGTGCTCGCGACGTCGCGCACGGACGTGCTGGTGTCCTATCTTCCCGTCGGCTCGCAGCACGCAAGCGAATTTTATGCCGCGCGCGCGATCGAGGCCGGCTGCGGCTACGTCAATTGCATCCCGGTCTTCATTGCCTCGAATACCGACTGGCGGCGGCGTTTCGAGGATGCAGGCCTGCCGATCGTCGGCGACGACATCAAGAGCCAGGTCGGCGCCACGATTCTGCACCGCGTGCTCGCCAATCTCTTCCGCGACCGCGGCGTGCGGCTCGATCGCACCTACCAGCTCAATGTCGGCGGCAACACCGATTTCAAGAACATGCTCGAGCGCGAGCGGCTGACCTCGAAGAAAATCTCCAAGACCCAGGCCGTGACCAGCCAGTTCGACGTGCCCATGGATATCGACAATATTCATGTCGGTCCGAGCGACCACGTGCCATGGCTGACCGACCGCAAGCTGGCCTTCATCCGCCTGGAGGGCACGACGTTCGGCGGTGTGCCCTTAAGCGCGGAAGTCAGGCTCGAGGTCTGGGACTCCCCGAATTCGGCAGGTGTCGTGATCGACGCGGTCCGCTGCGCCAAGCTCGCCATGGACCGCGGGCAGGCCGGCGCGCTGACGGGCCCATCGAGCTATTTCATGAAGTCGCCGCCGCAGCAGTTCACGGACGATGAAGCCGGACGGCGAACGCGCGCGTTCATCGACGACAAGGCGTATACCTGATGGCGAAGATCATTCATCTGATCCGCCACGGGCATCACGCCCTCCTCGGCCTGACGCTATGTGGCCGGATGAAGGGCGTAGAGCTCGATGATCCCGGTTGCGAAGAAATGGCGCGATCCGCCGAAAGCATCTCACCGCGACCAACATTGATACAGTCGAGCCCGCAACGGCGCTGCATGCAGTCGGCCTGTATCCTTGCCGCGCATTTCGGCTTGCCGGTCGAGATCGTGCCCGCGCTCAACGAGCTCGACTATGGCGAATGGACTGGACGATCCTTCGAGGCGCTCGCCCCGGATCCCCGATGGTCGCGCTGGAACGAACAACGCGGAACGATCCGTCCGCCGGGCGGCGAAAGCATGCGGGCGCTCCAGAAGCGCGTTGTCGCCCATCTGGAGCTGGTGAGCAGCGACCGCGATCCCGGCACCGTCGTCGCCGTCAGCCATGCCGAGCCGATCCGCGCGGCGCTGCTGTATTATTCCCGGAAAGAGCTCGACGACTTCCTCTCGATCGAGATCGACCCCGGCAGCGTCAGCACCCTCAGCGTGGATAATCGCGGAATCAAGATCACCGGGATCAATCAGCGGGTGCCAGCGTGAAGATCGTCATCTTCGGCCTGACAATTTCCTCTTCCTGGGGCAACGGTCACGCGACCTTGTGGCGTGGGCTTTGCAAGCATCTCGCGCGATCCGGGCACAGCGTCGTCTTTTTCGAGCGCGACGTGCCCTATTACGCCAGCGCGCGGGATTTGCACGAACTGGCGGGCGGCCAGCTGCGACTGTTCTCGAATTGGGACGATGTGCTTCCTTTAGCGCGCAGCGACCTTCGCGATGCCGATGTCGCGATCGTGACCTCCTATTGTCCCGACGCGATCGCCGCGACCGAGCTTACCCTGTCTGAGGGTCGCGCGCTGCCCGTGTTCTACGATCTCGACACACCGGTCACGCTGGCGAAGCTCATGGCCGGCGGCGCCGTTCCCTATATCGGGCCGCGCGGCCTGCGAGATTTCGCCTTGGTCCTGAGCTTCACCGGCGGTCCCCGCATCTGCAACGAATTTCGCGACCGGCTCGGCGCCTGCAACGTCCGTCCGCTCTACGGCCATGTCGACACTGACATCCATCGACCGGTCCCGTCTCAGTCGCACTACCGTGCGCATCTGTCCTATCTCGGCACATATTCGCAGGATCGTCAGCGCGCGCTCGAGGCTCTCTTCGTCGAATCGGCACGGGCACGGCAGGATCTGCGCTTCCTGATCGGGGGTGCGCAATACCCGGAAGATTTTCCCTGGTCGCCAAACATCTATTTCGTGCAGCACTTGCCGCCGTCAGAGCACGCGTCGTTCTTTGCGTCGTCCCGGCTGACGCTCAACGTCACGCGCCGGGCCATGGCGGAGATGGGCTGGTGCCCGTCCGGGCGTCTGTTCGAAGCTGCTGCCTGCAAGGCCCCACTGCTCAGCGACGATTGGCCGGGGATCGATGAATTCTTTGCGCCCGGGCACGAGATCCTGATCGCGCGCGATGAAAAGGACACGCTTGCTGCATTGACGACGGCCGACGCCGAGCTTCAGCACATTGCCGCGCGCGCATATGAACGGACCATGGATCAGCACACCTCCGACAAGCGCGCGGGCGAACTGATCTCGCTGCTCGAGCAGGCGGCATCCCTCGGCGCGCGCCGGCAACAACCCGAGGAGGCCTGATCATGTGGGGCATCGTTCCGGCCGCAGGCCGCGGCAGCCGCATCCAGCCGCTCGCCTTCTCCAAGGAACTGCTTCCGGTCGGAAGCCGACGGGACGACGGCATGGACCGTCCGTGCGCCGTCTCGGAATATTTGCTGGAGCGGCTGATCCTTGGGGGGGCTGACAAGATCTGCTTCGTGATCTCCCCCGGCAAATCCGACATCCTCGAATATTTCGGCGATCACTATGGCGGCGCCCAGCTCGCTTACGTCGTGCAGCCCGACGCGTCGGGGCTGTGCGATGCCGTGTTCAGGGCGGGCACGGTCGTCGGCCATGACGAAGACGTCATCGTCGGACTTCCGGATACAGTCTGGTTCCCCAAGGCGGCCTTGCAGGCATTGCCGGCCGCCGACCTGTCGTTTCTGCTGTTTCCGGTCGAACATCCCGAGTTCTTCGATGCGGTCGTGCTCGACGGCGATCGCGTGACGGAGATCCAGGTCAAGCAGCCGGACGCAGCGTCGAAATGGATATGGGGCGCCTTCAAGATGTCTGCCAACGGATTTCGCGAACTCCAATCGCTGTGGACAAAGCGCGACCACCGGGATGAATATTTCGGGACACTCGTCAACGCCTACATCGCGGCCGGCGGCCAGGGGCTCGGCGTCAAAGCTGGCGAATCCTATGTCGATGTAGGCACCATCGATGGCTATCGGACGGCAATGGCGTTGCTCGCGGAAAGCTCCACCGGGAACGGACGCTCTCGATTGCTGGCCGGCGGTTCGCCCGAGCCAGCCCGCTCAGCCCCCGCAATGAACAATGGAGTGACCGCATGAGCAGAGGCGCCCTCTCCCGCGAGGAAATCCGCCAGCGTGTCGATGCGCTCGGGCCATGGTTTCACAATCTGGACCTGAAGGGTGTACCGACAGCGCCTTCACACTTTCTCGGCGACTATCCCAACGTGAAATGGCGACGCTTCTCCGGGATCATCCCGGACCGTCTCGACGGCAAGACCGTACTCGATATCGGCTGCAATGCCGGCTTCTACGCCATGGAGATGAAGCGGCGCGGCGCCGAGCGCGTCCTCGGCCTGGACACCGACGACGAATATCTCGAGCAAGCCCGCTTCGCGGCGGAGGTGAACGGGCTCAGGATCGAATTCCGCAAGATGTCAGCCTATGACGTCGGACAGCTGCGCGAAAAGTTCGACCTCGTGATCTTCATGGGGGTGCTCTACCATCTGCGGCACCCTCTGCTGGCGCTCGACCTGATCCATGAGCACGTGGCCGGCGATCTCCTGCTGTTCCAATCGATGCAGCGCGGCGACAGCCGCGTGGATCCGGTCGACAAGAACTACGACTTCTGGACCACCGATCAGTTCGATTCGCCGGGCTATCCAAAGCTGCACTTCATCGAGAACAAATATGCCGACGACCCCACCAATTGGTGGGTGCCGAACCGTGCCTGCGCCGAAGCCATGCTGCGCAGCGCCGGCTTTGCGATCGCAGCCCATCCGGAAGACGAAGTCTATCTTTGCAAGCGGGTAACAAGGCCGCAGGCGGAAGGTCCTGTCTATCCGTCGCGGGAGGTCGGCCAATGATCGAAGCCGCCAAGATCTGGAACGAGCCCAACAACAAGTCGCACTGGGATATCCTGATTGATCCGGACTGGACCATGTTCGCCAACCTGGCGCTAGCTGCCGGAAAGGCGATCCGCAGCGCCCATCCCACACTCCCGCGTGTGCTCGGCGGCATATCGCCGATTGATCCGTCGTTCATCCGCAATATGCAGGCGCGTGGCGTACTCGATCATGTCGATGCGGTAGCCGTGCACGGCTTTCCGCTCGACTGGAACCTGTGGCAGATTGCGGAATGGCCGGCCAAGCTCGAGGAGATCAAGGCAGTCACTTCGCTGCCGGTTTGGGTGACGGAGGTGGGAGTCTCGTCTTTCGGCGCCGAAGAGGTGCAGGCTTGGGGACTGAGCCGAACCGCGGAGCTCTTGATCGGCCGCGCTCCGCGCATCCACTGGTACAGCCTCTACGATCTGCCTTCGAGCTGGGAGGCCACGACCCGGCATAAGGAGGCTGAAGGCTCCTCCTACTACCGGCATTTCCACATGGGCCTGCTGCGCGAGGACGGGACACCGAAAGCCTCGGCGGAGCTGTTCCGCAACTTTGCACCTGCGATGGGCCTGTGCCAGTGGTTTCATTTCGAGGACCACCGCCTCGATGACGCCGTGGGCTGGATGCGCCGGCTGGGCGTGCAGCATCTCAGGACCGGCCTGTCCTGGGCCGACAGCTTTCGTCCCAACGCGCTCGACTGGTTCGACCGCCAGATGGACGCGCTGGCCGAGTTTCAGGTTACGGTGACCTTCTGCTTCACGCCGGAGCACCGGGGTATCCAGCCTCATCACACCAGCCCGCCGCTCGACGTGAACGAGTTCGCGGATTTCTGCGCGCAGATGGTCGAGCGCTATTGCGCGAAAACAGGGGCCGCGCCTTCCGCGGCGTCTTCGCGTCCGACCATCCGGGAGCCGACATGCGTGCCCTGATCCTGGTGATGGACTCCGTTGGGATCGGCGCCGCGCCCGATGCCGTCAATTACGGCGACGAGGGTGCCGATACCATCGGTCACATCGCTGAGATGTGCAGGGTCGGCAATGCCGATGGTCCGCGGCGGGAAGGACCGCTTCAGCTTCCCAATCTGGTTGCGCTGGGCCTTGGCCAGGCCTGTCGTCTCGCAACCGGGCGCGTGCCGCCCGGGCTGGACGGATGTCCGGAGCATTCGCGCTTTGGCTGCGCAAGCGAGATATCGAAGGGCAAGGACACGCCATCCGGTCATTGGGAGATTGCCGGTGTGCCGGTGCCGTTCGACTGGGGCTATTTTCCAAGGACCAAACCGTGCTTCCCGCGCGACCTGATGGAGCGCCTGTGCGAACAGGCGCGATTGCCCGGCATCCTCGGAAACTGTCACGCCTCCGGCACCGAGATCATCGACCAATTCGGCGAGCGTCACATCAGAACCGGCGAGCCGATCGGTTATACGTCAGCCGACAGCGTGTTTCAGATTGCTGCACATGAGGAGACATTCGGGCTCGAACGCCTCTATGAGGTCTGCCGCGTTGCCCGCCGACTGGTCGATCCCCTGAACATCGGGCGCGTCATCGCCCGGCCGTTCGTCGGCACGTCAGCAGGTCACTTCAAGCGAACTGTGCACCGGAAGGATTATTCCGTCCCGCCGCCCGAGCGAACGATCCTCGATCTCGCCGAAAGCGCAGGCCGTGACATCGTGACGATCGGCAAGATCGACGACATCTTCGCCCATCGCGGGACCGGGAGGAACATGCGGGGCGATGGCAACGAAGCGTTGTTCGATGCCACGCTTGATGGGCTGGCCTCTCTTGCAGAGGGTGGGATGTTGTTCGCCAACTTCATCGATTTCGACACGTTGTACGGCCATCGCCGAGACGTCGCGGGATATGCAGCGGCGCTCGAAGCCTTCGATGCCCGCGTTCCCGAACTGCTTAACCGCGTGCGCGACGATGATCTCCTCATCGTCACGGCCGATCACGGTTGCGACCCAACCTGGAGCGGCACCGATCACACCCGCGAACAAGTGCCAATTCTGGCGGTGCGCGGGCGGTCATCTTCTCCGATCGGCAGGCGCACCGGCTTTGCCGATATAGGGGCAACGGTCGCAAGACATATCGAGCTGCAGGCGCCGGTTCATGGCGTGCATTTTTAGCCGCAGCGCCGGCCGATTCACCTGGGTTATTGATCCAGGTTAGAGAAATGTTTGTTTGTAGGTTTCGCAGGAACGAACATTCCTTGCATCGCTTCTACTTCCAAATGTGACTGGCGCGCCGGTCGCCCCGACCAGAACAGCAGCGCGCGCTTTCATTCTCATCACGGATTGATCCCGCAGGATCGGTCTCACGGCGGCACGGAGCGGTGAATGACGCGAGTATTGATCACTGGAGGCGCCGGATTCATCGGATCGCATGCGGCCGACGTGCTGCTGGCGGCCGGCTATGAAGTCCGCCTGCTCGACAATCTCTCGCCGCAGGTCCACGGAGGCAACCGCCAGCGTCCCGCCTATCTTGCCGAAGAGGCGGAGCTCGTCGTCGGCGACGTCACCGACGCTCCCGCAGTCGAGCACGCGTTGCGCGGCACCGACATGGTCCTGCATCTCGCATCCGCGGTAGGCGTCGGCCAGAGCATGTACGACATCGAACCCTATGTCAGGACCAACGAGCTCGGCACTGCCGTGCTGTTACAGGCGCTGTCCAAGCGTCCGGTTCGAGCGGCTGGTGGTGGCCTCGTCCATGAGCATTTATGGCGAGGGCCTTTACCGGAGCGCCGATCAGAGCGTCATCGCATGCGACGAACGGCCGATCGAGCAGCTTCGCCGCGGCGATTGGGAGCTGCGCGATATCACCGGGCGCCCGCTTGATCCCGTTGCCACCCCGGAGACAAAGCAGCCCTCGCTGAGTTCGATCTACGCACTCAACAAATATGCCCAGGAACGCATGTGCCTGATCACCGGCAAGGCCTATGGCATTCCGACGGTGGCGCTACGCTTCTTCAATGCGTTCGGTCCGCGCCAGGCGCTGTCCAATCCCTATACCGGCGTGCTCGCCATCTTTGCCGCGCGGCTGCTCAACGGCCGGCCCCCCCTCGTCTTCGAGGATGGTCTGCAGCGGCGCGACTTCGTCCATGTACATGACGTCGCCCGCGCCTGCCGCATGGCGCTCGAGGCCGATCGCACCCAGGAGGTCTTCAACGTCGGCTCGGGGCAGTGCCGCACCATTCTCTCCGTCGCGCAGGATCTCGCCGAAGTCATGGGACGCGGCAACATCGAGCCCGAGTTAACGCGGAAATATCGTGCCGGCGATATCCGGCACTGCTTCGCCGACATCGGAAAATCGCGCGACCTGCTCGGATTCGAGCCGCACGTCGCCTTCAAGGACGGTCTCCGGGAGCTGGCGGAGTATCTCGCCGACCAGATCGCTGACGATCAGGCGGAGCGAGCCACCAAGGAGCTGCAGCAACGAGGATTGGTCGCGTGATGAGTGAACGAGATAACAGACCCGTCCTGATCACCGGCGGCTGCGGATTTATCGGCTGCAACCTCGCCGACCGGCTCGCGGAACGCGGCGATCCCGTGCTGATACTGGATAATCTCGCCCGCGCCGGCGTGCGTGAGAACGCGCAATGGCTGAAGTCCCGGCATGGCGACCGGGTCACAATTACCGTGGCCGACATCCGCGAACCGATCCCGGTGATCGACGCAGTGCGTGAAGCCCGCGCCGTGCTGCACTTGGCCGCCCAGGTCGCGGTCACCGACAGCGTGAGCGATCCGGCTTCCGATTTCGAAATCAACGCGCGAGGCACATTGAATGTGCTCGAAGCCGTGCGGCTCCACAACAGCGCCGCGCCGATCGTGTTCGCCTCGACCAACAAGGTCTACGGACGCCTGATCGACGACGGCGACATCGCGCTCACCGACCGCCGCTACACGCCGACAAGCGGTCTGCTGGCCGGCGGCATCCCGGAAAATGCACCGCTCGACTTCTACAGCCCCTATGGATGCTCCAAGGGAACGGCGGATCAATACGTTCACGACTATGCGCGGGTCTACGGCCTCCAGACCGTGGTGATGCGCATGAGCTGCATCTATGGGCCCCGGCAATTCGGCACCGAAGATCAGGGCTGGATCGCGCATTTCCTGCTGAGCGCCATCCGCAGCAAAGAGCTGACGATCTATGGCGACGGCCATCAGGTCCGCGATGCGCTTCATGTGTCGGACGCGGCCTCGGCCTGGCTCGCCGTGCTCGATCGCATCGCGCTCGCCCGTGGACGCGTGTTCAATCTCGGCGGCGGCCCGGCCAATGCGATCAGTCTGCTGGAATTGATCGACCGCATCACCGATCTGACCGGCCGCAAGGTGGCGTATCGCTTTGCCGATTGGAGGCCCGGCGATCAGCCCTGGTACGTGACCGACACGCGCGCCCTCTTCAGCGCGCTCGGCTGGGCGCCTCAGACATCTCTCGCAGACGGCCTCCGATCCCTTCACACCTGGCTGGACGGCCGCTTCGGATCGGCACAGGGCAACCGCGAGGCGCTGGCATGACGCGTGTTGCCCTCATCAACCCAAACTGGGATTTTGGCGGCAGCATCTATTTCGGCTGCAGATCTCCTCACCTTCCGCTCGAACTCGGGATCTCCGAGCACTACCTGAAGGCGGCCGGGCACAAGACGCTGCTGCTCGATGCCCACATGTTCGACCTCTCGCTCGCCGATATCGAAGCCGAGCTGCGCGCGTTCGGCCCCGACCAGATCGTCATCACGACGGCACCGACTTATCTGTTCTGGCGCTGCGCCCCGCCCGAGCTCCGCGTCCCGCAGGAGCTTGCAATGGGGGTGCGCGACCTGGCTCCGATCCTCGTGGCAGTGGGCCCCCATGGCTCGACCGTGCCAAAAGCGGCGCTTCGAAAGCTCGGCACCGACGTCGTCGTAATGGGCGAGTGCGAGGCATCCTTGCTGCGTCTTGCCAATGGCGAGCGGGACTTTCCCGGCTTGTGCTTCGCCGATGGCGCATCGCTCCGCGTCAATGGCGGCCCGCAGGCCGTCGCGTTCAGGGATCAACCGCCGCTTGATTGGCCGGAGGAGATGATCCGGCGGCATCATCATCATCATCACCGCTTCGAAGCCGAACCGCAGGCGCCAGGCGCCGAGGTCGAGTCTTCCAGGGGTTGTCCGTACAACTGCACGTTCTGCGCCAAGGAGAATTTCCGCAACGCTTACCGCAAGCGGCCCCCCTCCGTCGTTCTCGAAGAGATCGACGGCCTGCGCCATCAGGGCATCGAATATGTCTACTTCATCGACGAGATATTTCTTCCGAACGCGGAACTGCTGGATGGGCTGGCCACACGCAGGCTGAAGTTCGGTGTGCAGACCCGCATCGATCTCTGGAAGCCGGACATGCTGGCTCTGCTCGGTGGGGCCGGCTGCGTCTCGATAGAGGCCGGGATCGAGAGCCTGACCGTCGAGGGCCGTGCTGCGCTTGCCAAGAACTGCAAGATGACGACAGACCAGCTTGCCGAACGTCTGGTCGAAGCGCGCCGTCACGTTCCTTTCGTGCAGGCCAACCTGATCGAAGTCCCCGAGGACGATGATCCCATCGTGCAGCGCTGGCGCCGCACGATGCAGGATGCCGGCATCTGGGCCAACGATCCGGTCCCGCTCTATCCCTATCCGGGCTCGCCGGACTATCGAAGGCTGTGGGGCGAGCCCGACGATTTCGCCTGGGAGCGCGCGCACCGGCACTATCTCGCGATGTTCGACCAGTTCAGCGACGTGCAGAACGATCGCCCGGTTCCGCTCGAGGCTCTCGAACTGCAGGTGGCATCATGAGCCGTAGCTCGGACATCAGGATCCTGATGACGACCGACACGGTCGGGGGTGTCTGGACCTATTCCTGCGCTCTCGCATCGCAGCTTGCGGCGTCGGGGGCCGATGTCGGCCTCGTGACCATGGGTCGGCGCGCACGAGCCGAGCAGCGCGAGATGCTGCGCGGTTCCCGAGTGCGCCTGATCGAAACGGACCTCGCGCTGGAATGGCAGGATCCGGAAGGGCAGGACCTCGCCCGAGCGCGGCGCATCCTCACGAAGCTCGACGCGCAATTCAGGCCGGACGTTATTCACCTCAACAGTTTTCGGGAAGCAACCTTCGCCTGGCACGCGCCGGTGGTACTCGTCGCGCATTCCTGCGTCAGCTCCTGGGCGCTGGCCTGCCGTGATACGGCCTGGCTGGGCGAGCCGAGATGGCGCAGCTACACCGAACGGGTCGCGGCAGCGCTCGACAAGGCACAGGCCTGGGTATGCCCAACCCAGTCCTTTCACGACGTGATCGCGCAGATTTACCATCCTCAATCGCCGGGCGCCGTGATCTGGAATGGGATCACACCCCGAGGCGCCCTCGGACGTAAGCAGGAGCTAATCCTTGCAGCCGGGCGGCTCTGGGACCGCGCCAAGAACATCGAGGTTCTTGCCGCCGCGGCGCCGGGGCTGGATTGGCCGGTCCAGGTGGCGGGTGCGGCGACCGTCAGCCCATCGCATTGTATCACCTGGCTTGGGCAATTGCCGCACGACGCCATGCGCGCGCGGATGGAGCACGCGGCGATCTTCGCGAGCCCCGCCTTCTATGAACCGTTTGGGCTGGCGGTCCTGGAAGCCGCGGCGGCGGGATGCGCTCTCGTCCTGTCCGACATCCCAACGTTCCGGGAATTGTGGACCGGAGCCGCGCTGTTCGTCGATCCCACCGACGGCAAGGCGCTGCATCGAACGCTCGCAGGTCTGTGCGCCGACGATCGCGAGCGGATGCGGCTGCAACGGGCAGCCTTTGAGCATTCCCTCAGCTATTCCCTGACCCGGACGACGAGTGCCTATCTCAGGCTTTACGATGACCTGCTCGCTTCCCATCGCGAGACCGCGCCGGTCAGCCAGATCGAGGTGCGTGCATGAAATGCGTCCTGTTCTACCACGCCTTCACCTCCTGCTGGAACAACGGCAACGCCCACTTCCTGCGCGGCTATGCCCGCGAACTTCATGCGCTCGGTCATGAGGTCGTCGTGTTCGAGCCGGTCGACGGCTGGAGCCGATTGAACACGATCCGCGAGGGTGGCAGTCAGACCATGGAGGACATTCCGGTGCTGTTTCCCGGCATCGGCATCCGCCGCTATGACGCCTGCCTTGATCTGGATTTGGCGCTCCACGGCGCCGATCTCGTCGTCGTCCACGAATGGAATTCGCCGGATCTGATCGCAGACATCGGCCACAGGCGGGCCCATGGCGCTCCATTCACGCTGCTGTTCCACGACACCCATCACCGCGCCGTCAGCGCACCTGACGAGCTTGCGCAATTCGACCTCGACGGGTTCGACGGTGTGCTCGCCTTCGGCGAGGTGCTTCGTCAGATCTATCTGAAGCTCGGCTGGGCCGACCGGGCCTTCACCTGGCACGAGGCCGCGGACATCGCCCTGTATCATCCGCTGCCGCATGTCGAGCGCACCGACGATGTCGTCTGGATCGGCAATTGGGGCGACGGCGAACGCAGCGCCGAGCTCAACGAATTTCTGGTTGAACCGGTGGCCGAACTGAAGCTGCGCGCGGAGGTCTATGGCGTCCGCTATTCGGACGCGGCCCTCGACACCATTCAGGCGGCAGGTATCCGGCATGGCGGGTGGCTGCCCGCGCACTGGGCTCCCATCGCTTTCGCCGGCGCACGCGCCACTGTCCATGTGCCGCGCGGCCCCTACGTCCGCTTGCTTCCGGGCATTCCGACCATTCGCGTCTTCGAGGCGATGGCGTGCGGCATTCCACTGGTCTCGGCCCCCTGGTCAGACGCGGAAGGCCTGTTCCCGGAAGGCGCCTATCTCAGCGCCGCCGACGGCACCGAAATGAAGCGCGCGCTTCGTGCGCTCCTCGACGACCACGAGTTATGGACCGCCACAGTGGAGGCCGGCCTGCGGACGATCAAGGAGCGTCACACCTGCCGTCACCGCGCGGAGCAGCTTGTCAGCATCGTGCAGGATCTCCGGGCCTCAGGCCGCTCGTCACAGCCGTCACGATACATCGGAGCCTCCGCATGAAGATCTGCTTCTTCGGATCCAGCCTTGTCTCATCCTACTGGAACGGTGCCGCCACCTATTATCGCGGCATGCTGAAGGAGATTGCGGCGCTCGGCCACGACATCACGTTCTTCGAGCCCGACGCCTTCGAGCGCCAGGCCCACCGCGACATCGACGATCCCAACTGGGCGAGGGTGGTCGTCTACGCCGCGACGCCGGACGGCTGGCGAAGCTCGATCGAGGGAGCCGCCCGCTCGGCTGACATGCTGATCAAGGCCAGCGGGGTCGGCGTTTTCGATCAGGAGCTGGAGAACGCCCTCACCGACATTCCGTCGAATGCGACGCGCATCTATTGGGACGTCGACGCCCCCGCCACGCTGGAGACGATGGCGGACGATCCGGAACATCATCTGCGCCGCGCGATCCGGTCCTACGACATGGTTTTGACTTATGGCGGCGGCGATGCAGTCGTGTCTGCTTATCGCTCCATGGGCGCGCGGGGCTGCGTGCCGATCTACAATGCGCTTGACCCGGCCACGCACTTTCCCGCGCCTTCAAATCCACGTTTCACCTGCGATCTCGGCCTTTTGGCAAACCGCCTTCCCGATCGCGAGCAACGCGTCGAGAGGTTCTTCCTCGACGTTGCGCGCCAACTGCCCAACAAGAGATTTGTCCTCGGCGGCTCCGGCTGGGAGACCAAGGAAACGCCGGCCAATCTACAGCAGGTCGGACATGTCGGGACCGGCGACCACAACGCGTTCTTCGGCTCCGGTCTGGCTACGCTGAACGTCAATCGCGACAGCATGGCACGTTACGGCTTCTCGCCGCCGACACGCGTGTTCGAAGCCATCGGCGCCGGAGCCTGCCTGATCACCGACCAGTGGGACGGCATCGATCATTTTCTCGAGCCGGATCGCGAGGTGCTGGTGGCCGCAAGCGGAGCGGAGGTCGCAGAGCATCTTGCCGCACTGCGCGCCGATCGGGCTCAGGCGATCGCAGGACGCGCTCGTGCGCGCATTCTGAGCCACCACACCTACCGGCAGCGCGCGCGCCAGTTCAACGATCTCTTTGCCGCAAGCAATTCGCGAATCGAGGCAGCAGAATGAACCTCACCATCGTCGTCATTGGTCTTTCGGTCACTTCGTCCTGGGGCAACGGCCATGCCACGGACCTACCGCGCCCTGATCGAAGCCCTGGCACGACGAGGTCACCACGTCACGTTTCTGGAACGCGACGTCCCCTGGTATCGTGAGCATCGCGATCTTACCAAGCCTTCTGCGTGGACCGTCGAGCTTTATCAATCCTTGAAGGACATCCCGCTGCGTTTCGGCAAGATGATCCGAGACGCTGATCTGGTGGTCATCGGCTCCTATGTGCCAGATGGGATCGCGATCTCCGAATGGGTCACGACCCACACCGGAGGGCTTACCGCCTTCTACGACATCGACACGCCGGTCACGCTTGCGAAGCTCGATCAGGGCCTGAACTATCTTTCCGCGGCGATGATCCCGCGTTTCGACCTTTATCTGTCCTTTGCCGGCGGCCCAGTACCCGACATGATCGAGGAGAGCTATGGCAGTCCGCTCGCTCGGGTTCTGTATTGCAGTGCGGACACCGATATCTACGCGCCGCAACGCGCGGAGAAGAAATGGGCACTGGGCTATCTCGGAACCTACAGCGAGGACCGGCAACCGGTTCTGGAACAGCTGCTGCTCTCGCCCGCTCGCACTCTGTCATCCGAGCAGTTCGTGGTGGCTGGCGCGCAATATCCCGTTGAGGTGGCCTGGCCCACCAATGTGGCTCGAATCGAGCACCTCACGCCCAAGCATCATCCGAAGTTTTACGCAGAGCAACGCTTTACGTTAAATGCCACCCGCGCCGACATGCGCGCACTCGGCTTCTCGCCGAGTGTCAGGCTGTTCGAAGCCGCCGCGTGCGGCACGCCCGTCATCTCGGACCGGTGGCCTGGAATCGAAACTGTCTTTGAACCCTCGCGGGAAATCCTGCTCGCGTCGAATCCACGCGACGTTGTTGAAATCCTGCGCGACATGCCGGAGGACCACCGGCGCTCGATCGCGGACAACGCGCGGCGGCGGGTCATCGCCGATCACACCTCCGACCATCGCGCCCGGCAGCTCGAGACGTACTACACCGAGGCCTCCGATCGGTCGGTGCCGCAGAACAGCGCGGCGTCCCGTATCGCGTCCCTTGCAGGTCGCAGAACTCTGAAAGGCAGCGCCATGACACTTCAGACCCGCATCCAGGCGTCCCGCCGCTCCCCGACGGTGCTGATCGCCGGCGGCGCCGGCTTCATCGGATCCCACCTCTGCGACGCGCTTTTGCAACGCGGCCACACGGTAATCTGCCTCGACAATTTGTTCACGGGAACGATCGGCAATATCCGGCCGCTGCTCAATCATCCGAATTTTCGCTTCATCGAACATGACGTACGCGATCCCGTCGAGATCGAGGGCGATATCGACGGGATCTACAGCCTCGCCTGCCCGGCGTCGCCCCGTCATTACCAGAAAGATCCGGTCGGCACGATGAAGACCTGCGTGCTTGGCACCATCAACATGCTGGAGCTCGCGCGTCGGAAGGGCGCCCGAGTGCTGCAGGCATCGACAAGCGAGGTCTACGGCGATCCCGAGGTGCATCCCCAGCCAGAATCCTATCTCGGCAACGTCAACGCGATCGGACCCCGAGCCTGCTACGACGAAGGCAAGCGGGCCGCGGAAACGCTGATGTTCGATTACCATCGCATGTACGGGGTCGAGATCAAGATCGCGCGCATCTTCAACACCTACGGCCCGCGAATGCTGGAGAACGACGGGCGCGTCGTCTCCAACTTCATCGTGCAGGCACTGCGCGGAGAGCCGATCACGATCTATGGCGGTGGTACGCAGACCAGAAGCTTCTGCTTCGTCGACGATCTCGTGCGCGGCCTCCAGCTGCTCATGGAGAGTCCATCATCAGTCACCGGGCCCTGCAATTTGGGTAATCCGCACGAGGTTACGATCGAGGCGATTGCCCGCGACGTGCTGGCGTATACAGAGTCAGCCTCCCCGCTTCGGTTCGAGGAGCTGCCGAAAGACGATCCGAAGCGGCGCAAGCCTGTCATTGACACAGCCGTGAAGGTGTTGGGGTGGCGCCCGCGCGTGGCGCTCAAGGACGGTCTCCGGGCGACCATCGCGTATTTCGCCATGCGCATAGCCGGCGAAGCGCCGACGCTTGTTCCGGCCGCTGCACCTCGCAGGAGCGGACGTACCACTGCACGCGGCCGGTTGACGATTGCCGATCAGGGGTGATCCAGCCACCGGACGAGGAACCCGCAAATGCGACGGCGACCGGAGCGTGAGCTGGTTGGTCTGGCCACGCTGGCGCCTGACTCTGTCACGAGCGCGAATTGGCCGCGCGACGGATGGGCTTGTCGAGGTCCTCAACGTAGTGCTCGTATTCGGAGATGGCGCGATTGGCCATCCGAATCCGGTTGGTCTGGCCTTCGTCGACCATCATGGTGATACGCTGCGCCAGGAATACGCACGTCTCGAATTCATCGCTGATAGCCCCGCCACGGGCGAGAAAGTCCCACGCGATCTCGTAAGCCTGCTCGGCGGCGAGATTGCCATAGTCGCTGAAGATAATTTTCGTCATCACAGCCCAGCTAAAATGGTGTGTATCGTTCCTGCAGGTCTCTGCACAAACAGCCGAGTTCAGCAACCGCCAAGCCGCCGGTCTCGCGGCAAGCGGGACCGGCGGCTTGCCTGTAGCGGCGACCGGATGGCGTCACGTCGCCTGACGCTGATGCGCCAGATATTCCATCGTCACCTTCTCGACGTTTGAGTCGATCCAGGCGGCCATGCGCTGCTCTTCCTGCAAGGACGTCTCGAGCAGATCCTTTGCTTCAGCCACCCCGGCGGCGCCGCAGAGGGCGAGCAGAGACTTGTAGGCAGCGATCTCGAAGTTCTCGAACGCGTTGTTGGCGAAGGTGTTCTTGAGAATCTCGTCGCCGGCGACAGAGTGCGCCATAGCCTGCATGTTCGCCATCACGGATTGGGTCGTATCCTTGAGGCTGGAGGAGTTTTCGCCGCAAGCTTCCAGACATCTCTCGAGCCGCTTGAGCTGTTCGTTGGTCTCCTGAAGGTGAGCGACGACTTTCGCCTTCACCTCAGGATATTCATCCAGCCGTTCCGACTGACGTTCCATCAGCTCCCTTGCCTGCACTTCCATCGCGTGCGCATTGCTTAGTCCGACCACGAATGTATCGCGTGCTACGTTAGCCATTTCCTGTTCTCCTTCTCATTGGCCTTGCTGCGGCCCAACCGCAATTTTCGCGGATCGTTCCTACCGGATATCTGGGTAACCGTGCAGGCTCTGGTCTTCCGCCTAAGGCTAACCTGCGATAACAGAACACAAATACAATTCGTCGCCGCAGGAACGCCGCCGACGAGCTGCGGTTTCCCAGAGCGTGTGGTCGCATCCCAACTAGCCACAGCGCTCAGGGACAGCCGGCCAACGCCTCCGATCCCTATTTCATGAGCATCCGCGACAATCTTGCCGACAAGGGTTTCTTCGGCAACAGCGGAGGAGTTCGGGCTTGCCTGCTGCGCGGTCGAGATGATGCAGATGTCAATGCCGCGCTATGACGCGGAACGCTTCGGATTCGCGCCGCGAGCATCACCACGCCAATCCGACGTGATCATCGTGGCCGGCACCCTGACCAACAAGATGGCCACCCCGGATTGGGAAAGTGCGAAGACGTCGCTGCGTGCTCTTGCGCCACTTGCTGCCGAGATCGCCATCACCGGACACGGCGCGGCCATGCAAGGTCCGGAGACGCGCGCCGCTCTCGAGGCCCTTGCTGAACGGTTCGATGAAGTTGCCGTGCCTTCGCAATACCGCCGTTGAGACAGCGTGTGCCGTCGATGACGACGGCAACGCCGAATGAATTTGCGTGCGTAGGAACGGTCGATGCCGCTCATGATTGGTTCGACATTGAAAGCTCAAGGAGAAACAGCATGCGTAAGACAATCTTGATGATCTTCACGGCCGCGATGCTCGCAGGCGCTTCAGTCGGCGCAGCATTCGCGCAAGGTGCCGGTGGCGCGGGCGGTGCCGGTGGTGGCGCTGGCGGCGGAGCCGGCGGCGCTGGTGCTGGAGGCGCGGGCGGCGCCGGTGCTGGTGGCGGTAGCGCTGGCGGTGCTGGAGCCGGCGGCGGCGGTGGCGGCATTACGCATGTCGAGCGGGGCGGCCAAGGCGCCTCCAGTCCTTCCGGCATGCGCAACGAGACGACTCCGCCGTCCAACGGCACCATGCCGCGTCGTTAGCGTTCGCGGTCCGGGGTCTCGAAGCCGCACTTTCCGACCAAAGAGGAAACGTTGAAAAGGGACGACGAAGCCGGGCTGGTCGAAGATTGCGAAGGCCAGCCCGCTCTTGAGGACGAGCTCAACATCAAGCCGTGCTCGCCGGATTCCGAAACGTCAAGACGACGAAGACCGTTATTGGACGCCGGCGAAGCCGGCGTCCTGATCCCGGTCAGCATCCTTTGCAGATGCTTTTGATCTTTCGATCCACGGTGGAGCCCTGGGAATTTTCAGACCGGATTTCCGCGTCGCCTTGCATCGACGGACCTGGTGTCGCCGTTCCATCGATCCGTCCGCTGCTGGTTCCGCTCCGCGAGGTTGCCGGGTCGGCCGACGGTGGTCGATCCTTGCGGGCCCCCGCTCGATTGAGCCGTTCCTGCTGCATTTGTCCCGCTGGCCGCTGTGCCCCGGGACGCGTCGCCGGCGTTCCCTCTGTCAGACGGCAAACTGCCGGTTTGGCTGGTTGTCGCCGAAGTCCCGCCGCCCAAAGCGCCCCCGATGCCGACGCCACTGGTGCTGCTCGCGCTTCCGCCCCCGCCCGATCCCCCCGAACTGCCGCCGCCGCCGCCGCCCTGCCCCCAAGCGGTGCCTGTCGAGCCGCAGGCCAACAGGGCGACCAGCATCATAGCAGAACTGATCTTGCGCATCATTTTTCTCCATCGTCTTCTGGAACGGGTCGCACGTTCCTGTGGGCCAATGTCTCAGCTCCTGTGACGATCGTCGTGCGTGTGATGCTCATCGCGCTCACCACCGCCTCCTGAGACGTGTGACTTCCGGTCATTTGTGGGAGCCCCCGGCGTCGGGGCTTCATGTTCGCGCCCTCCCTTTTCAGGATGCTTGCGATCCTGCTGGGAGGACCCGGGTCCACCGAACCGTTCGGTTTCAGAGTTCTTGTGGGGCATCATCGATCCTGCTGGTAGCCTTGGTTTGTGGTGTTCTGCTTGATGTTGCCTTGACGTCCCTGGGTGTCGAAGTTCTCGCGGCTGGGGATTTTTTCGTTGGTCTCGGTCTTTGGATCTGAACCGGGTCCCTTGTCGCTGCGCTGCTCTGCCGGTACGGGGGGCATTTTTGACATTGCGTGCTCCTTTTTGGGTCTTCACAACCATCATGCAGACCAATGAGATGCGGCTACGGTCGTTCCTCGCGCTTGTACTGACGTCTGTCCTTAGCAACGAACGATTCCGGCCCGGGTTGTCCAAGGTGATGATGACGGGAGCTGGTAGGTCGCACCTCCACGTTTTCACCTGCCGAGCTCGTGAACGGTGGGCCGCAGTTCGCCGCTCTCATCCAGATCGAGCGTTGCCAGCGTAATCGGCAGCTTGAAGCGCCTCGGTCCGGCACTCCCCGGATTTAGAAACAGTATTCCGCCGATTGTGTCGATTTTCACCCGATGCGAGTGGCCGGAAACTACAATGTCGATTCCTCGTTGGGCGGGGTTTGCCTTCAGCTCCCTGAGATCGTGCAAGATGTAGAAGAAGCGCCCCGCAAGGCGCACCGTTTCAGTTGTGGAGTAGCATTTTGCCCACTCGCCCTTGTCGACATTGCCTTTGATGGCTGTAACAGGCGCAATCCGGCGAAGGTGTTCCACAACATCGGGAGCGCCGATATCGCCCGCATGGATAATGTGCGACACGCCCGTGAGGCAGCGCTCCACCTCCGGCCGCAGTAGTCCATGCGTGTCGGAGATCACTCCAAGCTTGAACGTCATGTCATGTCGCAACTTCAGTGCAGGACATCCAGTGGTACCCGGCCGATCTCTTCGCCGTCCCGATTGGTGACGAGGATCGAGAAGTGACGGCCCTCAAGCTCGGGGGACGCTCCTTCAGGAGCCGCTTGGCGATCTCCTCGGCGACATCGAGAGCCTGGATGTCATCCGGCAAGTCGGCGCCCTCTTCGTCAGCTACGGTTTTCGAATCCACCAGGTCAAAATGATAGTGCGGCACGTCGCCCCCTCGCATCTGTCGCAGAAACGCGCGATCCCAAACCTTCGTTCCGGCGCGGGCGCGTGGACTTCTGGCACGTTCAGGAACCTGCGGGTCACCGGGACATTGCTGCTGAGGACGTTCGGAACTGGATAGACCCATGCTCGACGAACTACGCGTGTTAGTCCAGCCCGGAGCGGTCACCGCCGTCCTCGCCGTCTTGCTGCTCATGGCCGCGGGTGATGCGGTTATCTTCATCGCCGTCAGGGGATGGCCATTCTAAATTCGCGGTCTGACGAGCAACGTTGGACATATCTTCTTTCTTCTAAGCTCTCTTGCAAAGGCTGCGCGCGGCTCGCTCCAACAGCAGATAGGAACCTTTGTAGGATCGGCCAGTTCCCGCCTGTGAAGGGGAACCGCGAGCGTCTATGCCAGTCTGGGTGCGAATTGTCTTGGTGCTGTGCACGACTTGGCCGCTTGCTGCGTGTGCCGGCCGGCAGTCGACGCTCGACCCGCAAGGGCCGCAATCCGAGCAGATCCTGCATACGCTATTCATCTTTCTCGCGGTCGCTGCGATCGTCTGGATCGCAGTCGTAATCGTGCTCGCCCTCGGAATGTTGCGCCGGAAGCGCTTGGCCGATCAGCCGCTCGATCTCCATCAAGCCTTCGAAGAACGCACGGGCCGAGTCATCATTGGGCTGGGCGTTGCAACCACGGTGATCGTGCTCGGCCTCTCCTTCGTCAGCTATGCCGGACAGCGCATCGTCTTCGCCAAGGGCGAGAACGCCCTCACGCTCAAGATCATCGGACACCAATGGTGGTGGGAGGTTCGCTATGAGGATGACAGTCCGCATCGGAGTTTCGTAACCGCGAACGAGATCCGGATCCCGACCGGCCAGCCAGTGAAGGTCGAGCTGGAATCCGCAGATGTGATCCACAGCTTCTGGGTGCCGAGCCTGACCGGGAAGATGGACCTCATCACCGGGCAAAAGAACGAGTTGCAATTCACCGCGAAAAACGCCGGCGTCTATCGCGGACAATGCGCCGAGTTCTGCGGACTTCAGCACGCGCACATGGCCTTCGCGGTGATCGCGCTACCGCCGGACGAGTTCGGCCGGTGGCGCGATCGTGAGAATCAGAGCGCGAACAGCCCCGCGGATCAGCTCGGCAAGCAGGGCGAGGCTCTCTTCCGGGCCCGCGGCTGTGCCTTGTGTCACAACATCAGCGGCACACTGGCCGGCGGGCAGCTCGGCCCGGATCTCACGCATATCGGCAGCCGCACGACCATCACGGCGGGAACGCTGCCGAATACCCCGGCGACGCTCGGCGCCTGGATCGCCGATCCTCAGCACGTCAAGCCGGGCAACCTCATGCCGAAGATGCCGCTGCAATCGGGCGAGCTCATCGCGATCCTTCATTATCTGGAGCAGCTCAAGTGAGCATGGCCGCTGAACCGAATGAGTTGCGGGACGACGTCCTGAATGGCCTTCAGCTTTCCACGCAACTGGAGAAAGTGTGGCGCACGCCGTCCGGACTGGTCGGCGCGCTCATGTCGGTCGACCACAAGGTCGTGGGACGTCGCTACATCGTGACTGCATTCGCATTCCTGCTTCTCGGCGGCATTCTTGCGATCCTGATGCGCGTTCAGCTTGCGGGGCCGGAGAAGACTTTTCTCTCGGCGGACAAGTACAATCAGATCTTCACGATGCACGGCTCGACGATGATGTTTC
The DNA here is from genome assembly GCF_054056555.1 of Bradyrhizobium sp. LM2.9. Taxonomy (NCBI): domain Bacteria; kingdom Pseudomonadati; phylum Pseudomonadota; class Alphaproteobacteria; order Hyphomicrobiales; family Nitrobacteraceae; genus Bradyrhizobium; species Bradyrhizobium sp. LM2.9. Next base: position 2,841,457 of record NZ_JBSRYJ010000002.1, read on the forward strand.
TGTTCGCCGTGCCGGTCATGGAGGCGTTCGCCGTCTATCTGGTGCCGCTGATGGTCGGTACGCGGAACATCGCCTTTCCGCGACTGAACGCCTTCAGCTATTGGATGTTTCTGTTCGGCGGTTGCTTTCTGTGGATCTCCTTCCTGTTCAACGCCGGCCTCCGATGTCGGCTGGTTTTCGTATGTTCCCCTCTCCAGCCTGCAGTTCACACCGACCAAGCGGGCCGATGTCTGGGCGCAGATGATCACCTTTACCGAGGTCGCGGCGCTCGCGGTCGCCGTCGAGATCGTCGTGACTGTGTTCAAGCTCCGCGCGCCGGGCATGACCCTGGACCGCATTCCCCTGTTCGTCTGGGCCATGCTGGTCACAAGCTTTCTGGTGATGTTCGCGATGCCGTCGATCATGGTCGCGTCCACGTCATTGATCCTGGATCGCCTCGTCAACACCCGCTTCTATGATTCCTCCTCGGGTGGCCACCCCCTGCTCTGGCAGCACCTGTTCTGGTTTTTCGGCCACCCCGAAGTCTACATCATATTCATTCCGGGAACGGGGATGGTCTCGGCGATCCTCGCGACGTTCGTGCGCCGGCCGGTGATCGGCTATCCCATCGTCATTCTCTCCTTGATCGCGACCGGCTTCCTGTCGTTTGGCCTGTGGGTCCACCACATGTTCGTCACGGGCCTGCCCCAACTCGGCGCTGGCCTGTTCACGGCGTCCAGCATGCTGATCGCGGTGCCGAGCGGGCTGCAGATCTTCTGCTGGCTGGCGACGCTCTGGGATGGACGCCCGGTTTACCGGACGCCGCTGTTGTTCGTGATCGGATTCATGGTGATCTTCGTGCTCGGCGGGCTATCCGGCGTGATGGTCGCTTCGGTCCCGATCGACACCCAGGTACACGACACCTATTTCGTCGTAGCCCACTTCCACTATGTCCTGATCGGTGGCGCTGTGTTCCCGCTGGTCGGCGCCGTCTATTACTGGTTTCCCAAGATCGCCGGCCGCATGCTGAGCGAAAGACTCGGGCGCTGGAATTTCTGGCTGGCCTTCATCGGCTTCAACGTCGCGTTCTTTCCGATGCACATCCTCGGGCTGATCGGAATGCCGCGCCGGGTCTACACCTACACGGCCGACATGGACTGGGCGCATTTGAACCTCTTGTCCAGCGGCGGTGCCCTCATTTTCGCGCTCAGCTTCGCGCTGCTTCTGGTCAATGTGATCTACAGCCTGCGCAAGGGTGAGCTCGCGGGCGACAACCCCTGGAATGCCTCGACGCTGGAATGGGCCACCTCCTCGCCGCCTCCGCCGCAGAATTTCGACCGCATTCCGGTGGTCAAGCACCGCGATCCGCTGTGGGCCGACAGCGAGAGCCTGCCCGTGGTCGCGGGTCTGAGTGCCGAGCGGCGCGAAATCCTGTTGACCTCGCTCGCAGAAGCGGAGCCGCAGATCCGCGAGGCTTCGCCCGAGCCGAGCATCTGGCCGCTGCTCGCCGCCATCGCGACGACGGTGTTCTTCATCGGCTCGATCTTCACGCCCTGGGCGGTGCTCTGGGGCACGCCGCCGATGGCCGTCACCTTGATCGGCTGGTTCTGGCCGGCCGGCAGCAAGGAGGACGAGGAGTGAGACAGACCATCGTCCGCAATGTCGCTGAACTGCCGACTTAACGGTTACGGCCCACGCAGCGGACCGTGGTGGGGCGCCATGGGCTTTATGGCGCTCGAAGGCATGGGCTTTGCCATTGCCATCGGCGCCTATCTCTACCTCTACGCCGTCAACCCAACTTGGCCGATCGGCGCCTCGCCGCCCGATCTCTGGCCGGGCACGGCCGAGACCGTGATCTATCTGCTCAGCATCATACCCAACGAATATACCAGCCGTGTGGCGCATCGGCAGGATCTCGCAAAGGTCCGCATTTGCCTGATCGTGATGGCCGCGATCGGCATCGCGCTTCTGGTGCTGCGCGGCTTCGAATTCGCACATCTCAACACCCGTTGGGATAATTCCGCCTACGGCTCGATCGTGTGGCTCATTCTGGGACTGCACACGACCCACCTTGCCACCGATGTCGGCGACACGGTCGTACTGGCCGTACTGATGTTCACGCGCCATGCGAAACCGCGCCGCTTCAGCGACGTGACCGACAACGTGTTCTATTGGAACTTCGTCGTGCTCGCCTGGCTGCCGCTTTACGTCCTGCTCGATTGGATACCGCGCCTATGACCGAAGCTGACGGACATTCCAGGTTGCTTTACTGGGCCGGCGTTGCGCTCGGGCCCATCGCGTGGGCCATCAATTTGCAAGGCGTCTACGTCCTCGAGCATTTCTCCTGCGAAAAGACCAGGACGAGCGGCGCGATTGTGAGCGCGGTTCTCGCTATCGTCTCGCTTGCAGGCGCGCTGATTTCGGCCCGTGCGGTTCGGCGCAGCGCGGAGGCTGGATGGACGGATGCGCGGGGTGGCGGGCCCAGAACGTTCATGGCCTGGCTCGGCGTCGGCTCCGGCGTGCTGTTCGCGCTGGTGATTGCGAACCAGCTCGCCGCGTCGCTCATGATCAGCCCATGCCTGCGCTGAGCTTTGCAGCACTGCTGCTTGCGCTGCTCGCGGGTCGGGCCGATGCGCACGGACTATCGGATGTCGATCCCGGCTCGCTGTGGAGCTACGACCCTTGGCTGATGGCCCCGCTCTACGCGGTGGGGATCGGCGTCTATGTTGGAACGCAGCGGCTCTGGCACCATGCGGGAGGTGGCCGCGGCGTCAGCTTCCGCCAGGTCGCGGCGTTCTGGACCGGATGGCTGGTCGCAGCTCTTGCCGTGACCTCCCCGCTGCACTGGCTCGGCGAGCGCCTGTTCACTGCGCATATGGTCGAGCACGAACTGCTCATGGTCGTCGCGGCACCGCTGATGGCGTTCGCCCGGATCAATGGCCCGCTGCTGTGGAGCCTGCCAGCCCGGCTTCGCCCGGCGGCGGGTCGCATGCTCAATCTGCCGGTGCTGGCGTGGCCGTGGCGTTTTGTGAGCCACCCCATGAGCGCGACCATTCTCCACGGCGCAGCGCTGTGGATCTGGCATGCACCACCCCTCTACGCCTGGGCACTGGAGAATTCCGCGGTCCATCGCCTCCAGCACATCAGCTTTTTTGCGACCGCGCTCTTGTTCTGGTGGGTGCTGCTGCACGGTCGGGGCCAGGGCCGCAGCATCCGAATTCGCGACGGCATCGCGGTCGCCTGCCTGTTCATCACCATCCTGCATTCCGGCGTGCTCGGGGCCTTGCTGACTGTGTCGACGCGGCTCTGGATCCCGGGCCAAGGCGCCCTCGCCGGCGAATTCGGCCTCTCGGCACTCGAGGACCAGCAGCTCGCCGGCATCCTCATGTGGGTGCCGATGGGCATACTCTACACAGGAGCGGCGTTGTTCTTTGCTCACCGGTGGCTGACTGCGAACGATGGCCACTCCCACCTGCCGCTCGTTCAACATCCGGGCTGAGCGACGCTGCATAGGAACCGCCACTTCTCCTCGAACGTTCGCCTGCCGATTGCGACACTCCACGGAGGCCACATGGAAAAACGATCCGTCATGGCGGCAACGGCTATCTTTACCGCGGCATTCTTGTTGCCTGCAGTTTTGAACGCGCAGGACCAACCCCAGCCAGGCATGTCGTGTCCGGTCGACCATGACAAGCTCGCAGATATCCTCAAGAAGAGCGTCAAGCCGGGCGGCGGCCCGAGCAACGGAGGCCTCGACAACAACGAATGGGCAGCTGTCGTCAATCGACAGGGTGTTGTCTGCGCAGTCGCCTACAGCGGCCGCAAGGCCGATGATCAGTGGCTTGGCAGCCGTGCGATCGCAGCCGAAAAGGCCAATACTGCCAATGCGTTCAGCCTGAAGGACAAGGCGATGGCCACGGCCAATCTCTACGCGGGCGCGCAACCTGGAGGATTCCTGTTCGGCGCGGCTCTCAGCAACCCTCCATCCCGGAGGTTCTGTACGCCGGCACTCCGGACGAATTCGGGACGCCCCACGATCCGATGGTCGGCAGGCCTGTCGGCGGCGTGATCGTCTTCGGAGGCGGGCTGGCACTCTACGACGGCAACGGCGTCGCCGGTGCGCTAGGCGTCAGCGGTGACAGCTCCTGCGCCGATCACAACGTCGCCTGGCGCGTGCGTCACCTGCTCGGACTTGACCGCGTGCCGGCCGGCGTCAGCCCGAACATGAAAGACGCGATCATCTACGACATCGGGCCTGACGGCAAAAGTCCGTCGGGATTTGGTCACCCCAAGTGCAACGGCAAGGAGGATCAGATCGCGGTAGATCTCGGCGCGGGCGTTTCGGGCAATGTGGTGAGATAGCGCTCCGTCAACGTCGGACTTTGGAACCAAGCGGAGGCGCAACGTTTGTACGTTCGCAAGCCGACCTGCAACGCGGCACGGTCCCATCACCGCCGTGGAGATCTTGACAAATGTTAGTGCGTGGCCTTACGCGGTCGCTGAGTGTCGTTTGCGCGTCCTGCGCATTGCTGTCGTCCGCCTCGGCACAAACCGATCTGGCCAGCCGCATGAAGGACCCGGGCCAATGGCCCATGGCGGCGCGCGACTACGCCAACACTCGCTACAGCGAACTCGACCAGATCAACGCCACCAATGCTTCGCGCCTCCAGCTTGCGTGGACGTTTCTCGGTCGGCGCCGATCGAGGCCAGGAGGCGGCGCCGCTCGTGGTGGACGGCACCATGTATGTGGTCGGCCCCTATGCGGGCCCCTATCCCAACCGTGTGTTCGCACTCGATGCCACGACCGGTGAATTGAAATGGTCCTACGCACCGAAGCCGGAGCCCGCTGCCGCGGGCGTTGCCTGTTGCGATGTCGTCAATCGCGGACTCGCCTTCGACAATGGCAAGGTCTTCCTCAACACGCTCGATAACCACACCGTAGCCATCGATGCCAAGACCGGCAAAGAGCTTTGGCACACGAAGCTCGGCGAGATCAACAAGGGCGAAACGATCACGATGGCTCCCATCGTGGTGAAAGGAAAGATTCTCGTCGGCAACAGCGGCGGCGAACTGGGCGTGCGCGGCTGGGTGACCGCGCTCGACGAGAACACCGGAGCTATCGCTTGGCGTGCCTATTCGACCGGTCCTGACAAGGACGTGCTGATCGGCGACGACTTCAAGCCGTTCTACGATAATCTCGAAGGCCAGGATCTCGGCGTGAAGACCTGGCCCGCCGACCGCTGGCAGGTCGGCGGCGGCACGGTCTGGGGCTGGATCTCCTACGATCCCGATCTGAACCTGATCTACTACGGTACTGCCAATCCAAGTCCCTGGAACGCGAACCAGCGCAGCGGCGACAATCTCTGGAGCACCACAATCTTTGCCCGCGACCCCGACACTGGGCGCGCCAAATGGGCCTACCAGGTCAACCCGCACGATCTGTTCGACCACGACGAGATCAACGAGAACGTGCTCGTCGACCTCGAACTGAATGGCCAGCCGCGCAAGGTGCTGATCCATCCCGGCCGCAACGGCTACATGTACGTCATGGACCGCGCCACCGGAGAAGTGATCTCGGCGGACGCGTATGACTTCGTCAACACCTACAAGGGCGTCGATCTGAAGACCGGCAAGATCATCCCGAACGAGGAGAAGACGCCACTTATCGGCAAGACGGTCGAGAACATCTGCCCGAGCGCGCCCGGCGCCAAGGATTGGCAGCCGACGGCGTGGTCACCGCGCACAAAACTCCTCTACGTGCCGCACCAGCACCTCTGTATGAGCTTCAAGGCTTCTCAAGTCGGCTACATCGCCGGCACGCCCTATGTCGGCGCCGACGTCGACATGTATGCCGGCCCCGGCGGGTATCGCGGCGAGTTCATGGCGTGGGACCCCGTCGCACGCAAGAAGGTCTGGGAGATCCATGAGAAGCTCCCGGTCTGGAGCGGCGCTCTGGTGACAGCCGGGGACGTCGCGTTCTACGGCACCATGGATCGCTTGTTCAAAGTGGTGGATGCCAAGGATGGACACGTGCTCTGGCAATTCCGTGCCGGCTCCGGGTTCATCGGCCAGCCGATCTCCTATCGCGGGTCCGACGGACAGCAATACATCGCGATCCTTTCGGGCGTCGGCGGCTGGCCGGGGGTGGTGGCGAACGCCGAGGTCGATCCGCGGGTGCGCAACAGCGCCCTTGGCTTTACCGGTGCGACGCAGGATTTGCCGTTCTATACCGCCGGCGGGAGCGAGCTGCTGGTGTTCAAGCTCGGCGGCGCGAATGGTGAGGGCACCAGCCATGCGCCTGCGAAATAGTTATTCCGTCATCCCCCTCGTCATCCTGCTCGGGCTCTCAACCGCTGCGGCCGCAACGGCGGATGGTGAATTTCGCGTCTGTGCCGATCCGAACAATCTGCCATTCTCGAACAGCGCCGAGGCTGGATTTGAAAATAAGCTTGCAGCGATGGTGGCCGAAGACCTCGGCAAGCAGGTGCAATACACCTGGTGGGCGCAGCGCCGCGGCTTCATCCGCAACACACTGAAAGCCGGCAAATGCGACGTCGTCATGGGTGTGCCGTCCGGCTATGATCTCGCCGAGACGACCAAGCCCTATTATCGATCGAGTTACGTGTTCGTCACGCGGCAGGACCAGCACCTCGATCTTTCGTCGCTGCTCGACCCGCGCTTGCATCGCCTCGTGATCGGCGTGCATCTGATCGGCGACGACGGCAACAATCCACCGCCCGCGCAGGCGCTCGGCGAACAGGGCATTGTCGACAATGTCCGCGGCTACTCGATTTACGGCGACTATCGCCAGGCCGATCCGCCGGCGCGCCTGATCGAAGCGGTCGAAAGCGGCGGGATCGATGTCGCCGCCGTCTGGGGGCCGCTGGCCGGCTATTTCGCGCAGCGCTCAGCCGTGCCGCTGACTGTCACGCCGATCCAGGACTACGAGCGCTTTGCGCCCCAGCAGTTCCAGTTCGCCATCTCCATGGGCGTGCGCAAAGGCGACGACGCCCTGCGCGACCGGCTGAATGCGTTCATCGACGGCCATCGACCCGAGATCACCTCGCTGCTGCGAAGTTACGGGGTGCCGCTGGTTGACAGGCCGGTCACGGCGTCCGGAGGACATGAGTGATGTCTGCTCCAGCCCTGCGCGCGAGCGCCCTATCGTTGCTGCTGGCCGCCGTGTGCCGAACGGCGCCGGACTTGCCCAACAGACACTGCCGCAGTCGCAGGAGGCGCAGATGCCGACGCTGGCTTCACGCCCGAATTTCGGTGGCAGTGTCGGCAATGGCAGGCCAGGCGTATTCATGCAAGTCCCGGTCACCACCCTCTTCCCGGGCGCGCAACCCGATCCGCCGCAAATCAAGAACCCCGTGCAAGGCGATCCCAATGCGGAGCAGCGCGGCATGACCTACTACGTCAACTTCAACTGCGTCGGCTGCCACGCGCCCAATGGCGGCGGCGGCATGGGGCCGGCGCTGAGCAACAACACCTTTACCTACGGCTCGCAGCCCGAAAACATCTATCTCTCGATCTATCAGGGACGGCCGAACGGAATGCCGGCCTGGGGCAGCGTGCTGCCTGACAGCGTGATCTGGGACCTCGTCACCTATATCGGCAAGATCAGCAACGAGCCGAGCCATCAATGGGGCCGGACTTTCTCGGCGAACCCACTGTCGCCTGAAATGGAGCAAGTCCCGACCGAGCAGGTCTCGACGACAGATCCCTGGTCCGCCACCAAGACTTTCAATTTCGGCCAAAAGCCCTGACCGGTAAAGCGGAGCAGCCGATGGTGAGTTCGGGCACACGATTGTTAGCCGCCTCGCTGCTGGCCATGGCAACCGCCGCCTGCGAAGGCAAGGCTGCGGGCCCGGACAATTTCACAGGCGATGCGCGCCGTGGCACTGACCTCGTCAAGCAATACAAATGCGGCGCCTGTCACGATATTCCCGGCATTGCCGGTGCGGACGGTAACGTCGGCCCGCCCTTGCATCGGAGCGGCACGCGGACCTACATCGCCGGCTACATCCAGAACTCGCCGGACAACATGGCTGACTGGATCGAGGATCCACAGAGGGCATTGCCGGGCAATGCCATGCCGAGGATGGGTATCCCGCAGAAGGACGCGCGGGACATCGCGGCCTTTCTCTATACGCTGAAGTGACCATCATGACTCCGACACATCGTTCGACGAACTGGTTCCGTGACGCGCCATTGCTGGCCATCACCAGTGTCGTCGTGGCTATCATGGGACTGGGCCTCCTCGCCGGCGGTGCCTGGCTGGCGGCCCTCGGTGGCTCCGTCTACTATCTGATCGCGGGCATCATGCTTCTGCTCACGAGCTGGCTGCTCGCGCGCCGCCGTGCCGAGGCGCTCTGGATTTATGCCGCGCTGCTGGCCGGAACGATGGCGTGGGCGATCTGGGAAGTCGGCCTCGATTTCTGGTCGTTGGCGCCGCGCGGCGACGTGCTCGCGCCGCTGGGCCTATGGCTGATGCTGCCCTTCATCGCGTCCCGTCTGGCGCCTCGCTTGCGCGGCGCGCGATGGGCGCTTGGCCTTGCGTTGGTCGCTGCGGCCGTCGTTGTCGGCATTTCCCTGACGAGCGATCGCCACGATCTTGCAGGCACCATACCAGAGAGCGACACAACGGGCGCCATTGCCTCGTCCGCGCCGGCACCGGCCGCTGCCGGCCAGGACTGGACGGCTTATGGCGGCAGCGCCTTCGGCACGCGCTTCTCGTCGCTGAGCCAGATCACCAAAGACAACGTCAAGGACCTCAAGCTCGCCTGGGAATTCCGCACCGGCGACCACAAGGGCCCGGACGATCCCGACGAGATCACCAACCAGTCGACCCCGCTCAAGATCGGTGATCTCATCTACACCTGTTCGCCGCACCAGATCGTGTTCGCGCTCGAAGCCGCGACCGGAAAACTGCGCTGGAAGTTCGACCCGCAGGTTCAGCACAACAAGGCTTTCCAGCACATGACCTGCCGCGGCGTGTCCTATCACGCCACCAAGCCCGGCGCGCTGACCGCCGACGGCACGCCGGCGCCGAGCAATTGTGCGGAGCGCATTTTCATACCGACGAACGACGGACGGATGTTCGCGCTGGATGCGCAGAGCGGCGTGCCTTGCGAGAGCTTCGGCAACAAAGGACAGATCGACCTCAAGCAAGGCAGCGAGATCCAGACGCTCGGCTTCTACGAGGGCACCTCGCCGCCCGTCGTCACGGACAAGGTGCTGATCGTCGGCGGAGCGGTGATCGACAACTATTCCGATCGCGTGCCGTCGGGCGTGATCCGTGGCTTCGACATCTACTCAGGGCGGTTGATCTGGGCGTTCGATGCCGGCAATCCCGACCCGAACGAGATGCCATCGGCCTCGCATCATTTTACAGCCGGCTCACCAAATTCGTGGAGCATTTCCGCGGTCGACGAAAATCTCGGACTCGTCTACGTGCCGCTCGGCTCGAGCTCTCCGGATATCTGGGGCGGCGGCCGTTCGCCCGAAAACGAGCGTTACGATTCGGCCTTGATTGCGCTCGATGTCATGACCGGCAAACTGCGTTGGTCGTTCCAGAACGTGCACCACGATCTCTGGGACATGGATATGCCCTCGCAGCCGAGTCTGGTCGATTTGCGCTCTAACGGCGGCGTGACGCCTGCGATCTACATCCCGGCGAAGACCGGCGACATCTTCGTGCTCGACCGCCGCGACGGGCGTCAGTTGGTGCCCGCGCCGGAAAAGCCGGTGCCGCAGGGCGCCGCGAATGGAGACCGGCTGTCGCCAACCCAGCCTTTTTCGGAGCTGAGCTTCCGCCCCTCCGGCATGCTGACCGACGCGCAGATGTGGGGCAGCACGATGTTCGACCAGCTCGCCTGCCGCATCAAGTTCAAGCGCCTGCGCTATGAGGGGCCGTTCACCCCGCCGTCGGAACAAGGGACGCTGGTGTTTCCCGGAGACTTCGGCATGTTCGAATGGGGCGGCATTGCCGTCGATCCGCAGCGCCAGATCGCCATCGCGAACCCTCAATCCATTCCCTTCATCTCGCGCCTGGTGCCGCGCGGAAAGGACAACCCGGCCGCGCCGAACGCTGCGCATCCGCCGGGCACCGAGCTCGGCGTGCAGCCGATGTACGGTGCCCCCTATGGCGTCGATCTCGGCATTTTCCTGTCGCCGCTCGGCATCCCCTGCCTTGCCCCGCCATGGGGCAAGATCGCAGCGATCGATCTCAAGACGCACAAGGTGGTCTGGCAGCACCGCATCGGCACGATCCGCGATCAGGCCCCGCTGCCCCTGCCGTTCAAGCTTGGCGTACCCATGCTGGGTGGTCCGCTAGTGACCGCGGGCGGCATCGTCTTCATCACGGGAACGATGGATGACTACATCCGCGCGTTTGACGTTCGCGATGGCAGACAGCTTTGGCAGGACCGCCTTCCCGCCGGCGGCCAGTCGACGCCAATGACCTATGACGCCGGTGGCAAGCAATACGTCGTCACGGTCGATGGCGGCCACGGCTCGTTCGGCACGAAGCTCGGCGATTACGTGCGGGCCTATGCGCTGCCGGAACGATCGCAATAGGGGAAGGCAGCAGCGCGGCGCTCATCACGCTCGGCCGCGCCTCGTTCTCGCGTGTGGTCTGGGCGCACGACCAACCCTCGAGGCGGCGAAGGCCAGGCAAGCAGCGATCCCAAACACCGCGAGCCCCTTGCTGATCACCCCGGCGGGTGGAAGTTGCTTCCGTGACAGCCAACCGCCATCGATCGATGTGCCCTGCGGACCGGCTTCGATCATGGTGCCCTCGCTGCTCTTTGCGGGGTGCGCGCGCGACAGCAGGAAGCGGAAGGCAGCTCCCAGGATATTCTCGGTGATCTGCGGAGCCATCGCGTAGGCAAATTGGCCGGCGCGAGCTGGCCAGCCCACGGCGACCTCGTCACGGGGCGTGCGGACAAGGCTCACAAATGTTTCCGCAACGTCCTCCGACTGATACAGTAGCGGACCGGGATCAAGCGTTCGGCCGGACATATTGGCGCCGTGGACGAAGCCCGGCGTATCGACCATGGCCGGGAACACGCCGCAGATATGAATCTTGCGGTGAGTACTGAGCTCCTGACGCAGGCTCGCGGTGAAGCCGCGCAGGCCGAACTTGCTCGCTGTATAGGCCGCAGCAAAAGGCGTCGGCGCCCAGCCGCCCAGCGAGATGTTATTGATCAGGATGCCGCGGTTCTGGCGGAGGAAGATCGGGAGCACCGCGAAGGCGCCATGCATCGCGCCGAGGAGATTGACCTCGATCGTTCGGCGATGAAGCGCAATATCCGCATCCTGATAGGCCCCGAAAACGCCCGTGCCGGCGTTGTTGATCCAGACGTCGATGCCACCGAACGCGTCTTCGGCCTCTCTGGCCAGTCGCTGCACCGCCTCTGCATCAGTGACATCGGTCGGGATCGCCAATGCGCGGCCTCCGAGCGCCTCGCATTCCGCCGCGAGGCTCGTCAGGACTTCGCCGCGGCGTGCCGCCAGGACCACGCTTGCGCCCCTGCCGGCGAAGGCCAGCGCCGTGGCACGCCCGATTCCGCTCGAGGCGCCGGTTATGACGACGCGCGTGCCGATCATTTGCTGCGGCTCAGATCCGGAGGCGCTCGCGGGAAGCAGCCAGCGCAGGGATCGCCGGAGGCGCTCGGTCCCTTCCGTTTCGAACCAGTCGCCATGCGCGAAGATCACCCGCTCCGGAGACAGCCGTACGAGCCGCTCGGACGCGCCTCGCGCGGAACGGCCGCCGAGGCGCAGCAGAAGTCGTAGATAGACCGGCGCCATGCCATTCGGTTTGGAGACGCCGAGGAGGTTTGCCGCAGCCTCGTTTGGCGCGCTGAGATCATTGGAATCGAGGTTTTGCACGAGATCAGTCAGGATCAATGTACGGCTGCGCTTGTCGAACAGCTCGATCTCGGAAAACATCGGCGCATTTATAGAGACGGCTTCGATGTCGGCCTTCCATTCCTGAGGCGTCGTATCTCCGAGCTCGCGATCGATGCGGATGCGTGCTGCTCGAACTTGCCTGCGCGCCGAAAGGCCGCGCGCCGCGAACGTCGTCACCTGCGGCAGCTCCCTCTGCCAGTCGGACAGGAACATCCAGTGCGCGATATTCGGCGCCAGCAGGTACCTTATCGCGCCTAGACGCTCCAACTCACCGCGGACAGCCGGCGAATATCTCACCGGCGAATGCAGCACGAGATCGCCGTTCGACAGGCGAATGACCGTCATGCGAACGGGGAGTTTCAGACCGGCGGCGCTGATCGGCGCGTCGTCCACGACCCAGATATGGTCCGTCACGCGTGACAGACAGGCGGTCGACAAGGCGGCGTCGGAACTTTGCATGAGTGTTTTCCATCACGAGGCGTTTGCTCAAGCTACAGGAGCGACGCTCGTTCCTCGCTAGGACGCCCGAGCCTGTTTGCGGGCGTTGCGCCGGTGACGGCGCGCAGCAAGCCGGTCTCTAACCCTCTCCGCCGGAAAGTGCCGCGAGATCGCCGGGGCAAGCTCCGGCTCTGACTGGAGTTCTTGGGCGGCGATCGGCGCTTGGTGCGGACGAGCCTCCAAGAGATCGAGCACGGCGCGGCCCTTGGCCGTGATGCGCCACCCGCCATTTGTCCGGTCGATCAGCCCTTGCGAAAAGATGTCGAGCCCCGGCATCCGCCCGCCGAGCCGTCTGGTGCGCTCCGTCCAGTCGCGACCGCTGGTCGCCAGGATGGCCATATCCCGCTTGAGATCCTCCATGTCAGCGAACCCATCCGGGTAGCTCACCAGGATCTTGAGGACCGTAACGTGGAAATTCACCCCCGCCCCCACATGGCCATCGTCACATCATCGGAACTTCAGAGAGGGCATTGCGGGCAGCCTGTTTGAGGCAATCCGCAGAGATGTCGCCCCTGCTTGCAGTCTCCAGAAGCTTCGACGCCACGTGGGTACGGGCGCCGATCTCATAGCGGGAAACACCTTCACACACCTCGTCAAGAACGGTGCGCAACAACGCTTTGGTCGCGGTATCGATCATGGAAAGCCCCAGCGGAAAGGTTCACGCTAGGGCAATCGCTTCGCCCTGTGATTCAACATTGTTAATGATCTGAAAAATTTGCACGTTGCCTACGGCGTCCGTCCGAGCGTCCCAAGCAAGCTGCGACGACATCGCCTGCAGGCGGAACAAACGGGAGCCGGCGCGTCGAGCCTGAACACCCCTTCGGACAACAATGGCGGCGGATCAAGCGCCGCGGCGAAATCTGCCCCTGTCCCGCCCGACGGCACTGACACCAACACCCCAGGGAGCACGGCGCAAACGACTAACTCTCCGCAGCGATGGTCATAGCGGCGCTTGCCCGAAACCATCGAGCGGACACGGTCGCACCAGATCGTAGATTAATGCAGAAAATCGGGAAATGGAGCGGGTGAAGGGAATCGAACCCTCGTATTCAGCTTGGAAGGCTGCTACTCTACCATTGAGCTACACCCGCGACAGGGGCTCCCTAACACGGCCGGGCGGCGGTCTCAACTGCTCAGGAAACGGCTTGTCCGGCGCCTGCACGGCCTTGCGAACAGCCCTCGGTTCCTCCCGACCCGCCTCCTCTTAACAACGGTGGCATTGCCGCCTATATTGAGCTCTTCCGAAACCAACGAAAGGAGGTGATCCAGTGTGTCTTACCAAACGCTGTCACCTCGCTGGGATCGCCCGCTAAGCTTTGAATAAAGGCTTGGCATCAGGGCGCTCTCAGCCCTGGACCAGCGAGCAAGAAATCGGGCGCGACGGGGCTTCCCCGCCGCGCCTTTTTCGTTGGCGCCGCTCAGGCCGGTCTCGCCGAAGCCTTCAGAAACCGCAGACATTGAAGGCGCGCGGGCGCTTGCCGCCGCGGCTTTCGGCGATCCGCTCGCCGCCGTTCTCCACCGAGCTGCCGTAATAGCGATGGTGACCGCTCTGGTCGTGCAAATCGGCAGGCTCCGATTGCGCCGCCCGCCGCGCGTCGCAAATGATCTTGATGGTGTGACCCGACATTGCCGCCTCCGATCGCCTTCCGTGTTCTTGTGGCCATCAGTCGTCCTGGCTTGGGGCAGCGTTCACCCGGCCGGCACGCAATCGGGTTTCAGAACGGTTTCATCGAGGCCGGCACGACGCAATATTTTCCTCACCGCCATTGTCGGCCCCAGCCATCGTGATACGTCCTTTGAGCTGCGCGCAGCAAAATCAACGAGGAAACGATGCTTTACGCCATCCTGGCCTATCACGTGGAAGACGAGATCTTGTCGTGGACGCCCGAGAAGGACACCGCGGTCGTGACCAAGGTCCTGGAGGTTCAGGCGACCTTGAGGGCGAGCGGACATTTCGGGCCGGCCGCCCGTCTGGATGAGACCCGCAAGGCCCGCACCTTGCGTGGCCCGGGCGCGGGCGTGGTGCTGGACGGCCCGTTTGCCGAGACCAAGGAGCAGCTCCTGGGCTTCCATCTCATGGAGTTCGACACTGACGAGGAGGCGATCGCAGCGGCACGGACGCTGCGCCAGGTCAATCCGACGGCGGTCTACGAAATCCGCCCGGTCAAGCTCTACGTGCCGGCCGATGGGTTCGGTGCGACACAAGGGTGAGCCGCCTTACGCGTCCGGGTTGGTCGGCGGCCCGACATAGAAGCGCTGGATCAGCAGCCCGCCGAAGGCGATGAACCACAGGAAGGGCGCGACATGCGGCGCGAACGCCGCAACGATCGTGCCCGGGATGAATACCAGCAGCGGAAACATCGAGGCCATGATCTCGTGGCGCCAGCCGCCAAGAATCCTCCACCACAGCCAGGCATTGAGACCGGCGATCGCAGTCAGGTGCAGGCCGTAGAGCACGGCGACCGCGCTGCTCATGGGGAAGTTGGTGTAGAGACCGTTGGTCACCGGCAGCAGTACGATCGAGAGCAGGAAGAACAGATTGAGGATCACCGCGCCGCGGCTGCCGACGGGCTGGCGCACCAATCGCCGGTGATGGCTGATCCAGAACACGCCGGCGATGATGAAGCTGAGCGCGAGGCCGGCGAGCTTGCCGGAATAGACCCGGGCGAGATCGTTCCAGTCGGGCGCGCTGGTGAAGACGGCGGCTTTCGGCAAGTCGTAGGCCAGCAGCGTCATGGCGACGCCAAAGATGGTGTTGCTGAGTGATTCCAGCCGCCGCATCTCGAACTGTTCGGGCTTGGGCTCGGTCATGCCGGGTGCGCGCTTTTCGGGTTGGAACTTAAGGCGGTCTTGTCCCTAGGTCTTAACATCGGTTCCGTCCAGCCGCATTGCGATTCGCAACGAGATGGCCGACTCTCGGCCTTTCACCGGGGCGATTCGTGGCGACATATCTGGACACGCTAAATGCGGAGCAGCGCCGCGCCGTGGAGCATGGCGTGGCCGATGGTGCGACCGTGGGCGCCCCTCTGCTGGTCATTGCCGGCGCCGGGTCCGGCAAGACCAACACGCTGGCCCACCGCGTCGCACATCTGATCGTCGCCGGCGCCGATCCGCGCCGCATCCTCTTGATGACGTTCTCGCGCCGCGCCGCGGCCGAGATGGCCGGCCGGGTCGAGCGCATCTCGCGAAAAGTGCTCGGCGAGAACAATGCCGCGATCATGCGCGACGCGCTCACCTGGGCCGGCACGTTTCACGGCATCGGCGCACGGTTGCTGCGCGAATATGCCGAGCGAATCGGCGTCGATCCTTCCTTCACCATCCACGACCGCGAGGATTCCGCCGACCTGATGAACCTGGTCCGGCACGAGCGCGGATTGTCGAAGACCGAGAGCCGCTTTCCGGCCAAGGGCACGTGCCTGTCGATCTACTCGCGCTGCGTCAATGCCGAGATGGAGATCGAGAAGGTGCTGGGCCAGCACTATCCCTGGTGCGCAGGCTGGGCGGCCGAGCTGAAGGGCCTGTTCGCGGCCTATGTCGAGGCCAAGCAGGCCCAGCACGTGCTCGATTACGACGACCTCCTGCTCTACTGGTCGCAGATGATGAGCGATGCGCTGATCGCGGACGAAATCGGTGGCCGCTTCGATCATGTGCTGGTCGACGAATACCAAGACACCAACCGCCTGCAATCCTCGATCCTGCTGGCGCTGAAGCCGGACGGACGCGGCCTCACCGTCGTCGGCGACGACGCCCAGTCGATCTACTCGTTCCGCGCCGCGACTGTCCGCAACATCCTGGACTTCCCGCAAAGCTTCTCGCCCCGCGCCGAGATGATCACGCTCGACCGCAATTACCGCTCGACGCAGACCGTGCTGGCGGCGGCCAACGGCGTCATCGGCCTCGCCCGCGAGCGCTTCACGAAAAACCTCTGGACCGACCGCGCCTCCACGCAAAAACCCCAGCTCGTCACCGTGCATGACGAGGCCGACCAGGCCCGTTACATCGTCGAGGAGGTGCTGGCCAACCGCGAGCAAGGCGCGCTCCTGAAGCATCAGGCGGTGCTGTTCCGGACGTCCTCGCATTCGGGTCCGCTGGAGATCGAGCTCACCCGCCGCAACATTCCCTTCGTCAAGTTCGGCGGGCTGAAATTCCTCGATGCAGCCCACGTCAAGGACGTGCTGGCGCTGCTGCGCTTCACAGAGAATCCGCGCGACCGCGTCGCCGGCTTTCGCATTCTGCATCTGTTGCCGGGCATCGGTCCTGCGACGGCGCAGCGCGTGCTCGACCAGATGGCGGAGAGCACCGATCCGCTTGCCGCGCTCGGCCAGTTTCCGGTGCCAGCTCGCACCGGCGCCGACTGGACCGACTTCGTCCGCACCATCGAAAATTTGCGTTACTCGGAATGGCCGACGGATCTCGAACGCGTGCGGCTCTGGTACGAACCGCATCTCGATCGCCTCCACGAAGATTCCGAGACGCGCCGCGCCGATTTGATGCAGCTCGAGCAGATCGCGAGCGGCTATGCCTCGCGCGAGAAATTCCTGACCGAGCTCACGCTCGATCCGCCGGATGCGACCAGCGACAAATCCGGGCCTCCTCTTCGTGACGAGGACTATCTGATCCTCTCCACCATCCATTCGGCCAAGGGCCAGGAGTGGAAGTCGGTGTTCGTGCTCAACGTCGTCGACGGCTGCATGCCGTCCGATCTCGGTGCCGGCACCAGCGCGGAGCTCGAGGAGGAGCGCCGCCTGCTCTATGTCGCGATGACCCGCGCCAAGGACGATCTGCACCTCGTGGTGCCGCAGCGCTTCTTCACCCACGGCCAGGCCGCCAAGGGCGACCGCCACGTCTACGCCTCGCGCACCCGCTTCATCCCGGAGCAGCTGGTCTATCTGTTCGAACGCACCGCCTGGCCAAAGGCCGCAGCGGGCGCGGCCCGCACAGCGGCGCAGGGCCCGAAGGTCGACATCGGCGCACGGATGCGCGGGATGTGGCGGTAGCGCCGGTGCGGCGCGGCCATCCGCTCTCGGCGATGTGCGGCTGAGCTCGCGCAGCTTCCTGAATGCGGGACATGTCGATGTGAGCCTCGCCGGCAAGACCCTGCCGTCCTACGACCTCTTCCTCGCCTCGCGCGGGCTGTCGCGCAATCTGGTCGCGACCGTCAATCACTACAGCGCTGGCTGCGCGAGACCCTGGTCGATACGTTCGCCCGGCCCGGCTGAAGGCGCGGGCGAGCCCGACACGATGAAAAAGCGGAAACGCTGCGTTTCGCGAAGCAGCATTGTTGCGCCGGTCACTGCCGCCTAGCTCCACCCCAAAGCGATTCCCTCCTACAGTGACAGGCGCCAGTTGCGCCCGCAGAGACCTCATCAATGACCGCACCGCTCGAATTCGGACTGGATACCTTTGGCGACGTCACCAGGGACACTTCCGGCGCGATGCTTCCGCACGCGCAGGTGATCCGCAACGTCGTCGACGAGGCGGTGCTGGCCGACGAGCTCGGCCTCGACTTCATCGGCCTCGGCGAACATCACCGTGCCGACTTCGCGATCTCCTCACCGGAGACCGTGCTGGCAGCGATCGCGTCGCGTACCAAGCGGATCCATCTCGGCTCGGCCGTGACGGTGCTGAGCTCGGACGATCCGATCCGCGTCTTCCAGCGCTTTGCGGCGCTGGACGCGCTCTCGAACGGGCGCGCCGAGGTGATCCTCGGCCGCGGCTCGTTCACGGAGTCCTTTCCGCTGTTCGGCTTTGATTTGCGGGCTTACGAGGCTTTGTTCGAGGAGAAGCTCGACCTGTTCACGGCCCTGCTGTCGCAAGAGCCGGTGACCTGGGAAGGCAAGCTGCGTCCGCCGCTCAAGGGCCAGCTCGTCTATCCCCCGGTCGAGAACGGCACGCTAAAGACCTGGATCGGCGTCGGCGGCAGCCCGCAATCGGTGGTGCGCGCCGCGCATTACGACCTGCCCTTGATGCTCGCGATCATCGGCGGCGATCCCGCGCGTTTCGCACCCTTCGTCGATCTCTATCACCGCGCGTTCAGGGAGTTGGGCCGCCCGGCAAAGCCGATCGGCGTGCACTCGCCCGGCTATGTCGCCGAGACCGACGAACAGGCGCGCGAAGAACTGTGGCCCGACTACAAGGCGATGCGCGACCGCATCGGCAAGGAGCGCGGCTGGCCGCCAATGGACCGCGACGAGTTCGTGAACGAGGCCGAGCACGGTTCGCTCTATGTCGGCTCGCCGGAGACGGTCGCGCGCAAGATCGCGAAGACCGCAAAGGCGCTGGGCGTTGCGCGGTTTCAGCTGAAGTATTCGGCGGGCCCGCTACCGCACGAGAAGCTGATGACGAGCATCGAGCTTTACGGGCGGAAGGTGATGCCGATGGTGCGGGAGATGATGGGGTGAGTATTCGCCGCCGTGTGTCAGTCTGATGCGCTTTTTAGAGGCGCTTCTTGGCAATGCCCGGCCGGAGGCTGACTTCAAATACTTCTCAAAGGCAACGGCCTGCCGCTCATCCGAGAACGCAACATAGGTCTTGAGCTCCCACGGAGTGAACGTTGAGGTGTGAGGAACGTCACCGGCATTGTGCTTCTTGAGGCGAGCACGAAGATCAGACGTCAGGCTGACGTAATAACGATCGGGGTCGCTTTTGCTCCTGAGAATGTACACGTAGAACATGTGCACGCAGCCGCGGTCGCATGAAGCTTCAGGCTCGTGTGGAGGATGATAGCGGCATCCGTATCAATTCGACGGTCCGCCTACGCCCTTCGGGCTACGGCGCAACAGCCTTCGCTCGTTTCGCGCCATGGACACTGCCGAGCCGTAGCTCGCGAAGCGAGCGAAGGCTGGTGGGGGAAGAAGGACTCGACCACCCGCATGTTGGCGGCCACGGTGATGAGACCTATCGGCGTTCCGCCGCCATTTAATTCGACAAAAACGGTCGCGCCCATACGATCATGAAATACAATGGCCTTGTTACCGAGACCGGGTGAAATCCCAACGCGCCCAAATTGACCATCATCGGAGTTGGTGTCGGGCGACGTGGTTATGAATACATCTTCCCGGTAGCCGTCGATCTTACATTTCAAAACGTCAGCAACCGACACCGCTGGAACAAACGTCCAGACCAAAGTCAGCATTGCGAGATATGTTCGCACTTGAATCCTCCTGCGCATTTTCTCAGCGGCATCCTAGTCGGTGCCCGGGCTTATCCGCCATAGGGCTGGTTCAACCCGTTCCCCGGGGCAGGCACGGCAGTGGACGGCATTTGCTGCCCGAAAGGGATTGGCAATCTCATTCCGGTTTGCGTTAATTGCGCCGGTTGAGGATGCTTGGCAGAGTCGAAAATGGATATTTCACGAAAGGCTATAATCTGGACGCTCTTGGCCGTCGCGGCCCTCTGGGCGGCAACACCTATTGTTATTGGCTTACTCCCACTCAAGGACTGGGCCGAGCGTGGTCAGGTCGGCGACCTGTTTGGTAGTGTCAATGCGCTGTTTTCAGGTCTTGCGTTTACAGGCGTGATCTTCGCAATCCTTCTACAGCGGCAAGAGCTAGCTCTCCAACGGCAAGAGTTGAAAGAAACGCGCGCGGAAATGAAACGGACGGCAGACGCGCAGGATGCAGCGCAACAAGCCCTCAATAAAACGATCTGGGCGCAATCTTTTAAGGTCGCGGTCGATATCGTAGAGGATTCGGAAATCGTAAAAATGCGTGGGTTCTTAGTTCGGTTCGAAACGCTGTATGAAAAGCCTCGCAAGGAATGGACCCTAAAAATCAGGAAATCGCATCTGAAGCAGTTACTCGTTCGTTCGAAACGGTCGGAACGATGATCCGCAGGGGGCTGCTTCCCCTCGAATACTTCGACGGCTGGTGTATTGCGATTGCACGAAGCTGGAGCATTCTTGAAAGCGGCGTCCGCGAACTGCGACGCGAACGAAATGACAGTTTCATCGGTCGCGATTTTGAATGGCTCGCCGAGAAAATGAGTCAGTTTTTGCCGGAGGAGCAAGTCGCGAACTAACTATGAGATCGACGAACGAATGCCCTCTTCTGCTCACTTGCCGGGGTAAGAACCGGCTAGGTGCCTTCGCACCAGCCGAGGTTCGTGCCCCGGCGGGGGTTATAAGGGGGGTGCGAAGCACACGGGTGCGAAGGGATGCGAAGAGCCGCGAAGGTGGGGCGCGAAGGTTGAATTTGGCACAGCGGCAGGAGTCGAACCTGCATCGTCTCGACCACATACACTGACGAACATCGAGGGCTTTATCCAGTTAAGCTACGCTGCGGTGAAACAACGCATAGCCGAACGGTAAGACCTTCAGTTGACGCTAATTCGCGAGGAAGTCGCACAACCCGTCAACTCGAAGAATTGCGAGCCGCACGCCGTGATTCGCCTAACCTGATTTCCAGCGCCTCCGAAGTCGTTTTTTCGCCTTCCATGAATTTGATGAAATCCTCTTGCCTTTCGGGACGCCAACTTTCGATGGCGCCCGCGAACATGGTCGCAATCTGCTCGGAATTCATTTGGCTAGGATATACTTGGTTCGGCCCGTAGGTGTTTTTCGCCTCCTGGTATCGGTCGGCTTCGTTTTGAAGCCTAAGCGCCAAGAGTGTTTTTGCCATTTCCGAAAGTCCAGAATGTCGAGCCATCGCAGCGTACAGCCTAAGGTTTTCTTGGGCGGACCTCATTTTTCCCTTTTGGCTAAGAAAATTGTCATCTTCGCTGTCTTCTTCCTCTCCCTCCCGATCCCATTGCTTACGTTCATCGCTGCGTGCGTAACGATTGATGGCGCCGGACAGCCCTTCGTCGGCTTGACCGCTTACTGCTTCAAAGAGGAAGCAGCATAGGTCCGCAAATTGTGATCCTGGCGTGGTCACCAATCTCGGACCATTCCACATTGTACACATGTGATAGGCGTATTCGACCACCGTTGTGCGAGCGTCATTGCCGGAAAGGTACAATGTTCGAAACGTTCCCGGAGGATTCAGATCAATCAAGGAGTCTACAATTTCCGCGACGCCTGAATACATTCGCATCTGTGCGACCAAATCGTCGAGATAACGCCGTTGTTGTTTCCCGTCCAGAAAGTAAACCTCGCAAAATCTTTGATATTCGATACTAAGAAATTGCGTGGCGTTCTCGATTGCTTCCGCCGCTTTGAGGCTAGATTTGATCGCGTCCGCCAGACCCTCTTTGATTTCTCTGGTTTGCCGGTCTTTACGACGAGAAACCACTGTAACGTGAAAGTCGTTATGACAGTCATCAATCATGCGAAAGATTCCTGCCCGATTATTGCGGCTGTCAAACAGCCGTAAGATCGACGGAAGAAGGCCAGCCAATCGAACACAGAACGCCTTGTTCTTCTCTATTTCTTTCGCAGCTTCGTCCTCGGTGATATCGGCTCGCGCCAATGTACGGAGTGAAGACCCATCAAGGAGATCGGCATCTGGCACCAGGGCCGTCGTGTAGGCCAGCAACTCACCTGCCTTATGGCCGTGTCGCACGGTTGCTAGCGCCATCCTCACATGTTCGTTCGTGAGTTCGTCACGACGGAGAACCTGCTCCAACTCGTCGTCGCTAACGAAGCGCATGTTCGGCTCGCGCGGCTTTGTCACACGGTGCTCCGAGTTCGACCACGTAACGAACTTAGAACATTCGGCGAACTACTTGCGCCCTAAAAGAGAAAGAGGATGCAATGCTTCCCATAAGCTTCCCAGCCCAGAGGCGCGCAGGGCGCTTGGGAAGCATATCTCATCTAAGCCATTGAAAAGGATGGTGGGGGAAGAAGGACTCGAACCTTCGAAGTCATAAGACGGCTGATTTACAGTCAGCTCCCTTTGCCACTCGGGACACTCCCCCGCTCGACGGCAGCACAATCGGGCCGGACCTTTCCGGCGACCGAAGACGGCCATGGAACATGAAGCCGCAAGAGCCCGGATAGGGACGCGACCGGCCGCGTTTATGGGCGAAGCGGTGGGGCAAAGTCAACCGAGCCGACCAGCTAAAATGGCCATCGAAGGCACCCAAATTGCCATATTCCGGGACCCATGACACAAGCAGACCTATGAACGATCGAAAATTCGGCCCGAAGGGTCACCGCGGCGGCGGTAAGCCCTTCAAAAAACCCGGAAAATCGGCCGGCCGGCCGGCCTGGTGCGAGCGTGATTCGGACACCGACGGGCCGGTCATCCTCTATGGCTGGCACACCGTCGCCATGGCGCTCGCCAACCCCCAGCGGCAGATCCGCAAGCTGACGCTGACCGAGAACGCCGCAAGGCGTCTGGCGGACGAGAACATCGCAATCCCGGTCACGCCCGAGATCGTCCGGCCCCAGGAGATCGACCGGCTGCTGTCGCCCGACGCGGTGCACCAGGGCCTGCTCGCCGAGGCCGATCCCCTGCCCTCGCCCGACATCGAGGATTTGGAGCAGGACGGCATCGTGCTGGTGCTCGACCAGATCACCGATCCGCACAATGTCGGCGCCATCCTGCGCTCGGCTGCGGCCTTCGCCGTGAAGGCGATCGTCACCACCGCGCGCCACAGTCCGGAAGCGACCGGTGTGCTGGCCAAGGCCGCCTCCGGCGCGCTGGAGTTGGTACCGATCGTGACGGTACAAAACCTCGCCCGCGCACTGACCACGCTGAACGAGCTCGGTTTCCAGACCGTCGGGCTGGACAGTGAAGGCAGCGCGGATCTCTCCGAGGTCACGCTGCGCGAGCCGCTCGCGCTGGTGCTGGGCGCGGAAGGCAAGGGCCTGCGGCAATTGACCCGCGACACCTGCAGCGTCGTGGCGCGGCTGGACATGCCCGGCGAGATCAAGAGCCTCAACGTGTCGAACGCCGCCGTGCTCTCGCTCTATATCGGCGCAAGCCGGCTGGGGCTGATGAAGCCCTAAAAAAACAAAACGCCCGTCCGCATCGCGCGGACGGGCGCTTCGTTGGCTCAGCCGATCAGGCGATCAGTAATACCGGCGCAGCACGCGATGGCCGCCGTAATACGGCGCATGGCGAGGAGCATAGCCGTAACGCGGGCCGTAGCCGTAGTGCGTGCGCGGCAGATAGCCGGCGCGCGGGCCGTAGCCGTAGCGATACGGACGATAGTACGGCCGATGATAGGGATAGGCGCCGGCTGCGACTGCGGCGGCACGATAGCCATAGCCGTTTCCATAGCCATAGCCACGGCCGTAGCCATAGTTGGCTGGCGCAACGACCGCGTCCTCACGATAGGTCGGATACGGCGCGAAGGCGCCCGGGCCGGTATAGGTCGGGCCCTGGTTGACGTAATAATACTGCGTGGTCGGCTCGGCGAGACGCTCATAGGCACCATAGCCATAGCCCCCGCAGCCGGTGTTGCAGCCGGAATAGACCGGCGCAACCGGCTGGCACGGATTGAAGCCGCAGGCCGCGGCCGGCGCGGCCCCGATGAACATCACGGCAGCCGCCGCGACCAGTCCCGAAATCATCTGACGCATTACTCTCTCCTGTTGATTTTCGTTTGTTGGATTTTGTCGTTTCTTAACCCGGCCGCCTGCCGGGCATCTCCGCACGTGGCCGCGGCCGAGGACGCCGCGGCTGCTCGTTGATCTCAGGCGCGAGGATCACCGGCGGGGGATCGACGGGCACGTCCATCTGCGCCGGCAGCGGCGCCGATTGCGCGCCCCAGCTCTGGTGATAGCTCTCCGCCGGCTTCGGCAATTTGCGGTTCGCGGACGGCTCGACCTCGAGCCGCCCATAGCCGGGCCGCAGGCCCAGCGTCGGGTAGTAATGGCCGACGTCGTCGGCAGGCTGCCGCTCGGCGACATAGCGCCCGCCATAGATCGTGGGCTGCACCTGGACGTTCTTCCCCAGGCCCCAGGTACCCTCGATCACGGTATAGGACGCGTCGATGTTGTTGATGATGATGGGCACGCCCGGGCGGCCGGGAACGACGATATCGAAGCCGCCGCCGGCAAAAGCGGTTACGGGCAGTCCGATCAGAAGCGCTGCGAGCGCCAGGGCGCGCATGGAAAGGATCCCGGTTATCCAGTCCACAACCTATCGGATCGTCGGGCCGAGTGGGTTAAGGGATGCCGGCAAAATTCCGGTAAGCCTAACGTGTAGGGATCGGAAAGCACTTCAATGCAAGCGAGCGCGCTGTCAAAGCATTAACGTGCCCACGGCGCGGCTTACGCCTCCACGGATGGGTTGCATGCCACAAAATGCACATCCCCTGCGGGTTCACGCCGATGTGACCGCACTTGCGCCAAATTGCGGAACGAGCTGCCGACGGTCGCACTTAGCAACGGTCTAACAACATGGAGAGAATGCCATGATGAGCCTGAAACTGATCGGCGCGGCCGCGATCGCTGCGACCGCGTTGGCAAGCCCCGCACTTGGTCAAGCGGCCTTCTCCAATCCCGCCGCTTGCCAATCCATGTTCCCCAGCGCGAATTGCCAGAATATGGGACGGGGCAGTCCCTACGCCACCAGCCGTCAAGAACGACAATATCGGCGAACGGCCTACCGCGACCAGAACCGCTACAATGATGTGAACAGGGCGAACAACGGCTTCGGGCCGGTGGCTACTGCGGGCGCGGTTGCAGGCGCCGCCGTCGGGACCGCGGCAGCCGTTGCCTCGGCGCCGTTCCGCAGCTGGGACAACTCGTACGCCTATGACAATTCCGGCGGCTACGGCAGCTACAACCGCGGCGGACAAGCTTGGTATGGCAATTGGGATACCTACGCGGCTCGCAACGGCATCGTTTGCCGTCCCGGCACCCGGGTCAAGGGCGACGACGGCGGCCGCCAGCACATCTGCCAATAAGGTGGCATAAGTCGAGCAAATCAGAACAGGCGGCCTTCGGGCCGCCTGTTTCATGCCCGCGACGATCTTTGCGGGTTCTGGCACTTTCCAACCAAGTCTGATATTGCGGCGCGCACGGGGACAAACTCGGCGCATTGCCGAGCCCTGCCCGCTTTCCAGGCGTCGCCGGCTTAGCTCAGCGGTAGAGCAGCGGTTTTGTAAACCGAAGGTCGGGGGTTCAATCCCCTCAGCCGGCACCAGCGATTTAGCCGACATTGCAGCCTTACCGATCGGGGCTCCCTTTGTCCCTAATCAACGCTGCCAGCCGTCCACGGGTCTCGATTGTGTAAGGCTCCCCGGCCTTCCTCGGCATAACAATGACGCTGTCGACCAACTCGCGGAAAGCAGCGCCAATCTGATGGTCCACCTTGTCCCCGCTCCCCGAGATTTGCTCCAAGTTGGCTTTAAATCGCTCAAGTGCAGTGGGGTGCCCGCCGCGGCCAAGCAGGCGTTTGGGCCGATAGCAATTTCCTTGAAGCCGCAGCGAGAGTGGATTTTAGGTAGATAATGAAATCGATCTATTAGACATGGTCCTTAGGTTATGCGCACAAAATGGCCCGGCGCGCGCTGCCCGGCGGAATCACAGATTGTGATTTGTAAAGTGGATCAATTTGTCGCGCGGTAGAAATTCTGCAGACGTTCGTCCAGGTTCACGATTGTTGCCGGAAATTAAGTTCCTGCTCATCCCTCGTTCATGTGCAACTTCCTACCGTGCCATGCGTTCCAGCGCTCCATAGGAGGACACCATGAAACTCAAGTTCGCACTCATTGGACTAATCGCGCTCAGCGGCGCCGCGTTCACCGCTAGTGCGGCATCGGCTATGCCGCTCGCCCCTCTCGGACAAACATCAAACGTTGAGAGCGTCGCATTGGTTTGTGGTCCGAACGGCTGTGTCCGCACGGCACCGGTCTATCGACGGTATGGCTACGGTGTCGGTCGCTATGGCTATGGCGTGCGTCGAGGTTACGGATACCACCGTGCGTATGGCTATCACCGGGGCTATCGCCGGTACTGATTGTTAACGGCGAGGCCGCCCCTTTGAGGCGGCCTCTCTCTTACAGATTGAAATACAGCATAGAGACTAAGACCGTCGAAAAGACGCCCAGTCCAACGATGGCAAGTTTCAAAACCAGGTCGGCTGCCAAGCGCACCTCCCTCAGTTGTAAATTAGCCTGAATCATACGCCTTACTTCGGCGGTTGCAATCCGCGCGAGTTCAGCCATCCGTCAATGTTGGCGCCCGCATCGAATTCGCGGGCCTTCTTCAAAAACACTTCACGCTCCGCGTCGTCTGCCGGGAATTGATCTGCCTTTTCTCTCGCTAGCCGCGCTTCGTTGATAAGCCGCTCGCCTAGCGTCCTGTCCTGTTTGAACCGGTGGCGCTTCATGAAAATCCTCCTTCATGATTCGCTATACCGGAAATCTTTTCAGGTCCTCCAAGGTTCCAATGGGCAATAATATTGCACGAGGGCGTTCGCTTGGCGGAACACCCTCGTTCGCAATTTGTACGCTAAGACCAGATCGGTCTATGGGCGACGCCCGAGGACGAACCGGCCCGCGGGCGCTCCTCCTCCGACCAAACACCAAAACTCACAATCCCCGGTGTTTCCTGTCGGCTAAACTGACCAATCCCCTCAGCCGGCACCAGCTTTTGACGCGCGGCTCTCAGCTCGACGATTTTCGCACGCTCCCGCCTTGAAGATGCTCGGCGCCGTCGATCTCGACCCACACATGTTTCGACTGCTCGAAAACCGATTTGATCGGGGCCGGGAAGTTCGGGTCCGCAATCGTGCCGACGGCGACTCCGATCAGCGCGGGCAGGTTGTCCGCCTTCCAATAGACGGTTGAGCCGCAATCGGTGCAGAAATGGAAGCGCACCTTGCCGCCGCTTGCGGCTGGCCGGACGTATTCCTTCGGCGCGCCCGAGATCGTGACGACCTCAACCGGATAAAAGGCACCGACGCCGAACGGCGCGCCGGTTCGGCGTCGGCAATCGATACAATGACAGGCGACTACCAGGTTGGATGCACCCGGAAGCGAAAGCCTGACCGGTCCCACAACTGCATCTGGCATCGATCATCGAGCACACTCCGCTTCCTCACGTTTCGAACGCCCGTTGCGCGGAATGTCCGGTGGCGTCGTGATCGCCTACACCAGGAGCGAGTACATGGCAGGCGTGACAGGCGCCGAATACAGAACGCAGATCGCGACCGCGGTCGAGAGCGTAGTCAGGCAACCTGCGGCGATGGTGCTGGTCCTGTCCTGCCGCAAGTCGCGCCGATGACGGCCCTCACTTCTTCTCCACCTCGAACGCCAGCAGTACGTTGCCGGCAACGCCGCTCCACTGGCCGTAGCCGGAATTGGTGTAGAGCATGCCGCCGGCGATGACCGGCCCCGGGCCGTCGATTGCGCCGCCATAAGCGGGGACACCGTTGACGGCTTTGAAATCCTGCGCGGTGTCGAACTCCCACAAGAGCTTGCCGTCGGCGGTGGCGTAGGCGCGCAGGAAGCCGCTGACGCCGCCGGAGAACAGGACGCCCGGGATCAGGCTCACCGCCGCCGACAGCGCAGGGCTGCATTGGGGGCGGTTACCGCAGGCGACCGGCGGCACTTCCATTGCAACCTTTCCAGTGACGAGGTCGACCCCGAACAGACCGCCGCCCTGGGTGGAATCGAGCCGCCGCGTGCCGTCGCGCATAAAGCGCACGTCGGAGTTCGCGACATAGATGCGGTCCTGGTCGGCGGCCGAGCCCCACTCGCTGCCGCCGAGCGGGCCGCCCTTCCCGATCCGCGTCTGCCACAGGATCTTGCCGCCGTCATCGGGATCGAGCGCGTGCACGACGCCGGATTTCTGCGCAATGACGAGCACGCGCCTGTCGTCGCGCAGGGTCACGAGAATTGGCGACTGACCGAAATCGTGATCGGGTCCGTGATCCTCGGGACAGTTGGTCTTGTCCGCGCTGTAGCACGCCACGACATAGGCGTCCTTCGGCGTCGCCTGCTGCTTCCAGAGCAGCTTTCCTGTCGCAAGATCGAAGGCGAGGATCGCGTCGCTGGTTGCGGACGGCGGATTTGAGTAGGAATTGCTGGTCGCGACATAGATCGCGCTGCGCTTCGGATCGATCGTCGGAGCCGACCAGACGGCGGCGCCGGACGGGCCGAATAGCTGCGTGCCCCTCGCATTCTTGCCGGTCGGATGCGGCGCTTCGGGAATCGTATAGGCCTGCCAGACTGTCTTGCCGGTCGCGGCGTCCAGCGCCGCCACGCTGCCGCGGAAGGTACAGCATTCGTAAGAGGCCTGCGAGCCGACGGCTTCCTCGAGCGAGGACACCGGCACGTAGAGCACGCCGGAATACAGCGTCGGCGCGCCGGTGATGCGCGCAGCCGCATGCTCCTCGACCTTGGTTTTCCAGATCACCGTGCCGGTCAGCGCGTTCACGGCATAGGCGTTGGCGCGCAAATCGCCGAAGAAGATCGCGAACTGATCGGAGCCCGGAAGCTGTGCAAAGCTGATCGCGGCGCGCACGGCGGCATCGGCCGCGAATGTCCACAGCGTGCAGCCGCTTCGCGCGTCAAGCGCGTGCACCTTGCGGTCGGTGCCGCCGATGAACAGCAGGCCGCCCACGATGGTTGGCGGCGCAAAGGATACCGAGGCGCCGGGAAACGCGTAAGTCCATTTCAGCCGCAGGTGCGGCACCTGCTCCGCGGTCAGACCGGCCATGTCGGCCGGCTGGAAGCGACTATTGTTGACGTCAACGCCCCATCCGTTCCATCGCGGGCCGTCCAGCGTTTGCGGGAAGCCGCCGGCCTGCTGCGTGCAGCGTCCCTCCGCGTCGACCGCACTGGCACTGGTCGCGGACTTGCCGGTGACGAAGGCGGCAATTGCACGGCGCTCTCCGTCGCTGCGGTCCTTCGCCATCGCTGACATGCTGCCAGGAGGTCAAAGTCTCCAGCACATGATCGAACGACATCGCCTGCATGGCGCTGCGGCCCGGCACGCGGTTTTGGACGTCGCCGTCGTGACACTGTGCGCACTGTGTTGCGTAGAGCGCAGCGCCGTCCTGCTGCGCCAGTGCCGGCGCGGAGCACCAGATCAACAGAGCGGCTACGACAAAACTCGTCCTCATGGCGTGCTCCGGCATCGTCACCGCAATGCGAGATCGCTTCACACAACCACAAGTGTATCGCGACGGCCAGCACCGAGGCAATGGACGTTCCGCTCGCGCCTGTCACACATCCGTGGCAATGCGGGCTCCATCCGGCAATTCATCCAGCCGCCACAGCCCGAGGCTCTTGTCGCGCCAGCCGCCACCGCCCTCCTCGCAACGCTCGCTGATCAGTTCGCGCGGCGCCGGCCAATCGAACGGCGCTTTCTCCATGTTCAGCGCCCGCCAGTCGCCGTCCTCGCAATCGCGATTGCCGTCCCATTCGGGAAACGTCGTGACCAGCAGGAAACGCGCTCCACTCGTCCGGAAGCGGTCGACGGCACGAACGATGTTGTCGAAGCTCAAATGCACCAGGCAGTCCCGGCACAGAACGACATCCGCGCACGGCAGTGCATCGCGCGTGATGTCGGCAACGAGAAATCGGCCGGACAGTTCGCCGCGAGCCGCGCGCCCGTTGTTGGCCGCGATCAGCGACGGCACGATGTCGATGCCCGTGTAGTCGAGATCGAGCCTCATGCGGCCGATCCAGCCGGCATCGCCGCAAGGCGCATCGAGCAGCGAGCGCACGCCGAGCCGTTGCAGCAATAACGGAAGCGCCTCGCGGATCGCGGCGGTTGCGGCATCCTCCGAGCCGAGGCCTGACACCGAACTGGTGGCGCCCCACAGGTTCGTCTGCTCGATCCGCTCGAACCGCTCGAACCGCGCGACGAGGTCGAGGCCCGCGAAACTGTCGCGGTCGGCGGCGAACCGCTCATGGGCGAGCACAGGTGGACGATTGGCGATCATGGGACGGGATGTGACTTCCGGCGCAACCGCAGTATACAGGCAAAGCGAGCGGTCCAAAATGGTCCGTAAACGAACCTGCTTACGTCATCCGTCGCGTCTGGGCCCATGCGCTCTACCACAGCCAAAGAGAAGGCCAGGATCGCCGCCGGCGCTGCGACGGCCGTCATCATGACGGCCGTGCTGTTCGTCATCGCGTTCGGTTTTCTGCTGGCGCGATAGCGCGCGCGGCGACCAAAGCCGCCGCGCAGACTTACGCGGCGCGCACGGTCCGCAAGAACTTCCCGACTTCGTCCTTCAGCCGGTTGCTGTCGGTCGCCAGCAACTTGGCGCTGGAGAGCACCTGCGAGGAGGCCGAGCCGGTCTCGACCGCGCCGCGCTGCACGTCGGTGATGTTGGTGGAGACCTGCTGGGTGCCGTGCGCGGCCTGCTGCACGTTGCGCGAAATCTCCTGGGTCGCGGCGCCCTGCTCCTCGACGGCCGCGGCGATGGTCGACGACACCTCGGAGAGCCGCTCGATCGTCGCGGAGATGTCGCGGATCGCGTTGACGGATTCCTGGGTCGCGGTCTGGATGCCGGAAATCTGCTGGCTGATCTCGCCGGTCGCTTTCGCGGTCTGCTCGGCCAGGGTCTTCACCTCGGCGGCGACGACCGCGAAGCCGCGGCCGGCCTCGCCGGCACGTGCCGCCTCGATCGTGGCGTTCAGCGCCAGAAGGTTGGTCTGGCCGGCGATGGTGTTGATCAGCTCGACGACGTCGCCGATGCGCGTCGCCGCAACCGAGAGTTCGCTGACGCGCTCCGTCGTGATGCGGGCCTGGGTGACGGCCTTCAGCACCGGATCGCAGCCGGCGAACACGGCCTTCAACTGGTCGCCGATGCTCCTGATCTGGCCCGCGCGCGCCGGATCGTCCTGCTCCGCCGCCTCCAGGAATTGAGTGATTTCATCGCGGTTCTGGATCGCGGTCTTGAGGCGATTGGCATTGCCCGCCTCCGTAGCCTCAGTGAAGACCGCGTAGAGCGCCGCATGATAGGTCTCGGCGCGGCGCTGGGCCCCCGTCAGGTTGAGCGCGGAAGATTGCGCAGCGGAGAGTTCGGCGAAGCCGGCGACGGTCGCCGAAAGTTCGCGCGTCCCGAACGCGGCGACGGCGGCAAGCACGCTGCCCATCACGGCCACGATCAGCGCGACCTTCCATGTCCCGCGGTTCCAATGCCCGACGCTAGGGATTAAGCGTTGGCAGAAAATTGGGATGGCTGCGATGATCCCGACAGGGCCGGCGCGGAACCGGTTGCTCGCCTCAGCCGTTGTCGGCCCATGCGGATCCGAGAAGAAAACCGAAACATGTTTCTGCTGTCGATAGTCACGCTGTGCTGTGGCGTCGTGGCTGGCACAGTTGCGCTGTTCGAGCTGACACTGGGGCCGGCTCCGGCACAGCAGATGGCCGAAAGGGCTGCTATCGACGTAACCGCGCCGACACCCGTTCGGGTGGTCGGGGCGCCGTTCGAGCCCAACGTCAATCCGCGGGAGCGATAGCGCTCACCCCGGCGAGACCTCCGTGCCCTCCTCGGGCCGGCTTTGGGCCCGCGCCAATTCTTCCACAAACGCGATCACTTCCGCCCGCCTGTCGGGCGGCAGCGACAGGAACGCGCGAACGAGCCTCAAGCCGTCCGCTTCGTCCGAATGGTCCGTTTTGGCATCCATTCCCCACTGTCAGGCGGGCGGGAAAAATATGCAATCCCCAACAAACACCTTCTTGATTCGGCTGGCCAGCTTTGCTGGAATAGCCCCAACAAAGGTGCACCATGAAGTGGATCAGGGAACGCGACGCGCTAATCGCGCAGACAATGGCCTTCGTCCAATCGGTAACCGGCAAAACGGATGACCTCCATCCACCGGCGATCCCGATGGCGGCAGCGGCCGCGTCGGTGGAGATCATCCCTCTCGAGACCGTCGTCGAGATCGAACCGCTTCGGCCCGCTTCGCCGGCGCAGCCCTCACCTGTCTTGACGCCGCGGGCGGCGCGCTACGACGTCCGAGCCGAGATGCAGACCCGCATCGCCAATTTCCGCAAGCATCAGGAGCGGTTCGAGCGCGAGCGCGAGGAATATTGCACGGCCACCCTGACCAAACTGCGCGCCGCCATCTGCGACGTCTCTCCCCGTCCAGCGGCTGAAAAGTAAAGCCGGACCTCCTGTCGCGAGCCTACAGCCAGGACCACACCAGCCAGAGATTGGCCGCACAGGCGCCGAACAGCGCCAGCGTCAGGGGCAGCAGCATGTGCCCGCAGGAGGTTTTCAGGTCACTCGTCATGGCCGAAAACATCCGCTGATTCCGCCAAACGAGTCCCAGGGATTCTTTTTTTCAGGATTCAGGACTCGTTAAGGACTCAGGGTCCGGCGCCGCACATCACGGCTATGTGATCAACCGGCCGACGGGAACCCCTCCCCCGCAAAATCGTTATCGCGGTTTCCGGGAGCGGGAAGAATGCCTTACGCCCTGTTCTGCAACGATGCCCAGATCAGCAAGGCCTACCCTGATGAGTCCGATATCTGGAAGCTCGCGCAGCGGAGTGGCCTCGTCGTGGATGTCAGTGCCGACGACGATCGCCTCGGCCCGCGCCGGGTGCTCGACAACGATTACGAGATCAAGCCGTGCCAGGCCGCACAGGGCGAGGACCCCGCCAGGAACAAGGCCGAGGCCGATCGCCAGTCCAGGTTGGAGCTCGAGCTGAATTCGTAGAATCCGACTGGACACCTGAGAAAGTCAGAGCCGGGGGAAAGTCTCAGGGCGTCGCGGTTGCAAGCGAGGCCTGCTCGCCCGCCAGGGCCACGCAGGCCTTCCGGCGATGCAGCCCACGGATCGCGCCGGTGACCTTCAGCACCTTGCCGGAGGAGCACGAGGCGTCCTTGACGAAGGCCACCTCATAGGGTGCCAGCATCAGAGGCTCGGATTTGAGGATTGTTTGGGCAGCGCACGGCAAACTGACGAAGCACGAGAGCACCACTGCCGACACCAAGATACGCATGTCCGTCGTCCCACCAACCCGGTAATTGTCATATAACGCGTTCCGGCGCGTGAGTTCCGTAAGCGGCAAAAATTATTTTTGCTTTACTCGAGCTCCATGACGCGTGTGAGAAGGCGCACGCTGGAATGTTCGCCTGCAAATGACGCGCCAGATGGTTGATGCAATGCAAACAAAAGGCTGGCCCACGAGGGCCCGGCAAACGAAAGGCCGGCGGGAGCCGGCCTTTGTCAGATCGTGGTCGTTGGTCGCGCGTCAGTAGCGCGAGGCTGCCGGACCGCCCCAACCGAAGCGGTAGTTCACGCCGACCTTGACGGTATGCTCGTCGTCCCGGCCCCGGACGCCGATGATGTCGGACGGACCGGAGGTGGAGGTGAAGGTCGTGCTGCCAAAGTTGTAGTACTGGTACTCGGCCTTGGCCGACCAGTTCGGCGCGAACATGTATTCGAGGCCGGCGCCGACGGTATAACCGTCCTTGCTGTTGCCCGTGGTGGTGAATGTCTGCGGCACGCCGGCGACGTTGACGCCGAGACCGCCATTGCGCCAGGCGTAACCGCCCTTGGCATAGAGCAGCGCCGGACCCCAGGTGTAGCCGATGCGGCCAGTCACCGAACCGATCTGGTCGGTATTGGACGTCACCTGCGAGCCCAGCGGGAACGTGACACCGTTATTGTTGGTCGGCAGCCAGGAATACTGGGCCTCGATACCTACGACCCAGTTGGGCGCGAACTGGTAGTCGAAGCCGCCCTGCACGCCGCCCAGGAAGCGCGCGTCGCTCGACTGGAAGCTGCTGTCGCCGGCAAAGGCGCCCCCGACATGGCCGCCGATGTAGAAACCGGTCCAGTTGTAGATCACCTGCGGCGGCGTATAGGCCGGAGCCTTGGTGTAGGTGCGCGCCTGCATATCCGCTGCTGCGGCCGGCGCGGCCAGCGCAAGTAGAGCGACTGCGCCCAGCAAAATCGTTTTCATGATCATCCCCGTTCTTTCATTAACGACACTCAGGAAACAACGTGGCGTGAATTGGGTTGCTTCGCGGCGATGCCGGAACGTTGATCGTTCGCAACTGTGACAGAGCAGCAACAACGCGACTTTGTTCCATCACGTAGCCTTGTACCGGCTGTTTTCCCAGCCTGCGCAAAGGTCTGCGTAACAATTTGTCGCAAGGCGAAACCACCCCGTTCAAAGCTCGCCGAAATGTGATCCGGCAGCTCCGGCGGCCTCTGTCCTACCACCAGCCGATGAAGGCGGGCTTTGCGCTACCGCGTCATCTTTTCCAGTTCCGGAAAGGGTACGTAAACCGCGCCCGCGCACAGCTCGCTGGCGCGATCGACGACGCGGTCCCCCCGGCCGTTGACGAAAATGACGGCGCGTTCCCGCATGGCCTTGTAGGTGCCGTCGGTTTCGCGTGGGGTGAAGTGCAGGCAGCTGACATAGAACTGGCGGCCGCCGACCTCGCGCTGCAACGGCTCGGCCATGCTGGCGTCGCGCACGCCCACCGGGTTGTTCAGATAGCTGCGCATCAAGGCCAGCGTATCGCTGCGGAAATTGTCGGGAAACGGCTGCGGCCCGCCGGCCTGGGTCCTGTCCATCAGGGTTGGACGGTCACCGTCGCTGCCGAAACATGCCGCCAGCGCCAACGGCAATGCCAGGATCAATGCCAGGCGTACCGCTCGTTTCGCCAATTGCCCCACCGCTCACGCTCTCCGTTCAATCAGACCAGAAGCTGTTCTAGCCTCAAGATTGCGCGAAGGGAATTCGGTCCTGCTCGCACGTCCTGCCGCCACAAGCCTTGCCGCCACAAACCTTGCCGCCAAGAGCCTTGCGGATAGCGCACCGGCCCGCCGCCGACGGCTGCGCTTTCGCGCAGGCGCCGAATCGACGGGCCGGCCTGAATTCCTCACGCGGCGACTGGGCAATGCTACGACGTCGCCGCGCCGGATCAGTCGTTAGCTGCGCTTGTCCATTGTCGCCGGCTTGGTCACGTCCGGCTGCGTCTTCAGAGACTTCTTCGCCGCCAGATGCTTGTGGTGGTGGCGATGCGTGCGCACGGTCTTGTGCTGGTCGGGCGTGACCGCGGCGTTGGCGTTCATCGCCTTCGACTTGGTATCCACCTTGGCGCCCGCCTTGATGTCGGAGACCTTGGCGTCCGCCTTGAGGCCGGCGTCGGGTTTCGCGGCGGTGGTCGACACCTTGGTCTGGCTCTGGTCCGCCTTGATCACCGGCGTGGTCGTGGTGGTCTTTCCGGCTTCGGTGGCGAAGGCCGGAGCTGCAATCACGGAAGCTGCGAGCAAGGCTGCGGAAATGGTCTTCAACATGGTTGGTCTCCTCTTGGAAGGATCTTGAGGCGGCACCCTCTCGCCTACCCTTCGATCATAGGTGAGAGCCTAGGCGGCGGGCGCTGAACCCAGTCTGAAGCCCTTTGCAGGTTTCCGTTCATCTCGATGACACGTTTGTCATCTGCGGCAGGGCGAATAGACCGGGGCGGCGGGGAATGTTTTTGCGCGCCGGGTGTTCCGGTCTCTGGGCAATCGTGTAGGATCGCCACGCTTCATACGGGAGAACTTAGATGCGCAAACTCTCAACGCTTCTTGTGCCGGGACTTGTCGCCATGACGTTGGCGGCCGGGCCGGCTCTGACCAGCGCCTATGCCGCAGGCAGCGACGAACCCTCGTCGCCGCCGAAGTCGGACACCTCGACCAAGAAGGGCAAGAAGAAGAGCTCCTCCGTCAGCGATCCGAAATTCCTTG
Organism: Bradyrhizobium sp. LM2.9; assembly: GCF_054056555.1. Taxonomy (NCBI): domain Bacteria; kingdom Pseudomonadati; phylum Pseudomonadota; class Alphaproteobacteria; order Hyphomicrobiales; family Nitrobacteraceae; genus Bradyrhizobium; species Bradyrhizobium sp. LM2.9. The sequence goes on from NZ_JBSRYJ010000002.1 coordinate 2,877,403, forward strand.
CCGCGTACCGTACCGCTTACACCACGATCTACGACAATCACGACTACGCGGGTGCGATCGGCCAGCTGAAGTCGCTCAAGCGCGACGACGTCGCCGACGTCGCCAATTTGATCGGCTATTCCTATCGCAAGATCGGCGACTACCAATCGTCGAAGATCTATTACGAGCTGGCGCTGAAGGACGATCCGAACCACGTCCGCACCTGGCAGTATTACGGCCTTCTGGCAGCTCGAGCAGGGCAACCGGGAGCAGGCGCAGTATCACTTGAACAAGATCGCCTCGCTCGCCGGCACCGACAGCTCCGAGTATCGCTCGCTTGCCACGGCGCTCGACAAGCCGACCGGCGCGACCCTCGTTTACTAAAGACGCCGCATCTTCGAATGAAGCAAATGGGCACAACCGCAGGGTTGTGCCCATTCTGCGTTCTCGGATAGCCTTCCGCACCAATCCTCCCCTCGCAAATTGGTGCGCAATGGACAAGTGGCTGCGATCCGCGATCGACTACATCGGCTCCTGGATCGAATTCCAACAAACGACGTTTCAACAGCCCGGCGTTATGGTCGCATTCGTCCATCGCGGCGAGGTGGTCGCCGAGCACGCGTTCGGCCTCGCCAATCTCGACAGCGGCGAGAAGATCACCCCGCGCCACCGCTTTCGCATCGCCTCCCACTCCAAGAGTTTTACCTCGGCCGGCATCATGAAGCTGCGCGAGCAGCACAAGCTCCGGCTCGACGATCCCATTGGCCAATATGTCGTCGGCCTGCATCCGCGCGTCGCCGAAACAACAATTGCGCAAGTGCTCTCGCACAGCGCGGGACTGACGCGCGACGGCGCCGATTCCAGCCAGTTCATCGACAACCGTCCCTATCTCAACGCCAGGGAGCTGGCGGCGGAATTGAAGCTGCCGACCGCGATCGAACCGGGCACGCGCTTCAAATATTCCAACCACGGCTTTGGCCTGATCGGTCTCCTCATCGAGGCCGTGACGAACGAGCCCTACCCGGTCTGGATCAAGCGCGAGATCATCGAAGCCGCAGGCCTGCGCGAGACCGAGCCGGACGCGCCGCTTCCCAAGAGCGCGGCATTCGCGCGCGGTCACACCCGCAAGCTGCCGTACGGAGAGCGATGTGTAATCCCAGGCGACAATCCCGCGCACGCCATGGCATCGGCCGCCGGCTTCGTCGCGACCGCCGCCGATACGGCCCGCTTCTTCGCGCAGCTCGCGCCCAATGCGAAAAAGAGCGTGCTATCGGTCGCGAGCCGCCGCGAGATGACGCGAAACCATTGGCGCGTGCCGCAGAGCTTCGAAGGTTACTACGGCCTCGGCGTCAACGCCGGCAAGACCGACGGCTGGGATTGGTTCGGCCATGGCGGCGGCTTTCAGGGCTACATCTCGCGGACCTGCTCCATCCCCGCTTGCGAGCTCGCGATCAGCATCCTCAGCAACTCCATCGACGGCGCGGCGCCGTTCTGGATGGACGGCGCGATGCAGATCCTGCACGTGTTTAAAACGCGCGGCGCACCCGACCGGCGCGTGCGCGACTGGACCGGGCGCTGGTGGACGATCTGGGGCGCGAGCGACCTCGTGCCTGCAGGCAACCGCGTGCTGGTCGCCAATCCCCAGTTCAACAACCCGTTCATGGACGCTGCCGAGATCGAGGTCACCGGCCGAGACACCGGCAAGCTTGCCTGGGCCGCCGGCTATTCCAGCCACGGCGAGCCCGTGCGGCGCATCCGCGACAAGCGCGGCAAGGTCAGCGACGTCTGGATTGCGGGCGCCAACATCAAGCCGGCCAAGGTCGTGGCGCGTGAGATCGCGCGGAGATACAAGCCGCGCACGCGACGGCCTACTCCCGAATGAGAGTCTCGACCTCGCTCCGCAACGCCTGCCGCGAGCCGTCGCGCGAATAGAACATGTGGCCGCCGGGATAGACGATGAATTTCACCCGCTGTGTCGCGAAGGCCGGCAACTGGTCGAGCACCCGCTTCGATCCGAAATAGGGCGTGGCGAGATCGAATAGGCCGTGCGCGACCAGCACGTTCAGCTTGGCATCCGTGGCAAGGATCTGGCGCAGCTCGGACACCGACTGCGGCGGGTTGATGCCGCGGCCGAAATCCCATTTGCCCTCGACGGCACCGTTCAGGACCTCGTAGGAGCCGTCCGGCCGCCAGTTGAGTTTTCGCGTCAGGACGTCGACCGCGGCACTCGTCAGCGGCGCCTGCAGCGCATCGCCTGAGGGGTCGCCGAACCGCGAACTGCTCGAATCCGGATAGGGATCGAAGCCGCGCACCGAGGCATCGTAGCGGCCCGTCACCTTGCCACCTTTGCGATCGAACTCGCGGCGGAATTCCCCGACATCGAACCGGCCGGCGAGCCGGCGGCTGACCGCCTGGTCGATACCGGTGAGCTCGGCGACCTTGTCGGCAAGACGGTTGGTGGCCTCCTTGTCCGCCTCGCCCTTGACGAGATCGGCCAGAAAGTCGCCGCGCGCGTAAGCCTCGACGTCGGCGAGATCGGCGCGCTTGACCGCCCCTTTGGCTTCGCGCGCCACCGCGACATAGCTTGGCAGCGTCGCGACATATTGCAGGAGGCTGGTGCCGGTGAACTCGCGGAAGTCCAGGAGCGGCGACACCAGGATCAATCCCCTGACGCCGACCCCATGCTGGAGCTGCAACTGGCGCACCACCTTCGGCCCGCGAATGCCGCCATAGCTCTCGCCCGCGACGTATTTCGGCGAAGTCAGCCGATCGTGCTTCTCCAGCCAGCGGCGGATCACAAGCGCGATCGCATTGACGTCGCCATCAACGGAGTAGAACGACTTGCGCGCATCCTCGCCGCTGGCGATGAAGCGGCTGTAGCCGGTGCTGACGGGATCGATGAAGACGAGATCGGTGAAATCGAGCCAGGTCTCCGCATTCGGCTTCACCTCGGGCGAGGCGGACGGCGACAGAGCTTCGCCATCGAGCGGTAGCCGCCACGGCCCGGCCGCGCCGAACTGGAGCCATGCCGAGGACGCACCGGGGCCGCCGTTGAACAGGAACATTACGGGGCGCGTCGCACGGTCGGCGCCGTCGAGCTCATAGGATGTATAGGCAATGTCGGCCAGCGGCTCGCCCTTGCCGTCGAACACACGGATCGAACCAGCGGTCGCGGCGAAGTTGAGGGTACGGCCGGGAAGATCGAGCGTCTGCTTCGTGGTCGAATCCGAGGGGAGACGGTGCGGCTCGGCGGATGACGATGAATTCTGAGACGCGCTTTGTGCGCCGCCGCCACGCCCGCCCTTTTGTCCGGCTGGCGCCGCGGTCTCGGCGCGCGGTTGCGGCGGATCATCCGCACGCGCAAATCCCGCAAGCGCGAAAGCCGACACCGCCAGCACCAGGGTCGCGCGGCGGAGCGCCGGCATATTCGTCGCCATGATCGTTCTCCCTGCCCGGCTGCGAGCGCCGGTGCGGAACGCAAAGCTAGCGCGGAATTGCGACGGTTTGGGGGATCATGGGTCCAGCGGTGCCTGGAGGGCCCGGTTGGGCGCAAATCGACCCGATTTTGTCCTCAGATCGGGATGGGCAGTTGCCGGTCTCCTTTGAAGGGCGGTCATCCTCGACAATCGAGGCCCAGGTCGTATAGACGAGCCCGGCGGAACTTTCTCCAGCGGCCCTGCCCCGGAAGCCATGACCAAGCCAGCGCGATACGACCGGATCGCCTTTGTCGCCAGCCCGAGCAGCGAGGCGCAAGCGGCCTTCGGCGAGCTGACCAGGGATTATGGCAATTGCACCGTCGAGGAGGCGGACGTCGTGGTCGCACTTGGCGGCGACGGGCTCATGCTCCAGACGCTGCATCGGAACATGCGCTCGGGCAAACCGATCTACGGCATGCACCGCGGCACCGTCGGCTTCCTGATGAACGAGTACTCGACGGTCGATCTTCGGGCCCGTCTCGAGGCGGCGAAGGAATCCGAGATCAACCCGCTCCTGATGCGCGCGACCGACGCCAACGACCGCGTCCACCTGCATCACGCCATCAACGAGGTCGCCCTGTTCCGGCAGACCTACCAGGCCGCGCGCCTGCGGATCCTGATCGATGAGCGTGAACGCATGACCGAGCTGATCGCCGACGGCATCATGGTGGCAACACCGGCCGGCTCGACCGCCTACAATCTGTCCGCCCAGGGACCGATCCTGCCGATCAACGCTGCGCTGCTGGCGCTGACGCCGATCAGCGCCTTCCGCCCGCGCCGCTGGCGCGGGGCGCTGCTGCCGAACACGGCTTATGTCGTGATCGAGGTGCTGGAGGGCGACAAGCGCCCCGTGGCGGCGGTCGCCGACCATGACGAGGTCCGCGACGTCCGCCGCGTCGAGGTGCTGTCCGACAGGACCATCTCGATGCGCATGCTGTTTGACCCCGGTCACAGCCTGGAAGAGCGCATTCTGCGCGAGCAGTTCGGCTCCTGAGCGCCTCGTCAGACTGCCGATCGCAACCCTTCGTTAACCGTCGGCGCGATATGGTTAACGAAAGTTGACCGCTTCGGCCCGGGCTCCATGTTTCGCATCGATTTCAACAAGCTGCGTTTCCTCATCTGCGACGACAATCCGCACATGCGCCGCATCCTGCGGACGCTGCTGCATTCCTTCGGCGCGCGCGAGGTCTACGAAGCCGAAGACGGCGCCACCGCGCTGGAAATGTACAGCCATTACGTGCCCGACATCGTCATCGCGGACTGGGCCATGCCGATCTTCGACGGGCTCGAGCTGGCGCAGATGATCCGGCAGCCGGAATCCAAGGGCAATCCCTACGCGCCGATCATCATGCTGACCGGCCATTCCGAGAAACGCCGCGTCACCGTGGCGCGCGATGCCGGCGTCACCGAATTCCTGGCCAAGCCGATCTCGGCGAAGGGACTCTACCAGCGCATCCTCAACGTGGTCGCCAGTCCCCGCCCCTTCATCAAGACCAAGACCTATTTCGGCCCCGACCGGCGCCGCAACACCATCTCCGCTTATATGGGACCCGAGCGCCGCGTCGGCGAAAAGCACGAGGTGCTGCAGCAGCCCTCGCTGCTCGACAAGGCCCGCTCCTCCATCTAGCGCAACGTCTCTCACGATCGAGGCCGATATCATGGCGAAGAACCGCGCAAGGGACATCAAGGTCACGGCCTTCGCCACGCATCAAATCATCACGCAGCCCAACCCGCTGCGGACGGTCCTGCGCCGTGTCGGAGAGAAGGACATGGACGATCCGGTCGGCCGGGCCGAACAGGCGCTCGCGGGCCTCGCCAGCGAGTTCAAGGACTGGATGGTGACCGAGATCAACCGGCTGTCGGCCGCCTATGTCGCCATCCGGCACGACGGCTTCACCAAGGACAGGCGCGACGAGCTGTTTCACGCCGCGCACGACATCAAGGGCGATGCCGCGACCTTCGGCTATCCGGCGGCGGCGGGAATTGCCGAGAGCCTGTGCCGCGTCATCGAGCATGCACCAGATCTCGAAAAGGTGCCGGCCGAGCTGTTCACGCACCACATCAACGCCATCCTCGCCATCGTGCACGAGAACACCAAGCTCGACCGCATCAGCGTCTCCGCCGAGCTCAGCCGGCGCCTGCGCAGGGTCGCCGACGACTATCTCGCCCAGATCAACCGCGACCGCCCCGAGCATCTCGAGGTGATCCTGGCGCCGAGCATCGCGCCGGCGGAGTAGCCATAGGCGTCGTTCCGGCGAAGGCCGGAACCCATGACTACCAGCGGAAATTATTGCAAAAGGCGGCGGCCATCTCGCTTCAATTGCGAGACCTCGCGGTATGGGCCCCGGCCTTCGCCGGGGCGACACAAGCTACGATTCAGGCCGCGATCAGCTCGTCGTACCCCGGATCGACCGCCTCGTCCGCGACCAGCTCGTCGCAGAACAGCCTTGCCTCCTCGCGCGCGGATTCGGTGGCGAAGCGGCGCAGCAGGACCATCAGCGGCTCGGTGGCGCCGCGGTCGGTCTCGCAATGGGTGAGCACGCGCTCGACCATGCGCCGGCGCAGCCGCGCCGCGTTGTCGTCGCTGTCGACAAAGCCTTGCTCGTGGCAGGCATCGAGCGCGACCTGGAATGCGGCAAACGTCGCCTCGGGAAGCCCGGCGCGGCGGAGCAACGCGTGCAGGCTGTTGCCACCACGATCGTGCAGCAGTGCGGTCACGCGCGCCAGCGGCAGATCGGCGAGTTCAGCCAGCGCCGCGTCGAAACAAGTCGAGATTGCTCGACAGCAGAGCGCGCAGAACAAGACCCGCGGTGAGCTGGCCCGTGATGCGCAGGTGCCGGACAAGCCCCTGCATGTCCTCGCCGCGCGAGCGCGCCGCGATGTTCATGGTGGAGCGGTCACGCGCCTCGGTCGCGATGCGCTCGGCGCGGTCGGCACTCAGCCAGTTCCGGGCCACGACGAATTGCGCCAGCGTCTCGGAGAGTTTCGCCACCAGCGCGGCGCGCGTGGCGGACGGCATATCCTCCAGCACCAGCATCGCCTCGCGGATCGCGGCAAGATGGCCGTGACGTTCGACGATGCGATCCCAGGAGAATGGCGCAAGCTCGGCATGAGGATTTTCGATCAGCTCGAGCGCTGCCGCCGCGCAGCCGACTTCGGCGATGGCGGCGCAGACCGATACCGGCAGCGCGATGCGGCGGGCGACCGCGCACTGCACTTCGTCGTTGCCGGTCGCGACGATGTCGACGAGATCGGCGTCGATCAGCAACGGAGAATGTTCGAGCACGGGCAGCGCGACGGTCGGCTGGTCCGCCGACAGCGCCCGCACGATTGCGGCCGGCGCCTCGGTGCTGCGTGCAAACGCCTCGGCCATCGCCTGCCGCACCAGCGGCGAGGGATCGTCGAGCAGCATCAGAAGCGCGCCTTCGGCGGCAACCCGGTCGTCACGGGAAAGGTCTGAGATCAGCCAGGCCCGGGCCAACGCCCGTGTCGCCTCGGCCCGCTCGCCGGCGGGCGCCGTCCTGATCCAATTGATGAACTGCCGAACGATCATGTTGCTTCCGGCTTAACGCAACGAAGACGAAGCGGTGACGGCTTGTCACCTGCAACACAAAATAAACCACGACGCTTAACAAAGCGTTCACCATAACCGTTTGGTTTTATTGACGTTTTGTTAATGGAACCGAAGCGCTTCGACAGCCGTCTGTGCGGCATGGGTCCCGGCTCTGCGGCGCATCGCTTACGCGTTGCGCCTTGTGCGGGACACGAGTGCAGATATTAGCTCGAGAACGTGCCGCTGCGATCGCTGAAGAGATCAAGCGGCTGCGGCGGCCGAACGTCGGGCGTTGCCGATGCGCCCGAGGTCGCGGGTGCGACCGAATTGAGCGAGGCATTGTTGCCCCACAATTTCTGCACGGTCGTCGAGACCGGCTGCGTTGCATCGCCGGGCTGATAGAGCGATCGAAACACTGGCGTGCTCGGCGCATTGTCCGCGACCGTCGTTGGCGCCATGGCGCTCGCCGGCGTCATCGCGCGTGTGTTTGGAAAGGTCTGGAGATAGGCGGCGTTGTCGATCACCGGCGCGACGGGCTGCACGCCGTTGGCGCTTGCGACCTGCGTGGTCGACGGCGTGTCGCCATACGCCGCCATCGCGCTGCGGGTCGATTTCGAATTTGCAGCGCCGGCATAGCGTGCATCCAGCACCGAATAGACCTCGGAGACGCTGCGGGCGCGGCCGTCCTTGGCGTAGAAGATCGAGCGGTTGGCCGATGCCGCATTGGGAAACAACCGCGCGCCAACGGCTTGCGGATTGTCCTCGGCATTGGCGATCAGCTTTGCGGCGCCGCCGAGGCCCATGAAATGGGCCATGTAGAGTTCGCTGTCGCTCGGCCTGCGGCCAAGCAGTCCAGTAAGCTTGAAGCTGTTCGACTGCGTCAGCGCAGCCGCCATGCTGGATGCGGCCTCCGGATCGTCGCGCAGCTTCATGATCGATCGCTTCATCGCGGGATCATCGACGGTGTAGGTGCCCGACGAGGTCCTGGTGATGGCGTCGGAATAATTGCCATAGCCGAGCTGGGCGCCCGCCTCCTTCACCGTGCCGAGCCAGGTCTGGTCGATGAACTGGTAGAGCCCATGCGCCGACGATGTGGTGGCACCGGCGCTCGGATCGAAATCCGATTCCATCTTGGCGGTGGTCAGCATGTATTGGAAGCTGACGCCCGCGACGTTCGAGGCCTGCTTGATCGCACCGGCGACGCGTGCCCGCGACGGATCGAGAACCGCCGTCTGCGAGCCACTGGAATTGTCGACCGACATGATGGAGGGCCCGCCCCGCGCGGCATTGAGCGACGCCGGCAATTCGGCGCCCTGTCGTCTCACCGTGGGACAGGTATGGTTAATGCGGGGTTAATTCGGCCGCCAGCCCGCCTCCGCATGACGGCAGGACTATTTCTTGTAGACCGCGTCCGGATCGAACAGCCGCTCCGCATCGACGAAGACGAGCTTGGCACCGCCGTCTTCGGCCTCGACCTTGCGATAGAAGCAGGAGCGTCGGCCGGTATGACACGCGGCGCCGATCTGCTCGACACGGAGCCAGACCGCGTCCTGGTCGCAATCGGTACGCATCTCGACCACGCGCTGGGTCTGACCCGACGTCTCACCTTTTCGCCACAAGGCATTGCGCGAGCGGCTGAAGTACCAGGCTTCGCCGGTCGCGATGGTCTTGCGCAACGCTTCGAGGTTCATGTGCGCGACCATCAGCACGTCGCCGGTCGCGACGTCGGTCGCGACGACGGTCACGAGGCCAGCGGCGTCGAACAGGGGCTGGAAGGATAGCCCTTCCTCAGTCTCATGGGAGTGAGCGGACACAACGCCCTCGCCGGTCAATTCGCGAGGTCAGCGCGTGCCTCGCACCAGGGACAGGAAACGAGCCTGCTCCGCCGGATTGTCGCGGAACATGCCGGTGAAGCGGCTGGTGAAGGTGGAGGCGCCATGCTTGGCGACGCCGCGCACCGACATGCAGGTATGCTCAGCCTCGATCAGCACGGCAACGCCGCGCGGCTTGAGGACCTCGTCGATCGCCGCAGCGATCTGCGCGGTCATGTGCTCCTGGGTCTGGAGCCGGCGGGCGAAGATGTCGGTAAGGCGCGCAAGCTTCGACAGGCCGACCACGCGTTCCACCGGCGTGTAGGCGATGTGCGCCTTGCCGTAGAACGGCATCATGTGGTGCTCGCACTGCGAGGTGAACTCGATGTCGCGCACCAGCACGAAATCGTCATAACCGGCGGTCTCGCCGAAGGTCCGATCGAGCACCTCGGCCGGGCATTGGTGGTAGCCCTGGTAGAGTTCGTCGAAGGCCTCGACCACGCGGCGCGGCGTGTCGAGCAAGCCCTCGCGGTTGGTGTTCTCGCCAATATAAGCGAGCAGCGTCTTCACCGCCTGCTCGGCCTCGGCGCGCGCCGGGCGCGGCTGGTCGGCGCGGACGGCAGCCGCGAGGAATTCGGAAGGATCAAGCTCTGCCGGGCGGCTCTCGGGCTGCCGATCGGAGGGCTTGCTGGGGCGGATGGATTTGATTGTAGCGTCCATGTCTACTCCGTTCGACGGCCTTGCGGCCGGAGTGTCACCGGCAGACGGGGCGGCGAAGCCGCCGGACGCCTGTAGAGAACAGTTTTGACGAAAAAAGCCCTTGGGTCATCACGCTGGCAGCGCAGATCTGAAAGACCGCCAGCGCACCGCTGGGCTGTTTTTCCGCCAGTTCCAGCACTATATAGGACCATGGACGCCGCCCGCCAAGGCCGATCGGGTGAGGAAGTGCTGGACTCCATCACATGCTGAACGACATCTATAACAAGCGGATCATCGAACTAGCCGGGAATATTCCGCGACTCGGGCGGTTGTCGGATCCCGATGCCACCGCGACCGCCCACTCCAAGCTGTGCGGCTCGACCGTGAAAATCGACCTCAAGATGGAGGGCGACAAGGTCACCGACTTCGCCCATGACGTGAAGGCCTGCGCGCTGGGCCAGGCCTCTTCATCCATCATGGCAAGTCAGATCGTCGGATCGACTGCGAGCGAACTCCGTGAGTTACGCGAAACTGTTCGCAAGATGCTGAAGGAGAACGGCGCGCCTCCTGAAGGCAAATGGGAAGAGATCAAATTCCTTGAGCCGGTCCGCGACTACAAGGCGCGCCACGCCTCGACGCTCCTGACCTTCGATGCGGTGGTCGATGCCATCGGTCAGGTCGAGGCCAAGGCCAAGCAGCCGGCTCCAGTGCAAGGCTGACTCCGGGCTCGTAGCCAGAGACCCCGGAAACGAAATCGGACATTCGAGGCTACTTCTGCGACGCCGTGCCCGGCTTGGCTACGCCGCCCGTCGGCACCAGGGCTTCCGCCGTCTTGGTCGACTTGGCAGGCTGCTCCGGTTCCGCGCCGAACCTCGCCTGCGTTTTCGGTGCAAGCTCCGCCATTGCCGGCGCTGAGATGTCCACATGCGGCAGCACGTCGGCCACGAGATCAGTGGTCACAAGATTGGTGAGCTTGAGCTCGCCCGCGTCGAGCTCGTGCAAATCTTCCCACGGCGGGACGCTGAGCGCGAGCGACAGCAGATCGCCGGCACCGCCCATGTCGAATGTGTATTTGGCGAGCCGACCGATGTCGCGCTCCACGATCATCAGGTCCTGCGCGCTGTAGCTCGCCGCCCTGGCATCGTCGGCGCGATCGCCCATCCAGATCTGGTGGACCCGGACATGGGCCGCGTCCGGCACGTAGCGCTTCTTGCCGGCCAGCAGCAGGAACACGCACATGGATTCGCAATAGGCCTCAGGCGCGACCGCCGGACGGGCCGACTGGCCGCCGCGGTTCTGAACGCTGATGCCGACCGTGGTCAAAAGTCCGAGATTGCGGAAGCGCCGGCCGAGCGTGATCGCGTCGTTGACGGAACCGCCGCTGGAATCGAGCACCACAGTGGCGCCGCCGAGCTGGCGTCCGCGAGAAAATTCCTCGAAATCCCTGGGCGTATCAGCGGTGATGATGCCGGTCGCGCTGACCCATCCGCGGCAATTCGGCTCGCAGGCGATCCAGCCAAACTTCATTGGCAGCTTGCGCTCTTCGAGGGCAACACCGGCTCGCGCCGACGACCCGAATGTGGCGACGGCGCCAGCGAGCATGACCCCACAGGCAGCGGCTCCCACCAGCAACCAGCCGCGAAGATTGAGCGCCCTCAGAAATTTCAAACCGATCCCTTCCCCAAGGCTCCTAAAGCGATTCAGGTAAGCCCTGCTCCGACGTTCCAATGAGTCTCACATGAACGTCACAAAAATGGTATCCGGGGGAATACAGATCGTCCACCGGTACTTGCTGCACTGCTCCCAAAAAGCACGTAAAATGTGGCGTACAAACAACAGCTTACAGTTCCCTGCGTCGGAACCGCGCATAACCTCGCTCACAATCGCGGCAAAGCGCCCATGAAGCATTCAACCTGCGAGCACTGTTCCACTCCCGTCGCGGGCGCGTTCCGGCTACCGCGCAGATTCGGCCGCGCTCTGATCTGGCTGTATCGCCACACGCTCTCGCCGTTGGTTGGCTACAATTGCCGGCACCTGCCGACCTGCTCCATCTATGGCGACGAGGCGATCGAACGGTTCGGGCTCTGGGCTGGCGGCTGGATGACGCTCGCTCGCCTGCTCCGCTGCAACCCGTTCGGTACCTCGGGCATCGACAACGTGCCCCTTAGCGCACCACAAAACGCGCGCTGGTATTTGCCGTTGGCGTTACGCCCGCTGGCGCGGCGTCAACGCCCCCTAAGCAGGATGGAGCGCTGCCTTGAGTGGAACCGGAATGCTCCGTTCGCGTTGATGTGATGCTCCCACGGGAGGAAACAACAATGCGCTGGAAAATCAGCCCTCATTCTCGCTTCAGCCTTGGGCTTGGTTCCCGGGGTGGTTCGAGAGGCCACGACCCCAGAACCCTCGACATGATCGCCATCGTCGCCCTGCTGGTGCTCGTCGTCGGCTCCGGCTGGTACTTGGCGACGAGTATTGCAACGCCGCCCAGCACGACGGCGTTCATCGTGCCGAGCCAGAGCGTTCACTGGTAATCAGCGGGACCAGAAAAAGCGTCCGGGCGGTGGTGGGATCGGCTCCGGCGGACGTGGCCGCTTCGGACGCGGCGGTTTCGCCGATGGCTCTGCGGATGAGGTCGTCTCCGCATCCGGCACTGTGTCGCTTCCCGGTACCCTCACCGACAGCAGCAAGTTCGATTCATGCATGCGCCAGCGATAGCCGACGCCGAAATCGATCGGCTGGGCGCGCGTGAACAGGTTGGCGTAGCGCTCCTGATAGCGACCGGGAAATTCGCTGATCGGCCCGAGGTAGCGGCCGAACGGGAAGAACCGCCATTGCCGCGCGTTGTAGCTGGAAAGCGGAATGCCGGAATCGTCCTGGATGATGGTCGCGCTGTTGGCAAGCAGCCAGTCGCGCGCGACGGTGAAATTGCCGGAGTGCAAGAGATAGGACGCGCTCTTGATCAGGCTGTTGCCGGGGCCGAGCGTCTCGCAGAACCTCAGGAAGCCCGCCGCGCGTGCACCTGAATTGGAGAGATCGGTCGAAAAATAATACAGGGTGCGCGCTTCGCCGTCGCTGCCGACGAAGGTGATGCGGGCGCCGCGCGTCGCGTTCGGTCCTGGATTGTCGTTGCCGACATGCATCCCGCCCTTGTCGTCGAGCGCGACCATCTCGACATTGCGGATGGTCTTGCCGGAGCGGACCAGGAAGACATAGAGGATCGGCAAGGTGCCGTTGACCTGGTTGGTGTGCAGGTCGACCTTCATTTGCTTGGTGATGAAGAAGGAGAAATTCAGGATCGAGCCGAGCGATCGCTCGACATTGTAGAGCGCGGCGCCCACCGAACCGCGCGGCAGCCGCGTCAGGTCGGGCACCGCACCGACCGGCTCCAGCGCGCCGAGCACGTAGGTGCTGGCCTTCGAATAAAAGGCGTTGGCGTAGAGGAAGTCGGGGCCGCTGAACAAATAGAACATGGTCGGCCTGGGTGCCGCCAGATTGACATCGGACCAGTTGCGGATCTTCGCGAGCTGACGCTGCTCGAGCTGCGCGAAGGCGCCGTCGAAGAACTTTGCGTGGCGCTGCCAGCCCGGGTCCTTCGTGAGCGGCACCAGCGGCGAATCCGCCGAAGGCTGCATGCCCGCAAGGAAGCGCGCGGCATCGTCGAAAGTGACGTCGGCGGCACGCGCGGACGAAACGGCCGCAGCCAGCAAGGCGAGAGCGACGGCCGCAATTCTCATGGGTCGAAACATGTCTATTCGCGATGTGATGACGTGCCAGCGGCGACCGGCCGCCTGCGGAAAACAGCATAAATCAACAGGCCCGAGAGCATGACGAGCATTCCCGACAGCGACTGCAGGGGCCGCTCGGTCAAAAGGTAGTACATCATGAACGCGGTCACGAGCAGGAAAACGAGCGGTGTGAACGGGTATCCCCAGGCCCGATAGGGCCGCGACAAATCGGGATCGGTGATGCGCAGCTTGATGACGCCGGCGACCGTGAAGAACGAGCAGAACAGCAGCGCGAACTGGATGAAGTCGAGCACCGCCTCGAAACTGCGCGTGAACAGCAGCAGATTGGCGACGGCGAGCTGAAACAGGATGGCATAGGCCGGCGCGCCGCTCGTCGACTTGCGGGAGAACACACGCAGCGCCGGAATGTCCTCGCCCATCGTCATCATCACGCGCGGGCCGATCCACATCATCGCACTGATCGAGGAGATCAGGCCGAAGCAGATCATCGCGCCGACGATCCGGCCGCCAAGGTTGCCGAAGATCGCGCTGCCGGCAACGCTGGCGACGTCGAGCTGACCCGCGAGCGCGCCGACCGGCGTAGAATAGAGAAACACCGCATTCAGCGCGACGTACAGCACGAGCACGATCAGCGTGCCCGCGAGCAGTGCACGCGGCAGGTCCCGCTGCGGCATGTTCATTTCGCCGATGATGTAGGTCGCGGCATTCCAGCCCGAAAACGAGTACATCACGAACACAAGCCCGATCGCGAAGGGGGCGCTGACGATGTGTGCGAGGTCACCAACCTGCGGGGTGAAGGCGATTGGCTGCGGGGTGCCAATGATGAAGCCGGCAACCAGGAAGGCCACGATCAGTACGACCTTCAGGATGGTCGAGATCAACTGGAAGGTCGAGGAGTGCCTGACGCCGGTCAGTTGCACGAGCGAGACCAGCCACACCACGGCGATGGCAAGCGGGATCGGCGGCACACCGGGCACGACCGATTTGGCGTATTCGCCGAACGCCATTGCGGCGAGCGCGACGGGCGCTGCAAAGCCAACCGTCGCCGACACCCAGCCCGCGAGAAAGCCGAAGGCGGGGTGATAGGTGCGGCCGAGGAAATTGTATTCGCCGCTGGAGCGCGGAAACATCGCGCCGAGTTCGCTGTAGGCGAACACCCCGCACAGCGCGACAATGCCGCCGATGGTCCACAGCAAGAGGATCGAGAAGCCCGAGGGGATGTCCTTGACCTGAAAGCCGAGGCTGGTGAAGACGCCGACCCCGATCATGTCGGCAACGACGATGGCGGTTGCGACCAGAACGGAGACCCCCGATCCGCTTCCGGTCAGCCGGCCAGTCCAGGCGGCGGTACCCGCATCTGATGCCGTCATCGGGGTCCTCAACCTCAGGCGTCATGCCTCGTGGGAAGCATCGTGCAGTTCGAGCCAGTCAATTCAAGCAGGGTTAACAAGGGTTAAATGAGGCGGGCTAAATCGGTACTCCGGCACCCTTGCTGCGCGGTCTTGGCCAATAAACCTGCGCAAACACCGGGACGTCCCGTCTCCTTTCCCCACAATCGCGACACGATTACGTGGTCCTTTTGGCCGTTCCGGATGTGGGGAAGTTTCTCCGGACACTTAACGTCGCCTAAACGCCCATCGGTTCAGTTGTCTTAATGATTGCCGATGGACTTGTGGTCATGACTTGGGGTCATGGGTGGATGGTCGGGGCCGTTCCGAAACTGAGAGCTGACATTCGTGCCGACCGGACGACGTCCGGTGCGCGCGGTCGTGCGCTCCGGATCGCTCTGATCCCGGCCTTGGTGCCGCTGTCGCTCACATTGGTTCAATGCGGCAAGGCGCCCAATCCGGCGGCGCTCGCGGCGAACTCGCAGGCCAACGTCCAGATCGTTGCGAAGACAAATCAGCAGGTCGCAAGCAGCGACACGTTCGAGGATCGCTTCCCGGCCCCGCAGTTCACGGAGCGCTTCCCGTCCGCAAGCGAGGGTTTTCTGCAACGGCAGATGTCGGACTTCTCGCCCAAGCGCGCCGTGCAGCAGCCACAGCCGGAGCAGGCGCCCTACAGGATCGCTTCGCTCGCGCCGCAGGCCCCCTACCAGCGTCCGGTGCGCGAGGACCTGACGACGCTCGTCAGCATGAAGTCGTCGGCATTCCCCTATTTCGGCAACAACCCCGCCTCCGACTCGCCGTTCCTCAACATCGCCAAGGGCGACCGTCGCGGCCACCGCAGCTATTCCGGGCGCGTGTTCTGGCAGGACGAGACCTACAGCGACAACCGCGTGCTGATGCACGTGCCCGAACATTTCGACGTGCGTAAGCCAGGCGTGATCGTGGTGTTCTTCCACGGCAACGGCGCAACGCTCGAGCGTGACGTGCGCGACCGGCAGCTGGTGCCGCAGCAGGTCACCGATTCCGGCGCCAACGCCATCCTGCTTGCTCCGCAAATGGCGGTGGACGCCGCCGATTCCAGCGCCGGCAAGTTCTGGCAGGCGGGCGGCCTCAAGCGCTTCCTGGAGGAGTCTGCGAACCATCTGGCCCGGCTCACCGGCGATCCCAACAGCGCGCGCGCCTTCGCCAATATGCCGATCGTGATCGTCGGCTACAGCGGCGGCTTCCTGCCGACGGCCTGGAGTCTCGAGGTCGGCGGCATCAGCGACCGCGTCCGCGGCGTCGTGCTGCTCGACGCCGTCTACGGCGAAATGGACAAGTTCGCCTCATGGATCGAGAGCCACCGCTCCGGCTTCTTCGTCAGCTCCTACACCCGCTACACCGCGCGGCGCGACCGCGAGCTGATGAGCACGCTGCGGCAGAAAGGCATCAGCGTCTCCGAAGACATGGACGGACCGTTGCGTCCCGGCAGCGTGGTGTTCGTCGAAACCGGTGACGGCATCACCCATCGCGACTATGTGACCCGTGCCTGGACGCGGGACCCGCTCAAGGACGTGCTGGTGAAAATGTCAGCGACGCCATCACTCGCACTGACGCGCGTGGCCTCCACCAATCCATCCCCGTCGAGTCGCTGATCAGCGACTAACCGTCCGGCTTGCAGACCTTAGCCATTGGCCTCAGGTTTTGGGCAGCTTCGGAATGCTCTCGGCAAATCCGTTGAAGCAGGCCAGCCGCTCGTCCTCTTCCTTGAAGAATCGGCAATCGGCGTAGCCCTTGGCCTTCGGCGGCTTCGGCTTCGGCGTCGGCGCGATCACCGCGTCGTAGCAATTGAGCCGGTCCTTGGTGCCGTCATCGAGGTCGAGGCAGGCCTGGAGCCGCGCCGCGATCGATTGTGGCTTGCCCTTCGGCGCCGCGGCGGGCTTGGCAGCCGCCTCTTGGATCCCGGCCTTGGGCCCCTTGGGCTTGACCTGCACCAACGGCTTGTCCCCGACCATCGGTGGTGGCTTGTCGGCTTGCGCAAACGCGGAGGCCGAATAGAGCACCGCGGCAACCGCCAGAATCATCCTCATTTCAGTCAACTCTCTTTGGTCCCCATGCCTCGCCTTCTACCGCTCCTGCGCGCGGTTTGCCAAGCGCCTTGCGCACACGAAAACGCTTCCGTTCAGGCCGGGGCGGCGGTTGCCGGCCGGGGCCGGGTCAGGACCACCAGGATCAGCGCCAGCACGACGAAACCGACCGCGACGAAGCCGAGCGTATGCAGGAGCTCGCGGGCAAACAGCAGTCCGCCGACGGCAGAGCCGACAGCCTGGCCGATATAGAGGACGGAGGTGTTGAGTGCGACGGTCGCCGATGCCAGCGACGGTGCGGCCGAGACCAGCCGCACCTGCTGCATCGAATTGGTCGAGGCAAAGCCGAGGCCCCAGATCGCGACCGCACCCGCCATCAATGCGAGCGTGCCGGCACTGAGCGCCCAGCCCGTGATCCCCGCAAGCAGCAGGCAGGTGAACAGCAGCGAGGTGCGATAGGGTCCCGAGGTGTCGACGATGCGGGTCGCGATGACAACGCCGAGGAAGCCGCAGACGCCATAGAGAGCGAACACCATGCCGATCGCATCGGGCCCGGCGCCGGTCAGCTTCTTGAGCAGCGGGCCCATGAAGGTGAACACCACGAACTGCCCGGCCATCTGCAGCATCGTGATCGCAAGCAGCAGCAGGATCGTCCTGTCGCGGCCGACGGCGCTCCAGGTCTTCAGGTCCACCGGCGTGCCCTTCAAGCCCGCCGGCAGCCGGATCAGCAACAGCAGGAAGCTGATGCAGCCGAGCGCGCCGATCCCGCCATAGGCCGCGCGCCAGCCATAGCGGCTGGCGATGAAGGTGATCAGCGGCAGGCCGACGGCGGCAGCGAGTGACCAGCCGAGAAAGATGTAGGCGATCGTGCTGCCGCGACGCTCCACCGGCACGATCAGTGCCGCCGTGCCGGCGGCCTGCGGCGTGTAGAGCGCGCCGACCGCGAGCATCGCCAGGCGGGTGACAAGGAGGCTCGTGTAGTCGGGCGCAAATGCCGATGCGAGATTGCCAAAGGCGAGCACCGCCAGCGTCGTGGTGAGCAGCGTCCGGCGCTCGATCCGGCTGGTGAGCCAGGCCGTCAGCGGCGATCCGATGCACAGGATGATGGCGCCGAAGGTGATCAGGAGCGCGGCCGCGTGGATGCTGACGTCGAGCCCCGCCGCCAATTCCGGCAGCATGCCCGCCGGTGCCAATACCGAGCAGCCGGTGACGAGATTGCCGAGCATCAGGGCAGTAGGCGCGAAACGGCCGGCGCGTGCATTTTCCATGCAGATGCATGTAGAGCAGACCTGCGACCGGTTAAAGGGCGTCGCCCGGAATAGTTCGTGCGGCGCCCCGGCTTTTGCGCGCCAGTTTCTTGGAAATGCCGGATTGCGCAGGCCGAATCGCCTGATATATCGCTCGTTCCCGCTTACCTGCGCTCGTTCGCAGGAGTGAGCCTCAGGAGACATGCAATGACCGACCAGCCCAAGGACCAATCCAGGTCCGAACAAGCCAAGGCCGAACAGACCAAGGCCGAACAAGCCAAATCCGAATCCGGCTTCCAATACAGCCTCAGCAATTTGAGACCCGTGACCCCACCGGAAAAAATCACTCTCACCTTCCCGGACGGCGCCCGGCGTGAATATGCCAAGAGCATCACCGGCCTCGAGATCGCCAAGGGCATTTCGCCGTCGCTGGCCAAGCGCACGGTCGCGATGGCGCTCGACGGCGTGGTCTCCGACCTCGACGATCCCATTGAAGCCGATGCCAAGCTCGAGCTGATCAACCGCGACGATCCGCGCGCGCTCGAGTTGATCCGCCACGACTGCGCCCACGTGCTCGCCGAAGCCGTGCAGACGCTGTGGCCGGGCACGCAGGTCACCATCGGTCCCGTGATCGAGAACGGCTTCTATTACGATTTCTTCCGCAACGAGCCGTTCACGCCGGAAGACTTTGCCGCAATCGAGAAAAAGATGCGCGAGCTCATCGCGCGCGACAAGCCATTTACGAAAGAGGTTTGGGATCGCGAAAAAACCAAACAGGTGTTCCGCGACAAGGGCGAGGCGTTCAAGGTCGAGCTGGTCGACGCCATTCCCGGCAACGAGCCGATCAAGATCTACTATCAGGGCGACTGGTTCGATCTCTGCCGCGGCCCGCACATGACCTCGACCGGCAAGGTCGGCAACGCCTTCAAGCTGATGAAGGTGGCCGGCGCCTATTGGCGCGGCGACAGCAACAACCCGATGCTGACCCGCATCTACGGCACGGCGTTCGCCAAGCAGGAGGACCTCGACGCTTATCTGAAGCAGATCGAGGAAGCCGAAAAGCGCGACCATCGCAAGCTCGGGCGCGAGCTCGACCTCTTCCATTTCCAGGAGGAAGGTCCGGGCGTGGTGTTCTGGCACGCCAAGGGCTGGACCATCTTCCAGCAGCTGATCGCCTATATGCGCCGACGCCTGAGCGGCGACTACAGCGAGGTCAACGCGCCGCAGATCCTCGACAAATCGCTGTGGGAGACCTCCGGCCATTGGGGCTGGTATCGCGAGAACATGTTCGCGGCGCAGTCGGCCGGCGACGAAGCCGAAGACAAGCGCTGGTTTGCGCTGAAGCCAATGAACTGCCCAGGCCACGTGCAGATCTTCAAGCATGGCTTGAAGAGCTACCGCGATTTGCCGCTGCGGCTCGCCGAGTTCGGCGTGGTGCACCGCTATGAGCCGTCCGGCGCCATGCACGGCTTGATGCGCGTGCGCGGCTTCACCCAGGACGACGCGCATATCTTCTGCATGGAGGATCAGCTCGCCGACGAGTGCCTGAAGATCAACGAGCTGATCCTGTCGACCTACGCCGATTTCGGCTTCACCGGCGATCTCACGGTGAAGCTGTCGACCCGGCCGGAGAAACGCGTCGGCACCGACGCGATGTGGGATCACGCCGAGCGCGTGATGGCCACCGTGCTGCGCGAGATCCAGACGCAGAACAATCACATCAAGACCGAGATCAATCCGGGCGAAGGCGCCTTCTACGGGCCGAAGTTCGAATATGTGCTGCGCGACGCTATCGGCCGCGACTGGCAATGCGGCACCACGCAGGTCGACTTCAACCTGCCGGAACGGTTCGGTGCGTTCTACATCGACCACGACAGCGGCAAGAAGCCGCCGGTGATGGTGCACCGCGCGATCTGCGGTTCGATGGAGCGCTTCATCGGCATCCTGATCGAGCACTATGCCGGCAACTTCCCGCTTTGGCTGTCGCCGGTGCAGGTGGTGGTCACCACCATCACGTCGGAGGCCGACGAATACGCCAAGCAGGTTCTGGAGCAGGTCCGGCGTGCGGGACTTCGGGCCGAGATCGACCTGCGCAACGAAAAGATCAACTACAAGGTCCGCGAGCATTCGCTGGCCAAGATTCCGGCACTGCTCGTGGTCGGCAAGAAAGAGGCCGAGACACAGTCGGTCTCGATCCGGCGGCTCGGCAGCGACGGCCAGAACGTGACCACGACGGTGGAGGCGCTCGCCGCCCTCGTCGACGAGGCGACCCCGCCGGATGTGAAGCGGGCGCGTGGCGCGGCCTGATTCCTGAAATCGATCTAAACCCGCTTTCGGTTGCGGGCGTGCATGCTTATCTCGGCATGGCACGCCCGACGACCAGCCGAAGAGGATATTGCAGTGCCTGACGCCATCGAACTCCTGAAGACCCGCCGCTCGGTCAAGCCGCGCGAGATGTCCGGACCCGGGCCCTCCCCGGCCGAGCTCGAGACCATCCTCACCATCGGTTCGCGCGTGCCCGACCATGGCAAGCTTGCGCCCTGGCGCTTCATCATTTTCGAGGGCGATGCGCGTCGGCGCGCCGGCGAGGTGATCGCAAAGGTGTTTGCCCAAAAGAATCCTGGCGCGCCTGCCGCCGATGTCGAGACCGAGCGCAAACGCCTCACGGATGCGCCGCTGGTGATCGGCATCGTCAGCTTCACCAAGCCGCATCCGAAGGTGCCGGCCTTCGAGCAGGAATTGTCGGCCGGCGCCAGCGTCATGAACATCGTCACGGCCGCGACCGCGCTCGGCTACGGCGCCTGCTGGCTGACCGGCTGGTTCTCGTTCGATCGCGACGTGCTGGATGGCCTCGGCCTCAAGCCGGACGAGAAGCTCGCCGGATTCGTCCATATCGGCACCCCGACCAAGCCGAGCGATGACCGTCCGCGACCGGTCCTTTCTGAAATCGTGACGCGATTTTAATCGAAGGCGTGTTGACGCCTTCGACGTCTTGCGGCTTTGATCCCGGCGAGGGAGGAAGCCCGGATGAAGCGTCGTGAATTTCTGGTCGGAGCCGCGCTGCTGGTCGGCACGATGGCGCGGAGCCGCGCCGCCGATATCGCCGCTCCGTCGTCCGACGGGCTCGACCGCATCACAAAGTATTTTGACAACGAGGTGACGAGCGGCCGGCTGCCGGGCGCCGTGGTCCTGGTCCAGCAGCACGGCAAGCCGGTCTATCTGAAGAATTTTGGCGTGCGCGACACCAGAACGGGCCTCGCGATGACGCCCGATACGATCTTCGCCATCCATTCGATGACCAAGCCGGTCACGTGCCTCGGCGCGATGATGCTGATCGACAAGGGCAAGCTTGCGCTCACCGACCCCGTGTCGAAATACATTCCCCTCTTTGCCGACACCAAGGTGGGACTGGAGGTCACCAATCCCGACGGCACGTTGCATCTGGATCTCGTGGCCCCGGTCCGTCCCGTCAACATCGAGGATCTGCTGCGGCACACCTCGGGCATCAGCTACGATTATATCGGCGGCAAATGGGTCGAGCAGGCCTACAAGGCTGCCGACATCTTCGAAGGTCAATTCAACAACAGGGAATTCGCCCAACGCATCGCAAAGCTGCCGCTGGCGCGGCAGCCGGGAACGCTGTGGCGCTACGGTCATTCCACCGACGTGCTCGGCAGCGTCATCGAGATCATCTCGGGCCAGACGCTGTACGAATTCCTCAAGCAGCGCATCCTCGAGCCGCTCGGCATGAGCAGCACCAAATTCGCGCTGGCGAGCGCGGACGAGCTTGCTCGAATGGCGCGGCCGCTGCCCAATGACTTCATCCTGCTTGCCGCCGAGCGCGACCGCCTCGACCATCCCGAATGGCAATCCGGCGGCGGCGGGCTGCTCTCGACCATCACCGACTATCAGCGTTTCTCGCAGATGCTGCTCAACGGCGGCGAGTTCGAGGGCAAGCGCTATCTGAGCCCCGCGGCTTTCAAAGCCATGACCACGGATCACGTCGGACCCGGCTCCGGCGTTGGACGCGATTATTTCTATTTTCCGGGCGACGGCTTCGGTTATGGCTATGGCCTTGCGGTGCGGACCGATCCCGGCAACGCCAAACCGCCGCCGCCGGGCTCGCTCGGCGAGTTGAAATGGGACAGTGGCAGCGGCACCTATTTCGGGGTCGATCCCAAGCTCGACATGGTCTACCTCCTGATGCAGCAAACCCAGAACGAGCGCAGCCGCATCACGCCTGCCTTCAAGGCGCTGGTCTATGACTGTTATCCGTCCGAGTTACGCCGCCCGTGAAGCACGCTGGCCGAAATCGGCGAGCAGCTTTGCGATCTCGGCGCCGCAATGACGAACTGTGACGACAACGCTCGTCTTTCGCGTGTCCCGGACGCGGTGCGGCACGCAGTGACGCGCCGCAGAGCCGGGATCCAGGAAGCCACGCTGTTCGCTGTTGCATAGGCCCCGGCTCTGCAGCGCACCGCCAAGAGGCGCTGCGCTGCGTCCGGGGCACGGGATCGTTGTTGAATAACTGACATGGGCTTGCATCCTCGCGGCGTGTTTCGCCCGAGCTTTGCTTCGTCGCTTCACCCTCAATTGAAAGAGGGTGCAGGGAAGACCGGGAGCCGGCTGGCTCCTATTGATCCGCTATGCCAAGGGCAGATTGCGCTACATTGCACAGCGGGAAACAGGGCAACCGGAGCATCCCGGCCTTCCCTGCGCAATGGTTGGAACGGCTTATGCCGTTGTTCTCCCCGGGGAGCGATGCACTATTGCCCCCGTCGCCGTGCGGATGGCTGATGCGCGCGGCCCGGTCGGACTGCACACATCACCGCAAGACTTGGCGCACAGACCCCGGGCGCCAGGACGACACGATTTGGCCGTACGCCGATCACACCGGTCGTGCGCGCGACGCCTTCGCTCACGGCTCTCCGCCCTGCGAAACCATCTGCGCCGATGTGATCCACGTCCACCGCCGTCCGGCCCGCGTTCGTGACGATCGCGATACGCCCTCTTCCTTGGGCCGGAGTGAGCGGAAGATACGATAATTCCGAATTCTGTAAAGGCGAATATTTTTACGCCTGCCCGTTGACCGACAATTTGTGTGTGTTGCCCGACAGGCACCGCAAGGTCTCGCGTAGCCCGGGATGAGCGAAGCGACCTCGCGGCGCGGCAGGCTGTAGAGGCGCGCATCGGTCAGAAGCTCGACAATTACCTTGGGATGGCGTTTGCCGAAGGCGGCTATTCACCGGCGAGAGCATCACCGTCCCGAACCAGTCCGACGACTACAGGCGCAGCAAGCTGTCGAGCTGCGTCTCCGCGCCGGACGCACGCCGCTCCAAAGCGACCGCCTCCTCTTCAATCCGCTCGGCATGGCGCAGCACGGCTGTGCCCTCGTCGGTCAGCACGAAACCATCCGTCGTGCGCTGGAACAGCGTCTGTCCGAGCGACTGTTCGAGCGCAATACCCGGCACTTCACACTGGAGAACGTCGGCAATGCCTATGCGCTGATCCGCGATCACGCGGCGCAGGGCAAGCTCGTCGTCGACATCTGACGGCGCTCGCGGAGACGTTTCGGAGCCCGGAGGGAGCGAAGCGCAATCCGGGCTCCGGAGCTGTGCCTGCCGCTAGTCCTCGCTGGGGGCCGCGGAGCGGTTGCGCAGATGGGCCTGCGACAACAGGAAGAACAATGCGCGCTCGCCATGATATTTGGCGGACGGCCGGGAGCGCTCGAAGCCATCGGCAAATATCTTGCCGGCGTGGTCGCACACCCGCCACCGCCAGCCAAACCGCTTTCGCCTGGTGAGGATCACTTCGAACATGCCGACGAGCTTGGTCCCCTGCTCCTTGCCGGTCTCGCAGACGCACGAGGCTGCTCCGGCCTCCCCCGTTAGAGGGATGCCCGACATATAACGCAGCAGGATGGAAAGCGAATAAAATTGATTGTCGGAAATAGGTATCTTGCACCGGCTGTGAGGAAGTCGAGACGCTTCCGGAATAAGCGGATGGTGCCGGTGTTGATCGGCGCGTAGCGAAAACCATCTGCTTCCCGCACGCGCGACGCGACTGGCGGTACTAAGATATGGGACATTCGTGCGCTGAATGAGAAGCGTTCGCCAAGCGCACGAAGGACCGCGTCAGCCGCATGCGGGATCACCGCTTAAGCGTTAGCGCGCGACGACTTCCACTTCGCCGTCGACGCCGTTGACGACGTTGAAGCCGCGCTCGTAGACCTTGCCCTCGTTCTTGGCGATGGCGCGGTATTCGCCTTCGGAGAGCACCACGCGCGGGAAGGCGCCGATCGATTCCTTGATGACGTCGCCGCCCGGGGTCAGCACCGACCAGGCGGTGTTGGCGAGCGCCTCGCCCCCTCTGTCGCTGACCAGCTTGAGCGTGATGACGGCGGCGCGGTGGGTGATGGTGACGTCGGTGAGCTTGCTTGCCTGGACGCGGATGTCCGAGCGCACCACCGAATTGGCGTCGCCGTAGTTCGAGATGATGTAGTAGGTGCCTTCCGGCAGCAGCACGACGTCGCCGGCGGCGACGTTCGGCACCAGGGAGGCGCGCTCGCCGGACTCGAACTGGCTTCCCTTGTAGATCGCGAACGATATCTGGTTCTGCGGAATGCGGCTGGTGCCGACCCGGCCCTCGATGCGCAAGCCGCCGGCCGGCAGCACGAATGATTCGCGGTCGGTCTCGGCCTTCAGGCTGACTGTGCGCACCGCGCTGACGAGGCCAAAGGCAACGTGCACGACGTAATTGCCGGGCGGCAGCACGATGTTGGGCGTGGCGTTGCGGTCCTCGCGGATCAGCTTGAAGGTGCCGTTCTCGTCGGGACGATCGGCAAACACGCGCCAGACCAGGCCGCTGGTGATCGGCGGGGTGTCCTTGCCGTATTTCGCGGTCAGCGACAGTACGCCCTGTCCGGGCACGGCCGCGTTGAGCGGCGCGGCGGACGGCACGGTCGTGACCGCAGGCGGCGGCATGCTGGGCGTGGTCGGCTGCATGAGGGTCGGCGGCAGGCTCGGAGGTCCGGCACCCGGGCCGGAGGGCGGCGCCAGGCTGACGGCGCCGCCGGGGTCCGGCACCGAAGCGGGCGGCACCGGCGGCGGACGATCAGAGAAAAGCTGCGCCTGCGCAGCGTTTTGGCCGAGGGTATAGAGGCAGGCAGCAAGGATCACCATCGGCAGCAGCGATGCGCCGCGCCGCCATCCGATGATGCCGTCACCCCCGAGAGTCATGCCACCTGCTTTTCACCGAAAACGCGGCAAATTCAAGCCTCCGAAACCCCAAGAAATACGGCCCAATCCGGTTTTGGAACCCGGTTGACGCCCGCGCGATTACCCCACACGCAACCGCCCGTCGCCATACTCCTGCCCCGTGTCCTTCCCAAACCGGCATAAACCATGCTCCGGCCCGGTTCTGGCGGAGCGCGAGTGCGGTGCCTAATCTGATGGCGGGTCCAGGCGTAGGAGAGTTTCGGTGCTGGATATATTGAAGGGTCGGGGTTCGAACGGCGAGAAGGTCGGCCTCGGCAGCATCCGCCGGCCGGTCATTGGCCTAGCCCTCGGCGGCGGCGCCGCGCGCGGCTTCGCCCATATCGGGATCCTGAGGACCCTCTTGGCCAATGGCATCGTGCCTGACGTGGTGGTCGGTACCTCGATCGGCGCGGTGGTCGGCGGCCTCCATGCGGCCGGCCGGCTCGATACGCTGGAGGAGTGGGGGCGCAGTCTGCAAGGTATGCGCAACATCCTCGGCTATCTCGACATCCGCCTCAACGGCTCCGGCCTGATCGGCGGCGAGAAGCTTGCAACGCGACTTGAGGAGGCGGTCGGCCAGACCCTGATCGAAGACCTTCCGATCAAATTCGCGAGCGTCGCGACCGAGGTCCGCACCGGCCACGAAATCTGGCTGACGCGCGGCCGCGTGGTCGACGCGATGCGTGCCTCCTATGCGCTGCCCGGCATCTTCTCTCCGGTCCTGATCGGGGATCGCTGGCTGGTCGACGGCGCATTGGTGAACCCGGTGCCGGTCTCGGCCGCCCGCGCGCTCGGCGCCGAAATCGTCATCGCTGCAAATCTTTCCAGCGACATCTTCACCTATTCGACGACGGTCTATTCGCACGGCGCGATGCCTGAACCGGTCGTTCCTGCGGCCGAAGAGACGACGTCAAAGCGGCGCTTCCCGAGATTCTTCTCGCCCGAAAAAACGGTGAAGCGCGAATTCTTCGGCGGCGGCAGCGCCCGGCCCGGCCTCTCTTCGGTGATGGTCGATGCCTTCAACATCATGCAGGACCGCATCACCCGCGCCCGCCTCGCCGGCGATCCGCCCGATATGCTGATCACACCGCGGGTCGGCCATTTCGGCTGGTTCGACTTCCACCGCTCCGAGGACCTCATCGCCCTGGGCACCCGCGCCGCCGAGCGAGCGATGGAGTCCATCCAAGAGGCAATCCACGAGCTGGCGCCGACGCCCGAGAGCACCGCGCCCAAAGCCGACCAGCAGGACTGATCAGGCCGTCTTGATGTAATCGCGCAAGGCTTCCTGCTCGGACTCGTATTCCTGCACCCGGCGCTTGACGATGTCGCCGATCGAGATCAGGCCCACCACCTTGCCGCTGTCGATCACGGGCAGATGCCGGAACTTGCCGGTGGTCATCACCTCCATGAGCTCGGCGACCGTGTCGGTCTCCTTGCAGGTGACGACCTTGCGGGTCATGACCTGAGAAACCGGCTCTTCGAGCGCGCCGGCGCCGCGCTCGCCGATCACCCGCACGATGTCACGCTCCGACAGGATGCCTTCGAGCCGGCTCTGGTTCATCACCAGCACCGCGCCGATCTTCTTCTCACCGAGCAGCTTGACCGCGGCCGCCAGCTTCGCGTCCGGCTCGACGCTCATGACCTGGTGGCCCTTGTTGTTGAGAATCGAACGTACCGTCATTGTCGCCTCCCTGAATCCGAACCGCCCGCTTTTCGCGGTTGGACTTGTTCATCGAGCCTTCAACCAACAGACTTGGAGTCTTCAACTAACAGTCTTGAACTAACAGTCCTGAACTAAACAGGCTTGGCGCCGGTTTCACCCTCAGGCGCTTGTCGAAGCATTGCCTCTACGGGCTTGTCGCTTCGGAACATTCTTCACGAGAATGATGGATGAATTCGGGCGGCGCCGCAAGCGCCGCTTCAAATACGGTCTGAAATGTCCTGTGATGACGCATCCGCAGCATCGCTTCGCACGCGCGGCACGGGATCGAACAGAGTGAACAGCAACAGGCCGGCAAGGAAGCCGCCGATATGCGCCTGCCAGGCAACGCTCGTGGTCTCGCTATCGACGCCGATCGCGCCGACACCGAAGACGATGTTGACGCCGAACCACACCGCGAGGAAACCGAGCACCCGCCCGTCGCGCAGCGCGCGCGATAGCGGCAGCGCCGGAACTCTCGCGGCGGTATCGGCATCCGATCGGCTGAACGACAGGAAGCTGCCGCGAACGAAGGCGAAGCGGATCGCCGCCGCCATCGCGCCCGACACCGAAGCCGAAGCGCCGATCATCGGCGCCACCGCGTGCTCATGGGTGACGAGATGGGCGAGCGCGCCGGCCGCCGCCGTCGCCGCGAGGAACAGGAAGAACCTGATGGTGCCAAAGCGCCGCGCCAGCGCGCTCCCGAACGGCAACAGCCACAGCACATTGAAGCCGAGATGGGGGAGATTGGCGTGCAGCAGCGAATAGGTGACGAAGCTCCAGACTTTTGCGCCGGCGCCGCCCGGAATCTCCAAATTAAGCAGCGAGGAATCGTAGCGCTTGGGGATGAAGCCGAAGACGTCGATGGTCCAGTTCTCCAGTTCCGGCGGCAGCAGCACGCGCAGATGGATCACCGCCAGCAGAATGATGTAGGCGGTCAGCGCCACGGGCAGCGTCAGGATCGGCTCGCGCGGAGCCTCCTCATTGACGGCCGGCACGTCCATCGAAGCATCATGCAACGAAGGATCTTGCGGCGGGGGATCTTGCGGGGAATCCAAGGCAGCTTCGCTTTCAGGCGCGATCGGAGCGACAGGCTTAACGACAGGCCTTGGAGATAGTCGCCTTTGCCCGCCCTGCGCAAGTGCACAAAAGGAAAAGGCAGGGCCCTGGGAAAGCCCTGCCTGTCCGTGTCGGACTTCCGGTACCCAGAGAGACAGGGGTATCCCCACCCCTCCCCGCGGCCGGTGACCAAACTGTTTGACGCCTGTGTACAGGCCTCGCCGAGAACCTGGAGAAAAGCGGCGAGGCTTGCGACTGCGGTCACCATAGCAGCGGGGCGGCGGACGGAAAGCGCATAGTTAATTTAACGTTAACGACGCAAAGGCAGCGCCAGGGAGGCCGAAAACGCCTCCACGGCATGGACGGTGCAAATCCCCTCCTGCACAACAACACAGGGATCGCGGCTGCACTGAAGCGGGACAGGATTGTCCCGCGAGGTTGCGCCCGGGATAAGCGTTCAGTCATGAAACATCCGTCGAACCGCGAGTTCTTCGCGTATTGGGACAAGAAGCGCGGCACCGAGCGGGCCCCTGACCGGGCCGATATCGATCCGGCTGCCGTGCGTGGCCTGCTCGGCGACATCTTCGTGCTGTCCTGCGAGCCCAGTCTCGGCTTTCCGTTCCGCGTCGCCGGCACGCGCGTCTGCGCGCTCGCAGGATGCGACCTCAAGGACGCGAGCTTTGCAGCGCTGTTCAACGAGGCCAGCCGCCGCGAGATCGAGGAGATCACGACCGTTGTCGCCGACGAGAGCCTCGGCGCGATCGCCGGTATCACCGCCACGCGTGAGGACGGCAGCAAGGCGCATCTCGAGCTGTTGCTGCTCCCGTTCAACGCCCGCCCGCATACGCCGGTAAGCGTGACAGGCGTGCTTGCGCCATTCGACGACGAATGCGGCGCGCTTGGCCCGTTCACCCTCACCTCCTGGCGTTATCTGCACCAGCCGGAGAAGCTCTTGCCGCGCGCGATCCGCAAGCTGCAGATCGCACGCGGCCTGATGGTCTATGAGGGGCTGAGGTAGGAGTGACCCTCGTCTCAGGGCGCGCAGCGTTTGCAAGCCGCCCGATCTTCATTGCAGTCAGACGCGCCGGCCCCCCGGCGCGCAGGCTCGCGATCCGTGATTGGAACCTTATCTGTTGAAGTGCGTTTATCCGCTCGCCGTCGCTGGTGTCTGCGCGGCAACGCGGCTCGGTCGGAGGCGATGCGTTTGCTAGCCGCCGGGCCTCCGTCGAGGGGCGATTCCCGTGATGGAGCACGCGACCAGAGTTGGTAATCGCCTGTTAGCTGCGTTACCGCCGGCCGACTTCGCTTTGCTTGCACCGCATTTGCGGAAAGTACCGCTCCAGCACGATGCAGTCCTGGTCGGGTCGGGCGACCGCATCGAACATCTCTACTTCCCCTGCAGCGGCGCGATCGCCCTCATCATGGAGTTGCCGAACGGACAAACGGCCGCAACCGCAGTGATCGGCAACGACGGCGCCGTCGGACTCATGACGGCGCTCGGGCCCGTCCGATCCCCCCTGACCGCGGTTGTCCGCGTGGCCGGGACCGCACTGCAGATCTCGCCCGCGCGATTTCACGCGATGCTCGAACGCAGTCCCGCCGTCGCAAGCGCGGTTCAGATTGTCACCAGGGCGTTGATGACGCAATTCCTGCACGTCGCGGCCTGCAATGCGCTGCACTCGGTCGAAGCGCGCCTCGCCCGCTGGCTGCTGCACATTCACGATCGGACGGATGGCGGTGATGTCCTGCCCTTGACCCAGGAGACGTTGTCGGAATTGCTCGGCGTCCGCCGTACCACGGTCACGCACGTCGTGAGTGCACTTCGAACATCAAGGGCGATCAAATCCAATCGACGCGGCCAACTCGAGATCGACAGGCAACGGCTCGAGGTCGTCGCATGCGAGTGCTACAAGGTGATGAGCCGCAGGATCGATCGGATCGTTTCGCAGGATGCGTTAAGGCTCCTTCACGCCGCGCCGGCGCGGGACGGTTGCCTACCTCCGGACTTCCCATTCGCCAAGACCGACTCGTAAACCCAGGCCTCCCTGGCGAACCACTCGTGCGTCGCCGCGCACATCCGGCAATAGGTACGCGAAAAGAACACAGTACTGCAGCGAAACCTTTCGCCATCCATCTCGATGCCTGTCGGAATTGCGCTCCCCGTTTCCGGGCACTTGATCATCACCATACCCATCCTGATTTCCCTCCAGCTTGGCATCACCTCACGGCAAGGCTGGCCGCCATCGGCTGGACGGCGTCTCTTCTCGCGAAGACGCTCGTCCAGCCGATCCACGTGGCCAGTAGCTTCGATTCAAGCAGCCCTATGCAGAACCCGGTTGAAGCTGTTCTTGATCGGCTCGGCCGCCTCGGTCGCGACCTTCTGGGCCAGATCCCAAAGCTCCCGATTCTGGGCGGAAGCCGCTTCAAAGGTCTTGCGACCGTGAGCGGTGGAGAGGTTCACGAGGTCCGCAAACGACTTCGCGTCTGCAAGCTGGGAGAGGAATTCCAGCGCGGAGCTGGTATTGTTGTTGGATATTTCAATGACCTTGGTGCCGTAGTCGGCGGCACGCCTGGCATTGGTCGAACAGGCATCGCGGAGAGCTTCGGTGATCTCCTCGGAAGTCGCCTTCATCTGCTCGAAATTTGCCTTGGCCCGCGTGGCGGTCGGCGCGGCGAGATCGCCGAAGATCGCCTGGATGTTGAAAAACGGTATGTCGAATTTGAAGTTTGCATTTCCGTTCGCCGTCCCATTCAGCGGAGCGGCATTCGTTTCGGCTTTCACATTGGCATCACTCACGGGCATTCATCCTTTCAAGCGAAACTAGATAATGGATTGAAGACTCCCCGACGCGCCCAGGTGCGTACTGCACCGGGACACCAGTGCTCTACTTTCACGATGGTGGGATGCTGCTGCGGATATGCAGCTCTTGCCCCCTGCCGGAGGCAACTATGACCGACGAAGGTCGAAGCTTCGGTTCGCTTTCGGACTCTCAATTTGAATTAGTTCGACTCGTGTGATGCTGCGGCGCAATCAAAATTCCGCATCTTTGAAGTTGCTGCTGTTGCATGCGCCAACCTGAGATCAGCGCCGGCGAGCTATTAAGAGGCTCGATCCCGGAGCCGTTTGAGCCGGAATGTTCTGCCGCTTGCGCAACCGGCAGGTCGACCTGCAACGGTCCCTGTGCGATAAATTGGCCGGTCACACGCGGGCTGATGGGTGTATCAGGGGGCTGCGGTAGTTCTCGTTTCGACGTGAGCGAGCGCCGCGATCTCGATGCAGCCTCTCACCTGGACGAAACGACCATGTCCGACA
This sequence comes from Bradyrhizobium sp. LM2.9, assembly GCF_054056555.1. Lineage (NCBI taxonomy): Bacteria > Pseudomonadati > Pseudomonadota > Alphaproteobacteria > Hyphomicrobiales > Nitrobacteraceae > Bradyrhizobium > Bradyrhizobium sp. LM2.9. The sequence goes on from NZ_JBSRYJ010000002.1 coordinate 2,908,695, forward strand.
TCATTAATTTCGGCTCGCTTCAGCTCCGCTTCCTGCAGAGCAAGGATGACACTGGCGGCAGCGTCGATATTTTCGAAATGACGTTGCAGCCGAATGCACGGATGCCGATCCCGCATTATCACGACCGCTGGGACGAAACGATCTACGGGCTGTCCGGCGTCTCGACCTGGACGATCGATGGCAAGCAGAACGATCTCGGCCCCGGAGAATCCGTCTTCATCAAGCGCGGCATCGTGCACGGCTTTACCAACCGCTCGACCGGGCCGGCGACATGCCTGTGCATCCTGAGCCCCGGGGTGCTGGGCACGCAATATTTCACGGAAATGGCCGCGCTCCTGTCGGCAGGCGCGCCACCCGACCCCGCGAAGATGAAAGAGACGATGCTGCGCTATGGACTGGTGCCGGCGCCGGGCTGCGTGAGCCAAGCTCGCCGCCCAGCGGAAATGGCCGGTCCCGCGCTAGCGATCCATCACGGCCGGCGACGCGGCGAATGCGGTGGGAATCATCGCGAGCGATATTGCGAGCGTGAGCGCGAGGCGGATCGAGGACGTCATGGTATCTCCTGTCATGCAATGGGCTTGCAAGGGGTAGGACGCCGCGCGAGCCGTGGTATTCCTGAGATGACGGCAAAGATATTTTTCGCTGCGTGCCTCGTCGCATCGGAATAAATTGGGATGATTGAGACGGAACGACGGATCGACATGAGCAAGCCGCATTGGCGTCCCGCGCGCGCGTCCGACCTGCCGGCGATCAGCGCGATCGCAGCGCGCATCCACCCCGATCTGCCTGAACGCCCCGAGGTGTTCGCGGAAAAGATGCGGCTCTAACCCGATGGTTGCCGCGTGCTTGCCGCGGAGGACGAGATCGCCGGCTACGGACTCGCCCATCCCTGGAAGCAACACCGGATTCCGCCGCTCGACGGCTTCCTCGAACAACTGCCCGGCGATGCGGACTGCCTCTATGTGCATGACGTCGCGGTGCTGCCAGGCTTTCGCGGCGGCGTCGCGGGCGATTATGTCGCTGCGATCGAGCAGCTCGCGCGCGCGTCAGGGGTCGCGACGCTCGCGCTGGTGTCGGTCTACGCCACGCGGCCGCTGTGGGAACGCCTCGGCTTTCGGGCCGTCACGGCGAACGCGGAGCCGCGTGCAAAGCTCGCGTCCTACGGCGACAACGCGACCTACATGCTCCGCGATCTCGCTGCGACGTAATGCCCCTTCACGGTGCAGTCCCGCGGCAACATTCTTGCCGACGCCGGAACGCGGCCGTCAGTCTCGATGCTTCTTTTTCGTCTTCGGCTTCTTTCCGGGTGCGCTCTTCCCAGGCCACGAAGTGACCGAAGGCTCTGCGTGGCCCGGCTTGTTCTTCTTCTTTTTCTTTGCGAAGGAAGGAGCATCGTCGAATTTCGGTCCGCGCACTCGCCCTGCGCCTTGTCGTATGGCTTGCCGTGCGGTTTGCCGTGCGACTTGAACCCACCCGGCTCGCGCGGGCGATCGTCGCGACGTTCACGATGGTCGCTGTCGCCGCTCTCGCGCCGAGGCGCGTGGGGCCGCTCTTCCGAAGGCGCCTGCCGCTGCGGCGCATCCGCCATCGACTCGATGCGGATATTGTCTTCCTTGTCCGGACGCTTGATCTTGGCGGCGAAAGATTCCACGACCCGCTCGGAAATCTCGAACTCGGTCGTGGTGTCCATGATCTTGATAGCGCCGATGTCGTTCTTGTCTATGCCGCCGCGGCGGCAGATCATCGGCAACAGCCAGCGCGCTTCCGCATTCTTGCGTCGCCCGATGTTGGCCCGGAACCAGACGGTGGCCTCCCCCATGCCGTGACGCGGCGAGGATTTCCCCTTGGAGCGCGGCCCCGCAGGGCGATCATCGCCGCGCGAGGTGCGGACATCGTCGCGCGGTGCGCGGGCATCGTTGCGACCGCGATCGTCGCGCGGCCGGCTGCTTCGCTCGCCCGGATCCATGATGTCTTCGGGCGACGGCAGCCGCGCGCGATAGAGCCGTGCGAGCGACGCGGCGATCTCCTCAGCCGACCGCTCGGCCAGCAACGCCTGCGCCAGCGCCAGATCGTCGGCGGTCGTCTCCTCGGTGAACAACACGTCCTTCATGCGCTCGTGATCGAGCTTGCGGATCTCATCCGGTTGCGGCGCCGTCCCCCAGACCGCGTCGATCCCCGACACATTCAGCAGCATTTCCGCACGCCGCCGTCGCACGGGCGGCACCAGCAGGATACTCGTCCCCTTGCGACCGGCGCGGCCGGTACGGCCCGAGCGATGCTGCATAACTTCGGCGTCGTTGGGCAGGTCGGCATGAATGACAAGGTCGAGGCTCGGCAGATCGATGCCGCGGGCGGCGACGTCGGTCGCCACACAGACGCGCGAACGTCCGTCCCGCAGCGACTGCAGCGCCGTGGTTCGTTCGTTCTGCGTCAATTCACCTGACAGCGCGACCACCGAGAAGCCGCGCTCCAGCAGCGCCGCCTGCAAATGCCTGACGTGATCGCGCGTGCTGCAGAAGACCAGAGCGCTCGGCGCCTCGTAGAAGCGCAACACGTTGACGACCGCGTGCTCGGCATCGCCGGGCGCGATTCGGATCGCGCGGTACTCGATATCGGCGTGACCGCCTTCGTCGCCGGCGACCTCGATCCGGAAGGCCTGCTGCTGATACTGCTTCGCCAGCGCGACGATGCCGCGCGGGAACGTGGCCGAGAACATCAGGGTGCGGCGCGTGTCCGGCGTGGTCTTGAGGATGAACTCCATGTCCTCGCGAAAGCCGAGATTGAGCATCTCGTCGGCCTCGTCGAGAACGACCACCTTCAATTCGGAGATGTCGAGACGGTTGCGCCGCAGATGATCGCATAGCCGGCCGGGCGTACCGACGACGATGTGAGCGCCGGCCGCAAGCTCGCGCTGCTCGCGCCGCGGATCCATGCCGCCGACGCAGGAGACGACGCGCCCGCTCGCATGCTCGTACAGCCACGCCAGCTCGCGATGGACCTGCAAGGCAAGCTCACGGGTCGGCGCCACGATCAGGGCAAGCGGTGCACCCGCCCGCTCGAACCGCTCGGCGCCATCAAGCAGATCCTTGAACAGGTCCTTGGCCATGGCCAGCCCATAGGCCAGCGTCTTGCCGGAGCCGGTCTGGGCCGAAACCAGCAGGTCGCGGTCAGTGGCCTCGTCGGTGAGCACGGCGAGCTGAACGGGGGTCGGACGGTCGTAGTTGCGCTCGGCCAAAGCTCGGGCGAGCGGCGGACTCATGGTCGGAAAAGACACGGGATAAAACCTTGGTTGGTCCAGGCGCGGAACGTTGAGCCGCGCGACCTGAAGCTGCGTAGGCGGCAAATGGTCCAGCCGCACGCGTGGTGATTTGATTTGCACGCTCTTTACGCCAAGCGCGGGCAAATCACCATGCCTATGACGCATGGCTTTGGCGGCATCGAGAATAAGCTTACCGCTGGCGCCACCCACTACATCCAGCGTTTTCCGGCCGTTTTTCTGCATATAGCGAAATTTTGCGTCAAAGCCACCACCGCAGCGCGCAAGCTCGCATAGAGAGCGACGCGCCGGCCCTAATCCCGGGAGGTCACCAGCCTGCCGAAGCCGCCGACCAGCCTGACTCTTGCCCGCGCAACAGTGTCCTTCGCCGCGCGGCTCAAGGCGCGGAGGGCACGCCAGGCCTCGGTTGCGTGCAGCCATGCCCTCACCTCGGCGAACTTCCCATAACCCCAGGCGAAAGCCGGAATCCGCATCAGCTTGTCGCGCGTGAGATGGAACAGGCGCTCGACCAGCACTAGCTTGAGCAACTCGCCGACGATGAGAGTGGCCGCGGCGCACACGAACTGACCGGTTGCGGCGAGATAGGCCGCCACAGGCTTGATTGGCTCCAGAATGATCACGGGCACCGAAAACAAGGCGAGCGACGGATAAGGCGGCAGCGATCTGATCCCGGCGCGCAATCGCCTGAATTGGAAATGCCGCCCAATCCAGCGCGAGATTGGCCTCGCCAAGGCCATGAAGACCGCATCCACCAGGAAGTAGATGGCGGCCAGGATGTAAGTGACTGGTTTCAGGATTCGCTTCACGATACCTCTCTCGCGAATTGAAAGCCGGAACTAGGGCCTAAGTTTCACCTCGGCGTGAATAACTCGCGAATTTCCGATGGAACCTTTCGGGCGGCGGCCCGGCTCCCCGCATTTCAGATCTCCGCATAGACCTCCAAAAGATTGCCGTCGGGGTCGCGGAAGAACAGCGTCCGATGCCCAAACGACTGGTTCGTCGGCGGCGACAGCAGCGCAACGCCCTGCCGCACGAGTTCGTCAGCGCACGCATCGACCTCGGCCGCGGAGACCTTGAATGCCAGTTGCAGCGCGGCACTGCCCGCCGGTGTTGGCGCATCGGCCGCAGTCCGGCTCGGCTTCGCGAGAGCCAACGTGTTGCTGCCCAAGCCGTACTCGATCCAGTTCGGCGACAACTCACGCAGCAGCGGAAACGCGAGAACGTCTTCGTAGAAGCGGCGCATCGCGGCCATGTCGCGCACGAAGATGACGGTGTAGTCGATCGCGCGGATGGCGTGGAAGGGGGAGCGCGTGCGTTGGTCGGGTTCGGGTGTCTCGTCCATCGTCATGCCTTTCATTCCAAACGTCCGCACGCAGATCGTATGGAGCGTAGCGGAATATGAGGAGCCACAAGCGAGAATCCCGGCTTACGCTACAGCGCAATCCGGGCCCCGAATTTCTCACTCCACCAATTCCGGCCACGGCACGATGGTCGACTTCACCGTCTTCATCGCCATGGCGTCCCTGACCGCCTGCGCGACGCCTTCTTCCGTGAAGGGGTAGATCGTCTGCATCTTCAGCCAGGGATATTTGTCGCGGGTGCGATAGAGCATGTCGACGCCGAGCGGAAGATCATTACCGGTAAAGCCCCAGGATCCCAGTACGTTGAGGTCTTTGGTGCAGATGCGGTGCCAGGACGTCTCGATCGAGCCGGCGTCGGTGAACTGGCCCATCTCGACATAGGTGCCGCCGTCGCGCAGCATCTCGATGCCTTCGGGGCCGGCGGTCGGATGGCCCGAACAATCCATCACGAGATCGGCGCCGAAGCCCCCGACAATCTCGCGCACGCGCGCGATACGATCTTGCGGCGATTTGATCTCCTCGATGTTCACAGTCGCCTCCGCGCCGAATTCGCGCGCGAGCTTGAGCCGCGGCTCCTCCGGCGCACCGACGCAGATCACGCGCCCTGCTCCCATCTCCTTTGCGGCCGCGACGGCGAGAATGCCGATCGGACCCGAGCCCTGGATCACCACCGTGTCGCCCCAGGTGAAACCGCCGGCTCGGCCAGCGCGGTTGAAGGCGCGAATGCAGGAGGTCAGCGGCTCCGACAACGCGCCCAGCCGCAGCGACATGTCGTCTCGGGCAATTTGTAGATCTTGGTGCCCGGCAGCATGTCGAGATCGACATAGACATATTCGGCCCAGCCGCCCCACATGTGAGGCGCTTTGTCGAAGCCGAGATATCGGCCGTAATAGACCGGCGTCAGGCACTTGTTGGCTACTTGCGGATAATGGATGCAGTAATAGCAGCGGCCGCAGGGCATCAGCGGCGGGATCATCACTTTCGATCCCACCTTGAGCGGCTTGCTCATGAAGTCCTCGGTGAATTCTTCGCCGCATTCGACGATCACGCCGCCGATTTCATGACCGAGCGTGAACGGCCAAGGCAGCGGCTTCGGCCAATGTCCCTTCAGAATGTGCAGGTCCGTGCCGCAGACGCCGCACGCGCCGACCTTGATCAGCGCGGCCTTTTTGCCGACCTTTGGCCATGGCACGCTGCGGATGACAGGCTCGCTGCCCGGTCCCGCGTGGGTGCAGACGCGGATCTGTTCCATGGCTGTTTCCTCGCTGCCCGCTTTTGTTATGGTTGGTGGTGCGGGCTAACGGGAAGCGTATGTGAGATGCGCGGTTGTGCCAAGGTGCGGTCTCGTAGCCCGCATGAGCGAAGCGGAATGCGCGACCGGCGCTCCCGGATTTCACTGCGCTCCGTCCGGGCTACGGCGCCTGCCACATTCACCGCCGTCATCCTGAGGTGCGAACCTTGCGATGCATTTGCATCGCAAGGTGAAGCCTCGAAGGATGGGCCACAGGCGCTCGCGGCCTATCCTTCGAGGCGCGCAAGGGCGCGCACCTCAGGATGACGGTTGAGCTTGTGGCGGCAGCGCATGGCTGATCTCCAAGCACACCCAAGTAGCTTGAGCCCTTAAGTATCTTGAGCGCTTACCGGCGAACGTGTAAGGCCCCAAGAGTCCCACCCAGGTGCCCTCTTGAACCCCCTCCCCCAAAATCCTGTCGCTGCGTCCGGATCGTTCGCGGCGATGAAGTCGGTGCCGTACCGGCTCCAGTTCATGGCCTATGTGCTGGCGATGATGGCTGACAATATCGAGCATGTGATCAGCTATTGGGTGGTGTTCCAGAAATTCCATTCGCCGGCGCTGGCGGGCTTTGCCGTGCTGTCGCACTGGCTGCCGTTCCTGTTGTTCTCGGTCGCGGTCGGGGGTCTCGCCGACCGCTTCGATCCGCGCCGCATCATCCAGTGCGGCATGCTGCTGTTCATCGTGGCGTCGAGCGGATGGGGCTTCTTCTTCATCACCGATACGATCCAGATGTGGCACGCGATGCTGCTGCTGGTGGTCCATGGCTGCGCCGGCGTGCTGTGGCAGACGCCGAACCAGCTCCTGCTCTACGACCTCGTCGGCCCGGCGGATCTTCCGAGCGCGGTGCGGTTGAACGCGATGGCGCGCTATCTCGGCATTTTGGTCGGACCTGCCGTCGGCGGCATCATCATGCTCACGCTCGGCACCTCGCATGGCATCATCTTCAACACGCTGTTCTACTTGCCGATGCTGCTGTGGCTGTTCTGGGCGCCGGTGCGCGACAACAGCGTGGCCGTGCGGCGCTTCGCCGTGCGCGGCCTTGCCGACATCATGCTGACGATGCGCGCGATCGGCACGCAGCCGGTGCTCACGGCGATGACATGGCTGGCCGGCCTCACCTCCTTCATGATCGGCAATGCCTATCATGCCCAGATGCCGGGCTTTGCCGGCGATCTCGGCCACGGCGATCCCGGAATCTCTTACAGCGTGCTGCTCGCGGCCGATGCTGCCGGCGCGCTGCTCGCGGGCATCGCGCTGGAATCCTGGGGACGGCTCAAGGGCACGCCGCGCACCGCGATCATGCTCGCGATGCTGTGGAGCGTGGCGCTGCTCGGCTTCGCCTCGGTGCGGATCTATCCGATCGCGATCGTGCTGTTGTTCTTTGCAGGCTTCTTCGAGCTGTCGTTCAACACCATGGCGCAAGCGCTGGTGCAGTTGAACGCGCCGTCCGACATTCGCGGCCGCGTCGTCGGCCTCTACAACATGGCGGGGCTCGGGATGCGGGCGTTCAGCGGCATCACCGTCGGGCTATCAGGTGCGGCGATCGGCATTCACTGGTCGCTCGGGCTGTCGGCGGCGGTGCTGCTGGCGCTGCTGAGTCTCCTGTACCAGCGCGCGGTGAGGAAGGCAGCCGGTTGACTCCGGCCTCTCTCCACCGCACCCTCGACACAGGGCTGGGGAGATGAAGCGTTGCGCAATCGCTGGGGCACTCTTGCGATCCTGTTCGTCGTTCGCCTCACCATTGCGTTCCAGTTCCAGAGCGTGGCTGCCGTCGCGCCGCTGCTGCAACAGACTTTTGGCGTCGGGCTCGCCGATATCGGCATCCTGATCGGGCTCTATTTCACACCGGGCATCGTGCTGGCGCTGCCGGGCGGCGCGATCGGCCGGACCCTCGGCGACAAGCCCACGACGATCGTGGCACTGCTGCTGATGACGGCCGGCAGCCTCGTTATGGCCGCCACCGATGTCTGGGGCTGGCAGATGGCGGGCCGGCTCGCCTCCGGCGCCGGCGGCGTGCTGCTGACCGTGCAGCTCACCAAGATGGGCACCGACTGGTTTGCCGCTAAGGAGATCGCCACCGCGATGGCTATCTTCGTCAACTCCTGGCCGGCGGGCGTTGCGATCTCGCTGCTGGTGCTGCCGGCGATCGGCACCGCCTATGGCGCGGGCGCCGTGTTCCTCGTGGCCGGTGCGCTGACCGCGATCGGCATTGTGCTGATCACGTTTTATCAACCGCCGCCGGGAGCCACCGCCAGCGCAGCCGGCTTCGGGCGGCTTGATCCGCTTGCTCTCTTGGCGGTGATCGTCGCGGGCGCGATCTGGGGCCTCTATAATGTCGGCTTCGCCATGATCTTCTCGTTCGGCCCAACACTGCTCGCCGAGCGCGGCTGGAGCATTGCCGCGGCGGGATCGGCGATCAGCCTCGTGATGTGGCTGTCGGTGATCTCGGTACCGGCAGGCGGCTATCTCGCCGATCGCTTCAAGCGGCCGCTCGTGCTTGCGATCGCGGCCAGCCTCGTGGTGGCGGGGCTGCTGGCCTGGCTGACCCGATCCGACGCCGTGATCACGATCCTCCTCCTGATCGGCCTGATCGGCGGCCATCCGGCCGGCCCGATCATGAGCCTGACCGCTCGCGTGCTCGTGCCGGAAACGAGGGCGATCGGGATGGGCGTGTTCTACACTCTCTTCTATGCCGCGATGATGCTGGGACCGGCGGTGGCGGGCCGGCTTGCCAAATCGGCCGGGACCGCCGCGGTCGCGCTCGACCTCGGCGCACTGACGGTGCTGGCGTGCCCGCCGCTGATGTGGCTTTTCGAGCGCATTGTGTCTGTCCGTAATCGACGCGCCCAATCCTAACGCGGCATTAACCCTGTGCACCTTAGGGTCGTCCCGGACTCCGCCAGGCGGGGGGTCGGGTTGTGAAAATGGCGTTGGCGAACAAAAAATTTCTTCCGGCCGCCGAGGAACGTCGGCGTTTCCAGCCGGGTGAAGGTTCACCTGCTCGGCCGCTACATGCTGCCGGACCGCCGTGAATTCCCCTGCCAGGTGATCAACATGTCGCCGGGCGGGCTCGCACTGCTGGCCCCCGGCATCGGCAATGTCGGCGACCGCGTGGTCGCCTATCTCGACCATATCGGCCGCGTCGAGGGCAAGATCACCCGCATCATCGACAATGGCTTCGCCATGACAGTGGGTGCGACGCCGCGCAAGCGCGACAAGCTCGCCGCACAGCTCACCTGGCTCGCCAACCGCGACATCCTCAATCTGCCGGAAGACCGCCGCCACGACCGTATCGTGCCGCGCAACCCGATCGCGGTGCTGACGCTCGAGGACGGCACCAAGATGACCTGCCGCATCATCGACCTCTCGCTGTCAGGCGCCGCCATTGCCGCCGAGAACCGGCCGCCGCTGAACTCGACGGTTCTGCTCGGCCGGGTGCAGGGCCGCGTGGTCCGAAACCTCGAAGATGGCTTCGCGCTCGAGTTCATGCATTCGCAGCCGATCGAGACACTCGAAGAGAGCGTTACCGCGCGGTAAAGCGCGAAGGCGCCAAAACCCCTGTATTTCAAGCCCTGAAGGCGGCCTCCGCGATGCGGACGCCGCCTTTTTCATGGGTCGTGACGAGCCTCGCGCGGGTTAACGCGAGGGCTGCGGGCGCGTGCAAACAACGGTTCCGTCAGCGTTTCCGCGTTAATCGATAAAATTTGAATCAATTGTAGTCATATCGACTTTTATTCGATTTTGATTCAAGTATAGATCGAATTCGCCGCGCCTTTTACTTGTATTCGTCTCGACTTTACTTGGCCGATTTAGCGGCAACTCAAAAGCTGCGTGCGCAATGTGGTCCCAACAAGAAACGGGGCCGCAATGTTTGATTTCAGGGGACAGGGGAAGGGAATGGCGCTGGCCGCCATGCTCTTCGGAATGAGCGCGGCAGCGCAGGCCGGCGAAGGCCGTCTGCTCTACGCAAGCCTCGGCGACACCACGCGTTCGCCGATCGGCTGGGTCGAATTCTGTGCGGATAATGCCGCTCAGTGCCAGGGCGCGCCGACGCAACCGCGCGACATCGTGATGTCGCAGGCCGCATGGCGCGACCTCGTCAAGGTCAATCGCTGGGTCAACGAGACCGTCAAGCCTTTGACCGACCAGGAGCACTGGGGCGTGATCGAGAAGTGGTCGCTGCCGTCGGACGGTTACGGCGACTGTGAAGACTACGTGCTGTTGAAGCGCAAGATGTTGATCGATGCCGGATGGCCGCGCGAGGCCCTGCTCGTCACCGTCGTGCGCGACAAGAAGGGTGAAGGACACGCGGTGCTGACGGTGAAGACCGACAAGGGCGAGTTCGTTCTCGACAATCAGAACGAGAACGTCGTTGCCTGGACGGAGACCGGCTACCGCTTCGTCAAGCGACAGTCGCAGAGCGATCCCAACGTCTGGGTTTCGCTGGGCGATACCAGGCCGGCGGTCTCCACCGCCAGCGCAAGAGACCAGTAAGAACGAGACAAGGAGTTACGCGACCCGGTCACATCCCCACCCCTCCCCGTCCCAGACCGGTTCGCGCGCGGCCAGCCATCCCCCAATGGCTGGCCGCAACTTTTTTTGGGGATGTCGTTTCGTTCAATCCTGCTGCGTCTGCCGCGACCAGGGCACGCGCGCGGCGGTGAAATCGCGCCACGTGCTTTGCAGGGCGGGCTGCACCCCGACCGACGCACGCGCCTGCCAGCCCGCGATCGCCGCCACGGCGGTGGCGCTGTCAGGCTCGGCACCGAGCCCTTCGAGCAATGACGCCGTGACCGCCATGTCATTGAAGGCGCCGAGCTGCTCTTGCAAGCCGGCGAGCCCGCGCGAGAATTTTCGCGCGGATTTGCGGTCCTCGTAGAGCGGCAGCAGGAACTCGCTGAGATAGCGCAGCCGCTTGGTCGCGAGCCGCACCCGGTGCAGATCTTCCGCCGCAAGCGACTTGAAGCGGCGGCCGCGCTTGAGCAGCTTCGCATGTTGCTCCGACAGAATGCGCTGCGCGAAGTTGACGGCGGGCTCGGCGAGCCGGCCGGGGTCTTCGGCGGCGACGTCGTTGCGCCAGCCCCGCGTCTCGATCCAGTTTCCGAGGCCGATCAGGAACGCGGTGCAGCGGCGATCGTCAAGCGCGTGATGCGCCTTGCGATAGGCGTCGGACCGACGCGCGGCCGCAACCCGGCCCAGTGCATCGAAGCCTGCGACCGACGGACAGGCCTTTGCGATCGTCGGCAAGGTCTCGAGCCGGAACACGTCCCAGTCACGCGCGGCGGAGAGGTCTTGCGCCAGCCATCTGGCTTCCGACCGCAGCGCATCGAGATTGCTGAGCGCGCCGACCGATCGCATCAGGTCCAGTGCCGATCGAAGCCTGCGCAGCGAGACGCGAAGCTGATGCACCCCTTCCGGATTGCGACCGTCCTCGGCCGCGGGCAGCGATTGAAGCAAATGGAGGAAGCAGGAGCGCAGGATCGTCGCGAACGCCTCGTCGAGCGTGACCGACGCATCGAGGCGAAGTTTTCGCGGACGTCGCGCCGAGGGCGGTTTGTCGGCGGCAAGATCGAAGCCGCGCGCCGATTTGGTGCGGACCGACGGCTTCACCGCCCCGTGCTCGGCAAGCCGCAATGCGATCTCGTAGATCGCGCTCGCGCTGCCGCTCTTCAACTCAAGTTCGATCTCGCTCACCGGTAACGTCCGGTCGCCGGCCGTGAGGACGCCCCGGTCAAACGCAATTTCGACCGTGCCGGACGGCAGGTCAACCATCCGCGCATGACGATGAACGTCGGCCGTGAACACCGCTTCGAGCGGCTGCGCTTCGAGATGGCTGCGAAGCTTCTCCGCAATGAAGGGCATCGCCAGAGCCAGGTCGGGTGCAAGCGACGACACCCTCGCCTCCCACTCGCCGCGGCGCAGTGGATCATCCACCGCATCGGTTTTCAGGGTTTGCACGAAGCGTGCGCCGCTCTGACGAACGCGCAAGCTCAAGCCGTTGCGACGCAGCGTCCGCTCCGGCGTGTCATAATAGACAGACTTGAGATGTTTGCGCGCGCCCTTGTTACGCGCGTTCGCCGCGATGACCGGCGTAGCGTTGAAATGCGCCATGCGATCGGCATCGACGAAAAGCTTGAGCTCGATTTCACCGGCGGGCCGCGCGGCGGCGTTCGACTGGGTTGGCCCGGGTGCGGGCGTCGCCTCTTGCGATGGCGTCTGGTCGATCACAGCGCCCTCGACGATCCCTTGTTCCGCGCCGGGCTCGTCCGGTTCACGCTGGCTGAAGAAGCCGGCGACGACTTGCATTCTCTTGTCGTCTTTCGAGACAGGATTCCCGTCCGGCGCGCTCGAAGTCTTGCGAGCCGGCTTAGCGTCTGATTGAGCATTCCCGGTGACATGACACTTCAATGACAGAGCGCCATTCTATAGCCGGTACCGTCCGCAAGGAATAGTCACGTTACGCCGCGGTGTGTGGCCGTCGACACGATGTCATGCGCAAATCGGGCAACGCCTGTCACAATCCGGGGTAACGATGCGAATTAAATTGCTGCACTGCGCGGGCGCGTCAGCGCGCCAGACTGTTCTTGTAGATCCTGCCGCCCTTCATGATCAGCACAAAATTCTTCGCGGGATCTTCGACGAGATTGATGTTGTCGAGCGGATTGCCGTCGACCAGCAAGAGATCGGCAAGCGCGCCCTCCTCCACCACGCCGAGCTTACCTGGGTAAGGATTGCGCAGGCCTGACAGGTTCAGCAGCTCCGCATTGGTCGACGTCGCCATCGCCAGCGCTTCGGCCGGTGTGTACCAGCGCGTCAGCGCGGCCAACATCGAGCCCTGCCTGTCCGCCAAGGCCTTCGAGAACAGCACGTCAGTGCCGAACGCGGTCTTGATGCCGTACTTCTTCACCAGCGCGTAGACGCGATCGGTGCCGGCAACCACCTGCCGCATCTTATCCTGCTCCGCTGGCCCCAACCCCGCCGCGGGCGGAGAGGTCGAGGAATGGCTGCGTGCTGAGCCAAATCCCCTTCTCCGCGATCAGCTTCGCGCTCGCCTCGTCCATGAGGTGACCGTGCTCGATGCATCTCACGCCGGCTGCGATCGAGCGCTGGATCGCGACCGGCGTGTAGGCGTGGGTGGCGACATAGGTGCCCCAATTGTCGGCGGCCTCGACGGCGGCGCGCAGCTCGGGCTCGGTGAAGGTGGAGACATCGAGCGGGCTGAAGGGCGACGCGACGCCGCCGCCCGCCGTGAGCTTGACCTGCGAAGCACCCTGCATGAGCTGCTCGCGCGCGCGCACGCGCACCTCGTCGGGACTGTCGGCGACCATGCTGCCGCCGATCCGCTCCATGCGGCTGAGCATGCCGCCGATGGTGCGCGGCAGATCGGAGAGCTGGCGGAAATCACCATGACCGCTGGTGATGGTGATGATGGCACCCGAGGGATAGATGCGGGGACCGGCGACAAGATCCTCGTCGATGGCCTGCTTGAGGCCGAAGCTCGGCCCGCCCATGTCGCGCACGGTGGTGAAGCCGCGCATCAGCGTCGCGGTCGCCTCGCTGGCCGCAAGCAGGTTGTTGTAGCCGATATCGCCTGCGAGCGCGGCCATCGGCGTCGGGCGCACCAGCATCGTGTGCCAATGCGCATCGATCAGCCCCGGCATCAGCACGCGGCCGCCGCCGTCGATCACCTGACCGGTGGCTGCGATGTCGGCAGTCGATATCTTCTCGATCTTCCTGTCCCTGACCAGAACATTGGACGCAACCGAGAGCGTCGCGTTCTTTCCGTCGAAAATCCTGACGTTACGGAACAGGACGGCAGCGTCCTGCTGGGCCGCCGCAGGCGACGCATTGCAGAGAAGCACTGCAAGCAGCATCGCGAGCCCGCCCCGCACTTTCAATCCCGGCATGATCTCCCGCTCCAGAACCCAACCGCGCGATGGTAGTTGATGCCTCGTGCCCCGTGGAGTCAATTTGCAACCATAGAGAGATTCTGCAATTCAGCCATCCGACTGCGGCAAAGGTGCACCGCGAACTTTACTCGGGAAGATCAGGAAACTGAGTAAGCGCGGCTGTCTCACATACATCGAACTCAAATCAAATGCAGACGCTGCAAAAGTCCACGATCAACGCCAGATTGCAATTTGCGCATTCGAGAGTACGATCGTGCCGGCCTGCTCGACTGGGGAGAGAAGTAACAGGGGCCGCGAGCGCAGGCGCGAAATGACGAGGCGCAACATGGTGGCACAAACAACTGACGGACACGTCATGCTGGTCAAGAAACTCGGCGGACTCCTCGCAATCATCATCGGATGTCTGCTGACGGGAATCGGCGTGACCTTCGAATACGGCGGCACGACGTTCGCCGGCGTTCTCTTCCTGATCCTCGGCGCGATCCTGCTCGTGCTGAAGATCATGAAGCGCAACGAAGGGTCTTCGCTGCCGTAGCCAAACGATGCGGTTCGTTAGGCGCCCAGCACGTCCGCGAGCCGCAACTCGTCGGCGGCGGGATCTTTCAGAAACAGCTCGGCCTCGATCTCGTTCAGATGCGACAACATCTGTGCGCGGGCGACCGCTCTGTCGCGTTTGCGGATCGCGGCGACGATGCCGGCGTGATGATCAGTGCCGCAGGCCGGCGTGTCGTGGCGGCGGTAGAGCAGGATGATGAGCGAGGAGCGCGCGATCAGCTCCTTCAGGAAACCGAGATAGATGCTGTGACCACTCATCTCGGCGACGAGGCGATGAAAGTCGCCGGAGAGCCGGACCGAGGCGCGCGCGTCGCCGCGCGATTCCGCCTCGCGTTCCTCGGCAAGATGCCGCTGGAGACGATCGATCCAGGCCGGTGACACCGCGTCAACGGCGTGATCGACGATCGTCGGCTCGATCAGGCGGCGCGCCTCGAACACTTCGCGGGCATCCGCAGGCGTCGGGCGTGCGACGAAGGCGCCGCGGTTCTTCTCGATGTTGACGATGCCCTCGTGCGCGAGCTGCTGGAGCGCGGTGCGAACCAGCGTGCGGCTTGATCCGTAGATCTCGCCGATCTCGTCCTCGCCGAGTTTCGTGCCCGGCAGCAGACGATGCTCGAGGATCGCCGCGGTCACGCCTTCCCGGATGCGGCTGACGCGATCGTTCGCATCTGGCGCGTCGGATTTCGGTCGGGACTTGGCGGCCATGGGTGTGAGGACTCGATCGGCAACGTTCGGCCTCGAATGGTAGTCGACGAGCTGTATCCAATCACAGGCGAAACTTTATACAATCCGCGCCTGTTTTGTGTGCACGCAATTGCGAAGGCAGCGAGCCGACCGGACGCACGAGATTCGATCTAACGATCTGACTCCGCTGCACTGTTTTGCAATTCGGCTTGCCCAGGACGATTCAAGCGCGCTTGGCACGGACCTTGCGGAGAGAGAGGCGAAGCATCGCCCTCTTCCCGGACACGCCATGGCCACTCCCGCCACTCTCGAACTGGTCGCCGTCACCAAGCGTTACGACACGACGCTGGCGGTCGACACCGTCAATCTGAAGATCCCGGCAGGCACCTATTGCTGCCTGCTCGGCCCCTCCGGCTGCGGCAAGACTTCGACCTTGCGCATGATCGCGGGCCACGAGGCGGTCAGCGAAGGCGACATCATCCTTGGCCCGCAAAACGTCACCGACCTCGAGCCCGCCAAGCGCGGTACGGCGATGATGTTCCAGTCGTACGCGCTGTTTCCGCACCTGACCGTGCTCGACAATGTTGCGTTTGCCCTGAAAATGCGCCGCGTCGACCGCGCTATCAGGCACAAGCGTGCCGGCGAACTGCTCGAGCTCGTCGCAATGAGCTCCTATGCCGGCCGACTGCCGGCCCAGCTCTCCGGCGGCCAGCAGCAGCGCGTGGCGCTCGCCCGCGCGCTGATCACCGAGCCGCAGATCCTCTTGCTCGACGAGCCGCTCTCCGCGCTCGATCCGTTCCTGCGGGTCAGGATGCGCGGCGAGCTGAAGCGGCTGCAGCGCGAGCTCGGCATCAGTTTCATCCAGGTCACCCACGGCCAGGAAGAGGCAATGGCGCTTGCCGACCACATCGTGGTGATGAACCAGGGCAAGATCGAGCAGCAGGGCTCGGCCCGCGACATCTTCCATCACCCCAGCACCGAATTCGTGGCGCGCTTCATCGGTGGCCACAACGTCCTCAGCGACGCCGGCAAACTCATTGCCGTGCGCGCCGATCAACTCGGCATCACGCCGTTTGTTGAGGGTGCGTTCGGCGCACCGGCGCTGCTGACCCAGACCGAGTACCAGGGCTCATATGTCGCCGTCTCGCTTACGCTCGACGACGGCACTGCCTTGTTCGCCCACGTTCCCGAGACCGTGTTCGACGCCCGCCCCTTGCGTCCGGGCGATCGCGTGCTGGTCACCTGGGATCCCGCCAAGGCGCAACGCCTGCAATAGCGTCCATCGATCGAAAAAATACGCAACAGAGGAGTGACTGGTATGACCGAGACGACCAAAAAGACCGGCGTCAGCCGCCGCACGGTATTGAAGAGCACCGCTGGTCTCGCCGGCCTTGCCGCCGGCTCCGGCGCAATCACCGGCTTCCCCTACGTGATGTCGGCCGAGCCGAAGGTGCTGCGCTATCTCGGCACCGCCGTGAACGAGGGCGACGACATCTCCAAGCAGTGCCTGAAGGACACCGGCATCAAGATCGAATACATCACCGCGACCACCGACGACGTCACCAAGCGCGTGATGACCCAGCCGAACTCCTTCGACGTGCTGGACACCGAATATTTCTCGCTGAAGAAGATCGTGCCGTCCGGCAACATCCTTGCCCTCGATTCCGGGAAGATCAAGGAATTCGACAACATCACGCCCGTCTTCACCAAGGGCCAGACGCCCGGCGGCAAGAAGATCGGCGGCCAGGGCACCGCGCCCTGGAAGGTGCTGTATCTCGAAGGCAAGGACTCCAAGAAGTTCGCGACGTCGGCGACCGAATTCGTCACGCTGATTCCGACCGTCTACAACGCCGACACGCTCGGCGTCCGTCCCGACTTGATCAAGCGGCCGATCAGCTCGTGGGCCGAGCTGCTCAACCCGGAGTTCAAGGGCAAGGCCTCGATCCTCAACATCCCCTCGATTGGCATCATGGATGCCGCGATGGTCGTGGAAGCCTCCGGCAAGTACAAATATGCCGACAAGGGCAACATGACCAAGGAAGAGATCGATCTCACCATGAAGGTGATGATCGAAGCCAAGAAGGCCGGCCAGTTCCGCGCGTTCTGGAAGGACTTCAACGAGAGCGTCAACCTGATGGCGTCGGGCGAAACCGTGATCCAGTCGATGTGGTCGCCGGCGGTGACGAAGGTGCGCTCGATGGGGATCGCCTGCACCTTCCAGCCGCTTAAGGAAGGCTATCGTTCCTGGGCTTCCGGCTTCTGCGTCTCCAAGGGCGTGTCGGGCGCCAAGCTCGAATGGGCCTACGAGTTCGTCAACTGGTTCCTGGCCGGCTATGCCGGCGCCTATCTCAACCGCCAGGGCTATTACTCCGCCGTGCTCTCCACCGCGAAAGCGCATATGGAGTCCTACGAGTGGGCCTACTGGATGGAAGGCAAGGCAGCCGAGAAGGACATCAAGGCACCCGACGGCTCGCTGCTCGAAAAGGCCGGCGCCGTGCGCGACGGCGGCTCCTACGAGGACCGCATGGGCGGCGTCGCCTGCTGGAACGCGGTGATGGACGAGAACGACTACATGGTCCGCAAGTGGAACGAGTTCATCGCGGCGTAATCTGATGGACACATCGGAGGACATCCTGCAACAGGCATCCCCGGACCTTGTCCGGGGGTTGAGCACAGCGCGCGCCGCGAAAGCGGCGCGCCTGTCGCCATCCTTCATCTCCTGGCTTCAGGCCGGGCCGATGATGTTGGTGTTTCTCGCCTTCTTCTTGATCCCGCTGGTCTTCGTCGTCATCGTCTCCTTCTGGGACTACAACGAATACCAGTTGCTGCCGGCCTTCTCCGGCCGCGGCTACACCGACACGTTCGAGGGCTGCATCGCGCAGCTCCCCGATCTCTGCACCATCGCCAAGACCTATTTGAAAACGCTGAAGCTGTGCTTCCTGGTCTGGGCGATCACGCTGTTCATCGGCTTCTGGGTCGCCTATTTCCTGGCCTTCCACGTCAAGTCCAGGACCTGGCAGATGGGATTGTCGCTGCTCTGCACGATCCCGTTCTGGACCTCCAACGTGATCCGCATGATCGCCTGGATCCCGCTGCTCGGGCGCAACGGCCTGGTCAATTCCGGTCTGGTCAAGACCGGTGCGATCAATCAGCCGCTGGAATGGCTGCTATTCTCCGAATTCTCCGTGGTGCTGGCGCTGGTCCACCTCTTCACCTTCTTCATGGTGGTGCCGATCTTCAATTCGATGGTGCGCATCGACAAGTCGCTGATCGAGGCCGCCTATGACGCCGGCGCCACCGGCTTCCAGACGCTCGTCAACGTCATCATCCCGCTGGCCAAACCCGGCATCGTAATCGGCTCGATCTTCGTCATTACCATCGTGATGGGCGACTTCATCACCATCGGCGTGATGGGCGGCCAGCAGATCGCGGCGGCCGGCAAGATCATCGAGACGCGGGTGAACGCGCTGCAATTCCCGGCAGCGGCCGCAAACGCCGTGATCCTGCTCGTCATCACCTTCCTGATCATCACCATGATGTCGCGCATCGTCGACATCAAGAAGGAACTATAGGCGATGAAGGAGGGACGCCCGCGCAGCTTCTACGTGCTCGCGATCTTCTTCGCGGCCTACACGCTGTTCCTCTACGGCCCGATGATCGCGATCTACGTCCTGTCGTTCCAGGGGCCGCAGGGCGGCCTCACCTTCCCGATGAACGGCGTCTCGACCTTCTGGATCGCAAAACTGTTCCAGGGAACCGGCATCGTCGATCTCGGCGCGGCCTTTCGCCGTTCGCTGCTGCTTGGCATCATCGTGATGATCGTTACCGTCGTGCTGTCGGTTGCTGCCGGCATGGCGTTCCGCAGGAAGTTCAAGGCGCAAAGCATCTTGTTCTATTCGGCGATCGCGAGCCTCATCGTTCCCTCGATCATCACCTCACTCGGCATCTCGCTTGAATTCCGCATCATCGACGATCTGATCAAGGCGCATTGGAACGAGAACTTCGAGACGTCGATGGGCCTGCTGACCTCGGGCCTCGGCGCACATCTGACCTGGACGTTGCCATTCGGCCTGCTCATCATGTTCGCGATCTTCAACCGCTTTGATCCCCGGCTCGAAGAAGCCGCACGCGACCTGGGTGCGACGCCGTGGCAGGCCTTCCGTCATGTCGTGCTGCCGATCATCCTGCCGTCGGTGATCGGCATCGGCCTGTTCGGATTCACGCTGTCCTGGGACGAACTGGCGCGCTCGAGTCAGGCGATCGGCGCGGTGAATACATTGCCGCTCGATCTCCAGGGCCTTACCACGACGGTGACGAACCCGGATATCTATGCGCTCGGCACCATCATCTCCGCGGTGTCGTTTGCGGTGATCACGCTTGCGCTCGGCACCATCCACATGCTCAACAAGCGGCAGGCGGCGAAGGGCTCGGACGCCGGCAAGGGACTTGTCTGATGCGGCTTCACGTCGTCAATCCCAACACTACGGCTTCGATGACGACGAAGATCGCCGCTGCCGCGCGCGCGATCGCCCTGTCCGACACATCGATCGATGCGCGCCAGCCGGCGATGGGCCCGGTCTCGATCGAGGGATTTTACGACGAGGCCTTTGCGGTGCCCGGCATGCTCGGCTGCATCCGCGACGCCGATCGCGACGGTGCGGACGCCCACATCATCGCCTGCTTCGACGACACCGGCCTCGACGCCGCGCGTGCGATCGCGACGGCACCGGTGATCGGCATTGGCGAAGCGGGCTTCCACATGGCGAGCCTGATCGCCGCGCGCTTCGCCGTGGTCACGACGCTCGGTGTCTCCATCGTGCCGATCGAGCATAATCTTAAGAGGTACGGTCTCATCGAGCGCTGTGCCCGCGTCCGCGCTGCCGAGGTGCCGGTGCTCGCGCTTGAGGAGCGCAATACTGATGCGCTCGCAAAAATCTCCGCGGAGATCACAGCCGCGATCCGCGACGACCGCGCGGAGGCCATCGTGCTCGGTTGCGCCGGCATGGCCGATCTCGCTGCAGAACTCGCCGCCACGCACGGCCTGCCCGTGATCGACGGCGTCGCCGCCGCAGTGACCTTGGCGGAATCACTGGTGCGCCTGGCGCTGAAGACCTCCCGGCTCGGGCCCTATGCGGCGCCGCGATCGAAGACCTATGCCGGGCCGCTTTCTCTGTTTCAGCCCTGATCCCTACCCTGATGAGACCTTCGGAGGTCTCAAGGCCTGTGTTTGCTGGCTTTTTTTGCTCTTAGCCTCTTTTTGGTCCCATTCCTTGCCGAAACGTAACGTTTTCGGGACACCCCGGTGATCTCAGGGTTGCCGGTTTCGCCACTCACCAAGTTTCAATTTGGGTTTGTCAGCGATGATCGATCTCGCAGAGGACGCACCGTCCAACCCCCTTCTTCGTCTCGGTGCCCAGCCCATCGCGCTGACCGCCGCCGCCCTCTTCCTGCTGATCGCCGGCATGACCTCGATCGCGATCTGGCGCGCCTATACCGGCTCAGCTCCTGAGACCGACCGGGTGGTGGCGTCGCGGCAGCTTCAGGCCCGCACCGCACAGGCCTCCGAGCAGCTGTTCGAGAAGACCAAGGGACTGGAGGCGACCCAGCAGGAATCGATCGACCAGCTCCAGGTCGTGCAGGACCAGCTCCAGACGGTGAAGCGGTTGCTCGCATTCCAGCAGGCCGACACCAAGCGCCTGTCCGAGCAGGTCGCAACGCTGAACGAGTCGATCGACGGCCTGCGGCAGTCCTTTGCCAGCGTCCGGACGACCGAGGTGGAGACCCCCTCGGTTACCCGCAGGAAACCGGTGCGGCAGCGCGTCCACGCCAGCGCGCGCAAGCGCTCGCGCGGCTGAGCTGCTCGCGACGCGGCTTTAAATTTTTTGACTTGTGAACTGGATCACATTCGCCAGTATGAATCTGAGCGATGCTAGCCGTTACCGGATGGCGTGAGCCGATTTCAATGTCCGGGGCTGGCAAGGTCGTTGACGGTATACTGCGTCGACGACCTTGTTTTTTGATGGGTACAGCGCCTATTCGCAGACATCCACACGGCGGATACGCCAGCCTGACGGCGTCATGACGCGCTTCCGCACGACGTAGCAGCCTCCATAGCCACCATCGTCGTAGCCGGTACCATAGTAATACGGATTGCCGTAATAGGGTTGGCCGTAGCCGTAATAGCCGCCGTAGTAGCCGGCTCCGGCGATACCCGCCCCGATCGCGATTCCCGGCCAGAAGCCGCCGCCACGCCAGCCACCGCCATGGCCCCAGCCACCGCCATGGCCCCAGCCGCCGCCGTGGCCCCAGCCGCCGCCACCGTGACCGAAACCGCCGCGCGCCTGGGCCGCCTCTGGGGCCGACAGCCCGACTATCGCGACGGCCAGCGCCGCCATCATCATCTTGCGTAACATCACTCGATCCTCCGCGTGGACACGCTCCACGCCTCAAAGCAGGACCAAGCTAGCGTCCCTTGGGCATTCCGGACAGCTATACTGCCTCACTTCCGCGCGAGCATCAGCAGCCTCAGCAGCCGCGGCAGATGCTCTTGAGCTTCTTGTCGAGCAGCCGGTTCTCGGTGTTGACGGTGGCATCAGCCTCACCTGCGCCTGTGCCGGTGCCGGTGGTGACGCCGGGCGAACCACCAGATGATTGCGCCGTACCCAGGCTGTTGGTGCCGGGTGGCGAGGCGGGAGAGTTTGAGACACCACCACTACCCGTGCCAGTCGATCCAGCGGAGCCGGTTGCGCCGCCGGTCGCTTGCGCGAACGATACGGCCGGCATCGCCGCAAGGACAAAGATCACGAGGACGGTCTTGAGGAGGATTGTGGACAATCTGGCCATCGGAAATTCTCCTTCGCCGGTCAACGGCCGCAGCCAAGGCCGGTTCCGGAACAAAGGCCGTTGCATCAACTTGAAAGCGGCAAGGCAGGCACGATCATGCCCAAACCAAACGCGTTCGACGCGGCAAAACAGACAGGCGAAATCACGATGACGGATCGCGATCCTCTTGCAGAGGGCGAACGTGCCGCGCGCGAGAACATTCCGGCAGAGGCCAATCCGTACCAGGACGGCAGCAACGAGCATGCATTGTGGGCCGCCGGGCACGAGAAGGTCGCCGGCGCGATCGAAGCGAGCGAGTCCGAGGGAAGCTGACGCGCGGGTGTTTCTACGGTACGAAACCAAATGCCGGCCGCGCACGGCCTGCGTGCATCTCAGCCGATCCGTTTCAGGCCCTTGGCGAACCGAGGACCGTTTGCGGCATAGAATCTGGCTGCGCTCCCCATCTTCTGGACCTGGCTGTCGTCGAGCGTGCGGATCACGCGCGCCGGCGAGCCGATGATCAGGGACCGTTCGGGGAATTCCTTGCCCTCGGTGATGACGGACCCGGCGCCAACGATGCTGTTGCGGCCGATCCTGGCGCCGTTCATCACGATCGAGCCCATGCCGATGAGCGCGCCCTCCTCGATGGTGCAGCCGTGCAGGATGACATTGTGGCCGACCGTGCAGTTGCTGCCGATGACGAGGGGAAAGCCGAGGTCGGTGTGGCAGGTCGAGCCGTCCTGTACGTTGGCACCCTCGCCGATCTCGATCCACTCATTGTCGCCGCGCAGCACGGCACCGAACCAGACGCTCGCACCCGGCTTCAGCCGCACGCGGCCGATCACGGTGGCGGTCTCCGCGATGTAGTAATTGCCGTCGGCGGGAAGGTCGGGCGCCTGCCCGTCGAGCTCGTAGATCGCCATGAGGGTCTCCTGTCACGCTGAGACTGGCATAGCGAAACGGAGGCCTCGACGCAAAGGGCCGCCGCGCCGGCAGCTCTTAAAGCGCGCGCATCAGACCAGAACGCCGGCCGCGCGCAGCGTCATCAGGAAGAAGGTGCCGCTCATCATGCTCCAGAAGCCGGCGATGACGGTCGCCATCATCACGAACTCGACTCGGCGGCTTTCCACCTGCATGCCGCGCAGGGTGTTGCGCATGATGATGAAGGGCGCCGCGAACACCAGGAACGGAACCGCCGCGAAGGTCTTCGGCGCCACGCCGTCCTGCAGCAGGCCGAAGCCGGCAGGCCGCTGTGCGACCGCCTGGTATCCGCTCACGAGTGCGCCCGCGAGCGCAAAACCGATGAAGATGGAGAAGAAAGTGTTGAGAGCTTCAGGTGTCATCGGAACGGTCCGCCTTACGCAACGCCGGAGCCTTCCTGTGACAAATAGGGCTGGTTAACGCTACATTATCCTTAAGGGAAGGTTAACGCCGCCGGCCATCCCGCGCAGGCCCCTCTCCCTTTCCCGCAGCCGGCGAACGCTCCGCGAAATCGCCGCCGCGTGGCATATTCGCGGCTGATTCGTCGGCCATCGGCCGACCTCGGACTCATTCGCGCGGCTCATGACGGTGTTTTCGGCAACCTCTCCTCAGTCCCCCCGAACGCGAACCCGGGCGCATGTCGTCCCGATCGTGCTCGGCGGCGCGGCCGCGGTGTGCGCGGTCGCGCTCGTCGCCTATTTGTTGTGGCCGACCTGGGGCAGTAGCGGCGCGAACGCCCCGGACAAGCTGCCGGTGAGCGTCGGCGGTACGCTGTTCAACCTGCCGATGACAGCGATCCGCATGAAGATCCAGCGCCACTCCGGGCCGCAGGAGCGGATCGATCTCGACTTCCTGTACCCGTCGCTGGAACCGCCGGGCGCGCCGAAGCACGTCACCGCCGATAGCGTGGATGCGGCAATGCAGCCGATCGACCGCATCTTCCTGTCGATCGCCGCGCATCGCGATGCGCTCTCGCCCGAGCAGCGCACCGCCACGATTTATCCGCGCTATCTCGACCACGCTGCGGCGATGCCCGCCGACGGGCTGACGATGCGGATGTTCCGCGCCGATACGCCTTACGGCAGCGAGGATTTCTATTCTGCTGCAAGTCCCGCGCTGACCGCGCGCTGTACGCGCGATGCAGCGACGCCCGGCATGTGCCTGTCCGAACGCCGCGTCGGCGGCGCCGACCTCACCTTCCGCTTTCCGCGGAGTTGGCTCTCGCAATGGCGCGATGCGGCGGAAGCGATGGACCGGCTCACCGCGCAGTTGCGCGGGCCGCGGGGCTAACACTCGTGGTGGCGACTATTCCTGATCGACGAGATCGTCCTCGAGGATCGCCATCTGGAATTGGAATGAGCGATCGTCGTCCTCGTCGTCGACGAAGAGCACGCCGATGAATTCCTCGCCGATATAAACCTCGGCGGAATCATCCTTCTTCGGCCGCGGCACGACGCGGATCTTGGAATTGCCGAATACGCGCTTCAAGTACGCGTCGAGCTTCCTAACTTCCTTGACGTCCACGGTAAGTCTCCAATCGAAATCTGGGTTGGCGGGGTTTTAGGACGAGACGCTACGAACCGCCAGCATGAATTGCCAAAGAACTTGGGGACCAAAGGGCCGGAAAATCCGACCCTTCCGACAAGCTCAAAGTCCCGTCTCAGAGTCCCATCTCAGAGACCCATGGCGTTGATCATCTGATCCATGGTGCGCGACGGCTCGGCGCAGCCGGCTTCGCCGACGACCTTGGCGGGCACGCCCGCGACCGTGACGTTGTGCGGCACGGGCTTGACCACGACCGAGCCGGCCGCGATGCGCGCGCAATGGCCGATCTCGATGTTGCCGAGGATTTTTGCGCCGGCGCCGATCAGGACGCCGTGACGGATTTTCGGATGGCGGTCCTCGTTCTCCTTGCCGGTGCCGCCGAGCGTGACGCCGTGCAGGATCGAGACGTCGTCCTCGATCACGGCGGTCTCACCGCAGACGAAGCCGGTGGCGTGGTCGAGGAAGATGCCGCGGCCGATGCGCGCGGCAGGATTGATGTCGGTCTGGAACACCGCAGACGCGCGGCTCTGGAGATAATACGCAAAATCCTTGCGGCCCTTCAGCCAGAGCCAGTGCGCGAGGCGATGGGTCTGGATGGCGTGAAAGCCCTTGAAGTAGAGCAAGGGATCGATGAAGCGCGAGGTCGCGGGGTCGCGGTCGTAGACGGCGACGAGGTCGGCGCGGAAGGCGTTGCCGAGATCGGGATCGTCGCGCAGCGCGTCGTCATAGGTCTGGCGCACGAGATCGCCCGACAGCGCGGAGTGATCGAGCCGGTCGGCGACACGATGGATCACCGCATCTTCCAGGCGGCTGTGATGCAGCACCGTCGAATAGATGAAGGTCGCAAGCTCCGGCTCGCGGTGGACGATGTCCTCAGCTTCGCCGCGGATCCGATCCCAGATCGGATCAAGCGTTGCGAGCTTCCCTCCCGGATTGACCTGATGCACTGCCATGGGATCTGTTCTTTCGAATTGGCTAGTTTTGCTGGCTCTATAACACAGTCTAGGCGACAAAGTCCCGACGGGCTTGCCTGAGAGTGAACAGTGCGTTGTCCCGCGAAAGTATGCCAACGCGTTGAATCACAACTACTTATTCTGACGCCCCAAGCGGCAAGGTCGGCTCAAAATGGTCAGGGTTTCGCCAAATTCAAGCCGGGCGGCGTCAAACTATTGGTGAATTCCGCCTCAACGGTGATTGCGGGCATGGTCCGCGCGAGGACGGAGCGGATTTGACCACCACCACCACCGATCATTTGCGCGCGGGGGCCGCGGGCTCATTCTGGCTGCGGTTGGCCGCGATGGCCCTGCCGCTCATGATGATCGCACCGGCGTTCTGGAACGGCTATCCGCTGTTGCAGTGGGATACCGGCGGCTATCTGGCGCGCTGGTACGAGGGCTATCTCGTCCCGAGCCGCTCCACCGTGTTCGGCCTCTATCTGCATTATGGCGAGAGTTTTGGTTTCTGGATCAACCTCGCGGTCCAGTCGGGGTGGCAACGCTGTGGCTGCTGCAGCTCACCTTGCGCGTGCTCGGCCTGATGCAGACGTTCCGCTTCGTCGCGATCTGCCTGCTCTTGATCCTGTCGACCGCGCTGCCCTGGCTTGCCAGCATGCTGCTCACCGACATCTTTGCAGGGCTGTCCGTGCTATCGCTGTTCCTGCTGGTCGTCGCTGGACCGCGGACCTCCGTGCTCGAGAAAATCTCGCTGTTCGTCTTCACCGCCTTTGCTGCCGCGACCCACAGCGCCACGCTCGGCGTGCTGCTCGGGCTCTGCGTCGCCGGCTGGATGGTGCGGCCGTTGCTGAGGCGCCGGCTTCCGATCGCCGGATTGGCTCAAGCGAGTATGACGATCGTCGCCGGCGGCCTGATGCTGGTGTCGGCGAACCATGCCTTGTCGGGCAAATGGGCCTGGACCCCCGGCGGCTACGGCGTCGCGTTCGGCCGCATGATGCAGGACGGCATCGTCGCGCGCTACCTCAACGACCATTGCCCGCGCGAGCGCTACAAGCTCTGTCCCTATCGCAACGAATTGCCGGCGACCGCCGACGAATTCCTGTGGGGCAAGAGCATGTTCAACACGCTCGGCCGCTTCGAAGGCATGAGCGACGAGATGGGCACCATCGTCGTGCATTCGCTCGCCGACTATCCGGCGTGGCAGGCCGGCGCTGCCTTGAGAGCCATGGGCCAGCAATTGCTGCATGTGGCGACCGGCGAAGGCACCAATGGCTGGATCCCGCACACCTATGGCGTCATCGAGCGCTACATCCCCGCGCAGGTCGCGCA
Source organism: Bradyrhizobium sp. LM2.9 (assembly GCF_054056555.1). NCBI lineage: Bacteria > Pseudomonadati > Pseudomonadota > Alphaproteobacteria > Hyphomicrobiales > Nitrobacteraceae > Bradyrhizobium > Bradyrhizobium sp. LM2.9. The sequence continues at coordinate 2,935,406 of NZ_JBSRYJ010000002.1, forward strand.
GATGCGCGCGGCGCGCCAGCAACACTGGGCTGTCAATTTCGACGACGTCAATTGGCTGCACGTTCCCGTCGCGCTGGCCTCGATGCTGGCGCTGGTCGTGTTGCTCGCGCTCTCGCTCAGGAACCGCCGGCTCGACGATCTGACATTGCTGGCGGCAACCGTCGGGCTGGCACTGCTCGGCAACGCCTTCATCTGCGGCGTGATTTCCGGACCACACGACCGCTATGGCGCGCGGATGGTGTGGGTTGCTACCTTCGTGGTGTTGATGGCACTGGCGCGGCGCTTGAGCAACGACGAACCGGCGGACGAGACCTCAGCTGCGGCGTGACAGAAAATCGAGCACGCCGGTCTTGTAGACCTTGTCGCCGACCGCACGCATGTGATCGCGGTTCGGAATGTCGAGCACTTCCGAACCCGGGATGATGGCACCGAGTGCGCTGGCCGAGCCCGCGACGTCGTCGGTGCTGCCAACCGCGATCAGCACGGGCAAATCGATCCGCGCGGCCTCGTCCTTCGTCATGAGGTCGCGCGTGCCGCGCAGGCAGGCGGCGAGTGCCTTGCGGTCGGAACGGGTTTGGTCTGCAAAAGCACGAAAAGTGCGCCCGACGGGATCGGTGACGTCGTCGAGCGAGGGCGCTTCCAATGCCTTCGCCACGTTCTCTCCGGGCCCGGTGCCCTCGATCAGGCCGCCGATGCCGATGCCGCCGAGGATGGCCGAACGCAGGCGCTGCGGCTCGTTGAGGGAGAGCCAGGCCGTCATCCGTCCACCCATCGAATAGCCCATGAGATCGGCCTGCGGGATGGCGAGGTGATCCATCAGCGCGAGCACGTCGCCGCCCATGGTGGGAATCGAGTACTGCGAGGGCTCGTAGAGCTTTGCGCTTTCGCCATGGCCGCGATTGTCGAGCGCAATGACGCGGCGGCCGTTCTTGCGCAGCTCCGAAACCCAGGTCGGATAGACCCAGTTCACGTTCTTGCTGGAGGCAAAGCCGTGCACCAGGATGATCGGATCGCCCTCGCCTTCGTCGAGATAGGCGATTTCAACGGCGCCGTTGTGAAAGCTCGGCATCATCAGTTCCGCAATCTTGAGGGGAAGAAGTCGATCTTAGGCCGTGACGGCAGCGCTTGCCAGAGCGGCTTCGGCTGCGATTTGGGCCCGGCGAAGTCGCCGCGTCCGTCTGCGATCGCACCAGGCCTGGGTCAGGCGCTCCGTCGTCGCCTTGATCGACGACAACAGGCCGAACAGCGTCAGGGCCGCACCAAACAGCCAGAGTGCGAGATTGAACGCGCCGCCAATCAGCAGCAGCGCGCCGCGGCCGAACAGTTTCATGATCGCGCGCGTCTTGCCGCCCTGCGCTTCCGCGAGCCGGGCCGCGCGTGCGACATCCTTGGGGCCTTCGGCGATACGCAAGCTATCCATTGCGCCGCGCGTGCCGGTCTTCTCGACGACGCGCGTGACATCCTTGCCGAGTCGAACCAGTGCGCCGGCCTTCTCGGCGTGGAACGCGGTCTTGATCGCGCTCACGGTCTGACCCGGCCGCAGCACCGAGCCGGAGGCGACCGCGTTCTGGAGCATCGGGGTATCGACGACCTCGCGCGCGGACCGGCCGGCCCATGCCGCGAGTCCTTCGCCGAGTCGCCCCACCTTGCGCGCGTCCTTCACCAGCGTCAGCCCGGCGCGCACCGGCGCGGCGCCGCCGACGGAGACGTAGGTCACGGCCGTGACCGCGAGACCAGCGGCCGCAAGGCCCAGCACCAGGCGATCGGTCTCCTCGCCCATGGCGAGATGCTTGCCCTCGCGGACGACGTCCCTGACGTCGCCGATCACGAAGAGATCGCCGGCCACGGTTCCCGACAGGCTCGCAACATCGTCCGCGTTGCCGGTGACGAGCCCGGCGGCAAACCGTTTTGCGAAATGCGAGGTGGAATTTTCGTCTTTGACCGCGTCGCTGACGCGGCTCAGGAGGTCGTCAGGCAGCGCGACGTTGCGGTCGTGCGCCAACGCGACAAAACTGTCCGCGAGATCGGCGTCGCCCGATGCGAGCGCGGCCTCGATGTTGCTCTGAATCAGACGATCGTTTTGCCGCAGCAGCGCATCGAGCTTGAGTTCGGAGAGCGCGGCGGGATCCTCCTGGGCGGCCAAAATCGCGCCGGCCTCGCGCGCATGCGGTGCTACCTGCGCGAGCATGAAGCCGCATGCCGCAATACCGGTCAACGCTGTGCTGATTCGCAGCCATTTCATGCGGAAAACCTGGACGGTCCTGAGATCGTTGATGCCTTGACGGTTCGTCTTTCGTCGCAATTGCGCTCGCCCACCGACACAGTATGCCAAAGTTGCGACACAACGTCCCCGACGAAAGAAGGGCTTCTCTCAAGCCGCAAGATTGTGTCGAATTTGCATGAGCAAAACGAGCATGGGGCAATTGCGGACTTTCGGTTCCGCTGGACTAGCAATCATCTTGACCCGCCAGTATGGTCCGCGGCGCCATAATGATGCCGCGTCTGTCGTGATTGTATCTGCTGCCATTGCCACTCCAGGATGAACTACGATGTCCGACCATGTCGTCCCGCACTTCCATAACGATGCCGGTGTCCCCGTCATCGAAATCGGCTCGCAAGAGTTCATGTGCGTGGGCGCCAACCCTCCGTTCGACCATCCGCACGTCTTCCTCGACCTCGGCAACGACAACGAGATCATCTGTCCCTACTGCTCGACGCTGTACCGCTTCGCCGCCGACCTGAAGGCGGGCGAAGCCCGTCCGCCGGAATGCGTCCTGAAGGACAAGGTGGCCTGATCGCTGCCATCGGTCAGGGGTGGCGCTCTCCCGAACCATTGTCATTGCCGGTGCCGGCATAGGTGGACTGACGGCTGCGCTTGCGCTCGCGGCCCGCGGCTTCCGCATCGTCGTGCTGGAAAAGGCCGAGCGGCTCGAGGAAGTCGGCGCCGGTCTGCAACTCTCCCCCAATGCCAGCCGCGTGCTGGTCGAGCTCGGCCTCGCCGAACGGCTCAAGCTGCGCGCCGTGACCCCGGAGGCGGTCTCGATCATGAGCGCGCGGGCCGGCGGCGAACTTTTGCGCATGCCGCTGGGAGAAGCTGCCGCCGCGCGCGCCGGCGCCCCCTATTGGGTGGTGCACCGCGCCGACCTGCAATCCGCCCTCGCCGGCGCAGTCGCCGACCATCCCGATATCGACCTGAAACTCGGCGCGACCTTCGAAGACGTCGCGCCTCACGCCAAGGGGCTGACGGTCGTCCATCGCAGCGGCACGATCCGCCGCAGCGATCTCGCCAGTGCGCTGATCGGCGCCGACGGCATCTGGTCGACGGTGCGCCAGCATCTGTTTCCCGAGGTGCAGCCGCGCTTCTCCGGGTTGATCGCCTGGCGCGGCACGCTCGATGCCACGCAACTGCCGAAGGACTACACCGCGCGCCGGGTCCAGCTCTGGATGGGGCCGAACGCCCATCTCGTCGCCTACCCGATCGCAGGCGGACGCCAGATCAACGTGGTCGCGGTGCTGCCGGGCACTTGGAACAGGCCGGGCTGGAGCACGCCCGGCGATCCCGTCGAGGTGATGGAAGCCTTCGGCGCGCGGCGCTGGCCGCCGGCGGCGCGGATGATGCTCGCCACGGTCGATAGCTGGCGGAAATGGGCGCTGTTCGGCGTGCCTGACGACTGCCCCTGGAGCAAAGGCCCGGTCGCACTGCTCGGCGACGCCGTGCATGCGATGCTGCCGTTTGCGGCCCAGGGCGCCGGCATGGCGATCGAGGATGCCGCCGTGCTCGCGCAGCATTTGACCCTTGAGACCGCCGAGAGCACCGCGGGCATCGCTGCTGCACTGAGACAATACGGCCGTGCGCGCCAGACGCGCGTGCGGCGGGTGCAGCGGACGGCGCGGCAGCAGGGCCGCATCTATCATTTCAGTGGGCCGCTCGCGTTCGCACGCGATCTTGCGATCCGCACGCTCGGCCCGGACCGCATGCTGGCGCAGCAGGACTGGATCTACGACTGGCGTCCGTGATGCGAGGCGCCGTCGGCGCGATGTCTCAGCGCACCGATCTTGCGGATTTCGAGGAAGGCTTGGCGCCAGGCGCGGGCGCGGCGGCCGGTGTCGCCTCGGGTGGCGTTTCCCGGCACTTGTTGCGACGCCAGGCGTCTTCGGCTAGCTGCGCCTGCCCGCGCACCGAGATGTATTCGTTGCGATAGGCGAGCTCTGACACGACGGCGCCGCCGGTGCCCGTCTGCGCCTTGTCCATCAGCCTCTGCAAGTCCGCGGTGCGGGTGGCGAGCGTCTTGCGCTCCGACTCGAGCTGCTTGCACTCGTATAATTCGTATTTGGCGGGATCGGCAAAGGCCGGAGCGACCGTCTCGCTCATGCCGGCACAACCAGACAGCGCCAAGCCGGCCGCGACCAGTGCGACGGCCATGCAGCACGCGCGCAGGCGATATTGGATCAAAGCTGACATGCCGGATGAATAGTCCCAGTGGATTGAGAATGCCTAAAGCAGCAACAGATGTCCGCATTGAGGCTTTGCCTTGTGCGGCCGGCTCGCTTAAGGAAGAACCGCCCAACCGGCTCACCAGGCGCCAATTCCAGACGGCCGGAAGGGACTTAAGTGTTTGATCTCTTTGGATCAAGCGGGCATGGCGGAATTGGTAGACGCAAGGGACTTAAAATCCCTCGGCGCGCAAGCGCTGTGCCGGTTCGACCCCGGCTGCCCGCACCACGAGAGCTGACGGCGCGAACGTGCAGCAGCATGATCCCAAGATGCACTGATGCCGACCTCCCGCGTTCAACCCTTCAGCGTGCAGGCGATGACGCAATCATCGTGCACTCGCAGGTGCCGTTCCGGCTCTGCCTGCCAGCCATCCCGAAACATAGCTTGTGCAATGCAGCATGGGTGTTGGATAAAGCCTCTGAAATCAGAGGTGAGCTTCCTTGTCCGACGTCAATGCCGATGATTGGGTGTCCGCGGGACATCGTCCGATGGGTTTTCCCGAATTCGTCATCGTGATCGCGTCGATCATGGCGCTGAATCCGCTTGCGATGGACATGATGCTCCCGGCGCTGCCCAATATCGGGTCAGCCTTCAATATCCCCGTCGCCAACCATCTTCAGTTGGTGCTGTCGACCTTCCTGATCGGCTTCGGCGCCGGCCAGTTCGTCATGGGCCCATTGTCGGACCGCTTCGGGCGCCGCCCAGTGCTGCTCGGCGGCATGGCGGTCTATGCGGTCGCGAGCGTGCTGGCGGTCGCGGCGCCTTCGTTCGAGACGCTGCTGCTGGCGCGTGCGCTGCAAGGGCTCGGCACCTCGGCTACGCGCGTGATTGCAACCTCGATCGTGCGCGACTGCTATGTCGGCCGCCGGATGGCGAGCGTGATGTCGCTCGCCATGATGGTGTTCATCGCGGTGCCCGTGATCGCGCCCTCGTTCGGTCAGGCGGTTTTGCTGGTGACGGCGTGGCGCGGCATCTTCGTCGTGCTCATGCTCTACGGCCTGCTCGCGCTCGCATGGAGCGTGCTGCGACTGCCTGAAACCCTTCCCGAGTCCGAACGCAGATCGCTGGCGCCTGCTGACGTGCTCTCGGCGTTCCGGCAGACTGTGACCAACCGCCAGACCATCGGCTATGCGACGGCTGCCGGCAGCGTCATAGGCGCGCTATTTGCCTATGTCTTCTCGGCCCAGCAGGTCTTCACCGGCATCTATCACCTCGGCCATTACTTCCCGATCGCCTTCGCTGCGATCGCGGCCGGTACGGCCATTGCCGGCTTCCTCAATGCAAAGCTGGTCGGGACCCTCGGCATGCGCGTGATCTCGCACGGCGCGCTGACGCTTTACACCGCGGTCGCGGCTGTGATGCTGCTGACGGAAAGCCTCGGCATGCTGCCGCTTCCCGTATTCATGGTGCTCTCGGCGCTGATGATGTTCTCGTTCGGCATGATGGTCGCCAACTTCACCGCACTCGCGATGGAGCCGCAGGGCCACATCGCCGGCACGGCGTCCTCGCTCTACGGCTCGATCACGACGTTGATCGGCATCGTCGTCGGCATGGCGATCGGACAAAGTTTCGACGGCACGCTGATGCCGTTCTCGGTCGGCTTCTTCGTGTCGTCACTCGCAGCTCTCGCGATCGTGCTGGTGGTGGAAAAGGGACGGCTGTTTAAGCCGCATCATCGCTCTATCGCGTGAGGAACTTCGCGGCGTTCTCGATGTTGTACTGCAGCAATTTGAAAGGCTGCTCCATGGAACCGGAACACCGTAAAGACCACGATGCCGCGGAGCGAGCCAAGACGGAACGCACGCCGTCGAACGCCGAGAAGCCCGCCTTTACCGTACCATTCGCGAGCGAAGGGCTCGAGCGGGTCCGCGACAGCCACTGCTGAGCGCGACGCCTATTCCGCCGCGCGTCTGCTGGCGCTGAAATCGTCTGCGGCGCTCTCGGGCGTTCCACGGGGCGGCACCATCATCACTATCACTTCCCGCGAGATACCGGGCCGGCCCCATAGCTGCGCCTGCGCGGTGAACTCCCGCCTGACGAAGTGCCCGGCGCGCCCGGACACCAACTCCATCCACCGGCTGCAATCATCCTGATCGCGGAAACAGAGCGCGGCCCAGCCGCGGTCCAGCGCCGTCTTGCGCGGCAAGCCCGAGGCATCTTGATACGCGAACGGCCGCAGGCTTGCGCAAGATCGACGAAAGAAAACGGCGCCGCTGATGACAGCGGCGCCGCATGATGATCCAGACGAAAGGTGCCGAGGAGGCGCGTTCGCCTTACTCCGACTTGTCGATGTTCCAGAACAGCGGGGTCGCGGGACCGTCGAGCACGCCGGTCAGCGATTTGCGCCAGCCGCTCGGCAGGAGATACTGCCCCAGCGGGATGTAGATCACCTGCTCATAGGCTTCCTTCTGGATGTCCGCCGCGATCTTCTTCTGCTCGTCGAGCGAGGGCGCGCGGACGAAAGCGTCCTTGAGCTGCTCGATCTTGGCGTCTTCCGCCCAGCCGAACCAGCCGCCCTTCTTGCCCTGGCCGCCGATCGAGAGATTGGCGATCGGGTTGGAGACGTCGGCCGCGACCCAGTTCGTGAAAAACATGTTCCAGCCGCCCTCCTTCGGCGGCTTCTGGCTGGCGCGGCGGCTCACCACCGTCTGCCAATCGGTCGCTTGCAGGTCGACCTTGAAGCCGGCCTCGCGCAGCAACTGAGCCGCAACGATCGGCTGTGCCTTCAGCGTCGTGACGTCACCGGGCGCCATGATCACGACCGGGGTGCCGTCATAGCCGGACTCGGCGAGCGCCTTCTTGGCTTCCGCCATGCCGTTGCCCTTGATCAAGGTCTCGGCACCGACCTCGGTCGCGAATGGCGTATCGCACACGAAGAAGGCGCCGCAGATCTTCTGATATTTGGCGTTGCCGACGAGCGCGTCGAGAACGTCCTTCTGGTTTATCGCCAGAAAGGCAGCACGGCGCACTTTGACATTATCAAACGGCGGATAAAGGAAGTTCATCCGGCCGAGCGTCTGGAAACCGAACTTGTTCGAGACCTCGAGCGTGATCTCCTTGTTCGCCTCCAGCAACGGCAGCAGGTCGTAGGGCAGATTCTCCATGAAATCGATGTCGCCCGACTGCAACGCGTTCACCGCGGTCTGCGAGTCCGGCATGGTGATCCACTCGACGCGGTCGACCTTCACCACCTTGCCGCCAGAGGTCCAGCTCGACGGCTCCTTGCGCGGCACGTAGTCGGTGTTCTTGACGTAGACCGCCTTGACGCCCGGCTGGAATTCCGACTGCACGAACTTGAAAGGACCCGAGCCGATCTGCTCGGGGATCTGCTTGTCCGGCGGCGTCTCGGCGAGGCGCTTCGGCATCATGAAGGCAACGCGGGAGGACGGCTTGCCGATCGAGTCGAGCACGAGGCCGTAGGGCTCCTTCAGCTTCAGCGTGATGGTCTTGGCATCGGTCGCCTCGATGCTCGCGGTGAAGTCGAGCAGCTTCTGGCCCATGCCGTCAACAGCGGCCCAGCGCTTGAGCGAGGCAACGCAGTCTTCCGCCGTGACCGGCGCACCGTCATGCCACTTCAAGCCGTCGCGCAGCGTGAAGGTGTAGGTGAGCTTGTCGTCGGAGATCTTCCAGTCCGCCATCTGCGGCTGGATCTTGAAGTTCGAATCGGGCGCCACCAGCGTGTCATAGATCATGTAGCCATGGTCACGCGTGATGTAGGCCGTGGTGAAGATCGGATCGATGATGCGCAGATCCGAATGCATCACCGCCGTGATGGTCTTGCCGGCCGCAAGCGCCGGCGAAGCCAGCGCGGTCGAAAGCGCGACGACCGACAGCGCAAGTTTGGAGGCGAACGCGCGAGTCCCCCGGCGCATCAACTTAAACATAAAAATTTCTCCTGACGTGAAACTGTTCAAAGGCAGGTTATTGGTTGAGCATCCGGTTCGTTCTTTAGGCGAACCAACCTCATGCAATGCCTTTATCTTTCCGAGACTTGCAGACAGTGCCGAGCGCGTCAATCCGGTTTCGCTGCAAGCCCAAGCGGCGCGCGCACGGGCTCCACAAGGATCGGTTTGGCTCTACAACACTTTCCGCTTGTCTCGCCCCGCCGATGCAATGCGCGTTCCATCTTCCGAAGCTTGAGAGACATTGAGATGAATCCAGCCAATCTCCCCTTTGATTCCGAAGCGATGCTCCAGGGCCTGCGCGGCTGGGTGGAATGCGAAAGCCCGACCTGGGACGCGGGCGCCGTGAATCGCATGCTCGATATCGCAGCGCGGGAGATGGCGATCATGGGTGCGACGATCGAGCGCATCGCCGGCCGCCAAAGCTATGGAGGCGTGATCCGCGCACGCTTTCCACATCCGAAGCAGGGCGAGCCGGGCATTCTGATCGCCGGACACATGGATACCGTCCACCCCGTTGGCACCATCGAGAAGCTGAAATGGCGCCGCGAGGGCAGCAAGTGCTACGGGCCCGGTATCTACGACATGAAGGGCGGCAACTATCTTTCGCTGGAAGCGATCCGCCAACTGGCCCGCGCCGCGTTCACGACGCCGCTGCCGATCACCGTGCTGTTCACGCCCGACGAGGAAGTCGGCACACCCTCGACGCGGGATATCATCGAGGCAGAGGCTTCGCGCAATAAATACGTGCTGGTGCCCGAGCCCGGCCGCGCCGACAACGGCGTCACCACCGGACGTTACGCCATCGCGCGCTTCAATCTCGAGGCGACGGGCCGGCCGAGCCACGCCGGCGCGACCTTGTCGGCGGGCCGCTCGGCTATTCGCGAGATGGCGCGGCAAATCCTCGCCATCGACGCGATGACGAGCGAGGACTGCACCTTTTCGGTCGGCGTCGTGCATGGCGGACAATGGGTCAATTGCGTTGCCACGACCGCCACCGGCGAGGCGCTGTCGATGGCCAAGCGCCAGGCCGACCTCGATCGCGGCGTCGAGAGGATGCTGGCGCTCTCCGGTACAACCAATGATGTCGCCTTCAAGGTGACGCGCGGCGTGACACGTCCCGTGTGGGAGCCTGATGCCAGCACCATGGCGCTTTACGAAAAGGCGCGCGGTATCGCCAAATCGCTCGGCGCAGAACTGCCGCATGCGAGTTCCGGCGGCGGCTCCGACGGCAATTTCACGGGCTCAAGGGGAATCCCGACTCTCGACGGCCTGGGCGTGCGTGGCGGCAACGGCCACACGCTCGAAGAGTATATCGAGGTCGAGAGCCTAGCCGAACGCGGCCGGCTGATGGCGGGGCTGCTCGCGACTCTGGAGTGACAACGCGCGCCAGCTCACCAAAACCGAGCCAAATCGCCAAAACAGGGTGACCGCACTGCAAAAACTGTGGTCCGGATGGCACGGGAATTGCTGAAATGTTAGGCTGATGGCAGAACCCTGGCTGCAGCCGCGGCCTCTGTGTTGACTCTAATCTGACGGGATCCAACTTGCTCGGATATCTCCTTCGCCGAATTCTCGCAGCTGTGCCCGTGATGGGCGTGGTGGCGCTGTTCGTGTTCCTCCTGCTCCGCCTCACCCCGGGCGATCCCGCGGCAATTCTCGCCGGCGACAACGCCACGCCGGAACGGCTCGAGCGCATCCGCACCTCACTGGGCCTAAACGAGCCGCTGATCGTGCAGTTCATCACCTGGCTGAACAAGCTGCTGCACGGCGATCTCGGGACTTCCCTGATCTCCAACCTGCCCGTCATGAAGATGATCGGCCAGCGCGTCGAGCCGTCGATCTCGATCGCGCTGTCGACCATCATTCTCGCCGTCATTGTCGCTGTTCCCCTGGGCGTCATCGCGGCGTGGAAGCACGGCACCTGGATCGACCGCTTCGTGATGGGCCTGTCCGTGCTCGGCTTCTCGGTGCCGGTGTTCGTGGTCGGCTACATCCTGATCGAAGTCTTCGCCATCGACCTGCGCTGGGTGCCGGTGCAGGGCTTCCGCAGCATCTCGAACGGTTTTGGACCGTTCTTCGAGCGCATCATCCTGCCGACCTGCGCGCTGTCCTTCATCTACATCGCGCTGATCGCGCGCATGACGCGCGCGGCGATGCTCGACGTGCTCGGCGAGGACTACGTCCGCACCGCGCGCGCAAAAGGCATCAACGAGGTCGCCGTGATGATGCGCCACGCGCTGCGGAACGCGGCCGTGCCCGTGATCACGGTGATCGGTACCGGCTTTGCGCTTTTGATCTCCGGGGTCGTGGTCACCGAGAGCGTGTTCAACATCCCCGGCATCGGCCGCCTCACGGTGGATGCGGTGCTGGCGCGCGACTATCCGGTGATCCAGGCGATGATTTTGCTGACGTCGTTGATCTATGTCGTGGTCAATCTCCTGATCGATGTCGCCTACACGCTGCTCGATCCCCGGATCCGGTACTGAGGCAAGGATAACAACAAATATGTCGGTCGATACCCTTCCCCAGTCGTCCATTCCGATCACGTCGCCGTTGCGGCCGCGCTTCGGATTCCTCACCTCGACGCCGATCATCGCGGCAGCGACCGTCTGCCTTGCATTGATTGTGCTGATCTCGATCCTGGCGCCGTTGATCGCGCCGCATGATCCGATCCAGCTCGCGCCCTCGCAGCGGCTGAAGCCCTCTTCAGCGCAATTCCTGCTCGGCACCGACGCCTATGGTCGCGACCTGCTGTCGCGCGTCATGTATGGCGGGCGCATCTCGCTTCTGATCGGCATCGGCTCGGCGATCATGTCGATCGTCATTGGGCTGGCGATCGGCCTCGTCTCCGGCTTCTTCAAGCTGGTCGATTCCGTCATGATGCGGATCATGGACGGCCTGATGGCGATGCCGAGCATCCTGCTGGCAATCGCCGTGGTGTCGCTTTCCGGCGCCAGCCTCTGGACCGTGCTGATCGCGATCACGATCCCCGAAGTTCCGCGCGTGGCACGCCTGGTGCGCTCGGTCGTGCTGTCGGCGCGCGAAGAGCCCTATGTTGAAGCGGCGATCTCGGTCGGCTCATCGCTGCCAAAGATCATGTGGCGGCATTTGATGCCGAACACGATCGCACCTCTGATCGTGCAGGGCAGTTACGTCTGTGCTTCCGCGATCCTCACCGAAGCGATCCTCTCCTTCCTCGGCGCCGGCATCTCGCCGGAGACGCCGACCTGGGGCAACATCATGGCCGAGGGCCGCCAGTATTTTCAGCTCAAGCCGACGCTGATCTTCTGGCCGGGCCTGCTGCTCTCGATCGCGATCCTCAGCATCAATTTGATCGGCGACGCCGCCCGCGACGCACTCGATCCGCGCATGAAGCAGCGGGAAGGCAAGTGATGACCAACCCGATCCTCGACATCAACCACCTCGCCGTCTCCGTCGGCAAGAAGCCCAATGGGCCGAAGATTATCGACGGCATCTCGATCCAGGTCCATGAGCGCGAGACGCTGTGCCTTGTCGGCGAAAGCGGCTCGGGCAAGTCGGTGACCTCGCTCACCACGATGGGCCTGCTGCCGAAGGGCACGCTGGTGCCCACCGGCGGCAGCGTCAAGCTGGTCGGCGAAGAGCTGCTCACCGCGACCGACCGCCGCCTGCGCCAGCTGCGCGCGACGCGGATGGCGATGATTTTTCAAGAGCCGATGACGGCGCTCAATCCGGTGGTGCCGGTCGGCCGCCAGATCGACGAGGTTCTGCGCGCGCACACCAATCTCGACGCGAAGGCGCGGAAGAAGCGCATCCTCGACATGATGGAGCAGGTGCGCCTGCCCCAGGTCGAGCGCATCTTTGCCTCCTACCCTCACCGACTCTCCGGCGGTCAGCGCCAGCGCATCATGATTGCGATGGCACTCGTGCTCGAACCGAAGCTGCTCATTGCCGACGAGCCGACCACCGCGCTCGACGTCACAACGCAGAAGCAGATTTTGACCCTGATCCGCGACCTCCAGCGCGATCACGGAACGGCCGTGCTGTTCATTACGCATGACATGGGCGTGGTCGCCGAGATCGCCGACCGCGTCGCGGTGATGCGGCAGGGCCGATTGGTCGAGACCGGCACACTCGATTCCATCCTGCGCAATCCGACCATGGAGTACACCCGCAACCTGCTCTCCGCGGTGCCTAGCCTGGTGCCGCGCGCCGCGCGGCCCGAGACCAAGGAGCCGGTCGTGCTGGAGGCCAACGAGCTCGGCAAGGTCTACAAGGAGCGCGCGTTCTTCGGCAAAGGCCGCGAGGTCGTCGCCGCCGACAAGGTCACGCTGACGCTGCGCAAGGGTCGCACGCTCGGCATCGTCGGCGAGAGCGGCTCAGGCAAGTCGACCGTGGCACGCTGCATCGTCCGCCTGATCGATCCGACCTCCGGCGGCGTGCGCCTTTCCGGCCGCGAGATCTCGGACATCTCGCGGCGGCTGTTGCAGCCGCATCGGAAGAAGATCCAGATTGTATTCCAGGATCCCTACCGCTCCCTCAACCCGCGCGTCACCGTCGGCGAAAGCATCGCGGAAGGCCCGATCAATTACGGCGTGTCGCATGCCGACGCAATGAAGCGTGCCCGCGAGTTGCTCGAGCTGGTCGGCCTGCCGGTCGATGCGGTCTCGCGCTATCCGCACCAGTTCTCCGGCGGTCAGCGCCAGCGTATCGCCATTGCCCGCGCGCTCGCGCTCGATCCCGACGTGCTGGTGGCGGACGAAGCGGTCTCGGCGCTCGACGTCTCCGTGCAGGCGCAAGTGCTGGAACTGTTCGACGAGATACAGAAGCGGCTCGGCATCGCCATCCTGTTCATCACCCACGATCTGCGCGTCGCAGCACAGATTTGCGACGAGGTCGTGGTGATGCAGCACGGCCGTGTCGTCGAGCAGGGCCCGGCCGCCGAAGTGCTGACGCATCCGAAGGAGGCTTACACCAGAGCCTTGCTCGAGGCAGCGCCCGGCCGCGGCTGGGACTTTGCGAATTTCCGGCCGGTGTCGGAGGGTGTGGCGGCGAGCGCTTAGTCTCTCCCTCGCAATGACGGCGATTGCGGCAAGCATTCCCAAAACAGCTTGACGCCATGCACGGCGCGATTGCTTCCCACCTTGCTCTCGCCTCAGCGGCAGGGCTAACGTCGCGCACTTTCAATTGCCTGGACTTGAGTTGATGACACGTATCGCCGTCGGCGGCTTCCTGCACGAGACCAACACCTTCGCTCCGACGAAGGCGACTTTCGCAGACTTCCAGCACGGCGGCGGATGGCCGGCGATGACTGAAGGCGCCGACGTGCTGAGGGTGATGCGCCGCATCAACGTCGGCCTCGCCGGTTTCGTCGACAGCGCCGAAGCCAAGAGCTGGGAACTCGTTCCGACGATCGCGTGCGGTGCCAGCCCCTCCGCGCATGTCACCAGGGACGCCTTCGAGCGCATCGTCAAGGTGATGGTCGATGGCATCGCGGCCGCCGGCCCGATCGACGCCGTCTATCTCGACCTGCATGGCGCCATGGTGACCGAGCATCTCGACGACGGCGAAGGCGAGATTCTGGCGCGCGTGCGCCGCGTCATCGGCAAGGACGTTCCGCTGATCACCAGCCTCGATCTCCATGCCAACGTCACCCCCGACATGATGGAACATGCGGATGCGCTGATCGCCTACCGCACCTATCCCCATGTCGACATGGCCGAGACGGGCCGCGCCTCCGCAAGGCATCTCGCGCTGCTGCTGGACACGAAACAGCGATTCGCAAAGGCCTTCAGGCAATTGCCGTTCCTGATCCCGATCAGCTGGCAGTGCACCAACGACCAGCCGACCAAGGGCATCTACGAAAAACTCGCTGTCCTGGAGAGTGATGCGGTTCCGACGCTGTCCTTCGCGCCCGGCTTCCCCGCCGCCGATTTCCGCGATTGCGGGCCGAGCGTGTTCGCCTATGGCAAGACGCAAGCCGATGCCGATCGCGCAGCGGATGCGATCGTAAAACTGATCGAAAGCCACGAGGACGATTTCGACGGCAAGATCTGGTCACCCGATGACGGCGTGCGCCACGCGATGGAACTCTCGAAGGGCGCGAGCAAGCCGATCATCATCGCCGACACCCAGGACAATCCCGGCGCCGGCGGCGATTCCGACACCATGGGCATGCTGCGCGCACTGGTACGCAACAAGGCGAGTGCTGCGACCGGCGCGATCTACGATCCGGAATCCGCCAAGGCCGCCCATGTGGCCGGCGTCGGCGCCACCGTGACGCTGTCACTCGGCGGCAAGTCCGGCATTCCCGGCGACGAACCCCCCCCCCCCCCTATCGCGAGACCTTCGTCATCGAAAAACTCTCCGACGGCCGCTTCATCGCGCCCGGCCCTTACTATGGCGGCCGCGAGATGGAGATGGGCCCCTCTGCCTGCCTGCGCATCGGCGACGTCCGCGTCGTCGTCTCCTCACACAAGGCGCAGCTCGCCGACCAGGCGATGTACCGCTATGTCGGCATCGAGCCGACCGAAGAGAAGATTTTGGTCAACAAGAGCTCAGTGCACTTCCGCGCCGACTTCGAGCCGATCGCGGAAATGCTGATGATCTGCGCCGCGCCTGGGGCGATGCCGGCGGACACAGCCACCCTGCCATGGACGCGCCTGCGGCCGGGTATTCGCATCAAGCCGAACGGCCCGGTTTTCACTCCCTCCTCACGCTAACTGGATACAACACATGCCCACGATCGACCGCATCGACGGTTATGCCGACGAACTCACAGCCATTCGCCGCGACCTCCACGCCCATCCGGAGATCGGCTTCGAGGAAGTGCGCCACCTCCGGCATCGTCGCGGACAAGCTGAAGAGCTGGGGCATCGAGGTGCATCGCGGTCTCGGCGGCACCGGCGTGATCGGCGTCATCAAGGGCAAGGGTTCGAGCGGCAAGCGTATCGGCCTGCGCGCCGACATGGACGCGCTGCCGATGGAAGAGAACACCAATCTGAAATGGAGTTCGAAAATCCCCGGCCGCTTCCACGGCTGCGGCCATGACGGCCATACGACCATGCTACTGGGCACCGCACGCTACCTCGCCGAGACCAAAAACTTCGACGGCACGGTGCATCTGATCTTCCAGCCGGCCGAGGAAGGGCTTGGCGGCGCCCGCGCGATGATCAAGGACGGCTTGTTCGAGAAATTTCCGTGCGACGAGCTCTACGGTCTGCACAACGCGCCGGACCTCAACCACGGCGAGATCGCGATCCTGCCCGGCCCGGCGATGGCCAGCGCCGACTTCTTCGACCTCCGCATCACCGGCTACGGCGCGCATGGCGCGATGCCCGAACGCTCAAAGGACGCGGTGATCATCGCGACCACACTGGCGCAGGCGATCCAGACCATCGTCAGCCGCAACGTCGAGCCACTGCAGGCCGCCGTCATCTCGATCACGCAGATTCACGCCGGTTCCGCCTACAACGTCATCCCCGGCGAGGCGCATCTCTGCGGCACCATCCGCACCTTCTCCGATGAAGTCCGCGCCCTGATCAGCCAACGCATCCGCACGATCTGCGCCGGCATCGCGAGCGCCTTCCAGTGCGAGATCGAAGCCGACATCCGCGACACCTTCGGCGTGCTGGTCAACCAGGTCGAGCAGTCCAAGGTGGTCGAGGAGGTCGCGCGCACCGTCGTCGATCCTGCCAAGGTGATTACCCGCACCCAGCCGAAGATGGGCAGCGAGGATTTTGCCGACATGCTGCAAACCATTCCCGGCGCCTATTTCTGGGTCGGCCACGACGGCTCGGTGCCCGTGCACAATCCCGGCTTCGTGCTCGACGACAAGATCCTGCCGATCGGTGCCAGCATGTTCGCCCGGATCATCGAGACCCGTATGCCGGTAGGTAGCAATGCATAAAAAGAGCGTCGAAGAGGCGGTCACCTCGCTGCACGATCTTTCCGCGGTCGATCTGATCGCGGGCTATCGCGCCAAACAATTCTCGCCAAGCGAGGTGCTGGAAGACGTGCTCGCGCACGTCGCAGCGTGGGAGCCGCATCTTAGAGCGCTCTATGCATTCGATCCCGACGGCGCGCGCGAGACCGCGAAGGCCTCGACCGCGCGCTGGACCGGCGGCGAGCCGTCGGGCTCGCTCGACGGCGTGCCTGTGACGGTGAAGGACAACATCGCGACCAAGGGTGTGCCCGTGCCGCTGGGGGCCGCGAGCGTCAAGCTGCTGCCGGCCGAGAAGGACGCGCCGCCCGCCGCGCGCCTGCGCGAAGCCGGTGCGATCATCTTCGCAAAAACCACCATGCCCGATTACGGCATGTTGTCCTCGGGGCTCTCCAGCTTCCATGCGCTCGCGCGCAATCCCTGGGACCTCTCCAAGAATCCCGGCGGGTCCAGCGCCGGCGCGGGCGCCGCTGCGGCAGCCGGCTATGGTCCGCTGCATCTCGGGACCGATATCGGCGGCTCGGTTCGTTTGCCCGCGGGCTGGTGCGGCCTGGTCGGATTGAAGCCAAGCTTTGGCCGCGTGCCGATTGATCCCGCCTATGTCGGCCGCGTCGCGGGGCCGATGACCCGCACCGTCGATGATTGCGCGCTGATGATGAGCGTGATGGCAAAACCCGACCGGCGCGACGGCATGAGCCTCCCCGCCGAGCCGCTGAACTGGAAGGGGCTGGAGAAATCGCCGCGCAAACTCCGTATCGGATTGATGCTCGATCCCGGCGTTGGCCAGGCGCTGGAGAAGCCGGTGCGCGAGGTCGCGGTGAAGGCGGCGAAAGCGTTCGAATCCGCAGGCGCCGTCGTCACCGAAGTCGACGGCATCCTCACGCGCGAAATGCTCGACGGCCTCGACAACTTTTGGCGCGCACGGATGTGGGATGATCTGTCGAAGCTGACGCCCGCCGAGCAGGCAAAGGTACTGCCCTACATTTTCAAGTGGGGCGAGTCTGGCGCGAAGCTCTCGGGTGTCGACGTCATCAGGGGCTTCAACCAGACCATGGCGATCCGCGCCGCGGCATCAAAGCTGTTCTGCGAGCTCGACTATGTGATCTCGCCGACCGCGCCGAACGTGAACTATCCGGCGGAATGGGCCTCGCCGACCAACGATCCCATGAAGCCGTTCGAGCACATCGCCTATACCGTGCCGTGGAATATGTCGGAGAATCCGGCGATCTCCATCAACGGCGGCTTTGACGCCAGGGGTTTCCCCATCGGCGTCCAGATCGTCGGACGCCGCTTCGACGATATCGGCGTGCTCGGCATGGCCAAGGCGTTCGAGAGCTTGCGCGGCCCGCAGAAGCCCTGGCCCAGCCCGCCCGCGACGTAGAGCTTGGCCACCACACGCCCAGTCCGCGCAAGACGGACGCTGGCGGCCGTGCGTGACGTCTCCTCGATATGGAAATTCAGGACAGGGAAGGAAACCACCATGGCGTATGAGACGATCAAATACGAAACCGCCGAGCAGATCCTCACCATCACGCTGAACCGGCCCGACAAGCTCAACGCCTTCAACGCGCAGATGCAAGGGGAGCTGATCGACGCGTTCGATGCCGCCGACAAGGACGACGACGTCCGCGCCATCATCGTCACCGGCGCCGGCCGCGGTTTCTGCGCGGGCGCAGACCTTTCGTCGGGCGCCGATACCTTTGATCGCGACGCACGGCGCGGGCCCGTAAAGCGCTTCGCCGACGGCAAGGTCGACTACAGCGATTCCCAGGTGCGCGACGGCGGTGGCCAGGTGACGCTGCGCATCTTCAAATGCTTGAAGCCGGTGATTGCCGCGGTGAACGGTCCCGCGGTCGGCATCGGCGTCACCATGCAGCTCGCGATGGACATCCGCATCGCCTCCGACGCCGCGCGGTTCGGCTTCGTGTTCTCCCAGCGCGGCATCGTGCCGGAGGCGGCCTCGAGTTGGTTCCTGCCGCGCATCGTCGGCATTTCCCAGGCGCTGGAATGGTGTTATTCGGGCCGCGTCTTCCCAGCCCAGGAAGCCCTCGCCGGCCGTCTCGTCAGCAAGGTCGTAGCCCCGGATGATCTGCTGCCGACCGCCCGTGCGCTCGCCAAGGAGTTTGCGGCGAAGACGGCGCCGGTGTCGGTGGCGCTGATCCGCCAGATGATGTGGCGCATGATGGGCGCCGACGATCCCATGGAAGCCCACAAGGTCGACAGCCGTGGCATCTACGCCCGCGGCCGCTCGGACGATGTGAAGGAAGGCGTGACATCGTTCCTTGAGAAACGCCCTGCGCAGTTCAAGAACAAGGTGTCGAGCGATATGCCGGACTATTTCCCGTGGTGGACCGAGCGGGAGTACAAGTGAGGCCTCTTAACTTTCTGCGCTTCGAGAGAAGTGGTGGGTTACGCTTCGCTAGCCCACCCTACTTTTCTCCATGCATCATCAGCGCCACACGCCCGATCGCCTTGCGGTCAAGCAACAGCCGCATCGCCTTCGCATAATCTTCCAGCGGCAGGCGGTGCGAGATGTTGGGCCGCAGCTTGCCCTCCTCCGCCCATGTCAGCAGCGCCTTCAGACGCGTCTCTCCAAGCGCGGGATTTTTCCGCACGGCTTCGCCGGCACGCACACCGAGCACGCTGGCGCCTTTGATCAGCAACAGATTGGTCTTGGCCGAACCGATGCCGCCGGTGAAGCCGATCACCAGGAGCCGCGCGCCCCAGGCGATGCAGCGCATCGAATTCTCGAACACCTCGCCGCCGACGGGATCGAACACGACGTCGGCCCCGCGACCGTCAGTGATACGCTTGACCGCATCACGAAACGGCTCGCGGTCGTAGCGGATAAGATGATCGGCGCCGCGGGATTTCGCGATGGCCAGCTTCTCGTCGCTGGAAGCGGTCGCGATCACGGTCGCGCCCAGCATCTTGCCGATCTCGACGGCAGCAAGGCCGACGCCCCCGCCGGCGCCATGCACCAGCAGCACCTCGCCCGGCTGGACTCGACCGCGGTCGATCAGCGCGTGATAGGCAGTGCCATGCCCGGCGAGATAAGTCGCAGCTTCCGCATAGTCGAACGTCGATGGCATCGGCGTGAGCTGCGACGGCGTCACCACGGCTTCATCCGTGAAGGCGCCGTGCCGCATTTTGACGATGACCTTGTCGCCGACGGCGACGCCGCTTGCCTCTGCGCCGACCTCGGTCACGTCGCCGGCCGCCTCCATACCCGGCGTGAACGGCAGCTCCGGCTTGAGCTGGTATTCGCCGGCCGCCATCAACACGTCGGGAAAATTCAAGCCAGCGGCGCGGATCGCGACCCGCACTTGGCTCGGCTTCAGGTCGCGCGACGGAAACTCCTCCAGCCGCAACGTTTCGGGCTCGCCGAGCGCGCGGCAGACGACAGCCCGCACCATCAGGCCGCGCTCGCCTTGCGGCGCAGGATCGCCTCACGGATCAGCGGCAGGCGGTCGTTGCCGAAATACATGTCGGTCTTGCCGACGAAGATCGTCGGCGAGCCGAAGCCGCCGCGGGCGACGACCTCTTCGGTGTTGGCCTTGAGCTGGTCCTTGATCCCCTGCCCGGAAATGCCCGCGAAGAATTTCTGCTCGTCGACGCCGACCTTCCTGCAGATTTCGGCGAGCACTGCGTCCCGCGAGATGTCCTTGTCTTCGCCCCAATAGGTCTCGAACACCGCCGTGGCGAAAGGCACCGATTCCTGCCCGAGCCAGATGCAGCCGCGCATCGCTTTCACGCTGTTCACCGGAAACACCGTCGGCGGCATCTTGATCGACAGGCCGGCCGAGCGCGTCCAGTCGGCAAGGTCCTTTTTCATGTAGCGCGCCTTCAGCGGCACCGGCGTCTCGCGCTGCGCATAGACGCTCGGATTGACCGTGTTGAAGATGCCGCCGACCAGGATCGGCCGCCAGATGATCTCCGCGCCGAGTTCTTTGGCGAGCGGCTGGATGTTGTGGAAGGCGAGATAGGTCCAGGGGCTGGAACAGTCGAAGAAGAACTCGATCATGGCGTTTCCGGTCCGGCGTCCCGGGTTTCAAGGCGACTTTTGTTGTTCTGTACCTCGACGTTAAGACATGGCAGGAAGGGGCGCAACACAACCCGCCGGGAGGGCCGCCATGCTGTTTCCAACCACGATCGCCGGCTCCTTGCCGAAGCCGGAATGGCTCGCCGAGCCCAACATGCTCTGGGCGCCATGGAAGTCGCAAGGCGACGAGCTCGTCCGCGCCAAGCGCGATGCGACCATGCTTGCCGTCAAAGTCCAGGAGGACGCCGGCATCGACATCGTCACCGAGGGCGAGCAGGCCCGACAGCATTTCGTCCACGGTTTTCTGGAGAAGATCGAGGGCATCGATTTTGCCCACAAGGTCGAGATGGGCATCCGCAAGGATCGCTACAAGGCGATGGTGCCGCAGGTGGTCGCCCCGCTCCGGCTGAAGAGCCGCGTTCACGCCGATGAGGCGCGCGTCGCGCGGATGCATACAAAGAAGAAGCTCAAGTTCACCCTGCCCGGCCCGATGACCATCATCGACACCATTGCCGATCGCTACTATGGCGACCGCGTCAAGATGGCCTTTGCATTCGCCGAACTCCTGAACGAGGAAGCCAAGGCGCTCCAGGCCGACGGCGTCGATCTCGTGCAGTTCGACGAGCCCGCCTTCAACGTCTACATGGACGAGGTCAACGACTGGGGCATCAAGGCGCTGGAGCGCGCGGCGCAAGGCCTGACCTGCGTCACCGCCGTGCACATCTGCTACGGCTACGGCATCAAGGCCAACACCGACTGGAAGGAGACGCTCGGCGCACAATGGCGGCAGTATGAGCAGATCTTTCCTGCGATCGACGCCAGCCCTATCCAGCAGGTCGCGATCGAATGCCGCAATTCGAAGGTGCCGCTCGATCTCCTCGCGCTGCTCAAGAACAAGATCGTGCAGGCCGGTGTGATCGATGTCGCCAGCGACACGGTGGAGACCGCCGAGGACGTCGTGCAGGTGATCGACGCTGTGTCGAAATTCGTACCCAAGAGCAACATCATCGCCACCACCAATTGCGGCATGGCGCCGATGCGGCGGGAGATCGCCGAAGCCAAGTTGATGGCGCTCGGTGCCGGTGCCGCCCTGGCACGCGAGAAGCTCGGATGATGACGGTGATCCGGACGGCGCTCGTCGTCGCAACAGTTGCGGCGATCACCTCGTCTGCGTGCGCGGAGGATCGCTCCGTGCTCCTTACCTGCAAGGCGATGGTGGAGCGCGCATCGCGGGATGCGAATGCCGCGAGCGAAGTCGAACTGACCCGGTGCCGCCAGGTGATCCGCGAATGGGCATTGCGCGATGCGCGAACAAATGTGGATGAAGAAGGCAGGCCGCTCCGCTAATCCAGGGCGGTGGGATGCAGCAGCAACAGATATCCGGCACTGAGCGCGCGCAGTGTGGACGGGGGCGTCAGCAGCATTGGGCTCGCCAGCTCACCCGTAGCGCGGGCATAGCCGGCAGGCGACCACGTTAGCGCTCGTCCCTGTATCACCAGAAAACTCTCTTCGCCCTGCTGCACCATCGCGCCGTCAGGCAATTCTGCGAGGGGCGCAGGCAGCGGGTGCAAGCGCTTGCGACCATGATCCAGACGTTCCAGGTGCAGTTGGACATCAATCTCCTTCGCACGCGCATTACTCACGCCGTTGCCCGTCTCCCACGCCGCGCGAAAGCGCTTGGCGTCGTCGCGGCGGCAGAAGAAGCAGGGACGGTGACCCGCGGCAAAGGCCGTGGCCTCGTCGAGAAAGAACAGCTCGGTCCAGCTCCGCCGCGCCATCACCGGCCGCCGCCAGCCGCGGAATTCACACAGGCAAACGATCCAGGCCGGCGACGACCAGCGCTTCCTCAGCAGCGTCTTCGTCGCGGGATCGTGGATGATGCCGCGGTTGCCGGTGAACAGGCCGCGGTGCGGTGTGGCAATGATCTCGCCGGTCGGCGTGACGCGGTTTTGCAGGGGCATCGATGGCTCCGCCGCGCCGTCGCGATAGTCACGCCGCCCCGTCGCGGAGCGGCGGGTGGTAGGACAGCGCTGTGTCCCACGGGAAGAATATCCAGGTGTCCTGCGAGACTTCGGTGATGAAGGTGTCGACCAGCGGACGTCCCTTCGGCTTGGCGTAGACGGTTGCGAAATGCGCATCGGGGAGCATCGCGCGCACCAGCTTGCCGGTCTTGCCGGTGTCGACGAGATCGTCGACGATCAGGAGCCCCTTGCCGGTGCCGCCGCCGAGTTTCATCGCCGCATCTGAAATGCCCTTGAGAACCTGCAAGTCACCCTGCTTGTCGTGATCGTAGCTGGCGATGCAGACCGTATCGATCACGCGCACGCCGAGCTCGCGCGCGACGATCGCGGCCGGCACCAGGCCGCCGCGCGTGATCGCAATCACCGCGTGGAATGGACCGACCTCGTTGAGCCGCCAGGTCAGCGCCCGGCAGTCCCGATGGAACTGGTCCCACGAGACAGGGAAAGCCTTGCCTGCGCGTTCCTGCGCGCTCAGTTCCGGTGCATCACCAGCCATTGTCGTCTCCTAATTCGTCTGCCGGCAGCTAGCGGGTGATATTCAATCCCGCCAGCATTTCCTTCACCGCCACCATCGCTGCCGCCAGCTTGTCCGCGTCGCGCGAGCGCACCACCAGGTTGGTGTTTGGCTTCTGCTCTTCATCCATGAAGGGATAGCTGCCGATGATGGTGTCGGGGTGCTCGGCGGCGATCACTCGCAGTGGGCTGCCGATGTCACCCTCACGCGCATTGGCGCGGACCGATTCGGAAAGCATGCGCACGCCCGATTTCAGCTTGGGCGAGACGATGTCCATCATCGCCTGCATGATCGAGGGCACGCCGGCCATCACGATCACATTGCCGATCTTGAAGCCGGGGGCGAGGATGGTCGCGCTCTGGATCAACTCCGCACCGTCGGGAATGCGGGCCATGCGCAGGCGGGCCTCGTTGAGATCCTGCTCGCTCCATCGCTCGCGGAAACGGGCGACCACCTCCGGGTGATGGTCGATGCCGACGCCGAACGCCTTGGCGACGCTGTCGGCGGTGATGTCGTCGTGGGTCGGGCCAATGCCGCCGGTGGTGAAGACATAGGTGTAGCGATGCCGCAGTGCATCCAACGCGGCAATGATGTCGGGCTCGTCGTCGGAGACGACCCGGACCTCCTTCAGGTCGATGCCGATATTGGTCAGGTATTCGGCGATGAAGCCGATATTCTTGTCCTTGGTCCGGCCGGACAGGATTTCGTCCCCAATAACCAGAATGCCCGCCGTGACGATCTCGCTCATAAACTATCCCTCACTTTTAGTGCCGACTTTGCCGAGGTAACGCGTTGAAGTCACGCGGTTTTGCTGCCGAAATAAGCAGTCCTCAGCCATTTTTTCAGGCAAGCCGCCGGCCATCCCCGGCAAATGTCCTCTGCCCATGCTTATCGCGCTGGCCCGGCCCTTGCTACCGCATGAAAGTCATGCACTCTTGCCGCATGGCCAGGACGTTGCGGTCTCCATCAAGGCCTGACGACCTGTCGAATGGCGCAACGCCTTGCGGAGACAAGTCGGGATCTATGGCACTCGCGTTTGATGAAATGAACATTCCCGGTGGGGACCTTCGCCCCGCCTATCAGGAGCTGGCACGCTGGCTCAAGGAGACGCCGCCCGAGGCGCTCGAATATCGCCGCCAGGAGGCCGAGCTCCTATTCCGCCGCATCGGCATTACCTTCGCGGTCTATGGGGAGTCCGAATCCACCGAACGCCTGATCCCCTTCGACGTGATCCCGCGGATCATGTCCGGCAAGGAATGGGCGCTGCTCGAGAAGGGCCTGAAGCAGCGGGTGCGCGCGCTCAACATGTTCCTGCGCGACATCTACCATGGCCGCGACATCCTCCGTGCCGAGATCGTGCCCGACGACCTCATCTTTCAGAACCCGGTCTTTCGTCCCGAGATGAACGGCCAGCAGGTGCCGCACGACGTCTACGTGCACATCGCCGGCATCGACATCGTCCGGGTCGATGCAGAGGACTTCATCGTGCTGGAGGACAATGCGCGCACGCCCTCGGGCGTGTCGTACATGCTGGAAAACCGCGAGATCATGATGCGGCTGTTTCCGGACCTGTTCGCCCGCCACAGAGTGGCGCCGGTCGAGCGCTATCCGGACGAGTTGCTGTCCGCCCTGCGCTCAGTGGCGCCGCAAAGCGCCTCCGGCGAGCCAACCGTCGCGCTGCTTACCCCTGGCGTTTACAACTCGGCCTATTACGAGCACTCCTTCCTCGCCGACAAGCTCGGCATCGAGCTGGTCGAGGGCCGCGACCTCATCGTCAAGAACAACGAAGTGTTCATGCGGACGACCGAAGGCGTGAAGCGCGTTGACGTGATCTACCGTCGCGTCGACGACGACTACCTCGATCCCCTCACCTTCCGCCCCGACTCCGCGCTCGGCGTGCCCGGGCTGATGTCGGCCTATGCGGCCGGCAACATCACGCTTGCCAACGCGGTCGGCACCGGGATCGCCGATGACAAGGCGATCTACTCCTACATGCCGGACATCGTAAAATTCTATCTCGGCGAGGAGCCGATCCTGAAGAACGTGCCGACCTGGCGCTGCCGCGAGCCGAAGGATCTCGCCTATGTGCTGGACCATCTGAACGAACTCGTCGTGAAGGAGGTGCACGGCTCCGGCGGCTACGGCATGCTGATCGGTCCTGCCGCGACCAAGGCGACGATCGAAGCCTTCCGCGAAAAGCTCAAGCGCGAGCCCGAAGGCTTCATTGCGCAGCCGACGCTGGCGCTCTCGACCTGTCCGACCTGCACGGCATCCGGCCTTGCGCCGCGCCACGTGGACCTGCGGCCGTTCGTGCTCACCGGCAGCAAGAGCACCACGATCGTGCCGGGCGGGCTGACACGCGTTGCGCTGAAGGAAGGCTCCCTGGTGGTGAATTCGAGCCAGGGCGGCGGCACCAAAGACACCTGGATTCTGGACGAGTAGAGAGATGCTGTCGCGCACCGCCGAAAACCTCTATTGGCTCGCCCGCTACGTCGAACGGGCCGAGTATCTCGCGCGCACCATCGATGCGACGCTGCGCGTCACCGCGCTTCCCGCCGCCTATATCGGCAAGACCAACGAATGGGACTCGGCGCTTTTGACCGCCGGCGTCGCCGCGAGCTTCTATCAGCAGTACGAAGAAGCCAACGAGCACAACGTCGTCGATTATCTCTCGTTCTCGGCCGATAATCCGTCCTCGATCAGGAATTGCATCGAGGCGGCGCGGCTGAATTCGCGCTCGGTGCGCACAGCGCTGACGAGCGAGATGTGGGACACCATCAACTCGGCGTGGATCGAGTTGCAGGAGGTCTGGAGCAGAGGAACCTCCACGCGCGAGGATCTCGCAAAATTCCTGCGCTTCGTGCAGGAGACCTCGCTGCGCTTCGACGGCTCGGCCTACCGGACCATGCTGCGCAACGACGCCTATTGGTTCTCGCGGATGGGCCTGCATCTCGAACGCGCCGACAACACCGCGCGCATTCTCGACGTGAAATACCACGTGCTGTTGCCCGAGGAGGAGCATGTCGGCGGCCCGCTCGATTTCTACCAGTGGACCTCGATCCTGCGCTCGGTCTCGGCGCTGACGGCCTATCACTGGGTCTATCGCGAGACGCTGAAACCCTGGCTGATCGCGGATTTGCTCATCCTCAACGACTCGCTGCCGCGTTCGCTTGCAAGCTGCTACGGCAATCTCGTGCGCAATCTCGACCAGATCGGCGTCGCCTATGGCCGCCAGGGCCCCGCCCAGCGCCATGCCCGCGGCATCCGCAACCGGCTGGAACACAGCAACATGAACGACATTTTCCAGCATGGCGTGCATGAATTCATTCAGGAATTCATCGCGGATAATGCCAGGCTGGGCGAAATCATCACGAAGCAGTATTTGATCTGATACTGCTGTCATCCCCGGGACGCCCGCAGGGCAAGCCCGGAACGACGACGCCAGAACAACGGTCCATCATGCGCCTGCGAATCCTGCACACCACGACCTATCGCTACGAGCCGGAGGCCACGAGCGTCATCCAGATCCTGCGCATGACGCCCGGCAGCCACGACGGGCAATATGTGGCGGAGTGGCAGATCGACGTTTCGACCGACACCAAGCTCGACACCCACGAGGACGCATTCGGCAACGTCACCCATGTGCTGTCCTGCGGACCCGTCAGCGACATCAGGATCACCGCCGAGGGCCTGATCGAAACCCATGACACCGGCGGCGTGCTGCGCGGCGCCGATGAGCGCTTTCCGGCAGGTATGTTCTTGCGCGCCACCGACCTCACCACCGTCAATCCGGGGATGAATGCAGTTGCGCGCCAGCTGCGCAGCGAGGCCGAGAGCGACACGCTCGGCTTCCTGCACACGCTGATGACGCAGATCGGCGATCACATGACTTTCGACGAGGACCCGACCAACAGCGGCACGTCAGCGGCGGAAGCGTTCACGCTCAAGCGCGGCGTGTGCCAGGACTACGCGCATATCTTCATCGCCTGCGCTCGCAGCGGCGGCGTGCCTGCGCGGTTCGTCTCCGGCCACTTCCTGCGCTCCGACGGCACGGTGCATCAGGACGCCGGCCATGCCTGGGCGGAGGCTTACGTTGACGGCCTTGGCTGGGTCGGTTTCGACCCCGCCAACAGCATCTGCGCCACCGACGCACATGTCCGCGTCGCGATCGGGCTCGATTATCTCGGCGCCGCCCCCGTGCGCGGCACCCGTTATGGCGGCGGCCCCGAGACGCTGGCGGTGGCCGTGAAGGTCGAGCAGGCCGGCCGAAGCGGCCAGTCGCAATCGCAGTCCCAGCGGCAAAGCTGAGCCGCGCCACCCAAGCCCCTCACCGGCCGACTGCTTTCGGCCCGCCGCCCGCGGGAATCGGGGGTTGGAGCGGCCCTTGAAATTGGCTAGTAATTCCGCGCAAACGCGTTCGGGGACTGGAAATGACCTATTGTTGCGGAATCCTGGTTCGGGACGGTCTGGTGATGATCGCCGACACCCGCACCAATGCCGGCCTCGACAACGTCTCGACCTTCCGCAAGCTCCACATCTTCTCCAATCCCGGCGACCGCATCATGGCGATCGCCAGCGCCGGCAACCTCGCAATCAGCCAATCGGTGCTCTCCACGTTGACCGAAGGCCTCGAAGACCCCAACACGGGCGAGATCGAGACGCTGATGAACGCGCCGACCATGTTCCAGGCGGCCCAGCGCATCGGTCGGGCGATCCGGGCCGTGCACGCGACCGAAGGGCCGGCGCTGAAATCCGAGGACGTGTCCTTCGACGTCTCCTTTCTGTTCGGCGGCCAGATCAAGGGTGCGCGCATGCGCCTGTTCATGGTTTACACCGCGGGTAACTTCATCGAGTGCACCACCGACACGCCCTACTTGCAGATCGGCGAGCACAAATACGGAAAGCCGGTACTCGACCGCGCCATGCATTACGACGTCGAACTCTACGAGGCGCTGAAGACGGGCCTGATCTCGATGGATTCGACCATGCGCTCGAACCTCGGCGTCGGCCTGCCGATCGACGTGCTGGTGGTGCGTGCCGACGCCTGCGAGGCCGATCTCAACCACCGCATCGAGGCGGGCGAGCCCTATTTCCACGATTTGCGCTCGCGCTGGTCTGCGGCCTTGCGCGCCGCGCATCAGAACATTCCGCGGCCGCCCTACAAGAACGAAAAAGAACCCAAAACCTGACAATTTAAGAGAAAAGGCAGGAAACGATGAGTGAAGCGAAAAAGATCGCAGTGGTGACGGGCGCCGGCACCGGAGTCGGGCGCGCGGCGTCGCTGGCGCTGATGAACACCGGCTTCACCGTGGTGCTCGTCGGGCGCCGACTCGACATGCTCGAGGAGACCGCGAAGCTTGGCCCGGCGGGGAAAAGCCTCTGCGTCACCGCCGACATGACCAAGCCGGACTCGATTGCCTCGCTGTTCGCTAAGGTGAAGGACACCTATGGCCGGCTCGACGTGCTCTTCAACAATGCCGGCATGGGCGCACCGCCGGTGAATTTCGAGGATCTGACCCTCGAACAGTGGCAAGCGGTGGTGAACACCAACCTCACCGGCCCGTTCCTGTGCACCCAGCACGCCTTCCGTATCATGAAGGACCAGAGCCCCCGCGGCGGCCGCGTCATCAACAACGGCTCGATCTCGGCGCATGCGCCGCGGCCGTTCTCGGCGGCCTACACCTCGACCAAGCACGCCATCACCGGCCTGACCAAGGCCTCTAACCTTGACGGCCGCATGTATGACATCGCAGTCGGCCAGGTCGATATCGGCAACGCGGCGACGCCGATGACCGACCGCATGGTCAACGGCGCCCGGCGTGCTGCAGCCCGACGGCACGTCGAAGCAGGAGCCGCGCATGGACGCGAAGGCGGTCGGCGATGCCGTTGCCTACATGGCCGGCCTGCCGCTCGACGCCAACGTGCTGACCATGACTGTCATGGCCACCAAGATGCCGTTCGTCGGACGGGGCTAACTCAAAAATCTCGAAAACAACCCCATGCACAGTAGGCGCGTAGCGGCGCCCTATTGATTCATCTGCGCTATTTCCGCAGCTGTCATTGCGAGCGTAGCGAAGCAATCCAGTATCCCTCCGGGGCAACAATCTGGATTGCTTCGTCGCAAGGGCTCCTCGCAATGACGAGAGGAGAGAGCTCCCGCCCTACTCCAAACTCTCCACCTGCCGCAGGCTTGGAAACAGCTTCATCCATAGCAGCGCCACTGCGACCGTGCAGGCGCCACCGAGAACGGCCGCCGGCATGGCGCCGAACAGTGCGGCGGCGACCCCGCTCTCGAACTGGCCGAGCTGGTTGGACGCGTTGATGAAGAGGAAGTTCACCGCACCGACCCGGCCGCGCATCTCGTCGGGGGTCGCGAGCTGCACCAGCGAGAAGCGGATCACGACACTGATCGTATCGGCCGCGCCGAGAATGGCGAGCGCGAGCACCGACAGCCACATCCAGGACGACAGTGCGAACACGATCGTCGCGACGCCGAACACGATCACGGCCTGAAACATGCGCAGGCCCACATGCCGCGAAATGGCGTGACGGGCCAGCACCATGGTCATCGCCAGCGCGCCGACCGCGGGCGCGGCGCGTAGGATCCCCAGCCCCATCGGACCGGTCTGGAGGATGTCGCGGGCATAGATCGGCAGCAGCGCGGTGACGCCGCCGAACAGCACCGCGAACAGATCGAGCGAGATGGTGCCGAGGATCGCCGGATTGCTGCGGATGAAGCGGACGCCGGCGAAGACATTGTCCGAGTTCGTCCCCTCCTTGGCGATCGCCTGCGGGCGCGGCCGGATGAAGCCGGTCAGGATCATTCCAAAGATCCAGAACAGTACCATCATTGCGTAGGCAAGATGCGGCGCGACCGCGTAGGCAAAACCGCCGAGGGCCGGCCCCGTGATGGTCGCGACCTGCGCGGCACCGCTGGAGACGGCGGTGGCGCGCTGCAGCGAGCCCTGCGGCGCGATCGCCGGCAGCAGCGCCGCGGTGGTCGGACTTTCGAAGGCTCCGGCAATGCCGAGCACGAAGGTCGCCACAAAAATCTGCACTTCGCTGACCAAGCCGAGATAGGTGATGACGCCGAGATAGAGCGCGGTCGCGGCTTCCACCAATTGGCAGAGCTGGACGACGCGCTTGCGCTCGTAGCGATCGGCGGCATGGCCAGCGACGAACACCAGCAGCGCCGTCGGCAGGAATTGCACGAGGCCGACCATGCCGAGGTCGAAGGCCGAACCTGTGAGATCGTAGATCTGCCAGCCGATCGCGACCGCCGCGATCTGGCTGGAAAAGCGCGACAGGCTGCGCGAGAGCAGGAAGAACAGGAAGGCACGGTGGGAGAGGAGCACGCGGGCGCTGACCGGCGGAATTCCGGATATTGGCTGGTCTGGCATCGCCTCTTCGGTCACGCTCGGACTATCCGGCTCCTGATGTCGACGTGCTCCGCGTGGCTGACGCGGGCCTGCTTGTCAACAGAGGGATGCTCCGACAATCTCCCGGCATTGCGTTTGCAACGCACGGGCGGCCATAATCATCGGGTTTGGGGACATCATGCTGCGGCTGCAATCGGCACTCGGCGTTTTCGCATTGCTGTTGATCGCCTTGGTACTGAGCGAAAATCGCCGCGCAGTCTCGCTGCGCCAGGCGGCGATCGGCCTCGTCGCCACTTTCGTCACCACGATCGTGCTCCTGAAGGTGCCCGTCGTCGCGCGCACCTTCGGTGCCATCAACGATGCCGTGGGCGCGATCTCGACGGCCTCGCGCGCCGGTTCGTCCTTCGTGTTCGGCTATATCGGCGGCGGGCCCCTGCCCTTCGATCTGAAAGTGCCGGGCGCCGATTTCATTCTGGCCTTCCAGGCGCTTCCTATCGTGCTGGTCATGAGCGTGCTGACGACGCTCTTGTTCTATTGGCGCGTGCTGCCGCCAGTCGTGCGCGGCATGGCTTGGCTGCTGGAGCGGACGCTGGGGGTCGGCGGCGCGGTCGGACTCTCGACTGCCGCCAACATCTTTCTCGGCATGGTCGAAGCACCGCTGTTCGTGCGGCCGTATCTCGCGCAGATGACCCGCAGCGAATTGTTCCTGGTGATGACCGGCGGCATGGCCGGCATCGCCGGCACGGTGCTGGTGCTCTATGCGACGCTCCTTGCTCCCCTCATTCCTGACGCCGCCGCGCATTTCGTCATTGCCTCGGTGCTGGGCGCACCGGCCGCGATCCTCGTCAGCCTGATCATGGTTCCGGAAACATCCGACAAGCGCACCGGCGGCGCGCTGGAGGATCCCGAGATGGAGGTCTCCGGCACGATGGATGCAATCGTGAAAGGCACCGGCGCGGGGATCGAACTGCTGATCAACATCGTCGCGATGCTGCTGGTGCTTGTCGCGCTGGTCTATCTCGTCAACGCTATCCTCGGCCTGCTGCCGAACGTCGGCGGCGCCGCGATCTCTTTGCAGCGCCTGCTTGGCCTTGTGATGGCGCCGGTGTGCTGGTTGATGGGATTACCCTGGGATCAGGCCGTCATCGCCGGAAGCCTGATGGGCACCAAGACCGTGCTCAACGAATTGATCGCCTATGTCGACTTCTCAAAGCTGTCGCACGATGCGCTCGATCCGCGCTCGCGGCTGATCATGCT
The DNA here is from genome assembly GCF_054056555.1 of Bradyrhizobium sp. LM2.9. Taxonomy (NCBI): domain Bacteria; kingdom Pseudomonadati; phylum Pseudomonadota; class Alphaproteobacteria; order Hyphomicrobiales; family Nitrobacteraceae; genus Bradyrhizobium; species Bradyrhizobium sp. LM2.9. The sequence continues at coordinate 2,966,940 of NZ_JBSRYJ010000002.1, forward strand.
GTACGCGATGTGCGGCTTCGCCAATTTCGCCAGCCTCGGCATCATGATCGGCGGTCTCGGCGTGATGGCGCCGGAACGGCGCGAGGAAATCAACGCGCTCGGGCTGAAGTCGATCGTATCAGGCACGCTGACGACGTGTTTGATGGGCGCGATCGTGGGGGTGTTGACGTGAGGCTTGCGTGAGGCTTGCGTCCTCATTGCCAGGATGGAGTGCAGCGCAATCCGGACAATACTTCCATGTTAATCTCGCCTGGAGATTCGGGTGGAATTGATTCATGGGCAACGGCGTTGGTCAGCGTGCATTTCAAAATGCCCGGATTCAGAAACGGCAAAAAGCCGAAGTGACGCCGCTGCTCGAGCGCGCCCTCTATCTGCATAAGGCGGGGCTTCTCACCGAGGCTCAGGCCGCCTATCGCCAACTCCTGGAGCTTGCGCCCGATCAGTTCGTAGCGCTGCATTTGCTCGGCGTGCTGGAGTCTCAAGCCAAAAACTATCAGCAAGCCGAAATTCTACTAAGCCGAGCGGTTGCCGTGGATCCGCGGTCTCCTGAAGCCCAGATGAGCCGTGGCGTCGCGCTGAACGGGCTGCAACGTCATGATGAGGCCCGCGAGAGCTATAAAAAAGCCATCGCTTTGCGGCCCAATTACGCCGTTGCCCTGTCCAATCTCGGTAACGTATGCCTCGCCCTAGATCTTCACCATGAAGCGCTCGAAAGTTTCGACAAGGCGCTCGCAATCGATGGAAACCTTGCCGATGCCCATAACGGCCGAGGCTGGGCGCTCTGCAGTCTGCGCGACTATGGTGAGGCCATTGCGAGCTTGAACCGCGCGCTATCGATCCAGCCTAATCATGTCTCGGCACTGACGAACCGCGCTGCTGCATGGCTGGAACTTCTGCGATTTGACGAAGCCTCAGCGGATTACAACCGGGTGATCGCTCTCGCACCCGACAACGCGAACGGGTGGTACGGGCGGGCCACTGTCCTGGTCCGAAACAAAGGAATTGCCGACGCATTGCCTGATTGCGAGAAGGCTCTCGCGATCAATCCCGCTTTCTTTCAGGCCCACATCCTGCTTGGCCAATGTCTCGCGGGACTTGGCCGGGTCGACGAAGCCCACGCCAGTTTCGACAGGGCTCTTGCCATCAAGCCTGACTTCGAGGACGCGATCACCAACAACTGATATTCGCGCTCGATTTTGTGGCGGGCGCCAGCGTTGCGCAGCATCAGCAAGCGCGGCAGCTTTGGTGGGAACGGGTCGGCGCGAAGATCGCTTCAGCAGCGGTAGGACCGCATGACAACAGCTGCGATCCGGATCGCCGTCTGGTGCTGGGTTATGTCTCGTCGGATTTTCACGCGCATTCGGCGGCGTTCATTTTCAAGCCGGTCCTGCAACACCATGATCGGACACAGTTCGAGATCGTGTGCTACTCTTGTTCGCCGAAAGCGGATGCGACGACTGGCGAATTTCAAGGGTTCGCCGACCGCTGGCGCGACGCCTCGCAATGGACCGACGATCACCTCGCCGCTCAAATCCGCGCCGATGGCATCGACATCCTGATCGATCTGTCCGGCCATACCAAGGGACACCGGCTCGGCGTGTTTGCGCGGAAGCCGGCACCGGTCCAGGTGCATGGCTGGGGCCACGGCACCGGCACCGGGCTGCGAACGATCGATTATCTGTTCTCGGACCCGGTCGCGATTCCCTTTGCGGTTCGGCCGCTGTTTGCGGAGACCGTTGTCGACCTGCCATGCTTTGTGACGCTGGTGCCGCTGCCGGACGGGATTGCGCGGGCGCCAACGCCGGCGATCTCGAACGGTTTCATCACATTCGGCGTCTTCAACCGTATCAGCAAGATTTCGGACGAGGCGGTGGAAGTCTGGTCCAGGATTCTCGAGCGGGTGCCGGGTTCGCGACTGCTGATCAAAGATTTTGCGCTGGACGATCGGCTGGTCCGCGACAATCTGCTGGCGCGGTTTGCAGCTTGCCGGTTGCCGGCCGAACGCGTCGACCTGCTCGGAGCCACCTCGCGAACCGAGCATCTGGCATCGTTCAATCGCGTCGATATTGGCCTCGACCCGTTCCCGCAGAATGGCGGCGTCAGCACTTGGGAAGCCTTGCAGATGGGCGTGCCGGTGGTGGCGAAGCTCGGTAACAGCCTGCCTAGCCGTGCTGCGGGCTCCATCCTCACCGCGCTTGGCCTGCCGGACTGGGTCGCGAATAGCGATGAGGCGTATGTCGAAATCGCGGCTGGCCGTGGATCGCAGATCGGCGACCTCCAGAAGTTGCGCTGCGAACTGCCCGGACAGATCAAGGCTGCAGCCGCCGGCAACCCCGTCTCATACACGCAAGCAGTGGACGATGCCTATCGCGCGATGTGGAAACGCTATTGCAATGGCCACTCCCCGCAATGACGACGAGAGAGCTTACGCTTTCAACTCCACCGTCCTGAACTCCGCCGGCAGGATTACCTCCAGCAGCTCGACGTCGTCCGAATAATCCAGAATCATGTGCTTGATCTTCGGCGGCTGAGTCCAGGCGCTGCCCTCTTTCATCAGCGTCTCGCCCTCTCCGTCCATATAGGTCTTCACCCAACCCTTGAGCACGTAGACCATCTGGAATTCGACGGCGTGGAAGTGCAGCTTCGAGACCTCGTCCGGGTTGCAGGGACCTTGCAGCCGGATCACGTGCGCTTGCGCGAGGCCGTGGCTTGCAGCAGCGATGCCGAGATCGCGATACTTCGCGTAGGTGCGCAGACCGTCGGCCTTGAAGTCTTCCTCGCGGTGATGGCTGATGGCGATGCGCTGCTTGGGACCCACGGGCTTTTTCGGGGTGACAGTGCGCGCCTTCGCTTTCACCGCCTTGCGCGCCGATAATCGGGGCGCGGCCTTGGCGCCACTCCGCTTCTTCACCGCGGCTTGCAATGCGCTGCGCGATTTTACTTTCTTGGCCATGGGCCGGCCTCCCGTTTTGTTGTGAAGGAGACGCTAGCACAGAAAAAAGACTCGTAGGGTGAGTTAGCCGTAGGCGTAACCCACCTCTTTCGCTTCCGAGGATACAAACAGTGGTGGATCACGCTGCGCTCATCCAGGTCCTACGCATCCCGCGATCAATGCAACCGAAACACACCGTCGACCGCACGCAGCTCGGCCGGCTTGATCAGCTTGGAATGCACGACCGTCACTGAGAACAGTGGGCCGTCGAGCTTCTGCTGCCAAAACGCCAGGAAATCCGTCAGCGCCGGGAATTTCGGAAACATGTCGTAGTTCTGCCAGACATAGGTCTGGAGCAGCGAGCGATGATCCGGCATCCGGTAGAGAATTTCCGCCGTCGTCAGCCCGTAACCCAGCACCTGTTTCCGGAAATCGTCGGAAACAACCCCAACCCGCGAGACCATGCCAACCTCCTTTGCAGGAGCGCATATTCAAGGGGTGGCTTTCCGGTACGCGCCCTACGAGCCACCCGGTGGAGATGCGCTCACAAGATAGAAATGTGACGCAAACTGACAATCCATCTCAAGCCCAAAAGTTTAACAAGCTGTTGAAATTCAATGCGTTAGCAGCAGATGCGGCACCGTGCTAATAAGATCCGAGTTGGCCGGTTAACGATGGTAAAGAATTCTGGCAGGCAGCGCTTCTGAGTGCTGATTTTTCTGGTACAAGCCCTTGCCCCCGCAAAAATCCTGGCCTATTTGAGGTTCACCCGCCTTAGCACTCGCGGGCATCGGTTGCTAACATCCTGAAAACATCAATCCGTGCAAACGTTTAGGAGAACTGCATGAAATTCCGTCCGCTTCACGACCGCGTCGTGGTCAAGCGCATTGACGCAGAAGAGAAGACCGCTGGCGGCATCATCATTCCCGACACCGTCAAGGAAAAGCCCTCGCAGGGCGAAATCGTCGCTGTCGGCCCCGGTGGTCGCGACGAAGCCGGCAAGCTGATCCCGATCGACCTGAAGGTCGGCGACCGCGTGCTGTTCGGCAAGTGGTCCGGCACTGAAGTCAAGATCGACAACGTCGATCTGCTGATCATGAAGGAAAGCGATGTCATGGGCGTCCTCGACGTCCCCGCTTCCAAGAAGAAGGCGGCCTAACAGCCCCCTCTCCCCACCCAGCTAGACACCTAAGGAAAAATCCAGATGGCAGCTAAAGAAGTCAAATTCGGCGTCGATGCACGCGACAAGATGCTGCGTGGCGTCGACATCCTCGCCAACGCCGTCAAGGTGACGCTCGGCCCCAAGGGCCGCAACGTCGTCCTCGACAAGTCGTTCGGCGCTCCCCGCATCACCAAGGACGGCGTCACCGTCGCCAAGGAGATCGAGCTCGACGACAAGTTCGAGAACATGGGCGCGCAGATGGTGCGCGAAGTCGCCTCCAAGTCGGCTGACGCGGCCGGCGACGGCACCACCACCGCAACCGTGCTCGCGGCTGCGATCGTTCGTGAAGGCGCCAAGTCGGTTGCCGCCGGCATGAACCCGATGGATCTGAAGCGCGGTATCGATCTGGCGGTGGAAGCCGTGGTCGCCGACCTCGTCAAGAACTCCAAGAAGGTCACCTCGAACGAGGAAATCGCTCAGGTCGGAACCATCTCCGCCAACGGCGATGCCGAAATCGGCAAGTTCCTCTCCGACGCCATGAAGAAGGTCGGCAACGAGGGCGTCATCACGGTTGAAGAAGCCAAGTCGCTCGAGACCGAACTCGAGGTTGTCGAGGGCATGCAGTTCGACCGCGGCTACATCTCGCCCTACTTCGTCACCAACGCCGACAAGATGCGCGTTGAAATGGAAGATGCTTACGTCCTCATCAACGAAAAGAAGCTATCTCAGTTGAATGAATTGCTTCCCTTGTTGGAAGCCGTGGTGCAGAGCGGCAAACCGCTAGTGATTATCGCCGAAGACGTCGAAGGCGAAGCTCTTGCCACCCTGGTCGTCAACCGTCTCCGCGGCGGCCTGAAGGTCGCGGCCGTCAAGGCTCCGGGCTTCGGCGATCGCCGCAAGGCCATGCTGCAGGACATCGCGGTTCTGACCGGTGGTCAGGCGATCTCGGAAGATCTCGGCATCAAGATGGAGAATGTCACGCTCGCCATGCTCGGTCGCGCCAAGAAGGTGATGATCGACAAGGAAAACACCACCATCGTCAGCGGGGCCGGCAAGAAGGCCGACATCGAGGCGCGCGTGGCCCAGATCAAGGCGCAGATCGAGGAAACCACCTCGGACTACGACCGTGAGAAGCTCCAGGAGCGTCTCGCCAAGCTCGCGGGCGGCGTCGCGGTGATCCGCGTCGGCGGCGCGACCGAGGTCGAGGTGAAGGAGCGCAAGGATCGCGTTGATGACGCGATGCATGCGACCCGCGCGGCTGTGGAAGAAGGCATCGTCCCGGGCGGCGGCGTCGCCCTGCTCCGTGCTTCCGAGCAGCTCAAGGGCCTGCGCACCAAGAACGACGACCAGAAGACCGGCGTCGAGATCGTGCGCAAGGCGCTCTCCGCGCCCGCTCGCCAGATCGCGATCAACGCCGGTGAAGACGGCTCGGTGATCGTCGGCAAGATCCTGGAGAACAAGACGTATGCTTACGGCTTCGACTCCCAGACCGGCGAGTACGTCAACCTGGTCACCAAGGGCATCATCGACCCGACCAAGGTCGTGCGTACCGCGATCCAGAACGCAGCCTCGGTTGCGGCCCTGCTGATCACCACGGAAGCCATGGTCGCCGAGTTGCCCAAGAAGGGCGGCTCCGGCCCCGCAATGCCCCCGGGCGGCGGCATGGGCGGCATGGATTTCTGATCCAGCCACTCCGGCAAACCACAAAACGCGAAACCCCGGCAGCAATGCCGGGGTTTTTGTTTTGGGGAATGATCGTTTCGCGCCGCCAGAATGACGGGAGGCCTCACCACACCTTCCCCAGCCGCTCCATGTGCGGCTCGCCGTGTTCGTCGAGCGACCAGAAGATCCGCGTCACCCTGCCGACGAGATTGTCCATCGGGATGAACCCCATCACGGACATCATGCGGCTGTCGGTGGAGTTGTCGCGGTTGTCGCCAAGCGCGAAGAAATGACCTGATGGCACCGTGAAGACGCTGGTGTTGTCGAGATAACCGTTGTCGACGCAGTCATATGTCACATAGCTCGCGCCGTTCGGCAGGGTCTCGCGCCAGCGCTTGATCCCGGTGCCGGCATCCACACCGCAGGCGGAGCCCCCGGGCACGCTCGCGAGAGCGACGCGCGTCACCGGGCGGTCATTGAGGAAGAACTGGCCCTGCCGCATCTGGATGCGGTCGCCGGGCAGCCCGACCACGCGCTTGACGTAGTCGACCGAATTGTCCTTCGGCGTCCGGAACACCACCACATCGCCAAACTCGGGCTCGGCCGCAAAGACGCGACCCGAGATCCATGACGGCGCGAAAGGAAAGGAATAGCGGCCATAGCCATAGGCATATTTGGCGGCGAACACATAGTCGCCGACGACCAGCGTCGGCCTCATCGAGCCGGACGGGATGTTGAACGGCTGAAACAGGAAGATGCGAAACAGGAACGGCGGCGACCACAGCACCGGGATCAAGAGGATCAGGATAACGATCGCCTTCCATTCCCGCGATTTGCCCTGCGGTTGGGTGGTGTCCTGGAGAGTGGTCATGCACCTGCCCCGATCAAGCCTGTGGTCGTCGCCAGGCTACGCAACCTTCGCGCGAGCGCAATCTCATAACTTGGTCGCGCGGCGTGTGGATCGCGTTCACACTCAGCCGCGGGCGATCAGTCGCGCGAAAGATCCCTGAAGCAGTGGCGCACCCATTCAATGGTGAGCCGCGTCGCGGGATCGCGCTTGAGGTGGTTCTGTACCAAAAGCCAAACGTCGCGGCGCCGGGGCAGCAGCGTGGCGCGCAGACTGTGGTCGGAGAGCAATCCTCCGCAGCTATGTTCGGGCAGCACGCCGACGGCTTGGTGCGACTGGATCATGGTCCGGACAATGCGGACATTGTCGGTTACAGAGCGCGCGTTTGTCAGCCGCCTGGCGCGCAAATAGTGCGCCTCGGGAATGGCGTCGAGCTCATCGGGAAAGCCGCACACGACAGGCTCGCCACCCCCGAAATCGATGGGCTCGAAGAAATACAGTCTGACCTCGCCGAGCTTGGAGATGGTGAAGTCGCCTTTCTCCGGCTTCCGCAAGCGGATGGCGAGGTCGGCCTGCCAGCGCGAGAATTTGACGTTGCCGCTGGAGGTGAGGAACTGAAGGGTGAGGCCGGGGTGATCGCGCAGGAACGCGCAGGCATGCGGCGCCAGCAGCTCCTCGGCGACCGCATTGGTCGAGGCGATGCGCAGGCGGCCGACCGGGCCGGGCTGACTCTCGCCGATGCGATCAATCGCGGCGACGTGCGCTGCCATCGCACCGACATGCTCGAGCACTGCCTCGCAATGCCGGGTCGGCCGCCGCAGGCCGTCGAGGGCATCGAACAGCGGTACGCCGAGATCGCGCTGGATGCGCGCGAGACGGCGGCCGACGGTCGTCTCGTCGATGCGCAGTCGCGCGCTGGCGCCGGCATAGGTGCCCTCGTCCCTCACCGCGGCGATGATGCGCAGATCGTCCCAGTTCATGGGCACGAGCCTAGCAGGCGCGCCCGGTGGCTGCAAATCTGCAGCCATAAGCTGCAATAGTCCTGCACAATGGCAGGCCGCCGCCGCGCTAATGTCGCGTCACCGATACTCCCTTAGAAGGCTTGACCAGCATGACCGCTCCAAAAACCCTGCTCGAATTGTCGGGCGCCGATCTCAATCCGCCCAAGCTTGCCGAGGCCTGCCTCGTGCTGATCGACATCCAGAACGAATACCGCGCCGGCCCCCTCGCTTTGCCCGACGCCGAGCCCGCAATCGCCCTTGCTGCGAAGCTTCTCGCCCGCGCCCGAAACTCGGGCGCCGCGATCTTCCACATCGCGCACAAGGGCCGCGCCGGCAGCCTGTTCGATCGCGCCGCCGATCGCGGCGCCATCGTCGCCGAGCTCGCGCCGCTTGCGGGCGAGCTCGTGATCGAGAAGGAGCTGCCGAACGCCTTCGCCGGCACCGATCTGCAGGCGCAGCTCGCCGCGAGCGGACGCAAGAACATCGTGCTGGCCGGCTTCATGACGCATATGTGCGTCAGCTCGACCGCCCGGGCTGCGCTCGACCTCGGCTTTCGCACGACGATCGATGCCGATTCCTGCGCCACGCGCGATCTGCCCGACGGCCGCGGCGGAACGCTCGCCGCAAGGACCATTCACGAGGTCGCGTTGGCCGAATTGTCGGATCGCTTCGCGATCATTGCGCGCGGCGATGCGCTAAGCTGACGGAGCGTTCGTGATGCTGCAACTCTATTTCTTCCCGATGGCCTGCTCGCTCGCCAGCCGTATCGCGCTGACCGAGGCCGGCGTCGAGGCGCAGTATCTCCTCGCCCATATCTGGACCAAGACAGTCGTGGACGACGGCAGCGATTTCCTCGGCGTGTCGCCGAAGGGCGCGGTGCCGGTCCTGGTTCTGGAGAACGGCGAGCGGCTAACCGAGAGCGCGGCGGTACTGCAATACATCGCTGATCTGAAACCCGAGGCCGGCCTCGCGCCGCGCTTCGGCGATCCCGACCGCTACCGCTTGCAGGAATGGCTGAGCTTCATCGGCGCCGAGATCCACAAGGCGTTCCTGTTTCCGACCTTCTGGTACAAGGACGACGGCTCGCTCGCCAAGCCGCGGGCAAGGATTACACAGACATTGTCGGTGCCAGCCACGCATCTGGCGGACCGCGAATTCCTGATCGGTAACAGATTCACCGTCGCGGATGCCCACCTCATTTGGGCCTTGCTGCTGCTCCGTCCGGCAGGCGTCGACATTGCGCAATGGCCGTCCTTGTCGGCTTATCTCGCGCGCATGCAGGCGCGCCCCGCAGTGCGGGAGGCGATCGCAACCGAGATGGCGCTGCGCAAGACCGTGGCGGCGAGCCCGGCGTGACGGGATGCCACGACCGCCAGATGTGAGGGTTCCATAACGACCGCAGCCGGGCTGAAACGAAGCGCGAAAAAGGGCCGCAACAAGCGGCCCTTTATATCATCTGGAATGAGCCGAGATCACTCCACTCGCGCCAGAACCGCGAGCCTGCGGATGCCCTTGTTGCGATAGGCGTCGAGGAACGCGTAGTAGTCCTTGAACGAGACGCAGCCGTTGGAGTCGCCATTCGGGCCGAGCATGAAGGTGTGCGCGAGCAGGCCGTCGCGGCCGTAGATCGCGCTCTCGCCGCCGATCGGGGTCAGGCGCAGCGCGGGAACGCCGTGGAATAGCGCTTCGCGCGGCTTCAGGTCGTAGATATGTGGCGGCGTCACGCCACGCATGCGGATGCGCGAGGAACGGGGATCGTCGAGATTAGAGCCGAGGCCGGAATGCGCCTCGAGCTTGGTGCCGTCGGGTAGATACACCGTCTTCGCGCTGATGTCGTAGACCGCGGTGGAGCGGTCATAAGGCGCCGAACCGCCGAGCATGGGGTTCTGCTCCTTCGGCGCGATGGAAGCGGTCACGCTCGCATCAGCCGAGGCATAGGCGAGCAGGGCGCCGGACGGCTCACGCTTGCCCCAGAGCTTTTCCACCATCGACTGCCGCGGCCTGGTAACCGACATCACCGCGGCCTTGGCGCGATCGGCGAACGATTTTGGCTTCGCCTCCGGCGCCGGCACGATTTTCGGCCGGATCTGCCGAGGCAAGCTGCACCGGCGCGTCGGCGCGCTTGGACTTCGCAGCGTCAGCGATCTTGGCGGGACCTGACTTCAGGACTTCCGCGACCCTCGCGATCACGCTCGGCTTCGCCGTGGCTTCGGCTACCTTGGTTGCGGGCGCGGCGCTCGCTGCATTCGATGTCACGCCTTGGGTCGCAGCGGCGGCAAAGCGATCGTTGAACATCTCGCGCGAGATTGGCGCGGCCACCTGCAACCGGTCGGGCAAGAGCGCAAAGGCTTCCTTGACGGCCTCACCGGCTTCGCGCAGTGCGACCCTGGGCGCCCGCTTGATCACGGGCTCGTCGTAGGCGCTGCTGCCGACGGTCGGATAGACGCTGGCGGCAAAAATGTTGCTGTAGACGGTCCAGCCCGCACCAAGCACGACGCAGCCGATCACGGCGGCGCCAAGCGCGTTTTGGGTGGTCATTTTTCGGGAAGGCTTCCGATAAGAATTGCTCGATAATTCTTTGGACTTCCGTGCCGCGATACCTTGCGCAGCGATACTCGTACTCATTCGCCTTGCGTCCAGAACGGTGTCACTCAATCCCCCATCGAAGCGCCGCTGGTCACGATCCGGGAACAGCATCTCGCAGAGGGCCGGAGCGTCATTAGGGCCACTTTTAGTTAAATGCGGATTAAGTTCGGGCGAATGTGGGGCAATGCATTAACGTCGTCCCATTTCGGGAAAAAAGCCCGCAGAACTACGGACTTAAGCGCATCTGTTAACTATAATTCTCGGCCGGATCGGTGCGGTCAGCGAACGTCTCCGACCGCATTTCTAAACGCATCCAACCAAGTCGTTTTCGTGGTCTTCAATGCCACCGACCATAGCGGCGAAGCGTTGCGCCAGGCTGGTGGACGCCGCCTTTGTCACTCCGCGCGTGATGCGATGTGCTTCGCCTCTCCCCGTCAGAACGGTGGGAGGAGAAAGACCCTGACCGAAAGTTGATCGCACCGGTCTGGAAAAAACCGTGCCGAGAAAATAGCTGCTGCCTCGGCACTTTTCAGCAGCCTCTGCGTACGATACGGTACCGTATCAACATCGCCTTGAACTGCGCCGGGCACGCAAACGGAGGCTGGCATGAGAGCGATCGCACGCGCTGGATTTTTCACTCTGGCATCGTCGTTTCTGTTGATCGGATCTGCGATTGCGCAGCCTGCTGCCAATGCCGGCTGCACCGCGTCACCGTCGGCCGCTGGCACACGGACCTGGCGTTGCGACAACGGCATCACGATCGTTGCGGAAAGCGGCGCCAGATTTGAACTTAAGGACGCCAACCGCGACGGACATATAGACTCCGTGGAGTTGAGCAGCAAAGCGCTGCTGGTCGAGGTCCCCAAGAAGCCCGGCGGCACCCCCTTCAAGGTGCTGACGCCGCAGGCGATCGCCGCGGTGCGCGGCACGAAATGGGCGGTCGATGTCACGGAGGCCAAGACCTCCGTCTTCGTCGCCGACGGCCGTGTCGGCGTCAGCCGCAGGAGCCGCGGACGCGGCGTCGTTTTAGCCCCCGGCGAAGGCGTCGACGTGGAAGCGACCGGTCCGTTGACCGTCAAGACATGGGGCCAGCCGCGCGTCGACGCGCTGATGGCAAGACTCGGTCAATAGGATTTGGCCAATAAGGCTTGGTCGATACGGCCCGATCAGTCAGGCCCTGACAACAGAGAAGATTGCAGTACGACGTGATGAAAAGACGCGTTCAGATCCTGGTGGCACTCGCCCTTACCGCCCTGTGGGGCGCGGGCATCTATGCCGGCCACGCCAACGGTCGTCTTCGCTTTCTCGATCGCCTCGAGGCGATGCTGACGGATTGGCGGACGCAGGTCCGCGGCGTACGGGCTCCACCCGATCTCGTCACCATCGTCGCGATCGACGACACCGTGGTCAAGCGCGGCGGCAGCTATCCCCTGCCACGCGCCGATCTCGCCCGTGTCGTCGACACCATCGTGCAGTTCAAGCCGAAGGTCGTCGCGATCGACCTGCTGCTGGTCGACCGCAGCGCTGCGATCGGTGACGCCACGCTGGCAAATACGCTGGCTACGGGTCCCATGATCCTCGCCGCCGCGGCGATTTTTCCGTCCGCCAGCGAGACCGTGGCGCCGAGCAGCGACGGTCCCCTCGCCGTGCTGCCGCAGGCCGAGCGCTTCCTGTTGCCCTTGCCGGCATTCGCCGACCACGCCGAGGTCGGCGTCGTCAACGTTGCGACCGGACAATCGGGCTCGCCGCTCTCGGTGCCGATGCTGTTCCGGACGAGCGACAAGGTCGAGCTGTCATTTCCGCTGCGCGTCGCGATACGCGCGCTCGACAAGCCGCTGACGATCGCGCCGGACCACCTCCTGCTCGGCGACCACACGGTGCCGACCGACACCGATTTCGCGCTGCCGATCACCTATTACGGCCCGCGCCGCACCATCCGCACTGTCAGCGCGCAGAGCATCTTCGACGGCACGCTCAATCGCTCCGCGATCGAGAACCGGATTGTCGTGATCGGCGCCTCGGTCGCAGGCGGCGGTGACTTCTATCCGACACCGTTCGATTCCCTGATGCCCGGCGTCGAGGTGGTCTCGACCGCGATCACCCATCTCGTCGCCGGTGACGGCATCGTGCGTGACCGCAAGGTCCACATCGCCGACGCGCTCATCGCGATCCTGTTGCCAATGCTGCTGGTGGGCCTGCTCGCCTGGCGGCGCAGCGCACTCGGCCTCGTCGCGGCGGCCGGGGTGATGATCGCCTGGGCCGGGCTCAATCTGTTCGCGTTCACGCACGGCGTCTGGCTGAATGCCGCGACCACGCTCGCCGCGGCAGTGCCGCCGGTGGTGGTCTTCGGCGGCGTGCAGCTGTGGGCGGGAGGCCGGCGCACGCAATATCTTGCCGCGAAGAGCCGGTCGCTCGCGCAATTCCAGGCACCCGCCGTGCAGGACTGGCTGGCGCGCGATCCGAATTTCCTGTCAAAACCCGTCCGGCAGGGACGCGGCCGTGGTCTTCATCGATCTCTCCGGTTTCACGGCGCTGAGCGAGCGAATCGATCCGGACGAGCTCCAGGACATTCTGAAGGCGTTTCACGCGCTGATCGACAAGGCCGCGGTCGATTGCGGCGGCATGATCAGCGGCTTTCTCGGCGACGGCGCCATGATCCTGTTCGGCCTGCCCGGCGCGATGCCCGACGACGCCGCACGCGCGCTGAAATGCGCGATCGACCTGCACCGCGGCGTCGAACGCTGGATCGTGTCATTGCCCCCTGCGATCAGGGATCAGCTCGGCTTCAAGATCGGCGCGCATTTCGGCCCGATCGTCGCCTCCCGCCTCGGCGAAAGCCATCAGCACATCACGGCGACGGGCGACACCGTCAACGTCGCGAGCCGGTTAATGGAGGTCGCCGTCCAGAACGACGCGCGGCTCGCGCTCAGCGATGTTCTGCTGGATACGGCCGACTTCCACGGCGCTCCCGACGGCATTCTGACGGGCCCCCTGCTCACGCAGGTCCGCGGCCGCTCCGGCATCGTGACCGTGTGGTTCTGGCGCGACCAGAACAGGCCAAACCAGGCCATGACCAAGGCTGAGATGATCGACTGAACGCTCCGCCGTTGTCCCGACGAAGAGCTACCGCGCTTCCGGCGGCGGCGAGCGGTCCAGCACGTCGCCCTTGGCGCCTTCGAGCAGATCGATGCCGTAGGTCTCGACCACGAGCGGACCGCGCTTGCGCTGCAATTGCGCAATTTGCGTCACCTTCGCAAAGAGGTCGTGGACGGCGGGATGGCCGTCGCTGCGCAGCTCGTCGACATAGATCAGTTTGCCGGCAAGCAGCTTTGGATCTGGCTCGGCCATGTTGACCCAGCGGATGCGCTGGTTCTGCTGGGCCACGCAGGTGCCGCGCGGCAAATAGAAGGCGAGCCAGCCCGTGGTGCCGTAGTCAGGCGCAAGCACGCAGGTCGCGCCATTGCGGGCGCGCACGGCTTCGATCTCCGCGGCAAGCTCGCGCCAGCCGACGCCGACGCTGCGCACGGTCGCATCGCGGCGATAGAGGGACAGCCAACCGGTGTTGGCCTGCACGATCAGCGCGGCAAACATCACGATGCCCACGGGCGCAGCCCAGCGCAGGCAGAAATCCGCCAGGCGCCGCTGGCGCGGCTTCCACCGCACGAGATTGGCGGCGGCGGCCGCCGCGATAACGAAGGGCGGATAGACCGGCGCGAACCAGTTGGCCTCGACGCGGGCATGCAGCGAATGCCAGACGAAATAGGCGACGACGGTCCAGAACATCGTCTCGATCAGCACGCGCGAGGCCAGCGCGCCGGCGCGGCGCCAGGTCAGCGCGTGCAGCCCCATTGCGCCGAGGATGAAGACGAGCGGAGTTGCGAACGCGATCTGGGTCGGGATCAGCTCGGCGATAAAGACCGGCCGAAAGTCCTCGATCTTGGCGCGGCCGAGCTGCTTTGCGAACGAGACCCATTGATGGTCCGCATTCCAGAGGATCACCGGCGAGAACAGCGCGAGCGCAACGAGGCCACCGAGATAGGGCCAGGGCGAGAGAAACCAATGCCGCAGTTTCGGCACGGTCGCGAGCCAGATCAGGATCGCCAGGCCAAAGAACATCGCGGTGTATTTCGACAACAGCGCCGCGCCGACGGCTACGCCTACCGCGAGCCACCAGACGCCGCGACCGGTTTCCAGCACTTTTGCGAGAAAGAACAGCACGAAGCTGGAGGCAACCAGAAGCGGCGCATCGGGCGTGACGATCAGCGTTCCGACCGAGGCCAGCAGCGTCACGTTGAGCAGGATGGCACTGGTCGCCGCCACCCGCGCGCCGCCGAACAGGATCGCGGCGGAGCGATAGATCGCGTAGCTCATCGGCAGCGCGAGCAGGATCGATACCAGGCGGACGCCGAACTCGGTGTCCCCGGCGATCATGGTGCCGGCGCGGATGACGTAGGCAACCATCGGCGGGTGATCGTAATACCCCCCGGCGAGGTTCTTCGACCACATCCAGTAATAGGCTTCGTCGAAGGTGATCGGCGTGAAGGCGGCTGCGACGAGCCGCAAGCCGACCAGCGCAAGGATCACCAGCGCCGTATTGCGGACGATCCGCGCGTCAGCCCCGCCCATCGTGAGCTACTTCTTGCGCCAGACGAACAGTCCGGACATCGCGTAGTTCCACACCACGCCCATCAGCGCACCGGCCGCACCCGCAAGCCACCAGATCGGCTCCTGGTCGTAGACCGAGAAGGCGACGCCGACATTGGCGAGCAGGCCGACGCTGCACACGATGTAGAACGCGATCAGGCCGCGCAGCAGCGCAAAGCCCTTCAGCCGCTGGTCGCGATAGGTGAGGAAGTTGTTGAGGACGAAATTGCTGGTCATCGCGATGATGGCGCCGGAGGCCTGCGCTTCCGCGAACGGCTGCTTGAACAGCTCAAGCGATATGAACAGGGTGGTGAGATGCACCACGAGGCCGATGCCGCCGACCATCGCGAACAGCAGGAAGCGTAGCGAGACAGCATCGTTGGTGAACTTCGCCAGCACCAGGCCGAGAAAATCCAGCGCGACCATGGAATCGAGTTTGCTTTCGCCGCGCTGGCGCTCTCCGAACGTGTAGGGAATTTCGATGGCGCGCAAGGTGCCGTTCGCGCTCGCGACGAGGTCGAGCAGGATCTTGAAGCCGTGCACAGAAAGTTTCGGCGCGAGCTGCTCGAAGCGGTCGCGGCGAACCATGAAGAAGCCGCTCATGGGATCGGCGATCTCGACCCGCAGCGCCTTCCTGGCGAGTTCGGTCGCCAATGCACTGGCGCCGGCGCGCTGCTTGTTGAAGCCTTCGCTCTTGTAGCCCTCGATGTAGCGGCTGCCGACCACGAGCTCGGCCTGCCCGCTCGCGAGCAGCGACAGCATTTTCGGCAGCTGCGTCTCGTCGTGCTGGAGGTCGGCGTCGATCACGGCCGCATAGGGCGCGCTTGAGGCCAGGATGCCCTCGATGCAGGCCCCCGACAGGCCGCGGCGGCCGATACGGCGGACACAGCGCACGCGGCTGTCGCGCCGGGCCAGCGCGCGCACGATGTCCCAGGTGCCATCAGGCGAATTATCATCGACGAACACGACTTCCCAGGCGATGCCGGCCAGCGCTGCCTCCAGCCGCCGGTACAGCACCGTGACATTGTCGCGCTCGTTGAAGGTCGGGACGACGACCGACAATTCCGGCGATGGGGAAGCCGCCTGCGGGGCATGCGGCGTGTTGTCGGAGCCCGGTCTGATCGCTTCGTTCATGAGGGCAGCGTATATCCGCCGCGTCTTGCGCTGCCAAGAACTTGCGCTACCAAGAACTTGCGCTACCAAGCCGGGGGTTCTCTGGAGAACGGCCCAAAAGGGGCCCTAAAATGCCAACGACCCCGGAACGGCGGGCCGCGCGTACATCCGGCGCAGCCTGAGCTATCCCAAGGTCGTTCCAGCGCCGGAGTTTTTCGCTCAACGTCGCCGTTAGAAACTAAATAGGAACTACAAAGCCGGTTTGCAAGGGGCGAAAGGCGCCCTTTTCAGGCCTTTATTGGTTCGGGACTTCCTTGATCACCGGCCCGCGTGGCGCGGGCGCGGCAGGGGCCGCCGGCGCCGTAGCCGCGGCCGGGTCAACTTTCACGGGCTTGGGCGGCTTGCCGTACTGGCCGATCGGCCCGAAGACGACGGCGACCGCAAGCACGATCGCCGCGACGATCGCCCCCAAAATGCCACCCACCGACTCAGACGACATGGAAACCCATCCCTGTTCCAGATGCCCCCACTGATACCATGGATCAGCGCACAGCCGGAAGGGCTTGCGGGACGCCAACACTCAAGGGGGCTATTTCTGGGGCGGCCTGTGCTTGACGAAGGCCGTCACGATGTCCTTCTGCGCCGCTTCCACGGCCCTGTTCGCGGTGGCGAGATGGGCGCCGCCATCAATGGTCGGATACTGCGTGGTGAGAAAGTCGAGCAGTGCCACACGGTAATATTGCCGCTCCGACGGACAGGCGCCGGCGACCGAGCGGCCGAAATCCTGCTCAGACTTGCCCTGATTGCTATCACGCGAATATTCCCGCGCCAGGCAATGCCAGTAATCGTCGCGGCCCTGCATGGCGAGCTTCTGCGCACCCTTGGCATCGTCATCGTCGGCCATGACTGAAGATATCATGGCAGCAGATGTCATCATAACGAGCGCCGCTCCCACCATCAGCATCCGCATCTTGTTCTCCTTTTTTTGCGGGTCCTGTCGCGACCTTAGACGGGGCGTCGCAACTGGCCAATCACATCTGGTTTGACTAGGATGAGGTCCCTCCCCTCGATGCGAGTCCTCCCGTGGCCAAAGCAAAAACCGCGTCCAAAAAATCCGGCAACATCTTCATAGGCATCGGCGGCTGGACTTTCGAGCCTTGGCGCGGCGTGTTCTATCCGGAGAAGCTGACGCAGGCGAAGGAGCTGTCCTACGCGGCCTCGAAGCTGACCTCGATCGAGATCAACGGCACCTATTACGGCTCGCAGAAGCCGGAGAGCTTTCGCAAATGGGCAGGCGAAGTACCGGAGGGTTTCGTGTTTTCATTGAAGGGACCGCGCTTCGCCACCAATCGCCGCGTGCTGGCGGAAGCCGGCGATTCCATCAAGCGTTTCTATGATTCCGGCGTGCTGGAACTCGGCGATCATCTTGGGCCGGTGCTGTGGCAGTTCGCGCCGACCAAGAAATTCGACGGCGCCGATTTCGGCAAGTTCCTCGAGCTGTTGCCGCGCAAGCTCGAGGGGCGCGCGCTGCGCCATGTCGTCGAGGTCCGCCACGACAGTTTTTGCACGCCAGACTTCGTCGCGCTGATCCGCGAATTCGAGACGCCCGTCGTGTTCGCCGAACACGGCAAATATCCGGCGATCGCCGACGTTGCCGGCGATTTCGTCTATGCGCGGCTCCAGAAGGGCAATGACGAGATCAAGACCTGCTATCCGCCGAAGCAGCTCGATGCGTGGGCCAAGCGGTTTCAGGACTGGGCCGAGGGAAATGAACCCGATGACCTGCCGAAGGTCGACAAGGCCAAGCCGAAGAAGGAGCCACGCGACGTGTTTGCCTATGTCATCCACGAGGGCAAGGTGCGCGCGCCGGCCGGCGCCATGGAACTGATCGCGCGAGTGACCTGAGGTGTTTCATGGCAAAGGCAAAAAAACTCTTCACCATCGGCTATGAGCAGACGCCGCCCAAGGCCGTGCTCGACGAGCTGGAGCGAGCCGGCGTCAAGCTCGTTGTCGACGTGCGCGCGGTGACGTCATCGCGCCGGCCCGGCTTTTCCAAGAATCAGTTATCCGCAGGCCTCGATGAACGCGGCATCGCCTATGTCCATCTCGCCGCCCTCGGCACACCCAAGGAAGGCCGCCTCGCCGCCCGCAGCGGGCAATACGATGTGCTGGAAAAGATCTACGCAAAGCACCTGAAGACGCCGCAGGCCAGGGAAGAGATGGACGAGCTTGCGGCGCTCGTGAAGAAGGCAGGCCCCGTGTGCCTGCTCTGCTACGAGCGCGACCACACCCACTGCCACCGCCAGATGATCGCGGAGGTGATCGAGGAGCGGGATGGGGTAGAGGTGAGGAATTTGGCGGGCCGGCAGGTCTAGCCCTCTTCGCGCGGGAGGACGAAACGACGGCTTTAACCGTAGCCGTCATCCTGAGGTGGCCGCTTCCTCAGCGGCCCTCGAAGGACGACGGCGTGACGCCAATGCAGCAGCCGTGCATCCTTGGAGGCCCGCAAGTGCTCGCACGTCAGGATGACGGGCTTATCTTCGGCCGTGGCGCGAGCCCGAAATGACGGGTGGACAGGCCTATCCCTCACCCGCCAACCGGAACGTCCCTTCCATCATCTGCACGCAGCTGCCGCCCACATGGGCTGAGACGATCTTGCCGTCCTGCTTGCGCACGCGCGTCAGCAGGATGCTCGGCCTGCCCATGTCAAAGCCCTGGCCGACCGTCAGCTTCAATTCACCGTCGCGCGTTGAATCGAGATCGGCGAACAGCGCGGCGGCTGCGACCGTGGCACTGCCGGTGGCGGGATCCTCCACGAGGCCGCTGGCGCCGCGCATGAACATCCGCGCCTGGCGCTCGCAAGGCGCCTCTGCCGCAGGCACATCGCGCGTATAGAACCACGCCGAGAATGCGCCGTCGCACGGAAATATCTTGCCGAAGGCCGCCGCGTCGGGCCTCGCCCGTTTGAGCGCATCGCGCGAATGCACCTCGATCACCAGAAACGGCGTTCCAACGCTGACGACCTGCGGCGCGTGACGGTCGACCTTGATGTCCTCAGCGCTGAGCGAGATGCAGCGCGCGGCATCAGCGGCAGACAATTGCGACAGCCGAGACAGCGGCTGCGGCGCTGTGAGCTCGGTGCTGATGACCTGGCCCTGCTCTCGAAAAATATCGACCGGCACCAGCCCGGCCTTCTCCTCGAACCGCAGGCACGACTTCGGCTCCTTCGCGATCGTCGCCAGCACGAAGGCGGTACCGACATTGGGATGGCCAGCGAAAGGAAGCTCCCTGACCGGCGTGAAGATGCGCACCTGGGCATCATTCGCCTTGTCGCGCGGCGGCAGCACGAAGGTCGTCTCGGAATAGTTGAACTCGGTCGCGATCGACTGCATCTGCGTGGTCGACAACCCGCCGGCATCGAGCACCACGGCGAGCTGGTTGCCGCCGAAGGCGCGGTCGGTGAACACGTCGACGGTGATGTAGCGGCGCTGCATCTTCATTTCCTCATGCAAGTCGCGACCGCGACCGGCCGCGTCGCCGGCAGTCTACAAGCCGTCGACGTCGTCCGTCATGCCCCAATATTCGGAGCAATCGGAGCAATTGCGGTGACGGGTTGAAAGCCGAGAAGCGGCTTCCACAAATGCAAGACCCGAAAGCTAGCAGAGATAGTTCATCACCCGCCCTCACCGAAGCGCGACCCGCTTCAACGAAAGGCAACTTGCATTGACGGCGCGTTACCCCAATTGAAACACCGCCACCTTCTGCTCATAGCCCCGCACCTCTACCTCGCCGAGCGCGACGGCATCGTCGCAGTCCTCACCAAGCGCTTCGCGAACGGCCGCGGAGATCAAGAGCTGCGAGCCGAACTCCTTGTTCAGGGCCTCCAGCCGCGAGGCGAAGTTCACGGTGTCGCCAATGACCGTATATTCCTTGCGCCGGGGCGAGCCGATATTGCCGGCGACGACCTCGCCGAAATGGATGCCGATTCCGATTCTGAGCGGCCAGCTCGTCTCGGCGTTGATGCGGCCCATCGCGGTCAGCATCTCGCGGCCTGCGGCGACCGCGCGATGCACGGCGTCGGAGGCCTCCAGCGGCGCGCCGAACAGTGCCAGAAAGCCGTCGCCCAAAAATTTGTTCACGATGCCGCCCTCGCGATCGAGGATATCGACGAGCACGGCGAAGGCGCCATCGAGCCGGTCGACCACCTCTTGCGGGGTGCGCGTCTGCGCGCCCGGCAGTGAAGCCGCGGAAATCGACGAACATCACGGCGACGCGGCGAAGGTCGCCGCCTGCTCTGGTTCCCGCCGCCATCAGCCGCTCCACCACCTGAGGAGAAACGTGCTGGCCGAACAGGTTCGTCACCCGGTCGCGCGCGGTGGCCGCGGCAATGCTCGCAGCAAACTGACGCCGGAGTTGCGCACCGACCGCGCCCGCGAGCACGCCGCAGACCAGGATGATGGTGCTGCGCACCGCATGGAAATAGGTCTGCGGCTCACCGACGCCGCTGGCGCGATCGTAGATCAGCGCCACGGCGAGCAGCTCGGCTGCAGCGACAAAGCCAGTGAAGGTCGAAAGCCGAAAATCCAGCCGTAATGTCGAGAGAATGATGAAGATGAAGTACATCAGCGGCACGGCAAAGCCGAGCGCCTGGCTCGCGCCCATGGTCCGGATCTGCAGGATCAAGATCAGCGTCGGCAGCGACGTTTCGATCAGTGCACCGATATAGCGCCTGATCACCGGGAGGTCGCGATCGAGCCGGAGGTTCTTTCTGATCTGGACGTGGACCCAGACCTCGAACACGATGAAACCGACCAGCAGGCCGTAGACCTCGGCTAGGCCTTCCGTCCCGCGCCAGACCCGGTTCACGACGGCTGGATCGAGCAGATAGATGGCAGTGAGAAACACGGTCATGACGCAGCCCGTGAGGATCAGCGTCCGCACCCGCAACAGCTCGGTGCGCAGCACCTCTCGCGTCAGCTCGCGCTCGAAATCCTCCGATAGCACGGCGTGCTGCCGCGTCTTCCTGCTCGCGAACCTAACCATTCCACCCCTCGATTCCGGGGCATTGTGCCTCAATCCAACGTGCGGCGGAAGCGCGTCACGGCAATGGTCATGGCGAGCAGCATCAGGACCGCTAGTGCCAGCGCATCGAACCGCAAATTCTGCATGGTCGCGCCCTTCAGCATGATGGCGCGGACGATGCGCAAATAGTGCGTCAGCGGCAGGCACTCGCCGACATATTGCGCCCAGACCGGCATGCCCGCGAACGGAAACATGAAGCCCGACAACAAAATGCTCGGCAGGAAGAACATCATCGACATCTGCATGGCCTGGAGCTGATTCTGCACCAGCGTCGAGATCGTGTAGCCGATCGCAAGATTAGTACTGATGAACAGGGTCGACAGAAGGGCCAGCAGGAACAAGTTGCCGAGTATCGGCACGCCAAACAGGACGACGCCGATGCCGATGATCAGGAAGGCCTGGACGAACCCGACCAGCACGTAAGGGATGATCTTGCCGAACATCACCTCGACTGGCTTGATCGGCATCGACAGCAGGTTCTCCATCGTGCCGCGCTCGACCTCGCGCGTGACCGAGAGCGCGGTGAAGATCAGCATGGTCATGGTGAGGATGGTGCCGACGAGACCGGGAACGATGTTGAGGCTCGACGCCGCGGCGGGGTTGTAGCGCGCATGTGCGCGGATCTCGAACGGCATCTCCGGGGGATCGCCGATGTAGAGATCGTGCTTGAGTGCGGTCTGCACGACCATGCCGAGTGAGCCGATCGCCGCGCTCGCTGCGACCGGATCGGTCGCGTCGGCGGCGACCAGCAGCGCCGGTCTGTCGCCGCGCCGCACCGCCCGCTCGAAGCCGCGCGGAATCTCGACGCCGAACAGAACCTTGCCGGATTTCAGGAGATTGTCGAAATCCTCGACGTCGTGCACCTCGTAGAGGAAGCGGAAATATTTGGTGTTCTCCAGCGCCTTCAGGATCGAGCGGGCGAGATCAGAGTCCTCCTGGAGCAGCACAGCACTCGGCAGATTGTGGGGTGTGGTGTTGATGGCATAGCCGAACAAGAGGAGCTGCATCACCGGCAGCATCACGATCATCGCGAACGACACGCGATCGCGCTTGAGCTGGATAAACTCCTTGATCAGCATCGCATAGGAGCGTGTCCAGAAACCAAAGCGCTCCCGGATCGCGTGCTGTGGTTCGGGATGATCGACGGCGCTCATTGGAAATTGTCCTTGGAACGGCCCATCAATTCGATGAACACGTCCTCCAGTGACGGCGACGATTTATTCCAGTGCAGCCCGCTTTTCGCCTGCCACGGCGCGATGCTGCCCTCAAGCGCGGCGACGTCGCGCCCCGAAACGTGCAGCGAGGTGCCGAACGGCGCCACCATGTCGATTCCGGGCTTGCCGGTGAGCCCAGCCGCGAGCTCGTTCAGTCCCTCGCCTGTCACGGTGTAGGTTGTCAGCGCGGATTTGGCGATCACCTCCTCCACGGTGCCGTGCACCAGCAGATGGCCATAGGCGATATAAGCAATCTCGTGACAGCGCTCGGCCTCGTCCATGTAGTGCGTCGAGACCAGCACGGTGAGACCCTCGGCCGCGAGCGCATGGATCTCGTTCCAGAAATCGCGCCGCGCCTTGGGATCGACGCCGGCGGTCGGCTCGTCCAGCAGCAGCAATTTTGGACTGGACAGCGTGCAGGCGCCTAGCGCCAGCCGCTGCTTCCAGCCGCCGGAGAGTTCGCCCGCTAGCTGCTCCTCGCGGCCCGAGAGCCCCAGCCGCTTGATCATGTCGCGCGCGGCGCCGCGCGCATCGCGAAGGCCATACAGCCGCGCGACGAATTCGAGGTTCTCGCGGACAGAGAGATCCTGATAGAGGCTGAAGCGCTGGGTCATGTAGCCGACCTGGCGCTTGATCTTGTCAGCGTCGCGCCGGATGTCGTAGCCGAGACAGGTGCCCTCGCCGCTGTCGGGCGTGAGCAGGCCGCAGAGGATGCGGATGGTCGTCGTCTTGCCCGAACCGTTCGGGCCGAGGAAGCCGTAGATCGAGCCGCGCTTCACCTGCATCGACAGATCGTGCACGACTTCGCGGCCGCCGAACGACTTGGTCAGGCCCTTGACGTCGATCGCGATGCCGTTGTCGCCGCTCATCGCTTGTCCGCCACGGGCGTTTTTGGAGTGAGATAGACGTCGATCGGCTGTCCGACCCGCAACGCGTCGGGCCACGACGGCCGCGCCTGAATCAGGTAGACGAGCTTGTTGCGCTCCTCAAGGCTGTAGATGACGGGCGGGGTATATTCGGCCGAAGTCGCAATGAAATAAATCTTTGCGGTGAGATCGGCGGCGCAATTGTCGCACGCGATCCGCACCGTGTCGCCGATCGCAAGCTTCGGCAGCTCGGTCTCCGGCACGAAGAAGCGCAGCTTCATGTTGCCGGGCGGCATGATCGAGAGCACGGGCCGCTGCGCCGCCACCATCTCGCCCTCACGAAAATAGATCTGCTGGATGGTGCCGGCGACTGGCGCAAAACCTTTGCGCCGCGCCATCCGCGTCTCCGAGGTCGCCACCCGTGCCTCGGCAACGCGCAAGGAGGAGACCGCGGAATCGAGATTGGCCTGCGTGCCCGAGCCGGACTTGCTCAGCGAAGCCGCGCGATCATAGGTTTGCTGCGCATTCGCGAGCGTCGCCTTGTTCTGGTTGAGGTCGGCAAGCTGGAGATCGTCGTCGACGGAATAAAGGTGATCGCCGACCTTGACCTCGTCGCCCTCGCGGATGTTCAGCTTCGTCACGCGGCCGGCCTCGTCCGGGCTGACATAGATCATGTCGGCCTCGACCCAGCCCTGGAAGCCGGGATCGCGCTTCTCCTTGCAACCGGCAAGTCCGGTTGCGAGGGCTAGAATCGCGATCGAACAGAACCGCGCCGAAAACTGAATCGCGTTTGGCGGGAGCAACCGTTGTCGACCGCTCAACCTGAGGAGCCGCGAAGCGGCGTCTCGAAGGGCGAAGGGCCACAGCCGGGGCTGCATCCTTCGAGACGCGCGTTCCGCGCTCCTCAGGATGAGGTGAGAGATGTTTAGCGACGACCTCATGTCGTCCTCCGTTCGCCAAAAATCAAATCGAGATGGACCCGCAGCATGTCCTGCGCATCAAGCGGCGCGTGCCGCGCAAACAGGCTCTGCCAGATCACCGCGATCATCGCCGGCGCGACCAGGATTTGCGGGTAGCGCGCGAGGTTCTTCTCGCGGATCTCGCCGCGGGCAATGCCGAGCTCGATCAGCGCGCGCATGCCGGCCATTCCGCGCGAGACGACCTCGCGGTAGTAGAAGTCGGCGACGGAAGGAAAGCGCGGCCCCTCCGCTACGATCAGCCGCACGAGATCGCCGCGCCTGGTGCCGATGACCTCCTTCAAAAAATTGCTGGCAAAAGCCTCGACGAGATCGCGCACCGAGCCTGTCGGCGGCGGCAACGCATTCAGCTTCGCCACGATGGGCACGATCACGGTGCGCACCAACTCCTCGAACATCGATTCCTTGTCCTTGAAGTGCAGATAGATCGTGCCCTTCGCCACGCCCGCGCGCTTAGCAATGTCGTCGAGCCGCGTCGCGGTAAAGCCGCGCACGATGAACTCCTCCATCGCCGCGTCCACGATCGCCGCGCGCCGTTCCGCCGCACGCGTGGCGCGGCTCGACGCGGGCGCCTCGTCGCTTCTGGCGACCACAGAGGCCTTCGCATTGGCTCGAGCTCCGGATGGGGCGGCGGTTTTGGTCGGCTTCCTTGTCATGCCAAAGATATGACTGACTAGTCAGTCATTGTAAAGTCAGGGCCACAGACGTAAACCGACTAATGAATTAGTATTGACTAATTCATTAGCTGATGCTAATTGAACTACTATGATTGAAACCGCCCGAAACCCAGTCACCAGCGTCATGCGCGCCCTCGCCGATCCAACCCGGCGTGCCGTGTTCGAGCGCGTATTCGAGAGCAAGGAGATCAGCGTCGCCGAACTCACGCGCGGCAGCGGCGTGACCCAAGGCGCTATCTCGCAACATTTGAAGTCCCTCAAGCAGGCCGGCCTCGTCGCCGAGCGCGCCGAGGGCCGCAACGTCTATTACCGCGCCGCGCCGCAAGGACTCGAGCCGCTGGTCACCTGGATGGACCATTACGGCGTGTTCTGGCGCGAGCGCTTCCAGAACCTGCGTGACCTCTTGAAGGAGATCGATCCGTGAGTGCTGTTGAATTGAAAGCCGAGACAAAAGACATCGTCATCGACGAGGTGCTCCCTCACGCGCCGGAGACGATCTGGAAGGCGCTGACCAGCGCCCAGCTGATCGCGCGCTGGCTGATGCCGCCGACCGGTTTCGAGGCCGTCGAAGGCAACACTTTCACCTACCAGACCACGCCGGGCGGCGCCTGGGATGGCGTCATCCATTGCCGCGTCCTGGAAGTCATGCCGAACCGGCGCCTCGTCTACGCCTGGAAGGGCGGGGATGAGCGCAACACCGGCTACGGCGCGCCGCTCGACACTGTCGTGACGTGGTCCCTCACCCCGGTCGAGGCCGGCACGCGGATCCGTCTGGTTCATGCGGGCTTCGTCATACCCAGGAACGAATCGGCCTACACGGGCATGAGCGGCGGCTGGAAGAAAGTCGTCCGCCAGCTTGACGAGATCAGCGGCGAAGACAAGTAGGTAAGGAGTTATCGCAATGACCAAGCCCTTTAAACCGGCGGCTGCGCCTGCGGCTCGATCCGCTATTCGATCTCCAGTGAGCCCCTGTTCAGCAATCACTGCCAGTGCCGGGACTGCCAGCGGGAAAGCGGCAGCGGCCATGGCTCGTACATGACCTTCGCGCGCGCCGGTGTCACAGTGACGGGCGAGGCGAAGCACTGGGACATGGTCGGCGACAGTGGCAACGTGAAGACTCGCGGTTTCTGCTCCGTCTGCGGCTTGCCGGTCTACATGACCTTCGCGGCGATGCCTGACATCTTCACCATCCGCGCCGCAAGCCTCGACGAGCCCGCCCGCTACGAGCCGCAAGTGGTGACCTACGCCGCGCGCGGTCATGACTGGGATCGCCTCGACGCGGACCTGCCGAAGTTTGAGGGCATGCCGCCGGGGTGAGGCACTGGCCCCACGTGGGGGTGTGCTCCCTCTCCCGCTTGCGGGAGAGGGTTGGGGAGAGGGTGTCTCACCAACGGGACAATCCCCTAGTGGAGAGAACCCTCACCCGGCGCGTTGCGCCGACCTCTCCCGCAAGCGGGAGAGGTGAAACCAACCGGCACCTACGTCAGCTATGGAATTTCAAGCCATCGACGATCTTGTCGATCACCTTGCGCTCGGCGCGCATTGCGAGACCGACGAGATTGAGGTCACTGCGCGCCACCGCCCTCACCGCCTCGCGATTGGCGGCATCGTGCGTGGTCTTGAACATGTCCTCGGTGTAGACCGCCGCCGCGACGTTGCGCGTCAGGGCCCGATCGAGCGCGCGCGCGAGCGCCTGACCGTCGGCGCCGTAGATCAGGATCGGCTGGCCGATCAGCGCGTGATATTTGGTGCCTGATGCATCTTCATAGGGTTCGCCGATGCATTCCGGAAAGGCCGCGGCGATGCCGCTTGTGAGGAAGGACGCGACGTTGAGCTTCTGCCAGGCCGCAAGATCGGCGCGGATCACGATGGCGACCTTGGTATCGAACTGCATGCATATCCCTAACTGTTATTCCGGATACGATGCTACGCATCGCCCCGGAATGACAGCAAGAGGAATTACCCCTTGACGTCGCAGGCCCAGGCGCGGATCACACATTCCTTGCCGCCGAACTTGTAGCATTCGCGCGTCGCGGCATTGAGCGAGGCCGAGATCTTCGGCTTGACGGCATAGCCATAGGCGCCGCAGGGATTGGAAAGGTCGACCGACATCGCGGCGCAAGCACGCTTCATCGTCACGGTCGTGCAATCGCCCTTGCATTGCTTCTGCGCCGCCGCACGCGCTTCGTGCTCGGCACCATAATCGAAGGCCTGGCCGTAGGCGCCGCACTTGCCGACTGCAAATGCGCCGGCGGCGTGCGCATCCGTGATGTGGCGCGCGCCGGCGACAAAAACCGACAGCGCAAAGAAAAACATCGCGCAACGGCGCGCGACGACGTTCGAAGGCATGGAAATCCCCTCCCCCCAAGGCAGGCGAAGGCGACTGTAAGCCGCGGTCGTTTCCAGATGGTGAACGGAGGGTTGAAAACAGCCGTGTAGGGCGGATTGGCCGAGCGCAATCCACCAAAGTACCTCACCGCGGAAGCAGAATTGGTGGGTTACTCTAGCGGACTGCGCAAGCGCGCAACCGCAAGGCTAACTATCCCCGTCTTGCCGCTTCCAGCGCCTGCGGCGTGTCGATGTCGAGGAAGGCGCTTTCGCCGTCGACCGGCACTTCGGCAACCGCCTCGGTGTGCTTGGCGATCAGATGGCGCGCGCCGACATCGCCGTCGAGCGTCATCAACTCCTTGAAGAAGCGGCGCGACCACAGCACGGGGTTGCCGCGGCGGCCTTCGCTGACCGGCACGACGATGAGATTGCCGCGGTCCGGCGCAAAGGCGTCGATGAGGCGGTCGATCAGGCCGGCATCGATCAGCGGCATGTCGCCGAGGCAGACCACAGCGCCGTCGGAGGTCTCGGGGACGGCCGCGATGCCTGCCTTGACCGAGCTTGCGATGCCGCCGGCAAAATCCGGATTCTTGACGAACCGCACCTTCAGGCCTTGCAGTGCCTGCTCGACCAGCTCGGTCTGATGGCCGGTGACGACGATCACCTCGGATGCTTTCGACACCAGTGCCTGTTCGGTCGCAATCCGCACCAGCTTCCTGCCGTCGAGCTCGGCGAGCAGCTTGTTCGGTCCGCCCATGCGGGTCGAGCGTCCCGCCGCGAGCACGATGGCCGCGATATTGCTGTTCCCTTCGATCTCCGGCTTGGCGCGCGGTTGCGGCCGCGTCACGATCTCCATCAGGAGGCCGCCGACGCCCATGCCCATCAGCTCGGAACGCGTCACCTTGATGCCGGCGAGGAGCCGCATCAGCACCCAATCAAAACCGTTCTCGACCGGCGAACGCGCGCAGCCGGGCGCCCCCAGCACCGGCACGCTGCCGGCACGGGCGATCAGCAGCAGGTTGCCGGGATCGACCGGCATGCCGAAATGCTCGATCTCGCCGCCGATCCCGGTGACGGCCGCCGGAATCACGTCGCGGCGGTCGGCGATCGCAGACGCGCCGAACACGATCACGAGTTCAGCGCCAAGAGCGAGCAATTCCTTGATCGCGGCGGACAGCGCCTGCTCCTCGTGCTGGACTCGCCGCTCGGCGATGATGCCGGCGCCGGCCGGCGCCAGCCGCTCGGCGGTGACACGCAACGTCTTGTCGATCACCTTGGAGGACAGGCCTGGCAGCAGCGTCGAAACCACGCCAACGCGCTTGATCACGTACGGCGCGATCTTCAGCACGTCGCGGCCCGCAGCCTTCACCGCGGCATCGCGCAAGTTTCCTTCGACGCCGAACGGGATGATCTTGACGGTGCCGACCATCTCGCCCTCGACCACCGGCTTGAAGGCGGAGAGCGTCGCGAAGGTGATGGCCTCGTCGATATTGTTGATGCGGTCGACCGCGCCGCGCTCGATCACCAGCACGCCCGGGCGAGCCGCAAACAGATTGGCGCGGCCGGTGAAGGCGCGCTCGACATGAATGCCATCGCCGCCGACGGCGAGCGCGATGCTTGCGGCGGCAATGTCCTCGGAGACATCGCCCTCCTCCATCCGCACGACGACGACGTCCTTGATGCCGGCGCGCTCCAGCGCCTCGATCTCGGCCGGGCCGATCGTCGTCCCCTTCTTCAGCACCAGCGGTCCCTGGCGCAGGGTGTGGACGGTCACCCCGCCGATCGCGTCCTTGGGGCTCGCCGGGCCGAATTTCATGCCGCTTCTTCTTTTTCTTTGGGCGGCAGGCGAAGCACCGCCGTGATCTCGGCCATGATCGACACCGCAATCTCGGACGGCGAGACCGCGCCGATTGCAAGCCCGATGGGCGCGTGGATGCGCGCGATGTCAGAGTCATTGGCGCCTTGCGCCCGCAGCCGGTCGCCGCGCTTGGCATGCGTCTTCCGCGAGCCGAGCGCGCCGATATAGAAGCAGTTGCGCTCGAAGGCGTGCAGCAGCGCGGGGTCGTCGATCTTTGGATCGTGCGTCACCGCGACGAAAGCCGTGTAAGCATCGACGTTGAGCGGTGGCAGCGCCGTGTCGGGCCATTCCGCGACCAAGGGAACGTCGGGGAAGCGCTCGGGGCTTGCAAAGGCCGTGCGCGGATCGACCACTATGACGTCGTAGCCGAGCGAGCGCGCCAGCGGCGCCAAGGCCTGGCTGATATGGACCGCGCCGACGATGACGAGCTTTGCGGTCGGCGCGTAGACGTTGAGGAAAATCTTCTTGCCGCCGGCTTCGACACTGGCGCTCTTGCCCATGCGCAGTTGTTTGTCGAGCTCAGCTCGCAAGGGATCCTTGGCAAAATCGCTGGCCTTCACCAGGCGCTGCTCGCCGCTCTCGGTGTCCGTCACCAGAATGACTGGCCGGCGCGCGGCGCGCTCGGCATTGAGTTCGTGCAAAATTGCGAGCTTCACGGCTAGCCGACCTTCTCAACGAAGACGCGGATGGTGCCGCCGCAGGACAGCCCGACATTCCAGGCAGTCTCGTCGGCCACGCCAAACTCCAGCATCCTGGGCTTGCCGCTCTGGATCACATCCATGGCCTCGGTCACCACGGCGCCCTCGACACAGCCGCCGGAGACCGAGCCCAGGAACGTGCCCCCGTCGTTGATGACAAGGCTC
The DNA here is from genome assembly GCF_054056555.1 of Bradyrhizobium sp. LM2.9. Taxonomy (NCBI): domain Bacteria; kingdom Pseudomonadati; phylum Pseudomonadota; class Alphaproteobacteria; order Hyphomicrobiales; family Nitrobacteraceae; genus Bradyrhizobium; species Bradyrhizobium sp. LM2.9. The sequence goes on from NZ_JBSRYJ010000002.1 coordinate 2,996,752, forward strand.
GAGCCTGCCGGGCGCGGTGCCGAGCCCCAGGTCTCCACCACGGTTGCGAGCGCGACGCCACGGCCGGCCTTTTGCCAGTCCTCGGCGGCCTTCAGAATATCCTCGTCGCGATCGAGCATGGCTACCTCTCAAGCTGCGGAGCGGATCAGGCTGCGGTGATGCGGCGGCAGCGGCCGGGAGAGCGTGCTGATCAGCTCGTGGATCGAACTCAAATTATGCACGGGACGGAATTCGTCAACGTGCGGCAGCATCATTTTGATGCCCTGCGCCTTGGCCTCGAAGCCTCCAAACCGCAGCAGCGGGTTGAGCCAGATCAGCCGCCTGCAGGAGCGGTGCAGCCGGTCCATCTCGAAAGCGAGCTTGGAATCGGCTTCCCGCTCCAGCCCGTCGGAGATCAGCAGCACGATGGCCCCCTGGCTCAGCACGCGCCGCGCCCACAATTTGTTGAAATTGTGCAGCGAGGCCGATATCCGCGTGCCGCCGGCCCAGTCCTCGACCGAGGCCGAGCAGCTCGCCAGCGCCTCGTCAGGGTCGCGCTGGCGCAGCGCCCGGGTCACGTTGGTGAGCCGGGTGCCGAACAGGAACACCGAGACTCGCTTGCGGGCGTCGCCGACAGCATGGAGGAAATGCAGGAACAGCCGGGTGTACTCGCTCATCGAGCCCGAGATATCCACCAGCGCCACGATCGGCGCCGGTTTCTCGATCCGCCCGAGGCGATGGATGTCGATGATCTCGCCGCTGGTGCGCAGGGACGCGCGCAACGTGCGGCGCAAATCGATGCGCAGGCCATGGGGATCGGGCCGGTGCCGGCGCGTGAGCAGTTCGGCCTGCGGCAGCCGCATCCGCTCGATGGCGCGCAACGCCTCGGTAATCTCCGCCGCGCTCATCTGCGCAAAGTCCTTCTTCTGGAGGATCTCCTTGTCGGAGACCGACAGGCGCAGATCCTGCTCCTGGTGCTGCGGTGTCTCCGTCATGCGCGGCTGCGACATCGCCTCCTGCACGCGGCGCGAGCCGGCCTGCGGCTTCTTCTTGGCCTGCTCCGGCAACGGCACCGAATCCAGCATGTGCTTCCACTCTTCCGAGGCGCGGAAGAAAAGGTGGAAGGCCTGTTTGAAGATCAACGCATGCTCGTGGCGCTTGACGAAGATCGCCTCCAGCGTGGTGAAGACGTCGGCGCGGTTGCCGATGTCGATTACCTGGAGCGCGCTCATGGCATCGATAACGGCGCCCGGCCCGACCGGCATGCCCGCCGAACGCAATGCGCGGGCGAAGCCGACGATATTGTCGGCGAACTGCTCGGTTTGCTCAGGTGCCAAGTGATTGATGGCCATGGTTCAGTACTCTCACTCGTCATCCCGTCGCGGCGCGCCGAATGACGAGCTCAGTCGTGACGCGGAGGCGTCAATTCTCGCTCGTCGCTTCCTTCAGCACCTTCTGCAAGCTGTCGCCCTGCATCCGCGTGATGTCGTCCTGATACTTGAGCAGCGCACCCAGCGTGTCGCCGACCACTTGCGGGGTCAGCGAGCGGGCGTCGAGCTCGGACAAAGCGGTGGCCCAGTCGATGGTCTCGGCAACGCCGGGGGATTTGTAAAAATCCTGGTTACGCAGCACCTGGACGAAGCGCACGACCTGCTGCGACAGTTTTGCGGAGATGCCGGGCACGCGCGACTTGACGATCGCGAGCTCGCGATCGGCGTCGGGATAATCGACCCAATGATAGAGACAGCGCCGCTTCAGCGCGTCGTGAATCTCACGGGTGCGGTTGGAGGTGATGATGACGATCGGCGGGTTCGGTGCCTTCACCGTGCCGAATTCGGGGATCGTCACCTGGAAGTCGCTGAGGATTTCGAGCAGATACGCTTCGAATGCCTCGTCGGCGCGGTCGAGCTCGTCGATCAGCAGCACCGGCGGCCCGGCGACGTCAGGCTCGAGCGCCTGAAGCAGCGGCCGCTTGATCATGTAGCGCTCGGCGAAGATGTCGGACGACAATTGATCGCGATCGGTGTCGCCGGCGGCTTCCGCCATCCGGATCGCGATCATCTGCGCGGCGCTGTTCCACTCGTAGACTGCCGAGGAGACGTCGAGGCCTTCGTAGCATTGCAGGCGGATCAGCTTCCGTCCCAACGCCGCCGACAGCACTTTTGCAATCTCGGTCTTGCCGACGCCGGCCTCCCCTTCCAGAAACAGCGGCCGGCCCATGCGCAGCGACAGATAGGTCACCGTGGCCAGCGATCGCTCGGAGAGATAGCCGCGCGACGTCAGGAGTTCGAGCATCGCATCGACCGATGCCGGCAAGGCACCGGACGTATTGGCCGTTGAAGTCATGAAAAAGCCAGTCTCGCTACGCCCTCACCGGGGACAAGTTTGGGCCGAGGCGTGAGGATCACTCACTCCTTGGCGTTGGCGGCGTCGAGGGCACGCCGCGTCAGCACTCCAATGAGGTGCGCGCGGTATTCGGCACTGCCATGGATGTCGCTGTTGAGGCCGTCCGCCGGCACCTCGATGCCATCAAGCGCCTTCGCGGCGAAGCGCTTCTTCAGAGCTTCCTCGAAGGCGATGGCACGGAACACGCCATCCGAACCGGCGCCTGTGACCGCGACCCGCACGTCCGAGGGACGCCGCGCCACGAACACGCCGACCAGCGCATAGCGCGAGGCCTGGTTGCGGAACTTGATATAGGCCGCCTTCTTCGGCAGCGGGAACATCACCTTGGTGATGATCTCGTCGGCTTCGAGCGCGGTCGTGAACAGGCCCTGGAAATACTCTTCCGCCTTGAGGCGGCGCTTGTTGGTGACGATGGTGGCGCCGAGCGCCAGCACCGCAGCCGGATAGTCCGCGGTCGGATCGTTATTGGCGAGCGAGCCGCCGAGCGTGCCCTTGTGGCGCACTGCTGGATCGCCGATCTGGCTGGCAAGATCGGCCAGCGCCGGGATGGCTTCACCGACGATCGCGGAGCTTGCGACCTCGGCATGCCTGGCGGTGGCGCCGATCACGAGCGCGCGGCCCTTCATCTCGATCGTGTTGAGCCCCTCGATGTGGGAGAGGTCGACCAGATGTGGTGGGCTGGCAAGGCGCTGCTTCATGACCGGAATCAGCGTGTGACCGCCGGCGATCACCTTGGCGTCCTCGTTCTTCACCAGGAGGTTGGCGGCCTGCCGCACGGTCCCGGGGCGATGGTATTTGAAATCGTACATCTGAATGTCCTGATCGCAGAGTGCGCGCGCGGTTACGCGAGGTCGGATTTCGCCATCGCCTTGGCGCCGGCGGAGATCGAGGTGACGATGTTCTGGTAGCCGGTGCAGCGGCAGAGATTGCCTTCCAGCTCCTCGCGGATGGTGTGATCGTCGAGCTCGTTGCCCTTGCGATGGACGAGGTCGATCGCGGTCATGATCATGCCGGGCGTGCAGAAGCCGCACTGCAGGCCATGGTGCTCGCGGAAGGCCTCCTGCATCGGATGCAGCGGCGCGCCGTCGGCGGCCAGCCCCTCGATCGTCTTGACCTCGTGGCCATCAGCCATCACGGCCAACGTGGTGCAGGACTTCACGGCCTTGCCGTCGAGATGGACGACGCAGGCGCCGCACTGCGAGGTGTCGCAGCCGACATGGGTACCAGTCAGGCGCAGATTTTCGCGCAGGAACTGCACCAGCAGGGTACGGGGATCGACATTGGCCGTTACAGGATTGCCGTTCACGATGAGGGAGATTTTTGCCATAAGCACTCTCTATCAGCGCCCCGACGGGTCCCGTCGAAGCGGTTCTTATAATTATTCCAACCCATCATATGGGCCATTATGCCCCGGGGCAACATCACAGGGAACGCAAGGCGCCATGCCCAAAGGCGCAATGCTTAAGGTATTGGCCTTCAGCCCTGTACCGCCTTGGCGAAGTTCGCGAAAAATTCGTCGCCCAGTTTCTTGGCGGCGCCGTTGATCAGGCGCTGGCCCAGCTGCGCCAACTTGCCGCCGATCTGCGCCTCGACCTCGTACGACAAAAGCGTGCCGCCGTCCTTCTCCGCAAGCTTGACCACGGCGCCGCCCTTGGCGAAGCCGGCCACCCCGCCCTCGCCTTCGCCGGAGATCTTGTAGCCGTTCGGCGGGTCGAGATCGCTCAGTGTGACCTTGCCTTTGAAGCGCGCCGACACCGGGCCGACCTTCATTTTCGCGGTCGCACGAAAGCCGCCGTCGTCGGTCTTCTCCAGCTCCTCGCAGCCGGGGATGCAGGTCTTCAGCACCTCGGGATTGTTGAGCTTCTCCCACACGGCCTCGCGCGGCGCCGCAAGCTGGACTTCGCCGTTCATCGTCATGGCCATGGGGTGCCTCCCGGGATGCGTCACTATGATGCTGCTCAAGTAACGCACGGAGGCCACAAAGGAAAGGGTGGCACCCGGCCACGTGCAATGCATATTCGCACCTGCAAAAAGCTTGCGCCCGATGGTTGGGGATTGGCAGAGCCGAAGCATGGTGATTAGGTCCCGCACAATATGAGCACATCCCTCTCCCCCCTGCTCGCGCCGATGCTGTCGAGCGCGGCCATGCGTGCAGTCTGCGACGACCGGGCGACCCTTCAGAATATGCTCGATTTCGAGGCAGCCTTGGCCCGAGCCGAAGCGGCCACGGGAGTGATTCCCGCATCCGCGGTGGGCCCGATCGAAGCCGCGTGCAAGGCTGATGCCTTTGACATGGCTGTGCTGGCCGAGGCCGCGACGCGATCCGGCAATCTCGCGATCCCTCTGGTCAGGACGCTGACCTCCAACGTCGGCAAGGCCGACGCGGAGGCCGCGCGCTACGTGCATTGGGGCGCGACCAGCCAGGACGTCATCGACAGCGCGACCATGCTCACGCTGCGCGCCGGCATCGTTGCGCTGGACGCCGACCTCAGCCGCGCCATCAAGGGCTTTGCCGCGCTGGCACGGAAGCACCGCAACACCGCGATGGTGGCGCGGACCTGGCTCCAGCACGCGCTGCCGATGCCGTTCGGGCTGAAGGCCGCCGAATACGCCGCAAGCCTTGCCCGCGCCCGCTGCCGCCTGCGGCGGCTCTCCCGCGAGGGCCTCGCGCTGCAATTCGGCGGAGCGGCCGGAACGCTCGCAGCACTCGGCGACAAAGGGCTCGTGGTGGCCGAACGGCTGGCGCAGGAGCTGAACCTGCCGCTACCGGAAGCGCCCTGGCACACCCATCGCGACCGGATCGCGGAGGCGGCATCGAGCTTTGCGATTCTCGCCGGCAGCTGCGGCAAGATCGCGCGCGATGTCTCGCTGCTGATGCAGACCGACGTTGCCGAAGCGTTCGAGCCCGCCGGGGAAGGCCGCGGCGGCTCCTCGACCATGCCGCACAAGCGCAACCCGGTCGCCGCCGCGAGCGCGCTGGGCTGCGCGACCATGGCGCCGCAGCTCGCCGCGACGATATTCGCTGCTCAAGTGCAGGACCACGAGCGGAGCGCCGGGCCCTGGCATGCGGAATGGCCGACGCTGCCGCAACTGATGCTGGTCACCTCGGGCGCGCTGGCCGCGATCGTCGACATCGCCGAAGGGCTTGATGTCGATGCGGCGCGCATGCGCAGCAATCTCGATGCCACCCACGGCCTGATCATGGCGGAAGCGGTCACCTTTGCGCTGGCCGAGACAATCGGCAAGAGCGATGCGCATCATCTCGTCGAAGCCGCGAGCAAGCGCGCGGTTGCCGAGAGGAAGCATCTGCGCGAGGTGCTGTCGGCCGATTCGCAGGTCACCGCGCATCTTTCGCCGGAAAAAATTACGGCATTGTTCGAGCCAATGGCCTATCAAGGGGCTTCCCAAACCCTGATCGACCGCTTGCTCGACAGCCTCGAGCGCGAATAGAGCAGCCCTGAGCGGAAACAAGACGGAGACGCCCGCATGCCCATGATCGATGCCGACGGTTGCCTGATCAACGTCTCCGTCGAGGGCCGCGACGGCGGGCCGACCTTGATGCTCTCCAACTCGCTCGGCTGCACGCTGCAGATGTGGGAGCCGCAGATGAAGGCGCTGACGCAGATATTCCGCGTCATCCGCTACGACCGCCGCGGCCACGGCAAGTCCAACGTTCCGGCCGGCCCGTACACGATGGAGCGCTTCGGCCGCGACGTCCTGGCGATCCTCGACGACCTCAACATCGAGAAGGTGCATTGGTGCGGCCTCTCGATGGGCGGCATGGTCGGGCAATGGCTGGGCGCCAACGCGCCGGAGCGGTTCGGCAAGCTGATCCTCGCCAACACCTCCTGCTACTACGCCGAGCCGACCAAATGGCTCGAGCGCATCGACGCCGTGAAGAAAGGCGGTATCGCGGCGGTCGCTGATGCCGTTATCGCCGGCTGGCTCACCCAGGATTTCCGCGAGCGCGCGCCTGACGTCTCCGCCAGGATGAAGTCGATGCTGCTCGCCACTCCCGTCGAAGGCTATCTCCCCTGCTGCGAGGCGCTGTCGACGCTCGACCAGCGCGCGCTGCTGCCGAAGATCAAAAGCCCGACGCTGGTGATCGCTGGCCGCCACGACATGGCGACGCCGATTTCGGCGGGTGAATTGATCCGCTCGAACATTCCCGGCGCGAGCATGACCATCATCGACGCCGCCCACATTTCCAATGTCGAGCAGCCGCACGCATTCACCGACGCGGTGGTGGGCTTTTTGACGCAACGCTAGTCACAGCCGTCATTGCGAGCGCAACGAAGCAATCCAGAATCTTTCCGCGACAGACTGGATTGCTTCGTCCCTTCGCTCCTCGCAATGACGGGAGGAGGATGAATATGGACGACCAGAAACGCCGCGATGCCGGCATGAACGTGCGCCGAAAAGTGCTGGGCAATGCCTGGGTCGACAAGTCGATCGCGGGCCGCAATGCGTTCAACACCGACTTCCAGGACATGATCACCCGCTATGCCTGGGGCGAGATCTGGACCCGGCCGCATTTCGACGAGCGCACGCGGCGGGTGCTGGTGATCGGCACCATGGTCGCGCTCGGGCAATGGGACGAATTCCGCCTGCATGTGCGCGCGGCGCTCGCCGAGGGCGGCTTCACGCCCGACGACATCAAGGAAATCCTGCTGCAGCAGGCGATCTATTGCGGTGTGCCGGCGACGAACCACGCCGTCAAGGAAGCCTCAGCGATTGTGCAGGAGCTCGGCCTGCTCAAGACCTAGCGGCGGAGTAGCCTCGATGGTCTGCGGGACCGCTGCCGGCCGCTCGATCACAATCACGATGGCGGCACCGAGCAAGAGCAGGAGCTCGGTGGCGTGCAGCCGCAGCGCGGCCATCTCGCCGACCTTCGAAGCCATGATCATGCTGGCAAACGAGATCAGGCTGCCGATCGCAAGCGCAATGCCGAGCGCCTCGTCGCTGCCGCCGTTCTTACGGATGCGGGGAACGCAGAGCAGCGCGAGGTAGATCGCAAAGAACGCCACCACGGTCGCTCGGCCCAGCGCCAGCAGCCAGGCGGCGCGCACGGTGTCCATTCCCGCCATCTGAAGATGGTCGCTGAGGAAAAGAGCCACTGCGACGCTCGGCCGCTCATAGAGACCGTGCACCGGCGCCACCATGATGTTGAAGGCAACGAGGGTCCAGGCCGGGATGAAATAGGCCGCCAGAAGTACGCCGTTGACCGAACCGATCCGCCAATTTCCGAACATGCCGCTTCCCGTTTCGCTTGGCCCGCGCCTTCGAAGGCTTTGCCGGGAGCTAACTCGCATCAGACTGTGGCGGCAATTTAAACCCTTTGTTTACCTTAACTGCCCGGCCGGGCGACGCGGCCCACGGAAAAAGCCCCGCCTCCCGGCGGGGCTTCTGCGATGGCCATTGTTCTTGGCTCTCAACTCTACTTGTTGTCCTGACCGTGCTGGCCGGACTTACCACCCTGTTGCTGGCCCGGCTTGTCACCCTGGCGCTGCGGACTCTGTTGCTGCTGGCCCGGTTTCTGGCCGCCGCCCTGCTGCTGACCGGGGTTCTGGCCCTGCTGGCCGGGATTCTGGTTCTGCTGGTTCGTCATATCGGGAAACTCCCTTGTCGGACGTCCGAGGTGAGATAACGGCCGGCCCCGATTTTGGTTGCCCCGCGGAACCCGGTTCCTCGCGCGTGTCGGAACCGGATCATGACGTCCGTAACGAAATCAGTTCTGTACAAGCCTTTATGCCGAGGCGATGGCCAGTTGCAGCCGCCAGTTCCCTCCTGTTACAAAACCAGGAGAATGCTCAGGGGTTGCCGGGGCCCGAGAACTCTTCAAAGAGCTCCCTTTGAGCCCTCGTCAGGTTTGGTAACGGCAGCCCATGGATTATTTCGCCCAGCAGCTCATCAACGGCCTCGTGCTCGGCTCCATCTACGGCCTGATCGCGATAGGCTACACGATGGTCTACGGCATCGTCGGCATGATCAACTTCGCTCATGGCGACATCTTCATGATCGGCGGGTTCATCGCCCTCATCACCTTTCTGCTCCTGATCTCGACCGGCCTGACCGCGATCCCGGTGATCCTGCTGATCGTGCTTCTGGTCTCGATGGCGATCACGGCACTTTACGGCTGGACCATCGAGCGCATCGCCTACCGACCGCTGCGCCACTCCTTCCGCCTCGCTCCGATGCTGTCGGCGATCGGCATGTCCTTCGTGCTGACCAACTATTCGCAAGTGGCGCAAGGCGCCCGCGTCAAGCCGATCCCGCCGCTCATCACCGGCGGCTATACGCTGCATGAGAGCGCGGACGGCTTCGTGATCCAGCTCTCCAACATCCAGATCATGGTTGTCGTCACCACCATCGTGCTGCTGGCGATCTTCACCTGGCTGGTCTCGCGCACCCGGCTCGGGCGCGACATGCGCGCCTGCGAGCAGGACCAGACCATGGCGGCACTGCTCGGCGTCAACGTCGACCGCACCATCTCCATGACCTTCGTGATCGGTGCTGCGCTCGCCGCGGTGGCCGGTCTGATGTACCTGCTCTATTACGGGCTGGTCGATTTCTTCATGGGCTTCGTCGCCGGCATCAAGGCGTTCACCGCTGCCGTGCTCGGCGGCATCGGCTCGCTGCCGGGCGCGATGCTCGGGGGGCTCGCGATCGGGCTGATCGAGACGTTCTGGTCGGCCTATTTCTCGGTCGAGTACAAGGACGTCGCCGCCTTCTCGATCCTGATCGTCGTGCTGATCTTCATGCCGACCGGCCTGCTCGGCCGCCCCGAAGTCGAAAAAGTCTGACGGTCGCGCGCGTGAAAACTCCCTCGATCAATACGGCCAAAGCTGCATCGGGCATCCCCGCTCTCCTGAAGACCGCCTGCTTCAACGCGTTGATCGCGCTGGTGCTGTTCTCGCTGATGATCGGCATCCGCACCGAGGCGGGTTCCGACGGCCAGCTCACCTACTGGACGCGATTCGGCGACCTCGCATCTATCGTCGCCGCCGTGTTCGGCGGCTCGATCGTGATCGAGCTGCTCAGGCAATGGATCGGCCCGACCGGCGCCGAGAAGCTGGTGCCGCCTGCGTTGCAAAGCGGCATGTCGTTCGTCGGCCGCTATCTCGCACCGGCGCTCCTGATCTTCACGCTGCTGGTGCCTGTGATCTTCTATGACCAGCGCTACATCCTCGACCTCGCAATCCTCGTGCTCACCTATGTGATGCTGGGCTGGGGACTGAACGTCGTGGTTGGCCTCGCCGGCCTGCTCGATCTCGGCTACGTCGCCTTCTATGCGGTGGGCGCCTATTCCTACGCGCTGCTCGCCACCAATTTCGGCTGGTCGTTCTGGGTCTGCCTGCCGCTTGCCGGCATCCTTGCCGCATTCTGGGGCGTGCTGCTCGGCTTCCCCGTGCTGCGCCTGCGCGGCGATTACCTCGCCATTGTGACGCTTGCCTTCGGCGAGATCATCCGCCTGGTCATCATCAACTGGCAGGACCTCACCGGGGGCCCCAACGGCGTCTCCAGCATTCCTCGCCCCTCCTTCTTCGGCATCCCGCTCGACAACAGCGACAACGGGCTCGCCGCCAAACTCGGCATCGAGTATTCGCCGACCCACCGTATCGTCTTCCTGTTCTATCTGATCCTGGCGCTTGCGCTCCTCACCAACTGGGTGACGATCCGGCTGCGCCGCCTGCCGATCGGCCGTGCCTGGGAGGCGCTTCGCGAGGACGAGGTCGCCTGCCGCGCGCTCGGCATCAACACCACGACCACCAAGCTCACGGCATTCGCGACCGGTGCGATGTTCGGCGGCTTTGCCGGCGCGTTCTTCGCGACCCGCCAGGGCTTCATCAGTCCGGAATCCTTCACTTTCCAGGAATCGGCGCTGGTCCTCGCCATCGTCGTGCTCGGCGGCATGGGCTCGCAGCTTGGCGTGGCACTCGCCGCGCTCGCCATGATCGGCGGCTTCGAACTGTTCCGCGGCCTCGAGAATTACCGCATGCTGGTATTCGGCATGGCGATGGTGCTGATCATGATCTGGCGGCCGCGCGGCCTGATCGGCCATCGCGCACCGACCGTGTATCTGACCAAGGCGCAGGCGATCTCCTCCGACCTCGTCAAGGAAGGGCACGGATGAGCGCCGACGAGATTCTCAGCGTCGACCGGCTGACCATGCGCTTCGGCGGCATCGTCGCCGTGCAGGACCTGTCGTTTGCAGCCGAGCGGAAGAAGATCACCGCGCTGATCGGGCCGAACGGCGCCGGCAAGACCACAGTCTTCAATTGCATCACCGGCTTCTACAAGCCGAGCGGCGGCGCCATTCGCCTCACCCATGGCGACGGCAAGGTGATCGCGCTGGAGCGACTGAACGATTTCCGTATCGCCAAGCAGGCCAAGGTCGCCCGCACCTTCCAGAACATCCGCCTGTTTCCCGGCATGACGGCGCTGGAAAACCTGATGGTGGGCGCAGCACAACGTACTGATGCGCGCCTCCGGCTTCACCTTCCTGGGCCTTGTCGGCGCCCCCGTCTATCGCGACGCCGAAAAGCAGGCGATCGGTCTCGCCACCGACTGGCTCAAGCGCATCAATCTGCTCGATCGCGCCGACGACGCCGCTGGCAATCTCGCCTATGGCGACCAGCGCCGGCTGGAGATCGCGCGCGCGATGTGCACCGAGCCCGCGCTTCTGTGCCTCGACGAACCCGCCGCCGGCCTCAACGCGCGCGAGAGCGCGGCCCTGAGCGAGCTGTTGCTTTCGATCCGCAACGACCTCGGCACCTCGATCCTGCTGATCGAGCACGACATGTCGGTCGTGATGGAGATCTCCGACCATATCGTGGTGATGGACCATGGCGTGAGGATCGCGGAAGGCTCCCCGCGCGAGGTTCGCGACGATCCCAAGGTCATCGCCGCCTATCTCGGCACCGATGAGGAAGAGGCCGTGGCCGTGATGGAGAGCGGGTCGTGACGCCGGCCCTCGCTCCCCTGCTCGCGATCCGCAGCCTTCGCGCCGCCTACGGCAAGATCGAGGCGCTGAAAGGCGTCGATGTCGAGATCAACGCCGGCGAGATCGTGGCGCTGATCGGCGCCAACGGAGCCGGCAAGTCGACGCTAATGATGACGATCTTCGGCAAGCCGCGCGCCCGCGCCGGCCAGATCCTGTACGAAGGCCGCGACATCACCGGCGTTCCCACCCACGAGATCGCGCATTTGCGCATCGCGCAATCGCCGGAAGGCCGCCGCATCTTCCCGCGCATGAGCGTGGCGGAAAACCTTCAGATGGGGGCCGACGCGACCGAATGTACCGACGCCGAACGCGAGGCGACGCTCCAACGCGTGTTCGCGCTGTTTCCGCGGCTGAAGGAACGCTACGCCCAGCGCGGCGGAACTCTGTCCGGCGGCGAGCAACAGATGCTGGCGATCGGCCGCGCCTTGATGAGCCGTCCTCGCCTGCTCCTGCTCGACGAGCCTTCGCTTGGGCTGGCGCCGCTGATCGCGCGCCAGATTTTCGACGCGATCCGCACTCTGAACCGGCAGGACGGCTTGACCGTGCTGATCGTCGAGCAGAACGCCAACCATGCGCTCAAGCTCGCCCATCGCGGCTATGTCATGGTGAACGGCCTGATCACGCTGGCCGGGACCGGCGCCGAGTTGCTGCAGCGCCCCGAGATTCGCGCCGCCTATCTGGAAGGCGGGCGGCACGGCTGAGGCGCCCGAGAACGAACCCTCAAGAGCCAAGCCTGCGGACCCGCGTGCGGCTGAATGTGGCGAGATATCTGCGCCAATGCCCGTATTTTGCCGGTGACTTCTCCCAAGATTCATTCAAGAATGGCGCCGGTTTGAACCGGGCATGCCCGGCAACGTCCACAGGCGACCACCCTCGAGGTATCTCATGAAATCACTGAAGCTCATCGGTCTGGCATTCGGCGCTTCGATCGCGCTGTCGAGCGCGGCGTTCGCGCAGGATGTCAACATCGCAGTCGCAGGTCCGATGACCGGCGGCGAGTCCGCCTTCGGCCGCCAGATGAAGAACGGCGCCGAGATGGCCGTGGCTGATATCAACGCCGCCGGCGGCGTCAACGGCAAGAAGCTCGCGCTCTCTGTCGAGGACGATGCCTGCGATCCCAAGCAGGCGCGCTCGGTCGCCGAGAAGATCGCCAGTGCCAAGATGCCGTTCGTCGCCGGGCACTATTGCTCGTCGTCGTCGATCCCGGCTTCGGAGGCCTATGCCGACGGCAACGTGCTCCAGATCACCCCCGCCTCCACCAATCCGAAGTTCACCGATAGCGGACTGTGGAACGTGGCGCGCGTCTGCGGCCGCGACGACCAGCAGGGCCTGGTCGCCGCCCAGTACATCGCCAAGAACTACAAGGGCAAGAACATCGCCATCCTCAACGACAAGACCACCTACGGCAAGGGTCTTGCGGATGAAACCAAGAAGGCGCTGAACAAGGCCGGCGTTACCGAGAAGATGTACGAGTCCTACAACAAGGGCGACAAGGACTTCAACGCGATCGTCTCGCGGCTGAAGCGCGACAACATCGATCTTGTCTATGTCGGCGGCTACCACCAGGAGAGCGGCCTCATCCTTCGCCAGATGCGCGACCAGGGCCTCAAGACCGTGCTGATGGCCGGCGACGCGCTCGCCGACAAGGAATACGCCTCCATCACCGGCCCGGCCGGCGAAGGCACGCTGTTCACCTTCGGCCCCGATCCGCGCAACAAGCCGACCGCGAAGAAGATCGTCGACGCCTTCAAGGCCAAGAACATCGACCCCGAGGGCTACACGCTCTACACCTATGCGGCGATGCAAGTCTGGTCGCAGGCGGCCAAGAAGGCCGGCACCACCGACGCCAAGAAGGTCATGGCGGCCATCAAGGCCGGCAAGTGGGATACCGTGATCGGGCCGATCGAGTATGACGCCAAGGGCGATATCAAGCAGCTCGACTACGTCGTCTACAAATGGGATGCCAAGGGCGGCTACGCCGCGATCAGCGGCAACGGCACCTGAGCGCACTTGCCGGGCCTGAAGGCCTCCTCCAATCATCATCGCGCCCCGGGTTACCCCGGGGCGTTGCTTCCTGCGGCAAGGTCAGACGGCTGCGGGCAGTTCGCCGTCCGCCGCCGCCTGGGCCCTCCGCAGCGCTTGCAGAAGATCGTTCGGCCGAAATGGCTTTTGCAGGCAGACCACGTTGGCGAGGTGGGGCGATTGTTCCATGAAGTCCAGCGCGGTCATCCCCGACACGGCAATGACCGGGAGGCGGGGTGCAAGCTCGCGCAGAGTCGAGATGACCTCGACGCCGCTGGTGTCGCCGAGGAAAATGTCCACGATGGCCGCGTCGAAGGAGGCCGCGCTGAACGCTTTCACTCCGGCCGCGCCGCTGTCGGCCTCGACGACCTCGTAACGGTTGACGCGCAGCACGATCGCGACCATCGCGCGGACGTCCTTCTGGTCGTCGATGATGAGAACGCGGGCCATAGGGAACAACTCCCGGATCCTGAAATCAAAATGCCTGATTCAAACCTGGAACCCATAGCAGTGGGAGGGCATTATGGCACCGTCCAGTAAAGCGCATCTTACCCGATCCCTAGCAGTCTGCTGAAAAACCCCCTCGCCAGGGAGGGGACTTGATGATTCACTTTATCATCTCGAATCGGCGGAGACGATCATGCGCGGCAGGTTTACGGATCAGGGCGGCCTGTTTTCGTACATCGCGCCGGATAAGCGCGTGCCAGCGAACCATCCGCTGCGGAAGGTCCGGGAACTTGTCCGGGATGTTTTGAGTGATTTGAACCGCAGCCTTGGAAAGCTATACGCCAGCGAGGGACGTCCTTCGATCCCTCCGGAGCAATTGCTGAGCGCCTTGCTGCTGCAGGTGTTCTACGGCATCCGCTCGGAACGCCAGCTGATGGAGCAACTGGACTACAATCTTTTGTATCGCTGGTTCGTGGGACTGTCGCCGGACGATCCGGTCTGGGACCCGACCACCTTTACCAAGAACCGGGAGCGGCTGCAGAACGGCGATGTGTTCACGAAGTTCATGACCAGGCTTCTGAACCATTCTCAGGTCAAGCCGCTATTGTCGGACGAGCATTTTTCGGTGGACGGAACGCTGATCGAAGCCTGGGCTTCGCAGAAGAGTTTTCGCCCCAAGGACGGCAGCGGCGACGATGATGACGGCGCCAACTTCCATGGCCAGAAACGCAAGAACGACACCCATGCGAGCACCAGTGACCCGGACAGCAGGCTTTATCGCAAGGCGGCCGGACGGGAGGCCAAGCTTTGCTATATGGGCCACGCCACCATGGAGAACCGGCATGGGCTGGCGGTGGCCGGCAGGGTCACGCATGCCAATGGCACCGCCGAACGCCGGGCTGCGGAGGTCATGCTGAAGGCGAGACGCAAAGCCGCAGGTCGCCGCATCACGGCTGGTGAGGACAAGGCGTACGATACGGCCGATCATGTCGCCAATCTTCGCGCCATCGGCGTGACGCCGCATGTGACACAGAACCAGGCCATCACCAAAACCGGCAAGAACCGTAACAGCGCGATCGACGAACGAACCACGCGGCATCCGGGATACGGCATGTCGCAATCACGCCGAGCGATGGTCGAGTGCATTTTCGGATGGGGCAAGCAGCATGGCACCATGCGCAAGACCAAACATCGGGGCATCGCTCGCGTCGCCGCCGACTTCCTGCTTAATCTGATCGCCTATAACCTGATCCGAATTCCCAAACTGCTCGCCGCATAGCCACCCCGCGCCGGGGCACACTCAATAACAAGCTAGAAATTACATCCAACTCTACCGCGCCGCTCCAAAAACGACCGGCGGAAATATGAAAATTCTCCATTTCAGGGTTTTTCAGCAGACTGCTAGTGCGCGTTCCCAACAAGATTAAGTAAGCTGTAACCTTCGGTTGAGTCGCGGTGGGTTTTGTCATGATGCGTGCCCAGAACGAGCTACCATGGACGGAATTTCATTGGGCCAAATGAGACTGGCGAAGATGCTCAAGACCGATTCGCGAGAGCTGGACCTGTCCGCGACGACCGAGCGAAACACATTCCTGTCGACCTTGCCGGCCACCGTGTCGGACCGCACCGCAGCATTGGCGATCGTCGGCGTCGCCTCGATCCTGTTCGCACTGGCCGTACCGTTCGCAGGTATCCCGCTGCTGCCTGTGCCAGCCTTCGTCGCGAGCTATCAATCCGCCCTCGCCGCCGCGGACATCATCACCGCGGTCCTTCTGCTGTCGCAGTTTGCGGTGCTCCGGACCCGCGCACTGCTCGTGCTAGCAACGGGCTATCTGTTCACTGCCGCGGCGGCCACATGCCATGCCCTCACCTTCCCGGGACTTTTCTCGCCGACGGGGTTGCTGCGTGCCGATCAGCAGACCGCGGTCTGGCTCTACATGATCTGGCACGGCGGCTTCCCGCTCTGCGTGCTGGCCTATGCCTGGCTGAAGGAGGCCGACGGCGGCGCCAGGATCTCAGGCTCGGCAAGCAAGGCGATCTGCGCCAGCGCGCTCGGCGTCGTTGCGGTCTCGATCGTCTTGACCTGGATCGTCACTGCCCAGCACGATCTGCTGCCGGTCCTGCTGCGCGACGGCCGTTACACGCAGCTCATGATCGGCGTGGTGTCCTTCGTTTGGTCCCTGAGCTTCGCCGCACTGGTCTCGCTGTGGTTCCGGCGTCCGCATTCGATCATCGACGTCTGGCTCATGGTCGTGATGTGCGCCTGGCTGTTCGACATCGCACTGTCGGCGATCGTCAACGTCGCGCGCTTCGATCTCGGCTTCTACGCTGGCCGCTTCTACGGCCTCTGCGCAGCTACCTTCGTGCTTGGGGTGCTTCTGATCGAAAATGTCCGCCTCCAGGCCCACACGGTGGGCCTGGTCGGCAGGCTGCGCCAGCAGTCAGCATTGGATCGCGACTACTACGGCAAGCGCCTTGCCCTGTACGGCGCGCCGTCGTCGAATCCGCCAATGACGCCATCATCACGAAGACGCTCGACGGTGTCATCACCGGCTGGAACAAGGCCGCCGAACATCTGTTCGGCTATGCCGCCACGGAGGCCATCGGCAAGCCGATCGACATCATTGTGCCGGACGACCGCAAGGCCGAGGTCAGGGGTATCCTGAACCGGGTCGGCGGCAACGAAACGATCGCCCAGCACGAGACGGTCCGCATCCGAAAGGACGGCCGTCGGCTCGACGTCGTGCTCAATATTTTTCCGCTCAAAACAGCTGGCGGAGAGATCATTGGCGCCTCCAAGATCGCCCACGACATCACGGAGGAGAAGCAGTCACGGGAGAAACTGCGCCGCGAGATCGAGGAGCGGCAGCGCATCTTCGAGACCTCGCAGGATCTCATCCTGGTCACCGACGGTTTTGGCAATTTCGTCCAGGTCAGCCCGAGCGTGAAGGATATCCTCGGATTCGGTCCGGAGGACATGGTCGGACACAGCGCAACCGAGTTCATCCATCCCGACGATCTCGACAGGACACGAAGCGAGATGCGCGCGGCGCGGCGCGGTGCCGTCAAGCGCAGCTTCGAGGCGCGCTACTACCACTACGACGGTCACGAGGTCACGCTGAATTGGATGGGCACCTGGTCCGATCCGGTCAAGCGCCATTTCTTCATCGGCCGCGACCTCACCGAGAAGCAGGCGGCCGAGGCGCAGTTCAGGCACATCCAGAAGATGGATTCCATCGGTCAATTGACCGGCGGTGTCGCGCACGACTTCAACAATGTGCTGACCGTCATCACCGGCACGATCGGCATTTTGGCGGATGCGGTCGCTGACCGTCCCGAACTCGCCGCCATCACCAAGCTGATCGACGATGCCGCCGAACGCGGCGCGCAACTGACCAAGCATCTGCTCGCCTTCGCCCGCAAGCAGCCGCTCCAGCCGCGCGAAATCGACGTCAACGCCCTGACGCTCGAGGCCGCAAAGCTCCTGCATCCCACCCTCGGCGAGCAGATCACCATCCTGCCGCAGCTCACCGAGGATGCATGGCCGGCACTGATCGACCCGGGTCAGCTTTCCACCGCGATCCTCAATCTCGCGCTGAACGCGCGCGATGCCATGCCCGACGGCGGCACGCTGGTGCTGGAGACCCGCAACATCTTCCTCGACGACGGTTATGCCAGCATGAATCCCGACGTGCTGGCCGGCAATTACGTGATGATCGCCGTCAGCGACACCGGCTCCGGAATCCCGCCGGACTTGATCGACCGGGTGTTCGATCCCTTCTTCACCACCAAGGAGGTCGGCAAGGGCACCGGCCTCGGGCTCAGCATGGTGTTCGGCTTCGTCAAGCAGTCCGGCGGCCACGTCAAGATCTACAGCGAGGAAGGCCACGGCACGAGCGTGAAGATCTACCTGCCGCGCTCGAGCGGCGTGCAGGAGACCGAGTTCGAGGCGCTCCAGAACGCGCCCATCACCGGTGGCGACGAGAAGATCTTGATCGTCGAGGACGACGCGCTGGTGCGGCAATATGTCGTGACCCAGATCAAGAGCCTCGGTTATGCCGCCCTCGAAGCCGGCAACGCGGCCGAGGCCCTCATCATCATCGACTCCGACAAGGACATCGACCTGCTGTTCACGGACGTCATCATGCCAGGCAACATGAACGGCCGCCAGCTCGCCGATGAGGCGGCTCGCCGCCGCCCCGACCTCAAGACGCTGTTCACTTCGGGCTACACCGAGAACGCCATCGTCCACCACGGCCGGCTCGATTCCGGCGTGCTGCTGCTGGCAAAGCCCTACCGCAAGTCCGAGCTCGCCAAGATGCTCAGGACCGCGCTCGCCGGTTGAGCCTGCGGCATCCCTGCGATATCGCTGAAGCGATCGCCTTTCAGCCTGCGGAGCCGTCTTGAAAAACCTTCTCACCGATATCGCCGGCGTCCGCGTCGGCCATGCCGAGGATGCGAAACTCGCCTCGGGCGCGACCGCGATCATCTTCGACCAACCGGCGGTCGCGGCGATCGACATCCGCGGCGGCGGACCGGGTACCCGCGAGGATGCCCTGCTCGATCTTGCCAGCACGCAAGAACGGGTCGATGCGATCGCGTTGTCCGGCGGCTCCGCCTTCGGGATCGAGACCGGCGGCGGCGTGCAGGCCTGGCTCGCCGAGCAGGGTCGCGGTCTCAATATCCGCGGCGCGGTGATCCCGCTCGTGCCGGGTGCGATCGTGTTCGACCTGCTCAACGGTGGCGACAAGGCCTGGGGGCGCTTCGCGCCCTATCGCGATCTCGGTTACGCCGCGGCCTTGGCCGCAAGCCACGATTTCGCGCTGGGCAGCGTCGGCGCCGGCCTGGGTGCCACCACCGCGACCTTCAAGGGCGGGCTGGGGTCAGCTTCCGCGGTCCTGGCCAACGGCATCAAGGTCGCCGCGATTATCGTCGTCAACGCGGTCGGCAGCGCCACCGTCGGCGACGGGCCGTGGTTCTGGGCAGCGCCCATTCGAGGAGAACGGCGAGTTCGGCGGGCGCGGCCTGCCGTCCGCGTTCACGCCGGACATGCTGGCGATGCGCATCAAGGGCGGGCTCGCCGCGACCGCGCGCGAAAACACCACGATCGGCCTCGTCGTCACCGACGCGACGCTGACCAAGGCACAGGCCAAGCGGCTTGCGATGATCGCGCATACCGGGTTTGCCCGCGCGATCTATCCGGTGCATGCCCCGACCGACGGCGACGTGCTGTTTGCCGCCGCGACTGGCGAGAAGCCGGTCGAGCCGTTGGTCGGCCTCACCGAACTCGGCACGGTCGCCGCCAACGTGGTCGCGCGCGCGATCGCACGTGGCATTTACAATGCGACAGCACTGCCGTTCGCAGGGGCACTACCGGCGTGGAAGGATCGCTTCGGCGCGTAAGTAGCACTCGCATCTCGCAACACGTCACACGTCATCGCCCGGCGAAGACCGGGCGATCCAGTATTCCAGAGACGATAAATGATTGAACCGAAAGGCCGCGGCGTACTGGATGCCCCGTCTCCGCGGGGCACGACGACGCAATTTGCGGAGGGAGAGCTTCTCGCTCACACGCTCATCGACATGGACGAGCCGGCAGCCGCTGAGGCGCCTTGCCCGTGCCCGCCTTGCCGCTGCATCAACTGCGCAAACAGATCATAAGCCGAATTACCGGAGGCGCTGGGGGCGCCCGGGACCGTTGTCGACATCTTGAAGCCGTCGGTATAGGTGACGATGGTGGTGGACGAGCCGTCGGCGCCGGTTGTCGTGGTCGAGGTCGAGCCGCCGCTCGACTGCGAGGAAGCATCCGAACCGGTGCCGGACGCATCGCCCGCACCTTGCGCGTGATGGTGGCCGTGATGGCCGCTCTTCAGCGCCTTCGACATCTCGTCGAGGCTGACGCTGCCGTCGAAATTCGAATCCAGCTTGGAGAACACGTCGTCGGCCTGCGCCGTGTTGGTGCCGCCGGCACCCAGCGCATTCTCGAATTCGGACTTGGTGATCTTGCCGTCGCCGTCTCCGTCGATCTGCGAAAAAAGGTCCTTCAGCGCGGCGTCACGGCTCGTCGAGGACGTCGACGTGGAGGACGTGGGGTTCGACGAGGTCGAGTTGGCTGTGCTGCTCGTACTGTCAGAGGACTGGCTCTGCGCGGCGAACAACGCGTTCATCGTCTCCGGCGAGATCTGCGGATATTTGCCCGAATTGACCGAAGAGGTCGCGCCTCTGGTCGTGCTGTTGCTGCCGCTGTCGATCGCGAACGGATTGGTCCCGCCTTTCGAAGACCCCGTCTTCTGGGTCGACGAGGACGATTTCGAATTCGTCAGCGACTGGATCGCGTCGAGCGCACTCGATGCGGCACCAAGGGCAAACAACATCGCAAAAACTCCAACCGATGCGGCATGCCGCGGCCAATGTCCTGGAGGTGACGTCAGCAAGCGCCGTGCCAACGAAAAAAGCTCAATGAAATCCGCCTTCGCCGCACTTTGCACGGCCCGGGAACACCGGCAATTCATGCCGATCGCGGCAGAAATTTCCGCCCACAGAAAGCTCGCCACCCCTGCATTGCCCGGCTGAGAGGCCCATGTTAGGCGAGTTCATCTTTCACGGCCGCCACGGGAAACCGCGCTATGACCCAAGCCTTCGCCCCCCGCCCCCTGGCAATCGCGCCCTCGATCTTGGCCTCGGATTTCTCCAAGCTTGGCGAGGAGGTGCGCGCCGTGGACGCCGCCGGCGCCGACTGGATCCATCTCGACGTGATGGACGGGCACTTCGTTCCGAACATTTCCTATGGCCCCGACATCATCAAGGCGATGCGCCCGCATACGAAGAAAATCTTCGACGCCCATCTGATGATCTCACCGTGCGACCCCTTTCTCGAGGCCTTCGCGAAAGCCGGCTGCGACCACATCACCGTGCATGCGGAGGCAGGTCCGCATCTGCACCGCTCGCTCCAGGCGATCCGCGCGCTCGGCAAGAAGGCCGGCGTTTCGCTCAATCCAGGCACGCCGATCAGCGTGCTCGAATACGTCATCGACCTCGTCGACCTTGTGCTGGTGATGTCGGTCAATCCCGGCTTCGGCGGCCAAGCCTTCATCCCCTCCGCGATCGGCAAGATCCGCGATATCCGCGCGATGACGGCAGGCCGTCCGATCGACATCGAGGTCGATGGCGGCGTCGGTCCCGACGTCGCAGGTCTCCTGGCCGCGGCTGGCGCCAACGCCTTCGTCGCCGGCACGTCCGTGTTCAGGGGCGGCACGCAGGAAGCGTACAAGACCAACATTGCCGCGATCCGCAACGCGGCCGCAGGCGCACGCGGCGAAGCGATCTGAGGCGTCACGCGCTTTCCGCGAATGAGCGGCTTCTACGGATGCTGCGACGCGCAATGCCTAAAATTGCAATCTTGATCCGTACTCCTCCGGGCTTCCCTGATTCGCGCAAATCACCGCTAGTGATTCTTGCCTGTTTTCGCGGGAGCACATCATGACGACGACCCTGGTTTGGACTGGCGTGGCGTTGTGGCTTGGTTTCAGTGCGTTTGTTGTGTTTGGGCCGTCGGCCGGACCGGTGCAGGTCCCGGCATGTTCGTTGCGTACCACCCGTCGCCATTGGATCTGACGCAAGTGCAATTCGCGCTCGTGAAGCGTCAGCCGAAGCGCAGGCGCCGCATTCCGCGGCGCCCGCACCCGGACCTCGATTATTTCTTCGGCCGGCTCGAACGCTCCGAAGGCGAGATGCGCGACGACACCGGGCCCGAAGCGGCGGACCTGGATCACCCGCTCCGGTCACCGCGCCGGCATTGAATTCTTTTCTGGACCAAGCACATGAAGCCGCACTGCCCGAACTGCCTGAAGGAAATGACCAAGGCATCCGCGTCGCGTAACCTCTTCAACTGCGAGCCCTGCCGCGAGCTCATCCAGTTCTTCGGCGGCAGCGCGGATCACGGCGAGCCCGGCCCCCAGTTCTCCTGGCCGATCCGCCGCAAGCGCTCCGCCCACGCGGCCTGAACCTTCCAGCATCCAGAGCACGGCCCTATCCGGCCTCCTCGCCCGCATCCGCAGCCAGCCGCGGCGGCCGCACCACGGTGACGGTGCAGGCCGCTTCCGAGGCCACCTTGGCCGAGACGCTGCCGAGCAGCGTGCGGCGGAACGAGCTCTGCCGCGCGCCGATGATGAGGTGGTCGACCTGGTTGACCTCGGCGAATTCCAGGAGCGCCGCAGCGGGATCGACCGCTTCCAGCACATGAACCGACAGCCGGCTCTCATCCAGCTTGAGCGGCGTCGCCCAATGCCTCAGCGCCACCAGGCGGTCAATATGCTTGTTGGAGCCCTGCTCGTCGAGCGTCCGATCGATCGCGATCCGGTTGAGCTTGAGCACGTTGACGCAAGCGAGCCGCGCCGACGGCAGCGTCGCGAGAATGCGCTCGGTGGTGACGCGCAGCGCCTCGTTCAGCTCCGGCGCGCCTTCCACCGTCTCGAGCGCAACCGCGAGGATTGGACTCGATGCGATTTGGGCTGCGACATCCGATTTCGCGTGGGGCGCCATGACACCCTGGTTGAACCGGCGGCGCCAGGCGACGCTGAGCGGATCGCGCTTCAGCCGCTCCGAACGCGCGGTGAGCTTGATCTGGTCGGGATGGGCGAGATCGAACGCGAGCTGTGACGCCGTCGGATAGCGCCACACCGGCTCGATCTCGAGGCACCTCAGCACGACCTCCTGGAGCCAGGGCGGATAGTCGGCGCGTAAGCCGCGCGGCGGGTACGGATCGCGCCACAGCCTCCTCCTCATCGCACGCAGCGTCTCGCCCTCGCCAAAGGGACGCTCGCCCGTCGTGAAGAAATAGAGCAGCACGCCGAGCGAAAACAGATCACTGCGCGGATCGTCGCGCACGCCTGACAGCCGTTCCGGCGCCATATAGGGCGCAGTGCCGTAAGGCAGGCGGAATTCCTCCTGCAGCAGATCCGGCAGATGGTTGTGGTGCGACAGGCCATAGTCGATCAGCACGGCCTCGCCGCTCTCGCGGAACATGATGCTGCTCGGCTTGATGTCGTGGTGGATCACGTTCTGCCGGTGCAAATCGGCGAGCCCCGTCGCGATCCTGGCGACGAGCCGCCGCGCCTCGTCATACGGCAGCGGCAGGTCGGGCAATCGCTTGTAGAGCGTGGTCCCGGCGATGCGCTCGATCACGACATAAGCCTGGTGGGCGAAATCGCCGGTGCCGAAACATGAAGGTACATGCGGCCCGGCCAGCCGCGGCAGGATCATCATCTCCATCTCGAAGGAGACGATCGCCGCGGGGTCCTCGCCCTCCGACACCCGCGGTATCTTCATCAGCAGCGACACGTCGATGCCGGGATGGGTGACCGTCCACAGCGTCGCCATCCCGCCGGCATGGACGCATTCGCCGATAGTGTAGCCGTCGATCTCTGCGCCTGATTTGACCAGGGGTTTCGGCATCGCCTCTAGCGCCCCTGCGACAGCCGGTCGGCAAGCCAATGCGGCAGGCCGTTCTCGCGGATCCGGTTCGCGGCCGTCTCGACATCGTAGGGCGCGCGGCAATAGGTGATCTGGCAAGAGACCGTGTCGAACAGCACGAAAGCGGCGGATGGATCGCTATCGCGTGGCTGGCCGACCGAGCCGAGCACCGCAAGCCATTGCCGCCCGCGCAGCAGCGGTATGGAGACGTCGGTCTTGGGCACCAGGCCCGTCATCTTCGCCGTCACCGACATCGAATAGATCGCCGGACGGTGGATGTGGCCGCAGAACGTGACATGGGCCGGCGTCGCGATCAGGCTCTTGGCGGCGTCCGCCGTCGATCGGACATAGTGCCAGCTTCGGGGGCTGGAGGCTTCCGAATGCACGAACAGGCGATCGCCGTCCTGCACCAGCATCGGCAATTCCGCCAGGAACCGGCGCTGCGCGGTGTCGAGCCGGCCGCGGGTCCATTCGATCGCGATCTGCGCCTCGGCATTCATCGTCTCGGCCGAGGAATTGACCGCCTGGTCATGGTTACCGCGCATGGCGACGGCGCCTTGGGCAACCAGCTCCATCGCGGTATCCACCACCCATTCCGGATCGGCGCCATAGCCGACGAAGTCGCCGAGCAGGATGAAACGCTCGGCGCCACGCGCCCGCGCGACCTTCAGGCACGCCTCGAACGCCTGCCGGTTGCCATGGATATCCGAGAAGACAGCGAGAAGCACGCACCCTCCACCCCAAATGTCTTGTCGGAAGCCGATAAGGCCAAATTGAGGGACGTCAAGATGCCTCTGCGCGGTTCGGTTTTCCAGCGGGTCCCTGCGGCGAGGGTGAAGGGCCTATTGCTCGTCCTTGGGCGGCATCCGGGGTGGCGGCACAGGGGTGAAACCGGCGCCTTGCGCGCCGGCCTGCGGAGCGCTGAACTCGCCGGTCGAGGAATCGCCGCCGCTCGTCTCCATGATGGTCTTGGGCGTCACATATTCCCGGACCATGTCGATGAGGCTGCCGTCGCCGCCGCCGAAATCGGCGGCGCGGCCGCCTTGCGGATGTCCCAGCGCGATCTCGTTCTCCGCTGCATGGGTCTTGTCGGCCAGCCTGTCGTTGTAGGGGATGCGGAAGGCTCGGGGGATGCCGCTTGGGCGATTGTCCTCATCCAGTTGCTCGACCCACAGATAGATCGAGCCGGGATCGCCCTCCAACGAATGCGGCTCGACGATGCGGGACTTCAGCAGCTTGAAGTTCCCCGGCAGCCGATCGGCGCTGGCCCAGCCGAGCAGCCCGCGCATTTCCGTGAAGCTCACGACATAGAACGCACTGGTCACGACCACCGCGACTGCCTTGAACGACCAGTGCAGCCGCGCATAGACCAGCACGATCAGCAGCAGCGCGCCGATGACGGTGTAGGCTATCGATAGCGTGAGGATGATCGTTTGCAGGCTAGTCACGGCGCACCCTCGCAGCGTTCTTGCTCACACCGGTGCTCGGGTCGAGATCGGCGCCGTTGCGCCAGCCGCTGCGAAAGGTCTCGAGCAGCGATTTCGGCCGCTGGTCCACATTGACCACCTTGCCTTCGGCATCGAGCCGGAACCGCACCGCGGTCTTCTCGTCGCCGGTGTGATCGAGCATGAACTTGTTGTCGAAGACCACCTGCGCCGTCGGATTGAGCTTCTGCACCTTCACATTGGCCTCGACCGGGACGCCGGTCGTCGCCACGAAATGCGATACGTTGACGGTGTATTCGCCGGGAACGATGCCGCGCACCGTGACGATCTCCTCGCGGATCGGCGAGGCGATCTTCTTGCCGTTGACCATGATGAAGTCGTTGGCCCCGCCGCGGTCATCGCGGTCGAGCGTCAGGAAGCCGGCCTCGCGGTGGCGATACCAGGCGATGTTGCCGGCGGGATCCTGCACGAACAGGTCGAGATCGTCGGGATGGCTGTCCGGCCAGTCCAGCGTGATCATGAACTCGGCCTTGGAGTCGATCTTGCCGTCCTTGGCATCCGGCGAGACCGCGAGCAGTGCGAGGAAGAACAGGAACGCGATCACCTGGAGCGCCTTGAACAGCATCACGCCCAGGGGATCGAACGGCTCCTCGCGCGGATAGAGACCAAAGTCATCCATCATAACGGCGTTCCAGCGCCCTTGCGCTCCAGTACTGGCGTCACATAGGTCTCGGTCAGCACCACCGCGTCCGAGAACACCTTCTGGGTCGCGGCGTCCAGCATGTAATACTGGATGCGGACCAGGATCGAGCCGACGAGGCCCGCCAGCGTCGTGTACATCGCGACCGCCATGCCGTCGCTCATCAGCCCCATCGAGGATCGCATTGCGACCTTGTCGGCGGCATCGAGCCCCGCGATCGGCGCCAGCATGATGATGAAGCCGACGATGGTGCCGAGCAGGCCGAGCTTCATCAGCGTATCCGAGACGAAGGCCCCGAAGCCGTTCGACCCGCGCAGCCGGTCGGCGAGCGTCCGCAACAATAGCGTCTGGTCGACCGGGCGGTAGTCCTGCGCCGTGGCCTTGGTCACGAGGCTCTCGATGTGGTCCCGCACCAGCCCGCGCGGCAGCGCGGTCGCGCCGGCGTCCAGCGCCTTGCCGCCCTCGGGCGCCGCGAGCACCGCGCGGCAGCGCCGGGCCGCCGCGCCCTCGCGGGCAATTGCCCGCGTGCGCAGGAAGCAGTGACCGCAGGTGAGGACATAGAGCAGCGCGATCACGCTGGAAATGTAGGTGCGGTCCGACGACAACATCAGACGGATCAGGCCGAAGCGCCACAGCAGCACGACGGCGAAGACCGAAAGCCCGGTGAAGATCATCCAGAACAGGAGCGCGCTGCGCTCGGATGGGTCGGTCGCAGTCCCCGCGATCGGTCCAATCGTCATCGAACTCATGCTGCACTGCTCCTGGCCTGCAAAGATTGGCCTACCGCGATTTCCCGCCCATTAGATCAAAGCCGCCGCGCCCGGTCCAAAGAGCCATGCCCAATCCGGCTTGGGAAATTTGCCCGAGCTGCCATCCTGCCATACCTCGCAATTGGCAAGGCGCGGCGGCGTTGTTAGGCTGACCTTACCAAACTTTGGGGTGATCGCATGCGCCTTGTGCTTGAGCTTGTCGCCCGTCTGTTTCTCATCGTCGCGCTCTGCCTTGGAGCGGCGACCGTCTGGGCGACGTTCGACGCCTATCGCAGCGTCGACCGGGCGACCGCGGCCTCGGCGCAACGGGTCGCGCAGGCGCTTCAGGCGCTGTACTGGCACGAATTCTTGTTGCGTAGCAGCAGAACACGCGAGCAGCTTCTGCCGGTTCCGGAGTGGCGCACGCTGGAGACGATGAAGCTGATCTCGCCCGGCGTCTGCGTCGAGTTCCAGCCGGTCATCGCGTTCGAAAAGCCGCTCTGCGGCCAGAGCGAGGGGCTAGGCAAGACGCCGCCGCGCTGGTTCGCATCGATCGTGCCGACCTTCCTCGGCAGCCACGCCGAAGTGATACGGCCCGTCAGTCCTCGCGCGGCGACCGCCGGAACGGTGGTCGCGACGCCGGATGCCGCGGCCTCCATCTCGCTCGCCTGGGAGTACATCCTCAACGTGATCGACGTCGCGCTTTTGATGGCGGCGGCGATCGCACTGCTGGCTTCGCTCGCGATCGCGCATGCGCTGGCGCCGGCGCGCACGATCGTGACCGCCTTGCAGCGCATGGCGCGCGGTCAGTATCGCACGAAACTGCCGCGCTTCCGCTCGATGGAGCTGGCGATGATCGGCAGCGCCGTCGGCGAGCTCGGCGGCCGGCTGGAGGAAGCGACCGAACAGCGCGCGGCGCTGACGCGGCGCCTGATCGAGATCCGCGACGATGAGCGCCGCGCGCTCGCCCGCGAACTGCACGACGAGTTCGGGCAAAATCTCTCGGCCATCCTCGCCTTCGCCAACACCATCGAGACGGCGGGCACGAAGGAAGACAAGGACAACGGCATCGCGCAGGACGCGCGGATGATCTCGCAGGCCACGCATCATCTGATGGCCTCGCTGCGGGACGCGCTGAAGCGCCTGCGCAATCCCCTTCCCGCGGAGCTTGGACTGGAGGCGAGCCTGGTGAATTTGGTGGATAGCTGGCGTTCGCAGAGCGCGGCGCGGCCGACGATCCAGCTCGATCTCAAGGGCGACCTCACCGACATCAGCGGCCCGGCCGCCACCACCGCCTATCGCGTCGCGCAGGAGTGCCTGACCAACGCATTGCGCCACGGCGCGGCACGCGAGATTTCCCTGCGCGTCGAGCGGCGCACGGGCGATGACGATGCATTGCTGATCAGTGTCGAGGACGACGGCGGCGGCGATGCGGCTCGCGTGGCGCAGTCGGCCGGCTTCGGCCTCACCGGCATCCGCGAGCGCATCGCTGCGGCTGGCGGATCATTGTCGATCCTGCCCGCCCATCGCGGCCTCAGCGTCGCCGCCACCATCCCGCTCGCCGCATGAGGCCGGCATGAACGAGATTGCGGCAACAGGAATCTCCGTGCTGCTGGTCGACGACCATCCGATCGTGCGGCAAGGCTACCGGCGCGTGCTGGAAAGCCAGGGCGATCTGCATGTCGTGGCGGAAGCCGATAACGCCGCGGATGCCTACAGCGCCTTCAAGGCGCGCGATCCTGACGTCGTCGTGCTCGATATCTCGATGCCCGGCGCGAGCGGGCTGGAGGCGATCCGCAACATCCGCGCGCGCAGCCCGCGGGCGCGCATCCTCGTTTTCACCATGCACAACGAGGCCGTGCTGGTGAAAGCCGCCTTCAGTGCCGGCGCCAGCGGCTTCGTCACCAAGAGCAGCGAGCCGTCCGCGGTCGTATCCGCGATCCGCAGCGTTGCCCGCGGCGAACGCGCCATGAGCGACGACATCGCGCACATCCTGGCCGAGGACAGCCTCTCGGCGGGCTCGGCGCTGGATCAACTGGGAGAACGCGAGATCGAGATCCTGCGCCAGTTCGCGGGCGGCGCCACCACCGAACAGATCGCGACGCATCTCAATCTCAGCGTCAAGACGGTGCAGAACTATCACTATCTGATCAAGACCAAGACCGGCGCGCGCACGGATGCGCAGCTCGTGCGGCTCGCCGCGGCTTGCGGGCTGACGAAGATCTAAGTGTTCGCCCGTCCCTGGACACAGGGCGCGCAGAGCCCTCCTCCGCACGCGGGGCCTCCAAGAATATTTCGATCGCCTTAGCGATGCGGATTGGAACGGAGGCGGTCGAACTCTGGTTAGTACCGGAGCGAAGGAGTTCCGCCATGAGTAAGGCTATCCGCGAAGCCACCTATCCCGCGATCATCACTGTCGGCGAGCTCATCGATGAACTCTGCCGCCTGCCAGACACAGCAACGATTCGATTCCACTGCCCCCTGCTCGGACAAGAGCTTGCATTCTACCGGCTTCGAAAGCGGGCGAAGGACCTTGTCGAAATTGAAGTCAATGCGTATCCGGAAAGCCCGCCGGTCGTGCCATTGGCCGGTGCCGCGCTTGGTGGGCGGAAAAAATCTCACCATCCGCGTTCGCTCCGCGATGGTGCCCTTGCACATAAGGTGGGGGGATAACAAACGCCGGCCAGGTCGGCTACCGCTGGCTTTGGAGCGGGTGGGTTGTTCGGCCTAAGCCTTCAATCCGCGCAACAGCAGCGCCAGCGTCGCATCGACGCGCGCCGGCAGATCGGCGTCCTTCCACTCGTCGGCGTGGGCCGGATGGTGGAAGCGGACGGTGGCATCGAACATGGCGCGCGCGGTTGCCTTGACGTCGCCAACCTCGAACACGCCCTGCTTCACGCCGTCGGTCAGGATCGCCCCGATCTGGTCGATCATGGTGTCCTTGTGACACCTGACGGCTGCGCAGGCCTCGCGCGCCAGGGTCAGATAGGTGTCGAACATCTCGGGGTCGTCGAGCACGCGCGAACGCTTGGCGTCGAACAGCGTGCGCAGCCAGCGGTCGAGCCTGACTGGCGCCGGACCCTGCTCCTCGGCGATCGCCAGCAACGGCGCGTCGATACGGTCCAACCAACGTTTGGCAACGGCCTCGCGCAGCGAGGCCTTGCTCGGGAAATGGCGGTAGACGCTGCCGTGGCTCACATCGAGCGCACGGGCAACGTCGACCACGGTGGCCTTGGCAAGTCCGTAGCGCCGCAACACGTCCTCGGTGACTTCGAGGATCCGCTCCGGCGTCAAGATAACGGCTTCATTCATGCCAGCACCATGGTCCCGTTGAGGGCTCAGTTACCCGGCGATGGAGCTGCTTCCGAAGCGCCCGTGCCGGTCGTTTCGAAAAGCTCTCGCCTTAATGAGGCAGTTTTGCAGCCTGCGCCGCGATCTGGCGCGCCACCAGTAAATTGAGCCAATGCCCAATCGTCCCGGTCAAATTGATGATTTCGGTCGTCATTGTCTTAAGTCTCCAATCGTCCGCGGTTTCTTATCGGGGAGAACCACGAGACGCCCAATCGGAGCGTCCGAGAGCGGATATACACCTCTCGATGACAGATTTCAATATCTGTCAGTCAATGATCCGTGATTGACAGTCAATTTTTGTGGGACTCCTCTCCGGCCTCCCTTGGGCCGGCTGGTCCGGTGGATAGCTCGGCGATCTCCCTCTTCCCGGGCTCGGATCGTTTGTTTCGCCCTCTCCGCTCTGCTAAATCACGGCGTAAAAAGCATTTTGGCAGGTAGCGCTCTCTTGGGTCGCCCGCCCACCTTCCTGGAGCAGTCCAATGATCCCCCGCTACACCCGCCCGGAAATGGCCTCGATCTGGGAGCCGCAGACCCGGTTCAAAATCTGGTTCGAGATCGAGGCGCACGCGGCTGACGCCCTCGCCGAACTCGGGACGATCCCCAAGGAAGCCACCAAAACGGTCTGGGCCAAGGCCAAGGACGTCACCTTCGACGTCGCCCGCATCGACGCGATCGAGCGCGAGACCAAGCACGACGTCATCGCCTTCCTCACCCATCTTGCCGAGATCGTCGGCCCCGAAGCGCGCTTCGTGCATCAGGGCATGACCTCCTCCGACGTGCTCGACACCTGCCTCAACGTCCAGCTCACCCGCGCCGCCGACCTGCTGCTCGCCGACCTCGACAAGGTGCTGGCGGCGCTGAAGAAGCGCGCCTTCGAGCACAAGATGACGCCCACCATCGGCCGCAGCCACGGCATCCATGCCGAGCCCGTGACCTTCGGCCTCAAGCTCGCTTATGCCTATGCCGAATTCACGCGCGCCAGGGAGCGCCTGATCGCGGCGAAGAAAGAGGTCGCGACCTGCGCCATCTCCGGCGCCGTCGGCACCTTCGCGCAGATTGATCCGCGCGTGGAAGAACACGTCGCCAAGGCCATGGGCCTTGTCCCCGAGCCGATCTCGACGCAGGTGATCCCGCGCGATCGCCACGCGATGTATTTCTCGGTCCTCGGTGTGATCGCCTCCTCGGTCGAGCGCTTCGCGGTGGAGATCCGCCACATGCAGCGCACCGAGGTGCTGGAGGCCGAAGAGTTCTTCTCCGAAGGGCAGAAGGGTTCGTCCGCGATGCCGCACAAGCGTAATCCGGTGCTCTCGGAAAACCTCACGGGTCTCTCGCGCATGGTCCGCGCCTATGTGACACCGGCGCTGGAGAACGTCGTGCTCTGGCACGAGCGCGATATTTCGCACTCCTCCGCCGAGCGCATGATGGCCCCCGACGCGACCGTGACGCTCGACTTCGCGCTGGTGCGCCTCGCCGGCCTGATCGACAAGCTGCTGGTGTATCCCGCCAACATGCAGAAGAACCTCGACCGCCTCGGCGGCCTCGTGCACTCCCAGCGCGTGCTGCTGGCGCTGACGCAGAAGGGCGCCAGCCGCGAGGACGCCTACAAGCTCGTGCAGCGCAATGCCATGCCGGTCTGGCGCGGCGAAGGCGACTTCCTCCAGCTCCTGAAGAAGGACGCTGAAGTGAAGAAATATCTCAGAGACGCCGAGATCGAGGAGCAGTTCGATCTCGGCTATCACCTCAAGCACGTCGACACGATCTTCAAGCGCGTGTTCGGGGAAAGCTGAGTGTCCCGTCCGTAGTGCGTAGCCTGGGTGAGCGCAGCGATAACCCGGGGAGCCACCAACAAAGATCCCGGATGTCGCTTCGCTCATCCGGCTACAACAATAACAACAACAGAGACGGAGCCCCCATGCCGATCGTCAACCGCGTTGCCGCCCTGTCCGACGAAATGGCCGCCTGGCGCCATGACTTCCATGAGAACCCGGAGCTGCAATACGACGTCCATCGCACCGCCGGCATCGTCGCCGATCGTTTGCGCGAGTTCGGCTGCGACGAGGTGGTGACTGGCATCGGCCGCACCGGCGTCGTCGGCGTGATCCGCGGCCGCAAGTCGGCCTCCGGCAAGACCATTGGCCTGCGCGCCGACATGGACGCGCTGCCGATCATGGAGACGTCAGGCGTCGCCTACGCCTCCAAGGTACCCGGCAAGATGCACGCCTGCGGCCATGACGGCCACTCCGCCATGCTGCTCGGCGCCGCCAAATATCTCGCCGAAACGCGCAACTTCGACGGCACCGCGGTTGTGATCTTCCAGCCCGCCGAGGAAGGTGGCGGCGGCGGCAAGGCGATGGTCGAGGACGGGCTGATGACGCGCTGGAACATCCAGGAGGTCTACGGCATGCACAATATGCCGGGCCTGCCCGAGGGTCATTTCGCGACTACGCCGGGTGCGATGCTCGCCTCCTCCGACAACATCCAGATCACGGTCCACGGCAAGGGCGGCCACGCCGGCGCGGGTCCGCACAAATCGATCGACAGCGTGCTGATCGGCGCGCAGATCGTCAACGCGCTGCAATCGATCGTCGCGCGCAACGTCGATCCGCTGAAGTCAGCCGTCATCTCGATCACGCAATTCCACTCCGGCACGGCCTTCAATATCATTCCGGAGATCGCCGAGCTCGGCGGTACTGTGCGCACGCTCGATCCCGAGGTGCGCGATCTCGTCGAACGCCGCATCGGCGAGGTCGCCGACAGCGTCGCCCGTGCCTATGGCGGCTCGGCGGAGACGAAATACACGCGCATGTATCCGGTGACGATGAACCATGCGCGCGAGGCCGGCCTTGCCGCTGACGTCGCCCGCGACATCGTCGGCGCCGAGCGCGTCAACGACAAGTTCATTCCCATGATGGGCGCCGAAGACTTCTCGTTCATGCTGGAAGCGCGCCCCGGCGCGATGATCCTGGTCGGCATGGGCGACGGCAACGAGTGCCACCACCCCAGCTACATCTTCAACGACAACATTCTCGGCCACGGCGCGTCCTATTGGGCACGCCTGGTGGAGACGCGGATGCCGGCGGGGTAACTCGGCGAAGAGTATCCCCCTATCGAGGCCCGTGGCGTCTGCACCAAACCACAATAGATAATCCTGCGCGGTTTGGGGCGGGCTTGCCAGCCATGCCACCGCGAGGCTACCGCTTCAGATCAGTTGCAAACCTCTCTCTGCTGCCCAACACCGCCGCTCCCCTGCGATTGCCCCGTACCAATTACTTGCCGAGCTTGGGCGCGCTCTTGTAGGCGGAAGTGCCGATCACGAGCGCAACGCGCTTCTCGGCCTGCGCGGCGGTACAGCCGAGCCAGCTTGCAAGAACAAGAGAAGCAAGAGCTCAGAGCCCGATGGCGGAAGTCCGGCAATTGCGCTTCGTCATCAATTGCATATTTCGGCGGGTAGCTTGACCGTAGGAGTGGCTGGATGATTGGCCGTCCCGAGCCGGCATCCCTTGGCGATCGGCCTGCATCCGGCGTTGTTGCAGATCATTTGCCCGGAGGCCTGCGGCGTCGACGGCGCAGCCTCCGTTTGCTTCCGATCCGTATCCCGCCTCCTCGAATCCTCGCGCGTCGCGACCGGCTTCTTCTCCTGCACCTTCTCGCACTCGTTGTCGTCACCGACGCGATAGCCGGCGCGGCAGGCGATCTTCGCGCATTGATCGCCGTCGGCCTTGAAGCCGAAATTGCATACGAGCGGGCAGACGCGTCCCGGCTTCGCCTTCAGCGCATCGAGCGCGTCGACGCTGGCAAGCTTCGCGTCGAATTGAGTGCCGGCATATTTGTTGAACAGCGTCAGCGAGCGCTGCGTTGTGGCGTTCCAGTCGCCGTCGGCGGCGGCCGAAAGACAGCCGACGCGGCGCAGTTCGCTCTGAACGGATTTCGCGAGATCGCCGGGCGGCGGGGAGCTTGGCGGCGCCGACAGCGCGGCCACCTTCCTACTGTCGCCATCAGCCGTCTGCTTGTCCGCCGCCTGCTTCGCTGCCGCCTCGGTCGCTGCCTTCTCGATCGCCCGCTTCTCCGCAAGCGACTTGGCCGCGGCAGCTTCCGCCGCCTTGCGATCTCGTTCGGCTGCCTCTGCCTTGGTCTGCTCGATCTGCTTGGCCTTCTCGGCCGCGATCCTCGCCCCTTCCGCGGCTTTCGCAGCGGCGGCCGCTTTCTCCAGCTCGGCCTTCTGGGCTCGTTCGGTCGCGAGCCTCGCCTTCTCCTGTTCGGCCAGGCGCGCCTTCTCGGTCGCTGCCGTGCGATCCTCCTCGGCGGCAATCTTCTTCAACTGCACGCGGGCGAGGTTGGCGTAAAAGCCCTCCGGATAGGTCTGGAGGAATGCTTCCCAGGCTTCACGCAGGCCGGCCTGAAGGGCAAGCTCGTAGTCTTTGCGCACACTGTCCTGTGGATTTGCCTGAGGACCGGCTGCGGCGGCCGGCCTTGCCGGCACCAGCGGCACATCGCTGCCGCCCAGGGAGCCATAGACATACGGCTCCTGCTTGTTGCCGGTCTTTTTCAAGACGTCGTCACGGACAAACCCGAACGCCTTGCGCAAGTCGAGCCCGGGCTTTGGCAGATGATCGGTCAGCGCCACCGCGAACGGGCTATTCCGGGAGTCGCCATCGGACGCCGTCGACCCCGCCTTGGCCGCAAATGCGATCATCGTGTTGGGACTGGTTGGCTCGACCTTGGCAAGCCCGCCACCAATCGCGCGCGAGGCCAGAGTGCGCTTCATCGCCTTGGCAAAGGGGTTGTCGCGACAGGCATCGAGGATGACGAGACGGAGTTGTTTGGCCGGTTCGACCGCATACAGCGCGCGGTCGAGTGCGATCGTCTCGTCGAGGACATCGCCATCGGTTTCCAGCATGGCATCGGTCGGAACGAGATAGTTGCTGCCGTCCAGCTCGATGCCATGGCCCGCATAGTAGATCACCGCCATGTCGGCATCGCGCGTCCTGGCCGCGAACTCGCGTAGCGATCGCCGCATTTCGCTGGCATTGAGGTC
This sequence comes from Bradyrhizobium sp. LM2.9, assembly GCF_054056555.1. NCBI lineage: Bacteria > Pseudomonadati > Pseudomonadota > Alphaproteobacteria > Hyphomicrobiales > Nitrobacteraceae > Bradyrhizobium > Bradyrhizobium sp. LM2.9. Next base: position 3,031,361 of record NZ_JBSRYJ010000002.1, read on the forward strand.
CAGCTTGATCTCGACCGTATCGAAACCCGCATTCCTGAACATGCCGCCGACCAGTCCGGCGTCGTTCACCGGGTTCGCGAGCCGCGGCGCGTTCTTGTAGGCGGAATTGCCAATCACGAGCGCGACGCGCTTGTCGGCGAGCGCAGATCCGCAAGCCAGCCAGACGGCGAAGGCCGATATCAAAAGAACTCGAAAGACGTTCATACAATCGCCCAGTCATCGCGTTTCGTCTCGACGCTAGTTGCAAACCTCATAGTTCCCGCCCGTCGCACCATTCGGGCTGGCCCTTCCGGGAATCGCCCCACTCACGAGCCGACATCCTTTTTGAACTGGCCGGCAACCCACAGAGCTGCAATAGATTTGGCCGCTTGCCTCCGGCTTCGATGGCGCAGCCTCGGTTTGCTTCCGCTCCGTATCCCGCCTCCTCGAATCCTCGCGAGTCGCGACCAGCTTCTTCTCGGGCACCTTCTCGCATTCATTGTCGTCACCGACGCGATAGCCGGCGCGGCAGGTGATCTTCACGCATTGATCGCCGTCGGCCTTGGAGCCGAAATTGCAAATGAGCGGGCAGACTCGTCCAGGTTTTGCTTTCAGCGCATCGAGTGCGTCGATGCTTGCAAGCTTCGCGTCGAGCTGGGTGCCGGCATATTTGTTGAAGAGCGTGAGCGAGCGCTGTGATGCGGCGCTCCAGTCGCCGTCAGCAGTCGTGGACAGGCAGCCCACACGGCGCAATTCGCTCTGTAGGGATTTTGTCAGATCAGCCGCCGACAATGCCGATGCCGGCGTCGGCGAAAGGGCTGCAACTTTTTGCTCGACCTCAGGCATCTGCCGATCGGCCGTCGGCTTTGCCACCTGCTCCGCCTTCTCGGCGGCCTGCTTGGCGGCAAGCTCGGCCTTGGCCTTCTCCGCCGCCTGCTTCTCGGCCTGTGCTTTCGCCGCAGCAGCCTCAGCCAGCTTGCGCTGGTGCTCCGCCGCGTCCGCCCTAGCCTGCTCGATCTGCTTCTGCTTCTCCGCCGCGATCCGGGCCTCTTCGGCAGCTTTGGCCGCCGCGGCCGCCTTGTCCTGCTCGGTCTTCTGGGCGCGTTCGGCAATAAGCCTTGCCTTCTGCTGCTCGGCCGCATTCGCTTTTTGCTCGGCCGACGCCCGCGTCTCTTCAGCGGCGATCTTGTTCATCTGGCCCTTGGCCAGATTGGCATAAAAACCTTCGGGATATTGCGCCAGGAAGGCTTCCCAACCGTCGCGCGTGGCAAGCTGCAGCGCCAGCTCGTAATCCCTGCGAATAGAATCCTGCGGGTTGGCCTGCGCCCCAGACGCGGCCGGTTTGACCGCAACCAATGGCACGTCGTCGCCACCGAGCGAGCCGTACACATACGGCTCCTGCTTGTAGCCCGTGCTCTTGAGCACGTCGTCGCGCACGAAGCCGAAAGCCTTGCGCAGGTCGAGGCCCGGCTTCGGCAGGTGCTCGACCAAGGCGACGGCGAACGGGCTGTTCTTGGAGTCGCCGTCAGACGCGGTCGATCCCGCTTTCGCGGCGAAGGCGATCATGGTGTTGGGGCTGGTCGGCTCGACCTTGGCGAGCCCGCGTCCGATCGCGCGGGAGGCCAGCGTCCGTTTCATGGTCTTGGAAAACGGATTGTCGCGGCACGCGTCCAGGATGATCAGGCGCAGCTGCTTGGCCGGCTCGACCGCGAACAGCGCGCGCTCGACCGGGATGGTCTCGTCGAGCACGTCGCCATCCGTCTCCAGCGTCGCATCGGTCGGAATGAGATAGTTGGTGCCTTCCAGCTCGATGCCGTGGCCGGCGTAATAGATCACCGCCACATCCGCATCGCGGGTCCTGCCGGCGAACTCACGCAACATGCGCCGCATCTCGCTCGCACTGAGATCCAGCCTGACGTCGACGGAATCAAAGCCCGCCTTCTTGAACATGCCGCCGACCAGAGTGGCATCGTTCACGGGATTGCCGAGCTTGGGAGCGCTCTTGTAAGCGGAATTGCCGATCACGAGCGCAACCCGCCGGTCCGCATGGGCCGGTCCGCAGGCAAGGCCAATGGCCAAAATCAACAAAGCAAATAACCGAAAGGGAATCACTTGCGTCCCCCAGGATGCAATTCCATGAGAATATCCGGGAGCGTGGCCGATTGCCAATTCTTCCTATGTGATAATTGTCACACAAGACCCTCTATCGGGGTATGGATAATGCGGCGAAGCGTCGCTCTGCTTTCGCAGCTGACGCCAAAGCCGGCTGTTGGGTCCGTTACATCTGCACCACCTCGTGGCGCATCACGAACGGTGCAAGCAGTGCGTGCACCTCGCTCGCAACCGCCTCGCGCTGATCAGCCGGCAGGCCCGCCAGCGTAACCGTGGCGATCGAGCCGTGGCTGCCGTGAGCGCCGACCCTGACCTTGCAGTCGATGCCGCGCTCGGCGAGCGGTGTCAGCACCTTCGTGAACACGCGCTGGGCTGCGTCCCAGCGCAACTGCGGCTTGAACACCTTGCCGACGCCGGTCACCGGCATCGGGTCGATCGGGATGACCTGCACCGGGACAGCCGCGCGCTCCGGCGTGCGTTCGCGCACCCATGTCTCCAACTCACCCGGCTCGACAGTCGCGCCTAGCTTCAGCTGCACGTAACCCACCGGCAGCTCGCCGGCATAGGCGTCGGGCTGGCCGACCACCGCGGCAAAGCCCACCGCCGGATGACGGAACATGATCTCCTCGATCGGCGCCGGATCGATGTTGTGGCCGCCGCGGATCACGAGATCCTTGGCGCGGCCGGTGATCCAGAGATAGCCGTCGGCATCGAGCCGGCCGAGATCGCCGGAATTGACCCAGACCTCGTCGACGAAGGCGCCCTTGTTGTGCTCGTCGTTAAGATAGCCGCCGAACACGCCGGGCCCGGCCATGATGACGACACCGATCTCGTCCGGCGCGCAGTCGCGGATCAGCCGGCCGTCGGCATTGAGTTGCACGATGCGGACCCGCGCGTAAGGCATGGGAAGGCCGACCGAGCCGAGCCGGATCGGCCGCGACGGATAGGCCAGCGTGTGCACGCTCGAGGTCTCGGTCATGCCGTAGACCTCGACGACCGGCAGCTTGAGCTTGTCCTGGATTGCAGACCCCACCGCGACCGGGATCGCCGAGCCGCCGCCGGCGGCATATCTCAAGCTGGAGATGTCGGCATTGCCGGGCGGCACCGCGAGCGTTGCGGCGAGCACCGTCGGCACGCTCGACAGCGCCTCCGGCTTGAAGCGCTCGACCAGTTGCCAGATGTTCTTCACCGCACTCGGATTGCGCCATCCGCTCGGCGACAGCACGACCAGCGATCCGCCGGCGGACAGCGTCAGCAGCACCTGGGTCAGCGAACCCCCGACATGAAACAGCGGCATGCCGAACAGCATGTTGGCGCCGGGCTTGGACTTCAGCAGCAGATTGAGCGCCCAGGCCTGATAGACCTGGTTGGCATGGGTGTGCCGCACCAGCTTTGGCGTTCCGGTGGTGCCTCCGGTATGGAAATAGGCCGCGATATCGCTGCCGAGAATCTTGCGCCCGCTGATAAGCCGGTCCGACGGCTGCTGCTTGATCAGATCGCTGAAGGCAAAGATTCCCTTCGCCGGATCGCCGCCGCCGAACACCTGCACGACCGCCTTGAGATGCTTGAGTCGTGGGCGGATCTGTTCGACCTTCTGCCAGATGTCAGTGCCGGGCATCGGCCCTAGCGCCACCAGGATTTTCGTGTTCGCTGCCTCCAGGATCTCCGCGATCTGGTGCGGCTCCAAGAGCGGATTGACGGGATTGGCGATGCCCGCGGCTTCCGCGCCGAACAGCGTCACGAAGGCATCGGGCACCAGCGGCAGCATGAAGCTGATGACGTCGCCCTTCTCGACGCCGAGCGCGTGAAACATGTTGGCGGCCTGCGTGACGCGCGCGATGAAGTCGCGGTACGTCACAACGACAGGCGTGTCGGCGGGATCGGCATTTTGCAGGAACTGGATCGCCGGCTCGTCGGGGTTGCGCGCCGCACCCAGTCTGATCGCGTCGTAGGTGCTCTCGGCCGCGACGCGATCGGCGTAAGGGACCTGCTCGAAAGCTCGAACCTCGGCGTCCGTTGCCAGGTCCGGATAGTCGCTGCCGATGAGCCGATCGAGCGCGTGGATGCCCGCCATGGAATTCCGTCCTCCCTCAGATGCATTCCCCGCGCCCTGTCTTTTGACTTTTTGGGTCGAGGAGGCCTCGACCGATGACCGGTCGAGCACGGACAGAATGATGGATGATTTGGCGTTCGTCCATGACCTAACGTCGCCTACGATCGGGCTCAGACCTTTGAACCTGCGGGCCAGATCCGGGGACCAAGAATTGGCATCGGACCAGCATGCCAGCGCCCTGCCGCAAGACTTGAGGTGATCATGACTACGCCCCTGCGGGATTGCGCTACTCGGCCCTTCATCGCGCTCGCCATGACACTTGCGATCATGGCATCGGCGATCGCCCTGCCCCGCGCGGCACTCGCCGAGGACGGCCAGTTCGACAAGATGCGCACCAAGATCGCGGCCTTCGTCGCCGACAAGATGGAGAAGCTCGGCGGGTCGCGCATCATCTACAAGGTGGACACCGATGGCCTGCGGGAGAGCGTCGTCACGGATTTGCGCGACGACGTCTACAAGAACCTGCGCGAGGGCCGGATCGCCTTCTCCGGTCTTGCGATCCGCGACGGCGGAGTCGAGTTGAAGATCGCCGACGCCAAGGGCCGCGAGCAGCTCGCGCGCAAGCTCGCGTCAGCCGCAGAGGGATTGCCGTCGCATGCACTCGCCGTGACCGACGGCGGCGACGGAATGGTCAGGCTCGCGCCGACCGATGCCGCGTCCTCCGCGCGGCTGCACGAGTTCGTCGAAGATGCCATCGCCATGATCGAGCAGCGTCTGAAGGAGGCCGGCGTCCAGCTCGCCAGCGTCCAGCCCGACGGGACCGATCGCATCCGCATCTTCCTGCCCGGTGTGATGGAGCCCGAGCGCGTCACCGCGGTCTTCGCCCGAAAGGTCAAGGTCGGCTTCCGCCTGATCGACCTCTCGATGCCGCCGGAGCAGGCGCAATCCGGCGCGCCGCCGGCAGGCACGGAAGTCCTGCCCGGCTTCAAGGACAAGAGCCTTTATCTGGTCGCCAAGGACAGCGTGCTCGACGGCGACGACATCAGCTATGCAGGCCCGGGTTTTGCAAGCGGCACGAAGGACCCGATCGCCTCGTTCCGCTTCAACGGCCGCGGCACGCGGCGCTTTGCCCACGTCACCGAAGAGAACATCGGAAAGCCCTTCGCCATCGTGCTCGACGGCAAGGTGATCTCCGCCCCCGTGATCCGCGAGCCCATCACCGGCGGTTCGGGCCAGATCTCCGGCAATTTCACCCTGGAGGAAGCGAACAGCGTCGCCATGATGCTGCGCGCCGGTTCGCTGCCGGGGCACCTAGGCCTGGTCGAGCAGCAGGTCTTGCAGCCCGCCGCCAAGCCCTAGGGTTGGGATCGCCCCACGCCCCTGCCCCGTCGGGCGCCGAGGTCCACCACGCCGGGGCTCGTACCCCGTGGGCCCGAATCACGGGGGCGCTACGGCCAAACAGGCAATTGCCGAAACCACCGATCCCGCTAAAATTTGCCTCTTGCGGCATGACGGCCGGAGGCTTCATTCAAGTGGTCGTCATTCGATTTCGGCTATACGGGTCGAGAATACCGACCAGGACTGAAGGCCTTACGCGGGGATAGTACCATGCCGTCCGGCAGCGCAGACATTTCGTCGATCCTCGACCGCATTCTCGATGCGGCGACGGATAACCTCAAGATCGCGAAGATCCTGGTCCAGATGGGCCTCGATCCGAACAACGTCACCTACGACGCGATTTTCAATCGGATGCTGGAGATCTTCGTCCACAACATCACGCTGGCCAATATGTTCGCCGCGGTCGGCGCAGGCTTCTTCGTCGCCACCCTCCTGATGCGGACGATGGTGCCGCTGCGCGTCGCCAACATGGTCGGTTGCGCGTTCTTCGCCGTTTTCGGCGCGCTCTCAGCCAACGTCTCCACGTTCCTGCTCTATCTGCTGCTGCTTCCGATCAACGCCGTGCGGCTGCGGCAGATGCTCAAGCTCGTCAAGAAGGCGCGCCATGCGGCCGAAGGCGACATGTCGATCGAATGGCTCAAGCCGTTCATGACCGAACGCAAATACCGCCGTGGCGACACGCTCTTCAAACTAGGCGATCCAGCCAAGGACATGCTCCTGACCGTCACCGGCAAGTTCCTGGTCAAGGAGATCAATATCGAGATCATGCCGGGCGCGCTGATGGGAGAGCTCGGCTTCCTGACGCCGGGCAACCGGCGCACCGGAACGATCGAATGCATCGAAGACGGGCAGGTGCTGACGATTACCTACGACCGATTGCTCGAGATCTACTTCCAGGATCCGCAGTTCGGCTACTACTTCCTGGTGCTGACCAGCCAGCGCCTGCTGCAAAACATCGATCGGTTGCAGAAGCAGCTGGCCACGGAGCGGGCCGCCACCACGAACAGGATCGCGTGATCGATTGCGCGTCGCCGTTCAGTTCAAGAGCAACGCCATGCCCGGATCGCCCTTCTCCATCGCACGCCGATAGCCCGCCCGCGCGCTGATGCGGCCGAGATATTTGACCACGTTCGGACAGCGCGACAGGTCATAGGGCTGGAAGTAGCGCATCGTGGTGAGCGAGAAAGCTGTCATGATATCGGCGGTCGTGAAAGCGCTGCCCGCAAGGTATTCGGCCTCGCGAAGCCTTGCATCGAGAAGATCGTAGGCTCGATCGAGACGCCCCTTCATCGCGAGCAGGGTCGGATTGTCCTTGGCGAGATCGAGCCGGCTCAGGATCATCATCCGCCCCATGCCGGGTTGCAGGGTGCCATTGGCGAAATGAAGCCAATACAGAAACTGAGCGAAGGCGGGGTCAGTGGGACCGAGCACGAGTCGGCCGTTGCCATGTTTTGCAACGATGTAGTCGACGACCGCGCCGGATTCCGCGAGCACCAGCTCGCCGTCGGTGATCACCGGCGCCGTGCCAGCCGGATGCAGCGCCTTGTACTCGGCAGGAGCCAGCATGGTGACGGGATCGCGCGTATAGCGCTTCAGCTCGTAGGGAATCCCCAGCTCCTCGCACAACCAGACGATACGCTCAGACTGCGACTTGCCGAGATGATGGACGGTGAGCATGAGGCCTCCTGAAGAGATGAAGCAGAACGTGGGATGTGCCACGAACGCACAGGTGTGGTTGCGATTACGCCTCGTCCGTCACCATCCGAGCCACGACGCGGTCGCGGCGGATGAAGTGGTGCCAGAGGGCCGCGATCATGTGAACCGCGATCAAGGCGAGCAGGACATAGGCGAAGAGGATGTGGCGGTCCTCATAGACGCCCGCCGCCGCGCGGTCGGGAGTAGTGAATTGCGGCACGTGAAACAGGCCGAAGAAGTCCGAATAGTCAGGCGCGTGCGCGCCGGAATGGGCCCAGCCGAGCATGGTGACGACGACGACGGCGAGGTAGAGCGCGCCGTGGCTGACATGGGCCGCGATCTTCTGCCAGCGCGAGGTCTCGGCCGGCAGGGCCGGCGTCGGGTTGACGAGGCGCCACACCAGGCGCAGCACGGTGAGCAGCAGGATCACATAGCCGATATCGGCGTGGATCGAGCGGTAGAAGAAGCGGTCGGGACGCGCCGGGATGTGGTTCATCCACCAGCCGAAGCCGATCATGCCGATAATGGTCAGCGCCAAAATCCAGTGCAGCCACCGGGAAACGCTGCCCCAGCCGTGACTGGTGTTTCTGATCATGTCGGCTCTCCGGAGTTTTGCGGGCCTGCCCCTGTCCGCACCGCAGTACGGCAGCTGATAGCGGGAACACGCGGCAATCGCGAAATTGAATCGTTCCAAATTGGTCCCAAACGCCCCTGCCGCAAAACCGCCCCAAAAACCGAATGGTAACCATGGCGGGCTAAGGTAACGACGTGATCAATTCTCCGACGATCCTGGTGTTCGATTCCGGCCTTGGTGGGCTCACGGTGCTGCGTGAGGTCGTGGCAGCATGCCCGGACGCGCATTACGTCTATGTCGCCGACGATGCCTTCTTCCCCTACGGCCACCACAGCGAGGACCAGATCATCGCCCGCGTGGTGCCGCTGATGGGGGAATTGATCGGCACGCACGATCCTGACCTCGTCGTCATCGCCTGCAACACGGCGTCCACCCTGGTCCTATCTCACTTACGCGCCGCTTATTCCCTGCCCTTCGTCGGCACCGTGCCGGCGATCAAGCCGGCCTGCGCGCAGTCGAAGACCCGGCGCGTCTCCGTGCTCGGTACCAAGGGCACGGTCAAGCGCGAATACACCAAGGCGCTGATCCGCGATTTCGCGCTGGGCTGTGAGGTGACGCTGGTCGGCTCACCCGAACTGGCCTCGCTGGCTGAAGCTGAACTCAGCGGCACCCCGATCAGTGATGGCGACATCCTCGCCGAGCTTACCCCCTGCTTCGTCGGCGATGCAGCGGATGCGGGCGCACGCACCGACATAGTCGTGCTCGCCTGCACGCATTATCCGCTGTTGCTCGACCGGATGAAAAAGCTCGCGCCCTGGCCGGTCAACTGGATCGATCCGGCACCCGCGATCGCCCGCCGCGTCTCGGATCTACTCGGCCCGCAGATCGGCGGCATCGCGCAATCCGGTGCCGAGATGATCTTCACCTCGAATCGCGTACATGGCCTCAGCGCCACGCTGACGCCATTCTTCGGCGGCCGCGCATTGGCCTGACTTTCCGCGGACACGGCACGCTGCTAGGCTTCGCCGTCGTCATCTCTCCGCAGGTCATCTCATGTCGATCCCCGCAATGCCGCTCAATCGCCTCCGCCAATTGTGGCGCGAGGGTCGTCCCGCGTTCGGGGCGATCGCGACGATCCCGAGCGTGCAGACCGTGCAGATCATGGCCCGCTCGCTCGACTGGATCATCGTCGATCTCGAGCATGGTCCGATTGGACTGACCGAGGCGCATGCGATGATCGCGGCAACGACCGGCACGCCGTGCACACCATTGGTGCGGATCGCGGCCAACGAGCCGTGGCTGGCGAAAGCACCGATGGACATCGGCGCCTTCGGCATCAATTTCCCGATGATCACCAATCGCGCCGATGCCGAGAAAGCGGTCCGCAGCGTGCGCTATCCGCCGCGCGGCGATCGTCTCTGGGGTCCGTTCCACGCGCCGTTCCGCTGGGGCCAGTCGATGCCGGACTACATGGCCTCAGCCGATGACGAGATGATCTGCATGATCACCATCGAGCATGTCGAGGCCGTCAACCGCATCGACGAGATCATGGCGACGCCAGGCATCGATGTTGCTGTGATCGGCCCCGGCGATCTCGCCACGTCCATCAATAAGCGCGGGCAGATGGACGATCCCGAGCTGCTGGAGTTGGTCGCCCGCGCGGAAGCCGGCATCCTCAGAAGCGGGGTGCCGATCGGTGGCGTGGCGCGTACCGCAGACCAGGCCAACCAGCTGATCGACCGCGGCTACCGCGCGATCGCGCTCGGCTTCGACTGGTCGCTATTCCAGCGCGGCATCATGGCGGCGTTCGAGGGGATCAAGCGCTGAACAGGCCGATTGCCACCTTGCCGGGAACGGCGGCGCTGCTAGGGTCGGCCGTTCCAGGGAGGAAACAATGCTCAAAAAGACTTTGCTCGCTCTTGCCTTCACCGGTCTTGCCTTCACCGGTCTTGCCTTCACCGGCCTTGCCGCTGCCGCCTTCGCCCAGCAGCCCGGCATCAAACGCACCCCACTCCAGAAGGTCGAATTTCCGGACGGCTACAACACCATCACCGCCATCGCGGAAGTCCCGGCGGGCGGCGCGGCCGGACGCCATACCCATCCGGGAATCGAGACCGGCTACGTGCTCGAAGGCGAGCTGAATCTTCTTATCGACGGTCAGCCGGAGAAAACCCTGAAAGCCGGTGATTCCTACCAGATCCCGGCAGGTGTCGTGCACGACGCCAAAGCCCACGGCGACAAGGCCATGAAAGTGCTTGGAGTTTACGTCGTCGACAAGACCAAGCCGCTGGCTTCGCCGGCACCCTGATGCGGCGAACCGACCGGCCCCAGGCGGGTTGGTTCGTGCTAGAGGAGGCGGCGAGCGGGAATCCGCTCGCTCCACATTGTCTAATCTGCGGGAACCGAAAGAGCGATGCGCGGGAAAGCAAAGACCATTTCGCTGCCGCGCCGCCTGATTATCGATCTCATGCGCGCCTCGATCGGCGTGCCATTCGTGTCGCTTTCCCGTTCGCTCAACATCCGCCCTCTGCTGGACGCCCGCGCGGGCGCGATGGCGCCGGCCGGCTGGGCCGCGATGTTCGTCAAGGCCTTCGCTCTGGTGGCCAGGGACGAGCCGCTCCTGCGCACGGTTTACGCCAAATGGCCCTGGCCGATGCTCTATGAGCTGCCGAGGAGCGTAGCCTCGGTCGCCATCGCCCGGGTCGAGGACGGCGAGGAATGCGTGCTGTTGCAGCGGATCGCAGGCCCAGAGGCCATAGCCTTGGCCGAAATCGACGCCGAGATCCGGCGCGCCAAGACAGCCCCGATCGACGAAATTCCCATGTTCCGCAAGATCATGCGGGCGACCCGTCTGCCGCTGCCGCTGCGGCGCCTGTCCTGGGCGATCGGGCTGAATTTCGGCCGGCAGCGCGGCAACTGGTTCGGAGCAGCTTCGCCGTGAGCTCGGTGGCCGCGTATGGCGGGGGCGAGCTTCACCCCATCACGCCCGGCCCTTTCATCGTCAGCTATGGGGTGGTCGGGGCTGACCAGAGCATCCATGTCGTGATCCGCTGGGATCACCGGGTGACCGACGCTGCCCCCATCGCCAGGGTCCTGACCCGGCTGGAGCAGGTCCTGAACACTGAAATCGCTGCCGAATTGCGGGCAGCCGGCCCCAAGCCGATCCGGGCGGTCAGGACGTGATTCCAGGGCCATTCGCATTGACAGTGAGCCCTAAACTCCCCTAAAAGCCGCTTGCTCGCGGGCCGATTTCGGCCCGCGAAGCGTTTCGCGACCCGTGGTCCTTTCCCCCACGCTTTGGGGATCGGACCTGTCAGTGCCGGGCTAGCCCGTCACACAGGAGGGCGCGTTTCCTCAAATCATGAACCTACAGAGGACGCGATGACTAAGCGCAGTGAAGCCAAGTACAAGCTCGACCGCCGTATGGGCCAGAACATCTGGGGCCGCCCGAAGAGCCCCGTCAATCGCCGCGAGTACGGTCCCGGCCAGCACGGCCAGCGCCGCAAGGGCAAGCTCTCCGACTTCGGCGTGCAGCTGCGCGCCAAGCAGAAGCTGAAGGGCTACTACGCCAACATCTCCGAGCGCCAGTTCCACAGCATCTATGTCGAGGCCAGCCGCCTCAAGGGTGACACCGGCGAGAACCTGATCGGCCTGCTCGAGCGTCGTCTCGACGCGGTCGTGTACCGCGCCAAGTTCGTCTCGACGATCTTCGCCGCGCGCCAGTTCATCAACCACGGCCACGTCAAGGTGAACGGCCGCAAGGTCAACATCTCAAGCTATCAGGTCAAGATCAGCGACGTGATCGAGGTCAAGGAAGCCTCCAAGCAACTCGCCCACGTCCTCGAAGCCAGCCAGCTCTCTGAGCGTGACACCCCGGACTATCTCGAGGTGGACCACAACAAGATGACCGCGAAATACGTGCGCATCCCGCACCTCTCCGACGTGCCGTTCCCGGTGCAAATGGAGCCGCATCTGGTCGTCGAATTCTATTCGCGCTGATAGTTCGGCAGATCAATTCCTCAAAGGCCCCGGTTTCCGGGGCCTTTTTGTTTGAGCCGGCCATTTCCATGTCCCAGGCCATATGTGCTAGGATTGCGCATTGCAGAGTTAAGCATGACGCGTCTTCTGGAAGAGGCCTTTAGCAAAGTGTCCGGCCTGCCTGATTCAGAGCAGGACGAATTGGCGCGGACCCTGCTTGAACTTGCTGGAGTCGATCAGCCTCCGATCCAGCTGACGCCGGCGGAAGAGGCCGATCTCGCCGGGGCCGAAGCCGAAATCGCTCGCGGTGAGCTTGCCAGCGTCGACGAAATCCACGCGATGTGGGCTAAGCACGGGCTGTGAAGGTCCGCTATACGAAGCGGGCGCTCGTCCAAATCGACGAGGTTCTGACCTACATCGAAGCGCGCTCGCCCCAAGGAGCAGACCACATGCGTGACCGCGTTATAGCGCTCTTCAGGATCACCCTTATGCAGGGCGACCGACTACCCGTGCATACGTCCGTCGCTTGCCGGTCAACCCTTAACCGTATCTGATCGATTATCGTGTGACCGCGACAGAAGTCGTGATCATGCGGTTTCGTCACGCCGCCCGGCGTCCACCCAGAACTCGCTGACCGCGAGTGAGTGCAATTCCCTCAGGGAGCAAGTTGATGCTCTATACCCCTCCCCCCATCGATCCCAAGGCACCGCCGGTGCGCATCAATCTGCTCTCGGACACGCAGACCAAGCCAACGGCTGCGATGCGCGAGGCGATGGCGCGCGCCGAAGTCGGCGACGAGCAGGTCGGCGACGATCCGACCGTGAATGCGCTGTGCGAGCGCGTCGCCGAGCTGCTCGGCAAGGAAGCCGCGGTCTACATGCCATCAGGCACGATGTGCAACGTCACCGCGACGCTGGTGCATTGCCGTCCCGGTGACGAGATCCTCGCGCATGAGAGCGCGCACATCATCGCGCGCGAAGGCGGCGCACATGCCGCGATCGGCGGCTTCCAGGTCACGCAATTGAAGGGACCCGACGGCCAGTTCACGCCGGAGACATTCCGCAAGGCACTGCACCCGCGCACGCGCTACCAGCCACCGCAGACCGTGGTCAGCGTCGAGCAGACCGCCAATATCGGCGGCGGCACGATCTGGAAGAAGGCCGCGCTCGACGAAATCGTCGCGATCGCCAAACAACACGGCCTCGTCACCCACATGGATGGCGCGCGTCTGCTCAATGCCACCGTGGCGAGCGGCATCTCCCCGCGCGACATGACGGCGGGGTGGGATTCGGCCTGGATCGACTTCTCGAAGGGCCTGGGCGCGCCGATCGGCGGCGTACTCGCAGGCTCCCGCGCCTTCATCGACGCGGTGTGGCAGTGGAAGCAGCGCCTCGGTGGCTCAATGCGGCAGGCCGGAATCTGCGCGGCCGCGTGCATCTACGCACTCGACCATCACGTCGATCGTCTCGACGACGACCACGCCAACGCGCGCGCACTCGCCCGCGGACTGTCGCAGATCTCTGGCGTCGACGTGCAGGAGCCCGAGACCAATCTCGTGTTCTTCAAGCCCGATGGCGCCGGCATTGCCGGCGACAAGATGGTTGCGGCGCTCCGCCAGCGCGGCGTGACGCTTGCGATGATGGACGGCCGCATCCGTGCCTGCACCCATCTCGACGTCAATGCGACCCAGATCGAGGAGATGATCGGCTACGTGCGCGAGATCGTGCGCGGGGCTTAAGTCCCGCGAACCGCCGCGATCACCGCCCCATCGCCTGATAGATCAGCGTCTTCAGCGCCAGTTGAATCCGGCCTCGCTGCGACGGGGTCTGCACCATGAAGATCCCGAACAGATCGTCTTCGGGATCGATGAAGAAGAAGGTGCCGCCGACGCCGTCCCAGCGATATTCGCCAAGTGGCCAGGATGTACCGGGCGGCACCGACGTGCGCACCGCGAAGCCGAGGCCAAACCCAGAAGACCCGCCCGGATAATAGTTCTGGTCACGTGCGACCTTGGTCTCGGGCCCGATATGATCCGACGCCATCAGCGCGATGGTCTCGGGCTTGAGATAGCGCCGGCCGTCATAGGTGCCGCCATTCAGCAGCATCTGTGCGAAACGGGCATAGTCGCCGACGGTGCCGACCATGCCGCCGCCGCCCGATTCCCATTTCGCGGGCTGCTTGATGTCGCGGACCTGCATCGTCGGATTGATGTTGCGATCCTCCGGCATCGGCTCGGCAATGCGCGGGAATTTGGCGGGATGGGCGACGAAGAAGGCCGTCTCGGTCATGCCGAGCGGATCGAGCAGCCGTTCCTTCTCGAACTGAAGCAGCGTCTTTCCCGCGATGACCTCGACGACGCGGCCGAGCACGTCGGTGGAATAGCCGTAGTCCCACACCGTGCCGGGCTGCTCGACCAGCGGCAGCGTGGCGATCTTGGCGACGAAGTCGGCATTGTTGAGATTGCTGTTGAAGAGATTGGCCTCGGCATAGAGTTCGCGCACCATGCCGCCGCCATGATAGCCGTAGGGCAGCCCGGAGGTGTGGCGCAGCAGGTCCTTGATCGTGACCGGACGATTGACCGGCTCCAGCACCAGCGCGACCTTGCCGTCTTCGGCCTTCTTCTCGACGCCGACCTTCATGCCGGCAAAGGCCCGAATGTATTTCGAGACGGGATCGTCGAGCTTGAGCTTGCCCTCCTCGACCAGCATCATCGCCATGACTGACGTGACCGGCTTCGACATCGAATAGAGGCGGAAGATCGTGTCCGCGCTCATCGACATCTCGGTCGCGACGTCGCGGACGCCGAAATTCTCGTAATAGACCGGCTTGCCGTGCTGCTGGAGCAGCAGGATGGCGCCGGGGATCTTGCCGGTCGCGATCTCGTTCCGGATGTAGTCGGAGACTTTTGCCAGGCCTTCGGGCGAGAGATTGTGCGCGGCGCGCTCGGAGCCTGCCTTCAAACCAACGACGCCTAACACAAGGACGAGCGCCGCGATCAGCGCGCGGCGCCCGCGCATGTCAGTTCTCCATTGCTTCATAGACCAGCTGCTTCAATGTCCGCTGCACGCGCTGGCGCTCGGTCGGGGTCTGCTCCAGCAGCACGAAGAACATGTCCTGCTTGGGATCAATCACGAAATAGCAGCCGGAGGCGCCGTCCCATTTCAGTTCGCCGAGATCGCCGGGCGGCGGCGGTTTTGCGTTGCCGGGGTCGGTGCGCACCGCGAGTCCGAGGCCGAAGCCAAAACCGTCGCCGGGGAAGTAGAAATAATCGCGATCGACGCCCGATTTGGGGCCGATCTGATCGGTCACCATCAGCTTGAACGTCTCGGGCTTGAGGATGGTTTTGCCATCGAGGGTGCCGCCGTTGAGCAGCATCTGCGCGAAGCGCGCATAGTCCGCCATGGTGGAGACCATGCCGCCGCTGGCGGACTGCCATTTCTTGGCGACGGTCGGATCGTTGATCCGGCCGACCCGGAAATCACTGTCATTCGGCACCGGCTGCGCCAGCAGCTTCTGCTTCTCGGGATCGGTGACGAAGAAGCCGGTGTCGACCATGCCGAGCGGCACCAGCAGCTTCTCCCGCTCGATCTCGAGCAGCGGCTTTCCACTCGCGACCTCCATGACGCGCGCCAGGATGTCGGTGGAATGGCCGTACTGCCAGAGCGCGCCGGGCTGGTTGTGCAGCGGCAGCTTTGCGATGCGCTCGGCGAACTCGGCGAGGTCAAAATCGCCGGCATAGATGTTGGCGTCGCGATAGGCCTTGCGGACCAGGCTGTCGCCGTAGAAGCCATAGGTGACGCCCGAGGTGTGCGTCATCAAATCGTGCACCGTCATCGGCCGGTTCGGTGGCACGAGTTCGAGCGACTTGGTGCCGTCCTCGGCCTTCTTCTCGACGCCGACCTTCACATTGGCAAAGGACGGAATGTATTTCGAGACCGGATCGTCGGGCTTGATCTTGCCGTCCTCGACCAATTGCATCGCGACAACCGAGGTGATCGCCTTGGTCATCGAGAACAGGCGGAAGATCGTCTTGTCGGTGATCGGCGCCTTGCTCGCCACGTCCTGCACGCCGAAGGCTTCGCGGAAAACCGGTTTGCCGCGCTGCTGGATCAGCACGGTTGCGCCGGCGATCTTGCCGGTCGCGACCTCGTTCTTGAAGAACTCACTAACCTTGGCAAGCTTGTCCCGGTTAAAATGCGCGCCGGCCGGAATCTCGTAGGTGCCCTCCGCTCGCGCGAACGACATCGCGCCCAGCAACACCAGCGCGCCGCAGAGCAACGCACGCAGTCCAGACTGTAAGATCATATCCCCTCCCCGGAACATCGCGGGCGGAGTGTACTGACCGCGGCATCAGGCACAAGGGCTGCTGTGTCGCGCAACCGCCTCGGCGTGGAGCTTGGCGCTCGGCTCGGCGAAGCAGCAGAACATCACGCGAGCGACGGATGGTGCGGCCGCGAGCTCTTCGATCGTGGTGCGCACGGCAATATCGGCCGCCCGGTCGGCAGGAAAGCGGAAAATGCCGGTCGAAATCGCGGGAAATGCCACCGAGGTCAGCTTGTGCTTCCCGCACAGCTCCATCGAGCGGCGATAGCAGGAGGCGAGCAGATCATCCTCGCCGAGCGTACCGCCGTTCCAGACCGGCCCGACGGTGTGGATCACATGGGCGGCCTTGAGCCGATAGCCCTTGGTGATCTTGGCATCGCCGGTCTTGCAGCCGTGAAGCATGCGGCATTCGGCGACCAGATCGGGCCCGGCCGCCCGATGGATGGCGCCGTCCACGCCGCCCCCGCCCAGGAGCGACGTGTTGGCCGCGTTGACGATTGCGTCAACGCTCAGTGTGGTGATGTCAGCAACGATAACCTCGAGTTCGGCGCCGCCAATCCGGCGCGTCAGCTCGGTCACGTATCAGGCTGCGACAGCGACGCCCTTTTCGGAGAACAGCTGCTGCAATTCACCTGCCTGGAACATTTCGCGGATGATGTCGCAGCCGCCGACGAACTCGCCCTTTACATAGAGCTGCGGAATGGTCGGCCAGTTCGAGTAGTCCTTGATGCCGTTGCGCAGTTCGGCGGATTCGAGAACGTTGAGGCCCTTATAGCCGACGCCGACGTGGTCGAGGATCTGCACGACCTGGCCGGAGAACCCGCACTGCGGAAATTGCGGCGTACCCTTCATGAACAGAACCACGTCGTTCGACTTCACTTCGTTGGCGATGAATTCCTCGATGCTCATATCCGTGTCCTTATGGGGCTGAGCCCACTCCAATCGCTTCGGGCTGGCTCAGCCGATCTAACCCGATACCTGCCTATATATGTAGCCCAAACCGTTGTGCATCCAAAGTAAAATGGCGGCGACCGGCCCCCTGCGCCGACGGTCTGGGCAGCGCCGGCCCATTACATGATGCCACGAATATCATCGCCGGGGAGGACTTTCATACCGTCACGAAGCCCCTATCTAGGACGAACCCCGCGTTTTGGAACCGGGCAGCGCCAACAACGTTCTCTTGTCCTGTCTGGAGAAAAACGTGACGAAACAAGCCTCCGCTACGGCCCCCGCCCCGCTTTCGTCACCGTCGGCCGATTTGGGCGGTCTTGCGCGGAATCTCGAAGTCGCGTTTCTCACCGTCCGCGACGAGACCGAGCGCCGGGCCTCGCCGCTGTCGCCGGAGGACCAGCAGATCCAGTCCATGCCGGATGCGAGCCCGACGAAATGGCACCGGGCGCACACCACCTGGTTCTGGGAGCAATTTCTGCTCGGCGGGCACTGTGCGGGTTACCGGCCCTTTCACCCTGACTTCGCCTTCCTGTTCAATTCCTATTACGTCAGCGCCGGTCCCCGCCATTCCCGCAATCATCGCGGCGACATCACCCGTCCCAGCGCCGATCAGGTCGGCGCCTACCGAAAATATGTCGACGCTGCGGTCGTAAAATTCTTCCGCGAGGCCGGCGAGGACAAGCTGCGCGAGATCGCACCGCTGGTCGAGGTCGGCCTCAACCACGAGCAGCAGCATCAGGAATTGATGTTCACCGACATCCTGCACGCCTTCGCGCAGAATCCGATCCCGCCGGCCTATGATCCGGACTGGTGCTTCCCGACCGCGACGCCGGCCGGTGAGGATTGGCCGATGCTGAACGAAGGCATCCATACCGTCGGTCATGTCGACGACAGTTTTCATTTCGATAACGAAAAGCCGGCGCATCGCGCCCTCGTCGGCCCGGTCAAGGTCGCACGCAATCTCGTCACCAACGGCGAATGGCTCGCCTTCATGCGCGCCGGCGGCTATCGGACCGCAACGCTGTGGCTGATGGACGGTTTTGCCGCCGTCAACAACGAGGGCTGGGACGCTCCCGGCCATTGGCGCGAGATCGACGGCCAATGGCATGTGATGACGCTGGCCGGCCTCAAGCCGGTCGATCCCACCGCGCCGGTCTGCCACGTCAGCTATTACGAGGCCGATGCGTTTGCGCGCTGGGCCGGAAAACATCTGCCGACCGAGATGGAATGGGAAGTCGCGGCCCGCGCCGGCCAGCTCAACGATGCCTTCGGCATCGTCTGGCAGTGGACGCGATCGTCCTACTCACCCTACCCCGGCTATCGCGCTATCGAAGGCGCGCTCGGCGAGTACAACGGCAAGTTCATGGTCAACCAGCTGGTGCTGCGCGGCTCCTCGCTTGCAACCCCGGAGGGGCACAGCCGTATCACCTATCGCAACTTCTTCTATCCGCACCACCGCTGGCAGTTCACGGGATTGCGGCTCGCCGACTACGAATAACAATTATCCGACGACAACCGCGCGCCGGACAGCGCGTTCAGGAGAGTATCATGAATGTGCACGCCAGCGCTTTGGCTGAAGCCCATCTTCCCGACGCTCAGACCACTGCCTTCGCCCGCGAGGCCATCGGGGACCTCTCGCAGCAGCCGAAAAAGCTGTCGCCGAAATATTTCTATGATGCGGCCGGATCTGAACTGTTCGAGGCAATCACACGCCTGCCGGAATATTACCCGACGCGCACGGAGCTTGCGATCCTGAAAGAGCGCGGCAGCGAAATCGCGAAAATCATTCCGGAGCACGCGGCGCTGGTCGAGTTCGGCGCGGGCGCGACCACAAAAGTCCGCCTGCTGCTCAACCAGTGCAAATTCGCGGCCTATGTGCCCGTCGACATCTCCGGCGACTTCCTGAAGGCGCAGGCGAACGGCCTGAAGCGGGATTTTCCCTCACTCGGCATCCACCCGGTGGCGGCCGACTTCACCACGCCGTTCGAGCTTCCCAAGGCGGTGGCATCCATGCCCAAGGTCGGCTTCTTCCCGGGCTCGACCATCGGCAATTTCGAGCCGCATGAAGCGCAGGCCTTCCTGAAGAGCGCGCGAGCTATTCTGGGCCGGGGCGCGCAGATGATCATCGGCGCCGATCTCGAGAAGGAAGAGCGCGTGCTTCACGACGCCTACAACGACGCCGCCGGTATCACCGCACGCTTTAACCTGAATGTTCTCGTCCGCATCAACCGCGAACTCGGCGGCAATTTCGATCTCTCCGCCTTCACCCATCGCGCGATTTACAATCGCGAGCGGCACCGCATCGAGATGCACCTGATCAGCAAGAAGAGCCAGACCGTGCGCCTGCTCGGTACCAGCTTCTCGTTCCGTGCGGGCGAGAGCATCCACACCGAGAACAGCTACAAATACAGCCTCGACCGCTTCGCCGCCCTGGCGCAAGGCGCGGGCTGGCAAGTGCGCGAGAGCTGGACGGATACGGCGAAGATGTTCTCGGTGCACGCGCTGGAGGCGGCGGAGTAACCGCTCCGGCGCCAAAGGCTCCGGCTCAATGCTCTTGGGCCTCTTCCGGGGTGGATCCCAGCGACACCGATTCCCATACTGCCACGACGATCATGATCACCGTGGTCGCGACCGACAGCCAGAGCGGCGAGAGCTCCGCTGCAAACCAGCTCAGCACCAGCAGCAGGACGATGCCGATGCCGTGCGAGAGCTGGAGGAAGCCGCGGATCGCGTGCTTGAACAGGATGGTGCCGACCAGAAACACCAGCGGCCCGCCGATCGTGCTGACGATGGTCCGGATGTCGGAATGGCCGGTGGGATGTTTCAGCACCAGTTCGTCCGCCACCGCAGTCAGGATGATGCCGGCGACGATCGGCATGTGCAGATAAGTGTAGGCGATCCGCGCCAGGCGGCCGGACTCGGCGGACTTCGAGAGCAATTCGGAGCCCGCCTCGGCGCCCTTGTGGAAATAGACCCACCACATCGCAATGCTGCCGACCAGCGCGCAGACGAAGGCCAAAAGATTGTCCGCGGTCCAGTCCAGCTCGGCAAAGGTCGCACCGTTGACGACGACGGCTTCACCGAGCGCGATGATGATGAAGCCGGCGCAGCGCTCGGCCATGTGGCCGCCCTCGACAGCCCAGGCCTCGACCGACGAAAAGCCAAGCTTCGGGACCCAGAAGCGGGCCGCCGGCGAGATGTATTCCCAGCTGACCGCCGCGATCCACAGCCATAGCCGCGTGTCGCCCTCGGAAAGGCCGCCTGCGATCCACAACACCGCGGAGATCGAGAGCCACGTCAGGATGCGAATCGCATTGTGCCGGACCGCAGTTCGATGTCGCGGCGTTGCAAACATCCAGAACGCGGTACGTCCGACCTGCATCGTTGCGTAAGCGATCGCGAACCACAGGCCCCGCCCCTCGAAGGCGGTCGGGATCGTCGTCGACAGCACGAGCCCGCCCAGCATCATCAGGAAGAGCAGGATCCGGACCGGCGTCAGCTCGGGATTGAGCCAGTTGGTGACCCAGGCGGTGTAGACCCACACCCACCACACCGCGAGAAACAGCACCGTGACATGCACCGCACCGAGCGGCGTGAAATGGTGCAGCAGCGTGTGCGAGACCTGCGTGATCGCGAAAACGAAGACGAGGTCGAAGAACAGCTCGGCATTGGTGACGCGGCTGTGCTGGTTCGGCAGGATGACGCGAAACATCGCGCCGCGAGGATTGTCCGCAGCCATCGTCATCCCCCGTCACACGATCAAATCAGGCCCCGGGCGCCCCAGGCACCCCGGTCTGCAGCGCCAGCGCATGCAGCACGCCGCCCATCTGGCCGCGCAGGGACTGATAGACGATCTGGTGCTGCTGGACGCGGGACTTGCCGCGGAAGGATTCCGAGATCACGGTCGCGGCATAGTGGTCGCCGTCGCCGGCGAGGTCACGGATGGTCACCTCGGCATCGGGGATCGCCGCCTTGATCATCGCCTCGATATCGTGAGCGTCCATGGGCATTCGGGTCGTACTCCTTGTCGCGGCTGCAATCAGCCTTGTCGTCGAATCGCTGCCGGGGTCCGGATCTGCAAAGCCAAACTTGCCGGCAGGGACAAACTTAGCGTGAACGGCCTTCTACGTCACGCCTTCCGGCACTATATCCCATCCTGATAAAGGCACGACAAAGTGCCACGCACGGCAGATTGATCGAAAAGGCGTGAAGTCATGAAGCTTCCAGGGCCCGACCACCCCATCACCATCACCCAGAACCCCCGGCGCGTCCGCGTTACGGCGGGCGATATCGTGATCGCCGAGACCAGCAAGGCGCTGATCTTGAAGGAGGCCAAATATCCGGCGGTGCAATATGTCCCGAGACAGGACGCCAATATGGCGCTGCTGGAGCGCACCGATCGCGTCACCCATTGCCCCTACAAGGGGGACGCGAGCTATTACAGCGTCAAGGCCAACGGCCAGACGCTCGACAACGCGATCTGGACCTACGAGACGCCTTTCCCCGCGATGACCGAGATTTCCGGTCATCTCGCCTTCTATCCGGACAAGGTGAAGATCGAGGAAGTGGGGTAGCACCGACACGGGCCTACCGTCAGGGCCGGGCTTGTCCCGGCCCTCCACGTTCTTGGCTGCCGCGGATACAAAAGGACGTAGATGCCCGGGACAGGCCCGGGCACGACGACTGGGAATGCTGGAGCAGCCCCGCTACGCCCTGAAGATCGTGAGCCCCAGGATCAGCAGCACCAGGAAAATCACGACGAACACGTAGAACAGGAAGCGGGCGATGTCGGCGGAGGCGGCCGAGATACCGGTGAAGCCGAGCACGCCGGCCACGATCGAGACAAGTAAGAAGATCAGCGCCCATTTCAGGATCGTCATCGCCAGCTCCGAAATTGTACCGCTTGTCGCGGTCCTCAAGCCCTCTTGGCGAACGCTAACTTCGTCGCAGGGAACTGGTTCCTAGCGGTGTCGGGACCTGCGGACGTCTCAAACGACCCTTGCTGAATCCGGTTCCCGGCGGCAAAGTCCGGCCGGGACAGGAGCGCGACCGGGGCGGCCACGATGACGATGTCACATTCAGCGACGATCGGCGCAGACGTGCACGCCGCGCCGAGGAGCAAGGCGCGCAATCTGTCGCTCGATCGCGCCCGCACCTTCCTCACGCTGGTAGTACTGCTGCACCACGCCGTCATCCCCTACACCTATTTCGGGCACACCGATCCGACCTCCTGGATCGGTTTCGACATCGTCGTGCTGGCCACCGACAGCTTCTTCATGGCGATGTTCTTCTTCCTGTCGGGACTGTTCACGTGGCCCGGCATCGCACGTAAGGCGCCGTCGGTCTTTCTCCGCGATCGCCTGTTGCGGCTGGGGTTGCCGTTTGCGATCGCGGCCTTCACCGTCATCCCGCTCGCCTATTACGCTATCGCGCTGCGGCACGAGCCCGAGCTGAGCTTCACGGCGTTCTGGTGGAAGACGGTGACGGTTGGTCCGTGGCCGAGCGGGCCGATCTGGTTCGTGTGGGTGCTGCTGGCATTCGACCTGACCGCGAGCCTGCTCTACCGGGTCTCGGCCCATTTGGTCGATCCGGGCAACCGTATCTCGCTGCGCGGATTTGAGCAGCCGGCCGCATTCTGGCTGATGCTCGTGGTCGTCACCGCCCTCGTCTACGTGCCGTCGCTGCTCTATTTCGGCGGCAGCAAATGGTTCGAACTCGGGCCGTTCTCGGTACAGGCGAGCCGCATCCTGCTCTACTTCGCCTATTTCTTCATCGGCGTCAGCGTTGGTGCGGCGAACTTCGATCGCGGCATCCTCAGCGCCGACGGCCAGTTGCCGAAACAGCGCTGGCTATGGGTGTTCGCGACGCTGATCCCGTACTGCCTGATGTGGGGCATGATCTACATCAAGCGTGAAGTTTTGGGGAATCCCGACCCGCAGCCGCACTGGTACCAGGCGATCTACAGCACGTTCTTCGTGCTGTTCTCAGGCTCGATCCTGCTCGCGATCCTCGCCTTCTTCCTGGACCAGAAGGCGCCCGGGCCGAACCTGCTCGACCGCATGCAGGCGGATGCCTACGGCATGTTCCTGGTGCACTATCCGATTGCGCTGTGGATTCAGTACGCGCTGTATGACTACTCGCTGCCGGCGATCGTGAAGGCCGCGATCGGCTTCGTGCTCACGGTGATCCTGAGCTGGGCACTGACGGCGGGCTTACGTAAGATTCCAGGGGCGTCGCACGTGTTGTGAGACCAAGGCCTCTCTCCTCGTCATTGCGAGGAGCCCTCGCGACGAAGCAATCCAGACTGCCTCCTCGGTGAGACTCTGGATTGCTTCGCTACGCTCGCAATGACGGAATGTGCGGCAGCCCCTCAGGCCGCCTTCCCGCCCATATACTCCGGCAGCCAGCGTTCGAACGAGGTCCGCAGCGCCTCGATCGTAACCGGCGCTTCGCCTGCGATCGCGACGGCGTCACCACCGGTGGTGCCGATCCGCACGCAGGGCACCTCGCAACCGCGCATCTTGGCGAGCACCCGGCCGGCTTCCGTTTCCGGCACGGTGACGAGATAGCGCGCCTGGTCCTCGCCGAACCAATAGGCCTGCGGCACCAGCGCGGTCGGCGCCGCGAGCAGTTCTGCGCCGATGCCGCTCGCCATCGCCATCTCGGCGAGCGCGATCAGAAGACCGCCGTCGGAGAGATCGTGCACGGCGGTCGCGGTGCCCGCATGGATCATGCCACGCACGCAGTCGCCGTTGCGCTTCTCGGCGGCGAGGTCGACCGGCGGTGGTGCGCCCTCCTCGCGACCGCAGATGTCGCGGAGATACACCGACTGGCCGAGCCAGCCATGGTTCTCGCCGATCAAGAGGATCGCCTCGCCTTCGGCCTTGAAGGCGAGCGAGGCTGACTTGGTGAAATCATCCAGCAGGCCGACGCCGCCGATCGAGGGCGTCGGCAGGATCGCGCGGCCGTTGGTCTCGTTGTAGAGCGAGACATTGCCGGAGACGACCGGGAAGTCGAGCGTGCGGCAGGCTTCCGAGATGCCCTTCAGGCAGCCGACGAACTGGCCCATGATCTCGGGCCGCTCGGGATTGCCGAAATTGAGATTGTCGGTGATCGCGAGCGGCTTGCCGCCGACGGCGGTGATGTTGCGCCAGGCTTCTGCCACCGCCTGCATGCCGCCTTGATAGGGATCGGCCTCGCAATAGCGCGGCGTCACGTCGACGGTCAGCGCCAAGCCCTTCGGGCCGTCCTGCACGCGCACCACGGCGGCATCGCCGCCAGGACGCTGCATGGTGTTGCCGAGAATGACGTGGTCGTACTGCTCCCAGACCCAGCGTTTGCTGCACAGCTCGGGCGTGCCGATCAGCTTTTCCAGCGCAGCGCCGAGACCCATCGGCGACGGCACCTCGCGCGCGTGCACGACCGGCAGCGCGGTCGAGGGGACATGCGGACGGTCATAGAGCGGCGCCTCGTCGCCGAGCTCCTTGATCGGCAAATCGGCCATGACGTCGCCGCCGTGCTTGACCACAAAGCGCTTGCTGGGCGTGGTGTAGCCGACCACGGCGAAATCGAGGCCCCACTTTTTGAAGATCGCCTCAGCTTCCTTCTCTTTCTCGGGCTTGAGCACCATGAGCATGCGCTCCTGGCTCTCCGAGAGCATCATCTCGTAGGCGCTCATGCCGCTCTCGCGGGTCGGCACTGCGTCGAGATCGAGGTCGACGCCGAGGTCGCCCTTGGCGCCCATCTCGACGGCCGAGCACGTGAGCCCCGCCGCGCCCATGTCCTGGATCGCGATGACGCAGCCACTCTCCATGATCTCGAGACAGGCCTCTAACAGCAGCTTCTCGGCGAAGGGATCGCCGACCTGCACCGTCGGGCGCTTCTCCTCGGACTTGTCGTCGAACTCGGCCGAGGCCATCGAGGCGCCGTGGATGCCGTCGCGGCCGGTCTTGGAGCCGAGATAGACGATCGGCATGTTCACGCCGGAGGCGGCCGCATAGAAGATCTTGTCGGTATCGGCGAGGCCCACCGCCATCGCGTTGACGAGAATGTTGCCGTCATAGCGGGTATGGAAGCGGACCTGGCCGCCGACCGTCGGCACGCCGAAGGAATTGCCATAGCCGCCGACCCCGGCGACGACGCCGGAGACGAGATGCCGGGTTCTGGCATGTTCGGGCGCGCCAAAACTCAGTGCGTTGAGGCAGGCGATCGGACGCGCGCCCATCGTGAAGACGTCGCGCAAGATGCCGCCGACACCGGTGGTCGCGCCCTGGTAAGGCTCGATGTAGCTCGGGTGGTTGTGGCTCTCCATCTTGAAGACCACGGCCTGGCCGTCGCCAATGTCGATCACGCCGGCGTTCTCGCCGGGACCCTGGATCACCCAGGGCGCCTTGGTCGGCAGACCCTTCAGATGAAGGCGCGAGGATTTGTACGAGCAGTGCTCGTTCCACATCGCCGAGAAGATGCCGAGCTCGGTGAAGGTCGGCTCCCGCCCAATCAGCTTCAGGATGCGCTCGTACTCGTCGGGCTTGAGCCCGTGGGCGGCAATCAGCTCGGGGGTGATCTTGGGTTCGTTCTTCATGGAGTTTGGGCTTTCGGCAGCAGTTGGCCGTTCTTAGGAACATCGGGCGGCTTGGAAAAGCCCTTTATGGCGCATTTTCCCGCTGTCCCACGTTTTGCGGCCGTGGGCTGCGGGAACAGGAATTGCACAGCGCGGACAGATCGGATTTAAGGGCAAAAGACCCGCAATTGAAGGCCCATTTCCTTGCATGAATTGACCAAAGCGCCCCCGCCCCGCCGCCCCGACCTCCACATCGCCACTGATGGGGAATTCGAGGGCTGGCGAACCTGGATTCGCGACAGTTTTGAGAGCCACATCGGCCCGTTCTGGCACAAGATCGAGGACGACGGCAGCGTCCGCTCGGCGTTCCGAGTCGAGAAAAAGCACCTCAACGGCTCCGGAAACGTCCATGGCGGCTGCTTCATGGCGTTTTCCGACTATTGCCTGTTCGCGATCGCCACCCACGAACTGGATGGGCCGGCCGTGACCACCAATTTCGCCTGCGACTTCCTCGACGCTGCACGCGAGGGCGAACTGATCGAATGCGTCGGCGAAGTCTCACGCGCCGGCGGCTCGCTGATATTCCTGCGCGGCAAGCTGACATCAGGCGGGCGGCCCCTCTTCACCTTCTCCGGCACGATCAAGCGGGTGAAGCGGAAGCCGGCACCGCAGCCAAACGCATAGCTCGCCGCCTTCCCTTTTGGTGCCCCCTCGCCCAGACTTGTGTCCAGCGCTGTCGCGCGGGGAGCAACATCAAGGTGCCGCAGAGCACATCGCCGACAGGTCGCGCCACGGCCTCGCAATTGCCGTCCATGCCCGCCGCCGGCGCGCGCAACTGGCGTGACTATGCCCTGCTGGTCGCGCTCGCCTGCTGCTGGAGCTCAACCTATCCGCTGGCCAAGCTCGCGCTGGACACGATCCCGCCTGTCACCTTCATCTCGGCACGCTCGCTGATCGCGGCCGCCTTCCTGTTCGCGATCCTGTGGATGCGCGGCGTCAGGATCCCGACCGACGCCAAGGCCTGGAAGCTGTTCGCGACCCAGCAATTGATCAACTCGACCTTCCCGTTCCTGATCATCACCTGGGCGCAGCAATATGTGCCGGCGTCGAACACGGTGGTGCTGGCCTCGACCACGCCGATCTTCGCCTTCCTGATCACGTCGCTGATCACGCGGCACGAGCCGGCAACGCTGTTGAAGCTCGCAGGCGCGATCCTCGGCCTTGCCGGTACAATCGTCATCGTCGGCCTGGATGCGCTGCGCGGCTTCGGTAGCGAGATCGTGGCGGAGATCGCGATCCTCCTCGCCACCATCTCCTTTGCCTGCGCCACGATCTTCGGCCTGCGGCTCTCCGAATACGACCCGATGGTGGTGGCTGCCGGCTCGCTGCTGTTCGGCGGTCTCCTGCTGCTGCCACCTTCGCTGATCATTGACCAGCCCTGGACGCTGCACCCGACGCCGACGGCAATCACAGCCACCATCGTCATGGGCATCGTCTCCAGCGCCTTGGGGCTGATGCTGTTCTACATGTGCCTCGGACGGCTCGGCACGTTGACGACGAACGCACAAGGCTATTTGCGCATCCCGATCGGTGTTGGCCTGTCCGTGCTGCTGCTCGGCGAGAGCGTGCCGTCGAACCTGGCGCTGGGGCTGGTGCTGGTCATGGCCGGCGTCGCTGCGATGACGATCCCGGTGGAGCGGCTGAAGAAGCGCTAGCTATTGCTTGGCGGCGTCCGCCAGCATCTTCCGATACTTCTCGACGTCGCGCGTCACGAGCTGCTGAAGCAGCTCCGGCGTGTGCTCGCTGTCATCCGGCGCAACAGTCGACAACTCGGCAAAGCGCTTCTTCACTGCATCGGTTTCCACCGCCGTGCGCGCGGCGGCGTTCAGCCTGGCGATCACGGCGGGCGGGGTGCCCTTGGGCGCGAACAGGCCGTTCCAGCCCTGCGCCTCGAATTCAGGCAGGCCGGCTTCGGCTGATGTCGGCAGATCGGGCAGCGTGGCAAGCCGCACATTCGAGCCGACCACGAGGCCCCGCACCAGCTTCTCGTTGACCGATTGCGAGACGGAGGCCGCCGCATCGCAGACGCCGTCGATCTGGCCGCCGATCGCGTCCGTGAGCGCAGGCGCGGCGCCGCGATAGCCGACCAGCGTCGCGTCGATCCCGGCGGCGGTGACGAAGCTTTTGCAAATGAGGTAGTTCGACGAACCGACACCGGCGTGGCCGAGGTTGATCTTGCCGGGGTTGGCCTTGGCGTAGGCGATGAACTCCTTGAGGTCCTTTGCCGGAAAATCCTTGCGCACGGCGATGATGCCGAACGTCTTCGCCACCATGGCGATCGGCACGAAGGAGTCCGGCGTGAACGGCAGCTTTGGATAGATCGTATAGGTCGCCGCGTTGGTGCCGGCATTGCCGATCGCGATGGTGTAGCCGTCCGGCTCGGCGCGGGAGGCGCGCGCCAGTGCGGTCGAGCCGCCGGCGCCGGCGACGTTCTCGATCACGATGGTCTGGCCGAGCGCGATGCCCATCTGCTCGGCAACGGTGCGCGCGATCACGTCGGAGGTTCCGCCGGCCGCGAACGGCACGATCATGGTGACGGGACGCTTGGGAAAATCCTGCGCGAACGCGACGGTCCCGAACGCAACGACGGCGACAGCGGCCGACAGCCGCTTCAGCACGAACGCAATCACGCGGCCTTTTCCAGATGCGCGGTGAGGCCGGCGAACAGGCCGCGGCCGTCGGTGCAACCCATGATGTCTTCGACGTGGTTTTCCGGATGCGGCATCATGCCGAGCACGTTGCCCTTGTCGTTGACGATGCCGGCGATGGATTGCGCGGCGCCATTGATGTTGCTGATATCGTCGATTGCGCCGTCCGCCGAGCAATAGCGGTAAAGCACGCGACCCTCGCCTTCGAGCCGCTTGATGGTCTCTGCGTCCGCCGCATAATTGCCCTCGCCATGCGCGATGGGCACGCGGATCACCTGCCCTGCATTGTAGCCGCGCGTGAACGGCGTGTCGGAGCGCTCGACGCGCAGATGCACGTCGTGGCAGATGAATTTCAGCCGTGCATTGCGCATCAACACGCCAGGCAAGAGGCCGGACTCGCAGAGGATCTGAAAACCGTTGCAGACGCCGAGCACGAGGCCGCCCTTGGCCGCATAGTCGCGCACCGCGTCCATCACCGGCGCCCGCGCCGCAATCGCGCCACAGCGTAAGTAATCGCCATAGGAGAAGCCGCCGGGTACCACCACGAGATCGGTGCCGTGAGGCAGCGACGTCTCGGCGTGCCACACCATCGCCGGCTCATGGCCCGAGATCAGCTTCAGCGCGCGCGCCATGTCGCGCTCGCGGTTGATTCCGGGAAACACGAGGATGGCGGCTTTCATGGCGGAGGTTCCGAACGAGATTGGAATGGGCTGGCACGGCGGCCAAATCGCCAGCAGACATAACCATTTGACGGGGATTTTACCAGTGCTAGCCTTGCCAGCGAGCGTTGTGCACAGGCCATAGCCCGCCATTCGGCTGATCGACTTGCCCGGGATTGAAGCCATGAATGTCCCGTCGCTGCCCGCATCCCTCTCCGAGCCGGTATCCGCCGAGGGTGTCGTCGCCGCCGGCGCCTATGTCGACGGCCGGCGCGTCGCCAATATCGCCATCAGCGAGGCTTCGAGCTGGCGGGCAAAACCCGGCCACGTGGTCTGGATCGGGCTGCACGAGCCCGACATGGCGCTGCTCAGCGCGGTGCAGAAGCAGTTCGATTTGCACGAGCTCGCGATCGAGGACGCCAACAACGCGCACCAACGACCGAAGATCGAGCAATATGGCGAGGCCCTGTTCATCGTGGCGCGGACGGCGCAACTGATCGAAGGCCGGATCGCCTTCGGCGAGACGCACATCTTCGTCGGCGAAGGCTATCTGGTCTCGGTGCGCCACGGCGCCTCGACGTCTTACACGCCGGTGCGCGAACGCTGCGAGAGCTGCCCGCGGGCGCTCGCGCGCGGCGAGGACTACATCCTCTACGCCATCCTCGATTTCATCGTCGACAACTACTCGCCCGTGCTCGAGAGCATTCACGAAGAGGTCGAGAGCATCGAGGACGATGTGCTCTCCCAGCCGATCAGCAAGGCCCAGATCGAGCGGCTCTACATGCTGCGCCGCGACTTGCTGCGGCTCAGGACTGCGATCGGCCCCCTGGTCGAGGTCTGTCGCAGGCTGGAGCATGACGAGCTGGCGATGGTGCGCGCGACGATGCAGCCGCTGTTCCGCGACGTCACCGACCACGTCAGGAACATCCAGGAGCGGATCGATTCCATGCGCGAGGTGCTGGCCTTCGCCTTCGAAGCTAGCTTGCTGGTCGGCCAGGCTCAGGAGACGGCGGTCTCCAAGAAGCTTGCCTCCTGGCTCGCGATCATCGCGATCCCGACCGCGCTTGCCGGCATCTACGGCATGAACTTCAAGCACATGCCGGAGCTGGACTGGGAGTACGGCTATTACACGCTGCTCGGCGTGATGCTGACGGCGTGCGGCGCGCTGTACTGGCGCTTTCGCAGGGTCGGATGGCTGTGAGCCATCCCGTTCACCCGATCAGCTCCACCCGATAATTCTCGATCACGGTGTTCGCGAGCAGCTTGTCGGCGGCGTCCTTCAACGCCGCCTCGGCCTTGGCCTTGTCCGCGCCGGCGAGCTCGATGTCGAACACCTTGCCCTGCCGGACGCTGGCGACGCCGTCGACGCCGAGCGACTTCAGCGCGCCTTCGATGGCCTTGCCTTGCGGGTCGAGGATACCCGTTTTCAAGGTAACGGTGACACGTGCCTTCACGTCAGATCCCTCTTAGCTCTTCACCAGCACCGGGCCGGAGCCCGCCGGACGCTCGTTCTCCATGAGAATGCCGAGACGCTTGGCGACCTCGGTATAGGCCTCAAGCAGCCCGCCGAGATCCCTGCGGAAACGATCCTTGTCGAGCTTCTCGTTCGACTTGATGTCCCACAGACGGCAGGAGTCCGGGGAGATCTCGTCGGCGACGATGATCCGCATCATCTCGTTCTCGAACAGCCGGCCGCACTCCATCTTGAAGTCGACGAGGCGGATGCCGATGCCGAGGAAGAGACCGGTGAGGAAGTCGTTGACACGAATGGCGAGCGCCATGATGTCGTCGATCTCCTGCGGGGTCGCCCAGCCGAAGGCGGTGATGTGCTCTTCCGACACCATGGGGTCGTTGAGCTGGTCGTTCTTGTAGTAGAATTCGATGATCGAGCGGGGCAGCTGCGTGCCTTCCTCGATGCCAAGGCGCTGCGACAGCGAGCCGGCGGCGACGTTCCGCACAACCACTTCCAGCGGCACGATCTCGACCTCGCGAATCAACTGCTCGCGCATGTTGAGGCGGCGGATGAAGTGGGTCGGCACCCCGATGTCGTTGAGGTGCTGAAACAGGTACTCCGAGATCCGGTTGTTGAGGACACCCTTGCCCTCGATCACCTGATGCTTTTTCGCGTTGAACGCGGTGGCGTCGTCCTTGAAGTGCTGGATCAGGGTACCGGGCTCCGGGCCTTCATACAGAACCTTTGCCTTGCCTTCATAAATGCGACGCCGACGGCTCATGGGGATGTACCGTGTTTTGTTGAAATCCATGTATTTGGTGTGCTCCGGTTACTAGGGATTACGACCCACAGCGGAGCGGCTGTGAATGGCCTGGAACCGATCTGCAACCCTTGGAAACAGAACGGGAACCGGACCTTCAGGCAACCTATCCGATTGGCTGTCCCAGCACAATCGATCCGGCTCATCCGATGCCAACTTATACCGCCTTGCCTGCGGCTTAACGGCTCGTTGTTTTGCCGATTCGTGCCCCCTATCTAGGCATGCGAAGGGGCCGTCGCAACGAGGGCGCCGGGTCCAGTCAGCAGGGAATTGGAAAAGGCATGAGCACGTTCGACAAGCGCCAGGAAGGTTTCGAGAAGAAATTCGCCCTCGACGAGGAGCAGAAATTCAAGGCGGAGGCCCGCCGCAACCGGCTGCTCGGCCTGTGGGCGGCCGAGCAGCTCGGCATCACCGGCGACGCGGCGACGGCCTATGCCAAGGACGTGGTCGCGGCCGATTTCGAGGAAGCCGGCGACGCCGACGTCCTGCGTAAGGTCGCGGCCGATTTCGCCGCCAAGAACGTGTCCGTCACCGAGCAGGCGATTCGCGCCAAGATGAACGAGCTGATCGCGGTGGCGGCGGCCGAGGTGAAGGCGGGGAAATAGCGCCCGCTCTTAGGCGTCCGGCCGGCGTGCAGAATTTTTGCGCGCCGGCCGTTTTGTTGCGGGACTTCGCGAAGCGCCATAGCCGCCTCGAATGGCGTCCAGCAGACGTTGCGCGGCCAGGCTCAGAAAGCCGTCGCGCCGGGTGACGATCGCCACGTTGTGGCTGGCAGAGAGATCACCGACCGCAATCGTCGACATCGCGCCCGAGCCGAGTTCTTCTGCGACATGACTTTGCGCGAGCAGCGCCAGGCCGAACCCTGACTCCACCAGCCGCTTCTGGGCGGTCAGGCCGTCGACCGCGGTCCACACCACGTCACCCAGGCCCTGCGTCAGAAACAACGCGAAGATATGCGCGGCCGCGACCTTGGGTCGGCCTTGTATCTCGGGAAAGGCGATCCAGCGCTCGCTCGCGAGCTGAGCCAACCGCTTCACCCGGCGTCCGGCGAGCGGATGGTCGGGGGCGCAGACGACCTGGAGCTTCTCGGACAGGATCGGCTCGCAGTCGAGATCGCGCGAACGGTCGAGGTTGTAGCGCAGGCCAATCGTCGCCTCGCCACGGCGGACGAGCGCGCTGACCTCGGCGCTGGTCGCCGTGCGCAAGGTGAGCGCGACACCTGGATGAGCCCTCGCAAATCCCTTCATGATCCCTGACAGGCGGCTGTCGGCAAGCGTCCCGGTCACAGCCAGCGAAACCGGTCCCGATGTCTGCTTGGTCAGCGCGCGGACGGCTTGCTCGGCATCCTGTGCGGCCGCAACGGCCCGCTCCGCATAGGGGATCAGAACACGCCCCGCATCGCTGAGAAGCGTGCGCCCCGCCACACGTTCGAACAGCGGCACACCGAGCTCCCGCTCCAGCAGCGCAATGCGGCGGGAGATCGCCGGCTGCGACCGGTGCAGGAATCTTGCGGCATTCGAGATTCCGCCACGGCGATGAACCACAAGGAAAGTGTTGAGCGCATCGCTGTCCATGGCGTTACCCTATGCAAAAAACTGATGAGCCAGAGAAAAATAACCAATTTGGCGGATGTCGTGAAGTCGCCTATGGCTGCACCGAACCGACCATCTCGCGCGGAGCAAAGAGACATGGCTACTCAAAAAGACATGGCGACCCAATTGGAGAAGGCGAAAGCGTTTCAGAACCTGCATACCCGGCCGGGCGCCTTCATTATTCCCAACCCGTGGGATGCCGGCACCGCGAAGCTACTGGCCGCGATGGGTTTCGAGGCGCTCGCAACCACCAGCCTTGGGCTGGCCAACACGCTCGGGAGTTCGACCGTCAGCCTGGATGCCATCCTCGACAATTGCCGCGCGATCGCCGAAGCCACGCCACTACCGGTCAGCGTGGACCTCGAAAACTGCGGCGCGCATGAGCCGCGGCGCGCGGCGGACGCGATCCGGCGCGCCGCCGAAGCTGGCGCGGTCGGCGGCTCGATCGAGGACTCGACGGGAGACCGGAGCCGGCCGATCTACGATTTCGCACGCGCCGTCGAGCGTGTGCAGGCCGCGGTGGAAGCGGCGCGCTCCCTGCCCATTCCGTTCACACTGACGGCCAGGGCCGAAAATCTCCTGCATGGGCGCAACGATCTCGACGACACGATCAAGCGCCTCCAGGCGTTCGAGGCCGCCGGCGCCGACGTGCTCTACGCGCCCGGCGTGCACGATCTCGCGACCATCAAGACGGTGGTTTCGTCGATTGGAAAACCATTCAATCTCGTGATGGGCTTTGCCGATCCGACCCTGACGCTCGCGCAGCTGTCGGAAGCCGGCGTCAAGCGCATCAGCGTCGGCGGCGCTATGTCGCGATTTGCGCTCGCGGCATTCCTGACGAGCGCACGCGAGATGAAGGAGCACGGCTCCTTCACCTATGTGCGCGAGATGGCGCCGATCAAGGAATTGCGCGACGCGTTCGCCGCGGTCAGCCTTCCTTGAAGCCGTACTCCGGCACGTTGCCGCTGGCGCCGTAATATTTGTACGGCAAGAATTTGCCGCTCATGGTGAATTTGACGCGGTCGCCCTTCGGGTTGGCGACGCGCTCGATCGCCATGTCGAAGTCGATCGCCGACATGATGCCGTCGCCGAACTCCTCCTCGATCAGCGCCTTCCACGCGGGGCCGTTGACCACCACCATCTCGTAGAAGCGGTAGATCAGGGGATCGGTCGGCGGCATCGGCGTGCCGGTGCCCCGCATCGGCACCTCGTTGAGCATCGCGGTCTCGGCCTTCGACAGGCCGAACAGCTCGCCGGCGTTCGCGGCCTGCGGTTTTGTCAATTTCATCTGACCGAGGATCGCGCCGACGATCAGCACCTCCGCATAGCCGCCGACCTGGCCGCAGATGTATTTCCAGCTCCAGCCCTTCTCGCGCTTGATGTCGAGCAGCTTCTCGGTGAGGTCTTCGCGTTTCATGTCAGGATCTCCCTTCGCTAAGCACTGTGTACGTCGTTTCGTGCCGCTTAGGAGGCACGAAACGTGCCAATAAATGAGGCTTAAGGCTTCACCGCCTCGACCTCCCCTCAAGCGGCAAAGCCTCCGCAAATCGCTTGATCGCATCGAGCACGGGCTGCTGATCGCCGGCAAAGAACCAATGATCATGGCCGTCGAGCTCGAGGAATTCCGCACCACGGATCCGGCTCGCCACATCGCGGCCGGCCGCGATCCGTACGGCCTTGTCGTCCCGACGATGCAGCACCAGCGTCGGCACCGCAATCTGCGCCAGAAGATGCCGCACGTCGGCGTCGCGAAACGCCTCGAGCACCGCCGAGATGCCGCCGGGACTGGACGCCGCGCGCAGCAGCCCCGCCCACCAGGCGCGCGCCTTGGGATCGCCGGCAAGGCTCGGCGCGAAGGTTTCAATCCCCACCGGACCTCCCCATTGCGCGATGAGGTGCTTGCTCCAGGCATCGTACTGGCTGGCGCGCAACGCGTGCGGATAGTCCTGTGACCAGCAACCCTTGGCCAATGCGCCGAACAGAATGAGCCCGGCCACGAGACGCGGCTTGTCGACCGCAAATTTGATGCAGGCCGGCCCGCATTCGGACGCGCCAAACAGCACGACGCGGCGTGCATCTGCCGCCCGCAGCACGGTGCCGATATCCTCCGCGGTGACGTCGATGTCAGGCGCCGATCCGACCCGGTCGGACAGCCCGATGCCACGACGATCGAAAACGATCAGCCGCCCCAGCTTCATCAATGAGGCCAGAAACGTCCGGCTCGCGGGATGCTCCCAGGCGCGTTCCACATGCGACACGAAGCCGGGCATGACCAGGATATCGAGCGGGCCGCTTCCGTAGGTCTGATACGCCAGATGCACGCCGGCACCCTTGACGTAGCGCGTCGTCGGAACGGCGGCGAGCGACGACGCCGCGCCGGGGGTCCATCAGCGCCTCGGTCTCGGCTTCAGGCGCGACGCCAAGCTCGTCGCGCAGCCGCTGCGTCAGTGCCGCGTGATGCCGTTCTGCCGCGCTTCGGTCGCCGGCCAGCAAAAGGCTGCGCACCAGATGCCGGCCGTACACCTCGCTCAACGGATCGAGCTCGACCAGACGTCCCGCGTGCACCGTGGCGGCAAAATGGTCGCCGGCGGCATTCCTGTCCTGCACGAGGCGCTCCAGCGCGTGCACGAGCCGTCCCCGCAGCGCCTCGCGGCGAAAAAACGCCCAATCGTCGAATTCAGGGCAACCGTCCAGAGCGAAGCCCGCGAGGAAGTCACCCCGATACATCTGGCAGGCCTCCTCGAAGGCGCCGCGATCGCACGCACTCTCGAACTGGTGCGTATCGACCTTCAGCGCGACTGCCGGGGACCATCGCACGCTGGTGCGGTCGGTCTCGAAAACCGGCTGGCCGAGCGTGAGCTCGATGCGATGAAGCAGGCGCCGCAATCGCGCGAGGCCCGTCTCGCGGGCAGTTTCGGGCCACAGCAGCGTGGCAATCACGTCTCGCGCGACCGCGCCCTTGGCCTCCGCGAGATAGATCAGCAGCGC
The DNA here is from genome assembly GCF_054056555.1 of Bradyrhizobium sp. LM2.9. Lineage (NCBI taxonomy): Bacteria > Pseudomonadati > Pseudomonadota > Alphaproteobacteria > Hyphomicrobiales > Nitrobacteraceae > Bradyrhizobium > Bradyrhizobium sp. LM2.9. The sequence continues at coordinate 3,067,204 of NZ_JBSRYJ010000002.1, forward strand.
AAGCCCCTTGCGCAGGTTCAGCTTGATCGGGCGGTCATCAGCGTGGACCTCCGGGAACCCGAACGCTCCAAGCAAAAAGGCCGTCATGGAGATCCTCTCCCCTCGCGGCGTCCCCCGGGGGACGCGCAGGGGACGGTCCGCCGATATGAGTCGGGCCAGATCGAGCCTGACCGCCAGCGAGCGGTTCGCGCTCCTGCATGCGGCACCGCATCCATCGGCACAATAGGAAAAAACATGTTCGCGCGCCTCGCAATCCTGCTCTACGCCATCGTCAGCTATGGCGTATTCACCCTTTCATTTCTCTACGCGCTCGGTTTCGTCGGCAATTATGTCGTGCCGAAGTCGATTGACGTCGGCAGTCACACGAATTTGAGCGAGGCCATTGTCGTCAACCTGCTGCTGCTGGTGCTGTTTGCCATCCAGCACAGTGCCATGGCGCGTCCATCCTTCAAACGATGGATGACAAAATTCCTTCCCGCGGCCAGCCAGCGCAGCACCTACGTGCTGCTCTCCAGCCTGATCCTGCTGCTGCTGTTCTGGCAATGGCGTCCGATCCCGACACCGGTCTGGCAGATCGGTGGAATTGCGGCTTGGTTGCTGATCGCATCCATTGGCTCGGCTGGTTGATCGCGTTTGCCTCGACCCACATGATCGACCATTTCGATCTGTTCGGCCTGCGCCAGGCTTTCGTCGCGCTCCGCGGGGCGGAGATGCCGGGTCAATCGTTCAGGACGCCGCTGCTCTACAAGATCGTGCGGCATCCGCTCATGCTGGGCTTTCTGCTCGCGTTCTGGGCCACGCCTGAGATGACCGCCGGTCATTTGCTGTTCGCGCTAGGGAATACAGTCTACATCCTGGTCGGGTTGCAGTTCGAGGAGCGGGATCTGATCGCCGAGTTCGGCGCGACTTATCAAGAGTATCGCCGCCGCGTTCCCATGTTGGTGCCGCGTCCTTTCGCTCGTCGCCGGACGGAAGATCGTCGGCCTGCTGGAGCTCCGCGATGAACGCGCTGTTTCCTTTCCCCCGAATGTCCGTGGATGCCGCCACATTCGCCGACACGCTCGACGGGCTCGACGTCGGCCTATATCTCGTCGACGCGCACGCGCGGCTCGTTCACGCCAATACGGCCGGCCAAGCCATCCTCGATGCGCGCGACATCCTGCTTGAGATCCGCGGGCACCTCGTGGCCAGCGATCCAGCGGTCAACCAGACTTTGCAACATTTTTTCACGGTGGCCGGGCAAGGAAACGCCATCCTGGGCACCAGCGGAGTGCCGATGCTCGGGAGGGATGGGCAACGTCATGTCGCCCACGCTTTGCCGTTGACTTCCGGTACGCGCCGAAGTGCGGGCGTAGCGTACAGCGCCGTGGCGGCCTTGTTCGTTCGCAAGACGGCGCTGACGATACCGCCGCGTTCCGAATTGATCGCCAAGGCATTCAAATTGACGCCGACCGAGTTGCGCGTGCTGCTCGCGATCGTCGAGCTCGGCAGTGTTCCCGAAGTCGCTGCAGCGCTCGGCGTTGCCGGCACGACGGTCAAGACGCATGTCCGCCATTTGTTTGAAAAAACCGGTGCAGCGCGACAGGCCGATTTCGTCAAGCTCGTGGCGGGATATGCGACGCTGTTGAGAGAACCTGCCGAATATAGGCAATCCGCTGGAGCGACAAGATGAGAGCAGTTCTATGCGGCTCATTCACCGGACCAGGCGATTTGCGCCTCGGCGAGATCGACGAGCCGAAGCCGGCCGCCGACGAAATTCTCATCGACGTCCACGCGGCCTCGGTCAGTTTCATGGACCAGTTGCTGGTCTCGGGCCTCTACCAGATGCGTCCGCCGACGCCCTTCGTGCCCGGCACGGAAGCATCCGGCGTCGTCGTCGCGGTCGGCGACAAGGTTACGACATTCGTGCCCGGCGATCGTGTGGCATGCAGCGCCTGGACCGGCGGCTACGCCGAACGGATGACAGCGAAGGACTCGAAGAGCGTGCTTCTGCCTGACGGCGTCGCGTTCGAAGTCGCGGCGACCGTCCTGCACAATTACGGCACGGCCTATTATGCGCTGGTCGAGCGGGCACGGGCGCAACGCGGCGAAACCGTTTTCATTACCGGCGCGGCCGGTGGAGTTGGGCTTGCCGCCGTCGACCTCGGCCGCCATCTGGGCTTGCGCGTCGTCGCCGGTATCGGCTCCGACGACAAGGCCGCCCTGGTGCGAAGCTACGGCGCCGGCGAAATCGTCAACTATCGCAGCGAAGATCTGCGCGACCGGATCAAGTCGATCACATCAGGAGAAGGCATCGACATCGGCTTCGACAATATTGGCGGTGCGATCTTCGAGCAGATGGCCCGGCTGATGAAATGGGGCGGACGGCTGATGCCGATCGGCTTCACCAGCGGCGAGATTCCACAGCTCCCGATGAACTTGCCGCTGCTGAAGAACTATTCCATCCTCGGTGTCTTCGTCGGCGCCTGGGCGGAGAAATTTTCCGCCGATGCCGCGCGCATGAACGCCACGCTGATGCAATTGCTGGCCGAGCGAAAAATCCGTCCGCACATCGATCGCGTCCTCCCTTTGGAGGAGGCCGGAGAAGCCATGCGTGCCGTGGCCAACCGAACGGTTCAGGGACGAATCGTTCTCAAGATCAGGTAAAGTGCACCGGGAAGAGAAAGACCGATGACACCGATCATCATCGACAAACGCTATTGCGGCCCGCCAAACTCCGGGAATGGCGGCTATGTCTGCGGCCGTCTGGCCCGCCACATTCCCGGCGGCGCGGAAGTGACGTTGCGGGCACCGCCTCCGCTGGAAAAGCCGCTCGATGCGATCGCGACGGACGACGGCACATGGGAGCTTCGCGATGACGGCAACATCGTCGCGACCGGGCGACCGGCAAATGTCGAGCTTGCGCGTCTGGAAAAAGCCAGCTTCGAGGAAGCCTGCGCCGCAGAATTGCTGACCCCGGTCAAACCGCACGAGCATCCCCTGCCGACCTGCTTCGTCTGCGGTCCCGCAAGGGCGAAGGGAGATGGTTTGCGCATCTTCGCCGGATCGCTCGCGCGTCCCTTGCAGAGCGCCGTCCTCGCAGCGAGTTGGATACCGGATCCAAATCTGGCCGCCGATGACGGCCTGGTCGCGCCCGAATTTCTCTGGTCGGCACTCGATTGCCCCACCGGCTTTGCCTGCAACTGCGATCAGCAGAGCGGCGTGTTCGACAAGACACCGCTCCTGCTGGGGCGGATGTCAGCGCGGATCGAAGCCCGCCCGCGCCCGGGAGAGCACTGCATCATCACAGCCTGGCCCACAGGCCGCGACGGCCGCAAACGCACAGCCGAGGCGGCCGCGCATGATAAAGCCGGGAGGTTGCTGGCGGTGGCGAGGGCGACTTGGATTGCGGTCGAGCGCGAAGTGCAGCTCGGGCGGGAGTGATATAAGCTCGATCTCGTAGGGTAGGCAAAGGCGCGTAGCGCCGGGCCCACTATTCTGTCTCAGCTTTGTTGCGCGACATGGTGGGCACGCTTCGCTTTGCCCACCCTTGTAATAGCGCGATCAGTTATTCTCGACCCGTTACGAGACCTATGCGCTTTGCTCGATCATCCCCTGCAAGCGCACCAGCTCCGCCTCGATATCGCGCTCCACATCCGCCGCCCGCATCTCGATCACCCGATAGTCTCGCGCTTCCAGCCACGCCCGCCGCGACGCGCGGTCGGCGGCGATGGCCTCGCCCTCGCCCGGGTTCACCAGCTCGATCGCGATCCGGTGCGGGAACGAGACGAAATCAGGGATGTGGCGGCCGACCGGGGTCTGGCGCTTGAACGCTCCTGCGAAGCGGCGATCGCGGGTCAGGGCCTGCCAGAGCAGGCGCTCCGCATCGGTCGGGTTGCGACGAAGCAGACGCGCGAGGCCGCGGACCGTGGAGCCGCTGTCGGGGCCGCCGCCCTGCCCGTGCTCGGCCAGGAGCGCGCGCAGCCGCGTGGCCTGCTCGCCGTCGAGCACGCCACCCTTGGCCGGGCCCTTGCGGCCCTCGGCGATCGCCATCACCACCCCGTGCAGGGTGTGCATGTCCTGCTTGGTCGGCTCCATCCGGCTGAAGATGTTGCGCAGGTTCACCAGCATGGTGTCGCGCTTCTCGGCCGGGCGCAAAAATTCGACCCGGTCGAGCTCGCGGATCAGGTTGTCGAAGAAGGCCTGCATCTGGTGCTGCGAGGCGCGCTCCGAACGTTCCGGCATGCTGTGCGGCAGCTCGCCAGAGGTCGCCCGCTTGAACCATTCGTAGCCCACCAGCAGCACCGCCTGGGCGAGGTTGAGTGAGGCAAAGCCCGGATTGACCGGAAAGGTGATGATGCGATTGGAGAGCCCGACCTCCTCATTGGTCAGGCCCCAGCGCTCCCGGCCGAAGGACAGGATACCGGCCTTGCCGCCCGTGGCGACGTGCCCCGCGATCTCGGCCGCGGCGGCCTCCGGCCCGACCACGGGCTTGGCCTGGTCGTGCGGCCGGGCGGTGGTGGCGAACAAGAGGTCGATATCAGCGACGGCCTCGCCGACCGTGTCGAACAATTCGACCTTTTCCAGGATGTGATCGGCGCCGGCGGCGGCGCGCTGGGCGGCAATGTTGGGCCAGCCGTCGCGGGGGTTGACGATGCGCAAGGCGCCGAGCGCAAAATTGCCCATGGCGCGCGCGGCCATGCCGATGTTTTCGCCCAACTGCGGCTCGACCAGGATCACGATGGGACCGTCGAGGGAAAGGCCGGCCTTGCTCTTGTCAGTCCCCGACATCTCGTCTCGCTTTCACGCTGCTTCTCAAGGCCTTGTGGGAGCCGCCTCAGGAATTGATTCAGGCCGACCCGGCCGGCTGCCCCTCCGCGCCCGTCGTTTGCCTGTCCTGACAGAATTCTCAAGGGGAAATAACAGGTTGGATTCGACTTTTAAATCTCGCCTGAAACTTCACCCCGGCCCCTCGCGGCAGGGCCGCTTTCCGCCCCCATCTGCGGAGGCTGGATGAGCTAAAAGTGCATAATCCCTTGGCTTTCGCCGGCCGCGTCCCGGTGCTAAGAGGCGGCGGATATTCCCGTGGCGCACCAAAAGCGCCGTTCCCAAGAGGCTTCCCCGAACATGGCAAAAATCAAGGTGTCCAACCCCGTCGTCGAACTCGATGGCGACGAGATGACCCGGATCATCTGGCAGTACATCAAGGACAAGCTGATCAACCCGTTCCTGGATGTCGAGCTGCAGTATTTCGACCTGGGGATGGAGTACCGCGACCAGACCAACGATCAGGTAACCATCGACGCCGCCGAGGCGATCAAGAAGGTCGGCGTCGGTGTCAAGTGCGCCACCATCACCCCGGACGAGGCCCGGGTGAAGGAGTTCAACCTCAAGCAGATGTGGAAGTCGCCGAACGGCACCATCCGCAACATTCTCGGCGGCTGCATCTTCCGCGAGCCGATCATCTGCAAGAACGTGCCGCGCCTCGTTCCCGGCTGGAGCAAGCCGATCATCATCGGCCGCCACGCCTATGGCGACCAGTACCGCGCCACCGACATCAAGTTCCCGGGCAAGGGCACGCTGTCGATGAAGTTCGTCGGCGAGGACGGCACCGTCATCGAGAGGGAAGTGTTCAAGACACCCGGCGCCGGCGTCGCCATGCAGATGTACAATCTCGACGATTCCATCATCGACTTCGCACGCGCCTCGCTGAACTACGGCCTGCTGCGCAACTACCCGGTCTATCTCTCGACCAAGAACACCATCCTCAAGGTCTATGACGGCCGCTTCAAGGACATCTTCCAGGACATCTACGACCGCGAATTCAAGAAGGAATTCGAGGCCAAGGGCCTGACCTACGAGCACCGCCTGATCGACGACATGGTGGCCTCGGCCCTGAAATGGTCCGGCGGCTATGTCTGGGCCTGCAAGAACTACGACGGCGACGTGCAGTCCGACACGGTCGCGCAGGGCTACGGCTCGCTCGGCCTGATGACCTCGGTGCTGCTGACCCCCGACGGCAAGACCGTGGAAGCCGAAGCCGCCCACGGCACGGTGACCCGCCATTACCGCGAGCACCAGAAGGGCAAGGAGACCTCGACCAACTCGATCGCGTCGATCTTCGCGTGGACCCGTGGCCTCGCCCACCGCGCCAAGCTCGACAACAATGCCGAGCTCGCCAAGTTCGCGAACACCCTGGAGAAGGTCTGCGTCGACACCGTCGAGGACGGCTACATGACCAAGGACCTCGCGCTCCTGGTCGGCGCCGACCAGCGCTGGCTCTCGACCACCGGTTTCCTCGACAAGGTCGCCGAGAACCTCGAAAAGGCGACGGCGTAAGTCGTTCGCAATGTCGCCCGACTGGGCCGGACATCTCACGGGTCGCGCCAAAGCGCGGCCCGTCGTTTTTTGAGACCCTTGGAGACGCGACCATGTCGATCAAGCTTGCCGTGCCCTGCCTTCTGTTGCTTGCCGGACCGGCTGCGGCCGCGGACCCGCTCCCCGCCACCATCGCCGCCCCCGGCGAAACCGTGGTGCTCAGCGTCCACGCCGAAGGCGCGCAGGTCTATGAGTGCAAGGCCGGCACCGACGGCAAGCTCGCCTGGGCATTTCGCGAGCCGATCGCCACCCTGCTTTCCGAGGGCAAGACGGTCGGCCGGCACTATGCCGGGCCCAACTGGGAGCATGCCGACGGCAGCGCCGTGGCCGCCAAGGCCGCCGGCAACGCGCCGGGCGCGACGCCGGCCGATATTCCCTGGCTGAAGCTGGAAGTGAACGCCCACCGCGGCAGCGGCGTCCTCACATCAGCCACGACGGTTCAGCGCATCAACACCCATGGCGGCAAGCTCGACGGCGCCTGCGACAAGGCCGGCGAGTTCAAGAGCGCGCCCTATTCGGCCGAATACGTCTTCCTGAAGAAGGGCTGAGGAACGAGGAGAGACGGCCCTTACGCGCCGGCTATGGCTTTTTGGATCTCCGACAGGGCGTCCAGAGCCTTTGCCCCATCAGGCCCGCCGCCTTGCGCCATTTCGGCTCGGCCGCCGCCGCCCTTTCCGCCCACGACAGGCACGCCAATCTTGACAAGGCTTGCGGCGTCGAAACGGGTTGATAGATCCTTGGTCACGCCGACAACGAGGCTGGCTTTTCCGTCAGCCGTCGTATTTGCAACCGCGACAACGCCCGACTTGATCTCTGCCTTGGCTTGATCAACGAGGGACTTGAGTTCGTCGCTCGGCAATCCCGTCACGTGAAGTTTGTAAAACTTGACGTCACCGATTTCCACGACGTTGGAATTTCCGCCGTCGCCGGCACCGCCGCCCATCGCCAGCTTCTTGCGGGCGTCGGAGAGCTCGCGCTCGAGCTTCTTGCGCTCGTCCATCAATGCACTGATGCGCGCCGGCACGTCGTCGATCGAGGGTGCGCAGCTCGTTGGCCGCGGTTTTCGCCAGCGCCATGGTGTCGTTGGCATGCTTGCGCGCGTAGTTGCCGGTCAGCGCTTCGATGCGGCGCACGCCGGAGGCGACCGCGCTCTCGCCCGTCAGCGTGATCAGGCCGATGTCGCCGGTGCGCCTGACATGGGTGCCGCCGCAGAGCTCGACCGACCAGCCGAGCGCGTTGGTGCCGCGCTCACGCGCGGTCCGGCCCATCGAGACGACGCGAACCTCGTCGCCGTATTTCTCGCCGAACAGCGCACGCGCGCCGGCCTCGCGGGCCTCGTCCACGCCCATGACGCGGGTCGAGACCTCGTCGTTCTCCAGCACCACGTCGTTGGCGATGTCCTCGACGCGCGCGAGTTCTTCCGCGGTGATCGGCTTCGGATGCACGAAATCGAAGCGCAGGCGGTCAGGCGCAACCATCGAGCCGCGCTGGGCGATGTGATCGCCGAGCACCTGACGCAGCGCCTCGTGAATGAGATGCGTGGCCGAATGATGCGCGCGGATCGACGAGCGCCTGCTGTGATCGACCTCGAGCTGGAGCGCGGTGCCGGGCTTCAGCTCGCCGCTCTCCAAGGTGCCGACATGAACGAAGAGATCGCCGAGCTTCTTCTGCGTCTCGGTGACGCGGAATTTGATGCCGCCCTCGCCGACCAGCACGCCGGTGTCGCCGACCTGGCCGCCGGACTCCGCATAGAACGGCGTCTGGTTCAGCAGCAGCGCACCGCTGTCGCCGGCCTTGAGGCTGTCGGTTTCCTTGCCATCCTTGATCAGAGCCGAGATGACGCCCTCAGCGATCTCGGTCTCGTAGCCCAAAAATTCAGTCGCGCCGAGCTTCTCGCGCAGCGGGAACCAGATCGCCTCTGAGGCCGCCTCACCCGAACCCGACCAGGACGCGCGCGCCTTCACGCGCTGACGTTCCATCGCATCGGCGAAGGAAGCCTGGTCGACGCTGATGCCGCGCGACTTCAGCGCGTCCTGCGTCAGATCGAGCGGAAAACCGTAGGTGTCGTACAACGTGAAGGCGACGTCGCCGTCGAACATGTCGCCCTTCTTCAAGGACGCACTCTTCTCGTCGAGGATGGCGAGGCCGCGCGTCAGCGTCTTGCGGAAACGGGTCTCTTCCAACCGCAGCGTTTCCTCGATCAGGTTTTCCGCGCGCATCAAATCGGGATAGGCCTGGCCCATCTCGCGCACCAGCGCCCAGACCAGGCGATGCATCAGCGGATCTTTCGCGCCGAGCAGTTGCGCATGGCGCATCGCGCGGCGCATGATCCGGCGCAGCACATAGCCGCGGCCCTCGTTCGAGGGCAGCACGCCATCGGCGACGAGGAAGGCCGACGAACGCAGATGGTCGGCGATGACGCGGAACGAGGCGACGGTCTTCTCGTCCGGTCCGCTTCCAAGAGCGGACGCGGTCGCGTCGATCAGATGACGGAACAGATCGGTCTCGAAGATGCTGTCGACGCCCTGCATGATGCTGGCCATGCGCTCCAGGCCCATGCCGGTGTCGATCGAGGGACGCGGCAGCGCCACGCGCTCCTCCTTCGTCACCTGCTCGTACTGCATGAACACCAGGTTCCAGAACTCGAGGAAGCGGTCGCCGTCCTCTTCCGGTGAGCCCGGAGGGCCGCCCCAGATGTGCTCGCCGCGATCGATGAAGATCTCCGAGCACGGACCGCACGGGCCGGTGTCGCCCATCGCCCAGAAATTGTCCGAGGTCGGGATGCGAATGATGCGGTCATCCGAGAAGCCCGCAATCTTCTTCCAGAGGCCCGCCGCCTCGTCGTCGGTGTGGTAGACCGTGACGAGCAGCTTGTCCTTCTTCAGCCCGAATTCCTTCGTGATCAGCGTCCAGGCAAGCTCGATCGCGCGCTCCTTGAAATAGTCGCCGAACGAGAAATTGCCGAGCATCTCGAAGAAGGTGAGATGGCGCGCGGTGTAGCCGACATTGTCGAGGTCGTTGTGCTTGCCGCCGGCGCGCACGCATTTCTGCGAGGTGGTGGCGCGCTGATAGGGCCGCTTCTCGACGCCGGTGAAGACGTTCTTGAACTGCACCATGCCGGCATTGGTGAACATCAACGTCGGGTCGTTGCGCGGCACCAACGGCGAGGACGACACGATCTCGTGGCCGTTCTCGGCAAAGAAGTTCAGAAAGGTCGACCTGATCTCGTTGACGCCGCTCATGTTCATCCAATCGGGTGTGCTTGGACCCGCCATACGCCATCCAAACCGCGAGTTTGGGCTGATATCTGCGGGCCAAAGCGCTTTTAGACAAGGCCAGCTTCGCTGTCCAGAAACTGTGCAACCGGATCAGTGGGTTGCCGCAGGCGCGCAATCCCGTTGGAAAGCCGCTGATGCCGCGTTGACAGGCTTGGCCAGCTTGTGGTCTCTACCCATCTGTATCGTACGGCCACGTCGGGAGAGACCGGCTTTGGGTAGCCGGCGCCGAAGGAGCAACCGCCCCGGAAACTCTCAGGCAAAAAGGACCGCGTGGCTTTGACAGCATCTGGAAAGAGGCGCCGACGGACCTAGACCTTTTAAAAGAAAGGGTTGGTCCGGACAGCGTCCGCCGACGGGATAATACTCTCAGGCACAGCGACAGATGGGGCTTCGACTGGTTGCTTCCGGGGAATCATCCCCGGGGAACCGCCGAGGGCCCCTGTGATGCTTGCGCGCGACGACCAAGACTCCCTCAGACATACGCCCCTTCACGGGCTTCATGTCTCCCTCGGCGGCAAGATGGTGCCGTTCGCGGGCTATGACATGCCGGTGCAATATCCCGCGGGCGTGCTGAAGGAACACCTCCATACCCGCTCGTCCGCCGGCCTGTTCGACGTCTCCCACATGGGCCAGATCGCGCTCCGGCCGAAGTCGGGCAAGGTCGAGGACGCCGCGCGCGCGCTGGAGCGGCTGGTGCCGCAGGACATCGTGGCTATTGCGCCGGGGCGGCAGCGCTACGCCCAGTTCACCAATGCCGAGGGGTGGAATTCTGGACGATCTGATGGTCGCCAATTTCGGCGACCATCTGTTCCTGGTCGTCAACGCCGCCTGCAAGTCCGGGGACGAGGCGCATCTGCGCGCGAAGCTGTCGGACGACTGCATCATCGATTCGCTTGCCGACCGCGCGCTGATCGCGTTGCAGGGCCCGAACGCGGAATCGGCGCTGGCGAAATTATGTGCAGAGGCTCCGTCCATGAAGTTCATGGATTCCGGCCCGCGCAAGGTCGCCGGCATCGACTGCTTCGTCTCGCGCTCCGGCTACACTGGCGAGGACGGTTTCGAGATTTCCGTTCCTGCTGGCGACGCCGAGCGCCTCGCCAAGACACTGCTGGACAATCCCGACGTGCTGCCGATCGGGCTCGGCGCACGCGACAGCCTGAGGCTCGAGGGCGGTCTTTGTCTTTACGGCCACGATATCGATACCGGGACCACGCCGGTCGAGGCCGCACTGGAATGGTCGGTGCAGAAGAGCCGCCGCACCGGCGGCGCGCGCGCCGGCGGCTTTCCCGGCGCGGAGAAGATTCTGGCCCATTTCGACCACGGCGCATCCCGCCGACGTGTCGGCCTGCGCACCGAGGGCCGCGCGCCGGTGCGCGAGGGCGCGCTGCTGTTTGCGGACACGACATCCAGCGAACCGATCGGAAAGGTTACGTCGGGCGGCTTCGGCCCGAGCCTGAATGCGCCGGTCGCGATGGGCTATGTGCCCACCGCATCGAGCGCGATCGACACAAAACTCTTCGCCGAGGTGCGCGGCCAACGCCTGGCCGTGCAAATCGCCACCATGCCCTTCGTGAAAAACACCTACAAACGCTGAGGACAAGAAAATGACCACGACGCTGTACACCTCCGACCACGAATGGCTCGCCATCGACGGCGATGTCGCCACCGTCGGCATCACCGACTACGCGCAGTCCCAGCTCGGCGACGTCGTGTTCGTCGAACTGCCCAAGCTCGGCCGCGCCCTGAAGAAGACGGAAGCCGCAGCCGTCGTGGAATCCGTGAAGGCCGCCTCGGACATCTACGCGCCTGTTACGGGCGAGGTCACCGAAATCAACGACGCCCTCGCCGCCGAGCCGGCGCTGGTGAATTCGGATGCGCAAGGCAAGGCGTGGTTCTTCAAGATCAAGATTGCCGACAAGAGCGAGCTAGGCGGCCTCATGGATGACGCCGCCTACAAGGCCCACACGGCTTAAAGACGATGGAGCAAGCGATGACCGCGCACCGCAAATCCAACGACGATACCGCCGCTTTCGTTCGCCGCCACATCGGCCCCTCGGCACGCGACGTCACTGCAATGCTCGAGGCCGTCGGCGCGAAAAGCGTCGATGCGCTGATGGCGGAGACGTTGCCGGCCTCGATCCGGCAGGCGGCCCCGCTCGATCTCGGCAAGCCCTTGAGCGAGACCGAGGCGATCGCGCATATGGGCGAGCTCGCCGCCCAGAACCAGGTCTTCGCCTCGCTGATCGGCCAAGGCTATTCCGGCACGATTCTGCCTGCGGTGATCCAGCGCAACATTCTGGAGAACCCGGCCTGGTACACGGCTTACACGCCCTATCAGCCGGAGATCAGCCAGGGCCGGCTTGAGGCGCTGCTCAACTTCCAGACCATGATCTGCGATCTCACCGGGCTCGATGTCGCCAACGCCTCGCTGCTCGACGAGGCGACGGCTGCCGCCGAGGCGATGGCGCTCGCGGAGCGGCACTCGCGGGTCGAAGCAAAGGCCTTCTTCGTCGACAAGGACGTGCATCCGCAGACGCTCGCGGTGATGCGCACCCGCGCAGAGCCCTTGGGCTGGACCCTGGTCGTCGGCGATCCCTTCACCGATCTCGACAAGACCGACGTGCTTGGTGCGCTGCTGCAATATCCTGGAACGTCGGGCGCTGTGCGCGACCTCAGGCCCGCGATCGCAGCACTGAAGGCGAAGGGCGCACTCGCGATCGTTGCTGCCGATCTGCTGGCATTGACCCTGCTCGCCTCGCCGGGCGAACTCGGCGCCGACATCGCGATCGGCTCGGCGCAGCGTTTTGGCGTGCCGATGGGTTATGGCGGGCCGCACGCGGCCTATATGGCGGTGCGCGATGCGCTGAAGCGCTCGCTGCCCGGCCGCATCGTCGGCCTCTCCGTCGACTCCCGCGGCGCGCCCGCCTATCGCCTCGCGCTCCAGACCCGCGAGCAGCACATCCGCCGCGAGAAGGCGACCTCCAACATCTGCACCGCGCAGGTGCTGCTCGCCGTGATCGCCTCAATGTACGCGGTCTATCACGGCCCCGAAGGCTTGACGCAGATCGCCCGTAACGTGCACCGCCGCACGGCGGTGCTTGCCGCCGGCCTGCGCAAGCTCGGCTTTGCGCCGAGTAGCGAAAACTTCTTCGACACGCTCTGCGTCGATGCGGGTGCGAAGCGTGCCGAGATCGTCGCTCGCGCGGTCGCCGAGAAGATCAATCTCGGCATCGGTGATGGCGCTTTGCGTATCGCGCTCGACGAGACCACCACGCCTGCGACGGTGGAAGCGGTCTGGCGCGCCTTCGGCGGCACGCTTGCTTACGCCGAGATCGATGCCACCACGCGCGAGGCGCTGCCGGAGACGCTCAAGCGCGCGACCTCTTTCCTCACCCATCCGGTGTTCCACGCGCATCGCTCGGAGACCGAGATGCTGCGCTACATGCGCAAGCTCAGCGACCGCGACCTCGCGCTCGACCGCGCGATGATTCCGCTGGGATCGTGCACCATGAAGCTGAACGCGACCACCGAGATGATGCCGCTGACCTGGCCGGAATTCGGCTCGTTGCATCCCTTCGCCCCGCGCGAGCAGGCACGCGGCTATCACGCGCTGTTCGCGCGCCTGGAGAAGTGGCTGTGCGACATCACCGGCTATGACGCGATCTCGCTGCAGCCGAATTCGGGCGCGCAAGGAGAATATGCCGGGCTGCTCGCGATCCGCGGCTATCACGCCGCGCGCGGCGAGACGCACCGCAAGATCTGCCTGATCCCCTCCTCCGCCCACGGCACCAACCCGGCTTCCGCTGCGATGGTCGGCATGGACGTGGTGGTGGTCGCCTGCGAAAAGAATGGCGACGTCGACGTCAATGATCTCAGGGCGAAGGCGGAGAAGCACTCCAACGACCTCGCTGCGGTCATGATTACCTATCCCTCGACGCATGGTGTGTTCGAGGAGCACATTCGCGAGATTTGCGACATCGTGCATGGCCATGGCGGCCAGGTCTATCTCGACGGCGCCAACCTCAACGCGCAGGTCGGCTTGTCCCGGCCCGGCGACTACGGCGCCGATGTCAGCCATCTCAACCTGCACAAGACCTTCTGCATCCCGCATGGCGGCGGCGGCCCGGGCATGGGCCCGATCGGCGTGAAGGCGCATCTCGCGCCGTTCCTGCCAGGTCATCCGGCGGCGAATGGGGATGCGCCGGTCGGCCCGGTCTCGGCCGCGCCGTTCGGCTCAGCTTCGATCCTCACCATCTCCTACATCTACATCCTGATGATGGGCGGCGAAGGCCTGAAGCGCGCCACCGAGATCGCGATCCTCAACGCCAACTATGTCGCCGCGCGCCTCGATGCGCATTTCCCGGTGCTCTACAAGAACGAGAAGGGCCGCGTCGCGCATGAATGCATCGTCGATCCCCGCGCGCTGAAGACGACGTCCGGCGTCACCGTCGACGACATCGCCAAACGCCTGATCGACTACGGCTTCCACGCGCCCACGATGAGCTTCCCGGTGCCGGGCACGCTGATGATCGAACCGACCGAATCGGAATCCAAGGCCGAGCTGGACCGCTTCTGCGATGCGATGATCGCGATCCGGAAGGAGATCACCGAGGTCGAGGGCGGCCGCTTCAAGATCGAGGCCTCGCCGCTGCGCCACGCCCCGCACACGGTGCACGACATCGCGGATGACGATTGGAATCGCGCCTACACCCGTGCCGAGGGCTGCTTCCCCGCGGGCACCTCGCGCACCGACAAATATTGGAGCCCGGTCGGGCGCGTCGACAACGTCTATGGCGACCGCAACCTGGTGTGCTCGTGCCCGCCGGTGAGCGATTACGCGGAAGCGGCGGAGTAGGACCCCGACGGAGGTTTCGTAGGGTGGGTTAGCGGGCGGCTGCGCGAAGGCGCAGACCGCCGGCGTAACCCACCGCTTTAGCTTCCGCGGCGACAAAGATGGTGGATTACGCCTTCGGCTAATCCACCCTACGGCAATGATTTACGGCGCAATCAGCAATCGGGTTTCGCGATCCCACCGCCAGAGCCGTTCGTTGGTCAATTCAGTCCCGCCCCACCAACGCTTGATCGGGTTGTGGCGCCACAAGTCATCTTCTCGGGCGACAAGGGAACGTCCGAGTTCAGTTAGCGTGACCCTCCACTCGCTCCTGCCGAAGTAGCGATCCTCATTGTCGAACGCCGGATCGCCCAACAGAACGGGCGGCGCCGAATGTTCCGCCAATGCGATCAAGGCATCGCTCGTCCTCACCCTCTTCGAACACATCGCGATACCACCTCGCTTCGGAGATGTATTTTGGGTCGGTGTGCCCTTCATTCACACAGCCCAGCATATCCATCTCGCTGGCACCGAGCCCCGTCACCTTGTCCGGAAGCTCTTCAAGCAGCGCAATGAGCGCCGATCGAAGTCTCGGAAAGATCATCAGATCCGTCATCAGCAGATCGAAACAGGATTTTGGCGTTTCAGCCCGATAGGCGCGCCAGGCGCGGCTTGCCATCACCAAATGATCGTCGGCGACCTCGAAGGCCGGCAACTTCCATTTTGCGACGGACTCCGCAGCATAGTCCGCAACACTGTCATCCGTATGCACCAGGCTCAGCTTCGTCGTGATCTCCTTGTAAGGGCGAAGCAGGTCGAGCAACCAGACAAGCACGAGCTGATCG
This sequence comes from Bradyrhizobium sp. LM2.9, assembly GCF_054056555.1. Classification (NCBI taxonomy): domain Bacteria; kingdom Pseudomonadati; phylum Pseudomonadota; class Alphaproteobacteria; order Hyphomicrobiales; family Nitrobacteraceae; genus Bradyrhizobium; species Bradyrhizobium sp. LM2.9. The sequence continues at coordinate 3,082,515 of NZ_JBSRYJ010000002.1, forward strand.
TTGGGCTGAGGATCGATCCACACTTCGATCGAGTCGAACTTCGCACAGAGCTCTAAGAAACCGATATCGCGCGTGCCGAAACCTTCCAGCCAGTCTCGACAAACCTCGTCGAGCCAGTGATCGCCTGGATTGCAGTGCTTTGCCGACCGCCGCTCCAGCTCCATCAAAAGCTGCTCTGCGGAGGGCAATTGGCCGAAGACGAAGCGCATGCAGAAGCCGAGCGCGATATTCGCCAATTTGGTCTGCCGAAGCGTAGCTGCCGCAAGATGGTTCGTAGTCAGGATCAGATGTGACACAGTGGCCTCGCGATTAACAAGCAATACCAAAACACCTCGAGCAGCACGCACGCATCAGACAGGAGAAAGCAATGCCCGGCTGTCGCGATCCCAACGCCAGAGCCGATCGCTGGTCAGGTGGGTGCCGCCCCACCAGCGACTGATCGGGTTATGGCGGCAGAAATCCTCTTCTCCCGCCAGCACCGCTTTCCCGAGGTCAGTGAGCGACAAGCGGGATTGCTTGTACCGCGCGTGACGGGAGGGATCGACATGCATGTCCAGCGAGAACGGTCCCTCCTCCAACCCCGACCGATATGGCCGGCACCGGACAACGTGCGAGACCATCAAGCAGCGTGCCGACCTCCCAGTAATCGAAAACGCGCCGCTCGTTGCGCTTCTGATCACCCGGAAAAACTTCAAACGGCTGTACCTCGCCCGGTGCGATTAACTCTAGAATCCGCGTTTCCGTAGCTCCAAGACCAGTTGTGACGCTCGGAAGCTCTTCCAGCAGGCCAATTGCGGACTGCTCCAGCTGCGGAAGCAGGCTTAGATCCGTTTTGAGGAGGTCGACCCAAGCCCGCGGCGTCGGGGAACGATAAGCCCGCCATGCACGGCCGGCCAGTTCAACGTGACCTTGCGAAGGATTAATAGTCCGCGGATTTTGCTCCGCAAGTCGCTCCGGATCAACATCACCAGCGGCAACGTCCAGCTGACGTATCACGAATCTGGAAACCGCCACTCTCTCGCCGCCACAATGGTCGAGGAGCCAGAGCAGAAGCAATTGTGCGTTTGGGTTTGGCTCTATCCACAGTTCGGCCGATTCGCATTCGAACAACAGCTCGATCAATCCCCGCCCCTTCACTCCCGGCTTATCGAGGCGCCAAGCCGGCGTGTCATCCAGCCAATGAAGGCCGGGTAGCTGTGTCGTATGCGGAGCAAAGAACGCTTCAAGCTCTGCGCCGGATGGCGGCGCACCCCAGACAAATCGACGATTGATCGCGAGCACGAGATCGCCCAGGCTGGCCTGTTCGAGGGCGCCGGCAGCGGAAGAGTCTGTTGTCAGAACAAGCCGCGTCATGCTCGGGGCCTCAAGGCTTGGTTAAAACAGAGCCGTAACGCCACAGCCGGTCGTTGGTCAGCCGCGTGCCGCCCCACCAGCGGTCGATCGGATTGTGGCGACTGAAATCTTCCTTGCCTGCAAGAACTGCCTCGCCAAACTCCGTCAGCGACAACCGGCTGCGTAGATATGCGGCGTGCCGATCTCTGTGATTCTCGCGATAGATCGTGCGCAGCTCGTCGTCCAATCCGGCCCACTGCAGGACTGGGGCCAAGCGCAAGCCCGTCGAGCAACCGGCCTAACTCAGTCTCTCCAAACACGAACGTCCGCCGATGCGAACGCAGGTGAAACAACGCATTCGTGTTTGCAAATCCTCCGGCAAGCATCTCCAGGAATCGCATCTCGGTCGCACCGAGTCCCGTCGAAGGCGACGGGAGTTCTGCCAAGAGATCGAGCAAGGCCGGGCGCAGCATCAACAACGCACTGAGATCTTGATGAACGAGATCGACGCAAGCCTCAGGGGTCGCCGCGCGGTAGGCCGACCACGCCAACTTGGCAGTCTCGAACTCTCGGGCCGTGATACGCGCGACATGAATGTGCGGCTCGGACGCGGCGAGATCCTCACCGCTTTCTATCATCAGATCGGATGCCACAAGTCGAAGTCTAAGCTTTCGCACCAGCGAGGAGCAGGAGCTGAGGTAGTCCAGCAAGCAGACGAGCTGCAATTGATCGCTGGGAGCTGGATCGAACCAAAGTTCGATCACGTCATATCGCTCGCAGAAGTCCGCAAGGGGCAAATCTTTGCGATCCTTGATGCCCTTGGGCCACCGGATGCCCCAATCAGACCAATGATCACCTGGCCCGAGATTCGCGGAGCGCGCCGCGAAATAGGCTGCGAGCTTTTCGGGCGAGGGCAGCGGTCCCCACTCGAAGTGAAACGAGAATGAAATGACAAGCTCCGCCAACCCCGATCGGGCGAGCGCGCTTCCGGACGAACTGGTCAAGATCAGACGCTTCATCGCACCACCTGATCAATGCAACGCAAAACGAAACGGGCACTGACGACGTCGGCAACTCAACGTCTTCAGCGCCCGCTCCTCGCGAAAAACTCTAGGCTTGACGCTTACTCGTCCGCCGGCTCGTCGCCGTCGGCGTCACGCTCGGGGCTGCCGGCGAGAATCTGCTCGGCGATCAGGCCGGAGTTCTGGCGGATCGAGGTTTCGATCTTGGCGGTGATGTCGGGGTTGGCCTTCAGGAACGCTTTCGAATTCTCGCGGCCCTGGCCAAGACGCTGGCTGTCATAGGAGAACCATGCGCCGGATTTTTCGACGATGCCGGCCTTGACGCCGAGATCGAGGATCTCGCCCATCTTGGAGACGCCTTCGCCATACATGATGTCGAACTCGACCTGCTTGAAAGGCGGCGCCAGCTTGTTCTTCACCACCTTGACCCGCGTGGTGTTGCCGACCACCTCGTCACGCTCCTTGATCGCGCCGATGCGGCGAATGTCCAAACGGATGGAGGCGTAGAACTTCAGCGCGTTGCCGCCGGTGGTGGTTTCCGGCGAACCGTACATCACGCCGATCTTCATCCGGATCTGGTTGATGAAAATGACCATGGTGTTGGACTTGTTGATGGACGCGGTCAGCTTGCGCAGCGCCTGGCTCATCAGGCGGGCCTGCAGACCCGGCAACGCATCGCCCATCTCGCCCTCGAGCTCGGCTTTCGGTACCAGCGCCGCAACCGAATCGATCACCAGCACATCCACCGCGCCCGAGCGCACCAGCGTGTCGCAGATTTCCAGCGCCTGCTCGCCGGTGTCCGGCTGGGAGATCAGGAGCTCGTCGATGTTGACGCCCAGCTTGCGCGCATAGACCGGGTCGAGCGCGTGTTCGGCGTCGATGAAGGCGCAGATGCCGCCCTTCTTCTGCCCTTCCGCCACCGTGTGCAGCGCCAGCGTGGTCTTGCCCGAGGATTCCGGCCCGTAGATTTCCACGACGCGCCCCCTCGGCAAGCCGCCGATCCCGAGCGCAATATCAAGCCCAAGCGAGCCCGAGGAGATCGCCTCGACATCCATCGAGCGGTCGTTCTTGCCGAGCTTCATCACCGAGCCCTTGCCGAACTGCCGCTCGATCTGGGAAAGCGCGGCGGCCAGGGCTTTACTCTTGTCCATGGAGGATCCTTCGACGATACGCAGCGCAGTGGTGGACATCGGGTCGTGCTCCTTATGACGAGGATTCGCGTGAGGGACAAACGATTGGCGAGGCGGTCCGTCGATAAAGACAATGTACCCCATTTGTTCTAGGTTCGCAATATGTTCTTTTGCAGATTTGGGTGCTGGCCTGTTTCGACCCCTGGCGGCCCAGTTTGAAAAGGTCCCGTGGCCTGTTTTGAAAACGAGCAATTTTTCCTATCGCAACTCTCTCCGCTTTCCTGATTGTTCGCCCATACGAGAGAGAGGCGATTTCCCTCGGATTGTATGTATGATCTGCCGGATTGAATGGGGGAGACGTAATGAACAAGTGGTTGGTTTTGTGGATTGCTGCTTCAATCGGGATTGTCACGGCGCATCCTGCTCAAGCAATGTCATGCTCAGACTACAAAAATATCTGCCTGTCTAAGGGCTCAAAGAAGTGCGAGGGGGCTTGGAAGCAATGTATGCGGACCGGCACATACATTGGTCCGGATAGCGGAACAAATCACGGGCAAGCTGATAAGCGATAGTCGAAGGAAGAGCCGCCTCAGTGGGCGGCCTCTTTCGTTCCATCGTAATTCCGGCGCCCCTCCTCGACCAAAGCTGACGCACATCAAAGACCGATGACCTGCACGCCGTCAGAATTCCGTAATCCTGCGGCACCGAACCTTTTTGCGGTCTGCGGCCTTCTTCCGGGACACGGGACCGCAACTCCGGGGACCTCAGTCATGACGGACACGCACCACGATACGACCAGGCACAATCCCCTGCTGGAGGCCGCGCGGGAAGAGATGATCAAGTTCGAGCGCAAGGAAAACGAGTTTCGCAAGAAGGACCGCGAAGAGCGGGCCGCCGAGCTCCGTTTGCCGCTGGACGCGATCAGGGTTCATTAATCCGCACAGGACGGGCTTCGGCGCTGACGAAAGGACACGCTGCCGGACGCGGCAGGCGGTGGCGGTGCCCGCCGCCCGGTCCGCACCGGAGACAATGCCCGCCGGGAGCGGTCGGCACGGGAATCGGGATTCGCATATCCTGGAGGCGAATCCGAGCACGGTATGGTATCAAGATACTACCTGTAACTCATTGATGGAACGCGGACATTTCCCAGAGAGCTACTGTGCATGGGGTTGTTTTCGCGTTTTTTGAAAGGCGCGCATGCGTCTTCCACCACTGGAGCGCAATTTGGATCGGGCCGGCCGCCGTCTCACGGCATGCCTGCACCACCCCTACAGCAGAACCAGCAACCCGATGCCGATCACCAGCACCACGAAGCCAGCCGCCGTCGCGGCGGCGAATGACCGCTCTACGTTGTCCATGATGCCACCCCGTTGCCGGCGCGCCACGTTTCCCCCATGGCCGCACCGTCGGTGCGAAATCTCGCCCGCCCTTGTGTTCTGAGTTGTGCGAACGGATGTCGAAATTGGGACGGGTGCGGGGCCAGTCTGCGGCCTCGACTTTCGCCGCCACTGTCAGGCGCGCGCAAGCTCTGGTCGTGTCCGGTTGACCAACACCGGCCCTCCATACCCAGACGACGACCCCGCTCTCCCCGCGCGGGGTTTTCCTGTTTGCGGGCGCGGGCGAACGCAGCGGGCTGGATCCGATTCGCGTCTTTGTCAGGCTGTCGTAAGCTGAGCCGGCTAGGCTTATCTGGCTATGGTGTTGCAGCCCAGCACCTCAGCCTCCAATAACCTTCTGCCCCGCTTGGCTCTCCCCAAGCGGGGTTTTTTCATGCCGGCCGGCCGGTTTGCGAGCCCCCCTCTTCCCGCGTCAGCCGCAGCGAGAAGGCGCGGATCGCCGGCGCTGCGAGCAGCACGATCGGCAGCATTGCGACCCATGCGATCAGCCACGACACGATCCAGTGCGTGAGGAAGACCATCGCGGTCCCTGCGGGAAAGCTGGCAATCCCCGCCGCGATCAGCGAGGTCAAGCCGGACTGGATGACACCGAAGACGAAATGAGAGTAGCGGCGAGGGATGCCGAGCATGACGCGCCCATGTTGTTTGGCCGTCATCAGGCCAAGCAAGCCACATGCCGTCGCAGCGCCCCTGCGGGGCCCAGGAACTTTGTTCATGGTCGGAGAACCACGGGCACGGGCGCCCCGGATGTATTCCGTAGCCGCCCGGAATTGATCTCAGGATGGTTTGGGATTGGAGTGCGCGCGCCCGTGACCTTGAGGGATGGCCTTGAGGGATGGCCTTCCCTGGGGGATGTAACGCGCAATCGGTGCCAACCATGCCGCTCTACTTCTTCCGAATCCGGAACGGCCGCTATTCCGGCTGTGCCGACCAGGCGTCGGAATTTGCCGATCGCGATTTGGCCTGGAAGGAGATGACCAGCGTCTGCGCCGACATGGCCGCCGGCATCGCCCGCAAGCTCCAGGAAAATTCCGAATGGCACATGGAGCTGCTGGACGAGGCCAAGGAGCCCGTGTTCCGGATCCGCATCACATCCGAAACCTTCGAATAGGGCTGGCCCTAATCCGCGCTGGGCAGCCGCCGCATCGTGAATTCGATGTCGCCGCCGGGCAGCTCGCGCCAGTTCTCGACCGCGCTCATATAGCCGGGCCTTGGGGTAGCGGGCGAAGAAAGCCTGCGCCCTCTCCCGCGCCGCCGCGCGCGGCAGCGTGAAGGTCTCGCGCAGATAGCCGTCGCCGGCCGTCGGGCCGGGCTTGCCGCCCAGCTTGCGCCGGCGCGCCATCCGCTCGGCGAGATCCCGCGGACGATCGGCCATGTCCTGCCTCCTCGAAATACGCTCTCACGAGATGTAGGAAGCAGGCCGGTCGAACAGGAGTCCCGGCCGGAGGCGTCAGCCGCCTCCGATCGGTCAGACGGTCAATTGGCAGTCGTGCCGGATTTCTTCTTCGGCGCACCGGTTGCGGCCGAGGCCTTTGGCGCCGCCGGCTGCTTCGGCGGATCGGAGCGCATGCCGCCCCATGGATCGTTAGACGCCTTGGAGTCCGGAATCTTCTTCAGCGTTTCCTTGTAGGCCTTGTCACGCTCGGCTTCCGCGGCCTTCTCCTCGGGGGTCTTGCTCGGCCCTTCCTGCAGCAAATTGAGATTGGGCATTTGCGCATAGGCCGGTCCCGCCAGCACGGCCGGTACCGCCAGGACAGCCAGCACCGCGGCCATACGGAAAAGCTTCATCATCGACTCCTTGATCATCCATGGCGCCGCGGATCGCCCGCGCCTTGTCACCCTTGTCGCAGCCGGGTCGCGACCGCGGGGACCGCTCGGCCCTAGAGCCGGTCCGATTTGCACGATTTCGGCGCCTGTAGCCAGTCGTCCCAGATCGGCCCGCACTTGGTGCACCCGTTCAGCGCGAGGCCGAGCGCGACCAGACCAAACACGAGGACATACCGACGCAACATCATCCACCCATACCCACTCCGGGCCATCATATCGGGCGAAGTCAGGCATTTTCAAGCCGACAGGACCCGCGGCTGACCGGGTGACTTTGCCGCGCCGATCCGCTCACATGGCCGAAATATCCGGCAACACGGAGGGAACGACAGCAATGCCATCGCAGCCAGAAGCCGAGTTCGGCATCACCGACGCCAGACGCATCCTCGGCGAGGTCTTTGCGCCCTGGGTCCAGGATCTCAACCTGTCGGTCGAAAGCATCGAGCACGTGCCGCCGCCGGGCATGCCGGACTGGCAGCCGGCAGCGCTCCTGCGCATGCCGTTCTCGGAACGGCTGTGCCGCAACGGCGGCGTGGTCTGCGGCCAAGCGCTGATGGCGCTCGCCGACACGGCGATGGTGATCGCGAACCTCGCCGCCAACCGCGGCTATCGTCCGATGACGACGGTCGACCAGACCACGCATTTCATGCGCGCCGTCTCCTCGTCGGACGTGCTGGCCGACGCCCGCGTGGTGCGACTCGGACGCACCATGAGCTTTGGCCGCGTCACACTGCTCTCGGCCACCGACAACAAGCCGGTGGCGATGGTGTCGAGCGCGTTCGCGATGCTGCCGGGGTGAGCATCAGTCGAAAAGAAGAAGCCGCGTGAGCGCAAGGCGCACCGCGGCTTTCGATGGAGTTATGCCGCGAGGCGAAACGCGATCGCGCGTCGCGCCGTCGCACACGAGAAGTTACTTGCCGAGCACCTCGTCGGCCGCAGTGACGATGCTGACGTTCGGATTTTTTCCGCAATATGTGCCGAACTGCTTGGCGTTCTCGACGAACACGTCGGTGTCGATGATCGCGTTCTCTTCGTCGCCCTTGTACCAGCCGTCCATCCAGGTCAGCACCATCTTGATGGTGTCGTCGCCGCTCTCGAGGAACTGCTTGCAGCTCATGGTCGCAAGATCGAGCTTGGTGGCGTGCGCGGGCATCGACGACAGCGAGAGCGCCGCGGCGAACAGAAGCGAAAGCGTGGTCTTCATCAATATCTCCATCGGCGCGTAACGCCATAAAGGAAAGGCTTGTGGGGAAAGTCGGAAAAGTGACCTCCGCTTCGACGTCGTAAACGAAGTCTGAAGCGCAGTGCAAGTAGCGCCACTATTGAGTTTATTTCAACGTAATTTCTATTCGCTATTTCACAAACGTCATTATGGATTAACGCGATGATCGAGAAACGTGCAGCGCAGCGCTACCGTGTTTTCAAGGGTGGAGCGATCACCTTTGAAAACAACGGCATCGCGTGCACGGTGCGAAACATGTCGGCGAACGGCGCCGCGATCGACCTAGACGCCGCCGTCACATTACCGCAATCGTTCACGCTCGCGATCGCGCGCGACAATTTCGTGCGGAATTGCCGCACCGTCTGGCGTAGCGACAGGCGCATCGGCCTCGCTTTCGTACAGTAGTGCATATGATGTGAATGAACGTTCGCATCGCGCGCGATGCCGGGTCATGTTCGCGCGATACGACGCCGGCGGCGCCAGCGCAGGCTTGCGACCACGAGCGCGACGATCGCGAGCGCGACCGCCGACGATGCCGCAAAAAATCGTCCACCGGGACGATCGATGGTACGCGACCATAGCGACGGCCCCTCGCCCGGCCGAGCCAGGCGAAAGGAAACGACGCTGTCGCCGATCGAGGTGCCTGCTTCGGAGTGGCCGCCGGCGCCGATGGCGACATACTGCTCGCCCTTCCAGAGATAGGTCATGGGATTGGCGACGCCGGGCACCGGCAGCCGGCCTTGCCACAGTTCGCTTCCGCTTCGCGCATCGAAGGCGCGCAAATAGGCGTCCATCGCGCCGGTGAAGACGAGCCCGCCTGCGGTAACCGCGAGCCCGTTGAGGAGCGGAGCGCCCCAGGGGAGCGGCACGCCGAGCGGCGCCAGCTCCTCGGTTGTGCCGACGGTCGAACGCCAGAGGATCTTGCCGGCCTTCAGATCGACCGCGACCATCTCGCCCCAGGGCGGCTTGTTACAAAGAAAACCGAGCGGCGATGTCACCATCGCCCGCGACATCGCAAACGGCGCGCCATTCTGCTGGCCAAAATCATGGCCGGGCGGCGGATTGAATCCGGCAGCCTCCGCGCGCGGAATCAGCTTGATCAGATGAACGGCGCGACTGGTGTTGGCATAGAGGATCTGGTTGACGGGATCGAAGGCCGCACTGCCCCAGTTCACGCCGCCGCCGGTGAAGGGGTATTCCAGCGTGCCTTGCGTTGAAGGAGGTGTGAACAGCCCCTCGTTGCGCGCTTCCGCGAACTGGCGTTCGCAAGAAGACCGGCGCAAGCCGGGCAAGAACGAGAGCGCATCATCTGCCGAGATCGTCTGCGACGTCAGCGCCGGCACATGTGTCGGGAATGGCTGCGTGGGCGACAGCCGTTCACCTTCCGCGGCCCCCTGCGGAACGCTGCGCTCCTCGACCGGCCACACCGGCTTGCCGGTATCGCGATCGAGCACGAAGACAAAGCCCTGCTTGGTTGGCTGGATCACGACATCGCGCTGACCTTCTCCAGTGTCGATGCGCGTGAGCGTCGGCTGCGCCGGCAGATCGTAATCCCAGACGTCGTGGTGCACGGTCTGGAATGCCCATACGAGCTCGCCGGTCTCGATGCGCAGCGCGACCACCGAATTGGCATGCTCGTTGTTGCCCGACCGCTTGCCGCCCCAGAAATCCGGCGATGGAGAGGATGTCGGCAGGAGCACCAACCCGCGCGTGGCGTCGACCGACATCGGCGCCCAGACATTGGCGTGACCGGCTTCGATACCGTCGCGCTTCAGCGGCTCGAATGTCCACCGCATTTGACCGGTGCGCGCGTCGAACGCGCGCACGATTCCACTCGGCGCGTCGACGCGGCGGTTGTCGCCGATCGCGGATCCGATCACGACGACACCGCGGCCGACCGCCGGCGGCGAGGTGATCTGGAATTCGCCGGGCCATTCCAGCTTCGTGCCGATATCGGGCCTGACCTCACCGCCCTTGCCGAAGCCGGCGCAGGGGATTCCCGTCTTCGCATCGAGCGCGATCAGGCGGACATCGTTCGTGCCCATGAAGATGCGCGATCGACATGCGGCATCTACAGGCGCCTCATCGTCGATCCAGTAGGTGACGCCGCGGCAGACGTAGCGATTGGCGGGACGCTGGTTGATCGCGATCTTCGGATCGTAACGCCATTTCTGCGCGCCCGTGCCGGGATCGAGCGCGATCACCTCGTTGAAAGGCGAGCAGAAGACCAGGCTGTCCTCGACGAACAGCGGCGTCGCCTGGAATTTGGTCCGCCGCATCACCCCGGGCGGCCGCGCCGCGAGATCGCCCGTGTGGAATTCGAAGGCCCGAACCAGGTTGCCGACATTGTCGGGCGTGATCTCTCGCAATGGCGAGAAGCGCGAGCCGCCGGGATCGCCACCCCAGCTCTGCCAGGCGATGCCTGGCCGCGACGAAAACAGGAGGAGCGTGATGAGAGCGGCCAAATAGCAGGGGCGGGTCGCCAACGCCCGCCGCATCTATTTCGGCTTCTTGGCAGGTTCAGGCGGACGCGCCCCGCTCCACGGATCATACTTCTCCTTGGACTCGGGAATGCGTTCGAGCGCGGCCTTGTAGGCCTTCTCGTCGACCTTTGGCTTGTTGTCCGCCTTCTGCCCGCCCTCGTTAGGCTGGCGTCTGCCCGCCGCCCATCTGCGCTTGCGCCGAGACAACCGTCAGCGCCAGCACCGCGGCCGCTATGACCAAAATCCTCATTGGCTCCCCACCGTCTGGGTACAAACTAGCCTGCAATCCCGGAATAGCAAATACTACGGGTTCCAGGCCCTCAGGAATCTTGCCTTCAGGAAATCTTGATCGGCCGGGACTTCGTCGGATCGCATTCGTGCCTATCTGTTGGCCCGCAGGGGACCTTCACGGATGTTGCGGATTATTGCTCAAGCAGCGCTGCTGGCCGGCGTGCTCGCGCTCGGTGCGTGCGGCTTTGCCGATAGCCGCGCACCGGTGCCGGAGTTCATGCGCATCAAAGAAGCCGAGCAGGCGCCACCCGAATCGCCGCCCGACGTCAAGCGCGTCGTGCGCGAGCAGATCGAATTCGTTTTCCTCAGCACGTCCAATCCCCGCGAGGTGCATGTCGCCACGCCCCATCGTGAGGTGAGGGGACCAGGCTGGACAGCCTGCGTCCGCGCCCAGCTGACCTCCGCGACCGGCTCGGCGCTCGGCGCCCAGACCTACATCGTGACCATCACCGGCGGAAAAGTGGTCGATCGCCGGCGCGCTGAAGCGGACGACATCTGCGGGTCGGAAAGCTACCAGCCGATCTAGGAACAAATCACGCCGACACGCGATCCGGTTCCGGGAAAAACCAGCATGACGGCCGGGAACGATCACCGCCTCCCCTTCTTGTTACCGCCGAGGGCAGTTTCGGAGGAGGACACGATGAGGATATTCACGATTGCACTGCTGGCCGGCGTCGGGGCCCTGGCCACAGCGAGCGGCGCGAAGGCCGCCGACATCTACACGACCAGCGAATACACCAGCCCCGATCTCGTTCAGCAGGTCCGGCTCGTCTGCGATGATTCCGGCAATTGCTACCGCAGCCGTGGCGGTGCGCGCGTGATCGTGCGCGATTCCTATAACACCATGCCGCGCGAGCGCTATTACGAGCGCCGCAGCCATCGCGACTGGGACGATGGTCCGCGCGGCGGCGTCGGCATTCGCACACCCGGCGTCAGCGTGGGCGTCGGTGTCGGCGGGGACCGCTGGTAGTCAATAAGATTGAAATGGGCAGGACCGGACGAGACAACTCGCCCGGTCCTGTTCCATGTCAGGTTTCGAGCTCAGGTTTCGAGCGGATCGGTCGGCGCGACGATGCGCGTTGACGACGTGAGCTGCGCGATGAAGCGGGCGAGCACCATGCCGGCGCACATCGCAACGACGAAGATGAACGCGGAGGCCGAACCGAATCCAAGCGCGGTCAAAGCCGGCCCTGGACAAAAGCCACCAAGGCCCCAGCCGATTCCGAAGATGGCGGGACCGGCGATAATCTTGGGGTCGATGTCTCTTCGCGTGGGAATGTAGAAGCGGTCGGCGAAGACAGGCCGCGCGAGCTTCAAGACGCGGCTGAAGCCGATGAAGGTCACCGCGACCGCGCCGGCCATCACGAAAGCGAGGCTCGCATCCCAGGTCCCTGCGGGAATGCCGCCGACGTCCAGAAAATTCAGCACCTTTGCCGGGTTCGACATGCCGGAGACGATGAGGCCGAGGCCGAAGATCAGGCCGATCGCGAATTGAACGAGAATGGCCATCGCGATCAGCTCCAGTGCCGCATCGCGAAAACCGTCGCCACGCCGGTCGCCATGAAGGTGATGGTCGCGACCAGCGAGCGCACCGACAGCCGCGACAGGCCGCAGACGCCATGGCCGGAGGTGCAGCCGCTGCCCCACACCGCGCCGAAGCCGGTGAGCAATCCGGCGACAATCAGAAGCGGCGTTGCCGCCGCGATCGTTTGCGCCGGCAGGCTTCCCGTGACTAGGCGCACCAGGATGGGCGCGATGACGAGGCCAGCGACGAAGGCGAGCCGGCCGGCGAATTGCCGATCCTCGTAAGGCGGAAACAGCCGCGCCACGATACCGCTGACTCCGGCGATCCGACCCGCCGCCCACATCAGGAGCACGGCGGCGAGACCGATCAATGCGCCACCAAGGAGCGACGCAATCGGCGTGAAAGGTGTGGCAACCATGATGATCCTCCGGGTCGAGAGCAATTCCGGCGTATCCATCGGGGCGTCCGGCCGCCGAGCGCCCTCATGCTCAATCAGACGTTAATATTACCACTCGAATTGAAGCGGCGTCCCAACTGTATTTTCCAATCTTTGCGCTAAACATGGCCTCCTGAACGGGGACGACGGGACGTGGTCGATATTGCGCACCAGGCTGCGATCAATCCGGCATCGGCAAAGCATGCCGCGGCGTCGCACGCGCGCGTCCCTGTTACGGCGATCGAACCCGGCCAATGGCGCGCACTCGCGCAGCGCGCGATCGAACCGAATGGATATTATTTGCCGGGCTGGGAGCTCGCCGTGAGCGCATCCGCGCGCGGCCGCACGGATGCCTCGGCGCTTCCCGCTTTCGACGGAGCCTCGGCCCGGCTGATCGGGCTGATGCCGGTGACCTCGCTCTGGCGCGCGTGGAATATCCCCCTGCCTGCGCTGGTGAGCGCGCATCCCTATGGGACGCTGTGCAGCCCGCTGATCGACCGCGACGCTCCGATGGAAGCCGCCACGCGTCTGTTGCAGCGGGCGCGCGAAGCCGGAGCGCATGCGCTCGTGCTCAACGACGTCGCGCTCGACGGGGCGGCGATGACCGCCCTCAATCAGGTCCTGCATCGCGACGGCCTGCAGCCGAAAATCCTCAGCTCCTACATCCGCGCCAGCCTCGATGCGACGCAGGATGGCGAGACGCTGTTGCGCGAGGCGCACGGCGCCAGGAAGCTCAAGGAGCTGCGCCGCCAGCGCCATCGTCTCGAAGAGCATGGCGCCGTCGCGTTCGACGTCGCACGGCGGCCCGACGAGATCGGACCTGCGCTCGAAACGTTCCTGCAGCTCGAGGCCAGCGGCTGGAAAGGCAAGCGCGGCACCGCGCTGATCCAGCATGCGGGCGATGCGACCTTCATCCGCCGTGCCGTAGCGGCGCTGGCAGAGACCGCGCAGTGCGAGATTGTGACCTTGCGCGCCGGTGCGATACCGGTGGCCGCCGGCATCGTGCTGCGTCATCAGGACCGCGCCTTCTTCTTCAAGCTCGGCATCGACGAACGCTTTGCAAAATATTCGCCAGGCGTGCAGCTCACTCTCGAGCTCACCCGCCACCTCTGCGCCGATCCCGCCATCGCCAGCGCGGATTCGACCGCGAGCGCTGACCACCCCATGATCAACCCGATCTGGCGCGGGCGCTTCGCAATCGGCGATGTGCTGATCCCGCTGCGGCGGAACGATCCGATCGTGGCGCTTGTTCATGGAGCGCTGATCGGCCTCAACGTCGCGCACGAGACCGCGCGACGCGCGGTCCGCCTGCTCCGCAAATAAGAGAAAGCTACTCCGCCGCCTGGGCGTTGATCTCCGCCGAGACCTCACGGATGGCACGCGCGAGCATGTTGGGATCCTGTGCGCCGGAGACGGCGTATTTCTGCGCAAACACATAGGTCGGCACGCCGGAGATGCCCTTCTCGGCGGCTTCCTGTGCGTCCGCCGAAACGCGCGCGACGTCCTCGTCGGTGGCAAGGCGCTTGCGCACGTCGTCGGCGTCGAGGCCGACATCGGCAGCCGCCTGCACCAGCACGCTCACATCGGTGAGGTCGCCGCCGTCGCGGAAGTACAGCTCCATCAGGCGCTGCTTCATCTCGGGTGCCTTGCCGATCGTCTCGGCCCAGAGGATCAGGCGGTGGCAGTCGGTCGTGTTGGGCTGACGCGCGACAAGCTCGGGCTTGTAAGTGAGGCCCTCTTCGCTTGCGGCCGCGACCACACGGCCGGCAATGCCCTTATAAGCCTCGACCGAGCCGAATTTCTGGGTGAGATAGGCCTCGCGGCTGATGCCTTCGCGCGGCACCCAGGGATTGAGAAAGAAGGGGCGGAATTGCAGCTTGACCGGAACGTCGGGCACCAGCGCCAGCGCGCTCTCGATCCGGTGCTTGCCGATATAGCACCAGGGGCACACCACGTCGGAGACGACGTCGATCTGGAGCGGCTTTAGCGTGCTCATATCAGGGCCTCCTTCGGGCACTTCGCGGGTTCGCCCCAAGATAAGCCGAACCCGCCCCGAGGCAAGGGTGCTAGGTCATGGGTGCTAGGTCATGGCTGCCGCCATCTGCTTCAGCCGTTCGGCTGTGCGCTCGTCGGCCGGAAAGAACGTCTCGAGCGCCAGCTCCGACAGCGTGATGTCGACGGGCGTGCCGAACACCATGGTGGTGGAGAAGAAACTTAGTATCTCTCCATCATGGCGCAGCTTGAAGGGGATCGCGACATTGTCGCTCGACAGCGGCGCCGCGCGCGCCGGGATCGGATAGCTCTTCAGGTCGTTGTGGAGCCTGATCAGCTCGGGATCGGCGGTTGCCTCGCATTGCCGGTGCAGCCGCTCCAAAAGATGCCCGTACCATTCCGCGAGGTTGACCGTGCGCGGCGCCAGCGCCTCGGGATGCAAGGCGAGCCGCAGCACGTTCAAGGGCGGGCCCAGCAGCCGCTCCGGGATGCCGGCGAGCAGCGGCGCCAGCATGCGGTTGGCGGAGACCAGATTCCAGTGCCTGTCATAAGCCAGCGCCGGGTTGGGTTCATGCGCTTTGAGGACGAGGTCGATCGCCTGGCGGGCTGATTTCAAGGCGGGATCCTCCAGCGGGCGCTGCGGAAAGGCCGGGGCATAGCCGGCCGCGACCAGCAGCACGTTGCGTTCGCGCAAGGGCACGTCGAGGCGTTCGGCGAGCCTCAGCACCATGTCACGCGAGGGTGCGGCGCGGCCGGTCTCGACGAAACTCAAATGCCGCGCCGAGATCTCGGCTTCGCCCGCGAGATCGAGCTGGCTCATGCGGCGGCGCTGCCGCCATTCGCGCAGATGGTCGCCGATATGGACTGGCTGGTTGGGTTCGGCCTGTGCTGTGGATGCATGTGCGTTCATGGTCGAAAACCTAGCACGCGGATTTCGGCTCTTCCATTACGTCGGAGGTAATCGAATTGGGCCACGGGCCGGCGCATCTTCGGTCGCAACAGGAGACGACCATGATCGCATTGCTGCTCTACCGGACCGTCGCAGACCACCTTGTTCCCTGGGCCATGGCGTTCGCAACCCGGATGCTGGCGCGCAGCCTCAACATGCCCGAGCCGCTGGTGCATTCGACCGGCGACTATGTCGTCGCGCAGGTCACAGCCTTCGAGCACAGCGTCGGCAGGACGCTCTGCCCGTTCCGCCTCGCCCGCCTGCTCCGCGCCTGGTGGCGCGGATTGCACTGAGTTTCACCTCGAGCCCAACCCAACCATGGAGACCACGATGATCGACGCATCCAGCTTCCTCCGCCGCGCGCTTCTTGCCGACGCAATCTTCAGCGGCGTCTCCGCTCTCGGTCTCACTTTCGGCGCCGGCGCATTCGCGTCGCTGTTCAACCTGCCCGAAGCGCTGCTGCGCGAGGCCGGCCTGTTCCTGATCGCCTATGCCGCGCTCGTCGGCTGGCTTGCCTCGCGCGCCTCTGTGGCGAAGCCGCTCGTGCTGCTGGTCGTGGTCGGCAACGCGGCCTGGACGGTCGGCAGCATCGCGTTGCTGTTCTCAGGCGCGGTATCGCCGAACCTTGCCGGCGAGCTCATGGTCGTGGCGCAGGCGATTGCGACCGGCGTGTTTGCCGAGCTGCAGTATGTGGGATTGCGCAAGAGCGGCAGCGTGGTGGCGGCGTAAGGCTTATCGCTGCCAGTCGTCGCCCGGTTTAACCGGGCGACGCATTCTTCCAGAGACAGTATTCCAGAGACAGTGGACGTATGCGGATAAGCCGCGGCGCCCTGGATGTCCCGGTCAAGCCGGGGCATGACAGCGGAGCCAGCTGCGCAAGTGCAGGCTACGCCCGCGCGCGGCCGTTCTTCTTCTTGCCAACCGCGTGGCCGTTGAGCTTCTTCTTTTTGGCGGCCTTCGCCCCCGCCTTCTGCGCTTTACGTTCCGCGCGCGCCTTCACCTTGGCGCGCTCGACCCGCGCTTCCGCGCGAAGCTTCTTGCGCTTCTTCTCGCACGAGGCGCATTTGCAGCCGATCGGCTTCAGATAGGCTTTGAAATAGTCGGTGCCGTAGTCATAGTTGATCTCGTCGCCCGGCTCGATGTTCTTGATGGCGCGGATGAAGACCTTGCGCTCGCGCGGCCGGACGTCGGATTCGGCGTTGGGCCGGCACGAATGGTTGATGTAGCGCGCGAGGTTCTTGCGCACCGAGCCGTCGATGGTCCAGCGGCCGTTGAGCTCGAACAGGTATTTGTTCTCGATGTCGTCCTGCTCGGGAATCCGCGAGTCCAGGATCGGTCCGTAATAACGGATGATCCGGGTGCCCTTCTTGATCGGCTGAGTGGCGAAGAGGCCGAGCCCGGTTTTCGAGCGGCCGACACGATAGGATTTTTGCGAGGAGATGGCTGTCATGATCAGGAGAAAGAGGACCGCGAACGAGGCCCGATGCCTCAAGCGAAGCCGCCCTTCTAGAACGATTCCGCGCCGCTGTCAGGTGTCTGTCGACGCTGTTTGAACCTTGCCCACAATCAAGACGTCTGATGGTACGGAGTTCCCGCTCGATCAAAGGCGTTGTCATGAACCACATCACCACCGCAGGCATGGCCGTGTTGCTGTTGTGCACCGGTCTCGACTGCGCCGCAGCCCAATCCATAGGCAGCGCCTACACCTCGACGGCGCCGAAGGATTGCCGTCAAATCGGCAAGCCCGGCGAGCTCGACGGCAGCACCACGCGGGTCTGCAAGGGCAAGGATGGTCTCGTGGTCCTGATCGCCGAGGACGATCTTCGCGAAATCGTTTCCGTCGGCCGCAATCGCAAGGCGGCGGCCGAGGAACCGGCGGCAAAAGTCTGGTTCGGCCCGTTCAACTCGTCCGAAACCACCGTCGAGTGGCGCACAGCGGCCGCAAAACCGTTTGCGATCATTCAGCGCTGGCACATCGCCGATGGCACCGACCCCGACAAGCAGGGGCGGCCGAACACCAAGGCCATGCTCGTCGTGACCCGGCTGCCGCCGGGACCGGTCTGCCACGTCGCCTATATCGACGCGATCGCCAACCCGAACAGCAATGAACTCGCCCGCAAGGCCGCAGACGATTCTGCCCGCAGTTTTCGCTGCGGCAAGGACGAGGTGAAGATCATCGGCGCCCGCGGCCGCGCCGTGGAGCTGGCGACGATGCGCTAGGCGTTCGCCTGGCATCATGTCCCAATTGATCAGGGACCCGGCGGCTTCCCGGTTATGGGTGCCATCAGCATCGCCTCGAGCAGGCGTTCGGCCGTCGTCCCCTCGGGCAGCCGTCCCAGAATGTCCGAAAGCCGTCCGTCGAGCAGCAGCGTGGTAAAACCGTGCACCATCGACCAGGCGCGTGCGATCGCGGCGCCCTGATTGAGCGTCAGCGCATCGCCGCTGATCTGCTCCTGCCGCATCATGCCGACGGCATTGGCGAGCCCGGCGAAAGAAGCCTCGGCCGCCTCGTGCAGCGACGGCCTGGAATAGTCGAGGCGCTCGGTGCGGAACATGATGCCGTACATGCCGGGATGAGCCTGGGCATAGGCGACATAGGCTTTCGGCCGCGCCAGCGCGCGCGCGAGCGGCGTGGTAGCGGCGTCACAGGATGACGCCATCGCCGCATTGAACTGGCGGAAGCCGACCGCCGCGAGCTCACTGAGAAGTCCCGTGAGGTCGCCGAAATGATGGGTGGGCGCGGCATGCGAGACGCCCGCCTCGCGCGCCACCGCGCGCAATGTCAGGCCGGCGAGCCCCTCGCGCTCCAGCACCCGTTCGGCGGCCCGGAGCAGCGCCTCGCGCAGCGCGCCGTGGTGATATGGCGCCTCGGTCTTGACGCTCGCCGGCCGTCGCGCGGAACGCGGCGGTGTCGCTGCCGACGATGTCTTTCGCGACGTGCGCGCGCGCCGCGGGGATTCGGTCCTGGTATCGCTCTTGCCCATCAGCAAGCTATAAGACGCAATATTGACAGTGTAAAGATTTCACTTGACGGCCGCGACGATCGGAACTATTTCATCTTTACGATGTAAAGATACGGAGGGATAGACCGTGCAGCAGGACGCCGTTGCCGAACGCCGCCACAACCTCGCGCCGATTCCATTCGAGGCCGACGCACCGTTCCTCAAGATCATCGGCGAATTGCCGCGCGAGTTGAACGGCACGCTCTATCGCAACGGCCCCAATCCCCAGTTCGACGCGCCCGGCGCGCACTGGTTCGTCGGCGACGGCATGCTGCACGCCTTTCACCTCGATCACGGCCGCGCCAGCTATCGCAACCGCTGGGTCCGCACGCCGAAATGGCTGGCCGAGCACGATGCCGGCCGCGCATTGTTCGGCGGCTTCGGCCGCAAGCTGCCGGATGCGCCAGCGAACCTCATCGACGGCGGCGTCGCGAATACCAACATCATCTTCCATGCCGGCAAGCTGCTGGCGCTGGAAGAAGCGCACCTGCCGACCGAGATCGAGCCGGGCACGCTCGCGACGCGCGGCTATCACAATTATCAGGGCCGCGTCGCGGGCAGTTTTACAGCCCATCCCAAGGTCGATCCCGTCACCGGCGAGTTGGTGTTCTTCGGCTACAACGCCGCGGGACCGCTGACGCCTGCCCTCTCCTACGGGTCGATCGACGCGTCCGGCAAGGCGACGCGCTTCGAACGGTTCGAAGCGCCTTATGCCAGCATGGTACACGACTTCATCGTCACCGCGAACCATGTGTTGTTTCCGATCCTGCCCGTCACCGGCAGCATGGAGCGTGCGATGAGCGGGCGGCCGCCCTATGCCTGGGAGCCGGACAAGGGCGCCTATGTCGGCGTGGTCAAGCGCAAGGGCAGCGCGAAGGACATCGTCTGGTTTCGCGCTGAAGCCTGCTACGTCTTCCACGTCATGAATGCGTGGGAGGACGGCGACCGCATCATCGCCGACGTCATGCAGTTCGAGGAAGCACCGCTATTTACCCATCCCGACGGCACACCCACCGATCCCAAGAAATCGTTTGCCCGGCACTGCCGCTGGACCTTCGATCTCTCGGGGAATACCGACCGCTTCCAGCAGACCTATCTCGACGATCTCACCGGCGAATTCCCGCGCATCGACGACCGCCGCGCCGGACTGATGAACCGTCACGGCTGGTACGCCTGCGCCAATCCGCGGCTGCCGATGTTCGGCGCGCTGTCCGGCATCGTCCATGTCGACGGCAATGGAAAGCGCCTCGGCCATTATCTGCTGCCGGCCGGCGACACCATTTCCGAACCGGTGTTCGTCGAGCGATCGACGGATGCAGCGGAAGGCGACGGCTGGCTGCTCGCAGTGGTCTGGCGTGCGCGAGAGAACCGCAGCGACCTCGCCGCCTTCAATGCCACCGATGTCGAGGCCGGCCCCGTCGCACTGGTGCAGCTCGGCCACCGCGTGCCCGATGGCTTTCACGGCAATTGGGTCGGCGCGCGAGTAGCTATCCCTCGTCATCGCGGATATCACCGTAGAGGTCTCTGATGCACATGCCCTCGATCACTGCGGACTGTCTCGTCGTCCTCATCCTGATCTGCGCCGCGCTCTCACTCCAGATGATCCGGCTGAGGCGGAGCGGCCAAACCATCTTCAACGGCGGTATCTTGCTCGCCCTCGGCCTCTCGATCGCCTGCGCGCTACCCGTCCTATCGCGCCTGCCCTGGGCGGAATTCGCTGACGAAATCACCGAGCAAGCCGTTGCAACAATTCAGTTTTTGGAAGTCGCTTACGTAATTTTGACACTGTAAAGATATCGCTTGACCCTGCTTCGTCCCTGAACTATTTATCTTTACATCGTAAAGATTTGGCCTGACCGAGGCGGACCATGGCGATTTTCCTGATCCTCGCGCCCTACGGCGCCTACACCTTCCTGATGCTGACGACATCGGCCACGATCAGCGTGTTCGTGGCCGCGGCAATCTGTCTCGCCACCGTCGCGATCGATGCGTGCGCGGCCGCTCCGTGAAGATCCTGGCCATGGGCTCGGCGCTGCTGTTTGCCGCGATCGGCCTCCACCTCGCGCTGTTCGACCCGGCGCTCGGCACGCTCGGTGTCAAGCTGTCGGTCGACATCGGCATCTTCGTCATCTCGCTCGGTTCGATGCTGGTCCGCCGTCCCTTCACGCTGCAATACGCGCTCGAGTCCGTGCCGGCCGAGACCGCGGCGTTGCCCGTCTTTCTCAATGCCAATTACGTCATCACCGGCGCATGGACCGCGGCCGCGCTGTTGATGGCGGCCGCCAATCTCGTGCTGCTCTATGTCCCCGGCCTGCCGCTGTGGTCGAGCCTTGCGGTCGCCTTCGCGGCCCGCAACAGCGCGATCTATTTCACAAAATGGTATCCGGAGTATCGCCAGATCAAGTACGCTACGCCATCCAGCGCAATGCTCCACACACGCTGAACAGGATCGACGATGAAGGACGTATTCGCCCGCCTCGCTTCCGACTTCCTCTCCGCCATCGTCTTCCTGGTCATCTACCTCATCACCGACAACATCGTCCTGGCAACGTCGGCTGCGATTGCCGGAGCAATCGCGCAGGTGATCTACGCCCGCGTCAAGGGACAGCAGCTCAACTACATGACCTATGCGAGCGTCGCGCTCGTCGTGGTGCTGGGCACGGTCACGCTGCTGACCAACGATCCCCGCTTCATGCTGGCGAAGCCCTCGATCGCGCATTTCGCGATCGGCCTCATCATGCTCAAGCGCGGCTGGATGCTGCGCTACATGCCGGCGATCGTCGTCGAGACCGTCCCGGAATATGTGACGGCCGCGGGCTATGCCTGGGCGGGGCTGATGTTCGTGATCGGTGCCGGCATGATCGCGGTCGCCTCCACAGGCGATCTGAAGCTGTGGGTGTTCTACATCACGGTGGTCGCAGGCGGCGCCAAGATCCTCGCCTTTGCCGTGCAGTATGTCGTGCTTCGCCTCATCGTCACCAGCCGACGACGCGCGGCCGCCCGCGCCTGAATGCCTCCAACGGAGCGTAGGCAGCTGCTGCGAGTTGCGCTATACGCTCGACCCGGGACTGGCCCGCGGATCGTCGCGGTCCGCCGGAATTTTGGGAGACCCGAATGGCCGTGGACGGCAACTGGACTCTGACCATGACGACGCCCATGGGCGAGCGCAAGGCGACGCTGAGCCTCACGGCCGCCGGCGGCACGCTCAACGGCACGCAGGGTGCGGAAGGCAATACCGCCGAGATTTTCGACGGCGCCGTCAGCGGAGATGCCGTCAACTGGAAGGTCTCGATCACCAATCCGATGCCATTGACGCTCGAATTCATCGGAACCGTCTCCGGCGACAGCATGAGCGGGGAGATGGGCATCGGCCCGATGGGCAGCTTCCCGTTCACCGGCACGCGCGCGTAAGGTTGCGCGGCAACCGTGCGCGCACTCGGCGCGCGCGGACGATGCCGAACCGGCGTGGCAGGCAAGCGCGCTCGCTATGGTGCCGGCAGGCTATGTCGCCGGCACGGCCTATCGGACCACCGACGGCGGGCCGAAGCGCAGCCTCCGGGGCCTTGTCGAGAGCCAGGACGGCGTCCGTGGCTGGTGGCGCGCGCTGTGCTCCAACCAGGTCACCAATTGTAGCTGAGCGCGTAAGTCTCGTGTCTCGGACGCGATGCAGCGCGAAGCGGTGCGTCGCAGAGCCGGGACCCATGCTGCCAAAATGGACCCCGGATCAGCAGCGCATCATTTCATGCTGCGCAGCATCCGGGGAACGCCGCCTCAGCCCAAATTCAACTCCTTGAAGAAGTCGTTGCCCTTGTCGTCGATGATGATGAACGCCGGGAAGTCGACGACTTCGATGCGCCAGATCGCTTCCATGCCGAGCTCGGGATATTCGAGCACCTCCACCTTCTTGATGCAGTGCTCGGCAAGGTTCGCCGCGGCGCCACCAATCGAGCCGAGATAGAAGCCGCCATACTTCTTGCAGGCCTCGCGCACGGCAGGTGCCCGGTTGCCCTTGGCGACCATCACCATCGAACCGCCGGCAGCCTGGAATTGGTCGACGAAGGAATCCATGCGGCCTGCGGTGGTCGGGCCGAACGCGCCGGAGGCGTAGCCCTCGGGCGTCTTGGCGGGCCCGGCGTAATAGACCGGGTGGTTCTTGAAATAGTCCGGCAGCGGCTCGCTCTTATCCAACCGCTCGCGCAGCTTGGCATGCGCGGAATCGCGCGCGACAATCATGGTGCCGCTCATCGAGACCCGTGTCTTGGTCGGATACTTCGAGAACGTCGCCAAAATATCCTTCATCGGCTGGTTGAGGTCGATCTTGACGACCTCGCCGCCGAGCGCCTGCTCCACCTGCGGCAGATACTGCGCCGGGTTGTGCTCGAGCTCTTCGAGATAGACGCCGTCCTTCGTGATCTTGCCGAGCACCTGGCGGTCAGCGGAGCAGGACACGCCGAGCCCGATGGGCAACGAGGCGCCATGACGCGGCAGACGGATCACGCGCACGTCGTGGCAGAAATACTTGCCGCCGAACTGCGCGCCGACGCCGAGCGACTGCGTCATCTTCAGAATTTCCTGCTCCATTTCGAGATCGCGGAACGCGTTGCCGTCGGGCGAACCGTGGGTCGGCAGCGCGTCGAGATAACGAGCCGAGGCGAGCTTCACCGTCTTCATGCAGAGTTCGGCCGAGGTGCCGCCGATCACGATGGCGAGGTGATAGGGCGGGCACGCCGCAGTGCCCAGCGTCAACACTTTCTCCTTCAGGAAGGCGAGCAGCCGGTCCTTGGTCAGCACCGAGGGCGTGGCCTGGAACAGGAAGCTCTTGTTGGCGCTGCCGCCGCCCTTCGCCATGAACATGAACTTGTAGGCGTCATCGCCCTCGGCGTAGATCTCGCACTGCGCCGGCATGTTGTTGGCGGTGTTCTTCTCCTCGTACATCGAGAGCGGCGCGACCTGCGAGTAGCGCAAATTGCGGCGCAGGTAAGCATCGCGCGCGCCTTCCGAGAGCGCGGCCTCGTCGTCGCCGTCGCTGATGACGTTGCAGCCCTTCTTGCCCATGATGATCGCGGTGCCGGTGTCCTGACACATCGGCAGCACGCCGCCGGCCGCGATGTTGGCGTTCTTCAGAAAATCCAGCGCGACGAACTTGTCGTTCGGGCTCGCCTCGCCGTCCTCCAGGATCGCGCGGAGCTGCTTCAGATGCCCCGGCCGCAAATAGTGGTTGATGTCGCCGAAAGCCGCCTCGGACAGTGCCCGCAGCGCCTCACGCGACACCACCAGCATGTCTTTCCCCAGGACCTTCTCGACCCGCACGCCCTCGGCCGTGATCTTCTTGTAGGGCGTCTCGTCCCTGCCCAGCGGAAACAGCGGCGTGTGCTTGTAGGGCGGAACGGGTTTTGACGGGTCGGGGAAGGCGGTAGGAGCGTTCATGGGCTGAAATCTCGAGGTTTTGGGGCCCTCGCATGGGCCCCTTTCATAGAAGCGTTCTAAGCTTTTTTGCCGCAAAGGGAAGGCGGTCTGGTGCGGTCGGGGCATCCCGATTCGGCGGCATGGCGATCCTTTTTCGGCGGCTCTCGGGCGGACACGTGTCCCTCATGATGCCGGTGAAGACCCTGGGCGCACCCCTTGCGCTACGCGCGGGACGACGCTTGAATACGCCCATAAGGGGCTTTTTATCATGGCATTGAACTTGAACGTCCGCGGCGCGATCCTGGTCGCCGCCGCCATCACCGGCCTTGTGACCCTCGCCTCGCCCGCACGCGCCGACCGCTGCGACGACAGCGCCAAGGAGCTGGCGAACCAGGTCGATCGCCTCAAGGTGAATTTCCGCGCCGCCAATGTCGTCTACCTGACGCACCCCGCGGCCAAGGAATTGTCTGTGGCCTGCCGTGGCGACAAATATTCGATCGAGCTCTATGCCAAAGGCGATCGCAAGCCCAAGCCGGAGTTCTTCGCGCTGGTGGGGTCGATGGCGGCGATCGTCTTCACCGTGACGAAGGACGATACGACGACGGGCGCGACACGCTGCCTGAAGCGGATGGGACTCCTGCGCGGCGACAAGATCAGCATGCGTTATCGGCGTCTCAACATGGAATGCACCCGCACCAAAACCGACGCGTCCATCACGATCACGCGCGGCAAGGACGAATAGGCGGGGCGAGCGTAGCGAAGCACATCCAAACTGTCTCCGCGGTGACAGACTGGATTGCTTCGTCGCAAGGGCTCCTCGCAATGACGAGGAGAGGTCCGAGAGCACATCCCAGCGCGCCGGATCGTTCGCATTTTAACGATTGCCTTGAAGGAAATTTCGCGCCTCGCGGTGCAAGGTCAATTGTTTCCATGCGTGAGGATTTGTGGATGAGCGTTTCTACCGTTTCGCCGCCGCCGATCGCGATCGTGGTGCCGAGCTACGACGCGACCAAGCAGCAGGACGATCAGACCAAGACCAAGGACAACGACCCGACCTATAAGCCGCCGCCGCCTGCGCCGCTGCCGCCGGGTCAGGGTACGCGGATCGATCAGCTCGCCTGATCCGTCCGTTTCGCAATAAAGCGCCCGATCCGCTCGATCGGGCCTTTCGCGCGTCCGGCCGCATCTTTGCCGGATAATGGGACCAATATCGTGCGCGTCTACCCTGAGACCTGCGCATGATCGCAAAACTGCTGCTACAGAACACGATTACCACTGTCGCAATGGGCGCGCTGCTGTTCGCTTGCGCCGGGACGATGCGTTGGCCTTCGGCCTGGGTGTTCCTTGCCACCTGCGCCCTGCTCGGCCCGCTCTGCGGCTGGTGGCTCTACCGGATCGACCCTGCCTTGCTCGCCGAACGTCTGCGGCCTGTCCTGCAAAAGGACCAGCCGGCCGCCGACAAGGTGTTCATGATCGCCTTCGTCGTCGTGATGCTGGTCTGGCTGGCCGCGATGGGGCTCGACCGGCGCACGCTATCCTCCGACATGCCGCTCGCGCTGCAGATGCTCGGCCTCGCACTGTTCCTGCTCTCGACGCTCTTCATCCTCTGGGTCTTCCGCGAGAACTCGTTCGCCGCGCCCGTGGTGAAGCTGCAAGCCGAGCGCGCGCAGCGCGTGATCTCGACGGGGCCTTACGCGCATGTGCGCCATCCCATGTACAGCGGCATGATCCTGTTCTTCGCCGGCGTGCCGCTGCTGCTGGGCTCGTGGTGGGGACTTCTGATGGTGCCGCTCGTCCTCGTATTGTTTGCAGCCCGCATTCGCATCGAGGAACGCACGTTGCGCGAAGGCCTGCCGGGCTACTCCGATTATATGACGCGCGTGCGCTATCGCTTGTTGCCCGGCGCGTGGTGAGTTGCGCATCACTCTCCTGTGCGATGCACGGAAGGAAGACGCGACGATGTTCCGAAGCGTTGGCAAGCGCTCGAAAGCCACGACGTGTTCGGGCGATTGATCGCGCCCGAAACGGCCGGTCCGGAACGGGGGCTGCCGCCAGCCTCCCTCCGGACCGGCTAATTATCGAGCTCTTTATACCGACGGAAGATGCCCTGCTCGTTGAAGGGAATACGGCGCTCGCTTTCGAGATAAGCCTTGATGTTCGGCCGCGCGGCGACCCGATCGCGCAGGCCGACGAGGCCCGGGATATCTTTCTCGAACGCCTTCATGCGCTTCGGGAACGCGTAGCGCAGGCCGTCGACGATCTGAAACAGCGAGAGATCGACATAGGTCAGCTTGCGGCCGGTGATATAGGCGCCGCCATTGCCGGCGAAAAGGTCTTCGAAATAGCCGAGATATTTCGGCACGCGCTCGCCCCAGAAATCCGCCGTGCGCTTCTTCGCCGTCGGCTTCTGGTCTTCGTAATAGAGCGAGGGTCCGAGCGGATGATGGGTGTCGTGAATCTCGACCACAAGGTCGGTGATCGTGAGCTGAAGCTGATGCAGCCAGAGTTGGCCGGCCTCCGTCTTCGGGGCGAGGGCGTGGCGGGCGCCGAGATAGAGCAGGATGTTGGCGGTCTGGCCGACGATGAGTTTTCCCGCTTTGAGAAACGGCGGCGCAAAGGGCGGCGTGCCCTTGTGCGCGTCCATCATCTTCATCATCGCAGCCATGCCGTGCGGACCGCGCGCCACGTCGACGTAGGCCGCCCCCGCCTCTTCCAGCGCCAGCCGCACATATTCGCCGCGGCCCTGGATCTCGGGCCAATAGTAGAGTTCGTACTTCATGGGAGGGGTCCGTGATTGCGTTGCGGCGAGTGTAGCACGCAACCACGAACGCCATGACGGGGGAGAGAGTTCCGCGTCTCAATCGCCGCGAAGCAATACAGCAAGCCGTCGCCGCCGGTGCTCTTCAGATCGGCCTGCGAGCAGCCGCCATCGGGGCCGCGCGAGGGATGCGAACTGTTCCACGATTTCGATGGTTCGTCATCGCACAGGCCTTGACGATCGGCGCGGCCGACAACCGCCGCGCCTTGCGTGCTCGACGTCCAGTTCTTGCAGATCTTGTCGTCACCCGCGGGAAAATCGGGTGCCGTCAGCTTGCGAGGCCGTGAGGATGTTTATCGTTGGCCGCCGGATTTCAACCCGAGGCGCGCCCGCTTATTCCGGTTCCGCGATACGAGACGTCCCAAAAGAAAACGGCGCCGTGCAAGAAGCACGACGCCTTGGCTTTTCATGTCGTCTGCGATCAGTTGGTCTGCTGGATCGCCGACAATTCCCAGCCGCTGCCCGGGCGTCGGGCAAAGGTCCAGACTTCGGTGGCCTCGCCCGGCTGCTCGCTGCCGGCGACAATCGCGCCGGTGTTGCGGTCGAGCGTCTTGTCCGTGAGCGCGAAGCGCAGCGCCACTGTCGCGTAGTCGGTCTCGCCTTCGCGCCAGGATTCCGCGAGGTCGCCCTGCAACAGCTTCACATCGCTGACCTTGTTGACGACGTTGCGCCCGCGGTTCTGGCCGAGGTCCTGCTCGAAATAGGAGACCATTTCCGGCGTCGCGAGCGTGTGCAGCTTGGCCACGTCCTCGTTGGACCAAGCGGCCTGGACGTCGCCGAGCAGACGCTCGAACGCCTCATAGTCCGCCGGCTTGATCTCGAGCGGCGCGTTGTTGGCACCAAAGCCGAAGCCAGTGCCAAGACCAATGCGGGAGTTCGTATCAGGTCCCGGGCCGGCACCGGCATTCGCGTTGGCATAGGCAGCCTGCGGCGTGTGGCGGCGCTGCCACCACGACATCGCCAGCCGCACCACGACTACCACCAGCACGATCTGGATGATCAGGCCCAGGATCGAGGACAGGCCGCCAAGGCCGCCGAACAGGCCACCGCCGAACAGCATGCCGAGCAGGCCCGCGCCGAGGAACCCGGCCGCAAGGCCGCCCAGGAAGCCACCGCCGCGGCCGAACAGGCCGCCGCGCGCAGGCGCGGTTGCGGCCGAATTCATGCCTGCACCGGGCTGGGTGTAGGTGCGATTGAACTGCGACGTCGAACCCGGCGCGGTCGTGGTCGACGGCGGGGCCGAATAGGTCCGCGAGCCGCGCGAACCGGACGACATGCCGCCGCCGACGCGCGCGTCGGCTGACGAGATCGCCAGCGCGGTCGGCAGCGCAAGCGCCAGCACGACAGCGATCGTCTTGAAGAGACTGCGGGAGCGTTGCGAGAACTTCATGTGCGTTTCCCAAATCCCCGGCATGGGGACGTGTCCTTAAGATGGGCAGACTTCCCGAAAAGTGAAGATGGTTTCGGAACTTATGGCTGCGGCCCTCAGTCGCGGGGATGTGGCAAAAGCCCATATTTGGCGGGCGCTTGGCCGGGTGTGCGAGGAACTGTGGTCACGGGTTACCGGCGGCTTGGAGGGGAGAATTCCGCTTTTTCCTCAAAGCCTCACCCTACCTTCGTCATCGTCTCCTTCACAGCCGCCACGAGTTGGCTGAGCGTGAAAGGCTTTGGCAGGAAGTCGAACTGCTGGCCTTGGGGCAAGCTCTTCTCGAACGCGTCCTCGGCATAGCCGGAGACGAAGATGAACTTGATGTCGGGATTCTTCTCGCGCATCGCCTTGAGCAGGGTCGGGCCGTCCATCTCCGGCATCACGACATCGGAGACGACGAGATCGATGCCGCCGCTCTGCTCGTCCAGCAACTCCATGGCCTCGACGCCATTCTCGGCCTCGACCACGGTGTAGCCGCGCGAGCGCAGGCCGCGTGCGTTGAGCGCGCGCAGGCCCTCTTCGTCCTCGACCAGGAGGATGGTGCCCTGCCCGGTGAGATCGGTGCGGGGCTTGGCTTCCGCCGCAAGCCCGGCCTCCTTCGCCGCACCAACGACCGCCGCGGGCTGCTCGACCTGCTCTTCAGGCTCGGCGTGATGCCGCGGCAGGAAGATGTGGAACGAGGTGCCCTGCCCCGGCTCGGAGTCCACGTAAATGAAGCCGCCGGTCTGCTTGACGATGCCGTAGACGGTGGAGAGCCCGAGGCCGGTGCCCTTGCCGACTTCCTTGGTCGAGAAGAACGGCTCGAAGATCTTGTCGCGGATGTCGGCGGGAATGCCGGTGCCGGTGTCGGCGACCTCGATCCGCACATAGTCCGCGGCCGGCATGCCCTTGTAGGCGAGCCTGGCGGCTTCCTCTGTGGTGACGTTGGCGGTGCGGATGATCAGCTTGCCGCCTTCCGGCATGGCGTCGCGCGCGTTGACCGCGAGATTGACGACCACCTGCTCGAACTGGGAGACGTCGACCTTGACCGGCCAGAGATCG
Source organism: Bradyrhizobium sp. LM2.9 (assembly GCF_054056555.1). NCBI lineage: Bacteria > Pseudomonadati > Pseudomonadota > Alphaproteobacteria > Hyphomicrobiales > Nitrobacteraceae > Bradyrhizobium > Bradyrhizobium sp. LM2.9. The sequence goes on from NZ_JBSRYJ010000002.1 coordinate 3,111,814, forward strand.
CGGCCGTGGATGGTCTCCTGCTTGACCTTCTCGCCGATCAGCCGACGCAGCAGCATCGCGAGGTCGGAAAGTGCGTCGCCGAGATCGAGCACCTGCGGCCGCAGCGTCTGTCGCCGCGAGAACGCCAGCAACTGCCGCACCAGCGTGGCGGCGCGCGTCGCGTTCTGCTTGATCTGCATGATATCCTGGAACGACGGATCGGTCGGCTTGTGCGCGTTCAGCAGGAAGTCGTTCGCCATCATGATGGCGGAGAGCACGTTGTTGAAGTCGTGAGCGATGCCGCCGGCGAGTTGGCCGACCGTCTCCATCTTCTGCGACTGGTTGATCTGGTTCTCCAGCGCGCGCCGCTCGGTGGTCTCGAGCATGTGCACGATGGCGGCTTCGGCGTCGTTCTCGGCCGCGTCCACCGGCGTAACGAAGAACTGGCCCCAGCGCTCCTTGGTGCCTTCGAGTGCGACTTCGACCGGCGCGACATCGGCCTGTCCCTCCGCGGCCTGGTTGATGGCCGCGATCAAAAGGTGCCGGTCGCGCGAACTGACTGCGCGGAAGATCGACTTGCTGGCGCTGTCGAGCCCCAGCGCCTGCCCGAGCTTGGCGTAGCGCGCATTGGAGCGCACGACGTTGCCGCCGCGGTCCACCGTCGCGATCGCCATCGGCGTATGGTCGAAGAAGCGCATGAAGCGCACTTCGGCGGCGCGGTCCGGATCGCTGCGCTCATCGCGGGCACGGCTGATCACCAGCGTGCGCGACGGCCCCGGCGCACCGTCGGCGCCGAAGGCGAGCTTGTGATAGAGCCGCACCGGCATGGTCTTGCCGGTGCGCATGCGCAGGTCGATGTCGAAGACTTCGGTCTTCACCTCGCCCGGCACCGCCACGATCGCGGTGAGCAGCGAAGCGCCGTCGCCGGAGACGATGTCGGTGAGCTTCAGCCCGCCCGAGCCGATCTCGGCGAGGTCGTGGTCGAGCCAGTTCGCCAGCGTCGCGTTGACATAAGCGAGCTCGCCGGCCGGATTGACCGAGAAGAAGCCGCAGGGCGCGTGATCGAGATATTCGATCGCGTGCTGGAGTTCCTGGAACACGTCCTCCTGGCGCTCGCGGTCGCGGGTGATGTCGGCGATCGACCACACCGCGTATTTCGTCTCGCGCTTTCCCGTGCCAAGGGGCCGCACCCGCATGCGCAGCCAGCGGCCCTGGCTGCCGTCCTGGCCGGAGATCCGCACCTCTTCCTGCTGCCGCTTGCCTTCGCGCGCGGCTTTCAACAGGCGGAACACGGCTTCGGAGACGTCGGGGTTGCCGATGAAGACGCGCTCGACGGGGCGCACCTCCTGCGGGCCGGTGGCGCCGGTCAGCGTCAGATAGGCGGCGTTGGAATAGACCACATGGCCGCGCGGGTCGGTCACGGCCAGGCCATCGAAGGCGTGGTCGGCGATGCGCCCCATCACGGGGTCGTCGAGATTGCGATCGACGAAGCGGATGATGCCGGCCGCAAAGGCGAACAGGTTGAACAGGCCGATCATCGCCAGCACGGCGAGGATGCCGAGGATATAGGGCTGCGCCTGCGCGCGCCCGAGCGTCATCAGCCCGATGGCGACGGCGACGAGGCCGGCGGCCACCAGCAGCACCAGCGCAATGCTACCCGAGCGCGGCGACGGTTCGGGCGCCGCAACGGGCTCGCGTGTGAGGTCGTGGTCGGTCTCAGCAGTCATCTCAAGCTGGCGCAGCCTGTCGGCAGAGAATCAACGCGCTACAGGGCGCGTGGGGTCCTCCCTGCCTGAATCGGACCCGCAGGCGCAAGGGCAGCAGGGGCGAAAGGTACGCTGATTCCCAGATTACGGCCATTTCCAGTACTTTTCAGGGGTTTTATTGCCGGCTGGCGCCGAATCCGCTCTTCAGACGCATGACGTAGCCGATGACTTCGGCGACTGCATGGTAGTGCTCGGTCGGGATTTCCTGGTCGATCTCGACGGTGGCGTAGAGCGCGCGGGCGAGCGGCACGTTCTCGACGATCGGGATGTCGTGCTCGCGCGCGATCTCCCGGATCTTGAAAGCGAGGTTGTCGACGCCCTTGGCGACGCAGATCGGCGCCGACATGCCGCGCTCGTAGGACAGCGCGATCGAATAGTGGGTCGGGTTGGTGATGATCACGGAGGCCTTGGGAACCGCCGCCATCATGCGCTTCTTGGAGCGCTGCTGGCGCAGCTGCCTGAGCTTGCCTTTGATGTGCGGGTCGCCTTCGGACTGCTTGAACTCTTCCTTGATCTCCTGGAGCGACATCTTCTGCCGCTGGAACCAGCTGCGATACTGGAAAAAATAATCGCCAATGGCGATGATCGCGAGCGCCGCGACCACCGCGCCGAGCAGATGAATGGTCAGGCTGGTGGTGGCGCCGAGCATGGCGGCCGGATCGAGCCTGACCATCGCCTCCATACGATGCCGCTCCGGCCACAGGATCGTGGTCATGACCGCGCCGAGCACGATCAGTTTGCCCAGACCCTTGAGGAAGTTCGCAGCCGCTTGCTTGCCGAAGATGCGCTTGAGGCCTTCGGCGGGCGACAGCTTGCTGAATTTGGGCTTGAGGGATTCGGCCGACCACACCAGGCGGTGCTGCAGCATGTTGCCCGCAATTGCCGCCAGCACCAGCATCAGCAGCGGCACGCCGACCGCCGCGAGCACCGCGACTTCGATCTGCTGCATCAGGGCGAGCAGAGCCCGGCCGTCGGTCTTGATCATCCAGGAATTGGCAAGCAGGTTGCGCATCGGCGTCATCAGCCCGCTGCCGACCGAGCCTGAGAAGCTCGATACCACGAGCGTAGCGCCCGCGATCATAAACCAGGTGTTGATCTCCTGGCTCTTGGCAACGTCACCGCGTTCGAGCGCATCTTCGAGACGTTTTTGCGTCGGGTCTTCTGTTTGACTCTCTGGATCGTTGTCTTCCGCCATCGATCACCCGGTCACTTGAGTGGCATCATCTGGTGCATGACACCGATGAAATAGTCGAGATAGGTGCCCATCATCGCCGTGAGCACCACGGCGAGCACCAGGAAACCGGCGAAGATCGAGAGCGGCACGCCGACGAAATAGACCTGCATCTGCGGCATCAGCCGCGCCAGCACGCCAAGCCCGATGTTGAAGACGAGGCCGAACACCAGGAACGGGCCGGAAAGCTGCAAACCCAAGCGGAATGCGGCGGCGAAGGCGCGCGTCGCCAGCGCGGCGACATCGCCGCTCGACACGGTCTCGCCGGGCGCAAAGATCGCGTAGCTGTCGTTCAGCGCCGCGATCACCAGAATGATGACTGTCGGTGGCGAACAGCAGCGTCACCCCCAGCATCGTCAGGAAGTTGCCGACCAGCACACCCTGTTGCCCCTGCGTCGGATCGACCGAGGTGACGAAACCGAGCCCCATCTGCTGCGCGATCACGGCACCGGCAACCTGCAGCGCCGACAACGTCACCCGCGCGGTCGCCCCAAGCACGATGCCGATCACGATCTCATGCAGCATCAGGACGAGCAGCGCCGCGATCGATTCCATGTCGACGTGGTAGGCGCTCCGATGCAGCGGCAGGATGATCAGCGTGAGCAGCAGCGCGATCGACAGCTTGATCCGCGTCGGGATATTGGTCTCGCCCAGGCCCGGCAACAGCATCACCATCGCGCCGACCCGGGCGAAGGCGAGCATGAAGGAGGCGGCAAGCGCCGGCAGCAGCGAGACGTCGATGCGCATGACCGGCGCATTGTGCCTCAGCCGCCGATGATTCGCGACGATATCCGCAGCATGTGGGAATGCAGTGCGTCGGCCATGAACGGCAGTGCCAGCAGCATTGTGGCAAAGATCGCCAAAATCTTCGGCACGTAGATCAGCGTCTGCTCCTGGATCTGCGTCAGCGCCTGGAACAGCGACACGACGACGCCGACCACGAGCCCCACGATCATCAGGGGCGACGACACGATCACGATGGTCCAGATCGCATCACGCGCGACGTCGAGGGTTTCCGGTCCGGTCATTGCAAACTTCCTTTGTTCAAGTCTCATCTCCGCGCCTCGCGGTGATCGAACGCCCCCTCCCCGTCATTGCGAGCGCAGCGAAGCAATCCAGGCTGCCGCCCTGGAAAGATTCGCAATGACGACGGAGGTCGAAATCAGATCGGCATCTTCATGATGTCTTCATAGGCCGCGATCACACGGTCGCGGACGGAGACCAGCGTGGACACCGCGACGTCGGTGTCCGCGACCGCCGTCACCACGTCCATCACGTTGGCCTTGCCAGCGGCCATCGCCACCGTCTGCGCATCGGATTTGCGGCCGGACTCCAGGACGCTGCCGACGGTGTCTTTCAGAAGCGAGGCGAAGGACTGCCCGCTCGGCTCGCTGCCCTTGCCGGCACCGCTGTTCTCCAGCACGCGGGCGAGGTTTGCGTAGGCGTTGGCGGCAATTGTCGGTGTTGCCATGGCTCAAATGTCCTGTTCAGCTCTTGAGGATGTCGAGGGTGCGCTGGATCATCCGGCGCGTCGCACTGATGATGTTGAGATTGGCCTCGTAGGACCGCTGCGCGTCGCGCATGTCGGTCATCTCGACCACCGAGTTCACGTTGGGATATTTGACATTGCCGGTCGCATCCGCCGCCGGATTGTTCGGCTCGTATTTGGTGCGGAAGTTCGACTGGTCGGGCTTGATCCGGCCGAGGGTGACGACCTGCGCGTCGAGCGTTCGGTCGAGCGCGGAGGAGAAAGTCGGCACCTTGCGCCGGTAGGGATCGCCGCCGGCACTCTGCGACGTCGAATCCGCGTTCGCGATGTTCTCCGAGATCACCCGCATGCGCCCGGCCTGCGCCCGCAGACCGGAGGTCGCAATCGCCATGGAGCGGGCAAAGTCGCTGCTGTCATTCGCCATGATCTACCTCCAGCCCTAGCCTTTGCCGATCGCGGTCTTGAGCAGATGCAGGCTCTTCGAATAGAGCGAGGTCGCCGCCGCATAATCCATCTGGTTGCTGGCGGCCTTCATCATCTCCTCTTCGAGATTGACGGCGTTGCCCGCGGGGCGGGTCTCAAAACCCGCATTCTTGTTCTGGTCGAATCCGGAGGCCCCGCCTGATGGCGCGATGTGGGAACCGCTGGTGCGGGTGAGCGCCAGGGGGCCCATCGAACCCGTGACGGCGCCGGCCTTGTCCAGTTTCGGCTCGACCAGGTCGCGTGGCCGGAATTTGGGCGTGTCGGAATTGGAGACGTTCTCGGACAGGACGCGCTGGCGCTCCTGGTGCCATTGCATCTTGGTGCGAAGCGCCGACAGCACCGGGAGATCGTTGATTGACATCGTTGCGGCTCCTTCCGCCTCACGGACCAAAGTCCGAAGCTAGGCAGAATTTGCCGCGTGTATGGTTAACAGCTGGTTAAGGACGTCACGGGCGGATGTCCCCCGCCGGAACACGAATGCGCGCCCCCGTGATTCTACGCCTTCCAAAACGGCATTAACCCAACCCCTTGGCGGCGCGTGCACAGGCCAAGAAGTCGTTTTGGATCGAGCGATTCATAGGTTATTAAGAGTTGGGGACGGCAAAACTTGCCGTGGGACGTTAAGAAATCGCAGTTTGGGGCATCGTATGCCGGTGGTTGGCGCATCTGACCACGGGCACGAGAGAAGCGCCATTGTCGGGGACAAGTATGCAAGGCAGCCCTATCACCTTCATCGTCGCGTTCATCGTCGTTCTGGCGTTGATCGGCGTCGCTGCATGGCTGGTTCGCCGATTCGCCACCAGCCGGCTCGGCGCCAACACCCAGCGCGGCCGCATGCCCCCGGCTCGCCGTGATCGATGCCGCCGCGGTCGACGGCCGCCGCCGCCTCGTGCTGGTCCGGCGTGACAATGTCGAGCATCTGCTGATGATCGGCGGCCCCACCGACATCGTCGTCGAGCCCAACATCGTGCGCGCAGCGCCCGGCCGCGACCAGCTCCCGCAGCGTCCCAATGCCGCCGAGCCGCCGCGTCTTGCGCCAATGCCTGATACCAGCGGCTGGGCCGACGAAGCACCGCGGCCCGAACTGCTCGATCATCCCGAACCGCAGATGCCCGAGCCGCCGCCGCGGCCCGCGCGCCCGTCCTTCGCCGACGAAGTGCGCCGGCCCGCTCCCGCCATGGCCGAACGCCGCAACGAGCCGCCGCGGGGCGGCTTCATGTCCGAGCCGCTCGCGCCGCGCCCCGAGCGCGAGCTGCGTCCCGAACCTATTCCGCCGCGCGTTGCCCGCAACGAACCCCCTCTGATGCCGCGTCCGCCGCGCCAGAGCGAGCCCGTGAAGGTGCCTCCCGAGCGCGCAGCCGCGCCGCCGCCTCCTCCGCCTGTGCCGCAGGCTCCGCCCGTTCCGCCGCCGGCGCCCGCTCCTGCGGCGCCATCGAGCGCCGAGCAGAATCTCGCCGAGATGGCGCAGCGGCTCGAAGCTGCGCTGCGCCGCCCTGCCGGCGAGACGCTTGCCCCTCCGGTCGCGCCGGAGCCCCCGCGTGCGGCCCGCAGCGAACCGCCGGCACCACCGGCCTCACCCGCAAAGCCGGCCCCGGAAAAGACCAGCTTTGAAAATCTCGAAGACGAAATGGCCTCGCTGCTTGGCCGTCCAAAGCCGTCTTCGTGAGGCTGCCGGCCCTCCCGCGTAGAGTTTTTTTTCTTTCTATCCTGATCGGCGCGGCATCGCTCGCGATGCCGGCGCATGCGCAGGACATCAGCATTAATCTCGGCGGCAGTCCGGGCGGCGGCGGCGTCACCGAGCGTGCGATTCAGCTGATCGCGCTGCTGACGGTGCTGTCGATCGCACCGTCGATCCTGATCATGATGACGTCGTTCACGCGCATCGTGGTCGTGCTGTCGCTGCTGCGCACCGCGATGGGCACGGCGACCGCTCCGCCGAACTCGGTGATCATCGCGCTGGCGATGTTCCTTACCTTCTTCGTGATGGGACCGGTGTTGCAGAAATCCTACGACGAGGGCATCCGCCCGCTCGTCGCCAATCAGCTCAGCGTCGAGGACGCGCTTCAGCGCGCCTCCGTTCCCCTGCGCGGCTTCATGCAGAAGAACGTGCGCGAGAAGGACCTCAAGCTGTTCCTGGATCTCTCCGGCGAGCCGCCACCCGCCACCCCCGACGAACTCGGCTTACGCATCCTGGTCCCCGCCTTCATGATCTCCGAGCTGAAGCGCGCCTTCGAGATCGGCTTCCTGCTGTTCCTCCCCTTCCTGATCATCGACCTCGTCGTCGCCTCCGTGCTGATGTCGATGGGCATGATGATGCTGCCGCCGGCAACCATCTCGCTGCCGTTCAAGCTGATCTTCTTCGTGCTGGTCGACGGCTGGTCGCTGGTAGCGGGAAGCCTTGTGCAGAGCTACGGGGGGTGATCTCCACCGCCGTCATGCCCGCGAAGGTTGCCGCCTCGCGCGGCACCTGTCGTGAGGCGAGAGGTAGCAGGACTCCTACCGCGTCATCTTGATCTGCCGCACGACGGGGATCGTGGGCAGCGAACCGGTGTGGTCGGACTCGTCCTTGGCCTGCGGCGAGGCCGGCGCGCGGGCGGTGGCGTCGGGGAAGCGCTGCTTCATCTCGCGCAGGAAGCCGTCGAGCGTGTCGACGCTGGCAGCCAGCTTGGCGATCTCGGCGAATTCGGCGCTGGAGGCGCCGGACGGCTTGCTCGCGATGTCGAAGGCGAGCCGATCGGCACTCTCGCTCATCAGCGGCGCGTATTTCTCGCGGAAGCGCGACACGCCGATCGAGTCGTCAGCCAGCGCATAACCGACGGCAGCGCGAATGATGTCGCTTTTCTCCACCGTGTTGAGCGGCTTGAAGTCACGGAAACGCTCGCCGTAATAGAGCTCGATCTGCTCGGCGGATTCACGCCAGCGCCGCGCGGCCCAGAAGATGTCGGAGCGCAAGCGCAACACTTCGCGTCCCGAGACGTTGGAGACGATGTCGAGCGCGAGATCGTGGCGGCCGACGTCGCTCTGCGCGCGCGCCTCCAGCAGCAGGCGCTGCTGCCTGAGCTCGCCGGAGAGGTCGCTGATGCGGCTCGCGCGCAGCGCCGTAATCGCCATGTCGGGTCTGCGGTTGGCGAGATAGATCATGGAGAGGCGCGCGGCAACTTGTGCACGCGCCGCGCCTTCGAGGCGGTGGTCGACCTGGTATTGCAGGAGTTCGGCGGCCTGGTCGAGCAGATCGATCGAGGCGAGACGGTCGGCGAGGCGTCGGATCAGTTCGTCGCCGCGGCGGCCGATCGGCGTCAGCTCGCGGAACTCGTAGAACATCCCGAGCGCTTCGACCGGCGGCAGCTCGTCGCCCTTGGGCCCCAGGAAGATCTGCGTGAACAGGTCGGAGGCGAGGTCCTGCGCCTGGCGCGAGGCTTCCGCGTTCGGCTGCAGCTTCGTCGCGGTACGCGCCGCGGTGAGCGCGTCCCGGTAGCGCCCGTTCTCCGAATAGATCTGCGACAGCATCTGAAGCGTCTTGACCTCGATGGAGTCGCCGCGCCAGGTCATCGAGAGCGTCTCGAGCTCGCGCAGCGCGTCCTCCTTGCTGATCTCGTCGCGCTTCTGTCGCAGCGCGACCTCGAGCTGCTTGGCCTCGGCCGCGGCCGGCCGGTCGGTCGAGCCGACTGCGAACTTGTAGTCGTCGAGCGCGTCCTTGTCATGGCCGAGCGCCTCGGCGAGCCGGCCGCGCAGCACGGCGAAGCCGGGAGCGGCCTCGGGCGGGACGCCGACCACCTCGAGCTCGCTGCGGCGCTTGGAGGCGCCGGCATAGTCCTTCACCTCGAGCGAAGCGCGCATCGCCCTCCATCGTCACGATGCGCTGGATGTCGAGCGGCAGCGAGGCGATGGCGAATTCGACGTTCTTGAATTTCTCCCGCGCATCGGCCCATTTGCCCTGACGCGCATAGGCGAGCGCCTTCCAGAGCTGGGAATCGTGGCTGTTGCCGATGACGGGGTTGGCGAGGTCCTTGAGGCCCTGCGCCGGCCTGCCGATCAGGATGCTTGCGACCGCATGCATGATCAGCGCACCGCTCTCCTCCTTGTTGAGAGGATCAGCCAGCATCAATTCGGTGACGGCCTTGGCCTCGTGATACATCGCGCGCGACATGTAGAATTGCGCGAGGTCGAGCCGCGGCAGCGAACGCAGCGCCGGTTCGACGATGGAGATCGCCGTGATCAGGTCGTTCTGGCGCGCTATGAAGTTTTCCGACTGGCCCTTGCGCCAGCCTTCGGGGTTGAAGATCGGCCGCACTGCGGTCGGGGCGCGCTCGGCCGAGATGTCGACCGGCGACAGCGTCAGCCCGCCCTTCTTGCCGAGAATGACCTTGTCCGCCCCGACCTCGACGGCGACCTCGTCGGAATTCGGCCGGATCGCGATGCCGTGCGCGGATTCCAGCAACGCGAGATCGACCAGGTCCTGCCGCTTGATGAAGCCGCGCACCGGACGTTGCGCGGTGACGACATAGAGCGTGTCGCCGGCGTCGGGATCGGTGAGCTTGTGTAGAAGGCCCGGATTGGCGAAGGGGATCGCGATGTTGGCGAGCGCGGGGTCGGTAATGTTGCGCGACATCATCAGCGGCAGCGGCGTCGCCTGGATCTTGTCGGCGAGGGTCAAGAGCCAGTTGGTCTCCTTGCCGACCTCCTCGCTCGTCAGCGAATAGACCAGCGGCCGGGTGAGACGAATACGCACCGCCTGTCCCTTGTCGAGCGGGATGCGGCCGACCTCGCCGATCATCGCACCGCCCTTGGTGCGGATCGCCTCGACGTCGATCGGCTTCGGCGTATCGAACACCAGCCAGACAGTGTCGCCACGGCGGAACGCCGCCGCAGGCGTTGCGACCTGAAGCGGGAAAGTCACGCGCAGGCCGTCGCTGTCGCGGCGGGCATCGACGCTGGCAACAGTGGGCTGCGGCACGGCAGACGCCTCCGCCGGCGCAGCCTTGACGGCTTCCTTGACCGGATCCTTCGCAGTCTCCTTGGCGGCTTCCTTCACGACCTCTTTGGGCGCTTCGGCCATGACGGGCTTGGCAGGCGCAGCGTCCGCCGCTTCGGCCGCGGGAGCCGGCGCCGATTTCGGTGCTTCAACGGGCGGCATGGCGGGCGGCGCTTCCGGCTTCACCTCGGGCTTGACATCGATCTTGGCTTCGCGCGCGATCGCCTCGGACGTCGGCGGTGCGATCTCGCGATGGGCGTCCTTCGGCTTCTCGGCCGCCGGCTTTTCAGGCGCAGGCGCAGGTCCGTGGGCGGCAGGCCTGGCCTGCGCGATCGCGGCCTCGGCCGTCGCGGCGATCTTGCCCTTGTCCGGCTGGAAGGAAATGTCGACGACGTAGTTCTTGTCGTCGCGGAATGAATGCACGTCGGAATCGCCGATCAGCGCGATCTCGACACTGGTCTGGTCGATGTCGGCCTTCTGCTTGATCGAGGCGACGTTCGGCGGCGCTGCGACGACCGCGTCCGCCAGATCGAAATTGAGGTTGGCGTTGAAGGCGAGCGTCAGCTTCTGCTCGTTGAGCACGGAGGACACGCCCACGCCGTCGGGCATCTCGAACACGAAGCGGACGAAGGTCGGCTGCACCGAGGCGCGCACGCGGATCTGCGGACGCTTCTTGCTCTCGGCCGCGGCGCGCTGGGCGCGCAGGGCCCGTTCGGCGACGCGCGCGCGCTCGGCGAGTTCCTTGACCACGTCCATGGGCAGGCTCGGCGGCGGCCCCTTCCAACCCTCCGGCAAGAGGTCGATGAAGGTGCGTTCGCCGGCATTCATGGTGTTGACGGTGACGCGCCGCGCCAGCGACAGGCGGATGGCGCCGCCGTCGGGATCGCGGCGGGCGGAGTTGACGTAGTCGGGCGCGCCTTCCGGGACGCGATCGACGGGAACATCGACCACCCGGTCGAAGCGGATAACGAGAATGGAACCGGCCGTCGTCACCTCGGAGGAGACGTCCTCGCCGAGCTTGATCACGAGACGGGCAAAGCCGCCCGCGGCCGAGAAAGTCGCCTCGCCCCTGACGACATCGGCCGCCCGCGACGATGCGTTGAAGCCGATCAGGAGGCTTGCAGCCAGCAGCGGCGCCACGCGGACGTGACGCGACAGCCCCCGCGCCAAAGCGCGGGCTCGCGACACAAATCCAGCGGCAGCCTCTCGCGCCATTGGCAGTATTTCTTCCGATTCGACGGTCCATGCCGGCACTGGCGCCGGCCCGTGCCGTCGACTGTAGGTTTTGCCAATTAAGGACTTGTTAATGCTGTAATGACGACTGATCCGGCGCAGCGTGTCGCGACGCCCTGCATGCGGGCTGAAGCGTTCGCCTTGCGAATTTGGAGAGCAAGTGGTTAGGGAGATGTTAACACCCGGCCGTCGCCCGCATCTCGAGGCCCGCGATTGGGCGTCGACCGGCGACGCCAATCACGCCTTCAGTGTTGCTTTCCCGCGCAATCCGGCGCCGAGGAGTGCTCCCGCTCGAGACAAGCGTCATCAGAGTCGCCTTCTTCCTCTTGCGGCGGCCATGCATGCTGATGGTCTAGCGCGGACGTCCATGCGAACGTCATTGCTGCGATGAGCAGCCGATTGACGGCTTCGATTGCGCGTTCTGCTACGGACGAGTAATTCATAGCTTCCTCCCGCGCTGCTGATTGCGAATGGCGGAAGCCTAGGACGAACGCTTCAGCGCCACTGTACTCCACTTCACATTTGTACGCGTCAACTCATCGCAGCCTCAGAAGATGCCGCTTGCTTCGGCTGCATCCGCAACGCGAGTCGCATCGCTCCGTGCGGCAAGAAAGTCAACTCGCGGCGATCACCCCACTCCCAGGCGTGTTTGATCTGCGTGCTTGGTTGCCGATTATGCGCGCACAACCCCAAAGGTGTTGCGGTCCATCAACGACTCTGAATCAATGTGATCACGGCGATGCGAATTCGATTGGTCGACTTTTGGGGGGCAATCAATGAGCGGAGAAGCCAACTGCATTGTATGCAGCCGGACAAGAACGGTCGTAGCCGTCTTTCCAATCGCGCGGGGCTATGCCCTCAAGGTATACGAGTGCTCCTGCTGCCACAGCACCTTGCATCTCGTGACTCGAATGACGAAGGCTGCGCTGATCAAGCAGCACTGCGAGACCCTCCTTCCCGTCGAGAAACCGTTGAGCTCGGCCGGTCGCAGGGTTCAACAGCGGCACGCAAGCTAGACACGCAGGGCGTCTAGCCGCGCGCTGGCCGAACGGCCGCGCGAGGACGCGCAGGTTGCAGCGGTGTGCCGCGCCTCTTGAGCCCTCAATTCGGCTTTTGCGTCGGCTTGCCGTCGATCTTGGGCAGATCGCCGGCCGAGGCGGACTGATCGCCGCCGCCGTTGGCCCGGCGGGCCATCTCGACCGTCAGCCGCTCGGCGGCCTCTGGCGACATCAGTCCCATGATGTCCGACATCTTTCGCGGCGCGATCTGCGAGGCGATCTCGATCAGCACGCCCATCTCCAGGCGGTCGAACACGCGCGCGGCGTCCTTGGGCTTCATGCCCTCATACATGGTCACGAGGCCCTTCATGCGCTGGGCTTCGGCGGCCTTCTGCTCGGCCTGGGTCGCGGAGATGCGGGTTTCCACCGCCTTCATCTCCTCGACCTTGTTTTCGATGCGCTTCTCGGCAGATTTCAACAGGCTCTCGCGGATGTCGATCTCGCGCTGGCGGGCCTCGATCTCCTGGCGGCGCGACTGCAAGCGTTCCAGGATAGCGCGCTCCGAGGCCGAGATCTGCGGCTGGGCTTCCTCCACCTTGACCACGGTGCCTTCGGGCTTGGTCTCGGGGGCGGCCGGCTTCGGCGCGCCGTGGGTCGAGCCCGTAATGTCGGGGTCCTCGCGGCTGCTCGGAAAGTTCAGATTCTCCTGCGCCCAGGATTTTTTGACCTGGTTCGGCTTGTAGTCGAAGACATAGCCGCCATTGAGCACGAGGCCCGCGACCTTCAGCGTGGCGAGGCCAGCGACGGCAACCAGCACGATGGGGATGACGCGGATGTTGCGAAAGGACTTCATACCCTGACTTTATGCGGCAAGACCGTTGGACCGTCGGCGCTCGGAGAAGGCTTCGGCCGCAGCCGCCACCGCCTTCGCCGACGAAGGCTTGGCTGCGGGCGCGGCGACCATTTCCGGGTTCGTCATGGGACGCGCGGCGATCGCGATCTTGGACAGGCGCCGTACCACGTTGTCGGCTTCACCGAGCTGCTTGTAGAGCTGTTCGGACATCTGCGTCGCCGCCACAAGCTGGCTGCCGAGGTTCTCGTTGACGTCGCGCACGGCGAGCTTCAGCCCGCCGATCGCGCGCTCGGCGATCTCGGTTGCGGTGATCAGTTCGCCGATGACCGCCTTCAGCGAATGCTCGTCCGCCTTCAGCCGCGTCAGCCGCTTGTTGAGCATCACGCAGTAGAAGATGGTCAGCATCAGCAGGATAGCCACCAGCGTCTCGATCGCCATTCCCAGGGAGTGGTTCATGGGGCCTCCATCATCTTGTTCTGCTCGTCGACCTTTTCGAACATCGCAAGTGTCGTACTTGGCTTGCGCAGGGGTTTCGTCACCCGAATCGCGACGCGATCGCCGACCCGGCCCATGCGTCCTTCGGTGATCGTGACGTCGCCGCAGCGAACAGTGACATTGGCATCCGCGCGCATGTCCAGCGGCAGCGTGTCGCCGACCTTCAGCCGCATCAGCTGCTTGAGCGGAATGTCGGCTTCGTAGAGCACGGCGTCGACGGAGATCTCGGCCTGGACGATCTCGGTTGCGAAATGGCCTTCCCAAACCTGGTCGCGGCCGAACTTTTCGCCCACATGAACATCTGGAGCAGGACGCCCCGGATCGGCTCGATGGTCGCGTAAGGCAGCAAGAGCTCGATGTTGCCGCCGCGATCTTCCATGTCGATGCGCAGGCGCACCAGGATCGCGGCGTTGGCAGGCCGGCTGATCGCGGCGAAACGCGGATTGGTCTCGAGCCGGTCGATCGTGAAGGTCACCGGCGACAGCGGCCGGAACGCCTGTTCGGCATCGGCCATGACCACCTCGACCAGCCGCTTGACCAACTCTGTCTCGATCGTGGTGTAGGGCCGGCCCTCGATGCGGAGCTGGCTCGAGCCGCGGCGGCCGCCGAGCAGCACGTCGATCATCGAGTAGATCAGGCTGGAATCGACCACCGCCATGCCGAAATTGTCCCACTCCTCGGCCTTGAAGACGGTGAGGACGGCGGGCAGCGGGATCGAGTTCATGTAGTCGCCGAAGCGCACCGAGGTGATGCGGTCGAGCGAGACTTCGACGTTGTCGGAGGTGAAATTGCGCAAGGATGTCGTCAGCAACCGCACCAGGCGGTCGAAGACGATTTCGAGCATCGGCAAACGCTCGTAGGAGACCATCGCCGAATCGATGATGGCGCGAATGCCGGAATGGTCGTCGAGTGTGACGTCGCCGGCTGTGAAGCCGAGGAGGTTGTCGATCTCCTCCTGCGACAGCACCCGCTCGCCGGAATTCTTGCCGGCGCCGAGATCGCGGCTGCCGTCCTCGACCATGGCCGCCCATTGCAGGGCCATGGTCTCGGATAGTTCGTTTTCGGCAGCAGCCTTCGCGGCCTCGGCGGGATCCTCGGAATCAAGCGAGGCCTCCCATTGGGCGGCAATTGCATCCTGGTCCGGTTGGTCGGTGCCTGCCATGATCCCTAGACCGTCATGCTCACTGGATCACGACTTCCTTGAACAGCACCGCGCTGACCTGGACCGGGGCTACCGCCGCGTTGACGCGCTTGGTCAGCTCTTCCTTGAGACGGAAGACGCCGGCGGAGCCATTGAGGTCGGAGGAGCGCAACTCGCGCACATAGGTCTGGAAGATGTCGGTGATGCGCGGCATCGTCGGCTTGATCGCCTCGATCTGCTTCTCTTCCTTCAGCTCCAGCACGATCTTGAGCTTCAGATATTGCACGCGCTCGCCCGGCGCACCGGCGAGGTTGACCATGATGTCGGGAACGTCGACGAAAGCCGGCGGCTTCGGCGGGGGCGCCGCCTCGGCGTGATGCTCGTCGTCGCCGTGACGGAAAAAGAAGAACCAGGTCGCGGCACCGCCGCCGAGGACCGCGAGCAGGCCCACGGCCATGACGATGATCTTGAGCTTGTTCTTCGGTGGAGCGGCTTCCGCGCCTGAGCCGCCTTCCGCTTCATTCTCTGCCATGGTCGCCGCGCTCGTTCATTTCTCAAAGGATCGAAAGAGCGAAGCTCCTGGCAGACAGTGACGCGATACAAATGCCCCAGCGCAGTGCGCTCCTCTTATGTGCAAACGCTACGGTAATAATGGTTAACGGAACCTTTCGATTGGGCTCCCACTAGGAAAAATCTGCCGGGCAAACATGGCTAACAGTTCCTTTCTGCCGCCTCCCCGCGCCCTCAGAAAATAGATAAACGATTGAATTTACGTAATTTTCCCGGTTGGCACGACTTTCGCTACGAAAGGGCCGAGACCTAAGGTTTGGGAGAACCCGAGGTCTCGTTCACGGGATCGGCCAAGGCGCTTGGGAGAGCGAGCTGGCGGATCTCACTCAGGGGAGATTTCCGATGCAGAACGCGCTTCTGATCGGCTTGTCACGGCAGATGACGTTGGAACGGCAGATGGATGTCGTCGCCAACAACGTCGCCAACGCCAATACCAACGGCTTCAAGGCCGACCATTCGTTGTTCGAGGAGTACCTCAACTCGAACGCGCGTGAGGACAATTTCGCCGGCTCCGACCGCCGGGTCTCCTATGTGCAGGACCGCGGCACCTTCCGCGACGTCAGCCAGGGGCCGATGGAGCCGACCAAGAATCCGCTCGACATGGCGATCAGCGGCGACGCCTATTTCGCGGTGCAGGCCAATGGCGCCGAGCGCTACACCCGCGACGGCAAATTCTCGCTCAACAGCACCGGCCAGCTCGTCACCTCCGACGGCAACCTCGTGCTCGGCACCGGCGGCCCGATCACCTTCCAGCCGACCGACCACGACATCAACGTCGCCCCCGACGGCACCGTCACCGTGCTTGAGGGCACGGCCAAGAACGACTCGATCCGCGGCAAGATCCGCATGGCCGCGTTCGACGACCCGGCCAAGCTGACCAAGCTCGGCGCCAACCTTTACAGCGCCGGCTCCGCGACCGCGCAGGCCGACACCAAGTCGACCGTGCAGCAGGGCTACGTCGAGAAGTCGAATGTGAACTCGGTCGGTGAGATGAGCCGCATGGTCGAAGTCATGCGCAGCTACACCGCCATCGCCAACCTGCTCCAGCAGCAGAGTGACATGCACAAATCGGCGATCGAGAAACTCGCCGACGTTCCGGCTTGATTGAGGGAGAACTGACATGCAGGCGCTTCACACCGCAGCGACCGGAATGGCGGCACAGGAACTCAACGTTCAGGTGATCTCCAACAACATCGCGAACTTGCGCACCACCGGCTTCAAGAAGCAGACCGCGGCGTTCCAGGACCTGATCTACGAACACGTCCGCCGCGTCGGCGCCCAGTCGTCCGACCAGGGCACCATCCTGCCGGTCGGCGTCGACATCGGCGGCGGCGTCAAGACCGTCGGTACGCCGCGCAGCATGACCCAGGGCACGCTGTCGCAGACCGGCAACGACCTCGACATGGCCATCACGGGCGAAGGTTTCTTCAAGATCCTGATGCCCGACGGCAGCTACCAGTACACCCGCGACGGCACCTTCCAGATGGACAATCAGGGGCGCATCGTCACCGCGCAGGGCAACCCGGTCCAGCCGACGATCACGATCCCGAACAACGCCTCGGGTCTCACCATCAACGTGCAGGGCCAAGTCTCGGTGACGCTGCCGGGTTCGTCGACGTCGGCGGTCCAGGGCCAGATCGGCCTGACCCGATTCATCAACAAGGCGGGCCTCCAGCCGGTCGGCAACAATCAGTTCACCGAGACGCCCTCCTCCGGCCCGCCGCAGGACGGCACGGCGACGGCCGAGGGTTTCGGCAACATCACCCAGAGCAGCCTCGAGCAGGCCAATGTCGACGTCGTCTCGGAAATGAGCGACCTGATCGCCGCCCAGCGCGCCTACGAGATGAACGCCAAGGTGATCAGCGCCGCCGACCAGATGATGCAATCGACCACGGCGCTGTTCCGCTGAGGTGATGACCATGATCCGCACCACCCTCGCCACGATCTCCGCTCTCCTCGTGCTGGCGCTGCCTGCACGGGCCGCCGACGATTTCATCGCAACGCCGACGCTGCGCGCGAGCATCTCCGTGACCTCGGACGTGGTGCGGGTCGGCGATCTCATCGACAATGCCGGATCCGCCGCGCTGATCCCGGTCTACCGCTCGCCCGATCTCGGCACCACCGGCGCGCTGCCGGTCGCCCACGTCCTGAGCGTGCTCCGTGCAAAGCAGGTGATCGGCGTGATGACCGGCGACATCAAGGAGGTCCAGGTTACCCGTCTCGCCCGCACGCTGGTGAACAAGGACCTCGAAACCGCGGTCGCCTCGGCGCTCGAGCGCCGCTTCGGACTTGGCGATGCCGCCAACATCACCGTGACGTTCGACCGCGGTGTCGCCGACATGCGGCTGGATGCCTCTAACACCGGCGCGCTGCAGCCGGTCGCAACCCGCTATGACGCCCGCAGCGGCCGCTTCGACATCGCCTTCGAGATCAACAACGACAACAATCCGGCGCCGACCAAGCTGCGCTTTACCGGCAATGCGATCGAAACGGTGGAAGTGGCCGTGCTGACGCGCGACATCGACCGCGCCGATCTCCTGAAGTCCTCCGACGTCGCCGTGGAACGCCGGCCGAAGGCCGAGGTCACCGGTGAGGCCGCCTCGCGCGATCGGACGCTCGGCATGCAGCTCCGCCGACCGATGCGGGCGGGGATGCCGATCCGCGTCGCCGATATCGTCAAGCCGGAATTCGTGCAGCGCGACCAGAACGTCACGGTCATCTACCAGGTCCCCGGGATCTATCTCACCACGCGCGGCAAGGCGATCGAGAGCGGCGCCGAGGGCGACATCATCAGCGTGCTCAACCTGCAGACCAAGCGCACGCTCACAGGCGTGGTCACGGCCCGCGGCCAGGTGACCGTCCAGGGCGCCAGCCAGGCCGCGCCGATGCCGGCCGCGGTCGAGCAGACCTCATCGCTCAAGCGTGACGAAACGCCCGCCCCCGCCCCCACGGCCGCAGCTCTCGCCCAGAGCCTGATCCAGACCCCGGCGTCCCCGGCCCAGATCGCACAAGCCCAGATCCCGCCAGTTCGCGTCTCGCAAGCTCCAGCCAATTCAGAGTAAGTCATGTCCAGTTTCAGTTCGGCTTCCCGTCCTCGTCGCATCGCGATTACTGCCCTGCTGCTGGCGACTTGCGCGCTGGCGAGCGGCTGCTCCTCGATCGACCGCCTGTCGCAGATCGGCGAGCAGCCGAAGCTCGCGGCGATCGAAAACCCGACGACGCAGCCCGGCTACAAGCCGGTGCAGATGCCGATGCCGAAGCCGGAAGTCGCCTCCTACAATCCGAACTCGCTGTGGCGCAACGGCAGCCGAGCCTTCTTCAAAGACCAGCGCGCGACCCACGTCGGCGACCTCCTGACCGTCACCGTGAACATCACCGACAAGGCCAACCTCTCCAACGAGACCCAGCGCAGCCGCACCTCCAAGGAAGACTCGGGAATTACCGATTTTATCGGCAGCCAGACGGTCACGCAGCCACTCAAGATCCTGCCGGGTCGGCTTCTCACCACCGACTCGACATCCTCCGCCGATGGCAAGGGCTCGGTCAACCGCCAGGAAGCATTGCAGACCAACGTCGCAGCGGTCGTCACCCAGGTGCTGCCGAACGGCAACCTCGTGGTCGAAGGCAAGCAGGAGATCCGCGTCAACTACGAGATTCGCGAGCTCATCGTCGCCGGCATCGTCCGCCCCGAAGACATCCAGAGCGACAACACCATCGATTCCAGCAAGATCGCGCAGGCCCGCATCGCATACGGCGGCCGCGGCCAGATCATGGACGTGCAGCAACCACGCTACGGCCAACAAGTCATGGACGTGCTGCTGCCCTTCTAGTCTTCTCCCGAGCTCCCACATCGTGTTCGCGAACCTAGGCGCGAACGACGATGTACGACGCGGCCCTCGCTAGCTCCCCTGGCGAGGGCCGCATCTATTTTGGCGACGGCGTCGGCTGCAAGAAGCAAGTCAGAGGCGAGAAATTGTAGCGACACCGCTGCCCCAAACTCCGTCATTGTGGGCGCGGCGAAGCAATTCGGAGCGTCCGCGGAAAGATTCTGGATTGCTTTCGTCGCGAAGGGCTCCTCGCAACGATGGAGGCGAGAGCGTGCACATCACGCCACATCCATGACTGCGCGTATCTCCAGATGCACGCCCGTCTCCTCCTGAAGCGCGCGGATCACCGCCACCAAGTTGCCCATTGTTGGGTTTCCGCCCGGCCCGAACATCCGCATCAGACTCTTCTGCGGACGATCAAGCACCTCGCTCAATCGTTCGAAACCGATAGTGGCATTGACGTAAGTCCGCAGCGCGGTGCGACCGTAATCGGTGTCCCCCTGCAACAGGGTCTGCATCGCCTCCTGAAACAGCGCCTCGCGGAAAGTTGGATCGCGCTCTGCCCGCGCGCGAATGGTCTCTTGAAAACTGTGGGTCAACGGCATCGGGTCATCCCTCATTGCGCTTTCGCACCTTGTAGTCACGCCATCGACGAAGCGCGACGCTGATATCGCTCTGTTGCCTCTGCTTGATGCCGCCACCCAGGAGGATCACCAGCACGCTGCCGTCCCACCCGAAATAGACCCGGTAGCCGGGGCCGCGGTTGATCTTCAGTTCGGCCGCGCCCTCACCGATCGACTTGACGTTCGAGGTATTTCCATCGGCAAGTCATCCAATTGCAACGGCGACAGCTGCGGCGGCCTGCGCATCGAGCCGGTCATACCAATCCCGAAACGGGATACGACCGTCGATGCTGTATTCCGCGATCTCGATTTTTGGTACCATATTCGTTACCAATTTTCTATTTCAGAATTTTCGGATTTTAGAAATTTATTGTTGACGCGCTCCGATCGCTTCATTATGTTCCCTCTTTGTTCCTTCCCACAAGAGGGCGTCTCGCGACCGTCACGAAACGAGGGATGGAATGCAGTGGACGCGACGGCGTCGGGCGCGAAGAGCTTTGCAGGGCGGGAATCCTTCGATGGTCTTCCGTGAGCAGAACCTCTCGCGTGACGACACGACGCTGACGGCGTCCCGGTTCGGCTTCGATGATGAGCGCACGCCAGCCGTCGATGATGCGAGCGGGGATGCGCGCGGACGGAGAAGTCGTGTGGTCCTGACGCCCGGGGTCTGTGCGTCAAGTCTTGTAGTGATGTGTGCTGTCCGACCGGGCACGCGCATCATCCATCTGCATGGCGACGGGGGCAATAGTGCATCGCTCCCCGGGGAGAGCACGAAGGACACCGTTAAAACCATTCGCGCAGGGAAGGCCGGGATGTCCCGGCGTCACCTGTGATCCACCCGTGCGCGTTTGATCCGCACACGGGATTGCGGGTGCCAGCCGGCGCCCGGCCTTCCCTGCACCTTCTTGATCTTCAGGAGGGCGAGACGATTGCAAAACTCGGGCGGAAGATGCCGCGAGGATGTGGTGGTGCGTCCGCAATTGCGATGTAAATTGAAAGAACGAAATCGTGCCCCAACCTCCGTCATTGCGAGCGCAGCGAAAGCAATCCAGACTGCCGCCGCGGAAAGATTCTGGATTGCCTCGTCGCGACGGGTTCCTCGCAATGACGGCGGAGACGTCACGTAAACTCCGCCTCGACCGTCCCCAGCCCATCCAGCTCCATCCGCACCTTGTCGCCGGCCTTCAGCCACAGCGTCTTCACCAGGCTCCCCGTCAGCACGAGCTGTCCCGCGTGCAAGCCCTTGCCCTCGGCGGCGAGATGGTTGGCGAGCCAGGCGAGTGCGTTGTGGGGATGGCCGAGCACGTCGGCGCCGGTGCCGTGGCTGACCTCCTCACCGTTGACGATGGCGCGGCCCTTGACGGCCTTCAGGTCCGGCACGGACGAGCGCGGCACCCTCTCACCCAGCACGCAGCCGGCGGCGAAGAAATCGTCGGCGATCAAGGTCGGCGCGCCCATCGTCTCCCACTTCACATAGCGGTCGTCTACGATCTCGATCGCGGGATGATAGGCCTCGACGGCCTCGCCGACCCATTCGGCCGTGAACGGCGCCTCGCCGGCGGCAAGATTGCGCTTGAGCCGCACGGCGATTTCGCATTCGACGCCGACCCGGACGTAGTCGGCAGCCGCGAGCTGCACGCCGCTGTCGTGCACGCCCTTCTTGAACACGCCGCCACCGCAAGGGTGCGGAATGCCGATATAATCCTGCATCACCTGGCTGGTGCAGCCGATCTTGTAGCCGACGAGCGGGCCGACATGCGGCAGCAGCAGATCGTGCAGCGCGCGCTGGACCTGATAGCCCTCGGCTTCATCGGCCGGGGGAACTTCGAGCGCCGCGAGCGGCGCATGGTTGCGGCGCGCCAGCGCGATCGCCTTTGCGGCCTTGAGAATATTGTCCATCGGCGCCGCCTCCTACGCTACGCATTGAGGGCGGCACTTCAGCATCCCCGCCGGGGTGTGACAAGCGCGGGGCCGCAGGGCAGCACGTCATTGCCAGCCCGAGCTGGACGAGCTGCGGACGCAGATCGGCCACATCATGGGGAAGCCTCATGGCCTGCTGCCAGCGTTTAAGGAAATATTGAACTGGTCCAGGCTTTATGGGGAAGCGCGCCTTTTAGGGGCGCAACAGGCCTGATTGCAGCGACGCGTGAAGCTGCTGGATCGGTGTCTCAGCGTTCCAGTCGATGTCGTTGACGCGACTCGCAAAACCTCCCGCACCTGAAGTGAAGGCTGTTGCTCATCCGAACTCACGTGAGCTCGGAGGAGTTAAGTCCAGCCCATTGATTACGATTCACTTTTCGCGATTGCGCTCGCGCGCCGCGGGGTTGCAAGCGACAGGCAAAATGCTAATCACGGCGCGAAACGGCGCTTTGCATCCAAAAACAAAGAGCCGCATCTCTGCGGCTCAGGCTCTATTCGTCGCGATAGACCTTCTCGCGTTTCTCGTGGCGCTCCTGCGCTTCCACCGAGAGCGTCGCGATCGGCCGGGCCTCGAGCCGCTTCAACGAGATCGGCTCCCCCGTGTCCTCGCAATAGCCGTAGGTGTTGTCCTCGATACGCTGGAGCGCGGCATCGATCTTGGCGATCAACTTGCGCTGGCGGTCGCGGGCACGGAGTTCGATGGCACGGTCGGTTTCGGACGACGCCCGATCGGCGAGATCGGGGTGGTTCACGTTCTCCTCCTGCAGGGCTTGCAGGGTGAGCTTGGACTCTTTGAGGATCTCATCCTTCCAGGCGAGGAGCTTCAAACGGAAGTACTCCTTCTGCCTGTCGTTCATGAAAGGCTCTTTTTCGGTCGGTCGGTAGTTTTTCAACTTTTCCAAGGGCGGCCTATCTGTCTAAGCAACGACTCGCAAACGGAACGGAGTCCGCTGAGCGGGGCGTTATATAGCGGCCTCATGTGACAGACAATGTTTCCCTGATCGCCCGATTGGCGCTCCCAAGCCCTTGCACAGGAAGGTTTATCCTACAGGAAGGTTTATCCTGGAGGGCTCCGGGGGCGGCCGAAGGCCTAGTAGCCGACCGTGAAACGCTGTTTCACATGGGCCGGCCGTTCGATCTCGTCGGCGAGCGCGATGGCGTAGTCAGCGAAGGTGATCCAGCTCTTCCCGTTCGCATCTGCGAGAAGCTGATCGGTCCCAAGCCGGAACTTGCCGGTGCGCTCCCCCTCGATGAACAGGGCCGATGGCGAGATGAAGGTCCAGTTCAGCTCCTTTTCCTGCCGCAGCAGGTCGAGAAAAGCCGAACCCGCCTCAGCCTCAGCCTTGTACTGAGCCGGAAAACCGGGAGTTGTAACCAGTTTGACGCCCGGAGCGACCTCAAGGCTGCCGGCCCCGCCGACCACGAGGTAACGACCGACCTTGGAATCCTTTGCCGCTCCGATCAGCTTGAGCGCGTCGCTGGCCAGAAAGTGCACGGAACTCACGGCGACGTCGTGCCCAACCCACAGCTTGGCAAGACCGGACCGGTCGAGGACGTCCCCCTTGGTGGGCGTGACGTTCGGCAGGACCGCGATCTTCTCGGGGTTGCGGGCGATGGCCGTGACCGCGTGGCCGCGGCGCGACAGTTCCTTGGTGATCTCCGACCCGGCCCGGCCCGAGGCGCCGGCAACTGCGATTTTCATGAAAGGCTCCTTTGCTTCTGTGGTAACTATCGGTAACTAGATATCATAAAGAATGCTGGTGTTAAGAGAGCACCTTGTGCTTACCTGCTTACACAGGAGTAACCGGCGGCGGCCGGCAAATGAGCGGAATGGATCGTGAGGACCCGACGATGAAGCCGGACGTCTATGCAGCGAACTGCCCCACGCGACAGATCCTCGACCGCGTCGGCGACAAATGGGCGGTGCTGATCCTGCTATTGCTGCGCGAGGAGCCGATGCGCTTCAATCAGTTGCGCCGCACGATTGAAGGCATTTCGCAGAAGATGCTGAGCCAAGTTCTCAAGTCGCTCGAGCGCGACGGATTGATCAAGCGTCACGCCATCGCAACCGTGCCGGTGACCGTGGAATACTCGATCACGCAGCTCGGCGTAACGCTCGCAGCTGCGGTCGATCCGCTCCGAGATTGGGCCGAGCAGAATCTGAAAGACGTGCTCGCCGCCCAGCGCCGCTACGACGCGCAGAAGGATGAAGCGGCGTAAGACGCTACGCCTGCCCGGCCTTGGCGAGCTCGACCTCGACGCGCAGCTCGATCTCGGACAGCACCGAGTCCAGACCAGGATCGCCGGAAGACGATTTCAGGTTCGCCGCAGCGTCACGCAGCCGCATCACGGTCGAGGCATCGAGTTTGCCGGAGAGGAGCCCCATCTTCAGATCGTCGAGCACGTCGAGCGCGGTCTTGCCGCGCGTGACCGAGCGCTTGCGACGCTCGACGGGGTTCTCTTCGATGCCTTGCAGTGCGAGCAGCCCGTCGATGTTGGCGGCGGCCTTCGGTGCGGCAGCGCCCCGCGTCTCCTGCGCCGACGAGGTGTCGGGCAGCACGAAGGTGCCGGAGCTCGTCCGCCTGGCCTGGCTGGCCGGCGTTCCAAGCGTGGTGCCGTTCGGTCCGTAGATGCGCATCGGAAGCAATCCGGGTGATCGATGCGCCACATTCGCCGTTTTATGGTTAACGGCCCGTAAACAGCCCGGCAAAATCTGCCGACAGGCGGCAGTTTCGCTCCTCAGGGACAACACCGGCTGAGACCGCTCGAAACAGATTTACTCAACCTGTTCAGCCACCTACCCCGATGCTCCGAGTTGGCACAGCGCTCGCAAGGACAGCGTCGGACCAGCTCGTCATGGGAGTGTCGTGAGGATCCGTCGATTTGAGGAGCCTCGGGGAGCAGAGGATGCCAAGCGTTCGTTGGGTGAGGATTGTTGGGGTGGCCTGCGCCGCGCTGTCAGCGCTGGCGCTCTCGGTCACGTCTGCAAGCGCGACATCGCGCATCAAGGATCTCGCCAACATCGAAGGCGTGCGGCAGAACCAGCTCATCGGCTACGGCCTCGTCGTCGGCCTCAACGGCACCGGCGACACCCTCAACAACATCCCCTTCACCAAGCAGTCGCTGCAAGCGATGCTCGAGCGCATGGGCGTCAACATCCGCGGCGCCACCATCCGCACCGGCAACGTCGCCGCCGTCATGGTGACAGGCAATCTGCCGGCCTTCGCCACCCAGGGCACGCGCATGGACGTCACCGTCTCTGCGCTCGGCGACGCCAAGAATCTCCAGGGCGGCACCCTGCTCGTCACCCCCCTCCTCGGCGCCGACGGCAACGTCTACTCGGTCGCACAGGGCTCGCTCGCGATCTCCGGCTTCCAGGCCGAGGGCGAAGCGGCGAAAATCGTGCGTGGCGTGCCGACCGTCGGACGCATCGCCAACGGCGCCATCATCGAGCGCGAGATCGAGTTCGCGCTCAATCGCCTGCCCAACGTCCGCCTTGCGCTGCGCAACGCCGACTTCACCACGGCCAAGCGGATCGCCGCCGCGATCAACGACTATCTCGGCGTCAAAACCGCCGAGCCGATCGACCCGTCGACGGTGCAGCTTGCGATCCCGCCGGAGTTCAAGGGCAACGTCGTCGCCTTTCTCACCGAGATCGAGCAGCTCCAGGTCGAGCCGGATCTCGCCGCCAAGATCATCATCGCGACGAACGCAGCGGCATCATCGTGATGGGCCGCGACGTCCGCGTCGCCACCGTTGCAGTCGCACAAGGCAACCTCACCGTCACGATCTCCGAGAGCCCGCAGGTGAGCCAGCCCAACCCGCTGTCGCGGGGACGGACCGTGGTCGCGCCGCGCAGCAGTGTCAGCGTCACCGAGGACGGCAAGAAGTTCGCCGTCGTCAAGGACGGCGTCTCGCTTCAGCAGCTCGTCGACGGCCTCAACGGCCTCGGCATCGGCCCGCGCGATCTCATCAGCATCCTGCAGGCGATCAAGGCCGCCGGTGCGATCGAAGCCGACATCGAGGTGATGTGATGCAGACCGGCATGGTCAACACCGCACGCGTCGCCAGCTCTGCCTTCTCGGTGGAGAGCCGCAACGGCCGGCCGGATTTCGACCTCGCCGCGGCCCTGCAGAAGGTCCCGCAGAAGCAGCAGGCCAAGGCGCAGAAGACCGCCACCGACTTCGAGGCGATGTTCCTCAACAGCATGTTCTCGCAGATGACCTCGAGTCTGAAGGGCGAAGGTCCGTTCGGCGACACGCCGGGCACCGGCGTGTGGCGCTCGATGTTGACCGAGCAATATTCCAAGAACTTCGCCAACGCCGGCGGCGTCGGCGTCGCCACCGAAGTCTATCGCACCCTCATCATGCAGCAGGCGAAAACCATCCGCACGGCATAAGGTCAAACGAGATGAACCACTTCAACGCCTCGCGTCAGCCGGTGCAAGCGCAGCGCCCGAACACCGCACCCGGCAGCGCCGAGGCGCGCAAGGTCGCCGGGCAGTTGATGGATGCGATGAGCGCCCTGCTCGGACTGATCGAGCGCGAGACCGAGCTCGTGCGCGCCGGCCAGGTCCGCGAGGCGATGACCCTCGAGAGCAAGAAGCAAGAGCTGTCGCGAAACTATGTCGGCGCCGTCAGCCAGTTGAAGGCCAACCAGGCCCAGCTCGCGAAATCCGAACCCGAACTGCTCTCGACGCTGCATCGGCACCACGATGCATTCCGCGCGATGCTCCAGGTCAACCTCACCGTGCTCGCAACCGCACACGCGGTCTCGGAAAGCGTCGTGCGCGGCGTCAATGCCGAGATCCAGAAGCGCAACGTGCCGAACACCTACACGGCCGCGGGGCGGCGCGCCGCTCCGGGCCCGCGCCACATCACCCCGCTGGCGGTCAGCCGCTCACTCTGAGCGCGCGCAAGAACAAGCGACAATTTTACGAAAAACCGCGCGGCAACGTGGTCGCGCGGTTAGGCACGTTTCCTTACCGGGTCTTCAATCCTGGTGTTCCATGGTTGCGCATTGAGAGGGGTTGGGATTTGACTCACGTGAGGCAACCAGGAGGCTGCCATGAGTACAGATTTCAGCATCAGGCCGGTGGGGATACCGGCCGCCGTGCAGATCGTAACGACGTCGAACGCGGCGGCACACGAAGCCGTGCAAACCGAGCTGCCAGTGAGCCAGACAGTGGCCGCTGGCGATGCGAGCGCGCCTGCACGCAATGATTTGCGGAGCAACGAAAACGTCTCACGCCAGGTCGTGTTCGACCAGGCGGCGGCGTCCTTCGTCTTCCAGGTCGTCAACGACAGGACCGACGCCGTGGTCAACCAGTTCCCCGACGAAGCAATGCTTCGCCGGCGGGCCTATTTCCATGCGCAGGATTTGAAATCCGAGCCCTCGCGTCCGGCCAGCACCGACCTCAGCGCCTGACGATCAGGCGTCGAGCGTCGCAACGGCAGTGTCGAGATAGCTCGACCCGGTCGCAGGATCGGTGACGACGTTCCTTGATCTGCGCCTTGCCGGCATCCGTCAGCGTCAACTTGGTGTTGCCGAAGCGGAACGAGCCGTCCTTGATCACGGACGGCCGGACAGACCGGCGGCGATATTGCGGTTGATCTCGATCAGCGGACGGAAGTGATCGAACTGCGGGCTCATCTGCAGCGCGGCGGTCTGGCTCAGCACGAACACACTGATGTTGGCGATCTTCTGCCGGACGTCGAGCGGCTGCGGATTGTTCTCGCGCATGGCCTCGCTCAGGAAAATCGTCCAGAGCTTGCGATTGAACATCAGGGCTTGCGTGGTCTGCTCGCTGAACGGCTCGGCGTTGTTGATCGCATCCTGAAGCTTGTTGGCAGCCTTGAGCAGGGTCTGCGCCTCGACGTCGCGAGGGGATGCTGTGGTCGTTGCAACACGCGCGTAGGCCGAGGCAGCGGAATTCGACATCAATCACACCTTGGAGGTTACCTAGCCCGTTGAACGCGCTTAAGGATTTCTTTCCCAACCCTAGGCAGCACCGCTTAAGATTTGCTTACATGTGTGCTTGGAAGCACTCCGGAGTATTACGGGTCCCGAAGTCCTTCATCGCGAAGCTAGATGTGCACGTGCACGCTGTAAATAAGCCTCGCACGATGCGCATCAATCTCAGCTAATCCTGTCTTAGCGATCTGCGTAAAATGAACGGCGGAGCCTTGGCCCCGCCGCGAAATTGAGTAGCGATCTTGCGCTGCGAATTAGCGGAGCAGCTGCAGCACGCTCTGTTGCGACTGGTTGGCCAGCGACAGCGCGGACACCGCGATCGACTGGCGGGTCGACAGCGCCTGGCTGTTCGCCGCTTCCTCGTTGGTGTCGGCGAGCGTCAGGTTGGACGAGCCGGTCTGGAGAACGTTGATCAGGTTCTTGGAGAAATCCTGACGCACCTGAACGATCGACAGGTTCGAACCGAGCGACGAACCTTCGGAGCGCAGCGTGCTCGAGGCCGCATTCAGGCTGGCCAGCACCTTGTTGGTGGCACCGTTGTCGATGAAGTCCGTGCCGGGAACCAGATTGCTGAGACCAAGGCCGGCCGCGTTGAACACCACGCCGTTGATGCCGAGCGTCGAGCTGCCGTTCTCGTTGAAGACCAGCTTCAGCGTGTCGCCGTTGAGCAGGTTGACGCCGTTGAAGGACGAGTCCTGTGAGGTCGTGTCGATCTGCGCCAGGATGTTGTTGAACTGACTGACCAGGCCGGAGCGCGCCGTCTGCGCGACGGGATCCTGAATCGGGGGCTGCGCGGTGGTGAAGGCCAGCACGCCGGTGAGCGTACCGCCGACCGTGCCGCCCGCGGCAGTCGAGCCGAGGGTCGAGGACGCGTACTCGTTGACGGTGGTGACCGTCAGCACGCCGTTGGCGTCGATCGTCGCCGTCAGGTGGTTGGCCTGAAGCTGCACATTGAGCTGGTCGAGCGTTTTGACGGTGCCGTTGGTGCCGTCGCCGAAGGTGACGCTCACCGGGGTGCCGCCGTTGAAGGAGGTGAAGGTCAGCGTCTTGCCGCTGACGCCACCAACACCGGAGTTGCGGGCCGCGGCGAAAGCGGTGGCCGTTCCCGTGTTGCCGCTGAGACCGAAGGCGTTGAGCGCGTTGCCGGTGCCGGTGATCGACAGGTCGGCGTTGATGCCGGTCGAGAGCGCAAGCTGACCGCTGCTGTTGACCGACGACGGGATCTGGCCCGCGGTGGTCGACAGGGTCGCCGTGCCGTTGAAGATGCTGGCGGTCTTGACGCCGGTGGCAAGGTCGATCGAGTTGAGCAAATCGGTGAGTGTCGCGCTCTGGATGTAGACGGTCGAATTGCCGTTGCCGTCGGTGACGACGTTGCCGTTGACGCCGCCGGAGGTGACGCTCAACGCCGACTGGGGCGTTTGGGCGTTCTTGAAGGTGATGGTGTGGCCGTCGATGTTCAGGGTCGAACCGTCTTGAACAAGACTGCCCAGCGAGCCGGCCGTCGTCGACCGATTTGCGGTCACGTTGGCATTGCCTGCGCCGGTCGCTGTGGTCAGACCGAGCGCCTTGAGGAAATCGGCCTTTCCGGTCAAGCTTACGTCGGCGCCGGTCGAGCTCTTCAGCGTAACCGCGCCGCCTCCCGAGATGGACGATGCCACCTGGAGCGTGCCGATCGGACCGGCCGAGCCGCTGACAACGATGGTCGCAGCGCCGGCGCTGATGGTCGCGGTCTTGACGCCACTGGCGAGGTCGATCGCGCTGAGGACGTCGTTGACTGTCGCCCCCGGTGCAGCCGCCGTTCCCTCATAGACGATCGAATTGCCGTTGCCGTCGGTGGCGATGTGTCCGCTGGGGTTGAGGCCCCAGCCGGTCGGCTGCGTGTTCGGAGCGACGCCGGTGCGGAAAGTGATGCTCTTGCCGTTGACCGTGATGGTGTCGCCGTCAGCGGGCGCCGTGCTGAAGGTGGCGGATGCCGTGGTGCCGAGCAACGTGGCGGTACCGGACAGTGCGGTGGTGCCGTCGGCGGCGAGCGCTGCTGTTCCGGTAAAGGCGCCGGCGGTCGAGCCCAGCGAGGCGCCAAGTGCGGCGGTCCCCGTGACCGGGGTCACGCCACCGGGTGCGCCGGTATAGAGCACGTTGCTGTTGGCGGTCGCGCTTGCATAGGAGGTCGTGCCGCGCAGGTCGGCGGGCGTCGCACCGGGAATCGTGGTGGAGACGTTCGACTTGGTGGAATAGCCGACCGTGGTCTGGAGCGCCTGGTTGGCGATCGACTTGGCGCTGTCGATCAGCTTCTGCAGCGATGTGATGCCGGTATTGGCCGCCTGGAGCACCTGCACACCGTTGTTGATGCCATCCAGCAGGTTGCTGATGTCGCTCGCCCGGTTGTCCAACCCCTGCGCTGTGAAGAAGTTGGTGGGATTGTCGAGCGCCGTGTTGACCTTCTTACCGGTCGACAGCCGCTCCTGCGTCGTGGCCAGCAAGTCGGCCGTCGACTGCAGCGACAACAGGTTCTGGCGAACGGACGCCGAGAGAACGATGTTGGACATTGGCGAGTCTTCCTCTTGAACCGGGTACGAATCGGCCGCGCGGTCTGGAAAGCGGGCTTTTGTCCAGTCTTAGAGGGTGTCCTTTAAAGTATGGTTAACGCCGGTTTAAGGGATAGGGTTAATAGCGGGTGAACGCCCCTGCCCGCCTCCGGACGCAAAAAAGAGCGGCGGGGCAACTGGCCCCCGTCGCTCGATTTATTTAGTAGTTTCAGCCGCTTAGCGGAGCAACTGAAGCACGCTCTGCTGCGAGGTGTTGGCCAGCGACAGCGCGGAGACCGCGATCGACTGGCGGGTCGAGAGCGCCTGGCTGTTGGCCGCTTCGACGTTGGTGTCGGCCAGGGTCAGGTTGGACGAGCCGGTCTGCAGCACGTTGATCAGGTTCTTGTTGAAGTCCTGACGCACCTGCACCACCGAGAGGTTCGAACCGAGCGCTGAGGCTTCCGAGCGCAGCGTGCTCGACGCGGCGTTCAAATTGGTCAGCACGCGGTTGGACGCGGCATTGTCGATGAAGTCGACACCGACGGTCAGCGCCGCAAGGCCGAGACCCTTGGAGTTGTAGGTCACGCCGGTGATGTTGAGGCTCGACTTGCCGGTCTCGTCGAACACCAGCTTGAGCTGGTCGCCGTTCAGCAGGTTGACGCCGTTGAACGAGGAGTCCTGCGAGGTCGTGTCGATCTGGTTCAGGATGTTGTTGTACTGAGACACCAGATTCGCACGGGCCGTCTGCGCGACGGCATCCTGGACGGGGCTGGAAGCCGTCGAGAATGTCAGCGCCGAAGTGAGCGTGCCGCCGATCCCACCGCCTGCGACGGTCGAACCGATCGTCGAGGACGCGTAGTCGTTGGACGCCGTGATGGTCAGCCGGCCGTTGGCGTCGATCGTGGCAGCCAGGTTGTTGGCCAGAAGCTGCGTGTTGAGCTGATCGAGCGTCTTGACGGTGCCGTTGGTGCCGTCGCCGAAGGTGACGTTGACCGCCGTGCCGCCGTTGAAGGCGGAGAAGGTCAAGGTCTTGCCGGCAATGCCGCCGACACCGGAGGTGCGCGCCGCAGTGAACGCCGACGCGCTGCCGGTGTTGCCGGCGAGCCCGAACACATTCAGCGCATTGCCTGAGCCCGTGATCGACAGATCGGCGTTGATGCCGGTCGAGAGCTTGAGCTGACCGGACGTATTGATCGTCGAGTTCGATTGGCCGGTCGCGGTCGTAAGCGCAGCAACGCCGCTGGCGTTGATCGTCGCGGTCTGCACGCCGGTGGCAAGGTCGATCGCCTTCAGCACGTCGGCAACCGTGCCGGACTGCAGATAGACGGTCGAGTTGCCGTTACCGTCGGTGACGATCGCACCGTTCGCACCATACCCGCTCGGAACGCTCGGAGCACCGGTCGTACCCGGGGTCGGCGCGTTCTTGAAGGTGATGGTGTGACCATCGACGTTCAGCGACGAACCGTCCGTAAGGGTCGCACCCAGCGAGCCCGCGCTCGTGGTCCGGTTGACGGACACGCTTGCATTGCCTGCACCTGAAGACGTCGTCAGGGCGAGAGCCTTGAGCAGGTCGGCCTTGCCGGTGACGCTCAGATCCGCACCCGTCGAGCTCTTCAGCGTGACGGCGCCGCCAGCAGCGCTCGAGGCGGTCTGGCCGACGCTGGTGGCGATCGTCGCGGCACCCGCAGTGATCGAAACCGTCTTCACGCCGCTGGCGAGATCGATCGCGGTCAAGAGATCGTTGACGTTCGCAGCCGGGGCGCCCGCGGTGCCGAGATAGACGGTGGTGTTGCCGCTGCCGTCGGTGACGAGATTGCCGCTGACGCCCGAACCGGACGTAACCGCAGTCGAGGCCGGAGCAGAACCCGAGCGGAAGGTGATGGTCTTGCCGTTCACGGTCAGTGTGTCGCCGTCGGCGGGCTGGGCGTTGCCGACCAGACCGGTTGCGGTTGTGCCCGAAGTGGCGATCAGGGTGATAGTGCCGGTCAGGGCCGTGGTGCCGTCGCCGGCCGTTGCGCCAGTGCTTGCAAAGGAGCCGATGGTGGCGCCGAGCGTCGTGGTGCCGCTTGCCGCCGTGGTGCCGCCGGCCGTGCCGTTATAGAGCACGTTGCTGCTTGCAGTCGCGCTGGCGAAGGACGTGGTGCCGCGCAGGTCGGCCGCCGTCGCACCCGCGATCGAGGTGGAGACGTTGGACTTGGTGGAGTAGCCGACCGTGGTCTGCAGCGCCTGGTTGGCGATCGACTTCGCGCTGTCGATCAGCTTCTGCAGCGAGGTCAGGCCGGTGTTGGCGGCCTGCAGCACCTGCACGCCGTTGGCGATGCCGTCGAGCAGATTGTTGATGTCGCTGGCGCGGTTGTCGAGCGACTGGGCTGTGAAGAAGTTGGTGGGATTGTCCAGGGCCGAATTGACGCTCTTGCCGGTCGACAGACGGTTCTGTGTGGTGGCGAGGAGGTCGGCGGTGGACTGGAGAGACAGCAGGTTCTGACGAACCGACGCAGAGAGAACAATACCGGACATAACACTTACCCTTCTGGTTTACGCGTCTTCGTTCGATCGCTTCGGATCGAGTGACGGGGACAGCGTGCCGCGACATGGCTAACAAAGGGTGAAACGACACGCGCCCGCATTAAGCGCGGGTTCACCATAAGTGCGCGGAAGGCGTGGTCGCGGCCGGCAATCAGGCTGAAATCATTGGCGTTTATCCGCGCGCTTACCCTCCATTAACCATAACCGCTGGTTACTTTTTCAGAGCGTTGCGTGGTTGCGAATGTCGGCTGACGCACGAAAAAAACGGCGGGGCCGAAGCCCCGCCGCCCTAATCGTTTTTAGATGTCGTCCGCTTGTTAGCGGAGCAGCTGGAGCACGCTCTGCTGCGACTGGTTGGCCAGCGACAGCGCGGAGACCGCGATCGACTGGCGGGTCGACAGCGCCTGGCTGTTGGCGGCTTCGACGTTGGTGTCGGCCAGGGTCAGGTTGGACGAACCGGTCTGCAGCACGTTGATCAGGTTCTTGTTGAAGTCCTGACGCACCTGCACGATCGTCAGGTTCGAACCGAGGCTCGACGCTTCGGAGCGTAGCGTGCTCGAGGCCGTGTTCAGGTTGGTCAGCACCTTGTTGGTGGCGGCGTTGTCGATGAAGTCGACACCGCCGGTCAACGCAGCGAGGCCGAGACCCTTGGAGTTGTAGGTCACGCCGGTGATGCTGAGGGTTCGACTTGCCGGTCTCGTCGAACACCAGCTTGAGCTGGTCGCCGTTCAGCAGGTTGACGCCGTTGAACGAGGAGTCCTGCGAAGTCGAGTCGATCTGCTGAAGGATGTTGTTGTACTGGTTGACGAGATTCGCACGCGACGTCTGGGCAACTGTATCCTGGACGGGGCTGGAAGCCGTCGAGAAGGTCAGCGCCGAAGTGAGCGTGCCGCCGATCGAACCACCTGCGGAGCTTGAGCCGATGGTCGAGGACGCGTAGTCGTTGGTGGTCGAGACCGTCAGCAGGCCGTTGGCGTCGATCGTCGCGGTCAGGTTGTTGGCCTGAAGCTTCGAGTTGAGCTGGTCGAGCGTCTTGACGGTGCCGTTGGTGCCGTCGCCGAAGGTGGCATTGACCGCCGTGCCGCCGTTGAAGGCGGAGAAGGTCAGGGTCTTGCCCGTGAGGCCGCCGACGCCCGAGGTCCGTGCCGCGGTGAAGGCGCTCGCAGTGCCGGTGTTGCCGGCAAAGCCGAGCCCGTTCAGCGCGTTGCCGGTGCCTGTGATCGAGAGGTCGGCATTGACGCCGGTCGAGATCTTGAGCTGACCAGATGCGTTGATCGACGAGTTGGTCTGGCCGGTCGCGGTCGTAAGCGCAGCAACGCCGCTGGCGTTGATCGTCGCGGTCTGCACGCCGGTGGCAAGGTCGATGGCCTTCAGCACGTCATTAACCGTGCCGGACTGCAGATAGACGGTCGAGTTGCCGCTGCCGTCGGTGACGACCGCACCGCTCGCACCATACCCGCTCGGAACGCTCGGAGCACCGGTCGTACCCGGGGTCGGCGCGTTCTTGAAGGTGATGACGTGACCGTCGACGTTCAGCGTCGAACCGTCAGCGATCGTCGCACCCAGCGAGCCAGCGCTCGTGGTCCGGTTGACGCTCACGGTGGCGTTGCCGCCGCCCACTGCCGAGCTCAGGCCGAGAGCCTTGAGCAGGTCGGCCTTGCCGGTGACGCTCAGATCCGCGCCCGTCGAGCTCTTCAGCGTGACGGCGCCGCCGCCGACGCTCGAAGCGGTCTGGTTGACGCTGGTGGCGAGCGTCGCGGCCCCCGCGGTGATGGACGCCGTCTTCACGCCGCTGGCGAGATCGACCGCGGTCAAGAGATCGTTAACGGTCGCAGTCGGGGTGCCCGCGGTGCCGAGATAGACGGTGGAGTTGCCGCTGCCGTCGGTGACGAGGTTGCCGCTGACGCCAGAACCGGAGGCCACCGCAGTCGACGCCGGAGCAGAGCCCGAGCGGAAGGTGATGGTCTTGCCGTTCACGGTCAGCGTGTCGCCGTCGGCGGGCTGGGCGTTGCCGACCAGACCGGTTGCGGTCGTGCCCGAAGTGGCGATCAGGGTGATGGCGCCGGTCAGGGCCGTGGTGCCGTCGCCGGCCGTTCCCGCGGTACCCGTGAAGGTGCCGAGGGTGGCGCCGAGCGTCGTGGTGCCGCCTGCCGCCGTGGTGCCGCCGGCCGTGCCGTTATACACGACGTTGCTGCTCGCGGTCGCGCTGGCGAAGGACGTGGTGCCGCGCAGGTCGGCCGCCGTCGCACCCGAGATCGAGGTGGAGACGTTGGACTTGGTGGAGTAGCCGACGGTGGTCTGCAGCGCCTGGTTGGCGATCGACTTCGCCGAGTCGATCAGCTTCTGCAGCGAGGTGATGCCGGTGTTGGCAGCCTGCAGCACCTGCACGCCGTTGGCGATGCCGTCGAGCAGATTGTTGATGTCGCTGGCGCGATTGTCGAGCGACTGCGCGGTGAAAAAGTTGGTGGGATTGTCCAGGGCCGAGTTAACGCTCTTGCCGGTCGACAGACGGCTCTGCGTGGTGGCGAGAAGATCAGCGGTGGACTGGAGGGAGAGCAGGTTCTGACGAACTGACGAGGAGAGAACGATACCGGACATTGAGTGTTACCCTTCTGGTACGCAACGCAACAAACTTCGATTAGGATTAATCGATGCCGGGACGGTGAACATAGACGGCTAACAAAGCATGAAGCGTGTCGCTCCAATCCCTGCGCGGATTCACCATATGCGCGATCGGAGCCGGATCGGGCTCTCCCATATCGCCATGATAGGATGACGCTTTTTCATGCAGCGACCCGGCGTTTGCGACTTGTCAACCATAACTCAGAGTGAGCGATCGGCTGCATCCGAATGCATCGTCTCCGCTTCGCCGAGCGGCACTCTGATGCCGTCGCAAAAAGAAAGCGGCGGAGCCGAAGCCCCGCCGCCGGATCTTGCTTGCGATGTCTTCCGCTTGTTAGCGGAGCAGCTGGAGCACGCTCTGCTGCGACTGGTTGGCCAGCGACAGCGCGGAGACCGCGATCGACTGGCGGGTCGACAGCGCCTGGCTGTTGGCGGCTTCGGTGTTGGTGTCGGCCAGGGTCAGGTTGGACGAACCGGTCTGCAGCACGTTGATCAGGCTCTT
Organism: Bradyrhizobium sp. LM2.9; assembly: GCF_054056555.1. Taxonomy (NCBI): domain Bacteria; kingdom Pseudomonadati; phylum Pseudomonadota; class Alphaproteobacteria; order Hyphomicrobiales; family Nitrobacteraceae; genus Bradyrhizobium; species Bradyrhizobium sp. LM2.9. The sequence goes on from NZ_JBSRYJ010000002.1 coordinate 3,147,542, forward strand.
GTTGAAGTCCTGACGAACCTGCACCACCGAGAGGTTCGAACCGAGGCTCGACGCTTCCGAGCGCAGTGTGCTCGACGCGGCGTTCAGGTTCGACAGCACCTTGTTGGTCGCGGAGTTGTCGATGAAGTCGACACCGCTGGTCAACGCAGCGAGGCCGAGACCCTTGGAGTTGTAGGTCACGCCGGTGATGCTGAGGTTCGACTTGCCGGTCTCGTCGAACACCAGCTTGAGCTGGTCGCCGTTCAACAAATTGACGCCGTTGAACGAGGAGTCCTGCGAGGTCGTGTCGATCTGGTTCAGGATGTTGTTGTACTGAGACACCAGGTTCGAACGCGACGTCTGGGCAACCGTGTCCTGGATGGGGCTGGAAGCCGTCGAGAAGGTCAGCGCCGAAGTGAGCGTGCCGCCGATCGAACCACCTGCGGAGCTTGAGCCGATGGTCGAGGACGCGTAGTCGTTGGTGGTCGAGACCGTCAGCAGGCCGTTGGCGTCGATCGTCGCGGTCAGGTTGTTGGCCTGAAGCTTCGTGTTGAGCTGATCGAGCGTCTTGACGGTGCCGTTGGTGCCGTCGCCGAAGGTGACATTGACCGCCGTGCCGCCGTTGAAGGCGGAGAAGGTCAAAGACTTGCCGCTGATGCCGCCGACGCCCGAGGTCCGCGCCGCGGTGAAGGCGCTCGCGGTGCCGGTGTTGCCGGCAAAGCCGAGCCCGTTCAGCGCATTGCCGGTGCCCGTGATCGAGAGGTCGGCATTGACGCCGGTCGAGATCTTGAGCTGACCAGATGCGTTGATCGACGAGTTGGTCTGGCCGGTTGCAGTCGTAAGCGCAGCAACGCCGCTGGCGTTGATCGTCGCGGTCTGCACGCCGGTGGCAAGGTCGATCGCCTTCAGCACGTCGTTAACCGTGCCGGACTGCAGATAGACGGTCGAGTTGCCGCTGCCGTCGGTGACGACCGCACCGCTCGCACCATACCCGCTCGGAACGCTCGGAGCACCGGTCGTACCCGGGGTCGGCGCGTTCTTGAAGGTGATGACGTGACCGTCGACGTTCAGCGTCGAACCGTCAGCGATCGTCGCACCCAGCGAGCCAGCGCTCGTGGTCCGGTTGACGCTCACGGTGGCGTTGCCGCCGCCCACTGCCGAGCTCAGGCCGAGAGCCTTGAGCAGGTCGGCCTTGCCGGTGACGCTCAGATCCGCGCCCGTCGAGCTCTTCAGCGTGACGGCGCCGCCGCCGACGCTCGAAGCGGTCTGGTTGACGCTGGTGGCGAGCGTCGCGGCACCCGCGGTGATGGACGCCGTCTTCACGCCGCTGGCGAGATCGACCGCGGTCAAGAGATCGTTGACGGTCGCAGTCGGGGTGCCCGCGGTGCCGAGATAGACGGTGGAGTTGCCGCTGCCGTCGGTGACGAGGTTACCGCTGACGCCAGAACCGGAGGCCACCGCAGTCGACGCCGGAGCAGAGCCCGAGCGGAAGGTGATGGTCTTGCCGTTCACGGTCAGCGTGTCGCCGTCGGCGGGCTGGGCGTTGCCGACCAGGCCGGTTGCGGTCGTGCCCGAAGTGGCGATCAGGGTGATGGCGCCGGTCAGGGCCGTGGTGCCGTCGCCGGCCGTTCCCGCGGTACCCGTGAAGGTGCCGAGGGTGGCGCCGAGCGTCGTGGTGCCGCCTGCCGCCGTGGTGCCGCCGGCCGTGCCGTTATACACGACGTTGCTGCTCGCGGTCGCGCTGGCGAAGGACGTGGTGCCGCGCAGGTCGGCCGCCGTCGCACCCGAGATCGAGGCGGAGACGTTGGACTTGGTGGAGTAGCCGACCGTGGTCTGCAGCGCCTGGTTGGCGATCGACTTCGCAGAGTCGATCAGCTTCTGCAGCGAGGTGATGCCGGTGTTGGCAGCCTGCAGCACCTGCACACCGTTGGCGATGCCGTCGAGCAGATTGTTGATGTCGCTGGCGCGGTTGTCGAGCGACTGCGCGGTGAAGAAGTTGGTGGGATTGTCCAGGGCCGAGTTGACGCTCTTGCCGGTCGACAGACGGTTCTGCGTGGTGGCGAGAAGATCAGCGGTGGACTGGAGGGAGAGCAGGTTCTGGCGAACCGACGAGGAGAGGACGATACCTGACATGACTCTGTTACCTTTCTGGTAAACGACGCTACTGTTACTCGTCTGCTTGGATCGAGATGGACCCAGCGACCGGCGGACCGTGGGGCGGAGTCCTCTAACGAAACATGAAATGGAATCGGCGCTTTTGCTGAGTCGGCGCGCGATTCGCCCGATCTGCACACGGGCGACGCTGCGCCGCCGGGCGAATTCGACGTTGATGTAATTGAGCTTTTCGGCGGCGTGGGCCGGGATTTACAACTCGTTAACTAGTCTTGATGGAGTATTGCGCCCTGACCCGCCGCAACACACGCTCGGTTACGAAAGCGTTGATGGAGAACAGGCATGGCCCTCAAGGTCGAGCTCAGACCGCACGAACGCATCATCGTCGGTAACTGCGTGATAACCAACACCGACCAGCGCGCCCGCCTTCTGATCGACGGCGACAACGTGCCGATCCTGAGCGCGAGCGCGACATCCTCACGCCGGAGACCGCCGACACGCCCGCCAAGCTCGTCTATCTGGCGGTCCAGCTCATGTACATCTCGCCGGATCCGCAGACCCAGCACGGCACTTATTTCAACCTGGTGCGCGACATCGTCACCGCGGTGCCGAGCTCCTGGCCGATCATCGAAGGCATCAACAACAACATCCTCAACGGCGATCTCTATCGCGCACTGAAGGACGCCCGCAAGTTGATCGCCTACGAAGAAAAGCTGCGGGGACAGTTCGAGGCCACGCATCCCAAGGCTGAAGCGGACCAGGACGACGTCAGCACCGCCGCCTGATATAGCCCGTTCGCGCGGCAGCGCCGCTCAAACGACCAGACCGCGCAAACGACAACGGCCCCGGATCGCCTCCGGGGCCGTTGTCGTTTCAGGCCTGCATCGATACTACTGCGCCGCGAGCGGCGGCGCTTCGACCTCGATCACAGTATCGCGGCTCCGCCGTCCGCCGAATTCCAGCACCGCTGCGACCAGCGTGTCGATATCCGTCTCGTCGGTTCGGTGATTGACGATCGCGGCGCGGATCGCAAACTTGCAGCCCAGCGTCGTGCTTGAGGGCGCCGCGATACCGGACTCCTGGATGTCGGCGACGATCTCCCGATTGACCTCATCGGGGGCGCGGTAGCGGAAGCAGACGATGTTGAGATTGACCGGTGCCAGCAATTCCAGCCGCGGCTCGGCGAGAACGCGCGTCTCCAGATATTTCGCCAGGGCACAGCTTCGCGCGATCACCGCGCCAAGCCGATCGGTGCCGAACGTCTTCAGCGTGAACCACGTCTTCAGCGCACGGAAGCCACGCGATAGATCGGGACCGAGATCACAGGGCCAGATCGCGCCCGCCGCAAGCCCCCTCGCCTCGCGGCGCAGATAGGCCGCGGGCTGCGCAAAGGCCTGCCGATGCTGCTCGCCGTCGCGCACCAGCAGAAAGCCGGCGTCATAAGGCACCTGTCCCCATTTGTGTGGAAGTCGAGCGCGATAGAATCCGCAAGCTCGATGCCGCCGATCAGCGGCGCAAGCTCGGGCGACAGGATCGCCAGCGCTCCGAAGGCGCCGTCGACGTGAAACCAGATTCCCTCCTCGCGGCACAGCTCCGCGATCGCCTTGAGATCGTCGACCGCGCCGATGTCGACCGTACCGGCGGATGCGACGACCAGGAACGGCTTGAAGCCGACATCGCGATCAATCGCGATCTGCGCACGCAGCGCGGCGACGTCGATACGATGATCGGCATCGACGCCGATCTTGCGCAGCGCATCGGTGCCGAGCCCGGCGACGTCCATCGCCCTCGCCACGCAACCATGCGCGGCCTGCGACGTGTAGGCGGTCAGAAGTGCGCCATCGTTGCCGATGCCGTACTGCCGCGCCAGCGTGCCGAGCGCGCTCGTACGTGCCACCAGCACCGCCATCAGATTGGCCATCGACGTGCCCGTCACGAAGATGCCGCTCGCGCTGTCGGGAAAGGCGAACAGGCGGCGCATCCAGCCGACGATCTGGCGTTCGACCTCGATCGGCATGTGGTCGCGGCCACCGAGATTGGCGTTGAGGCCTGCCGCGAGCATTTCCGCGACCATGCCGACCGCGGTGCCGCCGCCATGCACCCAGCCCATGAAACCCGGATGGACATTCCCCGTCGCGTAGGGCGCGACGTGCTCGGCGAATTCGCGATAGACGTCGGCGAGATCGCTTGCCTCGCGCGGCACGTCGGCCTTGAATGCCGCACGGACGCCGTCGGGGATCGGCTGCCACACCGGACGTGCGCGAACGTTGACAATGCCGTCGATCGTCTCGTCAAGCATGCGATGGGCGAGCGCACGAAACTCGCCCCAGTCCTGCGGATCGAGCGAAGTGTGCGTGACGGAGCTTTGCGTGTTGCGGATGATCTCGTTCATGCTGCACTCTCCTCGCCCGCTCTTGCATGCCGCGACAGCATCGTCGTGAATGCCGCAAAGATCTTGCGCATCTGCGGCGGCTTGTACGGAAACACGGCCGGCGGATCCATGTTGTGCACGACGGCAGTATTGTCGGCTTCGAAGACCAGCAGCTCGCGGTTCTGGTTCTCGGCGCAATCGACGATGAAGTAATCGAGGCCGACGCGCCTGCTCATCTCGTCGAGCGCGACTTTGTGGCGCGCGGCGAAAGCATGGTCGAAGTCGAGCATGAAGACGGCTTCTTCGGCCCGCTTCTCTTCGCTGAACGCCATGAAGGCGTTGAGATACCAGATGTCCCAGCGATCGGCGATCGCCATGTGGCAGGCATAGGGTTTGCCGTCGACCATGGCGAGGCGATATTTGCGGTAGAGCCCATCGGGACTCGCATAGTCGACGAAACGCGCAAGGAAGAAGTCGTTCTCTTGCCGCTCGGCAAGATAGGCCGCGAGCGCCGCCGCGTCATCGAGCTTGGCAAGCCCGACGCCGGCATGCGAGCCGCGCGGCCGCGCGATCATCGGAAAGTGCGGTTCGCCCCCGCGATGTCTTCGCAGGCGATGTTCCCTGTCGAGAGATCCGACAATTGCGCGCGCGTCGCGTGGATGGTCGCGGGAATGTCGAGGCCGGGCACGCCCGCCAGCAACCGATACAGCTTGTCGCGATCGAGATTGCCGATGAGATCGGGGCGATTGAGCAGCGGCCGCGGCCAGCGCGGCGCCGCCTTCTCGATCAGCGCGAGCGCCTCCCGGCATTCTTCGGAATCGGATGCAATCACGATGGCGACGTCGTGCTCGGGCAGATTTTCCGGCAGGCCGATGCCCTTGACCACGTAGAGCGTCAACAGCTCAATGTCGGAGTCTTCAAGCAGGAAGTCGATCGGCGTGTTGCCGCCCATGTCGATATCGGCGGCGAGTGCGAGCACGCGCAGGCGGGGTTTTGGAACAGCGCAAGGCGTACGAAACAATTGGTGGAAGGAGAGCACCTCGGTCTGGATCACGAGCCCGGCCTCCTTCTCGCCGAGAAGCTGGGCAATCAGCGACAGATCCAGGCCTTCGCCCGCCTCCGCCGTCCCCTCATCGATCCGCGTCAGGAGCCGGTCGCGCAACGGATGCAGGTCGCCGCCCTCGAATGCCCGGCGCGTCAATTGCGCAAAGCCGATGCGGTCGGCATGGTTCGGCGCGGTCACGCCGATCGGCGCGGAAACTGGATGTTGCATCTCACACCTCGAACGCGGACTTCTCGATCTTCACCAGGACATGGGCGATGCGATCGAGAACGTGTTGCACATTGCGTTGCGCCTGCAGGCCTTTCAGCACCAGCAGCGCGCCGCTGAAAGCGGGGCCGCCAAAGAATTTCGAGCCGGTGGTCAGCACCATGTAACCGCGGTCGAGCGCAGCCGCCGGCGACCGAGCCGCGCCTGACGGGCGTCGACGACAATTTGAACCTTGCGCGGCCAGCGCCACGCGATCTCATCAAGACACGCCTCGCTTGGGGCACGCCAACCGAGTTTTGACGAATCCATGATCTGCAACAAAACGCGCCGACCTTGCGCGAGGCTGGTTTCGACCGCGCGCAGCACCGCTGCACCGGCGTCCGGGCGCATCGCAATGCCGGCCGCCATGTCAATCAGCGGCACCGCCATGCTATCGCCGGCGAGCCCCGTCACCGCGCCGTCCTTGCGCACGGCAATTCCGCCTGCCGTCTGCGAGATCGTCGAGCCGCTCTCGGGCTCGGTAGCTGACAGACGGGATGCGCCGGCGCTCATCCCGAAAGACTCACGCCGCATCGGCAGCGGCGGCCGCAGGCGCCGGTGCGAATTGCGAGGTGATGTCGCCGTGGAACACCGACGGCCCGACATGATCGAGCGAGCTCTGGATGTCGGCCCAGATCTCGCCGCCGATGTCGGTCCAGCGCTTGCAGAAGGCGAAGTCCTCGGAGAGATAGGTGCCGGTCGCCGGATCGATCATGCATTCGAACAGGGCAAACCGGTTCTGGCTCGCCACCAGCGTGTCGTGCGAATGCTCGCGGAAGAATTGCAGGCTGGCGTAGTCCGGATGGCGGCACATCGCCTCCAGCACGTGGCGCCGGATCATCAGGAAGCCGGTGCCGGCGTAGCGCACGCGCGTGAAGCCGTTGACCACCACGATGCGGTCTGGATCCTCGATCTCGAGCACGTAATCGAGCGATGCGGCCGGCACGTCGGTGCGGCCGGCTTCGATCGCGCGCTTCGCCTTGTCCCAGTTGACCCGCTTGATCGGATAGCAGCCGGCCACGACATCCGCGCCGCACTCCATCAGCCGGAACACCTGCTCCGGCTTGAAGCCGATGTCGGCGTCGATGAACAGGAAATGCGTCGCCTCGGGATCGTCGAGGAACATCGCGGCCAGATTGGCCCGCGCCCGCGTGATCAGCGCGTCGCCGTCCCGCAGCAGCACCTTGAGCTCGATATTGGCCATGCCGTGGACGGCGCGCTGGAGCGCGAAGATCGAGCTCGCATAGATGCTCGTCACCTGCCCGCCAAAACATGGCGTGGCCACCACCAGCTTCATCTTGTCCGACATCGGCAGCTCCGCCTCGCTCCAATCCTCACCAAGAGGTAAAGAGGCATGGTTAACGACGCCTTAACGCCCCCTTACAGGAACTTGACGAGCGAGAGCTGCGAGAGGTTCGAGGTGACCTGGTAGGACGCCTGGAGCGCGTTCTGGAGCGACAGGATCTCGCTCGCGACCTGGTCCGGCGAAGCCGATTCCGCCTGGTCGATGATGGTCTGGAGCTGCGCCTTGGCCTGGGTCTGGCGCGAGCTTGCGTCCTTCATCGTGTTCTGGGACATCGCGAGGTCGGTCTGGATGTCCTCGATGCGCTGCTGGCCGGGTTGCTTGGTCAGCGCCTGCGTCACCCGCAGGCTGAGCGCGGCGACCTGCCCGCCCGAATATTGTCCGGCCGGCGAGGTCGAGAACGTCCCGAACACGGCGACCGCCTGCAATTCCTTGCGGATCGCGTCCTCGTTGGCCTGCGCGCCGTACTGCACCGTGACGGAATCGTCGACCCGCGCCATCGCGGTGGAGCGCGGCGAGCCGGGGCCGTCATTGCCCTGGTACCATTTCACGGTGGTGGCCGAGCCGTTGACCAGCGTCGTCGCCGAGCTTGCGGGCGACGAGCCGATGCGCAGCGGCGGTTGCGTGGCGGTCACGGGCGTGGAAGCAAAACCAAGCGAACCGAGCGCTCCCGTATTCGAGGTCGTGATGCTCAGGTTCGCCGCATCGTCGGTGTTGATCGTGATCGAGCCGCCATGGACCGTCGATGGCTTCGAGGTCCCCGTGATCTGGTCGATCTTGCTCATCAGCGTCTGGATGCTGTCGCCGACGTTGAGCTGGTTGCCGGTCGCCCCCGAACTGACGAAGGAGAGCGTGGTGCCGTTGACGGTGATGGTGTCGCCGGCGACGAAGCCCGGCGAGATCGAGTCCGAGGGGCTCGCGCCGGACAACGCCGTCGCGCCGGTCACGGGCGCCGGCGGCGCCGCCTGGTTGTTGACGGGCGGTGCCGATCGCCGAGCTCGCGGTGTTGAAGAAGTTGTCGCCGGCAGTCACCGCGGATGCCGCCACCAGCGCAGTGTTGGCGAGCTTCGTGATCGCGGTGTTCAGCGCGGTGTTGAGACTGGTCTGGGTGTTGGCCGGGTTGACCGGAACGCTTGCATCGATTGCAAAGCTGCCGACTGGCGTTGGCGTGGCGGTAGACGCAGTCAGGTCGATCTGCTCGGTCGAGCCGTCGGGCAGCGTGAACTTCACGCTGAGCTTGTCGCCATTGTTCGGATTGGTGCCGTTGAGATTCACCGAGAATGACACCGGCGAGCCGCTCGGGCCGGTGACCGTCGCGCCCGTCAACGTCGAGGAGACCGCCGCGATCTTGAGCCCGAATGGCGATCCGGCAACGTCCTCGGACACCTGCACCGCGCCCGACGGCAAGGACGTCTGCACCAGCCGCCCCGTGCCGGTGCCGAGATCGGCGGCCTGGCGCTCCGCCAGGACGGTCTTGAAGCCCGCCTGCGTCGTGGTGCCGTTGATGATGTCGCCGGCATCCGCGACCGGCTGCGTGTTGACGGCGGTTCCGGAGAACAGATAGCGGTTGCCCGCCTGCGTGTTGAGCACGCCGACCATCGAGCCGAACTGGGCGGCGGCGGTGTTCTGCGCGACCGTCTGACCGTTGACGTTGAGATCCTGCGCGGTGTTGGCCGAGCCCGTCTGCACCGTGTTGCGGATCGTGGTCAGCGACTGCAGCGCGGTGTTGGCGAGGTTGATGCTGACATTGACGTTGGTGATCGTGTCGGTATAGGCGGCGATATTGGACAGCTGCGCGCGCGAGGCGATCGCGAAGCCCTCGTTGGTCCCCATCCCGGAGTAGTTCTGCGACAGCTTGCCGGTCGAGAGCTGCGTCGACAGATCGGTGAGCTGCGTGTTGATGTTGCGGATCTGCGAGCCGAGAACCGACGAGGAGTAGTTGATGCTGCTGATCGACATATTTCAGAGCCCTGTTACTAGTTACACTTGAGCCTGGAGCAACGTGTTCATCATACTCTGCACCACCGACATGACGTGGGCGTTGGCGGCGTAGGCATTCTGGAGCTGGATCAGGTTCGACATCTCCGAGTCCAGATTGACGCTGGAGGTCGAGTTGAACTTGGCCTGCAGCGTCGAGACCACGACGCTCTGGCCCTGCTGGAGCTGGGTCGCCTGGGTCGCGGCATTGCCCTGAACGCTCAGGAACTGCTGGAGATAGTTCGAAACACTGCCGGTGAAGGGCTGGCTCGCCGAGCCGAGACCGCTCTGCGGCGAATAGGAGAACACCGCCGAGGTGAGTTGCGAATAGAGAAAGTCGGAGCGCGTGGTGTCGCCCGCGGGCGTCACCGGCGAGGTGTTGTAGACCGACAGCCTGGTCGGGTCGGTCGTCAGCTGCGTGTTCACGGCGATGCGCCCGGCAAGTCCGGTCATCTGCGAACCCGATGCGGTGATCGCGCCGGTGTAGAGCGCCTGCCCGCCGTCGGTGAACAGCGGCAATTGCGGATTGCCCGAGGTCAGCGACGAGATCGTCTTGGTGATCGAGGACGAATTGACCTTGGCGAGGCCGGTGTTGTCGTCGGTCACCCGCAGTGTGGTGGCCGTCGCCGGCGACGGCGCGGCGGCGAACGACAGATGCGAGCCGGAAAGCGCGGTGTTGAGCGCCGAGGCGATCGCGCCCATGCCGCCGGAGAAGTTCACTCCGATCTGCATCGGATTGGCGTTGGTCGCGTTCTGGAGCGGCAGCGCCGCCGGATCGGTCACGTTGACCAGCGTGATCTGGCGCTGCGTGTTGGTGCTCGTGTCCGTGTAGGTGATGTTGACGCTGTTGCCCGGCGCTGCGCCGGCGAGGTCGAGATCGAACCCGGCCGGCGGACCGGACACCGTGCTGCCGGCCGTGGTCTTGTCCGACAGCGCACTCGACATCGTCGCGGCGAGCTGGTCGATCTGGTTCTGCGCCTGCACCAGCGTCTGGTCGCGCAGCTTGAGATCGGCCGCGATCTGGCCCGAAGAAACCACGTTGTTGGCGACGACGTCGACCTGTGCGCCGTTCGGGAGCTTGATGTTGAACGCCCCCACACCGGACTTGGCCGGATCGATGTTGTAGAGCGAGGTCGCCGACAGCGCGCCGGCAGACGCAAAGGTGAATTGCGAGGCGAGTCCGGCGCCGACCAGCTGGATGCCGGTGGTGGTGTAAATGTTGGCCTGGTTCGAACCGTCGGTGGTGACGCGGACGTCGACATATTTCGACAGATTGTTGATGGCCTGGTCGCGCTGGTCCATCAGCGTCGCAGCCGAGGGGTCGGTTGCCGGCAGGCCCTGGAGCCTGGTGTTGATGTCGGCGATCTGCTGCATCGACGCGTTGGCGGCTAGCGCCGAGGTGCCGAGATCCTGCTCGACGTTGGAGCGCAGCGACTGGATGCCCTTGGTGGTGAGGTTGAGCTGCTGCGCCAGCGTCTGCGCCGCACCGAGAGCGACCGTTTGCGCCGACGACGAGCCCGCGCTGGTCGACAGCGCCTGCAATGCCGTGGTGAAATTGTTCAGCGCGGTTTCGAGCGTGCCGCTGTTGCCGGGCGTGCCATAGACATTCTGAAGCTGCTTCAGGATGTTGGCCATCTGGTCGGCGTAGCCGCTGCCGCCGGTCTCGGTGCGCAGCTGGTTCTGCACATAGGTGTCGAGCTCGCGGCTGACGCCGGTCGTCATCGCCGTCGAGCCGAAGTCGCCGGTGGTGACCTCGATCTGGTTCGGCTTCTGGACGACGTAACCCGGCGTCTGCGAGTTGGCGACGTTCGAGGAAACGATCGAGAGCGCGGCCTGGTTGGCACGCAGACCGCTCATCGCACTGGCGAGGGCTGAACTCAAACCCATGTTGACTTGCCGCCTTTGGTTACGTCACGCGCAGATCAGCGCAACACGTTCAAGAGGTCCTGCACCATCGAATTCGCCGTCGTGATCACCTTGGTGTTGGCCGAATAGGCCTGCTGGGTCACGATCAGCTTGGTGAATTCGTCGGCGATGTCGGTGTTCGAGCCTTCCAGCGACGAGCCGCTGATGGTGCCCGAAGCGCCGTCGATCGCCGGCCCCGACTGTTCGGTCGCAGCGTAAGCGCCGCCGTCGAGGGCCTTGAGGTAATTGGTGCCGTTGAAGTGCGACAACGCTACCTGTGCAAGGGCGAGGTTCTGGCCGTTGGAGAAGGTTCCGACCACGAGGCCGTTGTTGTTGACGGCGACGGAGCGGAGCTGACCCGCGGCGTAGCCGTTCTGGGTGATGGTGTTGATGGTCACCGCGCCGCTGGTGCTGGCATATTGCGTCAGCCCGCCCGAGGAGATGTTGAAGGAGACGGAGCCGAGCGACTGCCCGCTGACGCTGACGTTGTTGATGGTGATGCCCGAGCCGCTCGGCGAGGTCAGCGAGCCGTCGGAGGCAAAGGTGAAGGCCTGGCCGGTGTTGACCCAGCCGACCGTCGTGCCGGTCGCATTCGGGTCGGTCTGGTAGAACATGTTCCAGGTGTCGGCATGGCCCGCACCCAGCGAGGCGCTGTCGGACTTGGCCCAGCGCAATTGCAGGTTCACCGGCGTGCCGGCGGCGTTGTAGGCGGTCACCGCGCCACCACTGATCGATTCCTTGGTGAAGGTCGCGATGTCGTTGCCGACCACGCCGCCCGTGCCGGCGGTGCCGCCGCCATCGCGGTTCTTGGTGATGGTCGAGGTGAAGCCGAGCGCGGCGAAGGCCGCACTGTTGGAGCTGGCTACCGACAGGTTGGAGACGGTGCCGGTGTTCAGCGTGATCACGCCGCCGGTGCTGACCGCAGACCCCGACGCACCGGAGAGAGCGTCGATCTTGCCGAGCAAGGTCGTGATGTTGTCGGTGATGTTGATCTGGTTCGCGCCCGATGCGCCCGACGTCATGAAGGTCAGCGTCTGACCGTCGACCGTGATGGTGTCGCCGGCCGCAAAGCCCGACGAGAGCACCTGGGCGCCGCCGGCCGACGCCGCGCCGCTCAGCACCGTGGAGCCCGAGATCGCGGGCGATGACAGCACGTTGCCGCCACGCGTCACGCTGCTGATGCCGAGCGCGGTGGCTGCCGTGCCGCTGTTGACCGCCACGTCGGTTCCGATGCCGCTCGATATCTGGATATTGCCGGTGGCGCTCAGCGACGCCGTGACGCCGGCACCGCCGGCGGTCTGGATCGCTTGCAGGATGTCGGCCACCGTGGCCGTCGTGCCCGCGCCGAGACCGATGGTGGTGTTGCTGCCGACCGTCGCAACGGTGGTGCCGCCGTTGAAGGTAACCGTGTTGCCGTTGATGGTCAGCGTCTGGCCGCCGAGCGCTGTGAGGATGCTGGAGGCGAGATGCGTGCCCACGGCATTATCAAGGGAGGTGGTGGTCGAGGCCACCGCGGACGAGTTGTTCTGGAGCGCAACCGTGCCCGTCCCCGTGGTCGACGAGTAAGCGGAGCGGATGTTACCCGTGGCGGCCGCACCGGCAGCCGTCGCGTTGGCATAGGGGGCGGGCGGTGTGCCCACGGGCAGCGGGTTGGCTGAGAAGTCCGACGGATTGAGTCCGCCAGCCGCCAGCAGCGTGCCGGTCGACGCCGTCGTGCTCGCCACCGTGTTCGGCTGGGTCGGCAGGTTCGCCGCGTACTGGATCGAGGTGGTCGCCTGCGCCGGGATGAAGTTGTTCTGGAACTTCAGGACCGTCGCCACGTTGCCCTGTGGGTTGCCGGTCTTCGGGTCGACCGTGACGCCCATCAGATAGTAGCCGGCGCCATTGACCAGATTGCCATTGGCATTGAGCTGGAAGTCGCCGCGCCTCGTGTAATAGGTGACGCCGCTGAACACCGGCACGTTGTCGACGATGCCGGTCGCCTTCTGGATCGAGAAAAAGCCGTCGCCGGTGATCGCCATGTTGGTGGCGACGGTGGAGCCCGAGATCGTGCCCTGCGTGGTGATGGTGGCCTTGGCGTTGGCCGTCACGCCGCCGGCGACCTGCTTGCTCGGCACCGAGGAGTCCGGAATGAGATCGACGAAGCTGGTCCCGATGCCCTTGTAACCGGTGGTGGATGAGTTCGCTATGTTGCCGGAAATGTTCTGCAGCGCGTAGGACTGCGCCTGCAGGCCACCCACCGAGGTGTTCATTGCATCGAAGATACCCATAACTTTGTCTCCAGATCCGATCTCGGCGGCCGGTCGACCATGGCCGCAGTCGGAGGAGACTGTCGCAAGGGCTATGCCAATGCGGGTTTTCTCAGGAAATCAATGACTTAAATAGGAATGCCCCGATCGAATGACCGGGGCACAATTGCCGGGCCGGCAACAATTGCCGGGATCTCATAGCGTTTTCGAGCGAAGTGGCACCCGGTTCGCGTGAAGAAAACGCGTCAATCGAAGAGCCTTCACGTCGCCGATGCAGCAGCGGGGTGGAACACCATCCCGAAACCGTCGATGCAGTAGCGCAATCCGGTCGGCTTCGGACCGTCGTCGAAGACGTGGCCGAGATGGCCGCCGCAACGGCGGCAATGCACTTCGGTGCGGAGCATGCCGAAAGTGCGGTCCTCGGTCTTGCCGACATTGCCCTCGATCGGCTGGTAGAAGCTCGGCCAGCCGGTGCCGCTCTCGAATTTGGTGTCGGACACAAACAGCGCCAGGTCGCAGCCGGCGCAGGCGAAGACGCCCTTGCGATGCTCCTTGAGCAACGGGCTGGAGCCCGGCCGCTCGGTGCCCTCCTTGCGCAGGATCTCATATTGCTGCGGCGTGAGCTGGGCACGCCACTCGGCGTCCGTCTTCTCGATCTCGAATTTTTGCGCGGCCTTCTCACCGGCTTCCGCGGGCGATGCTCTGAGCCAGCGGAAGGCCGCAAGGCCGAACAGGCCGGCGACAGTCGTTAACAGGATGCGGCGGTCAAACATCTCATTCTCCGTACGCAGGAAGTCCACGCTCTGAGATACGGGCTCTAACGGCCGACGTTACACTTCCGGGCGGAATTCTTCTCAACTTATTGCGAGACGCCCTGGTCTTGCGAGGCCGGTTCCAACGCCTCGGCCGCGGGTTTCGGCGGCTGGGCCAGCCGCGGCCTGACGCCCGGCGGCGGGCGGCGCGGACCGGTGCCGGCGGCCCGGTTGGCTTCGGCGAGGCGCGCCTCGCGTTCCCGGTCCTTGACCCGCGCCCGTTCACGGTAGCGGGCGAGCGACCCTGCGGCAGCGGAGCTCGCCCTGCTCCAGATCCCGACCATCTGGCCCGCGGCGCGGCCGGTCGCGCCGCCCGCCCAGACCAGCTCGAACGGCGAGAACAGCCGCCAGCGCTCGTCGCCCAACAGAATGCTGCGCGCGATCATCTGCCCGGCCATGGCCGAGGTGTTCATGCCCTGGCGGCCGAACCCGCTCGCCACCCACAGGCCTTTGCGCAACTGGCCGATCTGCGGCATGCCGTGCACGGTCTGGCCAGTGGCGCCGCCGAATGTTTCGGTGATTTCGACATTGCCGAGCTGGGGGAAGATGGACCGGACCCGCCGCCTGACGGCGCCCGCAAAGCGTTGCGGTCGCGCCGCCCAGGTGGTCTCCGGGCTCTCCCACATCAGGCGGTCGCCATCGACGATCCGGAAATGGTCGACGCCATCGGAATCCATCACCGATCCCTTGAAGGCGATGATCTCGTGCACGCGCTCGCCGAGCGGCGCGGTGATTCCGGCATAGCGCCAGACCGGCAGCAGCGTTTCCGACAGGCGCCGCAGCGGCGCACCGAGATGGATGTTGCCGGCGAGCACGATGTGGGTGGCGCGCAGCCGCGCCGAGGGCGTGACGATGCGCTTGCGAATGCCGGAATGATCGATGCTGACGACCGGCGTGTCCTCGAAGATGCGCGCTCCGGCCCGCCGCGCCAGCGCCGCGAGGCCGTGCACATATTTGCGGCCGTCGACCTGGAACGCCCGGGGATAATACACGCCGTGGAAATAGCGATCGGTCTTGAGCACCTTGCGGACGCGGTCGGCCTGCCAGCCCTCGACCTCGGTGTCGAAATCCTCGGCGAGCATCTGCAACCGGCTGATCAGCCGGTCGCCGGCATCGACGTTGGAAACCTCCAGCACGCCGTCGCTCGGGCCGATCCCCGGCATGTTCGCTTCCGTGGCGTTGGCCCGAACGAACTCGGCGCCCTCCTTCGACAACGTCCACAATTCCCGCGCGTCCTCGAAGCCGATGCGCTCGATCAGCTCGGTGAGCGGCAGCGCGAATCCCGGCATCACGGTGCCGAGCTGGTTGCCCGAGGCGTTCCAGCCGATATGGCGGCCCTCGAGCACCGCGACGCTGGCCCCGAGCCGGGCCGCCTCCAGCGCGATGGAGAGCCCGGCAAGCCCGGCCCCGATGACGCAGATGTCCGCATCGAGCTCGAACGACAGCCGCGCGCGGTCGCGAAAGCCGGCTTCTTCCTGGGACACGCTTGTGAAAGTCTCGTTCATGTTGTTTTCTTAGAGCATGATCCGGAAAAGTGTGCAGCGGTTTTCCGAAAAGATCATGCTCAAGACAATAATTTGAAGCGCGATGATCATTTGTCCCAATCTCATTGCGCTTTAAAGGACTGAGCGGCCGCTTGTCACCTTGTCCTCGACCAGCGCCTGTAGATTATCCTGGTCGCGTAACGATTCGAGAATGCCATGCGCCGTTTACTGCTGCTGCGTCACGCCAAGACCGAGATCGACGCGCCGAGCGGCCGTGACCGGGATCGCCGTCTCGACGACCGCGGCCAACGGGATTCCGCGCAGCTCGGCGACTGGATCGCCGCCCATCCGCCGTTCCCCGAGGCCGTGCTGGTGTCGCATGCCGTCCGGGCCCGGCAGACCTGGGACATCGTCTGGGAGGCGATGAAGGACCGCGTCGCGGCGCCGCAGGTCGAAATCCTGTCGGAACTCTACGGCGCCGATCCCGCGCAGATCCTGGAGACCATTCGCACTGCAACCGTCCCGGCCGACCCTAAGCAGTTGCTGCTGGTCGGGCACAATCCGGGCATGCATGAGGTCGCCTTGATGCTGATGGGTGGCGGCGATCCGGCCGGCGCCAAGGCGATCGCCGACAACCTGCCCACCGCAGGGCTTGCTATCTTCGATTTTGACGTCAAGGATTGGGGCGATGTGGCCTACCGCCGCGGCAAACTGGTGCAGTTCGTCAGCCCAAAGCTGCTTCGTTAGCTTAAGGCTGCTTCGATCGGAATGAGACGCGCGGGCGCCGTCTCGACCGTTTGATCCAGCCTGGTCAAAAGAACTTCCTGACCGGAAGATTGGAGGCGTAGATGTTCAAGTCCATCCTCGTGCCCATCGACCTCGCCGACACCGATCTGGCCAAGCCGGCGATCGCGACCGCGGCAACGCTGTCGCAGACCTGGAGCGGCGTGGTACGCCTGCTCAACGTGCTGCCGATGACGCCGGTGATGCTGGCCGAATACGTGCCGGCCGATTTCGACGAACAGCAGCGCCAGGCCTCGGAAGAAGCCCTCGCCATCGTCGCGCGCGAATCCGGCATCGAGGCTTCCCGCATCTCCAGCGTGGTGCGGCAGGGCGGCATCTACCACGAGATCCTGGAGGAAGCCGTGCACATGAAAGCCGAGCTGATCGTGATGACCTCGCACCGGCCAGCGATGCGCACCTATTTCCTCGGCTCAAACGCCGGGCACGTCGTGCGTTACGCGAAATGCTCGGTGCTGGTGGTCAGGCACTGAGCGTTGCTCCGTCATTGCGAGCGCAGCGAAGCAATCCAGAATCTTTCCGCGGCGACAGTCTGGATTGCTTCGCTGCGCTCGCAATGACGATGTTGAAGCATTGTGCGCCTATCACCCCGGCTACGAGATCTTGCGTTGCCTGACGGGCAAAACACGCCAGCGGTGGGTCAACACCATCGTCGATAATATTCCACTTTACCGAAATTCGGAAACGACGTATACCTCTCCGCAACCCGGCCCAAGGAAGAGGGGCGTATCGCGATCGTCACGAACGCGGGCCGGACGGCGGCGGACGCCGATAACATCGGCGCGAACGGCTTCGCAGGGCGGGCAACCGTGAGCAAAGGCCTCGCGCACACGACCGGTGTGATCGGCGTACGGCAAAATCGTGTGGTCCTGGCGCCCGGGGTCTGTGCGCCAAGTCTTGCGGTGATGTGGCGGCCCAACCGGGTCCGCACATCAGCCATCCGCAAGGCGACGGGGGCAATAGTGCACCGCTCCCCGAGGAGAGCACGGCATAAGCCGTAAAACCGCTGCGCAGGGAAGGCCGGTTGTTTGGCTTCACCTGTATGCCGCTGTGCAATTTTCTTACGACAACTTCGCACAGTGGACCGCGGGTGCCAGCCGGCACCCGGTCTTCCCTGCGCCCTCTTTCTCGAGAGGGCAAGGCGACGAAGCAAAGCTCGGGCGAAACAAGCCGCGAGGATGAACAGCTGTGTCTATCGATGAGCAACGGTCCCGTGCCCCGGACGCAGCGCAGCGCTACTTCAGCGGTGCGCTGCAGAGCCGGGACCCATGCGTCAGCGAGTGCAGTTGGCCTTTGGGTCCCGGCTCTGCGCCGCAACGCTTGCGCGCTGCGTCGCGTCCGGGACACGAGAGAGCGTCTTACAAATACCGCGTCAGTTCGGCTTTGACCTGACCGTAGACCGCGTCCTCGATCTGGCTGCGCGTGATCCCGATGTCGCGCAGGGCGCGGTCGTCGAGCTCGTTCAGTGTCTTGACGGCGGAGCGGTGCTCCAGGCGCTCGAACAGCGCATAGGCGCCGTTGGCAAGGGTGCGGAAGAATCCGCCCGTCGAGGATGAGCGTAAACTCCGCCCGGCAGTCTGCGAGATCGTGGTCATTGTCCTTCTCCGGCCTATGGTCCACGCGGCGAAGCGGATGCCGTTGGCGCACGCGCTTGAGCGCCTGCACCTGATTTGCCATCGGATTGCTCTCGCTTTCCTCGGCTCAATCGCGGACCTTGATGGAACTTAAATGCTCCAGTACACTACTCGGAGCAAGTGAAACATTGCTCTCGGTGCAATAATGTCCAAGTTCGAATACGTGAAGCTTGCCGATGCCATTGCTCTCGATATCTCTAACGGCACGTTAAGGCCCGGCGACCGGCTGCCGCCGCAGCGCAATTTTGCCTATGACCGTGGCATTGCGGTCTCGACCGCGAGCCGGGTTTATACGGAGCTTTTGCGCCGCGGGCTTGCCGTCGGCGAGGTCGGACGCGGCACCTTCATCTCCGGCGACGTCAGGCGCGAAGTCGAGACGTTGAGCGAGCCGCGCGAGGCGCGGATCGACTTCGAGGTCAATTACCCGCTGCTGCCGCAGCAATGGGCGATGATCGCGAAGAGCCTTGCGGGGCTGGAGCGCGTCGACGCGCTCGAATCCGCATTGCGCGTCTCCACCAGTACCGGCACCAAAAGTGCGCGCAATGCAGCCGCCGCCTATCTCGCGCGCAAGGATTTTGCGCCGCAGGCCGAGCAGATCGTCTTCACCGCCAACGGCAAGCAATCGCTCGCGGCTGCGCTCGCAGCCCTCGTCCCCACCGGCGGCCGCTGCGGCGTCGAGGCGCTGACCTATCCTTACGTCAAGAGCATCGCGGCGCGGCTCGGCGTGACGCTGGTCCCGATTCCGATGGACGAATTCGGCGCGCGTCCCGACGCCATCCAGAAGGCGCATCGCGAGGCCCACCTGTCGGCACTGTATCTCCAGCCCATCATCCAGAATCCGCTCGGCGTCACCATGAACGCGGCACGGCGCGCCGACATCATGCGCGTCGCCGAAAAGCTCGACCTCACCATCATCGAAGACGCCGTCTACGGCTTCCTGGCCGACGACACGCCGCTTGCGGCACTCGGACCCGACCGCTGCATCGTGCTCGACAGCCTGTCCAAGAAGGTCGCGCCGGGCCTTGCGCTCGGCATCCTGGTCGCGCCGCCGCACTTGCGCGAAAGCGTGATGAGCGCAGTGCGGACCGGCGGCTGGATCGCCTCCGGCCATGCGCTGGCGGCGGGGCACCGCCTGATGGCCGACGGCACCGTCGCCGAGCTGACGCGGCTGAAACGCATCGACGCCGCGCGCCGCCAGCAGACCGCGGCAAGGCTGCTGGCCGGCTATCAGCTCGCCGCCGATCCCCGTTCCTATCATCTCTGGCTGACGCTGCCGGCACACTGGCGCTCGCAGACCTTCGTCGCCGCAGCAGCCCGGCGCGGCATCGCGCTGACGCCGTCCTCGACATTCGCGATAGCCCATGGCCATGCACCGAATGCGGTCCGGCTCGCGCTTGCCCCGCCCTCGTTCGAACAGCTCGATTCCGGCCTGCGCACGATCGTGTCGCTGCTCGGCACCAAGGAAGAGGATTTTGACTCGACCGAGTAACTAAAGCGCAAGGACCTCGAGCCTGCTCAGGCTTCCGGCCATTCCGCGATGAAGCCTTTCGCCTTGTACGGCTCGATCTTGTCCCATTCGTGCAGCATGCGGCGGCGCAATTCCGTGTCGGTGTGCCAGAGCGCGCGCGGCGTCGCAAAGCTGTCGACGGTGAGCAACATCTTCTCGACCTCCGGCCAATGCCGGTGCAGCGTCATCGGATAACGCCGCGCGGTCCACGTATTGCCGAGGCAAATCACGCTCCGGATATTGTCCAACCCCAGCGCAGCCTCGATGATCGGCAGCGAGAGGATCACGTTCTCGCCGGTGTTCATCGCACGATGCTCCTCGAGGATACGGTCCGTCGGAATGCCCGCCGCGGCCATCGCCGCCCTGATGATGGTGCACTCGGATTGCTCCGAGCCTGGCGTCACGCCCCCGCTGACAATCGACCAGCGGAACAGGCCCTCGCGCCACAGTCTCGCGGCGGTGTCGGCGCGTAGCGCGACATCCTCTCGGGTTCCGAACATGAACAAGAGGTCGGCCGGCCGGAGCGGCGTATCGATCAGATGCGCGCGGCTGATCTCGGCGATCTCATCCGCCGAAGGCCTACGCGTGCTGCGATCCATGGCTGACATGGCCGCACGATGCGACACCCGCGCAGGCGCGCGAAGTCACGTTTGATTGCGGCCGATTGCACCAAGGGCAGCAAAGCCATTCAGGGCAGCAAGGCCTTGTCTAGGGCAGCAAGGCCTTGGGCACATGATCGAAGCTGTAGCTCTGCGGCTGGTTGCGCCGCACGAAGCCGCCGACCTGCCAGGCGAACAGCGCGGCAAAGCCGATGATGAATAGCGCGCCGGCGAATTCGCCGATCATGAGTGCGCGGATCAGGAGCCCCGTCATCGCCACGGTCAGTACCGCCAGAAACGCCAGCACCTCGGCATAGGTCCTGCGGCCGAGGCCTGCGGTCAATTCGGCGCGGCTGCCGGCCTTCGCCATTCGCGCGTGCAGTTCGACGATGAACGTGCGGAAACCGTTGTCCTGCGGCGCCATCAGGGCCGCGGTCTGCCAACTCGTCGACAGGATCGCGATGCGGCCGCCGCCGGTGTGGCTGACATCGGCGCGAAAGCGGTGCTGCTGCATCGACACGGGGCGGAACGACAGCCGGATTGCACTGATCTCGTCGTAACGCCACAGGCCCGAACGGCCGCCGATGTGCCAGGACAGCCCCTCGTCCGTCAGCTCGAAGCGATGCGCCGAACCGATCAGCGACGCTTTGTAGGCATAGCTCGCGCCCGCAGCCGCCTCGGCTCCCGAATCCTGCATGTTCACATCAATCCAATCAGCGTGGTCCCGTCTGCGATCCGCTTGCGCGATCGCCCTGCCCCATCCTACAAGCGAGACATGGCTGAGACGATTTTTTTTCCGCGCCGCCTGATTCTCGGCGCCGCCGTGATCTCCGGCGTGCTGCTGGCGCTCGCCGTGCACATGCTGGGCGCGCGCTACGGGCTCGACCTCGGCGGCCTCTGGCACTCCGACACGCATGAGTTCATACCGGCGGGCGCGGCGATCGCCTGGTGGCTGATCGCCTCCGTCGGCTTCTCCGGCGGCTATTTCACGGCGACATTGATGCAGAGCGCCGTCTCCGGCCAGATCCCGCAACGGATGCGGCAATTCCTGATCGCGGTCGGCGTGCTGCTGCTGGCGGGTGCGGGCCAGGTGGCCGCGGCGCCGAGCGCGATCCCGACGGTCTCGGGCGTGCTGGCCGGGCTTGCTGCGCTGTGCCTCGGTGCCGTGATGGCGTTCTGCGGCGCGCGTTTCGCGCTGCACCGCGGCTAGAGCATGATCCGGAAAAGTGCGCAGCGGCCTTCCGACGGGATCATGCTCAAACAACAGACTATCACGCCGACGCGCGCAGCTGCGGCCGGTTCAGCATGATCGCGACATCGCAGGCGGGCCGCGGCTTGCTGAACAGATAGCCCTGCGCCTGGGTGCAGCCTTCGCGCCGGAGCAGCTCGAGCTGGGCGTCGTTCTCGACGCCTTCCGCGGTGGTGACGATGCCGAGGCTCCGCCCCAGCCCGGTCACGGCGCGGATGATCGCCATGGAATCCTCGCGGGTCGCGAGCTCCGACACGAAGGAGCGGTCGATCTTGATCTTGTCGAAGGGGAAGCTGCGCAGATAGCTCAGCGACGAATAGCCGGTGCCGAAATCGTCGAGCGAGATGCGCACGCCCATGGCGCGGAGCTCATGCAGCGTGGTCAGCGTCGCCTCGCTGTTCTGGAGCAGAACGGATTCGGTGATCTCGAGCTCGAGCCGGCGCGCATCGAGTCCCGAACCGGCCAGCGCCGCGGTGACGGACGCGATCAGGTTCGGATTCTTGAACTGCACCGGTGACAGGTTGACGGCGACGTCGACATCGTCGGGCCAGGTGGCCGCGTCGGCGCAAGCCGAGCGCAGCACGAACTCGCCGAGCTGGATGATCAGTCCGGTCTCCTCGGCCAGCGGAATGAAGTTGAGGGGCGCGATCAGGCCGCGCTGCGGATGGTTCCAGCGCAGCAGCGCCTCGAAGGCGACGACGCGACCGCTGGCGACGTCGCGGATCGGCTGATAATACGCCTCGAACTCGTCGCGTTGCACCGCGGCGCGCAGGTCCATCTCCAGCAGGCGCCGCGCCTGCGCGCGCGCATCCATGCCGGTCTCGAAGAACCGATATGTGCCGCGGCCGTCCGCCTTGGCGCGATACAATGCGAGGTCGGCATTCTTCAACAGCTCGTCGGGATTGCTGCCGTCCTGCGGCGACAGCGAGATGCCGATCGAGACGCCGATGACGATCTGATGATCGTCGATCTCGTAAGGCGCCGAAATCACCTCGACGAGGCGGCCGGCAAGGGATCGTGCCGCAGTTTCCTCGGAACGTCCGATCTGGACCACGGCGAACTCGTCGCCACCGAGTCGCGCGACGGTGTCGCTCTCGCCGACGGTGGCCTTCAGCCTGCGGCCGACCTCCTTGAGCAACGCATCGCCGATGGGATGGCCGAGCGAGTCGTTGATGTCCTTGAAGTGATCGAGATCGAGACAAAGCACCGCAAGCTGGTCGCCCGATCGGGTCCGGCGCAGTCCCTGCACGAGCTGCTCGTGGGAACAGCACGCGGTTCGGCAGACTGGTCAGCGCGTCATGACGGGCCATGTGCGATATCTTGGCCTGGGCCTCCAGCCATTCGGTGATGTCCTCGAAGGTCGCGACCCAGCCGCCGCCCTGCATCGGCTGGTTGACGACCCGGATGGACCGGCCGAACCTGGTCGCGACGTCGGTCGTGGTGCGGCTCTCGCGCGCGTCGGCGACAAGGCGCGCGAAGAACTCGCCCGCATCGCCCTGCCACTGACCCTTGGCCTGCTCCTCCCGCAGCACGTCGACCAGCAGGCGGCCCGTGAGCAGGATGTCGGTGCGGCCGAGCATGGCGGCATAGCGCTCGTTGAACAGGATGATCTTGCCGTCCGCGTCGAACATACACAGTCCCTGCGACATGTTCTCGAGCGCCGTGTCCAGCACGATCTGCTGCCGGCCCAGTTCGCCCTTGGCGCGGCGGTCGAGCAACGCGGCTACGAGCGCAATCGCGATGATCGCGACCGCGGCACCCGCGGTGAGGAAGGACAACGAGGCCGGCGGGATCGATAACCCGCTGATCGCGAGCGTCGGATCCGGCGTCAGCACAGCCGCGCCCATTGCGGTGAAATGATGCGCGACGATGGCGACCGTCAGCAGGGTGGTCGCGCTCAGCGCATGGAAGAGGTCGTCGCGCCGCGCGGCGACGAACAGCGCGAGCGCTGCAAAGACAACTCCGAACAGCACCGAGACGGTAACCGTGCTTCCGATCCAGTCGACGCGTGCCGGCATCTCCAGCGCCGCCATGCCGGTGTAATGCATCGTCGCGACCCCGGCGCCGACGATGGCACCGCCGAGCACGATCCACGGGGCGCGCGAGGACGATACCGCGATGCTCAGCCCCACGAACGTCACGGCGATCGCGAAGATCAGCGAAAGGATGGTCACCGGGATGTTGTAGGCGCCGGCGCCGCCCGGCCCGTAGGCGAGCATCGCGATGAAATGCGTCGCCCAGATGCCGCATCCGCTGACGGCGGCATCCAGGGCGATCCAGACCAGACGCCCGGGGCCGTGCGTCGCGCGCGCCCTGTGAAACAGACTGATCGCCGCCGCGCTTGCGAGCAGGCACACCGCGCCGCCAAGCGCGACCAGCCGCCAGTCGTGCTCCTCGGCGAGACAGTAGAGAACTTGATACATTGCGGGCCCCTATCGACCCGCACTTGAACCGACAGAGATGGACAGTCGGTAACCGGCTACGTGCCTGTTTCGGAAATGGTGAACGGAAGATGTGTTCGTTCACTCGGATTGATCATCCGCGCGGAGGCGCGCCGAAGCCGATCACGGCGGCGGCGAGCAGCAGCACGGCCGCGGACACGACCAGCGACAGATGCAGGCCCGTCATGAACGCCCCCTCCGAGGCCACCAGCGAGCCGAACAGGGCGACGCCGAGGACGCTGCCGGTCTGCCGCGTCGCGTTCAGGACTCCCGCGGCGATGCCGGAGCGCGCCTTCTCGACGCTGCCCAGCAAGGTCGAGGTCAGCGGCGGCACCAGCAGCCCAAGTCCGCCGCTGATCGCGATCATCTGCGCAAAGATCGCCCAATAGCTCGTGCCGGCTTCGATCCGGAGCAGGCCGAGGCAACCAAGCGCCGAGACGCAGGCGCCGACGACGATGGTCGGGCATGAGCCGATACGCTCGGCGAGGCGCGGCGCCAGCAGATTGACCGGCAGCACCGCCCCCATCATCGGCACGAAGGCGAGACCGGTCCACCACGCCGACAGCCCGTTGATCCTCTGGAAATACAGGCTGAGCACGAAGATCAGGCCGTAGATCGCGACGTTGACGAGCAGGCCGACGAGCGAGGTCAGCGCGAACAGCCGATGGCCGAACAGCGACAGCGGCAGCATCGGCTGCGCTGCGCGGCTCTCGCGCCAGATGAAGAGCACGGCGAGAATTGCGGCTGCGACAAAGGCTGCGATCACGGCTGGATGTTCCCAGCCAAGCGCGCCGCCTTCGATGATCGCGCCGGCGAGCGCCCCCAGCGCACCGATCGCGGCAAGCTGGCCGGGCAGATCGATCTCGCGCGAGCGCGACCGCGTGGTTTCGGCCGCATAGCGCCAGCTCAGCCACAGGCCGGTCAGCCCGATCGGCAGATTGACCAGGAAGATCGCGCGCCAGCCGACCAGTGTGATCAGCGCGCCGCCGACGAAGGGACCGGCCGTGAGCGCGAGGCTCGCACCGGCGGCCCAGACCGCAACGGCGCGGCCGCGCTGCCGGTCGTCCGGATAGGCATGGCTGAGCAGCGCCAGAGAATTCGGCACCAGGATCGCTGCCGCCAGCCCCTGGACCAGCCGCGCTGCGATCAGCACGGTCGCATTGGGCGACAGCGCGCAGGCGAGCGAGGCTGCGGTGAAGATGGCGAAGCCCGCCATGAAGACGCGCTTGGCGCCGATCCGGTCACCGAGCGCGCCGGCGGTCAGGATGAAGGCAGCAAACGCGATGGTGTAGGCGCTGACCACCCATTGCAGCTCGGCGACGCCGCCGCCGAGCGTCTTGCCCATCGCATCGAGCGCGGTGTTGACGATGGTGACGTCGAGCTGCACCACGCCATAACCAAGGCTCATCGCGGCAAGGGTGAGGGAAGTCGCAAGATGCGAGCCGGCATGCGACGCGCCGGCCCCGAAGGCTTCGTATCTGATGGTGCTTACTCGCATGCTGCCACCTCGGTTGCAGCCCCATGCGGAACATATGCTTCCAGCCCGCCGTCATGTTTCGACAACGATCGAATGATGGATGCGTAACATGCGAGCGTCGCGCGGATGACCGCGCGACGCTCTATCCTTAGCTACGCCTGGTCCTAGCTGGCCGCGCGCAAGTTCACCTTGCTTTCGGCGAGCGTGGTCAGCTTCTTGTCGGTCGCCTTCTCTTCTTCCAGCGTCTTGGCGAGCACGCTGGCGCAGTCCGTGCGGCCGAGCTGCTTGGCCCAGGCGATCAGGCTGCCGTAGCGGACGATCTCGTAATGCTCCGCGGCCTGTGCCGCGTTGATCAGCGCGGCGTCGAGCACCGCCTTGTCGGCGACTTCGCCTGCGGTCTCGTCGGCTTCCTCGATGATGCCGTCGATCGCGGGGCAGTCGACCGCCTTTACCTCCGCACCGTGCATCTTGAACACTTCCTCGAGGCGCTTGACGTGCTGGTTGGTTTCTTCGAGGTGCGTCAAAAAGCCCTGCTTCAGCTGCGGATCCGTCGCCTTATCTGCCATTTTCGGCAGCGCCTTGGTGAGCTGCTGCTCGGCGTAATAGATGTCCTGGAGCTGGTGCACGAACAGGTCGTTCATGGTTTTGATGTCTTTTGTGAACAGTCCCATCGGTCCGATCCTCTCGGTTTTTTGGAACACGGAGGCATCGGCTTGCGCGAAAAGCCGCCTATTCCGCCATGTTCAATTGCTGATGGGGCGCTAACCGGCGCACGGCATTGACGTTCCAAAAAAGCTCGCATCCCTTGCGCTGGAACAATGCCGGCCGTGCAGGATCTGAAACCATGTCAGATAGGGACGCGATCGGGCCCACGACTCATATGCTTAACGTGCCTCCGATGTGAACCGCGTATGACAAAAGTAGCGTGTCCAGCGCAGAACCTATCGTTGTCAAGGGCTGCACAAGTCACTGTTTTTGCCTTAAATGAGCTACATCATGCCTAAATGAGCTACATCATGCCTAGCGATCAACGCCGACCTTTGGCCTTGGATCGTACCCGACCGGCCAATGTCTGGCCTGGTCGGTCTTGCCCCTGCCGGGAGGATGAATGCACGGATTGCTGCCCGCGCTGAAACGCGGCTTCACGAGATGGATCGGCTGGCGACGCCTCGGCATTGCGGCGAGCGTCTTCATCATCGCTTTCGCCATCACCACGCTGGTGCGGACCCTCAAGGGCATCGATACCGGGGTCATCCTGACCGCGCTGACCGAGATTCCCCGCGGCAATATCGGACTGGCGGCGATCTGCGTGTGCTTCGCGTTCTGTACGCTGACCTTCTACGACTTTTTTGCACTGCGAACGATCGGCAAGAAGCACGTGCCCTATCGCATCGCAGCGCTCTCCAGCTTCACGTCCTATTCGATCGGTCACAATATCGGCGCCACGGTTTTTACCGGCGGGGCGATCCGCTTCCGGATCTATTCGGATTACGGGCTGAATGCGATCGACGTCGCGAAAATCTGCTTCCTGTCCGGCCTGACCTTCTGGCTCGGTAACATCTTCGTGCTCTCGATCGGCATGGCCATCCACCCGGCTGCCGCCTCCTACATGGATCAGCTGCCGTCGTCGATCAATCGGCTGATCGCAATCGGCGGCCTCGCCTCGATCGGCGCCTATCTGGTCTGGCTCTGCATGGGCGAGAAGCGCCGCGAGCTCGGCCAGAAGGGCTGGAAGGTGGTGCTGCCGTCGGCGCCGCTGACGCTGGTGCAGATCCTGATCGGCGTCGTCGATCTCGGTTTCTGCGCGCTGGCGATGTACCTTCTGGTGCCGGCCAATCCGCAGATCGACTTCCTGTCGCTCTCGGTGGTGTTCATCCTGGCGACACTGCTCGGCTTCGCCAGCCATGCTCCCGGCTCGCTCGGCGTGTTCGACGCCGCCATGCTGGTGGCGCTGCCCGAATTCGGCCGCGAGCAGCTTTTGGCCACGCTCCTCGTCTTCCGCATCCTCTATTTCGTCATTCCGTTCGGTCTTGCCATCTCCATCATGGGCGCACGCGAGCTCTGGATGAATGTGGTGGAGCCCTGGCAGGAGCGCCGACGGCTGGCGGAGGCCTGCGCGCAGTCCAACCTGCCACAGCAGGTGGCAGCGATGGAGCGCGAGCGGTCGCTTCGGCAGGCCAGCAAACGCTAGACGGCGGCCAGCAAAGCCGTCAGACCAATGTTGCAGGCGGGGGAGCTGTTCCTCTCTTATTTCCGCCTCAACTTTGCCGTTGAAGACGCGGGCCATGATCCCTGTATCCCTTCGCCGTTTCCTCGCCGGCGCCCTGCTGCTCGCCGGGCTCCTCACCGCCTTGCCGCTGGAGCGGGTGGCCGCGCAAGATGCGGGCGCCATGCAGATCAGCTGGGAGGTGCGCAACCGCTTCCGGTTGTTCCGCGAGGAGCGCGACTTCCAGCTCCATGTCGAGAGTGCGCGTAACCGCAGCATCCTCGCCGCCGAGCAGTCGCTCGAACTCCAGAGCGAGGGCCGCGGCTGGGCCCGCAACATGGTCAACCGGCTCTGCATCGACCTCCAGGGCCGGGTCAACCAGCCCTGCACCCGCGACAATACAAAGGAAGACTATATCACCCCGGTTGACCACCCCGTCACCGTGCGCCTCACCGGTGCAGTGCCGGTCGGCGCCACCTGCGCCTGGTCGTTCGACGACGGCGAAGGGCCGCAACAATCCACCTTCGACTGCGCCGAGCCGGTCAATCTGCGGGTCCGCTACGGCAAGCAGACAGTCGCGACCGTCGACGTCTCCTCCGGCTCCGATCCGACCCAACGCGTCCAGACCGAGATCCAGGTCCGCGACATCTTCGTCGCTGGCCTCGGGGATAGCATCGCCTCGGGGGAAGGCAATCCGGACCGGCCGCTGGCGCTGTCGGACGAAGGTTTTTGCTTCCGCTCTTATCTCGGCACCGCCGGCGCGCAGTATTACCGGCCGAGCCGGGCCGGATATAAAGGCGGCCGCGCCTGCGAGGCGCCGGATACGCTCGCCAATTGGCAGCGTTACAGCGCGCTCTGGTTCAACTCGCCCTGCCATCGCTCACTCTACAGCTACCAGGCCCGCACCGCGCTGGCGCTCGCGGTACGCTACACCCACGTCGCGGTGACCTTTCTGCCGCTCGCCTGCACCGGCGCCAGCATCGGCGACGGGCTGCTCGGCTCGCAGCGCGCCCGCGAATGCCCGCCCGGCAAGACCGGCGTCTGCAACACCAGCGTGAACGCGCAAGTCGCCGAGCTGCGCGAGGCGCTGACCGCCGCAAAGAAGCGCCAGCCCGAGCGCACGCTCGACCTCGTGCTGCTCTCGGTCGGCGCCAACGACGTCTATTTCTCCGGCCTCGTCGCCGACGTGATCGTCGAGACCGCAACTGAGCGCGCGCTATTCCGCCGCTCCGGCGTGATGGCGAGCGTCGATGATTCCCGCGATGCGCTGGCGCGCGAGCTGCCGCAGAATTTCGTCAAGCTGCGCGAGGCGCTGAAGCCGCTGGTCGGCGGCGACCTCTCGCACGTGATCTACGTCTCCTACGCCAACCCAGCGCTCGCAGACGGCGGCGTGCCCTGCCGCGGCGGCCGCGCCGGGTTCGACATCCATCCCGCCTTCAACGCCGATCCGCAGCGCCTCGCCCGCGTCTCGACTTTCGTCGACACCGAATTCTTGCCGGCGCTAAAGGGGCTCGCCACCTGCACCCGGGGCGCGCTGTGCCGCGATCCCGAGGCCGACCGCATGACCTTCGTGGATTCGCATCAGGCGGCTTTCGCTGATCACGGCTTCTGCGCGCATTCGGGCAACGATCCCGAATTCGACCGCACCTGCTTTGCCGAGAACGGCCAGAGCTTCAATCCTGATATCGTGAGCGCGGCGAGCCAGCCGATGCTGTGCGGCCGCGGCGCCTCCGAATTCCGCGCCTATTTGCCGCGCGCGCGCTGGATCCGCGACGCCAATGACAGTTACTTCGCCGCGATGACCTATCCGCAAGGCTTGCCGGCGGCGAGCCAGCCGACCGACATCCACGACGCGACCTGGGGCGTGCTCTCCGCCATCTATGGCGGCGCCGTGCACCCAAGCGCCGAAGGCCACGCCGCGATGGCGGATGCCGCACTGCCGGCCGCGGCCGCAGTGCTTGGTCTGGATGCCGCGCCGCCGGGCGTGACACGCGGGCTGCTCGCACCGCTGCTGCCGGGCGCGCAGCAATAGTTCACGCAACCTCTACACGCACACTGCCATCGCCCGCCTTGTGCGCCCTTGCGCACTGGGGCGGGCGATCGAGTACTCCGTGACAGACGTGATTGAATCGAGACGTCGCGGCGTCCAGGATTCCCCGCCTTCGCGGGGAATGACAACGGCACGCGTGGCGCAATCGGGTTCGCCATCACCACACATCGTTCCCGCTCACCTGCCGTTCCATCAATCCAAAAACGGCATCGATCGATGCTGCCTTGAGCTTGGACACTTTGCCGCGCGCGCCTCTAGGAGTCGTCGTGAGGAAACGTTTCGAGTTCTAAGGAGGCGCGTAATGAGCGCAGTGATGTCCACAGCGGACGTGAGGAGGTCTCGCGTCAGGCTGTTCATCGTGACCATGTTGTTCCTGGTCACGACCGTCAATTATGCCGATCGCGCCACGCTGTCGATCGCGGGTCCCGCGCTCTCCAAGGAACTGCATCTCGATCCCGTCGCCATGGGCTACATCTTCTCGGCCTTCGGCTGGTCCTATGTGCTCGCGCAGGTGCCGGGCGGCTGGCTGCTCGACCGCTATGGCTCGCGCCTCGTCTATGCCTTCAGCATCATCGTTTGGTCGCTGTTCACGACCCTGCAGGGCTGGGTCGGCTTCTTGAGCGCCGGCACCGCAATCACCGTGCTGTTCGGCCTGCGCTTCCTGGTCGGCATCGCCGAAGCGCCCTCATTCCCCGCCAATGCCCGCATCGTCGCGGCCTGGTTTCCGAGCAACGAGCGCGGGACCGCGTCGGCCTTCTTCAATTCCGGACAGTATTTCGCGACCGTGATCTTCGCGCCGCTGATGGGCTGGATCGCGCATGACTACGGCTGGCGCTACGTGTTCTTCGTGATGGGCGCGCTCGGCGTCGTGATGGGTCTGGTCTGGATCAAGACCATCTATGGTCCGAAGGAGCATCCCGGCATCAACGAGGCCGAGTTCGACTACATCAAAGAAGGCGGCGCATTGGTTGACCTCGACGCGCCCAAAGACGATCTGAAGCATGAGCGCGCGGCGGCTTCCGGCCCCGGCTGGGATCACATCCGCCAGCTGCTCTCCAACCGCATGATGCTCGGCGTTTATCTCGGCCAGTACTGCATCAACACGCTGACTTATTTCTTCCTGACCTGGTTCCCGGTCTATCTCGTCAAGGAGCGCGGCCTGTCGATCCTGCAGGCCGGCTTCGTCGCGACGCTGCCGGCGCTGTGCGGCTTCATCGGCGGCGTGCTCGGCGGCGTCATCTCCGACGCCATCCTGCGCAAGACGGGTTCGCTGACCATGGCGCGCAAGATCCCGATCGTCGGCGGCATGCTGCTCTCGATGTCGATCATCGCCTGCAACTATGTCGACGGGCAGGCGCTGGTGGTCGGCTTCATGGCGCTCGCCTTCTTCGGCAAGGGCATCGGCGCGCTCGGCTGGGCTGTCGTCTCCGATACCTCGCCCAAGGAAGCCGGCGGCGTCTCGGGCGGCCTGTTCAACACCTTCGGCAATCTCTCCTCGATCAGCACCCCGATCGTGATCGGCTACATCCTGGCCGCGACCGGCTCGTTCAACGGCGCGCTGATATTCGTCGGCGCCAATGCGCTGGTGGCCGCATTCGCCTATCTCGTGATCGTGGGCAAGATCGAGCGCGTGGTGCTCAAACGTTCCTCCTGAGGGCTCCCATGGGAGCTTGACCAGGCAACTTAACGGCGGCTTCACAGCCGCCGTCTTTGTTTTGGGGGTAATCGATGCTAGAAGTTCCGGGGAAACGCCTTATCCATCTAAGGCATGTATCGATGTTTGACCTTAACCAGCTCCGCTGTTTCGTCACGGTGGCGGAAGAATTGCATTTCGGCCGCGCCGCGGCGCGGCTGAACATGACCCAGCCGCCGCTGTCCCGGCAGATCCAGGTGCTCGAGCACATCATCGACGCGCCGCTGCTGGAGCGCACCAGCCGCTCGGTGCGGCTGACGCCTGCCGGGCGCAGCTTCCTGCCGGAAGCGCGGCGCATCCTGAAGCTTGCGGAAAGCGCCTCGCAAGTCGCCCGTCGCATCGCGCTCGGCAAGACCGGCTCGCTGAAGATCGGCTTCACCGCGGCCGCCGCCTACGGCTTCCTGCCCGAGCTCGTCGCGGCCTGCCGCGCCAAGCTGCCCGAGGTGGACTTCTCACTGAAGGAGATGGTGTCCGGCGACCAGTTCGAGGCGCTGTCCTCGGGCCAGATCGATGCCGGCCTGCTCAGGCCTCCGATCGCGCGTCCCGAGATCGCCAGCCGCCGCGTCGTCGCCGAGCCCCTGCTCGCCGCGATCCCGAAAAAACATCCGCTGGCGAATGCCGAGAGCATCACCATCAAGGATTTCGACAACCAGCCCTTCGTGATGTATTCGCCCTATGAGAGCCGCTATTTTCACGACGTGCTGGTGGCGATGTTCACCCGCGCCGACATTTTGCCGCGCTACGTGCAGCACCTGAGCCAGATCCACTCGATCCTCGCCATGGTGCGCGCCGGCCTCGGCCTTGCGATCGTGCCGGCAGCGGCGGCGAGCCTGAAGATCGCGGACGTCCGCCTGCGGCCGCTGAAGCTGCGCACGCGCGTTCCCGTCGAGCTGTTCATGGTCTGGCGGCGCAACGACGAGAATCCGCTGCTCTCGGCGCTCGTCAAAATCGCGAGCGAATTGTCCTCGGCGGAGGCGAGGGAAGATTGATGCTGATTTCGCATTGGTCGATATAGGCTTTGGCTTGGACGCGCATCGAACGGTCTCCTAAACCACGGCGCATGGACGCGCAGGCTTGCGTCCTCCACAACATGAGACAAGGGAGCAGCGCCCATGAGCAAGATGACCCCGCAGGAAATGGCCCAGAAGATCGGATCCGGCCTCCTGTCTTTCCCCGTCACACCGTTCAAGGCGGATTACTCCTTCGACGAGACGACCTACCGCGCCAACATGGACTGGCTGTGCGGCTATGACGTTGCCGGCCTGTTCGCCGCCGGCGGCACCGGCGAGTTCTTCTCGCTGACGGCGGCAGAGGTTCCGCATATCGTCAAGATCGCCGTGGACGAGACCAAGGGCCGCGTGCCCGTGCTCGCCGGCACCGGCTACGGCACCGCCACCGCGCGCGAGATCGCGATCGGCGCCGAGAAGGCCGGCGCCGACGGCCTGCTACTGCTGCCGCCCTATCTCACCCATGCCGAGCAGGACGGCCTCGCTGCCCATGTCGAAGCGATCTGCGCCTCCGTGAAGATCGGCGTCATCGTCTACAACCGCGACAACGCGATCCTTCAGCCCGATACGCTCGCTCGCCTTGCCGAGCGCTGCCCGAACCTCGTCGGCTACAAGGACGGCATCGGCGACATCGAGCTGATGACCCGCGTCTACACCAAGCTCGGCGATCGCCTCACCTATATCGGGGGCCTGCCGACCGCGGAGACGTTCGCGCTGCCCTATCTCGACATGGGCGTGACGACCTACTCCTCCGCCGTGTTCAACTTCGTTCCGGAATTCGCCACCAACTTCTACGCCGCCGTGCGCAAGCGCGACCATGCGACGATCCACGCCGGGCTGAAGGATTTCATCCTGCCGCTGATCGCGATCCGCAACCGCAAGAAGGGCTATGCGGTCTCGATCATCAAGGCCGGCATGAAGGTGATCGGCCGCGATTCCGGTCCGGTCCGCCCGCCGCTCACCGACCTCTCCGAGCAGGAGATCGCAGAAGTGGCCGCGCTGGTGAAGAACCTGCCCGCCATTCGATCGTCACAACAGGCGGCAGAATAACGATAGAACACAACAGGGAGGAGCGTGCGATGGCCCAGACTGAAATCTCGGGTGCACCGGTCGTCACGGCGATGCAAGTGATCCCGGTCGCGGGCCGTGACAGCATGCTCCTCAATCTGAGCGGCGCGCACGCGCCGTTCTTCACCCGCAACATCGTCATCCTCACCGACAATGCCGGTCACACCGGCCTCGGCGAGGTGCCGGGCGGGCAGAAGATCTGGCAGACGCTGCAGGACGCCCGTGATCTCGTGATCGGCAAGACCGTCGGCGCGATGAACAACATCCTCGCCGATATCAGGACGGCCTTCGCCGATCGCGATTCCGGCGGCCGCGGCAAGCAGACTTTTGATCTCCGGGTCATGATCCACGCCGTCACGGCCGTGGAGTCCGCGCTGCTCGATTTGCTCGGGCAGCATCTCGACCTGCCGGTCGCAGCCCTGCTCGGCGAGGGCCAGCAGCGCAACAGCGTCGAGACGCTCGGCTATCTCTTCTTCGTCGGCGACATCGGCAAGAGCAAACTCGCCTACGTCAAGGGCGAGACGGGCAAGGCCGAATGGTTCAACCTCCGCCATCAGCAGGCGATGACGCCGGAAACCGTGGTGCGGCTCGCGGAAGCCACCCACGACCATTACGGCTTCGCCGATTTCAAGCTGAAGGGCGGCGTGCTGCGCGGCGAGCAGGAGATCGAAGCCGTCACCGCGATCGCCAGGCGCTTTCCGAACGCGCGCGTGACGCTCGATCCGAACGGCGCATGGTCGCTCGACGAGGCTGTCAGCCTCTGCAAGGACATGCACGGCATCCTCGCCTATGCCGAGGACCCCTGCGGCGCGGAAAGCGCGCTTCTCCGGCCGTGAGATCATGGCCGAGTTCCGCCGTGCAACTGGCCTGCCGACCGCGACCAACATGATCGCCACCGACTGGCGGCAGCTCTCTCATGCGTTGCGGCTGGGCGCGGTGGACATTCCGCTGGCCGATCCCCATTTCTGGACCATGCAAGGCTCGGTGCGCGTAGCCCAGACCTGCCGCGACAACGGCCTGACCTGGGGCTCGCACTCCAACAACCATTTCGACATCTCGCTCGCCATGTTCACCCATGTCGGCGCCGCCGCCCCCGGCAAGGTCACTGCGATCGACACCCACTGGATCTGGCAGGACGGCCAGGCGCTGACCAAGGAGCCGCTCCAGATCAACGGCGGCAAGATCGCCGTGCCTGACAGGCCGGGCCTGGGTATCGAAATCGACAGGGCCGCCATCGACGCAGCGCATGACCTCTACAAGCAGCATGGACTCGGCGCCCGCGATGACGCTATTGCCATGCAGGACCTGATCCCCGGCTGGACCTTCGACGACAAGCGTCCCTGCCTCGTGCGTTAAGAATTCAGGCATGATCCCGGAAAAGTGGACACCGGTTTTCCGATAAGGATCATGCTTCTCAAATAAGGAGGACAACATGACTGCGATCCTGAAGAACTTCATCGGCGGCGAATGGGTCGATGGCTCCGCCGTCACCAGGAACATCAACCCCTCCAACACCAACGACGTCGTCGGCGAATACGCCAAGGCCGACAAGGCGCAGACCGAGAAGGCCGTCGCCGCCGCCAAGGCCGCCTTCCCCGCCTGGGCGCAGTCGACGCCGCAGGTGCGCTATGACGCGCTGAACAAGATCTCTCTCGAGATCATCGCCCGCAAGGAAGAGCTCGGCCGCCTGCTCGCCCGCGAGGAAGGCAAGACCCTGCCCGAGGGCATCGGCGAGGTCGCGCGCGCCGGCCAGATTTTTGCGTTCTTCGCCGGCGAAGCGCTGCGCCTGATCGGCGAGAAGGGCGCCTCGGTGCGTCCCGGCATCGACGTCGAGCTCACCCGTGAGCCGGTCGGAGTCGTCGGCATGATCACGCCCTGGAATTTCCCGATCGCGATCCCCGCCTGGAAGATCGCGCCGGCGCTCTGCTACGGCAACACCGTCGTGTTCAAGCCGGCCGAGCTGGTGCCGGGCTCGGCGCATGCGCTGTCCGAGATCATCACCCGTTCCGGCATTCCTGCCGGCGTGTTCAACCTCGTGATCGGCTCCGGCTCGGTGGTCGGGCAGACCCTGCTTGAGCACCCGGATGTCGCGGCGATCTCCTTCACCGGCTCGGTGCAGACGGGGCGCAAGATCGCGCAGGCCTGCGTGCTCTCGAACCCGATGAAGAAGTTCCAGCTCGAGATGGGCGGCAAGAACCCGCTGGTCGTGCTCGACGACGCCGATCTCAAGACCGCCGTCGAGGTCGCCGTCAACGGCGCCTATTTCTCGACCGGCCAGCGCTGCACTGCTTCGTCTCGCCTGATCGTCACCGAAGGCATCCATGACCGCTTCGTCGCCGCAATGGCCGAGCGCCTGAAGGGCCTGTCGGTGGACGACGCGCTCAAGGCCGGCGTGCATATCGGCCCCGTTGTCGACCAGAGCCAGCTCGACCAGGACCTGCGCTACATCAAGATCGGCCAGGACGAAGGCGCCAAGCTCGCCTGGGGCGGCGAGCTGCTCAAGCGCGAGACGCCCGGCCACTACCTCCAGCCGGCGCTGTTCACCGAAGCCAACAACAACATGCGCATCGCGCGCGAAGAGATCTTCGGGCCGGTGGCTACCGTCATTCGCGCCAAGAACTACGAGGAGGCGCTGGCGATCTCCAACGACACCGAGTTCGGCCTCGCTTCCGGCATCTGCACCTCCAGCCTGAAATACGCCTCGCACTACAAGCGCAACAGCGAGTCCGGCATGGTGATGGTCAATCTGCCGACCGCCGGCGTCGACTATCACGTGCCGTTCGGCGGCCGGAAGGGTTCGAGCTACGGTGCCCGCGAGCAGGGCTCGTACGCCCGCGAGTTCTACACGACGGTGAAGACCGCCTATACGTATCCCGGCTAACCACGGGGAATATCAAATGGACCAGGACGTCGCAGCGAAAGAGCAGCCGCGCTACATCAAGCTCCACGAGCGCGACAATGTCGCGATCGTGGTCAATGATTTCGGGCTTCCCGCCGGCTCCCGCTTTGCCTGCGGGCTGACGCTGCGCGCCTTCGTGCCGCAAGGACACAAGACGGCCCTGGTCGACATTGCACAGGATCAGCCGATCATCCGCTACGGCGAGGTGATCGGCCACGCGCTCTCGCCGATCCTGGCCGGCGAATGGGTGGACGAGGCGCGCATCCGCATGCCGGAGGCCCCTGCCCTCGACAAGCTCGAAATCTCGACCGCCGTGCCCGCGCCGCTGCCGCCGCTCGAAGGTTTTACCTTCGAGGGCTTCCGCAATTCCGACGGCTCGGTCGGCACCAAGAACATTCTCGGCATCTCCTCCTCCGTGCAATGCGTCAAGGGTACGATGGAATATGCGGTCAAGCGCATCCGCGCCGAGCTGCTGCCGAAGTACCCGAACGTCGATGACGTCGTGCCGCTGACGCATGCCTATGGCTGCGGCGTCGCCATCAACGCGCCCGACGCCGTGATTCCGATCCGCACGCTGCAAAACATCGCGCAGAACCCGAACTTCGGTGGCGAGATCCTGGTCATCAGCCTCGGCTGCGAAAAGCTCGCGCCCGAGCGCCTGGTGCCCGAAGGCGTCAGCAACGCCATCGTGCGCATGCAGGACGAAGCCTTCGACGGGTTTGGCGCGATCGTCGACGCGATCATGACCCAGGCCGAAGCCCGCCTGAAAATCCTCAACAAGCGCACCCGCGAGACCTGCCCGGCCGCCGATCTCGTCATCGGCCTGCAATGCGGCGGTAGCGACGCCTTCTCCGGCGTCACCGCGAACCCGGCCGTCGGCTTCGCCGCGGACCTGCTGGTGCGTGCCGGCGCCACCGTGATGTTCTCCGAAGTCACCGAAGTGCGCGATGCGATCCAGCTGCTCACCCGACGCGCCATCAACGAGGACGTAGGCCGCGCGCTGGTGCGCGAGATGGCCTGGTACGATTCCTATCTGGCCCGCGGCGGCGCCGATCGCAGCGCCAACACAACGCCCGGCAACAAGAAGGGCGGGCTTGCCAACATCGTCGAGAAGTCATTGGGCTCGATCGTCAAGTCCGGATCGAGCGCCATCACCGGCGTGCTCTCGCCCGGCGAGAAGGCGACGCAGAAGGGCATGCTGTTCGCGGCAACGCCTGCGTCCGACTTCATCTGCGGCACGCTCCAGCTCGCCTCCGGCATGACGCTGCAAGTGTTCACCACCGGCCGCGGCACGCCTTACGGCCTTGCGGCTGCGCCCGTGATCAAGGTCGCGACCCGCAGCGAGCTTGCGCGCCGCTGGAAGGACCTGATCGATTTCGATGCCGGCGGCATCGCCACCGGCGAGAAGACCATCGAGGAAACCGGCTGGGACCTGTTCCGCTTGATCCTCGACGTCGCCAGCGGCCGCACGCAACCCTGGTCGGATCGCTGGGGCATCCACAACGATCTCACGCTGTTCAATCCGGCGCCGGTGACGTGAGCGCCGCGCGTAGACACTGACCGAAAATCAAGAGGACGTCTCAATGTCCCGCATCACGACCTTGCGCACCATCCGCATCGAGGAACGGCCCAACCTGATCTGGGTCGAAATCGAAACGGACGAAGGGCTCACCGGCCTCGGCGAGAGCTTTCGAGGGGCGCAGGCCGTTGAGGCTGCCGTCCATGAGCTCGCAGCACCGCTGGTGCTCGGCCAGGATTCCCGCCGCATCGAAGCCGTATCGCGTCAGTTGCTGACGCCGTATCTCGGCTTCCACAGTGTCAGCGCCGAGGTGCGCGCCGCCAGCGCCATCGACATCGCGCTGTGGGACCTCAAGGGCCAGCGCCACGGCATTCCCGTGCACGAGGCGCTCGGCGGCGCGAGCCGACTCGAAATCCGCGCCTACAACACTTGCGCCGGCTACGCCTACAATACAAAGAGCGCCAGGCGCCGCGAGATCGGTGCGGACGACACCGCGCTCGGCCCCTATGACGATCAGATCGCCTTCATGCGCGACGCCGGAGCGCTCGCCGAAAGCCTTTTGAGCGAAGGCTATGGCGCCATGAAGATCTGGCCATTCGACCCCTTTGCCGCCAATGGCGGCCATTCGATTTCCCTGATCGACCTCAAAACCGGTCTCGAACCGTTCCGGAAGATCCGCGCCGCCGTCGGCGAACGCATCGAGATCATGTGCGAGCTGCACAGCCTGTGGGGCGCGCAGACCGCCGAGCGCATCTGCCGCGCGCTCGAAGATTACGGCGTGTTCTGGGTCGAGGATCCCCTCGGCAAGATGGACGATGTGCAGGGCCTTGCCGACCTCAGACGGCGCGTGAAAACGCCGATCTGCGGCAGCGAAACGCTGGCGGGCGCGGCGAGCTTCCGCAATCTGCTTGCAGCCGACGCCATCGACGTGGTGATGCTCGACATCGCCTGGTGTGGCGGATTGACCGAGGCGCGCAAAATCGCCGCCCTGGCCGAAGCCTACAACAAGCCGCTCGCCCCGCACGATTGTACCGGCCCGGTCGCGCTGATGGCGGGGCTGCATCTGGCGCTGCATGCGCCGACCGCGATCTTCCAGGAGGTCGTGCGCGCGACGCTCTCGACCTGGTATCGCGATCTCGTCACCGCTCTTCCGACGGTGAACAACGGCATCGTGTCTGCGCCGCGTGCGCCCGGCCTCGGGCTTGCGCTCAATCCGGACGTGCGCCGCCGCGCGGACGTAGTGGTGCGAGAGTCCATTTTCAGCGCGTAGGGCACGACCGACGCGTCACCGCACGACGACTCCCGCGGGGAATGACAGCGGAGCTAAGCGGGAACGTCCTACTGCTTGGGCGCGGGCGCCATCATCGCGCCGCCCTTCTTCGCCGCGGGCGCCGGCACGGGCTTGGTCGCGGCGGTCGCTTGCGCCGGAAGATACTTCGCGACGATGGTGGGGTCGACCTGGGCAATGTTGGCGTCGGGCAGACGCGTCCAGGTCTCGTCCTTGCCGAACAGGGAGATGCCGAGGAAGCCGCGCATCGTCAGCGTCTGGCCATCAGGGCTGACCGTCATCTTGGCCTTCCAGACGTTGCCGTCGCGCGGATTGACCACGTTGCCGCCGTCGTACTTCAAGCCGTCGCGCTTCATGTCGCGGATGAAGGAGAGCCCGAGCACCGGCGCGTTCTTGCGATCGTCCGTGCATTTCGCGCAGATCTCGTTCGGATCGTCGCCGGGCCGCGGAAAGGTTTTTGCGATCACGCCTTCGAACACACCGCTGTGGTCGATGAAGAGAAACCATCCCACCGTCTTGCCGTCTTCGACCTTCTGCCAAAGACCCGCGGCGGTTGGCTGCTGGACTTGCGCCGCAGCCGGGCTCACCGCACCGAGCGACATCGCGAGCGCGAGGAGCGAGAACAGCCGAAAGCTGGAAAAGAGATTCCGCATTATCATCACCTTGCTAAGCCAATCGCCCTGCTGAGCCGTCACTCCAATGGCCGCAGACTACGGCGATTTCGCGAACGGTTCCAGCACCAGAAACATGGGCACCGCCTCCCCGCTCGCCGCCGTCAGTTGACACCGAGCTTCTTTTGCAGGCTGGAGGACGAAGTCGTGTACTGGAACACGAGCCGCTTCTCCGGATAGACATAGCGATGGGCTTTTTGCGACATCAGCGCGCCCTCGTGGAAACCGCACAGGATCAGCTTGAGCTTGCCGGGATAGGTGTTGATGTCGCCGATCGCGAAGATGCCGCGCACATTTGTCTCGAACGCGGACGTCTCGACCGGCACCAGATTGTTCTCCAGCGAGATGCCCCAGTTCGCGACCGGACCGAGTTTCATGGTCAGCCCGAAGAACGGCAGCATGGTGTCGCAGGCAATATCGGTCACATTGTTGTCGTTGCCCTTGATCGTGGCACCGGTCAGCTTGCCCTCGTTGCCTGACAGCGCGGTGACCTGGCCGAGCCGCAGATCCATCTTGCCGCCAGCGACCAGCGCGCGCATCTGCTCGACGCTGTGGGGGGCGGCGCGAAAATCGTCGCGACGGTGCAGCAGCGTGATGCGGTTGGCAATCGGATGCAGATTGAGCGTCCAGTCGAGCGCGGAATCGCCGCCGCCGACGATCAGCACGTTCTTGTCGCGGAACGTCTCCATCTTGCGCACGGCGTAGTGCACCGAGCTTCCTTCATAGGCTTCGATCCCCGGCACCGGCGGACGCTTGGGCTGGAACGAGCCTCCGCCGGCAGCGATCACCAGCACCTTGCATTCGAACACCTTGCCGGCGTCGGTGGTGCAGCGAAACAGGGGATCGCCGATCTTCTCCACGGTCTCGATCATCTCGCCAAGATGGAAGGTCGGATGGAACGGCTTGATCTGCTCCATCAGCGCCTCGGTGAGACCCTGGCCCGAAACCTGCGGAATGCCGGGAATGTCGTAGATCGGTTTTTCCGGATAGAGCTCGGCGCACTGGCCGCCGACCTTGTCGAGGATGTCGACGAAATGCGCCTTCATGTCGAGAAGGCCAAGCTCGAAGGCGGCGAACAGACCGCAGGGGCCGGCGCCAATAATCAGCACATCGGTTTTGATCACATCGCTCATGTCGTCTCTTTATCGGTCGTTATCGGTGGCACGGCGCCCGGCGGGCAGAGGTGACCCTGCCTGTCTAGCCAACGGGGATGGATCAGGGAAGGCATAAAAGCGGGTGCGCCCCGCAGCCGCGCCCACTTGCCGGGTCAGGATAACTGGGCTGTAACGAGCAACGATATGACGGAGATCAATCGGTGAACGCACCACGCCGCCTCGATACGACGCCGCACCTGGAGGACTACCCTTTTCGCCTCAGCGACAATGTCCGCTTCGGTGATCTCGATCCAAACCAGCACGTCAACAACGCGGTCTACGCCACCTATTTCGAGACCGGCCGTGTCACGCTGATGAAGCTTCCGGAATACGGCCTGACGCCGCCGGGACTTGCCTGGATCATGGTGCGGCTCGACATGCATTTTCGCGCCGAGTTGCACTGGCCGAATACGATCGAGCTCGGCCTCGGCGTGGTGAAGCTCGGGCGGACATCGGTGACCTTCGAGCAGGTCGTGTTTTCGAACGGGAAATGTATTGCGTCTGCGACGTCAGTCGGCGTCATGCTCGACGAGACGACGCGACGGCCGGCACCGCTGACCTCAGAAGTGCTCGAGAAGCTCAGGCCCTGGCACAAGCGCGGCATTGAGGTCGCGCCGCCGAGCACATGATAACTACGGAGAGTTAGGCCTGGCGTTCCGGCGTCGCCACGACGAGGCCGTCGAGTTCGTCGGAGACCTTGATCTGGCAGGACAGGCGCGAGTTCGGGCGCACGTCGAAGCCGAAGTCGAGCATGTCCTCTTCCATCGGTGTCGGGCTGCCGACCTTCTCGCGCCAGGCTTCGTCGACATAGACATGGCAGGTGGCGCAGGCGCAGGCGCCACCGCATTCAGCCTCGATGCCGGGAATGCTGTTGCGGATGGCGGCTTCCATCACGGTCGCGCCGTTCTCGACGTCCACCGTACGGGTTTCGCCCTTGTGATCGACAAAGTGAATTTTGGCCATGTGTGCTCGTACTGCCGCGATCTTGGGAATGAAGGAGGGTCCGGGCTGTCCTATAACGGGTCGGTCAGCCCGGCGCCATAGCGTTTTGATAAGACGTTAATCCCGCTTCGCGGCAAGAAAACCCGTCAAAACAAAAGACTAGGGCACGGGTCGGCCCTGTCGTCCTAAGGCTTCAGGATCGTCTCGATGGCGGCGCGAGCCTCGGTCACCGCCTCTTTCAGCGCGGCGAAGGCGTGGGGCCGGCCCTGGCCGGTCCGGATCGCGGTCTCGAGGCTGGCTGCGGCATCCGCCACCGCAAAAGCGCCGATCCCGCGCGCCGAGCCCTTGAGCTTGTGGGCGAGTGCGCCGGCATCACTCGGCAGCGCTGCCATAGCCGCAATCAGGCGGACCGCCTGCTCGGCAAACATCGCCAGCACTTCCTGTTCCAGCTCAACGTCGCCGAGCGTCATGCGGGAGAGGTGATCGAGGTCGAGCAGGTTGTCGATGGGTGCAAGCGGGGGCGAGGGCATCCAGTCCATCCGTTGCAGTTCAGGCATCATGGCGCAGGCCCCGGCATCGCGCGATGTCCGCCGGTTCGGCGGTCAGGTTCCCTCCACCGAAGCATGGAAATGGTTAACGAAGTGTTCCGGCTGTTTTGCGCAAATCCGCCTGTTTATTGACGAAAAGTTGCCGCAATCCGGCGAGTCCGGTGGAGAATTTCATGTATTGCTAAGGCGTTACGGCGCGATCCTGTTAACGATGATTAAGAATGTCTTAATCGCAGCCATTTCATTCGCGACGCTCTGCCAATAGGATGTTTTGGAAATTGGCGGACAAGCCGTCCGGGTGGGGACGGCTCGGAAATCCGCGCAAGCGGCATGATCCGGACTGTGGGCTTGCGTAGCGCGCAGAGCTCGCGGAGGGACGCGTACAAGTAACGAGGGCTCGGACTGAACATGGCAAACACTCCGAAAAAGGTCAAAGACCCGACAGAAGATGCGCTTTCTGCGATCCAGGAAGCCCTGAACATCAGCGACACGGCTGCGGACACCAGCCGCAACGCCTCGATGCGTAACGAAACGTCGCCTCCGGCCGCGCCACCGACCCCCCCGATGTTCGACGAACCGAGCTTCGACCCGCGTCCTGCCGCGAACGAACGCGCGATGTTCGACCAGATCGAGGAGCCGCGCTCCTCGCGCCGCGCCGCCAATGACGACCGTGCGACCATCGGCCAGCTCTTGCAGACGTTGCAGACGGGACGCCCGACCCGCAACATCTACACCGGCGCGACAATCTTCACCGTCATCTGGCTCGCGGCCTGCGCCGCGCTGACGGTCGGCTTCCTGCCTTCGATCCAGGCGGCGATGGGGCAGAGCGGCGGCGTGTTGGCCATTGCCGGCCTCGTCACTATGTTCTTCGCGCCGATCATGCTGTTCTTCTTCCTCGCGAGCCTCGTCTGGCGCGGTCAGCAAATGAGCTCGGTCGCGCAGGCGATGGCGCAGGTTGCGATCCGCTTCTCCGAGCCGGAAGGCTCGGCTTCGGATTCCATGGTGACCGTCGGCCAGGCCATCCGCCGCGAGGTTGCGGCGATGGGCGACGGCATCGAGCGCGCGATCGCGCGCGCCGGCGAACTCGAGACGCTGGTCGCCAACGAGGTCGCGGCGCTCGAACGCGCCTATTCCGACAACGAAGTGCGCATCCGCGCCCTGCTCCAGGACATCGCGCATCAGCGCGACAATCTGGTCGGCCAGGCCGAGCAGGTCCGCAGCGCCATCTCCGGCGTGCAGATCGATCTGCGCCATGACATCGCGCTGATCTCGGACGCGATCGCCTCGCGCGTCGACGAGGTCGCCAAGTCCATCACCGGCGCGCTCGAAGAGCGCGGCGCCCACATCACCGGTGCACTCAGCAACGCCGGCGACAACATGATCCTCGCGCTCGGCGAGCGCGGCGGAGACCTGCTCGACCGCCTCGAAGAGGCCAGCAACGAGACCACGCGCGCGGTGCTCGACGCCAGCGAGCGGCTGACCACCAGCCTCAATTTCAAGACCGGCCACGTCCACGACGAGTTCGTCGACCTCGCCGACCGCGTCCACGAGATGCTGAACGAGCGCATCGACCGCATCACCGGCGAGTTCGAGCAGCGCTCCGCCGCGATCGTCGACGGCATCTCCGAGCGCACCGAGCAGGTGCACGACAGCCTGAAGAATTCGTCGGACTCGCTGCTGCTCGAGCTCGAGCTGCGCTCCAACGACCTCTCCGCCAAGATCGACGACGCCGGCAACCGCCTCGCCGGCCACATCATGACCTCCGGCGACAAGGCGAGCGAAGCGCTCGACGCCACCGTCAACACGCTGGTCGCCAAGGTCGTCAGCCAGACCGAGACCGCGCACGACTCGCTGTCGCTCCAGATGAGCGCCTTCGACGAACTGGTGAGGAACCAGGGCAGCGAGCTGGTCGAGAAATTCGCCCGCGACTCCGGCACGCTGGGCGCATTGATCACCCGCCACATCTCCGAATTCGACCGCACCGTGAAGACGTTCGGCGGCGAGATCGTCGATCGCATGGGCCAGCGCACCCAGGACATCCACGAGAGCCTGAAGAGCTATATCGACAATTTCGACACCCGCTTCACCTCCAACGGCGGCGCGATCACGGCTGTCCTCGACCAGCGCCTGGTGCAGTTCGAGACCACGATCGGCGAACGTGTCACCAACTTCGATGCCTCGCTGAACGGCAAGATATCCGGCCTCGACTCTGCAATCGACGGTCACATCAAGACCTTCGACGAACAGCTCGTCGGCCGCGTCGCCGCGCTCGAACAGTCGTTCGATACCCGTGCGAATGTCGGTCACCGAGACCATCGACGGACGGCTCAACACGCTTTCCTCGTCGCTGACCGACGGTGCCGCGCAG
Organism: Bradyrhizobium sp. LM2.9; assembly: GCF_054056555.1. Lineage (NCBI taxonomy): Bacteria > Pseudomonadati > Pseudomonadota > Alphaproteobacteria > Hyphomicrobiales > Nitrobacteraceae > Bradyrhizobium > Bradyrhizobium sp. LM2.9. The sequence continues at coordinate 3,192,164 of NZ_JBSRYJ010000002.1, forward strand.
GCGATCCAGTCGATCGACTCCCGCCTCACCCACCTCACGACGTCGCTGACCGATGGCGCATCGCAGGCGATCGAGACGATCGACACCCGCCTCAACTACCTCGCGACCTCGCTGACCGATGGCGCATCGCAGACCATCCAGACGATCGATACGCGGCTGACGCATCTGACGACCACCCTCACCGGCGGCGCCTCGCAGGCGCTCGAATCCATCGACACCCGCCTCACCTACCTGACCACCGCGGTGACGAACGGCGCCTCGCAGGCCGTGCAGTCGATCGACACCCGCCTCACCCTCCTGACCTCGACGCTCACGGACGGCACCGCGCAGGCGATCGAGGCGGTCGACCGCCGCATCACCAGCGTCGGCGAACTCATCGACGGCCGCAGCATGCATCTGACCGACACGGTCACGGCGCGCTTCCAGGACATCCACCAGGCCATCGAGACCAAGGTCGGATCGGTCGCCAGCGACATCGACATGCGCGTGGCGCAGTTCGAGGACCTGCTCGGCTCGCGCGTCGAGGCAGTCGCCGGCCGCATCGAGAGCAGCGGACGCCAGGCCAGCGAGGACATGATGTCCCGCGCCGAGATGATCTCGACCGCGATCCGCTCGCATGTCGAGGACGCCGAGCGCTCGCTCACCAACCTCGTGGTCAACACCAGCGAGACCATCCAGACCGGTGCGCGCACCGCGCAGCAGTCGCTGATGACGGTTTCCTCCGACGTCAACGCCCAGCTCAAGATGACCTCCGCCGAGGTCGAGCGCGCGCTGACCGCGGTCGGTACCGGTGCCGCGAACTCGATCCTGAGCAGCGCCCGCGAAGCACAGTCGACGCTGGTCGCCGCATCCGGCGAGGCCTCCAACCAGATCAAGGGGCTCGCGGCCGACGTCGAACGCACGCTGTCGTCGGCGGGCTCGGCAACCGCCGCCTCGATCCTGGCAGGTGCCCGCGAGGTGCAGACCACGCTGGTCACGGCGTCCTCGGACGCGGCCAACCACGTCAAGACCCTCACCGCCGACGTGCAGCGCTCGCTGTCGATGGCCGGCTCCTCCACGGCGGAATCGATCACCGCCGGCGCCCGCGATGCGCAGAGCACGCTGATCGCGGCCTCGAGCGAGACCGCCAACCAGATCAAGGCGCTGTCCTCGGACGTGCAGCGCTCGCTCTCGATGGCCGGCACCGCGACGGCCGAGACCATCATGACCGGCGCCCGCGAAGCCCAGAGCACGCTCGTCAACGCGTCCTCGGATGCGGCGAGCCAGGTCAAGTCGCTGGCGGCCGAAGTGCATCGGTCGCTCTCGCAGGTCGGCCAGTCGACCGCCGAGACGATCACGACCAGCGCCCGCGACGCCCAGAGCACCCTGCTGGCGGTCTCCGCGGAGCAGACCGGCCAGGTCCGTTCGCTGGCGGCCGAGATGCAGCGCGCGCTGGCGACCGCCGGCGGCGCCACCATCGAGGCGCTCACCAGCGGCGTACGCGAGGCCCAGGGCACGCTGATCTCCGCCTCGACGGACGCAGCGAGCCAGATCAAGTCGCTGACCACGGATATCGAGCGCACGCTGACCTCGGTCGGCGCCGACACTGCCTCGACCATCCTCAACAGCGCACGCGAGGCGCAGACCTCGCTGACCACGACGTCGGCGGACGCCGCAAGCCAGATCCGCACGATCTCGACCGAGATCGAGCGCACGCTGAGCACGGCCACCGCGAACGCGACCAACGACATCCAGACCAGCGCGCTCAACGCCCAGAACGCGCTGATCAACGCCTCCAACGAGGCAAGTTCGCGGGTCAAGTCGAGCTCGGCGGACGTCGAGCGCTCGGTGCTCGCCGCCAGCAGCAGCTTCGGCCAGGCCATGACCGGCAAGACCGACGAGATCGTCACCTACGTGCAGCAGCAGTCCGACCGTCTTGCCAACATGATCGATGCCAAGCGCGGCTCGCTCGTGGACGCGATCGGCTCGAAGACCAGCCAGCTCACGCTCGACATCGATCGTGTCACGTCCGACGCGCTGAAGTCGATCGAGACGCGCGGCCACGCGTTCTCGCAGACGATGATGGGCAACGGCTCCGAAGTGGCACGGACCATCAACTCGGCGAGCGAGATGGCGACAGGTGCCGTCAACAAGTCGCTCAAGGACCTCGAGCAGGCCTCGCGCGCGGCGATCGACCAGTCGCGCCAGGTCTCGATCGCGGCCGTCACCGAGATGCAGGAGACCAGCAAGATCCTGCGCACCGACACGGTCGCCCTGTTCGAGCGACTGCGCGAAGGCAATATCCTGCTCCAGGAGGTGCTGACCGGTGCGCACGACAACCTCAACTCGCTCGAGCGGGCGCTGGTGACGCGCGTCGCCGACTTCGTCTCGGCGATGAACGACGTCACCTCGCGCAACGGCGCTGCGACGCAGAACCTGGAAGACCAGCTCAACGTCTTCAACAGCAAGACCACGCGGGCGCTCCAGGATCTCGGCGAGCTGTCGACCCAGTTCGACGCGCACGGCAAGGCACTCGTCGAGGCCGCGCAGGTCGTGGAGCAGAGCAACAAGAACACCACCGCCTCGCTCGCCGAACGCAAGCTGGCGCTGGAATCGCTCGTCACCACGATCGACCTGCGCACGGCCGATCTCGACCAGCGTCTGTCGCGCTTCACCGGCCTGCTCGATGAATCGCTGGCGGCCGCCGAAGAGCGCGCTCGCGACATCGCCCGTGTCGTGGCCGAGACGGCCGGCGCCGGTTCCGCCGCGATCACCCGCCAGTTCGAGGCGGTACGGTCGGCCTCCGAAGAGGAGCACCGGCAGACAGTCGAGGCCATGCACGACATCTACCGCCAGACCACCGACGAGGCGGATACGATGTTCAAGCAATCGACCGAGAAGTTCACCAACCTCGTCTCCAGCATGAAGCAGATGGCGTTCGAGATGCACAACGAGCTCGAAGCTACCCGCAACGAGCTGCGCCGCGGCGTGCTCGAGATGCCGCAGGAGGCCGCCGAGAGCACTGCGCAGATGCGCAAGGTGATCGTCGACCAGATCGAGGCCCTCGCCGAGCTCAACCGCATCGTGGCCCAGCATGGCCGCGGCCTCGACGTCTCCACGACGGGCCGCGCCAGCGTGCAGCGCCAGGAAGAGCCGATGCTGGCGACCGCGGGCGGCCGCAGCACAGAGACCCGCATGCGCGACACCGGCAGCGCCTCCACGCTGCCGCCGCCGGACCTCGGCATGCCGGCCTCGCGCCGCACCGAAGCTCCGCCGGTCGCGCCCGCGGGCAGCGACCAGGGCCGCGACGGCTGGCTGTCGGACCTCTTGAGCCGCACGGACGCGAACCAGGGTGCGCCGACCGGACGTGAAGCTCAGCGCGGCCGCCAAACCGCCGCACCGGCTCCGCAGCCACAGGCGCCGCAAGGTGGCGGCAATCCGCTGGAATCGCTGTCGCTCGACATCGGCCGGCTGATGGACCGCAACCTCGCTGCCGAGATGTGGGACCGCTACCAGCGCGGCGAGAACAAGGCCTTCACCAAGCGCCTCTACACGCCCGCCGGCCAGAAGGCTTTTGACGAGGTCGCCCGCAAGTACCGCTCCGATCGCAACTTCAAGGGCACGGTCGACCGCTACGTCGCCGAGTTCGAACGCCTGCTCGATGAAGTCGCCCGCGACGGCCGCGGCCCGCAGGAGCTGCGCAACCACCTGACCTCGGAGACGGGTCTGGTCTACACCCTGCTCGCGCACAGCGCGGGACGGCTGGGGTAAGCGGCCCGCAGCGATAGCGAACAGCGAATGAAAAACGGAGCCCTCGCGGGCTCCGTTTTGTTTGAAGTTACGCCGGTGCAATGGTGGGGATGGGAAAAGCGAACGCATCATTCGCTCTCGTGCCCCGGACGCAGCGCAGCGCCCTCGGCGGTGCGCTGCAGAGCCGGGGCCCATATCGCGGCATTGTACCGTGTTGCCTTCTGGGCCCGGGCTCTGCGCAGCAGCGTTACACGCTGCAGCGCGTCCGGGACACGAGACCGAGCGCTACGACCAGGCCAAGCCCTACTGCCGCCTGCGCTCCGGCGTCGCGGGCTTTAGCGGCTCTGGCGGCGGCGGAGCGGCGGCCGGCGCGCTGTTGCTGGCGCCGAACAGCACGCGGGTCGGGTTGCGGTCGAAATTGTTCACGGCGCGGCTGATGTCGCCCAGGGTACGGCGGCCGTCGGTCATCAGCGCGCCGGAGCGCTTGTCGAAATCGTCGGCCAGTTCGCGGATCGACTTCACCGCCAGGAATAGCTCACCGCCGTCCTTGCCGCCGGCGAGCGTGTTGAGGCCGAGCATGAGGCTGTCGGCCTTGAGCATGACGCCGTCGACCTTGGCCATCACGCCATCGATCTTCTCGGAGTTGCGGGCGAGCGAGTTGGTGAAGGTCTCGAGATTCTTCAGCGAATTCTTCACCGATTCCTGATTGTCGGCGACGATCTTGTTGATGTTCTGGAGCGTGCCGCGGATCGCCTCGGTGACGTCCTGGAGCTTGTTGGGATCCGCCGTCAGCGACGGGATACCGTCCTCGTCGAGCGGTGGCGGAGGTGCCGCCTCCTCGCCGCCCTTGAGCGAGATCGCGGCGACTCCGGTCAGGCCCTGGAATTCGAGGCCGACCAGGGTGTCCTTGCGGATCGGGGCGTTGTTCTCGACCATGGCGAGTGCGACAACCCGCCGCGGGTTGTCGAGCTTCACCGAGACCACCTCGCCCACTCGGATACCGTTGAAATTGACGCTGCCGCCGTTGCGCAGGCCCGCCGCCGGGCCCTCGAAAACGACGCGCAGGGGGCTGCGCTGCTTGGTGGTGTGCAACGACTGAAACCACAACACGAAGCCGATCGCAGCGGCGATCACCGCCAGCGTGAACGATCCGATCAGCACGTAATTTGCACGCGTTTCCATCAGCTACTCCGGCACCTCAGCCCATCACCGCGCGAGCGCGCTTGCCATGGAAATATTGCCTCAGCCAGGGATGCTGCGAGGCCTGCATGTCGGCGATCGACCCTGCCGCAATGATCTTACCGTTCCCTAAAACGGCGATGCGGTCACATGCTGTGTAAAGGCTATCGAGATCGTGGGTTACCATGAAAACAGTCAGCCCCAAAGTGCGCTGGAGGGTCCTCACCAGTTCGTCGAAGTCGCCGGCGCCGATCGGGTCCAGGCCTGAGGTCGGCTCGTCCAGAAACACCAGATCCGGATCGAGCGACAGCGCGCGCGCAAGCGCCACGCGCTTGATCATGCCGCCCGACAATTCGGAGGGAAAGCGATCGGCGACTTCGGGCTTGAGACCCACCATGGTGAGCTTGGCGATGGTGATCTCGTCCATCAGCCGCTGCGAGACCCGCAGATATTCGCGCATCGGAAACTGGATGTTCTGCCGCACCGTCAGCGAGGAGAACAGCGCGCCCTGCTGGAACAGCACGCCCCAGCGCCGCTCCACGTTGCGACGCTGCGACATATTGGAGGCATCCAGATCGACGCCGAACACCTCGATGCTGCCTGCGACCTTCGGCACGAGGCCGATGATGGTGCGCGTCAGCACCGATTTGCCGGCCCCCGAGGGGCCGACGAAGCCAAGAATCTCGCCGCGCTTGACGTCGAGGTCGAGGCCGTCGAGCACGCGCGTCGCGCCGAACTGCACGGTGATGTCGCGGACGCGGATGATCGGGTTTTGAATTCCGTTTCGAACTTCCTGCGCCATCGTCACATCCCGATCGAGGCGAAGAAGATGGCGAACACGCCGTCCATGACGATGACGAAGAAGATGCCCTTCACCACGGACGCCGTGGTGTGCTGTCCGAGCGATTCCGCGCTGCCCTGCACGGCGAGCCCTTCGACACAGGCGACGATGCCGATCACGGCGGCCATCACCGGTGCTTTCACGATGCCGACGATGAAATGGTCGATCGAGATGGCGTCGCGCAGGCGCAGCAAAAACGCTTCGGGATCGACGCCGCCATAGAGCCAGGCGACGAGACCGCCGCCATAGAGCGCGGCCATGGCACCGAGGAAGGCCAGAATCGGCAGCGCCAGCACCAGCGCCAGCATGCGCGGCAGCACCAGCACCTCGATCGGGTCGAACCCCATGGTGCGCAATGCGTCGATCTCCTCGCGCATCTTCATCGAGCCGAGCTCGGCGGTGTAGGCGCTGCCCGAGCGGCCCGCGACCATGATCGCGACCAGGAGCACGCCGATCTCGCGCAGCACCAGCACGCCGAGCATGTCGACGACGAAGATGTCGGCACCGAACCTGCGGAAATGGAAGATGCCCTGCTGGGCGATGATGCAGCCGATCAGGAAGGTGATCAGCACCACGATCGGCACTGCGCGCCAGCAGACCTGCTCGAGATGATGCACGGTCGAGGTCAGGCGGAACGAGCGCGGGTGAATCAGGGTGCGCGCGCCCGCCGCGAGCACCGCGCCGAGCATGTCGATCAGGCCTGCCACAGTGCCGCCAACGCCAGCCACGGCCCGGCCGATCTGCTCCAGCATGCCGGTGATGGTGACGGCACTGGTGTCGATCACGGGCGTCGCCCTGACCCGCCGCACCTCGTCCACGAGGCTCGAATAATTGGCGGACAGCCCCGCGATCTGCGCCTCGACCGCGCCTTGGGTCAGGCTGCGGCGCAGCCGTTCGATCAGCCAGGCGCCGAACGTGTCCAGCTTGGCCACCTCGGAAACGTCGATGAAGATGCTTTGCGAACCGCCCGCGAGCTTCTCGGCGTCAGCCACCATCCGCTCCAGGACCGGCGCGAAGCTCGCGGTCCAGGTTCCGGTGGCGCAGAGTGCCAGCGCGCTGCCTTTCGCAATCCGTTCCAGCTTCGGATCGCCGCTCAAGATGTCCGCTCCCGTGCCGGGGCGCTGGAAACGGATGAAATCAGATGGTTGCGCACGCGCCCTTACCCAGAGAAGGTGTCCCCGGGACCGGTTAACCTTAGTTGCTAGAGGTAACTAGCAGGTTCAGATTTCGCCAGAGTTCAAAATGACTTCCAGCAAAGTTCCGGCCCTCGCCGCGCGAATCGAGCGCTTTCCCATCGCCGGCACTTTTACGATCAGCCGGGGCGCCAAGACCGAGGCCGTAACCGTCGTGGCCGAGGTGAGCCGGGACGGCCTGATCGGCCGCGGCGAATGCGTGCCCTATCCCCGCTACGGCGAAACGCCCGAGGTAACCCTAGCCGCCATCCAGGCCATGCAGGAGGCCGTGGCGAGCGGACTCACCCGGCGGACCCTGCAAGCCGCCATGCCGCCCGGTGCGGCCCGCAATGCCCTGGATTGCGCCCTGATCGATCTGGAAGCCAAGGCGGCGGGCCTGCGGGCCTGGAGCCTGCTCGACCGCCCGGTGCCGGGCGAGCGCACCACGGCCTACACGATCTCGCTGGGCACCCCCGAGGCCATGGCGGCGGCGACCGCCAAAGCGGCGCACCGGCCGCTGCTCAAGATCAAGCTCGGCGGTGACGGCGACGGGGAACGGATCGCGGCGGTGCGCAAGGCCGCCCCCGAATCCGAGTTGATCGTGGACGCCAACGAGGCCTGGACCGAGGCCAATCTGGAGCACAATCTCGCGGCCTGCGAGGCCGCCGGCGTCACCCTGGTCGAGCAGCCGCTACCGGCCGGCAAGGACGACGCGCTGGCGCGGATCAAACGGCCGCTCGCGGTCTGCGCCGACGAGAGCGTGCATGACCGCCACTCGCTCGCACCCTTGCGTGAGCGCTACGACGCCGTGAACATCAAGCTCGACAAGACCGGCGGCCTCACCGAGGCGCTGGCGATGGCCGATGCCGCGCAGGCGCTCGGCTTCGAGATCATGATCGGCTGCATGGTCGCAACCTCGCTGTCGATGGCGCCGGCAATGCTGGTGACGCCGCAGGCCCGCTTCGTCGATCTCGACGGCCCGCTGCTGCTGGCACGCGACCGCGATCATGGCCTTCGGTACGACGACAGCCTGGTTTATCCGCCGGATTCTTCGCTCTGGGGATGAGCTCTCAGTCGGTGCCGCGCCGACCAGATCAGAAGTGCACCGGCGCCGGCCATCGCAGCCATGACGTAATACAGGCCGTCGCCGATGCGGGCGTAGATCGCGCCTGACGCGATCGAGGTGGTCGCACCCAGCAGCCCGTTGCACGCGGCGTAGTAGCCCTGCCCCCGCGCGATCTGATGCGACGGCACGCGCTGCACCAGGAGATTCATGGTGCCGAGGATGGTCATCCCAAAGGTCAGGCCGTGGCCGAGCTGTACGACCGCGAGCAGCGCAAGCGGCGGATCGTGCGCGGTGACGACCCAGCGCACCACCGCGCTCGCGCCCCCGATCGCCATGAGCGAGGACGGGTGCAGCGAGAAGCGCGGCGACAGCGCGAACACGATGATCTCGGCGATCACGCCCAGCGTCCAGAGGCCCGCGATCGTCAGCCCGCCGAGGCCATGGGCCTGCCAGTTGATGGCCGAGAACGTATAGTACGCGACGTGACTGCCCTGGATCAGCGCGGCCGAAACGATGATGGCCCAGAAGCCGGCATCGTGCAGCAGCGCCTTGCCGGCGCGCGCCGTTGTCGTCCTTCGCCTGACATCGTCGAGCGGCTGCAGCAAAAGGCTGGCGGCGACCGCAACAACGGCCCAAGCGACGATGACCCAGATCAGATCGCGCGCCGCGATGTGGTCTACGAGATAGCCGCAGGCGAGCGAGCCGGCGGCGAAGGCTGCCGAGCCCCACAGCCGCACCGGCCCGTAATCGAACCCGTAGCGGGCGACGCCACGTAGCGCATAGGCATCGGTCAACGGGGTCGTCGGCGTCCACATCATGCAGGTCAGCGCATAGATCAGGAACAGCGCCAGCGGCTGCCCCTGCAGGCCGACGGCTGTAAATCCGATCGCCGTCGCCAGCACGGAGACCATGATGCCGGCGCGAATGGCATGTCGCTTTTCGGCAAGGGCCGTGATTTGCGGCAGCGTGGTGAAGCGGGTGATCGCCGGCAGCGCGTTGATAAGGCCGATCCAGGCCGCGTCGATGCCGATCGCCTTCAGCCAGACCGGAAAGAACGGCAGATGCGTACCCGACACCGCGAACACGGCCGAGTAGAACACGGCGAGGCTCACGGCGAATCGCCGCTTCTGAGATACCGCGATGGGGATTTGTGATTCGGGTGCCATCAAACCAATTGCGATTCGGTCGATATCGTGATGATCGTTACTGTAACGCGCCGTGATTTGCGCGACGAGATTGACATGGCCAACGAAGCATTCGCCCTCTCGCCTATGTCTGCCCGCGCGGCCGAGCCGAACGAGCAGGATTACGACGCGATCCGCGAAGCCTTCATGGAGACCGCGCGCGGCCGCTGGTTCCTCGGTGAATACGCCAAGCGCAACCGCAATGCGGACACCCGCATGGTGCTCGACGCGGTCGCGAAAATCGAAGAAACCCTTGCGACACAGCGCCAACCCGTGGTCGAGGACCGCCTGCCCGAGGCGCTGGTCGCAATCCGGCACGCGATCCGCGAAGCCGAGACGATCGCAATCGCGGCCTTCGATCCCGCGGCGTTCGAGGCGAGCCTCGCGCCGATCCCGCGCGGCCTCCGCATCATCAAGGAGATCTCCTGGCGCTGGCGCGAGATCGGCGCCGATGGGCGAATCTGCGACCTGATTGATTCGCAGCTCGCCTCCATCGAGGCGGCCTGCGCGCAAGTTTCGACCATCGACCCCCGTGCCGACCTCAAGGCCGCATTCGATCTGCTCAAGGACCGGATCGACCAGACCGAAGGCGACGCAACGCCGCAGGCTGCGCGCCCCTCGCCGGCCCCGGTGCAGGACGCGCCGTCGTCCGTGACGGAAGCTCCGCCTGTGGAGGCCGCGCCCGCGGCGATGGCCAGCGAAGCAGCCGTCGAAGCGGCCGGCGTCGCTGAGACCTTCTCCGTTGCCGAGCAGGCGATGGACGCCGCCCTGGAGCCGGAGATCGTCGCCGAGAGCCAGACCGCGCCTGAAGCCGCCAGTTTTGAAGAGCCGGCCGCTGAGCCCGCCGCCTTCGCCGAGGTGACGGACGAATTTTCGCTCGACGCCGCCGCGGAAGCCGAGGACGACGCCATACTCGAGGCCATCGCACTGGAGATGGCCGCGCCAGATCCGGAGTTCGACGAGATCATCGAGCCGGTCGAGATGGAAGCGGCCATTCCGGAGCCGATGGTTGCGGAGGCCGCAGCGCCCATTGCAGCCGAGATGTCGGAGCCGATCGCACTTGAGCCCGCCGCCGCGCCGGTCGTGGAGGAGCCCGTAGAGGAAGCGCCGATCGCGATGGAATCGCTTGCGCGCCTCACCAACGCCATTGCGGAAGCCGCCGCCGAAGTGATGGAGCAGCCGGCGTCGGCGATGGCAGCTGCCGCGACATTCGGCGCAGCGCCGAGCACGACGCTGCCGATGCCCTCGCCGGTCCCGGAAGCCTCACTCGGCGCCACCATCCTCGCCAGCGGCATCCTGCAAAAGCCCCGCGCCGCCGCAAACGATCCCATGGCGCCGATCCGCCGCATGACCCAGGCCGAGAAGATCGCGTTCTTCTCGTAAGAGGACGCGGCATGCTCCGTCTCGTGTCCCGGACAAGCGAAGCGCAGATCCGGGACCCAGGAGCCACAGCTTCCGTCGCAACGTGGGCCCCGGCTCTGCAGCGCACCGTCGAAGAGACGCTGCGCTGCGTCCGGGGCACGAGAGCGGAGTGAGGAGAACACTCTCTCCTCAACGTCATTGCGAGTTGGGACCGGCATTGAGGAGCCGGCGAAGCAATCCAGATTGTCACCGCGGAAAGACTCTGGACTGCTTCGCTACGCTAGGAATGACGGATGATCAGCGATCACCCGCAATTCCACACGGCGCCGATCGGTGTCCGCGTCCAGCACGGCCCAAAACTGCCGCCATTGTAGCGGCCGCCGCCGAAGCCGGGCCGGCCGAAATAGCGCCACTCGCCGTCCCAGCCGTAATATTGGGGGACTGGATCGATGTACCAATGGCGCCGGTCGCTGCGCGACATCCGCCGCATAGCTTCCTTCTGCTTGTAGAGCGGAACGCTGTTGCTGAGCGGCTGGCGATAGCCCGGCAGGAAGCCGTAGCCATGCCAGGCTTGCTTGGGACGCTTTTGAATTGACGCAGCCGGCGCGACAGCCGGCAACAGCGACAGGACGACGGCAACAGACAGACACATAAGGCGCGACATGGATTGACGATAGACAGTCGAGTCCGGGAACGCCATTCAAATTCGAGTGCCAAGCTATTTGCACGATCGCGCACCAATCGGGATGGTCGGAGCATTCCCCTAGCTGACCACACCCTTCCTGATCAGGAAGCATCCGTAACCCCTGCTGTCGCCGACCTGCACGACGCCAAAGCTCGCTGCCGCTGCCCGGTAAAAATCCGGCCGCGCGAGTTTTCCGGGCGTCACGGGGCGGCCGGCGGCCCGTTCGATCTCGGCCAGCACCGCGCGCTGCACGTCGGGGACGCGGTGCGGATCGTCGACCGGCATCATCACGCGCACCGGATCGGGATCGAAATCGTCGAGCGGGTAGACCGACATGATGGCGCGGATCGCGGTCTCCATGGTCATGCCCGGCAACTGGATCAAGCGCTGCGAATTCGTGCTCTGCGCGATGCGGGTTGCCGGGTGATTGGCATCGACGAAGACGAGGTCGTCGCCGTGGCCCATGGCCGCGAGCAGCCAGAGCAGGTCGGGCGTGAGGATCGGATCAAGCGATTTCAACATGTGACGGCATTTCCTTGAAAAGCATGTCATTCGCGGGCGAGCCCCGGCCCGGCCGGACATCGGCCGCTCACCCTAGCAGGTTCCAAGCGTGATCCAGATCACGTAGGCCACCACGGTGATCGCGATCACGGACCAAAGGCTCGAACGCGGCCAAGCTTCCTCGCAACCAATCTCGTATCGAGATCAGTGCCAGAGGAGCACGCCATGTTCCGCCTAAAGCCTTTCCTGATGACTGCGGGCCTGCTGGGAAGCCTGTTCGGCTTCGCCTGCGGCCCTGTTTCCGCGCAAGTCGCCCCGGTCGAGCCAGCTCCCACCGCGCTGCAAGGCCCTGAGCAGCGGGTGGCGCTGGTGATCGGCAATTCGAACTACCAGAACGCGCCGCAGCTCGCCAATCCCGACAACGACGCGGAGTCGATGGCGAAGTTCCTGAACTCCGCCGGCTTCGAGGTGGTCGCCGCGACCGACCTGACCCAGAACGACATGCTCCGTGTGGTGCAGGACTTTTCGGCAAAAGTGTCCGCGCGCGGCCCGAACACGGTGGCGATGGTCTACTATGCCGGTCACGGCGTGCAGCTCGCCGGCGAGAATTACCTCGTTCCCGTCGATGCCAAGGTCTCGAGTCAGACCGAGCTGGTCAACAATTCGGTGCGTCTGGTCGACGTGATGTCGACGCTGGAGACGATCCCGAGCCGCATGCGCATCGTCATCCTCGACGCGTGCCGCAACAACCCCTTCCCCAACGTCAACGACGCCGGCCGCGGCTTGGCAATCGTCGATGCCCCGAACGGCTCGATCGTCGGCTACTCGACCGCGCCGGGCGCCGAAGCGCAGGACGGCTCGGGCGGCCACAGCCCCTACACGCAAGCTTTCCTGAACGTCGCGCGCGAGCCCAACGTCCCGATCGAGCAGCTGTTCAAGCGCGTGCGCCTCGAAGTGAACCAGACCACCAGCGGCGCACAGATCCCCTGGGAGAGCTCGTCGCTGACGTCCGACTTCACCTTCTTCGGCGACACCGCTGTTGCCGCCAACCGCGCGCCGGTGAATGCGCCGGTCGTGCAGATGGCCTCCAACCTGCCGAGCCGCTCGACGCGCCAGGCCTATGACTACGTCGTGTCCGAAGCCCGTCCGGAGTACTATCAGGAGTTCATCACGATGTATCCGCACGACCCGCTGTGCGATCACGTCCGCTGGCTGCTCAACAACCTGCTGCTCACGCAGGCCTGGCACAAGGCGGTGCTCGCGAACTCGCCGCTCGGCTACAAGCACTTCTACGACAGCTACGGCAACACGCCCTATGCGCAGGTCGCGCTGAAGCTCCAGATGCAGCCGAAGCAGATCCCCTTGATGCAGGCGACCAGGTTCCTGGCGCCGCAGAACATCAACCCGACCTTCAAGATCGGCAATCTCGGCCAGCCCAAATACATGCCGCTGCAGGGCAATGGTGGGTCGCAGATCAACGGCAATCTGCCGATCGTGCAGAAGCCGGGCGACAACAACGGCATCGGCAAGCTCGGCAATGGCGGCACTGCCAACGGCGCTCCTGGCAAGATCGTGAGCATGCCGGTGAATGTCGGCAAGGGCGGCACGAACGTCGGTGCGAAGCCGGTCACAGTTCAAACCCAGAACAATCCGATCCGCATCAACAACGGCGCGAAGATCAACAACAACCCGGTGAACAAGGTGCAGATCCAGAACAACTCCCACCCGCAGTTCAACACGACCAACCGGATCGGCAATGGCGGCAGCAACAATTTTCGCCAGTCGATGAACCAGAGCCAGGGCAACAACGGTGGTGGCAACAATCGCCGGAGCTTCGTGCACTGATCGCGCGGAGAAGAAGGTGCGCTCCCTCCCCCGCTTGCGGGCCGCAAGCGGGAGAGGTTGCACCGAGCAAGCGGCAAGTTCGAATGCACCAACGAAAATACAGAAAGGGGCAGAGCGGCAACGCTCTGCCCCTTCTTCATGTGAGACGATTAGAAAATCAGGCCACCAGCTCCGCGAACAGATCGGCATCGACATTGCCGCCGGAGAGCACGATGACGACGTTCTTGCCGGCAACATCAAGACGCCCCGCAAGCAGCGCGGCCAATCCTACCGCTCCGCCCGGCTCGACCACGAGCTTCAGCTCGCGATAGGCGAATGCGACGGCCGCGCCGACTTCCTTGTCCGACGCGGTCACGCCGCGCGCGAGCAGCTTGCTATTGATCGCAAACGTCATCTCGCCGGGGATCAGGGCCATCAGCGCATCGCAGATGGTGCGGCCTGCCGGCCCGTGCGGCTCGCGATGACCTGCGGTCAGCGAAAGGCCGTGATCGTCGAATGACTCGGGCTCGGCGACGACGATTTGGGCTAACGGATAGCGCGCCTTTACTGCCGTCGCGACGCCCGCGATTAGGCCGCCGCCGGAGGCCGGCGCGACCACGATGTCAGGGGCGAGACCGAGCGCTGCCATGTCTTCCGCAATCTCGCGGCCGGCAGTGCCCTGGCCGGCGATCACGAAGGGATCGTCATAGGGCCGGACCAGTGTCGCGCCGCGCTTCTCGGCGATGCCGCGCGAGATCGCCTCGCGGTCGTCGCGATCGCGGTCGTACAGCACGACCTCGGCGCCATAGGATTTGGTGCGCTCGCGCTTCGACAGCGGCGCATCCGCGGGCATCACGATGGTCGCCTGCATGTCGAGGATTTTTGCCGCCGCCGCCACACCCTGGGCATGGTTGCCGGAGGAGAACGCGACCACGCCACCGGCGCGCTTGTCCTGTGGGATCGAGGCGACCTTGTTGAAGGCACCGCGGAACTTGAACGAGCCGGTGCGCTGGAGCATCTCCGGCTTCAGGAACACCTTTGCGCCGACGCGCTCGTTGAGCACGGGAAAGGACAGCAGCGGGGTGCGGACCGCGAAGGGCGCGATCACGCGTGCTGCGGCATCGATATCGGCAGGGCCGATCGGGAGGAGCTGTTCGGTCATGGCCGACCATATCGCGGCTATCGAGCCGCGGGCAAGACACCTCCACGCGAGGATTTCTTCCGCTCAGGCGACGAAGCGCGCCGGCTCCGCCCCGTTCCGGCCCGGCAGCACCGCGCCGACCGCCAAAATGCTGTCGATAAAATCCCAGGCCGAGGCTTCCCAGGTGTAGTTGGCGGCGAATTCGACACAGTCCTGCCGGGAGATGTCGAGCGCGGCGAAGCAGGCGCTGCGCAGATCGTGATCGAGCACGCCAACCGGCGCGTCGCCGATCACGTCGCGGGGCCCCTTCACCGGGAATGCCGCAACCGGCAGGCCGCTTGCGAGCGCTTCCAAGAGGACAAGGCCAAAAGTGTCGGTCTTGCTCGGAAACACGAAGACGTCGGCGGCCGCGTAAATGTCCGCCAATTCCTCGCCGTGTTTTTCGCCGAGGAAGATCGCGTCCGGATAGGCCTCCTCCAGCGCGATACGCCCCGGACCGTCGCCGACGATCACCTTGGTGCCGGGCAAATCGAGGTCAAGGAATGCCTCGAGGTTCTTCTCCACCGCGACCCGGCCGACCGAGAGGAACACCGGTGCCGGCAAACAGAGATCGATCGCGCGAGGATGGAACAAATGGGTGTCGACGCCGCGGGGCCACAGCACCACATTGTCGAAGCCGCGCTCGGTCAGCTCGCGGGCGAGCGCAGGCGTCGCCGCCATCACGGCGCGGCTGGGGCTGTGGAATCGGCGCAGAGCCCGCCAGATCAGCGAGCCCGGCACCGGCACGCGGGCGCGGACATATTCGGGAAAGCGGGTGTGGAAGCTGGTCGTGAAGGGCAGCTTGCGCTGGCGGCAATAGCGGCGGACCATCAGGCCGATCGGACCTTCCGTCGCGATGTGGATGCTGTCCGGGTGCGCCTCTTCGATCAGCTTCGCGATCCGCGCCGGGCGCGGCATGGCCAGCCGCACGTCACGATAGCTCGGCATCGCAAAGGTGCGGAACGATTGCGGCGTCAGGAATGCGAATTCGACGTCGAGGCTTTTGGCGGCGTCAGCCAGTTTGGTCAGCGTCCGAACCACACCGTTGACTTGCGGGTGCCAGGCGTCGGTCGCGACCAGGATGCGCATCAGGCTGCCCTTGTTATGCAGCTTTGGCTGCGATCTGCGGGATCTGTGCCGGCTTCTCGGCCTGGTCCGCCCAGGTGATGATCTCGAAACGGCCGTCGTCGTGCTCGACCAGCGCCGTGCAGCTCTCGACCCAGTCGCCGCAATTCATGTAGCGGATGCCGCCCTCGTCGCGGATCACGGCGTAGTGGATGTGGCCGCAGATCACGCCGGCGGCGTCGTGGCGCCGCGCCTCGGTCGCGAGCGCCTGCTCGAACGCGCCGATATAGTTGACGGCGTTCTTGACCTTCTGCTTGGCCCATTGCGACAGCGACCAATAGGGCACTTTGAACATGCGCCGGAAGAAGTTGACGAAGCGATTCATCTGGATCGCGAAATCGTAGGCCTTGTCGCCGAGATGGGCGAGCCAGCGTGCGTTCTGCACCACGAGGTCGAAGATGTCGCCGTGGATGACGAGATAGCGCTTGCCGTCCACGCCGGTGTGGACGGTGTTCTCGATGACGTCGATGCCGCCGAAATGCGTGCCGTAATAGTTGCGCAGGAACTCGTCGTGATTGCCCGGGATGTAGATGACCTTGGCGCCCTTGCGCGCCTTGCGCAAAAGCTTCTGGACCAGGTCGTTATGCGATTGCGGCCAATGCCAGCTCGATTTCAGCGCCCAGCCGTCGACGATGTCGCCGACGAGGTAGATCGTGTCTGCATCATGGAAGCGCAGGAAGTCGAGCAGAAGGTCGGCTTGAGAACCGCGGGCTCCGAGATGAACGTCGGAGATGAACAACGTGCGAAAGCGCCGCTCAGGGCTCTCGTCACTCACATCGTAACTTCCCATGCGACAGCCTGTAACAATGTCCCGTGACAGGGGGATGACCAATTGAACCTTTGAGGCACCCTCGGATACGAATCGCGCCTTGCCTCGCCTCCCCGCGAATATCAGTCGCATGCGACAATCAGGCGACATCACGCCGCGGCGACCTCCGCAAGAACCCGGAACTGCTGGCTGGATGGGTTAACGGCCGCGCGCTCGCGGCCGGTCTCAGTAAAATCTGTGGAAATGATGGATCGGCCCGTGGCCGTGGCCGACGCTGAAGCGGTCGGCGGCCGCGATCGCCGCGCTGATCCAGGTCTTGGCGTTGCGCACGGCGCGCTCGAGATCCTCGCCCCTGGCCAGCCCGGCGGCGACCGCCGAGGACAGCGAACAGCCGGTACCATGGGTGTTGCTTGTGGCCACGCGCGGCGCGGCGAGCGCGATCGTATTCTTGGCATCGACGAAATAGTCGGTGCTCTCGGCGCCCTCGCCGTGCCCGCCCTTGATCAGGACCG
Source organism: Bradyrhizobium sp. LM2.9 (assembly GCF_054056555.1). Taxonomy (NCBI): domain Bacteria; kingdom Pseudomonadati; phylum Pseudomonadota; class Alphaproteobacteria; order Hyphomicrobiales; family Nitrobacteraceae; genus Bradyrhizobium; species Bradyrhizobium sp. LM2.9. Next base: position 3,209,293 of record NZ_JBSRYJ010000002.1, read on the forward strand.
CACGGCAGCCCAACGCCAGCAGCCGGCGCCCCTGGCTCTCGATCTCGGCCTCGCTGGTCGCGACCGGCTCGTCGAGCAGAGCCGCAGCTTCCGGCAGATTGGGCGTGATCACCGAGGCCAGCGGCATCAGTTTGCTGCGCAGGGCGTCGATGGCTTCGGACGCGAGCAGCCGATCACCCGATGTCGCCACCATCACGGGATCGAGCACGATATGTTGGGGTTTCCAGCGCGACAGTGCGGCCGCGATCGCATCGATGCTTGCGACCTGCGCCACCATGCCGATCTTGACCGCGCCGACCTCGAGATCGGAGAATACCGCGTCGATCTGCGCGGTGACGAACTCGGCCGGCACGGCGTGAATGCCGGTGACGCCGCGCGTGTTCTGCGCCGTCAGCGCCGTGATGGCGGAAGCGCCGAAGACACCGAGCGCGGCAAAGGTCTTCAGGTCTGCCTGGATGCCGGCACCGCCGCTCGAATCGGAGCCGGCGATGGTGAGCGCCACGGGGGTGATCATGGGCCGACTTTCCGCTTCCTGGGGACCATGGCCCCTCCTAGCGCGCATATACAGAGGCAGCAAGTTCGCTTGCCAAATCCGGCCGGTTTTGGCCTATTAGCCGGTCAGATATGCCTTCGGAGTGACTGCAATGGTTCCTTTTTTCGTCCAGATCAAATGCAAGCTCGGCCAGTCCTATGTGGTCGCCAATGCGCTTGCCGAAGCCGAGATCGCCTCCGAGATCTATTCCACGGCCGGTCAATACGACCTGCTGGTGAAGTTCTACGTCGACAACGACACCGATATCGGCCACTTCGTCAACGAGAAGGTGCAGGTGCTGCCGGGCATCCAGGACACCCTGACCATCATCACCTTCAAGGCGTTTGGCGCGACCTAACTTCCTTCTTTGCGCTTCGGTCGCGGCGGACCGTCCACCGGCGGCAGCGATTTGAGATAGTCCGCCATCGCCGCGAGATCCTCGTCCGGCAATTGCGAGGTGTTCTTGATCACCCGCGTCATCGCACCGCCGACGCTGTCGCCGTCGGGGAGTTCGCCGGTCTTCAGGAGATAAGCAATATCCTTCGCGCTCCACTCCCCAAGGCCCTTCTGCGTGATGTTGGGCACCCAGCCCTCGCCTTCCGGATTGGGCCCGCCGGCGAAGCGTTCTCCGGCGATGATGCCGCCAAGCGCATTGCGCGGGCTGTGGCATTCCGCGCAATGGCCAAAACTGTTGACGAGATAGGCGCCACGATTCCATTGCGGCGACTTCGCGCTGTCGGCGACGAAAGGCTTGCCGTCCATAAACAAAAGTTTCCAGATGCCGACGTTGCGCCGGATGTCGAAGGGAAAGCGCACATCGTGGTCGCGCACCTTGCCTGCAACGGCCGGCAGCGTTTTCAGATAGGCGAAGAGATCGAGCACGTCCTCGCGCCTGGCATGCTGATAGGACGTGTAGGGAAAGGCCGGAAAATAATGCTGTCCGTCGGGCGAGACCCCGTGCATCACCGCGTTGACGAATTCAGCGTCGCTCCATTTGCCGATGCCGTAGATCGGATCGGAGGAGATGTTCGGCGCGTAGAACGTTCCGAACGGCGACTTGATCGCGACGCCTCCGCCGAGCCTGAGACGATCGGGCTGGTCGGGGACGGCATGGCATGAGGCGCAGCCGCCGGCGTTGAACATCACCTCGCCATTGGCAAGATCAGGCACGTGGGCAGGCGCGCCACCGGCGGCCGCCACCACCGGCGCGCTGAGCCACCAGTAGACGCCGGCTGCGGCGAGTGCGGCGAGCAGCGCCACGGAGATTGTTGCGTCGCAACATACGGTCCCTTCGTGCATCGCCGCGAACCTTATGACCGATGTCTTCGTCGCTCCAACCACGAAGAATTTAGCCCACCGCGGCCTGAAACGGGAATAAACTGAAATGCCGGCTGTTGGAAGTTTGGCAGCCCAAACGGGTTCAGCAGGGAGAAGAGTCATGAACAAGACCGTCATCGCCATGTCAGTGCTCGGCGCCGTTGCCTTTGCGGGTTCGGCCAGCGCGGAAAAGCTGAAAGCAACGCTCGACGCCAAGTCCGAGGTGCCCGCAACGACCAGCAGCGGCACCGGAACGGCCGATCTGGACTACGACGCCGCCAGCAAGAAGCTGTCCTGGAAGGTCACCTATTCCGGCCTGTCCGGCCCCGCCACCGCCGCCCATTTCCACGGACCCGCCGAGGCCGGCAAGAACGCCGGCGTCGCGGTCCCGATCCCCGGCGCCGCCAAGAGCCCGGCGGAGGGCTCGGCGACATTGACCGACGCGCAGGCCGCCGATCTCCTGGCCGGCAAGCTCTACGTCAACATCCACACCGCGGCCAATCCGGGCGGAGAGATCCGCGGTCAGGTGATGAAGTAACCTTTCGCACTGTCCGACAAAAGGGCGGCTGCTTACGCAACCGCCCTTTTCGATTCACGGAGCCCGCGCTGGCGCATACGTCACACGTCAGGTTCGGCCGCATTCAACGCCTGCGCGAGGTCGGCGATCAGGTCCGAGGGGTGTTCGATGCCGATCGACAGCCGGATCGTGGAATCGAGGACGCCGATTTTCCGGCGGATATCGGCGGGAACGCCGGAATGGGTCATGGTGGCAGGCAGGCTCGCAAGCGACTCCGTTCCACCAAGGCTCACCGCCAGCTTGAGGATCTGCAGCGCGTTGAGGAATTTCATGGCCGCCGCCTTGCCGCCGACGATGTCGAACGAGAACGTGGATCCCGCACCTGAGCATTGCCGCGCGAACACAAGTCCGGCCGGCGAAGCCGCTTCGTGATGACCGAGATAGTGGACCTTGGCCACTTTGGGATGGTCGCGCAGATAGTCGGCCACGAGGCGCGCATTCGCATCGGCCTTTTCCATCCGCAGGCTCAGCGTCTCGAGCGACCGATTGATCATCCAGCAGGAATGCGGATCGAGCTGGGTGCCGATGGCGCCCCGGAGCGCCTTGATGCCTTTCACGACCGCCTTCGCGCCGAGCGCGGCGCCCGCGATCAGGTCTGAATGACCGCCGACATATTTCGTGAGCGAGTACAAGGAAATATCCGCGCCGTGCTCGATCGGCCGCTGAAACACCGGTCCGAGCAGCGTATTGTCGCAGGCGATGATCGGGACGTGTCCTTGCTTCTTTCCGATGACGTCGGCGATACGCCGCATCATCGCGACGTCGACCAGCCCGTTGGTCGGGTTGGCCGGAGTTTCGATCAGGATCATCGAGACCCGGCCCTTGCCCATGGCCTCTTCCGCGGCCTGGCTGACCACAGCTTCGTCAACACCATCGGCGAAGCCGACGGCGCCGATCGACAGACGCGCAAGCGTATTCGTCAGCAGGGTTTCCGTCCCGCCATAGAGCGGCTGGGAGTGCAGAATGACATCGCCAGGGCGGACGAAAGCCAGGATCGTGGTTGCGATGGCCGCCATGCCCGATGAGAACAGCGCACAGCTCTCGGTGCGCTCGTAGATCGCGAGCCTGTCCTCGACGATTTCGCTGTTGGGATGATTGAAGCGCGAATAGACCAGGCCCGCACCCATCCCTTCCGGAGGCTCGCGCCGGCCGGAGACGAAATCGAAGAAGTCCTGCCCATCCTCGGCCGTCTTGAACACGAACGTGGAGGTCAGGAACACCGGCGGCTTGACGGCGCCTTCCGACAATTGCGGATCATAGCCATAGGTCAGCATCAGCGTTTCGGGATGCAGCATATGGTTGCCGATGTGCGTCTTCGACGGGAACGGTTTCACCATGGCTTGTCTCGCTGTTTGATTCAGATCCTGCCGCGTTGGAACTCCTGACGTCATAAAGTCGTCAGGAGCCAGATGCGCCAGCATCCAACAGCTCGCATCGACGCCGCGGCGGCCGAGCTGAAGATAGCCGCTCTGACAGCGATCCGTCAGGCCTTGCGAATAGAATTTGCTGCGCCTCCCCTGTCATTCCCCGCGAAGGCGGGGAATCCAGTATTCCAGAGACGTCAAACGTCCCCAGCAGCGCCGCGGCGTACTGGATCGCCCGCCTTCGCGGGCGATGACGCTGAGCTTGTGGTGTCGTGCGTGCTGTTACTTCAGCTTGACGCGATAGGTCTCGTGGCAATCGGTGCAGCGATCGTTGATCGCGGTATAGGCGGCCTTCAGGCTCGCCACGTCGGTGATCTTGCCCTTGACGTCCGCGATCGCCTTCTGGACCGGTGGGATCTTGGAGTCGAAATCGGCTTTGTTCTTCCAAACCTTCGACGACGCCCCATAGGTCGCGTTCACGACGTCCTGCTTGGGATTGACCTCGAACGTCTTGGCAATCTTGGCGACGTCGCCCTCGAGATTGGCGATCGCCTCGTCGACGGCCTTCTGGTTGTAGGGGATGTCGCCCTTGGTCATCTTCTGGATGACGGTGTAGAGGCTCTTGGCCTGCGAGCGCATCAGATTGTCCTGCTGGACGGCAATCTCCTGTTGCGCCATCACGGCGCCCGCACCTAGCACCAACGTGCCCACGACAATCATCATCCGTTTCATCGGCTTGTTTCTCCGGCTTGTATGGGTTGGGGGAGCGCCATCATGATAGAACCCGGCGGCGGGTGTTTATTCCCGCCGCGGAGATCGCCGTTTACAGGCTGTGACGGCGATGGTGCTCGTTGATGGCGATCCACACCCGCTCCGCGGTCGCGGGCATGTCGATGTGGTCGATCTTGTACTCGCGCCAGAGCCCGTCGACGATGGCGTTGACGACGGCCGGACAGGAGCCGATCGCGCCGGCCTCGCCCGCGCCCTTCACTCCCAGCGGGTTGGTCGTGCAGGGGAACGTTGGCAGTCTCGAACACGAACGCAGGCCCGTCCGCCGCGCGCGGCAGCGCGTAGTCCATGAAGGTCGCGGTGATGAGCTGGCCGTCGCTGGCGCCATAGACCACCTGCTCCATCAGCGCCTGGCCGATGCCCTGCATGGCGCCGCCATGCACCTGGCCGGCCAGCAGCAGCGGATTGAGCGTCTTGCCGAAATCGTCGACGATCACGTAGTTGACGATTTTGATGATGCCGGTGGCCGGATCGATCTCGACTTCGGCGACATGCGTGCCGTTCGGATAGGTGCCATCGGCGCTGGCGAAGGTTGCACTCGCGTTCAGCTTCGACGGGTCGGCGCCGGGGCGCTTAGCGAGATCGGCGAACGAGATCGAACGGTCGGTGCCGGCGATGCGCACCACGCCTTCTGAAATCTCGAGGTCGCCGGCGCTGGCCTCCAGCGCCTGCGCCGCGATCTCCTTAAGCTTCGCGCCGAGTTCGCGGGTCGCACGCTCGACGCTGACACCGCCTGAGGGAATCGAGGCCGAGCCGCCGGTGCCGAGGCCCGTGGCGATCATATCGGTGTCGCCCTGGTGGACGTGCACGCGCTCGGGCGCAACGCCGAACTGCTCGGCGACGATCTGCGCATAGGCGGTCTGGTGGCCCTGCCCGCTCGACTGCGTGCCGATCAGGACGGTGATGTCGCCATTGGGATCCATCCGCACATTGGCTGTCTCCTCGCCCATGGTGCCGCAGACCTCGACATAGCTCGCAAGCCCGATGCCGCGGATCAGGCCGTTCTTCTTGGCGAGCTTTGCGCGCTTTCCAAACTCCTTCCACTCGGCGATCTCCATCGCGCGCTTGAGATGCGCGGCGAAGTCGCCGGAATCGTAGACCTTGCCGGTCGCGGTCTTGTACGGCAGCGCCTTCGGCTGAATGAAATTCTTGCGGCGGATGGCGTCCGGCGTCATGTCGAGTTTTCGCGCGCAGGCATCCACGAGGCGCTCGATGACATAAGCGGCCTCAGGCCGCCCCGCGCCGCGATAGGCGTCGACCGGCACGCTGTTGGTGAAGATGGTGCGCACCCGGCAGTGGAACGCCTGGATATCGTAGAGGCCCGGCAGCATGCCGGCGCCGCCATGCGGGATGTAGGGGCCGAAGGTCGACAGATACGCGCCCATGTCGCCCATCAGGTCGCAATCCATCGCGAGGAACTTGCCGTCCTCAGCCAGCGCCATCTTCGCGGTGGTGACGTTGTCGCGGCCTTGCGCATCACCCATGAAATGCTCGGTGCGGTCGGCCGCCCATTTCACCGCTTTCTTCAGCTGTCGCGCGGCGACTGCCAGGAGGGCGTATTCCCGGTATGGAAACAGCTTTGTGCCAAAACCGCCGCCGACGTCGGGGCAGATCACCCGCATCTTGTCGGTCGGGATGTTCAGCACGTTCTGGCAGAGGATGTCGCGCAGGCGATGGCTGCCCTGGCTGCCGACCGTCAGCGTCAGATGGTCGCGCTTGGCGTCGTATTCGCACACGGCAGCGCGTGCCTCCATGAAGCTCGCGACCACACGCGGATTGACAATCGAGATTTCGGCGACCGCATGCGCCTTGGCAAACACTGCTTCGGTCGCGGCCTTGTCGCCGATCGAGACGTCGAACAGCACATTGCCGGCCTTGTCCGGCCAGACCTGCGGCGCGCCCTTCTTGATGGCGTTGACGACGCCGGTCACCGCCGGCAGCGGGCTCCATTTGACCTCGATCGCCTCGATCGCGTCGCGGGCCTGGTCGATGGTCTCAGCCACGACGAAGGCGATGGAATCGCCGACATGGCGCACCTCGTCCTTGGCGAGGATCGGGTAAGGCGGGCCGGTGAAGGGATCGGTTTCGAGATTGAACAGGCAGGGCAGATTGCCGAGATCCTTGACGTCATCGGCGGTCAGGATCAGCGCAACGCCCGGAAGAGTGCGGGCGCGGCTCGCATCGATGGTGTATTTGGCATGCGCATGCGGCGAGCGCAGCATCAGGCAGCGCAACGCGGCCTGCGGCGCGTAATCGTCGGTGTAGCGGCCCTTGCCGCGGATGAGTGCATCATCCTCCTTGCGCAGCACGCTTTGACCAACGCCGAACTTGATGGGAGCCGCCATTTTCTCTTCCCGTTCTCATGGTTGTTTTGCCGGCATATTGCCGTGGAAAAAGTGGCAAGGCAAATGGCTTTGGCTGGGCACGGTCTGCCGGTCAGAAGGGGATGGGACGGAAAGGTCGTGGCTCGCTCATTTCCCTGTGAAGATCGATGGTCCTGCGGACGTCCCCGGCACGCTCGGAAAACCCCTCACAGGTCGCGATGAGCACATTGGTCGTGCCGGCCAGTCATCGGCCAATGGGAGTCAAGCGGACGTTTTGCGACCGCTCTGACAGGTTAGCCAATGAGCCGAAGCCGATCATTCCCCGACGGTTCAGTTTCCGTCAGGTGCTGGGCGAGGAAAGCCGACGCCTATCGGGAATCTCATCTCTTCCCCCTACCCGCCTTCACGACTTCTTCTGCTTCGCTTCCACGTGTCGCGCGAAGTTGTCGAGGATGGCCTGCCAACCGCCTTGCTGCTGCTCGACCGAGTGCGTCGATTCGCCATCGAAGACAACGCGGACGAGAATGCCCTTCGGGCCGGGCACAAACTCGACTTCGGCTTTTCACTCGCCGAACGCGTATTCGATCCGCTTGTGCTCGACGATCTTCGTGTAGGTGCCGGCAAAGTCAAAGCCCATGCTGCCGTCCTTGGCCTCCATGCGAGATGAGAAGGCACCGCCTTCTCGCAGGTCGACGGTAGCCTTGGTCGTATGCCAGTCGTCGGACGCGGCGTTCCACTTCAAGACGTCGGCAGGCGTCGTATAGGCGCGCCAGACCTGATCGATGGGGGCTGCTACGTTGGTTTCGACGGTGATCCTCATAAACAGTGCTCCTGGTTCGATTTTGCCGGATCGAGGTGACGGCATCACTTCACGTGTGCAGGGTCCATCCACCGCACTTCCGCGATGTGTCCATCCAAGGACGATCGAGACTGGTCCGTGCCGACAAGGTCGAGCCGTCAATGCGTTGAAAATTCGAAGAAGCTAGCCGCGCACCAGCGAGACCAGCCAGCGGCGGCCGAACAGAACCAGGATCGCGAGCGCGTAGACGATTGTGCCCCCGAGGGCCAACAGGACCAGCGTCAGTTCGTCTTGGAAGTGCATCGAGGCAAGATAGGCGCCGCTGAACCGCGCGATCAGCCAGAAGGCGGCGGCCAGGTTGATGCCGGTCAGCAGGAATTTGGCCAGCGACAACAGCCAGGCACGGTCCAGCACGAGAAAGCCCCGCCGCACTGCGAAGAAGAGCACCAGCAGCAGATTGGTCCAGACACCGACGGCTGTTGCGAGCGCCAGGCCGATCTGGGCGAGCGATCCCATCAAGGCGACCTTCAGGGCGACGTTGACGGCGATGCCGGTCAGTGACGCTCGAACCGGCGTCGCCGTATCCTTGCGCGCATAGAAGGTCGCGACCGCGCTGCGGATCAGCACGAAGGGGATCAGACCGATGGCATAGGCGGCGAGCGTGGCGCCGGCGACGGCGGCATCGGCTTTCGAGAACGCCCCGCGGGCGAACAGCGCCCGCATGATCGCGTCGGGCACGGTGAGGAAGGCGGCGACGAACGGCACCGAGAACAGCAGCGTGAAATCGAACGCGCGGCGCTGCGCCTTCATCGCGCCGTCATGGTCGTTGGCGGTGATCCGCCGCGACATCTCCGGCAGCAGCACCGTGCCGATGGCGATGCCGATCACGCCGATCGGCAGCTGGTTGAGGCGGTCGGCATAGTAGAGCGCCGACAGCGCGCCCGCGGGCAGGAAGGTCGCGATGATGGTGTCGGCAAACAGCGCGACCTGCGTGCCCATCGAACCCAGCGTCGCGGGCCCGAGCGCCCTAAAGAAGCCGCGGACGTCTTCGTCGAGCTTGAGTGGCGCAAAGCGCGGCAGGCCGCCATGGCGCGCGAGATCGCCCGCCAGCAGGAAATATTGCAGGAAGCCCGAGATCAGGACGCCCCAGGCGGCGGCATGGCCCGCGCTGGGAAACCAGACAGCGAGCGCCAGCGTCATCATCATCGAGATGTTGAGGAAGATCGAGGCCGCCGCAGCGCTGGCGAAGCGCTGCATCACGTTGAGCATGCCGCCATAGAGCGTGACCAGCGTGATCAGCAGCAGATAGGGAAAGGTGATCCGGGTGAGCTCGATCGCGAGCCTGCGCTGCTCGGCATCCTCGCTAAAGCCGGGCGCCAAAATGCTCATGGCCTGCGGCATGAACAGCCAGGCGACTATCAGCAGCACCACTTGCGAGGCCAGCAGCAGCGTGAAGATGCGGTCGGCGAACAATCTTGCCGCCCCCTCCCCGCGCTCGCCATGGACGTGGGCATAGGCCGGCACCCAGGCGGCGTTGAACGCGCCTTCGGCAAAGATCGCGCGGAAATGATTGGGCAGCCGCAGCGCCACGAAAAAGGCGTCGGCCACGGGGCCGGCGCCGAGGATCGCCGCGAGCATGATGTCGCGGGCAAATCCCGTCAGCCGCGAGAGCAGCGTATATCCGCCAACCGTGAAGATGCGTCCGAGCATGCGTATGTTTTAGAGCATGGCGAGATTAGGTCTAGGTGCAAGCTGCGGCGCAGGTCCGCTCCCTCCCCCGCTTGCGGGAGGGTTGGGGAGAGGGTGTTTCCGCAATTGAGCCCCCCAGAGGAGAGAACCCTCACCCGGATCGCTTGCGCGATCCGACCTCTCCCGCAAGCGGGAGAGGTAAAGAATAACGGCGAAATCAGGTTGAAAGCGCGCCGCGCACGGCCGCGATGATTCGCTCCTGATCGGCTTCGGTCAGATAAGCGTGCATCGGCAGGCTGATGACGTCCTGCGACAGGCTCTCGCAGCCCGGCAGGCCGCCTTCTGCAACCGGATACTGCTTGTAGGCGGTTTGCTGATGCATCGACTTGCCGTAATAGATCGCGGTCGGCAACACCCTGGGCCTTCAGCGCGGCGGCGAAGCCGTCGCGGTCGGTGCCCTCAGGGAGACGGATCGTGTACTGCGCCCAGACCGATGTATTGCCGGGAGCAACGCGCGGCACGGTGACCACATTGCTGAGTCCTCGCGCGTAGCGTTCGGCGACCTTGTTGCGGGCAGCGATCTCGTCGTCGAAGATCTTCAGCTTCTCGATCAGGATCGCGGCCTGCATGGTGTCGAGCCGGCCGGTCAGGCCGAGGCGGACGTTGTCGTATTTATCGACGCCCTGCCCGTGCACGCGGATGCTGCGCAGCGTCGCCGCGAGCTCGTCGTCATCGGTGAAGATCGCGCCGCCGTCGCCGAAGCAGCCAAGCGGTTTTGCGGGGAAGAAGCTGGTCGCGGTGGCGAGCGCCAGCGTGCCGAGCTTGCTGCCCTTGTAGCTCGCACCAAATCCCTGCGCGGCGTCGTCGAGCACGAACAGGCCTTCCGCCTTGGCGATCTCGGCAATGGCGTCGTGATCGGCGGGCTGGCCGAACAGGTCGACCGGAATGACCGCGACCGGTTTGAGGCTCTGCTTGCGGGCGGTCGCGATGCCGCGCTTCAGCGACTCCGGGCTCATGTTGAAGGTCGCTTCGTCCACGTCGACATAGACCGGCGTTGCGCCGGTCCGCGCCACTGGCGAAGCCGTCGCGATGAAGGTGAACGACGGACAGAACACGGCGTCGCCCGGTCCGACATTCTTCGCCATCATCACCATCAGGATCGCGTCGGTGCCGCTCGCGCAGCCGATAACGTGCTTCGCGCCGCAATAGGCCGCAAGCTGCTTCTCGAGCTCGGCGACTTCAGGGCCGTTGACGAACTGACAATGGTCGAGAACGCGCTTCACGGCTGTATCGAGCGAATCGCCGAGCCGGCGGCGCTGCGAGGCGACGTCGATGAAGGGAATGGGTTCGGAACGCAGATGCTGGTTCATGGCCTGGTTCTTGGCGCCTTCTTGAATGGTCGACATGGAAAAGGATCAGCCGGCGACGCGGCGCGGACCCTTGCGGGCGGACGACGTGGCTGCGGGGCGGGACGGCGTTTCCAGGCACTGCGTCGCGATCTCGAGGCTGGCAACACCTTCGTCGCCCGTGACCGCCGGCGTCTCGCCGTTACGTACGGCCTTGAGGAACGCGATCAGCTCGGCGCGAAGCGGCTCGTCATGGCCGACCGGCAGATGCCGCATCGAATAGCTGCCGTCCGGCTTGAAGCCGAAGCATTCGGTGACCTGACGCGTCAGGAGATCGCCCATCACGTATTTGCCGCGGGTCGCGACCGTGACGCTGCGCGCCTTGAACGGGGTCAGCCAGTTGGTGTTGATGTGGGCGAGCACGCCGTTGGCGGTGCGGAACTGCAGCAACGCGATGTCCTCGCGCTCGGCGATCGCGCTCGACAATTGCGGTTGCACCTCGACGATGTCGGATTCGGTGAACCAGCGGATCAGATCGATGTCATGCACGGCAAGATCGATGACGACGCCGACATTGGACATGCGCGGCGGGAACGGGCCGACCCGCGTGATCGCGATGGAGAGGATATCCTCGCCCGCGATCGCCTGCTTGACGGCGGCGACCGCCGGGTTGAAGCGCTCGACATGGCCGACCATCAGCGTCACGCCGGCCTTTTGCGCAGCAGTGACGATCTCGCGGCCTTCCGCGACCGTGGAGGCGATCGGCTTCTCGACCAGCACGTGGATGTTCTTGGCGATACAGGCGAGCGAGACCTCGTGATGCAGATGGGTAGGCGCCGCAATGGTGACGGCATCGATGCCCTCGGCCAAGAGCTGGTCGAGCGTCTCGAAGCCCGTGCAATTGGCAAGTTCCATGGCGCGCGTGCGATGTGCCGGCGAAGGATCGACGACGCCGACGAGGCTGACGCCGGGCAAGCCGCTCAGCACGCGCGCGTGGTTGCTGCCCATCACGCCGGCGCCAATGACGCCGACGCGCAAGCCGGCCTTTGCCGGTGCAGATCCGTTGGAACTCATCTGAGCAAACCCCGATTCAACGCAAAATCCCCGGCGCAGCTCTAGCACGGACGCCACATTTGTGGCGAATGCCGCCCTCACGATCCGGACACGATTTGATTCAAAAAGTTACACGTTCCCTGGGCCTTAAGCCTCTGAAAGAGGCCAATGTTTCAGCCCGCGTCGCGTGATTCGGAGCTTGCTGGCTACGACCGTTGATAGTCGTCTTCAATCCGGATGATGTCGTCTTCGCCGAGATAGCTTCCGGTCTGGACCTCGATCAGCTCCAGCATGATCTTGCCCGGGTTCTCCATCCGGTGCACCGCGCCCATCGGGATGTAGATCGACTCGTTCTCGTGCACCGTCTTGACGGTCTCGTTGACGGTGACGCGGGCGGCGCCGCGGACCACGATCCAGTGCTCGGCGCGATGATGGTGCTTCTGCAGCGACAGACGCCCGCCCGGCTTCACCACGATGCGCTTGACCTGATGGCGCTCGCCATTGTCGACCGACTGGTAGCTGCCCCAGGGCCGATGCACCCTAAGGTGCTCCTCGGTGACCTTCGGTGCCACCGCCTTGAGCTTGGTCACGAGCCGCTTCAGGCCGTTGGCATCCTTCTGGCGCGAGACCAGCACCGCGTCCGCAGTCGCGACCACGACGAGATCGTCGACGCCTTCGAGCGCGACCAGCGCGGAATCGGTGGTGACGTTGCAGTTGCGGGAATCTTCGAACACGGCGCTGCCGTGCGAAGCATTGCCTTGCGCGTCCTTCTCGGACAATTCCCACACCGCGTGCCAGGAGCCGACGTCGGACCAGCCGCAGGACACCGGCACCACCGCTGCGCGCGAGGTCTTCTCCATCACCGCATAGTCGATCGAGATCGCCCTGGCCGCGCCGAACGCCTCGGGCTCCAGCGTCACGAAGCCGAGATCGCGGCCGGCATTGGCGACGGCATTGGAGATCGCCTCCACGCTCGCCGCGTCGACCTTGCGGTATTCGTCGAGCAGCACGCTGGCCGGGAACATGAAGTTGCCGCTGTTCCAGAGATAGCCGGAATTGACGTAGTCGGCCGCCTTCACCGCGTCCGGCTTCTCGACGAAGCGTGCGACTGCGTGCACCGTGCCGGAGATCACCTCGCCCGGGCTGATATAGCCGTATTCGGTCGCCGGCCGCTCCGGCTTGACGCCGAAGGTGACGATGCGCCCGGCACTCGCAGCGATGAGACCCTCGCGGCACGCCGCGACGAAGGCGGCATTGTCCTGCACCACATGATCGGCGGCGAGCGCAAGCACGATGGCTTCACCGGCGCGGTTCTGCGCGAACACCGCGCCCGCGGCAATCGCGGGGCCCGAATCGCGCCGCATCGGCTCGAGGATCACGTCGGCCTCGATGCCGATCTCGGCGAGCTGCTCCAGCACCATGAAGCGGTAGGAGGCATTGGTGATCACGATCGGACGATCGAACAGCGAGGCCTCCGAGACGCGCGAGAGCGTGTCCTGGAAGGTCGAGCGCGCGCCGAACAGCGGCAGGAATTGCTTGGGGCGCACCTCGCGCGAAGCCGGCCACAGCCGCGTGCCGGCACCGCCGCACATGATCAGGGGGATAATGCGTTTGTCCATCGTCATTTCAAACCTTGAAGTGGTCCCGATACCAGGTGACAAAATTACGAACCCCGTGCGCAATCGGCGTTGACGGTGCAAAGCCGGTGTCGCGCATCAGATCCGAGACATCCGCGAACGTTTCCAAAACGTCTCCCGGCTGCATCGGCAGCAATTCTTTGACCGCCGTCCGACCCAGCTCCTGCTCCAGAAGTCCGACGACATGCATCAGTTCTTCCGGATGGTGGTTGCCGACATTGTAGACCTTAGACGGCGCATTTGCGGCAGCCGGGTCATCCGCGGGCACCTGATCAATCAGCTTGGACACCACGCGGGTGACGTCGTCAATATAGGTGAAGTCGCGACGCATTTTGCCATGGTTAAAGAGCCGGATCGGCCGATCGGCCATGATGGCGTTCACGAACAGAAACATGGCCATATCGGGCCGACCCCAGGGGCCGTAGATGGTAAAGAAGCGCAGGCCCGTGACCGGCAGCCGATAGAGATGGCTGTAGGACTGCGCCATCACCTCGTTCGCCTTCTTGGTCGCGGCGTAGAGGCTCACGGGATGGTCGGTCCGGTCCTGCACGGCAAATGGCAGTTTTGTGTTGGCGCCATAAACGGAGGATGACGAAGCGTAGACGAGATGACGACAACCATTGTGCCGGCAGCCCTCCAGCACGTTGAGAAAGCCCTGGAGATTGGAATCGGCGTAGGCGTGCGGCTGCTCGATCGAATAGCGCACGCCGGCCTGGGCCGCGAGATGCACGACTTTGGCAAATCGGTGTCGCGCAAACAGCGCCGCGATGGTCTCGCGGTCGGCGAGATCGGCCTCGACGAAGGAGAAACGGGAATCCCCGCGCAACAGCGCAAGGCGCGCCTGTTTCAACGCCGGGTCGTAATAGCCGTTGAGATTGTCGAGCCCGACGACGGGCCGGCCCTCGCTCAGAAGCTGCCGGGTGACGTGAAAGCCGATGAAACCGGCCGCACCCGTAATCAAAATCGCCTGATCCGTCATTCTGTTCCCGAGAAATCCTTCGCCCGTGAGGCCTCTCTAGCGGGGAGCGCAATAGCTCCGCCACCCTGCATGAGGCTGTTCATGAGAACTCTTAATAACCGCTATTGCAAGATCGACGCCAAAACCATACCAAAGCGGCCGAATTCGGCGCCTCGCGTCGGGTGGTTTCAAATCCCTTGTTCACGCGGGCGAAATGCGCCGAATCCTGCTGTCGACGGCCAAGATCCTGATTTCCGGAGCGCTGCTCTATTTGGCGCTGCGCAAGGTCGATCTGTCCGAACTGTTTTCGCGTTTCACCGTGACCAGCCTGTTCTGGATCGGCCTGGCAATCGCGATCACGTTCCTGCAAATCTTCGTCGGCGTGCTGCGCTGGCGCGAGATCAGCGCGGAATGCGGCGCGCCGCTCGAGCTCGGCCGGGCCATGCGCTACAACGTGATCGGATCGTTCTTCAACCAGACCCTGCCGTCGGCGATCGGCGGCGATGCGGTCCGGCTCTGGCTCGTCGCGCGCGCGGGCGCCGGCTGGCGCGCTGCGACCTACTCGATCTTCGTCGACCGCGCGATCGGTTTGATCGCGCTCGCGATCATCATCGTCGCGAGCCTGCCCTGGAGCTACGCCCTCATCGCCGATCCGCACGGGCGCTCGGCGCTGCTGCTCGTCGACCTCGCGGCGCTCGCGGGTGGTCTCGGCTTCCTGGTCTTCGGCGCGCTGAAATGGCACTGGCTGAAAACCTGGTGGGCCACGCATCACATTCACGCCTGTGCCGTGATCGCCAACCGCGTGATCTTCAGCCGCTCGCGCGGACCGGCGGTCGTGATCCTGTCGCTCGCCGTGCATGTGCTGGCCGTCGTGGTCGCCTGGTGCGTCGTGCAGTCGATCGCGGCGCCGGTCGGCTTCAGCGACGTCTTTATGCTCGTACCGCCGGTGATGCTGATCACGATGATGCCGATCTCGATCGCCGGCTGGGGCGTGCGTGAAGCCACCATGGGCCTCGCGTTCGGCTTCGCGGGACTTGCCACGAACGAGGGCGTCAACGTCTCGCTCCTGTTCGGCGCCGTGTACTTCATCGTCGGCGCTGTCGGCGGCCTGGTCTGGATCCTCAGCGCGGAGAAAGCCGCGCAGGGGTCGGCGCCGCTCGGGGTGCCGGAGTGAACGCGACCGTTGACGCGCTCGGCGCCCTACCCTCGCTGCTTGCCGTTGCCATTGCCGCGCTGGTGTCGGCCGCCATCACCTGGACCAGCCGCCCCCTGCTCCAGCGCTACGCATTGGCGCGCCCCAACGCGCGGTCCTCGCATCGTATCCCGACCCCGCAGGGTGCGGGCATCGCGGTAATCGCCGCGACGCTGCTGGTCGCATCAGCCTGGGCAGCCTGGGCGAACGTCGCCATTCCACCCGCGCTGATCGCTGCGACGATCCTGATCGCCCTGGTCGGATTTGCCGACGACATCGTGTCGCTGCCGGTGCTCGTGCGCCTCGTGCTGCAGGCCGCCGCGGTCGGCGCCGTCGTGTTCACCGCGCCCGAGACGGCGCGCATCGCGCCGGCGCTGCCGCTGGCGCTGGAGCGCGGCCTCATCCTGCTGGCGGGCGTGTGGTTCGTGAACCTCGTCAACTTCATGGACGGGCTTGACCTGATGACGGTGGCGGAAGTCGTGCCCGTCACCGCGGCGCTGCTGCTGCTGGGACTGCTCAGCGATTTGTCGTGGCCGGCCGCGCTGATCGCCGCGGCGCTGTGCGGCGCCGTGCTCGGCTTTGCGCCGTTCAACAAGCCGCTCGCAAAGGTCTTCCTGGGCGATGTCGGCAGCCTGCCGATCGGCCTTTTGCTCGGATGGTGCCTGCTCGAGCTCGCCTGGCACGGACAAGCAGCCGCAGCGCTGCTGCTGCCGGCCTATTACCTCGCGGATGCCACCATCACGCTGTTTCGCCGCATCGCGCGCCGCGAACAATTCTGGTCGGCGCATCGCTCGCACTTCTACCAGCGCGCCACCGACAACGCCTTCACGGTCCCGCAAGTGATTCGCGAAGTGTTCGTGCTCAACCTCGTGCTGGCATTGCTTGCCATCGTCACCGCGCGTGCCGGCGCGATCGCGATCACGCTTCTCTCCCTGCTCGCCGGCGCGATCGCGATCGGATTTGTGCTGCGGCGCTTCTCCCGCCGTCAGGCGTCCTGAGCCGACAGCGCCAGCCGCAAGCCCTCGTCGAGAGAGACCTGCGGCTGCCAGCCGGTTGCGGTCACCTTGGCGAGGTTGAGCTCGAGCGAGCCGATCAGGCTGTCATGCGTATCCTGCCGGCCCATCACGCTCAGCAGCGTTGAGAGCAGGTCCGGCGGCATGCCGAACAGCCGCGAGTTCTTGCCGGCAGCTTTCGCCAGCCGCTCGATGAATTCGGGCGTGGAGACTTGCTCCTTGTCGGCCACCAGGAAGATCTCGTAGTTGCTCGTGGGATCGGGATGGGAGAGCCGGCGCAGGATGAACGACGACAGGTTCTGCACGGCAAGGAAGGCGCGGTGATTGTGGATCGCGGCAAAGGGCAGCGGCAGCCCGAGGTTCACGGCACGAGTCAACAGCGCGAAATTGCCCTTGGCGCCCGCACCATAGACCAGCGGCGGCCTGATCACCGAAATCTTCATGGCGCTGTCGCGCGCCAGCGTCTTCAAGCCCGCCTCGGCCGCGGCCTTGGACATGCCGTAGAGGCCGCGCGGCGTCAGGATATCGTCCTCGCTGAACGGCGCGCGGCCCTCGTTGCTGCGGCCGTGCACGAGAACTGTGCTGACGAAGATGAACTGACGCACGCCAGCCGTCGCCGCGCTGCGCGCCAGGTGCAGCGTGCCGGCAATGTTGACGTTGCGGTAGAGCTGGACCGCATGCTCCTCGTGCTTGTGATGCACGCGCGCGGCGAGATGGACCACCGCGTCGATGCCTTGAAGCGCGGCCTGCCAGTCGGTCTCGGGGCCGATCGTCTCGATCACGACCTCGTCGTCCATGCCTTCCGGGCTGCGCACTGCGCGGCGGACCGACCATCCCTCGCGCGCCAGCGCGGGCACGACATGACGGCCGACGAAACCGCTCGCCCCCGTCACGAGTACGACTGGCTTGAGCTCGTTCATCGTTGCTCCGCCAGTTCGGGGTTGCGCAGCAATTCGTCGACCACGGCGGCATAGGCGTTCATCGCGGTGACGCGATCGAACTTCGCTGCCGCCTTCACCGCGCGCTCCGCAATAGTGACATCGTCGGAGCGAGACGCCGCCCGGATCGCCTCGGCCAGTTGATCGGCACGGCCCGGCGTCACGACCCAGCCCAGACCGTTCTCCACCACCGTCAACGCGGCCTCGGCCTCCGGCTCGGAGACCAGCACCACGGGACGGCCAACCGCCAGCAGATTGTAGAACCGGCTCGGCACCGACACCCCCGCAACATCCTTCCGGTACGGAATGATCCAGAGATTGGCCGCCGCCAGGAATGCCTCGAGCTCGGCATTCTCGACCCGCGCCACGAAGGAGACATTGGGCAAGTTCGCTTCGGCCTGCAACTGCGTCAGCCGCTCGAAGCCGATGCCCCAGCCAGAGAGCAGGAAGTGGATGTTCGAATCGTCTTTCAAAAGGCGCGCCGCCTCGAACACGATCTCCGGATCGTGGGTGAAGCCGAGATTTCCCGACAGGCCGACAATGAAACGCGCGCGATGCGCCTTGCGGAACGGATTGTCCGCCGTCACCGGGCGGGGTGCGGGCGCGAGCGTCGCCCAGTTCGGGATGAAGCGGATCTTGTTCCGCGTCATGCCGGAGTAGCTCAGCAGCGGCCGCTCCGCATCGCGGCCGATGGTGATGACGGCATTGAGCGCGCGGAACATCAGGCTGTTGGCGGCGCGCATCGTCATGGTCACGATCGAACCGGGCTTGAGCAGGCCCGCCATCACCAGCACGTCGGGGAAGAGATCGTGCATGATCAGCGCAGAGCGCGCGCCCTTCAGCCTTGCCGCCGCCGCGACCGCATAAGGCAGCATGAACGGCGCGGTGACGGTGAGCACGACGTCACCTCGCCTCAGCTCCCGTGTCAACGCCAGGAACGTGCGCGCCGCGAACAGCAGCTCGGAGGCGCCGCGCCGCACCAGCGCCGCCTTGCCCGCGATACGGTTCTTGACGGCGACGACGCGCGGCTTGCCGGGCCCGGTCAGCGACGCCGGCAGCGCGCCTGATGAGCCCGACAGCACCACGACCTCGTGATCCCCGGCGATGCGGCAGGCGATCTCGGCCATGATCGCCGCCGTCGTGCTGGGATCAGGCGGGTAATGCTGGCTCGCGACGACGATCTTGCCTCGAGGCTGCATGGTCAGGCCGCGGTCGACCCGAATTCCGGAACCGCGTCCTTCAGGATGGTCCTGATGGTGGCGCGATCGTCGCGCGCGATCGCCTGCTCCAGCGCTGCAATCCATTTGCGCAGCGTCTGCATCGGCGGCTCGTTCGGCTGCGCGGCCATGATGCCGGCGACGCCGATCTCGCGGGTCGGCTCCTCGGAGGCAAACAGGATTTCGTGCAGGCGTTCGCCGGCCCGCATGCCCGTGAACACGATTTCGATGTCGTAGCCCGGCTGCAAGCCAGAGAGGCGGATCATGCGCTCGGCGAGATCTACGATCTTTACAGGCTGGCCCATGTTGAGCACGTACACCGACACGTCGGAACGCTGTGTTCCGAGCGCATGCGTTGCCGCCGTGATGACGAGATCGCAGGCCTCGCGAATGGTCATGAAGTAACGGACCATGTCGGGATGCGTGACCGTCACGGGGCCGCCGGCATCGATCTGGGCCTTGAACTTCGGCACCACCGAGCCGTTCGACGCCAGCACATTGCCGAACCGGACCGAGATCAGCCGCATCGACCGGCTCGCGCCGCCGTGGCCTGCCGCGAGATCATGGTCGAGCGCCTGGCAATACATCTCGGCGAAGCGCTTGGTGAGGCCGAGCATCGACACCGGCTCGATCGCCTTGTCGGTCGAGATCATCACCATGGCTTCGGCGCCGGCACTGTGCGCGGCATCGGCAACGTTGATCGAGCCGAAGATGTTGGTCTTGACGCCCTCGCTCCAGTCGCGCTCGAGGATCGGCACGTGCTTGAGCGCGGCGGCGTGGAACACGATGTCCGGCTTGAAGTCGGCCATCAGACGCATGATGCGCTCACGGTCGCGAATATCGGCGATCCGCCCTTCGATCGAAGCAGCTGTGCCGCGCGCCGCGAGCGCTTCCGTGATCGCGTAGAGCGCGGGCTCGGAATTTTCCACGATCAGGAGGCGCGTGGCGCCGAACGCGACGACACGCTCGCAGATCTCGGAACCGATCGAGCCGCCCCCGCCGGTGACGATCACGGCCTTGCCCTCGATCAGGGCCTCGAGCCGCGCATAGTCGATCGTCTCGCTCGGCCGCAGCAGCAAGTCCTCGACGGCGACGGCGGTGAGCCGCGGCGTGTCGCCGCTCTCGAGCGAGGGCATGCGGCTCACGATCACGCCGAGCTTGCGCGCCCGCATCAGGATCGATTCGGGATGGGCCTCCGGCTCGAATGCCGTCGGCGTCATCACCACGCGCGCGATCGGCTTGCCGCGCTTGGCGAAGTCGGCGACGACATCCTCGATGTCATCGACGCCGCCCAGAACCGGGACGTTGCGGATGGACTGGCCGCGATCGGAACTCGACGGCGACAGCACGCCGACCGGCCAGATGCGCTTGATCGCCCCGCTCTCGATTCCGCGCAACAGCACCTCGGCATCCGCGGCGCGGCCGATCAGCAGCGTCGGCGCGGCATCCCCGATGCGGGCCTGACGCCGCACCCGCGTATAGCGGAAATAACGGTAGGCCATGCGCAACGCGCTGAGGAAGGAGATCTCGATGAACCAATAGAGGACGATCGTCACCTTGCCGAGAAAGAAGGCGCCGCGGACATTGGGGGCGACGAAGATGTAGTCGAGCACCAGGAGCGCAACCGTCAGCACGGTCGCGACGCGGATGATGTTCAGCGCGTCGGGCAGTGAGATGAAGCGCCATTTCGTCGTGGTCAGGTTGAAGACGAAGAACACGACCACGCTGAAGGCGAGGAAATAGGGCAGGATCTGGATCAGCAGCGGCAGGCGGTCGAAGAAACCTTCGCCGCCCTCGAAGCGCAGATAGAAGGCAGCGAACAGCGCGGCCGTGGTCGCCAGCAGGTCGTGGAGCGCGATGAAGAAATTGCGCAAGGTGAGATGCGAAAGACGCGTCATCCGCTGACCGATGAAAATCCAGTTAGGTGCAACCTGACCGCGCTGATAACCCATCTCGGCAAGACATGCCAGTCAAGGCTTGCCAGTCAAGGCTTGCTGCTCAACACGCGGCCGTTCAGGAACCGGCTTCCGCCGCCTTCGTCTCGGCCTGCTGGGCCCGGAATCACCATGCCGCCGGCAACGCCGACACCGATGACGTACATCCAGCCCTCGTGGAAGTCGAACAGATGGGAGTTGAACAGCGAGGTGAAGACGTTCTGGACCACGACCAGGAGGCCGACCCAGTTTGCCAGCCCGTCGCCGCGAAACAACAGCAGATGCAGAATCCAGATGGCGTAGAGAACGACAATTCCGATGATGCCCCATTGCACGGCAACGTTCAGCGTCTGGTTATGCGGGTTGCCGATCACCTCGGATGATGCCTGGTACAGGTCGACGCCCGGCGTCGCGGCCCGCTCGAACAATCCGCGCGTCGAGCCCGTGCCGTGCCCCTTGATCGGCGCCTCCGCGAAGAAGCCAAGGGATTTCCGCCAGAATTCGAGCCGCAAGCCGGCCGAGGTCGGCGCGCCGTTTTCCACATAGCGCGTGTAGTCGCTGGCAAAGCTGTCGGCGGTCTTGCGCAATTGCGGCGAGGCCTGCCAGGCGAGAACCGCGCCCACGAGCAGGGCGGCGGAGATGATCGCGATGCTGCGCCATTTCAGATGAAGCAACGCGAACACACCGAACATGATCGGAACAGTGACGAGCGCAGTGCGCGACACCACTACGAAGGCCATGTTGACGAAGAAGCTGAGCGCAAGCGTCGTGAGCAGCCCGGCGATCCAGTAGCGCTTCTGGCGCAGCAACTGCACGATCGGATAGGCGAGCGCGACCGCGCAGAGCGCGAACTCCTGACTCTGGTCGATGTAGTTCTTGACAAAGATGCCGCGTTCGACGCGGTCCGACTTGAGCGCGAGGTCGGGGTAGAAGGCGACGAGCCAGGACATCACCGACAGCAGCGCGCAGGACACCAGGAACGCGACGAACACCCGATGTCCGCGCGGCGAGCGCGCAAAGTGATAGAGCAGGACCGGCAGCACCAGCAGCTTGACGGTCGGATTGACCGCGTAGAAGCGCGCACCCCAGGCCGCGTCCGACCACAGCGTCCCCACCAGTGCGAGCAGGACCAGCGCAATCGGCGCCGCGCAGATCGGACGCTTGAGCGATTGCAGGAACTCGCGGATGTCGAGAAACGGCGCCATGCAGAGCAGCATCAAAACATTGAAGATCGCCGCAAGCGACGTCGACCATGGCAGCGAGGCCGCAGTCAGGATCGCGAACAGATCAACCGTCTCGGACCAGGCCGCCGGACTGCGCAGACGCCGCCACAGCACCTGGCCGGTCGTCTCCCCCGCGAGCGTCGTCACTTGCCCTCTCCGCGCGCGCGATGAACCAGCGCCGTCGTGCTGAAGCCCCGGAGGATGTCGACCAGCACGACCGTCCCGCCCGCGGCTTCGACAACCTCATGGCCAACCACCTGCTCGCGGGTGTAGTCGCCGCCCTTCACCAGCGCGCTCGGCTTGATGCGGGTGATGAGGTCGATCGGCGTATCCTCCTCGAAGATGACGACGAGATCGACGGCTTCGAGCGCCGCCAGCACTTCCGCACGCGCCCGCTCGTCCTGAACGGGGCGATCCGCGCCCTTCAGCCGCCGCACCGATGCGTCGCTGTTGAGGCCCACGATCAGGCGGTCGCAGGCGGCGCGCGCCGCCGTCAGCACCTTGACGTGACCGGGATGCAGGATGTCGAAGCAGCCATTGGTGAAGCCGATGCGCTGGCCTTGCTGCTTCCATTCCGCGAGCTGCGTGTCGAGCGTACCAGGCTCGAGCACGATCTTCTCCTCGGCCGCGAGATAGGCATGCGGCAATATCTTTCGCTTCAGCTCGGCCGTGCTCACGGTGGCGGTGCCCTGCTTGCCGACGGCGACGGCGGCGGCGGCACTGGCCATGCGCAGGGCCGTATCCCAGTCCGCGCCCGTGGCGAGCGACACCGCGAGCGCGGCGGCGACGGTGTCACCGGCGCCGGAGACGTCACGCACTTTCACCGCGACCGCCGGAACGTGAACGGCCTCGCCGTTGCGCGGCACCAGCGTCATGCCGTGCTGGCCTTGCGTGACCAGGATCGCCTCGCAATCGGCGAGCCGCATCACGTCCTCGCTTGCATCGACGATGCTTTGTGAAGTGTCGGCGCGGCTTCTGGTCGCCTCCGAAAATTCCTTGCGATTGGGCGTGAGGAGCGTCGCGCCGCGATAGATCGCCCAATTGACATTCTTCGGATCGACGATCACGGGCTTGCCGAGCTTTCGCGCGGCGTCGATGGTGTGGCGGATCACGCGGGCGGTCAGCACGCCCTTGGCATAGTCGGAGAGCAGCACGATGTCGGCGCGCGCGATCTGCGGCAGGATCGCTTCGATCAGCCTGGTCTCGATCGTATCGGAGGCAGGCTGTGCCTGCTCCCAATCCGCACGCAGCATGTGCGTGGAAAAATGCTCGGAGACGAAGCGGACCTTTCGCGTGGTCGGGCGCGAGGGATCGCACACCAGCACGCTTTCGATTGCACCCTGCTCCGCAAGCGCCGAGGCGAGCTGCCTGCCCGCATCGTCCTCGCCGACGAGGCCGACGAAGATGCAGCGCGCGCCGAGGGAAGCGACGTTGCGCGCGACATTGCCGGCACCGCCGATATGGATCTCGCTGCGTTGCGCCGCGAGGACGGGCGCCGGCGCTTCCGGCGAGATCCGCGACACCTCGCCATAGACGAACTCGTCCAGCATGATGTCGCCGATGCACAGCACCGTGCGGCCTGAGATGGCTTGCGCGAGGGCATCGAAATCGAGAATGGGCGTCGGCATGGTGATGGGCCTCAGCGGAAGCGATCGGGCCGGTCGAGGTAATCCCCGACATAGGCCTTCACCGCGTCCTCGAGCGTCGTGAAACCACTATTATAGCCGGCGCAATGGAGGCGATCGACCTCGCTCTGGGTGAAATACTGGTAGCTGCCGCGGATCTGCTCGGGCATGTCGATATATTCGATGTTGGGCCTCGCGCCGAGCGCGGAATAGGCCGCGAGCATCAGATCCCTGAAGCTGCGTGCCTTGCCGGTGCCGACGTTGAAGATGCCGGACCACCGACGGCGTCGCCAGCAGCCACATGACGACGCGCACGACGTCGTCGACATAGATGAAATCGCGGCGCTGATCGCCGTCGGCGATGCCCTCGCGATGCGACTTGAACAATTGCACGACGCGGCCCGCTTTGACGTCGTCGAAGCGGCGCGCCAGCACGCTCATCATCGAGCCCTTGTGGTATTCGTTGGGGCCGAACACGTTGAAGAATTTCAGGCCGGCCCATTGCGGCGGCAGCTTCTCGCCGTTCGCCGCGCGCTCGGCGACGGCGAGATCGAACAGGTGCTTGCTCCAGCCGTAGAGATTCATCGGCCGCAGTTTTTTCAGCGCAGGCACAGAGCTGTCGTCGTCAAATCCTGCCTCGCCGTCGCCATAGGTCGCCGCCGAGGAGGCGTAGATCAACGGCACCGCATTCGCCGTGCACCAGTCCAGGAGGCGCATCGACAGGCGGAAGTTGGTCTCGAATACGAGGTCGCCGTCGGTCGCGGTGGTCGCGGAAATCGCCCCGAGATGGATCACGGCATCGAGCTTGCGGCCCTTCAGCCAGTCCGGCAGCTCAGCCGGCGGCACGATATCCACAAGCTGCCGCTTGGCGAGATTGCGCCATTTGCCGTCGTTGCCGAGGAAATCACAAACCACGACGTCGCTACGGCCGGCCTCGTTCAGCGCGGCGACGACATTCGATCCGATAAAACCGGCTCCGCCGGTCACCAGCAACATTCCAACTTCCCCGCCAGATTTCGCCTGCCCGAAGTTTTGCGGCCCGGTCCTGCCCTAGCGCATGATCCGCCAAAGTGTAAGCGGTTTTGGGATTGCCGCTCCTGCCGGCTTTACCTGCCGGCCAGGAGCGGCTAACCGAACCGCCACATCAGCGAACCCACGGTCCAATATAACGAATGAACAAAGATTCGCAATTTGGCGGAGATACAGATCGGAGCGACACCCGCCCGATCCTGATCGTCCCGTACATGTGGATCGGCGATTTCGTCCGGAATCACACCGTGGTGCGGGTCCTGAAGGAGCGCTGGCCGAACCGGCCGATCGATCTCCTGACGACATCCCTGTGCGCTCCTCTGGTCGACTACATGCCCGGCGTGCGCGAGGGCGTCGTCTGGGACCTGCCGCGCAGCCAACTCGCCGTGGGCCGCCAGCTCGGCCTGGCGAAGCTCCTGCGCGAGCGGAACTACGGCACCGCCCTGGTGCTGCCCCGGACCTGGAAGGCCGCCATCGCGCCCGCTTTGGCCGGAATTCCGGAAAGGGTCGGCTTCGTCGGCGAATTCCGGTTCGGCCTGCTCAACCGCTGGCGCTGGGGCGAAAAGAAACTGCCCCGCTTCATCGACAAGAACGCCGCGCTGGCCCAGCCCGACGGCGCGCCCTTGCCTGCTGAATGGCCGGTGCCGCAATTGCGGGTTCCGGCCGAGGACATCGTCCGCTGGCGGCAGATCAACGGCCTGAGTGCTGGGGCGGCCGTAGCGCTGGCCCCCGGCTCGGTCGGGGTGTCAAAGCGCTGGACCTACTATCCCGAGGCCGCCCGCTTGCTGGCCGCGCGCGGCTTTGAGGTCTGGGTGGTCGGCGGCCCCGGGGAAAAGGGCCTGGCCCAGGAGATTGTCGCGGCCGGCGGCCCGGGGGTCCGGGACCTCACCGGCAACGATTTGCGCAACGGCGTGCTGGCCATGGCGGCGGCCGGCGTCGCAATCTCCAACGATTCCGGGCTGATGCACATCGCCGCCGCCCTGGGCACGCCGACCATGGGCATCTTCGGCCCGACCAGCCCCTACCTCTGGGCCCCCCTCAACGGCCTCGCCGCGACCGTGGTCCAGGACAAGAGCGTGCTGTCGTGCCAGCCCTGCCAGAGCACGATCTGCAAGATGAACGACCACCGCTGCATGCGGGATATCGCGGCGAGCGAGGTGGTGGGGATTGCGGAGCGGGTGCTGGGTGAGGCTGGGGGACGGGCTGAGAGCTGAGGCCATTGGGCTGCCGATGATGACATCCTGCCAGTGTTTTGCCCGACGGGTCAAATCCATTTCGTAAAATCAGCAACACATCGCCGCACCGCCAAGCCATTGATTTCACTATCGCCGGCTACTGTGCATGGGGTTGTTTTCGCGTTTTTGGTTGTGGCCCTCTAAGCGCCAGTTCAAAGCAGCGGCCGATAGACCTCGCCGATCCGCGCCGCTTCCGCATCGAGGCTGAATCGTTCGAGCACCCGTGCCCGCCCGCGCTCGCCCATTGCCGTTGCGGCGGTCACGTCGCGCATCAGCGGCTCGAGCGCTGCTGCCAGCGCATCCGCGTCGCCGGTCGAGATCAGCACGCCGGTCACACCATCCTCGACCACAAGTTCGGCGGCGCCTGCGCGCGCGGCGACCAGGGCGCTGCCGGCTGCCATCGCCTCGATCAGCGTCAGGCCAAAACCTTCGTTGCGTGAGGTGAAGGCGTAGATCGTCAGCCGCTGATACCAGCGCTGCACGTCCTCAATCGGCAACTCGCCGGTGATGACGATACGCGATTGCAGGCCGGCGGCCTCGATCCGCTTCTTCAGATCGTTCGCAAAGGGAGTTTGCTCGGGCGTGACCTGTCCGACGATGATAGCGCTGAAATCCGGATACCGCGGCAGCAAGCGGCACATCGCATCGACGAAGACATCGGTGCCCTTCTGCGCGCGCACGCGACCAAAACAGCCGATGGCATAGCGGCCCGGCAGCGCAGCTTCTGCGAAGGCAGCAGTGCGATCGAGCGGCGGCGCATAGATTTCAGTGTCGACGCCATGCGGGATCACCGTCGCCTGCACTTTCAGGAACGAGGCCGAGATGTCTGACGTCGCGATGATCGCGTCCATGCGCCGGATCAGCCAGCGCGTGATCCAGGTGTGCTGCCGTTGTGCTGCGGAGGTGAAGACCAGTTTCAACGGCCAGCCGAGCGCGCGCAGCACGACGCCTGCGATCATCTCGTTGTTGCGCCGCGCATGCCAGATCAAGGGCTGCTTGCGGCGCCATAATTTCAGGAGATCGGCACTGCTCAGCCGCGCGATCCCCTCCGGCGCGTCGGAGCCGAACCAGCTCGCGCGAAACAGCTTTGCCAGCCGCGGCGCCACCATCCGGTTGGTCGCGGTGACCCCGGAATAGCGCCTGTGCAGATTTGGCACGATCACTTCGAGATCGCCGGGGGAATTCGCCACGTCATGCTCCGCTTCGTTGGCCCCCTATACGCAACATTAAGCATAGTGACCAGTTCAGCCGTGCCGATACCCCCTCTTCACCACGCAGACGTTAGTTTGCAGCGTTGATCGAAGACGGGTGAGACCATGACTGTGCTAGTCACCGGCGGCGCCGGCTATATCGGAAGTCACACGGTTCTGGCGCTGGCGGAAGCCGGCGAGGACGTCGTCGTGATCGACGATCTCTCCACCGGTTTCTCCGCGTATCTGCCCGAAGGCGTGCCGCTGTTCATTGGCGATGCCGGCGACGAGAACCTGCTCGAAGGCGTGATCGCCCAGCACAATATCGAGAGCATCATCCATTTCGCGGGCTCGGTGGTCGTGCCGGATTCGATGCGCGATCCGCTCGGCTATTACCGCAACAATTTCATGACCGCCCGCAACCTGCTCAACGTCGCAGTCAAGCGCGGCATCAACCGCTTCATCTTCTCCTCGACCGCCGCCGTCTACGGCAATCCGGACCTGGTACCGGTGCCCGAACACGCGCCGACGCGGCCGCTGTCGCCCTACGGTTCGTCGAAGCTGATGACCGAGATAATGCTGCACGACGTCGCCGCCGCCTACGGCATGCAATACGTGACCTTGCGCTACTTCAACGTTGCGGGTGCCGATCCGCAGGCGCGCATCGGGCTCGCCACCGTCGGCGCCACGCATCTGCTCAAGATCGCAGTGGAAGCCGCGACCGGCCAGCGTGCCAAGATCGACGTGTTCGGCACCGACTATCCGACCCAGGACGGCAGCTGCATCCGCGACTTCATCCACGTCACGGACCTGTCGCAGGCGCATCGCTCGGCGCTCGCGTATTTGCGCAATGGCGGCGCCTCGACGACGCTGAATTGCGGCTATGGCCGCGGCTATTCCGTGCTGGAAACCATCGACGCGGTGCGCCGGGTTTCCGGGCGCAGCTTTGCCGTGCAATACGCCCCGCGCCGGTCCGGCGACATCATGACCATGGTCGCCGACACCAGCCGCATCCGCAGCCTGCTCGACTGGAAGCCGCAATACGACGACCTCGAGACCATCGCCGCGCATGCGCTGGCGTGGGAGGACAAGCTGTTCCGCGAGCGCCACGGCGAACTCCGCCACGCCGCCTCGGCCTAGATTCCATCCGGGCGCAAGTCCTTAATTGGGCTTGAAAAGCGCGGCTTTAGCGGGCACAGAGGCCGTTCGATCCCTGACGCGCGGGCAGGCTTTTTTCCTGTGCCGTCAATGGACTACGGATGGCCCAGTTTCCAAAGAAAATCACCGACGATCCCTATGCGGCAGCGGTCCTCGTTCGCCGCCTTGTCACGGAACAAGGGGTCATCTACTGGCGGCGTTACCTCGTCGCCTTCGCGCTGATGGCGCTTGCCGCCGGATCGACCGCGGGCGCGACCTACGTGCTCGGCCAGGTCATCAACCAGGCCTATGTCGACAAGAACATCCCGGGCATCGCGATGTTCTCGGGCATCACGGTGATCCTGCTCTTCATCAAGGGCGTGGCGACTTACGGCCACATGGTGATCCTGACCAAGATCTCCAACGCCATCCTCGCCACCAACCAGCGCCAGCTGTTCGCCAAGCTGATGCGCGAGAGCGTCGGATTCTTCTCCGAGCGGCATTCGTCGGAGTTTTTGGCGCGGCTGACGGCCGGAGCAAAGTCCATCACCGATGTCCTCAACATGCTGGTCAACGCGGTCGGGCGCGACCTCATGATGCTGCTCGCCATGATCGGCGTGATGGTGTGGCAGGACCCGGTGATGTCGTTCATCGGCCTCGTCGTGGTGCCGCCGGCGATGCTGGTGCTGCGCAAGCTGGTCAAGCGCATCAAGGGCCTCGCCTATAACCAGTTCACCGGCACCGCCGACATCCTGGAGACGATGCAGGAATCGCTGCAAGGCATCCGCACAGTCAAGGCGTTCACGCTCGAAGACACCATGCAGAACCGCATCGACGAGAACATCGCGATCGTCGAGCGCAACGCCAACAAGATGGCCCGCGTCGCCAACCGCTCCAACCCGCTGATGGAGATGCTCGGCGGCTTCGCGGTCGCCGGCTGCCTGCTTTATGGCGGCTATAGCGTGGTCGCGCTCAACGCCACGCCCGGCGCGTTCTTCTCGTTCATGACCGCGTTCCTGATGGCGACCGAGCCCGCCAAACGGCTGGCGCGGCTCAACATCGACCTCAACAGCCAGCTCGTCGGCGCCCGCATGCTGCTCGAAGTCGTCGACAGCCCCGCGAGCGAGCACTCTGACGACGACAAGCCGGCGCTGAAACTGTCGGATGCACGCATCGAGCTCAACGACGTCAGCTTCTCTTACCGGACCGGCGAGACCGTTCTCAACCGCATGAGTTTCGTTGCCGAGCCCGGCAAGGTCACCGCATTGGTCGGCCCCTCCGGCGGCGGCAAGTCGACCGTGCTGGCGCTGCTGCTGCGCTTCTACGAGGTGACTCAAGGCGTCATCGTGATCGACGGCCAGTCGATCGGCTCGATCTCGCGCAAATCGCTTCGCGCACAGACCGCCTATGTCGGTCAGGACGTCTATCTGTTCCGCGACACCATCCGCAGCAACATCGCCTTCGGCCGGTCTGGTGCGACCGAAGAACAAATCATCGATGCTGCGAAAGCAGCCTGCGCACATGATTTCATCATGAGCTTCCCGCTCGGCTACGACACGCCGGTCGGCGAGCACGGCACGCAGCTGTCCGGCGGCCAGCGCCAGCGCATCGCGGTCGCGCGCGCGCTGATCAAGAACGCGCCGATCATCCTGCTCGACGAAGCCACAGCCGCGCTGGATTCCGAGTCCGAGCGGCAAGTGCAGGAGGCGATCGAGCATCTCTGCCGGAACCGCACCACCATCGTGATCGCGCACCGCCTGCACACTATCATGCACGCGGATGCGATCCTGGTAGTCGAGGGCGGCGAGATCGTCGAGCAGGGCCGGCATGACGAGCTGCTCCGCCGCGGCGGACGCTACGCTTCGTTCTTCCGCCTGCAACATCACGACGCAGGCGCTCTGGCGCCGATCAGCGCAACCGCATAGAGTTCGTTTCACCCCAAGAGCAGCGAGACCGCTTCATGAACGCCGCCTCCTACGTCATCCCGCTTCCGGCCCAGGCATCGCTTCCCGTCGTCGGGGAAAGCGGCCGTTATCCCGTGCGCCGCATCTGGTGTGTCGGCCGCAACTATCTCGAGCACATCCGCGAGATGGGCAACGACGAGCGCGCCCCGCCGTTCTTCTTCGCCAAGCACGCCGACATGCTTGTGCCTGACGGCGCCACCATTCCCTATCCGCCGCTGACCAAGGATCTCCATCACGAGGTCGAGCTGATCGTCGCGATGAAAAGCGGCGGCCTCAATATCCCCGCCGACAAGGCGCTCGACCATGTCTACGGCTACGCCGTCGGCATCGATCTCACCCGCCGCGACCTCCAGATCGCCTCGCGCAAGAAGGAGCGTCCGTGGGAGGTCGGCAAGTCGTTCGACGGCTCCGCCCCTTGCTCTGCGGTGCAGCCGGCATCGAAGATCGGCCATCCCGCCAAGGGCAAGATCTGGCTCACGGTCAACGGCAAGGAAGCGCAGCAGGGCGACCTTACCGAGTTGATCTGGAACGTGCCTGAGATCATCTGGCAGCTCTCGCAGCAGGTGAAGCTCGCCGCCGGCGACATCATCATGACGGGCACACCGGCCGGCGTGTCGCAGCTCCAGCCCGGCGACAAGCTCGAATGCGGCGTCGATGGCGTCGGCACGCTGAAGGTGTCGATCGGCCAACCGGAGTAGGGCTTACGGCGGCTCGAAATAACAAGGCCCCGGACATGTCCGGGGCCTTTTGCATTTCGATGGCGGACGATGCCGATCTACCAGGCCTTCACCGGCCGGTCGGCGTGGCTTGCCTGCGGCACACCGCGATTGAGCGACATGTGGGAATGCACGCACAGCCAACCCTCGGCATTGCAGGAAAACACCATGGTGGCGCGGCCCGGACGCGGAAACGGGCTGCCATCGGGGTGATAGCCCGTGCTCGTGAACGGCGCGATCACGGTTGCCATCGCGCCGTCCCGTGATGCCAGGATCGAGGTTTGCTCAATCACGAATCGGAAGTCGGTCGTCTTCGGCCAGACGTTGTCCCATTGCGTCGAGACCCATTGATCGAGGCCTGGGATGACATCGTTATGCGTGCCGAAGGCCAGCACATCCGGATGGAAGAGCGGCCGCGCCGAAGCATAATCGACCTCGCGGACATAGCCCGCGAAGGTATTTAGCCACTCGCGGAAGAATTGCACCAGCTCAGTGTTCGCAACTGGCAACGGGGCCATTGCCTGCTCCATGTTTGACCGCTCATCAGGCAATCTTGTTGCCATGGGGCGAACCGTCCAGCAAGATATGTGGAGAGCACCGATGGACACGATCAACGAACCCGGGCCCGATTTCATGGAGCCAGACTCATGAGACGCCTTATCCTGCTTGCGGCCACGTTCATCGTCTCGTGCAACGTTGCCAGCGCGCAGTCCAGTCAGCCCTATGCTGGCCTTGAGCAGCGCCCCATCAAGGCGCTGTCGCACCAGCAGGTCGACGATCTTCGAACCGGTCGTGGCATGGGCCTGGCGCTTGCCGCCGAACTCAATGGATATCCCGGTCCGAGCCATGTTCTTGAGTTCGGTGATCGGCTTGACTTGACCGCGGATCAGCGCATCCAGGTTCAGCGCCTCTTCGATGCCATGAAGCAAGAGGCGGTCCCACTGGGTAACAAGCTTGTCGAGCAGGAAACGGAGTTGGACCGGCTCTTCTCTGCCCGCGTCGTGACCCCGGAGTCACTCAAGGCGACCCTCGTTGCTATTTCGGAAACCCAGGCACTGCTCCGCGAAAGCCACCTCAAATATCATCTGTCGACAGCCGCCTTGCTCGATCAGAGCCAAATGCAGCGATACGCGGAGCTGCGAGGTTACCAGCGCCCTGATAGCTCCGAAGGACACAAGCACCATCACTAGAAAATGCTTGTGGTTTGCTTCGCCACCCCATGCATAAGCGATCACCGCAATGCCGACATCACGATGAGGCCGAGGATCAGCGCCGTCAGCGAGTATTTCACCGTGTAGTAGACGTTGCGATTCCATTGCTTGACCTTGCGGCTCGCAAGGTGGATCTCGTAGAGCTTGCCGAACAGCTTGTTGAGCACGCCGACATCCTCGCCGTCGACGTTCTGCGTCGCCGACGCCTTGACGATGTGATGGCTGACCCAGCGGTTGATCGCGGTCATGAAGCCGTACTTCATCGGACGCTCGACGTCGCAGAACAGGATGATGCGGTTGACGTCGGTCTCATTCTCCGCGCTGTGGATGAAGGTCTCGTCGAACATGAAGGCCTCGCCGTCGCGCCAGACGCATTCGACGCCGTCGACCAGGATCCGGCACTTGTTCGAGTTCGGCGTGACGAGGCCGAGGTGGTAGCGCAGCGAGCCGGCGAAGGGATCGCGGTGCGCGCCGAGCTTGCCGCCCGGCGGCAGCATCGCGAACATCGCGCCATGCACGCTCGGGATAGAGTTGAGCAGCTCCACCGTCTTCGGGCACAGCGTGCGCGCCGAGGGTAGAAAGTCGTCGTACCATTTCAGGTAAAACCGCTTCCAGCCGCTCTTGAAGAACGAGTAGAAACCCCAATCGTTGTTCTTCGCCGCTGCGCGAATGAAGCCTTCGTCGAACAGGCGAATGGCCTCATCGCGAATGGTCTGCCAATTCTCGCTGAGCGGCTTGAGCTCGGGAAACTGATCGACCGGGATCACCGGCCTGTTCGGCACCGCCGATCCCGCATACATCAGCACGTTGTAGGGCGAGAGATAGGTGGAGTGATCGCCGAGCTGGCGCGCGAAGCGCAGCCGGTGCTTGCCGCGGAAATGAATGTAGATCGTCGACGCCGCCAGCACATAGAGTATGACGAGCTGCGGTGCAAAAAGCTGTTTCAGCATCTCCCGTTCCCCCAGTGATCCAGCCGGGGACGTGATCTACCCCGACACCGCCCGACCGGCAAGATATTCACCGGTGGGCTGCAATCACGCTCGAGAGAGTAAGGACGGGTGACTTGAGGCTGAAACGAGCCGAATCAGAGCCGCGACAGCGCCTGGAGACCCTTGAAGGTCAGGCGCTTGGGATCGGTTACGCCGGCGAGATAGAGCCGGCGGATGAAGGCGATGACGGCGTCGCGGTCGCAATCGGTCAACGCGACGACGGCGTCGACCGCGATCTTCTGGGCTTCCATTGGGCTCACCTCGGCCTTGCAAGTAACCCCGGCCGAGACAGGCTAGGACTCCGCGGTTAATCCGGCGTTAACCGTTCGGCCAGCATGGCCGATTCACCGGGGTGGCCGAATACGCGAAACAACGCATTGCCGAGCGCGCAGCCGTTCAACGCGCCTTGATGCTCTTCTTCAGTTGCGCAAAGTGCTTCTTCAGCCGGGGCACGGCAAAGTCGGTGAAGGCTCGCACTTTGGGCACCGAGAGCCGGCCCTGCGGGCAGATCAAATGCGCGGGCATCTCCGGATCTTCGTCGCCGGCCAGCACGATCTCTAATTCGCCGCGCGCGACCTGCTCGGCCACCTGGTACGAATACATCCGCGCCACGCCACGCCCGGCGACGGCGGACGCCACGGCCGCATAGGCGGCGCTTCCTGTCCGGCCTCACCGGAGGAATCATCATGGCGCTGGCGGCCTCCGTCATTCTGCCGCACACTTCGGCCACGCGGCGCGGCATCGTCGGCGGCGTGATCTTTGCGGGCGTCGGGCTCGGCGTCGCCGCGTCGGGCTCGCTGGTGGCTGCTGCTCCAGCAGGGTTTGCAGCAGAGCTGGTATGGGCTTGGTGCGCTCTCGTCTGTACTCACGCTAGCGAGCTGGTGGAGCTGGCCTGCTGAGTTTAAGGCCGATGCGGCGACTTCGCATCACGCGAAGCACGACCATGCTTCGCCCGCTGTCCGCGCCCTGCTGGTCCAATACGGCCTCAACGCGGTGGCCCTGGTGCCGCACATGGTCTTCATCGTCGATTTCGTCGCGGGCGGGCTCGGCCAGGGCATCGCGGCCGGCCCCCGCTACTGGGGGCTGTACGGCCTTGGCGCAATCGTCGGCCCGCTGGTCACCGGCCATCTCGGCGATCGCTCCGGATTTGGATCGGCGCTGCGGGCCGCCGGCGCGATCAGGAATACCGCATCACGCCGTCGTCGATCCGGCCGAACCGCAAGGAGACGATGTCGAACGCATAGTTCTGGTAAAGCCGCCACGGCTGCTTCGAGCCTTGCTTCGGCATCTTCGCGACCGAGCGCTGCACGTAACCCGAGGTGAAATCGAGCGACGGCTGCGCGGTGATCTCCGGGTCGTCGTTATGCGGCATGCACTGCCGGAAATTGTGCCGGTCCATGTAATTGATGAGCCGGCAGACATATTCGCAGGTGAGGTCGCATTTCAGCGTCCATGATGCGTTGGTGTAACCGAACGCCGAAGCCATGTTCGGCACGTCGGCGTACATCATGCCCTTGTAGGTCAGCGTATCGGCGAAATCGACGGCGCGGCCGTCGACACTGATGTCGAGACCGCCGACGACTTGGAGCACCAGCCCCGTCGCGGTCACGACGATGTCGGCCGCAAGCTCGCTGCCGTCCTTCAGGCGGATGCCGTCGTGCGTGAACGTGTCGATCTCTTTGGTGACCACGGAGGCGCGCTGCTCGCGGATCGCCTTGAACAGATCGCCATCCGGCACGAGGCAGAGCCGCTGGTCCCAGGGATTGTAGCGCGGCGTGAAATGGGTCGCGACGTCATAGTCGGAGCCGAGGGCCATCTGTACGCCCTTGAGAACCAGCGCCTTCACTTTCGCCGGGCGGCGGCGACTGAGCTGGAAGAAGAACATCCCCCACATCACGTTGCGCCATCGGATCAGATGATAGGCAAGGCGCGTCGGCAGATTGCGGCGCAATTTGTTGGCGACGGGATCCTGCGCCGGACGCGACACCACATAGGTCGGCGAGCGCTGGAGCATCGTGACCCGCGCAGCCGTCTTGGCGAGCTCCGGCACCAGCGTCACCGCAGTCGCGCCCGAGCCGATCACGACGACGCGCTTGCCCGCGCAGTCGATGTCGTCGGTCCATTTCTGCGGATGCACGATGCGGCCGTCGAAATCCGCGACGCCCGAAAACTCCGGCGTGTAGCCCGCCTCGTATTTGTAATAGCCCGAGCACATGAACAGAAAATTGCAGGTGAAGCGCACGGTTTCGGTCGCGCCCTCGCCCGTGATGCGCTCAACCTCGATCGTCCAGCGCGCCTCACTCGTCGACCACGCCGCACGTTTGACACGATGGCGGAAGCGAATGTGCTTTTCGATGCCGTTCTCGGCTGCGGTCTCGCGCACATAATTCAGGATCTGCGACCCGTCGGCGATCGCCTTCGGATTGGTCCACGGCTTGAAGGAATAGCCGAGCGTGAACATGTCGCTGTCGGAGCGAACGCCGGGATAGCGGAACAGGTCCCAGGTGCCGCCGATGCAGTCGCGCCCCTCGAGGATGACGTAGCTCTTGCCCGGGCATTTGGTCTGAAGATGATAGCCCGCGCCGATGCCGGACAGGCCGGCGCCGACGATCAGCACATCGAAATGGTCTTGGGCCATGGTTTCCTCCGCCGCCAAGGATTGTCTGACCGAGATGATCGCGCGTCAACTGCTAGCAATCGGCCCTGACACAACCGCGAGGAGACACGTGCGTCGCGCTCAAAACAACAAAGCCCCGGATCGCTCCGGGGCTTTGCGTCGATGATCGATACGATCAGCGCCTCAGTACCGATAGTGGTCCGACTTGTACGGACCTTCCTGCTTCACGCCGATGTAGTCGGCCTGGTCCTTGCGCAGTTCGGTGAGCTTGACGCCGATCTTGGCGAGGTGCAGGCGCGCGACCTTTTCGTCGAGCGACTTCGGCAGCACGTAGACTTCCTTCTTGTACTTGCCGTCCTTGTTGTTGGCGAAAAGCTCGATCTGCGCCAGCGTCTGGTTGGTGAAGGAGGCCGACATCACGAACGAGGGATGGCCCATGGCGTTGCCGAGATTCACCAGGCGGCCTTCCGACAGCATGATGATGCGGTGCTTGTCGGGGAATTCGATCTCGTCGACCTGCGGCTTGACGTTGGTCCACTTCAAGTTGCGCAGACCCGCGATTTGGATCTCGTTGTCGAAGTGGCCGATGTTGCAGACGATGGCGCGATCCTTCATCGCGCGCATGTGCTCGATGGTGATGATGTCCTTGTTGCCGGTCGCGGTGACGAAGATGTCGGCGCGCGGGGCGGCGTCTTCCATGGTCACGACTTCGTAGCCTTCCATCGCAGCCTGGAGCGCGCAGATCGGATCGACTTCCGAGACCAGCACGCGGCAGCCGGCCTGGCGCAGCGAAGCGGCCGAACCCTTGCCGACGTCGCCGAAGCCCGCGACCATCGCGACCTTGCCCGACATCATCACGTCGGTGCCGCGACGGATACCGTCGACCAGCGATTCACGGCAGCCATAGAGGTTGTCGAACTTCGACTTGGTGACGCTGTCGTTGACGTTGATGGCAGGCCACAGCAGTGTGCCCGCCTTCTGCATGTCATAGAGACGATGCACGCCCGTGGTGGTTTCTTCGGAAACGCCCTTGATGCTCTTGGCGATCCCGGCGAAGTAGCCCTTCGGCTTTTCCCTTGAGCTGCTTCTTCAGAAGCGCGAAGAATACTTCCTCTTCTTCCGAACCCGGGTTGTCCAGGAACTTGGTGTCGCCGTTCTCGGCGCGCAGACCGAGATGGACGTACATGGTGGCGTCGCCGCCGTCGTCGAGGATCATGTTCGGGTGACCGCCGCCGTGCCAGTCGAACAGCTTGGCGGTGTAGTCCCAGTATTCGGTAAGACTCTCGCCCTTGACCGCGAACACCGGAATGCCGGCGGCCGCGATCGCAGCCGCCGCGTGGTCTTGCGTCGAATAGATGTTGCAGGAGACCCAGCGGATGTCGGCGCCGAGTGCGGCCAGCGTCTCGATCAGCACGCCAGTCTGGATCGTCATATGCAGCGAGCCGGCGATGCGTGCGCCCTTCAGCGGCTGCTTCGGGCCGTATTCTTCCCGCGTGGCCATCAGGCCGGGCATCTCGGTTTCGGCCAGCGAGAGTTCCTTGCGGCCGAAATCGGCGAGCGAAATGTCCTTGACGATATGTAGTCGGTGAAGCCGGGCTTCGCATTCATAGCGGAGGTCCTGTTGTTGAATTGGTCATTCCGGGTCGCCCTCGAAGAGACGAACCCGGAATCTCGATACGATGGATAAGGTTCCGGGTTCGCCGCTGTCGCGGCGCCCCGGAAATGACGTCGGTGATCAGACGGCGCGCTTGAGCGCTTCGACGAGATCGGTCTTCTCCCAGGAGAAGCCGCCCTCGTTGTCGGGCGTGCGGCCGAAATGGCCGTAGGCGGAGGTGCGCGCATAGATCGGGCGGTTGAGATCGAGATGGCTGCGGATGCCGCGCGGGGTGAGATCCATCGCCTTGGCAGCGGCCTTCTCGAGCTGATCTTCCGACACCTTACCGGTGCCGTGGGTGTCGATGTAGATCGACAGCGGGCGCGCCACGCCGATGGCGTAAGCGAGCTGCAGCGTGCAGCGATCGGCGAGACCGGCCGCGACGATGTTCTTGGCAACGTAGCGGGCAGCGTAAGCCGCGGAGCGGTCGACCTTGGTCGGATCCTTACCGGAGAACGCGCCGCCGCCGTGCGGGGCCGCACCACCGTAGGTGTCGACGATGATCTTGCGGCCGGTCAGGCCGGAATCGCCGTCGGGACCGCCGATGTAGAACTTGCCGGTCGGGTTGATGTGCCAGATGGTTTTCGCCGTGATCCAATCCTTCGGCAGCGCCTCGCGCACGTAGGGCTCGACGATGTCGCGAATTTGCTTGGACGAGATGTCCTCGACGAGATGCTGATGCGACACCACGATCTCGCGCACGCCGACCGGCTTGCCGTTCTCGTACTGCACGGTGACCTGGCTCTTGGAGTCAGGGCCCAGCACCTTCTCGCGGCCGGAGTGGCGCGCTTCGGAGATGAGGCGGAGGATCTTGTGGGCGTAGAAGATCGGCGCCGGCATCAGATCGGGCGTCTCGTTGGTGGCGTAGCCGAACATGATGCCCTGGTCGCCCGCGCCTTCTTCCTTGACCTCGCCCGGCTGCAGCGCATCGACGCCCTGCGCGATGTCGGCGGACTGCGGATGCAAGAGGATCTCGATGTCAGCGGTGTTCCAGTGGAAGCCGTCCTGCTCGTAGCCGATGTCCTTGATCGCGGCGCGGACGACGCCTTCGATCTGCTCGTTGGTGACGGATGCGGGACCGCGGGTCTCGCCGGCGATCACGACCTTGTTGGTGGTCGCGAGCGTTTCGCAGGCGGCACGAATTTGCCAGGGATCGATGCCTGCCTTCGGTCCTTCGCGGTAGAACAGATCGACGATCTCGTCGGAGATCCGGTCGCACACCTTGTCCGGATGGCCTTCGGACACGGACTCGCTGGTGAAGAGATAGGACGCGCGCATCAGTAACCCCTTGTTCCGCCGCTAGCTGGCGGACGTTGCGATATTTAGCTTTGGATGATGTCAATCACGCCGGCGCGAGATGACGTAGGATTCGTCGAGAAACCAGAGCCCATTGTACTTTCGCAGCACATCCCTGGCGGCATCCAGAGTGCGGCCGTTTTGAGTCATTTCTGTCAACCGATCGTCCTCGATCTGAGCGACGTACACTGCCGCATTCCACGCTGCAAAGGCCGTCGAGGTGCCGATAGTGCCTGTCACCTCGTTGGGCAGAGCTTCCATATCATACCTGAAGATCGAGCGGTTATCCGCATAAG
Organism: Bradyrhizobium sp. LM2.9; assembly: GCF_054056555.1. Taxonomy (NCBI): domain Bacteria; kingdom Pseudomonadati; phylum Pseudomonadota; class Alphaproteobacteria; order Hyphomicrobiales; family Nitrobacteraceae; genus Bradyrhizobium; species Bradyrhizobium sp. LM2.9. The sequence goes on from NZ_JBSRYJ010000002.1 coordinate 3,248,154, forward strand.
CATTAAAATTTAAGTCGCGGCCCACCGAGCCGAGTTCGTACTTTACTGCGCGCAATAGCTCATGACGGCTCACTGAGAAAGGATTTTCTCCGGGCCAGATCGCCCGGATCATTTCCATGCCCGGATCCTGGCCGTGGGAGTGAATTCCGATCAGGCGGCCGCCTGCCCGCAAGGCCCGCGCCAGGGGCGCAATAATCCGTTTTGCCCGAAAATTGACCGAGGACAGCGCGCGGTATGGCTGGGATGCAATAACGAGGTCGAAATTGGCCTCGGTCTGGCCTGGCCGCGGAATGGTCGAATCGAGCAGAAACCGCTGGTCTTCGCGGTAAAGCACCAGCACGACAGGCCGCTCATATAGCGGCATGCCCGTGCGCGGGCTGACCGCCGCACGCCAATTCTGCTCCAAAAACGGCTTCAGCTCCGCGATCTGGGTCTCGAACTCGCCCGAGGAAGCCCCCCGCAAGGGAACCTCGTGCCAGACCGTCGCGGCGGCCGCCGCGGGCGATGCCGGCGTGAGCCAGGGCGCCTCGGAGTAGAACATGTTGGTAAAGACGAACACCGACGCCGGATGCTCGAAAATGCGATCCGGCACCTTCTCCAACGTCAGGCGGAGGTCCTCGAGGCTGAGCTCCTTGCCGGCGACATAGAACGGCATGTGCGGAAAGCGCTGATGCATCGAGCGCAGCACGCGCGCCAGCACCGTGCCGTCGCCCACGCCGGCGTCGAACACGCGCAGCGCCGGGGGCCGCGGATGGATGCTGGCAAGCTCCAGCGCCACGCGCTCGGCGACCACCCGCTTCTCACTGCAAGTGTGGACGAACAGCAGGTATTTTCTGGCGGTTCTCGAAAAAGCGGAAATTGCCGCGCGGATCGCGTTTTTCCGGCGGCACCTGAAGCCCCCGCGGGGGCGGCACGCCGCCGGCCATCGATGCGGCCATGTAGGCCTGGATCCGGTCCAGCGTGTCGATGGTGATGCGCTTGCCCTCGCGCAAGCGGTGCACGAGCTTCCCATCGTTCACCGCGCGCCGGCCGAACGTCGACTCCGCCATGTCCGCCTTACGGCAGAACTCGGTGATTTGGCTCAGGATTTCGTCGTTCTTCATGGAGTGGGACGCGGTGGGCAGAAGGGTTGGGTATTGCCTCCTAGCAAAATCTGCCCACCGAGGGAATAGGGGATCGAGCCGCCCTCCGTTTGCCGTGTGCACAACGGCGAGGCCGTGAACCACGGCGCCCCGCCGGGCAACAAACAGACGCCTCTCCTCAACGGACCACCACCAATGCGTCGCCTGCTCGTCGCGTTCTGCCTGCTCGCCGCAACCCTGTGGTCGGCGCCCGCTTTTGCGCAGGCGCGCAGCCAGCTTGGGCCGCTCTGCACTACCGACACCACGCCGGCGGATCAGATGATCGACGCCTGCACCAGGATCATTGCGCTGAAGGTGTTCAAAGGCGAGCAGCTCGCGACGGTCTACTTCTGGCGCGCGGTAGGCTGGAACAAGAAGGGCGATTACGCCAAGGTCATCACTGACGCCACGGAAGCGATCCGGCTCCAGCCGAACCAGGCACTCCACAACCTGCGCGGCTCGGCGTATTACGACAAAGGCGACTACGAGATCGCGGTCGCCGATTTCGACGATGCGCTGAAGCTCGGCCCGCCTGATGGCACCATCTTCCACAATCGCGGCAATGCCTGGCGCGGCAAAGGCGATTACGCCAAGGCGATCGCCGACTACGACATGTCGATCACGACCAATCCAAAATCGGCATTCTCGTACCAGAACCGCGGCATCTCCAAGGAGGCGCTCGGGGACCTCGACGGCGCGCTCGCCGATATCAACCAGGCGATCCGGCTCGACCCGACGCTGCCGCAGCCGCTGATCAACCGGACCGCCATCTGGCGTGTCAGAGGCGATTACGATCGCGCGATTGCCGACGGCAGCGAAGCGATCCGGCTCGCGAAGGAAAAGCCGCACGTCAACATCATGACGCCGCCGAACAGCGTGCTGATCTCGGGCTACACCCATCGCGCGCTCGCCTACGAGGCAAAAGGCGACTACGCGCACGCGCGAGACGACTACAAGGCGACGCTGGCGATCATGGCATCCGATGCCGGCAGCAAGGCCAACCAGGCCACCGCAAAGGTGCGGCTGTCGCTGGTCACGGACGCAAGCGCGCCGATCCCGCGCGATGCCCCGTCGGCAGTGACGCAGCCGGCACAGGCGCCGGCTCCTCAGCAAACGAACACAGCCCCCTCACCTGCTCCGGACGCTCGCGGCACGCGCATGGCGCTGATCATCGGCAACGGCGCCTATGCGCATGTCAAGGCACTGCCCAATCCGCCCAACGACGCACGCGCCGTCGCGAAGAGCCTGCGCGACATCGGCTTCACCGTGTCGGAAGGCGTCGATCTCGACCGCGCAACGATGCAGAGGATGACGCGCGACTTTTTGCTGGAGGCGGCGCGGGCGCAGGTGGTGGTGGTTTATTATGCCGGCCACGGCGTGCAGGTCGACGGCCGCAACTATCTCATTCCGGTCGACGTCGAACTCAAGCCGGGCGCGAGCATGACGGACGCGATGATCGACATGGACACGATCATGACCGGCCTCGACGACCAGGTCCGCACCAACATTCTGATCTTCGATGCCTGCCGCAATAATCCGATGGCACAAAGGGTCGCATCGGCCGGCACCAACCGCGCCATCGAGGGGGCGTCGGGCCTCGCAGCGCCAACCAGCCTGGGGACCGGCGCGACGCTCGGCGCGGGCACGCTGATCGCCTTCGCTACCGCACCGGGCCAGGTCGCGCTCGACGGCGAAGGCGCCAACTCGCCGTTCTCCGCCGCGCTCTCCCGCCATCTCGGCACGCCCGGCCTGGAAGTACAGCAGATGCTGACGCGGGTGCGGGCCGAGGTGGTCTCGAGCACGAAGAACAAGCAGGTGCCGTGGTCGAACTCGTCCCTGCTGGGCGAGGTTTATCTGGCGGAGAAGTGAGATATTCTCGTGCCCCGGACGCAGCGCAACGCCTCTTCAGCGGTGCGCTGCAGAGCCGGGGCCCATGTCTCCGCGATGCAGTTCGTGGCCTTCTGGGTCCCGGCTCTGCGCAGCAACGCTAAAGCGTTGCAGCGCGTCCGAGACACGAGCGAGGCGAGCGTCGCACCAACCTGTCAGTTGCCCCACACTTCCTTTGCGATCTCCACCGCAAGGCCGAGCTTGGCCCATTGCTCTTCTTCGGAGAGGACGTTGCCCTCTTCCGTCGACGCAAAACCGCACTGCGGGGAGAGCGCAAGCTGCTCAAGCGGCACGAACTTGGCGGCTTCCTCCAGACGGCGCTTGATGGCGTCCTTGTTCTCGAGCTCGCCGAATTTCGAGGTGATGACACCGACCACGACGACCTTGTTGCCCTTGGGCAGGAAGCGCAGCGGCTCGAAGCCACCGGCGCGGTCGCTGTCGTATTCCAGGAAGTAACCGTCGTAATTTGTGCCGGCGAGCATGGTCTCGGCCACGGGCTCGTAGCCGCCTGAAGAAATCCAGGTCGAGCGGAAGTTGCCGCGGCAGACATGGGTCGTTACCACCATGTCGGCCGGCTTCTCGGCCAGCGCGTAGTTGATGATGCGCGCATAGATCTGCTGGAGACCCTCGGGATTGTCGCCGCGCTCGCGTGCCTTCTGCAATTCGTCCTGCGAGCAGAGATAGGCCCACACGGTGTCGTCGAACTGGAGATAGCGGCAGCCGGCGTCATAGAACGCCTTCACGGCCTTGCGGTAGGTCTTGCCGAGATCTTCGTAGAAGGCGTCGAGATCGGGATAGACGTCCTTGGAGATCGCCTTGCGGCCGCCACGGAAATGCAGCACCGCCGGCGACGGGATCGTCATCTTGGCGGTGACGTGAGCCTGATCGGCGACCTTCTTCAGGAAGCGGAAATGGTCCAGCATCGGATGGTCATCGGGAAAGTCGAGCTTGCCGATCACCCGCACCGCGTCGTGCCGCGTCTCGACGCCCGCGAACTGGATGCCCGTGTCGGGGTGGAACATTTCGCAGCCGGTGAGCTTGGCCAGGAAGTCGAAATGCCACCAGGAGCGGCGGAATTCGCCGTCGGTTGCGAGCTTCAGGCCGACCGAGGCCTGCTTGTGCACGACCTTCTCGATCTCCATGTCCTCGATCTTGCGCAGATCGTCGGCCGAGATCTCCCCCTTCTCCAGCCTGGCGCGGGCTTCCTTGATCTTGGCAGGACGCAGAAGGCTGCCGACCTCATCGGCGCGGAAGGGGGCTTTGGTTCGCTGCATTCTTCTAACTCCCGGAAATCTCTAGTGGGCGGCCGCTCCGGCGACGCCGAGATGGCGCTCCAGCACCGACGGGTCGGCCTTCAGCGCGGCGCTCGGGGCGTCGTGGACGATCGTTCCGCGCTCCAATATCACAACGCGGTCGGCCAGCCCCAGAATTTTTTGGGCATTCTGCTCGACGATGATCGAGCAGATGCCGCCCGCCCGAGTGATGGCGCCGATCGCCTTTAACAGCTCCTCGACGATGATGGGGGCAAGGCCCTCGGTCGGCTCGTCTAGGAGAAGGACCTTCGGATTGAGGGTCAGTGCGCGGCCAATCGCCAGCATCTGCTGCTCGCCACCGGAGAGCTGGTTGCCAAAATTGCTCCGCCGCTCCTTCAGCCGCGGGAACATCTCGTAGACCCTCTCGACGGTCCAGGAACCGGGCTGGGCCACCGCAGTCATGTTTTCTTCTACCGTGAGCGAGCGAAAGATATTGCGCTCCTGCGGCACCCAGCCGATGCCGGCGCGCGCCCGCTGGTCGGGCCGCAAGGTCGTGACGTCAGCACCGGCCAGCTCGACAGTGCCGGAGAAGCGCCGGGTCACGCCCACGATCGAATTGATCAGCGTGGTCTTGCCGGTGCCGTTGCGCCCCAACAGCGCCAGCACCTGGCCCTCGGCGAGACGCAGGGACATGTTCGGCAGCACCACCGCTTCGCCGTAGCCGGCGCGAAGCGAGTCGATCGCGAGCAGGTCAGACATTGACCGCCTCCTCGCCGAGATAGACCGCCTTGACCTGCGGGTCGCGCGCGACCTGCTCGGGCGGGCCTTCGGTGAGCAGCGCGCCCGAGACCAGCACCGAGATGCGGTCGGCAAAGGAGAAGACAAGGTCCATGTCGTGCTCGATCAGGAGCACGGTGACGTCGCGCGGCAGGCTGCCTACGACGGCGAGAATGTCGTGGCGCTCGCTCTCGGGCACGCCGGCGGCAGGCTCGTCCAGCAGCAGCACGCGCGGCTTGCCCGCGATCGCGACCGCGATCTCGAGCAGGCGCTGCTTGCCGTAAGGCAGCGTCACGGTCTGTTCGTTCATGACGTCGAGCAGATGGAAGCGCGTCAGGAGGTCGGCGATCTCGCCGTTGACGTCGCTGCGCGTGCCCATCCGCCGCCACCAGTCGCCGCCATGGCCGAGGCGCTCGGAAACCGCGAGACCGATGGTCTCGAGCGGCGTCAGGTCGGGATAGAGCTGGTTGATCTGGAAGGTGCGCGACAGGCCGCGCAACACGCGCTTGTGCACGGGAATATCGGTGATGTCCTGGCCTTCAAGCAGAATGCGGCCAGAGTTCGGCTTGAGCACGCCGGTGAGCTGGTTGATGACCGTGGTCTTGCCGGCGCCGTTCGGACCGATCAGCGCGTGGCGGGCGCCTTGTTCGATTGTTAGCGACAAGTCGCGGGTGACGCGCAGCCCGCCGAACTGCTTTTCGAGATTTTGGGTTTCGAGCGCGATGGTCATGCGTCGCTCTCCGGCACGGCAACCACGGCCTTGCGCCCGGCAATCTGTTTGATGACCAGGTTCGGCAAATACAGCACCCAGCGATGCAGGCGCTGACGGCCGATCAGGACGATCACGACCAGCACCAGGCCGATCCAGAACTGCCAGTATTGCGGGGTGATGGTGGAGAACAATTCCTGGAGCATGCGGAACAGCACCGCGCCAACCAGCCCGCCATAAAGATAGCCGGTGCCGCCGATCACGAGCACCAGCATCAGGTCCGCCGAGCGTTCGAAGGCGAACACATCGAGCGAGGCGATCGCGGTGGTCTGGGTGAACAGCGCGCCGGCGATGCCGGCATAGAACGCCGCGAGCGTGTAGATCGCGATCAGGCGGCGGTTGACGGGGATACCGATGGCGGCAGCGCGCAACGGATTGTTCTTGATCGCCCGCAATGACAGGCCGAACGGGGAATGCACGACGCGGCGGGCGAACAGGAACAACAGGAACAGAACGGCGAGCGAATAGAAAAATCCGGTCTTGCCGAACATGTCGAACGGGATTTCGCCGAAGATCGGCTGCATCTCGATGCCTTGCAGCCCGTCGGTGCCGCCGGTGATGTTGGAGAAGCGTTCGGCCAGCGCCTCAAGCAGCAGCGCGATGCCGAGCGTCACCATCAGCCGCGTCAGGTCGACGCCGCGGATCACCAGGAAGCTGGTGGCAAAGCCGAGCACCATCGCGACAAGGCCGGCGACGACAAGCGCAAGCACGGGCTCGTTGACGATCCCGTGCAGCGCAAGAAGCCCCGCCGCATAGGCGCCAACGCCGAAGAAGGCGGCATGGCCGAGCGAGACGATGCCGGCGTAGCCGAGGACGAGGTCGAGCGACATCGCAAACAGCGCCAGCCTCAGGATGTCGGTCATGATCAAATAGCGCGTGGGAAATGCGAAGCCACAGGCCAGCACGATCAGCCAGAAAGCGGCCTCGCCATAGTGCCAGCGTGCCTGGCGCTGGGCGTGATAGCCGACGTCGGAGGAGGCGCTCATCGGCGGACTCAACGCGCGGCCGTGCGGCCGAACAGACCGTTCGGGCGCCAGATCAAGATCACGATCATCATGGTGTAGATCACGAAAGGTCCCATCTTCGGCACATAATATTTTCCGGCCACGTCGCCGATGCCGAGCAGGAGCGAGGCCAGAAACGGGCCGGTGATCGAGGACGAGCCGCCGACGGTGACCACGATCAGGAAGTAGATCATGAACTTCAGCGGGAAATACGGGTCGAGGCCGAGGATCTCGGCGCTCAGCGCGCCGCCGAGGCCGGCGAGGCCGCAACCGAAGGCAAATGTAAAGGCGAACACCTGCGGCACGTTGATGCCGAGGCCGCTCGCGGCGCGGGGATCATCGACCGCGGCGCGCAGGCGGCTGCCGAACCGGGTCTTGGCCAGCACCATCTGGAGACCGATGGTGAGCAGCCCGCAGATCACGATGATCATCAGGCGGTAGCGACCGATGCCGACGCCCAACACGTCGAACTGGCCCTGGAGCGCGGCCGGCAGGTTGATGAAGACCCGCGACGAGCCCTGGATGTAATCGACAGCCGCGACCGACATGAAGGTAAGACCAATGGTGAACAGCACCTGGTCGAGATGGCTGCGCGCGTAGAGGTGCCGGTACAGCGTGCGCTCGAGCATGATGCCGATCGCAGCAGCGGAGACGAAGGCAAGCGGAAGTGCGGCGAAGAACGGCCAGCCCATCCGGTTGACCAGCACCATGCAGACATAGCCGCCGGCCATGGCGAAGGCGCCGTGGGCGAGGTTGACGAAGTTCATCAGGCCGAGCGTGACCGCAAGCCCGCAAGCAAGCACGAACAGCAGCATGCCGTAGGCAACGCCATCGAACAGGTTGGTGAGGATAGAGGTCATCGTCTCAGCTTGGACTTGGGCGTCATGGCCGGGCTTGTCCCGGCCATCCACGTTCTGCCTGGTTTTCCCGGCTTTGCGTGGATGCCCGGGACAAGCCCGGGCATGACGCAGACACCGGAGGCGGGCTCCGGGATGACGCGCTTTCGCGCGTCACTTCTTGGTCTTACCGAGATCCTTGACAGCCTCGAAGGTCGCGAACTCTACGTTGTAGAGCTCGCCGTCGACCTTCTCGACCTTGCGGATGTAGATGTTCTGCACGATGTCGCGGGTCTCGGGGTCGATCGAGATCGGGCCGCGCGGGCTCTCCCACTTCTGGCCCTTCATGGCTTCGACCAGCTTGGTGCCGTCGGTGTCGCCGTTGGTCTTCTTCAGCGCTTCGTAGATCAGGTGAATGCCGTCATAGCCGCTCACCGCCATGAAGCCCGGCCGGTTTCCGTACGCCTTCTTGTAGGCCGCAACGAAATCCTTGTTCATCTGCGAGGGATGCGCCGCCGAATAGAGGTGCGCGGTGACCGTGCCCAGCACGGCGTCGCCCATGTTGTTGAGGAGGTCGTCGTCGGTGACGTCGCCCGGTCCGATCACCTTGATGCCGGCCTTGTCGAGCCCACGCTCGGCATACTGCTTCATGAAGTTGCCGCCCTGGCCGGCCGGCACGAACACGAAGATCGCGTCGGGTTTTGCGTCCTTCATGCGCTGGAGGAACGGTGCGAAATCGGGATTGGCAAGCGGCGTCTTCACCTCTTCGACCACCTCGCCGCCGCCGGCGGTGAAGTTCTGCTTGAAGAAGTTGAGCGCGTCATTGCCCGGCGCATAGTCCGAGGTCAGCGTCGCCACCTTCTTGATGCCGTTCTTCACCGCCCAGTCGGCGATGATGGTCGAGGACTGCGCCAGCGTGAAGCTGGTGCGCACGATATAGGGCGAGCGCTCGGTGATGATGGAGGTGCCAGCCGCCATCACGACTTCCGGGATCTTGGCCTGCGTCGCGAGCGGAGCCGCAGCGAGCGCGGCCGGCGTCACGCCAAAGCCGGCGATGAAATTGACCTTGTCGTTGACGATCAGTTCCTGCGCGGCCGTCTTGGTCTTGTCCGGCACCGCGCCGTCGTCCCTGAGGATGATCTCGATCTTCTTGCCGGCGACGGTGTCGCCGTTCTGCTGCATGTAGAGCTTGATCGCGTTCTCGATCTGCTTGCCGGTCGAGGCCTGGCCGCCGGTCATCGGCAGGATCAGGCCGACCTTGACGCTGTCCTCGGCCTTGGCCGGAGCGACGGCAGCAAGGCCGGCGATGGCGGCCACTGCTGCGGCCCAAACAGCCTTATGAGACAATTGTTTGCGTTCGAACATCAGATGTCCCTCCCCTTCATTCCTGATCTCTTGTGCGCCGGACCGAGTGCCCGGTCCTTGCGCTAAGTTTAGGTCACGCACGCGTGATGTCGCGCGCCACAAGGCGTCTTTCGCGCCCTTATTGTCAATCGGACGTTTGGCGACCATTCGGCGCAAGCCGAGCGTTCCGATTGCCGATATCCGAAAGCGATGTCGGAGTTACGTCGGGGTAACCCGGGCATCGCGATTGCGGTCGCCATCATTTGTACGATTGTACAAATAAAATGGACCTGTCAACGAAAAAGCCCCCTCGCTGATCAAGCCACTTTGCCGCGAGCCCTTGCCGGAGTCTACAAACGCAGCCAGCCGGGTGGATGGAGGATTTCGCCTTTCATTTGCAGAATTTGAACATCTTCGTGGCTTGGATCGGCATTCCTCGGTAGCTAATTACCTACCTCGAATAAGTCTCTTTTACCTTGTTGAAGGCTACTCTCACGGCGCCAGCCCTGGCGTCCAAAATGACTGACCTCGCGCGTGCCGGTACAATGCCCAAGTCTTTTCGTTCCCTCCTGATCCTCCTCGCACTCGCCGGGGGGCTATCCGGCTGCGGCACCGTGAACGAAAAGCTCTCGTCCGGCATGGGCGACTACGTCCCGCAATGGGCCGGCGGTCTGCCGGCCGACGCACCGCCGCGACCCGGCACGCCGCAATACGATGCGTACCTGAAGGAGCGCGAGCGCAAGCGGCTGATGCCGGCGGCGGATCGCGAAAAGGAAGAGCAGGCGCAGAAGGGCGCAACGGGGTCTACGTCGGGCAACGCGGTGCGCTAGAACAGTACGCTCCCTCGCCCTGCAAGCGGGAGCGGTGAAGCAACATCAATCCATAAACACCACGGTCTTGCGGCCGTCGAGGATGACGCGGTCGTCGAGGTGGTAGCGGATCGCACGCGCCAGCACGCGACGCTCGATGTCGCGGCCCTTGCGGACGAGATCCTCCGGCGTATCGCGATGGCTGATGCGCTCGACGTCCTGGTCGATGATCGGGCCCTCGTCGAGATCGCGTGTGACGTAATGCGCGGTGGCGCCGATCAGCTTGACGCCGCGCTCATGGGCCTGGTGATAGGGTTTTGCGCCCTTGAAACCCGGCAGGAACGAGTGGTGGATGTTGATGCAGCGTCCCGACAGATTTGCCGAGAGATCGTCCGACAATATCTGCATGTAGCGGGCGAGCACGACGAGATCGGCCCCGGTCTTGGCGACGAGGTCGAGGATCTGCGCCTCCTGCTCGCGCTTGGTCTCTTTCGTAACAGGCAGATAGTGGAAGGGAACCCCGCCGAAATCGAGCCCGTCATAGACCTCGCGCGGATGGTTGGAAACGATTGCGGCCAATTTCATCGGCAGCTCGCCGGTGCGCCAACGATAGAGGATGTCGACTAGGCAGTGGTCGGACTTCGACACCAGCAGCATCACCTTGCGATGCGCGGCACGGTCGCGCATCTGCCATTCCATGCCGAAACGCTCGGCAATCGCGGCAAAGCCGGTCTGGAGCGCCGACAGCTCCACGGCAAGATCGGCGGCGGTGAACACCACCCGCATGAAGAACTTCTTGGTCTCGATGTCGTCGAACTGCTGGGCGTCGAGAATGTTCTGTCCGTTATGGGCCAGGAAGGTCGACACTGCCGAGACGATGCCGGGACGATCCGGACAGGACAGGGTCAGGACATATTGATGATCGGGCATGGGCCTTAATGAAGGTTTGGGCAGCGGCTGCGAAACGACCCGCGATTTGCGCCCTGCTCTATCACCGACCCCACCCTTGCGCCAATCCCAAGACTTGAATGAACATAATGCGAGGAATCAGGCTGAATGTACCATTGCTTTGACTGACCGGAGTACGCCGATGGCCGACCGCTTGAACGGTTACCGCATCCTGATCCTGGAAACGCGCGAGGAGGCGCAGTTCTCGAAGCTGCTGGCCGAGCAAGGCGCCGAGGTCGTGCAGTGCCCGATGTTCACCATCCAGGATGCACCCGACCCCGCCCCGGTCGAGGCCTGGATCCGCCGTGCCATTGACAAACCGTTCGACGACCTCGTCCTGATGACCGGCGAAGGCCTGCGCCGGATCATGAAACTCGCCGTCGCGCGCGGGCTCGACCAAGCCTTTGTCGCGGCGCTCGGCAAGGCGCGAAAATTCACCCGTGGCCCGAAGCCCGGCAAGGCACTGCGCGAAGTCGGACTCGAGGCGCAGCAGACCACGGAGAAGCCGACCACCGAGGGCGTGATCGAGATGCTCGGCAAGCTCGACCTGAAGGGGCATCGCCTCGGCCTCCAGCTCTATCCTGACAAGGACCACAGCGCGCTGACCGGCGCGCTTGCCGCGCAAGGCGCCGATGTCGATGCCGTGCTGCCTTATGCCTACGACTCAAAGGCAGCGGATGCGAACATCGTCACCGCGATCGACGACATGGTCGAGGGGCGAATCGACTCGATTGCGCTGACCAATCTCGGCCAGGTCCGCCGCCTGATCGAAGCCGCGAAGGCGCATGGCAGCGAGGCGAAGCTGCGCGCAGGTTTCGAGCGCACTTTGATCGCCTCGGTGGGACCTGCTGTCTCAGGCGAACTCGCCGCGCATGGCCTGCGCACCGACGTCTCGCCCGCGGATGAAGCTTATTTCATGCGGCCGCTGATCTCGGCGATGGCCGCGGCGCTGGCGGAGCGGAAGCCGAGACCCGCGGCGACGTAGGAGCCGAGCGCGGGGCCGGCCTGCGGCGGCGCCGATTGACACGAGCATCGCCAGCGCTAGGTTGCCGGACAGCAAGAAGAAGCAACAAGGCAAGGGAATCGCCGTGATACGCGCCATCGCGCCTTGAGCACAGCCGCACGACCCTCCGCGCTCGCGCCGTTTCGCATCCGCAACTACCGCTTCCAATGGCCGTCCGATCTGCTCACCTCCTGGGCGTTCGAGGTCGAGACTCTCGTGCTCGGTTGGTACATCCTGATCGAGACCGGCTCGGTGTTGCTGCTCACCGTGCTTGCGTCGCTGCAATTCGTCGGAACGCTCGTCGCACCGGTGCTCGGCATGATCGGCGACCGCATGGGTCATCGCGATCTCCTGGTCGTAATGCGCCTTGCCTATACGGTGCTTTCGTCGACCATCATGGTTCTGGCCCTGACCGGTCATCTGTCGCCGCTGAGCGTCATGATCATCGTCGCGATCATGGGCCTGATCCGTCCCTCCGATCTCGGCGTTCGCGGCGCCCTGCTTGCCGAGATCATGCCGGCCGAACAACTGGTGGGCGCCATCAGCGTTGCGCGCACGACCCAGGACAGCGCGCGCATCGCCGGCGCGTTGACGGGCGCCGGGCTGTTCGCCGTCCTCGGCATTGGCCTCGTTTATGTGGCGATCGCCTGTCTCTATTTTGTGGCAGCGCTTCTCATGCTCTGCCTGACCCGGCCGGAAAAAACCGTTGTCACAACTGATCTCCCGGCGAACGGCCGCGCCGTTTCGAGATTGCTGGGCGATTTGAAGGAAGGGATCGTCTACGCCTGGAATGGCCCGGGGATGCGCGCAGCGCTGTGCGTCGCCTTTCTGGCCAATCTCACCGCATTTCCCTTCACCGGCGGATTGCTGCCCTACATCGCGCGGGACATCTTTCATACCGACCAGACCGGCCTCGGCTATCTCTCGGCGAGCTTCGCCGTCGGCTCGCTGATCGGCTCCATCACGCTCAGCCTCGTCGGCGGAGTGCGCATTGCCCGGCTTCTGATCGGCGCGACGCTGGCCTGGTACGCCATGCTCCTGGTGTTCGTCGAGATCAGAACCATGCCCGTGGCGATGGCCTGCCTCGTCCTCGCCGGCATCGCCCAGAGCATGTCGATGATTTCAGCTGCCGTGATTCTGATGCGGACGGCGAGTGCGCATCTGCGCGGCCGCGTCATGGGCGTGCGCATGATGGTGATCTACGGCCTGCCGATCGGACTGCTCGCAGCCGGCAGCCTGATCGACGTCATCGGCTATTCGGCGACGGGTTCGCTCTATGCCGCCTCAGGATTCATCGCAATGCTGGCGATCGCAATCCGCTGGCGCGCCGACCTCTGGCCGGTGCACGCTCCTGCCAATGGGCGCTAGTCCCCGTAACCGCGCAACCGCTCGATATCGAGAATGGTGATGCCGCCATATTCCAGCCGGAGCAAGCCCTCCTTCTCCAGCCGGTTCAGCGCGCGATTGGCATTCTGACGGGACATTCCGGAGAGCGCGCCGATCTCCTCCTGGGTGATCTCCAGATGCGCGGTCGATTCCGGATAGAGGATCGGATTGAACAGCGACGCGATGCTGCGGGCAAGCCGCGCGGTGGCATCCAGCGTGCGATTGACCTCGAGCATGCCGATGAACTGGCCGAGCCGCTCGTTGAGCTGGCGCACCAGGAAACGGTTGAAGCCAACGCTGTTCTCGAACAGCCACATGAAGGCGCTACGTTCCATCAGAGCGACGCGGCTGTTGCGCAGCGCGACCACGTCATAGCGGCGCGGCTCGTTCTTCAGGACGCTGCCTTCGCCGAACCATGCCCCTGCCGTCAGCCCGGCAAGACTCGTCTCCTTGCCGTCGCGCGAGACCCCGCCCATCCGGGCAAGCCCAAAAACCATGCCGGCCCAATAGTCGAACGTGTCGCCGCGCATGAACACGGTTTCGCCGGTGCCGTAGAACCGCTCCGTGATCCCGGCACGCGCGACCTCGATCTCCCTTTCTGTGAGCTCGCGCGCCCAGGCAGCGACGCGCTTCAGTTGATCCTCTGAAATCATGATCCCGAAGCCAGCCGCACCGTTCGCCACTCCTTGTTCTGCTGCATTGCAGCATGGCCGCTTCGACCACCATCCGACGAAAGACGGAGGCTGCTACCGCCCGAAAACTTTGTCGCAGAATTGTCAGGCGGGAGACATTTCAAAATAGCGCTTTCCCCTATTGAGGACCACCTCGGACGATGCGGCTTTTGATCCCAACGGGACCGAGAGTGGCGCGGCTCCGGTCGAGACCATCTGCTGCATGGCCTCACCGGCACAGCCGTACTAGGATCGCCGAAGAGAAACGGACGAAGAGCGCCCCTGAATGCGCCATCACCGGGAGGGATTTGTTTGGTGGCTACCAGTCTCGAAGTGCGCGGCGTGTCCTTGCGATTCGGCGGCGTCCGTGCGCTGACCGATGTCGGCTTCGCCATCAGGGATGGCGAGCTGTTCTCGATCATCGGCCCCAACGGCGCCGGCAAGACCTCGATCGTGAACTGTATTTCCGGCCGCTACAAGCCGACCGAAGGCCAGCTGTTCTACCAGGGCCGCGACATCACCGGCCTGACGCCCAACGCGCGCGCTTCGCTCGGCATCGGCCGCACCTTCCAGAACCTGGCGCTGTTCCACCACATGAGCGTGCTCGACAACATCATGGTCGGCCGCCATCACCTGCTGAAGAACAATTTCCTCACGGGCTCGCTGTACTGGCTCACCGGCGCGCGCAAGGAAGAACTCGAGCACCGCCGCAAGGTCGAGGAGATCATCGACTTCCTCGACCTCCAATCGGTGCGAAAGGCGCCGGCCGGCACCCTCTCCTACGGCCTGCGCAAGCGCGTCGAGCTCGCCCGCGCCATGGCACTGCAGCCGCGCCTCATTCTCCTCGACGAGCCGATGGCCGGCATGAACTTCGAAGAGAAGGAGGACATGGCCCGCTACATCGTCGACCTCAACGAGGAGTTCGGGATGACCGTGGTGATGATCGAGCACGACATGGGCGTGGTGATGGACATCTCCCACCGCGTCATGGTGCTGGATTTCGGCCGCAAGATCGCCGAGGGCGATCCGGCCGCCGTGCTCGCCGATCCCCACGTCAGGCGCGCCTATCTCGGCGAAGAGGACGAGGTGCTGGTCGATCCCGACGATGCACCGCCGGCGCAGGAGAGCGCGGCATGATGGATTACGCGGGCCGCGTCGCGCAGGCCGACACCTATCCGAAGATGCTCCGGCTCAACGCGAAGGAGTACGGTAACGAGATCGCATTGCGCGAGAAGGATCTCGGGCTGTGGCGCCCCTTCACCTGGAATGACTATCAGACGCGGGTGCGTGATTTCGCGCTCGGTCTGGTCGAATTGGGCCTGGGGCGCGAGGATGTCATCGGCATCATCGGCGACAACCGGCCGGACTGGGTCGCCGCGGAAGTGGCGGCTCATGCGATCGGGGGATTGAGCCTCGGGCTCTATCGCGACGTGCTGGACGAAGAGGCCTCTTATCTCCTCAACTATGGTGAAGCCCAGCTCGTCTTCGCCGAGGACGAGGAACAGGTCGACAAGCTGCTTACGCTGGCCGAACGCGTGCCGAGGCTGAAGCACATCATCTATTCCGACCCGCGCGGCATGCGGAAATATGACGATCCGCGCTTGATGTCCGCGGAGAAGCTTGCCGAGCTCGGCCGTGCCCGGGCGACGCGCGAGCCTGAGCTTTACGACCGCCTGGTCGACGCGACCAAGGGCGAGGACGTCGCGATCCTCTGCACGACGTCAGGCACCACCTCGCATCCAAAACTTGCGATGCTCGCCGCCGGTCGCGTGCTCGGTCATTGCGCGACCTATCTCGCCTTTGACCCGAAAGGACCGGACGACGAATATGTCTCGGTGCTGCCGCTGCCCTGGATCATGGAGCAGGTCTATGTGCTCGGCAAAGGCCTATTGTGCCGGATGAAGATCAACTTCGTCGAAGAGCCCGATACCATGATGAACGATCTGCGCGAGATCGCGCCGACATTCGTGCTCTTCGCGCCACGCGTCTGGGAATCGATCGCTGCGGACGTGCGCGCCAAGGTAATGGACGCGACGCCCTTCAAGCAGCGCCTGTTCGACATCGGCATGAAGTCGGGTCTCGCGGCGCTCGCAGACGGCAAGCGTTCGGGCTTTGCCGACGCGATCCTGTTCCGCGCGCTACGCGACCGCCTCGGCTTCAGCCGGCTGCGTTCGGCCGCAACCGGCGGCGCGGCACTCGGCCCCGAGACCTTCAAGTTCTTCCAGGTCATGGGCGTGCCGCTGCGCACGCTCTACGGCCAGACGGAATTGCTCGGCGCCTACACGCTGCATCCCGAGGGCAAAGTCGATCCTGACACGACGGGCGTGCCGATGGCCGACAGTGTCGAGATCCGCATCGACAACGCCGACGTTCACGGCGTCGGCGAGATCGTGGTGCGGCATCCCCACATGTTCCTCGGTTACTACAAGAACCCGGAGGCGAGCGTCGCCGACATCCGGGAAGGCTGGATGCTGTCCGGTGACGCCGGCTATTTCAACGACAACAAGCAGCTCGTGGTCATCGACCGCATCAAGGATCTCGCCGAGACCTCGCGCGGCGAGCGCTTCTCGCCGCAGTTCATCGAGAACAAGCTGAAATTCTCGCCCTACATCGCGGAAGCGGTGGTGTTAGGGGCAGGCCGCGACGCGCTCGCGGCGATGATCTGCATCCGCTACTCCATCATCTCGAAATGGGCGGAGAAGAACCGGCTTTCGTTCACGACCTACAGCGATCTCGCCTCGCGACCCGAGGTCTATGCGCTGCTCCGCAAGGAGGTTGAGACCGTCAACGTCACACTGCCGCCGGCGCAGCGCATCTCGCGCTTCCTCCTGCTCTACAAGGAGCTCGACGCCGACGACGGCGAGCTCACCCGCACGCGAAAAGTGCGCCGCAGCGTCATCAACGAGAAATACGAAGCCATCATCGACGCGATCTACCGCGGCGACGCCGATATCCCCGTCGACACCATGATCCGCTTCCAGGACGGTACCACGCAGAGGGTCCGGACGACGCTGCGAGTGGTGGATCTGGGTCGACCGGAGCATTTGGCGGAGGCCGCGGAGTGAGGTCGCTTCGGGAGAACGCGCGGCCAGTCGATGCGCCCTCTTCCCTTGCGGGAGAGGGCATCACCGCCGCCAACCACACCCTCACGCGGGTGAGGGGTCCTCTCTCCGCACCGTCACTGCGGAGACAACCCCTCACCCGGCTTCGCTTCGCGAAGCCACCCTCTCCCGCAAGGGGAGAGGGTGCACCAACATCGCTTCTGCATTTTGCGCGGACATCGGCATGAACACCGCCTTCCTCATTCAGCTCCTCGTCAATGGCCTCGTGGTCGGCACGCTCTATGGCGTGGTCGCGATGTCGTTCGTGCTGATCTACAAGGCGACACAGGTCGTCAATTTCGCGCAGGGCGAGCTCTTGCTGGTCGGCGCCTGGGTGTGCTGGACCTTGCTCGCGAAATACCAGGTACCGTTCTGGATCGGCATGCCGCTGACGCTGGTGTTCATGTTCGTGTTCGGCATCGCGGTGCAGGTCCTGATCCTGCGGCCGATGATCGGCGAGCCCATCATCTCCGTCATCATGGTGACGATCGGCCTCTCCACCGTACTGCAGGCGACGCTGAAGTGGATGTTCGGGGTCAATCCGCAGCCGTTCCCGCGCGTGTTCGAGAGCCAGTCCGTCAATCTGTTCGGACTCCAGATCCAGACCGTCTATGTCATGAGCCTCGTGGTCTCGGTCGCGATGATGATCGGCATGGCCTGGTTCTTCCGCGCGTCAAAGTACGGCCTTGCGATGCGCGCCACCGCATTCAACCAGCAGGTGGCGCAGTCGCTCGGCATTTCCGTGAAAAGCGTGTTCGCGATGGCCTGGGCGATCTCGGCAACGGTGTCGGCCGTGGCAGGCGTCGTGGTCGCGGTCGTGAACGGCGTATCCTCGGGCCTTGCCGCTTACGGCATAAAAGTGTTTCCGGCTGCGATCCTCGGCGGGCTCGATTCCGTCGGCGGCGCCGTGCTCGGCGGCATCATCATCGGGCTACTCGAGAACATCGCGCAATATGTCGACAGCGAATACCTGCACTGGGGCAATCTCTACGAGATCGCGCCGTTCTACGTCCTCATCATCGTGCTGATGATCAAGCCCTACGGCCTGTTCGGCACCCACGACATCGAACGGATCTGATCCATGGCCGGCCCCGCCCTCATCCCTGCTGGTGATTTCCGCACCTCTTACGCGGCCGACACCACGATCTTCCCGACCACGACGAGCCGCAACTTTGCGATCGTCGGCGTGGTGCTGCTCTGCCTCGTGCCGCAATTCCTTGGTGGCTACTGGCTCAGCATCCTGATCCAGATCGGCATCTTCTCGATCGCCGCGCTTGGCCTCAACATCCTGGTCGGCTTCACAGGCCAGATTTCGATCGGCCACGCCGCCTTCTTCCTGCTCGGCGCCTTCACCTCGGCCTACATCTCCAACAACGCATCGATCCCGGTGTTCTTCGCGATCCCCCTCGCGGGCGTCGTCACTGCGCTGGTCGGGCTGATCTTCGGCATCCCGGCGGCGCGACTGAAGGGGCTCTATCTCGTCATCGCGACGCTCGCGGCACAATACATCCTGCTCGACTTCTTCTCCCGCGCGGAGTGGTTCACCGGCGGCTCGGTGCCGGCGAGCGCCAACCCGTTCTCGCTCTTCGGATACACGCTGCGCGGCGACAGGCAGTATTTCTATGTCGTGCTCGCCTATGTGATCGCAAGCTACGTTCTCGTCACCAATCTGATGCGCACGCGCGACGGCCGCGCGCTGGTGGCGATCCGCGACCATTATCTCTCGGCGGAGATCATGGGCATCAATCTCACTAAATACCGCACGCTGTCATTTGGCCTCGCCGCCTTCTTCGCCGGTATCGCCGGCGCGCTCTATGCGCACTACCAACTCGTGGTCTCCCAGGAAGGCTTTGGCATCGAACGCTCGATCCTGTTCCTCGCCATGATCATCATCGGCGGCACCGGTTCGATCATGGGCACGCTGATGGGCACCGCCTTCGTGGTGCTGCTGCCTGAGACGATGGAATTCCTCAGCGTTGCCCTGAAGGGCGGCGCGATCGACAAGGCGCTGTCGCTCAACACCAACATCACCTTCCTGCGCGAGATCGCGATCGGGGTAATCATCATCGCGTTCCTGATGTTCGAGCCGGACGGGCTCGCCCATCGCTGGCGGCAGATCAAGGCGTACTGGAAACTCTACCCGTTCTCGCATTGAGCACGGCAACTCTCTAACCAACAAATAAACAGGAGGAGACAACCAATGAAGACAAGATCCCTTTTGAGCACCGCATCGCTGGCGTTGGCCATCGCCGCATTCTCGGCAAGCGCGCAGGCGCAGATCGCGATCGGGCATCTCGCCGATTATTCCGGCGGCACGTCCGACGTCGGCACGCCCTACGGCCAGGCCGTCGCCGATACTTTTGCCTGGGTCAACAAGAACGGCGGTGTGGGCGGAAAGCAGATCAACGTCGACACCAACGACTATGGCTACCAGGTGCCGCGCGCGATCGCACTCTACAAGAAGTGGTCGGCGCCCGACAGCAAGGTGGCCGCGATCATGGGCTGGGGCACAGCGGACACCGAGGCCCTGACCGGTTTCCTCGCCCAGGACAAGATCCCCGACCTCTCCGGCTCCTATGCTGCGGCACTCACCGACCCCGAAGGCGTCAGCGGCAAGGCCAAGCCCGCGCCCTACAATTTCTTCTACGGCCCGAGCTATTCGGACTCGCTGCGCGCGATGCTGATGTGGGCCGCCGAAGACTGGAAGGCCAAGGGCAAGTCCGGCAAGCCGAAATTCGTGCACATGGGCGCCAACCACCCCTATCCGAACGCACCGAAGGCCGCCGGCGAAGCCATGGCGCAGGAGCTCGGCTTCGAGGTGCTGCCGCCGCTGGTATTCGCACTCGCCCCGGGTGACTACAGTGCGCAGTGCCTGAGCCTGAAATCCTCGGGCGCCAACTACGCCTATCTCGGCAACAACCGCCGCTTCCAACATCTCTGTGATGAAGGCCTGCAAGACCGCCGGCGTCGACATCCAGTTCATGGGCAATGTCTGGGGCATGGACGAGAACGCCGCCAAGACCGCGGGCGATGCCGCCGATGGCGTGATCTTCCCGCTGCGCACCTCGGTGAGCTGGGGCGGCGATGCGCCCGGCATGAAGACGGTGATGGAGATCTCGAAGATGTCCGATCCCACCGGCAAGGTCTATCGCCCCGTGCACTACATCGCCGCCGTCTGCTCGGCTCTCTACATGAAGGAAGCGCTCGACTGGGCCGCCAAGAACGGCGGCGCCACCGGCGACAACGTCGTGAAGGGCTTTTACCAGAAGAAGGATTGGGTGCCGTCAGGCATGGAAGGCGTCTGCAATCCCTCGACCTGGACCGAAAAGGACCACCGCGGCACGCTGAAGGTCGATCTCTACCGCACCAAGATTGCGGGCGCGACCGACGGCGACCTCAACGACCTCATGGCCAAGGGCACGATCAAGCTCGAGAAGGTCAAGACCGTGGAGCTGCCGCGCAAGCCGGAATTGCTGGGGTGGTAACCACAATATCGGACGTCATGGCCGGGCTTGTCCCGGCCATCCACGCCTGACCATTCGGACGAAGTACGTGGATGCCCGGGCCAAGCCCGGGCATGATGAGCACAGCAAATTGGCGGCACCTGATATGACCGAGACTCTCGCAGCATCCCGCCCCTCCCCGAGCATCGTACCAGCGCCGCCCCTCCTCGGCGTGCGCAACATCGAAGTCGTCTATGACGATGTCATCCTGGTGCTGCGCGGCCTCAGCCTCGACGTCCCCAAGGGCGCGATTGTGGCGCTGCTCGGCGCCAATGGCGCGGGCAAGTCGACGACGCTGAAGGCGATCTCGGGGCTGCTCAAGACCGAGGACGGCGAGGTCACGCGCGGCGAGATCCTGTTCGAGGGTGAGCGCATCAACGGTATCGATCCCGACAAGATCGTCCGCCGCGGCATTTTCCAGGTGATGGAGGGCCGGCGCATCGTCGCCGACATGACGTCGCTGGAAAACCTCAAGCTCGGCGCCTTCACCCGCAAGGACCGCGAGGTCGGTGCCGATCTCGACATGGTCTTCGACTATTTCCCGCGGCTGAAGGAGCGCACCGGGCTAGCCGGCTATCTCTCCGGCGGCGAGCAGCAGATGCTCGCGATCGGCCGCGCGCTGATGGCGCGACCGAAGATGATCCTGATGGACGAGCCCTCGATGGGCCTGTCGCCGCTGCTGGTGAAAGAGGTGTTCTCGATCATCCAGAAGATCAACCGCGACCTCGGCGTCACCATTCTGCTGGTCGAGCAAAACGCCCGCGCCGCCCTATCGGTGGCAAGCCACGGCTACATCATGGAGCAGGGCAAGGTCGTGCTCGACGGCACCGCGGACGAATTGCGCGACAACGAGGACGTCAAGGAATTCTACCTCGGCGGCGCCGGCGACCAGCGCAAGAGCTTCAAGAACCTCAAGAGCTTCAAGCGGCGCAAGCGCTGGCTTTAACCTTCCAATACCTGCTCCGCTTCCGTGACTGCGCAGAGAACATGATAGAACGACGACGCAGGAATGGTGTCGATCAGCGATTTGCCGTCGCGATCGAACTGGTCGTACCAGCCGCCCCGCACGGGATGGTTGAGATAATGCCGTTCGAGCCGCGCCAGCGCCAAGCGCGCCTCGTCCGCCGCGCCCGGCTCGCCGGATTCGGCCTGCGCGATCCACGCCTTCGCAATCTCGGTCTGCGGCCACAGCCGGCGCGTGCTGCGGCGAATGTTGCCGGCGTCGTCGCCCTCGTCGATCAGGCAGCCGTTGGCCGCGTCGCGATAGCGCAGCGCGGTCTCCAGCAGTTCGGCGCGCCGCTGTCCAGTCGGGCAGCCCGTGATGCGTTCGAACCCCTTCAGCAGCCAGACCCATTCCGCCTGGTGTCCCGGCTCGACGCTGACCGGCGCGATCTTCGACCAGTCCTCTTCGAAATATTCGCCGAGCGCGCGCGTCTGCTTGTCGTAGAGATTGGCGAGGAACAGCGCGAAGAACTCGCCGGCGCGGTTCTGGAACGACAAATCGTGGGTCGCGTCGAAGCACGCGATCATCGCCTCGAACAGATGCATGTGCGGATTCTGCCGGCGCGGCAGCGAGACCGGCAGGCCTTCGTGGACGCCGCCGTGCGGCGAGCGCAAATGGCCGTCGAGGAAGGCGAGCAGTGCGTCGATCTCGGCGCGAATTTGCGCATCCTGGTCGAGCGCATAGACGGTCGCCAGCGCAAACAGGATGAAGGCGTGGTCGTAGGCGTCGCGCCGGCCGTCCAGCACCGCGCCCTCCGGCGTCAGCCGGTGCACGTAGCCAGGCCGGCCGTCGGGCGCTTTCGCGCGTGCGAGCAGATGCTCCAGCCCCTTGAGCGCGATGGCGCGCCCCTCAGGATACCAGCCCATCTGCGCGGCCTTGGCGTAGCACCAGATCTGGCGGGCCTGCACGAACACGCGCCGCGGCGCGGCCACGTCCGCCGTGCCGTCATGGTGCAGCCGATCGATGAAACCACCCGCGCCATGGTCCCAGCCGACCGTCGACCACAGCGGCAGCGCCTCGTCGATCATGCGGCGCTTCAGGCGCGCGACGACGTCCGCCGCCTCGCCCGCCGCAATGATTCCTTCGTCCGCCATCACGTCCTCTTCAAACCTCGCCAATGGCCGTCTGATACCCATGCCGGCAGCGGCGCGCAACGGATGCCAACCCGGAAAGATCAGCCATGACCGCCCATTACGACGCCCTCGAGACGCGCGAACAAGCCGCGCGCGAGGCCGATCTGTTCTCCCGCCTGCCAGGCGTGCTGCGCAGTGCGATGACCGCGCCCGCCTATGCCGATCGGCTGAAAGGCGTCGATCCGGCCACCGTGACCTCGAGGACGGCCCTGGCAGGCCTGCCGGTGCTGCGCAAGTCGGAACTGCCGGCCCTGCACAAGGCCTCCACGCCCTTCGGCGGCTTCGTCGCGGCTGCGCCCGGATCGTTCGCCCGCCTCTTTACCTCTCCAGGGCCGATTTTCGAGCCGGAGGGACGACAGGCCGACCCCTGGCGCGGCGCACGGGCGCTGTTCGCGGCCGGGTTCCGGCCCGATGACATCGTGCTCAACACCTTCAGCTACCATCTCACCCCCGGCGGCTTCATCTTCGATGCGTCGGCGCGCGCGCTCGGCTGCGCCGTGATCCCCGCAGGTCCCGGGAATACCGAGCAGCAATTCGAGCTGATCGAGGCCTACCGCCCTGTCGGCTACAGCGGCACGCCCGACTTCCTGAAGATATTGCTCGATGCCGCTGCCAGTTCGGGCCGCGATGTCTCCTCGATCAAACGCGCGCTGGTCTCGGGCGCGGCGTTCCCGCCCTCGCTCCAGGCGGAGATGAAGGCGCGCGGCATCGACGCCTATCAAGCCTTCGGCACCGCCGATCTCGGCCTCATCGCCTTCGAGACCGGGGCGCGCGATGGCATGGTCGTGAACGAGGACCTGATCATGGAGATCGTCAAGCCAGGCACCGGCGATCCCGTGGCGCCGGGCGACGTCGGCGAGATCGTCGTGACCTCGCTCGACCCGCACCATCCCTGGGTCCGGCTCGCGCTCGGCGACCTCACCGCGGCGTTGCCGGGGACCAGCCCCTGCGGGCGCACCAACATGCGCATCAAGGGCTGGATGGGCCGCGCCGACCAGACCACCAAGGTCAAAGGCATGTTCGTCCGCCCCGAGCAGGTCGCCGAGATCGGCAAGCGCCATTCCGCGCTCGGAAGACTACGCCTCGTCGTCGCGCGCCAGGGCGAGACCGACGCGATGACGCTGAAAGCGGAAACGGCGGCCGCGAGCGACGCGTTGCGCGACGAGATTGCAGACAGCTTGCGCGCAGTGACGAAACTCGGAGGCGACGTCGAACTGGTGAGGCCCGGCGCGCTGCCGAACGACGGCAAGGTGATCGCGGACGAGCGGTAACGTCGAAATTAGGCGAAGACCGCGTTGGTGCCCAAAGTCCATCCGCGACGTTTCGTGACTGAATGTTCGCGCTTCAATACCCGCGACGATAATATTTTGGCCGGTCCTGGAATTGGCGCGGCACCGTCCCGGTCGGGTAGCAGCGGCCGTAGGCGTGGGTGAGCGGCGCGATCGCAAGGCCCGCCTCCGCGTATTTCATCATCGCGGCGCCCAGCGCCACGCGGCTCAAGCCAATCGGCTCAGCGTCAGATGCCTGAAGAAGTCCGATTGCTGTATCGTTGCGATCACGGGGCGCAGCCCGTCGTGGTGGACGTGAGCCGTGGGGTCAGCGGCTTCGACCGCATCAACGATAACGTCTGCAAGCTCCTGTCTCAGGTCGCTGGTACGCGGCTCCTGAATGTCCAGGAGCGGGGCAACATTATCGATGATCCAGGCCGAGATATCGGGATCCTTCATCGCGTCCCCGCGCGCGAGACGGGCTGACACTGCCTTCGCCTCTTCTGCAATCAAGCGGGTCCGCACCGCCTCGGCCAGCTCGACGGCACCGATGCAACGGGACGCCAGCTGGGGCGATGACGAGAAGTCCCGACCCGCGCGGACGACGTCCAGGAATCCCGCCAGTTCCGTCGCAAGCGGCCCGAGCTTGCCGCCGACATCCAAGCCTGGCAACTCAACGCCATCGATGAAGATGCGCCCGGGCTCGATGGCGAAATCAAGCTCGGCCCTGCCGCCATCACGTAGTTCGAGGCGGATCAATCGCTTGCGCAGCACAGCCCTCCGTCCGAACCGAAGCACTGCAAGCGATCGTCCCAAGCTCAGCTCCACCTCGACCGCGCCTTGCGCCAACGGCTTCACCGCGCGCAGTTGCGGCTCCGCGCTGTCGTCGATCAGATGCAGCATCGACCAAAGATGAGGAATGATCTCGTCGACCTTATGCGTCGTGAGGTTGGACAATTTGGCAATGCCGTGCCGGGTCTCCTGCTCAGGATCCAGCCACTCCAATTCAATGGCAGCGACCGCACGCCCCGCGCACAAACCCAAGAAATGACGCAAGAACGGGGCACTTAGCAGATGCAGGCCGACAAGAAGCGGGAGGTTGCGCTCAGCCGCCAGATCGACCAGACGCTTTGCACTGTCGACGCTCAGCGCAAGCGGCTTCTCGACCAGGGTTGGCACGTCCCTGCGCAGCAGGCTCTCGGCAGTCCCGGCGTGATCGGCGGCAGGTGTCGCAACGATGGCAGCGTCGGGACGCAGAGCCAACGCTGCATCGAGGCTTGCGAGCGGCGTGAACCGATGAGGCGCTCCTGCACGATCAGCGAGAAACGCATTGAGGGCTTCGCCATTATGGCGCGACACCCACAGCACTCGACCGACACGGTCGGAAAGCTGTGCCAGGATGGAAGCGTGCGTACGCCCCCATCGTCCGCCACCGACCAAGGCTACCGTGAGCCCGCTCATTGAAACTCTCCTCACCTCCGCACGGAGTGAGCCGTCGGAAACGTCCGGTCAGGTCGCGTGGCAATAGTCTTGGATCTGACCGAGCGTGAAATCACGCATTGAGGAGGCCGACCGCTCCAAATCCGCCTTGTACCAATCGACTGTCATTTTCAATGCGTCGTCAAATCCGAGCCGGGGCCGCCAGCCAAGCAGTGTTCGCGCCTTCGAGGAATCGAGCTTCAAGAAAGTCGCCTCGTGCAATTCGTCGCTGCCGACATGCTGCCATTGCGCGCCATTGCCCCAAATCGCGGCCAGCGTGTCGGCGAGGCGCGCCACCGGCTGCTCGCTTTCTGGCCCCGGGCCGAAGTTCCAGCCTTCCGCCACGGCACTGCCTTGCCTGAACGAGGCCTCGGCCAGCAGCAGATATCCGGCAAGAGGCTCAAGCACGTGCTGCCAGGGGCGAATGGCACGCGGGCGCCGCACCTCCAGTGCGCGATGCATCGCAAAGGCGCGGATTGCGTCCGGCACAATGCGATCTTTCGCCCAATCGCCGCCGCCTATAACATTGCCCGCACGCCCCGAAGCCGCCGGCGGCTCCGCGAAGCTGCGATTATACGACGTCAGCAGCAGTTCGGCGCATCCCTTGCTCGTGCTATAGGGATCGTGGCCTCCCATCGCCTCATTCTCGCGATAGCCCCACACCCACTCGCGATTTTCATAGCACTTATCGCTGGTGACGATGACGAGCGAACGGACGCCGTCGCCCGCCCCCTCCACCTTCGCCTTGAGATTGAACTGACGAACCGCCTCGAGCAGGTTCACCGTACCCATCACGTTGGTCGAGACAGTGCCGATCGGGTCGACATAAGATTCGCGCAGGACGGATTGCGCGGCGAGGTGAAACACGACAGCAGGCCTGCTGGTCGCCAGAGCATGCGACAATGCCCCGATATCCCTGATATCGCCGCGCGTGTCGTCGACGACGGCCGCGACCTCTGCCCGGTTGAACAAGGACGGCGTCGTCGGTGGGGCTAGCGAGAAACCGAAAACGCGTGCGTTCATGGCGGATAGCCACAGGCTGAGCCAGGCGCCTTTGAAACCGGTGTGTCCTGTCACCAGAACGCGCCGGCCGCGCCAGAACTCCGGGTTCACGTCCACATACGCCACGGCGGGTTGTTCTCCTTCCAGAGCGCCTCGAGCAAATTGCGTTCTCGCAGAGTATCCATCGACTGCCAGAACCCTTCGTGGCGAAACACACGCAGTTCGCCGCTTTGGGCCAGTTGCTCGAGCGGCTGCCGCTCCCAGGTCGTGGAGTCACCGGTGATCAGCTGGGCGACGCGAGGATCGAGCACGAAGAACCCGCCATTGATCCACCCGCCGTCGCCGAGCGGCTTTTCGTTGAACCCCTTCACGACGCTGTCCTCGAGCACGAGGCTCCCGAACCTGCCCGGTGGACGCACGCCGGTAACGGTCGCAAGCTTGCCATGCGAGCGATGAAAAGAGATCAGCTTCGCGACGTCGATGTCGGCGACGCCATCGCCATAGGTCAGGCAGAACGCATCCTCGTCTTGCACATAAGGGAGCGCCCTCTTGATGCGGCCGCCGGTCTCGGTTTCCGCTCCTGTGTCGACCAGTGTCACACGCCACGGCTCCGACCGGCTAGCGTGAAAGTCGATCTGGTTGTTCTTGAGATCGATCGTGACGTCGGACGTGTGCAGCAGGTAGTGCGAGAAATATTCCTTGATCAGGTAGCCCTTGTACCCCAGGCATATCACGAAGTCGTTGATGCCGAACGACGAGTAGATCTTCATGATGTGCCAGAGGATCGGATGACCGCCGATCTCGACCATCGGCTTCGGTCGGACGGAGGTTTCCTCGCTAAGGCGACTGCCGAGGCCCCCCGCCAGAATCATCGCTTTCATGACACTATTCCTACCGAGGGCGGCCCGGCGCGCCGGCTTGACGTCCGGCCCACGCTCAATCCGGGAGTATGCGGACTTCGGGCAACGGCATAACCAGTTTCGACTTCAACCCTCTTGCCCGCAATTGTTCCGCAATCGGTTGACCATAGTGCCAGGCGAGCAGCACCACGTAGTCCGGCTGTTCGCGGATCAGGCGCTCGTTATCGACGATCGGAATCTGCTTTCCTGGCAAATGCAGGCCGAGCTTGAGCGAGGTGGGTTGCTCGCAGATATAAGGCATCAGCATGCGATCGATGCCGACATAGTTCAGCAGCGTGCTGCAACGGCCAGGGCACGAATTGCCGACGAAGCTCAGGCCCTTCTTGTTGCAGTCGAGGGCGAGTTCGAGGAGGTCGCGCTTGACCTTTTCGGCGCGTGCACGGAAAGCCGCGTAGCATTCGGGGTTCGAGAGACCGAAATCATCCTCGGCCTTCAGGAGTTGAGCGACCGCGGGCTTGACCGGACGCCCCCTGCCCTTCGCCACGTACACGCGGATATTGCCGCCATAACGGCTGACACGCTGCGCGTCGACACAGGTGAAGTCGAAGAATTCGAACAGCTTGACGATCGACTTCAGCGAATAGGTGCGAAGGTGCTCGTGGTAGATCGTGTCGAACTGGCCGCCCTCGATGACGTCGAGCAGATAATGGTTTTCGAGGATGAAGACGCCGTCAGGCGCCAGCAGCCGCTCCAGGCCGCGGATGAAGCTACCTAGCTGCGCCACATGCGCAAAGACGTTGGTGGCGGTCGCGACCTTCGCGTGGCCGTGAGTCTCTACGACCTTGCGGGCCGTTTCCTCGTCGAAGAAGGCCTGCAGCGTGTCGATGCCCTGCTCCTGCGCGATCCGCCCGATGTTGGTCGGCTCGATGCCGAGAACGCGCATGCCGCGCCGCTTGAACCCCGAGAGCAGCGTTCCGTCGTTGGACCCGATGTCGACAACGAGTTCGTCCGGCTTGAGCCCGATATCTGCGACCGCATCCTGCACGAACGCATCCTGGTAGACCGCGAGCTCCTTGGTGATGCCGGAGCGGTACGGATATTCAGGATGGAATACGACTTCCGGCGGAACGACGTAATCGATCTGTGACAGCGAGCAATCGCGGCACCACACCTGACGAAGCGGATAGCTCGTTTCGGGACCGTCGAGCTGCGCCTTCGACGGCAGCGAATCGCACAGCGGTTGATGGCCAAGGTCGATGACAAGCTCGAGCCGCTCGGAGCCGCAGACCTGACAGCGCGTCAGCTTCCCGGTTGGGATGTCATGATGTGAGGCGTTGGGCATTCGGAACCTTAATTGCAACAACGAGATACTGCATATTTCCGGAGGCGATCCTCCCGAGCGACGGCGCGACATCAATCGTGCCGGGCGACCCTTACTGGAAAGCCCCCCATTAATCAAGCATATGCCCTTTGGAATACTACGTAATTCGCCCGCGAGAGGCCCGGACGGCTTTGCGCGATGCGCCGCATCTGGTACTAGCATTTTTCAGCCGACATCAACCCCGACCAATACCGATACACACGGACAGGACATCAAACGAAATGCGCGGAAAGTCTGCTGACACAGAACGCAAGCTCATTTCCGTTTTGATTCCTGTCTTCAATGAGGAAGGGGGGGGGGGCAACATACGCAGGGCCTATGACGCGGTTCGCGATGTCTTCGAACAAATGAAAGATCGCTATACGTTCGAGATCATCTTCACGGACAACCACAGCACCGACAATTCGAGTGCTATTGTCTCCGAACTGGCGGCGGCCGATCCGCGCGTTCGCGCGGTGCGATTTGCCCGAAACTTTGGATTCCAGAGGTCCGTGCTCACGGCCTATCGTCTGGCCTCCGGAGATGCCGCCATCCAGATCGACTGCGACCTCCAGGATCCACCGACAGTGTTCCCCAGATTTCTCGATCTGTGGGAGCAGGGTCATGACGTGGTCGTGGGCATCAGGCGCTTTCGGCAGGAAAGCAAGTTGTTGCAGTGGGCGCGACGGGTCTATTACCGGCTGCTCAAGCGACTGTCCGACGACAATCTGATGCTCGACAGCGGCGATTTCAGGCTGATCGACCGCAGCGTGCTGGACCAGCTTCATCTGATCAACGACGTCGCGCCTTATACGCGCGGTCTGACCTCGCTGCTCGCGACCAAGCAGATCGGCGTAGCCTACGATCGACAGGCGCGCCAAGCCGGGGTTAGCAAATTTCCGGTCGGAAAGCTGATAGCGCTGGCGGTAGACGGATTGATCACGCACTCGATCTTCCCGCTTCGCCTCGCCGCCTTCATTGGGCTGGGAATCTCGGTACTGACCTGCCTCGCGAGCTTTTTCTACATCTTCTCGCGGCTATTCTTCGGCATCAACTGGCCGGCGGGCTTTGCCACGACAACAGTGCTGCTGCTGTTCGGGATCAGTCTCAACGCCATCTTTCTTGGCATCATCGGCGAGTATGTGGGACGCATCTACAATCAGGTACGCTCACGGCCGACGACGGTCATCGAGTTCAGCGTCAATATGCCGAACGTGTCCCTGGAACGCCTGGCACTACAGGCGCCGGCGGCGGCGGGCGTCCGAAGAGCACCGGTCGATATCCCCCGCCGAACCGGCACGGAGCAGGCGTCATGACGGAATTCGATCGATATCGCGACGGCTACAGCGCGCAAATCGACAGCGCGATCGCCTTTAGCGGCCAGCCTCAGGATTTTTTCACGCGCGCGAAGGCGCGCTACCTGCTGGATGCGTTCTCCAAGCTCCGCTCCCAGAACGACTATTCATTGCGACCGCTCGATGTTCTGGATATCGGCTGCGGACAAGGCTTGATTCATCCACACCTCCGGCCCGCGCAATCCGGCATCAAGCTGACCGGAATCGACGTCGCCGGTACCGTCATCGAAGAAGCCAAAGCCAGCAATCCGGACGTCCATTACGATGTCTATGAAGGCACGCGGCTTCCCTACAATGATCGCAGCTTCGACATCGCCTATGCGATCGCTGTCATGCATCACGTTCCGCCCGATGATTGGGAGTCCTTCCTCGTCGAAGCGGCTCGCGTGGTCCGGCCGGGAGGCCTCGTCGTCATCATCGAGCACAATCCGCTCAATCCGCTCACGCAGAAGATCGTCAGGAGCTGCCCGTTCGACGAGAACGCCGTGTTGCTCCGCTCCGGTCGGCTCGCCAAGCTGTTTCGTGCCGCCGGCATGCTCGACCCGAAGCGGCGATTCATTATCTTCACACCGTTCGATACGCCATTCTTTCACAAGGTGGAGACGAGCCTCGGCTGGCTGCCGCTCGGAGCGCAGTACTGCATGGCCGCCCATGTGCCCTCCTGAGGCGCATCACCCAAGCCTCGCGCGGAAGCAGCCCGCGTCGCCCAAAGTCGCGGCAAAGTGCGCCGTCCGTTGCCCTCGCACCTTGCCCGCCTGAGGCTTTCGGAACGGTTACATGAAATCAGTCATGCATGAGCATCGCCACGAGGCCATGCGGCAGCGATCAGGAGCCTGGCTCGACGACGTGGCGCCGCTGCTGTCGAGCGCAGCTCTGACGTTGCTCGGCCTTCTGTTCGAAATCGCGCTCGCCAAGCAGTTGGGCATCGAACCCCGGCTGCGAACCATGCTGGTCTTCATCTCGGGCATTTCGGTCCTGCCCATATGTACCGTGACACTGCAGTATTGGCTCGACCGTCGTTCACCCACGGCGGGTCGTCTGCTGGAAGCCGCGAACGTGTGGTGCTCAGTCGCTGCGCTGGTGAGCCTTGCCCTTGTCGCCCTCGCGGTCTGGGCCAGCAAGGGGGGCGTGGAATTCTGGCGCAAAGCCGCGCTGCACGTCGCCGAGGTCTCGGCTGTCGGGTATGTCGTGCTGATCGCGTCGCTGCGCTCCGCGTGCCGAAGAGAAGGCTTCCTTGATCGGGCCCGCGCGATCATTACGCGATGGAGTTCAAGGTCGACGCAAACGATTGCGCTCGTGTTCGCCTTTGCAGCCGCTCTGATCGCCCTCTTCAGGATCGAGCCGGGAAATCGCCATTTCAACCCGATCTTCAGCTTGTTCTTTCCGACGGTGCGCGGAGGATTTCCGGATCGGTCGAGCCTGCTGTGCGCAACATTGATCGCAGCCCTCCTCGTGGCAGGCGGCGCATGCCTAATGATGCTCGAACGGCGCCTTGCTGCGACCCATCCCGGCCGACTCCGGTCGGCTCAGCGGGCCGCCCTCGCCGTCGCGCTCGTCGCCAGCACCATCCTAAGCTTCGACTTCTCGCTCGCAGCCGACTCATTTCACTACATGACTGTCGTTGGTCCTGCCTTGCACCTCCTGCACGGCGGCACGCTGATGGTCGACACTTTCTCTCAGTACGGACCGGGCCCGGTCCTCGTCACCTATTTTGCGTTCCGGCTCGGGCCACCATCCTTCGCGGTGGCCAACATCGCCATCCAGCTCTGCAACCTGGTCTTCTACGGCCTCTTCATCGTCGCGCTGTGGCAATCCAGCTGGACCCGGATGAGCGCGGTCTGGTTCGGACTGGTGTTCATCCTGTTTTGGCTGTCCGGGTGGGACAACGGCCAGGGCAACGTCAATACCGCGCCTTCGGTGCTGGGGGCCCGTTATCTTCCCATCCTGCTCATGGCCGTCGGACTCGGCGCACGAGGCGGCGTCAGGCATTCCCCACTCGTTTTGCTTGCTGGCTTTCTCTCGGGCCTCTGGAGCATCGAGGCCTTCATCGGCGCGTTTGCCCTTTATGCCGGCTCGCTCACCCTGCGCAATTTCCGCGACCGGAGCTACGCCAGACTGGCGAAGGACCTCGCCATCGCAGCCCTGTCCATGATTTCAGGACCTGCCGCACTGTCGCTGGGCACGCTGCTGGCGGCGGGCAGTTGGCCAGCCTTCGATATCTATCACGGCTTTCTGTCGAGCTACAATCCCCTTGCACAATTCTGGTCCGTACCATTCGATGCGGTCTTCTGGGGCTGGATCCCGATCCTGGCCGCGGTCACGATCGCGGTCGCCGGCTGTTGGCTGTTGGTCATCGACAACAAACGCAGCTCGTTGCAGACCACGAGCGACGTCTGGCTGCGCCACGCGCTGCCTGCGGCAATACTCACGGCGATTACGGGCGCCTATTTCGCCGGCCGGTCGGTCGACTACACAGTGACCATTGCGCTCTTGCCGTTCGCACTGTTGTTCATTCCGGCCGCGCTATGGTTGGCAGGTCTCGCGTTGGGCGGAGATCGCGTGGCGGCCACGTTGACCGCGTTGGCGACTGCCGCGGTGTTCTGGGCCTCGATCTTCTCCTGCCTCTACATGTTTCGTGCCGACTCGGCTTATTCGCTGTTCCCCGGTGAATGCAGGGATCACGATCGGTGCACACCCGCTGCCCTGTACACGGCCTTGCACGAAAAGGTGGATCGCGAACTCGGTCTACGTTCCACAGGAAATTTTTTGTCCCTGGATCACTACGACCGCGCGATCGTTGCGGATGCAAAGCACCTGATCGACCAATACGCCGCGAGTTCGCCCAAAGTCACTGTGCTGCTCGGCGAAGGCGCAAACACTCAGCAGATGCTCAGCGACATTGCACTCATGTATGCGAACAAGTGGCACAGTTGGCCGCGATCCTTTACTTTTTCCGATGAACTCGCCCCGGCAATCTATACTCGCATCCTGGCACCGACGTGACGCTCGCGACCGGCGATCTGGTTGCCATGCGCCGAGACGAGACAAGCATCGGCTCGCTCGAAAAGGCCATTCTGGAGCGGGTCCGAACCCGCGGTTCTCTCTGCGCACTTGGCGGATCGACGCCCGAGGTCGTCGCTTACCGGTTCGAGAAGACGGAATATCGGCAATCTCCGAAAGCTTGCCACGAGCATGAGGTTGATGCTGAAGCCGCTGAACAATCCACCGCGCCGCTACAGGATCTTGCGTCATTCATTGATGCCCTTCGAACCGTGGGGGCGCGCTCTCCCGGACGGCCCCCTGGATTATTCAGCCCTGGAACGGGCGGGCGCAGCAGTTCCCCCGAACCTCGTCGCTGGCCGGCGGTCTCAGGACCCATGTCTTTGCAAATCTTTGCAAAAATCCGGATCTCTGCTGACCATCGATCTCTATTCCTTCGCCAAGACCATATGCCAACAGCTTTTGCCGGCCCTCAGCCAGTTCGCAGGCGTCGAACGAATGGCGGTCACCGCGACCTTGGCTGACGAGCAAAACGCTCCAGTTTCGCAAGCTCAAGCAAAGCTGTTGTGTGCTCGCGAAACGCGATTTCTCCGGATCATCATCGACCTCTGAGATCACCCGCAGTCCACGCAAGAACTGTGAGGCCCTCCCTGCACAGCCTTATTCGGACCCGATATCGTACCTAAACGAAAACTTGTTGCGACGGCCGGGACCGGAAGCTAACCGTTATAGAGCGCTCACGGCTCCGGAACGTTGCAGTCCACCCTGCGACCAACATGCGGCGTCGAGAGAACCAAAATCGTGCGCAACCCCGTTCCCGCTGTCCTTGCGCAAAGCTGTTCGTCACTCACAACCTCCGAGATCGCGTTTTCCGCGTAGAGGCTGGTCGTGTAGTAGATATCTCTCGCACACTTGAATTCTGGAGGATTGAGCCCTTTCAACATCGGCACGCCGAGGGTTGCCGGAACGAGAAAGGGATCTCCTCGACAGTCGACGAAGTTCGTCCAGAACGGCCGGTTGTCCGGCGCGACAAAAACGGCAACATGGCGCATCTGCGCCGAACTCAAGGAGAGCAGCGTCTGAATCGATTGCGCTCCCGGTCCGCGGCTAACATCGGCCGCTACCGCCTGCCGAAGTCTGGCGTCCGGCGTCAGCAGGGCTGCAATGGCGCGCCATGTCGAGAGCGGAGACACATCGCCTTCTCCGGCAAGCAGATGCGCGCGAGCGCGCAACTCCTGAAACTGCGCCGCCAATCTGAAGGGACTTTTCCTCTTCTCTTCGGTGGCCAAGCCCACGACAAGGGCGAGGACCAGGATGACGGCGGGACGAAATGCCGGAAGTTTTCTCTTTTCCACGATCGGAGCAAGGTAAGCGGTCAGGAAAACGATGCAAGTGAAAGTCCCGACATTGGCGAAATAGAAGGCTGAACCGCCCGCTATATCGAGCAATAGTGCAGGAACAAGACTTCCAATTGCGACGAGCGCGAGCACTTCGGCCAGCCGTTTCTCGCTCAACGAGCCGGAGAGCGACAGGCGCCCGGCCCCGTATAGCAGCAGTGCGTTGGCGACGATATTTGGCAGGGCCCCGCGCGGGTACTCGCGCACGAAACTGAGCGGGCTAAACGTACGAACGTAAGTGCCGGCATCGGGAGAACTGATCATGCCAGCCAGTCCGACCAGAAACCCGATAGGAACCGCAAGCCGGACGAGATTCAAAGGCGTCGGCCCTGTGCGACGCCACAGCAGGAATCCGGCGGCACCCCAAAAGATCACACCGACCGAGATCTTGGCGAAGAGGATCAGTATCCCAGCGATTACAAGCGCGAATGCGGGAGATCGGAGTGACGACCTTTCGTCGGCAATCTCTGCCAGCAGCGGCATTGCGAACAAGAACAGCAGCAGCGAGAAAAAGTAGCTCTCCGAGACTAGATACGAAGTCCACCCCCAGAGGTCGGCGACCATCAAGAGCAGGAGCGGAACGAACGTGGCGAGAGCGCTATCGGCCAAACCCTTTCCTGGCCGCAGCAGCACCCCTGCGGTCACAAGGCTGAAAAGCAACAACGGAATGGCTACGATTTGCGCCGCGAGATAATAGCTATCGAGCGTTGTGACGCCGAGCCAAAGGCCGACACATCCCATCCATATATGAGACAGCACGTGGTATTTGATCGGCAAGAAGCCGTCCAACCCCGTGCTCAAGCGCCCGGACTCCACAAGCATGTTGGCAATGGTTGCGTGGAACAGCGTGTCGAGGTGCTGCAGGCCCGTCAGCGTTTGCTCCGGGGTGAGAACGGTGGCGTATCCTTTCGAGTTCACCACGAAAAAATATCCGATTCCGGCACAGCAGCCGCTGACAGCGGCAATCATCAACGTACGCCGCGCCATGCCGCGCGCGATCACGGCGGAATGCTGGAGACCAAGAAAGATCAAGCCGAGCAAGATCGGGTAGATGACGACGTCACGCCAGGGTGCGATCTAGCCACGCCAGGCACGGCAGAAAGATTGTCGCGATCACTCCGAGGACCGCCCCGGCATGCCGCTTTTGACGCCGGACAGTCAGCACCAACACACAGGAGACGGCCGCCGCCAACAGCAAGAACGCCTTCACAAAAACGAGCCAGTGGAGACTTCCAAGCGGCCAGCGCACGATCGCGCATATTGCGGCCGATGTCGCCGACATCGTGCAGATGAATACCGCAGCGAAGCCGATCGCGGCAGCTACGGGCGAGTCCGGGCTTGCCCAGGAAGTCCGATCCAATGCTTCAGGCCGGGGTTGGGAAGAATGCACGCAGGTTACGTCCTTCTGAGGCCTGTTCGGGAAGATGTTCGAGCAATTCGTGGCGCGAGACGAGGCTGTCGCATACCGAATTTTGAGCCCACCGGCCAGTGCGCATCCCCCGACCAAGGGTCAAATCGGAACCAGCAGCGCCGCCACTGCGCCGCGGTCCGGGCGCTCGCTGGAAACTTGCATCATCCGCCCCCCTGCCGTATCTAACAACCCCGACCTAGGCCTTTTCGAGTGGCTTGCCACCCGGGGATAAGGGCTGGAATTACCTCCGCTTTTTGGACCCAAACCTTGGCAGACAAGAGCCACGTCACCATTGCCGAGACAGAGACGATTGAGGAAGCCTTCCGGCGCCTCAACGCCAACATGCTCGGCATCCTCTTTGCGCAGGATTCGAACGGACGAATCGTCGGCGCGGTGACGGATGGCGACATCCGCCGGCGGATGCTCACAGGCATCACGATCCACGACCAAGTGGCAGCCTGCGTCAACCGCAACTTCGTCTGGGCACACGCCGGCGGACCACGGGAACGAATTCTCAAACTGCTCGACCAGCGCGTACACGTCGTCCCCATACTCGACGCCGATGGACTGCTGGTCGACTTCTTCAGCCGCGAGCTGTTCAACCTCTCGGAGGAGAACGAGGTATTCGCGCGCGCCCGTTCGCCGGTGCGGATCAGCTTCTCGGGCGGCGGCACAGATCTTACCCATTATTTCATGGTGAATGACGGCGGCGCAGTCATCAACGCCACGATCAAGACGTACGCCCATGCGACGTTGCGGCGTCGAAGCGATATCCGGATCAAGATCTATTCGCACGATTTCCGCTGCGCCGTCGAAGCCGATAGTCTCGCCGAGCTCGGCACTGACGGAGATCTCGCTCTGATCAAATCGGTGGTACGTTTGATCAAACCGACCTACGGATTCGAGCTTGAGGTCTCCGCGGACTTCCCGGTCGGCTCCGGCCTCGGCGGCTCGGCAGTGGTCTCATCGGCCATTATCGGCTGCTTCAACGAATTCCGATCAGATCAGTGGGACCGCCATGAAATCGCGGAGATGGCGTTCCAGGCTGAACGTTTGATGCTTAACATTCCCGGCGGCTGGCAGGACCAGTACGCGACGGTGTTCGGAGGCTTCAATCACATGGAATTCTCCTCCGACCAGAACACTATCGTGCCGCTGCGCCTCGACGCCAACATCATCGCCGAGCTCGAGGAGAGCCTGGTGCTTTGCTACACTGGTTCGGGTCATGACTCCGGCGCGATCCATCGCGATCAGAAGGCCCAGCACGAGACCACCGATGCGGCGGCGGCCGCCGCCAAGCAGAAGGAAGTGACGCGCGAGATCCGCAGGCACCTCCTGCGCGGCCGGCTGCTGCAATGCGGACGCCTCATCGATGAAGCCTGGCACGCCAAGCGCAAGCTCAGTTCGAAGATCTCATCGAGCGAGCTCGACGCCATTTACGATTTCGCCAAGTCGCACGGCGCCGTCGGCGGAAAGCTGCTCGGCGCCGGTGGCGGCGGCTATTTCATGTTCTTCGTACGCCCGTTCGAGCGCTACCCGCTGATCTCGGCGCTGGAACAGCGAGGGCATGGCTGCTCGCGCATCATGTTCGAGGAGAATGGTCTTCGAACCTGGAAGTCGCGTTTCAATAATTGACCTGAGGCCGATGATGCTGAGCAGCGATGGAGGTTCGTTGGTAACCACGGGTGCCGAAGATCACGCCGGATCCATTTCCCGTGACGTCTGTCCGCTCTGCGGTTCGAAAGCACGATCTCGATTTCGCGCCGTCGAACGCGGTGGATCGACCTATCACCTCGAACAATGCTCCGATTGTGGCTTCGTGTACACCTCGACCGCACGTTTCGATACGGCGGATCACGGGGATCTGGCAAAACTCTATTGGCGTTTCCGCAGCCGTCATCATCAGATCAGACGGTTGATCCAACTGCACCTGAAGCCGGGAGCCCAGATTGTCGAAATCGGCTGCGGGCGGGGAGAACTCGGCTACCTCATGAAGGATGACCCTTACAGATATACCGGCTATGAGCCCGCCAGCGGCCTGTCCCATTTCGGCCAGCAGCACGGCGTGAACATCGTCCATGATTTCTTCAAGCCCGAGACGGCGGCTCCCGTCGACGCCATCGTCATCGACAACGTCCTCGAACATGTACTCGATCCCCAGCAGCTGCTTGCGGACGCGGTCAAGACGTTGAACGGCGGAGGTATTGCCATTGTGATTGTCCCCAATCGCAACGATCTGCGGCAGATGGTGCCGAGTTGGCGCGATGCACGACACTGGATTCCGCCCGACCACATCAATTATTTCTCCCTGAGCGACGTCAGGAAGATGTTCGCCTATTGTGGCTTGCAGGCCACGCCGTTCGGATTCCACGCGTTGACCGCGCGCGACTATCGATATTTCCCGCGCGCGGTGCTTGAAACCGCAAAAATCTCGCTGCTCGGACATAATGTCTACGCTGTGAAACCCGAACCATCGGAAACAGGAGCCATGCTGGCGCGATGAATAGTGCCGTGATTCGGAATCCGACGACCGCAAAGATTGGAAACCGCTCTGTTGGAGACGGTGCGCCCTGCTACGTCATCGCCGAGATCGGCAACAACCATAACGGCGACTTCGATCGCGCCATTGCGCTGGTCGATGCCGCGGTCGCGGCCGGCGCGGATTGCGCCAAATTCCAGATGCGCAAGCTCGACGAGGTCTATCGCGCTTCGAGCCTGTCCGGGAAGGACGACGACCTCGCCGTCGAATACACGCTCGATCTCCTGCGCCGCTTCGAGCTTCCGACCGCGCAGCAGAAGAAGATTGCCGAGTACTGCGCAGCAAAGGGCATCGAGTATCTCTGCACGCCCTGGGACGCAAAGAGCGTCGCCGTGCTCGAAGGGTTCGGCGTGCGGGCCTACAAGGTTGCCTCCGCCGACCTCACCAATCTGCCGCTGCTCGCGTGCCTTGCCGCCACCGGCAAGACGCTGATCGTCTCGACCGGCATGAGCACGACGGACGAAATCAAGACCGCGGCGAAATTCCTCGACGACCGCGATGCGAGCTACGTGCTGCTGCACTGCCAGAGCACCTATCCGGCCGCGCTCCACAACATCCATCTGCGTTTCATGGAAACGCTGCGCGAGATCCATCCGGTCGTCGGCTATTCGGGCCACGAGCGCGGCGTTGCCGTTTCGACGGCGGCGGTGGCCCTCGGTGCCGTCGTCATCGAACGCCACATCACGCTCGACCGCGAGATGGAAGGTCCGGACCATGCCGCGAGCCTGGAGCCAGAGGAATTCAAGACGCTGGTCTCGGGCATCCGCGAGGTGGAAGCGGCGCGCGGTGAGAAACTGGCCGAGCGCGCGCTGAGCCAGGGGGAGCTCATCAACCGCGAAAACCTTGCCAAGAGCCTGGTGGCCGCGCGCGAGCTTCCGGCCGGCACCGTGATCTCCGACAGCGACATCGCCGTGAAGAGCCCGGGACAGGGCCTGTCGCCATTGAAGATGCCGGCGCTGCTCGGCCGCAAGCTCACGCGGGCGATGGCGACCGACGATTATTTCTTCCAGAGCGATCTCGACGAAGGCACCGCAAAAGCGCGGCGCTACCGCTTCGATCGGCCCTGGGGCGTGCCGGTGCGCTATCACGACACCAAGCGCTTCCTGGAGATCTGCGAGCCTGATATCATCGAGTTTCATCTCAGCTACAGCGACATGGAGCGCGATCCCGCTGCGTATCTCTCCGGCACCTACGATCTCGGCTTCGTCGTACATGCGCCGGAGTTGTTTGCCGGCTCCAAGCTGATGGACCTCGCAACCCCTGACGAGGCGCTGCGGCGCTATTCGCTGGAGCAGACCCAGGCCGTGATCGACATCACCCGAG
Organism: Bradyrhizobium sp. LM2.9; assembly: GCF_054056555.1. Taxonomy (NCBI): domain Bacteria; kingdom Pseudomonadati; phylum Pseudomonadota; class Alphaproteobacteria; order Hyphomicrobiales; family Nitrobacteraceae; genus Bradyrhizobium; species Bradyrhizobium sp. LM2.9. The sequence goes on from NZ_JBSRYJ010000002.1 coordinate 3,287,696, forward strand.
GCCTGAAGAAATTCTTCCCCAAGACGAAGCGCCCGTCCATTGTCGCCAACATCGGCGGCTTTACCATGGACGAGCCATTGCCGCCGGAGGAGAAGGCCGAGCGTTATCGCATCTTCGCCCAGAGCCTGAAGGAGCTCGACATGGACGGCGTCGAGCTGACGCCGCAGACCATGGCGCCGTTCCCATGGCATTTTGGCGGCCAGCGCCATCAGAACATCTTTATCTTCCCGGAGGAATCCGCCGCGTTCTGCGCCAAGCATGATCTGCGCATGTGCGTCGACATCTCCCATACCAAGCTTGCCGCCAACCATTTCGGCTTCGACTTCGCACAAGGCCTGGCGCAGCTCGGGCCGCACACCGCGCATCTGCATTTCGGTGACGCCAAGGGGCTCGACGGCGAAGGGCTCCAGGTCGGCGAAGGCGAGATCGATTTCGACGAGATCGGGCGGGTGCTGCGCAAGCATGCGCCGACCGCGTCGTTCATCCCTGAAATCTGGCAGGGCCACAAGAACATGGGCGAAGGCTTCTGGATCGCACTCGAGCGTCTCGAGGGGCATATCTGATGGCGCGCAAGACGCTGGCTGTGATCGCCGCGCGTGGCGGCTCCAAGGGCATTCCGCACAAGAACCTGCTCGATCTCTGCGGCAAGCCGCTGATCGCGTGGACGGTCGAGCAGGCCCGCGCGGCGCGCGGCGTCGACGTGGTGGCGGTGTCTTCCGACAGCGACAACATCCTCGCTGCGGCCGAAGCCGCCGGCGCCGTCGGCGTGCGGCGCCCCGAAGACATTTCGGGTGACCTCGCCTCCTCCGAATCCGCCTGGCTGCACGCGCTCGATGCGACCGACGAGCGGATGGGACGGTTCGAGCGCGTCGTCGCGCTCCAGGCCACCTCGCCGATCCGCGAGTCCAGCGACATCGAGAACGCGCTTGCGATCTTCGACCGCGACCATCTCGACAGCCTGCTCTCGGTCTGCGAGGTCGAGGATTATTTCAACTGGCGTATCGGCCAAGAGGGGCCGGAGCCGATCAACTACGATTATCGCAACCGCCGCATGCGGCAGCAGATCGAGAAGCGCTATCTGGAGAACGGCTCGTTCTACGTCTTGGTACCCTCGCTCCTGCGCGAGCAGAGCAATCGTCTCGGCGGCAAGATCGGCTTTCACGTGATGGAGCGTCACAAGATGTTCCAGATCGATCGTCCCGAGGACGTCAAGCTTTGCGCCGCCATCATGCGTAGTTACGGTTATGCCTGACCTCAGCGCCTTCTCTCTCGCCGGCAAGATCGCGGCCGTCACCGGCGCCTCCCGCGGCATTGGCGCTGCGATTGCGGCCGGCCTGATAGATGCTGGTGCCACGGTGTTCGGCCTCAGCCGTTCCGGGACCGCGCCACAGGGCGTGAGCGCGATGGCCTGCGATCTCGCGGATGATGCGAAGATCACGCAGGCATTCGACGACATCGCAAAACAGCACGGACGGCTCGACGTGCTCGTCAACGCCGCCGGCATCAGCCTGCCGCCATCGAACGCCGAAACCGAGCTTGCACGCTTCCGCATGACGCTCGGGACTGACCTCACCGGCGTCTATGCGACCATCCTCGCCGCTTATCCGCTGTTGAAGACGGCCGGCGGCTCGATCATCAACGTCACCAGCATCAATTCGGTGCGCGGCTTTCCCGGCAATCCCGGCTACGTGGCGGCGAAGGCCGGCCTTGCCGGGCTGACGCGCGCACTCGCCGCCGACTATGCCGCCGACGGCATCCGCGTCAACGCGCTCGCGCCGGGCTATGTCGCGACCGAGATGACCGCGAAGAGTTTTGCCGATCCCGCCATGCACGAAGACCGCCGCCGCCACACCATGCTCGGCCGCTGGGGCCAGCCCGCCGACATGGTGGGAGCCGCTGTTTTCCTGGCGTCGGACGCCTCCGCCTATATGACCGGCCAGGAGATCTTCATCGACGGCGGCTGGACCACCAAGGGCCTCGCCATCAGCTCGGACAAACAACCGTGACCGCAACGCTCGAACGCATCGGCTTCATGCAAGGCAGGCTGTCGGCTCTCGTCGACGGCAAGATCCAGGCATTCCCCTGGAATGAATGGCGCGAGGAATTTCCCCGTGCGAAGGAGCTCGGCCTGACGCGGATGGAATGGACCGTCGATCAGGAACGGCTGCGCGAGAACCCGCTCACGACCGAGCCCGGGCAACAGGACATTCTGGCGCTGTCGCGCGAGAACGGCGTACGGATCTCGAGCCTGACCGGCGACTGCTTCATGCAGGCGCCGTTCTGGAAGGTCGATGCCGTCGTCCGCGACGCGCTCGTCGCCGACCTCGATCTCCTGATCGCCGCCTGCAGCCGCATCGGCATCGAATTCGTCGTGATCCCGCTGGTCGACAACGGCAAGATCGAGCGCGAGAGCGAAAGCGATACGTTGAAGCGCGTGCTGCTCGCTCGCTCCGAGCAGCTTGCAAGACGGAACGTCAAGATCGTCTTCGAATCCGATCTGCTGCCGCGCGAGCTCGCCCGGTTCATGGAGACGTATCCAGCCGACGTCTTCGGCATCAACTACGACAGCGGTAACAGCGCTTCGCTTGGTTATAACAGCGACGAGGAGATCGGTGCCTACGCGCCGCGTATCCTCAATGTGCACGTAAAGGACCGCATTCGCGGCGGCACTACCGTGCCGCTCGGCACCGGCAACGCAGATCTTGCCAAGACGATCCGGCTGATCGAGCGATCCGGCTACAAGGGCCAATATATCCTGCAAACCGCGCGCGCCGCCGACGGCGACCACGCCAGGCGCACTGGCGAAATACCGCGATATGACGGTTCGCTGGATCGAGGACGCGGCACGATGAAGCTCGAGCTGACCGATCGCGTCGCTCTCGTCACCGGCGCCAGCCGCGGGATCGGGCTTGCGATCGCGATGACGCTCGCGGCAGAAGGCGCCAAGGTCGCGCTGGCGGCGCGCGGCGCCGATGCGCTGAACGCCGCGCGTGCCGCAGTCGGCGGACGGAACTCGATTCACCTGGCCGATGTCACCGATCCCACCAACGCCGCAGCCCTCATTCAGGACGTCGAAAAGCAGTGGGGCCGGCTCGACATCCTCGTCTGCAATGTCGGCAGCGGCGCATCCGTGCCCCCGGGGAAGGAAACCGCGGCGGAATGGTCGCGGGTGATCGACCTCAATCTCTTCGCCACCACCAACATGATCGAGGCCGCCCGGCCGCTGATGGCGCGCGGCAGCGGCGACCGCACCATCGTCTGCATCTCCTCGATCGCAGGCATGGCCGCACTCGGCGCGCCCGTCGCTTACTACGCCGCCAAAGCGGCGCTGAATGCGACCGTGCGCGGTCTGGCGCGCCCACTGGCGCTGGAGGGCATCCGCATCAATGCGGTCGCGCCCGGAAACATTTTGAGCGCGGACGGCACCTGGGCGCGGAAGATCGCCGAAAACAAACAAGCAGTCGACGACATGCTCCAGCGCGAAGTGGCGCTACGCCGGCTCGGCACTCCCGAGGAGATCGCCGACGTCGTCGCCTTCCTTGCTTCGACCCGCGCCGCCTTTATCACCGGCAGCGTCCTGGTGGCCGACGGCGGCCAGCTCAGAAGCTGAACAGGAGCCTTCGATGGCAAATCCCTTCTCCCGCTACGACCTGACCGGACGGACCGCCCTCGTGACCGGCGCCGGCGGCCTGTTGGGCAAACAGCATGTTGCAGCGCTCAGCGAAGCCGGCGCGCGCGTGGTCGTCACCGACGTCGGCTTGACGCAGGCCGAAACCGCCGTCGCCGCGCTGAAGCAGGTCGCGGCTTCAGCCGATCTGATCGTCCTTGCGATCGACGTCACTTCGCTCGAGTCGGTGCGCGCCGCGAACGAGCAGCTTGCAGGCCGCGGAGTTACCATCGACATCCTCGTCAACAACGCCGCCATCGATCCGAAGGTGACGTCGAACCCGGGCATCATGCACTCCTCGCGCTTCGAGGCGTTCCCGGTGCCGCAATGGCAGAACGAGATCGCCGTCGGCCTGACCGGCGCGATGCTGTGCGCGCAGGTGTTCGGCAACGAAATGGCCAAACGCGGCCGCGGCGTGATCCTCAACGTCGCCTCCGATCTCGGCGTGATCGCGCCGGACCAGCGGCTGTATCGGCAGCCGCATGTGGCGCGCGAAGAGGAACAGCCGGTGAAGCCGGTGACCTATTCCGTGATCAAACACGGCCTCATCGGATTGACGAAATATCTCGCGACCTACTGGGCCGACCGCGGCGTTCGCGTCAATGCGATCTCGCCGGGGGGCGTCTTCAACAACCAGGATCCGGCGTTCGTCGAACGGCTGACGCGCCTGATTCCCATGGGGCGTATGGCCGAGGTCGACGAATACCGCTCCGCCGTGCAGTTCCTCTGCTCGGACGCATCGAGCTACATGACCGGTCAGAACCTGGTCATAGACGGCGGCAGGAGTGTGTGGTAACCACCGCCATTCCCCCATTTCCCAAAAAACCGATCCGGCGCAAGAGCTAACATGTTCAATGATAAAGCCATTCTGATCACCGGAGGCACAGGATCGTTCGGGAAGAAATTCGTCGGCGGCCTGTTCAAGGACTTCAAGCCGCGTCGCGTCGTGGTTTATTCGCGCGATGAGCTGAAGCAGTATGAGATGCAGCAGGAATTCGATCAGCCTGCGATGCGCTACTTCATCGGCGACGTGCGGGACGGCGAGCGCCTTCGCACTGCCATGAAGGGGATCGACTTCGTTGTCCATGCCGCAGCGTTGAAGCAGGTTCCGGCTGCCGAATACAACCCCATCGAGTGCATCAAGACCAACATTCATGGCGCCGAGAACGTGATCCAGGCGGCCTTGGAGTCGGACATCGAGAAGGTGATCGCGCTATCGACGGACAAGGCAGCGCAGCCGATCAACCTCTACGGCGCGACCAAGCTAGCCTCGGACAAGCTGTTCATCGCCGCCAACAACATGGCCGGCGGTCACCGCACAATGTTCAGCGTCGTCCGTTACGGCAACGTCGTCGGATCCCGTGGATCGATCGTACCGCTATACAACAAGCTGATCGCGGCCGGCACCGATCACCTGCCGATCACCGATCCGCGCATGACGCGCTTTTGGATATCGCTGCAGCAAGGTGTCGACTTTGTCACCAAGAGCTTTGAGCGCATGTCGGGCGGCGAGATCTTCGTTCCGATGATCCCTTCGGTTCGCATCTCCGACTTGGCGAAGGCCATGGCCCCCGCACTTCCAAGTCGGGTGATCGGCATCCGTCCGGGCGAAAAGCTCCATGAAGTCATGTGCCCTACCGACGACTCGCACCTGACGTTGAAATTCCACGATCACTTCGTGATCAAACCGACGATCAAGTTTTTCCGCCGGGATGTCGACTATCTCGCTAACTCGATCGGTGAACACGGCGAGCCGGTGGCTGACGGATTCGAATACAACTCCGGCAAGAACGATCACTTCCTCGACGTTGCCGAGATCAGGGAATTCAACAAGATTGCCGTGCAATGATCCCCTATGGGCGCCAGGATATCTCTGAACAGGATATCGATGCGGTCACTCAGGTGCTGAAGTCGGACTGGCTCACCCAAGGGCAGGCTGGGCCACGCTTTGAGCAAGCAATGGCCGGTTACTGCGGCGCGGAACATGGTGTCGCGGTATCGAACGCGACTGCAGCGCTTCATATTGCCTGCCTTGCCCTTGATCTCGGTCCCGGCGACATATTGTGGACCGTGCCGAACACGTTCGTCGCCTCGGCCAATTGCGCGCTGTATTGCGGAGCCAGCGTCGATTTCGTCGACATAGATCCCCGAACCTACAACATGAGCGTTACGTCGCTCTCGGAGAAGCTCGCGCAGGCAAGCACCCGGGGACAGTTGCCAAAGGTCGTCATTCCCGTGCATTTTGCCGGCCAGTCCTGCGAGATGACAGAGATCCGTACCCTCGCGGACCGCTACGGCTTTCGCATCATTGAAGACGCTTCGCACGCGGTGGGTGGCGAATATCTGGGACGAAAGATCGGTGCCGCCCAACTAAGCGACATGGCGATCTTCAGCTTCCACCCGGTAAAGATCATCACGACCGGCGAAGGGGGCATGATACTCGCCAACGATCGCGGACTGGCGGATCGCCTTGGTCACCTGCGCACTCACGGCATCGTCCGCCCGGTACAACACGATCCGATCGACGCGCGGCGCTCGAACGAGGACCGCTATGGTCCCTGGATGTATGAGCAGGTCGAGCTCGGCTTGAACTACCGTATGACCGACATCCAGGCCGCACTCGGCGCCAGCCAGCTCGACAGGCTTGATGCCTTTGTTGCGCGCCGGCGCGAGCTCGCGGCGCGTTACGACGCGCTTCTTGCGAAGCTGCCGGTGATCTGCCCATGGCAGCATCCCGACACGAATTCGGCCTGGCACCTCTACGTGATCCGGCTGCGGCGCAACGAAATCGAGCTCAGTCGGCGCCAGGTCTTCGAGGCGTTGCGCGCCGCAGGTATCGGGGTCAACGTGCACTACATTCCGGTACACACCCAGCCCTACTATCAGCGCCTTGGATTCAGTTTCGGCATGTTCCCGGAGGCAGAGAGCTACTACCAGGACGCCATCACGCTGCCGCTGTTCTCGAAGATGACGAATGACGAGCAAGACACCGTCGTCGCGGCGCTCGCGAAGATCCTCGCGTGAAGATCGCGGTCATCCCGGCCCGCGGCGGAAGCAAGCGAATTCCCCGCAAGAACATTCGTCCGTTCTGCGGCAAGCCCATTATCGCCTATTCGATCGAGGCGGCACGCGACAGCGGTCTGTTCGACGAGGTCGTCGTGTCCACGGATGACGAGGAGATCGCCACCGTGGCACGCAAATTCGGGGCAGCGACGCCGTTTGTCCGGCCAAAGGATATCTCCGACGACTTTACCGGCACCAATGCTGTCGTCAAACACGCCGTCACCTGGTTCATGGGCCAAGGCAACGAAGTCAGTCACGCCTGCTGCATCTACGCCACGGCGCCGCTGATTCAGCCACGCTATCTACGCGAGGGCTACAATGCCCTCGCCTCCTCGGACGCTGCCTTCGCCTTCTCTGTCACGAGTTACGCGTTTCCGATCCAGCGTGCCGTGCGCATCGCGACCTCCGGACGGGTCGATCCCTTTTATCCTGAGCACCGTCTGACCCGCTCTCAGGATCTCGAGCACGCCTACCATGATGCGGGCCAGTTCTATTGGGGAACGGCCGCCGCTTTTCGCGACGAGGTACCGTTGTTCGGCGAGCAATCCATCGGCATCATCCTGCCGCGGATGTACGTGCAGGACATTGACACGCTTGAGGACTGGGAACAGGCCGAATACATGTTCCGCGCGGTTTCCCGCGGCTAGTCTAGGCCGCGGCGTCGCAAACTCCGCCGTGCGGCTAGCTCAGTTGATGCCGCGTGACTTCAGGCGCGCAAGCCAAATTATTCAACTTTCAAGTCAATCAGGCAGCCTCAGGAAGTGGCTTCCTTCAAATGCACGATTACCAGACCGGTGACATCGCTAACCATCACGCGTCCGATATTGTCCATGAAGTTTAGATCAAGCGGAATGCCCACAGTTTCGATGCGCTCGACCCTCGGATGATCTCTATATTCTCCGGCATAGTCGCGGATCCACCTGTCACTGACGAATGAATTTCGCCAGCTTCGCCAATTGTGAAGGTCAGCGGGGCTCCATGCATTGAATTCGAGGTGCACGATCGCCCTTGTGGCGAGCGATAGCGCGGCTTCTTTGGCTGCGGCGAAAATATTGTCGTCGCAGTGCATTGCAGCCGCTGAACTGAATACAACATCGACGTCCGTGATGTTGCGTTGCTGCATGAGAAGCCCGGCTTCAGCCATTGAGCCCTGGATTAGCTGCGCATCGTTCGCAACTGCGTTCTCAATTCCATACTGGATCGCGCGGTGGTTCAGCTCGATTCCATACAGATTAACCGAAGCGTCGAGCGCATTGATCTCGCGTAGATTGGCTCCGACATTGCATCCGAACTCCAAAACAGATTTCGGCTGAAGGTCGATGACTTGTCTTGCAAACCACTTTTTGAGCGGAGTTGATGCAGCGTATCCGTCGAACTCGTTCGCGTGCTGCTTCTCTTTCCAGTGCTTCTGCCAATAGTCGGAATCTCGTGCCTTGGCGAAGATCGGAAATGGCGTTGCTCTCATGGCAGCGCGCCAAATGTGATGCTTGAGACTTGAGGACAATCGCATATACGCCAGCCGTGCTCGGTTGCTTCCTGACCTGACGTAGCATTACAACCCCGAAGCGCGCAACCGAAGCGTCATTTTGGCTGCCTGGGCCGAGGGGACCCCCCGAGGCGAACCGCACCTCTAAGGCGTTACTCGGGCGTTGAGCAGCGGACGAAGGAACGTTGCCAAATCGCCCTCCTGGTACAAGTGTCCCGGTACCCCCGCAGCAAGCGCCGCTTCGACGTCCCGATCATTGTCGCCGACGAGCAGGCTCCCCTCCGTCCGGACAGGCCAAGCCTTCATGCAATCGAGGATCATGCCGGGCTCAGGTTTGCGCCGGTCGCTGACGCGCCGATATGCTTCGACCGTACCGTCCTCATGGTAGGGACAATATTGATAGTCCTCGATATGCGCACCGATCGCCGCAAGCTCGCCGGTCATCCAGTCATGCAGGCGGTGGACATCGTCGACACCGTAGTAACCGCGCGCTATTCCCGACTGATTGGTGACGACGAAGGCGTAGTAACCAAGATCGTTGCAGAGCTTGATCGCCTCGCGCGCACCGGCGACCCATTCGAAGTCCTCGATCCGGTACACATAGGCCTTGTCGATGTTCAGCACACCGTCCCGGTCGAAGAAAACCGCGGGCCGGTTCAGCCTCCCGGGGAGCTCATGCTGGGCCCGCTCAAAATCGGTGGGAATGCCGATGTCGATAAAGAAACCGTCATAGAGATCAGCGGCGAGACGTTCCTCTGCGACCAGCCTGGGAAACACCTGCTGCTCAAGCGAGCACGGCATCTCACCTATGTAGTCGAGAACTGCTCGATCGACACAATAGATGCCTGTGTTGATTGGCCCGCTCGGCTGGCCGGCGGCCAGAAAACTTCTAACTCGGTTCTTGTCGAGCACGACGCGACCGTAACGATCGCCTGCCTGATCCCGCTTGAGCGCCATATGGACAATCGCGGAGGAGTTCGCCGCGCGCACGGCAAGATCGAGCAGATTGAAGTCGAACCAGGAGTCTCCGTTCAGAAGAAAAAAGCGGTCCTGTAGCACTGCGGCAGCATGCTTCAACGCACCGCCGGTACCACATGGAGCCGGCTCGCACACAACCGTCACCGTTGCGCCGCGCCAGCGCTTGCCATGGTAAGCATCGACGACGGCGTCGGCGCGATGGCCGGCGAGCAGCACGATTTCCTCAATAGAAGGATAGCGCGTCAACTCATCGAGCAGGTAACCGAGGAAAGGCCCGCCGCCAACTTCAAGCAGCGGCTTGGGAACAAGCCGCGTTCTCTCGCCGAGCCGTGTCCCGAGCCCCCCGACCAGGATTGCGGCTTGTCTCAACATGGATTCCGCATCCGCGATGCGCCCTCAATCCGTTCGAGCCGGACCCGGCATGCGGATCATCGCGTAAAGCAGCAGGGTCAGCAACGCAATTGCCCCGGCAAAGATCGCGTGCCGGACGGGTCGCGGCGACGCCTGGACGACCGTCACGTCCTCGCTCAACGACGCTCGATAGGTCTTCGTAGGCCCGATCCTCGTTTCCAGCGCGCGCCGCTCTGCGGTCGCTGCGGCCAGCCTCTCTTCGTTTCTGAGGGTCAGGTCCAAGAGCCACACGCGCCGCAACGCCAGCGCCGAGAGATCGCCGGACGCGGAAGGCGTGATCGAATCTGCCGTCGCCAAAGATTCCCGTATTCGCGTCAAGCTGGCAATGTTTGCATCTGTCAGCGCAATCTGGGCGTTGATTTCCGACAGCAGGGGGCCTCGCAGCTTTTCCTGATCCTTATCCAGCTGGCGCACCGTTGCTTCCAGTGCATTGCGGACCTGCAGCTCGCTCGCTGCCGCCGCTACGAGCGTCAACGAATCGGATGTTTTCGGGCGCGCCTCGAAGTTGTCCAGGATTCTTCTTCGGTTTCGGTCGTTGCTGTGATCCGCTGGGCTCGCAGCATCCAGAGCCCGGGTCATGAACGTCGACGAATTCATGTGGGCGGCCGTCGCCTGCGGCGTCATCAAATCCTGCCCATCTACACGAGCAAGGCGAACACCGGCTGTCGCAGTATAGGTCGCCGGCAACATTTGACTAACGAGGAATACGATAAGCATTGCAGCCAGCGTACCCAACGCAATCACGATCACCCGCTGGCGGACCGAACGGCTAAAAAACGTGGAGAACTCGTTAACATACTCGGCGGCCGATATCCGCGTTTGCATCTCACTCATGCTCCGGTCCGTTCTCCATACACACGACAAGTTCCCCGGGATCCGATGCCGCGACCTTAATCACGCTCCGCCGCCATCTGTCCTCCAGAACGTATACGAAGACGACAACGGCGATCTTTACCACAAACGTGAACTGTATGAAGGAATTGACCATGCCCGACACGAAGAAGATAGAGACCGTAAACAAGACGGGCGTCAGAAAAAAGCACGTGGCATACCGCTCTTCGACGATACAGCGCGCCAATAAGAACATAAATTCGGAGAACAATATGGCGGAAACCGCCACCAGAAGGAAACCCTCGACCGGCCCTCCCAGCTCGAAGAGCACTTCGGGCCACCCACCCGTGTAGGCCGATCCTTGCCGGAGGATGAGCTGGGCGCGCTCGAGCGGCAACCCCAACTCCATCAGGAATTGCATGGTCGAATTATTGCTCGGATTGAACGGAGCCACAAACAGCTTGAAGATCGCAAGACCGGTGTCCCAGTCGTTATGCAGGAAAACGCGGTCATATGTCATCCACCACATCTCGCCTTGTTGCACGAAAACCCGCTGGACCAGCTTGGTCTGAAGCGCGACGACCTCGCCCCCCCGAACGACCGTATAGGAATAGACGAGTGCAGCTCCGACCAGGACAACGAAGCCAATCCCCGGCAGCCAGAAACTGTGCAACAACTTCAGGAAGGATGCCTGTCCCTTTGACAGACGCCCGAGCAGGACGGCGCCCAACGGGATGATAAGGAAGGAGAGATAGAGGTAGAACGACGAAAAGCGGTGTCCGACCACGAACAGGTACAGCATCAAGGTACCGAATAGCACTCCAAACCGGCGGTCCAGCGGCCTGCCTTGCAGCGCGGGGAGCGTCAGGAGAAGGCCGAGCTGAAACGCCAACATCGGCCCCCATTCCAACAACCGGCGATGCAAAAGACCGCCGTATAATTGCGAATACTCGTACCGCTCGAGCCCGGCGAATATTGGAATGTGTCCTCTCACGAGCAGTTCGCCCCAGAGCGCGAGCACAAACAAGGCAACCACGCGAAAAGCCAGGTCGGACAAATTCCAATTGCCCGCCTTCAACAAACCGGAGAGCCGGATTACGGAAGCATCCGAAAGCGCGAGTAGGCGTCGCGGGCGGAACGAGAACAACAACGCCGCAATGACGAGCCCTTGGGAAACCGCGAGCGGCAGTACGGCGAGACCAGGACCGATCTCCCTTTCCAGTTGTTCAGAGTAAACCGGCCCGAACACGTCAATGTAGAGGACCGAGATGAGCCGCCAGGCGAACGCAAAGAAGAAGAAGAATACGATGAGCAGAAGACCCGGGCGACCGGCCGCGATACGCCCCATGGCTGAAAGCACGAACGCGGCGGCGACGACGCAGAGCATCGCCGGCAACACGCTCTCCAAGCTCCACCATGAGATCTGCATTTCTCCCCCGTCGCCGCCGGAAGCGTCCAGGGCTCCAGGCCCGGGCCGATCCCGGGTCAGCCCAAATCGCCCACCGGCTCCCAAGCGTAGATTAATCCGTCGTTGTGCAGCGTGGGCGCGAAGTTCATGCGCTCCCTCGCGCTCACCCGAATACGGCCCTTGCGCTCCAACTCATCGAGCGTCGTCCACAACCGGGTCTGATAGTCCATAGATCGAATGTAGATCCGGCTCGCAATATCCCGCGGATTTAAAAGGCTCAGCATGTCGATGGCAGGCTCAATGTTGATGACGCGCGCAGGGCGAGCCTTCAGGATATGATCGACGACGGCCTCGACCGCGTGAGGAATCTGCTCGATGCAGAAATAGGTCAGGATCGTCGCACCCGCGAGCTCCGCAAAAATCGGATCGGCAGGATCAGTCAGGTCGATACGGCCGAAGCTGATCCGGCCATCGAGGCCGAAATGAGCGGCAATCTGGCGTCCGGCCTCGATCCCGTTCGGCGCGATATCGAACCCGCGCAGCGTGGCCCAGCGCGGGTCGAGACCCAGCGAGAACAGATTGTATCCGGAGCCTGCGCCAAGCTCGATGAGCGAGGTCGCTTCGCCGGCGTGCCTCGCGATCAGTTGCGAGAGCGCACCCAACCGATACCGATAGTAGTCGCTGGTGGAAACACGAACGATCTGGCCGTCGACCTTGGTGAGACGCGGCGCCTCATTGTGGCCGACAAGGAAGTCCTCGAGCGAGCGCTCGCGAAGCCAGGTGCGCTCGGAAAGAATCCGGCCCCATTGCCCAGCATTGTATTCGGCATCGACAACATCATGCGTTCGCCGGACATTCTTGAGCGCGATCCGGCGAAGACTACGCACGATATCGAACGCATAGGCCTTTGACAGCTCCAGCCGCGAAGCAGGCTTCAGATTGGGGCTAAAGGTCACCGAACGTTCTTTCGGGGATCCACCATGGAATTGGGTAAAACTGCCCATCACAGGCCAAGGAGGAGCTTCTGGAAGTCCGTCGTGTTCGGCGTCGCGAAGAACGGCCGATTCTTGGCGCCGGGGAACATCCGCGGGAAGGAAAAGAAGGTCGCCGTGTACAGGAGCCGCCCGTGCCCTGGCCCCATCCGGCTACCCATATGCAGACATCTGGTCGTATCCACCATGAAGGACGCAAGCCGCGGCGCCTTCATGATCTTGATGTCGCCGCGCGGGACCTTGTTGAAAACCTGCTCGTCGGGGAAGTGGCTGCCAAGGAGAGGATAGCCGAACTTGTCCGTCGACTGCTTCGGCAGAAACGTGAAGGGACCGTCCGCGTCATCCTTGACATCGGTTAGATAGCTGAAGAACTTGATCACCCGGACATCGTCATGATCGCGATGCCAAAGCTGCGATGAGGCGAGGTTCTCACCAGTGTGCCGGGAGTATGACAGCAACACGTAGTCGAGCCAGGGAAGTTCACCCAGCGCGCTCGAGATGACGTTGACGACAGAGCTTTGCAGCGCATAGCGACCGAAAATGTTGTCGGCACTGAGCTGACCGTTCTGCATCTCCGCATCGAGCAGGCGTACCCAGAACTTCTTCCAGGTCGAACTCTGCTGCGACTCGAGCCCCTCGACGTCCTTCAGCCTCGCCTGTCCCGCGTCCGCGAACTCCTGCTGGAGCGCCGGGTCCATCAACTCGGTGACAATTGCATAGCCGTTCCGGTTCAGGTCCTCCGCCTTGGCTTTCTCGAGCGCGGACACATTCAGGAGCTCGGCCTGACGTCGCCGCTCCTGCTTCTCGCCTAAGTGCCACGCGCTGACGCCCGACTTGACCGCCCAACGGAGCGGCGAGCGGTTCACATGCCAAAGCGCCCTGGACATCAATCCCATTTTTCCGCCCCCCAACCCTGCCAGAAATAAGATTCGCGCTGTTCCCAATTGGGCCTCAGTCGGTCGATTTTGCCCTTAGCAAATCCACCAAACACGAGCAACCGCAGAGTGTCGAGCCGGAACTTGACCACGCCAGGGAAGCGCCGGCCGCATTACCGCCCCCTCATCGCGCGGGCAAACTTACTGACCATTGCCCGGTCGCTGCGCGAGAGTATCAAACTGATGCTAAGCGCCCACGCGGCAATGCACCAGACTGCCCCGACGACAAACAAGGCCGCCAAGGTCGTCGGCGTCGAGTACATCTTGTAACCGGTCGCCGTAGCCGCAAGGATCGCCGCCACCAGCAACTGCCTGCCCAGCTGCTGCCAGAACAGCGAATCGGGCAGGCTCATGGAGGACAGCATCCGGTGGGCGATGAGCGGCGCGAAGAGGACGTAGGAGACCACCCAACCCAGGATGAAGGCGCGCTCGCTCAACCAGGCCAGCGTGAGCGCGGTAACGATGTACTGGATCAGCACCTGGAGATAGAGGAACCGTGTGTAGGTGCGAAGGAAATCCGACTTTACCATCAATGCCGTTTGCCCAGCCCCTAGCATGACACTCACGGCCGGGACGAACAGCGACAGGGCAAGCCATGGCCAGTGATCCGCATGCTGCGGGCCGACCCACACCTGCAATATCTCCTCGGAGAACAGCGCCACGACGACAAGGAACGGAACGATAACTGCGGCGGGCAGAACCAGGCCGCTCCGACCGAGCATTTGCAGTCGCCGAACATCGTCTTTCTCGTCGAGGTGGGTCGAAATAGGAAGGATCGCCGAATAAAGAGGGCTCATCGTCGTCTTCAGAAAGCGCGGCAGCCGCGTGAGCAGGTCGAAGGCCCCAACCTCGACGGGACCGTACAATGCGCCAATCATCAGCGGAATGACGGATTGCTGCAGGCAGCCACCAATCCTGTTGTTGAACATCAGCCAACAGCGATAGGTGATGTCCTGCTGGCTCTCGGGAGTCCAGGAGCCGAAGCGCAGCGGCGTGCCTCGTGCCGCAAAATAGACCACCAACGCCAGCATCAGATACTTGGCAACAATGGTCGCAAGATAGGCATATGCAATCCATTCGAACGCAGCGTTCTGCCAAACGGCAAGATAGATCGAAGCAACGTAGAGAAGGCTGCCTCCGACCTCCGTCAACCGAAGCCAGGTATATTCCTCGAAGCCTTTGAGTGCGCCTTCGGCCACCAACCCGACAAAGGCGATGGGAAGGGCAAGCGCGGTGAGCTGGAGAATCGACACGAACGCCTGAACCTGATCAGGCGCCACCTTGAAGACGAGGGCGAGCCTGCCCGCCACGAGCCATAGCACGACGCCCGAGGCGACCCCGACGAATCCTGCAATCAAGGTCAGGAGCGATATCTTTTCGCTGGCCATCGACCAGTCCCCCAGCCGACCGCGAGCGGTCGCCTGGATCGCCAACTCGGGTATGCCGAAATCAAACAGAATGAGAAAGCCGCTCGGAAGGAAGCCGCGCACCAACACGATCAAGCCGAGAACCGCCAACCCATAGGATTTCGCGATCAGTCCGACAGCAAACAGGCCCAGCAATCCCGCAAGACCGTAGGCGACGGCCGAGATAGCTGTGTTATGGAGAAAGCGGCGCAGCACGGGTCAGTTCGCTTCCGCGAGCTGCAGGCTCGCTCCGCTCATCATTCGCCTCATGCGGATGTTCGCAGCCGGCTGCGCGACAAATCGCCGGTGGTCCACCGAAGCCTGGTCGATACGCTGCAATATCGCGTTCACCGTCCCCGCATCGAACACTTTTCCGGCGCGGCGGCGCTCGCTCTCGACGGAGCTGTAAGTGCGACGCAAGAGCGAACTTGCCTTGTGGCCCAGCGTCCGGCGAACCGCGCCGGCCACCAGCCCCCGCAAAGACGGCGACGGCGAGGCATGCGCCTTCGATCCGCCGTGCCGGGAAGCAGCGATCGTCGCGAGAACCACCTCGGAAACGCGTGCGGAGCTCGCACCATCCACGGCCGTATAAAGCTCGCTGACAATCTCGCGGCGAGACAGCCCGATCTCAGAGGGCAGCGGCGGCATACTGTCCTCGAGGCCCTGCCCAACCAGCTCGAGCATTTCGGCCTCTCCGGCCGCGCCCCGGCTGACCCGCGTCGCCGCGTCGAGGCGCAAGGCCGGCGTATTGAACCACTCCATGCTCAACGGCTCCACGTTCAGCATGGTCGCTTCGATCGCGGTCGAGCAATTCTGATGGACCAGCAGCCGTGCGCCGCTGATCCATTCGAGCGATGTACCGCTCTGAATGACCTTGGCGTTAGGCAGGGCAGCGAACGAATCATACGAGCTGATTTTCTCGAATGGATGTGGTCGCAGCACGAATTGCACATCGGCAAAGTGTTTCGCGAGCTTAATGGCCATATCCAAAGTGCTGCGGTAAGCATGTCCGCCATCGGCGATGAACTGCCGTGCAAACTCGCGCGAGAAGCCAGCTTTGACCATCGATTCCTCCTCGTGGGAGGAGTTAACGGAAAAGCGCGGGTTTACGGTTCGGGAAGTTCGTGTTGATGAGAACGTAGCCCGAATCGACGGACGGCTTCGGCAACGCGGCGCGCCAGGGCGGCGCGCAAAAATCATAACGCGGACAACCGGTGGCATGCAGGAGATCCGGCGCGATCGTGCCCTGTCGCAGGAACGCGGCGTACTGCGACGCGCCCCAAACACAGTAGAGATCGACAAGATCGGGACGACCCGCGCTCTTCACCATCTTCGCGAACTGGTCCGCGTTTTTGCCTCCAATTCCTTCCGTATCAAGGATACCGACGAGGATTCCGGCGCTCTTGTAGGACTTGATCAGGTCGGCGTTGTTGGGACGCGTGTAGTTCGCCAGCACGAGGTCAGGCCGCAAGGCCGGAACATCGAATCCCTGCTCGTACATGGGCACGAGCGTGGCTCGCGCGCCGCGCGTCGCCAACTGCCGCGCGAGCAGCACCAATCCCTCGAGGTCGCGAAGCGGGCTGTCGACGATCAGGCAGACATGGGGCTGATCAGCCACCGGCGTTCCTCGCCACGGACTGCGGCACCGGAAGTTCGTCGTCCGCGGATGAGAGCATATCCCAACTCATCGGCGTCCCCCGGCGAACTGCCCGTCCGACACGCTTGCCGAGCAACGTCTCGAAATATTTCGGCGGCAGGCCGAGGCCCGGCCGGATAATCCGCAGGTTCCTTTGGGTTAACACGTCTCCGGCGGCAAGATCTTCCGCCACATAGAGCGAGCGTCGGAACACGAGCGATCTATGCTCTTTCTCGGTCAAGCCATAGTAGACTTGCCCGAGGGCAAGCCAGGCACGCTTGCTCTCCACCACGAGAGCCGCCATTTCCTCTGGTTCCATCGAGAACGTGGAATCAACGCCGCCGTCGGCGCGCGCAAGGGTGAAATGCTTCTCAATCACGCTAGCTCCGAGCGCGACGCTTGCGACCGATGCGCCGATCCCGAAGGTATGGTCCGAAAGCCCGACCTCGCAACCGAACAACCTCCGCATATGCGGTATCGTCAGCAGGTTAGTATCGGAGGGCGTTGCGGGATAGGTGCTCGTGCACTTCAACAAGACGAGCTGCTTGCAGCCCGCAGCTCTTGCGGCCCGTACCGTCTCGTCGAGATCGGCCACGTTGGCCATGCCCGTCGAGATGATCATGGGCTTGCCGGTGGCCGCGACCTTGCGAATGAGCGGCAGATCGGTGTTCTCGAACGACGCGATCTTGTAGCAAGCGACGCCGAGACTTTCGAGAAAGTCGACGGCGGTGTCATCGAACGGCGTCGAGAACGGAATCATGCCGAGCGAGCGCGCACGCTCGAAGATCGGGGCGTGCCACTCCCATGGCGTGTAGGCCTGCTGGTAAAGCTCGTGTAGCGAACGGCCTTTCCACAAGCTGTTCGGGTCATCGATGAAGAACTCGTCGCGCGCGAGTTCGAGCGTCATCGTGTCGGCCGTATAGGTCTGCAGCTTGAGAGCATGAGCCCCGGCCTTGGCGGCCGCCTCAACTATCGCCAAAGCCCGCTCGAGCGATTGGTTGTGGTTGCCCGACATCTCGGCGATGATGAAGGGCTCGTGGGAAGGACCGATCGGGCGGCCGGAGATGGTGATCGTATTAGTCATCGTTCGCTCCAGCCTTTTCGAGGCGAATCAGATAGCGGTGACCGCGAAGATCGAAGAACGCGGGAAAGCGCTCCGGATCCGCTACCCTCAACAGATCGAACTGTCCTGCGAGCGGCTGGTCGGGGTCGAGCCTGGAGTCCTCCGGTGAACGGCGGCGGTAGTGGGTCGGCACCCGCTCGTCCTGCGGCGCCGACGTTTTTCGTCCCAAGCTCGCCACACCCTCGTTCATAAGATCAAGCTCGATCGCAAACAGCTTTGCGTTGATTTCGTCGTAGAGTTCATGACCTTCGAGGACCAGATGGCGTTGCGCCCAGATGGCTCCCGTGTCCACCTGATCCTCCGCCTCCAGAAGCGAAACGACGATGTCGTTTTTTCCCTCGAGGATTTGCCAGATATGGGGCGACCAGCCGCGGCCGAACGGAAGGTCGCTCGCATGAATCACGAGGCTCTTGTCGTATCTCGCGCGATCCTTCGCCGAGATGATCTCGTGACATGATATTAGGAAAAGGATGTCCCCTCCCGAAAGTTCCGCCTTCCTGTGCACGAGCTCGACTTCGTGTCCGGCGCCCGTGACCATCTCCCAATGTTGCAATTGGGGATAGATTGGGTGCGACACGCTGGAGCAGAGGATGGAAATTTTCATCTTCAATCGGCGATACGACGGCGGAATTCCCGAGTTGGACCCAGCGTTTAGCACAGAAGTCCCGCCTCACACCAATAGCTGTCTCATCCCCCGGGAACCCGGACCATTGCCGAAAGTCCCGCGCCCGGCCAGGATTTTGATCTAAGAATCAATGACCTAAGCTTGCAGGCAGGCCACGACCCGGGTCCGCCCCTCGCCGTCCACAAGCGCAAAGGCGGCCTCACCGAGTGCTTTGGCCCGGTTTGAATCGTTCAGCAGCACGCGAATGGCATCACCCAGCATTTCCGCTGTAACGAAGGCCGCCGGCCCAAGGTGGAGAGCAGCCCCCGCATCGGCCAACGCCGTTAGCGCACCGATCTGGTTTGCGGCAATATCGGTCACTACCGCCGCCAGGCCCAAGCAACACCGCTCCCAGCTCATCACACCGCCAGCACCGATCGAAAGGTCCGCCCGTCGCATCAGCTCGGCGAGGCTGTTCGTCCCCCGGTACACTTCCGCCCGCGGCAACCCGCTGCAGACACGCACGATCGACTCTGCATGCGGATTGCTGATGCCGATGACGACGTCCACCGCGATCGACGGAATCGCCAGCGTCGTAATCGCCTTCACCGCCTTGGCCGTCTCATTGGTCGGATCGGAGCCGCCATAGCAAACCAGGATGCGACCGATCCTGCCGCTGCGGCTCGACAATCGGCGACGCTGCTCGAGGAATTCAGGACGAAGCAGCGCATATCGCGGTCCCAGCAGCTGCACGCTAGCCTTAGTCAGCTTCTCGCGATAGCGCGTATCCATCTGCCGGACGAGGTTCTGATCGAGCAGCATATCGCAGTCATGTGGGCGGTCGGCCAGATCATCGATTGCCAAAATTCGCAAACCCTCGCGGCGGCATGCGCTCTCCCAGCGAGCGTCGAGGGCATAGTGATCGACGACGAGCCAATCGGCCGGACCGAGCTCATCCATCGCGTGGGTCGTCTGCTCCGCGTCCTCCTGCCACGTTGTCGGCAGCCAATGGGCGTGGCCGTCGTCGACTGGGGCGATGCCGGGGACCCAGGCAGGCGGATCGGGCAGAAGCTGCACGGCGTGTCCATTGCGCTCCACCAGCTCGGCCAATCCAGCAGCACGGCTTCGCATCAGAAAACACGACCTTCCACCGTCTTGAGCGAGCGCGTCGGCGAGGGTAAGACAGCGCGTCAGGTGCCCCATCCCCATCTCGACCGCCGCGTCGACGCGAAAGATCACTCGCTCATTCTTCATCGATTCGAGCCAGTTGTTCCTGCCCTGCACAGATTGTGCCCCAAGGGAAGCCGTCAACTACCACAATTCGGCACCGGAACTCACACTAAACCAGCTTGAGCTATCGCACAGGCTTCTATATGCGGAAACCGCAACCAGGCACCCCCGCCCTCAGCATGAGTTCTGCAGAAACCATCCTCATCACGACACTCGCCGAATACCAGACCCGGTTCTGGATTCCGGTGGCGCAACGCCTGCGCGCGACAGGTTGCGAAGTCGAACTGCTCGCCTTCGACGACCGCAGCGCCGAGATGTCGGAGGCCGCGGGCATCCCGATCACGAACATTTACCGCGAAGGCCTCAAGACCGCTCCCTCCCCCGACGATCGGCCGGCCTTCGATGCGCGGATCAAAGCCTACGGGCTCGACGGAACCAATTTCCTGTTCAGCCATGAGCGTTTCACTTTCGGCATCCGCGACACGGCCGCGCTGCGCCGGCGCTTCATGATTTATGCCAACGCCATGGAGGCGCTGCTCGACCGGCTGGAGGCGCAAGGCACGCACGCCGAGCTGGTGCAGGAGCTCGGCGGTTTTCTCTCCGTCATCGCGAGCTTCTACGCCGCCAGGCGCCGTAACATCCGCAACTGGTTCATCGAGCCGTCGTTCTTCCGCGGCCGCATGTATTTTACGCCCGACAGCCTCGCAGCTCCCGACGTGATGTCGACGCCCGCAGACACGGTGTCATCAGAGGTGCGCGCCTATCTCGACGACACGCTGACGCAGCGTGCGATCGTCATCCCCAAGAAGGACCAGCATCATTATTCGGCGGCCTTCAAGAAGGTCGTCAATTTGCGCAATGCCAATCGTCTTGCCGAAAAACTCTGGGACCAATTTGCGCTCGGCAAGCACCAGGAGTTCGGGCACAATTTGCGCCACGCGCGTGTTCATGCGGCAATGGCGCTCAACGCGGCGCGGCTGCGCAAGCTCTATCGTCCGCTTCCCGAAACGCCCTTCGTCTACTATCCCTTCCACGTCCCGGCCGACATGGCGCTGACGCTGCGCTCGCCGGATTATCTCGACCAGGTCGCGACCGTCGACTTCTTGTTGCGCACGATCCCGGATTCGCATGTGCTCGTGGTCAAGGAACATCCCGCCCAGATCGGCGCGATCGCGGCTTCGCGGCTGTTCGAACTCGCGCGCCGGTTCGACAATTTCGTGCTGCTGCCGCCGCAGACCAACAATTACACCGTGCTCAATCGCGCCGATGCCGTGATCTCCGTCAACAGCAAATCGGGTGCCGAGGCACTGCTGCTCGGCAAGCCTGTCGTGGTGATGGGCGATGCGTTCTATCGCTCCTGCCCGCTGGTGTATGCGGTCGACCGTCTGGCCGACGTGCCGGCACGGTTGCGCGAAGCGCTCTCCGCCGGGCCGTTCGATCCGGCCAGGGGAGCACCCTACTTCGAGTCTGCCTGGCGCCGGTCATATCCGGGCGAGCTTTATATTGGCGATCCCAATCTGCTCGACACGTTTGCGGCTTCTTTGCGCGCGGCAATTGCCGAGCCCGCCGGCACGAACTGAACGGACCCATCATGCCGCTCGTCTCGATCATCACACCGTCCTGGAACGTCGAAGGCCTGATCGAGGAGACGATCCGCTCGGTGCAGGACCAGACCTTCGCCGATTGGGAACTCTTGATCGCCGACGACTGCTCGACCGACAGGACGCCGGCGATCATCGCGGCAATCGGCGAGCGTGATCCCCGCGTCAAGCTGATCCGGCAGGCCAAGAATGGCGGCCCGGCGCTCGCCCGCCAGGCCTCGATTGATGCCGCGCAGGGCCGCTATCTCGCCTTCCTCGATAGCGACGATCTGTGGCTGCCGGGCAAGCTCGAGCGCCAGCTCGCCTTCGCCCGGGAGAAGCGGGCCGCCCTCAGCTACACCGCGTTCCGCCGCATCGACGAGAGCAACACCATGTCCGGCCGGCTGATCGAGGTGCCGGCGTCACTCACCTATGGCCAGCTCCTGGAGAACACCGCGATCGCCACGCTGACCGCGCTGGTCGACCGCGAGATCGCCGGTCCCATCCTGATGAAGAACGAGGGCTACGACGATTTTTGCCTGTGGCTCTCGATCCTCAAGCGCGGCCATACCGCATACGGCCTCAACGAGGACCTTGCGCGCTACCGCGTCAGGGGCTCCTCGGTCTCCAGCCGCCCGGCGCGTTCCGCCAAATGGGTCTGGCAGATCTACCGCAATGTCGAACAGCTCTCCCTGATCAGATCGGCCTGGTGCTTTGCTCATTGGAGCGCGCGCGCCTGGCTGAAACGGCGGGAATTCTAGCCTCCCGCGCCCTGCCGAGGGCACCCACGAAAATCGAAAACAACCCCATGCACAGTAATGGTATTTAAATACCTTTGACCAAGCCATTTGGCTATTGGCGAGTCCGGCCGTTGCCGATACCACTCAGCGCGCTCTGCCGCGGACAATCTGGAACCGATCATGCCGTTTGAAAGCTACAAGAACAGCCGCATCCTCGTCACCGGAGGCGCCGGCTTCATCGGATCGCACCTCTGCGAGCGGCTGCTCGATACGGGGGCCGAGGTGGTCTCCGTCGACAATTACTTCACCGGCAGCCGGCGCAACATCGCCCATCTGATCGCCAATCCGCTGTTCGAGGCAGTCCGGCACGACGTCACCTTCCCGCTCTACATCGAGGTCGACGCGATCTTCAACCTGGCCTGCCCGGCCTCGCCGATCCACTACCAGCGCGATCCCGTGCAGACCACCAAGACCTCGGTGCACGGCGCGATCAACATGCTCGGCCTCGCCAAGCGGCTCAAGGCGCGCATCTTCCAGGCCTCCACCAGCGAGGTCTATGGCGATCCGCTGATCCATCCCCAGACCGAGGACTATTGGGGCAACGTCAACCCGATCGGCATCCGCTCCTGCTACGACGAAGGCAAGCGCTGCGCCGAAACGCTGTTCTTCGACTATTGGCGCCAGCACGCTCTGCCGATCAAGGTCGCGCGCATCTTCAATACCTACGGCCCGCGCATGCAGCCCAATGACGGGCGCGTGGTATCGTCCTTCATCGTCCAGGCGCTCAAGGGCGAGCCGATCACCGTGTTCGGCGACGGCGGGCAGACCCGCTCGTTCTGCTATGTCGACGATCTCGTCGAGGCCATCATGCGGCTGATGGCGACCGGCGAGGACATCACCGGACCGATCAACATCGGCAACAATTCGGAGTTCACCATCCGCGAACTCGCCGAGAAGGTGATCAAGCTCACCGGTTCGCGCTCGAAACTGATTTTCCAGCCGCTGCCGCAGGACGATCCGCGCCAGCGCCAGCCCGACCTCACCAAGGCAAAGGCGGCGCTGGACTGGGAGCCGAAGGTCGCACTCGAGGACGGGCTGAAGGAGACGATCGCCTATTTCAAGCGCACGCTCGAGCTGGCTTGATCCGCTCGCAACTTCCGTCGGCCGCAAGCGAGCCTGTCCGCCATGAGCGCATTGTGCGACATCATCCAGAATGTGCGATCGCGGCTGGATTCCAGGGCTGCACTAACGATCATGCTGCTGCTGCACAGTGCCGTGACCTGCCTG
The DNA here is from genome assembly GCF_054056555.1 of Bradyrhizobium sp. LM2.9. Lineage (NCBI taxonomy): Bacteria > Pseudomonadati > Pseudomonadota > Alphaproteobacteria > Hyphomicrobiales > Nitrobacteraceae > Bradyrhizobium > Bradyrhizobium sp. LM2.9. Next base: position 3,311,073 of record NZ_JBSRYJ010000002.1, read on the forward strand.
TCGCTGATCAAGGTCGCAACCTGGCAGTCGTATATCCACTTCAGCGGCGAGCGCGTCTGGATGGCGGTCGGGATTGCGGCCGCCTTCTCCGTGGTCTCGCTGCTGTTCGCCGCCGCCCGCTTCAGCTTCGGTTATTTCGTCGGTTTCTATTTCTACACGATGATCCTGGGCTTCCTGTGGATCGACGTCTTCTCCGAATACAGCTACGAGCGATTGCTCGCGGGATGTTCGGCAGCGTTCTCGCTGGTGCTTTTCCTGCTGCCCGTTCTGTTCGTCCGGGCGCCGTTCCCCCAACGCATCGTGCTGTCGAATGCCGCCTTCGAGCATCTGCTCACGGCTATCTTGGCGATCTCCATCGGCACCATTGCCGTCGCCTCGACCTATAATTTCCGTATGGTCGCCGTCGCAGACATCTACGACTACCGCGGCGCGCTGCAATTTCCTGGAGTGGTGCGATATCTCGTCGGCTGGGTCTCCAGCACGCTGCTGCCGTTCGCCTTCGCCTGCTACTGGCTGCTCGGCTATCGCTGGCGCGCCGGCCTGGTGTTGATCCTGCTCCTGTTTTTCTACCCGATCACGCTGACGAAGTTCTCGTTCTTCACGTCAGCCTGGCTGATCGTGCTTGCCGTGCTGTCACGCTTTCTGAACGCAAGAACCTCGGTCATCACATCGCTCTTCGTCCCGATGCTGCTCGGCGTCGCCGCCATGGCCTTGGCGGGCTACGTCCTCCACGACCCTCTTAGCAAGTACTTCGACGTGGTCAACATCCGGATGATGGCGACGCCATCGAGCGCGCTCGACATCTACAACCATTTCTTCGCCAGTCATCCGCTGACCTGGTTCTGTCAGATCTCAGTGCTGAAAGCGGTCATGTCTTGCGCTTACCAGGATCAGCTGTCGGTCGTGATGCAGGACACATACGGGTTCGGCATGCTCAACGCCTCCCTGTTCGCGACGGAGGGTGTCGCCTCGGTCGGACCTTATCTTGCGCCGCTGACGGCACTTGCGTCGGGTTTCATCCTGGCTCTGGGCAACCGTGCCTCGGCAGGACTGCCGCAACGCTTCGTGCTGATATCCAGCGGCACGCTGCCGCACGTTCTGCTCAATACCCCGCTCACGGTCGCCATGGTGACCCACGGCACCGCGCTCCTCTTCCTGCTCTGGTACGTGGTGCCGCGAAACATCTTTGCGCGGCCCGGCATCGCTGACTAGTGGACTCTCGACGTTTGCATCACGTCCGCGGTCAGTCGGACGAAATCGGTAACGAATGCCTCTACGCGCTGCTCCAGGTTCGGCAACAAATTGCGGACGGTCGCAGGCCCGGCGGTTTGCGCAACCTGCAACATTTGATCGGCCAGCGACCTGGAGTCGCGGATGCCGAAATATCGCGCGCTGCCCTCGGTCTGTTCGCGATGGACATCGATGTCGGACAGGATCGTCGGGACACCAAACGACTTGGCTTCTTCGACAGTCGTGCTCCACCCCTCGCACTCCGAAGGATTGATGAGAGCCATCGATGCGCGCAGGAGCGCGTAGACGTGATCCAGTGGAATCATTCCGAGATGCTTGAAGTTCATATCGAGACCACGCGACCTGACCTCACTCATGGTCCTCTCGAAAAGACCGGATTCACGGAAGTCCTGCGTACTTCCCGATGCCGCGACGACGACGTCGAGCCCCCGGCTTTTCAGCAGATCAAGCGCATCGACCACGATCTGGTGATTCTTGTGCCGCCAGAACTGGTTTGGCAGGTAGAAATACCGTGACGGAAGACCATAATGCGCAATCACGTCGGACGGCTGCGTGGCGAGCAGACTGGCGGGCGGCTCGGTCGCAAACCGGACGACCGAGACGCCGTTCGAATTGCCCGGGTAGAACCTCTTGAGATCGCCGAACGCCGTGGCGCTGCTCAACATGATGTGCCGGCCCGATGCGATCTGGACCCGAAAGCCAAGATCGCGCCGCCAATATGCACTCCTGGAGAACAGATGCGGGAGCAGTCGATGCTGGAAATCCGGGAACCATGCGACCGCCGGAAATGGCAGGCGCCAGCCGAAGAAGCGCGCGGATTCGAACACCATGTCGATCTTGCTGGCCGTGAACGCGGCGACGGCAGGTGCGTCCAAACCAAAGACGATCGCGCGGGCGAGGTCCGTCGCGCGGGCAAGACCGGTCGCGGCGTGATCGAAAACCGGCGAGCGCACGACCTCAACGCCGGGAATGCCGGCCAGCACCGCGATCTCCTCGGGATCGTCCGCCGCGCCGGCAAACAGCACGGGCACCACCGTCCCCGGAGAATGCCGGTTGAGCACCTCGAACAGATTGCGTTGATAGTTGTAGCCGCCCGCCCATAGCCGACGTGGGATGTTGGTGAATGCAATCCGCAGCGACGTACGCTCAGGCACGAGCCTGGCTCCTGAACCATTCGACGTAGTCGGCCAGACCGCGCTCCAGCGGGATACGCCAATCGAAGTTCATGTCGAGCACGCGCCCGTTGTCCGCCAGCAAGCTCGTCGGGTCTCCTGGCCGCGCGACGCCGGAAAAGCGCGCGACCGTTTTGCTGTCCCAATGCCCGATCAATCCCTCGGCAATATCGGCCACGCTCACGCCGCGCCCCGAACCGCCATTGATCACGCCAAAATCGTCCTGCCACTCCGCCTCCGCGACGCGCGCCAGCAAGCGAACGACGTCGCGAACGTCGGTCCAATCCCTTATCTCGGCGCCCGTCCCTCCGAGATTCAGCGTTTCTACCTCGCTCCGCAGCCGAGAGCAGATATCCCAGAGCAGTTGCTTGCGAAGGTGGGGACCGTAGACGGAGAACAGTCGCACGACCATGCAGTGAATGCCGAAGCTCTGGACGTAGCTTTGGCACAGCTGTTCCATCACCAGCTTGTGGTGTCCGTAGGGCGACATCGGCAGAAGCGCTGCGCTCTCGGGGATCGGACCGGTGTGATCGGCGCCGTAGACCGCGGCGCTCGACACCACGATCAGCCGGCTGCTGGGCGCAAAACTTCGAAGCCATTCGAGCAGACGCGCCGTGCTCGTCACGGTCCGCGAAAAATCCTCGAACGGGCGCGCAATCGACAGCCCGACCGACGACCCGCCGGCCAGATGGAAGACGTGCGACGGCAGGCCGTGCAAGGCGGCGAGTGCATTCAGATTGGCCGCATCGACTTCACCATTGATCCAGCTCTGCAAGCCGAGAGCGTGCGCATCGGCCGGATCGAGCGCACCGTGACCAACGCCATGGACCACACGCCCGGCGCCCGCCAGCTCGCGAACGAGATGACGTCCGATGAATCCGTTCGCACCGGTAACCCACGTGGACATTATGCTACCTTGGGTACTGCCAACGAGACGCTCGCTTGGCTCGCAAGCAAACTGCTATCGGTATTGCCATATGCTCCCTCATCGCTCGCCCGGCGACAATTCCCTGACGATGGTCGCAGGATTACCTGCTACGATCGAATATGCCGGAACATCCTTGGTGACCACAGCCCCCGCGGCGACAATCCCACCCTCACCAATGGTCACGCCTCGCATAACCATGGCGCAAGCACCGATCCACGCATCATCGCAAATCTTGATCGGACGGTCGTCAAGAGAAAGCTGCCTTGGGTGACCGGTAGAGAAAATCTGCTTCGCCTGTTCGTGCCGCTCAGAGGCACGGATCGGATGCGAGAGATTGTCGAATATGTTGACGGAATGCGAGATCAAGACACGATTTCCGATGTCGATCGACGCACCTGACCAAATACGCGTGCCGACCCCAACATAGCACCACTCTCCGATAGTGATTTGACCGCCGTGACCGAGGATCATCAGTTCACCCCTGACGTGAGAATGGCTGCCAATGACAATCCTTTCGCTTTTGCCAAGCGCATTCCTGATCCGCGCGCTGTGGGCCAAGAAAGCATCTCGTTCCAAGCGGCAAGTCGCCCGTCCGACCAGACGCTGGACGATATAGTGTAAGTTGAAGCCATCGATGGCGTGCGCAAACCGGCGCACAAGCGTGGAGAGGCTGGACATCAGCCTATCCTCTCACATAGCAAAATCCAACGTGCACGGATTTTCAATTGAACACCTCCAACGGAGCGGCTGCGCGGTCAGAGGCGCCCCACGAGCTCGCCGAATAGCTTCCACTGCATGTCCTTATGGTAAATGTCCCGGATGCGAGCTCGACCTAGCGCTGCGATCTCGGCCGATCTGCGCCAGTCCTGCAGACTGTGTGAAATGACCTCGACCGCCCGTTCCGGTGTATCGTAGGTTTCGATGGTCACCCCCTCCTGCATACCATCAATATATCTTCCCGCGTCGGACACGAGCAATGCACCACACCCCATTGACTCGAAGCAACGCATATTACCACGGTCTTCGCCTGCCATGTCGATCGAGCCATTAAGCGCGATCTTAGACGAGCCAATCAGCTCGTAGAGATCTCTCCCGAATACCGGCGGCCGAGCGATAGCTGCGATTGCTTCGGGACGTCTGTGCTGCTGCAGGGGCAGCAATCGCCCGATTGCACTCTCGGCGAGCCTGGTCAAGCGCGATGCGTCAAGACAAAATACGACACCATGACTGCCCGATAGGCTCGCGACTCGCTCAAGCGTCTTCGCACGCTCACGATGATGTCGTGAATAACCGCCGACGAAGACGACGTCGATCGGACGGTCTCCATGGCCATACTCGTCCATTACCGGATCATGCGCCGGGTAAAATACCTCGGCCCGGCATCCCTTGCGGCGCCACATGTCGAGCATCGAGGGAAAGTTTGCAAGCACGGCGCCATAGGACGTAAAGTCAGCATTTCCCGATGGCGCGCCACGCCAGCACAACGTCTTCTTGACGCAGCCCGGCAGCTTGGCAACGAAAGCGCTCGGGTAGCGCACGGGATCGAGATTGTAGAACACCTCGGTGGCGTGATGCTCGATTTGCGCGAGCAAGATGGCCTCGAGCGTCGGCTCGCCCGACATGCCCTGCTCGCGCGCCCAGCGGCGCTGCAGGATCTCGTCATCCCCGTTGGTGAAGAAGGCGTCCGGCGAACCGTCGAGCACCGGTTGAAGGAAATGCGACGCACCGAAACGATCATTGAGAAAAACCCGGCGTCGCTCTTCGAAGCTGACGGCCTTTGCCGCGAGCTGGTTCAACCGCGGCAGGTAGGATGGATAGAAACAGCTATTTTGGAACAGACGCATTGCTTATACGTACCTCGCCAACATCCATTTCATATTCAGATACGGCCAGATCCGCCCGACCGACTCCCAATCCCAGGACTTCGACGCCGTCAAGCGGCTGACGGCCGCGCGCAGAGCCGCTTCATCCACCAGTTCGGCAAACGCCGGCACGTTCCTGTCCAGCAGGTCGGCCGTCCAGCCGGCCAGCGGTCCGTTCAACCATTCCGGCATCGGTGAATTGAAGCCAACCTTGCGACGCGCGGTGCGAATGGACTCCGGCATCAAATTGGCCATCGCCCGCCGGGCAACAGCCTTGGTATAGCCGTCTGACGACTTGCTGCTCTCGGGAAGCGCCATCGTGTAGGTCACCAGCCGCCAATCCATGAAGGGCATGCGGACTTCGACGCCGTGCGCCATCGAAAGGCGGTCGAAGTTACGCAGGATAGTGGGCAGCACCGTGCTGTGAAACATCCGATAGAGGCGCTTGTTCAAGCCACCCCATTCACGCGGCAGCACATCGTCCTCCGCTGTCAGCGGGAGCGGGGCGGGAAGATTGCGCAGGCCACCGCGCAGAAAATACACGCCCTTGCGCTTCAGGGCCAACGCACGCAGGATATCCACACAGCGCCGGGCCAGTTTCGAACGGGACGCGAGGTCCTCTGCCGCATTCCGTATTTGAAATGCGCGCGCTTGTCCTTCCTGCAAATAGCCGCCCATCAGCTCGTCCGCCCCGTGGCCGTCGAGTGACACCGTCACGTTGTTGTGGGTCAATTGCCGATAGAGCAGCCATATGGCGCTGGGCAACGCGATGTAGACGTCATCGAGATCGTCGAGAATCTGATCGAGGTCCGTCAGCGCATCGGCCTGTCCGATTTCGAGAAAAGTAGGCGCGACATTGGCCCAGGCGGCGGCCTCCTCAGCCATCGGCCTCTCGTCGTTCAAGGCGCCGGGGAACGTCGCAACAAAGGCGTGACGCCATGCCGTGCTGTCGCGCGGCCCCATGCCATCTTTCTCATGCGCCGCCATAGCGCAAATCACCGCCGACGAATCGAAGCCACCGGACAGGCATGTTCCGATCGGCACATCGCTGCGCATGCGCAGGGCCACGGCATCCTGGAACAGCTCGCGAAAGCGCGCGACACGTTCGGCTTCGGTGGCCGGCACGGGCGGCAGATGATCCACGGTCCGCCACCAACGCTTGACGCTGACCTTGCCCTGGCGCAGCCACATGCAATGGCCGCCCTGCAGGCGGCGAACCTGCCGAAACAGGGTCCGCTCGCTTCCTTCGATCCCGAAGGCATCGAGCAGCAGCCGGCGTGCGACTTCCACGTCAACTGAGGCATCGATCAGTCCGCTCCGCACCAGCGCCCGCTGCTCGGAGGAGAAGATGAATCGTTCCGGCGACGCGGCATAGAGCAGCGGCTTGATGCCGAAGCGGTCGCGCGCAAGAAACAGTTCGCGGGTGCTGGTGTCGAAGATCGCCAAGGCCCACATGCCGTTGAAGCGGGGCAGCATGTCTTCCCGCCAGGCCTGCCAGGCGGCCAGGATCACTTCGGTGTCGGATTGGCTGCGGAACACCGCGCCCTTCGCCTCGAGCTCGCGGCGAAGCTCGAGGAAGTTGTATATCTCGCCGTTGAACACGATCACATGGCGGCCGTCCGCAGACAGCATGGGCTGATAGCCGCCCTCGCCGGGATCGATGATGGCCAGGCGGCGGTGGCCGAATGCGAGGCTTCGGTCTGCGCTGAACCAGGTCCCCTCGCCGAACGGACCGCGATGCGCGATCAGGCTGGTCAGCCGCGAGATGTCGGCCGGTTCGACCGCGTTGCCACCCAGATTTACGATACCTGCGATTCCGCACATGTCCTAGACAGCCTTGACGGGCAAGAAGCGATTGACGATCGAACGAATGTCTTGCCAACAGGCCCTTCGATACGGACCCAATTGCGACGCGGCAACCGCGATTACGAAGATGGTCGCGGCCGTCAGCGACGAGACGGCTCCCACCGACCACCAGGAGGGCGCGGGCTGGAATGGCGCGTGGTCGAGACCGTATCGCGCGGCCAGCGCCGTCGCGATTCCGATGCCGAGCGGCATCAGCACGCAATGCACGATGCGCGACCACATGCCGGCAAGGGCAAAACTCCGGCGCAACAGGAAGACAATGGTCGCCATCTGCGCGATCATTCCGGCGCATGCGCTCCAGCCTGCGGCCTGCCATCCGAAGTGTGGCAATGCGATCGCGCTGGTCACGAGTGTGACGACACCCGTGATCAGGGCGATGAGCGCGTTGGAGCGCGACCGCCCGTTCGCGAGCAAGTAGAAGCCGAAGACGTTCGCGCTCGATCCAAGGATCCCGGCAATCGACAGGACGACGAGAACCCGTGCCGCCTCGGCTGCGACCTCGGCGCCGGTCCAGACATGCAGCAGCGGGCCAGCCACGGGGATCAATCCGCCGAGCGCGCTTGCGGCCAGGACGTTGAGTATCCACGACGATCGGAACAGCAGATCGACCTTGCGGTCCTCGCTCTCCCCTTGCAGCGTGCTGAAGAAGGGAAACAGGATCTCGCCGACCTTCAGGATACCGATATAGGTCGCTTCCTGCAGGCGCTGCGCAACGCCATAGAAACCGACGAACTGCGGTTGCAGCAGCGCGCCGAGCAGATATCGATCGGCCTGCCCCGCAAGCAGCGCACCGCCCTGTGCGGCAACTTGCCATCCGCCGAACCGAACCAGCCTGCCGAGCGCCTCGCGATGCAATGCTGGAGGAGCCAGCCACTTGCGCATTTGGCCGCTAGACCAAGCCAGGGCCAGCAGCAGGCCGATTGCCAATCCCAGCGCCTGGCAACCCAGGAATGTCGATGCGCGCGGCGCGGCAGGGATCAGGAGGAGCATCGAAAGAGTCGAAACCACGGTGCTGACGATGCCGATCGAGGCGATCCGGCGATAGTCTTGCCGTGCGGTGAACAACGAAATGAAGACCGCCGATACACACTGGCACAACCAGCCGATACCGGCCAGCGCGAACGCCAGTCCGAGATCGTCGGCGGCCGGACCGGCCAGATGAAATCCGAGACGCGCAAGCGGAGCCCCGGCAACCAGAAGGAAAATGACGATCGGCCCGCCCGCACCGACCGCGAGCATGACCGCGGTCGCGAACAGGCGTCGCGCATCGTCGCGGTCGGATGGCTCCAGTCGCTGTGCAAGTTCGCGCGACGTCGACAGGCCGAGCGCGTTAGCTGAACACCAGTGCTGGCGCAATGCATGCGGTGACTAGACCCGCGACGCCGAATGCAGCGAGGCCGAGGTGAGTGATCACGAAAGGCAGGATGGCCAGATTCAGCACCACGGCCACCAGGAAGGCCATCGCATTCCACGCGGAATTCCCCAGCAGATCGGGTGGTGTTTTTCTCAACGTCATGTCAGCCACCCGGCCATCACCCGCCACACCCTTGCAACCTGGCCGATCAGGGTTCCTCCCAAGTATGCGCATCGGGCTAGCAGCCAGCACGCGGAATGTCGAGAGGGCGCGGGAGGCCGTCCCTGGGCTAATCCAGACCGTTTCGACTGCTTGCTCAGGCCGCTCCCACGACTTGCAGAGCAGATCTTTGCCAGAGCAGCATTTGCCTGGACAGATCGTAAACGCGCCGTCCAATCTCGGAAAGGCGCACTCAGAGTCCGTCGGACTCACCATTCTTTGGCGTCGAGCGGGGCGCGTACGGATGAAGCGACGGATCGGCCGGCCGGCATCGGCTGGCCGCCGCCATCCGCGGGCGGGCCTGCGGCAGGCGTTGCGTCCCGCCCCCGGAGCGCCAGATCCTCGGTGCGATCAGCGCCCCACAGCTTTCCAGACGGCAACTTGCGATCCGCCGCCGATCACCCTGTTGTTGCCTGTCGGTCAAGCCGAAAGCTTTCCCGGCAAGAGCATTGTCGTGGTAGCGGCGCGCCGCAATGCCAATCGGGCATTCGACAATCGGTCGGTCCACGCCGAGAAGTCTACGCATCTTCATTCGTGCACGGATCGATCAGCGCGGTTGCACTCTTCATTAGATCAAGAAGTGTATCAGGAGATGCGCCGCCGCAGATGACCCGTCGGCCGTGGCGCCCGCTGGTGGAACACCGATGGTACCGTCCCCATTGAGGTCTTGGTGGAAGGTGGTCTCGAGCGACTGAAATGACGCGTTCGTCCCCGTCACCTCGGGAACGATATTGTCAGTATAATTGCCGCTGACGTCCACATCCCACGCCGTGTAGTGACCGGTCAGCGAGTCCTTCCAGGCCACATCATATCCGCTGGCGGTCTGCTCGGCTGCGATTGGCGCCCAGGTGCCATATGCATTGGCGCTGACGGGTGAACCGGCAATCTTTAGGACGGGTCCGCTGCCGGTACTGATATTGTCAAGGTAGAAATTGTCTCCCCTCTGCGCCAGCTTGGTGGAGCCCTGCGCCTCAACGATGGTGGCGGGAACACCGATGCTGCCATCACCATTGAGGTCTTGGTGGAAGGTGGTCTCGAGCGACTGAAATGACGCGTTCGTCCCCGTCACCTCGGGAACGATATTGTCAGTATAATTGCCGCTGACGTCCACACCCCACGCCGTGTAGTGACCGGTCAGCGAGTCCTTCCAGGCCACATCATATCCGCTGGCGGTCTGCTCGGCTGCGATTGGCGCCCAGGTGCCATATGCATTGGCGCTGACGGGTGAGCCGGCAATCTTTAGGACCGGTCCGCTGCCGGTACTGATATTGTCAAGGTAGAAATTGTCTCCCCTCTGCGCCAGCTTGGTGGAGCCCTGCGCCTCAACGATGGTGGCGGGAACACCGATGCTGCCATCACCATTGAGGTCTTGGTGGAAGGTGGTCTCGAGCGACTGAAACGACGCATTCGTTCCCGTCACCTCGGGAACGATATTGTCAGTATAATTGCCGCTGACGTCCACACCCCACGCCGTGTAGTGACCGGTCAGCGAGTCCTTCCAGGCCACATCATATCCGCTGGCGGTCTGCTCGGCTGCGATTGGCGCCCAGGTGCCATACGCATTGGCGCTGACGGGCGAGCCGGCAATCTTTAGGACGGGCCCGCTGCCGGTACTGATATTGTCAAGGTAGAAGTTGTCTCCCGTCTGCACCAGCTTGGTGGAGCCCTGCGCCTCAACGATGGTGGCGGGAACACCGATGCTGCCATCACCATTGAGGTCTTGGTGGAAGGTGGTCTCGAGCGACTGAAACGACGCATTCGTTCCCATCACCTCGGGAACGATATTGTCAGTATAATTGCCGCTGACGTCCACACTCCACGCCGTGTAATGACCGGTCAGCGAGTCCTTCCAGGCCACATCATATCCGCTGGCGGTCTGCTCGGCTGCGATTGGCGCCCAGGTGCCATACGCATTGGCGCTGACGGGTGAGCCGGCAATCTTTAGGACCGGTCCGCTGCCGGTACTGATATTGTCAAGGTAGAAATTGTCTCCCCTCTGCGCCAGCTTGGTGGAGCCCTGCGCCTCAACGATGGTGGCGGGAACACCGATGCTGCCATCACCATTGAGGTCTTGGTGGAAGGTGGTCTCGAGCGACTGAAATGACGCGTTCGTCCCCGTCACCTCGGGAACGATATTGTCAGTATAATTGCCGCTGACGTCCACACCCCACGCCGTGTAGTGACCGGTCAGCGAGTCCTTCCAGGCCACATCATATCCGCTGGCGGTCTGCTCGGCTGCGATTGGCGCCCAGGTGCCATATGCATTGGCGCTGACGGGTGAGCCGGCAATCTTCAGGACGGGCCCGCTGCCGGTACTGATATTGTCAAGGTAGAAATTGTCTCCCCTCTGCACCAAACTGGTCGACCCGACCGCTTCGATCGTAGCGTTGATCAGGCTGGCGCTACCAATGCTGCCGTCGGCGAACTGAAAAGACTCTACACCCGTCACCGTGTCAGTGCCATCGGGTGTGCCGGAACGCTGATCGGCGATCGTGAAGGTCCGGGTTACCGAATTGTACGAGACGGCGTAATTCGCCTTGCTGCCCGAATACACCGCCGTATCCGTGCCCCCGCCGCCGCTAATCGTGTCATTACCGCCGCCGCCGGTGATCGTATCGTTGCCGGAGCCGCCGTTCAGTGCGTTGGCGATGGCATTGCCGATGATCGTGTCGTTGCCGGAGCCGCCGATGGCGTTGTCGATCAGCGAACGCCCGTCGTTGTTGTAGAGATAGGAATTGTACACGTTGCCCGACGCGTAATGGCCGTTTCCGAGATTGGCCAGTTGAACCGACGAGAACACGGACGACGCACCTGGATTGAGATTGATGCTCAGGTTCGTCGTGTAGTTCGACAGGTCGTAGGTATCGACGCCGCCACCATCCCAGATAGTCTGGTAGATGCGATTGGCCGAGCCACCGGCACCGCCATTGTCGGCCGGCTGGCCAACGCCGTTGATGAACTCCTGCCCGGTGCTGGAGCTCCAGGTATAGACGGTGGCTCCGGCCTGGGTGGTGTAGTCCGCGCCGTACATCGTCTGCAGCGCGAGAATATCGTTGGCCATATAGGTCTGCGGATATCCATAGGCTTCGTTGGTGTAGCCGCTCGTCGTCGAAGCACCGACATAGCTGCGATAGCTCATGACGGTGTATTCGCTGTCGTCATGCGCGCTCGGCACCGCGACGTTGGCGACGCCGCCCGTTTCCTGACTATGCTTCAGGCCAAGGGCGTGTCCGAGCTCGTGCAACGCCGTCGTGAAATAGTAATTGCCGAGCGCAGCCAGCGAATAGTTGTAGGCGCCTCCGAACCACACGTCGCCGCCGGCCGCGTAGTTTCCGGGGTAATAGGCGTAGGATGTCGGATTGGCCGCCGGCGACTGCGCGACCATGATGTCGGCACCGTTCGTCCCCGCGTACTGGATGTTGGCGTTGGTGTAGCCGAGGATCAGCCCGATCGCGTAATTGATCGCCGCCTGCATCTGACTCGGCGCCGCGGCAAAACCCGACGTCGTCGGCTCACTGCTGCCGCCGGAGTAAGGACTGGAGTAGTCGCTTGCAGCGTCCGGAAAGCTGTAGGTGATCGTGCCGGACCATTTGTAGCCCGACAGCAGGCCGTCGATTTCGGCGTTGTTGGTTGCACTGACGTTGACGGCGCTGGCCAAGGGAATCTCCGAAGCAGCAAACCCCGCTCGATTCGGGGCGCGACAGGTGATTCTAGCTTGAGAGTTAAACGTTTGGCTTAATTTTGGCGAGCCGGTCCGGACTCCTTCCATAAGGCCGTGTTAGCCATCAAATCCCGTAGTCACACGGGCCAGGGCAAAGGATGTCGGTTCCGCCCACCTGTGTTGCGAGTGAAATCATGAAACTACGTCCACTCTCGGCCGGTCTGTTCGGCGCCCTGGTGGCGCTCGCCGGGCCGGACCATCTACCCTTCGGAGGACTGCCTGTCATGGTCGGGAAAGCCAGCGCGGATGAGAGTGGCAAGCAAGGCGGCACAGCGGGACGCGCCCCCTCCGTTCCAATGGCCCGCGACCCCTCGGCTGCGGTAGCGGAGGAGTACGAAGCCGCCCGCCGGCAGGGTACACGGGAGGCGTTCGAGCTCTTCATCGCGCGTCACGGTGACGATCCCCTGGCCGAGCAGGCGCGTGCCGAGCTGAAGCAGCTGGCGCGCTGATCCTTCGCGCGCCGTGCCCCCTCAGGCATTGCATTTCGACAGGCGGCATCCGCGCGGCCCAGACCTGCCGCGTGATGTCTTGCCGCATGGTCTTTCGGCACTATGGTAGGCCCGCAATCTTTCCCGGAGCCTTTCAAGATGCCCTTTCCGCATGCCTCCGAAGCCTTGTCGCGCTTCACCGTACTCGATCTGACCCGCGTCCGGTCCGGGCCCACCTGCGTGCGGCAGCTCGCGGACTGGGGCGCCAGCGTGATCAAGATCGACGCGCTGACCGAGGATTCCGGCGGCGAACAGCCGGGCGGGCCGCGGCGGGGCTCCGATTTCCAGAATCTGCATCGCAACAAGCGGGCGATGACGCTGAACCTGAAGGACGAGCGTGGGCTTGCCGTGTTCAAGCGCCTCGCCGCCAAGGCCGACGTCGTGGTGGAGAATTTCCGTCCCGACGTGAAGAAGAAGCTCGGCATCGACTATGAGAGCCTGCGCGAGATCAACCCGCGCATCGTCTATGGCAGCATCTCCGGCTTCGGCCAGGACGGGCCCTACCACAAGCGGCCGGGCTTCGATCAGATCGCGCAAGGCATGGGCGGGCTGATGTCGATCACCGGCGCGCCGGGCGAAGGCCCGATGCGGGTCGGCATTCCCGTCGCCGACCTCACCGCGGGCCTGTTCTGCGCCATGGGCATCCTCACCGCGCTGCTGGAGCGCGAGGTCTCGGGCAAGGGCCAGTGGGTACAGACTTCTTTGCTGCAAGCCCAGATCTTCATGCTCGACTTCCAGGCCGCGCGCTGGCTGATGGAAAAAGACGTGGCAAAACAGGCCGGCAACAATCACCCGACCAGCATCCCGACGGGCGTGTTCAGGACCTCGGACGGCTACATCAACATCGCCACGACGGGTGGCCGGATCTGGGAGCGCTGCGCGCAGGCGATCGGCGCGCCGGAACTCTACAGCCACCCCGACTATGTGACCGCGCCAGCCCGCTCCAAGAACCGCGACGCACTCAATGCCGAGATCGAGAAGCGTACCTTGACGAAGTCCACCGAGACCTGGGTCAGTGAACTCAACGAGGCCGGCGTGCCCTGCGGGCCGATCTACGCCATCGACCAGATGTTCGAAGACGCGCAGGTCAAGCATCTCGGCATCGCGCAGGAGGTGCCGAACGACGAGGATCGCGACATCCGCCTCGTCGGCCAGCCCGTGACGCTGTCGCGCACGCCGAGCAGGATGGTGGCGCGGCCGCCGGAGTTCGGCGAGCAGACCGACGAAGTGCTGAAGGAGTTCGGCTTCAACAAGGAGGAAGTAGCTCGTTTAAGGGAGGCGAAAGTCGTCTAACAGTCTGCTGAAAAAACCCCTCGCCAGGGAGGGGACTTGATGATTCACTTTATCATCTCGAATCGGCGGAGACGATCATGCGCGGCAGGTTTACGGATCAGCGCGGCCTGTTTTCGTACATCGCGCCGGATAAACGTGTGCCGGCGAACGATCCGCTGCGGAAGGTCCGAACTTGTCCGGGATGTTTTGAGTGATAGACGTCAAAGTGACCTGGCTTTGCCCCGTTGCATCCCTCCAATGCGTGTCAGAAGCCTATCAATGATAGGCCAGAACAGCAGCACGATCGCGAGCGTCGTGATCGAGCCGACCAGGCCGTTCGACCAGAACACCTTGAGGTCGCCGCCGGAGCCGATCATCGACAGGCGGAAGGCATCCTCCGCGCGGTTGCCGAGCACGAGCGCGAGCGTGAACGGCGCCAAGGGAATGCCGATCTTCTTGAAGACGTAGCCGACGACACCGAAGCCGAGCATCAGCCAGATGTCGAACATGGCGTTCTGGATCGCATAGGCGCCGATCGCACAGGACACCACGATCATCGGCGCCACCGCGGCGAACGGCACGCGCAGGATCGAGGCGAAGATCGGCACCGTCGTCAGCACCAGCACGAGGCCGACGACATTGCCGAGATACATCGAGGCGATCAGGCCCCAGACGAAATCCTTGTGCTCGACGAACAGCAGCGGGCCGGGATTGAGCCCCCACACCATCAACCCGCCGAGCAGGATCGCCGCGGTGCCGGAGCCGGGAATTCCGAGCGCCAGCATCGGCAAGAGGGCCGCGGTGCCGGAGGCATGCGCCGCCGTTTCCGGCGCGAACACGCCCTCGATGCGGCCCTTGCCAAAGCTCTCGGGATCCTTGGCGAAGCGCTTTGCCAGATTGTAGCCCATGAAGGAGGCCGCGATCGCGCCGCCCGGGGTAATGCCGAGCCAGCAGCCGATGACGGAGGAGCGCAGCAGCGTCACCCAGTATTTCGGCAGGTCCTTCCACACACTCAGCACGACGCGCAGCGAAATGCTCGCTGCGTGTCCGCGCAGCGCGAGGCGCTCCTCCATCGTCAGCAGGATCTCGCTGATGCCGAACAGGCCGATGACGGCGACCAGGAAGTTGATGCCGCGCAAAAGCTCGGACGAACCGAAGGTCATGCGCAGCTGCCCCGACACGGTATCCATTCCGACGCCCGCGAGCAGGAGCCCCAACGACATCGAGATGACAGTCTTGTGCTTGGCCTCGCGGCCCAATCCGACGAAGGAGCAGAAGGTCAGCAGATAAACAGCGAAGAACTCGGGCGGGCCGAACTTCAACGCAAAGGACGAGATCATCGGGGCGAGGAAAGTGATCAGCAGCACAGCGACCAGCGAGCCGATGAAAGAGGACGTGAACGCCGCGGTCAGTGCCTCCGCTGCCCTGCCCTGCTGCGCCATCGGATACCCGTCGAACGTGGTCGCGACCGACCAGGCCTCGCCGGGGATGTTGAACAGGATCGAGGTGATCGCGCCGCCGAACAGCGCGCCCCAGTAGATGCAGGACAGCATCACGATCGCCGAGGTCGGATCCATCGTGAAGGTGAGCGGCAGCAGGATCGCGACGCCGTTGGGTCCGCCGAGCCCGGGCAACACGCCGACGAAGATGCCGAGCACCAGCCCGACCATCATCAGCGCGAGCGTCTTCCACGTCAGCAGGACGGCGAAGCCGTGAAGCAAGAGACCGAAAGCTTCCATCGCAGGCCCCGCCTAGTAGCCGAAGGCCGCTTCGAGCGGCCCCTTTCGGCATGATGACGTCGAAGGCGATGTCGAAGGTGAGGAACATGATCGCCGTGAACACGACAGCGGTGAGCAGCGACTTCCACAGCGCGATCTTGCCGACGAGGCGCATGAAGCCCGCGATCAGCAGGAAGCTCGCGACATAGAGGCCGAGAAACTGCGTCGTCAGGCAGAACAGCAGCGTCGGCACGAACACCGCCATCACACGGCGGGCCTGCGCGCGCGTGACGAAGGTCTCAGCCGCCTTGCGGTGCGCGACGAGAGCCACGATCAGGCCGTAGAGGCTGCTGCCGCCGAGAATGACGGAGAGATAGAACGGGAAATAGCCAGGCTCCGGCCCGGTCGAATCCCAGGAGGCGCCGGTGCGCCAATTGTCGTAGCCGAGCGTGGCAGCCAGCGCGAGCAACAGGAGACAGACGAATATCTCGACCGTGCCGGAGGAGACGACGGAAGGCGAGTCGTCTTCGGGCGCGGTCGGATCGTCGACGACGATTTCAAGATCGGTTTGGGACATGAGCCGTTGGGGACCGAGTAGTTCAATTCCTCCTCTCCCCGCTTGCGGGGAGAGGGTTGGGGTGAGGGGGAGTCTCCGCGATGACGGTGAGGATTGGACTCGCGGAGAGAGCCCCTCACTCCGACCCTCTCCCCTCAAGCGGGGAGAGGGAGAAACCAAAGCTACTTCGCGACGAATCCGGCTTCCGTCATCAGCGACTTGTTGACTGCATCGTCCTCTTCGAGGAATTGCACCATGTCCTTGCCGGTGAGGAAGATCGGCTTCAACGCCTGCTTTTCCATGTAGTCCTTGTATTCGGCGGTCTGCGTCACCTTGTGGAACAGGTCGACATAGAACGCCTGCTGCTCAGCCGTGACCTTACCGGGCAGGAACGTCGCGCGCAGCATCAGATACTGGACGTCGACGCCCTCCTCCTTGCAGGTCGGGATGTCGGCCCAGGACTGCGTGTCCGTCACTTTGCTGGTGTAGGAGATGCGCTCCTTGTCGAACACGCAGAGCGGACGCACCTGGCCCGCGCGCCAGACTTCGAGATTTTCGGACGGGTTGTTGACGTTGGATTCGGTGTGGTTGCCGACCAGCTGGGTCGCGGCCTCGCCACCGGACTTGTAAGGCAGATAGGAGAATTTCGCGCCGGTCTTCTGCTCGAGAAACACCGTCAGCACGTGATCCTCGCGCTTGGAGCCGGTGCCGCCCATCTTGAACGGGGCGCTCGCAGCCTTCGCGGCGGCGACGAACTCCTTCACCGTCTTGGGACCCGAGCTGTTGTCCCATAGGACGAACTGGTCGAGCGCGATCACCGAGACCGGGGTCAGCTCACGCCAGTTGAACGGAATCTTCGCCGACAGCGGCAGCATGTAGATCAGCGAATAGGCGATCAGCACCTTGTTGGGATCGGCCTCGCTGGACTTCATGTACATCAGCGCTTCCGCACCTGACGCGCCGCCCTTGAGCGAGACCACGATCGGCTGCTTCATCAGATTGTTCTTCTGGATCGCGGCCTGCATCATCCGCGCCATCTGATCGGAGGCGCCGCCCGCGCCCGCCGCCACCACGATCTCGACCGGCTTGGTCGGCTCCCAGCCGGCAAAGGCCGGCGCGCTCAACGTTAGCGCCGCTGCGACCCCGACAGCTTTCACTAGAATTCGCACGAGTTTCGCCCCCTGGTTATTGTTGGCTTTGTTTGTCAGTAATTTATCGGCACATTGTGCGGACTAAAGCCAGCGAGTTCAAGCAGGCGGGCATCCCGCCGCCTATGACTTTCGGCTGACGAGGCCCAAGCCGGAGATACGCTACTTGCCCTTCCAGTTGGGCGTGCGCTTGTTGAGGAAGGCGTCCATTCCCTCGCGGAAATCTTCGCTCATATAGGCCTTGAGGATCAGATCCTCGCCCTCTTCGCGCGACAGCGTGCGGCGGATGCGGCGCACCGCCTCCTTGGTCGCTTCCAGCGTGAGCGGGGCGTGGCTCGCCACAAGCTTGGCGGTCTCGTCGGCACGGCGCTGGAGCGTCTCGACATCGGGCACGATTTCGGTGAGCAGGCCGAGCGCGAGCGCTTCCGGCGCCTCGACCAGGCGCGCCTTGAAGATCATATCCTTGGTGCGGGCGGGGCCGACCAGCGAGACGACGCGGCTGATATTGGACATCGACAGGCAGTTGCCGAGCGTGCGCGCGATCGGAAAGCCGATGCGTGTCGCTTCAGTCCCGATGCGAAGGTCGC
The DNA here is from genome assembly GCF_054056555.1 of Bradyrhizobium sp. LM2.9. Classification (NCBI taxonomy): domain Bacteria; kingdom Pseudomonadati; phylum Pseudomonadota; class Alphaproteobacteria; order Hyphomicrobiales; family Nitrobacteraceae; genus Bradyrhizobium; species Bradyrhizobium sp. LM2.9. Next base: position 3,329,215 of record NZ_JBSRYJ010000002.1, read on the forward strand.
AGCAGGCCGCAATTCCGGCACCGCCGCCGGTGCAGGCCCCCGCGATCGCCGCGATCACGGGCACGCGGCACTGCTCGAGCGTGCCGAGCACGCGGTCGATGCGAGCCTCATAGTCGAGCGCATCCTGCGCGGTTTTGAACGCACGGAACTGAGAAATGTCGGTGCCGGAGGCAAACGCCTTGTCGCCGGCGCCGGTCAGGATCAGTGCCTTGATCGAGCGATCGGCGTTGATCTCCAGGCAGATCTCCGCCATGCGCTCGTACATGGCGAAGGTCAGTGCGTTGCGCGCCTGCGGACGGTTGAAAGTGATCCGCGCGATGCCGTCCGTGACGGAGTAAAGCAGGTCTTCGTTGGCAGTCGTCGGTGCGTTCATCGCGCGCTCACTTCTTTTCTAAGCTAGTTCAAGCCACTTGAGCCTTTAGGCCACCTGAGCCCTCAGGCTACCTGGGCCTTGGCCATCGGCACCACGTCGCGTCCCTTCAGGACGTCCATGGCCGCCAACACGCCGCCGCTCCGGTGCGGGATCTTTGCAAGATCGAGGCCCATCTCGACGCCGGCGAGCGTGCCCATCAGCATCAGATCGTTGAAATGGCCGATATGGCCGATGCGGAACACCTTGCCCTTGACCTTGTTCAGGCCGGTGCCGAGCGACATGTCGAAGGCTTCCAGCACAACCTTGCGGAAGGCGTCGGCGTCATGGCCATCAGGCACGCGCACGCCGGTCAGCGCCGGCGAATGTGCGGCGGGATCGGCGCACTGCGTCTCCAGGCCCCAGACCTTGACCGCGGCACGCGTCGCCGCACTGTGGCGCTTGTGGCGGGTCCAGGCGTTCTCAAGCCCCTCTTCTTCCAGCATCTTGACCGCTTCGCGCAGGCCGTAGAGCAGATTGGTGGCGGGCGTGTAGGGGAAGGTACCGAGCTTGTTGAAGCTGATCACCTCCTGCCAGTCCCAATAAGAGCGCATGCCGGGGTTGGCCTTGGCCATCGCGAGCGCCTTCTCCGAGACGGCATTGAAGCCGAGGCCCGGCGGCAGCATCAGGCCCTTCTGCGAGCCGGCGACCGAGACGTCGATGCCCCAGGCATCGTGTTCGTATTCAATCGAGCCGAGGCCGGAGATGGTGTCGACCATCAGCAGCGCCGGATGCTTGACCCGGTCGAGCAGCTTGCGCACTTCGAGCGGCGGCGTCACGCAGCCGGTCGAGGTCTCGTTGTGGACGACACAGACCGCCTTGATCGCGTGCTGCTTGTCGGCGGCAAGCCGCTTCTCCATCTCGGCGAGATCGGCGCCATGGCGCCAGTCGCTCGGGATGAAGTCGACGTCGAGCTTGAACTTCTCGGCGATGCCGCGCCACAGCACGGCGAACTGGCCGGTCTCGCACATCAACACCTTGTCGCCGGGCGCCAGCACGTTGACCATCGCAGCTTCCCAGGCGCCGGTGCCGGACGAGGGGAAGATGATCACGGGCTGCTTGGTGCGGAACACCCGCTGCATTCCGGCGAGGACGGCGAAACCGAGCTCGGCGAACTCCGGACCGCGATGGTCCAGCGTCGGCATGTCCATCGCCCGCAGCACCCGGTCGGGCACGTTGGTCGGTCCTGGAATCTGTAGGAAATGCCTTCCAGTATGCACGGTCATCGGCGTCCTTCCCGGTCTTGCCTTGATTTTGGATGGCCGCCGAATAGCACCATTTGACCGGCTTGTCCCCTCTTCTAAAGGCGGCTCCCATGCATGGCCGGAGGGCGGCCGCCCCCTACTCTGCGGCCATACTCCCATCTCACCCTCCCTGAATGCTTTTTGTGGTTATCCCCGCGCGGTTTAAGTGCCGACCACTTTCAGATGCGGCGACGTATTGCCGTGCGGGCGCTGCTCCAGCAGCTTCATCGCGGCATCGACGCCGCCGGAGCGGTGCGGCACGCCCGCGACCGAAAGGCCCATCTCCACGCCGGTGAGCGCGCCGAGCAGCGTCAACGCGTTGCATTCGCCGAGATGGCCGATGCGGAAGACTTTGCCCGCGACCTTCGACAGGCCCGAGCCGAGCGACATGTTGTAATTGTCGAGCACGATCTTGCGGAATTGATCGGCGTCATGTCCCGGCGGCATCAGCACCGCCGTGAGCACCGGCGAAAATTCCGATGGCTCCTGACAGAGGATTTCGAGGCCCCAATGATTGACGGCGGCACGGGTCGCAGCAGCCAGCCGCTGATGCCGCGCGAACACGTCGTCGAGGCCCTCTTCGAGCAGCATCGCGATCGCCTCGCGCAGGCCGTAGAGCAGATTGGTCGCCGGCGTGTAGGGGAAGAAGCCGTTTGCATTGGGCTTGAGCATCTCCTCCCAGTCGAAATAGGAGCGCGGCATCTTGTTGGTCTTCGCCGCAGCGCGCGCCTTCTCCGAGATCGCGTTGAAGCCGAGGCCGGGCGGCAGCATGAAACCCTTCTGCGAGCAGCTGACGCTGACATCGACCTTCCATTGGTCGTGGCGGTAGTCGACCGAGCCGAGCGAGGAGATGGTGTCGACCATCAGCAGCGCCGGATGCCCTGTACGATCGATCGCGGCGCGGATCTCGGCGATGCGGCTGGTCGCGCCGGTCGAGGTCTCGTTGTGCACGACCATCACGGCCTTGATCGCGTGGGCGGTGTCGTCAGTGAGTCTTGCCTCGATCACGGCCGGATCGGCGCCGCGGCGCCAGTCGCCGGGAACGAAATCGACCTCGATGCCGAACCGTCCCGCCATTTGGCGCCACAGGGTGGCGAAATGGCCGGTCTCGACCATCAGCACCCTGTCGCCCGGCGACAGCGTGTTGACGATCGCGGCCTCCCAGGCACCGGTTCCCGACGAGGGGAAGATCACCACCGGGCCGGCGGTCTGGAAGATTTTCCGGCTGCCTTCGAGCACGGCCCGGCCGAGCTCGCCGAATTCCGCGCTCCGGTGGTCGATGACGGGCATGTCCATGGCGCGCAGGACGCGCTCGGGGACCGGGCTCGGGCCGGGAATCTGAAGGAAATGGCGTCCCTGATGCATGAAAACCTCCCTGTCGGCGGATTCTGGCCGGCTCTGCGAGCTAGTTTGCATTCATTTTTTGTACTTTCCACCTAAATTTGGTATCCGATTGTGGACATCGACGCGACCAAACGAGCAAACTATTGTGCTGCAAATGAAATCCACGATTCCCGACACCGGGGTTCCGATTGCCCCGTCCGCCACAAATGGCGGCGACCGCCAGGAGGCCTCGCTTCACGGCGAGATCCTGCTGCGGCTGCGCGACTACGTGGTTGAGGGCAACATTTCGGAAGGCGCCCGCGTTCCCGAGCGGCAGCTCTGCGAGATGCTCGGCATCTCCCGCACACCGCTGCGCGAGGCACTGAAAGTGCTCGCCGCAGAGGGGCTGATCGAGCTTCTCCCCAATCGCGGTGCGCGGGTCCGCCAACTCAGCCAGCGCGATCTCGAGGAGCTGTTCGACATCATGGCGGGGCTGGAAAGCCTGGCCGGGCGCCTCGCCTGCGAAGCCATTACGGATGCGGAAATCGCCGCGATCGAGCAGCTGCATTACGAGATGTACGGCCACTATCTGCATCGCGACATGCACGGCTATTTCCAGGTCAACCAGCGCATCCACGAAAGCATCGTCGCGGCCGCGCGCAACGAGACGCTGAAGACCGCGTACGCCAACTTTGCCGGGCGGATCCGCCGCGTCCGCTACTCCGCCAATTTCGCCCGCAAGCGGCAGCGCTGGGCCGAAGCGATGCGCGAGCACGAGACCATCCTCGACGCGCTGCGCCGCCGTGCCGGCAGTGAGCTCAGCGACATCCTGTTCCAGCACCTGCGCAACAAGCGGACGGCCGCGATTGAGCACCTGACCGAGCCCCAAGAGGGCGCTTCGGCCGCGCCGTGAAGGGCAGCCGGGCTTGCTCATTTGCATTCATAATGAAATCGATCAGAAACAAGAATGAATACTCCAGTCCGGCCGTAGGCCTCGCTGGATCAGTCCGGGACCAGGGATGACAAACGCCTCCTCGCTCGAACGGCGCCTGCGCGCGGAAATGACCGGCGACGTCCTGTTCGACGGTTTCAGCCGCGGCCGCTACGCCACCGACGCCTCGTTCTACCAGATCGTGCCCGCGGGCGTGGTTGTGCCCAAGACCATGGACGAGGCCTTGCGGGCGCTGGCGATCGCGCGCGACGAGGGACGCAAGGTCACGCCGCGCGGCGGCGGCACCTCGCAATGCGGCCAGACCGTCAATGACGGCCTTGTGGTCGATCTCTCGAAGCATCTGACCCGGATTCTGTCGCTCGACGTCGAGGCCCGCACCTGCGTGGTCGAGCCGGGCATCGTGCTCGACGACCTCAACCGCCAGCTTAGGAAGCACGGCCTGTGGTTTCCCGTCGACGTCTCCACGGCATCGCGCGCGACCATCGGCGGCATGGCCGGCAACAATTCCTGCGGCGGCCGTAGCTTGCGCTACGGCACCATGCGCGACAACACGCTGTCGATGGAGGCCGCGCGCGCCGATGGCACGCTGAGCCGTTACGGCGAGGTGGCGCGCGATCTCTCTGATCTCGACGCGAACGACAGCGCCCGCGCCCTGTTCCGCGACATGCTCGATCTCGGCGCCCGCGAGGCCGAGGAGATCGCCGCGCGCTTTCCGAAGGTGCAGCGCCGAGTCGGCGGCTACAATCTCGATGCGCTGGTGCCGCGCAATGCGCGCAACAACATGGCGCATCTTCTCGTGGGCTCCGAGGGCACTCTCGCCTTCACCACCAAGGTCGAGCTGAAGCTGTGGCCGGTGATCCGCAACAAGGCGCTCGGCATCTGCCATTTCGGCAATTTTTACGAGGCGATGGACGCCGCCCAGCATCTGGTCAAGCTGAAGCCGATCGCGGTCGAGCTGGTCGATCGTACCATGCTCGCGCTCGGCCGCGACATCGCGATGTTTCAGCCGATCATCTCTGCTGCCATCAAGGGCGATCCGGATGCGGTGCTGGTGGTCGAATTCGCTGAAGAGGATCAGGCGGATAATCTCGTACGCCTGAAGCAGCTCGGCGAGCTGATGGGCGATCTCGGCTTCGGCTGGAATAAGGACAAACGCAAATGGGGCGGCGTGGTCGAAATCATCGAGCCTGCGCTGCAGAGTGGCATCGCCGATTTCCGCGCCGCCGGCCTCAACGTCATGATGTCGATGAAGCAGGAGGGCAAGCCGGTCTCCTTTGTCGAAGACTGCGCCGTGCCGCTGCCGCATCTCGCCGACTACACCGCGCGGCTGAGCGAGGTGTTCGCCAGGCACGGCACCAGCGGCACGATGTACGCCCATGCCTCCGAGGGCTGCCTGCATGTGCGGCCGGTGTTGAATTTGAAGCTCGATAAGGACGTCAAGGCGATGCGCGCCATCGCCGAAGAGGCCTTCGAGCTGGTGCGCGAATACAAGGGCTCGCATTCCGGCGAACATGGCGACGGCCTGGTGCGCTCCGAATTCCACGAAACAATGTTCGGCGAGCGCCTGGTCACCGACTTCCGCGAGGTGAAGCAGCGCTTCGATCCCGATGGCGTGCTCAACCCCGGCAAGATCGTCGACGCACCGAAGATGGACGATCGTTCGCTATTCCGCTTCAAGCCTGAGTATCGCGTCGCCGAGCTCAAGACAAAACTCGACTGGTCCGCTTATCCCGGGGCCGGCGGCGGTTTTCAGGGCGCGGTCGAGATGTGCAACAACAACGGCGCCTGCCGGAAGCTTGAGGGCGGCGTGATGTGCCCGTCCTACCGCGCGACGGGCAACGAGAAGGACGTCACGCGAGGGCGTGCGAACACTTTGCGGCTCGCCATCTCCGGCCAGCTCGGCGAGGACGCCTTGTCGTCGGACGAGATGATGGAGACGCTAAAGCTCTGCGTCTCCTGCAAGGCCTGCCGCCACGAATGCCCGACCGGTGTCGACATGGCCAAGATGAAGATCGAGGTGCTCGCCGCGCGTGCGGCGTCACACGGCCTGACCTTGCGCGATCGCCTGGTCGGCTACCTGCCGCGCTATGCCGGCCTCGCGTCGCGCTTCGCGCCGCTCGTCAACCTGCGCAATCACAGCCCGCTGCTGCGAAGACTGTTCGAGCGCTTCGCCGGCATCAGCGCGCGACGCGCCCTGCCCGCCTTCCGCAGTGATGTGTTCGTACCGCCTGCGGACAGCGTGGGACCTGAAACCGGCCGCGAGGTCGTGCTGTTCGCCGACACCTTCAATCGCATCTATGAGCGCGAAAACCTCGAGGCCGCGCTGCGCGTGCTGGCGGCCGGCGGCTATCGCGTGCACCTGCCGAAGCCCGCGAGCGGCGGCCGGCCGCTGTGCTGCGGCCGCACCTTCCTGTCCGCCGGTCTCGTCGACGAAGCGAAAGTCGAACTCGATCGTCTCGTCGCCGCCTTCGCGCCCTTCGCCGCGCGCGGCGTGCCGATCGTCGGTCTCGAGCCAAGCTGCCTGCTGACCCTGCGCGACGAGCTGGCTTCGCTGCGCAAGGACAACGATGCCAAGGCGGTCGGCGCCCATGCGCTGACCTTCGAGGAATTTCTGGTGCGCGAAGCCGAGGCCGGCCGGCTGCAACTGCCGTTCGGCACCGTCGCCGACAAGGCCATGGTGCACGGCCATTGTCATCAAAAATCCTTTGGCGCCTTCAAGCCGGTCGAGCAGGTGCTGCGCCTCGTCCCCGGCCTTGCGGTCGAGACCATCGAGTCGAGCTGCTGCGGCATGGCCGGTGCGTTCGGTTATGGCGCGGACACCTACGACGCCTCGATCGAGATGGCCGAGCTGTCGCTGCTGCCTGCCGTGCGCCGCGCGGACCAGAATACGCTGGTCGTTGCCGACGGCACCTCCTGCCGGCACCAGATCCACGACGGCGCCCAGCGCGAGGCGCTTCACGTCGCGCGTGTGCTGGCGATGAGCCTTGATCGTGCCGAGACCCAATCCACAACCACTCCCGTTGCAAAGGAAACCAGCCATGGCTGACCTCACCCTCGACACCGCCCGCAAGATCCTCGACGCCGCCTTCGCGAAATCCACCGAGCTGAAGCTGAAGCCACTCGTCGTCACCATCCTCGACGCCCGCGGCGTGCTCAAGATCGCCGCGGCGCAGGACGGCACCAGCCTAATGCGTGCGGAGATCGCGCACGGCAAGGCCTATGGCGCGCTCGCACTGGGCATGGGCTCGCGCGCTTTGTTCCAGCGCGCGCAGGAGCAGGCCTATTTCATCGACGCCGTGAACACCATCGCCAAGGGCGCGCTGGTCCCGGTCCCCGGCGGCGTGCTGATCATGGACGGCGCGACGCTGCTCGGCGCCGTCGGCGTCTCCGGCGACACGTCGGACAATGACGAGGCGTGTGCCGTGGCGGGCATCCAGGCCGCGGGATTGAAAGCCAACGCGGGGTGAATCCTGTAGGGTCGGTCAGACGGCGGCTGCGCGAAGCGCAGTCGCTGGCGTACCCCACCACTTCTGTCACCGCGGAGACTAGAGAGGTGGGTCAGCCCTACGCGGCCACAACACTTTGCGCCACCCGACGGGCAAAACACGCTACCCTTCGGTCAACCATCGCTCGCCAAAATATTCGCCTTTACAGAATTTCTGTTTTATCGCATTCTCCGCCCCATCCTGATCCGGCGAAAGGGGCGGTCGTACGTCGTCACGAACCGCGGATCGGGCTGCGGTGGACGCGAGCGGCGCCGATGCGGAACGTAATGTGCAGGGCGGGATGAACCCCGTGAGCACATCGCGGACCGCGCACGACGGACGGCGCCGAATGCGTACGGCAAAACCGCGTGGTCCTGGCCGTCGTTGCTACGGTCAAGCCTTTGCGAATGCGGCATCGCCTCAACCGGGGAGATGTCCGTGACTTTCGCGAGGTGACGGAGGCAAGCAGGAATTCGTCTCCGGGGAGAGCGCGCATAAGCCGTCAAACCACTGCGCAGGGAAGGCCGGATGTCAGGCTGCCCTGTTTCTCTCCTGTGCATTGCGTGTGCAACGTTCTCGCACGGGAGTCATGCGGGTGCCAGCCGGCACCCGGCCTTCCCTGCGCCCTTTCTCCGGAAAGGGCGTGAAACGGAGAGCAAACCTCGGGCGGAATACGCCGCGAGAAGGCGAAGGCGTGTTTGCTGTTTGACAATCGAATCTAAGCTGGTGGAAGTCGCTCTCGTGCCCCGGACGCAGCGCAGCGCTTCTTCAGCGGTGCGCTGCAGAGCCGGGGCCTATCCCGCCGCGCTGTACCGAACTGCGTTCTGGGTCCCGGCTCTGCGCAGCAACGCAAGAGCGTTGCAGCGCGTCCGGGACACGAGAGCGGTGCGCCCTCACCGCCCCGTCCAAATCGGCTTGCGCTTTTCGCCGAACGCTTTCAGCCCTTCCTTGGCGTCCTCGGTCATGGCGAGCAGCGCGATCTGGCTTTCGGTGTAGGCGATGCTCTCGTCGAACGACATCGAGGCGATTGCGCGCATGGCGTATTTGCCGCGGCGGATCGCGGTCGGGGATTTGTCGACGATGCGGCCGATCAGCCAGTCGACCTTGGCGTCCAGCTCGGCCGTGGGCACGACATAATTGAGCAGGCCGGCTCCCTGCGCCGCTTTCGCGTCGAACGGCTCGCCGGTCAGCGCCCATTCGTTGACGAGCCGAGGCGGCGCGATCGACTGCAACAGGCTCAACACTTGCATCGGAAACACGCCGACCTTCACCTCCGGCAGGCCGAAGATGACGTGATCGGCGCCGACCGCCATGTCGGTCATGCAGAGCAGGCCCATGCCGCCGGCCATGCAGACGCCGCCGACGCGCGCGATCGCCGGCTTGGTCGCGTTCTGCGACAAACGCAGCAGATCGGCATAGTCGACATTTGGTTTGGAATGATCCATCGCGAAAGCCGCGCCGGAGTTCTGCAAATCCGCGCCGGCGCAGAACGCCTTCTCGCCCGCACCCGTCAGCACGATGACGCGGATGTCCTTGTCGTCATGCGCGTCGCGATAGCCGCGTGCGATGCCGGCGATGACCTCGCCATTCAGCGCATTGCGTTTCTCGGGCCGGTTGATGGTGATCCAGAGCGCCTGCCCGCGCTTCTCAGTGATCACGGCTGTGGTGTCGGTCATGGCGCACTCGCTTCCTCTAGTTCCCGTTTTGCAGCCATTTGCGGCAGCACGGGCTGAAGGTGCAAGGGCAATCTGCGGCGAGCCGCCGCTTTAGCGCCTCGACACAAACTTGAAAGGCGAACGAAGCGCGAGCGCTCAGGCCGCGACCGCTTTCCTGATCCAGACCTTGTTGTCGTGGAAAGCGGCTCCGCCGATCGGCGCGATGGTGTCCGCGCCCGTCAACATGTTGATGCCGCGGTTACCGATATGGTTCTTGTTGGGATGAACGGACTCCGCGATCAGCACACCACGGCGCACGCCCTCGAACAGAATGGCAATCAGCGTGGTCTCGCCGCGGGTGTTGCCGAGCGTCACGGCGTCGCCGTCCGCGATGTCGAGCGCGGCCGCATCCAGGGGATGGATCATCACGCTCGCCTTGCCCTCGCGCGCCTGCGAGGACGGCGTCTCGTTGAAGGTAGTGTTGAGAAAGCTGCGCGACGGGCTGGTGGCAAGCCGGAACGGATGGGCCAGATCGGAGTGCTCGATCACCGCCCAATGATCCGGCAGCGACGGCATCTTGTCGAAGTCCCCCATCGTCTGGCCGAACGGCGGATGCGCCCAATCGGCTTTGAAGTGGAATTTCCTGTCGGCATGGGCGAAGCCGTCGAGATAATGCGAGGTGCGGAAGTCCGGTTGCAGGTCACGCCAGAGATCGGCTTCAAGGCCGGCAATGTCGCCGTGGTCGCTGAGCTTCAGCGTCGCGTCGATCAATTCGCGCGGCGTCAGCTCGAAGCCGGGATGCCTGGCGCCGAGCCGCGGCGCCAGCGCCTGCAGGACCTCATGGTTGGAGCGGCATTCGCCGGGCGGATCGATCAGCTTCGGCCCGACCGAGATGTGCTGGTGGCCGCCGCCGTAATAGAGATCGTCGTGCTCCATGAACATCGTCGCCGGCAGCACGATGTCGGCCATCTCAGCCGTCTCGGTCATGAATTGCTCGTGCACTGCGACGAACAGATCCTCGCGCGCAAAGCCCTGGCGCACCAGTGCCTGCTCCGGCGCCACCGTCATTGGATTGGTGTTCTGGATCAGCATCGCCTTGATCGGACCCTTGCCGTGCAGGGCCTCGGCCTCACCGGTGAGGATGCGCCCGATCTGCGACTGGTCGAGCGCACGCGTCGCCCTGTCGATGGCGTCGTGGCCTTCGATGATGGATTCGTTGAAGTGCCACAGCGCGTAATTGTTGAAGAAGGCGCCGCCGCCTTCATATTGCCAGGCGCCGGTCACCGCGGGAATGCAGTTCGCGGCATGCATCTGCGCCGCGCCGTTGCGCGAGCGGGTGAAGCCGTAGCCAAGCCGGAAGAAGGTGCGCTTGGTTTCGCCGACCAATTTGGCAAAGGCCTCGATCTCCGCCACCGGCACGCCCGAGATCGCGGACGCCCATTCCGGCGTGCGCGTCTCCAGATGCGCCTCGAGCTCGTCAGGGCAATCGGTGTACTTGTCCATATAGGCGCGGTCGGCATAGCCGTCACGGAACAGGACATGCATCACGCCGCAGGCGAAGGCACCATCGGTGCCGGGCCGCAGGATGATCTTGATGTCGGCCTGCTTCATGGTTTCGTTGTCGTAGATGTCGACCGCCGCGATCTTGGCGCCGCGCTCCTTCCGCGCACGTGCCGCGTGCGTCATCACGTTGACCTGCGTGTTGACGGGATTGGTGCCCCAGATCACGACGAGGTCGGAGAGTGCCATCTCGCGCGGATCGACGCCGGCGATCTTGCCAGTGCCGATCGCGAACCCGATACGCCCGACATTGGCGCAGATGGTCTGATAGAAGCGCGAATATTTCTTCACATGCGTGAGACGATTGAGGCCGTCGCGCATCACCAGCCCCATCGTGCCGGCGTAATAATAGGGCCAGATCGATTCTGCCCCGAACTCGCGCTCGGCCTGGTTGAAGCGATGCCCGATTTCGTCGAGCGCCTCGTCCCAGCTGATCCGCGCAAATTGACCGGAACCCTTCGGCCCGGTGCGGCGCATTGGATACATCAGCCGCTCGGGGTGATGGATGCGCTCGGCATAACGGGCAACCTTGGCGCAGACCACGCCGGCCGTATAGGTCTGCTTTTTCGAACCGCGGACGCGGCCGATGCTGCGTCCCTCGACGACTTCGATGTCGAGGGCACAGGCCGACGGGCAATCATGCGGGCAGGTGGAATGGCGGATTTCGATCTTGGCGTGCTGGTTCATGTCCAATTTGGTAACACCAAAATACCGGTCAGCCGAGCGTATTTATCCGGCAATGCCCATGCGATTTGCTCAGGCCGCCTGCGCTGCCGGTTCCTGCCGCAACCGCGAAGAGCGGCACCGCCACACCGCAAACCGCCCGATATTCCAGGCACCGTCGGCTTTGTGATGCGTCGACAGTCCGCCTCCCCTGCCGCTACAGTGCCGGCCAACAAGAACGATATCAGGGAGGTGGGTGTGACGGCCCGACAATTTATGCTGGCGCTGGCCGCCGGCCTGCTCAGCGCATTCTCCGCAGCCCCGTCCCTGGCACAAGACTATCCCAACCACGCGGTCCGGATCGTCGTGCCCTTCGGCGCCGGCGGGCCGGCCGATGTCGCGGCCCGGCTGATCGGCAATGCGCTCCAGGAGAGTTTCGGCCAGCCCTTCGTGATCGAGAACCGAACCGGCGCGGGCGGGCGTCATCGGCACGGTCGAAGCGGCGAAGTCGCCGGCCGACGGCTACACGCTGTTGATGATGTCCAACACCCAGACCGCAAACGAATCCCTGCTGACGCCGGATAAACGCAAATACGAGCTGATGCGTGACCTCGCGCCGATCACGCCGGTGAACTATTCCGATCTCGTCATCGTGGTGAACCCGCAAGTCGCAGCGAAGACACTGCTGGAGTTCGTCGCGCTCGCCAAGTCGCAGCCGGGCAAGTTGAACTACGCGTCCTCCGGCCAGGGCACGCCCTATCACATGGCCGGGGAGCTGTTCAAAGCCATGGCCGGCATCGACCTCGTGCACGTCCCCTACCGCAACAGCGGCGAGGCGCGCAGCGGCGTGATCGGCGGGCAGGTGCAGATGATGATCGACGCAGTGCCGGCGATGGCGCCTAATATCGGCGAGAACCAGGTCCGCGCGCTCGCGACCACTGGCAAGCAGCGCTCAGCGGTGCTGCCAAACGTACCGACGGCGATCGAGGCAGGCGTGGCAGGTTATGAAGCCACGATCTGGCTCGGCCTGATGGCGCCGGCCGGCACGCCGAAACCTGTCATCGACAAGCTCAATGCCGCCGTGAACGCGATGGTGAAGCGCCCCGACATCATAAAGCTCTGGACCGAGCAGGGTGCCGTACCCATGTCGATGACGCCGGACCAATTTGAGAAATTCCTGCGCGGCGACATCGAAAAATGGGCCGACGTCGTCAAGAAGTTCGACAAGTCCTGAGGCTGTAGAGCGACAATGCCTACCATTCAATTCCAGCTCAACGGCGCGGCCACGTCCGTGGATGCCGCTCCCGATCGGACGCTACTCGATGTGCTGCGCGGCCCGCTCGGCGTCACCAGTCCGCATTTCGGTTGCGGAGCGGGCGAGTGCGGCGCCTGCTATGTCATGGTCGGCGACCGCGCGATGGCCTCCTGCGACTTGCCGATGTGGTCGGTCGCGGACAAGGACATCGTCACGGTCGAGGTAGCCTCGGCACGGCAGAGCAACCGCACCCGCTGCAACGTGCCTTTATCGCCGAACAGGCGATGCAATGCGGCTATTGCGTCTCCGGGATCCTGATCAGCGCGGCGGCGTTGCTGAAGCGCAATCCGTCGCCGACCGAGGCGGAGGTCAAAGCGGCGCTGGATCACAATCTGTGCCGCTGCGGATCGCACAACCGGATGGTCCGCGCCGTACTGCGGGCGGCGTCGCAGATGGCGGCATCATGAGTACGGCGTCCCCTGCCCCGACACTGCCGGTCAGCCTTGCGGCCAATCCAAAGCTGTCCTCCTGGGTGAGGCTCATCGGCGAAGGCCGTATCGCGATCTCGCCCGGCAAGGTCGAGATCGGTCAGGGCATCGTCACAGCGCTGGCGCAGATCGCCGCCGACGAGCTCGACGTCGATATCATCAGGATCGAGATGATCCGTGCCTCCACAGCGACCAGCCCGAACGAGGGCGTCACCTCGGGCAGCCTCTCAATCCAGCAGTCCGGCCGCGCGCTGCGCCACGCCTGCGCCGAGGTGCGCCAGCGCTTCCTCGTCGCGGCATCGGAACGTCTCGGCGTCGATGCGTCGCTGCTCGAGATCGATGACGGCACGATCTCGGGCCCCGGCAATGTCAGGACCAGCTATTGGGAGCTTGCCGGCGACGTCTCGCTCGACCACGACGCCAATGCGGGCGCGACAACGAAGAACTTCGCCAAACGCGCTATCGCCGGACATTCGGTCCAGCGCGTCGATATTCCCGACAAGGTGTTCGCACGGCCGCGCTTCATCCATGACCATGCGCTGCCGGGCCTGGTGCACGGACGCGTGTTGCGGCCGGACGTCTCGGGCGCCAAATTGATTGCACTGGACGAAGCGGCCGCGCGCGCCGTTTCCGGCCTCGTCGCGATCGTCCGCGACGGCGGCTTTGCCGGCGTGGTTGCGGACAGCGAGGCAGCGGCGGAAGCCGCGCTGAAAGCCTTTCGCAAGGGCGCGATATGGTCAGCCGGCGAACCGTTGCCCGATGAAAATGATCTGGCGGGCTTCCTGAAAAGCCAGCCGGTCGAGACTTATGTCATCGACACCAGGATGGCGGCAACGACAGGCAAGCCCATTCGGACTCTCCGCCGGCAATACACCCGCCCCTACATCGCGCATGCCTCGATCGCGCCTTCCTGCGCCATGGCACAATGGGCCGGCGACGATCGTGTCCACGTTTGGACGCACAGCCAGGGCGTTTACCTGCTGCGCGCCGATCTCGCGATCGTGCTCAAGCTGTCGGCCGAAAACATCGTGGTCGAGCACATGGAGGGTGCGGGCTGCTACGGGCACAATGCCGCCGACGACGTCGCGCTCGATGCCGTGCTGCTGGCGAAAGCGGCGGCCGGCCGTCCGGTGCGGGTGCAGTGGTCGCGCCACGACGAGATGGCCCACGCGCCGTTTGGCGCAGCGATGGCGATCGAGGTCGAGGCTGATCTCGACGAGGACAACGAGATCGTCGGTTGGCGCCATGCGATCTGGAGCAACGGCCACGCGGCGCGACCGGGGCGCGCGGCACAGCCCGCGCTGCTTGCCGCGACCGAGATTACGAACCCCTACCCCCGCATGATCTCGACCAACCCGCCCGCTGCCAACGGCGGCGGCGGCGATCGGAACTCCATTCCGCTCTACGACCTCCCGGCCTGGACGGTCACGAGCCACCGGCTGCTGACCATGCCGGTGCGGACCTCGGCGCTGCGGACACTCGGCGGACAGGGCAATGTGTTCGCCATCGAGTCCTTGCTCGACGAGATCGCCGCCCTGCGCGGCGAGGATCCGATCGCGTTCCGCTTGCGTCATCTGCGCGACGAGCGGGCGAAGGACGTCATCCGCGCCGCGGCACGACGCGCGCAGTGGAAACCGCAGAAAGAGTCCGGCACGGGCCACGGCGTCGGCTTCGCCCGCTACAAGAACACAGGGGCCTATTGCGCCGCGATTGCGGAGATCGAAGGCACTGATGACATCCGCGTCAAGCGGCTGACGCTTGCGGTCGATGTCGGCGAGGCCGTCAATCCGGACGGTGTCATCAACCAGATCGAGGGTGGCGCGATGCAGGCGACAAGCTGGGTGTTGAAGGAACGCGTCCGCTTCGACCGGATGCGGATCACATCGACGTCATGGACCGACTATCCGATCCTGACCTTCAGCGAGGTGCCGGCAGTGGATGTCGAGATCATCCAGCGGCCGGAGATCGAGCCGGTCGGCGCCGGCGAGGCCGCCCACGGCCCGGCGACCGCGGCGATCGCGAATGCGGTCTACGATTGCCTCGGCGTGCGCGTGCGCGACCTGCCGATCACGCGCGCCAAGATCATCGCAGCCATGAAGCTAGCATCGTGACGACAGTGAATGTTTTGAGCGGAGGTGCGGCGCAAGGCCTGGTACGCGGCCTCAGCGAGCCCTTCAAGGCGCAGACCGGCCTCGGTATCGACGGTGAGTTCGGCGCGGTCGGCATCATGGCCGACAAGCTGCGCGCGGGGACGGCGGCCGATCTCGTCATCCTGACGCAGGCGCTGCTTGCGAAGCTCGCGGAGGAGAATCTCGTCACCCCCTCCTCCATCGCAGATGTCGGCCGGGTCGAGACCGCGCTGGCGGTTCGCAGCCGCGACCCCAAGGTAACCGTGAAAACCGAGGCCGATTTGCGCGAGGTGCTGCGCAGCGCCGACGCAATCTACGTCCCGGATACCAGAGCCTCGACCGCAGGACAGCACGTCGCAAAAGTCCTGGATCAGCTCGGCATCGCCTATGAGGTTGCTTCGCGCCTCAAGATTTTTCCCAATGGCGCGGCCGCGATGCGCGAGCTTGCGGCGTCCACCGCCGCGCATCCGATCGGATGCACCCAGGCGACCGAGATCATCGCGACCGACGGCATCGCGCTATCAGGGGCGCTGCCGCCGGGCTGCGAACTCGTGACGATGTACACGGCCGGCGTGACCACGCGGGCCACGCATCCGCAAGATGCGGCCGCACTGATCGCGTTGCTGACCGGCGCAGACCACAAGGAGCTGCGCCAGCGTGCAGGCTTCACCGGCTAGATAACCGCCCTATTTGTGCAGCTGGGTGAGGCCGGTCGGCGGCCCGTCGACCGCGGTCCAGCCGCCATCGACGAACAGCGTGCTGCCGCTGACATAGCTTGCGGCGTCCGAGGCGAGATAAGCGACGGCGGTCGCGACCTCGTCGGCGCTGCTCCAGCGGTTGAACACGGTGTGGCCGGCGTAAAGATTGTAGATGTCTGGACGCTGCTTGAACGGGCCGGTCAGCGCGGTCTCGGCGATGCTCGGCGCGATCGCATTGACGCGCACGCCGGAGCGTCCGACCTCGGAAGCAAACCCCTTCACCAGCAGGCCGATGGCCGCCTTGGTCGAGCCGTAGACGCCCAGGCCCGGCTCGATGGTCACCGCACGCACCGAGGAGCAGGCGATGATGCTGCCGCCTTTCTGCTCGACCATGATGCGGCCAAACGCCTGGAAGAACCAGACCGTGCCTTTGATGTTGAGGTTGAGGACGCGGTCGAGATCCTCCTCGGTATAGTCGAGGATGGTCTTGCGGATGTTGAGCCCGGGCGTCGTCACCGCAATGTCGAGCCGCGGAAATTTCTGCATCACGGACTTGGCCAACGCATTGACGTCCGCAGCGCTCGCGGCGTCACACGCGGCCGCCTCGGCCCAGCCGCCCTTGTCGCGAATGCCGGCGGCGGTCGCTTCGGCGGCATCAAGCGCGCGATCGGCGCAGACGACACGGGCGCCGAGCCCGGCCAGCGCCTCGGCTGACGATTTACCGATGCCCGATGCGGCGCCGAGCACCACGGCGGTCTTGCCGGTGAGATCGAAGAGCTTGCGATAGTCAGTCACGAACGAATTCTCCTGTGTTGCTGCTATCCCTTGTAGCCCATCAGCAGGCGGGGCAGCCACAGCGAGAAGGCGGGGATGTAGGTCACGAACATCAGAGCTGCGATCAGGGCGGCGTAGAACGGCAGGATGGTGCGCATCACCGCGCCCACCGAGATGCCGCCGATGGCGCAGCCCACGAATTGCGTCGTTCCGACCGGCGGGGTGTTCAGTCCCAGCGCGCAGTTGATCAGCATCAGCATGCCGAACTGCACCGGATCCATGCCCGCCTTCATCGCGATCGGCAGGAAGATCGGCGTGCAGATCAGGATGGTCGCGGCCATGTCCATGAACGTGCCGAGCACGAACAGGATGACGTTGATGAGCAGGAAGATGACCCAGGGCTGCGTCGAGACCTTGCTCATCATGTCGCCGGCGAAGTCGGCCACCTCGTACAGCCCCATCAGATACTGGAACATGGTGGAGACGCCGATCAGCAGCAGCACCACGCCCGTCGTCTTCACCGCCTTGGCCGCAGCGCGCAGGAAGTTCGGCAAGGTCATGGTACGGTAGATGAAGAACGTCAGCAGGATCGTATAGGTGACCGCGACGGCCGCGGATTCGGTTGCCGTGAACACGCCCGACAGGATGCCTGAGAGGATGATGCCGACGATCAGAAGGCCAGGCAGAGCGGCCGCAAACGAGCGAAAAACCGCGGGCCAGCCCGGGAACTTGCCGGCCGGATAGCCTCGCTTCACCGCGACCCCGTAAGCGGCGGCCAGCATGCACACCATCAGCACGAGCGCCGGCAGTAGGCCGGCGGCGATCAGCGCGCCGATCGATACCTTGCCGCCGGCGGCGAGCGCATAGATGATCATGTTGTGACTGGTCGGCATCAGCGCTCCGACGAGCGAGGCATGGGTGGTGACGTTGACGGCGTAGTCGGTGTCGAAGCCTTCCTTTTTCATCATGGGGATCATCACGGCCCCCATTGCCGACACGTCGGCCACGGGCGAACCGGAGACGCCGCCGAACAGCGTGCAGGCGACCACGTTCGACATGCCGAGCCCGCCGCGGATGTGCCCGACGAGATTCTTGGCGAGCTGCACGATTTTGTCGGCGACGCCGCCATGCAGCATCAGCTCACCGCTGAAGACGAAGAACGGGATGGCGAGGAAGGAGAAGATGTTCATCCCCGACATCATCTGCTGGAAGATGACGGCGACCGGCAGGCCTTCGTAGAGGATGGTGCAAATCGCCGAGAGACCGATCGCGAAGGCAACGGGTACACCGATGACGAGAAAGCCGAAGAAAGTGGCGCCGAGAATGATCAATTCCATGAGGGGACGACCTCTTCGCCGCGCAGGAGAGCAATGATGTGCTCGATTGAAAAGGAAACGATCAAAACGCCGGAGGCGATCAGCGGCACGTAGCGGATGACCTCCGGCAGGCCGAGATTGGGGATCTTCACCGTTCCGACCGACGCCCCGAGGATCCAGCCGTTGTAGGCCATCGCAATGCCGAACACGGCCACCAGGACGTGGATCACGAGTTCGATCTTCTCACGCACTTGATCAGGAAGCATCACCAGCAAGCTGTCCATTCCGATGTGTCCGGCATCGCGTACGCCGACAGCGGCGCCGATCAGCGTGACATACAGGATCAGAACCAGCGCGAGGTTCTCCGTCCAGGTCGGGCTGGAATTCAGCACGTAACGTCCGAACACCTGGTAGAACACGATGGTGACGATAACGAGCAGTCCGGTCACAGACACATACATGCCCAGCCGAGCGACGACGGCGTTGATCCGCGACAGCAAGCCGGTCGACGGTCGTCCGGCGACTTCCTGCTCGTGGCTTGCGACGTGAGGGTCTGTCATCAGCTCTCCTTGCGGGGCCCGGTGTCGCCATGCGGCGACGCCGGACCGACGCTATGGTCTTACTTCGTGTCCTGGATCCGCTTGACGAGGCCCTTCAGCTTCTCGTCACCGGCGAACTTGTCGTACACCGGCTTCATCGCATCGACGAATTCCGCCTTGTTGGCGATCGTCACGACCTGAACGCCGGCCGCCTCAACCGTCTTGCGGGACGCCTGCTCACGCTCGTCCCAGAGCTTGCGCATGACGGGCACCGATTCCTTGGCCGCCTTGCGGACCATCGCCTGATCTTCCTTGCTCAGCGTGTCCCAGACCGTCTTGGACATCACGAGAACTTCGGGCGCCAGGGAGTGCTCGGTGACGTTGTAGAACTTGGCGGCCTCGAAATGGCGCGAGGATTCGTAAGAGGGCCAGTTGTTCTCGGCAGCGTCCACCAGACCCGTCTTGAGCGCGGTATAGACCTCGCCATACGGCATCGGCGTCGGGTTGGCCCCGAGGCTCTGGATCATGCCGACCCACAGGTCGGATTGCTGGACGCGGATCTTCAGTCCCTTGAGGTCGGCGAGCGACTTGATCGGTGCCTTAACGGTGTAGATGGACCGGGCGCCGCTGTCATAATAGGCGAGGCCGATCAGGCCTGCGGGCGCCATAGCCGCCAGGATCTCGTCGCCGATCGGCCCGTCAAGGACCGTGCGCATGTGCTGCGTGTCCCGGAAGATGAAGGGCAGGCACAACGCGATGGTTTCCGGCACGAAGTTGTTCAAGGGCGATGCGTTGATCCGCATCATGTCGAGTGCGCCGATCTTGAGCTGCTCGATGGTGTCCTTCTCGGAGCCCAGGGCTCCGTTGGGAAACACCTTCACACCAAGCTTGCCGCCGCTCGCCGTCGCGAGCTGCTTGCCCATGAACTTGACGGCCTCGACGGTCGGATAATCAGCGGGATGGATGTCGGCGGAACGGAAATCGCGTGCGGTCGCCAAGGGGGCTGAGACCGCAAGCAGAGCGGCTGCAATGATGCCGGTGAGTGTCTTCATCTGGGCTTCCTCCTGAGGTGATTATATCGTTGGGCAGATGCTGTGGGCCGCCTTGGGTCGCTCCACTTCAGGTGTGAAGTCAAGCGCCATTGTCGTCCGTAGGGCGGGCGGCATTCTGAGTCCAAGCCAAATCCGGCATCGATCAATGCTAGAGTTGTATCGATGGATCAAGCGGGTTCGGAGAGGCAATCTGGGAATAGTCAGTTTTTTCCGAAACCATATGGCCGTCTGCCGCGCGAAACGTTCACGCGCGTCGCTTGACGCCCCCGGTGCGGCCCCTCCAAGATGCTCCGAAACAAAACGGACCGTCCCGAGGAACACCCATGCCGCGGAAGCTGATCGACATCTCCGTGCCGCTCAGAAACGACGTGACGGCCGATCCCCCGGGCAATCACCCGACGATCCAGTATATCGATCACCAGCAGGGCCTGCCGCGGATGCTGCAGTTCTTCGACGGCCTCAAGGCGCAAGACCTGCCGGACGGCCAGGGCTGGGCCGTCGAGCAAGTCTCGCTGTCGACCCATAACGGCACGCATCTCGATGCGCCCTGGCACTTCCATCCGACCATGAATCGCGGCGAGCGGTCGTGGACGATCGACGAGGTGCCGCTGGAATGGTGCTTTCAGCCCGCCGTGAAGCTCGACTTCCGGCATCTGCCCGACGGTTACGTAGCGAGCGCCGACGACGTCGAGAAGGAGTTGAGGCGGATCGGGCACACGCTGTCGCCGCTGGAGATCGTCGTCGTCAACACCAGCGCCGGCGCCAAATTCGGCCGCGCCGACTACGTCAACTCGGGTTGTGGCATGGGCTATGAGGCCACCATGTATCTGCTCGAACGCGGCGTGCGGCTGACCGGCACCGACGGATGGAGCTGGGACGCGCCATTCGTCTATACCGCGAAGAAATATGCGGAAACAAAAGATGCCGGCCTGATCTGGGAAGGCCACAAGGCGGGACGGCACATCGGCTATTGCCATCTCGAGAAGCTGCACAATCTCGACCAGCTGCCCTCGACCGGGTTCACGGTGTCATGCTTTCCGGTGAAGATCGAGCGTGCCTCCGCAGGCTGGACCCGCGCAGTCGCAATCATCGACAGCTAGTTACCGTCGAGGCCGCTCTCGGCGAGTTCGCGCAAGGCATCAATGTCGAGCACGACGATGGCGCCGTGCTCGAGGCGAACCCAGTTGCGACCTGCCCAGACGCGCAATTGCTTGTTGATGCTCTCGCGCGTCATCCCCACCATCTCGCTGATCTCCTGCTGCGTGATGGTGAGCGTGCCGCTGCCGGAGTCGAGCTTGCGCTCCTCAGTGAGACCGAGCAGCGCGCTCGCGAGCCGACCCGGTAGATCTTGCAGGATCACCTGCTCGACTTGCTGGCTGGTCCAGCGCAAGCGCGCGCAGAGCAGCTCGATGAATTTCATCGCCAGCGCCGGCTGGCTCTTCACGAACGGCAGGAAGTCCCGGCGGTCGATGATGTAGAGCTCGCAATTGGTGTTGGCGGTCGCGTCGGCCGACCTTGGCGCGCCGTCGAGCACGGCGATCTCGCCAAAGATTTCTCCAGGACCGATCAGGTTGAGAATGGCATTCCGCCCATCAGGCGACGAAGAGGAAATCTTCACTGTCCCGGCGATCACCGCGAACAAATTGTTTCCGGGATCGCCCTTGGCGGCGATCGTCGCACCGCGCTTCACCATGGTGTGCTTGGCGTAGCGGCAGAGCTGATCAAGCGCGTCCGGCTCCAGATCCGCGAAGATCGGGTGCTTGCGCAGGACCGATAGTTTGTTGCCCGCCGACTGTCGCGGGTCGCCGGTCTTGTCCTGAGGCACGCCGCGGGGCTCCTAAGACTGCAAGGCACTGAAGTTCCTGCGTAGTCAACGTTATCAGGCTTTTCAACCAGAAAGCACGCGCGCATCTGTAGGCAAATGCCGCGAAAATGCGGCAGTCGGGCCCCAAGTCGGCATCCGAAGGATGCGCCGATGCATTTGATAGATGCAGAGTTGCAGGTAACGCAATTCTTATTGCGTTGAGACGCTGCCGAACGCCCGGAGCTGGCCCGGGTGAGCATCGCGATTTGGCGCGCCAGATCAGACGATGATCGCGCGAGGGTCTGCGAGAGCGCTGTGGACAGAAGGTCAGGCCGCGGCCAGAGCCTCGACGCCGGCCGTCGGGCAGCAGCTTGTATAGCCGCATGACGCCCTCGAGGAGATTGTAGAACGAGGTTGTGATGTCCTCCTCGGAGAACACGTCTCGCCGGAGGCAAAATGGACGCGACGTCCGAGATGCTCAGAGTTTCAGCCTGACGTCGCAAATATCGGGCTCGGCGGGATCCGGCCTCACCTCGAAGCCGAGCTGGCGACACATCTCAAGCATCGTGGTGTTCTCCCTGAGAACATCACCGGAGATCGCTTTGAGCCCTTCCGACTTCGCGTAGTCGATGATCAGTTGCATCAGCGCCCAGCCCAGCCCCCTGCCCTTGAGATCGGACCGCAGCAGGATCGCGTATTCGCCGCTCTCGTAGATCGAGTCCGAATGGAGCCGGACCACGCCCACCATCTCGCCGGTCGCCTCGTCGAATGCGATAAATGCCATCGCGCGCGCATAGTCGAGCTGGGTCAGGCGCGCGATGAACTCGTGGGTGAACTCCTTCATCGGCGCGAAGAAACGCAGGCGAAGGTCGTGCGCCGTGACGTGACGCAGGAATTCGTGGATGGTCGGTTCGTCTTCGGGACGCAAGGGCCGCACGAAGATGCGCCAGCCGTCCTTGAGCTCGAGGCGGCGTTCCCATTGCGACGGATAGGCCCGAACGGCGAAGTTGGCAGGACCTGAGCCGGCAAACTTCCGTTGCGGCGGCCCGACCGCGACGCGGGCATCGACCGCGGTGATGCCGGTTTCATCCGCGAGCAGCGGATTGATGTCGAATTCGCGGATCTCGGGAATGTCGGCGGCCATCTGCGCCAGCTTGACCAGGACCATGGCGACGGCGTCGGGCTTCACCGCCGGCACGTCCCGGTAAGCGCGAAGCAGCCGTGACACGCGCGTGCGGTCGATCAGGTCGCGGGCCAGTTGCAGATCGAGCGGCGGCAGCGCAAGCGCCCTGTCGTCGATGATCTCGACCGCGATCCCGCCGCGGCCGAAGACAACGACGGCGCCGAAGGTGGGGTCGTCGGCGAGGCCCAGGATCAGCTCGCGCGCCTTCGCCTTGACGACCATCGCCTGCACGATGACGCCCTCGATGCGAGCTTCGGGACGCAGCTTCCTTGCCCGAGCGATAATGTCGGTGGCAGCGGTGCGCACCGCCTCGGGCACGGTCAGATTGAGCACGACGCCGCCAACATCGGATTTGTGGACGATGTCGCGCGACATGATTTTCAGCACGACGGTGGCGCCTTGCGCGAAGATTTCTTTCGCGTAGGCTACCGCCTGCTCGACATCAGTGGCGGCATAGGTCGGAACCATTGCGATGTCATAAGCCTCCAGCAGAAGCTTGATCTCGACGGGTTCGAGCCATTCGCGACCGTCGGCGATCGCAGACGTAACAATCTGCCTGGCAGCCAGGGCGTCAGGCGCGAACGTATCGGGCATCGCCGGAGGAACCTGGCTCAGCTCCTCCACGACTTCGCGATGCCTCACGAGGTACATGAAGCCGCGTACCGCGTCGTCTTCGGTTGGATAGTTCGGAATGCCGGCGCCAGACAGTGTTTCGATGATGTTCTGGTCTGCTCCGATCCACGAGGCGAGCACGGGCTTGGCCCAACTGCGGTGCTTCTGGCGATATGCCTTGACGCGTTCGGTCACCATCGTTGCGATATCGGCAGCCGAGGCGATCGCGGTCTGCACATTGAGGACCAGGACAGCGTCATTGCCGGAATCGGCGAGTAGCACCTCCAGCGCCGCCGCATAGCGCGACGCATCGGCGTCGCCCACGATGTCGACGGGATTAGCGCCGGACCAGGTCGGCGGCAGCGCATCATCGAGCTTCTTGCGGGCGTCCGCCGAGATGCCCGCCGGAATGCCGCCGAGCTCGACCAATCGGTCAATGGCGAGGACGCCGATCCCGCCGCCATTGGTCAGGATGGCGAGGCGCTTTCCGGCCGGGGATTCGACGCGGCCGAGCGTCTCGGCGCAATCGAACAGCTCGCGCAGATCGGAGACCCGCAGGACGCCCGCGCGGCGGAACGCCGCGTCATAGACGGCGTCGGCGCCCGCGAGCGCACCGGTGTGGGTGGCGGCCGCCCTCGCGCCCTGCGCCATGCGGCCGGATTTGACCACGACGACCGGCTTCACGCGCGCCGCGGCGCGCGCTGCCGACATGAACTTCCGCGCGTCCTTGATGGCCTCGATATAGAGCAGGATCGCACGAGTCTTCTGATCCATCGCGAAATAGTCGAGCAGATCGGCAATATCGACGTCGATCTGATCGCCGATCGAGACGATGCCGGAGAAGCCGACGCCGCGCTGCGCGGCCCAATCGACCATGCCGGCCGCGATGGCACCCGATTGCGAAATCAGCGCGAGATTTCCCGCCCCCGGCATGTGCGCGGCAAAACTCGCGTTGAGGCTCACGCCGGGCATCATGATGCCGAGGCAGTTCGGCCCGATCAGCCGCATGCCGAATTTGCGTGCCGCCGCGATGGCGGCCTCGTGCGGAGACCCCGGTCCGTGACCGAGCCCGGCCGAGACGATCAGCGCGCCCGCCGAGCCGCGCCGGCCGGCTTGATCGATAATGTCGGGAACCGCGCGCGCCGGCGCGGTGATGACCACGAGTTCGGGCACGAACGACAATTTGTCGAGGCTGTCCACCGCCGCGACGCCGCCGATCTCGGCATGGCGCGAATTGACGAGGCCGAACTGGCCCGTGAATTCAGCCTTCCGAATGTTCTCCAGAATGGCGCGTCCAACGGAGACCGGGCGGGCGCTCGCACCGACGAGCGCAACGGAACGCGGCGACAGCAGGTTCTTCAGACGATAAGTTGACATGAAAGCAAATGCGCCCGGTCGGTGGCGGTTCCGATGGTTGACGATCAGGCCGATGAACTGGCTACCCGCCTAGTGCGAGATCATAACCCAGCACGGTGGCTCGCCAATGACGGTCTTTGTCACACCGCCCCAAACGATCTCGTTCAGGCGCGAATGATGGTAGGCACCCATCACGATCGCATCGATGGCATGGGAATTCGCCCAGCTTCCCAGCACCTTGCCGATCGAACTGCCGCTGCCCGTCGTGGTTTCGAACGAGGCGTAGATCCCGTGTTCCCTTAAGTGATCGACCAAAGCCGTCCCGGATTGCACGATCCGGTCGGACTTGTCGTCCGCCACGGTCACCACGCGGACCGAGGTAGCTGTCGCCGGCCTCGAGCAACCCTTTTGCCTCGGCGGCATCGGAATCGTCTGGGAGCATCGCCTTCGGCCGCACGAAAACATCCTCTTCGAGTGCCAGCGCGGTGATCCTGGCGCCGAGGTCGGCGGCAACGGCAACGCATTTCTCGATCGCAGCAAGGGCCGGCTCGCGCGGCTGGCCGACGAGCGGCAGAAAGACGTCCTTGATGGGCATCGGGATTCTCCTTTGACCGCTAGATTAGGCTCGGCTTCGTCGGGACGCTTGATCCTCGTCAAGCCCGGGGAACTCCGCCAGCCGGGACAGGCGTTGACCAAGGTCAAGGACTGGCCGCGATCTCCTCCTAAGGGTTAACCTGTCGCGAGGTGGACTGCCTTTCGATGCATGTGGAAGTGCCAACTGGAATGACAGAGGATTCTGCGACCCAGGACCGGATCTTTGCGGCGCTCACCGATTCTGCCGCGCATCCAGGCGTGAGGCGGATCGATACGCACGCAGCTTCGGTTTTTCTCGAAGGCAGGCGCGCGCTGAAAATCAAGCGCGCCGTGCAGTTTCCGTTCCTCGATTATTCGACTCTCGAGAAGCGCAAGGCGGCGTGCCAGGAGGAGCTCAGGATCAACCGGCCGCAGGCGCCGCAGATCTATCATCGGGTCGTGGCGATCACGGAAGAGCCCGACGGATCGGTGAAGGTCGACGGCCCCGGCCGGCCGATCGAGTATGCGGTCGAGATGTCGCGCTTCGACGAGAGCCGGACGCTGGACCATCTGGCCAAGGCCGGTCCGCTGGATGCTAATTTTGCCTCGGCTGTCGCCGACGCCATCGTGGCTTCGCATGCCGCGGCGATCCCCGCCGACGGCGAGGCATGGGTTTCCTCCATCCCCGGCCTGATCGACGGCAACAGCAATGGCCTGCGGACCGGCTTCGAAGCCGGAGAGATTGCACGGCTCGGTACAGCCTCGCTCGCGATGTTCAGGGGCCTCCGGCCGCTGCTCATAGAGCGCAGCCGTCAGGGCTTCGTGCGCCGCTGCCACGGCGACCTGCATCTTGCGAACATCGTGTCGATCGACAAAAAGCCGGTGCTGTTCGACGCCATCGAGTTTGACGCCCAGATCGCAACCATCGACGTGCTCTACGATCTCGCATTCACGCTGATGGACCTGCTGCGCCATGATCAACGATACGTGGCCAACATCGTGCTGAACCGTTATCTCGCCGCGACGCCGCCCGAAAATCTCGACGCGCTCTCCGCATTGCCGCTGTTCATGTCCGTCCGGGCCGCGATCCGCGCCCAGGTGGCCCGGGCACGGCTGAAGCCGTCACATTCTAGTAATCCCGGCATCGTAGACGACGCACGGCGCTATTTTAGCCTCGCCCGGGCGCTCATCCATCCTTCCGCTCCCCGGCTGATCGCGGTCGGCGGACTGTCAGGCACCGGAAAGACGATTTTGGCACGCGCACTCGCACCGGTCGTTACGCCGCAGCCGGGGGCCGTCGTGCTGCGCAGCGACGTCATCCGCAAGCAGATGTTCGGGGTCGAGGAGACGCACAAGCTGCCGGCATCCACATACACGCCGGAGGTTACAGCCCGCGTTTACGACATGTTGGCTCAGCACGCCCGGCGGGTGCTGGCGCAAGGCCATTCGGCGATCATCGACGGCGTATTCGCCCGCGAGAACGAACGAGACGCGGTCGCCGCACTGGCACGCGAGCGCAACGTGCCGCTGAGCGGCCTGTTTCTGGTTGCGGACCTCGCGACCCGGCAGGCGCGGATCGGAAGCCGCCGGGGCGACGCATCCGACGCCACGCAAGAGGTTGCCGCGCTGCAAGAGCACTATAATATCGGCCATGTCGGTTGGGCGACCATCGATGCATCCGGGACGCAAGAGCAGACGCTCCAGAACTGCCGGGACGCGATCGCCGAGAGCAAGTAAGGCAATCTGCAGATAAGGCAATCTGTTTGACGCGGGTAAGGATGGCGCGACCCAGCACGAGTTCGACGGCGGCCGCGCGCGCCAAGCCTGCGGCGAAGCGCAACGCCCTGCCCGGCCGCCTCAGCCCCGGCATGGTCTGCGACACGGCCTTCCGGATCATCGCCCGCCGTCACCTCGACGCCGTCCTCGCCGAGCATGACGGCACCTGCCGCGGCGATCCAGAGGCGCTGCATCAGATCAGGATCGCACTGACGCATCTGCGCACCGCCATCCGCTTCTTCTCGCGGATGGTGGATGACGCCCTTCGGCCGGAGGTCTGGACCGAACTGAAATGGCTGAACAGCCAGCTCGGCATGGTGCGGGACCTCGACGTGGCAATCGACCGAGTCATCGCCGAGAGCGGAGGCGAGTTGACCGTGATTGCCGAGCTCCAGCACTGGGACGAGAAGCGCGCCGAGAGCCACCGCCTGCTGGCGCGCGCGCTGCAATCCGCACGGTATCGCCGTCTCGTCGAGCGGACGTCGGCCTGGATCGAGAGTGGTCCCTGGTCGACCCGGCGCAGCAAGGAAGCTATCAGGCTGCGCCGCTGCACGCTCGCCGACCACGCAACAGCGAAACTCACGGAGTGGGAAACGACGCTGCTCAAGAAGGCGCGCAAGCTCCGCAAGCTCAACGTCGAGGAACGGCACAGGCTGCGGCTTCTCAACAAGCGGCTGACCTATTCGATCGAGTCGCTGGAGGACCTGTTCGCCGACGACACGTTGACGAAGCAGAAGTCGATCCTCAAGCAATTGCGCAAGGCGCAAAAGTCGCTGGGACAGTTGAACGACGATGCGCGAGGGCAGACCCTGGCCGCGTCACTGAACGAGGCCCTCCCCGAGGCGGGCATTCGCTTCCTCAGCCGCAAGCGGGAAAAGAAGCTGTTGCGGACCGCCTCGGACGCCTACCGGAAACTGGACAAGGCCAAGCCGTTCCGCTCCGCCGACCTTGCGCCGAATGCGGAGCCTGAGGATTAGGTGATCTCGCCAAGGCGAGCTGAAACCGGGCACGGCTCAGCGCGGAATGACGGCGGTGGCCTCGATTTCGACGCGCGCCGCCTTCTCGACGAGGCGGACCACCTGAACCAGCGCCATCGCCGGATAGTGCGCGCCGAAGATGGTGCGGTAGGCCTTGCCGAGCTCTTTGAGGTTCGTCAGGTACTCGTCCATGTCGACGACGTACCAGGTCAGCCGCACCAAATGCTCGGGCTGCGCACCGGCCTCCGCGAGGATCGCGGCGATGTTGCCCAGGGTTTGGCGCACCTGCGCGACAAAACCCTCCGCGAGACGTTCCTCGGCATCCCAGCCGATCACGCCGCCAGTGACGACGATGCGTCCCTCGGCGGCCATGCCGTTGGCATAGCCTTTCGGCACCGGCCAACCAGACGGCTGAAGTACCTGCGCCCTGGAGCGGGTTTCGTCCTCGGCTGCTGTCGGCAGCACCGCGAGGTGCGGGCCTTTCGGCGTCGTCACGGACAATTCTCTATCCTTCTCATTCCGCCGCGACGCCAGAGGACGTCACTGCGGCTTGCGCCAGTTGCCGCAGGGCGAAGCGTTTTAACTTGCCAGTCTCGGTCTTCGGTAGCTGCGTCACGAACTCGATCGCGCGCGGATATTTGTATGGCGCGATCTCGCGCTTGACATGCTCCTGCAACGCGGTGACCAGCTGATCGTCTGGCGTCACGCCAGGCGCGGCAATGACATAGGCCTTCACGATCATGCCGCGCGCCTCGTCCGGCGCACCGACGACCCCGCACTCGACGACGGAGGGATGCGTGAGCAGCGCCGCCTCGACGTCCGTGCCTGCGATGTTGTAGCCGGCCGACACGATCATGTCGTCCGAGCGCGACTGGTACCAGAAATAGCCGTCGCTATCCATCAGATAGGTGTCGCCCGTGATGTTCCAGCCGTTCTGGACGTATTTGCGCTGCCGCTCGTCGGCGAGATAGCGGCAACCCGTCGGCCCGCGTACCGCGAGCTGTCCTATCGTGCCGGGCGGCAAATCATTGCCGGAATCGTCGACGATCTTCGCTTCATACCCCGGCACCGGCTTGCCTGTCGCACCCGGGCGAATCTCGTCCTCGGTGGCGCTGATGAAGATGTGCAGCAGCTCGGTCGATCCGATGCCGTCCATCAGCTTGATGCCGGTCGCCTTCAGCCAGGCATCGAATGTCGGCTTGGGCAGCGTCTCGCCGGCGGACACGCATTTGCGCAGCGTGGAAATGTCGCGGCCCGGGAGCTTGCCGATCATCGCCCGGTACGCGGTCGGCGCGGTGAAGCAGACCGTGATCTTGTGCTGCTCGATGGCGTTCAGAATGTCGTCGGGCGCTGTCTTCTCCAGAACGACGAAGGAGGCGCCGATGTGCATCGGAAACAGCACGCCACCGAAGCCAAACGTGAAGGCGAGCGGTGCCGAGCCGACGAAGCGATCCTTCTGCTCCGCACGCAAGATGTTGCGCGCATAACCATCGCAGACCGCCAGCATGTCGCGGTGGAAATGCATGGTGCCTTTGGGATCGCCAGTCGTGCCCGACGTGAAGGCGATCAGGCAGATGTCGTCGGAGGCAGTATCGACAGCTCTGAACTCCGGGCTCGCCTCCGCCATCAGCGCCTCGAGCGAGTCGCCGGCGCCGTTGCCCCAATAGACCACGTGCCTGAGGCCGGGTGCTGCGGCTTTCGCCTTCTCCATTTCCTCGGCGAGTTTTCCATCGCAGAGCGCCAGTGTGATCTCCGCCTTCTGGATCGGATATGACAGCTCCTTGGCGCGGAGCAATGGCATGGTCGCGACGACGATGCCGCCAGCCTTGATCACCGCGAGGTAGGTCGCAACCATCATCGGATTGTTGGCCGAGCGCAGCAGCACGCGTTCGCCGGTCACAAGACCAAGCCTGCCGACCAGTACATTGGCGACGCGGTTCACGAGCTCATGCAACTCGCGATAGGTGTAGCTGCCAGCGGGGCTGATGACGCAAGGGGCGTCGCCATGTGCCTGCTCGACCCAGCGGTCGAGGAAATAGCTGACGCAGTTCAAGCGGGGCGGATATTGCAGCTCGGGACGCGAGAAAATGAATTCGGGCAAAAACTCTCGCGGCGGCAGATGTTGCCGCGCGAACGCATCGACATGAGCCGTTGCGGCGTTGCCGTCATGCGAGCCCGAGACTTGAACCTTGGCGGCGTTGGCCATCGCACGCTCCTTTCGGCATGGAAAGCACCCGGCAGCACTAACTTGAAAACATTTTATGCTTAAAACAATTCGGTGCAATAGCGGATTTTGGGCATCCTGTGCTTTTTCCTGCGGCAAATGGGATTGATGGGGCGTCAGCCCGTGGACCTAGGTCCGGCGACGACCGGCTGATTTCTGCGCCGATGCCTTGGTCTTGGCGAGCAGCCGCATCAATTCGCGTACATCCTTCGGCGTCAGATCGGCGAACAAATCGGCGATCCAGGTCTCGTGTTCCGCGGCCATTTTGCGGAACTCGGCGCGACCGAGTTTCGTGAGGCGGATCACCTGGACGCGGCGGTCCGTCTCCGAAGTGCGGCGGTCGAGATGACCGGATTCCACGAGGCGTTCGACGAGACCGGTCACGTTGCCGTTCGACACCATCATGCGCTTGGAAACGTCGGACAGCGTCATGCCGTCAGGCGCCTTGTCGAGCTGCGCCATCAGGTCGAAACGAGGCAATGTGACGTCGAAGCGCTGCCGCAACCGGCCACGGACCTCGCCCTCGATCAGGGTCGTGCAGGTCAAGAGGCGCAGCCACAGCCGAAGCTCTTCGGCGTGATCCTCCGGAGTTTCGACGGCCTTGGTCTCGGAATCGAGCATGTTGATGTAGTCACTCACGGCCGGCATTGGCGCGGGCACGGATTCCCCAACGTTTTGAGCTTCAAATAAATCGAAGCCCGCTGCAAGCCTAAAGCCGCAACAATCGATTGCACGCTGATTTCTTTAGGCTTCAAATAATTGGCGCGCCGCTTGCATGCGCGGCTGCACGCAGCATGACGACGCCTTGAGCTCGCTTGCCGCGGCAGCAATCATCGGCATAAACTTGGATTGGAGTAGCGGCTTGCAGCGCAAGACCGTCGTCACGGGGGACTGATCATGAAGACGCAGATGACCTTGGCCGCAGCCGCCTTGCTGCTTGGCACCGCGGTGAGCCCTTCCTTCGCCCAGGAGAAGATCAAGCTGGGTGTGATCGTGACCCTCTCGGGACCCGCCGCCGCGCTCGGCCAACAGGTCCGCGACGGCTTTGCGCTCGGGATGAAGGATCTCGGCGGCAAGATGGGCGGCCGCGATGTCGAGGTCGTCGTGGTCGACGATGAATTGAAGCCGGACGCAGCAGTCACCAAGGTCAAGGGCCTTCTGGAGCGCGACAAGGTCGACTTCGTGGTCGGCCCGATCTTCTCCAACATCCTCCAGGCGATCCACCGGCCGGTCACGGAATCGAAAACCTTCCTGATCAGCCCCAACGCCGGCCCATCTACTTTTGCCGGCAAGGACTGCAATCCGTTCTTTTATGTAACCTCGTACCAGAACGATCAGGTGCACGAAATCCTCGGCAAGGTCGCGCAGGATCGCGGCTACAAGCGCATGTATCTGATGGTGCCGAACTATCAGGCCGGCAAGGACTCGGTCGCCGGCTTCAAGCTCGACTACAAGGGTGAGATCGTCGAGGAATCCTACATGCCGCTCAACACGCTGGACTTCCAGCCGGAGCTTTCCAAGATTTCGTCGCAGAAGCCCGATGCTCTTTTCACGTTCATGCCGGGCGGCCTCGGCGTCAATCTCGTCAAGCAATACAAGCAGGCAGGCCTCGCCGACAGCATTCCGGTGCTCTCGGCTTTCACGGTGGATGAATCGACCTTGCCGGCGCAGCAGGACGCCGCGGTTGGCATGTTCGGCGGCGCGAACTGGGCTCCAAATCTCGACAATCCCCAGAACAAGAAGTTCGTCGCCGCCTACGAGGCCGCCTACAACAGCGTGCCAGGCACCTACGCCTTCCAGGCGTACGATGCCGCGATGCTGATCGACAGCGCCGTCAAAGCCGTGAAGGGAGATCTCTCGAACAAGGATGCAGTTGGGGCCGCGCTGAAAAAGGCCGACTTCACCTCACTGCGCGGCGCCTTCAAGTTCAACACCAACGGCTATCCGATCCAGGATTTCTACCTGACCAAGGTCGCCAAGCGCGCGGACGGCAAGTTCCAGACCGAGATCGTCCAGAAGGTTTTTGAGAATTACGGCGACCGTTACGCCAAGGACTGCAAGGCGGCGAACTAAGCCGCATCGCGTTATGGGAGGATCACAATGAAGAGCGAAATCACCGGCATCACGCGGGCCAATGAGGGGATCCAGGGCATCTCCTGGAACATCCTCGGCCAGACCTATGTGCCGAAGAGCAATACAGAGCACAGCTTCTCCTGGCACGCGACGCTGCCGCCGGGCACGTTCGTGCCGCCGCACATTCATCCCAACCAGGATGAATATCTCTACATGCTAGAGGGCAAGCTCGATTTCATGCTCGGCAATTCCGAGTCGCAGGCGACCGCGGGAGATCTGATCCGGCTCGGCATGGGCGTGCCGCATGGCATCTTCAACAAGTCGGAGCAGACCGCAAAAGTGCTGTTCTGGGTCTCGCCGACCCGCAAGCTGTTCGACCTGTTCTGGGGCCTTCATAACATGAAAGAACAGAAGCCCGAGGACGTGGTTGCGATGGCCGCCGAGTTCAACATCCACTTCCTGCCGCCGCCTCCCGGCGGCTAGCCGCGCATCTCAAGCGCGCACCGCCGCCAGTCCCGGCACTGCGGCGAAGCCGGCTTTGGTGGCATAGCCGCGTACGATCGCTTCGCGCTGGGAATAGCTCAGCACGTTGTCGACATTGTCGAAGCCGTCGGGCGCGAGTTGCTCGACGGCGTCGATGACGCCCTCGGGGCCGCCGCGACGGTTGGAGCGGACGATGTCAGCGGTCATCGGCAGGCGCTTCTTCTCGTATTCAAGCAACGCCTGGCGCGGGTGCTCGGCGCGCACCACCGCGTCGGCGAGGCAGCGTGCATCGAGGATCGCCTGCGAGGCGCCATTGGAGCCGACCGGATACATCGGATGCGCGGCATCGCCGAGCAGCGTGACGCGCCCGGACGACCAATAGGGTAACGGATCGCGGTCGCAGGTCGGATATTCGTAGAACTCGGGCGTGGCCGAGATCAGGCTCTTCACGTCGATGTAAGGCACCGAGAAGCGCGCGACATGCGGCATCAGTTCCTCGCGCCGGCCCGGCCGGGACCAGTCTTCCTTTCGTGGCAGCGGGGCATTGCCCTCGCCGACCTTCACCAGCACCGCCCAGTTGGTGAGACGGCTCGCGGGGCTCGATCCCTCCGCGATCGGATAGATCACCACCTTGGCGTTGAGGCCACCGGCGACGATCATCGACTTGCCGGTCAGGAACAGCGGCCAATCTCGCGCACCACGCCATAGCATCAGGCCGTTCCAGCACGGCGGCCCCTCGCACGGAAACAGCGTGTCGCGGACCCGCGAATGGATGCCGTCGGCACCAATCAGAATGTCCCCGCGCGCGGTGTGAATGTGCGCGCCGGCGCGATCGAAGAAATAAGCGGTGACGCCGCCCTCGTCCTGGGTGAAAGCACCGAGGCGGCAGCCGGTGTGGATGGCCTCCGGCCCGAGCCGCTCCTCGACGGCCCGATGAATGACGCCCTGAAGGCGGCCGCGGTGGATCGAGAATTGCGGAACATCGTGCCCGGCGTCGATGCCGCGGGCCTCACGCCAGACCTCCTGGCCGTGACGGTTGAGGTAATAGAGCTGGTCGGTACGGATCGCGACATCGTCAAGCTGCTGGAGCAGCCCGAGGCCCGCCAGCTCGCGCATGGCATGCGGCAGCGTGTTGATGCCGACGCCAAGCTCGCGGATGGTGTCGGACTGCTCGAATATCTCGCAAGCCAGGCCCCGCGAGCGCAACATCAATGCGGTGGTGAGACCACCGACACCGCCACCGACGATAATCGCTTTCATCGCCCTCACTCCACTCGATACACACCAGGCAATGCGGTCAAATTCGCACGGGCGGTCACTCCGCCGCAAGCGGCTTTGTCGCCTCCGCCTTGAGCTCGGCCCGGGTCTTGGGCTTAGCCTTAATTCTCAGCTCCTCGAGATCCTGTCGGTCCCGTACGCTGTTGCGGAAAATCTGATCCTTTCCGGGAAGATATTGCGGCGGGCAGAACGCGTCGCCTGCTCCGTACCAGGCTGCAGCCCGCATGGTGAAGAAGGGATCGACCAGATGCGGCCGCCCGAGCGCGACGAGGTCCGCCCGGCCGGCAGCCAGGATGGTGTTGGCCTGGTCGGCGGTCGTGATGTTGCCGACGCACATCGTAGCCACGCGCGCCTCGTTGCGGACCTGGTCGGAGAACGGTGTCTGGAACATGCGGCCATAGATCGGCTGCGCATCGCGTATGGTCTGACCGGTCGAGACGTCGACGAGATCGACACCGGCTTCCGCAAAAGCCCGCGCGATCGCCACCGCATCGTCGCCGCCGATACCACCCTCGGCCCAGTCGGTCGCGGAAATGCGCACCGACATCGGCTTGTGCGACGGCCACACGGCCCGCAGCGCCGCGAAGATTTCGAGCGGAAAGCGCAGGCGATTGGCGAGCGATCCGCCATAATCATCCGTCCGCGTATTCGTCAGCGGCGAAATGAAGCTAGCGAGCAGATAGCCGTGGGCGCAGTGCAGTTCGAGCATGTCGAAACCGCAGCGTTCGCCGCGCTCGGCCGCCGCGACGAAAGCGTCCCTCACCGCATTCATGCCGGCGCGATCGAGCTCACGCGGAACCTGGCTGTCGGGGAAATAGGGCAGCGGCGATGCGGAGAACACCTCCCAGCCGCCCTCCTCCAGCGGACGATCCATGCCGTCCCACATCAGCTTGGTCGCGCCCTTGCGCCCGGCGTGGCCCAATTGCAGGCAGATTTTCGCAGCCGAATTGCCGTGGACGAAGTCCACGATGCGCCGCCAAGCCGTCTCCTGCTCGTCGTTCCACAGGCCGGCACAGCCGGGCGTAATCCGCGCATCGCGGCTGACGCAGATCATCTCGCTGAAGATCAGTCCGGCACCACCGATCGCCCGCGATCCATAATGCACCAGGTGGAAATCGGTCGGCACGCCCTCCTTCGCCGAGTACATGCACATCGGCGACACCACGGCGCGGTTGGCGATCTCCATCTCGCGCAAGCGGAACGGCTGGAACAGCGGCACCATCGGCTTGTTGACGTCGACGTCGAAGCCGCTGTCACGGACCTGCCTGGCAAACGATTTCTCAACCTCAGCCACGAAATCGGGCGCGCGGAGCTTCAGATTGTCATAGGTGATCGCCTTCGAGCGCGTCATCACGCCGAAGGCGAACTGCACGGGATCAAAATCCCCAGAAGCGGTCGACATGTTCGAACCAGACCAGCGAGACGTCAGCGGCGTGCTGCGTCTTCTCGACCTCTTCGCGGCGGCCGTGCTCATAGACGTCCAGCGCCGCCTTGATGCTGGGCGCCCTCTCCATGGCGTCAGCCAGCGCGATCGCGTCTTCCATTGCGAGCTTGGTGCCCGAGCCGATCGAGAAATGCGCGGTCGCCTTGGCGTCGCCGAGCAGCACCATGTTGTCCTTGACCCAGCGCTTGCTGCGGATCATCGGGAAGTTACGCCACGTCGAGCGGTTGGTGAGCAGTTGGTGCCCTTCGAGGAACCAGCCGAAGATCTCAGCCATCCGCGCGGCGGATTGGGTCTCGTTCAGACCCGTCAGTCCCGCGCGTTCGAACGTCTCCGGATCGGTCTCGAAGATCCAGGTCGAGTGCCCGGCTTGATATTGATAGGCATGGGCGATGAACGGCCCCCACTCCGTCTCCTGGAAGATGAAGGTGAAGGCATCCAGCGGCCTGGTCGAGCCCATCCAGGCAAACTTGTTGGTACGGAGATCGACTTCCGGGGCGAAATGATCGACGTATTTGTCGCGGAAGCGGCTGTTGATGCCGTCCGCGAGCAGGATGAGATCGGCGTCGGCGAAGCTGGATTCGTCCTCGACGTCCGCTTCGAAAATCAGGACGACGCCCAGTTCGCGCGCTCGCGCCTGGAGAATCAGGAGCAGCTTCTGCCGCGAGCAGCCACAGAAGCCGTTGCCACCGACCCGATGGACCGTTCCGCGGAAGTGCACTGCGATGTCATCCCAGTAGGCGAATTCCTGGGTGATACGGCGATAGCTCGGAAGATCGTGCTTCTCGAAATTATCGAGCGTCGCGTCTGAGAACACCACGCCGAAGCCGAAAGTGTCGTCCGCGCGGTTGCGCTCGTACACCGTAATCTCAGCGCTCGGCCGCTGCTTTTTGAGCAGGATTGCAGCGTAGAGACCCGCAGGTCCGCCACCAATGATCGCGACTTTCATGGGAGCCTCGCCAGTTCAACTCGCCGAAACTATTTTAAGCCTAAACTAATTTCGCGCAAGTCTCCATTGCGGCAGGATGCCGGCAAAGCCCGGCTTAGTCGCCCCTGAAGACCGGCTTGACCTTGTTGGCGAAGGCCTCGAAGGCCCGTTCGAAATCCGCCGTCGTCATGCACAGCGCTTGAGCAACAGCTTCCGCCTCGATCGCCTCCTCCACCGACATCGCCCATTCCATCGCCAGCATCCGCTTGGTCATGGTGTTGGCAAAGGTCGGTCCCTCCGCAATCTGCTTGGCCACCAGCTGTGCTTGGGGCAGTACCTGCTCCGATGTGACGATGCGGCTGAAGAAACCCCAGCGCTCGCCCTCCTCCGCAGTCATGAACCGGCCGGTGTAGAGCAACTCGGAGGCGCGGGATTGTCCGATGATCCGCGGCAGGATCGCGCAGGCGCCCATGTCACAACCGGCAAGGCCCACCTTGTTGAAGAGGAATGCGACCTTGGTCCCGCTCGCCGCAAGCCGCATGTCCGACGCCATGGCGATGATTGCGCCCGCGCCCGCGCAGATCCCTTCGACCGCCGCAACGATCGGCTGCGGGCAGGCCCGCATCGCTTTGACGAGGTCGCCGGTCATCCGCGTAAACGCCGTCAGCCCCTTGGTGTCCATCTTCACGAGCGGACCGATGATCTCGAACACATCGCCGCCGGACGAGAAATTGGCACCGGCGCCTGTCATGACGATGGACTTGACCGCATCATCGAACGCGCAAGCGCGAAAGAAATCGGTGAGTTCGCGATAGCTCTCGAAGGTCAGCGGATTCTTCCGTTCCGGACGATTGAGCGTAACTGTTGCAACGCCATCGACTACGGCCAACAGGAAGTGCTGCGGCGAATAGTCCGCGAGCGGCAAGGTCACGGGGTTGGCTGGTCTGCTCATGCGATCTCCTTAGCTTCTTTGTTCCGCGCCTGCGCCATACGCGCTAGATTTCACCACCGGCAACGGCGATCGCCTGTCCCGTGATTGCGCCGGCGCCCTCGCCGCACAGCCAGAGCACGGCATCCGCGACCTCCTGAGGAGAGATCAGCCGCCCCTGCGGATTATGTTTCGCGAGCTCGGCAATGGCTTGCTCGCGGCTACGCCCCGTCTTTTTCATGATGTTTTCGATGCTGCCGGCGACGAGATCGGTGTCGGTGAAACCCGGGCACACCGCGTTTACGGTCACGCTGCTGCCGGCCATCTCGATAGCAAGGGACCGCACGAGACCGACCACAGCATGCTTGGCCGCAGTGTACGCGCTGACGTAGGCATAGCCCTTGAGCCCGGCCGTCGACGCGATCGCGACGATGCGCCCGTAGGGGCGATCCTTCATCCCGGGCAGCACACCGCTGATGGCATGGACCACGCCCATGAAATTGACGTCCATCATGCGCGCAAACAGGGCGCTGTCGGATTTGAAGAACGGCGCGGACTCGGCACTTCCCGCGTTGGCGATCAGAATGTCGATCGGCTGCCGCGCGCTCGCTTCAGCGATGGCGGCCTTCAAAGAGGTTTCGTTCGAGACGTCGGCGACGGCCGCGAAATGCGCAGCTCCTGCACTGACGGCCTCTTCAAGCGTCGCGGCGTTCCGGCCAAGCACCGTCACCGTGGCGCCGGCCTCGACGAGCGCTGCCGCGATGGCGCGACCGATGCCGCGACCGCCACCGGTCACCAGCGCGTGCGGCGAATGCGGTAATCCGGACATGCGCTGGCTTCCTTGCATTTTGCCGATCGCTCTCTTGGATATATTTTAACCTTCAAACTTTTGCAAACAAGGCTCGACTTGGCACCGCGAACAACTGCATGCCAACGACCGGCCCAAAAATTGCTTTAAGTATAAAATTATCTCTTCCCATCCCTCACAGGCCTGTTAGCATCAAAGGGCCGAGCAAAAGGATGTCGCGTGTCGCAGCCTGCGCCAATGATAACAAAGGACGGCCGCTTCGCCTATGAAGCCGCCGGCGATCCGGGCGCGGCGCCTCTGATTTTCCTGCACGGCATCGGCGGTGCGGCACGGGCCTGGCGGCAGCAGCTTGCTACATTCGGCGACCGCTTCCACGCGATTGCGTGGGACATGCCGGGCTATGGCGGATCGGCGCCGCTCGCCAGCGTCAGCATCGCTGCCCTGGCCGATGCGCTCCAGCAATTCATCGAGCAGCTTGGTGCGAGCAGGCCCATTCTGGTTGGCCATTCCATCGGCGGCATGATCGTCCAGAAATGGCTGGTGCAATCCCCAAAACTGGCGCGCGCAGTCGTGCTGGCGCAGACCAGCCCGGCCTTCGGCAAGGCCGATGGCGATTGGCAGAAATCG
The DNA here is from genome assembly GCF_054056555.1 of Bradyrhizobium sp. LM2.9. Lineage (NCBI taxonomy): Bacteria > Pseudomonadati > Pseudomonadota > Alphaproteobacteria > Hyphomicrobiales > Nitrobacteraceae > Bradyrhizobium > Bradyrhizobium sp. LM2.9. The sequence goes on from NZ_JBSRYJ010000002.1 coordinate 3,367,828, forward strand.
TTTATCGCCGCACGCCTGGGACCGCTCGATCGCGGGGAAACGATGAAGTCGCTGGCGCCCTCTCTGGTGGAGGAACTCGTGGGCGACGATCCTGATCCCAAGGGAATGGAGCTCGCTCGCGAGTGCATGGCAAGCGTGCCCGAGGCGAGCTATCGCGCGCCATGATGCTGGCCTTGATTGGATTCGATCAGCGAGCCACCCTCAAGGACATTTCCATTCCGACGCTGCTGCTGTCCGGCTCCAGGGACAACAACGCGCCGGCCGCCATGATGGCGAAGACGGCGACCTACATTCCATCTGCCGAATATGTCGAGTTGGCCGGTGCCGGCCATCTTGCGAACCTTGAGCGCCCCGATGCCTTTGACGGGGCCCTCGGCCGGTTCCTGAACTCCGTCGCGACCAAAACGTAGGGTAACTGCGCCATGACCGTGCAAGTCAGCAAGAATATTGGAGCAACCGACAAGGTCGCGCTCGATGCGCCGATCTTCGATCCCGTCGCGTTCCGCCTGAGCGACGAACAAGCCGGCATCATCGCGCGGGCGCGCGAGATCGGCCAGAGCGTGTTCGCTGGCCGTGCCGCGACTTACGACCGCGAGGCGATCTTCCCGTCCGAGAATTATCGCGACCTGCATCGCGTCGGCCTGCTCGGCATTGCCGTCCCCAAGAAACATGGCGGGCTCGGCGCAAACTACCAGACCTACGCTTTGGCGGCAGCCGAAATCGGCCGTTATTGCGGCGCGACTGCGCTCACCTGGAACATGCATGTCTGCTCGACGCTGTGGTCGGGCCCGCTCGCCGACGATCTCGATATGGACGCTGAGACCCGCGCCGAGCACGAAGGGCGGCGTGCAGTCCACTTCAAGCGCATCGTCGAGGATGGCGCGATCTATTCGCAGCCCTTCTCGGAGGGTGGTGCGGCAGCCGCAGGCGGCGTCGCTTTCGGCACGGAAGCACGGCCGGCCGAAGGCGGCTGGATCGTCAACGGCAAGAAGATCTTTGCATCGCTCTCCGGACATGCGGACTATTACGGCGTGCTCTGCACCGAGATCGAGGAAGGCGAAAAGGCTTCGCGCCGCAATACGCTTTACCTCGCCATCCCCGCAAAATCGGAAGGCGTTTCGGTCGTCGGCGACTGGGATCCGCTCGGGATGCGCGGGAACGGTCTCGCGCACGCTGCTGTTCAAGGACGTGTTCGTGCCGGGAGATTCGGCGCTGATGCCGCGGGGCGTCTATTTCCAGGCCGCGATGCGCTGGCCGCACATGTTCCTGACGCTGTCGCCGACCTATATGGGCCTTGCGCAAGCCGCCTATGACTTCACCGTGCGATATCTGCGCGGCGAAATACCGGGCATGCCGCCGGTCAAGCGCCGGATGTATCCGACCAAGCAAATTGCGGTCGCGCAGATGCAGATCAAGCTCGAGCAGATCAAGGCGATCTGGTTCCAGGCCGTCACCGAGGCCCGCGCCAATCCGAGCAAGGAGCAGGTGCTGCGCGCCTATGCCGCGCAATATTCGGTGATGGAGGGCGCCAATGAGCTCGCTACACTCGCGATCCGGACCTGCGGCGGCCAGGCCATGCTCCGCTCGCTGCCGCTCGAGCGCATCTATCGAGACAGCCGCTGCGGCTCGCTGATGCTGCCTTGGACAGCCGAGCTCTGCCTCGACCGGATCGGACGCGAAGCACTATACGAGGCCGGCGAAACGGACGACTGACGGTGGACCTCTGTAGTCTGATCGATCGCAACGCGGCGTTCGCGCCAGACAAGACAGCCATTGCCTTTGAAGGCGAGCGGTTGAGCTATGCAGCGTTCGCCGCACGGATCGAGCGGACCGCGGCGACATTGAAGCAGGAGCTCGGCGTAGGCCGGGGCGACCGCGTCGCCATCCTCAGCCTGAACCGGCCGGACTATCTGGTTCTGCTCTATGCCTGCGCCCGGCTCGGCGCGATGCTGGTGCCCCTGAACTGGCGGCTCGCTATCGCCGAGCAGCTTTTCATCCTCACCGATGCCGGCGCCAAGGTTTTGGTGCTCGAGCAGGCATTTGAAAGCGTTCTTGCCGAGCTTGAGGGGACTGCAATTGTCGGGCTCGACTTCGAGCCGCTTCGCGGCACGACGTTCGAAAACCTGTTGGCTCGAAGCGGGGGCACCGGCCGCAACCCGCACACTGATCTCTCCTGCCCGCTCCTCATTGTCTACACGTCAGGAACGACCGGACGGCCGAAAGGCGCGGTGCTGCGCCAGGAGGCGCTGTTCTGGAACGGCGTCATGAGCCAGCACATGCACAACATGACGTCCGATGACCATGTGCTGACGCTGCTGCCGTTTTTCCATGTCGGCGGCCTCAACATTCAAACCACGACAGCGCTCCAGCTAGGCGCGACGGTCACGGTTCACGCGCGCTTCACGCCGGACACTGCGCTTGCAGCCATCGAACGGGAACGACCGACACTGACCGTGATGGTGCCGGCGATCATCCAGGCCGTAAGCGAGCATCCCGCCTGGGCCACGACCGATCTTTCCTCACTCAAGGCCGTCACGACCGGCTCGACCATCGTGCCGCCGCATCTGATCGACCGCTTCGTCGCCCGTGGCGTCCCGGTGCTTCAGGTCTACGGCTCGACGGAGACTTGTCCCATCGCAGTCTACACCCGGCTTGGTGTGGCGATCTCTCGCGCGCGGGATCGACGGGACTTGCCGGCCTGTGCTGCGAAGCGAAGGTGATTGATCAGGCCGGCAACGAGATGCCGGCGGGCGCGCCGGGCGAGATCGCGGTTCGCGGCCCCAACGTGTTCTTCGAATATTGGAGCAATGCGGACGCCACGCGCGATGCGCTGCACGACGGCTGGTATCGCACCGGCGATATCGGCCTGTGCGATGCGGACGGCTATTTCTGGGTCCGCGACCGCAAGAAAAACATGATCATTTCCGGCGGCGAGAATGTCTACCCTGCAGAGGTCGAGCGCGTCCTGCTCGAACACCCCGATGTCAGCGAATGCGCCGTGATCGGCCGGCCCGATCCGCGCTGGGACGAGGTGCCAATCGCCTATGTGATTCAGCGATCCGGCGGTCGACTGGAAGCAGACGAGTTGAAAGTGCATCTTCAGGCACAACTCGCGCGCTACAAGGTTCCGCGCGAGATCGTTTTCGTCACCGACCTGCCGCGCACTGCGCTGGGCAAGGTCCAGCATTTTCTGCTGAAGCAGCTTGATGCGCAATCGCGCACGCGAGGAGAAGCATCTTGAAGATTGCGGTTCTAGGCGGGGGGAACGGCTCTTTCGCGGCCGCGGGCGATTTTGCGCTGTCGGGACATGCGGTCCGGCTCTGGCGCCGCGACGCGAATCAGGTCGCAGCCCATCGCGCCGCCGGCTCGTGCATCCTGGTGAAGGATCATAACGGTCCTCACGACGTCAAGCTCGCGGTGGTAACGGCCGACATTGCCGAAGCGGTCGACGGCGCAGAGTTGATCCTGTGCCCTGCACCTGCCTTCGCGCAGCCCGACATTGCGCGGCTGCTTGCTCCACATCTACGAGATGGACAGGTCGTGTTTCTGCCGCCGGCGACGTTCGGCTCGATGATCTTCGCACAGGCTGCGCGGGATGCGGACAATCGCGCCAAGGCGAGCTTTGCTGAGACCGGGACGTTACCCTGGCTGACCCGCAAGCACGGGCCATTCGAGGTCGCGATCACCATCCGCGCCAAGCGACTTCCGGTCGGCGTTTTCCCGCTCGATCAAGCGCCGCATGCACTTGGGGTGATTGGACAGGCTTTCCCCGGCGCGGTCGAGCCGTGCGGAGATGCTCTCTCAGGCGCGCTGATGAACGCAGGCCCGATTATCCATCCGCCTCTGATCGTGATGAATGCGGGCCCGATCGAGCATTTCGAGCGGTGGGACATCCACAAGGAAGGAACGCAAGCCGCAATTCGCCGAGTTACGGATGCACTCGACGCTGAGCGGATCGCCGTGCGTGAGGCACTCGGATATGGCGCACCGCATTTTCCGCTCGCCCATCATTATGCGAGGGAAGGCGATATCTGGATGTATGGGCGCGGCTCGCATGACCGGCTGACCGATTCCGGTGACTGGCGCGAGCGGATCGTGCTGAGGGAGCATCGCTACATGCGTGAAGATTTGCGGCTTGGGCTATCGCTGCTGGTCTCCGTCGCCGGCCTAGCGGGCGTGGCGACGCCATTGGCCAAGGCATTCCTGGCCATCGGTGGCGCAATCTGCGGTGAGGATTTAGCGCAAGGCGGCCGAACGCTCGAGACGCTGGGGCTTGGCAATCTCGGCAAGGCCGAACTGCAGACGCTTCTTCGCAAGGGATTTTGACCGATGACCAGCCGAGCTAACATTGCCTGTCTCGGGGCCGGCCGCATGGGCCGCGGCATCGCCGTCGCGTTCGCCTACGCGGGGCATACGGTCACGATGATCGACATCAAGGCCCGCTCAGCGGAAGATTTCGCCAGGCTGGAGGCAGATGCGCTCGGCGAGGTCAGGAAGACCTTTGCCAGCCTGTCGAAGCTGGGGCTAGTGACCGAGGCGGATGTCGATCCGCTCATCGCACGTATCTCGGTGGTGCCGGCCAGCCAGAGCGGTGTTGCACTATCCGACGCGGGAATAGTCTTTGAGGGGGTCCCCGAAGTCGTCGAACTGAAGAGAGAGATCCTGGGGGCGGCTTCAAAGCAGATCGGCCCGGATACGATCATCGCCTCAACGACGTCGACCATTCTCGTCGACGATCTCTCAGGTGCCATCGTGAACCCCCGACGCTTCCTCAACGTGCACTGGCTCAATCCGGCCTATCTGATACCGCTGGTCGAGGTTTCGCCCGGCAAGGCTACCGATCCTGCCATCATCGACGAGGTCAAGGCGCTGCTCGAAGGCATCGGCAAGGTGCCGGTGGTCTGCGCGGCGACGCCCGGCTTCATCGTTCCGCGCATCCAGGCGCTCGCGATGAACGAGGCCGCGCGCATGGTCGAGGAAGGCGTCGCCAGCGCCGAAGAGATCGACAAGGCGATCCGCTACGGCTTCGGCTTCCGCTACGCCGTGCTCGGGCTGCTCGAATTCATCGACTGGGGCGGCGGCGACATTTTGTACTACGCCAGCCGGTATCTCGAGGACGCACTTGGCAGTGACCGGTATCGCGCGCCGGGCGTCATTACCCGCAATATGCACGAAGGCCGGATCGGCCTGCGCACAGGCGCAGGCTTTCTCGATTATTCAGGTATGGACGTCGACGCTTATCGGGTGAAGCGGCTTCAGGCCATGGTCGACCTGCTCCGGCACTTCGACCTGGCGCGGCCACCGGTGCTCGATCGCGGCTAGCGCATTATCGGTTCTGATCGAATCAGAACCGAAGCTCTAGATTCTTGTTTTGACGCGTTTTCTTCACGCGAACCGGTATCCACTTCGCTCGAAAACGCTCTAGCCGAAGACGTCCTGAAGCACCCCTTCACGCACCACTGCGACGCCATCGAGCTCAATCGTCGTCCCCATCATCGGCAGATCGAAATGGCCCGCCGTGTAGCGGCCGGCGAATTCATTGGCCCCGGTCGAAAACAGGAAGTTGCCGGAGACGGCGCGAATCTCCGTGCCGTTGGTGTCGCGCTGGTCATACATCGACAGCGCCTCGTAGCGCGCGCCCGGATTCATGCCGAAACCGACATGGGATACCGCATAGGCTTCCCGATCGCCCCAGGCCGCGAGATAGGCGCGCATCATCGCGGCATCCGTGCCCTCGCCGTCGAGCTCGACGACATAATCGTCCTTCAGTGTCATCTTCACCGGAGATGTCAGGTAACGCTTGAAGGTCAGGTTGATGTCGCCGGGCGCCATCACCAGCGTGCCATTGATCGTTCCGCTCTTGGGGAAGCTGACAACGATGCCGCCGGGCCAATGCGCCAACGTACCGGGCTTGTCCGTCCACCCCCACACGCCGACCGTGGACGCGCCGACCATATCGACGTCGAGCGCAGTGCCGGCTTTTGAGGTCACTCGCATCCGCTTGGTCCCGCGCAGCATCTTCGCCGCTGCGCGAACGCGCTTCTCCAGCGCCGGATCCGGCACCATCCGCTCCAGCGCCTCGGGATGCTCGTTGGAGATCACCAGGATGCGCGCACCGGCCTTGAGGATCTCTGGTGTCTCCACGGCATGCATCAGACCCTCGATGGTGCAATCCACCACAAAGCCGGCCTGTTGAAGCGCGGTGATGACCGGCCCAAGCCGTTGGATCGCCTCACTCGCCCCCGTTGAGCGAACCGGAACAATATTCCGGTTACGCGGGGTCGGCATAACCACGTGAAACGGCCGCGCGCCCATCCGCAGCAGCGCGAGCTCCGCCAGATGAACATTCAACGCACGTGACTGGGTTTCCGAGAGGATCGCGGCGGTATCGCCGGCCTTGACGGCGCATCGTTCAAAGATCTCGCAAAATGCGTCGATCCATTTAGCCTCAATGCGATCAGCCAGCATGGTCTACTCCCGTCTTCTGGTTTCTTCTTCGCAGTTCATGCTTCGGGGAAACCCCGCAGCAGGTACGCGCGCACGGCCCCCAGCAGACCATTCAGGATCAACCCCAGCAGCGAGATCGTGATTAGCGGCACGAACATATCGACGGCCTGAAAAGTCCGGGCCGCCGTGACGAGCGCATGTCCGAGCCCATCCGTCGACGTGATCATCTCGGCCAGAAACACCACGATGCAGGAAATGACAAGGCCGATCCGGCAACCGGTCAGGATCGACGGCATCGCCGCCGGCAGCACCACCTTGAACAGGATCTCATAGCGCGGCGTTCCCGCCGCCATGGCCGACCAGATCAGCTTCTGCTCCACTGTCGACGCGCCGTAATAGGTGGAGAGCAAAATGGGAAAGAGTGCGTCTGCCGCCACCAGCGTGATCTTCGATCCGTGTCCGAAGCCGAGCAGCAACAGAAGTGCCGGATAAAGCGCAACCTTGGGCAACGGCGCCAATACGCGAACGATCGGCCGAACCACGGCGTTGATGGCCGGATTGGCGGCAGCGGCGATGCCGACGCTGACACCGAGCACGACCGCAATCGCGAAGCCGGCAAACAACCTGAGCAGGGTCGCCGCGATATCCTGCTGGAACGTCCAGGAAAAAAGTTGCTGGAGCAGCCGGCCGAAGACGTATCCCGGCGGCGGCAGCAAGACTGCAGGCGCAAAGCCAAATGATACGAGGCCCTGCCACAGCGCGAGCACCAGCACGATTGGCGCGAGCCCGAGGATGATGCTTGCGGAGTGAAGGCGCGATATCATGAGAAGCTCAGCGGCATGTCGAACTGAGGCTCGGACCACCGCACCAGCCTTGCGCGAATCCGCTCGAAGATCGCATCCAGGCAGATTCCCATCGCCCCAACGATGATGATCATTGCGAAGACGGTGTCGTATTGGCCCATGTCGAGCGCGTTGAACAGGATATTGCCGGCGCCCGACTGGCGGGCAATCATCTCGCTGGTGATCATCGTGATCAGCGCCAGCACGAGTCCCGTGCGGCACCCGGTCAGAATTTCCGGAAGCGCCGCCGGCAGCACAATCCGGACCAGCCGTTGCGCAGGTGAAAGCCCCATTGCGGCGCCCGACCAGAGCATTTTCTCTTCCACTGCCTTGGCGCCCTCGAAGCTGTGATAGATCACGGGCAGGCTGACGCCCAGGAAGATCACCAGCGTCTTCGTGACGTCGCCGACGCCCAGCCACAGCATGATGATCGGCATCAAGGCCGCCTTCGGCACCGGATAGATGATCATCAGCAGCGGATTGAAGAAGGCCGCGACGGCCCGGCTGCGGCCCATCAACAGGCCCAGCGGAATCGAGATCAATACCGCTATGCCGAACCCGATCGCCATGCGGCGCAGCGAGGCCAGGATATTGATCAGCGATTCCCTATCGCCAAGAATGTCCGGAATCGCCCGGATCGCCTCGATCGCCGTTGGAAAGCTGTCATTCTTTAGCGCGAACGACGCCACCTGCCACATTGCGAGCAATCCGATGCAGGCAAGCACCGGGGCAGCACGTCTCGCCAAGGCAGCAGGCGATATCATGACGAAGACCCAATTAGGTCGCTCTCGTCGAACATCCGCTCGATCTCGACGACGTATTTCTGGTAGCGCGGGTCAAGCAGCAGCTCGTTACGCCGGCGTGGCCGCGGCAGGTCGATGTCGATGACGTCGCGGATGCGGCCGGGCGATGTCGACATCATGACGACCTTGTCCGACAGGAAGACGGCCTCGTCCACCGAGTGGGTGACGAACAGCACCGTCTTGCGATCACGCTCCCAGATGTTCAGGAGATCGTTCTGCAGGCGCGTCCGGGTGTGAGCATCGAGCGCACCGAATGGCTCGTCCATCAACAGAACCTCAGGATGGTAAGCCAACGTTCGGGCCAGTGCCACGCGCTGCTTCATGCCGCCGGACAATTCCTTGGGATAGAAGCCCTCATAGCCCTTGAGTCCGACCATCTCGATCAGGGCCCGGCTCTGCGCTTCCGCCTCAGTAGCCCGCACGCCCTGCTGACGCGGGCCATACATCACGTTACCCAGCACGGTCTTCCACGGAAACAACGCGAATTCCTGAAACACCGGACCGCGATCCGGCCCTGGCCCCGTGATTGTCCGTCCCTTTATCTTTGCTGAGCCGCTGGTCGGGCTGACGAAGCCGCCGACGACGTAAAGCAAGGTCGACTTGCCACAGCCGGACGGACCAAGGATGGAGACGAAGGCCCCCTCGTCGATCGTCAGCGAGATGTCCGATAGCGCCACATGATCCTTGCGCGTCGAGGTCTGGAAAACCTGCGAGACGCGCTCGATCTCGATGATTGCAGAAGCCGGTTTTTGCGGCCTCACCGGTCTCACCCATTCGCTCGATCTCGAAGGCACTACCTTCATCCCGTCTCACTTCACTCGCGCGAATCCTGCGCAACAGACTCGCTGAACGTCCCCGTCAGCGGCACGAGCTTAGCAAGAAATTTGCCAGACTACCGACTGTTTCCGAGCAGGTGCGCCGCGTCATTCGAACCAGGGCCATTCTGCGGGCCCTTCATGCGTGACAGCACCGCCTGGCGCCTGGCCAACCAATCGCGCATATTTCGCGAGGGCGCCAGCACGGTGACGAGGCGGACGCGGCTTCCAATTGTGCCGGCGAGCAGTGAGTTCCTGCTCGTCGACGAGCATATCCATCCGCCGATTTGCAGCATCAATCCGGATCTTGTCGCCATCGCGAACCAGCGCCAGCGGACCGCCAACGAAGGCTTCGGGAGACACATAGCCGACGCACATTCCGCGAGTGGCGCCAGAGAATCGTCCATCCGTGATCAGGGCCACCTTCTCGCCCATGCCCTGTCCATAGATCAGCGCGGTGACGCCAAGCATCTCGCGCATGCCTGGACCGCCCACCGGCCCTTCATTGCGGATCACAAGCACGTCGCCCGCACTGTAGCTGCGGTCGCGAACCGCTGCGACACAAGCTTCTTCGTCTTCGAAGATGCGCGCCACACCTTCGAACATCTGGCTTTTCAAGCCCGCGACCTTGATCACCGCGCCATCAGGACAGAGGTTTCCCTTCAGCACTGCCACGCCGCCATCGGGCATGATTGGCGCCCGAGCCGCGTAAACGACCTCTCCGTCGGGTGCGTTGGCGGCGCCATATTCTTCGGCAAGTGTACGCCCCATGACGGACAGGCAACTGCCATCAATATGCCCGCTCTGGATCAGCTCCCGGATCACCACGGCGGCGCCGCCGATATCGTAGACATCCTTCGCCGTATATTTGCCTCCAGGTCGCAGGTTTCCGATCAGCGGCGTCCTCGCAAAAACCTCGCCGACATCATCGATCGTGAATGCGATCCCGGCCTCGTTCGCGATCGCCGGCAGATGCAGCGCAGCATTGGTCGAACCACCCGTTGCAGCCACGATTGCCGCACCGTTTTCCAGGGATTTCCGCGTCACGATGTCGCGCGGCAAGGGCCCGCCGCGCTCCAGCATCTCCATGATGAGGCGCCCCGCCCGCCTGGATATCTGCGCGCGCTCGGCATAGACGCCCGGCACCATCGACACGTTGGGAATGGTGAGGCCCATCGCTTCAGACACCATCCCCATGGTGTTCGCGGTGAACTGCCCGGCGCACGCGCCGATGGTCGGCAGGCAGGCGCGCTCGATCCGCTCGAGCGTGGCGCCGTCGATCTCTCCGGTCATGAAGCTGCCGACAGCCTCATAGGAGTCGAGCACGGTCAGGGTCCGCCCGTCCACACGGCCCGGCAGCGAGCTACCGCCATAGATGAAAATGGACGGCACGTTGCACCGGACCATCCCCATCATCACGCCGGGAAGCGTCTTGTCGCATCCGCCGTATCCGATCAGCGCATCATAGGCGAGACCATGGACGACGGCTTCGATCGAATCGGCAATCAACTCCCGCGAAAACAGGGAGAACTTCATCCCCTCGTGATTCATGCTGATGCCGTCGGAAACCGACACGGTCGAAAACTCGCGCGGCGTCCCGCCGGCCTCCTCGATGCCCGTCTTGGCCGCCGCGACCTGGAAGTCGTGGGTCATGTTGCAGGGCGTCTGTTCGCCCTTCATGCTGACGACGCCCACCATCGGCTTGGCAATCGCAGCGTCGTCGAGCCCCATGGCGCGCATGAACGCGCGGTGCGGGGCTCGGTCGAGGCCATCCGTCGTGATCCGTGATCGCAACTTCTTCATACGTGCATCTTCATGCCGCGACCTCCTCGCTCGGATCGTTCGCCCGATCGCCTATTGCAAAGGAGCGACAATCGTCGAATGCTTGAATTGCGCGACATCCAATTTTGGTAGCATCCCTGTCTCCGCGTAGATGTCCAGCATCTTCTGGATCGCGGGGAAATTCGGTGCCGCACCGGGATCGCGGCCGAAATCATTGTCCTTGAGCAGATAGGTCTCGAGAACCGGAATAGGTGCCTTCAGGACTTCGTTGACCACCTTCAACGTCTCTTCGCGGTTGGCCAGCACTTTCTTCATGCCGGAGGTGATGTCACGCACGTAAGCCTTCACCAGCTCCGGGTTCTTGTCGACGAAATCCGCACGGCAGGCTTCCAGGATATGCACGATGTTTGGCATGGCCTGCGACAGCGAGAAGAGTTTGCGAGTGCCGCCCTTTGCCTCCGCGCGCGCGGCAAACGGCTGGTTCATGTTGACCGCATCGACACGGCCCTGCCGCAGCGCATCTTCAGAGATGGCAAAGCCGACCTCGACCAGCTTGATGTCCTTGGCCGGATCGACGCCATTCTGCTTCAGCAGCAGATTGAACGGGCCTTGCGTGCCGCCGCCGATCACGGAGATCCCGACCGTCTTGCCTTTGAGATCGGCGATTGACTTGATCGGGGAGTCGTCCATGACGGCCCAGTAGACCGAGAATCCGCCGGGCTTCTCGAAGACGTGCTGCGCCACAATGTAGGCCTTGAGGTTGCCGCCAACCACGCCGTTGGCGAGCGACAGCGGCGCCTGCGTCGCGCAATCCAGCGCGCCGGCCGCCAATGCCTGCGTCATCGGAGCGGTGCCCTGAAATTGGGTCCATTCGATGTTGTAGGTCTTGCCGATATTGGGAAACTCAGCCGGGCGGCGCATCATCCAGTACTTGGATTCCTCAGCCGGAATCGTCCAGCCGACGCGGATCGTCTGCTGCGCCCATGACGAGCCTGCACTCGCACTCACTGCCGCTGCCGCCCCCAAAGCCAGGATCCACTTCGAAACGGTTCGCATCGTGCCCACTCCGCTGCTCCGGCGCCGACCGGCGCCATCCAATCCGACCGCCGCAAATGTTTCATGGTTCAAACAATCAAGCAAGCCATGCGGGCCGGCCGGTTTCGTCGTGGCATGTGCCATGTATGGTAATGCAGGGTCGCGGAGCGACAGATGGAGGCAACCTATGGCTGAAGCGAGCAGGACAAACCCGCAAGGCGTCGAGCGGCTCGGCTATCTCGGCCTTGGACTGATGGGGACACCCATGACCCGGCGCCTGCTCGAGACCGGCCATCAGGTCACTGTCTGGAATCGTTCGGAAGGGAAGGTGGCCGCGCTCGTCGAGGCCGGCGCCAGGCGTGCAGCCACCCCACGCGACTTGATGGAGGGCTCGGACATCGTCTTCATGTGCGTGACCGATGCCGCCGCCGTTGAAGAGGTGATCTTCGGGCCTGAAGGCCTTTCAACCGCTGCCGGAACAGGGAAGCTCGTGGTCGACTTTTCATCGATCCATCCTGACGCCGCACGGGACCTTGCAGCGCGGCTGAAAGCTGCGAATGGCGCGAGCTGGGTCGATGCACCGGTGTCTGGCGGCACCAAGGGCGCCGAGGAAGGCACCCTTGCGATCATGGCCGGCGGAGAAACAGGCGACATCGAGAGGGTTCGGCCCTATGTGCTCGCTATGGCACGCAGGTTCACCCACATGGGCCCGACCGGCGCCGGCCAGACTACAAAGCTCTGCAACCAGGTGATTGTCGGATGCGCGATGGCTGTGCTTGCCGAAGCAACGCGCCTTGCCGTGAACGCCGGAATCGACGCCAACCGGTTACCCGAAGCACTCGCCGGCGGCTTCGCGGACTCCATTCCGCTTCAGCTGTTCGTGCCGCGGATGGTCCAGGGCATTCACTCACCGCCGCTCGGTCACATCGCTACAATGCTCAAGGACCTCGATACGGTTGCCGATGTCGCGCAGACGACGTCAACGCCGGTGCCCATGGCTTCGCTTGCGGGACAACTTTTCAGGCTCGCCAAGGCCGCGCGAGGCGCGGATGCGGATGCACTCGAAATCTACAAGCTTTCGGCGCGGGAACGCTGAACCGTCCAGCGCGAGCTGAAGCACGTTAGGGTAACTTCTTGGGCTCGTCGTCGGCGAGAAATCGACCAAAGGCGCCCCGCGCGAACAGCAGCGGCTCCGTCGCATTGTAAGCGTAGGCCTCGACTGCACCGAGAAAGATCACATGGTCGCCGCCGTAATAGCGATTGACCGAGCGGCATTGAAAATTGGCGACGCTCTCGGCGAGCACCGGCGCGTTGCCGAGGCCCGGCGTCCAGTCAACACCGGTAAACTTGTCATCCGACGACTTGGCGAATTTGCTCGCAAGCGCCTGTTGCGAAGCGCCAAGCACATTGACGGTGAAATGACTGGCGTTCTGGAAGATGGTCAAACTGGACGAATAGACGACCAAGCTCCAAAGAACCAGCGGAGGATTCAGGGAGACCGAGGCGAACGAATTGCATGTCAGGCCATAGGGCTTGCCATCAGGCGCCGCGGCCGTGATGATCGTCACGCCCGTAGCGTAGGTGCCAAGCGCGCTGCGAAAATCACGGGGATCGATCGGCGAGCTGTCGTTCGCGAATTCGTTGGCTGGATCGGGAACGGCCGGTTGCTTCGGCAGATCATTCATCGGCCGGCCTCAAAGCGTGAGATTCTCGGACGGCAGGCCCAGCGCCACGCGTCCATAATTGGTCCCGGCCGCATCGAAATTGAACGCGAGATGCGAGTTGATCGCGTGCGCATCGCGGAACTGCCGCTGCAACACGCCCGTCGTGAACAAACCCCGCGCTCCGCTCGCGGCAAACAGCATCGAAACCGCATCCGTGCAGGAGTTTACTGAATAAGCCCCGTCGCGCCGGTATCTGGTCTTGGTCGCCATATCGGGGACATGACCGCGCCGCGCATCCTCCATGGCATTCAGACAGGCCGAGCGCATGATCAAGCGTGCGGCGTCGATCTTCGCCGAGGCCTCTGCGATCTTGATCTGGGTGCTTTGAAAGTCGCTCAGCTTGGCGTGGTTGTAGGTGGAAATGCGATGACGGACGACCTCCGCATAATCGTCGAGACACGCCTGCGCGTTCCCCAGCGCGACGCCGGAGAGGACGTAAGGAAACAGCGCGAACACGGGGAGCGCATACAGCGAATTGGGATTGAGCTCGCTCCCCGGAGTCGGACCGCCGGCAAGATCGCCTACCGCGATCGTCATATAGTCGGGCACGAAAACGTCCCTGACCTCCACGTCGCAAGACCCTGTGCCGCGCAGTCCCGCGACATTCCAGGTATCAAGGACCTTGTAGTCGGCTTTCGGCAGCAGAAATATCCGATACTCGATGCCGTCTGCCTCATCGTCGGAGTAAACCACGCTTGCGAGCATGTTCCATGCGCAGGAGGCAACGCCCGAGGAGAACGGCCAGCTGCCATGGAGCCGGTATCCCCCCTGGACTCTCGTGGCGCGTCCGGCGGGAAATATGAACGAGGATGCGATCAGCGCGTCCGGATCACGGCCCCAGACCAGATCCTGCGCCGACGGCTCGAACATACCGAGCATCCAGTGATGGCTCGCCAGATTGGCCAGATTCCAGGCCACCGAGGCGTCTGCTTGTCCGAGGAGGTCCGCGCAATCGATCAAGGCGACATAGTCGAGTTCTGCGCCGCCAATGCGCCTGGGCTGGAGCATCCGGAACAGGCCGGCCTCGTGCAGGTCCAGTTCGGTCTCCGGCGGCAGGTGCCGCAGCTCTTCCGTTCGTGCTGCGCGGTCTCGCAGCCGTGGTACGAGCGCCCGGGCCTTCGCGACCATTGCCGCATGGGCACGTTCATCGGATTGCGCCCCCGCGGGCTGACCCACGCTCGGCTCTTGACCAGGCGCCATTGGTATCCCTCGCTTTCACGCAGTTATGAGGCGAGACTTTTGCCAAATCAAGCCGAGGCGGCGCCCGCTGGGTATGGTCGCCCTGAATCCGGCCGCCCGGGAAGGATGCGATGTCGCGAAGGCGATATCGCGACGCCGTGAACTGCGAATCGCGCCAGGCTTGGCCTGCAGGATCAGCCCCTCAGGCTCAAACCGACGCCGAGGGCTTACCTGAGCCAAAGACACCCCCTTGGGTGAACTGCGATATCCGACGCTCGTCATAACCGAGCGTATCACGTAAAACCTGCTCCGTGTGCTCGCCCAGCAGCGGAGCAGCCACAGGATCAACCGAACCGGTCAGGCTCATGGTAATCGGTGGCTCGATGTTCGGGACCCACTCCGCCGTACGATGCGGAATCCGGCTCAAGCGATGGCGCTCTCGCGCCTCCGGTGCATTGAACCCCTCCTCGACCGTCCGGAGATAGCCGACCGGGATGTTGGCGAGCTTCATCTTCGCCATCCAGCTCTCGAGGGTATCGCTTGCAAAGACCTCCGCAATGGCTGCTCGCAAAAGCTCCTTGTGCTCGGAGCGGGCTTTGCGCGTTGCAAACTGCGGATCGGTGATGAGATCAGGCCTGTTCAGCACCTCGACGACCAGCCTGCGATAGAGCCGGTCGTTGGCACACGCGATGTAGAGCGGCCCATCGGAGGCCTCGTAGACGCCGACGGTGGGAGACCCGCTCGGCGAATTACCGAACCGCCCAGGGTTCTCGCCGTTGATCAGATAAGCCATGCCGTAGAAGCTCGTCATGCCCATGGCGATGTCGAACAAGGCGACCTCGACATGCTGGCCGCGACCGTGCCGATCCCGCGCCAACAGCGCCAGCAGGATGGCGTTGCAGGCAGACATCCCCGTCGCTATGTCCACGATGGGCGGGCCGGTGCGAACCGCCGGTCCATCGGCAAATCCGTTAAGCGACATGAAGCCGCTTTCCGCCTGCGTGATCGGATCAAAACCGGGACGCGAGGCAAACGGTCCGGTGCGCCCGTAGGCGGAGATCGAGCAATAGACCAGCCGCGGATTGAGCGGCGCAACAGCTTCATAATCGAGACCAAATTTCTTCATGACCCCGCTGGAAAAGTTCTCGACGACGACGTCGGCCTTGCGAATCAGATCCAGCGCAATCTCACGCGCCTCCGGTACGGTCAGGTCGAGCGCGATACCGCGCTTGTTGCGATTCAAGCTGAGATAGGCAGCACTCTCTCCACCGATCTCGGCGTGTTCATACGCACGCGTGTCGTCGCCGCCGTCCGGATTCTCGATCTTGATGACGTGCGCGCCGAAATCGGCAAGCGTCTGCGTACAGGCCGGACCGGCAACCACACGCGTGAAATCGACGACCAGTAGACCATCGAGTGCGGTCAGCCCTCCCGTCGTCCGCGGCGAACGTTCCGGCAATTGAGGCTTGGTGGGCATCGATAGAGCTCCCTTACATCGGCTTGTGGTCGCCGAATTTCCTGCGAGAGCAAACTTAAAGCCCGCCACCGCTGACTTCGCAAGTGCTTCACCCGCATCGCTCGAATACGCAAAAAAGGGCCCGGCAGCTGTCAAGCCGCCGGGCCCTTGGACGTTTCGTGCTGCGCTTCATCTCGCGCGAACCATTTTACGTTGCGCGAATCACGTTTCGCACCGCGGGAAACCTGGCTCCATTCGCTCAGCGAAGCCGCTTTCGCCAGTAAAGCGTATGCGACCAAGCCCAGGGCACTTGGGGCTCAAAGAGCCGATAGCCCGCCCGGATGAAATTATTGGCAGACACCGGATTGTCCGTCGTATCCGAGACGATGCTGTCCCATCCAATACGCCGTCCCCTCGACTCGATCACCCGCATCAGCCTGCACTGAAGATCACGTCCCCGATGCCGCTGCAACACACCGACCCTGGAGAAATAGCCGCCATTTCGAATGTGCGTTGAGGGCACGACACCGGCGAAGGCTACCGCCTCATCGCCGTGATAGGCAAGCCACCACGCCCCTAACTCGAATTGTGGCAAGGCAGCCGCATCGAAGAACGTCAACCGATGCAGATCGGTCAATGTCTCGGCGATGTCCTCATCGGATGCATCGACAATGCGAATTCTGTACATGAGACGGTCCATTGGCGAGGAATGACGTGAGTGGAAGTGCAGCAATGTCGTCGCGGTTGAGGCTCACTTGCCGAGCACGACCTTGACGCCTAGCCAAACCGCACCCATCAGGCCGGTGGCGATCACTGTAATGACGGCCTTGAAGGTGTAGCTCTGCGCCTGCTCCACGCTCGTTCGCCATCGGCGTAGGTGCTGAAAATCAGCCCTCAGCTCCTTTCGGTCGTCATCCTCGATTCCAAAAGAGGCCAGCACCGATGCCACCGTCCTCAATACGATCGCATCGATATTCGCCTGCTGAAGCCTGTGTTGCTCGGCCAGCGTCTCGGCAACGATTGCCCTGATTTCATCATCTGGCATCTTCACCGCTTGATGATCCTTGCGACATTTTCGAAGCCGCGCTTGGCGAAGTAGAAGGACACAACCAGGTTGGCTGTGATCGCCGCAAATCCCGCCAAGGCGTCCGTGGAGCCAATGCCGAGGACCTTGTCCCAGACCAGGAGTTTTGCGAAGTAAAGCGCGACGCAATAGCCCATCAATTTGTCCGGCTCCCACCAGTGTCCGATCTCCGCGACCGGAGACCGCAGCGGCGCGAGCAAACGCCCAGCGCCGCGACCGGCACGTTCGCGCGTGCACGGCCAGCAATGGTTCGGACGACGGCGCGCCGATCGGCGCTCCAGGTTTGACGAGTGCGTGGCCGCAATGCGCCACCGCCGTCCGATCTCGAATCGAGACGAAAAAACCCGCGGCGGATGTTTTCCGCGCGGGTGAACCAACTCGTCTCGATGATGTCATTCTGCCGGTGTTTTGCCCGACGTGTCAAAACCTCGTTGAATTAAAAAGCCCGCCGCAGATCGCTCCGCGCGGGCTCAACAAAACGTCTTTCGATGATACCATTCTGCCAGTGTTTTTCCCGACGTGTCAAACGAACGAATTCGCCAAGGCTGCGTTACCGCAAACAGGAGGACCGGCAGATGACACGCAACACTACGTCCCAACAGACGTCGCGAAATCTTCCAGGACAAAAGCCGCGCATCGACAAGGAGCGCAACACGCGAGAGGCCATCGTTGAAGACGCCGGTGAGACCGAGGACAAGGGCCGCGATCTCGTGCACGGCGACGGCGGCACCATCGACCTTCCCACCAAGCCCGGCGATTTGTCGAAGGACGACTAGGCCGCTCCCGCGGGCGGCACGCATCTCGATGATGCCATTCATGCCGGTGTTTTGCCCGACGTGTCAACGCGGCGAACGCGGAAGAGGGATTTCCTCTCCCCACTCAGATATGTGGTGCGCAAGGGGCTTGCTTCAAGCCCCCGGCCCTGCCGTAGAACCCTCGACCCGAACAATATCCAAACTCGAGAGGGTCACCACATGTCCGTATTGCTTCCGACGTCCCGGCCGCGCGGCCACACCACACCGGCCCGCGCCGGCGACGCGACCGACCACACCGTGGTGATCGTCGGCGGTGGCCCGACCGGCTTGATGCTGGCCGCGGAGCTCGCGCTCGCGCAGGTCGACGTTGCCGTGGTCGAACGGCGCGCCGATCAGGAATTGGTCGGCACGCGCGCCGGCGGCCTGCACGCGCGCAGCATCGAGATCCTCGATCAGCGCGGCGTCGCGGATCGTTTCCTGCGCGAAGGCCAGATCACCCAGCTCGCGGGCTTCGCCTGGACCAGGCTCGACATCGGCGACCTCCCCACCAGGCACGCTTACGGGCTCGCATTGCGGCAGAGCCACATCGAGCGCATCCTGGCCGACTGGGTCAGCGAGCTCGCGGTGCCGATCTATCGGAACCTCGAGGTGACGGGCTTCGCGCAGGACGAGACCGGCATCGACGTGACGCTCTCCGACGGCGAGACCTTGCGCACAAACTATCTGGTCGGCTGTGACGGCGGCCGCAGCCTGGTGCGCAAGGCCGCCGGCATCGAGTTCGCCGGCACAGGTCCGACGCTGAGCAACCTCATAGCCGAGGTCGAGATGCGCCAAGAACCGGCTTGCGAGCCGGCCTGGGGCCTGCGCCACGACGCGCTCGGCTTTCACGGCCTCAGCAAGACCGAGAGCGGACGCATGCTGGTGGTCGTGACCGAAGCGACGCTCGACCGCACCGGCGAACCCGGCTTGCGCGATCTCAGCGAGGCTCTCGTCGCGGTGTACGGCACCGACTTCGGACTGCACCGTCCGTCCTGGATCTCCCGCTTCACCGATGCAGCACGGCAGGCCGTGTTCTATCGCAAGGGACGCGTGCTGCTCGCCGGCGATGCCGCGCATATCCATCATTCCGTCGGCGGACAAGGCCTCAACATCGGCGTGCAGGACGCGGTCAATCTCGGCTGGAAGCTCGCGCAAGTGGTCAAAGGCGTTTCGCCGGACAGCCTGCTCGACACCTACCACACAGAGCGCCATCCCGTCGCCGCGCGCGTGCTGCGCAACACCATGGCGCAAATCGCCCTGCTCCGCCGCGGCGAGGACGGCCTCAAGGCCGCGCGTGAGGTCGTCTCCGAACTGCTCGCGATGGACGCGCCGCGCCGGCGTTTTGGCGCGATGATGAGCGGGCTCGACGTGCACTATGATCTCGGCAAAGGACATCCACTGCTCGGGCGCCGCATGCCCGATCTCGATTTGACGGTCGACGGGCAGCCGCTGCGACTGTTCACGCTGCTGCACGGCGCGCGCGGCTTGCTGCTCAATTTCAGCAAGACAGGCGGCCTCGACATCGCGCCCTGGGCAGGTCGCATCGATCGCATCGACGCCGAGTGCGAAGGCCCGTGGCAGCTCCCGGCGATCGGACAAGTCGCGGCACCAGGCGCCGTGCTGGTGCGGCCCGACGGACATGTGGCCTGGGTGGGAGATGGGAGCCAACGCGGACACGCGGAGGCGTTGACGATGTGGTTCGGACCGGCTGCGGCTTAGCGCGCCCGCGTCCCCGATCCCACAATTCAACTTCGTTTTTTCAGAACATGCGCTACGAGCTAGTCGCGAATGAAGAGTGCCTTCAGAACGAGATGGACGCTCTGAGCGGAGACTTTTGCACTCAGCAAACCAGATACCATGTCGACCTCGAATTCTTCAGTCACGCGAGATTCAAATGGATCAGTCTTGTCGTCACGATGGCGCTCGAAAAACTCGCAGAGATGATAGCAAATCAGCCACCCAATATAGGCACAGCCGCCATCCTTGAACTTACGGATTTCCTTCGCCTTGAGGCGGGTGGGTGGGGGCACCAAGTGATCGCCCGAGGAAAGGCTACGGCGGCCTGGACCGTCGTTCCTATGCCCGTTCCCAGACACAACGATGCAGCCGAACTCACATAGCTTGGCTAGTAGAATTGCGGACTTCTTGAGATGGCTTAGTTCCTCGGTGGTTCCCGGCAACAGGTCACGTAACCATAGAGCCATCTCCTGTTGCCAAGCTGCATGGGCGGCAAACAGCGCGTCCGGCACCTCTTTTGAGAGAGCGGGTATTGAAATTGATAGTCCCGTGCGTTGCTCAAGGATCGCGCAGCAAGAATGAATGTCGCTGCGAAAGCTCTCATAATCCTTCCACCGCTCAAAAATGGTGGGGCTAAGCAAAAAGGTACCAGAAATACTCACTGGATGGTTCCCGGTCTGAGGAATGCTTCCGATTCGGGGAAGCTGACCAAAATAGCAGCCGGGAGTAGATAACAAAATAGCATCAGGCGCGATATCCCCGCGCCCGACCTCGCTTTTTTCAGATATAGACGTTAAATAGCTTTGGTTTTCTTCTTATGCGCCAAACGTTCAGCTTCGATCTCAGCTGCGGTGCGCAACGAAATAACCTCTTCCACATCGTCACGGATGTGGGGCATGCCGTTCTGGGCACAAAATCGGAAGATGTTGTCGCTGGGCAATTGAAGTCTACAATCGTCCAGCATCACTTGCGGACGGCCTTTCGACCGTTCTCCGGCAGCGGCGGCTTCTCTGGACATGGTTCCAACCCTTTGGGTAATGGGCCTCTCTGGCAACAGAAAGAGCCCGTCGATGTTCCTACCGCCGCCAGTTGACTTTTTGGTTAAGATCTGGCAGCGGGCGGAACTTTTAACGAGCAGGCGTAAAGTGGGGGTCGGCGCCGCTTTAGTCAAGCAAAAAGCCCGTAATGAATCCGGACTAGGCGCCGCATCCTTTATTTTTCAGGCTGATTGTAACCTGCTTCACACACGTACACACGGTTGAGCATTGAACCTTGCCGCTATTGGCGCCGGTCGAGGCTGCGCGGAGCGCCGAATCGATTCTCTCAGTCTGCCAGCTGGTTACCCGCTAAGGTAACAATCGCCTACCACAGAACTTCTAATTCAGCGCCCCACGTCGCGACTGGGTACGGGAGGTATAATTCCCCGGAGACCATAAGAACAGACGGGCAACAGGAACGTGCTGCGAACCAGCCTGGGTCGCTATGTATTTCCGCTCCGACCCCGGGATCCAAGATCCCCATGGGTAGACTGCCTAGTCCCATCGAAAACGAGAGTCCGCGGCCTTCCCCGGGCTTTTTCAGCTCAAGCGTTCGATACGCGCTTCAATACCCGAATATTGCGTCATTGATCGGTATTCGATGGGGCCGCTTTGGTCGGCGAGTCAACTACCGGAGGGTTCTCGGGGTTGTGCGCCAGCGCCTGCACGATCCACAGCGGCCATTCCGCCTCTTGCCGGGACTCAGCACGCGCTTGAAGCAGCTTCTCGAGTAATTCGCTCATGGCTGTTCCTGCGAACGCTGCCAAAGCCCTTCGTGAGAGGCATTGTAATCGCGCATCGCGCCGAGGCTACCGAGAACGCTGATCGGTACTCGCTGCACGCTCTCCTCGATTTGCGCTTCCATCGTCACTTTGTCGCCGGGGTGCACAATGACCCGCTCGATGCGGTGAACAAACTCCAGGGGCTTGCCGTCTTCGCTTGCAATTGGCTGCAACGCCTTGCCCCAGCCGCGATCAAGGATCGCATTGGCCGCCGAGACACGCGCATGGGCAGGAGCTTTCTTGTCGCGCATGATCTGCACGAGAGTTTTCATGGCGACCGCGGTATGCGTCCGCGCCAAGGATTTGATTTCGGTCAACGTACGCTGCTTCAGAGCTCGGCGAGCGGCCGCCCTCGCGAGAGCGTTCTGGGAAAGAAGGTTGCATTTCACCACTTCAGTCATTTGGAAAACTCCCTTTCTGAAAAATTCGTTCAGCCCTATCCAATCCAGACGCAAAAAACCCGCGGCGGAGATCTCCGGCGCGGGCGAAAACAAACTCGTCTCGATGATGCTATTCTGCCAGTGTTTTGCCCGACGTGTCAAATCCATTGGCCGTAAGAAGGCTGGTAGGTGTCGACGACTCCCAGTTCACTTCGATGGGGAGCGTTGTGCGACGGCAGCAAATGTGCCCAATAGCGGTCATCGCTGGGATCGTTTCGCCGACGGCCCCCAGCTACTTCGGCACGCAGCAAGTTTCAAACTGTTGGGACCGGGTTTCGAAGCCTGCCATTGCAACGCGGTAGCAAGAACTATACGCTCGCTGAGATTGTGGGGGCGATCTGATGAGCGACGGAATTCTAAAGCAAGTATTCGATCTGCTTGGACTGTCTGCTCCTTTTCTCTATGCATCTACCACCGCCAGCTTTTTTGCCTTCGCTGACAGGCGTACATCAAAGGATGCGAAGAAGACAATAAACGAGTGGCTAAAGCCGGCTAACGTGGGTGCTCCCGCTGTTTCAAATGCGCTGGTCGAAGTATTTGATCGGGTATACGGAAAAGAGTTGCTGAGCTGGAAGGCGTTCGGCAGGTCAGCTCTGATATCTCTCGTGGTGACTGCCATCTACATCCTAGAACTAAGACTGGCAGTCAGAATTCTCAATCAAAAAATCGGCTTCGATTTCTTTATAAATTGGATCCAGCCTGTGCTCTTCAACATCGTGACCGACTACATTGCCCTATTCGTCATTCGCAAATGGCTTCTGCGAGGGGGAGCATCCCCATTTTTCACTTTGGTGTTCGGCGCAGTGATTGGCATGACTATCGTGTTGGTGTTTGCAATGGCTCGTGCCGCAGCCACAGAGCTTCTGGTCATAGCTAAACTATTAATCGAAGCCCAGACTACAAACCTGACAATGACTGCGCCCCAATATTGGTATGTCTTCAAACTCGTATTCCATGACTATTGGGACCCAAGCACGTGGTCGGAGTCGCTCGTCGCTCCAGCTCTGGCGGTTCACTCCTGGCTGTTGTTGTTTGCGATTGCAGTTGCTGCTCTCAAGCTCTTTAATCCTTTTGTTCGTTCGATAGGGTGGCTGCAATGGCTAGTCGCGAACGGCAAGAACCGACCAATAGAAGTGATAGGATATATCGCTTCCGCTGTTGTCCTTATCGGGAGCGCGGCGGTAATTCACTTTAAAAGCGTGTTGTCGTAGCTCTCCGTCTGGCTTGAGTCACAAACGCCTGTGTGTGCGGGAATGTAGCCGACATGCCATTGGCTTAAAGGCTCCGCCAACGAGCAATCGCATTGCTTAGGCCGCCCCACGTAGTGGGAGTGCCAGTTGCAGTCCAAATGGCCTCGTGGCGTTAGCTTCGATGAAAGCCTGTAAGGCCGGCGTGATTTCGCCGTTCTCAGCGGCAGCCTTTGCCAGAGCATCTGCGATCTCACTGGTCGCATCGCGCGCGTGGCCCTCGACCGCATTGAAGGCCACGATCCGGACGGGATAGGTGTATTGGCCGGAGAGCAGGTCGCGAACGATGGTGTCGCGGTCGGTGTCCTGTTCGTCGGTCTCGCGCCAGGCGCAGCCGGCACGCGCGCCAAAGTCCTCAAGCACCAAATAAATGGCCCGGTCGAGGCGGTCGGCCGGGACGATCGAGGGCGATGAACGCATACGCTTACTCCGAAACTACGTGTGGGCGGAGAGACGGCCCGGCTTGCAGGGGGGGCTGGGGGGTGTGGCCGGGGCCGCTCCGCCAGCTCGGCGGCGAGCCAGCACCGGTCCAATTCCGCTGCGACTGCCCAGTTCCCGACTTGACCAGATTCTTGATGGCGCACCAGTCGGCGCAAGAAAGCCGGTCGCTCGCGCGACCGGCTTGCCACGAACCTGCGGGCCACTGAATTATCAGCGCCCCAGCTTACGCTCCACCTTCTTCCGGCTGCTGCCCACCTTCTTGACCGCCTTCTTCACGGCCGAGGCCGAGCGGCCCGTCTTCTTCGCTTCGTAGCCGACTTCATATTTCTGTCCGCCCGCCACGCGCGCACGGTCCTGGTTGCGACCGCGAGCGGTCCGCTTCTTCGCTTTAGCCATGTTGCCTCTCCTTGCACCTGTGAAACGCAAGAGGATTCAATCGGTTCCTTCGTACAGCCGGAGGCGCCGACTTCGCGGAACGAATCTGGCCGTGAGGATTCGAATCAAGGTGTTCGTTCCGTGGAGTTTGTCATTGGCGTTGCAGCGTCAGCGGAAGTCCCCAGTGGTCGGCGTCAAGGCGCCCCTCCCCGGCTTCATCGAACCGGCCTTGGCATCGGCGGTGGACCGCGTGCCATCCGGCGAACGGTGGATTCACTAAATCAAATTCGACGGTTACCGCGTCCAAACGCATTTGGCGAACCAAGCCGTTACCATCTTCACACGGCGCGGCCATGACTGGACCAAACGCTTCAAGAAGATTGCCGACGATGCATGGCACATCAAGGCAGGGTCGGCGGTCATCATGGTGAGATCGTCGTCCCTGCTGCCGACGGCAGCACCGATTTTTCCGTTCTTCAAAACGAGCTGAAGGGCACATCGTCCAAGATCATGCTCGTGGCATTCGACCTGCTTTATCTCAATGGACGAGACCTGCGCGGCCTGCCGCTGTTTCAGGGCAAGGCCGAGCTGAAGAAAATCATCTCCGGGACCGACGTGCACTTCAGTGAAAGCTTCGAGATCGAAGGTCGCGAGATGTTCGAGCATGCCTGCAAGAACGGGCTGGAGGGCGTGGTTTCCAAGGTTCGGGATAGCGCTTACAACAGCGGCAAGGGCAATAACTGGGTCAAGACAACCTGCGCACAAAGAGAGACATTGACGATCGCTGGCTTCGCGCTTGATGAAGGCAAATGGGACGGCGTGTATCTGGGGCGCCATAGGCGAGACGATCTTATTTATGCGGGCAAGGTCGACCACGGATTCGACAAGACATCTGCCGCAGAGCTCCAAAAGCGATTGAAGCCGCTCATTCGCAAGACGCAACCTTACGCCAAGCGCATCGCGCACAAGGGTATTTGGGTGGAGCCGAAGCTGCTTGCGGAAATCGAATATCGCACCAAGTCGGCCGAGGGTAAGGTCCGGCATTCCTTCTTCAAAGGATTGAGAGAGAACCTGTGATGGATAGAAACTCCCGCATCCTTCAGGATCTATACGACAACGAAATCAATTTTAGGATCGCCACGTTTTGGGATGGCGGTTTTCAAATCAAGCTCGGTGATGAGCTGAACGGCTTTGATGCCACCGGGACGGCCGGCAATCTCGTCGATGCTGTCGAGTGGCTTCGCCTTCAAGCTATCGAGATTTATCCGGAGAGTGTCTTTGCAAAAAGCTATCGATGATGACCTGACATGTTCGGCGGACGCGACGAGTTCGATGGTGGTTTACTGCGCCCATAATTGTAACACTGAATTCGAAACCGACGTTGAGGACGTCGAAGGCGGCGCCGGCGAGATCGTCTGTCTGGAGTGCGGCGGAAGCGGACGCTGCCTGTTTCCTCCGGAGATGGTCGGGGGCGAGTTGGCGTGTGTCGATTGCAAGGGGACGGGCCGCCAACTGGTCAGCATTTGAGCGCGCCTTGGTTTTCCACAGCCACGACAGGCAGTAGTTCTTTCCGCGTTCTGCCCACTAGGGATCGACAATTTGCCAATCCGTTCGCACCTCGCTTTGGACAGCATGGGGACCAAATCGCGAGAAGTCATCTGGGGCGGCCAGATCAAGGGGGCAGACATTCAGGCCAAGCACGCCCGCGAAGAAGCCAACAAAGCAATTCGCAACGCCGATCGGGCCGAAGCTGAAGCCTGGTCGATCCGAATGGAGGGTTATGGCGGCCCCTCGCAACCGTCTCCGACGACGGGCAATGCTTGAACGGCGGCATGGGCTGGCTCGAGGTTGAGTGCAACAGGTGCAAGACGCGCGCGAGTCTACCGCTGGATGCGATCCGCCGGCCGCGAGATACACCGATCTGGAAGCTCGAAGCTTCCCTCAAGTGTCGATCATGTCGGAAAGGACGCTATGCGCCTCCCGTCCATATGATTAAGCTGACCGAAACGCAAAGCATCACGCCATACAAGTGGGTTCATCCAAGCGAAGAGCGCTAGAGTCTACAACTCTAAGAGCTTCCAAAGGCAGGAGCTTGGCGTCAATGAGAGTGGCAAGAAATTTGAAGAGGCTATTGGAGAGCCTGCTTCCGAAACGGGGGTAGCCTCATGAGCGACTGTAACCATCGCCGGTGAGCTTTCTGGCGGTATGCCATCTTCGTCGCAGTGCTTCATTAACTCCAACAAGAACATGCCAGTGCACCGAGCGATATGCAGCGCCTCATGTGGAGCATAGATCGTTTCGACGTGCATTGTCGCGTTGCGCCACGGGTTTTTGATCGCATCCAGGGTCACGTACATGGCTTCCAGTTTCGCGCCCTGAGAATTTGTAACACGGCTTTTCGGCGGCCATTTTTCATCAATCTTGGCCTGGATTTTACCTAGAATTATGCCCCAGCTTTTCTCTGCCGGCTTTGTAGCATCTGGTATTTCCAAGAACTTGCAGAGGGCTTTAATTCCACACTCTATCGCCCGCATGCAGTGAAATACGCACGCCGTGTACCTAGCTAACGCCACGCATTTTGCTGCTTCCTCAATCTCGAATGAGGCATTGCTAAAGGCTCTGGAAAACCCTTCTACCGGTTGCCCTCCTAAACCCAGCAGCTGATCGGCCGGGACGAACAACCCAGCCTCCTGCGCGTTGAGCACGAACAGTTTGATGTCGACCAGGTGATCACCAAATCGGCTTTCGATATCGATAAACGCCTTCCCCAAATCGTCATAAGTGATCAGCGAATTCGGGTCGGCGATTTTGTGTTGCAGTCTGTTCGCGGGCGCCAACGCAGAGCGCGCGCCAACCTTACCCAAAGCAATCAACAGATTGTTGAGTTGGGGTCCAATTATATTCGTTCTGTCTTCAGGGCTGACCGCGCCTGCCTTATCTTGGACCTGATCAATAAGATTGATCAGGTGGCGCAACTCAGCGACTGCCTTCAAAAAGGACAACGCCTCCAGATCAAGCATTTCGCGGAGACTCCCCACCCTGCCGCCGAGCGCGAATCCACCCGACGCTACTCATGGTAGCACCGGGCTTCTGAGTATAATATTCCCTTCTTGCTCGCATCGTGGGAGCATGACTGCATCGCGCTCCGAGATTTTCTGCGGTGAGCCAATTTGAGACGCATGTAACGTCCGCTCAGGAGCCAGCTCTCTACTTACTGAAGCAGACGTGGCCGCCAAATCGAACTAAGCGAGCGAGTCCAATTTTTCCAATCGATGCATCGACGTCCGCAACTGCGCGGCCGGACCTCATTGCGGAAGAAAAATCCCGTTCAAAGCTTCGAGACATCGCAAAACCGTGTCCTCCTGAGACCGGCCGCCCTACAGGCATCCTTCATGTCTTGATCGCATATGACGTCAGCCTCGCTATGAGCCATACGAAAGATATGCGCTTTGCCGATGGCAGCCTCCGTAAAGACCAGCTTGGAGCCCGGCATGGTCAAGTAGACCTTCTTTCCAAATTTGAGAGAGCGAGGATCGTCCTCAGTTCGGATGGTCAAATGCGATTGCGCTTCATCAAGTGCATCAAGGACGCGAACAACATCGCAGAGCCAATAGTCCGGGCCATCGTAGCTACCATGCGGCACTCGCACCGTGCACGGCACAAACACAAAGGCCTCCGGATCAAGCCGCTCCAATACTGCTTTTGTCCGATCCGAAATGAGCCACCAGCCGTAGTAAGGCTCCAGGTCAATTGGCAAGCTGCCAGCCGATTTATCAAACACAAAGGGCGCAGGCGCGGTAGAAGCCGGCAGCCGGAATACCTTGTAGGGAGGAAGGATACTTTCGTCCTCGAGCCAATAGCCCGCCTTGCCTCCCACGCCGTAGTCGGGACCCATTTCGTAAAAACGGCGCTTTCGCGCTCTGGGTCGTTTCGCAATAGAAACTGCACTTTCCTCGCCCATGACTACGTCCCATTGAACATCATGCCCATCGGGGCACAACGAAGAACTACCATCAACTGCCAATAAAAAAGCCCGCGGCACCCCCGCGGGCTCGATCCAAATCCATCTCGACGATGCCATTCTGCCGGTGTTTTGCCCGACGTGTCAAATGACGTACCCTGAATGGGACGCACGCAACTCCCCTCGCGTATCGTTACAGTCAATCATGAAGAACCCTCGGTACAGAAAAGAACGGGCAAGCCTTCAAATCGATCGGAGTCCTTGTAACGAGCCGAGAAGCGCTCGCGCGAATCGCGACCAAACGTGTCGCCGTCTTTGACCACAAGCCCGTGCTCAACCAGGTTGGAAGCGTCAGCATGTGGGTCTCGAACTCGATTTCACGTCCGGCAAATGCTGACAGCCCCATCGTTACCGCGCCGATGCCTGTCTTTGATCGGAACGGCAATATGTCCACCCACAGCGAGGAAGGATAGTCGCGCAAACGATCGGCTGGACAAGTCCAGCCATAGCTCGGCGGATCGTGCGACCCTGCCATTCCAGACCACGGCGCAACATTCCGGCATCGTCGCGATCAATGCGCCGATAACAGCAGTCGTCAGACGAGCGGAGGGCAACGCTCGCTGATTTTGGCCGAGCACGGAGACGATCAGATGCCCTCGATGCCGCGCCGCAACCGACTTGCTCTCTGGCCATGTCCCGGCGGCGCGCGACCACAGGCCGGCATCGTCAGGGATGCGCGCCGGCATCGACATGACGGCAACAAGCTCGTTGCCACAGCGAATGAGGGGCGAGTTTGCCTGAGCCTGTTGCACAGCTCCGTTCTCCCCCACCTCCGTCGCCAATTCCGGATGTCGCGCGCGAAGGACCTTGGCGACCGCCGACATATCCGGCGTCACAGGATTGTCCAATAAGACCAGAGAGAAAAGCGAGTTACTCATCGACTGCCCCGCAGAAATTGGGCGAGACGACAACTTCCGTTCTCGCCCACAGTTGAAACTTGGCTGCATAGAACAAAACAAGAACTTCGTCAAATCAATATTCCTTGCTCCCATGGCTTCAGTCGCACACAAGCCATATCCATGTTCTCGATCGACCTGACGACCTCTCCGGCGCCCCGGCCCGCCGCCTGCTGGCGCTGCACCTCGCTGGCGTGCATGCGTTCGCGACGGCAATGAGGTGGTCTGCATCGGCGCGCTGAAGGAGGTGGACGACGGTAGCGCGGAGGTGAAATCGATGCGCACTCATCGGCCGCCGCGGCGCGGCTGCTCGAGCCGATGCGTAGACGGTCCACCGCAGCTCGCATCCAAGTGAACATTAAAATCTCCTGCACCGCAAAATGAGTAAGCCACTCAAGCCGCTCAGACTAGCCGCGCGCACCCCCGAAAGATTCTTCTAAACAAACTAGCAAATGACAAAGACGGTGCGAAACCGGCGGCCTAAGCTTGAGATATCACCGCGCCTCACTCGGCATCGATCGGCAACGACAACGCCGGGGTTGCGCTCCCGCCCTGCTCGCACGATGGACATGCGCCATGCTGACGCGTCGACGCTTCAAGCAGATCAAACCCCTCCATGAGCGACTCGCAGACGAAGCGACACGCCTTCGCGAGGAGGCGCGCACGCTCGCGCCGGGGCGCCGCCGCGAGATGCTGCTGCGCCGCGCGCGGCAGGACGAGACGGCCATTCACATCGACGCCTGGCTGCATTCCCCGGGTCTGAGGGCTCCGACATGACACAGCAATATCGCGCCTACCTGGTCGGCGAAAACGGTGTCTTCCGCTCCGCCGAAGCTTTCGAGGCCACGTCGGATGCGACCGCGCTCATCTTCGCGCAGCAATTCACGCGGCACGGCAAGGTCGAGGTCTGGCAGCTCGGCCGCAAGATCGCCGTGCTCGAGCCCGAGCAGTCGGCGACATTGCTGACGCGTCAATGATCGCGTGATTCTGAAGCTGTCCTGAAGATCTCGATCGCGAACGAGAAGTTCACCTGCATCACGGGACCTGCGGCATCGCGAACGTCGATCGCCATCGTCTGCCTGCGGCCGGCGGGAGGCGCGGAGAGGATGGCGTCGCGCGCCATATCCGCGACCGACTTGGCGGCCTCCGCGTGAACGGAGCGAGGGCTTGCCAGCTCCAGCCCTTCCTCGTCGAGCGCGACACCGGTCTCGTCGCGCAGGTCGAAATAATATCGGGGCATTGCAGCATCCTTTGCCGTAATAGGTCCGAAGCGGACAAAGGGTTTCCGACGGCACGAAAAAATCTGCGGGGAATCAATAGGTTCCAGGAACTCCAGCGTCCTGCCCGCCGATTCTGCGCCTGTGTCACGGATGCGCGCGCCACAACGACCTATCACTCACCCCACGACGACGGTTTCAAGCAAAACAAGCAACCAGACAGGTGCTGCCGTCGACCCAGTAACCACGCGGAAGCCGAACGTGAAATCGATGAAGACGCGAACGCGGCAGCATCAGTTGCCGCGTTCGTGCCCGGTCTCTTCACGGGCGAAAGCGACAGGGGCGAAATGACACTCGCCACCCTCACTCCTCCGCAAGCTTCCGCTCGATATAGGCATCCACCGTCTCGGCGAACGAGCGCTGCACGCCGACCGCGGCACCATGCTGGTCGAGCGCATCGCGCTGGAGCACGCGCAAGCCGCGCCCGCGCATGCACACCGGCGCCGTGTTCAGGTATGAATCGATAGCGCCTTGGGCGAGCGGGATGGCTTTCGGGTCGCCCCTTGCGATCAGAAGGCGCAAGAGGCTCTGGCATTCGGCCAAACCTGGCATGGGATCAGCGCCTCACGCCTGCTGCGATGTCGACTTCGGCCGCTTGACCGGCTGGGTGTGCGTGCCGAACAGCGCCAGCAGAAACGCGACTTCTTCCTTCGAGCCGACCTGGATCATGGTGAATCTCCTTTTCGCTTGGTTGGTCGGGCGCCGCGGGCGGAGAGTTCGAGACTATCTGGTTTCAGCACTGTTTCAGGCGTGTTTCGTCGAGACGCGCCATGCCACATTGGACACGCAAACCGGCCGGAGCACGGCCCGGCAGCTACGCGACAGCGAAAAACACGCCACCCGATTAGGAACAGCTTTAAGGGCCAAAGGGTTATTCGGGTGTCGGTCCGGATGAACGACCGACAACCTCCACGGCCTCAGCTCGGCCCGCCGCGCTGGGGCCGTTTCTTTCCACTCGCAGGTCAAAGCAGGCCAGAGGTTCAGCCGCTATGGAAGCAGCGTTGGCAGCCTGGAGGCGCCGACCGAGACGGCCTTAGTTTTGATCTCGTCTGGGCTTCTCCCAGCACAGCTTGTTGCACCCGGAGCACCGAAAGATGGCAATCGCCCCGTCCGGTGAAGCAACCGCGTCGATGAACGTCATGGGTATGTTGCACGCAGCACAAATAGGCCGCTGCCTGGTGTCTCGGTTCGCCATTCCGCGCAACGCGGGAACGGCGGACGAGGTTTCTATTGTTCTGGAGGCTCAGGGTGCCAGATCTTCGGAACCCGTTGCTGAAGCAGTGTCGTTGACATCTCGATCTGCTCCCGCGAATGGCGCAGCAATTGTCGTGTCGTTTGGCTTGCGTCAAGCTGGTGCGTTTTCTGCACGTCGAGATACGCTTCGAATTCCTTGCTGATGAGCATGACAAGCTCCCGTCTTCCTGCTCTATTCGCAGCGTAGGTTATGAAGCGATTTAGGACAGTCCAAAAGTGAACACGCGGAGGGAAGCTCGCCTGCAGCTATCCGGTGCGCTCTTGCGCAATCCGAACCCGCGCCTTTCACCTCACATTCACGACCCGCCCCTAAACCACGGCGAGAAACGGCACGTAGGTAGGATCACGTAGGTAGGATCATGTCCTTTGACCCGATGGCCGCTGCGGTTGACTGGCTCGATGCCTACCGCGACGGCGATCTCGAAACCATTCTGGCAATGTATGCTGACGACGCGGTGGTCCATTGCGGCTGCGGCGGCATGAATACGATCTCGGGCCGGCAAGGCTTGCGGGAGTACTTGCGGGAGTATTGGGTCGATCGCATGAAGAACTACCCCGCATCCCGCCTGGACAACCTCCAGCCGACCGCGGACGCAACGATCATCTCATACGTTTCCCGCGACGGCATCGTGAGCGCGATCCTCACTTTTAATGCCTCCGGGAAGATCGCGGCGCTGAGCTGCGGCGCCTTCAAACTAGCTGTTTTTCAGGGTCTGCGCTTCTGCGGGACCGCTGGCAGACAGCTTCGCTCACACCCAGACTTCCTCGCGGCAACCGTCGCACCGGTAGATCAAGACCGGGCGATCGCGTTTCACGTGAAGGATCGAGGTCAGGTAGTGCGTGGACGTCTCGCATTTGGAGCACGACGGCCCCGGCTGATGATGATGGACTCTCAACGGCCCGGCTTGCTGGTCCTTGCTCATTTCCCCTCGCTGGCGAACTGAGTCCTAAGTCCCAAAGTGAACGTTTGTTCCCTGGCGCGGTAGCGCTTCTAATTCATGGGCGCGCCCAGACGTCCCATGATCGCGCGCTGATCCTCGGCGCAGTCCTGAACGACTTGGTGGGATTCCTGCCGTCGCCGTTCGTCCAGGGTCGGGACGGTGCAGATGCGCGCGGCGCGGCGCGCCAGTTCTTCGTAATTTTCCGCCACCTTGCGCAGCACTTCCCGCGTCTCGGCGTACTCGCAATTGTCCGCCTTGGTGCGGAATTCTTCCGCCCGCATTCGCCAGTACCGCGGAGGGTGCATCCTTTCGGCGCCCATGGGCCACTCCTAGGTTGGGTCCAGCCAATTCCTGTTCGTTAATGGACCGCGCGTCCAGATGTTCCCGTCCCGAATCAAACGTAGACAGCGCAGCAAACTGCAACCAATGGCGGCAACGTCTCGCGGGACTGATCGACTTTAGTTCAAATGCAGCAAGGCACATTCGGCAGGATGCAATTCGTTCGCGCCATGCTGGAACGTGTCCCTTGCGAAAGACGCAATCGGGAAAGCTTCGGAGAGATCGTCGATGTATTACGTCGCCGCTGCATTGCTGGTGCTGTCGGGACTGTTCTATTCCGCAAGCCATCACGAGATCGGCTCGTTCGGCGTCACCATGTGCACCTATGGGAGCGCGTTCTGCGACAATCCGCTGATCGTCTTTTCCGGCGCCGCGCTGGCCGGCGCCTGGGGCATGTTCGTCAGCATCAAATAGTCCCGAAGCGTACTCGCTCAGGGGACAAACACCTCGCTGCTCTCCATGCGCACGTTGCGACGCGCGACAGCCGTCCGTGGTCGCCGGTTGCGCTACGGATGCGGGCAAAAGCGCGCACCGAGTGTTCTTCGATGATGCACTTATACAGGTGTTCTGCCCGACGAGTCAAAAGTCGATTAGCTTTATCAGAAATGAGCGAGAAGCCCGCTCATGCGCCGCTCGGAACCTTGTTCCCTCATTAGCATTTGCTAAGGACGCCCCCCGACCGAGGTCCCTCCTGCCATGACCGACAGTGCCCTCACCCCCCCGAAATCGGCGCCGACGCTGTTGCAAAGGCTCGGGCCGGGTCTCGTCACCGGGGCGGCCGACGACGATCCGTCCGGCATCGCCACCTATTCGCAGGCCGGCGCGCAATTCGGCTATGGCTTGCTCTGGACGGTGTTTCTGACCACACCGTTCATGATCGCCATCCAACTCGTCAGCGCCCGGATCGGCCGCGTCACCGGCAAGGGGCTGGCCGCCAATGTGATGCAGATCGCGCCGCGCTGGGCGGTGCTGACGCTCGTCGCCATGCTCGTCGCCGCCAACACCTTCAACATCGCCGCCGACATCGCCGCGATGGCTGAGGCGCTCTCGCTGGTGATCGGCGGCCTCAACCACGAGCACGCGCTGATCTTCGCGGCGGGCTCGACCCTGCTGCAGGTGTTTCTGCCCTATCGGCGCTATTCGCCGGTGCTGAAATTCCTCACTTTGGCGCTGTTCGCCTATGTCGCGACGGCCTTCACCGTGAATATCCCGTGGAGCACGGCGCTGCTCGCGGCGGTGTGGCCGAAGGCCAATGTCAGCGCCGACTACCTCATGATGGTGGTCGCCGTGCTCGGCACCACCATCAGCCCCTATCTGTTCTTCTGGCAGGCTTCGCAGGAGGTCGAGGAGATGAATCAGGGCAAGCGCGACAAGCCGCTTCGCGGACTGAAGCGCGGCGGCAATCCCGAACTCGCGCGCATCAGGGTCGACACCCTCGCCGGCATGCTGCTCTCCAACGGCATCGCCTTCTTCATCATCCTAACCACCGCGTCGGTCCTGCACGCACATGGCGTCACCAACATCAACTCGGCGACCCAGGCCGCCGAAGCGCTGCGGCCGCTCGCCGGTGACTTCACTTTCGCCCTGTTCGCGACCGGCATCATCGGCACGGGCCTGCTCGCAATTCCGGTGCTGGCGGGTTCGGCCGCTTACGGCGTGGCGGAGATCTTCGGCTGGCGCGCGACGCTGGAGGCCAAGCCGGACGAGGCGGTCGGCTTCTACACCATCATCGCCGCGGCGACCATTATGGGCTTCGGGCTCGGCTTCACCGGGATCGGCTCAATTCAAATGCTGGTGTGGAGCGCCGTGCTCAACGGCATCGTCGCCGTTCCGATCATGGCGATGATGATGCTGATCGTCTCGAGCAAGGCGATCATGGGCCGCTTCAAGGCCCGGTCATGGCTCGTCGTACTGGGCTGGCTCGGCACCGCGTTGATGGCGCTGGCCGTGCTTGCTCTGCTCGGCTCTTCCGCGATCGGCTGACTAACCTTGCGACAATGGCCGTAAAACGTCTAGGGCCAGGCCCGCTGCGAGCTTCACGCCGATCCGTGGTTGGCCTAACAATTGCGACCAGGGCCGGGGCTTGCGACCGGGCCTCAAGAAAAAGCAAAGCCCGGCCGGGCGACGGGGAGCGACATGACCAAATCATCAAAAGCAACAAGTCTCGAAATTCTCGCCTGCGATGCCGGTTGGAGAAACTACCACTTCGTCAAGCTGACGACCGAAGACGGTATCGTCGGCTGGAGCGAGTTCGACGAGGGCTTCGGCTCGCCCGGCGTCGGCGCTGCGATCCAGCGCCTCTCCGCCCGCGTCATCGGGCAAAACGTTTTCCGGCACGAGCGAATCTACGCCGAGCTGTTCGCGGCCACACGTCCCGCCGCCGGCGGCGTGGGGGGGGGGGGGGGGGGGGGGTGGGGGGGGGGGGGGGGGGGGGGGAGGGGGGGGGGGGGGGGGGGGGGGGGGGGGGGGGGGGGGGGGGGGGGGGGGGGGGGGGGGGGGGGGGGGGGGGGGGGGGGGGGGGGGGGGGGGGGGGGGGGGGGGGGGGGGGGGGGGGGGGGGGGGGGGGGGGGGGGGGGGGGGGGGGGGGGGGGGGGGGGGGGGGGGGGGGGGGGGGGGGGGGGGGGGGGGGGGGGGGGGGGGGGGGGGGGGGGGGGGGGGGGGTGGGGGGGGGGGGGGGGGGGGGGGGGGGGGGGGGGGGGGGGGGGGGGGGGGGGGGGGGGGGGGGGGGGGGGGGGGGGGGGGGGGGGGGGGCGGGTGGCGCAGGCGCTCGGCGCGATCGAGAACTCACTGCTCGATGCCAAAGCGAAGTGTCTCGGCGTGCCCTGCTACGAACTGCTCGGCGGCAAGATCCGCGACCGCGTCAGGGTCTATTGGTCGCATTGCGCGACATGGCGGATCAATCATCCGTCCTGGTACAAGCCGCCGATCGAGAACCTCGACGGCGTCAAGGCAATGGGACGCGAGGTGCGCGAGAAGAAGTTCACCGCGCTCAAGACCAACATCTTTTCCTACGACGACGGCAAGCCGACCGGTTGGCGGCCGGGATTCGGCTCTCCCTTCGCCCCCGAGATCAACGTCGACCGCCAAATCCTGCGCGACCTGCGCATGCATCTGGAAGCGATCCGCGACGGTGCAGGCCCCGACGTCGACATCCTGCTCGACTGCAACTTCAACGCCAAGACCGAGGGCTATCTGAATATCCTGCGTACCATCGCGGACCTCGACATGTTCTGGATCGAGATCGACAGCTTCAACCCGGAAGCGCTCGGTTACATCCGCAGGCAAAGCCCGCATCCCATCTCGTCCTGCGAGACGCTATTGGGCCTGCGGGAATTCCTGCCCTATTTCCACGAGCAGGCGATGGACGTCGCGATCATCGACACGCCCTGGAACGGCGTCTGGCAATCGATGAAAATCGCAGCCGCCGCGGAAGCGTTCGAAGTCAACGTCGCACCGCATAATTTCTACGGCCATCTCTGCTCGATGATGAATGCGCATTTCTGCGCCGCGGTGCCGAACCTGCGCATCATGGAGATCGACATCGATCGCTTGGCGTGGGACCGCGAGCTGTTCACGCATGAGCCGGAGATTGCGAACGGGCATCTGGTCATTCCAGACCGGCCCGGCTGGGGCACCGAGCCGAACGAGGAGGCCCTTCGCGCGCATCCGCCAAAGGCCAGCGGCGGGCTCCTCAACTACGGTCGCAAGGGTTGAGGCCGACTACGGCGTCACGGGATTGATGGTCGGGGACGTGTTCGGCCCCGGCCGCTCCGGCTCGATCGGCGACTTCTGTTCGGTCGGGAGCACTGCCGCACCAGCGGCGCGCGCAGCTTCTCCCGTGGTCGCATACATCGCGACGTGAGCCGGCTGCGTCTTGGCGCGATTCCACGGCCCATGATCGACGATGAGCATCGCAGCAATCGTCACGGGCCGGCCACAATCAACGCAATCACGCCGGGATGGCGAAGCGCTGACAACATGGAGTTTGCGAAGCGATCAGTTGCCATCGTATGACCCATATTTTTTCCTCTCGCAGGTTAATTCAATGACGTCCCGCGAGTTCCACCATTCGCATAAGCAAGTTCCGAGCCACCGCGTGGAACCTGATCGCGACAAGGCCATCACTTTTTCACATCAGGCCGCGCATCGTCAACGAACCTATCGCGGTTCGGCATGTTGACGGCCGCAAGCGATTTTGCATCGAGCGCCGCATCGGCTGCCACCAGCCCGTTCAGGTTCAGGATATAGGCGGACACCGCATAGACGTCCTCGTCACTCAGCGACTGCGGCGCGTTCTGCGGCATGGCGCGACGGATGTAGTCGAACAGCGTCGGCGCATAAGGCCAATAGCTGCCGACCGTTCGGATAGGCTTAGGAGTCCCGATCGTGCCCTGCCCTCCGACGAGCCGATCACCCAGTCCGCCCTCGCCCTGGTCGCCATGGCATGAAGCACATTGCTGGGCGAACACCTCGCGCCCGTGGCCGACTGAGCCACTTCCCTTCGGCAGATTGCTGCCGTCGCGCCCGATATCGATATTCCAGCCTGCTATCTGCGCAGCCGTCGCCGGGCGCCCGATGCCGTACAGGCTTTGCGCCTGCGCTTCGCTTGCAAAGACAGAGACCACGATTGCAACGGCGATGCTGCAAATCTCACGCCTGCGCATTGGTCACCTCACCGTCAGCCGCGATGCGCCAGGGCCAGATCGCGTTGTTGTGGTAGAAATAGTTCTCGCCGCGCACCGCGAGCAGCTCCGACAGCGTCGGCTGCACATAGCCGGTCTCATCGATGGCCCGGCTCTGGATCACGGCAGGTTTGCCGTCCCATCGCCACGGCAGACGGAAGCGGGTGAGAGCGCGCGTCAGCACCGGCTCCTGCAATCGCGCGTCCTGCCAGCTCTTGCCGTCGTCGACGGATATCTCGACGCGCGCGATCTTGCCATGCCCGCTCCAGGCGATGCCGGTGATCTCGTGGAAGCCGGGCGCGTTCAGACGCTGGCCGCCCGAGGGCCGCGTGATGATCGACTTCGCCTCCATGAAGAACGAAAATTCACGTGCGGTGCCGTCCGGCAGGAGGTCGGTGTATTTCGAGGTCTCCTCTCGCGAATAAACCGGCTCCGCCGTCACATGCAGGCGGCGCAGCCACTTCACGCTCATATTGCCCTCGAAGCCAGGCAGGAACAACCGCAGCGGATAGCCCTGCTGCGGACGTAGCCGCTCCCCGTTCTGGCTGTAAACCAACATTGCGTCCTCGAGGCATTTCTCGATCGGGATGCTGCGGGTCAGCGCAGCGGCGTCGGCGCCCTCGGCGACGACCCATTTGGCTTCCGGCTTCAACCCGGCCTCCTGGAGCACCAGCTTGAGACTGACGCCGGTCCACTCCGCACAACTCACCAGACCCACAAGGTCCGACGCTGTCTTGCCGTATGGCTTGCTGTAGCCGGGATTGCCGGAGCATTCGAGAAAGTGGACGCGCGATTCCGACGGGAAACGCCTGAGATCATCCATTGTGAAGATCAGCGGACGCTCGACCAGCCCGTGCAGCATCAACCGGTGCTGAGCCGGATCGATGGTCGGAACGCCGCCGTGATGCCGCTCGTAGAACAGTCCGTTCGGCGTGATGATGCCATCGAGCTCCTGCAATGGAGTCCGGCCGGAGGCCGATATGTACTGCTTGAGAGTCTTCGAGATGTTCTTGACGACGCCCTTCTCGAACGGTGACGGCGCGCCATAGGGCTGGCTTCCCATCGGTTCGCCCGGCGCCTTCATCCATTCGGGAATGTTGGGTGGAAGGTTGTCGGTCTCGGCGGCAGCCGATGCACCGGCGCCCATGACGGTGCCGCCCGCCACCGCAGCGCTGCCGCGCAGAAAGAGGCGGCGAGTCGTGCCTGCGGATTTCTCGTCGGCGTCGAACGTGCTGCTCATTTGCGGATCCTCGGCTGAAGCGCCACCCGCATGAAACATTCTGCGACGTGCATTTGCAATTCGCAGCTGTTTCAAAAATAGGCGATTTCGACCTCGACTGATCTAAATCCGGCTGCGGCGACGGCAGTTCCCTTCTTCGCAACGCACAAACGGCTCGTGCGTCACTCACCCGGCGCGATCGCATTGCTTGGTGTCGGCCGGTCGGCGATCTGCTGGCCGAACAGGCTGCCGATCAGTTCAACCGCGGTCCGCGCAGTGCGGCCACGTTCGTCGAGGAACGGGTTGAGCTCGACGATGTCGACTGATCCAACCACGCCGGAATCGTGCAGAAGCTCCATGATCAGATGCGCCTCGCGATAGGTCGCTCCGCCCGGCACCGTCGTGCCGACACCCGGCGCGACGCAGGGGTCGAGAAAATCGACGTCGAAGCTGACATGCAGCACGCCGTTGCCGGCCCTGACGCGCTCGATGACGCGGCGGATCAGCACGGCGACGCCGAACTCGTCGATCTGTCGCATGTCGACAACCCTGATCCGGCGCGCGCGCATCAACTCCTTTTCGAGCTTGTCGATTGAGCGCGCGCCGAACAGGTCGAGCCTGTCGGGATCGATCGAGGCGCGCGGATCATCGCCGAGCAATCCGTCGAGGCCGGGTTCGCCGCACAGGAACGCTGCCGACATGCCGTGCATGTTGGCGGTAATCGTCGTCTCCGGCGTGTTGTAGTCGGCGTGGGCATCGAGCCAGAGCACGAACAGCTCGCGTCCGCGCTCCTGCCAGTGACGGGCCATGGCGTTCACCGATCCCATCGACAACGTGTGATCGCCTCCCAGGAAAATCGGCAGCGCACCGGTGTTCGCGATCTCGTAGCCTTTGCGGCTCAGCACGCGCGTCCAGCGCTGGATTTCGCGGTAGTGATTGGCTTTGTCGGGAGGCCTGTCCGCGAGGTCCCGGACCTCGGCCACCGAGAGATCGCCGTAATCAGTGACCTCGAAATCCAGGCTTTCGAGCAGTGTCGCAAGGCCGGCGGTGCGGAGCGCCGCAGGACCCATCAGGGTGCCGCGCTGCGAAGCCCCCATGTCGATGGGAGCGCCCAGCAAGGCGATGCGCCGGGCTCGATCCGTCGGGGTCCGATCGGTCACAGCCGTCTCCTGAGATCAGCAAGATTGCGCCAGCCTAACAGAGATTCGCGCCCGTCGCTTCACGGGGAAGGTCCGCGTAGCGGCGTATCGACTCGGAACAAAACCCCGCGCGCCGAATTGCTCATCCAAGGCCGGTACCCGCCGTAAAAACCACGGCGCCTGTCGCGGATAGCCAAAGGCCCTCGGACCCGCTGTTCAGAACGAGCGCTCGCGCGGATAGCCAAAGGTGCCGGCCTCCGTCACATGATCAGCCTGGAGGTCGCGCGCTTGAGCACGGAGATTCCGCAGTCCACTTCCCATCCCGGCATGGCCGAGCGCGCCATCGATGCCGCGACGGACGTATCCCGCACCGTCGGTGAGGTCGCAGGCGGCTTGCATGCAGCTGTCGACCGCATGACCTTCGCAATCGATGAAGCGCGAAAGCCCGGACGGCCCCTCGCGACCGTCGCGGCAATCACGCGCGAAGCGCCGCTTGCGAGCCTGTTCGTTGCTTTCCTGTTCGGGGTCGCGGTGGCGCGTCGGCGCTAGAGCGGGGCCCGTTCAAGCGGCGTTGACGGCAGCGCACTCGACCGCGAGGAATTGCCGCTCGAATGCTTCCGCCTGCATCGGGCGGCCGAAGAAATAGCCCTGCCCTTCCTCGCATCCCATGCTCACCAGAAAATCGGCCGTAGCGCGATTCTCAATGCCTTCAGCCACGACCGTGAGTCCGAGCTGCTTGCTGAGGCCGATGGTCGACCCGACGATCGCGGCATCATCGGAATCCGCGAGCAGATCGAGCACGAACGATCGGTCGATCTTGAGCCCGTCGAGCGGAAATTTCTTCAGATAGCTCAGGCTCGCATAGCCAGTGCCGAAATCGTCGAACAGGACGCGGACGCCGAGCTGCTGGATGCGCTTGAACATGTCGAGCACGCGGCTTTCGTCGTGGAGCAGGATGTCCTCTGTGACCTCGATCTCGAGCAGCGACGGCGTGAGCCCCGTTGCGTCCAGAAGCGCCG
The DNA here is from genome assembly GCF_054056555.1 of Bradyrhizobium sp. LM2.9. Taxonomy (NCBI): domain Bacteria; kingdom Pseudomonadati; phylum Pseudomonadota; class Alphaproteobacteria; order Hyphomicrobiales; family Nitrobacteraceae; genus Bradyrhizobium; species Bradyrhizobium sp. LM2.9. The sequence continues at coordinate 3,408,635 of NZ_JBSRYJ010000002.1, forward strand.
CGACCGAATGCGCGAGATCGCCGGAGTGAAGCTGCGAGGGCGACAGGTTGATCGCGACGCGCACGCTATTGCCGGACAGCTCCCAGACGCGCGCCTGCCGGCAGGCGGTCTCCATTACCCAATTCGCGATCCGCTCGGATAACTCCGAGGTGTTGACCACCGGCATGAACTCCCCGGGCGAAACGTAGCCGCGCACGGGATGCCGCCAACGGATCAGCGCTTCGGCCCCGATCAGGCTGGCGTCGATCAGGCGAACCTGAGGCTGGTAGAACAGCTCGAACTCGCCGCGATCCGCGGCAAGCGCCAATTCACTCTCCAGCGTCAGCCGGTTCTCCAGCTCCTGCCTGATCGCGCTCTCGAAGATCACATGGCCGCCCCGCCGCGTCAGCTTTGCCTTGCTCAGCGCGAGATGGCCATTGCTCAGGAGATCGTCCGCGTTGTGCCCGCCTTCCGGATAGACGGCGACGCCGATGCTGATCCTGACGCGATGCTGCCGTGTGCCAGTCGCAAGCGGTGCTTCGAAGGCGAGCGCGATTCGCTCGGCGAACTCTGCGATCGGCTCGCCGCCATCAGAGCCTTCACGCACAATGGCGAATTCGTCTCCGCTAAGCCGGGCAACGATAGCGCCATCCCCCGCCTGGCCCTTCAGGCGAATAGCGACCGCCTGCAGCACGAGATCTCCGGCGGAATGACCCAGCATGTCATTGATGCTCTGGAAACCGTCGAGCCCGATCACGAGCAACGCGACCTCGCAAGAGCGCTGCCCCGCGTCCGCGATCAAGTCGACCAGTCCGGCATGCAGCGTGTTGCGGTTGGCAAGACCGGTCAGCGCGTCGTATTCGGCGAGATATCTGACGCGGTCGGCCTCGCGCTTGCGGACCGAGATGTCGCGCAGGATGGCTCCGTACTGGAAACCGTCCGTTCCCTGCCAGCCCGAGAAGCTCGCCTCGACCGGGAAAGTGTCACCGTTCTTGCGCCGCCCTTCGAACTCGACGACGACCGCCCCGCCGGGCACGAGGAGCGCCTGGCGTGCGGCGTTGCGCATGGACGGCCTCGCGTCATCGTCCACCGGCACGGCGCACAACGTTTCAAACGGGCGGCCGATGATCTCGGCGGGCATATAGCCGAAGATCGCACTGGCGCCGGGATTCCACACCGTGATCAGTTGATCTTCGTCGGTGCAGACGAGGCCATCGCCGAGCGACATCGCGATCCGATGAAAGCGGCTTTCGGCGATGCGTCCCAGGAGACTACGGAAGTCGATTTCGTCCAGTGCGATCGCCGCCAGATAAGCGACAATCGCGATGTGGCACAGCGATGTGTCGATGATGAAGGGCCATCTTGCCTGCACGAGGATAGCGACCAGCTCGAAGGCCGCTCCGGCTGAGATCAAGATTGCGACGCGAACTCCCGGTGCGAAGCGGCGCCACGAATACATCATTAGCAGGCAGATCGCACTGAGGCCCAGGATCATGCCGATATCGGAGGTCCAGCGCAGCATCCGGTTCTGGAGGATCGATTCTGCTGCCAGCGCCTGGAGGACGGGTCCCGAAACGATGCGCCCGTTAGGAACGCTGAACCGATCGCCGAGTTCGAGCGCCGTCGCACCAACGATGATTTTTTTATCTCTCAGCTTGTCGAGAGTGGCGGTATCGCCGCGGAGCACGTCGACATAGGAGACAGTCGGAATGGAAGCGCTTCGAATACCGAAATCGATCAGGAAAGGCGGCCGCCGATTGGCGTCCTGCCCGGCCAACACGACGGCCATCGACGGCATCAAGGCATCGCCGAGCTTCTCGCCGAACGGATAACGGCGCACGAGCCCGTCGGATTCGACCGCGACATTGACGACGGCGGGCCACGACTGGTTGCTGAACGGCTTCAGAGGCCGATTGATGTGAGCCCCGCCGCCATTCGGCGTCGGCTGCTTGAAGGACGGCAGGATCGTCGAGCCGCCGACTTCACGAAGCGCAGTGACCAACGCCTCGTCAGAGGCCGGATCAGATGGCGTGCTGAAATCGATGTCGAAGGCGACGTCCTGCGCCCCCGCCGCCTCGAGCCTGTGCAACAGTTCCGCGTGCAGCCGACGCGGCCAAGGCCATACCCCGATCTGGTCGATCGAGGGCGCGTCGATGGCGACCACGACGACGTTGCCGCTGGCAGCACGCGATTGCCATGCGAACCGCAGGTCGGTCAGCGCGTTGCGAAGCGCACCGTGCCACCCCGTGGACAGCACCACCGCGAGTGCGGTCACGACAAGAATATGCGGCCGATAGCGTTTCACCCGATCCTCCTACACACCCGCTTCGGCGGATGCGCCCCCATCCCCTAGGAAATTGCCTCAGTGCTTGTTATGGCCGTAGGCATTGCCGTGACCATTGCTGCCATTGCCGTTACCGGTGGCGCCGTTGTTGCCGTTGCCGTTGCTTCCGTTTCCTGGACTTCCATCCGGCGGCCCAGCGGTGGTCGCAACAGTCGTCGCGCTTGCCGACGCCGATGTGGCACTGGCTGAGGATGAACTGCTGCTCACGCTGACTGCCGTTGCGTTGGAACTATTGGCGGCTGCGGTCGTCGTGCTCGCCTTCGTATCACTCCAGACCGTCTCGGTACCGGCGCTGGCGCTGGCGTTCGCGTTGCGCACCTGCCCGGGAGCAACAGCGCCGTGGGCGAGTCCGTGCGTGACCTTGTGGACGTTCAGCTTGACCTCGCCGAGCGAGCTCGAGATGCGCACGACCCCGGCCTTGGGCGCGTGAACTCCGGCCGCCTGATGCGATTGCTTAGCTGCGCCGGCCGCCTTGGTGCCCTTGTCGACCGGACCGAGCGCATGAATCGCACGGCCATTCGCTGCGCTGCGCAGGGCCGACAGGCCCGATTTCGGCACGGGGACGCGCTCGATCGTCGAGGCGCGCGGCTTGCCGTGCTCGATCGGATTGAAGGTGCCGGCACCGCTCAGGCTGATACCGGGCTTGCCGTGCTCGAAGGCGGTAGCCGCTTGTCCCGGCATGACCTGAGCGATCTGTCCTGTCTTGAAGTCGGAGACCTCGACCTGGCCGCGAAGCACGCCGACCTTGGTGCTGCCCGCATTCACGGTGACGCTGAACTGCGTTCCCTTGACCACGGCGGCGAGATAGGGCGTCTCGACCTCGAAATGCTTGACGTTGCGCTTCTCGACCTCGAGCAGGATCGAACCTGCCTGCTGGATGATGGTGGTCGAGAGGCCCTCCTTCTTCTCGGCCGGCAAGCCGACCACCGAGTTGGGAGAGATCAGTATCGTTTCCTCGCCGCGGACGAGCAGCACGCGCCCGTTACGTCCGGTGCGAATGGTGTCGCCGGGCTTGAGCGCCTCCTGCTGGTTCAACGAAACCTGCTGAGCGCCGTTAGTGGCGACCCAGACGTCGCCGGTGGTCTTGCCGACCGACCAGACGCCATCGTCCGCGGCGGAGGCGCCGGAGGCCGTTCCCAGGATCAGCGCAGCCACCAAGGCGCACCGCATTCCAATTTTGACCAGCATGACGATCCTCAGTCCGCGTTACAGCCAGTCCTGGGGGTATCCGAAATCACTCAAGATAGAATTAGCGGGAAGCGGCGAGCGGAGCGGTCGCGTTAACGATTCATTGACCATAAAAAACTATGAAAAATCATGTGGCTAACGACCTTTTACCGCCTTAGGGGCACTTCTCCGTCAAACTACGGGAACAGGCTTGTTGCGCGCGTTGAGAAGCAGCATCTCCTTACCGCGCTGGTGTTGTTGGTACCGACTTTTGCGGGAGTTGCTCAGGCTTTCGCACAACAGGCGAGCCAGCCGGGTTTCGATCCGCGCCAACCTGAGAAATACTTTGAAAACCAAACCGAGCGGGAATCGCTGAGCCGTCCTCCGGTCAGGCTACCAACAGTCGGCCAGCCCAGCACGGGCGGCGCTACCAAGCCTCAGTTCGTGCTGCGCGGCGTGAACGTCAGCGGAGCCCAGGCCGTTTCCCCCGATCGCATCGCCGCGGTCTACCAGCCCTATGTCGGCAAGAAGGTTTCGCAGGCGGATCTCGCCGCGATCGCCGGCGCGATCAGCGATCTCTACCGCGCCGATGGATTTCACCTGAGCCGGGCGATCGTGCCGCCGCAGGACATTGCCGACGGACGCGTCCGGATCCAGGTGGTCGAAGGCGCCATCGTGCAGGCCGAGCTGAAAGGCGATGGCGCCGAGCAGTTCGGCGTGAGGCCGATGCTCGGGCCAATCCTGGCCGAGCAGCCCTCGCGCCTGGCAACGCTCGAACGCCAACTCTTCCTCGTCAACGGCAGGCCGGGCGTCCGCATCACCGATACCGCGCTGGAGGAGATCGGCGGTTCGACCGGCCGCTTCCGCCTCACCGTCTATTTGAAGACCTGGCACGTCTTCTCGTCGCTCGGTCTGGACAATCTCGGCTCGTCGTCAGTGGGCCCGTGGCAGACCTACGCGACCGGCGCGTTCAACTCCTACCTCACGCCCGGCGACACGCTGGCGGTCAACCTGTCGACCATTGCCAACGATCCCCGTGAGCTCGGTTTCGCACGGCTGTCCTATGACGCGCCCGTCGGCGTCGACGGTGTGCGTCTCGGCGCCTCCGTCCTGTACAGCGCGGTGCGGCCGGGCGATGCCCGCCGCCTCGACAGCGACATCACCACGACCGAAGCTTTCGAGGTGCGGGCAAGCACTGTGCCCTTCATGTCGCAATCGTCGGGGCTGACGCTTACCGTGGCCGGGACATTCAGCAACGTATCCGAGCATGACCTTTACGGGCCCTGGTACAACGACCACATCAGGACCGCGAGCCTGACCGCCGATTACCGGCTCCAGGATCATTTCGGCGGCACCAGTTTCGCGACGCTGACCTATCGCCAGGGCCTCGACATCTTCGGTGCCTCGCATTTCGACGACGATCTGTTGTCGCGCGATGGCGCGACATCGAACTTCTCGGTCCTGAACCTCTGGTTCACGCGCTACCAGACGCTCAACGACGCCTGGTCGCTCAAGCTCTCCGCTGCGAACCAGACAGCGTCGCGGCCGCTGTTCACCTCGCAGCAATTCTATCTCGGCGGCGCTGCCTTCGGCCGCGGCTATGGCGCAGCCGAGATCAGCGGCGACAACGGTCTTGCCGGTTCACTCGAACTGCGCTTCGACCAGAAGCTCAATTTCCGCTACTGGACCGGTTATCAGCTCTATGCTTTTGGCGATGCTGGCGCAGTCTGGAACGACGGTTACCGCCTGAGCGACGGCCTGTCGTTGACCTCGGCCGGAGCTGGCGTGCGGTTCTTCCTGCCGGACGATTTCCAGGCCGATCTCGGCGTGGCGGTCCCCTTGAGCTACCGGGCGCCAGACAACGAGCGCCGCAGCGCGCGCTTCCTGTTCACCCTGTCGAGCGCGTTCCGGCTCTGCCCCGAACGCAGCAGGGACGGCTACCTCTAGCCGCGCGACCCTTGTTGCCGCTGCCTTGATGCGGCCCTTTTGCGGCGTTCCTCACAGACTGTCCTAAATTTAATACCGTAACCTGCTCACGATCGCTCGATCCGGCAGTTCACGATGGCCATCTTCAGTGAAAAGTGATTTGAGACGGAACCATGAAAAGGGTGTTTGCAGTTCTGGCGTTTCTCTGTGTCCTCGGCGTCGGCCAGTACTTCGTCGTCAGCCGGTTCGCGATCCGCCACGAGGTTTTGGCCCTGTTCGACGCCGCCCGCCAGCGGCCGATCGCGGTTGAAATCGCGGTGCGGCGCGATTACGAGACCAAGGCCAATCTCGGTCTCTGGAAGCTGCCGCTCGCCATCATCAGCAACGGCAACACCGTCAAGGCCACCGAGTATTCCTTTCTCGCCAACGTGCTCGCCGCACGCGGTTATCTTGTCGCCAGCATCCAGCAGGACCTACCGAGCGATCCGCCGCTGATGACCCGGGTCGGCCAGGAATATGTCGGCCGGCGCGAGGTCTATATCCGCTGCGAGACCAACATCCTCTTCACCTTGGCTGAGTTGAAGAGGCGGCAGGAGAACGTCGACTTCGACCACATCACCCTCGTCGGACATTCGAACGGTGGCGACGTTTCGATGTATGTCGCTCATCAGCACCCGGAGTTGGTGTCGAAAGTGATCACGCTGGACAATCTGCGGGTGCCTTTCGTGCTCAGCGACAACATGAAGATCCTGTCGTTCCGCTCGAAGGATCCGCATTTCCAGACCGACCCGGGCGTGCTGCCGACGCCGGAAGAGGCCAAGGCGCTCGGCATCGACATTATCCACACCGGCGCACAGCATACCGAGATGAGCGACCGCGGTCCCGATGCGGTCAAGGAGAAAATCCAGGCGACGCTCGACCGCTTCCTGCGCGACAGCGCCAGCAGTGCGCTCGCGCCAGCCGATACGAAAAGTCCGATGATCATGAACCCCGGCGACTATTAGCCTGGCACCTTTGCGGCAGGTCAAGGCTGCCCCGAGCCGGGCACGATAGAAAGGGCCTCGCCATCTCGGAGAGGCACGCGTCGCACTCCATCAAAGCCTTGAAAATCTCGATACGACAAGCTTTGGCCTGCCCGTGGCAAGGACGCCGAGATTCGCGCGGCATCTCTATCGTTCGGCCCGCAGGCTGCTGCGGTCGATCATTGCCCGCATCGGCCTCTCGCAATTTCCGGGTTCGTGTTGCGGATGAGCACGGCGTCGCAAACTAACGCGTGCCCTAAAATGCAAATCCCTGCCGGAGGACCGGCAGGGATCAGCAGAGGATGATGGAGTCACACACCGAGATCAGGACTTGTCCTTTCCCGGTTGCATGAGACTGCCGGTCATCTGGCGCATGTGATCTCCGGCGCTGGTGAACTGGCTGCGCAGGAAATCGGATTGGATTCGCATCGCCTCCTGAAGGTCGGTGGCATGAACGAGCTTGCGAGCATGCTCGAACGCCGACTTCATGTTCTGCTCGGTGAAAGCGAGCGCCTGCTTCGACACCTCCGCCCCCGCGCCCGGAACGGTCGTCATCGATTTGGTGGCGGCTTCGAAAAACATGCCGAATGCCTTTTCCGCCTGGTCAATCGTCTTCTCCGCCAGGTCGCGCAGTTCGGCCGGAACTTCGATCTTCGGTTCGATCATGGTCGCACTCCTCCCTTTTTCAAACTGAATACCACACTTGCCGGATCGCCTTCCAGCGTCCAGCCCGGGGCAAACCTCGCCCGGCGGCCGGTTCTGGCAGGAAAACGAAGGGCAACGCGGAAGGCCGGCGCGCAGCCCGGCTTAGGACAGGGGGTGTTCGGAAACAGTTTCTTCGGTGGCGAGGTCTTCGACGAGCTTGATGACCTCGAAACGCTGCCGGGGCGCCAGCTTCAGAAACGCGCGGAGCAGACGCAGGCTTTCGACGGTGCCGCCTGCAGGCGCGCCGAGCTTGAGGTGCAGTTCAGCGGCGAAATTGAGGTTTTTCATCTCGCACCTATAACAAGCATCGTCTTTCGTGATCCGACATCGAGGTCCCAACTGAGAACCGAACGCCATAACCGAACGCATAACCGGATACCATGGCAACGGCGAGCTTTCGGCCGGAGCGGACCCTCGCGTGTTAGCACGCTGAGCTACATGTCCGAACGTTCGGGCTCAACCGAGCAGGTTGCACTTATGCCAAGGAACAACTCCTCCGGCAAGCCCAACAGTTGGTGTAGCAATGCTTCGTCTGCATCGCACTACAGCAATTCCGGATAACAGGAATATGGCCCCCCGTCACCCACCTGCGTCAAGAAGCGGCATCAATTCGGCATACTGTCTCGATCGCTGACCTTGTACTGCGGCTTTGCGCAGGCAAAGGGACGAGGTCCTGATATCTCGCGCCTTGAAGGCAGCCTCTTTTCCCATCAGCCGCGCCTGCCCGGTGCTGTCAGGCTTGCGTTGCGGATCGGCCCATGGCGCGACGGCGGCGGCCGTCAATGTCCAGTTGCCGATGTAGAACGGATCGGCAGCCACAGCGATGTCTGCTGCCCCAAGCGACATGAGAAGGCAAACTGCGCCGGAGAATTTCATCTTATCCGCCGCCTCGAGCTGTCAGACTCGGACGCGGCTCTTCATTCGGGCCGCATTTGGTTGCTGGCCATGAACCGTTCTTGAGGAGCGAACGACAAAGCGGATGCGAAACAGTCACGCAGATCACGGGCGCCATAGCCGACGGACTGATCGATTCGAGCGCGCCCCAGCACCTAAGGACGACGACATGCTTTCTCGCTGCGATCTCATCAAAGGCGCCGCGGTCGCGCTTCTCACCCTCTCGATACAAGGCGCTTGGGCGCAGGAGACCAGGATGAACCTGTTCAAGGTCGTCACCATCAAGGACGAAATCGTCGTCGGATTGTCGACGGAGGAGCTTCAAGCGCTCGGCGGCAATGATGCCAGCGCGATTGCGCATGCTCTTGCGCAGAAGGGCGATCTCACCGTCTGGCAATATAATGTGCATCGCGGTCCGAGCGGAGAATTGCAGCAGGCGCCGACCGCCAAGATCGGGCTTTTGGCCAACGCCTCGCTCCGCGTCGAGCCCTATACCACGCCCTACCAGATCCTGCCGCATCCCTAAGCAGCAGACTGGCACGCCGGCGGCCGAGGCCGCAGGCGTGCCGTTGTCATCCGCGCTGCCCTGCACGCTGTCTCCCCGTTTCCGTCGCAAAGCCATAGATCAGCGCCAGCCGGTCCAGGCATTCCCGAAAGCGCCGCGAAAAATAGTCGTTCCAGCGCTGGGTACGGACGGCGCGACGCTGGCCGATCTCGTCCATGGTCAGGCCCAGTACCAACACATCGTGCACCAGCGCGGCGCCGTCGGTGCCGAGTTCGCGCTCGACCCCGTTCAGACGCAGCACCGCCTGACGCTGGCTCTCGGTGACGGGCTCGCGCGTGCGCGCGCCATCGACATATTCGCGGGTCGGGTCCATCGCCTGAAGACCTCGCTCGGCCCTCTCCCAATCGTTCTGGAAGGCACGCCCGCCGCGAAATTGCGCCTCGTCAATCTGATGGTGCGCGTGCAGCCTGCCGAGCGGATCGCTGCGGATCGACCGCACGGCCATGATCTTCTCTCCGGGGTCGAGCGCCAGCGGATTATCGACCTCGACGTCCGCCACCTCCGCATTGAACGGTACCTCGCGCGAGCGCCGGTCGTAGATCTTCGCCAATTTGTAGGACCTGTTGCGTCGGACACGTGCCACTCGGATACTCCTTTGCGAAATTGAGGATTGAACGGGCGGTCGCCAGGTCAGGCTGCGGAGACCAGCCTCAGCACGACCGGACCGGCGGCGCGGCCGGCCCCGGCTCCAGAGCGGCGGGTCAGGCGCGCGTGCGGCGCGCAATAGCTCGAGCCCGGCTGGCGCGAATGGCCGCAGAAGGTAATCTCCTCCCCGTCTCTGTCGCCGCCGTAGGGATAGCGACAGTCGTCGCGATCGAGTTCGGCCAACGGGACCAGACGCGGCTGGACGCCGACGCAGCGCAGCTTGACCGGGGCGGCGGGCTTCATCGCGGATTTCGGCGGCAGGTTCAGTAACGTGGGACGGTGCGGGAGGATAAGACAGGCTCCGGACGGCAAAACCGGCACGATCGACGGACTCCTCATCGGTACCTTCACGACCAGCCCGAGCCGCTTGGCGCGGCCGACCACCGCATTGCGCGTGTAAGCCGTTCCAAACCTTGCGTTAATCTCCCTTCCGATCTCCGCATAAGACATTCCCTTGAGAAAATATTCGCGAAGCGCGTCGGAGTGCTCCGACGGCCAATGGCCCGGTTCCATGCTGCTGTCCTGTGATGCGCCTCCTCCGATCGCACGATCGCGAGGCGGAGCGTACATTCCGTTATTCCGAAGTAAGTGTCAAGCAATAATTCTGATATTCATAATTGCATCAATTCCGAATTTCGGATTACAAGAGGCGGGACGATGGACAATCGAGGGAATCACCATGTTGGACGCTGCAATGATCGAGCGGGGCCTGGAAAAGACAGGCAAGAGCAAGGGCGGCCTGGCGGCAGCCATGGGCGTTCGGCCCGGCGCGGTCTCGGAGATCCTCGGCGGCGAACGCCTGGTGAAGGCCTCGGAAATCGTTCCGATCATGGAGTATCTCGAGCTCAATCTCGCGCCGATCATGGGCCGCGTCGGCGCTGGTGCCGTGATCGAGCCGGATTATGAGCAGGTTCCCCCGGAGGGACTCGGCGACATCGCGCTGCCCTTCCCGATCATGGAGGAGACCATCGCGTTCGAGATCGTGGGCGATTCGATGCTGCCCAAATACGAGAGCGGCGACGTGATCGTGGTCTACAAGGACCAGCGCCATCCGCTGTCGAGCTTCTACGGCGAAGAGGCCGTGGTCCGGCTCAAGTCCGGCGAGCGCTATCTGAAGACCATCGAGCGGGGCAAATCCCCCTCCGTCGTCAATCTCAGCAGCTTCAATGCCAAGCAGATCGTCGGCGTGAAACTGGAGTGGGTCGGCGAGATCTGCCTGTCCATGCCCAAGGGCCAGCTCGAGCGGTTGCGCGCCAAGTCGGCGCGCCCTCGCAAGAAGAGCAGGTAGGCGCCGACTTCCGATTTTTCGAAATCTGACTTGACTTGATTCCGTTTTTCGGAAATACTCTGCCGTGCCCCGGCCGTCGGGCACGGCAGGATCGTTTCATGCAGTATTTCGTCGTGATGATCGACTATGGGCGGCGCGGCCGCGAGGCGGTGGTCGATCCTGAAATCACCAGGCGCGAGGTCATTTCCCGCGTCGCGTCAGGCGAATATCGGAACATCTCGTTCATCCACGAGATCGTGGAGAGTTCGGTCGAGGACGTGACCGAGGCGATCCTCGCCGAGGCTGTCCTGCCCCGGATCGCTGCCGAAGATATCGACCTCCAGGCGATCCGGCTCGATCACGCCCGCGATCTGCGCAAGCACGAGCGGACGTGACGCAGGCCTAGGGCCGTTTCCGTTCCGATCGAAGCGGACCGGCCCTAGATTCTTATTTTGACGCGTTTTCTTTGCGCGAACCGGAATCCACTTCGCTCGAAAACGCTCTGCCAGTCTGCGTCACAGCCCGGTCGGAGACTACACCGTCAGGACGGTCGAGCCCGTGGTCTTGCGCGCGGCGAGATCGGCATGCGCTTTGGCGGCGTCCTTCAGTGGATAGGTCTGGCGCACCTCGATCTTGACCGCGCCGGACTTGACGACGTCGAACAGCTCGCCTGCCATCGCGACCAGGCTTTCACGCTTGGCGGCGTAGGTGAACAACGTCGGCCGGGTGACGTAAAGCGAGCCCTTCTGTGCGAGCAAACCGAGATTGAGCGGCTCGACAGCGCCGGAGGATGCACCGAATAGCGCGGCGACGCCGAGCGGCGCGAGGCAGTCGAGTGACTTCAGGAACGTATCCTTGCCGACGGAGTCGTAAACCACCGGCACCTTCTTGCCGCCAGTGATCTCATCCACGCGCTTCACGAAATCCTCGCGCGTGTAGATGATGACATGATCGCAGCCATGCGCCTTGGCGAGCTTGGCCTTCTCGTCGTTGCTGACGGTGCCGATCACAGTCGCGCCGAGATGCTTGGCCCACTGGCTCAGGATCAGGCCGACGCCGCCGGCAGCCGCATGGAGCAGGATGGTGTCGCCGGCCTTCACGCGATAGGTCTGCCGGATCAGATATTGCGTGGTGAGCCCCTTCAGCATCATCGCCGCGGCGGTCTTGTCGTCGACGCCGTCGGGCAGCTTCAGCAGCCGGTCGGCGGGAATCAGCCGCGCCTCCGAATAAGCCCCGAGCGGCGAGGCGCCATAGGCGACGCGATCGCCCGGCTTCAGATCGGTGACACCCGAGCCCACTTCCTCGACGACACCGGCCCCCTCGCTGCCAAGACCGCTCGGCAATTGCACGGGGTACACACCGGAGCGGTTGTAGATGTCGACAAAATTGAGACCGACCGCAGTGTGGCGGATGCGTGCTTCGCCAGGTCCGGGCTTGCCGACGCTGACCTCCTCCCAGACCAGGACTTCCGGACCACCAGTCTGGTGAAAGCGAATGGCATGCGTCATGGGCGTTGCTCCCTTATCGTTGAGGTAAAAGTCCGAATACCGGATCGGCCCTTTGAAATAGGCATTTAGTCCGCCCGTCACAGTACCGAGACGTAACAAGAATGTCACAGCGAACGACAAACCTCCGCCGTTCCGTCTCTGTTCGAAAGAGTTGATGTCGGCCTTGCGCCGACCGGCAGTAGCCTTTGCGCGGGTTTGGTGGTCGCCTGCGAAGGAGAGCCGAGATGCCAGCTTATGTACAGCATCATCAGGATATGGAAATCGCGCCTGTGATCTGCCCTGCTTGCATGGGGTTCCTGCCGATGTATGTGCGGGAGGTTGAACCGCATTGGAGCCTTGCCAAGATCGACTTCGTCTATGAATGCGCCGATTGCGGCGCCGAGGTCAGACAGACCATCCGCAAGCCGGAGTTGCTGCGGCACTGATCGCACGGCCGGTGGGCCTTTCAACTATTTGCGTTGAGCGGAAAATACGTCCGTACGCGCGGGTCTGGTCCCTCCCAAACGAGGCTTGTTCTTTGCCGGGAACACAGGCAGAACAAGCCTCAAGCAAGACCTTTGGGAGCGCCTTTCGTGGCTGAACAGAAGGCCTCGACCGCGATCGAGGCAGTGGAGAGCGGCCTCGCCGCGCAAGGCTACATCGCGAGCCGGCAGATCGCGACCGCCGTCTATTTGTCGCAACAGATCGAAAAGCCGATTCTGGTCGAAGGCCCTGCAGGCGTCGGCAAGACCGAGCTGGCCAAGGCGATCGCGGCCTGGCGCGGCCTGAAGATGATCCGCTTGCAATGCTATGAAGGCCTCGACGAGGCCAAGGCGCTCTACGAGTGGAAATACGCCAAGCAGCTTCTTTACACACAGATCCTGAAGGACAAGCTCGGCGAAGTCCTCGGCGGCGCACAGACGCTGCAAGACGCGCTCGCCCAGCTTCACGATTTCGGCGACGTGTTCTTCTCCAAGGAATTCGTCGAACCGCGGCCGCTGCTGCAAGCGCTGGAGCAGCCCGGCGGCTGCGTGCTCCTGATCGACGAGATCGACAAGTCGGACGCGGAATTCGAATCGCTGCTGCTGGAGATCCTCTCCGACTTCCAGGTCACGATCCCCGAGCTCGGCACCGTCTCTGCGATCACGCCGCCGACGGTGATCCTCACCTCCAACAGCGAGCGGGATCTCGGCGACGCTCTCAAGCGGCGCTGCCTGCATCTGCATATCGGCTTCCCCGAGCAGCGGCTCGAGGAGCGCATCGTCGAGAGCCGCGTCCCCGGCATCTCGCAGACGCTGCGGCGGCAGATGGTCGGCTTCATCCACGAGATTCGCTCGCTCGACCTCAAGAAGCTGCCCTCGGTCAGTGAGACCATCGACTGGGCGCGCGTGCTGGTTCTGCTCCAGGCTTCCGAGCTCGACACCGACATAGTCAAGGACACGCTCAACGTGCTCCTGAAATACGAGGCCGACATCGAGGCGGCTCAGCCTCAGATAACGACCTTCATTGCCAAGGCAGCACGATCCAATGTCTTCGGTTGACGCCGATGCGCGAGAACCTCCATCGTTTCTTCCGTGCGGCACGCGGCGTCGGCGTCCATGTCTCGCCCGCCGAAAGCATCGATGCGATGCGCGCGGTCACGCAGGTCGGCGTTTCAGACCGGACCATCCTGCGCGACGCGCTGCTCCTGACGCTTGCCAAATCGCAGGACGAAAAGCTCGCGCTCGGCGACTGTTTTGATCTGTTCTTCAGCCAGCCGGAGCCGCGGCAGAATCAGCCCGAGGCCGACAGCGAGGACGCTTCGGAGGACACGGATCAATCGCCCTCCTCCAGCCCGGCCAGCGAAGCGGGCGAAGGTCAGCCTTCCGAGGGATTGGGACCGCTCGCGCAGATGCTGCTGTCGCAGGATCGCAACGCGATCGCAGCCGCGATCGCCAGCGCCTCAGGCGCGGCCTCTCTGTCCGATATCCGCTACTCCACCCAGCGCGGCATCTTCTCCAGCCGCATCCTCGACGCCATGGGGCTCCAGCGGCTGCGCGACGATCTCGACGAGCTGACCGCGACCAACCCGGCGCTGGCAGAGCGACTTCGCTCCGCGCTCGACGCCCTGCGCGAAGCCGTCCGCGACACCGTCGCGCAGGGGCTTGCGCTCTATGCCCGCGAGGAGGCTGAAAACCTCCGCAACGAGATTCTGCGCAACGCGCCGCTTGCCCGCATTGAGCGGCGCCATGTCGCGGAGATGCGCGCTCTCATCCGCCAGATCGCGCGGCGTCTGCGCGAGCGTTATTCGAAACCACGCAAGCGCCAGCGCCGCGGTCATCTCGACGTCCGCCGCACACTGCGCCGCAACGCCGCCTGGGGCGGCATCCCCTTCCTCACGGCGTGGAAGCGCAAGCATCGCGACCGGCCGAAGATCGTGGCGCTCTGCGACGTCTCCGGCTCGGTCGCGCAAGTCTCCGATTTCTTCCTGCTCCTGATCCACTCGCTGCACGAGGTGGTCGACGACGTCCATTCCTTCGCCTTCTCTTCGCATCTGATCGAAGTCAGCGACATCCTGGAATCGAAATCGCCGGAAGAGGCAATGGCCGAGATCATGTCCAAAGTGGGCTTCGGCTCCTCCGACTACGGCTCGTCGCTGGTCGATTTCGAGAAGGAGTTCATGAGCACGTTGACACCGCAGACCACGGTGATCGTGCTCGGCGATGCCCGCAGCAATAATCTCGACCCGCGCGCCGACATCCTGCGCCGCATCTCCGAACGCTCCAAGCGCCTGGTGTGGCTCAATCCCGAAGGACGTCTCGCCTGGGGCTTTGGCGATTCCGAGATGCCGCGCTACGCGACCTTCTGCAGTGTGGTGCGCCAGTGCGCCACCGCGCAGCAGCTCGAGCGCGCGGTGTCCGATATCGTGGCGACTTATCAGTAGGCTTTTACGCCACGGTCGACGTCAGTTTCGCGCAAACTCCGTCGGAGCCAAATTGCACTCCCGGAAATGATAGGCGATTTCATCAAGCGCGCGCTGCTCCCATTCCTGGGCTTGCGCAAGCCAGAAAACCCGGCGCTCGAAATCAAGCGCGGCGCGCTCCCGGCACAGGGATTCTTGACTGCGAATTTCGACCAGCCTGATCATGCACTCCACTCCTGCCGTGTGAAGCCGTTTCACGCCAATCAGCGTAGCAGCATCTCGAGCGTTTCGTCTCATGATTTCCATGCATATTGCGACGCGGAATGGGACAGCAGCACTTCCCGTGCAGCGCGGCATCTCCGCGCGACATCAAGCCCGCTTCATCAATATGTGATCGAGGCCCCGGGAAGATATTCGTGATCGAGCGATCTTAATTCTTGTGACGCAACGACATGCGGCAATTTGTGAAGAGGAGTTCTAAACACCTCACCGAATTCCCGACTCATTGTCGTCGCACGGTCTTCACGCAGCGCCGCTAACAGGGTGAGCGAACGGTACTATCGCTTGAGGCAACATGAGCAACGACATCGACTTCGATCTTTCGCCGGACCAATGGGAAGTTCTGAAAGCGCTCCGCAATCCGCCGTCGCGCAGTCGCCTCACGAAGACCCATGTCGTCGAAGGCCTTATCAAGCTCGGCCTTGTCGCGATCAGGGACGGCGTTCCCGAGATGACATTGACAGGACGCAAGGTACTGGTGCGCGGATCATGCCGCCTGCTGGATCTCGTGGCGTAATATCGCGCGTGCAACGACGCGGCGCGAGGACGGCAAGCAAGCCGATGCGGGAGCTGATCAGGAACGGGTTTGGCGGGCTGAACAAATCGCCTGTCAACGAGACCTACGGCGCCTCGAACGGTTTCACGCTGCCGATGCGGCTGTTCGGTAGCTCCGCGAAAGCGGCGGGATAGTCCTCCTCCTCAGCGAGACGCGCGACAATCTGGCACGGTTGTTGCTCCCTTTGACGTCGAAGACGCGTCAAACCGCCGCAATATTCCGCCAGCAGGCGGCCGGCGTGCGCGCATTCGGCGCGCCCGTGACGAGGAATGCTTCGGTCACCGCAAAGGCGCTGTCCATCGAGTGCCGGTAAAGGTCCTCGATGGCCGTGAACGGATGATGTGACTTTCGCAGGAATCGATCGCCGAGAAAATTCACGGCCTGAAGCGCGTTGGCGACGAAGGTCGCCGCCCGACCCTGATAAAACCGGTTCTCGCGATGAGATGAAAAAGAGATGTCGCTGTTCATATGCGGGTGTCTCGTGGTGGCGGCGATAGGCCGTCACTCTTCCAGACCTGCCTGATTCTGTCTCTATCCCGTGACTTGCGGCCTCAACTTACCCTTCCCGCGGCCGAAAATTCTCGATCACCCGCAGCAACACCCGCGCGCCGGCGTCGGCATCGGCGGGCTCGACATGCTCGTCCGGGTGATGGCTGATACCGCCGCGGCAGCGGACGAAGATCATGCCGACATCGGCAATGTCGATCATGGCCATGCCGTCGTGCCCCGCCCCGCTCGGCAGCTCGAACACGGAAAAACCTTCCGCATGGATCGCCTGCGCGATCTGGTCCTTGAGCCAGGGCGCGCAAGGCGCGGTGCGGTTCTCGTGGGTGACGTCGAGCTGAAGCGTCAGTTGGCGGCGCTTTGCGATAGCTTCGATCTGCCTGACGACATCGGCGACTGCGCGCTTGCGATGCATGTCGGTCGGCGCCCGCATGTCGATGGTGAAGGACACCTCGCCCGGAATGACGTTGGTCGCGCCGGGCCTCGCCTGGATGTCACCGACAGTGCCGACCAGGCCGCTCGCGTCGGTCCGGCAGAATTGCTCGATCGCGCCGATGCATTCGGCAGCACCAGTGAGCGCGTCACGGCGCAGCGCCATCGGCACGGTGCCCGCGTGACCGGCCATGCCGGTCAGGCGCGCGGCAAGCCGTGTCGCGCCCGCAATCGCGGTGACGACACCGACGGGCAGGTTTTGCGCTTCCAGCACGGGCCCCTGCTCGATGTGCAGCTCGAGATAGGCAAGCAGTTCGCGCCGCGCCCGCGCAGCCGCGCCGATGTGATCGGGGGCGAGGCCGAATGAGACCAATGCATCGCGCATCGACACGCCATCGCGGTCGCGTGTATTCAGGACACTCTCGTCAAAGGTGCCAGCGACCGCACGGCTGCCGAGCAAGGTCGAAGCGAAGCGCACCCCCTCCTCATCCGCGAAACCGACGATTTCGATCGCGAACGGCAGGCGCCTGCCGCGGCGGTTGAGATCGGCGACGCAGGCGATCGCAGTGATTACGCCCAGCGGCCCGTCCCATTTGCCGGCATCGCGCACGGTGTCGTAGTGCGAGCCAAGCATCAGGCAAGGCGCGCCCGGCCGCTCCCCTTCGTAGCGTCCGCAGACATTGCCAATCGCGTCGAGACGCGCACTCATGCCGGCCTCGCGCATCCAGCTTAGGATCAGATCCGCGGCCTTGCGCAGCTCGCTGGTCAGATAGATGCGAGTAAGTTTGTCGCTTTCTTCCGAGATCGCGGCGAGCTCGTTGATCCCTCGCACGATCGCTTCGCCGAGCGATGCATTCTGAACGGCGTTACCAGCAGCCATCTCGGCGAGCTTTCCATCTCTTGGGACCCGCGGCAGCGGCGGTCCTGGCGGCAATCGATACAAGTTCGGTGCCAGCGAAATCACGGGCGCGGTCCCGATCCGCGCGTGGGTAGCATGAATGAGGGTAGCCGGCAGAGCGTAGCTCCCGTCGTGCACACGCGCGAGCTGATCGGTCTGCTTAACTCCATTGCATACAACAGACAGATATTGCCTATAAAATAATCTGCCGATTTCCTCGGCAAGATCCTTAAAATTAAAAAATGCTATATTTTTCCATAGCTTACGATAATTTGCCCGCTTCCCGACCTCTGGCATGAAGCTTGCGACATCTTGTTCCGGGCTCCGCCAAACCGGCGCAGCCGCGAGATCGAGGCGGTCAATCCGCCAAGGGGAGCAGGCAATGGAATTTGGCAGGATCTCACGACGTCATTTGTTGCAGGGCGGTGCGGCCCTCACCCTCGGCGCGGCGGCAGGCATCCGCCCGGCCTTCGCGGCCGAGACGACCATCGGCTTCATCTATGTCGGCTCGCGCGACGACTATGGCTACAACCAGGCGCATGCCCAGGGCGCTGCGGCATTGAAGAAGATTCCCGGCCTCAAGGTCGTGGAAGAAGAGAAGGTGCCTGAGACCGACGCGGTCGAGAAGACGCTCGAGTCCATGATCAATCTCGACGGCGCCACCCTGCTCTTCCCGACCTCGTTCGGCTATTACAATCCGCACACGGTCAAGATGGCCAACAAGTTCCCGAAGCTTCGCTTCGAGCACTGCGGCGGCCTCTGGAGCGACAAGGACCCGAAGAACGCCGGCAGCTATTTCGGCTATATCGACGAAGCCCAGTACATCTCGGGCATCATCGCCGGCTATAGCTCCAAGAGCGGAAAGCTCGGCTTCGTCGCCGCAAAACCGATCCCGCAGGTGCTGCGCAACATCAACGCCTTCGCACTCGGCGCCAGGCTCGCCAGCCCAAAAGTGACGACGCAGGTGATCTTTACCGGCGACTGGTCGATGCCGGTCAAGGAAGCCGAAGCCACCAACAGCCTGATCGACCAGGGCGTCGACGTGCTGACCTGCCACGTCGACGGTCCCAAGACCATGGTCGAGAACGCCGCGCGCCGCGGCGCCATGGTCTGCGGCTACCACGTCAACCAGTCGCCGCTCGCGCCGAAGGCCTACCTGACCGGCGCCGAGTGGAACTGGGAGGCGCTCTATCCGAAGTTCGTCAAGATGATCGCCGCCGGCGAGAGCATCCCGAACTTCTATCGCGGCGGCCTCAAGGAAGAGATCGTCAAGACCTCGCCCTATGGCGATGTGGTCTCCGCCGAAGCGCGCAAGCACGCCGACGACGTCAAGGCCAAGTTCTTGTCCGGCGACGGCTACGCCATCTTCAAGGGAGGCCTGGTCGATAACAAGGGCAAGACGGTGATCGCGGCCGGCACCGATCGCGGCCAGAAGGATCCCGAGCTCGAGAAGATGGACTATCTCGTGGAGGGCGTGGTCGGAGCGACTTCGTGACAGCGGAGGCGGCGGATTCCACTGAAGCGGTCGGGACTGTTGCCCCGGCCGCCGATCCGGGATTCCTCCAACGTCACGGCGGAGCGATCGAATATGTCCTGATCCCGGGCGCGGCGCTGGCCGGCGCGCTCGCGGTCTTCGGCATCTTCGTCGCGATGTTCGGCAAGAACCCGCTCGACCTCTATTTCTACATGTACTACGGCGCGTTCGGCACCTGGTTCTCATGGCAGAACACGTTGACGCGCGCGGCGCCGCTGATCCTCACCGCGCTCTGCACGGCGCTTCCCGCGCAGCTCGGCATGGTCATCATCGGCGGCGAAGGCGCGCTGCTGATTGGCGCGCTTTCGGCAACCAGCGCCGCGCTCGCGCTCCAGGGCCTGCCGCCGCTCATCGTGCAGATCGCCATGGTCATCAGCGGCGTCATCGGCGGTGGCTTGTGGATCATGCTGGCGGGCGCGCTACGGCAGTACCGCGGCGTCAACGAGACCATCTCGAGCCTGCTGCTCGCTTACATTGCGCTCGCGGTCCTCAATCATCTCGTCGAAGGCGCGATGCGCGACCCCGCCAGCCTCAACAAGCCCTCGACCCGCGAGATCGGCGCGGCCAACATGATCGGCTCCATTCCCGGTACCGACGTGCATTGGGGTCTCCTGTTCGGCCTGATCGCCGCGCTCGCCGCCGATATCCTGATCTATAACACCGTGTTCGGCTTCGCCGCGCGCGTTGCCGGCGGCAACATCCGCGCCGCGAAGATCGTCGGCCTCAATGTCAGCAAGCTGATCCTGACTATTTGCTTCCTCGCCGGCGGCGCCGCGGGCCTTGCCGGCATGGTCGAGGTCGCCGCCGTGCAGGGACGCGCCAACGCCAATCTGGCCACGGGCTACGGCTTCACCGGGATTCTTGTCGCCTTCCTGGCGCGGCAGAACCCGCTCGCCATCATCCCCGTCGCAATCCTGCTCGGCGGCATTAGCGCCAGCGGCGGCCTGCTCCAGCGTCGCCTCGGATTGCCGGATGCATCCGTGCTGGTGCTGCAAGGCATCATCTTCGTCTTCGTGCTGGCCAGCGATGCGCTCTACGGCCGCATCGGATTTCTGAAGGGAAAGTCGTGAAATGGCAGACGGCTCGATCGGACTCTGGACCGTCCCGCTCGCCGTGCTCGGCGGCGCCATTCGCGTCTCGACGCCGTTCCTGTTCGTGAGCCTCGGGGAATGCATCACCGAGCGCTCCGGCCGCATCAATCTCGGCCTTGAAGGCACGCTGGTGATGGGCGCGATGAGCGCCTACGGCATCTCCTATCTCACGGGATCGCCGTGGTTGGGCGTGCTCGCCGCCGGCATCACCGGCGCATTGCTCGGCGCATTGCATGCCGGCATCTGTTCGCTGCCGCGCGTCAACGACATTGCCGTCGGCATCGCCTTGATGCTGTTCGGCACCGGGCTCGCCTTCTACCTCGGCAAGCCGCTGATCGAACCGACCGCGCCGCGGCTGCCAGCGATCGATTTCGGCTGGTGGAGCGATATCCCGCAGCTTCGCGCCGCGCTCCGCATCAATGTGATGTTCCTGATCGGCGTGGCGCTGGCCCCGATCCTATACTGGGCCTTCCGCACCACGCGCTGGGGTTTGTTGATCCGCACCGCCGGCGAAAGCTCGGATGCCGCACGTGCCATGGGCTACTCGGTGCTGCTGATCCGCCTGCGCGCGACGATGGTCGGCGGTTTCCTCGCCGGCATCGGCGGTTCGTTCCTGTCGCTGTTCTATCCCGGAAGCTGGAACGAGGGCCTGTCCTCGGGCCAGGGCATCACGGCCGTGGCGCTCGTGATCTTCGCGCGGTGGGATCCCTTGCTGTGTATGTGGGCCTCGCTCGCCTTCGGCGGCGCCGCGGCGCTGGGACCGGCGTTGCAATCGGTCGGCGTCACCTCCGGCTATCACCTCTTCAACGCAGCACCCTACATCCTGACGCTGGCGATCATGATCATCACCTGCTCGCCGAAGCGAACGCTGACCGGAGCCCCGGCCGAATTGTCGATCACCCGCTAGGAAGCGAAATCATGCCCGAGCGCACCATCAAGTCCGAGCCCTATGCCTGGCCGTACAACGGCGATCTCCGCCCCGAGAACACCGCGCTCATCATCATCGACATGCAGACCGATTTCTGTGGCATCGGCGGTTATGTCGACAAGATGGGCTACGATCTTTCACTGACGCGGGCGCCGATCGAGCCGATCAAGAAGCTGCTCGCGGCGATGCGTGCCCAAGGCTTTCACATCATCCATACACGCGAAGGCCATCGTCCCGATCTCTCTGATCTTCCCGCCAACAAGCGCTGGCGCTCGCGCCAGATCGGCGCCGGCATCGGCGATCCCGGCCCGTGCGGCCGCATCCTGGTACGCGGTGAGCCCGGCTGGGACATCATCCCGGAGCTCGCACCCCTCCCCGGAGAACCCATCATCGACAAGCCCGGCAAGGGCTCGTTCTGCGCCACCGACCTGGAGCTGATCCTGCGCGTGCGCGGCATCGAGAATATCGTGCTGACAGGGATTACCACCGACGTCTGCGTTCACACCACCATGCGCGAGGCCAACGACCGCGGCTTCGAATGCGTGCTGCTGCACGATTGCTGCGGTGCGACCGACAGGAGCAACCACGAGCACGCGCTGAAGATGATCAAGATGCAGGGCGGCGTGTTTGGCGCGGTCTCGACGTCAGGCGCCTTCATCGGGGCGATTTCGTGATCATCGGCGAAACACCACCGCCGTCAGGCGCCTTCGGTGTCGACGCGATCGCCATGACCATGCGCTTCGGTGATTTCCTGGCGCTGGACAATGTCGCACTGAAGGTGCGGCCGGGTTCGTTCCATGCGCTGCTGGGCGAGAACGGCGCCGGCAAGTCGACGCTGGTCAAATGCATCATGGGTTACTATCACGCCACCGAGGGCGACATTCTCGTCGGCGGGCGCGAGCAGGCGATCGGCAATCCGAAGGACGCCCACGCGCTCGGCCTCGGCATGGTCTACCAGCATTTTACGCTGGTGCCGGCGATGACGGTCGCCGAAAATCTGGTGCTGGCGCGCGACGACGTACCGGCCGTGGTGAACTGGCCGAAGGAAATGAAGGAGCTCGAGGCCTTTCTGACCCGCATGCCGTTCAAGGTGCCGCTCGGCGCAAAAGTCTCCGCCATCTCGGCCGGCGAGCGCCAAAAATGCGAGATCCTCAAGCAGCTCTACCTGAAGCGCCGCTTCCTGATCCTGGACGAGCCGACCTCAGTGCTGACGCCCGCGGAAGCCGACGAAGTGCTCGGCATGCTTCGCGACATGGTCGTCAAGGGCGAGCTGACCATCCTGATGATCACGCACAAGTTCCGCGAGGTCATGGCCTTCGCCGACGACGTCACGATCCTGCGCCGCGGCAAGCTCGCCGGAGCGGGCAAGGTTTCCGAGCTGACGCCGGACGCGATGGCGCGCACCATGATCGGCGCCGAGGAGCTGACGATACAGCCGCCGCGCACCGGTGAGGCCGGCAAGGCGAGGCTGGAGCTGGCGGAGCTGCGCGCGCTCGACGACGCCGGCGCCATCGCTGTGCACGACGTCTCGCTCACTGTCCGTGCCGGCGAGATCGTCGGCATCGCCGGCGTCTCCGGCAACGGCCAGCGCCAGCTGGTCGAGGTGCTGGCCGGCCAGCGCGAAGCCGAGAGCGGCGAGATCCGCGTCGCTGGCGATCCCTATCACGCCAGCCGCGAGGAGATGCGGCGCCACAAGATGTCGCTCCTCCCGGAGGAGCCGCTGAAGAACGCCTGCGTCGGCGGCATGAGCGTCGCCGACAACATCGCTTTTCGCGAGTTCGACCGCGCGCCGTTCGCCAGCGGCGGCTGGTGGCTTAACCGCGGCGCCTTTCGCGACGACGCCAGGAAGAAGATAGCCCAGTACAAGATCAAGACCCGCACGCCGGAGACGCCGATCTCGGCGCTGTCGGGCGGCAACGTCCAGCGCGCCGTGCTGGCCCGCGAGCTCGGCAGCAAGGTCGAAGTACTGATAGCGGCCAATCCCTGTTTCGGGCTCGACTTCGCCGCGGTGGCGCAGATCCATGCCGAGATCATGGCCGCGCGCAATCGCGGCGCCGCTGTGCTGCTGGTCAGCGAGGATCTCGACGAACTGCTGGAACTCTCCGACCGGCTGGTGGTGATGTTCCACGGCGAATTCGTGTATGAAGCACGGACCAGCGAGGCCGATCTCACCGTAGTCGGCCGACACATGGCGGGGCATTGACCAGGGAAGAGCGATGAGCGGCGCATCCGAGCGCGACGAACACTTCCTCCGCCTTTCGTTTGCGGTCGCCCGCCGTTCCCTCACCCATGGCAACCATCCCTTCGGTTGCATCGTCGTCGATGCCGACGGCAGGGTGCTGATCGAGACCGAGAACGGCTACATGCCGGATCACGATGGCACCGCGCATGCCGAGCGTCTCGCGGCGACGCAGGCCTGCCGTACGCTCGGCCGCGAGGTGCTGGCGAAGGCCACGCTCTACTCCTCCGCAGAGCCCTGTGCGATGTGCGCCGGCGCGATCTACTGGGTCGGCATCAGCCGTGTGGTCTACGGCCTCAGCGAGCACCGCCTGCGCGGCATCACCGGCGACCATCCAGAGAACCCGACACTCGACCTGCCCTGCCGCGAGGTCTTTGCCAGCGGGCAACGGCCGACGGAGGTTGTGGGGCCACTGCTCGAAGACGAGGCCGAAGCGCTGCACGACGGCGTGTGGAAGTAGCAAACAAGAGTTCAACTCCGTTGGGTAGGTTACCGCCAGCGGACTGCGCTTCGCGCAGCAACGTGCTCATCTACCTACTTTCCTTATCCACAAACGAAGATGACGCCACGGAGGTTTGACGCGGCATCATCGTCGTTCAGCCGAAGAGTGTCAGGTGGCTAGAACTTCACAGTGACACCGGAGTAGAGCGAGGACTCGGTGCAGGACCCGGTGCTCACCTTTGCCCCACCGGCCAGGGTGGTGCAGGCCACGGCGTTGTTGTGATCGAGGCCAAACTTGTTCTGCCAGTAGCGGTAGGCGACCCAGACGTCCACGAAGTGCGAATACTTCTCACCCCAGACCGCCTTCGAGGCATCGAGGGTCAGGCGGATCGGCTCGGAGTTGAACTCGACCTTGGTGGGATAGACGCCGTTGGCGACGCTGGCGGGAAGCGGCTCGGTGTCCGTTCCCTTCTTGCCGTACCAGCCGGCGCGGCCGCTGATCGAGAAATACTGCATGTCCGGCGGCAGGAAGCCGAGGTCCATATAATAATTGGTCTCGATCGCCCAGGTTGGCTTGAACGACGTGTTGCCGTCGGCAATACACGGCGCGGACCAACCGGCGCCGCACTGCGAGAAGGAGTTGTGGTTGGCAAACTCCCAGTACACCAGCGGCGCTACGTTGAAATAGCCCTTGTAGGGAAGGTCGAAGGCGAACTGCAGACCGGCGACGACGTCGCGCTTGGCGGCGCCGAAATACCGGTTCTCCGTGTTGGCATCCATGCCAAGCTCGAACGAGATGTTGTGCAGCGGTCCCTGCGTGAAGGCCTTGGTGTTGAAGATCTCGTTCCAACCGAAGGTCGAGCGGAAAAGGCCATAGATTTCTGTCGCGCCGGCACAGCTCGCCGGCGTCGCTGCGAAGCCCGCAGCCGGCGAAACGATCACGCCTGTGGCGGTGCAGGGGGCCGCCGGATCGTTGTGGTCCGACTTGAACATCGAGATGGTGAAGAAGTTGGTGCCGTAAGCCCAGGCATCGAAATGGGTGAAGGAGTAGACCTGCTTCGTCGTCTTGGCGTTGATCACCCCGTTGGTGTTGGTGAACGCACCGGGCTGCGAGGCGTTGAAAATGTAGGAGAAGGTGACGCGGTCGTCGATCACCAGGAAGAATGGGAGGTCCGCCGCCTTCTTGGCAGCCTTGACCGGCAGATCCGCTGCCTGAGCCAGGCCACCGGTAGCGAGCGTGGCAAGTGACAGCGCCCCTGCTGCAATTGCCTTGAAACGAAATGACATCCTGAATACCCCCAAATTTTGGACACGTAAAAATGAGCGTCCCTTGGTGCGACACTTGCGCCGATCTCCCGGAGTGAGAAGCCTCAACTTGTTTCAAGGCATGCCGCTTGTTTGCCCAGGAGGCTGCGTTTCACCGGCGGATTTGGAGGACCAATCTCACCGCCACGCGGTCAGGCGAGAGCGGCCATTGCCGGAAATTCCCATTTGATTTCACTCGCCTTTCATGTCGAGCGGACAAGGCAGACACGATGGCCGGGAGCTACTGTCGCGGTGTTCGCAAATGCATACGCGTGATGGCGCGTCTCTGCTCAAGTTCACGTCAAGCCTGCATAGCGGGTTCCGATTTGGTTTGATCCGTCACAAATTTGCAACAGGCGTCACACGCGAGCCGGCACTGCAAAGGCGGTTCGGGAAGCATTTGAGGTCGATCGCCGCCCGGCGAAAGCAGCGGCTCGCCGACACCACCTGCCTGCCGAAGCGTTGAGCAAGGGATGACGCTTTTTCACACCTTACGCGACGGTTCAAACTAGCCCACTATTGAGGCACTTCACCCCGTGCAAGCGCATCAGCGAATGTTGGATCCAACGACTAACGGCCTGCATTCCGGCGAAACCCCGCTCCTCAGGACGATCGGGCTTACCAAGCGCTATGGGGATTTCCTCGCCAACGATGCCATCGACATCGATATCTGGCCGAAAGAGATCCACGCGCTGCTGGGCGAGAACGGCGCCGGCAAGTCGACGCTGGTCAAGGCGATCTACGGGCTGATCCAGCCCAGCGCCGGCGATATTTTCTGGAACGGCAAGCCGGTCGCGCTGACCGGTCCCTCGGAAGCTCGCAGTCGCGGCATCGGCATGGTGTTCCAGCATTTCTCGCTGTTCGACAATCTCACCGTCGCCGAGAACGTCGCGCTCGGCCTCGATGGGAGAGAGTCTTTCAAGGACATCTCGGCACGGCTTGAGCAGGTGTCGAAGACTTATGGTCTGCCGCTCGATCCCAAACGCGAGGTCTGGCAATTGTCGGTCGGCGAACGCCAGCGCATCGAGATTGTCCGCGCGCTGATGCAGGATCCGCAATTCCTGATCCTGGACGAACCCACCGCGGTGCTGACCCCGCAGGAAGTCGACCAGCTCTTCATCGTGCTGGAGCGGCTCAAGGCCGAAGGCCGCGCCATCCTCTACATCAGCCACAAGCTCGAAGAGGTGAAGCGCCTGTGCGACACCGCGACGATCCTGCGCGGCGGCAAGAAGGTCGAGACGTGCAATCCCAGGCTTGAGACCGCCGCATCGCTCGCGCGCATGATGGTCGGCGGCGAGGTCAAGCAAGTGAAAGCGGCCGCCGGCCGGAAGACCACCGTGCCGCGCCTCGTCGTCAACGACCTCACGCTCGCTCCTGGCGAGGCGCATGGCGTGCGGCTCGAGCATATCTCGTTCGAGCTGAAGGGTGGCGAAATCCTCGGCATTGCCGGAGTCGCGGGCAACGGCCAGGACGAATTGTTCGCTGCACTGTCCGGCGAGCGCTTGTCGAGGGACCCCGGCACGATCGTGATCGAAGGCCTTGCTGCCGGCCACCTCTCGATCACGCAGCGCCGCAAGCTCGGCGCGGCTTTCGTTCCCGAAGAGCGGCTCGGCCACGGCACTGCGCCGCGCATGAAGCTTTCGGAGAACGCGCTGCTCACCGGGCACGCCGCCAGCGGTATGGTCCATCACGGCTTCATCGACACCGCCGCGACGCTGAAGACGGTCGATCGCACGACCGAGACGTTCGACGTCCGCAAGGCCAAGCGCGATCCGGAAGCCGCGAGCCTCTCCGGCGGCAATCTGCAAAAGTTCATCGTGGGACGCGAGATCCTGCGCAACCCCGCGGTGCTGGTGGTGAGCCAGCCGACCTGGGGCGTCGACGCGGGCGCTGCCGCCGTCATTCGCCAGGCGCTGCTTGATCTTGCAACCGCCGGTGCCGCCGTGCTCGTCACCAGTCAGGACCTCGACGAGCTCGCGGAAATCGCCGACCGCATTGCCGTGATGTTCCACGGCCATCTGACCGCCCCGCTCGCCATCAGCGAGGCGACCCGCGAAAAACTCGGGCTGTTGATGGGCGGCAGCACGCTGGAGCCGAAGGAGGCCGTGCATGCAGTTGGTGCTTGAGAAGCGCGCGGAACGTTCCAACACGATCGCACTGATCTCTCCGCTGATCGCGATCGGCCTCACGATCGTGACGATGGTCATCCTGTTCGCGATTCTCGGCAAGAATCCGCTGCTCGCCCTGCACGCCTTATTTCATCGCGCCTTTGACCGACAGCTATTCGCTCCAGGAAATCGCGGTGAAGGCGACGCCGCTGGTGATGATCGCGATCGGGCTGTCGCTCTGCTATCTCGCCAACGCCTGGAACATCGGCGCCGAAGGGCAGTTCCTGATCGGCGCAGTCGCCGGAAGCTGGATTGCGGTGAAGACGCAAGGCACCGACGCCGGCGTCTGGGTGCTGCCGGTCATGCTTGTGCTCGCCGCCGCAGCGGGCGCGCTCTACGCGCTGATCCCGGCGATCTGCAAGGTGAAGTTCGGCGCCAGCGAAATCCTGACCAGCCTGATGCTGGTCTATGTCGCCGACCTCTTCCTCGACTATCTCGTGCGCGGGCCATGGCGCGATCCGCACGGTTTCAACTTCCCGACTACGGCCGAGTTCGATCCGGTCGCAACGGTGCCGCTGCTGATCGAAGGCGGCCGGCTGCATCTCGGCTCCATCGTCGCGCTGCTGGTCGTCGCGGCGGTGGCCATATTGCTCGGACGCACCATCAAGGGATTCGAGATTCGCGTGGTCGGTGCAGCGCCCCGCGCCGCGCGGTTCGGCGGCTTCAATTCCAATCAGTTGGTCATCCTGACCTTCGCGGTCACCGGCGCGCTCGCGGGCCTCGCCGGTATCATCGAGGTCGCAGGACCGGTCGGGCATCTCCAGCCCGGCATCTCGCCGGGCTACGGTTTTACCGCGATCATCGTTGCCTTCCTCGGCCGATTGAACCCGCTTGGAATATTAATTGCAGGCCTTTTTCTCGCGTTGACCTTTATCGGCGGCGAGCAGGCGCAGATCACAATGAAGGTTCCGTTGGACGTCACCAAGGTTTTTCAGGGCATCCTGCTGTTCTACGTGCTCGCCTGCGATTCCCTCATTCTTTACCGCTTCAAGCTGGTTTTCCCGAACCGACAGGTGGCTCGTGGAACTGGTTGAAGCCATCATCCTCGCGGTGCTCGCCGCCTCGACGCCGCTTCTGATCGCGGCGACCGGCGAGCTCGTGACCGAACGATCCGGCGTGCTCAATCTCGGGGTCGAGGGCATGATGATCGTCGGCGCCGCCTGCGGCTTTGCCGGCGCTTGGCTAACCGGTTCGATCTTTATTGGCGCGCTGTTCGGCATCGTCGCCGGCACGATGATGTCGCTGGTCTTCGCGCTGATGGCGCTCGGGCTTGCGGTCAACCAGGTTGCGACAGGTCTCGCACTGACCATCCTCGGCGTCGGTCTGTCCGGCCTGATCGGCGCTGGCTTCGTCGGCGAGCGCATCACGCCGGCAGTGCATCTCTACGTCCCCGGTTTGACCGACATCCCGCTGATCGGCCGCGTGCTGTTCGGCGAGGACGCCTTCATCTATTTCTCGCTGGCGCTGGTCGTCGGCGTCTGGTGGTTCCTGTACCGCACGCGACCGGGCTTGATCCTGCGCGCCTGCGGCGACAACCACGTCTCCGCGCATGCGCTCGGCTATCCCGTGCTGCGCATCCGCACCTTCGCCGTGATGTTCGGCGGCGCCTGCGCCGGACTTGCCGGCGCTTATCTGCCGCTCGCCTATACGCCCTTCTTCATTCCGGGCATGACTGCAGGCCGCGGCTGGATCGCGCTGGCGCTGGTGGTGTTCTCGTCCTGGCGGCCCGGCCGACTCGTGGTCGGCGCCTACCTGTTCGGGGCGGTGACGATCCTGCAACTGCACGCGCAGGGTTGGGGCGTCGGCATTCCCTCGCAGTTCATGTCGGCGCTGCCTTACCTTGCGACCGTCATCGTGCTGGTCCTGCTCTCCCGCGCGCGCACCGGCGGATCGACCGCGCCGGCCGCGCTCGGCACCGTGTTCGTGCCGGATCGCTAGCGTTTCATTTCTGCTGCGTGCGCGATGGGGCGCGCACGTTGCGGATCGTGGCTTTCCCCTGATGTTTGGAGATTGATGATGAGGAAATCACTTCTTGCGCTGGCTGCCGGGCTTTTGCTTGCCGGAAGCGTCAGCGCAGCCTCCGCCGCCGACAAGCTGAAAGTCGGCTTCATTTACCTCGGCCCGATTGGCGATCTCGGCTGGACCTATCAGCATGAGCTGGCACGCCAGGCGCTGGTGAAGGAGCTCGGCGACAAGATTGAGACCACCTATCTGGAAAACGTGCCTGAAGGTCCCGACGCCGAGCGGGCCATCGAGCAGCTCGTCCGCGCCGGCAACAAGCTGATCTTCACGACATCGTTCGGCTACATGGATCCGACGCTGAAGGTCGCGAAGAGATACCCGAACGTGCATTTCGAGCACTCGACCGGCTACAAGCGCAATCCGAACATGTCGACCTACTCGGCCAAATGGTACCAGGGCCGCTATATCCAGGGCCTGATCGCGGCCAAGATGTCGAAGTCCGGCGTGCTCGGCTATATCGGCTCGTTCCCGATTCCGGAGGTCGTCTCCGGCATCAATGCGACGATCCTGGCGGCGCAGACCATCAACCCGAACATCAAGGTGAAGATCATCTGGGCCAACACCTGGTTCGATCCGGGCAAGGAGGCCGACGCCGCCAAGGCGCTGATCGACCAGGGCGCCGACGTCATCATGCAGCACACGGATTCGCCGGCGGCGATGCAGATCGCCAGCGAACGCGGCAAGCTCGCCTTCGGCCAGGATTCCGAGATGATCAAGTTCGGGCCGAAGACCCAGCTGACCTCGATCCTCGACACCTGGGGTCCCTACTACATCGCCCGCGTCAAGGCGGAACTCGACGGCACCTGGAAATCCGAGGACACCTGGGGCGGCCTCGACAGCCACATGTTCGCGATGGCGCCCTACACCAACATGCCCGACGACGTGAAGAAGATCGCCGAGGATGCCCAGGCCGCGATCACCGCGGGCAAGCTGCATCCGTTCAAATGCCCGGTCGTTGGGCAGGACGGCAAGCCGGTCGAGTGCAAGGGCGGCGCAAATCTCGACGACGGCCAGATCCTCGGCATGAATTTCTACGTCAAGGGCATCGACGACAAGCTGCCGGGAAAGTAGCACGCTTCTTGCATCGCCTAAATCACCTGCTCCTCCCGGAGGAGGTTCGGAGGGGGTGGCCAGAAGCACCCGGCACTTGTGGTCGCCCCCTCTTTTATTTTCGCCGGGATGTTATCCCGCCTGCATCGTCCGCGCCGCCGAACTGTGGCGGCGGATGAGGTCAGGGACGTCCAGCCCCGGGATCGCGCCGTCGATCACGGCCCATTTTCCCGCCACCATCACCCGGTCGGCCCGATGCGCCCCGCACAGCACCAATGCGGCCAGCGGATCGCCGTGGCCGGAGAAGCGCAATTCGTCGAGCCTGAACAACGCGAGATCGGCAGACTTGCCGACCGCGATCTCGCCGAGTTCCGGCCGGCCCACACACGCCGCCGACCCCTTGGTAGCCCAGCGCAGCGCATCCTTGTGGCTGACCTTCGTCACCCCGTAGCGGGCACGTTGCAGCAGGAAGGCGGTCCGCACCTCCTGCATCAGGTTCGATCCATCGTTCGAGGCCGAGCCGTCGACACCGATGCCGATGCCGACACCGGCCTCCTCCATCTCGCAGACAGGGCAGCAGCCGGAGGCCAGAATCTGGTTGCTGCACGCGCAATGGCTGATGGTCGTCTTTGCCTTGCCGAGCCGCTTCATTTCCTCGGCGTTGAAGAAGATGCCATGGGCGAGCCACGTCCGCGCATTGAGCCAGCCGCATTGCTCGAGATAATCGAGCGGACGGCAACCATACATGTCCTGGCAGAATTTGTTCTCGTCCTCGGTTTCGGCGAGGTGGGTGTGCAGACGCACGTCGAGCTTGTCGGCGAGATCGGCGGTCGCGCGCATCAGGGACGTCGTCACCGAGAAGGGTGAGCACGGTGCGAGCGCGATCTGCACCATCGCATCCGCACCGCGCTGATGGTGCCTGGCGACCACGCGCGCGCTGTCCGCGAGGATGGTGTCCTCATCCTGCACGACGCTATCGGGCGGCAGGCCGCCGTCGCGCTGCGACAGGTTCATCGAGCCGCGCGTGAGCAGCACCCGCACGCCGAGCCGTCTTGCGACTCCGACTTCGATATCGACAGCGTCTTCGAGTCCCGCCGGAAACACGTAGTGATGATCCGTCGTGGTGGTGCAGCCGGAGAGCAGAAGCTCCGACATCGCAACCGTGACAGCGAGCTCGAGCGCATCCGGCGTCAGCTTCGCCCATACCGGATAGAGCGCCTGGAGCCAGGGAAACAGCTCGCGGTCCATCGCCGCCGGCAGCGCCCGTGTCAGCGTCTGGTAAAAATGGTGGTGGGTGTTGATGAGTCCCGGCAGCACGACGTGGTCGCCAGCATCGAACACCGCAACATCCGCGGTTGCGGGTACACCGCCGGCCGGCACGAGTTCGACGATCCGACCGTCCTTCACCACGACCCCGCGCTCGGCCCCGTCGGCCAGGATAGCCAGGGGATCCCTGATCCAGATCGGCTTTGCATCGCTCATGATCCCGCTCCTCCTCACATCCGTAGACGGCGGCCGCCCCATGCGGAAGCCGCCCGAACGCCTTCCAGCTAGCTACTTGTTGTTGCGACTTGGCTCCGGTCTTGCAAGACTCTCTTGCATGATTCACGGGGCGGAAGCGTTGGCGCAGCCATGGATTTGAATACCATCACGACAGTGGCTCATCCGCAAACGCGCGCCCAGCTGCCGATTTGGACGGCAGGTGATGCTTGGCTCGCGGGCGGCACCTGGCTGTTCTCGGAGCCGCAGGTCCACCTCACTCGGCTCATCGATCTGGCCGACCTGAAATGGCCGGCACTGACCGTCACCGAGAGCCATCTCGGCATCGCCGCCACGTGCACCGTTGCGCAGCTCGATGGACTCGTCTGCCCACCCGGCTGGTTCGCGGCGCCGCTGATCAACCAGTGCTGCCGCGCCTTCCTTGCATCGTTCAAGATCTGGAAGACTGCAACCGTCGGCGGCAATCTCTGCATGTCGCTTCCGGCGGGACCGATGATCTCGCTCACCGCCGCGCTCGACGGGGTCTGCACCATCTGGAAGGCAGACGGAGGCGAACGGAAGATACAAGTCACCGAATTCGTCACCGGCAACCAGCGCAATCGTCTCGCGACAGGGGACCTGCTCCGGCAGATCGATATCCCGATTGCCGCGTTGAAGCGTCGCGCGGCCTTTCGCCAGATCTCGCTGGCGCCGGTCGGCCGCTCGGCGGCGCTTCTGATCGGCAGCCTGGATACCGACGGCACGCTGAAGCTCACGGTCACCGCATCGACGGTCCGACCGATCCAGCTGTCCTTTCCCAAGCTGCCCAACGCGAGCGCGCTCCGCGATGCGATCGAGCAACACGTCACCGACGAGCTTTACCACACCGACATCCACGGCAAGCCGCTCTGGCGCAAGCACATGACACTACGGCTTGCCGAAGAGATCCGTGACGAACTCCTGGGCGCGGCACCATCATGAGCTTCGAGGTCAACGGCAAACCGTTTTCGCAAGCACCGCGCGCCGGCCAGTGCCTGCGCACGTTCCTGCGCGAGCTCGGCCATTTCGGCGTGAAGAAGGGCTGCGACGCCGGCGATTGCGGCGCTTGCACCGTGCTGCTCGACGGCGAGCCGGTGCATAGCTGCCTGATCCCGGCCTTCCGCGCCGAGGGGCGCGCCGTCACCACGATCGAAGGTCTCGGCGGGGACAGCGGCGCACATCCGATGCAGCAGGCCTTCCTCGATGCGCAAGGCTTTCAATGCGGCTTCTGCACCGCCGGCATGATCCTGACCTGTGCCTCGCTCAACCAGGCGCAGCGCACCGATCTCGGCGTGGCGCTGAAGGGCAATATCTGCCGCTGCACCGGCTATCGTTCGATCGAGGATGCGCTGCTCGGCAAGTCCAATCTCGATGAGAACGTCGAGGCCGGCGCCGCATTCGGCCGCAGCCTGCCGGCGCCAGCAGGCCCTGACGTCGTGCGCGGCAAGGCGCGCTACACGTTCGACACGCAGATTGACGGCCTGCTGCATATCAAGCTGCTCCGTTCACCGCACGCCCACGCGAAGATCGTCGCGATCGACAAGTCTGCGGCGCTGAGCATTCCCGGCGTGCACGCGGTGCTGACGCATGAGGATGCGCCTACGGTGCTGATCTCGACCGCGCGGCACGAGAAGGACTGGATGGATCCCGAGGACACCCGGATCCTTGACGACGTTGTCCGCTTCATCGGACAGAAGGTCGCCGCCGTCGTCGCAGACAGCGAAGCCGCCGCCGAGGACGCCTGCCGCCGGCTGAAGGTCGATTACGAGCTTCTGCCTGCGCTGATCGACCCTGAAAAAGCGATGGCGCCGGGTGCACCTGTCATTCATCCTGACCGCACCACTGCGAACCGGATCGCCGACGCCCAGCGCAACCTCGCCGCGGAGACGCATGGCGAATTCGGCGATGTCGCAGCTGCGCTCGCGACGTCCGCCGTCACTTACGAGGCTACCTTCCACAGTCACCGTGTGCAGCACGCCGCATTGGAGACCCATGGCGGCCTGGCGTGGCTCGATGCTTCGGGCGTGCTCAATGTACGCACCTCGACGCAGGTGCCGTTCCTGACCCGGCGCGCGCTGTCCGATATCTTCGAGCTTCCCATCGACAAGGTCCGCGTGTTCTGCGAGCGCGTCGGCGGCGGCTTTGGCGGCAAGCAGGAGATGTTCGTCGAGGACATTCTGGCGCTCGCCGTGCTCAAGACCGGGCGGCCGGTGAAGCTGGAGCTCACCCGCGAGGAGCAGTTCATCGCGACCTCGACGCGACATCCGATGCGGGTCCACATCAAGGCCGGTGCGGACGCGGACGGCAGGCTCACCGCGCTCCAGCTCAACGTGCTCTCCAACACCGGCGCCTACGGCAATCACGCCGGCCCCGTGATGTTCCACTCGCTGTCCGAGTCCATCGCCGTCTACAATTGCCCGAACAAGAAGGTCGACGGCTACGCGGTCTACACCAATACGGTGCCGGCAGGCGCGTTCCGCGGTTATGGCTTGCCGCAAACACTGATCGCGACCGAAGCCGCGATCGACGAGCTGGCAAGGCAGCTCGGCATCAGCCCCTACGAGATGCGCCGGCGCAACGTCGTCAAGCCCGGCGATCCCATGCTGTCGCCGCCACCGTCGGAATTTCACGACGTGCTCTATGGCTCCTATGGGCTCGACCAGTGCCTCGATCTCGTCGGGCGCTCAATGCGGGCCGATGGTCCCCAACCGGACCTCTCGCCGGAGTGGCTGATCGGCGACGGCCTCGCGCTGACCATGATCGACACGGCGCCCCCGGCCGGCCATCTCGCGGATGCCATGGTCGCGCTCAACGATGAGGCCGGCTTCGACCTCACGGTCGGCACCGC
Source organism: Bradyrhizobium sp. LM2.9 (assembly GCF_054056555.1). Classification (NCBI taxonomy): domain Bacteria; kingdom Pseudomonadati; phylum Pseudomonadota; class Alphaproteobacteria; order Hyphomicrobiales; family Nitrobacteraceae; genus Bradyrhizobium; species Bradyrhizobium sp. LM2.9. The sequence goes on from NZ_JBSRYJ010000002.1 coordinate 3,443,351, forward strand.
CGAGTTCGGCAACGGCACCAGCACCGTGCACCGACAGATCGCGGCGACAACGCTTGCGACCACGGTCGACCGGATTCGCCTGCGCCAGTCCGACACCGCCCATGGTGGCCACGATACCGGCGCCTACGGCAGCGCGGGCACGTTCGTCGCCGGCAAGGCGACGCATGCGGCAGCCATGCAGCTTGCGACCGAGCTGAAGACGGCCGCCGCCGGCGCATGGCTCTGCGACGTCGGGAGCTGTACGCTCGAAAGCGAGGCCGTTGTCAGTGGCGTGCGGCGCATGGCCTTTGTGGAATTGGCAAAGCTCGCGCGCGAACGCGGCCAGCCTTTCGCCGGCACCGGCAATTCCAGCGGCACGCCGCGTTCGGTCGGCTTCAACGTGCAGGGCTTTCGCGTCGCCGTGAACAAGGGTACCGGCGAGCTCAAAATTCTCAGGAGCGTGCATGCGGCTGATGCCGGTGTCGTCGCCAATCCCATGCAGTGCCGCGGTCAGGTCGAAGGCGGGGTCGCGCAGGCGCTCGGTGCCGCGCTCTACGAGGAGATGGTGATCGACGCGGACGGCCGCGTCACCAACCCGAAATTCCGCGACTACCACCTGCCCTCCTTTGCCGACGTGCCGCGCACCGAGGTTTTCTTCGCCGAGACATCCGACACGGTCGGACCGTTGGGGGCGAAGTCGATGAGCGAGAGCCCGTACAATCCGGTCACCGCCGCGCTCGGCAACGCGATTGCCGATGCCACCGGCATCCGCTTCACCGCGCCGCCCTTCAAGCCGGATCGGCTGTTTCCGGCGCTGCGCGACAAGTTCGGTAATTAGCTGCCGCGATAGGTCGAATAGCTCCACGGCGTGACCAATAGCGGCACGTGGTAGTGCCCCTCCGGCTCGCTGATCGCGAAGCGCAGCGGGATCTCGTCGAGGAACGGCGGATCGGCGAGCTGCACGTTGCGCTCGGCGTAATATTTGGCCACGCTGAATCGGAGTTCATAGCGGCCGATCGGCAACGGACGACCGCCGATCAGCGGCTGATCGGTGCGGCCGTCCGCATTGGTGACGGTGCGCGCGATCACGCGGCTCTCGCCGAGCGCGGAGAGTTCAACGAGCTCCACGGGGATGCCCGGCGCGGGCTTGCCGACGTGATTGTCCAACACATGGGTCGACAGCAGGCCATGGACCCTGAGCTTGTCATCGGCTGCGACGAGCTGATCGAGCCGCAACGCCGAGATACGGCCAATCTCCTCGATCGCACGTCGCGTCTCGGTCTTGGCGATATTGCGCAACCGCGTCTCGAAGTCGGCCAGCACGGAATCCTTGGTGTGACGACGCACGCAGACGATATAGGGAATGCCGAACTTGTCACGATAGGCGTTGTTGACACGCTCGAACGCTGCGTATTCGGCCTCTGACAGCCGGTCGAGCCCGGCGCTGTTCTGCTCGTCGGTCGATTCCTCCGTGAGCCCCGCCGCGCGCTGGGTCTTGTTGGCGAGGTCCGGATGCGCCCGGATCAGCGCCAATTGCACGTCGGGCTCGGCACTCTGGATCGCCGCCATCACCGCGGCGTGCAACTGGTTGATGCCGGCGAACGGCCGCTTCGTGGCGAGTTGCCCGGCGATCCACGGTGAATATTCGACGACGTTGGCAAGCGCGGCAACGAAACCGGCTTCGTCGGCGGCATTGAGATCAGACAGCGAGATCTGCGACATCGCCCTCATCCGATCTCGAATGCGTCGGCTGCAAGATGCGCAAGCTTGTCGTGCCAATGCTGTGCGATCTGCAACCGCGTCGGCACCCAGACGCGCTCGTGCTTGCCGATGTAGTCGAGGAAGCGGATCAGCCCCGCCGCGCGGCCGGGTCGGCCGGCGAGTCGACAGTGCAGGCCGACCGACATCATCTTCGGCGCGCTCTCGCCTTCGACATAGAGTACGTCGAAGGCATCCTTCAGATAGGTGAAGAACTGCTCGCCTTCGGCAAAGCCTTGCGGGTTGATGAACCGCATATCGTTGGCGTCAAGCGTATAGGGAATGACGAGTTGCTTGCCGCTCGCGCCCTTGACCCAATAGGGGAGATCGTCGGCGTAGGAGTCGCAGAGATAGAGGAAGCCGCCCTCCTCCATCAACAGACGGTTGGTGTTGTTCGAGGAACGCCCGGTGTACCAGCCGAGCGGCCGCGATCCAGTCGCCTCGGTGTGGACGCGGATCGCTTCCGCAATCTCCGCGCGCTCCTGCGCCTCGGTCATGTCCTTGTGCTCGATCCATTTCAGGCTGTGGCTGGCGATGTCCCAGCCCGCCTCCTTCATGGCAGCCACGATTTCCGGATTGCGCTTCAACGCCGTGGCGACACCGAACACGGTGGCCGGCCACTTTCGCTCATTGAACATTCGCCACAGCCGCCAGAAGCCGGCGCGCGAGCCATACTCGAACATCGATTCGATATTGGCGTGGCGCTGGCCGGGCCAAGGCTGCGCGCCGAGCACGTCGGACAAAAAGGCTTCCGAAGCGCGATCGCCGTGCAGGATGCTGTTCTCGCCGCCCTCTTCGAAATTGACGACGAACTGCACCGCGACCCGCGCATCACCGGGCCATTGCGGGTGCGGCGGGTTGCGGCCGTAACCGCGGAGATCGCGCGGGTAGCGGGCGTCAGTCACTCAGACTTCCTCGAAGCGGATCGGCAGAGCGCCCTTCCACAGCACGCTCTTGCCGAGCGTTGCCAGATTCTCCAGGCCAGAGGTCAGCGTAATGAAATGATTGCCGGCGAGCTGGCCCATCTTGCTTGCGAAGCTCACGCCGCCATAGGCCATCAGGATCTCGGTCTCGCTGATGCCGCCGGGATAGAGGATGATCTGGCCGGGCGCGGGATAGCTGGTGTGGTTCTCGTAGCCGACCCCGAAATCGAGGTCGCCGAGCGGCATCCACACGCCCTCGCCGCTCCAGCGCACATGGATGATGTGGCTTTCGAACGGCAGCGCCTTGCGGAACGCGGCGACAGTTTTGGGCGCCAGCTGCTCCTCGAAACGGGCATCGAAGGTGAAGTCGCCGGCGCGGATAACGAGTTTGCTCATCTCATCTCTCTGGATCGGGGCGGTGGCCCCCGGGATACTCTCACGGGGAACTCTTGGGCAAAAAGCATTCCATCGAGCTTCGCGCAAGGGCGAGGGCCGTATCACCTGCGGTCGTAGGACAAGCCGAAAACGCCGCTCCGCCGCGTCTCCGGCTCCGGCTCGGCGGCAGGCTGCGGCGCCTCCCTCAGTTCCGCCTGCGGTGGCGGGGGCGGCACCGGCAGATTCTCGCATTTCATGGAGTAAACCAGCTTGCCGTCCGCTGTACGCCCGATCGGCGCGCAGGGGTCCGGATGCGCCGCCGAGGTTTTTGGGGTCAGCTTGACCTGCGCCACGGCCGGCGAGGCGAACAGGAGAAGGACCAGCAGATATCTCGACATCATTGTCGCCTAAAAACCAATTGGCCGCATTGAACCGGATTGCTGCGGGCAAGTCCATCGGCGCCACGAGCACGATTGCCGAATATTTAGCCGGGACCCGGTGCTCACTCTCGTGTCCCGGACAAGCTGCAGCGCCTCTTAGCGTTGCGGCGCAGAGCCGGGACCCAGAAGCCGCGAATTCTCTGCAGCATGGGCCCCGGCTCTGCAGCGCACCGCAAGGCGCTGCGCTGCGTCCGGGGCACGAGAGCGAAGTGTGGTGCACACTCTCTCAAGTCGTCTTTGCGAGCGCAGCGAAGCAATCCAGAGTCCCTCCGCGGTAAGACTCTGGATTGCTTCGCTGCGCTCGCAATGACGAAGTATGAGGCGGCAGCGCCACTCTTCCAGCTCGCATCCACTTCAATTGCAGACACACCTTCGCATCCTCGCGGCGCATTTCGCCCGAGCTTTGCTTGGTCGCTCCACCCTCTTGTCCAGGAGGGCACAGGGAAGGCCGGGTGCCGGCTGGCACCCGCGGTCCGCTGCGCGAAAGGTAGCGCAAGGAAACCGCACAGCAGCATACAGGTGTAGCCAATCACTCGGCCTTCCCTGCGCAGTGGCTTTACGGCTTATGCCGTGCTCTCCCGGGAGCCGAGTTCCTGTTGGCCTCCCTCGCCTTCACGAAAGTCGCGGACACCGCGCCGGTTGACGCGAATGCCGCATCCGCAAAGGCTTGACCGTAGCAACGACGGCCAGGACCACACGGTTTTGCCGTACGCACGGCTCGCTTGTCGCCACCGGTTTCGACGACGTTGTGCACGTTGCCGCCGACCTGATGACGAGACGAACCTGACAGCGCCGCTCGTCGGCACGAAGCCTCGGGCTCACGGAGAGCAATCCGCCCTGCCCGCACTTTCGCGCCCGACGCTGCCGCGTCCACCGCAAGCCCGGCTCTACGACCATCACGACACATGGTCGCCCCTCAAGGGTGAGCCGGGATGGGCGACACATACGCCAAAACCGAATTTCGGTAAAGCGGAATCTTTTTCCCGGAGAGGATTGACGCACCCGCGACACAGGTCGCGCAATGAGACGCCTCGCGCAGAAGCAACAAGGGGCGGTGCAAAACACCGCCCCTTGGCGCGATAGAGACTGCGGCGAGGACAGGCGCCTAATACGGCTGATAATAGCCGCGCGGACCATAGTAGGGACCGCCGCCGTAATAGCCCTGGCCTCCGTAGTAAGGACCGGGGCCGTAATTATAGCGGTCCTCGTAGTACTCCTGGCGCCTGCTCTCTGCGATCGCGCCGCCGATCAGACCTGCCGCCACGCCCATGAAGGCGAGGCCTGCTGCGTTCGGGCCTCGACGATAATAGCGGTGGCGGCGAGCAGCGCTGAAATCGGTGGCAGCCGGAGCGGCCGGGCTCGCTGCAGCGGCCTTGGGCGCGGGCGAGTTGGCAGCCGAAGGCGTGATAGAGGCTGTAATCAGAACAAGACTTGCGAAAGCTGCCAACACAAGGTTGCGGCCGGCTGCAGAAATCATCGGTCCCTTATTCATCTTGACCTTCCTCTGTTCTCGCTCAAAGCGACATAATCAAACGAGACATAATGCGCAAACCACTGAAATGGTTTCCTGATCGCGGCAATCTGTCACGCTTTGAACGATTGTAAACAGACGACCAAATCTAGCTTGAACCATCCAACATGAGCGGATAATGAACAGCCGCGCCGTTTTTTTCGGTCGCCGTAAGCGTTTTACGTGAACCAACGCATCAACCGACGTCGTCGGGATCGATGCCATTTTCAGGTTCACCGTGACTGACCCGTCCTATTCCAAAGAGAAATCAGATGATTGCGGTTCGCAAACTGCCGGCGCGCTATGCGCCGATCGTGATGCCATTCGTGCTGTCCATCCTCATGACAGCCGTGGTGTCGGTCATTTCCACGCTTCGGAGCCTCGGCGCGACGCCGGCGTTCCTCGCCACGTGGCCGGGCGCCTGGGCGCTGTCCTGGCTCGTCGCCTTTCCGACGCTGCTGATGGTGCTGCCACTGGTCCGCCGGATCGTGGCTAGCGTCGTCGCGGCTCCCTCCCAACCGGGCCGATAGAAGGCGCGGACGGCGGCGCATGACGCACGCCGTCCCGCTTTCGCGTGTCCTTACGATAGCGCGCCGAGCACGCCGCGCGTCGCCTTGTCGATCTCCTCGACATAGCGGCGTCGGACGAACGTCTCGGTGAGGAAGCCGACCACCTTGCGGCTGTCGGTGGAATCGACCACCGCGAGCATCTCGGCTTCCGCTTCGTCGAACACCGCCATTGCCGATTTCACGTTCATTTCCGGGATCAGCACGATCTCGGTCAGGCGGGCGAGCTCGATCACCTGGATCTCGTCGGCGATGGTGTCGAGGTCGCCGGAGAACAGATCGGGCAGCAGGACGAGCCCGACATATTCGTCCGCATTGTTGACGATGACGATACCCGGACGCGATCCCAGCGGGAATTCGCCGCGGACCGCCGCGATGGTCGTAGTCGACGGCACCTTGCCGACGTCGGAGCGCATCAGCCGCTCGACGGTGAGGTTGCGCAGCCAGCCGACATCGTTGGCGCTGCGGATGGTCTCGCCACGCAGATGCAGGCGCCAGGTCGAGAAGGAGTGTCCGAACATGAAGCGGACGCAGATCGAGGTGACGATGCAGCCGGCGAGCACCACGGCGGTGACGTCGACGTTGCGGGTCATCTCGAGCACGAGGAACGACATGGTCAAGGGACCGCCGACGATGGCGACGCCGAGCGTCGCCATGCCCGTCAGCATCGCGACCAGCGGGTCGATCACGAAGTTCGGGCTGATCAGCAACAGCACCGCGGAAAAGAACTTTCCGATCAGGCTGCCGACAAACAGCGAGGCAAAGAACAGCCCACCGCGGAAGCCCGAGGCGAGCGAGATCAGGCAGGCCGTCACCTTCAAGGCGATGATCAGCGCGATCAGGCCGATCGTCATGTCGTGAAAGAGATCGAGCACCATGGCGCCGTGGCCGGCCGCCAGCACCTGCGGTGTGACGATCGCAAAGCCGCCGACGATGAGGCCGCCGATCACCGGGCGCAGCCAGATCGGCATCCATTTGAACAGGCGCTCGAACATCGAGGACGAGCGCATCACGGCGATGCCGACGCCGCTGGTGACAAGTGCAAGCCCGATCAACGCGATATATTGCTCGACGCCGACAGCGCTGACCTTCGGTATTTCGAGCGAGTACGGTGCGCCGCCGAGCCATTGCGCGGTCAAGGCGCCGGCGAGCGAGGCCGCCAGGATCGGGGCGGCGCTGCCGACCGAATAGACGCCGACAATCAGCTCGCAGGCGTAGAAGGCCCCGGTGATCGGTGCACCGAACGCCGCCGCGATCGCAGCGGCAGCGCCGCAGCCGACGATCAGGCGCAGATCGTTGCGGCGCAGATTAAAGAACTTGCCGAACAGCGACGCGATACCCGAGCCGATCTGGGTATAGCCGGCCTCGAGACCGACGGATGCGCCGCAGCCGTTCGAGATCAGCGTCTGGCTCGACACCACCAGGCTGTCGCGCATCGACAGATTGCCGCCGCGCAGCGCGTTCGCCTCGATCGGGTCGACCGCGTTGGAGATCTTCCACCGCCGCCGCCACCACTCCATGATACCGAGCGCCAGCCCGCCCAGCGCAGGCGCGATCAGCGCGGCCCAGGGGCTGACGCGCGCGTTGGCGGAAAGGCGGACGTCGATGGGAATGCCGTAGATCACCATATGAGCAATCTGCGCAATCTCGGCCATCAGCGTCACGACGGCGCCGGCAAGCGTGCCGATCACGAGGGCGAGCGGGATCAGATAGAATTCGTTGCTGCGCAGCAGCGCCCGCAGCCGAACCATGACGCGGTTCGTCCCCTTGCGATCGGTGAGATGTCTGATCCGAAGGAACACTCTCTCCCGCCCTACTCTTCCGACATGCCGTAACCGGACATGCGCTGGCGGACCCGCTCGATCTCGGCGCTCGAAAGCAGCGGCGGCTCTCCGATCTGGAGGCAGCCGTGATATTGCCGCGCCAGTGTCTCGACCTCGACCGCGAGCCACATCGCCTTGTCCAGCGACTTGCCGACCGCGATCATGCCGTGATGGTCGAGCAAGCAGGCGAGCCGGTCCTCCAGCGCCCGCACCGCATGTTCCGACAGCTCGACCGTTCCGAAGGTGGCATAGGGCGCGCAGCGGATGCTGTCTCCGCCGGCGGCTGCGATCATGTAGTGCACGGGCGGGATCTCCATGCCCATGATCGCGAGGATGGTGCAATAGGTCGGATGAGCGTGGACGACGGCGTTGACGTCCTGCCGGGCCTTCAGGATGTCGAGGTGGAAGCGCCACTCGCTGGACGGCTTCTGACTGGGCGCATGTGAGCCGTCCATCGCCATGAAGACGATCTGGTCCGGCGTCATGGCGTCATAGGGCACGCTGGTCGGTGTGATCAGAAGCCCGTCCACATGGCGGACGCTGATATTGCCCGAGGTGCCCTGGTTGATGCCGAGCGCATTCATGCGGCGGCAGGCGCCGATGATGGCCTGTCTCTTGTCGAGCTCGTCCGCTGTCATCGAGATATCGAATTCCTGACGATGGGCGCTTGTTAGACGGGGAGTACGTCAAAGCAATGTGGCAGCGCAAGAGAAAGCAGACCGGATCGCCCGCGATCACGCCGGCGCTCTCGCCGCATCGTGAAATACTCATGAAAATCAATGCATTAACAGATTGTCACAGCCCTACGGCAAGCTCGCCCGGACGGCCGCGATCCCGTTGATCACGAACTGCACCGAATAGGCCGCGAGCAGCATGCCGAGCACCCGCGAAAGCACGGCGTTGCCGGTGCGCCCAAGGGTGCGCGCGATCATGTTCGCGGAGGCAAAGCAGAGCATGCAGATGAGGCAGACGCAGAGCACGACCGCGATGATGATCGCGAGCCTCGCCCCGTAGCCGGCATCGCCCGAAAGCAGCAGCGTGGTCGCGATCGCGCCGGGACCGGCCATCATCGGGATCGCCAGCGGGAATATCGCGACATCGGAGGCATGCTCTGACGTCGCCTTGTCGGCCTCGCGGGCCTCGCGATGCGGACGGTCGCCGAAGATCATCTGGTAGGACACGCCGAACAGCAGCAGCCCGCCGGCGATCTGGAAGGCGGGGATGCCGATCCCGAGCTGGCGCAGGAGCCAGTTTCCGATCAGCGCGATCACCACCAGGATCGACGCCGCAATCAGCGGCGCGCGCAGCGCGATGGTGCGTTTGGTCTTGTCGGGCATGCCTCCGGTCGCGGCGAGGAAAGCCGGCGCAAGGCCCACGGGATCGACCACGAGCAACAGCGTCACGAAGGCCGACAGGGTGAAGTCGATCATGTCTCGGTGGGCTCCCTGGACGCAGGAACGATGGCTGGCGGACTGACTTAGCCCGGCAGAACCGCTTTGAAAATCACCGGAGATGCACAATGAGTGACAGTGGAATTGGAATGTTGCTGGGCCACCTCTCGGCCAATTTGCTCTGGCTCTGGTTCATCGGAGCCTTCCTGCTCGGTGCGGTTCTCGTCTATGGCGTGTCGAAATCGGGACGCCTGCGGCGCAGCGAGCGCGCACAGCTCGACCGCAACACCGAGACGCGGCAGCGGCAGGAAGATCCTCATAAGCGCCCGACCTGAACGATCGCCGTGAGCGCAGGTTGCAGTTTGGAACTTTCGTTCTCGCAAAGGTTTTGATCGCCTGAGGATCGAGGAAGGCGATGCCTTCCCGTGTCACCTCAAGAGGAGGATCTATGGCCAAACGAGCAAAGAAACGTACAACCAAGAAGACCGCGGCGCGGCGCCCGCGTCAGGCACCGAAGATGTTGAGCGATCTGTTTCTGGAGACGCTGAAGGACATCTATTTCGCCGAGAACAAGATCATCAAGACCTTGCCCAAGATGGCCAAGGCCGCAAACTCGAAGCAGCTCGCGGCGGCCTTCAACAAGCATCTGCGCGAGACGCAGGGCCAGGTCAAACGTCTGGACCAGATCTTCAAGATGCTGGGCAAGCCGGCCCGCGGCAAGCCTTGCGAAGCGATCAACGGCATTACCGACGAAGGCGCCGAGATCATGAAGGAGTTCAAGAACGCACCTGCGCTCGACGCCGGCCTGCTCGCAGCTGCGCAGGCGGTCGAGCACTATGAGATCTCCCGCTACGGCACCTTGCGCACCTGGGCCGAGGAGCTCGGCATGCAGGACGCAGCAAGATTGCTGCAGGCGACGCTGGACGAGGAAGAGGCGACCGACCACGCCCTGACCGAGCTCGCCACTTCCGTGATCAACCTCGAAGCGGAAGAGGAATACCGCAAAGCGGCCTGAGCCGCTCACGCCTGACAACGCAACGCCGCGGCCCGGCAGGCCGCGGCGCTTGTCTTTTCGGATCGCACGATCCGCATGGCACGTCCGCGCCGCCGGGCTGGAATTCCCGGGAACCAGCCCCATATGCAGCATTCCCCACCGCCGAGCCTGCATCATGCAACCCAAAAATCCCCTCGACTGGATGCTGTCCGAAGCCCTGGACCAGCTGACCCGCGCCGAACGGCTGCGTCAGCAGTTCGGTCGCCAGGAGGCCTGCTGGGAGCCGCCGATAGACGTGCTCGAAACCGAGCATGAGCTGCTGATCCTGGTCGCGCTTCCCGGCGTCAATCCCGACAATGTCGAAACTGTCATCCATGACGGCGTGCTCGTCATCTCCGGCCAGCGCACCCTTCCGCCGGAGCTTCGCAACGCCCGCATCCACCGGCTCGAGTTGCCGCAGGGCCGCTTCGAGCGGCGCATCGTGCTTCCCGTCGGCCGCTACGCCATCAGCCGCTTCGTGATGGACGGCTGCGTCGCATTGCGCCTTGCCAAATCCTGAGGTCGATCATGGCCACCGAGCAAATGAATACCGCACAGACCGATCCGCAAAACACTTCCGACGTGAAGATTCCCGAAGACGCGCTGATCATCATCGCCGTGCGCGACATGGTACTGTTTCCCGGCGCCATCGGGCCGATCGCGATCGCGCGGCCGAAGTCGATCGCCGCCGCACAGCAGGCGCTGCGCGAGCAGCGGCCGATCGGCATCGTCCTGCAGCGCAGCCCCGAGACCGACGAGCCCGGGCCGGACGACCTCTACCGGGTCGCGACCATCGCCAACATCGTGCGCTACATCACCGCGCCCGACGGCACCCATCACATCGTCTGCCAGGGCGTGCAGCGCGCGCGCATCCTCGACTTCCTGCCGGGGACGCCGTTCCCGGCCGCGCGGATCCAGCAGATTCCGGAGCCGACTGCGAACTCGCCCGAGATCGAGGCGCGCGCGCTGAACCTGCAGCGCCTGGCCATCGAGGCCATCGAACTGCTGCCGCAGGCGCCGCCGGAGCTGGTCGCGATGTTCCAGAGCACCACCGCGCCCGGCGCGCTGGCCGACCTGGCGACCTCGTTCATGGACATCAAGGCGCAGGACAAGCAGGAGGTTTTGGAGACCATCGACCTCGCTTTGCGTGTCGAGAAGGTGTCGAAGCATCTGGCCGAACGGCTGGAGGTGCTACGCATCAGCAATGAAATCGGCCAGCAGACCCGCGCCAGCTTCGACGAACGGCAGCGCGAGGCGATCCTGCGCGAGCAGATGGCGACCATCCAGCGCCAGCTCGGCGAAGGCGACGGCAAGGCGGCCGAGGTCGCCGAGCTGACCGCTGCCATCGCCAAGGCCAACATGCCGCCCGAGGCGGATGCTCATGCGAAGAAGGAGCTGCGGCGCTACGAGCGCATGCCGGAGGCCGCCGGCGAAGCCGGCATGGTCCGTACCTATTTGGACTGGCTGATCGAGCTGCCCTGGGCGCTGCCCGCGGAGAAGCCGATCGACATCAAGGAAGCGCGCCGCATCCTCGACGCTGATCACTTTGGCCTGGAGAAGATCAAGAACCGGATCATCGAATATCTGGCGGTGCGCAAGCTCGCGCCGCAAGGCAAGGCGCCGATCCTGTGCTTCGTCGGGCCGCCCGGCGTCGGCAAGACCTCGCTCGGCCAATCCATCGCACGCGCGATGGATCGCCCCTTCGTGCGCGTCAGCCTCGGCGGCGTGCATGACGAGGCCGAGATCCGCGGCCACCGGCGCACCTATATCGGCGCGCTGCCCGGCAACATCATCCAGGGCATCAAGAAGGCCGGCACGCGGAACTGCGTCATGATGCTGGACGAGATCGACAAGATGGGCCGCGGCGTGCAGGGCGATCCTTCGGCTGCGATGCTGGAGGTGCTCGACCCCGAGCAGAACGGGACGTTCCGGGACAATTACCTGGGCGTGCCCTTCGACCTGTCGCGCGTGGTCTTCATCGCAACCGCCAACATGCTGGACCAGATCCCAGGTCCGCTGCTGGACCGCATGGAGCTGATCAGCCTCGCCGGCTACACCCAGGAAGAGAAGCTGGAGATCGCGCGGCGCTATCTGGTGAGGCGGCAGCTCGAGGCGAACGGCCTGACCGCCGAGCAGGCCGAGATCGAGCCGGAGGCGCTGAAGCTGGTGGTCAAGGGCTACACCCGCGAAGCCGGCGTGCGTAATCTCGAGCGCGAGATCGGCAAACTGTTCCGGCACGCCGCGGTGCAGGTCGCCGAGGGCACGGCTGTAAAGGTCGTCGTGACGCCGAAGGACATCGGCACAGTGCTCGGCCAGCCGCGCTTCGAGGGCGAGATCGCGCAGCGCACCAGCATTCCAGGTGTGGCCACCGGCCTTGCGTGGACGCCAGTCGGCGGCGACATCCTGTTCATCGAGGCTTCGCGTGTATCGGGCCGTGGCGGGATGATCCTGACCGGCCAGCTCGGCGAGGTCATGCGCGAGAGCGTGCAGGCTGCGATGACGCTGGTGAAGAGCAAAGCCTCGCAGCTCGGCATCGATCCGCAGCTGTTCGAGAAGAGCGACATCCACGTTCACGTGCCCGCAGGCGCGACCCCGAAGGACGGGCCGAGCGCGGGCGTTGCGATGTTCACGGCGCTGACGTCCCTGCTCACCAACCGCACGGTGCGCAGCGACACCGCCATGACCGGCGAGATCTCGCTGCGCGGCCTGGTGCTGCCGGTCGGCGGCATCAAGGAGAAAGTGGTGGCGGCCGCGGCTGCGGGTCTGAAGCGGGTGATGCTGCCGGCGCGCAATAAGCGGGATTACGACGACATCCCGCAGAGCGCGCGGGACAACCTCGAATTCATCTGGCTGGAGCGCGTCGACGAGGCCATCGCCGCGGCGCTCGAGCCGGCGGACGCCAAGGTCGAAGCGGCGGAGTGAATGCGATGAAGAAACTGCTGGAACGAGCAAAGCGATCGCGGAAGGCGCAGCGGCTGCGCCAGTTGCTCGATCGCGCCATCGACGGGGTTCGCGATGCGCTGGCGGCGCCAGGACCGCGGCTTCAGCCAGTCCCGGTCCGGGTGAAGCGCCGCAAGGGTTGAGCCCTCCGTCTCAAGTCCTCGCGGCAGCCCCAAACAAAAGGCCCCCTCGCTCGAGGGGGCCTTTGAGCTATTAGCCCACGGCGTCCTTGGCCGCCTTGACCGGGCGGGCGCGGACGATCTTCCGGGCCGGCTTGGCCTTGAACATCATCTCTTCACCCGTGAACGGGTTGGTGCCCTTGCGCGCCTTGGTGGCGGGCTTCTTGACGACCACGAATTTGGCGAAGCCCGGCACCAGGAACAGGCCGTTCTTCTTGAGCTCCTTGTGGCCGACTTCCGTCAGCGTCTCCATGACGCTCTTGACGTCGCGCTTGGAAAGCTCGGTGGTGGTCGCAATCTTTTCGATCAGCTGCGATTTGGACATTTGGGTTGGCATCGTGTCTCCTCTGATTCGTTGGCGGCTGCATATTAGACCAACCGGCGAAGGCCTATAGCCTTCTGCACAGTTTTGTCGCGGTTTTACGGGCTTTTTTGGCCCTCTGTGGCAAAAAACCCTGCATTTTAGCCACTTCCAGTGCGGAAGGAGCCTCGGGCAGCGGATTCTACCTTGTTTCAAAGGCCCGCACGTAGCCTTGCTAAAGCTGATTCGATACTTTCGACAAGCGACGACCGGCCTCTTTGTGGAAGGCCGGTCGCGATTCACCCTAGAAAATAAGGCTAGACGCGCTCGATGATGACGGCCGGGGCCATGCCGCCGGCCGCGCACATGGTGACGAGACCGCGCTTGAGGTCGCGCCGTTCGAGCTCGTCCAGCACGGTGCCGATCAGGATCGAGCCCGTGGCGCCGATGGGATGGCCGAGTGCGATCGAGCCGCCATTGACGTTCACTTTGGCACGGTCGAGCTTGAGGTCGCGGATGTATTTTTCCGCAACCACGGCAAAGGCCTCGTTGATCTCGAACAGGTCGATGTCGTCGATGGTCAGTCCCGCCTTCGCCAGCACCTTGCGCGTCGCCGGCACCGGCGCGTTCAGCATCAGGGTCGGCGAGTCCCCCATGTTGGCCATCGCAACCACACGGGCGCGCGGCTTGAGCCCATGCGCCTTCGCGTAAGCAGGCGACGCGAGAAGGATCGCGGCCGCGCCATCGACGACACCGGACGAGTTGCCGGCATGGTGCATGAAGTCGATGTCGAGGTCGGGGTACTTCTGCAGGATGAGACCGCGATACGTCGTGCCCTTGTCGTCGATCGCATAGTCAGCGACGGCGGGGAATGCCGGCTTGAGCGCGCTCAACCCTTCCATCGTGGTCTGCGGCCGCGGATATTCTTCATGGTCGAGCGCGAGGCTGCCGTCCTCGCGATGCACCGGAACGAGGCTCTTCCTGAAGTGGCCGTTCGCCATCGCATGTGCTGCGCGCTTCTGGCTTTCGAGCCCGAGTGCGTCGACGTCCCTCCGCGTGATGCCTTCCATGGTCGCGATCGCGTCGGCGCAGACGCCCTGATGCGACTGCGGATGCCGCGCACGCAGGCGCAGATTGCCGCTATCCATCATCATCGGACCGCCGCCGCGACGTCCTTCCATCGACATCATCTCGCAGCCGCCGGCAATGACGAGGTCTTCCGCACCCGCCATGATCGAGCTTGCGGCCATGTTGACGCTGGTGATACCGGAGCCGCAGAAGCGGTCGAGCGTCACGGCGCTCGCGCGCACGTCGTAGCCGGCATCCAGCGCCGACATGCGGCCGAGGTCGCCGCCTTGCGTTGCGACCTGCGCGCTGCAGCCCCAGATGATGTCGTCGACGTCGGCGGTGTCGATCCCGGTGCGCTCGGCGAGCGCGCGCAGCACGGTTGCACCCAGCTGCTGCGGATGGACGCCCGAGAGCGCCCCCTTGCCGGCCTTGCCGACGCCGCGCGGGGTCCGGCAGGCATCGATGATGAGTGCGTCGGTCATTGGCGTTATCCTCTTTTTGAATGGTTAGAGGCGTTTTGAATCAGGGGGCGAATGGAGTCAATGCGCGCTACCGGAACCCCTCGCCCCACCCCCGTCAGCGCCAGCCAAGCTCGTCGCGCCCCCGCAAGACGGGGCGAGGGAGAGCAATCACGCCCCCGCCGCGTTCTTCGCGATAACGTTGCGATAGAAACTGGCGCTGAGTTTCGGCGTACGGACCTGCGTGTCGAAATTGACGTGGTAGAGCCCAAAGCGCTTGTTGAGCCCGAACACCCATTCAAAGTTGTCCATCAGACTCCAGAGGAAGTAGCCGCGCACCGGTACGCCTTCTGCGGTGGCGCGCTGAAGCTGGGCGAGATAGTTGCGCAAAAACATGATGCGGTCGGTGTCGTAGATCTTGCCGTCGGGCGTCACGACGTCTTCGCCGGAGGTGCCGTTCTCGCTGATATAGATCGCATCGGTCTTCCAGATTTTTGCAGCGAGCTTCGGCACCCAGTAGAGCGTCTCCGGGCCGACGCGCAGCCAGTCCGAATTCATGTGCGGGAACGATTTCGGGATCGGCAGCGGCATGAAGCCCGCGCCCTGGTCGGAGGCCACCACATAGTTCTGCGGCGCGTAGATGTTGAGGCCGAGGAAATCGACCGGCGAAGAGATGATCTTCAGCTCGGCATCGGTGTATTTCGGCGCGTCGCGCCCGGCGAACTTCAGGAAGGCGTCGGTGTACTGGCCCGTCATGATGACGTTGAGATAGCCGGCGTTCATCTCGCGCAGCGCGATCTCGGCGGCGCGGACGTTCTCGGGCGTGTCGATCGCAGGCGCGCAGGCATCGATGTTCTCGGCCGGCCCGACCCGGGTGCCGCGGCGGCCATGGGCGCGTACCGCCTGCACCGCGAGCCCATGCGCGAGCGCACTGTTGTGCCTGATCTGGTTGACCTCGGCTTGCGGCAGCGTCAGGCCCGGCGCATCGATGCCGATGCCGTATCCGAAATAGACGAAGCGGCCGCTCTCGTTCAGCGTGAACACGTTCTTGACGCGATCGGTGAGATGCTCGGCGACATAGGCCGCGTAATCACCGAAGATCTTGCAGGTCTCCGTCGAGCGCCAGCCGCCGAAACGATCCTGAAGCGATTGCGGCAGGTCCCAATGATAGAGCGTCAGCCACGGCTCGATGCCGTTTTTGAGAAGCTCATCGACCAGGCGATTGTAGAAGTCGAGCCCCTTCGGATTCGGCTGGCCGTCGCCGTCCGGAAACACCCGCGGCCAGGCCACCGAGAAGCGATAGGCCTTGCAGCCAAGCTCCTTGATGAGCGCGATGTCCTCCTTGTACCGGTGATAATGCTCGTTGGCGCGGTCGCCGGTAGAGCCGTCCTCGATCTTGCCGGGAATGCGGACGAACTTGTCCCAGATCGAGGGACCCCGCCCGTCCTCGTTGACCGCACCCTCGACCTGGTAGGACGAGGTCGCCGTGCCCCAGAGGAAGCCCGCGGGAAAGCCGTCCATGCCTCGCGGCGCCGGTGCCCGCTTGATCTCGGCGGCCTCCAGGGGATTTGCCAGCCCGGCTGCGGACAATCCCGCGATTTTCGCGAACTGGCGACGCGAGACCTTGTCCGACATTGATGTTGCTCCGGGGTGATGCTCTTGCCGCGGCACCATGGCGAATCGCGGGTCGTTCGAGAAGCGGGCGAGCCGAGGGCTGAGGATGCAGAATTGCCGGATGCGACAACGCCGTCTGAAAGACCACGGCGATCGTCGGCCGACCTACCGAGGCCTGACGAGCGCACCCAAGTCCATCCACTCCTCGTCCGTGTACCGGAACGGGTAGGAGATGGCTGACGCCGAAACAGGGAAAACGGGCCAGGCGGTCGAGGTCAATTCGACCTCGGACAAACTTTCGACGACCGGGCTGTCTGTACTGCCCGTGAAGTGGCCGTGGCGACAGAATTGCCGAAAACATCCTGTGCCCATGTTAATTCGCCAAGCGGCGTGAGGTGAATGACACTGGAAAGAAGCCTGAGATCGCGACTTTCGCGAGGGCGCAGCAAAAAACGATGGTGGTTCAGGCTGACTTGGCCTCCAAACCGGTACACGGTCTTGTGTGCCTTACGCCCAGAACCATCAAACCGCTCCCGCGCCGTCCATGTACGAACCCAGATGCCTGGACCTGGCCTGCGGGTTAGCTCAGAGTTCCCAGCCCAATCCGGAAAGGAAGGGGTCAGTTCCCTGCGAGACGCGGGCCGTATGCTTGCAGAATGCCATAACCCCCTCAGAATTTACGACCAAAGTTGCCAAATGTGATGTATGGTGGAGCCATCGCCGCTCCGCTCCAGGCAATTGGCGGCGACTGAGAGTGCTTGCACTCCCGCCTTTTTGGGGAGGGCTGCTGTGGACCAGCTAGTGGGTGAGCCAGTTCGCAGTTTGAGGCCGCAGCGTCGGAGCAAACCAATCTAGAGAGCCTGATCAACTGCCTGCACGAGTCAAAGAGGAGAACGACCGGCTCACGGCGCGGATAAACGCTGGAGACTGTGGTAACCCCTTCTGCTTGACTAAGCGCCTGTCCTGACAGGACACAACGACTGCCCCCACGTGAGAGCAACTGTGAATTCCGAGGTAGATATATGTCGTATGCCTACAAGCTAAATGAAGACGTTCGCCATCAGCCCCAAGGTCCACAAGGACGTGCCGCAACTGATGAGCCGATGATTTACACCATCGTCCAGCATATGCCCATCGAGGCCGATGGACGTCTCCGATACCGCATCAAGTGCAAGTCGGAGAAAATTGAGCGAGTCGTTACGGAAGATCAGCTTTCATATTCGCAGTGATCTGCCGATGACAGAGTGCGTCGGACAAAATCGCGGGACTGCCCCTGAGTATCGGGAACGCGTCAGACAGCCTGCTGAGTGACCTGCTCTTGCAGTCGCCGAGCATGGTGGAGGGCGATCGTGTCTTCCGGAAAGTCGATCAAAAAAGCGGAGAGTTGAAATGAGGCGCTTTCGATAGCTTTCTGCTCTATTGATCGAAAAACGTCTTCCCAGCGCCGGCACATCGCGACCTCCTCCGGAAGAGCGTCCGGAAGTTCCGCGCGAAGTTCGCTGATGTCTACGGCGTCCGCGAAGCCTTTCGGGCTAATACGGTCGACGCTGCGGAACAGGAAGCGATCGGCGACACGCGCGCGGACGGCGGAGCTCACCAGGATTTGCGTGCCATAGTTCTTGTTGAGACCTTCCAGCCGCGAGCCAAGATTCACGGTCGCGCCGAGCGCGGTATAGTTCATTCGATCGTTGGAGCCGATATTTCCTACCACGGCGTCGCCGACGTGAAGGCCAAAGCGGGTATGGTAGGGCGGCCACCCCTCTGCTGCGAACGCCCTGTTCAGCTCCTGATTGGCCTGGATGCAGGCCAACACGGCGCGGCAGGCGCCTGCCGTATGATCCGGATCCTCTGCCGGCGCGTTCCAGAATCCCATCAGGCCGTCACCGATGAACTTGTCGATGGTGCCGCGGTGACGCATGATCTCCTCCGAAAGGGTGGCGAAATAGCGCGACGTGTAAATCATCACTTGAGACGGGTCGGCCATCTCGGTTTTGGCCGTGAAGTCGGCCACGTCAGTGAACAGAACCGTAATTTCGCGCCGCGATCCGCCTAGTTCGAGCGAGGCCTCGGTCTCGACCAATTGTCGCACGATCTGCTTCGGGACGTAGCTCGAAAAGCTCCGGACGACGCTGCGCATGGTGAAAACCGAGCGGCCGAGCTCGTCGATCTCAACGATGCTGGAGCGAACGCGCGGACGATCGGCGATCTTAAATCGCTGGATCTCGTCGGTCTGGTCAGCGAGCTTGCGCAAGGGGCGCGCGATCAGAGAGCCGAGCCAGAACGCAAACGGCAAGGTCGCACCGACGAAAGCGAGCGCCAGCGCAAACAGAGAACGTCGCTCGGAGAGAATCTGGCCGTAGAACTCGTCGAGAGGCGCGACCTCCGCCAGCCTGACGTCGGCGTCTCCCGTCGACTGCACGCGATGGAAACCGGCCAGGTAGGTTCGCCCGGCCTTGTCGACGAAGATCTGCTGTGAGGGACCTCCTCGCCGCCAGGCCTCGATTGCGGGCATCAGGCCGGGCACGTCCAGCGCTGCCAAAGTCGGAAGCTCCTGGCCCGCGCCCATCAGGCGCCTCATCTCCGGATGTCCGACGACCCGATTGGAATCATCGAACAGGAACGCAAGACCGGACTTGCCCAGCTTCTGTTGCGCCAGCATGTCCTCGAATGTGTTGAGAAGAATGTCGCCGGCGACGGCTCCGGAACGCCCTGCCCCGAGAGGTACCCGCAGCGTGTAACCGGGCTCGCCGGTCGCAAAGAACACGTAGGGGCCGGTCAGAAGCGTCTTGTCCACCTTGAACGCCTCGACATACCACGGGCGCTGTCTGGGGTCGTAGTCGGTTGGCTCAGTCCTTGTGCTCACCGCATCCAGCGTCTCGGACAAATAGATCGTCGAAAAATTGATCCGACCGCTGCGCTGTATCACCACTAGGCGGAAGGCGGCCTCGTCCGCGACTTTCAAGCTCGCCCTGAAGGCCGGCGAGGCGCGATCGATGACGTCCATTTCGAGGAACGATCCGTCATCATAGCCGACATAGAGATTGAATAGCTGCGGATTGTTGCGCAGCATGGAGGCCAGCACGGCATAAAGGCGCGGGTTGTCGACGATGTCCGCCGAACGGATCGACGGAAGCCCGGTGAGTATCCTCAGATTGTCACGCACGTTGGTGAACTGCTCGTCGACGTGATCGGCGCCGAGCTGGGCGACCTTCTCGATGAAGCCAGTCGCGGCGTTGTAAGTGATCCTCGTCACCCGTTCGAAGCTGAGCCAGACAAGAGATAGTCCGACTGCGAGCACGACTCCGACGAATACGGCAATAATTGAGGTCCGGAAGCCGACCCGGAAGCGACGGGCGTTAGGCGGTTTTTCGCCTGCCATCGGAGCTACCTTCGCTCTCAATATTGCGGGCCAGAGGCTTCGCCGAAGCGGAGGGTGCCTCCGGAGCGATCGAGAAGGTCGCCCAGCTGCTCCACCCTTGCGGGCGATTCTCGGTCTTGATATCCTCGTAAGCCTTGAGATCGCGCCGTTTCCATTTTCTGCCCGCTTCTATTTCTCGTTGTATTTCAACGATAAGGTAAAATGGCCCTCCTGTGACGTCCAGTTTGTGCCAAATGTTCGAAAAGCAGCGATTGCCGGAAAACGCGGAAAATTTTTGGCGATGTTGATCCAAATCAAACTGCGGCGCGACGCATCGCCGCGCCGTTCGAAACATGCCCGAGTTGCAAAGCGTGCCTCAATAGCGACGCCGGATAATGCAATATAGTCGCCGACGGCGCGGTTTGAATCGAGCGGGATCTGACAATGGCAGGATTTGCCTTGCTGCAGACGCATGAGATCAAAGGGTTCGAGGAATTCAGAGAAGTCGTTGCTGGCGCGCCTCGCGAGGTGGTCCAGATTCAAAAAGGAATGCTCTCCGGCCGCCTCTCGCACGCATTGATCGACGGTCTGCGCATTGACACCGCCAGCTTCAATCTTGGTCTCAGAACGAAGGGTGTTTCCGGCGCGGATGGCGTCGTCATCGGCATGCTCGCGGACAGCACCGATCGTGTGACGCGCTTCTCTTACGAATCCTGCCCGGGAGACGTTTTGGTCACGCCGCCCGGTACTGAGCATGAGAACCGTTATTATGGCGGCAGCAAAGTCATCATTGCCTCGATACGATCCGAAGACATCAGTTCGTCGTTTGCCTGCGAAGGTGAGCTGAGCGATCCCGCGGCGTGGCGAAGAAGCCATTACAAGGGAAATGCCCACACGGTTCAGAGTGTTGTCCCTCGCCTGCAGTCCCTGGTGGCAAGACTCGGCAACGCGTCACTGACGGCCGAATCCGCCGATTTCTGGAAGCGCGCGGTCATCGAAGCGATGAGTGCCAACATCGTCCAAGGCCGGTCGTCGGAACGTGACGGTCCGCGGCCGTCTGCGTTGAAGATCGTACGGCAGGTCGAGGAGTATCTCGACGAGGCCGGCCCGGGGCCGGTTCATATCTCCAAAATTTGCAGCTACATGCATCTGCCGCGGCGTACGCTGCATCGCGCCTTTCAGGAGGCACTCGGTATCGGCCCGATCGCCTTTCTCAAGCACCGGCGGCTTTGTTCGGTCCACGCGGCTCTCCGCCTGCCAAGGGATAGCAGGACGATCTCGGACATTGCCCTGCACTATGGCTTCCAGAGTCTCGGCCGATTTTCCGGCTACTATTATCGAATGTTCGGCGAATATCCCTCCGAGACGAGGCGTGCGCGTCGAACCCCGCATCAAAACGGCAGCCCCCGAATAGAAAGCCCGCAGCCTTAGCGGGCTGGGGCTCAATGCGATCAGCGCGAACGCTTCGGCAACTTCGGGAGCTTGTCGAGATTGAACGCCGGTGCTTGCCCGGTTCGTTCACGTGCGGGCGGCTGCTGTTCCGTAAGAATGAGCGTGCCCTGGAGGATCATTCCCGGCACCTGTGCTGCCGTCGCCGTGTAGGTCCCGACCTTGCCGGGGCAGTTTCCTTCGATGTCCAGCGTGAGCTCATCGTCGACGCCGAAGACCGTTGCACGTCCGTCGGTATGGCGCTTCGTCGACACCGTGGCGGTGAAGCGATCTCCATCGATCTTGCAGGAGCCGTGATATGTCATCAGGCTGTCGCAGCCCCAGATTTGTCCGTCTGCGACATGAACGATCCCCGTCCCCTGGTCGAGCGGCGTCTTGTACCACGCCGAATAGGTGCCGTCCTTCAGCATGGGAGCAGTCTCCCTTGGCAGTCCCTCCTGAATAATCCGCATGATTAGCGCTAACAAAGCGTTAATCGCGCGGCCCGTGCCAATCCGGGGTGTCCCTGCGCAGCTCGGCTTCCAGGTCTTCGATGATGCTGTGAAGCAGGCAGGCGGCAAGCGGATCGGTCACTTCGCGCTCCAAACGCCTGTAACGCGCGATCTGGAATTCCAGCTCTCTCAACTGGTGCTCTGTCATCGGAACGGGCCCTCCGACAAACCGACTCAGAGACAGCCGAACAGTTTCGTTAAAGTTCTCCGATCATTTGCCATGGTTTCCGAGCGGTTAAGGTCGAGGCCGCGCCGACTTTGGCTTGGAAAAGTGGAGTTGGCCGCCGTCTCGGACGTCACGGCACGTCGCCGCTGCGACTTCCACCGATGCTGTGCGGCTTGTTGAGGAAGAACTCCCGGTTACCGAGAGCCGCTTCTGCATACTGATCGATCGCGACCTGGATGGCCTCGATGTGCATGCGGCACCAGCCTTCGAAGCAAGACAGGCGGCGCGCCTGATCGAGAGCCTTCAGGAACTCCGGCGGCTCCTGCATGTCGGAGAAGTAGCTCGGCCTCTGTCCTTTCATGCCCGTGCCACCTCGCGCGGCGGACCGAGACGACGCCTCTCAAGACGGAGGCGCGGCGCCGTCGGCCGTCGGCGGGGAATGAAGAGGCTGGCGACGACGATCGGGTCGGTGTCACCGAGAGCGGCCCGCTCCTGGACCAGCCCGCTCATCACCGTGCGCATCTTCATGACTTCCCCGGCGACGAAGGCGCAATCTTCGTCCCTGTTGATTTGCTCGTGCATGATGGCTTCGGCCTCACGCATGCTGACACGTAATGCCCTGATTATTCTGCGGATCTCATTGATGCGGTTGTCCATGGCTCGCTCCCTTGGCTGGACGACCAGCATAAGAACAAAACATGAACATTGAGTCAATCGGCCTGAGGTAGAACAGAGCCGGGGTGACACGCCGCTCGGGGCGGCGAAAACCCCGGCCTCCTCGTCACCCACAAGCCCCTGGGCGTCCTGCCAGGATCAGAACGTCACCCGCATCCCCGCATAGAACGCCCGCGGCCGTGCCGGGCTAAGCGAGCGCGGGTCGGTGAACTCGGCGCCGCCATTGGTGAAGTTGGGCAGTGCTTCCCTGTCGAAGAAGGTGCCGAGCGTCGAGTAGCGATTGTCGAAAATGTTGGCTACGCGGCCATAGATCTGGAGATTCTTGGTAACTTGGTAGGAGGTGTTGAGATTGAACACGGCGTAAGACGGCAGTTTCGGAAACTGGTTGGACTCGTCGCCGACGAAATACTGGCTCGAGACGAAGAGCGCGTCACCCCCGACCTTCCAGACATCGGTCACGGAATATTCGACGCTGGCCTTAAGGAGATGGCGCGGCAAGCGCGGAATCTGGTTGTCCGGCAGGACCTGGATGTTGCCGTCGCCATCTGCGAACGGGCTCTCCGAGCCAAGCTGCAGCGCATCGAGAAAGCGTGCATCGAGGAACGCATAGCTCGCCTGGAACTGAAGCACGTTCGACTTCAGGCTCACCTCGGCTTCGATACCCTGCCTGCGTGTCCGGCCGACGTTCTGGAAGAAGCCAAAGCCCGTCAACCCCGGAACTGGGGTCGCAAGGATGTCGTCGTAGTTGGTCGCGCGGTAGGCACCGATTTTCCAACCGAGCGATCCGATGTTCAATTCCTTTGTGCCGCGGAAACCCGCTTCGAACGTCTTGGATACGACTTGCTGAAGTGGGGGATCAGCGATCAGGAACTGCCCGATGATGCACGGCCTTGCCGGATCGGCGCAGCCGAGTTCGAGTGGCGTCGGCACCCGGTTGGCTTCGGAATAGCCTGCATAGGCGGTCACTTCGGACGTGATCTTGTAGGTGCCGCCGATGATCGGATTGAACCGATCATAGTTGTGATCGCCATTGAGCGCGGTGCCAAGCTGGTCCATCAGCGAGATATGGGCCGCATTGAACCGACCGCCTGCCGTGACCGCAAACCGATCGTCCACATTGAAGGTGTCGAGCGCATAGAGCCCCTGGTATTGGCTGACGGTGCGAAGGGACACGGGGCCGACCGATGTCGGGGCGCCGGACGGACCCAGGAATATCCCGCTGCCGGTCACGACGTAGTTCGTGCCTGTCGTTCCCAAGTCGGCGCTACCGGTGAAGCGCGTGCTGCTGACATCATAACTTGCGCCGATCACGAGGCGGTTCTCATGACCGAACAGCTGATCGCTGTTGGTCGCCTGCCCGGATACGCCAAATGTGGTCGATCTCGTGCTGGTGCGATCGATCTCGCTGAGTACGGCGCCCGGCGCAAATGGATTGGCGAGCTGAACGCCATTCAGGCCAAAAGCCGGGACCGTATCATCGCCAAAGCACAGGAGGGTTGGATCAGCACAAGGCTGGGCGTCGGTGGGGTTTCCGTCCACAGTGTTCTGTTTGAAGCCCCGCAAATGCGCCGTGCCCTCAAAGGTCCAGGTCGGCGTCGCCTCCACCTTGGCGGTCAGGTTGAGATAGCCGACCTTGTTGGAAATGGTCTGCGGCGTTGTATAGGTCGCGCCCCAATATTGCTGGAGCAATTCGGCCGGAACGGTGCTGGGTCCTGCCAGGGAATTGTTGGCGACGCCCATGTTGAGGTGAAATTCGTTGCCTTCAAAGCGATAGCCGACATCGCCATAGAAGCGCCGGACGTCCGATGACGAGAAATTGCGGAAGCCGGTGTCATGGATGCCTTCGAGTGCTCCGTAGACTGCCCAGTTGTTGTCGACCTGCTTGCCCCATTGTGCAGAGCCCTGGATGCGGCCGAACGAGCCGCCCATGACGTCGATCTCGGCACCTTGATAGTTGAAGCCGTTCTTCATCTGCAGATCGATGGCGCCGCCGAGCGCATTGAGGCCGAACGCGGGGTTGTTGGTCACGACCAGCGCCGATCGGATCGCAACCGTCGGGATCAGATCCCAATTGACCGTATCGGAAAACGCCTCGTTGATGCGCACGCCGTTCTGGTAGACGGCGAGGCCCTGCGGCGTGCCGGCCAGAGGTGAAGCGACGAAGCCGCGAAACTGCACATCGGGCTGGAATGGATTACCGGTCACTTCGTTGATGCTGACACCAGGCACATACTGCTGCAGGGCGTCGGCGATATTCGGCGAGCGGGTGCGCCTGATCTGGTTTGCATCGACCGCGTTGATGCTGGCTGGAATCTTGTCGACTTCGATGCTGCCGCCGGCTCCGGGCGACGTCGGGTAGACGTAAATGCGGGTCCTGGGGCTGGCGGATGACGGCGCTCCGATGCGCGCGACCGGGCGTGGTGGCGCACTGCGCCTCACAGTCGGCGGCGGTGGCGCCGTGATCTCGACCGCGGGCAGGTTCTGGACGTTGGTCTCCTCGTCCTGCGCAGCACCCGCAGGGATCGCGAAAACCAGCCCCGACATCAGCCCCGTCGACACCGAGGCCATCAACAAACGACGCTTGCTACTCAGCTTGCCCATCCCTGCCGTCCCATCCGTGACCACCGGCTGTTTTGATTTTCGCCGTTTGGTTGAGACGAGTGTAATCGGCGGCCGTTGGCGCGCCAGCCACAAAAGGTCGGGCGACATTCGCACCCGTTTTCCCGACAAAATCGGGAATTTTTCCCGATTGCATCTGGCGCGATCACGCCGCCGCCGTCGGAACCAGCGCCTCCACGGTCAGACCGCCATCGCCGGAGACGACGTTGAGCGTGCCGCCCAGCGCCAGTATCCGCTCGCGCATCCCGACCAGGCCGAAGCCGAGCTTATGGCCCGGCTCCATGCCGCGGCCATTGTCGCTGACCCGCACCCGGGCGCAGCCGCGACCATCGGCCGCCGCCTGCTCCACCGGCTCGATGAGGACATTGACCGAGGTCGCGCCGGCGTGGCGGAACACGTTGGTGAGCGCCTCCTGCACGATGCGGTAGATCGTGAGGTCGGCGGTCTCCCCCGTGACGCCAAGCGCCGGAGAGATCACGGTCTCGATGGCGACATCGGGATGCGACTCCCGCCACAGCCGCGACAGCGATTCCCAGCGCCTGGCGCAGGCCGAGCTCGGCAAGTCCGACGGGCCGGAGCCGCTCCAGCACGCGGCGATTGAACTGCTGAAGCGCGTTGATCTGCTCCATCATCGCGCTGCCGTGTTTTCGCACGGCCTCCGCACTCGGCGCGCGCCCGTCCGCCTGCTTCGCCAGCGCGCTCGCGTGTGCGCGCAGCGAGAACAGATACGGCCCGAACTCGTCATGGAGCTCGCGCGCGATCTCCTTGCGCTCGACGTCCTGGAGCGACACCGCTCGCTCGGCGAGGCGCCGCTTGTCCTCGACGGCCTCGCTGAGCGTTGCCGCAAGATGATTGAGCTTGGTGCAGATCGCGGCGAGCTCCGGTGCGCCGCCCGGCGTGACGCGCGCCTGATAGCGCCCGTCTTCGAGCTCGGCCATCACATCCGCCAGGGACTGCAGCGGCGCCAGGGCGCGGCCGACCACATTCATCATCACCAGGAACAGCGCGAGCGCGATCCCCGAGCCGACCTCGAGCTGGGTCACGATGGCGTCCCAGATCTCGGCGATCTCGTCGTCGGGATGCGAGGTGATCAGCAGCGAGCCCGGCTTGCCGTGGATCGAGACGGGCACGCTCACCGCGGTCTGCTCGGGATGAACCAGGCCGACGAACCAGGCCGGCGGCCCGCGCGTGTCGTCATCGGCGTCGGCCCGGGGCTGCGTCAGCGGCTTGCCGCCGGCGTCCCGAAGCGCGATGCTGACATGGCGCAGGCGGCTGAGGTCGCGCGCGATCTGATTCAGCCTGGTGTCCGGATCGGGCGCCTCGTTGAGATCGGCAACGATCATCCCGATGAATTCGCGCGCGAGTCGGATCACGCTCTGGTCCTCGGCCTGCACGCGCGGCCCGGCTTCCGCGACCTGCCGGCCGATATTGACGGCGAGCCCCAGCGCCAGCAACAGCGCCAGCAGCAGGTTGATGCGCCCGCGCAAGGATAGATTTTGCCACATTGGTGTCGCCCGTGCCCCCGCGGAGGATTGCTCGCGCCTGTCCGATGACGTTGACAGAGGCGAAGCGCCCGATATCTAATCGAAAGCGTACAGCAATCCCGGCCGGGCGCGAAACAGGCCAAGACGCTGTCGCGAGGAACGCCCTATGCGCATTTTGATCGTCGACGATCATCCCATCGTCGCCTCCGGCTGCCGTGCCGTGCTGGCCGACGAGGGCGAGATCGAGATTTTGGAGGCCGCCGACGCCGAAGACGGCGAGTGCGTCTTCATCGTCGAGCGCCCCGACCTCTCCATCATCGACATCAACCTGCCGACCGTGTCCGGCTTCGAGCTCGCGCGCCGCATCCTCGAGCGCGCGCCCGAGGCCCGAATCATCATGTTCAGCATGAACGACGACCCTGCCTTTGCCGCGCGCGCGATCGAGTGCGGCGCCAAGGGCTACGTCTCCAAGACCGGCGACCCCGACGATCTCGTCGAGGCGATCCGCACCGTCGGCAGCGGCGGCACCTATCTGCCGACCGCGATCGCGCGCAGCATCGCCTTTGCGGGACCCGCGCTGGCGCAAAGCCCGCTGTCGAAGCTCAACGCGCGCGAGATGGAGATTTTGCGGCTGCTCAGCACCGGAAAGAGCCTGTCCGAGATCGCCTGGCTGGTGCAGTCGTCCTACAAGACTGTTGCCAACACCTCGTCCATCATGCGCCAGAAGCTTGGGGTGAAGACCTCGGTCGAGCTGGTGCGGCTGGCGATCGACAGCGGCGTGGCCTGACGGCCGCCACGAATTCGGTCACACAAGCGTTGCAATCCTGATGTGGTTTGACGCCACGGAGCTAACGGCATGACGATTCAGACTGTCTCGACCAATACTTCCTATGGCGGCGTGCAAGGCGTGTACCGCCATGCGAGTCAGGCGACCGGAACCGATATGACGTTCTCGGTCTATGTTCCCCCGCATGCGGCCGGCGCCAAGCTGCCCGTGGTTTGGTATCTCTCCGGCCTCACCTGCACGCATGCCAACGTCACCGAGAAGGGTGAATTCCGCAAAGCTTGCGCCGAGCTCGGCCTGATCTTCGTCGCGCCCGACACCAGCCCGCGCGGGCCGGACGTGCCGGGCGATGCCAACAACGCCTATGATTTCGGCCTGGGCGCCGGCTTCTATGTCGACGCGACAGAAGCGCCGTTTTCACGCAACTATCGCATGTGGAGCTACGTCACCGACGAACTGCCAAAACTCGTGGCGGAGAATTTTCCGGTCGATGCCAAGCGCCAATCGGTGATGGGCCATTCAATGGGTGGCCACGGTGCGCTGACGGTCGCGCTGCGCAACCCGCACCGTTTTCGCGCGGCCAGCGCCTTCGCCCCGATCGTGGCGCCGTCGCTTGTGCCCTGGGGCATCAAGGCGCTGACCGGCTATCTCGGTCCCAACAAGGACGCCTGGCGCAGCCACGACACGGTGGCGCTGATCGAGGACGGCGCGAAGTTTTCGGGCTTTCTGGTCGACGTCGGCGAGGCCGATAACTTTTTGAAGGAGCAGCTTCGTCCCGAATTGCTGCAGGCAGCCTGTGCCAAGGCCAACATCCCGCTGACGCTGCGGCGGCAGGCGGGCTACGACCACAGCTATTATTTCATCTCGACCTTCATGGGCGATCATCTGCACTGGCATGCGGAGAGACTAAAGGGGTAACGTGTTTTCCTTCTCCCCTTGCGGGAGAAGGTGGCACGAAGCGAGTCCCAACTCACGGCTTCCCGTAATTCGGTGCCAGCAAGCGGTTGCGGATCAAATAGCTCATCGTGCGCGTCCAGGATTCATCCGTGTTGCCACGCATGTCGGCGCTGGCGGCCGTGATCATGGTGCCGGTCTTCACGTCGCGCAGGTAGATGTTCAGATTGATGATCAGGTTCGAGACCTTCTGCACCATGCCGGTGATCTCCAAGTCAGCACCGAGCTGTCCCGCAAGCTTGAGGTCGCAGCCGCCGCAGGCCTGCAGATTGGCATGACGGGCGGCGTCCCTGATCGGCGCGATATCGAGCATCTGGAACCTGCCTGACTCCGTCAGTTCCTTGCGCAACTGCTCGCCAATGAGCAGGAGCCGCGCCTCCTCCGTCTTGGAGCCGTAGAACTCGCCGGGCAGGCTGGTGTCGATCAACTCGAAGTCGAACACCGCGAGTTTTGGCGGATCGGCAAACGCGACCGACGTCGTCAACAGCAAGGCAGCGAAACATATCAGTGCTCGCATGATCGTGATTTCGGTCCTCGTGCACGCGGGGCGAAATGCGGGGTTGCATGCCCTGACAAATCGGTCATGCTTTAGCAGAGACAATTCTCCACCGGCGGTCAAGCCAGGGAGAACATCTGGAGGAAACATGATCCGATGGTTGGTCGGCCTGATCGGCCTGGGTCTTGCTGCGACGAGCGCGCTCGCCGCCGACCCTGTCATGATCGGCGTCGGCTATCTCGGCGTCGCCGGCACCAGATCGACGCTGTCGCTGGTCGAGCAGCCCGCGGAGAATGACGGCGTCGCGGGCGCGCGCCTCGCCATCGAGGACAACAACACCACCGGCAAATTCCTCAACCAGCGATTTGTGCTGGAGGAGCGCCGGATCAAGGAGGGCGAGGATGCCGTGCAGGCCGCGACCGATCTCGCCGCACGCAACGGCTTCATCATCGCCGACCTGCCGGCGGATGCGCTGCTGAAAGTCTCAGACGCCTTGCGCGACCGCGGCACGCTGCTGTTCAATGCCGGCGCGATCGACGAGCGTCTGCGCGAGGCCGATTGCCGTGCCAACGTCATCCACACCGCGCCGACACGCGCGATGCTGGCGGATGCGCTCGGCCAGTATCTTGTGTGGAAGCAGTGGAAGCGCTGGCTGCTCGTGGTCGGCTCGCATGACGAGGACAAGCTGTTCGCCGACGCGCTGAGGCGCACGGCCACGCGGTTCGGTGCCAAGATCGTGCAGGAACGCAGTTTCGAAGACAAAGGCGGCGCGCGCCGCACGGACTCAGGCGTGACGCTGATCCAGCGCCAGATGCCGGTGTTCACGCAACAGGCACCGGCTTACGACGTGCTGGTCGCCGCCGACGAGAGCGAGGTGTTCGGCGCGTACCTGCCCTATCGCACCTGGGATCCCCGCCCGGTCGCGGGCTCGGCCGGCCTCGTGCCGCGGAGCTGGGACGCATCGCAGGACCAGTGGGGCGCGATCCAGATGCAGAACCGCTTCGTCAAGCTGAACGCGCGGAGGATGACTGCGCTCGACATGCAGGTCTGGACCGCGGTGCGCATGATCGGCGAGGCCACCTCGCGGACCAATTCCGGCGACGTCACAAAGGTCACCGACTTCATCAAGGGCCCGGACTTTTCGGTTGCTGCCTTCAAGGGCACAAAGCTGACCCTGCGCGACTGGAACCTGCAGCTGCGCCAGCCGATCCTGCTGGTCGACGGCCGCATGGTGGTGTCGGTGTCGCCGCAGGAAGGTTTTCTGCACCAGGTCTCCGAGCTCGACACGCTCGGCTATGACCGCCCGGAGAGCAAATGCAAATTGAAGTGAGCATTGTGAGATGAGTTCGAGCTGCGACTACAACGACGCTGCGCTCCCTCCCCCGCTCGCGGGGGAGGGTTGGGGAGAGGGTGTCTCCGCGAGCGATAACCTCCTAGAGGAGAGACCCCTCACCCGCATCGCATCTATCGATGCGATGCGACCTCCCCCGCAAGCGGGGGAGGTGAAACCAACCCGCAGCGGAATACTGCGCTTGTGGCGTGTGGGATTGCTGTCCGGGCTGGCGCTGGCGGCAGCGCCGGCGCATGCGTTCATCGCCTATGTCTCGAACGAGAAGAGCAACACGGTGTCGGTGATCGACACCGACAGCTGGACGGTCACCAAGACCATCAAGGTCGGCCAGCGCCCGCGCGGCATCGACTTCACGCGCGACGGCAAGTTCGTGATGGTCGCGGTCGGCGACGACGACACCATCCAGATGATCGACGCGAAGACGCAAGCCGTGGTGGACAGCCTGCCCTCCGGACCCGACCCCGAATTGTTCGCCCAGGATGCCGCCGGCAAGATCCTCTATGTCGCCAACGAGAACGACAACACGGTGACCGTGATCGACCTCGATAAGCGCGCCCGCCTTGGCGACATCCAGGTCGGAGTCGAGCCCGAGGGCATGACCATCAGCCCGGATGGCAAGACGTTGATCAACACGTCCGAGACGACCAACATGGCACATTTCATCGACACCTCGTCGCGCCAGATCGTCGCCAACGTTCTGGTCGACGCGCGGCCGCGCTTTGCCGAATTCAAGCACGACGCTTCCGAATTGTGGGTGTCCTCGGAGATCGGCGGCACCGTGTCGATCATCGACCCCAGAAAGCACGAGGTGACCGGCAAGGTCAATTTCGAGATCCCGGGGTTGAGGAAGGAGGCCATCCAGCCCGTCGGCATCGGCATGACCAAGGACGACAAGACCGCCTTCGTCGCGCTCGGTCCCGCCAACCGCGTCGCCGTGGTCGATACCGCCACGCGCAAGGTGATGAAATATCTGCTGGTCGGACAGCGGGTCTGGCATATGGCGTTCACGCCGGACGAGAAATATCTGCTCACCACCAACGGCGTGTCGAACGACGTCTCCGTCATCGACGTCGCCGCGCAAAAGGTGATCAAGACCATTCAGGTGGGCGAACTGCCCTGGGGCATCACGATCGCGCCATGACCAGCCCTGCTCCCATCGCCGAACAACGCGAGGTGCCGAAGCCCAACCCCGCTGCGGTGCCGGCGCTCTCGATCGACGGCGTCAGCCACGCCTATGGCCCGCGCCGGGCGCTGATGGACGTGTCGTTCAACGTGCAGCCGGCGAGCTTCACGGCGCTGCTTGGCCTCAACGGCGCTGGCAAGAGCACGCTGTTCTCGCTGATCACGCGGCTGTTCGGCATCCAGACCGGCCGCGTCGGCATTTTCGGCCATGACGTCAGCAAAAGTCCCGGCGAGGCGCTGCGGTTGCTCGGCGTCGTGTTCCAGCCGCGCACGCTCGATCTCGATCTGTCGCTGACACAGAACCTGCTCTATCACGCCGCGCTGCACGGCATCAGCCGCCGCGAGGCCGCAGTGCGCAGCGCCGAGTTGCTCGGCCGCATCGGGCTGACCGAGCGCGCCGGCAGCAAGGTGCGCGATCTCTCGGGCGGGCAGATGCGGCGGCTGGAGATCGCACGCGCGCTGCTGCACCGTCCGCGCCTGCTATTGCTGGACGAGCCGACCGTCGGCCTCGACGTCAAGGCGCGCGCAGACATCATCAGCCATGTGCGTCAGCTCGTGACCGAGCAAGGCATCGGCGTGCTCTGGGCCACGCATCTGTTCGACGAGATCATGGCCGGCGACGATCTCGTGGTGCTGCACCAGGGCAAGGTGCTGGCGCAGGGACCAATGAGTCGTGTCGTTGCGGAAGCCGGCGCGCAGGACGTCAACACCGCCTTCATGCGCCTGACCGGCGCGCAGACCCTGCCGGGCGGCGGCGCATGAGCAGCATCACGACACGCGACACGCCGCGCGGCTTCTCAGCCGCCGAGTATATGACTTGCCTCACCGGCATCGTCTGGCGCGAGGGCCTGCGCTTCCTGCATCAGCGCGAGCGTTTCGTCTCGGCGCTGGTACGGCCGCTGGTCTGGCTGTTCATCTTCGCCGCCGGATTCCGCCAGGTGCTCGGCATCTCCATCATCCCTCCGTACGAGACCTACATCCTCTATGAGGTCTTTATCGCGCCCGGGCTGATGGCGATGATCCAGCTCTTCAACGGCATGCAGTCCTCGCTCTCGATGGTCTATGACCGCGAGATGGGCAACATGCGCACGCTGCTGGTAAGCCCCTTGCCGCGCGGCTTCCTCTTGTTCTGCAAGCTGCTCGCGGGCACCGCGGTGTCGCTGCTCCAGGTCTATGCGTTCCTGCTGATCGCCTGGTTCTGGGACATCACACCTCCCCCGATCGGCTATCTCACCGTGCTACCGGCGCTGATCCTGTCCGGACTGATGCTGGGCTCGCTGGGCATGCTGATCTCGTCCGGCATCAAGCAGCTTGAAAGCTTTGCCGGCGTCATGAACTTCGTGATCTTCCCGATGTTCTTCGCATCCTCCGCGCTCTACCCGCTCTGGCGAGTGCAGGAGGGCAGTCCCTATCTCTATTATCTCTGCGAGGCCAATCCGTTCACTCATGCGGTCGAGCTGATCCGGTTTGCGCTGTACGGACAGATCAACTGGGTCTCGCTGGCGGTGGTCGCGACCTGCACAATCGTCTTCATGATCGGGGCGATCTATGCCTATGATCCCTCGCGCGGGCTGGCGCGACGGGGCCCTGTGGGAGGCGAAGGATGAAGGTTCGGGTTCTGGCCATGGCCGCTCTGATGCTCGCAGTCGCGAGCACGGCGGCACGCGCGGCCGATCCGCGCTATCCGGATTGGCCCTGTACGCAAGCCAAAGTGCCGGAAATTTCGCTCGCCGCCGTGTGGGCTGGTCCTTCGCTCGATGACGTGCAGAACAAGTGGAAGGACGACGCCAGGGTCAGCGCGCTGGTCTCGAAACTGGCGGCCCGCAAGACGCCGCTGGACGAGGCCGAGAAGTCGGTGAAGGAGTTCTTGGCGGGCTCCGCGGCCGACAAGACCGCGAATGCAAAACTTCTGTTCGCCGGCCTGTTCGACACGCTCAACGCCCAGCGCTCGCAGGTCATCGGCGGGCTGGAACGCGTCAGCCGCAAGCAGCGCGAGGCCGCCGACAAGATTCGCGAGGAGTCGATCCAGCTCCAGGCACTCCAGGGCGCAACGCCGCGCGACGAGGCCAAGGTCGATGCGCTCAGCAACGAGCTGATCTGGAAGACTCGCATTTTCGAGGACCGCCACAAAGTGGTGCGGTTCGTCTGCGAGGTTCCTACCACGATCGATCAGCGCCTGTTTGCGCTGGGACGCGTCATTCAGCAGGAAATGGAATAGCGTCACCCCCACTGACAGCTTTGCAAGTTCCGGCGATCTCAACGCTATCGTTAACCTTTGCCGCGCTATCTGCCGGAACTAAATCGATCCAGGATAGCTTGTCGAAGAGAGTCCAAGACGTCGGGAGGCCTTGATGGGAACCACGAAATTCATCCTCGCAGGCGCTGCGGCCATCAGCATGCTCGCAAGCAGCGCATTGGCTGACGACATGACCGGAATGGTCACGCGGATAGATCGGCTCAACAGCACGATTTCGATCCAGCAGATGCAGAAAGGCACGGTCGGCGGCAGCGCAGGCGGCGCTGGCGCGCTCCAGGAGTACAAGGCCAAGGACGCCGCGATGCTGGATGCCGTGCACGCCGGCGACAGGGTGAGCTACTCTGCAACCGTCAATAACGGCACGGGCACGCTGACCAAGCTGCAGAAGCAGTAGGGGAAACTCTCTGTCCCATTGCCGCCATCCTTCGAGACGCCCGCCTTCGGCGGGCGCCTCACAGGATCTGATTTCGCTGCGGAATGTAGACGCTCATGGTGAGGAGACCGCGAAGCGGTCGTCTCGAACCACGAGGCCAGCGATGACCGAGCTCGCTCAATTCTTTATTGCTCCGGCCGCAGCTCCGGCTGTGCCTCGTCGGTTGGGAGTTTGGCGCGCTCCCAGCCGTCGGTGCCTTCGGGATACCAGGCGACGTTGGAGTAGCCATACGCGAGCGCGCGCTTGGCGGCGTTCCAGGACATCCAGCAGTCGGCCAGGCAATAGATCACCAGCAGCGCAGCCTTGTCGCCCCGCGACGCACGCGCGAGCCCGCGCTGAAAATAATCGTCCATAGCCGGCGGCAGCGCACCATAGCCAGTATCGGGCAGCCAGGTGCTGCCCGGAATGTTTTTGCGCGGCGCCTCGCGCCAGACGGTACCCGCGGGAAGGTTCTTCGGCTTCGGCGCGCGCGGCAGCACGTCGATGAACACGCCGCTCTTCGCGTGCCAGATCGCCTCGGCTTCCGAAGTCGACAGCACGCGCGCGCCGCCGAGCGTCGCCGGCACAGGCGCGCGGTAATTGTCGGCGCGATAGCCCTCGGGCTCGAACGGCTCCTGCTGCTGCGCGACTACCGGCGCCACCAGAGTGGCGGCGACCAGCGCAGCGGCAATCTGCCGCCTCATGGCGTCTTGGCCGTCTCCGCGCCGAGCGGCCGGTCGCTCTCGTCCAGCAGCGGCACGCCGAAGTCGAGCAGGATCTTGTTGATCTCGCCCTGGTTCTCCTGGATCAGCTTGTTGAGTTGCCGCTTCCAGTTCTGGTCGGCGGCACGCACGCCCATACCGATGCGATAGGCCAGTTTTGGTCCGGTGGTTTCCTTTACCAGCGGCGTGACATGAAGCGAGCCCGCCTGCTTCGCGTAAAATCCCGCCATGGGTCCCCACAGCACGCCGGCGTCAATCTTGCCTGCCGCGAGATCATTGATCATTGCCTGCGCCGAATTATCGTAGCGCGTGTCGATCATCAGCGGATAGGGCTTTGCATCGCCCATCAGTCCCGCGATGGCCATGTTGGTCGCAGGCGGCGTTCCGGCGACGATGCCGACATGCTTGCCCTTGAGCCTGGTATCCTCGAGCGTGTCGACCTCCTCAAGCCCGCTGCCGGCTTTCGCGACCAGCGCATAGCTCGTGCGGTAGTAGGGATTGGTGCCCTGCACGAGGTCATCGCCTTGGGGGAAGCCCATGATGACGTCGCAGCGATGCGAGCCGAGCGTCATGCGCACGAAGCCGGTAGCCTGCGGAAAAAAGACATAGTCGAGCTTCTTCTGGAGCTTGTCTGCAAACAACTCGGCAAGCTTGTTCTCGAACCCCTCGCCCTTTTCATTCGAGAACGGCAGATTGCGCGGGTCGGCACAGACGCGCAGCACCTTGGGATCGACCAGTTCGAAGGAGAGGTCGCCGGCGTCGTTGGTCTGCGCGACGGCGACGTCGCCGAACGCGCAAGACGCAACTAGGATACTCAGTGAAACCAACCAGCGACGATGTCGTCCGGCCTCCGTCATCGCGCTTCCTCCTAGGATTGTTTGAATGCTAGCCATGCAACGCATGACGCACCATTTCTGCCAGACTTTGTGCTGGCTTTTCTTTGTTGCAGTGCAACGCGCAACCCTTTGAACTGAGGCGGAAAAGTGTCTCGCATCGCTTTCGTGATTGCAGCCTTGTCCCTGCTGGTAACGGCGACACTAGCATGCGCACGAGCGGCCGAATTGCCTGTAAGCGAAGTCGCGCCGGGAATCTTCGTACACTCCGGGACCATCGCCCTCATGACCCGAGAGAACGAGGGCGACATCGCCAATGTCGGCTTCATCGTCGGCGCGGATGCGGTCGCCGTCATCGACACCGGTGGTAGCCTTCGCGAGGGCGAGGCGCTGCTGGCGGCGGTGCGGGCCCGCACCAGCAAGCCGATCCGCTACGTCATCAACACCCACGGCCATCCCGATCATGTCTTCGGCAATGCAGCCTTCGTCGCCGGG
The DNA here is from genome assembly GCF_054056555.1 of Bradyrhizobium sp. LM2.9. Lineage (NCBI taxonomy): Bacteria > Pseudomonadati > Pseudomonadota > Alphaproteobacteria > Hyphomicrobiales > Nitrobacteraceae > Bradyrhizobium > Bradyrhizobium sp. LM2.9. The sequence goes on from NZ_JBSRYJ010000002.1 coordinate 3,479,437, forward strand.
GACACGCGCTTCGTCGGCCATAGCCGGCTGCCGCAGGCGTTGGCGACGCGCGGGCCGTATTATCTCGACAATTTCAGACGCATCATGGGCGACGAATTGATCTCTCCCGTGAAGATCGTGCCGCCAACAATACCTGTCACGGACACCCTGACGCTCGATCTCGGCTCGCGCCACCTGACCTTGCGGGCCTGGCCGGCCGGACACAGCGACACTGATCTCACCGTGTTCGATGAGACGAGCAAGACACTTTTCGCGGGCGATCTCGTCTTCCTCCGCCATATTCCGGTGATGGACGGCAGCATTCGCGGCTGGCTCGGCATCCTCGGGGAACTCGAGAGCATTCCGGCGCTGCGCGTCGTTCCGGGTCACGGACCCGTGAGTGAATGGCCTGCAGCCCTGATCGATGAACGGCGTTATCTCACGGCGCTGCTGGCGGACGTCCGGGCGTCGAACAAGAAGGGCGAGCCGATCCGAACCGCCGCAGACAAGGCGGCCGCCTCGGAGCGGTCGCAATGGCAATTATTCGGCGACTACAACGCTCGCAACGCAACCGCAGCATTGATTTCGGAAATTGAATGGGAGTAGCGGACGCGCTACGCTAGGCCCGACAACTGCTTCTGCTTCGTCCGCGCGGGACCATGACCATGATGGGATGCACACGCCGCCTGCCCCTGATCGCCCTGCTCCTCGGCATGGCATTCGCCGTGCCGGTGCAGGCTGAAGAAGCTTACGATCCCTGGCCGGGCCTCGTGCAGGACATCTTCAGCAACCGTCCGATGCACGACGGCGGCGATGTCATTGGCATCGATATGCCGTATCGCGCCGAGGATGCGGCGATCGTGCCGGTGACCCTGCGCAGCAAGCTTTCGCCGGGCGATGCCCGCCGCATCCGTTCGATCACGCTGGTGATCGACCGCAATCCGGCGCCGATGGCGGCGAAGTTCGAGCTCGGCCCCGATGCCAACGTCACCGAAATCTCGACGCGGGTACGCATCAACAACTACACCGACGTCCATGCGGTTGCCGAGCTCAGCGACGGCCAACTCTATGTCTCAAAAGTCTATGTGAAGGCCTCGGGCGGCTGCTCTGCCCCGGCGGGGAAGAATGCCGAGGAAGCCCAGAACCGGCTCGGCCAGATGCGCTACCGGCAATTCGCGCGGCAAGAGACCCCCGCGAGCCGCATGCGCGAGGCGCAGATCATGATCGGCCATCCCAACAATTCCGGCCTGCAGATGGACCAGGTCACGCAGCTCTACATTCCCGCCTTCTTCGTCAACCAGCTCAAGTTGACGCAGGGCGACAGCCCCGTGCTCTCGATGGAAGGCGGCATCTCGATCTCGGAAGATCCCAATCTGCGGTTCACGTATGTGTCCAACGGCGCCAAGCGTTTTCGCGCGGAGGCCAAGGATACGGATGGACACGTGTTCCGCAACGAGTGGGATGTGGAGAAGCCGGGGACGTGAGCCCCTCACCCGTCATGGCCGGGGACAAGCCCGGACAGGACGACTACGGGATGCACGCCGCCAAGGGGTTAAAAACACCTCACCTCGGCTTCGGCCTGCGCGCGCCTCAAATCGTTCACAGCCGAGTTCGCCTGCTCCGAGGTGCGGAACTGGACGCCGAGATTGCCGCGGACCTGGGACATGCTGAGCGCGGTTTCCGCGGTGACGTAGCGCTCATAGGATACGATCGAGGCCACCACGTCGATCGAGCAGGAACATTGCTCGATCGCCTGCCGGCTCTCGCCATTGGCCTTCATGCAGCCATAGACGTACTCCGCGCGCGCCGCCGTCGGATAATCATTCGCCTCCTCGGCGCGCACTGCGAGCGCGGTCGCAGCCCACACCGCCAATGCGGCGACAATCGGTCGTAGCTGTCCGGCCAGATTCATGCGCGTCCTCCCGCTGGTTGCGACGAAAGCTATGCTATGCGTATTGTCCTGAAAAGCACTCTGTCAGAGGAAACGGCTCACAAGGTGATGAGAGCACTTGGTTTGATAAGAGCACTTGGTCGACCATTGGCGCTCGCGGTGACGCTGGCGCTGACACTCGCCGGACCCGGCCGCGCCGCGGATACCATCCGCCTTGCGGTGCAGAAGACCGGAACATTCTCCTGGGAGCTGGCCGCGATCCGCGCCGGTGGCCTCGACAAGGAGGCCGACCTGTCGCTCGACGTCACCGAGCTTGCGAGCCCCGAGGCCGGCAAGATCGCGCTGCGCGCCGGCAATGCCGACATCATCCTGTCCGACTGGCTGTGGGTGTCGCGCGAGCGCGCGCTCGGCGCCAAGCTCACCTTCTATCCCTATTCCAGCGCGCTGGGCGCGGTGATGGTGCCGGCTTCCTCGCCGATCAAGTCGCTCGCCGATTTGAAGGGCCGCAAGCTCGCCGTCGGCGGCGGCCCGATCGACAAGAGCTGGCTCTTGCTCCAGGCCCGGTTGAAACAGGACGGCATCGACCTGAAGTCGGAGGCGACCATCGTCTATGGTGCCCCGCCCCTGATCGCCGCCAAGACGCTCGACGGCGAGATGGATGCGAGCCTCAACTTCTGGAATTTCTCCGCCCAACTGGAGGCCAAGGGTTTTAGGCGCCTCACCGGCATCGAGGACATTTTGCCGAAGCTGGGCGCCAAGGGCGCGGTCTCCGCCGTCGGCTATGTCTTCGACGAAAGCTGGGCGGCAAGTCATCGCGAGGCCGTGGCGCGCTTCATCGCGATGACCCGCAAGGCCAAACAGCTGCTGGTGACCTCGGATGCCGCCTGGGACAAGATCGCGCCGCTCACCGGCACGAGCGATGCTATCCTGCTGAAGACCTATCGCGAGCGATATCGCGACGGCATTCCGCGCCGGAGCATCGATGACGAAGAAAAGGACGCGCGCGTGCTCTACCGCGTGCTCGCCGAGACGGGCGGCCGCGACCTAGTCGGCCCGGCCGCTGAACTCGAGCCGGGCACGTTCTATCACGCAGTTCCCGGAGACTGAGGTGCTGCGTCTTCTGTCGTTTGCCCTGTTGCTCGCGATCTGGTGGATCGCCGCGCGGTTCGTCGGCGCCGCGAAGCTGCCCTCCCCGCCCGCCGTGCTCGACGTCGTCGTCGCGGAAGCTTCGAGCGGCGCGCTGTTCCTGCATCTCGGCGCCACGCTCGCTCGCGTAAGCCTCGCCTTTGTGCTGGCGATGTCACTCGGCAGCGCCATCGGCTATCTGATGGGACGGGTGAAGCTTGCCGACCGGCTCGGCGATCCCTGGCTGATCCTGCTCCTGAACCTGCCCGCGCTGGTCGTGATCGTGCTGGCCTATATCTGGGCCGGGCTCACTGAAGCCGCAGCGATCGCGGCGATCGCCATCAACAAGTTGCCGACCGCCATCGTCACCCTGCGCGAGGGTGCGCGCGCGCTCGACCGCTCGCTCGACGAGATGGCGAGCGTGTTCGCGATGCCGCGCTGGCGCGCGTTCCGCCACGTCGTGCTGCCGCAACTGGCGCCCTATATCGCAGCCTCAGCTCGCTCCGGATTGTCGCTGGTGTGGAAGATCGTGCTGGTCGCCGAACTGTTGGGGCGGCCAAATGGCGTCGGCTTTGAAATCGGCGTCGCCTTCCAATTGTTCGACACGCCGCGGCTGCTGGCCTATTCGCTGACCTTCGCCGCCGTCGTGCTCGTAATCGAGACCGCGCTGGTGCAACCGTTTGAAGCCCGCGCAACCCGGTGGCGACCCCGTGCGGCTTGAGGTCGAGATCACAGGCAAGACGTTCAGGAGTGCCGCGGGCGGAACGCAGAGGGTGCTCGCGCCGGTCAGCTTCGCGCTTCAATCCGGCGAGGTCGGCGTGCTGATCGGTCCGTCCGGCTGCGGGAAGAGCACGATGCTGCGCATCATCCTCGGGCTCGACCGCGATTTCGGGGGGCACGTCTCGCGTCCGCCCGAAGCGCGGATCGGGATGGTGTTTCAGGAGCCGCGGCTGTTGCCGTGGCGCTCTGTCGAGCAGAATGTGCGGCTTGCGGCCCCCGATGTCACCGATGCGAAGCTCGCCGAGCTGTTTAGAATCCTGGAGCTGGACGCGCATCGCAGCCACTTTTCCCCGGCGAGCTGTCGCTCGGCCTCGCCCGGCGCGTCGCGCTCGCCCGCGCCTTTGCCGTCGAGCCCGACCTGCTCGTGCTCGACGAGCCGCTCGCCTCGCTCGACGACGCACTCGCCGGCCGGTTGCGCGACGAGATCGCTACGCTGGTGGCGCGCCGTCCGGTGATGACGTTGCTCGTCACACACAGCCTGGATGACGCGATCCGCCTCGGCGATCGCCTGTTCTTGCTGTCGCCGCGGCCGGCGCGCATCGTGCGGGAGGTGCCGATTGCCATCCCACGTGCGCAGCGCAGCGAGGCCGAGCTCGGCAGGATCAGGGCCGAGCTCGCGGCGCTGCAGCTTGAATCGAAATGAGAACTCATGGTCAACTGGACCAACGAAATCTTCGCGGGAGGTTCACCATGCGGCGTCAGTTGATTGCGATCGGCATCCTGTTGGTTGCGATGCCGGGCGCGGCGCTCGCGCAGGCCAAGGGCAAGGGCATCCGACTCTGGAATCTGACGACGGAGACGATCTCCGGCTTCCAGCTCTCGCCGGCCGGCAAGACCGAGTGGGGACCGAACCAGTGCTTGAACGACAAGGACAAGGAGGTCGACCACGACGAGCGGCTGCGCATCACCGGTATCGAGCCCGGCCGCTACGACGCCAAGGTCAGCTATCCCAGTGCACGGCAGTGCATCGTCCGCGACATCGAGATCAAGCCGGATGCGGTGTTCTCGATCGCCGACAAGGATCTGAAGGACTGCAGCAAGTAACGTGGCTGCGTTACTGGCGTTTTCCCCTCATCGTGAGGAGCGCGAAGCGCGTCTCGAACCATGCGGGGCCGCCTGTCCCTTGTGGCCATCCTTCGAGACGCTTGCTTCGCAAGCTCTCAGGATGAGGATCTAAGCCAGTCGCGACCGGCAATGCAGCGCAACGCTTCACGCCTTGTCGTGCGGGTGCGGATATTCGCAGCGCCATCGCACCGCCTGCCACTTCGGATGGTCGCCGATCCATTGCGCGATATAGGGCGGCGCGGCCATCGCACACTGCGTCGGCGAGCCGGCGTAGTTGAATACCAGATGCTGCTCCTCGCAGGTCGCAGGCGAGAGCAACGCACATACAGTCACTACCAGGTCGATCGGGTTCATGCCGGGATCCTCGCAGAGGCGATCAAGATTAGCACAAAAGGTTACGTTCCGAGGAGCGGGAAGTTTCAATCCGGCCGTGAGAGAGGCCGCGGGGAACTCGCCTTCCTAGAAGTTAACCCCAAACACCAGCCTCGCCTGGTGGCGCTCGAAATTGACGAGGTCGAGATTGGCACCTGATCCGGCCGGACGGCCCCAGGCCTGCATGCTCCAGCTCACGGTCAGGCGCGAGCGCTCGGAAAGCTGGAAATAGGCGGTCGGACCGACGAACAGGGCCTGGCCGGCAAGCTCGCCGAGGCCGATGCCTTCGTACTGCCGGAAGTAGCGCATCTCGCCGCCGAGCAGCACATCGGGCCGCACACGCACCATGCCGGCGAAGGCCGCGCCGATGGTCGAGCTCTTTTCGGACAGTCCCGCCACCTCGAAGCGCGCCCATTCCGGTTGATAGATCAGATTGAGCGCGCCGATGGCGAAGTTCGGGATCAGTTCGCGATCGAAGGCGAGTGTGAAATCGGTGCCGTACATCCGCCCTTTCGCGCCGCTGGTTTCGTCGATGCGGTCGCCATGGAGCTCAGCGCCGACGGTCATGCCGAACGGCGCGTGCTCGCGGTCGAGCAGGCGATAACGCAGGTCGAGCGAGGCGCCCTGAAAATTGAACTGGCGGCGATCATCGATCTCGGGGACGCCGGTGATGTCGTGCAAGCTAGCGATGCCGCCGACCTCGATGCGGAAGTTCGGCAGCGGCACGATCTCGATCTCGACTTCCTGCGAGAGGGCGCGATAGGTCCCTCCGCCTTTGCCGAATCGCCCCGTCGTTTCGGTCTGGAATTCGCGCTCACCGGGATTGCCGACATCGGTGCCGATCAAAAAGCCGAAGATGTGCTCGGTATCGAAGCCCTCTTCGGCGCTGACGCACGCCGGTACGAGCGCGACTGTGCAGGCGGCTATGGTCCAGAATGTATGGGCTCTCGCGCGCATCCCTGACACTACCACGGCTTCGATGGCGTTTGCCATCGAAGCCGCGACAGGTCGTCAGTCTTACTTGCGCAAAGCGCAGGCGTACATGTTGATTTCCATGCCGACCGGCACTTCCACAATCTTCGGAGCTTTCCAAGCCATTCGGGGGTCTCCCAAGGGATGAGCGCGACATCGCGCGGGGCAAAACCTAGGGCTGCATCAGCGACAGCGCAAGTCTGGAATCAGACGACGAACACCGCGAACTGTCGCATCGCGCTCGCGAATTTCCCTCTCGGGCAAAACGCCTTCGCTCCCAGTCAAGCGCGACTTCTCTCAGCGCAACAATCGCAGCAACGCGCGGCCGGCGCGCGAGTTCAGCTCCTTCGCATCCAGCGTTCCATCCTTGTCGGGATTTGCCGCGTTGAAACGCTGCTCCACCACCGAGAGATACTCGTCGAGCGTGAGGGTCCCGTCACGATCGGGATCGGCGGCGGCGAGTTCTTTCGCCGTTAACCGTCCGCGCAATTCGCGGGCGTCGAGCGTGCCGTCGTGATCGGGATCGAGCTTGGCGAACAGTGCGGCCGCCGCCTTCTTCACCTCGGCAAGATCGAGCGTACCGTCATTGTCGGTATCGAACATTTTTACGGCGCCGCCGGATGCCGACGAGTCCGGACCGGACAGCAGTGCAATCGTGAGCGCAAGCGCAACAGAGCGACGCGATATCATCAGAATCTCCCTGACCGAGAGCTCCGATTCGGAGCCGGATCGTAATGACATAAGTCCACAAGCGAGCTTCCGTTCTAGCCCCGAATTGCAACCTGCGCACTGCACAACCCGCAGAACCCGACGGCCCAGGCGCGGCGGCCCCGCATGGGCTCCGCTTCGTGCCGCGGAATTTCTTCAGCGCCTGCGCACAAGTTGAGAGTCGTTTGTAAGGTTTCCGTCAGGTGACCGGCGTCTGGCATCCAACATATCGGCAGCGCGCCTTCGACTTTCGTATTGACGCGTTTTGCATTCGGGCGGAGTGTTGCTGTCGCAGCGTCAACAGGCGCGCATATTGGGAGGAACGGATGAAACGCTTTGCGATGGCCGCGAGCCTCGTCATGCTTGCATCGACTTGTGCAAATGCACAAACCAGCGAGCAGCTGGTCAAGGGCGCGACCGATACATCGAACGTTCTCAACTACGGGATGGGCTACAATCTCCAGCGCTTCTCGACGCTGAACCAGATCAACAAGGACAGCATCAAGAACCTTGTCCCGGTCTGGAATTACTCCTTCAACGACGATCGCAGCGAGGAATCGCAGCCGCTGGTGTATCAGGGCGTGATCTACGTGACCTCCCACAACGCGACCATGGCGGTCGACGCCAAGACCGGCAAGCAGATCTGGAAGAGCAAGATCGAGTATCCCGCCGAGACGCCGCGCATCGTCTGCTGCGGCATCATCAATCGCGGCGCCGCGCTCTACGACGGCAAGGTATTCCGCACCACGCTCGACGCCAACGTGATCGCGCTCGACGCCAAGGACGGCAAGGAATTGTGGCGGCAGAAGGCGGCCGACATCAAGGAAGGCTATTCGATGACGGTGGCGCCGCTGGTCGCCGACGGCGTCGTGATTACCGGCATCTCCGGCGCCGAGTTCGGCACCCGCGGCTTCATCGACGGCTGGGATCCGGCGACGGGCAAGCACCTGTGGCGTACCCATTCGATCCCCTCCCCCGACGAGCCCGGCGGCGACACCTGGAAGGGCGATACCTGGAAGCTCGGCGGTGGCTCGACCTGGATCACGGGCTCCTACGATCCCGAGCTGAACACGGTGTATTGGGGCATCGGCAATCCCGGACCGTTCAATTCGGCGGTGCGCCCCGGCGATAACCTCTACACCTGCTCCGTGCTGGCGATGGATCCCAAGACCGGCAAGATCAAGTGGCACTACCAGTTCTCGCCGAACAATCCGTTCGACTATGACAGCGTGGCCGAGATGGTCCTCGCCGACATCAACGTCGAGGGCAAGCCGACCAAAGTGTTGATGGACGCCAACCGCAACGGCTTCTTCTACGTGCTCGACCGCACCAACGGAAAGCTGCTCGCGGCCAATCCTTACGTGAAGGTCAACTGGGCGACCGGAATCGACATGAAGACCGGCAAGCCAATGGAGACCGACGTCACGACAGGTGCTCGGGAAGGCAAGAAGGTGACAGTCTATCCGTCGATCCTCGGCGGCAAGAACTGGGAACCGATGTCGTTCAATCCGCAGACCGGATTGGCCTACGCCAACACGCTCGCCTTCGGTGGCCGGTACAAGACCGAACCCGTCACCTTCAAGCAGGGTGAATGGTATCTCGGCATGGACCTCACCGATCTCTGGGAGTGGGGTGACGGCCCGCGCGGTCATCTGAAGGCGATCGATCCGATGACCGGCAAGGCGAAGTGGGAGGCGCCGAGCGACATCCCGCGCTTCTCGGGCGTGCTGTCGACCGCGGGCGGCGTCGTGTTCTCGGGCGCGCTGACCGGCGAGTTCGAGGCCTTCGACGCCGACACCGGCAAGAAGCTCTGGCAGTTCCAGACCGGCTCCGGCATCGAGGGACAACCGGTGACATGGCAGCAGGATGGCGTGCAGTATGTCGCCGTCACCAGCGGCTATGGCGGTGTCTACTCGCTGTTCTCCGGCGACGAGCGGCTTGCCAAGGTGCCGCCCGGCGGCTCGCTATGGGTCTTTGCGGTCAAGCAGTAACCACGGCGCGATGCTGAACGACGGATCTCACAAGACGGCGGCGATCCTCGCCGCCGTCGCGGTGCTCACGGTCGCGCTTGCGGCGACCGTTCGTGCCGCGGATGACGCAACCGGCAATCCCGTGCAGGCACAGATCGACCACGGCAAGTCGACCTATGCCGAAAAATGCTCGCACTGCCACCGGCCCCAACATGATGAACCCCGGCACCATCACGCCGGACCTGCGCGCCTTCCCGAACGACAAGACGCGCTTCGTCACCACGGTGAAGAACGGCAAGAACAACAAGATGCCGCCCTGGGCCGACATCCTCAACGACGACGAGATCGGGGATCTCTGGGCTTTCATCTCGAGCCGGAGGAAGCCATGAAGACCTGGCACGTCGCGTGGAGCGTTGCCGCGATTCTCGCGGCGGCGGCCACGGCTGCGCGCGCGGCCGACGATCCGCTCAGGATCTGTCTCGACGAGGACCGGCCGCCGCTCTCGGTGCATCACAAGGGCAAGCCGGATTCCGGCTTCGACGTACGGCTGGGGCAGGCGCTCGCCGACCGGCTCGGACGGCCTCTGACGATCCAGTGGTTCGAGAGCAAGCTGGATGAGGATTCGAGCCCGCAGCTCGAGGCCAATGCGCTGCTGTCCGACGGGCGCTGCTCGCTGGTCGGCGGCTACGCGCTGACGACGGATTCCCTCGTCAAGCCCGGCATGAAGACGGCACGCTTGCCGGATTTTGCCGGCGCCACCCGTGACGACCGGCGCCGCCGCGTCGCGCTCGGCGTGCTCGCACCGAGCCAGCCCTATGTTTACTCGCCGATGACGGTTGTGCTCGGGCCGAAGGCGCAGGGCCGCAAGATCGGCGATATCGGCGACCTTGCCGGCCTTCGCCTCGTCATCGAGAGTGGCTCGCTGGGCGATGCCGTCCTGATGACCTTCGACAAGGGGCGCCTGATCGACAACATCACCCATCTCGTCCCCGGTCGCGACGATCTCCTCGGCGCGCTCGCTCGTGGCGACTACGACGCGACGCTGATCGACCTCGGCCGTTTCGACGCCCATCGCGCCGCGCATCCCGACACGGCAATCACGGCGTCCGGCTATTACTATCCGATCGGCGCCAACCGCGGCTATGTCGGGCTCGCCGGCGATCCCGCACTGATCGACGCCGTCAACACGGCGCTGAGCGGGCTTGCTGCCGAGGGCAAGATCGCCGAATTCGGCAGGCAGGCAGGGCTGACCTATCTGCCGCCGCGAGAGCCTGCGATTCTTGGCGACGTCTGGAGGAAGATCATCCAGCGGTGAGATGGCCTGACATGCGACCACACTGGATCGCCCGCCTTCGCGGGCGGCCTGGAGCCGGACTGAACCTCGAGGCAAGGTGCCTTCGCCGGCATCCGACCAAAGCCTGGTGTCGGAAACGCGTTTTCGCGCTATGATTGTGCGACGCTGGCGGAAGATCTCCCCGGCGCCGACGAGAAAGGCCGATCCCATGACACCGGATGGCGTCACACCGGATGGCGTCGCCATAGCCGTCATGATCATTCTGCTCTTTCCGATGGGCTATTTCACGCTGGCTTCGCCCGCCTTCCTGCTGGTGAAGCTGGATATCCAGCCCGTCGCCCAGCTTTTGCGCGGAATGTTCAATGCCCATTTTCTGGTGATGCGCGTTGCCGGAATCATCGGAACGGTCGCTTTCCTGCTCGACGGTCGTTTGCTCGCTGCGATGGGCGTTGGCTTGGTTACAGCCCTGGCGATCTACGGACGCCGCGGCTTCATGCGGCGGATCGACGACCAGCTCAGCGCGCGAGACGCCGGCGATACCGAAGCCCCACGCCGATTACGCCGGTTACATTGGAGCGGGATGCTGGGCAACGCGGTGCTGCTCGCCGCTCTCGTGGCCGGTATTCCCTACGTCGCCCTATCGGCGTGAGAGACATCGCGGACGTGTGACGGTCATTTGCTCTCGGCGACCGCCGAGCTTGGCGTTCGCCTAATGCTCGTCCGCGGCAACGGCGCCCTGTTGCGCCTTGTGGATCGAGGACGGCACTACGCCGAAATATTTCCGGAACACGCGGCTGAAATGCGATGAGCTGGAGAAGCCCCAGGAGAACGCGACATCGGTGATGGTCTTGCCGGCATGGGTCTCGAGTTCCTGGCGGCAATTCTGAAGACGCGCCTGCCAGATGTAGTCGCTCACCGTGGTGCCGCGCTCGGAGAACAACATGTGCAGATAGCGTTTGGAGCAGCCGAGCTCGGCGGAGATCTGGTCGATGCACAGATCCGGATCGCGCAAATGCTCGCGAATGAAGAACTGCGCGCGCACATACGTCGCTTCGGGCCCGACGCGATCGAGCATCGTGTCCGCCTCGCGCAGCGGCAGCAGCAAAAGGTCGATCAGCGAATCGGCGACGCCGACCGCACTGTTCGCCGACAGCTTGGCCGCCTCGTCGAAGGTCGCATGGACGAAATCATGGGCGATCCGCCCCGTCCCCGTGCGTGACGTCAATTTGCAGGCGGGCATTCGCTGCGACGGGAATCCGCGGTCGCGCAGCAGCGCCTTCGGCACGATCACCACGTCGTGGCGCGTGAAAGCGGGGCTGATGATCGAATGCGGACAGGAGACGTCATAGGCGATGATGTCGCCCGGGTTCAGCTCGATGTGGCGGCCATCCTGCTCGAAATAGGACACACCGTAAGTCTGGAAGTGGATCTTGATGTACGGGTGCTCATTGGCCTTGGCGCGCGCCAGCGTGTGCGCGATGCGGTGCTGGCTGACCTCGATCTGGCAGAGCTTCAAGCGCGAGACGGAGGTGTAGTCGATGCGGCCTTCGAGCGAGGACGCCTCCAGCGGATCCACGTCGAAATGCCCACACAGGCTCGTCAGCCCATCGATCCAGCTCTGGATCTGCCGCTTCGGCGTCATTCCCGTCGTCGAGAGCGTGTGTATTGTGTCGGACATTAATCCAGCCACTGGTTTGATCCGGAGATTCGATACGAATCGCAACCAGCGCTGCCGGAGCCCTCAGCCATGATTGCGTGACGTTTACCTCGATTTGAGCGATCTTCTAGAACGAGCGCCATCGTTCCATTGTCACCCTTGAAAGTTAATCCTCCGCCTTAGTCGCAGCGCCGTCAAGGGGAACCTGAGCGTTGAAGACGGCCCCAAAGCAATGCGGAAGCTGCTGAATTCGCTACTGCAAAATCAAAATCTTCGTGTCCGTGCGCTGTCAAGCAAACCAGCTTCTCTCTTGGGCAAGTTTCCCGATTACGAAGTCGTTACGAATTGCGGCAGGAACAACAAGAACGGGCCGCTCTGCACGTGGACCCGTGACTCTCATCAGGAGGAGGTAACACCACCGCATCGTTTCTGGTCCCAATCGTGACCGCCCTGCACGAGCAGACGCCGGACGAAAAAGCCCGGTGATTAAGCAATGCTTCGGAAACAATAAACGAGACCAATGGAGGAATGACTATGCGCAAGGTACTACTGGCGGCCTATCTTGGCTCCGCGGCGGCTCTCGCCGTCGGCAGCGCGTCGGCCAACGATGAAGTGCTCAAGATGTCGCAGAACCCGAAAGACTGGGTGATGCCGACGGGCGACTACGCCAATACCCGCTATTCCAAACTGAACCAGATCAACGCACAAAACGTAGGCAAGCTCCAGGTCGCTTGGACCTTCTCGACCGGCGTGCTGCGCGGCCACGAAGGCGGCCCGTTGATCATCGGCAACATGATGTACGTCCACACGCCGTTCCCGAACAAGGTCTACGCTATTGACCTTTCCAACGAGAACAAGATCGTCTGGAAGTACGAGCCGAAGCAGGACCCGAATGTCATCCCGGTGATGTGCTGCGATACGGTCAACCGCGGCTTGGCCTTTGGCGACGGCAAGATCTTCCTGCATCAGGCCGACACCACGCTCGTCGCACTCGACGCCAAGAGCGGTCAGGTGGCATGGACCGCGAAGAATGGCGACGCCAGCAAGGGCGAGACCGGCACTTCGGCTCCAATGGTCGTCAAGGACAAGGTGCTGATCGGCATCTCTGGCGGCGAGTTCGGCGTTCAGGCCCATATGTCCGCCTACGACATCAAGACCGGCAAGCTGGCATGGCGTGGATACTCCGAAGGGCCGGATGATCAGCTTCTGGTCGACCCCGAGAAGACCACCGCACTCGGCAAGCCGATCGGCAAGGACTCCAGCCTCAAGACCTGGCAAGGTGATCAGTGGAAGATTGGTGGCGGTGCGACCTGGGGCTGGATCTCCTACGATCCCGCGCTGAACCTCGTCTATTACGGCTCCGGCAATCCCTCGACCTGGAATCCGAAGCAGCGTCCCGGCGACAACAAATGGTCGATGACGATCTGGGCCCGCAACCCGGATACGGGCGTTGCCAAGTGGGTCTATCAGATGACGCCCCACGACGAGTGGGACTATGACGGCGTCAACGAGATGATCCTCTCGGACCAGACGATCAACGGCGCGCCGCGCAAGCTGCTGACGCACTTCGATCGTAACGGCCTCGGCTACACGCTCGATCGTGTCAACGGTGAGCTTCTGGTCGCCGAAAAGTACGATCCGAAGGTGAACTGGACCTCCGGCGTCGACATGGACAAGAACTCGCCGACCTATGGCCGTCCGAAGGTGCTCGACACAGCTTCGACCGACAAGGCGGGCGAGGACCACAACGTGAAGGGCATCTGCCCGGCCGCGCTCGGCACCAAGGACGAGCAGCCGGCAGCCTACTCGCCGGACACGCAGCTGTTCTACGTTCCGACCAACCACGTCTGCATGGACTACGAACCGTTCAAGGTGAGCTACACCGCGGGCCAGCCCTATGTGGGTGCGACGCTCTCGATGTATCCGCCGCAGGGTGAAACCCATATGGGTAACTTCATCGCCTGGGACGGCAAGACCGGCAAGATCGTCTGGTCGAACAAGGAGCAGTTCTCGGTCTGGTCGGGTGCACTCGCAACCGCGGGCAACGTGGTGTTCTACGGAACGCTCGAAGGCTACCTGAAGGCAGTCGATGCCAAGACCGGCAAGGAGCTCTACAAGTTCAAGACTCCCTCCGGTATCATCGGCAACGTCACCACCTACGAGAACGGCGGCAAGCAGTATATCGCAGTCCTCTCCGGCGTGGGTGGCTGGGCCGGTATCGGTCTGGCGGCGGGTCTGACCGATCCGACCGCAGGTCTCGGCGCAGTAGGTGGCTACGCGGCGCTCAGCAGCTACACGGCACTCGGCGGTACGCTGACCGTGTTCTCGCTGCCCAACTAGGCCTCTCAGCATCGCTCCGGCGCGTGGATCTACTCCACGCGCCGGCTCGTCTCACAGAATGCCTTCCGAGGAAAATCTCTTGCGTAAAATCTGCTCTGCCATCGCTGCGATGTTTTTGATTGCGTCCGGGGGAATTGCCGTCGCGGACGGCTCAGGTGATCCGACCGCCGTCAAGCAGAACGAAACCGGCGAATGGTCCGACAAGGAAGGCAACCCAACCTACAAGATCACGGAGGGCTCTGTGGACTGGTACACCTATTCCGGGTACCGCCGCTATCACTCGGACTGCCATGTGTGTCACGGCCCGGATGGAATGGGCTCGACCTACGCCCCGGCGCTGAAGGATTCGCTGAAGACGATGAGCTACGCGGATTTTCTCGGCGTCGTCGCCTCCGGCCGCAAGAACATCTCGACTGCCCAGGAGAACGTGATGCCGGCCTTCGGCGATAACCCGAACGTCGCCTGCTACATGGACGATCTCTACGTCTATCTGCGCGCCCGCTCCAACGAGGCCTGGGGCCGCACCCGACCTGGCAAGCACGAGGACAAGAACGACGCCTATACCAAGAACGAAGATTCGTGCATGGGCAACAAGAAGTGAACGTGCGGAGCCCGACCAGGACCTGGTTCCTGGCGCCCTGCTAGAATTTGAGGAGTTTACGATGAAGACACGTGCCGCCGTCGCTTTCGAAGCCAAGAAGCCGCTCGAGATAGTGGAGGTCGATCTGGAAGGACCGAAGGTCGGCGAAGTCCTGGTCGAGATCAAGGCGACGGGCATCTGCCACACCGACGCCTACACGCTCGACGGCTTCGACAGCGAAGGAATCTTCCCGTCGATCCTGGGCCATGAGGGCGCCGGCATCATTCGCGAGATCGGTCCTGGCGTGACCTCGGTGAAGCCGGGCGACCACGTCATCCCGCTCTACACGCCGGAATGCCGGCAGTGCAAAAGCTGCCTCAGCCAGAAGACCAATCTCTGCACCGCAATCCGCGCGACTCAGGGCAAGGGCGTGATGCCGGACGGCACCAGCCGCTTCTCCTACAAGGGCAAGCCGATCTACCACTACATGGGCTGCTCGACCTTCTCGAACTTCACCGTGCTGCCGGAGATCGCGGTCGCCAAGATCCGCGAGGACGCGCCGTTCGACAAGAGCTGCTACATCGGCTGCGGCGTCACCACCGGCGTCGGCGCCGTCGTCAATACCGCCAAGGTCGAGCCGGGCTCCAACGTCGTGGTGTTCGGCCTCGGCGGCATCGGCCTCAACGTGATCCAGGGCGCCAAGATGGCCGGCGCCGACAAGATCATCGGCGTCGACATCAACGACTCCAAGGAGGAATGGGGCCGGCGGTTCGGCATGACCGATTTCGTCAATCCCAAGAAGATCACCGGCGACATCGTCCCGCATCTCGTGACCCTGACCGACGGCGGCGCCGACTACACCTTCGACTGCACCGGCAACACCACGGTGATGCGCCAGGCGCTGGAAGCCTGCCATCGCGGCTGGGGCACCTCGATCATCATCGGCGTTGCCGAATCCGGCAAGGAGATCGCCACCCGCCCGTTCCAACTCGTCACCGGGCGCAACTGGCGGGGCACCGCCTTCGGCGGCGCGCGCGGCCGCACCGACGTGCCGAAGATCGTCGACTGGTACATGAACGGAAAGATCCAGATCGACCCGATGATCACCCACACGCTCAAGCTCGAAGACATCAATAAAGGCTTCGAGCTGATGCATGAGGGCAAATCCATCCGTTCAGTCGTCGTGTTCTAGTTCGAAAAGCGTCACCCCCAAGGAGGATCGACCCATGACTGTTGCACTCCATCCCTCGATCGATAACGGCCTCAAACAGGGCAGCGGCAGCTTTGCCGGCGGCACGCTCGTATGCAAATGCAAGGACCATCAGGTCAAGGTCGCCGTCAAGGGCGACGTCGCGCACAACCACGCCTGTGGCTGCACCAAGTGCTGGAAGCCGCAGGGCGCGAATTTCTCCGTCGTCGCCGTGGTGCCGCGCCAGAACGTCAGCGTGATCGAGAACGGCGACAAGCTCCAGATCGTCGACCCCTCTGCGGTGATCCAGCGCCATGCCTGCAAGGCCTGCGGCACCCACATGTACGGCCGCATCGAGAACAAGGGCCACCCGTTCTACGGCCTCGACTTCATTCACCCCGAACTGTTCCAGGAACAGGGTTCGCAGGCGCCGCAATTCGCCGCCTTCGTCTCCTCGGTGATCGAATCGGGCGTGAAGCCGGAGGAAATGCCCGGTATTCGTTCGCGGCTGAAGGAAATCGGCCTCGAGCCCTATGACTGCCTGTCGCCGGCTCTGATGGACGCGATCGCGACCCACGTGGCGAAGGCCAAAGCCGCCTGAGCCAAGCCGCCTGACGTTTGCCCGTCCGCTCGCTGGTTCTCGCCAGCGAGCGGACGGTCCGGCCCCGGGACCAATCACGGCGATGCCCCGCTTCTCCACTCTGCGTATACGAGGGCCATCAGGTCCCTCAGTCCTGGTCTCTGAATGACTGCGCAGGGCCGCCGGCTTCCTGCTTGAAGTCCGCAGCGCTTGCGTTTCTCCCTCCCTCGACTGAGGCATCCTGCTTCGTCCGCACAGTTCTTCTGGCGGACGAAGCTTTTTTCATTGTGCCCGTTTCGGGAGGCGCGCTGCGTGATGCAGCGCCCTGCTTTTGACAAACCTTCGTTGCAATCTTTTCCCGTCGATACAGCTGACTAGAGAACACTTGGCTGTGAACGCCGGACCGAGGCGATCTCTGCTACGATTGCGTCGTCACGATGCCGCGCGAAATTCAATAATCAAGAACAAGACGGAGGTATCGAGCACATCCGGACATGACACTCGCATTCCTGCTTCCTGCCGGGATCTGCCCGCGCCGGATGACGGCCGGAACGCGACGACACGACGCAGCAGCATTGCACCGACCGACGTCGGGACAATTTGAAATCGGCAAGCTTATGAAGAGCGAGGGACGATCATGATCAAGGTGAAGATCAACGGCCAGGAACAGAGCTGGGACGGCGACCCGGATCTTCCGCTACTCTGGTTCCTGCGCGACGAGGCCGGGCTGACCGGCACCAAGTTCGGCTGTGGCCAGGCCCTTTGCGGCGCCTGTACCGTCATCGTCGACAAGGAAGCCGTGCGCTCCTGCATCACATCGATCAACGACGTCGCCGGCCGCGAGGTCACGACGATCGAGGGACTGCATCCGAACGGCGATCACGCGGTGCAGAAGGCCTGGCGCCAGGTCAACGTACCCCAATGCGGCTTCTGCCAGGCGGGCCAAATCATGCAGGCGGCGGCGCTGCTGATGGACAATCCAAAGCCGTCGCACGACCAGATCCGCGAAGCGATGGCCGGCAACATCTGCCGCTGCGGCTGCTACCAGCGCATTGAGAACGCCGGTCCATCTCGCATCGACGGGAGTGTGACATGAATTTCATCGACAATCCGGGGAAGCTTCGTGGCTTCGAAAAGAACATCAAGGTCGAGAAAGTCTCGCGCCGCAGCATCCTGAAAGGGCTCGGCATCACCGGCGGCTTCGTGCTCGCTGCCCCCGTGATGTCGCGCCAGGCGTTCGCCTATGAGACCGGCGCCGGCAAAATGCCGCATGGCGTCGTGGTGGACCCGCGCGTGTTCGTCGCGGTCGCGCCCGACGGCACCGTCACCATCCTCGCTCACCGCGCCGAGATGGGTACCGGCGTGCGCACCAGTCTGCCGCTGATCGTAGCGGAAGAAATGGAAGCTGACTGGTCGCGAGTCAAAGTGCAGCAGGCTCACGGCGACGAGGTCAAGTTCGGCAACCAGGACACCGACGGCTCGCGCAGCACGCGGCATTATCTGATGCCGATGCGCCAGATCGGCGCCTCCGCCCGCACCATGCTGGAACAGGCTGCGGCCAAGCGCTGGGGCGTGCCGGCGACCGAGGTCAAGGCCGTCAATCACGAGGTCGTCCACAGCGCGACGAGCCGCAAGCTCGGCTTCGGCGAGCTCGCAGCCGATGCCGCCAAGGAATCGGTGCCGAGTATCGAAGGCCTCAAGCTGAAGAACCCCAAGGACTTCCGCTATCTCGGCAAGGGCCAGGTCGGCATCGTCGATCTCCACGACATCACCACCGGCAAGGCGCGTTACGGCGCCGACGTGCGGCTGCCTGGCATGAAGTATGCCGTGATCGCGCGCCCGCCGGTAACAGGCGGCAAGCTGGTCTCGTTCGATCCGGACGCGGCGCTGAAGGTCCCCGGCGTCGAGAAGGTGATGCAGGTGCGCGGTTGGCCATGGCCGTCGAAATTCCAGCCGCTCGGCGGCGTTGCCGTGATCGCGCGCAACACCGGCGCGGCGATCAAGGGCCGCGACGCACTTAAGCTCACCTGGGACGACGGTGCCAACGGCAAATACGACTCCGTCGCCTACCGCAAGGAGCTCGAGGAAGCCTCGCGCAAACCGGGCCTCGTCGTGCGCCAGGAAGGCGACGCCGATGCTGCCCTGAAGGGTGCCGACAAGATCATCGTCGGCGAATATTATCTGCCACATCTCGCCCATGTCAGCATGGAACCGCCGGTGGCGGTCGCCGACGTCAAGGGCGACAAGGCGGAGATCTGGGCACCGGTGCAGAGCCCGGGCGGCACACGCGAGGACGTCGCCAAGACGCTTGGCATCCCCGAGGGCAATGTCACCGTCAACGTAACCCTGCTCGGCGGCGGTTTCGGCCGCAAGTCGAAATGCGACTTTGCGCTCGAGGCCGCGCTGCTATCGAAGGAGCTCGGCACGCCCGTGAAGGTGCAGTGGACTCGCGAGGACGACGTCCGCCACGACTTCCTGCACACGGTCTCCGCGGAACGGATCGAGGCGGGGCTCGACAAGAGCGGCAAGGTAATCGCTTGGCGCCACCGCAGCGTGGCACCCAGCATCGCCTCGACGTTCGCCGCGGGTGCAAACCACGCGGCGCCCTTCGAGCTCGGCATGGGCCTCGTCGACATGCCGTTCGAGATCGCCAACATCTCTTGCGAGAACCCGGAAGCCGCGGCGTTCACCCGCATCGGCTGGTTCCGCTCGGTCTCGAACATCCCGCGCGCCTTCGCGGTACAGTCGATGGTCGGCGAGATCGCGCATGCGACCGGCCGCGACCAGAAGGAGACGCTGCTGGCGCTGATCGGCAGCCCGCGCATCGTCAAGCCGGCCGTGAAGGACATGTGGAACTACGGCGAGCCCTTCGACAGCTATCCGATCGACACCGCGCGCCTGCGCAAGGTGGTCGAGCTGGTCGCCGAGAAGGGAGAATGGGGCCGCGCGGTCGCCAAGGGCCACGGTCTCGGCATCGCCGTACACCGCAGCTTCGTCAGCTACATCGCGACCATCGTCGAGGTCGCCGTCGACGACAAGGGCAAGCTGACGGTGCCGCGGGTCGACACCGCGATCGATTGCGGCACCTATGTCAACCCCGAGCGCATCGCCTCGCAGATCGAGGGCGCGGCGATCATGGGGCTGAGCCTCGCCAAATACGGCGAGATCAGCTTCAAGGACGGCAAGGTGGAGCAAAAGAACTTTGACGACTTCCAGGTCCTCAGGATGGATGAATCCCCGCTGGTGACCAACGTCTACATCGTGCCGCCCGGACCCGATACGCCGCCGAGCGGAGTCGGCGAGCCCGGTGTCCCGCCGTTCGCGCCGGCGCTGATGAATGCCATCTTCGCCGCGACCGGAAAGCGCATCCGCAACCTTCCGCTCGGTAAGCAATTGGAGGCGTGAGAGCTTGGTCCGGAAAAGTGGACACCGGTTTTCCGAACAGACCATGCTCAATCAGGAAAGAGCGCGATAGAAGTCTATCGCGCTCGGGAACACAAAGCGGCTTCGCGCCGTTTCCATCGATCTGACAGGAGCAGATCGATGACCCATATTTCAAAGGGCGCTCGCAGTTTCGCTGTCGAGCGCCTTTCTTTTGACGACCACAGGCGTGTTCGCCCAGAACAACACGGCGCCGCCAACCACGGCCACGCGCCCCAGCACGCCGGACCAGAACTCCCTGCCCAACGCCAATGCCCCGCCGCCCTCGACCACCCAGACCACCGGGCAGCACAATCCGGATCCCAAGGTTCAGGAAATGAACCAGAAGGAAAAGGGCAAGGTAGAGCGCGAGGGGAAGTAGCGATCTGGCGTCGCGTGCGACCGCATCGTCATGGCCGGGCTTGTCCAGGCTTGTCCCGGCCATGACGACTTCGTGGCGCGGGCAGCAATCCCATCCCGTCACGCAAAATGCGGCGGACGTTGCCGTCCGCCGCATTTGCCCCCTGACACTCCGCTTCTTTCGATCCGCCAGCGGAGCTTACTTCTTCAGCGCGAACACCCAGATGACGCCGCCCTGCGGTACGTTGGCTTCGATGCCGATATTGTTGGTCACGAGTGCATCCTGGATGCGCTGCGCATCCACGCCCCATCCCGACTGGATCGCGATGTATTGCGTGCCGTCGATCTCATAGGACACCGGCATGCCCATGATGCCCGAGTTGGTCTTCTGCTCCCACAGCAGCTCGCCACTCTTGGCGTTGAAGGCGCGGAAGTTGCGGTCGTTGGTGCCGCCCACGAAGACGAGATCGCCTGCGGTCGCCGTCACCGATCCGAACAGCTGCGACTTGGGGAAGTTGTGTTGCCACATCTTCTTGCCCGTAACGGGATCCCAAGCCTGGAGCTCGCCGAAATGATCGGCGCCAGGCTTCGTCTTCAGGCCGATGTCCTCCGGTTTGGTGCCGAGCCAGAGTTCGCCGGGCTTGAGCGGAACCTTCTCGCCGGTGAACCCGCCACAGAAATTCTCGTTGGCGGGCACGTAGACGAGGCCGGTCTTCTGGCTGTAGGCCGCCGACGGCCAGTCCTTGCCGCCCCACAGCGACGGACAGAACTCCACGCGCTTGCCGACCATCGGCTTGTGCGCGGGATCGAGGATCGGCCTGCCGCTCTCGGCATCGATGCCCTTCCAGACGTCGGTGGAGACGAACGGCCAGCCGGCGATGTAGTTGATCTTGGTCGGCGTGCGCTCGAGTATCCAGAAGATCGCATCGCGGCCGGGATGGACCAGGCTCTTGATGGTGCGGCCGTCGCGTTGCAGGTCGATCAACATCGGCGCTTCGACCTCGTCCCAATCCCAGGAATCGTTCTGGTGGTACTGGTGATAGGTCTTGATCTTGCCGGTGTTCGGATCGAGCGCGAGCACCGACGAGGTATAGAGATTGTCGCCGGGATGCATCTCGCCGGGCCACGGCGCGGCGTTGCCGACGCCCCAATAGATCGTCTTGGTGTCCTTGTCGTAATTGCCGGTCATCCAGGCCGAGCCGCCGCCGTTCTTCCAGTCCTCGCCCTGCCAGGTGTCGTGGCCGGGCTCGCCTTCGCCGGGAATGGTATAGGTCCGCCACAGCTCCTTGCCGTCCTTGGCATCATAGGCGGCGACATAGCCGCGCACGCCGAACTCGCCGCCGGAGCCGCCGACGATGACCTTGCCGTCGACGATCAGCGGCATCAGGGTCATGTACTGGCCCTTCTTGTAGTCCTGCACCTTGGTGTCCCACACCACCTTGCCGGTCTTGGCGTCGAGCGCGACGACATGATCGTCGGTGGTGGCGAGATAGAGCTTGTCCTCCCAGAGGCCGACGCCGCGGCTGGTCGGATGCAACTGGAACAGATCGTCGGGGAGCTGCCGCTTGTAGCGCCAATATTCGTCGCCGGTCTTGGCGTTCAGGGCGATCACCTGCCCCATCGGGGTCGCCACGAACATCACGCCGTTGTTGACGATCGGCGGCGCCTCGTGGCCTTCGACGACGCCGGTCGCGAAGGTCCAGACCGGGGTGAGGTTCTTCACATTCGAGGTGTTGATCTGGTCGAGCGGGCTGTAGCCCTGCCCGTCATAGGTCCGCCGGTAGAGCATCCAGTTGGCAGGCTCCGGGTTTTCCAACCGCTGCGCGGTGACCGGTGCATAGTTCTCGACCGGGCCCGATACGGCGGCGGTCGAGGCAAGACACGTGAAGGCGACGAAGCCGGACAGTAACCATTGCTTCCTGGTCATGGACGTTCCCCTTTTTCATCCGTTTGAATTCTTATTTGAATTGTTGTTTTGAATTCTTGTCGTCCGCCCATCGGCGGATGCGGCCTCTCGTGACGCGGGTACGACCCGCACCGTCCATCATCCTGGCTGCACGCCACCTACCTTTCCCATGAAGTTCCCGGCTACGCTGAGCGAACCGTCAGCCAGCGCCAGCGGCAGCGCCGCGAGCCGTCGCGGCGCTGGCCCGAACACGACTTGCGCGCCCGCGCGAGGATCGTATTCGGAGTTGTGGCACATGCACTTGAACACCTCCTTGTCGCCGACATCGCTCTTCACCCAGGCAGTGACAGGACAGCCGGCATGCGAGCAGATTGCCGAATAGGCGATGATGCCGTCGACGGCGCGTGCTTTCGTCTGCTCGTCGAGCTCGGCGGGATCGAGCCGGATGATCAGGATCTCGTTGAGGCGCGAAGCGCTGCGCACGACCGACGTCTTTGGGTCTTTCGGCCAGGCTTGCACCGGCGGTCCGCCGACCGACAGATCGGCCGCGGTAATGAGTTTCCCTTCCCGATCGCCTTCCGAGAAGACGAGCACATCGCCCTTCTGCGGCCGCTCATCCGAGCCGGGCGGATCCTCTCCTGCATGCACCTGCGAGGCACAGCCAAGGCAAGCAGTGGTGGCGAGCGCACCGAGCAAAAGCGTTCGCCGCGTCTGCTCGATGCCCGCGTCGACGTCAGGCTCCGCGACATTCTCGGAGGATGAGGAATGGGTGATGAACGATGCGCTGGACATGTAATTAGGAGGCGCTGGAACTCTGCCGAAAACAAGGCGAAGAATTGGCGCCGCAATGCATCAATATGGCTTTGCTCGCTTTGATTGAGCAAGAATGAAAGCAATCGAACGGATTTCGCAATTTCAACGTCACATCACGCGCTTCGCATGATGATTTTGCAGACCAGCCCGATGATATCGGAATTGGTGCACCGCCCTACCCGTTACGCACGCGAAGGCGAAACAAGGTCGCTGTATGTCTGCAGGCAGACCGATCGTCGTCAGGACCTGAGCACGTGACGCGGCGCGGCAATCCGACCCGCCAAGGTGGCCGACGCCATCTCAAAGCTGTCGGCGATGCGGCGCGCCTTGTCGATGAACAGCGCGGCCGCCGCGGGCGGACAGACTTCGTGTGCGGTCGGTTCGAACAAATCCAGCCAGCGGTCGAAATGATCGCCGGCCAGGCTCAGCGGCATATGGGCCCGCATCGGGGAGCCGTGGTAGCGGCCACTCATCAGAACGACCGATGACCAGAAGTCCCTGAGATTGGCGAGATGCTCGTCCCAATTCCGCACCCTCGCGAACACGGGGCCCAGCAGTGCATCCTCGCGCACGCGTCCGTAGAAGCGGGTGACGAGTTCGCCGATCATCTCTTCGGTGATCCCCGTGCGCTTGATCGCGTCCTGGGTCAGCAGGTTCCGCCGCTCGGCCGCAGCCTCGCGCTCGGCCTTCAATCGATCCGACATGTCCTTCGTTATCCGTTCCGTTGTTCCCGCAGGCCGCCCGTTCGACATTGTGAGCTCAATTGCGCGCGGCGTCTTTGTCGCAGCGCAAATTGCGGGGTCTGGCGGCGAGCACCAATTGCCCGCCGCCTGCGCCATTGTCAGGCGCTGTAGGTGTAAAAGCCCTGCCCGGTCTTGCGACCGAGATGGCCGGCATCGACCATTTCCTTGAGCAAGGGGGCCGGACGGTATTTGGGGTCGTTGAAGCCTTTGTAAAAGACCTCCATCACCGACAACATGGTGTCGAGCCCGACGAGATCGGCGAGCGCCAGCGGCCCGATCGGGTGGTTGCAGCCGAGCTTCATCCCGGCATCGATCTCTTCCGCCGTCGCAATCCCTTCCTGGAGCGCGAAGATCGCTTCGTTGATCATCGGGCACAGGATGCGGTTGACGGCGAAGCCGGGGCTGTTCTTGGCGGTGATCGCCACCTTGCCGATGCGCTTGGCGAAATCGAGCGCTTTGGCGTGGGTGTCGTCGGAGGTCTGCAAGCCGCGGATGAGCTCCAGCAGCGCCATTACCGGTACCGGATTGAAGAAGTGCATGCCGATGAAACGGTCGGGGCGGTCGGTCGCCGCGGCGAGCTTCGTGATCGAGATCGAGGAGGTGTTGGTCGCGAGCAGCGTGCGCGGCGACAGCGTCGCGCAGAGGTCCTTCAGGATCTTGACCTTGAGCTCCTCGTTCTCGGTCGCGGCCTCGATGACGAGGTCGCAATCGACGAGCTTCGCGCGGTCGGTGGTGCCGGTGATGCGCTTGAGCGTCGCGTCGCGATCGCCCGCCGACATCTTCTCCTTCTTGACCAGCCGCTCGAGGCTGCCGCCGACGGTCGAAATCCCGCGGTTCACCGCCGCATCGGAAATATCGACCATCACGACCGAAAGCCCGGCCGCGGCACAAATCTGCGCGATGCCGTTCCCCATGGTCCCTGCCCCGATAATTCCGACGGTTTGGATCATTGCCTCAAATCCTTCATCCTTACGGACGTGCCATACCGGCACCGCCCCATTGTTCCTGAATCAGGGTCTAGCACCGCCACCGGGCGGGTGCGACCTGATCCTGCCCTTCCTTAAAGCATCCAACGCGGGAATAAAGTCGCCATTCGGCCGCGAAACGGCATGATTTGGCGGCCTCCTGGCCTGTTAGGCCCGAGCTATCTGCGGCTTCCTCCCCCAAGAGCGCCGAGGGTCCGGGAGGACCGTGCCCGAGGCGGGGAGCGCCTCAATCGAGACGAAGCACCTTGCCCGGATTCATGATGTTCTTGGGATCGAGCGCCCGCTTGATCGTGCGCATGATGTCGAGCTCGGTCCGGGAACGATAGTACTGGAGCTCGTCGAGTTTCTCGATGCCGATGCCGTGTTCCGCCGAGATCGAGCCGCCCATGGAGGTGACGAGGTCGTTGACGGCCCGTGAGATCGCCGCGGAATACTGCTTGAGCGTAGCGCGGTCCATGCCCTTCGGACCCATGAAGGAGAAGTGCAAATTGCCGTCTCCGATGTGGCCGAGCGGGTAGGGGCGGATCGTCGGCAGGATTGCGCGTACGGCCTCGAGACCGCTGTCGATGAACTCTGGAATCCTGGAGATGGCGACCGACACGTCGTAGCTCAAGCCCGGCCCTTCGGTGCGAGATGCCTCGGCCACGCTCTCGCGAATGCGCCACATGTTGCGCGACTGCGTTTCGGTTTGCGCGATCACCGCATCGAGCACCCGGCCCGCCTCGAGCTGGTCGGCCAAAAAATGCTCCATCCTGTCCGACATGCCCGTGCCGCAGTCCTGTCGGGGCCGGGCCGACGACCATTCGAGAAGGAGATACCACTCGGTCTCCGCCTTGAGAGGATCCTGGGTCCCGGGAACGTGGCGCAGTACCATATCGGTGCACGCTCGGCTGATGAGTTCGCAGGAGCCGACATTGTCATCGGAAGCGGCATGCGCCTCCGACAGGAGGTCGATGGCTGCCTTGGCATCGCGGATCGCAAGCCATGCCGTGCACACGTCTTTCGGCGCCGGCCAAAGCTTCAGCACCGCCTTGGTGATGATACCGAGTGTCCCTTCGGCGCCCATGAACAGGTGCTTGAGGTCATAGCCGGTGTTGTCCTTCTTGAGTGCGCGCAGGCCGTCCCAGACATCGCCGTTAGCCAGCACGATCTCGAGACCCAACACCAGATTTCGCGCATTGCCATAACGCAGCACCTGCACGCCGCCGGCATTGGTGGACAGATTGCCCCCGATCATGCACGAGCCCTGAGCACCCAGGCTGAGCGGAAAGAGCCGGTCGTGCCGCGCGGCCGTGTCCTGAAGCGTCTGGAGGATGCAGCCCGCCTCTACGGTCATGGCGTAGCCGACGGGATCGACATTCAGCACCCGGTTCATGCGACCGAGCGACAGCACGATGCCGCGGTGCATAGGCCATGGCGTGGCACCGCCCATCAAGCCGGTGTTGCCACCCTGCGGCACGATGGCAATGCCGTTGTCGTAGCAGAGCTTGACGACAGCGGAGACTTCCGCGGTGCTGGCCGGACGCACGACCGCCGCGGCCTGCCCCGCCAGTTCGCCGCGCCAGTCGGTCACGAAGGGCTGCTTGTCTTGCTCGTCCAGGATCAGGCCTTTGTCGCCCACGATTGCCCGCAAGCGGTCGAGAATAGCTGACGTCACGGGCGCGGTCGGAATCGAGGGAGCGGTGGGAAGGGCTGCACCCGGCATGTGTTCCTCTCTTTGCGGCTGTTCTGCGTCTTGCGCGCACCGGCCTTCGTTCTTGTTTTCTATTCTGGGCGGTTGCGCGATGACCCTAGCACAGGGGTCGCGCGGGCGGGAACGCCTCCGGCCGTGAGGCTGGTGCGGATTTGCCTAGAATGCCGAATGCAAGCGCTCTTCCGCGGAGGTCCCGCATACCCTACTGTGCCGCGATCAAATTCGGATTGGAGATCATGAGCCGTTTCTGGAGTCCGGTCGTCCACACGCTTTCGCCCTACGTCCCCGGCGAGCAGCCGAAGCAGGACGGCATCGTCAAGCTCAATACCAACGAGAATCCCTACCCGCCCTCGCCACGCGTGCTGGCGGCCGTCGCATCGGCTGCGGAGCGGCTGCGCCTTTATCCCGATCCGGGTGCGACGCGCCTGCGCGAGGCGATCGCGGCGCATTGCGATGTGAGGCCCGAGGAAGTGTTCGTCGGCAACGGCTCCGACGAGGTTCTGGCCCACACCTTCCAGGCTCTTCTGAAGCACAATATGCCGCTTCTGTTTCCCGACGTCACTTACAGCTTCTATCCCGTCTATTGCGGCCTCTATGGAATAACGCACGACGAGGTGCCGCTCGATGCCGCGATGAGAATCGATATCTCCGATTACAGGCGACCATCGAGCGCCATCCTTCTCTGCAATCCGAACGCCCCGACCGGCATCGCCCTTCAGCGCGACGCAATCGCATCGCTGCTTGCCGAACAACCGGACCGGCTGGTGGTGGTGGACGAGGCCTATGTCGATTTCGGTGCCGAAAGCGCCGTGCCGCTGGTTGCACGCCACGACAATCTGCTGGTCATCCAGACCTTCTCGAAATCGCGCTCGCTCGCTGGCCTGCGGGTTGGTTTTGCCATCGGTCAACGACCGCTGATCGAAGCGCTGGAACGCGTGAAGGACAGCTTCAACTCCTATCCCGTCGATTGCCTCGCTATCGCCGGCGCCGTCGCCGCGATCGAGGACGACGGCTGGTTTCGCAAGTCCCGCGCCCGTATCATCGCGAGCCGCGAAACGCTGGCCCGCGAGCTTGGACAACTCGGCTTCGAGGTGTTGCCGTCGCTCGCAAACTTCGTTTTCGCGCGCCATCGAAGCCGCGAGCGGAACAGATCTTGCGGCAGCGCTTCGCCAGCGTGGCGTTCTGGTCCGGCATTTCGGAAAGCCGCGCATCGAGGACTTCTTGCGCATCACCGTAGGAACGGAGGCCGAGTGTGCCCGGCTTGTTGAAGTGCTGCGCGGCTTGATCTGAGCCCCCGACGGTCGCGGCATCGGCCAGCGTCAAACGATGATGCCAAACGCGGCCTCGTGCCATGCCGCCCGCGGCTTTTGATTTCCGGTCAAATTCGGGTTACCAAACCGCTCCGCCGCTGCTTTGCACGACGATACCCTCAGGGAAATATACGTGAATCACCTCCGCAGTCCCGAAATCGACGCACCCGAGACATCGTGGCGGGCGCCGACGCTCAGGCACGGATGAACGACTTCGCGCGATCCATCGGCGCCGCATTCACGCTGATCGGCGAGGCCGACGCAGAGCTTCTGGGCATCGTCGGACTGTCGGTGCGCGTCAGCTTGACCGCCAGCATCGTCGCGCTTCTGATCGGGGCGCCGTTCGGAGCCCTGCTTGCGATCACCCGGTTCCGCGGGCGGCAGGTCATCATCGTCCTGACCAATGCGCTGCTTGGTCTTCCGCCGGTCGTGGTCGGGCTCGCGCTCTATCTTCTGCTGTCGCGCTCCGGCCCGCTCGGGGCGGCCGGCCTGTTGTTCACGCCGGCGGCGATGGTGATCGCGCAGGCGCTGCTCGCAACACCGATCGTCGTCGCACTGGTGCACCGGCCGGCGAGCCTGCTGTGGGCGGAGTATGGCGACCTGGCGCGAATCGACGGGCTGTCGGTGCTGCGCAGCATCGGCTTGCTGTTCGCGCTGGGCCGGACCTCGCTGCTGACGGCCTTTCTCGCAGCCTTCGGGCGCGCGATCGCCGAGGTCGGCGCCATCATCATCGTCGGCGGCAACATCCGCGGCTTCACACGCACGATGACGACTGCGATCGCGCTGGAGACCAGCAAGGGCGACCTGTCGCTGGCGCTCGGGCTCGGGCTGATCCTGCTCGCGCTCAGCGTCGCAGTATCAACCGTCGCCTTCCTGCTAGTGGGACGCGTTGGGGAAAAATAGCTGCTCGCCACCGACCTTGTAGCCGGCGATGGCCTCCTGCCCCCCAGGAGAGATCAGCCAGTCGATGAAGGCTTGCCCGTCCTGCGCCTTCACGTTCGAATGCTTTGCCGGATTCACCAGCATGACGCCGTACTGGTTGAACAGCCGCTTGTCGCCTTCGGTCAGGACGGCAAGCTCGCCGCGGTTCTTGAATGATAACCAGGTGCCGCGGTCAGACAGGAGATAGGCATTCGACGACGACGCCATGTTCAGGGCCGGCCCCATGCCCTGGCCGATCTCGCGATACCAACCGTCCTTGCCGGCACCGAGGTCGACGCCCGCCTCCTTCCATAGCCGCAGCTCGGCCGCGTGCGTGCCGGACTTGTCGCCGCGCGAGATGAACGGCGCCTTCGCGGCGGCGATCTTGCGCAGCGCCTCGGCCACGTCCCTTGCCGCCGGCGATCTTCGCAGGATCGCTCTTCGGCCCGACAATGACGAAGTCGTTGTACATGACATCGAAGCGCTTCACGCCCTGCCCTTCGGACATGAACTTGTCTTCGGCAGGCCTGTCATGGACGAACACGACGTCTGCATCGC
Organism: Bradyrhizobium sp. LM2.9; assembly: GCF_054056555.1. Classification (NCBI taxonomy): domain Bacteria; kingdom Pseudomonadati; phylum Pseudomonadota; class Alphaproteobacteria; order Hyphomicrobiales; family Nitrobacteraceae; genus Bradyrhizobium; species Bradyrhizobium sp. LM2.9. The sequence continues at coordinate 3,508,649 of NZ_JBSRYJ010000002.1, forward strand.
CGCGCCGCCCGATGTCGAGCGCCTGGCCCGTGCCGACGGCAACCACTTTCACATCGATGCCGCCGACCTTCGAGAACAGCGGCAGCAAATAGCCGAACAGCCCCGACTGTTCCGTTGACGTCGTCGAGGCCACAGTGATGGTGCGATCCTGCGCGAATGCGATCGTGGACCAGAGCAGAACCGCTCCGAAAGTCATTACCCTCTTCATGCTTCGTCCTTACACCAGAAGCCGGATGTTCCAAACTCTACCTCGATAAGGGCCGTGCAGGGAAACATCGACATTTCGTGAACGCGCGTTGGTGCGATTCTCGCGGCGCTGCCAATTGGGAACGTCCGCCCCGCGCGCAGGTTGTCCGGAGGTGAACCCAGGAGGAAACCAGATGAAGAAGTTCATTTTGGCATCTGCGTGCATCATGGCGCTGGCGACCGGCGGCGCCTTTGCGCAAACACAACCCGCCCCAAGCGCATCCGGCAAGGGCGACGTCGGCCCCTCGTCGCGGGGCCCCGCGACCAAGGGCATGACGACCGGCGCGTCGTCGAACATGCAGAACGAGGCCAGCGACAGCAAGGGCAAGCAGACCCCTTCGGCCGGCGGCAGCAACACCAATAACATGGGCAGCCAGGCCGGTGGCGGCGCGGGCTCCGGAAAATAGGCCAGCATCGATCGGAAATCTGGAGAGGGGCGATCGTCCCCTCTCCAAAAGTCTTCGTGCAGCCAAAGCTTGTCGTCGCCGATGGTATGCGCGAAGGTCACGGTGCGAAGGAAGCGCATTGGCGGGGCTGCACTGAGGTTACAGTCACGCGGGCGAAATCACCGCCTGCGCGCGATGAGCGCGTGGATGTTCTGCAATTGGTCCCACTTACATTGACATCAGTGTGATGGCCGGGGCAGTTTTTTACATTGCTGGCGAATCAGCGATTGCCTCACGCCGAGTACCTCTTGGACAACTCCCAGTGCTTTCGAGACTGATATCGTTGCTGCGCCGCATCCCCGCGGTGAAATGGGCGTTCACGAAGCTTCGGCCGTTGCCTCACGGCGGCAGCATCGACGTCGCGCCTGATAGCGCAGACGCTTCGCCCGCCCTTGTTGCCGAAATTGCAGAAGCCGCTCCGCCTCTTGAGACCAGCATCAGCGCGGAACCGTCGCGCTGCGACGCCGCGGTCGCGGCTCCGGCCACCGAAGACGACACTGCTATCTCTGTCATCGCGGATAGCCCGTCGGCAGCGGCAACCGACGTCGGCGGCAGCGACGATTCATCCCGGGAGACGCCGACGCAGGTCGAGCCAATCGTCGGGCAAGAGGCTTCTCTCTCGCCGGTCGAGATCGAGAGCGAGCCGGTTGATGCGGCTGACCTCATCAGCAACGATCCGCTCACGGAAAGCTCGACGGGCGTCGACTTCGTCATCGCGGAGGAGACTCCGGTCTCGTCTGTCGACGCCGCGATGGAGATCGCACCGGTCCCCGCAAGCGATCCGGCTCCGGCTGCAGCGATCGCCGCGGACGAGTTTGCCGTCCCCACACCGAGCGTCGTCGCGGACGTCGCGCCGGAGCTGGCCCTCGAGGCTCCCGCTCTGGAGATCACCAGCGCGCCGAAGACTCGTGCAAACATCGCAGAACCCGCCGACCGCGCCGCGCTGATCCGGCAGCGCTGGGCGGAGACCGGGATCAGGATGTGGAATCCGCGGCTTCACGGCGCCGGCGATGCCACGCTGAACATCCAGGGGAGCGTCGGGCTGTTGCCGCCCGCGCCCGGCGAGACGATGCCGCGCTACGACAAGCTGGAATTCAGGATGCTCGGCGGACAGATCGCCTGCGAGGGCGTGATTGTCGAAGCACCCGCGCATGCAAGCCAGCGCAATTTTACGCGGCTCGCCGAGCCCGGGAAACTCGACCGGGTCCGCGAACCGATGCGGGAACGCCGGGCGGCTCTCGCCTGACCCTTACCTCTCTGCGACGACGCGCCCATATGCTAGGCTGACGCCCCGAATATGGGAGATCGCATGCCCACAAAATCATTGCGACTGGTCGTGATCGCGGCCCTCTTCGTTTCGCAGGGAGCCTTAGCCGCGTCCGGTAAACGGCCGCAGCACACGTCCTCTACAGCGCCCGCCACCGATCCGGCCGCACCCTACAAGGCCGACCGGCTCTCTTCCTCGCGCGGAGAGACGATCCTCAACACGCCCGGCCAGACCACCGTGCTGACGCGTCAGGTCCTCGACGACAAGAACGCGACGAGCCTCAAGGACGCCATGCGCTCGACCGCCGGCGTGACGGTCGGGCGTTAGGCTTCTTCGCGTTCAGGGGATCGGATAGCCCTTCCAGACCCACTCCAGCGCCGACGGCAGCGTCTGCGCGATCGTCGGACGGTCGACGTGCTTGGCGTTGCGCACGAACAGGAACTGATAATGATAGCCCTTCTCCGCCAGCACCTTGGCCGTCAGCGCGTTGGACAGGGTCCAATCGTGCATGCCGTCGGGAATGGTCGGGTTCGGATAGAACAGGTCCTGGTCACCGCCGAAGAACCAGAAGCGGATCGGCTTGGTCGGTGCGGCGACGATCAGCGGTGCGCCAGGCGGCTCAGCCGGCGTGAGCACGCCGGCCTTCGAGATGAGGTTGGGTGTGGCCGGCCCCGTCCATGCGCTGTGATATTCCCAGGCGCCGCCGCGCAGCGACGGATCATACGGCCATTGCTGGTTGACCATGGTCGGCGAGAAGGCCAGCACGCGGTGATAGAGCTCGGGATAGAACCACGCCATGGTGAAGGCTGCCACGCCGCTCGAACTCAGCCCCATGGTCGCACGCCCATCGGGATTTTTGGTCAGCCTGACGTCGGCGTTCTTTTCGACCAGCGGCAGCACTTCACGCTCGACGAACTGCGCGTAGGCACCTGACACCGCGTCATATTCCCGGCCGCGCTGGCTGCCCTGTGCGTCCTGCCCGCCATTGCCGATCTGGATCGCGATCATCGGCGGCACGCGGCGCTGCGCGATCAGATTGTCGAGCGTGGTGCCGAGATCCTTGTAGGCGTTGGAGCCGCCGTCGCCGACCACGATGAACGGCGCCTCGGTGCCATGCACATATTGCGCCGGCACATAGACGTCGATGGTACGCGACCAGATACCTGGGTGGCTGGTGGTGACGATCATGTGCGACTTATCACCAGGCGCCGTGACGGTCGTCATGATCGAGGAGTTGGTGCAGCCGGCGGCGTCGTCGCGGATCAGGCCGGGATTGTAGATCGTGCTCTCCTTCGACGACAGCGTGAAGGATTTTGTGGTGCCGCGCGGCACGCCCTCCTTTGCGATCGTCTCCGGCGCTGGATTGTGGGTGGGACCGATGATGAAATTGCCCTCAGCCCCCGGTGGCGGCAGCGTTCCGTCAGGCAGCTCGGTCGCGCGCGGGTAGCGGGCATTGGAGGGATCACGCGTCGGAGGCGTCGTCTTGAAGTCGAGACCTGTCGTATCAATGAAGAACGGGGCCGCCTTGTCGGTGCTGTTGGCCCTAGGCGGCACAGCCATGTTCTGGGTGACGCAGGCCGGCTGCGAGACGGCAATCGAAGTGAAGGAGACGAGGGAAATCAGCGTCCCCGCAAGGACGGACAACGAATTGGTCATTTCAGCTCCCGGTGCCGACGAGTCTTGGCTCGTCTTGACGCAAAGTATGGCGAGCCGCCTGCGCGCGGTCAAATCCCACTTGGCCGCGTTGCAGCAAATGCCGCCATGCGCAAACCGGCCAGGCACCATTATTCCGCGCATGCCACGAAATTTTCCGGACACGTGGCCGTTGCTGCCGCATCTCGCACGACGTAGCTTGCCGGCCGGCCGCGCCGCGCGACGGCCGCGCCCCATCAAAACGACAAGACCACTCTGCAAGAACACTCTGGGAGACAAACGATGAAGCAGCTCACGGCCGCGCTCTGCGCGCTGGCGTTCCTCGCAACCGGCGCGCAGGCGCAGACCGTCAAGGATTTCATTGCCGCGGTCACCAAGAAATGGACCACGCCGTTCGAGCCATTCCAGCTCATCGGCAATATCTACTATGTCGGCACCGATGGTATCGCCGTCTACGTCATCAAGACCTCGCAGGGCCTGATCCTGATGGATACGGCGCTGCCGCAGTCGACCGGCATGATCAAGGACAATATTGCGAAGCTCGGTCTCAAGGTCTCTGACATCAAGATCATTCTCAACACGCACGCGCATTTCGACCACACCGGCGGCTTCGCCGAGATCAAGAAGGAGACCGGCGCCCAGCTCATCGCCGGCGAACACGACAAGCCGCTGCTCGAAGGCGGCTACTATCCCGGCGACGAGAAGAACGAGGACCTCGCCTTCCCCGCGGTCAAGGTCGACCGCGCCGTGAAGGAAGGCGACAAGGTCACGCTCGGCGATACCACGCTGACTGCGCATTCAACCCCTGGCCACTCGCCCGGCTGTACGAGCTGGGAGATGACCGTCAAGGACGGCAGTCAGGATCGCCAGGTGCTGTTTTTCTGCAGCGGCACGGTGGCTCTCAACAGGCTGGTCGGCCAGCCGACCCATGCCGGCATTGTCGACGACTACCGCGCGACCTTCGCCAAGGTGAAGGCGATGAAGATCGACGTGCTGCTCGGGCCGCATCCCGAGGTCTATGGCATGCAGGCCAAGCGCGCGGAGATGAAGGACGGCGCACCGAACCCGTTCGTCAAGGCGGGCGAACTCGCAACCTACGCAACCAGCCTGTCGGAAGATTTCGACAAGCAGCTTGCAAAGCAGACGGCGGCGCTCGAGAAGAAATAGCGACTGTCTTGCGCTATCTTCACCTCTCCTTCTCTGGGGGAGAGGTGAAGCCGGCATGTCAGCTCGAACCGTTGCCGGTGCAACAATGCATTGCGCTAGCGCCGCCGAGGGCGTCGAGACTCGCGCTCAGCTCGACACCCTGCGCCGGCTGGGATGCGACTTCATCCAGGGCTACTACTTCGCAAAGCCCATGCCTGCCGACGCAGTCGACGATTATCTCACAAAGGAACGCCGGCGCCTCGGCGGCGCCGGAGCCAAGGTCGTGGCCTGAGTCCCAGCTACTTCGCCAAGCTCGGCAGATCGAGACCCTTGTCGCGGGCGCATTCGATCGCAGTGTCGTAGCCCGCGTCGGCATGGCGCATGACGCCGCTGGCAGGATCGTTCCAGAGCACGCGCGCGATCCGCTTCGCCGCTTCCGGCGTGCCGTCGGCGACGATCACCATGCCGGCATGCTGGGAATAGCCGATGCCGACGCCGCCGCCATGGTGCAGCGAGACCCAGGTCGCGCCGCTGGCGCAACTGAGCAGCGCGTTGAGCAAGGGCCAATCGGACACGGCGTCCGATCCGTCCTTCATCGCCTCGGTTTCGCGGTTGGGGCTCGCCACCGAACCGCTGTCGAGATGATCGCGGCCGATCACGATGGGTGCCTTCAATTCGCCGCGCGCCACCATCTCGTTGAAGGCGAGGCCCAGGCGATCGCGATCGCCGAGGCCGACCCAGCAGATCCGCGCCGGCAGGCCCTGGAACTTGATGCGCTCCTTGGCCATGTCGAGCCAATTGTGCAGATGCTTGTCGTCAGGCATCAGCTCCTTCACCTTGGCGTCGGTCTTGAAGATATCTTCAGGATCGCCCGACAGCGCGGCCCAGCGGAACGGCCCGACGCCGCGGCAGAACAAGGGACGGATATAGGCGGGAACGAAGCCCGGAAAATCGAAGGCATTCTTCAGGCCCATGTCCTGCGCCATCTGGCGGATGTTGTTGCCGTAGTCGAGCGTCGGAATGCCTTGCGCATGGAAATCCAGCATGGCCTGGACGTGCTCGACCATCGAGGTTTTCGAGGCGCGCTCCACGGTCTTGGGATCGGCGGCGCGCTTGGTCTCCCATTCGGCGAGCGTCCAGCCCTTCGGCAAATAGCCGTTGATCGGATCGTGCGCGCTGGTCTGGTCGGTGACGATGTCGGGCCTGACGCCGCGGCGGACCAGCTCGGGAAAAATCTCCGCGGCATTGCCGAGCAGGCCGACCGAGACCGCCTTCTTCGTCGTCGCCGCCTCCGCCATGATCGCAAGCGCCTCGTCGAGCGTCGCTGCCTGGCGATCGAGATAACCGGTGCGCAGCCGCATCTCGATGCGGCTCGGCTGGCATTCGACCGCCAGCATCGAAGCCCCGGCCATGGTTGCAGCCAGCGGTTGCGCGCCGCCCATGCCACCGAGACCGGCTGTGAGAATCCATTTGCCGGCGAGGCTGCCGCCATAATGGCGGCGTCCGACCTCAACGAAAGTTTCGTAAGTGCCCTGCACGATGCCCTGGCTGCCGATATAGATCCAGGAGCCGGCCGTCATCTGGCCGTACATCATCAGGCCCTTGCGATCGAGCTCATTGAAATGGTCGAGCGTCGCCCAGTGCGGCACGATGTTGGAGTTCGCGATCAGGACACGCGGCGCGTCGGCATGGGTGCGGAACACGCCGACCGGCTTGCCGGACTGGACCAGCAGCGTCTCATCGGCTTCGAGCTTGCGCAAGGCCGCCGTGATCCGGTCAAAGCTCTCCCAGTCACGCGCGGCGCGGCCGATGCCGCCATAGACGACGAGCTCGCTCGGACGTTCTGCAACGTCGGGATCGAGATTGTTCATGAGCATGCGCAAGGGCGCTTCCGTCAACCAGCTCTTCGCGCTGATTTCGCTGCCGCGGGGCGCGCGGATGGTGCGGTCATTGTCCAGTCGGCGGTTCATGCGGAACACCTCGTCAAGCAAGTGTCGGAAACGGGTCAGTTGAAAGCGCGGCGAGCGCCGCCGCCGGCAGCGCGTCGGCTTCGACCAGCGCTGCGGCCTTGGCGAGATCGCCGGCCATGTAGCGGTCGGCACCGAGCGCCGGCACCTGCTCGCGCAGTGCGGCGATCACGGCAACGAGCGGCGCGCTCGTCGCATGCGGCGCGCGCAGCGCGATACCTTGGGCCGCGACCAAGAGCTCGATGCCGAGGATGGCGGCAAGATTGTCGGCCATGTCCGACAGGCGTCGTGCAGCATGCGCGGCCATCGAGACGTGGTCTTCCTGGTTGGCACTGGTCGGCGTCGAATCGATCGAGCAGGCGGCCGCGCGCTGCTTGTTCTCGGCATAAAGCGCGGCCGCCGTCACCTCGGCGATCATGAAGCCGGAATTGATACCGGGATCTGGAGTCAGGAACGGCGGCAGGCCGAAATTGAGCGCGGGATCGACCAGCGTCGCGATGCGCCGCTCGCTGATCGCGCCGATCTCCGACAGCGCCAGCGCGATGGTGTCCGCCGCAAAGGCGACCGGCTCGGCGTGAAAATTACCGCCGGAGACGATCTCGCCGGTCTCGACCAGCACGAGCGGATTGTCGGTGACGGCATTGGCCTCGACGATCAACGTGCGCGCGGCCTGCATGATCAGGTCGAGCGCCGCGCCCGCGACCTGTGGCTGGCAGCGCAGGCAATAGGGATCCTGCACGCGCTCGTCGCCTTCGAGATGCGACAGGCGGATGTCGCTGCCGTCGAGCAGCGCCATCAAGGTTGCCGCCGCCGCGATCTGGCCGGAATGGCCGCGCAGCGCCTGGATCTCGGGGCGGAACGGCGCCGTCGAGGCCATCGCCGCATCGACCGACAGCGCGCCGGTGACGAGCGCGGCGCGGGTCAGGCGAAATGCGCGAAGCACGCCGGAGACGGCGTAGGCGGTCGAGAACTGCGTGCCGTTGATCAGTGCGAGCCCTTCCTTGGGACCGAGCGTCAGTGACGTCAGGCCGGCTGCGCCGAGCGCGTCGCTGCCCGATACGGGCTTGCCGTCGACGATCGCCTGCCCTTCGCCGATCATCACAGCGGTCATGTGCGCGAGCGGCGCGAGGTCACCGGAAGCGCCGACCGAACCCTGCTGCGGCACCAGCGGATAAACGCGCCGCGCCAGCATGGCCTGCAACTGCTCGATCACCTCGCGGCGCACGCCGGAGGCGCCGCGCCCGAGCGAGATGATCTTCAGCGCCATCATCAGGCGGACGATCGGCTCGGGCGTCGCGAGGCCGACGCCGCAGCAATGCGAGACGATGAGGTTGCGCTGAAGCAGCGCGGTCTGATCCGGCGGAATCCGCTTCGACGCCAGCTTCCCGAAGCCGGTGTTGATCCCGTAGACGGGCGCATCGGCCCGCGCGGCCTTCGCGACGATCTCCGCAGCGGCCTCGACACGCAGCCAGAACGACGGATCGAGCACCACGGATTCCCCCGCAAGTACGCGTGCGAGATCGTCGAGGCTGACCGTTCCCGGCTTGACGACGATCGCTGCTCCCTGCTCCGTCACTGTCCCCTCCACACGCGGCGGTGCAGCGGATTGAAGCCGATGCGATAGACCAACTCGGCGGGACGCTCGATGTCCCAGATGGCGAGGTCGCACCATTTGCCGGCTTCGAGCGTGCCGGTTTCGTTCAGCACGCCGAGCGCGCGCGCGCCTTCACGGGTGACACCGGCCAAGCATTCGGCCACGTTCATCCGGAACAGCGTCGCACCCATGTTCATGGCGAGCAGGAGCGAAGTCAGCGGCGAGCTGCCCGGATTGCAGTCGGTCGCCAGCGCCATGGGAACGCCGTGCATGCGGAATGCCTCGACCGGCGGTTTTTGCGTCTCGCGGATGAAGTAGAAGGCGCCGGGCAGCAGCACGGCCACCGTTCCAGCCTTCGCCAGCGCCGCTGCACCGGCTTCGTCGGTGTGCTCGAGGTGATCCGCCGACAACGCCGAGAATTTCGCGGCAAGCGCAGCGCCGCCGAGGTTCGAGAGCTGGTCGGCATGCAGCTTGACCGGCAGTCCAAGCCGCCTCGCCGTCTCGAACACCCGCTCCGTCTGCTCACCGGAAAATGCGATACCTTCCATGAAGGCATCGACGGCATCGGCGAGGCCTGCCTTTGCTATCGCCGGCAACATCTCCTTGCAGACGAGATCGATATAGCGATCCTTGTCGCCATCGGCCTCTGGCGGCAGCGCATGCGCGCCGAGAAACGACGTGCGGATCGTAACCGGCCGCTGGCGGTCGAGGCTGCGCGCGGCGGCAAGCTGCCGCATCTCGGTCTCGATGTCCAAGCCGTAGCCGGACTTGATCTCGACGGTGGTGGCGCCCTCGCCGATCAGCGCATCGAGGCGCGGCAGCGCGTGTGCTGCGAGCTCCGACTCGCTCGCCTTGCGTGTCGCGGCCACCGTCGAGACGATGCCGCCGCCGGCGCGCGCAATCTCCTCATAGCTCGCGCCCTTCAGGCGCAGCTCGAATTCATGGGCGCGGTTGCCGCCATAGACCAGATGGGTGTGGCAATCGACGAGGCCGGGCGTGATCCAGCGCCCTTCGCAATCGATCCGGTCGGCGGCCTCGGCATCCGCCGGAAAATCGGTCCGCGCACCTGCGTAGACGATACGGCCGTCGCGCGCGGCGATCACGCCGTGCTCGATCTCACCGAGATTGGGACGATCGGCCCGTATCGTGGCGAGCCGGGCGTTATGCCAGATCCGGTCGAAGCGCTCTGCCATGCAACTGTCCCTTCGCGTGGGATGCTTGACTTATATGTCTAGACATATAATCGTGGGGCGGTTCTGTCCAGCCGGCATGGAAACATGACACGCCTGCATTTCGCCTCCGCGCTCCTGCCCTCGGGCTGGGCCAATGACGTGCAGGTGGTGATCACCGCCGGCGCGATCGCCGAGGTGACGCCGGACGTCGCGCCGGCCGCCGGCGACGAACGCCACAGCATTGCACTTCCTGGACTTGCGAGCCTGCACAGCCACGCCTTCCAGCGCGGCATGGCGGGACTTGCAGAAATGCGCGGCGACAGTACCGACACCTTCTGGACCTGGCGCGAGACGATGTATCGCTTCGCGCTGGCGATGACGCCGGATGACGTCGCCGCCGTCGCGACGCTGCTTTATGTCGAGATGCTGGAGCAGGGTTTTACCCGCGTCGGCGAATTCCATTATCTGCATCACGATCGCGACGGCTCGCGTTACGCCGACCCCGGCGAAATGGCCGCACGCATTGCGCAGGCCGCCGAAGCCTCGGGCATTGCGCTGACGCTGCTACCGAGTTTTTATGCGCATGGTGGCTTCGGCGGCGCCGCGCCGCATGCCGGCCAGCGCCGCTTCATCTGTACGGTCGATCAGTTCGCTGATTTGACGAGCGCCTCGCGCAAGGCGATCGCAACATTGCCCGGCGCGAATATCGGCATCGCTCCGCACAGTTTGCGCGCGGTGACGCCTGACGAACTCGGCGCCATCATCCCGCTCGCGGACGGCGGCCCGGTGCACATTCATGCCGCCGAGCAGGTGAAGGAGGTCGAGGATTGCCTGGCCTGGTCCGGACGGCGTCCGGTGCAATGGCTGCTGGAGCACGCGCCCGTCGACCGACGCTGGTGCCTCATCCACGCGACCCACATGACGGATGAAGAAGTCACCGCATTCGCCAGGACCGGCGCGGTCGCCGGCCTCTGCCCCATCACCGAGGCGAGCCTCGGCGACGGCATCTTTCCGGCGCGCGAATTTCTCGATGCCGGCGGCGCCTTCGGTGTAGGCACCGATTCCAATGTGCTCGTCGGCGCCGCCGACGAGCTGCGCCAGCTCGAATACGGTCAGCGGCTCAAGCACCGCGAGCGGAACGTGCTATCCGCTGGCGCAGGCCGCTCGACGGGACGCGCCCTGTTCGATCATGCGCTCGCCGGTGGTGCGCGGGCACTGGCGCAGACGTCAGTCGGCCTCACGCCAGGTGCACGCGCCGACATCGTCACGCTCGACACCACGCATCCCTCGCTGGCGGGGCGCACGCGCGACGTCGCCATCGACGGCTGGATCTTTGCCGCGGGCAGCGGTGCAATCGATTGCGTCTGGGCCGGTGGCGACAAGGTCGTCGAGGGCGGCCGGCACAGACTGCGGCAGGTCGCACGCGACCACTTCAACGCGTCTGTGCGGAGGCTCGTGGCATGAGCCTCGCTACTGATACAGCGGAGCAGCCGTCGCTCTACAAACGGATCCGCGCCGATATCGAGAAGCGTATCCTGACCGGCGAGTGGCCGCCGGGGCATCGCATTCCGTTCGAGCACGAACTGGTCGCGCGTTACGGCTGCTCGCGCATGACCGTAAACAAGGCGCTGTCGGAACTCGCGCAAGCCGACCTGATCGAGCGGCGGCGACGTGCCGGCTCCTTCGTCCGCCGGCCGCAACACCAATCTGCCGTGCTCAAGATCGCCGACATCCGCGCCGAGATCACTGCGCTCGGCCGCGGCTACGGCTACGAGCTGATCGGCCGCAAGCTGCGCGCTGCGACCGCTGCCGACCGCGAGCGTCTTGGCGTCAAGAAGGCCGGCAAGGTGGTTGCGATCACCTGCCGGCACAGCGCCGACAACGTGCCTTTTGCGGTCGAGGACAGGCTGATTGATCTTGCGTCGGTGCCGGATGCGGCGACCGCGGATTTCTCGCGCGAGCCGCCCGGCTCGTGGCTGCTTCACCATGTTCCATGGACAGAGGCCGAGCATACGATCAGCGCCATCGTTGCGGACGATCGCACGGCGGAAGCGCTCGACATCGCCCTCGGCGCGCCCTGCCTCGTGATCGACCGCTATACCTGGCGCAGCGCGCGCACGATCACCGCTGTGAGGCTGCTCTATCCCGGTGACTCTCACCGCCTTGTCGCCCGATTCAAGGGAGGCTGAGAGAGCGATGTCGGCACAAATCGTGCAGCGCTTCGGGCAACGGTCCACAGGGGCCGGCAGTGATCAACAGGACGTCAATCCATCGATCGACAAGAGGACGACAATCATGCGTAGTTCGAAACTTTTCGCGACAATCATTGCGCTTACGGCCTCCACTCCCGTGCTCGCCGACGACATCAAGGTCGGCGTCGGCATCTCCGGATGGACCGGCTTCGCACCGCTGACGCTGGCGAAGGAAGCCGGCATCTTCAAGAAGAACGGCCTCGACGTCACCATCAAGAAGATTCCGCAGAAGGACCGCCATCTCGCGATCGCCTCCGGTGACGTCCAGTGCGCGGCGACCACCGTCGAGACCTGGATCTCCTGGAACGCCAACGGCGTCGCGACCAAGCAGATCTTCCAGCTCGACAAGAGCTTTGGTGCCGACGGCATGGCCGTGCGCAACGATCTCGCCGCGATCAAGGACCTGAAGGGCAAGACGGTTGCTGCTTCCGCGCCCGGCACCTCGCCCTATTTCGCGCTGGCCTGGATGCTCAAGAAGAACGGCTTGTCGGTGAAGGACGTCACCGTCGTGAACCTCGAGCCGGCCGCTGCCGCTCAAGCCTTCGTCTCCGGCCAGAACGACGCCGCGATGACCTACGAGCCGTATCTGTCGACGGTTCGTGCCGCGCCCGACAAGGGCAAGATCATCGCGACCACGCTCGACTACCCGATCGTCATGGACACGTTCGGCTGCACGCCGAAATTCCTCACCGAGAACCCCAAAGCGGCCAAGGCGCTAGCCGACAGCTATTTCGAGGCCCTCCACATGATCGCCAAGGATCAGGCCAAGGCCTACGAGATCATGGGCGCCGACGTGAAGCAGAGCGGCGAGGCGTTCGGCAACTCGGCAAAGTATCTGCGCTGGCAGGACAAGGCCGCGAACCAGAAATTCTTCGCCGGCGATTTCCTGACCTTCAACAAGGAGGCCGCCGACCTCTTGCTTGAGATCGGCATCATCAAGGCCGCGCCGAAGGTGGAGGACCTCTTCGACGCGAGCTACATCAAGTAAACCTCCCAGGAGCCGCCGGCCCCGTCTCTCGGCGGGGCCGGTAAACTTGTTCACCGCTCGGATAGACCATTGATGCGTCCCCTCGATCCCGTGACGTCAAAGCAGCGCGTGGCTTACGGCCTTGCGTTCTTCGTGGTGTTCGTTGCCCTCTGGTCCTGGGCGACCTTCGGCGGCCACGTGTCGAAAGTGTTCCTCGCCAACCCGCTCACCATGGTGCAGGAAGGCGTCGATCTGATCGCCAAACAGGGCTTCCTGTTCGATATCGGCATGACGATCTGGCGCGTCGTCGGCGGCTTCGCGCTGGCCGCAATCATCGCGGTGCCGTTCGGCGTGGTGATGGGCGCGTACAAGCCGGTCGAGGCTTTCCTCGAGCCTTTCGTTTCCTTTGCACGCTATCTGCCGGCGTCCGCGTTCATCCCGCTTCTGATCCTGTGGGCCGGCATCGGCGAACTGCAAAAGCTGCTCGTCATCTTCATCGGCTCGGTGTTCCAGATCATCCTGATGATCGCGGTGACCGTCGGCACGACGCGGCGCGATCTGGTCGAGGCGGCCTATACGTTAGGGGCCAGCGACCGCGGCATCATCCGCCGCGTGCTGTTGCCCTCCTCCGCACCGGAGATCGCCGAGATCCTGCGGCTGGTGCTGGGCTGGGCCTGGACCTATGTCATCGTCGCCGAACTGATCGGCTCCTCCTCCGGCATCGGCCACATGATCACCGACAGCCAGGCGCTGCTCAACACCGGCCAGATCATCTTCGGCATCATCGTGATCGGACTGATCGGCCTCGTCTCGGACTTCCTGTTCAAGGCGTTCAACGCGTGGCTGTTTCCCTGGAGGCTCGCATGACGACCCTCAAGATCGAACAGGTCTCGCGAACCTTTCCCGCGCGCCACGGCAACGCACCGACCAGGGCGCTGGAGCCGACCGATCTTGTGATCGGCAACAACGACTTCGTCACTATCCTCGGCCCCTCCGGCTGCGGCAAGTCCACGCTGCTTCGCATCGTCGCCGGCCTCGATCGCCCGACCGGCGGACGTGTGGTGCTCGACGGACGCGAGGTGACCGGCCCGGGTGCCGACCGCGGCATGGTGTTCCAGTCCTACACGCTGTTTCCCTGGCTGACGGTACGCGAGAACATCGCGTTCGGCCTGCGCGAGCGTGGCGTGTCCGAGGCGGAGCGCCACAAGATCGCCGATACCTTCATCCGCCAGGTCGGGCTGTCCGGTTTCGAGAACCATTGGCCGAAACAGCTCTCCGGCGGCATGCAGCAGCGCACCGCGATCGCCCGTGCGCTCGCCAACGATCCGAAGATCCTGCTGCTCGACGAGCCCTTCGGCGCGCTCGACAACCAGACCCGCGCCTTGATGCAGGAAATGCTGCTCGGGATTTGGGAGCGCGACCAGAAGACCGTGCTGTTCGTGACCCACGACATCGAGGAAGCGATCTTCCTCGGCAGCCGCGTCATCGTCATGAGCGCACGCCCCGGCCGCATCAAGGCCGAGATCAATGTGGACCTGCCGCATCCGCGCTCCTACAAGATCAAGACCACGCCCGAATTCGTCCAGCTGAAGGAACGGCTGGTCGAGGAGATCCGTACCGAGGCGCTGAAGGTTGCCGAACATGCCTGACACTTTCTCGCGCGCAAACGGCGAACGCGTTCTCGCCGACCTCAATGCGCTCCGCGCCATCGGAGCCTACAAGACCGGGGTGCACAAGCCGACCTTCTCCGAGCCGCACAGGCTTTCGCTGGACTGGCTGGTGCAGAAGCTGCCCGACGCGGGCCTCACCGCCGCCATTGACGGCATCGGCAATGTCTTCGGCAGCAGCGCAAAGCGCGGACCCAAGCTGCTGGCGGGATCGCACCTGGAAAGCCAGAACTACGCCGGCTGGCTCGACGGCCCGCTCGGTGTCGTCTACGCGCTCGAAGCGGCCCGCGTGCTCAATGCCGATCCCTCGTTCAGCGGCGCGGTCGAAGTTGCCGCCTGGTGCGACGAGGAAGGACACTTCGGGCACTTCCTCGGTTCGCGCTCCTATGTCGGGCAAGTGACCGAGGCCGATATTGACGCGGCTCGCGACCGCACCAGTGGCCGCACCATGCGGGACGCGCTCGCCGACATGGGGTTCGCTGGACGATCGCGCGCTACCGCAGAGCCGGGTCGGCACGTCGGATATCTGGAAGCGCATATCGAACAGGGCGACACGCTCGAAAGCGGACGCCTTGCGGTCGGCGTCGTGACCTCCATCGTCGGCATCTGGCAATACCAGATCAATTTTGTCGGCGAGCAGAATCACGCCGGCACCACGCGCATGGCAGCGCGGAAGGATGCGGGCCTCGCGCTCGCAAAATTCTGCGTGGCCATCGACGGGCGTTTTCCTGCCGCGTGCGGTCCACGCACGGTCTGGACCACCGGCCGCATCACACTCGATCCCGGCGCGCCCAGCATCATTCCGGGCGGAGCCGAGATGCTGTTCCAGATCCGCGACGATGATCCTACCGTCATCGCGCGGCTGGAGCAGCTGCTGCGGAGCATGGCGGATGAGGCCAGCGCGAACGGCCCCTGCACCGTCACCGCGGAAAAGCTGCGCACCGGCGCGCCCGCCATGATGAACCCCGGCATTCAGGACGCGATCGAAGCGGCGAGCAAGGCGCTGGCCGACGGACGGTCCGTCCGCATGCCAAGCGGCGCCGGCCACGACGCGCAGATGCTTGCGACCGTCATGCCCGCAGGCATGTTGTTCGTACCGTCGATCGGCGGCATCAGCCATCACTGGACCGAGAACACCGCCGACGCTGACATCGTCACGGGCGCGCAGGTGTTTGTCGACGCTTGCCGGAGGATACTCGGCGGCTAGAACGACGTGCCGCCGCCCACTCTCATGTCCCGGACGCGCCGCAGCTCTTGCGCTGCTGCGCAGAGCCGCGACCCAGGGCGACACGGATTGCTCGGAGACATGGGCCCCGGCTCTGCAGCGCACCGTCGAAGGGACGCTGCGCTGCGTCCGGGGCACAGGAGCGGTTCTTCTTCGCATTCATCTTTGCCTTCCAGTCACACCTTCGCAGCCTCGCGGCGCAATTCGCCCGAGCTTTGCTTGGTCGCTTCACCCTCTTGTCCAGGAGGGCGCAGGGAAGGCCGGGTGCCGGCTGGCACCTGCGGTCCGCCGCGCGAAAATGTAGCGCAAAAGAACCGCACAGCAGCATACAGGTGTAGCCAATCACTCGGCCTTCCCTGCGCAGTGGCTTTACGGCTTATGCCGTGCTCTCCCGGGAGCCGAGTTCGTTTTGGCCTCCCTCACCCCAGCGAAAGTCGCGACGCCGCGCCGGTTGACGCAAGTGCCGCATCCGCAAAGGCTTGACCGTAGCAACGACGGCCAGGACCACACGGTTTTGCCGTACGCACGGTTCGCTGCTCGCCGCATTATCTCCCGGCGTTGTCGACATTGCCGGAAGAATGCTGGCGAGACGAACCTGACAGCGCCGCTCGTCGACACGAAGCCTCGGGCTCACGGAGAGCAATCCGCCCTGCCCGCACTTTCGCGCCCGACGCTGTCGCGTCCACCGCAAGCCCGGCTCGCGAAACGTGACGACACAAGATCGCCCCTCTTGGTCGAGCCGGGATGGGCGACACATACGCCAAAACCGAATTTCGGTAAAGTGGAATATTTCTGCGCAGAGGGGTTGACGGGGCGGCGAAACAGGGCACAAAGCCTTGCGCGTCCACTTGCAGCTGGCGATGGCTGCCTGCGACAATTCGGGCACGCTGCGGACATAAAGGCGCGGCAATCGCAGGGCTTGTCGATTCACCCCCGCCCCGCTTCCCCCGGAGTTCCCATGCCTTCTGCCGACACGCCGGCGACACGCCTTGCGACCAGGCTTGCCTTCCTCGTCGCGGGCTTCGGCATCGCGTGCTGGGCACCGCTGGTACCGTTCGCGAAGGCGCGGCTCGCCGTCGATGACGGCATCCTCGGACTGCTCCTGCTCAGCCTCGGCATCGGCTCGGTCGTCGCGATGCTCCTGACCGGCATCATGAGCGCACGCCATGGCAGCAAGCCGATCATCATTGCGGGCGGGCTCGGTCTCGCTTTCGTCCTGCCCCTGCTGGCAATCGCGAGCGCGCCCGCGACGTTGGCGCTGGCACTGTTCGCATTCGGCGCCGCGCTCGGCTCCATCGACGTCGCCATGAACATCCACGCGGTGGAGGTGGAACGCGCCGCGGGACGTCCGCTGATGTCCGGCTTCCACGCGCTGTTCAGCATCGGCGGCTTTGCCGGAGCCGCGCTGATGACCGCGCTGCTCTCGCTGGGACTCGGTGCGCTCGCTTGCACGCTGATCTGCTCCATCCTGATGCTGATCGCAATGCTGGCGACCTGGCCGCGCCTGCTTCGCTCCGTGCAGGTGCAGGGGGGCCCTCTGTTCGTGCTGCCGCATGGCTCCGTGCTCCTGCTCGCGCTGCTTTGCGCCATCACCTTCCTCGTCGAAGGCGCGATGCTCGATTGGGGCGCGCTACTCGTCATCGGCGCGGGCCTCGTCTCCGAAGCGCAAGGCGGGATCGGCTACATCGTGTTCTCGATCGCAATGACGATGGGGCGGCTCGGCGGCGACGCCGTCGTCGCGCGCATCGGAGACCGCACGACATTGGTCTGGGGCAGCCTCATTGCGATCGCGGGCTTCGCGGTCCTGCTCACGGCTCCCGTAGCAGTGGTCGGCGTCGGCGGCTTCCTGCTGATCGGCCTCGGCGCATCAAACCTCGTGCCGGTGCTGTTCCGCCGGGCGGCGAGGCAGAAGGTGATGCCCACGGGGCTCGCCGTCGCGGCGATCACGACCGCCGGCTACGCCGGCGTCCTCGTCGGTCCCGCCGGTGTCGGGTTCGTCGCACGTCTTGGCGGATTGCCGATGGCGTTCTGGCTCCTGGCTGCGCTGATGGGCCTCGTCACGCTGTCGGCGCGCATTGTTACGCGCGCAGACGGCTGAGCGGCCTCACAAATTGCTCAGCCCGATCGATTTGATCACGGGCGCCAGGCTTGCGGATGTGGCCTCGACGATGCGCTGGAATTTATCGGGGCTTGAATCGTTGTCCGGCTCCATGCCCTGGGCGCGATAGCTCGCCAGAAGCGCCGGATCGGACATGCCCAGCCGCGTGGCCTGCGCGATCCGGTCGATGATGGCATCGTCGGTGTGCTTGGGTGCAAAGATGCCGAACCATCCCTCATAGCGGAGATCCGGCATGCCGGATTCGACGGCAGTCGGAATCTCCGGTGCACCGCTCAGCCGCCTTTCGGTGGTGACCGCCAGCAGCCTGACCTTCCCGGCCTCGCTCAGCTCCTTCAATTGGACGGACATCACGCCAATGATGAGCGAGATCTGGCCGCTGACGAGGTCGTTGGCCGCCTGCGACATCCCCCGATAGGGCACGTGGACGATATCCAATGCGCCCGCCTGCTGCTTGAAGGATTCGCCGACCAGATGGTTTCCGGTGGCGATGCCGGGCGTCCCGTAGGACAGCTTTCCCAGATTGGCCTTTGCGTAGGCGATCAACTCGCGCAGATTTGCGGCAGGCAACGACGGATGGACGGCGAAGACCAGCGCAGTGCTGATCAGACGGTAGATGGCGCGGAAATCGTCAACGGAATAGCCGGGATTTGCCGAGGTCAGGGGAATGATGACCTGCGTGCTGCCGTTGCCGAGCAGCAGCGAGTAGCCGTCGGGCTCCTCGCGCGCAACCGCGGCAGTCCCGATCGCGCCGCCGGCACCGCCGATATAGTCGACGAAGGTCGGCCCGAGCAGCGATGACATCTTGTCGACCCAGGGACGCCCGATCTGGTCCCCCGCTCCGCCGGCCCCGTACGGATGCACGAGACGAATGGGACGAGACGGGTAGTCGGCGGCTTGTCCGCTGCGGGGAAGCGCAGCTAGCGCTGCTGCGCCCGGTAACGCATGCACGAATTGTCGCCGCGTGAAGGAAGGCATGTTCAAATTCCGGAAGTCGGCAGTCAATGTGTGGCGGGACCGGCTCCCGGCCCTGCCATCGCAGCAATCCGCGCCCACAGTCAATGCGACATCCGGATCAGCCCCGGCATCATGGCATAGTCACGTGGGCCTAACTCTTTGCTTTGCAAGCATTATTTTGGCACTACAGCCCACCTAAACCGTCCGCGCAGGGCTTTCAGCCCTGCCCACTGCTTTCCGCCGGTTTACTGTACGCCTCGTTCTGATAGATCAGAAAGAAATACCTTTTGACTCCCTTCGAGGGGGCGATGGCGCGTGCCAGATCGTAACGAAGACTCGGCCATTTCCTTTGGGCCATTTCGACTGTTTCCGAAGTCCCGGCTCTTGGAGAAGGAGGGCTCGCCGCTTCATGTCGGCGGCCGCGCGCTCGACATTCTGATCTTTCTTGCCGGACGCCCCGGTGAAGTCGTCGACAAGAGAGAGCTGGTCAAGCGCATTTGGGCTGACGTCAATGTCGACGAGGGCAGCCTGCGCTTCCATATCGCGGCGCTGCGCAAGGCGCTCGGCGACACCGGCAAGTCGGCCCGTTATGTCGTCAACGTGCCCGGCCGTGGCTATTGCTTTGTCGCCTCGTTCGCTCAACCGGCCCCGCCGGCCGCCCCTCGCCCGGCCGAAATCGCTGCTCCCCGCTCTCTGCCTGCTCAGCTTACCAAGATGGTCGGCCGGGAAGACGTCATCGAGAAAATCTCGAACGGACTTTCGCTCTATCGCTTCATGACCGTGGTCGGACCGGGCGGCATCGGCAAGACCGCGGTCGCCGTCACCGTCGGGCATCGCCGCTCCCAGGATTTCGGCGGACGTGTCTTCTTTGTCGATTTCGGCCCGCTGAGGGATGCCAGCCACATCGCTACCACCATTGCTTCGGCGCTCGGACTGACCATCAGT
Source organism: Bradyrhizobium sp. LM2.9 (assembly GCF_054056555.1). NCBI lineage: Bacteria > Pseudomonadati > Pseudomonadota > Alphaproteobacteria > Hyphomicrobiales > Nitrobacteraceae > Bradyrhizobium > Bradyrhizobium sp. LM2.9. Next base: position 3,528,269 of record NZ_JBSRYJ010000002.1, read on the forward strand.
GCGGAGGATCCGACGCCGGCCCTGCTGACATTTCTGAAGACCGGCCCGGCCCTGCTGATCTTCGACAGTTGCGAACATGTGCTGGATAATCTGGCGCCGCTGGTCGAGCGCATCGTTCGCGAGGCGCCGCAGCTTCGTGTTCTCGCAACCAGCCGCGAATCGTTCCGGAGCGAAGGCGAGCGGATTTTCCGGCTATTCCCGCTGGATTGTCCGCCCGAGCGCGAAGGGCTTGCTGTCGCCGAGGTGCTTGCCTACCCCGCCGCTCAACTCTTCGTGGAGCGTATCGCGCAGAGTTCGGGTCCGTTCCAGCTCAGCGCGGAAGAGGCGCCCCTCGTCGCAAACATCTGCCGGCGTCTCGACGGCATCGCGCTGGCGATCGAGCTCGCGGCGGGCCGCGTCAATGCTTACGGCATCGCCGGCACGGCATCCCTGCTCGACAGCCGCTTTTCGCTGCAATGGCGCGGGCGGCGCACCGCCGTGCCGCGGCACCAGACCCTCGCCGCGGCTCTCGACTGGAGCTACGATCTTCTGCCCGCTGCGGAGAGCGCTACGCTACGACGCCTGTCGGTCTTCGCCGGACCTTTCGCGCCGGAGGCGGCTGCCGCCGTCGCGTCCGGTGACGGCGTCACCGCATCGGAGACTCTCGAAGCGATCGACAGCCTGGTGACCAAGTCGCTGATCTCGCCGTCCGGCTCGCGGACGCTGCGTTATCGCCTGCTCGACACCACGCGCACCTATGCGCACGGAAAACTCAACGAGCTCGGCGAAACCAGGCAGTTCGCGCGCCGCCACGCCGAACATTTTCGCGATTTCTTCGGGCGCGCGGAGGCCGACAATTCGACGCCGCTGCCCGAATGGCTGAGCATCTATGGCGCGGAGCTGGATAATGTGCGCGCGGCGTTGGACTGGGCCTTCGGGCCCGACGGCGAGGCGACACTCGGTATCGCGCTGACGGCGGCCGCGGTCACGCTGTGGGTGCGTCTCTCCCTGTTCGCCGAATGCCGTGAGCGCAGCAGAACGGCGCTCGCAGCGCTCGGAGACACCGCCGAGGACAACCGCATCCGCATGCAGCTCCTGTCGGCGCTCGGCTGGTCGCTGATGTATGGCGAGGGCCGCGCGCGCGAGGCGCGGCCGATCCTCGAGACGACCCTCGAGCTGGCCGACAGGCTCGACGACAAGGATTTCCGGCTACGCGCGCTCTGGGGCTTGTGCATCGACCAGTTCAACAACGGACAGTTCGGCAAGGCCCGTACGCTCGCCGATCGCTTTGCGAACGCCGCGGCGAACTCGCCCGACAGGACCGATGTCATGCTGGGTGATCGGCTGACGGCCGTCGCGCTGCACTATCTCGGGGACCAGAACGAGGCACGGCTGCGCATCGACCGGGTCAATGCATCGCTGCATGTGCTGGCGGAGAAGCCGAAAATCTTCCCGCTCGACCTCAGGATATCCACGCAATATTTTCGGGCCCGCATTCTGTGGCTTCAGGGCCTGGCCGATCAGGCCCAGGCTCTCACCGCCAGAAACATCGAGGAAGGCCGCGCCAACGGCCACGCGCTGACCTTCTGTAGCGTGTTGGGACAGGCCGCCTGCCCGATCACGTACTGGGCCGGCGATTTCGACGCCGCGGAGCGTCACGGCACTGAGCTGCTCGAACATACCGATCGCCACGCGATCCGGCTGTGGGGGCTGTGGGCACGTGCCTTCAACGCCGCGGTTATCGTCAAGCGAGGCGACGTCGCGACGGGACTGCCGCTGTTGAGTGAAGAGCTCAATCGCGCCGGCGATGCGCGCTTCCTGCCACGGTTTCTTCCCCTGCTCGGCGAGCTCGCCGCATGCTTTTTGGAGGCCGACCAGGTCGATCGCGGCCTCGACGTGATCGAGGATGTCCTGACCCGCTGCAACAACCGGCAGGAACTCTGGTATCTGCCGGAGCTGACCCGTATCAAGGGTGAATTGATGCTCAGGAGCGCGCGGTACGCAGGGGACGCCGAGGCCCATTTTCGCGAGGCCATGGGCATTGCCGTCCAGCAAGGCGCGCGCTTCTGGGAGCTGCGATGCGCGATCAGCCTCGGGCGAACCATGGTCGGGGCCGGCCAGAGCGCGAACGCTCTGGCCGTTCTCGACAATGTCCGCGGGGCCTTTGCCGAGGGCTCAGACTTCGCCGATATGCGCATCGCGCGCGACCTGATCGCGCAATTGCGAACCTGACCGTACGCGCTGACTGCGCTACGACGGGCTCAGCTTCCCGCAGCCGTCGCGCGCCGCGGCAGCTTCCAGTCGGGCCGGATGAAATGGCAGGTGTAGCCGTCAGGGTAACGTTCGAGATAATCCTGATGCTCCGGCTCGGCTTCCCAGAAATCTCCGGCCGGCGCGAGCTCCGTCACCACCTTGCCGGGCCACAAGCCGGACGCCTCGACGTCAGCAATCGCGTCTTCAGCGGTCCGCTTCTGTTCGTCGCTCGTATAAAAGATCGCCGAGCGGTAGCTCGTGCCCAAATCGTTGCCCTGACGGTTGAGCGTGGTCGGATCGTGGATCTGGAAGAAGAACTCCAGCATGGTCCGGAAGCTGGTCTTGGCGGGATCGAAGACGATCTCGATCGCTTCGGCATGTCCTTCGTGATTGCGGTAGGTGGCGTTCTTCACCGCGCCGCCGGTGTAGCCGACGCGAGTCGAGATCACGCCGGGCTGCCTGCGGATCAGATCCTGCATGCCCCAGAAGCAACCTCCGGCCAAAACTGCGCGTTCCGTTGTCATATCCCCACTCCCAATTGATCCGTCTGTCCGTTCTGCATCCGTCGCATCCTATGCTTTTGGCGGCCCAGCCGAAAGCCGGGCATTTGTCCATCCGGTTCCTCTCGTGGAGGCCAAGGCTTCGACGAGCTCAGCTTCCCAACCAGAACCAGATGGACATAAATTGAGCGCGCCCTACGTCAGTTTGGCGTCGAGCGTGATCTCGGCGTTGAGCACCTTCGATACCGGACAGTTCTTCTCGGCCTCTCCGGCGATGCGGGCAAAGTCCGCCTCGTTGAGGTTCGGCACTTTCGCGCGCAGCGACAGGGCCGACTTGCCAATCTTGAAGCCTTTGCCTTCGGGCTCGAGCGTGACCGCGGCTTCTGTCGAGAGTTCGTCCGGCGTGAAGCCGGCGAGTTGCAGGCCGAAGGCCAGAGCCATGGTGAAACAGCCGGCATGGGCCGCCGCGATCAATTCCTCGGGATTGGTGCCCTTCTCGCTCTCGAAGCGGGTCTTGAACGAATAGGGCGTCTCGGCGAGCACGCCGGATTCGCTCGATAGCTGACCAGTGCCATCGCGGCCGGTGCCCTTCCAAACTGCTTTTGCCTTGCGGATCATGTCATCTCTCCTTGCTTGGTTTGGCTCCGGCGCTCCGCACCGGAGGAAGGCGACATTGGCATTACCGCCTGTCGCTTCTCCAACCGGTCGAGCGCCGCAGCGGTTCCGTCACAGCCCCGTTCCGATGGAATCGGAACGGGGCTCTGGATTATTGTTTTGGCGCGTTTTCTTGACGCGAACCGGTATCCACTTCGCTCGAAAACGCTTTAGCTGCCGATCTGTCCGACGTGGAAGCCCAGCCTGTTCTCGACGTCACCGGCGCGGTGGAAACCGCGCGACATCAGTGCCTTGATGCGGGTCTGGCTCGCGGGGCGGCTGAGCGAAGCCAGGAACGCGTCCCATTCCGGCTTGATCTCGACATCCGGCGGCAGGCTCGCGACGTCGACGAGGCGCTTGGTCTCGGCAATGGCCTCCTTGTCAAAGGACGCGATGCGCATGGCCAGCGCTTCGACGAAGCCGTCGAGCTCGGCATCCGGCAACGACCGGTTCACATAGCCGTAACGTTCGGCGAGATCGCCGTGGATGTCGTCGGCGCCCAGCAGGACTTCGAGCGCGCGGCCACGGCCCATCAGGCGCGGCAGCCGCGCCATCGGCCCGCCGCCAGGCACGAGGCCCGCGCCAACTTCCCATTGCGACAAGATCGCCTTCTGGCGGCTGGCAAAGCGCATGTCGCTCGCGAGCGCCAGCTCGCTGCCGACGCCGGTCGCGCGGCCCCTGATCGAGGCAATCGAGACCACCGGCGCGCGGCTGAGACGCACCAGCATATCAGGCAATGCCTCGAGGCCGGTCGGCCCGGGCGGGATATTCAAGGAATCCTCCAGCGGCGCGAGGAAGTCGTAATGCGTGATGAAGAAGCCTTCGACGGCGCTGTCGAACACCACGACCTTCACGTCGGGATCGGTCTCGATCTCAGTGATGATGTCGCCCAGCCGCGGGAGCTGCTTCGGGCCGAAAATATTCACAGGCGGCATGTCGAAGGTGACGCGCCAGTAGGACGGCAAGCGGCGCTCCAGGCGGATCTCGTCGGTCGTGAAATTTCGTTCGGGACGTTTCATGATCGTGATTCCTGATGTTGGGGCAAGCAGGGACGCGCGGAATGCGCGTCCCTGCTCGTTTCAGATCGACTGACGTAGCGGGCGGAACGCGGTGCGCATTTCTGCAGAGAACAGCACGGGCTGCTCCCAGGCCGCGAAGTGGCCGCCCTTGTCGAGGCGGTTGTAGTGCATCAGCTTCGGATAGGCCTTTTCCGTCCAGCTGCGCGGCGCGGCGTAGATCTCGTCCGGGAAGACGCTGACGGCGACCGGGATCTTCACGTGCTTCGGCTCGAAGAACACCAGCTTGTTCTCCCAGTACAGTCGCGCCGACGAGACCGCGGTGTTGGTGAGCCAGTAGAGCGTGATGTTGTCGATCACGTCGTCTCGCGACAGCCCTTCCGTCTTGCCGTCGAACACTCGCGCGATCATCGCAGTGCTGCGCGCATCGTGATCGAGCATCCAGGATGCGAGACCTGCCGGCGAATCCACCAGGCCATAGAGCGTCTGGGGCCGGTTCGCCATCTCGATCGCATAGCCGAGACCGTGCTTGTAGAAATCGTCGAGCTGATCGTAAGCATAGCGTTCGTCGGCCGAGAGGTTGGACGGCCGCGATCCGCCGGGCTGAAGCGCTTTGGCGATCTCGTCAGGAACCGTCGCGGGCATGTTCGTGTGAATACCAAGCAACTCCGGCGGCGCGATCACCGCCATCTGCTCTGTGATCGCGTTGCCCCAATCGCCGCCCTGGGCCACGTAGCGGGTGTAGCCAAGGCGCTTCATCAGCACGATCCAGGCGCGCGCGACGCGCTGCGGGTCCCAGCCCAGTTCCGTCGGCTTGCCGGAGAAACCGTGCCCGGGCAGCGAAGGGATCACCAAATCGAAGGCGTCCGCCGCCTTCGCGCCATGTGCGGTGGGATCGGTGAGCGGGCCGACGATCTTCATCTGCTCGATGATCGAGCCCGGCCAGCCATGCGTGACGATCATCGGCAGCGCGTTTTCATGGCGGGAGCGCACGTGAATGAAGTGGATGTCGACGCCGTCGATCTCGGTGACGAATTGCGGCAAGGCGTTCAGCCGCGCTTCCATCTTGCGCCAGTCGTAACCGTCCTGCCAGTAGCGCACGAGCTGCTGCACCGTCGTCAGCTGCACGCCCTGCGACTGGTCGGCGACGATCTCGCGGTCGGGCCAGCGCGTTGCGGCGAGGCGACGACGGAGGTCCAGCAGATCCTCCTCGGGCACGTTGACCTGGAACGGGCGGATGGCGCCGCTTGCAGCAGCCTTCGCCGGATGCAGCGGCAGCAAGCTCGATACGCTTGCGGCAACAGCGGTCATCGCGGCCTGCGTCAGCAGTTGACGGCGGTCGGGATTGAGAATGTCGGTGCGTGCTTGGTTGGTCATATTGGATCTCCCTTGCTGTGGTCGGTGACGCTGACCGAATTCAAATCGACGCGTCGGTTCGTTGTGCACACAGTGACCCAGGCACCGGCCATTTGCTCGTTATGGATTGTTAGAGAGCGTTAGCCGTTGCGAGTCCGCGCGATGCAAGGCGGGCGAAGACGACGATACGCGCAAGACCAATGCGACACGGCGCGCGACGACCAGGTCATCGCGCACAGTGTCGGCCAAACCAGGAGCTACGTTCGCTGCAACTCAGGACGGTAGCGGCTCGCCGGCCTGTTCGCGGACGACATAGTCGGCGTACCAATCGGCCCAGTTCGCGTCGTGCCCGCCGGTCCGCTTTTCGTGCTCGCCATGGGCCGCCGCCGCGCGGCGCAGTGCCGCGGCCAGCGCAGCCTGCGAAGCGAATGTCGTGCCGTCGCCCGCGACGCGTCCGGGCAGGCGCGTGGTGATCTCCTGAAACAGCCAGCCATTGCCGTCGGGATCGCTGAACGCGGCAAATGAGCTGTAGCTGCCGCGCTTCGGGTCAGCACCGTTGACCCGAACGCTGCCGAACAAATATGGCTCGTCGTGGCCGGCGTGAATATCGCCGGCACTGTGGAATGGAGCACTGATCTCGATGCCGCGGTCGAGCAGATCCTGTCGGGCCGCCTCCAGATCGGAGACGATCAGGTACAGGCCCCGCACCGAACCGGGCGCCGCCGCCGTCACGTTCCTGCCGAAGATCACCGAGCAGGCCGATCCCGGCGGCGTGAACTGGATCACGCGCCAGTCATCGCTGGAGGCAAAATCGGCGTCCAGTCGCCAGCCGAGACGCGTGTAAAACGCCTTGGCGCGGTCGACATCCGACACGGGGATCACGACCACCTCGAGCCTCATATCAACGCCGCGCGATTCAGAACCCTTGGCCGCGGCGTCGCGTTCGATTTCCCTAGTAGCCATGTTCGAACTCCCTGAGTTGAATTTAAAACGAGCTTCAAGCGGCGATCGGCATCACGATGGTCACGCGTGTGCCGCCCTCTCCCGCCTCGCCGTGCAGGCGGGCGCGGATGCTGCGTGCGAGTCCTTCGAGAATCCGGCTGCCGGTGCCCTGAAGCGGCCCGGTCGCGCCGATTCCATTATCGGCCACCGTGCAGAACCAGGCGCCGTCGCGAACGACCATGTCGATGCGGATCAGTGCATCCTTCTTGTTGGTGAAGGCATGCTTTGCCGCATTCGTCACCAGCTCCGTCAGCATCAGCGCGAGCCTATGACATTGCGATGCGGGCAGCGTGCCGCTTGCAATGGCAGCCTCGCAGCGGATGCCCGCCGGCTCCAGCACGGCCTCGGAAATCGCTGCGCACAGGTTTTCGAAGAAGGCCCCGACCGCGATCGCCGTATGCTCGCCATTGTCGGACAAGAGTTGATAGAGCCTGCCGAAGGCGACGATGCGCCGCTCGAGCCGGTCCGCGGCAAGCGACACGTCCCGGGTGCCTGCCCGCGTGAAATCGCGGCGAACTGACGCACCCAGCAGTGTCAGCGTGTTCTTCATCCGATGGTGGGATTCCCGCAGCACCAGTTCCCAGTCACGCGACTGATCCTCAAGGCTGGCGACAAATTGAGATTGAACGACATGGTCGTTCGGCCGAGCACCGATACCGGACATCATAGCCTCCCCGTTGCAAATAGCGCTTAACTCGGAGGCCATACTGGATGCAGTTCGCGCGCTTTGCTCGTTAGACGTTGCAAGTTTTTGTTATGATCGGCGGTACGACGGTCGGACTCCGAACTGTCAGTTCGGCGGCCAAGCACGCTGCCGAATTGTCCCGATCACTTCGCAAATGCTGCGTTTGAGCAAAATTTGCTACGGATTGTCGCGCAACCGGCCAATTGCAGCCGCCACGCGATTTCGCCACTTTCGATCAGTTTACTCAGGGTTCCGTTCTGGTAGATCTCAAAGTGCGGATATCAGCCCCTTTCACTGGAATCATTGGCCCGTGCCGGACACTAACGATCAGGATTCGGCCATTGCTTTCGGTCCATTCCGGCTGTTCGCAAAGTCGCGGCTGCTCGAGAAGGACGGCGCCCCGGTTCACCTCGGCGGCCGTGCGCTCGACATCCTGGTTTTTCTCGCCGAGCGCGCCGGCGAGGTGGTGGACAAGCGGGAGTTGATCAAGCGCATCTGGGCCGACGTGAACGTCGATGAAGGCAGCCTGCGCTTCCACATCACGACGCTGCGCAAGGCGTTGGGCGATGCCGGCGAAGGCGCCCGCTACGTCGTCAACGTCCCCGGACGCGGTTATTGTTTCGCGGCCCCGCTGCTCCGGGCTGCCCCGTTGGAGAGCCGGATCAGCCTGCCCGCGGCTTCACCTCGCTCACTGCCCTCGCCGCTCGCGAAAATGATCGGGCGGAACGATGCGGTCGAGAGAATTTCCGCCGAGCTGGCGCAGCATCGTTTCGTCACCATCGTCGGCCCAGGCGGGATCGGCAAGACCTCGGTCGCACTGGCCGTCGCGCATGGCGAGCTCCCGGCGTTCGACAGCCAGGTGTGTTTCGTCGATTTCGGCGCACTGACGGAGGCCCGGCTCGTTCCCGGAACGATTGCGGCCGCACTGGGCCTGACCGTCAATTCCGACGACCCGAGGCCCGGGCTGCTGACGTTCCTGCGCAGCCGGCGGATGCTGCTGGTCTTCGACAGCTGCGAGCACATCCTCGACGACCTCGCCCCCCTGGCCGAGCGCATCGTGCGGGAAGCGCCCGAGCTGCATATTCTCGCCACCAGCCGCGAATCCTTCCGCACTGAAGGTGAGCGGGTCCATCGGCTGTTTCCGCTGGATTGCCCGCCACAGCGCGACGGACTCGGTATCGCCGATATCCTTGCCTATCCTGCAAGCCAGCTCTTCGTGGAGCGCATTGCCGAGAGCATGGGCGATTTCGAGCTCAGCGAGGAAGATGCGCCGCTCGTTGCCGATATCTGCCGGCGGCTGGACGGCATTGCGCTCGCGATCGAGCTCGCGGCCGGGCGTGTGAACGCCTATGGCATTGCCGGAACAGCCTCGCTGCTGGACAGCCGCTTCTCGCTGCTGTGGCGCGGGCGGCGCACCGCTGTCCCGCGGCACCAGACCCTGAGCGCAGCGCTCGCCTGGAGCTACGATTTGCTGCCGGCAGCCGAAAGCGCAACGCTGCGTGGATTGTCGGTGTTCGTCGGGCCGTTCACCCTGGAAGCCGCGCTTGCGGTCGCCTCCTGTCAGGGCATCGGCGAGCCGGAAGCCGTCGAGGCGGTCTCGAATCTGCTCTCCAAATCGTTGATCGCGACCTCGCCTGCGGAGCGGCGGCTGCGCTATCGCCTGCTGGACACGACGCGCGCCTTCGTCGCGGACAAGCTTGTCGAGAACGGGGAAGCTGGCGGCGCCGCACGCGGCCACGCCGAATATTACCGCGACTTCCTGCGCGACATTGCGCTCAAACCACGCACTCCACGGGCATGCAGACGGCGGGCGGCTTCCTTCCCTATGCCGACCACCTGCCCAATGTCCGGGCGGCACTGACCTGGAGTTTTTCCGAGGGCGGAGACCGAACGATCGGCGTGGATCTGGCAGCGTCGGCGGCCCAGTTCTTCCTCGAACTGACATTGCTGACGGAGTGCTATCGCTGGACGCAGCAGGCACTTGTCCCTCTCGATACGAATTCGATCGACAGCCGCCATGAAATGACGTTGCAGGCCGCGCTCGGCGTCTCCGCGATGTTCACGCAGGGCAACACCGAAACGGTCCGGTCGGCATTCACGCGCAGTCTCCAGCTTGCCCGGGAGCTCGAGGATTTGCATTGGCAGCTCTGGCTGCTGCGCGGATTGCACATCTACCTGACCAGGGTCGGAGATTTTCACGGCGCGCTCGGGACCGGCGAACAGAGCGAAAGCGTCGCGCGGAAGCTGAACGATTCCGCCAGCACGCTGAACGTCGAATGGATGCTGGGCGTCGCACATCATTTGATCGGCAACCAGGACAAGGCGGTGCAGTTCTGCGAGAGCGCGATGGTGCACAATCCCGGCTCGCAGCGGCTGAATATCGGGCATCTCGGCTATGACGACCGCATTGTCGCACTGGTGGCGCTGGCGCGCGGGCTTTGGCTCACAGGCCGGCCCGATCGTGCGATCGAGGCGGCCAGATACACCGTTCGCGAGGCCGAGTTGCTCGAACAGCCGCTCACTCTCGGTATTTCCCTGATCTGGACGATCTACGTGTTCCTCTGGGTCGGCGATTGGGCCAATGCCGAAATCCTGATCGAGCGGCTGATCGAGCATTCCGCGCGGCACTTCCTCGGCCCCTATCACGCCGTCGGCATCGGCCAGAAGGGTGAGCTGCTGCTTCGCCGCGGCGACGTCGCGGGCGGCATCGAGCACCTTCGACGCAGCCAGGCCACGCTGTACGCGACGCGACACCGGATCATGACGACGGTGTTTGCGACGGCGCTCGCCGAGGGCCTCGCCTCCCAGAACCGGGCCGGCGAAGCGTTGCAGACGATCAACGAGGCCATCGCCCAGATCCCCGATCACGGCGAATCCTTCGACATGCCGGAGATGCTCAGGATCAAGGGCGACATCCTTGCGCGGTCGGGTAACGCTGCGGAGGCCGAGAGCTATCTGGACAAATCGCTCGATCTCGCGCGGCGGCAAGGCGCGGTCGGCTGGGAGCTCCGCGGAGCGATCAGCCTCGGCCGCCTCTGGGAGGCGGCCGGCAAGGCCGTCGACGCACGCGCCCTGCTCACCCCTCTCGTCGCGCGGTACCAGGAGGGCCTCCAGAGCCGCGATCTGGTCGCCGCGAGGGAGCTCCTGGGCGGCCTGAATTGAGAGTATCTTCAACGGGATACCGCAAGAATATCCGCTCGCAACTCCTAACAACTTCTAACATGCCAAGCCGCGTCCGCCCCGCCATGGTGGTGGCACTTCATGGTGGATATGGCGGGACATGGCGCTTCTTGACGATGTGATTGATGCCAGCGGCGGTTTGGCCCGCTGGAACAGCTTGAACCGGTTTACGCTCCACCTTTCCGTCAGCGGAACGCTGTTCTCCAACGCAGGACATGCCAGGGAATTCAAAGACGTGACGGCGGAAGGTTCGACCCGGACGCAATCGGTCCGCTTTACCGGCATCACCGGCGGCGAACACTCCGGATCCTTTCAACCCGATGCGATCACGATCGAGAGCCTGGAGGGTGAGGTGCTGCGGACCTGGCGTAACCCGAGCCTTGCGTTCACCGAGGTCGGCTCGCCTGCGCTTGCGGACGAACTGCACCTCGTCTTCTTCTGCGGCGTCGCGATCTGGAATTATCTGACCAATCCATTCCTGCTCGCCCATCCCGATGTGGTGGTGGAGGAACTGCCACGGTGGCAGGAGAACACGGAGTCGTGGCGGCGGCTGCGGGCGCAGTTCCCGCCGAGCCTGATCACGCTCGCGCCCGAGCAGATCTTCTATTTCGACGAGAACGCGTTGCAACGGCGAAACGATCACGATCTGTTCGGGATGAAAGTCGCGCATTATTCCTGGGCTCATGACAGCTTCGGCGGCATCGTGGTGCCGACGCTTCGACGTGCGCAGACGCTGCGGCCCGACGGAACCGTGGTCGCCAAGCCCGTGCTGATGGACGTCGAGATCTTCGACGCCGTTTTCGAGTAGCGGCCCGCGCGACATCGAGTCGTTCTTTGCCGCCAGCAAGCATGTGGCGATCGTCTGTCATTCGCCAGCGGCGCTGCACCACGTCAAGACGCCGGACGGCAAGCCGCTGGTCGAGGGCAACGAGGTGACCGGCTTCACCAACGGCGAAGAAGAGGCGGTCGGCCTCACCAAGGTGGTGCCGTTCCTGGTCGAAGACGAGATGCTGCGCCTCGGCGCCACCTTCGAAGAGGGCCAACTGGACGCCGCGCGTCGTCAACGACGGCCTCCGGATCACGGGCCAGAACCCGCACTCGTCGGGTCCGAGCGCGAACGCGCCGCTCGCCGCCTTGAAGGGCAAGCCGATCGCGCGTGCTTCAGGCAGCAGGCTCGTTCAGCATGCGCTGTGCCGCCCTGAGATCGGCGGTTTCGAACCCTTCCGAGAACCGGGCATAGGTTTTGGCGAGCTGTTCGAGGGAATTCTGCACACCCTGCCGAACCCGATGCCGCGCCAGCGACATCCGGCTCGCAATCTCCGGGACAATGCGCCCTGCTGTTCGGCGAGCTCAACCGACGCGACAAGATCCGCATCGGCAGCTTCGAGATTGCCGCCAACGGCCTCGAGCTCTCCCCGCAGACGGAGCAGTTCGGGCATGTCGAAGGCGCCACCCTCCTGCCCGACCCGTGCAATGGTTTCGTGCAGTACCTGAACGGTGGCCTCCGCTCTCCAGAGTTGGGGCGGGGCTGCGCGAATATCTGACAAATTGTACAAAACAGCGCTTCCTGCGACGAGCTGCCGCACACCTGATGCGCCCCCACAAAAACTAACAGATCCTAATCACCCCTAACGGGCTTCCTGGCCAGCTCACGCCTATCCTCTCAACATGGAAAACGTGGGTTTGGCGCGCTTGCTGGTCGCAAGCAGCGGCAAACCCGGGAGAGGACGAGCGATGTTGACCAATTTGCAGGCGGCGCATTCCTGGATCGATTTTGCGGCCAGCCCGGAGGATCGCGAGATCCCTCGAGCAACCCAGGCGATCACTCGGGAGAGCCATTGGCGTCAGATCGATCGCGGCCCCGAGGCTGCCGTCGAGGACGTCGCGATCTCGCGATGGGAAGACGCGCGGAGCACGTCGTCACACGACGCGACGACACCTCAGGATTGTTATTTCGTCGGCATCGCCCTGAAGACGACACGCGCCAAATTGACCCGGGATCGCCAGATCATTTTCGATGGCACCATGCCTGCGGGCACGCTGTATCTCACCGCGCCGTCGAAGCGTCTCGGCGTGCAATTCCAGTCGCCCTGCGCCTTCCTGCACTTTCACATCTCCACGGATCATTTTCCGGCGCAATTTTCCGGGACCGACGGACTGAATGACCTCGTCCTGTTGCGCGACCCGCTCGCTGCGGAGCTTGCCAAGACACTAATCGAACACGGCGACGCCGCGGACCACCAGTTTACGCGCTGCATCGGCCAGACCCTTGCGATGCATCTCACCCGATTGGAATCGCCGCGCGCCAGGATCAATGCCTTGCCGAAATGGCGGCTGCGGCGCGTCGAGCAATATGTCGCCGATCATTTCCACCGCCGCATCAGCCTGTCCGAGCTCGCCGATGTCGCCGGCCTGTCAAGAATGCACTTCGCGGCGCAATTCCGCGCTGCGACCGGTTACCGTCCCCGCGAGTATCTGCTCAATCACCGGGTCGAGCATGCCAAGACGCTGCTCGCGACCACAGAGCGGCCGCTGGCCGAGATCGCGCTTGCCGTCGGCTTCAGCACGCAGGCGCATTTTTCGACCGTCTTCAAGCGCATCAGCGATCAGTCTCCGGCACGCTGGCGCCTCGCCAGCAAGGGACAACGGCACGAGATGCAAGCGCTGCCGCCGCGCCGTCGTTCTCTGGAGAGCGACTGGATCAGCGCAGCCGCGTAACGCACAGGCTCGCGCCCTCCTCCTCCCGGGCCCGCGAGTCACTCGGGGCCGCCCCTGCACCCACACAGGGCGGCCTCTTTTTCTTCATGGACCTACACCGGATCGAACGCCCGGATCGGGGGCAGATTGCCGGTGAACTTCTCGACCTCGACCGTCGTGAGCTGGCCGGTGCAGCCCTGCGCGAAGGACGAGGTGCCGATGTCGCGGGTAAGAACGTTCGGGTTGCCGTGCACGCAGAGCGGCGCGTCGTCTTCGGGGTCCATCGGGTCGTACCAGGCGCCGGTCGGGAGCTGCACGATTCCCGGCGCGATTTCGTCGGTGACGTGGACCGCGGCGAGACAGGCGCCGCGTTCGTTGAACAGACGGATGATGTCGCCGTCCTTGATAGCGCGCGCGTCGGCGTCGCGCGGATTCATGCGCGCGACCTCGCGGCCGCGATGTTTTGCGGCAAGCGAATGTCCGCCGAAATCGAGCTGGCTGTGCAGGCGCGTCACCGGCTGGTTGGCGACCAGGAAGCACGGTGCGCCGGGCGTCGGCATATCGGTCTTGTCGAGCCAGACCGGATGACCGGGACAATCCGCATCGCCATGGCCCGCGATCTTTTGCGAGAATATCTCGATGCGGCCGCTCGGCGTCGGCAGAGCGTGATTGACGGGATCGTCGCGGAAGCGGCGCAGCCGGCCGCCGTCGTCGGGCTGCTGCGGCACGACCAGGCTGCCGCGCTGCCAGAATTCTTCGAAGCTCGGGGCCTGCAAACCACGCGCTTCGAGCGAAGCACGGGTCGGCTCATAAAGATATTCGAGCCACTGACGCGATGTACGCCCCTCGGTGAAGGGTTCGCGCGCGCCGAGCCGGTCGGCGAGATCGGCAAAGATCTCGTAGTCGTCACGCGCAAGGCCGAACGGCTCGGCGATCCGGTGCATCGCGACCATCAGGGGATCGTTGCTGGAATATCCGATGTCTTCGCGCTCGAGCGTCATCGTCGAGGGCAGCACGATATCGGCATGCCGGGCCGTGGCAGTCCAGGCGAGCTCGTGCACGACCAGCGTGTCGACTTTCGCAAACGCCTTGCGCAGGCGGTTGATATCCTGGTGGTGATGGAAGGGATTGCCGCCAGCCCAGTAGACGAGGCGGATGTCCGGATAGGTGCGCGTCTCGCCATTGTAGCGATAGGTGCTTCCAGGGTTGAGCAGCATGTCGGCGATGCGCGCCACCGGAATGAAATCGCGGACAGCGTTGCGGCCCTGCCCCAGCGTCGGCCCCGGCACGTCGTTGACGCGGCGGCCGTAATAACCGATCGCACCCAACGAATAGGCGTAGCCGCCGCCGGGAAGGCCGATCTGGCCGAGCGCCGCCGCCAGCACCATGCCCATCCACACCGGCTGCTCGCCATGCTCGGCGCGCTGGAGCGAATGGGAGACGGTGATGAGCGCGCGCTTGCCGGCGAGCCGGCGCGCGAGCTGCCGAATCCTGTCCGCATCCACGCCGCAGATCGCTGCGGCCCATTCGGCGTCCTTGGCTTGGCCGTCGCTATCGCCAGTGAGATAGCGCAGGAAGACGGGCCAGCCCTCGGTGTAGCGATCGAGGAAACCCTGGTCGTGGAGGTTTTCCGCGACCAGGGTATGAACAATGCCGAGCATCAGCGCGGTGTCGGTGCCGGGCACGCATGTCATCCATTCGGCGCCGGCCTCGACAGGCAGGTCTTCACGCAACGGACTGACCAGGATGAACTCGCAGCCGCGCCGGTGCGCAGCCTCCATCGCGCCGCGCTCGACATGCTTGCTGATCGAACCGCCGGCGACCATCGAGTTCTTCAGCGCCATGCCGCCGAACGCCAGCACGATCTCGGTGTCGGCAGCGATCTGCTCCCAGGTGACGTTGCGCTTGGTGATGTCCTCGTAGCCGCAGAGGATCTGCGGCAGCAGCACCGAGGACGCGCCGGAGGAATAGGAATTCACCGAACGCACATAGCCGCCCAAGGCGATGTTGAGGAAGCGATGCACCTGGCTCTGGGCGTGGTGGAAGCGGCCCGCGCTCGACCAGCCATAGGAGCCGCCGAACACCGCGCCGGGGCCGCGCGTGTCACGGATGCGTGCCAGCTCGTCGCCGAGCAGATCGAGCGCCTTCTCCCAGCTGACGGAGACGAATTCGTCGCGGCCGCGCCGATCGTCGGGACCGGGACCGCGTTCGAGCCAGCCGCGGCGGATCGCGGGTTGGGTGATGCGGGCCTGGTGGCGCAGCGCGCCGGGAAAATTGTCGATGATGCCGTTCGGATCGGGATCACCCGCATAGGCCCTGACCTCGAGCCCGGCTTCGCTTTGCCGCGCCGAGAACACGCCCCAATGCGAAGTGTGCGGCTTGAAGCCGTCGGACAGGTCGAGGCCGGGGTCGGGGAAGCCAATCGTATCGTCCATCGTCTGATCCTTGTTCCGGGCGTGGCACGGTCCCGGCCCGTCCCGTGTCAATTCGGTTGGCAGTATAACGATCCGTTTCCCGATGTCGTCGGGATCAGGGTCGGCGGAAATGCCGGGCGCTCGTGCAAGGACGGCTTGGCGGACGTTCGAGGGAACGACCGGCGGCGATTTGTTGGCCAGTTTTCTACTTTTATTTTCAACGCCTTACCAAGCCTTATTCGAGCAGTGCAATTCGTCTTAGGAAGCACTGCGAAATCTCTTGCAACGACAGTGACATTGAAATGTGCGATATGCCGCCCATCCCACAGCAACATCGGTCTCATCATGATCAAGCGCGTCTTGCCCTACGAAGGTCTGCTCCACGAAGCGGTCGAGCATAATGGCGTGCTTTACATCGGTGGGATCGTCCCCGAGGACACGAGCCTCGATATGTCGGGCCAGGCGAACGACGTGCTCGGGCAGCTGGCGCAGCTACTCAAGACCCTCGGATCCGATCTGACCAACGTCTTGCAGGTGACCATCTACATGACCAACCTCAAGGAGAAGGCAGAGTTCAATGCGACCTGGAAGGCGCATTTTGCAGAAGCTCATCTGCCGGCGCGCGCCGCAATCGGCGTGGCCGATCTCGGTCCGGGCGTCAGACTCGAGATCACGGCCATCGCCGCTCGACAATAGTCGCGCGCCGAGGCCCGAATTCAGATGACCTTCAGCTGCGCGAGGCGCGCAACAGCCCCTCGAATCCGCCCATCTTAATCCGCCAATTCGACGAAAAGCGGCTGATGATCGGAAGCATCTGTCTTGCCATTAACATCGACGCCAAGGACACGGCTCGCCAAATCCTCCGTCACGAAAATAAAATCTCGGCAATCAGGTCCTGCTATCCATTGCGCGTGATCGTATAGCCCGCAGGTCGGCGACCGCTGCCGGTCTGGACGACTAGCTGTCCAGGCATCGCGATAGTTGAGGCCCGGCCGATTCGATCGATCGATCATGGCGTGCTGGGGATCCGCAACGTCACAATTGAAATCGCCGCACATCAGGCTCGACGCGGCGACCGTCTGGCTTTCATAGGGCTCGACGGGCCGTCCGGTCGGTGCCTTGGGACTGATCGATGCATCCTCCTGCAGGTCCAGCAAACGCTTGATCTGCGCCTCCCGCTGGGCGACCGAATAATATTCGAGATGGGTATTGACGATACGGATCGCACCAAACGCAGCCTGGACCGTTACTTCCAGGGCATGGCGCCGCATGCTGCGCACCGTGCCTGCGCCAGACCACGGCAGGATGTGGTTGTTGATCTGCACGACCGGCAGGCGCGATAGGGTCATGTTGCCGAAGCGATGCAGTTGGCCTGCCTGATCAACGGTTTCGATCGCAGGCCGAAATATCGCCATGTAGCCCGGCAGTAGCGCGGCGAGCTCTGCGCTCTGATCCCCTCCCCCGTCGTGCCTGGAGAAGTTCGAACTCACCTCCTGGAAGCAGAAGACGTCGGCATCCATTGTTTCGCTTGCGACCTCGACGATCCTCGCCAGATCAGTAACGCCGTCGCAACCCTTGCCGCACTGAATGTTCCAGGTGAGAAGCCGCATCAACGAATTCCCGCGCGCATGAAGGATTGGACGAACTGCCGCTGGAAGAGCAGGAACGCGATCAGCAGCGGTGCCATGGTCATCACCGTTGCCGCCGTGATGACCGACCAGTCCACGCCGGTCTCCGGCGCGCCGAACACCGCAAGGCCCACGGTGAGCGGGCGCGCTTCGACAGAGTTCGTCACGATCAGCGGCCACAGGAAATTGTTCCAGTGGTAGCTGACTGACACGAGGCCGAATGCCACGTAGGTCGGACGCGCCAGCGGGACATAGACCCGCCAGAGAATCCCTAATGGTCCAGACCCTTCGACCCGGGCCGCATCGACGAGTTCCTGAGGGACGCTTTTAAAGGTCTGCCGAAGCAGGAAGATGCCGAAGGCGCTGGCGAGATAAGGCAACGCAATCGCGGGGATTGTGTCCAGCAGGCCGAGCTTGGCAATTGCGCGATAATTCTCGACGATCAGCACGTCGGGCATGATCATCAATTGCAGCAGGACAAGCGCGAAGGCGATGCCGCTGCCCTTGAACTTGAAGCGTGCAAACGCATAGGCCGCCAGCGTCGACAGGATGAGTTGCCCGACCAGAACCAGCGTCACCAGCACTATCGTATTGAGGTAGTAGCGGGCGAACGGCGCCTGCTTCCAGGCGCGGGCAAAGTTCTCCAGCGTCCAGGGTGCGGACAAGCTGAACGACGTTGCATAGGCGGCCGGATGCAGTGCGCTCCAGAAGGCATAGGCCAGTGGCGCGAGCCAGATCAGCGCCAGAAGCCACGCGGCGACAGCCTCGATGGGATGCGTCCGGCCTCTCATTGATAGTGGATCCTGCGATCGAGATAGCCGAACTTGATCAGCGCGACGGCGCTCAGCAGCACCAGAAGCACCACCGTCAACGTCGCCGCGTAGGATGAATCCTGGAACGTGAAGGCGACTTCGTAGATGTAGTAGAGCAACAGCGTGCTGGCGTTGTTAGGACCGCCCTTGGTCATGATGACGAGGTGATCGACCAGCTTGAACGAGTTGATGACCGCGTTGATCGCGACGAACAGAGTGGTCGGCATCAGCAGCGGGAACGTGATCCGGCGGAATGTGTACCATCGGCTCGCCCCCTCGATGGACGCAGCCTCTTCGAGATCCGGCGAGAGCTGCTGGAGGGCCGCGAGATAGAAGATCATGAAGAAGCCGGCTTCCTTCCAGATCACCATGACGATCAGGCAGCCCATGACCGTCGAGGGATCGCCGAGCCAATTCCAGCCGGCGAGGCCAAAGTTTCCGCGCAACTGATCGAGCAGCCCGTAATCCGGGGTGTAGAAGAACAGCCAGATGTTCGCGACCGCGATCATCGGCAGTACGGTCGGAGTAAAATAGGCCAAACGCAGAAAGCCGCGGCCGCGCATGTTGCGATTGACCCAGATCGCCATGACCAGCGCCAGCGCGATCGACGTCGGAACTGTGCCGAGCGCGAACCAGAAATTATTGACCAGCGCCTTCCAGAAGATCGGGTCGGCCGCCATAGCCTGATAACTGTCGAGGCCGACAAAGACCTCGGTGCCATTGCGGCGTGTGATGAACAGCGAATGCCGGACCGTCGCGAGGATCGGGTAATGGGTAAACGCGATCAACAGCACTGCCGCCGGCAACAGCAGCAGCCAGGCGTTCACAGCATTCCACCACGCCTGTGAGCCGGCGCGGCGCGGAGAAGCCTTTGATGAGGCGACGGTATCGGACATCCCTGTATCAGCGGGATGGCGGCGGCGAGCCGCCACCCCGCCGTTTCCTTACTTGTAGGCGCGCAAGACGCGATCGGCCTGCTGCTGGGCTGCGGCGAGCGCCTCCTGCGGCTTCTGCGTGCCGGTGATCGCGGCTTGCACGGCATCGCCGACGAACTTGTAGATGCGGCCGTTCTCGTGGACTGAGAGTTCCGGCACCGCGTATTCCAGCTGATCGCGCGCGACGGTCGCTTGCGGGAAGCCCTTGGCATATTCCGTCATCACGCTGGTCTTGTAGGCGGCCGGGGACACAGCCACGTAGCCCGTCTTCATGCTCCATTCCGCTGCGCGGTCTGGCGCCGTCATCCACTGGATGAACTTGACGGCTGCCTTCTGCTGCTCCGGGGACGCGCTTTTGAAGATATAGAAATTGCCCCCGCCGGTCGGCGATCCGCGCTGCTCCTTGGCCGGAAGCATGGCCACACCGAACTGGAACTTCGCGGCATCCTTGACCGCCGTCAGGTTGCCGGTGGTGTGCCACATCATCGCCGTCTTGCCTTCGAGGAAGTCGGTGCGCAGTGTGGCCCAGTCGATGCTGCCCGCCGGCGCCACGTTGTGCTTGCGCGACAGATCGACCCAGTAGTCCAGCGCGGCGACCGTCTTCGGTGCGGTCAGATACACCTCATTGCCGGGCTCGTTCATCATCTTCTGGCCGTTCTCGATGGCCAGCGCCTGCAGCATCCAGTAGGCGTAACCGGTCGAGGGAATTTCGACACCCCAGCGCGTGGTGTTTCCGGCACCGTCCTTCTTGACGAGCTTCTTCGACATCTCGACCAGTTCGTCCCAGGACGCCGGTGCCTTCTCCGGATCGAGGCCGGCTTCCTTGAAGGCCTCCTTGTTCCAGTACAGCACGATCGTCGAACGCTGGAACGGGATGCTCCAGGTCTTGCCGTCGATCTGCCCGTTCGCCATGAACGCCGGATAAAAATCCTTGAACCACGCCTTGTCGCTGACGAGGCCGTCGATCGGCACGATCGCGTTCTCGTCCATGAGCGTAAACACGTCGGTGGACAGCAGCACCGACAATTGCGGCGGTTGGCCGCCCTTCATCGCTGTCATCGCCTTGGTCATCGTGTCCGTGTAATTGCCGGCATAGACCGCCGTCACCTTGACGTCCGGATTGTCCTTCTCGAAGCGCGAGACCATGTCATCGATGATCTTGGTGACGGGACCGCCGACCGCGACCGGATAGTACATCGTGAGGTCCACCGCTGCCGCCGGACGGGCGGCGCCCATGGACAGCGCAGCGAAAGCAGCTGCCATCAACATTGTTCGGCGCGCAAACATCCTAGTCTCCTTCGTTATCCGCCCTGACACCGCCGCCCTCATCGGTCGGATGCTGCCAGACGGCCCTCTTTGACAATGCTCTCCAACCGAACTTCCGTGGTCGAATCGAACCGGTGTTCGTAATCCGCATCCCAGGCAATCCGGATATCCTCGCCCGGTCGAACCTTGCTGAAGCCGTCAAGCCGCACCGAGATGGGCTGCCCACCCATCTCGCACAGCACGATGCTGTCCGCGCCGAGATGCTCGACGGCCTTGACGCGCACAACATGATCGCCGCCGGAGACGATGCGGATGTGCTCCGGCCTGAGGCCAATGAGCTTGTCGCCCTGGCGCACGAGATTCATCGGCGGCGTGCCAATGAACCGTGCCGTGAAAGCCGTTGCCGGACGATTGTAGAGTTCTTCCGGCGAGCCGTTCTGCTCGACGCGGCCGTCGCGCATCAGCACGACGCGGTCCGCCATCGTCATCGCCTCAGTCTGATCGTGGGTCACGTAGACCATGGTGATGCCGAGGCGCTGCTGCAGCGCGCGGATTTCCGTCCGCATCTCGTGCCGCAACTTGGCGTCCAGATTTGAAAGCGGCTCGTCCATGAGGCAGACGCGCGCCTCCGCGATAATAGCCCGGCCGAGCGCTACCCGCTGGCGTTGCCCGCCGGACAATTGCGACGGCTTGCGCTCCAGCAGACCACTGAGTCCGACGATGTCGGCGACGCGCCGGAGCCGCTCGTCCCGCTCGGCGCGAGACACGCGGCGCACGCGCAGTCCGAAGACGATGTTCTCGGCCACGCTTAGATGCGGAAACAGGGCGTAGGACTGGAAGACCATTGAGATCTTCCGTTGCGCCGGAGTGAGATGCGTAACATCGATGCCGCCAATAGTGATCGTGCCGACGGCGGCCTCCTCGAGGCCCGCGATCAATCGAAGCGTCGTCGACTTGCCGCATCCGGAGGGCCCGAGCAGCACCAGCAGCGAGCCTTCGTCGGCTGTCAGGCTGACGTCATCGACAGCGCGCATCGATCCCCAAAATTTGGAGACGTGGCTCAGCGTAATCGCTGACATGGTCTGTTCGCTCTCAAATGCCGGGTTCGGTGCCGGGCACCGGCGTGGCCATTCATACCGGCTTTGTCCTGCCCTCGCGGAGCAGCCAAAGGCTCCTCACCCCAAGCAGACCGATCCATGCCGTTCCTCCAGACCGCGCAACTTCATCGGCGCAGCAATTATTATGTTCATATGAACATAGTGTGACCCCATATGAAACAGAAAATTGCGTCCTAAGCGTTCAAATGATACTTTGGTTGGAACGGATCAATTATGCTCAAGACCTCCACCTCACGTCGAGCCCCCATACTAGAGATCGTGCGCGAGCAAGGCTTCGCCTCGATCGAGCAACTTGCGACGCGTTTTGAGGTGACGCAGCAGACCATTCGCCGTGTCGTGAATGCGCTCTGCGACCAAGGATTGCTCCGGCGAATCCACGGCGGTGTCAGCCTTCCCGTCCAGAACCAGAATTTGGCATATGGAAGCCGGCAAGGTTTGAACGCCGTCGCCAAGCAGCGCATTGCGCATGCGACCGCCAGGTTCATTCCCGATGGAGCATCGCTGATGATCGGACTTGGCACGACGCCAGAATACGTTGCGCAGGCACTATCCCGTCGTCAGGATCTGCGCGTCATCACCAACAATCTGAACGTGGCTGCTGCATTCGCACAAAACCCTGAAGTCGAGATTACGATCGCCGGCGGCACCCTCCGCCCACTTGATCGGGATATTGTTGGCGAGGCCGCCGCGCGCTTCTTCGCGGGTTTTCGAGCCGACTACGGGATCTTCGGTGTCGGGCGGCATCGATCAAGACGGCGCGCTGCTGGATTTTCATATGGACGAGGTTCAAGCACGTCAATCAATCGTCGCCAATTCGCGCACGGCGGTGCTCGTCGCTGACACGACCAAGTTCGGTCGCAACGCGACGGTGCGAGGCGGCCATCTCGACGATTGTCACCACCTCTTCACCGACGGCCCGTTGCCGCCAGCCTTTGGGCCGATCTCCACCAGATACGCCGATCGTATTCACGCAAGAGACTACACTCGCGAGGAATCCGAGCGGCTTAGCTACGATTGAACGGCACCGGCTGACGAACGCGTCCGTTTGCGTTACTTGAGCGAAGCCGCTCCCGCATCCTCGTTCCGCCGCTCGCCTTTAGAACTTCGTACGCCATCAAAACTCCCTTCTGGAAAGCTCCCTGGAAAGAGCTCCACGCGAAACTCCTGGAGTTGCAAGGGGTGAAGTCGCCCTTCCCCGCGAGCCGGCATCCCATTCGCGACCGCGCACGTTACCTACCTGAAGCTGCAGTACTCGGCATACCGCTCGATCGATCGTTCATCTGGTCGCTGGGGTCCAGCGTACCGCGAAGTTCGGATCAACTCCGTCCATACGCAAGTTGGGCCCGCACTGACGGTGCGTCGGCCACGCTCGATCGTGCCGTTCGATCGTCTAAGTCGTGCCATGCCCAGCTCGAGGACTTCGCGCATGGCGCCTTGTCGATCTTATTTAACAGGCTGCAGCACTCGCTCCTTGACGGGCCCCTTTGTCTGATCTGCCGACTGGGCCCTGCCCTGATCACCGGGCGGAAGTCCGAAGCCCTTCACCAATCCGAAGATCGCCGGGATCACGATCAGCGTCAGCAGCGTGGAGGAGATCATCCCGCCGATCATCGGCACCGCGATCCGCTGCATGATTTCGGAGCCGGTCCCGGTGCTCCACATGATCGGCAGCAGGCCCGCCATGATCGCGACCACTGTCATCATCTTGGGTCGGACGCGCTCCACCGCGCCCTCCATGACGGCGTCGTAGAGATCGCCGCGGGTCAGGGCCCGCCCCTCGGCGGCACGCCTCGCCGCAGTCTCCGCCAGCGCCTGGTTGAGGTAGATTAGCATGACAACGCCGGTCTCGGCCGCGACGCCGGCGAGCGCGATGAAGCCGACGGCGACGGCAACGGAGAGGTTGAAGCCCAGCCACCACATCAGCCAAAATCCGCCGACCAGCGCGAAAGGCAGCGAGAGCATGACGATCATCGTCTCGGTGATCGAGCGGAAGTTCAGGTAGAGTAGCAGGAAGATGATCATCATCGTCAGGGGAACAACGATCTTCAGCCGCGCGGTGGCCCGCTCCAGGTATTCGTACTGGCCGCTCCACATCACGTAGTAGCCGGCCGGAAACCGGATGCTGGCCTGCACGGCGGTTTTCGCATCCGCGACGTAGCCCCCGAGGTCGCGGTCGCGGATGTCGACGTAGACGTAGGTCGCGAGCTGCCCGTTCTCGGTCCGGATCGAGGTCGGCCCGCGCGCCGGCGCGACCTTCGCCACCTCGCCGAGCGGCACAGCGCCGCCGGCGGGCATCGGCACCAGCACGTCGTTGGCGATAGCCTGCGGATTGTCGCGCAGATCGCGCGGATAGCGCATGTTGACGGTGAAGCGCTGCCGGCCTTCCACGGTGGTGGTCACCGTCTGCCCGCCCAGCGCCATAGCGATCGTGTCCTGCACGTCTTGGACCATGATGCCGTAACGCGCCAGCGCGGTCCTGTCCGGCGTGACCTCGAGGTAGTAGCCGCCGATCCCGCGCTCGGCGTAGGCCGATGAGGTGCCCGGAACGGTTTTGAGGACCTGCTCGATCTGCTTGGCGAGCTTGTCGATCTCGACGAGATCCGTCCCGATCACCTTGACCCCGATAGGCGTCCTGATTCCCGTCGACAGCATGTCGATGCGCGCCTTGATCGGCATGGTCCAGGCGTTCGACACCCCGGGAAACTGCAGCGCCTTGTCCATCTCGGCGATGAGCCTGTCGATGGTCATGCCGGGGCGCCACTCTTCCTTCGGCTTGAGGTTGACGAGGGTTTCGAACATCTCGGGCGGTGCCGGATCGGTGGCGGTCGCAGCGCGCCCTGCCTTGCCGTAGACCGAGGCGACTTCCGGAAAGGATCGAATGATTCGGTCCTGGGTCTGCATCAGTTCGCCGGCCTTGGTGACGGAGATGCCCGGCAGCGTGGTCGGCATGTAGAGCAGCGTGCCTTCGTTGAGGTTCGGCATGAACTCGGTGCCGAGCTGGCGCGCCGGCCAGATGCTCACGGCCAGCACGGCGAGCGCGAGCACGACCACCAGCGTCTTCGCCCGCATGACGCCCTTGATCACCGGGCGGTAGATCCAGATCAGGAACCGGTTGATCGGATTCCGGTGCTCCGGAACGATCCGCCCGCGCACGAAGATCACCATCAGCGCCGGCACCAACGTCACCGAGAGGAGCGCGGCGGCCGCCATCGAGAACGTCTTGGTGAACGCAAGCGGGCTGAACAGCCGCCCCTCCTGCGATTCGAGCGTGAAGATCGGCATGAACGACACCGTGATGATCAGCAGGCTGAAGAACAGCGCCGGTCCGACCTCGGCCGCGGCGGCGATCAGGACGTCGATCCTGGACTTTCCCGGCTCGGCGCGTTCGAGGTGCTTGTGCGCGTTCTCGATCATGACGATGGCCGCATCGACCATGGCGCCGATCGCGATTGCGATGCCGCCGAGGCTCATGATGTTGGAGCCGAGGCCGAGCAGCTTCATGGCACCGAACGCCATCAAGATGCCGACCGGCAGCATCAGGATCGCGACAAGCGCGCTGCGCACGTGCAGCAGGAACACGATGCAGACCAGCGCGACAACGACGCTTTCTTCGAACAGCGTGTGCTTGAGGGTGTCGATTGCCGCGTAGATCAGGTTGGAGCGATCGTAGACCGGGACGATCTCGACGGACTTCGGCAGACTCGAGGCGATCTCCCGGAAGCGCTTCTTGACGTTCTGGATCACCTCCAGAGCATTGAGGCCGAAGCGCTGCAGCACGATGCCGCTGGCGACTTCGCCCTCGCCGTTCAGCTCCGCGATGCCGCGCCGCTCGTCGGGGCCGAGTTCGACCCTTGCGACGTCGCGCAGCAGCACGGGCGTGCCGCCGGACGTCTTCAGCACGATGTCGCCCAAGTCATTGATCGACTTGATGTAGCCCTTGCCGCGGATGACGTACTCGAATTCGGAGAGTTCGACCGTTCGCCCGCCGACGTCGGCGTTGCTGGCGCGGATGGCGTCACGCATCTTCTGCATGGTGATCCCCCGGTCGCGCATGCGCTGCGGATCGAGGATCACGTTGTACTGCTTGACGAACCCGCCGACGCTCGCGACTTCCGCGACGCCCTCGGCCTTGGCCAGCGCGAACTTCAGATTCCAGTCCTGGAGGGTCCGCGTGTCGGCGAGGTTCAGTTCCTTCGACATCACCGCGTACTGGTAGACCCAGCCGACGCCGGTCGCGTCGGGACCGATCGTGGGTGTGACACCGGCCGGCAGGCGCGCGCTGGCGCCATTGAGGAATTCCAGCACGCGCGAGCGCGCCCAATAGATGTCCGTGCCGTCCTCGAAGATCACGTACACGAAAGAGACGCCGAAGAACGAGAAGCCGCGGACCACCTTCGATTTCGGGACCGTCAGCATCGCCGTCGTCAGCGGATAGGTGACCTGGTCCTCGATCACCTGCGGCGCCTGGCCGGGGTACTCGGTGTAGACGATCACCTGGGTATCCGAGAGATCCGGGATGGCATCGAGCGGCAGATGCAGAAGCGCGTACAGTCCCGCCGCGGCGGCGAAGCCGGTCCCGAACAGGACCAGCAGCAGGTTGCGGGCGGACCAGGCGATGAGGCGTGCGATCATTGCTGCGCCCCTTCGGCAAAGCCCTTCAGGGCGGCCTTCAGGTTGCTTTCGGCATCGATCAGGAAATTCGCCGAGACCACCACGGCATCGCCCTCCGCGAGGCCCTGCCGGATCTCCACGAAGCCGCCTCCCCGGTGGCCGAGCTTGACCTCGCGCGGCTCCAGCCGACCCTGCCCCTTGTCGATGAAAACGGCCTGCCGGCTCCCGGTGTCCATCACGGCGCTCTCCGGCACCGCGAGGACGGCCTCGCCGCTACCGGTGTCGATGTCGGCGTCGACGTACATGTCGTGCAGCAGGATCAGGTCCGGATTCTGCAGTTCAACGCGGACGCGCGCGGTCCGGGTCTCCTTGTTGATCTCGGGATAGATCACCTGGACCTGCCCAGTGAACTCCCGGCCCGGAAAGCTCCGCGCCTTCACCGCGACGGGCTGGCCCTTGGCGATCATGCCCAGATCGCGTTCGGCGACGTCGATCAGCGCCCAAACTACGGAGTGGTCGGCGATCCGGAACAGGACGCCGCCGGGCTGCACGCGCATGCCTTCGATGGCATTGCGCTCCAGTACGATGCCGTCGCGCGGCGAAGTCCACTCGATCGAGGTCGGCACGGTCCGGCTCTTCTCGATGGCGGAGATCGCAGCATCGGGCACATCCAGATTCATCAGGCGCTGCCGCGATCCACGGCCATACTGAACGTCGCCGCTGGTCGTCTTCGACGTGATGGTGGTCAGGTACTCGGCCGCCGCGGAGGACACCGCGGGGCTGTAGACCTCCATCAGGGGCTGGCCCTTGGCAACATGCGATCCGGTGGTGACGTCGGCGACCTTAAGGATGAAGCTTTCCGCCCGCATTGCGATCACGGAAATCCGCCGCTCGTCGAGGGCGATCGTGCCCGGCGCCCTGACGACGGTCCGGATCACCCGCCTCGCTGCGGGCTCCGACTTGACGCCGGTACGCTGGATCTTCCCCGGGGAGAGCTTGACGGAGCCGTCGTCGCTGTCCTCGCCCTCGTAGACCGGGATGTAGTCCATCCCCATGGAATCCTTCTTCGGCGCCGGGGAGGTGTCCGGCAGGCCCATGGGATTGCGGTAGTATTTGATCCGTCGCGCTCCGGAATCGCCGGCCGTTGTCGCCGGCTGGTCGTCGTCGAAGCCGACGTCGGCGCCAGCGGGCACGGCGCGGTAATCCCGGCCATCCGGCGTCTTTCTTGGCACAAGCGAGTAAGACGGCTTGCCGTCCGGATCCTGGTAGTAGATCGGGGCGCCGCTCTCCTCGGCCGCAGCGAGGCCGATCACGGCTCGAGCCGCCGGCCGCTGCGGGCCGGCGATGACGAATGCGATCCCGGCCGCCGCGATCAACGCGGCGACCAGGCTTGTGGCGATGGGGCGGGTCATTTGTGCGCCGTGATGACGAGCTTGTTCTCGACGCTACCCGTCTCGCCCTGGACCTTGGCGCCCAGCGAAAGCTGCCACCGTCCCGCCATGCCAAAGCTTGCCTTGAAGCGGTAGGTGCCGGGCTCGGTCCCGGGCATGGCCGTGACCTTGGTCGCCATCTCCTGCATCCCGTCCGGAGCCATGTCCAAACGGCTGGCGAAGATCACCGCCTCCGGCACCGGTTTGCCGGTTTTGGTGTTCACGAGCCTGACGGTGATGATCTTGTCGGGCCCGGCCTGGACCGACTGGTCGACGAGCTCGAACGTGTAGTCCTTGATGTCGGCCAATGCGGCCGTGCTTGTGCCGCCGATGGTCGCAGCGATCAACGCGGCCTGGACGGCCCGCGCGAAGGTAGACGTCTTCATGTTGTGTGTCCTCGATGTCCTGAATTCGCCGCCGAGGCGGCGTGCGCCATCCGGGCGCAAAGCGCACGGACGCAATCGGCGTCAAGCGCCGTTCAGGCCAGGATTCGAGGGGGTTGGTCGGGAGGTGGACGGATCAAACCGTCGCCGACCACGTCGTCCGCCACTGAGTGGGTGGTCCGGATTGCGTGCCGCAGCGGAAGGGCGGCGGCCGCAGAGGGTCCCGCCTGGGCCGTCTTCAACACGCACATTGCAACCAGCGGACAGTCTTGACAGTCCTTGCTCTTCTGCTCCTCCGGACAACAGGGCATGTCGGCCGACATGGACATGTTGGCCATCACGGCCGATCGCGCGTGCGCAGCGGCGGCCGGCGTGATCAGAGGCGCCAGCATCAGGCCGAGGCTCACAAAGAGCGCGAGAGCGAGTTTGAGCAGTCGCCGCAAATGCATGGCACGACCATCCCACGGAAAGTGAAACTATGGAAGCCAGCCCGGTTCACATGTTCGCCAGCCAAACCTGCCGGATCTCAGCCGCAGCAGGACTGTCGGTCCTCATCGCCGGACTGGATCGGCGGACACGGGATCGACCCGTAGCTGCAGAACACGCAGCAGCCGATCAAACGCGGGGTCAGCTAGGGCCAAACATTGGTAGGTGGACATCCAGTTTCAGCCGCGAACGTTCGCACGCAGACAATCCCTCGGCTCTCCAGTAGCGTCGGTCATGCCGGGCCGGGGAGCCGCTTTCCGCGAGGCGATCCAGCCGACGACTATCGATAGTGTCGCGACGACAAGCGGCGCCACCGCGTGCCCATATTCGCCGTGCAGTGTGACGGTCGCGAGCGCCGCCAACATCACTGTGCAGCCGAGCGCCGAGCCCCACAGCCGCGTTCGTGCCCGCACCAGCAGAACGGCGGTCGTGAGTTCTAGCGATCCGGTCACGAAATGGAACCAGTGTGGGTATCCCCACCGAAGATATTCCTCGTAGATGGACCCCGGAGCGAAGATGTTGCTGAGCGATCCCACGACGAAGAAAACAGCAAGCGCCAAGGCCGAGACTTGGCTCCAGGAACTCTTTGACATTTGTCTATCCTTTTCTGATGAGGGCGCCGGAGGACTTGTGTGGCCGCCAAGGGAGGGGCGGCCGCGACGCATTCATTCCGAAGGAGATGCGACTTTCCGGAGCAGGTTCGAAAGTCGCATCTCATCGCTGATCCGGACCTACGCCGTGGCGGTCTTCTGGGCCGCCGCGAAGACATCGCGGGGCAGCGTTGTGCCGGCGACGTGCTCCGTGCCCGCTACGCCGAGGTCCATCCAGCCCGCGTTAACGGCCTCGAACATCGCTTCAGCCGGTCCAGTTTGGCCCTTCGGGATGCCGAACTGCTCGAACGCTGCCGACCACTCGGCTCGCGGCACTGCGAACGCCCTGACTTCGCGCTGCATGACATCGCCCAGTTGCACTGCGACTTCATCCGCGCTGACCATCGAACCAAGTTCGATGACGCGATGCCCCGACCACGCCGGCCCGGTCAGCAGCGTCGCCGCCTCGGCACCGATGTCGTTCGTCGCGGCCATGGTCGATTTGCGGTTGGTCGGATTGTAGTAGACGGGGAGCGTGCCGCCCTGGGCGGCGTGCAGGCCGTAAAGGAAATTTTCGAAAAACCCGCCGGCGCGCACGAAGGCAGTCGGCGATGTCAGTTTGCGAAGGCTCTGCTCCAGCAACGACAGGGCTGTGATCATCCCCAACCCGCTGGTTCTGTTCGCACCCATCGACGAGAGCCCGACGACCCGCGGGGGCGCGGCCTTGGTCAACGCCTCGACATAGTTCGCGATGACCCCCTTGGCTTCCCTAAAGTCCGGCGAGGGGGCCCAGACCGCCGGCAACATGACAAACGCGCCGTCGACGCCCTTGAGCGCCCGTTCGATGGCGGCCGCATTGTTCCAGTCGCCGTCGACCAGTTCCACGCCCTGGTCTGACCAGCTTGCCGCCTTCGCGCGATCGCGAACCAGCGCGCGTACTTTCTTACCTTGGGCCAGCAGATGCCTGGCCGTTGCGCCGCCGACTTTTCCCGTGATTCCCGTGACTAGAAACATACGTATTCTCCCGGTGTTAAATGGTCTACGTTCTAGGGTAAGTCTCACATAGAGACCTGAGGTCTGCACCGTAAGGAGGCAGTTTTTTGTAACCAGGAGAGAAAAAGGAGACCGGCATGAGCGACGCATTGAGCGCGATCGAGCGATTCAGCCGATATCAATCGGACGACGCCCGGTCAGCAGAATCCGTACACTGCCCGGTGCGCGACGTACTCGACTGCATCGGCGATAAGTGGAGCATACTCATGATCATGACCCTCGCGACGCGACCGCAGCGCTTCAGCGAGCTTCATCGAGCCATCCGCGACATCTCGAAGCGCATGCTCACCCAGACGCTGCGCGACCTGGAGCGCGACGGACTTGTCACCCGCAATGTCTTTCCGACCAAACCACCGAGCGTTGAGTATTGCCTTTCCCCGCTAGGCCAATCCCTGCTGGAGCCGATGGCGAGCCTCGTCGATTGGGCCGATCGTCGTTATTCCGACATCCATGCCGCGCGCGTCCGCTTTGACGGAGCCCCCTGTGATGTCCCGCGCTAGTGATCTGGTGCAGAAGTTCGCATGGGGCGGGCGAACCGGACCACGGTCTCGCTCGGCCTCTACAGCTGCTTTTGCGACATTTCGAGGCCATTGCTCTAGCCCTGTTGAGCTGCCCGTACGATAAGATGCCCGCTGCGCGCCGACCAGGTGACGAACGATGTCGCCTGTTTGCTTCGGCGGTGGGGACCTTAGCCGTCAAGGAAGTGACTGATGATCGATTTTGCCATGCCGGAGACGCGCTATGCGCTCAGCGGCGACGTCAATATCGCCTATCAAACGCTGGGTAGCGGACCCATCGATATCATCATGGTCCCGGGCATCATTTCGCATGTCGAATTCTTGCATGAACTGCGCGGCTATACCGCGTTCATGCGCCGTCTTTCGACCTTCGCCCGCGTGGTTTCCTTCGACAAGAGAGGCCAGGGGCTCTCCGACAGGGTAGCCGGAGCCCCTTCACTCGAACAGCGGATGGATGATGTTCGCGCCGTCATGGATAGCATCGGGTCAACCCAGGCCGCGCTGCTTGGCGTTTCCGAGGGATGCGCGATGAGCGTCATGTTTGCTGCCACCTATCCCGAGCGCGTATCCAAACTCATCCTCTTTGGCGGCTATCGACGGCGACGCGACTTGCCCGGAGACGGCGAGCAACAGGCCATACAGCTCATGAAGTCGTGGGGCACGGGCGCGATGATCAACAGAGTTGCTCCCAGCCTCGCGACCGATCCTGCCGCCGTAGCGCAATTCGCCAAGTATGAAAGGCTTGCAGCCAGTCCCGGAGCCATAAAGCAGTTTGCCCTGCTGAATGCGTCGATCGATGTGAGTCAGCTGCTTGAGAACGTACGCGCTCCGACGCTCGTGCTGCATCGTCACGGCGACGTGCAGGTACCGGTCGAGCATGGCCGCGATTTAGCCGCGGGGATTCCCGGCGCGCGATTCATCGAATATGCGGGAGATGACCACAGTCCATATTTCGGCTTCAGCGATCGCGACGAGCTGCTTGGCGATATCGAAGAGTTCATGACGGGGCATCGCGACGGCTCGCCGGAGGATATCGATCGCGTTCTCGCCACGGTCCTGTTCACGGATATTGTCGATTCAACGCGCCGCGCCGCCGAAACCGGCGATCGGGCATGGCGCAAATTGCTCGACAGTCACGATGAACTGGCGTCGCAAATCGTCGAGAAGCATCGCGGCACTTTGATCAAGTCCACCGGCGATGGCATTCTCGCCACCTTCGACGGACCAGCCCGCGCCGTTCGTTGCGCTCTCGCGCTTGGAACAGCTGCAAAACAGATTGGCTTGGCGCTCCGAGCCGGTCTTCACACCGGCGAAATCGAGATCAGGGGCCGCGATATAGGCGGCGTCGCCGTGCATGCAGCTTCGCGCGTTATGACCCAGTCGCAGACTGACGAAGTCTTGGTGTCGCGGGTCGTCACCGATCTCGTCGCAGGCGCGGGTTTGAGGTTCGCCGAGCGCGGATCGCATGAACTTAAGGGACTTCCGGGCCGGTGGGATCTGTTCGCAGCGATCATCTAAGTGAAGGGCCGCTCTTGATGCTATTGGCGAACCACATTTGCTCAGGTTGAGTTCTTCGCATTTTGACCCAGTGCGGACAATCGCCCTGACGGACGCTAGGAGATCAACTATTGCGCGGGTCGCCCTGAAGCGGAGATCCCGCTCGCCAACTCTTTCGCTTGGCTATTAATTTCGCCGCGCGGAGGACGGTCACTGGACCGCGAAAGCGCAAGCCCCGCACGCAAATAAGGCAAAGAGCACAACAACCGATGAGGACGGCCGCATAGCTTCCGGTCCAATCGATGCTGACTGCGAAAGGCAGCGGTCCGAATGCCGCGCCCGCAGCCCGCCCTCGACCACACTTCGGACCATCGCCTCTCGGTATGGTTCGGCAACCACGTCGCCCGCTGGCCCGACCGTGCCAACAACGCTAAAAAAGCCTGCGGGATGAACAGGTTCAACGCAGGATCATGGCCGTGGACCGTGATCCCGCCAAATCCCGCCCGCTAACATCCGCATGTCCAGCCCCGGGGAGGTTCAAAGGCAAGTCTGGATGCTGCCGTTGATCGGCCCAGAAGATTCGCGCCCAGCAATTCCCGCCATTCAAAAGAAAACTCCTTGTTTAAAATATAATATATAATACCATGCTTTTATATTTCATTTAAATCGAGGAGAGCGCAGCGTGACCCGGGACGGCAACGAAGACGACGACCGGCGGGCATTTTTGAAGACATGCGGAAGATTCGCGGCCGTGACGCCCCCGGTCATGACATTGCTTCTGTCCACCTCCCTGACCTCGAAAGCCATTGCACGTTCGGGCGGTCTGAACGGAGCGACGCAAGGCGACAAGAGCCAGTCTGTCTTCGACAACGACCGGTCCTCCGCGGTAAGGTCGGGGACCTCCAGTAGCGGCGGATCATCCGGAGGGGGTGGAGCACCCGGCGGTGGCCGGCCCAGCTCACCTCATGCTGCTGCAGGGACACCCGTTGGCGGCGGATCCGCTGGTGCCGGAGGCAATGGTAAAGGGCCTTTCGCGACCGGCGGCAGCTCCGGAAGCCCGACCGCATATGGCGGCGTCGATTGCGCAGATGAAGAGGAAGAGAGGCTCAAGGCCGATTGCGACCGCGCTATCACTCGGGTTTCGAGCGCGACCAAAGCCGAAAATTAGCATCGTTTCAGCGCATGCATAGCGCATTGACTTGCCCAGCCAGCACGTCGGCTCATTTGCTGCGGCATGCTGAAAAGCGTGGCTCGGACTGCGGGGGCCGCGGGCCTGGACATCCGAGAACCTCCTTGAGAGGCAGACCCGATTCCCGTGAGTCGAAAAGGCGTTGTTGCGCTTGACGTCCTCGTCATTTCGCGCTGGCGGGATCTCGCTGTGTAAGACCGGTAGCACTCGACTCACGAGGCGCTGAATGCACCTCATTCCGTGAAATTGCCAATGCCGCGAGAACTGTCCGATTACTGATGTCCAGTTTTTGAAAGATGTGATGAAGGTGGACTTTGATCGTACCGTCGGCAATGTTCAGGCAACGCCCAATTTCCTTATTCGATAGCCCCTCCGATACGAGCCGCATGATCTGCCGCTCCCGGTCCGTCAGCTGGGTCAGGGACTTCTCCTCACCTGCGCGAGAGTCTTCAGCAACCTGCCCAGTGCTGTGCGACCGTGACGCCAATCCTCGGATCTGAACAACCTTCCGCAGGGTGGCGACTAACGTCTCCGGCTTCGCATGCTTCGTGAGGACGAGACAGACCCCGTCGGCAACCAGCTTCTGCAACGCGTCATCGCCAGCCGTATCGACGAAGAAAACTACCCGAGTACCCTGGCCCGCGGTGTTTGCCAGAGCCAGGAAGTCAGACCGGCTCATTTCAGGCGCGCCCAAATCCACCAGCGCAATGTCCGGCACAAGAAGTCGAATTGCCTCGATGCAGCTTGCAGCATCTCCGCATGAGGCCACGATCGCAAAATCGTGCTGCGTCGCCAAGACGCTGCTGATTCCCTCCAAAACGATCGGGTGCCGATCCGCGATGACAATTCTGATGCGACGCATGCTTCCTCTGCCCAATTCGTAAACCCACAATGCGGCAGTTTATTCCAGCAACGTCTCCGGTAACGTTCGCTAACCATAAAGCCAATTTGCAATGTCAAAGTGTCGCACTTGTTGAGGCACATCTCGCAACGCTTGACCGCGGTGTGAACGTAACTCACTCTGAAATTGCGTGCACCACCGTACGAACCCGGGCTCTGCTCGAAACGCAAAAACGCGAAATCTTCGGCGGAAGCCGACCTTCTGGGCAATTTTTGATAGTAACGCAAGTAAACTTCGCCCGGCAGGTGTATTTTGGGCGCGGGGTGAGTCGCTGACTATCATAATCGACATCCATCTAATCGGTCCACCGCTGCTATATTACGAAGGATATATAGGGATATCCGCGATTCAAATCTAACATTCAACGAAGTTTCGCCTAAAACGAGGCGATCCAACCCGGGGAGGCTGCAGAGTAATATTATCGTCGAGGAGCGTTCATCCGACGCAAAGAACGGCTGCGATCCTTTGATTTTGTGTATCGGCGGGGAGCTCAAATGAGGAATGAAAATTTTTCAAACTGCCTGATTTCAACGAAAGCACCCTGCCAATGCTCGTTTCGAGCGAAATCCAGGGAAAGGCCTTCAATCTAACTGTAGCACCGATGAACAACTGGTCAGCAGAGTTGAACCGGCGTCTTCGTCAGCCCGGCAATTTCACTGAGCGGTTACGAGGTGATCTTTGTAACGAGTGTAGGTGGTCACATGCATTCTTCGGCTGTTCTGCGTCAAACTCATCAGGATCTGATCGTTCAATTCACCGAATTGCAGAATTTGCGTAGTCGCGTATTGCAGGCCGAACAGCGGATGTTTGGCCCCCGACGAGCCAACCGGCGAAGGGCCTTTGGGAGGCGCCTGCTCGGTCGGACAACCAGAACGAGGCGGTAGCGGCGACAGGCGTCGGCGCGTGCCGGACGTGCCGGACCAACCGATCGTGCTTGCCGGACCGGGCTTCGACCTGATATCCCCTCGACCTTCCTGTTTGACGGAAGTAGCTGGGGACGGCTTCCATGGGTAAGGACGACTGGACATCCGTCCCTACGGGGGACCTTTGGCAACTTTACGACGAGGTGACCACGGTTCTCAGTCGCAGAATGACCGCGGAAAAAGCCAAGCTCGAACAGCGGCTTCGCAGGATAGAGGGAACCGCCGGCACTCCCACCGAGGAGCGTGCACGGCGCCCCTACCCTCCAGTGCTGCCGAAGTACCGGAATCCTAAGAAACCATCCCAAACCTGGTCTGGTCGCGGTAAGCAACCCCGATGGCTGAAAGAGCAGCTTCGCGCCGGCAAAAAGCTGACCGACCTGTTGATCAACCGCTCATCCGGCCAGAAGCGCCGCCAGACCGGCTGAGCACGAGCAATCGTTGTACCGGCGCCCGCGCGAACGCCGGCATGGCTGTCGCGGGCCGCTGGCGCCACCCTTCAGCGGTCGTCATCCTCTTTGCCGTTAGGACTGCCGTCCCCGCCGCCGTTGCCGCCCCCATTGTTGCCGTGCACAATTCGGCCAGCCGAACCCGCGATGGCGGCCGAGGTAAGAGAGGTGGAGAGCAACAAGGTCATAGCTGGAGGGGTCACGGCGGCAAATCTTCCGCAATTCTTCAAGAACTCACGACGGTCTTCGCTGTCGGCGTCCAGGTGGGTCATCGGGTCATCCTGCAATGATTGCCCAATCGAAAATAGGCCAGAATGGCCGCGCCGCAAGTTAAATATGTTATTTCGGACAATTTAATTACAAGCCTGGCCTGAGGTCTTCGCTGGGGCGACTATCGCTCGAAACCGCGCACGTGAGCTGGGGAATCCACTAATATGCTCATCGCCAATCAGCACAATCGCGCCCATCTACCCGTCCGAGGAATGCATGATCCGGCTCTCGCATTTGACATTTTCAATGTTAGATCTATTATAAATTTAAATATAATTTAATAGCAGACAATTTCTTCTTCGCTCATAAGCCTGTTCAGCGCACACCGAATTAGGGCCGATCGGCCCCGAACGTGCCGCGCCCAAGCGCACGGCCATTTCCCGAGTGGCGAAAGCGAAAAGCAGTTCATGACCGGAACCGAGGCAGGAGCAGCATTCAGGCAATTGCGGTCTGGCTTTAATACGGCCTTACGACCAGGATTCTCACTGCCGCGTCTGGGAGCCCTGATGAGCCGGGCCCTCACGGAAACTCTCTTAGACCTTTCGGAACTTACAGTGCTCACCGAAGCTGCGACCGGCGCGTATGCCGTGACGGCCGCCCTTGCAGCGATGGCCGGAGCCAAACACGTCTATGCCTTCACGAGGCCCACACGACACGGCACACCAGCTGAAGCCCGGCAACAGACTCTGGAGCTCGCAGATTTGGTCGGTGTGGCCGATCGCATCGACGTCTTGGAGCAGATCACCCCGGAAGTCCTCCATCAAACCGACATCGTAACCAACAGCGGTCATCTACGGCCCCTTACCGCTGCACTCATTGATGAGTTACCAAGAAACGCCGTCATCGCCCTGATGTTCGAGGCTTGGGAATTTCGCTCCAAGGATCTCGACATGGAAGCATGCTTACGGCGCGGAATTCCGATTGTCGGAGTAAACGAACGCCACCCGTCAGTGGATGTCTTCTCGTTCCTTGGTCCCCTGTGCGTGAAACAACTCCACGATTGCGGACTATCCGTTTACAAGAATCGCATCGCTGTGTTGTGCGACAACGACTTTGTTGGCTCGCTGCGCGCCGGTCTCGCAAGTTCTGGAGCGAGCGTGGACACCTTCGACAACGTGCAAGATCTGTATCGCGACGAGTGGGACGCAATCGTCGTCGCGTTGCGACCGGCGGCTGAACCTCGTATCGGTTCGCCGGAAGCAACACACCTCGCTGCTTGCGCGCCCGCCGGTGCCATTATCGTGCAGTTCTGGGGTGATATGGATCGAACCGTATTGTCAGAAAATGGATTGGCCGTTTGGCCAACGGCACCTCCGGCATCGGGGCACATGGGCATTCTCCTGTCGGAGATCGGCCCCGATCCGATCGTGAGACTGCAAGCTGGCGGCCTCCGTGCTGCTGAATGGGTTCGGCGCAGTAGACCTGTTTCGTCCGACGGATTCGCGCAAATCGTCACTCAGCCCCCGATCGACATTTCGCCAATTCATGCTCGGCCCTCGCCTCGATGAGTTCGACGAGCGTGCGCGTCGCGGACGAGAGAAAAACTATACGCCGCATGTCGAACGCGACCGCGGGCGCGGGTGACGATACGGGAAAATACTGCCGCGCCGTGAAGCAAGCGATCGCGTCGTCGAGCTGGCTCACTTCGTAAGCAAGATGATAAAATTTTCCGCCTCGCTTCAGGATACCCTCCACTGGCGATTGTGCGCCGGCCGGCTCAATGAGCTCCAGGCGCGGACCGCCGCCTGACACGAACTGAATCCGCACCTGCTGGATCGGATCCTCGAATACAGGTCCTTCAGGGCTGTAGCCGGCTATTGCGAGTTCCGGCAACTCCGCCTCGATGTTTCGGCACGCCATTCCCAAATGATGAAAATGCAAATCCATCTGCTATTCCCGCGCGTCGAGGAGCAGCGCCGACCAGGCCTGCTTCAACCGTGGATAATCTTCGCGCGACATTCGAAACGTAATCACGTCGTCACCATTCCACCAAGCCTTCGGCGCAATCTTTTCGATTTGGAAACCAAGGCGAATATGGAAGTTCTTCGCAGATCGGTTGTTGCTTTGCACGTTGGCTACGACGACCGAAAGCCCTAGCTGCCCGAAGGCGAACCCGAGAAACAGATCGAAGATCTCCGCCAGAAAGAGGCGCGCTCCCGGATCAACGATCAACCGCGCCACCTCGCCGCGCTTTGCCGCAAAATCCAGGTTCGCAAGGGCGATGCTGCCAGCCGGTTTCCTCGAGTGCTTGAACTCGGCAATAAAATAGTAATCGTCCGTCCTCGCCTGGTAGCTTCGGAAAAACTCTGCCTGCTGAGTCAAGGTCAGCTTTTCCCGGGTCAGGAACTTGCCGAGAACGGGATCGTTCCGCCAAGCGATGATTTGCGCGGAATCCTCCAGCCGGACCTCTCGGAGGACCAGGTTATTTCCCTCGGGAAGCCGTTCAAGATTCTCAATCTTGTTGGCAAGCGTGCCCTGTCCCGGCGGGGCCAGCCCCATATATTCCGTCATATATTTATCTGCCTTAATAAATGAAATCATAATATATTTAAATTGACCAGAAGTTTAACATTATTTAGTATCGGCGCCAATCAAATGATTGCTGTTTCATTTGTGGAGGCTCGCCATTCTCGCTGCTCTACCCGACCTGTCGGACCGGCACGTAAATGATGCCGAACTCAAATCTTTGGCGCTATCCGGCGATGCAGCGTTCTGGGGACATCTCAGCACCCGCTCGCGGCAAGCGGGGAGTTTTTCAGAACTTTTTTTTCTGTCGGCGCTTCGAAAAAAGGCGAAGTTACCTTCGATCGAAAGTGTCCAGCCAAAACTCCGCCTCGCCTTGATCGGTGGCTACAACCTGTATCCGTTGCACGAATTGGTTGCACATCTCCTGGCCGTTCGTGGGGTCGAGTGCGAACAGTTCCTCGGCGAGTACGATAATTTCGTCTCGGAAATCCTCGACAGCTCCAGCCCGCTGTACGCCTTCAAGCCGGAGATCGCCTTCATTCTGCCGAATGCAAGCCACTGTCGGTTTTCCGGCTCGCTCCTCGATGCCGTAGAGCATCAGCGTGAAGCTGCAGTCAACGCGGCGAAGCACCTCCTCAACCTCGCGCAGACTTTCATCGACCGCTCGGATGCGGCGGTGATTCTCGCGAATCTTCCGCTGCCAGGCGAGCTCGATCTCGGCTCGTTTCGTTCACGCACGCTTAGCGCCGATTGGAGTTTCCGCAAAGCGGTAAACCTCGAACTC
The DNA here is from genome assembly GCF_054056555.1 of Bradyrhizobium sp. LM2.9. Lineage (NCBI taxonomy): Bacteria > Pseudomonadati > Pseudomonadota > Alphaproteobacteria > Hyphomicrobiales > Nitrobacteraceae > Bradyrhizobium > Bradyrhizobium sp. LM2.9. Next base: position 3,567,311 of record NZ_JBSRYJ010000002.1, read on the forward strand.
GGGCTCCGGGCCCCAGCGGAGGTGCAAATCTGCGACGTCGAGTTCCTCTCGGCACGCCGAGGGATCTCAGCCGCGGCGGATGCGCGAGCGTGGTATGAATCGAAGCAGCTCGGATCGCCTGACTTTCTCGTGGACGTCGCGCAAGAGCTAAGCCATCTGATCGCCTCCCGGAGGCAAAGCCCCAAGAAAGGTACTGGCAATCGATCTCGATCACACGCTATGGGGCGGCGTGATCGCGGAGGACGGTGTCGAAGGAATCGAACTTGGCGACTCGTCCCCCCGCGGCGAAGCTTTCAAGGCCTTCCAGAAGTACCTCCTTGCACTTTCCGAGCGCGGCGTCCTGCTTGCGGTGTGCAGCAAGAACGACCATGCGCGCGCGATCGAGGTATTCGAGACGCATCCCGAGATGGTTCTCCGGCTGGAGCATTTCGCGGCCTTCAAAGCCAACTGGGACCCGAAGTCTGACAACCTGCAGCGGATCGCGGATGAACTGCGCGTTGGCATGGAGAGTTTCGTCTTCGTCGACGACAACCCAGCGGAGATCGAGATCGTGCGCCAGTTTCAGCCCCAGGTCGAAGGCGTGCTCCTCGGGCCGGATCCCGCCGAATTCATCGGCCGCCTCCAAGCCGGGCGCCATTTCGAGCCCCGGAACGTCACCGAGGAGGATCTCGAGCGGACGGCGCAGTATAGGCAGGAACGGCGACGTACGGAGCTCGCGGCGAGCGTCACCGACATGCCAGCCTACCTCGCGTCGTTGGAGATGCGAGGAACGATTAAGGAATTCGACTCGCTCGACCTACCACGCATCGCCCAGCTGATTGCACGCAGTAACCAGTTCAACCTGACGACTGTCCGTCGATCCGAAGCTGAGATCCGGGGGCTCTTAAAAAGGCAGGACTACCTGTGCTTCACGATGCGGCTTGAAGATCGATTCGGTGATTCCGGGCTCATTTCTGTGGTCATTGCAAAGATCGAGGGTGACGCCTTTGTTCTCGATACCTGGCTTATGAGCTGCCGCGTGCTTAAGCGCCAAGTCGAGGACGAGATCATGAACGAGATTTTTCGGCTTGCAAAGGTCGCTGGCTGCGCGAAAGCGCGCGGCATTTATCTTCCGACGGCCAAAAACGGGATCGTCGCTGGGATCTACGAGGAGTTTGGCTTCGTGCGTACGGAAGGCTCCGCCACCCGAATAAAGTTCGAGCTCGATGTGGAGAAGTATCAGACGCGTTCGACAAAGATCCGCATAACCCGGAGGGCTTATGAAGCAGGCTGAAGTACTGGTGAAGTTGCAGGAGCTATTCGACGGCATCTTCCTTGAGAAGGTCGTGGCCAGACCCGAGCTGTCGGCGGCCGACGTCGAGGAGTGGGACTCGCTCATGCAGATCTCGCTGGTCATCGCCGTCGAGCAGAAGTTTCGCGTGCGATTCCGCGTTGGCGAAGCCGAGACGGCCCGGAACCTGGGTGAGTTCGCCGATCTGATCGCGAAACGGATAGAACCAAAGAGCTGACATCGCAAAGGACGATCGCGGGAATACGCGATCCGCCACCGTTTTTGGCGTCTCCGGCCCAGCTTATGGGCGTGACGCGGCACCGCTGCGCATAGCCGCAGCCGGCGATTGTTCGTCTGAGGTCGAGCGGAACCCTCAGCGCCGATATCGTTGCCTCCACTGAAGCGAGCACGCCTTGGGCGGCCTGCAATCAACGGGAGCAGCCGCCAACAGCTGTTCATATCAGGAGGTTGACTGGGAACCGCACCTTTTCAAGAGAAATTGACATCCGTGCAAACGCCGCTTGCTTCACAAGCGCATTAAAGAATGCCATTAACAAATATAATTATTTAATTTATTTAATCTCGCTTTGCACGATTTGGTTTGTTAAATTTGCTGAGTACAAGAATCGATGGCGCTGGAGAACAACATGGCAAGCTTGTTCACCACTCAGGCTCCCGTTCTGACCAACGACACTGACGGGATCGGGGCGGATTATGAGCTGGGGATGCGCTTCACCGCCGACGCTTCCGGGGTGATCCAGGCGATCCGGTACTACAAGGCCTCGAACGAGACCGGCACCCATATTGGCCACATCTGGTCGGCCACCGGCCAGGAGTTGGCGACGGTCACATTCACCAACGAAGGCGCATCGGGCTGGCAGCAGCAGACGCTCGCCACGCCGCTCACCATCGCGGCCGGAACGACCTACGTGGTCTCGGTCAACATCAACAGCTACTACGTCTCCACCACGCAAGGCTTCGCGTCTGGCATCAGCAATGGCGGCCTGAACGCTCCGGTCGGCGCCGGCGTCTTCGACTATACCGAAGGCGCCTTCCCCACCGCCACCTATCAGAATGCAAACTATTTCCGCGACGTCGTGTTCGCTGCGAGCGGGACCCAACCCACCAATCACCCCGGCACGGTGAGCATCAGCGGCACGCCGACGCAGAACCAGATTTTGACCGCGACGGTGAGCGATGCCGATGGCCTGCCGGGCAGCATCACCTATCAATGGCAGCGAAGCACGGACGGCACCACGTGGAGCAACATCACGGGCGCGACGGCGAGCACGCTGACCCTCGGGCAGGCCCAGGTCGGCGGCTTCATACGTGTCAGCGCCGTCTACACGGACTCCCTGGGCAGCAGCGAGACCCCGGTGAGCGCCGCGACTGCCACGAAAGTGGCCAACGTCAACGACATCGGCATCGTCACCATCAACGGCACGGCGACCCAGAACCAGACGCTGACCACCAGCGTCGCCGATCCCGACGGCGTCCCGGCCAGCATCACCTATCGCTGGCAGAGCAGCCCCGACGGCACCACCTGGACGAATCTGTCCGCCACGACCGCGAGCCTCACCCTCGACAGCAGCCTGGTCGGCAAGCGGATCCGGGTCAATGCCACCTACACCGACCAGCTCGGCACCGCCGAGAACGCAACCAGCGCGGCCACGGCGACGGTCGGCGCTGCGAGTGCCACCACCACCCTGTTCACCACCCAGACGCCCGTCAACACCAATGCCACCGACGGGACAGGGGCGGATTATGAGCTGGGGATGCGCTTCACCAGCGACGCTTCCGGCGTGATCCAGGCGATCCGGTACTACAAGGCCTCGAACGAGACCGGCACCCATATCGGCCACATCTGGTCGGCCACCGGCCAGGAGTTGGCGACCGTCACATTCACCAACGAAGGCGCATCGGGCTGGCAGCAGCAGACGCTCGCCACGCCGCTCACCATCGCGGCCGGAACGACCTACGTGGTCTCGGTCAACATCAACAGCTACTACGTCTCCACCACCCAAGGCTTCGCCTCCGGCATCAGCAATGGCGGCCTGAACGCTCCGGTCGGCGCCGGCGTCTTCGACTATACCGAAGGCGCCTTCCCGACCGCCACCTATCAGAATGCAAACTATTTCCGCGACGTCGTGTTCGCTGCGAGCGGGACCCAACCCACCAATCACCCCGGTACGGTGAGCGTCAGCGGCACGCCGACGCAGAACCAGACCTTGACCGCGACGGTGAGCGATGCCGATGGCCTGCCGGGCAGCATCACCTATCAATGGCAGCGAAGCACGGACGGCACCACGTGGAGCAACATCACGGGCGCGACGGCGAGCACGCTGACCCTCGGGCAGGCCCAGGTCGGCGGCTTCATACGTGTCAGCGCCGTCTACACGGACTCCCTGGGCAGCAGCGAGACCCCGGTGAGCGCCGCGACTGCCACGAAAGTGGCCAACGTCAACGACATCGGCATCGTCACCATCAACGGCACGGCGACCCAGAACCAGACGCTGACCACCAGCGTCGCCGATCCCGACGGCGTCCCGGCCAGCATCACCTATCGCTGGCAGAGCAGCCCCGACGGCACCACCTGGACGAATCTGTCCGCCACGACCGCGAGCCTCACCCTCGACAGCAGCCTGGTCGGCAAGCGGATCCGGGTCAATGCCACCTACACCGACCAGCTCGGCACCGCCGAGAACGCAACCAGCGCGGCCACGGCGACGGTCGGCGCTGCGAGTGCCACCACCACCCTGTTCACCACCCAGACGCCCGTCAACACCAATGCCACCGACGGGACAGGGGCGGATTATGAGCTGGGGATGCGCTTCACCAGCGACGCTTCCGGCGTGATCCAGGCGATCCGGTACTACAAGGCCTCGAACGAGACCGGCACCCATATCGGCCACATCTGGTCGGCCACCGGCCAGGAGTTGGCGACCGTCACATTCACCAACGAAGGCGCATCGGGCTGGCAGCAGCAGACGCTCGCCACGCCGCTCACCATCGCGGCCGGAACGACCTACGTGGTCTCGGTCAACATCAACAGCTACTACGTCTCCACCACCCAAGGCTTCGCGTCTGGCATCAGCAATGGCGGCCTGAACGCTCCGGTCGGCGCCGGCGTCTTCGACTATACCGAAGGCGCCTTCCCGACCGCCACCTATCAGAATGCAAACTATTTCCGCGACGTCGTGTTCGCCCCGTCCAACGTCATCGCGCTCCTCAACACGTCCACGATCTATGTCAGTGAAGCGGCCGGCACGGCCACCATCACCGTCACACGCTCCGGCGACCTCCAGTCTCAAAACACCGTCGAGTACACGACGAACGAAATCGGCACCGGTGGAACCGCCACGGCAGGATCGGACTTCATCCAGCCCACCTTCAACGGTCGGGCGAACACCGGCCAGATCGTCTTCGCACCGGGCGAGAGCACAAAGAGCTTCACCATCTCCATCGTCAACGATCAACTGACCGAGGGCAACGAAACGTTCGCTGTCGGTATTCAAAATCCGGGCTCCGGATCCCTCGGAGCTCCACGCACTGTGCTCGTGACCATCATCGACGACGACTCCCCCGCCTCGATCGCAATGGCGGACGTCGCGGTAAGTGTTGCGGAGAGTACCCCGACGGCGGCGATCACGCTGCTGCGCAGCGGGAACGTCAATCAAGCAGCCACGGTCGGCTTCACGACGAGCAACGGCAGCGCACTCGCAGGTTCCGATTACACGACCTCATCCGGCACGGTGACCTTTGCTGCCGGCCAGGTGAGCCAAACCATCTCGGTGCCGATCGTCAATGATACGACCCCGGAGAACGACGAGACCTTCACCGTCACCTTGAGCAACCCGACCGGCGCCACTCTCGGCCCTCAGGCGACAACGACAGTGAAGATTCTGGATAATGACAACCCCGCTCTCGGCAATCTGGTGGGCGAGACAGCCGTGACGGGGCTGAACGAACCAGCGGCGATGGACTGGACTCCCGACGGACGCTACATGCTGGTCGCGCAGAAGGACGGCGTGGTGCGCGTAGTGGACAACGGCACATTGCGATCGACTCCGCTCATCGACCTTTCGGCCGAGGTAAATGATTTCGGTGATCGCGGGCTGCTGGGGATCGCGGTGAACCCGAATTTCGCAAGCAACCATTATGTCTACCTGCTCTACACTTACGATCCGCCCGAGACGGCGGGCCAGAGCGGTCTCGCAGCCGCCGATCAGGGCGGCAACCGACCTGATCGTCTGGTGAGGGTCACCGTCGACCCCACCACCATGATCGCCGATCCGTCCAGTGAAGTGGTGCTGGTCGGCAAGAACAGCGTCTGGGCCTACATCAGCCGCCCCGACGCGAACAGCGGCGGCGATCCCAGCATTGTTCCTTCCGGGATCGTCAACGGCACCACAATCACAGCTCCCGCGAGTCAGATCGAGGTTGGATCGCAGGACAACGATCCGGATCGGCCCGGCATCCAGAACCAGAACATTCGTGATTATCTTGCGACCGACAGCGATTCGCACTCCATAGGTGCCGTTCATTTCGGCCCCGACGGCTATCTCTATCTCACGGTCGGGGATGGCACATCGTACAACTTCGTGGATCCGCGCGCAGTGCGGGTCCAAGACATCCATAATCTCTCTGGCAAGCTCTTGCGGATCGATCCTGTTACAGGTGAGGGAGCGCCCGGCAATCCGTATTATCAGGCCGGCGATCCAAACAGCAATCAGTCGAAAGTGTTCTACTACGGCGTCCGCAACGCGTACCGCTTCAGCTTCGATCCCGTCACGAATCTGCCTGTGGTGGGAGACGTGGGATGGAACAACTGGGAAGAGATCGATACAGGCCCCGCCGGTTCGAATTTTGGATGGCCTTATCTTGAAGGCCCGGACAGAACCGCTAGCTACCAGAACCTCCCCCAGGCGATCACCTTCTACAATAATGGCAACCGCAACAACACGTCCGACCCGGCTGCCGTGTTCCCGATCCTGCCTCTAAGCCACGGGGCTCCGGACAACGCCCACGTAATTACCGTGGGAGATTTCTACAATCAGAACACGATGTTCTTCGACGACGTCTACAATGGAACGATCTTCGCTGCGACGTTGAATGCGAGCCGTCAGGTCGCAGGCGTCCAATTGGTGGACAACGTACAAGGCATTGTGGACCTGCAGAAGGGACCCGACGGGTGGCTCTACGGCGCCGACATATATGATGGCACGATCCGACGCTGGGTGGATTCCTCGGCTGCCGCCGGGAGCACGCTGGGGCTCGCGGCGTCATGACAGCGGGCGCGCCCCGCAATCTGCGGGGCGAATGTCGGTGCCCCGGCTGAGGTGAGACGTAGAGAAGCTACCACTCTTGAGACTTATCTATACTTGTACATCAGCGGGTACGACAGAGCCGGCACCATTCCGACACAGCAGACCCACGGATGGGTTGCACTTGCATGCCCCGGCTCGAGCCTCCCGCCAGCGCCAGCCCATCATGTTTCCGGCCGCGTGGCAAAAGTCATGCTGCAGGACGGCCAGTCGTCGCCCACATTCGACTGTCGCTCGGCATCTGCATGCGGACCCAGCCATACGGTACCCGCGACCAGAGCTTTATCTCGGGCGTCAGGTTGTCGAGGACAAGGTCGCCGGTCCTGGCGCGCACCACCAGCACAAGGTGATGATCTCCAGAACTTGTGACCACTTCGCTCAATAGAAGTACCCGCGCGGGCCAGCCGCGTTGCAGCAGTTCATGACGCTTCGTCACAGCGTAGTCGTTGCAATCACCACGATCGGGGTTAACGACCCACTCCTCACCGGCAAGGCCGAATTGATTAGGCTGCGGAGCAATCGCGCGGTTCACGACGCGATTGACTGCTTTCAGCTCTGCCCACCGTTCTTTCGTCAACCGGATCGGCCCGCCGCGGAAGGAGCGCCGCAGGCGACATTCAGCCTCATACCGCAGGCAAAACACCGTATAAGTAAGGGGTGGAAGCGTCGGGCGTCCCAGCTCGATGTGCGCAAAAGCCGCTTGCGGGGCCGTCGGCACGGTCAACAATGCCGCACGCGCCCACTGAGCGCCTCCGATCATGACAGCTACAGCTGCCGCCACGGCTGGCCCCGAGGTTCGTTGCATCTGCCGATCCCCCTGCGAATGCCAAATTGAGGGCCGGATTCACCGCCGAGCGCGGTCGCCCCGGTCGCGGGAATGACCTCTGTTATAATTTTTAACCCTAGTTATAATTTATTTAATTTGCAATAAACAAACTGCAGAATTAAATGGATGCCTAGAGTCGTCCCCAGTGGTGCCGCGCGGGGCCGCTGCCAAGCGAGAACGCACGAATGAATGGAGCGAGCAGTCTTGATCGGGTTGAGTGCCCCGATGGAAAGGTCCGTCAATTCACGGCACGGAACGTGCTCCGCGTATCCAGAGCCATGCCGACATTTTAACGACACATATAATTATATTCTTGATTTAATTGTTCACTGAGGCCAAATCTTCAAACAGTGTTTCCTGGGGCAGGACGGATTCATATGCCGGATGGGCTGCTCGTCATTCTGGGGGCTGAAGCTACACTGCTGGTTTTTGTAGCGGCGATGACCCTGTACGCTAGGCGAATGGACGTACTGAGCGGGCGGTCGTTCGAGCGATCGGTAGCCTCGCCCACGGGCAACAGGCATCCGTCACGGTCAATCCGTCGAAAGCTGCGCAATTTACTGCGGTTGATCAGGCGGTGGGGCGATCTCACCACGTTCGCCCCGTCAAATCTCTTCCGGCGACCAGACATCACCAGAACGCCGCGGTCGGGCCTTGAAACCCGACCGCAGACTCCGTCCCGGCTTGTGACGCGCTTTCGTCGGCCAGGCACGCCCGCTGCGGATGCGTCGGGCCGCCCAGCCGTGCTTTCAGGGCTTGGTCGCAACGCCGGCGCCCGTGGATAAAGGCGCCAGCCCCGAATGCGTGCAGTCGAGTGCTGCGATCTTCCGCGAAGACTCAGCGCTCCTTGAAGGCGCGCTCCGCCTGGTCGTGCAGCGGCTTGAGCAGATAGGACAACGCGGTCCGACCTCCCGTCTTGATGAAGACCTCCACCGGCATTCCGGGCAGCAGCTTGGCTGACCCGAGTTTCGCCAGCTCTTCGGGCTTCAGCAGGACGCGGCCCGTGTAGTAACTCGTGCCGGCACGCTGATCCTGTGTGATGTCTGCGGAGACCATGCTGACATCTCCATCGATTTCGGGCGTAGTCTTCTGGTTGAATGCCGCGAAGCGCATCGTCGCGGTCTGCCCCAGATAGACCTGGTCGATATCGCGCGGTGCGATCTTGACCTCAACCGCAAGCGAGTCCGCGTCGGGCACGATCAGCATGATCTGCTCGCCGGGAGAGATCACACCACCAACCGTGTGGACGCTCAGCTCAATGGACACGTCCGGATTGCGGTGCCCTGATATCGACCCGATTGAGTTGATCGACCGCCGCAGTTTTGCGCTCGCCCAGCTCAGAGAGTTTCGATCGCGTTTCGATCAGGTCCTTGCCGACTTCCGTTCGTAGGTCCTGGTCGATCTGAATGATCTGGAGTCCGATTTCGGAAATCTTGCCTTTCGACTGAGCAATCATTCCTGCCAGCTGGCTGCGCTCGCCTTCGAGCCGGGCGGCATCGCGCTCGAGAGAATTGAGCCGCGTGATCGGCACCAGATTTTTTTGCCAGAGGCTGCGAACGCCCTCCAGCTCCTGGCGGATGAAATCGACTTCCTTCACCTTGGCCTCGGTCTGCCCTGTATAGCCCTTAATCTCATTTTCCAGCTGCGCGCCTTTCTCCAGCAACTGCGCCTTTTGGCCGCTTCTCGCCTGACGACGCAGGTCGAACAGCTTCCGCTCCGCGGTGATTGCACGGCTCGCCTCGGAGTTACTCTCGTTGGCCCGGTCGAGCAGCGCCTTTGGAAACATAGCCTGCTCGGCGCCATCGCGCTCGGCCTCGAGCCGAGCCTGCCGCGCGAACAGCTCATCGAGGCTGTTTGTGACGATGGTCGCATTCGCGAGCGTCTGGGTCTCGTCGAGGCGGATCAAGATGTCCCCTGCATTGACCCGGGCGCCCTCCCGCACGCGCAACTCTCCCACGATCCCACCAGTGGAATGCTGAACCTTCTTGACGCTCGAATCCACCACGATCACGCCCTGGGCGATCACCGCGCCAGACAATTGGGTCGTTGTTGCCCAACCGCCGATCCCAAAGGTGACCAGACCGAACATGATCATACCGACGATCATGTAACGCTGGATGGATTGCATCGCCGGTGCCACTTGGCCGTTCATCGACCGCCTCCCTGAGCTTCCGCTACGACCTTGAGCGCTGCGGGGTTTCGTAACACTCTCTTGAGAACCTCCTCTCTCTTGCCGAAGGACTGAACCTTGCCTTCCCCAAGGCACAAGACATGGTCCACACCTTCCAGCGCCTTCGGACGATGAGCGACAACGGCGACAATTCCTCCCCGGCGGCGCACGTTCAGGATCGCCTCGGTCAAGGCCTCCTCGCCCTCGGCATCGAGATTGGAAGACGGCTCATCAAGCACTACCAGGAAGGGCTTGCCGAAAAATGCGCGCGCGAGCCCGATACGCTGCCGCTGACCCGCCGACAGCGCGAGCCCTCCCTCGCCAATCTTCGTGCTGTAGCCGTCCGGGAGGGAAAGGATGAGGTGGTGCGCGCCCGCAGCATGTGAGGCTTCCAGAACAGCAGCGGCCGTTGCCTCCGGGTCGAACCGAGCAATGTTCATTGCGATGCTGCCGTCGAACAATTCAACGTCCTGAGGCAGATAACCGATGTGCTTGCCAAGGGCGTCTGAAGACCAGTGATCGAGCGCGGCATTGTCGAGCCGGACCCTGCCTCGAATGCACGGCCACACACCAACCAGTGCACGAGCCAACGTCGACTTGCCGGATCCGCTCGGACCGATAATTCCAACCGCCTGCCCGCTCCGCAGCTGGAACGATACTTCGCTAAGGGTGGGCCTCTCGGAGTTCGGGGCGCCAATATAGAGTTGCTCGGCGGTGAGGGTTTCAACAGGGGCCGGCAATGCCAGGCGCTTCTCCTCGTTAGGCAGAAGCTTCAGCAAGTGATCGAGCCGTTGCCCCGATTGCCGCGCGGCGACGAAACCTTTCCAGTTCGCAATAGCCATTTCGACGGGCGCCAGTGCACGCGCGGTGAGAATCGATCCGGCAATGATGATGCCCGCGCTCGATTCCTGGTTGATGACGAGGACGGCGCCAACGGCGAGAACAAGCGATTGTAATATCGCCCGAAAGATCTTGGAGGCGCCGCCGAGTCCGTTTGCGGCATCGCTGGCCCGCTCATGGGCGGCGAGGTACTTCGCGTTGGCATCCCGCCATCGGAAAGCCGCTTGTTGCCGCATGCCCATGGCCTGCAGAACCTCGGCATTTCGCCGCCCCTCGAGCGCAAGGGCAGTTCGCGAAACGGCTAGGCGCGAGGACGCCTTTGCCGGCCCTCGGGTGCGTGTTTCCGTGAGCATCGTAATGCCGACCAGCACCAGCGCGCCGGCCAGCGCGGTGACGCCGATCCAGAAGTGAAAGAGGAAGCAGACGCCGAGATAGATCGGCATCCAAGGCAGATCGAAGAGCGCCGTCGGTCCCCCGCTCGACAGGAAGCTGCGGACCTGATCAAGGTCCCGCACCGGCTGCAAGCCATCGCCATCGGCCCTGGTCTTGAGAGGCAGGCGAACAAGCGCGTCGAATATTCGAACGCCGAGCCTTTCATCGAAATACCGGCCGACCCGGGCACTGATCCTGCTCCTGACGAGGTCGAGCCCACCCTGAAACAGGTAGAGAACCGTGGCCAGAACCAAAAGGGCGATCAGCGTCGGTATGCTGCGCCCGGGCAGCACCCGATCATAGACCTGCAGCATGAAAAAACGACCCGGTGAGCATAAGGAGATTGCTCATCCCGCTGAAGGCCGCGAGAGCCCAGAAAACCCGGCGGCAAGAGCGCAGGAAAGACGACATCTCTGACTGGGGCTCGTCATAATGCTCCGCCGGCCGGGGTCGACCAGCGAACATCCGTTGCCGCAGGGCTTCGACCGGGCGCTTTGCCCAGCCGATCAGTCGCGGCGTACGCAGTTCGGCGTCATCCGCCCACTGTCGTCCGGCCGCCCATAATCCCGACAAATGCAAGAGTGGAATTCGATAAAGATTCGCGGGCGGGGGAATCATCCCCCGCCGTCCAAAGTCAGTCATGGCACCCGCCCTTGAAACATGCCTCGGAAGATCCCCCAAGAGATCCCCCGAGGCAGTTATTGAGTACTAATCGATGTGGTTGGCCCGTCTCCTAAGCGAAGTGGAAGTCGTGGCTGTTCAGCTTGTCGAGCTGCGTGTTCTTCAGCGTGAGCGTGTCACTCCCCGTCGCGATGACGACGTCGTGGCCTGACTGGGCCGCGTGTGAGAGAACGCTCGCAAAACTGTCGAACTCGCTCTTGCTGAATTGGACCGTGTCGTGAGCGGGTCCACTGGCAGCGAAGTCCTTGATGACGTCATGGCCGAACTTCGACGCAAACACGAATGTATCCGCACCTGCTGTGCCAACCATGACGTCGTTACCCGTGGTGCTGGTCTTCGTCGAGCTCAGGGAAGTACTGCCCGATGAAGAAACGACCGGTACCGTGGCGGATACGGCGGACGACGCAATTGCGCCGGAAGTACCCATCTGCCCGTCACCGTTGAGATCCTGGTGGAAGCTCGTCTCGAGCGATTTAAGGCCAGAGTCCGTACCCGACACGGAGCCGCTCGACGCAGAGCCGGTCAAGGCGCTGACATGCGAAACGTAGTTGCCGTTGTCGTCGGTGTTCCAGGCCGTGTACTGACCGGTACTCGCCTCCTTCCAGGCAACCTGATAGCCCGTCGCCGTCTTCTCCGCACCAATCGGCGCCCAGGTGTGATCTGACCCGTCCACAAAATCCACGCCGTGATTCTTCAGCGTGGGGCCCGATCCGCTGCTGCCGTTGAGGTAATATTTGCCGTTGTTCTCAACGAGACTTGTCGCACCATCGGACTCGATTTGCTTACCAGTAGTTGGCGGCGTCGGCGTGGTTGGGGACGTCGGTGTGGAAGCACTGGAAGTACCGATCTGCCCGTCGCCGTTGAGATCCTGATGGAAGCTCGTCTCGAGCGATTTAAGGCCAGAGTCCGTACCTGACACGGAGCCCGACGTGGAGCTGGTCAGGGCGCTAACATGGGAAAGGTAGTTGCCGTTGTTGTCAGTGTTCCAGGCCGTGTACTGACCGGTACTCGCCTCCTTCCAGGCAACCTGATAGCCCGTCGCCGTCTTCTCCGCACCAATCGGAGCCCAGGTGTGATCTGAACCGTCCACAAAATCCACGCCATGATCCTTCAGCGTGGGGCCCGATCCGCTGCTGCCGTTGAGATAATATTTGCCGTTGCTCTCAACGAGACTTGTCGCACCATCGGACTCGATTTGCTTACCAGTCGTTGGCGACGTCGGCGTGGTCGGGGACGTCGAAGTGCCCGTGCTGGCCGTGACCACGGTGGACGCCGCGCCGGTGTTGCCTGCCGCGTCCGTTGCCTTCGCGGTAAGGCTGTGCGAACCGGCCGCCAGGGCGCTGGTGGTATAGCCCCACACGCCACTGCTGTTAGCCGTCGCGGTCCCGACCTGGGTCGTGCCGTCGAACACCTTTACGACGCTGCTCGCTTCGGCACTGCCCGACATCACCACCTGATTGGCGCTGTTCACCGTATGGCTGGCAATGGTCGGCGCACTCGGCGCTTTGGTATCGACGGTGATCGCCAAAGCAGACGACGCCGCGCTGGTCTGACCCGACGAGTTGGTCGCGGTTGCAGTGAGCGTATGCTTGGCGTCAGTCAGGACCTTTGTGATGTAGTCCCAATGGCCGCTCGAGTCCGCGCTCGTCGAGCCAATTTGGGTCGTACCGTCGTAGACCTTGACCGTGCTGCCGGCAGCAGCAGATCCCTTGAGCTCAATGGCATTGTCGTTGGTGATCTTGTCGCCAGCGGTGCCACTATCGGTCGAGAACGACGCGATGACGGGAGCGGCTGGTGCGGCTGGTGCGGTTGGTGCCGTCCCGCCCGTGTCGGTACCGCTGTTCGCCGATGTGTTGAGCGTGAGGGCTAGAGCCTTTCCATCATCAACATTCCCACTCATCACGGGCACATGACCGAGTTCAGTTCTCAGATCGAGGTCACCCCAATAGCCGCCACCGATGTGATTGTTCGTATAGGACACATTTGTGACTGCACCGCCGCCGGGCTGGCCGTTAGCCACCTCATTGAGGTAAGTAGTATAGCCACCACCAACCAGCAGATTGTTGTCGATTTTGACGTTATCAATGGGCCCCCAATAGTTGTCGAGCATGATCGCCCCGGTCTGCGTGTGCTCGTTGATGACCGTATTGTGGCTGATGGTCAGATTAGAAAGATCGCCATCGGCTTGGATTCCGTCGAAATGCGAGTCGGAAGTACCCTGCATGTCATGGATGTAGTTGTTCTGAATGACAGTATTATCGCCTCCAACGCCGATACCGTCACCACATCCGTGGATGTTGTTGTTCAGGAACGTCCCTTGTCCAGTGATACCTTGGCCACCGGTCCCCATCCCGTTTATATCGCAATTCTCGATGACGGCTCCTGTAATGCCGGACGCAACCCGGACGACCGTCCATCCATCGCCCGATATCTTGCAGTCTTTCAAGGTCACGTTCGGCGCATTAATCACCACCATACCAGTGATATCGAGCCCAGAGATCACCGCCCCTGGTGTGTTGATCTCCATGCCACCTGATGGAGTTAAGGTGACGCCCGCTGACACCCCCGTATTCGTAGCATCAGGCCAAGCATTAGTAATTGCCAAGAGACTTCTCCTTCACAGTTTCGACGTGCAGTGAGTTTTGGGCTGCGATTATCCCCACGCGTGCCCATGCGCTGTCTCATGCTCTGTCGGCGAGGACTTTTTTGGGACCAGATGGCGGCGTGACTAGGGTCATTTCTTGAGCGGCCCGCGCCACACAGGCCGCTTCGGTATTTAAAACGCGAAATAACTCTGCGGGATAGCCAGCGACAGGCTGTGCGGCGCAGGAGTTTACCGCAAGTCCATACCGAAAGTTATTCACGGTTTTTGTGTGCATGCGTGTGTGGCGGCGCCACCAAGCCCCTAATTACGGAGCCTGCGATCCGCTGCACGGCTTGATCATTAAATGACGTATTATCACGCATTAAACATTAAAACACGCGACGGCGTTGCGTAGCCAAAAGCAGAATCGTTTCCTTTGGAGGCGATCACCGCACACAAGGAGAGGCACACGACCACAATTCAGCCCACGCTAACTGAAAGAACGCTCCTCGATATTGGTCAGAACGGCTCAAGCAGGACAACGTATGATCACGAAGCTCACCTCTAAATGTTGGCGAACCGGCCCCGTGGTTTTCCGCGTCCACCGGCACGCAGCCTTGCAACACCATTGCTTTCGACGAACTTGCCGGTCGCGTCATCGTGCTGTTCTTCTTCGACTCCGCTGCTCGCCACAATGTCGCAGAAGTGCTCAGCGATTTCAGGAGGCATGACGAGTTATTTGACGGTAAGCGCGCCATCTTCGTTGGAGTCAGCAATGATCCGGATGACTTCCGTCTGCAGCGAGTTCGCCAGGATCGTGCCGGTCAGCTCTTTCTATTAGATTCAACCGGAGCCATACTGCAACGATACGTCGCTCAAGGACCGGCGGCGCAGCTCGCAGCAATCGATCCGGCTGCTTTCATATTAAGTCCTGCACTACAGATTATTGAGATTGTGCACCTAACCCAACCGACTGACTTTGTCGGGCGAATCGTTTCTAAATTGACAGAGCACCTGGCGAGCCCACCAAATAGCCAAACCGCACCGGTGCTTATCATACCTCAAGTGTTTGATCCTCTGTTTTGTCGTAAGCTTATCAACCTTCACGCGGCGAACGGCGGGCGCGAAATCGGACTAGTAGAGAACGAAGGAAAAATCGTCCGGCGTTTCGACCCCACATTTAGGAGACGCTTAGATCACTACATCGTTGATGAGGATGCACTTCGGGAAGCCAGAGAGTCTTTGGCACGGCGACTGCTGCCCATGGTTTATCGCGCATTCCAATTCTCCGCGACGCGCATCGAGCGATATCTGGTTGCGTGCTACGACGCGACGACTGGAGGACATTTTAAGCCACACCGCGACAATACGTCACCAATAGTCGCTCACCGTCGCTTCGCCGTCACTATCAACTTGAACGAGACTTTTGAAGGCGGCTGCCTCAACTTCCCCGAATTCGATTCTCAAACCTATCGCACTCGGCCTGGAGACGCCATCGTGTTTTCCTGCTCACTTTTGCACGAGGTCACACCGGTCACACGTCATCGCCGTTATGCGTTCGTTTCTTTTCTCTATGATGAGATCTCTCAACATATCCGTGAGAAGCACAGCATGGTAGGCACCAACGATAGTCCGGGTCGCCAATCCCAGCATGTGGATCACGCCTCCGGCTTTCCCGGATCATAAGGAGCCAAACGATGCCTCGATTGCGATCGGCTGCAATTGAGTGCTTCGGCCTGCTGCAAATCCGTTCGAGCAGCACTCTCGCAGTAGCTGCTCGGTTCGGTTGCTCGCTCAATCGAGGCTATCTTCTTAGTCCTGGTTTGTTCGGCCCCCGAACAGGTCGACCAGTGAGTTTGTCAATGTTGCCCGAGATAACCGGCACGTTGCCCAACTCGGTTCTAAGATCAAGCGGGCCCCAATATCCTCCGGCGAGTTGGTTGTTCGTGAAGACCACGTTCGTCACCGGTCCACCGCCAGGTTGGCCCTTCGCAACTTCATTTATGTAGACGGTATATCCGCCGCCGACCAGCAAATTGCCGCCGATCATCACATCGTCGATCGGCCCCGTATAATTATCGATCATGACTGCCGACGTTTGCGTGTTCTCGTTGATGATGGTGTTCTGCCGAATGCTCAGATGTGAAAACTTTCCGTCGGCTTGGACCCCATCAAAGTGAGAGTCGGAAGGCCCCGTCATTTGATGGATGTAGTTACCCTCTATTAGAGTGTTGTCGCCGCGGACATCAATTCCGTCGGCACAATCATGGATATTGTTTCTGAGAAACGTCCCTTGGCCAGCTATGCACTGACCGCCATATCCTCGATTATCGATCTCGCAATTTTGGATGATTGTCCCTGTGATTCCACCCCTAATCACAATGACGGTGTGGCCCGCATGGGTAACCTTGCAATCCTGCAACCTGACATCCCGAGCCTCGACTATCACCGGACCAGTAATATCCAGACCTTCGATTACCGCACCTGGGGTACTAATCACGAGCCCAGGAGAGGCGGCCAGAACCTTTCCGGGAGGAACGCCGGTGGTGGTCGCATCCGGGAAGCCGGTCAAATCGATCGCCTTGTCGCGAAGCCTGATTGTCTCTGCGTCAGCCGCGGACGAAACAAGAATCTGAAAAATGGCCGAGCAGACCCCTGCGCGGCGCTTAGTGGATCGATAGTGCTGAAGCAAATCCGACAACTTGCTCACCTTCACACTCCTGACCTAAGCCGCTCGCCGCATTAAGCACAAGCCGCAGCCCGAGCGATCGCGACATGCTCCAACATCTGTCGCCTTCGCTTAACGGCAACTTCATCCCAACCAAATGCGCGCGCGCGTTCCGCGGCTGCCGCGCCCAAGCGCCTTCGACGATCACCGTCCTCTGCAAGCGTGCGAATTGCCATGATCCATCCATCTTCGTCATAGGCGTTCAGGATAAGCCCTTCCTGACCGTCTCGCACAATCCTTCCCATTCCCATTGGAGTCGTAATGGCCGGCAAGCCACATCCGCACGATTCGTAAGTCACTTGTGGCCCCCCCTCCTCCAAGGAGGCAAAGACGAAAATGTCAGCCGAGCGATAGAGGCTCCCAATGTCGTTCACGTAGTCAAGCACAACAACATCAGGCCTTGCCAGGAGAGCGGCGCATTGTTCCTTTATAGCGGTCTCGAGCACGCCCGCCAGCACCAGTCTTCCACGAACGTTGCTCCGCGCCCAATAATCCAGAAGCAGATGACAGCCCTTCCTGACGCAAATGGAGCCGGCGAATACCGCAGTAATGCCGTCGCACGGGGGTAGGAGTCTGTTGGTCCCGCTAAATCGCTGCGGGTCCCACCCATAACTCGTACTCACCAATTTCGACGCAGGTAGACCGTTGCGGAGAAGCGATGCCTCGACCATAGCATTTGGACAAAAAATAAAGTCCACAGCGTCCAGCGCGGCCTGCTCGGCATCAACCGATTCGTCGGTAATTGCGTGACGAGGAGATAGGCCCAACTGTTTGTACGCTTCGTCGAGAATGACTTTGGCTGATCCTCGATGGCAATTAATCATCTCCCGGAAAACTGGTATATTGTGGCGCTTAAGTTCAAGGATGGTGTTCAACGATGCATCTGGCCAAATATAGGCGATGCGATCTCCGAATGTTTCCTTGGTCATCTGCTTCAAAAACATACCTTCAATAGTTCTCGTGGATCTCGATCTCACCCACTTGTACGGCACATATCGAGCCCATGTCGGAAGGACCTGCACAGCCTTCGCGGGGGATACCAGATCCACTGCTGCACGAGGGGAAACGATCGTGACTTCAAAATCGGGCGCTGTCATACCTCGGGCCAGCATTCCGCAAGTATAAGCGGGCCCCTTCGGCGTGACCGGCAGAGGCATGAACACACCGACATGCGCACCCATATGACAGCCCTTTAGCCGCCTACTTGACGAACATCCGACACCGCGCGCGCGTCGCCTGGCACATTTTCAGTATGCCATTCCGGCCGACCCATCTCGCCTTTCAGTCCAGCGACAAGTCCTTCGACCACAGCGCGACTGTTGTTTGGCGCTCCCTGCAGCAGGAACCTGAGCGCATACATCAGAGAAACCGCAACTCTAAGAGGCACCGACCACGGAAAATGTCGCCGTACAAAGCGAACGCAATTGCGGTGCTGGAGATAAACGGAGAGTACCGGTATTGCCGATGAACCTCTGGCCGAACCCGTCGTCGTACCTCGCTTGTGAACGACGATCGATTCGACCGCATAACCGAGCCCCAAGTGTCTCGCCCGAAGCCCCCAATCCATATCCTCATAAAACAGGAAATAGCTTTCATCCATCAGCCCTATCTGCTCGATGCACCAGCGGGTCACGTACATCGATGCTCCCGAAGGGCTATCCATCGCGTCTTCAACGGCGGCGATGTTGCAGGACACGTTGAGAAGCTCTCCCAGGCCGATGGCGACATCTCTCGCCGCCAGCTTCTGCCAGGAAAGTCCGCCGCGAAATCTCACGTGGTCTGCGTCCAAGCTGTCGAGAATGGTGCTGCCCACCATCGCCTTTCGGCCGGACTCGGCCCGTTCGTGCAGCGCCGCCAAAGCAGACTCGGTCGGCTGGGTGTCTGGATTCAAGATCCAGATGGCCCGCCAGGTGGGTATCGCAGAGAGGGGACGCAACCACGCGTTAATCCCGCCTGCATAGCCCAGGTTGTCGAGGGCGCACGCAACCCACACATTCGACGATCTTGCTCGCAGAGCCAGGTGCTGAACGTCGGTAAACCGGTTGGTGTCGCAATCTATCCCGGTTCCAGGAGATTGGCCCCGCACGCAAGGGCCTCCTTTGCCGATCAGGGCGCCGACAAGGCGGTTATAGGCATCATGACCGCCATTTTCGCAAATGAAGATGTCGAACGCCGGCGAAGCCGTCGCACGAGACAACGCCAGGAGACAATCAACGATGTCCTGTGGGTTCCGATAGCCGACGATGAGCACCGCGACCTCAAAGGCGAGGTTTGCCAACAGCCCACACGAACCGTCCGTTTGGCTAGCCTTTAACCCGGCCGTCATGGGGCGTCCGCTCCAACTATTGAATTAATTATATATTTTTATATCTTTAAATAGACGAAGTTGCAATCCGATTTACTTTATTTAATATTGAAATATTGAATGACCGCCTGTAACCTCTGCCTCGGAAGGTCCTATCGTTATGAATTTGAAGCCTTTTGCCCGCTTCGCATATGCGAACATCCCCGGCGTTGCCGCCGCGCGATTTGCATTTAAGGACGCGGCGGCTTCATACCTTGCGAAACCCGAGTACAGGGGTTCTACGTGGACCACCAGGGCTGATGGTGTGATCATTGACATCGGGGCGAACCGCGGACAAAGCATTCACGCGTTCAAGAGGTTCCGGCCGCAATCGACCATCGTCGCCTTCGAACCCGAACCTGTCTCGGCCGAGCGACTTAAAATTCGGTTCTCCGGCGATAGGTCCGTCTCGATTTTCGCCTGCGCTCTAGGGGCCAAGCCGGACACCATTACATTCTTCGTTCCCTCATACGGCTGGTGTGGGTTTGCGATGGCATGGCGGCGACCTCCCGCGAGGCGGCTACCGAGTGGCTGAGCGATTCCGGCCGCATGTACCGCTTCGATCAGTCCAAGTTAACCGTGGGCGAACACAGGATCGAATGTCGCACGCTCGATTCCTTTGCCATGTCGCCTTCCCTGATCAAGGTGCACGCTCAGGGAGCCGAGTTGGAAATCCTGCAAGGGTCGGAGCAGACGCTGAGGCGGCACAAGCCAGCGCTGATGTGCGCCTTTGCATCGGACGGGATTTCGGAATTCGTTTCCGAAATCGGCTATCGGCCGTACGTCTTTCAGAACGGACGTTTCGTGAGGGGATTGGCGCCGCGTTCAGTCACTTTCACGTGGTATTTGAGTGGCGATCACAGCCGCCGCGTTCAGGTCGAAGCGGGGTCACCGGGCAAGGCGGTTCTCTCATGAGCGTCACGGTTGCAGGCGGCGAGTTCGGCCTGACAGATACGGCTTTGCCGAGGGCCTCTGAGCGATGCAGCACGCTGCCGGCTTGGCTAGTACTGATTGGACTCATTCTGCCTGCGGCACAAGTCCAACTGTACCTCGCCGATGCGAAATTGACGGTAGGCCGGATCGGTATCCTGCTCCTCATAGTACCTGCGGTGGCAAGACTAGCCAGGACCGGTCGTCACACGCTCGCCTCGGACTATCTTGCATGTGCCGTCGCAGCATGGATGTTCGCAGCCGCCTACTACACGGGCGGCCCGGGTGCGATCTCATCGACCGGCGCAGAGAGCCTCGAGTTTCTGGGTGGTTACACTGTAGCGCGCGGGTTTTTCTTCGGACCGGCGGCAATTTACACCTTCATCAAGCCATTCAAGATTGTGACTGCTTACATCGTCCTGCTGGCGTTTTTCGATAACCTTTCGGGCCGGCTCATTGTTCAAGAAACGTTTTCTGCCGCTTTCGGCAGCTACGCACCGCTCTCGCCCGACTTCAGGCTGTATTGGGTAAGAGCCGCCTCGACGTTTGACCACCCAATTCTGTTGGGCACCTACTGCACTGTCGCTTGCGGCATCTTCCTGTTTTCGGAGCAACGCCCATTGTCAAAGATGCTTTGGGCGAGTCTTTGTGTTTTCGGCTGTCTCTTGTCGTTGTCCTCCGCGCCCCTATTGTCGTGTCTCATTGTCCTGATGCTATACCTTTATGATACGGCACTGAAAGAATATTCTGGACGCTGGCGCGCGCTGCAGCTGTGTCTGGTTACGATCGTGGTCGTGATCATGGCCGTTGCCAATCACCCGCTTGGCTGGATCATCTCCCACCTGACCTTCGATCCGGTGTCGGGATATTTTCGAATGTTGATCTGGGACGCAGCTACACAAAAGATTATGGAGTCTCCTTTCACGGGATACGCATTCGGCCCGCTCAATCACGACATTCTCGATACCACGGTCGACTCGGTGTGGCTGGTGTTTGCGCTTCGGTTCGGACTTCCAATGATTTTCTTTCTTGTCTTGACAAACATTGCGAGCGCCCTACCGGCAAAAAGTCGCTTCATGGGCGCAATTGAGGATCCCAGCGCGCCAGATCTGCGCATCGCGTTCACCATCGCGATAGTGACGCTCATGTTTACCGGGCTGACGGTCCACTACTGGAATTACCTCTGGATATTTTGGGGAGTATGCATCGGCATTAGGGCGTCGCTGCGGGAGTTCTCGATGTACCAGGTCTAACCCCTTGCGAAACGATCGAACGCGAGGGCTTACTTAGCCGCAGCACCACAAGCAATACGCAGTCAGGTCCGACACGCCAATTCTAAAGCAGCCCGGAAGCCGCAGAGCCGATTACGGCGTCCTCAGCCGCTCGATAGCGGGCCGCAGCAACTGCCATCCGCGCGGTCCCAGCTGCCGTTTGCAGGCGAGAAGCCACCAACGGCGCGATCTCGTGACCTTGGGATTCAGCTTTGACGCAATCGCCGAAAGGCGTTCCGATAACTCGACGTCTCCGTCATTGAAGGCCCGGCTCGCGCAACTGATCGCGTCGAGCGCCAAATTGTCCATTAACCAGGACCGAAGATCATTCGCGTCCGGAAGCACCACTGAGCAGCTATCTAGGAAATGCTCAAACGCCAGTTTGCGTTGAAGGAAGTCTTGCTCTGCCGAATATCCGCCTGACATGTTGGTTGAATGTCGTCGATACACAGCCTGGATCGCATCGATAAAGCCGACCGGACCATGCGCTGCGAACCGCAACCACATCTCCATATCACCGCTGTGCGTCAAATCCGGCAAGTATCCGCCCACTTTCTTCTGCAGGCTCGTTCGCACCACTACGCTCGGCGCCACCACTATATTTCTGGCGCCCCCGATTTTAATGAAATCTCGGCCGGATAGTATCTTTGTACCACCTCCAAGTCCCTGAGGCAGTGCCACGATCTCTTCGCGACCTCGATAAAGCGCGACCGCGCCGCCGAACGTGAGGCCGACGGACGGGTTCTCATCCATCAGGCTCGTCGACCTCTCAATCGCACCAGGCATCAGGTAATCGTCCGCGGATAGCAGAATCATGTAGTCTGCAGCGGCCCAGACGATCCCCTCATTGAAGGTGGCGATGTGGCCTTGATTGGTAGGATGCCTGCGAAATTCGACCCGAGAATCAGCACGAACCAGTTCTTGTGCAACTTGTGGAGTATTGTCTGTCGACGCATCATCAATAATCAGCACCCGCAACTCGGGTCCGCACTGCTTCAATAGACTGTCGACGCATTCCTTGAGGAAATGCCCATACTGATAACAGGGAACGATCGCATCGACGGAACTCACAGCGCCTCCATTTCGGCCAAAGGTCTCTGGCAAGTGTTTTCCATGATTCCTTAGCGCACTTCGCAATGTGCTTACCCACTGCAGATGACCGTTCATCAATGGCGTCAAAAGACGATAAGACATTATTTATATATTTTGGTTTTGTGCAATATATAGTTTAAATGTTTATTTTCCGTGCTAATTATTTGGCTTCAGAAATCCAAACGGGCGGCATTCGAACGCATGACGGGTCTCAGTCACAAAGACCTTTCTTTAGTGGGCCGTGCGACACTTTGGGCACAACGAAACTCCTGGCGGCTGCCACGAAGCGTGAGGCGTATCGCAAAAAAACTGTTCATTAGCAGCCACCTGGCCTCTGGAAGTGACGACATTGTCGACGACTGGTCGAAGCCACTCGTACCATGCGATGCGATGGTCGCGCCGAATGCACCGGCGGCGCCCGCCTCGATCCCGACCAGTAGCCTGCCGAATCCAAACGAATTCCTTGTGTCGCCAGGCAGTATACATTGCCTCATCGTCACTCCGGTGCTCGACGCCGGCGGCCTCGACGAATTTGTTGCTTTTCTTGCACGGCGCCTGCCCCACTTCGGATTTCGCGTCACGGTTATGTGCGCACATTCATCGTCGGCGCCCGTCGGACAACTATTCACGGCGTTGCAGAGGGAAGGCACAGCGGTTGTTGCCGCCTCGCCAGGCGACGCTTGCCTATGGATGGAAGCGAACCGTCCTGACGTCGTCAGCGCGCACGATCCGCCCGGCTGGCTCTTGCAGGCAGCTAGTGACGCCCGCGTTCCAGTCGTGGAAACGCTCCACGGCATCCCAACTCCTATAAGCACGAATTGGAGGGAAGAGCGCCAGAGATCGAAATTCGTTACCTGCTTTGTCGCGGTAAGCGAGCTCGTGAGGCGTCAGTACCTTTCGGGCAATCCGTCCTATTCTGATAGCGCGGTTATCACGATCCCCAATGCGTTCAACCAGACACACCGCCCCTTGGTGAACCGGCCGAGAGCCAGAACCTGGCTAGGCCTCAATGACGAATTTCTTTTTCTTTCGCTCGGTCGTCATACCGTTCAGAAGAATGCTTACGGCCTGGTATGGGCCTTTTCCGAAGTCGCAGAGAATAATCCCAAGGCACATCTGCTGATCGCCGGCCGCCTGGACGATGCTGTATACACGCGTCAAGTGCGTACGCTTCGCGACAAAATGCCTTGCAGGGATCGGATCCACCTCCGGCACTCGTTTCCGGATCCGTCCATCCTGCTAGCCGCCGCTGATTGCTTTGTTCTAAACTCCTTTTTCGAGGGATGGTCATTGGCTTCCATGGAAGCCTTAAGCGCGGGGCTGCCCACAATTGTAAGTGACGTCGGCGGTGCGCGCGAGCAACTCGGTATGGACGGCAGCCGTGGATTTGTTGTGGCGAACCCGGTTGGCGATCCCGAAAGCGCGAATTGGCATAGCTCGAGCCTTATGCGATTTCAGCCACAAAAAAATAAGGATGAACTCGTCTCAGCCATGAGCTCGGTCATCTTACACAGAGACTATTGGTCAAGAGTACGCGGACAACTGTCTGCGGATTCAAAAAGCCGCTTCGATCCGTTCATATGTTCCAAGCGGCATGCCGAGGTCCTTCTTGGGGCGATTTCAAGACCTATGATCAAGACTGAATTCGTGGATTGTGGTCGCCCGTAGTTGATGCCCTCGACGGATATTGCGCGCTTCGCAGTCACCGTTCCCGCTAGCTGATCAGCCGGCTCTTCTTCCAACTGACCTTCGGTTGCGCGGTACGTTCACCAGTCGGCTCACCCGCCATAATGTATTGCTTTGCCAAGTGATGGGTCAGGAACCCCAGTGTAACTCTATCCAACATATTGGATTTGGGACCTTCAAGGCCCGTCATCAGACCGTTTTTGACGATCAGATTTGCATCATTGAGAAGCTTAACGGCGGTGTCTTCGACAAAAAACTTTAGATGGGTGCGGTCAAGAATTCCAGAATCTGCGTATGCAAATCTGCGTTGGAAAAGCAGGGGAAGAGTCACGCTCAGATGCGCGATGTTTGGAACAGAAACAATCACGCGCCCACCATCCATGAGGAGGTTCCTGGTGATGGCCTGAAGCGTACGAGTTGGGTCCGGGACATGCTCAAGGACATCAAGCAACAAGATCAGGTCGAACTTGCTAGCGACCTGTGATATCAAATGGTCGATGTCTCCGATAATCGCGACATCGGCATGCTCTTGCAGGTCGGCCTCAAGTGCTGGATTAAGCTCGACACCGCATGTCGTGACAGCGGGGTAGATCGACTTAAGCCACATCAGTGTGAAGCCTGCGCCAGGTCCCACTTCGAGTATCCGAGAGGCGCGGCTGGGCAGCAATGACCGAATCTCGCGGCGAGAGCGGCTATAGTAGTTTTTCGTAGCCGAGCCATGCGCAACGCCGGCGTGTCGCTGCGTTTCACTCATTTCAATTCTTTTTGCGGCCTCCAAGCTCATTGAACGACGCTCCTTCTGGAAACCTCCATTTGCCCCATTCCGTGATCTTCGCCAAAGAACGGCTTTCGCGATTCACGCCTTGTGGCGGTCGCAACAAGATCGGGCGCAAGTATGGGAGACAGGAGTTGCAACATCGGCCCGGTTGGATGCGGAGCGCACCTTTCAATCCTCTCGATCGCCAGACCGGCCCGCGCACACCAGCTTTGAATTTTTCCGGGCTGTCGTGTTGTGGATCCCTACTGCCTCGAAGCTGCCCCAGCGCTGAAAGACGTTGCTGGTCTTCGCGCATTCCCAGGTGTAACGAACAGACGGTCGATTTGGCGTGCTTATGATCACCCTTCCGTCCGGCGCCAAGAGATCGACAAATAGCCTGAGCAGATGTGCCGGATCACGGACGAATTGCAAAACATCGACGAAAAGTAGCCGGTCAAATCGCTCCGCTTCAATTTTCGCTCTCGCCGTTAAGACGTCTCCTAACACCACCTCAGCCCCGAGCTGAGCCAGGCCGTTGCCCAGAACGGGGTCGAGAGGTACAGCCACCACGCGGTTCCCTCTCTCCAGCAGTCGACGCTCGTTTGCCGCGGAGCAGGATCCAATCGAAAGTACGGCAGCGCTTTTCGGTACGCCGGACAACACTTCGTCCCTGGCCGGCTCGTAATAGTCTTTCGAATACATGTTATGCCAGAGTCTAGTCTCGACACTGAATAGCGGAGCCGCGTTTTTTCCCTCACGCGCGATCTGCATCAAGACGGACAGTTGTGAGTCCAATTGGTGGCGGTCGATGCCGAGCCGGTCGATATATTTATTCGGTAAATGTTGGGCCGAGAAATCATCAATATTGGAAATGGGGATCAATTTCTTGAACCCACACTGCGTGTATGGATCAGTCGCAGCAGTGCACGGCAGGTCGTACTTGCCTTCGTGAGGTCCGACCAGAAATCCGCCGGACGCAATTGCTCTCGCAAGCTGCTGCTGGGTGAGCAAATAGCTGGCGGCATGTTCGTTGGTAAAATGAGCAAGGTAGTAATCTCCCCTGATCTTTACCGATGTGCAGTCCCAGTGGAAAGAGCCATGGGCCTGCGGGTAATTTAGTTCACCGCTTGGCGCTTTCTCGACGAGCATTAATCCGGCAACTTCGTCCTCATTCAAGGCTAAAGTCACGTCAAGAAACGATCTGATGTTCCTTTCGGTTATTAAGATGTCGTCTTCGGAATAAATGAACAAATCATACTGATCAATTCGCCCTGCAAACAACTCCTTGTGTGCGAAGGGAAGCGACCAGGGATTCTTATTGGGAAGGCCAACGATACACTCGATGTCCTGGGCTGGCTTCTTGTCAATGTTGGATATGATTACGAGGTCCACGTCGAACGACATGGACCGGTACTCTTTAATCACTCGATCCAGGTAGACGTCATTGGCAGTCCCATAGCTCGCGATCACGACCAAAAGCCGCAATGCCTTCTGATGGGCGATCCCCGAGATCATCGTTCCAACTCTGCCCGCACCGCATCGGCCACCCTCAAGGTATCCTCCGCGTCCATCTGTGCATAAATGGGGAGCAAGATCGACCGATCCTGGGCAAGTTCGGATTGACGCAGATCCTGCCCCTGGGCGAGGCTTGAATAGGGCTGCTCACGGTGGGCGCACATGATGCCGCGGCGGGTCGCAATGCCCTTATCGAGGAGATGTTGCATAACGATGCGTTGGTCGAGGCGGTCAGGGAGACGCACGCAATAGCTCTGCCAGTTCGATCTGGCCCACGCCGGCTCGGTGGGTAACCGCAGGCCTTCCAGATTGCCAAGCTGTTCGGCATATCTAGCGGCGACCGCTCGCCGGCGTGCTACCAGTTCTGGAAGTCGCTCGAGCTGTCTGCGCCCAATTGCGGCCTGCATATCGGTCATTCGGTAATTGTAGCCGAGAACAACGTACTCCTCGAAGATCACGGACGACGAGTTATGACGCACCGTATCCGGAACGCTCATGCCGTGCTGGCGCAGCAGCTTGAACTTGCGATCAAGGTCGGCATCCGCGGTGGTGAGCATTCCACCCTCACCGGTCGTGATGACCTTTCGCGGATGAAAGGAAAAGCACGCAATATCGCCACAGGGTTTGCCAATCGGCTCCCATTCCTGGTCTATCCGGATCTGCGATCCGGCGGCACAGGCGGCGTCCTCGATCACGGCGATCCCATGGCGGCGGGCTATAGCCATGAGCGCTGCCATATCACAGGGCATGCCCATCTGATGGACCGCTATGATCGCGCGCGTTCGCTCAGTGATGGCTTCGGCCAGCCGAGCGCAATCCAAATTGTATGTTTCGGGGTCGATATCGACAAAAGCCGGCGTGGCGCCCTGATGTCGAATGACGTTCGCGGTCGCAATGAAGGAGTGGCTGACCGTGATCACTTCATCGCCAGTGCCGATATCCAACGCTGCCAATGCGAGCTGTAGGGCGGTCGTACAATTGGAGACGGCACAGGCGTGCGGTGCGCCGACAAGTGCAGCGAACTCGCGCTCAAACGCCGCCACCTGCGGGCCTTGCGACACCCAGCCCGACAGCACGACCGCGCGCGCAGCGTCAGCCTCTTCGTCCGCCAGGAGCGGCGCCGCGATCGGAATCACGATGCCGCCGCCTGCCGCTGGCGGTCCGAAGCGAGATCGCGTTCGGATCGCCACCATTTCACGAGATCGGCGAGCCCTTGCTCAAGTGAGACCGTAGCGCGGAAACCCAGCAGACGCTCCGCCTTGCCCGTCGATGCCAGCCGGCGCGGCACCGGATTAACCGAGCGCTCCGGCGCGAATTCCGGTGTCAATCCGCGGTGTCCCATCACAGACGCAAGCACCGTCGCGAGCTCGGTCAGACTGGTTTCAGTACCGCTCCCGACGTTGAAGACCTCATCAGTAACCTTTGCCCTAGCCGCAAGGATGTTGGCACGCGCGATGTCGCGGACGTGGACGAAATCCATGGTCTGACGGCCATCACCAAAGATAACGGGAGGCAATCCGGCTTCCAGGCGCTCCATCCAGCGGATCAACACCTCGGTGTACCGTCCGTGGATATCCATTCGGCTGCCGTAGACGTTGAAATATCGGAATGCCACGTAGTCGAGGCCGCATGCATCGTTGAAGGTCCGCAGGAGCCCTTCGTTAAACGCCTTGGCGGCCCCATAAAGAGTCCGGTTGTTGTACGGATTGTGCCGCTCGGTCGTCGGAAACTCCTCGGCCATACCATATACGGATGCCGACGACGCCGCGATGATCTTCTCGATATCGTGCTTGATGCACAACTCCAGCAGGTCGTAGGTGGCATCCACCATGACCTCCTTCGCCAGCCGTGGTTCGGCCGCACAATGGGTAATGCGAAGTGCGGCCTGGTGAAAGACGATATCGGCAGCCTTGACCAGCGCCTCCATCAGCTTGCGATCGCGTATGTCGCCGTGAACCAGTCTCACCGGCCCGCGCCCGAGCGCGCGCCGGAGATTTTCCGGCCGGCCTCTGATCATGTTGTCTATTGCAACAATCTCGATACAGCCCTCGTCGCAGAGCAGATCAACGATATGGGAACCGATGAACCCTGCCCCGCCGGTGACCAGAACGCGCTTTCCCTTGAGATCAATCAAGACGCTCTCCTGTTGTGAGACCATGTCATGACGCTTTGTGGATTCTCCGCCCGGTCGCTGACGGTTTCGCTGGGCCGCAGGGCCGCCGCGTTCCTCAATGTAGAGACAACTTCGTCGGCTTGTTCCAGCAGCATTTCCGGATAAATGGGAAGAGAGAGCAACTCGTTCGCAAGCATCTCAGTGACGGGGAAATCACCGGCGCGATAGCCGAGTTCTGCATAGGCTCTCTGCAGATGCACCGGAACGGGATAGTGGATCCCGGAACCAATGCCGGCATCACGCAACAGCGTCAGCGCGTCATCGCGGCGCTGCAACCTGACCGCATAGACATGATACACGTGACGGGTGTAGCGAGGCGGCTGTGGGCGCGCGAATGGGAGATCGGAAAGCAGTGCATCGTATCGCTCAGCGAGCGACCGTCGCGCTTCCGTCCAGCGCTCGATGTAATCCATCTTGACGGTCAGTATTGCGCTTTGAATTTCGTCCATACGATAGTTGTATCCGGGGATGATGTGGTCGTATTTCGCCTCCTGCCCCCAATCGCGCAGCAGTGACACGCGTCGAGCGAGGTCAGGCCGATCGGTTACGAGCGCCCCACCCTCGCCATACGCTCCAAGATTCTTGCCGGGGTAAAAGCTGAAGCAGCCCAGATCGCCAATCGAGCCTGCGCGGCGTTCCCGGTATTCCGCACCGTGCGCCTGCGCGGCGTCCTCAATGACGACCAGACCGTGACGACGCGCGATCGCCATTATCGGATCCATGTCGGCCATCAGCCCGTGGAGGTGAACCGGCACGATCGCTTTGGTTCGCGGTGTTATCGCAGCTTCGATCAAGCCGGGGTCCATCGTCCACGTCACCGGGTCGACGTCGACAAACACCGGCCTGGCGCCGCTGTAGAGAATGGCCGCGGTTGTCGCGACGAACGTCATGGATACTGTGATGACTTCGTCACCAGGTCCGACTCCCGCCGCAAGCAAGGCAAGGTGAAGCGCGGAAGTGCCGCTGTTCACCGCGCGGCAATGGGCGGTCCGGCAATAATTCGCAAAGTGTCCCTCGAAGGCCGTCACTTCCGGCCCGAGCACAAAGTGCCCGCTGCTGACGACCCTCGCTAGCGCCGCGTCGATTTCCGGCTTGATCTGGCTATATTGGGCTTTCAAATCCAGGAAGGGTATCGACATTCAAGACCTTGGATTGGGGATAAATAATAGAACAAATAAACCTGTATTATTATATTTAATCAAGTATTAAATTTGATAACTGCATCTTCGAATTACAAATGTTATGAAGCACGCGTGACCGAGCCTTGCTCGCTCAGAGCGATGTTTTCAGCTCTGGACAGAATCCGAGCCGGCACTCCGGCGACAATGGCTCCGGGCGGAACGTCCTTCGTCACCACCGCACCCGCACCTACGGAGGCACCCGCACCGATCGTCACACCGCACAGAATGGTGACGTTCGAGCCGATGGAAGCTCCGCTGCCGACATGAGTGCGCTGCAGTGTCCAGTCCGAAGCCTGCTGAGGACGACCATCCGGGTTTGTTGCCCTCGGAAATTTGTCATTCGTGAACATCACTCCGTGGCCGACGAACACTTCGTCCTCAATTGTGACGCCCTCGCAGATGAAGCTGTGCGAGGATATCTTGCAACGAGCACCTATCTTTGCCCCAGCCTGGATCTCGACAAAGGATCCGATCCTGCTCTCGTCGCCCACGACGCAACCATACAGGTTGACTAGGTCCGAATGGAGGATGCGGACATCGCGGCCAAGCTCGGTGTCAATTATTGGCATGTCAGTTTTCCTGTCTCTACAGTCAAGCAAGCCTACGGTACCGGGCGCGACGAGAGCAGCCTGGGCGCCATCTCGGCGAGATCCGCCGCCGCTTCACGAAGCTGCTGCAGCAGAGGATGACCTGTCACGATCAATCCCCACAGCCAGCAGAAGGCGGCGACCACCAACGCTGATACAAGGCCAACAACGAAATTAAGAATTCCCGCCTCGATCAACACCGCACAGGTGGCTGTGCCCGAAGCGGTCGCCAACGTGACGACACCGCTCTTCAGCAGGGCACGGCCAAACTCGGCCGGCCGCAGGGCCAGATGCGGACTGAGGTAGTATATCGCCACTGCTGCTTGAAATGGCAACGTCAGCAAGGCGCACGCTGCAACTGCCTCCACGCCAAAAAAGGACGCTCCCAAGAGGGCAAGGAGCGATGGTGGCAACGAGATGAAAGACGAGACAAGCGCGTCGCGCACGCGCCCAACTGCCACGAATACGGGATATGTCAGGCACGCAGCGAACAGCGCCAAATTTGCAAGGCAAAGGATGCGCACTAACGGCACTACCTCCAGCCATGCTTCCCCCAGCCACAGCAAAACGATCGGCCTTGCCATAATCGCTATGAAAGTGAGGAATGGCCACTGTACGGCGGAAAGCAGTTGGACCGCGTCGAGATATACGCCCTTTAGATCTGCCCCGGCTGCACGCCTCGTCACGAACGCGGGCATGATGATCGGGTTCAGCACCTGCGTGACGAGCCTGTCAAATACCTGGGTCAGGTTTATCGCCCGGCTATAGAGACCAACGGCAGTAAAATCGAGAATCTTCGCAAGGAAGAGCTGCGGTGCAAGGTTGTAGAAGATATTGATGGCGCTGACGCCGCTGGAAAAGAGACCGAATTCGAGGACGTCTCGGTATTCGGACAGCGAAGGGCGCAACACACCGAAATCCCGATACGAGCTCAGTAACATGGCCGCGAGAACCACGCTCCCTGCCACGCCGCCCCAGATCGGAGCCATGTAGCTGAAGTGCATTACCGCCAGTCCGATCGAAACCAGTGCGATCGTGATGTTGCTCGCAAAATTACAGATCGCGAGCGTTCCAAACTGCATGTCGCGGCGAAACAAGGCGGCCAACGTTCCTGAGACCGGTAGAAGGAGAAGGTTCAGCGCAGAAACCTCGATACCTCGCCTCAGACCGTCTTGCCCAAACAGTTGCGATATGATGTCGGCCGAGGCCAACAGGATCAGCGCAACCGCGAGTGAGATCGCCCAGGTTATAGTAAACGCTGTGCGAACGGTTCCGCGCGATAGTTCACGCGCTTCTGAATTAAGTAATTCGCCCCGCCAAATTCCTGAAAAGCGGCTGCGATCACGGCGGTAAGAGCGTTGACAACCGCGAAGACCCCGAACTCGCTCGGCGTAAGTAGCCGCGAAAGCACGGCGGTCGAGACGAGGAACAGCACAAGGCCCGCATAACGGTCCACTGCAGAAAACAGGACTGAACGCTGTACTGAATTCATTGCAACTCCGTCGCGGGGCTCGACGGGCGAACAGCCACGACGAAGCCGCGAATTAAGCCGTGGCCCGAGCCCGCTCCGGTAGCCTGCCTAGCAACTGCCTGATGGCGACTGGTTTGCCCTGTTCTTCGATCGATCGCGAAGCCGCCTCAAGTACCTCGATCACTCGCAGCCCAGACATCCCGCCGGAGATCGGCTGTCCGCCGGTGCGCACGCAGTCGATAAAATGCTCGACCTCCGTTTGCAGCGCTTCCTTAGGCGAGATATGCGGAGCCCACATGTCGCCGGCGCGATATCCGATTCGAAATTGATGTGCACTCTCGGGAGGCCTATCAAGGGTAATTCCTTTGTCATACACCTTTACCTTTTCGGTCGGCTCAAGATCGTCGTAGACGATCATCTTCTTGCTGCCACCAATGAACGTCTGGCGTACCTTGACAGGCGAGAGCCAGTTGACGCTGACGTGGGCCACGCATGCGTTGGGGAAGAACAATGTGATGTGGGCCATGTTTTCCGGCGAACCGGCAACATGGCACGAGCCCGTTGCGGAGACCGCGACCGGTTCCTCATCGAGGATATGGTTGATGATCGAGATGTCGTGCACCGCCAGATCCCAGATCACATTTACGTCTTTTTGAAACAGCCCGAGGCTCGAGCGTATGCTATCGTAATAGTAGATGTCTCCGAGCTCTCCCTTCAGCAACAGCTCACGGATCTTCTGAACCGCTGGCGTGTAAAGAAAGGTGTGATCGACCATCAACGTCAATCCGCGCCGGTCCGCCTCGTCGATCAAGCGGGACACGAGCTCCGTGCTCGGCGCAAGGGGCTTCTCAACCAACACGTGCTTGCCAGCCCTTAACGCCGCAATCGCCAGCTCGTAATGTGTATGCACGGGCGTAGCTATAGCGATTGCATCAATCGAGGCGTCCTTCAGCAGATCGTCATATCGAGGTGTGGTTGATATCCCCGGGTAAACCTGCCTTATGGCGCCGAGCCTGCCTGGATCAAGGTCGCTGACGCTGACGACCCGGGCGGCCGGATTGATAGAGAAATTGCGAACGAGATTAGGGCCCCAATAGCCATATCCCACGACCCCGATTCCCAGCTGGCTATCTCGCATACTGACCTCGATCCATTCGGGAGTTAACGCCGCCTATACGTTATGTCCGCGCCGGCATATCCTGCCATATGCCTCGCGTATCGATGACGTCGAGGTGCCGGCGCTCTGCTAGCGGCACCATTTTGAATTCATCATGATCGACGAGGACAATCGCGATCTCGCAACTGCGTAGGGCTTCTTCGATGTTCACGAATGCGACACGATGATCGGCCAACCCAGGAGGCAGACGGCGCAGATTCGGTTCAACAACTTTGATCCGCTCACCGTATTTTGCCGCGAGATGCATGGCTATCTCCATCGCCGGGCTTTCACGCACGTCGTCGACATTCGCCTTGAAGGTCAGTCCACAACAGGCAACGTTCGCATAGGGATGATCGTCGATCAGTGCCTCTGTGCGCTCGATGATCTTTTGCGTTTTGGCGTTGTTCACTTCTCGGCTTGTTCGCATCACACGGGCGAGGTCCGGCGCTGAGTCGATGATGAACCAGGGGTCGACCGCAATACAGTGCCCGCCCACTCCTGGTCCCGGCCGCAATACGTTTACGCGAGGGTGGCGGTTGGCGATATCGATCACTTCCCAGACATTGATGTCGAACCTGTCGCAAATCAGCGAAAGTTCGTTGGCAAATGCTATGTTGGTATCGCGAAAGGCGTTTTCCGTCAGCTTGACCAACTCTGCCGCGCGCGCGCCGTAGTACCGACGCAAGCGCCGCGAACGAACATTTTGTAGAAGCGCTGAGCACGCCGCGTACAGGTTGGCGTAATCCCGCCGATGCACCTGTCGTTGTTGATAAGCTCGGTCAAGATCCGTCCCGGCAGCACGCGTTCGGGACAGTATGCGACATAAATCGCTCCATCTTCCTTGCCGTTGACGCCAATGTGCAACTCTGGCCTGCGTTCAACGATCCGCTTTGCAATGACTTCCGTCGTCCCAATCGGCGATGTCGATTCAAGGATGACAAGGTTGCCTGGCGCGAGAAGATCTACGATAGAGTCGACTGCCGCATTCACGCTTGACAAGTCTGGACGGTTTTCGTGATCGATCGGTGTGGGCACTGCGATGATGAACACGTCCGCCGGCTGCGGATGTCTGGCCGTCGTGAGCGCACCACTCGAAACGACCTTGGAAACAAGGCCATCCAGATCGGGCTCTGCGATGTGAATTCTGCCAGATGCAACGGTGTCGACGATGCGTTCATTGGTATCGATACCGACCACCTGCAGCCCCCGGCTTGCAATCAGCGCCGCGGTCGGAAGTCCGATATAACCGAGTCCAATGACATTGATCTTTTGGAATTCAGGCATCGAGAAGGACCTTCACGATCCGCTCGCTCGCGTGCCCGTCACCAAACGGATTGTGCGAACGCGCCATGGCTGCATAAGTCTCGTCATCGTCGAGGAGGCGAAATGTCTCCGCAACAATCCTGTCGTAGTTCGCACCAACCAAGCGCGCCGTTCCCGCTTCTACTCCCTCGGGTCGCTCGGTTGTCTCGCGCATCACCAGGACCGGCTTCCCGAAAGTGGGCGCCTCCTCCTGCACGCCGCCCGAATCTGTCAGGACCAAATAGGACAACGCGAGCAGGCTCACAAAATCTGTATACTCTTGTGGGGAAATAAGGACGACCCGCGGATGGTCCGAGAACCGAGACGCAAACATGTCGCGGACATTCGGATTTGGATGCACGGGGAGCACCACGGCAACGTCCTCCCTGCGCAGAATGGTCTCCAACGCGTTTACGATATTAAGGACACCGCCTCCGAAGTTTTCCCTGCGATGGCAGGTCACCAGGATGATGCGCCGATTGCCGTGACGCTTCTTGATGCTGTCCCAGCGGCACGAGAGTCGTGGATCGGATTCGACCATGGCTTTCGCGAGGATGAGAGCGTCCACCACCGTGTTTCCGGTAACGTGAATGCGATCATCCGAGACGTTTTCAGCGCGTAACGCGCGCGCCGCGCGCTCTGTCGGGGCGAAATGTTGGTCGGCAATCGAGCCGACGATCTTGCGGTTCACCTCCTCGGGCCACGGCGCGAAGATGTCACCGCTGCGCAGCCCGGCCTCGATGTGCGAGACCGGTATACGGTGATAATAGGATGCCAGCGCACCCGTCATGGCAGTCGCTGTGTCGCCCTGGACGATAACCCTGGTGGGCTTCAACTTTTCGAGGAGTTCGCCGATTTGTCCGAGCAGCCGGGCGGTCAGATGGTCGAGAGTCTGATTGGTCGTCATGACGTTCAGATCAAAATCCGGGACCACTTTGGCCAGCTTGAGGACTTGGTCAAGCAAGTGCCGATGCTGGGCAGTCGCACAGATCGTTACGGTGACGTCCTTGCTCTTCTCGGCCTTGAGCCGGTTGATGACCGGAAAGAGCTTGATTGCTTCCGGCCGGGTTCCCAGGAGAATGAAAAAATGCTTGCGCACGCCTCACCCTCCGATCCGGCTCGGACCAGGCGGAACCGCGCGGGGCGCGCCAAGCGGGTGCCGCAGCACCTGCCTGATAAGGGCTTGCGCCAGAACGCCTGCAAACAGCGTGTTCGTCGTGGCGTATCGCCACCACATCCGCCCAGGCTCCTGATAGATGCGGTACAGCCATTCGAGGCCTAGCCTCTGAATCTGGATCGGCGCACGCCGAACAGCGCCTGCTAGAATATCGAATGCACCACCGACGCCCATGATAAAAGGTATGCCGAGATCATCGCGGTAAGCGGCCAGAAAGCGCTCCTTCCGGGGGGTTGGCATGCCGATGAAGAGACAATCGGCCCCGCTGGATTGAATGTCCCGGACGACGTCATTCTCCTGCTCGCGTTTGAAGTAGCCGTCGTGCCAGCCCGCAAAGACAAGTGAAGGATGCCTCTCGCGCGCCACTTGCACGGCCTGCTGCAGTACGGCGGGAGTGGCTCCCAGGAAGTAGGGCTTGAAGGCTTCATGCGCACATACCACGAGCAACTCGGCGAGGAGATCCACACCCGCGACTCGCGACGTCGCCGGAAGCCCGAGTGCTCGAGCGCCCCAAGCAATGCCCATGCCGTCGATGCCGACAACGTCGCTGTTGGCCACATCGGCCGCGAGCACGGGATCGGATCGCATGTTGACGAATTTAGCGACGTTCAGCGCCACATGTTGCAGCCGTCGCCGGCTGTGCATGGCCCCGCGCGCAAGATCGACGGTTTCCGACATTGTCAGCAGGTCGATGGGGCATCCCAGAAACGAGGCGCGCATTGGAACCATCTCCTAGAAAATCCGGCCAGTTTAAGTTTGCATTTTAGATTAATATTTATATAATACGTCACCGACATTTAATTGCAAGATTTAAATCAAGCGCGGCGACCGAATTCCGCAAAAATGAGAGGGCGGCCGCGCGACCGGGTGGGCCGCAGATCTAACAGGATTAAATGGAGGAATTAACTGATGATTTCGGTCGTTATTCCCCACCTCAACCAGCCTGATGCGCTGGAAGCCTGCTTGCGCAGCCTGGACGCACAGACCCTGACGCGTCACGCGTTCGAGATCATCGTGGTGGACAACGGCTCGGCAACGCCCCCAATGGACGTCGTTGCTGGTCATCCTGGTGTGCGGCTGCAGCACGAAAAGCGTCCAGGTCCCGGCCCGGCGCGAAAT
This sequence comes from Bradyrhizobium sp. LM2.9, assembly GCF_054056555.1. NCBI lineage: Bacteria > Pseudomonadati > Pseudomonadota > Alphaproteobacteria > Hyphomicrobiales > Nitrobacteraceae > Bradyrhizobium > Bradyrhizobium sp. LM2.9. The sequence continues at coordinate 3,603,930 of NZ_JBSRYJ010000002.1, forward strand.
GCAGGCGTCGCTGCCGCCAACGGCGAGATCCTCGCCTTCATCGACGCCGATTGTAGGGCCCATCCGGATTGGCTGAGCAGTGTGGTGAGATGGTTGCGCTTGTCACCGGCAGGCACAGTTCTCGGGGGCGACGTCCGCATTTTGCGGCCGGAAAATGCGGAGCTTGACGGCATTGCGGCTTACGAAAGCGTCTTCGCTTATCGCTTCAAGCTCTATATCGAGCGCCACGGTTATTCCGGCACTGGCAACATGGCGGTGTTTCGCCGCGACTTCGATCGCGTCGGCCCCTTCGCTGGCATTGATGTGGCCGAAGATATGGAGTGGGGGGAGCGTGCGCTGCGCGCCGGACTTCGATTTCGATACACCCCTGAAATGATCGTCTTCCATCCGGCCCGGGGCTCTCTCCGGGAGCTCTACGCCAAATGGGATCGACACATCGCGCACTATCGCAACATGGCGGAAGGTAAGCCTATTTGGCAATTGCGCTGGATCGCGCAGGCTCTGCTCGTCCTCGCGTCACTCGCGCCAAACGCCGTGACTGTCCTAACCAGCGACCGCCTACACGGTAGCGGCGTGCGTCTCAAAGCCATTGGCGTATTGTGCGCGGTCCGAGCGCACCGCGCCGTGACGATGCTCTCGCACCTACGAGGCCGCCGAGCAGTCGCTTGGAACCGTTAGCGAAACGCCAATCCTGTCAGGCGCCGCCAAAGGCATAATTATGGGTCAGCTCCTGCAAGTCGATACGCCGGCCGAATGACCAAAGGATCCAGCCCAGTTCGTAGCTGCGGCACTCAAGCCGAACTTCGACGTCAGCGCCGTCGATCAGCCGCTCCCCGTTTCCGAGCCAAGCGTTCTTGAGCGCGCGCAATACCCGCGGTGCCTTTGTTGTCGATTCGCCTTTGCGGACCTGCGAGCGGAGGGTCAGATTCAGTTCAGGCACGAGCATGGCCCGGCCCAGTTGGTTATGGCCAAACACCCAGTTGAATCCCTTTACCAGCGCGTCCCGCGATCCCCGCCGCCCGAAGCGCTCGGCCCACTCCAGCAGTGCCGGGGCCATTCCATACTGATGTACCGAATAGATTTCGTAGAAATCAATGACGCGGCCGCTCTGCGCGTCGAAGAACCAAGGCCATTCGCCTTGTGGGCCTTGAAGCGCGATCAGGTTGCGCACACAGGTATCCGCCATGACAAGCGCGTATGCGTCGCCGGCGAATTCGCCATATTGATAGCAGGCGATTGAGAGGTAGGTCTGCGCCGCAAATGACGAGAAACGGCGTCGAAAGGCGAACGGTGCATCGAAGAACAATCCTGATTCGCTGTGAAAGCGTTCCTTCAGGAAAAGATAAAGCGGTCTAGCGTAACGCACCCACTCGTTATCGCCTAACCTCGCCTGAGCCACGATTCCCGTGAGCAGCATGCCAAGATCTTGCGCACGGAAGCTCCTCCACCCGGACTCATCGCCAAGAATGGCTCTCAGCTCGCATTTGACCGACTCCGGTATTGGGAGGCCGAGCTCGGCGGCGGTCCATAACGCCATACCGAAGGCGTACTTGCGTACCGGAAGCTTCGTGAGTAGCAGAACATTCCGACGGAATATTTCGGGCACGTCGATGCCACTTGGAATCTCAGCGACGCGCGACATCCCGAGCAGAACGTTGAGGGTATAAAATACGTCGCTGCTTGGTACCGACTCGTTTGGCGAAGAACGTCCATCAAGATGGTAAATATGCGACCACCGGCGGTGTTCAGGTAACCAACAACGTTCAAGCCCTTTGAGCGCATAGTTCACCAGCGGTGAATTTTGCGAGAGCTTACTCTCCGCCGTCGGCATCACGAGCTTCACCCCAAGATTCGAACTAATGATCATGGTCAATTCGCCATCCCAAGCCGGGCTAGTATTCCCGAATACTTTCATCCAATCCGCGTAGCAATGGGTAGAGGAAGTAGGAAATCACGGTGCGCTTTCCGACTTTCATTTCGGCCGTCACGGCCATACCTGGAATCAGTTGAATGCGCTCAGGCGGCAGCCGAAGGTGCGCGTCGGACAAATCGACCAGTACGCGGTAATAGGGAGCTGGCGCGCGGCGCACACCTTCGGCTTTCGGGTCCGGCGAGAACGTGTCCTGACTGATGACGCGGACTTCGCCCGTTGCAGTTCCATACTTCTGGAAAGGAAACGCTTCGAACTTGATCCGGACAGCTTCTCCAACCGCCACCTGACCAATATCTCGACCCTCGACATTGACCTCCGCCTGGAGAGGCACATCACGAGGAACCAGGACAAACAGCGTTTCCGCTTCGCGAACCACCGAGCCGACTGTCCGGTTTGCGATCTCTAGCACCACGGCATCTGCCGGCGCCTGCAGGACGATCAGCTGCCGACGAAGATCGGCCTTCTTCAATTCCTCTGCTGCGCTATTGCGCTTCGGGACGGTTTCCACCAGTTCCTGGTAGGTGGTGCGACGAAACTCCTCGGCGAAGACCTTCTGGTCAGCCCGGGCCTTATCCAGCCGATGTGTACTATCGGCGATACTTCCATGAACGCGCGCCAAATTGCTCTCGACCTCGAGCCGTGCATCGCGAGACAATAGGAAGTTCAGCCTCGAACCGACCTCCTTGTCCATCAGTGTGGTGCGCATAGCTTCAATCGAACGCATCGTGTCGAGTCGTTGAATGAGAACCGCCTCTTCGTTCTGCGCCGTCTTAAGATTGGCCTGAGCGGAAGCGATCTGTGCGTCGTAGTTTTGGATCTGCGCCTCATAGGCGGCCCTCCTCTGCAAGAACAACTTGCCCTGCAGGACCTGGTCTGCATTCGAGAGCTCCGTGACGGAATATTGGGTTCCATTTAGTTCGGCGCCCAGGCGATCGATCGACGCATCGAATCCAGCCACTTTGCCGCGCAATTGATCGAAATCCGCCTGCGAGAAAGTCGGATCGAGCGTAGCCAGAACGTCGCCGCGGTTGACGCGATCACCGGCCTTGACGTGGATCTCGCGTATGACCGACGTTTCCAACGGCTGCACGACCAGGTTTGGACGTATCGTGGTCAATTTTCCCTGCGCCGTGACGATCATCTCCACTTGCGATACGGATGCCCAGGTGACCGCGAAGGCAATCACAGCAAGCACACTATAGAGAGTGAGACGCGCAATCCGCGGCGGCGCTTGCTGCTCGACTTCGGTTGCATCGGACTGGAATTCGACGATTGCAGGCGCTTGCCTCGGCACTGACCTGAATAGCTTGCGCCGTCGCTCGACCGTTCTGGCCAGGACCAGACCGTCCGGCTTCGTGTCCGCGCGTGATTGCCTTGTCTCCTTCATGCAATCTGCTTCATCTGTTGGTTCCACAAATGCCTGTAGATGGTGCATTTCGACAGGAGGTGGTCGTGGCGATCCACGTCAACGATTCGGCCGCGGTCCATCACCAGAATCTGGCTTGCTTCAGTCAGCATTGACAGCCGATGCGAGACGATGATGACGGTACGCCCTGCCGCCAAGCGGCGGAGATTGCGCCTGATGATCATTTCGCTTTCGGAATCGAGCGCACTCGTCGCTTCATCGAAAATCACGATCCGTGGATTGACAATCAAGGCCCTCGCAATCGCGAGCCGCTGCTTCTGCCCGCCGGACAGGTTCGAGGCATCTTCCTCGAGCATGGTGTCGAAGCCACGGGGCAACCCCTCGATGAACTCGTCGGCGCCTGCGAGCTGCGCAGCAGCGACGACTTCGGCAAAGGTCGCGTCCCGCTTCACGCAGGCGATATTGTCGCGGACCGTCCCTCGAAACAGGAAGTTATCCTGCAAGACGATTCCGAGGTTTCGGCGCAGGTGCGCCAGATCGAGCTCCCTTGAATCATATCCGTCGATACGGAGCAGCCCCTGCTGCACCGGATACATGCCCGAAATCAGCCTTGTGAGTGTCGTCTTGCCGGAACCGCTCCGGCCTACGATCCCGAAAATCGAACCCGGCTCGACGGCGAAGGAGACATCATCAAGCGCCGGCGCTCCCTCAGCTCCGTAGCGAAACGAAACATTCTCGAACTCGATTTTGCCGGCGAGGTCGGGGCCGCAGCCCATCTTTCTTACCATCACGCTCAGGCTTCTGATTCATCACCTCGCCGAGCATTTTCACGGCAAGAGCAACTTCCTGGTATTCATGCACCATGGTCACGAGCTGGACCAGTGGTCCGGAGACCCTCCCGGCCAACATGTTAAAGGCGACCAGGGCGCCGATTGTCATTTCTCCAGCGAAGACATCGAGTGCTCCGACGGCGATGATCCCAAGCGTCATGATCTTCTCGAGAAATCCGGTGAGCGCCTGGGCGCCGGCGGAGATCTTCTCAACACCGAATCGCATGGTCACCGACTGTGCACAGCGGCTATCCCAGATCCTGCCCTGCACGGGCTCCATCCCCAGCGACTTCACCGTACGCATACCGTGAACTGTTTCGACGAGGAGAGCCTGCCGCGCACCTTCCGCCTGGTAAAGATCGTAAAGACGTCGCCGGAAAGGGCCCATGAGCAGGCCGACAACAGCGCCGCTCGCGGCAGTAAAAGCCAGAACCATAAGCGTCAATTTGACGCTGTAGAGCGCAAGTACCGGCAGGAAGACGAATAACGAGAGCGCGTCAAGGGTGGTTAAGAACAGTCGCCCGGTCAAAAATTCACGGATTCGCGCCGCTTGCTGCATGTGCTTGACCAAGACCCCCGCCGCCATGTGCTCGAAGAAGGTGACCGGCAGCCCAAGGAGATGACCGAACGTCTTTGTAGCAACTCGAATGTCGACCTTATTGGTCGCATAAAGCAGCAGGTAGCGCCGCAGAAAGCCAAATATCGCGTCAAAGACGAGTGCGACGGCCGCCCCAGCAGCGAGTACGTAGAGCGTGGTGAAGCTCTCGTGAACCAGAACTTTGTCGATGACGAGCTGGAAAAAGATCGGGACGACGAGGCCCAGCGCATAGAGCATGATGGCGGCAATGGCGACGTCTCTAAACAGTCGCCATTGCGGAAGCAATTCCGGTACGAACCAGCGGAGGCCGAAACTCCTCCGACCATCCCGTGTCAACTGCTCGCGCTTGATCAGGATAATTTCACCGGACCATTGGGCACAGAATCGGTCCCGGTCGACAACCAAGACCTCGTGCTTGCGGTCGGCGAGCGGGTCGAAGACGCTCACGACCTCGGTGCCCTCAGCTCCCAGCCCCGCACCAAGGACAACGATCCAATTGCCATTGGTGAGCCGAGCCAGCGCCGGATAGGCTTCTCCGAGACGAATGAGCGCCCCCCAATCCATCTTCGTGCTTCTCGCACGCAGACCTGCATCCTTCGCCATGCGCAACAGGAGATTCAGCGAGAGCGGAGCGGCTACGGCATAGGCGTGCTTCAGGCGCTCGACCGGCAGGTCGATGCCATGATGACCGGCAGTCTTGGACAGGCATTCCAATGCCGTCTGCGTCGCCAATCCAAACGGGTCCGCAACCTTGTCCTTCGCGCCACCAGCGGCGTCGAGTTCACCGGAAGTTCGAAGAGACATTATGAGACCGTGGCGTGTTGGGGGCGAGCGCATCGCGTACGACCGACGCACCGCTGTGCGACTCGGCTGGCTGATTCCGCCGGATCACGCCCGCATCGACCAGCCCCTGAAGCGCCTTCTGCATCACATCGACCGAATTGGCGAAGGATTCGACCGAAAAGATCAACCGCTGAGAAAACACGCGTTTCGGAACATTGTTGGCGTCACGCTCCGTCGGTGACTGACTGACTAGATCGATGCGGACGATGGTTCCGCTGACGGTAATTTCTTCGATTCCGTCCGTATAAAGTTCGGCGTGCATCTTGTGTCTCCTATGCTGCGAGCTGCTGCCTGAAAACCACGTCAACGCCGTAGCTCGTTGCGTTGTAAGTGTTGGTCGGAAACAGGCTATCTGACCCGTACGCAAACACTCCGTTGCCGGCGATCGATGCCGAGGATGGGGCCGTCAGAGGTCCGTTGGTAATTGCGTTGGCGAGGAGGCCCGGATCGGACGCATAATTCCCGGCGGTGTGATAGGAGGCGACATAGGTGGTTCCCGGCATGATCGTCACGGGCGTGGCAAAATTGACCTGCTGCCAGCCGTCGGCTGTTTCACTGGTGAAGGTCGCAGTCGCCAGCAAAGTGCCGGTGCTACTCCAAAGATCCGCAACGTGGGTGCCCGTGTTGGATGGCCCTTTGTAAAAGCGAAGGGCAACAACATCGCCTGGGCTAGACGTCTGGAATTTGACGCCCAGTTCCACTGACTGTGGATCGTTGGCCGCCACAATGCTGGGCTCCTGACTTGCGCTGAACAGGCGCACAGTCGTCGAAGACGCAGCGGTCACATTGAGAGCGACGGATGCACTGGCGATGCCACCATGGCCGTCGGAGATACCATAGTTGAAGGACGCCGGCCCCGTGTAGCCGGTCGTCGGAGTGAAGGTCACGCTATTGCTTTGGGCGTTGAAGCTGGCGTTGCCATTCACACCGCCGCTCGCGCCCGTGATCGTGAGGGTATCGCCATCGGGATCGGTGTCGTTGGCAAGCAGTACCGAGGCCGGAATCCCGAAGGGGACGTTCTGCGTGGCGTAAAGGCCGCTGTCGTTTGCGGCGACCGGCTGTCGATTGGCGCCGCCGCTCGAGCTGTTGAACACGACATCCACCCAGTAGTTGCTTGCGTTATAGCTACTGGTCGGGAACAGATTGGTTGTTCCGTAGGTGTAGACGCCGTTGATGCTCGCAGGAGCCGTGAGTGGACCGTTGGCGCGAGCGGTGGTGAAGTAGTTGGTGCTGGACGCATAATGGCCGTTGCTGTGAAAGCTCGCGACGTAGGTGGTGCCAGCCGCGATGGACACCGGATTGCTGAACGTGACGGTCTGCCAACCGCTGCCGCTCTCGTTGGTGAAAGTTGCGCTCGCAAGTAGCGTGCCGGTGCTGCTCCACAACGAGCCCGTATGAGTGCCGAGGTCATTTGCACTCTTGAAGTACTTGATGCCGGTAATCGTTCCTGCCACGGAGGATGTGAATTGCACTCCGAGGTTGACCTGAGACGTGTCCCCATTGGACCGCAGTGCGGGGGTGTCCGAACCCGAGAACAGGCTCACCGTTGACGGAACTGCCGACACTGCGATATCGAATGTCTCACTGCTCGTGAGATTGCCGAGATCGGCAGCAGAGACCGTAACGCTGAGCGTGCCAACGTTCGCAGACGTCGGCGTGCCGCTAAAGGTGCGGGTCTGAGCATCGAACGTGAGCCAGGCGGGAAGGGCCGAAGTTGCGGCGTAGGTGAGCGCGTCGCCGGCATCGACATCGGTGAAAGTGCCGGCGGGCAGCGTCAGAGAGAACGCGGAACTCACGGTCGCAGCCTGGCTTCCGGTCTGGATCGCCAGCACCGGCGCGTCGTTGGCGCCATGAATGGTGACAGTAAGGGTGGTCGACGATGCGGCGCCGGCGGCGTCCCGCATCGTATAGTTGAAGACATCGCTCAGCGTCTTGCTCGACTGCCGCAGGGCCTGCACGGCCGCATCGTTCTCGTTCACCGTATAGGTGAAGGCACCTGAGGCACTGAGCAAGAGCGTACCGTGTGCGCCCGCGAGAGGCGTATTGAATATCGCGTTGGTCGAGCCGAAGCTGAATGCAGTGACGGTCTTGGTGTCGCCGGAATCGGGATCGATATCGTTGGTTAGCACGTTGCCGATGGCGGGCGAACCGCCAGTGCTGTTGTTCGCGCCGCCCTTCTCGATCGCATCCGCGCCGTCAGCAACCGCGGTTGGCGGCGTATTATTGGCGGCGGTGGAACCGTTGAAGACAACATCGACCCAGTAGTTGGAGGATTTGAAGCTGTTCGTCGGGAACGCGCTTCCGGCTCCGTAAATATAGACTCCGTTGCTGCCGGCCGGTGCCGTCAACTGGCCGTTGGTAAGCGACGTCGCGAAATCGTTCTGGGTACCGGAATAGTTGCCGTTGGTGTGGTAGGACGCGACGAAGGTGGTGCCTGCCGTGATCGCGACAGGGGAGGAGAAGTTGACCTGTTGCCAGCCGCTGGCGGTCTCGCCCGTAAACGTGGCGGTTGCAAGCAGCGTTCCGGTCGAGCTCCAGAGATCCGCAATATGGGGACCGGTATTGAGCGATCCCTTGTAGAAGCGCAGGCCGGTGATCGTCCCGTTCACCGATGCGGTAAACTTGACGCCGACTTCGACCGGGCTGCTATCACCGGAATTGGGAACGCTCGGCGCAGCGCTGGTGCCGAACAGGCTCTGCGCCGAGGCCGGATAATTGACCTTGAGCGACACCTGGCCGGACCCGCTTTGGCCGCTCGTGTCCGTGATCGTGTAGCTGAAACTCGCCGCCCCGGCATAGCTGGCGGTGGGCGTGAAGGTCACGGTCTGGTTCTGCGAATTGTAGCTTACGCTTCCATTGGCCGCGTTGCTGACGCTGGTGAGCGAGAAAGCCAATCCGGACGCGTTGGTATCGTTCGCGAGCAGCGTCGATGCCGCAATGTTCAGCACGCCATTTTGACTAACCGTGAAGCCGCTGTCGGCGTTCGCTTGCGGCGCGCTGGTTGCAGCGGAGCCGTTGAAGACGACATCGACCCAATAGTTCGAGGATTTGTAGGTATTCGTCGGGAACGCGCTTCCGGATCCGTAGGCATAGACTCCGTTGCTGCCGGCCAGAGCCGTCAACTGGCCGTTGACAAGCGACGTCGTGAAATAGTTCTGGGTACCGGAATAATTGCCGTTGGTGTGATAGGACGCGACGTAGGTGGTGCCTGCCGTGATCGCGACCGGGGTGGAGAAGTTGACCTGCTGCCAGCCGCTGGCGGTCTCGTTCGTGAACGTAGCGGTCGCGAGCAAGGTTCCGGTCGAGCTCCAGAGATCCGCAATATGGGGACCGGTATTCAACGATCCCTTGTAGAAGCGCAGGCCCGTGATCGTCCCACTCACGGATGCGGTAAACTTGACGCCAACTTCGATGGGACTGGTATCGCCGCCGTTGGGGACGCTCGGCGCATCATTGGTGCCAAACAGGCTCTGCGCCGAGGCCGGATAATTAACCTTGAGCGACACCTGGCCGGTGCCGGTTTGGCCGCTCGTGTCCGTGATCGTGTAGGTGAAACTCCCCGCCCCGGCATAGCCAGCGGTGGGCGTGAAGGTCACGGTCTGGTTCTGCGAATTGTAGCTTACGCTTCCATCGGCCGCGTTACCGACGCTGGAAATCGAGAAAGCCAGCCCGGACGGGTTGGTGTCGTTCGCGAGCAGCGTTGATGCAGCAATGTTCAGCACACCATTTTGGCTTACCGTGAAGCCGCTGTCTTCGTGAGCTTGCGGCGACGTCGCTCCTGAATCGGTGAAAACGACGTCCACCCAGTAATTCGCGGCGTCGATAGAGGACGTGTTGCTGGGGAAAGTCGGGCTACTGCCGTAGGCATAGACGCCGTTGAGGCTGCTACCGGGCGCGGTGAGCGCACCTTTCGTAATGCCGTCATAGTCGATGAAATAGAAGTCCGTCGAGGAATAGTGGCCGGTGTTGGTGTGATAGGAGGCGACATACGTGACGCCCGCTTGGACATTGACAGGCGTCGCGAAATCAACCTGCTGCCAGCCGCTCGCTGTTTCGTTGCTAAAGGTGGCGCTCGCGAGCAGCGTGCCGTTGGTGGTCCAGAGATCGCCGATGTGAGTGCCGGTATTATCAAGCGCCTTATAGAAGCGAATGCCAGTGATCTTGCCCGACGCGGTAGAAACGAATTTGAGGCCGACTTCAACTGCGCCGGAATCGCCGTTTGAAATCACCGCAGGCGTGTCGGTCGGACTGAAGAGCGTCAGGCTGGAAGACGGCGTGACCGTGTAGATCGTGCCCGTACCAGGTGTTTGCAGGTTCAGGCTGTCGTCGACCGCCCTGGTCTTGAGACTATATGTCCCCTGAGCGCCTGTGACGAACGTATACGACCACGTCACGCTCGCCGCGCCGACATTGCTATTGGCTGGATGCCAGGTCGCTCCACCATCCGTGGAGATTTCGACGCCGGCAATCTTTCCACCCGTGTCAGTGGCCGTCCCCGTCACCGTGATCGATTGGCCCTCGACAACGCTGGTCGCCGAGAGATTGCTGATGGCAGAGGTCGGCGCCGTAGTGTCTGTCGACTGAATCGCGGCCACCAGGTTCGCCTGCAGCGTCGCCGGCTGAATGCCCATGTCGGCGAAGAGGTTGACCATCGCCTGCTGGACATTTGGGTCCACCGGAGTCGCAGGTCCGTCGTGGTCGCTGGCAAGCGCCCACGGCCAGTTGATTGAACCGGCTGAGAATATCAGTGCGCCACTAACGGGATCCCGATGCAGCACGAGGTTGTGGGTCGCCGTGCCTGCTCCGAACGTGTTGCCGTAATCAAGCAGATACTTTCCGTCCACATTGACTGTCGAAGACGAGACACTGACCAACCCCGCCGGACGGAATCCGTTGTCCGGCGCAACGTCCCATTCAACGCCCAATAGGCCGGGTACGAGCGAGGCGGTCTGTCCGGGTGACGTTTGCCCGACAGCCGTATTGCGCCAGAAGCGCAACTGGGTCATCGAGTACGGTATCGTGATCGTATCGTACCGGAATGCGTTGACCGCGAACAATGTACCGGTCAATTCATTCGAGGGAAGAGGAGCACTAAACCGCGGGTCAGAGTAGTTGCCGGTCGCCTGTCCTGATGGATCAATCAGCGCATTTGCGTGCGTATCCTTGTAGCTGATGAGCGTGCGGTTGGCTGTTCCGCTGCCATCGATGCTGGGTGCCAACCTCGTTTTCCAGAAAATTTCGTTGGCTGTGAGAAACGCAAGGTTCACACCAGCGTGCGCTGCGGCCTCTACGTTGGCGCGCTGAGCTTCGGTCCAATACTCGTCATGCCCCGCATCCATGAACACTTTGTGATTGAGCAACAACGAGCCGTTTGTCGCAGCATCGATTCCTGAAATGTAAGAGACATCGTACCCGTTTTGCTCGAGCCACTGAATGGCCGCAAACTCGGCCGTGAACGGGGAGTCTCCCCCTTCGGAAAAGGTTCCGGTGCCGTCACGCGTTACGAGGGGGCGATTGTAACTGACCGCGTAGGCTGATCCGTTGATGCCCGGGCCGTTCCCGAAATAAAGGTTGGCGCCTCCCCAACCGTTGTAAGCTTGCCAATCCTCATCACTTGTCTGCAAGACGATATCGCTGTGCGAAGCGTCGTTCCTTATGACGAACGGGATCTGGAAAATCTGGGTGCCGTTGATGACGCTGGCGATGTAGACGCCCGAGACCGCATCGGTTGGCACGCTCCAGGCGTCGGTTACGCTCCAGTTGCCGGCATCTACGAGGCCAGTCGACGGGTCACTTAACGGAGCGGGTTGGACGACCGAGGCTGCCGCCTGATGCTGCAGACTCGTAACTAGTCTGGCACCATCGCCTCCATAATAGCCTAGGCGGTAAACATCGACGTGGTAATTCGGGTTGCCAGTCAGATTGTTGATCTTGAATTGGACCGTCCCCCCGACATCGGTGCTGATTGCTGTCGCAAACCCTTGGGTCAGAGTCGAATTGTCTCCCGGCTGAATCTGCCAGACACTTTTCGGCGTACCTGGCTTCTGGTTTTCCAGTACGATGGGATTCGTGGGTGGATCGGAGACAATGGTGCCTCCCTGCCCATCGCTTTTAAAATTCCAATTCGAGTCCATCCCCGAGAACAACAAGGCGACGTCGGCCGCACCATTGCTGAAATCAACTACGCTGATATTCGAGCTATTGTCGTAGTGGACGGTCGCCGACATCGACGATGTGAAGGGTAGATCTTTCAGGTCGATCAGGTTCGCTGGCGAAAGCGCTGCCCCCGGCGACGAACCTGCGATCAACCCGTGGAACTTGGCCGACTGATCGAGGACAAGCGTGCCAATTCCCGTGTCGAACGACACGACTATGCCGGAGAACGATCCATTCAAGAAATGCCCGGAAACCGAACCTTCAATCTCAAGGATCGCCTTGTCTGAAATTTCGAAAGATCCTGTGCCGGTGACGTCGCCCTTAAGCTTCCCTGTAGCAATACCATCGCCAGGGAACGACCCTGCTTTGACGGCCCCGTTGTTCACTACATCGCCTTCGACGATAAAGGGCGATCCGACACCAAACGAAAGCGTCGCGCCTGCATCAACGACCAGACTCTTAATATCAACGCTGGACGCGCTGGTGACGACATACGCTCCTGCCGCATCGAGGACCGCAGAGTCAAAGATCGTCGGGACGCCGGCACTCCAATTCGTAGCAATATCCCAGACTCCACTGCTGGAATTGGTCCATCGCGTGGTGCTCGGGGCCGAAATCGATGACGATGTCGGCGACGTCCGTTCGTTTGCTGCAAATGGGAACGTCGGACTGTGATAGCGGCTCGTCAAAGACGTCGACGACAGCAGATCAGACAATCGCGTTTGGAAGGGCGCAGAGAAAAGATGGCGCGGAATGGATGGCCCGCTTGCTGGCGGATGAGCAAACAGCGGGATCCAAAGGCCGGGCGGATCGGAGTCCTCGAATGCATTCCACAACGGCGATTCCCGCCAAAATACATTCAAACCCGCGGGAATATCTTCCGCTGGAAAAACGGCCCGGGCTCCCCGACCAAAGGCGCTCGCCTTTTGAATAAGCATCGCCAATCCGATTAAACAAATAACCCTCAGACATTTAATTATATTTTTAACCGCAGGTCAATTCAATGCGCGCGCGTTTAAAACAAATATAGTTATCGACCAAGGAGCGCTATTTCGAAGCAAAATGCGTCAGCCGAGTGATTTCGTTCAGATATTTGCCGTAACCGCTCTTCTCCAACGGTTGCGCCAGCGCGAGAAGTTGATCACGATTGATGAAGCCGAGTCTAAAGGCAACCTCCTCGAGACAGGCAACCTTCATTCCCTGCCGCTTTTCAAGGGTCTGCACGAACATCCCGGCATCGATAAGAGACTCGACCGTGCCGGTATCCAGCCAGGCAAACCCCCGCCCCATGCGCTCAACGTGCAGCGCGCTGGCTGAAAGGTAGCGCATCTGAAGATCGGTAATCTCGAGCTCTCCCCGCGACGATGGCTCGACGCGACGGGCGTAGCGGACAACGCGATTATCGAAAAAATAAAGCCCTGTAATCGCCCAATTCGAAGGTGGCCGTCTGGGCTTCTCCTCGATCGATACTGGGCGGTCCGCCTCGTCAAACGCGACGACGCCATATCGTTCTGGGTCCCGCACGTGATAAGCGAAAACCGTTGCGCCTTCCTCACGGCCTGCCGCCCTGGCAAGCAATTCGCTCAAGCCATCGCCGAAGAAGATATTGTCCCCAAGCACCATCGCCACCCGATCGTTTCCGATGAAATCGGCACCAACGATGAAGGCGTCCGCGAGACCGGCGGGGCGGGTTTGTTCCGCGTAGCTGAGCCGAATGCCCCATTGACTGCCGTCCCCCAGCAACCGCTCGAACTGACACCTGTCTGAAGGCGTGGTGATAATCAGAATTTCGCGAATTCCTGCCAACATCAGCGTCGACAGGGGATAATAGATCATCGGCTTGTCATAGATCGGGAGCAACTGCTTGCTGACCACGTGCGTGATCGGATAGAGGCGCGTTCCGCTGCCGCCAGCCAGCACGATTCCCTTGAGCATCGGTTTCTCCTTCTCCAACCAGCCGGTCGAGACAGACTTCGAGTGAGTGGCGCCAAGGGGCCAATCGAATCCCGAACACACGTTCGGCCTTAGATGAGTCCAGGCACGAGTTCCGTGGCCGACGCGCAGCGGTGGGAAACTCTTCGGTGGTGATCGCTTCGAGCGCCGGAATTCGCGCTCCACGACGGGAAAGCTCGTAGAAGATTGCCTGCGCAAAGTCGTGCCAGCTTGTCTCACCTTGACCGGCGAGATGAAAAATACCGGCCGTGGCCCTGCGATCGGCCGTTACCGACCGTTCTGCGATCCGAAGGACGGCTTCCGCAAGGTCCAATGCTGAGGTCGGATTTCCATGTTGATCCCGAACAACCCTTACAATGGGCTGCGTCTCACATAGCCGCAGCATCGTATCGTTCGAACGAAGTTGCTGCCATAAGGGCTGTAAAGCCACGAGCATCTGATCACGGTCGCGAGCGGATGCGTGGCCAATACGGCAGCTTCGCCGGCAAGCTTCGACGCGCCGTAGACATTCAACGGCGCGGGGATGTCGCTTTCGTCATACGCATCCGGTTTCGCGCCGTCGAACACATAGTCGGTCGAGAGATGGATGAGTGGCACGCTCATCTGCCAAGCGACATTTGCTAGCGTCGCCGCGCCATCGCGGTTGATGCTAAACACTTTCGCTGCTTCAGATTCGGCCTTGTCAACCGCCGTATAAGCGGCCGCATTGATGATTGCAGACGGCGCGATCGAAGCGATGAGCTTGTCGATTCCTTCGCGGTTCTCCAGATCAAGTTCTCGGTGCCCGAGAGCCACAGCAGGCAGACCGCGCATTGCGGCGAGATCACGTAGGCACTTTGCCAACTGACCATTCCGCCCGGCAATGAGGATGGGTCGATCCGTCATCTTCACCTCAATGTTGGACCGCGAGGAGACCCAGACGCGAGCCGTCATAGACACCGCAGCGAGCACGCTCCCACCATGCACGGTTTTTGAGATACCATCCGACCGTTTCGGCCAGGCCCTGTTCGAAGGTTCTCGTCGGCTCCCATCCAAGTTCGCGATGTGCCTTCGACGCGTCGACGGCATAGCGCGAATCATGTCCCGGACGATCCGGCACGAAAGCAATGAGAGATCGTCTCACTCCCGCGCCCGGAGATAACCGATCCAGCACATCACAAATCCGGGTGACCACTTCCAGGTTGGATCGCTGGCTGTCTCCGCCGAAATTGTATTTCTCACCCGGTCTCCCCTCGTACAGAAGTCTTATCAAGCCGGCGGCATGATCATCGACGTGAAGCCAGTCGCGAATATTCCCGCCGTCGCCATAGACCGGTAGTGGCTTCCGGTCGATCGCATTGAGGATCGTCAACGGGATGAGCTTTTCCGGGAACTGGTACGGTCCGTAATTGTTCGAACAATTCGACACGATGACCGGCAGTCCGTAGGTTCTGAACCACGCGAGCGCGAGGTGGTCCGAGGCCGCCTTGCTCGCCGAATACGGCGAACTCGGCCTGTAGGGCGCGTCCTCGCGAAACAAGTCCTCCGGCCCCAATGAACCGTAGACTTCGTCTGTCGATACGTGGATGAAGCGGAACTGCTTCCGCCGCGGAAGCGGCAGACGTTCGTAGTAAATCCTGGCCGCCTCCAACAGCGTGTAGGTGCCAACTATGTTGGTGCTGACGAACGCCTCGGGCCCGGCGATCGAACGGTCGACGTGGCTTTCGGCGGCCAGATGTATGATCGCATCCGGCTCGTAGTCGGCGAACGCGAGATCCATAACCTGTCGATCGCAGATGTCGGACTGCAGGAACGCATAGGACCCCAGCCCCTCGATGCTCGCCAGCGAAGCCAGGTCGGCTGCGTATGTCAACTTGTCGACGTTGATCACTGCGGCACCGGTCTGCAGCACCAAGCGGCGACACACCGCAGAGCCGATAAAGCCCGCTCCGCCGGTCACCAAGATACGCATCTTACTCATCTCCGCTATTCGAAAACGCAAGCTACTTGGCTGAGCGCAGGAAGGGTCTGGTCCTTTGGCGATATCTGAGCCTCTGAGGTTGTCACCGGCCACTTGATTGCTAATGCGGGATCAGCCCAATAGACGCCGCAGTCATGGCTCGGCGCGTAGACCTGGTCGACTTTGTACAAGACGACGGTCTTGGGCTGCAGCGTACAGAAACCATGCGCGAATCCCTTCGGAATGAACAACTGCTCACCGCTTTCGCTATCCAACTGGATGGCGACGTGCTTCCCGAAGTTGGGCGATGAACGCCGGAGATCAACGGCAATATCCAGAATGGCCCCGTTCAACACCCGTATGAGCTTGGCCTGGGCGAAGGGCGGTCGCTGGAAATGCAAGCCGCGCACTGTGCCGATCCGATCTGAGCTGGACTGATTATCCTGAACGAAGTCATGGAGGATCCCCTTTTCAGCAAAAGCTGATCGCCGAAAGGTCTCACAGAAGTAGCCGCGGGCATCGGAGAACCGATCTGTTCGAATTACTTTGACATCAGGGATAGCCAAGGATCGCAGTTCCAGCATTGGGCACCCTCCTTACCGGCCCTCATTTTCCCATTGGGGGTTTGTTGCGACAGACCCTACTCCGCAATGGAATTATTATCCGTGCGCCTATCGGTCTCGAAAGCTCACATTATTCTTGCTCCAAATACAGACTGATCGTAATGCCCATAAAAGTCTTCTAATTTGCCAATGGCGGGCCGAAGCGGCAGGTCCATATTCATTTTTATTTATTTCATTTAATAGATGTTCATTTAATTTGGCAAGTAGATTTTTATATGCATATACTCCCTCGCCGTCCGTTCGTCCCCCATAAACCTCGGTCTGCGGGCGGGCGGCCCTAATGTGCCCCACTGTCGGACAGGTACGCGATGCTCCAGAACAATCTTCGACACGCGGATAGACTGCGGATTCCGGTGACCGGGCTGGCCCAACCCGTTCAGACAGAAGGCGGAGGGATCAACGACGTCATCAATTTCGGCATCGGGCTTCTCCGACGCCAATATCTCGTGATTCTTGTCACCGCTGGACTCGTAACTGCAGCCAGCCTGCTCTACCTCCGGTTGGCGCCTCCAACCTATACGGCGCAGGTTCAGATCCTGTTGGCCAATCCAAGGCCCCAGTTTATTCAGCAGCAATCTATTCTCGCCGAGCCGGCCTTCGATCTTAATCAAATCGAGACCCAGCTTCAGCTCCTGAGATCAAAGGCCACCGCAGTTGCGGTAATCGACCAATTGAAACTGGTGGACACTCCAGACTTCAATGCGTCAGGGCTATCTCTGCAGCCGCTCTGGCAGCGAATTCGGTCTTGGGCCTCGCCTGGATCGAAGAAAGACGCGCCGTCCGATACGCAGGCCGGGCCATCTGACACTATCGTTGACGCATTTCTGAATCGGCTTTCAGCGGGGCGTGTCGGGTACAGCAACGTCATTGAGATCAGTTTCAATTCGAGCAGCGCAGCCAGAGCAGCGGAAATCGTCAACGCAGTAGCCAACACTTATGTTGCGGATCAGCTCAATGCAAAGTTCGATGCCAATCGCAGGGCAACAAGCTGGCTGCAGGAGAGGCTGCGCGATCTTGGCGACCAAGCTCTCACTGCACAACGTGCCGTCGACGTCTACAAGGCCCAGAACAATATCGTTTCTTTGGACGGAAAGCCCATCAACGAGCAGCAGATCACAGAAATCAACAATCGATTGGCTGCCGCGCGCGCCCAGACCTCAGAGGCCACGGCCAAGTTGGCTCGCTATGAAGCTCTTCTTGCCTCCGATCCGACAAAGCCGTCCTCGATGGGCAATCTGGATGCTATCGGCGCCGATGCGACAAACAGCCAGATCATTACGGGGCTGCGCCAGCAGTATCTGGAACTCCTGAGACGTGAGGCCGAGTTGACGGCCAGGGTGGGTCGCGACCACTTAGCAGTCGTCAATATCCGGAACCGCGCGCGGGAGTTTCGCGTCTCTATTTTCGACGAAGTCAAGAGACTTGCCGAAGTCAGCCGAAGCGAATTCGAATTCGCCAAGCAACGTCAGCAAGAGATCGAAAACCAACTGTCCAAGGCGGTTTCGCAATCCCGTTCAGTCAACTCTGCTGAACTGACTATCAAGGACTTGGAAAGCCGGGCAAAGGGCTTGCGTAGCTTGTACGAGACCTTCCTGCAGCGTTACATGGGCTCCGCACAGCAGGAGACATTCCCAATCTCCGAAACCCGGCTACTTTTCCCCGCTTCGCCGCCACCGAGCAAGAGCAAGCCAAAGTCAAAGCTGGTGCTGGCGCTCGGCATCCTCGGCGGTCTCGCGCTGGGTGTCGGCTTGGCGCTCCTCCGAGACATCATGGACCGCGTCTTTCGTACCTCTTCACAAGTGGAAAGTGTGTTGGAATTGCCTTGCCTGTCTTTGGTCCCATTGTTGCCGGCCCGCAAATTTCCGAAGCTACCAGTTCGACCCCAGCAAACCCACGATGATGTTCAGCAACAGATAGCTTCGTCTCCAACCGCAATTCATCGAACCGTGATCGGGATGCCGCTATCTCGATATACCGAGGCAATCCGTTCCATCAAGCTGGCCATCGACCACAATCCGGCGAAAATCTCCTCCCAGGTCATCGGCATTACCTCGGCCCTGCCGAATGAGGGGAAGACCACGATTGCAGCCTCGCTCGCGCAATTGATCGGGCACACCGGCAAGAGAGCCATCATCGTCGATTGCGACCTCAGGAATCCGTCACTGTCTGCTACATTTGCGCCGAAAGCTGTCGGCGGAATCGTCGAAGTTGCAAATGGCAGCCGCTCCCTCGAGGAGACTATTTGGCGGGATCCTACGACCAATCTTGCATTTCTACCCGCCGTGCGGCGAGGGCCTCTGCTTCACACCAGCGAGATTCTTTGCGCCGACGCGATGAGCAAACTGTTCGACCGCTTGCGAGCTGAATATGACTACGTCATCGTCGACCTTCCTCCACTGACGCCCTTGGTCGATGTTCGAGTCACTTCATCGCTCATAGACTGCTATATCCTAGTTGTTGAATGGGGCCGCACCAGAATAGATGTCGTCCAGCACGCACTGCACACGGCACCCAACATTCACGAATCGCTGATCGGAGCAGTTCTCAGCAAAACGGATACCAAGGCCATGGCTCGATACGACGGCCATCAGAGCTACTACTATCATGATAGCCACTACATCCATTATGGGCTTTCCGGGTCTTGAGGCTGTCTCGTAGTGGCCTTCCCGTTCTCCGCCTAGCGGATCAGTGGAGTGGCCGCGCGACAAGGTGGTGTTTAAATGATTATCCGGCTGGTCATGTTAGCCGAGTTAGGGGCGATCACCGCGGCGCTCACATTGCCGGAAAGCCTACAGAGCTTGGGATTGGCATCGTTCATACTTGCAACAGCCGCGTTCGTTGTGGCGATCTTTCCGTCATCCGCCCCCCTCGGGCTCGCCAAGCTGCTCCGACCTAATCTCGTCGTTGTACTCGCGGCGCCGGCGCTCTGGATGGCGTTACAGGCGGTGCCGATGCCCGTGGACACGCTCGGCAATCCCATCTGGGCAACTGCTTCGGCGGCCTTAAACGAGCCCCTCTCCGAAATGATTACAGTCGATATTGGTGCGACTATGCTCTCGCTCGCGCAGTATTGCGCTGTGCTCGCCGCGGCCTTCGTCACTGCGGTCGTCACGCTTGACCGATATCGCGCAGCGCAAGTCCTGCATATCCTACTGTCGGTAACCACTATTGCGACAGCCATGTGGTTCGGTAAGGAAGCACGTGCTGTCGCTGGCCCCGATGGCTCAACCGTCGCTGTGCTTGGCGTCTTGCTCGCCTGCGCGACGGCAATACGCGCAGTGGATCAATTGCGGCGGCACAGTCGGCCAGGAAAAGTCGCGCCGGCCCCCGCTCCCTGCTCTGTCCGCCGCGATCATCGCAATGATTGTGTGCATGACCGCGCTGCTCATTCGGACCAACTCGGCCGCCGTCATTGCCGCCCTCCTTGGATCAGGAACTTTGGTCTCGGTGTTCAGTATTCGGAGGTGGTATTTGGGCTTGTGGGGGACCGCTGGTGTTCTCGCAACTGCCGCAATACTCTTTATTGCCGGCGCAACGGTCATTCCATTCAGGACTAACACCGATGTGACGATCGCGTTGTCAACGAGCAGCCAGATCGCGACAGAACGGATGCTACAGGACGTCAGGCCGGCGGGATCCGGTGCCGGCGCTTCGACGGTCCTCTTGCCTCTTTATCGGGACGTCGATATCGGCGCCCCGCGAGAAAGGTCAACGGCTGCCGCTGCAATCGTTATCGACATGGGGTGGGCATTCCTTTGCGGCCTCGTAGTGATAGCAATGCTCAGCGCTTGTATTCTGTTCAGGCGTTCTCTGTCACGAGGTCACGATTACGTATATCCAGCCTTGGGCGCCGGCGCTTCGATTGCACTGCCAATACTAGCGTTTTCCGACCATGGAATTCTGGGTCTGGGCGCATCGCTCCTGGTCGCAGCGCTTTTTGGGCTAGCGTTCGGCCAGAGCGTACCCGGTGTGGGCCGCGAGGCCTTAATCGTGGGATCGAAAGAGGCCTCCGATTGGATGGCCGGTCCCGTTCCGGCATCTCGTCCAAGGCTCGTCTCAGCGCTTGTCACCATTTGGCCGCGCGTTGCCCTGATGGTGCTTGGAATAGTGCTGATCATGCAGACAATATGGATGGTTCTCCCCACGTGGTATCTCGCTGGTCAGTCTTCTTTGTCGGCAGCTGTTTCGGCCGCAGCGGCATGGCCAAACGGGATCTCGAAGCCAGTTTCGGTTGCGGCCGCGCGCGAAGACTTTCGAATCCAAGGGGAATCGCGATCCCGCGGGGAGCCAGTTCTCGCCGCGGACGAGCAAAAGGCCAAACTTCCGGCGGCGTCGAGTTCTTTGGTCCGGTCATTGCGCTCTTCGCCGCTTCACGGCGACATTTGGCTCATGCTCGCGGCGTCGAAGCAGAATTCGTCCCAGTCCAGCACGGCAGCCATGCTCAAGATGTCGTACTATACTGCGCCGAACGATTTGGATCTGCTGCCGCTAAGGCTATCGGTCGCGCTCGCTACAGATGCTGTGGTACGGGAGCTTGAATTTCGGGACTTGATCAAGCGGGACGTCAGCCTCGTCGTTACGCGTGGATCTGCTATCAGACCAGCGCTTGTGACCGCGTACCGGTCAGCCTCAACCGAGGGGAAGATCTATCTCGAGAGCCTAATTTCGGAGCTGGATCCGACGTACCTCGACAACATGCGCGCGCCGCGTTCTCGTCAGGGTTCTCGATAGAATCCTCTGGCTCCGTGGCGACGGCTTGGAAGCCTTACTTCTGCGACAAAACGCTCCGCGAGTGAAACTGCGGCTCCAGGACCCGGGTACGGAGCCCACCCGACTGGGTTGCGAGTTCCGGCGCCGGAAGAATTTCCGCCACGGACCATGACTTCGAGCAAATTTAAATCACACGAACCGCCATTTCATACTTGATAAATCCCATAGATTAATAATAAATTAAATAGTTAATCTAGAGTGTCCGACAATGAATTTCGTGAACCGACATTTCCCCGATCAAGATGAGACGGATTGTGTCAGTCCCGGGCCAGCGGTACCCCGCCAGCATAACTGGCCCCTCCGATACGACTCGATCGAATACGTGGCGCTCTGTGCGGATGTTGCCACCATTCTATTCGCAAGCCTCGTTTCTAGGTTGCTGCACCAAATTCAAAATGCGCAGGCTGCAGGTGACTTGAGTAACGCACTTTGCCTGGCACTAGTCAGCTCAGCTTGTCTCGTTTGCCTGTTGAAGACCCATGGCCTTTATCGGCCAGTTGAGCTCCTCGTCCTCCGAAATCAGATACGCGCCCTTTGTTTGGCGTGGACGTCATTGTTGCTCTTGATTTGGGCCGTGTACGGCTTTGCGATTGGTCCGGGCTCTTCTCAAGAAGCAGGCTCACTCTTCGCTGTCATCGGCCTAGGCTTGCTTGTTGCCGAACGGTGGGGTGTCAGGACACTTCTCGGTAGAGGCCTGAGCGGTAGAAAATTTGCTAGCACGAACATCGCTTTGATCAGCGATCAACCGCTATCGGAAAATGCCGGGTTGTCTGAAACGTTGGCAATGCACGGCTACTGCGTCAAGGGAAGGTTCAGCTTGCCTCCGATTGGCTTCGGTCCCGCCAGTAGAAGGCGGCTCGCCAGCCGCGTGATTGACTACATTCGCAGTTCCCAGCTCGACCAAGTCGTGGTGGAAGCTAACCCGGAACGATGGCCCGAACTTCGGGCCTTGGTTGCCGATTTGCGGGTATTGCCTTTCCCGATCATGTTCGTGCCGGTCGGCACAACATCCGAGTTGCTTCGACATCCTACGCGGAGTCTTGGAAGTGCCGTTTGTGTAGAACTTCAGCGCGGTCCCCTCACGCCCATCGAATGCGCGACGAAGCGAACCATTGATCTTGTTGGCGCAGGACTCGCCTTGACGATATTTGCACCGCTCCTCGCGCTGGCTACGGCGGCGATCAAGCTGGATTCTCCTGGCCCTGTATTCTTTCGACAACAACGCTGCGGCTTTAACGGCCGGACCTTCTTGATCCGCAAATTTCGGACGATGCATGTGCTCGAGGACGGGCCTGTGATCCTTCAGGCCAACCGCGCCGATCGACGCGTTACCCGCGTCGGCAAATGGCTGCGCCGGACAAGCTTCGACGAACTGCCACAGCTGCTGAATGTACTCGACGGCAGCATGTCACTGGTGGGCCCTCGTCCTCATGCCTTGGCTCACGACGGAGAATTTGACAAGCTGGTGCGCAACTATGCCCTTCGCCGCAGGGTCAGGCCGGGATTGACCGGGTGGGCTCAAGTCCACGGCTGCCGCGGCCCGACTCCCACAGCGGTCATGGTCGAAACACGTGTGCAATATGATCTCTGGTACATCGACAACTGGAGCCCTCGGTTGGATCTCGCAATCTTGCTGCGAACCCCCGTGGAGGTGCTGCGTGGCCGCAATGCCTACTAGGCGCACAGATTTATGTGGCTGCGCCGGCTAGCTTGCCGCCGATCATTGCCGATCCGGTCAGCCCCGCTGACGAAGCTTAGGACCCGCTTCGCCTATGCGAAAGTCCTCGACCCTTCGACCAGACTTCACTGCTGCAACCAACCACCGCGGCCGCTTCCCGCGCCCTGACCAGGTCTCGGATGTCTGTGGATTCCGATACTTCGGCAGGACTCGCGGATATTTACGCCTCTGCTTGCCGGTCGTAGACGCGCCTGCGCCACGGGAGTCCGCTAGAACAGCCATCCCGCCCCCGAGAGCTGCTAAGCGCTTTTCCAGTTCGTGCTTCTCCGCTTTGATCCGCTCAGACAACATCCCGCTAATTTCCTCATGAAGCGACCAGAGATCGTCAAGAGACATGGATTCTAGTTCGAGTTTCTTAGCCGACATGGGCTCACCTTTTAGTTGCGATCATCTAATATTGGCCCGATTGACATTAATCAAGACAAAGGGCCAAATTATCCCCACAAAATGCGCGGAACCGACTGGAACCTTCGTTCCAGATAGCTGCGTCTCGGTTATTAATCAAGTCTGGAAGATGAGTGATCCGCAGAATTTAACCGCGGAGAAGTAATTTCACGCGCCCAGCGCAGGGCCGCGGAACACATCAAACGTCAAACCGGACCTGGGGATGAGATCAAGCCGGCCGCGTGAACAACTTTCCGCGCCGCAGCCTCAAGAAGGACGCTTGACGCGCGGAGGCGCCCTTCCTTCGTCTGGGCATCCTTATTACCGTACGGTCGTCCCATACCCGCAGACGGCAGCGAATAACTTCGATATCCCGCAGTGCACGCTGCCTGAGCTCGATTTGGGCCATCAGAGCCTGGATGTCCGAAAATGAAGCCGAGGGAACAATAAACCGGCTGACTGAATCTTGAAGACGTTCAAGAGGAAGTTCGATCAAGACTACTCCTCCATCCGCAATTTCTTTGCTTGTCGAAAGCATTAATAAATAATCGTCGCAATAATTATTAAATCATATATAATAATTTTATTGTCAGGTCAATTCCGGTGCTGACTTCGTCAATCGTTCATTCGCGGCTCGGGTCACGATACTCGAATGTAGAAGATGATAGATGGACAACCAGTCAGTCGAACGGTGACGAGAATGCTATGCGCAAGCAGGATCTCGAAGCTATGGATTTTGAGGAACTTTGGCTTCTCCACGAGGAGCTGACCAAGATTCTTGCTGAAAAGATAACCGCCGAGAAGCGGGAACTGGAAAAACGTCTTGCGCAACTCAACCAACCCGAGCAATTGGGCCAAGCTGGAAGCGGGGCGGCGGAGACGAGCCAACCCCCGCGCCGCAAATATCCCAAGGTCGTGCCCAAATACTACAACCCGCTGCAGCCGACAGAGACTTGGTCAGGACGTGGCAAACAGCCTCGCTGGCTGGTAGCCGCCCTCCAATCAGGCCACACGCTGGAGGAGTTCAGAGTCCGCGAGACCGGCGAATCGTCAGATCGTAACGCTCATGATCGAGAGCACTCCTGACCCGGCTTGTGATCGCACAATTCTACCGCTGATCTGTCAGACGTCGCTGTCGACCCTAGACTTTTCCCGCACGAGCCACGGTAGCCGCCTTCCACAGAAACTGTAAGGTGTCCGCTCTCGGCATCGACCACAATCCACGGCGCGCGCTGGTTTGCGCGTGATCAACGGTCGCCTCCCGCCGGTAGTTCCTGAGGTCCAGGACCGTCATTGCCAGGAGGGGCAGACGTGAGGCCGGAAAGCGCGCTTGCATCAATTGACGAATAAGCTGTAGGCGCGGAATTAGTCGGGAGCGCAGCGCGTGCGGAATCTCGACTCCAAGCAGCGCAGCGAGAGCGACCAGCTGAGTTTCGACCGCATTCCTCGTCAACTCGCCGGAGACATGAGAGGCAAGCTCATTCCAGTCGAGCCCCCCAGTGGAGCTGTTCAGATCACGCAATTCAACCAAATGCCGCAGATCCATGTCGCCAAGCCAATAACCATAGTCTTGAAATTGATCATGGATGATCAACATGAGCGCTCGGTACGTGGGCGTCGGAATTCGCACGCTCCCCCGCCCTAGCGGCGCAGAAACGCAATGGTTCAGAGCATGTCCGGCGCTACGATAGGCGTACGCGGGGCCTGGGACGGCCCGCTGAAGATCGATAGCGCCGGCATCTGTCGACCGAATCAGCTCTACAAACCATCTCCGGCTTTCGGGACGAGCCTGATCATGAATTTGATAGCCAATTGCTCGAAGTGCAGCGACCGCTCTTTCAACTTCGTCCGGCATAACCATGAGATCGAGGTCGGACATCAGCCGAACTCCGCGCCGCTCGTCAGCCGCGGTGGCTAGCGTCGCCGCCCCCTTGAGCAGCACTGGCGTAACTCCCCGGTTATTCATCGCAACGACGGCTTCTTCCAATTGACCCGCCAACCGGTCGTTGCGCAGTACGTTTCGGTGATAGATCTGTCGGATATACGCGCAGACGTCGTCCGGCAACACCGATGCAAATTGATCGACGAAGTCAATAAGCGCGGGCGTCGTCAACGTCTGGTTTGCGAGGCCGATTACGGACGTCCACTCCACATCGGCAGGCGGCAAACCTCGAAGGCAATTACAGAGGCTCGTCAGTGCCGCACTATGCTTTGCCATTGCACAAGTCCATCAGCAGCGCCCGGGCCTCTCCCGACTGGGAGTAGGTAAGCTGAAACGATCGCGCGCCGGCAACAATCCGCTTCAAAGCAAAAAACCCGGCCTGCGACAGCCTTCCGTCGGCGGCAAATGCGCCGTCAATGAGCCGCTTCATCGAATCCAGCTGATCCAGCGATACCAGCTCGGCCGTGCCGCTCGCAACCCGGTTCAAAAAAATGATCCAACTCGCAGAAAGGCTTCCAATGTGCGTGTTCCGAATTGGCAAGTATCGCACCTGAGCGCCGTCGGCCCTGCAATGCGTGACGCCGTCCCAACTGCTATGCAACAGCGACAACAACTCCCATGACCCTTCCTTGAGAGTGAGAGCAAATGGAAATCCACAGACCGCGCCATCATCGCCAATCAGCGCAACATCGTCACCGGCATACTGAAATCCTGCGTCCACCAATTGCAGTGTAAGCGTCGACTTGCCGGCTCCCGGCTGGCCGCACAACAGCAAGCCAGTCCCGCAATTCGCAAGAGACGCGGCATGGAGGGCGAAGCCCCATCGATCGCTTCGAATAAGCCGCTCGGTCAAGTACGCTTTGACTGTAGGTGCAAGTGCTTCGATTTCACATCTGTGGACGCCCCCGTCAATTCCTCGGAAGAACACTCGATCGTCCAGCAGCATCGCCTCGATTGCGATATCGTTTTCGCCATCCTCGTTGTCCAGGATGCAAAATAGTGAAACCAACCGCTGCAAGAGCTCCCGATTGTCAGCCCGGACACTGATACGATGCCGCCCTAAAATAGCTGAGAAGGCACAACTGGCCGAGATTTGCCAATCGACGTCGAGCAGCCCTTGATCTGTCCAAGCGTCTATAGCCTGCCACGTGAACCGGCGCGCAGCGTGCTCAACAATGTCCAGCTCTCCGAGCTCCCGATAAACGGTTGCCAAAGAAGCGCCTTCTGCCAACTTGCACCAGATAAATGCACCCAGCTGGTCCAGCTGATAGATGTTCTGCCTTGTCTCACTAAATAGCACCGGTCGGCCATCCAGCAGTGCGAAGACTGCATCCACAGCTGGCCTCAAGACAACTTTTTCTGATGATTTTTCGAGCACGGCTCCAGCCAACATGAACAGTATTCAATCTCGTCACCGTGCCGAGCCAGCCGCGACGAAATCTGCGATGCACTATTCCACAGCCTTCGATGGAACGAACAGCCGCCTCAGATCCAAGCCCAGCATCTAGCGTGGGCACACATCACTTCAAAAATGGCCAGACAGCGGCGGGTCAAGCAGCCAACTGATTGCCCTCGCCTGTCCTGGTTCGAGAATTGTTCACCGCATCTTCTGTACAATCGCTGTGCAGCACAGCTAAGCGGTGAGCGTCCAGCAGATACCGGTAGGCTTCACGATCAGCACTGCGCTCTTTTAAAACTCGTTCTCTCTCACTGATGATTGTTAATTGGTCGCGCATTTTGGCGAACTGCAGCGTAGCGGAGCCGATGTTGCGCTTGTTATGATTTGATTCCCACATGGTTCCCTCCCAGCACAGCACAACTTACAAAGTTAGCTTACGTCATGCGGCAGAATTGACAATCAATATTCGCGGCGTCAAATATAATAAAAATGCGCCGCATGATTGAACCTGCACCATCCCCCTTGATACCAAGGAGCGCGCTCGTAGAAGGCGCTCAGAGACCCGCCGACGATTAGCCGGCTCATCAACGGCAGATATCCATCGAGCCTTATTCCGATTTCCAGAACGCATACGCTCGATTCATTCGGGCAAATGCGATTTAATTTGCAAATTGATTTTTTCGAAGCGAACATATGACGAAGTGAAGAACGGGGAGTGAAGCTGTCGAGAAGCGCCGTCACCGGCATCTCTCATGGCGCCAAGCAAACGCCCAGTGCCCGATGCCGCTAAGTAAACAGCACTCCCACTCAAGCCAGCCGGTTTCCGATCAGCAGCGAGCAATATCTAGGAAAGGCCTACATGGGTATGATTATGGTCAAGTGCCCCCAAACCGGTCACGTTATTCCCACCGGTATCATGTCCGATCGTGAGACATTTCTGCGAAGCGTCGTGTTTTTCGGCAATACTCATTGTCCAATTTGCCGCGCCAATCACAATTGGTTTGCTCGCGAGGCTTGGGTGGAAGAGCCGGTCACTCAGCTTGTCAAGATGTTCGGAGGGGCGCCGTCGTGCTGATGTCGAATATCGTCGGCGTATACGTCTAGCCGAATTAACGATGGAATGCGGACCGGATGGATAGCCTTATTTGGCACCGCGCTTGCTGAGTTCTATTGCGCTCCCCCTTCCGACCCGTGGAAAGGAACTTGGCCGCGCCTGATAGAAGCGAAATGATGCGCTTCTCAATGGAGACTGTTGCTATGCCGCTTCGGCCAGATCCGCAGCGGCTATGTGCAGTTGAGAGATCAGGGTCCTACCTCCTCTCAGCTGATCGCTATCATGGTCGCTTCGCCCTCACCGGGTGGAATCGCGCCTAGCTTCAAACTTCGCAGGCGACCGCGCTAAGCGGGGATGCGGATCTCGTTCATCGGCCCGATCGCCGATAACGGCTCCTGCAAAACATTAAACGACTGGTCGCCTGCAAATTGTCCGAGCGAGAAAAAGCCGCAGCGAATCTCCGCTGCGGTTCTCGACAGGAGGCGCGCCTCCTGGATGTGGAGTCCTGATTGGGACGCGCTGCACGATGCTGCTAGGCTGAGCGAGGGTTCACGATGGTGTACCCCCTTAGGGAGCGCGCGTGGATCCTCGTCGCGTGCCCTCCCGAGTTTGCGTCATACGCCAACCAGATGTCACCGGCGATGTGCCGCTCCAGGACAAAGACGTGTCCGCGTCGCGCTGCAGCCATTCCCGGGGCGGGCGAGGCGCGCGGAAAACGCAGCCAATTAGCCGCCAGGTTAAGTTCCGGCACTATGCGACCAAACACTCGTATTGCCGCACCACATCCACAGAACGATCGAGGGCAACCGGCTGGACGACCGCCGACGATCTCAGTCTCAGCCATGTCTGAGCTGACTGCGGACATCCTTAAGCTCCGAACAGCATCTGGTTTTAGACCTCGTGCTGATCTGCTAGATCTCTGCATGTGCACCAACGACGTTGAAAAATCGCAGGGCATAGTGACGTTGCATTCGGGTGGAGGAGGACGTAAAGGGCGCGCCTCCGAAGAAACGGAGATTGTTAAAGCGAAAATTAACGCAGTTACTACTCGACTAAACATGCAGGGACTCCCGATTAATGGCCCCGCCCCAGCCAAGAGAACGCCTTGTATTTTGTCGAATTTAAGCTTGCCGTTTAAAGTTTCTCACTTGAATAAATTAAATAATTGAACAAGATTTGGGGACCTATGCCGGCCTTATGTCTCTTTGCGATGCATTGCGAGCAAGGTTGGAGCGCACGCGGACAGGCGGTGATTCTCACATTCTCCGATGTTGGATAGATCCCTGGGAGGCCCTTACCAGCCTCAGCTTACAGGTTCAGCGCTTGGTCGGAAAATGAGAGCCCAAGGGCCGGGCACACGCAATCGCGGGCATGGAATCTCGCCGGCTTTGAGGCCAGGGTACCCCTCCGGCAGCGCACGGTTGAGTGCCGTCGCCCTAACAGCATCCGCTCGCTTTGCCGTCGTGAAAGAATGTTCAACCGCATAAATTCCCGGGAGATGGCCTCAATGGGGCCCTCACGTTTTGGCGGGGCGCCTGCTGCTTAGTCCTTCCTCCCGCCGGGGTGACATCTTACTGATAGATCCGTCTGAGTTTTCGAATGATCCACCGTGCTCGCCATCGGCGCAGCTTTAGGGCCTAGGACGAAAATCGGAGCCAGCCTGGTCGGCAGCGAAAGGGACACTGCGTGCCACCTCCTCCGCGTTACTGTCGTGCACCCCACGCTAGCGAGACGTAAAGATGCACCGCAAGCAGAAAGACAGCCGCATATCCCGTGAAGAACAACATTTGGGGTACCGCTCGAAGAATGACCTCTTTGATATTGCCCATATGAGCCTCTCGGTGCTCCCTGTTCGGTGGCACGGGGCTAAAGGTTGCGCTCTTACGATCGAAGCTGCTTTTGCAGATCGTTACGCTCTTCGAGTAGTTCGTTCAGACGTTGAGCATTGCCAATTTGTGTTTCCTGCCACTCGATTCGATCTTCTGCAGTCCATAAGTAAGACTCTCGATTGAACCGAACTTTTTCAAATCCATCGACTTGAATGTACATCTCGATTTCACGCTCAACCTTGTCCAACTGCTCCTGGAGAGCCCTCCGTTGCCTCGGTGGCCACGTTTTAGCAGTATCCGTCACCCGCCTGAACCTACACCCCAAGTGAAGAAGCTTGGCATCCGCATGCTCCGACGAGAATAGGAGCTCCGGATTGGGTTTATTGGGCGACCTGTTGAGCGAAGCGATATGTGTGCTTGGTAATGAATGCATCGACATTGGAATAGCTCAATTTATGGGAGCGACATCGACAATATTATTCTACCCAAATATCTGAGGAATATACCTTAAGCTATAGCATTTCAATTCCATAGATAATCACAGACGTCGCCGGGCTCCCCGACGGCGCCTTGGCTGCCATGTAGGGAATTGAGCCCGTTGCAACTTCTTATTTATATGCTCCAATGATTATTCTTATTAATTGAAGAATGGACACACTGAATGCCATGAGGGCCAATCCAGGCTGCTTCGCTGTCGATGCGACAGGGGGCTGACGGCTCTGCCATGCCCTTTCGGCGAACGAATAGAACAACCATCTGCCTCACGCGGATGAAGGTGGCGCTATGATGGAGTGGGGATGTCCGCGCCTCCCGCTATTCTTTCCGCAGGCTTTCGGCATGCCCCTTCAGGACCGCCGGTTGTCGCGATATAGCGATCAAGTTCGTGACCATTTGCGTCAGGTGCGGCAGGGCATCGCTGGGCTGGGCGACATCGATATCATCCACTTGCCAATATAGGACCCGGTCCGCCACAGCCGGAAAGTGGCGTTCGATCATCGATCGATGCTCCGCCTCTTTCAATCCTATGACGACATCTGCTTGACTGAAGTCAGCTAAACTGCAGGCCTGCGGAAATTTATCAGCGCCCTTCGGGCTGATTCCCAGGGCTTGCAATCCCTCGAGTGCAAAGCCGGAGATGGGACCGGTGTTCTCAAGCGCCCCCCTCTCGGCAGAGCCTCTGGAGAATGCTCGCCAGGGCAGCTCCTCTTGTTCAGCAAGGTGATTGAACAGTTCCTCCGCAAACCGGCTGCGGTAGTAGTTGCCCGTACAAAGGAAAAGAACCCATTTGCAGTTTTCAGTCATTCCGAGACGCCAGGAAATGGAAGTTCGATGGTGGCTGGAGGCGTGAGTTTATCTCGAATCGCGCCAAGCTCCTCGACCCAACGATCACCAGCTTGTCTCCTGTAACATCGCTGGCCGAAAGCTTGGCGAATGCGCCGCGAGCGCCATACCGCACCGTCAGCTATTCTGTCGAATGAAGAATGGCATCAGCTTCTCGAAGATTTGCGACCGAAAGCGATCAATCTCCCAGGTAAGCGCATCGCTAAACCCTGTGGCATACGCATGGATAGTGGCTCGGTCCGCAGTTACCTTGGTGGGCACCCCATTTACAACCACCAAACCAGTCAGAACCTTTCCATCCCATTCAACAGCGCGATTACAATCGACCGACATGGCAACTTCCAATATAGATGACAGGATGGTCTCACCAA
Source organism: Bradyrhizobium sp. LM2.9 (assembly GCF_054056555.1). NCBI lineage: Bacteria > Pseudomonadati > Pseudomonadota > Alphaproteobacteria > Hyphomicrobiales > Nitrobacteraceae > Bradyrhizobium > Bradyrhizobium sp. LM2.9. Next base: position 3,634,999 of record NZ_JBSRYJ010000002.1, read on the forward strand.
ATCACGTAGATCCGCATGGGCACAATAGAAGGATAAAGAGGCACGATCCCAAACTGGTCTAGTTGATTTTAATAACACGATTAAATCGATGATTGAAATGGAATTTACGCAGCTAACTGCCTCTTTTGATCGATTGACATTGCCGACGATCACCTATTCGACTCCCATTTTGCATTTAATTAACGCGATACGCGGAGACTGGCTCTGGGTCTATCGGGCGACCAATGCCGGCAGGACGTGCGTTCTCCAAGCTCGCCGACCGGCTGGCGAACCTCGCTACCATTATTGCCGACGATCTCCACCTGCTGCGGTTGCGCCCGCAGCGTTAGGGGAAGGACTGCAACAGCGCCTGTCCGCCGGACTTCACGCAGACGAAGTCCTGTTGAAGCTGGACGAGGTTGCTAAAAGGCCAATCGTCGACGCCGTTCTGGATGTCAGTTGGGAGGACCGCAGGAACAACGCCGCGGCGGTATTGATCGGCCTGATCGACGGTAGAGGGCTCGCTCATCGACCGATTTCTTGCAACCAAAAAGGGCGCGCGCGATCGAGAACGGCAATAGCCGTCCATGGCACAAGCGCGATTAGCTCGAAAAGTCGCACGGCGTGCGACAAAATCGGTCGCACAAACGTGCCGCACGGCGGCCAAAAGAACGAACCGAGATCGGCCTAAGCGACTGATGTGGATTAGATGGTGGGCGCACCAGGGCTCGAACCTGGGACCCGCTGATTAAGAGTCTCATCTTCTACGAACTCAAACAGGTACTTAGCTGTAAGATGGTCGTTCAATGAGCCTATATAGATCAATAGGTTACACGCGGATTGTAAATCGCATGGGGAACCCCCAGCCCTGCGTCCGGAACGTAAGTAGCGATCGAAAAATCCAGCAAAAACAACCCAAGTTCCTGATCGACCACCCTTATCGCCCTTTATGCGCACGGTTTCGGTGCTCAATCGGTGGTCGAGCTCTGGTTAAATCGCGGTTGATCTCAGCAGAGCCTACGCTCTTCGTCATCACCTTCGAAAAAAAACGTAACAGGCGGACGAAAGCACCCGCCACGTGCTATTTCGATCAATCGATGATGCAGGTTGAGCCAAGTGTCCGTTGGGAAATATACGGGGCGCTAGCCTTCGTGGGCCCGTCCGAAACACCTCAATCGGCCAGCGCGACGCCCGCGAAGGGTTTGCTTTGGCCAAAAGCTGATTGTCCGCCGCAATACGAGCCGCTGAGGCCCAACAACGACCTTCCAGTTGGATCTTTTTTCCGAATACTGGGGCTAGTTGCACCGGTTCGCGTCGCATCGTGACAAACGTTGGAGGGTTCAGAAGACGGTGCAGAGACGGCGCCCAGAGTGCCGTTACCAGCGACGTCCCCAGGAACTCCGCTTTTTGGGAGAGTTGTGGGCTCGGGCTCCGGCTCATGGGCCGGCGCCGAGCCCGTGCCGTTGCAGGCGTCGCAGCGGATTCGAGGGCGGCCGGTTTCGTCATGCCTCGCCGGCGCCGGAGAAGGCAGAGACGGGCGGCGCGGTGCGCGGCAGCGGCCGTTCGATCATCCTCGACGCCACGGAAGGGCTGCTGGCCCTGGCATCGTACTGACCTGCCAGATCCAGCAGGCGCCGCCTGGTGAACGGATCTGCCTTCTCGCCAGATCGCGGACGCGCCGCGCCTGCTGCCGATAGAACTCCCGATCCATGACGCACCCCAACAACGACATCGCCCTGCGCAACGTTCAGTACGCCAGCTTCGGCCGCGTCAAGAGCCAGGCTACGTCGTCCGGCGTGAGCGCGCCCCAAGCAACTTTCCGCGATCCACTTGAGCCCGCCGCCATCGCAGGATTAAGCTACGGCGGCAGGGGAAATTCCAAAATGACGGCGCTCCACCCGATCCGGAAGGCGTGCCCGTCGTGCGGCAAGCCGATGGCCGCAGTGCCCGACGACGTCGCCGAGGGGCGGCCGCGCTACGTCTGCGCCAGTTGCGACGACGACCCGCTGCACGACCCAACAGCCCGCAGGTGGGCGGACGGCACGTTGCGGGCTCCAGGCAAGGCGTAGGGGTGAGGCGGTGCCGACAGAATTCGCTCCCGGGCAACCAATGGATTGCCGAGGCCGAATTGCTCGCATTTTCGTGCGGCTGGTCGCCGATCGACCCGCAACGCCGGCTGCCGTTCCGGCGGAGTCGCTCTCGGGCCAACTCCCGTCTGCGGCCGCTAGTTATAAAACGGGACCCGGAGTGCCTAGGAGCCCGGGCGCCGCAACCGTAACAGCACCTGAGCGCGCTCATGCCGCTCGGTACGATTCTAACTTTAGGGCGAGGCTCCGATCTCGCCTTGACCCACCTCAAGTTCGCGTCTGACCGTTGGCCGCCTTCGGAAAATATCCAGTAGACTGCCCGCCGTTGTCCTCCGGCCCCGGCCGGAACTTTGCGAGTTTGCGTAATTGGCGAAGCGTACCCAGACACGGTTTCTCGCGCGAACGGTCGACGGGCTCGAAGCCGTCGGCGATGCCGGGATTCATCCCGCCCAGCTCGCCACGCTGAGATCCAAGACGCCCGCCGGCGACCACTGGCTCCACGAAATCAGGTACGACGGCTATCGGCTCCAGTTTCACCTCAACAAGGGCCGGGCGAGGGTCTACACCCGGACCGGATTGGATTGGATTGGACCAAGCGCTTCCCGTCGATCGCAGCCGCGTTCGATCCCCGTCGCGACTGCGATCTTCGACGGCGAAGTCGTCGTGGTGAAGGACGGCCGCACCAACTTTCCGAACTCCAGGCCGCGCTCGCCGCCGGCCGGCGATTGGCCTTGGCGCATTTGCTGCAGCGGAGCCGGCTTTCGAGCGCGGACATGATGACCGAGAACGGCTCTCCGCCTGCTCGCAGGATCGGACGGACGCCGACATCGATGTATTCGGTCATGTTGCTTCCTTTCGTCGGCTCATCAGTTTCTAGCGAACAGAAGATGGGGTGCGTGCGCGCCACCCGGGAGACGCAGCGGGCTCGCGACGTCGGCAAGCCGCCGCGTCCGGATCACTTCGCGGACGATTCCCGCGATGCCTAGGGTCATTACAGCCGCAAACGCGCGGAACGCGTGCGGTTCGCCGGCCAGCAGCATCAGCGTCCCGAACCACACGGCAGCGTAGTAGGTGACGAACCACTTCGAAGCCCTCCCCTCCGCGACGAGGTCTTGGATGCGGGGAGTGGGTACACGTCCCATGAGGAGGCCGTAGGTCTCGAGCCAGGTCAGGAATGCCACGATCTTGTAGAGCTTTGCGAGGACTAGGCCAGACAGCCATCCGAAGATGGCGAGGAAGGCGAAGGCGCCGACATGCGCGACGAACGTGTCTGTCGCCCCGAACGCGACCCCAGCATTGCCGTTGCCGCCAGGCTCGCGAAGGATAGCGTCGCCATCCGCATGTTGAGCTCGAGCTGCCGCCGCTTGCGGGTGCGGAAGATGCCGGCGATGTCCCGTGCGTACAGGGCGGCGGACGCAAGACCGAAAACCGCGGCAATAGACAGCACGACGCTCAATCCCGATGCGAGCCCTATCGCGAGGATCTCGCCCGCCACCGTCACGCCGACGGCGAGCGCGCCGGCCGCAAGCGTCATGCGGCTCTGTCAGTCGTCCACGTCCGGCGCCAGCATGAACATGGCCAGGAGCCGGTAGCTGACACCCATGGCCGTCAAGGTCAGCCAGCCGCCGAAACCGGCGATGGCGTGGAGCGGGATGCCGGACGCCAAAATTGATTCGCCTATCGATCCCGCCCGCCCCGCAAGCGCGAACACGAATACCGCGCCGAAGGCCGCTGTTGCGCAGAGCGATGCCAGGCCGACGAGGACGAAGCTGGCCGGCCCCGTCGGCCGCAGCCACGCAGTCAGGCCGAGATCGACGACAACCAGACCGAAGCCGGTGACGAGCAGCATCCCGCCGACGGGAAGAAGCCAGAGTCAGGTGGGCAAGCGGCCTCCCAAAGCCAGAAAACCCGCGAGCAGGGAGACGAGGCCGGCGGTCAGGAGGCCCAAAGCCGGCGAGGCCCACTTCTCGGAAAACAAGGGTTTCACGGCGAGCACAGGAACGAACTGGAACAGCGCACCGCACATCGCCAGGCTTAGCCATCCGATGCTGACGACGTGCACCAGGACGAGCGTATCCGGCGCAGTTAGTTCGGCGGCCGGATAGCCGACACCCGCGACCATCAGGGCCAGCGCGATGAAGAGCCACGCGAGCGCCACCGCAAAATAACTCATCGTCCATCTTGATGTGCTGGCGCCGATCATCGCGACCTCAGAACCTTCGTGTCCGGCACAGGAGCGGCGCGTAGGCGAGCGCGAAGCCCAGGAACGCCCCGGCCCACGCGATGCCCGAGACCGTCAGCACCGGCATCGAATAGGTCGGCTCAAGCGCCGCACACACCCGAGCCACCGCCGCAACGACGATCGCAGCGTAGATCGTTTGGGTGGCAACGGACGCCGAGAGGGCCTGCCCGGTATGGCCGAGCGAGGCACGCGTCATCACGGCGATGGTCATCGTGCCGATTGCTCCACCGGTCCAAGCGTGCACGCCCGCGCCCGGGGCAACGATGTCCATCGCGGCGAGTGCCGCCAGAAAGAAGCCGACCGGCACGAATGCGTAGGCCACGTGAAGAATGAGGACGAGCCGGTCCGACAAGGTCCGGTAGCCGGCCCAGCGAGCCAGGCGGGCGACGTGGAGCACTCCGGCGACGCAAAGCGCGCCCGCGACGAGCCCACCCGAAGGGTTTACGGTCCAGGCGGCCATGGCGCAGACGCCCGCGACCATCGCGATCGCGTCGAACCGACCGAAGGGAACGGGGAGCCGTCCCGGCTCGCCGCGGGCGAGCCAGTTGCGCGTGAAGCTCGGCACGATCCGTCCACCGATCAAGCAAACCAGCGTGACGACGAGGGCAATGCCGGCCCGCGTGGAATACTCCGCCAAGCCGCGGAAATGCGCCTCGATGTGAAACGCGATGTTAACCATCGCAAGAAGCGAGAACGATGCCGACCACCTTCAGATTGTTCCACTTGCGGCCGGCGACGATCTCGCGGGCGGCGGCGGCTGCGAGCAGCAGCAGAAAGACTACGTCGATCGCAAGGGCGGCTTGCCACCCGATAAATGCGGAGAACGTCATCGCAAGCCTCCCTGCGAACCAGGCCGCGAACAGGCACTCCAGCCGTGCGCCCTGGATCGGCAGGCGACCGGTCCAGTTCGGAACGGCGGTCAGAAGGAAGCCAGCGATCACCGAAGCCATATAGCCGAACAGCATCTCATGGACGTGCCAGTCTCGCGGCGCCAGCACCGTCGGAACGTGGACGTTGCCGGCGAACACCGCGAGCCACAGCGGAACCATCGCGCCGGCGTAGATCGCGCCGAACAGGAAGAACGGCCGGAAACCGTGCGAGAACACCGCCGGTCCCCGGTAGGCCCTCAATTTCTGCATCGTTGCCATGGATGTGTTCCTGTTCAGTGGCCCTCATCGTAGATCGTCGTGATCGAGGGCTCTTTGTCGGAGCGCAAATTGCAGCAATGTTCAGCTACGGGTTTCATCCGCGACAAAGAGCGAGCCGCGTTCGACCTGTATTTTCGACTCCGTCATCAATGGAGGTTGCGATGCGATTTTCGAGAGATTGCGGGACCGGAACCGGAGCGGAAGCAGCATCGAGCGCAAGCTTTTCGAAGCGATCGCCGGCGATCTTCTCCGCCGCATCGAGCAGGGAACCGAGGCCGCGGTCCTCCCCGAGAGCAAATCCACGTGCTGTTCCTGTTGTTGGGCCGAAGAGATGCCGCGTCGGTAATTGCGCCAGATCAATGCGGACCCTGCATTCGGCGACACAAGAAGCCCCGATGTGCAATACCGCCCCGCGCGATGGTTGGCTTCCGATCGCGCTTGCCCAGATAATTATAGCCTCGAACTCGGCCAAGTCCGCCTGGTCGGCATCGAGGCGCTGCGCTTTCCGAGCAGGCGCAAATCGGGCGTGTGGTACAACGTCTGGACGGACAAGGCGGTGCTCGTCCATCCTACTCACTGGCGAAGCTGGCGGCCGTAGATGCTCACTTCGACGCGATCTTGCTGGCTTCGAGTTTGTCGAATAGCGTCGCGAACGCCTGCTTGGCCTTGCCGACCTGGGGAACGGCCTTGGCCTGGTCCAGATTGGAAGGCGTGCCGACCACGATCATCGCAACCATGCCCATTCCGTAGTGAGGAAGGCACTTCACGCCGTAGATGCCTTCCTGGTCGAACTTGACGGCGATGTCCGCGCTGTTCTTGCCGACGAAGGCCGCGGCGCCCTCTGGAGGCATGCCCTTGATGGACTCGGCGTTGTGCCCCTTGTCGGTGGATACGAACTTCACGGTATCGCCCGGCGCCACCTTCACGAAGGCAGGCTCGTAGACCATGACTGCACCCTCGGATCCCTTGTTCAGGAGCTTGACTTCGACCTCCGCCGGGCGGGCGGTTCCCGCCAGCGCCAAACTCGCCGCCACGACGGTCAAAATTTGCCAATTTGTTCATCTACCGACCCCTTTTCGAATGGATTTCCCGAACTCCGGATGTCCAAAGGGTCGATATCCTTTTCCGAGAGGCGCGAGTTTGAGCCAGCGCAACGTTCCGGTAGGTTCACTCGCTATCAGTGGCGTCAACATTGTGGCTTGCCGCTGCGGCAGATGCAGATGCTTGCCGCTGCGGCAGATAATGTGTGCCCGCATCGAAAATGAGGATTGAAATGGCCGCGGTCGACCGATCCCTGGTCGCGAATTTGGCGATGTTCGCGGGACTTTCGCCCGCCGAGCAGGACGAGCTCTTGCGCGAAGCACGCTCGGTCCGCTACCCCAAGGGAACGGCGGTCTTCAATCAAGGCACAGAGGCCGAGCGCTTCTTCGTGCTGTTGCATGGCCACCTGCGTGTGGAGAAGACCACCCCGCAGGGGCAGCAGATGGTGATGCGTTACGTTTCGGCCGGCGAACTATTCGGTGTCGCGCAGGCGATGAACCTCAAGAGCTATCCGGCGACCGCGGTCGCCGCCGTCGACAGCATCGCGCTCTCCTGGCCGTCCTCGTCCTGGCACCGGCTGATCGTCACATTTCCGACCCTTGCCGTCAGCGCATTGCAAACCGTCGGCAGCCGCCTGCAAGACACGCAGGCCCGAGTGATCGAGATATCCAATGAACAGGTCGAGCAGAGAGTTGCCCACGCGTTGCTGCGCCTGGCGAAACAGGCCGGACGCAAGGTTGACGCGGGAGTTGAGATCGACTTTCCGATCAGCCGGCAGGACGTCGCGGAGATGACGGGCACGACCCTGCACACCGTGAGTCGCATATTGAGCGCTTGGGAACAGCAGGGACTTGTGGAAGGCGGCCGCCAGCGCATCGTGCTCCGGGATCCACACAAACTGCATATGCTCGCCGAAGGCAACGAAGCGGATCAAGTCAGAGGATCGGCCCCTTGAGGCGCTCCCTGGATGTTGGGTGCGATCAGCGCCGCGTCAGCGATCGGGCGTGCCAGATGGGCGCTGGCGCGGCTGGCCGCGATGGGGCTCGACGTATGACCTCGTCGACCGTCGTCTCTGCCAGCGGTGACGTGTTGCGTTTCGCGGCATCAACAAAGCGCTTGCCGTCGCGCTTCCTTGCTCCCGCAAAATCATCAGCGCTTTCTCCTGCCGGATGACCGCAACGACGCTGGACACCGTGATTCGCATTCTTAGCGCCAGGAAGAGCGAAGAACCGGTCGAGGGCGGCAGACAGCGCATCGTTCTGCGCGACGCCCACCGGCTGCACGGCCTGGCCGAAGGCGAGGAGGCGTTTCAGTTCCGCAAGCGCGGACCCTAGGCCGCCGCCTTCGCGATTTCCATGATCTTCGGCAGGAACACGTCGGCGTCGATATCGTGCTCCTCGCACGCCTCATCGATCGAGTGGAACGTGGCGATTGGGCAGCCGACGCATCGCATCCCGAAGTCCAGGAAGACGCGGATCGTGGACGGCCATCGGCGCATCACGTCATCGACCGTCATTTCGGCGGTGGGCGCTGCATTCTTTCGCATGCAGCCAGCCTAGGGTCTGTTGGGATTCATCTGGAGTTTATCGCGGCCGCGGCCAGATAGATCATTGAAGTGAAGCTCTGGTCGGTCTTGTCGGCGCGCATTGCGATGCGCTTGAATTCCTTGAGCTTGCCGAAGAAGTTCTCGATGAGATGCCGCCATTTGTACATCTCCTTGTCGATGGCGAGAGGCTGTGCACGGCGCGGATGCTGGGAGATGACGACTTTGGCGCCACGCGCTTCGAGTTCGGCGATGATGGCGTTGCTATCGAAGGCCTTATCAGCGATCAGCGCGTTGAAGGCCAATCCCTCGATGAGCGGCGGCACGCCCACCGTATCGAAACGCTGTCCCGGCAGGAGCACGAAGCGCACGAGATTGCCGAGCGCATCGGTGAGCGCCAGAATTTTGGTGGTCATGCCGCCTTTCGAGCGGCCGATCGCCTGGCTTTGCGTCCCCCTTTTTGCGCCCAGACCGTGGCGGTGGACCTTGACGATGGTGGCGTCGACCATGGCGTATTCCATGTCGGGATCGTCGGAGATGGCCTCGAACAGCCGCTTCCAGACATCCGCCTTCACCCAGTCGCGAAAGCGCGTGAATGTGCTATTCCAGTGGCCGAACATCGCCGGCAGATCCCGCCAGGGACTGCCGGTTCGGGCGATCCACAGAACGGCCTCGACAAACAGTCGGTTGTCCTTGCCGCTGCGGCCCGGATCTCCCGGCTTGCCAAGACAATGCGGCTCCATCTTCGCCCATTGGGCGTCAGTCAAAACGAATCGGTCCATCCCAAGCTTGAATCACAACCAAGCCCCGATGAGAATCCTGAATCCCAACAGACCCTAGCCCGTCGCCCTCAAGCTCTCTTTGCTCCCGCGCAAACTCCCTCGCGATCGCACGGAGCTTCGAAACCGTCGCGCTCATTGTTCGAGAGCAAAGAGCCTCGCTTCCGGGTCGCGCATGATCCACCCATCGAATTGGATAGTCAACCGATCGAGAGCATCATGCTCACGCGAAGGACTGCTTTGATGGGCGCCGCGATCGCGACGCTCATGATGACCATGCCGGCCATGGCTGGGTCGGCGTCAAGCTGCCGCGCGAGGGCGTGACGCTGGTCGCGCCCCCTGCCGTGCATCCGCGCGAACAGGCGACCAAAGCGGGGCCGAAGATCGTCGAGTTTAAGCTGACGATCCGCGAGAAGGAAGCCGTCATCGACGATGCCGGCACGAAGTTCCATGCGGTGATCTTCGATGGCTCTATGCCGGGCTCAATGATGGTTCTGCACGAAGGCGACTACATGGAGTTGACCCTCGTCAACCCCGAGACCAACTCCATGCCCCACAACATCGACCTGCACTCGGCGACCGGCGGGCTCGGCGGTGACGCGCTGACCCATGTGAATCCGCGCGAACAAATCGTGCTGCGCTGGAAGGCAACGCGTCCCGGCGTGTTCGTCTACCACTGCGCGCCGCCGGAGGGCATGATCCGTGGCACGTCGTCTCCGGCATGCACGGCACCGTGATGGTGCTGCCGCGCGACGGCAAGGACGCCGAAGGCAAAGCGCTTGGCTACGACGAGATCTTCTGCATCGGCGAGGACGACCTCTACCTGCCGAAGGACGCGAACGGCAGGTACAAGACCTATGAGACGGTCAGGGAATCTTTCGCGGACACGACGGAGGTGATGCGCAAGCTCATCCCACCCACGTGGTCTTCAACGGCCGGGTCGGCTCGCTCACCGGCAAGAACGCGATGACCGCGAAGGTCAGCGAGACCGTGCTGATCGTGCACTCGCAGGCCAACCGCGACACCCGCCCCCCTGATCGGCGGCCACGGCGACTATGTCGGGGCGACCGGCAAGTTCAACAATCCGCCCGAGAAGGATCTCGAGACCTGGTTCGTCGGCGGAGGTTCAGCCGGCGCCGCCCTCTACACGTTCCGCGAGCCCGGCATCTATGCTTACGTCAATCACAACTTGATCGAGGCCGTCGAGCTCGGCGCCGCCGCCCACTTCAAGATCGAAGGCAAGTGGAACGACGACCTGATGCAGCAGATCACTCCTCCCGGCCCAATCCCGCCGGCCAAGCTCGGCGCCACCGACCCGGTGGCCGTCACCCGCTAAGTGGTGCCGAAAACGGCCCGCGGTTTCGACCGCGGGCCGTTTCACGAAGACGAGGTGATGTTATGCTCATCTTGATGAAAGTGAAAACGGCGATGCTCGCCGGCGCGCCGGCCGCGCCTGTTCTGGCCACCTTTTTTACGCCCGCTCCACCTCATGATACGGAAGGCGCACAGCACCTCGCCTCCGCTACTTTCAACTATCGCGCCGCCGGCGACTTTTCCCGCAATGGCAGACCGGTCGAAGGACCGCTGCGCGAACTGCGCCTGCCCGCCGATCTCCTCGTCGTGAAGCGACAGGTCACGGTCGCCGACTACGCGCTCTGCGTCGACGAAGGAGCCTGCCCGCGCATCGCTGCCCCGACCGGCTCCCTGGACAGCCCGGTGGTCGGCGTCAGTTGGCACGACGCTTCGGCCTACGCCGTATGGATGTCACGCAGGACCGGCGTCATCCACCGCCTGCAGAGCTTCGAACAGACGGCCATCTCGGTCGAACGATTGCGCAGGGCCGGCCTCGGTAGGCTCAACCTCGAGCTTCTCTACGGCCTGCCGCTGCAGACGGCGGAGTCGTGCCTGGATACCGTCGCCAGTGCGTCGAACTGCGCTCAGACCGCTTCTCGGTGTTCGGTTACGCACACACTGCGTCGTTCAAGAAGCACCAGCTGATCGGACTCGGCGCCAGCGCCATCGGACGCATGCCGCAGGGTTTCGTGCAGAACGTCGTGGCGACGCGCGATTATCTTGCACGCATCGCGGAAGATCGGCTCACTACCGCCAAGGGCTACTCATTCATGCTTGTCCATTTCGACCCCGCTGCTGGCTCCCCAAAACCGAGAAAGTCCAAAGGCCGGAGCGACCAAAAGCACGATCTGGCCGGCAATGATGGTTTCATGGCTGTTCACCGCCGTGTTTGCCACACGAAGGTCAATTGCGAAGACCGAGAAGGCTTGCTGAGGCGAGTCGCTCTTCTGCGTTTGCGCGCCGGAACGCGCCTGCGCCGGATCGCCAAACCTAGGGTGGCGACTTGCTGCGCGGGAGCAACGCCGTCGCGGGTAGTCCGATCCACCGAATTCGTATGAGAGAGCCCGCGATCCAGGCGCGACGCCCTCCGGGACGAGTGCGCCTGGATCTGAAGAGGCGATGCTCAATCAGAGTAAAACGTGCGGCGCTCATTCGGAAACGGCGAGAACGGTTAGGCCCCTGAGGCGCTTGTGGGGTGTCTCGAAGTCGATCCGCTGCCCCGGCGATAGGCCGATCAAGGCCGCTCCAACAGGCGTCAGGACCGAGATCCGATTGAGCTCGATGTTTGCCTCATGCGGATAGACCAGCACGATCTCCCGGCTCGCACCTGTCTCGTCATCGCGATAGGTCACTTTCGACCCCATCCTGATCACGCCTCGCAAGTTGTTCTCGTCCGTCACCGTGGCACGTTCCATTTCTCGAGCCAGAAAATGGGCGACTCGCGGAAACAGATCCATGCTCGAGTTGGCCAAGGAACTGAGACGCCGTGATTCGTCCTCAGTGATCTTGATCGGCGGCAACGCCGGCTGTTCTCGCAGACTATCAGCTTCGAAATTGCGCATTGATCGCTCCTATGCTGCGGTTGGTCCGGGGTCGTCATCGAACGGCTTGCCCGACCGCCTCGCCCCTCCCCGGAAGAGTCGGACTACATTCGAATCCGACTGGGTTACGCTTTGGACCCTGGCAACATTCGGGCATCCGGCGACGAAATACGGCATTTGATCGCCAACCTGCAGTCCGATCAAAGCCGCACCTAGCGGGGTCAATACCGAAATGCAGGCTGGATCCGACCAACACTCCTCGGGCCACACCAATCGCACGGTACGACGCGGAACGCCCCAATTCGTGCAATGGGTGACCCATGATCCGATGGTCACGAGCGGACGGACGTTACCACACTCGTCCGGCACGATATCGGCTCGGTTAATCTCACCCATGAGAAAGATCCCGTCCGGGTCTCCGGTTTGGACGGCAAGACGGGCGAGTTGTTCGAGCCGCGGATAGTCTGATGAGGTTAGTGCAATTTTTGGAAGAGGCAGCACGGCGCACTCCTTCTTCAAGACGACCTCTCGGGTGGAGGTCACGAAACTGGAAAAGAGCCCGGACGGCGCGAACACCGTCCGGCTAACCGCCCGTTTGGAGGCGGCCGGCGTGAAGACCAAAACGCGCGGTGCGCCTATCAATGTCAACGAGATACGCCATGGCACTATGACTATAGGAGTTCATCTCGCCGGAAACATTGCGACGAAACCGCACAGCACCTGTGCAACACGAAATGTTTAGACGGGACGAAGGCGGGTCGTTGGAGCGAAAGAGTCGACCGCCACGCGGCTTACGAACCTGAGCAAGAGCATGGGTGGCATGTTACATCGAGCAGGATGGTTAGTCTGGCATTGCCGCAGGCGATCGGTCTCTTCGCTTCGACCCGTAGGTCCGGCGGCGGTTTGACGTGAATGTGAGCCGTAGTACAGCGCGCCGAAGCTGGGGACAGCGCTCAGCACTGTATTCATTGCAGCTGCTTCAATCGTTTCTTTTCGCTACTTCAGAGCAGGCCCGTGCTGCACGAAATCCTGATCATTGGGCTTGGCGCCGTAAGCACTCCTATTGCATTGAGCATATTGGTGGGCGCAGCGCGCTTTCGCGACACTGCCGAAAAGAGTACGCAAGTTCGTGGACCAGAGCGCAACTAGGGCGAGACGGGCGATTTCGACTTCCGGCCGCACCCAAGTTGCAGGCAGCCCTTTACACTTGTGCAACGATCAGGCCTACGACGGCAACAGGCGTGTGCTCTCGGCGAAAAACGCCGCTCTCATACCAGGTTCCTTGACCGGCGAACCGGCTAATCCAGGCCATATGTCGCATTTGATTTCCTGCACCGCATGCCTACCTCTAAGTGCATGATGCTGAGTAGTAAGCGAGCTCGCCGAACCTTTTACATTGGCCGCCTGATCGGAGGCAATCAACCCGAACTCCGTGCACGACGGCTCTAAGCTCCGCGCGTGGTAGAGCCATGCACATGCCGCTCGCAACTAAGCCGCACCGCAAACAGAGGCAGGGATGACTACAACGCTACGACGCCGGACTCATAGGACCCAGCTGCAGATCCGTCGGTAACCCGGACGATTCCATATCGTCCGGGACAGTACCTAAATATTTCTGCAACCAAAGCCGGGAGTTTCTTATGTCGGTGTTTTTAGCGCTGCTCGTCCTGACCTCATGGGTCATGTTCATCTGGATTTCAGATCCAGATGGTTTCCGCGAGGCAAACGGACTCTTCACACTGGTAATTCCGAATCTCGACTCCATCGACGCCAAAAAAATATTGCTGCTTGAAGCAACGGAGCTTGTCCGGGCCTCATCCGGCTGATGAAGCGCGTCGGCGCGGACGGCTCCCACAGTGATGGCGGGGAGCCTCTCCATCCGGAGCTCACGTTCGCGCCGCAACGCGAAGAATGCGAGTGAGGTGCCGAACCGTGCTTCCGCCCGGCTCATACGGGCTGCCAACATGCCGTCTTCGCTCAGTAAAATTGCCCTTTTCATCGACGGCGCCAGTCTTCATGCCACCTGCCGGACGCTTGGCTCCGACATCGACTACAGGCGCCTTTACAAGGAATTCCAGAGCCGGAGCACCCTGCTCCGCGCCTTCTACTACTCGCCATCATCGAAGATCAGGAATTCTCATCAATCCAACCGCTGCTCGATTGGCTCGACTACAACGGCTACACCGTCGTGACGAAGCCCGCGAAGCAATTCGTCGACTCGTCCGGACAGCGCACGGTCAAGGGCAACATGAACATCGAACTCGCGGTCCAGGCCTTGGAGCTCGCCGGCGAACCTCGACGAGATGGTCCTGTTTTCCGGCGATGGCGATTTCCGGTCGCTGGTGGAGGCCGTGCAGCGCCGTGGCGTGCGCGTGACCATGGTATCGACCATCGAGCGTCGGCCCCCGGCCGTCGCCGTCCGTCTCCCCGCCAGGCGGACGTCTTCACCGACTTGGTCGAGCTTAGAGCCAAGCTCGATCGGGATCGGTCCGGTCGTCCGTCCCCACGCGAGCGCGGCGATGCTCCTGGTTCGCCGCTGCGGCGCGCCCCCACTGCGGGGCCGCGTGCGGAGCCCGACGAACTCATTCCCTAATTCATGGAGGGTCCCGGAGTGGGACTTCGGTTTGCCGACGTTCGTTCATTATTTCGCCACGGCAACTTCGAATGCCTGAACGCCAGCCGTCGAGAGATCAAATGTGGAATCAGCGATGCCGGTCATCCGCTCAGCAGCCGAAGCTGCCGCCATGGTGGGAGCCTCCCTGAGGGCTCTCCGGTCGACCTGCTTGAGATCGCCCCATCGAACTCTCGCGCGACTCGCGGCTTCCAGATTCTTCGAGAGAACGTGCGTGCGAGCGGTGGCTTCATAGACGCTGCTGCTTACTAAACGAGTCGTGACCGCCGGAGATCCTCAACCGAACAGATTAGACCCACAATGATAACCCCTAAAACCGCCTGCGGCGGGACGCGAGGCTGGCAAGCCGTTTAGTAACCGGATCGACCAGTGGTTACAGGAGAGTCGCCAGCCCAGGCGCCTGATCGTCAAACCCGCTCTTTGCAAGGCATAAAGTACGTCAAGCCCGGTTTGCGATCACCGAGTTCCAATGCCTCGCCCAAGTCTTTGAGCCGGCGAGTTCGCCGAGCTTCCGCCTGCAACTGCTAAGAAGGCCTCGAATATCGGGGGACCACTGTCGGATAAATCCTATGAATCTTCCGGAATTCGGCTGTGACTTCTTGATAGCCCGCTGCATCGAGGAAGTCGCACAGGACCGTGTCTGCGCTGGCATGCACGTTACTTGCCCTCCTCACCATGGTATTGGAGAGATTGAAGTCTCCCAATCGCTTCTTCCTTACTCATTACTGGGCGTTCGGTTGCGGGCTTGGACAATGCCAACATTTCAAATATCCTTCCGTTATGCTCGGCCCCTGACGCTCGGCTCCCGAGATCGTCGATTACCTCGCTGGCCTCACCTGCAGCGAAGAACCGTCTTACTGCTTCGGTCACCGCTCGCGGTGCACCAGTCGACCGAAGCACCCTCAGTCAATCCAACTAGGGCGGCGCCCAACGGCGTCAGCACTGAAAGTGCATTTGGGCTGGCGCACTTCTCGTCTGGAAAGATGAGAAGGATCTGGTTGTTCGTGCCCGTGAGATTGTCGTGCACGTCAACGCGCGAGTGGACGGCCACAACGTTTGTCGGAAGCTGCTCATCCGGAACAATGGTTGCTCGGCAGACCTCCCTTAAGAGATTCGCGGCGGCCGAGGACCCGCGTCTGTCCGTCAGCGCCGCCGTCGCGACCGAAACGAGCCTTTCTCGATCCGTCTGCGAAATCGTCACCGGCGGCAATTTCCCTGGGAGATCCTGGCCAACTGCAACTTGGTGCGTGTTCATTTTCCCTCCTCCGGGCTCGACGTCCTCGCTTTCCAAGGACCGCATTTAACCTCTTCGTCATTGTCCTCTTTCGCGCGCAATTGACAAGCGACAACTATTGCGCGTTCAGATCAGAAAATTTGATGAGTCTCTGTAATCGGGCCTCCGTGGAAGCCAACGGTCGCGTTTGAGTCCACAGTCGCAAACGCGGATTCGCACCCGTGGCAAACGTTCGTGACGCAAACGCCTGGAAATGGATCAATATCAGAAGCTGCGCGGCGCCCCTCAATGTGACATTCGAATCGGAACATTGGTCGAGCCGAGCATGTCGCGCGTCGCACCACCGAAAATAACCTCACGCAGCTGCGAATGGCCGTATCCACCCATTACAATCAAATCGGCTGATTCCTGTGCTGCATGAGAGCGACTCCTGCGGGAGACGTCTTGGTGATGACTCACAACATTACTCAGCTCGACAATCACGTCATGGCGAGAAAGATGATGCACCATATTCAATCTGACCATGCCGTTATTGGCCTACCCGTCAGTTGCGACAACTGTCACCTCAACGCGTTTAGCGCGAATGAGAAACGGCGCATCGCATCCGCTATCGCGCGCGCAGCATTATGGCTGCCATCTCAACAAACCAGAAGGATGTCAAATTTGGCTCTACACTCCTGGGAAATAAGGCACGATCAGGATCGGGCGGCCAGATCGTAGTAAGCTCGCCTCGATCATCACCTCTTCTGAACCTCCCTCTTCTGGCTCGGCCTGAAGAAGAATCGTCAAGTCGAACCTCCGCGCAGTGCGTGCAAGGAGTTCAGGAACGCTGCTCCGTTCCGCGCTGAGAACCATGGATTCGGCGGAGAGCCCATCGAGTTGGTTCGCATTCTGAACCGGACCTCGGCAGCGTCCGCAGCGGCTTGCAAATTCTCGCCGATACTCATGAACGGTGATCATTGTCGCGCCGTCAAACAACGGTCCAACGATAGGTTTGTTCTGCACAAACGTGACGCCTGTGAGGTGCGCATTGAAGGCCTTGGTAACGGCTAATGGCGTAGTCCAGCACACAGTAGTACATCAACCGTTGGGAGCGCCACCAGAATGTCCCTGATCACGATCACCGCCTCTCTTCGCGATCGCCCCGTCCACACTCGATGAGACATCCTGCAAAGTCGTTGGACAAACGAATTCTAATGACTTTAGGTGCAGCGACTGTGCATGTGAACAGAGGCTCTCGCGGATCCTATCGACCTAGCACAACCAACATCCTTCAGTATCGGCTTAGCGACCGCTGTTCGTGCGAGGCAAAGCTGTATCATTACTTAGGCGCAGGATCGCGAAGCGGCCATATCGCCTATGCTCCGGCAGTGGGCGATTTGTTGTGCTCGCGGAGCCACCTAGTCAACTCGAGGCAAGACTTCAAATTGATGAAACGGCGGAGGCGAAGTTAACGTCCACTCCAACGTGGTTGCACCAGGGCCCCACGGATTGCCCGCAGCCCTGTCCTTCCGAGCGAACGCATAAAACATTCCGACGAAGAACACGATCAGACCAGCTGCGGAGATGTAGGATCCAACCGAAGCGATCTGGTTCAGACCGCCAAATGCATCGGGATAATCTGCTACTCGTCGCGGCATTCCTGACAAGCCGAGAAAATGCATTGGAAAGAACGCTAGATTGACACCGACGAATGTCAACCAAAAGTGCAGCTTGCCGAGGAATTCCGAGAACATGTATCCAGTGATTTTCGGAAACCAGTAGTACCAACCCGCGAAGATTGCGAACACCGCGCCAAGCGATAACACATAATGGAAGTGCGCAACGACGTAGTAGGTATCTTGCAGAGTTCGGTCAATACCCGGGTTGGCGAGAACAACACCAGTGACGCCGCCGACGGTGAACACGAAGATGAACCCGATGGCCCACAGCATCGGTGTTTTAAACGTCATGGAGCCTCCCCACATAGTGGCTATCCAGGAGAAGATCTTGATACCGGTCGGCACCGCAATCACCATGCTGGCGAACGCAAAATATGCTTGGGCACTGCTCGACATCCCGACTGTGTACATGTGATGGGCCCAGACGAGAAACCCGATTAGTCCAATCGCAAGCAGCGCATAGACCATTCCGAGATAACCGAAGATCGGCTTGCGGCTGAAGGTGGAGATGACATGACTAATGATGCCGAAGCCTGGCAGAATCATAATGTAGACTTCGGGATGACCAAAGAACCAAAACAAATGTTGATACAATACCGGATCTCCTCCGCCTTCCGGCGCGAAGAACGTTGTCCCAAAATTGCGATCGGTGAGGATCATGGTGATGGCGCCGGCGAGTACTGGTAGCGATAACAACAACAGGAAAGCGGTGACGAGGACTGCCCACGCGAACAAGGGCATCTTATGCAGGGTCATTCCCGGGGCTCGCATATTAAAGATCGTCGTGATGAAGTTGATCGAGCCAAGAATTGAAGACGCACCGGCAATATGCATGGACAGGACCACAAAATCGACGGCCGGTCCCGGGTGGCCTGCCGTCGATAGCGGGGCGTAGAGCGTCCACCCGGTCCCAGCGCCGCTCGAGCCCGGTTCACCTTCCACGAACATCGATATGACCAGCAGTGCAAACGACGTCGGCAGCAACCAAAACGAAATGTTGTTCATTCGCGGAAAGGCCATATCCGGCGCGCCGATCATCAGTGGCACCATCCAATTGCCAAAACCGCCCATCATTGCTGGCATGAGCGTGAAAAAGATCATGATCAGGCCGTGCCCCGTTACGAACACGTTGTAGGTGTGCGGGTTAGAGAATATCTGGAGACCCGGCAGCTGCAGCTCCAGCCGAATGACGATGGAAAGGACTCCGCCGATCAAGCCTGCGCATATCGAGAACACAAAGTACATCGTGCCGATGTCTTTGTGGTTAGTTGAGTAGAGATAGCGCCGCCATCCTGTTGGGTTCGGGTGAACAACCCTGTCCGCCTCAATGACCCTCGACGATGTCGACATTTACTAGCTCCGAAAACGACCGTGGTTTAAGCTCGATTGCAGACCCACTATGGGCCGCAGCGGCAGTGTTTCTATGTCGCATCTGCGTATGACCCGGCAAACGAATTAAATTGTCATCATCGTGCAGTATTTTTGATCGCCCGAAGTTCCGAGGGGCACTTGTCACAGCGTGAAGTTCTGGGCGAATTCAGTGGAACGGGGCCGCTGTTTCTTGCTCTGAGGCTGAATACTCGAGTCCCCGGTTTGAGTAGTGCAACGGGCCCGCTCAGTTGCGTTCGGGGACGATATGCACTTCATCTCTTACCCCGTACCTTCAGTTGCGGAATCGGCGCGATACTGCTCCCTCGATGCGCCGACCTTACAGCTACGAGCATACTACACGGCGGTCGATGCAGGATCGATTCGCCCACCGACCCACTTAACCATCGAGCGAGCGTTCCTTGGTCTCGATGGCCAATGATGATCAAATCCGCGTTTATCTCTCTTGCGGACAGAATTATCTGCTCCGTCGGCTTTCCGTACTTGAGTTCGCCGGCTGCGCTGCACCCGGCGTCCCCTAACTGTTTCACGCCCTCATCAAGCACGGTCTGGAGTACAAATCGCTGATTGTCAGGAACAAAGGACATTCCTTCGACGATAATCATGCTTTCGGACAGGTCGATGATCGCAAGAAGGTGAACCGTCGCACCGCACACAGAGGCCAACTTTTCGGCCTGAGCGAGAGCTTCGCGGCGAACCGTCGAAAGCCAAGAGAATATTCTGATACATCCGATATCTCCTTTCTCCGGCCGTTGAGCTGCTGGACGCGGCCTTTGGCTAACGGCGGCGTGCTTTGCATTACCGAAGGCCGCAGAGCAGCGACGAAACCCTCCGAAGCAGTGACTGTCTTCCTCAGAATCGCCGGCGGCGACTGCTAGTGAGTACTCGCACTCGCCGCTGCGGTTGTTCGTCAACAGGGCCAAGCCGATCGAACGATCGATGGGTACCCGCCGCAACGTTAAAAGAAGCTCAAGAGCTGATTTAGCGGCACGCGAAAGAAACCTGATAGCAGGGACGTAAGCAACGCATTCTTCATTTGGGCCTCCCACCGTCTGCGCTTTACCGCTGACGACCTGACCGGCGCGTTGACACCAAGGTATGCTTGCGTCTGACTTTGACAAAGGAAAAGTATGGCCGGTTCTTGTCGATTTTTTTGCGGCTAACCGGCCGCACGTCGCCAAAGAGTGTGAGCACGCACGTTCACTCGTTGGTCGAACTGCCCCTGCGAATCTCAGGCCGACAGAACACTCGGCTACCGATCGACTGTTCCAGTGAACCGCGCCACACGCGAGTAGGCGAGAGACTATCCGCCCGATGCCATCGATGTTTCCCGACGAATTCAGCGACATCGCGGCGACCGATGACTTATCGTCCTTGGGGAAAGCGTTCTCTCGCAACGGGTTTACAGCAGATGCGCGGCGCTTGGAGGTCGCGCTGACGAGTGACACATAGCGCTTGTCCAGCATCGCCTTGGGGCGAGACAGCGAGTTAAGATCCGAAAAGTCTGGCAGGCGGTCGAGACGAGCGCGCGTAAATTGTAGCTATCGCCTTCGAACCCGCCGGGACGTAACAACTTCCTTGATGCAAACCGACAATATTTCTCGCTTGCAAATGCAGTCCAGAAAGCGAGAACTCGAACGGCGGCCACATGCAAATACGAACTGACGTGATCAGGAAGGCTGCAGGTCCTCGTTCGCAGGGAAACGAAAACATGCACAAGCTCCGATTGCCACACGAAATTGACTTGGACGGCACAATACAAACGTTCGCATCGCCTCCGTGCGGAATGCGCGGGTCGGATCCGGCATGTTTCGGGTATTGGTCTAAGGAAGAGACGGTGCGGTTTCTGAACGAGCTTCTTGAGGTTGAGCGCCTCGGCGCCAAGGCGTTTGCGGCAATCGGCCGTGTCGCCGACGTTCATGTTGCAGACCTAGCGTTTGAGTCGGAACTCGCCCAAGGAGCTATATGCGTTCTTCTCAAGAAGGAGATTGTCGCGAGAGGTGGCGCGGACCCGCGCCACCAAAGTCAAGTCAACGCGATCGCGATGCCCAGCAGGAAGTCCGGCCTCCAGCGCACGATAACGTTCGCATGCTGCAACCAGACCAAGTTGTCGGACATGATTGAAGAGGCCGTCCTGAACGGCTTTGATTCTAGACTGAATGCTAAGCTTACGTACCTGCTCCTTCTTCATCGTAAACAGGTTGAGCAACTGGAAACGTTTCTCAGCTGAACACTTTGTGCAACCTTCCGTTCCCGCGAAAGGTGCTGCGCGGGATCGCTCCGGTTGCTGAGACGGCGCCGCCAGGCGACTCCTGGAGAGCTGCCGACCGAAAGTGTTTTGGACGTCCAATAGAAGTGATGGAGAATCGAGATGGCTCCAACAGAAGCTTGCGCGCAACGTACGAAGAGTGAACTCGATCTACAATTGAACGAGGAACTGAAGGGTGCATTTCCGGCGAGCGATCCGCCAAAAATTCTCGCTTTTCAAGCGATTCTCGCAAAACTGCGAACCAGTCGTGGAAGAGCGCTATTGTTCCAAAATCGAGGCCCTGATAGCGCCTGACGAATCAGCAGGGTTCGGGGTGGCTCAAGCATTCAGCTGAAGATCAACTCTTTGCAGAATGCAACGTCATGCTGAGCTCCGAATCAAATGCAGCGGCGCGCATGCCGCGCGGGTGTTATCGAGGCAATCCTCGGCAACTCGGACGCAATTGTTGCCGCCGGCCGGAGGGCGGCTCAAATTTTGGAGTCCTGGCGCGAGCCGGATGTTCGGCTATGCCGCGCACCAGACAGTCAGGAGGTTCGTCGATTGCGTTATTCCGGGACTTTCGAAGCGATCATTGGTCCCGATACACTTGCGCCATAGCAACCCACGAAAGCCATTGTGGCCCGGGCGATCCTGCGTCCGCCCCGGCACTGGACAGCGGGCGGCAACGCAGTTCTGTCGAATTCACCTCGTCACGTTGCGCGATCGGGCAGCTGGGTGGCTGCAACGAGAGATCTTCCGGCACCCGGCAAAGCACGTTGTAGAGGTCTGCGGATGGAGGCGTCAACTCAAGGACGGCAGTTGCTGCGAGGTCGCACTGACTGTCAGCCCATTTTCCGAAGGAGTGTGAAATGACTGGATTTACTCGTACCGAGTCCCAGTACGATGCGTTTTTGTTCGCCTCGGTTTGCGAGACAGATGAGATGACGTTGAGCGTCTTGTCTGTGCTCGCACGTGAGAACGTTGATCCATGGCAAGAGGCTGCGTGCTTAGCTCGGCTTTCTAGAGATCAGGCGGTAAACAGCCTTGCTTCGAAGATCGGTAAATCCAACAGCGGCCGATGGTCCCCGTCAGAGGCGAGCATTCTGGCCGAACGCTTGATCGAACTTTTGCCCACAGGCGGTCGGCCGGGCTCGAGCCAGATCTGGGCGGACGACAACAACGGCCGGCTGACGTTCTTGGCTGTCGCCTGGATAGTATTTATGTCAATCGTAGTAGCGGGAAATAGCACGCAACAATCAACCAAAGAGTCCAATGTCCCGGCTCACAGCATCGGCTTGGCACTGCAGGGCGATCCGCCAACACGATCCTCCCTTGGGACAGCAACAGATTGAGGCGGCAGAATGTAAGTGAATATCAATGAGCAAAAAACTTGTTGCCGAGGACATCAGGCTAAAGCGAGCATACGAGCCGGCCGGCTCAGGCGATGGCACTCGAATTCTCGACCGTCTGTGCCCCGGGGGCTCAGGAAAGCAGATGCTGCGATAAATCCGTGGGCCAAGGACATCGCCGGAGCACCGCACTCCGGAAGTGGATCGGACATGATCCTGCTCGTTGGCATAAGTTTCGATGTCTTTATGCCGATGGATACTCAAGAAATCGTGGCGGCCTTGGCGAACTACCTTCTCTAGCTCGAAATGGCCGGATCACACTCGTTTTGCCGCGCATGATGAGGCTCATAGCGATGCCGTGGTTTTGAGAAACATGCTGCTTGGTCGGAGCATACCAAGAGCGGCTCCTGTTCGCTCCTCCTCTTCGCTCTGACCCTTAAAGCCCGGTTTTGACGGTACCCTGAATGATTAGCCTCTTCGTCAGTGTATCGGCTGGCCTTAATATGTTTGACGGCGGTAGGGTCATGCAGCGGATCGCCCTCACAGCGAGGGCAAACATTGCGGTCCGGCCTTGCCCCATCGAGCACGGGCTTCATGGTCCGCCCGCAAGAGGGCATGCCTTCCGGATTGGATGAAGCGCCGACATCCCTGCCGCCGGCAGCTTAGTTCCTATTGCCTCGCGGGCATAAGAGTAAAGGATCGTCGGAATCGACAGTTCGCCGTCTCGGTTCGAAGCTGCGCGTGAGTCCGACCCAACGACAGACGTGCGTTTGGGTGATTCCACCTCGCTTTCGCTTGACGACCCTGCGGATTTGGCAATCGCCTTCACGTCACTTCAAGACATTAGCGATATGCCTCTGCTGTCCGAGAAGCGGCGCGCGTCTCGCAACCGGGCGGCAGGTTTGGTGTGGCCATTGTTCATCCGATCAGACGCGACATTGGCACTAGCTTGGTAAATGCCCCGACGTTCCTAAAGCTCTAAGCCAGATGTTGAGCTTTGATCATCCGCTTGGGTTCAGCTCATGAACATAATCAGAGCTGAACTCCGCTACAGCTTGAAGTTCCTGTGCACGGAGCAGAGTCACCGTGTGGTTCTCCCATTCAACGAGGTCCAAACTCCTGAGTTTCTGGATCGTCCGTTCACGTGAACCAGTGAAAGCCCACATGCATCGGCGACATCTTGCTGCGTGAGCGGAATTCGGAAGCTGCCGTTGTCCGCTAGGCCAATAAACTCCATGCGGGCGGTAAAGCTCCGAGACTCTCAACCCATTCGCGATAGATGGCAGCGTGTATCAGCGTTTCGCGCCAAAACGCGTGTCTAAGTCCTGCAGATTTGCTCATCATCTCTCTGAGTGCTGAAATGGGGCACAGCCCTATCGTCGAACTACCCACGCTGCAAAGATCACAATCCGCGACCGGCAAATGCAAGATAGGCGAGTCGGGCATATCCCCAGCCAGGTAGAACGACGATATCTGGTTTCGAGCATTCACCCTTCTTTGCGCTGGCTAACGCAGAAAATAGAAGGCAATTGCGACAATTACTTCAGGACTTTGCTTTGCGAATACCTAACAAGCCCACGAGCCTCCCGCGGGGCTGGACTAGATCTTCCAAGGTATAGCCGTCGAGAACATCAGTGAATGCCGTACGCGCTTTCTCCAACGCCCGCCTCAAAACGCAGCACGGGCGAATGACGCAGGGAGCATCGACGGGTTCAAGACACGCCACGATCGCCATATCCGGCTCGGTATAGCGCACCACCTCGCCAAGACCGATTGCTTCGATCGGCTTGGCCAAGCGTAACCCGCCACCTCTACCACGGACGGTCTCAATATAGCCCGCAACGCCCAATTGATGGGCCACTTTCATCAAATGGTTCTTGGAGATGCCAAAACTGTCGGCGATCTCCGCAATTGTCGCCAGCCGATCTTCCTTGAGGGCAAGGTACATCAGCACTCGCAGCGCGTAGTCGGTATAGACGGTCAGGCGCACGCGCTTATTTCTCCTAGCATGAACAAAAGATGTAAACACTATATTGCTTTACCGCAACAGCGGGTTTATAAACGATATTCTTAATACATCTTATAGAAGGAATAGCCCATGAGGAGGACCGTTCCGATCGGTGACATCGTGGCATGGCCATTCTTGCTACCTGGAAACCTCGCATGCGCGGCTCTCGGCCTCGCCAGGCACCGTGATCTGGTCCGCATGCTGTTTAATTCCCTTTTCTGGACTGTATTCGGTGTTCTCGTTGTGTTGCTCGCGATATGAAATCGGCCGCCGCCAAGTTCAATAGTGTTTCCGAGTACGGTATTCGCCAGCTCGTCGATGCGTTTTACACCAAGGTTTCGCCTCGATCCCGAACTCGCTCCCATTTTTGCGCACGCCATCCCCGGTGACTGGCAACCGCATTTGACCAAGATGTATGCCTTCTGGTCCTCGGTGATGCTCACCACCGGGCGCTACAAGGGTCAATCCCGTCGGCAAGCATCTCGTCATTCCAGGCATTCAGCCTCACCTGTTTGAACGCTGGCTCGCGCTGTTCGACGAGACCTGCCGTGAGCTGTTCGAAGATAGCGTCAGCGAGGAATTTCGCGCCAAGGCCGTGCGCATCGCCGAGAGTCTGAAGCTTGCCTTGTTTTATCGGCCTGATCGTGCATGGCCACCGGAGCGAACGCCATGACCTTCGTCGTCACCAACAACTGCATCAAATGCAAATACATGGATTGTGTCGAGGTCTGCCCTGTCGACTGCTTCTACGAAGGCGACAACATGCTCGTCATCAACCCCGATGAATGCATCGATTGCGGCGTTTGCGAGCCGGAGTGCCCGGCTGAAGCCATCTTTCCTGACACCGGGCCTGGTCTCGAAAGCTGGCTCAAGTTGAATGCTGAATATGCTGCGGTCTGGCCGAATATCACTATCAAGCGCCCGGAACCAGCGGACGCAAAAGCCTTCGATGGTGTAGCTGGCAAGCTAGAGCAATATTTCTCTGCGAACCCTGGTCAAGGCGACTAGGTTGGCAGGCGGCGTCCTCCGAAAGCAAGCAAGCCTTTCTTCTCGTTGGTACGCCGTTTCTGCTGCCGATCATCCTCATGTACACTGGATGGTCCTACTGGGTATTCCGAGGGAAAGTACGCGCGGATATTGGTTATCACTAACGTTTACCGATCTCGTGGTGCGAAATTTGTGCGCCGACTTGCACGTCTGCGGTTACGCGCGAAAAGCGGTCAGCGGCGACCGAATTGTTGGCTCTCGCTGAAATCAAGATTACGAAAATCGAAAGACGAGCCTTCGTGCCATTGACTTTCCAATCACCGCACGACATCTCAACCCATCGCTTAAGGTTACGACGCTCACACGTCATCATCTCGGCGAACGATCGGCCACTTGTGGCGGTAAGACCACGCGCTCTTCCACACCTGGGCGACTGTGGCGCCCTACTTCGCCAACGCTTCGCGCGGCTGGGCGTTGGTGTCGAACACCATGCAATATACCCACCTTCATCGGACGGCGAGAGATACCGCCGCCCATCAGGCCTAAACCAATGATGCCGATCTGCATTTGGCATACCCCTTATGGCAAGGCGTTATTCGAGCGCCGCGTCAGTCAGCGCCTGCGTATTGTCCTTGCTCGCCTCGACATCGGCTGGTTGAATGGATCGGTGCCGATGATCGAACCGGCGACGGCGGTGGCGATCTCCCAGCGGAAGAATTCCTGGCCGATGTGCCAGACATCCCTCACGCTGATCCGCGCGACCGCACGGCCGGCTCGCTCCAGCGCTTCGACGGCGCAGCGTCGCGATGGGTCGATCTGCCCGTCCAGCTCCAGGTAAGCGAAGAACCGGTCGCTGCCGTAGCGCTCGGGCAAGATCAGCCGGCGCGCCTGCTTGCCTGTACTCTCCGCCAGAAGCTGCTCCAGCCAGGCGCCGAGATCAGCCATTCCCGGCGACGCGATGATCGTTACCTTGTCGCGCCGAAAGGGGGTTGCCGCGACGCCTCTGGCGACGCCGAGTTGGACACCTGGGTTTTTCGAGCGAGGGATATCAGCGCCGCAGGATCGTTGCATCGTAAGCGTCGTTTTCAGGCCAGGTTTTGAGGGGTTGCGCGCGATAGGCCCAGGGAAGCAGCTGATCGATTTCGCTGTTTGGGTGACCGTTGACGATCCTGGTGAGCGCATCAGTCAGGAAGGCAAGGGGATCGACGTCGTTCAGCTTACAAGTTTCTACCGGCGGATGTGGTGTTCGCATCGTCATGGTCAGCAGATGAAACACCCTCGACTTCCACACAGTCGATCTCCCAGCGGCGTCGGTCAAACAGTCGTTCTGCCGCGACTAGCGCGCCTGAAGGACTATCAGAAGTCAACTCAAATCGCCTCTGAAGGTGCTTCGAGCTGTGCCCACCCTCGATTCGTAATGTGTTGTAGAACTGACACGAAAATCAGCCATTTCGAACCTCCAAAGCAGTATCATGTCGAACTCTGGTTCTTAAAATCCTCATCGCCCAGCCTTCGGAGCTAAGTGGAATCGACGGCGTTGATCGGAAACGGTACGCGAGTCCATCGGTCTCAATCCGCGTCTCGACACTGACAATCGGCACCAGCCACCAATCATGATGTCCGTCGTTCCTCCAAAGATGCGCCAGAATTCGCGTGAACTAGTCGCGGTGATCCAGATCGTTATTTGGTCGTGATGACGAAATGTCGGCTCTCTATGCGCAGACCGTGAGGCTTACGAGGTAGTGCAGGCCGCTGAGACCGCAGACCGCGCATCAATATTCTCCTGCTCTCCGCCTTTCTGAGGGGCCAACGGCCGTGTCTGACAGGCAGACGCAGGCGTTTGGAATTCGGTGGCCTGATCGACGGATCGACCGATTGATGACGCCCCTTTGACGGCCGACAGCGTTGCAGCGGTTGGCCGGTTCAATGTGACATCAGAATTGGAACAGTCGTCGAGTCGAGCATGTCGCGAGTCGCGCCACCCAGAACGAACTCACGAAGGCGTGAATGTCCATAGCCGCCCATAACAATCAAGCTTGCTGATTGTTGTGCCGCATGAGAAACAATCCTAAGTGACACGTCTTGGTGATGAGCGACAATATCCCTCAATTCAACAGTCACATCATGGCGAGAAAGGTGGTGCGCTATGTACAGCCCAGCCATGCTGTCATCAGCGGTTCCGCCAGCTGCAACTGTTACCACCTCAACCAGTTTTGCGCGCGTCAGGAATGGCATCGCGTCGGCTATGGCGCGCGCGGCATTGTGGCTGCCGTCCCAACAAACAAGGATCATATCAAACTTGACGCCGCCTTCCTGGAGATACGGAACAACCATTATTGGACGACCGGATCCCAGTAAGGCTGCCTCGATCATCACCTCTCCCGAACGTCTGTCTCCCGGGTTAGTTTGAGGAAGGATTGTCAAATCGAAACGTCGCGCGGTGCGTGCGAGGAGCTCAGGGACGCTCGCGACCCCTGCGTTGATAACCATCGATTCGGCGGAGATGCCTTCTCGTTGCCCCGTTCCGTCGAACTGAATTTTGGCAGATTCAGCGGCGGCTTCCAATTCCCGACGGTAATCATCCAGAACGATCGCCGCCCCACCATCAAACAACGCTCCTGCCGTGGCCAAATCTTGCACAAACGCAACGCCGGTGAGGTGTGCGTCGAAGGCTTTGGCGACCGTTACAGCGTAGTCTAACGCGAATGACGGCCCATCATCCGTTGGAAGCGTCACTAGAATATCTCTGACCATTGTCACTCTCCAGTTGCCGAAGCATGTACCGGTCGCGTCAAGACCGTCTCGGAGACACAAGCATCTCTCTTACAGAGATATGAGACAAATGAATTATATTGGCGCTTTAGTGCAGCGGTTAGCGCATGCATGAGAATGAACAGCGCTTAGCGAGCCGTTACGCCTGCACATGGGGTCACGTTCTTCAGTAATAGACTGAGTGCTACCGTGTGCGCAAAGGCGAAGCGCCGCTGCCGTGAATTGGCTGGAGTCTACCGTCGTCCATGCTTCGCCGGCGCGAGCCGCGAAGAACGTTTTTCCAGAATTACGATCGGTGAGAAGCATCGTGATGGCGCCGGCGAGTACAGGCAGCGACAGCAGCAACAGGAAAGCCGTCACGAGAACCCGGCAGCAGCCAAAATGATATATTGTTCATCCGGGGAAAGGCCATTTCCGGGGCGCCGATCATCAGCGGCACCATCCAGTGCCCCAATCCACCGATCATCGCCGGAATGAGCGTAAAGAGGATCAGACGGTGACCGGTCACGAACACATTGTAGGTATGGGGTTGGTGAAATCTGCAGGCCAGGCTGTTGCAACTCCATCCGGATCAAGATGGAAATAATTGCACCGATCAGCCCGGCACTGATCGCGAACACGAAGTACATCGTGCCGATGTCCTTGTGATTCGTCGAATAGAGATAGCGCCGCCAGCCACTGGGGTATGCGTGGACTTCCTCATGCGTGTCAGCAACCCTAGACATAGCGGGCATGACTAGCTCCGAATTCGACCATATTTCCACGCACATAAGTTGAGACTGTCTTTTGGTTCCTACAACCACCAAGCGGGCTTCGAGTATCTGGGAATGACCGTCGGGTACATTTCGTGGATCTTGCGGAACTCACCTGAAATCTCTGCATAGCCGGCTGCATCAAGAACGTCGCAGAGAACCCTGTCCGCCTCCGCATGCACGGTGGAGCAATCGTCGTTCCGTTGCAGGGATCGAAGTCTATTGATCGCGTCTTGCTGGTCATCATGTTTTCCATCCAGCGTTCTTGGGAGATACCGGCGATCCAGCCGCTCTCCATGCGGTTTGACACAAGCTGTAAGTCCCGCGCGGCAAATGAGTTATCGAACAGATGCAATTCACTACGTTACTATACGTTCGCTATCAGGTTACGGTTCAAAGCCCGAGATAGGCACGTCGGACTGCAGGATCATCCATCAGTGTCCTGGCGGACCCGCTACGAACGATACGCCCTGTTTCCATGACGTAACCTCGATCGGCAATCGATAGGGCCAGATTGACATCCTGTTCAACCAATAGAATCGTCACGCCCTCACAGCGGATTATTGTCAGCGCATCCATCAACTGTTCCACGACGACGGGCGCCAGCCCCAGACTCATCTCGTCTATCATCAGGAGAACTGGAGCCGCCATCAATCCACGAGCCATCGCGCACATCTGCTGTTCGCCTCCCGACAAGCTGCCAGCGAGTTGACGCCGACGTTCCGCCAGACGCGGAAACAGCGTGAACATTCTGTCAAGGTCACGGACTACGGCGACTTTGTCATCACGTACAAAAGCACCCATCAGCAAATTGTCCTGCACACTCATGCGGTCGAAGAGCTGACGACCTTCAGGAACCTGGACGAGGCCGGCCGCAAAGGCCCGGTCGGACGTCATCGGCAAGAGATTCCGGGCATTCATGACCATGCTGCCCCTGCAGGGAAGCATGCGCGACAGCACACGCAGCAACGTGGTCTTGCCCGCTCCGTTGCTGCCGACCAGCGCAACGACTTCGGCCGGGTAGATCTGCAAGGTTACATCCTGCAAAACCGGCATTCCGCCGTAACCAGCGCTTACTCCACGCACGTCGAGCAGTGGGACCGCTTTGGCCGCCAGGTCCGACTTCATGCCCGCCTCTTGCCGAGATAGGCCTCGACGACCGCCTGGTTTGAGAGGACGCTGCCGGGATCGCCTTCGGCGATCTTCACGCCGTGATTCAGCACCAGCAACCGGTCTGACAGGCTCCTGATAGCCTTGATGACGTGCTCGATGACGAGAATGCTGATCCCCTCATCGCGGACCTTGCGGATCACTTCGATCACTTCTTCGATCTCGACCAGATTGAGCCCCGCCATGACCTCATCGCACAGGAGGACTTTCGGTTGCATCGCCAAGGCCTTTGCCAACTCAAGCCGCTTACGGCCGGGACCTCCCAATTCATCCGCACGCTGATCGACGTTGTTGCCAAGCCCGACGAAATCCAGCTGAACGCGGGCCTGCTCGCGGGCTTTCGCCAGTTGGGCCTGTCCGCCTCCACGTCCGAACAGGGCGCCTACCGCGACATTGTCCAGAACCGACAAACCGGGAAACGGCCGCATGATCTGGAAGGTGCGCCCTATGCCCAGCCGCGCACGGCGATATACAGGCAAGGGGAGAAGAGACCGTCCTTCGAACAGGATATCGCCTGAACTGGGAGCCAGCGTTCCGCTTATCAGACTGATCAGCGTGGTTTTGCCCGCGCCGTTTGGACCGATCAAGCCGAGGATCTCGCCACGCTGCAGCGCAAAGCTGACGTCGTCGACGGCGATCAAGCCCGCGAAGAGCCGGGTCACGTGGCTGATCTCGAGTATCGCCGTCATAGCTGGTGGCTCCGAATATTTTCGACGAAGTAACGCCAGCCCACACTGCGAAAACGCCGCAACATATCAGTGAGCCCGCGCGGCA
The DNA here is from genome assembly GCF_054056555.1 of Bradyrhizobium sp. LM2.9. Lineage (NCBI taxonomy): Bacteria > Pseudomonadati > Pseudomonadota > Alphaproteobacteria > Hyphomicrobiales > Nitrobacteraceae > Bradyrhizobium > Bradyrhizobium sp. LM2.9. The sequence goes on from NZ_JBSRYJ010000002.1 coordinate 3,665,688, forward strand.
TCAGCACAACCGCGGCTACAACGACAACGCCGAAGAACAAACCCGCGAGACTGGTGATCTCACTCGACAGAAATTCGGAGATCGCGGAGAGCGACAACGCACCGATAACCGGTCCGAGGATCGTACCGGGTCCCCCGAATACCGCCATAATGATCATTTTGACGTTCAGGCCGATATCGAACGCACTTTCCGGATCGATGAATGTAACCCAGTACGCGTGAATGCCGCCTGCTAGTGCACTGAATATTCCCGAGAGGGCAAAGGCCAGCGTCTTATAGAGTGTTGTATTGACCCCCATCACCGCTGCGCCTTCTTCGTTTTCACGGATAGCGATCAGCCCAAAGCCAAAGCGGCTTCGCGTCAATCCGTAAATGGTCAGCGTCGCAAACACGAGGAGCCCGAGCGACAACTCATAAAACAGCGGATCATTATTGAGTGGCGGCAAGACAAGGCCGATATTCTGCCCGGCCAGCTTCACGTTGGAAACGATCGCGGCCATGACCTGGGCCAGAGCCAGCGTGGCGATCGCGAAGTAGTGTCCCCTCAGGCGCAGCACCGGTATCCCAAGCAGCACGGCGAAAACTGCCGCAAGGACCACACCGAACATGAGGCCGACGCCGAAAGGCAATTGCCACTGTACCATCGCGATCGCCACACCGTAGCTGCCTAGCCCGTAAAAAACTGAATTGCCGAAAGAGGCGTAACCGGCATAGCCCCCGATGATATTCCAGCCTTGTGCCAGAACGGCCAACAGCAGGGCATTGATACCGAACTGGATGAGCACATCCGAACCGAACCACGGCACGGCCGCCAGAACGGCGAGCGCCGCCAGAATGAGCGCGATGCGCGTCGTAGTCACGTCGCTTTCCCGAGCAAGCCGTTGGGGCGCACGATCAATACCAGGACCAACACGCCAAAGCTTGCCACATCCGCGAAGGTCGATCCGATATAGAGCGAGGTCAGCGACTCCAAGATACCCAGGAACAAGCCGCCGACGATCACGCCGAGCGGATTATCCAGTCCGCCGATGATCGCGATGGCAAACGATTTTGCCGTCAGCGCCGCGCCGATATACGGATTGATCTGGGATACCGTCCCGTAGAGGCCTCCGGCAGTTCCGGCCAGCGCAATTCCGATGCCAAACGTCATGGCGTAGAGGTGCCGAGGCTCAACGCCGTAGAGGCGGGCGGCCACAAGGTTTTGCGCGGTGGCGCGGATCGCTCGTCCGATCCGTGTGTGCAGAAGGAACAGCCACATGCCAACCGTCAGCACAATGGCAATGCCGAACGCCAGCAGCCGCGCCACCGGCAACACAACCGGTCCCAACACGACACTGTCCCCTGCATAGGCCGGGTTGATGGTGCGAAAGTCCGCTGAGAACACAAGCTGGGCGAGGTAGGTGAGTACGACCTCGAGCCCGAAGGTTATCAGCAGCGTGTTGAACATGGGGGCGCGAATGATCAGGTTTAGAAGGCCGCGTTGCACGGCGTAACCCATCGCAAACATCACGGCAGCGGTAATCGGCAGCCCCAGGAACGGGTCGATACCGGCATAAGTGTGGAGATACCAGGACACATACCCGCCCAGCATGATGAATGCACCGTGCGCAAGATTGACAATATTGAGCACGCCCCAAACCAGCGCGAGACCGAGCGCCATGACAGCATACAATCCGCCGAGGAGGATTCCGTTGATCAGAATTTGCGCGAGCAGGTCCATCGCTCTCGTTTCAGCCGGCGGCTCGTTCGCGATCTGCTTAACGCGCGTTCCAGGTCGGCATCGGATATTTGGGCGGTGCGATATTGCCGTTGGCACCGTAAACCGCGACCAACTTACCGCTCTGAATCTGGATGACCGTCTGGGCCAGATCGATCTGACCGTTCTCACTGAATGCAATCGGTCCATAGAGGCTGTCGAGCTTCACTTTCGACAGCGCGTCCCTCACCGTCTCCGGATCGATTGAGCCCGCCGATTCCACGGCCTGCACCAAAGCTTCCACGTCAGCAATGCCGGAGGCGGCATGATAATCGGGTTCATAGCCAAACGTTGCCTTGTAGGCGGCAGCGAACTGCGCCGCGTCGCCAAACCAGCGGTCCTTCAGGTCTGCCGAAGGCAGCCAGGCTGTCATGCCGAAAGCGTAATCAGCGTCCTTGCCCAGCGCCTTTCGGAAATCCTCGCTGGGAACACCCACGGTGAAGGAATACATCTTTGGCGCGATCGCCAGGCTCTTCGCTTGCCGCACGAAATTCAGGATCTCGGTCTCGTGGCCGGCAACGAGCACCGCATCGATATTCTTGCTCCTGATCTGCGACAGAAGCGAATTGAAGTCCGTCGCGTTGGTGCTGTAACGCTCATCCATGGCTAAGATCAGACCTGCCTGCTTCAGCTTCGACCGCGTACCGTCGGCCACGGAAACGTCGAAAGCATCGTCTGCATATAGTAGCGCGACGGAGTTGGGGGCGGGATCAAGTCCCTTCAACATCTCTACCGTCGAACCAAAATAGTTGCTGGCCGGCGCAAGCGTACCGAATATGTACTTGAAATGGCGCGAAAAGATTTGATCAGACGCCCCACCACCCTGGACCATTGGAATTTTATACTTTTCGGAGACGGCCGAATCCGCCAATGCGAAGTTGCTCGCGAATGGTCCCAACAGAAAATCGACCTTGTCCTGCGAAACCAACTGCGTGTACTGACGCACACTCAGGTTCACATCAGACTGATTGTCGTAAAGCTTGAGTGCCAGCTTGTGCGATTCATTACCGACCTTGACGCCCCCCGCGGCATTGATCTTGTCGACCGCAAGTTGATAGGCGTCGCGATAATAGCGGCCGGTATTGGCGACCGGCCCCGTCAACTGTACGGATGCTCCCAGGACGATATCTTTCGCAGAAGCCGAACCCGACGGCATCGCAAAGGCTGCGGTTAGCAGCAAAAGCGCTGACAAACAGCGGGACAAGATAAAGCTCATCGTCTCCCCCGTACCTTCAACTGCTGCATCGGCGTGACGTTGCTCGCCCGGTGCTCGGACTTCACAGCTACGAGAACGCTGCATGGCGGCTCATGTAGAATTGACTCGCCTACCGAGCCATTCAGCCAGCGCGCAAGCGTCCCTTGATCTCGATGACCAATGACGATCAGATCCGCATCTACCTCTCTTGCGGACAGAATTATCTGGTCCGTTGGCTTGCCGTACTTGAGCTCGCCGGATGCTGCGCATCCAGCACCTCGCAGGCGCTTCACTCCCTCGTCAAGAACGGCTTGGATTACGAACGGTCGATTGTCGGGGACGGAGGGCATTGCCTCCACAATAAGCATGTTCTCGGTCGGGTCTATGACCGCAAGAAGATGAACCGCCGCGCCACACACCAACGCCAACTTCTCCGCTTGAGCCAGAGCTTCACGGCCATCAGGCGATCCGTCGAAGGCCAAGAGAATCTTGTGGTACATGAAATATCTCCTTTGCTGAAGCACTTGGGCACCGGCGCTCAACGCATTGGGCCGAGCAACGCCTGCTGCCCTTGTATCGGCCGGCTCACGCCCGCCGAAGCAATGTTCACTCATGGTGGCGGCAGACGCGAAGAACGTTCTAAAGCAGCTCTACTCTGCCTCAGGTTCAATGGCGGCGGCGGCGAATGGGTATCAGCACTGGCCGCAGGCGTGCTTCATCGACAACCCCAAAGCGTAAGGCCAATAATAGATTGCTGCCGAGGATCGCGAAGCTATTCAAACACGAACGAGCGTCCGACAGTTGGCTTAACGTTCTGAGGGTTCTGCGAAGAGAACTCGCCAGTTCAAACCATCGAACCGATGAATTCGTCATTTGGGTCTCCATGTCCGTCTGCCGCGGCGTACCCATCGGCGCGTTGCCGTCAAGGTAAGCTCGCAAATGCCTTTGACCAACGAAAGTTATCGTCACTTAGTATCAATGTTTTTGCCGCTGGCCTGCTTCGCGTCAGCTAGTCTTCTGTCAGCGGGCGCATTCATCCGTTAAGCGCAAAAATCCTCACGTCTGTCGGTTGGCAACTTCAGAGACATGCCGCGACCTCGTTGAAACCCGAAAGCCAGCGTCCATGTTCTTGGAAAAGATCGGCTGAAGCGACGTTAACTGGTGCGTGAAGTCAAACCGGCGCGACGGCTCGCGAACGCGACGGAAACCTTCGTCCGCCTCGTTGGAACTCATGCACGGGTCGCAATGACGAAGACGACCATAAAAGATCGAAGAGCCTGGCGAACGTGTAGTGCGAACGTAATCGAAGACGTGACATCACGACGTGCGCCCTGAGACAGCGGAAACAATAGAGCCGCGCAGCTCTCGCGGATGCTAACCGTGGCCCATGCTGATGTAACAACTTCATTGATGAAAACCGGCAATATTTCTCGCTTGCAAACTTAACCTAACCAGCGAGAACTCGGCGTCGCAGTCCACACGCAATAAGACCCTCACGCGTTCAGGAAGACTGCAGGTCCTCGTTCGCAGGGAAACGAAAACCATGCATAATGCCCGGTCACGACGCCAAGTTGACTTACGCGACACAGTCCAGACGCCCGCATCCTCTCGATGTGGAATGAGCGAGGCCGATCCTGCCTACTTCGGTTATTGGTCTAAGGAAGAAATGCAGCATTTTCTCAAGGATCTCCTTGAGGCCGAGCGCATCGGCGCCAAGGCGTTTGCCGCAATCGGCCGCGCGGCTGACGTTGATATTGCAGACCTGGCGTTTGAGTCGGAACTCGCTCAAGGAGCAATATGCGTTCTTCTCAAGAAGGAGATTGCCGCCAGAGGAGGCGCCGTTTGGCTTCGTCAAAATCAAAGGAAGACGGTCGTTATACCCAACCCGAAGTCCAGCCTTCAACACACGATCACGTTCGCACGCACCAATCAGTCCAAGCTGTCCGACATGATCGAGCAGGCCGTTCTGAACATCTTCGATTCCAAACTGAACGCGAAGCTTATGCACCTGCTACTCCTCCATCGTAAACAGTGTGAGCAGCTTGAAACCGTCCTTGCCGAAACGGATTGTATGTGACCACAAGTCGATTCGTTGCAGATGCGCCGCCAAATCGAGCCCTGGACGAACGGAACCCCGCCGAACACGATCATTAGGCCACCGCACATGCATGAAACCGAAGGAGAACTCGACATGGCTGCGATTGAAACCGTTGCCCAACGGGCAAAGAAAGAACTCGACAGACAACTAGACGAGGAACTGGAGGGCACATTCCCAGCGAGCGATCCCCCTAAGATCACTCGCTTCTCCACCAAATCGCGGGGGATTGCGAACCAACAGCGGAAGACCCCTACCTGTGCCGAAAGATGAACGCTGAGACGGGTCAAGCAAGCAGCCGCTTCCGAGATGCCTCAAGCAATCACCTGAAGATCTATCGAAGGCCAGCCAACGTGGGCTCCAAGCCTAACGCAGCGGGTTTCGTACCGCACGGCCTTATCGAGGCAAACCCTCGGCAGCGCTTCGGACGCAATCATTGCCACCGACGCCGACGGGAGGATCACGTTTTGGAATCCCCGGATATTCGGCTTTACCTCAGAGCAGGCTGTCGGGAACCCGCTCGATTTGATCATTCCCGAAAATCTCAGAGCACGCCATGGGCGGATACACTCGGTTACTGGCAACCGGCGAAAGCCAATGCGGGCCACGGCGAAGTCTTGTCGCTGCCGTGGTTGACCAAGGACGGAAGGCGCATTTCTGTCGAATCCACGATCGCCTTATTGCACAAGGAGGCAGACGAACTGATTGGAACGGACGGTACGTCCCGCGGGATTGGAACAGATTAGGGCGAAGATACAAAAGGAATATCGATGAGCACGAGAATTGTTGCCGGGAACATCAAGTTGAAACGGGCTTACGAGTCCGCGGGCTCGCGTGATGGCACGCGAGTATTGATCGACCGCCTTTGGCCTCGGGGAGTCAGGAAAGCAGATGCTGCGATCGATCTGTGGGCTAAGGACATCGCTCCGAGCACCGCGCTACGGAAGTGGTTCGGGCATGATCCTGCTCGTTGGCGCGAGTTTCGACGCCGCTACTCGGAAGAGATACATCGGAATCGCGACCGTCTTCGCGAACTACGCTCCCTTGCTCAAAGGCGGCGGATCACGCTTGTTTTTGCAGCGCATGATGAGGTTCATAACGACGCTGTTGTTTTGAGAACGATTCTCCTTGGTCGAAGAATCCAATAAGTCTCTTACCCACTGGCTGACTAGTTCAAATTCGGGGTTTGTAGGCACCCTGATCATTCGTGATTCGCCTGAGTGAGCGATGGCTGTCAATGCACGCCATAGCTGGATCCCTGCGCCCAGGTCACCAACCGCCCTCGCACCAGATTTCGGAGACAACCACTGTCCCATTCCAATAGCGTACAAGCAGGTCGGCCCGTGGCCCGAAGCAGCTGACTCGATTGTCGATGCTGGCCAAGATCGCGACGCTTGACGTCATTCTTTCGGTTCGGTCAGAAGCGTGAGCGCGATCGCAACCATGTACACCACGCTCGTTTTCCCCGCATGGCGGCCTAGACGGCGCGACTGACCTTGAGCACTGTCAATTAGTCCCTTTCGCCGGTTCTGGTGGGAAATGAAACAGTCTGATTGACTGAAAGGCCCAAAAGCGCAGCGACGACCGGCGTCAACACCGACACACGCCCGCGCGCGAGATCGGCATCAAATGGATAAAGCAGATGATCTCCTGGCTCCTTCCCGTCGTTTCGCCCCGAAACTCGACCTGGCTACCAAGACTGACAATGTCAGGACGCAATTTCTCCGCAGGGAGAACGTGCGCACGATCGAGTTCCTCACGAAGATACTCGCATGCGTCCGTCGGCGCGCTCGTTAATGATCACAGCGCAGATAGCTTGGCGAAGTGGCTGGCATCAATTCCAATTGGCGGTCTCATTTCAGACATTTCGTCTCGACGCATGTTCTTACTCCTTAACGTTATCTAGCGACTAGAGTTCGCTTTCGGCATCGCCCGTTTAAGCAGCTTGAGGGCCATCATCGGGCCGGCGAGACACGATGCAAGCCCGAGTGGCCGGACGGCGCGCTTTGAATGGCAAGGGCAAGGGCGCCCCCGGCGGCGCGACGACATCCTCAACGATAACGGAGTGAACTCCGCCTTTAATACTAAAGAAGTTCATGCGATATCCGATACTCAGTCCAAGAACGGCAGCACCCAGCGGCGAACGCACCGATAAGTCCATTTGATCGATTCTAAGCCCTTCCGGATAGACCAAGACGCTACTTTCAGACAACCTACTGCCATCGATCCTATGAGTGATCCACTCGTTGAGACATGCGACGCCGTCAGGTCTCTTGGTTGGTGTCGAACACGGCGGCCCAACGGATCTCCGATATCGAGAACCTACCGACCGGATGACGCTCTCTCACGGCGTTATCGGCCAACCGTTCAAAGCGCGCATAGTCTGCTCGCGCGATGATGATTGGTGGCAAATGCGCGGTCATATCGCCCCGTCTGCCTACTTGCGCTGTTTACTGGCGAACAAATCCTGCTACAACCCGTCGCGCTCTACAGGAGCCAGACATATGCTCTGCATCTCACGAGCAAGATCAATAAGGGTGTCGGTGTATTCGCCAAGCGCGTTCAGTTGATTTCGATAATGCGCACCCACCACCTCGATCGTCTCCATCCCAGTGTTCGCGCCCGCAAGCGGGGCTAAATACGGAACCGTCCTCAGCGCAATGGCGCGGGCCAATTGCATGCTCGTGTGATTATGGTCAGCGATGATCGCAACTGCCGTATCGGTGGTTTCAGGTATAACCCGGCCTATCTTTCTCGCCTCTGTCATCGCTTTCTCCTGTCACAATCATCTCGATCACGCAGTCGAGGCAATAATCGCCATCACCTTTGCAGCCTGACAGCCGTCGCGGCAGCAGCGCGCCCTCGCCTAAGAGTCACGCGAAACGGTGCGTTCAACCTGCTCTGGACGTCGTATCGAGGAGGACGGTATGTATGGAAACTTATCCCGGACAGCCAAACACCGGCCGGGCTACTTGCCAATTTGTAAGTGGCCCGCGGAACTCCTGGCGGGTCAGCGCACTGTCGCGGAGCACCCGAGCATCCGGCTGGTGACCAGATCGGTACCAGGCTTGTGCACGCTGCGAGTCGTCATACAGTGATGAGCTGCCTTGATGATCACGCCAACGCCCAGCGGCTTGAGCACGTCGTTGATGGTGTTGGCGATCTGGGCTGTCATCCTCTCTTGAATTTGCAGGCGCTTGGCATAGACGTCGACCACTCGAGCTAGCTTGGAAATACCGACCACGCGGCCGCTCGGGATGTAGGCCACCCAGGCCCGGCCGATGATCGGCGCCATGTGGTGCTCGCAATGGCTTTCGAAGTTAATATCCCGCAGTACGATCATTTCGTCATACCCTTCGATCTTCTCGAAGGTCTTTTCCAGAAGCTCGGTCGGGGTCCTGGCCGTAGCCCGAGAAAAACTCCTCGAATGAACGGGTCACGCGAGCCGGCGTTTCAATCGGGCCATCTCGATCGGGATCCTCTCCGGTCCATCGGCTAATGTTTCGTATCGCCGTCTCGACTTCTGTTCGGCTCGGCCTTTGGATTTCGGATTGCGACCCTCGCCGGTCCAGCAAATGTACATTTGGCTTGGTCGGTATACCCTTCTGGCCGTTGCTGAGGAAGCTCTCTAGACCGACAACTGGTTCGGATCATGGAACATCACTTTTTTACCATTGGGCACTCGACCCGCTCGATCGGTGAGTTCGTGGAGCTGTTAAGGCTGCAAGAGGTCAAGCTCGTCGTCGATGTTCGAGCCATTCCGCGATCCCGGGATTAACCCACAGTACGATACCGCGAAGCTCGCCAACACTCTATCAACGTTTGAGATTGGCTATGAGCACATCGCCGAGCTCGGGGGACTCCGCGGCAGGAAGCGGGATGTGTCAGCGGACGTGAATTCGTTCTGGGAAAATAGGAGCTTTCACAATTATGCGGACTACGCCATGAGCGGCGAGTTTCGATCCGGCATGGCCAGGCTGCGCGAACTCGGCCACGGAGCGATACCTGCAATAATGTGTGCTGAGGCCGTCTGGTGGCGGTGCCATCGAAGAATAATTGCTGACTATCTCATCGCGGCGGGCGAGACAGTGTTCCATATTATGGCGACGAATCACCTCGCGCCAGCATCTCTCACTCCTGGGGCTGTACTGACAGCGGGCGGCGGATTGTCCTATCCCGATCGTCTTCTTTCCCAGAACAAGACAATCGTAGCAAAGCGATAATTAGATTCGTTTGCACGGTCCGAAAGCCGAGTCTATCTCGCTCTTAAAACTCTCCTGATTTGGAATTGTCGGCGACGAGAGCGATAGGAGGCACCATGCCTACTCTACAGACGGAACAGGCGTGGAGTTGCATCGGCTATGTGCGTCGAATCGTGCATAAGGTCTCGGTGATCCTTTGATTGGTCGTTACGCTCCCCTCTACCTGTTTCTGGCGCGAATACCTCTCTTGCTTCCATCGATGAGTTTGATCGCACTCGCGATCTCAGCCATCGTCACGCGGGCCGCGTGGTGCGACCCTGTTGGGTAGCGCATTCTCCAAACATAAATCCTGTACTCAAACGACAATTAAATTCGTTTGCTAGGTGTTGCCGTGGATGAAATACCAAAATGACGTTGCGGCGCTCGTCACGGACGTGACCACGAAATCGGCGCCGATATAGGAGGACGGGATGTCAGAAGCCTTGACTTCAAAGAACGTCGCCAATCGCCGACGCTTTCTTACGCTCGCCGTCGCCACCGCGGCGATCGTTTCAATTTCGGAAAGCGCTCTCGCGCGCGACAGGCACAATCACAGAAAGACCGCCACTTCGGAATCTGACACACAGAAGAATGCTGCCCGTGATCAGAAGATTTTTCACACCGCAGTGGCTCTTCGAGATCTTTGGCTTGGTCACATTTTCTGGGTGCGTAATGTTTCGGTCGCCGCGATCGACAAAAATGATTTGGCGATCAAGGCCGCGGAAAAGCAAGCAGTCGCAAATGCGCAAGCTATCGCTGCCTCGATTGAACGGTTTTATGGTGCACCGGCAAAGGATAAGTTTTTCAAGCTTCTCGCCGGCCATTATGGTGCCGTGAAAGCCTATCTGGTCGCGGTTGTAGCCGGTGATGTTTCTGCCCAGGCAAAGGCAACGCAGTCCCTAACGTCAAACGCCGATGAGATCGCGACCTTCTTGAGCCAAGCAAATCCCTATTTGCCGAAAGACGCAGTGCAAGGCCTTCTTCTGGCGCATGGGGGCCATCACATCCAACAAATCCAGCAATTGAGGGATCGAAATTACGACGCCGAGGCCCAGACCTGGGAAGAAATGAAGAAGCATGTCTATCAAATAGCAGACGCGACGGCGGACGCCCTCGCCAAACAATTCGCTAAAAAATTCTCCTGACGTTTGCCGGCCGCATCCAGCGGTTCATTCGTTCGACAGAGACTCCAAAGGTAGCTTAATCGACGTTGAAAGAATGATCGTGTAATCCGATGACGTATTCCTCTCGGCTGGCGGTAACGATCGTACAAATTATGCTCTGCGGCTCGACGATCTCAAGAATACTATCAAGCCCGGCCATTGATTAATCTACCTCGATCTTCGCGACCGTGCGCAACACCGTGAGCGCTGCGCCCAATGTAGCAGCATCGACATTCGTCGAGTACGTGGCATAGACCGGAAAAGAGAAGTGAGGCGCGCCTGGAACTAGATGGAGTTTGCCTGATGCCAGATGGGGCTGAATGGTATGCATTCGGAAGTAACCAGAGCCACCCTCCGACAAGATATAATTGAGGGCCAGCGGACCGAGATTGGCTACCAAGCTCGGAGTCGTGTCTGGAAAACTTACCGCATGATGAAGGGCGAAATCCGGTCCCCATTCGACGTGAACGTATCTGGGATCATTTGCGTGATATGCCTTGAGATCGGTTGTTACCAGTACGAGTTCTTCCTCAATCAGCAAATCTATCTCCAAGCCAGGTCGATGCTGAGGCGCGTACATGATCGCGATATCAACGAGTCCGGCCGCTACGTGTGTGATTAGATCCTGAGGAACGTCGACATGAACGCGAAGCGCTATGTCCGGATGCGAACGCCGCATCATCCTGACCCACTCGAGCAGAAGAGGCTGCCACAAGCTGACCTCGCTTCCAACCGTCAAAACTGCGCGGTGTCCTTCAGGTACGGCGACCTGCTGTCTTGCGCGCTGCCACAGCTGTACGAATGTCGGAGCGTAACGAAGGAATTGTTCACCCGCCGGAGTGAGGCTTGCTCCGGCCTTGTTGCGGACGAAAAGCGGTCGTCCGAGCTGCTGCTCCAGGAGGCGCACGCGTGCGCTTACCGTCGTTTGCGCGACATGTAATCGGTCGGCGGCTTTGATGAAGCTCCCCGTGGAGACGATCTCTATGAACGTTCTAGCGAGTTCAATGTCCATGGTTTCATAGCATAATCAATGAGTACAAATGTCAATGAAATTCGTTTATCTGATTTGTTATTCGATGAGAAAGTGGCACTCACCGACGAGGACAAGAGAGCCTGGCGGTCAAGGTCACGCTTAGGCTGACAAGCCAGTAGCTGGCACTACGAACTTTTCCCCTCGTCACCAATGACAGCAGCATACGCAGAAAGAGTTATCCGCAAGCTCTGCCCAGGAAGAAGAAATTGAACCCAATTTCGTCGCTAGTGCTTACGCTGATGCTTATCGCGGTCGGCTCAGTTCAAGGCCAGGATGCAGCCATCCCTGCGGGGAGTCCCGACGCCGGTGCTATCGTCTTTAAGAAATGCATGGCCTGTCACCAGATAGGCCCTAGCGCCCAAAATGGAATTGCACCGGTGCTTAACGGGATTGTTGGGCGGTCGGCCGGTCAGTATCCAAACTATAGTTACTCATCAGCGAACAAGAACTCAGGTTTGGTGTGGGACGAACGGACGTTAGGCGGTCGTGCCTGGTACCAAGATGATCTTTTCCGGGCTGACGAAAGCTCGGGAAATATCAGACGTGATCGCCTACCTAAAGCAATTTGCCGCAGACGGTAAGCAGGTTAGTCGATGATTGATAATCAGTGAGCATGGTCGGGTGCCGTTCCGCGTGAGAGACATAGGAGAAAGTACTGTCCACGGACTGTGGCAGGCACAGTTTCAACTTCGGGTGGAGCAATCGCCTACGCCCTAGTTGCAGCAACACTGGTCGGCGGTGCCGAAGGCATTATCGGTGGACTCCTCGCTAAATGGCTGGTGAAACCACACGCACTGTCTACAGACGCAGATCGGTCGTGGAGATCTGCTGCTATGGGTCCGAACCAGGGGATGCCAAAGCCGAAGAACGAGCAACACATTTTGAACAGGCATTCGTCAGGGGATGTTCACGTGCACGACATTCCCGTCGCCAGTTGGATAAGAAGTGACGAAAGCGTTCTCCTCGAACGCAGCCCGCACCGGCGAAAGAGACAGAATGACGCCACGTTTCGATCCTGATGGTCCCGATTTTGCTCTTGGTATTGCGCAAAACGCTCTTGGAGACGGCGCCAAGCTGCTTGGTCGTGTCGGTGATGAGGCGGTACTGCTTGTGCGAATTGGCCGCGACTTTTTCGCGATCGGAGCTCACTGCACTCATTATGGGGGTCCGCTAGTAGAGGGACTTGTGGTTGGTGACACGATCCGATGTCCCTGGCATCATGCTTGTTTCGACTTGCGGACAGGTGAAGCTCTTCAGGTCCCCGCCTTTGATCCGTTGCCATGCTGGGTGGTTGAGCTACGGAAGGACCGGGTATTCGTTCGTGCCAGGGATAGCCGGCCCAAGACCCCGAGGACCGCAAAGCTCGCCGGCGATACTCCCAAGCGAATTGTAATCATTGGTGGGGGAGCCGCCGGCTTTTCCGCCGCTGAAATGCTACGTCGACAAGACTTTGCGGGCAGCGTCGTGATCTTGAGCAAGGATACTGCCGCGCCCGTGGATCGGCCGAGTCTGTCGAAGAAGTATCTTTCCGGCAACGCCTCGGATGATTCGGTATCGCTCCGGCCGACTTCATTCTATTCCGAAAGAGCAATTGACCTGCGACTTGGAACCAATGTTACACGCCTTAATCCGGGCTCGCGGGAAATCGCACTCTCAGACGGACAAAGCATTCCTTATGACCGATTGCTGCTTGCCACTGGTGCTGAGCCTATTCGTCTCTGGATTCCGGGAGCCGATCAGGCGCACGTTCATTACCTTCGTTCGCTTGCGGATTGTAGTGCCATTGTTGCACGCGCCCAAGCAGCACGCAGGGCAATCATTCTTGGAGCAAGTTTCATCGGGCTTGAGGTTGCGGCGGCTTTGCGTGGACGCGGCATCGACGTTCATGTAGTGGCCCCCGAAAGACAGCCCTTGGGAAACATTCTAGGCTTGGAGATCGGTCGATTTTTGCGATCGCTCCACGAGGAGCATGGTGTCATCTTCCACCTCCGCGAGACCGCAGTTTCGATCGATGGAAACAAAGTGCTTTTGACTGGCGGAAACATCCTCGAAGGTGATCTCATCATTGCTGGTATCGGCGCTCTGCCGCAAGTAGAACTTGCCGTAAAGTCGGGACTTGTCGTCGACCGTGGCGTCGTCGTAAATTCTCATCTTGAGACCAGTGCAAGCGGTGTGTTTGCCGCTGGAGACATTGCGCGCTGGCCAGATCCGCATAGTGGCGGAAACATTCGGGTCGATCATTGGATCGTTGCGGAGCGCCAGGGGCGAACCGCTGCACTTAATATGATAGGACGTCGTGAGAAGTTTACGGCTGTTCCTTTCTTTTGGAGCCAGCACTACGACGTACCGATCAACTATGTTGGCCACGCCGAGAATTGGGATGAAGTAACAATTGAGGGCGATATACCGAGCAGAGATTGCGTTCTACGGTTCAAGCGTGGCGGGCGTACACTGGCGATAGCCTCCATCTTTCGGGATTATGACAGCCTGCAGGCGGAACTGCGCATGGAGAGAGATCGCGCAGACGCATTGGCGTAGCCGGAAGCACACATCCCGGTGACCCAGCGGACGTCACGTCGGTGGGCCGTCTCATTTCACCTTTAGTAACTTGTTGTCGGCATTGCCTGATCTTGCACATTTGGAACCGATTGGTCGACCAAAATAGATTGGCAAAGATTCACGAGGCGTGGAACGCGAAGGTGCCGCAGTGGTTGTCATGACACGGAAGAGGATGGAACGGTGCGCGCGTGACATCGATCTTCGTGATCAGTATGGCGCCTATCGGAGGTGCCGCGCTTGCACAGAGCGCGTCTCCCGCTTGCTGCTAGCAATCCAAGCAGCTAACCTCGCAGCGAGCAATCCGACCACAGCGTTCTCCAATGTCGGCCACAAGGTCATCCCGGTCCGACTAACACGACGTCCGGCGGCGCGCCGGCATCGAGCGCCCAGGGGGTTCACCGCCCGGCACGCAAACCCCCGCCCCAACTATCGCAAAAAAGACGTCCCTCCGAGAAAATAGATCGTAGGCAGCCAATCAACCCCCGCACCGGAGTATTACCAGCTGACACTTCCGGCGCTCGAAATTGGAACGGCATCTGAATAGCCATCGACTTGCAATAGCCCAGGCACGTTGCCTCGATGTCTTCGTGAATTGTTAAAATTAGTTCTCGCCTATCGTCGGCTTCCGTCTCCTGCCGCAGCAGCTCGGCTTCCTTATGAAGACCCGCCGTCGACCAATACGCGGTCCCGGCGAAGGTACTTATTCTGCTGGGGTGGTGGCCTGCTGCCGCTGCATTTCGTTCGGCCCCGTTGGTGCCTGCTCCTTCTCGAGCCATAGATTGTGATGTTCTTTGGCCCAGTTGAGATCGACGGTTCCGGTTCCCATGGCTTCGAAAGCGCCTTCCATGCCCAGAGTACCGATGTAGATGTGCCCGATCATGGCGGCGACGAACAGCACCGCGACGATAGCGTGCGCGACTTGAGCAACCTGCATGCTTGCGACATCAGTGCCGTAGAATGGGAACATCAACACGTAGCCACTGGCTGCCACAGCGGTCCCGCCGAGAACAACGATCCAATAGATCATCTTCTGCCCGGCGTTGAACCGGTAAGCCGGCGGGTGATCCTGACTGATGATGCCGCCGCCCCGCTTCAGCCATTCCAAATCTACGCGATTGGGGATGTTTCCCGCGATCCACATGAGAAAGATCAAGAACACGCCGATTGTGAACGGGAAACTCAGATAGTCGTGGCTGTATTTCGCCCATTGCGACCACGCTGTGAATGGTTCGGGGCCGATGAGGGGCAACAATAGAGGCTTGCCGAACGTTATGTTGAGCCCCGACAGGCCGAGAATGATGAAACAGGTTGCCGTCATCCAATGCACGAACCGCTCGAAGCCGTTGAACCGCACGATGGTGCGCCCTGACCGTCCACTCTCGATCTTCACCATGCCGCGCCAGAGATAGAAGACGATGAGTATGGCCAGAATACCGACGATGACGAGGCCACCGATCCAACGGAGCGTCACCTCGTGGAAGTGTCGCCAATCGCGGCCGGCGGGCTGCTCGATCGTGCAGGCCTTCTGATCGGGCACCGTGCAGCGACCTGATATCCGATTCAGTTCTTGCAAGAGCTGACCTTCCTTGACCGCGCTCGCCTGAGGGTTGACGGACGTGGGCTGCTGGGCACTCGCAGGCTGCCCAAACGCCATCAGGAGGAATGCCAGCGCTCCGGCGATGACGCGGAATTTGGTGGCAACAATCATCATTTCACATCCTCCCGTGAGGCTAGCCTCGAACGCAGCTGAGCCCTGCCCACTGCGCTCGGATCAAGATACAACAGTCTCGTGATACGCGGTCTTCCAGCCCCACGCGCCGGAGCCGTAGCCGCGTTTCATCACGCGTTCCTTGTAGATCTGCGCGATGATCTCGCCATCACCCGCCAGCAGCGATTTGGTGGAGCACATCTCTGCGCATAGTGGCAGCTTGCCTTCGGCCAGCCGGTTGGCGCCGTATTTCGCATACTCTTCCTTCGAGCCGTCCGCTTCCGGACCTCCGGCGCAGTAGGTGCACTTGTCCATCTTTCCGCGCGAGCCGAAGTTGCCGACACGGGGATACTGCGGCGCGCCGAACGGGCAGGCGTAGAAGCAATAGCCACAGCCAATGCAGAGATCCTTGGAGTGCAGCACGACGCCATCGGCGGTGGTGATAAAGCAGTTCACCGGGCAAACCGCCTGGCACGGTGCATCCGTGCAATGCATGCAGGCCATCGAGACCGATCTCTCGCCCGGCTTGCCGTCATTGATGGTTACGACGCGCCGGCGGTTGATTCCACCCATGGGACGTCGTGCTCGTTCTTGCAGGCGGTAACGCACGCGTTGCACTCGATGCAACGATCAGCGTCGCAGAGGAATTTCATACGAGCCATGGTATCGCCTCCCTATGCCGCACTGATCTGACACAAACTGACCTTGGGCTCCTGCATGCCGGTTGCGGGGTCGTAGCCGTAGGTCATGATCGTGTTGGCACTTTCGCCGAGCACGATCGGATCGGAGCCTTGCGGATATCTGGACCGCAGATCCTCGCCGGCGAACCAACCGCCAAAATGGAAGGGCATCCAGGTCACGCCTTTGCCGACACGTTCGGTCACCAGCGCTTTCATCTTCGCCTTAGCGCTGTTCTCAGCTCCTGTGACCCAGACCCAACCGCCATCCTTGATTCCGCGGTCGGCCGCGTCCGCTGGACTGATCTCGATGAACATGTCCTGCTGCAGTTCGGCGAGCCACCTGTTGGAGCGGGTTTCCTCGCCGCCGCCTTCGTATTCCACAAGGCGACCCCGACGAAACGATCAGCGGGAACGCCCTGGCAATGCCTCTGTCGACAGCACTCTTCTGTACCGAGAAGCCGATATTCGGCAGTCTGAACTGCTTCGCGTCCGGCAACGTCGGATATTGTGCGATCAGATCGACGCGCGGCGAATAAATCGGCTCGCGATGCACGGGGATTGGATCAGGCAAATTCCAGGCAACCGTCCGCGCCTTGGCGTTTCCGTAGGGCGAACAACCATGCTTGATAGCAACGCGCTGGATACCGCCGGATAGATCCGTCGACCACGACATGGTGTCAATATTACCGGGGCTGCCTGCGACTTTCTCGATCGTCGCGAGTTCTGCGGCCGTAAGATCCTTGTCCCAGCCCAGCTTCTTGAAAACACCCATCGTGAATTCAGGATAGCCGTCCTTGATCTCCGAACCTGGCAGATAGGAACCTTCGGCAAGCAGCGTCTGGCCGTTGCGCTCCACGCCAAAGCGCGCACGGAATCCATTTCCGCCGTCCATGACAGCAGCGTCGGCGTTGTAGAGGATGGGAGAGCCGGGATGCTTGAGCTCCGGCGTGCCCCAACATGGCCAGGGCAGACCGTAGAAGTCACCGCCGACTTCAGGATCGTCCTTGGGTGCGCGCAGCGTCACTAGATCGAACTTATGCTGGTTCCTCATGTGGGCTTTCAGCCGCTCCGGCGACTGGCCGGTGTAGCCGGTGCTCCAGCTACCTCGATTCATTTCGCGCAGGACGTCCTCGGGAACGGGACGGTCGCCCTCCACTTTGATGTTCTTGAACATTTGGTCGGCGAAGCCGAGCTTCTTCGCTATCAGGTACAAAACCTGATAATCATCCTTGGACTCGAAGCTTGGTTTGACGATCGGCTCGCCCCACTGCAACGAACGATTGGACGCAACGCGTGATCCGGAGGTTTCGAACTGGGTGCAAATCGGCAGCAGGTACATATTGTCCTTGCGTCCGGCCGCCACGGCAAGCGAGGCCCAGGTGGTGGGGTGCGGATCGGCGACGACCAGCAGATCGAGCTGCGGCAACGCCTTCATTGATTCCGGGATACGCGTGATGCTGTTGCTCGCGTGTCCTTGCACGAACATGCCTCGCACGTTGTCCTTCTGATCGACCTGGTCTCTTGGCAAAAGAACGGCATCGAACCAGCGCGTTAGGGGAATGCCCGCAGTTTCCATCATTTTTTTGGAATCGAAGCGGGAGACCAGATAGTCGTAATTGACCTCCCAGACCCGACCCCAATGCTTCCACGCACCTTCGCTTAGCCCGTAGTAGAAGGGGGTGGTGACGGTATCGACACCAATGTCGGTCGCGCCCTGCACATTGTCATGCCCGCGGATGATGTTGGCGCCGGTCCCCGGCTTGCCGACGTTACCCGTCGCCAACAATAGCATACAGCTGGCGCGAACGTTCGCGGTGCCGACCGTATGATGGGTTTGGCCCATGGACCAAAGCAGGGTCGACGGCTTCTCGGTCGCGAACAACTTGGCGACGCGCTCGAGCTGTGCGCCCGGAACCCCACTGACGCGCTCGACCTCTTGCGGATTCCATTTGTCGATTTCCTTGCGCGCCTCTTCGAAACCGTGAACGCGCTGCTTGATGAACTCCTTGTCCTCCCAGCCATTCTTGAAGATGTGCCACATCATTCCCATCAGCACGGGAATATCGGTGCCGGGACGAATGCGGACATACTCGTTCGCATGAGCGGCGGTGCGTGTCATCCGCGGATCGATGACGATGAAGTTCGCCCTGTTGAGCTCCTTGCCCTCTAGCATGTGCTGCAGCGAGACTGGGTGTGCCTCCGCCGGATTGCAGCCCATGAACACCATGGTCTTGGAATTGCGAACGTCATTGAAGCTGTTGGTCATCGCACCAAAGCCCCAGGTGTTGGCTACGCCGGTGACGGTGGTCGAATGACAGATACGCGCCTGATGGTCGTTGTTGTTTGTGCCCCAGAACGCCGCAATTTTTCGGAAAAGATAGGCGCCCTCGTTGGAGAATTTCGCCGAGCCCATCCAATACAGTGATTCCGGTCCCGATTTTCGACGGATCTCCAGCATCTTGTTGCCGATCTCATCGATGGCCTGATCCCATTTGATGCGAGTCCACTGGCCGCCGACCAATTTCATCGGATATTTTAGCCGGCGCTCACTGTGCACCAGCTCGCGGACCGAAGCGCCCTTGGCGCAATGCGATCCCCTGTTGATCGGGCTATCCCAACTCGGCTCCTGGCCGATCCATACGCCGTTGGATACTTCCGCGGTAACCGTGCAGCCAACGGCGCAATGCGTGCAGATGTTCTTGTGGATGGTGACCGCAGCGCCCGGTGCGGCCGGCGGGCCGGCCTTCGCCCTGCGCACGCTGACGAGCGGCAAAGTTCCGAGGGCGGCGAGGCCGCTTGCGGCAAGCCCCGAGCGGCGCAAGAAGGCACGACGATCGAGATGCTTGCTCGAATCGCCGGCAGCGGCGGCGAGCGAACCACGGTGCTTTTCACGTTCGGTTCTCTTGATCAGCACGGTCGCCTCCCTTAACTCGGATAACGGTTGACTCGGTAGTAGGCCTTCACGTGGTCGCTTTCCTTGTAGCGAGACTTGCGTTTTTCATCGTTGCTCTCGCTATCGGCTTTCGCCTCTAGAGCAAGTGGCGACGCCGCGGCGACCGCTGCTCCCGCGCCAAGCGCATAAAGGAATCGGCGACGTCCGAGTAAGGTCTTGTCGAGTGCTCGCATCGCCACGTCCTCCTTCTTTGCACTTCCGCTCACGCGGACAACGCGAACGCTTCTGTCTCGGTCTGCAGGAAGAGCCGACCGAGCGCCCCTACATGACGATAAAACTCAGCCGCCTCGGCGCGCTCCAAATCAGCGAAGAAACGACCAATCCAGGATGCGAGATGTCTCTCGAAGAACCGCTGCTGCATTCTATCGGTTACCGGGAATTGACCACTAGCCATCCCGGCCATGATCTCGCAAAGCGTGGCAGCGTGGTCCTCCGGCTCTGTTTGTCCCTCGGCTCGTTCAATGCCGTGCGCGTGGAGATCCTCGCGCAATCGAGCCAGTGGCCGCTCGTTGAGAAAACCGGTGAGATAGTAGGATCCGTAGGGAAGCAACTCGCCGCGCCCAACTCCAATGAAAAGGGTGAAGTACTCGCGTGCAATCCGCTCCACGTTCGCGCTGCCGGCTGCCTGCGCAAGAGCCAAATGCGCGAGGCCAAGCGAGGTCGTATCCCCACGGAGCTTGGCAATCCGACCGAGAGTCCCTGCATCCGGCGAACGGCTCAGCAACGTGGCGAGCAGTGAATATTCTTGAGCGCGGCTCGCATCGACGTCGTCAATCTCGACGGGTTCCTCGCGACGGTGCTCCGGCCACAGGATCTCGCTTTCGAGATCCATCACGGCTTCAACCGACAACGCAGGCTTCGGAACATGAGACAAACTCGACACGCGAAGCTGAGATGCTGCCGTCAGATCTGTAAGTCCTGGAACTCCGCCAATTGCGCGAACAGGACCTCGAGATTTCCGGCCGCTTATTTCATTTTCTGGTTTTGCTGCGCACTTGCGGATATTCACGGCCATCCCGTTAGCCTCACCAAATGCGCAGATCCCGCGCCCGTCCCGCTGCTACCTGTGTAGAGTTGGTCGCGTGATGGGCATCCGCAGCAACTCAACGGGTGCGAAGCTCCCACCAAGGGATACATGAGACAATCGAATTATATTGGGAATTGACTGCAGTTTCCTTGTTCGACGCAGGATGCAGACCGAACTCGAACGCCGAGGATGCGATACGAAGCGTGCCGCCGCCCGCGCCCACTGCCTCAACCGCGGGGGTCGAGCAAAGGCTGTCGAATGCAGTGTAAATGCTTGTGAAGTCTTCGATCCCGACCCGCTGAGACCCTCAGATGGCCGGCCTGCCTGCCGCCCTAGACTAGTCGGCTATTTCCGCTCGTTTCTAAACTCGAGGGAGTGAAAACTCACTCGGTGCCATCTCTCTCTCTGATATTTCGCAGCTGCGGCAAAGCGCCGCCATGACCCCGGCGTAAGGCTGGAGAAAGGTCTACCGATGTGGTCAATTCGGACTGCGGAGCAACGGCCCTGCCATATTGCGTTACGTCGCTGGCCACATCGCTCTCTTCGAAGTCCGGCTGCCGAGCTTTAGCCGAAACCGGCGTCGTCGATTCCGCGCTGGATGCCTGATCCTCGACTGGATCGGGTACGCCTGCCGACTTTTGAGCATCACCCGCTGGCGACGATATGACAGGCCGGTGCGCCGCAACAGCTCCGGTGTCCGGCTCTCGTAAGAGCCGGGTCAAAAGTCGTCCGGCCTCCTCCCCGTCGATTGGTCCGAAGCCGGCCATCGCACCAGGTGCGTTGAAGTCCCACGAGTTCTCCGACAAACCGACAAAGTCGCGGATTGCCGGATCTATCGACCACACGCGACGAAGCGCCGCACGTGCCAAGTCGTCAGGCACCCCGGTTTCGAGGAAAGCGCGGATGCTGGGTTTCGGTGCCGATGGATTCGATTGCAGGCAAACTCGCGGGGTCGAATGGCAGTCTATCTTCGCCCAGCGCAAGAGAAGCAGCAGTGGTCTCAGACGCCACGCTATCAGAGGCCTCGATCTGCTTCGTTTGCCTGATCTTGACCGTAGCTGCGTCGCGCTTGCGACGGGACCATCGCACAAGAAAATCCGGATCGTTACTCATCGTCGCTCCTGTATTGCGGGCCACGCCGTGCCAGCGCTTCCGGATCGGCACGATTGCGCTTGCGCTTCACGAAGGTCCGCTCGACATGGTGCTCGGCGATAAACGAGGCAATGGTATCTCGCACCGAGTCGGGCATCGGCACGGCTTCCACGATTCCCTGGCCCGGTTCTGTCAAAGCTTCCCCTTCCGCTGGGTCCGCCGTGACAGCGGCAATCTCATACGGGCGCTCGCCTGCGGCTGAGAGCAGCGCAACCCATACTGAGGGCGCGGCCGAGACGAGATTATTGCGGTAATTTTCCGTTTCCGTGCGGTAAAGCTCGATCTCCGCCGCACCGACGTAGAAGGTCACGGTATCTTCTTCGCTCGCAAGCTGCGTCCATGGGTCCACGTCCGGGATGCCGCCAAGCACGGCGGTCGGGCGCCAGATAAATTCACACCACGGCGAATTTGCCTTGGATCGTTCGACAACGATGCCGATGGGAATCCGCAGGAGCGGCGCCACTATGTTCACGGGGCGGCCTCCAGATTTTAGAACGAACGTTTAATCAAGAGATTCTGCGATTTCATACATAGCACTTTCCCAGGCGTGAACACCATCATGTCGAGCGAAGCCCTCGAAGCCCTCCAGGAGACGCTCTAATCTGGCCTCGCCGAAACCTCGTCTTCGAACGCCCTGGCTAACGGACCCAGCTTCCGCGCCGCTCATAGAAAACGGTTCGAATTATCACACCGAAGACAATCCAATTGGCGCGCCGAGCGAGCCAGCCGCTCACGCCCGCGTCGCAGTTCCGGCTTTTTTCATTTCCTCAATGGCGAGAAGCGAATGAGCGTAAGCCGCTCCCGCTCGCATTTCCGCGGCGACCCAGATCGCCTCCATCAGTTCTTCTTGCGAGGCGCCGTGCCGTAGTGCCGCCTTCGTATGGCCCTTGATGCAGTAAGGGCATTGGGTGACATGGGCCACTGCGACGGCGATGATCTGCTTAACCTTGGCAGGCAGCGCACCATCCGCGAAAACCGTCTGGCTGAAGTTTTGAAAAGCCGCCTCGGCGTCGGGTGATAAGTCCTTGCGCTTCTGTGCAAGCTCCCGTGCACTCGACTGAGATGCGATGTCCGGCATGCGTGTCTCCTGTTCTAGAGCTGCGCCGAGACCGACACTCCGGCCTCACCGCTTTGCGCTCTTGCTTATCGGCATATGGGGCGAGACGGCCAATATGCCAAGGCAGTGGGAAACCACATCCGAACTGCTAACGGGCGCCCGGCTTGTCACGATCGAGACCCTTCGCGGCAAGATCATCCAGATACGCCTGGAAGAGCCGCCCGGCATCGCGCCCGACCTCATGCAAGAGTGCCCAGGAAAATATGCCGGTCGTGTGCATGTCATCGAAGCCGAGGCGTACGGCATAGTTGCCAACAGGATCGACTGAAAGGATCCCAACATTCCGTTTGCCACCGATCGTCTTGCGCTCGGATTCGGAATGACCTTGGACTTCGGCAGAGGGACTTGTCACGCGCAGCAATTCTGCGGAAAGGTCGAATGATGCACCATCGTCGAACACAACATTTAGCGTACGACGATCTTTCGCAAGGCGAATTTCAACCGGCCAAGGTGGCTTAGCGTTCGTCTGGCTCATTTCGCGGTTCCACTTCGGCGACAGTCGGGACGGGCGCTCTTTCGCAGTCAAAAGATCATCAATTCGATGGAAGCAGGCAAGTATGACAATAAGCTCTCTTGCGTTTAACCTCTCTTGTGTTGCACCCTGCTTGCACTACCTTTTTGAAGTATCATCCTCTGGAGGTGGCGTCATGAAGGCTTTTATTGCGGCAGTGATTTGCACGGCAGCGATCGGGGTTGGGGCGTTCTATGTCCTCCATACGCAACAGGAAACGGTCGACGTCGCATTTTCGACAAGCGGCGCGCGTGTCGGCGACCCCGGACACAATCTCATCGGGATGAACTAGAACCAAGCATTTTTCAAGACAAGGTATGGCGCCGACGCTCGTCAGCCGGGCCATCTAGATTGCTTGCTTGGATAGATTGCTTGCTTGGAATATTCGCCGCGGAGCCCTCTTAAGCGAGTTCCGCAGTGAAAACCTTGAGATGCGTCAGACCAATCGCCGTCGATGGCGCTTCTCACGTGCGATCGGTTTTTATCAAACCGAGAAGATCGACTTGGTCAGCAGACACCTCTTCGTCTTCGATCTCAAGGAAAGTGAAGGCGCGCGTATACGCATGCAGCCGATCGGCTCCCAGCGCTGATTGGCGTGGCTTCAATGTGCGGAAGCGCTCGCGCATCTCGCCATTCTCGACACTGCGCTGCACCGCGAGCAGCGTCTGCGGCGAATGATCGCAGAGCGAAGCCGCAAAGGCGACCTCTTCTTCCGCCGCGACGCGAGCAGCCTGAGGATCCGGCGCGCCGAATTGCGCGAGCAAATGCGCGGCAAGACGCTCGACAGCACCTTGCATATCCGCTTCGGTCGCCTCGGTTATGATGGCAAGCGTAGACCAGCCGAGACTTTCGATACCAAGGAAACCCGAGCGCAAGGCGACACGTTGCTTCTGGCCGAGGGCGGTTGGATCGTTGCAGTCTCCGAACACGAACGCCCCCGAGACGGCCCATTCGCCTGGATCAGCAGCGCGTTCAAACACGAACGTGTCCGACGGATCGAGCCTGATGGTGCGCGGAAGCTTCAGCATCTTCGTCTCAAGCGAGCTTGGGGCCGCGGAGGGCAGGATCATACCACGCCGCGCGAGAGAGACCATCGAGAAGGCTGGTCCGATCCGGCGCGCCCATATCGAGCGGCGCTTTAACGAGAAGGTCGCCGTTGCGATCGATGCCACGCCGCTCGCCGGCCTTGTTCTTGGGTAGCCGCGCGAGGTAGTTGCTGGCGACAGGATCGAACCCAGCTTCGTTCCATTGATCGAAACCAACCATCAGATGCCGTGCGAAGCTTCCCACGATTGCATCCGCTTGAACCATCTCGAAACCTTCTCCCATCAGCGATACGGTGCCCGGCATCGCGCCAGGCTCGATATTGACTAGATCCACCGCGCGCAGCATGACACCCAGCACCAGCCAGGCCGGCACGTCGGTCTCGGCGCAGTCTTCGGGCCAGCCGAGACGCACCCCGCCCAGCAGTCCGCCATCGAAGGAAATTGAATCGGGCCACGCAAAATTGACTTCCCGCTCGGGTGGACAATGCGCCGCGATGGCATCGGCGGTCGCATTCATTCCGACAAATAGCGCACGCCGCGCTGATACCAGTGGCTCGGCGGGTTCCAGCACGACGGCAAGTTCGACGAGGTCGTAGCGCCCGACCGAGATCAGCGTTCCGGCGCCAGCTTGCGCCGCAATTGCCAGGCCATGAGCAAACGCGTCACCGCTCTCGCGCAACAAGACCGCAGTATAACCGGGCGGCAGGTCGAGCGCCCGCTCGGCCTCATTGACTCGCGACATCATGCGACCCATCCTCCTCGGTACCTATTGATCGAAAGTCGCAAACGCTCGCGGCTCCATTGCAAAATGTCCTGTGTGCGTTATCTGCGCAGGTATGATACCGAGGTCAAGCAGACGACGTCTCGAAATTCGGGTCGCATCGAAGCATGGAAGTCTAGCCATGCCGATTGTAAGGACCGCCGCCGCGGGAGGAAACGATGGGTGATACCACACCTCATCTGATGATCTGCACCTGCGAGAAAACCATGCCGCTGGACGCGCGGGCGATTGGCCGCGTCTGTACAGGGCGGATCACCCAAGCAGACCAGCTCTGCGGGCTCGAAATCGACCGGTTCAAGGCGGCACTCGCCGAGGGCGCACCTATTACCGTCGCCTGTACCCAGGAAGCACCCTTGTTCCGGGACCTTGCGGAAGATCTCGTCCGCTCCTCAGCGCTCACCTTCGTCAACATTCGAGAGGCTGCGGGATGGTCGAAGGATGCGGCCGCGGCTGGTCCGAAAGCTGCGGCGTTGATCGCAGCGGCGGCCGAAAATTCGCCCCGCGTCGCGCTGGTGACGCTCGAAAGCAACGGCGTCGCTCTGATCTACGGCCACGACGAGGTCGCGATCGAGGTCGGTCGCCGACTTACCGACCGTCTTGACATCACCGTGCTTCTGACCAAACCCGGCGACGTGACCCCTCGCCACTCAAACGTTTTTCCGGTCCTGAAGGGCACCGTGCGCAACGGATGTGGGCATCTCGGCCAGTTTGAACTGACGATCGACGACTATGCGTTTCCCGCGCCTTCGTCGCACCGCCGGCTGGAGTTCGGAGTCCCGCGCAATGGCGCGGTCTCGACCTGCGACATCGTACTGGATCTGAGCGGTGGCTCGCCGATGTTTCCAGCCCACGAATTGCGGCCCGGCTATCTACGAGCCGATCCCCGTGACCGCGCCGCGGTCGAAAAAATAATCGCGGACGCGGGCCATCTGGTCGGCACGTTCGATAAGCCGCGCTTTATAGAGTTGGACGAATCGCTCTGTGCCCATTCGCGCTCCGGAATCACCGGCTGTACGCGTTGTCTTGACCTCTGTCCGACTGGCGCCATCACGCCGGACGGCAACGCGGTGGCAATCGACCCCGCCGTCTGCGCAGGATGTGGCTCCTGCGCAGCGGCCTGCCCGACCGGGGCGGCATCCTATGCGCTGCCGACCGCAGATGCGCTGATGCGACGGTTACGCACGCTGGTGCAGGCCTATCGCAACGCTGGCGGCATCAATGCCATCGTGCTGCTTCATGATGGCGACCATGGCGCGCCGCTCATCGACGCGCTGGCGCGATTCGGCGACGGCCTGCCGGCAAACGTGCTCCCGGTCCAGGTCAACGAAGTCACGCAGATCGGGCCTGAGGCAATTGCCGCGCTGTTCGCTTACGGCGCAGCCGGCGTCGCGTTGCTGACGCGCGCAAAACCCCGCCACGATCCTCTCAGCCTGCGGCGAGTTGTTGAGACCACGGGAACCATTGTCGCAGCGCTCGGCTTCGGCGATGGACTGGTCCGCATCATCCAGACCGATGACCCCGACCAACTCCGTGCCATGCTGGACGCAGCGCCGGTTGGCGTTGCAACCCAAAAGCCCGCCACCTTCGTTCCGCGCGGCGCCAAGCGCGGCTTGCTCGAGACGGTTTTTCGCGAACTGCATCTCGCGGCGCCTGTGTCCGTCGATATCGTGGCACTTGCGCCCGCCGCGCCGTTCGGCGGTGTGTTGCTGAATGTCGAGAGCTGCACGCTCTGTCATGCCTGTGTGACCGCTTGCCCCTCCGGGGCACTGTCGGACAATCCAGACCGCGCAATGCTGCGCTTTACTGAAAGCATCTGTGTCCAATGCGGGCTGTGCGAAGCGACCTGTCCCGAGGAGGCCATTACACTGCAGCCGCGGCTCGATTTCCAGGCGTGGAACGCGCCGCAGCGCGTGTTGAAGGAAGAGGATCCGTTCCATTGCATCGGGTGCGGCAAGCCGTTCGGCACGAAAAGCACAATCGAACGTGTGGTCGCCAAGCTTGAGGAAAAGCACTGGATGTTTACCGGTGCCAATGCACGGCGCATCAATGTCGTAAAGATGTGCGAGGACTGCCGCGTCGAGGCCGTCGTCAACGAAAGTTTCGACCCTCATGCGGTGCCGCGGCCGCCGACCGTGACCACCGAGGATTACTTGCGCGCTCGCGAGGCGGGCAAGGACAATCCGATCAAGTAGTCACGAACACCGTCAAACGCGCGGCAGCAAGTCAGTCAGGAGATTTGTGTGTCCGTTACCGAGACCGAAGCAAGGGCGCGCGCGACGTCGAAGCCAACCGGTATTCCAAGTATCAAGCATATTGTCGCGGTCGCCTCCGGCAAGGGCGGTGTCGGAAAGTCCACGACGTCGTGCAATCTCGCGCTTGGATTCGCCGCGCTCGGGCTGAAGGTCGGTATCCTCGATGCGGATATCTACGGCCCTTCACAGCCAAAACTGTTCGGGCTGCGTGGCAAGCCACGGTTGATCGGCGCGCGCACGCTGAAGCCGATGGAGCGGTACGGCGTGAAGGTCATGTCGATCGGCTTTTTGGTCGAGGAAGACCTCGCAATGATCTGGCGCGGGCCGATGGTGATATCAGCCATCACCCAGATGCTGCGCGGAGTCGCGTGGGGCGATCTGGACGTGCTCGTCGTCGATCTCCCGCCGGGCACCGGCGATGCGTCACTCACGATGGCACAACAGACGCCGCTCGCGGGCGCGGTGATTGTCTCGACGCCGCAGGACATTGCGTTGATAGACACCAGGCGCGGCATCGCCATGTTCCGGAAAGTCAATGTGCCATTGCTCGGCGTGATCGAGAACATGTCGAGCTTTTGCTGTCCCGATTGCGGCCACCTATCGCCGATCTTCGGCCATGGCGGCGCGCGGATCGAGGCCGAAAAGATCGGTGCGCCGTTCCTGGGCGAGGTACCCCTGGACATTCAAATTCGCATGACGTCGGATGACGGGCGTCCGATCGTTGCGACCGAGCCCGACAGCGTTCACGCCAAACGCTACATCGGAATCGCCCGTCAAGTCTGGTTGGCACTGTCAACGGGACGAGCAAACAAGCCCGCGCCGCGTATCGTCATCGAATGAATTGGCGCGAATGCACGGCTGGTGTCACCCGAATGAGGTCGGCTTCGCTTTGAAAATCAAATCTCCGCGACCAAACTTCTGCTCATACATTGGGTTCAAATAAGATCGTCGGATATCTCTTGCGGCAGATCCGCACCTGCATCGCATTCCGGTCGATTGTGGCGGATCTGCTTTGACAGGGAACGTCAACCGGCAGTCACGTCAACTTATCAGTGTCGAATTCCGGATCGGCAAGCCGATCAAGAGATTCTGCGGCTTCATATGAAGCATTTTGTCAGGTGTCATCGCCAGGATCAGGTAGACCGGCTCCGATCCGATCTTTTCGACGACCACCGTGGGGTCACCGAACTTCAGCTGGTAGAGACCGACGATACTGGCCTCGCTTCTCGGGTCAAGGGAGCCGGCATTCCATAAAGTATCGCCAATTTGCGTACCGACTGCATCCAGGCCCAAATACCAGTTAAACGTGACGTCGCGCATTTCGGTCAGCGGCTCGATCTCGACATCGATCGCGAGCATATGTTTGATCCAGCGCTTCATCACTTCACCGAGCTTTGCCAATCCGGGCTGTCCAGCGGTAAGATCGAGCGCCATGTCAAACGCATCGCTACGCTCCCAGTAGGTATGCGCAGTATCCTCGACCATGACATCGATCTTCGCCCCCGTCGGGGAATCGAGCATGGCTATCAGCGGCGACAACGTTGCATTGTCGGTATCGGCGATGGTCTCGTCGTCGGCGGCGATCAACGAAGCTTCATGCACCGTCAACCGTTGCCGACGAAACAGCAATTCAGCGGCTCGAAGCACAAATGGATCATTGCAACCGTCGAGCGCATTGCGGAGGATCAGCTGAACCAGCTGGTTTAGAAACAGGGGTGGCGTCTTGCCGACGTCACGACGGATAAGATCCAAGTAGGCAGCTTCCAGCGTTCTCTGCTGCAGGAGACGATCGCGAAAAGCGATGATGAGGCTCCAGTTCTCTCGCGCGTCGGCGTCGAGCAGCGCTGCAATTTCTTCGTCTCCGACGCGGCGGCGCGGATCGGCGAGTACCGCGTCATACAGCGTATGTTCAGCCAGACATGCCTCGGGCGGCGGAATCAGTTCCGGTCGCGCCAGATAGGTCTTCAAAAACTCATCGGTTATGAGCAAGCCGCCACCGGCGTCTCTGTCCGTCAAGTGGTGACCGCAAGAAAGCCAAAAGTCTTTCATTCACTCCCACGCGAACCTTGCGAGATCGGATCTCGATCATCGCGCCTTTGAACCTCGAATGCAACAATCTGGCTCGATGCATGCGCGCTGCGAAATCCCTAGGGACAACTGGGCAACTTGCGCTCGATAGCAATGCACTCAATTGGCAATATAATTCGTTTGTCTAACGTCATTGGAGGATGGGATCGTCGTTCGCGATCGATGTGGACGCTGATCGGTCGAGATCAGCTCAATGATCTGAAGGTGGATGTTGCGAGGACGTCACATTGGGCCAGGCAGACGATCGTGGCGAGGGTCTCTTGTGTGCTCGGAGCCGCGCTCGCCAGGCCGTTCCGAGCCGCATTCATGCCACATCTCCCTGCCGAAGCAGGTGAGGGGCGCGCTCTGGTATCGAAAGACGATGGTTTGGCAGCGAACCAACAATCCGGAGGAGGGCGATCCTTGGCTCATGCCGCGCTCGCTGAGCTTCAAGATGACGCCCGAGCCGGCGCCGCTTGAGGGCGAGGCGCTCTTCGATCAACTCACCATGTCCGGCCAGGAGAGTACGCCTCTTTCGATGGTGCTCCGAAACCGTTGCGTCACTTCGATTGCCCCTGTCGGTATCGCAATCGAAATCGAGAATGAACCCACACCCAGGCTCGCCACTGTTCTTGGCACCCTTGTGGTCGCCGGGGAGGATGTCTGCCGCAGCGACAAACAGGCCGGAGCGGTGCAACCGTTCGTGCAACCGCTACGATCCGCGGGAGATGCCGCATTCTCCGGCATGGAAACGTTCTGCCAAGCATCGAAGCGGGAGGGATGAACGACTTCGCGCGATCGGTCCGCGCCGCCGCCTCGCTGATCGGCGAGAGCGATTCTGAGCTTCTCGAGATTGTCGCTCTGTCGGTGCGCGTCAGTCTAACGGCCAGCATCGTCGCGCTGGCGGTCGGCGCTCCCGTCGGCGCCTGGCTTGCAATCGCCCGCTTCCCAGGCCGGCAGCCGCTCATCATCTTTGCCAACGCGCTACTCGGTTTGCCTCCCGTCGTGGTGGGTCTCGGGCTCTACTTATTCCTTTCGCGCTCGGGCCCCTTGGGAACTGCGGGGCTACTATTCACGCCTACTGCCATGGTGATCGCCCAAACGCTTCTTGCCACTCCGATCGTGGTCGCGCTCGTTCACCGAGCCTCCACATTGCTCTGGGCGGAATACGGCGACCTCGCACGTACCGACGGTTTGTCAGTCCTGCGCAGCGTCGCCTTGCTGTTCGCACTCGGAAGAGCATCGCTGCTGACAGCCTTCCTAGCCGCATTCGGGCGCGCCATCGCCGAGGTCGGTGCCATTATCATCGTGGGCGGCAACATACATGGTTTCACTCGCACGATGACGACCGCGATAGTGCTCGAAACCAGCAAGGGCGACCTTCCGCTGGCGCTCGGGCTCGGGTTGATCCTGCTGATGCTGAGCGTGGTTGTCTCGACCGTCGCGCTTCTGCTGGTGGGCCGCGTCGAAGAAAAATAGGTGCACGCTGCTGATCCTTTAGCGACGATACATGCGATCGGAACGCAATTGAAGCACGTCCATCCGAAGACGATCATCCTGACGCGACTGGCTGCGCACCGCGAAGCACGAAGTTGGTGCGCTGCAACGTCCCCAAGGGCGCGCCCTCACGATCATCGCGAGCCGAACTTGGACGATCGTCGCGGACCTGGAGACGGCAACCGGGATCAGGTCGACCACCTTGAGCAGTCCTGATGGCGAGGGCGTCGCGTGGAGAAGTTGTCTGCGATGCGATACCTGCTGGAAGCTACACGGAGGCCCGCAGATACGCGTCCATAGCCCCGGTGAAAGCAACTCCGCCCGCCGTGACCACAAGGCCGCTCACCAGTGGTGTGTCCCAGTTGAATGCCATTCCAAGCGGCGTACGACGGCGAGCCGAACGGGTTGAAGATCGCGCGCGACGGGCGGATCGTCATCACGGACCATCGCCGTGGGCTCATGACGCTCGATCCAGCCAGCGGCAAGGTCACGTCCATGCTGGAGTGGCGCTGGTCGGAGCGTTTCAAAGGCATCAACGACCTGGTCCTTGCCAGCAATGGCGACATCTATTTCACCGACCAGGGCCAGACCGGCATGCACAACCCGACCGGTCGCGTCTATCGCCTGCGCGTGGACGGAACGCTCGACCAGATCGTCAACAACGTCCCCAGCCCGAACGGCCTCGTGCTCAACGGCAGCGAACACATCCTCTACGTGGCCGCCACAAGGGGCAATGCGATCTGGCGGATACCGCTGATGCCCGACGGCACGGCATCGAAGGTCGGCATCTTCATTCAACTGTCCGGGAGCCTCGGCGGGCCCGATGGCCTTGCGATAGACGAGCAGGACAACCTTGCCATTGCTCACGCCGGTCTTGGTACCGACTGGATTTTCAGCCGCCTGGGCGAGCCGCTCTATCGGATCCGCTCCTGCGAAGGGCTCGCCACCACCAACGTGGCCTATGGCGGTCCCGACAACAAGAGCCTCTACATCACTGAATCCGAGAGCGGCTGTGTCCTGGTTGCGCGCCTTCCCGTCGCCGGTCGGTTGATGGCGTCGCATCGATAGCGAAAGGATAACCTTCATGCTCTGGACGGTGCAGACGGTAGTTCTGATTCTTGGCCTGACCGCGTCGGGGACGGCCTGGGCCGCATGGCCCGACGACAACCCGGTCGAAGTCGTCGTTGGCTTCGCCGCGGGTGGCGGGACCGACGTGATGGCCCGCAAGCTTCTTCCCTTCGTCGAGAAAAGACTTGGCGGGAACGCGAGATTTGTCGTCGTCAACAAGCCCGGTGCCGGCGGCGAGATCGCGGTCGCAGCGATTGCGCGCGCCGTCCCCGATGCCTACGCGATCGGGTCGTCAACGTCCCCGGCTACAACTTTCTGCCGATGAAAGACCCAGTACACCATGGGACGAAATCCGTCTGGTTGCGCGCGTGGTCGACGATCCCAGCGTGATCGTCGTTCGCAACGACAGCCCGTTCACGACCCTCGCAAGCGTGCTCGACGCGCAGCGCAAGAAGCCGGGTTCGGTCACGTTCGGCCATAACGGCGCGGGCACGAACGGACATCTGGCCATCTGCATGCTCGCAAAGGCGGCCGGCGTCGAGCCGAATGAGATTTCCTATCGCGGAACGGCAGCGGCCATCTGGTCAGCCTGAGCAAAGTGCCTAAGCTTCACGGTACCAACAAAGCAGAGCTCCGGGCTATCGCAATCCTGTCTAAGCCTAGTTCCTCATCATTGCCCGGCGTACCCACGGCCGAGGAAGCCGGCGTTCCCGTCATCATGACCGCCGAGCGCGGCTTTGCGCCGCCGAAGGGGGCGCCCGATGACATCGCAAAGAAGCTGCAAGCCGCGATCGCCGAGAGCCTCAACGATCCCGAATACATCAAGAGCTCAGCCGGTGGTGCTCCAGTGCTCGCTTTCATAGCCGGAGCCGAATGGCAAGCGTCTCGACGATATGACGAACGGGTTGCAGCCGCTTGCGAGCGAGATTCAGTCGATCGGAGCGCGCCGCGTACGCCAATCCGTAACTGACTGCAAGTCCTACTGACGGCAGGAAGTCATTGAATTCCGGTGGCGTCCGGGCTCTCTCGGGCTCCCCAAAAGCCTACCCAGGCATCCGCTGAGATCGACGATATGCGGTTCGATCCGACTTCCGCTCATGGCCATAGCTGACTTTCGACAACTCAAGCCTACTAGATGGGCGGAAGCGGTCACCCGGTCTACGCCCGGCCACCACTGATAAGCTTTCGGCTATTTCCTTATCAGTTCGCGAACTGCCTCCATTTGCGACCAAGCCATATCGGTTGCCGACTGACTGCTGGGCTCACCAACCCAACTTTCGTGTCGGACTCGCTAAATGAGCCCTATCTGCCAGTCGACTCCGCAGGCTAGGAGATTGCGCGCGCGTCTTGGTATCATTCCGTGACCCCGTTCATTCGATGGGCGCGCGCCGGGTATGCCAGTCCGTTACCGACTGGAAGGCATGACCAGCGCGGGCAAGCACATCCTCGGACAGATGCGGACCCACCAGCTGCATGCTGAGCGGCAGGCCGTCCGACGCCATCCCGTTCGGCAGCGTGATAGTGGGGCTGCCCGAGAAGTCGAACACCGCGGTGAAGCGCAGGATACTGAGCAGCACGTGCGGATCGGCACCGTATTCGGCCATCTTGGTCAGCGTCGGGATCGGCACAGGCATTGTGGGGATCAGCAGCAAGTCGATATCGCCGAACAAGGCGGCGAGACTTCCGCAGAACTTCAGTCGCTCATGATGGATCTGCGCGATCTCGATACCGCTCATCGACCTGCCCTGCTCGATCAGCTGCGCCAGATCGGGGCCGTATTCCGATTTTCGCGACGGATAGGTCTCCAGGTGCGCCTCCGCCGTTTCGATCGAGCACATCGGGATCCACATGCTGACAAGCTTCTCGTAGGCCGGGAACTTGACCTCGCGGATATCGGCACCGAGCGCTGCCAGCGTGCGTTCGGCTTCCAGCAACGCAGCGACCACCTGCGGATCGATCCCGTCCTGGATGTAGCTGCGGTCCACGCCGATCCGTACGCCCCGGATGCCGTCACCGATGCCGGCCAGATAGTTCGGCACCGGCGCCTGCAGGGCCGTGGGGTCATTGACATCGGCACCTGCGATGACGCCGAGCATGGCCGCCGCGTCGGCAGCGCTTCGACACATCGGCCCGATATGGTCGAGCGAGTCCGCCAGCGGAAAGACGCCGTGGCGGCTGACGCGTCCCCAAGTCGGCTTGATGCCGGTCAATCCGCAGGTCGCCGACGGAAACCGGATCGAACCGCCGGTGTCGCTGCCGATCGAGCCGAAGCAGAGCCCCACCGAGGTCGCCACGCCCGATCCGCTTGACGAGGAGCCGACCCAGTAATCGACACCCCAGGGATTGAGCGGCGCCTGATCGTTCGGATGGTGGCTGGTATAGGCGCCCTCGGTCATCTTGAGCTTGCCAAGAGTGACGGCACCGGCGTGCTCGAGCCGGTCCACGATCGTCGCATTGAAGGACGGAACGAACTTGGCATGGATCGTAGTGCCGCCTGCGGTCGGTGCGAACGTGGTGTAGCAGAGATCCTTCAATCCGATCGGCACGCCATGCAATGGTCCACGCCAGACGCCCTTGGCAAGCTCCGCGTCACAGCGCTTCGCTTGCGCCATGGCCCGCTCGGCGAGCACGAGCGCGTAACCGTAAAACTTGCTATCGAGCTTCGCGATCCGGCTCAATATGGCCTCGGTTACTTTCGAAGGCAGGAGCTCACCCCGGCGGAACAGCTCGGAGAGTTCGGTGATCGACTTGTAGTGAATTGGATCTGCTGACATCTGACAGCCCTGCTGTTGTCGGAAATGGCTTCGCCCACCGGCGCCGCAGACGGCCGGCCTCGTGACTACGCTGCTCGAGATGCGCCTAGAACTGCACGCCGCGCGTGAGGGCACCATCAACCACGAGGTTGGTCCCCCGTGATGAAGCTCGCCGCCTTGCTGGCAAGGAACACAGCGCCGTTCGCCATCTCCTGCGGCGTTCCCATGCGGCCGGTAGGATTGAGCGCCAGCGCGGTGTTGTACAGTTCGGGATTGCCGTCCTTGATCTGATTCCAGACACCGCCCTCGAAATAGGTGTTGCCGGGGGAGACCGAGTTGGCGCGGATGCCTTTGCCGGCAAGCTGGAAGGCGAGCCCCTGCGTGTAATGGATGATCGCAGCCTTGAACGTGCCGTAGGGGCCGCTGGCGAAGTCGACCTCGCGGCCCGACACGCTCGAGATGGTGACGATCGCAGCGGCCTTGCTCTTCTCAAGATACGGCATCGCCGCATTGACCAGCCGCACCGTGCCCATCATGTCGGTGGAGAACTCCTTCTCCCAGCTCTCCTCGTCCTGCCCAATCGACAGCGCGCTGACATTGGCAACGACGATATCGATCCCGCCAAGTTTCGAGGCCATATCCTCGACCCAGACCTTGAGCGCCGGCCCATTGGAGACGTCGACCGAACTGCCGAACGCCGCAACACCTTTCGCCTTGATCGCGGTGACAGCACTATCGACGTCGGCCTGGTTGCGAGCGCAGATGCCGACATCTGCACCTTCCGCCGCGAAGGTGTCGGCTATCGCCTTGCCGATGCCCCTGGTGCTGCCGGTAACGAGAACCTTTGCTCCCTTGAGTCCCAGATCCATGTCCATTCCCTCCCTATTGACGACTTATAACGTGCGACGTGGCCGTTCAGAGCAGAAGCTGCTCGCGGACATTATGCTCGTTGACCTCGCCGCCTGCCAGCGACTGCGTGATCTTGCCCTTCTCCATGATGTAACAACGCTCGGCGATCGCCAGGATCGTGTCGAGATTTTGCTCGACGAAGATGATCGTAGTGCCGAGCTCGTTCCGGAACGATCTCAGCGCCCCGCAGATGTGTTGGACGATCGAGGGCTGGATGCCCTCAGACGGTTCGTCCAGGATCATCAAGGATGGATTGCCGATCAGCGCGCGGCCGATGGCGAGCTGCTGCTGCTCGCCGCCCGACATGGTCCCCGCGACCTGCCGCCTGCGTTCCCTGAGCCGCGGAAAATACTCATAGACGAGCTCCGGCAGCTTCTTACCGTCGGGACCGCCGATCAACTCGCCGACCTGGAGGTTTTCCTCAACGGTCATCTGCGGAAAGACGTCGCGCCCCTGCGGGATGTAGCCGAAGCCCGCCCTCGCCCGCGCGTCGGCTTCGAGCTTTGTGACGTCCTGATCCATGAAGTTGATCGTGCCGCGCCAAGTCTGCAGCAGGCCGATCAGGCACCGCATCAGGGTTGACTTGCCGACCCCGTTACGGCCGATCACGCCGACGATCTCGCCGCGCGAGACCGACATGGTGACACCCTGCAGGATCGGCGTCGCGCCGTATCCCGCCCATAGATCCGATACGTCAAGAATCCGATCAGTGGGCATGGGTTTTACCGAGATAGATTTCCGCGACCTTCTCGTCCTGCAGGATGTTTTCGAGATTGCCGCGCGCAAATATCTTGCCGAGATGCAGCACCGTGACGCGCTGGGCGACCTGACGCACGAAGGCCATATCATGCTCGACGACAAGCACAGTCATGCCTTCGGCATTGAACGACTTGATCAACTCCCCGGTCTTGAAGGTTTCCTCGGGAGACATGCCGGCGGTCGGCTCGTCCAGCAACAGGAGCTGCGGCTTCAGCGCCAGTGCCATCCCGATTTCAAGCCATTGCTGCTGGCCGTGCGACAGTGCCCCCGCGAGCTTTTCGCTGTCCGGGCCGAGATTGAGCAGCGTCAGCAGGCGATCCTCCTCTGTGATGCGTTCCGCCCCGGACAATCGCTCCTGGAGCGCGATTTGAATGTTCTGCCGGACCGGAAGTTCCTTGAACACGCTCGGAGCCTGCATCTTGATGCTCATGCCCCGTTGCACCCGCGCATATGGACGCTCGGCGGTGATGTCGACGGTATCGAACAGGATGCTGCCCTGGGTGGGTGGGTAAAGACCCACGATCAGCTTGAACAACGTGCTCTTGCCGGCACCGTTGGGACCGATCAGGCAGTGCACCTCGCCCGCGTCGACCGTAAGATCGACATCGGAGACAGCGGTCAATCCGCCGAAGCGCTTGGATACGCCTTTGACCTCGACCAGCGCCATGATCAGGATTCTTCCGGCTGTAAGCGACCGGCCTCCTCCGCGACGGCGCCATCATCGCGCCGTCGGCGCCCACCCCACCAGTCGGCGGCAAGCTTGCCAATTCCGAGCACAAAACCCTGCGGCGCCAGCATCACCGTGGCGAGCAGCAGCGCGCCCATCAGCACCAGCGCGGCCTGCTGGCTGTAGACCGTGATTGTCTGAAAGCCGAACAGCAACAGGAACGACCCGACCAGGGTCGCCGTCAGATCGTTTCGCCCGGAGAAGGCCACCCACACGATCGGCATCGCGGCTGCCGGCAGGCCGATACTGGAGGGCGTGATAAATCTGTCCCCAGGACGTGTAAAGTGCGCCGCTGAGGCCCGCGAGGCCGCTGCCGATCACGAATGTCAGCAGCTGGTATTTCCGGACGTCATAGCCCAGCATCTCCGCGCGTTGGGGATTTTCGCGCGTTGCCACGATGACATTGCCGATCCCCGAATTGACCAGCATGCGCAGCGCGAGATAGACGATCACGATCAGCGCGATCATGGTGTAATAGAGCGCCGATCCCTCGATATAGAAGTCACCCACGGTCAGCGGGTCCATGCCCTTCATGCCGTTGAAGCCGTTCAACCGCGCCGGGCCGATGTGCCATTCCGGCCCAGCGGTCTGACCAAGGAAGAAGGCAAGCACGAGCGTCGCGGACAGCGTCACGATGCCGAAGAAGATGCCGTTGATCCCACCCCAGATCATGAAGTAGCCGAGGATTCCCGCCGCCAACATCGCGAGGACAACCGAGAGCACGAGTGCGGCGATCGTCGCAGTGCCGCCGCCCATGTTGATGGCGAGCACGCCATAGCCATAGCCGGCGATGCCGAAGAACAAGGTCTGGCCGAACGACAGCATGCCGCCATAGCCCCACATCAGGCAGAGGCCGAGCGCCATGAAGATCCAGATCAGGAAGTAAGCGAAATTGCCCACGTCGTAAGAATCGGCGAACAGCGGATAAGTCAGCGCACCCGCGAGCACGGCGAGGAAGCATGACCAGAAGATCTTGCCGCGTCCGAGCGTCTGTGGGCCTTCCAGCAGCTTGAACATCAACATTTCCCCTTAGCGCCCACGGCGGACCAGCACGCTGGAGAGCCCTTCGGGCAACACCCGAATGATCAGGATGACAGCCACCAGCATGCCGATCTGACCGATGATCTGCCCATAGCTCGCGTTCAGCGCCATCCGGATTATCGCCAGGAAGACCGCGGCCGGCGCCGTTCCAAGCAGCACGTTCGCTCCTCCGATCACGACGGTGACGAAGCTTTCGACCAC
Organism: Bradyrhizobium sp. LM2.9; assembly: GCF_054056555.1. NCBI lineage: Bacteria > Pseudomonadati > Pseudomonadota > Alphaproteobacteria > Hyphomicrobiales > Nitrobacteraceae > Bradyrhizobium > Bradyrhizobium sp. LM2.9. Next base: position 3,703,978 of record NZ_JBSRYJ010000002.1, read on the forward strand.
GAATGTCGCACCCATGGTCGGAATCAGCGTCATGGTCGGCGCGTAGAGCGCCCCGCAGAGCCCGGCGAGGCCAGTGCCGATCCCGAAACTGATCGCATAGATGCGGCCTGTGCGCGCGCCCAGCGCCTTCGCCATCGCGGCGTTCTGCATAGTCGCGCGGGCGATCACTCCGAACCGCGTCTTCATGAAGATGATGTAGAGACCGCCCAGCACGGCCACCGCGCAACCGAACAGCACCAGACGATAGGTCGAAAACGAATAACCGCCGATTGCGAAGCTTCCCTCCGGCGTTCCGATCCCCCGTACGGCAGACCCGACAATCAGGAGCATCGATTGCGTCACGATGAGACTGAGCCCCCAGGTCGCGAGCAACGAATCCAGCGGCCGCTTGTAGAAACGCCGCACGACCAGGAACTCGACGAGGACACCGATGAGCCCCGCCGTCAGCGCGGCCAGCATCTGGGCAATCGCGAGCGGCACACCGAGATTCACAAGGCCAACCGTCACATAGGCACCACACATGATGAACTCGCCGTGGGCCATGTTGATGACGCCCATCATGCCGAACACAATGGCGAGGCCGGCGGCCGAAAGAATTAGGAACGCAAACACGTCGGCGAACTGATAGAACACGGAGAATACTTCAGCCGACATCTTGATCCCCTTGCCGATCCCGGCGCCGCATCGTTGCGGCGCCGGCCTTGTTCAAGATCGTGACACTCAACACGAGCAAGATCTGTGCCCGCCGGACGTCACGACTTCTTGGGGAGATGACTCGGGGTGTACTGATCCTTGTCGTTCTTCTTGGTGAGATCGCAACCGATCTCGCCAAGCCAGTAGGGCTGGATCGTCCCGTAGTCCTTCTCGACCTTCACTTCGTGCTTCGGCCCGACCGAGATCAGGCGCATGCGGTGCGAGGTATGCTGGCTCTTCGGATCGATGCAGACCTTGCCTTCGGGGGCGTCGATGCAGGCGTCTCCACTGGAGATCACCTTCCGCATGTCGTCGAGCTTGATCGACTTCGCCTTCTCGACCAGCGCCTTGTACATGTAGAGCGCGTTATAGGCGTTGTAGCCCATGTCGTTGATGTAGAGTTCGTCGGGGAATTTCGCGTGCCAGCGCTTCTTGAACTCGGTCGCTTCAGGCGTGTCTATTTCCTCGAACCAGTTCGCGGTTGCGTGCATGTTGTTGAGCGCCGGCGGCTTGAACCGCTTGTGCTCGAAGCCGAGCATGACCTTGATCGAAGACCCCATCGGCAGGTTGAGGTTGGCGGCAGCGGCTTGCTCGAAGAACGAATCCTGGGCGGCACCGACATTGATCGTGAGCAGCCAATCCGGCTTCGACTTCTGGATGTTCTGGATCGTCTGCGCGAACTGCGACACACCGAGCGGAATGAACTCTTCGCCCACTACCTCACCGCCGAGATCCTTCAGGATCTTGCGGTTCCACTCTGCCGAGATCTGACCGAAATTGTAGTCGGCGGCGATGACGTAGACTTTCTTGCCGAACTTCTCGACCATCCACGGTATCAGCGTCGAGAACTGCTGCTCAGGCACCGCACCCATGCTGATCATGCTGGCGTCGCAGACACCGCCTTCATACTGGTTAGTGTAAAAATAAGGCGTGGAGGTGCGGTCGACGATCGGACGCAGCGCTTCGCGCGAGGCCGAAGTGATGCCGCCGATCAATACGTCGACCTTGTCGCGATTGAGCAGGCGTCGGCCGAATTCCTGGTAACGCGCATTGTCGCCCTGCGGATCGAGATGAATCAGCTCGATCTGCCGCCCCATGATGCCGCCACTCTTGTTGATCTCTTCGACCGCCAGCTGAGATCCATGCAGCTTGGGCATGCCCATGAAGGCGAGATCGCCGGACACGTCCTCGAGCAAACCCACTTTCAACGGCGGTTCGGCCCCCTGGGCAACACTGATCGCTGCCGCTGTGCCGAGCATGGCGCCGAGTAAAACCATCCCTAACTTGCGTCTCGAAGTCATCGTGATGTCCCCCTGTTGCTGAAGCGATTGGATGTCATGGCTTGAGGTAATTCTTCAGGATCGATGCTCCCATCGTGTATTTGGGGTCGACCATGTTGCCGAGGCGCATGCGGCCCGTCTGGCTGAGCAGCATGTAGGCGTCGATCTCATCGAAGCCGTAATCTGCCGCCATCCACCGCACGAGCTCACGATAGGCGATACGCGCCGCGTCCTCGAGCGGACGCGCGCTGCCGATCGTCATGATGAAGTCCTTAGTCTCGAGCCGGGGCCAGGCGAAGCTCCAGTTCTTGATCAGGTCGACCTGCAATGTAACGGTGGCGCGCTGCTCCAGCGCCACGCCGGAGAGCTCACCGTCGCCTTGCGTCGCATGGCAGTCGCCGACGTAGAGCATCCCGCCATCGGTATGCACCGGAAAATAGATGATCGCACCTGGCGCGACGTCGGGCAGATCCATGTTGCCGCCGTGGTAATCAGGCTGAAGCGACGAGATGGCCTCGATCTCCGGCGAGACACCGATGGTTCCGATGAACGGCTCGTAGGGCAGCGTGATCTTGTCGTTCCAGCGTATGCCGTTCCTGTCGACATGCAGTTTCTTTACGCGTTCCGGCAGCGGCGGATTGAGCAGCGCCGTCGAGCTTGTTCCGACCAGCCCGCCGAATTCCGGAATGATGCAGGTCGTACCGGCCGGCTGTTCACCCCGCGTCTCGACGTCGCGGATATAGATCGCGAGACAATCGCCCTTCTTGGCGCCCTTGACGGCGATCGGTCCGCATTGCGGGTTGAGATAGGGGAAATTCAGTTTGGCGGTCGGGCTGTCGCTTTCGCTGGTGAGCACGCCGCCAAAGGCATCTTCCGTCTCGACGACAACGATCCCACCCGGGTCGATCGACAGGGTCGGCTTGGCATAGGGGCCGTAGACATAATGGAAGCCGCCCTGCTGCTCGATCGTCAGGCTATGCGTCGCGCCAGTCGCGCCTTTGGCGACCGCGCGCTTGGTCATGATTGATGTCTTCAACCAGTCTTCGGACATGTGATCAGCTCCTCAACTCAGACCCCGGGATGACGTTTGTGCCAGTCGGTGACGCGCTGGAACGCGTCGCCCGCCCGCACAAGTCCGGCCTCGTCGAAATGACGACCAACGAACTGGAAGCCGACCGGACCGCCATTCGCCGCGAACCCGCCGGGCAGCGTCACGGTCGGACTTCCCGTCATGTCGAATGGACACGTGAAGCGCAGCAGTCCGCCGATCAGCGAGGCGTCCTCGCCGAGCGCCGCCATCTTGGCGAGCGTGGGCGCGGCGAACGCCTGTGCCGGCACCGCGACGAGATCGACGGTCTCGAACAGGACACGGACCGCGCCGCGAAATGCCTCGCGGCGAAGCACGATCTTCTGGTAGTCCATGCCGGACTGCTGCCGGCCGAGATCGAGCAGACCCGCGAGCGCCGGGCCATACTCGTCCTTGCGCGCCGGATAGGTGTCTTCGTGCGCGACGGCGACCTCGATGCCGCAGAGCGGGAACCAGTCGTCGATGACCGCCTTGGGATCGGGGAAAATGATCTCATTGATCTTCGCGCCGAGATCGGCCGCCACACGCAACCCTTCGGTCAGGACCTTCGCCGCATCGCCATCGGTTCCTTCGCTGGTCCAGCGCCGGTCGACGCCGATCGTCACACCGCGCAGGTCGCCGGAGAGACCGGCGAGATAGTCGGGCACAGGCAGCGGCACCGACGTCGTGTCCCTGGGATCCTGCCCCGCGATGACGCCGAGGATTGCGCCGCAGTCGACAGCGCTCCGCGCCATCGGGCCGATGTGATCCAGCGTCGCCGCAAGTTCGAAAGCGCCGTAGCGGCTGACTCGTCCCCAGGTCGGTTTAAGCCCGGTGACGCCGTTGGCCGCTGACGGAAAGCGGATTGAACCGCCGGTATCGGTGCCGAGCGAGCCGAAGCAGAGGCCAGCCGCGGTAGCGACGCCGGAACCGCTCGAGGATGCGCCGGGCCAAAGATCCGCGTTCCACGGATTTTTCGGCGGATCAATCTTCGGATGATGATCGGCGTAAGCTCCTTCGGTCTGCTGCAGCTTACCAAGAATGATTGCGCCGGCCTCCTTCAGCCGCGCAACCACCGTTGCGTCCTCAGTCGGACGAAAATCGTGATGGATCGTCATGCCGTGCGCGGCAGGCGCGCCCCTGGCCCAGCAGAGATCCTTGACCGCCACCGGCACCCCATGCAGCGGTCCTTTGACCTTGCCGGAGGCGATTTCCTTCTCGGCCACGGCGGCGTCGGCAAGCGCCGAGTCAGCCATCACATGCGCGAAACTCTTGAGCTTGCCGTCGAGCTTCTCGATCCGCCCGAGCATCGCCTTGGTCGCTTCGACCGGCGACAGGTCCTTCGCCTGGATCTTTCGCCCGATGTCGACGAGCCCGAGATAGTGGAGATCCGTTTCCGCCATCGCTCTTCATCCTCCCGCTCACATGACACATCGCCGTCTCGCACATGCGTCACCGTTCTGGCTACGCGGACGCATCGCCAGCTTTCCCGGCGGCAAACGAAAAAAGCCACCCGTCCCTCCCGAATGAGGTGACGAATGGCTCAAATGCCGCGGCTATGATCTGTCGCTTTAGGGTCCGTGATCGAACAAAGCACTCAGTGCAAGGAGCTGGACGTCATCGGCCAGATCGGCGCACGCGAGGTTCGACAGGTCACCCTGTAGGAGAAAAGTCTAAGGACCTGCCCATCGCGTTGTCAACGATGCTGTCTGCCTAAATTTCGAGAGTGCTGCGCAGCAAAACGGCAAGCCACTTGCGCTGTCATCGGCGATGATGATTTCATCTTCGCGTTACGCGATCGAAAGCAGTCAATGACCAAGCCGTATGTTCCCGTTGGCATCATCTGCTCGCAGTCCGGGCCTTATCAGGCAATGGGCCGCGAGATCCTCAAGAGCGCGATGATGGCGGTCGACGAGATCAACAGCCAGGCGGAGTTCGACTTCGCGATCGCGCCCCATATTCGCGATCCCCGCGGCATCGTCTCCGAATATCACACGGTCTGTGACGACCTCATTCGCAATGTCGGCGTCGAGCACATCATCGGTTGTTACACCTCGGCCTCGCGCAAGCAGGTGCTTCCCATCGTGGAGCGCACCGATCGCCTGCTCTGGTATCCTGCCCGCTATGAAGGCTTCGAGTGCTCGGACAACGTGATCTATGTCGGCGCCTCGCCCAATCACAACGTGCTGCCGCTGGTCCGCTACGTGCTCGACAATCTGTCACGGGAAATCTTCTGCGTCGGCTCCAACTACGTGTGGACGTGGGAGACCAATCGCGTCACCCGTGAACTGGTCAGCGCGGCAGATGGCCACATCCTCGCCGAGCGGCTGCTCGAGCTCGGCGAAAGCGCCGTCGGTCACATCGTCGACGAGATCGTTCGCCGCAAACCGCCGATCGTGTTCAATACGCTGGTCGGAAGCTCGAGCTACGACTTCATCCGCGCATTTCACGCCGGCACCAAGGCTGCCGGGCTGGAGATTCCCATGCTGAGCTGTAGCCTGTGCGAGCCGGAACTGGCGATCGTCGGGCCGGCATCGGCCGGCTGTATCACGTCGTCGGCCTATTTCGAGAGCATCCGGCTGCCGGAGAACCGCGCCTTCGTAGCGCGCTGGAAGGCGCGCCATGGCGAGGACAGCAGCCCCTCCGTTGACGGGCAATCCGCCTATGTCGCAGTCTATCTGCTGGCGCGCGCGCTGCAGCGCGCGGGCACGTCCGACATTGCCGAGGTGCAGCGCGCCGCGGCGGGATATCGCTACAATTCGCCGCAAGGACCGGTGTGGATCGACGGCGGCAACAATCATTGCGTCCTTACACCGCGGCTTGCCGTATCCAATCCGCGAGGACAGTTCGATATCTTCTGGGAAGCCGACGCGCCTGTTAAGCCTGATCCTTACCTGACGCAGCTCGACGTTGCGGTCAGCCCTTCGAAGGAGATCTCGATGGGCGGCGCATTGCCGAACGCGCCGCATTTGCGGGTTGTGAAATGAGCAGACCGTCTTCATTTTCGCTGCGCGGACGCAAGGCGCTCGTTGCCATCAAGGACGAACGCGATGCGACCATCGTGCGACGCCAGTTCGAGCGTCTCGGGATCGAGGGTGTTGCATGGACGCCGGGTGAGCCCGTCGGCTTCACACCGGATCTGTCGCTGATCGATGACGAATTCCTGCCCTTACTGCAACCGGCGCAACGCGCGTACCTAGCGCGATCACCTGTCATCGCGCTGGTCGGCACCGAGACCCCAAGCCGCTTGAAGTTGGTGTTCGAGCTCGACCCAGCTTCGTTCCTGATTAAGCCGCTGCGATCGGCCGGCATCTATGCAGCGCTCGTCATGGCATTCGAGCGAAACCATCGCACAAGCGAATTGAAGCAACAGATACTCAAACTCGAGCAGCGCCTGCGGTCACGTCGTGTCGTACTTGCCGCCGTTCTCCAGGTGATGCATTCGCATGCGCTTGCCGAACCTGCCGCCTTTGCGCTGATCCGAAAAGCCGCCATGGAGCAACGCAAGACGATCGAAGAGCTTTCGGCAGAGATTACGGCAAGCGGCATGCTCCCGCGCGCAACGGGTTAGATCGCCTCCAGCTGCGGGCGGGCGTGACAGGCCGCAATCTCCTATGCCCCGCTGGACTCTTTGCTGTTGCATCGTCACATCGAGAAGATGAGCCGTAGCACGCGCATCGCATAGCGCTCGATGAGCTCTCAACTGATTGGCACCATCGGGCAAACTCTGGTTTCGGCTTCTGGCCGCATAGTTGACATCCCAACGGCTGTAGCTGCGGTCTGCTATTTGAGACAAATCAGGCATCCATCTCCCGTCCAGCGCCCGACTGATAAGCTTTCGTATGAAACCTTATCAGTCGGCATGCTTACTCCGATTCGTATGCGTCGCTTTTCAGTTGCTAGGATTTCCAGGACAACCGCGCGTTAACTAAATTCCGTAACGCTCTCTCGCTGGAACAGAAATTCCAGGAGACACTTATTCACCCAGATGAACCTCAGGTCCGCTGGGGCACCGAAAGTAACGTTTTCCAAGCTCCTCCAAGCGGCGCCAAATTACCTCTCCAGGCCAGTTCGAGCAGGCGGTGTTCGCCTCTGGAAGTTGCTCCAATTTCGGCCTGAGGCGTGTCCAGGTGCTCTGTTGACAGACTCGCTCTGCAAGAACTCGGCTTGCTAGCGCGAGAAGCGTCGCGCACCTCCGTCAACGTGGACTACCTGTCCCGTGATGTAACGGGCAAGTGGTGAGGCAAGAAAGGCGACCAGCACCGCGAGATCTTCCGGTTCGCCGATATAGCCGGCAAGACAATTTTCAGCGACCCATTTGCGCTGAGCCTGGCAACAATTCTGGTCGATCTGCTCGGAGTGCAGCCGACCTGGCGGGATTGAATTGACCGTGATCCCATCCTTGCCGACAACGCGGGAAAGCGACTTTGCCCAGATGTCGGTGGCCCCATTGGGGGAATGCCGCCGTTCAACGCCAACGGATCGTCGCCTCCCGTCAGATTGATGATCCGGCTGAATTTCTGTGCTTGCATTATGGGTACGAAGGCATGGGCGAGTTCCCGACCGGCATGAAATTAAGCGCCATAGCCTCATCCCATTGTTGACGCGTGCCGAGCCCGTCGAAGGGCCGCGAACCGCCGGCATTGTTGACGAGGATGTCTAGTCGGCCGAAAGCGGCAACCACATCATCTCTGATCCTCGTAGCTGCGTCGTGCTGCGTGATATCCGCGACAATGACCAACGGCCGCTCGCATCCGATAATCGCAATCTCTTCCGCAGCGTTTCTTAGGCGGTCTTCTCGCTGGGCCACGGTTGCGAGGCGACATCCTTTCTTCGGCAAGCATCTGCGCGATCGCGCGGCCGAGGCCGACGCTGGCACCGGTGACAAGCGCGACCTTGCCGGCGAGCCTGAGATCCATGGTTTTCCCCTTTTTGCCACACCGCGCAAGGCTGATCTCGCCTGGACGGTACTGGCGCGCATTCTGTCCTTTGCGAAAGACCGCGGCATCATTACCAGCAACCCCTGTGAGCGCGGTGGTCGGCTCTATGTCGCAGACCGCCGAGACAAGATCTGGACCGAGCAGAACATCGCCGCAGTCCTGTCAGTCGGCTCCCCCGAGATCCAGCTGGCGCTGGTCTTGGCTTTGTGGAGCGGACAAAGGCAAGGCGACCTGTTGCGGCTGCCCTGGTCGGCCTACGAGAGCCCTTACATTCGCCTTCGCCAGTCGAAGGGAGGTCGGCGCGTCGCAATGCCTGCCGGCGGTCCTCTGCGAGCTCTACTCGACACCACAGAAAGTCGGGGACCCCTTATCTTGACAAACACGCTGGGCCGGCCTTGGACGTCCGACGGTTTTCGGACATCGTGGGCAAAGGCTTGCGAGCGCGCCGGTATCGAGGGCCTGACATTTCATGACCTGCGCGGCACGGCGGTGGTTCGGTTGGCGATCGCCGGCGCTAGTGTGCCACAGATTGCCGCAGTCACCGGTCACTCCCTGAAGGACGTCGAGGCTATTCTCGATGCACACTATCTCGGACGTGACATTCAGCTCGCAGAAGCTGCCGTGCTCAAGCTCGAAGCAAGAACAAAACTGTAAACGGTGGTGTAAACGGCGCTGGTTTTGCCGTTTGCTCAAACCGCTAAGTGTTTGATTTGTTTGGTGGGCGCACCAGGGCTCGAACCTGGGACCCGCTGATTAAGAGTCAGCTGCTCTACCAACTGAGCTATGCGCCCGAAAGGCGGTCAATGCCTTGCGAGGTCGGTCGTTTAGCAAAGCGATCCCGGTCTGGCAAGCGATGCAGCGAAGGTTTTTCCACAGTCCTCAGAAAGCGAAAAGCCGCTGGATTCCAGCGGCTTCGCCAAGGTTGATCCCGGACCACACTTCAAGGCTTAGAGCCGCCCCTCGCGGTCCCGGTCCGGGCCGCCGTCGAAACGATCACGGTGGAAGTGGTCCATGCCGCGCTCCATCATGCGGTCCATGCCCCGTTTCCATGAAGTGGCGGCGCGGGCCGTCTTCGCCGCTGCCGAACGGGCCGCGGTGACGAGTCAGTACGGCGAGGCGCCGCTTCTGGCCCTCGTCCAGGGTCTTGTAGAGCGGATCGGCTGCATCGGCGATCTTCTTCAGGGCCGCCGAGCTCGTGCCCATGTCCTCGGCGCGCTGGCGCAGTCGGGCGATTGGATCCTCGGGCTTGTCGGCATCCTTGTTAGCGTCCTTGCCGGCATCGCCGGGGCCGGCATTCATCCGCGCATTGGCGCGGTCGATGCGCAGCTTGGCGAAGTCGCGCACCGCACTCTCGACCGGCGGCCACAGCTTCTCCTGGTCCGCGCTAAGTTTCAGTCCGGCATGGACGGCGGCGATCCGCGCGTCGACGAAAGCGGCGCGGTCTTCCGGATTCATGCGCATGTGGCGCATGTGCTCGTGCATCCACGGGCGATGATATTGGGCATAGACCGCGCCCGAGCCGGCGATGCTGAGCGCGGCGATGGCGGCGATGGTAAACTTCCTCATACGAACCTCCTTGGAAGGACGCCCTGAGGATGAGGGTCGCAAGGCTGACGCGCAACTTACAAGTTGGACAGAGAGAGCCTTCTTACTCCCCTGAATGTCCATTCAGATGCACACTGAAACGATTTGCAACAAAAAAAGGGGCCTCCGCGGGGTCTGCACGGAAGCCCCTTCATTCACGGCCGATCCGGATCAGTTCGTCGTGCTCTTCGCTTCCTTCTGGAACTCGTCGATCAGCGGCTGGCCGATGCGGCCTGCGGCGTCCTTGTAGACCGCCTCCATGGCCTTGCGCATCGCCTCGTCCTGCTCCGGCGTGAGCTTGATGATCTCGCTCTTTCCGCTCTTCTTGATCTCCGCCAGCGCGGCGTCGTTCTCTTTCTGCGACTGCGTATTGTTGAAGTCCGTCGCTTCCTTCATCGCCTTCGAGAGCTGGTCGCGGATGTCGGCCGGCAGATCATCCCAGAACTTCTTGTTCACGATCACGACGTAGCCGATGTAACCGTGGTTGGTCTCGGTGATGTACTTCTGCACCTCGTGCATCTTCTGGGTATAGATGTTCGACCAGGTGTTCTCCTGCCCGTCGACGACGCCGGTCTGGAGCGCCTGGTAGACTTCCGAGAACGCCATCACTTGCGGCAGCGAGCCGAGCGACTTGAACTGGGCCTGGAGCACGCGCGAGGACTGGATGCGGAACTTGACGCCCTGATAGTCCGCCGGCGTCACCAGCTTCTTGTTGGCGCTCATCTGCTTGAAGCCGTTGTCCCAATAGGCCAGCCCGGTGATGCCCTTGGAGTCCAGCAGCTTGAGCAGCCGAAGGCCGAGCAGGCCTTCCGTCACCTTCCGCAGCGTCTTCAGGTCGGGAAGGATGTAGGGCAGATCGAACACCTCGAATTCGCGGATGCCGAGCGGGCCGAACTTGGAGTTGGACGGCGCCAGCATCTGCACGCTGCCGAGCTGAAGCGCCTCGAGCTCTTCCTTGTCCTTGTAGAGTGTCGAGTTCGGATAGATCTCGACCTTGACCTTGCCGCCGGTGTACTTCTCGGCAAGCTCCTTGAATTTCTCCGACGCCTTGCCCTTCGGCGTGTCGGTGGCCACGACGTGGCTGAACTTGATGATGATCGGCGATTGCGCCGATGCCGGCCCGGTCAGCGCCAGCGCCGCAATCGATGCCGCAGCCAAGATGAGTTTCCGCATGCTTCCTCCCACATGTCCTTACGGGGCACGGACCGCCGACCCCAGGACTTGAATTCTTGGGCAGATTTATAGGGAAGCACGCAAAGGCGCCATTGCCCCTTAGCAGGGGCCTCCTTGCAAAAATGCGGTACCCGGAAAGAAGCGCCCGCACTGGACGATGAACGAAAAACGCGGCACCGAGGCGCCGCGCTTTTGCAGATTGGCCGCGAGAATGAGCGTCAGCTCGCCGCTGCCGTCGTCACCGTGTCGCGCTGGCGCTTCATGACGATCTTGTTCAGCGCGCCGAGATAGGCCTTTGCCGAGGCAACCAGCGTATCCGGATCCGCCGCGCGCGCCGTCATTGCACGTCCCTCATGCGACAACCGCACCGAGACCTCGGCCTGCGCGTCGGTGCCTTCGGTCACCGCATGGACCTGGTACAGCTCGAGCTTGGCTTCGTGCGGCACCAGGCGCTTGATGCAGTTGAACACCGCGTCAACCGGACCGTTGCCCTCGGCCTCCTCGATCCTGATCTGGCCGTCGACGTCGAGCTTCATGGTCGCGCGCTGCGGGCCATGGGTGCCGGCGATCACGGTCAGCGAGGTCAGCTTGATGCGGTCATGCGAAGCCGCCATTTCCTCGTCGACCAGCGCCTCGATGTCCTCGTCGTAGATGTCCTTCTTGCGGTCGGCCAGCGCCTTCATGCGCGTGAACGCATCTTCCAGCTGGTTCGGACCGAGCTTGTAGCCCATCTCCTCCAGCTTGTGCACGAAGGCGTGGCGGCCGGAATGCTTGCCGAGCACCAGCGAGGACTGCTTCAGGCCGACCATCTCCGGCCGCATGATCTCGTAGGTCGAGGCGTCCTTCAGCACGCCGTCCTGATGGATGCCGCTTTCATGCGCGAACGCGTTCCGGCCGACGATGGCTTTGTTGTACTGCACCGGGAACGAGGTCGCCGCCGACACCACTTTCGAGGCGCGGGTGAGCTGCGTGGTGTCGATCTTGTTCCACCACGGAAACTTGTCGTTGCGGACATTGATCGCCATCACGACTTCTTCCAGCGCGGCATTGCCCGCCCGCTCGCCGATGCCGTTGACAGTGCATTCGATCTGGCGCGCACCGCCGGCGATGCCGGCCAGCGAATTCGCAACAGCCATGCCGAGATCGTTATGGCAGTGCACCGAGAATACCGCCTTGTCCGAATTCGGCACGCGCTCGATCAGCGTGCGCATGAAGTGGGTGTATTCCTCGGGCGTGGTGTAGCCGACGGTATCCGGAATGTTGACCGTGGTGGCGCCGGCCTTGATGACGGCCTCCACAATCCGGCACAGATAGTCCATCTCGCTGCGGGTGGCGTCTTCGGCCGACCATTCGACGTCATCGATCTGGTTGCGGGCGCGCGCGACCATGGCGACCGAGGTCTCGAGCACCTGCTCCGGGGTCTTGTTCAACTTCACCCGCATATGCAGCGGCGAGGTCGCGATCACGGTGTGGACGCGGCCGCGCTTGGCGAATTTCACCGCCTCGGCGCAACGGTCGATGTCGGCGGGATGCGCGCGCGACAGGCCGGCAATCACGGCGTTCTTGGAGCGGCGGGCGATCTCGCTGACCGCCTGGAAGTCGCCTTCAGAGGTGATCGGGAAGCCGGCTTCGATGACGTCGACGCCCATCTCGTCCAGCATCTCGGCCACCTCGATCTTTTCCTCGAAGGTCATGGTGGCGCCGGGGCACTGCTCGCCATCGCGCAGGGTGGTATCGAAAATGATGACGCGGTCCTTCTCGGACTTGTTCACGGTAGCCATTTCAAAATTTCCTTTTGAGCTTCTGCGCCATCAGTTTTCTGGGCGCTTGAGGTGTCCGGTGATCTCGACCAACCCCTGAGCGCCCAGGCGCATGGCGCCCAGCCGGCCCTCAGGGGCAAGTAAGAAGAAGCCCGCCAATAAGGAGGGAGGGCAGCAGCGCGGCCGGGATCGTGGCGGCGGCCAGAGCCACCTCCCCCGAAATCCCATCGATTTGGCCGCGAATCAGCATTGCCAGACCCTGTTGAGCCCTCAAATCCTCGGTCAAAACCGTTGACGGTTGGTTGCCGGGGGGCTCGATCGGCCGTTTCTAGACGAAAAATAGGAGCAACTGCAACGCCAAAAGATGGACAGAAAGGCTGACGTGATTGCAGCGCGGGCGATATCACCAGATGTGCTGCAAGTGCTTGCGCCTTCCGCCGCTAGCTATCCCGCGCGGCGAGTGCGAGCCCTGGTCTCCCAGCGGTCCAGCATCTGACCCAGCTCGCCGGTCGCGACCGGCGCGGCTTGATCGGCGTTCGCGACCTCGTTGGTATTGGCCGGCGCGTTGGCACCGAGCCACTCCGGCTCGGAGTACTCGCGCCAGCGGCGCGCCTCAGCTCGCCTTTTGCGGGAGACGTGGTCGCGGGTGAAATAGCCGGCCGCAAATGCAATCCCGAGCAGCAAAACCAGTACGACGACAGCGACCACGGCGAACTCCGACTTTACACCCCGAGTGACGTTCTGCCAGCGTCGCGCAGGAGGTCAAGGCTTGACATGCTCCACAGTTTGGCAACGCTCCGAAGGCGTTCCAGGAAAGCCGTCACGCGGGGACGAATTTGTCGTTTCCATGTTCGACGTTCCCACGCTTTTGCCGGCCCGATATCACGCGCAGGATGCGTACCTCCCCCTCGCAACCGTCATCGGACCGGACTAACTTGCCCTGCTCGGCCGGATCAACCGGCTAGCCGAACATGACCGGGAGGACGCGATGACACGCCAGGAAGCTCGTGACCACGAGCAGCGTGACCAGGATGCTGCGCTTTCACGACGAACACTCGTTCAGGGGCTCGCGCTGGGTGCCGCCGCCGCGATGGCCGGCGCCGGCTCCGCGCTGGCCCAGACCGGACCCGCCGCACCGCCGACGACGATCACCACCCCGCCACGCGATTTCGGTCCCAACGGTGCCCCGACCACCTATTTCTGGGACCCCGACATCATTGCGGTCGATCCGTCCTTCAATGATCTCGCCCAGCCCAACACGGCGATCAAACGTCTCTATACGGGAGTGCTGTGGGGTGAAGGCCCGGCGTGGAGTGCACAGGGCCGCTATCTGCTGTGGAGCGACATTCCCAACAACCGGCAGATGCGCTGGAGCGAGGACGACGGCCGCGTCAGCGTGTTTCGTTCGCCGTCCAACAATTCCAACGGCAACTCGTTCGACTTTCAGGGCCGCCAGCTCTCCTGCGAACATTTGACCCGGCGGGTGACGCGCTACGACCACGACGGCACCGCGACCGTGCTTTGCGACAATTACAACGGCAAGAAGCTGAACTCGCCTAACGATGTCGTCGCGCATCCCGACGGCAGTTACTGGTTTACCGATCCGCCCTATGGCGGCCAGCTCTACGAAGGCGAGCCCGATGCCGCAGGCGGTCCAACCAACTCCGGCGGCAAGCTCAATCCGCGGATTGGGCAGCCGGCCGGCTTCGTGCCGGGCAAGCGCGAACTGCCGACCAATTGCTATCGCATCGATCCCTCGGGCCGTGTCGATCTCGTCGTCACCGAGGAGCAGGTGCCAGATCCGAACGGCCTGTGCTTTTCGCCGGACTTCAAGAAGCTTTACGTCGTGTCGACCGGCAAGGGACCCGGCGACACCGGGCCCGGCGGCAAGGGCGAGATATTCGTGTTCGACGTTGGCGGCGACAACAAGCTCACCAACCAAAAGCGGTTCAGCGAGTGCGTGATCGACGGCGTGAAGTGCGGGCCGGACGGCGTGCGCTGCGACGTCAACGGCAATGTCTGGGCTGCCAGCAATGCCGGCCGCGCCGTCGGCTACAGCGGCGTGACGGTGTGGTCGCCGGACGGCAAGCTGCTCGGCCGCATCCGGCTGCCCGAAGTGTGCGGCAACATCTGCTTCGGCGGCCCCAAGCGCAACCGTCTGTTCATGGCCGCGAGCCAGTCGGTCTACGCGGTGTATACGGCCACGCAAGGCGCAGGGCCCGGCTGAGCCCGCGCGAGAGACCGCAAGCACGGGCGTCGGCGTGGACCGCCGGCGCCCGATCGCTTTCCGCGGGTGCGATCTGCACAAATAACGGTCACGAGCACCGCGGCGAACTTGCGCGTTGTGACAGCAGTTCGAACGCGTGCGCAGAGTTGCGGTTCCCTGGTCGCAATCAAGTTACGCCTCGGGCAAATCTCCGCCATCAATCCAACGAAGATTGAATGGCACGCCAAGGCCGCAGTGCGGCGCGAAGGCATGCTGCTCTTCGTTCCCGCGCCCGGCTTGAACCGGGAGTTGCGCGATGCGCCGTATGCCAAACGACACCATCATCGTCAGCGTTGGGACCCAGCAATTCGTGACTGAGTTTGGAGACCCGGGCCTGCCGACAATGACGTCGTCATTGCATCGATGAAAAACAGATCGTCCGCCGCGTTCAGCGGAGACTCCGGTAGTTCCATCAGCGATCATGCGCATGGCAGCTGGAGGGGGTCCATACCGCGGATCTCCATGCGAAGGATTTCATTGTGTAGAGGGAATTCATGCGCGTTGTGATCTGCGGCGGCGGCGTGATCGGGGCCTGCACCGCCTGGTTTCTCCGCCGCCGCGGCATCGACGTCATCGTCGTGGAGCGGACAGACGTCGCGGCCGCAGCATCAGGCAAGGCGGGCGGCTTCCTCGCGCGCAACTGGTGCGAGGGCTCGCCGCTCGATGCGCTGGCGCGACGGAGCTTTGCGATTCATGCGCAACTGCCGGAAGAGATCGCAGGCGATTGGGGCTATCGCCCGATGACCGCTTATAGCGGCTTCGTTGCTGCCGATGGCCATCCGCGCCGGGATGCACCCTCCGCGCTCGGCTGGCTCAGCAACGGCGTCATCATCGCACAGCGCATCGGCACGACGGAGACCACTGCGATCGTTCACCCCAAAAAATTCACCTCAGCCGTGATGAACGCGGCGCTCGCGCAAGGCGCCGAGCTTCGTTCCGGCAACGTGGCCGGTATCATGCGCGATGCGGACGGCACGACCGCGACGGGCGTCGAGGTCGACGGCCGCACCGTCGAAGCGGACGCCGTCGTGATCGCGATGGGACCATGGTCGCTGCTCGCCGCGCAATGGATGAGCCTGCCCGCCGTCTTCGGCCAGCGCAGCCCGAGCATCGTGTACGACACCGGCACGGATGCGCCGGCCGATGCGCTGTTTCTGGAGTCTGAAGAGAATGGCAGCGCCGTGTCGGTCGAGGTCTTTCCTCGCGCTGACGGCAGCACGCATATCACCGCTCTCCGACTTCGCGCCGCTTCCGCTCGATCCAGCCGCCGTGACGCCGGACCACGACGCGATCGCGCGCCTGCAAACCATGTCCGAGCGGCTGTCGCCGCTGTTCCGCTCCGAGAGGATCATTGCGCGGCAGGCTTGCTTCCGGCCGCTGACACAGGACGGCCTGCCGCTGATCGGCCGGGTACCGCAGAGCGACGGCCTCTATGTTGCGACCGGGCACAATGTGTGGGGCATCCTGAATGCACCCGCCACGGGCGAGGCAATGGCGCAACTGATCGCCGAGGGTGCGACGCGCAACGTCGACATCTCGCCCTTCGATCCCGCGCGGCTCGAGCCGCTCGATCCGTCGCTGCTGCGAGCGCGCTGAGCCAACGCGACGGCATCGCAATTCAACGATCCGGTTGCTGGGCGCGATAGCAGCGCATGCCTACCGACGAAATCTGCATGCCTGCGCGTGAAACGGGTCCGGCAGCTCTCCCGCCCGCTATTTGCGCAGCGCTAGACTTTAGTTCGTCTGTCGCAATCCTGAACGCGGTTTCACTTGCCGAGAATGCCTCCGCCGGTATAGTTGCCGACATAATGGCTCACAAGAGGCCTTTTCAAAGGGAGAGAATAACATGAAGAAACGACTCTCTGTAGCATTGCGAATATCGCTCGGTGCGGCCGCGGCCGGTGCGTTGATGACGGCGTCAGGCGCGGCACTTGCCGCCGATCCCATCAAGATCGGCGTGATCGCGGAAGCGCAGGCGATTGCCGGCGCCTCCATCCCTCAGGCGGCACAGCTTGCCGCCGACGAGATCAACGCCACTGGCGGCGTCGACGGCCGCAAGATCGAGATCATCGGATACGACAATCACTCCTCCTCGGCAGATTCAGTGCGCGCGTTCCAACGCGCGGTGAACGAGGACAAGGTGCAGGTCGTCATCGCCAGCTACATCAGCGAGGTCGTGCTGGCGCTGGAGCCCTGGGCTTCGCGGCTGAAAACGCCGTTCGTGACGCCCGGTGCTGCTTCCAACGAGATCAGCAAAAGCGTCCACGCCGATTACGAGAAGAACAAGTATACGTTCCACGGCTATCTGACGTCAGCGGCACTGGCGCTCTCGGTTTGCGACGGCGCCAAGGACCTCCTCGTCGACAAGATGCACATGAAGACCGCGGTCATCATGAGCGAGGACGCTGCCTGGACCAAGCCGCTCGACGTCGGCTACGAGGAATGCCTGCCCAAGATCGGGCTCAAGGTGCTCGATCACATCCGCTTCTCGCCTGATACCACCGACTTCACGCCGATCTTCAACAAGATCGAGGGCTCAAAGCCCGACGTGATCATCACCGGTATCTCCCATGTCGGCGTGCAGCCGACGGTGCAGTGGAAGAACCAGCAGGTGCCGATCCCGATGTTCGGCATCTCGTCGCAGGCCACCAACGAGACTTTTGGCAAGGATACCAACCAGGCCGCTGAAGGCGTGCTCTACCAGGGCGTTTCCGGGCCCGGCGTCGCGGTGACGCCGAAGTCGGTGCCGTTCGCAGAAGCCTTCAAGAAGAAGTTCGGCAACTATCCCTCCTATGCCGGCTACACCTCTTACGACGAGGTGTACTACATCGCCGATGCCGTGAAGCGCGCCGGCTCGACCGACGCCGACAAGCTCGTCGATGCGCTCGAGAAGACCGACTGGGAAGGCACGATCGGCCGCGTCCAGTTCTACGGCAAGGACGATCCGTTCACCCACTCGATCAAATACGGCAAGGGCCTGATCACCGGACTGATGCTGCAATGGCAGGACGGCAAGCAGAGCGCAGTCTGGCCCAAGGATGTCGCCAAGGTCGACGTCAAGTTCCCGAGTTTCATCAAGCTCTCGAACTAGCCGGAACAGCTCCCGGGACCACTTCCCGGGAGCTTCCACACGCGGCTTTCCGCAGCACATTCCTCCAGCAAGATCGTCTGGCCAATCATAGATGCGAGCTTTCCAGATTCTGATTGATGGCTTTGCCATCAGCGCTCTCTACGCTCTCGGTGCCACCGGCTTCACACTGATCTTCGGTGTCTCTGGTGTGCTCAACCTCTCCCACGGTGCCATCATGGTGGCGGCAGCGGTGGCGGCCTGGGCCGCCGCCAGCATCCTCAATGTCGGCACCTATGCTGGCGCACTGATCGGCGTCGGCGTTGCCCTCCTGACAGCCTTTGCCACCTATTTCGCAGTGGTGAAGCCGATCCAGGACTCCCGGCGCATACCGAATGAAGAGAAGGAGATCTTCGTCCTCACCGGCACGCTGCTGTGGGGGATCATGATCCAGGAGGTGATCGCTTATTTCTTCACCAACAACGCCAAGACCGTGCTGCCGATCGTCGATGGCGTCGTCGAGATCCTCGGCGTCCGCACACCCAAGAACGAGATCTTTACCGCCATCGTGTGCTGCTTCGTCATCGCGCTGTTGTGGCTGCTGGTGAACCGCACCCGCACCGGAAAGGCGGTGCTGGCGGCATCGATGAACCCGCGCGGCGTCACCCTGCTCGGGCTCGAGCTCACCAACATCTATGTCGTGGTGTGGGCGATCTACGGCATCCTCGCCGGCATCGCCGGCGTGCTGCTCGGAATGTTCCTCGGCGTCAGTTCCTACAGCGTCGGACCGCTGACGGCGAGCGCATTCTCGATCGTCGTGCTCGGCGGTCTCGGCAGCGTCTCCGGCTCGCTGATCGCGGCCTTCGTGGTCGGCTATCTCGAAACCCTCACGGCCTATCTGGTCTCGCCGGCCTACCGCACCATTCCGGCGCTGCTGCTGCTCGTGTTCGTGATGTACATCCGGCCCCAGGGCCTTCTGGGGAGGCGCTGAGATGGCCAGCTTCTTTACGACTCGCCTGTTCTTCATCTCGCTCGCGCTCGTCATCATCGCGGCGACGCTGCCGCTCTACGTCTCCGGCTACGTGCTCGGGCTGCTCACCGTCGCTTTCTATTTCGGCGTGTTCGCGATGGCCTGGGACCTGCTGTTCGGCTTCGCCGGCGAGGTCAATTTCGGCCCAACGTTCCTGATCGCGCGTCGGCGCCTACACCGCCGGCATCCTCAATGCCCAGTTCGGCTGGTCGGTTTATCTTTGCATCGTGCTCGGCGCACTCGCCTCCGTGATCGCCGGCCTCGTGCTGGCGCTGCCGGCACTCCGGGTGCGCGGGCCGTATTTCGGCCTGACCACGCTGGTCGCGGTGCTGATGCTGCAAAACTTCATCGTGGTGTTTGCCGATCTCACCGGCGGCGAGATCGGCCTGACCATCCCGGATGTCATCACCATCAATGCCGGCGCCAACTACTGGATCGCGCTTGGCTTCATGACGATTTCGGCCGCGATCCTCTACGGCCTGTCGCAATCGCCGGTCGGGCTGGTGCTGCAGGCGAGCGGCCAGGACCCGGTGCAGGCCGGCGCGCTCGGCTTCAACATCGTCAAGCACAAGCTTGCCGCCTTCATCGTCAGCGCGTTCTTCTCAGGGTTGTCAGGCGCGCTGCTGGTGTTCTACTTCGGCACCGCCTCGGTCGGCACCGTGGTCGACGTCGCGGTCGGCGTCAACGTCATCGTCTCGGCCGTACTGGGCGGCCGGCGCACGGTGCTTGGCGCGGCGCTGGGCGCGATCTTCCTGATCGTCGCCGGCGAATTCCTCAGACCGACCGGCGAGCTCGCGACCTTCATCGTCTCGGCGGTCGCGCTCCTCGTCGTGCTGTTCTTCCCCGGCGGCTTCCTCGGAGCGGCTCTCTCGCGTGAGGCGCGCTCGTGATGGATATGAAGGCTTCAAACCGGGCCGTGCTGGAAGTCCGCGGCCTGACCAAGCGCTTCGGCGGATTGACGGCGGTGAAGAACCTCGGCTTCGAGGTCAACAGCGGCGAGATTTTTGGCCTGATCGGGCCGAACGGCTCGGGCAAGTCGACCGCGATGAAGAGCGTCATGGGCATCGAGCGCCCGACCGCCGGCGAAGTGATCTTCGAAGGCGAGAACGTCGCCGGCCTTCCCGCGCACAAGATCGCGCGCAAGGGCTTTGGCATGGTGTTCCAGCACTCCCGGCCGCTGAACCGGCAGACGGTGCTGGAGAACATCATGGTGGCGCTGCTGCCGGACAGCCTGTTCATGCTGTTCCCGGACAAGGCGCTGGTCGAGCGCGCCAAATGGATTGCCGACCGCGTCGGTTTGGGCGCCGTCATGAATCGCCGCCCGCCGACGCTGCCCTTTGCCGACCTGCGCCGGCTCGAGCTTGCGAAAGCGATCGCGCGTGATCCGAAGGTGGTGCTGGTTGACGAACCCTTCGCTGGCCTGACGCGCGGCGAGGTCGACGTCTTCTCCGACCTGATCCGCAGTTTTCGCGACGAAGGCCGCGCGGTGATGCTGGTCGACCACAACGTCAAGAGCGTCGCGGCCCTGGTCGACCGCGTGCTCGCGATGTATCTCGGCGAGGAGATCGTCACCGGCAAGGCCGAGGACGTCATGAAGAACGAGACCGTGCGCCGGGTCTATCTCGGCGGCGCTATCGAGACCCACGCGCGGCCCGAGACCAGCTTCAAGGACAAGGTGCCGCTGCTCCAGGTCGAGAATGTCAGCGTGTTCTATGGCAAGGCGCAGGCGCTGGAGAACGTCTCGATCCACGTCCACGAGGGCGAATTCGTCTCGATCGTCGGCCTCAACGGCGCCGGCAAGACCACGCTGTTCAACACCATCTCCGGCTTCCTGCCTTATAGCGGCGAGATCGCGCGCGGAGGCGAGAAGCTGCGCGGCACGACGCCGGCCAGGATCGCGCGCAGCGGTCTTGTGCAGTGCCCGGAATCGCGAGAACTGTTCGGCGAGATGAGCGTTCGGGAAAACCTCGATCTCGGCGGTCAACATCTGACCGACGACAAGCGCGCGACGCAGCTCGCCTGGCTGTTCGAGCTGTTCCCGATCCTGAAGGAACGCCAGGGCCAAATGGCTCAGACGCTCTCCGGCGGCGAGCAGCAGATGCTCGCGATCGGCCGCGCGCTGATGATGCAGCCGCAGATCCTGATCCTGGACGAGCCAACGCTGGGCCTCGCCCCTGTCATCCTCGAACTCCTGTCCAAGGCGTTAACGAAACTGCGGCAGACGACGTCGATCACGGTGCTGCTCGGCGAGCAGAACGTGACTTTCGCGCTTCCACATGCCGACCGCGTCTACGTGCTCGAACATGCAAGGATCGTCTGGGAGGGCGATCCCGGCCGCTTCGCCGCGGAGGCTGGCGCCGATTTCCTGTAATTCACAGCCCAACAACAAAACAAGAAGGGAAACGACCATGCGACTATCTACGATTCTCGGCAGCAGCCTCCTCACCTCTGCGCTGGCGCTGTGCCTCGCCGCCCCCGCCTACGCGCAGTCGAATGATCCGATCAAGATCGGCGTCATCGCCGAAGTGCAGTCGATCGCGGGCGCCGCGACGCCCGGCGGCGCGCAGATCGCCGCCGACGAGATCAACGCCAAAGGCGGCATCCTCGGCCGCAAAATCGAGATCGTGACCTACGACAACAAGAGCTCCTCGGCGGACTCGGTGCGCGCCTTCCAGCGTGCCGTGAGCGAGGACAAGGTGTCGGCCGTGATCGCGAGCTATATCAGCGAAGTCGTGCTGGCGCTCGAGCCCTGGGCGGCGCGGCTGAAGATGCCGCTGATCACGCCCGGCGCGGCCTCGAACGAGATCACCAAGGCGATCCACAACGACTACGAGAAGAACAAGTACACCTTCCACGGCTATCTGACCTCGGCGGCGCAAGCCCAGCTGGTCTGCGACGCTGCCAAGGACTTGCTCGTGGACAAGCTCAAGTTCAAGACGGCCGCTATCATGAGCGAGGACGCGGCCTGGACCAAGCCGCTCGACGTTGGCTACGAGGCCTGCCTTCCGAAAGCAGGCCTGAAGGTCGTCGAGCATGTGCGGTTCTCGCCCGACACCACCGACTTCACCCCGATCTTCAACAACATCGAGGGCAAGAAGCCGGACGTGATCGTCACCGGCATCTCTCATGTCGGCGTGCAGCCGACGGTGCAGTGGAAGAACCAGCAAGTGCCGATCCCGATGTTCGGCATCAGCGCGCAGGCGCTGAGCCCGACTTTCTGGAAGGACACCAATGGTGCCGCCGACGGAGTGCCGTCGCTGGCGGTCGCCACGCCCGACGTCGCCGTGACCTCCAAGACAAAGCCGTTCGCGGCGGCGTTCCAGGCCAAGTTCGGCTCGCCGCCGGCCTATACCGGCTACACCGCCTATGACGAGGTCTACTTCATCACGGAGGCGATCAAGCGCGCGGGCTCGACCGATCCCGACAAGATGGTCACCGAGCTCGAAAAGACCGACTACGAGGGCACGATCGGCCGCATCCAATTCTACGGCAAGGACGACGAGTTCACCCACGGCATCAAGTCCGGTCCCACGACCGTATCCGGTCTGGTCTTCCAGTGGCAGGACAGCAAGCAGATCGTGGTCTGGCCCGAGAAGATCGCGGAGGGCAAGCTGAAGTTTCCGAGCTTCGTGAAGCTGTCGCAGTAGCACTTCGGGCTGGGCGCCGGGCTCGGTACCGAGCGCCCCATCACCCTTGCAAGGCCCGTCGCTTCAACTGCGACGGGCCTTCGCTTTGTGCAGAACGCAGCTGGTGCGCTGGCATCGGAGGACCCATCCTGCGATCTTGCCGTTAACCTCCTATGCGCGGCTGGAACAGCCAGATGGACGACCGATCAAGACAACCCGATAGACTGATGCAGGACGACGGCTTCGTTCGTGTGCGAGGCGCGCGTGAGCACAACCTCAGGAACGTCGACGTTCGCATTCCCCGCAACGCCCTCGTCGTGTTCACGGGCGTGTCGGGATCAGGGAAATCCTCGCTCGCCTTTGGAACGATCTATGCCGAGGCGCAGCGTCGATATCTGGAATCGGTGTCGCCTTACGCGCGGCGGCTGTTCCACCAGATGCAAATCCCAGAGGTCGACGACATCGAAGGCCTGCCGCCCGCCGTAGCGCTCCAGCAGCAGCGCGGCGCGCCGACGACGAGGTCGTCTGTCGGCAGCGTGACCACCATCTCGAACCTGCTCAGGATGCTCTACTCCCGTGCCGGCGATTACCCGCGCGGACAACCGATGCTCTATGCGGAATCGTTCTCGCCGAACACGCCGGAAGGAGCCTGCCCGACCTGTCACGGTATCGGCAGGATGCTCGACGTCACCGAAAACTCCATGGTGCCCGACGACACCAAGACCATCCGCGAGCGCGCCGTCGCGGCCTGGCCGAGTGCCTGGCAGGGGCAGAACCTCCGGGACATCCTGACGACGCTCGGTTACGACGTGGACAAGCCCTGGCGTGAGCTGCCTAAAAAGGACCGCGACTGGATCCTGTTCACGGAGGAGCAGCCGACCGTTCCGGTCTATGCCGGTTACACTGCGGCCGAGGTCAAACGAGCCCTTCGCCGCAAGGAGGAGCCGAGCTATCAGGGCACTTTCACCGGCGCAAAGCGCTACGTGATGCAGACCTATGCCAAGTCGGAGAGTGCGATGATGAAGCGCCGCGTCGCGCAATTCATGATCACCCAGGACTGCCCGACCTGCCACGGCACGCGATTGAAGCCCGAGGCGCTCAAGGTCAAATTCGCCGGCCTCAATATCGCCGAGATGTCGCATCTGCCGCTCAAGCAGCTGCAGGAGGTGATAAAGCCGTTCGCAAGGGCATCGACGGAAGAGGCATCGGAGAAGACCATCGTCGCCAGGCGCATCAGCGAGGATCTGTCGGCGCGACTAGCCGTCCTGCTCGACCTCGGCCTCGGCTATCTCGCTTGCGAGCGCAGCACGCCGACGCTGTCCCCGGGCGAGTTGCAGCGGCTGCGACTTGCGACACAGGTCCGCTCCAACCTGTTCGGCGTCGTCTACGTGCTCGACGAACCCTCGGCAGGCTTGCATCCCGCCGACACCGAGGCGCTGCTACGGGCGCTGGACCGGCTGAAGCACGCGGGCAATTCAATCTTCGTGGTCGAGCACGAGATCGAGGTGATCCGGCATGCCGACTGGCTGGTGGATGTCGGGCCGGACGCCGGCGAGGGCGGCGGGAACATCCTCTACAGTGGGCCAGCCGGTGGGCTTGGCCAAATCGAGCAATCGCGAACCGCTCGTTATCTCGCGCATCCACGAAAGCCGCTGCCGACGGTCCGTCGCGCGCCGAAGGGGCATCTGAAAGTCCGGGGGGTGACCCGGAATAATCTTCACAGCCTCAGCGTCGATATCCCACTGGGTGTTCTCACCAGCGTGACCGGCGTGTCGGGCTCCGGCAAATCGAGCCTGATCAGCCAATTCCTCGTCGATGCCGTGGCGGAGCACCTCGGCCATACACGTGGCGCGGAAGCGGACGACGACAGTCTGGCACCAATGGTCGAGACATTGGGCGGCAGGATTGTCGCCGGCCTCGACCAGGTCGATCGTCTCGTCGTGGTGGATCAGAAGCCGATCGGCCGCACGCCACGATCCAACCTTGCGACCTATACCGGCCTGTTCGACCATGTCCGGAAGCTGTTCGCCGCGACGCCGCAGGCAAAATCCCGCCGCTACGATGCCGGACGCTTCTCCTTCAATGTCGCGAAAGGCCGATGCAGCACCTGCGAGGGCGAAGGATTTGTCTGCGTCGAGCTTCTGTTCCTGCCCAGCGTCTATGCGCCCTGCCCGACCTGCAAGGGCGCGCGCTACAACGACAAGACGCTCGAGGTGAAGATCCGCGGAAAATCCATCGCGGATGTGCTGGCGATGCGCGTCGACGAGGCCTACGAATTCTTCCGCGCAGATCCAACACTGAACCGCTCGCTAGCGGTCGTTCGCGAGGTTGGCCTCGGCTATATCCGCCTTGGCCAGTCCGCCACCGAATTGTCGGGCGGCGAAGCCCAGCGCATCAAGCTCGCGACCGAGCTCATGCGGCCGCAACGCGGTCACACGCTCTACGTCCTCGACGAGCCGACCACCGGTCTTCATCCGCAGGATGTCGAGCGGCTGATCGCCCAGCTCGAGCGGATCGTGGAGGCCGGCAACAGCGTGATCGTGGTCGAGCATGACATGGATGTCGTCTCTCACTGCGACTGGATCATCGACCTCGGCCCCGGCGCCGGTGACGAGGGCGGCCGTATCGTGGCATCGGGGACACCGCATCAGATCGCCGAAGCCGGCGGGAAGACCGCAAATTACCTTGCCCGTCGGTAACTGCCCAGGTGGCCGTTTGTATTCTCTTGACTGACCACATGTGTTTGTGAGTCAAGGTATGGGTGACGCCGCCAAATTCCTCATTGTCTGTGGACGCCCTGCTGGCCCTGATTGGGGAGTTGCAGGAGCGCAACCTGATGTTGGAGCAGCAGAACGCATTGCTGACGGTGCGTGTGGCCGATCTGGAGCGTCGGCTTGGTCTGGACAGCTCCAATAGCAGCAAGCCGCCTTCGAGCGATGGACCGGGCCAGGCTTCTCGCCGGACACAGAGCCTGCGTGAGCGAGGGTTGAAGAAGCCCGGCGGCCAGCCCGGCCATGCAGGCAAACACTTGAAGCGGTCCGAACGGGTCGATCATACGATCATGCATCGCCCTGTCAGATGCGGGCGCTGCCGAATGGCGCTGGAGGGTGAACAGCTGGAACTTGTCGGCAGCCGTCAGGTGTTCGATCTGCCGGCGCCGGCGCCGCTGCTCGTCACGGAGCATCAGCTCTATCGTTGCAAATGCAGCGGCTGTGGCGCGGTCACGACAGGATCGTTTCCACCCGAGGTAAGGGCGCCGGCGCAATATGGCGTCCGGTTGGCCGCTGTGGTGACCTATCTGTCGGCGGGACAGTTTCTGCCTGAAGATCGGCTCGGGCAAATCCTCTCCGATCTGTTTGGCGTGACCATCTCGGCCGGCACGATCGGACAAATGATCGCCCGGGCTGCCAGCCGGACGCAGGATTTCGCTGCGGCAGTCTGCGAGCAAATCCGCCGGGCACCGGTCAAGCATTTGGATGAGACCGGGTTCTGGGTGGGCGCCACGCCGCAATGGCTGCATGTCGCGGGCACCGCCCGGGATCAATGGGCTGGTGCATTATCGCGTCTCACCCAGGCGCGGCGAGGTGCTGACGCAAGCGGCGCATATCGTTGTGCACGACCATTGGACATCCTATTTTCAGATGTCCGGTGTCACGCATGCGCTGTGCAATGCGCATCACCTGCGCGAGTTGACGGCGCTGGTGGACATCGATGGCGAGGCCTGGGCCCGGCGCATGCGCGGGTTGCTCCGCTGCCTGTGCCACGAGGTCAATCTGGCGTCAGAGCATCCAACCGATCAGACAGGCGCGCTGCGTCCCAACAGAATCCGCGCCGCCGAGCGACTTTATGACCGCATTATCCGCGCCGGTATCGCCTGGCACGAGGCGCTACCCGCGCTGCCTCGCGACATCAAGCGCGGGCGGATCAGACGGCGCACGGGCCATAATCTCCTGTTGCGCCTCAAGTTACATAAAGAGGCGGTGCTGCTGTTTCTGCACAACTCGGCGGTGCCGTTTACCAACAACGAGGCCGAGCGCGATGCTCGGATGATGAAATTGCGGCAGA
Source organism: Bradyrhizobium sp. LM2.9 (assembly GCF_054056555.1). Classification (NCBI taxonomy): domain Bacteria; kingdom Pseudomonadati; phylum Pseudomonadota; class Alphaproteobacteria; order Hyphomicrobiales; family Nitrobacteraceae; genus Bradyrhizobium; species Bradyrhizobium sp. LM2.9. The sequence goes on from NZ_JBSRYJ010000002.1 coordinate 3,730,528, forward strand.
AGATCTCTGCCGGCTTCCGCACCTCACAAGGCGCAGACAATTTCGCCACGCTTCGCACCCTGATCGGTACCGCTCGAAAGCGCGGATGGAACATGCTCGAAACATTGTCCCGATGCCCCACACAACTCATCCACAAACTCAGCGTCGCCTAACCGAGCAAACGGACCTGGGCAGTTACGCCCGTCGCTTGAAACAGTAGCGCACGATCTCATCGCCACTCATTTCGCAATTGCGTTCTGCGCCGCGGAGGAGGGACCCCGACTTTCGCCATGTTGACTTTCCGCCGTCCCGCTCCCCATACTTCGTAAAAAGATAAGCAAGACCAGTCATCGGACGGTTTTTGAGGGAGGATAGGATGCCGACTTCACGCAGGCAGCTGCTGAAGAGCTCGGCGGCTGCTGCCGCCGCACTCAGCCTCGATTGGACAAGGGCCCAGGCGCAAGCCGAGAATTTGCGCATCGGCCTGATCTACGACCTCACCGGCCCGTTCGCCGCCGGCGGCTCGGTCGCCTCCTCGGTCGGCGCACAGATCGCCATCGACCTCGTCAACGAAAAAGGCGGCATCGGCGGCAAGACCAAGATCGTGCCGGTCGCGGCGGACTCGCAGAGCAAGGCCGATGTCGCGATCAACGAGGCCGAGCGGCTGATCAGCCAGGAAAAGATCGACATCATCAACGGCGTCTATTCCAGCGCGCATGCGGTACCGATGGCGGCAAAGGTCGAGCAGCAGAAGAAGATCCTCTGGATCACGACCGCGGTCTCGACCGCCGTGTTCAAGGACAAGAACCTGCAATATGTCTTTCGCGCGCAGATCCATTCCGACCAATATGGACAGGCCTTTGCCGGCTTCATGAGCGAGCATGCCAAGGCGAAGCTCGGCATGGAGCCAAAGGACGTCAAGATCGCGTTGATCCACGAGGACGGCCCTTACGGTGTTGGCGTCGCCGCCGCAGACGAGGCCTATGCGAAAGAAGCCGGACTTCAGATCGTGCTGAAAGAGGGCTATTCGGCTTCGGCCCCGGATTTGTCGGTGCTGGTCACAAAAATCAAACGCGCCAAGGCCGACGTGATTTCGCATGCCGGCTACAACCCCGACATCACCCTGTTCCTGCGCCAGGCCCGCGAGAGCGGCCTGCGCTTCAAGATGCTGTTCGGCGCGGGCGCCGGCTATAGCCAGCTCGACAAGTTGCGCGCGACTTTCGGCGCAGACATCGACAATTTCTGCAACATCGATCCGGTGCCGGCGCAGCTGCTCGATCCGGCGAAGCTTGCGCCTGGAATCGGCGATCTGACCAAGACCATGGTCTCGCGCTACCAGGCCAAGACCGGCGCGACCGACGTGCCGCCGCACTGCTCGATGGGTTTCAACCAGACCTGGGTGCTGATCAACAACGTGCTGCCGGTCGCCAAGGAGAAATACGGCAGCTTCGAGCCCGAGGCCATTCGCAAAGCCGCGCTCGACGTCGACATTTCCCGCCGGCGGCACCATCCAGGGCTATGGCGTGAAATTCTTCCCGCCCGGCACGCCGCTTTCCGGCCAGAACGAACGCTCGACGCCGGTCGTGATGCAGAATGCCGGCGAGCACATCTCGGTGGTGTGGCCGACGAACATCAGGACGCAAGACCCGGTATTCCCGCTGCCGAAGGGGTCGACTTACGGGACGTAGGATTGAAGCCGCGCAGACGGTGCGTCCCTCTTCCCTTGTGGGAGAGGGTGGCTCGCCGCTCGCCCTACAACACCACCCTTCGCCCCTCCTCCGCCGCCCAATAGCCGGCGTAGTTCACCTTGATCGTCTCATACGCCAGCGCCAGGTCGGACAGCGGCGGCCTTCCGCTCGCGGCGCATTCCATGAAGTCCTGGATTTCCTGGAGATAGCCGCGCGTCCATTCCTCCTCGAGGCAGACATATTGCCAGCCGGTCTTGCGGTCGACTTTTTCGGTGATGTAGACCGAGGCGAGCTTCTCTTCGGAGGTCTGGTAGCTCATCAGATGCGTGTTCGGCGTGATGTTGGCGAACAGCGAGCCGCCTGACGTATAGGTCTCGATCAGATTGCGCACGCCGCCCATGATCATGTCGCCGGAGAACACGGTGGCCTTGGTACCGTCCGAGAAGGTGGCGGTGAGTGTGCCCCAATCCTCGACGTCGACGGGATTGGCCTTGATGTAAGTGCGCTCCTCCGGCTTGAGGTTGGCCGTGACATTGCCGACATCGCCGGTGACGCTGGCGACGCGGATAGTCTCGCCGCGCGCCTTGGCTTCAACCTGCTTGAGATACAGCACGGCGGAGAGCGGATGGCAGCCCATCCGGATCAACGAGCCGCCGCCGGTCATCGCCCATTGCGCGGCATGGGCCGCATGCGAGCCGGAATGACTCTCCTCGCCCTTCATGAACAGGATTTTGTCTTTCGTCGCCCTGATGATCTCCGCGGTCTTGGTCACCGCGGGTGCGTAGATCCAGTCCTCGGCATACATGAAGAGCTTTCCGGTACGTTCGATCGCAGCCCGTGTCGCGTCCATCTCCTCCAGCACGCGCTCGTACATCAGCGCCTTCGGCACATGCTTGCCGATCGGCTGCTCGTCGCCCGCGCGGCCAAAATAGCCGGCGAAGGGTTTTTCACAGATCACGTGCTTGCCGGCTTGCATGGCGGCCACGATCATTTCGGCATGCAGATTGGGCGGCGTGCAGATGTCGATGACGTCGAGTTCGCGGTCTGCGATCAGCTCAGTGAAGCTGCGATAGACCCGCGAGATCTGATGGCGGCCGGCGAATTCAACGACGCGGTCGCCGCGCGCAGCGACCGCCGCGACCTCGACATCCACGCCGTAGACGCGCCGGAACGCATACATATGCAGCTCCGACACGAAGCCGCAGCCGACGAGTCCCACCCTGATCTTTGCCATAGCGCCCCCTTACCCATGCTTTGGGCCGCACTATAGCGCGCCGGCAGGCCTATTCCACCGAGACCCGCACCACGCCGGCGCTCATCATGCCGAGCGCACGAGCAGCGGGAACGGAGAGGTCAACGATACGGCCGCGGATGAACGGGCCGCGATCGTTGACGCGGCACTGAATCGAGCGGCTCCCGTAAGACACCCTCAGCACGCTTCCGAAGGGCCGCGTCCGGTGCGCGCAGGTCAGCTGGCCTTTCCCGGCTTTTCCGTATCCGTAATAGGAGGCAAGCCCGCTCTCGGCGTGGGCAAAGGAAACAGCAGAAAGCGAAAAAGTGGCAAGGCAAGAAAATAGCGTGGTCTGCGCTCGCACGGCACCGCTCCCGGTTGGCCCTGGCCCGCGCAGCAAACGTTTGTTGGTTCCCGTGGGTTCCTGAGCCGCTGCCGGGCAACGCCCGGCAGCGCCATCACACATTGTTACCGTTTGTGGAACACGAGCGTCCGGACCTCGATGCTCTCGCGCGGCGCCGCATCCGCCGGCGTGGTCGGATCGACGAAGGCCGTATGAGGCCCGAAGCGCGTGCGGCCATCGGTTGCGGAATCGTAGCACTTGAGCAGCAGCGCTTCCTCGGCCGTCATCTTGGGGAAATAGAACCAGCGATGGTTCGGATTGTATTTCACCGAATAAGTCTCGCCGCGACGGTTGGGATAGATCAGATCGGAGGCGACGAGATCGTCGGGCGCAACCGTCGTGCCATCGGCCATCGCCAAGGGTGAATCGCGCAAGGGACCGCGAATCGGCCGCCAGAGGTTGATCACTTGCACGCGTCCCTTCAGCAGCTCTTCGGCTTCGTCGGGCAGATGTTCGCGCACGCGATTGGCGCCGGAGATCGCGGTCTGGTCGACATGGACGCGCGTTGCCGGCTGACGCGGACCGCCGTCGCGAATGTCCGCGGCGCCCTCGACCCGCCTGCGCACGGTATGGTCGAAGATGAAGACGCGGTCGGCTTTCAGCGTTGCGCGCAGGAAGGCCTCGACGGCGGGATAGTAGACCGCCCTCACCTCTTCATCGTTGTTGAAATCCTTCACCAGGGTCGGATGCCGCACCAGCGCAAAGCCTTCGCGATCGAGCGAGATATTTTGCGCGATCAGGCGCGCATCGAAGATCGGCACCTGATGCGGCTCCGGCAACGACGTGCTCTTGGGCTCGCCCGGCGGCGGATCGAAGGCGTAGGTGCGCGGTTTGCCCGAAACCGGCGCGAGATAGTTGAGTTCGGCGGTGACGAAGGGAAGCGATTCGATCTTTGTTTCTTGCAGGCCCATGGCCGGTCTCCCGATGTGGTCGTCTGGAAGATTTTTGAGGGGACCGCGCGTGGCGCAAGGGAGACGGTGCAAATAGCAATGGAGGTGTTGTCGGGAGCAAGGAATGCAGAAGGAACGTTTCGAAGAAGGCAATCGGATTAGGAGGTGCTCTCTCCGCTTCACGGACACTTGAGAGGCATGTGAGGTTTCGTGCCCCGGACGCAGCGCAGCGCTTCTTCAGCGGTGCGCTGCTGAGCCGGGGCCCATATCGCCGAGCATTTCTGTGCAACATGGGTCCCGGCTCTGCGGAGCAGCGTTGCACGCTGCGCCGCGTCCGGGACACGAGAGCTGTTCCTACAACCCTGCCTTCGCGATCGCATCCGAGAACGAGCGATCCACGATCTCGGTCGCATCCAGCTTCTGCTTGATCAGGCCCCAGCGAAAATAGAGATCGATCGTGCTCTGCTCGTCCGCGACCACGCCGTCGTCGATCGGCGCGATCCTGATCTTTGCGCGTGACAGCCAATTCTGCGGCACGGCGGTCGGGATGTTCATCAGCCTGCCCCAGGTCGCGGCATAGCTCTCGACATTGTTCAGCGACCACGCCCGCGCCGCGGTGAGGCGCCGGATGAAGTCGGTCAGCTCCGCGCGCTTGTCGCGGATGGCATCAGGCCGCGCCACTTGAAAGCTCAGCCCCGGTGTCAGGCCCTCCGAGGTGATGACGCGGCGCGACTTGAACAGCACCTCCTCCTGGCTGACATAAGGCTCCCAGGTCGACCACGCGTCGACGGAGCGTTGCGTGTAGGCGATCTTGGCGTCCGACGGCGCCAGGAAGGCAATCTGCACGTCGGCCGCACTCCAGCCGTTCTTCTCGAGCGCGGCCAGGATCAGTTGATGGCCGATCGAGCCGCGGCCCGTTGCGATCTTCTTGCCGCGGAGATCGGCGAAGCTCTTGATTGGCGAGGCCTCGGGCACGAGAATGGCGAGACCCTCCCGCGTCTGCCGGATCGCGGCAATCGCTTTCACCGGCGCGCCGGAGGCGGCGGCAAAGGTGAAGGGTGCATCGCCAACGAGACCGGTCTCGATTGCGCCGGCGCTCAGCGCTTCCAGCAGTGGCGCAGCCGCCGGAAACTCCTTCCATTCGATCTTGTACGGAACGTCCTTGAGCACGCCAGCGGCTTCCATGACCGCCTGCGAATTGCCCTTCTGGTCGCCGACGCGCAAGGTGGTCTGCGCCGCCGCCAGCTCGAACGAGCCGAACAGCAGCGCGCCGGCTAGCATGAGGCGGATCATTCCGCCGCCTCGCCGCGAACGGCCTGACGCTTGGCGACCAGCTCGCGCGTCAGCGGAATCAGCTCGCGCCCATACTCGATGGCGTCGATCAGGGGATCGAAGCCGCGGATCAGGAAATGGCTGATGCCGAGGTCGTAATAGTCGCCGAAGACTTCCGCGACCTGCTCCGGCGTACCGACCAGCGCCGTGGTGTTGCTGTTGGCGCCGGTGAGCTTTGCGATCTCGGTCCACAGCCGCTTGTCGATGCGGCTGCCCTGGTCGGCAAGCGAGAGCAGGCGCCGCGCGCCGGCCGTGGCGTGGCCGTCGGCGGGTTTGCGGTAGCCGGTCTTGTCCTGGAGCGCGGTGGCGCGCGCAAGAAGCTCTTCCGCCTTTTCCCAGGCCTGCTTCTCGGTCGGGGCAATGATCGGCCGCACCGAGAGGCTGAAGCGTGGCGTCGGACGGCCTTGCCTGACGGCCGCGTTATGGACGCGTGAGGTGACGTCGCGCACCTGCGCATAGGATTCACCCCACAGCGCAAAGGTGTCGGCGTGCTTGCCGGCGACGTCGATTGCCGCATCCGAGGCGCCGCCGAAATAGATCCGGATGCCATCTGGGCGATACGGCTTCACCTGCGAAAACGCGTTCTCGACCTGATAGTGCTTGCCCTTGTAGGTGAAGGGCTTGTCGCTGGTCCATTCCAGCTTGAGGACATCAAGAAATTCCGAGGTGCGTGCGTATCGCTCGTCTTTGTCGTCGAGCGTGTTGCCGTCCTGCCGCAGCTCGGTTGCGTTGCCGCCGGTGATGACGTGGAGCGCGACACGTCCGCGGGAGAACTGGTCGAGCGCTGCGAACTGCCGCGCCAGCAGGGTCGGGGCGGTGAAGCCCGGGCGCTGCGCGATCAGCACGTTGAGGCGGCTGGTCGCACCGAGGACGTGCTGGGCGACCTGAAGCGCATCGGGCGCCGTTGAATGAAACGCCAGCAGCGCGCGGTCGAAGCCGGCATTCTCATGCGCCTTCGCCACCGTCTCGATGTGGGTCGGGTTGAGGATCGGTCCCTCGCGAACGACGGTCTCGGACGAATTGTTGTTGCTGATGAAACCGATGAACTCGATCGACATGATCGTCTCCCTGTTTGTTTTCTGAAAGCTAGAGTCCCAATGCGGCACGGCCGAGGCCGGTGCGCGTGGAATCGTCCTGCGGCGTGTGCACGCGACCGCACAGGACGTCGCGATAGTGCCGCTCCAGCGGATTGGTGCGGGAGAGGCCATGATTTCCGGTCAGCGACAAGGCATCCTCGACCGCGGCGACGGCGTTGTTGGTCACCGTCAGCTTGATGACATTGGACTCGGCCGCCGAGAGCGCGATGCCGTCATCGAAATCACCGGCGAAGGATGCGATCAGACGCGCATTGACCGCGAGCCGTGCTTCGATCGCGCCGAGGATCTCCTGCACGCGCGGCAAGGTCGCAAGCGGCGCACCGAGGCTGGCCGGCACCCGCTGGTTCAGGAACGCGACCAGCCAGTCGCGTGCAGCCCGCGCCACGCCGTCATAGATCGCGGCGACGAAGATCGTGTGGACGGTCGCCTGCGCGACATCGGGAGCGCGCCAGTCCGCCGGCTTGCGCACATCGATCTCGGCATCGAGAGGAATCACGACGTCGTCGAAGATGACGTCGTGGCTGCCGCTGGCGCGCAGGCCGTGATGATCCCAGGTCTCGACGATGCGGGTGCCCGGCAGGCCCGCCGACACCAAAAACTGTCCGACGCGCGGCTCGGCTTCGTCCGTCCGCGCCCACACCAGATACCATTTCAGGATCGGCGAGCCCGTCGAATAGATCTTGTGGCCGGAAAGCCGCCAGCCGGTTTCGGTGCGACGTGCAATGGTCGCGGGCAGTCCGCCGCGCGCAGGCGAGCCCAGTTCGGGCTCGACGCGGAGCGCGTTGACGAGCGCAAGGCCTTCGACGCTCTCGCGTGCAAGCTTGCGCGACAGCCGCGCCGGCCAGGTCGGGCTCCGTGCCATCACCAGATGATTGATGTAGTGCATCGACAACACCAGCGCGGTCGACGGATCAGCCTTGCCGATGATGCCGAGGACGCGTGCGGCATATTGTGCGCCCGCTCCGGCCCCGCCATGGGCGGCCGGCACCGTCAGCGACAGCAGGCCTGCGTCGGACAGCTCGCGAAAATTCTCGAACGGGAAGCTACCGGTGCGGTCGTGTTCGGCCGCGCGCGCGGCGAAGGCCCCGGCCAGCGCCTCGGCACGTGCGATGTAGTCGGGCTCGCTATGGCCCACGGGCCCCTTGGCTATCGAACTCACCATGTGGCGTCCAGTCCCAGCAGGCCAAGAATCTGGCGGCGCAGATCGGCCAGATACGGATCGCCGCGATGGCGCGGATAGGGCCGGTCGACACGGATGTCGGCCTTGACCCGCGCCGGGCGGTCGCTGAACACGATGACGCGGTTGGCGAGCACCAGCGCCTCCTCGGCGTCATGCGTCACCAGCAGCGTGGTAAAACCCTTGCGCTGCCACAACGAGACCAACTCGGCCTGCATGGTGATGCGGGTCAGCGAATCGAGCTTTCCGAGCGGTTCGTCGAGGATGAGGATTTTGGGATCGTTGACCAGCGCGCGGGCCAGCGCGACGCGCTGCGCCATGCCGCCTGAGAGCTGGTGCGGATAGGCATTGCGGAAGGACGCAAGGCCGACAAGATCGAGCGCGGCATCGACGCGATGACGCTGGCTCTTCAAGACGCCCTGCGCCTCCAGCCCCAGTGCGACGTTGTCCCGCACCGTACGCCAGGGAAACAGTGTCGGATCCTGGAACACGACGACGCGCGAGGGATGCGGGCTTCTGATGCGGCTGTCGTCCTCGCGCAGCGTTCCGGACCTGGGCTTGTCGAGGCCTGCGACGAGGCGCAGCAAGGTCGACTTGCCGCAGCCGGAGGGGCCGAGCAGCGCGACGAACTCGCCCGGCTCCACGGAGATGCTGACGTCGCTGAGCACCGGCAGCTCGGCACCGTCGATGTCGAAGGCGTGGCTGACCTGCTCGATGTCGAGCGCGGCACCTGCGGCCGGGTGAGCGTCGATTTCGGCCAGTGCAGTTGCGGCTACCATTTTACGGTTCCCTTCTGCCAGACCAGCAGGCGATCGCGGATCGCGAACAACAGCGTGATCGCGCCGGAGCAGAGCAGCGACATCACGATCAGCGCCGCATACATGTTGGCGTAGGCCGCCCAGCCCTGCGCCCATTGCAGGTACCAGCCGAGCCCGGCCTTGACGCCGATCATCTCGGCGACGACCAATACGGCGAAGGACGAGCCGAGCCCCATGAACAGGCCGACGAAGACATGCGGCAATGCCGCGGGGATCGCGACCTTCAACACCAGGAAGGACGGCTTTGCGCCGAGCGTCCGCGCGACGTCGTAATAAGCGTTGCTCACACTCGCGACGCCCGACCAAGTCAGCACGGTGACCGGGAAGCCGGTTGCCAGCGCAATCAGAAAGGTCGAGGCGAGGCGCTCCAGCTCGACGGGAAGGTGAAGAAGGCGATCGGCAGCCAGGCGGTCGCCGGCAGCGGGCCGATGAAGCGCAGCACCGGATGCACCCAATAGCCGACGGCGCGCGACCAACCGATCGAGACGCCGGTCAGGAAGCCGACTGTTGCGCCGATCAGATAGCCGCCGAGCTGGAGCTTGACCGAGGCGAACACGCTGTCGAGCAGTTTTGGCAGATCGTCTGTATAGACCTCGATGATCGACTGTGGCGGCGGGAAGAACGGCAATGGCAGCCAGGCGAATTTCGCGGTCGCGACTTCCCACAGGGTCATGAAAACGCCGAGCACGACGAGCCACGGCGCACGCTGGCGCAAGGCCCGGCCGGCCGAGCCGAGATAGTCGGCGGCGACGGTCCCGAACAGCGCGACGGCCGCGATGACAAAGGCGGCAATGCCGAGCGAATGGGTTCGCGACCAATCGCCGACGTCCTCCCACCACAGGCAGGACAGGCCGAAGGCGATCCACGCCACGCTGGCGAGAATGCCAACGCCGGATTCACGGACCCAACTCGCAAGCAGCGGCGCGCGCGAGAGACGCGGCGCGCCGGAAGCAAGGCCGTCAGACAGCGAATACGTCGACATAAATGCGCTCCGCGAATTTGGCCGTATCGGTACTCTGTTTGAAGACCTGCACGCTCTTGAGATCGTCGGCATAGGCCTTGAGCTCGCGCTTCAGTACTTCGCCGACGGGGTGATGGTGGTGAGTGTGGTAGCGCACCATGCCTTCGATATCGGCGAGCGACGCCGTCTTGGGCGCGTAGGGCTGGAACGATTTTGCCGCCACTGTCGGGTTCTGCGAGGTGAACATGGCGGCGTCGAGCAGCGCCTGCGTGATGGCGCGCGCGATCTGCGGCTCCTCGCGCACCAGACTGCCGCGCAAGCCGACGATGCAGCAGCTCTTGTCGCGGTATTCGCCGTCGAGATTGGAGGCGACTTCCTTGTACTGGCTGTCCTTGAGCCAGAGATAGCCGAGTGGGTCGGACGACAGGAACGCCTGCACCTCGCCTTTCTCGACGGCGACGTTGAGGAGGTTGCCGGGATAGGCGCGCCAGTCGACGTCCTTGTTGGGATCGATGCCGAGCTTTGCGAGCTGGATCGAAAAGAAGTTCTTGTCGGGGCCGCCGAGATCGCCGACCGCGACGATCTTGCCCTTGAGATCGGCCAGCTTGCTCACGCTGGAGTCGGCGCGCGTCAGCACGCGCATGCAGCCGCCATGGGTGCCGGCGGCGATCTTGACGTCAAAGCCCTGCTCCAGCGGCTTCAGCCAGCGCAGCGCCATGCCGAGACCGGCATCGCTCTTTCCCGTCGCGATCGCCTCTAGCAGCTGGTCGGTCGATCCGGAATAGTTGACGAGCTCGACGTCGAGATTCTGCTTCTGGAAGAAACCGTGCTCGATGGCGACCGGCAGCGGTGCAAGGCAGACCGCGCCGGCATTCCACGACAGCTTCAATTTGCGCGGCGCACCGGCGAGCGCGGGCGCATCTGACGCCGTCCGGCACAGCGGAAATTCCGAGAAGTCGACGCCGGACGCAATCCCGTGCGGCACAAAAGCCTGTGCCGCACCGAGGGCGCCGAGCGGCGCGGCGAATGCCGCCGCGAGCCCCGCCTGGAGCAGGTGACGCCGGTCGAGCCTCGATCCGCCGTGCTTGATGTCGTCGTTCATCCGTCCCCACTCCTGCGCTGGCACGGCTCCGCCATCTGCACAACAGTTTGCGTTGCGCCTGTTCCGTGCGGAGCTGCGTTGAGAGAAAATCTTTTCGCCGGCGCCTGCTGCGCCTCGTTGATGCGATGCGCAAATCATGCTGCGTGCTCGCCGCATCGTCAATGAAATGGATTTTCGAATGTTGCGCGAAGCGAAGTCATTCTCTCCATCGGCGCGTCCGGGACGATGAAAGGATTTCTTCCGATGCATCGGTTGGCAGCGTGCTGGCCTACTCCCTCTCTTGCTTAATTCTTGCGCAGCATCAGTGGCGCACACCGCACGTTCTCGAAAGCAGCGCCTCGCTAAAACGTCCTTGCCCATCGCGCGCGCAATACGGTTAGCCATTTCATTGACTGCGCATCGCGCGACCATAGACTTGATCGTCTCGCTGGATCGTTCGCTCACGCGTCGTGAGCAAAGCACCAAGACAGGCAACATGAGCATCAACTCCCTCCACCATTCCGTCACCCGCCGGCTCGCCGCATCGCTGCTTGCTGCCGCCATCACCCTGTCGACGGCCGCGACGTCATTCGCAGCCGACGCAATCGTGCTGCGCGTCGGCGACCAGAAGGGCGGCAATCGCTCGCTGCTCGAGATCTCTGGCTACGCGAAGGATCTGCCTTACAAGATCGAATGGTCGGAATTCCCCGCGGCTGCGCCGATCCTGGAGGCGCTCAACGCCGGCGCACTCGACGTCGGCTACACCGGCGACCTCTCGTTCCTTTCCGTCTACGCGGCCGGCGCGCCGATCAAGGGCGATCGGCGGCACAAGGTCGGATGCGAAGACACAAGCCATTCTCGTACGCCAGGATTCGCCGATCAAATCGGCCGCCGACCTCAAGGGAAAACGCCTTGCCGGCACGCGCGGCGGCTGGGGCCAGTTCCTGATCGACGCCACGCTGGAGAAGGCGCAGATCAAGCTGGAGGACGCGACTTTCGCGCCGCTCGGCCCGGTCGACGCCAAGATCGCGTTGGTCGCGGGCTCGATCGATGCCTGGGCAGTGTGGGAGCCCTACGTCTCGTTCGCGACGCTCCAGGACAACGCTCGCGTGATCGCCGATGGTGAGGGCCTGACGCCGACCATCACCTTTATCGTCGCCTCTGACAGCGCTATCACTAGCAAGCGCGCGGCGGTGCAGGACCTCGTGCAGCGGCTGAACAAGGCGCGGCTGTGGTCGCTGGATCATCTCGGCGAATATGCCAAGAGCACGGCCGAACTAACCAAGCTGCCGGAGGACGTGCTGCTCTCGGCCTACACCGCGCAGCGCACCAGCCCGATCGTGATCGACGAGAACGTCGTGAAGGAGGTGCAGGAAGCCTCCGACCGCTCGACGCGCTACGGCATCCTGCCGAAGAAGCTCGACGTCAGCAAAGCCGTCGACCGCAGCTTCACCGCTGCGGCCGCAGGATCGAACTAGGAGGCAGCGGGATGCGAAGGCTTCGCCTCAAGGCTGGCCCACTGCATCTCGCCGCGATCGTGCTCGCGCATTTCGCTTGCATGGGCCTGATCGTGTGGCTGTCACTTTAGACGCCGGCCAACGTCGCCGCCCGCTGGCCGGGCCTTAAGGAAAAGATCAGGACAACATAAGGAGCCCATAAGGACTTACGAAACGCCACTGGCCTAGCATCGACCCTGTGATCTCGTCGGTAACAGGATGCCTCATCCCACGGCTTGTCCAGGCAACCGCAGCTCGTTCTCCGATTGCCGATCCCGACTGGACGGGCTTACAGTGGAACTCGCCCTGCGGCCGTCGAGCTTGCAATGGGAAGGCGACCTTCGGGCTGGGAGATCAGCGCCATGTCAGCCGGTCAGTATCTTCGTTACGATCCGTCCGTCGAACAAATCCGGCCGGAGGAAGCGGAGGCCGTCGAGGCGATCGTGGCCTCGATCTCGCGAACGAGCGCTCGCACTTTTCACAACGACAAGCATGGGACCCGGCAGCAGCACGCCAAGGGCGCCGGCTATCTCCGCGGCGAGCTGATCGTCTACGACGATTTGCCGGATCATCTGCGCCAGGGCCTGTTCAAACAGGCTGGCCACTTCCCGATCATCGTCCGTCTCTCCACCGCGTTCAACAGGAGCGATCGCGTACGTTCGCCGCGGGGGTTGGCCATCAAGGTCTTGGGCGCGACTGGGCTTAAGGCGCTCGGCGACGACGACTCGACGAACCAGGATCTCCTGCTTGTCAACCACTCCAGCTATTTCGCGGATGCGATGGCCTATATGCACGCGCAGCACAAGGTCGAGCGCAGCCTGATCCTGCCGGATCTGGCGTACGGACCCATAGGCTTTATCGCGCGCATCCTGGTCGCCGCATCGGACAGAACAGGCATTCCGATCCCGATAGTCTTGAAAGCGCTTGGTGATGCCGGCAGCAACATTCTTGGAGAAACCTTTCACACAGAGGGAGCACTGCGGTTTGGCGACTATATCGCAAGGCTTCGCCTGGTGCCGATCTCGGCCTCGATCCGCCGGCTCACCGGCCAGCCCTGCCACGATGCCGATAATGCCGTGCTGAACACTGTCGTTGCATTCTTCAAGGACAATGCGGCCGAGTACGAACTATTTGCCCAGCTCTGCACCGACCTGGAGCAAACGCCGATCGAAGATGCCTCGATCGACTGGCCCGAAGACGTCGCGCCGCCGCAAGCACTCGGCAAGATCACGCTTCCGCGCCAGACCGCCGACAGCCCCGCGCGTCGCGTCTATTCCGACGAGGTGCTTTCGTTCGATCCATGGCGATGTCTCGCGGCGCATCAGCCGCTCGGTTCGATCATGCGATTGCGCAGGGATGCCTACCGTGCCTCCCGCACGCTGCGGCAGCAGCAAAATCAACACACGGTCAAGCAACAGCCCGGAGAACCGCGACAGATCGCGGACCTGCCGGATTGAGCCCGATCACCGTTCCGCACTATCGAGCCGGGTGTCCCGGCCTGCGTCGAAAAAGGACGCCGATCGCAGCGGATCGCCGGGATCAAGCGTCTCTGCCAGCGATCCGATCACCTGGCCGGAGCGGTCCCGCCACTTGGCAGCCCTTTGCGTTTGTCCAAGGCCCGCATAAAGCGCTGCGGTCGTGCGATAAACCCGCCAGGTGGCATGCGGCAACCTGGCATGGCGGACGATCGAAATTGCCGTCGACAAATGTTCGCCGGCGAGTTGCACATCCTGCTTCAGGATCGCAATTCTTGCCATGACCTCGTGGCACAGCGCGAGAAACGGGCGGTCGGGTGCCGCGCTCGTCACCTCATGAAACTGGCGGGCCGAACTCTGGGCGCGATCCAGATCGCCGATCGCGATCCAATAGTCGCAGCAAGTCAGCAGATAGTGGGGGATGACCAGCGACTCCATCGGTACGCGATCGACCTCCATTCGCCGCTCCATCGCATCGAGATGCTGCCGCGCCCGAGTCAGGTCGCCCATCCTGACATAAGCTCGCGCCAGCAGATTCCTGCCAACGAAGAAGGTGAACGGATTGGCCTCGATCATCGGGCCGAGCGCATCCTCCGCACGCCGTGACGCGCTCCCATATTCCTCGGCCTCGGAATACAGCCATCCGATCGCGAGATGACACAGCGCGACGGCCTGCGGATTTGCATTTCGTTCCGAGATGGCCAACGCGGAGACGACGTTTCGTTGCGCCTGCCCCCATTCACCGTGATAAATCTGGGCAAACGCCTCGACCGTTTCATAGAGTACGAACAGATAGACGTCACCGACCAGGCGGGCGAGCTCCTTGCCCCTGGTCGTCGCATCGCAGCAGGCCGGATAATTCGCGCGCAAGAACTCCAGCACCATCTCCATCGAGCAGCGTCGCAGCCGCATGCTCAGATCCTGTTCTCCGGTGATCAGTGCTGACGCATGCTCGGCAAGGTCCGCATTCTCGCGATCCCAGCCGCGGAGCATCAGCTTCAAATTGGCAACGTTCCCCTGGACCAGAGCGCTGAACGCGGCGTCGTCGATCGCCCGGCTCTTTACAAGAGCCTGTTCCGCAACAGGCAGGCTCTGGCGTCGATCGACGTAAAGACAAAATCTGCTGAGGTCGACCAGTGCGTTCACCTCTTCGCGCACGTGTCCGTTCTCCGCCGCGTGCGCGACGACTGCGCTGAGATCCTGCAGGGAATTCAGGAAATCTCCACTGGCCCGCCAGGCCCAGGCGCGCTGAAGCAACAACTTCAGACGTGCTGTCACCCGAAACTCCGGCGGCAAATGCGGCACCAGTTCCAAAGCGCGGGAGAGGTAATTGGCGGCCTCGCGTGTGCTGAACCTTCGCGCCGAGCCCTCGGCGGCCGCGCCCAGATAATGCATCGCTTTCGGGAAATCGCGGCCCAGTTCGAAGTGGCGCGCGAGAACGGCGGCAATCTCCGCAGCCTGCGGCCCATAGCCCTGCTCGAGCCCCGCCCCAAGTAGCGCATGGGTTTTCGTGCGGCGCGCCGGCGCGAGCCGCTGGTACAGGATCTCCTGGTAGAGCGCGTGCTGGAACGCATAGCGACCGGAGACACCTCCGCTCGGCCACTCAGTCATGCCGGCAACGACGATAATGCGATCAGTCCGCGCCAGGTCCTCGCACATCTCCTCGACATCCAGCACGGGACGGTCCAGCGCACCGGCGATATGGAGCGCAGAAAACTCCGCTCCCGCCGCACTGGCGACCTCGAGCAAGCTGCGCTCGTCCACGGTGAGGTGATCAATCTGCTGCTTGATCATTCCTTCCAGATCGCGCGGCATGCTGTCATGCGAGGCCGCGTCTTCGCTGACCAGCCGCCAGCCCAATTCGTGCTCGACAAGCGCGCCTTGCGCCACGAGATGATCGAGGAGAGACGACACGAACAGAGGATGCCCGCCGGTTCTCGCGAAGATGCGCTCGACCAGCTCTCTGGCAAAATCGGCCGAGTTGAAGCGCAGGGAAAGATAACGTTCGACGTCGATGCCGGTTAGTCGATCGAGCGCGAGCTCGGTGGCGTGTCCGTGAATCCGCAAGTCCTGGTGAACGGCACGGATAGGATGTCCGCCGACGGCGACTTCCATCGGCCGATAGGTGGCCAGCACGAGGATAGCCGCCCTCCGATCCCGGCGCGCAAGCCGGGAGAGCACATCCACGGTGGCAACGTCGCTCCAATGCAGATCTTCCAGGATGATCACCCATGGTCGCCTGACGGCGAGGTGTTCCATGAGATCGGCAAATTCGCGCAGCATGCGCTCCCGGGTTGCGCCAAAGACTTCATGCTGGAATGCGGCCCGGTCTGCTTCGCCGAGGAATCCGGGCATTTGCGCGAGCCAGGTCGGCGCGTGCTCGCGTATGGAAGTCAGCAGCGATGCTCCATCGGTTCGACGGCAGCACTCGTTCAGCGCTCCGATCAGCGGAAGAAAGGCCTCATGAGTGCCGAACAACTCGTTGCAGCTACAGTGCAGCACGCCCAGTCCCTGCTGGTTCATCCTGTCGAGCGTCATTTGCAAGAGGGTGGTTTTTCCGATCCCGGCTTCGCCGGTGATGAAGACGATCTGACGCTGTCCGGTACGAGCGAGTTGCAACGCCTTGTCCAGCGTCTCGAGTGCGCCAGTGCGGCCCACCCTCCAGTGCCGGCGTCGATCGACGACCTGCTCCGTGACGGAAGCCGCCTCCTCTTCGGCTGGCCGCTCGATCGCAGGCAATTCGGCGGTCGCGACCGGCGCAATGAAGCGATAGCCGCGCCGCGTGACCGTCTCGATGTAGTTGGGGGACTGCCTGTCGTCGCCGAGCACCGAGCGCAGCGTGGGTTCACGGCAACGGCGAGGCTCGACTCGCTGACGTGCAGATCGGACCAGACCGCGTCGAGCAACTCTTCCTTGGTGACGAGCTCACCGGGCCGACCGACAAGATAGCAAAGAACCTCGAACGGCTTCGGCGCCAGCGCGATCCGCTCCCCGCCTCGCCACAATAGCGCGTTGGCCCGGTCGAGGCGGAATTCACCAAAGGCAAGCGCGTCTCTACGCACGGCTCCAACCCCCGGATGCTCCCCGATCTTAAGGGAAAGCTCAGCCAAATGTAAGGGCGCGCTAAAGACCTGCGCCCTGCGCCGGCACTAGCATTGGCCTGTCCACTTCAGAGACGCCGGCAAGGCGTCGGACGGCCTTTTCATCACACTGTCATTTCAGTCGACAGGCAGTCGATGCCTGAATTCCGGCAAGGAGTTGGCCATGAGCATTTTAAAACACCTGGCGATCTCGCCTCTCGCTTTTGCCATTCGCCATTGCGACGTCAGGGTCATATTGAGCGCCACCGTCCTCAGCCGCATCTTTCTCGTCGCCATCTATCTTGCGTGCGGCGGCCCGGGCCTGTCCGGGCCCGATCTCACCAACACCATCGCGCTGCCATGACCTCGGGACCGCTCGAATGGTGCATCGAGATCGCGATCATCGTCGCGATCTGCATCGGGATTGTCGCGGGCGGGCATGGCCGGCTCGTAGTGCCGCATCACCGGGTTCAACGCGCGCAAGCCGATCGGACCGCTTGCGTGCAGCGGCCCTCAAACCTCTTCAGCATCGTCGCGCTGCGGCGAGGCGCTCCGCCCGTTTGATCGATCACCAATATCCGCGATGATAGGCCCGGTACGGCCGGTAGTAGCCGTAGCGCGGACCGTAATATGGACGATAGGCGCGATAGCCGTAGTAGCGGGGACGCGCGTAGTAGCCGCCATAACCGTAACCCGGACCATAAGCATAACCCGATCCGTAGCCGCCGCCATAATAGGCGGGCGCATAACCGTAGCCCGGCCCCCGGATATCCGTAGCCGCCCCCATAGTATGGGCCGCCGCCATATCCATAGCCATAAGGCGCGCTGCTGGCGATGGCGCTGCCGATGATCGCGCCGGCCGCGAGGCCGCCAATACCCCATCCAAAACCTCGGCCGCGCCAGTACACCTGCGTAGCATCATCGCCGACCGCGGCTTTCATGGTCGCGACATTGGTCGGCAGCGGAGCTGCTGCCGCCTGCTCGACCTGGCCGGCCATCACCGCACCCGCCAGCGAACAGGCAATTGTCATTTTCCAGATACTCATCGCCTCACTCCCTGTTTGACGTTCCGCTCGGAAGAGGATCGCGGTCGCATGATCGGGCATCCTTGCGCCAAGTCAAAGGCTCAAAAGTCGCGCCTCCAATTGCGTGCACCGCACAAGATGGGATGCCTCAATTGTCATCAGACCGGAGGCCGCAGACCCGGCAAAGCATTAAGCTTCCCGCGCATTCGCAACCAACAACCACCTTCCCGATTGACTATTCGGGCCGTTACTATCGGTTCCGAAGTGCGCGGCCGGGAGGCTTCTGGCGAGCGCCAGAGTTGTGGGAGGATGACATGAGTGCCGCGAGACCCGAGCCGCTTGCCCGTCAGGCCCTGGCGTTCGTCCTGGCCGGCGGACGCGGCAGCCGGCTCCTGGAGCTGACCGACCGGCGCGCCAAGCCTGCGGTCTATTTCGGCGGAAAATCCCGCATCATCGATTTCGCGCTTTCAAACGCGGTGAACTCGGGCATCCGCCGCATCGCAGTCGCCACCCAGTACAAGGCGCACAGCCTGATCCGGCACCTTCAGATGGGTTGGAACTTCTTCCGTCCCGAGCGCAACGAGAGCTTCGACATTCTCCCGGCCAGCCAGCGCGTCTCCGAGAACATGTGGTATGTCGGCACGGCGGATGCGGTCTACCAGAACATCGATATCATCGAATCCCACGCCTGCCGCTTCATCGTGGTTCTCGCCGGCGACCATGTCTATAAAATGGATTACGAGGTGATGCTGCGCCAGCATGTCGAGAGCGGCGCTGACGTCACCGTCGGCTGCCTCGAAATGCCGCGGGCGGAATCCTCCGGCTTCGGCATCATGCAT
This sequence comes from Bradyrhizobium sp. LM2.9, assembly GCF_054056555.1. Lineage (NCBI taxonomy): Bacteria > Pseudomonadati > Pseudomonadota > Alphaproteobacteria > Hyphomicrobiales > Nitrobacteraceae > Bradyrhizobium > Bradyrhizobium sp. LM2.9. The sequence continues at coordinate 3,749,100 of NZ_JBSRYJ010000002.1, forward strand.
ATCGACGAGAATGGCTGGATCAAGTCGTTCCTGGAAAAGCCGAAAGATCCGCCGCCGATGCCGGGGAAGCCGGACGTCTCGCTCGCCAGCATGGGCATCTACGTGTTCGACGCGAAACTCCTGTTCGAGGAGCTCAAGCGCGACGCCGAGGATCCGAACTCCAACCACGATTTCGGCAAGGACATCATCCCCTACCTCGTCAAGAACGGCCGCGCCATGGCGCACCAGTACTCGACCTCCTGCGTCCGCTCCGGCAGCGACCCCCGCGCCTATTGGCGCGATGTCGGCACGGTCGACGCCTATTGGGCCGCCAATATCGACCTCACCGACGTGGTACCCGAGCTCGATTTGTTCGACAGCGCCTGGCCGATCTGGTCCTATTCGGAGATCACGCCACCGGCAAAGTTCGTCCACGACGAGGAGAGCCGACGCGGCCAGGCCGTGAGTTCGCTGGTCTCGGGCGGCTGCATCATTTCCGGCGCCTCGCTGCGACGCTCGCTGCTGTTCACCGGCGTACGCGTCAACTCCTACGCCAATGTCGAGAACGCCGTGATCATGCCCTACGTCAATGTCGGCCGCGGCGCGCGCTTGAAGAACGTCGTGATCGACCGCGGCGTCGAGATTCCGGAAGGACTCGTCGTCGGCGAGGATCCCGAGTTGGACGCCAGGCGCTTCCGCACCACCGAACAGGGCATTTCGCTCATCACCCAGTCGATGCTGGACAGGCTCAATACATGACGTCTGTTCGCGTCCTCGCGGTCGCCTCTGAAGTCTATCCCATCGTCAAGACCGGCGGCCTCGCGGATGTCGCGGGCGCGCTGCCGCTCGCGCTGCAAGCTCATGGCGTCGAGATGCGCACGCTGATGCCGGGCTATCCCGACGTGATGCGGATGCTGGGGGGAGCCGACGAGATCCGGCGCTGGCCGGATTATTTCGGCGGCCCCGGGCGCCTGCTCGCGGGCTCGCATGACGGGCTCGATCTGTTCGTGCTCGACGTGCCGCATCTCTACGCGCGGCCGGGCAATCCCTACGTCACCGCCGAGGGCGTCGACTGGCCGGACAATGGCGTGCGCTTCGCGGCGCTGTCGCGCATCGCCGCCGATATCGGCCACGGTCTCGTTCCCGCCTTCGTGCCCGACGTCGTGCACGCCCATGACTGGCAGGCCGGGCTCGCGCCGGCCTATCTGCACTATGACAGCCGACCGCGGCCCGGCACCGTGATGACCATCCACAACATGGCCTATCAGGGCAAGTTCGCTCCCGAGCTGATCGGTTCGATTGGCCTGCCCTGGCACGCCCTCGGCATCGACGACCTCGAATATTTCGGCGGCATCAGTTTTTTGAAGGCAGGCCTGCAATTCGCCGATCGCGTCACCACGGTCTCGCCGACCTATGCGCGGGAGATCCAGAGCGACGAGGGCGGCATGGGGTTCGGCGGCTTGCTTCGCTCCCGTGCGAACGTTCTGAGCGGCATTCTCAACGGCATCGACATCGATGTGTGGAATCCGCAGACCGATCCGCACATCTCCTACCGCTTCGGCGCAGAGGATCTCACCTTCCGGGCCGCGAACAAGGCGGTGCTTCAGCAGCAATTCAATCTCGATTCCTCGGACGAGACGCCATTGCTCGGCGTCATCAGCCGCCTGTCGTGGCAGAAGGGGCTCGATCTCCTGCTCGAGGCCATTCCGACCATCCTGAGCGAAGGCATGCAGCTCGCGCTGCTCGGAAGCGGCGACCGCGATCTCCAGGAACGCTATCAGGCCGCCGCACGCGCGAACCCGGGCCGGATCGGGGTCGTGATCGGCTACGACGAGATCATGGCGCATCTGATCCAGGCCGGCTCGGACGCGCTCATCGTTCCGTCACGCTTCGAGCCGTGCGGCCTGACCCAGCTCTGTGCGCTACGCTATGGCGCCGTGCCCATCGTCTCGCGCGTCGGAGGCCTCGAGGATACCATCGTCGATATCGGCGAGGCCGATAAATCGGGCCATGATGCCACCGGCTTCAAATTCGGCCCCGTGACCGCGGATGCCCTCGCCGGCACGCTGCGCAAGGCAAACACCACCTTCCACGACAAGCTGACCTGGCGCCGTCTGCAACTGGGCGGCCTCGCGACCGACGTGTCCTGGCGCAACCGTGCCGGCGACTATGCCGCGCTTTATCGCGGGCTGATGGCGTCCCGCCGCGCCTGAGGCCTGATCGTCCTCGAATCCATGCTATAGAGCCGGCATGGAACCCCTTACGATCAAGCTGATCGGCTTTGCCGCCGCCACCTGCACCACCGTCGCCTACGCGCCGCAGGTCATCAAAGTCTGGAAGACCCGCTCGGCGCGCGACATTTCGCTCGGCATGTTTCTCATCATGGTGCTGGGCCTCGCGCTCTGGCTCGTCTACGGCCTGCTCTCTGGCGACGCGCCCCTGGTCGCTGCCAACGCCATCACCATGCTGCTCGCCGGCGGCATCTTGTTCATGAAGCTGAAATACGGGTGAGGCTAGCGCGATCCTAGGGTGGATTAGCGAAGCGCAATCCGCCCTACGAGTTCACCCGAACACATACGACGCCATCGCAACGTTAGCGACCTCGTCGACGAAGACGCGCTTGCCCGCGTCGCTGCCGGCGGCGCCGGCGGCCACCATCAGCGGCAGCAGATGATCTTCACGCGGATGCGCGAGACGCGCACTCGGCGCGTTCTCCCAGTCAACCAGCATCGCGTTGCGGCGCGCCGAGTCCGGACTGCCGATCGCCTCGTTCAGATAGGCCTCGAAATCATACGAGACCGGCTTCGACTCCGCCCGGCCAAACCCGCGCATGTTGTGATAGGTGAGCCCGCTGCCGACGATCAGAATGCCTTCATCCCGGAGCGAGGTGATCGCCTGCCCCACCCTGATGTGCTCGGCCGCGTCATAGCTCGATCTCAGCGACAGCAGCACGATCGGCATGTCGGCATTCGGATACATCAGGCCAAGCGGCACGAAGGTGCCGTGATCGAAACCCTGATTGGGATCCTCGCGGCAATCGAGGTCGGCGCGCGCAAGCAGCGCCTTCACTTCCGCCGCGAGTTCAGGCTTGCCCGGTGCCGGATATTTGAGGTGATAGGTGTGCTCGGGAAAGCCGTGATAGTCGTACACCATCGGCGGATGCGCCGAGGTGGTCACCGTGAAGGTCTCGGCCTCCCAATGGCCGGTGATGACGAGCACGGCCTTCGGGCTTGCCGGCAATAGCTGCGGTAGCCGGCCGAACGCCTCGGCAGTCTTCGCATATTGCACCCGCCTGTCCTCCATGAACGGCCAGGGACCGCCGCCATGCGACAGGAAGAGGGTCGGAAATCGCGTCATGGATGCGGGCTCGTCTCGTTGACAGCATGCGCGTGTAACAGCCGCGCGATCGGCGGCGAGCATAGGCAAACCCGTATGGTTAGCAAGGCGTTAACGATTTGCCGCCCAAAATCCGGGCGTGGCCGAAGGAGTCGGCCAGAAGACCAAGGACGTGAGATGAAGAAGTTCGCGCTGGGGGACGTCGTCAACAGTGACAAGGGCCGCCGCGGTGTGGTTCGCGCCGCCTACAGGTCGAGGGAAGGCCAGCAGTTCTACGCCGTCGAGAGGGATGGCGCGATGGATTATCTGGAAGAAGACCGGCTGAGCCCGGCGCCGCGCGTCGAGCTCGCGGCTTAAGTCCAACTCATCTAACGGCCGAGCCGGTCCAGGCGCTCCGACCAGGGGTCGTCTCCGCTCGCGATGCGATCATTCGTGATCAGCAGCAGGCGATCGCTGCCTGCCGCAGCGTCCCATTGCGGCAGGTCCGCACCGTTCGGATCGCCGCTCTTGGCGAAGTTGATCCAGTAGGCGCGCATGCGGCTTGCGACCTCGCGATCACCGCGTGACAAGATGCCCGCACCCGGCATGCCTTCTGCACCGAAGATGAACTGCAATTCCCGCCCGTGACCGCCTTCGGGGTTGGCGCGCCGTGCCTCCGGCACGTAGGCGAAGCGATAGCGGAAGGTCGGCGCGCCGCTTGCGGCATGCAGCCGCGCCAGAAGTCTCACCGGCTCCGAGAAAACCTTGTCGGTGTAGAACCTTGCCGCGCGGTCCGAAGGTTTGGCGAGGTCGGGATAGAGCTTGCGCAGTTCGTCGCTGGTGATGCCTGACGATGCCAGCTCCTCCCGGATATCGAGCTCGCTGTCGAAACCCGTCTCGTCATCGTTCGAACCGATGATCATGGGAATGCGGGCCTCACGTCCGGCCGCGAAGCCTGCGGCGATCTCCTCGCTCACCAGACGTCCGTCGATCGTCGGCGCAAAACTGCGCGGCGATTTTTCGAGCAGATGTTTTTCGGCGGCAATCAGGCGTCGCGGTTCGGCTGCGCGCAAATCAGCCTGTTGACCAAGCGCCGCGACGAATTGCCGGCTCACAATCTCGGCCTCTTTCGCCGAGCGCAGCCGCGCACGGCCAGGGACCGATTGCAGAATGGCTTTCTGAAAGAGCGCGCGCGATTGCGCACATAGCATCAAGAGCGCGATCGAGGTCGCGCCTGCGCCGCTGCCAAACAAAGTGACGTTGTTCGGATCGCCACCGAAGGCCGCGATGTTGTCGTGCACCCAATGCAATGCGGCGATCTGGTCCATCAGGCCGTAATTGCCGGAGCCGCCTTCCGACAGCGCGGGCTCGGTAAGCCAGCCGAGCGCGCCGAGGCGAAAATTCACGGTCACCACGATGAGGCCGGCCTGCGCCAGCCTGCCGCCGTCGAACAGCGGATCGTTCGCGGTGCCGCGGACGAAAGCGCCGCCGTGGATGAATAGCATCACCGGCAGCGGGCCATCGACCCCGAACGGACGAAACACGTTCAGCGTGAGGCAATCCTCGCTCGCGCCCGGCAGCGACGGCTGAAGGCACGGCGCGCCGTATTTGTAGGCCGTGCGCATCTCCGAACTCTCGGCCGTTGCCTGCGGCGGACGCCAGCGCAGCGGCCCGATTGGCGCGGCCGCATAGGCCAGCCCCTTGAACGACGCCACCTCGCCTTCGACGGCGCCAAGCATCTGTCCTTCACGCGTCAGCGCGAACGGAAATTGGCCGACCGGCTGGGCCACGGCCGAGCCGTTGCAACAGAGGATGACAGAAGCCGCAAAAAGCGCGAACACGGACCGCATCTTCGGAGCATCTCGATGCGCGGAAGGGTTCGGTCAGGTTATGTCCGTCGTCCATAGCGAGGCAAGCGCCGCGGCGGCGCCTAGCTGCCCTTGGCGATAAGCTCAGCCAGTGCGTGCCGTGCGATGATGCCGAGTTCACCGAGCGTGGAGTGGCCTGACTGCGCCGCCTCGATCAGGCGCTGGGCGATGAACCTGCGGCTGTCGTGATCGCCGCCATGCGGCAGTTGACGGCACGTCTCCTCCAGGACGACGTCCAATGTTCGCTCTGGTTCGCTCACTCAACTCTGTCATGACGCCCTGGATATGCGTGGCTTGTAGCCGCAAGCATACACAGACGGATCATCCATGATTAGCCCGGGTAATCACGGCCATTGTGCATCGCGATGCGTGCATTGAAGCAAGGTTCGCGCGGCCATGATGACGCCGCAAACAGCTACCGAAGATTGCACTTGCTCTGATGACAAGCCGAGCCTGCGGCGATAGCCTGCCGGCAAAACAAAACATACGGGAGGAAATACCATGCCTGACGCAATGGTTGCTGCACGTGCCTCTGACGCGGGTCGCGGAGCCAGTCAGCAGGTCGATGTTGCCGTGGTGGGGGCCGGGTTTGCCGGCCTCTATCTTCTCCATCGGCTGCGCAAGGCCGGCCTCACGGCGGTCGCCCTCGAAGAAGCCGGCGATGTCGGCGGCACCTGGTACTGGAACCGTTATCCCGGCGCGCGCTGCGATATCCAGACCATCGATTACAGCTATACGTTCGATCCGGAACTCGACAAGGCCTGGACCTGGTCGGAAAAATACGCCGCCCAGCCCGAGATCCTGCGCTATCTCGGCTTCGTCGCCGACCGCTACGATCTCAGGCGCGACATCCGCTTCAAGACCAAGGTGACCGAAGCCAAATGGGACGAAGCGACCGAACGCTGGCAGCTCACCACCGACAACGGCGCACCGGTCTCCTGCCGCCATTACATCATGGCCACCGGCTGCCTTTCCGCGCCAAAGCCGCCCGAGATCGACGGCGTCAAGGATTTTGGCGGCGAGGTTTATTTCACCGGACGCTGGCCGCATGACGGCGTCAATCTCGCCGGCAAGCGCGTCGCCGTGATCGGCACGGGCTCATCGGCCATCCAGTCGATCCCGCTGATCGCCGAGCAGGCCGCGCATCTGACCGTATTCCAGCGCACGCCGAATTTCGCGCTGCCGGCGGGTAACGGTCCGGCGCCGGAAGATCGCAAGACCTTCTTCGAAAGCGACCGCGCCGCATATCGCGATCAAGCACGCTTGTCGATGACGGGCGTGCCGTATCCGCAGCAGACGGTGGTAAGTTGGCAGTTGAGCGATGCCGAGCGTCGCGAGCGCTTCGAACGCGCCTGGGCCGCGGGCGACCTCGTCCACATCCTGACCCAGCTCTGGGCCGACCAGGGCGTGGATGTCGATGGTAATGCGCTGATCGGCGAGCTGATCCGCGAGAAGATCGGCGCAGCCGTGAAGGATCCGGAGACGGCGGCGGCACTGATGCCCCACGATCATCCCTTCGGCGCAAAACGCCCCTGCCTCGACACCAACTACTACGCGACCTACAACCGGCCGAACGTCACGCTGGTCAATCTGCGCCAGGAGCCGATCAAGGCGATCACCGCAAGCGGCATCACGACGGCCAAGCGCAGCGTCGACGTCGATGTCATCGTGTTCGCGACCGGCTTCGACGCCATGACCGGCGCGATCCGCGCCGTGCATCCGATCACCGGACGTGGCGGCAAATCGCTCAGCGATGTCTGGGCACAGGGACCGCAGTCCTATCTCGGGCTCACTGTCGAGGGCTTTCCGAACTTCTTCATGATCACCGGCCCCGGCAGCCCGTCGGTGCTGTCGAACATGGCGGTGTCGATCGAGCAGCATGTGGACTGGGTCGTCGACCGGCTCAAGGCATTGCGCGACGCCGGCTTCACCACGATCGAGCCGACCGAGACGGCGCAGGCCGGCTGGGGCCGGCACATGGCCGACTGCTCGATGGTGACGCTGCACCGGCTCGCCAACACCTGGTACACGGGCGCCAACGTGCCCGGCAAGGTGCAGGGCCTGATGCCCTATACCGGCGGCGTCGGCCCTTATCGCAGCATCTGCGACGAGGTCACGAGCCGCGGCATGCTCGGCTTCAAGCTGACCGGCCCCAACGTTGCCGCGCAATGCAATGACGGCGAAGTGGTGCGCCTGCAGCCGGATGTGCGGCTGGTGCTGAACCTGTTGGCGTCGCTGAATCTGCCGCAGATCGAGTCGATGGGCGCGATCGGTGCCCGCGCCTTCGTCGACGAGTTCAACAAGGGCCGGCCTGCGGGACGGCCGATCGGCGACATCGTCGACGGCACCCTGCCCGGCACCGACGGCCCGCTGTCGTACCGCGTGTACCGGTCGGCGACGCCGGGGCCGCATCCGGTCGTGGTCTATTTCCACGGCGGCGGCTGGGTGCTCGGCGACGAGCAGTCGGACGATCCGTTCTGCCGCGACATGGTGCGGCGGACCGGCATGATGCTCGTCAGCGTCGGCTATCGTCATGCGCCCGAGCATCGTTTCCCGGCCGCAGCCGAAGACGGCTATGCAGCGACGCGCTGGATCGCCGAGCACGCCGCCGAGCTCGGCGGCAAGCCGGGCCCGGTGCTGGTCGCAGGCTGGAGCGCCGGCGGCAACATCGCCGCCGTCACTTGTCAGCTCGCACGCGATCGCGGCGGCCCCGGAGATTGCCGGCCAGCTCCTGATCTGCCCGGTCACCGACTGCACCTTCGATCGTCCCTCCTATAACGACAATGCGACCGGCTATTTCCTGACCCGCTCGCTGATGTACTGGTTCTGGGATCTCTACTGTTCGCCAGCCGACCGCACCGATCCGCGCGTCTCGCCGCTCCGCGGCAAGGTTGCGGGCCTGCCGCCGGCCTTCGTCGTCACCTGCGAATTCGATCCCCTGCGCGACGAGGGCATCGCCTACGCCGAGGCAATGGCGGCCGCCGGCGTCCCGGTCGAGCAACTTAGGGCGCGCGGTCATTTCCACTCGTCCTTCGCCATGGTGGACGTGGTGATCACCGGGGTCTCCGGCCGGGTGCAGATGGCCGAGGCGTTGCGGCGCTTCGCCGGGCTTCCGCCAAAGGTCGGTCGCGGCGACGAGATCAGCCACGGTCACGCCAGCCCGGAGCCCAGAATCGCGGCGGCCGCGAGCTGACAGCGACAAAGCGGCCTGGGAACTTTTTCCCGGCCGCTGCGTTTTGTGGGGCGGCACCCGTGTAATGGAGTGCGTGTTGCGTGAGGTGGGGCGATGGGCGACGTGGTTGCGGATTCAAAGGTTGATTTTGGCGCGGCTGCGGCCCTGTATAAATGGCCTTCGCTTGCGAACCAGCGCCGGCCGGACCGGGATTCCTATCAGGTGAGCCAAGGCACTCTGGACGAATGCATCTCGGCTTTCATGGAGAAGCCGGCGACGACCAGGCATCTCTATGAAATTCACACGGCGGCGCAGCCGTCGCTGGTCACGGATATCCTCTCGCCCGAGCACGTCACCGAGCTATCGCGGCTCAGGGAATATCTCTGATTGCCTGCAGGCGCCGAAGCTGCACGCACACGACAAGCTTCTCACAAAGCAGGAACCTTCTTCCGGTTTTTCCCGTTAGTGGTGATCGGAAGCGAAGGTGTGAGTGCTTCACATGCTTGAAGCCGGCGTGCCAGCCCAGGTCGTGCCCTATGGCGCAGATCAGACCTTGTTCGTGGTGATCGATCGCCTCGACAAGGCGACAGAAATCCGCATCGAGCGAAGCGATCTCGACGCCACCATCGGCGAGCTCGTCGCCGGCTGCTTCAACGATCCCATCCAGGTCATCTCGTTCAACACGCTCGAGCACTGGTTGAAAGACATCTCGACCGACGTCGCCGGTGAGATTCGGGCGCGCTGCGACATCGATGGCGTGAGGCTGCCCGACTATCTCAGCGACTTCGTCGAAAGCTATAGCTGAGCGCGCGTTACTTCGATTGCTCAGACGAGGAAGCGAGGCGTATGCGTTCAGCGCATGGATGATGAGAATCAGGCGCGCCGGTACTTGCCGGCGATGACCTCGATCTCGCGACGGCGTTCGCCCGCGAAGCTCAGGAGCTTTTCGATCGTCACTGTATCCGTGATCCGTTTGGCGAGCCGCTCGGCGCGTGTGGCCTGATCTTCGAGATACTGGATCGTGTTCAAACGCCGCCCCCCAAGAGCTCCGATTTGGAGTCCGGAATTGTTTGGATGTCGATCGTGCGTCAGAGGCGGCTAACAGCCGGTTAAGCACAGCGTCGGAAATCGATGAGAATCGCGCTTTATTGCACGACGTCGAGCCGGACATTGGTGACGCCCTTGTCGACCATGCCGAGCGCCTCAGCCGCAGAGGGAGAGATGTCGACCACGCGTCCGCGAACATAAGGCCCGCGATCGTTGATCCTGACGGTCACGAAGCGACCAGAGGAGACATCGGTGACGCGCAGCTTCGTGCCGAACGGCAGGGAGGGATGGGCCGCGGTCAATTCGTTCTTGTCGAACCTCTCGCCGCTCGCGGTCTCCGTATCCGAATAGAAGCTGGCAACGCCATGCGAGGCGGTTTGCTTTGCGTCTCCGTCGGGGACGCGCACCCGGCTGATCGGCCGTGGATGCAGTGCCGCCACCCTGTGCGGGCGCTCGACCGTGGCCTGCCGGCTGGTGCCCGCCAGATCGGCCTTCTGGCGGCCGACCGGCGATTGCGCACACGCCGCAAGCGACGCCGCACCGGCGATGGCGAGCAGCAACCGGCACGAGGTTGCCAGCGAAATCCGGGTATTTTCGGCACGTGCAAAGCGAGACATGATGCGCCCTCCGAATGGCCCGAGTTTCGGCGGGCAATGAGGGCAGAACCTTGTCGGAACAAAAGCGGGTCGGAGGCCGCAGCCGTTTCGTGTTTAGCTGTGACGATTCCACCACACTGGCTTGTCCTGAATCGAGACAGGCTCGTGGGATAAGTCCGATACGACGTGCCAGACGATGCGCGTTGCCGGCTGAACCTCGGCAGGCTTGGTGTCACCCTTCAGGAGCCGCGCGAGCTCGCGCCGATAGAGCCACTGCCAGCCTGTCTTGAGGCTGGCGAGAAAGTCGAGCTCCCGCGGTGTCAGTGTGCACATCTCGAACCCGATCCGGCTGCAACGCCGCGCTATCAGCCGACGAGGCCGCCCATCGGTCTGACATCGGCGCTGCCGGGGAAGACCGCATCGGCCAGCACCTTTTCCTCGACGCGCAGATGATCCCTCAGCAGGCCCTTCAACACCGCGCGCAAATCCGTGGTCGGCTTGAGATCGCGATCCTCGAAGAGTTGCGCCGGCTTCAGGCCAGGCCAGTCCGCGATCACGCGGCCGCCGGCGAGCGCGCCGCCGATCAGGAAAGCGACCGTGCCGGTGCCGTGATCCGTACCCTGCGTCCCGTTGATGCGCGCGGTGCGCCCGAACTCGGTGACGACGGCGACCACCGTCTCTCGCCAGGCCTCGCCCATGTTGCTCTCGATCGCGGCGAATGCGCCGTCGAGCGCGCCGAGCAGATTGTAGAGCTGGCCCGCGGCCGCGCCTTCGGCGATGTGCGTGTCCCAGCCGACGAAGCCCATGGCGCCGACACGCGGACCATCGGGCTTTGCGAGATAGCGCGCGGCGGTGCCGGCGGCTTCGGCAAAATAGGCGCGCACGCGCGCGATGCCGGGCGGCGCCAGCGTCGGATCGTCGGACATCGGATCGCCCGTGCCCGGTGCGCCGCCGAGCGAGGCGAGCTTCATGCGGGCCTGGAGCACGGTCGCAAGCTTCGGATCGGTGTGCTGGTAGAGATCGAGCAGGCGGTTCTGCGTGTCCTCGCTCGCCGGCAGCAATTTCTGCGGCACCCATGTCATGACAGGCGCCGAGCCGCGCACCACCAGCGGCGTCACCGAGCCAATGCCGAGTGCGCGGCTGCCGCGCGGGTCGACACGCCCGCCCGATTCCAGCGCGAGCAGCGCGCGGTTGAGCCATCCCGAGCTGGTCATGCCGGGCTTGACGAGCCCGCTCTCCAGCACGTCCTGGCCGTCGAAATGCGAGCGCTCGCGATAGGGCGTCGCGGTGGCGTGGACGATCGCAGCCTTGCCGGTCTTGTAGAGCCGATGCAGGTTCGGCATCGCCGGATTGAGCGCGAAGAAGGCATCGAGCGGCAGCGCCGGCGTCTTGCCGTCCAGCACCAGCGCGCGATCGCCGCGCAAGGAGATCCAGTCGGGATCGCCGACCGGCGCGACCGCACCGAGACCATCGAGCGCACCGCGCAGCACGATGACCAGCAGGCGCGGATCGCGCCCTTCGGCGCGCGCAAGCCGCGGCATCTGGCTCCATGCGAACAGCGCACCGGAACCGACGAGAAGCTCGCGCCGCGTGGGCAAATGATTGACGAAGCCCATACTCACCTCCTCAGAAAATCCGCCGACATGAACAGCAGCGCCAGCGCCTGCTGCCGGCTCTCGGCACGCCCGACCGCCTGCTTCACCTCGGGCGCGATCTCGGACGCGAAGACATCCTCGATGATGGCTTGCGGGTCCGCCGTGGCCGCCACGCGCTCGGCAAAATTATTGGCGATGTCGAGCCTTCGGCCAACGCCGTCGATCCAGCTTGCCTCGTCATCCGGATATCCCTTGGGCGCCGACGGGCGCCACAGTCCCTCGCCGAGCAGGTCCTGGCCGCCGGTGAAGCGCGTGGGATCGACTTCCCTGATGCCGGTTGCGCGCACCATGCCGACGACCCATTCGCCGGGACGCTTGAGTTTTGACGGCGGCCCGCGCCACGCTTCGTCTGACGAGACCAGCGCGATCGCGACCTGCTTGAGATCGCCCTCGGTGTCGCAAAAGGTTTTTGCCATCTGCGCGACGAGCGCCGGCGGCGGTTCGTCTGCCACGAAATGGCGCGCGAGTTTTGTCGCGACATGGGTCGCGGTTGCCGGATGCGCGGCGAGGTCGCGCAGCACGGCGCGGCCCTGCTCCGCGTCCTCCTGCTCGTAGCGCTTGCCGAGCACGGTCTGTCCGCCGGGCTCGTGCAGCCGCGGATTGAAGATGAACTCGCCACCGTGCTCGGGATTGTCTCCGGGCGGGACCAAGGTCCATCCCGTCAGCACATTGGCGAAGCCGATCACGTCGTCCTGAGTGTAGCCGGTGCGAACACCCAGCGTGTGCAATTCCATGATTTCGCGCGCAATGTTCTCGTTCAGGCCGCGGCTGCGGTTGATGCCGGCAATCGAGTTCGCGCCCATCGAGCCGAGATTGTCGAGATAGAACAGCATCGCCGGATGGCCTTCGACGGCCTGAAGCAGATCGGCGAAGTGACCGAGCGCATTGGCGCGAACGGCCTCGCGCTCGTAAGCACCCGACATGCTCTGGATCTTGTAGGCCGAGACGCAGAAATGGTTGGACCAGAACCACACCAGCCGCTCGGCGAAGCCGATGTCGGCGCCGAGCGCGGCTTCGGTCCGCAGCTTGGCTTCCTGCAAATACATGGGACGTCCGGGATCGGGAACGGCTTCGGCCGCCTGCTTGGCTGCCATCTCAGCCCCGTCCTTCTGCTGATTTTGCGCTGGCCCTTGCGTCTGCGTTTGGTCGTCCGACATGACCGGCGCGGACGCCGTCTGTTGCTTCTTCGCCTGCTGCTGGGCCTGCTTGGCGCGGGCCGTTCGCCGCGCATTGGCGTCGGCCACGGTGCGATGGGCTTTCGCACTGGAGGGCAGGCTGGCGGCTGCGGCAAGCGCGAGCGGGCGATCGAGTTCGGCGATCAGCGCGCCGCGCGGGTCGCTGCCGAGAGCGGCGATTGATCCCGGCCGCGGCCCCATCCCGAAGCGATGAAGCGCCAGCACAGCTTCGGCCCTTGCAGAATTGCTCATGGCGAATGCCCACTTCTTCGAGCCTGTCCGGCAACGCGCCGCAGGAGGCTACGAACTGTAATGCTACAAATCGTAGCATTCGCAGAATAGACTCGCAAGCGGAGATTGAGACCTCGCCCTCAAGACGTCGGAGGCCTCCGGTCCGGCAGACCGGCAGCGGTCCTAGAAATTGGGCCCAAGCGCGATCTTCGTGATCGTGCCGTTCCTGACACCGATCCGCCATTCCGCCGAGCCGTTGGCGAACTGGGCGATGTAGATGTCGCTGTCGAGCGCGGTGACGCCGCGGAACGAGACCGCACGCAGCGCGCCAAGCTTCGCCAGGATCGCCTGGTCGAACGGAAGCTGCTGGCGCGTGACGTCGGCGACTTCCGATGTCATGTGCTCGTAGTCCGGCTGTCCCTTGCCGACGCCCTCGATGTAGCGGCGCAGCATCTCCTCGCCATTGGCGATCGGAACGGCACGGCGCGCGGCGCGTCCCGGCTTTGCGCCGATGTTCGAAGCCTCGACATTGTGGAAGCGCGTCTGCCGGCCCGGCATCAGGACCTCGAGGCACCGCCCCGACTTGTCGGCAATCACCCAGGGATTGTTCACGGTGGTTGTGGAGGCCCATGTCATGTTGGGCCTGACGACACTCTGCGTCTTGCGGTTGCCGTCGGCACCGAGATTGAAGACCTGGATGTCGTCGCCCATCTCGTTGTAGACCAGAATTCTGATCGGCGAGGTGCCGGCACGACCGCGCACGTTCGCCTCCTCCGAGCAAGGCACGATGCCGCCGAGTTCGTCATTGCCGTCGGCCCGGAAGATGACATCGCCGGCCTTGCCATCGGGTTCGAGCAACAGGCGGAATTCGGCCGTGCCGTTCTCGAACTTGGCGCCATAGATGTCGTAGCCGCCGGGCCCGACGCCGCGGAAGAAAATCGACTCCAGCCCGCCGAGCGCGAGTAACGTCGCGTGCATCTCACTGAGCTGCCGGTGGACCTTGGCCGCGAGCGGCGCGCTCATGCGATCGTAGTTCGGTGTGCCGCCGCGCAGATCTTCGATCCCACGCAAGATCATTTTCTTGCCGCCGGTGGCTGGAACCTGCTCCCTGAATCGGTCAGGCACTTCGGCGAGGCGGCGAGCGAAGTCCGCTTCGACGGCCTGAGCCACCCCCGCATCGACGCGGGCTGCGAGGCGGGCGCCGAAAACCGCGCTCTGCACCAGCACGCGCGAGACCTTTGACTGCTCGTCGCGCAGGAAGATCAGGAGATGGTCGCCGCGGAAGGAGAACGCATCGGTGCCCTCGGCAAGGACTTGCGTCATGCCCTGCCCGGTTTCGTTCAGCCAGAGACGGTCCCCGTCGCGGCGCACGGTGAGCACGCGGTTCGGCGCGACCCTGTACCAGCCGACATATTGATCGAGCGATGCGGAATCGACCGCCGCCGTCGGCATCTCGGCGACGCGAACCGCGCGTATGTCGCGGCCGTTCATGCGCAGCATCAGTTCGGCCGAACGACGCTCGGCATCGAGCGGGAACGTGATCTCGCCGGACGAGGCCGCGTAGGACGCGGTACCGTCGCTCCCGACCGTCAGGCGCAATTTGCGCTGCCCGGTGAGCTGACCGTAGAGCTCTTCGCCGTCCCGGAAGATGGCGAACACCGAAGCTGGGCCCATGGCATAGAAATTGACGAAGGGACGGTAATGCTGGGCCGGCACCTCGCCGGTATCCGCGGCGAGGGGCGCCGGGTCCGGCGTGCGATAGGCGATCATGCCGGCGGATACGATCACGGCCGGTCCGATCGCGGCCGCAACCCACAGCCGCTTGCGCCAGCCGACTGCAACGGGCATGGCGGCGGCCGCGATGATGCGCTCGACGCGGGCGCGCACGGTCGAGGCCCGCGCCATCGCAAGCTCGGCCGGTCGCGATCTTACGGTGCTTGCAAAATCAAGCAGGATTTCCGCATAGGACAGCCGGTCGTCGATCACCTCGATCGCCTCTGCGTCGCTGATGATCTCGGCGAGCTCGGCGAGGTGCGCGAGCTGCCACCACGAGAACGGGCTGAACCAGAACACCGCGCGGTTGAGGGACGCGAGCAAGAGAACGTAGAAATCGCGGTTGGCGACGTGCGCGCCCTCATGCGCGAGCACCGCGAGCCGCTTCTTCGCGTCCCAGCCGGAAAATTGCGGCGGCACCAGAATGGTCGAGCCGAAGGTAACGGGACCACCGACGTCGCAGCTGACGCGCACATCAGCATCGATCATCTGCGGGCCCTTCATCGGCTTCGCAACGCGCGCCAGACGCCAGGTCAGGCAAAGGCCGATAGCGAGCCGCAGCAGCAACAGGCCGGCGACGCCGGCATAGACAACAGTGGCGACCAGCCACCAGTCGATCGAGAACCCGCTCTTGGCCGGTGGAACAATCGCCGGACCGGGCGCGACCGGGAGTGTCGGCTGCGGCATCTCCAGCGTCGACATGTCGGCCGGCAGAAAATCATCCGGCATGGATACCGGCAAGGGCAGCCGGGTAATCGTGAGCGTCGGCCAATGCATCACGAAGGGCATCGCAAGCGACGCCAGCAGCACGACGACCCAAGCCGTCATGTGGACGTGCGGATTGCGCACCCGAAAAAGATTGAGGCCGAACCAGACGACGCCCCCCAGCATAAGGGAGCGCAGCGCCGCCTCCGCCAGAGTTGCGATCATTCTTTCTTCACTCCCCTCGCCTTCTTCGCCTTGGCCACCTGATCGGCCAGCGTGCGCAATTGCTGCTGGTCGAGCATCGCGTTGTCGACCATGCCGACGAGAACCTCCTCGATCGAGCCGTTGCAGAACCAATCGACGATGCGCTGCACCGCCTTGGCTGCAACCCGCGAGCGTTCTTCAGCCGCGTGGTAGACATAGGTCCGTCCGTCCACGGTGTGCCGGGCATAGCCTTTTTCTTCCAGCCGGCGCAGCACCGTGCGGACCGTGGATTCCTTCAGACGCCGCGACAGCCGCTCGCGCACGATTTCGGCCGTAACAGGACCATGGGCCCAAACCAGTTGCATGACCTCGTGCTCGAGGTCGCCCAGATCGGGCAAACGATCGTCCATGGCGGCTTACCTTGCTTCGAATTTTCTTGTAGCGCTACAGAGCGTCGCATATACGGCCGCGCCGCGCAACGGCGTTTCCACCTGAAATGGTGTCGCGTGCTGACCTAACGAGGCGCGTTGCGACCCGCGGGGGCGGTGCGCTCCCTCTCCCGCTTGCGCTATCCGATTCACACATCGGCCAGTGAGGCGCCAAATTTGATGCGCTGGAGGGCTTCGAGCCCCAAGCGCATGGTTTTTGGTCCCGGCTTGCCATAGTAGCCGTCCCATCCGCCTAAGCGGGCAATGACCCAGGCAGCGAAGGCGAGCGAACCCTTTGGGTGCGCATTCTTTTGCCGTTCGGTCTTGCCTTCCAGCTTTGCCGAGACGGCCTCGATGATGGATTGATCGGCAGGCTCGAAGACTTCAAGCAGGGTCTGGCCGGTAGTGCCGCCGCGTGCCTTGACCAGTTGCATCACCGATACGGCCGCGACGGCGACGGCAGTGGCGAACCTGATCATGACCTCGGGATCGCTGATGTCAGCTGCCTCGATATCGAAGCCCCCGGTCTTCTGCGTGTGGAAGTATTCTTCGATGACCCAGCGCATTCGATAGAGATCGACGATACGACGCGCTTCGACCAGGTTTGTGACCGGATGGGTCGTCAGCAGCCGCCAATGGATCGGCTTGCCGCCCTCCGCTGTCGATGTCTCGCGCACATCGACCATGGTCAAGGTGACGGCCTCGGGCAGATCGGCCGCACCATGCAATGGCTTGCACAGGGCGACAGGCGAGAAGCGGACTGCCAGCTCGCTGCCGCGTGCCTTGCGTCCCGGAGCCGCGGAGACGTTGACTTTGAGCCGACCTGCTTCGGGCAGGCTATCGATATGAGAGAACAGCAAATCAATCTGCTGCTCCTCCTCGCCCGTCTCGATCCGCCGGTTCTGGCATGCCCGCACGATCAGATGTGCCCGTGACGGACGGAACGCGAAGTGCGCGTAGATGTCGCTTTCCCGGTCCGATACCACCGTGATGGTCGCAGCCTCCGTCAGAACCTCCGCCGCGCGCCTCGTGCTATCGAGCCAGCGTTGCGATTCCTTCTGTTTCGTTGTCCGCGACCGTCGATGCTTGGCCTTGCCGCCCGTGCGGTTCCATACCTTCGCATCAACAAGGCCGATCACCCCACCGTTGCCGGCATCGATCGCCAGAGCTGCATGCAGCAACAGGCCACGCAGCGCCCCGCCTTTCCCAACCGGTCCGTAGCCATTCGCTTTCGCCCGCTGCCCACCCAGCGAAAGCTCGCTCGTATCCTGCGCCACGACCACATCACGGCCTCTCGCACGCCCCGCCGTGCGTTCTCCCGCGCAGCCGGCGATCTCTTCTGCCGTCACTGCATCGTTGCGAAGAAAGCGCGTGAACTGAATCTCACGCGCGCGGTTGCGTTGCGCCAGCTGACGGATGCACGAACCCGGCCGTGCAACAAGCGCCGCATGCAAATGCGCCCCCCTTTTTCCAGCCGCGCGTCGCCAAACCGACCCAGACCGTAATCCATCCCAGACATCGCTCGCTCCCGCGAATCATCACTCAACTCACGGAATCAGCAATCAAATTCCTCCGCAATATGTGTGAATTCGATAGCCCGCTTGCGGGAGAGGGTTGGGGTGAGGGTGTCTCCGCAGTGGGACTTCCCAAGAGGATAGAGCCCTCACCCGGCGCAAGCGCGCCGACCTCTCCCGCAAGCGGGAGAGGTGACCGGGCCAGCCGCCAGATCGAGTCAATCAAAAGTCATCACGCTTAGTATTTCGGCTCGTACATCTGCGACTGGACCAGGCCTTTCACGTCGTTCGGCGCGGGTTCGTCCGCGAGCCCGCGCTGAAAAGCGACGTCGGCGACGGCGGCGGCGATGCGAACCGAGACCTCGCGGATGCGCGGCAGCGCCGGGTAGAGGCTGCCCTGCGCAAGATCGTCCTTGCCGACGCAATTGGCGAGCGTATGGGCGGCGGCCATGAACATCTCGTCCGTTACCAGCCGTGAACGGCTGGCGATGACGCCGAGGCCGACGCCCGGGAAGATGTAGGAGTTGTTGCCCTGGCGCGGCACGAAGGTGCGGCCGTCGAGCTTGACCGGGTCATACGGGCTGCCGCAGGCAAACAGCGCGCGGCCCGCGGTGTAGCGGTAGGCATCTTCCGCAGAACATTCGGCTTTCGAGGTCGGGTTGGAGAGCGCAAACACGATCGGCTGCTCGTTGAGCTCGGCCATTGCCTTCAAGTACGTCGGGTGTGAAGGCGCCGCCGACCGCGGCAACGCCGATGATCGCCGTCGGCTTCAGCGTCTTGATCGCGGTAAGGAAGTCGGCGATCGGCGCCTGATCGGCATGGGCATAACGGAGCTTGTGACCCGAGAGGCCTTCGCGGCTGCTAACGACGAGACCGCGCGAATCCACCAGCCAGTTGCGGCGGAGCGCTTCCGCCTCCGAGGCGCCCTCGGCCATCATGGCGGAGACCACGAGGTCGGCGATGCCGGTCGCGGCCTCGCCTGCGCCAAGGAACAGAATGCGCTGATCCCTGAGCTTGCCGCCGTTGATGCGCAAGGCCGAGAAAAGGCCGGCGAGCGCCACCGCTGCGGTGCCCTGGATGTCGTCGTTGAAGACGCAGGCGTCATCCCGATATTTGTGCAGCAGCTTGAACGCCGAGTGATTGGCGAAATCCTCGAACTGGATCAGCACGCCGGGGAAGGTCTTTCGCGCGGCGACCATGAATTCGTCGACGAAGCTGTCATAAGCCTCGCCGGTGAGCCGCCGCTCGCGCAGGCCGAGATAATAGGGATCGTTCAGGAGCTCTTCGTTGTTGGTGCCGACATCGAGCACGATCGGCAGGCACAGTTCGGGATGCACGCCGGCGCAGGCCGAATAGAGCGAGAGTTTTCCGACCGGAATGCCCATGCCGTTGGCGCCGAGATCGCCGAGGCCCAGGATGCGCTCGCCGTCGGTGACGACGATCAGCTTGGCTGGGTAAGGCCAGTTCTTCAGGATTTCGCCGATCTGGCCCCGATCGCGCGAGGATATGAACATGCCCCGTGGCCGCTGGAAGATCAGGCCGTATTTCTGGCAGGCGAGCCCGACCGTCGGCGTGTAGATGATAGGCTGGATCTCGTCGATATTGTCGACGACGACGCGGAAGAAAAGCGCCTCGTTGCGGTCGTGCAGCGCATTCAGCGCGACGTATTTCTCGAGATCGGTCGGCAGCGTGCGTAGATTGGTGAGCACGCGCTCGACCTGGGTCTCCATCGTCAGCACGCAAGGCGGCAGCAGGCCGCGCAAGCCGAGCGCGTCGCGGTCCTGCGCCGTGAAGGCGGTGCCCTTGTTGAGCAAGGGATCGCGCAGCAGCGTCATGCCGTGCGCGGTGTCGGATGACGTCGAATGGGCGCTGACCCGAGCAGGTCTATTCACGAATTCCCCCAGGGAGTTTCTTGTTGAGCCGCAATCATTGTCGGCCACCCCTCACCTGATATCAAGGACGTAGAAACTCAGGCATTGATTGTGATCTCGCACCGCAGCGAGATTTTCGTGAAGACCGGCAGTTGCGCGCGAGAAAAGATTAACGCCGCAAGACTCCCGCTCCTCATGGTGAGGAGCGCGTCTTCGCGCGTCTCGAACCATGCAGGCCCTGCTCTCTCCCGCGGCGCATCCTTCGAGACGCCCGCTCCGCGGGCTCCTCAGGATGAGGAAGTGGTATTATTCCGCCTTGATATCGGCGGCCTTCACGATCGGCCACCATTTTTCGGTCTCGGCCTTCTGGAAGGCTCCGAGCGCCGCGGGCGTTTGCTGATCCGCTGGCGGAATCTCCTGCCCCAGTTCGCCAAAACGCTGCTTGACGGAGGGATCGGCAAGCACGGTCACGATGGCCGCGTTGAGCTTTGTGACGATCTCCTTCGGCGTGCTCTTCGGCGCCCAGATGCCGTGCCAGTAGGAAATGTAGAGGCCGGGCAGGCCCGCCTCGTCGACGGTCGGAATGTCGGGCGCAGACGCGAGCCGTGTCGGCGACGTCACCGCGAACGCCTTGATCGCATTGTTCTTGTATTGCGGCAGAGAATTAGAGGCCTGATCGAACATGATGTCGATCTGCCCGGCCACGAGGTCGATCATGGCAGGCCCTGCGCCGCGATAAGGCACGAACTGAAAATCGGTGCCGGTCCTTCCCTTGAAGAAGACACCGGCGACATGGGCGCCCGTGCCGGCGCCGGCTGTGCCGGCAGTCGCCTTGCCGGGGTTGGCCTTCAGCCAGGCGATCATCTCTTTCAGATTGTTGGCCTCGAGCGACTTCCGGCCGACGATCAGCTGCGTGCCCATCGCAATCGTTGCGACCGGTTCGAAATCGGCGATCACGTCGTAGGGCAGCTTGAAGATCGCGCCGTTGAGCACATGCGTGCCCCAATGACCGATCGCGATCGTGGTGCCGTCAGGCGTTGCGCGCGCGACGCGGGCGCCGGCGATGCTGCCGGAGGCGCCGGCCACGTTTTCGACCACGACCGTCGTGTGCAGTTCGGCGGCGATGCGTTCGGACAGGATGCGCGCCAGCGTGTCGGTCGGACCGCCCGCAGCGAACGGCACCACGAGGGTGATGGGACGCGATGGAAACGGCTGCGCGCTCGCAGGTACGATCCCCGTCGTACATCCAATCAGCGCGCCCACAACCATCGCATGGCCGCGCAATCCGGCCCACAGCCCCCGCATCAGTCTCTCCCACCCTTTTTGCCGCCCGCATGTTGTCAACGGGCTGGGGCCGGAGTGAACGCTGCCGGACGGGCCGAGGCAAGTCGGAAATTTAGCGGAGCGACTATACGGCCGCCCGCCTTGGCGTCAAATTGGCGGCGCTATCAGCCGGAGGCGCGACGTGCATCAAGATGGTCTGGGTGGGGGATGCGACCTCGATGCCGTTCTGTTGGAAACGCTGTTTCATGCGGCGGTTGAATTCGCGCTGCACCGGCCAGCGTCCGGCCTCTGTGCAGCGGATCTGGCCGACGATCGACACCATGGCGCCGTCGACCTTGTCGATGCCCCAGAGATCGAGATCGCCGCGGATCAACGCGCGGAATTCCACCTCGCGGCGCATCTCGTCGACGATATCCTTGAGGATCTGACCGGCGCGGTCGGTGTCTTCCTTGTAGGCGACGTTGACGCTGACGGACGCATTGCCGGCGCCGCGGCTGGCATTGGTGATGGTCGTCACCGCGCTGAACGGCACGATGTGCACGGCACCGTCGCCGGCACGGAGCCTGATAGTCCGGATCGAGACGTTCTCGACCACGCCTGATAGTCCCGACACGCTGACGCTGTCGCCGACCTGGACGGTGTTCTCCAGCAGCAGGAATAGACCGGTGATCAGATCCTGCACCAGCTTTTGCGAACCGAAACCGATGGCGATGCCGACGATGCCGGCGCCCGCCAGCAGCGGCGCGACGTTGACGCCGATCTCGCTGAGCGCCGTGAGGCCGACGACGGAGGCGATCACGCAGAGCAAGGCCGTCCGCAGCATCGGCTGAAAGGTCCGCAGCCGCGCGGCGCGGGCATAGTGCCCGTCGCGCGACAGCGTATTGATCTGGCGGTCCAGCAGCGCGTTGCTGGCTTCCCAGATCGCCGCCGCGATGAGTACGGCAACGCCGATCGTCATCACCGCCGAGATCAGCCGGCTGCCGATCTGGCCACCATAGAACCAGACGATGGCATCGACGCCCCAGACTTCGAGCACGGCCACCAGGCCGATGAAGGTCGATCACGCTGGATACGATCTTGCGCAGCAGCGGCAGGTAGCGGTTGGCGCGGATCTCGAGACCCGGAAAGCGCTGGAGGATCTCCGGCTTGATGCGGAAGCCGCGGTCGATCAAGCCCAGCGTCAGCATGATGGCAACACGCGTGATCAGCACCACCGCGATGGTGCCGACGAAGTATTGCAGCAGCAGCGAATAGCCGTTGCGGATGTTCAGCGCCCACACGGCCCACAGCGCAAGATCGAGTGCGATGGCAAGATAGTGCCAGCCGCCCGCAATGCGGTTGCGCAGTCGCGCCGCGATCCCCTGCCGGTCGGCCGGCGCGCGGATGGCTTCGGCGACCTGGCGGCGGCTTTGCAGGATGATGACGACGACGAAGAGATGCACGACCAGCATCACCATGCGCAGGAGCGCGGCATAGCCGGCGCGATGCAGGCCGAGCAGCAGCGCCACGTTGGCGAAGGCGATGCCGGAGACGCCGACACCGACGATACGACGCGCCCAGATCTCGATGTAGGCCGCGGTTTCGGCCCTGACCGGAAACAAGCCGAACGGTCCCGCCAGCGCACGGACCGCACAGATGAGCGCGCGCGAGAACGCGTAGGCATTGACGACCGCGAGGATCACGAGGCGGACGGTGGTGGGCTCGCCGATCTCGGTGCCGAGCAGCGCCGTGGCGGCGCCGACAAAGACCAACACCGGAAGCAGCTCGAGCAGGAAGCGTCCCAGCACGAGGGGCAGCCGCAGCATGACCTGCCAGGCCCGCGCCAGGCTGTGGCGGCGCCTGTGCAATTCGGGCGCGGGGGTGACATCGGCCACGGATGACGGCGGATCGGCAATGGGCAACACCTGCACCGGCAGACGCGCCGTTTGCGGCATGCGCACTTCCAGGAACGCGACCGGGCGCCGGATCAGACGGAACATCACCCATTCGGCGCAATAGGCGCAGCCGAACACCAGCGCTAGCTTCCAACCGATCTCGATCAGGAGATGATAGGCCGCAGGATCGTTCGCGGTCCGCACGATCCAGTAGTAGAACGCCGGGAAGTGCGTGAGCGTCCTGGCCATATCGGCGACGTCTCGCGAAATTTCGCCGATCTCCTCAGACACGGTGAGCATGAGCTGCGCACCGAGGCCGTCGGCCGCGAGCGGGATCGGCGATTTCTGCTCGGGCGCGGGTTGCTGCTGACCGGGCGCATTCGCGATCGCGCGCAACGTATCGATCATCTGCGCGCGCTTCTTGTCGTCCTGGAGCGTCTCCAGCGCGCGCTTGGCCTCCTCCGGCGACACTGCAGCAGCACTGTTGGCGGCCGGCGGCTCTGCGCGAGCGCTGGTGAAAGACGAGATCGCGAGGAAGAGAACGGCGAAGAGCGCCGGGGCAAGCTTTTGCGACACGAGGATTCCCTGGAAAAAAAACAAAAGCGCCGGCGGAATCGGAATCGTCATCACCGAAGCGCATGCGTCATGTCGGAAGGCGTTATTCGCCCCGGTCCTGTGTCGGAAATTTGCCGATGCGGCGACATTCTCTTGGCATTTGCCGCAACGCAGAAACGGGAACCGCGGTCTCGGAGACACCGGGCGCGTATTAGACGCAGTACGCGCAACCTCTCCCGTCATTCCGGGAGTCGGCCCGGAATGACGGCGATGAGGAGGAGAGAGGCAGGATGTCAAAAACGCCTGTCGCGGCGGCCTCGTCACGGCCATCCGACATGATCGATGTGATGCACAATACAGCGCCGGGCAGGTAGGGGCTTTGCCTTACTGATGCAGC
The DNA here is from genome assembly GCF_054056555.1 of Bradyrhizobium sp. LM2.9. Classification (NCBI taxonomy): domain Bacteria; kingdom Pseudomonadati; phylum Pseudomonadota; class Alphaproteobacteria; order Hyphomicrobiales; family Nitrobacteraceae; genus Bradyrhizobium; species Bradyrhizobium sp. LM2.9. The sequence continues at coordinate 3,772,743 of NZ_JBSRYJ010000002.1, forward strand.
CCACTAAACCTTGACCCGGCGTGCCGTTCGCGGATTCTGCCGCTATGCGATAGTCCGAACGAGCTCCATCGCAATTAACGCGGCTGGGTCTGCGGAGGTGGTGTCATAGACCTCCCCTTGCTCTTGATGTGGACATTGCGCGTCGCTTGTTTGCGACCATTGCGATGCTCCACCCGTGACACAAAACTGTCAAGCGGGATCGACCGCCTGAGGTATCACATTTCAGGACGCGTTCCATCTCACTGCGACAGATAAGCCGCAGCGGACCACGGAATAAATTCCCTTCGGCAGTGGGCAAATTACGAGGCCGTCCTTCCCACCAATGTCGAGCGCCTCTGCTACTGGTGGGCCGCGGGTATTGAGGGGACGACGGGGGCGATGGTGACATCCTGCTCCTGTTTTGCCCGACGAGTCAAACGGCTTCGTAAAATCCGCAGCCGTTTATAGTGTCCGTCAAGCCATTGATTTCGCTATCCTCGGCTACTGTGCATGGGGTTGTTTTCGCGTTTTTTGTCCGTGACCACGAGTGGGCGGGCTTCGCGCCAATCGACTGTCACTTCGCTCGCCCCTTGCTTCCCTTGCCCTCTTTCTCCAGCGCGTTGCGCACCTCGCCGAATTCCTCCCGCGACGCCTTGTCGGCGCGCGGAAAGCGCAAATCGAGCTTTTCGAGCGCTGCGACGATGGCCGACCCGATCACGACGCGGGCGAACCATTTGTGATCGGCCGGCACGACATACCACGGCGCATGCGGCGTTGCCGTGTGGCGCACGATGTCCTGATAGACCGCCTGGTAGCGCGGCCACAGCGCACGTTCCTTGATGTCGTCCATGGAGAACTTCCACTGCTTGGACGGATCCTCCAACCGGTCGAGGAAGCGCTCGCGCTGCTCGTCCTTGGACAGGTTGAGGAAGAACTTCAGCACCACGGTGCCGTTACGCGAGAGATAGCGCTCGAAGGCGGAGATGTCCTCAAACCGCTCTTTCCAGATGTTCTTGGTGACGATCTTTTGCGGCAGCTTCTCTTTGGCAAGGATCTCCGGATGCACGCGCGTCACCAGGCATTCCTCGTAATGAGAACGGTTGAAGATGCCGATATGGCCGCGTTCCGGCAGCGCGATCACGTGACGCCAGAGGAAGTCGTGGTCGAGCTCCTTGCTGCTCGGCGCCTTGAAGGCACTGACTTCGCAGCCCTGCGGATTGATGCCCTCGAAGATCGCCTTGATCGCAGAATCCTTGCCGCCGGCGTCCATCGCCTGGAACACGATTAGCACCGACCAGCGGTCCTGGGCGTAGAGCTTCTCCTGAAACGCGATCAGCCGCTTCTTGTTGGCGTCGAGAAGCTCCTGCGCCTTCTCCTTGTCGAGGTCGCCCTTCGCGTCGGTCTTGTGGTCCTTGAGATGAAACTTGCCCGATCCATCGTAGCGGAACGGCGTGATGTAGCGGTCAAGTTCCTGGGCGAGCGATTTGGACGGCTTCTTGCTCATGAGCGCGGGGCACCTTGCGTTGCGGCTTCAATCGATCGAGCAAGCTACCAAGGATACCCTTGGGAAGGAATATGATGAAAAGCACGAGCAACACGCCGTAGACGAGATTGTCCCAGCCGACCGCCTTGGTGCCGAAACCAATGCGCAAGGTCTCGGCCAGCAGGATCGTGATGACGGCGCCGAAGGTCGGGCCGAGCGAGACGAACAGGCCGCCGACGATGGCGGCGAACACCATCTGGAGCGACACCGCGATGCCGCTGACGGTGTCGGGCGTGATGAACATCTGGTACTGGCAATAGATCGCGCCGGCGAGCGCCGTCATCACCGCGCTGAGCAGCGTGATCTTCAGCTTCTCCGCCGTGACGTCGACGCCGGCGGCGGCCGCAGCGTCCTCGTCTTCCGAGATCGCCTCAAGCGCATAGCGGGCCATGCTGCGGTCAACCCAGTGCCAGACCACGATGCCGAACAGCCAGACCCCGAGCGCGATCAGGTACCAGGTGATCTTGTCGTCGAATTGCAGCGCCAGGAGCTTGTTGCCCGGGGCCCGGTTCGGCGTGTAGCCGAGCGAGCCGCCGGTATAGTCGCGCGTCGCCGTGATGACCTGGAGCACGATCCCGGAGAGCGCGAGCGTCACCAGCACGAAATAGTGCCCGGTGATGCGGAAGCGGAAACAGGGATAGCCGACGATCAGCGCCAGCACGCCGGCCGCGACCATGCCGATGGGGATGCCGATCCACGGTGACCATCCCAGATGATTCCAGAGCAGTGCGGTGACATAGGCGCCGATACCCATGAAACCGCCATGGCCGAGCGAGACGAGGCCGAACCGCCCCATCATCGACCAGGACGTATAGGCGAACGACCAGATCAGGATCAGCACCAGGATGTGCAGATGATAGGGATCGCGATAGACGAAGGGCAGCGCGACCAGCGCCGCTAATCCTATCGCCCAGGCTGCAAGCCGCCCCTGCCCTATCATCGGCGCCTCGCAAGCAGGCCCGCGGGGCGGATGAACATCATGACGATGAAGAAGGCGAAGGCGAGCACATAGCCCCATTCGAGATCGGAGAACAGGCCGCCAAGCGAGATGATCTCGGCGAACACGAAGGCGGCGATGAAGCCGCCGATGAAATTGCCGAGGCCGCCGAGCACGCAGATCAAGAAGGTGATCGGCCCGAACGACAGACCGACGAAGGGATGCACGTCATACTGCAGAACCAGCAGGCAGGCGGCGAGCCCGGCCAGAGCGCCGCCGAGTGCCGAGGTAATGAGATAGATCCGCTTGGTATCGACGCCCATCAGCGCCATGATCTGCCGGTCCTGCGAGATCGCCCGGATCGCGGTGCCGGTGAAGGTCCGCGTCATGAACAGATAGACCACGACCATGCCGACCAGCGCCGCCAGAAAGGACAGCAGCCGCGCATAGCTAAAATGCATTTCGCCGAAGGCGAGCACCGGCAGGCGGATGCCGAGGTTGCGAAAGTCGATGCCGAAGGCGACGGTGGCAAAACTCTGGAGCACGAACAGCACCCCGCCGGTCGCGAGCAATTGGTTGATCGGAGGCGCTGTGAGCAGCGGCGCGATCACGAGGTAATGCAGCGCCGCGCCGAGCACCGCGACCAGCAGGATGGTAAGCGGCGCGGCGACGAAATAGCTGATGCCGTAATGCTGCACCATGAAATACATGGCGTACATGCCGATCATCACCAGCTCGGCGTAGCAAATCCAGGTCACGTCGATGACGCCGAAAGATCAGGTTGAGCCCGAGCGCGAGCAGCGCCAGCACGCCGCCGAGCAGGATGCCGTTGATCACGGCCTCCAGCAGGTAGATGTCGAAAATGTCCAAAAATGCTTGCATGCCCGCATGAACCTCACACCCCGAGATACGCTTCCTTGACCGTGTCGCTCGCCAGCATCTCGGCCGAGGTGCCTGAGGACCTGATCGTGCCCGCCTCGATCAGATAGGCACGATCGACCACTTTCAGCACCTGCTGCACATTCTGCTCGACGATCAGCACGGTCAGCCCGCTTGCACGGATCCGCTTCACCAGCTCAAACACCTGCTGCACCACCACTGGCGCCAGCCCCGCCGACGGCTCGTCGAGCAGCAGCAGCTTTGGATTCGACATCAACGCGCGTCCGATCGCGCACATTTGCTGCTCGCCGCCGGACATGGTGCCGGCCATCTGATGGCGGCGCTCCTTCAGGCGCGGAAACAGGTCGAACACGACGTCCAGCCGCTCGGCATAATGGCCGCGCGCCTCCTTCATGAAGGCGCCCATCTTGAGATTGTCGTCGACCGAGAGCTGCGGAAACAGCCGCCGGTTCTCCGGCACATGCGCGATCCCGAGACTGACGATCTTGTGCGACGGCGTCGCCACGACGTCGATGCCCTCCATCGCGATCGACCCACGCGAGGGACGGATCAGGCCGGAAATGACGCGCATCAAGGTGGTCTTGCCGGCGCCGTTAGGGCCAATGACGCCGACCGCCTCGCCGGCCTTCACGTCGAGATCGACGTCGAACAGCGCCTGGAAGGTGCCGTAGCCGGCATTGACGGCGCGGAGCTCCAGCATCAACTATCCTCCCGCACGGCGGCGCGCTTCGGCGGCCGCCGCCTGCGTGGTCTCGGCATCGGTGCCGAGATAGACCTCGATGACGCGCGGATCGCCGGCAACAGCGCTCGGCAGACCTTCCGAGATCTTTTCGCCGTGATCGAGCACCATCACGCGATCGACGACGCGCATCAGAACGCCCATGATGTGCTCGACCCAGATGATGGTGATGCCGAGCTCGTCGCGGATGTTGCGCAGCATGTCGGCGGCCTGGCCCATCTCGGCTTCGTCGAGCCCGCCGAGGCTCTCGTCGGCGAGCAGCAGTTTTGGCGCAGTCGCGAGTGCTTTCGCCAGTTCGAGCTTTTTCAGGCCGGCTGCGCCGAGGCCATCGACGCCGGCGTGGCGATCGGTCGGCAGGCCGACCATCGCCAGCGATCGCTCGGCCGCCTCCTCTGCTTTGGCACGGCTGTGGCGGCCCTGGCCGTAGAATCCAGCAAGCGCGACGTTCTCGAAAATGGTGAGGCGGCGGAACGGCCGCGGGATCTGGAAGGTGCGCCCTATACCGCTGTTGATGATCCGATGCGGTGCGAGACCCGCGATCTCGGAGCCGCCGAACAGGATCGAACCGGACGTCGGCGCCAGCGTGCCGGAGAGCATGTTGAAGATCGTGCTCTTGCCCGAGCCGTTGGGGCCGATCAGGCCGAGGATCTCGCCCTGATCGACTTTGAACGACACGGTGTTGACAGCGGTAAAGCCACCAAACCGCTTCACCAGCCCGCTGACTTCCAGCACCGCCCCGCCCTCCTTGCTCCGCGTATTTGCGCTACTGGTTGCTGTAGGTGGTGCCCTTCGGCAGCGGCAGCACGGCCTCGCGCTGCGCCTGGCTCTTGGGCCACACCACCGAGGATTTATCGTCGATGTACTGGATCACGACCGGGAACGAGCGCTCGTTCTGCCCGGCCATCGGCGTGCCCTCGCCGTAGAATTTGACGCCGAAGCCGAGCATGGTGCCACCCTCTGGGATGTCGGTGTCGAGCGCCGCTTTGCGCAGCGCATCTGGATCGACGCCACCGTACTTCTTGATCGCGCGCGGCAGGACGTCATTCATGAACACATACGTGTTGGACGCGCCGATGCCGACATGAGCCGAGCGGATGGCGACGCCGGGCCGGATCTTGTCGAACTCCTCGCCGACCATCTTGATCACCGCAGGGAGCTTCGGATCCATGGTCTTCTGGTTGGCAAGCCAGATCGAGATGGGGTCAGTGTTGAAGATGTAGGTGGCATCGGCACCCATGCCTTCCTTCAGCTTCTCATAGACGCCGTAGCCCGCGCCATGCCCCATCAGCGCGCCGAACTTCAGGCCCTGCTCGCGGGCTTGGCGCAACAGCAGCGTAATGTCCGGATTATAGCCGGTGTGGAAGATCACGTCGGGCTTGGCGCGCTTCAACTTGGTCACCAGCGCGGAGAGGTCAGGTGCGGTGGCCGAATAGCCCTCTTTCATCACGACATTGAAGCCGGCCTTCTTCGCGCCGGCCTCGTTGCCCTTGGACACGTCGACGCCATAGGCGCCGTCCTCGTGGATGATGGCGACGCGCAGATCCTTCGCATCCTTGTCGAACTTCGCCTTGGCGTTCTGCGCGATGAAATCCATCGTCATCATGCCGAATTGGTCGCCGCTCGCCTGCGGGCGGAAGACGTATTTGTAACCCTTCTCGTTGAACACGGCCGACGAGATGCAGGTCGTCATCCACATGAACTTCTTGAGCTGCTCGACGCGCGCGGCCACCGGCACGCATTGCGCCGACGAGAAGAAGCCGAGCACCATGTCGACCTTCTCCTGCTCGAGCAGGCGGACGGATTCGTTGATGGCGATGTCTGGCTTGCTCTGCGCATCGGCATAGACCGCCTCGATCTTGTAACCCTCGACGCCGGTCCTGGCGAAGTGGTCGAGGATGATCTTTGCGCCGATATAGCCGAGCTCAGAGCCGCCGCCGGCGAGAGGTCCGGTCAAATCGAAAACGACGCCGATCTTGATCTTCTTCTCTTGAGCCTGGGCGGAGATCGCCAAGCCCGTCGCTGATATCGCGACCAACAGCCCACGCACCAAGCGGGCAGCCATGCGCACGCGCATCAAAACCTCCCTGGACGATTGTGCATTGCATTCTTTTTGCTTTTACTTTTTTGCCCATCACATGGGCTGAGCGCAGCGATGTCAAGCCTCGCGCTTCAGCGCGACGCGAACTGCTGCTCGACGAAGGCCGTGACAAATCGCGGCATGGACGGCGTGAGATCACTCATCCCGTGCACGAGATGGATAGCCGAGAGCTCCGGCTCAGCCTCGCGCGCCAGATTGGCTTCGATCCGCGCACGCGCCACGTCACCCGGCATGTCCAGGTTGATAATTTGCATCATTGCAATCGTGGGCCCGGAGACGACACAATGCCAGTCCGGCTCGGCACGGTAGTCGGCCGCGGTCAGGCCGGTCTCTTCCTCGAGTTCGCGGACAACGCTGCCGGAAATGTCGAGCGTGTCGCCCCTGACGTCATCAAGGTCGGGCGTGCCCGAGGGGAAATAGATGCGCCCGCCGTTGGCGGTGTGCTGTGCCATCTCGCCCATCACGAAGGCGCCGTCGGAGGTGCGCAGCGCGCCCATGCCGAAACCGTTGAACACGGCTTTGTCGGGAATGCCCCAGTCGCGCCAGGCGAGGAAGCTCGCGAAATCGGTCTCGAAATAGGTCGCGGTGAAATGGCCATCCGTAAACACGGGATCACGCCCGAGCAGGACACGGCCGTTCCAGATCTTCGGCCGCTCACGCTGCTTCTCGGCGAAATGCGCGGCGATCTCGGCGCGCCGCACCTCGGCGAACGGCCAGACGATCGGCCGCACGGCGAGATCAAGGGTGGTGACGCGATGAATGATTGGTGACGTCATGACGCCTGATGACCACACCTTCGCGTCAGTTATTTGGCGCTCCCCGTGGTCTTCTTGGCCTGCTCGACGTACTTGTTGGTGAAGGTCTTGCTGACGTCGATCTTGGCGTTAGCGACCTCGGGCGAGCCAACGCTGAACACCGCGAGCACGGCGTCAGCGCCCTTCGGATCCATCTTGCCGGTCTCGGAGAACATCGGAATCGTGTTCTTGAGCGCCGCGAGATAGAGGTCCTTGTTCTTTCCGACCGTCTCCTCCGGCATCTTCGCCATGATCTCCTCGGGCGAGTGCGAGTGGATCCAGGCGAGCGTGCCCATGATCGCGTTGGTCAGCGCCTGCGTCTCCTTTTCGTGGCCGGCAACCCAGGCCGCGGTCGAGTACAGCGCACCGCCCGGATATTCGCCACCGAACGTCTCGAGCGTGTCCTTCTGGGTGCGGGTGTCGCTGAGGATGCGAAGATCCTTGTGACTGCCCTGGAGCACGGTGACGGAGGGATCGAGCATCACGGCGGCGTCGATCTGGCCCTGCTCCATCGCGGCGACCGCGGTGGCGCCGAGGCCGACGCCGATCACGGCAGCGCTGGCGGGATCGACCCCATTCTTCTTGAGCATGTATTTGAGGAAGAAGTCCGTGGAGGAGCCGGGCGCGCTGACGCCGACCTTCTTGCCGGCGAGATCCTTGATCGACTTGATCTCGTTGGTGTGCGAGGGCGAAACCACCAGCACGAGGCCGGGATAGCGGTCATAGACCACGAAAGCCTGGAGCTCCTGCTTCTTGGCGGCGAGGTTGACGCAATGGTCGAAGTAGCCGGAGACCACGTCGGCGCTGCCGCCGAGCACGGCCTTGAGCGCGTCCGAGCCGCCCTTGAGGTCCACCAGTTCGACACTGAGACCCGCCTTGTCGTATTCGCCGAGCTGCTTGGCCAGCACCGTCGGCAGATAGCACAGGCAGGAGCCGCCGCCGATGGCGATCGTGATCTTGCTTTGCGCCGCGGCAAGACCGGTGGTGAGCGTCAGCGCGAGCAACGCGCCGGCGAGCCGGCCAAACAGTTTCTTCATGGTTTCCTCCCGGTCTCAATTCGAGGCGCACGATAGAGCAGCGTGCGCCGCCTGAGAAGATGCCGTGCCTACGATAGACTAAAAGCCGATCCGGAGGCCGCCCCGGCCGCTGACGATCGAGCCCGAATTGTTCCACGCGAGATATTCGGCCGCAGCGAAAAGAGACACGTTGCGCGACTGCCATTCCACGCCAAGGCCACCGAAACCACCCCAGACATTGCCCGCGCCCGGTGCGGTGAAGGCGAGCGGCTGCGTGAGCAAGGTGGCGTTAACGGTATCGCCACCGACCCGCTGCAAACCGAGCGCCCCGCCGGACAGGTGGATGGTTAGCAGCGATGCCGGGGATATCTGCGTGGTTCGGATGAACTTCAGCTCGGCCCGCTCCTCGATATTTTGCGTATTGCGGCCGCCGGCCGTCAGCGGCGCGGTGGTACCGGTCTCGGTATAGCCGTCGAAACCGGCATAGAGGTAACGGACCTGCACGTTCGGCGTCAGCGCGTAGTGCGAATCGAGCAGCGTTCCGAGCGCGAAGCGATGGCCCCATGTCAGTTCGGGACTGACGTACCAGCCGGTGTAACCCGCGGTCGCCGTCTCCAACCCATTAGCCACGAGATTGTTGTTGACCAGACGAGACGTCGAACTGTGCAGGGCCCCGCCCTGCAGCGCCGCATTGAGAAACGATGCGCCCGACGTGTGGCGCGCGTAGGCTCCGCCAAATGCGAGATTGCTGTCGGTGGCGTCGCCGTTCAGATCGAGGCGGTTATGGGTGCTGCCCGCGCCGACGAACAGGCCGAGCCGCAAATCCGGCCGCAGCGATTTGTCGATGCCGATCGCACCGCCATACCAGGTCGTGACGTTGCGCGACAGCAGGCCATCGGCAGCCTGCACATGCCGTCCGCCAAACCCTCTGCCCCACACGGCGGTGCCGTCGGCATAAACCGCGGTCGGACTCTTGTAGGCAACCTCGTCCGAGGCATAGGCCGAAAGGCCGGGAATGCCGGCAAAGGCATCGGCGATGCCCGACATGCCGCTATCGGGCGCAGCGAATGCGGACACGCCGCCACCGGATGCCATCACGCTGTCGAATGCCGGCACGATCGCAGAGACGCTGCGCGAGAAGTCGGCAAGCACGCTGCCGGCCGTTGCAAACGAGGACGGATCGACCGAGGCGATCCGGTTGCCCGACACCACGTAAGGCACCGTTGCCGTTCACCGTTGCGCCGGCCAGCGTATCGAAGGTGAGGTTCTGGTTGACCGCCCGCATGTTGACGGTGTCGCCGCCGCCGCCAAGATTGACGGCGCCGATGATGCGCGATCCCTGCTGCACGGTGAGCGTGTCGGACAATCCCACGAACTGGAGCGCGGCGAGCCGCCCGCTGAGGATCCCGGAATTGGTCAAATTGCTGGAGCCAAAGGCCTGAATGCCGAAGCCGCCGGCCGAGACGGTGCCGGAATTGATCACGGTGGCATTGTGCTGATCGACTAAAATGGCAATGCCGCCCGTACCATTCGCCGAAATGATTCCGGAATTGACGATATGGGCGTTCTGAAGACCGATGATCGCGACGCCGGAGGATCCATTGGCAGCGATCACGCCCGAATTCGTCACATTTGCATCTCGCACGGCGATGATAGCTGTAGCGGACAGACCGTCAGCCAGAATGGACCCGGAATTGAATACATTTGCATCTCGACCGGCACCGACGCCGGTACCGACGCCCGACGACGAGATGGTGCCGGAATTGACCACGTTGGCGTCTCGGCCCGCAGAAATTCCAACCGTGCCCGCGATCGTGCCCGAAATGACTCCGGAATTGGTGACGTTGGCATCCTGAAAAGCGCGGATCGCGCGCGCGGTGAAGCCGCCGACCGAAATGGTGCCGGAATTGACCACGTTTGCGGTCGTTGCAGAGATGGCGAACAGATTTCCCAGGACGAGCCCTGAGTTGTTGACGTCGGCGATCTGGGTGGCGGCAATGGCGGTGCCGCCGGTATCGTTGGCTCTGATGAGCCCCGAATTGGTCACGGCGGCATTCCGCAGCGCGTGAATGGCGACGCCAGTGCTGGAAGCAGTGATCGTGCCGGTATTGGCTACGGTGGCATCTCGAATCGAAAGGACACCGCGACCGCCGTCCCCGGCCGAGATGATTCCGGAGTTGGTCAAACTGGCGTCTTGATAACTCTTGATACCGATGCCGCTGACGCCGTTCACCGAGATGGTGCCGGAATTGGTCGCAAGGACGGTCTCGCCGGAGACAATGCCGATGCCGCCGCTTCCATTGGCCGAGATGGCCCCGAAATTGATAACGGTGGCAGTGTGCAGATCGACGAAAATACCGAAGCCATCGGGGCCGTCGGTCAGGATGCTTCCGGAATTGATCACATAGGCATTTCGACTGGCGATAATACCGGTGCCTTGGGCACCGTTGGCCGAAATCGTGCCGGAGTTAATTACGTTGGCGTCGCGCGTAGCCACAATAGCGTTACTCATACCATCGTCAGCCTGGATGATCCCGGAATTGCTAATGGTGGCATCCCGTCCCACCGCAACGGCGCTGTTGGCAGCACCCGCGGCAGCGACACTTCCTGAATTCGTCAGGTTCAAATCCTGATTGGCGAAGATGCCCAGACTGCTGAAGCCGCTGCTGGAGATCACGCCGGCCGCGGTGTTGGTCAGACTTAGCGTCCCCAGATCCTGCAAGCCGACATTGCCAATGCCCCGAATACTGGTATCAGCGAGCGTCCCGCCATTGGTGCAAGTCTGATTGGTCTGGACCGGGAAACCGACGCACTGCGCATTCGCAGCGTCCATCGGCCAAAGCATCAGCGGCAACATCGCCGCCAAGAACACAGCCCCCGACATTCGGCAGCCACCGAAAGGCATTCCCAGACAAGACCTGAAAATTCGCAAAATATTCCTCAAACGCTCATCAAAAATAACGCCGAAGCGATCCAAGCGTTGGCGGCATGTTATTCAAATCAGGCGACTAAAGTCGATCAGCCCCGCGAATATGGCCGCCTATTTCAAATCCCTGTGGCAAACGCGCAACGCTGGGAACGTCGACCACATCGGCCGATCACCGCAAAGCAGCATGCGGCCCTTGAGACGGCGACTTTCCGACCGCTGGTCAAGCAAGTACCGGCGGCATACCATCGCTCGAATAATAATCAGCACGGGGAGGACTACCCATGAATCGCCTGGCCATCACGCTATCGCTCGTCGCCGCCTTTGCCGCCGGGTGCGGCGCAACCCACCTGATGCGGCCGGCGCTCGCCGCCGAGAACATCGCCCCGCAGATCATTCACACCGCCGAGATGGAGGGCGACGCACTCGGGAATGCCAACAGTGTCGGCTACCGTTCCAAGACGTTCGCAAGCGCCGATGGCGCCACCATCTCGATCCAGGTCGGCAATGTGCCCAAGCACATGCATCCCAACACCAACGAGATCCAGTACATTTTAGAGGGCACCGGCACGATCTGGTTCGGCGACAAGGAAGTCACGGTGAAGCCGGGCGACCTCGTCATCATCCCGAAGGGGACGCCGCATGGCGGCACCAAGCCGATCAGCGGACAGGTCAAGGCGATCGCGATCAAGACACCGCCGCAGGCGCCCGACGACACCAAGCTGCTGGACTGACCCATCGCGCTTCCGGGCTCGCGCCAATGCGCGGGCCCGTTCTTGAATTCCGGGCTAGATCGGGCGCGCCTGCTTCCGGATCTCGTTCGCGATCGGCTTGAGCGTGTCCGCTGGAAGCTGGGCGACGAGCGTATAGCCCATACCCCTGTCCGCCCAGGCGAAGCCCGTAATATTGCCGGTCGATTGCGGCAGCATCGGCGTATCCTGCCTGGGATTGCTCATCGGACGTGTCAGCACGACAAGACGGTCGCCGTGATCGTCGTCGTACATAAACATCGCGGCCGGACCATGCGAGGTCGCAACGAGGCGTCCTCCCATCAGCCGATAGCCGGAGACAGCAAGGTCCGGCACCTTGACCGGCTGTTTCAGCCGATTGGAGACCCATTGCGTCAGCTCGGCACTGTCTGAAGCTCGTATCTCGACCGGCCGTACGCGATCCGGAGCGTAGACTCCGTAGGAGTAAGCCGCCTCCTGCGCCAACGCAGACAGTCCGCTCGAACCATCCTGCAACAGGCTGCGCATGGTCCAGCCGCCGAGACCGCCAATGCTCAAGAGCAACAGCGCCGCGATCGCCGCCCACGCCCGCAAGGGACGCCGCTTCCGGCGCTCAATGATGCGCGACAGGTTCAGCGCGGACGGCAATGGTTCATCGGCGATGGACGCCAGCGCGCCGCGCAACTGCTCGCGCTGGGCGGCGAAAGCGGCGACGCGCCCGGCGATGTCAGGGTGATCGTCCAGATAGGATGCGATCTCTGCACGACGCTCGGGCTCGAGCGCCTGGTCCACATAGGCGTGGAGATCATCCTCCGTGATCGGCCGCTGGCTCATTTCATGCTCCGCAATGCCACGACGTTCCCCGGTGCAATGCCGTCCATCTCCTGAAGTAGCCTTTCTCGCGCACGCGACAGGCGCGACATCACGGTCCCGACCGGGATATTCAGCACCGCCGCGGCATCGGCGTAGGAGAGATCCTCGACGGCAACAAGCAGCAATACAGCCCGCTGCTCTTCCGGAAGTTTCGCCAGCCTGTTCAGGACATCCTGATAGATCACCCTGTGCTCCTGCGCGGCAGCGCTGACGAGCTCACTCTCGCCTGCATCGTCGATCGGCATATGCCTGCCCCGCGCTGTTGCTTGACGGAACTGCGTGACCGCCAGATTGTGGAGGATGGTGAACAGCCACGCGCGCACGCTGCCGTCGCGCCGCTGATGCCAGCGGCTGACGGCGCGCTCCAGGCAATCCTGAACCAGATCGTCGGCAGCCGCGCGATCGCGAACGAGCGCCCGCGCATAACGACGGAGCGCGGGGATCAGCGGCTCGACCTGAACCAGCATATCCTTCATGAGGCGCTCCGCCCGAACTTCGTTGCCGCCCTGCGGCGGGTCATTGCGTCTCGATCTGGACCGCTTCGCCGGGCCCGGCCGCGTCTCCGGAAGCGATCACCAGATATCGCTTTCCTGCCACGGCGGACGGGTCGACGATCTGCCGGATCGGGCCGGCCGCGTTGACGATGGCCGATCCGGCCGGATTGGTCATGAAAGCCGCCAGCGGTTGCAGCGGCCCGCTCCCGTCGCTGCGTTCCGCCAGTGCAAGCACATATTTCTGCTTGGGCTGAAGGCCCGTCACCGAGGCCTGCAAAATCTGAATCAGGCCCTGGTCGAACAGCGAGACGCTGGTCGGCGCCTTGCCGTCCTTCGAACTGTCCCTGGAGGCGAGGGACAGATGGGCGACCTGGCCGGCAATGCCGAGGGCCTGCAAGTTCTGACGATCATCCGGGTCGGGCGCCGCTCCCGGAACATAAGCGATCGCCTGCGGCGCCTGGCCGATCGGGATATTCGCCACCACACTGTTGGTCGCGGTGTCGATCGCCGCGAGGGCGTCGGCATTCTCAAGCCCCACATAGATGCGCGTGCCGTCGCCGGAGGGCCAGATGCCATGCGGCAGATTGCCGACCGGGATCGTTGCGACCTGCGAGAAATCGTCGGTGCGGAACACTTTCACCTCGTTCAGTCCGCCAATGGTCACGTAAGCAAAGGTCCCCTTGGCGGTGTGCGCGAAGTTGACGTGATTTGTAATCGGACCGGTGTCGATCGTCTTGATCGGGTTGAACGGCGGCTTGGCATTGAACACCTGGGTCCGGCCGATGTCCTTCAGCGTGAACCACACCTGATTTCCGTCCGGCGTCACCGCGATGTTCGGGCAGAAGGGGCTCTCCTGCTTCACCCTGGCGATGATCTTGTGCTCGGCGACCGCGACGACATCGGTCTCGGGATTGAAGGACGAGCAGATGTAGCCGTATTTGCCGTCGGGGGAGAATACCTGCATGCCCGGCCCGTTCGGGGTGGCGATGCGGGCTTTCTCCGCAAAACTCTTCGCATCGATCACGGAGACATAGTTTTCGCCGCGAATGGTGACCCAGACCTCCTTGCCATCAGGCGTAAAGAACGCCTCGTGCGGCGACCGCCCGATATAGGTCGTGTGCTTGACCGCGTTGGTCGCGGTGTCGATGAACGTCACCGAATTGGAGCCGATCGACACCACGGCAAGCGTCTTGTGATCGGGCGAGAAGCCCATGCCGTGCACGAGGACTTGGCCCTTGTACAATGGGCTGAAATTGCCGGGCTGCGGGTCGCCCAGCCGGATCACACCAAGCAGCTTGTTGTCGACGGGATCAGTGACCGAGACCGTATTCGAGAACTGCTCCGCCGCGTAGATGCGGTCGTGGTGGCTGATCGGAATATCGGGCGCGGACAGCGCGCCCGGCGCCTGCCCAGCCCATGCGACGGAACCGGTAGCAAGCATGGTGGCTGCCAGAAAAATGCTCTTCATGATGTTGCTTTGCGACGTCGTCATCTGCGGCTCCTACTTCTTCATTCCGGCGGACATATCCATCTGCATGCCCGGATGTTGATGAACGTTTGTGGCGGGAACAGCCGACGGCTGCGTCGGAGCCGGCGTCGTCTCCGTCGCCGGCTCGCCGATCGCCAGCTTCATCGCCGCGATCTCCTGCATCTGGTCGACGATGATTTCCTGCGCGATGCGCCGCAGCTGCTCGTTCTTGCCGTAACGCAATTCGATGATCGCCATGTCGATCGCGCCCTGATGATGCGGAATCATCATCGCGGCGAAGTCGCGATCGACATCGCCGGTCGGCTTGGCCGCCATATCGTTCATCATCTTGGTCATCGCGGCTTCGTTCTCTTCCAGGAACGCACGCTCTTCCGTACTCAGCGCAGCCGGTGGGACGGCTGGATGAGATTCATGCGCGAGCACCAGCGAAGGAAGCGCGAATGCGGCGAGAATGCGCGCGCAAATGAGCACCGTACCGAAACCGGGCTTTGGCCTCCGGCATCTGCCTGCGAGCGCCGCAACGACGAGGAGAAACTGTGACCGGGGCATCCTGAACTCTCATGCAGGTGGTTGCATGGGGGTATGACGCGCGGGCGCGCGTTCTATTCCGGCCAGCCCATCACATAAAAGTCAGCAGGCAATCGAGGTAGATTAGCCGCGCTCATCCACGGTCGGCCGCCAGACCAGCAGACGGCGCTCGACCAGCGTGACGCCAAAGTCGATCAGGATGACGAAGGCCGACAGCACGAACATGCCGGCGAACACGCCGGCGACGTCGAATATGCCTTCAGCCTGCTGGATGAGATAGCCGAGCCCCGCCGCCGATCCCAGATATTCGCCGACGACCGCGCCGACCACGGCGAAGCCCACCGAAGTGTGCAGCGACGAGAACATCCACGACAGCGCCGACGGCCAATAGACATGCTGCATCAACTGCCGCTCGCTCATGCCGAGCATGCGACCGTTGTCGAGCACGGTGCGGCTGACCTCCTTCACGCCCTGATAGACGTTGAAGAACACGATGAAGAACACCAGCGTCACGCCGAGCGCGACCTTGGACCAGATACCAAGCCCAAGCCACAGCGCGAAGATCGGCGCCAGCACGACGCGCGGCAGAGCATTGACCATCTTCACGTACGGGTCGAACACGGCGGCGACCAGCGGCTGGCGCGCGAACCAAAAGCCGACCAGCACGCCGCCGGCCGATCCGATCACGAAGGCCAGGATCGATTCCGTCAGCGTGATGCCGAGATGCCTCCAGATCACACCGGACGAGAACCACTTGACGATCTGGGCGAAGACATCGACCGGGTTGGAGAAGAAGAATGGCGGCAGCAGGATCTTGCCGAACACGGGCACGGTCGTCAGCAATTGCCACAGCACGAGGCAGACGATGGCGACCAGGATTTGCAGCGCAAGCAGCGTGACGCGCGACATCAGACCGCCTCCGCCGCTTGCGTGGACTGCGCATAGCCCTTCATGACCTCGTCCTTGAGCACGCTCCATATCTCGCGATGAAGCGCATGGAACTCCTTGTCCAGCCGGACTTCAAAAATGTCGCGCGGGCGCGGCAGGCTCACGCGCCAGTCGCCGATGATGCGGGAGGACGGCCCTGCCGACATGATCACGACGCGGTCGGCGAGCGCGATGGCCTCTTCCAGATCATGGGTGACGAACAGCACGGCCTTGCGGTCGGCGTTCCAGAGGTCGAGCAGGAGGTTGCCCATCACCTGTCGGGTCTGCGCATCCAGCGGTCCGAACGGCTCGTCCATCAGCAGGATCTTTGGATCGCGGATGAGCACCTGCGCGAGCGCCACGCGCTTGCGCTGGCCGCCCGAGAGCATATGCGGATAGCGGCCGGCGAAGGCGCCCAATCCGACCGAGGTCAGCCATTTCTGCGCCCGCGGCAGCGCCTCGCTGCGCGGCGTGCCGCTGACTTCGAGCCCGATCGCGACGTTGTCCAGCGCGGTCTTCCATGGGAACAGCGCATCGGCCTGGAACAGATAGCCGGCATCCCGGTTCAGCCCGGCGAGCGACTGGTTGAATATCTTGACGCTCCCGGCAGCCGGCTTCAGCAGCCCGGCCGCGACGTTGAGCAGCGTCGATTTCCCGCAACCGGTCGGGCCGACGATGGCGACGAACTCGCCCTGCGCGACCGTCAGATGCGCCTTCTCCACCGCCGTATAGACCCGCCCGTCCCCCAGCCGGAACGCGACCTTGGCATCTTCCAGCGCCACTGCCGTGGGCGTTGTCATGTGTTCCCTCCGAACTTGGTCCGATGCCTTAGCCGCTCGCGCGGCCAAGTTCAATCAAGCCGCCAAGCGTGGTACGCATAGGCCTCGTCATCCCCTCCCTCCCGGGCGGGTCAGCGCAGTGAGCCCCCGCCCGATGCCGTCCAGGCCGATGATTCGCTATGCCCATGTCACCAAGAGCTTCGGCGCGCTCAAGGCCGTGGACGATGTGTCACTCGACATCGCCGAAGGCGAGTTTGTGGCCGTCGTCGGCGGCTCGGGTTCGGGCAAGACGACGCTGCTGCGGCTCGCCAACCGCCTGATCGAGGCGGATGGGGGCACCATCACGGTCGAGGGCGACGACGTGCAATCCGCCGATCCGGTCGCGCTGCGGCGCCGCATCGGCTACGTCTTCCAGAGCGGCGGGCTGTTCCCGCATCTGAGCGTCGCCGACAATATCGGGATCACGCCGAAGCTGCTCGGCGTGCCGGCGGGAGATATCGCAACGCGAGTTGATGAGTTGCTCGAACTCGTGCAGCTCGATCGGGCCGCGCATCGCGACCGGCTGCCGGACGCGCTTTCGGGCGGCCAGCGTCAGCGGGTCGGCGTGGCGCGGGCGCTTGCGGCACGGCCCCGCATCGTGCTGATGGACGAGCCCTTCGGCGCGCTCGATCCTCTCACCCGCGATGCGCTCGGCGACGATTTTCGCGAGCTGCACCGCAGGCTCGGCCTGACCACCGTGATGATCACACACGACATGACGGAAGCGATTTTGCTCGCCGACCGCATCGCGGTGATGCGCAGCGGAAAGCTGCTCGCGCAGGGCACGCCAGTGGAGCTCTCGAAAACCAGTGACGCCTACGTGCTGGAGCTGCTGCGGACGCCGCGACGCCAGGTCGAACGGCTGAACGCGCTGCTGCCACAGAGCGGTGCGGCATGAGCCTGTTGTCTGATCCGCGCTGGGGCGAGGCGCTGGCGCATTTACCCGACTATCTCGGCAACCATGTGCGGGTGAGTTTGGCCGCGCTCGCGCTCGGCCTGATCGTCAGCCTGCCGCTGGCGATCCTGACGCGCAACCGCCCCACCGCGCGCGCTGTCCTGCTCGCGCTCGCCAGCATCGTGCAGACGGTGCCGGGGCTGGCACTGCTCGCGCTGTTCTATCCGCTACTGCTGCTTACGGCCTCCGTGACGCTGGCCTGGTTCGGCATCTCGTTCTCGGCGTTTGGCTTCCTGCCGGCGATGCTGGCGCTCGCGCTCTATTCGATGCTGCCGGTACTGCGCAATGGCATCACCGGCCTCAACGGCATCGATCCCGCGCTGGTCGAGGCGGCGAAGGGCGTCGGCATGACCGCACGGCAGTCGCTGGTGATGGTCGAACTGCCGCTGGCCCTTCCGGTGATGATGGCGGGCATCCGTACCGCCGCAGTTTGGGTGATCGGCACCGCGACGCTGTCGACCCCGATCGGGCAGACCAGCCTCGGCAATTACATCTTTGCCGGGCTCCAGACCCAGAACTGGGTGTTCGTTCTGTTCGGCTGCTTTGCTTCGGCCCTGCTGGCGCTCGCAGTCGATCAACTGCTCGGCCTGATCGAGAGCGGCCTGCGCCGGCGCAGCCGCGTGCGTACAGCGCTTGGCGCGGCCGGGATCGCGGCACTGGTCGTCGCAACATTGGTACCGACGATGGAGCGCTCGTCGCAGAGCTATGTCGTCGGTGCCAAGACGTTCGCCGAGCAATACGTGCTGTCGGCGTTGATGAGGGACCGGCTTCAGGCGGCCGGTCTTTCCGCCGTCGCACGATCCGGCCTCGGCTCAAGCGTGATCTTCGAGGCGTTGAAAGCCGGCGATATCGATCTCTATGTCGATTATTCCGGCACGCTCTGGGCCAATCAGCTTCACCGCACGGACATCAAGCCGCGTGCGGAACTGTTGGCGGAGCTGAAAACAACGCTCGCGAAGGACAACATCACGCTGCTCGGCGAGCTCGGATTCGAGAATGCTTATGCGCTGGTGATCCCGAAGAAGCGCGCCGAGGCACTTGGCATCCGCACCATCACCGATCTCGCCGCGCATGCGTCGTCCCTGTCGATCGCCGGCGATTATGAATTTTTCTCGCGGCCCGAATGGGCGGCGCTGCAAAAGACCTATGGCCTCTCGTTCCGCGCCCAGCGCCAGATGCAGCCGGACTTCATGTACGCGGCCGTCGCCAGCGGCGAGGTCGATGTCATCGCGGGTTACACCAGCGACGGGCTGATCGCAAAATACGATCTCGTTGCGCTCGACGACCCCCGGCACGCGATCCCGCCCTACGATGCGATCCTGCTGCTGGCCCCGAAGCGCGCCGGCGACGAGCGGCTGCAGGCCGCGCTGAAGCCGCTGCTCGGCAAGATCGACATCGCGACCATGCGGGAAGCCAATTTGCGCGCCGCCGGCAATGACGCGAATTCGTCGCCGGATGCGGTGGCGAAGTGGCTGTGGGAGAAGGTGGGGAAGTAGGTTTTGCCGTATGTCCCGTCATCCTGAGGTACGAGGCGTGCGCTGCGAAGCAGTGCGCGAGGAGCCTCGAAGGATGAACGGCCGCGATGCAGCCGGGCCGCGCATCCTTCCGAGGCCTCCGCTACGCTCCGGCACCTCAGGATGACGGTGACGAAGACTACAGCCCCCGGATCATCCCCGCATCGATCAGCAGCCGGTTCAGCCGGCGCGCTTCGGCGCCGTTCTTGCAGCCGTAGAAGATCCCCTTGCAGCGGAGCATGATCTCCTTCTGCTCGGCGAAAGACGGATCGAGCGGGATGCCGGCGGCTTCCTGGATGACGAGCGGCAGATACGGGCCGTCGACCGTGTCCATCACGGCCTCGCTCTTCACCGGCTCGAAATTGACGGCGTCGATCGCGTAATAGGTCGCGTAGAGACGTGGGTCGTAGGCGTCGAGCTTCTTGCCGAGAGCACCTTCGTCGAGCCCGGGCTCGAGGATACCAGGCGCGAATTCCGGCTGGTGATCGCCGTAGCGCACGATCAGGAAGGGCTCGCCGGGGTAATTTTTCTTCAGGCCCGCGAGGAAAGCCTTGTACTGCTCGGCGCTCATCGCCTGTCGGCGCAGATATTCGTCGATCGACGGCATATTGCCCGGCGCGCGCCAGTTCGGCAGCAGATCGGGGCGGAAGCGCGTCTCCCAGGGGAAATGATTGGCACCGAGGTAGATGAAGGTGAACAGCGGCTTGTTCGGCGTCCGCTCACCCATCAGCCGGAGCGCCTTGTCGTAGAAGAAGCTATCCGGCTCGACATCCTTGGCGCCGAGATCCTTGGAGTCGAAGAATCGTTCAACGCCGGTCGTCAACTGAAAGCTGCGCGCGGCCATGAAGCCGCCATAGGCAGGATAGAGCGACATCGTGTCGTAGCCGCAGCGGCGCAGCGCCAGCGGCAGGCCGCGCTCGACACGGCCTGTCGCGATGCGCGTCACGAAATAGGCGAAGCGGCCGAACGAGCGCGAGGAAAGGCCCGCAAGCACGTTGTATTCGGTGAACCAGCTCGGCCCGCCATTGCTCTCGGCCAGAAATGTGCGCTCCTTGCCGTCCCAGGATTTGAAGTGGCGGCCATAGCCTTGCGGCACCTTGATGCCCTGCGCGGCGCGGATGTCGAAGCTCGATTCATCATGGACCATGATGATGTTCGGCCGACGGCCCGCGGGATGGCACGCATCGACCAGTGGCAAGTTGAGCCGTTCGTTGGTCGAAGCAGCGGACTCCATGAAGCCGTATTGCGCGAAGTCGGAGACCGCGCTGACGCCGGAGCGGAAGAATTTCGAGAGATAGCCGTCGTCGTAATAGCCGCGCCAGGCCTCGTCCGGATGATAGAGCGAATAGCCGACCAGCGCGGCGAGGCAGCCGAGCATGGAGGCGAGCGCCGGCAGCCTGCGGATGCGGAACGGATCGAGCCACCACAGCGCATACATCAGCGGCAGCGTGACGAGACCCGCCAGAACCACCGACCAGCGCAAATTCGGGAAGATCGTGAACAGGAACGCCACCGTGTCGCGGTCGATCATCATCAGGTCGATGAAATTGACTGTCATCTGCACGACGTCGTGCTTCAGGCGTGACAGCAGCACCAGCACCACGACCATGGTCAGCGACAATGCACCCGACAGCGCCGGCCGCCGCAGTAGCGCGATCCAGAAGAAGTTGAGGATGCCCCAGGCCAGCACGAAGGCGAGCCGCGCGCCGAAATCCGTCTCGGTCTCGTACATCAGTGCGAGCGCGGCAAGATGGGGCGCCGCAACCGCGAGCAGCCGCCAGATGCCGAGCGCGGCGACACTCGCCAGCACGGCGGTCGTGGCAGAAGGACCTGGATTGGGCGCGGGCGGCATCGACGACACGCTAAACTTTAGTCCGGCGGGTGATGCCAAGCGTCTCGCGTTTGAAAAATCGCGAAGGCGTCCGACGCAGCCGGAAGCCTGCACCGTGTCACAAAACTGTAACGGAACGGTCAAGGACAAGCAACGCGCGCAGCGATCCGACCTTTGCTTATTGTTAGTGAGCGGCGAAGCGCCGCACGGCCAACTCTATCTCCTCACGCTGAGGGCCGGCAGGCGCGCTAGGGTTTGGCAATCCCGGCGATGAACAGGTCGATGACCCCTTCCGCCATCCGCTCGATCTCGTCCTCCTCCACGCCCCAGCGCGGAAGGTGGCCGTCGAGATTCATCCTGGCAAAACCATAGACCAGGGCGCGGCCGGCGATCTGGATGCGCTTGAGGTCGGCCGACCGCAGCAGGCCCTGCTTTGCCGCCTCAATCAGTATTCCCTCGGTCAGCGCGATCAATTCGGCATTGTCGCGCGTCAGCTCCGCCGAGCTGCCATGGGCGAAATAGCGCCCGGTGGAGATGATCTCGAAATGCGCGGGATTGCGCCTCGCCCAGCGCACGTAGGCGAGGCCGAAGGCGCGGAAGCGGCCGAACGGGTCGGCGGCCGGTGCCTGGTCAAGCGCCACCTCGATCTCGGCACGGAAGCGCCGCTGCGCCTCCTCAGCGACCGCTGACATGAGCGCGTCGCGGTTGGGGAAGTGCCGGAACGGCGCGCCCGGCGAAACCGCGGCCCGGCGTGCGGCCTCGCGCACCGAGATTTCGGCCCCCTCCGCCGCCAATTGCAGCGCAGCGTCGATCAACACGCGGCGGAGATCGCCGTGGTGATAGGGCCGGACTTCAGAGGTGTTACGGCGAGCGCGCGGCTTGGCCGGCTGTCGGGCAGGCATGGAGCTTCCTAGCATCACCCGAACGTGAATGTAAGCAGCGATTACACCATTGACCGCGCAGCCAAGCCATATGTAATCGGTGATTACATATGGAGCAAATCGCATGTCACAACGCCAAAACTGGTTTGAAGGCTGGCGGCTGCTTGCCGTCCTCGCATTGAGCCTGATCGCACTCAGCCTGTGGATTGCCTCGATGCGGCAGTTCGAGGTCGAGGGCGCGCGGATGGTGATCCGTTTCACGGCAAGAAGCTCGCTCCTGCTGTTCTGCCTTGCCTTCAGTGCCGCGGCACTGGCACGGCTGTGGCCCAGCGCCTGGACGCGCTGGCAGTGGCGCAACCGGCGCTATCTGGGCCTGAGCTTCGCCACCTCCCACGCCATCCACGCGGTTGCGATCGTCGCGTTCGCCAGGATGGATCCGGCAAGCTTTGCCGAGGCCACCTCGGCGGCCTCCTACATCTTCGGCGGCATCGGCTATGCCGCCATCATCGCCATGAGCGCGACTTCGTTCGACCGCACCGCCGCGCTGCTCGGGCCGCACGCCTGGCGCGCGCTGCACCTTACGGGCGGATACTATCTCTGGTTCCAGTTCGTGGTGTCGTTCGGCAAGCGCGTGCCGGCGATGCCGCTCTATGCCGCGTTTCTCATTCCGCTGATCGCCGTGATGACGCTGCGCCTGGTCGCGATGGCCGCTCGGCCGCGCGGACGAACGGCCGAGGCGAACTGAACGTCGGTCAGCCCTGTGGAAGCAGCCCGAGACGCTTGGCGATGATGCGGTCGACCACGCGCTTGGGCAGCGTGGCCGTCATCAAATGTCGCATCCAGTCCGGCGTGATCTGGTAGCGAACCTTGGGTCTCTCAGTCGTGAGCGCCTCGAAAACGACCTCGGCGATCCGCTCGGCCGGCAGCCCCGTCTCGCCGAGCTTCATCATGAACGCCTTGACCTTGTTCAGCGCCGGCAGATAAGGCGAGTTCTGGTAGACGGAGAGATCGATCTGCTCGGCCTTGCTCCAGATCGGCGTCTTGACCGCGCCGGGGGCGACGATGATGACGTCGATGCCGAACAGCATCAGCTCGCGGCGCAGGCTTTCCGATAGCCCCTCGATGGCGTGCTTGGAGGTACAGTAGGGCGCCGACAGCGGATTGCCGTTCTTGCCCGCGACCGAGCTGATCATCACGATCCGTCCCTTCGGCCCCTTCAGCGACAGGTCGGCACCGAGCAGCGGCCCGAAAGCCTGCGTCGCGATCACAGGGCCGATCACGTTGATGTCCATCTGCCGGCGGAAGTCGTCGACCGACAGTTCGAGCACGGGACCGGCGACCGCGACACCGGCATTGTTGACCAGACCGGCCAGCGTCTCGCCGCCCAGCACCTCGCGTACTTCTCGTGCGGCGGCCAGCACGGCAGCCTCATCGGTGACATCGAACAGCAGCGGGGTGAAGTTCGCGCCAAACTCACCCTTGAGCCGGTCGGCGTCGCCCTGCTTGCGGACGCTGCCGAAGACGCGATAGCCGCGCCCGATCAGCAATTTTGCAGTGGCCCAGCCAATGCCGGTGGACGCGCCGGTGACGACGACGGATCGCATGGTCTTTCCCCCATCAGTTGCCGCGATCATGTAGGACAAAGGCGTCAGTGCGCAATGCCGCCAACGCTCAAGGGGGCGCCGCAGGTGTCAGTTCTTAGGATGAAGCGGCGCGCGAACGTCGCGGCGCGAGGTTGATTGCGCCTTGAAAATGCGGATGAAGAGCCGAATCCTTGCCCTTGAAGACGCTGGTCTTTCAGTGATCGCTAGCTTCTGAAACATTCTGAAAAACCACGCGAGACCAAGAATGTGGTTTAAGCGTCAGTTCTTCGTTCTCAGGGAGTACTTCAGTTCGCGAAGAATTTGAATGAAGCAGCAATGCTTCGCGCGAGACGAAAAGAGCGAGACCGCTGTTTGCGATCCCGCTCAGATATAGTCGCGAAGGTTTAAGAATTGGTTTGGCGAGCGAAGCTTGTGTTTCGCTCCCGTATCCCGACGCGGCGTAAACGATACGCCGCGTCCGGACGACGGCGACTTAGTTCTTCGACTTGTCGACCAGCGCGCCCTTCTTGATCCAGGGCATCATGTCGCGCAGCTTGGCGCCGACTTCCTCGATCGGGTGCTCGGCGAGCTTGGCGCGGGTCGCCTTGAACGAGGTCTGGTTGACCTTGTTCTCGAGCATCCAGTCGCGGGCGAACTTGCCGCCCTGGATGTCGGCGAGGACACGCTTCATCTCGGCCTTGGTCTCGGCGGTGACGATGCGCGGGCCGGTGACGTACTCGCCATACTCCGCGGTGTTGGAGATCGAGTAGTTCATGTTGGCGATGCCGCCTTCATAGATCAGGTCGACGATCAGCTTCACCTCGTGCAGGCACTCGAAATAGGCCATCTCCGGCGCGTAGCCGGCCTCGACCAGCGTCTCGTAGCCGCCCTTGATCAGCTCGACCAGGCCGCCGCAGAGCACGACCTGCTCGCCGAACAGGTCGGTCTCACACTCTTCCTTGAAGGTGGTCTCGATGATGCCGGCGCGCCCGCCGCCGACGGCGGAGGCGTAGGACAGGCCGAGGTCGTGGGCGTTACCCGAGACGTCCTTGGCGATCGCAATCAGGCAGGGCACGCCGCCGCCGCGCTGATACTCCGAGCGCACGGTGTGGCCGGGGCCCTTGGGCGCGATCATCAGCACGTCGAGATCGGCGCGCGGATCGAGCAGATTGAAGTGGACGTTGAGACCGTGCGCAAACACGAGGGCGGCGCCCTTCTTCATGTTGTCGTGCAGGTGCTCGCGATAGATGTCGCCCTGGAGCTCGTCCGGGGTCAGCATCATGACGAGGTCGGCCCATTTGGCGGCCTCGGCGACTTCCATCACCTTGAAGCCGGCGGCTTCCGCCTTCTTGGCCGAGGCCGAATCCTTACGGAGCGCAATCGTCACTTCCTTGACGCCGGAGTCCTTCAGGTTGAGCGCATGGGCGTGGCCCTGGCTGCCGTAGCCGACGATGACGACCTTCTTGCCCTTGATCAGGTTCAGGTCGGCGTCGCGATCGTAATAAACACGCATGGTCGTTTCCTCATTCAGGGGCCGGAATCGGCCGTTGGTCAGATCTCGTCAGTCAGGGCTTGTCAGTCAGGTCTTGTCATTCAGGTCCTGGACGCTGAAATTTGCGGATTTCGGAGGCTGTCTAGAGCATTTTCAGCCCACTGGGAAACCCGATTCTGCATGGAAATCCGCGACATCATGCATCCATGAAAACGGGGTAGAGAGACGTCAACAGCAGGATCGCCATCAGGATATTGAAGGCGCGGACCAGCCGCTCGGAGGTCAGGACCGGCCGCAATGCCGTGCCGAAAAAGGCCCAGACCACGGTCGAGACCGTGCCCACGAGCAGGCTGATCAGGGTCTGGATCGCGATGTTGAGCGGGAATTGGGCGATTGCCGCATAGGCGGTGATGGTGCCGATCACGATCACCCAGCCCTTGGCATTGATCCACTGGAACATGGCGGCGCCCCAGAAGGTCATCGGACCGCGGGCGCTCCCTTCGCCCGGCTTGGCCGCGCCGGAGAAGGCGATGACCGCGGCCAGGTAAATCAGATAAGCGGCGCCGGCATATTTCAGGATGGTCTGGAGGATCGGATAGGCCAGGAATACCGTGCCGAGACCGAGGCCGACTGCGCCGACCATGAAGGCAAAGCCGATGGTGATGCCGGCGATGTGCGGGATGGGTGCGACGGAAGCCGTAGGTCAGTCCCGAGGACAGCAGCATGATGTTGTTCGGCCCCGGCGTGAAGAACATCACGAGGGCAAAGATGATGAAGGCGTAGAGCAGCGACTGAGACATGTTCACCTCACGCGACCTTGGCCAGCGCCTGCGGGCGCCGCGCCAGCACCATCACCGCGATGCCACCGACCACGGTCAGCATGCCGGCAAGCCGCAACGGGCCGAACTTCTCGCCGAACACGATGCTCGACGCGGCCGAGCCGACGAACGGCACCAGAAGCGCGAACGGCACCACTTGCGCCGCGGGATAATCACGCAGCAACCGGCCCCACAGCCAATAGGCGATGCTGGTGGAGATGGCGCCGATCACCAGCAGGCAGATGAGGCCGGTGAGCGACATGTGGATCAGCGACTGCCAGGTCGGCGTCGGTCCGTTGACCACCAGCGTGAGCGCGAACAGCGGCACCGCGGTGGCGAGGCACAACCAGGCGAACAGATCGAACATCGGCACGCCGCGAGCACCGCGTAACAGGATATTGCCGATCGCAAAACTGACCGGTGCGATCATCAGCACGGCGAAGGCACCGACGCTGAAATCATAACCAACGGTGCCGCAGATCATCAGGAGACCGACGGCTGCGATGACGATGCCCAGCGTCTGCGCAGGCGTCGGCCGCTCGCCGAATGCGATCGCGGCAAGGCCGATCGTGAACAGTGCCTGGCTCTGCACGACGACGCTGGTCAGCCCCACCGGCACGCCATGGGCGATGCCGTAGGCCTGGCTCAGGAACTGGCCGAGAAAGAGCGTGAAGCTGATCGCGATCAGGAGCGACCAGGCAATCTTCGGCTTGCGAATGAACAGGCACGGCACCGCGGCAATCGTGAAGCGCATCGCCGTCATCAGCTCCGGCGAAAATTCGTCGAGCGCAATCCGGCTCGCCACGAAGGCAAGCCCCCAGATGATCGCCACCAGGATGGCGATGAGGATGTCGGCCGGCTTCATTGTTGTTCCCGGTTCTGCCTTGTCGCGCAGCCCTGTTGTTGTCGTCTAGTCTTGCTCGCCGGCCTTTAAGTGGAAGAATTGGGTTTCCGCAGCAGATAAGTGCCGTGCATCGGGGCGTGGTAATCGGCCGAGACCACCGTGAAGCCGACATCGGTCAGCATCCGCTCCATGACCCAGCCAAAAGTGGAATATTCGTCGCGCATGTGGGTGACGACGCTGTCACGCGAGACATCGTGGTTCTTGATCTCAAAGTCGGCCCATTGCTCGACTTCGCGCTCGACGGCATCGGGCATCGAGGCGTAGACGATGTCGCGCAAATAGAAGGTCGCACCGGGCTTGAGCGCGCGATAGATCCGCGACATCGCCACCGCCTTCCAGAAATCCGGCAGATGGTGCAGCGTGAACTCGCTGACGATCAGGTCATAGGATTCCGGCCGGTAGGCGAAACTGAGCAGGCCGGCGGACTGCGTGCGCACGGGCGCCTTGCGATCGCGCGCGTAGATCTCGGCGAGTGCCAGCATCGCGGGCGAGATGTCGATGGCGTCGACCTCGGCACCCATCAGCGCCGCCTCGGTCGCGAGCACGCCGTTGCCGCATCCGATGTCGGCGATGCGCCAGCCGCGTTGGACCCCGAGCATTTTCAGCGCGGCGCGCGCCCGCAGATCGGCGTCGTCGTGGCTGTCGTAGATCGACGCCACGGCAGGCCCGATCCCCATCCGGTTCCGCTCGTTATAGTACCAGTCGCGCGCCAGCATGGTTCACATCCCTTCGGGCCCGCGGCCGATCGCGGCAACGCCGGTGCGCGACACTTCGACGAGGCCAAGCGGACGCATCAGGTCGATAAACTGGTTGATCTTGTCGGTATTGCCTGTGATCTCAAACACAAAGCTCTCAGTGGTGGCGTCGATCACGCGGGCGCGGAACGCATCCGCCAGCCGCAGCGCCTCGACGCGATGCTCGCCCTGCCCTCGCACCTTCACCATCGCCAGCTCGCGCTCGATCGAGCGTTTCGTCAGCGTCATGTCGACGACGCGATAGACGGGGATCATGCGATCGAGCTGATGCTTGATCTGCTCGATCACCATCGGCGTGCCGGTGGTGACGATGGTGATGCGCGAGAGATGCTTCTGGCTCTCGGTCTCCGAGACGGTGAGGCTCTCGATGTTGTAGCCGCGCCCCGAGAACAGGCCGATGACGCGCGCGAGCACGCCGGGCTCGTTCTGCACGAGCACCGAGAGCGTGTGCGTCTCGTTCGGATCGTGGCGCTCCTCGATGAAATAGGCGGATGCGGGTTGGCTCATTGTCGTCCCCTCTATTCTCGTCGTTACGCCGTCGCCCGAAGGGCGACCGGCGCATCCGTCCCGACCCAATCGCGGAACAGATCGAAATCGATATTGCCGCCGGACAGCACGAGTCCGACGCGCTTGCCCGACAGTTTCGTCTTTTCCTGAAGCGCCGCGGCGAGCGCGGCAGCGCCGGCGCCTTCGGCGAGATTGTGCGTGTCGGTCCAGTAGGCGCGGATCGCGGCGGCGACCTCGTCGTCGGTGACCTCTACGATGTGCGAAGCGCCCTTGCGGATGATGGCGAGCGCTTCCGGATCGGGAATCCGCGTCGCCAAGCCGTCCGCGAGCGTGTTGCTGGTCTCGGTCGTCACGACGTGGCCTGCCGCAAACGACAACGCGTAGGACGGCGCCTCCGTCGATTGGACGCCAACGATCTCGGTCTTCAGGCCCAGCAGATCTCGCGCCATGATGCAGCCGCAGATGCCCGAGCCCTGCCCGATCGGCACATAGAGGATGTCGAGATCCGGTGCAGTCCTGAACAGTTCAAGCGCATAGGTCGCCACACCCAGAACAAGGTCCGTATGGAACGACGGCACCATGTGTAATCCGGCGAACTGCGCACGGCGGCCGGCCTCCTCACGCGCAGCTTGAAAGTCCTCGCCATGCTCGACGAGCTCGGCGCCAAACATCTGCATCGCGCGGTTCTTCTCGACCGAATTGCCGCGCGGCACGTAAATCACCGCAGGCACGCCGTGGCGACTCGCTGCAAAAGCGAGGCTCTGGCCGTGGTTGCCGCGCGTCGCCGAGATGATGCCCGGAATGTTCGGCCGCTCGCGCTTCAGACGTTCGAGATAGACCAGCCCGCCGCGCACCTTGAAGGCGCCAATCGGCGTGTGGTTCTCATGCTTGACTACGACCTGTGTGCCGAGCCGCTCGGCGAGCAGCGGCCAGGCGTACGCCGGCGTCGCCGGCAGCGCCTGCCCCACGATCGCATGTGCGCGTTCGAGCTCCTTCAGGTCGAACATCGCGCTCACACCAGCGCCTTGCCGCCGGCGAACGCCTTTGCGGTGGCTTCGTCGTTGGCCTGCTCCGGCAACAGCATCTCGTTGTGCGCCTTGCCGGAGGGAATCATCGGGAAGCAGTTTTCCAGCGCCGCGACGCGGCAGTCGAACAGCACCGGGCGCTTGACCGAGATCATCTCCTGGATGGCACCGTCGAGATCGCCGGGCTTGTGCACTTGGAAGCCGACGCCGCCATAGGCCTCCGCGAGCTTGACGAAATCCGGCAGCGCCTCCGAGTAGGAATGCGACAGCCGGTTGCCGTGGAGCAGCTGCTGCCACTGCCGCACCATGCCCATATACTGGTTGTTCAGGATGAAGATCTTGATCGGCAACTCGTACTGCACCGCCGTCGACATCTCCTGCATCGTCATCTGCACCGAGGCATCGCCCGCGATGTCGATGACGAGGCTGTCGGGATGGGCCACCTGCACGCCGACCGCGGCCGGCAGGCCGTAGCCCATGGTGCCGAGACCGCCCGAGGTCATCCAGCGATGCGGCTCCTCGAAACCGAAGAACTGCGCGGCCCACATCTGGTGCTGGCCGACCTCGGTGGTGATGTAGGTATCCTTGCCGCGCGTCGCCTCGAACAGGCTCTGGATCGCGTGCTGCGGCAGGATGACGTCGTTGCTCTTTCTAAAATAGAGCGAGTTGCGGGCGCGCCACTGCGCGATCTGCTGCCACCACGCCTTGACGTCGGGCTTCTTCGCCTCCGCCTTGAACACCTGGAGGATGTCGCCGAGGATGTTGCCGCAGTCGCCGATGATCGGCACGTCGACGCGGATGTTCTTGTTGATCGAGGACGGGTCGATGTCGATGTGGATCTTCTTCGACCCCGGCGAGAACGCATCGACGCGGCCGGTGATGCGGTCGTCGAAGCGCGCACCGACGCACAGCATGACGTCGCAATCATGCATGGTCATGTTGGCTTCGTAGGTGCCGTGCATGCCGAGCATGCCGAGCCAGCTCTTGCCCGACGCGGGATACGCGCCGAGACCCATCAGCGTGGAGGTGATCGGAAAGCCGGTGACCTCGACCAGCTCGCGCAGCAGCCTGGTCGCCTCGGGGCCGGAATTGATGACGCCGCCGCCGCTGTAGATCACGGGGCGCTTGGCATTGGCGAGCAGCGCCACGGCCTTGCGAATCTGCGTCGCATCGCCCTTCACGCGCGGCGCGTAGGAGCGATGCACGTCGGACTTGCGCGGCGGATGATAGGTGCCGGTCGCGAACTGCACGTCCTTGGGGACGTCGACGAGCACCGGGCCCGGTCGCCCCGTAGTCGCAACGTAGAACGCCTCGTGCAGCACCTTGGCGAGATCGTTGACATCGCGCACCAGCCAGTTGTGTTTGGTGCAGGGGCGCGTGATGCCGACGGTGTCGCATTCCTGGAATGCGTCATTGCCGATCAGATGCGTCGGCACCTGGCCGGAGATGCAGACCAGCGGGATCGAGTCCATCAGCGCATCCGTCAGCGGCGTCACCATGTTGGTGGCGCCGGGGCCGGAGGTCACCAGCGCGACGCCCGGCTTGCCGGTCGAACGCGCATAGCCTTCCGCGGCGTGGCCGGCGCCCTGCTCGTGGCGGACCAGGATGTGCTGGACCTCGCTCTGCTGGAAGATCTCGTCGTAGATCGGAAGCACGGCGCCGCCCGGATAGCCGAAAATGTCGGTCACGCCATGATCGATGAGCGCGCGGACGATCATCGCGGCGCCGGTCATCTGGTTCGGATCGTGGCTCTTGTTGCTCATTGGCTTGCTCCGGATGCGCTGTTGTCAGCGGCTTCGTTCGTGTCGGGTTCGGGAAATAAAAAAGGCCCCGAAGAGGGCCCCATGCACACCGCCTGTCATGTGGATGGCAGCTAGCCACCCCCGGCGGTGTGCCTGGGTACGACGGCGATAAGAAGTTTGGTAATAATGTTACGCATGGCAGGTGCCCAGCTTCCCAAAGGTTGCGCGAAACATAGCGACCAACGCCCCGATGTCAAGGCAATGTGGCCGTTCCCGCGCGATTTAGGCAGTGTAGCGGCGTTCCCGGAGTTCGGCGAGCGGTAAATATGGGAGCCGAGGCACAAAAGCACGTCAGCCCGAGTCCCGTGCCGCGTTCACGATCGCCGCGAGCCAGCCCCTCGCCTCCTCCGGCTTGACCCATTCGAACTCCGGCAATTGGTGCCGGAACCAGGTGAACTGCCGCTTGGCGTAATGGCGCGTGTCGGCGCGGCCGATCGTGGCCGCTTGCTCCAGGCTGAGCTCACCGCGCAGCTGCCGGATCAGGGCCGGCACGCCGTGAGCCTTCATCGCCGGCAGCAGCGGATCGAGGTTTCGGGCGGCGAGACGCTCAACCTCCTTCAGTGCGCCGGCCCCTAACATGGTGTCGAAGCGGGCGTCGATGCGGGCGTAGAGCTCGTCGCGCTCGGGCGCGAGGAACACCGCGCGAAAACTGTCCCTGGGCAAGAGCGGCGGCTGGCCCTCATGGTGCCAGTCCAGTAGCGAACGGCCGGTGGCTTCGACCACTTCGAGCGCGCGCGCAATGCGCGTGCGGTCGCGCAGGTTCAATCGCTCGGCCGCCCGCGGATCGCGACGCGCGAGTTCCGCGTGCAGCGCCTCGACGCCGTTCCGCTCCAGCCGCGCCCGAACGTCCTCGCGTAGCTCGGCAGGGATCGGCGGTACCACGGAAAGGCCCGCCGTCAGCGCCTTGAAATACAACCCGGTGCCGCCGATGAAGATCGGCTGGCGGCCTTCGGCTTTCGCCTCTTCGAGCGCCTTCGCCGCGTCGCTCACCCAGGCACCGGCCGAAAAATTGACGGCCGCATCGACGTGGCCGTACAGGCGATGAGGCACCCGCGCCTCGTCGCCCTGTGTCGGGCGCGCGGTGATGATGCGGAGGTCGCGGTAGACCTGCATGGAATCGGCATTGATGACGACGCCGCCCGTAGCGAGCGCAAGCTCGAGCGCCAGCGCCGACTTGCCGCTGGCGGTCGGGCCTGCGATAAGCACGGCCTTGCCAACATGCCTTCTGCCGACTTGCCCCTCGCTCACGAAAACCTCAAATGTCCCTCGTCGCCACGCTGATCTGCAACCCGAATAATCCCGCGCTCGACTCTACCATCGTCGACGGCGCCCGCGCCGTGCTGCCACAGGCGGCTCCCGCGCACTGGCTGTTCGACGGGGTTGCAGTCGACATCCCCTTCGGCGCCGACAGTAACCTCGAAGGCGACCGTCACGCCATCGAACAGCGGTTGCGCGAGCTTCGCGGCGACCTTCCCATCGACATCGTCGTGCAGCCAGTCGGCTTCCGGCGCAAGAAGCTTTTTCTCGCCGACATGGATTCCACCATGATCGGGCAGGAGTGCATCGACGAACTCGCCGATCTTGTCGGGATGAAGACCCACGTGGCCGCCATTACCGAGCGCGCGATGCGCGGCGAGATCGAGTTCGAGCCGGCGCTGCGCGAGCGCGTTGCGCTGCTCAAGGACCTCCCCGCCAGTGCCGTCGACGAGGTGCTGGCCAAGCGCATCACGCTGACGCCGGGCGGCCGCGAACTGGTCGCGACCATGCGCTCCCACGGCGCCTATGCCTGCCTCGTCTCCGGTGGCTTCACGCTGTTCACCCGTGCGGTCGCTGCCAAGATCGGCTTCCAGGAGAACCGCGCCAACGAGCTCGTCGTCCGCGACGGCAAGTTCACCGGCGAGGTGAAGGAGCCGATCTTGGGGCGCGCTGCAAAGCTCGCGACGCTGGTGGATTTGATGGAGTCGTTCGATCTCGACGACATCGACTCGGTCGTCGTCGGCGACGGGGCCAACGATCTCGCGATGATCCAGGCGGCGGGGCTGGGCGTGGCGTATCATGCCAAGCCGTCGGTTGCGGCCGCGGCCGCGGCGCGGATCGATCACGGCGATCTCACCGCGCTGCTGTATGCGCAGGGGTATCGGCGCGAAGAGTTCGTGGGGGCGTAGCGTCCTCTCCGCCGTTGTCGTCCGCCTTGTGCGCAATTGCGCACTGGGCTGGGTGATCCAGAGTTCCAGAGACCGCGAGGATGGAACCGAGAAGCCGCGGCATGACAGTGAGTTTGTGGTAGGCCGTTCTTCCTACTGCACGCTCAGCGCGACAAACCGCAGCTCGCCGTCGGCATTCGACACCAACAGCAGCACCGACTTCTTGCCGTCCTTCTTGAGCTGGTCGACCCGCTTCTGGATGTCGGCTCCGTTTGACACCGCCTCCTGCGCCACCTCGACGATGACATCGCCGGCGGAGAGCCGCTTTTCCGCGGCGTCCGAATTGGCGTCGACATTGGTGACGACCACGCCCTTGACGGTGTCCTTGATCTTGTAGCGCGTACGCAGATCCTTGCTCAGCGCCGCGAGATCGAGGCCGAGCGCCTTCTGCGTCACGGTCTTTTCAGGCGCGGGCTCATCGGTCTTCACCACGGCCTGTACCTTGTCGGGATCCTGCAACCGGCCGAGCGTGACCTTCTTGGTCTCTTCCTGGCCCTTGCGAATGATGATGACGTCGACCTCCTTGCCGACCGCCGTGTCGGCGACGACGCGGGAGAGATCCTTCGGGTCCTTGACGTCCTTGCCGTCGAACTTGATGACGACGTCGCCGGGCTCGATGCCGGCCGGTTTGGCCGGGCCCTTGTCGTCAACGCCGGCAACCAGCGCTCCGCGCGGCGGCTTGATGTTGAGGCTCTCGGCGATCTCGTCGGTGACGCTCTGGATGCGGACACCCAGCCAGCCGCGGCGCAATTCGCCGAACTGACGGAGCTGGTCGACGACACCCGCGACCGTCTTCGACGGTACGGCGAAGCCGATGCCGATCGAGCCGCCGGACGGCGAGATGATCAGGGTGTTGACGCCGATGACGTCGCCATCGAGGTTGAACAGCGGACCGCCGGAATTGCCGCGGTTGATGGAGGCGTCGGTCTGAATGTAGCTGTCGTAGGGACCTGAGGAGATGTCGCGGTTCTTCGCCGAGACGATACCGGCCGTCACGGTGCCGCCGAGGCTGAAAGGATTGCCGATCGCGACGACCCAGTCGCCGAGACGCAGCTTGTCGGAATCGCCGAACTTCACCGACACCAGCGGCTTCGGCGGCTTGAACTTCAGCACGGCAAGGTCGGTCTTCTTGTCGACGCCGACCAGCTCGGCCTTGATCTTGGTACCGTCGTTGAGGATGACGCTGATCTCGTCGGCGTCCGCGATGACGTGGTTGTTGGTGACGACGACGCCTGATGTGTCGATGATGAAGCCGCTGCCGAGCGAGTTGGTCTTGCGTGGCGCCGGGCTGTTCTCGCCGCCCTTGCTGCCGCCGCCGGGACCCTTGCGATTCTTGAAGAAGTCGTCGAAGAACTCCTCGAAGGGCGAGCCGGGCGGCAGTTGCGGCATGGCGTTGCTGCCGCCGCCACCTTTGGCGTCGACGGTCTGCGAGGTCGAGATGTTGACGACCGCGTCGATCACCTTCTCGGCAACGTCGGCGATGCCGTCCGGTCCGCGCGCAGAGGCCGGTGTGCCGAATGCGCTGAAAGCGCCAACGGCGAGCGCGGCCAGCCCTAAGCGCAAACGGGTCGGGGCAATGATGGCAGCGGTCATTGTGATCTCCAGGGAATGCGGATTCGGCGTCAAGACTGCGCTTGAACGGGGGGACGGCGCAAGCGCGGACCTTAATCGGGCCTCAAGACCCGGACAATACGGCGAAAACCGGTCCCTCGCCTTCACTTTGGCGTTGGCGCGACGGCTAAATTGGACGTCGCATAACCCAGATCAGGATCAGGCCGGCCACGGCCGAACCAATCCCCACCGCCCGCAGGACATTGTCCGGAGTGGCCATGGCGCTTTTCATGGCCTTGCGCATCCAGGCCGGACTTGCCGCGAACATCAAGCCTTCCAGCACGAACAGGATGCCCAAGCCGATGAGGAAGTCGGCGAACGCAATGGACCTCATCGGATTGGAACCTCCCGTTGTGCTGTTCTTGTCCGGACGAAGGGCTGCCAGACCGGCCGCCCTCGTCTGGCTTACGGCTTCGCTGGCGTCGTGGTCGCCGTCTTGCCGGACGGGTTACCAAAGAACCGGAAGAAATCCGAGTCCGGGCGCAGGAGGAAGCGGGTATCGTTCGAGCGCAACCCGTTCTCATAGGCCGACATCGAGCGGTAGAAGGCGAAGAAATCCGCATCCTGGCCGTAGGCTTCGGCGAACAGACGGTTGCGCTCGGCATCGCCGACGCCGCGCGTTTGCTCGGCCTGTGACCTTGCTTCTGCCTCGATCACGGTTGCCTCGCGGTCTGCCTTGGAGCGGATCTCCTGTGCCTTCTGGCCGCCCTGCGCGCGGAACTCGGCGGCTTCCCGCTCGCGCTCCGTCTTCATGCGCTGATAGACCGCCTGGCTGTTCTGCTCCGGCAAATCGGCGCGGCGGATCCGGACGTCAACGACCTGGATGCCGTAGCCGTCGGCCTCGTGATCGAGCTGATCGCGGATGCGCTGCATCAGCTTCTCGCGGTCGTCGCGCACCACGTTGATGAACGTGACCTCGCCGAGCACGCGGCGCAGTGCCGCGTTCAGCAGGGTGGTGAGCTGGATGTTGGCGGCCTGGATCGAGCCGATGCTCTGATAGAACCGCAACGCGTCCTTGATGCGGTAGCGCGCGAAAGCGTCGACCACGAGCCGCTTCTGGTCGGACGCGATCGCTTCCTGTGACGGGTTCTCGAGATCGAGGATCCGCTTGTCGATGTTGATCACCGAATTCCACGGCGCCTTGAAATGCAGGCCGGGAGCGGTAACGACGTCGACGGGCCGGCCGAACTGCAACACGATGGTCTGCTCGGTCTGCGCTACCGTGAACAGCGACATGTAGCCCACGATCACGACAAGCAGGAGCCCGAGCAGCGCGACGATACCTGTAACTGGAGACCTCATCGGTTGCCTCCGGTCGTCTGCTGGCCGGTTGCAGGCGGCCGCTTGGCCGTCAATTCGCTGAGCGGCAGATAGGGCACGACGCCCTGGCCCGACTGGCCGCCGTCATAGATGAGCTTCTCCGAGCCGCCGAGCACGCGCTCCATCGTCTCCAGATAAATCCGTTCACGCGTCACGTCGGGCGCCTTCTTGTATTCATCGTAAACCTTCAGGAAGCGCGAGCTCTGGCCCTTGGCCTCGGCGACCGTCTGCTCCCTGTAGCCTTCGGCGGCCTGCATGATCTGCGCTGAACGTCCGCGTGCCTGCGGCACGACCTGGTTGGCGTAGGTCTGCGCCTCGTTTTGCAACTGCTCGAGATTGGCGCGCGCCGCCTGGACGTCGCGGAAGGCGTCGATCACCTGGGCCGGCGGATCGACCTTCTGCATCTGCACCTGGCTGATCTGAATGCCGGCGCCGTAGGTGTCCAGGGTCTTCTGGATCAGCTCCTGCACGCCCTGTTCGGTGACGTTGCGCGCGCCGGTCAGGATCGGCTGGATCTGCGAGCGGCCGATCACCTCGCGCATCGAGCTCTCGGCGACCGCCTTCACGGTGCCCTCGGGATTCTGGATGTTGAAGAGGAAATCGCCAACGCCATTGGGCTTGATGCGCCAGAGCACGGTGAAGTCGACGTCGACGATGTTCTCGTCACCGGTCAGCATCAGGCTCTCTTCCGGCACGTCACGAATGGAGCGGCCGCGCCGCGCCGGATCGTCGATCAGCGTCATGCCGATGGAGATGGTGGAAACGCGCAGTGCCTTCGGCAGCAGCACGGTCTCGATCGGATAGGGCAGGTGATAGTTCAGGCCGGGCTCCACGGTTCGGACATGCTTGCCGAAGCGCAGCACGACGCCGAGCTCTTCGGACTGCACCCGGAAGAAGCCCGACAGCAGCCAGAACGCGACGATGAGCAGCACGATCAGCGTGATGCCGATGCCGGAGAAATAGCCGCCCGGCATGATCTGCTGGAGGCGGTCCTGGCCACGGCGCAGAAGGTCTTCCAAATCCGGCGGCCTCGGCCCGACCGGTTGCGGGCCGTTGCCCCATGGTCCCTTCGGACCCGAGCCCCATGGGCCACCGCCCTGATTCTTCCACGGCATTCGACGCTCTCCTCGGCAGGGTGAAATTGCCCCAGCCCGCTTTGTCCGGTCCGGCTTTATAGGGGACAGGCAGGTCCCTTACAACGCGGCCCTCGCTGTCTTCCGAGCTATGCTCGGGCACGATAAAAGTCAATGTAAACATTGGCGAAAGCGGTTAATGGCGCGGCCGCCGACGATATGTCACATAGGAGTAGTCGGCGCTGTCGTCGGGTCCGGCAGGATGACGTACACGCGCCACCTCATCCCAGTCTGCCTTGTCGATGTCGAAATACGTGTCGCCTTCGGGGCGCGCATGCACTTCGGTGATTTCGAGGCAATCGGCGCGATCGAGCCATTGCCGATAGATTTCGGCGCCGCCGATCACGGCAATCTCGGCGACCGAACGCCGCAGGGCATCGCCGCGCGCGACGGCGCCTGCATCGGCAGCCGATGTCGTGACGATGGCGCCAGTGGCGCGATAATCCGCATCGCGCGTGATGACGATGTTGGTGCGGCCTCGAAGCGGCCGGGGCAGGGATTCGAAGGTCCTGCGGCCCATGATCACGGGCTTGCCGATCGTGAGCGCCTTGAAGCGCGCCATGTCGGATTTCAATCGCCACGGAATCGCGTTGCCGGCGCCGATGACGCCGTTCTCAGCGATCGCGACGACGAAGACGATCTCCATCAGGTCGCGCTCCCGGCAAGCCGCGTCAGCGCTGGTCCGGTGACGCGGCACAGCGTCCAGTCGTCCAGCATGACGGCACCGAGCGACTTGTAGAACG
Organism: Bradyrhizobium sp. LM2.9; assembly: GCF_054056555.1. Lineage (NCBI taxonomy): Bacteria > Pseudomonadati > Pseudomonadota > Alphaproteobacteria > Hyphomicrobiales > Nitrobacteraceae > Bradyrhizobium > Bradyrhizobium sp. LM2.9. The sequence goes on from NZ_JBSRYJ010000002.1 coordinate 3,810,610, forward strand.
CGATCGACGGTGCGTTCCAGTCGAGCACCGCCCATTGCAGCCGCGACCAGCCGTTCTCGACGCATTCCACGGCAAGGCGCACGAGCAGCGCCTTGCCGAGGCCCCTGCCCCGATGCGACGGCCGCACATACAAATCTTCGAGATAGATGCCGTGGCGGCCGCTGAACGTAGAGAAATTCACAAACCACACCGCGAAGCCGGCCGGCTCGCCGTTCCACTCGGCGATTGCGCAATGGAGTTGCGGTCTCTCACCGAACAGCGCGTCGGTGATCATCGCCTCGGTCGCTTCGACCTCGTGCGAAAGCTTTTCGTACTCGGCGAGCTCGCGGATGAAAGCGAGAACGAGCCCGGCTTCGTCTGGACGCACACGGCGGATGTTGAGCGACATCGGCTTCAGACCGCGACTGCCGCCTTGATGTGCGGATGTGGATCGTAGCCGACCAGCTCAAAATCCTCGTAACGGAAGGAGAAGATATCCTTCACGTCAGGATTGATCCGCATCACCGGCAGCGCGCGCGGCGCACGCGTGAGCTGGAGCTTCGCTTGCTCCAGATGGTTGGAATAGAGGTGGGTGTCACCGAACGAATGCACGAAGTCGCCGGCCTTCAGACCCGTGACCTGCGCCACCATCATGGTGAGCAGCGCGTAGGAAGCGATGTTGAAGGGCACGCCGAGGAACACGTCGGCCGAGCGCTGATAGAGCTGGCACGACAGCTTGCCGTTGGCGACGTAGAACTGGAACAGGCAGTGGCACGGCGGTAGCGCCATCTTGTCCACTTCGGCCGGATTCCATGCCGAGACGATCATGCGGCGCGAATCCGGATTGCGCTTGATCATGTCGATCACGGTGGCGATCTGGTCGATGCTGCGTCCGTCCGGCGCGGGCCAGGAGCGCCATTGATGGCCGTAGACGGGTCCGAGATCGCCGTTGGCATCTGCCCACTCGTCCCAGATGGTGACGCCGTTGTCGCGCAGATATTTGACGTTGGTGTCGCCCTTCAGGAACCACAACAGCTCATGCACGATCGCCTTCAGCGGCAGGCGCTTGGTGGTCAGCATCGGGAAGCCGGCGGACAGGTTGAAGCGCATCTGATGGCCGAACACCGACAGCGTGCCGGTGCCGGTCCGGTCGGTCTTTTCCGCGCCGTCTGAAAGAATCCGCTCGAGCAGGTCCTGATACTGGTGCATGTGCGTGAGCCTTTGGGGAGGCGGCAAACTTAGCGGCCACCCCCGCGCTGCGACAGCGTCGATTCGCCATCCATACGCATTATACCCGGAAAAATGAGTGTTCCCGGCGCAAACGACAAGGGGCGGAACTTACGTGCCGCCCCTCGCCTATCGACTTGATCCTGCTGGCTAACTTGCCGGCTTGAGCACCGGGGTCCACTTCGCGATCTCGCTCCTGACGAGGGTCGCCAGCGCCTCCGGCGTCCGGTCCGCGGGCGCCGGAATGACGCTGCCGAGCTCGAGCAGGCGCTTGCGCACTGTCGCGTCGTCGAGCGCCTTGACGGCCGCGGCGTTCAGGCGCGCTATGATCGCGGGCGAAGTTCCCTTCGGCGCGAACATCGCGTTCCAGGCCTGGGCCTGGAATGCAGGCAGGCCGGCTTCCGCCGTCGAGGATAGGGTGCAGCAGCTGGAGCGACAAAGGCGCACAACGATGCCAGCGCCGCGGCACATGCGCCCGCAAGTGCGCGAATGCAAGTCATGTCGACCCCTCGGACATAAAACAAAATGCCGGCCACAGGGCCGGCATTTTCATTTCACGAAGCGGTCACACAAGTCGATTCGACATCCGAATGCGGCGCCCCGACACAGGGCGCCGCGCCGACGCAGCGCGCGTCGCGATCAGTTCTCGGATTCGGTGAACACCTCGTCGCGCTTGGCGCGCAGCGTGGGCAGCACCGTGAGGACCAAGAGACCCGCCGCGATGGCCAGCAGCACGGCCGACAGCGGACGCGTCAGGAACACGCTCCAGTCGCCGCGCGAGATCAGCAACGCACGGCGCAGGTTCTCTTCCATCAGCGGTCCGAGCACCATGCCGAGCAATAGCGGCGCCGGTTCGAAATCGTGCTTGATCAGCCAGTAGCCGACCAGACCAAACACGCCAGCGAGGATGACATCGACCGGTGCGTTGTTCACCGAGTAGATTCCGATCGCGCAGAAGATCACGATCGAGGGGAACATCAGCCGGTAGGGCACGCGTAACAGCCGCACCCAGATTCCGACCAGCGGCAGGTTGATGATGATCAGCATCAGATTGCCGACCCACATCGAAGCGATCATGCCCCAGACCAGCTCCGGCTGCTTCTGCATCACCTGCGGGCCTGGCACGATGCCGTGGATGGTCATCGCGCCCACCATCAGCGCCATCACCGCATTGGGCGGGATGCCGAGCGTCAGCAACGGGATGAAGGAGGTCTGCGCCGCGGCGTTGTTGGCGCTTTCCGGCGCCGCAACGCCCTCGATCGCACCGCGGCCGAACCGCGACGGGTTCTTGGCGATCTTCTTCTCGAGCGTATAGGCCGCGAAGGAGGCGATCACGGCGCCGCCGCCCGGCAGGATGCCGAGGATCGAGCCGAGCACGGTGCCGCGCAGGATCGCAGGCGTCGAGTCGATCAGGTCTTTCCTGGTCGGCATCAGGCCGGTGATCTTCTGCTGCACGAGGTCGCGGTTCATCTCGGCGCCGGCATCGAGGTTCCGGATGATCTCGGCGAATCCAAACACGCCCATCGCCACCGTCGCGAAGCCGAGTCCGTCGGCGAGTTCCGGAATGTTGAACGCCATGCGCGAGGCGCCGGTCTCGATGTCAGAGCCGACCATCGACAGCAACAGGCCGAACACGATCATCGCGATCGCTTTCAGCACAGAGCCCTTGGCCAGCACCACCGCGAAGATCAGGCCGAGCACCATCAGCGAGAAGTATTCGGCCGGACCGAATGCCAGCGCGAGCTTGGTCAGCGGCGCACCGAGGATGGCGATCAGGATGGTCGCGACGCAGCCGGCGAAAAACGAGCCGATCGCCGCAATCGCCAGCGCCGGACCGGCGCGGCCTTGCTTCGCCATCTGGTGACCGTCGATGGCGGTGACGACCGACGTCGCCTCACCGGGAATGTTGACCAGGATCGAGGTGGTCGAACCGCCATATTGGGCGCCGTAATAGATGCCGGCGAGCATGATCAGCGCGCCGACCGGCGGCAATCCGAACGTGATCGGCAGGAGCATCGCCACGGTTGCGACCGTGCCGATGCCCGGCAGCACGCCGACAAGCGTGCCGACCAGTGCGCCAATCAGGCACATGAGAATATTGATCGAAATCGGGAGCGACAGTCCGAACAGCCACGACGGTGACCACCAGGAGATCTGAAACACCACACCGAAACCGAGGCCCAGATTGTGAAAAAGATCGGCCATCACACCCTCACTGAACCAGGAAACGCGGGAACATCGGCATTGGCAGCCCGAGCACGTAAGGGAAGAGCAGCGCGCAGCCGAGCGTCAGGCAGGCGCCTACGATGATGGCTTCGATCCAGCGCGTCTCATGCGTGCCCATCGCCGCGACCAGGAAGCTCACGAACGCCGTAACCACGACCCCAAGCGGACGAATCGCCAGCGCGAAGAAGACGATCGAGATCAATACGAACAGCGGTCCGCGCCAGGCATAATGTGCCATCGCCGGTCCATCAGACAACAATCCCGTCAACGCGATGCCGGCACCAAGCGCGACGAGGAGCCCGCCAAACATTCGCGGCGCCGTGCCGGCGCCGAAGGAGAAGCCGCGCATACCCTGCAAATCGCTGGAGGCCCACAGCGCGAACAAGGCCAGCGCCATCAGAACGATCCCGCCGACATAGTCCTGCGCCGACCTGATCGTCATGAAGATCGTGAGGATCGCCACCGCAAACAGCGGATAGGAATAGATCAGCGCCAGCAGCACATCGGATGACGCCTTCTTGGTGTCACCGCCGATCGCTCCGATCAGCGCGCCGGGGGCGCCCGCGAGCAGCGCCGTCACGTGACTGATCACGACGGTGGCCGGACCGCGTCCGGTGCCCCAGCCGAAGATCGTCCCGAACGACCAGATGAATTCGAAGATCTGCGGCGCTATGGCCAGCAGACAAAAGCTGAGCGCCACCGACGTGTTTCGGTTGGCTGTCGCCGAGTGGCCCATCGTATCGGCCATGCCTATCTCCTCCGCGACCCGTAAGCCACGAGCAATGTTGTTCTAATCGGCTGGAAAACGATCCCCCCGCCCGGATCACTGCCTAGCGATTTTCATTGCACAATGCCAGCAAAACCCAACAGGCCTCCGGCGAGCAAAAGCCATAGTGGATTGATGCGCGAGACCGAGGCGATCACTGCAACCGTCGCGGTCAGAAGCAGTGCAGCAATGGTGCGATCGGTCGACTGTGCCAGGATCAAGGCGCTCGCCGCCATCAGTCCGATCGACAGCGGAACCAATGCAGCCTGAATCAGCACGGGCCAGCGCGATTGGCTGGGGCGGTTGAGGAGCCGGCTGACATAATAGGCAAGCAGCGCCGTCGGCAGGCACATGGCCAAGGTCGCCGCCAGCGCGCCGGGGATGCCGGCAACGGCGTAGCCGATTAGCGTGACGATAAGCACGTTCGGACCTGGTGAGAGCTGCGCAATCGCATAGGCATCGGCGAACTGCTTGTCGGTCATCCAGTGATGCACATCGACCGCGATGCGGTGCATCTCTGGCACCGCCGCCGCGGCGCCGCCGACTGCGAACAGCGACATCAGGCCAAAGGTGGAGATCAGCGCCCAGATCGGGTTCTCGGCGTTCATGCGGCTACCTTCCGCCGCATCAGGAAGGTGGCGCCGACACTCACGGGGATCGCAACCAAAAGCACGGCCTGGAGCGGCAGGCGAACGACGCCGATGGCAAGAAACACGGCCAGCATCAGGATGAGCGCGACGACGTCCAGCCGCTTGAGCAGCGGCGTCATCATCCGGAAGACCACCGCGATCAAGAGCCCGACCGCCGCGCAGGAGATGCCCGCGAGGATGCGGCGCAGCACCTCCACATCGCCGAACCGGGCGTAGATGATCGCAAGCACCGTCATGATCAACGTCGGCGGCAGCAACAACCCGGCGAAGGCGGCAATACCACCCGCGATCCCGCGCAGCCGCGCGCCGAACACCATCGACAGATTGACGATGTTGGGCCCGGGCAGGAAATGGCAGAGCGCAAAAGTCTCGTTGAACTCGTCCGCGGTCATCCAGCGGTGCTGCTCGACGATGGCCTGCCGGGCAAATACCAACACCCCGCCGAAACCGGCCAGCGACATCCTGGCGAAGGCCAGGAACAGCGCGACGAGGCCGGGCGGAACGGGGTTGGTGGCTGGACGGTCCGGCGATTGATCTGGGTGTTGGGCGGCCGGTGCGGAATCCTTGGACATGTCAGGAGCTTAGAACGCCGGCCGTCGCGCGGCCAAGCCAGTCGGGAACCTATCCAAAGGGAACCTCCGGAAAACCGCTCGAAACACCTGTCATTTGAAACCTTTGCCCCCTATATTGGGGGTGCCGGTTCGCCGGCTATGGAAATAAACGGTCGTCGCAATAAACCATTCGGACCCGGGGGCGGTACCCGGCGCCTCCACCAAAGCCCACCAGCGGGCTAGCCCTAGAGCGGGCTTTGGCGGGGGCGAAATAGGATCGACGAGGGCGTAAAGGGCGTTCTTTTTCTCGGTATTGTTCCGCCGTTATCGGGCTATGCAATAGTTGCCAACGACAACTTTGCTCCGGTTGCTCAGGCTGCGTAACGCAGTTTGAAAGACCATTCTGAAGTCCTAACGGGTTAAGCTCCGTTAGGCGGGGTTCGGAGGCACCTGGCAACAGAAGCCTCCACTTACCTCCATTTCCTACCCGGCGGGGACTCCTGCTGACCCGTCAGGCGCGGTATTATCGCGGCTTGGCGAGTCGGGCCGGCGGGGCCCAACTTCTGGAATGCAACAGGACCACCATGGCGACCGATCATATCCGATACGATGTGCTGGCCCGCGACGCGCTGCGCGGCGTGCTGCGGAAGGTGCTGACCGATGCCGCGTCCCAAGGACTGCCGGGCGAGCATCATTTCTTCATCACCTTCGTCTCGAAGGCCGACGGCGTGAAGATCTCATCGCGACTGCTGGCGCAGTACCCGGAAGAAATGACGGTCATCCTGCAGCACCAGTTCTGGGATCTGACCGTGCTCGAGGACCGCTTCGAGGTCGGCCTGTCCTTCGGCGGCATTCCGGAGCGGCTGATCGTGCCGTTCAGCGCCATCAAGAGCTTCCTCGATCCGTCCGTGAAATTCGGCCTCCAGTTCGACACCTCCGATGTTGCCGAGGTCTCGCCCGAGACATTGCCGGCCGCTCCCGCCCCGTCCGCGGTCGCGGTGCCGGCGTCTGCGGCCGAGACGACGGAAAGCTCTGAAGAGCCGGCCGGCCCGAACCAGGGCGGCGCCGAAGTCGTGCGATTGGATCGTTTCCGCAAGAAATGATCTAGATTGGGCCGGAGCCCGTCGCACACGGCCAAACTCCCTATATAGAAGCACATGAAGAGGCTGCGCGGCGTTCGCGCGGCGGAATGGATGTGCCCATGGCCAAGATCGCCCGCTCGAAAACCGACCGCTCCTCGCGCCCCGCGACCCGCACCGAGACCGACAGCTTCGGCCCCATCGAGGTCCTCGCTGATCGCTATTGGGGGGCGCAGACCGAACGCTCGCGCCAGAATTTTCGCATCGGCATCGATCGCATGCCGATCTCGCTCGTGCATGCGCTCGGCATCGTCAAGCTCGCCGCGGCGCAATCCAACCAGGAACTTGGCCTGCTCGACCAGCGCCGCGCCAACGCCATCATCCGCGCCGCGCGCGAGGTGATCGAAGGCAAGCTGGACGATCATTTTCCGCTGGTGGTGTGGCAGACCGGCTCGGGCACGCAGAGCAACATGAACCTCAACGAGGTCATCGCCAACCGCGCCAATGAAATGCTCGGCGGCGAGCTCGGCGCCAAGAAGCCGGTCCATCCCAACGATCACGTCAACATGAGCCAGTCGTCGAACGACTCGTTCCCGACCGCGATGCACATCGCGGCGGCAAGCCGTATCAATGCCGATCTCGTCCCGGCCCTTGGTGAGCTGCTCCGTGCACTACGCAAGAAGGAGATGGAGTTCGCCAAGATCGTCAAGATCGGCCGCACCCACACCCAGGATGCGACGCCGCTGACGCTGGGCCAGGAATTTTCCGGCTACGCCGCGCAGGTCGAGAGCGGCATCGCCCGGCTCAAGGTCGCGGTGAAGGAGCTCTATCCGCTGGCGCAGGGCGGCACCGCCGTCGGCACCGGCCTCAATTCGAAGCCGCGCTTCGCAAAACTGTTCGCAAAGCACGCGGCCAGCATCACGAAGCTGCCCTTCACCAGCGCCGCCAACAAATTCGAGGCACTGGCCTCGAACGACGCCTATGTGTCGGCGCACGGCGCCATCAATTCGGTCGCGACCGGCCTGTTCAAGATCGCCAACGACATTCGCCTGCTCGGATCCGGCCCGCGCTCGGGCCTCGGCGAATTGATGCTGCCGGAGAACGAGCCGGGCTCCTCGATCATGCCGGGCAAGGTCAATCCGACGCAGTGCGAGGCGATGACCATGGTGTGCTGCCAGGTGTTCGGCAATCACACCGCGATCACGGTCGCCGGCAGCCAGGGCCATTTCGAGCTCAACGTCTACAAGCCCGTGCTGGCCTACAACATGCTGCACTCGATCCGGCTGATGGCGGACGCCGCGCGCTCCTTCACCGAGCATTGCGTCAGCGGCATCCGCGCCGACGAGAAGCGCATCAAGGAGCTGATGCAGCGCTCGCTGATGCTGGTGACGGCGCTCGCCCCCAAGATCGGCTACGACAACGCGGCCAAGGTGGCCAAGACGGCGCATGCCAACGGCACCACGCTGAAGGAGGAGGCACTGCGGCTCGGCTTCGTCTCGGCGGACGAGTTCGACCGCCTGGTGCGCCCCGAGAAGATGACCAGCCCGGGATAAAATTCCGAATTCCGATAGCCATCCGTAGTGATACGGACGCGCGCGCTGCAGAAATATGAGGCTTTGAGGGCCGGATTTGATTACCGTCAATGTCGCGGCGGGGCGGTGTGTTACGCAGCCCCTCTGCCCTTCACGGAGCGAAATTCATCGTTTGATGGCCCAAGGGGCCGATTGACGAGGACGAGCGAATGGCGATCAAGTCTTGTGGGGCGCAACGCGGCACCCTGTTTCTGAATGTTTCATCCAGCCCACGGAGGATCGGATGATGGAGACGCGGCATGGGGAACGTCATCAACCTGAAACGTTTCAGGAAGCGCGCCGAGCGGGAAGCCACGGCGAAGCAGGCGGACGCCAACCGAACGAAGTTCGGCCGCACGAAGGCGGAACGGTCGGCGGAGCAGACGCGCGCGGACCAGGCGAAGGCACACCTGGACCAGCACCAGATCGATCGCGAGGAGCAGCCATGAAGTCGCCCGTCGTGAAAAGGTCGATCGTCGTCGCCGGCCACAAGACCAGCGTCAGCCTGGAAGAGGCGTTCTGGAACGGCATGAAGGAGATCTCGGGCCTGCGCAACATGACGCTGTCCGAGCTGGTCGGCGAGATCGACGGCAACCGCCAGCAGGGCAATCTGTCCTCGGCGATCCGCCTGTTCGTGCTCGACTACTTCAAGAGCCGCGCCATGGCCGACATCCAGTCGGAAAAGGTCCCGGCGCAGTAGCCGCCCTGGCGCCGATTCCCCTCCGTCACGAAGCTGCTACTTTAAAATAACTCTAAGATGCAGCTTCCGCGAGCCAGCGCGCTTGACCTCGATGCCCTGCGTTGAAAATACAGGGGCATGACCGACATCCATGATACGCGTCCGCACATGCCGCTGGGTCTGGCCCAGCGCGGCTATACCGGCGTCATCCAGCACCTTTCTGCCAAGGACGCCGGCTCGGCGCTCTCGGACATCGAACTCGAGAGCCGGCTGATCGAGCTCGGCTTCGTCGAAGGCGCCCGGGTCGAGGTCTTGCACGAGGGGCTGGTCGGGCGCGACCCGATCGCCGTACGGGTCGACAGCATCACGATCGCGGTGCGCCGTCGCGAAGCCATGGCCATTATCGTCGCCTGAAGCGACCGGATCCCAATTCCATGGAATTGCCCCAACTTCATCTCGCCCTGGTGGGCACGCCAAACAGCGGCAAGACCTCGCTGTTCAATGCGCTGACCGGCAGCCGGCAGAAGGTCGCGAACTATCCCGGCGTCACCGTCGAGCGCAAGGAAGGCTTTTTTGTCACCCCTCTGGGGCGCCAGGTCTCGGTGGTCGACCTGCCCGGCACCTATTCCCTGCGCGGCCGCAGCCCGGACGAGGAGATCACCCGCGACTTCGTGCTCGGCAAGGCCTCCGGCGAGACCGCGCCCGACCTCATCCTGTGCGTGGCCGATTCCACCAATCTGCGGCTGACCATCCGCCTGCTGCTGGAGCTCAAGCGCACCGGCCGGCCGATGGTCCTCGTGCTCAACATGTTCGATATCGCCAGCCGCCGCGGCATCACTGTCGACGTCGAGCGGCTCGCCAACGAGCTTGGCGTGCCCGTGGTCACCTCGATCGCGGTGCGCAAGGGCGGCACGGCCGACCTGCTGGCGCTGACGGACGAGATTTCGGCAAAGCTCGCCGCCGCGCCGGGGGAGAACATCTGGCGTGTGCTCAGCGTGGCCGAACTGCGCTCCACCCAGCGCGAGGCCGACCGCATCATCGCCGATTGCGTCAGCCTGCCGAGCCGGCCCGACACCTGGACGGCGCGGATCGACGCGATCGTGCTGCACCCCGTCGGCGGGCTGATCGTGCTCGCGGCTATCCTGTTCGTGATGTTCCAGGCGGTGTTCGCCTGGGCCCAGCCGCTGATGGAGCTGCTCAACTCGGGCTTCGACTCGCTCGGCGAGTTCGTGCACGCCACCCTGCCCGCCGGCCTGCTGCAGAGCTTCCTTCAGAACGGCGTGATCTCGGGCGTCGGCAGCGTGATTGTGTTTCTGCCGCAGATCATCATCATCTTCCTGTTCATCCTGCTGCTGGAAGATTTCGGCTACATGGCGCGCGCCGCGTTCCTGATGGACCGCATCATGGGCGGCGCCGGCCTGCACGGCCGCGCCTTCATTCCGCTGCTGTCGAGCTTCGCCTGCGCCATCCCCGGTATCATGGCGACGCGCGTCATCGACAACAAGCGCGATCGGCTGACCACGATCCTGATCGCGCCGCTGATGACCTGCTCCGCGCGCATTCCGGTCTACACGCTGATCATCTCCGCCTTCATTCCGGCAAAGGACGTCTGGGGCTTCATCAACCTCCAGGGCCTCGTGATGTTCGGGCTCTACGCCGCCGGCATCATCAGCGCGCTTGCCGTCTCGTTCCTCATCAAATTCTTCATGCTGCGCGACTATGCGCCAGCGCCGTTCATGCTGGAGCTGCCCGACTACAAAATGCCGCGGCTGAAATCGATCGCGATCGGCGTCTATACGCGGGCCAAGATGTTCCTGCACCGTGCCGGCACCACGATCTTCTCGATGATGGTGCTGATCTGGTTCCTGGCCTCGTTCCCGCAGCCGCCCGCTGGCGCAACCGAACCGGCGATCGACTTCAGCCTGGCCGCGATCATCGGCAAGGCGCTTGCGCCGCTGCTCGCGCCGGTCGGCTTCAACTGGCAGATCGCGGTGGCGCTGATCCCGGGCATGGCGGCACGCGAGGTCGCGGTCGCCGCGCTCGGCACCGTTTATGCGATCGAAGGCGGCAAGGAAGCGGCCGAGCAGATTGGCCAGGTGCTGGCGACAAAATGGTCGCTCGCGACCGCGCTGTCGATGCTGGCCTGGTACATCTTCGCCCCGCAATGCGCCTCGACGCTGGCCGTGATCCGACGCGAGACCGGAAGCTGGACCTGGATGGCCGTCACCTTCGCCTACATGCTGGTGCTGGCCTATGCGGCGAGCCTTCTGACCTACAATGTCGCGGTCGCGTTCGGGGCAGGGTAGCCCCACTCGAAACAAAAAGCGCGAAAACAACCCCATGCACAGTAGACCGACGCTGTGAGATCAATAGGTTACGCGTGCGTGAAAATCGTCCGACCGCAGCCGGGATAGAGCCCGCACAATCCGGACTTACCAGCTGTTCGCCGGTTGTCCCGTCGGGCAAAACAGGAGCATGATGGCATGGTCCGAGAATTGGCGAGACGCTCCGTGACGGCAGGACACGCCGGCGTGGCAGGCCTTCTCAGCCGCTCGCCTGTGTCGCCGGGAACGACGCGGTGAACACCGTTTCATCCCGCACCGACGACGCGACGATCAACCCGCCATGGGCGCGCGCGATCTCCTGGGCAATGTACAGTCCGAGCCCAAGCCCTTTCTGGTTCGGCAGAACGTCGCCACGATCGAACGCAGTGAAAAGGCGCGGCATCGCCTCCGCCGGAATTGGCGCACCTTTGTTGACAATGCTGATGTCGAAGCCAGATCCGGTCGTTTGCGCCAGCACCCTGATCGGCTCGTTGGCCGCTCCATAGGAAATCGCGTTGCCGAGAAGATTGGACAGCATCTGACCTATGCGGCCGGCGTCGATTCTCACAGTCCCCGGAATGTTGATGACCGTTTCGATAACGCGATCCGGATGCACGTTCTCGAACTCTGCGACAATCTGCTTGATGACAGGCTCGAGTGCCTGTTCTCTCAGCTCGAGCTGCATCCCGGCACCGAGCCGCGTGCGGGCGAGGTCCATGACATTGTCGATCAGACCCGCCATCCGGGCCACGCTTCCTTGCAGAAGGTTGATCCAGTTCTGCCCCTCTTCATCGACCTTCTTGTTCAGAAGGCGCAGGCCGCCCTGGATCGCGGCAAGAGGGTTTCTGAGGTCGTGACCGAGCACGGCGATAAACTGCTCGCGCAGTTCGGCATTCTGTCGTTCCAGCGCCAGCCTGTTCTCGATCAGTTCGACGCGGTCGCCCGCGTCGAGGTGAGACGCGATCAGCTCGGCAAAAAGCTTGAACATCCCGATGACTTCGGGGGTCCGAAGCTTGCGCGGCTTCGGATCGATCGCGCAAAGAGTCCCGAAGAATGAACCGTCGGGAAGGATGATCGGCACGGAGATGTAGCTTTGGAAGCCATATTGCGCGGGCGTGTGATGCTTGAAGTACCCGGCATCTTCGCTGACATTCTCGATGACGACCGCCTCACGGCTCTGCCGGATCTCATGGCAGATCGTGGTCTCGACCTTGAGCTCGTCACCGGGTTTCAGCCCGAACGCAAGTTCGTCACGCGAGGCACAGGTGATCCACCTGTCCTCCGTGACGCGGGCAACGGCCGTAAATCCCATGCCGGTGGTCCGGCTGACCACGTCCAGGATGGTCGAGACCGCAGCGATTCCGCTGACCTTGGCTATGTCGCGCTCGAAATCCATTGCCGCTCCGCGTCGGAACATTCGCCCCGGGGCGACCGTCACCCCAACCAAAGCGCGTCCTTGCAACATTGAAAGCACTGCCAGCCAGGTTATTCCACGTCAATGTTGCTCGACGCCCCACCGTGGAAGCGGCTATCTGTTCCTATGGAACATTTCAGCACGGGGAGACTGACCGCCGAGAGGCTTCGTGAAGATCACCTGGCCGACCTCGTCGCATTGCATCGCGATGCCGAGGTATCCCGATATCTCGGCGGCGTGCGCCCGGCGGAGACGACCAGGATCTATCTCGGCGCCAACATGGAGCATTGGGACCAGCATGGTTTTGGGCTCTGGGTGCTGCGAACCAAAGACGGGGCATTCGCCGGACGGGCGGGCATCCGGCACATTCTGGTGGATGATATCGACGAGATCGAGATTGCCTACGCATTCAAGCGCGAATTCTGGGGCCGTGGACTTGCAAGCGAGACCGCGATCGCGCTGACGGATATTGGACTGTTACACCACGAGCTGCCGTCCCTCATCGGCCTGGTCTATGTCGGCAATGGCGCATCGTGCCGCGTGCTGGAGAAGTCCAACTATCTCCTCGAGCGAAGCACAATCCGGCACGGCGAAGACGTCGTGATCTACCGCATCCGGCGGTGAGACCCGGCCTGGAGATCACTCGGTGCGCAGTCGGACAACCGATTGAGGCAGAGACGCGAGAAACGCGCCGCTATGACCGAACCCGTCCAGGATCAAGCTGGCTTATGAGCCAGCACCGTTCCGATCCGCTCCTTTTTAAGCGCAAACTGTGCCGCCAATGCGAGGCCGAATGCCAAACAAAACGTCGTACCGGCCGCAATGAAGCGCAGCTTATTGGTTTCCCAGATCGCACCCTCCTGTGCCACCAGCGACAGCAAGGGCGGAAGAAGCAAAAACACATTGGTTGCCGCAAAGCCGAAGCAATTGAACAGTCGCCACGCTACCGTTCGTAGGGAATTATCGATGTCCGGCAAATCGGAGCAGCTCTGCCTGTCGAGATAGTACGAAATATAAACGGTCACGAGCGCGGGCCCGAGCCCCCACCGCAACATCGCATAGTAAAGACTGACAACAGACATTTCCCGCAGATTCCCCTCTCCAAAGTAATGGACGGCCACCGTCAGACCGGCGGGCCCTACGACCAGCGCGACCAGAAAACTCCAGCAATAGGTGGTGAGGTGCGACGGATCTGAATGGCTTCCCAGCGAAGAAATCGCAAATCGAAGCAAAAGAACGACGACGATCGCCAATCCATAATTGCAAAGTGAATACATGACCCATGCCATCGAGCGATTAGGGTCTTGCGCCAAAACAATACCCTTGCCTTGCAGCACGTCATAAACGACGGCCGAAATGGCCACGCCCAGATAGACGGAACAGATCAGTGCAATAATATAGACAATCCAGTACCGTAAGGGATCGTCGTGAACAGGAGCATCAATTTCGATGCCGAATTTGTTGGCCTCATTGCGCAGGTCAATTCGAGAGCCGTTGCGGTAGATCAGGTAGCACGCAACAAGACGGGCAAATCGATTGTAGAGCTCTTTGATCAATTGCGTGGCCTGGGGCGCAGCGAGGCCCGTTAGCACGCCGGCCTTCCACTGGCTCATTGTCGGCGACGTCAGCTGAAAGTCTGCCATGAGCTTGTCGAAACCAAAGCTGTCCTCGGTAAAGAAGGTGGCGTCATCGCCAGCTTCGTGCCCCTGCGTCAGCCACCATTTCATGTAGCAAATTTCCGCCCACATTCGATCCGGGGTATTGGGATCCTTGCGGAAGTCCTGATCCACGATCTCCGGCGAATTCGCAACGACTTCCGAGACCGCATTCTCTGGCACGCGCAGCGAAAAGCGGATTTGCGCCATGATCTGCTTCGCGAGTTGAGGCACGCTGATCCAACTCTGGATCACGTCGCGGACCATCAGCAGGACGTTCCACTGAGCCTCCTTTGTAAGGAGGAACAAATACACGGCCCCCATTGCGGCGATCACGGTCAGGTAGGGCGCAGACTGACCTTTCGCAGCCTGTATGACGGCGTCCGGAATCGCAGGGACCAATGGCGCCAAGGCAATGACGTCCCGGTTCTCGTGGATGAGAAGAAGGAAAAAGCAGCATGAGAATATGACAAAGATGAAACCGCCCAATCGATACTGCTGTCGGGTCGTCATGTATCTCGGGAAAGTCGGTACTTCGGCAATGGTCACGGCACGGCCAAAGGCTTGCCAAGCCAATCGGGCCGCCACGACCAAACCCAACAAGGTGATGGACCAGCGCACCAACGAAGGAAGGAGTTCGGACGCGGTGTCGCCGAACTGATCGGCGGAGGCTTGTGTCGATACCAATATGGAAATGACAATTCCCAACACGATGCTAGCCATTGCCAGAACTCCCTCTTGAGCGAGATAGTTCGAACGGGCCGCTCTACGCGGAATTTGAGCAAACCGTAAATCCGGCGCGTCGGCGTGTGTGTGAACTAATTCACATCCTCTGGGAGTTTTTGTGCAACTCTCTCGGGCGAGAGGCACAATGCCTTGTCCGCAAGACCCCGACATCTCAACCAGGCGAGCCGGAAAATCCGGTGCGGCCGGGATTGCCGTCACCTCGGCGGAGCGCTGATCTCCGTCGGCATGACAGCGGCCTGCCTGAATGGCGAAGCCAACGTCTTCGAGATCAATTCGAATGATGATTGGTACAGTTTGTCAGCCGGCTATTCCAATGTTGCAGGCACGCGATCCCTTGTCCTGCGCTCGGCCCGTTAGCGCGGGCCGCCGTGTCCATCCTCCGGATCGCTCTCCGGCTCGCGGATCAGCACCGCGGGTTCGTCATAGCCTTTGCGGCTGCTGTAAAACACCAGCGCCATCAGGCCGATGCCGACGACCAGCGA
Source organism: Bradyrhizobium sp. LM2.9 (assembly GCF_054056555.1). Lineage (NCBI taxonomy): Bacteria > Pseudomonadati > Pseudomonadota > Alphaproteobacteria > Hyphomicrobiales > Nitrobacteraceae > Bradyrhizobium > Bradyrhizobium sp. LM2.9. Next base: position 3,825,960 of record NZ_JBSRYJ010000002.1, read on the forward strand.
GAACACGACGCCGAGCACCAGCGCAACATAGCCCGACGCCGGCACGCCGTTATCGGTGCTGGTCCAGCCGAGATAGCCGAGAACGCACGCGGCGACGAGCAACGCGCACAGCACCGCGATGACCAACCATCTCGCGAGCTTGCCCTCTCGCGGGCTGGACGTCTCGGTTGCCGGTTGCTCATTGGTGCTGTTCATGGAGCTCTCCTCAAGCGTGGCCGCATTATGTTACGGCACAGTGGCCTTGGTCGCAATCGCATGCAGGGCCGCCGTCATCGCGGCTACCGCAGCCTTGGCCGGCTCGCCGGCGCCGTGACGCCCAGCGAGATAGGCCGGATCGTTGTAGGACAGCCAGGTCGCACCTTGCTCGTCCTGCCAGACCAGTGCCTTCAGCGGAAGGTCGATGCCAGCGGTCTGCGCCTGCTGCATCAACGGCGTGCCGCCCTTGGCGTTGCCGAAGATCAGCAGATCGGTCGGGCGCAATGTCAGCCCGACAGCGGCAGCGCCCGCGGCGTGATCGACATGGGCAAACACCGCGAGGCCTTTGGCTTTCACCTCTGTCTCGAGCCGCTTCATGGTGTCCTCCGGTCCAAAACTGCTCTTGATGGTGATGAGTCCGTCTGCGGCCATTGCTTGTGTCTCCGATAAACATGACGCTGCGACCAGAGCGATGATCCCGATCAGTGCCGAAAGCTTCATGACCGCTCGCTTACTTCTTGCGGAATAGTTTCGCCGGGTCGAACTCCGGTTCCGGAATGAAGCCGTCGCGATTGGGCATCTTGATCTTCGGCAGGCTTTCCTTGTCGACCTTGCTGTCCGCTGGAATGATGCCGTTGAGGCTCAGCATGTAAGCGGTGACGGCGTAGGTTTCGTCCGTGCTGAGCGAGCCGGGCGTCGGATACGGCATGGCGCGATGGATGTAGTCGAACAAGGTCGTCGCATAGGGCCAGAAGCTGCCGACCGTCTTGACCGGCATGTTGGAGGTGAGCGTGCCCTGTCCGCCAGCGAGGCGATCCTTGATGCCGCCCTGGCCATTGTCGCCATGACAGGCCGCACAATTGTCGGCGAATATCTGCTTGCCTGGCGCCACCGCGCCGCTGCCGTCCGGAAGCCCCTTGCCGTCAGGTCCGACATCAATGTCCCACAGCTTGATCTCCTCCGGCATCGCTGGACGGCCGAAATCGAACCCCAGCGCGGGTGCCGCGAGCAGGCCCAGGGTGAGCGCGACTGCGAGAAACAGCTTGCTATGCGAGGACATTGCGGACCCTCCCGGCCTCGTCGATGCTCCAGGTCTGCTGGGCGTTGTAATGAAACAGCGCGTTAGTCCCCATCGCGGCGATGAAGGACTGCCGGTCCGGTTGAACATTGCCCTGGTCGTCAGTCGAACGGCTCACGATCTTGGTCGGTTTGCCGTCCCACGCCCAATCCATCTGGAACCGGACCTGGGCCTTGGACAACACCGGCTGGCTCAATTGCGCGGGCATCCACGTCTTCGCCCCATCGGTCGAGAATTTCGACCTTGGCGATCTTGCCATGGCCGCTCCAGGCAAGACCCGATATGCGATTGTAACCCGGCTGGATCTGCATCATCCCCGAGGGGTGCGTGATGACGGAGTTGGTCTCCATCCTCAGCTGAAACTGCCGCGCCTTACCGTTCGCAAGCAGCTGTGTGTAACGCGCCGTCTCCCAACGCGTCATCCACGGTTCGTTGCCGAACTTGAGCCGGCGCAGCCATTTGATGTTGAGATTGCCCTCGAAGCCGGGCATCACCAGCCGCATCGGAAAGCCATGCGCGGGCCGCAACGGCTCCCCGTTCTGCCCGTAGGCGACGAAGGCCTCGTTCACGATCTCTTCGGTGAGCGGAATGCTGCGGTCGACGCCCGCGCCGTCGCCGCCCTCCGCGAGCATCCAGTTCGAGCTCTTGTCCTTGGCTACGAGATCGATCAGGAATTTGAGCGGCACGCCGGTCCATTCATTGGTGCTGACGAGGCCATGCGTGTTCTGCACCGTCACATCGGGATCGGCCTTTTTCCAGTTTTCCCATCCGTTGCCAGTGCATTCGATAAAAACGATCCGCGTGACCGACGGCATCCGCTTGAGATCGTCGACGCTGAAAACCAGCGGCTTCCGAATCATGCCGTGGATGAGAAGCCGGTGCTGCGCAGGATCGATATCGGGGACGCCGGAATGGCTGCGTTCGTAATGCAAATCGGTTGGTGTGATGTTTCCGACCAGCTTCTGATGTGGCGTCTTGGAGTTGATGGCATCGCCCGGGTCGATGTTGCGCTTGCCCGGCGTGGATTCGGGGATGCGATCGATCTTGGCGAACCGGGACCGCTCGCTGTGAGCGCTCAGATCGGCGCCGGGCCCGCGATCGGGCACATCGGCCAAGGTTTCGGCGCCAGCGGCCTCGGTCGCAACCGCACCCACGATACCGGCCGACAGGCCTGTCACGAAGCCGCGACGCGAAACGTTCGCGGCGCGCGGCAACAAGTCGATTGGCGTCCTGGACGTCATGCGATCTCCCCTTGATATGCGTGCTTTTTGGAAATCCCGGCCGCTCTCATGTCGTGATATTTGCCGAACGCCGCGAAGATTGCTCGTTAGGTTGTGTTAGAAGCCATGAGCACCAGCTCATTCGCTCCAAGATTGCCAGCTTTCCTATCTTGCCGACCCGGCGAGGACCTGGTGGCGATCATTATTCCGATCGAGCAAAGCCATGTTATTTCCCGCGAATGACTTGACGCGCGTAGGTTAGATGCGCTTTGCCGCTCCGTGGAATGGCCGGGCGGCTCGGAGTCATGTCCGGGCGGATCAAGGGGTGACGGATGTCGGAGGCGGACGCAGCGGACTTGTTGAAAGCGGTGGTGCCGCTATTCAGAATCCGCCCTGTGTTCGAGGATTCCTGCAGATTTGGCGGCATCTGGGAGTCGTTACACGCGCCGAACGGCAAGGGATGGGCGCAATTCCACATGGTCACGCGCGGCTCCTGCACGGTCGAGAGGCCTGGCCTGGGCTCGCAGCGGCTCGAAGCGGGTGACATCCTCCTCCTGCCGCATGGCGACAGTCACGCGGTCCGAAGCCAGATCGCAGGCGCTGTCGGACAGATATCGACCGAGGTCAAAAACGGCGTCCGCCAGCGAGCGACGGTCGACGCTGACGCCGATACCGAACTCCTGTGTGGCCGGTTCCTGTTCGAAACGTCGGACCGGAACCCCTTGATCGCAGCTCTTCCCGACGAAATCATTGTCCGCACGGCGGGCGAGCCGCATCTGGAAAGGTTTCGGCACCTGTTCATCGACATTCGTGACGAGCTGGATGCAGGAAGGGTTGGCTCGGAGGTGGTCGCGGCCGACCTCGCAAGGGCGCTGTTCGTCATGATCCTCCGCGACCATCTCGCCGACGATGCTTCCGGGAAGAGTACGGTGTCGCTCTTGCGGGACCGCATAACGGCTCGTGTCGTGTCGGCGATCCTCAACGATCTCGCCCGGGACTGGACGCTCGACGAGATGGCGGCGGTCGCGATCTCCTCGCGCGCGAGTTTGGTGCGCGCCTTTCGGAAGCGCGCAGGCATTGCTCCAATGACGTTCCTCGCCGATTTGAGATTGACGATCGCGCGCCAACGGTTGGCCGGCACCTCTGATCCGATTGCGAAAATCGCGGGCGAGGTCGGCTATGCATCCGAAGGCGCGCTGAGCAAAGCCATCATGCGCAGATACGGCATGCGGCCCGGCGCTCTGAGAATGGCGCAGCCGGGCGAAGCGCGATCCGTCACGGCGAAGACGTCGTGATCGACCGGAGAGAGGCCGCCTGACGCTTCAGCCGGTGCGCAGACGGACAACCGATTGCGGCAGAGAGGCGAGAAACAACACCGCGCAGACGCACAGCAGGACGATGTCCTTGAACAGAAACTCGCCGGTCAGATTCCACGCCATCGGATCGAACGAAAGGCTCCATTTGACGACATCAGGCGTCGTGAAGAAGAACGACCACGTGATCGCGAAGGTCACCATGCCCATGAACGAGCCGAGGGCGGACAGGACCGGGCTGAAGCTGCCTGCCGCGAGCAGCCCCGCGATCACGAATTCGGCGACACCGAGGAAATATGCCTCTCCCCTCAAGCCGAACACCGACAGCCAGGAGATGATCGGGCTGTTGCTGATGAACTGAGCGATGCCCTGCGCGGATTGCGGCGTGAATTTCTGCATTCCAAACGAAACGAATATGATCACCATGACCCAGCGGAGAATGGCGAGGGGACGATAGGAACCGCCTCCATTCTCAGCGACATTGAATTTCTTCATCCGACCATGTCTCCCCGGTTGCACATCCATCAGCTCTGCGAGAATACGTTCGCTGAAGGCTGTACGAAGGGCAGCTTCCGTCGTTACCCATGTCGGCAGGTTCCGGAGATCACAGATGCGTGCGATGCGCGTGTCCGCGCGGCCTACGGCTAACGCCGCCGTCGGCGCATTGATGTGCCATTGGGCATCTGCGGCGTCTTACCTGAAATACCCCAGCACCAGATCGACATCCGCGCTGCCCGCGACCGTACCGTTCAGCTCGGCGTCGATGACGCGGCGGCAGGCTTCGATCGCGGCGTGGTCGCCCAGATCGTTGGCGGCTTCCAGCACGAGCCAGGCGGCGTCGACCGAGGCCTGGTCCGATGCTCCGCCGGCATCGGCGTTGAGGTTCGTCTTGCGAACGGCGGTGCCGAATTGAGGTAACATTGCAGATACTCCCTCTCGCTCAGTGCACCTGGAGCTCGGGCTGACGGCCCGCTTCGGTGCCGGCGCTGTTCTTGCGCGACTGATAGCACTTCAAAACGCTGCGTGATGTCTCGATCTTGAGCTTGCCGAAATCGCGCTCGCTGTCGTGAAGCTCACGCGCCGTGATCAGATGATCCTTGGCGCCGAGGAACAGCAGCGACATGGTCGTGTCCCAGGAGAAGTCGAGCGCCTTGCACAGCACCAGGATCATCTCGCGATTGCGGTCCATCATCGCACGCTCGATCACGTCGACCGGCAGCGACGACAACAGTGACAGGCCGATCTGCACCTCGTCGAACCGGTGCTGGCGCGCGTAGTTCGAGATCGAGTCCTGGTTGAGGTTGCCCTGCCGGTACTGCGTCGTCACCACGCGCTTGGCGACGAAATAGCTGCGCGAGGACGGACCGAACTTCGACTGCAGGTCGCCGGTGACCCCTGTCACCGAGCTCTGGATCTGCGCCATCATCTCGGGCCGCTCGGTCTCGAGCCGGTGGCGGACGTCTTCCGATGCCTTCGAGATGAGCTGCTGGAAGATGTGGCGCGGCACGTCCTTGCGCAGGCCAAGCTGCTCGGCAAGAATCGAGTCGCCCTCGGCGCGGCGGACCATGTGGAGCAGGCCCGAACCGGAGAAGCGCGCGCCCTCGTTCCTGGCAACCGACGTCACGACCGCCTGGTCGCCGCGCTTGACCAGCACGTCGGTGACGGCCTCGCCGATCGATTTGCGCTGAGCGATCGCGAGCAGGTGCGACTGGCCTTTGGTCATGGCGCTCTCGACCAGCATCTTCTCGTCGATGCGCGTGGAGTCGCGCAGCACGGGACCGGCGACGGCGATCTCGTCGTCGAGGGCGAGCTTCTCGATGACGTTGAGCGGGGCGTGATCGCACGCCGACATCAACTCCGAGAGCTGCACGCGCGCGGCGACCTCGATCTCGTCGGCGAGCCGGCCGATCACCTCGCCGAACGTGCTGATCTCGTCGTCGCTGTAGCGGCCGGTGATCAGAATGTCGGTCGCATGCCACAACGCCTTCGTCCGGCTTTCGTCGGAGCCGCGCGCGATCGCGTCGTCCAGATCCTGCAGAAGTGTTGTCGCCCCGTTCATCTCGATATCCCCAGTTCTTGGCGAACCGTCCCGCCTGTGCTGGCGCGACGCCGAATTCCTCTGGGAGCCAGACTAGGGAACAAACGCGCAAATCCGGTAAAATCGGCAGAGCAGTTTTGCCGAGCAAAATTCATTAAAATGCGAGGGAATAGGCTAACCTCGGGGCATCAGCGAAAGTGCGCACCCTCTCCCGCTTGCGGGAGAGGGTTGGGGTGAGGGTGTCTCAACAAAGAGAGTCTCACAGTGGAGAGAGCCCCCACCCGCGCCTTCGGCGCGACCTCCCCCGCAAGCGGGAGAGGTTAAGGGCGCCCGCGCCTCGATCTCGCCAGACCAACTTCGCTCGTTACGGATTCGACGGCGTCAGAACCAGCGGCGGCTTTGGCCTGGGCTTTGCGGGCGGCGGGCCCGGGGCCGGCCGCACGTCGATCGGCGGGGGCAACGGTGCGATCTGCTGGCTTGCAAGCGGCGGGCTCGGCGCTGCGGGAGCTGCCTGCGGCGCCTTCGGCGTCGGCGTGACCCTGATATCGACCTTGGGCTTCGGCGACGGTGCACGGCGCGGATCGCGGCCGGGCATCGGTACGTCCAGCAGCGACGGCTCCGGCGCCGGGTCTGGCGAGACCAGTGTCGGCAGCGCGGCGGTTGCCGGCGGCGGCTCGCCGCGCTCGATCGCGTCCAGGCGCCGCGTTTCGCGGTCGATCATGCGCACCGCCAGCCATGACGACAGCGGCCCGAGATCGACGGTGCGGCTGAGCCTGTCCGGCGGACCTGCCGCGAACAGCTGGATCTCCGGCGGCGCGCCGGACAGCCCGGTCATGATCGGCGTCAGGCTGGCGCGGATGTCGGCCTGGTCGGCGGGGATGTCGTAGCCGCCGGAGACAATGGCACGCGCGTTCTTCGCCTCTAACGACGTGGCACCGATGCGCAGGCGTCCGTCGCGGATCGTGAACGGGAACTGCGCCGAGGCCACTGCGATCGGGCCTGCCGACAGCGCGGGCTCGACCAGCTGCCGCAATCGATTGTCGTCGGCAACCTGCCCGCCATCGCTGGCCCGGATGGCAATCTCGAAGGCGCGGGGATTGAGGCCGGCGATCTCGGCGGACTCGAGCGTCACCGTGCCATTGCCGGCGAGCGCGCCGGTCAAGGCCGCGACACTGCGGCCCTGGCTGGTCAGCGCCATCTGCGCCGAGGCGCGTCCCTTCGGCAGCGCGAGGTCGCGATAGCGCAGCACCGCCGCATCGACATTGCCGAGCTCGATACGCGCGTTCAACGTCAGACCATTGGCGCCATTGCGCGCATCCAGGTTCGCCGATATCTCGCCGCCGCCGACGCCGCCCTTGAGCGCATCGAGCGCGAGCGACTGACCGTCGCTTCGGATCGTACCGCCAAAGGGGCGCAGCTCGATGCCGCCGGGCAATGTGCCGCGCAAGGCCTGAAAAGCGATGCGGCCGCGCCAGCCACCGAGGAGCCCCGCACTCAAGGGATCGCCGCCATCGTGGCCGGCCGCGCCGATGGCCATCGCGAGCGCGGGCACGAGGTCGAGCGTGTCCAGCCCGACTTCGCCATCGACGCTCTTCTCCTGATCGAGCGTCACCGCCAGATGACCGCGCAGATGCGAGCCGACCGCGCTGCTGTCGAGATCGTCGAAGGTCAGCCGGCTGCCGGAGAAGCCGACGCGCGAGGACAGGTTGACGGTCTGGACCGATTTATCGGCCGGGCTGGTCCCGAACAGCGGGGCCAGATTGGCATTGCGCACGCGCAAATTCACGCTGCCTTTCGGCTCCGACAATTCGACGCTGCCTTGTGCGTCCGCGTCCAGCCCGCCGCCGCTGAGCTTTGCGTTCAATTGCAGCTGATGGCGCCACGCGCCGCTCAAGCGGCCTTCGAACCGGGAAGCGCCCTCGCCTGCGGCCACCACGCGGTCGAGCCCGAGCAAGCCCAGCAATGCACCAGCCTGCGGTGTCGAGACTTTCGTGTCCAGCGTGAAGTCGCTGTTGCGCAAGCGGTCGATATCGATGCCGTTGACGGCCGCTACGGGCATTTGCGCGGCCAGCGTCGCGGTGGCCTTGAGCTGCGGCGCGTCGAGGTCGAGTACGACGCGCGCGTCGTTGCGATCGGCATGCTCGGCGTTCTTGTCGAGGCTGAGGTCGAGCTTGAGGCGCGTGGCGCCGGGCAATGACGGAATGGCGTCGAAGCGCGCGCGCACCGAAGGCGCAAACGGCTCGAGCAGCTCCGTGAGCTCGCGCAGCGAATTGCCGGAGGATTTCAGCGCGAACTTGCCCGTGGCCTTGGCGCGGTCGAAGCTGCCGCTCGCTTCCGTGGTCACACCGCTGGCCTGGCCGAACCGCAACTGCTCCAACGACAGCGCCGCCGGACCGTAGCCGAGCTTCGCCGCAAACGGCCGCAACTCCTGGCCCGCAGAGATCGCGCGGCCGATATCGAGCGAAAGCTTCGCTTCCTCCGGCCATTCTCCTTGCGGCCCCGCGAGCGCGCGGACAAAACTCGCGACAGCGTCGAGATCGAGACGGTCGGCCTTGAGGTCGGCATCGATCCGCGAGCCCTTGCTCGCGCCGGTCTGAACGAAGGCGATACGGCCTTCGACCGCGCCGCCCTCGATCTCGGCCTTCAGCCTGTCGATGGCGAAATGGTTGGCGGCGATGGTCACGTCTCCGGCAAGACGCAGCGGCCGCGTGCTGCGGCGGTTGACCTCGCTGCGGCCTTGGAGCCAGGCCACCAGCGTATCGGGATCGGAGGAATCGACGCTGAGACGGCCGCTGAAGCTGTCGGCGCCGGGCGTCGCGCCGTTGAGCGAGAGCTGCGTCATGCCCGGCGCGCGCAGCTCAAGCCGCTGGAAGGTCCAGGACCTTCCGTCGGTCTGAAGCTCGGCCGTGATGTTCTGGAGCGGACGGCCGCCGAGCATGATCTGGTCGGAGTTGAACTCGATCTGCGTCGGGATCGGCGCCTGCGGGATTGCGGCTAGCCCTGCGCGGAGCGCCGGGAGGATGCGCTGCGGCTCGTTAGCGTCCTTCGCCGTGAGCTTGTCGGCATCGACCTGGCGCGCCGACAGCACCGCACGCAGCAGCGGCGAAGCGCCGAACTTGATATCGCCGACGCCGCCGAGCTTCAACGCGGTGTCTTCGGGGCCCGAAGCTGGCATCGACCTGCTCGAACTTGGCGCCGGCCGGATCGGCCTTGAGTTTTGTCGTGAGCTTCCAGGGCATCGGCCCCGCTTCGCCCGGCTTCTTCGCCGCGGGTACGGCGAGCGTCAGCGCACCGTCGAATTTCGGAAGGCGATTGTCGAAGGCGAGCACGCCTTCGAGATCGGCCAGGATGGCGCGCTCGCCGGGATCGATGTTGAGGTGAAGGCGGGTGGCGTTGCCGTCGGCGCTCGGGCCGGAGGAGACGCGGAACGGATAGCGCACCCCGGTGGCGGTGAAACTGCCGTCGCCGCGGACCGAGCCGGCCAGCGAGCGCACGTCGCCGGAGAAGGTGATGTCGCTCAGCTCCAGCGTCGAACGGCTGGCGGCATCATGCAGGGCGATGCGGCCGGTGAGGTTCAGCCGCTCGATCGCCAGCGAGGCCAGATTGAAGCTGCCGCTCGCGACCGATGGCAAATCGACCCGCCCGCGCGCGTCGAGGCCGAGATCGACCGCCATACCGTTGACCGTAAGCTCGGTGGCGCGCCATTCGCCGCGCATCAGGGAGCTCAGGCTGAACTCGACGTCGAGCTTGTCGGCGCGCAGGCGGCCGAGATCGTTGTTGCCGCCAAAGGTGACCGCGCGCAGCCGCAGCGTCGGCGCCGGCAAGAGCCGCGCGTCGAGTTCGCCCGCCACCCGCACCGGAACGCCGATGATCCTGCCAGCCTCCGCCTCGAACTGGGGCCTGAACTGGTTCCAGTCGACGAAGTAAGGCCCGATCAGAGCGGCCAGCAGCGCTAGAATAAAGGCAATCGCCAATCCGAGCAGCGTCGTCTGCACGGGTCTCCCCTCGGCCAAACCAGATGCGGGCCTTGCCTGAGCCTTAGGGCCTCAGACGTACCGGAACAGCCCCTTATATAGGGGGAAGTGTGGCGAAGTCACAGCGACTGTTGCGCGCGGAGGTTAACGCCGGCAGCTATCACCAGCTCGCGGGCAGCCGCTTCAGGCCCGCGCAGCACGAAGGTGGGCCGCCATTCCGGATTGTCGACGTCGTCAATGCGCAGATCCGGCAGCCGACGCAACAGCGTGGCGATGGCGATCTCGGCCTCGAGGCGCGCCAATTGGGCTCCCAGACAGAAATGGATGCCGCCGCCGAACGACAGCGGCCTCACATTCTGGCGGGTGACGTCGAGCCGGTCGGGGTGATCAGGATAGACCGCCGGGTCGCGGTTGGCCGAGCCCAGCAGGCAGAGCACGGTCTCGCCCTTGGGGATCTTCGCGTCGCCGAGATCATCGATATCCTCCAGCGCAACCCGCCCGGTCATCTGCACCGAGGAATCGTAGCGCAAGAATTCCTCGATCGCGCCCACCATCAGCTCCGGCCGCGCCTTCAAAAGCGCGAGCTGGTCCGGATTGCGGTGCAGCGCAAGCAGGCCGTTGCCGATCAGATTGACCGTGGTCTCGTGGCCGGCGCCGAACAACAGGATGATGTTGGCGGTCAGTTCCTCGTTGGTGAGCTTGTTGCCGTCTTCCTCGGCCTGCACCAGCTGCGTGATGAGATCGTCGCCGGGATTGCGGCGGCGCAGCTCGAACAGCTGCTGGAAATACATCTGCGCCATCATGTTGCCGGCGTTGCCTTTCGCGATCTCCTCCGGCGAGAGCGGCACGGGATCGAGCAGCCGTCCGCCGTCGCGCGAGCTGCTATAGAAAGTCTCGCGATGATCCTCGGGGATGCCGAGCATGTCGCAGATGATGGTGACAGGCAGGCGGAAGGCGAAGTCTTCGATCAGGTCCATGTGGCCGCGGTCGATCACGGCGTCGATGGTCTGGTCGACGATCTCCTGGATGCGCGGCCGCATGTCCTCGACGCGGCGGGCGGTGAAGGCCTTCACGACGAGACCGCGCAGGCGGGTGTGGTCGGGCGGATCAGCCTGCAGCATCCAGTGGCTCATGCTGCGGAAGACCGGCTCCTCCATGATCTTCTCACTATAGCGGCGCTTGGAACGCTCGACGAAATCCTTGCCGAAGCGCTTGTCGCGCATCACGAGGCTGACATCGGCGTGGCGGCTGGCGACGAACTGGCCGAACGGCGTCACGTGGATCGGAAAGATCGCGCGGAGCCGGTCATAATGCGGATAGGGATCGCGGATGAAGTCCGGTGACAGCGGATTGAACAGCGGACCGCCGGCGCCTTGCACGTGCTCGTTCATGGTGACCTCATATCGGTTGCCGCATGAATCGAATACGCCGGGCAACCCCTCTTGCGCAGCGTAACCATCCCCGAATTATAAACTCGATACATTGTTGTATCGAGTTGCATTCTGCCCTAAACTGCTCCGATGTCAAGGGTGAGAACCAGGCCGACCAGGGACGACACGCGCGACAAGCTGTTCGAAGCGGCCGCGCGAATGTTCGAGGAAGACGGCATCGGCGGCGCCAGCATCGAGGCGATCGCGGCAGCGGCCGGCTTCACCCGCGGCGCGTTCTATTCCAACTTCAAGAGCAAGGCACGAGCTGATCATCGCCATGCTCGAGGATCATGTCGAGCAGTCGATCCGGCGCAACATGGACATCCTTGCGCAGCACGACAATCTCGACGATTTCATCGCGGCGCTGAAGACGATGGACCGCACAAGGCAGGATCCGCTCGGCCGTTCGCCGCTGCTACACATGGAGATGATACTGTTTGTCGCGCGCGCCGAGAAGCGCCGGCCTGAACTTGCCAAGCGCCTGCGCGCGCGGCGCAAGCTGGTCGCCGACATCGTCGAGGCCACGTTGAAGAGCAACGCGAAGGGCGACAAGCTGAACCCGCCATGGATAGCCTCCGTCGTGCTGGCCCTGGAAGACGGCTTTCGCCTGCACCGCCTGATCGATCCGGAGACAACGCCGCCCGACAGCTTTTTGCGCGCGATCACGGATTTGCGGCGCAGGACGGGGTTGTCGTCGGATTAGGACGAGCGTCAGAATTCTGTCGAGCTTTCACGTGCGATCGGCCTTGTAAACGGATCAACCGCCGCTCAGCGTGCGGCTGACACGGGTCACGGGTCACGATCGCATCCCACTGCCGCTTCTCGGCGGAAGCCCAATGATAGCGTCGGAACGCTCGTTAGGCCGCCAGCGTCTCGTCGACGCGTCCGAGCGCTCGACGAAGAGCTGCAAAGCAGTCCGGGTGGATTTGGGTGCCGATCATCTCCGCCATGATCGCAAGATCTTTCGTGACCGGCATCGCAGCGCGATACGGCCGGTCTGCGGTGAGCACGTCGAAGATATCTCCGGTCGTGATGATTCGGGTGTCCAGGCAGATCTGGTCTCCCGCGAGGCCATGGGGATAGCCTTTGCCGTCCAGCCGCTCATGATGCGCGCCGGCGATCGGGGCGAGTTCGCCAAACGCGCCGATACGGACAGAATTGCTTCCGAATGCGCGGAATGCATGCGCATGACCGCCCATTCGGCTTCGTCCAGCTTGCCGGGCTTGTCGAGGATGGCGTTGCTGATGCCGAGCTTGCCGATGTCGTGCCGCAGCGCGGCACGCTTGAGCCAGCGTCGCCGCTCGGCAGTGAACTCCAGCTGCTCCGCGATCATATCGGTAAAGAGCGTCACGCGCTCGCTGTGCCCGTGGGTGTAGGGACTCTTGGAGCCGACCATTGTTTGCGAGCGATCCAGCCGAAGGTCGCGCCCTCCGCCGACCGCTTCACCGTCTTTTCAATCTCACCGGCCGCCCGGCCGGATGGATATCGAGGGGGTCAGCGCAGTTCTAATGCGCTAGTGTCCATGGCCGCGATCAAGGATGCGATCTCGATTGTCGCGAAATTGCAGAAGCTGTCGGAGACCGCATAGGGGAAGATGATCTTGTCGCGATGGCGCATCGCGCCGCAGGTATAGACAACGTTTGGAACATATCCTTCGCGTTCGGAAGGGTCTGGGCGCAACAGGGGCTCGCGCAGGCGGCCGAGCACCTTCGACGGGTCCTTTTTGTCCAGCAACGCGGCCCCGATCGAATATTTTCGCAAAGGGCCGACGCCGTGCGTCAGCAGCAGCCACCCTCCGTCGAGTTCGATCGGTGATCCGCAGTTGCCGATCTGCACGAATTCCCAGGGGTATCGAGGCTTCAGAATCGGCTGGCCGCCATCCCACGTATGGAGATCGTCGGAAAAGATCAAATAGAGGTTTTCGTTGTCCTGGCGCGCGATCATCGCATATCTGCCCTCGATCTTGCGCGGGAATAACGCCATGCCCTTGTTGCGCGCGGCATTGCCCTTCAAGGTCGATAGCCGGAACGATACAAAATCGGACGTCTCGATCAGCTCCGACCGGATCGCGCGTCCGCTATAGGCGGTGTAGGTCGCGTAATAGATCTTCTGTCCGGCGTTGCTGAACTGCACAAAGCGGGCATCCTCGATCCCGTTCGACTGCGCTTCGGTGACCGGAAAAATCACCCGCTCGCTCAGATCCTCCCCAGCCGCGAACGTAACGTCAATCTCGTCGCCGGCGGCGCCCGATGTCAGCCTGACGAGATCGGGGCTGGACGCAAGACGCCCCGTCGGGTCGATGGTCACGGCCCCGTCTGCGGCAATAAGCCCCGAGCGAAATGTCAGGGAAGACACATGACCCTCGCCGACGGCACGAAGACTTAGGATAAAGCGGAGGCTGCCGTCCGGCGTTCCGGACTGATCGGGATGTGGCACGATACTCGGATTGAACAATGCCGAGGCCTCGAACGAATATTCGTTGAGAAAATAAGCGCCCGCGAGTTGGCGCTGGACCTGCGTGAATACAGCATGGTCGGCCAGCGCCGCTTCCATTTCCGCGGCGCGCGCCTCGAAGATCTGCAACAGGTTGCGGTGACGGCCGAGGAAGTTCTCCAGAACGTCGGCCAATTGCCGGTCGGCCGTCTCGGGATCGAGCGCGAGAACCCGTTCGACGATATGGTTGGCGCGGGTCTTGTCCGTCGGATTGAGGTCGCGCGGCTCTGTCGCCGGCTTGAATGGCCGAACGATGACACGGGTCGGGTCCGGCCGCAGCTGAAGGGCTTGGCGTTTGAGGAAGGGAGATTGCGACAAAACGGCCTCGATTGGTTGAAGGAGTAAATCGTAATCGGCGCCGTCAAGCGACCAGAGGAGCAGGCTTGGCCCGGCTTTCGCTGAGGCGGGCAATCTGCCGAATCTCGGAAAGGCCAAGCAGATACGACACCACGGATTCCCCGCCCCGATTCTCATTAGGGCGATCGGGGTGCAGGCCATCCCGACAGCTTCCGGTTTCCAAATCGACCAGCGAGGCCGACAAATCGTTACTGCCCAGAAACCACGCGAATACCCGTGCGGCTTCGGCTTTCCACTCGACATCGTGATCGGCCCGCCACGCGGCGAGGCACGCCGCGATGGTCGCCGCGGCTTCCAGCGGCTGCTGGTCGAAGGCTTGCGGCGGTCGGCGTCGATCACCGAATCCCGCCGTGCCGATCGGGCGGAATTGGCCCTTCGCTGAGGTTTGCCGCTTCACAAGCCAGCGCAGCGACTCCAGCCCGATATTGACATAGCGCGATGTCTTGCTGGCCAAGCCGGTAATGATCAGCGCCTGGGACAAGCGGGCGTTATCGTAGGCCAACCCGTCCTCGAACCAGACCCAATCGCCGGTTGCCACGGTATCGAAGATCAAAATCAACCGATCGGCAAGCACGGCACGCAGGCGGGTCGCCTGGAAATCGTCCGGAACAGCCGAGCAGTAAGCATCGAGGCCCAGCAATACGAACGCCCACGCACGGGGCGAACGAAAACTTTCCACTGTCACCATCGCTTCGGAAAACAGCGCTGCGGCCCATGAGCGCCGCGACGGGCTGGCATCGGTAAGCGCGCAGACGCCCAAGGCCCAGAGCGTGCGTCCGTGGCTATCCTCCGACCCCCTGTCCTCCAACCAGCAGCGGTTGAAGCCCATGAAATTGCGAAACCGCCGTGTATCCGGATTCCAGGCGTGCTGGACGAAGGCGGCAAATCGCGCCGTCAGGGCTTCCGGCAGCCGCTCTTCGCCCGGATTGTTGAGCGCACAGGCCACGAGCAGCGCCCGGGCGTTGTCGTCGACGCAATAGCCGTGCGCACGATCCGGCACGCTATGAACGGCATGCTGAAACAGTCCGGTGTCGTCGCACATCGACAGGAAATGGCCGAGCTGCATTTCCGGCGGGGCGCGGCTGTCGCGCAGCAGCGTACCAGTATCCGTGCGCGCAATGGTCTTGAGCCGATGCCGGCGGCCCGCGTTCTCGAATACCGACATATAGCGTTCGGCGGTTCTTTCCCACGTCATCGCGCGGCTGCTCGAATAGGCCCGCTTGCGCATCGCCTGCCGAAGCACGTCGTTGGTGAGCAGCTTGGCGATTTCGATGCCAAGCGCTGCCGCATCGCCAAACGGAACCAGGATGCCGCGGCCATCGGCTAATAGTTCGCGGGCATGCCAATACGGAGTTGAAACCACGGCTTTACCGAGGCCAAAACTATAGGCAAGCGTGCCCGACGTCATCTGGGCTTCACTGAGGTACGGCGTTACGTAGACGTCGGACATCGAGATGAAATCGAGCAGCGTTTTCTTGTCGACGAACTGATCGAGGAACACCACGTGATCCTCGACTCCAGCCCGGCGCGCGTGCGCCATCAGGGCCTCACGATAGGCTTCGCCCCGATCTCGCACGAGGTTGGGATGCGTCGCACCGAGCACGACGTAAACGGCGTCGGGTCGGGTCTTCAGAATAGAAGGCATCGCATCGATCATGACTTCGATACCCTTGTTCGGCGACAGCAATCCGAACGTCAGGATGACCGACTTGTTGCTGAATCCGAGCGCAGCCTTGGCCGCGTCGGGTTCGACAAACGCGAACTCCGGGATGCCGTGCGGGATGATTTCGATCTTCTCGTCAGCCACATGATAGACGGAGCGCAACAATTCCCGACCTTTTTCAGCCATCACGACGACCTTGGACGAGGACTCGACGATGCGTGCGATGACATCGCGCTGAGCCTTTGTCGGCTCGGACAAGACCGTATGCAGGGTTGTCACGATCGGTATGGTCAGGCGCGACAAGAGCGCCATGATCTGACCTCCGGCTTCGCCGCCGAAAATGCCGAATTCATGTTGCAACGAAACGGCCTCGAAGCCGCCGCTGTTCAGATAAGCGGCCGCACGGACATAATCATCTTGCCGATCGTCGTTGATCTCCAGGCCCACGGTGGCAGGATAATCGTAGACTTGGCCGTGATCGGTCATCGCGACGATGACGGTTTCCAGATCGCCCCGGGACGCCGCAATGGCGCTCTGCAAGTCGGTGGTGAAGGTCGCAATGCCGCAGCGGCGGGGAAGCGAATTCCCGATGAATGCGATACGATTTACGGTAGCCAATTTGGCGTCTCCGATTGTTTGAGCGCGGCGGTCTCGAAGGGGGTCGGGACCAGGGCGCTGGGAAAAGCGTGCGGTACGCGACTGGCGCTCGCGGCGCTGCGCTCTATTAACGCGGCAGGGTTTGCCTTCGGGCCGCGATAGGCCAGTAGCGCTTTCAACCCGTTCGCACCTACCTCGATTTCCGCCTGGTCGGCTTCCAGGAAAAACGCGTCCCCCGGCGCGAGCCTCGTCGGGCCGAGTTGGGCGTGACCTTCGATCGCCAGCAGCCAAGTCTCTTTCGGTGCGTCGAGCATCCAAACGGAGCGCGGAGCAAGGTCAGTTTGCTCCAGCGCAAAATAAGAATTGACCGTGAGGACGGTTCGCGCGCCGCTCAGACGTTCGGAAGGCAATGGGATTTTGCGAGGGCCTGCCGTGGCCACCGCGACGGCATTGTCGATGTGCAGTTGGCGCCCTCGTCCATAGTCAAACAGCCGGAACGTGGCGTCGCTGTGCTGCTGGATTTCAACGAGCACGATGCCAGCGCCGATCGCATGAATGGTTCCAGCAGGAATGAAAATGACGTCGCCTGGATGAACCGGCTGCCAATGGACGATGTCGGCGATCGAGCCGTCAGTGACCGCGGTTCGCAACTCAGCGGCAGAGCGCGGATAGTCCAGTCCCACCGCGACCTGCGCACCGGGGACCGCGGAGACGATGTACCAGGCTTCGGTCTTGCCGTTGGCAAGCCCGATCGAGTGCGCGAACGCATCATCCGGATGAACTTGAATCGATAGCGGCTCGGTGGTGAAGAGCATTTTGAGCAGCAACGCCGTCTTCGGCGCAGCAAGACCCGGGCGCTCAAACCACAATTCCCCGATCGGGCCGTCGCCGGTCGACGTCTGGCTCCAGGGACGCAGATCGAGGCTGCCCCAGGGCTTCGGCCTGGCTCGCACGATAGCATGTTCGATCGTCAAGCGGGCCTCCCAAAGGCTGTGGCATCAGTCGGTGACCGTGCGTGCCGGGCGCGGGCCGGTCCAGGGCGGGAGCGCATCCCATTCAGCCCTTCGCATGCGGCGTTCTTCATCGCCGACCTTGACGAAGACAAACGGGGCGTCGTCCTGCCCGGTCTTCGATCCAGTGAATGTGGCTGGAAGCCCGTTAGAGTCTCGGACAGCTGCTGTATTTGCCAAGTAACCTCCTGACCGATCTGCGCGCGAGATCGCTGCCGCAGATCAATCAAAAATGGATTCCCGATGCATGAGGCCGACACAGCGGCCGGCAAAACAAGGAAACCGGGCAACTGCACCGGAGGTACCAGCCACTTCAGGAGATTTATATTTAGGGGTATCAGACATCCGACCGCCTTCGTGGTTGAGGCGGGAGCGCAATGCTCTCAGTCACCGATAACTACCTGGGGCGGGCGGTGATCTCAAGCATATAGGAACGTCGTCGCCCAATAGCGAGACGAGAGCATCGATCAGATCGGCTTTATTAGCTGTATCTTTGTGTTGGCATTGCTCTATGGTCACGCGACCTGACGTCTGAGTTGACGGGGGCAATTGCTCGATTCCAATCCTGGCCGGCTGATCCCCCTTTTCGGAAGGGTTTTCGGCTATCGGATGCTGCATGGTTTCAACGGATCATTTCCGGCAAGAGATTCGATCCCGGCTCGAATTGGCGAGCGCGCAAGGCCGGCAGAACCTGACTATCGAATGTGGCGAGCTTTACCGGTCCGTGAGCAAGCTGCCCCTTTTGAATCGATTGATGATCTTCTGCTGCAATGCCATGCGCGCCGAAATGGCCTTGACCGATCATTTGATTTTCGATGACAGGAACGCAAGCTTGCTGACCGTTCACTATGCATTGCCACGTCAATGCCGTCCAAAATCAAACCAGGTACGATCGAAGTAACGCGTTTCTGGGCGAGCTGCCCGTGTCCGCGGACATGGCACGCCTTCGGGATGCAAGCCTTCGGGATGTAAGCCTTCGGGATAATTGGCGCCGAGAGTACACGCCCTACGCCGACCGCTTCACCGCAGCCGCGTCAACCGGCTTGACATCAAGCCTGCCCAGCATCGCCCTCGCCTGCTCAGCGCAGTGCTCGATCAGCCAGCGCTCGAAGGCTACTGGCGCGAGCGCGGGTGCGTAGAGGAAGCCTGGCACGACGTCGCAGCCGAGTTCGGCCAGCACCTTGCGCTGCGCCTCGGTCTCGACGCCTTCGGCGACGACGGTCATGCCGAGGCCCTGGCCGACGCGCACCACGGCGGTGGCGATTGCGAGGGCGCCCGCGTCGCGCTCGATGTCGCGCATAAAACTGCGGTCGATCTTCAGCTCGCGGATCGGCAGATGCGCGAGCTGGCTGAGGCTGGAATAGCCGGTGCCGAAATCGTCCACCGAAAGCCCGACGCCGAGCTCCCGGATCGCGTTCATCGTCTCGAGCGCGGCGACGCCTGTCCTGCATGAACGCGCCACGTGCGGAGCCTATTCAGCGCCGGTTACCGCCTGAAGCTTGCCGGCCACCGCGCGTACCTTGCGCGGCGCGGCCTGCCAGATCGAGAGCGCCGACAATCCGCTCACGATGATGGCGATGCCGAAGGCAAGCGTGTAGTCGCCGGCCCGATCATAGAGCAAGCCGGTGACCCAGGGTCCCGCCGCGCCGCCGGCCAATGCCGCCAGCATGATCGTACCGAAGATGCTGCCCTGGTGCTTGCCCTGAAAAATCTCGAACACCACTGCGCCCATGATCGAGGTGAGGCCGTAGCCGAGCGCGCCTTGCGTGAACACCATGAGATAGACCAGCCATAAAGACGGCTGGAATTTCAGTGCCATCAGCGCCGCGAAAGAGATCGCAAAGCCCGCGCAGCTGATCGCCCACACCCATTCCCGCCCGATCCGGTCGGAGACATGGCCGAGCAGGATCTGGCCGGGAATGCCAAGCAGGCTGACGATGCCGAGTGCCCACACCGCGACATTCGCGCTCAAGCCGATGTCGAGCAGGAATTTGGTCTGGTGCACCTGCACCGCATACCAGATGTAAAGGCCGCAGAAATAGCCGAGCGCGATCCACCAGAACCGCGCAGTAGCGACGGCGCGCCGAAGCGTCCACTCGGTACCAACCCAGACGGGATCGACGATGTTGGAGACGGGCTTTGCGGTACCCGCGGCCGGGGCGGCATCGCCGTCCGGCCGGAGGCCGATATCCTCGGGGCGCCTGTGCAGGAACAGATTGATCGGTGCCAGCACGATCAGGATCATCAGACCCATCGCGGTACAGGCGGTGCGCCAGCCGGTCTGCTCGATCATGTGCTGCACCCATGGCAGCAGCGTCACCGAGCCGATGCCGACGCCGGCGAAGGCGATACCGATCGCGAAGCCGCGCTTGCGGATGAACCAGTTCGGCAGGAACAGCGATTGTCCGGAATAGCCGAGACACACCGAGCCGGCCCCGACCATGACGCCGATGGTCACGTAGAGATGCCAGGGCTGGCTCGTGAGCGGCGCAAGCAGCAGCCCGCCGCCCATCAGAACCACGCCGAGCTCCATCACCGCACGCGGGCCGGCGCGGTCCATCAGCCGGCCGATCAGCGGGCTGACCATGCCCGACACCACGAAGCCGAAGGAGAAGGCGCCTGCGGTGACGCCGCGCTCCCAGCCAAATTCGGAGATGATGGGAGGAAAGAACAACGAAAAGGCTGTGCGCGCGTTGACGCCGATGGCCATGGTGACGAAGGTCACCGCGACCACGACCCAGCCGTAGAAGAACGGAAGCCGCATTGTGTGTTTCATCCCTTGACGGTCCTTCGGACCATCCGGGAATGACCGGGTCAAGCGCTTTTCGCGCATGCCCGCTGAGCAAGGCGATCGCATTTGAAGGGCAACTCGGCGAACAACTACCCTGCGGCCATCCTTCGAGACGCCCGCTTGGGGCGGGCTCCTCAGGATGAGGACGGAGTGTACGGCAGCAGTTCAACAGGCGCCGATGCCGCTTAGCCTCATCCTGAGGAGACCGCGAAGCGGTCGTCTCGAAGGACAAGGCGCGCGCTCAGGCGGCGTTGAGCTGGGACGGTTCGACGGGCACGTCGAACAGAATCCGCTCGATCGGCTGCGGGCGGCCAAACAGATAGCCTTGCGCGAAATTGACTCCGAGCGCCTTCAGCCGCTCGTACTCCTCGCGGGTCTCGACGCCCTCGGCGGTGACCGACATGTCCAGCCCGCGCGCCAGCGTCACGATCGAGGAGATGATGGCGGAGCTGCGCGGCAGATGCGTGAGGTTGCGGATGAACGATTTGTCGATCTTGATCTTGTCGAACGGGAACGCGGTCAGATAGCTGAGCGACGAATAGCCGGTGCCGAAATCGTCGAGCGCGAGCTCGATGCCGATACTCTTCAACCGCTCCATGAAGGCGTGGTTCTCGACCCCGCGTTCAAGCAGTACGGATTCCGTGATCTCGATCTCCAGCCGCTGCGGCGGCAGCCCGGAATCCGCGAGCGCCGCGCTGATCATCTCGAACAGCTCGGCCTCCTTGAACTGGATCGGCGACAGGTTGACGGCGAGTGCGAGGTGGGAGGGCCAGCCGGCCGCGTCCGCGCAGGCGCGCCGCAACACGAATTCGCCGAGCGGCACGATCAGTCCGGTTTCCTCCGCGAGCGGAATGAACTGGTCCGGCGGAATCAATCCGCGGCTCGGATGCCGCCAGCGCACCAGCGCCTCGAAACCGCGCCGCGCGCCGCTGAGGGCGTCGACGAACGGCTGGTAGTGCACCTCGAGCTGGCACTGTGCGATGGCGTCGCGCAAATCGCCTTCCAGCGTGTTGCGGGCCTCGAGCTCAGCCGACATCGCCTTGTCATAGATGGTGAAGCAGTTGCGACCCGCCGATTTCGAGCGGTAAAGCGCAAGGTCGGCCTTCTTCAGGAGCTGCTCCTGGTCGCTGCCATGATCGGGCGCGATCGCAATGCCGATGCTGGTGCCGATCTCGACGCGGTGTCCGGGAAGCAGGAACGGCTCGGCCACGAGCTTTGCGATTCGCCCGGCCAGTTCGGTCGAGCAGACGCGCTGATCCTCGCAGGCCTCCTGGATGATGGCGAATTCGTCGCCGCCGAGCCGGGCCAGCACGTCGCCGGTGCGCACCGCGGATTTCAGCCGCTGTGCGACCTGACGCAGCAGTGCATCGCCGGCACCGTGACCGAGCGAGTCGTTGACGTTCTTGAAGCGGTCGAGGTCGAGCATCAGGATCGAGAAGGTCGGACCGCCGTCCTTCAAGCGGCCGTTGAGCTCGTCGAGCCGGGCGAGGAAGAAGGCGCGGTTCGGCAGTCCGGTCAGGATGTCGGTCTGGGCGAGTTCGAGCACACGCCGGTTCGCCAGCGACAGCCGCTGCGAATTGCGGCTTGCGAGCCTGAGATAGATCGAAAGCGACAGCGTCAGCAGCATGCCGACGATCAACACCGCGCCCGCGCGATCGTACGTCGTCTCCAGCGAGCCGCCGGCAGCCGGTATCGCGCGCACTTGCCAATCGGTGTCGCCGATCTTGAGATTGCCCGACCAGTGCAGGGCCCGCGCGACATCTCGCATCGACTGCGGCGCCGTGGCAGCCGACGAATAATCCGGCAGCATTTCCTCCAGGCTGACGATCTGCCCCGTGAACGGCGGATAGACGTTCACGCTGACCGCGGGGCTTGCGCCGGTGGTCACGCGAATGGACTGGATCAGCAGCGGCAGGTCGAACACGCCGACGACGAAGCCGGCGAGATTGCGGCGCCGGTCCACGACCGTGTCGCGCGACGTTGCCTTGGCGTAGACGGGAATGGCGACGAGGACGTCGGGCAGCCGGCCGCCCTCCTTCGGCTCGTAGAGGCGGGTGCGAATGGCCGCGACCCGATCGGCGTCGCGCGCGCGCTCGAGAACCGCGCGGCGCTCCGGAACGGTCGCGTAGTCCATGCCGTAGACCGAAGATGTCTTCGGCTGGGTCGAGTAGAACACCGGAAGATATTCGTCGCTCTGCGGCGCGGTCGCGAACGCATCGCCCTGGAGCGACTTGATGCGATAGCCGGACACGCCGTCCGCGATCGCCGCAGCCTCGTATTCGGTACGCTCCTTGTGGTTCACGCGCGGCACCCAGGCGATGCGCAGCATGCCGGGATGGCGTTCGAACAGGCGGGCGCTGAAGGTCTCGAATTCGCTGCGGGTGATCTCCCGGTTGGTCGATTCGAACAGCGTGCGCAGCGCGACGAGCCTGGAGATGTACTCGCCCATGCCGTTCTGCATGACGATCGCTTCGGTTTCGGCCGCGTTCTCGAACTCGATCTTGTTGACGCGGTCTTCCCATCGCGCCACTGCGGCCGCACCCGCAATCGAGAACAGAAGACCGATTCCGACCGCGACGAGCGCAGGACGATACAGCCCGAGCAGCGGCGCGGCACGCCACCATCCGGTCATACGTCCCCGATCCTGATCGTTCTGATCGCGACCGTCCATTCGAGAAACCGCCGTCCCCTCTTCCGGGTCAACCAAACCTCTGGTTGAGCCGCCGAAGCCACTATCGGAACAGGACCGCAGTTAAGAACTGCTCAATTTCGGAACCCGGCCGTTCCGCATGACCCGGCTTAGTTAATGAAGTGCGGGATGATGCGAACTTTGTCGACGTAAGTTGCCGGTTTCCCCGGAGTAGTACGGAGCCGCCGATACATCGCCGATTCACCCTGCGGAGATAGCTTTCCCGAAGCTCCTCCCCGCACCCGGCAAGACTTTTCCTGATGTATCGCGCGCGCGAGCCTGCTGCGCGCCATCAACGATATCGGCCGCTTCGACATCAGCGGCAGCACCGTCACCGTCGGCATGCGGATGATCGAACCGAAGGTGTTTTTGACGGTGACCCAGAAGGACGGGACGTTCTGAGCGGTGGACCGGCTGTAGAGCCGGATTTGACGAGACTCGCCTACCGCTTCGAAAGAGATGCGTTCCCTCCCGTTGTGGGTCAGGGCTATCGCACAGGAAGAAACATATGGCTGGAAGCTCGACTGCGGCCATCCTTCGAGACGCCCGCCTGCGGCGGGCCCTCAGGATGAGGGATGAGCATGCGGCAGCATTTTCAACGCAGATGGATGCAGCTGAGCCTCATCCTGAGGAGGCCGCGAAGCGGTCGTCTCGAAGGACGAGGCGCTCGCTCAGGCGCCGCTGAAGACGTCATATGCGATAGCTCTGCCTACAAGGGGAGAGCGAACGGAGAAGCGTGCGTTTAGTCGTGTGCCAAGCTCAATTCGACCTCAACAGATCACGCTCGCAGTCGATCAGGGCCGCCGCGTCCAGCGCTCGGCGTTGACCGCGCCCTGCGGAATCTCGCCTTTGACGATCGCTTCGACCTGGCGCACGGTTTCCAGCGACTGATATTCGATCGCCTGCGGCGTCAGCCCACCGACATGCGGCGTCGCGATGACGTTGGGAAGCTTCGCGAGTTCCGGCGCCGGCATCTGGTCTGGCGCGCGACCGACATCCATCGCAGCGCCTGCGATGCGGCCTTCCAACAGCGCCTTCGCAAGCGCCGCCTCGTCGACGAGGTTGCCGCGCGAGAGATTGACGAAGACGGCGTGCCTCTGCATGCGCGCTAGCGCCGCCTGCCCGATCAGGCACTCGGTCTCTTCGTTCGCAACCGCAAGGCAGACGACATAGTCCGACCCGGCAAGGAGATCGTCGAGACCGACCTGGCGGATCGCAGCATCGCTGACTGTCGCGAAGGGATCGGAGACCAGCACCTCCATGCGCAGCACTTTTGCCACCTCGGCGAGGTAACGCCCGATGCTACCATAGCCAATGATGCCGATCTTGCTGCCGGCGAGCTGACGGCCCATCCGCGCTTCCGGCTTGCGGCCGGCCTGGTAATCGGCCGTCGCCCGCGATACGCCGCGGGAGAGATCGACCATGAAGCCGAGCGCGAGCTCGGCAACGGCTTGCACGAAGCCAGGCCCGGCGCGGGTCACGAGCACGCCGGCGTTCGAGGCCGCCTCGACATCGACGTTGCGGATGTCGACGGCGCAACGGACGAAAGCGCGCAAGCGCGGCAGTTGCGCAAAGATCTCGCCGCGGCCCTCGGTCATGCGATCGGCCACGATGATGTCGACATCTTTCGCGGCGCGGACGAGGCCGGCGGCGTCCAGCGTATCATCGCTCTCGTGCAGGACCACCTCGGCGGTCGCGCGCAGGCCGCTCAGGCTGCGATCACCGTAGTAATTGCGGCGCATCTCTGGCGTGTGGGCCAGCAGGACTTTCACGGCAAGACTCCTTCAGTAGCCGAACGCGCGCGGCAATGCCGTGCTGAGCCATGGCACGAACGCGATCACCAGCAGGCAAAGGAACAACAGGCCAAGATAGCCCATGATCGGCTTCACCGTCTGCTCGATCGGCACGTTGCCGATCAGGCAAGCGCCGTAGAGCCCGAGCCCGAGCGGCGGCGCGAACAGGCCGATGCCCATCGCGATCACGAGCACGACGCCGAAATGCAGGGGATCGATACCGAGTTGCACGGCCACCGGCAGCAGCAGTGGACCGAAGATGATCAGCGCGGCCGCGCCTTCCAGCACCGAGCCCATCACGATCAGCACGCCGATCGCGAGCAGGATGAACAACCAGGTGCCGCTGGTCTTTGACAATCCCAGCATGAAATCGCCAACCGCATGCGGCACCTGCTGCAAGGTCAGCGTGAACGCCAGCGATTGCGCTGCGGCAACGATGAACAGCACGAGCCCCGCGCGCGTCGCTCCCTGCACAAAACTATGCGCGGCCGATGTGAAGCTGAGCTCGCGGAACACGACGCTGCCGACGACGAGTGCATAGGCGACGGCAAAGGCCGAGATTTCCGTGGCGGTGGCAAAGCCGCTCTTGAAGCCGAAGAAGATCATGAAGATCAAGCCGAACGACGCTATCGCGCCGCTCCACAGCCCCGACACCGGCATCTGCGGCTCGACGTCCTCGGTAGCAGCCGGAGTCTTGCCGAAGATGATGGAGACGGCGATCAGGGCCAGCGCCATCAGCGCCGCCGGCAACAGCCCTGCGACGAACAGGCCGCCGATCGACAGGTTCGCGACGAAGCCAAGGATGATCAGGTTGATGCAGGGCGGAATGGTCTCCGCCATCACCGCGGATGCCGCGAGCAGCGCCACCGCGCCGCCCGGATTCTGCTTGGAGCGGCGCGCAGCCGGGATCAACACGGAGCCGACCGCGGCGACATCAGCCATCTTCGAGCCGGAGATGCCGGAGAACAGCACCATCGAGGCCACCATCACGACGTTGAGGCCGCCGCGCATGCGCCCGACCCCACGCTGCAACAGCTCGATCAGCCGCACCGACATGCCGTTGGCTTCCATAAGGTAGCCGACGAGGATGAAGAACGGGATCGCGAGCAGCACGAAATTGTCGATACCGCGCGCCATCTGCTGTGCGAAGATCACGCCGGGCAGCGCGCCCTCGACCCAGATGAAGACCAGCGCGGCCAGCGCCAGCGCAAAGCCGATCGGCAAGCCGCCGACCAACGTCGCGAAGAAACCGATCAGCATCAGCGTTCCCGCCGACGGCACCGTGGCGGGCGACAGATAATCCCAGGCGAGATAAAGGCCGGTCACGACGGCGATCGCAACGAGGCCTCTGACGATATCAGGGAGCGGCCTTGCGCAAAGATGGTCGATCGCGAACACCGTCATGAACAGCGCGCCGATGCCCATCGGATAGAAGGTCAGCTCCAGCGGCAAGCCAGATCCGGTGGTCTGGCCCGCCGTCAACGAGCCGAGCTTGATGGCGTTGTAGGCGACGTAGCCCGAGATCAGCACCACCAGCAGCGAACTCGCGGCGTCGACCAGCGCGCGTAGCCGTACCGGAGCCAGATCGCGAAAGAAGGAGACGCCGACATTCTCGCCGCGCGCGAGCGCGCTCGCCGCGCCGAAGAAAGCCGAGCCGACCATCAGGCCGCGCGCGACGTCGTCGGACCATTCGACTGGCGCGTTGAAGCAGAAGCGCAGCAGTACGGAACCGCAGACAACGACGAGATCTGCGGCGAGCAGGATGGCTGCGATCGCGTCGCTGACGCGAAGCAGCAGTGCGATGCTCCCGTGGCGGCCGCCCGAGAGGGAGGCGGCGCCCGTCATCGCCAGCTCAGATTTGGCCATTTCAAGCTTGCGTGGCGCGGATGATGTCGATGACGACTTTGGATTCCGGCCGCGCCTTGATGAAGTTCTCGATCTGCGGCGCGACACGCTTTTTGAACGCCTCGCGGTCGCATTCGGCCACCGTCACGCCCTTCTCGGTCAAGGCCGACAGCGCCTCCTTCTCGACCGCGAGCCCATGGGTACGCGTGTCGGATGCGGCCTTCTTCGCGGCGTCGAGAAAGCCCTCGCGCAGCTTCGGATCCATGCGATTGTAGGTCACGTCGCTGAAATAGATCGCGAGCGGCGAGAAATTGTGCTGCGTCAGCGCATAGAATTTCGCAGTTTCGAAGAACTTGCTCGCGAGGATGGTCGGCGGATCGTGCTCCAGCCCGTCCAGCACGCCGGCCTGCAATGCCGTGTAGATTTCGCCGAACGCCAGCGGCGTCGCGGCGGCGCCCATCAGGCGCAGGCATTCCGTGATAACGGGATTTGGCAGGGTGCGGATCTTGAGCCCGGCGAGATCTTCCGGCGTCTTCACCGGCTTCTTCGCAAGGACGCTGCGTGAGCCGAAATTATAGGCCCAGGCGATGATGCGGATGTTGCTGCCCTTGAGCAGCGCGTCCTCGATCGGCTTGGCGGCGCCGGCGTCGAACGCCTTGGTCTGCTGCGGGAAACTCGAGAACAGAAAGCCGAGGTCATAGGTGCCGACCAGCGGCACCAGATTGGCCGAGATCGACGAGCCCGACACCATGAGGTCGATGACGCCGAGCTTCACCGAGTTGATGACGTCGATTTCCTGCCCCAACTGGTTGTCGGGAAAGAAAGCGACCTCGACCTGCTCACCGAGGCCGTTCGTCTTCAGGTTCTTCACGAGATTGTCGTAATAGACGCGGCCGTTGGCGAATTTGGGATCGTTCGGCAGCGAGGAGGAGCATTTCAGCTTCAACGTCGCGGCTTCGGCGCGGCCAATCAGTGCGGGGGAGAACACGAGGCCGGCGGCAAGTCCCGTCGACGACTTGATGAACGCGCGACGGTTTACGGGCACGATGGACATAATGCGGTCTCTCCCCAATTTTTATTTTTTCGCGCCGCGGTGGTTGCCGCAACCCGTTGCGCGGACTGTATGGCCAAAGCGATGGCGCAGGCAAGGCTTGCGGCCGTCCGTCGCAAGGCGGCGTGCAGCAAAAAGCAACGGCATCAGCGCGCGGCGAAATGACCATGTTTGTGCGGGATTCCCGATCAGATCGGCATGGGGCCCGAGGCACGAAGGCATGCTTTCGCGCAGCACCCGAGATCAATCCAATTGGCGCATGGATCAATGCGCTATTCACATGGATGGCGCCAGAACGATGCTGCACCGGCTCTGGCAGACCTGCTGCCCCTTTTTGCCGCAGCTCGCAACGTGATCCAGTGCACAGACAGGCGCGTGGCGGCGACCTAGAAAAGGTGACATCCTCGCGCGCATTGCCGATGGAGGAGACACCATGCCCCGTCCAGTCCTTCGCAATTTTTTCCTTGCCTCCAGCCTTCTTGCGCTCACGCAATTGACGACGCCGACGGAGGCCGCGGCCGAGGCGCGGCTCGCGCTCGTGATCGGTCAATCGGCCTATCGCACCGTGCCGGAATTGCCCAACGCTGCCAACGACGCCAAGGGCATGACGGAGCTGCTCGGCAATGCCGGCTTCACCGTCACCACGGCGGCCAATCTCGGGCAGAACGACATGCGCGCGACGATCTCCGATTTCGCCGGCAAGGTCAGCGCCAGCGGCGCCGACACGGTCGCGCTGGTGTTCTATGCCGGCCACGGCCTCCAGATCGACGGCGAGAACTATCTGGTGCCGGTCGATCTCGACCCCAAGCGCGAGGCCGACATTCCGCTTCAAGGCGTGCGGCTCAACGATTTGCTCAACACGCTCGGCGCGCTGCCGACGCGGGCGCGCATCTTCATGCTCGATGCCTGCCGCAACAATCCGTTCCCGGCCCTCAGCGGCGCCGGCCACGGGCTTGCGATGGTCGACACCAAGGCCGGCGCGCCCGGCTCCTTCATCTCCTATTCGACCTCACCCGGCGCGGAAGCCGAGGACGGCAGCGGCATCGACAGCCCTTACACCACGGCAGCGCTGACCGTCGCCAAGCAGCCCAACCTGCCGATCGAGGAAGTCTTCAAGCGCATCCGCGTCGCCGTGGCGCAATCGACCGACGGACGGCAGATCCCTTGGGAAAGCTCGTCGCTGACGACCGACTTCAAGTTCTTCGGCGGCGACAGCAGCGGCGATCAGACTGCGCTTCCCGGCGCATCCTCCATGGCGCTTGCGAGCGGCACGCGCAGCCTCGATGACTGGCGCAAGGATTTGCAGGGCAAGCCGGCCATGGTCGCCTATGAGATCGTGATCACCGACGACACCGTGCCGGCGTATCAAGCCTATATCGAGTTGTACGCTCAGGACACCCGTACGCCGCGCCTGCGCACGGTGCTGGAGCGCCGGCGCCAGATGCTGGCCTGGGAGCGCGCCACCGCGATCAACACCCGCGCCTCGTTCGAGGCCTATCTGGCGAACTGGGACAACAGCGATCTGGCTGCGACCGCACGCAGGCTGCTGCTCCGCGTGCAGAACCGCAACTACGTCTTGCCTGCTGTGGTCGCGGCCGCTCCTGTCCCGGTCGCCGTCGCGATGGCGCCGACCTGCCCGTGCTCCACGCCCTCGATACCGGCAACACCCGTCAATCCGACAGTCGCGCCTGTGATCAAGAAGCGCGTCGACGACACGCCTCCGAAGCGCAAGGTGGTCGACACGCCGCCCAGGCAGCGGCGGCCGCCGCCTGATGAAGTGATCTACGAACGCGCGCCGCCCCCCGGTCCGCCTCCCGGCGCCGTCATGCAAGGCATCGGCGTCGGTGTCGGAATCGGCATGGGAATGGGCGGCGGCCGCGGCGGCGATTATCACAATGACCGCGGCCGGTACTGAGGCTTCCGCCCACGTCGAGAGAGATGTCCGCGAGCCCATGGTTTGCGGACATTTCTGTTGATGCGGCTCTCGTGCCCCGGACGCAGCGCAGCGCTCTTCGGCGGTGCGCTGCAGAGCCGGGCCCATCCAGCAGCGAACTGTGCAGCATCCTGGGTCCCGGCTCTGCGCAGCAACGCTACGCGCTGCAGCGCGTCCAGGACACGAGAGAGTTGCGGATATTCGCCATCCGCCGCCCTCCGAACCGGAATTGCTGTAGTCTGATCGTCCGACGCAGGCCTTCCGGGGATTCCACATCAATGCCGCACGACTCTCACGCCCGAAGCGCTTGGCCGCTATTCCGGTCGCTCGCGTCCTATTCGCTGCCTGGCGATCTCATGGCGGGGCTGACGCTGGCGGCCATCGCGATCCCCGAGCAGATGGCCACGGCGCGGCTCGGCGGCTTCGCGCCGCAGATCGGCTTCTTCGCCTTCATGGCGGGATCGCTGGGCTTTGCGATGCTCGGCGGCAACCGCTTCCTGTCCTGCGGCGCGGACTCCACGATCACGCCGATCTTCGCCGGCGGGCTTGCGGCGCTGGCCGCCGCCGGCTCGCCGGACTATCAGGGCCTCGCAATCGCACTGGCGCTGATGGTCGGCGCGATGATGCTGGCCGGCGGCGCGTTCCGCCTCGGCGGCATCGCCAATCTGCTATCGGTGCCGGTCATGGTCGGCTTCCTCGCCGGGATCTCGGTCCACATCATCGTGTCGCAATTGCCGGGCGTGCTGGGTCTGGAATCGCCGAGTGGACCGACGCTCGATCGCATCGGCGTGCTCGCAAGCGAGCTCGGCCGCAGCAATCCCTTCACGCTATGCATCGGCTTCGGTGTGCTGGCCGTGGTCTTCGCCGCCGAGAAAGTCAGCGCAAAAATTCCGGGCGCGCTGATCGGGCTCGTCGCCGCGACCTTGGCCACAATCGCCCTCGGCCTCGATAGCAAAGGCGTTAACGTCGTGGGCCTCGTGCCCGGCACGCTGCCGCGGCCGACCTTCCCCGACCTTGCACCGGAGCAATGGGTGCGCCTCGTGCCGCTGGCCTTCGTGATCACGGTCGTGGTGATGGTGCAGACCGCGGCGACGACGCGGTCGTTTCCGTCCGATCCGGACAAGCCCGCCGATGTCGATCGCGATTTCCTCGGCGCGGGCGCCGGCAGCGTGCTGTCGGGACTGTTCGGCGCGTTTCCGGTCAATGCCAGCCCGCCGCGAACGGGCATCGTCGCCGAGACCGGCGGACAATCGCAGCTTGCGGGCCTTGCCGCGGGGACAATCGTGCTGGCGCTGCTCGCATTCGGAACGGGGTTGCTGCAGCACGTTCCGGACGCCGCGCTCGGCGGCATCCTACTGTTTGTCGCGCTGCGCATCATCCGCGTGAAGCAGATCGTCACGATCTATCGCCAAGCCCCGGGCGAATTCCTGCTGATCGTCGCCACCGCCGCGCTGATTATCTTGCTGCCGATCCAGCAGGGCGCGTTCCTCGGCATCGTGCTGTCGCTGCTGCACGGCATCTGGAGCACGACCCGCGCGCGGCTGGTCGAGTTCGAGCGCGTGCCGGGCACCACGATCTGGTGGCCAGCGCATCCGCACATCATCGGCGAACGCATCGCCGGTGTCGCCGTGATCGGGCTGCAGGCGCCGCTGTCCTTCCTCAACGCGCCCGGCTTCCGCAGCGACGTGACCAAGGTGCTCGGCGCGACGCCCCCGCAACTGCTGGTACTGGAGGCGAGCGGCATGGTCGAGATCGACTTCACCGCCGCGCAGATCCTGCTGGACGTGTTCAGGGCGTGCAGCGAACAGGGCGTCGCGGTGGCGCTGGCCCGGCTGGAATCGGTGCGCGCGCAGGACGCGTTCGAGCGGTTCAAGCTGTTCGAGGCGCTGCCGCGGGACCACATCTTCCACAGCGTGGACGAGGCCGTGCGCAAGCTGGCGAGGTAAGGCTCAGTGGTGTTGGGTTGAAATCCGATCGCGCCGCGGGTTCGGTGCACCTCTCCCGCTTGCGGGAGAGGTCGACACGCTCGCAAGAGCGTGGCGGGTGAGGGCTTTATCCACTCGCGATATATCGCTGGTGGAGACACCCTCTCCCCACCCCTCCCCCGCAAGCGAGGGAGGGAGCGCACTTTCCTCGCGGCAACATCCAGCGCTCACTGCACCAGCGTCGGGTGATCACGCTGTATTATTTCGCGGATCCAGCTGGCATGGATCGCGCGAAACAGGATCTGCGCGGTCTTGAGGTCGTTCGCCTTCATGCAGAGATCGACGATGCGACGGACTGCGTCGTCGCGCATCAATCCATCCGAGACCTTCATCGCGATTTCCATCGCGACTTTCGCCGCCCGCTCGTAGCGCTCTCTGTCGTGCTTGTCGTTGCGCGCGGATCCTGCCGCGCTCGCCGCAGCGGCGTCACAGATCGCACGGATGCGCTCGGCGGCCTCGATGTCGCCGAGCGGCCGTTCGATCGCTTCGTCCCAGACGTCCTGTCGCGTCTCGCGCGCGAACCACTTCATCGCCCCGCCACCCGTGGTCTTCCAGCCGCCGCATCGTCACGCTTCAAACCGCGCCCAGCATAGAGAACCGTAGTGAGATCGGCGAGGCGGTTTTTTCCGACACACTCCGCGGCTCGCGACACGTTCAGGACGTCCGACGCGGCCCGATCGCCTCGAACTGCGCCTTCTGCTCGTCATTCAACGTGGCATAGAAATCTTCGAGCGCAGCGCGCACCGATTTGACGCCATCCAGCATCAGGTCGAGCCGCTTGTGGATCGCGGCCATTCGCGCCGGCGGCGTCATCACGTCGTTGGGCTGGCAAGCCGCCTTGAGCGATGCGCTGACCTTCGCGCTGGTATCCTGGAGCACCTGCAGCGCAGCGCGCTGGGTGCCGTCGGGATGAAGCCTCGCCTCAATGTCGGCGCCGGGCCAATCGAGTGCCGCAGACGCTCCGCAATTCTGGACCAGCGATCCACTGGTAGTGTTGGAAGCTGTCGCGCGACGCTGATCGTCGGCCAGCGCATTGAAGCGCGCCTTCTGCTCGTCGCTGAGCGAGCCATAGAATTTATCCAGTGCCGGCTGAACGAGATCGACGGCTTTCTCCATCGCCTCGATGCGCTGCTGCATCGCCGCCAGCCGACCGGGCGCCGTCGCCGCGACCTGCGCAGGACAGGACGCGCGGATGATCTCCGCCGCCTGGATCGAGGCATTGCCGAGATCGTCGAGGCTTGCCCCTTGCGCATCGGTCGGCTGCACCGCAGCTGCGATCTGGTCGATCGGCAGACCGACGATTTCGCGGCGGTCGCTGCCGCAAAGCTGGTCGAGCGCAACGCCTCGCGCTTGCCGTCGTCCCTGCGGACGTTGCGGCAGATAGGCCGAGAGACCGTCATAGCCATAGGGCCCGAAGATGCCGGCATAGACGTCGGGATAGCCGTAGCCCCAGAAGCCGAGACCGTCACCCCAGATCGTGTAGTCGTAGAGGTCGTTATAGGCGAAAGGCCAGAACAGCGGTCCGACCCAGCCATAGCCGCCCCCTGCATGTTGCCACCATCCGCTGCTTGCGCCATGCCAGCCGGCGAGTGCGGCAGCGGCTGCGATCTGGGCCCGCGCCGCCGGATTGCTGATCAGACGGCCGTTGCGGAAGGCGCTTGAGTGCGCGTTGAGCGCATTGCGGAAATTCGCGGGACGCACGGCCGCATTCCGCATCTGACCGAAGTTCGGGCCACCATGTCGGGCTCCGGTTGCGAACCGCATCCCGCGATGCCCGCCGCCAACATGCGCGTGCCCGAAACCGTGACCACCGAAATGGCCACCACCATGATGACCACCTCCATGATGACCACCTCCGTGACCGCCGCCATGACCACCTCCATGACCACCTCCGTGACCACCTCCGTGACCACCGCCATGGCCACCACCGCCCTTGCCCAGAGCCGTGCCCGCCAGCATGCAGGCCAGCGCCATCACGGCAATTCCAATGACCGGTCGCAACATCGCATCCTCTCGCAGAGCCGCGCCATTGAGGCATCAGAAGTCTACGGGAATTGGAACCGGCGCGGCTGCGGAAAGTTCCGCGACCGCGACGCGGCAGGCGCGCTAGACCTCCGGCACAATCTTGCCGGGATTGAAGATGTTCTGTGGATCGAGCGCCTTTTTCAGCGCCCGCATCGCGTCGATCGCCTCGGGGCCGAGTTCTGCATTGAGATATTTCTGCTTGCCCTGGCCGATGCCGTGCTCGCCAGTGCAGGTGCCGTCCATCGCCTGCGCGCGCTCGACCAGACGATGCATGAACTCCTCGCCGCGCGCCATCTCATCGGAATCGTTGGTGTCGCAGACCAGCGAGCAGTGGAAATTGCCGTCACCGACATGGCCGACGATCGGCGACAACAGGTTGAGGCGCTTGAGATCTTCCTCGGTCTCGTTGACGCAATCGGCCAGGCGCGAGATCGGCACGCAGACGTCGGTCGCGACCACGCCGATGCTGTCCCCGGGCCGCAGCGCCTTGACGGACCAATAGGCGTCGTGCCGCGCCTGCCACAGTTTTGTGCGATCCTCCGGCTTGGTGGTCCAGGAGAAATCGCCGCCGCCGTACTCCCCGGCGATCTCGGCGAAGGCTTTGGACTGCTCGGCGACCTCGATCTCGCTGCCGTGGAATTCCATCAGCAGCAGCGGCGTCTCCGGCAGCGTCAGCTTCGAATAGGCGTTGCAGGCCCGCACCTGCGCGGCGTTGAGCAGCTCGATGCGCGCCACGGGAATCCCGGTCTGGATCGCCAGGATCACGGCCTGACACGCCCCGTGTACAGTCTCGAACGACACCGCACCGGCCGCGATCGTATCAGGAATGCCGCGCAGACGGATGGTCAGTTCCGAGATGATGCCGAGCGTGCCCTCGGCGCCGACGAACAGATGCGTCAGGTCGTAGCCGGCGGATGATTTCTTCGCGCGCGTGCCGGTCGTGATGATCTCACCGTCGCCGCGCACCACCTTCAGCGCCAGCACGCTGTCGCGCATGGTGCCGTAACGCACGGCGTTGGTGCCGGAGGCGCGCGTCGAGGCCATGCCGCCGAGGGAAGCGTCCGCGCCGGGATCGATCGGGAAGAACAGGCCCTGGTCGCGCAGATGCTCGTTGAGCGCCTTGCGGGTGACGCCGGGCTGGATCACGCAGTCGAGATCCTCGGCATGGACCGCCAGCACCTTGTTCATGTCGCGCAGGTCGATGGAGATGCCGCCGGCGGGTGCGTTGACCTGGCCCTCGAGCGAGGTGCCGGTGCCGAAGGCGATGACGGGCACGCCGTTTTTCGCGCAGATCCGCACCACGTCCTGAATGTCGGCAATCTCCTGCGCCATCACCACGCCGTCCGGCGGCTGGTTCACAATCCATGTGGTGGTATGGCCGTGCTGCTCGCGGACGGCCTGCGAGGTGATGAGGCGGTTGCCGAACCGTGCGGCAAGCTGCTCCAGCGCACTTGCAAGGGCTTTCGGCGCCGGCCGCGGCGGATTATTGGTGATGGTCGTACCCACGGACGTTCCTCCCGACGAGACGAACCGTGGCAAAGGACATCTCACCGGTCAAGTCAAGCGGCCGGGCGCATAGCTGGGGAAGGAAACATGCCGGAGACTGCCGCCACAGTGCCATTCCGCGCCTCGATCATGCAGATCGAGCCGCAATGGATCGACTACAACGGCCACCTCAACATGGCCTATTACAACGTGATGTTCGACCGCGCGGTCGACCAGATGTGGCTGACGCTCGGGATCGGGCCGGGCTACATGAAGGAGCGCGGCGGCTCGACCTTCACCGCCGAATGCCATGTGCGCTACTTGCGCGAAATCCACCTCGGCGATCCCGTGCAGGTGTCGGTCTGGCTGCTGGAAGCCGACGACAAGCGACTGCACACGTTCCAGGAGTTGCGACACGCGACCGAAGGCTGGTTGTCGGCGACCTCCGAAAACATGTCGCTGCACATCGACATGGGCTCACGAAAGGTGGCGGCCTTTCCACCAGACATCCGCGAGCGCATTGCGGCGGTGGTCAAGGCCCACAGTACCGTGCCGCGGCCCGAGGGCATCGGCCGAAGCGTGGCGATGCCCTCGAAGCGGTAGTGCATGATCCGGAAAAGTGCGAAGCGGTTTTCCGGCAAGATCATGCACCAGATCAGACCGCGCTAGACCCTGGTACGTCCGCGAGCCAATCCAACAACGGCCGAGACCAGGAACAGCACGACCGCGATGAAGAAGATGATCTTGGCGATTTCGATCGACGCGCCGGCGAGGCCGCCAAAGCCCAGAATACCGGCGATCAGGGCGATAACCAGAAACGTCACAACCCAGCTAAGCATGATCCGAACCTCTGTTTCGATGTCTGTCTGCGATCGGCGCGGCTGACGCGCCTCACTTGCAGGACCAATCGCCAACTCGGAACAATGGTTCCGGGCCGCTGAAGCCGGAAATTCGCCTGACCGACAGGAACAAATTGGCTTTCCACGCACGTGGAAAACCCTTCCCCGCCGCCCCATATAGGGATCGATCCCTGTTAAGAAGGCTCCCCTTTCACCACCCCGCGGTGCCAACGTGGGGCCAAATGATTCGCATGACCGAGCCGAGCAAGATCACGTCCCAGAGCGTCCCCGACCACCAGCCCGCAGCCGGCGGCATCGCCGCGCGCGCGCGCGCCTCGGTGGGACCGAAATATCTGTCCGGGCTCAATCCGGAGCAGCGCGAGGCGGTAGAGACGCTGGACGGCCCGGTTCTGGTGCTGGCCGGCGCCGGCACCGGCAAGACCCGCGTGCTGACCACGCGCATCGCCCATATCCTGAGCCAGGGCCGCGCGCGCCCCGCCGAGATCCTGTCGGTGACCTTCACTAACAAGGCCGCCCGCGAGATGAAGCACCGGCTCGGCCAGATGCTCGGCCATGCCGTCGAAGGCATGCCGTGGCTCGGCACCTTCCACTCCATCGGCGGGCGCATCCTGCGCACCCATGCCGAGCTGGCGCAGCTCAAGTCGAACTTCACCGTGCTCGACGTCGACGATCAGGTCCGGCTGCTCAAGCAGCTCCTGCAAGCCGACAATATCGACGACAAGCGCTGGCCCGCGCGCATGCTGGCCGGCCTGATCGACGGCTGGAAAAACCGCGGCCTGACGCCGTCGCAGGTGCCGCCAGGCGAAGCCGCCGTGTTCGCCAACGGCAAGGGCGGCAAGCTCTATGCGAGCTACCAGGAGCGGCTGAAGATCTTGAACGCCGCCGATTTCGGCGATCTGCTGCTCGAGGACATCCGCATCTTCCGCGAGCACCCCGATATCCTGCGGCAGTACCAGCAGCGCTTCAAATTCATCCTGGTCGATGAGTACCAAGACACCAACGTCGCGCAGTATCTGTGGCTGCGGTTGTTGTCGCAGGCGCCGTCCAAGCCAACCACACCCGCTGTCATTCCGGAGCGGCTCGTAGAGCCGAACTCTGACGTGCAATTGCACGTCGGAGATTCCAGAGATGAGTCCGACAATCGAGATTCCGCGCCTTTGGCACATCCCGGAATGACGACTCCGCCCCCCGTCAAAAACATCTGCTGCGTCGGCGACGACGACCAGTCGATCTACGGCTGGCGCGGCGCGGAGGTCGATAACATCCTGCGCTTCGACCATGATTTTCCCGGCGCCAAGGTCATCCGCCTCGAGCGCAACTACCGCTCGACCGGCCACATCCTCGCCGCTGCCTCGCACCTGATCGCGCACAACGAGGGCCGGCTCGGCAAGACGCTGCGCACCGAGGACCAGGACGGCGAGAAGGTCACGGTGACGGGCTCTTGGGATTCGGAAGAGGAAGCCCGCGGCATCGGCGAGGAGATCGAGCAGATCCAGCGCCAGGGCGACAAGCTCAACGAGATCGCAATTCTCGTGCGCGCCTCCTACCAGATGCGCGAGTTCGAGGACCGTTTCGTCACGCTCGGCCTGCCCTATCGCGTCATCGGCGGCCCGCGCTTCTACGAGCGCGCCGAAATCCGTGATGCGCTGGCTTATTTGCGCGTCATCAACTCACCGGCCGACGATCTCGCCTTCGAGCGCATCGTCAACACGCCCAAGCGGGGCCTTGGCGACGCCACCGTGCAGATGCTGCACGACCACGCCCGCAAGCGCCGCATCCCCTTGTTCGAGGCGGCGCGCGCCGTGGTCGAGACCGACGAGCTGAAGCCGAAGGCGCGCGGAAGCCTGCGCGAGGTCGTCGCCCAGTTCGACCGCTGGCGCGCCCAGCGCGAGGTCACGGCTCATACTGATCTGGCCCAGATCGTGCTCGACGAGAGCGGCTACACCGAGATGTGGCAGAAGGACCGTTCGGCGGACGCCGCGGGCCGGCTCGAAAACCTCAAGGAGCTGGTGCGCTCGATGGAGGAGTTCGAGAACCTGCAAGGGTTTTTGGAGCACATCTCGCTGGTGATGGACCGTGACAGCGGCGCCGATGAGGACGCGGTGTCGCTGATGACGCTGCATTCGGCCAAGGGCCTGGAATTCGACAACGTGTTCCTGCCCGGCTGGGAGGAAGGCCTGTTTCCGAGCCAGCGCACGCTGGACGAACAGGGCCGCGCCGGCCTCGAGGAAGAGCGCCGACTCGGCCATGTCGGCATTACCCGCGCCCGTCGCCGCGCCAAAATCTATTTCGCGACCAACCGCCGGATCCATGGCACCTGGTCGACCACGATCCCGTCGCGCTTCCTCGACGAGCTGCCGGCGGCCAATGTCGAGATCACGGAATCCAAGGGCGGCTCGGCCTGGGGCGGCACCGGCGGCTACGGCGCCTCCCGCTTCGACGACATGGAGGCGTTCGGCTCCACCTATTCGACACCGGGCTGGCAGCGCGCCCAGGCTAACCGCAATCGCGGCGGCGGGGGGGGCGGCAATGGCGGCCGCGGCAGCTTCGAGGAACAGGCTTCGTCGTTTTCGTCCCAATCGTCCTCGCCAGATTTCGGCAGCTTCTCCTCGCGCCGCCGCGGCCCGATGACGATCGAGGGTGAGCTGGTCGCCAAATCCACCGGCACGACCTCGGAATTCTCCTCCCTCTCCGACCGCGTCTTCCACCAGAAATTTGGCTACGGCCACGTCACCAAGATCGACGGCAACAAGCTCACCATCCATTTCGACAAGGCCGGCGAGAAGAAGGTCGTGGACAGCTTTGTGCAGCGGGCGTGAGGCCTTGCCCTGTTACGGCGGCGTTACGCCGCCGCGTTTCTTCCCTTCACGCCCCTTGACCACCGCGAACTTCCCCGTATCAGATGCAGCCATGGTCCGGGGCTCCATCACACTGATCTTGCTGGCATTGGGTATGCCGTCGCTTGCGGCGGCGGAGACCATGAGCTTTGGCGATTCACTCGGGCTCCTGGCCAAGAGTTGCGGTGCGGAAATCGTTGCCAATTGCCGCGGCGTCAACCCGGACTCGACCCGCCTGAAGGAGTGCCTTTCCCGCAATCGCGACGTGCTCTCGCAGCAGTGCCAGGGCGACTATCTCGGCGCCTTCGATGCCATCCAGAAGCGCGTTGCCGCCCGCGTCACCGTGGCGAACGTCTGCCAGCGCGAGATCGTCAAGGTCTGCGGCGGCTCGACTAAGGAGACCAGCAAGGCGATCCCCTGCCTGATCTCGACGCCCAAGGGCATCAGCAACAACTGCCTGAAGGCCGTCGACGACGCGGGATATCGATGATGGGCGCGAACAGGCTTTTCACCGCCGGAATTGGCATCGCGCTCGGTCTTGCCCTGCTCGCGGGCGCGGCAGAAGCGCAGACGGCGCCGCCGACCCGCGACGACATCATCGCCAAGCTCAACCATTTCGAACAATCCGCTGAGATCGATATCCCTGCGCTGAAGCTGCAGGTGATGGAGCGGGCCAAGGCCAGGATCAAGAACGATCCGGGTCCGGTGAACCGGCCGCTGATCGCGCCGGATCTGGCCAATTTGCCGACCTTCACCGCGCAGATCCAGTTCGACGCCGACACGCCGATCATCCAGCCGGCGTCCTACCAGGCCGTCGGCCGCATTGCCGACGCGCTGGTCCATGCCTCGCTGCTGCCCTACACCTTCCTGATCGTCGGCCATGTCGAATCCAACGTGAAGACGCGCGAGGCTAACGCGATCCTGAGCCAGCGCCGCGCGGACGCGATCCGCGACGTGCTGGTGAACACGTTCAAGATTTCGACCAAGCGGCTGCATCCGATCGGCCTCGGCGAGGAGCAGTTTCTCGACCGGGCCAGGCCGACCTCGGCCGCCAACGGCCAGTTGCAGATCCAGACCTTTGCCAAACTGCCGGAGGACGGGCCTGCGCGCCCGGCTGCCGCGCCTGCGCCTGCAACGAAAAAGCCGGCCAGGAAGCACTGAGCGCATGCGCCCCGGCGCCTGACGGAACCCTTTGAAGTCTTGCCCTTTTGTGACCTGTCTCACAGCGCGACAGACCGGCTTTGCGCGACAGTAACGCCGGTTTGTGCACCGCGCTATCAGGTGCTATAGGCTTTTTTCGCCCTTCCCCGACCCCATGCTGCACGAGACCGAGATGGCCAGTTATTTTCAACGCCAACTGGCCGACTACGTCGAATATCATCGCGATCCCTGGAATTGCGCGATGCACGTGGTCGGCATCCTCCTGCTCTTCACCGGCGCCGTACTGCCGCTGACCCTGGTGCACGTCCCGCTGTTCGGGATCGAGGTGAGCCTGGCCGTGATTTTTGCCCTGCCCGTGCTGGTCTACTGGCTGATGCTGGACGCCGGGATCGGGCTCGGCATCCTCGCCTCGATGATCGTGCTGCTTTCTGTCGCAACCGCGATCGGCAATCAGGTCTCGATCGTCATGATGTGGTCGATTTTTGCGGTGCTGATCGGGTCTGGCGTCGCATCGCAGATCGTCGGTCACAAGGTTTTTGAGGAGCGGCAGCCGTCGATGGTTGACCACCCCGCCCATTTCTTGCTCGGACCGATGTTTGTCATGGCGAAATTATTCATTGCATTGGGCTTCCGTCGCGACCTTGCCGCGATTCTGGCGCCTCTTCCGACCAATTCCCTTTCAACCCGATAGTTCTAGACGCG
Organism: Bradyrhizobium sp. LM2.9; assembly: GCF_054056555.1. Lineage (NCBI taxonomy): Bacteria > Pseudomonadati > Pseudomonadota > Alphaproteobacteria > Hyphomicrobiales > Nitrobacteraceae > Bradyrhizobium > Bradyrhizobium sp. LM2.9. The sequence goes on from NZ_JBSRYJ010000002.1 coordinate 3,866,485, forward strand.
AAACAAGCAAACCTCTGCATGGCTCTCGTACTGGTTACCGGTGGCAGCGGCTTCATCGGACATCATCTCGTAGAAGTGCTCCGCGCCCGTGGGCAGCGGGTGCGTGTTCTCGATGTGCGTGCGCCGGCGACGGCGAATGCCGACGTTGAATATGCCCATGGCTCGGTGCTGGACGGCGCCGCGGTCGATGCCGCGATGGCGGGCGTCGATCAGGTCTATCACCTCGCCGGCCTGCCCGGCATGTGGGTCGCCGACAAGCAGGCCTTTCACGACGTCAATTGCCGCGGCACAGAGATCGTGCTCGCGGCGGCGATGAAGCGCGGCGTCTCCCGCTTCCTGCACTGCTCGACGGAATCGATCCTGTTCCCGTATTCTGACCTGGGCGGTGTTCCCGCCGAAGAAGCGCTGCAGCCGGCCGACGCGATGCCGGGCGCCTACACGCGGTCGAAATCGCTGGCCGAGCATTGCGCCGCGAAGGCGGCCGCTGAAGGTTTTCCGCTGGTGATCGGCACGCCGACCATGCCGATCGGTGCCGCCGACCACAATCTGACGCCGCCGACCGCGATGCTGTGGTACTTCCTCCAGAAGAAGGTGCAGCCGCACCTCAACTTCCTGGTCAATCTCGTCGACGTCCGCGACGTGGCCATGGGCCTCGTGCTGACCATGGAACGCGGCCGCATCGGCCAGCGCTACATCCTCGGCGGCGATTGCGTTCCGCTAGGCCAGATCCTGCGAATGATGTCCGCGATGAGGGGCCGCCGGCAGTTCCCGGTCGTCGTTCCCGGCAAGATTGCCGAGCTCTCCGCGATCATGCTCGAATATTTATCCGATCACGTCACGCGCCGGCCGCCCAACGGCACCGCCGAGGGCGTGCGCATCGCGCTCGCCGCGAGCGACCTCTCGATCGACAAGGCGCGCTCCGAGCTCGGCTACTCGCCGCGTCCGGTCGAGCCGGTCCTGCGCGAAACCATCACCCATCTTCTCGCCCGCGGCGGCGCGCTTGCCTCCAACGCCATCGAGCATCACGCGCTCTCCTCGCGCGCCAGCTGAGCTGCCGCCAACCCAAAGAACCTTTCCGCATGTCCTTCGATTTCAGCAAGCTTCTCTCTGTGGCCTGGGGTGGTTGGACCACGACCTGGCCGACGCAACTGCTCGCCCTGATCTGGCTCGCCTGGCTCGCCAGCTGGGTCGGCGCCTCGTTCTGGCAAGGCCGCACCCAGAAGCAGGTGATGACGCTGGAGTCCGGGCGCTATCGCATCCCGATCCTGGTCGGCGGCATCCTGTTCACACCGTGGACCGCGGAAGTGCTCGGTGAGAAGCCGCTCTGGGTATTCGGCAATACCGCTGTCTACATCACGGCCCTGATCGTGCTGGCCGGTATCTCCTTCACCTGGTGGGGACGGCTGCATCTTGGACAATTCTGGTCCAATACCATCACTCACAAGCAAGACCACCGCGTCATCGACACCGGCCCGTACGGCATCGTGCGCCATCCGATCTACACCGGCCTGATCCTCGGCATGCTGGTGACCGGCATCGCGGTCGGCACGGTGACTGCGATGCTCGGCGCGATCCTGATCTCGCTCGGCATGTGGCAGAAGGGCCGGATGGAAGAGGTGTTCCTGTCCAAGGAGCTGGGCGAAGACGCCTACGGCGCCTATTGCCGCCGTGTGCCGATGATCATCCCGTTCCTGGCGCCGCGGTGAAGTAGCAGACCGCGTCCACCATTTTCTCTGCCAGCGTTAGTGCCAACTCCGTCATCCTGAGGCGCGAGGTTTGCGATGCGCATGCATCGCGAGCCGAGCCTCGAAGGATGCGCGGCCAAGATGCAGCCAGCCGGCCGGCCATCCTTCGAGGCTCCCCATGCGTCGCTTCGCGCCCCATGGCTCGCACCTCAGGATGACGGTGATGGATTGGCGCGCTCTGAAACATTCCGCCGAGGAACTGCCCCTCCTTCCAGCCCGTTAACGCCTCGATACCTGCCACCAGCCGCAGAGCATCGAGCATGTCCGACGCCTACGATTATTTTCGCGAGCACGCGATCGCCGCCATCCGCAAGGCGCGGGCACTGCCGCCCGGGCAGTCGAAGCAGAAGCAGCGCACGGTGGCGCGAGTCTATCAGCTCCTGTCCAGAGAGGCTGCGCTCGCGCCGAACATCCATCATCTGGATGATTTTCGCGCTGCGCGCGGGCTGGAGCGGCAGATCGGCCGCTGATCTCCGGGCACAGCCCGTCGGCGGTCGTCCCATGCAAATTCGAACGGCTGCCATTCCACGGGAATAGAGCCCGACGGCGTGCCACACAGGTTGACGTCTGCCCCGTCAGCCAGTTGGATGCGCGCGCAAACAGGGGCTTCTCATGACTTTTTCCAGCATCTTTGCGCAGTTCGTTGCGCTCCTCGGTGGCATCGCGCTGCAATGGCGGAAGCTGTCGGGCACCGTGCCCGCGCCGGCCTGGGGTCAGTCGCCCGCCATTCCCCAAGCAAAAGCCGCAAGGCGCCATCCCGACATTGAAGATGCCGACGGCGCGCGGCTGGAGCGAGGGACAGAAGCCGACGGTCGCTCCCGGGCTCAAGGTCAATGCGTTCGCGACCGGCCTCGACCATCCGCGCTGGATCGAAGTGCTGCCCAATGGCGACGTGCTGATTGCGGAAGCGACGCAGATCGCGGGCGCGCCGAGGTCGGTGTTTCATTACGCGATGCAGGCGACGATGCGGCGCGCCGCCGCGCTTGGCGTCAGCGCCAACCGCATCACGCTGCTCCGCGACAAGGACGGTGACGGCGTCGCCGAAGTCCGCGGAGCCTTCATGGAGAATCTCAGCCAGCCGTTCGGCATGGCGCTGGTCGGCGACACCTTCTATGTCGGCAACACCGATGGCGTGATGGCCTTCCCGTACGTGGCGAACGCCGACCGCATCACCGCGCCGGGCAAGCGCCTCACCACATTCAAGCCGAACGGCCACTGGACGCGCAGCCTGCTGGCAAGCCCCGACGGCAAAAAGCTTTATGCCGGCGTCGGCTCGCTCAGCAACATCGCCGAGATGGGCATGGAGGTCGAGCAAGGCCGCGCCGCGGTCTACGAGCTCGATCTCGTCGCCGGGACGCACCGCATCTTTGGTGCCGGCCTGCGCAATCCGGTCGGATTGGCCTGGGAGCCAAACACGAACGTGCTCTGGACCGTCGTCAACGAGCGCGACGGCCTCGGCGACGAGACGCCGCCGGACTATCTGACCTCGGTGCGCGACGGCGGCTTCTACGGCTGGCCCTATTGCTACTGGGGCAAGACGGTGGACGATCGCGTGCCGCAGGATCCGTCGCTGGTCGCCAAGGCGCTCACGCCGGACTATGCGCTCGGCGGACACACCGCTTCGCTCGGCCTGTGCTGGATGCCGGCGGGTACCCTGCCCGGCTTCCCGGACGGCATGGCGATCGGCCAGCACGGCTCGTGGAATCGCAGCAAGCTGTCCGGCTACAAACTGGTGTTCATCCCGTTCGAGAACGGAAAGCCCTCCGGTCCCGGCCGCGACATCCTGTCGGGCTTCCTGGCCCCGGACGAGAAGGAATCCTACGGCCGCCCGGTTGGCGTCGTGATCGGCCCCGACAAGAAGTCGCTGCTGATGGCCGACGACGTCGGCAACGTGATCTGGCGCGTGACGGGCGCGTGAAGGTTACGTTCCGACGCAGAGCGTGGCGCGCTGCTTGCGGAGCAGCGCGATCACCGACAGTGCCGTGATCAGGCCGGTCTTGGGATTTTCGGACGGGATATTCTCGATCGACATCGAGAAGCGCGCCGCATCCGCCTCGACCTCGATACGATGAACATTGCGTGTCACGGTCGGGTCGGCCCAGATCTGCACCAAGGTGCGGTCCGGCCCGACGCCCGCGAGCGACAGCGCGACCGCGACGTTGAGATTGGCCGGAAAACCCTTTGCAGCCTCGCGCGCGGAGCCTTCGAACAGCTTGAGCGGCTCGCGCAGATTGTCAATATCGATATTGTTCTCGACGATGAACGGTGCGCCCTTCAGCCCGTCGATCGGCTTGCGCGTCACCATCTTCACCGAATGAATGGTGCCGATGGCGGCAGCGTTGACGGCGTCGAGGCCGATCAGTGCGCCGGTCGGCACGAGGATGCGGCCGCCATTGGCGCGGGCGAGGTCGACGAGATCAAAATTATCGAGCAGCCCACCGACGCTGACGACGACCGCGGCCTTGCCGCGCTTCACCGCGGGCTCGACGATCGCGCGCAACTGGCTGCTCGGCGCACACTCCACCACTATATCGGCGGCGTCCCCGAGTTGGTCGATCGGCATGATTTGCGGCGGATGACGCAGGCCGGAGAGGAATGTCTGATGCTTTGCGGGATCGCGCACCGCCACGGCAGAGAGAGTCAGGCCCTCGATGCCCTGATCGAGCGCGGTTGCGATCTTGGTGCCGATCGAGCCGAGCCCTGCGATGGCAACCCGCAATTCGTCCGAAGCTCGCCGTTCAGTCATCGCATCCACCCTCTCGCCAGCCGATGTCATAGCCGCTCAGGCGTCGCGCGCATAGCTGCGCAGGCGCGTCTCGAGCACCGACAGCATCGCGTCGCGGGCCGGGTCGCGCGACCCGCGCAGCCATGCGGCAGCGAGCGGCAGCCGGCCGACGGGACCGATCTGCTTGGGCCGCAGCGGCACGAAGCGCACGCCTGATACCGCCATCCGCGTGGTCCAGCGCGGCACGATCGCAACCCCGAGCTTCGTTGCGACGAGATTGATGATGGTCTGCTTCTCGTCGGCGACCTGCACGATGCGCGGCGTCAATCCGGCCTGCTCGAACAGTTTTATCGTGAGGTCGTGGCTGTGCGGCCGCGAGCGGCGATCCGGCACCAGCATCGCCTCGTCGGCGATCTGGGACAGCGTGATCGCCTTGCGTTCGGCGAGCGCGTGGCGCTGCGGGAACGCCACGATGGCTGTCTCCTGCAGGAGATCGCGGAATTCGAGCCGCTTGTCCCGCTGATGGGGGGGACGCACGAAGGCGAGATCGAGCGCGCCGGTCAAAATCTTTGGCAGCAGCCGCACCGTCTTGTCCTCGAGAAGCTGCACCGCGACCTCCGGATGCTTTGCGCGAAAATCGCGGAGTAACGCCGGCAAAAGTCCTGCTGCGGCACTGTCGATAGCACCGACCCGGAGTTTTCGAGCAGCCCCCGCGCGCGAGCGATTGCGCAGATTGCTCTCGACCGCCTCGACGCGGGCGAGGATGGCACGGGCATCGCGCAGCAGAGTCGCGCCATCTTCCGTCAGCGACACCGCACGCGTCGTCCGCGCGAATAGCCGCGTGCCCAGATCCTCCTCAAGCAGCCTGATCTGGCGGCCGAGCGCGGAAGGCAGCATCTGGAGATGCTGCGCCGCGCGGCCGAAATGCAACTGCTCGGCCGCCGCCGCGAAGCATCGAAGCTGATGCAATTCCATTCCCTATCCTCTCGTCCCGCTCCCGGAGACGATTATATCATTTTTTTGTATAAACCAGCGCCAATTGAGTCCCGGGCCTTCCTCCGCCTAGGCTCCTTGTCGGCATGGACCACCGGGTCTGCCGATAACGAGAAAAACGGGACAGGGGGGCTGGGATGGCGAGCGAGATTCAGACGCGCGTGCTGCGCAAGATCACATGGCGCATCGTTCCGTTCATCATGCTGCTCTACTTCGTGGCCTTCATCGACCGCGTCAATATCGGCTTCGCTTCGCTGACGATGAACAAGGACATCGGCCTGTCGCCGACCGTCTACGGTTTTGGCGCCGGCATCTTCTTCTGGGGCTACTTCCTGTTCGAGGTGCCCTCCAACATCATCCTGCACAAGGTCGGCGCGCGGATCTGGATCGCGCGGGTGATGGTCACCTGGGGCATCGTCTCGGCCGCGATGGCCTTCGTACAGGGGCCGACCAGCTTCTATGTGCTTCGCTTCCTGCTCGGCGTCGCCGAGGCCGGGTTCTTTCCCGGCATCATCCTCTACTCTCTCCTACTGGTTTCCGGCGCGCCAGCGTGCCGCGGTGACCGCGCTGTTCATGGCGGCGGCGCCGCTCTCGACCGTGCTGGGCTCGCCAGTCTCCGGTGCGCTCCTGGAGATGGACGGAATGCTCGGCTTCAAGGGCTGGCAATGGCTGTTCGTGCTGGAAGCGTTTCCGGCCGTGCTGCTCGGCTTCGTCGTGCTGGCATTCCTCACCGACCGCCCGGAGAAAGCCAAATGGCTCGCGGATGACGAGCGGCGCTGGCTGGTCGAGACCATGAACGTAGAGAGCACCAGCAAGGCTGCGACCTCGAAGCATAGCATCTGGCGCGGGCTCGCCGATCCGCGCGTGCTGGCGCTGGCGCTGATCTATTTCGGCACTTCGGCCGGCCTCTACACGCTCGGCGTCTGGGCGCCGCAGATCATCAAGCAGTTCGGCCTGTCCACGCTCCAGGTCGGGTTCCTCAATGCGTTGCCGGCGAGCGCCGCCGTCGTCGCCATGGTGCTTGTGGGCGCGGCATTCGGACCGCACGGGCGAACGCACCTGGCACGTCGTGCTGGCCTGCCTGCTCGCGGCCGCGGGGCTTGCGTTTGCCGGACTTGCGACCGGCGTCGTGACCGTGCTGGTCGCGCTGACACTCGTCAATATCGGCATCTCCTCGGCAAAACCGCCGCTCTGGAGCATGCCGACGCTGTTCCTGTCCGGCCCTGCGGCCGCAGCCGGCATCGCCACCATCAACTCGATCGGCAATCTCGGCGGCTTCGTCGGTCCCGCCATGATCGGTTGGATCAAGGACCAGACCGGCAGTTTCGTCGGCGGGCTCTACTTCGTGGCCGGCCTGCTTGTTCTCTCCGCGGTCCTGACCCTGCTATTGTCGCGCGTGAAGACCGCGCCCGTCGAACTCGTCACACAATCCCATTGATATCTGAAACGGAGCACCCCATGCGCACCCATTCGATTGCAGCGATCCCCGCCGACGGCATCGGCCCCGAAGTCATCTCCGCCGGCGTTCGCGTGCTGGAGGCGCTGGCCAAACGCAGCGGCGATCTCGCCTTCAACATCAAAACCTTCGACTGGGGCTCGGACTATTACAAGAAGCACGGCCTGATGATGCCGGCTGACGGCCTTGCCGAGCTCAAGAAATTCGACGCGATCTATTTCGGCGCGGTCGGCGCGCCCGACGTGCCCGATCACATCACGCTGTGGGGCCTGCGGCTGCCGATCTGCCAGGGCTTTGACCAATACGCCAATGTGCGGCCGACCAAGATCTTGCCGGGCGTCGCCTCGCCGCTGCGCAATGTCGGCGTCGGCGATCTCGACTGGGTGATCGTGCGCGAGAATTCGGAGGGCGAGTATGCCGGCATGGGCGGCCGCGCCCACAGGGGTCTCCCCGAAGAGGTCGGCACCGAGGTCGCGGTGTTCACCCGCGTCGGCGTGACGCGGATCATGCGCTATGCGTTCAAGCTCGCGCAATCGCGGCCGCGCAAATTCCTGACGGTCGTGACCAAGTCGAACGCTCAGCGGCACGGCATGGTGATGTGGGACGAGATCGCCGCCGAGGTCGCGGCGGAATTCCCTGATGTCACCTGGGACAAGATGCTGGTCGACGCCATGACCGTCCGCATGACGCTGCATCCCAAGAGCCTCGACACCATCGTGGCGACCAACCTGCACGCCGACATCCTCTCCGACCTCGCCGGCGCGCTGGCCGGCAGCCTCGGCGTGGCGCCGACCGGCAACATCGATCCGGAGCGCCGCTTCCCCTCGATGTTCGAGCCGATCCACGGTTCGGCCTTCGACATCACCGGCAAGGGCATCGCCAATCCGGTCGCGACGTTCTGGACCGGCGCGCAGATGCTGGAGCATCTCGGCGAGAAGGACGCTGCAATCCGATTGATGGCGGCCGTCGAACGCGTCTGCGCGGCCGGCGTCCTGACGCCCGATGTCGGCGGCAAGGCGACGACACGGGAAGTGACCGACGCCGTGATCGACGCGATCCACGGATCGAACGCTTAAGATCGCAGCCTCTAATTGAGGTTAGTCTTGCGGCAGATTCGCTGCACTTCTCCCGCTTGCGGGGGAGGTCGACGCGCGAAGCGCGGGGGGTGAGGGCTCTCTCCTGTCGGGGGTTCTCGATCGCGGAGGCACCCTCTCCCCACCCCGCTCCCGCACGCGGGAGAGGGAGCGCACCGCCGCCGTGGTCGCGATGAGACCAGGCTTCTACCTCCGCCCAGCAGGCGGAGTTGCCATCGCCGCAGCCGGCGCGGGCGGCGCCAGATGGCGCGGGACGATGATGGACTGGCCGGGGGTGAGCTGTGCGTTCTCCGCCAGCGAATTGCTCTGCGCGAGCGACCACAGCGGCACGCGATTGGCTGCGGCGATGCTCTCCATGGTGTCGCCCCTGCGCACCGGTAGACGCACGCCGCTGTCCCACAATTCGACCAGCGTATTCGCCGGCACGAGATAACGCAGCGGCACGGCATCGATTTGGGTCTGGGGCGGGATCCGCGGCAACTGCGTGACCATCTCGATGATCTGACGATGGATGTCGTCGGACTTCTCGATGTTGATGTGCGAGACCCGCGAATTCTCCTTCAGGTCGTAGCTCGCATAATGACCGCGATAGCCCGGCACGGCCACCACGTTGCCACCGCCGAGCACGCTGTCGGAGAGGAAGATATTGATGAAGCGCTCGACATTGAGCGGCACGTCGCCGGTCGCATGCGCGGGATCGATGGTGATGACGAGGCTGATCGGGACGTTCTCCTTGGCCGCCATCTCGGAGATGACGATCGAGCACAGCCCCCCCATCGAATGCCCGATCAGCACGATCGGCGCCGGTGCCTCCTTGTAGCTGGAGATAGCGCGGTCACCGATCCATCGGCAGATGGTGAATTCATAGACGTTGGCCGAAAAGCCGGCCTGCGTCAGCTTCTCTTCGAGCCGGTCCATGCCGGTGGAGAAGAACGGCCCCATGGCGCCACGAAAGAGGTAGATTTTCGGCGGCGCCAATGGCTCGAACGGTGGGGGCGGTGGCGCGGCGGGTGCGGCCGCAATGGGCTTCGATTTGGCGGGTGAGGCAACGGCCATGCCGTGGCTGAGGGCGAGCAGCGCAACCGCTGCCAGCACGACTGGTCGCCTCAAATCCATCATCAGTCCAGCAGTCCCACCACGGGAGGCAGCAGCCTCCCCCGGGGGCTTAGTGACCACCGATTGGGTGGATTTTGGGGCACGGAACCGGCCCCTGCGGAAACTCGACCACGCGCCTCGCTCTTGCCGGGGGACGTCCGCGAGCTTAAAGCGGCAGAATCCGGTTCAGCAACTCGAGCAAGGTGCGCTGCTCGGCCTCGTTGAGCGGAGCTAGCATCTTCTGGTTATAGGGCTCCGTCAGCCTTGTCGCCTCGTGGATGAGCTTCGCGCCCTTCGGCGTGAGCATGAGCTCGACGGCACGGCGATCCGACTTCGAGCGATTGCGCTTGATGAAGCCCGAAGATTCGAGCTCGTTCAGGATCTTGATCAAATTGGGCAGGCGTAACCGGAGCAGGCTTGCAAGACTGCTCGGCGGGACGCCGGGATTGTCGCGAATGACGGCGAAGATCGCGTAGGTCGCGGGCGTCACGCCCAATGCGGCGAACTCTTCGTAGAAGCCTTCGAAGAATTTCAGCTGCGCGAGCCGCAGCATGAAGCCCGGTGTGCGCTGGAGCACCTGCAAATTCAACGATTTCTCCGGCTGCTGACCGGACTTCCCTGCGGGTTTCACGGGCTCATGATCCTCGAAACGCGGCGGCCAAAAATCCGCCGAATTGACTCTCCCGAAAATAGATATAAAATATAACTATTATTCAGCGGCACCAAGACCGCCCACGGGAGGGAGACAATGAACAGCAAATTCCTGCATAAATTGTGCATTTCGGCCTTGATGCTGGCTGCGGCGGCGCCTGCGTTGGCTCAGGACGCGGTGAAGATCGGCATCCTGAACGACCAGTCGGGGCCGTTCGCGAGCTATCAAGGCATAGGCTCGGTCGTCGCTGCCAAAATGGCGGTGGAGGATTTTGGCGGAAAGGCTGGCGGCAAGCCCGTCGAGGTCGTTGCGGCGGATCACCAGAACAAGACAGATATCGGGATCGGCATCGCGCGGCGCTGGTACGAGAACGACGGCGTCGATGCGATCTTCGACATCCCGAACTCGTCGATCGCGCTCGCGGTGGCCGGCATGAGCGCCGAGAAGAACAAGGTCTTCGTCGGATCGGGCGCTGGCACGGTGCTGCTGACCGGCGAAAAATGCACGCCGAACACCGTGCACTGGACCTACGACACCTATGCCTACGGGCGCGGCCTCGGCAAGGCGGTCGTCCAGCAGGGCGGCAAGAAGTGGTTCTTCATCACCGCCGACTACGCCTTCGGTCATGATCTGGAGAAACAGGCGGCGGAGGCCGTCAAGGCATCCGGCGGCGAGGTGCTCGGCAGCGTCCGGCATCCGCTGGGAACGGCCGACTACGCCTCGTTCCTGCTCCAGGCGCAGGCGTCGGGTGCGAACGTCGTCGGCTTCGCCAATGCCGGTGACGATACCATCACGTCGATGAAGCAGGCCGCCGAGTTCGGTCTGACCAAGGACCACAAGCTGGTCGGATTGATCCTGGGCATGAACGGCCTTCCCGCGCTCGGGCTGAAGTTTGCGCAAGGCGCGCAGATCATGAATCCGTTCTACTGGGATCTGAACGACGGCACGCGGGCTTTCGCCAAGCGGTTCGCCGAACGCATTCCGTCGAAGGCCTATCCGAACGACATGCAGGCCGGCGTCTACGCCTCGGTGATTCACTATCTCAAGGCGGTCGACAAGGTCGGCAGTGCCAAGGACGGCAAGGCGGTGGTGGCGGCGATGAAGGAGATTCCGACCGACGATCCGCTGTTCGGCAAGGGGTACATCCGCAAGGACGGCCGCAAGATCCACCCGCTCTACCTGCTCCAGGTGAAGGCGCCGGAAGAATCGACATCGACCTGGGATCTGCTGAAGGTCGTCGCCACCATCAAGGGTGAGGACGCGTTCCGCCCCGAGAGCGAAGGCCAGTGTCCACTGACCAAGCAATAGTGGGCGGGAGCTGACCATGAGCGGCATTGCATCAAGTCCGGCCGACCCGTTTGCGCCAGATTTCCTGATGAACCCCTATCGTGCCTATGAGGCGCTGCGCGCGCTCGGGCCCGCGTTCGCATTGGAGCGCTACGGCGTGTGGGCCATGGCAGGCTATGCCGAAGTCGAGCCGGCCCTGAAGGACTGGAAGACGTTCATCAGCGGCGAGGGTGTCGGGCTGAACGGGATGAACCCGGCCCTGCCAAAGCCGCTGACGCTCCAGATCGATCCTCCCGACCACGACAAGGGCCGCCGCGTCCTCGGCCGCACCCTGTCCCCGGGGATTGCGCGGCGCCTGCGCGAAACGTTTCAGCAGGAGGCGGAGAAGAAGGTTTCGGAGCTGATCGACAGAGGCACGTTTGATGCCGTCACCGATCTCGCCGAAGCCTACCCGATGAAGGTGTTTCCGGATGCGATCGGCATCCGGCCGGACGGACGTGACAAGCTGCTGGCCTGGAGCACGTTCGTGTTCGACAGCTTTGGCCCGGAGAACGAGACGCTGGCAGCGTCACGACAAGCGGGGCTCGCGGCGCAGAGCTGGATCATGGAATGTTGCGCGCGAAACGCGTTGCGGCCGGACGGGCTCGGCATGATGATCTACCAGGCCGCTGACGACGGCGAGATCAGCGAGTACGAGGCAACCCATCTGGTGCGACCGTTCCTCACCGCCGGGATCGACACCACCGTCAACGGCATCGGCAATACCCTGCTCGCACTCGCCTCTCACCCGGACGAGTATCGCAAGCTGCACCACAAACCGGAGCTGGCCCGCAACGCGTTCGAGGAAGGGCTGCGTTATGATTCGCCGGTGCAGACGTTCTTTCGCACCACCTCGCGCGATGTCGAGATCGGCGGCGGCGTGATCCCCGCACACCGCAAGGTGCTGCTGTTGATGGCCTCCGCCAATCGCGACCCCGCGCGCTGGGACAGACCCGACCGCTTCGACGTCGAACGGCTCGCGACCGGGCATGTCGGTTTCGGCGCCGGCATCCACGCCTGCGTCGGCCAGATGATCGCACGTCTGGAGGGCGAATTGATCTTCAGCGAGCTCGCAAGGCGCGTGAAGACCATCGAGCTCACGGCAGAGCCGAGGCGCAGACTTAATAATTCCCTGCGTGGGCTTGAGAGTATGCCCGTGCGGGTGACGGCCGCCTAGAACGGATTGACGTAATTGGTGATCGCAATCTGGCGCAGCAGCACCTTGCGGATGATATGCGCCAGCTTAACGTGTTCGGTATAAATCGCCGCATCGCCGGTGCTGCCGGCCGGCAGTGCTGCGCAGTCGCTTCGTCGAGCGGTCCAGAGCGTGCCGTCATTGTCGAAAGTCGCGATGCGCTGCTCGACGGGACAAGTCGCCGCCGCCTTGCGTCATGACGCGCGTGACGAAATCGGTAATGGACCTTTTGACCGCGCCGTCGTTCCGGGACGGCAGCGGATCAGACTGGGCGAGCGCGAGAGGGGCCGCGACGACGACCAGCCACGCCACGAACGAGGCTTGCCGGACGCCAACACGGAGAAATGCAAACATCGAATCGCCCTGTCGAGTTCGAGGCCGCGCAAAACGAAGTCATCCGGCCCGCCCGTGGGCGAGCCGGATTCGATGCAGCGTCGCTTACTTGATCCCGCGCTGCTGAAGCTGCTGCTCGATCATCTGATTCACGCCCGAGCGGATCTTGTCGATGCTCTGCGCCCGTTGACCGGCCTTCGCCCTGTTGTCCTTGATGTCGTCGAGTTGCTCCTCGAGGATCGTTGCCGGCACGAAACTCGGCGGGAACGAGCGTGGCGGAAACTCCTTGAACGTCATTACAAAGGCGCCGACGTCGTCCATGGCACCATAGACCTGTCCGACGTGGTTCAACTGCCAGTCCCAGAAGGTGTTGGACGTGATATCGGCGCGTTCGAATGGATCCTGCAACAGATTGAAAATCTTCTGCAGGCGCAGTTTGGTGAACGGTTCCGCCCACACCTGCATAGTGCCCGGAGATCGCTGTTCGGCGTAGACGTACTTGTAGTCGCCCTTGCGCAGCGCCACCAGCAGGCCGTCGTCGTCCGCATAGAAGAACTTGTCGCGCGCGCTCTTGGTCCCGTTGTTGTTTCCGGCGGTACCGCTGACACCGCGCAGGAAAGCGGTCTGGTCGAACCCGTCGAGGTGCACTTTGTAATTGACGCCGTTGGCGGTGTAACCGGCCTTGAGTTTGTTGACGATATCGGGCTCGCCGGCGGCCGCGCAAAGCGTGGGAATCCAGTCGTTGTGGCTCATCAACTCGTTGGTAACCGTGGCGGGCTTGATCACGCCGGGCCAGCGGACCAGACATGGCACCCGGAAGGCACCCTCCCAATTGGTGTTCTTCTCCGAACGGAACCAGGTCATGGCACCGTCCGGCCACGAGTTCATGTGGGGGCCGTTGTCGCTCGAATAGACGACGATGGTGTCGTTCGCGAGCCCCATGTCGTCCAGCGCCTTGAGCAAGCTACCCACGGTGTCGTCGTGCTCCAGCATGCCGTCGATGTACTCGCTGTCGCCGTGGGTGTAGCGGCCCCGGTGATCGGTGCGCACATGCGTGCGAAGATGCATGCGCGTTGCATTGAACCAGCAGAAAAACGGCTTGCCTGCCGTTTTCTGCCGATTGATGAAATCGATCGCTGCGGCCGAGGTTTCGTCGTCGATCGTTTCCATGCGCTTCTTGGTGAGCGCTCCGGTATCTTCGATGGTCTGCTTGCCGATCTTGCCGAAGCGCGGATCGACGGTGGGATCGTCGCGGTCGGTCGCCTTGCATTTTAGAACGCCCCGCGGGCCAAACTTGGCGAGGTAGGACGGTTCCTTCGGATAGTCCGGCAGTTCCGGCTCTTCCTCGGCGTTGAGATGGTAGAGATTGCCGAAAAACTCGTCGAAGCCGTTCACGGTCGGCAGCGACTCGTTGCGATCGCCGACGTGGTTCTTGCCGAACTGCCCGGTTACATAGCCGAGGTTCTTCAAGAGCCCGCCGATCGAGGGATCGAGCTGGCTCATGCCCATCGGGGCACCGGGAAAGCCGACCTTGGTCAGTCCGCTGCGGATGCCATGCTGGCCGGTCAGAAAGGCGGCGCGACCCGCCGTGCATGACTGCTCGCCATAGTAATGGAGAAACTTGATCCCCTCACGGCCGATACGATCGATGCTCGGCGTCTCGTAGCCCATCAGGCCATTCGAATAGGCGCTGATGTTCGCGACACCGACATCGTCGCCCCAGATCACCAGAATATTGGGTTTGCGGCCGGACGCCGGCGCAGCAGGCGCCGGTGCCGGAGCGGCCGCGGCCGGCGCGGCTTTCTGGGCTTGCGCCAAGGCACTGGAAGTCAGCGCCGCCGCTGCCACCAGGGTGGATGTTCCAAGCAGGATATTGCGACGATTGACGGCACGGCTGCCGGTATCGTCGGTGACGCCTTCGCTATGGTTTTTATTCTTACCTTCGCTGGACATTTCAACTCTCCGCTGGTTGCACGACGTCAAAAATCAACAGGTAGGTGAGCTCCTGACGACGCACCTGAACCCGAGGTGGCTGGTGGAGGTATCGATCGCCTCGGCATGCCGCGCCGCCGGGCGATAACGGCGGCAATAGTTTGGCGCGCACAGATGCGAACCGCCCTTGATCACCTTGCGCGGAATTTTGATATTCGGTTGGCTATGGTCGAAGCTCGCCTCTTCGCGACCGCCGCGCGGGTTTTCCGGAATGCAACACGACTTCGGCGCGTCGGCCTCGTGCTTCGGAGAATACCAATCGGCCGTCCATTCCCAGACGTTGCCGATCATGTCGTGGACACCGTAACCGTTCGACGGAAAAGCCGTCACCGGCGAGGTACGCTCGTAGCCGTCGGCGTTGAGGTTCTGTCCGGGAAATTCACCCTGCCAGGTGTTGGCCATATGTGCGCCGCCGGGCAGAAATTCGTCACCCCAGGCAAACTCGGCGCCGTCGAGACCGCCACGCGCGCAAAATTCCCATTCGGCCTCGGTCGGCAGATCCTTGCCCGCCCATTGCGCGTAGGCGAGCGCGTCGGAGAACGACACATGCACGACCGGATGGTGATCGAGCACATTGATGTTGCTCTTCGGCCCATAGGGGTGGCGCCAGTCGGCGCCTTTCATGAAATCCCACCACTGGCTCCAGTCGCGCAAACTAGCCACCCGTGGCGGCGGCGAGAACACCAGCGAGCCGGCGTAGAGCATGTGCGGCAGCGCGCCGCGATAATCCTTCGGGTCGGGTGGAATCTCGGCAAACGTCCGGTGGCCAGTCGTCCTGATGAATTCCTTGAACTGGAGGTTCGTCACCGGTGTGCGGTCGATCCAGAAGCCATCCACCGTCACGCGGTGGACCGGCGCCTCTTCGGGATAATGATGGTTCGATCCCATACGGAACGTGCCGCCGGGAATCCGGACCATCTCATTGGTCCGGCTATCCTGCAACGGTCGTTCGTTCAGCCCGATCTCGGTACGCAGCAACGTCATGGCACCGGCTCCAGACGATGGCCCGCTACCGGCAGTAATCCCAGAAGCCCTGCGTGCGCGATGGGTCCGTGTAGTACCAGCACATGCCTGGAGCGGGAGCAGCGCCCGCCCAAGCAGCGGCCGTAGCGGCGGTTACAAAGCCGATCGCAGCGCCGGCAGCGATGGCTCCGCCCCTGGGCCAATAGTACCGACCGGGCCGTGCCCAGCGTACGCCGCCACCGGCATAGCCCGGACGCACTACGGCGCCCCGGCGCACCACGGTGCGGCTTGCCACGCCGCCGCGCGGCCCTACGACGGTGGTCCGGCGCACCGCGCCGCCACCGCGACGCACAACGACGTCGATGAGAGAACTCTCCTGCTTGATCTGGTATCCCAGCACACCGGCTGGGCCGGCATTGATGGCGGAGGCCGTCGGCCCGGTGACCGCAAGGACCGTCAGGCCAAGAGCGATTGCTACGCTCGAACGGCGGATTACCGTTATTTTTACAAGACTTCTTACGACCGATCGCATTTCAGACGCCCTTCCATATTTCAGTCTTAAGTTGAACCACCGCGCGTATTGGCCAGTATCCTTTCCCGACTTCTTTTGGATTGCCATGGGTTTTCAGCGTAACAGAAGTCCGCGCGCATGTGATGTACGATTTGTGCCATTTTTTAGCACTCGCTCTAAAATTGAGATGTCGTTGTCGCGTCGGAATGTCGCATAGAAATAACCGGACTCCGATTTGCGATCATGCATTGCGCCTTGGGGAATCGAGGTAGGCAAATGCGACATCGTGTTACCGCCGCACTTGCGGTCGGCGCGCTGCTTTGCCTGAACGATGCACCGGCCAACGCGGCCGAAGGCGGCATCGGCGCCTACCTATGGGATCGCGCTCGAACGGCGCCGGAGTGGGCAGTACAAATATCTCAGCGGGCCGCGGTCCTCGGCTCGTTCAAGGGACGTGTGGTCGCGCTCGGCGGCGCCATTGGCTACACGTTTGAAATCGGCAAGCTGCCGGTCTCGACGCGGCTCAAGGTCTATCGCGAGTTCGACGTCGTCAACCATCTGGAGGGAACGGCGGGCTTTCTTCACGGTGTCGTTGCCGCTCGCCATCGACACCTCGGTTTCATCCGCCTCCACGAGGAAAGCCCTCAAGGCAAGGTTCTGAGATCGGACAGAACCGATGGGGCACAGTTCACACCGATACAAGTTCGGAGCCTCGAAAGCTTCGAACAGCTCGAGAACGCGGTCCGCGGCTCTCAGAGAAACATCGTGCAAATCGACCGCGGACACATGCGCAGTCAACTCACCCACACCCGCACGCGACGAGCATCACGGCAGGTACGAAGGAAGCGCGTCGTTTGCGGTCATCTCGTTTTCGTCGGGCCGGTGGCCTTTCAGCGAAGGCGATTGTGTGACGTTCGCTCCGCTATCCAAAACAGCGATCCAGCTAGTTCCTGGCCGGAGCCATTGCCGCCGCCGACCGTGCCGGCCTGGGCCTGCCGGGCTCGGCAACCGGAGCAGGTGCGCGCGAGTGCATGATTGCGGCGTCGATCTCGGCAATCACGCGGCGCTGGATCGCCTCGTTCTTGTCGATCGAGATGTGGCCGACGCCGGACCCGCGGACGTCGACATTGTCGAGCTTGCCGCGGAAACCGTCCGCGCGCTTCACCGGTTCGCCGGGGCCGTCGCCGATGTAGATGTTGATGTAACGCTCCGCGCCGGTCGAGAGCTTGGTCTTGAACACGGAGTCGAGCCCGATCGCGAGCTTCACGGGAACGCCAAGACGGTTGAGCTTGGCGATCATGTCCGGCAGCGCGGTCGCGCCGGAGGAGTGCCCGACCAGCACGATGGTCTTGAGCCGCCCGGCCTTGTAGGCGATGGCGGCTTCATCCGCGAGCGAGGACCAGGACACAAAATTCGAGACGGTCACCGGGATGCCCTGGGCCTGGAGCCGGGCGCCGATCGTATCGAGCCCGAGCGAGAAGATGTTGAGCACGCCGCGGAGCAGGTAGACATGCGTGGTCGCGGCCGCGGACTGGCTCGGAGCCGCGTGGGCGGTGGTCGGGCTCATGGCAACAGCTGACAGCAGGAGCAGGCTCATCGCCCACACACGGAGAGCGGACAACTGGCTGGTGCCGGCGGTGTGACGGCCGTTCGGTCTCATCGATCTTTTCCCCGGGGAATACGCTTCGCGATTGGCCGGAATCGTAGCCATGGCCTGCTCGCAGACGCAACAAAGAGCCGCGTGAACGGCGATCTTAGCAGCAAGTCGTGACCATCGCGCAACACTTGCCCGAAACCTGCCACGGAAGGGCCTGCTTTGAGGCCATTTTTCTCTCGGCAATTGCAGCCGGGCAAGGGCATTCCTATCTGAGGGCTCCGCTGACCCGCCCCTTCCCGGCTGGTTCCAGCCTCCCCTCCCCAGCATTCAGCCCCTCAGACTTGCGGCCATCATGTCCTCCATCATTTCCGTCGCCAATTTGTCGAAGACCTATGGGTCCGGCTTCAAGGCGCTCAACAACGTCAATCTCGACATCAAGCCCGGCGAAATCTTCGCATTGCTCGGCCCCAACGGCGCCGGCAAGACCACGCTGATCTCGATCATCTGCGGCATCGCCAATCCGAGCGAAGGCAAGGTTCTGGTCGGCGGCGAGAACATCCAGACCTCCTATCGCAAGGCGCGCTCGCTGATCGGGCTGGTGCCGCAGGAATTGCATACCGACGCCTTCGAGAGCGTCTGGGCGACCGTGAGCTTCTCCCGCGGCCTGTTCGGCAAGCCGAAGAATCCTGCGCATATCGAGAAGGTGCTGAAGGACCTCTCGCTGTGGGACAAGAAGGACAGCAAGATCATCACGCTCTCCGGCGGTATGAAGCGCCGCGTGATGATCGCGAAAGCGCTGTCGCACGAGCCGCAGATCCTGTTCCTGGACGAGCCCACCGCCGGCGTCGACGTCGAGCTGCGCAAGGGCATGTGGGAAGTGGTGCGCACGCTTCAGCAATCCGGCGTCACCATCATCCTGACCACGCATTACATCGAGGAAGCCGAGGAGATGGCTGACCGCATCGGCGTCATCAATAAGGGTGAGATCGTACTGGTCGAGGACAAGGCCACCTTGATGCAGAAGCTCGGCAAGAAGCGGCTGACGCTGCATCTGCAAGGCAAGCTCGATGCGCTGCCGGAGAGCCTTGGCCATTACGAGCTCGACCTCTGCGATGGCGGCGCGACGCTGGTCTACGACTACGACACCAAGGGCGAGCGTACCGGCATCACCAGCCTGCTCGGCGACCTCCGCACCGCCGGCATCCGCTTCAACGATCTCGACACGACCCAATCGTCGCTCGAGGACATCTTCGTCGACCTCGTGAGGGCGTCATGAACTACCGGGCTGTCCGCGCCATCTATCTGTTCGAAATGGCGCGCACCTGGCGCACGCTGCTGCAAAGCATCGTCTCGCCGGTGGTCTCGACCTCGCTGTATTTCGTGGTGTTCGGCGCCGCGATCGGCTCGCGCATCAGCCAGGTCGAGGGCGTCAGCTACGGCACCTTCATCGTGCCGGGCCTGATCATGCTCTCGGTGCTGACGCAGAGCATCGCCAACGCCTCGTTCGGCATCTACTTCCCGAAATTCACCGGCACGATCTACGAGATCCTGTCGGCGCCGATCTCCTATTTCGAGATCGTGCTCGGCTATGTCGGCGCGGCCGCGACCAAGTCGATCATCCTCGGCCTGATCATCCTCGCCACGGCCGGCCTGTTCGTGCCGCTGCACATCCATCATCCGGTCTGGATGCTGGCATTCCTGGTGCTGACGGCGGTGACGTTCAGCCTGTTCGGTTTCATCATCGGCATCTGGGCCGACGGCTTCGAAAAGCTGCAGATGATCCCGATGCTGGTGGTGACGCCGCTGACCTTCCTCGGCGGCAGCTTCTATTCCATCGACATGCTGCCGTCCGCCTGGCGCACGGTGGCGCTGCTCAATCCGGTCGTTTATCTGATCTCTGGCTTCCGCTGGAGCTTTTACGAGATCGCCGATGTCAGCGTGTCCGTCAGCGTCGGCATGACGACGGCGTTCCTGATGATCTGCCTGGTCCTGATCTGGTGGATTTTCCGGACGGGGTATCGGTTGAAGAATTGACCCTGGCCGTCATTCCGGGGCGCGCGCGCCCCGGAATCGCCAGCGGCTACCGATAGCAGTGGAAGCGGTGGTACCCGTCGTAATAGCCGCGGCAGCGTCGATGGCCGCGATGTGGAATGCCGAACACACCCTCGACCGCGCCAACGGCACCGCCGACACCGGCGCCGACGACGCCTCCGACTGCACCGCCCACCGGGCCGGCAATACGATTGCCTTCATAGGAGCCTTCCTGGGCGCCGCGCACGATACCCTGGGCGTGGCCAGCTTGCGGCAGCGACAATAGCGCGAGGAGGATGGCGGCGGCTGCGAGCAGCAGGCGGAGGGGCAGACCCGCCGGCAATGACGCGGCGGCGATGCGGGCTTTGTTCATCTTCAATCCCAAGGAAAATATAAAGGGTAACGGCGGCGGGCGCCGCCAGTCGAGCGTGGCCACAGTCAACGCACGGAGCGGCCAAATGGTTGCGCCATTGTGACGAATTGTCGGCGTTGTGAACGCATCCCCGCTCGCGAAAATGTCAGCACCGCCGCTGGCTTTGCGGCACAAAGCGGCCTTGCTTACGCCGGGCGTCCCGTTAACGATGGGCGAGGCAGGCCGCTGGAACGAAAGCCGGATTGCAGGCATAGTGCACGCCGGGGACGGAGAGCCGCGGCGCCTAGCGTGAACAGGCCGGAGGCCAGAAGTCAGATGCGTTCGCTTTTTATTGTTTTCACCTCGCTGATGCTTTTGACCGCGGGCACCGCGCAAGCCAAGGTCGAGATCACCATCGACAAGGAACAATCAGCAGATGACCGTCGCCGTCGACGGCGTCGCCCGCTATCACTGGCCGGTGTCGACAGGCATCCCCTCGCGCGAGACGCCAAACGGCGCGTTCCGCACCTTCCGCATGGAAGAGGATCACTACTCCAAGGAATTCGACGACGCGCCGATGCCGCACGCGATCTTCTTCACCAAGGTCGGGCATGCCATCCACGGCACGGACTCAGTCGGCCGGCTCGGCTCGCCCGCCTCCCACGGCTGCGTACGGCTGTCGCGCCAGAATGCCACGACGCTCTACGCGCTGGTGCAGCAGCAGGGCGTGCTTAACACCACGGTGACGCTGACAGGATCGGCGCAGGTGGCGCTCGCGCGCAATCCGCGCGGCCGCAACCCCACAGCGGTGGCCCGCGCACCGCAGCCCGCCGAAGAGCAGTACGCCACATCAGGCGATCCCGTGAACCTGACGCCGCCGGCCGCACCCGCCCGCCGCTACATGCCGCAGGACGACAACTACATCTATCCCGCCGACGGCAGCGACAACGGCGCGCGCTATCCCGCGCCGCGCGCGAGGAGCGACGCGCAGGTCTATCAGCAACAGCCGCAGCAATACTACAATCAGGGCAACGGCCAGCAGGGCAACTACTACCAGCCGCAGCCCCGGCAGGTTTATCAGCCGCGCGGCTATTACTACCAGAACTGACGCTATCTGAACGCGGCGTTGCCGCGCTCGACGATTTTTCGCGCCGCTTGGACGAAGGCACGGGCGACCGGCTCGATGATCTCGGGCCCGGTCGCGACGAGATCGTCCGACGGCGTGTGGAAAGTCCGATGGCGGCCGGCCATGCCGAGGAAATTGGCGTAGCCCGCCGCATGCACATCGCGCAGTTCGCCGACCGCCTGCTTCTCCGTCACCAGCCGTTTTGCATCGACCTTGGCGAAGGCTTCGTCAGTCAGCGCGACGGCGGATTTGCTCAGCACGAGATAACGCTCCTCCTCAGGCCGATCGGTGCGGGCGCCCTCCGCGAAGGCGTAGCCGGCGTTCGATGAGCCGAAGTGAATCCACGCCAGTGTTTCCTTCGGCGCGGGCGCTCCGTTCTTCAGGAACAGCTCCATGCCGCCATGGCCGATCTCATGGCCGATCTCATGGCCGATCTCATGGCCGATCTCATGGCCGGCTGTCGCGATGAAGACGACATGCGCCGGCCATTTTTCGGCAGCGACCGTGCGCGCCAGCGCAAGGAAGTTGGCAATGCCGGGGCCACGTTCGCACACGCAGCCAAGCACGACGGGCTGGGATCTGACCTCGAATCCGGCGGCCTTGAGCTCGGCGGCGATCCACTCGCCGGTGGCGCGATCGCCGGGCGAACCGAACCGGTGCAGACCGAAGGACGCGTAACGCGTCACGTCTTCATAGAGGCTCGCACCCGAAAGCACATCCTTGGCTGCCGCCTGCCCGGCCATAAGAACCGCCATGATCGCGATGAACATATGCCGCATGTGGGTTGCTCCCGGTGCCGATCATTTTTTCTTGGCGGCCAGTTTCGGCCCTCCGCGGCCGTCGTCAACCGCCCTCGCCGAATCAAATCACTGCCGCGCTGGATGGACGCAGGCAGGATCCGACGGGGAACCGCGGGGACAGAAGCGCCTCGCAATCGGGCCCAAGCGCGGAAATCGCGCCAGCCTGTGCACGGATTGAGCACTCGGACGACGCAGGAAAGCAACAGTCCCCAACCTTCAACGCTGCGGCGTTCCGGCCAAATTGACAACCAGAAGGTCGCCCGTATTGTCATTCTGATTGTTTCTGGGACATGACATGACACGCGAGCAGATTTCGGATTTCTGCGTTACCGCCCTGGCGAATATCCTGCGAATTTCGAGGGACCGAGTTGACATCGGCACGAAATTCAATCGTCTCGGCCTCGATTCGGCGATGTTGGTCTACCTGATGATGGAACTCGAGGAGAAGCTCGACCTCGAACTGTCGACGGACGACTTTTACGACCATCCGACCGTTGAGGCCTTGTCGCGATTTCTCGCTGACAAGCGTGCAATCCGCCCCGCCGCCTGAGGGCGGCTGAAGTCGGCGCAATCCACATGGAAACCTTCCGCTCGCTGGTGGCACTGCTGGCCCGGCGTGCGGCGGAGCAGGCCAGCGACCGTGCCTATGTCTTCGTCTCCGATCGCGGGACGGAGGAAGCTGTGCTCACCTTCCGCCAGCTGCATGACTCCGCATCCACGCTTGCGTCGCGCCTGACCGCGGCCGCACGGCCCGGCGACCGCGCCATCCTGGTGTTTCCGCCGGGCATCGAATTCATGGTGGCGTTCCTCGGCTGCCTGATGGCCGGCATCATCGCCGTGCCGATGATGATGCCGCGGCGAAACAGCGCGCGCGATGCCAGCGCCGCCATCCTCGCCAATTGCACGCCGGCGCTGGCCCTGACCAATTCGGCCGTCGCGCTCCGTGGTGAACTGAGAGCACGCTTCGCGCAGGAGAACATTCGCTGGATCGAAGTCGATCTCGCCGTGGCCGACGGTGAGACATTCGAACTTCCCGAGCCGGCGCCTGACGACACCGCCTTCCTGCAATATACCTCCGGCTCTACCTCCGAGCCCAAAGGCGTGATGGTGAGCCACGCCAATCTGCTCGCCAATCTCGAGATGATCCGGATCGCGCTCGGCAACACCCGGCAATCGACTTACGTCAATTGGGTGCCGCTCTATCACGACATGGGGCTGATCCTGAACGCGCTGCAAGCACTCTATGTCGGCGCGACCTGCGTGCTGATGGCGCCGAACGCGTTCATGCAGCGGCCGCTCGGCTGGCTGCGCGCGATCTCGCACTATCGCGCGGAAGTGGCGTGCAGCCCGAACTTCGGCTTCGACCTCTGCGTCAACCGCTTCCGCGCCGATCAGATGGAGGGCATCGACCTGTCCTCGCTCAGGATCGCGCTGAACGGCGCAGAGCCGGTGCATGCGGAAACCATCGAACGGTTCATCCAGACATTTGCGCCGCACGGATTCGATCCGCGCGCGATGTATCCCGCCTACGGCATGGCGGAAGCGACGCTCCTGATTTCCGGCGGACACCGCGGCGACGGTCATGTCACACGCAGCGTGAGCCGCACGGCGCTTCAGGCGCACGCGGCGGAGACGCCCTCCGATGCGGAAGACACGCAAGTCGCCGTCGGCTGCGGGCGCGCACTCACCGGAGAGCGGATCGCCATCGTGAACGCGGACGACCGCACACGCCTGCCCGCCGACCGCGTCGGTGAGATATGGGTGAATGGCGCCAATATTGCCCGCGCCTATTGGCGCAACGACGAGGCGACGCGCGAGGGGCTCAATGCGCAGATTGCCGGCGAAGGCGGGCCGTGGCTGCGCACAGGCGACCTCGGCTTCGTCGACGTCACAGGCGAATTGTTCGTCACGGGTCGGATCAAGGACCTCATCATCATCCGCGGCATCAACCATTATCCGCAGGACGTCGAGCGCACCGTGCAATCGCTCGACGGAGCTTTGCGCGAAAACTGCGGCGCGGCGTTCTCGGTGCAGGACGAGAGCGGCGAAGAGACGCTCGTCATCGTCCAGGAGATCGAGCGCACCGCGCGCCACTCGATCGACACCGAAGCGATCAAGGGCCTGATCCGCGAGGCTGTCGCCGACCACCACGAGCTCTCCGCGCGCCACATCGCGCTGATCCGTCCCGGCGCGCTGCCGAAGACCACCAGCGGCAAGATCCAGCGCAAGCTGGCGCGCAGGCTCTGGCTCGACGGTGGCTTCGAGGGGATCGGCTGAGCCGGCTCAGAAATCGATCTTCGCACCCTCCCCATCGCGCAGGCTCGCAGCGATCCCCTGCTCGAGCTTGCGCGCGAGGATCGCGCGATAGTGGATGAAGTCGGCAAAATTGGAGCGGTCGCGCGTGAGATCGTTGTCGACGCGATAGCTGATGAAATTGCTGCGCGGCCGGCCCGCGACCACCTGTTTCAGCGCGGCGTCGCAGGCGCTGCGCTCCAGGGCGGTTTCCGTACCGGGCTTCGGCACCGTGGTTGCGAGGGTCGGCGGCACGATGATCACGACCGGCACATCGGCCGGCAATGTCCTGACGGTATCTGCCAGCACAGCGATCTCGGGAAATGTCGCCCGCATCTCGGCGGACAAGGACGGCGCCGGATCCCTGGGCCAGCCGACTTCCTTGAATTGGCCCGGCGGCCAGATATCCTCGTAGCTGACAAAGCCGTCGGGGTTCATCCGTGGTCGCCGGCCCAGCCCGATACTGATCCGCTGAAAAGCCTGCTCGATCGCCTGCCAGGAGATCAGACGTGCAGCGTAAGTGACGACGCTTCTGTCATAGAGCCAGTCGGGAAACGGGACGCCGCCGACCTCCTTCGCCCGCGCATGCTCGCACCAGCCGGGGTCGGCCACGATCACCAGTGCGCCGACCTCCCGGTGATTGCGGAGGAAGAAGTCCAGCACCGCAAGCTCCTGGCGGGGAAACGCGCCGGTCATGTAGAGCTGCACGAATCGCAGGCCGGTCGCACGCGACAATTCCGTCGGCTCGATCATCTGCGCTGTCGAATTGCCCAGGATGGCAGCATTGAAATCCGGATTCCTGGCGCGGCTCGCGGCCGTGATTTGGGTGAGCCGATTGTCGACGCCGTCGATGCCGAGCAGGCCGAGCTTGCCGCTGTCATAGGGATCGACCGCCACCATCAGTGCGAGCACCAGCAGCGCAGCGCCAATCAGCGTGCCCAGGCACGCGAGCAGGCTCCGGCCCCAGCCGGGGTCGGTCTCAGAACTTGAAGTAGACGAAGTCATGGAGATCCCGACCACCCATGTGGAGCAGCAATGCGAATAGCCCAAGACCGAGCAGACCCGCGAGCCACGGATTGGGACGGCGCGTGAGCACCGCCACGATGTCCTGGCTCGCCGGCAGCAGGAAGGCGAAGAGCGGCGCCGCGATCAGCGGCCACAAATGCTTTCCGTGCTCGAGCGGCAGCGGCGAAACCAGTCCGGCAAACACATGCCAGGCCGCTTCCACCGATCCCGCACGGAAGATCACGCCGGTCGCGAGCACGAACAGCACGGTAAGCGCCCAGCCGAGCCATGACGGCAAATCCGGGCCATAGCGGCGCCACAGCGTGCAGGCGACCAACGCAAGCCCGTGCAGCACGCCCCACAGCACGAAGTTCCAACTCGCGCCGTGCCACAGGCCGCACAGCGCCATCGTGATCATCATCGCGGCGAAAAACTGGACGGGAAGCCAGCGCCGCGGCAGCAGGCGCAGATTGACCAGCGGATAGAACACGTAATCGCGCAGGAACAGCATCAGGGTGATGTGCCAGCGCTGCCAGAAATCCTGGATGTTGGTCGAGCGCAGCGGCGCATTGAAATTGTACGGCAGCTGCACGCCGAACAGCAGGCCGAGGCCGATCGCGATGTCGGAATAGCCGGAGAAATCGAACAGGATCTGGAAGGAGAAGCAGAAGGCGAGCCAGGCATCGCCGCTCGGGAGCGACCCGTTCGCTGCCTGGGTGTAGATGGGATCGAGCAGATGCGCGATGCCGTCGGCGATCACGACTTTCTCGAACAGGCCGATCGCAATGAAGCAGGTCGCGACGCAGAACTGACGCTGCCAGCCCGGCACGTAGACCTGCCTGCCGAACTGATGCATCACCTCCGACCAGCGCGCCAGGGGACCGGCGATCGCCTGCGGGAAGAAGGCGATGTAGAGCGCGTAGCGGTCGAGCGCATAGAGCGGCGCCCTGCCGCGCTTCAGATCGACCAGATACATGATGTGGTGGAAGGTGAAGAAGGAGATGCCGAGCGGCAGCCCGATGTCGAGCGCCGGCAGCGTGGTACCGAGCACGAGGCCGAGATTGGCGAGAAGGAAGTTGGCGTATTTGAACAGCGCCAGCACCGCGAGATCGAGCACGATCACGAGCGTCAGCAGCGTCGGCCACTTCACGCGCCCATAGGCGACCGAGGCAAGCCAATTGATCGCGATCGAGCCGATCAGGAGCAGGATGAAGGACGGGCTGCCCCAGGCATAGAAGGCGAGCGACAGCGCGACCTGCACACCGATGCGCAAATGCGGATAGGGATCGGCCAGGCGGTAGATCAGCAGCGCCGCCGGCAGGAAGACCAAGAGAAAGGGATAGTCGTTGAACAGCATCGGTTCAAAGCTGAGCCATCGCCGGCGTTGCGCCGGCCGATGATACTCAGCCCGTTTCCAGGTCGGGCGTCGCGTCGCCCGGCTGCCTCGACATGCGCCGGGCGATCTTCTCCTCGCTGGGCACCTTGACGTCCCAGGCTAGTCCGAGCGCTTCCAGCGCGCGGATGAAGTTAAAGCCGGGATCGAACTCGAACCAGCGCAGGCCGAAGGCCGCGGAATACGGAAAGGCATGGTGATTGTTGTGCCAGCCCTCGCCCCAGGCGAGCCAGGCCATCACGCCGAGATTCCTGCTGTTGTCGTCACGGGTGACGAAGGGCTGCGCGCCAAAGCTGTGCATGACGGAGTTGATGGCGGACATGGTCTGCTCGACCACGAACATGCGCACCACGCCGCCCCAGAGCAAGCCGGTCAGCGCGCCCAACGGGCTCATGGTGGCAAGGCCGCCGATCGCGGCCGGCAGCACCAAGCCGAGACCGACCCACGTGTAATAGTAGCTGTTGACGGCAACCAGCCTGCGATCCGCCATCAGATCCGGGACATAGTGCGCCACGTTGGGATAATCGTGTGCGATCATCCAGGTCAGGTGCGCGTGCAGGAAGCCGCGCAGGCGGCCGAACGGGCCGTCGCCATGCAGCCGCGGCGAATGCAGATCGCCATCGTGATCAGACAATTCATGATGCCGGCGGTGCATTGCCGCCCAGGACAGCATGGGACCGCGGCCTGCCATCGATCCCATCACGGTCAGGATCGCGCTCATTGCCGTAGAGGTCGCGAAGGCGCGGTGGGTGAAGAGGCGGTGATAGCCGACGGTGAGGCCGAGGCCGGTGACCAGCCAAAAGCCGAAGAACAGGCCGAGCTCCATCGCGCCGATCGGGCGGTAGAACAGAAGGGCCAGTGCCACCAGCGTGCCGGCCAAGGGCAAAACGTCGAAAAGGATGAAATGCCGCCGCTGCATCCGATGAAAATGCCGGCTGCGGATAATGCGGTGATCGCGTTTCTGTTGCACGTCGGGATTCCAGGGCAGCTTCCATGAGTACATACCCGCCGGGCGAGCGCAACCCAAGCCACCCCCCAAGGTTTCACTATCCGATTCACACATCGGCCAGTGAGGCGCCAAATTTGATGCGCTGGAGGGCTTCGAGCCCCAAGCGCATGGTTTTTGGTCCCGGCTTGCCATAGTAGCCGTCCCATCCGCCTAAGCGGGCAATGACCCAGGCAGCGAAGGCGAGCGAACCCTTTGGGTGCGCATTCTTTTGCCGTTCGGTCTTGCCTTCCAGCTTTGCCGAGACGGCCTCGATGATGGATTGATCGGCAGGCTCGAAGACTTCAAGCAGGGTCTGGCCGGTAGTGCCGCCGCGTGCCTTGACCAGTTGCATCACCGATACGGCCGCGACGGCGACGGCAGTGGCGAACCTGATCATGACCTCGGGATCGCTGATGTCAGCTGCCTCGATATCGAAGCCCCCGGTCTTCTGCGTGTGGAAGTATTCTTCGATGACCCAGCGCATTCGATAGAGATCGACGATACGACGCGCTTCGACCAGGTTTGTGACCGGATGGGTCGTCAGCAGCCGCCAATGGATCGGCTTGCCGCCCTCCGCTGTCGATGTCTCGCGCACATCGACCATGGTCAAGGTGACGGCCTCGGGCAGATCGGCCGCACCATGCAATGGCTTGCACAGGGCGACAGGCGAGAAGCGGACTGCCAGCTCGCTGCCGCGTGCCTTGCGTCCCGGAGCCGCGGAGACGTTGACTTTGAGCCGACCTGCTTCGGGCAGGCTATCGATATGAGAGAACAGCAAATCAATCTGCTGCTCCTCCTCGCCCGTCTCGATCCGCCGGTTCTGGCATGCCCGCACGATCAGATGTGCCCGTGACGGACGGAACGCGAAGTGCGCGTAGATGTCGCTTTCCCGGTCCGATACCACCGTGATGGTCGCAGCCTCCGTCAGAACCTCCGCCGCGCGCCTCGTGCTATCGAGCCAGCGTTGCGATTCCTTCTGTTTCGTTGTCCGCGACCGTCGATGCTTGGCCTTGCCGCCCGTGCGGTTCCATACCTTCGCATCAACAAGGCCGATCACCCCACCGTTGCCGGCATCGATCGCCAGAGCTGCATGCAGCAACAGGCCACGCAGCGCCCCGCCTTTCCCAACCGGTCCGTAGCCATTCGCTTTCGCCCGCTGCCCACCCAGCGAAAGCTCGCTCGTATCCTGCGCCACGACCACATCACGGCCTCTCGCACGCCCCGCCGTGCGTTCTCCCGCGCAGCCGGCGATCTCTTCTGCCGTCACTGCATCGTTGCGAAGAAAGCGCGTGAACTGAATCTCACGCGCGCGGTTGCGTTGCGCCAGCTGACGGATGCACGAACCCGGCCGTGCAACAAGCGCCGCATGCAAATGCGCCCCCCTTTTTCCAGCCGCGCGTCGCCAAACCGACCCAGACCGTAATCCATCCCAGACATCGCTCGCTCCCGCGAATCATCACTCAACTCACGGAATCAGCAATCAAATTCCTCCGCAATATGTGTGAATTCGATAGCCAAGGTTTCAACAGGCGCGAAAGCTTATAGAATGGATCCGCCGCGCCGAAATGCGTTCAGATTCGGCCCTTTTCCGCTTGCCCTGCGAGCCACCATGCCATCACGTGCTGCGACAATCTTGACCGTGCTGTTACTTCTCATTGCGGGAAAGGCCATGGGATTTGATTCGGGATTTGATTCGGGATTCGACCTCGAGGCCCATCGCGGCGGGCGGGCACTGTTGCCGGAAAATACTCTTCGGGCCTTCGCCAATGCGCTGTCGATGGGCGTGGGCACGCTGGAGCTCGACGTCGGCATTACCGCCGACGGCGAGGTCGTCGTCTCGCATGAGCGTGGGCTGAATCCCGATCTGGCGCGGGATGCGAGCGGCACCTATGTCGCCCCGCCCGGCACGCCTTTCGCAAGATTGCGTTTCGCCGAGGTCAGGACCTACGACGTCGGCCAGATCCGGCCAGACAGCCCTTACGCCAAGCAATTCCCCGACCAGCGCGCCGTGCCCGGGACACGCATTCCGACCTTGAGCGAGCTGTTCGCGCTGGTGCGCAAATCCGGCAACACGCGCGTGCGCTTCAACATCGAGACCAAGATCGATCCGAACCATCCGGACGAGACGCTCGATCCGCAAACTTTCGTCACCAAGCTGCTCGGGCTGATCGAAGCCGAAAAATTCTCCGACCGCGTCATGATCCAGTCGTTCGACTGGCGAACCCTGCAGCTCGTCCAGCAGCGGGCACCGAAGATGCCGACGGTGTACCTGACGCTCCAGCGCGGCTCGGGCCAGACGGTGGCGCTGGACAAGGCGAACCAACTGGACGGCGGGATTCAGCCCGGCCGATCACGGTGGCTCGCTGCCGCGAACGATCAAGGCTGCGGGCGGCGCGATCTGGTCGCCCTATTTCGGCGATGTGACCACAGCGCTCGTCTCGGAGGCGCACGGGCTCGGGCTGCGCGTCGTGGTCTGGACCGTCAACAAGCCGGAAGACATGGCGCGCATGATCGAGATCGGCGTCGACGGCATCATCTCCGACAAGCCTGACCTGCTGCGACAGGTCGCGGGCGAGAAGGGAATTGCGTTGCCCGCGGCGACACCGGTGGAGCCGTAGAAGCGGCCCCTACTCCCCGTCCCGCAAACGCCGGTACAGCGCGCCCAGAATATTGGAGTAATCGTCGGTCCAGACCCGCACCCTGTCGTCAGCTTCGGTCTGCTCCCAAACTTTCGACGATGCGAGCCTGCCGACATCTTCCTCCCCGCGGGCGGAGATGACGACGTCGGTCGAGAAGATGTAGTCACCATCGCGGCCGGAATCTTCATTGTAGACCCAGCTCTTGAGATCGTTGGCGTCGGCGATGCCGACCACGACGGTCTCGAGATCGAGGTGCCGGTTGGAGACGTGCATCACCACGGCGCCGTGCGGAGCGAGCTTGTCCTTGTAGATCTTCATCGCCTCTTCGGTCGCAAGATGGATCGGGATGGCATCCGACGAATAGGCATCGACGATAATGAGATCGTAGGCACCGTCGGGCTCCTTCGCGAAGGTGAGGCGGGCATCGCCGATCACCGGTTTCAAATCCGGCAGGCAACTCGAGATATAGTGGAAATTCTTCGGATCACGGGCGGCATCGACCATGGACTGATCGATCTCGAAGAATGTCCAGCTCTCGCCGGGCTCGGCGGCGCAGGCGAGCGTGCCCGATCCGACGCCGATCGCGGCGACCTTCAGCGGCACGCCCTTGCGTTCCCGGATCGCGCTGACGGCCTGACCGATGCCGCCGTCCTTGTGATAATAGGTGATCGGTTCGGGCCGCCCGGTGACCGGCGTGCCGTCATTGTTGAGGAAGCGCTCGGCGCCGTGGATCGTGGTGCCGTGCATCAAGACGTGGAAATAGCCGCCGGGCGTCACCACGATCTTATGCACGCCGAAGAAGCTGCGCACCGTGGTGACGCGGCCTTCGTCCGCCGGATAAATGCGGATCAGTGCCAGCGCGAGCGCGACGGTGGCGAAGATCTTCCAGCGGCCGGCGTTGACCGCCAGGACCAGCAGCGCGGCGAGCACGCCAATGCTGCCGGCCACCCAGACGCGGTGATCCTCGAACCAGGCCGACAGCCCCCCCGTCGTAATGGACGGCGCAACGAGCACGACGGCGAGCGCGGCCAGCGCCAGCCAGTACCATTTGACGATGCCCGCCAGCCGCTCGCTCGCGGGCGGCCGGCACAGCGCGGCAAGCGCAACCAGGATCGGATATTCGGCGATCCAGGAGAAGGTAAAGGGCGCAACGAGCCCTGCAAACAGGCCGCCGACCATGCCGCCGAACGACAGCGCGACATAGAATCCGGTGAGATATTTGGCGGCTGGCCGGGTCCGCGCCAGTTCGCCGTGGCAGGCCATGGCGATGACGAAGAAGCACAATTGATGGCCGCCAAGCGTCAGCAGCAGGTTCTGTTCGCCGCCGAACGCCAGCAGGAAGACAACGCCCGCGATCGCGACCGGCTGGAGCATCAGCATCCATTTGTGCGGCAGCAGCGGCCGCGACTGGAACACCACCACCCAGGTCAGGAGGTACAGCGACAGCGGCAGCACCCACAGCAATGGCGCCGCCGCAACGTCGGTCGAGATGTGCGCGGTGACGGCGATGAGCAGACCGGACGGCACTCCAGCGAGAAAGATCCAGCGCAGCCGGGTCAGGAAACCCGGCGCCGGGGCATTCAGATCCTCGGTTCGCGCATCGACCATTGCCAGCTTCGGCGAGCGCAATAGCAGCACACCGCATGCGGCGATCAGGAGGATCAGAATGCCATAACCGCCGGTCCAGAGCCGGTTCTGCGTGTGCAGCGTGAACATTGGCTCCAGCAGGAACGGATAGGATAGCAGGGCGAGGAAGCTGCCGATGTTGGAGGACGCATAGAGGAAATATGGATCGTGTCCGGCAGGATGCCCGGTGCGGACGAACCAGGCCTGCAACAACGGATTGTTGGCGGCGAGCGCGAAGAACGGCAGCCCGATCGAGATCACGAACAGGCCGAGCAGCCAGATCGCGTAGCCCGAAGCGGGCGGATCGCCATAGGCGGAGGCGATGCCGAGCGGCAACGTGACGAACGCCGTAATCAGCAGCAGGAGATGCACCACCACCGGAACGATGCGGTTCCTCACCTGCATCAACAAATGCGCATAGGCGTAGCCCGCCAGCAGCAGCGACTGGAAGAACACCATCGCCACCGACCACACCGCCGGCGAGCCGCCGAGCCGCGGCAGCACCATTTTCGTGAACAGCGGCTGCACCGAGAACAGCAGTAGCGCGCTGACGAAGATCGCGGCGGTGTAGACCGTCAGCAGCAGCCGGTTGCGTGACGAGGACGGCTGCTCCGTGGCGGCGGGTTGCACGATCGAATCCATGGAAGCTCCAGCAAGAACGTTTTCCAGCGAAATGGGCACCGGTTCGTGCGCGAAAACGCGTCGGATTACTCCTCCGGCGGGCACCGGACGCGCGCAATGGAGCACACGGCGCCTGAACGGGCAATAAAGGGTGTCGTGATGTTGCAGCGGAGAATGCTTGATATACAGATGTCATTCCGAACCTGGTCGTTCAGACCGTCCCGAATGAATGTGGAACAGCTTGACTCCTTTATGATCGAAACCGACGTCATCATCATCGGCGCTGGCCATAACGGCCTGACCTGCGCGGCCTATCTCGCGATGGCCGGCTTGCGCGTGCGCGTGGTCGAGCGCCGCAAGGTGGTCGGCGGGGCCGCGGTCACGGAGGAGTTTCATCCGGGCTTCCGCAATTCGGTCGCGGCCTACACCGTGAGCCTGCTCAATCCGCAGGTGGCCCGTGACCTCAAGCTAGCCGAGCAGGGCCTGCGGGTCGTCGAGCGGCGCGCGCAGAATTTCCTGCCCGCGCCCGACGGGAGCTATCTCCTCACCGGCGAAGGACGGACGAAGGCGTCCGTCGCACGGCTGAGCGCCCATGACGCAAACGCGCTCGACGGATTTTCGCGAGAGCTGGAAGAGATCGCCGACGTGCTCAGGCAATTCGTGCTACGCGCGCCGCCCAATATGCTCGACGGTTTTGGCACGCCTGCGATCCGCGAGGCCGTGAATGCATTCCAGAGCGCCAACATCCTGCGGGGGCTGACGCTGGAGCAGAGCCGCAATCTGCTTGATCTCTTCACCCGATCGGCCGGCGAGATGCTGGACGAACGTTTCGAGCACGATCTGGTCAAGGCGCTGTTCGGCTTCGACGCCATCGTCGGCAACTATGCCAGCCCCTACGCCGCGGGCTCGGCCTATGTGATGCTGCATCACGCCTTCGGCGAGGTGAACGGCAAGAAGGGTGTCTGGGGCCACGCCATCGGCGGCATGGGCGCGATCACGCAAGCCATGGCGCGCGCCGCGCGCGACCGCGGCGTTGTGATCGACACCGATGCGGGCGTGCGCGAGGTCATCGTCGAGCGCGACCGCGCGGTCGGCGTGGCGCTGGAGAACGGGACGACCATCCGCGCCAAATATGTCGCGGCCAGCGTCAATCCGAAGCTGCTCTATACGCGGCTGATCGCCGCCGATGCCCTGCCCCAAAAGTTCCTCGACCGCATCCGGCACTGGAAGAACGGGTCCGGCACCTTCCGCATGAACGTCGCGCTGGACCGTCTGCCCTCCTTCACGGCGCTGCCGGGCGACGGCGATCATCTCACCTCAGGCATCATCCTGGCGCCCAGTCTCGGCTACATGGACCGCGCCTTTCTCGATGCCCGCGCGCACGGCTGGAGCCGAGAGCCTGTCGTGGAAATGCTGATCCCCTCGACGCTCGAACGACACGCTCGCGCCCGCAGGGCAACATGTCGCGAGCCTGTTCTGCCAGCATGTCGCGCCGGAGCTTCCCGATGGAAAGTCGTGGGACGACCATCGCGACGAGGTTGCCGACCTCATGATCGCAACGGTGGACAAATACGCGCCGGGTTTTGCGACAAGCGTGCTCGGCCGCCAGATCCTGTCACCGCTCGACCTTGAACGGCAGTTCGGCTTGTTGGGAGGCGACATATTCCACGGCGCGCTGACGCTGAACCAGCTGTTCTCGGCGCGGCCGATGCTGGGCCACGCCGATTATCGCGGGCCCCTGAAGGGCCTTTACCACTGCGGCTCCGGCGCCCACCCCGGCGGCGGCGTCACCGGCGCTCCCGGCCACAACGCCGCCCAGGCGATCCTGAGGGATCACCGATCGCTGTTCGGAAGCCGTGGATAGGCCTGTGGACGAGCTGTTGGTAGCGCTGTGAAAGGGCGGTGAGTTGCCGGTAGTGTCTCAGTTTGAAATCTCATCGGATTCGCGCTTCTTGTAGGGACCGCGAACGGCCGCGACCGGGTTGGCGGCGTCGATCAGCGCAACCACGTCCGTCACCTTCATAACGCGGTCGATCAAGCCCGCAGCCATTGCTGGGGTAGCGCCAAGCGTCTTGTGGACGCGGCAGAAGTTGTAGAACACGAAATAGAGCGCCAGCGCGTGGCAGTGGTTTTCAAATTTCTTGCTGAAGGCATTGGTCAGGCGGGTGAACCGGCGCATTGACATGCGCATGGTGAGGTTCTGGCGCTCGACAAAGGACGTATTGATAAGGTCCGGGTCCGGGTTGCCCATGATCGGGTTCTTGATCGCGCCGATGCACTTGGGCGGGCTGTAGCGGTCAGCGCCAGCGTAGTCCGTCGCGAAAATCTTGTTCAGCATCGCATAATCGGCGTCGAAATCGACGGCGGCAACGGCCTTCAAATAGGCCTTGTGGCCGTCCGTGGTGAGCTGGACGCGGTTGGCAAGGCGCGCCTTCAAGTCGCCCCTGAAGGCGATGCCAGTGTGCTGGCTGCGGTCGCCAACGTGCCATGACACGATCAGCTTGGAGTCGGCATCCAGCGCCGTCCACGTCCACACGTCGCCAGCGGCATCAGGGGCGGCCTTGGCGAACTTGACGTTCTTTTGCTTCGCATAGGCGAACGACCAGATTTCATCGCACTGGACAGCCTTCGCCGTCACGCCGCGCACCGTAACGTCATGGAAGCGCGCGCAAGCCAGTCCGGCATCGATCAGCAGCTTGGAAACGGTGTTGATCGAAACCCCGGTGATCCGGGAGATCGACCGCATGGACGACCCCTCGCGGAGCATCTGGATGATTTGAACGCGGGTTTGCAGGGGCAGCTTGTTCATGGATTTCATAATGAACTTATTCTGCTTGCAGTCAAGCATTAGTTTCAGCTTGCGTTTTAGCGCAAGTTGGCTATCTTTATGATTATGAACCCTGATTCGCCAGACTTTCGCACTCCCGGCCAGCTGATAAAGGCGCTTTTAGAGGCCAACGGCTGGTCCAACCGTGTTTTGGGCATCGTTCTGGAGATAGATGAGAGCGGCGTTGGGCGCTTGGTCACCGATAAGCGCAGCGTCGACGCCGATCTGGCGCTGACCTTAGAGGAAGTGTTCGGCGTCCGCGCAGAGCGCTTTTTGGAATTGCAAAAGTCATACGACCTAGCCAAGGCGCGGATATCGAACCAGCCCGATCCGAAACGGATGGCCCGCGCCAAGTTGTATGGGGACCTGCCGGTTTCGGAGATGATCAAGCGCGGCTGGATTAACGCCAAGGATATTCGAGACGAATCCATCCCCTCAGAGTTGATGCGATTTTTCGGCGTCAACCGGCTGGACGACATCGAAATTCTTCCGCACGCCGCCAAGAAAACAAACGTGAATACGGAAGCAACCCCGGCCCAACTCGCTTGGCTGTACCGTGTGCGGCAGATGGCGAGTCAAATGCTTGTGGCCAGATTTGATCCGGCCGCCATGCCAACGATCTTCGCCAAACTCAAGAATCTTTTGGGGGCAGCCGAAGAAGCTCGCAAAGTGCCCCGAATTTTGGCGGAGCACGGCATTCGCTTTCTTGTGGTCGAATCGCTTCCGACCGCAAAGATTGATGGTGTTTGCTTTTGGCTAAACGACAACTCTCCGGTCGTTGCCCTTTCTATGCGCTTCGACCGGAACGACAATTTTTGGTTCGTCCTTCGACACGAACTTGAGCATGTTCGCCAGCGGCACGGCCTTCACCACATGATGCTGGACGCCGAACTTGAGGGCGAAAAGGCAGGTACGGGCGAGAACGTAGCCGAAGAAGAACGGCAAGCGAATTTAGCTGCGGCTGAATTTTGTGTGCCCAAGAAAATGATGGATGCCTTCATCGCTCGAAAGGCTCCATTGTTTGCTGAGCGTGACATCTTGGCTTTTGCCAAGATGACGAACGTTCATCCTGGTTTGATTGCGGGTCAATTGCGTCACCGCATCGGGGCGCTATGACCGGTTCGGCAATCACATCATAAAAATCCGCGGGATCGTCACGCCGAATGCGATCGTAGACGGATGGGGAGACGTTACACCGCTCGGTAACTAACGAGGACATACAGATGTCAAAACGTAAGGACATGCAGCGCCTGATAAGGGCCTACAAAGAAGAGACTAAGGTAACCGAAATCGATATGCGTAAGGTCGCCCTTTGGGCGGCGGGGAGAGGTTGGCCGCTACCCACACCACCCGATCCTATTGACTTGCTAACACGGCAATTCACGGATGCCGCTCGCGAAGTGATCGAATACGACAAGGCTACCGGTAAGCCTTATCGGGTCTATCACGCTCTCAAAACGTCGCACGGTGGGACGCAGCTTCACTTCTTTGTCGATATCGAAGAAGCGACGCGGATGCAGATGCACGTTTCTTTACAAAGCCGTCGAGAACAAATGGTCAGCGATGGCGTCATGCTCACTTACGATCAAGACCACTGGAATGCAGCGCACCCCACAGAAGAGCCAATTCAGCTTCCGCTGGATCTGACTTTCGACGTCGAATTGCGCAAGAACACGCCAGACGAAGAAGAAGGGGCGGCCTAAGAGCCGTCACCTTTCTTCCATCTAGCTTCGGCTGCAACGCGCGCGATTTCTGACCGTTGCTTGGGCGTAAGGCTAGCTGCCCTAGCCTTACCGCCGCGCCTGCCAAGGGCCGCAGCGGCCTTTGTTTCCGGCGCATCATTATCCTCAATCTCGCCGGTGGCGATCTTGGCGATCATGATGGCGTTGCCGATAGCGTCGGCTGGGCGCTTCTCGCCTTTAGGGCCTCTTGGCATCAAATGTCGTCCGTAGGGGTAATGAATACGTAGGCGCTTGGCTGCCCGCCATCAATCTCGGTTGTGTGAGTGATCTTGGTGACCTTGCCACGCACGTTGCCCGCGAATCCAGGCAGGGTCAGGTCAACATTCTCACCAATTCTTGGAACGGCGAGAAACTTGACACGAGCGCACCTAGATTCAGCGGTGTATGGCTCTACAAACACGTTTACTTCAATCACAGCATTCTCTCCCGCAAAGCTATAAGTAATGCTTAGCGGTAAGCTTCGCAAGGGAGGATGCGGTGGATCGGCTATTCGTGCTGGCGGGCGCAATCGTGCTCGCGGGATTTTTGAGCGGAGGCGTCTACTCCGTCACCGGGGGTGAACGCGGCAACTCAACCATTATCAATCGATTTACCGGGAGTGTTTGGGGCTGCACAATTCTGGAGTGCACGCCGACTGCATTCAAAATTTCAAACTGAGACACTACCGAGTTGCCCGTCTCGGCCCGCCGGGTCAAGCCGGGTACAAGACGGTGGAAAATCTGGGGACGAACGGGGGATAAGGCCGTGGACAATGTCCGGAGAACGCGCGGATAGCCTGTGGGCATCTCCTTCGAAACCCAGTCCCCAAAACGACTTCGCCCGCCAGGGGCAATCCCCCGACGGGCGCTGGTCGAAATCAGTCTTATGAAGAAAGTAACGCCGCTGAAAAATGGGAGGCGGAAATTACTTCAAGGAGGTGCTAATCGAAGTGAACTTCTCGTTCATCGTGGTACCCAGGCTGTTCACCACCGTGATGATCGCCAGCGCGATACCGGCTGCGATCAGGCCGTACTCGATTGCGGTTGCACCCGAATCGTCGGACCAGAACTTCAAAATCATGCGCTTCAAGTTTCGCCTCCATTTCCATTTCAAGCTGTGTTGGTTGACCTCAACGTCCGGAAATATACGGAGCACAACCTGCGGTCGGGTTAACCTCAAGATTGCAAGTTGTGCGAAAAATTGCGAACAAAAGTTCCAAAAATTGAACCGGACAGAACCCTAGGATGCAGTCTTCCCCCACCCATCGCGCCAGCTTTTCGATCGGCAGCGAGATCGCCGCCAAGCGTGTTGTGGACGTGCTCAACGAGGTGTTTTTCGAGGGCGATGCGGCGGTCGCCGCCTTCGAGCAGTCGAACGGACAATGGGACGTCGCGCTGCATTTCGCGGACGCGCCGGACCAGGCATGGCTGCGCGAACTCATTGCAACCTCAGCAGGAAACGAGTTCGCGGCAACGCTCGCCTTCGACACGATCGAGGCCAAGGACTGGGTCAAGGCGAGCCTGGAAGATCTCGTCCCGGTGCCGGCTGGGCGCTTCGTCGTCCATGGCAGCCACGACCGCGACCGCGTGACGCCAAACAAGCTCGCCATCGAGATCGAGGCGGCCCTCGCCTTCGGCACCGGGCATCACGGCACCACGCGCGGCTGTTTACTGCTGCTTGACCATGTCCTGAAGAGCTCCCGGCCAAGGAACCTGCTCGACCTCGGCACCGGGACCGGCGTGCTGGGAATAGCGGCGGCGAAGGCGCTGCATCGCGCCGTGCTGGCCTCCGACATCGACCCGGCCTCGGTACGGGTGGCAGCCGAGAACGCCTCTCTGAATGAGGTTGGTCACCATTTGCGGCTGATCTGCGCCACCGGCTTCGCCGCGCCTGATTTTGGCAGATGCGGCCCGTTCGACCTGGTGCTGGCCAACATCCTTGCCAATCCGTTACGGCAATTGGCGGGCCCGATGACGGGCCACCTCGCGCCCGGCGGACGCGTCATCCTCTCCGGCCTGTTGACACACCAGGCCCCCGCCGTGATCGCCGCCTACCGCGCGCGCGGCCTCGTGCCGCTGAAGCATTTGCGGATCGAAGGGTGGAGCAGTCTGTTGCTGCGGAAGCTTTCGTAGGGCGGATTGGCGCTGCGTTCGGCGCTGCGCTACTTCGCAGGCTTCTCGTCACGGCGTGTCGATGCGCGCAACGCCCGCTTTGCGCGGCGTTCGGCGAAACGGTCGATCATCTGGCTGAGGAGGCCGCGCGGCTTCTTCGGTGTCGCCGCAGTCGGGGCGCGGCGCACCGGCGGCGGAATCTTCTCAAACGTGAACGCTGGCATCGTGTGTCCCCTCGCCGTTGAGATGAACCACTTGCTCGAATTTCCCTATTATCCGGACGAAGCGCAACTGCTGCATCCTGTACTCCACTCAATTCGAATGGAACTTGTTTAAGCACAGTCCATGCCAGATGCGGCCTCGAATGCGTCTACATTGCGGACTGATCGTCATGATCCTAAAGTGATCCACCATGTTCGAAGCGCATTTCCAGACATTCGAGGAGCCTGAGGCCGGCGTCGCATTGGCGGCCCGGCTGGCCATGCTCCGTGAAGAGCTCGCCCGCCGCAAGCTGACCGGCTTCGTGATCCCGCGCGCCGATCAGCAGCAAAACGAGTATGTGCCGCCCTCGGAAGAGCGTCTGGCCTGGCTGACCGGTTTTACGGGCTCAGCGGGATTGGCGGTGGCGCTAACCCACGAGGCCGCATTGTTCGTCGATGGCCGCTACACGATCCAGGCGGCCAAGCAGGTCGATGCAAGGGCCTGGGCCGTGGAATCCCTGATCGATCCCCCGCCGGAAAGCTGGGTATCGACACACCTGCGGGCAGGTGACCGCCTCGGATTTGACCCGTGGCTGCACACTTTTGCGGCAGCCGAGCGTTTGTCCGCCGCCTGCGCCAAGGCCGGCGCCGAGCTGGTCGCCGTCGACAGCAATCCGGTCGATGCGATCTGGCAGGACCGGCCGCAGCCGCCGATTGCGCCGGTCGCGGTGCACGGGATGCAACATGCCGGCGTCACTGAAGCCGAGAAGCTGACGCGGATCAGGAGCGAGATCGGCAAGCTCGGCGCCGAGGCGCTGGTGCTGTCCGACAGCCATGCCGTGGCCTGGACCTTCAACATCCGCGGCGCCGACGTCGCGCATACGCCGCTGCCGCTGTCCTATGCGCTGGTGCCGAAGGACGGACGGCCGACCATCTTCATCGACCACCGCAAGCTCTCCAATCTGACCCGCGACCATCTCGAGCAGTCCGCCGACGTGCGCGAGCCCGACGCGATGGCGCCGACGCTGATGGCGCTCGCCAAGAGCGGTGCATCGATCGCACTCGACAATGCGACCGCGGCCGACGCCCTCAGCCGGCTGATCACGGGCGCCGGCGGCAAGCCGGTGCGCGGCAGCGATCCGATTGCGCTGCTCAAGGCGGTCAAGAACGCGACAGAGATCAAGGGCACGCAGACGGCGCACCGGCGCGACGCCGTGGCGCTGGCGCGCTTCCTCGCCTTCATCGACCGCGAGGCGGCAAGCGGCAAGCTCACCGAGATCGACGCGGTCGAGGCGCTGGAAACATTCCGCCGCGACACCGGCGCGCTGAAGGACGTGTCATTCCCGACCATATCAGGCACGGGCCCGAACGGTGCCATCGTGCACTACCGCGTCACCCGCAAAAGCAACCGGCGGATCGTCCCCGGCGATCTCCTGCTGATCGATTCCGGCGCGCAATATGAAGACGGCACCACCGACGTCACCCGCACCATGGCGGTCGGCGACCCCACCGGCGAGATGCGCGACCGCTTCACGCGCGTGCTGCGCGGACACATCGCGATCGCACGCGCGATCGTTTCCCGACGGCACCACCGGCGCGCAGCTCGACACACTCGCGCGACAATATCTCTGGGCCGCCGGCGTCGATTTCGAGCATGGCACCGGCCACGGCGTCGGCAGCTATCTCTCGGTGCACGAAGGACCGGCGAGGATTTCGAAGCTCGGCACCACACCGCTGAAGCGCGGCATGATCCTGTCCAACGAGCCAGGCTACTACAAGACCGACGGTTTCGGCATCCGCATCGAGAACCTCGAACTGGTGGTCGAAGCCGACATCAAGGGCGCGGAGAAATCGATGAACGCGTTCGAGACTCTGACCCTGGCGCCGATCGACCGCCGGCTGATCGATGTCGGCATGCTGGGCAAGGACGAGCTCGACTGGCTCAATACCTACCACGCGCGTGTGAGGGCCGAGGTCCGGCCGGCGCTGGACGAGGCGACGAAGGCCTGGCTCGATCAAGCGACGGCGGAACTGACGGCGTGAGCGCGCCGTCCCGAAGCCGCATGGCACTAAGCGATTTGCGCAAGGCTGCTTTCGCAACGGACTCTCATTCTGGCGCGAACCGCGCCCAATTCGTCGCCATCGCGCTGTTATCATAACCGTCCCGGAATCCGTATAGCCGCATTCCGAAACGCCGATATCCGTCTTGCGCGAGCACGCTACAGTCCGATTCGAATTTCCACGAGACGGACACGCATGCACGGCATGATCAGCAAGCCGCCGGAAACGGCGAAGAACATCGCGACCTCGCGCCTGGTGTTGCTGCTGCTCGTCGTCATGACCGGGATCGCGCCGATCTCGCTCTATATGCTGGTTCCGGCGCTGCCGGTGCTGGCGACAACATTTGGCAGCGACATCTCGGTCGCGCAGATGACGGTGTCGCTCTACATGGTCGGCATCGCGCTGTCGCAACTCATCATGGGCCCGCTGTCGGACCGGTTCGGGCGGCGCCCGGTGCTGCTCGGAGGACTGGCGCTGATGGTGGTCGCCAGCATCGCCTGCATCTTCGCGGAAACCCTGCCGCAGCTGATCGCCGCGCGCTTCTTCCAGGCGCTGGGCGGCGCCGCCGGCATGGTGGTGAGCCGCGCCATCATCCGCGACATCTACGCACGCGACCGCGTCGCCTCGATGATCAGCCTCGTGGTCGCGGCGCTGATGATCGGACAGATGGTCTCCCCGCTCACCGGCGGCCTGATCGAGACCGCATTCGGCTGGCGCGCGATCTTCTACGTCATCACCATCGCCGCGATCATTGTCGCCGGCGGCATCGCGGTCGCGCTCCCGGAGACGCGCCGC
The DNA here is from genome assembly GCF_054056555.1 of Bradyrhizobium sp. LM2.9. Classification (NCBI taxonomy): domain Bacteria; kingdom Pseudomonadati; phylum Pseudomonadota; class Alphaproteobacteria; order Hyphomicrobiales; family Nitrobacteraceae; genus Bradyrhizobium; species Bradyrhizobium sp. LM2.9. Next base: position 3,908,750 of record NZ_JBSRYJ010000002.1, read on the forward strand.
ACCCGCGCCGCCGGCGGCGGTTTTCGCGGCGACGTCGGCATTCTCATTCGCAACCGCGCCTTCGTCGGCTACGTGATGTGCCAGGTGCTGGCCTCGCAGATCATCTTCACCTTCGCCGGCGGCGGTCCGTACATCGTGGTGACGCAGATGGGCAGGACCAGCGCCGAATACGGCGCATGGTTTGCAACGACGGGCTTTGCGTATCTCGTCGGCAATCTGCTCTGCGTGCGCTTCGCGCCCAGGCATTCGCTGGAGAAGTTGATCTGGTTCGGCCTCGCGCTCCAGCTTTGCGGCAGCCTTTTGAACCTGCTCTGGAGCTTCACAGGCTGGAACGAGGCGCCGGCATGGCTGTTCGGCACGCAGATGATCGTGATGGCCGGCAATGCCTTCGTGATGGCGAACTCGGCCGCGGGCGCGATCAGCATCCGCCCGGAGGCCGCGGGTACCGCATCAGGCGCGATGGGCTTCCTCCAGCAAGGCATCGGCGCGCTGATGTCGCAGTTCGGCGCCTATCTCGGCGGCCATTCCGCGACCACGCTGCCGCTCACTTCCGCCGTGCTGGCAATCTCCCTGCTCTGCGCCTGCACGATGATCTTCCTCGTCCCCCGCCGCGAGGTGGTGGTGAGCGAGACCTTGATCGAGCAGGCGGAGGAGGAAGAGAGCGGGATGATGTGAGGGGGCGGTATGCCGCCTCCCCGTCATTGCGAGCGAAGCGAAGCAATCCAGAATCTTTCCGCGTTGACAGTCTGGATTGCTTCGCTTCGCGTAACTGCCCAGGTCCGTTTGCTCGGTTAGGCGACGCTGAGTTTGTGGATGAGTTGTGTGGGGCATCGGGACAATGTTTCGAGCATGTTCCATCCGCGCTTTCGAGCGGTACCGATCAGGGTGCGAAGCGTGGCGAAATTGTCTGCGCCTTGTGAGGTGCGGAAGCCGGCAGAGATCTTCTGCCGCAATTTCATCATCCGAGCATCGCGCTCGGCCTCGTTGTTGGTAAACGGCACCGCCGAGTTGTGCAGAAACAGCAGCACCGCCTCTTTATGTAACTTGAGGCGCAACAGGAGATTATGGCCCGTGCGCCGTCTGATCCGCCCGCGCTTGATGTCGCGAGGCAGCGCGGGTAGCGCCTCGTGCCAGGCGATACCGGCGCGGATAATGCGGTCATAAAGTCGCTCGGCGGCGCGGATTCTGTTGGGACGCAGCGCGCCTGTCTGGTCGGTTGGATGCTCTGACGCCAGATTGACTTCGTGGCACAGGCAGCGGAGCAACCCGCGCATGCGCCGGGCCCAGGCCTCGCCATCGATGTCCACCAGCGCCGTCAACTCGCGCAGGTGATGCGCATTGCACAGCGCATGCGTGACACCGGACATCTGAAAATAGGATGTCCAATGGTCGTGCACAACGATATGCGCCGCTTGCGTCAGCACCTCGCCGCGCCTGGGTGAGACGCGATAATGCACCAGCCCATTGATCCCGGCGGTGCCCGCGACATGCAGCCATTGCGGCGTGGCGCCCACCCAGAACCCGGTCTCATCCAAATGCTTGACCGGTGCCCGGCGGATTTGCTCGCAGACTGCCGCAGCGAAATCCTGCGTCCGGCTGGCAGCCCGGGCGATCATTTGTCCGATCGTGCCGGCCGAGATGGTCACGCCAAACAGATCGGAGAGGATTTGCCCGAGCCGATCTTCAGGCAGAAACTGTCCCGCCGACAGATAGGTCACCACAGCGGCCAACCGGACGCCATATTGCGCCGGCGCCCTTACCTCGGGTGGAAACGATCCTGTCGTGACCGCGCCACAGCCGCTGCATTTGCAACGATAGAGCTGATGCTCCGTGACGAGCAGCGGCGCCGGCGCCGGCAGATCGAACACCTGACGGCTGCCGACAAGTTCCAGCTGTTCACCCTCCAGCGCCATTCGGCAGCGCCCGCATCTGACAGGGCGATGCATGATCGTATGATCGACCCGTTCGGACCGCTTCAAGTGTTTGCCTGCATGGCCGGGCTGGCCGCCGGGCTTCTTCAACCCTCGCTCACGCAGGCTCTGTGTCCGGCGAGAAGCCTGGCCCGGTCCATCGCTCGAAGGCGGCTTGCTGCTATTGGAGCTGTCCAGACCAAGCCGACGCTCCAGATCGGCCACACGCACCGTCAGCAATGCGTTCTGCTGCTCCAACATCAGGTTGCGCTCCTGCAACTCCCCAATCAGGGCCAGCAGGGCGTCCACAGACAATGAGGAATTTGGCGGCGTCACCCATACCTTGACTCACAAACACATGTGGTCAGTCAAGAGAATACAAACGGCCACCTGGGCAGTTACCGCTTCGCTCGCAATGACGAAAGAAAACCTCACTCCCCGATCAGCGTCAACCACTCGTCCTCGGTCAGCACCTTGACGCCATGCTTGTTGGCTTCCGCGAGCTTCGAACCCGCTCCGGGGCCGGCGACGACGAGATCGGTTTTCTTGGACACCGATCCGGACACCTTTGCACCTAACCGCTCAGCGGTGGCTTTGGCCTCGTCGCGTGTCATCTTCTCCAGCGAGCCCGTGAACACCACGGTCTTGCCGGCGACGGCGGAGTTGCTCTTCGGCCTCTCGGCGTCGATGATCTCGACCTCCTTGGTGAGCCGCTCGACGATGCCGCGATTGTGGCTCTCGCCGAAATAATCGGCGATGCTCTTGATCACGGACTCGCCGATCTGGTCGAGCGCATCCATCTCGGCCATCGCCTCCTCGTCGCCCTTGGCGACCTTGAGGCTGGCATCGTGGAAGGCGTCCCAGGAGCCGTAGCCGCGCGCCAGCGCCAGCCCTGTGGTCTCGCCGATATGGCGCATGCCGAGCGCGTAGATAAAGCGCTCCAGTGCAATCTTCCGACGGCTCTCGATCGCGCCAAACAGATTTCGCACCGAGGTTTCGCCGTAACCCTCGATGTCCTCCAGCTTGAGCTTTGCGTTGCGTTTCTCCAGCGTGAAGATGTCGGCCGGCTCCTTCACAAAGCCCTCGTCGAAGAAGTACTGAAGCTGCTTCTCGCCAAGACCGTCGATGTCGAAGGCGCGGCGCGACACGAACAGCTTCAGATGCTCGATCTTCTGATAGGGGCAGGCGAACTCGCCGGTGCAGCGAGCGCGTGAGCCCTCCTCTCCCGCCGCCGTCTCCTCGCGCGTGACATCGGTGTGCAACGGGCACGGGCACTTCTTCGGAAACTGGAATTCCTTGGCAGCCTTCGGCCGCTTATCGAGGACGACGTCGACCACCTGCGGGATGACGTCGCCGGCGCGCTGGATCACGACGGTGTCGCCGATCCTGATGTCGCGGCCCTCGCGCAGCACCTCGCCCTTGTTGCCGATGCCCTTGATGTAGTCCTCGTTGTGCAGCGTGACGTTCTGCACGATCACCCCGCCGACGCCGACCGGTTCGAGCTTGCCCACCGGCGTGAACGAGCCGGTGCGGCCGACCTGGATCTCGATGTCCCGCAGCACCGTCATGGCCTGCTCGGCCGGGAATTTGTGCGCGATGCCCCAGCGCGGCGTGCGCGAGACGAAGCCGAGCCGCTCCTGCCAGTCGATGCGGTCGACCTTGTAGACGACGCCGTCGATGTCGTAGTCGAGTTTTGCGCGCTGCTCCTCGATCGAATGATGGAAGGCGAGCAGCTCCTCGACGGAGTGACAGAGCCTGGTCAGCGGGTTGGTCTTGAAGCCGCAGCGCTCGAACCAGTGGATCATGCCGCTCTGCGTGCCCTCCGGCATCGCGCTCATCTCGCCCCAGGCATAGGCGAAGAAGCCGAGGGGGCGCGAGGCGGTGATGGTTGGATCCTTCTGCCGGAGCGAGCCCGCGGCCGAATTGCGCGGATTGGCGAAGATGGTGCTGCCTTCAGCCTTCTGCCGCTCGTTGAGCGCGAGGAAGGCCTTCTTGGTCATGTAGACCTCGCCGCGCACCTCGCAAATTTCGGGGACGTTGCGGCCCTTCAGCCTCTCGGGCACGTCTTCGAGCGTGCGGATGTTGGCGGTGACGTCCTCGCCTACCGCGCCGTCGCCGCGAGTCGCCGCGGTGACGAGTTCACCGCCCTCATAGCGCAGCGACATCGAGAGGCCGTCGATCTTCGGCTCGGCGGAGAAATCGATCTTGTCGTCGTCGAGCTTCAGGAAGCGCACGATCCGGCCGACGAAGTCGCGCAGATCCTCTTCTGCAAAGGCGTTGTCGAGCGACAGCATGGGGACGGCATGCCGCACCTTCTTGAAGCGGCCTGACGGTGCAGCACCGACTTTCTGCGACGGCGAGTCCGCGCTGACGAATTCCGGAAAGCGCTTCTCGATTGCGTTGAAGCGCTGGCGTAGTGCGTCATACTCGGCATCGGTGACGGTGGGCGCGTCGTCCTGGTAGTAGCGTTCGTTATGCCCCTCGATCTCGAGCGCGAGCCGCATGTGCTCGACCTTGGCCTGCGCCTTGGTGAGGTCGGCGACGTCGGGAAGCGGTTTGGATTTTGCTGCTCTGGCCATGGTGCTTGGATACGACGGAGCGGGCGGGAGGGTAAAGGCGGTTACAGTTTCGTACCCCGGACATAACGTTCTGGGTCCCGGCTCGCGCTTGCGCGCGTCCGGGACACGGGGCCTACGCCGTCGCCGCCTTGAGCAGCCGGTCCGCGGCCGCCCTCGCCTCGGCCGTGATCTCGGCGCCGGCGAGCATGCGGGCGATTTCCTCGCGGCGGTGGTCGGCGGCCAGAGCATTGACGCGGGTGGCGACGCGCTTGCCCTTGTCCAGCGCATCCTTGGAAATCAGCAAATGCTGGTCGGCACGGGCGGCGACCTGCGGGGCGTGGGTGACGGCCATCACCTGGACCTTGCCGGCGAGCCGCGCCAGGCGCCCGCCGATGGCGTCCGCGACCGCGCCTCCGACGCCGGTGTCGATCTCATCGAATACCAGGGTCGGCGCCGAGCCGCGGTCGGACAGAACGACCTTGAGCGCCAGCAGGAAGCGCGACAGCTCGCCGCCGGAGGCGACCTTCATCATCGGCCCTGGCTTGGTGCCCGGGTTGGTCTGCACCCAGAACTCGACGCGGTCGAACCCTTGCGGACCCGGCGTGGCCTCGTCGGTCTGGACCTGGGTCATGAACTTTGCGCGTTCGAGCTTGAGGGGCGCGAGTTCGGCATTGACGGCCTTGTTGAGCTTTTCGGACGATTTCTGCCGCGCCATCGACAGCTTCTTGGCGGCAGCCGCATAGCGGGCGTCGGCCTCGATCGCGGCCTGCTCCAGCTTTTTCAGCCGCGAGGCGCCGGCATCGATCAGCACGATTTCCGCGGCATATCTGGCGGCAAGCGCGGCAAGCCCGTCGACCGGCGTCGAATGCTTGCGAGACGCTGCACGCAAGGCGAAGAGCCGCTCCTCGATGCGTTCGAGCTCCGAAGGGTCGAAGTCCGTCGCGGCCAAGGCAGCCTGGAGATGCTGGTCGGCCTCTTCCAGCGCGTTGATCGCGATGTCGATCGCCTTCACCGCCGGCTCGACCAGTGCTGGCGAACTGGCGCCGCGGCGCTCCAACCGGCGCACCGCGGCCGACAGGGTCGCGACCGGCGAATGGTGGCCGCCGACCGCTTCCTGCGCTTCGCGCAGGTCGGAGGCGATCTTCTCGCCCTGCATCATGGTCGTGCGGCGGGAAGCCAGCGAGGTCTCCTCGCCGTCCCTGGGCGCGAGCTGCTTCAATTCGTCCGAGGCGTGGCGGAGGTAGTCCGCTTCGCGCGCGGCGCGCTCCATGCCGGCGCGATGTTCCTCCAGCGCGGTGTTGGCGGTGCGACGTGCATCCCAGAGCGCTTCGACGGCCGAGACATCTTTTTCGAGACCGGCGAAGGCGTCGAGCAGGCGGCGGTGGGTGGCGGCGTCGACCAGGGCGCGCTCGTCGTGCTGGCCGTGGATCTCGACCAGGGCGGCGCCGACCGCCTTCAGCGTCTGCACGCTGATCGACTGGTCGTTGATGAAAGCGCGGGTGCGGCCGTCGGCGAACTGGACCCGGCGGAGAATCATCTCGCCGGTATCCTCCAGCCCGTTCTCCGCGAGGATCTTCGCGGCGGGGTGATTTTTGGGGATATCGAACACGGCAGTGACCTGCCCCTGCTCCGCGCCGTGGCGCACGAGGCCGGCGTCGCCGCGGCCGCCGAGCGCCAACGCAAAGGCATCGAGCAGGATGGATTTGCCCGCACCGGTCTCGCCGGTCAAAACCGCGAGGCCCGTTGCGAATTCGATATCGAGCCGTTCGATCAGGACGATGTCACGGATCGACAGACGCGCGAGCATGGAATTCTATTTCCTAGCCGAGGCCCATTTTCTTGAAGGTCTTGCTAATCCAGGACCCCTGATTCTCGCTCGGTTCGAGACCACCGGATTTTACAAGATTATAGGCGTCCTTGTACCAGCGGCTGTCAGGAAAATTGTGCCCGAGCACGGCGGCGGCCGTCTGGGCCTCGCCGACGATGCCGATCGCCATATAGGCCTCGGTCAGGCGGTACAGCGCCTCCTCCACATGGCGGGTGGTCTGGTACTGCGTCACCACGGCCTTGTAGCGGTTGATCGCCGCTGTGTAATCGCGCTTCTGCGCGTAGTAGCGGCCGACATTCATTTCCTTGCCGGCGAGCTGGTCGCGCGCACCCTCGATCTTGGCCTTGGCCGAGGTCGCATATTCGGATGTCGGATATTTGCGCACCACCTCTTCCAGCGAGGCGATCGCCTTCTCGGTGCGGGTCTGGTCGCGGCTGATGTCCGGGATCTGGTCGTAATGCGAGGCGGCGATCAGGTATTGCGCATAGGCCGCATCCGGGCTGCCGGGATGCAGCGTGACGTAGCGGGTGGCCGCGCCGATGCAGCTGTCATAGTCGCCGGCCTGATAGGACGAATAGGCGGACATCAGCAGCGATTTGCGGGCCCAGTCGGAATAAGGATGCTGGCGGTCAACCTCTTCGAACTTCTTGTTCGCCGCCTTCATGTCCTTCTTCTCGTTCATGAGGTACAGGCCCTCATTATAGATCTTGTCGGCGGGCTCCTCGACGAAGGTGTCGTCCTTGGCGGTGAACTTGTCCCAAAGCGCGCCGGTGCCGCAGCCGCCCAGCGGCAGCGCGAGTACGAAGAAGGTAGCAGCCTTGAGCGATCCACGGACTCGAGACGAGACCTGGAGATATCCGCGCGTCATACGCTGTGCCGACATGAGTATTGCCCTGACGCCCTATGGTGCGGTGTCCGCCAGCCCATGAACCGCGTCATGGGCGCGAAAAGTAGCCGTGGTGCCTGCCATGCGACTACGCCGGTGTAATCGAAAAACGATCTTGAACCAACCGGATAGGCAGGCATTTCGCCCGGATTAAGGCGACCGCGCCGCAATCCTAGCCGATCTTCGTTACCAGGAGTTTCCCGGGGTCGGCGGGTACAAGTGGCCGCGACGAGAGGTCGGTCAGGACACGTCTCTCTTCAGGAAACGTCCGGCCCGTAGGCCGCGGCGATCCGGCCGCCGACGATGCCACGACCGACTTCGCCCACGGGACGCGCGGTGGTGCGGCGGGCCGCCTCGCCCTCGACCACCCGCCAGGCGGTCCGGTCGGCGAGCAGCGCGGTCAGGACGGCGTGGTTGAGCTTGTGGCCGCCACGGACCGAGCGATAGGCGCCAAGCAGCGGCAGACCGGCCAGCGCGAGGTCGCCGATCACGTCCAACACCTTGTGGCGGGCGCATTCGTCGGCGTAGCGGAGGCCTTCGGTGTTGAGCAGCCGCTCCTCGTCGAACACGACGGTGTTGTCGAAGGAGGCGCCGAGCGCATAGCCGGCGCTCCAGAGCCGCGCGACGTCGCACATCAGACCGAAAGTCCGGGCCCGGCCGACTTCGCGGCGAAAACGCTCCGGGTTGAGGTCGAAGGCGTAGCTCTGCTGGCCGATGACAGGATTGGTGAAGTCGATCTCGACCTCGGCGCGGAACCCGCTGGCGTAGGGCCTGATCTCGCCGAAGGAATCGCCGACCTTGACCGAGATCGGCTTCAAAACCTGAATGAAGCGGCGCTGTGCCGATTGGGTCACGATGCCGGCCTGATCGATCGCTGCAATGAAGGCCGCGGCGCTGCCGTCCATGATCGGCACTTCCGGCCCGTCGATCTCGATAATGGCGTTGTCGACGCCCATGCCCCGCAGCGCAGCAAGTACATGCTCGGCGGTGGAAACCAGCGGGCCGCTGCGATCGCCGAGGACGGTGGCGAAATCGGTCGCGATCACCTGCTCGGCGGTCGCCTGAACTTCGCGGTCACTTCCCTCGAGCCCTGTGCGGACAAAAATAAAACCCGCGTCGACAGAAGCGGGCCCAAGCGTGAGAGTGACGGGAAGACCGGAATGAACGCCGACGCCTGCCACGGAGGCTTGCGCACGAAGCGTTGTTTGCCGGCTAAATTTCATCAGGAACCGCCCCACTACGACCATCGCGACTTATACTGAACCCGACTGACCGGCCAAGGCCGCCCGCTCCGAATCCGTATCCCCAAGTCACGGCAAACCATAGTCACTGCCTCAAACAGCGCCAACTCACGCTTTTTTACCGATTGTTACCCCAAACCTGCCGTATTCGCGCCAAGGCTTAACCAAATTAGAGCGAAGTTCGGGACCGTTATCGGCAGTTTTACTGAACCATCGAATACGTAATTAATGATTTAAAATCAGCTGCTTGGCGATGCAATCCGGATATGTACCGGACAAAAGGAAAGGTCCCGGCAAGCTTCCCGCCGGGACCTTTTTTCGTCTGCCTTATTGTAACAATCCTCAGGTCGCCTGCCGCCGCAGGAAGGCCGGGATATCAAGATGGTCGTCTCCCTGTGGCGCCGGGGCAACAGGCGCGGGACGGCCATGCATGTCCAGGCCCTGCGGCGCGGGACGGCGGGCATACTCGGACACCGGCTCGCTGGACGCGATTTGCTGCGCCACGGTCTTCTGGGTCCGGCGATCGGGCAGCGGCGGCATCGCGGGACCGGCGGTACGGGCCGCGATCGGCGCCTCGCTCTCCTCGTCGCGACGGCCTAGGCCGACATTGGCGAGGCGCTGGAGCAGCGACAGGCGGGTCTTCTGCGGGGTCTCTTCTTCAAGCTCGCCGCGGGCCTGGCGAAGCTCGGCCTGGGCCGGCATCGGCAGTTCTTCGATACGCGGCATCCGCGGTGTGCGGACCGGCGCACGCTCCGCCTGCGGCGGGATGAAGGTTTCCGGCGTCATCTGCTCATGCATGGCCATCGGCGCCTGCTCAGGCTCCGGGAACAGCGTGGGCTTCTGCGCGATCGGGCGCACGGTGACGTCGCCATAGGTCTGCATCGGGGCGGGAGCCTGCGGCACGTCCGCAACGGCGGCAGCGATGGCGGCGAGCGCAGCGCGCTCGACGTTCGCACGCGGAGCCATGGGAGCGGCGGCAAACTGGCCCGGTGCGGCGCCCGGGATCTGCGTTTCCAGCTTCTGGGCGCGCTCGGCCATGCGCTGATTGTCGGCGCGCAACCGCGCGGTCAGATCGGCGAGGCGGCTCTCGGCAACCGCGGCCGGAGCAGCGGGAGCCTGCGGTGCCTGCGGTGCCGCGTTCGCGACAGGAGCGCTGGTGGCCTGGCTGTTGCGGGCGATCGCGGCCTGTTCGATGCCGGTGGCGACGACCGAGACGCGGATCAGGCCGTCGAGCGCCTCGTCGAAGGTCGCGCCGACGATGATGTTGGCGTCCTGGTCGACTTCCTCGCGGATGCGGGTCGCAGCTTCGTCGACCTCGAACAGGGTGAGATCCTTGCCGCCCGTGATGGAGATGAGGAGGCCCTTGGCGCCCTTCATCGAGCTATCGTCGATCAGCGGGTTGGCGATCGCGGCTTCAGCGGCGGTCAGCGCGCGCTTGTCGCCGGAGGCTTCGCCCGTGCCCATCATCGCCTTGCCCATTTCCTTCATCACCGCTCTCACGTCGGCGAAGTCGAGGTTGATCAGGCCTTCCTTGACCATCAAATCGGTGATGCAGGCAACGCCGGAGTAGAGCACCTGGTCGGCCATCGCGAAGGCGTCGGCGAAGGTGGTCTTCTCGTTGGCGACCCGGAACAGGTTCTGGTTCGGGATGATCAGGAGCGTATCGACGACCTTGTGCAGCTCGTTGATGCCCGCTTCCGCGGTGCGCATGCGGCGGCCGCCCTCGAAGTGGAAGGGCTTGGTCACGACGCCGACGGTAAGGATGCCCATCTCGCGCGCGATCTTGGCGATCACGGGAGCCGCACCGGTGCCGGTGCCGCCGCCCATGCCGGCGGTGACGAACACCATGTTGGCGCCCGAGAGATGGTCGCGGAGTTCGTCCATCACCTCTTCGGCCGCGGCCGCGCCGACGACCGGCTGCGAGCCTGCGCCCAATCCTTGCGTCGCCGCCGTGCCCATCTGCACGATGCGCTGCGCCTTCGACATCGTCAGCGCCTGCGCGTCGGTGTTGGCGACGACGAAGTCGACGCCCTGAAGGCCCGCCGTGATCATGTTGTTGACGGCGTTACCACCGGCGCCGCCGACGCCGAACACGGTGATGCGGGGCTTCAGTTCGTGAATATCAGGAACATTGATGCTGATGGTCATGTTTGCCTCTCGATCACGCGCGCGTGGGTTCGCCCCGGCCGACGGCCGCGGGAGTTGGTGAAATTCGAAGATTGCGGAACCGGTTCATCAGAAGCCCTCGCGTAGCCATCGTCCGACCTTTCCAAAATAACCGCCCGTCCCTGTCTTGACCTGCTGCCGCGTATGCCGCGGTTCGACATGTTCCTGGTGAACATATTGCGGGTAGACGAGAAGTCCGGCGGGCACCGCGAACGCGGCGTTCTTCGCCTCGTTGGGCAGCCGGCCGAATCCGAGCGGACGTCCGACCCGCACGGGCCGGCCGAGAATCTGCGTTCCGAGTTCGACGAGGCCCGTGAGCTGCGAGGCCCCGCCGGAGAGCACGACGCGGCCGTTGGGCTCCGAGGCGAAGGGCGAATCCTTCAGCTTGTCCCGAACCATTTCGAAGACTTCCTCGGCACGGTGCTTGACGATATTGGCGATGGTAGCGCGGGAGACGATCTGCGGCAGATCCTGTTCGTCACCGGCTGTCGGTACAGACATCAGCTCACGCGAGTCCGATCCGCCGGTGATGACGGTCCCGTATAACGTCTTGATTCGCTCGGCATCGGCAATGGTCGCGGAGAGTCCGCGCGCCAGATCCATCGTGATATGTTGCCCGCCGACCGCAAAAACCCGCGGCATGCACGAACCGGCCGCCGGAATAGACCGCGATCGTTGTCGTGCCCGCGCCCATCTCGACGACGGCCGCGCCCAGATCGGCCTCGTCGTCGGTCAGCACCGACAGGCCGGCCACATAGGGGCTCGCCGCCATGGCTTCGACGTTGATGTGGCAGCGTTCGACCGCCAGCATCAGGTTGCGCGCCACGGTGGCGTCGCAGGTGACGACGTTCATGTCGACGCCGAACTGATGCGCGACCATGCCGCGGGGATCGCGGATGCCTTTGACGCCGTCGAGCGTGTAGCCGACCGGCAGCGCGTGCAGCACCGTGCGGCCTTCGCCGGTGGCGTGGCGCATGCCGGTGGAGGTGACGCGGCTGACATCGGCCGGCGTCACGGCGCCACCGCGGATGTCGGCCGCAGCTTCGACCAGTTGGCCGGAGAGCCGGCCGCCGGAGACCGACAGCAACACGGACTCGACCCGCACCTTGGCCATTTTCTCCGCAAGCCCGAACGGCCTGGCGCACCGCCTGCTCGCATTCGCCTAGATCGACCACCGCGCCGGCCTTCATGCCGCGCGACTGGATCTGGCTGTAACCGATCAGTTCCACCGCATGGGTCCGATCGCGCAGGGCTTCGCTCGGCGCCGACGGCCTCAGCCGCGCGATCATGCAGGCGATCTTGCTGGTACCGATGTCGAGGCAGGCGACGAGGCCGCTGCGCTTGTGCGACATCGGGCGTGTCTTCGGCGTTTGGGTGCGATCAAGACCGGTCATGCGGCGTCCCCGGTCTTTTTCTTCTTCTTGTCCTTGAACAAATCTTCGCGCGCTTTGGCGGCGTCCTCGGACAGCTGCACCACAAGCCGATCGGGCAGGCGCAGGTCGACGGCGACGATGTCGCGGGAGAACAGCCTGTCCTCCTTGTCGAGCCTGGACAGCATCGCAAGCGCGTTGCCGACGTCCTGCTCGGGCAGCCGGATATCGAGGCCATCCTTGAGCCTCAGGTTCCAGCGCCGCTCGCCGACGAAGATCGCGGCCTTGGTGATCGAATTGACTTGCGGATAGCGCGCCAGCAGCGCGAGGAAATCGCGGGCCTGCGTATCGGCGCCCTTGCCGACCACGAGCGGCAGCGACAGGAACCGGCGCGAGACATAGGGCTCGAGCACGGCGCCGTCATCGGCGATGACGGAAAGCCGGCCGGCCTCCTGCCACAGCGCGAACGCCTTGCGCTCGGTGAGCTCGATCATGAGCTGGCCCGGATAGAGCTTCAGCACGGTCGCATCCGCGATCCAGGGATTGCCCTTGAGCTTGTCGCGCACGGCGTCGGCGTCGAGGAACAGCAGCGATGAGCGGCCGCTGACGCCGCCGATCGCCAGAATCTCATCCTGGCTGAGCTGCTTGCGGCCGTTGATCACGACGGAGGTGATGCGGAAGCCCGCGGAATTGGCCAGCGCGTTGCGGGTGTCGTTGACCGCGGTGATGAAATCCTGGAGATGGCCGCCCTTGACGATACCGAAGCCGCAGCTTCCGATCAGGAGCAGCACCGTCATGCTGATCCCGACCCGGCGCGGCATAAAGCGCTCGACCAGCGCGACCACGCGCGGCGGCGGCTCGCGCTCGACGACGGCTTTGGCCTTGGTCTTGTCCCTGGCGGCCGCGCGGGCGCCGTGAAGTCTTTCCTCGCGCTTGTCCTGCACCCACTCGTGCAGAAGCACGACCGCTCCGATAGCGGCCGCCTTCAGGTCAGCTTGGGGCCTCAGCGATCTGAAAAGCGACCGAGTGAGGCTTCCTGCTCCATCCATTGCACGAGCTCGTCAACAGTTTGCCCGCGACATCGCGCGGGTCCTGGCGAATATGACGTCTCGGACTTGCCGGGCCGGGTGCTGGTCTTCAGCAGAAGAAAACCTCTCCCCTTCAGAGCGTTCGCTGGAGGTGACAACACCCGCAACGGTCCACGCGCCGGCAGCCAAAGCGTCATATGCGCCGCCAGCGTTAACCTTCGGACGTCCTGGTAAACAAAAGGTAAAGTTCGTTAACGACGAGAGCTTTTTGCCCAGGCCGGTGAGGCATTTATGCCGCAATGTCCGGCATTTTACCGGTTTTGGGTTCCAAAACCGACCGTTTCGCCACTTCGGCCGTTAACCAATCCTAATTATTTTCGCACACCGGGCACGGCGAGTTCGACCAGACCGCGCAGGAAGTCGACGAATTCGATGCCCTCGGCCTTCAGCGCCTTGGGATAGAGCGATGACTTGGTCAGGCCCGGCAGCGTATTGGTTTCGAGATAGACCAGGCCCTTGTCCGAGACGATGAAGTCCGAACGGGAATAGCCGGTACAGGACATCGCCCGGTGCGCCAGCATCGACTGCTGCTTCAATGCGGCGGTGATCTCCGCCGTGAAGCGGCCGGGGCAGATCTCCTGGGTCGACTTCAAGAGATATTTCGCGGCGTAGTCGAAGCTACCCTCGCCCGGAATGATCTCGATCGGCGGCAGCGCGATGATCGACCCGTCCGCGCCGCTCCAGCACGCCGCAGGTCGCCTCGACGCCGGCGATGTAGGGTTCGATCACGTATTCTTCGTGCTTCGCCGCGTTGCGGACGGCGACGAGATCCTGCTTGGCGTTGACGAAGATCAGGCCGTAGCTCGAGCCATCCTTCGCGGGCTTTGCGATCAGCCGGCCGTATTCGGCGAACGCCTCGTCGATCTCGTCCAGCGCAACGTTGGCCGGCGGCGTCACGCCGCCGAGCGCGGCGAAATGCTTGGCCGCGATCTTGTCGAAGGCAAGATGCGAGGAGGCCGAGCCCGAGCCGGTGAAGGCCACGCCGCGCGCCTCGCACATCACCTGCAATTCGCCGTTCTCGGCACGCCCGCCATGCAGGCCGAGCACCAGCACGCGACCTTCGGCCTTGGCCTGGTCGAGCGCCTGCGCCAGCGGAATGCCTGATGTACCCGGCTTGAACTCGTCCTCGAACGGGCGGGCATGTTCGAGCAGCTGCTTGGACTGCACGACATGCACCTTGTCCTCGACGTCCCACCACCAGAGATCGGCCTCGGGCAGCGCCTGATGCAGCGCCTGGGCTGACGCGACCGAAACCAGACGTTCGCGGTTGGAGCCGCCGAAGAGGATGGTGATGCGCATGTTCTCTCGTCGCTTGTCCAAATTAGCCGGGAATTCCGATCCGCTTGATTTCCCAGTGTAGCTCAATTCCGGAATTTGCCTTCACCCGTTCACGCACGGTCTCGCCCAGCGTCTCGATGTCGTGCGCGGTGGCGTCACCCGTGTTGATCAGGAAATTGCAGTGCATCTCGGAGACCTTAGCCCCGCCGACGCGCAAACCGCGGCAGCCGGCGGCATCGACCAGCTTCCAGGCGGAATGGCCTTGCGGATTCTTGAAGGTCGAACCGCCGGTCTTTTCGCGGATCGGTTGCGCGGTCTCGCGATGGGACTGCACCTCCGCCATGCGCGCGCGGATCGCCTCGGCATCCCTGATCTCGCCGCGGAAACCCCCGGAGGTGAAGATGATGGAGGGATCGACGCCGCTGTTGCGGTAGACGAACTTCATGTCGGCATTGGAGAAGACGTGCTTCGTGCCGTCGCGCCCGACGCCTCGCGCCTCGATCAACACGTCCTTGGTCTCACCGCCATTGGCGCCCGCATTCATGCGCAGCGCCCCGCCGATCGTGCCGGGAATGCCGAAGTAGAATTCGAGCCCGCCGATATTGGCGGAAGCGGCGACTTCCGCCACGCGCTTGTCGAGCGCGGCGGCTCCAGCTGTGACGACATCGCCACTCGCGCTCGCCTCGCCAAAGGCGCGCGGCGTCAGCCGGATCACCACGCCCGCTATGCCGCCGTCGCGCACGATCAGGTTGGAGCCGACGCCGACGACGTAGACGGGAATGTCGCTTGCGAGATGCGCGAGGAAATAAGCGAGATCGTCCTCGTCCGCCGGCGTGAACAGCACCTGCGCGGGACCGCCGACGCGAAACCAGGTGAGCTCGGCGAGCGACTGGTTCGCGAGCAGCCGGCCGCGAAGTTTCGGCATCGCGGCTTTGAGAGTGGGGGTGATGTCGGGAAAGCTCACTGCCCTACCCCAGCGCCTTCAATTCGCCGGGGAGCGCATACGCCCATTGCGTGATGTTGCCGGCGCCCAGGCACACCACGAGATCGCCCGGCTTTGCGATTGCCTTGATGATGCCCGCAAGCTCCGGCGCCGCCGGCAGCGGAATCACCTCGCGGTGGCCGTGCGCGCGAAGGCCTGAGACGAAATGGTCGCGGTCGATGCCTTCGATCGGCGTCTCGCCTGCGGCATAGACCTCGGCGACGATCACCGCATCCGCATCATTGAAGCAGGTGCAGAATTCCTCGAACAGCGACTCCAGGCGGGTGTAGCGATGCGGCTGCACCACGGCGACGACCTTGCCGTTGGTGGACTCCCGCGCGGCCTTCAGCACCGCGGTGATCTCGACCGGATGATGGCCGTAATCGTCGATGACGGTGACGCCGTTCCATTCGCCGGTCTTGGTGAAGCGGCGCTTGACACCGCCGAAGCCGGCGATCGCCTTGCGGATCGCCTCGTCCGACACCCCGAGCTCGCGCGCGACCGCAATCGCGGCCGTCGCGTTGGAGGCATTGTGGCGTCCCGGCATCGGCAGCATGAGATCGGCGATCTCGTGCACGCGGCCGGTCTTGCGATCGCGGAACGCGACCTTGAACTTCGATCCGCCGCCCATCGGTGTCAGATCGACGAAACGCACGTCGGCCTGCGGATTCTCGCCATAGGTGATGATGCGGCGGTCCTCGATCTTGCCGATCAGGGTTTGCACCACGGGATGGTCGATGCACATCACGGCAAAGCCGTAGAACGGCAGGTTCTCGACAAAGCTTCGGAACGCGTCCTGCACGGCCTCGAACGTCTTGAAGTGATCGAGATGCTCGGGATCGACATTGGTGACGATCGCGACCTCGGTCGGCAGCTTCAGGAATGTGCCGTCGCTCTCGTCGGCTTCGACCACCATCCAGTCGCCCGCACCGAGACGCGCGTTGGAGCCATAGGCGTTGATGATACCGCCGTTGATCACGGTGGGATCGAGGCCACCGGCGTCGAGCAGCGTCGCGACCATCGTGGTCGTCGTGGTCTTGCCGTGGGTGCCGGCGATGGCGACACAGCTCTTCAGCCGCATCAGCTCGGCCAGCATCTCGGCGCGGCGCACCACGGGGATGCGCCGTTCGCGCGCCGCCATCAGTTCCGGATTGTCGCGCTTGATCGCGGTAGAGACCACGACGACCTCGGCGCCGTCGACGTTCTCCGCCTTGTGGCCGACCGAGACCTTCGCGCCGTTCTTGCGCAGACGGTCGAGATTGTAATTGTCGGACGCGTCCGAGCCCTGCACGGAATAGCCGAGATTGAGCAGCACTTCGGCGATGCCGCTCATGCCGATCCCGCCGATCCCGACGAAGTGGATGGGTCCGATCTCGCGCGGCAGTCTCATGCGTTGTTCCCTGACCTTGCCGCGCCCTGCAAGAGCGGCTCTGGCGATGGTCACGGCCAAATCAGCCGCGGGCCTTTCCTACTGGATGCCCCGCTTTAGAAGGCGAAGACAAGGGCTTTTTCGCGTCAGATTCCCGCAACTTTGACCACAAGATCCGCCAGCCGCTCGGCCGCGTCGAGCCGGCCGGCGCTGCGGGCGGCCTCGGCCATGGCGGCAAGATGCGCGGGCTCGGCGGCGAAGGCGGAGATCTCGGCGGCGAGGCGATCGGAGGAAAACTCGGTCTGCAGGATGCGGATCGCGCCATCGACCTTGGCCAGCACGCCGGCATTGGCGAACTGGTCCTGGTCGATCGCGCCGGGCAGCGGCACGAGGATCGAGGGCCGCCCGATCGCGGCGAGTTCGGCCACGGTGCCGGCACCGGAGCGCGACACCACCAGATGGTTGGAGGCGAGCCTTGCCGGCAGATCTGTGAAGAACGGCGCAAGCTCGGCATTGATCTTGAGCTTGTCGTAGACCGCGCGCACGCGCGCCATGTCCTCGTCGCGCACCTGCTGGGTGAGAACGAGCCGGCTCCACAACGCAGGCTCGAGGCGCTCGATCGCGCCGGGCACGATGTCGGCCATGATGCGTGCACCCTGGCTGCCGCCGACGACGAGCAGGCGCAGCGGGCCGTTCACTTCAGGCGCAGCATATGGCACGTCGGCTGCAGCGAGGATTGCCGGTCGCATCGGCGTTCCGACTGTCGTGGTCTTGCCGGATAGCGCCCGATCGCGGTCGAGCACGCCGGGCAACGACGTCGCGATGGCGCGGACGCGGCTCGACAGGAACCGGTTGGCGCGGCCGAGCACCGCATTGGCGTCATGGATGATGCCGGGCACGCCGGCGAATTTTGCCGCGACCAGCGGTGGCAGCGTCGGATAGCCGCCGAAGCCGACGACGGCGACCGGCTTCAATCGCTTGATCAGGCCGTAGGCGGACAGCGTGCCGGCGGCGAGCGTCAGGCCGGCATAGGCGAGCTGCAGCGGATATTGCGGCCGCGCGCGGTCTCGCTCGATACGACGTCGATCATGTCCTTGGTGAACAGCCCGCTGTAGCGCAGCGCGCGCTCGTCGGTGACGAGGCGGACACGGAAGCCGCGCCGGATCAATTCGACGCCGAGCGCCTCGGCCGGAAACAGATGGCCGCCGGTGCCGCCCGCGGCGAGAAGAATCAGGGGGGATTTGTCCATGGCGGGGAGTTTTACAGTGTCTCCCTCGCTATTGCGAGCGAGCCGGCCAGACTGCCTGATCCTCATCCTGAGGAGCGCATCTTCGCGCGTCTCGAAGGATGCAGGCCCGGCCGGTGGCCTCGCCCTTCGAGACGCCGCGCGTAGCGCGGCTCCTCAGGGTGAGGGTCACGCGTAGCTGCGCATCGCCTCGGCGTGGCCGCTCGCCTCGACCTCCGTGCGCGGGCGCAGCCGCGTCAGCGCCAGCATCATGCCTACGCCATAGGCCAGCGACACGATCGAGGAGCCGCCATAGGAGATGAACGGCAGCGTCATGCCTTTGGCGGGGATGAGCTGGAGGTTGACCGACATGTTAATCGCCGCCTGCACGCCGAACAGGATCGCAAGACCCGAGGCCGCAAAGCGCGAGAACATGTCCTCGTTGGCATAGGCGCGCGACAACGTGCGGATGACGACGAAGGCGAACAGCGCCAGCATCGCGAGGCACAGGATGATGCCGAACTCTTCGGCGGCGACCGCGAACACGAAATCTGTGTGGCTGTCCGGCAGGCTGCGCTTGGCGATGCCCTCGCCCGGTCCGAGCCCGAACCAGCCGCCGTTGTAGAAGGCTTCCATCGCGGTATCGACCTGGAAGGTGTCGCCGGAGGCCGGATTCATGAAGCGCTTGATGCGGCCGGCGACGTGGGGGACGAACAGGTAAGCACTGAACAGTCCGGCCGCTCCGAGCCCGGCAAGGCCGAACACCCAGATCATCCGCATGCCCGCGATGAAGAACAGCGAGCCCCACACCATCAGGATCAGCATGGTCTGGCCGAAGTCCGGCTCCATCACCAGGAGCGACACCAGCATCAAGAGCAGCACCAGCGCCATCGAGGTCGCCGGCATTTCCGGACGCTTGGTCGATTCCGCGAACAGCCAGGCCGCGATGACGACGAAGGATGGCTTGGCCACTTCAGAGGCCTGGATATTGACGCCGAGCAGCGTGATCCAGCGCCGCGAGCCCTTGACCTCAGGGCCGATCGCGAGCGTCAGCACGATCAGGATGATGCTGACCGTGAAGATGATCAGCGCGCTGCGGCGGATCGCGCGCGGCGACAGGAAGGAGACCCCGAGCAGCACGATGCAGGACGGCACCAGGAACAGCACGTGACGGCTGAAGAAGTGGAAGGGATCGAGGCCGATGCGGGTCGCAACCGGCGGGCTCGCCGCCAGCGACAGGATCACGCCGGTCAGCATCAGCGCCAGGATGGCGCCCATCAGCGGCTTGTCGACGGTCCACCACCACTCGGAAAAGGGGGTGCGTTCTTCACGGGAGAGCATGGCGGCCGCTTTCGGACAGAGGTCGGTCCATTGGTCGCCGAGGTTGGTTTACGGGGGGTTAATGAGATCGATGAACTTGTGGAGAGTCTCGTGCCCCGGACGCAGCGCAGCGCTCTAAGCGCGTTTACGCGCGTCTTCGACACGCTATGGCGGTGCGCTGCAGAGCCGGGGCCCATTGCGACTTCACGGTCCCGGCTCTGCGGAGCGTCACTTCGTGCCGCACCGCGTCCGGGACACGAGAGCTCCTACACCACCGGCTTCACACCCGGCAGCGCCTGCACCAATTCGCGGAACCTGGTGCCGCGAATTTCGAAGTTGCGGTACTGGTCGAAGGACGCGCAGGCGGGTGACAGCAGGACGACCGCGTCAGTGATGCCCGACATCTCCGCATCGCGCGCGGCATGCTCGACGGCGACGTCGAGAGTCTGACTGATCTCGTGCGGAACTTGCGTGCCGAGCGTGCCGGAAAACTCCGGTGCGGCCTCGCCGATCAGATAGGCCTTGCGGATGCGCGGGAAGTAGCCGGTGAGCCCAGTGATGCCGCCCGCCTTCGGCTTGCCGCCGGCGATCCAGAAGATATCGCCGAAGGACGACAGCGCATGCGCGGTGGCATCAGCGTTGGTGCCCTTGGAGTCGTTGACGAACAGCACATTGCCTCGGCGGCCGACCTGCTCCATGCGATGTGCAAGGCCCGGAAAGCTGCGCAGGCCGTTCTGAAGCACATCGAGGCTGATGCCCATCGCGAGCGCGGCGGCTGCGGCGCACGCCGCGTTCTGCGCATTGTGCAGGCCGCGCAGCGAGCCGATGCCGCCGAGTCTGGCAACTTCGCTGCGGGCGCCGCCCGAATTGCGCACAATGGTGCCGTGCTCGACATGGATGCCGCTCGCCAACGGGTTCTTGACGGAAATGCGCTCCACCTTCTTGCCTGCGCGATCGAGCCGGTCGGCGATGTCGCGGCAAAACCCGTCGTCGACACCGACGATCGCGGTGCCGCCGCCCTGCACACCGGCAACGAGGCGTTCCTTCACCGCGGCGTAATGCGCGATGGTGCCGTGACGGTCGATATGGTCCTCGCTGACATTGAGCAAAATGCCGACGGAGGGATCGAGCGAGGGCGTGAGGTCGATCTGGTAGGACGACATCTCGATGACGTGGACGCGGCCCATGCGCGGCGGCTCCAGCGACAGGATCGCAGTGCCGATATTGCCGCCCATCTGGGTGTCGTAGCCGGCAACTTTCGTCAGGTGCGCGATCAGCGCCGTGGTGGTCGACTTGCCGTTGGTGCCGGTGATGGCGACGAACGGCGCGTCCGGCGCGTTCCGCCGCCGCTCGCGGCAGAACAGCTCGATGTCGCCGATCACCTCGACGCCCACCTCGCGCGCCTTCAGCACGCTCCAATGCGGGACCGGATGTGTCAGCGGCACGCCGGGCGCGAGCACCAGCGCCGCGAAATTCGCCCAGGAGACGTTTCGCAAATCAGCGCGTGATGAAGCCCGCCTGCGCGGCCTTGGCGACGTTCTCGGCACTGTCGTCGGCGGCGATCACCTCGGCGCCGCCCGCTTTCAACGCGTGACAGGACGCGAGCCCCGAGCCGCCGAGGCCGAACACTGCGACCGTCTTGCCGGCAAAGGACGTCACGGGGATCATCGACCGGTCACCGCAGCTTCAAGGTCGACAGGCCCGCCAGCGCCAGCATCACCGAGATGATCCAGAAGCGAATCACGATCTGCGGCTCGGTCCAGCCGAGTTGCTCGAAATGGTGATGGATCGGCGCCATCCGGAAGATGCGTTTTCCGGTCATCTTGAACGACACCACCTGCACGATGACGGAGACCGCCTCCAGCACGAACAGGCCGCCGATCACCGCGAGCACGATCTCGTGCTTCACCGCCACCGCGATCGCACCCAGCATGCCGCCGAGCGCAAGCGAGCCGGTGTCGCCCATGAAGATCGAGGCCGGCGGCGCGTTGAACCAGAGGAAGCCGAGGCCGGCGCCCAGCAGCGCGCCGCAGAGCACCGCGAGTTCGCCGGTACCAGCGACATATTTGATCTGGAGATAATCGGCGAACACCGCGTTGCCGGCGAGATAGGCGATCATCGCAAAGCTCGCGGTCGCGATCATCACAGGCACGATGGCAAGGCCGTCGAGACCGTCGGTGAGGTTCACCGCGTTACCGGCGCCGACGATGACAAAGGCACCGAACACGATGAAGAACCAGCCGAAATGCAGCACGGTGTCCTTCAGGAAAGGAATCGTCAGCGCGGTCGACGCGGGATCGCGGTTCAGCCGCACCAGCGCATAGCAGGCGACCAGCGCGATGGCCGCCTCGATCAGCAGGCGAAGCTTGCTGCCGAAGCCCGTCGTGGTCTGCTTGGTCACCTTGAGATAATCGTCATAGAAGCCAACGAACCCGAAGCCGAGCGTCACTGCCAGCACGATCCAGACGTAGGGGTTGAGCGGATTGGCCCACAACACGGTGCCGACCGTGAGGCCGGACAGGATCATCAGCCCGCCCATGGTGGGCGTGCCTTTCTTGGCGAGATGCGATTGCGGGCCATCGGCCCGGATCGGCTGGCCCTTGCCCTGGCGGAGGCGCAGATGGTCGATGATCCAGGGCCCGAACAGGAACACGAACAGCGCGCCGGTGACGACCGCGCCGCCGGTGCGGAAGGTGATGTAGCGGAAGACGTTCAGGAAGGTGCGAACGGCACCGAAGCCCGGAAATGTGTTGGAGAGCTCGATCAGCCAGTAAAACATTCAGACGGTCCTATGGCGCTTTTCGCACGCGTTTTTGGCCGTGGTTATGGCCGTGTTCTTGGTATTGGACTCGACGTGCCTCACGCGCATTCGCTGGTCTTGATCATGGGGTCGGGCGACCTCTAAAGAAAACGGACGGTTTCGCGCCGCAAAGGGTGGGATTCGGGAGCAGCGCCTTCCAAGCAGTTTACGCCTTTGCCTGCAAGGCGGCCACTAGGCCCGGCACAAACTTGTTGACCCAGAACATCTTCTTGCTGCCCTTGACAACCACGACATCGCCTGCCCTCAGCAGATTTGCGACCTCGCCCGGCTTCAGCGTGACGGGATCGTCGTGCCAGCCGAGACCCTTGCCGGCGGGGAGCACCTCGAAGAGGTGACGCATCAGGGGCCCGACGCAATAGACGCCGTCGATGCCGTCGAGATGCTTGGCGAGGTCGGCGTGATAGCCTGGCGCGCCGTCGCCCAGTTCCAGCATATCGCCGAGCACCGCAATGCGGCGGCCGCTTGTCATGTTGCGCGCCTGAAGGCTTTGCAGCGCAGCAGCAACGCTGGCCGGGTTGCCGTTGAAACTGTCGTCGATCACGGTGACGCCGACGACCGCCTGCTCGACGCCGCGGCCGGTCATGATGCCGACGCGGTCGAGCTTGGTCGCAAGCGTCGCCGCATCGAGGTTCGCCGCACGAATCGAAGCGAGCGCGGCCAGCGCATTTTGCACGCGGTGCGGCGCGCCCGGCGTCAGGCTGAAGGCGATCTCCTTCTTGCCGAGCGCGGCCACGACCTGCCAGCTGTCGCCATGCGGCGCGTGCGCGACCTCGTGCACCTCGGTTTTCTCGCCGAAGCGTGCGACCTTGCCCTTCCAGTCCGGCGCCTTGATCCCGGCGGGCAGCACCAGCACGCCGTCCGAGGACAGACCGAGGGCGATCGACACCTTCTCGCGGCGGATGGCTTCGAGCGAGCCGAGCTTCTCGAGATGCACCGGCTGGACGTTGACGACGAGCGCAACCGTCGGCCGCGTCAGTTCGCTGAGCCGCGCGATCTCGCCGGTCTGGTTCATGCCCATCTCGACGACCCAGAGACTGGCATCGGGCCGCGCATTGCACAGCGTCAGCGGCACGCCCCAGAAATTGTTGAAGCTCGCCGGGCTGGCATAGGCGCCGGGATAGGCGGCCAGAAACTCCTTGGTGCTGGTCTTGCCGGCGCTGCCGGTGAGCCCGATCACCGGCCCTTTGAAGCGTGCGCGTGCGGCACGCGCAAGACCCCAGAGACCGTCGATCAGCGTGTCCTTGACGACGATCTGGGGAATGCGGATGCCGGCGATCTGGTACGGCACGATCATCGCGACCGCGCCGGAAGCTTCCGCCTTGTCCGCGAACTCCCAACCATCACGCGCGCTGGCGAAGGCCGAGATGAAGCCGCCACTCGGCGTGCCACTCAGCGCGACGAACAGGCTGCCCGGTTTCACCAGCCGGCTGTCCTGGGTGACGACATCGATCGGCGTGTCCGGGAATGATCCGGCAGCGCCCAGCGCATGTGCCACTTCAGCCACCGTCCATATTGGCGCGCTCATGGAATCCTCGACGCTAGTGCGGCGGCGACCGCCTCGTGATCGCTGAAGGGCAAAATCTCTCCGCCGACGATCTGCCCGGTCTCGTGTCCCTTGCCGGCGATGAGCAGCGCATCGCCCTCTTCCAATTCCTCGATCGCAATGCGGATCGCCGCGGCGCGGTCGCCGATTTCGCGCGCGCCCTTGGCGGCCGCGAGGATCTCGGCGCGGATGGCCTCCGGCTTCTCGCTGCGCGGATTGTCGTCGGTGACGATGATTCCGTCCGCGTTGTCAGCCGCGATCTCGCCCATGATCGGACGCTTGCCGGCATCGCGGTCGCCGCCGGCGCCGAACACGACGATCAGCCTGCGCCTGGCGTAGGGACGCAACGCCTGCAGCGCCTTCGCCAGCGCATCGGGCTTGTGCGCGTAATCGACAAAGATCGGCGCGCCATTGCGTTCGCCGACGCGCTCCAACCGACCCTTGGCGCCTTCGAGATGCTCCAGGCTTGCAAACACATTTGCGGCGTCGCTGCCGGTGCCGATGGCAAGGCCGGCCGACACCAGCGCGTTCTCGATCTGGAATTCGCCGACCAGCGGCAGCCGGATCGCATAGCGGTTGCCGCGATGCTCGAGCGCGAGCACTTGCGAAAACCCTTCGACTTCGGCACCAGCGAGACGAATGCCCTCGCCTGCCCCGTCGCCGTTGCGACCGACCGCCATCACGCGCAAGCCGCGCGACTTCGCAGCACTGATCGCCTCTGCCGAGCAATCATGATCGGCCGAAATCACCGCCGCGCCTCCAGGCTGAACCAGCTCGCGGAACAGGCGCAGCTTGGCCGCGAGGTAATGCGCGACGGTCGGATGATAATCCATGTGGTCGCGCGAGAGATTGGTGAAGCCGCCGGCGGAAACGCGCACGCCGTCGAGGCGATACTGATCGAGCCCGTGCGAGGACGCCTCAAAGGCGAGATGCGTGACGCCCTCGCGCGCGATCTCGTCGAGCTGCCGGTGCAGCGCGATCGGATCGGGCGTCGTCAGCGAGCCGTAGACGGTGCGCTTGGGTGAAACGAGGCCGATGGTGCCGATGCTGGCGGAGGCATGCCCGAGCCGCTCCCAGATCTGGCGCGTGAACGCCGCGACCGAGGTCTTGCCGCTGGTGCCGGTCACCGCCGCGATGGTCGCGGGCTGCGTCGGAAAAAAACTTGCCGCGGCCAACGCCAGCGCACGGCGCGGATTGGCGACAGTGATGAACGGCACCTTGTCAGCCGCCGGCGCATGGTCGCCGACCACCGCCACCGCGCCTGCGGCAATCGCGGCATCGATGAAGCGCGCACCGTCGGTCTTGCTGCCCGCAAGTGCGAAGAAGAGATCGCCCGGCTTGACCACGCGGCTGTCGAGGGCAACGCCGTTCACATCGAGCGCCGCGACAGCGGGCTCGAGTGCGGCATCATTGCCCAGAACATCCTGACCTAGGAGGTCGCGCAGCTTCATGGTCTTCCAGTCGACATGCCGCACCGGAGCGCCGAATCTTCAGGGAAATCCCGACTCAGCGGCGGCAACGGCCCACCCGGTTGATTACTGGGTTGTCCTGGATGCTGCAAGAATAAGGCGCTCGGACGGCGGCAGGTCGAACCGCGGCTCGATGCCCAGAAGCGGCGCGATCCGCTCGATCACCTTGCCGCCGGTCGGCACCGCGTTCCAACCGGAGGTGATGAAACCCTTCGTTTCCGGAATCGCCTGCGGCTCGTCCAGCATGATCAGGATCTGATATTTCGGGTCGTCGCAGGGCATGATCGCGGTGAAGGAGTTGAGCACGCGCTTCTTGGCATAGCGGCCGTTGATGACCTTTTCGGACGTGCCGGTCTTGCCGCCGACGTAGTAACCCTTGACGTCGGCGGTCTTGGCGGTGCCGATTTCGGCATTGAGCCGCATCAGGAACCGCATCTTGTCGCTGGTGTCCTGCTTGATCACGCGTTTCGCCATCGCCGCCGCTTCGGACTCCGTGCGCTTCATGAAGGTCGGCGGAATCAAATAGCCGCCGTTCACCAGCGCGTTGATGCCCATCACCGCCTGCAGTGGCGCCACCGACATGCCCTGGCCGAACGCGATGGTGACCGTGTTCAGCTCGCCCCAGCGTCGCGGTATCAGCGGAGCCGCGCTCTCCGGCAGCTCGGTGCGCAGCCGGGTCAACTGGCCCATCTTGGCGAGGAACGCCTTGTGCGCCTCGACGCCCTGGCCGAGCGCGATCCGCGCGGCACCGATGTTGGACGAGAACGTGAACACTTCCTTGGTATTGATGAAACGTCCGAGCGAATGGCTGTCATGGATGGTGAACTTGCCGTAGTGCAGGTTTCCCCGTGCATCCCACATCGAGTTCAGGTTGATCTTGCCGGAATCGAGCGCCATCGCCAGCGTGAACGCCTTGAAGGTCGAGCCCATCTCGTAGACGCCGGTGGTCAGGCGATTGATGCGGTCGGGGTCGTGCGCTTCCTTCGGATTGTTGGGATCGAAGTCCGGAAGGGAGACCATCGCCACGATCTCGCCGGTCTTGACGTTGGAGACGATGCCGGAGGCGGCCTTGGTGTGGTACTTCTCCTTGGCCTTCAGGAGTTCGTCGCGCAGGGCGTGCTCGACGCGCAGATCGACCGAGAGCTCGATCGGCTTTTGCAGCCGGTCGGTGGCAAAACCTGCGCGGTGGAGATCGGCCAGCCCTTGATTGTCGAGCCACTTCTCCATGCCGGCGATGCCCTGGTTGTCGATGTTGACGAGACCGATGAGGTGGGCGACCTCGTTGCCGGTCGGATAGACGCGCTTGTTCTCGCGCAGGAAGCCGATGCCGGGAATGCCGAGCTTGTGGATGTCCTGCTGCTGCTTCGCCGTGATCTCACGCTTGAGCCAGACGAAGCCCTTGCGCGACGACAGGCGCTCGCGAACCTCGACCTCGTCGAGGTCGGGCACGGTGGCGGTCAGGAGCTCGATCGCCTCATCCTTGTCGATGATGCGGCGCGGCTCCCCGAACAGGCTCGACGCTTTGACGTCGGTCGCGAGGATCGCGCCGTTGCGATCGATGATGTCGGGCCGCGCGGTCGCGACCACCTCCTGCGCCGCGGCGCGGCGCGCGCCGTGGGCGTCGGCGCCGATCGCGAACATCACGAGCCGGCCGCCGATCAGGGCGTAGACCGCGACGAAGGCGAGCATCGCCAGGCCGACGCGCGCGCGTGCCTTTGCGGCGCGATCGACGTTGCGCCCATAAAGCAGGCTGCGGATCAGCCGCTGCCGCCAGGGCTCAGTCGGCTTTGCTGCAGGTTTGGCCGGGGTCACAGCACTCATTGCTTGTCCTCGGACTGAGGCACGGAGCCCGTCACCGTGTCGGGATCGCTCGCGGCTTCGATGGTGTTGAGCATGGCGCCGATCGGATCCGGCTCGCCCGGCCTGAACATCCGCGGCGGACGCTCGGGCAGGTTCTTCAGTGAATCGTACTGCGTGCCGTTGACCGGCTTGAGCTGCAGATGCCGGTCCGACAGGCCTTGCAAGCGCAGGGGCGCGTCGAGCTTGGCCCATTCGGAGCGGAGCGCCGCGATGGCGTCGCGCTGCTCGCGAATTTCGGCATGCAGCCGCAGCACCTTTTCGGTGCGCGCCGTGGAGTCCATCTTGATCCGGTAGACATAGGCCGCCGCAAAGACCAGCGCGCCGATGACGAGGAGGTGGATGAAGCGCATGCGCTAGCCACCTCTCATGACGTCGGAGAGTTTTGGCCAGGGCGATTGCTCGCCATCGTCATGCGCAGGCGCCGAGGTGCGCTCGGCGGCGCGCAGTTTTGCAGACCGCGCGCGCGGGTTCTGCGCGACCTCGTCTTCGCCTGCGATCACCGGCCGCCGTGTCAAAAGCTGGAAGCTGGGCACAGCCTGCGACACTTCCGGCAGATGCCGTGAGCCGCCACCGGTCTTGCTACGCTCGGCCAGAAAATTCTTGACGATGCGGTCTTCCAGCGAATGGAACGAGACGACCACGAGGCGACCGCCGGGCTTGAGCACACGCTCCGCCGCGGCAAGCGCGGTCTGAAGCTCTTCGAGCTCTTCGTTGACGAAGATGCGCAGGGCCTGGAACGTCCGCGTCGCCGGGTGAATATCGCCGGGCTTGGAACGAACCACCCTGCCGACGAGATCGGCGAGCGCGCGCGTGGTCGTGAACGGCGTCTCCTGCCGGTCCGCGACGATGGCGCGGGCAACGCGGCGCGAATGCCGCTCTTCGCCGAGGAGATAAATGATGTCGGCGAGATCGCCTTCGGAGGCACGCGCCACGACATCGGCTGCGGTCGGTCCCGCCTGCCCCATCCGCATGTCGAGCGGACCTTCCAGACGGAAGGAGAAGCCGCGGCCGGCCTGGTCGAGCTGCATCGAGGATACCCCGACGTCCATCACGACGCCGTCGACGCCATCGACGCCTTGAGCCGCGCAGACCTCGGCGAGGTTGGAGAAGCGATCTTCAACGAGCGTCAGCCGGCCCGCGGAGCGTTCGACCAGCTCGGCGCCGCCTGCGATTGCGGTGCGGTCGCGGTCGATCGCGATCAGGCGGGTTCCCGGCACGTCGAGAATCGCGCGGCTGTAGCCGCCGGCACCGAAGGTCGCGTCGACATAAAGGCCGCCTTCGCGCGGGGCGAGGTAGTCGACAGCCTCGCGGCCAAGAACGGGGATGTGCGGAGCCGAGTTCATGCGCCAAGCCTGCCGAGCGCCCCGCCGGACGTCCATGCGAGATCGGGGACGAACAAGCTCATAACGCCTCGCATGATTCCGCGTCGCGGCGGTTCCACGACCCAACCCCCGTCCAGCATGGTTACCGAGCCCGGTGACCCTGAGCCGCCAACCCAGCATTCCCAGTGGAATTTGTCGGGCAGCCATGGGATTTCAAGCCAAAATACGCTTTGGCCGCCTCCGGACACGGGTCGGCTCTTCATCTCTCAGTAACGGCCCTTAGCGTTAAGAAAGCGTTGATCGGCTCGTGACAAGTCGAAAAGCTGACGCGACGGTGATGCTGCATCCACACACATGCGCCAAAATGCACCCGTTAACCCCGTCTCCCGATTGCGCACGGTGGAGGGTAAAGGAATAGTAAAGAGAAGGGCTTGGCCCACTCTCTGTCTGTCTTGAGCTGTTTATGTCGTCCGGTTCGTCCACGCCGTCTGGATCTGATTCGAAGCGTCAACGCGTTCTCCCGGTTCCCAAGGCCGCGGCGAACATGCGGACGTTCGAGCCGGATTCCTCGATCGTCTCCGACATCATCCCCTCACCGAACCATGGCGACCGCAACAAGGGCCGGCAGCCCGATATGATCGTGCTGCACTACACCGGCATGCCCGACGTCGAAGGTGCATTGGCGCGGCTCTGCTCCGCGGGCACCGAGGTGTCGGCGCACTACGTCGTGCTGGAAGACGGCCGTATCGTGCAATGTGTGCCGGAGGCCAGGCGCGCCTGGCATGCCGGCGTTTCGTCCTGGGGCGGCCAGGATGACATCAACTCCTGCTCGATCGGGATCGAGATCGTCAATCGCGGCCATGACTGGGGCTATCCGGAATACCCGCTGCGCCAGATCGCCGCCGTGATCGCGCTGTGCCGCGGCATCATGCTCCGTCGCAAGGTGCCCGCGCACCGGGTGCTCGGCCATTCCGACGTCGCGCCCGCGCGCAAGAAGGATCCCGGCGAAAAATTTCCGTGGCATTCGCTGGCCAATTCAGGCGTCGGCCACTGGGTCACGCCCGCGCCGGTCGTGCGCGGCGAGAGCCTGATGCTCGGCACCATCAGCGACGAGGTGTTGAGCCTGCAGCAGGCGCTCGCCAGATACGGCTACGGCGTTCCCTTGACCGGCAAATACGACGCCGGGACGATGGAAGTCGTCACCGCGTTTCAGCGGCACTTCCGGCCGGCGCGACTGGATGGAGTCGCGGATCACTCCACCCTGTCGACCTTGCAGGCGCTGTTGGGGAGTCTCCCTCAGGAGGCAACGACCATCGCGACGAAGTGAGGGCGACTGCCACACACCCCGTCATTGCGAGCGAAGCGAAGCAATCCAGACTGCCTCCGCGGAAGCAGTCTGGATTGCATCGTCGCAAGTGCTCCTCGCAATGACGGAGTATGAGGCAGGAACTACTCCATCTCCCTCATCCTTCGCGCATATAGCCGTCGCAGCGGCTCCAACTGCGTCGCGTCCGTCGCCGCGCGATAGGCCTGGCGCGCCTCCTCATTCCGGCCAAGCCGCCGCAACAGATCCGCCCGCACCGCCGGCAACAGCTCGTAGCCATCGAGCCCGCCTCGGGCGGCGATCGCATCCACCAGATCGAGCGCGCGTGCCGGCCCGTCGACCATCGACACCGCCGCCGCGTGATTCAGTTCGACCACCGGCGACGGGTTGATACGCAGCAGGACCTCGTAGAGCCCGGCAATCTGCGGCCAGTCGGTCTGCTCATAGCTCGGCGCACGCGCATGCAGTGCGGCGATCGCGGCTTGTACTGCATAGGGCTGCGGCCGGCCGGGCACGCGTAGCGCGTCGTCCACCATACGCAGGCCCTCCTCGATCTGTGCACGGTCCCACCGTGAGCGGTCCTGCTCTTCCAGCAGCACGATATCGCCGGCGGCGGTCTCACGCCCGGCGCGGCGCGCATCGTGCAGCAGCATCAGCGCCAGCAGGCCCTTGATGCCGGTCCGATCGGGTAGCAGACGATCGAGCAAACGGCCGAGCCTGATAGCCTCGGCCGCGAGATCGGGCCGCATCAAATCCGCACCCGACGTCGCCACATAGCCTTCGGTGAACACGAGATAGATCACGGCGAGTACACCGTCGAGCCGCGGCACCAGCGTGTCGCGCTCGGGCACCTCATAGGGGATGCCGGCGAGCCTGATCTTCTGCTTGGCGCGGACGAGACGCTGCGCCATCGCCTCCTCACTGACAAGGAAGGCGCGCGCCACCTGCGCGGTGGAGAGCCCGCAGACGGTGCGCAGCGTCAGCGCGACCTGGACCTCGGGCGCGAACGCGGGATGGCAGCAGGTGAAGATCAGCCGCAGCATGTCGTCGTCGAGCATCGCCGACGGCTCGTCGGTCGCCTGCGCGTTGAGCTCGAGCTCGTGCACAAGTGCCTGCTGCTTGCCGCGGAAGACGGCCTGCCGGCGAATCCGGTCGATCACCTTGTGCTTGGCGACATTGACCAGCCAGGCGCGCGGGTTGTCGGGAAGCTCGCCCGCCGGCCAGTGCTCCAGCGCAACCGCGAAAGCGTCCTGGAGCGCATCCTCGGCGAGATCGAAATCGCCGACGAGGCGGATCAGCGTGGCCAGCGCCCGCCCCGCCTCGTCGCGGAAGATTTTGTCGATCTCGGACAGTGTCATGCGCCGATGCGCGGCTGCGCCATCACTTGTCGTAGACCCAGATCGGCCGCACCTCGATCGAACCGATGCGCGCCGACGGAATCCGGGACGCGATCTCGATCGCAGTATCGAGATCCTTGGCCTCCACGAGGTAATAGCCGCCGAGTTGCTCGCGCGTTTCGGCGAACGGGCCGTCGGTCGTCAGCGTCTTGCCGTCGCGCACGCGGACCGTCGTCGCGGTCGTGGTCGGCTGCAACCGGTCGCCGGCCTTGAAATTGCCGCTCTGGATGATGCCTTGCGTGAAGGCCTGGTATTCGCTCATCATCTTCTGGGCCGTGGCAGCGTCGTTCTTCGCGTATTCGACCTCGTTCTGGTAGATCATCAGCAGATACTGCATCGCTTCACTCCTGTGTGTTCGGGGGATCACCGACATCCAGTCGAACGAGCCAGACCCCAAACGACATGTTCAGGATAAATTATCTGAAGGTCGCGTGCGCGGCGATATCGGCTTGACGGAACCGTCGCAAATGCTCCATGCGTAAGCCGTCAGTCGGCCGGACGGCCGCTCCGGCAAGTGCCGAAAGGCCGCCGGGGAGGAAAGTCCGGGCTCCCTTGACATACGGTGCCGGATAACGTCCGGCGGGGGCGACCCCAGGGAAAGTGCCACAGAGAACGAACCGCCCGCCTTCGCCCCTAACGGGACTGTGGCGTGACAAGCCCGCAAGGCTCGCCACGCCGAAGCAGCGCAAGCTGCATAGGCGGGTAAGGGTGAAAAGGTGCGGTAAGAGCGCACCGCGGCTCCGGCAACGGCGCCGGCATGGTAAACCCCACCGGGAGCAAAACCGAATAGGGACGGCGTAGCGGGCTGTTCGCGAAAGCGATAACGCCGCGGGGCGATGTCAGGCCCGCCGTCCGGGTAGGTTGCTCGAGGCCATGTGCAAACATGGTCCCAGAGGAATGGCCGTCACGTATCGTTCGCGCAAGCGGACGATGCCTTACAGAACCCGGCTTACAGGCCGGCTGATATTCTAAAGCGTTTTCGAGCAGAAGAAAACGTGTCTACCAAGAAGTGACGAGGGGTTCGATGCTGATCGCATCGGGCCCCTCACCATTTTGGGCTCGCTATCCGACGATCTCTTGCAACACCGCCATCAGCGCCTCTGGCGCCGTGACGTTCGGTGTAGCGGCCAGTCGCGCGCTGTAAACGCTACGGCCCCGAGGCCGCGCGCGTATCCGCTTTCACGAAGACGGGTGCAAGCTGACCGGCCTCGCGCCGCAGCTTGCCCGGCTCAAAACCGTGCATGCCGATCTGCCATTGCAGCCCGACGATGGCGCCCTTTGTCGGTTGCAGCAGCGCGAGCGAAGCGAACAGCGTCACAGGCAGCCAAACCGCCAGTTGCAACCAGACTGCCGGCGCATAGGCGGTCTCGACCACGAGGATCGCCGGGACCACGAGATGGCCGACGACGACCATCACGAGATAGGCCGGAAAATCATCGGCGCGCTGGTGAAACAGCTCCTCGCCGCAATGGTCGCAGGCGTCAGCCACTTTCAGGAAACGGCCGAACGCATGCCCTTCGCCGCAATTCGGGCATTTGCCCACGAAACCGCGCCACATCGCTTTCGTGAGAGAGACTGAACCGGTTGCCATGACAGCACCTCTTCCTTTCCGCTGATCCATACAATACTATCTTGTATCCATACATTCAAAGGATATGGGCTCAAATTGCATGGATTGGACCCCTACAATCTCGGAGCTGAATGGCCCGCGTTATCAACGCATCGTCGATACCATGGAGGCCGACATCGCCGCCGGCCGCCTCGTACGCGGGCAGCAACTCCCGACGCAGCGCGCCCTCGCAAAAGCGCTCGGCATTGACCTCACCACGGTGACGCGCGCCTACACCGAGGCGCGGCGCCGCGGCATCATGGAAGCCCGGGTCGGTCAGGGCTCGTTCGTGTCGGAGACCAGCGTGCGCCGCGCGGTCGATCTGCCGCATCCCGTCGCGATCGACCTCGCGATGAACGTGCCGCCGCATCCGCTCGAAGCGCAGCTGGACGAGCGAATCATCGCAGGGCTCGAGGCCATCCGCGCGCAATCGGGCCTGACCGCGCATCTCAACTACCAGCCGCCCGGCGGCAGCGGCCATGAGCGCGCGGTCGCAGCGCGCTGGATGCGCGCACGCGTTCCGCACGCACATGCCGACAAGCTCGTGATCTTTCCCGGTACGCAGACGATCCTATTCAACCTGCTCGCCCATCTCGCCAGGCCCGGCGACGTGGTGCTGACGGAGGCCCTCACCTTCCCCGGCATCAAGGCCGCCGCGGCGCGGCTCGGCGTCAAGCTCGTCGGCATCGCCATGGATGACGGCGGCGTCCTGCCTGACGCGCTGGCGAAAGCGTGTCGCGCGCATAAGCCGAAAGCGGTCTACCTCATTCCGACGCTGCACAACCCAACCACCGCGACGCTTCTCCCCGAGCGCCGCAGCGCCATCGCAAGGATCATCAGCGATGCCGATACGATGCTGATCGAGGATGACGCCTACGGTCTGCTCGACCGCTCCGCATTGCCGATCGCCAATCTCATTCCGGAGCGGACATATCTGGCGACCACGCTGTCAAAGTGCATCGCGCCGGCGCTACGGGTGGCCTATCTGGTGACGCCCGACGAGAGCTCCCAGCAGGAAATGCGCAACTATTTGCAGGCGACCGTGCAGATGCCGGCGCCGCTGATGGTCGCGCTGGTGACGCATTGGATCGAGACCGGCATCGCCGATCGCATCATCACCGCCATTCGCAACGAGGCGATCGGCCGCCAGCAGCTCGCACAGCGGACGTTGAAGGGTTTTCAATTTCTGGCCAAGTCGGCAGCTCATCATCTATGGCTGCGGCTGCCGGAGGGCCGCCCCGACGTCGCGGCGCATCTGTTGCGAAATGGTCTCGCCATCGTCGCCGGCGAGGCCTTCACCGTCGACGGGACCACGCCGCACGCGGCACGCGTCTCGCTTGGCGCAGCGCGCAACAGAGCGGAATTGACCGAAGCGCTGCGCATCCTGGTCGGCGCGCTGCACAGGCCGGCCGACACCCGGCAGATCGTCTAGCAATACTTATCGATGCTGGCGGCGATGGTGGGAGCGAACAGCCGGCGCGACGAGGGACGGATAGGCCGCATAGGCCTCGCTCGGCGCAACGGTCTCGCCACGGGCCCCGCGCGCGGCCGGCGTGAGCTGGCCGCCGTTCAGAACATCGCGGTCCGGATGGGCAGCCTGATAGGCCGCAGGCTCGGAAAACTGCGCCTGCGCGATTGTCGGCATCAAGGCCGCCGCCGACAATAGCGCGGCTGCAACGGCGATCTTCGTGCGGGTCATCGTTCTTCTCCATAATCTCGTTCGGGTGACCGGGCAATCGAACCGCATGATCGCGTCGGGCGGGCCCCCACATTGCAGAGGACATGTAGGCCTGTCTTTCGCGAACGCCCGCCGTCGGGGATCACGCTTGCGTGCAGTTTTGAAATTGACCGGCATAGCCGCAGCTGTGCTATGCGAGCGATGGCGATCAACAGTTCGGGATCGCCCAGATAACAGGGACAATCGGTTGGATACGCTCACCTACGCGCTGCTGCTGTTCGGCGCACTGGCCGGAGGCTTCGTCTCGGGCCTTGCCGGATTCGGCACGGCGCTGATGGCGCTCGGCATCTGGCTCTACGTGCTGCCGCCGTCGCTCGCGGTGCCCCTGGTGCTGATCTGCTCGGTGATCGCGCAGAGCTCGACACTGCCGTCGATGTGGAAGAGTTTTGATCTCTCGCTGGTCTGGCCGTTCCTGATCGGAGGACTGATCGGCGTGCCGCTGGGCACCATGCTGGTCGCCTCCGCCGATCCAAAAGTGTTCAAGCTGAGCGTCGGCGTGCTGCTGCTGATCTTCTCGAGCGCGCTGTACCTCAACAAGAAGCCGCTCGCCATTGCCTTCGGCGGTCGGATCGCCGACGGCGCGATCGGCTTTGCCGGCGGCATTCTTGGCGGTCTGGCCGGATTGTCGGGCCCGCTGCCAATCCTGTGGGCCAACATCCGCGGCTGGAACAAGCACGAGCGGCGCGGCATCTTCCAGCTGTTCAATTTCACGGTGCTCGCCACCGCTTTGGTGTTGCAGACGGCCTCGGGCCTTGTTGAGTTCAAGGTCGTCTGGCTCGCGGTGGTCGCATTTCCGGGCACGCTGATCGGCGCATGGGCCGGCGCACGCGTCTATCACGCATTGAGCGACAAGCATTTTGGCGATGTCGTGCTCGGTCTGTTGTTCCTGTCGGGCCTCGGCCTCGTCTGGAACAGTTTTGGCACGCACTAAGTCCGCATTTTCTTCCGGGAACAAGCGATCGCTACGCGGGCGCACGTGCAGGAGACGGCACGGGTTCGGGTGCAGCCTGCTCTGGAGCCTCCTCTTGCACCACCAGGCGCTTCCCGAATTCGCGGCGTAGCAGCCACAAGCTCAGGCCCGCCTGCAACGTGGTTGCCGCGATCGACAGGTACCAGACGTACTCCATCCGAAAGCCCGGCCGCGTCGACAGCCAGATCGCCGGCAGCGAATAGGTGAACACGCGCGTTGCCGAGCTCCACAACACCGGCTTGGTATTGCCGAGGCCCTGGAACATGCTCGAGCAGGTGAAGATCAGGCCCTGCGCCACCATGTTGAGCGAGATGATCCGCAGGAACAGGAAAGCGACCTCCATGGTCTCGCGATCGTTCGAGAAGCCGGCGAGCAGGAGCTGCGGCTTCGACTGAGCAAGGCACATGAAGCCGAGCATCACGGCACTGGTGATCAGCGCCGCCTTGACGAAGGTTTCGCGCACGCGCTCGCCTTTTCCGGCGCCCATGTTCTGGCCGGCGATCGGCCCGGCGGCGAGCGCAATCGCAAGCGCCGGCATCTGGATCAGGCCCAGCACACGTTGTCCGATCCCGAAACCCGCCTGCGCCGCCGCGCCGAAATCGCGCAGCACGAAATAGACCACCGCCATGAGGATGAACATCATCGCGAACTCGCCACCGGCGGGCAGACCGACGTTGAGAATGCGCTTCAGATGGTGCGCCTGCGGACGCCACTGCGCCGGATTGAAGGCGACATAGCGCTCGACCTTGCGGAAATACGCAAGCAGCATCACGACGCCGATCAACACCGCGATCGAACTCGCCAGCCCCGCCCCGGCAACGCCGAACGCATGGCCCGTGCCCCAGCCCAAAATTAGGACCGGCGCCAGCGCGATATTGATGACCACCGCAAGCGCCTGCACCAGCATGGCGGGACGTACGATGCCGGTGGCCCGCAGCGCGGATCCCATCACCTGGGTCGCGAACTGCAGCGCGAGCGCCGGCATGAACCACAACAGATACGTGGTCCCCGCCTCGATCGTGGCTTGATCCGCGGCAACCGAACGCATGTAGGCGCGCGACAGCGCGGCGCCCGCGACCAGGGTCAACAAGCCGAACAGCACCGACAGCACGATCGCCTGGTTGAAGATCAAATTGGCATCGGGCCGATCCCTGCGACCCACCGCATGCGCGATCAGCGCCACCGAGCCGACGCCGAGCACCTGCATCAGCGCGTTGACGAGAAAGCCGGCATTGCCGGCCGCCGCTACGCCCGCAACCGCGGCATCGCCCAAGCCCGAGACGAAGTACAGATCGACCAGCTGGCAGAGCATGATCGTGATCATGCCCACCATGATCGGCGGTGCCATGGCCAGGATGTGCTTCGCGACGGAGCCGTTGGTCAGGTCTTTCATGTCATCCCACCTTTGACGACGCGGCCTCCGGATCTTCGTCCGCCGGCCGCGCGTCATTCATTCCGCTGCTGCGAGATGTCCGAGCTCCACCACCTGGCGCTCGAACAGGCCGCGATAAATGCCGTCTGGCTTGGCCGCGAGCTTGGCATGCGTGCCTTGCTCGACGATCTCGCCGCGGTCGAACACCAGGATCCGATCCATGCTCCGCACCGTCGACAGCCGGTGCGCGATCACGATCGAGGTCCGGCCCCTCATCAGCCGCTCCATCGCTTGCTGGATCAGCGCCTCCGATTCCGAATCGAGGCTTGATGTCGCCTCGTCCAGGATCAGCACCGGCGCGTCCGCCAGGAACGCGCGCGCCAGCGCCACGCGCTGCCGCTCGCCGCCCGAGAGTTTGACGCCGCGCTCGCCGACAAGCGTGCCGTAGCCCTTCGGCAGGCGCAGGATGAAGTCGTGCGCATTCGCCAGCCTCGCCGCCTGCTCGATCGCCTCCACGCTGGCCTCTGGCCGGCCATAGGCGATGTTCTCGGCGAGCGAGCGGTGAAACAGGATCGGGTCCTGCTGCACGATCGCGATCTGGCTGCGGAGCGATTGCTGCGTGGCCAGCGCGATGTCCTGCCCGTCGATCAGCACGCGACCATCGGTGACGTCGTAGAGCCGCTGCACCAGCTTGACGAGGGTGGTCTTGCCGGAGCCGGAGCGGCCGACGAGGCCGACGCGTTCGCCGGCGCGGATTGTGACCGACAGTCCGTCGTAGAGCGGCGCGCGATGGCCGCCATAATGGAACGTGACGCCGTCGAACACGATCTCGCCGCTCTCGATCGCAATCGGCCGCGCGTCCGTCGCATCCGCAATCCCGATTGGCTCGTCATGGATCGCCACCAGCTCCTCCATGTCGTTGACCGAGCGCTGGAGGTTGTTGATGTGCATTCCGACGTCGCGCAAATAGGCGTGGATGACGTAGTAGCTCGTCAGCACATAGGTGACGTCGCCGGGCGAGGCATGCCCGGACATCCACAGCAGCACCGCGCCGCCGATCACGGAGGCGCGCAAGACCAGCAGCAGCGAGAGCTGCGCCACGGCGGTGGTGTTGTAGCGAAGCCAGGTCCGCCGCACGCGCACGCGCCAGCGGTTGATGACGCGGCCAAGCCGCGCATCCTCGCGCGCTTCGGCGCCGAAGGATTTCACCACGGCGTTGCAGGTCAGCGCATCCGCCAGTGTGCCGCCGACCTTGGTGTCCCAGGCGTTGGAGACGCGCGCGGCCGGCGCGATGTAGCGCGTCGAGAACAGCACCGTCATCGTGACATAGACCAGCGCGCCGAGCGCGATCACCCCGCCGAGCGAGGCCCAGTGCACGCCGAGCAGGACCATCGACCCGATCAGCACGACCAGCGAGGGCAGCAGCGCCAACAGGACGGTGTCGTTCAACAGGTCGAGCGCCCACATGCCGCGCGTGATCTTGCGCACGGTCGAGCCGGCGAACGAGTTGGCGTGCCAGTCGGTCGAGAAGCGCTGCACGCGCATGAACGCGTCCTGCGCGACCTCGGACATGATCTTCAGCGTGAACGGCACGATCACCTGCAGTCCTGCGAGCCGCAGCACCATCGAGGCCGCGCCGAGCGCCACGATGGCGCCGAACGCGACCAGCGCCGCGTGACGCGCATCGGAATCCGACGGACCGCGCGTCAGGGCATCGATCAGGTGCCCCGAGAATACCGGCATGAACAAGTCGGCGGCGGTCGCGCCCAGCAGGCTGCCAACGACGACAAGCGTACGCCCCGGCTGCTTCAGCCAGTGCCGGAACACGAAGGGCAGCACGACGCGTATCGCTGCGGGCTTTTTTGACAGAGCGGTCATGGCATCATCCGGCCGCTTTTGGCGCAGGCCGGCTCCATTGATGGACGCAGGCCGGCCGCGAGGGCCGAGACGGCGTCACTTGAACTTGGCTTTGACTTGGGGAGCGGAGCGATCGGAACTGGAAGCCCAATCGAAGCTGGCGGAAGAGGCCTCTAGGAGGCCGAGCACATACCGAGCCAGAACATCATCGAGCGCGGGCGTACGATCTGCGAATGCGACGAAATCATGCAAATCCTCCCGGTTCGATTGAATGAGGTGCGCTTTATAGATGTGCCATTGGTGATTTGCAACGGGGCTCGCGCGAGATCACGCACGAGTGTTGCAAATTAGTGCGCGTCGCCGCTGGCGCCGAACGGCGAGGCCGGCCTCTTCAGCAGCGTGACCGTGAGGGTGAGGCCGAGATAGAACAGCGTCAGGATGAAGAAAGTATCGCCGAAGCTCATCACCACGGCCTGGCGATGCACGATCTGGCTGAGCTGCTTCATCGCCATCAGCGTGGAGTCGCCGAGCCCCTGAAACTTCTGCATGAACATGGTCAGGGTTTCGGTCGCGGTGGCATTGCCCCAGGTCACGCGCTCCTGCAGGCGGGTGATGTGCAGGTCGGTGCGGTCGTTGAGCACGGTATTGATGACCGCAAGCCCGACCGCGCCGCCGAGGTTGCGCATCAGGTTGAACAGGCCCGAGGCATTCTTCACCCGGTCCGGCGCCAGCGTGCCGAGCGCGATGTTGTTGGTCGGCACCATCGCGAACATCATGCCGATGCCGCGCAGGATCTGCGGCACGAGAAGCTCGTAGAAATCGTAGTCGCGCGTGATCCAGGTCATCTGGTAGGAGCCGATCGCGAACACGACGAGGCCGAACGCGATCATGTAGCGCATGTCGTACTTCGCCATGAGCCGGCCGACCAGCGGCGCGACCAGGAACATGGTGATGCCCGAGACGAACATGGTCTCGCCGATCATCAGCGCGCTGTAGCCGCGCACCTCGGCAAGATAGCGCGGATAGATATAGGTCAGGCCGTAGAGGCCGATGCCGATGCAGAACTGAAGTACGCAGCCGATTGCGAAATTGCGGTTCGAGAACGTACGCAGATTGACGATCGGCTCGGCCGCCGTGAACACGCGCCAGAAGAAGGCGATCCCCGAGACGGCGCAGACCGCGGCGCAGATCGCGACCGAGGGGTCCTGCAGCCATTCGTATTGCGGGCCTTCCTCCAGTACGTATTCCAGCGTGCCGAGGAAGCCGGCCATGAACAGCAGGCCCCACCAGTCGAAGCGGTCGAGCAATTCGAAGTGCGGCTCGTCGAAATCGACCAGCGCCAGCACCCCCAGGGTGATGCCGATGCCGGGCACGATGTTGATGAAGAACAGCCAGTTCCACGACATCAGGTCGGTGATGTAGCCGCCGACGGTCGGCCCAATGGTCGGGGCCAGCGTCGCGACCAAGCCGATGATGGGACCGACGATGTGGAATTTGGAGCGCGGGAAGACAGTGTAAGCTGAGGCGAACACGGTCGGGATCATGCCGGCGCCCAGAAAGCCCTGGAGCGCGCGCCAGAGGATCATCTCCTCGATGGTGGTGGCGAAGCCGCAGAGCAGGCTCGAAGCCGTAAAGCCGGCGGCAGAAATCGCGAACAACAGCCGCGTGCCGAAGGCGCGCGACAAAAATCCCGACAGCGGGATCGCGATCACTTCGGCGATCAGATAGGCGGTCTGGACCCAGGAGACCTCACTGGAGCTTGCCGACAGGCCGGCCTGGATCTCGCTCAGGGACGCCGAGACGATCTGGATGTCCAGGATCGACATGAACATCCCGAACACCATGATGATGAAAGCGAACAGCCGCTTCGGCGCGATGCGCTCCGAAGCGGGGTCCGCCATCATGGCAGGTGAAGCGGTGGTGGCGTTCGCCATGGCCTGACCTCGAAGCGCCGGCGCGCTACTGCGGATGGACCGTGGTGGGATCGTCGAGATCGATTTCGCTGTCGGCGTCGACCGCGCCCTTGTTGGTGTCGACGGTCGCATAGACCGACATGCCGGCGCGGAGCAGGTTTTGCCTCGCGACCGACTTCGGCACGCGGATGCGGACCGGCACGCGCTGCACGATCTTGGTGAAGTTGCCGGTAGCGTTGTCAGGCGGGAGCAGCGTGAACACCGAGCCCGAACCCGCCGCGATGCTGTCGACGACGCCGGAGAACTTGCGCATGCCGTAGGCATCGACCTTGATCGTCACCGGCTGGCCGGGACGGATGCGCTTGAGCTGGGTTTCCTTGAAATTGGCGTCGATATAGACGTTGTCGAGCGGCACGACATTGCCGAGCCGCTGGCCGACCGCGACGAAGTCGCCGGCACTGACGAGGCGATTCGAGAACGTGCCGTCGACCGGCGCGCGCACCGCAGTGAAGCTGAGATCACGCTCGGCCTTGGCGAGCGTGGTCTTGAGCTCGGCGAGTTGCGCCTGCGCTTCGGCTTGCTGCGCCTTGGCGACGTCGACATTGCTGACCGCGACGTCATAGGCGGCCTGCGCGGCCTTGACCGCGGCGGCGCCCTGGTCACGTCCGGCTTCCGAAGTTTCGAAGGTGGCGCGTGAGGCAAAGCCCTTGCTGTTCAGCGCCTGCTGGCGCTCGTAATCAAGGTCGGCGCGCTTGAGGCCGGCTTCGGCGGACACGAACTGCGCCTTGGCCTGCGCGACCTGGCTGTCGAGCGCCGCAACCTGGCGGCCGATGCGATCGATGGTGGCCTGCTGGGTCGCGATCCTGGTCGCGGCGGCGTCGACTGCGATCTTGTAGTCACCGTCGTCGATGCGGAAGACGATGTCGCCGGCACGCACCGTGGCGTTGTCGCCAGCAAGGATCGAGGAGATGTGACCGGCAACGCGCGCGCCCAGCATGGTATTGTTGGCGCGGACATAGGCGTCGTCAGTGGCAACGTAGAAGCGCCCGACCAGCGTGTAATAGCCGGCATAGCTCGCGGCGGCGAGCGCCAGCACCAGGCCTACTCCCATCATCACGAATTTGCGCTTGCCCGACTTCGGAGCGGCGGCGGCAGCGGTCGCCTCTGGAGCTGCGGCCGGCTTGTCGGTCACGGGTTTCTCCGGCGCATCGCTGGTGCGGCGCTTGGTTTCCTCGGTCACATGAGAGCGCAACTGCTCGGCGAGAACTGCGGACGTCTCGGTGGCGGCGTCACCGCCCGCGGGCGCCGGCGTCTCCACCGTATCCTGGCGAAGAACGCGCGCAGACTGGTCTCTCAATACGGCCATAAAGGCTTCCCCAAAAGCGCGATGAGGGACGGCCGCCGTGCGGCCGGTTCCCTCTCGCCCATCTCAAATACCATTGACCGAACGGTTCGGTCAATATAGATAATATTCCCGGGCAGACGCTACTGGCCCGAATCCTTTATTTCGGTTTCATGGCCCTGGACCGATCCAAAAACCTTCCGAGACCCTAAACCAATGGTTGTAACCGGCCGCGAACAACTACACGTCGTCCAAGAAGAGGACAGCTCCAAGCGGCGCCAGATCCTGGACGGGGCGCGTAAGGTGTTCATGGATCTCGGTTTCGACGGTGCCAGCATGGGCGAGATCGCCCGCGCGGCGCAGGTCTCCAAGGGCACGCTTTACGTCTACTTCGCCGACAAATCCGCGCTGTTCGAAGCCATCCTCGAGCAGGAGGCGCTGCAGCACGGCCAGGTCGTGTTCAATTTCGATCCCGCCCGCGACGCCGAGACCACGCTGAAGGATTTCGGCCAGGCCTACATCCATCTGCTGTGCCGGCCCGGCGGCGGGTCCGCAATCCGCACCGTGATGGCGATCGCCGAACGCATGCCCGACGTCGGCCGCCGCTACTA
The DNA here is from genome assembly GCF_054056555.1 of Bradyrhizobium sp. LM2.9. NCBI lineage: Bacteria > Pseudomonadati > Pseudomonadota > Alphaproteobacteria > Hyphomicrobiales > Nitrobacteraceae > Bradyrhizobium > Bradyrhizobium sp. LM2.9. The sequence continues at coordinate 3,951,119 of NZ_JBSRYJ010000002.1, forward strand.
CGCGCGGGTGCTGGACAAGACCATCAACCGCCTCTCCGACTATCTCAAAGCCCATGTCGTTACTGGCGATCTCGATATCGACGATTGCGACCTTGCTGCGTCGCAGTTCATGGAGCTGTGCAAGGCCTCGCTCTTCCTGCCCTTCGTCTTCCAGGCCGCACCCGCACCGTCGGAAGAGCGCATGACCGAAGTCGTCGACAGCGCGACGCGGATGTTCCTGGCGGCTTATCGGGCGAAGTAGCGCCAAGCTGGGCATGCGTTGCAGGCCGTTCCGGCGGTCCTATATTGGGTCCCATGTCCCGTGATCTTCGGCCGCCGGTCGATATCCTCCATTACGAGATCGTTCAGGAACAAGCCTCCGCGCTTGGACGGATGGGCCACACGCTCGAACAGGCGCTAGCGCGCTTGCGCGAGTTCGACGCCGCCCATGCCCTCCCCGAGGTGCCGGCCTCGATGCAACCGGCCAGGCGCAAGCTGGTGATGGAAGCCGGCCACGCGCTCTGGATGTTCGTGGTGCAGCGTGAGGCATCCGGCTTGCGCGACAGCCGCCACATCATGCGGACCTACAAGGTCCCGGCCGAGGTGCAGCACTGCATGGGGCTGCTCCCAGTACCGTCGAAGTCGGCCTGAAAATGATTTTCTACGGCACCAGGCGCGAGGGCGTGCACTCATTGAGCGGCCGGCCGCTTGATGTCCGGTTTAACGCCAACACCGGCCGAAGAGCGGATGGCCTCCGAGGTCGCAGATGGGCCAATAGGCGACACTCAAGATGTAAGAGGCCGTCGACGTCAGCAAGCGAATAGCCTTGCTTCTTATTGCTCCCGGACCCCTCCCTTCCTCAGCCCATCGAGAATGTCGTCGATCTCGCGGCGAAACTGCGGATTGGTTGACATTGAGTAAACAAGATCACGGTACCAATGGATCGTGAAGTCTGGTCGCAGCTTGTTCAATTCAGTCAAGCTCCGCTGTGCCTGTTCCAATTGCCCCGTGGCTCCATAAGCCGAAGTCAGATCTACATAAGCGTACATGTGCGAGTTGTTCAGATTGACCGAGCGCCCGCATTCCTCGATGGCTTCTCCATATTGGTGCAGGTGCAAGTGTGCATGGCAGAGCCAGAAGCGCCATTGGAAAGCAAAAGGATCTCTGGGACTGAGACGGAGAGCCAACTGGACCGGCGAGAAGGCTTCGCGCGCGCGCCCGGAGGCGATGAGTGCAATTGCTTTAGTAGCGTAGGCAGCTGGATTATTTGGATCAATTTCGAGCGCCGTATCGTATTCAGCCAATGCCTCCTCAGGACGTCCAAATAGAAGAATGGTTCCCTTGGTCGTATGAGCACTCGCGCTTGCCGAGCTTTTGGACAGAACTCTGTCGATGAGGTCGATCGCTTGCTTTTTGTCTTCGACAACGGATGTAGACCATCGGTTGTTCACACCAGCCGCTAGACACCGCGCTTTGCCAATCATGGCTTCGACGTTGTCCGGATCGAGGCGCAGCGCGTCATCGAATAGGTCTTTTGCCTGACCATTTTGGATCTTCGACTGCGGCCCATAGAGCTTTGCCCAGCCGCGCATCGTGAAGTCCGTAGCGTCTGGATTTCTCGATCGGTCTACTTCGCTGCGACGGCTTTCGGCCTGGATCAGTTCAATGTTAAGCGAGCGAGCGAGCCGCGCTGTGATCTGGTCCTGCAAGGCGGCGAGGTTCGTACGATCGCCGTCGAAACGATCGGACCAGACGTCCCGACCGCTCGCGATATCCGTAAGTGATACGTTGACCCGAACCTGATCCCCGTTGCGCCGCACCGCGCCCTGGACCGCCCAGCGGATGCCAAGGTCCTTGCCGAGCGTCCTGAAGTCGATCTGCTTGTTCTTGTATGTAAACGCCGTTCCGCGTCCGATAACGAACGCGCCGGGCATTTGCGCGAGGTCGGTCGTTAGGTCGGTTGTGATGCCGTCGGCGAAATAGTCCTGCTCCAGATCGTTGCTGACGTTTGCGAACGGCAGAATGACAAGTGACAAGCGGGGAGCAATGTCGGGCCGGGCCATAGCCTCCCTCTGCGTCTGTTGCTTGTCCGGAAACACGTCGGTGCGGAGCGTCTTCCACACAGTCCAATAGCCGACGAGGCCACCCGCGATCGCACCGATAGCCGCGATCGAAGCGAGCGCCCCGCCGATCAATTGCATTCGCACCCGGAAGCGGCCCTTAAAGTTGCGAGTCGATGCCGGTTGGTCCGGAGGCTCGTCATCAGATGGCGTTTTGTTCAGTGGGTCACTATCGGATGCCGGTTTATTCGGTCGGTCGCTGGAGACTTCTGAGTCTGTCACCATTGCCTCCCCGCAGGGGCCAAACGCCCGGATGCTCGAACCTACCAGAGTTTTGTGGCTTTGCGTTGGTCAGGGTTGCTGACTAGGTTCACGGCCCTTACAAGTTGTTGCGGTTGTGTTGAATGGACGGCCGGTTCGGGTCAAAAGCGTCGGTTTGGTGCTCGGACGAAAACTACCGGTCTTCTCTATGACCCGACATTTGGCGCTGGCGCGCTAACGGAAGCGATGGGCCAAACTCAGACCTGAGTTAGACACTCGTGCCGAATGAACTCGTCAACACGACCGACCTTAAATCAATCACTAATCGCCACTCTTGCACGATCGATTGTGCAAGCTTTCCCATATAGCTTAGATGTACGTTGCGGACGGAATCCTAGAGGTGGTTCTGGTTCTGCATATTTTGACGGAGCAATGTAAGCTGTTGACGAAAGCGACGATTTTCTTCAGTCCGCAAGGGGAAACTCATCCATGGTCCAGCAGAGCGCAATTTCACGTCGCCGATTTGTCCAAACAACCGCCGCGAGTTCGCTGGCGCTCACGGGAATAGGCCGGATCGGTCCCGCCGCGGCTCAATCGCGACAGCCGAACATCGTCTTCATCCTGGCGGATGACCTCGGCTACGCTGACGTAAGCTGCTATGGTCAGCGGGACTATACGACGCCGAACATAGACCGGTTGGCTGCCGAGGGGTTGAAATTCACACAGGCATACTCCAATTCGCCTGATTGCTCTTCGACGCGCACGGGGCTGATCACTGGGCGCTATCAGGCTCGCTTGCCGCTTGGGCTCGAAGAGCCACTTTCTCCTTTAAGCCCGAAAGGGATTGGCTTGGCGCCGAGCCATCCCACCTTACCATCACTGCTGAAGAAGGTGGGATATGGCACGACTCTAGTCGGAAAATGGCATCTTGGTGATCTGCCGGATTTCAGTCCGCTGAAAAGCGGCTATGACCAGTTTTTTGGGATACTCGGCTGCTGTGCCGATTATTTCAATCATGGGGCGGAGGCCTCGCAAACGTACATATTGCCGTTCCCCGGACTTGCGCATCAACTCTACGAGCAGGAGGTACCGGTTGAGCGTCACGGTTACATGACAAACCTCCTCGGCGATCGAGCGGTGCAGACTCTTGAAGGCTACGCCAAATCGAAGGAGCCGTTCCTGCTAAGTCTGCATTTCACGGCGCCGCATTGGCCATGGGAGGGGCCGGACGACGAGGCTGAGTCAAAGCGGATCAGGAACATTATTGACCGCGACGGCGGCTCCCAGAAGACATACGCGGCGATGGTGCAAAGTCTAGATGCCAATATCGGTCGGGTACTACACGCGCTTGACGCGAGCGGTCTCGCCAGCAACACCATTGTCATATTCACCAGTGACAACGGCGGCGAACGATTCTCCGATGTGTGGCCGTTCATCGGCATGAAACATGAGCTCCTCGAAGGTGGCATTCGCATTCCAGCGATCGTTCGCTGGTCCGGACGGATCGCGCCTGGAGCGGTGTCCGAACAGGTCACGATTACGATGGACTGGATGCCGACCTTGCTGGCTGCCGCCGGCACGTCGCCGGACGCGGCATATCCATCCGATGGTGAGGACCTCGGACAGATCTTGGCCGGCGGTGCGGGATCGCATCCCCGGAAGTTGTGCTGGCGCTATAAAGCGGGATCGCAGCGCGCCATCCGCGACGGCGATCGGAAATATCTGCGGATAGGGGGAAACGAATTTCTCTTCGATGTCGTGCGAGACCCGCGGGAGCGAGCGAACCTCATGGACCGGGAGAAAGACGTATTCGAACGGCTGAAAAGCGAATGGGCGGTTTGGGACGCTTCGATGCTGCCAGAACGGTCGCGACCGGCGTCTTATGTCCACCCGGGTAACTTCCTGGCTGACCACTACGGCGTCACCAACCCGCCGCCGGCGACCGCGACAATCAATGCTCCCACGAAGTGACTGTTGAGTTGGAAAAGACCTACCGCATTTGCCACTGTCGTCGAGGCGCTTCTCGTCGGTGTCGGCCTAGAACACTGATGTCTGCTTTGGTTCAAAGGACTAAGCCGCTCGCGCGGTAGGGCGCCGCGGCCGGCGGCACAGCAAACAGGATAGCGCTGTGGGGCGTCCTGTCTTGAAGATGAGGAGTTGGCAAACCTCACTCAAGACAGGAGCATCCCCATGACCGACGAGGCAATGAGCCCGTTGCGCCGGCGCATGATCGAAGACATGACGATCCGGACGTTATCGCCGAAGACCCAGCAAGGCTACATCCGCACGATCAAGAATTCGGCAGCTTTCCTTTGCCGGTCGCCGGACAAGGCGAGCTTCGAGGACGTCCGACGCTTTCAGCTGCATGTGGCCCAGAGCGGCGTCGGCACGGGAGCCCTCAATGCGACCGTGGCGGCGTTGCGTTTCTTCTTCAGGGTCACGCTTAAGCGATCCGCCATCAGGCTTGTCAACAAATCGCCGCTCAACGCCGGTTCTGCCCATCCGATCAAACCCGCCAACCTTCTCGATCGCGTCCGCAAAACGCGTTCAACGAACCTCGCACACACACCGCCAGCGACGAAATCCCCATAGCACCTGACGTGCCACCTCGCCCGACGTCCCGCGGTTTCCTCCTTTGGAGGTTTTCGTACGCCGGCCCCAGAGCGCGTGGCGCCATCATCGTGGGCCGGCATCCGAAAACCTTCACCAGGCTTTGCTGCGGCCATTGAAACCTCGCTACTGACTTGGTGGTCCGTCGCAGCTACTGGACGGGTTCGACCTGGGGCAGCTCATATTTTCCCGACAGCACTTCGTCCGTGGGTTGATAGAGTCTCAGGATCACATAGAAGGGGCCCTTAGGGGTCGGCAACCAGTTGGCGGCGTCGCCTGACGGCGGCGCGTTCTGCATTCGCACCTCGACGGAGCCATCTGCGCGAACGTTCAGGCCCTTGGTGCCTGAGCCGAGTTTGTAGCGGTGGATTGGATTTTCGACCAACAGCTTGTCGGTTGCGTCGTAGACGGTGAGCGACCAGAACGCATTGACTGGCGGCGCTTTGACGAAACGTATCATGTAGTTCTTCCCTCCGGCCAACTGATTGCCCTGGGCATCGGTCGACCGGAGCGGGTACATCGCTTCCTTCTCGCCGTTACCGCCGAGGTATGGCCCTGCCACCAGCGCCCTCAATGGGTAGTCATAGCCGAAGTTGTCGAGCCCTGTGGACCAGCTCCAGCCGTTGCGGTCGACAGTCGAAGTAGCAAGGGCTGAGACGGCGACCTTCGGGCCGTCTGCCAGTGCCCGCAACAAACCCTTCCGCTGCGGTGGCGTCAGCTTGGATTTGTCGAAGCCGTTCTTTGTCAGGCCGATCCGGGCGAACTGACCGAAAAGAGCGGCGTCTTGGGCTGGCACTGCATTGGACTTGAGGGCAGCGGCCAAGTGCGTGAAGAAGCCGAATTCGTCACCTTCAATTGCGGGGAGAGGCGGGAGAGCTGCCGCAACCGGCGCATAGTTGGTATCCTTCCAGTGACTTAGCGGGCGCAGCGTGAACTGCTTCTGCAAGGCGTGCATCGGCGCAAGATCCTCGCCCTCTATCGCGCGCATTCGCCCCCAGAGCCATACCTTGTTGGTGGACACATCGAGTCGCTTGACGCCTTCGGGCAATTGACCATTCCATTCCGGCGGCACCAGCGCGTAGTCGCCCGGCTTGGTGCCGGTGGCGCGACGGCCCACGTAATGCTGCAGATTCTGCCACATATCGAAAACGTCGACCACGTAGTAGCGGTCATTTGTATCAGGTACGTGCAGGATAAAGGGCTCGTCCAGCTTCACCACCGCGCTCATGTAGGCCGTGTCGTTGTTCGGTGTCGGCATGTCCTTGGCGTCCGCCGTCGCCACCGTCGCCACCGTCGCCGCCCAGCCGATCTGGTTGAGTGGCGCACGATAACTGGTGGGTGACTGCGGCCCCGACACATCGCTGTACTCCCGCGCAACGCGTTCCATCCTGACCAGCGGGTATCCCCAGATGTAGGCTGATAGACCTGTTTGATAGGCGTCGAGTTCCAGACCAGCGTTAATGTTTTCGGTGGTGGTCGGTATCGTCTCCAGCGCGTCGGGATAGTGAGGCGTGGCGGCCCGGATATGGCTGACCAGTAGCGAGGCCGCGCATGCAATTGCAATTTTCTTGTACACGTCGATCTCCTTTCAAAGTGCCGCCAACCCTCTCTCTACTTGTGCAGTGCACAGCTTGCGCGCCAAGGTCGCTCGCTTCCGCCGGTCTGAGCCGCCGCGCCGGGCATCGACGCTTTCGGGCAACAAAGTTGCGACTGAAACGAGGAATCCTAAAGCCAAAATTGATGCTCGAGTGGTTTGATTGCATCCTCCGAGGCTCAGCTCAGTACCCCTAATAGTCCAGGTTGCAAGTGACTTCCTAATCACGCGATTGCGGTTTAGTTCCGCAAGCGCCGCCGCTATCGTGGCTACCTCGCTACGGTTTGGGTAAGACACACTTGATCAGCCATGGCGGATGACAACGGACGGTTCCAAGGTTGGCGGCCGCGCCGAAAACCTTCACGCAAGCCGCCCATCATGCTCAAGGCGGGAGACTTCCGTTTTGCGTCGGTAAGCTGACCTCTATGAGTACACGCCTAGTCGGTAACCTGCCTCCTCAGCGCGGCGAGATCGTTGACGACCATCTTGGTCGGGCCGGTCGAGATGATGCCGTCGCCCTGGAGGCGGCTGAGGATCAGGCTGATCGACTGGCGCGTCGCGCCGATCATGCGCGCCAGATTGGCCTGCGTGATGCGGCCGAGCGAGATCGGGCCGCTCTCGTCCTGGGCCGCGTTCTCGCACAGCTTGACCAGGAGCAGGACCAACCGTTCCGCCGCCTTCTGTCCCGCCAGCGTCTGCGCCAGCATCGAATAGGTCTCGCCCTTGAAGCCGAGGCACTCGATCAGCGCGACTGCGAATGAGGGCGACTGCGCGATCAACCGGCGGACCGCATCCTGGTCGAGATGCAGTGCTTCGACCCGCCCAAGCGCGCGGGCTGACCAGCTGTGGCGATGATCGCCGAGGATATAGGGCGCGCCGACGAAGTCACCTGCCTCCCAAGTCGACAGCATCAGTTCGCGCCCTTGCGTGCCGGCATGGGTGCTTTCGACGATCCCGTTCAGGATGATGTGGATGCCATTCGCTGGCTCGCCCTCCCGCAGCAGATATTCGCGGTTCTGGTAGGTCGCGAGCCTGCCGGTTCGCATCACCAGGTCCAGATCGGGCTTGTCCAACGCCTTCAGCACATAACGTCCGGTCCCGGGCCGTGGCAGCTCAGCGCGCGGCTCACCTGGATCGGCCACCTCATGCGCATCGCTGCGCTCCACGATCGGTCTCCCTTCGAGTGACGGCTCGAAGGCTAGGAGGTCTCCGCTCCGATTGCAACGCGGCGCAGATGTTGAGGTTCGGCTGCCGCCTCCATGAACGCGCAAGCCAGATCGGTGAGCAGGCGCTCCCGGCCGGCCGGCGCCAGAAACGTGACGCCATAGGGCACGCCTGCTGCGGTGACGGCGTTCGGAACGGCGATGGCGGTCAGGCCCAGCGGGTTGGCGTAGTTGGTGTAATAGCCATTGTTGAAGTTGGCCGTCAGCGGATCGCGCGCGACGTCGTCGATGCTCAGCACGGTACCGACCGTCGGCACGACCAGCGCATCGTGAACTTGCCAGAAATCGCGCAGCGATCGCTGGACCTCCTTCACCTTGTAGAGCGCACGATAGGTGTCGGCCGCCGTGAACTTCCGGCTGCCGATGACGAGGTCGCGCACGATCTTCACCCCCGCGTCCGGGTTGGCGTCGAGGAATGCGCCGACCGAGACGTCCCGCTCGGCGAGGAAAGGTCCGAAAAACATCAGGTCGTTGACCGAAATGAACGGCGAGAAATCGATCGATGCGACCGACAGATCGAGCTGCCGTAGCTTGCGGATCCCATCGCCGAACAACGCCTCCGTCTCTGAATTGCCGAAGAACCTGAGCTGATCCGGACGCGGCGTTGCGATGTTGAGCGGCCGCGCTGGGGATGCCTGCTCCGTCCATCCGGCGAAATCTACCGGTGAAAAGCAGTCCTCGGCATCGCGCCTCGCCAAGACGCGATAGACGTCGTGGCCATCGCGGGGATCGCGCGTGTAGAGCGAGATGGTATCAAAACTTCGGCACGCATAGACCATGCCGCGCTGACTGAAGGCGCCGGGCGCGGGCTTGAAGCCGGTCACGCCACAATAGGACGCCGGCACCCTGCCCGATCCGCCGGTATCCGTGCCGAAAGCAAAGGACGAGGTGCCTGTCGCGACCGATACCGCGGCGCCCGAGCTGGAGCCGCCGGGAATGTAGTCCGGGTTGTGCGGGTTGCGGGCGATGCCATAGGGCGAGCGCACGCCGACCAGGCCGGTCGCGAACTGATCCATGTTGGTTTTGCCGAGATAGATCGCGCCGGCGGCGATGGCGTCGGCGACAACCGGGCTCGTGTCTTTCGCGGTGTAGGCGAATTCCGGGCAGGCCGAGGTGGTCTGCTCGCCGGCCACATCGATACAATCCTTGACCGAGAACACGAGGCCGTAGAGCGGCAGTTGGCCGATCTCGCCTATGCGAGCATCGAGCGCGCGGGCCTTTGCCATGACGCTTTCGGGATTTGCCGTCGAGATCCAGACGCCGCTCTGGTCGGCGTCGTCAAGGCGCGAAAGCACATGCGCGGCGACATCGGACGGCTTGAGCTCACCGCTGCGATAGGCGGCACGGAGGTGGCGAGGTGCGAGATTCATGTCGATCACGTGCTTGCAGGAATTGGGCAATGTGCCGGCGAGACAAGCTCGCCGGCACCGACCTTAGCGGCCGATCACCTTCTCCAGATATGCGGGCTGGATGAAGGCTTCGAAGTCGGCGCGCGGCAGCAGCTTCGGCAGGCGCTCCTGCTTCACCAGGAAGTCGGCGGTCGAGACCAGCGTGTCGACGAACTTGCCCTTTTTCGCGGATGTGCCGAGATACTCCTCCGTGAGCTGCCTGTTGCAGGGAACCATCCCGGTGCCCTCCATCATTCGCTGCGCGTCCTCGATGGGCAGCGAAAGCTCTTCCGCGATGATCTCCGCGGTCTTTTCCGGGTTCTTCAGCCAGAATTCGATGCCTTCGCATTCGGCCCTGATGAACTTATCGACGTAGGACGGGTACTTCTCCGCGAACGCGTTCATGACGACGCCGATGTCCCAGGTCGGGTAACCGCGCTTGGCCATGTCGCCCGAGGTGACGAGGATCTTGCCGCCGTTCTTCACGGCCTTGCCGAGATTCGGCTCCCAGAACCAGGCAGCGTCGATGTCGCCGCGAAGCCAGGCCGCCGCGATGTCCGACGGCGCGAGGTCCAAGATCTTCATCGAGGCGGGATCGACACCCTCGTCCTTGAGCGCCTGGAGCAGGAGGTAGTGTGTCGTGGAGCCGAACGGCGCCGCCACCGTCTTGCCCTTGAGGTCCTTGAGCGAGGTGATGTTCTTGTCGGTGCGAACCACCATCGACTCGACGTAGTCGAGCATGTTGATCACCAGGATGCCCTTGATCGGCAGGGCGCGCGTCGCGCCGATCGCGGTTGGCGGGTTGCCGAGACCGCCGAAGTCGACGTCGTTGCCGGCGATCGCGCGCAGCATGTCGCCGCCGCCGCCGATCTTGACGTACTTGATGTCGACGCCCGGCATCTCCTTGGCGAGCAGGCCAAGATGCTTGGTGACCAGCTGCGCGTTCACGAGGTTCAAATAGCCGACGGTCACCTTCGCCGGCTTGTCCTCGGCGCGTACCGCGGCCGTGAGCGCCAACGTGGCAACTGCGAGCGTCGCAATCAGTCTCTTGATCATGTCGATCTCCCTACGATCAGGATTGGATTCAGGCCCACGGCATCAGCAGTTTCGCGATGCCGCGCATAATGAGGTCGAGCACGACGCCGGTGAGACCGAGCACGATCAGCCCCATGATCACGATGTCGGAGAGTAGGAATTTTGCCGCGTCCCAGATCATCCAGCCGATGCCGGCGGATGCCGCGACGATTTCGGCGGCGACGAGAACGGTGTAGGTAAATCCGAGCGAGATGCGCATGCCGGCGAGAATCAGCGGTCCCGCCGCCGGCAGGTAGACGTGAAAGAGCAGGTGGCGCCGGGTCGCGCCAAGCGACTGAGCGGCGCGCACATAGACCGGGTCCACGCTGGTGACGGCCTGGATCGTCGAGATGACGATGCCCGGCAAGCCGGCAAGAAACAGCAGCGACAGCTTCGAGCTCTCGCCTATGCCGAGCCACATCACCAGCAGCGTGTAAAGGCCGAGCGGCGGCAGTGGCCGGTAGAACTCGATCAACGGATTGAGCAGCGCGCGTGCGTTGCGCGACACGCCCATGATGACGCCGAGCGGAATGCCGATCAGGCAGGCCAGTGTGAACGCCGTGAGGATACGATAGAGGCTTGCGCCGAGATGCTGAAACAGCGTTGCACCCTGATAGCCCCTCGTCATCGTCTTGACGAACGCGGCCCATACCGCCTGCGGCTTCGGCAGGAACAGCTCGTTGGCCCAACCCCTCTCCGTGACGATGGCCCAGCCAGCCAGCAGCACTGCGACGGTAAGCGTCGAGAGCAGCACCGATCGAGAGACCTTCGGAAGCCGCAGCGGCAGGCTGCCGCGTCGCGTGCGATCCGCCGAGATCGGAATGGCCATGGGGCTCGCCTCGACGCTCATGTCCGCACTCCCAGGATCTGCATGATGGTCAGCGCGTAGATCCGCGTCGCCATCACCGACTTGGTGATCGAGATGTTCTCGTTGTCGACGGCCCAGCCGTCTTCTCCGGGACCGAACGTCACTGCATTGATGCCGGCTTCGCGGAAGCGGATCGTGTCGTTGAAGGCATTCTTGCGGTTGACCCCGAGCTCGCGGCCCATCAGACGCCGGTAAACCGTGCGCAAGGAGCGGCAGGGCTCCTCCTCGACCGGCACCGGTTCGGTCGCGTTGACGAACAGCGATCCAGCCACCTGGCGCACCCCCACCTTGACGTCGTTCACGCCCGCAAAAGTGTCCCGTCCGAGACGCTCGATGTCCGAGATCACGCTCGACAGCGTCATGCCGGGCACGATGCCGACCACGGCGAGCGTAATGGTGCAGGCATCCGGCGAGAACTGCATCTCGCCAGGCAGGCCGGCCCGAATGCGCACCACGGCGCAGCAGGGCGGCGTATGGCCCATGAACTTGCTCGGCACATGCGTGAACGCCATGTCCTTCAACTTCGGCAACAGCTTTGCCGCTTCCATGATGGCGTTGACGCTGATGTCCGGCCGCCAGATGTGCGACTTGATCCCGTGAACGGTGAGCTCGATCAGGCAGTGGCCGGAATTGGCCACCGACAGGTTCATGCCCCAGTCCTTGTTGACGTCACCCCACGCGGTCGGCTCGGCGGTGATCTCGTAGTCGGCGGTAAGGCCGACCTTGTTCAGCATGTAGATGGAGCCCTCGGTGCCGTTCCGCTCCTCATCGACGGTGTAGCAACACATCAAGGTGCCATCGAACTTCACACCCGCTTCGATCAGGGCCTGCACTGCGAGCAGCGATGCTGCGAGGTTCCCGCGCGTGTCGGACGTGCCGCGTGCATAAAGCAGATCGCCGTGGCGCGTCGCCTTGAACGGATCGAAATCCGTCATGTGCCATTTCTCGGGCTCGACGACCGGATAGGTGTCGAGGTGATCGTTGAGAATGAGCGAGGGCGCGCCGGCCCGTCCCTTGAGCACGCCGAGCACGTTCGGCCGGTGCGGCTGCGCGCTGTGCTTGGTGACCTCCATGCCGAGCGCTTCGAGCTTGCCCGCGACCAGCATCGAGGTCGCCTCTTCCTCGGCAGGCGGCAAATCGGGATCCAGCGGATTGCCGGAACGGGGCTGGCCGGTGCGGATCAGTTCGGATGCGAGTTCAAGCCAGCGCTCCTCCGTGATGTGCGACAGCACGCGCCGTTCGATATCCGAGTAAGGAGGGGCGACAGGCATCTGCATGACGGGGTCCGCTGGCTCACGGCGCCGGCAGCGCCGTTTCGTGGCAGCCTCCCCATTGCAGCGATTGTGCCAACTTCCGGCAAAGCCCGCCACGACACAATTGTCGTTTTGATTTCAACGATTTAGACAAGAATTGCGAGTGCGCAAATTTTTGCGCCCGAGATGTGCTCTGCCGAAGACGCGGCGTCGGCTGAGCAGGCAGGGCTCAGCGCGAGGCCGGCCGGTCCAGATATTCCATGCGGCGCCACGCGTGCAGGACTCGGCGCCCGTTGCGCGCGAACGCGAAACAATGACCGCCGCCGGCGGAGCGGGCCTGCAATGATCTCGGCGGTCTCGATCGCCTTGCGCTCGCCGCTGGAGACGATCTGCGTGGTGCTTCAGAGCCAGCTCGCATTCGCAAGCCCCTCGGTGCGCGTTCGGCCGATCAGACTGAGGCTCCATTGCGGCACCGGCACCGCGGGGTCGATTTGCACCTGCGGGTGGGTGAGATAACGGACGATATCAGCGGACATTTCTAGTCGTCCGCATACTCGTCTTCTTCGCGCTTGTGCGCGGCGCTCTTGCTCGCACCGAGCGAGCCGGTCACGGAGGGATCGCGCGCATTCGCATAAGGATTGCGCCGGCCCGCTCGCGCGGCAACCTCTTCGCCGGAGACGGCGGCGGGCTGGCAGATCAGGCGACGGCTGGCACGGCGCATCAGATCGACGTGGATGTGATCGTAGTGATAGACGTTCGATCCCGGCGCCAACACCGTGGTGAAATGCGCGCACGCGCCGGACTGCACGTCACGCAAAAATCCCTGCTCTTCCGGCATGCCGCGCCAACCATCCTTCACGGTGACGCGGCGGCCGTCGGCGAGCACGAACGCTGCGATGTCGAGCGCATTGCCGAACGCGTGCTCGGAGATGTGGGCATGCGAATTGCCGTTCATGCCGCGGCAGGAATAAGCGGAGATCTGCTTGATCTCGGCGACTCGAGCGCCAAACCAGCGCATTGCCGAGGGCTGCACGGTATCGGCAAGCCAACGGTCGAGCTCGGAGACGATCGGACAGGCCAGCGTCGCGGTCGGCTTCACGGCGACGGGGCCGACGGCGGTGACCGGATTGCCCTGCGCCGGACCAAGACGCGGCAGCGGCTGCTGCGCGGGCGCCTGCGAATACGGCGCCGGCCGCGCCGGATAGCTTGGTGCATTCATGTAGCGCGCGGCGCCCGATGCATCGGTGCCCTCGGGCGGCAGGTCGATCTCGTCCTCCTGCTGCGCCACGCCGGGTGCATTCAGAGGCATTGGACCGGGTGAGGCGCCATAGCCGGAAGGCTGCCGCACCGCGCTCTCGGGATAGTTTGAGCGTTGCGGATAGTTCTGGCCTTGCGGGTAATTCGATCGCGGCTGCGTCACCGGCCAGCGCGGCTGGTTGCCGACGCTCCCGGGCGGGCGCAGTTCCTCATCGGCAAAGCCGTAGCTGCTCGAGCCTTCGCCGAGGGCGGCGACCTTGAGCGGAAACTCCGCGCCGCACATCCCCGGCCCGGAGATCGGGTCGATGCGGACGAGATCCGGCCCCTCTTTCACCGCGCCTGATTTCAGGCATGCGGCTTCGGCCTCGGCCCGCCACGGTTCACGTTCGGCCTGGAAGAAGCCGCGTCCGCAACCCGCTAGCGAAACAAGGACGATGGAGCCGACGAGATACAAACGAACTCCGCGCGTCATGCACGCACGTTCGGTGAATTTACTTAAAGACTCTTCAACGTGTTGATTTCAGTCTTCTTTAACCATGCCGGCCCGCGCTCGCAGGCGCGCCTGCCGGTGACGAGCGACAGCAAGGCTGGCTTTTTCGGAAAGAGACTCTCTGTTAACCATGACGCTCTCGCGCAAGGCGGCGCGACAGCGGGAGCGACCTCATGACGTTCGCCGGGAGACTGAGCGTTATCACCGCCTACCTCGCCATCGCCTTCGTCGGCGCCATCGTGCTCGGCATGATCTAGCGGCTTCAATCGGCGGTATCGAACGCTTCCCTTACGACCGCGCGCTCCACTGCCGCGACATTGTGATCAATTTCTCCGGCTGCTCTTCGGCTCGCCTCCGGTCGTTTCCGGAACACCAGAAGTGGCCGAGTGCGCAGGCTTCGACGTGGAGCTTGCCGGAGCTCTTCAGCGTCATCGTCGCATAATAGGTGCTGCCGCTGGAGCGGCTGTAGATGTTGCCGGTCCAGACGTCGTGCGTTTTTGGCGTCATATTGACGAGCACGCTCTCGCCCCTGGTCGACGCTTCAGTGAGCGCCATCAGCGCGATCAATGTGCCAAGCGAAGTCACAAGCCGCATCATCGGCGGCTCCCTCTGTGTCCCGAGACGTTACGCAGATGGAATCGCGGCTGAATGTGCGCTGCCTCACCCAGCGGCGGCGAGCCGTTGTGACATCTATCACAGAACGCTCGATCGGCCCGGCGTAGGGTCGAAGCACGCTTCATCCACGGGTGACTTCAGTCCTGTCGGGACCACACATTTTTCGGAGGTTGTCATGAACAAGCTCACCATCGCCGCCGCTGCCCTCTTCCTCGCTTCGACCGCCGCCGCGCATGCCGGCAATTCGCTCTCGTTCCAGATCGAAGGCCAGCACATCCGCATCGAGACGCCGCGCAACTGCGCCTCGCTCAACTGCGTGACCATCGTCGCACCGGGCCTGTCGGACAAGCCGATCAAGCTGAACAACATCAACCTCAAGGGCCTTGGCTCCAAAGACTTTGGCTCCAAGGACGATGACATCGACACCACGCCGGCTCCGGCCACGACCGCGCAGCCCGCGCCGGCTCCCGTGCAGCAACAGGCCCCGGTACAGGCGACCGCACCGGCGGCTCCAATTATCGCCGCTCCGGCAACGACGGTTGCCGCTGCCCCGGCCGCCGGCTACGACACCACGACGCAGACTGCGCCCGTTGCGACTCCCGCTGCCGCCCCCGCGCCGGTCGCGGTTGCGCCGGCTCCGGTTGTCGCCGCGCCTGCGCTTGCCGCCAACACGCCGATCGGCGTCTGGGCCACCGAAGAGAACAAGGGCAATGTCCGCGTCGAACAGTGCGGCGCCAATCTCTGCGGCTACGCCGCGAAGACCAACGAGCGCATCCTGATCAACATGAAGCCCGAGGGCGCGAAGTGGAGCGGCCGCATCCACGACCCCGACTCCGGCAAGAACTACGATTCGACCATCGCGATGAAGGGCCCGAATGCAATGCGCGTGCAGGGTTGCGCCTTCGGCGGCATGTTCTGCGGCGGCCAGACCTGGAAGCGCGTGAGCTGACGCACCACCGTCGTCCCATACTATCGTCATCCCGGGCGATGCAAAGCATCGACCCGGGATCTCGCGCGACAGCTTCACGTTATCCCCTCACCCTGAGGAGCCTGCGAAGCAGGCGTCTCGAAGGGCAAGGCCCGGGATCGAGAGCCGGGCCGGCATGGTTCGAGACGCGCGCAAGAGCGCGCTCCTCAGCATGAGGGGAAAGAGTTGCATTTGAACGTTCACCGCTCCCGTGCGATAGACATTCATCCGCCGTTCAGCTGTATCTGGCTGATATCGGTCGATCTCGCCTCGCGTTTCTCACCGGGACCTCTTCGTGACTTTTATCGTGGCTTGGCGCCGCCTCGTGTTCGCGCTTGTGCTGCTGGCGTTGCCACCGGCCTGTGCGAGTGTTGCGTTCGCATCCGATGCGATCGAGCTTGCGCAGGCGCAGCCGCAAGCACAACCGACGCCCGCCCCCTCTCCGACGCCCTCAGCTTCACCCGCTCCCGCGACGGATGCGCAGTCCGCCGCCGTCGAGCCGATCGGCAACGTCGCGACGGTGACAGGCATCGCGACCGTGATCCGCGACAGGAATTCCTACCCGCTGCGGGTGCGAGACGACATCTATCTCAACGACGTCGTGCAGACTTCGTCCAACTCCTCGCTCGGCATTACCTTCAACGACGCGACCACATTCAATCTGTCGGCCAGCGCCAAGATCACCATCGACACTTACGTCTATGAGGACGGCGGCAAGCAGAACGCAGGCGCCTTCGACATCGGCAAGGGCACCGTCGCGTTCGTCGCTGCGGCGGTGGCAAAGACCGGCGACATGAAGATCACGACGCCGACGGCGACGCTCGGCATCCGCGGCACCACCGGCGTCATCGACGTGCCGGAAGGCGCGGCCGCGAACAACGCCAACAATGTCAACATCAAGCTCTATCCCGACGCCGACGGCCGGGTCGGACACATCGATGTCGACGACCGCACGAGCGGGACGCGGCTCGGCGCACTGACGCAAGGATCGAGCGGTTTTGCGATCCGGCCGGGTGCGGCCGCTGCTGGCGTCATGCGCTTTGCCGCGGTGCCGATCACGATCGCGCCACAGCAGATCGCGCGCGACCGCGGCTTCGTCAGCCAGGTGCATCTGGCGCAGACCACGGGCCGGCAGATCGTCATCGAGCAGCGCGACTTCCGCCGCGCCAATCCGACCGCGAGCCCGCGCATCCCGCGTCCGTTCCAGCCGCGCCGCAACAGCAGCAATTGCGGCCGAACACGGCGCCCGGACAACAGCCGCAGCGGCCGAACGGCCAGCCCGGTCAGAACAACCGTCCAGGCCAGCAGCAGCCGGGCGCACCGAACCGTCAAGGCGCCCAGCCACCGCAGCGGCAGGGCCAAGGGCAAGGCCAAGGCGGCGCCGTGCAGCCGGGCACGCCGCGCGCGGGTCAGGGTCAGCAACAGCAAGGCCAGAAGCAAGGCGCGGGACGTCCGGTAGGTGCGCCACGCAGCGGGCAAGGCACGCAGCCTAACGGCGCGCCGCAAACCCAGCCGCAGCGCGGTGGACAAATTCAAACTCACCCCGGAGGAGTCGCGCCGCCGCCGGGCGGGACACAGCAGCAGCCCGGCCAGCAGCTGCAACTGCCACGCACCGGCATGCAGCCGGGGCAGCCGCCCGCCGGTCAACAGCCAGGCCTGCAGCGCCCGGGCGGATTCCAGCAACGCCTGCCGGGCGCACAACGACCCGGAGCGCCACGCAAACCGGCGCCCGCTCCGAAGGAGAAGGAGCGGCGGTGATTGTGCCGCCCCTCACCCTGAGGTGCTTGCGAAGCAAGCGTCTCGAAGGGCGAGGCCACAGTTGGGCCTCGTGGTTCGAGACGCGCGCAATGCGCGCTCCTCACCATGAGGATTGACGTCGAGCGCAATCAGCCTCCCTCCTCTCCGTCATTGCGAGCGCAGCGAAGCAATCCAGAGTGCCTCCGCGGAAAGATTCTGGATTGCTTCGCTGCGCTCGCAATGACGATTTGGAGAGAGCTGGTGCGCTCTCCCCAACCGTATCAGCCCGCGCGGATGCTTACGCGCCCGCAAGCGCGGCACGATGAGAACTCACGCCTCACCGCGCAACCACGCTCGTACCTTCTGCAACAGGCCATGGCGCAGTTCGTCGCTGGAGGCGGCTTCTACCGGTGTCCGGGTCTGCATCGCGGCGTCGACATCGCCGCTTGCCAACGGCGGCGTCGGCTCCGCATCGGCCGGCGCAAGCCCGGCCGCAGCGAGTGCGATCGGGCCGACTTGTACCAGGAACGCGCGCTCATATTCGCGCGACAGGCGCGCAAGCGCGTCTTCCAGCGTCAGCCAGTCGACCGCCTTGATGTCGCTCATCAGCTTGCGGACGGGACCGCCCTCGACCTCCATGCGCCAGAAATGCACGACCTTGGAGCGACCACCGGACTGGTAGGCGAGCGTGCCCAAAAACTCGCGGATAGCGACGTCGTGGCCGGTCTCTTCCAGCACCTCGCGATGCGCGGCTTGCTTCGGCGTCTCGCCGTCGTCGAGCTTGCCCTTGGGCAGAACCCATTCGTTGCGCTTGCGCTGGCGCACGACGGCAATCAGCGGCGGCGCACCACGCCGCAGCACAATACCCCCCGCCGCCATGACCGGCGCCCGTGCCATCACCAGATCCCTAGTCGTAGAAACGTCCCCGCGAACGATATAGGCGGTCGACGCGGCGGATTGAAGGCTAGTTTTTTCTCAGCAGCGCTTGACCAGCCCGGATGCGCGTGCCTTCGGCGATGCCGTCGCAGAACGTGAAATCGCCGGGCGCGAGCATGATGATGGTCGAACCGTGTTCGAACCAGCCGAGCTCCTCGCCCTTGCTCACGTTGACGTCGCAGGGAAAATTGACCGGCCCTCTGGTCTTCGCATTCAGCACCATGTCCAGGAAATGCAGGCGGATGCTTGCGACCAGGATCGCGGCAACCGGCACCAGCGTCACGGCTTCGCCGGTTGGCAAATGCGTGCGGATCACCGCGCGCTCGTTCTTGCAGAACAGGCGCTCGACCCGCTTGAGCGCGATCGGGTTGACGTTCCAGACGTCGCCATGGATCAGCGTGACGCGCTCGATATATGCGTCACAAGGCGCGTGGAAGCGGTGATACATGCTCGAGGTCAGCCGCAGCGTGACGAAGGAACCGTTGCGGTGCTGGTCCACCAGCGCGGAATTGCCGAGCAGATCGAGCAGCGAGTAAGGCGCGCCCTTGACCTGGAACAGCTCGGTGTCGGCGATCCGGCCATGGGCGCCGACGATGCCGTCGGACGGGCTGGCGACGACCGCAGGATCGGGATCGAACGGCCGCAAGCCGGGCTTGAGCTCCCGGGTAAAGCAATCGTGCAGGCTCCTGAAATGGGTCTTGCGCGCCTCCGACAGATCGAGGTCGGAGAACAGCTTCCACAGTGCGATCGAGAAGTCCCGGACAAGCGGATTCTCGATCTTGGAGAACCAGCCCATGAAGCGGGTCAGGGCCGCGCGGGGGACGCGGTTGGTCAACAGGAAGTTGAGGTCTTCCTGCTGGGTGAATGAAGCGATGAGGGCTTTGACTGTCATGAATCTGTCAGCTCGCAGTATTAGCGCTTGTTGTCATGGAAACGACACTCCCGATTCTCTCTTTGTCCGTGGCCGCCGCAGCGTCCGCTGCCGCCGCCTTCCCGAAGCTCAAAGCGCGCCTGGAGCTGTCCCGCGCCAAGCATCGCTCGCTCTCCGGGCATTCCAAGATGTCGCGCCAGGTGGCGAAGCTGGTCCCGTTCTACGAATTCGAAGGCGATGCGTACTTCGCCTGCGACGGCGCGCCGGCAAACGTCGCAACGCAGCGCAAGGACGCCTTCTTCCGTCTCGCCGCCCTCTACGCGGAGCGCTACCCCAAGGGCCGCGCGATGACGAAGGAAGCGGCGGAGAAAATCTCCGACCTGCACTTCACCGAGACTTACCGCGTGCCGTTCCAGTTCTCGCGTCTCGTCCGCGAGCATTTGGGCACCTCGACCTTCGCCGAGTCCTCGCGCGGCGTCACCGTCACGGATGTCGACGGCAACACCTCCTACGACCTCACCGGGTCCTACGGCGTCAACATCTTCGGCAACGACTTCTACAAGGAGTGCATCGAGGGCTCCGAGAAGCGCGCACAGGCGCTCGGACCGGTGCTCGGCCCCTACCATCCCGTCATCCTCGAGAACGTGGCGCGGCTGTGCCGGATCTCGGGCCTCGACGAAGTCTCCTTCCACATGTCCGGCACCGAAGCCGTGATGCAGGCGGTGCGGCTCGCGCGCTACCACACCAGGCGCACGCATCTTGTCCGGTTCGCCGGCGCCTATCACGGCTGGTGGGGCGATGTGCAGCCCGGCGTCGGCAACCCGATCACCGCGCACGAGACCTACACTCTCGCCGAGATGTCGGAGAAGACGCTGCATGTGCTGCGTACGCGTAAAGACATCGCTTGCGTGCTGGTCAACCCGCTGCAGGGGCTGCATCCGAATGCCAGCGCACCCGGCGATTCCGCGCTGGTGGACTCGTCCCGCGGCGGCAGTTTCGATCGCGCCGCCTACACCGAATGGCTGAAGAAGCTGCGCGAGGTCTGCACCGAACGCGGCATCGTTCTGATCCTCGACGAGGTGTTCGTCGGCTTCCGTCTCGCCGCAGGCGGCGCCCAGGAGTATTTCGGCGTGCGTGCCGACATGGTGACCTACGGCAAGAGCCTTGCCGGCGGCCTGCCGATCGGCGTGGTCTGCGGCAAGAAGGAATTGATGCGCCGCTTCCGTGACGATCGTCCCGCCGACGTCTGCTTCGCCCGCGGCACCTTCAACTCGCACCCCTACGTCATGACGGCGATGGACGAGTTTCTGAGCCGGCTCGCCAGCCCGAACTTCCGCGCTGTCTATGACGGACTGGAAGAGACCTGGAACGGCCGCGCGCAAAAGCTCAACCGGACGATGACCGATGCTGACCTTCCGGTGCGGTTCGCAAACTTCTCGTCGATCTGGACGGTGAAGTACACCACGCCGTCCCGCTACAATTGGATGCTGCAATACTACCTGCGCGCGGAAGGCCTGTCCTTGAGCTGGGTCGGCACCGGACGGCTGATCTTCAGCCTGAACTACACCGACGCCGACTTCACCGAAGTCGCCGAGCGCTTCGTCCGCGCAGCCGAAAAGATGAAGGCCGACGACTTCTGGTGGCACGATGGCGTCCTCACCAACAAGACCATCAAGCGGCAGATCCTGAAAGAGATGCTGGCCAAGCGCTTCGGGCGCTGAGGTTAGTTCCTCCAACGCCGTCATGCCCGGGCTTGTCCCGGCCATCCACGCGTCTCCGCGCGAGAGATCGAAGACGTGGATGCCCGGGACAAGCCCGGGCATGATGCAACCATCAGACATCGGAATGCCGGATCTGCGCGGCGTGCTCAGGCGTGGTGCTCTTCGAGCGTGGACTCGCCGATCAGGCCCAGCGTGTGCTCGGGGTTGAGATGCAGGCCGGGGTCCATCAACTCGCCGCGCAGCAGCGCCAGCGGCGCGTTGCGGTAGAGCATCAAATCGTGGAAGGGGTCGGTCAGGATCTTCGTCATCCAGACGAGGCCGGTCTCGACGTCGCGGATGAAGAACAGGTGGACCGTGCGGAACAGAAGTCCGCCGCCGCCGACGAAGAGCCATATCTTGGCGACTTGCCGCATGAAGTCGGTCGCGCCCGCCCAGGGGGTGAACGGTCCGAACAGCGTGGGATCGACCAACGACACCGCCGGGGACAGCGCCCAGATCGACATCAGCACCACCTTGCGCCGAAGGTTGTAGCCGACCTTGATCTCTTCCTTGTGCTCGTGCGTCGCCTGGTTGAGCTGGTCGTAGCCGTGCGGCTCGAAGAAGAAGTGACCAGCCTGGCGCGAGGTCATCGACACCAGCCAGCCGACCAGCGCGGAGATCATGGGGTCGACGAACAGCCAGACATAGGCGAACAGAAAGCTCAGCGCGCTGACGAAGTGCAGGCTCTGATTGATGCGGCTGTGGTGATAGTAGCGATGGTCGTCCCAGCGCTGGATCCGCAGCTGCTCGAGATAATTCTTGATCATGCTCTCCCCCAAAATGCTTTCGGGTTCAGGATTTACAGGGATTCGGTGTAGGCCGTGTGACATCATCATTTTGTCATGTGACGATGTGCAGCGGCGCGATGACGCACGGTTACTTTCTCCCCTCATCCTGAGGAGCGCGGAACGCGCGTCTCGAAGGATGAAGGCCCGAGTGCAGCAGCGTGGGCCTTCATGGTTCGAGACGGCGCTTGCGCGCCTCCTCACCATGAGGAGCGGCAGTCAAGCCGCCTTGGCGACGTCGATCTTGCGGAAGCGCACCAGCGAGAAATGACCGAGCGGCGGAATCAGGCGGCGCTCGGAAAGCTCGATGCCGTCGGCACCGGCCAGCCACTTGGCGTAGCGCGACCAGGCGAACTCGGCGGTGCGGAAGCCGAGCGGACGCACCACCGGCTGGAGCTTCTGCTCGATGAAGCGGCGCATGCCGGTATCGGCGCTGACGCGGGTGAGGATGATCAGCTCGCCGCCCGGACGCAGCACGCGCGCGAATTCGTCGAGCGCGACTTCCGGATTCGGCACGGCCGTGACGACATACTGGGCCATCACGACGTCGAAGGAATTGTCGGGGAATTCGAGCTTCTCGGCATCCATCACCGCGAGGCCCTCGACGTTCCCCAGCTTGCCCTCGGCGACGCGCTGGCGCGCCTTGTCGAGCATCGCTTCGGAAATGTCGGTGCCGAAGATGCGCAGATGCGGCGCGTAGAGCGGCAGCGAGATTCCGGTGCCGACGCCGACCTCGAGCACGCGGCCGCCGATCTTGTTGGTGGCCGCGATCGCGGCCTGCCGACCCTTGGCGAACACGCCTCCGAACACGAGGTCGTAGACCGGCGCCCAGCGGTCATACGCCTGCTCGACCGTGCCACGGGTGAGGTCGAGCTGCTGGGTGCCGTCAAGGTTCATGATCTTAGCCATCGATGGGGTTCTCGCTGTGGTCGAACGGTTGAGATCAGCCGCGCACCGGCCGCCGCGCCATGACCGGCGAGGCCCGCAAGGCACGGCTGGGTTGAAGTGAAGTGAGGTTGCCGACGAACTGGCGCGCGCTGTTTTCCCAGGAACGCTCCAGCGCGAAATGACGACAGGTCTCGCGCGACATGGTGAGCGCGCGCAGGCACGCGGTACGCAGATCGTGATCGATCGCGCCGATCGGATGATCGGCGATGACATCCTTCGGACCCGTCACCGGAAACGCCGCAACCGGCGTGCCGCAGGCGAGCGCTTCGAGCTGCACCACGCCGAACGTGTCGGTCAGGCTCGGAAACACGAACACGTCGGCGGCGGCAAGATGCGCGCTGAGATCGGCGCCCTTCTTCTCGCCGAGGAAGACGACATCGGGGTACTTCTTTTCAAGTGCGGCCTTCTGCGGGCCGTCGCCGACGACGACCTTGGTGCCGGGCAGGTCGAGCGAGAGGAAAACCTCGAGATTCTTCTCCACCGCCACGCGGCCCATCGTCATGAAGATCGGTCCGGGCAAATCGAGCTTTGCCGGCGAGTCAGGATGAAACAGCTCGGTGTTGACGCCGCGTGTCCAGAAGCCGAGCCGCTTGAAGCCGCGCTCGGAGAGCTCCTGCCGCAGCGAGGGCGTCGCCACCATGGTCATGGCGGCGGCATCGTGGAAGTGGCGCAGCACGGCATAGCCGACGGCGGCGGGGATGCCGGTCCGCACCGAGACATATTCCGGAAAACGCGTGGTGTAGGAGGTGGTGAAGGCGAGCCGGTTGCGGCGGCAATAGGCTCGCGCCGCCCAGCCGATCGGCCCTTCGGTCGCGATGTGCAGGGCTTCCGGCGCCGCCTGCTCGATCCGCCGCGCGATCTCCTTGCCGCTCGGCAGGGCAATGCGCAGCCCCGGATAGGTCGGCAGCGGCCACGATCGAAAGCCGTCCGGCGTGACGAAGTCGATCTCGACATCCAGTGCCTTGGCGGCACCAGCCAGCGAGGTCAGCGTCCGGACCACACCGTTAACCTGCGGATGCCAGGCGTCAGTCGCGATTAATACCCGCATGGGGAAATCCCGAGAGTTTGATGATTCTCGGCTTAGGACCATCAACCACGGATATTTCAGGCGTGTGACGTCATAGAAATGTCGGCCCGCTGTTTTGTTCGTTAACGGGTCCGCGCAGCCACGAAAACCGTCATGAAACAATCCTTTCCGCCATGAAACCGTTTTCGGTTTTCCGCGCAAACGTCCCGAAACTTCTTGCCGTTAGTGATCTACGCAACAGAGCACCGAAACGGTGCCGGGGTGACTAAGAACACCGCGCAAACAGGGGCGACCAATGATCAATCTGGACATGTTGAAGACTTATTCGCGCGCCGTTGCTTTTGGCGCAGTGGCTGTGACCGCGATCGCGTTCGCCGGCCCGGCCAAGGCCGCGCCCGTGCAGCTCTTCCCCTTCTTCCAGCCGTTGCCGACGATCGCAGCGCCGCAGCCATACCAGCCTTATCAAGCCGCGCCCTATCAGGCCGCGCCGTCCGAAGATCATGACGCTGTCGAAACGCCGGCGCGGTTCCGTCGCCAGACGGTCTCCTACGCGACGCGTGAGGCGCCGGGCACCATCATCATCGATACGCCCAACACCTATCTCTATCTCGTGCTCGGCAACGGGCAGGCGATGCGCTACGGCATCGGCGTCGGCCGTGACGGCTTCACCTGGTCCGGCACCCAGTCGGTGACCAAGAAGGCCGAGTGGCCGGATTGGACCCCGCCGCCGGAGATGATCGCCCGCCAGCCCTATCTGCCGCGCCACATGGCCGGCGGCCCCGGCAATCCGCTCGGCGCACGCGCCATGTATCTCGGCGGCACCATTTACCGCATCCACGGCACCAACGCGCCCGAGACCATCGGCAAGCACGTGTCTTCCGGGTGCATCCGCCTGACCAATGACGACGTCGCGGACCTCTACTCCCGCGTCAACGTCGGCACCAAGGTGATCGTGCTGCCGATGACGGAACGCCGCGCGGACCTCGGAGCCGCGACACGGTAAGCGGCAGGACATTGTGACGCAAACGGCCCCGGAACCCACCGGGGCCGTT
Organism: Bradyrhizobium sp. LM2.9; assembly: GCF_054056555.1. Lineage (NCBI taxonomy): Bacteria > Pseudomonadati > Pseudomonadota > Alphaproteobacteria > Hyphomicrobiales > Nitrobacteraceae > Bradyrhizobium > Bradyrhizobium sp. LM2.9. The sequence continues at coordinate 3,975,874 of NZ_JBSRYJ010000002.1, forward strand.
TTCGTTTGCCCTCGGCATCCCGATGCGCGCGCGTGCTGCGGCGCGATCCCCGATGGAGGCGCAAATGCAATCACGCCCGCAAACGACGCCGGGCACATGGCTGCGCAGGATGAGCCGCGCCGGCGCATTGACGCTGCTGCTGACCGCGCCCGCCTCGCTGGCACAGCAGCCGGACAGCGACGACGCAGCCCGGCAGGCCTTCAACAATTCCTGCCGTACCTGCCACTCGGTGAAAGAGGGCGACAATCGTCTGGGTCCCAACCTCAATAAAATCGTCGGACGCAAGGCCGGCTCGCTGCCGAACTACAACTATTCTCCGTCGATGAAAGAAGCCGGCTTCGTCTGGGACCAGGACAAACTCACCCGCTTCATGGTCAAGCCGGACGAGGTCGTGTCCGGCAACAAGATGCAGCCCTATGGCGGCGTCTCGGCGGAGGAAGCGGCGAAGGTGGTTGGTTATTTGCAGGCGGCTTCGCAGTAACCAGCCCCGCGATGCAGGGGCCGCTTCGTTTGGAGTCGGTGATCGTGGCCATCCTTCGAGACGCCCGCCTGCAGCGGGCTCCTCAGGATGAGGGCGGAGTGTGTGGCCGCGAGGCGTCTGTCTGGCAAATCGACGCGGCAACGAATGTCCATAATGCTTGCGCCAGTCCGCAACTGCCAGTTAGCCTCATCCTGAGGAGCGCGCTCTTGCGCGCGTCTCGAAGGACGAGGCGGGCACGACGACCGATGGCGCGTACCTCCACATTCTCAGATGTGCCGATGGCAACTACTACATCGGAACGACGCGAACCGAACTTGAAATCAGGATCGCCCAGCACAACGCAGGGACATTCGCCGGCTATACGAAGTCGCGCAGGCCGGTGACGCTGGTCTTTTCCCAATGGTTCGATCGCATCACCGATGCGATCGAATGTGAGCGGAAGCTCAAGAAATGGAGCCGCGCCAAGAAGGAAGCCTTCATGCGCGGCGATTTTTCCGAGCTGCATGAGCTAGCGAAGCGCGGATCTCATCATCCTTCGAGACGCCCGCCTGCGGCGGGCTCCTCAGGATGAGGATCGGAGCGTGCGGCCGCAGGATAGTAGTTGAGCCTCATCCTGAGGAGCGCGCTCTTGCGCGCGTCTCGAAGGACGAGGCGGGCACGATGTGAGACAGCGCCTATCGGCCCACCCGAGATCAGCCTCAGCCATGCCGCCGAATGAAACGCGCTCATCAGCAGATACATCGGCACCATCCCGCCCAGCAAAGATTCGTGTCCGGCGGCGCACAGCATGTCCGCCGGGCCGCCGCCGAGCACGGCCGTCAGCACGGCCATGATCGCGAAGGTGGGCGTGGCCGCCAGCCCCAGCCATCTCGCAAGGTGACGCGCGGCCGCGATGCCGTCGCGGCTTGCACTGGGGACCGCGCTGACGGGATGGGTCATTTCCTTTCGCCTGCGGCCTCCTCGCGAAAAGCCTTCTCGCCGGCGGCCGAGATCTCGACCCATTTCTTGTCGGGCGCCGCACCTTCGGTGTAGCTGTCGTGCCAGTTCCACCATTTGTAGGTCGGCGTCTGGGGATAGCCCTTCGGCGAATCCTCCCAGACCTCCTGCCGTCCCAGCGGCGTGATGTCGAGATAGTTCCAGGTGCCGCCCATCTGCTCGTCGCCACGGCTCTTGACGAAGTAGGTGCGGAAGATGCGGTCGCCGTCGCGGTAGAACACGTTCGTGCCGTGCCATTCGTCCACGCCGAAATCGGCATCGAAACTGTCGGTGATGGTGACCCATGGCATGGTCCAGCCCATCCGCTTCTTCAACCGTGCGATATCGGCCTGCGGCGCGCGCGAGGCGAATACCAGCGTGGTGTCGCGGGCGTTCAGATGCGCGACATGCGCGACCTGGTCGGCCACCATGGAGCAGCCGCGGCAGGCATGATCGGGCCAGCCGAACACCCCAGGCTCGAAGAAGGCGCGGTAGACGATCAGCTGCCGCCGGCCCTGGAAAAGGTCGGGCAGACTGACCTTGCCGCCGGGCCCCTCGAACGCATAGGTATTGGTGACTTCCATCCACGGCATGCGCCGGCGTTCGGCGGCCAGGGCGTCGCGGGCACGGGTATGCGCCCTTTTCCTTCACGAGCAGTTGCTGACGGGCGGCCTCCCAGTCCTGCGGCGACACCACCGGCGGTGTTTGCATGGCAGCCTGTCTGTTAGTTCCTGCGTTTTCTGATGATGTCATCATGGCTCTCCTGTTTCCGCACATTGTCGGCCGTCAACGATTTCTCGCACCGGACAGTTGCGGAGTGGGAGTAACAAGTGTGGCGGGATTCGAATGGAGTCGCTGATCACGGCCGCGGCGCGCGCGCTCGAAGCCGGCGATCCGCTCGGCGCCTTGAACCGCGTTGCGCTGCGCAACGATGCACCTTCGCTGGCGCTGCGCGGCATCGCGATGGCGCAGCTCGGCGATCTCGCGAAGGCGAAGACGCTGCTGCGGAGTGCCGCACGCGCCTTCGGGCCGAAAGAGGCGGTCGCGCGCGCAAGATGCGTGGTCGCGGAAGCCGAGATCGCGCTCGTCTCGCGCGACCTGAACTGGCCGGCGAAGACGCTCGCGGCCGCGCGGGCGACGCTCGCAAGCCACGGTGACCTCGCCAACGCGGCCCATGCGGGTCACATCGAGGCGCGCCGTCTTCTTCTCGTCGGGCGCCTCGACGAGGCCGAAAGCACGCTGGCCGAGATCAAGACCACGCCGCTCCCCCCGGCTTCGCAGGTCGTCCGCGAGCTCGTGATCGCCGGCATCGCCCTCAGGCGGCTCAGAACGAAAGACGCGCGCGTGGCGGTCGGCCGCGCGGTGCGCGCAGCACGGCAGGCCGGCATTCCCGCGCTTGCGGCCGAGGTCGAGATCACGACCTTCGTGCTCGACACGCCCGCAGCGCGCCTGATCACGCGCGGGCACGAACGGCCATTGCTGCCCGAGGAGGTCGAGGACCTCGCGACATCAGAGGCGCTCGTGGTGGATACGTTTCATCACGCGGTTCGCAGGCGCGGCATCGTCGTGCCGCTCGGAAGGCGGCCGGTGCTGTTCGCGCTCGCCCGCGTCCTGGCGCAGGCCTGGCCCGCGGATGTCTCGCGGGAGGCTTTGATCACAGCAGCTTTTCAGGCGAGGCACGTCGACGAATCGCATCGCGCCCGGCTTCGCGTCGAAATCGGGCGGCTCCGCACCAAGCTCAAGCCGCTCGCCGATGTCAGCGCGACCAGGCGCGGTTTTGCGCTGACACCGCGCAAGACGCGGCAAGTTCTGGTGTTGGCACGGCCCGTCGAAGAAAAGCACGCCACTGTGCTCGCCTTCCTCTCCGACGGCGAGCCCTGGGCGAGTTCGGCCCTCGCGCTGGCGCTGGGAACGAGCGCGCGCACCGTGCAGCGTGCCCTCGAAGAACTGGCGCGGTCGAACAAGGTGCAGTCCTTCGGACACGGCCGGGCGCGGCGCTGGATGACGCCGCCCGTCCCGGGTTTCCCGACAGGCTTGTTACTCCCCGGACCGCTCCTGAAGACGTAAGGTGGGGTCACACCACAGGGACCGAGCAACATGAAGCGTTCAGCCGCCGAGATCGTCAGGGAATACGGGCCCTTTGCGGGCGTCGATGCCGTGCACGGCGTCACCTATGACGGCGCCCATGTGTGGTTCGCGTCCGGCGACAGATTGAACGCGGTCGATCCGGCCAATGGCAAGATCGCCCGCTCCATCGATGTCGCCGCGCATGCGGGAACGGCGTTCGACGGCCGGCACCTGTTCCAGATCGCCGAGGACCGCATCCAGAAGATTGACGCTGCGACCGGCAAGGTGCTCGCCACCATCCCGGCACCTGGCGGCGGCGGCGATTCCGGATTGGCCTGGGCCGAGGGCTCGCTCTGGGTCGGGCAGTATCGGGAGCGCAAGATCCATCAGGTGGATCCCCAGACTGGCAAGGTTCTCCGCACCATCGAAAGCAAGCGCTTCGTCACCGGGGTTACCTGGGTGGACGGCGAATTCTGGCACGGCACCTGGGAAGGCGAGGACAGCGACATCAGACGGATCGACCCCGAGACCGGCAAGGTGCTGGAGCAGCTCGACCTGCCCGCCGGGACCATGGTGTCAGGACTGGAGTCCGACGGCGGCGACCGCTTCTTCTGCGGCGGCGGCAGTCGCGGCAATGTGAGAGCGGTCCGCCGTCCCAAGCGCAGCTAGGTGCGCACTAACGAATGCGCGGCAACGGCGCATCGCGGCCGTTAACCTGTTCGCCCCAATTCCACCCCATCGGTGCGCTCTAGCGCCCTCCTCGCCTGCCCTGTAGACTTCTGCCCCGGGCGGCCTGGGGGATTGATGCGACTAACGCTGAACTTGAAGACTGTGCTGATCGCCGTGGTGGTGCTCGCGGCGTCGTTCTTCGTCAGCCTGAAGGCGATGGACTGGCTGTCGCCGCGGGCGACGAATTCCGCGCCACCGGTCGCGCAATTGCCGCCGCTGCCGCCGGTCGCGAAGAGCTCAATCGTGGTGGCGCCGGTCGCCATCGCGCTGTCGGCGATCCGGGAGCAGGCCGAGAAGGCCGCGCCGCGCAATTTCGCCGGCAAGGCCGAGAACCCGATCTCACAGATCCTGCAGGACGCCGACATCGGCTGGTCCGCCGTGCGCGGACCGATGTCGGCTGCCGGCGACAAGGACGTGCTGACAATCTCGACGCCGCTCAACGGCAAGCTGAACGTGACAGGCTCGCTGTCGTCGAAGGCGACCGGCGCGCTCGGCGAAGCACTCGGCAGCGTGCTCGGCGGTGACGCAGCGAAACGGATCGGCGCGGTCAACATCAAGAATCTGAACGCCAGCGCCGAGATCAAGGGCAACGTGGTCGTCACCTCGCGACCGAAGCTCGCGGCCAACTGGCACCTCGAGCCCAATCTCGGTGCCCAGGTCAATCTCGGCGACACCAACCTCAACGTCGCGGGCGCCAAGGTCAACGTACCGGCGCAGGTGAAGCCGCTGATCGATAAGAATGTCGGCGAGCAGATCAACATCGTCTCCGAGCGCATCCGCAACGATCCTTCGCTGCGGGAGAACGCGAAAGTGCAATGGGCCAAGGCCTGCCGCTCGATCGCGCTGCAAGGCTCGGGCTCCTCGGCCGCGCTGCCGTCGCTCTGGCTGGAGATGAAGCCGATCCGCGCCATCGCGGCGCAGCCGCGCGTCGACGCGCAGGCCGTGACCCTGCTGATGGGCCTCGAGCTTGAGACGCGCGTCACCGCTACCCCGACCAAGCCCGACTGCCCGTTCCCCGACAAGATCTCGATCGTGCCGCCGACCGGCACCGGCGTGAACATCGGTGTTCCCATCGACGTGCCCTTCACCGAGATCAACAAGCTGGTCGCGGCGCAGATGGTCGGCCACACTTATCCCGAGGACGGCTCCGGCCCGGTGGACGTCACCGTCAAGAGCGTCAACGTGATCCCGTCGGGCGAGCGCCTGCTGATCTCGCTGCTGGTACGCGCCAAGGAGAAGAAGAGCTGGCTCGGTCTCGGCGCCGAAGCGACCGTGCACATCTGGGGCCGGCCGATGCTCGACCAGGCACAGCAGACGCTGCGGCTCGCCGACATCCAGCTCGCGGTGGAGTCCGAGGCGGCCTTCGGTCTGCTGGGGGCCGCGGCGCGCGCGGTGGTGCCGCAGATGCAACAGGCGCTGGTGCAGAAGGCGACGATTGATCTGAAGCCGATCGCCGCCAATGCGCGCGAGAAGGTCGCGGCCGTGATTGCCGACTTCCAGAAGAGCGAGGACGGCGTCAAGGTCGACGCGAAGATCGACAGCCTGACCCTCGCCGACATCGCCTTCGATTCCAAGACGCTGCGCATCATCGCGGAAGCCGGCGGCACGCTGAATGTGTCCGTAACGAAACTGTCGGGGATGTAGTGAACCTTCACTCACGGGTCTCGCCCGCGACTTGGTCGCTTGCGCCGCTGGCATTCTCGTCGGAGGATGCTAAGCTGTTCTTCGCAATCTCGAACGAGGTGCCGACGGCACTGTAGAGGACACCGCGAGGACACATGGAAGCCGGCATGGTCACGCCCGCGCCGGCGCTGGTGCGCTTTTCCGGCATTCAGAAGACCTATGATGGCGAGTTCCTCGTGGTGAAGAACCTCGATCTCGACATCAGGAAGGGCGAGTTCATCACCCTGCTCGGCCCGTCAGGCTCGGGCAAGACGACCACGCTGATGATGCTGGCTGGCTTCGAGGTTCCGACCCACGGCGAGATCTACCTCGCGGACAGGCCGATCAAGAACGTGCCGCCACATAAGCGCGACATCGGCATGGTGTTCCAGAACTATGCCTTGTTTCCGCACCTGACGATCGCGGAGAATATCGCCTTCCCGCTATCCGTCCGCAACACGAACAAGGCGGAAACGCAGGAGCGCGTAAAGGCGGCCTTGCGCATGATCAAGATGGAAACCCTGGCGCAGCGCCGGCCCGGGCAGCTGTCCGGCGGTCAGCAGCAGCGTGTGGCGCTCGCCCGCGCGCTGGTGTTCAATCCGCAACTCGTGCTGATGGACGAGCCCCTGGGCGCCCTGGACAAGCGCCTGCGGGAGCAGATGCAACTGGAGATCAAGCAACTGCACGAGACCATGGGCATCACCGTCGTCTACGTCACCCACGATCAGAGCGAAGCGCTCACCATGTCGGACCGCATCGCCGTGTTCAACGACGGCATTGTGCAGCAGATCGACAGGCCCGACGCGCTGTATGAGCATCCGGTGAACAGCTTCGTCGCCCACTTCATCGGCGAGAACAATGTGCTGGCCGGCACTGTCGAGACAATCGAAAAGGAATATTGCCGCGTCGCGCTTGCTGGTGGCGGCGTCGTGACCGCACGGGCGATCAATGTATCAGGCGCTGGCGCATCGACCTCCCTGTCGGTGCGGCCGGAGCGAATCGCCATTGTCTCGGATCGCACCTCCAGCGAGGGGCCGAACCGGCTGCCCGCCAAGGTGCAGAACACGATATATCTCGGCGACCACGCGCTGGCCGTGCTCGATGTCGCCGGCAACCGCGAGTTCATGGTCAAGCTTCAACCGGGGGCGCGTGACAACTTAAGACCTGGCGAAAGCGTGTTCGTCACCTTCCGCCCCGAGGACTGCCTGGCCCTCGATCCCGTCTGATCCAACCCTGCAGCTCCAAATGGACCGGCATCGATCAACCTCAACGCAACTCTCATGAAGAAGGAACAAGACCATGCTGAAGCGCAAGATTGCTCTGGGTTTCGCCGCGGCGCTCAGCGCCAGCGCTGCGCTGGCAACGGCCGGGCAGGCGCGTGACCTCACCGTCGTTTCGTGGGGCGGCGCGTATCAGGATGCCCAGAAGAAGGTCTATTTCGAGCCGTTCAAGAAGGCAGCGGGTGTTCCGATGAACGACGAGTCCTGGGACGGCGGCGTCGGCGTGTTGCGCGCCAAGGTGCAGGGTGGCGCCGCGACCTGGGACCTCGTCCAGGTCGAGAGCGACGAACTCGCGGTCGGCTGCGAGGAAGGCCTGTTCGAGAAGATGGACTATTCCAGAATCGGCGGCGAGGCCGCCTATATCCCGCCGTCGGTCAATCCCTGCGGTGTCGGCGCCATCCTCTACGATTTTGTTCTCGGCTACGACAGGGACAAGCTGAAGGAGGCCCCCAAAGGCTGGGCCGACTTCTTCGACACCAAGAAGATTCCAGGCAAGCGCGGCTTGCGTCAGGGTCCGAAGACCACGCTGGAGATCGCGCTCATCGCCGACGGCGTCGCACCGAAGGACGTCTACAAGGTGCTGGCGACCGACGATGGCGTCGAGCGTGCGTTCAAGAAACTGGATACCATCAAGAACGACATCGTCTGGTGGAAGGCCGGGGCCCAGCCGCCGCAATTGCTCGCCTCCGGCGAGGTGGCGATGACCTCAGTCTACAATGGCCGCATCGACACCGCGAACAAGAACGACAAGAAGAATTTCGGCATGGTGTGGGACGGAGCGCTTTTCACCCTCGACAGTTGGGTCATCCTGAAGGGCAGCCCGAACAAGGACGCGGCCTACAAGTTCCTGGACTTCGCCGGCAAGGCGGAGAACCAGTCAAAACTGTCGGAGAACATTGCTTACGGCACCTCGAACAAGGACGCCGCCGCTCTGCTCGCGCCCGCCGTTCTGAAGGACCTGCCGACGGCGCCGGACAACATCAAGAACGCGGTCGAGATCAACGTTGCCTTCTGGCTCGAGAACATCGACCGCCTGACCGAGCGCTTCAACAAATGGGCAGCGAAATAGGCCGCGACAGCACCGGCGTGCGGCGCGCATTGAAAGCAGTTTCGTCGCGGCCATCCTTCGAGACGCCCGCCTTAGGCGGGCTCCTCAGGATGAGGACGGAGTGCGCGGCAGCGACTTCAGAGAGCCTCATCCCGAGGAGACCGCGAAGCGGTCGTCTCGAAGGACGAGGCGCTTGCTCAGGTTGCTCCGAAAGGCCACACGCCATTGCCACAGCCAAAATGGCGAGAGATGTCCGGTCACAGTGGGGCTCCCGGTGACGTCAGCCTCCTCAACCGGCGCCGATGCGTTGGCCACGGTGCCGCTCAAGCGCCGCCTGAAGCGGGCGGAGCGCGCGCGCCAGATCAGGGCGTTGGCACTGATTCTGCCGCTTCTGCTGTTTCTGCTCTTCACCTTCGCGGGCCCGATCGCCGGCATGCTGTGGCGCTCGGTCGATGACAGGGAGGTGCGCCGGGTTCTGCCTCAAACGGTCGCTGCTCTCGCCAACTGGGACGGCAAGGACCTGCCGGACGAAAAGGCCTACGCGGCATTGGCGAACGACATCCTGGCGGCGCGCGCCTCCGGCACCATCGCCATTGCGGCCAAGCGGCTCAACTACGCACTGAACGGCTTCCGCACGATCCTGACCAGCACAGCACGCAATCTGAAGGCGGAGCCGGAGCCCGGAACGGCCAGGGAGGCGCTGGGCAAGATCAACCCGGCCTGGCGCGAACGCACCACCTGGACGACGATCAAGGACGCCAGTGGCCCGACGACCGGCTTTTACCTTCTGTCGGCCCTCGACCTGACGCGGAACGTGGACGGCGCGATCGTCGCCGCCCCACCGGATCAGGCCATCTACCGCAACGTTTTCGCCCGCACCTTCATCATCAGCCTTAGCGTCACGGCGCTTTGCCTGATCCTTGGCTTCCCGGTCGCCTACCTGTTGGCGACGCTGCCGCCGGGCCGGTCCAATCTGCTGATGATCTTCGTCCTGCTGCCGTTCTGGACGTCGCTTCTGGTTCGCACCTGTGCCTGGATCGTCTTGTTGCAGAGCAAAGGCGTCGTGAACGACGGCCTGCTCTGGCTTGGCATCATCGACGCGCCGTTGCGCCTGATCTACAACCGCTTCGGTGTCTGCGTGGCAATGACCCACGTTCTCTTGCCGTTCATGATCCTGCCGCTGTACAGCAGCATGAAGGCGATCTCGCCTGCTTACATGCGTGCCGCCGCCTCGCTCGGTGCGCCACCGGCCACAGCCTTCCTGCGGATCTATCTGCCTCAAACCCTGCCCGGCATCGGCGCGGGAAGCCTGCTCGTCTTCATCCTGGCGCTCGGCTACTACATCACGCCGGCACTCGTCGGGGGCGCCGCCGATCAAATGATCAGCTACTTCATCGCGCTCTACACGACCGAGACCGCCAATTGGGGCCTTGCTTCGGCGTTGGGTGCGGTTCTGCTGCTCGCCACTGTTCTGCTCGCTCTCGTCTACGGAAAGCTGGTGCAGGGCCAGCAGGTCACGGGAGGGATGAAGAATTGAGCAATAGTCCCTCCCTCCGCACGCCCGGCCAGCGCATCGCGTGGACCACGACCATCGTGATCTCCACGCTGGTGTTCATCTTCCTGATCGCGCCGATCCTGGCGATCATGCCGCTGTCCTTCAGCTCGGGTTCCTACCTGACCTATCCGCTGCCGGGCCTCTCCTTGCGCTGGTATGACGACTTCATCAATTCGCCGCGTTGGATGAATTCGCTGAAGAACAGCATGATCATCGGTGTCGCCTCGACCCTGCTGTCCATGGCGCTTGGCACGCTGGCCGCGCTGGGCCTGGCGCAGTGGAACAGCCGGTTCCAAACCGCTCGTGCTGGCGTTCGTGTTGTCGCCGGTCGTCGTGCCCGGTGTCATCACCGCGGTCGGCCTGTATTTCTTCTTCGCACCGATCGGACTGACCGGTACTTATCTCGGCCTGATCCTGGCCCACACCGCGCTGGCGACGCCCTTCGTGGTGATCACGGTCGGCGCGACGCTGCAAAGCTTCGACACCAATTTGGCGCGTGCCGCCGCCTCGCTTGGCGCCTCGCCGCTTTACGCGTTCCGCCGCGTGATCCTGCCGCTGATCCTGCCCGGCCTGGCGTCGGGGGCGTTGTTCGCATTCGCGACCAGCTTCGATGAGGTGGTGATCGTGCTGTTCATGGCCGGTCCCGAGCAGCGCACCCTGCCACGCGAGATGTTCAGCGGCATCCGCGAGAACATCAGCCCGACCATCACGGCAGCTGCGGTGATTCTGACGACGGTATCGGTCATCCTCCTCGCCACACTGGAAGGCTTGCGCCGGCGCAACGACCGGCTCAAGGGCAGCAGCGCCTGACCGGCGGCGTCTTCTTCCTTCTACCCTTGTGGGAGAAGGGCAACAGCTAAAATGCGAATGATTTCAAAAGTGAGGGTGTCGAGTGTCCTTGCCGGCGTCCCAAACGGATTTTGACAATACCTGAGAGGAATTGACGGTTTTGCGCGCCTTCCTGACGTGGCGGTGGCGTGACTTCAAGTCGCCCTCCGGAAGATCCGGCCGCCATTGCCGGTCACAAATCCTCATCAAGTATGCACCCATGGCAAAGGCCGCGGATCTCGCGGGAGGCCAAGAGGCTCCGCTCCTGAGCACCTCGCTCATGCGGTCTCCGTCACCTCGTGAATGGCCTGATAATCGCGGCAGGCAGCCTCGTGGTCGGCGCGAGTGAAGCGGGACGTTTTCCGCAACGTTCTTCTTGGCGTGCCTTGCGGCGATGGAACTAGAAGGGGTAGTTTTGGGCGACATTTAGGGGCGAGGAAATGAAACGGCTGCGGTTGGTGTCGGGTGGCTAATTGTAGCCGTGGCCCTTTGTTTGTCCCCCCTGCCAGCGCTACCCCAAACCCACCATGACTCCGACACTCAAAAGGCCGAGCAGCTAGAAGCTGTGGGACACGAGACAAAGGAAGAGGGACCAGCGGCTCCTGCCAACGAATCCCAACACAGGGCCGAAAACCGGGAAAAGCACGAAGAGGGTTGCGAGTATCGGGGGCCAACTTGGTTCGCCGGCTTTTACTGCTTTTTTGCTCTTCACGACAAATTTTGGGTCTCCTTCGGCACGCTGGTTTTGGCACTAGGAACGGGCGTTCTTGGCTTCGCCACGGTATTCCTTTGGCGCGCAACTCAGCACTTGGTCCGGGATGCGAAAGCTACCGGAACAGAACAACTTAAGATATCGCTCAGCGCTGCCGTCGCCGCCAAAGAGTCCGTCGATGCCGCGATGAAGGCCATCGAACTCTCTGAGCGAACCGCCGAACGTCAATTGCGGGCCTACATTTCGGTTGACATAAAGGGATTTTCTTTCAACCGAGATCCAAACTTCGTGCTGGTCTGCGGCGCGACGTTTGCGCTGAGCAATGATGGGCAAACACCTGCTAACGAGGTCACGACCAACGTTGACTTTAGAATAGCTCCATGGCCCCTCAAGTTGGATTTGACGCGTCCCGCTGATAATCCAATTAAACTCAATCGCACTATATCTCCCGGTCGAATACTTGATGGAAATGTTACTAAGAACTTCCCTCCTGCTCAGCAAAAACTTGCTCCGGGCGAGAAGCTCTATCTCATTGGCGTCGTTATCTATACGGATGCATTCGGCAGCAAACGAGAAAGCCGGTTCTGCGGTTACATTGAGGAATCCGAGCAGATTTTTGCCCCGGCTACAGGCATCAAAAGCATTCCCGTGTCATTCAAATGGGCCGATCGCCACAACGAGTCCACCTAATACGGCTAAGCGACTCAGTTAAGGAGTGCGGCTGAAATTGCGAACGGGGCCAACCTTGATCCAACAGAATAGCTGGCGCACAGGTCGGGATGGCCGATTGGACCAGGTGTAAAGTACAAGGCATGTCGATCGAATCCGTGGATGAAGCTGAAGAATATTATGTGGTGCCTGAAGAGGCCCTCGAACTCCTCCCTGAGGAATGGCGAAACCATTTCCAAGCGATGATGGGCGATCACCGCGCGGTCCTAAAGTCTGGCGATAGGGAGTTGTCGCAATTCATCAGAATATCGAAGTCGTTCTCCACCCTGGCAGCCTTGAAGCATGCTCAGAAACGCCTGGCCGAATACAAATTTGCCGCGGATATGGACACGCTCATGGACCTCGAGATACTCACGACGGCATTCGTAGTCACCTACGTACGCCTGCACCTAGGTGAAAACGGTAGTAGTGGCTTCTCGCGTGATGCCCTTCCTGAGAAGCTTCGCGGAATCCATGACCAGATCATCGAGTTTAGAAACAAGAGATTCGCCCACAGTGACCATCACCACTCGATCTCTAAATGCGATGCAGATTGAAGTTCGGGATAACTGCTTCGAGATCAAATTTGAGCTTACGCTCGAATACTATATTGGAGGCGCAACGGAGTGGCACGAAATGGTGAGATTCCTCGACGCTATGACAGCCGATAAACTGTTTAAGTTACTCGCCAAGCTCAAAGAGAAAACCGGCCGCGATTGGGTCCTGGCGACTGGTCCGGCGCCAGAAGGGGTATGATCGTGTTAACAGCGCGGGTGTAGTCGACATTGTCGCTCATGAGGGCTTGTCCGCCGCGTAAGGCCTCGCCTTACCGGCTCGAATGTGCCTCGCGGTACTCTCCAGAAACGAAGCGATCTCCGCATTCGTGGTCCCGTCCGGCTTGATGCGAACGGCGACGGTGTCGCCGCGGTGAATAGCGCGAGAGCGGAAAAGTGCTCATGTTCTTCTCGAACAGGCGAGCATGAGATCAGTGGCGCGCTTCATCTCCTCATCGCGCGGGTCCATTTCGCCGGTATTTGATCATCATCATGCTTGTCGTCTCCCAGGTGGCCCGCTCGCGAACTCGCGGATCTGAGCGATCAGTTCGCGCAACTCGCGCTGTGCTTGCTGCTCATAGGCGCGTTGATCGATGGCGGCTCGCAGACCCTTGGCGACAATCGTGTCGTCTTCATCAACGCCACACGCGACAAGCGCACTTGCGAGCTGCGCTTTGACGCTGATGACACGCGCGGCCTGACTGGCAGGCGCCGCGACAATCGAGCACCCGTCTCGCCGCTGCGCGGCGAGCTACCCTTTCTCACAAGGGGAGAGCCAGCACCGTCCCCCCTGCTTATTTCTCACCTCTCCCCACGCATCCTAGGCTTTGCCTCTGCGACCGATTGCCGCTAGAACCTCCCCTGCAACAAAACCCAAACAACAACACTGAGGGAGAAAACTACATGCAAAAACTCATCGCCGCGGTCGCGGCCGGTCTCGCTCTCGCCGTCACGTCAGGCGCGGCGCAGGCGCAGATTTCCGACGACGTCGTCAAGATCGGCGTGCTCACGGACATGTCGAGCCTCTATGCGGACGCGACCGGCAAGGGCTCGCTTGCCGCCGTCGAGATGGCGGTCGCCGATTATGGCGCCAAGGTCGCCGGCAAGCCCGTGCAGGTGGTCGCCGCCGATCACCAGAACAAGCCTGATGTCGGCGTCAACATCGCCCGCAACTGGTACGACAACGACAAGGTCGACGCGATCTTCGACGTGCCGACGTCCTCGGTGGCGCTGCCGATCTCGGCGCTGACGCGCGAGAAGAACAAGATCCACATCAATTCCGGCGGCGGCTCGTCCGATATCACGGGCGTCGCCTGCTCGCCCAACACCGTGCACTGGACCTACGACACCTATGCGCTGTCGAACGTCGCCGGCAAGGCGATGGTGAAGCGCGGCGAGGACACCTGGTTCTTCGTCACCGCCGACTACGCCTTCGGCATGGCGCTGCAACGCGACGCCGCCAACGTGGTCAAGGAGAGCGGCGGCAAGGTGCTCGGCGAGGTCCGTCACCCGCTCAACTCGTCGGACTTCTCCTCCTTCCTGCTCCAGGCCCAGGCCTCCAAGGCCAAGGTGGTCGCGCTGGCCAACGCCGGCGGCGACACCACCAATGCGCTGAAACAGGCGGCCGAGTTCGGCCTGACGCAGGGCGGCCAGAAGATGATCGCCTTGCTCATGGAGATCACCGACGTTCATTCGCTCGGCATCAAGTCGACGCAAGGCCTGATCATCACCGACGCGTTCTACTGGGACACAAACGAGGAGACGCGCGCCTTCTCGAAGCGCTTCAACGAGAAGGTCGGTCACATGCCGACCATGATCCAGGCCGGCCTCTATTCGGCGACGATGCATTATCTGAAGGCGATCGAGGCCATCAAGACCGACGAGGCGCCGAAGGTGATGGAACAGATGCGTGCCACGCCGGTCAACGACTTCTTCGCCAAGAACGGCAAGATCCGCATCGACGGCCGCATGGTCCACGATATGTATCTGTTCGGAGGTCAAGAAGCCCGAGGAGTCCAAGGGCGAGTGGGACCTCTACAAGCTGATCGCCACCGTGCCCGGCGACGAAGCCTTCCGCCCGCTCGATAAGGGCGGCTGCCCGCTGGTGAAGGGGAACTAGGGACAGCTAACCGGCCGGGGTCAATTCCTCATCCTGAAGGAGCGCGTCTTCGTGCGTCTCGGAGGATGAAGGCCCGGCCGGTGGCCTCGCCCTTCGAGACGCGCGCAAAAAGCGCGCTTCTCAGGATGAGGGTCAACAGCTCGCAATGACGCAAAAAGGCACGACAGCGCGCCCGGTGAAAACCGGGCGCGCTTCGTTTAGGCGTTCAGAAGCCCATTACTCCGAGTACTTGAACTCGGGCATCTTCTTCAGATCGTCCTTGCTCGCATTGAACACGGCGTGGTCCGGATACCACTTCGAACCTGACGACGCCGTCGCAGTCTTGTCGGTGCCGGTCGCAGCGCCCGTGGTGGTGGTCGACTTGCTCATCGTGCCGGGTCCGCCCGGAGCCGTACCGGCGCCGGAATAGGCCACCGCCTCATTGACGAATTTCAGCTTCTCGTACGGAACGGCGACGAGATGCTCGCCCATGCCGAGAAAGCCGCCGACGCCGATCACGGCGATCTTGATCGCACCCCCTTTGTCCATCAGCAGGTCATTGATCGAGCCGATGTTCTCGTTGGCGTCGTTGTAGATCTTCAGACCCGCCATCTTCGATGCGCGCCACTCACCCGACGCCGTCGTACTTGTCGTCGTCGCGGTGCTTGCCGCGGTTGGCGACTTGTCGGTGGTAGTCGGGTTTTGCGCAGATGCAACGGTCGCAAACAGTGCCGTGCCGGCAAGGCCGGCGGCGATCGATTTCATCAACATGGTGTCCTCTCCTTCAGCAGAAACTTGTGCGGAGAGAACAAATACGATCACCGGCAGTTCCTGAGCTACGGCAATTTCGTTGCGCAATTGCGCTGCGTTGCGACGAAAGTTCCTGCGTCGCACAGGAACGTTGCGCGGTTCCCACCGACGATCTTGCGCCCTGGGATGTAGCACAATCGCGGCGAAGAACGCGCCGACCTGCGTCGCTCAGGTCAGCTCTTGTAGTCGATCAGCAGCGCAGAAAAATCCGAACTGCTCGGCGAGCTCGTCGTGCTGCCATTGGTGCCGTAAGACGAACTCGACGACGACTGCGACTGCTGCAGCGCATCGAGGAACTGCTTGAGGATATCGGCCGTGGTGGAGGAGGTCGACGTGCTGCTGGTTGAGTCCGCCGACGACGAATCCGAAGAGCTGTCATCCGGCGGCGGGCCGGGCGGCGGCCCTCCCGCACCACCGGGACCGCCGGCACCGCCGGGGCCATTGGCGAAGGCGGACTGAAACACGTTCTTCAGCTCGTCGGCCTGGTCCGAGGTCAGCGTCCCGTTCGACACCTCGTTCGAGATGAGGTCGTCGATCTTCGACTTCATGTCGTCCTTGGAGGGACGCGTGCCGCTCGACTGGTCGCTCGATCGGCTCTGCTGGAGCGCTGTGTCGATGTCGGTCAGCGCCGTCGAGAGCGCCGGCTGATCCGACGACGAGACCGCGCCGGCGGAAACTTCAGATTGCAGTTCTTGCTGCAGCTTTTGCAGGGGAGACTGGTGGGTACCGGCGGAGGCCGCCGAAATCGAGGTCATCATGGCTCCGGGCTTTTGCGGGGTTTCTTGAGTGACTCCGCCACGGTATGGTTAACGCTCTTAACGAGACCTTGCCGCTCCACTGCCGGGTGATGTCGTGGTGTTGCGGCAAAGGCCGTGGAAACAAACTGAAACAAAAATCTTCGCCTTTTGGCCCGAATCTTGGACAAACAAAGCGCATGGCCATTCCCAATCCCAACATCCTGGTCGTCGAAGACGACCGCGAAACCCGGACGTTGATTGCGAAATACCTGCGCAACAACGCCTGCAACGTCACCGCCGTGAGCGACGGCCGCGAGATGTCGCGCGCCGTGGCCGATCACCGCGTCGACCTCATCATCCTCGACGTCATGCTGCCCGGCGAGGACGGCCTCAGCTTGTGCCGCAAGGTGCGCGCGAAGGCGCAAACGCCGATCATCATGCTGACCGCACGCGGCGAGGACATCGACCGCATCGTCGGCCTCGAGATGGGCGCGGACGACTATCTGGCGAAACCGTTCAACCCGCGCGAGCTGCTCGCCCGCATCAACGCGGTGCTGCGTCGCCAGGCATCCGCACAAGCCGCAAGCTCGATCGAAGGCGCCAGCACGCTCGCCTTCGAGGGCTGGCGCATCGATCTGCGCTTGCGCGAGCTGCGCAATCCCGAAGGCGCGCGCGTCGCGGTGACCAGCGCCGAGTTCGATCTGCTGCGGACGTTCTGCGAGCGGCCCGGTCGCGTGCTGTCGCGCGACAGCCTGCTCGACCTCACGCAGGGGCGCAACGCCGGCTCCTTCGAACGCTCGATCGACGTGCTGGTCAGCCGCATTCGCCGCAAGATCGAGCCCAACCCGGCCGATCCGACCATCATCAAGACGGTGCGCTCCGGCGGCTATCTGTTCACGCCAAGAACTGAAGCGGTAAGAACGGAAGCGGTAAGAACGGAAGCGGTCGCGGCAGCCTTGAGCATCTGACATGCGGCTTTTGGGGTTTTTCCATCTCAGGAGCATCAGCGGCCAGATCGCCGCGCTCGTCGTGGTGTCGATCGTCGCGCTTCATCTCATCATCACGGCGGGTTTTCTGATTACGCGGCCGGACCGCGCGGTAGCGCCGCCGGACAGCGAGCATGAACTGGCGAATGCCGCGCTGCTGCTGTCCGCGGCCGACGCGAGCGAGCGGCCGCGCCTTCTCGCCGACATCGCGCGCGCCTTTCCGGATCTGCGGGTCGAAGCGATCGCGCCCGGCTCCGTGACGCCCAGCGGCGACAGCGAAGGCCCGCATTTGCACGGCATGCGCCGCCATCTCGGTGAGGGCTACAAGATCGTCATGCTGGCTCCGAACGGCGGCCCGTCCCGGATCGGCATCCAGCTGCCTGACGGCACAACCATCGCTGGCCATATTGAGCGGGGACGGCCGGGCTGGTTCTGGGGCAATCCCTGGATTTCGACGCTGCTATCTGCCGTGATCAGCGTGACGCTGCTTGGCGTATGGGCCGCCCATGCGCTCGCCGCGCCGCTGTCGTCGTTTGCAAAGGCGGCCGAAAGCTTCAGCCTCGACGGCGCGGCCGACCCCTTGCCCGAGCGCGGCCCGGAGGAGATCCGCTCGGTCGCGCGCGCGCTGAACCGCATGCACGAGCGAATCGCGCGGCTGATGTCGGACCGCACCAAGATGCTCGCGGCGATCAGCCACGATCTGCGCACACCGATCACGCGGCTGCGCCTGCGCGCCGAGTTCATCGAGGACGAAGGCAACCGCAAGCGCATGCTGATCGATCTCGACCAGATGCGCTCGATGCTGGAATCCGTGCTGTCGCTCCTGCGCAACGACCGCAAGGTCGAGGCGGTGACGCTGGTCGACATCGCGAGCACGCTGCAGCTCATCGCCGACCAGTTCGGCGACATGGGCCATGTCGTGCACTATGACGGCCCGCTATCTGCGACCGCCGCGGCGCGGCCCGATGATCTGCATCGCGGCGTCACCAACCTCGTCGAAAACGCCGTGCGGTTCGGCGCCGAAGTGACGATCCGCCTCGACATATCGGGCACCAAACTCGTCATCGACGTCGAGGACGACGGACCCGGCATTTCGGACGCGCGCAAGCAGGAGATGCTGGAGCCGTTCGTGCGCGGCGACGATGCGCGCACCATGGACGATTCTACCGGCTTCGGGCTCGGCCTGTCGATCGCCCGGGCGATCGCGGTCGCCCATGGCGGCGAGCTGTCGCTGCACGACCGCGAACCGCACGGGCTGATCGTGCGGATGCAATTGCCGGTGTGGCAACAGCCGCGGCTGGCCGCGTAACCTTACGCCGCGAGCGGCGGGTGCTCGACTTCCATCTCGTCAAAGATTGCCATCGCCTCGAAACGATAGCCGCAGGCGCTGCAATTCCAGAGATATGAGATGCGCCCCTCGCCCGGCTCGATCCAGTCGGGCTGCGCGATCGGCGTGCCGCATTGGGCACAGGGATTATGTCTGGGGATGTCTCCGATGTGTGCCTTCACCACGTTTGCTTTTGTCATGGCACCTCTCCCGATTTGCGCCGCTCTCATACTCGCTTTCGCGCCCGCACGCGAATAGACAGGCCCGCTGTCGCGAATGGCGGCTTCGTCTGCCTGACAACCCCTATGCCGGTCTTGCGTCGGAATGACGGCTCTGCGCTGCAAAATGGGTAATCGGCGGCGTTTCGCCACATCATCGCCGCGTTCAAGCGTCCTAACGGTTCCAGTGCAGGTTACCCAAGGACCTCGGGGATATCTGATGAAAATTTTACGTATTGCCGCCCTGCTTGCGGCCGGACTGACGTTGCCGCAGGCCGCATTCGCGGGCGAAGCGGAGTACGCCGAGATGGTCGCGGGGCCCATGCGCGCGCCAACGGCGTGCCGGAAGCGCTGGTGCACCGCGTGATCATGCGCGAGAGCCGCTATCAGCCCGGCCTGGTCGGTCATGGCGGCACCATCGGGCTGATGCAGATCAAGCTCGCGACCGCCCGCGGGGTCGGCTACACCGGCGATGCCGCAGGCCTGCGCGATCCCAACACCAACCTCACCTATGCCGTCAAATACCTCGCCGGCGCCTATCACGCCGCCAATGGCGATCACGCCCGAGCCGTGCGTTATTTCGCGGGCGGCTATTACTATGTCGCAAAGCGGCAGCGGCAGGAGGTCGTCCAGGTCGCCAATATGGACAAGCCTTGGCTCGAGCCGAACGGCAATCCGCAGCCGATGTTCGGCACCGTGCCGCACCGAAAGCTCGCCCAGCGCGTCCGCAACGCCCGGGCGCAAGCGCCCAGGTAGCTCTTTGTCTCCCGGACGCGCTGCAGCGTGCAACGCTGCTGCGCAGAGCCGGGACCCAGCCTACTCCCACAGCAATGGGCCTCGGCTCAGCAGCGCATCACTGCGTGCTGCGCCGCGTCCGGGGCACGAGGAGTTCCCGCCAAACGCGTTGACACAGCCCGTCACTGGCATACATTAGAGCCGTTCCGAGGGGTGCTCCGAGGAGGAGCTGAGATACCGCTAAATGGGCCGACCGGCCCAGGACCGCGGTGACCCTTTGAACCTGATCCGGGTTATGCCGGCGAAGGGACAGGGATGTTGCAGACGACGAAACGACCGGATTCCGCGGTATCCATCATCGGCGCAGGCATTGCGGGCGCCTGGCAGGCCTTGTTGTTCGCGCAGGCCGGCCACGCGGTCACCTTGCACGAGCGCGGTGACGCCGAAATGACCGATGCCACCAGCCATTGGGCCGGCGGCATGCTCGCGCCTTATTGCGAGGCGGAAGTTTCCGAGCCGATCATCTCCAGGCTCGGCCTGCGCTCGCTCGACATCTGGCGGCGCGAACTGCCCGATACCCCCTTCAACGGCTCGCTGGTCGTCGCCCATCCGCGCGAGCGCAACGATTTTGAGCGCTTTGCCCGGATGACCGAGGGCCATCGCCGGCTCGATGCCGCCAGTCTTGCCGAGCTCGAGCCGTCGCTCGAAGGCCGCTTCCGCGACGCGCTGTTTTTTCCGACCGAAGGCCATGTCGAGCCGCGCCGCGTGCTGCCGAAGCTGCACGAGCGCATCCGCGCCGCCGGCGGCACCATCAAGTTCGACAGCGACGTTTCCGCCGGGGATCTCGACGGCATCGTGATCGACTGCCGCGGCCTTTCTGCGCGCGACGATCAGCCCGACTTGCGCGGCGTCAAGGGCGAGATGATCCTGATCGAGACGGACGAGGTGCAGCTTGCGCGCCCGGTGCGGCTGATCCATCCGCGCTGGCCGCTCTACGTGATCCCGCGCGAGGACAATCGGTTCATGCTGGGCGCGACCTCGATCGAGGCCGAGGACACCGGCGTCAGCGTGCGCTCGGCGCTGGAGCTGCTCGGCGCGGCCTATGCCGTGCATCCCGCCTTCGGCGAGGCCCGCATCGTCGAATTCGGTTCCGGCCTGCGTCCGGCTTTCCCCGACAATCTGCCGCGGATCGGCATTCGCGGCGGCAAGATCAGTGTGAACGGGCTCTACCGCCACGGATTCCTGATCGCGCCTGTTCTGGCCGAACTGACGCTCGCCTATATCGAGCGCGGCCAGATCGACAATGAGGTGATGCAATGCGCGTGATCGTCCAATGCTTGTGATCGTTAACGGCGAGCAGCGCGAGATAAACTCGGCCAGCGTCGACGCGCTGCTGAGCGAGCTCGACTATGAGGGCACCCATTTCGCGATCGCGCTGAACTACGACGTCGTGCCGAAAAGCCGCTGGGCCGAGACCCACCTTAAAGCCGGCGACGAGATCGAGATCATCACGCCCCGGCAGGGAGGGTGAGATGATGGCGAAATCTGCATCCACAAATTCCGCCGTCATCCTGAGGCGCGAGCCGTCTTCGGCTCGCCTCGAAGGATTGCCGCACCCCGTGGCTATCATCCTTCGAGGCGCGCAAGTGCGCGCACCTCAGGATGACGGTCTGTGCAAGTCGCCTGCAAGGAAATTGAAACCATGGTGACCTTCTACGGCAAAACCTTCGCCTCCCGCCTGCTGATCGGCAGCGCGCTCTATCCCTCGCCTGCGATCATGCAGTCGGCGATCCGCGCCTCCGGCTCGAGCATCGTCACGGTGTCGCTGCGGCGCGAATCCGCCGGTGGCAAGAGCGGCGATGCGTTCTGGAAGCTGATCCGCGAGCTCGACGTGACAGTGCTGCCGAACACCGCGGGCTGCCGCAGCGTGCGTGAGGCGGTGACGACCGCAAAGCTCGCACGCGAATTGTTTGCGACGTCCTGGATCAAGCTCGAAGTGATCGCCGACAACGACACGCTGCAGCCCGACGTCGTCGGCCTGGTCGAGGCCGCCGCCATCCTGATCAAGGATGGCTTCGAGGTGTTTCCCCTATTGCACCGAAGATCTTTCGGTCGCGAACCGGCTGGTCGATGCCGGCTGCAAGGTGGTGATGCCGTGGGCCGCGCCGATCGGCAGCGCAAAAGGCATCACCAACCGCGATGCGCTAAAACTGATGCGCGAGCGGCTGCCCGATATCACGCTGGTGGTCGACGCCGGCATCGGCGCGCCGTCGCACGCGGCCGAGGCGCTCGAGCTCGGTTACGACGCCGTGCTGCTCAACACCGCCATTGCAAAAGCCGCCGATCCCGTCACCATGGCCAACGCCTTCCGCCTTGGCGTCGAGGCCGGCCGCACTGCATACGAAGCCGGGCTGATGAACGCCCGCGATTTCGCCTCCCCCTCCACCCCTGTCGTTGGGACCCCGTTCTGGCATGCCGTATCCTGATCCGTTCTATCCCGTCGTCGACAGCCTCGCCTGGGTCGAGCGCCTGACCAAGCTCGGTGTCGGCACCATCCAGCTGCGCGCGAAAGACCTCGACGATTCGCAGTCGCTGCAAATCGTCACCGACGCGCTGGCGATCACGAACGGCACGCAAGCCAAGCTGGTCGTCAACGATTACTGGCGCGCGGCGATCGTCGCTGGTGCAAAGTACCTGCATCTCGGCCAGGAGGACCTTGCGGACGCCGACTTCAAATCCATCCGCGAGGCCGGCCTGTCGCTCGGCGTCTCCACCCATGACGAGGCGGAGCTTGCGACCGCGCTCGCCGCCAAACCCGATTATGTCGCGCTGGGCCCGATCTTCTTCACCACGCTGAAGTCGATGCGCTTCGAACCGCAGGGCATTCCAAAGATCACGGAGTGGAAGAAGCGGATCGGCCCCATCCCGCTGGTCGCGATCGGCGGCATCAAGTTCGAGCACGCCGCGGAGATCTTTGCGGCGGGCGCGGATTCCATCGCCGTCGTCAGCGACGTGACGCAAAATGCCGACCCCGATGCGCGGGTGCGGCAATGGCTCGGCCTGTCCGCGGAGGCGGCGTGATGCACGCCCTCTCTCCACACCGTCATTGCGAGGAGCACTTGCGACAAAGCAATCCAGACTGTCTCTGCAGAGAGATTCTGGATTGCTTCGCTGCGCTCGCAATGAGGGAGCAAGAATTCACCGCCGTCGCCCAGACGCAAACACATACGAATTAAACCGGAGGATCCCCATGAACATCCGCTCCAACCCTGAAAAAACCATCCCCGCCGTCACCACCGGCCCGCTGCCCTCGTCGCGAAAAATCTTCGCCTCGCCCGATGCCGCGCCCGACCTGCGCGTGCCCCTGCGCGAGATCATCCTGTCCGAGGGCGCCGGCGAGCCGAACCTGCCGGTCTACGACACCTCCGGCCCCTACACCGACCCGAGCGTGACCATCGACGTCAACGCCGGTCTCGCGCGCGGCCGCAAGGCCTGGGTGCTGGAGCGCGGCGGTGTCGAGGAATATCAGGGCCGGCAGATCAAGCCGGAGGACAATGGCAGCGTCTCCACCGACAAGGCCGCGCGCGCCTTCAGTGCCTATCACCAGCCGCTGCGCGGCCTCGACGGCAACATGATCACGCAGCTCGAATTCGCCCGTGCCGGCATCATCACCAAGGAGATGATCTACGTCGCCGCGCGTGAAAATCTCGGCCGCAAGCAGCAGCTCGAACGTGCGGAAGCAGCCCTTGCCGACGGCGAGAGCTTTGGCGCCGAGGTCCCCGCCTTCATCACGCCGGAGTTCGTCCGCAGCGAGATCGCGCGCGGCCGCGCCATCATTCCCTGCAACATCAACCACAGCGAGCTCGAGCCGATGATCATCGGCCGTAACTTCCTGACCAAGATCAACGCCAATATCGGCAACTCGGCGGTGACGTCATCCGTCGAGGAAGAGGTCGAGAAGATGGTGTGGGCGATCCGCTGGGGCGCCGACACCGTGATGGACCTCTCGACGGGCCGCAACATCCACACCACCCGCGAATGGATCTTGCGCAACGCACCGGTGCCGATCGGCACCGTTCCGATTTATCAGGCGCTGGAGAAGTGCGACGGCGATCCGGTCAAGCTGACCTGGGAGCTCTACAAGGACACGCTGATCGAGCAGTGCGAACAGGGCGTCGACTATTTTACGATCCACGCCGGCGTGCGCCTGCAGTACATCCACCTCACCGCCAACCGCGTCACCGGCATCGTGTCGCGCGGCGGCTCGATCATGGCAAAATGGTGCCTGGCGCATCACAAGGAGAGCTTCCTCTACACCCATTTCGACGAGATCTGCGACCTCATGCGCAAGTATGACGTCTCGTTCTCGCTCGGCGACGGCCTGCGTCCAGGCTCGATCGCGGACGCCAACGACCGCGCGCAATTCGCCGAACTCGAAACGCTCGGCGAGCTAACGAAGATCGCGTGGGACAAGGGCTGCCAGGTCATGATCGAGGGTCCCGGCCACGTGCCGATGCACAAGATCAAGATCAACATGGACAAGCAGCTCAAGGAGTGCGGCGAGGCGCCGTTCTACACCCTCGGGCCCCTGACCACCGACATCGCGCCGGGCTACGACCACATCACCTCAGGGATAGGTGCGGCCATGATCGGCTGGTTCGGCTGCGCCATGCTCTGCTACGTCACGCCGAAGGAGCATCTCGGCCTGCCCGACCGCAACGACGTCAAGGTCGGCGTCATCACCTACAAGATCGCCGCCCACGCGTCCGATCTCGCCAAGGGCCACCCGGCCGCACAGCTGCGCGACGACGCGCTCTCCCGCGCCCGTTTCGACTTCCGCTGGAGCGACCAGTTCAACCTCGGCCTCGACCCAGAGACCGCCAAGAACTTCCACGACGAGACGCTGCCGAAGGAAGCCCACAAGGTCGCGCATTTCTGCTCGATGTGCGGCCCGAAGTTCTGCTCGATGAAGATCACGCAGGACGTGCGGGACTATGCGGCGACGCTGAATGATCCGAACGGCGTCGGGATGTCGATGAGCGGCACCGCCGAGGACGGCATGGCCAAGATGAGCGCGAAGTTCAAGGAGATGGGCGAGAACTTGTATCTGGATGCGGAGAAGGTGAAGGAGAGCAATCGGGTGTTGTGAGCTCTGCGCTCGTCATGCCCGGGCTTGCTCGGGCATCCATCGGAAACGAAGCCGGGCGAGAGCTCGGCTTCATTTCTGATGGCATCCATCTAGGTGTGCAGCTTGAGAATTTAGGTGGGACCGGCACGATACTCGAAACCACAACGGACGCCTCATAACCTTGAGAGCAGAAAGGTGCTCTCCATGGCCAAAGCGGCGAATGGATCGATAGACTGAAAGAGCCCGGAGCGCTCATACGGGCTACTGCCTGGATGTCTGACGTGCCCGAGCAAACCCTGTACCGCCTCCCCGACCAACTTCGCGAAAACCTCCGCCTCGTCTTCGTCGGCACCGCCGCAAGCACGCGCTCGGCCGAGCTCGGGCACTACTACGCCCATCCTGGCAACCGCTTCTGGCGCGCGATCCATGAGGCCGGCATCACGCCGCGGCGTTATCAGCCGAGTGAGTTCGCGGCACTGCTCGACCTCGGGATCGGCTTCACCGATCTCTCCAAATCGGGCGCCGGGATGGATCACCAGATCGAGGCCGCGTCGATCGACGTGCCGGGTTTCAAGGCCAAGATGGAAAAATATCAGCCGAGGACGATTGCGTTCACGAGCAAGAAGGCGGCGAGCTTGTTTTATGGCAGGTCGTCGAGCGTAATCTCACCTGGACGGCAGCAAGCCGACGGGAGCTTGCCGGAGATATTCGTGCTCCCCTCACCGTCGGGTGCTGCGTCCGGGCATTGGACGCTGGAGCCGTGGCGCGAGCTTGCGGCGTGGATCGATTTGCCGGACACTCAACAGCCCCCGTCCTCATCCTGAGGAGCCTGCGAAGCAGGCGTCTCGAAGGATCGGTGCGGGCGAGATGCGGGCCTGCATGGTTCTCCGAGCGATGCGAAGCATCGTCCGGAGACGGCGCTTCGCGCCTCCTCACCATGAGGGGCTCCGCTCACGCTTCAGGGGCGTAGCCCGAGACCTCACGAAACCGTCTTCTTCAACAACGGCTGATCCTCTTTGACATCTGCTCTGCATTCCGCCTCCCAGGGGAAGTGCCGATTGACGTCCTGCCAGATGATCTGGAGGCAGGGGAATGCCAGCCGGGAGTTGGAATAGAACCAGACCGCCGTGCCGAGATATTCGGGGTAAGCCTTGAACGGCACTTGCCAGAAGCCGAGCTTGTAGTCGTTCTCCAGAAGATCACTGCAGATATCGCCGTCGACGAATGTGCGCCCCACCGCCACGCGATCGCGAACAAGATTGATGATCGCCTGCGCGTTCTCCGAGCGCTGGCCGAAGATGATTAGCTCGGGGTGGCCGTAGTTCAGAAAGAGGCCGATTGAAAATGCAAACGGCGGATTGGCGTCCGGAATGCCGACGATATGGCAGCCATGATTGCGGACGTTGCGAAAAATGGCCTCGTCCGGCGCTCCATCGGGCTTGGGCCATTCGAAATTGTCCGGCATGCGCGGCGACACGGCATTACTCCTCGAACAACTCCTTGAACAGTGTCTTCGCGCGTTCAAGTCCCTCGGGCGTGAACACCACCGACTTCACCTTGCCGACGGGATCGTCAATCATGCCCTTCTCATGAAGACGGTCGAGCACGTTCCAATCGAATCCCTTCCATGCCCGATACTGATCGTGCAGGGTCAGATAGAGCAGGGCCAGCGCGGCGTCGTCGATCTTGTCCTTGTTGATTGCCATCTCGCAATCCTCGTGAGCAGTTTCGCGTATCCTATTGGGCAATCCGGAATCCGCAATGCCCTCAGCACCTGCTGGCTCGTTAAAATGATCGCAGTACGGCCACAACCGTCATTGCGAGCGAAGCGAGGCAATCCAGGCTGCCGCCGCGAAAAGGCTCTGGATTGCTTCGCTCCGCTCGCAATGACGAAAGATGTACGACCGCCGCGCCCGGGTCGGCTGCTACCGCATCGCTCAACACCCACCGACCTCATCCTGAGGAGCCTGCGAAGCAGGAGTCTCGAAGGATCGCCGCGGGCAAGATGCGGGCCTGCATGGTTCTCCGAGCGATGCGAAGCATCGTCCGGAGACGGCGCTTCGCGCCTCCTCACCATGAGGGTCTAACTTCGTATCGCGCGAGAAAAATGAGATAACCTGTCGGAATCCGCCCCAGTCGTTCGTCCTCTGGAAGCAAAACCTAAACCAAGTGGCGCACCGCCCCACCATCGTCATTGCGAGGAGCTCTTGCGACGAAGCAAATCCAGACTGTCTCCGCGGTGGAATCTGGATTGCTTCGCTGCGCTCGCAATGACGACGAATGGAGACCTCAAATGCCCCCCACCATCACCGCCTTCGAAAGCTCGCCCGACCGCGGCAAGGGACAGGCGCGCGACATGCGGGTTCGCTGGGCGCTCGAGGAGGTGGGCCAGCCCTACGACGTGCGTCTGGTCTCGTTCAAGGACATGAAGCAGCCCGCACATCTTGCGCTGCATCCGTTCGGGCAGATCCCGACCTATGAGGACGGTGACCTCGCCCTGTTCGAGTCCGGCGCCATCGTGCTCCATATTGCCGACTGCCATGCCGGGCTGCTGCCGACTGAGCCGAACGCCCGGGCGCGCGCGATCGCGTGGATGTTTGCCGCGCTCAGCACGCTGGAGCCGCCGATCGTCGAGCTCGGGATGGCCATGCTGTTCGAGCGCGACAAGAGCTGGTACGCGGAGCGCCTGCCTATGCTGCAGGATCGCGTTCGTGTCAGGCTCGGCGAATTGTCCCGCCACCTCGGCGAGGCCGACTGGCTCGACGGCGCGTTCAGCGCCGGCGATCTCATGATGGTGACCGTGCTGCGCCGGTTGAACGCGTCGGGCCTGCTGGACGAATATCCAGATATCGCCACCTATGTCGCCCGCGGCGAAGCGCGGCCGGCCTTCAGGCGCGCTTTCGACGCTCAACTCGCGGTTTTCATAGCCGCATCGAAGGGTTCGTAGGGGCGGTTGGCGCTCTAAAGATCGAAATTGGTCGGCAGCATCACCACGTCACGAATTGTCATGCCGCGCGGCCGCGTCAACATGAACATCACCACGTCAGCCACTTCGCTGGCCTCCAGCAGGCTTCCCGATTCCCTGGCTTCCCTCAGCTTCTCCGGCGGCCAATCCGCGAGCAGCGCGCTGACGACCGGACCGGGCGAGATCGAGCCGACGCGGATGCCGTGCTTGAAAACCTGGCGCCGCACCGTCTGGACAAAGCAGTTGATCGCCCATTTGGAAGACGCATAGACCGGCTCCCACGGCGTCGGAAAATGCGCCGCCAGCGAACTCGTGACAATGATGTCGCCGGTCCGACGCGCGATCATATGCGGCAGCACGTCGTGCACGTTTTTCATCACGACGTTGACATTCAGGTTCAGCATCCGGTCGATCGCCATGGTGTCGGCATCGACCAGATCGCCACCGACATAGGTGCCGGCATTCGCATGCAGGATGTCGAGCTGGCCGGTCTCTTCTCCAGAACGCGCGGCAGCAGCGTTGCGCAGTCCTTTGGGTCCAGCAGGTCGACCAGCAGCGGGATCACTGCGTCGCCGTGCTTGTCGCCGAGCGCCTTCAGCGCGGCCTCGTCACGGTCGACCATCACCACGCGCGCGCCCGCGGCCAGCATCGCCTCGGTGCTGGCCAATCCGATGCCCGACGCGGCGCCGGTCACGACCGCAACCTTGCCTTCCAAGTCTCTCGCCATAGGGATCCCCATCTTGCCGAGGCCAGCAGGATCCGCAGTATAGCGGTTCCGGGCGGCGTTGTCGGGGACAAACCTGTGACGATGCCATCGTCCGCCGAAGGAGGCGGCGCACAAAGCGCGGGACTGTTGCAAGCCCGTCACTGCGGCGATCTTCAGCTCGAGGAGCATCCCATGCTGACCCTCTATTCCTATCCAGACCTGTTCGGCGTCGCCGACAACAACGGCTACGGCCTCAAGGTCTATGCCTTCCTGAAGCTCGCGGGCGTGCCGTTCGTGCATGAGCACGTGTTCGACGCCTCCGCCGCGCCGCGCGGGCAGCTGCCCTATATCGTGGATGACGGCGAGACGATCGGCGACAGCGAGACCATCATCGCGCACGCGATCGCGAAGTACCGCCTCACCATCGATGCAGCGCTAACTGCGGAGCAGAGGCGGACCAATCATCTCGTCACGCGCATGCTCGACGATCTCTACTGGGTGATGTCGTATTCGCGCTGGAAGGACGAGCGCTATTATCCGGCGTTTCGCGACGCCTTCATCGCGCAGCACAAGCAGATCGACGCGACAGGATTCGAGAAGGCGAAGGCGTATAATTCGCAGCGCTATCATTTCCAGGGCATCGGCCGCTATACGCCCGAGCTGGCTTACTCGCGGGGGCTCGCCGATCTGCAGGTGCTGGCCGAGATCGTGCCGGCGACCGGCTTCGTGCACGGCCAGGCGCCAACCAGCGTCGATGCCGGCATCTACGGCTTCATCGCCAACATCTATTACTTCCCGATCCCGACGCCGCTGAAGGCGTTCGTCGATCCGCACGCAAATCTCGTCGCGCATTGCGAGCGGATTCATGCGGCGGTGACGCCGCAACCACAGACCTCATCCTGAGGAGATCGCGAAGCGATCGTCTCGATGGATGGCCGCGGGCGAGACGGGCCCGCATGGTTCGAGACGGCGCTACGCGCCTCCTCACCATGAGGGTCTAACACCGCAATGAGGGGCACGGTGCTTGCGCGCCTTTGCCCCCTCTACACGCCCTACCGCATCGTGATCGCGAGCCCGCTCAGATCCGCATTCGCCATCAGGCCTACCTGTGTGCCGGACAGCTCGAGCACGGCGCCCTTCTGGTTGGTCAGCACGATGGCGCGGGCGCCGCGGCCGATCGCGATGCCCGCACCGGCGGCGCCGTAGACGCCGGCGATGTCGGAGGGCCGGTTGATGTTGGAGACGCGGCCGCGCAGCACGGTCTTGGAGCCGCCGAAGACCAGGCCGTAATCGAGCCCGCCGGTCGAGAGCGAATAGGAGCGGCCGCGGAAGCTCAGCACGCCCGAGCCGCCGGACCCGCCGATGATCCAGCCCGCCTTGTAGATCGTCAGCACCACGGTGCCGCCGTCGGCCAGCGCCGAGGTCGAGAGGGCGGCAAGCGCGGCAACGCCGAGCAGCGCGGCGCGGAAGGCGGATGCGATCTTCATGGGGGTCTCCGGGGGGCTATTTTTCAAGGAGGGAATCGAATCAGACGCGGCGAATGTATCCGATGCATCGCGGCGGCAACATGATGGGGTGGGCGTGAATCGCGGTCTGTAGCACACGCTCAACTGTCATCGTCCGGCTTGACCGGACGATCCAGTATTCCAGAGATCGCGGTGGGATACCGAGACGCCGCGGCGTACTGGATGCCCCGGTCGAGTCGGGGCATGACGGCGGAGTTTGGCGCGACCAGGCACCACTGCCATCATGCCATTCTGCTCCTGTTTTGCCCGACGGAGCAAATGAATATTTTGCTTTTCCCGAAGACAAAAAGATCAATGATTTCTGCTTGATGCCTACTGTGCATGGGGTTGTTTTCGCGTTTTTTGTTGGAGCGGGCCCGACCTGCCGCTACGCTTACCGCCTCCAGCCGTCCATCCGAGGTGATCCATGCCGATCCAGCATTTCGCACCCCCGCCGCACGTCAAGGCTCCGCCGCTGTCCTTTGCCACGCGCGCCGGTGATCTCCTGTTCGTCTCCGGCATTCCCGGCTTCGACGCCGGCGGCGCGCTGCCCGACGGCTTCGAGGCGCAGTTCGCCAACGTCGTCGTCAACATCAAGCGCGTGCTGGAGGAGGCCGGCGCCGGCGTCCGCGATCTCGTCAAGGTCAACGTGCTCCTGACCCGCGCCTCCGACGTCGCCGCCATGAACGCGCTCTACGCCGGCGCCTTCGGCCCACCACCCTACCCCGCCCGCACCACCTGCGTGGTCCAGGCGCTGCCCGATCCGAAGATGCTGATCGAGATCGAGGCGGTGGCGTCGCTGGCCAAGGGGTAATCAAGCGACAGTCAAGGAATAAGGGTCGACCGAACAGCCGACGAACGGCTGACATATCCGTGAACGGTCACCGCCCCGCTTGCCAGCCGCGCAGATTTGCCGCACCAGTTTCCTTCTCACGTTCCCATCAGGAGATATTTCATGCGTCGCGTTCTCGCCCTCTGTGCCGTTGCCGGCATCGCCACCTCCGTGTTCGCCGTGCCGGCCTCTGCGGCGGTCGGCTATTACGTGATCCGCTGGGACAACACCGGCATCTGCCAGGTCTGGAACGAGGACCTCAAGTACAAGCCGTTCCAGTGGGGCGTCTCGACCTACAAGGTCGTCAGCAAGCCGCTCCCGACCTTCACGGCCGCCTCGGACCTCCAGATCAAGCTGCGCGCCGAGCGCCGCTGCACGCTCTAGGCCTTACGCGACAGATCATATTTTGAGGGCGGATTGCGCAAGCGGTCCGCCCTTTTCCTTTTCGACGCACGGCCGATTTTTTCGGCCCAGATCACGCATTTTCCGCGCACGCGCTTTGAACCCGGCCAGCCGACGGAACTACTCACATCTTGTCCGGGGCGCCCCCAAAGCGGTCCGCATAGGAATTCGATCGGCGGACGACAAGGGCGGGGCAAGGATGCGATGCTAGCATCCTTGCCCGCTCGTTTTTTCACCTCGTGGCTTTGGAGCCAATCGATGCGCGCACCGGCGACAGCAACGATTCTCGCCGCATCGTTCCTGCTCGCCGCAACGGCGTACGCGCAGGCCCCGCAATCCTTTCGCGTGATCTCGCCAATCTTCGGCCAGCTGGTCAGCTTCGCGATGCCGTCGAACTTTTCCGCGGTGTTCGAGAACACCAAGGGCGGCCACTACATCCGCGAGGCCGCGCTGAAGGGCGAGACGCCGGAACGCTGGACCGAGATGATCACCGTGACAGGCGAGAAGGGCATGACGCTCACTCCAGGTTCATCGCCGGAGAAATTCGCGGGCTCGATCGCGAGCGGTTTCAAATCCGCCTGCCCCGACAGCTTTGCGGCAAGACCGCTCGGCACCACCGCGTTCGGCCGCTTCGAAGGTTTCGTCGCCGTGATCGGCTGCGGTCGCGTCGACAGCGGCCCGACCCGGCACAGCGAGACCGCGCTCCTGGTCACCTTGAAGGGCACGACCGACTATTACACCATCCAGTGGGCCGAGCGCGGCCCCGAAAGCGACGAGCCGCCCGTGAACGACGACCGCTGGCAGGCGCGTTTGCGCGCACTCAGCCCGATCGAGCTCTGCCCGATCGCAGCGGGCGAAGCCGCGCCCTATCGGAGCTGCGTGAACAAGAGCTGAGCTCTCACGCGTCCTTGTACGCGCGGGGATGGATCAGGACATCGCGCGCGGCGGCGAGGTCGATGAAGGCTTCGGCGCTGCCGCCCTGGTCGGGGTGCATGCCCTTGGCCGCGCGGCGATAGGCCTGGTTGATGTCCTCGCAGGTGAGCTGCACGGCGAGCGGCAGGCCGAGCACCTTGCGGGCGCGATCCTCGCTGGACAGTTTTTTCGGCATGGCGTTGCGGCGGCCGAAGCGCGGCGCGGTGAGATCATGAACGACCTCGAGGACCACGCCGATGCGCCGCTGGGCCGCCAGCGTGACGCTGTGATCGTCATTGTCCACGGCCTGGCGCAGCACCGGCAGCGCCTGCTCGGCCGCCAGGCGCAGCATGGTATCGGTGCTCATCCGCACGATCTCGGCGACGAGCCGGCCCGCCTCGGCCCAATCGGCGCCTTGCGACGACCGCAGGCGTTCGAGTGCGAGTTTCCAGGATTCAAGCCGTTCCATCATGCGCGCAACGTTTAGCAATGAAGATCAGTATGCCAAGGCCGCCGTTTCCGACCCCTTAATTTCGGGTTAGCCTTTCATGAAACTTAGAAGCGAAATCGGGAGGAAATTGTCATGGCATTGCTCGCTAACCATATCGCCGTCGTCACGGGCGCCGGTTCCGGCAATTGGCCGGGCAATCGCGGAAGGCTACGCACGCGAAGGCGCGCGGATCGTGCTGCTCGACGTCAACGCCGACACGGTCGCGGAAGCCGCCGAGGGAATCCGCAAGGCCGGCGGCAAGGCGGAGAGCTTTGCGCTCGACGTGACCAAGCGCGACGACTGTTTTGCGCTCGCCAAGCAGGTCGCCGACAAGGTTGGGCAGGTCTCGATCCTCGTCAACAATGCCGGCATCACCCGCCGCAATGCCTTCACCGCGGAGCCGGAGACAGTGGCGAAGGACTGGAACGACATCATCTCGCTCAACCTCAACGGCGTCTTCAACATGACGCAGGCGTTCCTCAGCCCGTTGCGCGCAGCTAAGGGTCGCATCGTCAATATCGGCTCGATCCAGTCCTTCGTGCATCTGCGCACGCCGAGTTCGGCGGCCTACACCACCTCGAAGCACGGCGTGCTCGGCTTCACCAAGGCGCTCGCGGCCGAGCTCGGCAAGGAGGGCGTGCGCGTCACAATGCGATCGGGCCGGGCTTCATCGAGACCAACATCAACGCCAATGTGCGCGCGACGAATCCGGCGCTGGTGCAGGCCTTCGTCGATCACACCCCGCTGGCGCGCACCGGCAAGCCCGAGGACATCGTAGGCCCCGCGATCTTCCTCGCGTCGGATATGTCGGCCTACGTGACGGGAACGATCGTGATGGTGGACGGCGGATACCGGACGGTGTGAGCGGGGCGAGATATGCCCGCATCACGATGCATCTCGCGCCAATCGCGGCGCCTTCGCGGCAATCCTGAGGTCAATTGGTGCGATCGCCCGCGGTTAACCTTTCATTAACCAAACCCGCCCACCGTAGATCTACGGCTTGGGGGTCGTTGGTTCTCGATCCGCTTCCAAAGATGGAAGCGGGCGTCGATCGGGAGGTGTTTTGATGACCACTGTTCATGTCGCTACGTCCGAACCGGGCGCGCAATTCCTTGCCCCGAACCAGATCGTTCCGCTGCTGATCGGCGCGACCGTCGACGAGGTCGAGCGTGAGCTCGTGCTCCAGACACTCGCGCGCTGCGACGGCAACCGGACGCGCGCGTCGCGCGTGCTTGGCCTGTCGGTGCGCACGTTGCGCAACAAGATCAGGATCTATGCCGCCTCCGGCATCGAGGTCCCTGCCTATCACGACTAGCGCGTGACGTGCAGCCGATTGATGTTGATCAACCCTGCGCAATGCCGGGCGGAATTGCCGCTGCCGTCAAAGGCCGCTAAGTAGCTGGCTTCCGCAGAGGGAGCAGTGGCGTGGCAGACGAACAAAAACGGCAGGGACCGCGCGGACGTCAGGGCGAGCCGGGACGGCCGGGACCACAGGGTCATCCAGGCAAGCGGGGACCGGACGGCGCGCGCGGCAAGCCCGGGCCAGAGGGCAAGCCGGGCCCGATCGGAAAGGCCGGCCCCCTGGGCAAGGCCGGCCCGCAAGGCAAGCAGGGTGAAGCCGGCCCGCGTGGTGAAGCCGGGCCTCCGGGGCCAATTGCCGTCGATCGAACAAGTGTTACCGTGGCTTGATCAGCTTTTCGACGCCTGGGACGAACGCCGCCGCCAGCGCGAGCATGAAGCTGCCGAGCGCGAGGCGCTGGAGGCCGCCGTGCAGGAGGTCGACGACGTGCCCCTCGATGACGGGGACGACGGCAGCGAAGGCGATGATCACAGGAAGAAGAAGAAAAAGAAGAAGCACGGCCACAAGGACTGACAGACGAATCTATTTCGTCCCGTTCTCGCGTCGCGGCAGCATGCCCATGCGCTCGAACTGCCAGCGCATGGCGCGGTACCAGAGATAGCCGACTGCTGCGCCGCAGAAGGCGAGGACTACGATGCTCGCGCTCGAGGACGAGCCGCTCCACCACGTCATCCACGCGGTCCACAGCAGCGTGAAAACGATGGCACCTGCTTTCAGCGGAAGAAGGGGGCGGCTCATGGTCGTGCTCCGGGGTGTCAAAAGCCCGGCGAACATCATCGCGCGTTGAAAACCGCTTTCACCGTGAGGCAGATCACGGAACGACGTTCGAGGCCGCCTAACCGAAACGCAGCCGCGAGCGTTCCTTCGCCTTTTCCGCCTCGACTTCCCGATAGCGCGCCGGCGCATGAGTGTGCAGCGACGTCAGGAGTTTTCGCGCGACCTCCGATACCTCCGCCACGGCGCGGTCGAAGGCCGCCTCATTGGCCTGCGACGGCTTATTGAAGCCGGACAGTTTTCGCACGAACTGGATCGCACTGGCGTGGATCTCATCCTCCGTCGCCGGCGGCTCGAAATTGAACAGCGTCTTGATGTTGCGGCACATGCAGTCTCTCCTGATGCTTTCCCTTGAAGACGACGATCGACGACAGCGAAATCCTACATCCTTCCGGACAGTTCTGCTAAGTTCCGCCGCAACGCGGCCGCCGACCATGAGCCGCATGGGGAAATCGACATGAAAGCTTCTTGCGCGGCGCTGTCAGCCATCCTGTTGTCCGTCTCGTTGTCGGCCATCTCGACATCCGCATTGGCGGCCGATTATCCGGCGCCGAAGCAGGGCGACTGGATCGCCAAGGATTTCAAGTTCCACACCGGCGAGACCATGCCGGAGCTGAAGCTGCACTACACCACCGTCGGCGAGCCCTCGGGCCAGCCGGTGCTGGTGCTGCACGGCACCGGCGGCTCGGGCGCGAGCATGCTGTCGCCCGCCTTTGCCGGCGAGCTGTTCGGCGCGGGGCAGCCACTCGACGCCTCCAAATATTACATCATCATCCCCGACAATATCGGCCATGGCAAATCGTCAAAACCGTCCGACGGGATGAAGACGAGCTTTCCGAAATACGATTACGACGACATGGTCGAGGCGCAGTATCGCCTGGTGACGGAAGGGCTCGGGGTCAAGCACCTGCGGCTCGTCATCGGTAATTCAATGGGCGGCATGCAGACCTGGATGTGGGGTGAGAAATATCCGAAGGCGATGGACGCGCTGGTGCCGATGGCCTCGCAGCCGACCGAGATGGCGTCGCGCAACTGGATGCTGCGGCGGATCATGCTCGACACCATCCGCAGCGATCCCGACTACAATGGCGGCAGCTATGCCGGCCAGCCGCGCATGATGAAATACGCGATCGCCGCCTACGGCATCGCGAGCATTGGCGGCACGCTGGCCTATCAATCGCAAGCGCCGACGGCAGCCAAGGCCGACAAGATCGTCGACGATCGGCTGGCCATGCCGAACGCGGCAGATGCCAACGACTTCCTCTACCAGTGGGAGTCCTCGCATGACTACAATGCCGGCGAGAAGCTGGAGCAGATCGAGGCCTCGCTGCTGCTGATCAATTCTGCCGACGACGAGCGCAACCCGCCCGAGACCGGCATCACGGACTCTGCGATGAAGCGGGTCAAGAATGGGCGTCTCTACCTGATTCCAGGGAGCACCGAGACGCGCGGCCACGGCACCACGGGCAACGCAAAATTCTACAGCGAGCAGGTCCGGCAGTTTCTACAAACCGCGCCGCAGCGGACGATGTAGGATTGCCAGGCTCGCAGCCATATCGCGATGCATCATATGCGGCGCCTCGACGCCGCATACTATTTGAGCATGCAATGCGCTGACAGCTCGGGCTTAATCGCATCAACGATACGAATCGACGCGCGGGACAATCGCGCGCCAATGGCACGACACGCGATGAGGAGGATCGCATGCACAGGCTCGTACTGTGCGTTTGGCTGGCGGTGCTGACGAGCGCCGCGTTCGCGTTCGACAACGGGCAATATGATCACGTCCCGCCCGACGTCCGCGCCTGGTTCAAGAGTGTGATCGCACCGAACGGCGTGCCCTGCTGCGACGTCTCCGACGGCCATCGCACGGAGTACGATGTGCGCAGCGGCGCCTATTGGGTGCCGATCGAGGGACAATGGATGCAGGTGCCCGAGCGCGCCATCATCCGCGACCGCGGCAATCCGGTCGGCCAGGCCGTGGTGTGGTACGTCCACCACCGCGGCGCCATCATCATCAGCTGCTTCGTGCCGGCGGATGCGGTGTAGCAGACGGCAGACCCGAATTTCATTGGCTGGAAATGGTCCAATCAGATAGTTTGACGCGAAGCTGAAGCGGAGGCACGCCGTTGACCGATCTTTGCGCCGAAGACCTTGCCACCATCTATGCCCAGCCGAGCCCGCGCGTGATCGCGAAAGCGCGCCCCGCGATCGATACGCACGCGAAGAAATTCATCGAGATGTCGCCGTTCTGCGTGCTCGCGACATCGGGCGTGGACGGCAGCGTCGATGCCTCACCACGCGGCGGCGGCGTTGGCTTCGTCCACGTCGCCGGCCCCAACCAGCTGCTGATGCCTGATCGTTCCGGCAACAACCGCATCGACAGTTTTCGGAACGTCGTCGAGGGCTCGGGCTTCGTGCATCTGTTGTTCTTCGTCCCCGGCATCGACGAGACGCTGCGCGTCGGCGGCCGCGGCACACTGTCCGCCGATCCGGACCTGCTCGCCTCGATGGTGGAATTCGGCAAGCCGCCGCGCGCGGTGCTGAACGTCGCCGTCAGCGAAGTCTATTTCCACTGCGGCAAGGCACTGATGCGCTCGAAGCTGTGGTCATCCGAGAAGGTGCCGCGCTCGGTGATGCCGAGCATCGTCGAGGTGGTCCATGAGCAGACCGGCCTTGGTGAGCCGCAGAGTCAGGAGATCGTGGAAGAGCTCTACAAGACGCAGTTGTAGTTGGCGTCCTAAACTGTCGCCCCGGCCTGGTGCGCAATTGCGAACCAGGCCGACACGAAACTTTGTGGCAGCGCTAACGCGCCAGACTAATGCCCCTCGCCCTCGAGCCCGCCGACGTGCTTCTGGGTGTAGAGTTCGAGGCCGATGCGGCCGATCAAATCTAGCTGGGTCTCGAGGAAGTCGATGTGGTGCTCCTCGTCGCTCATCAGCTTCTCGAACAGGTCACGCGTGACGTAGTCCTTGACGCTGTGGCAATAGGTTGCCGCTTCCTGATAGAGCGCGCGCGCGCGCTCATCTCGGCGGCGAGATCGCAATCGATGATCTCCTTGACGTTCTGGCCGATGCGCAAGGGATCGAGCACCTGCATGTTCGGAAAGCCGTCGAAGAACAGGATGCGCTCGGTGAGCTTGTCGGCGTGCTCCATCTCCTCGATGGACTCCTTGCGCCAGACCTTGGCCATGTCCCGCAGCCCCCAATTGTCGAGGAAGCGATAGTGGAGCCAGTACTGGTTGATCGCAGTCAGTTCGTGACGCAGTGCCTTGTTGAGATAGTCGATAACTTTTGCGTCGCCCTGCATGATGCACTCCAGATCTTGCGTCCAAATCGGCTCTGCACCGAATTTAGAATGCTTCTAAATGAGTTTAAGGACGGGGGCAACCGGCTACGGGGACGCAGCCGGGATAAAGCTCAGCCGAGGTTGCGGAAGTTTTCAGCAGGCCGCGAGGGCAAACTGGGCGGGCCCGGCCGTCTCGTCGTTGGCGGCCACGGTGTGGTTGTGGGGGCAGCCGGAGCAGCAGGACTTGGCACACGGGCCGAGCGCTTCGTCGATGATGGTCTTGATCGTCCGCGCGCAGCGGCCGCATTCGGCGCTACAGCCGAGACACCCATAAACCTGCTTGGCATGGCGCATGGCGTCGTCGGACTCGGCGACGGCGGCGCGGATGTCGTCATCGCTTAGCACGTTACAGGAACAAACGATCATGGAAGCGGCAGGCCCTTCGGTGATGCGCCATCATCGATATTTAAGAGGCCGTCCGGATGCAAAAGGAAAAAGCGGTATTTGAAGCTATTCCAAACTGGCGCGGAAGCAGCCTAGAACGACTCTAAAATAGGGTGTTGCGCTGGATCAATTTCGCGGCGGACCTAGTTCGCCCCCTCCACCACCATCGCCGCGCCTCCGCAATCCCGTCGCCCCGGCGAGGGTGCCGTTCATTGATCATTCAACCGAAGTATGGAACCTTGCCCCAAAGAGTTCCCGCGTGTTTGTTCGAAAGGTCCAAGCCAATGAAGAAGTTGCTCGTGGCAATCGCTGCCGTCGCCACCCTGGCCCTGACGGCCGGTACACCCGCCCATGCGCAGCGCGGCGTTGCTGCCGGCGTGGCGGCCGGAATCATCGGCGGTGCCATTGTTGGCGGCGCATTGGCCTCCCCGTATAATTACGGACCCGGTCCCGGCTACGGATATGGTCCGGGCTATGGCCCCGGTTACTACCCGCCCCGCTATTACGCGCCGGGTCCCGGCTATGTCGCCGACGACTATTACGGCAACGGCTGCGTTTGGCAGAAGCAGCGCTTCTGGGACGGTTATGCGTGGCGCGCCCGCCGCGTCAGAGTCTGTGGCTGAGTCGCGCCAAGCCGTTTCATTCCGGATGCGCCGTTCATCTCGGGGCCTGAAAAAGACCGCTTTTTCTCGTCACAGCTCCGTGTGCGTTTACCGCGGATTGACCATTTGCGCGCTTCCTAGCTGCAAGGCCAATTCCATCAGAGTCTGCGTGAACCTTTGAACCCCCGGACGCTCCTAACAAGGTGCGTCCATCTCTCAGGAGAGCCAAGAGCATGAAGAAGACTTTAGTTGCCGCCCTCGCGGTTGCGACGATCGCCGGTTCGCTGGTGACTGCCGCTCCGTCGGCCCAGGCCCATGACGGCGTCGGCGTCGGCATCGCAGCCGGCCTGATCGGCGGCGCCATCGTCGGCGGCGCCATCGCGTCGAGCCGTCCGGCCTATGGCGGTCCGGTATACGTGGCCGAGCCCGGCCCGCCGCCCCCGCCCTGCTACTGGCAGCGTCAGCGTTATTGGGACGGCTACGGCTGGGCCGTCCGCCCGGTTCGCGTTTGCTACTGATCTGATCGCATGGCGCTCATAAGCGCCGCGATCAAAGCCCGGCCGAGCATCTCGGCCGGGCTTTTTCTTTGAGCCAGAGGACCGAGACCCGCTATCGCGCCGCCTGAATCGAGCGCAGCACCTCTTCGCTCGGCCAGCAATCGACCTTGAGGCCGGCGGACTTTTGATAGGCACCAAGCGCGGCGCGCGTCTGCATGCCGGCCTTGCCGTCGATCTTGTCCTTGTAGAGCCCGACGCGCGTCAGCCCGCGCTGCATGATCTCGACTTCCTTGGTACGCAATTGCTTCGAGGCCGACCACGGCGTCGCGAACGGCTGCGGGCTCGTCATGCGGTCGCTGAGATGGCCGACGAACAGCACGTAGAGATCGGAGAAATTGTATTCCTTGATGACGAAGTAGTTCTTCGTGGTCAGGAAGGACGGGCCGTAGATGCCTTCCGGTTGCAGCAGCGAGGCCGGCTGTGTCTGCTCGGCGGCACTGAGCTTTTGTCCCCGCACCGGCACAAAGCCTTCGCGCAGCCACTGGCCGATCGGCTTCGTCACCTCGGGCACGCCGCTGGTGCAATCGACCTTGGCAGGCGCCTGCACTTCGTAAGCCCAGCGCACGCCGCTCTGCCAACCCTTGTTGCCAAGCTGCTGCGCGGCGGATGCGAGCGCATCCGGCACCGAGTGCCAGATGTCGATGCGGCCGTCACGGTCGAAATCGACGCCGTGCTTGTAATATTCGGACGGCAG
Source organism: Bradyrhizobium sp. LM2.9 (assembly GCF_054056555.1). Taxonomy (NCBI): domain Bacteria; kingdom Pseudomonadati; phylum Pseudomonadota; class Alphaproteobacteria; order Hyphomicrobiales; family Nitrobacteraceae; genus Bradyrhizobium; species Bradyrhizobium sp. LM2.9. Next base: position 4,016,043 of record NZ_JBSRYJ010000002.1, read on the forward strand.
GAATTGCGTGAGGCCTGTGGCGCCGGCCCAGGACGAGCGCATGTCCTTGCGTGTCACAACGCCGTCGCCGAGGATTTTCAGCGAGAGGATGAACTCGTTGCGATAGGTGTCCTTGCGGCGGCCGACATAGGCCTGCGTCGCCAGCACGCGCACGAGATCGTAAGGCAGCGTGTAGCGGCCATAGTCGGTCTCGCGGCCCCAGATCGCCAGCATGACGGTGGCGGGCACGCCGGAGCTTTTCTCGATCTCGGTCAGCGCGGGCCGATATTTTTGCAGCAGAAGCTGCCCCTCGCCCGCGAGCCGCGCGATCGAGGCTTCCCTGACGTAGTCGGCCGGCACCTGCACGAACTCGGCCTGCGACGGCGCACCGGTTGCGGGCCGCCCCGGCAGGATCAGATCGGGCAGCTTGTAGTCAGGCTCGAGCCCGCGCGGTCTCTTGCTCGAACGTCGCGCGCGACACGCCGGCGGCCTGCGCTTCCGGCCAGAGCGAGGCGATGAACTGCGTGAAGGCGGCGTCGGCGGCGCGGGCGGGCGGCAGGCTACAGGTGATGGTGATCACCGCAGCTATGAGCGCCCGCCGCATCATACCGAAATCACCGCGTCAGCTTCTTGTACTTCACGCGATGCGGGATGATGCTGTCCTGGCCGAGCCGGCGCATCTTGTCCTTTTCGTAATCCTGGAAGTTGCCCTCGAACCATTCGACGTGACTGTCGCCTTCGAAGGCCAGGATGTGGGTCGCGATGCGGTCGAGGAACCAGCGATCATGGCTGATGATGACGGCGCAGCCGGCGAAATCCTCCAGGGCTTCTTCGAGCGCGCGCAGCGTGTCGACGTCGAGATCATTGGTCGGTTCGTCGAGCAGCAGCACGTTCGAGCCGGATTTCAGCATTTTCGCAAGATGCACGCGGTTGCGTTCACCGCCTGAGAGCGCGCCGACCTTCTTCTGCTGATCGGCGCCCTTGAAGTTAAACGAAGAGCAATAACCGCGTGAATTGACTTCCCTCTTGCCGAGCAGGATCAGTTCATTGCCGCCGGAGATCTCCTCCCACACGTTCTTGCTGCCATCGAGCGCGTCGCGGGACTGGTCGACGTAACCGAGATGAACGCTCTCGCCGACCGTGATGGTGCCCTTGTCCGGCTCTTCCTGCTTGGTGATCATCCTGAACAGCGTAGTCTTGCCGGCGCCGTTGGCGCCGATCACGCCGACGATACCGCCGGGCGGCAGCTTGAAAGTGAGATCGTCGATCAGCATGCGATCGCCGAAACCTTTGCTGAGCCCTTCGAAGTCGACCACGTTCTGACCGAGTCGCTCGGCCACTGGAATCGTGATCTGCGCGGTCTGGGTCTGCTTTTCGCTCGCCTGTTTCAGCAGTTCGTCATAGCGCTGATAGCGCGCCTTGGATTTGGCCTGGCGGGCTTTCGGCGAGGACGCGATCCATTCCTGCTCGCGGGCCAGCGTCTTCTGATGAGCAGCGTCCTCGCGGCCCTCCTGCTCGAGCCGCTTCTGCTTCTGCTGCAGCCAGGACGAGTAATTGCCCTCGTAGGGGATGCCCTTGCCGCGATCGAGCTCGAGGATCCAACTCGTGACGTTGTCGAGGAAGTAGCGATCATGGGTGACGATCAGGATCGCGCCGGGATAGTTGCGCAAATGCCCTTCCAGCCACGACACGGATTCTGCGTCGAGATGGTTGGTCGGTTCGTCGAGCAGCAGGAGTTCGGGCTGGTCGAGCAGCAGCTTGCACAGCGCGACGCGGCGGCGCTCGCCGCCGGAGAGTTTCGAGACCTCGGCATCGTCGGGCGGGCAGCGCAGCGCGTCCATGGCCTGGTCGACCTTGCTGTCGAGATCCCAGAGGCCCTGAGCCTCGATCTCGTCCTGCAGCTTGGTCATCTCGTCCGCGGTCTCCTCGGAATAATTCATCGCCAGCTCATTGTAGCGATCGAGGATGGCCTTCTGCTTGGCGACGCCCAGCATGACGTTCTCGCGCACGCTGAGTGTCGGATCGAGATGCGGCTCCTGTTCGAGATAGCCGACGCGGGCGCCCTGGGCGACCCAGGCCTCGCCGTTGTACTCCTTGTCGAGGCCGGCCATGATCTTGAGCAGCGTCGACTTGCCCGAGCCGTTGACACCGAGGACGCCGATCTTGGCGTCCGGGTAGAACGACAAATGGATGTTATCGAGCACCTTGCGGGTCGGGTAGCTCTTGGTCAGGCCCTGCATAAAGTAGATGAACTGGCGCGCCATCGGTCCCGAAAACCTTCGATTTGAGGAAATTTGCTTGCCGCCGATGTAGCGATCCCGCCCTCAAAGGGCAATGTTTTCCCTCCGTTCACCACGGATCAATACGGGTCGGACACCATCCGGACCTGGATCCGGACAATTGAAACCATCTTTTAATAAATCAGGCCAAAGCTCGGTTTCGCGCGGAAAACAGCGCCACCCGCTCAGAAATGAACGGGAGCACAGCGAGACAGCGTCATGGCCGTGATCGAGACCAATTCTCTTCCCGTTCCGGTAGACTCCGGGAACGCGTCCGTGTTCGTCTCGGAGATCAAGGGCTTCTGGAAACGTTTCTTCGCCACCGCTTTCAACCCCTACCGGCCCGAACTGCATTACATGCGCGGCCCCGGCCCCGCCTGGCGGGCCAAACACGGCATGAATGCGCCGTTCCGGCTCAAGCCCCGCGAGCTCTGAGCCTTAATCACCTATCGGATTTTTGAAGACGCGAACGGCTTGCGCACGGTCGTGATTGCGCGCAACCATGGCCCGGTTCCACCTCACCCATGGATGAACGCTGATGACGCGGTTGCGCTGTGCAATTCTCGACGACTATTTCAACCTCTCCCTCGATGTCGCCGACTGGCAAAGGCTGTCCGACCGCGTCGACGTCACCGTCTTCAGCCATCCCTTCGCTTCCGAACAGGCTGCGGCCAGCGCGCTCGCCGATTTCGAGATCGTCTGCGCCATGCGCGAGCGCACGGCGTTTCCGAAGAGCTTGTTCGAGAGCTTGCCGAAGCTGAAGCTGCTGCTGACATCAGGCATGCGCAACGCCTCGATCGACATGGAGGCCGCGAAGGCGGGTGGCGTTACGATCGGCGGCACGCAATATTCGCGCGATCCGACCGCGCCCTTGACCATGGGCCTGATCCTGGAACTGACCCGCGGCATCGGCCGCGAGAACGCGCGCATGCATGCGGGCGAGCCCTGGCAGACCTTTGCCGGCGTCGAGATCGAGGGGCTGACGCTCGGCGTCATCGGGCTCGGTAAGCTCGGCAGCAAGATGGCGGGCATCGCGAAAGCGTTCGGCATGAACGTGATCGCCTGGAGCTCGAACCTCACGCCGGAGAAGTGCAAGGACGCCGAAGTCGGCTATGCCACCAAGGAAGAGCTGTTCGCCAAGGCCGATATCATCACCATCCATGTTGTACTGAGCGAGCGTTCGCGCGGACTGGTCGGAGCTGCCGATCTTGCGCGGATGAAGCCCACGGCCTTCCTCGTCAACACCGCGCGCGGGCCGATCGTGGACGAGCAGGCGCTGCTCGAGGCGTTGCAGCAGAAGCGGATTGCAGGCGCCGGCATCGACGTGTTTTCGGTCGAGCCGCTGCCGACGGACCATCCGTTCCGCAAGCTCGACAATCTCGTGCTGACGCCGCATCTCGGCTACGCCACCGAGGACGGCTTGCGCATCCACTACGGCCAGATGGTCGAGGCGATCGACGCCTTCACCAAGGGCAGCGAGCTGCCGCGGAAGCTGGCCTGAAGCCTCAGGCCGCCGAGCGGTGGCTGGTGGGCTGCCTTGCCGCATCGGCAAAGCCGTCGCGCCAGGAGGCATGCGCCGGCAGCCAGCCGAGCTCGCGCTTTGCCCTGCCGTTGGATGCTCCGCGCACCTCTGTCATCATCGCAACCATATGCTCGCCCGCAAGCAGGCGCCCGAGCCAGGCGGGAATGTGACGCGGCGGCTTGGCACCAAGCAGCTCGGCCAGCGCGGGCAACCAATCCCTCACCTGCGCCGGATGATCGTCGACGATGTTGTAGATGCCGCCAACGCGTCCGCGTTCAACCGCGGCCAGCGTGGCAGAGGCGGCATCTTCGGTGTGAATGAACGACCACGTCCCGCCGCCATCGCCGATCACCGGCACACGCCGGTGGCGCAGCTGGTCGATCATCGCCGGCGAGAGCGTGCCGGTGCCAGGTCCATAGAAGAATCCATAGCGCAGCACGATGCCCCCCGGCTTCGTTGAAGCGGTGACGCTTCGCTCCAGATACCGGATTGCCTCAAGAGTGCGTCGCAGCTCTTGCGGGGGATGCGGGTCGAGTTCATCGATCTCGGTCTTCACCGTTCCCCCGGCGCGACTGAAGGTCCAGCCGCAGAAGCTTTGCGCGATGAAGCGCTTGGCGCCGGCCTCGCGTGCGGCGTTGAGAAGAATGTCGGTTCCGCGGGTGCGGAGCTCGTTGGTTCGCGCGAAAGCCCGATCGAAGTGCCGGAGGTCCGTGGCGGCCGCGAGATCTGTCATCTGGTGGATGACGGCGTCGGGCTTCGCCGCGATCACCGCAGCGCGCATGCTGTCGGCATCGAGGCCGTCGGCGACGACCGGCTCCGTACCCAATCGACGCACAAAATCTGCTTTTGCCGCATTCCGTGTCGTGCCAATCACCGAATGACCTGCTGCGACCAGCAATGGAACAAGATACCGACCGACCGCGCCGGTCGCCCCCGCAACAAAGATGCGCATCCTGTGCTCCTCAATTCGTTGCAATCCTCCTGGACGTAATCGAGGTGCTGAGCCGTTCAAGGAAGGCATGCGCAAGCAAGGCATGCGCAAGCGAGACATGCGTAAGCGAGACATGCGCGCATGCGTCAAATGATTACGGCGCGTGACCGAAATTCACGCGCCGTAATCAGATCAATTCTTGCGAGGCCGGTTCAGCGAACGGTGACTGGTGCGGGTAGCGGCGGCACCACCGTCGGCTGGGTGCCCGGGACCGGACCGGCCTGCGTGGCCATCGGCGCGGGCCCGGCAGCACCAGGCACGGGCGCGGCGGATGCGGTCGCAGTTCCCGGCGGCGGACCACCCGGCATCACGACCACACGGGTGCCGACCTTGACGCGATCGAACAGGTCGGAGACGTCCTCGTTCAGCATGCCGATGCAGCCGGAGGACACGAACTTGCCGATCGTCGAGGGCTGGTTGGTGCCGTGGATGCGGTAGACGGTCGAACCGAGATACATCGCGCGGGCACCGAGCGGATTGCCGGGGCCGCCAGCCATGAAGCGCGGCAGATAGGGCTGGCGCTCGATCATTTCCGTCGGCGGATGCCAATCCGGCCATTCGGCCTTACGGGTGATCTTCTGCACGCCGGTCCAGGTGAAACCGTCGCGGCCGACGCGGACGCCGTAGCGGATCGCACGGCCGTTGCCGAGCACGTAAATAGAGATAGGTGTTCGGGGTATCGACGACGAGCGTTCCGGCCGGCTCCTTGGTCGCCAGCGAGACTTCCTGACGGCGCAGGTTCGGCGCCAACTGCGCCGGAGCGGCGTCGGGCTGCTCCTCGGGCGGTAGCGAGGCGATCGCCATCGGCCGGCCGTCGGCGCCAACAGGCGGCTGCCCGGCCTGGACCGTTCCGGTCGCGGCGGGACCACCGACCGCCTCGGGCGGGCGCAAGCCGTCACTGCCGGGCGCCTGAGCCGGACGATCCGCGTAGATCACCGCGGGCGGCCCGGCGGGACGGCCGTAGCGGGGGTCGTCGGGCGACGTCACGGGACCCTGCGGCGGCGCGGCCGAGTAGACGGGCGCGCCCGCGGGACGACCATAACGGGGATCATCCGGCGACATCACCGGACCCTGCGGCGGGGCCGCCGAATAAACCGGGGGAGCGCCGGCCGGACTGCCGTAGCGCGGATCCGGGCCAGGCGGCGGCAGCGCCGCCTGCGGCATCGCGTCGTCTTCATCGTCCAGCGCGTCGAAATTCGGTGCGCGGTCGCCGGGCCGATATTCGGCCGGCGCGCCATAGCTCGGCGCCTGCTGGACCGGATAGCTCTGAGCCTGTGCGAGCGAGGTTCCCGCCGCAGCGACTGTCGCGGCAGCGCATATCGTCAGAATATGTTTGATCATCATCGCTCTTGTATAGTCCCCGGGCCCGTCCGGACCGTTAACGGCCAGATGACGGAAGATAGCGGCACATTCAAGACATTACAGGTTGATTTGTGCTTGATTTGCCGATTTGTGATCCGCAAGACTACCGTTGCCCCGTTGCATCATGGGACGAAAATCAACTCACGCTTGAGATCACCGGAGTCGCCGGCTCCGTTTTTTACGGAACGACCCGGAATCGTTGCGGTATGTTCGAATCAGCCTGATTCGCCTCCGCTTTGAGCTTCGATCCCCGCGTGGCGAACGCGGCAAGCAGTACCGTCACCGCGTTCAGATGGCTCATGGGCCCTGGCCAATTCGCCGCCGGGGCGGAAATTCGCAATCCCTCGATGCTTCCCGGCTTTCGCTTCCTGTTTGCCGCGATCCTGCTGTCAGCCTCCATCCTGGTGTTCGGCCTAGGCGCCGCCGCGCTGCTGCGGGCGACCCACGAGCAGTATGTCAGCAACCCCTCTTGGCGGAACGGCCCGCAGGAGAAGGTGTTTGCGCAAGCTCCCGAGCCGGCCCAGCCGGTGCTCGCGGTACTGCGCGCCGAGCCGGAGGCGGTCGAGCCCACGCTATCGCTGCGCGACCAGGTGCCGACGATCGGATTGCCGGCGAGCGAGCCCGAGCAGATCGCGCTGACGACCGAGACCGAATCTCAGCCGCAGATCGTTGCACCTCCGGCTGACGTCCCCGCCGAACCGGCCAATGCCGAGACCATGGCCGAGACCAAGGCCGAGACGACGACGGACGCCGCGGCGCCGGCCTCGAGCAACACGCTTACTCCGGCCGACGCCACCGCATCCATTGCCGCGGCCAAGCCCGTTCCGATTGCTCTCGCGAGCAAACCAACACCTGCCGCCGCCAGCGGAGCCTCGGCTTCGTCCACGTTCGACATGGCGAGCGCGAAGTTCGCCGCGTTGAACGACCCGGCGACCACGGCCTGGAAGGATCCGCCGGCGAAGGCCAAGGGCGACGCTAAGGCCGACAGCAGCTCGCCGGAGAGCAAGGCAACCAAGCCGCGGGCGCATCGGGTGAAGAAGCGCCGCCGCATTGTCCGGCGTCCGCCGCCGCCGGTTCAGCAACTCGATCCGTTCGGGCAGCCGCAACCGGCCTTCGCCGCGACGACCGCGCGCGCGCGTCAGTAAGGTTACGCCGGCCCGGTCGCGATCGGCGGGCCTTTTTCCTGACCCCATTCCGACCATGAACCGTCGTAGAGCGCGGTGTCGGTGATGCCGAGGCGATAGAGCGCGAGCGTCAGCACGCCGGCAGAGACGCCCGAGCCGCAGCTCGTCACGATCGGCGCATCGAGCTTGACGCCGGCGTTCGCGAAGGCGGCGCGGAGATCGTCGAGCGGCTTCATCGTGCCGGTCGCGGCGTCGAACAGCTGATTGTAAGGCACGTTGCGTGCGCCGGGGATGTGACCGGAGCGGATGCCCGTGCGCGGCTCGGGCGCCCGGCCCTCGAAACGGTCGGCGGCGCGCGCGTCGATCACCTGCTCGGCACGGCTTTCGACGTTGGCGATCAGTTGCTGCATGTTGCGCACGCGTTTTGAATCGTAGCCCGCCTTGAAGGTCGCTGGCTTCGGCTTCGCTTCGCCAGTTGCGGTCGCACGCCCTTCGGCACGCCACTTCTTCAGGCCGCCATTGAGGATGCGCACATTGCTATGGCCGAAAGCCAGGAACATCCACCACGCCCGCGGCGCCGCGACCCAGCCGCCGGCATCGTAGATCACGATGGTGTCGGCATTGGAGATGCCGAGATTGCCGACGTCGCGGCCGAACTGCTCGGCGCTCGGATACATGTGCGGCAGCGGGTTGGAATGGTCCGATACCGCATCGACGTCGAAGAACACCGCGCCCGCCAGATGGGCTGCGAGATAATCGTCCTTCGGCAATGGCAGCACGCCCGGCAGCTTGAAGCTGGCGTCGATCACCTTGACGCCGGCGTCGTTGATGTGGGTGGCGAGCCATTCGGTGGAGACGAGAGGATCGGTGGGGGTCATTCGCTACTTCCTTTGTCATTCCGAGCCGCGAGCGAGGTTGAAGCAGTACGCGTCAAATTCTGCTGTCATCGTCCGGCTTGGCCGGACGATCCAGTATTCCAGAGGCGATTGTGATTGAACGAAGAGGCCGCGGCGTACTGGATTCCCCGCTGTCGTGGGGAATGACGCCGGAGATTGGAGCGACAGCGAAGCACTCCTTACCCCTTCTTCTTCGGCTCCCACTGCTCCACCGGCCCGCCGGCGTCGCGCCAGGCGGCGTAGCCGCCGGCGATGTGGGCGACGGGCTTCAGGCCCATGTCCTGCGCGGTCTTTGCGGCGAGCGCGGAGCGCAGGCCGCCGGCGCAGTGGAACACGAACTTCTTGTCCTCCTGGAACACCGGCTTGGCGTACGGGCTCTGCGGATCGATCCAGAATTCGAGCATGCCGCGGGTGCAGGCGAACGCGCCGGGGATGCGGCCGTCACGCTCGATCTCGCGGGGATCGCGGATGTCGACGATGACGACGTCGCCGTTTTTGGAGATCTCGATGGCATCCTTGGCGTTGAGCGTCTCGATCTCCGCATTGGCCTCGTCGATCAGCGCCTTGATGCCGCGGGTGATGGTCTGGGGCATGTGGTTCTCCCTCTTGTTGTCATTCCGTGGAGCGCGAGCTAATGCGTCAATTCCTTCATCGCACCCTCGAGCCCCTCAATCGTGATCGGGTACATGCGATTGGCGAAGATGCGTTTGATGATGGTGGTGGATTCCGAATAGTCCCAATGCTTCTGCTGCACAGGATTCAGCCATACCGAATGCGGATAGGTGTGGATGATGCGGTCGAGCCAGACCGAGCCGGGCTCCTCGTTGACATGCTCGACCGAGCCCCCGGGCACCATGATCTCGTAAGGCGACATCGAGGCGTCGCCGACGAACACGATCTTGTAGTCGTGCGGGTATTTGTGCAGCACGTCCCAGGTCGGCGTGCGGTCGGTGAAGCGGCGCTTGTTCTGCTTCCACACGCCTTCATAGAGGCAGTTGTGGAAGTAGAAATACTCCATGTGCTTGAACTCGCTCTTCGCCGCCGAGAACAGCTCCTCGACCTGCTCGATATGCGCGTCCATCGAGCCGCCGATGTCGAAGAACACCAGCAGCTTCACCGCGTTGCGCCGCTCGGGCCGCATGTGGACGTCGAGATAGCCGTGATTGGCGGTCTCGCGGATGGTGGTGTCGAGATCGAGTTCGTCGGGCGCGCCAGTGCGCGCGAACTTGCGCAGACGGCGCAGCGCCACCTTGATGTTGCGAATGCCGAGCTCGACGTTGCCATCGAGATCCCTGAACTCGCGTTTGTCCCACACCTTCACGGCGCGGTTGTTGCGGTTCTTTTCCTGGCCGATGCGAACGCCTTCGGGATTGTAACCATGGGCGCCGAACGGCGAGGTGCCGGCGGTGCCGATCCACTTCGAGCCGCCCTGATGACGGCCCTTCTGCTCCTCGAGGCGCTTCTTCAGGGTCTCCATGAGCTTGTCCCAGCCCATGGCCTCGATCTGCTTCTTCTCTTCGTCCGTCAGGTATTTCTCGGCGAGCTTCTTCAGCCACTCCTCGGGGATCTCGGCGCCTTCCATGGCATCGAGCAGGCTTTCCAGCCCCTTGAACACCGTGCCGAAGACGCGGTCGAACTTGTCGAGATTGCGCTCGTCCTTCACCAGCGAGGTGCGCGACAGATAGTAGAAATTCTCAACCGAGTAATCCGCGAGGTCAGCGTCGAGCGCCTCCACCAGCGTGAGGTATTCGCGCAGCGTTACGGGGACCTGCGCATCGCGCAGAGAAGTGAAGAATTGCAGGAACATGGGTGACAGATTGCCCGTCGGGGGGCGAACGTCAAGGGGCGGAGGCCACTGCTCTGCGCTGGACCGGGAGGCTTTTTGCTCTAGAATTGGCGGCCTCACGGGGTTGTCTTGGGGACGTTTGCAATGGGAATTCTCGCAGCGCTCGTCATTGGCGCGATCGCCGGCTGGCTTGCCGGCAAGATTGTCCATGGGGCGGGATTTGGGCTGATCGGCAACATCGTCGTCGGCATCATCGGCGCGCTCGTGGCCAGCTGGATTCTGCCTCAGCTGCACATCCAGCTCGCAACGGGCACGGTCGGCGCCATCGTGGATGCCACGATCGGCGCGGTGATTGTGCTCGTCATCCTTTCGCTGATAAAACGGGTCTGAGAGCCTGACCGAACCAGGAACGGCCGCCACGCGCGGCCGTTCCCATGTCGCGACCAGGGCAACGCCTGGAACGACGACCAACAAGGACGCGCGATGAATATTTACCGGCACCAAGGACTATGTTGCGACCGACGATCTCAAAGTCGCGGTCAATGCCTCGATCGTGCTGGAGCGCCCGCTGCTCATCAAGGGCGAGCCCGGCACCGGGAAAACCGTTTTGGCCGAGGAAGTGGCGAAGGCGCTGAACGCGCCGTTGCTCACCTGGCACATCAAGTCCACCACCAAGGCGCAGCAGGGCCTCTACGAATACGACGCGGTGTCGCGCCTGCGCGACAGCCAGCTCGGTGATAGCAAGGTGTCCGACATCAAAAACTACATTAAGCGTGGCAAGCTGTGGGACGCCTTCACCGCCGAGCAGCGCCCCGTGCTCCTGATCGACGAGATCGACAAGGCCGACATCGAATTCCCGAACGACCTCCTGCTCGAGCTCGACCGCATGGAATTCCATGTCTACGAGACCGGCGAGACGATCAAGGCCAAGCAGCGCCCGATCATGATGATCACCTCCAACAACGAGAAGGAGCTGCCGGACGCCTTCCTGCGCCGCTGCTTCTTCCACTACATCAAGTTCCCCGACGCCGACACCATGACCCGGATCGTCGACGTCCACTTCCCCGGCATCAAGAAGCGCCTGGTCGAGGAAGCCCTGCGCATCTTCTTCGAGGTCCGCGAAGTGCCCGGCCTGAAGAAGAAGCCGTCGACCTCGGAGCTGCTCGACTGGCTCAAGCTGCTGCTGAACGAAGACATGAGCGTCGAGCAGTTACGCGAGCGCGACCCGCGCAAGCTGATCCCACCGCTGCACGGCGCGCTGCTCAAGAACGAGCAGGACGTGCATCTGTTCGAGCGGCTGGCGTTCCTGAGCCGACGGGAAGTATAGAACAAAGACAAACTGTAGGATGGGTAGAGCAGCGAAACCCATCAAGCTTTTCCCGTAGTGACGGAGGCGATGGGTTTCGCTGCGCTCTACCCATCCTACGCTCTCCGCACCTCGTCTCACGCGCGCAGACACACGCCGGCATCCTCGCGGCGCATTTCGCCCAGAGCTATGCTCTCTCCATCGCCCTCATCAAAAAAGGGCGCAGGGAAGGCCGGGTGCCGGCTGGCACCCACGGTCCGCTGTGCGCGGGTAGCGCAAAAGGAATTGCACAGCGGCATACAGGTGAAGCCCAACACACGGCCTTCCCTGCGCAGTGGCTTTACGGCTTATGCCGTGCTCTCCCGGGAGCCGAGTTCGTTCTGGCCTCCCTCGCCCTCGCGACAGTCGCGGACATCGCGCCGGTTGACGCGAATGCCGCCTCCGCCAAGGCTTGACCGTAGCAACGACGGCCAGGACCACACGGTTTTGCCGTACGCACACAGCGTCGCTCGTCCGCACGAAGCCTCGGGCTCACGGAGAGCAATCCGCCCTGCCCTTGACCTCTCGTACACGACGCTGCCGCGTCCACCGCAACCCGGCCCGCGTTTCGAACGACTCGCGAACCGCCCCTCTTCGTCGGGCCGGGCTGTTTCGACTTATGCCGCAATTCCGAATTTCGGTAAAGTGGAATATTTTCGAGGAGAGGGGTTGACGGGGTGGCGGGGTGTTTTGCCCGACGGACCACATTTTACCTCCCAAAGCGATCGACCTCCAAGGTCTTCGCCGGGGTTGCAATATAAAATAGGACCCGCGATAGTCGTACTTTCGTTGCTACGCCGAGCAACTAGGTCGTGACAGCGAATTTTCCCGTGAGCGTCGAAAGCTCTGAACAGCGCGCAGTTTCAATTATTTAGTCTTCTTAGCGCAAGCCCATCGATGTCGCCCGGGTTTCGCGAACATCGATGCACTCCTGAATAAGATCACATTTGAATCGACGAGGCCAACTAATGAACGAAGGCGGCACTGGCCTAGGGTCTGTTGGGATTCAGGATTCTCATCGGGGCTTGGTTGTGATTCAAGCTTGGGATGGACCGATTCGTTTTGACTGACGCCCAATGGGCGAAGATGGAGCCGCATTGTCTTGGCAAGCCGGGAGATCCGGGCCGCAGCGGCAAGGACAACCGCACTGTTTGTCGAGGCCGTTCTGTGGATCGCCCGAACCGGCAGTCCCTGGCGGGATCTGCCGGCGATGTTCGGCCACTGGAATAGCACATTCACGCGCTTTCGCGACTGGGTGAAGGCGGATGTCTGGAAGCGGCTGTTCGAGGCCATCTCCGACGATCCCGACATGGAATACGCCATGGTCGACGCCACCATCGTCAAGGTCCACCGCCACGGTCAGGGCGCAAAAGGGGGACGCAAAGCCAGGCGATCGGCCGCTCGAAAGGCGGCATGACCACCAAAATTCTGGCGCTCACCGATGCGCTCGGCAATCTCGTGCGCTTCGTGCTCCTGCCGGGACAGCGTTTCGATACGGTGGGCGTGCCGCCGCTCATCGAGGGATTGGCCTTCAACGCGCTGATCGCTGATAAGGCCTTCGATAGCAACGCCATCATCGCCGAGCTCGAAGCGCGTGGCGCCAAAGTCGTCATCTCCCAGCATCCGCGCCGTGCACAGCCTCTCGCCATCGACAAGGAGATGTACAAATGGCGGCATCTCATCGAGAACTTCTTCGGCAAGCTCAAGGAATTCAAGCGCATCGCAATGCGCGCCGACAAGACCGACCAGAGCTTCACTTCAATGATCTATCTGGCCGCGGCCGCGATAAACTCCAGATGAATCCCAACAGACCCTAGAACGACAAATTAAATCGTTGGTAGGAGCTGTATACCCAATCTTGGGGATGATGGTGTCGCAGGACCAGCGAGTCGGTGCAAAGCCTCTCTTTCGAGATGAACGATTTAAGCAAGCAACAAAGATGTATCTTGTCTCGGCGATTGACATGGCGAGTAACAACCCGGCTTCTGAAGTTGACCGTCGGGAGCTCGCGAATGCACTTACCGAATTCGTTGCATACATTCGATCGCTCTTCCCAAATCATAAGAGGGGCATCTTAACCGTACTCAGGCGCGAATATGGGCGAGCATTGACGGAGCTTTACAAGGACACCCTGACTCTTCAGAAGCTGTTAGAGGCAGCTTCTACGGTTCAAGACATAGAGCTTGAACCACTTAGTCTCCCTGAGCAGAAGTCCTCTCCCATATACACGAAGGTTGAAAACGAACGGATAGTTCTGGATTCTGGCCATGCGCTTCATCCCTTCTTGCAAAAGGAGGCGATTGCCCAAACCCGTGCATACCTTCGCAAAGAACTGTCGGAGCTGGAATCAACCCTCCGAGGCTCGAATGTCGATAGGAAATATGTTGAGGCATTTTCGCGCCTGCAGACACTAATTGATTTCAAGGATGATTCCGGAGCAATTTCATTCGGCCTCCACGTCAAACTGATTTCAAACATCACGGGCAAGATTGAAAGCGAGCTTTCAGACGTTCTGAGCGTCCAAATATCATCGACGCTAACGCATTCAGCTTACTTTGCGGCTCAATATAAAGACTGGGTCGAATTTCTTCAGAACGCGCAGTCGTATCCGTCGCGGGAATCGATCGACGCAAAGATCGACGACGCGCTTGCACAAGTGGAAAAAACCCTATTCGAAAATCCCGAAAACGTGGACAAAAGAATTCCGCAGTCCTTCCAGATGGTCCGAGATATTTTGTCGGCCTCGCCTGAGGACAGAAAGCAGGCAATTTACGCTGGCGTTAGAGGCGTGGAAAACGTGTGCATTGCCGCTATCGCTTATGCTTATGAACAGGCCAAACGCCTGACCCAAGACTCGGCTAGCAAAGCGCGTCCAGCGCTTGTTCGTCTTGGAGCCGGCGCAATCATAATGATTGCGCTCAGTGTAATCTCGAACTTCATGCCGGTTATCAAGAACGCAGCCGAATTAAGCTGGATTTTGGACAATTTGCCGAAGATCGAGAAGATTGGAAAGATCCTGAACAAATAAGAAGCCGTAGGATCGATAGAGCTAAGCGACCGATCCTACGAAGACGCACCCTCACGCCACCGCCGCATCCGGCACGCGCGCGGCTTCCATCGGCTGCTTGCCGCGGATCAGGTCCGAGGCGCGATCGGCGATCATCATCGTGGAGGCGTTGAGGTTTGCCGAGATCATGCGCGGCATGACGGAGGCGTCGATCACGCGCAGGCCCTCCAGCCCGTGGACGCGGAGCTGGTCGTCGACCACGGCCCAGGTCGAATCGGCCGGGCCCATGCGGCAGGTGCAGCCGGGATGGAAGGTGGTAGTGCCGCGTTCGGTGGCGGCGGCCAGGAACTCGTCGTCGGTGTTGATGTCAGGACCGGGGAAATCCTCGTAGGCGTAATAAGGCGACAGCGGCGCGGACTTCAGTAGGTTGCGCGCGAGCTTCATGCCGCCGACGATGACGCGGCGATCGAGCTCGGCGTCGAGATAGTTGGTCTGGATGATCGGCGGCGCAAAGGGATCGCTGGAGCGGATGCGGACATAGCCGCGGCTCTCGGGGCGCTGCTGCCAGGAGGCCACCGTCATGCCGGGCTCGTCCTCGAGCTGACCCTGCACGCCTTCCTTGTAGCTCGCCGGCGTGAAGGTGAGCTGAAGGTCGGACGAGTCGGCGCTCTCGCCGGAATGCCAGAAGCAATAGACCATGGTCGGCGACAGCGAGAGCAGGCCTTTGCGCGCGGTCGCCCATTTCAGCGCCTCGATCCACAGCGAGAAGCCGCGGCGAAGCTCGTTGATGGTCCTGATGTCTTTGACACGCGCCACAGTGCGCGGCGCATAATGATCCTGCAGGCCCTCGCCGACCGGCAGCGCGTGACGCACCTGGATGCCGTGGGTCTGCAACAGGTCGGGCGAGCCGATGCCGGAGAGCTGCAAGAGCTGCGGCGAATTATAGGTGCCGCCGGAGAGGATCACTTCTTTGTTGGCGCGCACCTCCACCGGCGTGCCGCCTGAGCCGCCCTTCATGTAGCGCACGCCGACGGCGCGCTTGCCCTCGAAGATGATCTCGGTCGCGTGCGCGTGGGTGTGGACATGCACGTTCGGCCGCTTCATCGCGGGCTTGAGAAACGCGGTCGAGCCGGAGACGCGCAAGCCCTTGTCGATGGTGCGCTGACAATAGGAGACGCCTTCCTGGGTCTTGCCGTTGTAATCGGGGTTGCGGGGGATGCCGAGCGAGACCGCGCCTTCCATGAAGGCTTCGCAGAGCGGATCGCGCCAGTTCATCGTGGTGACGGTGAGATTGCCGTCGCGGCCGCGGTAAATGTCCTCGCCCTCGCCGACCCGCTTCTCCAGCCGTCGGAAGTAAGGCAGCACATCGGCATAGCCCCAGCCGCGATTGCCCATCTGCGCCCAGGTGTCGAAATCCATGCGCTGGCCGCGGTTGTAGATGTGGCCGTTGATCGAAGACGAACCGCCGAGCGTCTTGCCGCGCGGCGCATAGATGCTGCGCCCGCCGGTCCAGGGCCCGACCTCCTGCTGGTAGGCCCAGTTGATGCTCTTCATGTGGAAGGTCTTGATGAAGCCCGCCGGCAGATGGATGTAGGGATGCCAGTCGCTGGGTCCGGCCTCCAGCACGCAGACGCTCACGTTCGGATCTTCGCTCAGCCGGCTGGTGAGCACGCAACCCGCCGAGCCCGCGCCGATGATCACGTAGTCAAATCTATCCATGGTGCCTCGGCCGCCGCTCAGCGCGGCTTGTCGTTGAGTTGATAATTCAAATGCGTCCGCACGGTCGGCCATTCGGCCGCTGTGATGCTGTAGACGACGGTGTCGCGCAGCGTGCCGTTGGGCGCGACCTGGTGGCTGCGCAGGATGCCGTCCTGCTTGGCGCCCAGACGTTCGATGGCGCCGCGGCTCTGGTGATTGAAGAAATGCGTGCGGAATTCCACCGCGATGCAGTCCAGGGTTTCGAAGGCGTGGGTGAGCAGCAGCAGCTTGCACTGCGTGTTGAGCGGGCCGCGCTGCGCGCTCTTGCCATACCAGGTCGAGCCGATCTCGACGCGGCGGTTGGCGGCATCGATGTTCATGTAGGTCGTCATGCCCACGATCTTGCCGCTGCCATCGAACACGGTGAAGGGGAGCATCGAGCCCCGCGGCCTGAAGACCGAGCCGGCGGTCGATTTCCTTGCCCATGTTGTCCGGCGTCGGAATCGCGGTGTACCAGATGGTGGAGAGCTCGCCATCCTTCACGGCCTCGATCAGCCCCTCGCGGTGCTGATGCGACAGCGGCTCGAGTCGGGCATGCTGTCCGCGCAGGGTGATGGGATCAGGCCAGGGCATTGCAGGTCTCTCTCTGTTGTCGTTGCGAGCGAAGCGAAGCAATCCAGAGTGCCTGCTCCTCGTCCTGAGGAGCGCGTCTTCGCGCGTCTCGAAGGATGAAGGCCCCGCTGGTGACCTCGCCCTTCGAGACGCGCGCGAAGGGCGCGCTCCTCAGGGTGAGGGTCTACTGGATTGCTTCGCTTCGCTCGCAATGACGGCTTGGCTCACTTGTTCAAGAAATTCAACGGCAAACCGCCGCGCGGCCAGTCCATGGTGATCAGCTCGCCCTTGCCCGAGAGCGTGATGTACGCGGTCTTCAGCTCGGGGCCGCCGAAGGCGATGTTGGTGGTGACGCGGTCGCCGGTCGGCACCTGCTCGACCAGGGTGCCATCGGGCGCGATCACCGAGATGCAGCCGGAGACGAGGGTGGCGACGCAGACATTGCCGTTCGCTTCGACCGCCAGCGAGTCGAACATCTGGTAGCCGCCGAGGCCGCAGATCGGTTTGCCCCGCTCGCCGCGATAGATCACGTCGCGCGGCTTCAGCGTGCCGGGCGCGGAGAGCTCGTAGGCCCAGAGCCGGCCCGTCGGCGTCTCCGCGATGTAGACGGTGTTCTCGTCCGGCGACAGGCCGATGCCGTTGGCCGGCAATACGCCATGAACGACCTCGACGATCTCCTTCATGCCGGGCTTGAGATAATACATGCCGCCGACGTCCATCTCGCGCGCGCGGCGCTTGCCGAGATCGGAGAACCAGAGGCCGCCGTGCTTGTCGAACACCAGATCGTTCGGACCGCGCAGATCGTGCTCGCCGCACTTGGTGACGACGGTCTCGATCTTGCCCGATTGGAGATCGACGCGCTGAATCGAGCCGCCGAGATAATCGTCCGGCTGCGGGCCGGGCATGATCATGTTGCGGGTCGGGATCCAGGAGAAGCCGCCATTGTTGCAGATGTAGATCTTGCCGTCGGGGCCGAGCGCCGCGCCGTTCGGGCCGCCCGGAATCTTCGCGACGATATCCTTGCGGCCGTCGGGATAAACGCGGGTCAGGCGCTGACCGCGGATCTCCACCAGCACCACCGAGCCGTCCGGCATCACGACCGGCCCTTCGGGAAATTCGAGGTCGGTGGCGAGAACGCGGACGTTGGACATGTGGGGACCCTCCCGATTGCTTGTTATGACTTGCACGGGATGTCCGGCACGGGCCCCACACGCAAGATTTGCCTGCGGTTATGACAAAGTCACCGCGGCTTGCCAAGCAAGCGGGATGGTATGCCAGCGTTGCGCGCTACTGCTTCATGGCCCCGGCTCTGCGTCGCAGCGCTACACGCTGCGCCGCGTCCGGGACACGGCATTCACTTCGCATCCTTCGGCGACGGCGCGTCCTGCTTCTTCTTCACATCCTCCGCGATCTTCGCCTGCGCGGCCTGGAGATCGCCGAACGTCTTCTGCAAGCCGGCAACCGTCGTCTTCAACGCATCGATCTGGCGAGCGGCGGCGTCCAGCTTCTGCTGGTGATCGAGGTTTAGCCTGGTGATCGTCTTCTGGAGAAAGTCGACGTTGCTCTGGAGGCAGCTGGTGCGGCGCTCCATGGTCTTCTCGACGGTGCAAATCTCGATGCCGGGCACGTCCTGCGCGCGAACCGGCGCATTCGCCAGCGCGGCGAGCAGTAACATCGCGAAACAGACGCCGGCACTTCGAAGATGCATGCTGGTTCCTCGTCAAATCAATCACGGCAATGTGCGCTTTTTGCGCGCCGCCGCATAAGGCTACCACACTCGCACCGCATTCTCGCGTTGAGCTTGGAGCTGTTCCCTCGGACGGGGAGCGATGATCTGCACGCGGGGGGAAATGGGCACTTCTTCCGCGGCTTTGTTTAGGGGAGATTTTTGGAATGGCAACGCGCGACAGACGACTTGCAGAATTCGACGGCTCCGGAGAACCGCCGCCTGGCCTTGCAGTCGAAGTGCTGTGCGAGGACCATAGCGGGACGTATCAACTGCCGTTCGCTTGCCGCTATGTGGAGGGACGCTGGCAGAACCACACCGCCGGCGTCGCTGTCGAAGCAACCGTCATCGGCTGGCGCGTGCCGCGCTTGAAGCACTCGGGCGTGGCCTGAGCATCGAATTCTGTCTCAAAATGCAACGGGGCCGCGTCCCGGCTTAACCTTCGGAACGCGGCCCGAACGAATCACGTCCGAATCAGCCGTGGGGCGCTGTACGCGCCTGTTCACGGCTAGATGTCGCAACCAGTTCGCACGCGTATACAATATCTGTGCAGCGCGTGAGCAGGCCCGAGCCGGCCACGGACGCCAAAAGTTAACGGCTTCAATGACTTCAATGCCATGAATGCCGGGTGCGGCGGTTCAGGCCGCGCCCCCAAAACAGGCAGGGCGGCATCAGGCCTGCCTAATATTCGACCTCGAGCTCCTCGATCTCGGCCGGCTCGTCCCTTGCCGCTGCGATCCATTCCCTCATCTCGGGCATGGCCATGATGGTATCGGCATAGGCGTTCAGAAGCGGTTCGAGCTTGACGTCATAGGTGACGAAGCGCGTCACCACCGGGGCGTACATCGCATCCGCCATGGTGCGCTTCTCGCCGAACAGGAAGGGGCCGCCCGATCTCTCCAGGCAGTCGCGCCAGATCGCCCAGACGCGATCGATGTCGGCCTGCGCCCGCGACCAGATCTTGAAGCCAGGGAAATGTCCCTTCAGATTAACCGGCAGCGAGGCGCGCAGCGTGGTGAAGCCGGAGTGGATTTCGCCGCAGATCGAGCGGCAATGTGCGCGCTGGACGCTGTCAGCCGGCAGCAGGCCGGCATCCGGCATCGCCTCGTTGAGATATTCGGCGATCGCCAGCGTGTCCCAGACCACGGCGCCGTCGTGCCGCAGGCACGGCACCAGGATCGATGACGACAGCAGCAGGATCTCCGCGCGTGCCGACGCGTCGTCGGGCGCGGTGGCGATCTCCTCGAAATCGAGCCCGGAAAATTTCGTCAGCAGCCAGCCACGCAGCGACCAGGACGAGTAGTTCTTGCTGCTGATGGTCAGTTTCGCCTTCGCCATATGGCCTTCCCTCACGCCTTTGACCTGCACCCGCCCAGCCTGCGGGGAATGCTCGCTTCCCGCAAATAAAGCAGCAAGCGACGTGCCAATCTGGAGGTCGGCCCATCTCCGGTTTGGCTTCGATATTGCATAGCAGCACGGGACAGGTGGGCGTTTCAGTATGATGTCGATGTATTATCAGGCCTTTCAGAACCATATGGACCTGACGGCGCCGTGGCGGTCGGGCGCTTCCTCCGCACTCCAATTCCTCAATCTGGTGCCGCAGGGCTTGTCGGATCAGGTCGTCGGCCGACTGTCGGCCGCGCTGGAGCTGATCTCGCGCTCCACCCTCACCTATCACCGCCCCGCTTACGGCATCGACAGCGTCATGGTGGGCAACCGCGAGGTCGGCATCACCGAGGAGGTCGCTTACGCGACGCCGTTCGGCTCGCTGCTCCACTTCAAGAAGGATGGCGCGCCCGAGCAGCCGCGCATGCTGCTGGTGGCGCCGATGTCCGGCCATTTCGCGACGCTGCTGCGCGGCACCGTGAAGACGCTGCTGCAGGACCACGACGTCTACATCACCGATTGGCACAATCCACGCGACATTTCACGCAGCGAGGGTCGCTTCGGGCTCGACGACTACACCGATCACCTCGTCGATTTCCTCGGCCAGCTCGGCCCGCGCCCGCATATGGTGGCGATCTGCCAGCCCTCGGTCTCGGCGCTCGCGGCCGCCGCGATCATGTGCGAGGGCAACCATCCCTCGCGGCCGGCGACGCTGACACTGATGGCGGGGCCGATCGACACACGCATCCAGCCGACCAGGGTCAACGAGTTCGCCAAGAGCAAGCCGATCGAATGGTTCGAGCAGAACCTGATCAACTACGTGCCGATGCAGTGCCGCGGCGCGCTTCGGAAAGTCTATCCCGGCTTCGTGCAGCTCACCGCCTTCGTCTCGATGAATCTCGAGCGCCACATCAAGCAGCACATGGACCTGGCCAACCACATCGCCAAGGGCGAGAAGGACAAGGCGGCCAGCATCAAGAGCTTCTACGACGAATATTTCGCAGTGATGGACCTGCCCGCCGAGTTCTACATCGAGACCGTGCGCGACGTATTCCAGGAACATCTGCTGCCGCAGGGCAAGCTGATGCATCGGGGACGTCCGGTGAACACCAAGGCCGTCAGCCGCATGGGGCTGATGACGGTCGAGGGCGAGAAGGACGATATCTGCTCGATCGGCCAGACACTCGCGGCGCAAGACCTCTGCACCGGCGTGCGCGCCTATCGCCGCGTTCACCACATGCAGGCCGGCGTCGGCCATTACGGCGTGTTCTCGGGCAAGCGCTGGAACAACGAGATCTATCCGCTGCTGCGGGATTTCGTGCACGTGAATTCCTGAAGGCGCACCAAATTCCTTCAGCAGGATCGGACAAAGCAGCGCGGCATTGGGAAAGACGCCGGCGCTGCACCAGCCCTAAAACACGGACATGCCGCTTCAGCCGGAGGCCTTGCCATGTCCGAATTGCCAACCCCAGCCGCCACGCCGGCCGCGATCGTCGACGCACTGAAGACGGTCGCAGGCAATCCGCCGAAGGTGCGCGCGAGCTTCGCCAAGGGTCGATGCGTGCGCGGCACCTATACCCCGTCCGACCGCGCGGCAGAGGTCACGCGATCGCTGAGCTTCACAAGGCCTTCGCGCGTGCTGGCCCGCTTCTCCGTCGGCGGCGGCAATCCTGACGTAGCCGACACCAGCAATTTCGTGCTGCGCGGCTTCAGCTTCAGGCTTGGCGACGACGCCCATCGCTCGGACATTTTGGTGGAAAGCGCGCCTGTGCATTTTGCGCGGACGCTGGACCAGATGCTCGCCTTCCTCAAGGCGCGCATTCCGGGCGCGGACGGCAAGCCCGACATGGCGAAGGTCAAGGCCTACTCCGCGGCCAATCCTGAGACGCTGAATCAGGCCAGTTACATCGCCGCGCGCCGGCTGCCCGGCAGCTTTGCCGGCACGATTTATTGGGGCGTGCACGCCTTTCCCGCGACCAGCGCGAAAGGTGAGACCCGCTTCATCAAGTTCAAGCTCGCGCCTGTCGGCGGCGATATCACGCTGAGTGAGGACGAAGCCGGGGCGAAGTCCGCCGACTTCCTGCACAAGGATCTCGCGCAGAGGATCGCAGCCGGCGATGTTCGCCTCAACGTGATGGCCCTGCTCGACCGTCCCGGCGATCCCGTCATGGACGTCACCCTGCGATGGCCGGACGAGGACAACCGGGAGGAGGTGCGGCTGGGGACGATCGTCATCACCGGTCTGGAAGCCAACGATGCCTGCGACCGGTCCATCTTCGATCCGGCCAATCTCGCCGACGGCATCGGCCATCCGCCG
Organism: Bradyrhizobium sp. LM2.9; assembly: GCF_054056555.1. Lineage (NCBI taxonomy): Bacteria > Pseudomonadati > Pseudomonadota > Alphaproteobacteria > Hyphomicrobiales > Nitrobacteraceae > Bradyrhizobium > Bradyrhizobium sp. LM2.9. Next base: position 4,038,073 of record NZ_JBSRYJ010000002.1, read on the forward strand.
GACGAGATTTTCGCGGCGCGCCGCGCGGCCTACAACAATTCGCTGGCCAAGCGGCGCTGATTAGATCTTTTCTCGTCCGCCATCCGTTTCTCGGCGCCACGCGCCCGGACTGACGCCGACCATGGATGAGAACACCCGCGTGAAATGGCTCTGATTGGCAAATCCGGCCGAGATGGCAATCTCGGACAACGGCAGGTCGCGGACCGTCATCAGTTGCTTGGCTGCCTTCACGCGCTGTTGGAGCAGCCATTGATGCGGCGGCAGGCCGGTGGAGATGCGGAATGCGCGTGAGAAATGGCTGACGGAAAGGTCGAGCTCGGTCGCGATCTGCTGCAACGCGATCTTGCCTGAGAGATCGGAGTCGAGCCGCTCACACGCGCGCTTCACCTGCCATGGCGCGAGACCGCCGCGGCTCGGTTCTGCGGCTGGCTTCAGCCCACCATAGGTCTGAGCGACGTGAGCGGTGAGCGCGAGCATCATGTGATCTACGAAAAGCTGGTTGGTCTCGTCGGGTCGACGCAGTCCGTGCTGCAACGAGGCGCCGACATGTCGAATGACCTCGTCGTCATGACCGACACCTGGCTCGTAGCTGAGCTCGCCAACGCGCGGCCCGCCCGACTGCCTGGCAACGCCGTTGAGCGCCGAGCGCGGCAAATAGAAGAAGAGCGAGTGAAACGGCTTGTCGATCACATAGCGCGGGTCGCGCTTGAGGTCGTAAAGATATGTCGCACCCGCGCGAACATCCGCCTTGGTGACACAGCGGCCCTCCTCCCAGCATTCGCAATCCGGATAGTCTCGCAATTTCAGGCTGACGAGATAGGCATCTACCGCAGCCAGGGAGCCGGAAATATCCGGCGTCGGATCGTCGTTGCGGACTTCGGTCACCGCGAGCTCGGCGCTGTGCAGCGAACGCGTGATCAGGACCGGTGCTTGCTGCGAGCGAAGGCCCTGCCCGAGGCTCCGTCCGTAAACGCCTGCTTGTGTCATTTCAATCAACCCATCCGTAAAGGCACGCCTTCGTTGGCCTTCCAGACATCCGTCCATTATCGGAGATCGCCAGCCAACGGTCCAGCCGCAGCGCATAACACGAAGCTGTCGCGGCAGGCTGTCGCAGGGATCGCGCTGCGATGATTTCATTGTGATTTCAGCGTGATGTCACAGGCCCGGCATCGCGAAGGACAACACCGTTGACCTGCTCGGCAAATCATTGCGTGATTTCATCGTGCATTCTCGAAACGATTCGGGGCCGAAGGCGCGCTCGCAGCCTGCGCGCGTCAGGCGGACCATTCCTCGCCCCAACGCTGGACGACGTGGCCCGGCGGCGGCCAGACGCTCGCGGCACAAGACCTTTGCACCGGCGTGCGCGCCTACCGCCGCGTCCACCACATGCAGGCCGGTGTCGGACATTACGGAGTGTTCTCGGGCAAGCGCTGGAACAACGAGATCTATCCGCTGCTGCGGGATTTCGTGCACGTCAATTCGTGAAGCGCCGCACGTGGCTAACGCTCTTGCTTGAGCAGCTCTTTCGCTTCTTCGACTTCGGGAAGATTTCGCTCCGCATCGAATTCAGCAAGGACGGGAGCGAGCACCTCGGATACCGCGCCCGCTCGGCCCCTTCTCTTGAGCAGGCGTGCGAGACCAAGGGCGCTGCGCAACTCGAAAGTCTTCGCCTGTTGGTGTCGTGCGATTTCCAGCGCTCGCTTGAGGGCATTTTCGGCACTGCATTCGTCAGGGTCATGGCGCGACAACAGTTCGCCGTAGACGCGATGCAGCTCGGCATCAAGCCAATGCTGACCGGATTGGCTCGCCCATGCGATCAATTCGCTCAAGATTTCCAGCCCGTTTTCGAGTTGACCCGACTCTGCGGCCGCCATGGCGACATGCATCCCCCAAAACGGTTCACAGAGATAGCAGTCATTCTCGTGCAGCAAGGTCCAGCCGCGGCGCATTTCCGTCAATCCGGTCGTTCGGTCGCCGGCGCGCCACTTGGCCAGGCCATTCAGGTAGGTGCCGGCGGCCACATACAGCGGCATCGTGTGGTCGCGAGCGAGACCGAGCGCCAGGATCGTCTCTGTTTGCTGCAACATGCCCCCGCATAGTCCGTCAAACACAGCGCGATGAACAAGCGCATTGGCCTGAGAGAGAGCCCGTTTTTCTCCTGAAGCACTCACCGCTTCGGCGGCGAGCCGGCGCGCGCGAGCGATCCCGCCAAGCGGCCAGAGCACCAGGGCAAGAAATCTCATAATCACGAACGGAAGATCCAGCGCCGAAGCCCTGAACGTCGCGGGATCCGGCTCGGCACCATAGATATCCAGCGCCTGCTCAAGATGCACTCTCGCGTTCAAGTAGTCACCCCCGAACCAGCAAGTAACCCCACCCGTCCAGTGGGCTACGACGGCGGCCACCGGGGAGTCCGGTCGTCGGTCAGCGGCGCTCCTGATGGCATCCGCCAGCTCCCGCATCGGAGCGAGTTCGCCGTGTGTCAGGCAGGCATTGAAGAGTCCCGAATGGACCGGCGCAAGTTCAACTGGATCATTGATGTCAGCTACGAACTGCCGAGCGCGCGTCCATGCGGCTACCGTTTCGGGAGCGCTGTGCCCGAGGCTGCCCCGTAGTGCGCGACCATAGGCGATTTGAAGATGGAGCCTGCTCATCATCCCGCGAGGCTCATCAGGCAACTCACCGGCGGTGGCAATCGCCTTGCCGAGATGTGCGATCGCCTCGGAATAGGCCGAACGTTTCAGCGCCTGCTGTCCCGCCTTGCGCCACCACTCGTGGGCGACCTCGCTCAACCCCGCCTCGGTGAAGTGGTGTGCCAGAACTTCCGGCTCGGTCTCAGCGACGACTGGAAACTTTTCGCGCAGGACGTCGCCGATGCGGGTGTGCAGCACATGCCGTTTGGGCTCTTGAGCAGGCTCTCGTAGGCCGTTTCCTGAACGAGAGCGTGCTTGAAACTATAGTTTGCTTCGGGCGGAACCCCGCGACGCACCAGCAGTTCGGCCTCTTCGAGTTGCCCTAGCGCAGCACTCAGCGTCAGATCATCGCGTCCCGCCACATATTTCAGCAGCGCGTATGAGAAGTCGCGGCCGATGGCGGCGCCTATCTGCGCCACCTCCTTGACTGGAGCGAGCCGGTCGAGCCGCGCCATCAGCGAATCTTGCAGCGTCGCGGGAATAGCGAGCGGCGGGAGCGGACTATTGAGGCGATAGCGCCCGGCATCTTCGACGAGCAGCCCGGACTCGAGCACCATCTTGGTCAATTCTTCTACGAATAGCGGGATGCCATCCGTCTTGTCGATGATCTGCTTCATCATCTCGCGTGGCAGCTGGCGACCCACGGCCACCTGTTCGACCAGCGCGCGCGAGTCCTGCCGGTCGAGCCGGTCGAGCCGCAACAGACTGACGTTGGCAAGGCCCGACCATGAGGGCTCGAACTCCGGCCGGGATGTCATGAGCACGAGTATCGGCAGTCCCCTGATCCGATCGACCGCGAGATCGAACAGTTCAAGTGTCGTGGCATCGGCCCAATGCATATCCTCGCAGATAATCAGCAGGGGTTGCTCTCGCGCCAACCCCTCGAGCTGATCGAGAAGGGCGGCAAATGTCTGTCGCCGCTGCTGCGCCGGGCTCAAACCGAGCGGCGAACAATGGTCTCCGGTTGGAATCGAAAGGAGAGCCGCAATGAGCGGTGTCGCTCGGGCGACCTGCTGTGTTCCAAGCGCCAGCATTGCTTCGAGCTTGTCGAGCTTTTGCCCGCACGTATCGTGCGAGCGGATGCCGGCGGCGCGCTCGAGCTGCGCGACAAAGGGATGAAGCGCACTGTTGGTGTGGTAAGGCGAACACTGATATCGCACCCGGCGGTGCGCGCCCAACGAGGGGCTTTCGGACAGCGTTGCGACAATGCGCGACTTGCCGATGCCCGCTTCGCCAGAAATCAATACCATCTGGCCCTGCCCCTGCCATGCCCGGCGCTGGCGCGAGAGAATGAATTCGATCTCGTCCTTGCGGCCAACAAAGCCGATCGAGCGCGCCGCGCGGACCGCCTCGAAGCGACTCTCGGATGCGGTCGCTCCTTCCACCGCCCAGACTGCGATGGGTTCGGCTATTCCCTTGACTTCACGGCGGCCGAGATTGCGAAAAGCGAAGAGATCACCAAGCAGCCGGCGCGTCGACGAAGCAACGACGACCGCCCCCGGCTCCGCCAGGCTCTGGAGCCGAGCAGCGAGGTTTGGTGTATCGCCGACGGTTGCGTGCTCCTCTGACGCATCTCCACTGATGAGGTCGCCGACCACCACAAGCCCGGTCGCAATTGCGATCCGCATTTCAACCCGTTCGTCGGCGCCTGTTTTGAGCTGCCGAATCGCGGCTATAGTGTCGATCCCCGCTCGCACTGCGCGCTCCGCGTCATCCTCGTGGGCGCGAGGATAGCCGAAATAGACGAGTATTCCGTCGCCAACGAACCTGGCTATCCTGCCGTCATAAGCGGCAATGACTCTCGCGCAGGCCGCGCGGTAGGCCCGGATCACCTCCCACATATCCTCGGGATCGAGACGCGCCGAGAGCGCAGTCGAGCCGACCAGATCGCAAAACATGACGGTGAGATGGCGCCGCTCGGCATCAGGAGGAGGAGCCGGCGATGCGATCAACGCGGCTGGATCGAGGTCGGCAATAGCACGCAGCATTTTGCGGCGATGGCCGAGCAGGACTCCGAGCTTATCGAAGTCCTCGTCCATCAGTTCGGGAAGGACGTCGATGTCAATCCCATTTTGGACAAGACGCTCTGCGTATTGCCCAAGCCCCAGCTTCTCGAGCCACTCCGCAATCTGCATTGGCTCCACCGATCGTGTGGTTGGCGGTTAGCAGAATTTTTGGACCACGGCGCGCGGGGACAATATCCCAACACCACCATGATGGCACGTCTTGTTTGTCGCGCGATCATTTAGGTTGCTCAGTACCGGCACCGCTTCCAGGCAGGGACATTGCTCGATGCGAACGGCTGCGCTACTAAAAATCGTCACCACGCAGCGTTGGACGACAGAGGTTGCGATGAGTTGTCAGCCGTCAGCTACTCACTTTCGGACCTGAAGCCGAAACCAACACTGCGGCCTGTGCCCACGTCACGACGCCAAGCAGACATTTTTCCGTGAGCACAGTTTTGTTCATTCCTTGCCCATGGACGCTTCGTAGTTGCGAGCCATCGTCCCCGCCGCAACTTGAAGCGAAGAACCAACCACCCAACAGCCGGCAACAAAGCCTATCAGGCCATTGGGCAAGGTTTGATCAAGGACAAGGATGCTGACGGACAGAGTTGCAGCAATCGCGGCGCCGAACGTTCCGGCCGCACTCATGACCTCAGCCGCCTCGAAACCGTTCCATTCTTCCGAGATGCTCGAAATCGACCTCCGAGCGGCACTGCGGGACAAATCAATTCCGACATAATAGCTAAGAGCTCCGTACAGCATCGTTAGCAGCACGATCCAGCCGCTTTCAAACAGTCCGTCTTTCTGACGCAACAGGGTCGCACCCACATAGAGGCCGCAAGAGGCCCCAACGGCTGCGAGCCCAATTCTTTCAATAAGATGGGCCGATTTGATCAGACTGGAACGAGCGATCCGAAGATTGCCGGTTTGCTTCGCTACGGATAATGCGTTGGAAACTGCATTGCTAATCTTCATTGGAGTCTCCCTCTCAGGTAAGTAGCGGCCCACCGGCCGACCTCGAATAGAGGCTGCCTCGTGGACGTGCTTTGCGATTCCGTGGATTCCAATTTCTGAAAGATCTGTGCTGAGTGATGGGGCTGGCTTGCTCATGAGCAAGACGAGAGCCAATCCAAAGCTGCGAGCTCGCCGCTTCGCAGGCATTGCATCTCACCCGTGTCTGTCAATTAGCTCCGGGTGCGGCAATTTCTTGTGGGAGTGATAGCTCAAAAAGAGAGTGATGGAATGTGAGACGGTTCACATACCGTGGTTTCCTGTCGCTCCATCCGGTCACAATTTCCGGAGGACGCCTCTGCATCGTCGCGATACCCGGGAGCGCGCAAGCAGGAGCTGAACGGCGCGGTCAACTCGCAAGCTGTCCCCGCATTTCGCCGACGTCAAATCTATCCGCCCTTGCTGTTTCGTGCACGTCAACTCATGAGGTTAGGCCGCGTCACCGGAAACGCAGCGCGCCTGCGCGCCTCAGGCGGACCACTCCTCGCCCCAGACCTGGACGACGTGACCCGGCGACACTTCGCGATATTGCCGAACCGGCGGCTGGTAGTCGGGCGCGCGCACGGGGCTTCTGATCTCGTCGTTCGAGGCCTCGCGCCGGGTGCCGCGGCGCGCTGGATCGGGCACCGGCACGGCCGCCATCAGCTTCTTCGTATAGGGGTGCTGCGGATTGCCGAACAATGCCGCGCGCGGGCCGGTCTCGACGATCTCGCCGAGATACATCACCGCGACGCGATGGCTCATGCGCTCGACCACCGCGATGTCGTGGGAAATGAAGAGATAAGCAAGCCCCATGCTGGCCTGAAGATCGAGCATCAGATTGACGACCTGCGCCTTGACCGAAACGTCGAGCGCGGAGACCGCCTCGTCCGCGACGATCAGCTTCGGTCCGAGCGCAAGCGCGCGTGCGATGCAGATGCGCTGGCGCTGGCCGCCGGAGAATTCGTGCGGAAAACGTGCGGCCATGTCGGCGGTGAGGCCGACGCGCACGAGCAAATCGGCGACCTTGTCGCGCGCCTGCGACGCCGTGGCGAGCCCGTTGGCGAGCAAGGGAGCCGCGATCGCCGTTCCCACCGACATGCGCGGATTGAGGCTCGCGAACGGATCCTGAAACACGATCTGCATCTGCTTGCGGAAGTCGCGCAAGGTTCGGGCATTCATGGCCAGCACATCCTGCCCGTCGATCAGAACGGTGCCGCTGTCCGGCTCCGTCAGCTTGAGGATGGAACGGCCCGTCGTCGACTTCCCGCAGCCGGATTCGCCGACCAGTGCCAGCGTCTCGCCGGCGCGCAAGGTGAAGGAAACGTTCTCGACCGCATGGACGCGGCCCGAGACTTTGCCGAACAGGCCCGAACGGATCGGAAAGCGCGTGGTCAGGTTGGCGACTTCGAGCAGCGGGCGCTCGGCGGTCGAGACCGTATCGGGTGTCTCCGCCGGATCGTCCGAGGTCCCCGTCACCTTGTCGACGATCGGAAACCGCATCGGCCGCACGCGTCCATCCATCGAGCCGAGGCGCGGCACAGCGGCGAGCAGTGCCCTTGTATAGGGATGCGAGGGGGCTGCGAAGATGCGCGAGGTATCGTCGGTCTCCACCGCCTGGCCGCCATACATCACCACGGTGCGGTCCGCGATCTCGGCGACCACGCCCATGTCGTGGGTGATGAAGAGGATCGACATCCCCTCCTCGTTCTGGAGCTCCTTCAACAGCTCCAGGATCTGCGCCTGAATGGTGACGTCGAGCGCAGTGGTCGGCTCGTCGGCGATCAGGAGTTTCGGCTTGCAGGCCAGCGCCATCGCGATCATCACGCGCTGGCGCATGCCGCCGGAGAAGCGATGCGGATGCTCGTGGAAGCGCGATTTTGCCGCGGGGATGCGAACATGGTCGAGCAAGCGGATGGTCTCGGCCTCCGCCGCCGCGCGCGACAGGCCGCGATGCTGGATCAGCGCTTCCGCAATTTGGAAACCAATGGTGAGCACCGGATTGAGGCTCGTCATCGGCTCCTGGAAGATCATGGCGATTTCGTTGCCACGCACGTCCTTCATGCTGCTCTCGGGCAGCGTCAGCAGATCGCGACCGGCAAGCCGGACGCTGCCTTCGACGCGGCCGTTCTCCTTCGGAATGAGCCGCATGATCGAGAGTGCGGTGACGCTCTTGCCGGAACCGGACTCACCGACGATAGCCACGGTCTCCTTTGGGGGAGACATCGAACGACACATTGCGGACGACGGGACTCCATTGCCGTTCGCGCAGGAAGGACGTGGTGAGGCCTGAGACCGACAGCACCGGCGCCTGCGCGGCGGCAGCGACGTGGTCGGGTATGCTTGCGCCCATGCTCATGCCGATGTCCTAATAGCCACGACTACGGTCGACACGCCCCGGCAAATCCTCGCCGCGGCGGTGGCGTTCGATCACGTCGAGCATGAAATCGACGGCCGTATCCGGCGACGTCATGCTGGCATTGTGCGGCGTCAGCAGAATGCGTGGGTGGCTCCAGAACGGATGACCCGCAGGCAGCGGCTCCGGCTCGGCGACATCGAGGACGGCGCCTGACAACGCACCGCTGTCGAGCGCTGCGAGAAAATCGGCTTCGACCAGATGCGGGCCACGTCCGACATTGACGAGCGACGCGCCGCGCGGCAGGCGCGCGAACATATCTGCGTTCAGAATGCCGCGGGTCTCGTCGGTCAAAGGCAGCAGGCAGACGAGAATGTCGGCCTGCGCAAGGAAATCGGGCAGCGCATCCGCGCCCGCATAGCAGGTCACGCCCTCGATCTCGCGCGGTGAGCGGTTCCAGCCGAGAAGCGGAAAGTCGAACGTCTTGAGGCGCTCGAGCGCGGCCTGGCCAAGCCGGCCGAGGCCCATTACGCCGACACGACGACGCCTGGCCGGTGTGATCCGGATCTCGCGCCAGACCTGCTCCTTCTGCTGGGCGATGAAGTCCAGGAGATCACGATGCAGGGCGAGCACAGCCATGGTGACATATTCGACCATGGTTTCGGCGATGCCGGGCTCCAGCATGCGCACCAACGGAATGTGCGGCGGAAGTTTTGACGCGTCGAACTGGTCCACGCCCGCACCGACCGAGAAGACGAGCTCGACATTAGGGAAAGTCGTCGCGATGTCATCCGGCGGCACCCACGCCACGAGATAGCGGACGTCAGCGGGATCGCCGATGTCGGGCCAGAGCCGGAACGGCACATCAGGCGCGCGCTGGGCGAAGAAGCGCGCCCACTCCTCGCCGCGAACCATGTTGGCCTTGTAGAGAACCGTCATGCGGCCAAAACTCTCAAAACGGGCTGACCGGCGCGAGCCGCCGGCCGTCGATCAGGCGCTTGTGGCTGTACGCCGCAGGATCGACCAGCGGCGTCGCGCCCGTCACGATGTCGGCGGCCAGCTTGCCCGCCGCGGGGCCGATGCCGAAGCCATGGCCGGAGAAACCGGTGGCAAGGAAGAAGCCCGGCAAGGCGTCGACCGGCGAAATCACCGGGATGGTATCCGGCGTACAGTCGATCGTGCCGCCCCAGGCTTCCGCGATCTCGATGTCCTTCAATTCCGGATTCGACTTGATCAGCGAAGCCAGCGCCGCATTGACCAGCGACATGTCGGGCGCGGGATCACGGACACGCTCGGTCTCGAACGGCGACGGCTTGTCCAGGCTCCAGTCCGTGCCGCGCATGAGTTGATCGAAGAAACGACTTGCCGAGCGACAGTTTCAACCCGTTCTTGCGGTGCAGGTAGGTCGGCCAGAAGGTCAGCGCATAGCGGAACAGGTCGGGCGACAGTTCAACCGTGCCGCGGTTGCGCAGCGCCAAGGTGAAACCGCCGTCAAGGCGGCGGCGGATGCAGTAGAGATCGGTGCCGAGCGCACCGGAGGTGATCTCCGGTCCCGGCGTAGTCCGGCATGCGGTGGCGTTGACGAGGCCGATCGGCAGCTCGATGCCGTGGCGCCGGCAGAACAGCGATGACCACGCCCCTCCAGACAGCAGTACCGATTGCGTGCGAACGGTGCCTTTCTCGGTGACGACGGCGCTGACCCGTCCACCCTGCGTTTCCAGTCCGCGCGCGGCGCAGCCCTGATGGAGGGTGACGCCGTGTTTTCGCGCGGCGGTCGCGAGCGCGGGCACAGCCATCGACGGCTCGGCGCGCCCGTCGCTCGGCGTGTGCAGGCCGCCGACCCATTTCTCGGAATTACCGGGCAGGCGCTCGGCGACCTCGGCCGGCGTCAGTACCGTCGAGTGCACCTGCATCTCGCGCGCCGTTGCGGCCCATCGCTCCCAGCTGGCGAGCTCATCCTTGCTCTTGGTCAGGAACAGCACGCCGGTGCGGCGGAAGCCGGCGTCGACGCCGGCATCGTTCTGCATGTCTTCCCACAGGCGCAGCGCCTCGCGGGCAAGAGGAATTTCTTCACGCGCGCGACCCTGCTGGCGGCACCAGCCCCAATTGCGGCTCGACTGCTCACCGCCGACATGTCCCTTCTCGACCAGGGCGACTGAGAGGCCCTTCTTCGCTAGATGATAGGCCGCGGAGACGCCGATGACGCCGCCGCCGATGACGACGACGTCCGCCTGCGCCGGAAGACGCTCGTCGCTGTTTATACGGGTGAGCGGCGGGGACATAAGACACTCCTTAACATCAGCCTGGACTTCAATTCGATCGAGATCTTGCTCGTCATGGGATGTTCATTCGCGGATCGAGCGCGTCGCGCAGGCCGTCGCCGAGGAAGTTGAAGCTCGTCACGGCAAGCGTGATCGCGAGGCCCGGCGCGATCGCGAGCCAGGGCGCGCTGGTGAGATAGATCTGCGCGTTGTTGAGCATGTTGCCCCAGCTCGCGGCCGGCGGCTGGATGCCGTAACCGAGATAGCTGACATAGGATTCGAGCAAGATCGCCTTGGCGACGTTCAACGTCGCCGCCACCATGATCGGCGCCATCGCATTCGGCACAAGCTCGCGGAACATGATGCGCATGTTCGACGAGCCGAAGGCGAGAGCCGCGACCGCAAACTCACGCTCGCGCAGCGAACGCACCTGGGCCTCCACGACGCGGGCAACGGCCATCCAGGCGGTCGCCGCAATCAGCACGGTGGTGGTGATAAGGCCCGGCTCGGTGAGCGCCGCGAGCGCAAGCAGCAAGAAGATCGTCGGAAAGCATAATACCGCGTCGACGAGCCGCATCAGTACCGCGCCGACCACGCCGCCATAGAAGCCGGCAAAGGCGCCGACCACGATGCCGACCGCCATCGCAATCACCATCGCGACGATGCCGATCGAGAGCGACACGCGCCCGCCCATCATCAGCCGCGCCAGCACGTCACGGCCGAGCTCGTCCGTGCCGAGGATGTGCGCGCCCGAAAACGGCGGCGCGAACCGCTTCATGATGTCGATATAGGTGTCGTCGAACGGTAGCAGATACGGGCCGAATGCCGAGCCGAGGATGAGAACCAGAATGATCACCGCGCCCGCGAGCGCGAGGCGATGCCGGCGGAATCGCCGCCACGCGGCCTGGCCGGGTGCGAGCTGGACGGTGGAGAGGGCTGCAGTCGCCATCGTCTAGCCCACCCGGATGCGCGGATCGACGACGGCATAAAAGATGTCGGCGAGCAGCGAGCCGATCAGCACCATCGTCGCCGAGAACATCAGGATGCCCATTACCACGGGATAGTCGCGATAGCCGATGGAATCGAGGAACAGCCGTACCCATGCCCGGCCAGGTGAATACGGTCTCGGCGACCAGCGCGCCACCGAGCAGCGTCGGAAACTGGAGGCCGGCCACCGTGATCATCGGCAGCAGCGCGTTGCGCAGGGCGTGAACGGTGAGGATACGCCATTCCGGCATGCCTTTCGCACGCGCGGTGCGGATGTAGTCCTGGTTGATCACCTCTAACATCGAGGAGCGCATGAAGCGGCCCCACATCGCGGTCTCGACCAGCGCCAGTACCAGCGCCGGCGCAATCAGATGATGCAGCAGGTCGAGGAAGGAGCCGTCGCCGACGGTCTCGCGATTGCCGGACGGCAGCCAGCCGAGCTTCACCGAGAACACGTAGATGGTGACGAGGCCGAACCAGAAGGTCGGGATCGACAGCGCAATCATGGCGCCGACGGTTGCGAGCGTATCAAACAGCGAGTAGCGGCGGAGCGCGCCAAGCACGCCGATCCAGCAGCCAAGCAAGACCGCGATGATCGTCGCCGTCGCCATCAGCTCCATGGTGGCACCGAGATGCGAGGAGATCACCGACAGCACGGCCTCGCCGTCGCGGTAGGAGCGACCCCAGTCGCCTTTCAGCATACGACCGAACCAGTCGAGATACTGGATCGGAAGCGGACGATCGAGCCCGAGCTGGCTGGTGACGCGATCGAGATCCTCCTGCGTCATCTGCGCAGAGGCCGCAAATTGCGAGAGCGGGCCGCCGGGCGCCAGATGCAGGATGGCGAAGCCGATCGCTGAGACAATCACCAGCAGCATGATCGCCTGCGCCAGGCGATTGGCGACGTAACGGGCCATCTCAGGCGATCCCGCGGATCGGATGCATCAGGCCCAATACCACTCGCGGATGTTCCAGCAGTTGATCGACATGTTGATGTTGGGGCGGAAACCCTGGAGCCCTTCCTTCACGCCTTCCGCGATGAAACCCTGGAACAGCGGCAGGATGGCGAGATCGTTGCGGATGAGCTTTTGCAGCTCGCCATAGGTCGTCTTGCGTTGCGCCAGATCGAACTGCCTGGCGCCTTCGGCGAGAAGCCGATCCGCTTCCGGACTCTGGTACTGATAGGTGTTGTAGCCGCGGCCGCCTTTGGCGGGAATGGCGCCGGAGCCGAAGCGCGGCGTCACATCGGGGTCGCTGCCCAGCATGAAGTTCACCCCCACGATCACCGAGTTGAACTTCGACTGCTGCCAGAAGTCGCCCCAGATCACCGCAGCCGGCATGTTGTTGACGCGCATCGCGGCGCCGATCGCACGCCAGTCCTGGATCAGGAGCTGCTGGGTCTGCTCGCGCACGGCATTGCCTGACGTCGTCGAATTGGTGAATTCGAGCTTGACGCCGCCCTTCTCGCGCACGCCGCCGGAGCCGCGAACCCAACCCGCAGCATCGAGCAGCGCGTTGGCTTTGGCGGGATCATATTTGTGCTGCGGCAGCCCCTGCTGGAACGACCAGGCCTGCTGCGGCACGAAACTCTCGGTCTGCGTCGGCAGGCCGGGCGTAATTCAGCGCATCGATGATCGCCTGCTTGTTGATCGCGAGATATAGCGCCTCGCGTACAGTGCGGTCGGTGAAGGGACCGAAATCCAGATTGGGCGCGATGTGCTCGACCGAGGACGTCGAGGAGACGAAGATCTTGCGTCCCTTCAGCGTCTTCGCCTCCTGCACGAAGTTCGGCAAAATGCCTTGCAGGCCGGTGTAATCGACCTGGCCGGTGCGGAACTGGGTGTAGAGGACGGTAAGGTCCGGAATGTACTTGAACACCACGCGCTCAACGTAGGGTCCCTTGCCGTGGTAGCCGGCATGGGCATTCAAGAGGATGTGGTCGCCCGGCACGCGCTCGCCCCAGCGGAACGGCCCGGTGCCGACGGGCGCATTGTGGAACGGCGAGGCGTTCGGATCCGTCAGCTTCTCCAGGATGTGCTTGGGCACGATGAAGGTCAGCGCCCCCAGGATCGACATATAAGGCGAATAGGCCGTGTCCATCCGCCAGTGGATCTCGTCGGGCGCGACGACCTTGATGTCCTTCACGAGGTTATGGCCGACGCGGCTGCGGGCGCGGAAGTCGGGATTGTTGATCAGCTCGATCGAGAATTTTACGTCCTCGGCCGTGAACGGCGTGCCGTCATGCCACTTCACGTCGCTGCGCAGCTTGATCTTCCAGGTCAGGCCGTCGGCCGACAGGCCGCCATTCTCGATGGTCGGGACTTCGCGGGCGAGGTCGGGAACGAACTTGCCGTCGGGATCGATGAACCAGAGCGGCGAGAACACCTGCCACCAGATGCCCTGATCGACCTCGATGCCCGGCATCAGGGGATGAAAGACCGTTGGCTCCTGCGACAGCGCCGCGATCACCTGTCCGCGCGGCTTGTCCGGCGGATTGGTCGGGCGTTCGGTCTGCGCAAATGCATGGCCTGAAAGCGTCCATCCCGCCGCGGCGCCCGCGCCGAGCTGAAAGAGCTGACGGCGATTCGGAATGCCGAGATGCAGTGCTCCAACGCCGAACTTCCCGGTGTCGTCCGCCATGACCACTCTCCGTTTTTCGCACGCGGCACCGTTCCCCGCGCCCCCAAGACCCCGGCAAAGGGACAGGAGTGGGCTTTAGTGCTTCTAAATTTTTCTATCAAAAGTTCATCACGACTAAATACAGCTGTCAATCACATTGCTAGGATGCGCGACCTTTTCACAGCGCCGGACCATTTTGGGCGGCGAGGCAATGCATGGGAGAGCGACATGGATGGTCGCGGGGACACGAACGGTCCGAAGGACGCCCCGGCGCTCGAGGCCGACGATGCGATCGACCAGCGCCTCGGCGAGACCGTGCGGCTGCTGCGTCAGCGCGCCGGGCTGTCGATCCAGGACGTTGCCAACAAGACCGGCCTCTCCAACGGCATGATCAGCCAGCTCGAGCGCGCACGCGCCATGCCGTCGATACGCACGCTGCGCCTGCTCAGCATCGCGCTCGACGTCCCGATCTCCTATTTCTTCGAAACCACCGATCCCGCCGACGTGCAACGCTACATCGTGCGCAAGAACAGCCGGCGCCTGCTGCGGCTCACCGCTAGCGGCGTCGTCAAGGAAGCGCTGACGCCGGCAGACAAAGGCCAGCTCGAACTCTATGAGCTCACGCTCAATCCCGGCGCCTCGTCCGGCACCGACTTCCTGCAGCATACCGGCGAGAAGGCGGGCTATATCCTCTCGGGCAGCCTGCGGCTGTGGCTCGACAACCAGGCCCATCTGCTCGAAGCCGGCGACAGCTTTCGCTTTCCGAGCATCGTGCCGCACATGTTCGACAACCCGACCCAGCAGACGGCGCGCGTGATCTGGGTGACGACGCTGCGCCAGACCGATTCGCCGGCAGGCTGAAGCGCCGCCGCCCGGCACCACCGCAAATTGCCCCTCGACGCCGCCGCACGGAATTTGTAGCTCACGTGGAGCCGGTCATTGACAGGGTGGACGCGAGGGTCCGCGACCGACGCGTTGGTGTGAGACCATGAAACTCAGGGGACTTCTGACACTCGCGATGGTCGCGCAGGTCGTCGTGACTGCGGCGGCCCTCCTCGCCTCCTATGCCGTGACCGGAACCGGGTTCGGCACGGTCCAGCTCATCGCCCTGCTCGCAAGCGGTCTCGTTGCGGCGCTGAACGCGCGGCTCTGCACGCGCATGATCGCGACGTTGCAGGACAAGCGCATTGCCGCACGACTGGCCGAGCAGGCGCAGGCCAGCGCGCAAATTACCCAGGCCGTCATCAAGACCGCGCTCGATGCCTTCGTTCAAACCGATGCGAACGGTATCGTCCTGGAGTGGAGCATTCAGGCCGAGGCCTTGACCGGTTGGACGCGCAAGGAGGCGCTCGGCACGGACGTCGTCAACCTCCTCGTCGCCGAGCCGCTGCGCGACGGCTTCAGGCAACGCATGATGCGGCTCCTGCCGGAACTGTCGGATGCGCCGATCGGCATCCGGTTCGAAGCGACCCTGCTGCACCGGAACGGCGACGAGATCCTGATCGAGGCGTCCAGCACGGCGCTCCAGCTCGGGGGACGCACCCTCATCAACAATTTCGTCAAGGACGTCACCCAGAAGCGTGCCGCCGAGGAGCAGCTGATCCAGGCCCAGAAGATGGAGGCGGTCGGCCAGCTCACCGGCGGCATCGCGCACGAGTTCAACAACATGCTCACCGTGATCACGGGCACGATCGAGATCCTCGCCGACGCCGTGAAGGACAATCCGCCGCTCGCGACCATCACCAAGCTGATCAGCGACGCCGCCGACCGCGGTGCCGCGCTGACGTCGAGCCTGTTGTCTTTTGCCCGCAAGCAGGCGCTCAAGCCGGCCGAGATCGACGTCAACGAATTGCTTGAAGAGCTCGCAAGGCTGCTGCTGGCAACCTTCGACAGAAAGATCGAGATCATAACCCGACTTGACGGCAAGATCTGGCTCGCCGTGGTCGATCGCGGCCAATTGAGCTCGGCGCTGCTCAATCTCGCGATCAACGCCCGCGACGCAATGCTGGATGGCGGCCGACTGACGCTGACGACGCGCAACGTCGTGTTCGGCGTCCGCGAGGCCGTGGCGGTCGGGGCCGGCTATGCCGGCGACTATGTCGAGATCGAGATCGCCGACACCGGCACCGGCATTCCGCAGGCCATTCTGGAGCGGATCTTCGATCCCTTCTTCTCGACCAAGGATGTCGGCAAGGGCACGGGGCTCGGGCTCAGCATGGTGTTCGGTTTCGTCAAGCAATCCGGCGGCGGCATCAAGGTCTCGTCCGAACAAGGACGCGGCACGATTTTCACGATCTACCTGCCGAAGGCGGAGGCGAGCACGCTTCGCCCGGCCGGCTATGACGAGCGCAAGGTCGTGGGCGGGACTGAGACCATCCTTTGCGTCGAGGACGACCGCGACGTCCGCCAATATGTCACGGTCCAGCTCGAAAGCCTCGGCTACAAGGTCATCCCCGCCGCCAATGCGGCCGAGGCGCTCGCCATCGCAGCCGAAGGCACGCCATTCGATCTGCTCTTCACCGACATCGTGATGGCCGGCAGCTTGAATGGACGAGAGCTCGCCGACGAGATGGTGGCAGCGCGCCCCTCGCTGCGGGTGCTGTTCACGTCGGGTTATGCCTACGACTCGCTGCATGCGCAGGGACGCGCCACCATGGGCGCGCCGCTTCTGACAAAGCCCTACCGCAAGGCCGAGCTCGCACGCATGCTGCGCCGTTCCCTCGACACCGCCGTCGACACGGCTGGCGATCCGATCCCGACACCCTATTCGGTCCAGGCCGATGTCGAAGGGTTTCTGCGCAAGCAGGCGGCTGAACGCGACGGGCGCTAGTGCAGCGGAATGGATGGACAGCGCGCGATAGCTGCGCAAAACTCATCCCAGACATATCCATTGGAGACGAGCCATGACGTCACTCGAAAAAGGCATCACCGCGAACGGCACGGGCTATGGCGGCAAGACCTGGAACATTCTGGGCCAGGTCTATTTCCCGAAGGCCGTCACCGAGTCCACCTTCGCGTTCGAGACCAACAGCGAGCCGGGCCAATTCGTGCCGGTGCACATCCACCCGACCCAGGACGAATTCATCCTGGTGCAGGAAGGCACGCTCGACCTCAAGCTCGACGGCAAATGGGTGAAGGCCCATGCCGGCGACCTCGTGCGCCTGCCGCGCGGCATCCCGCACGGCTATTTCAACAAATCCGACAAACCGGCCCGCGCGTTGTTCTGGGTCTCGCCGATGCAGAAGCTGGAGGCGCTGTTCAACCAGCTCCATGACCTGACCGACCCGGCCGAGGTCGTGCGCATCTCGGCGCTGCACGAGGTCGACTTCCTGCCGCCCGAAGCCAATGACTAGGCTACGATCCCCCGACAGACGAATCGTTGGGGAAGCGGCCATGCCTGCACGACGTCAACTCCTCGCAATCATCGCGGCGCTTGGGCTGGCCCTTACGACGTTCGTCCCGAGCCAGGCGCAAACGCTTACGGCAAGACAATCGGAGGCGGCTGCGACCTACGAGCGTGCGCTCGGCGATTTCAAGGCGATTCTGGCCGAGCGCCGCCGCCAGATCGACGCAAAGGAACCGCTGCCGAACCTGCCCGGCCAAGCCATCTATCTTGCGCGGGTCGCCGTCATCAGTGCTTACAAGGATCTCACCGACGCCTTGCCGTCGCGGATCGGTCGGCCCAACAAGTTCGAAATACCGCCGGCCTATTTCGACGCCGATATCGAACCGCTGATCGACGAATATTCAAAGCTGTTCGACATCATGGAAGCGCCGCCGGCCGGCGCGCAGAACTCGGCCACGCCGTTCAAGGACGTGGTCGATCTCGCCGCCGCGATCGCGCGGGCCAAGGGGCTGGCGCCGATTCACGCCGAAGTAGCGGGCCGGATCAGCCTCGGGCTGTTCTTTGCCGAGACCAACGGCAAGCAGAACGTCCGCAACGGGCGCTCCAACACCTATATGGGCAGCTTCCAGACCGGCCCGTCCGAGGACCGCAACGGCCGCAGGAAATGGCAAGCCATCAAGGCAGAGATCGCCGCAAGCGATCCCGAGCTGAGCGCGCGCGACGACAAGGAAGAGGCGCGCGCCCGCGATACCGATCATCGATTCAATCACTGGACCAACGTGCGCGACGGCCTAATGAACGCACATGCGGATGTTTTCCGGGATATCCCGGGAATCGTGAAGACGCTGCCCGACCCGATTGATCAGATGAAGCTGTTCGAGCTGATCCAGATCGTTCCCACGCCGACCCGGTCGGCGCTCAAGTCCGGCGATCTCCTGAACTACAGGGTGTCCAGTCCGACGATCATGAAGCACCTGCGCAACAACAGCATTTTTGCTTTTGGACAGGCCGACCGGGCGCGAACCTCGGCAAGCTTCCGGGAAATCCTTGGCGCGATGTGGCTGTTCAAGCGGAAATTCGAGAAGGCGATGGCAAAATACGCGGAGATCAAGCCGCGTTAATTCTCCGGCTTACAGGGCGATTACATATAAAACGAGCGTGGCGGATAGCTCGCCTGCGATCCATCCTTCGAGACGCCCGCCTACGGCGGGCCCTCAGGATGAGGTCGCGTTTTACCGCGCGATACTCGACCCTCAGGATGACGAGCCCGCCGAAGCGGTGGTCTCGAGCCATGCAGGCCGAGCACGTTCGGCGGTCCTCCTAACTGTTCATGTCCGATCGCGCTGGCCTGCTCCGCACGCCCTACTCGGTGCGGATCGGCGAGTCCTTCAGGCCGTTATTGTCATAGGCCTTGCGAAGCGTGCCGTTCGTCGTCGCTTCCGTCATGAACTTGGTGACGAAAGCCAGTGCCTGGCTGTGGCCGAGCGGCACGGCGACCGCGGTGACCGTCTTCTTGAAGGTCTCGTCCAGCACCTTCGTGCCCGGGATCTTCTGCGCCATCTTGTTGAGCTGGTCGCGCGACAACGCGAAGGCGTCGATCTCGCCGCTGCTGAGGAGGCCGAAGATCTCGTCATAGGTCTGGTAGCCGGTGACTTTCGCGTTCTTCAGATGCGCGACCGCGCCGCGCATGGTGGTCGTGGCGTTGACGGCCGCAACCTTGATGCCCACCTGGTCGAGCGTAGCAAAATCGGTGACGCTTGACCCTGCCTTGACGATGTAGGTGGCGTCGGCGACCTCGTAGATCGGACCGAACATCATCCTGGTCTCACGCTCCGGGTCCTTCGGGAGCCAGGTGACGTCCCAAGCACCTTTTTCAAGAGTGCTTTTCGACGCCGCATCGGTGATCTGGCCGGAATTCTGGTGCACGACATATTCGACGGGCACGCCGAGCTGGGCGGCCATCTCCTTGCCGAGATCGACCGGCACGCCTGCATAGCCGGCTTCGGTCTTGGTGGACCAGAACGCGCCGCCCGCCGGGCTGATCGCGATTGCGACGCGGAGCTTGCCGCTCGGTGCGATGTCGTCCTTCAGACCATCGGCTAGCGCGGGCATGGCAACTGCCGCTGCGAGAACGAGGCCGGCGAGGGCCGACTGAAGAGACGTGGGCATGTCATGATCTCCTGGCCTTTTCTTCTTCTCTTGTTGTTCCCGACCGCCTCGCGTGCCACCGTTCGGCCATTGACATAATTCTGGTCGATCGTTCGGGCGATGAAAAGCAGTTTGTCATGGCAAAACTGCCAAAGGCCATAGCGCGGTTTGCAGTACCAAGGCCCATGACTGCCACCTGATGACTGCCATGGCTATGGTGTTCCACGGCCGGGCATTTGTTGGTAGCCTCTCGTCCCGACAGACAGTAACCGGGGGCCACCGAATGACCTGCGCGAATCCCGCATCTCCCGTACGGCGCAACGGAGCGTGGAGACATGCCGGGCGGGCCCTGGCCGCGGCGATGGCCATGGCCGCGCTCACCGGCTGCGAGGACAAGAATACGTTCGTCGCGCCGCCGCCCCCCAAGGTGGACGTCGCTGCGCCCGTGCAGCGCGCGGTCACGCGCTATGTCGAGGCCACCGGCAACACCGCGCCGATCAAGAATGTCGATCTCGTCGCGCGCGTGCAAGGATTCCTGCAATCGATCGACTACCAGGACGGCACCTTCGTCAAACAGGGCACCCAGTTGTTCACGATCGAGCCCGAGACCTACAAGCTCAAGCTCGATCAGGCGCAGGCGGCCGAGGCCGGCGCGCAGGCGTCGCTCCGGCAGGCGGAAGCCGACTACAAGCGGCAGAGCGACCTCGTGCAGCGGCAAGCGGTCTCGCAAGCGACGTTGGACAACTCGACCTCGAACCGCGACAACGCGCAGGCCAACCTCCAGCAGGCCCAGGCCAACACCCGCCTCGCCGAAGTCAACTACGGCTACACCAAGGTGAGCGCACCGTTCGACGGCGTCGTCAGCGCCCATATGGTCTCGATCGGCGAGCTCGTCGGGGTTTCCTCCCCGACCCAACTCGCCTCCATCGTGGCGATGGACCCGATCTATGTGAACTTCACCGTCAACGAGCAGGACGTGCTGCGCATCCGTGCCGAGGCCGCCCGACGCGGCCTGACTGCCGCCGACCTCAAGCAATTTCCGATTCAAGTGGGCCTGCAGACCGAGGCGGGGTATCCGCATGAGGGGCATCTCGACTATGTCGCCCCGACCCTCACCCAGTCGACCGGCACGCTCGCGGTGCGCGGTCTCGTGCCCAACGACAAGCGGGTGCTGCTGCCCGGCTATTTCGTCCGCGTTCGCGTGCCCTTCACCCAGGAGAAGGACGCCCTGCTCGTTCCCGATACCGCGCTCGGCAGCGACCAGGGCGGCCGCTATCTCCTCGTCGTCAGCGGCGACAACATCGTCGAGCAACGCAAGGTGCAGATCGGTCCCGTCGACAACGGCCTGCGCGTGATCGAAAGCGGCTTGAAGCCTGATGACCGCGTGGTGATCGCGGGGCTATTGCGCGTGATCCCGGGCCAGAAGATCGACCCGCAAATGACGAAGATCGAGCAGCCGCAGGCGTCCGCCAAGTAAGATCCGCCAAGTGAGGGGCCGCCAGCCATGATCTCAAAATTCTTCATCGAGCGGCCGGTCCTCTCGAACGTCATCGCGCTGCTGATGATCCTGATCGGCGGCGTCGCGCTGTTCAATCTCGCGATCGCGCAATATCCCGATGTGGTGCCGCCGACGGTGCAGGTCACCACCCGCTATCCAGGCGCCAGCGCCAAGACCGTGATCGACACCGTGGCGCTGCCGATCGAGCAGCAGGTCAACGGCGTCGAGGACATGCTCTACATGCAGTCCTACAGCGGCTCCGACGGCACCTATACGCTGACAGTGACCTTCAAGATCGGCACCGACCTCAACTTCGCGCAGGTGCTGGTGCAGAACCGGGTCTCCAGCGCGCTGTCGCAACTGCCCCAGTCGGTGCAGAACCAGGGCGTCACCGTGCAGAAGCGATCGACGTCGATCCTGCTGTTCGTGACGCTGACCTCGCCGGACAAGACCTTCGACAGCCTCTATCTGAGCAACTACGCCACCATCAATCTCCGCGACGAGCTCTCGCGCCTGCCCGGTGTCGGCAACGTCACCGTGTTCGGCGCCGGCCAGTATTCGATGCGGGTGTGGCTCGATCCGAACAAGCTGCAAGTCCGTGGCCTGGTGCCGCAGGACGTCATCCAGGCGATCCAGCAGCAGAGCCAGCAGGTCTCGGCCGGCCAGGTCGGCGCGCCGCCGACGCCACCGGGACAGGCGTTCCAGTACACGCTCAACGTCAACGGCAGGCTCGACGACACCACCGAGTTCGAGAACATCATCGTCAAATCAGGCACCAGCGGCGACGTCACCCGGGTGCGCGACGTCGGCTCGGTCGAATTGGGCGCGCAGACCTACAGCCAGATCTTCTCGCTGAACAAGCAGCCGGCCACCGGCATCGGCGTATTCCAGTCGCCCGGCGCCAACGCGCTCCAGGTCGAGCAGGCGGTCGAAAAGAAGATGGCGGAGCTCGCCAAGGCTTTCCCGCAGGGCATGAAGTACGACACGCCGTTCGACACCACCAAATTCGTGCAGGCCTCGGTGCACGAGGTCTACATGACGCTGATCGAGGCCGGCCTCCTGGTGCTGGTCGTGATCCTGGTGTTCCTGCAGGACTGGCGCGCGATGCTGGTGCCGGCGACCACGGTGCCTGTCACCATCATCGGCGCGTTCGCCGCGATGGCGGCGCTCGGCTTCACCATCAACATGTCGACCTTGTTCGCGATCGTGCTTGCGATCGGTATCGTCGTCGACGACGCCATCGTCGTGGTGGAAGGCGCGGCGCACAACATCGAGCAGGGCATGAACGGCCACGACGCCGCGATCAAGGCGATGGACCAGCTGTTCGCGCCGATCGTCGGCATCACCCTGGTGCTGATCTCGGTGTTCTTGCCGGCCTCGTTCCTCGCGGGCCTCACGGGCCGCATCTATTCGCAATTCGCACTGGTGATCGCGGCAACGGCGCTTTTGTCCGCCATCAACGCGGCGACGCTGAAGCCGACGCAGTGTGCGCTCTGGCTGCGGCCGACGGTGCCGCCGGAGAAGCGCAACTTCTTCTATCGCGGCTTCAACAATGTCTATGACCGCGTCGAGCGGGGCTACACAAGGCTGATCAGCTTCCTGTGCGGGCACGCCACGGTCTCGGTCGCATTCGCGCTGGTGCTGATCGGAATCGGCGGCTACGGCCTGTCCCGGGTGCCGACCGGCTTCCTGCCGATCGAGGACCAGGGCTATCTGATCGCCGCCGTGCAACTGCCCGACGGCGCTGCGCTGGAGCGGACCCAGAAGGCGCTCGACAGAGCGAGCGAGCTGATCAAGGACACGCCTGGAGTACAGCAGGTCATCACCATCGCCGGCATCTCCGCGCTCGACAACAGCGCCAGCCTTGCCAATGCCGGCGTCGCCTACATCATCCTGAAGGACTGGGACGCGCGCAAAGGACCGGGCGAGGATCTGCGCTCGCTGGTCTACGGACTGAACGACAAGCTCGCGGTCATCATGGAGGCGCGCACGCTGGTGCTGCCGCCGCCGCCGATCCAGGGCATCGGCAACGCGGCCGGCTTCTCGATGCAAGTCGAGCTGCGCGACGGCAACAGCGATTTCGGCAAGCTCCAGGCCATCACGAGCGCGATGGTCAGTAACGGCCAGAGCCAGAGCGCGCTGCAGCGCGTCCAGTCGTCGTTCCGCTCCTCGGTGCCGCAATTCAACGTCGAGATCGACCGCATCAAGACCCAGACGCTGCACGTCACGACGGACCGGGTGTTCGCGGCGCTGTCGACCTATCTCGGCTCGTCCTATGTCAACCAGTTCAACAAGTTCGGCCGCGTGTTCCAGGTCTATACGCAGGCCGATCCTGCGTTCCGCCTCACCGAGCGCGACATCGCCAACTTGCAGGTGCGCAACTCGAACGGCGACATGATCCCGATCGGCACCGTCGCCACGATCACGCCGGCCACCGGCCCCTCGCTGATCAGTCTCTACAATCTCTATCCCTCCTCGACCGTCATCGGCCTGCCGGGCCGCAGGGCTACTCCTCGGGCCAGTCGCTGAAGCTGATGGAGGAGATCGCGGACAAGACGCTGCCGCCGGGCACCGGTTACGAATGGACCGCGATGTCCTATCAGGAGAAGGCTGTCTCCAACCAGATCTACTGGGTGTTCGGGCTCGCCATGCTGCTGGTCTATCTCGTCCTCGCCGGCCAATACGAGAGCTGGTACGCGCCGATCTCGGTGATCCTCGCGGTGCCGCTGTCGCTGATCGGGCCCATGCTGATCCTCAATGGCCTGAAGATCGACAACAATCTCTACTGCCAGATCGGTCTGATCCTCCTGATCGCGCTGTCGGCCAAGAACGCCATCCTGATCGTCGAGGTCGGGCTGGAGCTGCACGGCCGCGATGGCAAGCCGGTGCTGGAATCCGCCATCGAGGCTGCGCGCGCCCGCTTTCGACCGATCCTGATGACGTCGTTCGCCTTCATCCTCGGCGTCGTGCCGCTGGTGATCGCGACCGGCGCCGGCGCCAGCGCGCGCAAGTCGATCGGCATCACGGTGTTCTCGGGCATGCTGGCCTCGACATGCCTTGCGGTGCTGTTCGTGCCGGCCTTCTTCGTGGTGGTGCAACGCTTCGAGAACTGGCGCGCGTCGAAGAAGGCGCCGAAGGCTGCGGCGGCGACCGAGGTGAGGTCCTAGGCTTTCTCGGTGGAGGTCTGCCGCGCCTCGCCGCTTGACACCAGCAGCACCGAGACCTTCGCCTGCCTGAGCACGGCGTCGGCGACGCCGCCGAAGGAGAGATGGTCGCCCTGGATGCGGTCGACGCCCATCACCACGAGATCGACATCGGTGGTCTCGATCTCGCGCAGGATCGCCGCCTCCGGCGCCCGGTTCACGCGCAAGGTCGTGGTGATGTCGACCTCATAACGGGCAGCGAGATCGCTGGCGTCCTTCAGGATGCCGGCCTCCTGGCTCAGACCACGAGAGGCGCCGCGCTGCGCGCCCTTGTCGCGCGTCGTCGCGACATAGATCACGCGGAGCGAGCCTGATCCCGCCGCCTGCGTCAACGCCACCGCGACCTCGGCACCGCGCTTGGAGACGCCGCTGCCGGAGACCGGAACGAGGATATTGAGCGCGTCGGGCATCGGCTGCTTCAGGTGCTTTCCCTTCGCCGCCAGGATTGCGAGCGGTCCTTCGAACTTCGCTGCGATGTCCTCAACTTCGCGATCGAAGCGATCCTTGGCGGCAGTGACCTTGTCGACGCCGATGACCAGAAGATCGAAGCCCTTCTTCGCCTCATCTCCGATTGCCTCGCCGAGCCCCGACTTGCGGACACGCGTGGTGACGTCGACGTTGCCGGCATCGCCATGCGCCGACACGGTCTCGGCGGCCTTCTTCACCACCACTTCGGGGCTTTCTTCCTCGCCGCTCCCCTTCTCCCGCTTCTTGGCGCGCTTGCCGATGTGCAGCACGGTGATCGGCAGGCCACGCATCCCGGCGATCAGGCCGGCAATGTGGGCGGCGAAGGTGGCATTGACGCTTTCGTCCACTGCCAGCAACGGACGTTCGAGATTGGCAACGAAGCCGCGCTTCTCGAACTCTTCCCGCTCCAGGCGCTCTTGCTCCTCCTTGTTCATCGGCAGCTTTGCCAGCGCCGCGCGCAGCATCGGCGGCATCGCCATCGTGGTCACGATCGCCATCGTGACGATCATCGTGAACAGGTTCTGGCTGAGCACGCCGATCGAAAGACCGATGGTGGCGATGATCACCTCGGTCGAGCCGCGCGCGTTCATCCCGCTCGCGAGCGCCAGCGACTCCCTTGTGTTCAGCCCGCCCAAGGTGCCGCCGACGAAGGCGCCGCCGAACTTGCCGACACTGGCGATCACGACCAGCAGCCCGGTCAGCATCAGGAGATTGGGATCGCGCAGCACCGTGAGGTCGGCGCTCAAGCCGGCCAGGCCGAAGAATACCGGCATGAAGAAGCTCGAGATCAATCCGCGCAGGCGCTCGTCGATCTGCCTCGTCAGGATCGGGGACTCTCCGACCAGAATGCCGGCGACGAAGGCGCCGAGCACCGTGTGGACGCCGATCAGGTGCGTGATCAGCGCCATCACGCTCATCAGCAGCAGGATCACCGTGACGACGGGCGCGGTGCTGACGAGATTGTCGTTGGCCCAGCGGATGAGCTGAGACACAAGCTTGCGGCCGATGGTGAAGCTGATGGCGAGGAAGGCCAGCGTGCCCAGCACGGCTTTCGCCACCGAGGCGATATCCAGCGTGCCGTGCGAGGCGAGGCTGAAGATGACGGCGATGATGACCCAGCCGATGGTGTCGTCGATGACGGCGGTCGCGACGATGATCTGGCCGACATTGCGGCGCATGAAATTCATTTCGCGCACGACCACGGCGACGATCTTCACCGAGGAGATCGACAGCGCCGTGCCCATGAACAGCGACGCAACCAGGCGGGCTTGCGGGTTCGGCAGCAATGCATCGGGCAGGAACTCGCCGAGCGCAAAACCGCAGGCGAAGGGCACGAGGATGCCGGCGATCGAGATCGCGATCGCGGCCTTGCC
This sequence comes from Bradyrhizobium sp. LM2.9, assembly GCF_054056555.1. NCBI lineage: Bacteria > Pseudomonadati > Pseudomonadota > Alphaproteobacteria > Hyphomicrobiales > Nitrobacteraceae > Bradyrhizobium > Bradyrhizobium sp. LM2.9. Next base: position 4,064,021 of record NZ_JBSRYJ010000002.1, read on the forward strand.
GACCTTCCTGACCAGCTTGAGGTCGGTCTCCATGCCGGTCAGCAGTAGCAGCAGGAGGATCCCGAACTGGGCGATGCCGTCGATCATCGCTTTCTGCTCGGGCGTTTTGGGGAAGATCGCGTGCTGCGCGTCAGGCCAGATCCAGCCGAACAGCGACGGGCCGAGCAGGATGCCGGCGAGCAATTCGCCGATCACCGAGGGCTGGCCGATGCGCTGCATGGTCTCGCCGAGACCGCGGCCGACCGCGATCAAGAGCACGATCTGCGCAACCAGCAGGAATTCGGACGGACCGGCCGATTTGCCGCCCTCGGCAGCGGCCGCAATGGTGGTGAGGACAAGAGCCGCGGGGACAAGGCCGACCGGTCGGAGCAGGCTCCAATGCATGCAGGTGTCTTCCCCCTTCATTTGCCCCGGCAAGGTGCCGGACGGGGGATAGAACCCGCGGGAGGCGGAGCGGGTTCCCGTCGCTTGCGGCGAGTTCGGGGGCAACAACAAAAAACGCGAAAACAACCCCATGCACAGTAGAGATGGGGTTGAAAAGGCTGAAGAAATTTCGTCTTTGCCGAAACCACTTGCTCTGTCGGGCAAAACACCGGCACAATGGCATCATCGGGTGGCATGCGCGGGCTGCCTCCTCATCCCCTTCATTGCGAGCGAAGCGGCGAAGCGAAGCAATCCAGGGTCCCTCCGCGGGAGGATTCTGGATTGCTTCGTCGCAAGGGCTCCTCGCAATGACGAGAGAGTCCCGGCCTTACGCCGCACTCGTGCCCCGGACGCGGCGCAGCGCCACTCCGGCGGTGCGCCGCAGAGCCGGGGCCCATGCCACATGGGAATTCGCAGCCTCTGGGTCCCGGCTCTGCGCCGCAACGCTCGCGCGTTGCAGCTTGTCCGGGACACGAGAGCGTTCCCCCTCACACCGCCTGCGGCGTCCTGATTTCGCGCGGCAGGATGATCGCCGCTGCGATCGCGAGCAGGCAGAGCGCGGCGAAGGCGTGCAGCATGGTGACGAAGCCGCCCTGCTCGTAGAGCCACGCGACCAGGCCGACGGAGGCGCCGGCTGCAGTGAAGCCGATGAAATACCGCACGGCATAGGCGCGCGAGCGCCATTCCTCGCTGGTGTACTTGCCGACCATGGCGTCGTTGACCGTGACCTGCCCGAACGCGCCCATGACGATGCCGATCGAGACCAGGATCAGCGGCAAATTGGACAGGCTCGCGGCCAGATACAGGAACGGCGCCAGCATGAAGGACAGCGGCAGCGCCACCGTCTTCAGCGAATAGCGGTCGAGCAGCCGGCCGATCGTGTACTGCGTCATCGCGCCGAACACGTAGACGCAGGCGGCGATGACGCCAAGCAACGCCGGGCTTTTGGTGAGATCGGCAAGCCGCTCCGCAAACAGTTTTGGCAGCGCGACGGTAACGGCATTGAACGTGGTGGAAATCGCGATCACCACGATCAGCAGCGACAGGATCACGCGCCACATGTCCTGCTTGGCCACGCGCGCCTGCGCCGCGGCCTGCTTCGAGCCCTTGCGGTCCTCGTGCACGACCATCATCGCAAACGCGATGCCGATCATGATCGTCGCGACGCCCGGGACGATGAAGGCCAAACGCCAGCCGAGATATTGGCCGATCACGCCGGTGACCAGCGCCGACGAGGCAACGCCGAGATTGCCCCAGACGCCGTTCAATCCCATTTCGCGGCCGAGCTTGTCCGCGTAAGACACGATCATCGCGGTACCGACGGGATGATAGATCGAGGCGAAAATGCCGATGGTGAACAGCGCCGCGCCGAGTTGCGCCGGGGTCTGCACGAAGCCGACCGAGATCATGGAAAGACCGATGCCGACGAAGAAGATCAGCATCATGTGGCGGCGGCTCCAGCGGTCGCCGAGCCAGCCGGTGAGCAGCGAGCCCGCACCGAAGGCGACGAAGCCCGGCGTCGCGTAGGGCAGGAGTTCCGAATACGCCATGCCGAGCGCCGGTCCCATGATAATCACGGCGGCGGCGAAGATCAGCATCGCATAATGGTCGATGAAATGGCCGGCGTTGACGAAACTGATCACCCGGCTGGGGCTGTTCATGGGAATCCTCTCCTGCTCCGAAATGAGTTATATGTCAGGCGCATTACGGGATGCTGCCAATGACTGTCGTCGAAACGCCAATCCTCCGGGAGGTCCGGGGCAACCACCGCTCGACCGCCGGGGTGCACCTGGTTGCGCGCGACTATCCCAAGGGCATGCGGATCGATCCGCATATGCACCGCGAGGCGCAGCTGATCTATGCCGCCAGGGGCACCATGCAGGTGACGACGCCGGGGGGGCGCTGGCTGGTGCCGCCGGACCGGGCGGTCTGGGTCCCCGCCGGGCTCGAGCACGCCATCGACCTGCTCGCCGACATCGAGATGCGCACGCTGTATTTCGACCTGTCCTGGCTGAAGCGCGAGCAGCGCCATGAGGGACTGACCAAGGAATTCGTGGTGCGGGTGTCGCCGCTGCTCAATCAGGCGATCCTCGCGCTGTTCGATGCCCGCAATACCGAGGAGCGGACCGATCTGCTGGTTCGCCTGGTGATGCTGGAATTGGTCCAGGCCGAAGATTCCGCGACTTTCGTGCCGCTTCCGCACGAGCCGCGCTGCCGGCGCGCGGCCATGATCGTGCTCGACGACCCCACCGGCCTGCACGACATCGACACGCTGGCGCGCGAGGTCGGAACCTCCGCGCGCACGCTGTCGCGGCTGTTCTCGACAGAGACGCAACTGAGCTTCAAGAGCTGGTGCCAGCGCGCAAGAATTGCGGCAGCGATCCAACGGTTGTCGACCGATGCCAGCGTGTCGGTGAAGCAGCTCGCGACCCAGCTCGGCTATGCCAGCGTGCCGGCGTTTTCGGCGGCGTTCCGCCAGGTGACGGGGCGGACGCCGACGGAATTTGCGGGAAAGGCATGACAAGCATGCCTCATTCCTGCGCTTGATTGTGATCGGCTTCCACCTAAATCCCGTGTAAGCTTCCCGCACCGCACAAACCTGACACGAAAGCTCAGATGGCAAACGCCTTCTTCTCCGACCTGCTCACCACCATCTCCGAGCGTGGCCGCACGCTGCTTCGTCGCGGGGATTCTGCTGACACCACGCAGGATGCCGACGGGCTGATCGAGCTCTGCGGTGCGCTGCTGTCGGGCCGGGGCGAAGCTTCGGGCACTGCCATGGCGCGTGAGGTGCTCGACACCTACCAGGAGTTGGATGAGACGGGACGCCGCACCTTCTTCGAAGCACTGGTGCGTGATTTCGGCCCGGATCGGGAACGCCTGTCCAAGGCGATCGAGACATGGCGTGCCAAGCCGGCCGACGAGGATGCCAGCGCCCTTCACTTCGCCTCCGAGCCGCGCCGGCAGGAGCTGATCCGCCGCCTCAACCGCGCGCCCGGCGGCACCGGCGATCTCGTCAACATGCGCGCCGATCTGCTCGGTATGATGAACGGACATACCGATCTCGCCGCGCTCGATCGCGACGTCTCGCATCTTCTCTCTTCGTGGTTCAACAGGGGGTTTCTCGTGCTGCGCAGGATCGACTGGTCGACCCCGGCCAACATCCTCGAAAAGATCATTCGTTACGAGGCCGTGCACGAGATCAGCGACTGGGACGATCTGCGCCGCCGCATCGATCCGGTCGACCGCCGCTGCTACGCCTTCTTCCATCCCGCAATGGTCGACGAGCCGCTGATCTTCGTCGAGGTCGCGCTGACCGAGACCATCCCCGGCGCGATCGCGCCGCTGCTCGCGGTCGATCGCACATCCGTCCCGATCGAGCGCGCGCGCACCGCCGTGTTCTACTCGATTTCCAACACCCAGCGCGGTCTCGGCGGCATCTCCTTCGGCAGCTTCCTGATCAAGCAGGTGGTGGAGGAGCTGCGCCGGGAAACGCCGAAGCTCGACAATTTCGTGACGCTGTCGCCGGTGCCGGGCTTCATGCCATGGGTGAAGCAGGACAAGGATTTGCCGCTGTCGGACGAGGACCGCGAAGTGCTGAAGCGTCTCGACGAATCCAAATGGTTCGAGAACCCCGAGACGACAACGCTGCTGCGTGGCGTGATCGAACCGCTCGCGGCGTATTACTTCCTCAAGGCGCGCACGCCTAAGGGCAAGCTGATCGACTCCGTCGCGCGCTTCCATCTCGGCAACGGCGCCCGCCTCGAGCGCATCAACTGGCTCGGCGATCTCTCGCCGAAGGGCGTGCGGGAGTCGGCCGGCGTGATGGTCAACTACCTCTACCGCCTCGACGACATCGAGAAGAACCACGAAGCCTACGCCAATGACGGCGTGGTCGTGGCCTCGAGCGCGGTGAAGAAACTGCTGAGGGGCGAAGGACGAAGGCTGCTGGATATGCGGCTGTCGTAGGCAGCGACGGCTCGCGCCATATCGTCATGGCCAGCGCAGCGCCATCATCGCGAGGAGCTCTTGCGACGAAGCAACCCAGGCTGCCACCCGCGAAAGATTCTGGATTGCTTCGCTACGCTCGCAATGACGGAGAATGTGGCGACACCTTGCCCAACTCGAGCCCTTCGCCCGCTGCGAGCCTAGGCGCCCCCGAACGAGCCAGCTCCCTCCACCGTCATTGCGAGAAGCCCTTGCGACGAAGCAATCCAGAGTCTTCCCGCGGAAAGACTCTGGATTGCTTCGCTGCGCTCGCAATGACGGAGTGTGGGGCGACGGCATGCGACTGACAACCGCTGCTCACTCGGCGGTCAGATCAACGTGTCGTACAAGTCCATCCACTCTGGATTGACGCTCTCGATCAGCGCGAGCTTCTTTGCCCGGCTGCCGCCCTTGATTTGCTTCTCGCGTGCAATCGCGTCGATCATTGTTCCGTGCAACTCGTACCAGACGAGGAGCTTGCAGCCGTATCTCGAGGAGAACCCCTTCACCGAGCCCTCGCGATGTTCGAACGCGCGGCGCGGCGGATTGGATGTGACGCCGATGTATATCGTTCCATTGCGGCGATTGGCGAACATGTACACGCAGGACCGTGATTGCAAGGAGCTCTTGCGACGAAGCAACCCAGGCTGCCACCCGCGAAAGATTCTGGATTGCTTCGCTACGCTCGCAATGACGGAGAAGAGGCTACATCTCGCAATGACGGAGTGTGCGGCCCCGGCGCCAGGCTACTCCGCCAGCGCCTTCATTTCCTTGTAGAGGTCCGACTTGCCTTCGAAGCCGATGCCCGGCAGGTCGGGCATGGTGATGTGGCCGTTCTCGACGCGGACGCCGTCGGGGAAGCCGCCATAGGGCTGGAACAGGTCGGGATAGCTCTCGTTGCCGCCGAGGCCTAAGCCGGCTGCGATGTTGAGCGACATCTGGTGGCCGCCGTGGGGGATGCAGCGGCTTGGCGACCAGCCGTGGGTCTTCAGGACTTCCAGCGTGCGCTGGTATTCGCACAGGCCGTAGGACAGCGCGCAGTCGAATTGCAGCCAGTCGCGATCGGGCCGCATGCCGCCGTAGCGGATCAGATTGCGGGCGTCCTGGTGGCTGAACAGGTTTTCGCCCGTTGCCATCGGCCCCGGATAGAATTCGGCGAGCGCAGCCTGCAGTGCGTAGTCGAGGGGATCGCCGACCTCCTCGTACCAGAACAGCGGATAATCGCGCAGCATCTTGGCGTAGGCGATCCCGGTCTCTAGATCGAAGCGGCCGTTGGCGTCCACCGCAAGCTGCGCGTCCTTGCCGATTTCCTTCAATACCGCCTCGATACGCGTGCGATCGTCCTCGATTCCCGCGCCGCCGATCTTCATCTTCACGACGTTGTAGCCGCGATCGAGATAGCCGCGCATCTCGCCGCGCAGCATCGAGAGGTCCTTGCCGGGATAGTAGTAGCCGCCGGCGGCGTAGACGAACACGCGCGGATTGGCTTTGACGCCATGACGCTCGGCCAGCAGGCGGAACAACGGTTGGCCTGCGATCTTCGCCACCGCATCCCACACCGCCATGTCGATGGTGCCGACCGCGACCGAACGCTCGCCATGACCGCCCGGCTTCTCGTTGGTCATCATTGCGCCCCAGACCTTGTCGGGGTCGAGATTGTCGCCGGCCGCATTCAGCAGCGATTTCGGATCGGCCTCGAGGATGCGCGAGGCAAAGCGCTCGCGGATCAGGCCGCCCTGCCCGTAGCGGCCGTTGGAATTGAAGCCGTAGCCGACGACGCGCTTGCCGTCGCGCACCACGTCGGTGACGACGGCAACCAGGCTCGTCGTCATCTTGGTGAAATCGATATAGGCGTTGCGGATCGGCGAAGAGATTGGTTTCGTGATCTCGCGAACGTCGACGATGCTGACGGACATGGGGGACCTTTTACTTTCGTCATTGCGAGGAGCGAAGCGACGAAGCAATCCAGGTTGTCACTGCGGAAAGATTCTGGATTGCTTCGCTTCGCTCGCAATGACGAGTGGAGAGAGCACCGCGAGTTCTATTTCTTATCCCTGAAATACGGCTCGACCGGGCCGTGCACCTTGATGGTCAGCGGGTTGCCGTGGCGGTCCTTGGCGTTCCCTGCGGTGACGCGGACCCAGCCTTCGCTGATGCAGTATTCCTCGACATTGGTCTTCTCGACGCCCTTGAAGCGGATACCGACGTCGCGCGCCAGGATGTCCGCGTTGTAATGGGGGCTGTTCGGATTGACCGAGAGGCGGTCCGGAAATTCGTCGCTCATGATTGTCTCGCTCATAACAGGATCTCGATTTGCTGCCGCAATCCTTCGGGCCGCGCGGTCGGCGCATAGCGCGAAACCACCTTGCCGGCGCGATCGACCAGGAATTTTGTGAAATTCCATTTGATGGAGGCGCCCAACAGTCCGGATTGCTGGCGTTTCAGGTACTCATACAAGGGATGCGCATGGGCGCCGTTGACGTCGATCTTCTCGAACAGCGGGAAGGTGACGTCGTAATGGGTCGAGCAGAACGCCTGGATCTCACTCGCCGGCCCCGGCTCCTGCGCGCCGAACTGGTTGCAGGGAAAGCCGAGCACCGAAAAACCGCGCGGCGAGAGCTCGCGATGAATATCCTCCAGCCCGCGATATTGCGGCGTGAAGCCGCATTTGCTCGCAGTGTTGACGATCAGGAGCACCTGCCCTTCGAAACGTTTCAGGGCGACTTCATCGCCCGCAAGCGAATTGGCCTTGAAGTCGTAGATCGCAGACATCGCTAACCCACGGGGTCGATCGGCGACGGCGGCACGCCGCCCGCCTCGATCGCCTCGCCTGCAAGCAGACAAAGATCCTCGCGATAACGGCCGGACACGATGTGCACGCCGACCGGCGCCTTGCCGACGAGACCGGTGGAGACCGCGAGGCCCGGCAATCCCATGAAGGGAATCGCGATCTGCGGCAGTTGCGCTTCCCAGACGCGATTGAAGGACTCGTCGTCCTTGCGGTCGAGATGATCCGGGAACGGCAGCTCGCCCGACACCGGGGTCAGCAGCACGGCATATGTCTCGAAGAACAGCATCCACTCGCGGGTCAGCGCGGCGCGGCGGGTCAACGCCTTGGCGTAGTTCGCCTGGTCCATCGGCGTGACCTTGGCGCGGTTGCCGCGGAGGCACGCCAGCGCGCCGGGGTCGCCCTCACGCTCGGCCATCTCGAGCTGCGCCTCGTAGCCGTCGCCGAGCCAGAGTTTTGTCTGCCACTCCACCGCTTCGCGCATCGGCGGGGTGTTCTCGATCATTTCGACGGTCCAGCCGGCGCGTTCCAGCCGCTTGCCTGAATCGATGACGGCCGCCTTCACCTCGGGAGCCGTCGCAAGCCCGTCAGGGTTGAGGCAGAGCGCGGCGCGCTTCGGCCGCGCGGGACCTTCCAGCGGCGCTGGCACAAACCAGGGGTCGCGGATGTCGCGGGCCGACATCGCGGCGAGCGAAATTCTGAGATCGTTGACGGTGCGCGCCAGTGGTCCCGACACAGCCATGATCTGCGGCCCGATCGGACGCTCGGGCAGCGCCGGGTTGAAGGCGGGAATGCGGCCCAGGGTCGGGCGCAGGCCGTGCACGCCGCAGGCATAGGCGGGATAGCGGATCGAGCCGGCAATGTCGGTGCCGTGGGCGATATGGCCGATGCCGGCCGCGACCGCCGAACCGGCGCCGCCGGACGAGCCGCCCGGCGTCAGCGAGGCGTCGCGCGGGTTCTTGGTGTCGCCATGGACCAGATTGGTGGTGAACCAGCGATAGGAGAAGGCCGGGCAATTGGTCCGCCCAAGGAGAATGGCGCCCGCTTTGCGGAAATTGGCGACCACCGGGTTGTCCTCGCGCGCGATCAGGTCGCGCTGGAGTTTCAGGCCGTTGGTGGTGGCAAAGCCCTCCTGGTCGACATTGGCCTTGATGGTGACGGGCACGCCGGCCAGCACGCCGGGGTCTTCCCCCCTGGCAATGGCGGCATCGACGGCATCAGCCTGCCTGAGCACGTCCTCCGGCCGATGATCGATCACGGCATTGAGGATGGGGTTGACGGCATCGAGCCGGGCGAGGCCGGCCTTGGCGGCTTCCCTGGCGGAAACCTTTTTGGCTTTGACGAGGGTGACGAGGTCGGCGGCGGACAGGCGCCAGAGATCTTGCATGGCTTGCTCCGTATAACCGGGCCCTTTTAGCCCCGGGAACGCGGCAAAGTCATGCAGATTTCGCAGGGATACCTCCGTCATTGCTGTGACGGGGAGAGAGCTGGGGGCTCAATGCCGCGTGGCGGACTGGTCGGGCATGTCGAGGAGCGCCTCGGTGAAGGGGAATTCGAGCACGATCTCGCCTTCGACGTCAGTGACCTCGATGACAGCTTCCATCAGGGCCGGCTGGGTGCCTTCCGATTTCAGGACCTCAAGGATCATTTGGCGGGCGACCTCCCAGGCGCGATCGGGATTGCGCAGGACCTCCCCTTCGGGATCCACGATCAGTTCGTTGCCGATGCGGGTGTTGAAGAAATATTTGGGCATCACCGAGATCCAATTGGGTCGCCTGTACCGGATTGAAAGCTGCACTGCACTCACAACTGCTTTATCAGGACAGCGCTCGCGGCCGAATGCCCCTTGGCGCAAGACTGCCTCATCAAAAGCGGTGTTCCAACCCCGATATTTCGCGCCGCAACATGGCTTTATCGGGAAGATTTCACTAGCGAACTTTTCCGCCCGCACTAACTTAAGGGCTGGGCGGATACGTCCGAATTCGCGAAATGGAGAGCCGAAATGGCCTGGAAAGCACCGAAGATCGTCGAAGTGCCCTGTGGCATGGAAATCAACATGTATGTGAGCGCCACCCGCAAGTAAGCGGCTGGCGATCTGCGTTCAGCGCAGGTGGGTCTCTCGGTCACGGCAGGTTTCCGAACGACGGAAACTGTGTTGGCCTGAGATCCACCTCGCAGCGTTCCTTCCAGGAGACGGATCATGCTTCGCGTCGTCGTCCTGGGCGCCGCAGCCGGCGGCGGAGTGCCGCAGTGGAATTGCGGCTGCGAGGGCTGCCGGGCGGCCCGTGAAAACGGCCAGGAGCTCCAGAGAACCCAGGCCTCGGTCGCCTTCAGCGGCGACGGCGAGCACTGGTTCCTGATCAACGCCTCCCCCGACCTCCGCCAGCAATTGAATGCCACGCCGCAGCTGCATCCGAAGGCAGGCGCGCTGCGCCACACCCCGATCGCAGGCGTGATCCTGACCAACAGCGAAGTGGACGCGGTGGCAGGCCTGCTGTCGATGCGCGAGGGCTCGCCTTTCACGATCTATGCGCATGAGAAGGTGCTGGCGATCCTGAACGCCAACAGCATCTTCAACGTGCTGAACGAGAAGAACGTGCGGCGCCAGCCGATCGACATCGATGAGCCGTTCGAGCCGCGGCTGCCGGACGGGGCGCGCTCAGGACTCGAGCTGCTGCCCTTCGCGGTCTCGGGCAAATCGGCCTGGTATCTGGAAGGCAAGGCGCATCCGGGCGGCGAGACCGGCGACGGCGATACGCTGGGATTGAAGATCACCGACAAAGCGACCGGCAAGTGCTTCTACTTCATCGCCGCCTGCGCCGAGGTCACCGACGCGCTCAAGGCCGAGATCGACGGCGCCGCTTTGGTGTTCTTCGACGGCACGGTGTGGCAGGACGACGAGATGATCAGGGCCGGGCTTAGCCATAAGACCGGCAAGAGCATGGGCCATGTCGCGATGTCCGGCGACGACGGCGCCATTGAGCGGCTCGCCGATCTCACACTCGACAGGAAGATATTTCTGCATATCAATAACTCGAATCCGGCGCTGCTGCCCGCATCACCCGAGCGCAAGGCCGCTGAAGCGGCGGGCTGGCAGATACCCGCTGACGGAACGGAGATCGTGCTGTGAATGCCGCGTCACTGACTGGAATGACCTCGCTCTCGATCGGCAAGGACATCAAGCTCAACTCCGCCGAGGAGCTGGAGGCGACGTTGCGCCATATCGGGGCGACGCGCTATCACAGCCTGCATCCGTTCCATAAGCTGCTGCACGGCGGCAAGCTGAACAAGGGCCAAGTGCAGGCCTGGGCGCTCAACCGGTACTATTACCAGAGCACGATCCCGATCAAGGACGCGGTGGTGATCTCGCGCTTCCGCGACCGCGCCACCCGGCTGGAATGGCGCCACCGCATCGAGGACCATGACGGCGATATCGGTTCTGAGGGCGGCATCGAGCGCTGGCTCAAGCTGACCGACGGTCTCGGGCTCGACACGGCCTATGTGGAGTCGACCGAAGGCATCCTGCCGGCGACGCGCTTTGCGGTCGAAGCCTATGTTCACTACTGCCGCGAAAAGAGCCCGCTGGAGGCGATCGCCTCCTCGCTCACCGAATTGTTTGCGCCGAACCTGCACGAGGAGCGCATCTCCGGCATGCTGGAGCACTACGACTTCGTCAATCCTGACATCATGAGCTACTTCAAGCGCCGACTGGCGCAGGCGCCGCGGGACGCCGGCTTCGCGCTCGACTATGTCAAGGCGCATGCGAGGACGCCGGAAGAGCGCGCGTCGGTCTGCAATGCGCTGATCTTCAAGACCAATGTGCTATGGGTGCAGCTCGACGCGCTCCAACACGCCTATGTCGAGGGCCACATTCCGCCGGGCGCGTTCGTGCCCCAAGAACACCAAAAGGCGAGCTGAGGGAACAACCGATGGCCGGGCCGCGTAACATCAGCGTCAGCGAGACGAGCCGGCCGGTTCTGCCGCGGCACACCAAGCTGAAGTATGACGAAACGCGAAAAGTCTGGGTGATCCTGGCGCCGGAACGGGTGCTGGCACCCGACGAGATCGCCGTCGAGGTCTTGCAGCTCTGCGACGGCGAGCGCAATGTCGGCGACATCTCCGACCAGCTGGCCGCGAAATACGCCGCGCCGCGAGATGCGATCCTCACCGATGTGATCGCCATGCTGCAGGATCTCGCCGACAAGGGCTTTCTCACGGAGGCCCGGGAGAAGACGTCATGAGCGATGTGCTCGGTAATCCCACCATCCCGGCTGACGCCAGCGACAGCCTCGCGGTGCTCGAAAAGCAACGCTCGACGGCCGAGACGTTCGGCATTCCGCTCGCGGTGCTGCTCGAGATCACCCATCGCTGCCCGCTGCAATGCCCCTATTGCTCCAACCCGGTCGAGCTCGACCGCTCGGGCAAGGAGCTGACCACCGAGGAATGGAAGAAAGTTCTGAGCGAGCTCGCCGAGATCGGCGTGCTCCAGGTGCATTTCTCCGGCGGCGAGCCGACCGCGCGCAAGGATCTGGTCGAGCTGGTCAAGCATGCCAGCGACGTCGGCCTCTACACCAACCTCATCACCTCCGCCGTGCTGCTGACACGCGAGCGGCTAAGCGAGCTGGCCGATGCCGGGCTCTGCCATGTGCAGATCAGCTTCCAGGGCGTTGAAGAAGCCCTCGCCGATCGCGTCGGCGGCTACAGAGGCGGGCACCACAAGAAGCTCGAAGTGGCAAAATGGACGCGCGAGCTCGACCTGCCGCTCACCGTAAATGCGGTGATGCACCGGCAGAACCTGCATCAGCTTCCTGATATCATCCAGATGTCGATCGATCTCGACGCCGACCGGCTCGAGGTCGCCAACGTGCAATATTACGGCTGGGCCCTGAAGAACCGCGCCGCGCTGATGCCGACGGTGGCGCAGCTCGACGAGTGCACCCACACCGTCGAGGAAGCGCGCGAGCGGCTCAAGGGCCGGCTGACGATCGACTACGTCGTGCCCGACTATTACGCGCTGCGGCCGAAGAAGTGCATGGGCGGCTGGGGCCGGCAATTCTTCAACATCTCCCCGGCCGGCAAGGTGCTGCCCTGCCACGCCGCCGAGAGCATCACCGGGCTCGACTTCGAATCGGTGCGCTCCAACCATTCGATCGCCTGGATCTGGCAGAACTCGGACGCCTTCAACCGCTATCGCGGCACCGGCTGGATGAAGGAGCCGTGCAAGTCGTGCGAATTCCGGGAGATCGATTTCGGCGGCTGCCGCTGCCAGGCTTTTGCGCTGACCGGCGACGCCGCCAACACCGATCCGGCCTGCGCGCTGTCGCCGCTGCATGAGACCATCTTCAAGCAGGCCGAGCGCGAAGCCGAGGGCGAAACCAACCGCTTCCTCTATCGCAATTTCGCCGGCGGCACTCTGGAATCCGAGAATGGTGCCTGACGCCGACGCGGCCGCATCCGCCAAACGTACCGATCCCTTTGCGCCGCTGACCTCCGAAATGCTCGACGTCGGCGACGGCCACGAGCTCTATATCGAGAGCACCGGCCGCACTGACGGAATCCCTGCGGTCTATCTGCATGGCGGCCCCGGCAGCGGCTGCCAGCCCGACCATCGCCGGCTGTTCGATCCCGACCGTTTTCATGCCGTGCTGTTCGACCAACGCGGCTGCGGCCGCAGCCGGCCGAAGGGATCGCGCGAGCACAACACCACGGCGCACCTGATCGCGGACATGGAAAAAATCCGCGAAAATTTCGGCTGCGACCGCTGGATGGTGGTCGGCGGCTCCTGGGGCGCGACGCTGGCGCTGGCGTATGCGCAGGCGCATCCCGAGCGCGTCTCCGGCATCGCGCTGCGCGCGACGTTTTTGGGTACGCGAGCGGAAGTGGAGACGGCCTTCACCTCGCGCCTGTCCCAGTTCTATCCCGCGCTCTACGCGGATTTCCTGAGCGTGCTGCCGGTCGGGGAGCGCGAGCGGCCGGTGGACGCCTATTGGCGCCGCATCCTCGATGCCGATCCGGCCGTGCACGGCCCAGCATCGCGCGCGTGGCATGATACCGAGCGCGCGTTGTCCGAGCACAAGGCGGCAAAGACGCGGATCGACCTGGCCTCGCTGAACGTGTGGCGCACATTGCCTGCGACGCCATTCATGGAGGCGCATTATTTCGTCCAGGACAGCTTCATGTCCGAGAACCAGTTGTTGCGGAACGCCGGTCAGCTCGATGGTATTCCGGGCATCATCGTCCAGGGACGCTACGATCTGCTGTGTCCTCCTGAGACATCTCAAGCGCTCGCGAAAGTGTGGCCGGGTTCCGAGATTCGCATCGTGGAGGAAGCGGGACATTCACTCTATGATGCCGGCGTGCGGGACGCGGTCATGAAGTCGATCGCGGATCTCGCCTCCAAGGCCGCGCGATAGATCTATCTCCTCATCCTGAGGAGCGCTTCGAAGGAGCGCGTCTCGAAGGATGCAGGCCCCGAGATGCGAAAGCCGGGCCTTCATGGTTCGAGACGCCACTTCGTGGCTCCTCACCATGAGGGTGTGGATGGGAAGGACAACAAGAAAATGCCACTCGCCGGAACAGGCATGCTGCTGACGTCGATGAACATCGACGCGGCACACGAAGCCGATTTCAACCGCTGGTACGATCGCGAGCATCTGGAAGAGCGCGTCGCGATCGAGGGATTCCTCGAGGCGCGGCGCTATGTCGCTCACGCCGCCAATCTCAAATATCTCTCCCTGTATTCGACCGAAACGCTCGACGTGCTCGACAGCCCCGCCTACCGGGCGCGGCTCGCCAATCAGACCGAATGGTCGCGGCGGAACATGGCGCATTTCAAGGACATGCTCCGCGTTGTCGCGCGTATCACCATCAGCGACGGTGCCGGGCGCGGGGCTGCGCTCGGCGTGGTGCGGCTGCGGCCGACGCCTGAGAATGCCGGGGCATGGCGTGACGCGCTGCAAGAAAAGCTGGCGCCGCAACAGCGCGAGGGCATCATCTCCATGCATCTGCTCGAGAGCGAACCCGAATTGTCAGGCGCGACCGCGGACATTCCGGCGGTGCGCAACGAAGGCGCGCGCGACTGGTTCGTGCTGGTCGACGGCACGCATGTCAGCGCGGTCTCGGCCGTGATCGCCGAGCGCTTCACCGGCCCTGCCGCGGCGCCATTCCCGCTTCCTGTGTCGGTCGGCACCTACAGCCTCATGTGGGATCTCGCGAAGAGCGACATCGCTCACAATTAAGCAATCGGACGCATCGCAACATGCTGCACCGCCGCATACCGGCGCGGCCGTTAATGCTGTGAGCGCTTAGCTCCCATGAAAGAGGGGAAGCGCGAAAATTTGCCGTTGTACTTCGGAAGAGTTCTAATAAGCTAACCCAATGACGTCATTCAGAAACCAGATCGACGCGCGTTAGCGTTCGCCAAGCTCAAGAAAAGGCCGCGGGGGTCTTTGAGCCTGCGCGGACAGGGTAGGAATGAAACCGACCGATATCGCGGCCCCCGACTACTTTCACAAAGTCGTCGATTGCCAATGGGCCTGTCCTGCACACACCCCCGTCCCCGAATACATCCGACTGATCGCCCAAGGCCGCTACAGCGACGCCTACATGATCAATTGGAAATCGAACGTGTTTCCCGGAATTCTGGGACGCACCTGCGACCGTCCGTGCGAGCCGGCGTGCCGGCGCGGACGCGTCGAGGAGACGCCGGTCGCGATCTGCCGCCTCAAGCGCGTCGCCGCCGACTTCAAGGACGATATCACGCAGCGCCTGCCGCGGCCTTCGGCGAAAAACGGCAAGCGTGTTGCATTCGTCGGCGGTGGCCCCGCCTCGCTGACCGTCGCGCGCGATCTCGCGCCGCTCGGCTATCACTGCACAGTGTTCGACGGTGATCCCCAAGCCGGCGGGATGATGCGCTCGCAGATCCCGAAATTCCGCCTGCCCAATTCGGTGATCGACGAGGAGACCGGCTACATCCTCAATCTCGGCGTCGACTTCAAAGGCGGCCATCGCATCGAGAGCATGAAGTCGCTGCTCGCGGAGAAATATGACGCGATCTTCGTCGGCTCCGGCGCACCGCGCGGACGCGAGCTCGACATCCCCGGACGCAAGGAAGCAGCCGCCAACGTCCATATCGGCATCGACTGGCTGTCCTCGGTCTCGTTCGGCCACACCGACAAGATCGGCAAGCGCGTCATCGTGCTCGGCGGCGGCAACACCGCGATGGATTGCTGCCGGACCGCGCGCCGCCTCGGCGGCGAAGAGGTGAAGGTCGTCGTGCGCTCCGGCTTCGAGGAGATGAAGGCCTCGCCCTGGGAGAAGGAAGACGCGCTCCACGAGGACATCCCGATCCTCAACTTCCTCGTCCCCGTCGCCTTCGTCCACGACGACGGCAAGCTCACCGGCATCACCTTCCAGAAAGTGAAGGCCGAATACGACGCCAAGGGCCGCCGTAACCTCGTGCCCTCCGGCGAGCCGGACCAGACCATCGAATGCGACGACGTGCTGGTCGCGGTCGGTCAGGAGAATGCCTTCCCCTGGATCGAGCAGGATTGCGGCATCGAGTTCGATAAATGGCACATGCCCAAGGTCGATCCGAAGACGTTCGTATCGACCAATCCAAAAGTGTTCTTCGGCGGCGACGCCTCGTTCGGACCGAAGAACATCATCTGGGCCGTGGCGCAGGGCCATGATGCCGCGCTGTCGATCCACAGGATGCTCTCGGGCGAGGACATCACCGAACGGCCATTGCCGGAGGTGCATGTCTCATCGCAAAAGATGGGCATCCACGAATGGAGCTATGACAACGACATTTCCAACGACAAGCGTTTCAAGGTGCCGCATCGCGACAAGGTGATCGCGCTGAAGGACATTCGCACCGAGGTCGAGCTCGGCTACGATGTCAAGCTGGCGCTTGGCGAAGCCGAGCGCTGCCTGAACTGCGACGTGGAGACGGTGTTCTCGACCTCGCTCTGCATCGAATGCGACGCCTGCGTCGATATCTGCCCGATGGATTGCATCACCTTCACAGAGAATGGCGAAGAGGCCGATCTGCGCCAGCGCCTGAAAGCGCCCTCGCCCCGTCCGGACCAGGACCTCTACGTCTCCAGCGACCTGAAGACCGGGCGCGTGATGGTCAAGGACGAGGATGTCTGCCTGCATTGCGGGCTGTGCGCCGAGCGTTGTCCCACCGGCGCCTGGGACATGCAAAAATATTTCATCGAGATGACTTACGCAGGTTCAGCATGTCCGACAAAAAGCCGATCAGCAGCGTAAACGACTTCGTCGTCCGCTTCGCCAACGTCAATGGATCGGGCTCGGCCAGCGCGAACGAGATGTTCGCGCGCGCGATCCTGCGTCACGGCGTCCCGGTGAGCCCCCGCAACATCTTTCCCTCCAACATCCAGGGCCTGCCGACCTGGTACGAGGTGCGGGTGACCGAACACGGCCATCTCGGCGCCCGCGGCGGCGTCGACATGATGGTCGCGATGAACCCGCAGACCTGGGACAAGGACGTCGCGGGCATCGAGCCCGGAGGCTATCTGTTCTACGATTCCACCAAGCCGATGCCGTCGACCAAATTCCGCGACGACGTCACCGTGATCGGCGTCCCGCTGACCGCAATCACCAATTCGACTTACACCGATCCACGCCAACGCCAGCTGTTCAAGAACATCATCTATCTCGGCGCGCTCTCGGCGCTGCTCGACATGGATCCGAAACTGATCGAGCAGCTAATCGGCGAGCAGTACAAGGGCAAGGAGAAGCTGCTCTCCTCCAACGTCCACGCGCTGCATCTCGGCCGCGACTGGGCGCTGCAGAACCTCAAATGCCCGACCGGGCTGCGGGTGAAGAAGTCCGATAAGGTCGGCGACCGCATCTTCATCGAGGGCAACAGCGCCGCCGCGCTCGGCGCCGTCTATGGCGGCGCCACCGTGTGCGCCTGGTATCCGATCACGCCGTCCTCGTCCGTGGCGGAGGCTTTTACCGCTCACTGCAAGAAGTACCGGCACGATCCTGATACGGGCAAGGCGAAATACGCGATCGTGCAGGGCGAGGACGAGCTGGCTTCGATCGGTATCGTGATCGGCGCCTCCTGGAACGGCGCGCGCGCATTCACCGCGACCTCCGGCCCCGGCATCTCGCTGATGACGGAGTTCATCGGCCTTTCATACTTCGCCGAAATCCCGGCTGTGATCATGAACATCCAGCGCGCCGGTCCCTCGACCGGCATGCCGACCCGCACCCAGCAATGCGACATCATCGCCTGCGCCTATGCTTCGCATGGCGACACCAAGCATGTGCTGCTGTTCCCGGAAGATCCGGCTGAAGCGTTCGAATTTGCAGCCGCCGCTTTCGATCTCGCCGAGCGGCTCCAGACCACCATCTTCCTGATGCTCGACCTCGATATCGGCATGAACCACCGGCTCTGCCGTCCCCTGAAGTGGGACGACGCCAAGCAATATGACCGCGGCAAGGTCATGACCGCGGAGATGCTGGACGAAGGCCGTGACTTCGGCCGCTATCTCGACGTCGACGGCGACGGCATCCCCTACCGCACCTATCCCGGCACGCATCCGACCAAGGGCTCCTATTTTACCCGCGGCACTTCGCGTGATCGCTATGCGCGGTACTCCGAGGAAGGCTCGGTCTACGCCGACAACATGCAGCGTCTCATGCGCAAGTTCGAGACCGCGCAGGATCTGGTGCCGCGGCCGCTTCAGGCCAATGCGGAACGGCCGACTAAATACGGCGTGATCATATTTCGGCTCGACCACGCCGGCGATGGACGAGGCGATCGGATTGCTGGAAACGCGCGGGCATCAGCTCGACCGCCTGCGCATCCGCGCCTTCCCGTTCCACTCGAGCGTGGCGAGCTTCCTCGCCGAACACGATTTCGTCTACGTGGTCGAGCAGAACCGCGACAGCCAGCTGCGCCAGCTCATCGTCAACGAGAACGGCATCGACCCGGTGCGGCTCGTGCCGATCGTGCATTACGACGGTTCGCCGATCACCGCCCGCTTCATCGCAAAAGCCATTGGCGACCACCAGGATCACCTCAAGGTGACCCCGCTCCGCAAGGCCGTGTCATGACCTACATTGCAAAGCCGAAATTCCATCATCCGGGCCTCAAGAAGAACGAGCTCGGCTACACCCATCGCGACTACGAAGGCAAGATCTCGACCCTGTGCGCCGGCTGCGGCCATGACTCGATCACGGCGTCGATCATCGAGGCCTGCTACGAGCTTTCGATCGAGCCGCACCGGGTGGCAAAAATCTCGGGTATCGGCTGCTCCTCGAAGACGCCGGACTACTTCCTCGGCAATTCACACGGCTTCAACACCGTGCATGGCCGCATGCCGTCGGTCTTGACCGGCGCCAACCTCGCCAACCGCGATTTGATCTATCTCGGCGTCTCCGGCGACGGCGACTCTGCGTCGATCGGCTTCGGCCAGTTCGCGCATTCGATCCGGCGTGGCGTCAACATGACCTATATCGTCGAGAACAACGGCGTCTATGGCCTGACCAAGGGCCAATTCTCCGCGACCGCCGACCGCGGCTCGAAATCCAAGAAGGGCGCCACCAACACCGACAACGCCATCGACCTCGTCGCGATCGCGCTACAACTGGGCGCGACCTTCGTCGCGCGCTCGTTCTCCGGCGACAAGTCCCAGCTCGTGCCGCTGATCGCGGCGGCGATCGGCCACAAGGGCGCGTCGTTCATCGACGTCATCAGCCCCTGCATCGCCTTCAACAACCACGCCGGCTCGACCAAGAGCTTCGACTATGTCCGCGAGCACAATGACGCGGTGAACCGGCTCGATGTGCTGGTCGGCCGCGACCCCATCGCGGTGGATTACGCACCAGGCACGGTGCAAATGGTCGAACAGCATGATGGCAGCAAGATCGCATTGCGCAAGATCGACGCCGACTACGATCCGCATGACCGGCTCGGTGCCCAGACCTTCCTCCAGAAGCACGCCGCCAAGGGCCAGATCGTCACCGGCCTGCTCTACGTCGATCCCGACGCGGAAGATCTGCACGAGCATCTCAACACGGTGGAGACGCCGCTCAACACGCTGGAAGCGGACACGCTGTGCCCGGGCTCGGCGATGCTGGACAAGTTCAACGCCAGCCTGCGGTGATCATTTGCCGCGCTGAGGCAACGGCCTGACGCGCACCGTGATCTTGTCCGACACGACGGGCGGCTCGAACGGATAGTGCTTGGCATCGCCGAGCACGAGTTGAAGCGTGTGCGTTCCGGGCGGGAGGTCGAGAAGAGTTTCGGTCTGCCCTGCCCCGAAATGCAGATGCGACTTGTCCTGCAAGATCGGCTCCTTGGGATCGACGGGGTCGTTGACGTCTATCAGCAAATGATGATGGCCGGCGTTCTGGTAGTCGTCGCCGGCATGCGTCACGCCCATGTTCCGCAAGCCGAACCGAACCAGAAATCCGCCGCGCACCTTCTGTCCCTCATGCGGGGTGATGAAATAGAGTTTTGCGTCCTTGGGGGCGGTCTTGCCTTGCGGACAAGCGACACCCGGAAGCAATGCAAGCGCCGCCGAGAGCGCGACGCAGCGAAGGATTTGCATCAAACCTACTCCAGCACTTAAGGACTGAGCGCGACGCGGAATCCGTGCGTCGGATAACGGACATTGGTGTCGTAGCCATCGCGGTTGGACGGCCGCACATATCTCGAATCGTTCTTCCAGGAGCCAGAGCGCAGGACATGAGCGCTGCAGTCCCCGCTGCTCCATGCCGAGCCGTCACCGGGTGCCCCCTGATAGGTTTTGTGCCAGCAGTCCTCGACCCATTGATCGACGCCGCCGCCCATGTCGTGCAGTCCGAACGGATTCGGCTTGAAGCTACCGACCTTCGCGGGCTGCTCGGCCGCGAGGTCACCACAATCCTTGCAACCGGCCATGCCTTGCTGAAGCTTGTCGCCCCACCAATATTTTGTCTGCGTTCCGCCGCGCGCGGCATATTCCCATTCGGCTTCGGTCGGAAGCCGATAGGGCTTCTTCGTCGACCGCACGAGATAGGCCGCATATTGTTGTGCGTCTGACCAGCTCACATTGGTGACCGGCGCATCATCCTTGCCGATGGCGGTGAAGCCGCATGCCTTCGTGGCCGCGCATTCGTTCCATTCCTGCACGGTCACCGGATATTTTCCGATCGAGAAGGGTTTGATCGTGACCTGATGGACAGGTCGTTCGGTCGGATCATCATTGCTTCCCATCGCGAAGCTGCCGCCGCGAATGGCGATCAATTCGGGTTCTCGCACCGGCGTTGCCGATTGATCGGGCGCCGGGGCGGACGGCGAAGGTGATGACGCCAACGAGGGCGACGGTTGCGGTGTCGGGCTCGCCGCTTCGCGCGGCGGAGGCTGCGGGATCGGGGACACGCTGGGAGAGACGGCCGGCGTAGCCGCCTGCTCGTTCGTCCTGGTCGGTTGCGTCAGCAGGTACCAGAGCACGCCGGCGGCAATGACCAGCAGCGTGATGCTCAAGAGAAAGATGAGGGTATTCTCGCGCCGGCCTCGCGTCGTGCCGACCGCATTTGCGTCCGGCAGCACGCGATAGATGCGCACGGGATCCGTGATGTTCTTGACCTTGCGGTCTCCGAGCGACTCATAGCCGCACACCACCTTGTGCTTGATCTGCTCGTAGATCGCGCCCGAGATGTAGACCTGACCAGGCTCCGCAATGCCTTCGATGCGTGTCGCGATGTTGACGCCATCGCCGTAGACATCGTCCGGCTCCACAATGACATCACCCAGATTGACGCCAATCCGGTATTCGATCCGGGTATCTTTCGCGAGCGATGCGTTGCGGCCGATGAGGTTCTGCTGAATGACGATGCTGCATCGGACAGCCTCGACGGGACTGTCGAAAATCGCGATGAAGCCGTCGCCCGTCGTCTTCACCAGTGATCCGTGGTGCTCGACGATGCTGGGCTGGATGAGATCCCGTTCGATCCGTTTGACGCGGACGTGCGTGCCTTCCTCGTCGGCCTGCATCAGGCGACTGTAGGAAGCGATATCACCGACGATGATCGCGGCGAGACGACGAGGCATGGGGCCGTGTGAAGGCGGCTCGTCATTCCCGGATCTGAAGTTGCGAATTTCGCCCATCGCGGGGGGACTCCACCAACTACAAAGGCAGTCCCAGCTTACGACTTCCAAACGCGTCTGTCTGTGAAGGCTATCACATCGATGAAGCGGGGCAACGTCGAAGGAATCGCAGGCATCGAGTTCCGAAAGGCGACAGCGTCACCTCGATTGAACCTTCACGATCCCCGCGACGACTAACGCCCTGCATGGAACTATCAGCTCGCTCCGCCCCAGCGATGATCATGTCAGGGACACGCGACGTTGAACGCGTCGCACCCGGGCCGCGTCTACAGCTTACAGCTCAGCTGCGGCGTTCGAGGCCATCATGAAGTTTTCCCTTTTTGCTGCCGTCATTTTTGCCACGTTCATCGGCGCCGCCCGGGCCGAGGAGGCCGAAGACATCCGCGAGGCGGGCAAGACCGAGGCCGAGACCTTCAACGCGCGGATGTACGCAGGCACGCCCGGCAACAAGGCTTATGCCTGCTTCGTCCGCCGCTACGATGCCGAACACCTGGCGCGGCATCCCAAGCAGAAAGTCGCCTTGATGAAGCTGCTGGTCTCCGCGGAATTCGACAGCGAGGACAAGCAGCTGCACAATTCCTTCCGGCTCGGCTTCAAATATCGCCATCGTAGCGGCGATTTCAATTCCGGCGGCTCCTGTAGCCATGTTGTGTTTGTGAAGGACGGGAACGATGTCCGCCTCGGCTGCGGCGTCGACTGCGAGGGCGGCAGCATCGGGGTTGCGCTGTCGAAGGACGATAAATCGACCGTCGTGCGGCTGGTGCGGGTCAGGGTCTGGCAGAACAACAAGCCGGATGACGACGCCGAGCAATCGCTGGTCGCCGGCGCCGACGACGGGATCTTCCGCCTCGACCGCACTGACGCCAGAGAGTGCGCCTCGCTCGTGACCGATCGCAAGGAAGTCGCCGCGCTCCGCCACAAATGATATATCTCAGGCGCAATCGAGGGAGATCGTCATGAACCGCCGGAACATCCTGTGGAGCGCCGTCTCGGCCGTGGGCGCGGCGCTCGGCGCCTCGCGTGCACAAGCCGCCACCGAAGCGAGCACGGGCAGCAAGCTGAAGGTGGTCTATCACCTCAGCGACGCGGAGAAGGTCAATTTCGTGCTCGGCAACATCCAGAACCACATCGACGGCGTCGGCGGTCCTGATCAGGTCACGATCGCGCTGGTGATCCATGGACCGGCGCTGAAGGCGTTTCACGGGGCACAGGCCAACCCTGACATCAGCAAGCGCGTCAGCGATTTCTCCAAGGACGGCGTCGAGCTCGCCGCGTGCGGCAACACGATGAAGGCGCAGAACGTCACGCTTACGGATCTCTTGCCGGGCTTCGTCAGCGCGGAAAAAGGCGGCGTGGTCCGCCTGGCCGAGCTTCAGTCGCAGGGTTATCTCTATCTGCGGCCGTAAGCAGGTTACCGCGAAAAAGGTGAGCTCCCTCCCCTGCTTGCGAGTCGGGGTAAGGGTGTCTCCACAATCGGAGAATCCCCAAGAGGAGAAAACCCTCACCCGGCGCTACGCGCCGACCTCTCCCGCAAGCGGGCGCAAGCGGGGGAGGTGCACCGGTGCCCGCGGCAAGTACTGAAATCCGACCGCCCCCTCATCGCGCTTGACATATCATAACCCCATGGTTATGAATTAATCCATAACTTACAGGTTATGAATCTCATGTCCGTCGCTCACGACCTTCTGTTCAGGACGCTTGCCGATCCGACCCGGCGGGCGATCTTCGAGCGGCTGTGCCGCGAAGGGGAACAGACAGTCGGGGCACTGACGGCGGTATCAGGCGTTTCCCAGCCGGCGGTCTCAAAACATCTCGGCGCGCTGAAGCAGGCCGGGCTGGTGCGCGACCGGCATCAAGGACGGCAAACGCATTACAGCGCGCAACCTGCCGCGCTCAATCCGCTGATCGACTGGACCGGCCAGATGGCCGGGTTCTGGCAAAACCGGCTCGACGCGCTCGACGATCTCCTGAAGAGGATGGACCAATGACCGAAGCCGCTACCGAGATGCGTTCTGTCGTCATTGAGCGCGAGTTTGCCTTTCCGGCGGAGCGGATCTGGCGCGCGCTGACGCAGCCGCACCTGATCGAGGAATGGCTGATGAAGAACGACTTCAAGCCGACCGTGGGCCATCGCTTCAATCTTCGCGGCGAGTGGGGTGGCGTGCTCGACTGCGAGGTTCTCACCATCGAGCCACAGCGCACGCTCGCCTACACCTGGAATTTCACGCATGACGACGCGGCGTTCGATCTCAAGAGCGTCGTGACCTTCACGCTGACACCGGCGGGCGCCGGCACGCAACTGCGGGTCGAGCAAGCCGGCTTCAGCCCGACGCAGAAGCAGGCTTTTGGCGGCGCGCATGCCGGCTGGAAGCAGTTTTTCGCCAAGCTGGACGAGGTGCTGGCGCGGGCTGACTAGCCCCGCCGGCGTCTCTTCAGATCATTTCCAAAGGAGATCCCAATGAGCTCGAACATGTGGATTCGGCAAATCCATCGCTGGCTGTCGATCGCTTTCACGCTCGCCGTCATCGCGAACATCGTCGCCATGATCCAGCAGGTCGAGGCCGCCTGGATCGGCTTCCTGGCGCTCGTCCCGCTGATTCCGATGCTTATCACCGGACTCTACCTAGTTCGCGCTGCCCTATCTCGGCAAGCGCGATGACGCCCGACGGGAGGCGCGATCATGAAAAAGGCCGTGACCGCGGCGACAGGCAGCGCGAAGGAAGCAAATGGGCCTTCGCCTTCCAAGCTGATCGACGGCAGGATCAAGGAGCTCGGCGACTGGCGCGGCGAGATGTTCAAGCGAATCCGCGGCCTGATCAAGGAGGCCGATCCTGACATCGTCGAGGAGTGGAAATGGCGTGGCGTGCCCGTGTGGGAGCACGACGGCATCATCTGCACGGGGGAGACCTACAAGGCCGTCGTGAAGATGACGTTTGCCAAGGGCGCTGCGTTGGACGACCCGGCCGGGCTGTTCAATTCCAGCCTCGAGGGCAATGTGCGGCGCGCGATCGATTTCCACGAAGGCGCGAAAATCAACGAGAAGGCGTTGAAGGCGCTGATCCGCGCGGCGGCGGCCCTGAACACGAGCAAGGCCAAGAAGAAGCCGGCCAAGAAGCGTTCTCCGTAGACGGCGGCGTCAGGCCGCCACCGGAATCGGGCGCGGGCTCACGACATATTCGCGCATGACCTTGTCGTTGCCGTCGACCTCGATCAGCGCGACGTCGTAGGTCCAGAGATCGGCGAGGTGCTGGAGCACCCGCTTGGCATCGGTCTCGTTGAGCTGCGAGCCCTTGATGACGTGGTGATGCAGGATCAGCCGGCGATCGCCGGAGAGATCGACGTCGACCACTTCGATATTGGCGTCGATGTAGCCGACATCATGCTGCCGCGCCAATTCGCGCCGCACGCGGCGGAAGCCGCGATCGTCGTGAATGGCATCGACCCGGATGCCCGCTCGCTCCTCGGGGTCATCGTGCAGATGGAACATGCGGAGGTGCCGCATCAGCTTCGGGCTCAGGAATTGGGCGATGAAGCTTTCATCGCGGTAGTTCGCCCAGACGTCGCGCAGCACGCCCATCACGTCGTTCTTGCCGGCGATGTCGGGGAACCACTCACGATCCTCGTCCGCGGGATTTGTGACGATGCGCTCGATGTCCTGCATCATTGCGAAGCCGAGCGCGTAGGGGTTAAAGCCGGAGAAGCGCTGGTCGTCGAATTCAGGCTGGAACACGACGTTGGTGTGTGACTGCAGGAATTCGAGGAAATTGCCGTCGCTGATGCGGCCCTGCTGATGCAGCTTGGTCATGATGCGATAGTGGACGTAGGTCGCCGTCCCCTCGTTCATCACCTTGGTCTGGCTCTGCGGATAGAAATATTGCGCGATGTGGCGGACGATGCGCAACAGCTCGCGCTGCCATGGCGCCAGGCGCGGCGCGCTTTTCTCCAGGAAATACAGCAGGTTTTCCTGCGGCAGGCCGAGCAGCTTGCGGCGCCGTTCGAGGGAGATGGCTGACCGGGTCTTCGACGCCCCCTTGGGCACCGTGCGCCAGAGATCGTTGAAGACCTCCTCTTCGTGCTGGCGGCGACGGCCGGCACGCTTCTCTTCCTCGCGCAAATCCAGCTTCTTCTTGCCGGGATAGCGGTCGATGCCGTGCGACATCAGCGCATGCGCGGCATCCAAAGTGCGCTCGACCTCGACGCGACCGTAGCGCTCCTCGCAGCTCATCACATACTTCTTGGCGAAGTCGAGGTAGTCCAGAATACCGTCGGCGTCGGTCCACTGCTTGAACAGATAATTGTTCTTGAAGAAGTGGTTGTGGCCGAAGGCGGCGTGGGCAATCACCAGCGTCTGCATCGTCGCCGTGTTCTCCTCCATCAGATAGGAGATGCAGGGCGAGGAGTTGATCACGATTTCATAGGCGAGCCCCATCAGTCCCTTGCGATAAGACGCCTCGTGATACGCGAACTGCTTGCCGAACGACCAATGCTTGTAGAACAGGGGCATGCCGACCGACGAGTAGGCATCCAGCATCTGCTCGGCGGTGATCACCTCGATCTGGTTCGGATAGACGTCGAGCCCGAGATCCTTGGTCGCCACCTCTTCGCAGGCATCGGTGATGCGCTGCAAGATGTGAAAATCCCAATCGGCGCCTTCGAACAAGCGTTCCGTCATGGAGCGGTCTTCTCCTGGGCAGTTTCGCGGCGCTGGAACAAATCGTGGAACACCGGAAAAATCTCGCTGCGCTCGCTGACCTTGCGCATCGAGAGCGGTTCGCCGCTGTTGCGCAGGCGCTCGTAGAGGGTCCAGAGCGAGGAGTCGGAGAGATCGAAGGCGCTGCCGCCTGATTCCCCGACCTCGAGATAGGCGAAGAACTGGCAGATCGGCAGGATCTTGTCGGTCAACAGCATGCCCGTGAGCTCACCGTCGGAATAGGAATTGTCGCCGTCGGAGGCTTGTGCGGCGTAGATATTCCAGTCCGACGGATTGAAGCGCTCGCGCACGATCTCGTGCATCGCCTGGAGCGCGCTGGAAACCAGCGTGCCGCCGGAGGCCGGACCGTAGAAGAAGGTCTGCTCGTCCACTTCCTCGGCGCGGTCGGTGTGGCGAATGAAGACGATCTCGACATGCTTGTAGCGGCGCTTCAGGAACACGTAGAGCAGCATGTAGAACCGCTTGGCGAGATCCTTCATGTGCTCGGACATCGAGCCCGAGACGTCCATCAGGCAGAACATCACGGCTTGCGCCACCGGCTTGGGCACCGTCTCGAAGCGGCGATAACGGATGTCGAGCGGATCGATGAAGGGAATGCGCTTCGTTTTCGCCTTCAGCTTTTCGAGCTGGGCGAGCAACACCAAACGCTCATCGTCGTCGGTGCATGCCGCGATCGCGGCTTCCAGCTCTTCGATCTCCTCCTTGCGGGGACGCTTGAGCGCGATACGGCGCGCCAGTGCGCGCCGCACAGTCCGGCTCACCGAGATGTTGGCGGGCGAGCCCGACGTGGTGTAGCCGGCGCGCTGGATGCCCTCGCTCTCGGTCTGCGCGACCTTGCGCTTGGCGAGATCCGGCAGTTCGAGGTCGTCGAGGAAGAGATCGACGAACTCGTCGCGGCTCAGGACGAAGCGGAAGGCGTCTTCGCCGTCGCCCTCGCCGGGACCGGAATCCTTGGCGCTGCCTTGGCCGGACCGCTGGAGATAGTCACCCTCGATGAACTTCTTGTTCCCGGGCAGCACCATGTCGCGTATTCCGCCTTCGCGGCGGAAGCGCGGCTCGTGCATGCCGTCGAGCGGTATCGTGACCTCACCACCCTCCAGGACATCCTTGATGTCGCGTTCCTGCGAGGTCTTCTTGACGGCGCCCTGCACCAGGGATTTGGCCCGACGCAAGAACCGCTGCCGGTTCTCAAGACTCTTGCCGCCTGGATTCAGGCGCCTGTCAATAATGTGAATGGGCACTTTTCCATCCGCCTCAACCGGCCTGCTTCACGCGCATGTACCATTCGACGAGCCGGCGAACCTGACGCTCGGTGTAGCCGCGCTCCACCATGCGTGCGACGAACTCGCCGTGCTTCTTTTCCGTCTCGCCGTCCTTCTTCGATCCGAAAGAGATGACCGGAAGCAGGTCCTCGACCTGAGAGAATATCCGCTTTTCGATCACATCGCGAATCTTCTCATAGGAGATCCAGGTCGGATTCTTGCCACCGTTCTGGGCGCGCGACCGTAACGAGAATTTGACCACCTCGTTGCGGAAATCCTTCGGATTGGCGATGCCCGCCGGCTTCTCGATTTTGGTCAATTCCTGGTTCAACAGTTCGCGATCAAGCAGCTGGCCGGTGTCGGCATCCTTGAAATCCTGGTCCTCGATCCAGGCATCGGCGTAGTCGACGTAACGGTCGAACAGGTTCTGGCCATAGTCCGAGTAGGATTCGAGATAGGCCTTCTGGATCTCGTTGCCGATGAACTCGGCATAGCGCGGCGCCAAATCCGCCTTGATGAATTCGAGATAGCGCTTCTCGACTTCCTCGGGCAGCTGCTCGCGCTTGATCGACTGCTCCAGCGCGTACATCAGATGCACGGCGTCGGCGGCGACTTCCTGCGGATCATGGTTGAAGGTGGCAGCCAGGATCTTGAAAGCGAAGCGCGTGGAGACACCGTCCATGCCCTCGTCGACGCCGGCGGCATCGCGATATTCCTGGACGCTGCGCGCCTTCGGATCGGATTCCTTCAGGCTCTCGCCGTCGTAAACCCGCATCTTGGCGAACACCGTGGAATTTTCGTGCTTGCGCAGACGCGACATCACCGAGAACCGGGCCATCGTCTCCAGCGTCGAAGGAGCGCACGGCGCGGCCGCGAGCTCGGAGCCCTGGATCAGCTTCTCGTAGATCTTCTGCTCTTCGGTGATCCGCAGGCAATAAGGCACCTTGATCACGCAGATGCGGTCGATGAAGGCCTCGTTGTTCTTGTTGGCCTTGAAGCTCGACCACTCGGCTTCGTTGGAGTGGGCGAGGATGACGCCGGTGAACGGAATCGCGCCGATATTCTCCGTGCCGATATAGTTGCCTTCCTGCGTTGCCGTCAGCAGCGGGTGCAGCATCTTGATCGGCGCCTTGAACATTTCGACGAATTCGAGGATGCCCTGGTTGGCGCGGTTGAGGCCGCCCGAATAGCTGTAGGCATCGGGATCGTTCTGCGCGTAAGTCTCGAGCTTGCGGATATCGACCTTGCCGACCAGCGAGGAGATGTCCTGGTTGTTCTCGTCACCGGGCTCGGTCTTGGCGACCGCGATCTGGCGCAGCCGCGACGGCTGGATCTTGGCGACCCGAAACTGGGAAATGTCACCGCCGAAGGCTTCGAGCCGCTTGTAGCACCACGGGCTCATCAGGCCGGTGAGACGGCGGCGCGGAATGCCGTATTTCTCTTCCAGCATTGGGCCGAGCTGATCCGGATCGAACAGGCTGAGCGGGCTTTCGAACACCGGGCTCAACTCGTCGCCGGCCTTGAGCACGTAGATCGGATGCACTTCCATTAGCGACTTCAGCCGCTCGGCAAGCGAGGATTTGCCGCCGCCGACCGGACCGAGCAGATAGAGGATCTGCTTGCGCTCTTCGAGGCCCTGCGCTGCGTGACGGAAGAAACCGACGATGCGCTCGATGGTTTCTTCCATGCCATAAAAACCGGCGAAGGCCGGATAGGTGCGGATCGTGCGGTTCAAAAAAATACGGCCAAGGCGTGGGTCCTTGGCCGTGTCAATCGTCTGGGGCTCGCCGATCGCCGCGAGTAATCGTTCGGCCGCGTTCGCGTATTTCATGGGATCGCTTCGACACGATTCCAGATATTCCGCCATCGACATGTCGTGCTGGCTTCTCGCCTCGAACGACTTAGCGAAAGCGTTGAATAGAGAATCGTTGTACATGATCCCTCTCCGCGTGAGTTCCGCTACAAGCTGAAACGAAAGCAGTTACCGGACCGTTCCTCAGGCCGGATCGAATCAGCGTGAGCACATGACGATCATTGGACACCCTGGTGTCGACTCGACGCAACGCACAACGTAGGCACTCGTTGGGTTACGAACAGGCACCTGCCCGTAATTTGTGCGAATCTCTATCTATATTGGCCTATTTCCAGAAAATGTCACTCGGTCGCAACATCCGGGCGTTACCGGGGATGAGCCTATCCTGCCCGGCACCATAGCGATCCGCGAGCGGCGATCTTATGACGCTTGTACGGCGAAGCTTTGGGTGCCGCGTTCATCTTCCTGCTGCAATGCAGTGGCCGGACTGCTGGCGGCGTGACAGTCGCGGCAAGCGCGCAGCAGTGTATCAAAATCGGTCGCCAAACCCTCCAACCGGATGACAATCCGACCGTTCTGAGCACAACGGGCCAAGCCGCGGATGGTGCAGAGCTGCCGCTGCAAGGCCGGCGTCGGCGTCAGCACGATCATCTTGCGCCCGCGGCGTTCTTCAGCCGAAATCTCCGCTATCGAGTCCCACAGCAGAAATTCATTGCCGATGCGGAGATCGCGGATGCCGTAGGGGGTGACGATCACCACCGGCCCCCGTTCGGCGGGGAGCACCCAGATCAGCCAGCAGGTGATCGGACCGAACAGCGCGACGCCCGCATAGCCCATCGCGGTATCGTAGTCGCTCATGCCGCCCCACCAAGCGAGGGCCAGACCTGCGCTGAGCAGCGTCACGGCGAAACCCGCCGCGACCAGCAGCCGCAGTTGGGTTTTGCATAGGTTGATTTCGAGATCGTTGGAGGCATCGACGCATTCGGCCCGCGTGACCGATTGCAGGCTGTCAGCGACGGCGAGCGCCGGGCCATCATGATCTGCATGATCTGCGTGCATGCTTTCCCCCAGCATGGCCATTCGCGACCGAGCCACAATGCATCAGGCGGACCGGAATCCGCCGATCGTACTCCGCGCAGCCACTGGCGACGAGGTTAGGCAGCTGACGCTACGCAACCAGCCCCCGGCCGATTCCTCGCGGCCAACGACTTTTTACGTAACTCGGCTCCTTCACCAGGATCGCCATGATGGCGACGGAGTTACACTGGAGGGTATGACGTCCATACCCTTGAATGGTTCCCTCAAGGAAGCATGTAAGCTAGAGGATAGCGCGTCAGGAAA
The DNA here is from genome assembly GCF_054056555.1 of Bradyrhizobium sp. LM2.9. NCBI lineage: Bacteria > Pseudomonadati > Pseudomonadota > Alphaproteobacteria > Hyphomicrobiales > Nitrobacteraceae > Bradyrhizobium > Bradyrhizobium sp. LM2.9. Next base: position 4,094,477 of record NZ_JBSRYJ010000002.1, read on the forward strand.
CCGGCGCGGAAACCCCTCGCCCGCAGGCTTGGAGATAAATAAGCAGCATGAATCCCGTCAAAGAACTGGAAAAGCACGGACAAGCCGTCTGGCTGGACTTCCTGGCCCGTGGCTTCATCGCAAAGGGCGACCTGAAGCGGCTGATCGACACCGACGGCGTCAAGGGCGTCACCTCCAATCCATCGATCTTCGAGAAGGCGATCGGCAGCTCGGACGAGTACGACGCGCAGATCGGCAAGGCGTTGAAGCGCGGCGATCGATCGGTCGCCGACCTGTTCGAGGCTGTCGCGGTCGAGGACATCCAGAACGCCGCCGACGTGCTGCGCCCAGTCTACGACCGACTGAAAGGCGGCGACGGCTATGTCAGCCTGGAGGTCTCGCCCTATCTGGCGATGAACACCGCCGGCACGGTCGCCGAGGCGCGGCGGCTCTGGAAGGACGTCAACCGCAAGAACCTGATGGTGAAGGTGCCGGCGACGCCGGAGGGCCTGCCCGCGATCGAAACGCTCATCGGCGACGGCATCAGCATCAACATCACGCTGCTGTTCTCCAGGGACGTCTATCTGCAAGTCGCCGAGGCCTATCTCGCCGGCCTGGAGAAATACGTCGCAGGTGGCGGCGACCCCTCGCACGTGGCGAGCGTGGCGAGCTTCTTCGTCAGCCGCATCGATTCGGTGGTCGACAAGCAGCTCGACGAAAAGATCGCCCGCGCCAACGACCCCAGCGAAAAAGAACGGCTCGCCGCGCTGAAGGGCAAGGTCGCGATCGCCAATGCCAAGGTCGCCTACCAGGATTACAAGCGCCTGTTCTCGGGTCCCCGTTGGGACAAGCTCGCCGCCAAGGGCGCCAAGCCGCAGCGCATGCTCTGGGCCTCGACCGGCACCAAGAACAAGGACTACAGCGATATCCTCTATGTCGAGGAGCTGATCGGCCCCAACACCATCAACACCGTGCCGCCGGCGACGCTGGATGCGTTCCGCGACCACGGCACGCCGCGCGACAGCCTTGAAGAGAATGTCGACGACGCCCGCCGCGTGCTGGAAGAGCTGGAGCGCTCCGGCGTCTCGCTCGATGCCGTCACCGAAGAGCTCGTCAAGGACGGCGTCAAGCAGTTTGCCGATGCCGCCGACAAGCTCTATGGCGCGGTCGCCCACAAGCGCGCCACCGTGCTCGGGCCCGCGATCGACCGCCAGCTTCTCTCGCTCGGCGACGGTCTCGGCAAGGCCGTGGCCAAGAGCACCGAGGAATGGCGGGCCTCTGCCAAGATCCGCAGGCTGTGGCAGCGCGACAAATCGGTCTGGACCGGAAGCGACGAGGACAAGTGGCTCGGCTGGCTCGACAGCGCCGCCAAAGCCGACGTCGCCAATTATGAGGACTACGCAAACCGCGTGAAGGGCCAGAAGTTCTCGGACGCTGTCGTGCTCGGCATGGGCGGTTCGAGCCTTGGCCCCGAGGTGCTGGCCGAGACGTTCGCGCGGAAGTCCGGCTTCCCGAAGCTGCACGTGCTGGATTCCACCGATCCGGCGCAGGTGCGGGCGATGGAGGCCAGGATCGACATCGCCAACACCGTGTTCATCGTCTCCAGCAAATCCGGCGGCACCACCGAGCCTAACGCGATGAAGGATTATTTCCATGAGCGCGTCGCGCAGGCCCTCGGCCCGAAGGCCAAGACCGGCTTCCGCTTCATCGCGGTGACCGATCCCGGCTCGTCGCTGGAGAAGTCGGCGAAGAAGCTGAACTATGCCCGCATCTTCCACGGCGAGCCCTCCATCGGCGGACGTTATTCGGTGCTCTCGCCGTTCGGCCTGGTGCCGGCGGCAACCGCGGGCGTCGATATCAAGACCTTCGTCAAGCACGCGCTTGCGATGGTCCGCTCCTGCGGACCGGACGTGCCGCCAAGCGAAAACCCGGGCGTGCAGCTCGGCCTTGCCATGGGCCTCGCGGCGCTCGAAGGCCGCGACAAGGTGACGATCCTGTCGTCGAAGAAGATCGCCGATTTTGGCGCCTGGGCCGAACAGCTCATCGCGGAATCGACGGGCAAGGACGGCAAGGGCCTGATCCCGATCGACGGCGAGCCGCTGGGCGAACCCGCGGTCTATGGCAATGACCGGCTCTTCATCGACATCCGTATCGAGGGCGAGGCGGACGCCGCCCACGACTCGAAGCTTGCCGCGGTCGAAGCGGCCGGCCATCCCGTGGTGCGCATCACAATGAAGTCGATCGACCATCTTGGCCAGGAGTTCTTTCGCTTCGAGATGGCAACGGCGGTGGCGGGTAGCATCCTCGGCATCAATCCGTTCGACCAGCCGGACGTGGAAGCGGCCAAGATCAAGACCCGCGAGCTCACCGCGTCGTTCGAGAAAACCGGGGCGCTGCCGGCGGAGCAGCCGGTGGTCAGCACGGATGAAGCCGATCTCTACACCGACGAGACCAACGCCACGGCGTTGCGCGCTGCCGGCGCCAATGGCGACCTGACCTCATGGCTGAAGGCGCATCTGTCGCGCTCCAACCATGGCGATTATGTCGCCCTGCTCGGCTACATCGCGCGCGACAAGGCGACGATCGACGCACTCCAGGCCATGCGGCTCGAAGTGCGCGAGAAGCGGCACGTCGCAACCTGCGCCGAGTTTGGACCGCGCTTCCTGCACTCGACCGGGCAAGCCTACAAGGGCGGGCCCGATAGCGGCGTATTCCTCCAGATCACTGCCGACGACGCCAAGGACTTGCCCGTGCCGGGCCAGAAGGCAAGCTTCGGAATCATCAAGGCAGCACAGGCGCGCGGCGACTTCGACGTGCTCACCGAGCGCGGCCGGCGCGCGCTGCGGGTCCACCTAAAGGGCGGGCTCAAGAAAGGTCTCGCTGCGCTCAACGCGGCGCTTAGCGACGCACTGAATTAAGGGAATCTCTCAGATGCAACTCGGCATGATCGGTCTCGGCCGAATGGGCGGCAACATCGTTCGCCGGCTGATGCGCCACGGCCACTCGACCGTGGTCTACGACAAGGACGCCAAGGCCGTCGCTGGCCTCGCCGCAGACGGCGCGGTTGGCTCCGCGACGCTGGAGGAGTTCATCTCGAAACTCGAGCGGCCGCGTACGGCCTGGGTGATGCTGCCGGCCGGCCACATCACCGAGACCACGATCGGCACGATCGCGGGCGTGATGCAGGAAGGCGACGTCATCATCGACGGCGGCAACACCTTCTGGCAGGACGACGTCCGCCGCGGCAAGGCGCTGAAGACGCGCGGCATCCACTATGTCGACGTCGGCACCTCCGGCGGCGTCTGGGGCCTCGACCGCGGCTATTGCATGATGATCGGCGGCGAGAAACAGGTGGTCGACCGGCTCGATCCGATCTTCGCCGCGCTCGCGCCCGGCGCCGGCGACATTCCGCGCACGGAGGGACGCGAGGGGCGCGATTCCCGCATCGAGCAGGGCTACATCCATGCTGGCCCTGTCGGCGCCGGGCATTTCGTCAAGATGATCCACAACGGCATCGAATACGGCTTGATGCAGGCCTATGCCGAAGGTTTTGACATCCTCAAGAACGCCAACATCGAGGCCTTGCCGGCGGATCATCGTTACGATTTCGATCTCGCCGATATCGCCGAAGTGTGGCGACGCGGCTCCGTGATTCCGTCCTGGCTGCTCGACCTCACCTCGACGGCACTCGCCGGCAGCCCGGCGTTGACGGAATATTCCGGCTTCGTCGAGGATTCCGGCGAAGGACGCTGGACCGTGAACGCGGCGATCGACGAGGCCGTGCCGGCCGAAGTTTTGACGGCGGCGCTCTACACACGTTTCCGTTCGCGGCAGCAACACACTTTCGCCGAGAAGATTCTCTCCGCGATGCGCGCGGGCTTTGGCGGCCACAAGGAGCCGAAGTCCAAATAAGAAGTCCGAGTCAGAAGAAGTCCACAAAGCGAAGGCCAGTAATTCGTGACAAAAGACCAGCAGCCAAAGCGCAAGCCGGAAAATTGCGCCTTTGTCATTTTTGGTGTCACCGGTGATCTCACTCACCGCCTCGTGATGCCGTCACTTTACAATCTTGCTGCCGAACACATGTTGCCGGAGAAGTTCTGCGTCGTCGGCGTCGGCCGCAACGCCATGTCGGACGACGAGCTCCGCGACAGCCTGATGAAAGGCCTGCGTGAGTTTGCGACCCGCTCCGTGGACGACGTCGTCGCCAAGAAACTCCTGGAACGCGTCAGCTTCGTCGAAGCGGATCCAAAAGACCCGCCATCCTTCGATCGCTTGCGCGAACATCTCGATGCGCTCGAATGCGCGCAAGACACCGGCGGCAACCGCTTGTTCTACCTGGCGACCCCGCCGGCCGCGTTCGCGCCGACCGCGCGCGAGCTCGGCCGCACCGGCATGATGAAGGAGAACGGCACCTGGCGGCGACTGGTGATCGAAAAGCCGTTCGGCACCGACCTCGCCTCCGCGCGCGCGCTGAACGCCGAGCTGCTGAAGATCATGCAGGAGCACCAGATCTACCGGATCGATCACTATCTCGGCAAGGAGACGGTGCAGAACATCCTGGTACTGCGCTTTGCCAACGGCATGTTCGAGCCGATCTGGAATCGCAACCATATCGACCACATCCAGATCACGGTGGAGGAGAAGCTCGGCGTCGGCCATCGCGGCGGCTTCTATGACGCCACCGGTGCGCTCCGCGACATGGTGCCGAACCACCTGTTTCAGCTGATGTCGCTGGTGGCGATGGAGCCGCCGGCCCGTTTCGACGCGCATTCCGTGCGCTCGGAAAAGGCCGAGGTTTTGACCTCGATCCAGCAGCCGAGCGAGGAGGAAGCGCTGAAGAGCTCGGTGCGCGCGCAATATCTCTCGGGGCGCATCGGCGACGATGAGATCCCGGACTATCGCAAGACCGAGGACGTCAAGCGCGGCAGCACCACCGAGACTTTTGTCGCGCTGAAGCTGATGATCGACAATTGGCGCTGGGCCGGCGTGCCGTTCTACTTGCGCACCGGCAAGGCGCTGGGCCACAAGCGCACCGAGGTCGCGATCAAGTTCAAGCAGGCGCCGCTGTCCATGTTCTCAGGCACGGCGGTCGACCGGCTCTCGCAAAACTTCCTCACCATCGGCATCGCGCCGACCGAAACCATCGAGCTCCAGTTCAACGCCAAGATCCCGGGCCCTAGCATCACCATCGACGGCGTCGAGATGAAGTTTCGCTATGGCGACTATTTCCGGGCCGATCCCAGTACCGGCTACGAGACGTTGATCTACGACTGCATGATCGGCGACAACATCCTGTTCCAGCGCGCCGACGGAATCGAGGCCGGGTGGCAAGCGGTGCAGCCGTTCCTGGACGCCTGGAAGAACGCGGGCACGAACGGCATCGAGACCTATCAAGCCGGCAGCGACGGCCCCGCCTGCGCTGATGAGTTGCTCCGTCGCGACGGCCGAAGCTGGCGGAAGTTTTCGTGATGGCAGCGGCCGGACAGCCGAAGCTGATCGTCGAGGCAGACGCCGAGGCGCTGGCGCAGGCCGCCGCCGAGCGGGTGATGGCGCGGATCGAGGCCAATCTCGGGCGGATCGCGATCTGCCTCACCGGCGGCTCCAGCCCAACGAAGCTCTATCAGCTGCTTGGCAGCGATGCCTGGCGCGGCAAGATCCCATGGGAGCGCGTGCACTGGTTCATCGGTGACGAGCGCTTCGTGCCCGAAAGCGATCCCCTCAACAACATGGCGATCGCGCGCGCGACCTTTCTCGATCGGAATGCGCCCCCCGGCCATATTCACCCGATCCCGACGGCGGCTGACAACCCTGATCAGAGCGCCGCGGCTTATGCGCGCGAGCTGCAGTCTTTCTACGGCGCGGAAAGCCTCGATCCGGCACGGCCGCTGTTCGACATGGTTTTGATGGGTGCGGGCCCGGACGGCCATACGGCTTCGCTCTTTCCGGGCTACCCCGCGATCGAGGAGACCATGCGCTGGGTCGTCGGGGTCCCCAAGGCCAATGTCGCGCCTTTCGTGCCGCGGGTATCCCTCACCCTGCCCGCGCTGGCATCCTGCCGCGAAATGCTGTTCGAGATTGCGGGGCACGACAAGCAGCCGATCTTGACGCGCCTCCTCAATGGCGAGACTCTGCCGGCTGTACGCGCGCGCTCGAATGGTGAGACCGTCTGGCTGGTCGACCAGGCCGCGCTACCGGAGGGAATTCGTGGCGGGCGTTGAAGCACCTTGTGCATTGATCGTGATGGGCGTGTCGGGCTCGGGCAAGAGCACGGTTGCAAAAGCGCTCGGCGAGCGCCTCGGCTGGCGCTTCGAGGACGGCGACAGCTTTCACCCCGCCAGCAATGTCGAGAAGATGCGTGCTGGCCATCCTCTCACCGACGAGGACCGCTGGCCCTGGCTCAACGCCATCGCCGACGAGATTGCGCGGGTCTGCGACAAAGGCGAGCAAATCATCATCGCCTGCTCGGCGCTGAAGCACACCTATCGTGACGTGCTCCTGCGTGGACGCGACGACGTGCGCTTCGTCTTCCTCAGGGGCACGAAGGAGCTGATCGCCGCTCGTCTCGCGCAACGCAAGGGGCACTTCATGCCGCCCGGGCTGCTGACGAGCCAGTTCAGCACGCTGGAACCGCCGGAGGCGGGCGAGCACGTCATCACCGTCTCGATCGACGAATCCGTCGAAGCGATCGTGGACGGGGTTGTACGGCAGCTGAAACTGGGCGTCGCGAAGCGCTGAGGCCAAAAACCCCCAAGGTCCTGCCATGACGAAAATCTCACTCGTGGTCTCCGACGTCGACGGTACGCTGCTGACCAAGGACAAGACGCTGACGGAGCGCGCGAGGTCCGCGGTGCAGCGGCTGCACCAGGCCGGCATCGGTTTCACGATAACGTCGAGCCGCCCCGCGATCGGCATGCGCTTCCTGATCGACCCGCTGGCGCTCTGGCTGCCGGTCGGCCCGTTCAACGGCTCATCGATCGTCGATCCCGAGATGAACCCGGTCGAGCAGCATCTCATCCCGGCCGGCGCGGCCGAGCGAAGCTTAAAAATCCTCCGCGACTTCGGCGCCGACATCTGGCTGTTCACCACCGACAAATGGCTGATCGACAACCCCAGCGGTAAATACGTCGCGCATGAGCAGCACACCATCCGCTCTGACCCGACCATCGTGACGGACTTCTCGCCCTACCTTGCGAGCGCCTGCAAGATCGTCGGAGCCAGCGCCGATGCAGCCGGCCTAGAAGCTTGCGAGAAGGCGATGCAGAAGGCGCTCGGCAGCGAGGCGACCGCAGTGCGTTCGCAAACATATTATCTCGACATCACTCCGCCCGGCTTCGACAAAGGTACATTCGTGCAAGCCATGGCCAAGCGCCTCGGCATTTCAACGGACGCCGTCGCCACCATCGGCGACATGCAGAACGACCTCGCGATGTTTCGCGTCAGCGGCGTCTCGATCGCCATGGGCAACGCGACCGACAGCGTCAAGGACCATGCCAGCCACGTCACCGCGACCAACGAGCAGGACGGTTTTGCGGAGGCGATGGAGATGATCCTGAAGCGGAACGGGGTCGCTTAAGTCACTGCTTCGACCGCTGCACCGCCGGCTTCTCGCTCCCTTGCCTCGCCGCGGACAGATTGTGCGCGGTGTTGATCAGCGCGATATGGGTCAGTGCCTGCGGGAAGTTGCCGGTCTGGCGCCGGGCGCCTGAATCATATTCCTCGGCCAATAGCCCGACGTCGTTCGCGATACCGACCACGCGGTCGAACAAGATCTGCGCCTTGTCGAGATCGCCCGCCAGCACATGGGCGTCGGCGAGCCACAGGCTACAGGCGAGGAACGCGCCTTCGAGCGGCGGCTGTCCCGCAGGCACTTCGCGCGGGTCGTGCCGCAGCACGAAACCGTCGCGCATCATGTGGTTCTCGACAGCCGCCATGGTGCCACGGATGCGCGGGTCCGATGGCGGCAGGAAGCCGACGGCCGGCAACAGCAGCACGCTGGCATCAAGCAGTTTCGAACCGTAGGATTCGACGAAGGCGTTTTCCTCCGCGTCAAATCCCTTGTTGCAGACGTCGCGATGGATGGCATCGCGCAACGCGCGCCAATGCAGAAGCGGCGCCTTGAAGCCAAAAGTCTCGGCACTCTTGATGCCGCGATCGAAGGCGACCCAGGTCATCACCTTCGAGAAGACGTAGTGCCTGGGCTCGCCGCGCCGCTCCCAGATGCCGTGGTCGGGCTCGTCCCAGACCTCGGCGAGATGATTGAGCACGTTGCATTCCAGCGCCCAGGTCGTTTCGTCGTCGAGCTTGAGCTTGGCCATGCGTGACTGATGAAAGGCGTCGATCAGCTCGCCATAGACGTCGAGCTGAAGCTGCGCATGGGCGGCATTGCCGACCCGCACCGGCCGTCCGCCCTCATAGCCGTCCAGCCAGCCCGCCTCCCATTCCAGCAGCCGCCGCTGGCCCCAGATGCCGTACATGATCTGCATGTTCGCCGGCGAGCCTGCCGCCGCGCGCAACAGCCAATTGTGCCAGGCCAACGCTTCCTCGGTATAGCCGGAATTCATCAGCGCCAGCAGCGTGAAGGTGGCATCGCGCAGCCAGCAGAAACGGTAATCCCAGTTCCTGCTGCCGCCGAGCTTCTCCGGCAACGAGGTGGTGGGCGCGGCGACGATGCCGCCGGTCGGGCCAAAGGTCAGCGCCTTCAGCGTGATCAGCGAGCGCATAATGAGATCGTGATAGTCGCCGTCGCGGATGCATTTGCTGCACCAGTCCTGCCAGAATTTTTCGGTCTCCTGTAGCGCGACCTCCGGATCGATCGGCGCGGGCGGTTCGAGATGCGAGGGACCGTAGGTCAGCACGAACGGCACGGTCTCGCCGGCTTTTACCTCGAAGTCGGACACGGTTGTCATATCCTCGCCGCGGGTCTTTGCCGGCGTACGGAGCACCGTCATGTCCTGGCCGGCGACCGCAAGCAGCGAATGGTCAATCCGCCGCACCCAGGGAATGTCGACACCGAAGCCGAAGCGGATCACGAGCTCCATCCGCATCTTCACCGTGCCGCTGACGCCGCGGACCAGCCGCACGATGTCGGAGGCCTTGCCGCGCAGCGGCATGAAGTCGATCAGCGCAACGGTGCCGCTCTTCGTCTCGAAGCGCGTCTCGAGGATGAGGGTGTCGCCGAGATAGCGGCGCGACGTCGCGGTGACGTCCTCGTCCGGTGCGATCAACCAGCGGCCGTTCTTGTGCGTGCCGAGGATCGCAGCGAAGCAGGCGTCGGAATCGAAGGCCGGCCAGCACAGCCAGTCGATCGAACCGTTGCGCCCGACCAGCGCCGCGGTCTCGCAGTCGCCGATCAGCGCATAGTCCTCGATCCTCTGAGACAATGTCGTGCGAGCCTCGAAAACGGCGTTTCGGAAATCCTCAGCAATCAACGCCCGCCGGGCAACGAGCGTTCCCGTGTCGCGGCCTTCAAAGCTGCGAGATCGACCTTCGAGGCGATCTTGTCGAGCGCAACCGGCAGGCGCTGGCGCCAGTTCGGATGCTCGTCGATCGTGCCGGGAATGTTGGGCTGATCGATCACGCCGAGCAGGTCCTCCAGCGACACTGCGAGCAGCCGCGACGGCGTGCGCGACAGGAAGGCGAGCACCGAATAAAGGTCGTTGGCGTTGATGCCGTTCTGGCGCAGGATGTCGTCGAGCTTGCCGAGCGCATCCCAGCGCGCCTTCTCGTCCTCGCCGGGTTCGAGCCCGAGCGAGAGCTTCATCCTGAGATCGCTGAAGGAGCGCCAGCCGGCATAGGTGCACAGATCATGCGTGTTCAGCGTGACCAGCGCGTTGGGCCGGTAGTGATCGGTGTTGCGGAAATGGCCGGCATCGTCGCGCTCGAACATCATGACGAGATAGGACCAGATGCCGAAATCCTGCATGGTCTCGCGGAATCCTTCCGGCACGGTGCCGAGGTCCTCGCCGATCACGATGCATTTGTTCGCCGCGCTTTCACGCACCACGGCGCCAAGCAGCGGCCTCGAACGGCATCTGCACATAGGCGCCATTATCCGGCTTGAAACCGCGCGGCACCAGATAAAGCCGCTTCAGCCCCAGCACGTGATCGAGGCGGATGGCCCCGGCATGCCGCATCGAAGCGGCCAGCATGTCGGCGAACGGCACGAAGGACTGAGCCTCCAGGCCACCGGCATTGAAGCCGGCAAGGCCCCAGTCCTGGCCGACGGTGTTGAGCACGTCAGGCGGCGCACCGACCGCGAGATGGCGCGAGATCGCCATCTGCTCGTTCCAGGCATCGAAGCCGTTGGACTGCACGCCGACGGCGACGTCGAGATAGAGGCCCACGCGCATGCCAAGTTGGCCGGCCAGTTCCTTGGCGGCATGCAACTGGCTATCGGCGGTCCATTGCACGAATTCAACGAACTCGACGTCGTGCTTGTCGGGCCCGTTGCGCAGTCGGGCGCATTTCGCCTCGTCCGGCTGCTGCCATTCCACCGGCCATTCCCACCACGGCGCCGTGAAGCGATGGCGTAGCACCTCGAAGCAGGCAAAGCGGGACAACAGCGGCGCGCGCGCCGCGCGGAAGGCGTCGAACTGGTTGCGGCGGACACCGCTGGCGCTTTTCACGAAGCTGTCGAAGGCGGCGCGCAAGGCCAACCACTTCAAGGCCGCCATGTCCGCATAGGGCACACGATCGCCTTCACGGAGCCGCGCGGCGGTTGCGGCCGCGTCGGGGACGAGATCGCCGGAAAATTCCGGGATTGCCTCGACATCGATATAGAGCGGATTGAGAAACAGCCGGCTGTTCGGCGAATAGGGGCTGCAATCGGCCGGATGGTCGTCGAACAACACATGCAGAGGATTAAGCCCGACGCCGTCGGCCCCCAACTGCTTGGCGAGCCGGACGAGATCGGCAAGATCAGTGAAATCACCGATGCCCCAATTTCGGTCGGAGCGGACGCTGTAGAGCTGCACAGCAAGCAGCCAGCCGCGGTCGAAATCGCCGCCAAAGGCCCGCTCGGGCGCCACGATCATCGGCACCTCTTCGCTCACGCCTTCGGCATCGGTCAGCGTCAGACGGTGATAGCCGAGCGGCAGACCGGCGGGCCATGCAATCACGGGCTCGCGCGCCTCACCTTGCGCGATCAAATTGCCATTGCCGGTCATCGTCCATTTGAGCGGCGGTGCACCGATCGTCACCAATTCGGTGCGCGGATGGCCCAAGGCGCGCACCACCACGGGTCCGCTAACGAAGCGATAGACCCGCTTCTCCGGCAGGGCGTCGAGGATGGATTTGAGGGCCACGGGATCGGTGATCCGCAGCTTTCCGAGGGCATCGACGAATTCGGACTGAACGCCCTTGATCTGGGCTTGAGCTAAAAGATCCATTCGGCACGCAGTTGGCAGGCCAGATTTTGGCCGGGGGTATTGATTTTAACGAGGCAGTGGAAGACGTTAGTCAGGCTTAACTCACAAACCGCGCTAGCCGTTCCCGAGGGAACTAATGACACCCAACCGGTCTTTCTATATAGGTATCAAGCGTAGGTTCCCGACAAGGGAAACGGGCTCCTGCTTTCTTGTCAATGGCATCACCGTGAACAAGACAATTCAAACTGTCGAGAGTGCCGCAGCCGGCAGCGCTTTCCTCATCGAAGACGTCTATCCCTTGATCGATGGCGGCCGCTTCCCCGTGAAGCGGATCGCGCGCGAACCGGTCGAGGTCTGGGTCGACATCTACCGCGACGGCGACGCCGTGATCGGCGCAGCGCTGATCTGGCGGCAAGAGCAGGACCGCGAATGGCGGAGCGAGCCGATGATCCCTCACGGCAATGACCGCTGGTCCGGCGCGTTCACACCGGTTGAGCCTGGCAAATATGTCTATGCGATCGAAGCCTGGACCGACGAGTTCGCGACGTGGTCGCACGGGGTTGCGCGCAAGCAGCGCTCTGGTGCCGATGTCAGCCTCGATGCGATCGAGGGCGCCGGCCTTCTGACCAAGGCGCATGGCGCGCGGCAGGACGCCGCGGCTGTCATCGTCAGGCAATGCGAGGACTATCTTCAGACCGGCGACGTTGCCCCGCTGCTGGCAACTGAACTCGGCGAAGCCATGGCCGAGAGCCAATCGCGGCCCGACCTCACCCGCTCGGCGCCCTTCCCGCTCATCATCGACCGCGACAAGGCGCGCTTTGGCGCCTGGTATCAGATGATGCCGCGCAGCCAGAGCCAAATTCCAGGCCGGCACGGCACGCTCCGCGACTGCATCGCGCGGGTGCCCGACATCGCGGCGATGGGCTTCGACGTGCTCTATTTCACTCCGATCCACCCCATTGGCCGCACCCGCCGCAAGGGCCGCAACAACGCGCCGGTAGCAACCGAAGGCGATCCCGGCTCACCTTATGCGATCGGCACCATCGAGGGGGGGCACGATGCGCTGCATCCGGAGCTCGGCACGATCGAGGATTTCCGCGCGCTGGTCGCGACCTGCCTGGAATACGGCCTCGAGCTCGCGCTCGACTTCGCCGTACAATGCTCGCCGGACCATCCCTGGCTGACGCAACATCCGGAATGGTTCAAATGGCGGCCGGACCGCTCGGTGCGGACGGCTGAGGGGCCCTATTCCGATATCGTCATCCCCGATTTCACGTCCGTCGATCGGGCCGGACTGTGGAACGCGTTTCGTGACGCCATGCTGTTCTGGATCGACCACGGTGTCACCATCTTTGCCATCGACAATCACGACACCGCGCCGCTTGCTTTCTGGGAGTGGCTGATCCGCGATATCCGCCGCCGGCACCCCGAGGTGATCCTGTTCTCCAAGACGTTCGCGCGACCGAAGCTGATGAAGGGCCTCGCCAAGCTCGGCTTTGCGCAGTCCTTCAGCTATTTCCCGTGGCGCACGGCGAAGTGGGAGCTGGAGCAATATCTCGGCGAGCTGACGCGCTATCCCGAACGTGACTTCTATCGGCCGAACCTGTTCGTGAGCACGCCCGACCTGCTGCCATATCATCTCCAGGGCGGCGAGACCTGGGCGTTCAAATCGCGCGTCGCGCTGGCCGCGACATTGTCCGGCAGTTACGGCGTCTACAGCGGGTTCGAATTGCTGGAGCACGACGCGATCCCCGGCCGCGAGGAATATCTCGACTCCGAGAAATACCAGATCAGACAGCGCGACTGGGACAAGCCCGGCAACATTAAGCCGTACATCACGGAGCTAAATCGTATCCGCAACGAAAACGTAGCCCTTCAGCAGACGGCGAACCTGCGCCTCCTCGGCATTGAGGACGGCGACACGATTGCTTTTGCCAAGGAGGCCGCCGATCCCGCCAATACCGTCATTGCCGCGATCGCGCTCTCGCGCAATGCACGCGAGTTCTGGTTGCCGCTCGGCGACCTCGCCATCGACGTCGGCCGCGCGCGCCGCCATGTCACCGGACTCGAAAATCTCCTCACCGGCGAACAGTCCCGCATCGAATGGGGCGGGATCAAATTGCGTATCGATCCCGACCGCGATCCGGCGCTGCTGTTCCGCTGCCTGGCGTAAAGGCGCACGCCATGAACGTATTGTCTTCCGTCGACACCAAGAAAGCCGAGGCTGCCGGGATCGTGGATGAACTCTGGTACAAGGACGCCGTTATCTACCAGCTTCACGTCAAGGCGTTTGCCGACAGCAACAATGACGGCATCGGCGACTTCGCCGGGCTGACCGAGAAGCTGCCCTATCTCCAGGAGCTCGGCGTCACCGCGCTCTGGCTGCTGCCGTTCTATCCCTCGCCCGGCCGCGACGACGGCTACGACATTGGCGACTACGGCTCGATCAATCCCGATTTCGGGACGATGAAAGATTTCAAGCGCTTCATCCAGGAGGCGCAGAAGCGCGGCTTGCGCGTCATCACCGAACTCGTCGTCAACCACACCTCGGACCAGCACAATTGGTTCAAGCGTGCGCGCCGCAGCCCGGCAGGCTCGAGCGCCCGCAATTGGTATGTCTGGAGCGACACCGATCAGAAATACCAGGGTACGCGGATCATTTTCACCGATACCGAGAAATCCAACTGGACCTGGGATCCCGAGGCCGGCGCGTTCTACTGGCACCGCTTCTTCTCGCACCAGCCGGATCTCAATTTCGACAATCCGCGCGTCGTCAGCGCGCTCATCCAGGTGATGAAGCGCTGGCTCGATGCCGGCGTCGACGGCTTCCGGCTCGATGCCATCCCCTATCTCTGCGAGCGCGAGGGCACCTCGAACGAGAACCTTCCCGAGACGCATTCGGTCATCAAGCGCCTGCGCAAGGAATTGGACGCCTATTCCAAGGGCAAGCTGCTGCTGGCCGAGGCCAATCAATGGCCGGAGGACGTGCAGGAATATTTCGGACGTGGCGACGAATGCCACATGGCCTACCACTTCCCGCTGATGCCGCGCATCTACATGGCGATCGCGCAAGAAGACCGCTTTCCGATCACAGACATACTGCGACAGACGCCGGACATTCCTTCAAGCTGCCAGTGGGCGCTGTTCCTGCGAAAACCATGACGAGCTGACGCTGGAAATGGTCACCGACGTCGAACGCGATTATCTGTGGTCGACCTACGCCAATGATCCGCGCGCCCGCATCAATGTCGGCATCCGCCGGCGCCTTGCGCCGCTGATGGACAACGACCGGCGCAAGATCGAGCTGATGAACTCGCTGCTGCTGTCCTTCCCTGGTACGCCGATCATCTATTACGGCGACGAGATCGGGATGGGCGACAACATCTATCTCGGCGACCGCAACGGCGTGCGCACGCCGATGCAGTGGAGCCCGGACCGCAATGGCGGCTTCTCACGCGCTGATCCGGCCCGCCTTTACGCGCCGCCGATCATGGACCCCGTCTATGGCTACGAGTCCGTGAACGTGGAAGCGCAGTCGCGCAGCCTTTCGTCGCAGCTCAACGCCACCAAACGGCTGATCTCGGTGCGCAAGTCCACGCTCGCCTTCGGCCGCGGGACCATGACCTTCATCCGCCCGACCAACCGCGCTGTGCTGGCCTATGTCCGGCAGTACCGCGACGAGGTGATCCTCTGCGTCGCGAACCTGTCGCGTGCCGCGCAGGCAACCGAGCTCGATCTGTCGCCGTGGAAGGACCGCATCCCGCAGGAGATGCTCGGCCGCACGCGTTTTCCGGCGATCGGCGAACTGCCCTACATGGTCACGCTGGGGCCCTATGGCTTCTACTGGTTCCAGCTCACCGAGCGCGACAAGTCCGAGCCGGTGACGCCGCGCGCGGTGCCGGAATTCGAAACGCTGGTGGTGCCTGTCAATTCGACCTGGGTCTCTCTGGCACGCGAACGCGGAATGTTCGAGCGCGATGTGCTGCCGGACTTCCTGTCACGGACGCGGTGGTATCCAGAAAACAATCCCAAGCACATCAAGCCCACGCTGACCTCGGCGGTGCCGTTCTGCGACATCGGCGACAACAGGCCCTGGATCGCGTTCTTCGAAGCGACCCGCCACGATGTGACCACGCGCTATGTCGTACCGATGCAGATTGAGTGGGTGCGCTTCGATCGCGAACGCTTCAACCCGAAGGCGCTCGCCGCCGTGCGCCAGGGTGCCCGCGAAGGCACGCTGCTCGACGTTGCGACAGAGCAGATCTTCATCGGTCTGTTCCTGCGCAATCTGTCGCAGAACCTGGTGGTGGAAGAGAACAATCTGCGGCTGGAGTTCAAGGCGACCAGCAGGTTTGCCGACTACACCATCAAGGAGCCAGAACGCATCCGCACGGTCGAGCAGTCGAACAGCACCGCACTGGTCGACAACCAGTATGTCGCCAAGATCTATCGCCGGCTTGAAAGCGGCATCAATCCCGAGATCGAGATCGGCGCCTACCTCACCGAAATCGCCCGCTTTGCCAATACGGCGGCACTGCTCGGCAGCGTCGAGCTGGTCGAAGGCGATAGTCGCAGCGCGGTCGGCGTGCTGCACGCCTATGTCGAGAACCAGGGCGATGGCTGGGCCGTCACCGCGGGCTATCTCGACCGCTATATCGACGAGCAAAGGGTGCTGCCACCGGGCGAGATGCTCCGCGAGACCCAGGAGCAAGCGCCATATCTGCACTTCATAGCGCAGATCGGCCGGCGGCTCGCCGAGCTGCATGTGGCTCTGGCGGCCGCAAAGCCCGACGATCTCGCGCCGGAGTCGATCGGCTCCGCACACGTCGAGCGCTGGACATCCGACCTGACGAGACGGGCCGAGCGCGTTCTCGAGCGGCTGGCCGACACTCGCGGCGGCCTGCGAGAGGCGGACCGGCCGCTGATCGATCAGCTCGTGGCGATGCGTGCGTCCCTGTCCGGCCGGCTGAATGCGCTATTGCCTTCCGAGATCGGCGGGTTGAACATCCGTCATCATGGCGACTTCCGCCTCGGGCAAACGCTGATCGTAAAGGACGATATCTTCATCATCGACTTCGACGGAGATCCGCGTTTGCCGCTGGCCGACAAGCGGCGCAAGCTGCCTGCCGCGCGCGACGTCGCCGGCCTGATCCGCTCGATTGATCTTTCGGTTAACGCGGCGCTCAACCGCGCGCTCACGGGCGCCTCCGACGAGCAGGGCCGGCTTACGGCCGCGCTCGGCGAATGGCGCGAGCGCGCCACTGCGACGTTCCTCAACGCCTACCGCGAGGCCACGACGGATCGGCGGCTGTGGCCAGTGGATCGGCAATCCGCGGCAGGCCTGTTAAGTTTTTTCCTGCTTGATCAAGCGTTCGACGAAGTAGAGTACGAGCTGTCCCACCGGCCTGAGGGGCTCCATGCGCCGCTGTCCGGACTGCTTCGCATTCTGTCCAGCACCGAGAGCGAAGCCCATGCCTAAACTCCCTGCCGAGGCCTATGCGATCATCGAGGGCCGCCACTCCGACCCCTTCCACTATCTCGGACTGCATCCCGAGGGCGGCAAGAGTGTTGTGCGCGCGTTTCTCCCCGAAGCCTCCAATGTCGAGGCGGTCAGCGAGCATGGCGAGGTGGCCCGGCTCGACCGCGTCCACGATGCCGGCCTGTTCATCGGCAGCCTGCCGAATGGCTCGAAGCACTACCAGCTCCGCGTCAAATTCGGCGACCGCGTCGTCGAATTCGAGGACGCCTACCGCTTTCCGCCGATCCTGACCGATTTCGATCTCTATCTGCTCGGCGAAGGCACCCACCAGCGCCTTTACGACAAGCTCGGCGCGCATCCGATGCGGCTCGAAGATATCGATGGCATCGGCTTCGTAGTGCTGGCGCCCAATGCACGGCGCGTCTCCGTGGTCGGCGATTTCAATTTCTGGGACGGGCGGCGCCATCCGATGCGGGTGCGCGGCGCAGGTTATTGGGAGTTATTCATCCCGCACGCCAAGGCCGGCGACCACTACAAGTTCGAAATTATCGGACCCCATGGCCATCTACTCCCGCTGAAATCCGATCCGATGGCGTTTGCAAGCGAGGTGCGGCCGAAGACCGCTTCCATCGTGTTCGACGAGGCGCATCTGCCGCGGCCGCGACCGGCACCCGACGGCATCAACGCATTGTCGGCGCCGATGTCGATCTACGAGGTCCATCTCGGCTCGTGGCGGCGCAAGAACGGAGATGAATGGCTGACCTATCGGGAGCTGGCCGAGCAGCTGCCGGCCTACGCCCGTGACATGGGCTTCACTCATCTCGAATTTCTCCCCGTCAGCGAGCATCCTTTCGACGGCTCATGGGGCTACCAGCCGACCGGCCTGTATGCGCCGACCAGCCGTTTCGGCACGCCGGAGGATTTTGCCGCACTGGTCGATGCCTGCCACCGCGAAGGCGTCGGCGTGCTGCTCGACTGGGTGCCTGGCCACTTCCCGGACGATCCGCACGGGCTCGGCAGTTTTGACGGCACAGCGCTGTACGAGCACGCCAATCCGCTCCAGGGCCGTCACCTCGATTGGGGCACGCTGATCTACAATTACGGCCGCACCGAAGTGACGAACTTCCTGGTGTCGAACGCGCTGTTCTGGCTCGAGCGTTATGCTATCGATGGCTTGCGCGTCGATGCGGTCGCATCCATGCTCTACCTCGACTACAGCCGCCCGCCCGGCGCGTGGATTCCGAATCAGCATGGCGGCCGGGAGAACATCGAGGCGATCGCGTTCCTGCGCCGCTTCAACACCGAGCTGTTCGCGCGTTTCCCGCAGGCGACCACGGCCGCCGAAGAGTCCACCGCCTGGCCGCAGGTCTCGCGTCCGGTCGAATTCGGGGGGCTCGGCTTCGGCTACAAGTGGAACATGGGTTGGATGCACGACACGCTGAACTACATCAGCAAGGATCCGATCCACCGCAAGCATCATCACGGCGACATCCTGTTCGGCCTGCACTATGCCTTCTCGGAAAACTTCGTCCTGCCGCTGTCGCATGACGAGGTCGTGCACGGCAAACGCTCGATTCTGGGCCGCATGCCCGGTGACGAATGGCAGCGCTTTGCGAATCTGCGCGCCTATTACAGCTTCATGTTCGGCCATCCCGGCAAGAAGCTGCTGTTCATGGGTGCCGAGATCGCGCAAAGCCGCGAATGGAATCACGACCAATCGCTCGACTGGCACTTGCTCGAGCACAAGACTCATTCCGGCATCCAGGCGCTGATCCGCGACCTCAACCGGCTCTATCGCGCGGTGCCCGCTCTGCACCAGATGGACTGCGAGCCGGCCGGTTTCGAATGGCTTGTCACCGACGACGCCAACCGCAACGTGTTCGCCTGGCTGCGCAAGGGATTTGACGAGCACGCCCGGTGCATGGTGATCGTCAACTTCTCACCCAACGTCTATCGCAACTACCGCGTTCGCGCGCCCTTCGGCGGCAAGTGGAAGGAAGTGTTCAACTCGGACTCCGCCCACTACGGCGGCAGTAATGTCGGCAACATCGGCGAAGTCCATGCTGTCGATGGCGAGCTCCGCCTCACCATTCCGCCGCTCGCCGGGATCTTCCTCGTTCCGGAAAGCTGAACGATGCGCCTGACTGCTGGATCGCCCGCACGCCTCGGCGCAAGCTGGGACGGACGCGGCACCAATTTCGCGCTGTTCTCCGCCAACGCGCAGAAGGTCGAGCTGTGCCTGTTCGACACGCAAGGCCGCCGCGAACTCGAGCGCATCGAACTGCCGGAGCGCACCGAGGACGTCTGGCACGGCTATCTCAACGACGTTTCGCCCGGCCAGCTCTACGGTTATCGCGTGCATGGCCCCTACGAGCCCGAGCAGGGGCATCGCTTCAACGCCAACAAGCTGCTGCTCGACCCCTATGCCAAGCGGCTTTCCGGGCGGCTGGTCTGGAGTGACGCGCATTTCGCCTATCGCACCGGAAGCCCGCGTGAAGATCTCTCCTTCGACCGGCGCGACAACGCGCGCGGCATGCCGAAGGGCGTCGTGGTCGACGAGACCTTCAACTGGGGCCGCCGCGAGATCCGGCCCAACATCCCCTGGGAAGATACCATCATCTACGAGGCTCACATCAAGGGCCTGACGCAGAAGCGCAACGACGTTCCGCCGAATTTGCGCGGCACCTATGGCGGGCTGTCGTCGCCGGCGATGATCGAGCATCTGAAGAAGCTCGGCGTCACCACGGTCGAGCTCCTGCCGATCCACGCGTTCATCGACGACCGCATCCTGGTGGAGAAGAAGCTAGCCAATTACTGGGGCTACAACACGCTGTCCTTTTTCGCGCCCGAGGCACGCTATGCCCAGGACAACGCGCTCGACTCATTTCGCACCACGATTGCACGCCTGCACGATGCCGGCATCGAGGTGATGCTCGACGTCGTCTACAACCACACTGCCGAGGGCAATCACCTCGGCCCGACGCTGTGCTATCGCGGCATCGACAACGCCTCCTATTACTGGCTGAACCGCGAAAACCCGCGCTATTACGACGATTTCACCGGCTGCGGCTCGTCGGTCAACCTCACCCACCCGCGCGTGCTGCAGATGGTGATGGATTCGCTGCGCTACTGGGTCGAGGTCTGCCACGTCGACGGCTTCCGTTTCGACCTCGCCACCACGCTGGCGCGCGGGCCGAACGGTTATGATCGCGGCAGCTCGTTCCTCACCGCGATCCGGCAGGATCCGGTGCTGGCGAGCGTCAAGCTCGTCGCCGAACCCTGGGATCTCGGCCTCGGCGGCTACCAGGTCGGTGCATTTCCCTCGCAATGGTCGGAGTGGAACGACCGTTACCGCAGCGCCATGCGCCGCTACTGGAGCGGCGAAGGCAGCCTGATCGGCGACATCTCCAGCCGCATGACGGCGTCCTCCGACTTGTTCAACCACGACGGACGGCGGCCGCGCGCCAGCATCAACCACATCACCGTCCATGACGGTTTCACGCTTGCCGATCTCTTCAGCTACAATGAGAAGCACAACGAGGCCAATGGCGAGGACAACCGCGACGGCTCCAACGACAACCATAGCAACAATTGCGGTGTCGAGGGCCCGACCGACGATCCCCAAATCCTCAGCTTGCGCCGGCAGCTTCGCAAGAACGTGCTGGCCTGCCTGATGCTGGCGCAGGGCATTCCGCTGATCCTCGCCGGCGACGAGGTCGGCAATTCGCAATCGGGCAACAACAACGCCTATTGCCAGGACAACGAGGTCGGCTGGGTCGGCTGGGACAATCTCGGCAAGGACGGCGACGGCATGGTCGATTTCGTCGCCGAACTCGCCGATATCCGCCGCCGGTTCTCGCAGCTTCGTAGCCATCGCTGGCTCGACGGCCGCCCTAAAGACGGCATCTCCTACGGCGCGCTGTGGCTGACGCCGGCCGGCGACGAAATGACGGAAAGCGACTGGAAATTCCCGGAAGGGCGGTTTCTTTCCTATGTGATGGGGCCGATGGAACCGCGCAGCGCCGCGATCTTTATCGTACTGAACGCCGCCCCCGAAGAGATCGCATTCAAATTGCCAAAAATGACCGAATACAAGAGCTGGCAGCAGATCCTGAACACGACCGAGGCCAAGCTGAACACGATCGACTTCCAGCCCGGGAGCGCCAGCAAGGCGGCCGCCGCGCTCCGTGCTCGCTTTCGCGGGGGCGCTATGAGGCCATCCTTCGGGGCGAGGCTGACCAAGGACAGCGTGTCGTTCCGGCTGTGGGCGCCCGCCGCGCGCCGTGTCGATCTCCTGCTCGACGGACGACACGCGATGCAGCGCCGGCAGGATGGCTGGTATGTCGCCGACATTGTCGGCCTGGCCGTTGGCAGCACCTACAAATTCAGGATCGACGACGAGATCGACGTGCCCGATCCGGCGTCTGCATTCCAGCCCGAAGACGTGTTCGGCCCGAGCGAAGTGATCGATCACGATGCCTTCGCCTGGCGCGCGCGCGATTGGCGCGGCCGCCCCTGGGAGGAGACTGTGCTGATCGAGACGCATGTCGGCACCTTCACTGCTGAAGGCACCTATCGTGCCATGATCGACAAGCTCGATCATCTCGTCGCAACCGGGATCACCGCGGTCGAGCTGATGCCGCTGGCCGATTTCGCCGGCCGCCGCGGCTGGGGGTTATGACGGCGTGCTGTGGTACGCACCCGACAGCGCCTATGGCCGCCCCGATGATTTGAAGACGCTGATCGACGAAGCACATCTGCGCGGGCTGATGGTATTACTCGACGTCGTCTACAATCATTTCGGTCCCGAGGGGAATTACCTCGGCCGCTATGCGCCGGCCTTCTTCACCGATGCGCACACGCCATGGGGCAGTGCGATCGATTATCGCGTGCCGCAGGTTCGCGCTTTCGCCGTCGAGAACGCACTGTCATGGCTCACCGACTACCGCTTCGACGGCCTGAGGCTCGATGCCGCCAATCACATCATGGCCCCCCCCGGCGAGCAATCGATGCTGCAAGACCTCAGCATCGCCGCAGGCGAGCTTGCCAAGGCAACGGGACGGCACATCCATGTCGTGCTGGAGAACGGCGACAACCGCGCGAGCCTGCTCGACGCCGCGCAGGAGCCCCCGAACGGCAAATATCGCGGACAGTGGAACGACGACTACCACCACGTCTGGCACGTGATGCTGACCGGTGAGCTCGCCGGCTATTACGCGGACTATCAAACGCCGCGCCTCGATCTCGCACGCGCGCTTGCATCCGGCTTCGTCTATCAGGGCGAAATCTCGGAATTCTGGGGCAAGAAGCCGCGCGGCGAAAAAAGCGGCGAGCTGCCGCCGGCGACCTTCGTCAACTTCCTGCAAAACCATGACCAGATCGGCAACAGGCCGCTGGGCGAGCGACTCGAGAGCCTGGCATCGCCCAGGCAGATCGAAGCCGCACTCGCCGTGACCTTGCTCGCGCCGATGGTGCCGATGCTGTTTCAGGGCGAGGAGTGGGGCTGCACCGCGCCCTTCCCGTTCTTCTGCGATTTCCAGGGCAGCCTTGCCGATGCCGTACGCGCGGGGCGCAAGCAGGAGTACGCCTGGGCTTACGAAAAATACGGCGACGAGGTGCCCGACCCGCTCGATCCGGCAACGCTGCAAGCGGCCGTGCTTGACTGGACCGGCCACACGCCGGAACAGAACACACGTCTCGCGCTGGTGCGGGAGCTGCTCACGCTTCGCCACAAAGAGATCGCGCCACGACTGAAAGATGCGCGCTTCGGTGATGCCGCCGTAGCCGATAGCGGCCTGCTCACCGCACATTGGCGCATGGGAGATGGCGCGACGTTGCGTCTGGTCGCCAATCTGTCCGACAAAGACATCGCATACTCCGACGGCAGTGAGGGCACCCCGATCTGGGGCGGCGCGGCCGGCGACAAGCTTCCGCCTTGGTCGGTGGTCTGGCGTCTCGGAGGTTGAGATGCCTCCAGCCATTCCTCTCGCAACCTACCGGCTTCAGCTCACCGCGGATTTCGACTTCGACAAGGCCACCGCGGTGGTACCCTATCTAAAGGCGCTGGGGATCACGCATCTCTACACCTCGCCGGTGATGAAGGCCCGCAAGGGCTCGACGCACGGCTATGACACCGTCGATCACAGCCAGCTTAATCCGGAGCTCGGCGGCGAGAGGCCGGCTTCGCGCGACTGAGCGAGGCGCTGACGCAGAACGACCTTGGCCTCATCATCGATTTCGTGCCGAACCATGTCGGCGTCCACTTTGCCGACAATCCCTGGTGGCTGGACGTGCTGGAATGGGGCCAGACTTCGCCGCACGCAGTTTCCTTCGACATCGACTGGGATCTGCTGCCCTACCGCGCCCGCGACGGCGTGCTGCTGCCGATCCTCGGCGCCTCCTATGGTGAAGCACTTGAGCGCGGCGAGATCGACCTGCGCTACGATTCCGACGAAGGCAGCTTCTCGGCCTGGTATTTCGAGCACCGCCTGCCGATCGCGCCGGAGCGCTATGGTGAAATGCTGCGCATGATCGTGAAGGAGGCGGACGCGGCCGAGAGCGAAGCCGGCAAGCGCCTGCTGTCGCTGGCGGCACGCTACACGGGACTGCGCCGCCCCAACCGCAAGGAAGCGCCCGGCTTCAAGGCGGAGCTCAAGGAGATCGCAGGCAGCGCCGACATCGTCGCGCGCGGTCTCGGCGCCTATCGTGCCGCCAAGGACCGCCCCGCGCAGACGCTGGCGCTGCATCACCTGCTGGAACGTCAGCACTACAAGCTCGGGCACTGGCGGCTTGCCTCCAGCGATATCAACTATCGCCGCTTCTTCGACGTCAACGGGCTCGCCGGCCTGCGCGTCGAGGACCCCGGCACGTTCGCCGCCACGCACCGGCTGGTGAAGCAACTCATTGCCGAGGGCAGACTGCAGGGCATCCGCCTCGATCATATCGACGGCCTGCGCGATCCTGCGCAATATTGCCAGCGGCTGCGCCGGCTGGTGCGCGACGCGCAGGGCACGACGAAGCCGTTCTATACGGTGATCGAGAAGATCCTGTGCGAGCACGAGCGTCTGCCGCATCTCGCCGGCATCCAGGGCACCACCGGCTATGAGTGGATGAACGCCATCACTCACGTTCTGGTCGACGCCAAGGGGCTTGAGGCCCTGGACGAAACCTGGCGACAGATCAGCAATCGGCCGCCACGGCTCGCGCCTTACGTCAAGGACGCCAAAAGGCGCGTGCTTGAGACGCTGCTGACCAGCGAATTCACAGTTCTGACGCGCCTGCTTGCGCGCATCGCCAATGGGCACTACTCGACGCGCGACTTTTCCGCCGACAGCCTGCGGCAGGCACTCGAGCTCTATGTGCTGCATTTCCCGGTGTACCGCACCTACCTGACGACAAGTGCGCCGACGGCGAACGATCGTAAGCTGATCGACGACACCATTGAGCACGCTCGCCGGGAATGGTTCGCTGCGGACGACGGCATCTTCGACTTCCTGCGCGACGCGCTCACCATGGACCTGCTCAAGCCTGGCCGTCCCCCGCACAGCGCCCCGCGGGTGCGCCGCTTTGCGCTGAAGGTGCAGCAGTTCACCGGGCCGATGATGGCAAAGTCGCTGGAGGACACCGCGTTCTATCAATTCCACCGGCTGCTCGCGATGAACGAGGTCGGCGGTTGATCCCGCGAGCAGCGGCCTCACCGTTCCCGCTTTCCACGAGATCATGCAGGCCCGCGCCAGGGAATGGCCGCAAGGAATGACGGCGACCGCCACCCATGACACGAAACGCGGCGAGGACGCCCGCGCGCGGATCGCGGCCCTGAGTGAAATTCCCGGCGAATGGACCAGCGCGGTGGCCCGCTGGAAGGTCCTGAACGCACCGCACATTGCGCTCGACGGCAATCTGCGTGCCCCGTCGGCGACATTCGAATACATGCTCTACCAGACCCTGCTCGGCGCCTGGTCGCTCCAGAAGCCGGCCGACGCCGGTTTCGTCGAGCGTATCCAGGCCTATGCGCTCAAGGCTGCGCGCGAGGGCAAGGAGGAGACGAGCTGGCTCAACCCGCATGAGGCGTATGAGAACGGCGTCAAGAGCTTCATCGCGAAGATCCTCGATCCGGCGCTGTCCGGAGAATTCCTGGAGGCGCTGCAAACCCTGGCGCGCCGCGTCGCGCTGCTGGCGGCGCGCTGAACGCGCTGAGCCAGCTCACGCTCAAGGCGACCTTGCCCGGCGTCCCGGACTTCTACCAAGGTACCGAATTTTGGGACCTGTCGCTGGTCGATCCCGACAACCGACGTCCGGTGGATTTTTCCGCGCGGCACGCGGCGCTTGGCATGCTGGACAATCCCGACTGGAATCATCTGATCAAGAGCTGGCCGGATGGCCAGCTCAAGCTGGCCTGGACGCGGCACCTCCTCAAGCTGCGCAACGAACTCCCTGACGTCTTCGCGCGAGGCGATTACCAGCCGCTTCAGGTTCGGGGCGCGCACGCGGACCATGTCGTGGCCTTTGCCCGCCGCCACGGCCGCGCCGCGGCGATCGTCGTGGTCGGGCGCCAGTTCGCACCCTTCACGCAAGCAGGACGCGAATGGCCGATGCTCGATGGGTTCGACGCTGCCATCGACGTCACGGGCTACCACGTGCCGGGTCTTGCGGGCAACGATCTGCTGCTCGCGCAGGCGCTTGGCAATTTTCCCGCTTCTGTCATCTCGGCGCGCGCCGCGGGTGCGGCGAGGCCGATGCGACCGCGCGCCCGCGCGTGAACGCTAGCTTTTTTCGTCTTTGCCCAGCAGCAGCTGGCCGCGCTTGCGGATCGTGGCCTGCGCCATCTCGGCAAAGCGCTGCAACAGCCAAGGCAGCACCACCTGCACCTTGACGTGGTCGTCGGCGACATCGACCTGGCCGCTCGCGATCTGCCCCAGCGCGCGGATGCGAAAATTCATGCTGTCATCGCTCCAGCGCTCCTCCTCGACCTGCATCACCGGAATGCTGGCCGCGGCGCGGCCGAGCCCGGTCTTGAGCCGGCGCACCGCCTCCTCGCGGCCGAGACGGTGCGGAATGGAGACGACAAGCGGTGCTGACATGGCCCTGCCCGGTAGTGATTGATGGCTCACCGAGTCATGCCGGCTGGAAGGACAAAGGTTCCATGCGAGTTCGCCAATCTTGCCGTGTTTCACATCCGGAACTTTAAAACCTGCGGCAAGTTGCCCCCGCACAACGGGACAGGTGCAACGACCCTTTTTGACAAAGGGCTGGAGGAGATTCGCATGTCTATCGGTACGATCATTCTGATCATTTTGGTTATCGCCCTGCTCGGCGGCTTCAGCGGCATCGGCGGCGGTCCGTTTTACGGCACCGGCTATTATGGCGGCGGCGGCCTCGGACTTGTCATCGTCATTTTGCTGATCTTGCTATTGCTGGGACGGATTTAGCCGCTCTTGCAGGGTGGGTTAGCCGAAGGCGTAACCCCCATTGCTTCCGTGAATGCTGAACGAAGTAGGGTGGGCTACGCCTTCGGCTACCCCACCCTACTTCACTTTCCCCGCGAGCTTCTTGATCGCCGCCTTGATCGACGCGGCTGCATCATCGTAGCCATCCCACGCCTTTGATCGCGTCAGCAATCCGGGTACCGTCCGCACCGTGTAGCGCCTCGGATCGAGATCGCTCTTTACCTGCGCCCACGTGACGGGCATCGACACGGTTGCACCATCTCGTGCGCGGGGGGAGAGCGGCGCCACCGCCGTCGACATCCGATCGTTGCGCAGATAGTCCAGAAAAATCTTCCCGTCGCGCAGCTTCTTCGACATGTTGAGCAGATAGCGCTCGGGCTCGTCACCCGCCATCCATTGGCAGACCCCTTGCGCGAACGCCTTTGCCTCCTTCCAGCTCACCTTGTCCCGTGCGCCGTGGAGCAGCGGCACGACCACATGCAGGCCCTTGCCGCCGGTGGTTTTGCAAAAACTCTCCATGCCGACATCGGTGAGGCGCTGCCGCATCTCCTTGGCCGCATCGACGACCTCGGGAAAATCAACATCCGGCGCCGGATCGAGATCGAATACCAGCCGGCCCGGCGTGTCATAAGAACCTGGCGCACAATTCCAGGGATGCAGCTCGACGCCACCGATCTGCGCCACGGCCGCGAGCCCCTCGACACGATCGATCTGCAGATAAGGCTTGCGATCGCCTGAGACCTTGGCCAGTTCGATCAGGTTCGAGGTGCCCTGCATGGCGTGGCGCTGGAAGAACTTCTCACCGCCAATGCCATCAGGCGCACGCACGATCGAGCAGGGACGGCCCTTGATATGCTCGATCATCCAGGAACCGATCGCCTCGAAATAGCGCGCGAGATCGAGTTTCGTCACGCCCTCGCCGTCGGCGCCGTCCGGCCACAACTCCTTGTCCGGCTTGGAGAGCACGACGCCCATCACCTCGGCACCGCCGCTTGCCTTCGGCGGGGCGGCAGGCCTGGTTCTGCCCCGTGACCTGATGGAAGGCTCGGCAAGCTCGGTATCGGCGGCGGGCGTTTCGGCCTCGACCTCCTCCGCCGGCTTGTCCTGCCGCAGACCCTTGAAGGCGGCCTGGCGGATATTGCCGTCGGCGGTGAAGCCGGCGAACTCGATTTCGGCCACGAGCTCCGGCTTCAGCCAGTGCACCTCGCCCGTCTTTTTCGGCGCATTCTTAGCCGCCGAAGGGGCTTTGCTTGGCCTCCATGGCCTTCAACGACGGCATGATGCGCTTGACCTTGTCGGCGCCGAAGCCGGTGCCGACCATGCCGACGAAGGCGAGATGATCACCTCGGTGCACGCCGGCCATCAGCGAGCGGAATTTGCCGTTGGTGGTCTTCCAGCCGCCGATCACGACCTCATGGCCGGCGCGGCATTTTGCCTTGGTCCAGCTTTCTGTCCGCCCCGAACGGTAAGGCGCATCGAGCTTCTTCGACACCACGCCTTCGAGCTCGAGCTTGCAGGCCGATTGCAGCACCGCATCGCCGCCGCTTTCGAAATGCTCGACATAACGAATCTGGCTTGATTTCTTCTTGCGTGCTTCCAGCAGTTCCTTGAGGAGGTCTTTCCGTTCACCGAGCGGCAGGCGGCGATAATCGAGTCCCTTGGTGAACAGGAGATCGAAGGCGAAGAAGATGAGATCTTCGGTCTTGCCGTCCGATAGTGCTGCCTGGAGCGAGGAGAAGTTCGGCGCACCATTATGGTCGAGCGCGACGATCTCGCCGTCGATCATCACGTCCGGCAGCGCGCTTGCTTCCTTAGCAATACTTGCGAATTTTCCGGTCCAGTCGAGGCCCTTGCGCGTCTTCAACGTCGCCTCGCCGCCCTCGACCCGAAGCTGCACGCGGTAGCCGTCGAACTTGATCTCGTGACACCAGCCATCGCCACCCGGCGGGCGCTCGACCGACGTGCAGAGCTGCGGCGCCACGAAATCCGGTATCTCCGCCGCCTTCTTCGCGGTCGCGGTCGTGGCTTTCTTCTTTGCCGTCTTGCCGGTCTTCAACGCCGCGCGCGGCGCCGGCTTGACCGTGCGCCCTTTCGCTTCTTCGGCCCGATTGGACTGCCAGACCGCGTCGGCCTTGGCATTGGCGCCCTTCGCCAGCATGAACGGTCTTGGCGCGCGTCCCTTGCCTCCGGCGATCTGATCCATCGCGCGGCCGGAGGCGACCGACTTGTCCTCCTCGAGAATGTCGTTGTCTGCGCCCTCACGGACATGTTCGTCGCGGTGCTTGATCAGGAGCCAATTGGTGCGCTTCCCGCCGGTGCGGTCGTTGCGCATGCGCACCAGCACCCAGCTGCCGTGCAGCTTCTCGCCATGCAACGTGAACTTGAGGTCGCCCTTCTTGAACCCGCGTTCGGGATCCTCGGATTCCCAGGTACCGCGGTCCCACAGCATGACCGTGCCGCCGCCATACTGGCCCTCCGGGATCGTGCCCTCGAAGTCACCATAGTCGAGCGGGTGGTCCTCGACCTCGACGGCCAGCCTCTTGTCGTGCGGGTCGAGCGAAGGCCCTTTCGTCACCGCCCAGGACTTGAAGACGCCGTCGAACTCGAGCCGTAGATCGTAGTGCAGTCGCGTCGCATCGTGCTTCTGGATCACGAAGCGTCGCTGCTTCGAGGGCACCGCTGCCGTTTTGCCCGACGGCTCCGGTGTCTTCTCGAAATCACGTTTCTGTCGATACTTAGAGAGCTTTTGCAGCACGACTGATCCCGGATTCTCTTTTGGCGTGAAAGCCTATCACGGCCCACAACCCACCCGGAACCAAAACCCCACGGGACGGTTGGGGTTCCAAAATGACTCGAAGACGCTGGAGAACGGAATGGCCCCGCGCGCCTATTGGAAGGGAACGTTGAAGCTCTCGCTGGTCAGTTGCCCCGTTGTGCTTTATCCGGCGACCACCGCGGCCGAGAAGACGCGGTTTCACATGATCAACCGCGAGACCGGCAACCGATTGAAGCAGCAGATGATCGACGCCGAGACCGGCGACGTCGTCGAGAGCGATCAGAAAGGACGCGGCTACGAGCTACGCAAGGGCAAATATGTCGAGATCGAGCCGGAGGAGCTCGAAGCGGTCCAGATCGAGAGCAACCACACCATTGACATTGAAAGCTTCGTGCCGAGCGACGAGATCGACCAGCGCTATCTCAACCATCCCTATTATGTCGCGCCCGACGGAAAGGCTGCGATCGACGCCTTTGCCGTGATCCGCGATGCCATGAAGGACCAGGACCGCGTGGCGCTCGCCAAGATCGTGCTCACCAATCGCGAGCATATCATCGCGATCGAGCCGCTTGGCAAGGGCCTGCTCGGCACCACCCTGCGCTTCCCGTACGAGCTGCGCGACGAGGGCCAGTTCTTCGACGACATCAAGAGCCCGAAGATCACCAAGGACATGGTGGAGCTCGCCGGCCATATCCTCCAGACCAAGACGGCCCATTTCGACCCCAGCAAGTTCAAGGACGAATACGAGAACGCGCTAAAGGCACTGGTGAGGCGCAAGGCCAGCGGCAAGACAATCGAACTGCCGGAGCCTGAGGAGAAGCCGAGCAACGTCGTCAACCTGATGGATGCGCTGAAGCAGAGCTTGAAGGGACGCGGCGGGAAGAAGACGTCGGGAAAGTCTCATGCCCGCCGCACGAGGGGACGGCAACGTAGCGCGAAGAAGACGCAAAGGGCCGCGGCGGGGCGTCGCAAGGCGGGTTGATTTACTCCGTCATTGCGAGCGTAGCGAAGCAATCCAGAACCTTTCCCGAGAGACAGTCTGGATTGCTTCGCTGCGCTCGCAATGACGATGCTGATGGAGGCTCGCGCCACAATCTCCGTCGTGGCTGCCGCAAGCAGCTAATCCCCCGCCCTTAGCCGATACCCGATCCCGGTCTCCGTCAGCACATATTGCGGCCGTTCCGGATCGGCCTCGATCTTCTGGCGGAGCTGGCGGACATAGACGCGCAGGTATTGCGCATCCGTCAGTTCGTCCCAGAGCTCCCTAAGCAGGAAGCGATGGGTCAGCACCTTGCCGGCATGCTGCACCAGCACGCGCAGGAGATCGTATTCTTTCGGCGACAGTTTGACGTCCCGCTCGCCGACCTTGACGATGCGGCGCACCAGATCGACGGAGAGGTCAGCAGTGCGGAATACCGGGCGCTCGCCCTGGACCTGAAGCTGGTGCCGCAGCGCGGCGCGCAGACGTGCCAGGAGTTCGTCCATACCGAACGGTTTGGTCAAGTAATCGTCGGCGCCGAGATCGAGCGCCTGTACCTTGCCGGCCTCGTCGCCGCGGCTCGACAGCACCACGATCGGCACAGCTTCATTGCGGGCCCGGATGGTGCGCAGCAGCTCATGGCCCTGGATGTCGGGCAGGCCAAGATCAAGAATGATCAGCGCGGGTTCTTCGACAAGCTTTTCCAACGCCATCTTGCCGTTCGACGCCTCCAGGATTTCATAGCCTTGCGTCGAGAGTCCCATCCGCAGCAACTTGCGGATCGGCGGCTCGTCGTCGATGACCAGCACCTTGATCGGGGCAGCACTCATGCGGCGGTGTCCAATGCCTGGGTCTGGGCCGGAATGGGCAGACGGATGGTCAGAACCGCGCCGTTCCGGTCGTTGCGATTCGCGGCCGAGATCGTGCCCCGCATCGCTTCGACGAAGCCGCGGGAGATGGCGAGCCCGAGCCCGGTGCCGGGACGGACACGATCCCCCTTCTGTGCGCGATAGAACTTGTCGAAGACGCTCTCGAGCTCCTCGGGCGGAATGCCGTCGCCCTCGTCGGCAATCTGGAGCACCACGTGATCGCTGTCGCGTCGGCTGCGGATCGAGACCGTCGTGTCGGGCGGTGAATATTTGGCGGCGTTGTCGAGCAGGTTGAACAGCACCTGCTCGAACAGCACCGCATCGAGCTGGAGCATAGGAAGGTCTGCGGCCAACACCAGTTCGACCTTGTGGGCGGTGAGTATCTTGGCTGCACGCCGTAGCGCGCTGCCGACGATCTCGCCGAGATCGTGCAACGCGGTGTTGGGCACGATGGCGCCGGATTCAAGCTTGGTCATGTCGAGCAGGTTGGCGATGAAGCGGTTGAGCCGTTCGGATTCGTCGATCACCGTGGCAAGCAGGTCGCGCTTCTCGGTGTCGGAGAGCGCGCTGGCGAGATCGCGCATGGTCGAGGCCGCACCTAGCACGGATGCGAGCGGCGTCTTCAAATCATGCGAGATCGAGGTCAACAATGCAGAACGCAATCGCTCGGATTCGACGGTGCGCTTGACGCGATCGACGTCCTCAACCAGCAGCACGCGCTCGATCGCCAGCGCACCCTGGTCGACCAGCGCATCGAGCAGGCGGCGCTGGTCCGGGGTCAGCAACGGGCCGGTGCGGTCGTTGTCGATGCCGATGACGCCGATCGGACCGCGCCCGGTGCGCATCGGCAGGAACAGCCGTTTTGCGCCCGGCAACGTGTCCGAGCCGCGGCCTGCGGGGCGGTCGTTGCTGCAGGCCCAGTTGGCGGCGGCAAGGTCAGCCTGATCGAGATCGTCCTCGGGCGGATAGCCTGATTTCACCGTGAGCAGGCCTTCCTCCGGCAGCAGCAGCACCACGCGGACTTTCAGCATCAGCGCGATTTGGTAGGCGGTCGTCCACAGCACGTCGTCGAGCGTGCCGGTGCCGGCGAGCTTGCGGCTGAAAGCGTAGAGCTGCTCGGTGGTCCTGATGCGGCCGATCGCGGTGTCAGCCTGGGTGCGGACCCGCCCGGCGACATTCGACACCACGAACGCAATCAACATGAAGAAGAAGAACGCCGCGACATTGGTCGGATCGGTGATCGTGAAGGTATAGACCGGCGGCAGAAAGAAGAAATTGTAGGAAAGCGACGCCGCGACACTCGCAAGCAAGGACGGCCACAATCCGTGGCGCACGGCAACGGTCACCACGGCGCTGAGGAACATCAGGTCAACGTTTTCGATGCCGACATACGGCTTGATGGCGACGGCGGCAGCAAGACCAAGCGCGGTGATCCCGAGCGCCTTCAGATAGGGCCAGGCATCGAACGGGTCTGATCGCGCTGCCGTCTGCACCGCCGTCTTCGGCGCCGGCTCGCTCGTGAGCTCGTCGCCGGGAATAACGTGAACGCTGATATTGCCGGACCGGCGCACCAGATCATGCACGACGGAGCCGCGCGTCATCTCGAACCAGCGCGAGCGCGTCGACTTGCCGATCACGATCTGGGTGACATTGTTGCCCTGCGCGAAGTTGACGACGTCGTCCGCGAGGCGGCGGCCGACGCCTGGAATCGTCAGCGCCTCGCCACCGAGCGATTCCGCGAGCCGGAGCGTGTCGGCCAGCCGATCGCGCTGCTCATCCGACAATTGCAGGGACCGCCGCGTCTCGATCGAAACCGCGGTGAACGGCGCGTGCAGCCGGTCGGCGAGCCGTTTGGTGTAACGCACGAGGCCAGTCGCGCGCGGATCTTCGCCGACGCAGACGAGGATGCGCTCGCTGGCGGCCCAGGGGCCCGAGATCGCATTCGCCTGCATGTGACTGAGAAGTTGCTCGTCGACCCGTTCGGCCGTGCGCCGCAAAGCGAGCTCGCGCAGCGCGGTGAGGTTGCCCGGCGAGAAATAATGCTCCAGCGCCCGCTCCGCCTGCTTGGGAACATAGACCTTGCCTTCCTTCAGGCGCTGGATCAAATCGTCGGGCGTGAGGTCGATCAGCTCGATCGCGTCGGCGCGGTCGAATATGGAATCCGGCACTGTCTCGCGCACCCGCACATGGGTGATCTGGGCGACGACGTCGTTCAGGCTCTCGATGTGCTGGATGTTGACGGCGGTATAGACGTCGATGCCGTGTGACAGCAGCTCCTCGACGTCGAGATAGCGCTTGGGATGGCGGCAAAGGGGACCGTTGGTGTGGGCGAGCTCGTCGACCAGCGCGATTTTCGGCCGGCGCGCGATCACGGCATCGAGGTCCATCTCCTCGACCATCTGGCCGCGATAGTCGAGCTTCTTGCGCGGGATCACCTCCAGTCCACGCACCAGCGCCTCGGTCTCGGCGCGGCCATGGGTCTCGACGAAGCCGACCACGACATCGATGCCAGCCTTGCGCCTGGCATGTGCGCTTTGCAGCATCTCATAGGTCTTTCCGACGCCGGGAGCGGCGCCGACGAAGATCTTCAGCTTGCCGCTCGCACTCTCCTCCCTGCGCGCTGCTTCCAGCAGCGCCTCGGGCGACGGACGTTGTTCGGGATCGCGGCGCTCTCGGACCATGGTGCCAGTATAATCACCCTGATGCCACGAGCCTAGACCGCTACTTCGCGGCCACGCGATCGAGCGCGAGGTTCAACGCCAATACGTTAACGCGGGGTTCGCCAAGCAGGCCGAGCAAACGACCTTGGGTGGCGGAGGCCACCAGCTGCTTCAACGTGTCCTCCGGCATATTTCGGGCCTTGGCGACGCGCGGTACCTGGAATTGTGCCGCCTCCGGCGAGATGTCCGGGTCGAGACCGCTGGCCGAAGTGGTCACCAGGTCCACCGGCACCGCGGCGTTGGAATTCTCGCCCCTGAGCTTGTCCACGTCTTCCTTCAGCCGGTCCGCCAACGCCTTGCTGGTCGGACCGAGATTGGATCCGCCCGAATTGGCCGCGTTGTAGGGTGCCGGCACCGTCTTGGTCGAATCATTCGGGTCTGGCGCCAACGTCGCCGAGGGACGGCCGTGGAAGTACTTGTCGTCCTTGAACTCCTGCCCGATCAGGGCGGAGCCAACGACCTTGCCGTCCTTCTCGATCAGGCTGCCCTGCGCCCGTGCGGGGAAGAGCGCGCCGGCAATAGCCGTCATTGCGAGCGGATAGGCCAGACCCGTGATGACGGTGAGCACCAGCAGGAGGACGATGGCGGGGCGTATTTCTCTGAGCATGTGTTTCTCCTATTTCTTCCGTCATTGCGAGCGAAGCGAAGCAATCCAGAGTCTTTCCGCAGAGGCAGTCTGGATTGCTTCGTCGCTTCGCTCCTCGCAATGACGGGGTTATGCCAAATGCAAGGCGGTGACGACGAGGTCGATCGCCTTGATGCCGATGAAGGGAATGACGATGCCGCCGAGCCCGTAGATCAACAGGTTGCGCCGTAGCAGCGCGCCGGCACCGACCGCACGGTAGGCAACGCCCTTCAACGCCAACGGGATCAGCGCAACAATGATCAACGCGTTGAAGATGATTGCCGACAGGATGGCGCTCTGCGGGCTCGACAGGTTCATGACGTTGAGCACGTTGAGCTGCGGGTAGAACGCCAAAAACATCGCCGGGATGATCGCGAAATACTTGGCGACGTCGTTGGCGATCGAGAATGTCGTCAGCGCGCCTCGTGTCATCAGCAACTGCTTGCCGATCTCGACCACCTCGATCAGCTTGGTCGGGTTGGAATCGAGGTCGACCATGTTGCCGGCCTCTCGCGCGGCCTGGGTGCCGGTGTTCATGGCGACACCGACGTCGGCCTGCGCGAGGGCCGGCGCGTCGTTGGTGCCATCGCCGCACATGGCCACCAGCTTGCCCTTGGCCTGCTCGTCGCGGATCAGCTTGAGCTTGTCCTCGGGGGTTGCCTGCGCCAGGAAATCATCGACGCCGGCTTCCGCCGCGATTGCCGCGGCCGTCATCGGATTGTCGCCGGTGATCATGACGGTGCGAATGCCCATGCGGCGCAGCTCGGCAAAGCGCTCGCGGATGCCACCCTTGACGATGTCCTTGAGCTGGATGACGCCGAGCAGCTTGCCGTCCCTGGCAACCGCCAGCGGCGTACCACCGGCCTTGGAGATCTCGTCCGCAATCGTCTGCACCTCCCGGCCAATATCCGAAAGCACCGCAGGCTGGATGGCGCGGACCGTGTTGCCTGAAGCAACCGCCAGCGGCGCGCCGCCACCGACATAGTTGAGCATGGCATCGACCGCGCCCTTGCGCACCGATGAGCCGCCGGCATCCACGCCGCTCATGCGGGTCTGCGCCGTGAACGGGATGAAGGTGGCGCCCAGTTCGGCCATGTCGCGGCCGCGGATGCCGTGTTTCTCCTTGGCCAGCACGACGATCGAACGGCCTTCCGGGGTCTCGTCGGCGAGCGATGCGAGCTGGGCCGCGTCCGCGAGCTCCTGCTCGGTCACGCCGCGCACCGGGCGGAAGGAGGTCGCTTGGCGGTTGCCGAGCGTGATGGTGCCGGTCTTGTCCAGCAACAGCGTGTCGACATCGCCGGCCGCCTCGACCGCGCGGCCGGACATCGCCAGCACGTTGAAGCGGACCAGGCGATCCATCCCGGCGATGCCGATTGCCGACAACAGCGCACCGATCGTGGTCGGGATCAGGGTCACGAACAGCGCGACCAGCACAATCACCGAGATCGAGCCGCCGGCATAGGCCGCATAGCTCGGAATGGTGACGGTGGCGAACACGAAGATGATGGTGAGGCCGGCCAGCAGGATGTTGAGCGCGATCTCGTTTGGCGTCTTCTGCCGCTCGGCGCCCTCGACCAGCTTGATCATGCGGTCGATGAAGGTCGACCCCTGCGCTGCCGTGATCTGCACGCGGATCCAGTCGGACAGCACCTGCGTGCCGCCGGTCACCGCCGACCGGTCGCCGCCGGATTCGCGGATGACAGGCGCGGATTCGCCGGTGATCGCGGCCTCGTTGACGGAGGCGACGCCCTCGATCACCTCGCCATCGGAGGGAATGGTATCGCCGGCCTCGACCAGCACGATGTCATCGACCTTGAGGCTCGTGCCCGGCACGAGATTGAAGGCTCGGCCGGCACCACTCAGGAGCTTGGCCTGGCTCTCGGTGCGTGTCTTGCGCAGCGATTCGGCCTGTGCCTTGCCGCGGCCTTCGGCAACCGCTTCGGCGAAATTGGCGAACAGCACCGTGAACCAGAGCCAAAGGATGATCTGGAAGGTAAAGCCCAGGCCCGCACCTCCCGTAAGGACATCGCGCAGAAAGATCGCCGTGGTGAGCGCGGCCACGACCTCGACCACGAACATCACCGGGTTCTTCACCATCAGCCGCGGATCGAGCTTGGTGAAAGAGGCGCTAATCGCGGGCACCACGATGTTCGGGTCGAGCATCGCCGACATTGACGCGCGCTTATGCAGTTTCATCGTATCCATGGAGGTCGCTCCAACAATCAGAACAGGTTACCGGCGTTCATCGCCAGATGCTCGACGATCGGGCCGAGCGCGAGCGCCGGGAAGAAGGTCAGGCCGCCAATGATCAGGATCACGCCGACGACAAGCCCGACAAACAGTCCGTCCGTGGTCGGGAATGTGCCCGCCGACGGCGCGATCGATTTCTTGGCGGCCAGCGAGCCCGCAATCGCCATCGCAGGGACGATCATGAAGAAGCGGCCGACGAACATCGCGCTTGCCAGCGTAAGGTTGTAGAATAACGTGTTGCCGGTGAGGCCCGCGAAGGCCGAGCCGTTGTTGCCGGTCGCCGAGGTGAAGGCGTAGAGCACTTCGGTGAAGCCGTGCGGTCCGGCATTCGCCATCGAGGCGACCGCCGCCGGATAGACCACGCCGACCGCGGTCCAGCCGAGATACATCAGCGGCAGCACCAGGATCGCGAGCATCGCCATCTTGACCTCACGCGCCTCGATCTTCTTGCCGACATATTCCGGCGTGCGGCCGACCATCAGGCCCGCCACGAAGATCGCGAGCACGACAAACAGCAGCATGCCGTAAAGGCCAGCGCCGACGCCGCCGACGATGATCTCGCCGAGCTGCATGTTGATCAGCGGAATCATGCCGCCGAGCGCGGTGAAGCTGTCATGCATGGCATTGACGGCTCCGCAGGATGCGGCCGTCGTGATCACGGCGAACAGCGAGGACGCGACGATGCCGAAGCGAACCTCCTTGCCTTCCATGTTGCCGCCGGTGAGACCGAGCGCATGAAGGGCCGAGGTGCCGCTGGCTTCCGCCCAATAGGTGACGGCAACGCCGCCGACGAACAGCACGCCCATCACGGCAAGAATGGCCCAGCCCTGGCGCTGGTTGCCGACCATGCGGCCGAACACGTTGGTGAGCGCGGCGCCAAGCGCGAAGATCGAGAGCATTTGCACGAAGTTCGACAGCGCGGTCGGATTCTCGAAGGGATGCGCGGCATTGGCATTGAAGAAGCCACCGCCATTGGTGCCCAGCATCTTGATCGCGACCTGGGAGGCGACCGGGCCCACCGCGATGGTCTGCTTGGCACCTTCGAGCGTGGTCGCCTCGACATAGTCACCGAGCGTCTGCGGCATGCCCTGCGAGACGAGGAACAGCGTGTAGACGATGCAGATCGGCAGCAGCACGTAGAGTGCCGTGCGGGTAACGTCGACCCAGAAATTGCCGACAGTGCGCGCCGAGGCGCGCGAGAAGCCGCGGATCAAAGCCACCGCCAGCGCGATGCCGGTTGCCGCCGACAGGAAGTTCTGGTGCGTCAGGCCGAGCATCTGCACGAGATAGGACAGCGTGCTTTCGCCGCCGTAGTTCTGCCAGTTGGTGTTGGTGATGAACGAGATTGCGGTGTTGAAGGACAGATCCTCGGCCACCGCCCCCTGACCAGCCGGATTGAACGGCAGCACGGCCTGAAGCCGCATCACGCCGTAGATGATGAGGAATCCGCCGACGTGGAACAGCAATATGGCGACCGTGTAAGTCAGCCAATGCTGCTCGCGCTTCTCGTCGACGCCGGAGAACCAGTAGATGCCGGCCTCGATCGGACGCAGCACCGGCGACAGGAACGTCCGCTCGCCGTTGAACACGCGCGTCATGTACCAGCCGAGCGGCTTGGTCAGCGCGACGATGATGCCGCAGAAAAGAATGATCTGGAGCCAACCGATCACAGTCATGGAATCAACCCTTCAGGCTTGGTGCCCGGCGCATCAGCGGCAGGAGCACCGAGAGCAGGCAGGCGACGAGCACGGCGTCCGCCAGCAGTAATTCGAGGAGAAGCGGCACGGTCAGAACCGTTCAGGCCGAAGCAGCGCGTAAGTGAGGTAGATCAGGAGGCCAAACGAGACGGTGCCGGCGAGCGCATAATCGAAAATCATGGTCCGCTCCCTCACAGCCGTTCGCAGGCGTAGGTGTAGCCGATCGCGAGGGCGAAGAAGGCGAAGCCCAGCCCCAGCATCAGAATGTCCATCATGGCGATACTCCTTATTGCTAGACGATATCCGGCGTAACCAATCTCTGGATGCCGGCAGGCTGCTTGCTCCGCGCGAATGCAACGCGTGTCTGCGCCCGGCCGGGACTTTCACCGTGCTGAAGTGCCACCGCGTACATAGATTTTCGAGATGAAGCCTATGGCGAAGTTATAGGAATCTCATAAAGGCCGGCACGTCTTCGCCAGCGGCCATGCGACACTGACAACGCATTCCAGGCGGTCTTTCCGGGCAGGTGGCGCAGCGACGCGATCCACCGTCACCATCGCTACCGATCCTTAAGGCAGACTGTGGGGAAGGTTTTTTCAAAATGCCGGTTTCTATAAGCCTTCACCTTCGGTGGAGATGACAGTCGAGAATGAGCGCTGTCTTTTGCCTCTTACCCGGAGGCATACGCACACTTATGAAATGCTTATATCTCTCGCCCGCTCCTCATCTCGTTTTCAAACGTGCTTCCAGCCATCTTGGGCATGCCGGCCGACTGACCGACACCAATTCCAGGAGGCCTGAACATGACCGCCGCACTCCGACATTACGATCCATCTTCGTTCAGCGAACGCCTGCGCGATGCGCACGCAATGACGCGACCGTTGATGCTCGAGATCATCGACCACGCCTGCCGGCACTTCCCCTCGCTTGGACAAAACGGCTGCACCGCGCGCGTCATGCGACTGGTCGACGCGGAAGCCTGGGCCGATGCCGCACTGGCACTGTTGGAGATCGAGTTGCCGACGTGGCAGGCCCGCCGCATCGCCTATGACGAGGGCGAGTGGCACTGCGCGCTCTCGCGCGAGCGCGAGCTGCCGGACTGGCTGGACGCCGCGGTCGAAGCGCGCCACGCGGATCTTTCGTTGGCCCTGCTGTCGGCCTTCATCGAGGCCC
Source organism: Bradyrhizobium sp. LM2.9 (assembly GCF_054056555.1). NCBI lineage: Bacteria > Pseudomonadati > Pseudomonadota > Alphaproteobacteria > Hyphomicrobiales > Nitrobacteraceae > Bradyrhizobium > Bradyrhizobium sp. LM2.9. The sequence continues at coordinate 4,133,836 of NZ_JBSRYJ010000002.1, forward strand.
GGGCATTGGCCGCGGAGATGTCACGGCCCAGCGTTCCTTCTGTTCGTGCGCCGCTGGATCCGCTTTACGAACCTGTCGTCTGTGACAATTTCGGCTAGAGCGGCCTGACGGGTTCGGCGGGCTCACGCCTTTCTGACCTTCCTATCAGATCGTCGCGTGGCCTCCCTCGAAATCACATTCGCAAGGAAAGATATTGAGTCTGCAGGCGCGGTCAATGCTGCCGCCACCTGTAGCGATCAGAAGGAATATCGAAGTGAAACTCATCGAACCTCCCTCGTGCAGCGCGCCTTCCACCATCGTCTTCATTGGCAGGAACAGTCGCGGCCATTGGATCGCGCAGGAGCAGAACGGCCTCTATGGCGGCCTGTTCGTCAGCCGCGCGCAGGCCATCAAATATGCGCTATTCGAAAACGGACAGCATCCCGAGACCATCGTCGAGCTGCCACGCGAGATCGAACTCGACATGGGCAAGAGCGGCAACAGCAGTATCTCGCGGCACGTTGCCTGAGCCGTCGCCTTCGAGCGAAAAGCCATGTTCATCCCTCCCTCAGCTTGGTTCACCGGCTTCATTCCGGACGTACCGACCCCGTTCGACGCGGCTGACGCCATCGATATCGAGGCGTTCGCCGCGCTCTGCGAGCGCCAGGTTGCGGTTGGCGTCGCCGCTCTAGTGATCTGCGAGACGGTCGGCGAGGCGCCAACGCTCTCGCCCGCCGAGCAGGAGCTCGTCATTCGCACTGCTGTCGACGTCGTCCGCGGTCGCGCGCGAATTATCGCCGGCGCGATGTCGAATGCGACCGGCCACGCCATCGAACTCGCGCGGCGCGCGGAGGCTGCGGGTGCCGATGCCATCATGTCGGTCGTGCCCGCCTATAACAAGCCGATGCAGGAGGGGATGCTCGCGCATTTTCGCGCCATTGCCGGTTCGACCGGTTTGCCGATGATCCTGCACGATGTTCCCTCGCGCACGCTGCGTCCGCTGGCGGACGAGACCATCGTGCGTCTCGCGGAATCCCGGCAATTCGCCGGCTTACGCGACGGCAGCGGCGATATCAGTCGCCCGATGCGCTTGGGTCGGCTCCTGCCGGCCAGCTTTCGCCTGCTGTCCGGCGACGATACCACCGCCTTCAGCTTCATCGCGAGCGGCGGCGATGGCGCGATCTCGGAGATTGCCAATGTCGCCCCGGATCTCTGCCGGACGATCTTCTCACAGGCGAGGCAGGGCCGCCTGCAATCGGCGCGCTACCTGCACAAGCGCCTCATCCCGCTTGTCGCCTGTCTCTCTCGCGAGAGCCCGGCGGCGCTGAAATGCGCCTTGAGCATCCTCGATCTGATGCGGCCGGATACTAGGCTGCCGATCGTGCCGCTGAACGACGTTGCGCGAGCGGAGGTCGCCCGAGCAATCGCCGCGATCGCCGGTGAGGAGCTGAACGATAGCGTCGGAGCGTAGGCACAGCACTTATGACGTTCCTATATCGCTGCACGGACAGTCGTCTCGCATTCCTATGCTTCGACATCCATCATACGAGCCAGGATCGGAGCGGCCGTATCGCCGCACCACGCATAAGGACTTCCAACATGTCGATGCTGACACATGGCTTTGACCGGCACTTTGGGAAGGTCGAACGCCCGGTACGGATCTCGATGGCGCGCAAGGCCCAGCTCAAGCGCCTGGCACTACGCGCGCTGGGCGTGCTCTCGATGGGCAGCGTGCTCACCGCGCTCATCGCGTTGAAGACAGCGATCCATGTCTGGCACCTGCACGCCTGACCAGAATGGCAGACCATCATGACCTTGCAGATGTGTGAGGAGGCCGCGATGGCGGCAATCGCGCTTCAAGCTGCCCGTCGCGCGCCCGAGGCCCGGCAGACGCCAGTGTTGCTCAAGCCGCTCGATCCCGATGTCGTCAGCGCCTCCATTCCCGCGTTCTTCATCGGGCGCAACGCGGCCGGCCTCTGGGTTGTCCGGGAAGCGAACGGGCGCATCGGCGGCCTGTTCCTGTTAAAGAGTTCGGCGGTCGATTTCGCCAACCGGCAGAGCAAGCCGGCAAGGTGCGCGCTGGTGTTTCCCACCGGGATTTTTGAGCTCGACATCGAGAACCGCGGCAATCCGCTGATCGTGCTGGCCGCACGATTGCTGGAGGGGGCCAAGCGGCTCGCGGCGCTCGTCGCCGCAAGGCGACAGACATGACCGAGCTCAAGATCATCATGCTGATCGCCCTGATAGGACTGCTGCTCCTCGGCATGCGTCTCACCGCAGCCCCGACTTCGGACGGCTAGCATGCAGCTCCTCAAGGGAAATCTCGAGCAGGTGGTCGCCACGACGATCCTGACCATGACGCTGAGCCTGGTCTGGGGCGCGATCCTGACGATCGTGATCACGCTCGTGGCGCGGGGGCTTGGGATCTAGCCTCTCGTCGCCACGCGTACGGCAATCGAGCGGGAATTGACTATGGTTGCCTACGAGGCAAGCAACCGGGCGCGAACGGCGGTGGCGATCCTTGCTTGAGGCTGCGTATCCCGCCAAAAACGCTCGTCCGATCTGGCGCAATTTCACGGAACCGTGTAGAGCGATTTCATGAGCATCAGCAACGTCAATGTCGTCGCCCATCCCCTGGTCCAGCACAAGCTCTCCCTGATGCGGGAGAAGGACCGCTCGACCAAGAGCTTTCGCGAGATCCTGAACGAGATTGGGATGCTGCTCGGCTACGAGGTGACGCGCGACCTGCCGCTGGAGCTGGTCGCGATCGAGACGCCGATCGCGCCGATGCAGGCGCCCAAGATCGCCGGCAAGAAGCTCACGCTGGCTCCGATCCTGCGCGCGGGCGTCGGCTTCCTCGACGGCATGCTGGCGCTGATGCCCTCGGCGCGCATCGCCCATATCGGGCTCTACCGCGACCCCGAGACGTTGCAGGCCGTGGAATATTACTTCAAGGCGCCGCAGGATCTGTCGGACCGCACCGTGATCCTGATGGATCCGATGCTGGCGACCGGCAACTCGGCCTGCGCCGGCGCCTCCCTGCTCAAGGCGCGCGGCGCCCGCGATATCCGCTTCGTCTGTCTTCTGGCTGCGCCCGAAGGCATCGCGCAGTTCCGGAGCGAGCATCCCGACGTGCCGGTCTGGACCGCCGCAATCGACGAGCGGCTCAACGACCACGGCTACATTGTGCCGGGCCTGGGCGACGCCGGCGACCGGATGTTCGGCACCAAGTAGACAGCTTTGCGCGATCGGGTTAGTCCGGTTGCCATGAACGCCAATGATTTTTCGCTGCAATCCCTGATCCGGACCGAGGCCGCCGCCGATCCGGCCTTCGTATTCGACGGCACGCCAGTCTCGCGCGCGGAATTTTCAGAAAAGATCGAGCGGACTGCCGGCTGGCTCGCCGCGCAAGGCATCGGCAAGGGCGACGTCGTCGCGGTGTGGCTGGTCAACCGGATCGAATGGATCGCGCTGCTGTTCGCCGTCGCCCGCCTCGGTGCCATCATCGCCGCCGTCAATACGCGCTACCGCAGCGCCGAGGTCGCCCATCTCCTGAAGCTGTCCGGCGCCAGGCTGATGGTAGTCGAAGCCGAATTCCGCGCGATCGACTTTGCCGCCATCCTCGCCGACGTCGCCAGGGACGAAGTGCCTGCGCTACGAGAGATCGCGGTGGTCGGCGCGGATGCGATTCCCGCACACTGGCCGTGCGTGCGCTTCGATGCCTTCGCCAGATCCTATCCGTCTGCCCCGCCGGCTCAGGATGATTTCGATCTGCCGGTTCTGCTCTACACGACGTCAGGCACGACCAAAGGACCAAAACTCGTCGCGCATTCGCAGCGGACGCTGGCGAGCCACGCCGTCTCCATTGCCACGGCGCTAAAGCTCTCGCCGCAGCGCCATTCGTTGCTGGCCATGCTGCCGCTCTGCGGCACCTTTGGCATGACAAGCCTGCTCGGCTTCGTCGCAGCGGGCGCGACCGTCCATGTGCTCGACGCCTTCGAGGCGGCGCCGGCGCTGAGGATTCTCGGCGAGTGCGGGATCACGCACGCATTCGGCTCGGACGAGATGTTCCGCCGCATCCTCGCCATCGCCGATGCGCCACGGCCGTTTCCGCATCTCGAGGTCTGCGGCTTCGCCGCGTTCCAGCCCGGCTGGCGCGAGCTCGCCGCGGACGCCGAGGTCCGCGGCATGCCGCTGTTCGGCCTCTACGGCTCGAGCGAGGTGCAGGCGCTGTTCTCGATCGCCCGCGCCAGTGATGGCTTTGCTGATCGCATCGAGGGCGGCGGCTGGCCGATATCACCCGACACGAGGGTGCGCGTGCGCGACACCGAGACCGGCGAGCTCGCGGCTCAAGGTGTCTCCGGCGAGATCGAGATCAGCGCGCCGTCGCGCTTCCTCGGTTACTACAACAATCCCGAGGCGACACGCGACGCCATCACCGCGGACGGCTTCTTCCGCACCGGCGATATCGGCCGGCTGCGCGCCGACGGCTCCTTCGTCTACGAAACCCGCGCGGGCGACGCCATGCGGCTCGGCGGCTTCCTTGTCGCGCCCGGCGAGATCGAGGACGAGCTCAAATCGTGCCCCGGCGTTGCCGACGCCCAGGTCGTCGCGGTCGATCTGAAGGGACAGGCGCGCTGCGTTGCCTTCGTGATCCCAGCCCAAGAACCCCACCACGAGCCGCCGCGGCAGGAAGCGTTGATCACGCGCCTGCGCGAGCGGCTCGCCGGCTACAAGGTCCCGGCGCGGATCTATATCGTGGAGGCCTTCCCCGTCACCGACAGCGCGAACGGCATCAAGATCCAGCGCGCCCGGCTTCGGGCCATGGCGATGGATCGGATCGCTGCCGAATAGCGTCTACGGGCTTCGCTTCATCGACGAAGCTGCGCCGATAGCGCGTCGCGGTGCCCGGGCGCCGCGATCGCGATCATGCGGCGCGCACGCTCGGCAAGGCCGCAGCCGCGCAGCTCGGCAACGCCCCATTCGGTGATGATGGCATCGACATCGGCGCGGGGGGTCGTCACTGTCTCGACATGGGCGACGATCCGGCTCGTGCCATCCGAAGCCGTCGCCGGCAGCGCGATGATCGCCCTTCCCCGAGGTGAGGCATTGGCGCCGCGCACGAAATCGAGCTGCCCGCCGATCGCACCGATCGCAACGCCATTCAGCGTCTCGGAATTGACGCTGCCATCGAGCCCGACCTGGAGCGCCGAGTTGATCGCGACCAGCCGGTTGATGCGGGCCAGCACGTCCTGGCCGTGTGTGTATGACGTCGGCCGCACCGAAACAGCGTTGTTCTCGTGCACGAAGCGATAGAGCCGCTGCGTCCCGATCACCTGGTTGGTAACCGTGATCCCGGCATCGATACCCTTCTCCGCATTCGTCACCGCACCGCGTTCGATCAGATCGACGACGGCGTCGTTGATCAGGCCGGAATGGATTCCGAGATTGCGTACATGCGAGAGCGAGGAGAGAATTGCGTCCGGAATTCGACCGACGCCGAACTGCAGCGTGCTGCCATCGTCGATCAGCCCCGCCGCATGCGCCGCAATGCGCCGCGAAACATCGTCCAGCGGCGGCGACGCCAGCTCGACTGGCGCACAGCGGGCCGGGACGCGCACATGGATCGTCACGTCCTCAGGCCACTCCGCTCCGAACGTAAAAGGCGCATCCGGGTTGATCTCGGCGATGACCAGGCGCGCACCGCGCGCGGCATCGATGACATAGTCGTTGGAGAGACTGGCGCTGAGCCGCCCCTTGGACTCCGCAAGCTGCACCAGAACGACATCGGCCTTGTGGCGGCGCGCGGCGAAGTCGGCGCAGAACGCGCTGTAGTTGCTCGGAATCAGATCGAGCCGTCCGGCCTTAGCGAGCCGCCGGGCATTGCCGATCACGCCATAGCTCAGGAACGACACGTTGGGCGCGGGGCCTGCGGGAAACGTCTCCGAGAACACCGGTCCGACCATCATGCGAAACGGTGGAAGATGTTCCGCCTGTGCCATCAGCACTTCTGTCAGCGTGACCGGCTCCGCAGTCGCCTGCCCGCACACGACGAGATCACCCTCACGGACCAGGCCGGAAAAGTCGATCGGCGACGCGGGCTCGAGCATCGCCACCTCAATCCATCGGTTTGAGGCGCGCGGAGGACTCGCCGAGCAGCGTGCGCAATTCCGTCTTCACGATCTTGCCGTAGCTGTTCTTCGGTAGCTCGCCGGTGAGATAATAGTGCTTCGGCCGCTTGAAGCGCGCGATCCAGGCATTGCACATCTGGTCGAGCTCGTCCCGCGTGACCGCCCTGCCCGCGACGGGAACGACGACGGCCACCACCTCCTCGCCCCATTCCGGATGGGGACGGCCGATCACAGAGACTTCGGCGACGGCCTCATGCCGCAACAGGACCTCCTCGACCTCGCGCGGATAGATGTTGGTGCCGCCGGAGATGATGACGTCCTTGGAGCGGTCCTTCAGCGTGAGGAAGCCGTCGGTGTCGAAGGCCCCCATGTCGCCGGTATAGAGCCAGCCGTCGCGCAGTGTGTTCGCAGTCGCCTCGGGATTTTGCCAGTAGCCCGACATGACGGTATCGCCGCGCACGATGATCTCGCCGACCTCGCCCGGTGCGACGTCGCGGCCCGCCTCATTCACGGTGCGCACCTGTACGACGCCCTGCGCGACGCCAACCGACGCCAGCCGCTCGGCATGACGCGGATGCCCGGCATCGACATGCATTGACTTTGGCAGGTACGTGATGGTCATCGGCGTTTCGCCCTGACCGTAGATCTGCGCAAGCTTTGGCCCGAACACGTTGAGCGCAGCCTTGCAATCGGCGACATACATCGGGCCGCCGCCATAAATGATCGTCTTCAGCCCCGGCGCGGTCGCGCCAGCTGCTTCAGCCGCGACGGTCAGGCGCCGCACCATGGTCGGCGCGGCAAAGAAGGAGATGCGGTCGCGCTTTGCCGTCAGCTCAAGGATCTCGTCCGGCTCGAAGCGGCCACTCTCCGGAATGATCTGTGCGCCCAGGCCGAGCACGTGCGGCACCATGTAGAGGCCTGAACCGTGCGACATCGGTGCGGCGTGCAGCAGCGCTTCGCCCGGCACGACCGGATTGATCTCGGCGAGATAGTTCAGCGCCATCGCAAGCAGATTGCGGTGGCTCAACACCGCGCCCTTCGGACGCCCGGTGGTGCCGCTGGTGTAGAAGATCCAGGCGGGATCTGTGCTCACGACATCGGCGATGGCAATGCCGTCAGTCTTTTCGAGACCACGATGCTCGGCCGAGCCGATCTCGACGATGCGCGGCTTGGCCGTAACAAGCGCCGACGCCTCGAAGGCAACGCTCGCCATGTCCTCGGTCACGAAGACGACCGCCGCACCCGAGTTGTCGAGAATGAACGCGACCTCGCGCGGATGCAGCTTTGCGTTGATGGGAACGGCAACCAGCCCGGCATGCCAGCAGGCATAGAGACAGGCGACGTAATCGGGCACGTTCTTCATCAGCAGCGCAACGCGATCGCCCTTCGCCAGGCCAAAGCGCTGCTGCAGCGATGCAGCCAGCGACGCCACCGTCGCGGCGAGCCGGCCGTAATCGGCAACCGGCGTCAACCCTTTGAGCAACGCCGGCGCGGACGCATCGGCTTTGGCGGCACGCAGGAGATGGTGAGCGAGGTTCATTGGCGGCCCTGCCGAAAGTCCGCGGGAAAGCCTAGTATGACTTGGCCAGTCCAAGCACCTTTTCCGCGATAAAACTGAGCGCGAGCTGCGGGCTGACCGGCGCGATGCGCGGGATCAGAACTTCGCGCAAGTACCGCTCGACGTGGAATTCCTTGGCATAGCCGAAGCCGCCATGGGTCATCACCGCCTGCTCGCAGGCATGGTATCCGGCCTCACCCGCAATGTATTTCGCGGCATTGGCGGCACCGCCGCAGGGCATGCCCTTGTCGTATTGCCACGCCGCCGACATCACCATCAGCCACGCCGCTTCGAGCTCGACCCAGTTTATGGCCAGCGGATGCTGGATGCCCTGGTTCTTGCCGATAGGCCGGTTGAACACAACGCGGGTCTTGGCGTATTCGGTGGCGCGCGACAGCGCGACCTTGCCGAGGCCGACCGCTTCCGCCGCGATCAGGATGCGCTCGGGGTTCATGCCTTCGAGGATGTACTGGAAGCCTTTGCCTTCTTCGCCGATGCGGTCTTCCATCGGAATCTCGAAGTCCTCGAAAAACAGCTCGTTGGAATCGACGATCTTGCGGCCCATCTTCTCAATCTCGTGGACCTTGATCTTGTTGCGGTCGAAGTCCGTATAGAACAGGCTCAGCCCATGCGTCGGCGAGCGCACTTCCTCCAGCGGCGTGGTGCGCGCCAGCAGCAGGATCTTGTGCGCGACCTGCGCGGTCGAGATCCACACCTTCTGGCCATTGACGATGTAGCGGTCGTTCTTGGCGACGGCGCGGGTCTTGAGCTGCGTGGTGTTGAGGCCGGTGTTGGGCTCGGTGACGGCGAAGCACGCCTTCTCGCGGCCTTCGACCATCGGCGGCAGCATGCGCTTGCGCTGCTCCTCGGTGCCGAACACGACGACGGGATTGAGGCCGAAGACGTTGATGTGCACCGCGGATGCGCCGGACATCCCTGCGCCGGATTCCGCGATCGCGCGCATCATGATCGCGGCTTCGGTGATGCCGAGCCCGGAGCCGCCATAGGCTTCCGGCACGCAGATGCCGAGCCAGCCGGCGTCGGCCAGCGCCTTGTGGAAGTCGTGCGGAAAGCCGCCGTCATGGTCTTTCTTCAGCCAGTACGCATCGGGAAAGCCTTCGCAGATCTTTGCGATGGCGTCGCGAATGGCCTCTTGCTGATCGGTGAGCGCGAAATCCATGTTGGTCTCCTTGTGGAGGCTCGTTAGTTCTAGCGCCCCATCTGCGAGGGCAGCCAGAGGATGATAGACGGAAACGCCACCAGGATCGCAATGACAATCAGGTGCGCAATGAAATGCGGGAAGGTACCGTGGAACACCTCCGCGACCGGCCGCTTGGCATAGCGGGCGACGATGAAACAGTTGAGCCCGACCGGGGGCGTGATCATGCCGACCTCGGCGGTGACGATCTTGATGACGCCGAACCAGATCGGATCGAAGCCGAGCGTCTTGATCAGCGGCAGCACGATCGGCACGGTCAGCACCAGGATCGCGATCTGGTCCATGAAGGATCCGAGCACGATGTAGCCGCACAGGATCAGCGTGATGATGACCCAGCGCGAGGCCGGCAGCGAGCCGACCCAGGCGACAAGATCCTGGGTCACGTGGGTGAGCGTGAAGAAGTAGCCGAAGATCGACGCACCGACCAGGATCATGATGATCATGCAGGTGCCATGGCAGGCACGCAGCAGCGTCGCGTAAAGCGACGACGGCGTGATCTTGCCCTTGACGATCGCGAGCAGGAAGGCGCCGAACGCACCGAACGCGGAGGCCTCCGTCGGCGTGGCGACGCCGAGATAGATCGTGCCTGTGACAATCGAGAACAGCACCACCATTGGCGAGACCTGCCACAGCAGCGCGAATTTTTCGCGCCACGGCACCGACTTGGCGGGCGGCGCGCGCGATGGATCCTGCCAGACCAGGAAGTAGATCGTGGCCATGATGGTGATGGTGACGAGGATCGCGGGGATGATGCCGCTGACGAGCAGCTTGCCGATATTTACCTCGGCAAGGAGACCGAAGATGACGAGTGCGACGCTAGTCGGCAGCAGCATCGACAGCGTGCCTGATATCGCGACCACGCCTGCGGCCATCTTCGGCTCATAGCCCTGGCGGATCATCGCCGGCAGGCTGGTCGAGGACAGGGTTGCGGCCGAGGCCGTCGATGTGCCGCAGATCGCGCCAAAACCGGCGCCGGCCAGCGCGGTGGCCATGCCGAGCCCGCCGGGGATGCGGCCGACCCAGGCCGAGGCCGTTTTGAATAAATCGTCCGCGACACCCGACAGCAGCACGAGGTCCGCCATCAGCAGGAACATCGGGATGGTGATCAGCTCGTAGGAGGAGACGGTCGAGAGCGGCGCGGTTTGCAAAATGCCGAACAGTGTGCTCCAGCCGCCGACCATCACGAGGCCGACCGAACCGGAAAAGGCCATCGCGAAGCCGACGGGCGTGCCGAGTGCGAGCAGGCCGAACAGCAGGGCGAGAACGATGAAGGGTGTCATGATTGCCTGCCGTTACTCAAAGGATCGTGCTTCGCCAACGCCGGTCACCGGCGGCAGCGGATAGAGGTCACGGCCGCTGACGAGGCTCAGCAGATTGCCGACGAGCTGGAGCAGCAATCGCAGCACCAGCACGCCGCAGCCGAGCGGCACCAGCGCCGCCGAGATCCAGGTCGGCCAGGCAATCGCGCCAGCCAGCACGTCATGCTGCTCGTAATTTTCCACCGCACGCTCGAGGCCGACCTTGCAGATCAGGACGAAGACGAACAGGCCCACAAGCGCGGTGATGATCTCCGAGAGCCGCCGTCCCGCCGGCGAGAAGCGCGACAGCAGGATATCGACGCCGACATGGGCGTGCTCGCGCAGAGCGTCCGAGACCGTGAAGAAGAACACGCCGGCGAGCAGATAAAGCCCGATCAGATCGTAGGTGAAGGAGAACGGACGGTTCAGCGCGTAGCGCATGAACACGTCGGTTACGACAAGCAGCATGATCACGAACAGAAACACCACCGCGATCACTGTCAGCGCGCGCTCCAGCACGCCGAGCACATATCCCGCCCGCTTGATCACCTCTCGCGTCTCCTTCTTCCCTGTCGGATGACTTCGCGCCTTACTTCGCGCCTTATTTGGCGCCGCCGGCGGCGAGCAGGCCTTCGAACTCCTTCAGCGCGGCGGACGCCTGCTTGCCACGGCTGTCGAGCCCAGCCGCCCATTCCTGGCCGACGCCCTTCAGCTTGTCCTTCATCTCGGTGCGCGTCGCCTCCGGCAGCGGCTCGAAAGTGACGCCCTGGTCCTGAAGGTGCTTCTTGGTCGTCTCCGTTTCCTTGTCGACCTGGGCGCAGGCCACAGGCTCGATCGCCTCCGACGCGTCGTTCATCGCCTTCTTCACGTCGTCCGGAAGCTTGTCCCAAACCGACTGGTTGATCGAATAGGCGACGATGAAGCTGCCGAAGCTGACGCCTTCCGTTGCGTGCTTGACCAGCTTGTCGAGCCCATAGGCAACGACGCTCTCCATCGGGAACAGCAGGCCGTCCATTGTGCCGCGCGACAGCGATTCATAGGCATCGGGTGCAGCCATGCGCACCGGCACCGCGCCGAGCGCGCGCAAGGTCAGGTCTTGCGCGCCGCCGGTGGTACGCAGCTTCAGGCCGCCCATGTCCTTGGTCGTGTCGACCTTTTGCTTGGCGGTCCACACCTGGTAGGGCGGCAGCACCACCTCGAACAGCAGCTTGATCTTGTTGGGCGCATATTCCTGCTTGGCCAACACGCCTTCGCGCGCGGTCTTCCAGTAGGCGAGCGTACCCTGGCAGGCGGTTTCGAACGCGCCTGGCAATTGCGCAACTTCCGATAGCGGCATCTTGTCGGAGACATAAGACGGCCCGATGTAGCCGATGTCGACCACGCCCGACTGGGTGAGCCGCAGCATGTCCGCGGCCTTGCCGATCTGCTGGTTCGGATAATAGGTGAAGGTCACCGCGCCATTGGTGCGCTTGGTGACGTCGTCCATCCACGGCTTGAGCATCAGGCGGACGAGATAGTGCCCCGCGGGGAAGGAGTCGGCGACCTTCAGCTCCAGCGCCTGCGCCTGTCGCGTCGAGACCGGCAGCGAGAGCGCGAGCGCTGCGGCAGCCCAGGGCAAAATCTTCTTCATCTCGTTCTCCTTGACGCGTCCCATGCCGGCGGCGGCAGCATCTCGCTGCCACCACTTGGCCCCGCTCCAGTTCTTGCTTGAGATAAAAATACATATAGGTGAATTTGTATGTCAAGTATATGAATAGTGCATGGGGCTATGCGCCGAATTGAGAGGTCCTCGAATTGACACGGGATATTTATGAATTCTAACTCCACGTATATGAACGCAATGAACGAGGCCCTATGGGACCGCTCGCCGGCTTCACCATTCTCGACCTGACTTCCGTGCTGATGGGCCCTTATGGCACCCAGGTGCTGGCGGACATGGGCGCTGAAATCATCAAGGTCGAGAGCCCCGAGGGCGACATCGTTCGCCAGATCGGTCCCGGCCGCACACCCGGCATGGGCGGGATGTTTCTCAACGCCAACCGCGGCAAGCGCAGCATCGTCCTCGACCTCAAGAAGAAGGAAGGGCGCGACACGCTGCTGCGGCTGGCGAAGCGTGCCAACGCGCTGGTCTATAATGTGCGCCCGCAGGCGATGACGCGGCTCGGCCTCGACTACGAGACGCTTCGCGAGGTCAATCCGTCCCTCGTCTATGTCGGCGCGTTCGGCTACGGCCAGTCCGGCCCCTATGCCGCCAAGCCCGCCTATGACGATCTCATTCAGGGCGCGGCCACCATTCCGACACTGCTCGCCGCCGCCGGCGACGGCACGCCGCGCTACGTTCCTGTCACCATCGCCGACCGCATCGTCGGACTGATGATGGTCAATGCCATCATGGGCGGACTGATGCACCAGCAGCGCACCGGCATCGGCCAACGCATCGACGTGCCGATGTTCGAATCCATGACGGAGTTCGTGCTGGTCGATCATCTGGGCGGATTGACCTACGATCCGCCGCTCGACCACGGCGGCTATGCCCGCCTGCTCTCGCGCTATCGCAAACCCTACAAGACCAGCGACGGCTATCTCTGCGTCCTCATCTACAACGACAAGCACTGGCGCAGCTTCTTCGAGGCGATCGGGCAACCGCATTTCCTCGATCAGCCGCGTTTTGCCAACCACGCTGCGCGCACGAAGCATATTGACGAGATCTACGAGGAGATCGGCCACATCTTCGTCACGCGCACCACCGCGGAATGGCGCGAGCTGCTGGAGCGCGCCGACATTCCGGTGATGCCGATGCACACGCTGGAGACGATTCTGGACGATCCGCATCTCAATGCGATCGACTTCTTCCAGACTGTAGATCACCCCGTGGAAGGCCGCATCCGGCAGATGCGCGTGCCCTCGACCTGGAGCGTGACCCAGCCCGAGCCCGCCGGCCCCGCGCCGACACTCGGCCAGCACGGCCGCGACATCCTGGCCGAGGCCGGCTTCTCGGTGGACGAGATCGAGCAGCTTGCAGAGCAAGAAGCAGTTCACCTGGCGGCGCCGCCGTAAGCAGCGGGCGCCGGCAAAAATCGAGACACAGGGAGGAAACCACGATGGCCGGACTTTATTTCGAAGATTTTTCCGTGGGCCAGGAGTTCAGGCATCCCCTGAGCCGGACCGTCACGGAGATGGACAACACCATGTTCAGCCTGCTGACGCTCAACCCGCAGCCGCTGCACATCGACGCGCATTTTTCGGCCCAGACCGAGTTCGGCCAGCGCATTTTCAACAGCCTTTACACCCTCGGCATCATGATCGGCATGACGGTCTATGATACGACCATGGGCACCACCGTCGCCAATCTCGGCATGACCGACGTCACTTTTCCAAAGCCGGTCTTCCATGGCGACACTTTGCGGGCGACGACAAAGGTGCTTTCGTTGAGGGAATCCAAATCGCGCCCCAAGGCGGGCATCGTCGAGTTCGAGCACCACGCGCTCAACCAGAACGACGAGATCGTCGGCAAATGCCGCCGCATGGCGATGATGCACAAGAGGCCGGTCTGATGCGTTCGATGCTGTTCGTGCCGGGCGACTCCCCGCGAAAATTCGAGAAGGCCAGCGAAGGCAACGCCGACGCGTTGATCATCGATCTCGAGGACTCTGTCGTCACCGACAAGAAGCCGGAAGCGCGCGGGTTGACGCTGGCGATGCTGAAGGGCTCTCGCGGCCCCCATCAGCTCTATGTCCGTGTCAACGCGCTCGACACCGGCATGACGCTCGCTGACCTCGCCGCGGTGATGCCAGGCAAGCCCGACGGCATCGTGCTGCCGAAATCGCAAGGCGGCGACGACGTGCGCCAGGTCGCAACCTGGCTTGAAGCCTTGGAGGCTGCGGCCGGCATCGCGGTCGGCACGACGCGCATCGTCTGCGTCGCGACCGAAACCGCCGGCTCGATCTTCGGGCTGGGCAGCTACAAGGGCTGCTCCGCGCGCCTTGCCGGCTTGATATGGGGCGCGGAAGATCTCTCCGCTTCGCTCGGCGCTACTGAAAAGGCGTCAGGTGGCGTGTTCCACAGCCCTTATCGTCTGGCACGCGATCTCTGTCTGATGGCGGCGGCGGCGGCCGAAGTCGCGCCGATCGACACCGTCTATACCGACATCGACAATCTGGCAGGACTCGAGCAGGAAACGCGCGCCGCGCGGCGCGACGGTTTTTCGGCGAAGGCGCTGATCCATCCAAAGCATGTCGACGTCGTCAACGCGGCGTTCGAGCCGACCGAGTCCGAGCGTAATTGGGCAGAGAAGGTGATCGCGGCATTCGCGAACAATCCGAACTCCGGTACTCTGCGTCTCGACGGCCAGATGATCGACAAGCCGCATCTTCGCGCCGCGAAGAAAATCCTCGGCCAGCCCTAGATCAGGATGCAAGCCTCACCATGATCGTTCGCCAAGCCGCAAACGTCCTGGAGATCATGGAGTTCTTCGCGCAAACGAGGAAACCGGCGACGCTTGCCGAGATCGCCGACCATTTCGGCTGGCCGCGCTCGTCGACTTTCAACCTGCTCGCGACGCTGTCGGAGAAAGGCTATCTCTACGAACCGCGGCCGCGGGCCGGCTTCTACCCGACGCCGCGTTGGCTGGCGATGGCGCGGATGATCTCCGAGGTCGAGCCGCTGCCGCCGTGGACACACACGCTGATCGCCGACCTCTCGGCCGAGACCGGCGAGACCGCCTCCATCGTGGCGCCGGCCGGCGTGATGGCCGTGTTCATTGACGTCGTCGAGTCCCAGGCCGCGATCCGCTATTTCGCGACCATCGGCCACCGCGTGCCGATTCACGCCACCGCCAGCGGCCGCGCCCTGCTTCTGCAATATTCGCCGGAGGAGCGCGACTCCGTCTATCGCAAGATCGAATTCAAGCAGTACGGTCCGTCAACGCCGATCAGCATAGACGCGGTCGAGACCGAGCTGCGCAATTCGATCGCGCGCGGTTACTGCCAGAGCTTCGCCGACTATAGCCGCGACCTCGCGGGCGCCGCGATCCCGCTGCCGATCAGCGATCGCAGACTCTCGGTCGTCGTCGCCGGCCCGGAATTTCGCATCGGTCCGAAGGTGGCGGAGGTGGCCGCGTTGATCGCGCGGACTGTCGATCGATTGCGGCCGAAGGCGGCGGCGTAAGCTGACCTCAGTCGAATCCTTGAACCGGCGGCGTCGTGGTCTGCGCGGGCACCACAGGAGCAGCTTGAACAGGCTGCACCGCAGGCGCGGCTTGGACCGGCGGATTGCTGGCAGCTCTCATCTGGCCATTGGCATCCATCGACTCGCGTGTGCGCGGCGGACCCCCGGTCGCCGCCGCGCGGTACGCCTCGCGACGCGGCAGTTGCCGATGTCTCGCCGAGCGTGAACCTCTCACGCCCCAGGACCGGGCGATTGCAGGTCCGGCGGTATAACCGACCACCGCGCCCCGCGACGGCACCGATCGGACCCAGCACGACGGCGCCTGACACGGCTCCCAACGCCGCAGCACCAGCGCGCTCCTGCGCGGCGGCGCTTGCAGGCACGCTAGCCAGCATCACGACGGCAGTGATCAGAGCTTTGTTCATCGGAGCGTCTCCCTCACGGGAGTGACTCATACTTAAATATGGCTGCACGAGGTTTGTTCGTTGCCCAACACAGGGCAATCGCCGATGGAACTCCGGCAATTCAAAGGCCTCTGCTTCAGATTGTGGTCCCAGCGGAGGCAGATCGGCAACTACGGCGCGACCTTGTCGCTGGTAAATCCGTTGCTGTCGAGCGCGCGGCGCACCGTGCCATCCGGCTTGGCCTCATCCAGGAAATGCGCGGCCCAGGCCTTCGCCACCGCCTTGCCCTTGGGCACGACCACGACCACGCCGCTCGACTGGATCACCTCGTCCAGCAACTTCGTTCCCGGCAGCTTACGCGAGAGGTCTTCCAACGCCCCCAATACCCATCGCGAGGGCATCCAGCTCCCCCTTGCCGATTAATTCGGCCGCCTGTTCCGGCTTCACGAACTTCGTCAGCTTCGCCTGCTTCAGCGACTTCTCGACCGTCCGCGACGTCGAGGTCCCCTCGATGCAACCGACCCGCACTCCCGCACGATCAACATCCGCAACGGCGCGGATGTCCGAACCGGCGCGAATGAGATAGCCGCTCATATAGGCGACGTAAGCTGGGCCCTGATCCACGAACTGCTCGCGCTTGACGTCGGCCGGCATGAAGGAGAGATCCCAGACGTCCTTGCTGCTGGCGGCGGCGATCTCGTCGGAGCTCTGGTATTCGACCAGATGCAGAGGAACGTGCAACTTGTCGGCGGCAGCCTTGGCGAGTTCTACGGTGACGCCGCGCGGCTTTCCGTCTGCGGGATCACGCGTCGTCCAGAACGCCGACGCGGCGGGGCCGACGGCCACCGCCACGCGCAACGCTCCCGTCGGCGCGATGTCGCTCGCGCCTTCAGCATTCCCCGTTACAGCGCCGGTGACAGCGAAGGCCAACCCCAACATGACGACTACGGCATAACGCAACATATTGCACTCCCGACCCGGGCTGGATCAGTCAGGCGATCTTGATCGACATGTCCGGCAAGCCATCGAGCTTGCACAGCAGCACGTCGCCCTTCACCACGGGGCCGACATTCTCCGGCGTGCCGGAATAGATGATGTCGCCGGCCTTGAGCTCGAACGCTTCCGAGAGCTTTGCGATCTGCTCGGCGACACTCCAGATCATCTTGCTGAGATCCGAGCTCTGCTTCACCGTCCCGTTGATCGCCAGTGAAATGGCGCCCTTCTCGAAATGGCCGGTCTTGCTGGCCGGATGGATCGGGCCGATCACCGCAGCGTGGTCAAAGCTCTTGCCGATCTCCCAGGGCTTCTTCTCCGCGGCCATGCCGTTCTGAAGATCGCGCCGGGTCATGTCGAGGCCGAGCGCGTAGCCATAGACATGATCGAGCGCCTTCTCGGCCGGAATGTTGCTGCCGCCGGATTTCAGCGCAGCGACCAGCTCGACCTCGTGATGATAGTTCTTGGTCAGCGACGGATAGGGATGATCCGCGACCTCGCCGATCGCGACGTTCTGGATCGCGTCGGTCGGCTTCTGGAAGAAGAACGGCGGCTCGCGGCTCGGATCCGAACCCCGCTCGATCGCGTGCGCCGCATAGTTACGCCCGATGCAGTAGATGCGGCGGACCTGGAACACGCTGGTCTCGCCGACGATCGGGATGGTGACCATCGGCACCGGAAAGATCGGCCTTTGCCCGGCCTGCGCCGCAGCCGGCGCAACTTCCGCGATTGAAGCAGCACTTGCCACCGCGGCAATTGCGAGCAGCTCTCGTCGCGTTGCTGAGATCTCTTTCATGTTTTGTGCTCCCTTTTTATGTTCGTTGGGCGCATCATGCGCGCCGGCCCACCTGATAATCAATATTCAGTATGCCAGCAACACTGGACTGGCCACGTCCTCTAATTGATGAGAACAGGTCGCGTGCGGCGGCGGGGCCTCACCCAGCCGTCCACACCGGCGGCCAGGTGGTGCGGCGCGAGCAGTTGGTCTGGATGACCGGCGAGCAATCCGCCGCCCACTAGGAGCCCCTCTATCGCGATTACGCCATTGATACGCTGGAGCGTGCAAACCTGCGCTGGCGCATCGGTCGGGAAGCCGCGGATCGCGTCCGCTCCTGCGGCTGCGCCCGCAACTGCGGCCGCCCCCCAGCGTGCGCCGGCTCAGCTTTTTCGTCGATTTGTCGTTCGTCCCCGCCGGATTGGCAGCGGATGTCACTTCGTCCCCGTCAAGCATGGCAACCCTCGTTGGCTACAATGAACGCTGCGCACAGATCGCCATTGACCGGCTGCGGATCTGATCAATTGCGGCGAGGCCATGGGCGGGATGTTGAGAAGTAAAATTGGAAGTAAAAATTCGCCGCATAAAAGCGGTTAATGGTTCGCCCAGCTGCATCGGCTTTCGGCAGCGCGCATAAGAAGGCGTCAGGACGTGTATACAAGGCCGGCAATGGAGCGACACAGCCGCCTGCGCATCGCGCGCGTGATCGGCGCCGCATTGCTCGTCGCTGCGATAAGTCGCGCGGCAAGTGCAAGCGAGCCTGTGATCGCACCGTCGCGCATGACGGTGATCGACACGATCGACCCGCGCTTTCAATCCTACAATGTCGAGATGGTCGAGGTGACCGGCGGTCGCTTTTGGAGACCTTATGCGCAACATCAGATGCAGCGTGATGGCTACAGCGACAGACCGCCAATCGATCTTGCCAACCGGCGTCTCCGCAAGCTCGCCGCGGCCTTGGCGCCGGCCTATCTGCGCGTGAGCGGCACCTGGGCGAATGCAACCTATTTCGCGGACGGCGACGACGCGCCGGCCGCACCGCCTGCCGGCTTCAACACCGTGCTCAGCCGCGCGCAATGGCGTGGCGTTATCGACTTCGCCCGCGCGGTTGACGCGCAGATCGTCACCTCCTTTGCGATCAGTCCGGGCAGCCGCGATGCGGATGGCGCGTGGAAGACCGATCAGGCGGAGCGCCTGATCGACACGACGCGTTCGCTGGGCGGCCACATCGCGGCGGTGGAATTCATGAACGAACCAAACCTCGCCGCGACGAACGGCGCGCCGCCTGGATATGATGCGAAGGCTTATGGCCGCGACTTCAGGATTTTTCGCGAATGGATGCAACGGGCGGCGCCCGAGACGCTGATCGTCGGTCCGGGTTCAATCGGCGATGCGCCGTCGCCATCCGGGTCCGGCATCGCCACGCGCGACCTGCTCGCCGCATGCGGCCCCGGTCTCGATCGCTTCTCCTATCATCACTACAACACGCTCTCGCCGCGCTGCGACGGCCGTGACGATCCGGCGCAGGCGCTTTCGGAGCAATGGCTGGCGCGGACCGACGCGAGTCTCGCGATCTACAGCGCGCTGCGCGACATGTTCGAGCCGGGCAAACCGATCTGGCTGACGGAGACCGCGGATGCCGCCTGCGGAGGCAATCGCTGGGACAAGACTTTTCTCGACGCGTTCCGCTATCTCGACCAGCTCGGGCGGCTGGCAAGAGCTGGTGTCCAGGTCGTGATGCACAACACGCTGGCCGCCAGCGACTACGGCCTGCTCGACGAAGGGACGTTCCGTCCGCGGCCGAACTACTGGGCTGCGCTGCTCTGGCACCGGCTGATGGGAACGGTTGTGCTCGACACGAGCTCGGTCGCCGCGCCAGATCTCCATCTCTATGCGCATTGCCATCCGGCCATGCGGGGTGCGGTGTCCGTGCTCGCGATCAACGCGTCGCGGCATGCATCATCCACCCTGACGCTGTCACATCCCGCAGAGCGTTACACGTTGCATGCGAAGCGGCTGCAAGACGCGACCGTGCAGCTGAACGGCAAGTCGCTCGCGCTGAATGCCGATGACGAGCTACCCCGGCTTGAGCCGCGCGCAGCATCGGCGGGCACGATCCGGCTTGCGCCAGCGACCATCACCTTCCTGGTATTTCCAGCAGTCGCGAATCCCGCCTGCCGTTAGCCGCCCTCAGGATCTCAGCGGGCCCCGCGCGGTCTCCGGCGCCATCAGCGTTGCGATGATCGTGATGATCGAGAGCCCGATGATGTAGACCGACACCGCCCAGTACGAGCCGGCCCATGCGAGCAGTGCCGTCGCAATCAGCGGCGAGAAGCCGCCACTGAGCGCGGCCGCGACGTTGGCGCCCAGCGACGCACCACTGTAGCGCACCTGGGTGCGGAACAGCTCCGGCATGAAGGCGGCCTTCGGCCCGAACAGCAGCGCATGCGTCAGGGTCATCGTGACGACGAGCGCGAGCGTGATCAGCGCCGGCTCCCTGGTGTCGAGGAACCAGAACAACGGAAACGCCAGCGCCACCGTGAATACGCCGCCGGCGAGATACAGTGCCTTGCGGCCGAAGATGTCGGACAGCCAGCCGGCGAGCGGCAGCGTCGCGAGCTCGACGAGCGCGGCATAGACCACCGCATCCAGGATCACCTGCCGCGGTAGGCCGAGCTGCGTCTTGGCATAGACCACGGTGAAGACGGTGAGGAGATAAGCGAGCCCGACTTCAGAGACGGTGATGCCGATCGCGAGCAGGAAACTGCGCCAGTCGCGGCGCAGGACTTCCATCACCGGCTGTGCCAGCACCTCGTTGCGCTCGACCACCTCCTTGAAGTGCGGCGTCTCCGCGAGTTTCAGCCGCACGATGAAGCCGATCCCGACGAGCAGGATGCTGATCAGGAACGGCACGCGCCAGCCCCAACTGAGGAAATCGGCTTCGGGCAGTTTCGTCATCAGACCAAAAATGCCGGTGGAGGCGGCGACGCCGACGGGAAAGCCGATCTGCACCAGACTGCCATAGAAACCGCGGCGATTGCCGGCGTGCTCGGCCACCATGACCACCGCGCCGCTCCACTCGCCACCGAGCCCGATGCCCTGGATGAAGCGCAAGATGACAAGGAAGATTGGCGCCCAGACGCCGATCTGGCTGTAGGTCGGCAGGCAGCCGATCAGGAACGTGCCGAGCCCCATCGCGATCATGGTCGCGACCAGCATCTTCTTGCGGCCGAGCCGGTCGCCATAATGCCCGATGATCGCGCCGCCGATCGGCCGCGCCACGAAGCCGACTGCATAGGTTGAGAACGCCGCCAGCGTGCCGACGAAGGGATCGAAGCTCGGGAAGAACAACTTGTTGAACACGAGGGCGGCGGCCGTGCCGTAGATCAGGAAGTCGTACCACTCGATCGCGGTGCCGAGCGCGCTCGCCCACACCACATGCGCCGTCGTCGATTTCTCCGCCGCCGCGGAGACCCCCGATGCTGCCGTCATGCCATGCGCCCCAAAATTCCCGGGCGGCATCATGGCCAATCATAATGGCGGTTGCAACCTGCGGGCGTGTTGGCTTGCCCGGGGATTACGGTGCGAAATTTTGCGCGTCGCTGCTTCAACACCCGTCATTGCGAGGAGCCCTTGCGACGAAGCAATGCAGAGTGCCCCCGCGGAAGGATTCTGGATTGCTTCGCTCCGCTCGCAATGACGGGTGTGGGAGCAGTTGCGCGCTCACTTTGGCGGCGCCGTCCGCGGGACAGCGGAACCCACCCCAGGACCGCTATTCGTCATTGACAAATTGATTCGTCATTATCTAATTAACTCCAGAACAACCAGCCGCGCCAAGCGGCCCATAAAAGAGAGGGAATGACGATGAGAGGGTTTTTGGCCTGCGCCATGCTCGCGGCCATGTCTTCGGCTGCCATGACCACCGTCGCGAGCGCGCAAGTCTCCGACGACGCGGTGCGGATCGGCGTGCTCACGGATCTATCGAGCTGGGGCCGCGACAACAGCGGGCCTGGCTCGGTCGAAGCCGCGAAGATGGCGGTGGAGGAATTCGGGCCCACCGTGCTCGGCAAGCCGATCGAGATCATCAGCGCCGACCATCAGATGAAGACCGACGTCGGCGTGCAGATCGTGCGCGGCTGGTTCGACAACGGCAAGGTCGATGCCGTCGTCGACATCCCCAATTCCGGCATCGCGATCGCCGTGCACAACATGGTGCGCGAGCGCAACAAGATCGCGCTGCTCTCCGGCCCCGGCGCGAGCTCGCTGACTGACGAGCTGTGCAGCCCGAACACCGTGCACTTCACCTATGACACCTATGCGCTGTCCAAGGTGACGGCCTCCGCGGTGATCAAGGAAGGCGGAAAATCCTGGTACTTCATCACCGCGGACTACGCCTTTGGCCAACAGCTCGAGAAGGACGCCACGCGCTTCATCAACGAGATGGGCGGCAAGGTTTTGGGCGGCGTGAAGCACCCGACCAACACGGCGGACTTCTCCTCCTTCGCGCTGCAGGCGCAAAGCTCGAAGGCCGATGTGGTGGCCTTCGCCAATGCCGGCCAGGACACCGACAACGCCATCAAGCAGTCCGGCGAGTTCGGCCTGGTCCAGGGCGGCCAGAAGCTGGTCGGCCTCTTGATGTTCGACACCGACGTGCATGCGATCGGCCTCAAATCCGCGCAGGGCACCTACATGACCACGGCGTCGTATTGGAACATGGACGAGGCGACCCGCGCATGGTCGCGGAAATTCTACGAGCGCACCAAGGTGATGCCGACCATGATCCAGACCGGCGTCTACGGCTCGGTGCTGCATTATCTCAAGGCCATCAAGGCCGCCGGCACCGATGACCCCGCAAAGGCGATGGCCAAGATGCGCGAGCTGCCAATCGAGGATACATTCGTTCATGGCGGACGCTTGCGCGAGGACGGCCGCGTCATTCGCGACATGTATCTCGCCAAGGTGAAAACACCCGAGCAGTCCAAGGAGCCTTGGGATTACCTGGAGATCGTCAAGACGGTAAAGGGCGAGGACGCCTTCCGCCCGGTCTCCGAGTCCAAATGTCCGCTGCTCAAGAAGTGAGGCCCGCATGACCGGCAACGAGCGCAACGCAATTGAGACTTACGAGTGCGATGTGCTCGTGGCCGGATCTGGCGCATCCGGGATGTCGGCCGCGATCACCGCGCGCTATCGCGGCCTCGACGTCCTGATCGTCGAGAAGGAGCCACGCTTCGGCGGCACTACCGCCCGCTCCGGCGGTTGGTTGTGGATTCCCGGCACGTCGCTGGCGAAGGCTTACGGCATCGAGGAGACGCCGGAGCAGGCCCGCACCTATCTGCGGCACGAAGCCGGCAACAATTATGACGCCGCGCGCGTCGATGCATTCCTGAGCGCCGGGCCCGAGGCGGTCGGTTTCTTCACCAGCAAGACCGCGCTCCGCTTCGACATGCCGCTGGTATTCCCGGACTACCACGCCGAGGCGCCCGGAGGCACCCAGGGTGGCCGTTCGATGGTGGCGCGCCCGTTCGACGGCCGAGAGCTCGGCGACCAGATCAAGACCCTCGGCATGCCCCTGCCGGAGCTGACCGTATTCGGCATGATGCTCGGATCCGGCAAGGAGACATCGTCCATTTCATGCGCGCGACGAAGTCGCTGACCTCGGCCGTCTATGTCGCAAAGCGCCTGTCGCGCCATTTGATGGACGTGCTGCGCTACGGCCGCGGCATGACCCTGACCAACGGCAATGCGCTCGCCGGGCGCCTGGCAAAATCCGCGCAAGACCTGAAGATTCCGATGTGGCTGTCCTCGCCGGTGCGTGAGCTGACGGTCGAGAACGGCACTGTCACCGGCGCCATTGTCGCCCGCGAGGGACGCGACGTCCGCATTCGTGCAAGACAAGGCGTCGTGCTCGCCTGCGGCGGCTTTCCGCACGATGTGGAACGGCGCAAGAAGATGTTCCCACACGCGCCGACCGGCAACGAGCATTTTTCGCCGGGACCGACCGGCAACACCGGCGACGGCCTGCGCCTTGCAGAAAGCGCCGGCGGGCGTGTCGAGGACCGCCTGCCGAACGCGGCAGCCTGGGTCCCGGTCTCGGTCACCAAGCGCAAGGACGGTTCAAACGGCGTGATGCCGCATTTCATCGACCGCGCAAAACCCGGCGTAATCGCGGTGATGCGCGACGGCAAGCGCTTTGCCAACGAGGGCAATTCCTATCACGACTTCGTCCAGGCCATGGTCAAGGCGGCGAAGCCCGGCGAGGAGATCGCGGCGTACCTCGTCTGCGATCACCCGACCCTGCGCAAATACGGCCTCGGCTGCGTGCCGCCGTTCCCGATGCCAACAGGTCATCACCTCAACACCGGCTATCTCTTGCGCGGCGAGACGCTGGAGGCGCTTGCGGCAAAAGCGGGTATTGATGCCACCGCGTTCACCGAGACCGTCAAGCAGTTCAATGCGACCGCACCACTGGGTCATGACGCGGCCTTCGGCAAGGGATCAAAGGCCTATAACCGCTACCAGGGCGATGCGCTGCACGGCCCGAACCCCTGCGTCGCGCCGATCGAGAACGGCCCGTTCTACGCGATCAAGATGGTGGTCGGCGATCTCGGCACCTATGCCGGCATCGTCACTGACGAGAACGCGCGAGCGCTCGATGCGGAGGGACGGGTGATTCCCGGGCTCTATGCCGCCGGCAACGACATGGCGAGCATCATGGGCGGCAATTATCCCGGTGCCGGCATTACGCTTGGGCCGGCGCTGACCTTCGGCTACATTGCCGGCCGTCATCTCGCCGATAGCGCCGCCAAGCGCGACGCGGCGTAAGCCACACGCCAGGAGACGCATGAAGAGAGAAAGCCGCGGCATCCAGTCGATCGAGGTCGGCGGAGAATTGCTCCGCGCGCTGGCGAGATGCGGTGAGCCGATGATGCTGCGCGATCTCGCGCGCGAGGCCGGCATGACGCCGGCCAAGGCGCATCCTTATCTGGCCAGCTTCTCCCGCATCGGGCTGATCGAGCAGGACGAGACCACTGGCCGCTACGAGATCGGCGCACTGGCGCTGGAGCTCGGCCTGATCAGCCTGCGCCGCCTGTCCGGCGTACGCATCGCGCGGCCGAAGATCGCGGCGCTCGCAAGTCACATTGGGCACGCGGTCTCGCTGGCGGTCTGGGGCACGCACGGCCCGACCGTGGTGCAGCTCGAAGAGCCTGGCCAGCCCGTGCACATCGTGATGCGGGCCGGCTCGGTGATGGCGCTGCTGGAGACCGCTACAGGGCGGGCCTTTGCGGCCTTCCTGCCGGAGAAGACCATCAACGCCGCACTCGAAAGCGGCCTCGATCGCCACGGCGTCGGATATAATCCGAAGCGCGCGGTGAAAGGCGCGAAGGTCACTGAGATGCTCACAGAGGTCCGCAAGCACGGCCTCGCCCGCGCGCTCGGCGATCCCCTGCCCGGCGTCAACGCATTCTCCGCGCCCGTATTCGACCATTCCGGCCACGTCGCCCTGGTCATCACTGCAATGGGACCGGAAGGCACTTTTGATGCGCGCTGGGACAGCCCGACCGCCCATGCCTTGCGCGACTGTGCCGGCAGCATTTCGAAACGGCTGGGCCACGGGATGACGGTTGCGGCGGAGTGATCTACTTCACCGGCACCGTATAGTTCAGGATCAGCCGGCCGCCGTCTGGGTAGATGGTCTGCCCAGTGATGTAGGACGCATCGTCGCTTGCCAGGAACGCCACGACGGAAGCCACCTCGCCCGGCTCGCCGCCGCGGCCCGCCGGCGTGCGCGACAGCACGGTCTTGCGGGCATCTTCGGATGTGTAGATGGCGGACGCCACCATGTCGGTCAGAATCGTACCCGGTCCGACCGCGACGACGCGGATGTTGTGCGGGGCAAGCGCGACGGCGGCGACACTCGTCAGCTGCTTCATGCCGCCCTTGGAGATGGCGTAGGTCGCGAGCGTCGGGATCGCCAGCAGCGCGTTGACCGAAGACATGTTGATGATCACCCCGCCGCCTTGCGCGATCATCTGCTTGGCCGCCGCCTGCACCCCGAAGAACGCACCCTTCAAGTTGATGGCGATGACGTCGTCGAAATCCTGTTCGGAGATCTCCAGAATGTCCTGGTTGCGGGCAACGCCGGCGTTGTTGACCATGACGTCCAGCCGGCCGAACTCCTTCACGGCGGTGGCCACGAGCTGGTCGATGTCAGCGCGCCTGGCAACATTGCCGACGATGGTGCGCAAGGCGTCCGGCCGCCCCAGTTCGGCAGCCGTCGCGGCAAGGCCATCGGCATCGACATCCGAGATGACGACTTTGACGCCGTCGTCCAGGAATCGTTTCGCGCAAGCCTTGCCGATGCCGCGCGCCGCGCCGGTGATGGCGGCGACCTTGCCGGTTAGTTTCATGGTCCCACTCCAGAATAGCTGCTTGAGGCAAGCTGTTGCCGGGTGAGACCCGGCTTACGCAGCCGCGAAACCCAGATGAGCACGGAACCGGTTCTTGATAAAGACGGCATCGCGCGAGGGCAGCGATCGTGGCGGATTTTCGGCCAGAACCTTGATGACAAAAAGCCGCGGACCATCAGCCGGCTCGGCGATCTGCCGCGTGAGGCGCTCCACTTCCTCGAGCGTCCGCACCGTCCCGGTCGCAACAAAGCCGCAGGCCGTGGCGATGGCGGTGAGATCGACCCCGCGCCCGGTGTGGCTTGCCTGCATTCCGGTCTCGCCAAAATGCTGGTTGTCGATCACGACGATGTCGAGATTGCGCGGGCGCGCAACGCCGATGGTGGCGAGACCGCCGAGGCCCATGAGCTGCTCGCCATCGCCAGTGAGGGCCAGCACGCGCATTGCCGGCTGGGCCTGAGCGAGGCCAAGCCCGATCAGCGCGGCGCCGCCCATGGCGCCCCAGAGATAAAAATTGCCGTCGTGGTCGCCGACCGAATGAAGGTCGTAGGTCGGCGAGCCCAGGCCGGAGATGACCAGCGTGTCCTTGCGATTCTTCAGGAGTGCGGCCACGGCGGCACGGCGGTCGAGTTGAGCTTGCATTGGCATCACCACTTCTTCTTGCCGATCAGACGTTGCCCGATCAGGACTGCGACCTGCTGATCGGATTGGTAGGCGAGCGCTGCGGCCGATTCGACCGTCTCGACCAGATCCTCCGGCGTCTCCGCACGCATCACCTTCAGGCCGATCGCCTCCAGCGCGGGCTGCGTCGCCCGGCTCATCGGCACCTGCCAGGGATTGAACTCGGCCCATTCGCCGCGCATCGTCACCAGCATCAGCAGTGGAAATCGCCCGATCGCCGACAGCGACAGCATGTTGATGCAATTGCCGACCCCGCTCGACTGCATCAGCAGCACGCTGCGCTGCCCGCCGAGCCAGGCGCCCGCGGCAATGGCGATGCCCTCTTCCTCCGTCGTCAGCACGTTGGTGGTGACGTCGCGGTCGGCTGAGAACAGGCGGATGAGCTGGCTGTGGCCGGCATCGGGCACATAGGACATCTGCCGCACGTCGGCGGCTTTCAGGATGCGGTAGAGCTCGGACGGCCAGTCATCGCCGGCGCGCGTTTCGAGATTGGTCTGAGGGCTGTGCACCGCGTGTCTCCTTGAATTTCGGAAGCATGCTAGCGATGTTCTGATAGGGAGGCTCAGACCGTCTGGCACAACCAGATATCGAGGGATTGTATAGCTGCAGCAAAGGCGGGATGATCTGCGCTTAGCTTCCTTGATCGCGGAGGTGATGCGGTCGATAGGCAGCTTCTCGACCTCTAGCCAAACCGGCGCGGCCGCAGTCCGGCATGAAACCACGTAATCATGGAATAGATATCATAGACGGGCAGTCCGACCTCGGCCTGAAGCGCGGCCGCGTAGGGCGGCATGTTGGTGCATTCGAGCACGATGGCGCCGACATCAGGATTCCTGGCGACCAGCTCCTTGCCGGCCTCGACCACGTCAAGCTCGGCCTGAGCGATGTCCATATCGTCCTTCTCGGCCTTGATCAGGACGCGGAAGAATTCCTTGCCGTGCTCGGTGCCTACCAGCGGCGTGTCGAGCGGCACGCCGGCGCCTTCGAGATGGGCCGGCGTCAAGGTCGAGCCGGACACCGTGACGAGACCGACGCGCTTGCCCGGCGGCAAGGTCGCCTGCACCCACGGCACCTGCATCAGTGACGAGGTCGCGACGGGAACGCCGGCCGCGGCTGCGATCTCCTTCTGGAACAGCGAGAGGAAGCCGCAATTGGTGGTGATGGCTTCGGCCCCGAGCCGCACCAGATCCTGCGCCGCATCGATGAAATCAGGCAGCAAACCGGCGGCGCCGTTCAGCACCACCTTCTCCGGCGAAGCGCCGCTCACGACGCGATAGAGCACGGGGAAAGGCCAGGTGGTGCCGTTGCCCATGTCGCCGGGAATGCGAGGAAAGCGCGCCTCCAGCATCAAGATGCCGAGCGGCGCGCCGTAGATGGCCTTGCCGCCACGGGCGATACGGGAGGACGAGTTGGCTGGAGTGGTCATGGTGCGATCTCAGAGGAAACGATCGGGCGCGAACGGTGCGAGCGGAATCTCCGGTGGCTTGCCGCTCAGAAGCTGGGCGACGAGACGGCCGGTGCGGGCCGAACCGACCAGGCCGATATGGCCGTGGCCGAAGGCATAGACGACGTCGCGCGAGGCGCGCGCGTAGCCGATGCAGGGACGTCCGTCCGGCATGCTCGGCCGATGGCCAAACCAGGTCTTGATACGGGAAGACGGAATGTCCGTCGGCAGTTTCGGGAACATGCCGAGGAGGTTGTCGCGCAGGATCTCGGCGCGCTTCCAGTTCGGTTCGGCCTCGAGGCCTGCGATCTCGACCGTGCCGGCGGCGCGCAAACCCTTGTCGGTCCAGTTCACTACCATCTTCGCATCCGATGCCATCATCGAGCTGCGCGGGCCCGATTCCGGATTCTCGATCATGACGTGATAGCCGCGCTCGGTCTCCAGCGGCAGCGGATCACCAATGGATGCGGTGAGCCGCTTCGAATGCGCGCCGGCGGCAATCACCGCGGCATCGCAGGGAATCTCGCCGGTCTCGGTGATCACTGCAACGAGCTTGTTGCCGGAAAGCTTGAGCCCCGTCGCCTTGGCCCGCACAAGCTGCGCGCCACTTGCCAGCGCATGTTGCGCGAGGGCTGCGACATAGGCACCGGGATCGCGGCAGCGCCCGGCCTCTTCCACCACCACGCCGAAGGTGTAGCGCGGATGCAGATCCGGCTCGCGCTGACGAATCTCGTCGGCGTTAAGCTCCATCCATTCGACGCCGACCTTTCCGCGCAGGCGCCAGCCGAGATCGTTGTCGAAGTTCCCGCGTGACGGAAACACATGCATCACGCCGTTGCGTTCCACCAGCTCAGGAACGCCCGCCTCCTCCGCGAGCTTCCTGTGCAACAGCGGCGCGTCCTTCAGGAGGTCGCGCAGCGCAAAGGCCGTCTTCTCGACGCGAGCCTCGGTCCAGCCCGAGAGCAGATATCTGATCAGCCAGGGCAACGCCTTCAGCAAGTAAGACCAGCGGATCGCGAGCGGCCCGAGCGGGTCCATCAGATAGAACGGCACCTTCTTCCAGACGCCGGGCTCGGCCGGCGGGATCACCGAATGCGAGGAGAGCCAGCCGGCATTGCCGTAGCTCGCCGCCTGTTCGCCACCGGGCTCGCCTGCGTCGATCAGCGTGACGCGATGTCCCTCGCGCAGCGCTTCGATTGCGCTGATCACGCCGACCGCGCCGGCACCGATGATGGCGACGTGGCGGCCCTTGGACATGGCTTAAGCCTTCACCGCAGGGGCAAAGTCCTTGCCGACCGACATCGCGCGCGAATCGATGATGCAGTGGAGGATCGACGGCTTGCCCGAGGCGAGCGCACGCTCGAAGGCCGGCGCGAACTCTTCGGTACGCTCGACGCGCTCGCCATGGCCGCCGAACGCTTTTGCGTACATCGCAAAATCCGGGTTCTTCAGCTGGGTGCCGACTATGCGGCCGGGATAGTCGCGCTCCTGGTGCATGCGGATGGTGCCGTATTGCGAATTGTCGACGACGATGACGACGAGCGGCGCGTCGTATTGCACGGCGGTCGCGAACTCCTGCCCGTTCATCAGGAAGCAGCCGTCGCCCGCGAAGGCGATGACGGTGCGATCCGGATATTGCCGCTTGGCGAGCACCGCCGCCGGCACCCCATAGCCCATCGAGCCTGAGGTCGGCGCAAGCTGGGCCGCAAAGCTGTGGAAGCGGTGATGGCGGTGGATCCAGCCAGCATAGTTTCCAGCGCCGTTGCAGACGATCGCGTCCTTCGGCAGCCGGTCGCGCAGCCAGGTCATGACCTGGCCGTACTGGAACGTGCCGGGCAGCTCGCGCGCTTTGTCGGTCCAGGCCAGATAATCGGCATGCGCCTTGGCGGCCTCGCCCTTCCAGGCAACGGCTCCAGCCGGCTTCAGCGCCTCGACCGCTTCGGCGAATGCGGCGGGCGTCGCCTGAATCGCGAGCGCCGGCTGATAGACGCGGCCAAGCTCTTCCGAACCCGGATGCACGTGGATCAGCTTCTGCTGCGGGGTCGGAATATCAAACAGCGTGTAGGACGAAGACGGCATTTCCGACATGCGGCCGCCGATGAGCAGAATGACATCGGCGCCGTCGATGCGCGCCTTCAGGCCCGGGCTCGGGCCGATGCCGAGATCGCCGGCATAGTGCGAGTGATCGGCGTCGATGAGCGACGCTCGGCGGAACGAGGTCGCGACCGGCAGGTCGAACCGCTCGGCAAACCGCGCGATCCTCCTGGTCGCCTCGTCTGTCCAGCGCGAACCGCCGAGAATGACGAGCGGCGCCTTGGCGCTGGCAAGCATGGCGCCAACGCGCTCGATATCAGAAGGCGCGGGCCAGCTCACCGCCGGCTCGATACGCATCGCGTCCGCAACGGCCGCGGTCTCGGTCAGCATGTTCTCCGGCAGCGAGATCACGACGGGACCGGGACGGCCCTGCATGGCGACGCGGAAGGCCCGCGCGACCAGCTCCGGAATGCGGTCGGGACGATCGATCTCGACCGCCCATTTCGCCATGGTGCCGAACACAGCCTTGTAGTCGAGCTCCTGAAACGCCTCGCGCTCGCGCATGCCGGTGTCGACCTGGCCGACGAACAGGATCATCGGCGTCGAATCCTGCATCGCGATGTGGACGCCGTGGCTGGCGTTGGTGGCGCCGGGGCCGCGGGTGACGAAGCAGATTCCGGGGCGGCCCGTGAGCTTGCCGTAGGCCTCCGCCATCATCGCGGCGCCGCCCTCGGCGCGGCAGATCATGACGTCGATCGGGCTGTCATGCAGCGCATCGAGCGCCGCGAGGTAGCTCTCGCCCGGCACGCAGGTGACGCGCTCGACGCCTTGCGCGACCAGCTGATCGATCAGGATCTGGCCCCCGGTGCGGGTGTTGCGAATGGTCATGACGGCTCCCTCGAGGCTTTGGCGATGCGCTTCATGGCTTCGCGAAAATCTTGTTCAGAGCTGGCGTAGGACAGGCCGGCAGGGCGCGCAAGATCGAATGGCTTTTCGCACCCTGCGCAGGCGTCATGCCCGCCCCTGGTCTTTGCACATCCGCCCATTCGCGAGGACGCGGCGGCCATGATCGAGCGCCGCGCCAATGATCGGCCGGCTCGATCCGAAGCTCGGCGCAGCTGCCTGCTATTGATGCTCGATCGCGCGGATCGCGCCGCGGAGCTCGGCGAGGCCGCGGAGGCGGCCGATCGCGGTGTACCCGGGATTGGTGCGCTTGGTGGCCGCGAGATCGTCGAGCATGCGGTGGCCGTGGTCAGGCCGGAACACGATTCTCTTGTCGGGCGAACGCCGCGCGTTCTCCTTCAGGAGCGCCTTCAGCACCGCGATCATGTCGACATCGCCGTCGAGGTGATCGGACTCGTAGAACGACAGGCCATCGGCCTCGCGCTTGGTCGCGCGCAGATGTGCAAATGCGACGCGCGGGCCGAAGCGCTCGGCCATTGCGGGGAGGTTGTTCTCGGCGCGCACGCCGAGCGAACCCGTGCACAGGCAGATGCCGTTGGCCTTGGACGGAACGGCATCGAACAGCGCCTGATAGTCATCGGCGGACGAGGCAATGCGCGGCAGGCCGAACAGCGGGCGCGGCGGATCGTCGGGATGCAGTGTCAGCGAGACCCCGAGCTGCTCGGCGACGGGCGTGACGCGGCCCAAAAATTCGGCAAGATGTTGCCGCAGGATTTTCGGCGTGATGTCGCGATATGTTTCGAGTCGATCGCGGAATTGCGGGATCGTCATCGGCTCGGTGGTCGACCCCGGCAACGCGCTGGCGATCACCATGACGAGATAGTCGATGTCGGCCTGGCTCATCTGGTCGAACAGCTTTTTCGCGCGGGCCTGCTGCTCGGGTGAGTATTCCTGAAACGCCGCGGGACGCTTGAGGATGTGCAGCTCGAACGCCGAAAAGCGGTCCTGGTCAAAGCGCATGGCCTGGGCGCCGTTCGGCAGCTCCCATTCGAGATCGGTGCGGCACCAGTCGACCACCGGCATGAAATTGTAGCAGATGATCTTGATACCGGCGGCGGCTACCGCCTCCAGGCTCGCGATCCACGTCTCGATCGAGCGCGTCGCCTTGGCGCCAAGACGCTTGACGTCGTCCGGGATTGGAATCGATTCCACCACCGACCAGGTCAGTTGCGAGCGGCCGGGCTGGCCGCGCTCGATGAAGTTCTTGCGCTCCTCGACCGCCTTGCGCGTCCAGGCTTCGCCGATCGGCACCTGATGCAGCGCCGAGACGATATCGGTCGCGCCGGCCTGCCTGACGTCATCCAGCGAGACGGGATCATCAGGCCCGTACCAGCGCCATCCCTCTAGCATCATGCCCTTTTCTCCGATCAATTCGCGGTCAGCACGACCTTGACGCTCTGCGAGCGGTCGAGCGCCAGCCGCAGCGCCTCCGGCGCGGTGGACAGCGGCCGCTCGGCGGTGACCAGTGACAGCACGTCGACGCTGCCGGCAGAAATCAGTTCCACCGCAGTCATGAACTCGAGCCCGAAACGGAAGGAGCCGCGAAGGTCGATCTCCTTCGCCATCACCGCATTGGCCGGCACTGGAATCTGGCCGCCCGGAAGGTTGCCGATCTGCACGACAATGCCTCCGCGCCTGACGATGCCGATCGCGCTGGCGAGGCCAGCAGCCGTGCCCGAGACCTCGAAGGCGACATCGTAGAGACGCGACGCGGCTTGTGCCTTCAGGCCTTCCTCACCGCCCGCGACGTTTTCGACGTGAGAGGCGCCGAGGCGGCTTGCAAAGGCGAGCGGCGCCGGCGCGATGTCGGCAACCGTGATGTCGGTCATGCCGGCGCGGCGCGCGGCGAGCATGGTCAGAAGCCCGATCGGGCCGGCACCGAAGATGATGCCGCGCTTGCCTTCGATGTTGCCGGCACGCGCGACCGCGTGCAGGCAGACCGCGAGCGGCTCGGCCAGCGCCGCGGCCTGATAGGACACGTGATCGGGGATCTTCACGCATTGCGCCGGGATCGCATCGAAGTAATTGGCAAAACCGCCCTGCATGTGCGGCGTCTTCGAGGCCGAACCCATGAAGTAGATATTTTCGCAGAGGTTTTGCCGACCTTCGCGGCAAGCGACGCAATGGCCGCACCAGCGCGACGGGTTGACGGCGACGCGGTCGCCGGCGTTCAGGTTCCCCGCGGCGCCCGCGATCTCCACGACCTCGCCGGAGATCTCGTGGCCGAGCACCAGCGGCGACTTCACCACGAAATCGCCGGTCCGGGCATGACGGAAATAATGCATGTCCGAGCCACAGATGCCGCCGGCGCCGAAGCGGATGCGCACCATGCCATCAGCGAGCTTGTCGAGCGGATGCTCGATCATGCGCAGATCTTCGGGTCCGAACAGGGTTGCGGCGAGAGAAGTGGATGTCATTTGGAAAGTCCCATGTATTTCGGCAGCCAGAGGGTCAATTCAGGAATGTAGGTGATTGCGATCAGCGCAACCATCAGCGGCACCAGCCATGGCAGGATCGCAATCGTCGTGCGCTCGACCGAGAGCTTTGCCACTCGGGCGAGCACGAAGAGGACCATGCCGAGCGGCGGATGTAGCAGGCCGATCATCAGGTTCAACGTCATGATCAGACCGAAATGGATCGGGTCGATGCCGAGCTTGAGCACGATCGGCAGCAGGATCGGCACCAAAATGGTGATCGCTGCCGTGGTGTCGATGAAGCAACCGACGAACAGGATCAGGACGTTGGCGAGCGCCAGGAACACCCATTTGTTGTGGGTAATGCTGAGCATCCAGTCCGACAGCATCTGGGCTGCCTGCGACACCGTGAGCAACCAGGCGAAGATCGAGGCTGCCGTGACGATGAACAGCACCGACGCCGTGGTCTCGATGGTGTCGAAGGTCGCTTTCGCGACCGTCTTCATCGTCATGGTGCGGTAGCGCACCAGGCCGAGGAATAGCGACCAGATCACGGCGGCGACCGCGGCTTCCGTCGGCGTGAACCAGCCGAGCGTCATGCCACCGATCAGGATCACCGGCGCCATCAGCGCCATCACCGCCGAGAAGTCGAAGTACCAGTCGATCGCGAGCAGCACGACCAGGCCAAGCCCAACCGCCCAATTGGTGGAGAGACCGGCGACTGTCAGAAGCCAGACGGCCATCGGAAAGCTCAGTACGACGACGATCTCGAGCCCCGCCGATCCCAATTGCGGCCAGGAGAACGGCGTATCGCTGCCCCATTTGTTCTTGTGCGCGAAGTAGGTGACGGTGGCCATCATCAGCAACGTCAGGACGACGCCTGGAATGACGCCTCCCAGAAACAGCGCGCCGATCGAGACATTCGCCATCATGCCGTAGATCACGAACGGCAGCGACGGCGGGATGATGGGCCCGAGCGTCGCCGAGGCCGCGGTGACGCCGACGGAGAATTCCGTGGAATAGCCGTGGTCCTTCATCGCCTTGATCTCGATGGTGCCGAGGCCGGCGGCATCCGCGATCGCGGTGCCGGACATGCCGGAGAAGATCACCGAGCCGATGATGTTGACGTGGCCGAGACCGCCGCGCATCCAGCCGACCAGCGCAACGGCGAACTTGTAGATGCGCCCGGTGACGCCGGCGATGTTCATGAGATTGCCGGCTAGGATGAAGAACGGCACGGCCAGCAGCGGAAAGCTCTCGACGCCGGCGATCATGCGCTGCGCCAGCGTGACGTCGGGCGTCACGCCGCTGACCAGGATGTAGAGCAGCGACGACGCGGCCATGGCGATCGCCACGGGAACGCCGAGCAGCATCAGGATGAGAAAGCCTCCAAGCAACAGCAACATCGAACTACCCTTCAAAACCGTCGTAGGCGCCGGGACGTTCGAGGATCGAATAGCCCTGTCGCAAATGCTGCACTGCGACCTGCAACGACCGCACGAACATCAGCACGAAGCCGAGCAGCACCGCGTAGTAGACGTAGTCCTTGGGAAAATTGATCGTGGTCATGGACTCGTCGCCGATGATCTGGATGTAGACCCAGACCAGCTTGATGGCGTAGCCGAAGAAAGCGATCCGAATCAGGTCGATCACCGTCGACAGCGCGCGCGCCACGAGGTGCGGCAAATAGCGGTAGACGAGATCGACCTGGATGTGCCGCGACAGCCGCACGCACATCGAGGAGCCGATGAAGACCACGCCGATCAGGCAGCAGGTCGCAATCTCCTCGGTCCAGGCGTAGCTGTCGTTGAGCACGTAGCGGGTGAAGAACTGGAGGAAGACCGCGAGCGCCATCACCCAGAAGATCGCCAGCGCGACCCAGTCCTCGAAAGCGTAGACGCCGAGATCGACCTTGGGTGCCGCCTCCTCCTCGAAGGTGTGGGCGATCTCGTCCCCGGTGATCTGCCGGTGCGTTTCGACTGTGGACATGGGGTTACTCCTCAAAAGTACCGAGCGTCATTCCGGGCCTCGCGAAGCGCGCGCCCGGAATGACGACCTATTGTTATTTCACGTCCTGGATCCGCTCCCAGTCGGCCTTGCGATAGCCGAAGGTCTCGAACGCGACGTTCTTCAGCACGGTGTCGCGGAACTCTTTCTTGTCGACCTCGGTCACGGTCAGGCCCTTCTCCTTGAAGAAGGCGACCAGTTTGGCTTCGTTCTGCTTGATCTCCTCGGTCGCCTTGGCGGCGGCTTCCTGCGCCACGTCCGTGAAGATCTTCTTGTCCTCGTCGCTAAGCTTCTTCCAGAGCGCTCCCGCAACCACCGTGTTGAGGTGGTCGACGATGTGGCCGGTCAGCACGATGTGCTTCTGCACCTCGTAGAACTTCTTGGCCTCGATCGTGGTCAGCGGGTTCTCCTGGGCTTCGACGGTGCCGTTCTGGAGCGCGAGATAGACTTCGGCGAACGCGATCGGCGCAGTGTTGGCACCACAGGCGCGCGGCATCGCCAGATAGGCCGGAACGTCGGGCACGCGCATCTTCAGGCCCTTGAGGTCGGCACAGGTCTTGATCGGCTTGTTCGACGAAGTCTGGCGCACGCCGTAATAGGTCACCGCGATGATGTGGTGGCCGCTCTTGTCCTCATAGCCCTTGGCGAGTTCCTTGAAGATGTCGCTCTTGGTATAGGCGAGCAGATGGTCGGCGTCGCGGAACGTGTAGGGATAGTAGGTCACGCCGATCGGCGGAAAGCTCTTGGCCGCGAAGCTCGATCCGGAAATGATGATGTCGACCGAGCCGAGCGAGAGGCCCTGGTTGATGTCGGCTTCCTTGCCGAGCTGCGACGCCGGATAGACGTCGATCGCATAACGCCCGTTGGTGCGCTTTCCGATCTCCTGCGCAGCCCAGACCGAGGCGGTATGGAAAGGCTCCGAAGTCTCATAGACATGAGCCCATTTGAGCTTGGTCTGCGCCATGCCGGCATTGGTCGTAGCAAACATGGCCGCGGCCGAGACCGCCAGCACCGTTGTGATCTTTTTCAACACTGATTTTTCCTCCATCTTCTAAGTCTGCTTCTTGTCCGCCCGCCCCGACCTGGATGCGGACCGCCCAATCTCATCGCCGCCGCGCGCTGCTGCTCGCAGCCCGTTTTTTCTTCGGCGCATGTTGCGGTTTTGACGGCTTTGCCGTCGATTGCGCCGCGCGCCCGGACGATGGTCCTGCCGCGTTCTCCGCGCCAAAATTCTGCGCAAAGCGCTCCTGGGATCGCGCAAGATGATCGCGCATCGCATCGCGTGCGGTCCCGGGATCATGCGCTGCGATCGCATCGCGCACCGCGTGATGCTCGTCGAGCGCAGTGCGCCAGGTGCCGGGGCTCTCGAAATAATGCGCAAGCTGCGCGAAATAGGGATTGAGGCGTTGGTCGAACAGCTCGCCGACCACGCGCACCAAGACGGCATTGCCGAGGCTTCCGGCGATCGCGACGTGGAAGGCGCGGTCGTGGACCATCGAGGCTTCGCCGGGGTGTTCTACATTCTCCATCGCGACAAGGGACGCATCGATGCGGGCAATGTCGCCCTTCGTCGCCACGCGCGCGGCTTCTTCGGCGATCGCGCTCTCTAGGAATTCGCGGGCGCGCAGCAGCTCAAACGGGCCCTCGATGACGGAAGCAGGCGCGGGTGTGCCGCAACGGCGGCGGGCTCGATCACATAGATGCCGGAGCCGACACGGATGCGGAGGCGGCCTTCGACCTCGAGCGCGATCAGAGCTTCGCGCACAGTCGGCCGCGAGATCTTGAGCTGCTCGGCGAGCTCGCGCTCGGTCGGCAAGCGGCTGCCGACCGCGTATTCACCGCTGTCGATCAGGCTTCGCAATTGATCGGCGACCTGGCGATAAAGCCGTCTGGCCTCCACAGCTTCCAGCGGCACGCTGGCCCTCCCTGAAAGGGCCGCACCGGGTTGATCCCGGCGGCCCGCCAATTTTGGAAAATTGGTCTTACCAATTGACCGAGGACGGACGTCATGTCAAGCAGCGGCAAAGCAAGGGGAGACGTCCGTGCGCCTGAGTTCAACGCGCCTTGGCCGCGCCAATCTCGACCGGCTGCCACCTGGGATCCGCCGCCCGGCCTATGACCGTTCGCGGGTCACGCCCGGCATCGTGCATCTCGGCCTCGGCGCCTTTCATCGCGCCCATCAGGCCGTATTCATCGACGATTGCCTTGCCGCCGGCGCCGCGTCGTGGGGCATCATCGGCGCGAGCCTGCGCAGCCCTGACACGCGCGACGCCCTCGCCCCGCAGGACCATCTCTATACGGTTGCGGTCCGTGCGGCCGAAGGCACCCAGCACCGGGTGATCGGCGCGCTGCTCGACAGCGTGGTCGCGCGCGAGAGCCCGGCGCGGCTGATCGAGCGGATGGCCGATCCCGCCATTCGTATCGTCTCCCTCACCGTCACCGAAAAGGGCTATTGCCACACGCCGCAGACCGGCGATCTCGACGAGCGGCATCCTGATGTCGTGCACGATCTCAACAGTTTCGACGCGCCGCGCTCGGCGCCCGGCTTCATCGTTGCGGCACTGGCGCGGCGGCAAGCGCTGGGTGCCCCGCCCTTCACCGTGCTGAGCTGCGACAACCTCGCCGCCAATGGCCACACCGTGCAGCGGATCGTGACGCAGTTCGCAGCGCTGCGCTCGAAGGACCTCGGCAAGTGGATTACGGATACAGCGGCCTTCCCCTCGACCATGGTCGACCGCATCGTGCCGGAGACGACGGATAGCGACCGCGATACGGTTTCATCCGCGCTCGGCTTGCGCGACGCCTGGCCCGTCATGACCGAGCCGTTCACGCAATGGGTGGTCGAAGATCGCTTCACGGCGGGCCGGCCTGACCTTGCCGCCGCGGGCGTCGAGCTCGTCACTGATGTCAAGCCGTTCGAGCTGATGAAGCTGCGGCTGCTCAACGCCAGCCATTCCGCGCTCGCCTATCTCGGCTATCTCGCCGGCTACGAGACCATCGCCGACACCATGCTGGATCCGCATTTCGCGCGTCTTGCCGCGCAGGTGATGGAGGAGGCCGCGGTGACGCTGACAATGCCTGCCGGTGCCGATCTGGCCGCCTATCGCGCCTCGCTGCTCAAGCGCTTCGCAAATCCGGCGCTGCATCATCGTACCTGGCAGATCGCGATGGATGGCTCGCAAAAGCTGCCGCAGCGGCTGCTTGGCGCGATGCAGGATCGCCTGCTTAAGAATTTACCGGTCGCGACGCATGCGCTCGCGGTGGCCGGCTGGATGCGCTACGTCACCGGTCTCGACGAGCAGGGCCGCGCCATCGACGTGCGCGATCCGCTCGCCGCCGAGTTCGCTGGCTTGGCGCGCGAGGCAGGTCCCGTCGCCGAGCGATTGGCGCCCGCACTGCTCGGCGTCGGAAAAGTGTTCGGGCCGCTAGGTGCCGAGCCGCGCCTGCGCGAGGCCGTGACCGCGGCGCTCGGCCGTCTCTTTGAGGATGGCGCGCGGCGGGCGGTGGAGACGCTGGTCTCCGCGTGACCACAAAGCAGGCATGCTGCACTGCGGTCCAGATCGAACAGAAAGCCGACGGAAGTCGCGCTTGATTTTTGCCTGTCGTTGCCCCACCCGAGAGGCATGGCAAAGGACAGCAAGATCATCGCCGCCAACGCGGCCTTTTACGCCGCCTTTTCAACCGGCGACTTCGACGGTATGGAACAGATGTGGGCGGATGACGACGCCATTTCCTGCATCCATCCCGGCTGGCCGGCGATTATCGGGCGCGCCACGGTGATCGGAAGCTGGCGCGATATCCTGCAAAATCCGCAGCGGCCGCAGATCGTCTGCGCCGAACCGCAGGCCATCGTCGACGGAGACAGCGCGCGCGTGCTCTGCATCGAGATCGTTGACGGCACCGCTTTGGCTGCTGCCAACCATTTTCGGCGCGTCGGCGACGGATGGCGGCTGGTGCATCATCAGTCGAGCCCCATCGCGCAGATTGTCGAGCAGGCTGAGGATGATAGAACGAGCCACCGCGTCCACTGAACGCGGCCGGCCCGCAGGCACTTTCTACTGTGCATGGGGTTGTTTTTCAGTTTTTTTGCTCTGCGGCCTCATCCGAGCTCCGACAAATCATCCAGCACGACCCGCGCCGCGCTGAAATCGTCGTCCCGGAAGAACATGCTGCGGGTGATGAGCACGGGAATCTTCGCCCGCGAGGCCGCGATCAGGCCGTTGGCGGAATCCTCGATCGCGACGCAGTCGGACGCGTTGAGCTTCAGCCGCGCCAGAATCTCGAAATAGACGTCCGGCGCAGGTTTCTTGTGCTCCACATCGTCCCCGGCCACGATCGCCTCAAAATCCGCGGACCAGCGCGTCCCCAGCGCCCGCGACAGCAGCGCATCGATGTTGCCGTGGGACGTCGTGGTCGCGATCGCGAGCCGCTGGCCGCGCGCCTTGGCAGCAATGAGGAGACCGGTCACGCCGGGCCGTAAGGGGCAGCAGCCGGTCTCGACCAGTTCGGCGTAATGCGCGGTCTTGATGCGGTGGAGTTCCGCGATGTTCGCGTCCGACAATGGCGCAGCAATCTTCAGCCGTCCATGGAAGACGCGAATGCGCTCCTTGCCACCGGTGACCCGCAGCAGGTCCTTGTAGACGGCCCGGTCCCACTGCCAGTCGAGACCGTGGCGAACGAAGGCATAATTGAAGGCCTGCCGATGCAGTTCCTCGGTTTCGGCCAAGGTGCCGTCGATATCGAAGATCAGCGCTGCGGCGCGCCGGATCAGCTCAGCGGCGTCACATGGCACTATGGCGGGCGCTTCTGCCTGCATGATCGATCCGTCCCTCCTGCCGCTGTGACAAGTGAGCATCGCCCGAGGCAGCGTGCGAGTAAAATTGCAATATCTTTTGCCGGACCCAAAAATCCCTTATGAGCGGAGACACGCGCAACGGCGCGAACGGAACCAGCACGGCGGACACATGCGGCTCTTCATCCTTGGCCTTGGCTACAGCGCTGGGCGTTT
Source organism: Bradyrhizobium sp. LM2.9 (assembly GCF_054056555.1). NCBI lineage: Bacteria > Pseudomonadati > Pseudomonadota > Alphaproteobacteria > Hyphomicrobiales > Nitrobacteraceae > Bradyrhizobium > Bradyrhizobium sp. LM2.9. Next base: position 4,174,315 of record NZ_JBSRYJ010000002.1, read on the forward strand.
CGTCCGCAGGTTTGGCGGCACCTTCTCACATATCGCCGCCACCGTGCGCGATCCCGCGAAGCGAGATGACCCTGCCGGCATCGAGATGCATGCCTTTTCCGGCGGCAGCCCCGCGCGCGAGACGGTCGAACGTATCGGCGACGCCGACGTCCTTCTCGTATCGATCCCGCCCGGCAGCGCCGGCGATCCCGCCATCGCCGCGTTCGGCGACGTGCTGGCGGCGGGCCGGCGCAAGGTCGTCTATCTCTCGACCATCGGCGTGTATGGCGATCACGGCGGCGGATGGGTCGACGAGAGCACCCCGCCGCAGGCCATCCTCGACCGCACCCGTATGCGGGTCGCTGCCGAGCGGGCCTGGACGGACATAACGCGCGGCAACGCTGCAATCCTGCGGCTGGCGGGCATCTACGGCCCCGGCCGTAACGCGCTGGTGACGCTGCGCGCTGGAACGGCCCGGCGGATCATCAAGCCGGGACAATTGTTCAACCGCATCCATGTCGACGACATCGCAAGCACGATCACGGCCGCGGTTCATCACCCGAGCGGCGGCACCTGGAACGTCTGCGACGACGAGCCGGCGCCGCCGCAGGACGTGATCGCCCATGCGGCGAAGCTGATGAACGTTGCGCCGCCCCCCGAAGAGGCCTTCGAGACCGCCGGGATGTCGCCGATAGCGCGCAGCTTCTATGCCAGCAGCGCCCGTGTCTCCAACGCGAAATTGAAGCGCGAGCTCGGCGTCACACTTGCTTATCCGACCTACCGCCACGCTCTGGATGCGTTATGGCGCGCGGGAGAGGGACGATAGGGTTCCGGCATTCCCGGCGTCCCAGACATGCCCTGCCCGCGCTTGACTTCGCGCCGGTGCGGTCGTGATCTAACCACTCAGCGGGCCACTGCATAACGAGCCCGCGCTTGGGAGGATACAATGAAGACGATCGCCATGGTCGCGGCGGCTGCCGTCATCACGCTTGGTGCAGCGCGCGCCGCGCCGCTGCCCGAAGCCAGTCCCGACGACGCCGGCTTCTCGAAACAAGGCCTTGCGCGGCTCGACAATTTCTTCGCGCGTGAGATCGCCGCCAAGCGCGTCCCCGGCGCGGTCGTCGCGATCGCCCGTGACGGCAAGCTTGTGCACTACAAGGCCTATGGCATGCTGGATCCGGACAAGGGCACGCCGATGCCTGTTGACGCGATCTTCGCACTGGCATCGATGACCAAGCCGATGGCGGCAGTCGCGGGCATGACATTGATGGAGCAGGGCAAGCTGCCGCTCCAGGCCAAGCTGTCCGACTATTATCCTGGCTTTGCCGACATGAAGGTCGGCGTTCAGCAGGCCGACGGTTCATTGAAGCTCGAACCGCAGGCATCGCCGATTTTCATTCACGATCTCTACCGGCACACGTCCGGCCTGATGTATGGCGGCCGCCCGGACAGCTCAAGCACGCTTGCGCGACAATATCCTGAAGGCACCGCGCCGGCGATCGAAGGCGACACCCAGGCGTTCATCGATCGCATCACAAAGCTGCCGTTGGCGCATCAACCCTCGACCGAGTTCGAATATGGTTTTTCGATCGACGTACTTGGTGCTGTGGTCGAGAAGGTGAGCGAGCAGAGGCTCGGCGACTATCTCGCCGCCAATGTCTGGCGACCGCTCGGCATGAAGGACGCGACCTTCCATCCGACCGACGCACAGCGCCCTCGCCTCGCCCGCCCGTTCGCCAACGATCCGCTGACCGGCAAGCCGCAAGCCATCAAGCTTTTGGACACGCCGACACAATCCGACTGCGGCGGCGCCTGCTCGTTCGCAACCGTCGGCGACTACATCCGCTTCGGGCAGATGCTGCTCAACGGCGGCGAACTCGACGGCCAGCGCGTCCTCGGTCCCAAGACCGTGCATCACATGACGACCAATCATCTCGGCCCCGAGATCAAGAACAACGTGGCGAACATCGAGCCGCATCGCGCCGGCTTCGGCTTTGGCCTCGCGGTCGCTGTCCGCACCAGCGAGGGATTGTCGTCGGTCCCCGGCAATCCCGGCGAGTTCACGTGGAATGGCGCGTACGGGACACAGTTCTTCTGCGATCCCAAGGAACGTCTCGTCGTGGTTGTCGGAACGGCGGCGCCGGGCGAGCTGCGGAAATTTTATCGCGAGCAGGTCCAGGACATCGTCTATGGCGCGATGGTGAAATGAGATCGGCACGCCGCATTGGAAAGAGGGCGGCCGATTGGATCGCCCTCATGGATCGTTTGAGCATGATCTTGTCGGAAAACCGCTACACGCTTTTCCGGATCATGCTGCGAAGTCAGCTCAGAACGCCGTATTTCTTGAACCAGGCCTGCGCCTGCTTCCAGGCATCTTCCGCGGCGTCCTTGCGGTAGCTGCCGCGGTAGTCGGCATGGAAGCCGTGCGGCGCTTCCGGATAGATCTTGAATTCGGCCGTCTTCTTGTTCTGCTCGAGCGCAGCCTTCATCTGCTCGACCTGGGTGACGGGAATGCCGGTATCGGCGCCGCCATAGAGGCCGAGCACCGGCGCCTTCATCTCGGGCGCCAGCTGCATCGGGCTTTTCGGCCACAGCGGATTGGGAGCATCGACCGGCGGACCGTAGAAGGCGACACCAGCCTTGAGCGTGCCGTTGTGGGCGGCATATTCCCAGACGGTGCGTCCACCGCGGCAAAAGCCGATGATGCCGAGCTTCGCGGTGTCGCCGCCTTGCGATCCCGCCCACGCCACCGTCGCATCGAGATCGGACAGCAGCTCCGCGTCCGGCTTGGCATTGACGATCGGCAGCAGGTCCTTGATCTCGGCGATCTTGGTCAGATCGGTACCCTTGCGGAAGTAATAGTCAGGCGCGACTGCGAACGCGCCGAGCTTGGCGAGGCGCCGCGTCACGTCCTTGATGTATTCGTGCAAGCCGAAGATCTCCATCGCCACGATGATCACCGGCGCCTTTGTGTTGCCGGCCGGGCGGGCGAAATAGGCAGGCATCTCTGCGGAGCCGACCTTGATCTTGGCGTCGCCGGCCTGGAGACCGCTGGTGTCTGTCGTGATCGCCTCGGCGCGTACGGGCCCGGCCGCAAGCGTGTAGCCGGCGGCAACCGCCGCGGTGGCGCTCATGAATCCGCGCCGCGAGACCGGGGCGGCCTTGGTCAGCCCGACGACGTCGGATGTCATGGTGGTTTCAATGCTCATCGGCTCATCCCTTCCTGATACCTGGCCCTGATCCCCAAGCGACGCATTCGCCGATAATTGCCGACGAAACGCAAATCACCAGCCTGCGAGCACGCCGCTTTCAGGCCTTGCCCTGACGCTGCTTCCCCGGGGCAGTCTCGGGCATCAGACTCATCGCAACAAGTCCAACGATTGCCGCAAGCAGCAGGTACCAGGCCGGCGCCAGCGGATTGCCGGTGAGGTGGAGGAGCCAGGTGACCACGAGCTGCGCCGTGCCGCCGAAGCTGGCGATCGCGACCGCATAGACGGTCGCGAACACGCCGCCGCGAATGTTCTGGGGCAGCGCCTCGACGAAGGTCGCGTAGAACGCAGTGAATGGCAGCGACCCGATGACCGACAGGACACCGAAACCGGCCAGGAGCGACAACGCGCCCGGCGCATGGACGATCCACAGGAAGGTCGGGTAGGTCAGCAGCAGCGTTGCGAGCTGCTGGCCAGATCATCACCGGCTTGCGACCAAGACGATCTGCCAGCCAGCCCCCGACCAGTGCGCCGACAAACTGAATGCCGTTGCTGACCAGCGACACGGCGAAAGCCAGTGTGGACGACACATGCAACGTGTTCTGCGCATAGGTCGTCATGTACTGGGTGACGTAGGTCGAGATGGTGCCGCTTGCCAGGATCATCAGCGCAAGTCCGATGATGCCAAGGTGGCGCCTCGCCTGCGAAAAATGACTGACGTGTTCGATGGTGCGGGCACCGGCTTTGGCCTGCGGGATCGTCTCGGGCAGCGTCCGGCGCATCCAGAACCCGAACGGTATGCAGACCGCCCCGATCAGAAACGCCACCCGCCAGCCATAGGCGTCGAGCATTTCCGGCGCCATCGTCCGGCTCAGGATGACGCCGACGAGCGCGCCCGCGGTCGCGGCGATCTCCTGGCTCGCCGGCTGCCATGCCACCACCAGCGCCCGATGCTCGGGCGGGGCAATCTCGATCAGATAGGCGGTGGTCGGCCCAACCTCGCCGCCGAGGGCAAAGCCTTGCGTCATACGCGCCGCGATCACGATGATGGGCGCGGCAAGGCCGATCGCTTGATAGGACGGCGTGAGCGCGATGGTCAGGATCGATAGCCCCATGAGCGCGAAGCTCAGCAGCATGGCGGGGCGCCGGCCGATGCGGTCGGAATAGATCCCGAGCACGATTCCGCCGATCGGCCGCGTCACGAAGCCGGCGCCGAAGGTCGCCAGCGACAACATCAGGCTGCCGTACTCGCTTCCCGTCGGGAAGAAGGTATGGCCGATCTGGATGGCGAAGAAGCTGTAGGTGATGAAGTCGTAGAATTCGAGCATGTTGCCGACGGTGGCGGCCAATGCTGCGCGCTTGACGTTGAACGGCTTCGCTTGCTCGATCACAGACGACACTCTGGCGTTCGCGGGCTCGATCGTATTTGGGATTTAACCGCCTGCCTGCATTGCGACGCAACATCCGTTAACCGAAAACGGTGGTTCTCTCGCTTCCACTTTCGCTGCCGCGAGTTGCAGCGCAACTGCCTGCTCGCGCAATTCGAACCGCGTCGCCGCAACAAATGGGCTCTGCTGTGGTCGCAAGGGCACATCATGTTGCTCCCCGTCGTACGCTATCGGGATTTTGCAGGCGAATCGCAGTTTATTTGACTGAAATTTTCAGAACAGTTGAGTCGGGCGATTTACTCGAACTTTCTTCGTGACGCTCTAGTTCCACCGCCGGAAGTTCCGTCTCTCTCGGGAGCTTCATTATCAGCCACCCGGATTGCGCTGCCAGAAGCTCAATTGAATAAAGATTTATCCGACCTGGAATTGAAATGCATTTGGCTCGCGAAGCGATCGAATTATTGGGACAGATGGCCCGTATCCTGTGGTTCGAAGGCGCCAAGCATGGCCTGCGCGACCGCGAATGGATGGCGCTGCGTTTCCTCTCCCGCGCCAACCGGTTTTCCCGGACGCCCTCGGCGCTCGCGAGTTACGTTGGCACCACGCGCGGCACCGCCTCTTTCGTCATCGGCGAGCTCGAGCGGCTGGGCTACATCGAGCGCAAGCGCTCCGCCACGGACAAGCGCTCTGTGTTGCTGAGCGTGACGCAGCAGGGCAAGAAATTTCTCGTGCGCGACCCCATCAGCGTTCTGCTCGAGCCGATTGCCATTCTCGACGACGATGCCAAGACTCGCTTTCGCGACACGCTCCGGCATGTGCTCGATCAGGCCGATGCGGCCGAACAGCGGCACCATACCGACGTCTGCAAGCGCTGCATCTTCCTGCGCGAAGATCGCACCACGGACAGCAAGACGGCGGCCGAGTTCAGCTGCCGCCTGTTTCGCGCGCCGATCGCGGAGGCGGAGGTCGACCTGCTATGCACCAGCTTCGAGCACCACCGCCAATAGAAGGCGGCCCTCGATCAGGGCGTTGCCTTGCGTGACGAATAGATGACGCCCCCGCTGGACTCCACCACCAGACGTCCGTTCTCGTTTTTGATCTCCTCGATACGGCCAAGGCCCGGCACCTGCTGTCCCAGCACGGCCTCGACGACGCCGTTCGGGCCTTGCAGGATCGCAATCCCTTCATAGGCCTGGCGGACCGACCAGCCCTTGATGGTCTTGCGCGGCGCCGACATGCGCTCAGACGGAGACACCGATCCCGTGACCTCGGGCGCCGCGACTGAAGCCATCATCGGCATTGGCTGTGTTTGTGAGGCAACGGGCGTCGGAGCCTGGGCCTGCGCCTGGGCGAGCTTGTCGAGCTTCACCGTCGAGGACGAGCTCACCCGCTCGATGCGATCCAGGTTCTCGCCAAAACGGCCGAAACGGTCATTGGTCGCCTTGCTCGATTGATCGACCGCCGTGCGCAGGCCGTCAAGATTGTCGGACACGCCCGACATCTGCTTGCGCAATTGCGCCACCGTCTCGCGCAGATTCCTGATCTCCGTATTGGCGGCGACATTGCTCTGGGCGGGCTGCGTGGTGAGATAGACGATCACGCCAGTGCAGGCGCAGACCACCACCATCGCAGCGACTGCCAATGTCGCGAGCGGCGCGACCCATGTCGGACGCGGCGGCGGCGGCTTGGCTACGATCACGGCCGGCTTGATCACGATCGGCGCAGGCTTGTGTATCGCCATCTTGTCGAGCCGCGCCTTGGCGCGAATGCGCTTCAGACCCTCGAGCGCCTCTTTCGCCAGAGTTTCATCACTCGCCGCTGCCGACACACGCCTGGTGGTCGCAGCAGGCTTGGCGGCTCCCGTCGCATTGTCCCCGGCATCGCGCGCCTCCGCAGCCGGCTTCGCCGCTGCGGAAACATTGGCGGTCGCGTTGGGGCGAGCTTGTCCATCGGACAACATGTGAGAATGCTCCGTTCGGTTCGACCTATCGAACGGTGACATTATGTGCCGAAGCTTGCCTGAAACCTGCGCATCGAAATCTTTTCATCGCGCGCGAAGCGACGCAACTGAGTCAAACGCGTCATACACGTGGCGAGAGTGCGACTCGAAAGACACACCTCCGTCAAGATTTCGCCAAGCTGGAGTCGCCTTGCCATACATGAGTCGAATTGTCGCATGCGGAAACAGGGCGACGAGAGTCAATCCCGGGTTGAAAACCTCCCGATTTGCATGTACCGCGGCATCGCCCGAAAAGGCTGTATTCATACGGGGATGCGGAACTTTAGAACTGCCAAAGTGCAAAACTAGTTTTAATTCCAAATCAACTGATGCGATTGTACATACAAAGAAACAACTCGAAACAAAGCAACAGTATCAAGCACGCGTAGCAACCGCTTTGTTGCGCACGCTTGATCGGGAATCGGCAATTGTTACGGTCCTGCTCAAGTGATTCTCGCCAGTTAGCGAGGAGAACGATACAGTACAGTAGCGTTCGGACGCGATAAGCACTTGGCGCAACTGTTCTAGGTCGCTTTCTCAATCCGCTCCGCGAGGTGATCCGTAAGACACCCGCCGGGCCTCACGCAGTAGGCGTTCAGTATCGAGTCGAAGTAGCAGGCCTGCGAGACGCAGGCACTGAATGCGTAGGGCTGCCCGCGAATATGAAACCATAATAACGGTTCGCGGGAAGGAATGTCGTCAAACAGCACCGCTGCCGAGCCGGGCATCACAACAACGAACCGGCCGCAGCAAGTGCGAAACAGGGGCGAAAGACTGATGTATATTATCGTTGATGATCGCGAGAGCGTCACGAACAGCTATGTCGGAGGGCTCGTTCGCGAAGGTGTATCGTCGATCGGCTTCTCCTCCGGAGAATTCTGGGACTGGCTGCAATCTGCGAGTGAATCGGATTTGGCTGCGGTGGACGCCTTCCTCCTCGGGGATTGCGACGCTCGCGGAAGCCTGCCGCGGGCGATGCGCAAGCGCTCCTCGGCTCCCATCATCGCCATGAGCGGCCAGAAGATGCTCAAGAACACGCTGGAGCTGTTCGAATCGGGCGTCGATGACGTCGTGCACGTGCCGATTCATCTCCGCGAAATCCTCGCTCGAACGGCCGCGATCGCGCGCCGCCGGGTCGGGGAACTGCCGAGGCCCTGCGAGACCAGGATCCAGGTCTTTTTCAACGGACGTGACCCCGAGATCGCGGGCCACGCCCTCACCCTGCCCCGACGCGAACTGCGCATCCTCGAATATATGGTCAGCAACCACGGCAAGTGGGTCACCAAGACGCAGATCTTCAACGCGGTCTACGGCATCTTCGAGGCGACCTTCGACGAGAGCGTGATCGAGAGCCACGTCAGCAAGCTGCGCAAGAAACTTCGCGACCGCCTCGGCTTCGATGCGATCGTGGCCAGGCGCTACGTCGGATACCGTCTCGACATCCCGGCAGGGGAGACCATCGACGTGCCGATGCAGGAACTCGACGAGCTCGGCATCCTCCTGAACAGGGCGCATGCCGCCCCGGCGGCGTATCCGGCCGGAAACTGATACGGCAGGGCGCTGCCGCGAAACCGACAACGGCCTCTGCGAACCAATTTCGCAGAGGCCGTTGTACTTTCAGCGGCGGAAACGCGGGAACAGATGCCTAGCTTCGCGACGCGAGGCGCCGCGACACCTAGGGCTTCTGCTGGAATTCTTCCTTCGACACGTAGTTGAAGTCCTCGACCAGGACATCCTGGACGACTTCGGCCTGCATCCGCTCATTGACGCGCTGCTTGATGGCCGTCGTGAGGATGGAGAGGTCGTAACGGGCGAGTTTCCTGAAATCGAGGCGGTCGTCGGCATAGATCCTGCGGAAGGCTTCGTCCACGACGAACGGCTCGGGCGGAACGTTGAGCTGGTGCATGGTCCGCGCCTCCACGGTGTAGACGAAGCGCGCGACGATGTAGCCCTGCACGTTGCCACCCTCGACCATGGGCACGCTCAGCGCCCGCGTCTTCTGATACTGCAGCCCGTCGAGATATTCGTCCTTCGCCGGCAACAGGGTGCCGTTTTCCTTCCAATACGCGACGGCATAGCTCGTGCCCGCGGTGAGGATGCATACCCAGAGCCCGGCCAGCACCAGTCTGATCATCTTCCGTCCTGTGCTGCTCGACCGGTATAGGTGCCGTCCGACTCGGCGTCCCTGATGGCCTTGACGATGATGGTCGCGACCTCGCGTACCGCGTCGTAGTGCATTTCGAGGAGAGAACGGTTTCGCTCAAGTTTCTCGCGCAACCGCTGGATCTCCTCGGTGATCTCGACCTCGCCGCCGAGATGCATTCGCGCCCGCATCAGGCGGACGAATTCCAGCATGCTCCGACTCTTCCGGGCGCTGAACTCGTCGAAATCGATCTTCTTGCCCGTACCGAGCGCGACCGTCTCTTCCTCGACGATGCTTTCGAGCCGGCGGATCGCAGCCAGCAGGCCCCGCACCTCATCGGACCTCGCTGTATCCGCGCCTTCGTTCGCCACCTCGCCACCGACATTCGAGAGCAGCACGGGCAACAGCGCTTCACCGGGCGCGGCTGCCGTCGTCATCGCCTCGGTGTCCACGACCGGCTGCTCCATCACCAGGGCCGCCGCGCCTTCATGTGCCTGCATAGGAAATTCACCCTTCAACTTCTGTCACCCATTCCCGGATCGTCATCCGGCCTTGCCCGTAACGTCCGGCCCGGCCGGATGCGCGGCGGCGAGCTGCTTGGCAATGCCAATGCCCTTGCCCTTTGCCAGCTGAACACCAAGTTGCTCCGCCAGCATCGACTTCCAGACGCCGCCGGCCGTACCCTTGCCAAAGACCTCCTCCGACTCCTTCGGCAACATCGTCTCGACGAAGGTCTGGAGGATGAAAGCCTCGAACTTCCGGTACACCTCGCCGGATGCCGGCGCCTTGATCACCTGCACCGGCGCCCCGTTCACCGCACCCGACGGCCCTTCCGAAACCTTCGACGCGGATTGTTCTGCGGCGGCCGCCTTCGCCTTGCCGGCCTCCGCGTCCATCGTGACGGTGAAATCCGCGTCCGATGATTTCAGCGCATCGAGCTTGGCGGTCGCCGCGCGCTGCGCTACCGGGTCGGCGGCATCGAGGACGTCGAGGACGAGGTCGGGTGTCGCTGTCACGATCATGTCTTGTTCCGGTTGGCTGGCCGTGGCGTCCACTCGCGCACGGTGAGACTTGTTCCCGTCATCTCTTCGAGCGATTTCTTCTCGGCGTCGCGAAGCTTGTCCGCGAGCGCCGCCTTGGCGACCTGCTCGAACTGCTTCACACGGCGGCTCTCCGCGCGAACCTGGTCGAGCTGCTGCGAGGCCTGCGCCTGAATCGCGCGCGTGCCGACGCTGGTCCTGGTCAGGCGCCGCGCGATCGATTCGCTCGATGATCCCGCCGGCGGCTTGCCATCGTTCAGGGCTCCGACCAGCCATTCCTGCTCGTCCTGCAAGCTGCGCTCCTGCTGCCGCAGATGCGCGAGCTGCCACTCGGACAGCCGGAGCTGGAGCTTCACGAGCGAGACCAACCGGCCGAGCTTGTCCGCGCGCGAGGTCATGACCGATCACTCCGCCAGCCATGACGAGACGCCGAGCATGAATTGCGTCAAGAGCTCGTCGCTGGTGAGGTAGAGCAGCAGGAAGCCGCCGAACAGCACGAACGGCACCGAGATGAAATAGACCGGAATCGCCGGCGTCAGCTTGTTGACCAGGCCGACCGCCAGGTTGACGATGACCGAATAGACGATGAAAGGGCTGGTGATCCGCAGCGTCAGGACGAATGCTTCCGACAGCCGGCCGACGAGCAGCTCCAGCGCCATGCCGCCGCCGAACTTATCGCCGGGATGCCAGACGTCGTAGGAGTTCATCAACCCGCGCAGGACCTGCCAGTGCTGGTCGGTTATGAAGAACAGCGTGGTGACGGCCGTCATGATCAGCGGCACCAGAGCCGGCGCCGGATCAGTGTCGCCGATCGGCGTCCCCGGGATGTTGCTCAGCCCGATGGCACTCGCCATCACAGTGGCCATGGTCTGGAGTGCGAGGAAGAACACGCGGCCGCCGAGCCCGATGACGCTGCCGACCACGAGCTCGGAGCAGATCAGCAGCGCGAGCGTCAGCGGTGCCGCGTTGTCCGTGAGAGGTTTCAGGACAGCGACCAGGATCGGCGTCAGCGCAAACGTCGTGACGAGCGCGACGAACAAGCGGACCTGGGCCGGGACGTTGACGCTGGAATAGCCCGGCACCAGCATCAGGCAGGCACCGATGCGGCAGAACACGATGAACGTCACCAGCACGCTGTCGGCAAGGCCGCTGATCACGATATGGCTCCGAGTGCTCTGATCTCGGTGCTGCGCGCGACTTCGACATGCGACAGAATCGGCAGAGTCGGAAATACCCGTTCCAGGATCATCCGGACGTAGGGACGGGCTTCGGGGGTCACCGCCAGCACGACGCTGGTGCCGTTCTCGGTGAACTTGCGGATCGCGGCGCTGGCTTCGGTCGCAAACTGCTCGATCAGGCGCGGGTCGGCGTCGAATTCGACGACGTCGCCCTTGGCGTCGCGCTTCAGGCTCTGGTGGAACGCCAGGTCCCAACGGTTGCCGAGACGGACCACGTTGAGCACGCCGTTGTCGGACAGGTCGCCGCAAATCTGCTGCGCCAGGCGCGTACGCACATGCTCCGCCACCTGCTCGGAGCGCCGCACATGGGGCGCGATCTCGGCGATGGCCTCCAGGATCAGATGGAGGTTGCGTATCGACACGCGCTCGGCCAGCAGGATCTTCAGGATTGCCAGCAGTCCCGAGTACGATATCTGCGACGGGCAAAGATCCTCGACCAGGCGCTTGTATTCGGGATCGAGCCGGTCGAGCAGGCCGCGCATGTCCTTGTAGGACAGGAGCTGGGCGAGGTTGGCCCTGATCACTTCGCTCAGATGCGTGAGCAGCACCGACAGATTGTCGACCGGCTTGCAGCCCTGACGCTTGACCTCGTCGGTGAAAGCGTCCGTCACCCACAGCGCTTTCATGCCGAAGGCCGGCTCGATCACCTCTTCGCCGGGCACGTCGGGCTTGCCGTCCTTCGACGAGCACCAGCACCTCGCCGAGCCTGAGCTCGCCCTGGGAGACGCGGGTGTCGTGGATCCGGATCTGATATCCCTTGGGATCGATCGACAGATTGTCGGTGAGCTTGATCTCGGGAACGACGAAGCCGTACTGCTTGGCGAACTTCTTGCGGATCTTAGCCACACGGTGTGCGAGCTCGGTACGCGAGCCCAGCAGATGGACCGACAGGTGGCCGCCGAGCGCCAGCTCGATCTCCGCGGTCTTGAGCGATTCCTTGACCGATTCCTTGGCCTCGACCTGGGCGCGTTCGTCGGCTTTGCGCGCATCGTCCTTCTGCTTCAGGGCCGCCTGCCGCCTCGGCAGCGAGTATCCGACGAAGGCCATGGCGCCGCCGAGCAGCAAGAAGGGCGCCATCGGCAACCCCGGCATCAAGGCAAGCACGAACATCATCAGCGCGGCGGCCGACACCGCGCGCGGATAGCCGCCGAGCTGGCGCAACACTGCCTGCTCCGCCGACCCCCTGGTGCCGCCCTTGGAGACCAGCAGGCCCGCCGATAGCGACACGATCAGGGCCGGCATCTGCGTTACCAGACCGTCGCCCACGGAGAGCTTGGTGTAGACGTCGGCGGCACGCGACAGCGTGAGTCCGTGATGGGTCACGCCGATGATGATGCCGCCGAAAATGTTGATCGCGGTGATGATCAGGCCGGCGATGGCGTCGCCGCGGACGAATTTCGAGGCACCGTCCATGGCGCCGAAGAACGCGCTCTCCTCTTCCAGCTCGCGGCGCCGGCGCTGGGCTTCCTTGTCGTCGATCAGCCCTGCGGATAGGTCCGCGTCGATCGCCATCTGCTTGCCGGGGATGGCGTCCAGGGTGAAGCGGGCGCCGACTTCGGCGATACGCGTCGCGCCCTTGGTGATCACGACGAAGTTTACCGTGACCAGAATCGCGAAGATGATCAGGCCGATGACGAAGTCGCCGCCCATGACGAACTTCGAGAAGCCGGCAACGACGTGGCCCGCGGCGTTTTCCCCCTCCCCGCCGCGCGACAGGATCAGACGAGTCGTCGCGACGTTCAGCGCCAGCCGCAGGATCGTGGCGATCAGCAGCACGGTCGGGAAAGCCGAAAAATCGAGCGGCCGCTGGATCCACAGCGCGACCATCAGGATCAGCGCCGACAGTGCGATCGAGAAGGCGAGGCCCAGATCGATCAGGATCGGCGGGATAGGCAGGAACAGGATCGTGAGCATGGCCACGATGCCGCCTGCGAAAAAGGCGTCGGCGCCCAATCGTCGCGGGGTCGGCAGGCTGGCAGCTAACGTATCGGACATAGGTCACCGGCAGAGAATCCGGCCCTTAATCTGCCGTGCAAAGCTTACGCGGGGGTGGTGGCAGGAGGTGGCCAGCGGTGCCCGAGCCAGCCCGGATCAGAAGCCGCGCTCGATATGCGAATAGACCATCTCGGTGAAGGTGGAGAGATGAGCTCCGATGAAGGAGCCGGAAACGGCAACGACCAAGAGAATGACGATGATCTTCGGAACGAAGGTCAGCGTCACCTCCTGGATCTGGGTCAGAGCCTGGATCAGCGCAATGAGGGTGCCGACCAGCATCGCGGCGCCAACGGCAGGCCCGGAGGCGACGATGATGGTCCAGATCGCCGCCTGGACGATGTCGAGAGCGTCCCGTTCGTTCATGACTGGCTGATCGTGAGACCCGGGCCGACCGCGACTTTCGTGCCGTCCTGAAGCGTCGCGACGGAGCCGTCGGTGTTGATGGAAATCGAAGCGACCTTGCCGCTGAAAGTCGCTCCGGTCGAGTCCGTGAAGCTTACGGTCTTTCCGATCAGCCCGTCTGCCTGCGACAGCGATTGCGAAGACAGCAGAGAGTCGAGCTTGGTATTGGTCTGCATCGCCTGCTCGACCGACGAGAGCTGCGCAAACTGGCTCATATATTGCGAGGTATCCATCGGATTGGTCGGATCCTGGTTCTTCATCTCTGCGATGAGGAGCTGAAGGAACGTGTTGTAGTCGACGCCGGTGCTCGACGTCGACGTGGTTGAGCTGGTCGAACTGGACTTGCTGGTGCTATCGGTCGCGCTGGTGACGTTCATGTGACTCTCCGCTGTCAGGCAGCCTCGAATGGGGAATCGATCGTGGCGCCGGCCAGGATGGCCTGCTCCACCGGAAACAGCGCCCGGATCCGCTTGAGCGCCTCGAAGTAACGGGTTGCTCCGACCAGTTCGTCGACCGCGCCAAGTCCGAGCAGCATCTCGTGGCTCTCGCACACCGCGATCAGGGCTGCGTGATGCTGCCCGTAAAGCGCCGAAGCATCCCGGACGTCGGTCGGATTCATCAGCATCAGCTGGACGATGAAATAGAGCTGCCGCAGCGCCGTGGTGGCCTCGGAGGCCTGCATGATCTGCCCTTCGAGCAGGAACATCACGTCGTTGACAAGCTCGACGGAGACCTTGCGGTCCACACGCAGCACCGCGCCGTTGATGTAGACCCGTTCGCCCGCCCGCAAGGATATCTTCATCAAAGAGCGTCTCGGATCAAGCGGTTGATTTCGATGAGCTGCATCACGTCGTTCGACCTCTCTTCGCGAAGGCGGTCGGCTTCCTTGACGACCCACAGGCCGATGGAGATGATGTCGGCGCGCAGCTTGTCCGGAAGTCCGTTTTCCGGATGCGCGAGATCCTCGATGAAGATCGTCCACAGCCGCCGCACATAGAGCAGGCTCTCGACCAGATCCTCGATGCTGAAGCGGTCTTTCTGGATCCGCTCGAGCCGGTCGATGCCGAGGCTGAGCGCCTGCCGCTCGCGGCCCCGCGCTTCATATCCGCTCTCGTCGACGACCGCTTCATAGGCTTCAAACGTCATCAGGACAACTCTGCCTTACAAAGGAGGCTTCTCAAAAGTACTTGGCTCAGAGGTAGTTGATGAGGCTGATCTGCTGGAGCTGCGATGTCAGCGCCAGCGCTGTCTTGATCTGGGTTTGCAGCGTATTGACCCGGACCGAGGCCTCGGTCGGGTCGACCGCCTCCATCTTGACGATCTGGTTGTTGAGGATGTCCTGCTGCAGCTTCAGCCTATCGGTCGCGCCGGTGATCCGCTGCTGGACCGTGCCGATGTTGCCGCCGAGGGTAGCAAGGTCACTGATGGCGTTTCCGACAAGGCCGATAGCCTTGTCCACGACGACCTGGAACGTCGCTTGGTCCAGGTTCACGTTCCCGAGATCCGCCATCATGGTGTAGGCCTCGGCGAGCTTGCGGAAGCCTGGCTGATTGGCGCTGACGGAGGTATCGGCGATCTCGGTCGTGGAGATACGGCTTTGCATGACCTGGTCGGTAGCCGACGACCAGTTGGTGTCCCAGGCCGGGCTCGCGAACTCGGCATCGAAGGTGGTGTCGAGGAAGGTCTGCATCTGGGCCGGGGTGATGCTGCTCACGCTGGCCGAAGACTGGGCAAAGCCGAAAGTCGCGAGGAAATCCGCATCGACCTGGTTCTTGCTGGCCGAGCCCGCGGTGTAGGCCGTAATCGGCGTGTTCTGCGTGTTGATGCCCGAGAAAAGAGACGAACCGTTATAGGAGACGTTCAGCGCGCCAATCAGATCCTGGAGGTTGGAGGACGCGGGCGGCAGGATGATCCGCCCGCCGCCGTCGGTACTGCGGGCCGCGATCAGGTCCTTGAGGAAGTCCGTTGCGGTCGAACCAAGCTGGCTGATCCGGCTCTGCGTTATGTCCAGGCGTCCCAAGACCAGCCCGTTGGTATCGACGAGCTGATCGGCGAAGCTCAGGTCCGCTCGCAGGGTGACGTCGCTTCCCGTCGTGGCACCAAGCTCGAGGCCAACGTCGGCAAAGCGGCCGGTGGTGGCTTCCTTCGAAGCCTTGGCGAGCGCGGCCTGATTGTTGGTAACCGAGGACCTCAGCGACGAAGACAGCATCAAAGTCGAGATGTAGTTCGCGCTCATCATGACTTAATTCCCCACAGCAGCCAGCAGGCTCTGCAACATCTCGTCGACGGTGGAAATGATCTTCGACGAGGCCGAATAGGTCCGCTCGACCTGGAGCATCAGCGACATCTCGTCGTCCATGTTGACGCCGTTGACGTTGGACAGCGCCGCGGTGCTACGGTCGAGCAGCGTGTTCTGGTAGGTGACGTTGTCGTTCGCGGCCGTGCGCTGGCTTTCGATCCAGCTCGCCGAGGACGACGCGAAGTCGATCAAGCTGCCGTTCGGCTTGCCTTGCGTGGTTGCATCGAACGGCTGCGACGCATCCATGTTGCCGATGAGCTGCTGCAGCCGGGTCGAGTAGCCGGCGTTGCCGGCGGTGTTGTATTGATATGCGGCGTTGCCGCTGATCGCGCCGTCGCGCAGCAGATTGGGGTTGCCGCCCTGAACAGGGTCGACCGAAGCGGCCACACTGATCAAGCCGGCCAAGCCGACCGAGACGGTGGCGCTCGCCGGCATCGCCGGCGCACCCGGATAGGTGAACAGGCCGGGGACGTCCGGCAGCGCGGCGCCGGACTGGTCGACTTCCTTGAAGGCGTCGACCAGGCCGCGTGCGACTTCGTCAAGCTGGCTCTGATACGTGACCGTGGCGTTGTCACGCAACTCGGCGAGGCCGGCGAGCTTGCCGGACTTGAGCGGCATGACGGAATTCGCGCCGGTCACGGGTACGCCGTCGATGTAGACGGCATTGCCCGTCGTGCCAGCAGTGTAGGCGTTGGTCGGGGAAAAACTCACCGCGCGCGCCGTCTTGTCGAACAGAACGACACCGCTATCGGCATAGAGCGCCGCGTCGCCGTTGGGACGGATCGACATCGTGACGCCGAGTTCTTGCGACAGTTTCGAGACGATGCTGTCGCGCTGGTCGAGGTAGTCGGTGACGTCGTCGCCGGAGATCGTACCCTTCACGATCGCGGTGTTCACGCTCTGGAACTGGGAGAGCAACTGATTGATGTTCTGAACCGACGTATTCATGTCGGCATCCGCGCCCTCACGGACCGACTGCACGGTTTGGGTCGCCTGGTTTAGCGCCGTCGCCATGTCCTTGGCGGACGCGACCGCCGCCTGCGCCAGCGTGGTGTTGTCCGGGGCGTTGGCATATTGCTGGAGCGCCTTCTTCAGCGCATTGAGCTGCGCCGTCGGCGACTGGTCGAGCTCCGGATCGTCGACCGTCGAGGCCGCGATCTTCTGGAGACCGTCATAGATCGCGCTCTGCTTGGTAGACGACGAAGTCGCGGTCAGGACGTTGGTGTACAAGCCGCTGCTGGCGGCGCGCTGGATCGCCGCGACGTAGACGCCAGCACCGGGGTGATTGTCCAGTACGGTGAGCTTGCGCGAATAGCCGGTGGCGGTGGCCCCGGCGATGTTACGCGAGATGACCGACGACTGGATGCCCGACGTCATCAGCGAGGAGCGGGCGGATTCGAGAGCGGCGGTAAGGTTCATGATCTGCTCTTGCCGGGATCGAGCGCTGAGAGACTCAGCGCTTCAGGTTGACGACGACATCCAGCAAGTCGGCGCCGGTCTGGAACGATTTCGAGTTCGCAGTGAAGCCGCGCTGCGCCTCGATCATCGCAGTCAACTCGTCCGCCAGATCGACGTTCGAGTCTTCCAGAGCGCCCGACTGGATGGTGCCGAGCCCGCCCTGACCGGCGAGGCCGACCTGCACGTTTCCGGAATCCAGGTTCGGTGAATAGACGTTGCCGACTTCGGGCGTCAGATGGTCCGGGCTCGGAACGTTCGCGAGCGCGATCTGGAAGCTCGGCAGCTCGGTGCCGTTCTTGAGCACCGCGGTGACCACGCCCTTGTCGTCGATGTTCACCTTCTCCACCGCGGACGGGGAGTTGCCGTCGACCGTCGCCTTGAAGTCGAAGCTGGAAGCGACCTGGGTCATGGCCGACAGATCCATGTTGAAGGACGAGCCGCCCGGGATGGTCACGGTGAGCGAGGTCGGGCTTGCGGCGGTGAGCTTGCCTTTGCCGGTCGCGGTGACATCGAAGGTGAAGGTATTGAGACCACCCGCGAGCGCGGTGCCGGTGGAAGAATCGTAGAGCTGGATCTGCCAGGTGTTCGCGGCGGTCTTCGCAGCATAGACGTCGACCGTCACCGCGTTGCCGATGTTGTCGTAAGTGACGACCGAGGTCTTCGACGTGTAAGCGCCGGGACCGGGCGGACCCGCGATGATCGCAGCGCTCGGATCGAGATTGGCATCGACAGTTGCCTTGGTCGAAGGCGACGCCTGGAGCGCCATCTGGTTGACGTTGATGACCTGGAGGCCGCCGAAGCCATTGGCGGCGACGGTGGGCGTCGCACCGTTCGCGATGTTGTAGCCCATCAGCTGGAAGCCGGCGGAGTTGACGAGATTGCCCGTGCTGTCGGGCACGAACGCGCCGGCGCGCGTCAGAAAATTGTTGCCGTTCGGATCCCGCACGACGAAGAAGCCGTTGCCCTGCACCGCGAGGTCCGTCGCCGAGGTCGTGAACTGGTAATTGCCGGCATCGCTGATGGCGTAGCGGACCGTGGTCTCGACCGCGCCGGAATCGTAATTGCCCGAGCCGCTCTTCAGGATCAGCGAGGAGAATTCGGTCGAAGCCCGCTTGTAGCCGGTGGTGTTGACGTTGGCGATGTTGTCCGACACCGTCGACAGCTTGTTGGACTGCGCGTTCATCCCGGAAACACCGGTGCGCATAACACCATACAGGCTCATGAATTGGGCTCCTTCGGTAGGTTGCAGTTACAATGGTGGTTGTTGCTTGCGCGGGGCTGATGGTGCGGAACGATGCACAACTTTGACGTCGTCCCTTCAGGTCGTTTTGGGCTGACAGAACGAGCGCGCCTTGTCGGTCCACGCGCCGAAGCCGCTCGAGACGAGATGAGCGACGATGTGACAGACGTAGCGCTTCTGCGCCGGCTGGTTGTTGGGGCCTGCATTGTAGCGGGCGACCGCCATGGTCCAGCTGCCCTCGCGTTGCTTCAGCTCCTTCAGGAAGCGCGCGGCGTAATCGACGTTCCTGGCAGGATCGAACATCGCCCGCACCGAGGTGAACTTGTCGCCGTGAAAGTGATGGTTGATCTGCATGCAACCGAGGTCGATCAGCTTGATCCCCTTGCTGCGCATGGATTCGAAATTCGCGATTGCGTCGTTCATGTCCTTGGCGAACACGGCCTGTCCTTCGGCGCCGAGCGCGTAAGGATAAAGCGCGCCGCGCCGCCCGGTCTCGGTGAGGCCGACGGCATAGAGAATGCCGAGCGGAATTCCGTGCTGCTGAGACGCACGCGCCATCTCGCGCTCGCAGGGGCGCGAATTGTCGGTCGCCGCGGCCGCGGCGCCGGCGTTACAGATAAACAGGGCCGCGACGAATCTGCGGCGCCACGTCCTGGTCATGACGCGTCTCCTGGTTGAACTGGCGCTCCTGTCGGGCCTGTTTCGCACCGCCGTCCGACTGTCCCGACGAATTTCTCGCGCCGTCGAACGTGCCTTGCGACTGCGACGATGGCTGTTGCTGGCCCGAGAGCTGCGGCTGCGACTGACCGGAGCCGCTCTGGAATCCATCCAACGAGCCGTGCTGGACGGGCGCAACGTCGGCCACGTAGCCCGCCGACTGCATGAGCTCGCGGATCGAGTCGCGCTGCTGGTCAAGCATCTGGCTCGTATCCTTGCGCTCGGCGGCGAGGTGGACGGACACCTCGTTCCCAACGAGACGAAGGCGCACGGTGACGTTCCCGAGAGTAGGCGGTTCGAGGTTGATGGTCAGGATCTTGAGCGGCTGGTCCGGCGCATTGGCTTGGGACGCTGCAAGATCTGGAGCTGCGGACGCCGTCGGCGCCGGAGATTCCTTCAGCTCGGCGACGACGGCATTGGCAACCTGTTGCGGAGCGTTGAACTGCGCCGGGGGCAGATGGGTCTCCTGCTGGACTACGGTGACCTTGGTCGTCTCGGGCAATGCGTCCCGCGCCGAGGCCTTGGCAGCACGCTCGACATTGGCCGCAACGGCCTCGAAGTCAGGTGCCGTTGCCTTCGGCGATGGCTCGCCGTCTTGCGTCGATGTCGCCTGGGCGGCGGCCGTCGCGTGGGGAGCCGCGGCCTGCGAGTGCGCGGCGATCGGAGCCACAGCAGATGGGCCGGGATCGGCTGTCATCGTCTTCGACATGCCCATGGCCTGAACTTCGCGCTTCGTCGTGGCAGACCGCCCGTCGCGCCCGGACGCATCGTTCTTGTCGCCCGCCGGTGCTTGCATCTGTGGCTGCACGACCGGTCCGGCGGCGATCTCCTGTCCGACGATCACCGCAATGCTCGATTGGTTCTGGACGTCGGCCTGCCCGGTATGGTCGACAGGGACATGTTTCCCGGACGATTTGTCGGTCTTCTTGTCGGAAGATTTCTCGGTGGGCCTCGCGGTGAATCCGGGGTCCTCGGCCGCCGCGGGGCCTTCGTGCACCGTGTCGTCCTTCGCCTTGTCCTTCTCACTCTGGTGCGCCAGGCGCGTCCGCAGCGTTCCGGCTTTCACGGCCGTGTCGCTGCCCTCGTCGTTGAGCGCCCGCTTCGCGAGATTTGAGACGGTGTGCAGCAGATCGTTGAACGACGTGTCCGCCTGCGCTTTCGCCCCGGCGCTCTTGCCGGCGCGAGATGTGCCCCGCATGCTGAGGCTTTCGGCGAGGCCCGAAAAGACCTGTCCGGAGGTTCCACTGAGCTTCGTCATGGACGGCGATCCCTGGTGAGAAGCTCGAGTTCGCCGAGCTGCTTCTGTGCGCGCATAAGCGTTGCGGTCGACGATGCGAGATCGATGCGCGCCGGCGTGACCGGAGGCTTGTCGGCTGCGGCGGCGGATCCGCCGGCGAATGGCTTGCGAACGTCGAGTGCGAGCTGCACCGTTGCATTGAGCAAGGGAATGTCGCGCTCGGGCAGCTTCGACCGGTCGAGCGCCTTCAACTCGGCAAGACCACCGTCATATTCGTCGGTGAGCGCCCGCGACACGCCGCGGAACAAATGCCGCCCGTTCGCGATCCGCCGAGGCATCGGCGCTGAGCGTCAGCGCGCGCTCGCCGGCAAGCCGGGTTACGGCGAGCCCTCCGCGCACCATCGCGGCGCGTGCGATCACGAGATAGAGCTTGAGCCGGCTCGCGCGGTCGATCTGCTCCAGCAAAGTGGTGATCCGCGCAAACCGGCGCTCGTCGAGCGCGAGGCTCGATTGCGTCAGGCCGGTGGAAAAGCGCTGCCAGAAGTCGCCAGCATAGACCGAGTTGCCGTAGTGGCGGATATAGGCCAGCGTCAAGAACTCGAACTTGTCGAAATCCTCGGCTTGCCCGACCAGCAGGATCTCGCGCCGCAGCGCGGCCTCCTCCACCAATGTGCCCGGCAAGAGCAGGCGCGCGTCATCCAGACGCTCGATCGCGAGCGATGCTTCGGCGCGTGCGAACAACGCGCCCTGGACCAGCGCGACCTGTCCGCCCAGGCCCGACGGGATCGTCCGCGGCTTGACGTCCTTGAGCAGCTCGCGCGCTTCGTCCTGACGGCCCTCGACATAGGCGAGTGCGCCATCGAACAGCCGTCCGTCGACGTTCAGCTTGTCGCGCGGCAGCTTGCGGACAATTTGCGGCCCGCCGCCGCTGAGCAGGTAGATGACGACGGCCTGGCCGTTCTGCGGGTTGCTCCACACGCCCGGATCGGCGGCGAGAAATTTCTCGCCGATCTGCCGGATCAACGCGATGTGGTTGCCATGCGCCGCGGTATCGCCGTTTGCGATGCCGTCCTGCACGGCCTGCAATGCGCGAACGAGTTCATATGGCTCGCCCGATGTCGATGCAGCCAGGGTCGGTGCCGGCTCGGCAAATGCGCCTGCCGCCGTGAACGGCAGCAGCATCAGCAACGCGGCGCGGAGCAGAGACCTGTTCAAGGACGCTTCTCCCGGACCAGGATCTCGATCCGGCGATTTTGCGCGGCCGCCGGATCGTTTTGGAGTTTCGGCCGTCGATCGGCATAACCCTCGACGTGCTCGATGCGCTGCGCATCGACGCCGGAGCGGACCAGCATGTAGTAGGCCATCTGCGCACGGGCCGTCGACAGCCGCCAATTGTCGTAGGTCTCCGAACGGTACGGCCGATTGTCGGTGTGGCCGCGGACGATGATCATGCCGGGACGCTTCGTCAGCAGCGGACCGATCTTGTCGATTACACGGATGAGCTCGGGCCGCGGTTCAGCCGAGCCGCGCGCGAACATGCCGAAGTTCGCGTCGTCGGTCAGGCTGATCAGCAGGCCTTCCTCGACCTGACGCACCTCAGCCACCGGTCCCGCGCCGGCCTTGACATCCGACAGCGCCTCCGCGATCGCCGACTGAAGCTGCTTGACCGTCGGTTGCTGCGTCTGAGCCGCGTCGCGCGGCTCGGATTCCTTCGTCGTATCGTTGGGACGCGACTGCGCAGCGGCGTTGGCTTGAATGCCGGCCTGGGCGCCCGGCTGGGCGCTCCCTTCGCGTGAAGACTGCGAGGGCGCCGGCCCCGGCGGCAGCAGGGGCGACAGGCTTGCGGACGATGCATCGGCGTTCGGAGCCACGCTTCCGCCCGCATCGTCCTGCTTGGCACGGCGCGCCTGCGGCTCGCCCGGGCCCGTGCCGGACGCTGTGTCGCGCGCGGACGCATTCGGCTTGGACTCGCTCTCCATGATGCGATCGGCATCCTTGGATGCCTGTGGCGCGAGCTTCCAATAACCGGGATCGAAGGGATCGCGGTAGGCGTCGCCTCCCTTGAGTCCGTCCTCTTCGGCGGATGTCAGAGCGCCGGCGCGCCGCTGGCCCGAGGCCTGGTTTGCGCTGCTGGCGATCTCGGCAAGCGTCGTATAGGGATCGCGGAACAGGACCTTCTCCTCGTAGAAGGGCGGCTTCTCGGCCGTCGGAGA
Organism: Bradyrhizobium sp. LM2.9; assembly: GCF_054056555.1. Classification (NCBI taxonomy): domain Bacteria; kingdom Pseudomonadati; phylum Pseudomonadota; class Alphaproteobacteria; order Hyphomicrobiales; family Nitrobacteraceae; genus Bradyrhizobium; species Bradyrhizobium sp. LM2.9. The sequence goes on from NZ_JBSRYJ010000002.1 coordinate 4,196,872, forward strand.
GTCACCGCGACGTTCCTCGCTCGGTCCTGCCGGCTGACGCCTCCCGTCCTGGCCTTCGAGCGACGACGGCTCTTTCTTGGAGAGGTCCTTGAGGCCTTTCGGGGCAGGCGCGTTCTCGGCGAGCATGATCGGATTGAAATAGCTCGCGACCACCTGCTTCTGATCCTGGTTGAGCGCATTGATCAGCCACATGACCAGGAAGAACGCCATCATCGCGGTCATGAAGTCCGCATAGGCGATCTTCCAGACGCCGCCGTGCGGCTTCTCGTCGTCGAAGGCGCTCCGCCGGCGGATGATGACGAGCTCTGATTTGACCTCATTCATGACGGGCTACCGGCGCGCCTCTTTCAGGCGTTCGCTCCAGGCCGTGATCTGCGTCTCGATCACGGTCTGGTCGGCTACGACGCGGACCTCGAAAGCATCGGCGGCCTCGTACTCGATGCCCGTTCGCCGGGCCGTCTGGAGTTGGGTCTTCACCAGGTCGAGCAGTTCGCTCGGGCCGGTGACCTTGAACACCGGCACCGGCGAATTGCCGGTCAGTGCCGCAATCTGCTCGACCAGCGACCCGATCGCCTTGTCGCGGACCGCATCGGCGAGAAACGGCAGCAATATCCGCGCAACAGAGCTCGCGATGTTGGTCTCGATCTCGCGGCAAGCCGCCTCGAAGCCGCTGACGATCGTGACCGCCTGCTGGTCGGACCACTTGGCCCGCTCCTCGCCGAGCCGGATCGCGCTGCGCACGCGTTCCTCGGCGATCCTGGCGTCGCTCTCCGCTACGCCGGCCGCGTGGCCGCGCCGATAGGCATCGTCCAGGAGATTGACCGCCGGAGCCTCCGTCTTCGGCGCCGGAGGCGGCGACTGAAGCAGCGGCTGCGGCTGCGAATGGGCCTCGGGCTGCGGCTGAGGCTCGCGCCGGACCTCCCTCGGCCTTGTCAGCACATCCTGGATCTTGGGCGGCGGCGGAAGCGGCGGCGATTTGGCTCGCCCGTTCGCGTCGAACTGCGTCAGGAGTTTTCCGATTGCCGCGTTCATGCCGCCTCCTCGCGCCGCATCCAGTCTTTAAGGATCGCCGCCGCCTGCATCTGATCGAGACGGACGATCTGCTCGAGCCGCTTCTGCGGCGTTCGCTGCATCTTGCCTTCGAGATCTTCGACCAAATTGAGCTCGGTCTCCTCGCTATCCGCCAATGCAAGAGCGCCGGCGGCTGCCTCGAGCTGGGCAGCTTCCGCCGCCTCGGTCTGCTCCTGCGCCGCGCGATGGGTCAGGATGCCGTTGACCGCCGGCCGAAGTCCGAACCACACCAGCATCGAGGCTACGGCCAGGATCGTGACCGCGTTGATGACGCTGCCGAGCTGCTTGTTGATCATCTCGACGAAGCTGATCGGCGGCACCGGCGCCAGTTCGCGCGAGCCTTCGATGAAATCGACGGCCGTCACCTGGATCTGGTCGCCCCGCGCCTTGTCCAGCCCACCGGCCGTGGCTGCGAGCTGGCTGATCTCGGCAAGCTTGCTGTCGACGATGGCCTGGTTGCTCTTGTCGCCGAGGTCGGCGACGAGCCGCCCGCGATTGATCAGGACGGCGATGAAGAGTTTCTTCACCGAATAGCCGTCGCTCACCGTCGTCGTGGTCTTGGACGAGACCTCGAAATTGGTGACGTCCTCGCGGCGGCTCTTGTCCTCGTTGGAGTTCTTGCCACCGCCGGCGTTCACCTGCTGGTCGGGAAGATTTTGCTGCACCGTCGTCGGCTGCGAACGGTCCGCGTTCTGCGACGACTCCTTCTCGCGCACGTTTCGGACTGAGCGCTCGGCGCGGTTCTCAGGATCGTAAACAGTCTCGTTGATCTGCCGCTTGTCCGTGGAAAGCTGAGGGGAGACGCTCACCTCGAAATTATCGATCCCGAGATACGGCGTCAGCGCCTTGCGGATGTTCTCCTGCACCATCCCGCCGACAGTCTTCTGAAGGCTCGCCATCTTGGTCGGCGCTGCAGTCGCTTCGTCCTCCTCGGCGAGCAGCATCGAACCGTCGGCGTCCAGCACCGTGACCTTGTCGCGGCTCATGCCCGGAATGGCGGCAGCGACGAGATGACGGATCGACTGCGCCGTGCGCGCCTCGATCGTGCCGTCGGTGCGCAACACGACCGATGCAGAAGGCGGCTGCTGCGTCGCGCGGAACGAGCCGCGCACCGGCAGGACGATATGGACCCGTGCCGCCTTCACGCCCTTCATCAACTGCACCGTGCGCGCGATCTCGCCTTCCAGCGCCCGCAGCTTGGTGACCTCCTGCATGAATGAGGTCAGGCCGAGCGAGCCGATCTTGTCGAACAGCTCGTAGCCGGAATTGGCGCTGGTCGGCAGCCCCTTCTCGGCGAGCAGCATCCGCGCCTGCATGGTCTGGCTCGGGCGCACCGAAACCGCGTCGCCGGCTGTATTGACGTCGAAGGCGATGTTTTGCTCGCGCAGCGCGGCACCCATGCGCGTCACGTCTTCGCGGGAAAGACCCGTGTAGAGTGTCTCGAACTCAGGCCGGCTGAGATAATAGGCGCCGCCGACGACGGTGACGAGAACGGCAAAGCCGATCAGTCCCAAGGCCATCAGGCGTCGCGGCCCAAGCTCCAGCAGATTGTTGAGCAGTTGCTGTATCTGCACACGACTGAACAGCATATGACCTCATACCAATGCGAACGTAGAGGACACTCCGCTGCCAACCTTGTCTGAAGGTTGCGCGAGAAAACGAATGTGTCGGTTCGCAGGCGAGGCGTTGCAATTTTACAAGAGATTGAGTGACGCAACCGCGCGCGTCGGCAACAGGCGGACAGCCGGTCGCATCGCGGCGCGATCGGCCAGGGCGTGCTGCCCTGGAATGTGGCGTCAGGAGACCGATGTGGGCACCTCTCGTGCCGTCGGATCCGCCGTTCTTGGCGGAGACCGTGCTCCCTGGGGAGCACGGTCGTTTTCGAAGCCGCGGCTTAGCGGAACAGCGACAGGATGCTCTGGCTGTTCTGGTTGGCGATCGAGAGCGCCTGAACGCCGAGCTGCTGCTGGGTCTGCAGCGCCTGGAGGCGAGTCGATTCCGCGTTCATGTCGGCGTCGACGAGCTGGCCGATACCGCGGTCCACGGAGTCCATCAGGGTCTTGACGAACTCAGTGTTGGTCGCGAGGCGGTTCTTGACGGCGCCGAGATTGGCGGCAGCCGAGGCCACCGAGTTGATGCCGGCGGTGACCTGCGAGATGTAGCCGTCGAGCAGGGTCTGGTCGGCCGCCGAGTCGGTGAGCGCGGAGATGGTCATCGTGTTGATCGACGGAGCGGTACTGCCCGCCGTGTCCAGAATGCCGGTCTGCGTCGCGGTGTAGAGCGAGTAGTTGGCGGTCGTCACGGTGATGGAACCGATGGTGGGCGTACCGCCGACGCGCGAGTACGACGACACCAGGTTGAAGGTCGTCGGCGTGGCGGCGGTCGTGCTCAGCCAGTTGATGCCGTTGAAGGTCGCCGAGCTGGCCTTGAGCTTCATATCCTGCTGGATCTGGGTGATGTCAGCCTGGATCTTGGTGCGGTCGATACCGGCGGTCTTGGCTTCGACCAGCAACGCCTGAAGCTTGGTCAGGCCGGAGTCCTTGTCGCCGATAACCGAGGTCAGAGCGGTATATTCGGTGTCGACAGTCGCAGCCGACAGACCGAGCGAGTCGGAGACGGCGGAAAGCGCGGCATTGTCGGAGCGCATCGACGTCGCGATCGACCAGTAGGCGGCGTTGTCCGACGCGGTCGAGACGCGCTGGCCGGTCGAGATCCGGTTCTGCGTGGTAGCAAGTTGCGAGCTGACGTTCCGAAGCGTCTGCAGCGCGGTCATTGCGGAGGAGTTGGTGAGGAGACTAGAACCCATTTTGATGTCCCTTTGAAGATTGGATTAGGTTTGGGGACATACCGGGCTTGCACCGGTACGACAGGGCGGCGTCATGCCTTTGGGCTGCGCAAAAGCGTCCAGGCCCAACCTGTCGTAACGGCGAAGGTAGCGAGCCAAGCTTGTGCGAGGCTTATGGCTCTGTGCCCGTTCGGCAACAGGGCAGTCGAAAATTGCGGCCCGCGCGCGGCGTCACGCCAAAACGAAAGGGCCGCGCTTTGCGAGAAGCGCGGCCCTCCCAAGATGGTTCGAGGCTCAGCGGAACAGCGACAGGATGCTCTGGCTGCTGTTGTTGGCGATCGAGAGCGCCTGCACACCGAGCTGCTGCTGGACCTGGAGGGCCGACAGGCGGGTGGACTCCTGGTTCATGTCGGCATCGACGAGCTGACCGATACCGCGATCCACGGAGTCCATCAGCGACTTCACGAAGTCCGAGTTGGTCGAGAGGCGGTTCTTGACGGCACCGAGATTGGCGGCGGCCGAGGCCACCGAGTTGATGCCGGCGGTGACCTGCGCGATGTAGCCGTCGAGCAGGGTCTGGTCAGCCGCCGAGTCGGTGAGCGCGGAGATGGTCATCGTGTTGATCGACGGAGCGGTACTGCCCGCCGTGTCCAGAATGCCGGTCTGCGTCGCGGTGTAGAGCGAGTAGTTGGCGGTCGTCACGGTGATGGAACCGATGGTGGGCGTACCGCCGACACGCGAGTACGACGACACGAGGCTGAAGGTCGTCGGCGTGGTGGCGGTCGTGCTCAGCCAGTTGATGCCGTTGAAGGTCGCCGCACTGGCTGTCGCCTTCATCTGCTGCTGGATCTGGGTGACGTCCGCCTGGATCTTGCTGCGGTCGATACCGGCTGTCTTGGCTTCGACCAGCAGGGACTGAAGCTTGGTCAGGCCGGAGTCCTTGTCGCCGATGACGGTGGTCAGAGCGGTATATTCGGTGTCGACAGTCGCGGCCGACAGACCGAGCGAATCCGAGACCGCCGAGAGCGCGGCGTTGTCGGCGCGCATCGACGTCGCGATCGACCAGTAGGCAGCGTTGTCGGAAGCAGTCGACACGCGCTGGCCGGTGGAGATGCGGGTCTGCGTGGTGGAGAGCTGCGAGCTCACAGACCGCAGGGTCTGGAGTGCGGTCATGGCGGTCGAGTTCGTAAGCAGGCTTGACATTGCGAATGTCCCTTTATGTACGCGTTACATTTTCACGAGGGGACATACCGGGCTTTCACCGGTACGGAGGGGCGGCATCATGCCTTTGGACTGATGTGGGTGGGTCCAACCCGCCGTGACGCATTGCTAACATGCCGAATCTTGCCCGCAGATTAAGATCGGCTTGAATTACATAGCAATATCATATGGTTAATGTTAGTTTTTGCTAACCATAACCAACCGATCGGCCGCGATCGCTCCTCTTACGAGAACGACCGCACCAGTCCGGAGGCGAGCAGGTTCCAGCCGTCGATCAGCACGAAGAACAGCATCTTGAACGGCAGCGCGAGGATCGTCGGCGGCATCATCATCATGCCCATCGACATGGTCAGCGTCGCCACGATCATGTCGATCACGAGGAAAGGCAGGATGATGAGGAATCCGATCTCGAACGAACGCCGGAGCTCGGAAATCATGAAGGCCGGAATGATGACGCGCATGTCGACGCGTTTGTCGTCGAACTTCTTGCGGAAGCTTTCCGCGGCAAGCGCTTCGAAGGTCTGCAGATCCTTGTCGCGGACATGGGCCAGCATGAACTCGCGGAACGGATCGGTGATCTTCAGATACGCCTCCTCCTCCGAGATCTCGTTTTTCATCAGCGGCTGGACGCCGGTTTCCCAGGCGCGGTCGAAGGTCGGCGCCATCACGTAGAAGGTCATGAACAACGCGAGGCTGATCAGCACCAGATTGGCCGGCGTGGTCTGGAGGCCGAGACCGGCGCGCAGGAACGACAGTGCCACTGCAAATCGCGTGAAGCTCGTCACCATGATGAGCAGTCCCGGCGCCACCGACAGCACTGTGATCACCGCCATCAGCTGGATGATCCGGCCGCTGGTGGAGCCGTTGCCCGGCGGCAGCAGGGAGTTGAGGTCCGGAATCTGGGCCAGTGCCACCTCGGGCAGCACGACCAGGACCAACGCAAGCAGCAGGACTCTCAGTTTCACTGAATCACCAACGTCTCAATGATCAATTCGCGGATCTTGCCCGAGGAGCGGATATTGGCGCGCTCGGTCAGGTCGTCGCGCAGATGCTGGAGCCCGCGGGATCCCTCGAACTGCGCAACCGTCGCCGACCGCAGATAGGTGACGATGTCCTCGCTGATGTGGGCCGCCAGGATGCCGGCATCCTCGTCGTTCATGCTCTCGGTCACCATGGAGGCTTCGATGCGGGCCCAGTTGTTGGCCGGCGCGCCGAGATTGGTCACGATCGGAGACAGTTTCCTGAGCCGCGCGCTGCCGGCGTAGCTCGAGGCAAGAGGTGTCGGCGTTGCGGTTTTCTTCGCGTCGGCGACGCGCTCGGCGGCCGCAAACAGGTGCAGGCCGGCAACGGCGCCCGCGCCGATCGCGATCAGGGTCAACACCACGATGGCCGCAATCAGGCGCATGACGTCCCCTGCCCTCGCGACGCGGCCCGACGGCCGCTGCTCTCAGAATGGTGCCACGGCGTCATAGATCCGATGTCCCCATCCAGGCTGCTGCACGTCAGACAGATTTCCGCGACCGCCATAGGCCACGCGCGCCTCGGCGATCTTCTCGTATGAGATTGTGTTGGCTCGCGAGATATCGCGTGGACGCACGATGCCGCCGACGTTGAGCACGCGCATTTCTGTGTTGACCTTGAATTCCTGCGAGCCGCTAATCATCATATTGCCGTTCGGCAACACGTCGGTGACGACGGCTGCGATCGACAGCTTGATATCCTCGGTGCGGTCGATCTGGCCGTTGCCCTTGATCTGGGTGTTGGTGCTGAGGTTGGCGCTCGTCGAGCCTTTGTCCTGCCATCCCGCGATGTCCATCAGCCAGTCGAGCCCGAACTTGATCTGCGAATCGCGCGAGCGGTCGGTCTTGTTGTCGAGCTTGGCCTTGTCCTGCATCGAGATGATCACTGTCACGAGGTCGCCGGTGCGCCGGGCGCGGGCATCGCGGTAGAGATCGGTGCCGTCGTCCCAGGTCGAGCGATAGCTGACGGGCGAGCGCATGCGGGGCGTCACGGGAATCGGATCTGCCTGCGTCCTCAGGCCGCTCCCGACCGGCGACAATCGCGGGCCAGTCAGGACCTCGGCCGGATCAGTGACGCATCCGGCAAGCAACAACAGAGACAGGATGACGATTAGATTCTTCATCTATTTGGTCTTTCCGTCATCCACGCGACGCATTCCGCCGAGCAGATCGGCGAGGTGCGCCGCGCGCCCCGTCTCCATCTCGTTGAAGATTGCGCTCGAGCTCCTCGGGGTGAGCTTTGCGAGCACGGCCGCAGCCGTCTCGTCCGCCATCCCGGCGATCTGCGTCGCCGCGGCGTCCGGCTTCATGCGCGAGTAGATCTCGACGACGCTCGCTTCGGCCTTCTTCAGGAAGTCGTCGCGCAGCGCCATCCACTTCTCATATTCGGCGCGCTTGGCCTCGACCTCGGCGATCCGCTCGCGGAGCAGGCTCTCGGCCTTCTCCAGCTCCTTGAGTTGCCAGGCCAGCCTTGCATCGACGGCGGGGTCGGCGACATTGCTGCAGAACAGGGCCACTTCATTGTCCGCGGTTGCAGCGGCCTGGGGCGGCGCCGGCTTCGGCGGCACAGTGACGCTGCCAGGCTTGGCGGAGCGCACCGGCGCGGCTGTGGGTACAGGCGCGGGCTTCTCGGAAGCTGGCACGGCACCCGTGGTCGCGGGTCCCGAGTCTTCGGCTGCCCACGCAGTTGCCCGGATCGACGCATTGTCGCTTGGGATCGACGTGATCGGCCTCTGCGGTCCAGGCGCGCGGGCGCGCGCGAAGGACAGCAGGTTGAGCGGCTTCGACGGCTTGGCCTCATCCAGCGCCAGCACGGGCGAAGCGCTCGCGAGCGCGGAGGCCGCGACCAGGAGGAGGAGTTTGGCTTTGTGGTCCAGCTTCAACATCAGGCCGCGTGCGATTCTCGGTCAAGACCTGAGCATTGAGCGACCAAGCTTGCACGACGCTTACGCATCATTGCACGATGACATCGGCCTGAAGGGCGCCGGCCGTCTTGATCGCCTGGAGGATCGCGATGATGCCGGACGGCTTCAGGCCGATCTGGTTCAGCCCGCGCACCAGGCGCTGGAGATCGACGCCGCTCAGGATCGCCACCTGCGATCCGGCCTCGTTGGCCTCGACCACGGTCTGGGGCACGACCACCGTCTGCCCTTTCGAGAACGGCGCCGGCTGCGACACCACGGGAAGCTCGGTGACGCGGACCGTCAGATTGCCGTGCGTCACGGCAACGGTCGATATCCGTACGTCGCGTCCGATCACCACCGTACCGGTGCGCTCGTTGATCACCACCCGCGCCGGCGTGTCAGGTTCGACGGTCAGCTCGCCGATTTCGGCAAGGAATCGGACCGGGCCGATATGGCGCGGCTTCGACAGCACGATCGTGCGGTAGTCGCGCTCGAAGGCGATCTGCGCGCGGTAGCGTCCGCCCGCGTAGCGGTTGATGGCGTCGAGGATGCGTGTTGCGGTGACGAAGTCGGGGTTCTTCAGCTCCAGCACCAGGTACTCCATTTCATGGAGACTACCCTGCACCTCGCGCTCGACCAGCGCGCCGTTCGGGATGCGGCCCGCGGTCGGCGTGCCCTGGCTGACATTCTGGGCCTGGCCTCCGACGCTGTAACCCGCGACTGTGACCGCGCCTTGCGCCACTGCATAGACCGCACCGTCCGCTGCGCGCAGCGACGTCATCACCAGCGTGCCGCCGAGCAGCGAGGTCGCATCGCCGAGCGACGACACGCTCACGTCCATGCGCTCGCCCGCACTGATCGAAGGCTGCAGGTCCGCGGTCACCATCACGGCCGCGACGTTGCGCGTGCGCAGCGTCGTCGGACGCGGGGGATTGTTGGTGCTCGTGGTCTCGTTCCTGACATTGATGCCCATGTTCTCGAGCATCGATTGCAAGGACTGTTCGGTGAACGGGGCATTGCGGAGCGTGTCGCCGGTGCCGTTCAGGCCGATGACGAGGCCGTAGCCGACGATCTGGTTTTCGCGCAATCCCTTGATGTCGCGCGATGTCCTTGATGCGAACGGCGGCCTGGGCGCTAGCGGCGGAAACCAGTAGCACGAGCGCAAGCAGGAATCTGGTCATGACCCGTCCACGACCTTGACGGTGCCGTCGGGCTGGACCACGCCCCTGATGATCACACCGGTATCGGTGTTTCGTATCGGGATGAGCGCGCCGGGCGCACCCGACTGCATCGCTGCGCCGTAGGTCACGATCGACAGGCCGCTGTCTTCGACCACGACCTTGACCATGGCGCCGCGGGCGACCGTCCAGGGATCCTCCACCGAATTGGTCGGGATCGGCTGACCGGGCAGCAACGTGCGCCGCGCCATCCGGCCGACCAGGATCTGGCGGCCTTCGATGAACATGGCGACGCCGAGCACGTTCGGCGCAAAGGCGCGCTCGGTGATCATGTCGTCCCGGATCAGCTCGCCGGCGCGGATCGAGACGGCCGGCACCGGCAGCCGCTTCTCCTCGGCCGCCGCGATCCGCGCGGAGGCGAGAACCAGAAGCATGGCGGCCAACCCGCGCACCATCAATCCCATCCTGTTCAACATGGATACACCGGAACTAGCGCATGCCCTTCGAGACTGTCTGGGCCATTTCATCCGAGGCCTGGATGACCTTGGCATTCATTTCGTAGGCGCGCTGGGCGGAGATCAACTCGGTGATTTCCTTGACCGGGTCGACGTTCGAAGCTTCGAGATATTGCTGGTTGATCTTGCCGTAGCCGGAATCGCCCGGCAGCCCGACGACCGGCGTGCCCGACGCCGTGGTCTCGCGATAGAGATTGCTGCCCAGCGGTTCGAGGCCGGCTTCATTGGCGAAATTGGCGAGGTTGAGCTGGCCGATCTGCCGCGGGTTCACTTCCGTATCCAGCTTGGCGAACACCTGCCCGGTCTGGTTGACCGTGACCTGGACCGTTCCCTGCGGCACCGTGATTGCGGGATCCAGCAGATAGCCGTCGGTCGTGACGAGCTGACTGTTGGCATTGGTGTTGAACGAGCCCGCGCGGGTATATTGCACCTCGTTGTTCGGGCCGAGCACCTGAAACCAGCCGCGCCCGTTGATCGCCATGTCGTAGGGATTACCGGTCTGCGTGAGCGCGCCCTGGATGTGCAGCTTGCGGATCGCCGCCGACTTGACACCGAGACCGAGATTGGCGCCCTCCGGGATCGGCGACGAGCCGTTGGTGTTCGCAACGCCCTGCATGCGGTCCATCTGGTAGAACAGATCGGTGAATTCCGCACGCGCCCGCTTGTACGACGTCGAGTTGATGTTGGCGATATTGTTGGCGATGACTTCGATGTTGGTCTGCTGGGCGTTCATGCCCGTAGCCGCGATGGCAAGCGATTTCACTGCGTCACTCCTTGATCAGATCGACATCCGAACGACTTCTTGGTAGGCCTGCACGACCTTGTCGCGAACCGCGACCGCCGTCTGCAAGGCCTGCTCGGCCGACATCAGCGCCTCCACGACGCGCCGCGTCGATTCCTTGCCCTGCATCGCCGAGATCGAGGCCGCTTCGCCCGCCTTCAGCGTCCCGATCGCGTCCGTCGTCACCTGCTTCATTACCGATTCGAATCCGACATCGCCGCCGGACTGGATCGCGGGCGTCGCCGCCGGCGAGATGGCCTGCGCCTCGGTCGCGCGGCTCGCCGCTTGCGCGGCCGAAATCGCGGTGGACGAAATTGCCTCAAGCATTGTCAGCTCCTCAGCAGGTCGATGGTCATGCCCAGCATCGATCTCACCTGTTTCACAACCTGGAGATTGGCTTCATAGGATCGATTGACTTCCCTCATGTCCGCCATCTCGATCATCATGTTGACGTTCGGCAGCTTGACGTAGCCGGCCTTGTCGGCAGCGGGATGCCCCGGGTCGTACTCCACGCGGTACGGCGTGGTGTCGACCCCGATTTCCTTGACTTTCGCCAGCTGCGCGCCGGAAGCGCGGTCCATCGCGGCATCGAAGGTGATGGTCTTGCGCTGATAGGGATCGGCGCCGGGCGGCGCGCCCCGTCGACGTCGCGTTGGCGAGGTTCTCCGACACGATGCGCATGCGCGTCGACTGCGCTTCGAGCCCGGAGCTCGCGACCGTCAACGAAGATTGCAGTGAGTCCAGCATTGTCAGTTCACCTCAGGTCTTCGCGCTCGACAGCAGCATGCGGTGAAACGACCGCACCACCGCCGAGTTCATCGAGTAGTCGCGACTGACGTCGCTTCCCTTGATCATTTCCTGCTCGAGACTGACGGAGTTGCCGGAGTGAACCACGTCCCAGCTGTCCTTCTTCGCGGTCGCCCGCGTGTCGCTCTCGGCCGCGGAGAGCTGCAGGTGCGACGGCGACGTCGTCGCGAGCCTCACCGGCGTGCTGTCAAGCACCTTGTTGAAGGGCTCGACGTCGCGTGCCTTGAAGCCCGGCGTGTTGGCGTTGGCGACATTGGTGGCGATCGTCGACTGGCGGAGTTCGAGGTAACGCGCCTGCGACGATGCGAGTTCGAAGAGATAAAGCGGTCCCACGACATCACCATTCTGGTTCATTCGGGTTGAGCTTAGGGTCGCAAGCTTTCGTCAGGCTGATGCGCTAGACGTCGTCCTCGGAATTCTACTGGACCTTCTCAGTCTGCGGCGCCTGCTTGGATTGCAGGAAGTAGATGATCTCGGCGACCGGTCGGAAGAACTCCGCCGGAATCACCTGGTCGACCTGAACCGCCTCGTAGAGCGCCCGCGCCAGCGCCTTGTTCTCGATCACCGGAATACGATTCTGCTCGGCGATTTCGCGGATCTTTAGCGCGATCACGTCCATGCCCTTGGCCACGACGATCGGCGCCGGGTTTTCCTCGCGCTTGTAGCGCAATGCGATCGCGAAGTGCGTCGGGTTCGCGATCACCAGCGTCGCGCGCGATGTGGAGGCGATCATGCGCTGGCGCGAGCGGTCGCGTGCCAGCGAGCGCAGGCGCGCCTTGATCAGCGGATCGCCTTCGGCCTGCTTGTGCTCGTCCTTGATCTCCTGCCGCGTCATGCGCAGCTCACGCCGCCAGTGGAAGCGCGCCCAGGCGAGATCGATCGCGACCAGGACGATGGTCGCGATGCAGATCGCCGAGACGATCCGCATGGCGATGTTGAGAATCATCTCCGGCAGCGCGACCGGATCGGTATACATCGCCTCGAACGCCTTCGCTTCCGACGAGCGCAGCACGACGACAACGACGACTGTCACCGAGACAAGCTTGAACAGCGACTTGGCGAACTCGACGAGGCCCTGCGCTCCGAACAGCCGGCTCCAGCCGCTAAGCGGCGAGATTCGCGACAGGTCCGGCGCGATCCGCTGGAGCACCAGGCTCGGCGCATTTTGCAGCAACGACGCTGCCAGGCCAAACACCGACAGAGTGGCGACCAGCGGCACCAGGAATCGGAATGCCTGAAGGCCCACTACGGTGAGGAGATTGAGGGCGTCGGCCCCGGTGCTGAGAGGGAAGCCGTCGGGATCGTCGAGAAAGCTCGTCAGCATCGGCGTCAACTGCTGCACGCCCTGGCCGATCAGAAACATCTGAATCACCATCAGCGCCGCCATCGACGCGAAGATGGAAGCCTCCCGAGAGACCGGGATTTTGCCCTGTTCGAGCGCATCGCGGACTTTTTTCTCGGTCGGCTCTTCTGTCTTGCTCTCCTGATCGGTTGTTTCTGCCATGCCCGTTCAGCGGTCAGCGAAAGACCAGCTCATCCTCCTGCTCGGGGTTGAGCTCGATTTCGCCCTTTTCCGCGAGGTCGAGCGCGAGGTCGGTGATCACACGCCGCGCCTCCAGCACGTCGCGCTGGTTCGACGGCTCGCCGATGGCGAGTTCGTGTTCGACGACGCGGCGGACGCGCGAGGCGACCGAGGACAGGATCATCTCGCGGAAGTGCTTGTCGGTGCCCTTCAGCGCGATGACAATGCGATCGGTCGGCACCTGGTCGAAGATCATGGTGCGCGCCTTCGGCGTCAGGTTGGTCACGTCGTCGAAGGTGAACAGCAGCTCCTTCAGCACTTCGGCCGACTTCGGCCGCTTCTCCGACAGGCTCTTCAGCATGTCTTCGATGTGTCCGCGCTCCATCTTGTTGATGATGTCGGCGACGCGGGCGTAGGTGTCCGCGCCGAGGTTGCGGGCGAAGTTCAGCGTCAAATCCTCATGCAGCGTCTTTTCGAGCACCCTCATGGCGTCGTCGACGATCGGCTTGAGGCTGAGCACGCGCCGCATCAGCTCGTTGCGCAGGCTCGACGGCAGCTGGCTCATGACCTTGGCGGCGCAGGACGGCTTCACCTTGGACAGGATGAGCGCCGCGGTCTGCGGATGCTCCTTTGAGAGGTAGCTCGCCAGCGAGTTTTCCGACACCGACGAGACGCGGTCCCACACCGACCGGCTCGAATTGCCGAGCAGATCGGACATGATGGCCGAGACCTGGTCGGCCGGAAGCACGTCGCCGAGCACGGCTTCCAGGCCACCGAGGGTGCCGAGAATGTTGGCACCCATCGAGAATTGCTGGGCGAACTCCTCGACGATCGCCTCTAGTTCCTGCGCGGTGATCGGCCGCAGCTCGGCCGCGGCCTTGGTCACGGTGCGGATATCCTGCGGCTCGAACTGCGCGAGCACGCTCGCGGCCGCCTGCCGGCCCATGGCGAGCAGAAGTGCCGCGACCTTCTCCGTTCCGCCCAGCGTGGCAACGCCTCGCTGTTTGGTGGGAGCGATGCCGACCTGTGCCGCCATGGTCAGGTATCACCCTGCCCCAACGGCCCGACAATCTCGGTGAGCGAGACGCCGAAGCGGGAATTGTCCTCTTCAACCACGACCACCTCGCCACGGGCGACGATGCGGCCATTGACGACGACGTCGACGGGTTCGCCGACCCGGTGGTCGAGCGGAACCACCGCGCCGCGGCCGAGCTTCATCAGGTTTGCCACCGGAATGGTCGCCGATCCCAGCACCACCTGCATGGTCACGGGAATACGCAGGATGGCATCGACATTGGCGAACTTGCCACTCTCCTCCGCGGTGCGCGCGGCGATCTCCGCCAGCCGCTCCAGCGGAGATGTCTCGGTATGCCCGTCGTCGGACGCCGCTGCGGACTCATAGTCGAAGGATTGCGCCATTTGGTTTCGCCTCTTGGTATTTCCGCTCCCGGAGCGCCGCAACGTCCCGATCGTATTTGTTCGGCCGGCTTCGGCTTCAATGCTTGTTCACGTCGGCGCCGCCCGCGGTCGTAGCGGATGCGAGTCCGCTTCTCGCATCGAGCGCCGCGATCGCCTCATGGGCCTGATCGATCTTCGTGCTCAGCACGTTGGCGAGCCGACCGAGATTCGCGGTGGAATCATGCGCCGCGGTGATGACCGTGTCGAAGGCACCCGCAGTCTCGTGGACGATGGTCGAGAACTCGCCCTGGTAGCTGCGCAACCGCGCCAGCTCGCTATGCATCCGGGTCACTCGCATGCTGGTGAAGGCCAGCGCTATCAGCAGCACGGCATCAACGAGATAGGATATCATCGACGAACTCCCGTTTCTGATCGACGGGATCTGCCACTTGCATGGCGTAGTAGCCATCAAGCTGGCCGATCTGGCACCAGAACAGCACCTGGTTGTTGCTCTCGAGCCGGGCCAGCGTGCGCGGCGTGGCTTCGAGCTCGAGCACCTGTCCAACCTTGAATTTCACGACATCCTCGAGGGATATCATCTTCTCGTCGAGCACCGCGCTCAGCGTCACCTCGGTGCGGTGTACCTCGCTCTCCATCTGCTCGCGCCAGCGCGGATCGGCCGCGCGGCCGTCGCTGACGACAACGGTCGCGAGCTTCTGCCTGAGCGGGTTGAGCGCGGAGTGCGGAATGATGAGGAACATCTGACCGCCGCGATAGAGTGCCTGCAGCATGATGTTCGCGCAGATCGACATGTTGCCGCTCCGCCCGATCGCCAGCGACGCCATGGCGGTCTCGACCCGCTCCACGCGAAAGGTGACGTTGGAGGTGCCGGCGAAAGCCGATTGCAGCGCCTTGGCGAAGCGCTCGAACAGCGCCTGGACCAGGCGGATCTCGATATTCGAGAAGCTGCGCTCGACGTCGAGCGGCGGTTCGGCGCCGTCGGAGCCGAACATCGCCTCGACCATGGTGAACACGAAGTCGCGGTCGAGCATGATGATGATGCGGGAGTCCCATTGCTCGGCATAGAGCACGGCCGCAACCGCGTTGGCCTCGTAGTCCTTGACGATGTCGCCGACGCGGTCGTTGGTGATGCCGTTGACCGAGAAATAACACGGCGTTCCGGCCATCGGCTGCAGGCTGTCCGTGCACGATGCCGCCATGCGATCGAAGATCACATTGAGCATCGGCATACGCTCGATCGATATGCCGGCGGCGTCCAGCAGATAGTTCGGCAGCTGCTTGCGCTGATCGACGTCGAGGTCTTCCATCATGATGCGCGCGCAGCCTTCGGTTCAACCTCGGTCACGACAGCCTTGGGGCCGGCGATCGTCTCGTTCTCGACGACGTCGATCGAGGGCCGCTCGGGGCTCGCGATCATCTTGCGGCCGTGCTCGACGGCGATCTGCGGCATGGCGCCGTTCATGAACGCCAGCAACGTCTGCTTGACGATGATGTAGGGCCGGCAACGCTTCTCGCGCGTCATCTTCACCTTCATCGCGAATGGCGAAATGATGCCGTAGGACAGGAAGATACCGGCGAAGGTGCCGACGAGGGCGGCGCCAATGAAGCCGCCCAGCAGCTTCGGCGACTGGTCGAGCGCGCCCATGGCCTTGATGACGCCGAGCACCGCGGCGACAATGCCGAGTGCAGGCAACGCCTCCGAGACTACCACCAGCGCGTGGTAGGGCGTCAGCTTGCTCTTGACGATGGTGTGGATCTCCTCGTCCATCAACGCTTCGATCTCGTGCGTTCGCGCGTTACCCATGATGATGAGGCGGACGTAGTCGCAGATGAACTGGAGCACCGAGGGATCCCCCAGCACGCTCGGGAACGCCTTGAATATCTCGGAGGACGCGGGATCGTCGATATGTGCCTCGACCTCGTTGCGCCCCTTGCCCCGCAGCTCGCGCATCAGCGCGTGGAGCGCGCCGAGCAGGTCGAGATAGTAGCGCTGACCGGGCACCGCCCCCGTCACTGCCTGCATGCAGGCAAGCCCGGTATCCACGACCGTCTTCCAGGGATTGGCCATGATGAAGGTGCCGACCGCGGTGCCCATGATGATCACGAACTCCCACGGCTGCATGAGCACGCCCAGATGCCCGCCCATGGCGGCAAATCCACCCAGCAGTGCCGCTACCGTGATGACGATCCCCACGAAACTGCCCAACACGCCGCTCCATCACCGATCCTATCGGGAATATCTAGTCGGCGAGCCTTGCGCGAAGCTGGCTTCCCCGTCGTCAGCCTCGCGCAAGCAATTCACGGCAGCTTGGGACGACGTCGCAAGAGCGGCCAGAGGGACGCGTGTCATGCTATCCACCATCGCGGACTACACCAGACTGACCAAGGACATGGGCAAGTCGCTGACGCAGGTCGCGACGCAGCCGGATGTCAGCCGCGACACCGACTATTTCCTCAGCCACATCGGCAATGTGAAGACCATCGACGACTTCCTGAAGGACTATCGCCTCTATTCCTACGCGATGAAGGCCTTTGGTCTCAGCGACATGACCTACGCCAAGGCGTTCATGCGCAAGGTGCTGACCGAGGGTATCGCCGACAACAAAGCCTTCGCCAACAAGCTGACCGACACCCGCTACCGGCAATTCGCCGCCGCCTTCAATTTCGCCGCCCTCGGCGACAAGGCGACCCAGACCGCCGCGGCTACGGCCGGTGTCGCGACCCAATTCGTCACGCAGACGATGGAGGAGAAGGCCGGCGACCAGAACGAGGGCCTGCGGCTGGCGCTCTATTTCACGCGCAAGGCCTCCACCATCACCAATTCCTACCAGATCCTCGCGGACAAGGCGATGACGCAGGTGGTCCAGACGGCGCTCGGCCTGCCGGCGACGATCAGCTCGGCTGATATCGATGCCCAGGCCAAGCTGATCACGAGCAAGATCAACCTCGCCGACTTCCAGAACCCGGCCAAGGTCACCAAGTTCGTGCAGCGCTTCGCGGCAATGTGGGATGCGACCCAGGCCCAGAACGACACCTCGACCAACCCCGCGCTGGTCCTGATCGCCGGCGCCGCAACGTCGATCAGCATGGATACCAACATGCTCACGACACTTCAGAACATCAAGTTCAACAGGTAAATCATGCAATCGGCTCTCTATGTGGGATTGTCTGCGCAGGTCGCCCTCGAAAAGCGTCTCCAGACGATCGCCAACAACGTCGCCAACGTCAACACGGCGGCGTTCCGCACCGACGTGGTGAAGTTCGAGACCGTGCTGTCCAAGGCGGGCGCGAACCCGGTCGCCTTCTCCTCGCCCGGCGACAACATTATCTCCCGCGAGCAGGGCAGCATCACCGAGAGCGGCAACCCGCTCGACGTCGCCGTGGTCGGACAGGGCTGGATCGCGTTCGCCGGTCCGAACGGCACGGTTTACACCCGCGACGGCCGCCTCCAGATCGCCGCCAATGGCGACCTTCAGACCGTGTCCGGCTTCCCCGTCATCGATTCCGGCGGCGCGCAGATCACGCTCGATCCGAACGGCGGACCGGTCTCGATCGCGCGCAGTGGCGCGATCACCCAGGACAACAACGAGATCGGCACCATCGGCCTGTTCAACATTCCCGCTGACGCCAATCTCGACCGCTACGGCAATTCGGGCGTCACGCCCGACCGGCCTGCGACCGCCATCGCCGATTTCTCCCGCGACGGCTTCAAGCAGGGCTATGTCGAGGGCTCCGGCGCCAATCCGATGATGGAATTGACCAAGCTGATCGCGGCCTCGCGCGCCTTCGAAGGCACCAATTCGATGATCGAGGGCACCGAGAGCTCGCTCCAGAACGCAATCCGGACGCTGGGCGAACCCGGCAAATAGACTGCGCCTCGCGCGCAATGAGGTTGGACGGTTTCCTTGAACGCTCTTCGGCAACTTGAGTGGGCGCTGCTGGAGCTTCAGCAGAGCACTCCCCTGGCAAGCGTCAGCGGCGCGATCTCCGAGATCGCGCCGACGCATTTCCGCGTCTCCGGCCTATCGCGCTTCGTCAGGCTTGGCGAACTGATCGGCGTCAACACCGGCGGCAAGCCCCAGATCGGCGAGGTGGTACGGATCGACAGCGAGGGCATCATCGCCAAGCCGTTCGACCGGCAGTTCGCCGGCGGCCTCGGTTCGGTCGCCTACCGGATGCCGCCACTGTCCTTCGCGCCCGATCCGAGTTGGAAGGGCCGCGTCATCAACGCGCTCGGGGCGCCGCTGGACGGACTGGGCCCTCTCACTCCGGGATCGCGTGCGGTCTCGGCGGAGGCGGACGCGCCTTCGGCCATGAAGCGCGCGCGCGTCCACAAGCCGCTGCGCACCGGCGTACGCGTCATCGACCTGTTCGCCCCGATTTGCGCCGGCCAGCGCGTCGGCATCTTTGCCGGTTCAGGCGTCGGCAAATCGACGCTGCTTGCGATGCTCGCCCGCAGTCAGGGGTTTGACACCGTCGTGCTAGCCCTGGTCGGCGAGCGCGGCCGCGAGGTGCGCGAGTTCATCGAGGACGTGCTGGGCGCAGATCGTCACCGCGCCGTCACAATCGTGTCGACGGGAGACGAAAGCCCGATGATGCGGCGGCTGGCGCCGAAGACGGCCATGGCGGTCGCCGAATATTTCCGCGACCGGGGCGAATCGGTCCTGCTCATGGTCGATTCGATCACCCGCTTCGCCCACGCTGCCCGCGAGGTCGCGCTCGCCGCCGGTGAGCCCGCGGTCGCGCGCGGCTACGCACCCACCGTCTTCACCGATCTGCCGCGTCTGCTGGAGCGCGCCGGACCCGGCGAGGAGGGATCCGGGACGATCACCGGGATTTTCTCCGTGCTTGTCGACGGCGACGATCACAACGAGCCGATCGCCGACACCATCCGCAGCACACTCGATGGGCACATCGTGCTCTCCAGGCACATTGCCGATCAGGCGCGCTATCCGGCCGTGGACGTTCTGGGTTCGGTCTCCCGCCTCGCCCATAACGTCTGGGATCCCGAAGAGCGCGAATTGGTGAGCAAGCTGCGCGCCATGATGGCCAAGTACGAGGACACGCGCGACCTTCGCCTGATGGGCGGATACCAGCCGGGACGTGATTCGGGGCTCGACCAGGCGGTCGACATGGTTCCGAGAATCTACGGCGCGATGCGGCAGGACGCCTCGGCTCCACCAAGCGCCGATCCGTTCCGCGAACTCCGGGACATGCTCAAGGGCGACTAGCCGGTCGCAGGCTGAGACGACGCGCCCGCCGGTCGCATCCTCGTTGTTTTCGACAGGCGATCGCGCTGGAAGCGACTGGACCCAGCGAGTCCGCGATCCCGGCATGGACAACCGCCACGTGTAATTCCTGTGAGTTCCCTTGGCGATTCTCTCCGACCGAACGCACAAGTTGTGGATGACATTCCGGTGCACATCGTCGTCGTGCACAAGCTTCGATCAACTTGCACCAACGACAGCCAGCCACGTGCCGTGCAATCAAGCCGTCGCATGGTTGAGTGCATGTTGCTCGTGGGACGGCGTATTGCTGTTCACCATCATGTGTCCCGAAGAGCGAGATTGTCTTGAACGTTACATTCGCCTGCGACGACATCCGGTCTCCGAGAGCGTCTCTACTTGATTTTGTTGATAAGCTCATTCATCGTTTCGTTGGAAGACAAGAAACATCTGCTTGTGACTTGAACTTTAGGGGCTTCGGTTGAACTACTCCGATCCATCGTCTGCTGGCGACGGCTACTCGGGCTCTCGTGCGACGACGCCACGATTGGCATACGATCAGCAACATCGCATCCCGCGCCATAGCTTGCAGTGCCCGTCAGTCCAGGTCGGGCGCCGGACAGTCCGTGCCTTCGCGCGAGAGAAGAGCACGGTGCATATGTCGGATATTGCGGGCGGTACGGCTTCTCGCAAACGGCTCGTGCGCGACGACGGAAGGCGGCTCCGGGGCGCCGCATACGTGTTTCCCGGGGCAAGGTAGGAATTCATGCCATTGGCAAGAGAAGCTGTCGAGCTGCTGGTTCAGGCGGCGAGGGCTTGGTATTTCGAAGGCAATCAACATGGATTGCGCGATCGGGAATGGATGGCGCTGCGCTTTCTCGGCCGCGCCAACAAGTTTTCGCGCACGCCGTCTGCGCTCGCAGGCTTCATCGGCGCTACCAGGGCGACTGCATCGCAGATCGTGAAGACGCTGGAGGGCAAGTCCTTCCTGGTGCGAAAGCCGTCGCACGAGGACAAGCGTTCTGTCGTGCTGCACGTCACTGCGCAGGGCGAAAAGTGCCTGAACCAGCACGATCCGATCAATCACGTGATGAACGCGGTCATTGCGCTCGGAACCGACGAGTGCGTCAGGCTGCGCGACTCGCTGCGGGAGATCCTCAATCACCTCGACGCGGCACATCAGCGGCTCGATGCCAGCGTCTGCCGGGACTCCATGTTTCTCGCCGAACGCGGCCCGGCCACCGGCAAGGGGCGCGCAACGGCCGAGTTCATGTGCCGGCTGTATCGCGCCCCGGTCTCGATCGAGGAGACCGAACTGCTCTGCACCAGCTTCGAGCGCACCCGCGACCGTCCGAAGATCGAGACCCATCTCGACCGCGCGCGCGTCGCAAGCCAGGGCTGACGCGCGCGCCCGCCTCTCCATCGTCATTGCGAGCGGAGCGAAACAATCCAGAATCCCTCGGCGGCGGCGGACTGGGTTGCTTCGCTGCGCTCGCAATGACGGAGCAAGAGGCTGCAGCATCGTTCTTCCAGCTCGCATTTGATTCGCAGACACAGTTTCGCACCCTCGCGGCGCGTTTCGCCCGAGCTTTGCTTGTCATTCGCCCCTCTTGTCCAGGAGGGCGCAGGGAAGGCCGGGTGCCGGCTGGCACCTGCGGTCCGCTGCGCGAAGATGTAGCGCAAGGAAACCGCACAGCAGCATACAGGTGTAGCCAATCACTCGGCCTTCCCTGCGCAGTGGTTTTACGGCTTATGCCGTGCTCTCCCGGGAGCCGAGTTCGTTTTGGCCTCCCTCGCCTTCACGAAAGTCGCGGACACAGCGCCGGTTGACGCGAATGCCGCATCCGCAAGAGCTTGACCGTAGCAACGACGGCCAGGACCACACGGTTTTGCCGTACGCACGGCTCGCTTGTCGCCACCGGTTTCGACGACGTTGTGCACGTTGCCGCCGACCTGATGACGAGACGAACCTGACAGCGCCGCTCGTCGACACGAAGCCTCGGGCTCACGGAGAGCAATCCGCCCTGCCCGCACTTTCGCGCCCGACGCTGCCGCGTCCACCGCAAGCCCGGCTCGCGAAACGTGACGACACAAGATCGCCCCTCTTGGTCGAGCCGGGATGGGCGACACATACGGCATTTCCGAATTTCGGTAAAGCGAAATATTTTCATTCGGGCGAATTGACAAAGGCGCGACACAGCAAGACCCCTGTACCCACCCTTGTATGCATTATACCAATTGCCATGCCCGGGCACTTTGCCTTACATGCCGGCAATTCGCCCGCGGATGACGGCCGGGGCTCAAAAATCACACACATTGTCAAAGGGACGAGGCATGGCGCGTAACATCCTGATTCTCGGGGCTTCCTACGGCTCCTTGCTGGGCACGAAGCTGCTGATGGCGGGGCACAACGTGACCCTGGTCTGTCGCGCCAAGACCGCGGAGCTGATCAACCGCGAGGGCACCGAGGTCCGCATCAAGTTGCGTGACGAGGCGGTTCACCGCGCCATCTTCTCGCGCGACCTGCCCGGCAAGCTCGACGCCGTGACGCCGGCCAATGTGGACTTGTCCCGTTACGACATGGTCGGCCTTGCGATGCAGGAGCCGCAATACACCAACCACACGGTGCGCGTTCTCATGGTCAGGATCGCCGCGGCGAAGCTGCCGTGCCTGTCGATCATGAACATGCCGCCGCTGCCCTATCTGAAGCGGATCCCCTCGCTCGCAGACATGGATCTCGAGGAGGCCTACACCAATGCGCAGGTGTGGGAGCGCTTCGAGCCGGGGCTGGTGACGCTGTGCTCGCCCGACCCGCAGGCCTTCCGTCCGCCGGAAGAGGCTGCGAACGTGCTTCACGTCGGCCTGCCCACGAACTTCAAGGCATCGGCCTTCGCCGACGACAAGCACAACAAGGTGCTGCGCGAGCTCGAAGCCGACATCGACGCGGTGACCCTCGACGGCCACGACGTGCCGGTGAAGCTGAAGGTGTTCTCTTCGCTGTTCGTGCCGCTGGCGAAATGGTCGATGCTGCTGACCGGCAACTACCGCTGCATCACGCCGCACGAGCCGCAGTCGATCCGCGACGCCGTACACGGCGATCTCGCGCGCTCGCAGACGATCTACGATCACGTCGACGGAATCGCCCGCCGTCTCGGCGCCGATCCGCAGGACCAGGTGCCGTTCGCAAAATACGCCAAAGCCGCCGAAAGCCTGCTCAAGCCGTCATCGGCTGCGCGCGCGGTGGCGAGCGGCGCGCCGTTCATCGAGCGCGTCGACCTCCTGGTGAAGCTGATCTCGCATCAGCTCGGCGTGCCCAATGCAGAGATCGACCGCACCGTCGAGACCGTGGACCTCAAGCTGAACGAGAAGATCGTGCAGGGCGGATCGGGCGCGCAGTGACGACATTCGGCGTGGCCAGGTGGGCCAGCGCCGCAAGTGCCCGGAACCAGCCTTCCCGGGCGGGTTGGCTTAAAACGAACCTTCCTGCGCGACCTCCGTTTGCGCAAATCCCGCATCCATGCGACTGCTAGCCGTCACGCTGGGGCCAATTCCCAGCAGGTTCTGGGCCCACGCGATAGCCGGATAGAAGCCGACCAACAAGCAGAACACGATGGATCAGACGGAGTTGCAAGTCGTTCGCGCAGTGGAGGCCGGGCGCGACGACGATGAAGGGTATCGTTGACGCGACTGGATTGTCTCGCCTCAAGGTCGAGCGCGCGCTGAGCACGCTGGAGAAGCAAAAGTTCCTCATCCGCGACGGCCAGGGTTTTCGGCCGGCCAACCGGCGAGCACCACCGTCGCCGTCTCGACAATGCGGAACGTGCAACGCCTGCTGCGACATCCTCGAAGTGGCCGCTGTCGACAAGCCGGTAAACCAATTGTGCAAGCATTGGCAGAACGGCACGGGATGCACCATCTACGACCGCCGTCCGCAGATGTGCCGCTCATTCGTCTGCGCCTGGCTGCAAGGCCATCTCGACGACGACTGGATTCCCGAGAAGGCCGGGCTCATCGTCCATTTCAGCCAGGATGCGGTCAATGTCACGGTCGACGATCATTGCCCCGATCGCTGGCGGGAGGAGCCTTATTTCAGCAAGCTCAGCGAATGGTCGCTGAACGGGATCAAGCGGATCGGAAACCGCGGCTATGCGACCCTCGTCGTCTCCGGCGAGAACCGGTTCATGCTGCTCGGACGCACCATCGTTCCCGAACCGACCCTGTTTGGCACCGCGTTCGTGCCGCTGACGCCGGACACGTTCCGATTCTGGCGGGCGACATCGCCGGAGCACTTGCAGCGGCTACACGAGCGCATCGCCGAGATTGAGCGGATCAGGCAGGAATTCGGCTCATGCGCCATCCCCGAGAATGAAGACGACGATCCGCAAGCCCCGTATCGGCCCGCACTTCTACGCCAATCGAATCACGTCTGAACTCCGCCGTGGGCAACAACGCATGATTCTCGCCGTGGCGCTCGACGCGCCGCGACCGGGTTGATAAGCCCCTGTCCGCGAATGATGGGGACTTGAGTCGGGCATGACGGTTGCGATCGAGATGGGGCAGACCACGGCAGGCGCCGCGGCGGCCATGGACCTCGAGGAACTGCTGGCGACCCGTCTCCTGGTGCAGGGCAATTCGGGTTCCGGCAAATCACATCTGCTGCGGAGGCTGCTGGAGCAAAGTGCGCCCTGGGTGCAGCAAGCCATCATCGATCCCGAAGGCGATTTCGTCTCGCTGGCCGAGCATTTCGGCCATCTCGTGATCGAGGCCGAGGATCACACCGAGCGCGGCCTTCAGGTTGCCGGCGAGCGCGCGCGGCTGCATCGCGTCTCCACCGTGCTCAATCTCGAAGGGCTGGATGCCGAGAACCAGATGCGGCGCGCCGCCGCCTTCCTCGGCGGGCTGTTCGACGTGGACCGAGACCATTGGTATCCGATGCTGGTGGTCGTCGACGAGGCGCAGCTGTTTGCGCCTGCGGTGGCGGGCGAAGTCTCGGACGAAGCGCGAAAATTGTCGCTCGGTGCGATGACCAATCTGATGTGCCGCGGCCGTAAGCGTGGGCTGGCCGGCATCATCGCAACCCAGCGGCTGGCAAAGCTCGCCAAGAACGTCGCGGCGGAAGCGTCCAACTTCCTGATGGGCCGCACCTTCCTCGACATCGACATGGCGCGCGCCGCCGATCTGCTCGGCATGGAGCGGCGGCAGGCCGAATCCTTCCGCGATCTCGAGCGCGGACAGTTCATGGCACTCGGCCCGGCCCTGTCGCGCCGGCCACTGCGTTTGAATATCGGCGCGACCGAAACCCAGCCGCGCAATTCCACCCCGCGGCTGATGCCGATGCCTGAAACCACACTCGAAAATATGCGCGCCGTGATCCTGGCCGCGCCGCCGCCCGATGCCAGCCGGCCGCAGCGCCGGCCCGCGCCTGATCTGCTCGAACAGCTCCGCGCCGCGAAGGCTGCGGCACCGGAGATTCGCCCCGAAATGATCGAGGTGCCGGTCAGTGCCGAGGAGCTCGCCGAGCGGCGCCAGCGCGTCGACCGCACCTTGCGCGCCGTGCTCGCCGCGCCTGATGCCGGTTTCCGCGCGGTCGGCGTGCTCTATCAGGAGTTCGTCGTCCGCTGCCGCATCGAGGGGCTCGGCGCGGCCGTGCCTGACCTCCACGAATTCCGCCGCATGCTGACGCATGCGCGCGCCGGGCTCGGCACCGATCTCGCTGGCGACGATGCCTGGCAAGACGTCACGCTGCGCGCTTCGATCCTGCCCGACGACATGCAGGGCGTGTTCATGATGATCGCGCGCGCGGCGAAAGAAGGCTGGCCGTGCCCGGGCGACGCCGCCATTGCCCGCGCCTATGGCTCGCATTCACTGCGCCGGGCGCAGCGCCTGCTCGGCTACATGGAGGAGCAGGGCCTGATCGTCTGCCAGCTCGACGGGGCCGGCCGCAGGTTCGTGACGCTGGTGGAGCTGGCCTGGGCCACCGCGCCGGGCGATCCCAATGCCGACGATCTGCCGGCGCAGAACGCGGCTTCGGCTTGATTGCAGCCACGACAATGGTGCGCTCCCTCTCCCGCTTGCGGGAGAGGGTTGGGGAGAGGGTATCTCCACAATGAGCGCTCCCGCCGTGGAGAGAGCCCTCACCCGCGCCTTCGGCGCGACCTCTCCCGCAAGCGGGAGAGGTTACTGACCCGCGGCACTAGAACGCTCCCGCCACAGTCAGGCGGAACGTCAGCGGCTCGAGGGGGTGCAGCACATAATCCATCACACCGTTCTGGCAGACTGCCGCCGGCGCGGTGCCTGACGTGCAGAGATTGTACAGCGTGTCGGTCTTGAGCAGCGAACCATAGGCATAAGTGATCTGGTTCGCCTGCGTGTTGAAGAGATTGAGCACATCGAGCTGAAGGCGCCAGCCGTTGTCGATGCGATAGCCGAGGCGTCCGTTGAAGATGCTGGTCGCGACCGAGCGAAACGCATTGTCTTCCGTCAGCGGGCTCGACGCCAGATAGCGCCAGCGCAAGGACCCGAACCAGCCCGTCTTCTCGCCGAGCGTGATGCCGGCCGAGGCCACCATCGCCGGCGCATTCGGAATGTAATTGCCGGGCGCGTTGCCGAACTGCGCCTCGGGATAGCCGGCGAGGGAGGCGTAGACCTCCGCCTGCTCGCTGTCAGTGCCGCGAAAGCGCGCATGCGTCATCGCGACGTCGGCGTCGATGTCGATCCACGATCGAGGACGATAATGATTGGTCCACTCAAAGCCGTAGCGGCGGCTGGCGCGAGTCGCCGAGGTATCGCCGGCATCGCCGGAAAACAGAATCTCGGAATCCTGGTCGAGGATGAAGATGCTGAGCGACGTGTCGAGGCCGGGAACGATTTTGCTGCGAACACCAATTTCCGCGCCACGCGTGCGGACCAGCAGCGGCGACGGCGTGAGCCTTGTGGCAGGATCACTCGGGTCTTCGGTCGTGGTCGCGCCGCGAGCGTCGTTGGAATGCATGCCGTAGCCGGCGCCGAGGAAGAATTCGGTCTGGTTGAACGGACCAAGCGCCACCCTGAATTTCGGGCTGCCGAGCGCGGCATCGGCGCGGCCGGAATTGTTTACGTTGAACAGCGATGTGACGTCGGTGGCGTAGTAATCGCCGCGCAAGCCAATTGTGGTCCGGAGCCAGTCTGTCCAGCGCACGGTGTTTTCGGCGAAGAGACCGACACTGCCCTCGCCGACATTGTCACTGCGGACGTTGGAGACGAAGCCGCGCCGAAAATTGTTGGTCAGCGCCAGATCGATCGCATCATAGCGGGATTGCAGGCCGATGGTGGTCTGCATCGGCAGCCCCGCGAACGAGCCGTCCAGCGTGCGTGAGATGTTGGCGCCGGCCATCAGGCGGTCGTCGTGCTGGTGGAACTGGTCGCCCAGCACGGGATTGCTCAGAAAGTAGGTGAAGTTGTTGAAGAGATCGAGTTGGCTCTTCACGACATAGGCGTTGGCGTTCCACGACCCCACATCGTCACTCTGCGCGATGCGGGCCGAGAGCGCGAAGCGATTGGTGTTGCCGCCGTCGCTTGGATCCTCCGAGCCGAACCGGTCGAGCAGGCCGGTCGCGATCACGCGCTGCGGCACCTGGTCGGTCGAATTCCATTTGTTCGCATAGGCCATGCCGGTGACGGACACGCCGTCGGTCGCGGTGCCCTGGCTGTACCGCACGAGGCCGTTGAGCTTGCGGACATTGTCCGGATTGTCCCACGGGCCGTTATAGGTGCCGAGTTCGCCCGCGACGAGCAGCGAACCGTCCCCGACCTTCGCTGAGTCCATGCCGAGCAGGCGGCGATAGCCGAAGCTGCCGGCGGTCACCTGCGCAAGACCCTTGGTGCGGTCGATCAGGCCGATGTGAACGCTGCCGACCGAGGCGAAATCGCCCTCGTCGGCGAAGTACGGCCCCTTGCGCACGTCGATCGCGGCAATAGTTTCCGGGATCAGCCAGTTCAGGTCCGCATAGCCCTGGCCATGCGCGTGCGTACGCATGTTGACGGGGACGCCGTCCACCGTGATGGCGAGATCGGTGCCGTGGTCGAGATTATAACCGCGCAGAAAATACTGGTTGGCTTTACCCTCGCCGGAATGCTGGGTCACGATCAGCCCCGGCACGGCTTCGAGCGCTTCGCCCGGCCGTGCGAAAGGGCGTGCGTTGATCTCCTCGCCGGAGACGGTGATCTCGCTTGCCATGCCGGGCGGGCCCTTGACGCCTGAGGCGACGCTGCGCGCGTTCGGTGCTTGGGTTGCTGTCGGATCGACAACGATGCGGCCGTTCGAGCGGACCGGTTTGCCGGCTCGTCGCGCTACGGCCGGTTTCTTGTGAGGTCTCGTCTCGTCGCCGGAGACCTGGACCGGCGGCAACTCGCGCGAGGTGCCTGCGTTCTGCGCGAAAGCGTCGCCGCCATCTGCCAGCAGCACCAACGCCGAAAATGCCGTCAGCGCGCCGCAGCATCGGCCGGGCTCAAAC
The DNA here is from genome assembly GCF_054056555.1 of Bradyrhizobium sp. LM2.9. NCBI lineage: Bacteria > Pseudomonadati > Pseudomonadota > Alphaproteobacteria > Hyphomicrobiales > Nitrobacteraceae > Bradyrhizobium > Bradyrhizobium sp. LM2.9. The sequence continues at coordinate 4,224,811 of NZ_JBSRYJ010000002.1, forward strand.
CGCCTCGGTGGCATCGGCGCATTCGAGCACTTTTGGCGCGGCCGCGTAGCCGAGCGCAAACATGCGGCGATAGAGCACGACCGAGACGAGCCATGCGATCGCGAACAGCGCGATCACGGCGAAGCCGACATTTGCGAGCGAGTCGTTGAGGCCGTCGACCAGCGCCCACACGCCGCCAGAGAGACCAAGGCGATCCGCGATCAGCCCGAGCGCCTCGATGCCACCGATCAACAGCGCCACCGCCACGGAGGCGCCGGTGATCGTGAGGTTATACCAGAGCTTTCGCAGGGGATCGACGAAGGCCCAGCGATAGGCGCTCACCATCAGCGCGGAGTCGGCGGTGTCGACCAGCGCCATGCCCGATGCGAACAGCGCCGGGAAGACGAGAACATCGACGAGCGACGCGCCGCGCGCGGCTTCGCTGGCGGAGATGCTGAGCAGGCCGATTTCGGTTGCGGTGTCGAAGCCGAGCCCGAACAAAAAGCCGAGCGGGTACATGTGCCAGGGCTTTGTCACCAGGCGAAACATCGGGCCGAGCAGCCGCGCCAGAAGCCCGCGTTTGGCAAGCAGGGCATCGAGGCCCTCGGCGTCGTGAATGCCCTGCTCCCGCGCTTCGCGAAACGTCCGCCACAGGCCTACGAAGATGACGAGATTGATGGCCGCGATCAGCAGCAAAAACAACGCGGAGACCGACGTGCCGATGAAGCCGCCGATCTCCCTGAGCAGGCCGTCGCCGCCAAGGCTCCCGACACCGAGGCTCACGACGCCGAGCGCGAGCAGCATGGTCGCGACCACCACGATGGTGGAATGGCCGAGCGCGAAATAGAGACCGGCGCTGCGCGGCGCGCCGCCGGCCTGCATCAGCTTGCGCACGACATTGTCGATGGCGGCGATGTGGTCGGCATCGACGGCGTGGCGCAGGCCGAACACCCATGCCAGCAGCGCGGTCGCCATCACCGTCGGCCGGTCGCCGAACGCCGCGAAAGCCCAGACCCACGCCGCGACATTGGCGGCGATCAACCCGCCGAACAGCAGCACCATTCCGGGCTCGACCGCCCGCAAAGACCATCTCGTCACGACAATCAATCCGTCCGCTGCACGCCCATCGCATGGGCGGTATGATCTTTTCATAAGATGGTCATACTGACCAGTGCAATTCAGGGGAGCCGCTTTGCAGGAATGCTTGTGGCCTTCCTTCGAGACGCCCGCTGCGCGGGCTCCTCGGGATGAGGTCTTGTTTCGCTGCGAGATGCCAAATCCTCATGGTGAGGAGCCCGCCAACGGCGGGCGTCTCGAACCATGCAGGCCGAGATGGCGCTAGGCAGCCTCGGAGCCGCCGAGATAGGCGTCGCGGATGCGGGGGTCGTCCTTCAGCGCACGGGCCGAGCCGGACAGCACGATCTTGCCGGTCTGGAGCACATAGGCCTCGTGCGCGATCTCGAGCGCGAGGCTGGCATTCTGCTCGACCATGAAGACCGAGACGCCTTCCTGGTTGATGGCACGGATCAGCTCCAGCACGCGATCCACGTAAAGCGGCGACAGGCCCATGGTGGGCTCGTCCATCACGATCATCCTGGGACGGCTCATCAGCGCGCGCGCCATCGCGACCATCTGCTGCTCGCCGCCGGAGAGCGAGCCGGCGCGCTGCGACAGCCGCTGCCCGAGCTTCGGGAACAGCGTGAGCATCTTGTCGAGATCCTGCGCCACTTCGGTGCGATCGTTGCGCACGAAGGCGCCCATCAGGATGTTTTCGCGCACGCTCATGTCCGCGAACAGCCGCCGCGCCTCCGGCACCGAGGCGATGCCGCGACGGACGATCTGCGGCGTGGTCAACCCCAGCAGCGAGGCGCCGTCGAAAGTCACGTCACCGGAACGCGGCTTCACCAGGCCGAGGATGATCTTCATCGTCGTGGATTTGCCGCTGGCGTTGCCGCCGAGCAGGCAGACGATGTGGCCGCGCGGAACACTGATCGACAGGTCGAAATGCACTTGGGCCTGGCCGTAGAAGCTATTGACGTTGGTCAGCGCGAGCAGCGCATCGGGAGGCGAATTCGTCATGCCGCGCTCTCCTGCTCCGTCGTCAGGCCGTGGCCGAGATAGGCCTCGATCACCTTGGGATCTTTGCGCACCTGCTCGCCCGGCCCTTCCGCGATCTTCTTGCCTTCGTCCATGACGATGACGCGGTCGGAGAGGCGCATCACCATTTCCAGCTTGTGCTCGATCAGGAGGATGGTCAGGCCCTCGCCTTTGAGTTCGGCAACGAGGCCCTGCATCTCCGCGGTCTCGGTCGGGTTCATGCCGGCGGTCGGCTCGTCCAGCAGCAGCAGGCGCGGCTTCAGCGCGAGCGCGCGGGCGATCTCGACGCGGCGGCGGTTGGCGTAGGAGAGGCTGTAGGCCGGCTGGTCGATCCGCGGCAGCAGGCGCTCGCCGAAGCGCGCGAGGATGGCTTTCACCTCCTCGCGCAGCCGCTCTTCCTCGGCCTTGACGCTGGCCGGCCGCAGCAATGCCAATCCCAACTCCAGCAGCGGGCCGATCAGCGGCACGGCGGGCTTGACCGCACGCAGCCGCGTGTGGGCGCCGATCAACACGTTGTCCATGACGCTGAGATTGCCGAAGACGCGGCCGAGCTGGAACGTGCGCGCGATGCCTTCGGCGGCCAGCCGCTCCGGCGAGAGACCCGTGATGTCCTGACCTTCGAAGTGAACTGTCCCGGCGTCCGGCCGATCGAGCCCGGTCACGAGATTGAACAGGGTCGTCTTGCCGGCACCGTTCGGGCCGATGATGCTGATCAGCTCGCCCTTGGCGAGGTCGAGATCGATGGCGTCGACGGCGGTCAGGCCGCCGAAGCGCCGCGTCAGCCCGCGCAGGGACAGCATGGTCGTGTGCTGCTCCGCCATCACATCGTCCCCAACAGGCCCTGCGGCCTGAACCGCACGAGCAGCAGCAGCACGATGCCGTAGATCAGGATGCGATACTCCGCCGCGATCCGGAACAGTTCGGGCAGCCCGACCAGCGCGACCGCACCGACGATGGCGCCGACGACATTGCCGAGGCCACCGAGGATGACGACGGTCAGCGCCAGAATGGATTGCTGCGTGTTGAAGGTCTCGTGGTTGATGTAGGAATAGAGATGCGCGGCGATGCCGCCGCTGACGCCGGCGGCGAAGCCGCCGAAGATGAAGGCGAGCGACTTGTAGCGGTTCAGGCTGAGGCCATAGGCGCGCGCGGCGATGTCGTCGTCGCGAATGGCGCGAAAACTGCGGCCGAGATGCGAGCCGAGCAGGCGTCCCTGCAGGAGCGCCAGTACGACCATCACGATAAAGCTGAACCAATAGATCGAAACTGGGCTGACCAACTCATAGCCGAACAGCGACAGCGGCGGGATGCCGGAGATGCCGATCGGACCGCGCGTGACGCTTTCCCAGTTCAGGATCACCAGCGACACGATCTCGCCGATCGCCAGCGTGGCGATCGACACGTAATGCCCACGCAGCCGGAACGACGGCGAGATCAGCGCCGTGCCGAGCGCGGCGCTCATCAGGCCGCCGCCGATGATGGCGAGGCCGACGGGAACGGAGAAGGTCAGCGACAGTAGCGCGGAGGTGTAGGCGCCGATCGCGAGCAGCGCCGCATGTCCGAGCGAGACCTGGCCGATCGTGCCCGCCACCAGGGTGAGGCTGAGCGCGAGCATGCCGAGCAACCAGGCGTTGATCAGGGTTTGGAGCACGTAGAAAGACACCGGAAAAAACGGCAGGACCGCGAAGATGCCGGTGGCGACCAGCAGAACCCAGCGTGGAATGCGAACAGGGCGGCTCGGCGCAATGAACGTGCCGGTGAGCGGCTCGGGCGGCGCCTGCCGTGCGCTGGCGAACAGGCCGTTCGGGCGCAGCACGAGCACCACGACGAGCAGCAGGAATGCGAACAAATTGCGATAGCTGGTGCCGAACACGGCGACGCCGTAGCTCTCGACCAGTCCGAGCAACAGGCTGCCGATCACCGCACCGGGCACATTGCCGGCGCCGCCGACGACTTCGGCAACAACCCCCTTGAGCGTCGCCTGCAGGCTCATCGCGGTGTCGATCTGGTTGTAGTACATGCCAACCAGCAAGCCGGAGACGCCGCCGAGCGCAGCCGCAATACCGAACACGGCCTGATTGACGCGGTTGACGTCGACGCCCATCTGCATCGCGGCGTCGCGATCCTGGGCGGTGGCACGCACCGCCCAGCCAAGCTTGCTATAGCGCAGGAACACGAACAGCAGCAGCGCGCTGGTGATGCCGACACCGGCGATGAGCAGATCAAGCGGGCCGATCGTGCCGCCGCCGACCTGGAATCGGACATCCGGCAGCTGGCTCGGCAGCGCGCGCGGATTGGGCGAGAAGGTCAGCATCACGAGCTGGTCGAGCACGAAGCTGATGCCGATCGTCGCCAGCAGCGGCGCGATGCGCACCGAGTTCTGCAGCGGGCGCAGGCCGAACCGTTCGATGATCAACCCGACCAGCGCCGCCGCCACCGCGACCAGGATGATGGTGAGCGGCAGCGGCGTATGCAGCTGCACCACCGCGACCCAGCCGATATAGGCGCCGACGAGGTAGATCGAGCCCTGGGCAAAGTTGATCAGCCGGCTGACGCCGAAGATCAGCGCGAGCCCGACCGCAACGAGGGCGTAGACGTTACCGACGATCAGCCCGTTGATCGTGTAGTCGAGCCAGGAAGACACGCAGGAGATCCCCTCAGGTCGGCTTGCCGTCCCAGAGCGCGAACTGGCCCTTGCGCACGACGAGCTCGGCATTCATAGCGCCCTTGACGCGGCGGCTCTCGACGTCGAACGTCGCCTTCCCGAAGATCACGCTCGAGACGTCCTTCACTTTCGCAAAGGCATCGCGGATGGCGCGCCGGTCGGCGCCGCCGATCTTGACGACGGCGGCCGCCATGTTCATCGCGTCATAGGCGTAGGCGTTGAACGCGTCGGGCTCCAGCCCGTTGTACTTCTTCTTGAAGCCCGTAATGAATTTCTGCACCTCGGGCCGCGGGTCTTCCGGAAAATAGCGCGTCCCGACATGGACGTCCTCGACCGCCTCGCCGCCGAGCTCCAGGAATTTCGGCGAGTAGACCGAGCTCGCGGCGCAGATCACCTGCTTCAGCCCGACCTGGCGCGCCTGGCGCGCGATCAGCGCACCGTCGGAATAGTAGGAGATCAGGATCAGTCCATCGGGATTGGCGTCACGGACGCGCACCAGCGTGGAGCGGAAGTCGCGCTCCTCCGCGATGTAGCCTTCGGTGATGGCGATTTCGGCGCCGTGCTCCTTCGCGGCCTTGACGAAATAGTCGCGGCTGGTGCGGCCCCAATCGGTGTTGAGGTGCAGCACCGCGAGCTTCTTCAGACCGAGACGTTTCACGGCATAGGCCGCCAGCAGCGGCTGCTCGTCGGCCTGGCTGACCGAGGTGCTCCACATGAAGTCACCGCCCTTGGTGAAATCGGGATGCGAGTTGGTGAAGCCGAACTGCACCAGCCCGCCGCGCTGATAGATCGGCGAGGCCGCCATCGAGGCGGGACTGGAGAAGTCGCCGAGCTCCATGACGATCCTGGGATCGGAGACGAATTTCTGGGCGATCGCCACCGACTGGCGCGGGTCGCTCTGGCTGTCTTCGAAACTGTAGGCGAGCTTGCGGCCGTTGATGTTGCCCGCTGACTGGATCTCGTCGAGCGCGAGATCAAAGCCCTGCCTCCACTGCGTGCCATATTGCGCGTTCGGCCCGGTCAGCGGACCGCTGACGCCGAGCAGGATCGGCTCGGACGATTGCGCGAAGGCGGCGCGCGAGAAGGCTGCTCCCGCCATCATGGCGGCAAGCGAGCCCCTGACCAGGGTACGACGATCGATGTTGCTCATGCACGGCTCCATCCACTTAATGTTGAAACAAGCAGCAATTTCTATGCCGGTGAGATTGGCTACTTCGAGGGCTCGCCGAGCGACAGCATCAGCCGGTTCGCCCAGTTGAAGAACGACGCGCCGTTGATGACGTCGACGATCTCCGCATCGTCGAGACCCGCACGGCGCAGCTCCTCGACATTGTCAGGGCCGAACGCAATCGGCGTCGCAGCCAGCGCCACCGAGGCCTTGACGACCGCATTCCATCGCTCGCCGAGATCGGCGCCAACGCCTTCGTCGAGCAGGCGCTGCAAATCGTCGCGGCGTTTGGAATAGGTGCTGGCGAAACGCGCATGCACGGAGGCGCAGTAGATGCAGCCGTTGTAGCGGGAAGTCGCAGCCGCCGCGAGCTCGCGCTCAGCGCGCGGCAGGCCGTCGGCGACGTTGTAGAAGATGTCCTTGTCGGTCTTGGTGCGGGCTTCCAGCACCTCGGGATCGCGCACCAGCAGGCGGAAATACTCAGACTTGGAACGGGAGCGATCGACCAGGCCGGCGAAGTGCCGCTCGGTCAGCTCGGCTTCGGGCAGCGGATCGATCCACGACACCCAGCCCAGTTCATCCTGGGTGAAGACGACGGCCGGATTGACATTGTTTGCAGCGCTCATGATGCAGCCTCCTTACGCGCCGGCCGCGGCGTTCGCTGTGTGCCCGAGCGAGGCACCGAGCACGCGCAGTCCGGTGACGACGCGCACCTGAAACGACAGGAACGCGACGAGCTGAGAGAACGTGACGATGCCGGTGCTCGACCAGCCGGCGGCGAGCAGCGCCTTCATGTCGGCTGACGCGGCATCGCGCGGGCGGAACACCAGCAGATGCGCATGCTCAAACGCCGCAACGAGCCGGGTGCCGAGATCGGGCTTGCGCTCCGCGCTGACGCGGTAGATCAGGCCGGCCTTGTTCTCGACCGACAGCGGGCCGGCGGGAAAAGCGCCGTACGGGCCGGAGGTCTCGCCCCGCGCGATTTCGACATCGACCGCTTCCACCAGGCGGGCTCCGTCGGCGGTCGCCGCGAGCTTCGTCCGATAGAAGCCGGCCACATCGGGCTCGCGGTGAAGACCGATCACGAAGAGTGCGACCGCCGCGCGCTCCACCAGCGAAAAATCGCCGGCGTCGATCGGCTCGAACAGCGAGAGATAGCTCTTCTGCGCGTTGTCGCGTGCCTGCATGCGACGCACACGAATGGCGTCGAGGGACGAACCCGGTTCGATCCCGGCGAGCGTGTCGATGATATCTTTCGTACCCATCATTTAGCCTCGTACAACGCTACTCTGCTCATTCCGACTAACCTGCCAGCGCGACATCGGGCGCCGTCCGCGTCCAGCCCAGAGCCGGCGCGACTTTCTCCGCGACCAGCTCGATCGAACGCAGGATATGGGGGTGCGGCGCATCGACCGAATGCGCCTGGAACACCAGGTCGGTCACCCGCTCCAGCGTGGCGTCGGTGCGCAGTGAGGCGATAACGTCGTCGGCCGCGCCGACATGTGTGTCGAACGCGGTGATCATCTCCTCCAGCGTCTCGCCCGGCTTGGCGTGGCCGCCCTTGAGGAATTGCGGCAGGGCGCGCCGCAGCCCGATATCGGCAAGGCGCATCGCTTCAGTCCGGTCGTCGGCGACGAACACGCTGCGCGAGGCCATGATGCGGGGCTCGCGTCCCGGCGGCAGCGCTTCGAGATAGGCATCGATGACCGGGTTCTGAATCTCGGCCAGCGTTGCCTTCGGCGCTTCCTTGGGCCTCGGCTGCGTGCGCGACAGCAACAGGCCATCGCCCGCCTTGCCGGCACGCGCGCCGCCCGCCACCGAGAACGTCGCCTGCCAGATCCGGCCGTCCAAGTGCGGCCGCTGCGGATAGAGCGTATCGCCGCCGTCAAGCGGCTTGCCGACCAGCGCGGTGCGAACGACCTGAAGATTGCGGGCAAAGATCTCGTTGCGCTGGGCGCTGTCGAGGCCGAACGCGGCAAAGGCCGAGGGGTTGCCGCCGGTGCCGACGCCAAGCTCGAAGCGGCCGTTGCAGAGCAGATCGAGCACCGCGGCGTCCTCCGCCACCCGCACCGCGTTCTCCAGCGGCAAAGTGACGATGCCGGTGCCGAGGCGGATGCGCGAGGTCTGCGCGGCGACGTAACCGAGGAAAGTGAAGGGCGACGGCAGGCCGCCCTCGCGCTCGTGGAAATGATGCTGCGCGATCCACGCGGAATCGAGGCCCGCCTTCTCGGCGCGCACGATCTGCTCGGCCGCAAAGCGATAGCGCTCAGCGGGCGGGGCCTCGTCGAGAAGCCGCGTGAAGAATCCCAGGCGTTTCAGGTTTGCTAAGCGTTTCATGCGACCCCTGTCGGGCGAGGATGGGCCCCGATGATGTCGGTTGGCGCAGCTCCAGACAAGCGGGCATTGCGCAAGGCTGCCCGCCGGGATCGTTCCTGGCTGGACTTTGCTGGGCTCTGGCTGGGCAGACTGCCTACCAGCTCGGCAATACCGCGCCCTTGAACTTGGTCAGGACGAACTCCTTGACCTCTGCCGAGTGGTAGCTGTCCACGAGGATCTTGACCCAGGGCTTGTCCTTGTCGGCCGTGCGAATGGCGATCAGGTTGACGTAGGGACCCTTCGGGTCCTCGCGCAGGATCGGATCCTTGACCGGATCGAGGCCAGCCTGGGTTGCATAATTGGTGTTGATCGCGGCGGCGTCGACGTCGTCGAGCGCGCGCGGCGCCTGTGCCGCGTCGACCTCGATGAACTTCAGCTTCTTGGGATTCTCGGTGATATCAAGCACCGTCGGCTTGAAGCCGGTGCCGTCCTTCAGCTTGATGGCGCCCTTGTCGCGCAGCAGCAGCAGCACACGGCCGCCATTGGTCGGATCGTTCGGGATTGAGACCTTGCCGCCCTCGGGGATGTCGGCGAAGGCCTTGTGCTTCTTCGAATAGACGCCGATCGGGAAATTCACGGTTAGCCCGACGGACTCGATCTTGTAGCCGCGGTCGGCCTTCTGGTTGTCGAGATAAGGCTGGTTCTGAAACGAATTGGCCTGGATCTCGCCGGCATCGAGCGCTGCGTTCGGCACGACGTAGTCGGAGAATTCGATGAGCTGGATGTCGAGACCCTGCTTGGCGGCGATCGGCTTCACGGCCTCAAATATCTGGGCGTGCGGCCCCGGTGTCACGCCGATCTTGATGGTCTCGGCCGAGGCGGCCGCCGACCAGGCGGCGATCGCGGTTGCGAGGATCAGGGGGACGCGAAACGACATCTTAGTCTCCATAACTCGGCGGCAATGATTGGAACCGTATTCGCTTCTCCGCGGGGCGAAATCAATGAAATGAAAATCCATATTGGCCGGCTGACGCGGACGACGCTTCTCCGTTCGACGCCGTGTGGGGAACGAATGCACCTGCGCAAGCGTGAGGCGTATCACGGCAAAGCGAATTTCCGCATTTCTTCAGGCACAGCTTTGAACCGCTGTTCGCCGACCCGGCGCTGTCGCTCTCCGAAAAGTCTCGCGTTGGCTGGCGCGCCCGAACACGCCGCTCAAATTGCTGAGCAATTTGCTGCTGCTCGCGGCGCTGGCGGTTGGCGTTACCGGCCTGCAGTGATGCCGGTTTACTCCAAGCGCCACGTCGCCGGCGACAGCATGATCAGGGCGCAGATCGCGGCATAGGCGGCAAGCGACACCGTGACCATCGTGGCCAGTCCCGCCATTCCCGCCCCAAAGCTCGCCACCGCGATCCAGCCGCCGCCGGCCGCAATCAGGATCCGCATGAGCGCGCCTGCGAGCGGCCCCATGGCGCGGCCCGTGCCTTGCACGGCAAAGGACGTGACGAAGCCGAAGCCGAGCGCTGCATAAGCAGGTGCGACGATGCGCAGGTAAGTCGCGCCTTCGCTCACGACCTCGGGATCGTGGCTGAACAGGTTCAGCCACGAGGTCGGGAAGATCGCCACCAACAGGCCGATCGCGCCGGTCATGATCATGCCGGCGATGCCGCTGACCCAGCCGATTTTCCGCGCCCGCGCCGTTTGCCCCGCGCCCATGTTGACGCCGACCATGGTCAGCGTCGCCGTGCTGATGCCGAACAGCAGCGGGATCATGATGTAGTCGAGTCGCGAGGCGATGCCGTAGCCGGCAAGCGCCGAGGTGCCGAACAGGCCGACCGCGCCGGTGACGAGGATGACGGTGAGATTGGTCAGCACCGCGTTGAAGGCGGTGGGGATGCCGACCTTCAGCATGTCGCCGAAGATTTTTGCGCGCAAGGGCACGATGTGCAGTCGCAGACCGGACTTGCCCGACGACATGTAGCGGAGCAGGAACAGCATCGCCGCGCCATAATAGAGGCCGAATGCGATGCCGGCGCCGCCGATGCCGAGCCGCGGGATCGGCCCGAACCCGAAGATCAGAGCCGGCGAGACCGGAATGGTCACGATCGCGCCGACCAGCGTCACCAGCGCGGGCACCTTGACGTTGCCGGCACCGCGCAACGCCGCGGCCTGGAGATTGACGATCCACACCGGGATGGCGCCGGCAAAGAGGTAGTTGGAATAGGTGGTGGCAGCTGCGAGCGCATCGCCCGCGCCGCCGAGGGCGCGATACAGATGCGGTCCGCCGACGATGACGCCGAGCGAGAACACGCCGCCGGCAATGATCGCGAGCACCACGGCGTGAAACAACGCGGCCTCGGCATCGTCGCGTCGGCCGGCACCGACCGCGCGCGCAACCGAGGAGGCAACGCCGCTACCGAAGCCGCCATTCGACGTCATGGTCATCAGCATGAAGATCGGAAACACCAGCGCGGCGCCGGCGAGCGCATCGGTGCCGAGGAAGCCGACATAATAGGCTTCCGCGATGTTGACCGCGGTTTGCGCCACCAGGACCGTGACGGTCGGCAGGGCGAGTTTGAGCAGCGTCGGCAGGATCGGCGCCATCAGCAGCGCGGCACGCTTCTGCTCGGCGGCGCCTTCTGTTACCGCGGCGCTCTCTGTTGCCGCGGCGCTTGGGACGGGCGCGAGCGCCCGGCGGAGCGGAGCCGCGGTGCGGGCCACGGCTTGCGTGGCTGACAAGGCCGGCGCGGCGGCATCCTCGACTGACATGGGTTTGATCCTGTACGTCACGGACCGCCGGACGGCCGCCTATTGCATTACAGCCATAATGTATTATTATGATCGTAATGCAATAGGCCCGGCCTCACGATTTTGTGGCCGGGCGATGGCCAGGTCGCGAGGAGGCGGGATTGGCGCGCTACGACAAGGGACACAGGGACACCACACGGCGGCACATCATCGACGTCGCCTCGTCGCAGTTTCGGGAGAGCGGCATCGCCGCGGTCGGCCTCGCCGGCATCATGGCGGAGGCCGGCCTGACCAACGGCGCCTTCTACACGCATTTCGCCTCCAAGGAGGATCTGGTACGCGCGGTGCTGTGTGAGGCGCTGGAGCGGCGCGAGCAGAGGCACAAGGACAATCTCACCAACGGCGTCGCGCTTGAGACCACGATCCGCGACTATCTCTCCCCCAGGCATCGCGACCGCGCGGCGACTGGCTGCCCGACCGCAGCGTTGGTTTCCGAGATCGCGCGGCATCCGAAGGCGACGCGCGACGCCTTTACCGGAAAAACGGCCGATCTCATCGCGCTGATGGCAGCGCAGATGCCGGATGGCTCGGCTGCGGAGCGTCGGCGACGCGCGATTTCGGTCTACGCCACCATGGTCGGCGCGCTGCAATTGTCGCGCGCGGTGAGCGACAGGCAATTGTCGGAGGAGATTCTGGAGAATGCAGTGGATGCCGCGCTGGCCCTCGCGAACGGGCGCTGATGCATGTCGGCTCTCGGAGGGAGCATGTGTGGCAATTTCCTGGCGGCTGCAATCAATCTCCGGCTGGAGCAACATCGCGATACTTGATGTGCCCGCGGCGACCGGGTTAGCGTTCCGGCGCGGCCTTAGAACTTCCCCAAGTTCACCTGAGCTCGCACCGGATCGCCGCCTGGGTCTCTCAGGCGGCGGTCCAGTTACCGCTATTCGCACTCAGCTCCTCGCGTCCACCTGGCCGTTGCGGCCGGATGACACTGCCTGCGCGGCATAGGCGGACGCGGCGGCCGACGCCGGTGAGTAGTGCGACAGGGATTCGGCGAGTTCCTCGGCCGCCTCGGTGAGCTCTTTCATGACGGCGGCACTGTCCGTTGCATGACCACCGGAGGAATGCAGCACCTCGAACGAGATTCCATTCGGAAGATCGACATGGACCTTGTCGAGCCCCGCAGTGTCGGGCGTGTCGTTATTCTGCGCCGGATCGGCATTCTGCGCTTGATCAGCGCCGGATGTCGAGGTTCCTGAAATCTGCTGGCTCGCGAGCCTCTGCACGAAATCCTCGATGGATTTGAGCGCGCTGCTGTCGAAGCCACCGCCGCCGAAGTGGACTATGCCGATCGACATGCCGTTCGGCAAGCTCACCTTGACCTCGTCGTAGGGTGTGCCATCGTTCAGCAGGGACGCGAACATCGAGACTCCATCTTGTGAATCGGCCGATTTCGCCTGCCCGGTGGACGAAGACGAACCCGCCGCGCTTCCACCACCGATGCTGCTCATACTGCTGACGCTCATACCAAACTCCACTCCATTGCAAACGCACGTTCTGCGTGCAACGAGCATGCCAGATGAGAGCGTTATTGCCATCAAGGGCTTATCGCTGATCCTGATGGCAGGTTCGTCACGCCGGCAAATCTGTCCCGGCAGAAACTGCCCATCTCCACCCTCGTCATTTCGCCGCAGGACTTTGCTCTCTTGCCGGCATTGCCGCCCCGGCCCTGATGAAACATGATGGGCTTTGGCCGGTGGCAATGTGCAGGTGGAGCTCAACCGATGAACGAGAACGAAGTCCGCAAGTCCATCGCGGAAGTGAAGCAGGGCACGCTGTCGCGACGCTCGTTCATGCAGACGATGGCCGCGATCGGGATCGCAGCGCCGGTTGCCAGCCAGATCCTGCTCTGGAACGACGTGGCGATGGCGGACGCCACGCTGCCCTACAAGCCGACCAAGCCTGGCGGCGGCGGCCCGCTCAAGATCCTGCTCTGGCAGGCTCCGACGCTGCTCAATCCGCATTTCGCGCTGGGCACCAAGGACCAGATCGCCTCGCGCGTGTTCTTCGAGCCGCTTGCCGGCTGGGACAAGGACGGCAACCTGTTCCCCTGCCTCGCCGCCGAGGTCCCGAGCAAGCAGAACGGCAGCCTCGCGGCGGACGGCATGAGCGTGATCTGGAAGCTGAAGCAGGGCGTGAGATGGCATGACGGCAAGCCGTTCACCGCCGACGACGTCGTCTTTACCTGGCAATACGCCGCGGACCTCGCGACCGCGGCGTACACCACGGGATCCTACAAGGACATCAAGGTCGAGAAGATCGACGACCACACCGTCAAAGTGATCTTCAAGAGCCCGACGCCGTTCTGGGCCGACCCCTTCGTCGGCTCGGTCGGTCCGATCCTGCCCAAGCACCATTTCGGCGACTATGCCGGCGCCAAGTCGCGCGAGGCGCCCGGCAACCTGAAGCCGGTCGGCACCGGTCCCTACAAATTCGTCGAGTTCAAGCCCGGCGACCTGATCAGGGCCGAACGCAATCCCGACTATCACGTCAAGAACCAGCCGCATTTCGACACGCTCGAAATCAAGGGCGGCGGCGATGCGGTCTCCGCGGCGCGCGCCGTGCTCCAGACCGGCGAATACGACTACGCCTGGAACATGCAGGTCGAGGAGGAGGTCCTCAAGCGCATGGAGGCAAGCGGGAAGGGCAAGCTCGACGTCACGCCCTCCGGCAACGTCGAGTTCATCATCCTCAACACGACGGACCCGTGGACCGAAGTTGACGGCGAGCGTTCCAGCACCAAGACGAAGCACCCGACGCTGTCCGATCCCGCCGTTCGCCGGGCGATCAACCTGCTGATCGACCGCGAGTCGATCCAGAAGTTCATTTACGGCCGCGGCGGCGTCGCCACCGCGAGCTTCGTCAACGCACCCAAACAGTTCAAGTCAGCCAAGCTGAAATACGAGTTCGACGTCGACAAGGCCAACAAGGTCCTCGATGAAGCCGGCTGGGCCAAGGGCGCGGACGGCATCCGCGAGAAAGACGGCAAGAAGCTGAAATTCGTCTTCCAGACCTCGACCAATGCGCCGCGCCAGAAGACGCAGGCCATCATCAAGCAGGCCTGCCAGAAGGCCGGCATCGAGATCGAGCTCAAGTCGGTCACCCCTTCGGTGTTCTTCTCGTCGGACGTCGGCAATCCCGACACCTACTCGAAGTTCTATGCCGACATGGAGATGTACAACACCACGCAGCCGCAGCCCGACCCGGAGCGGTTCCTGAACCAGTGCGTCTCCTGGGAGATCTCCAACAAGGACAACAAATGGCTGGGCCGCAACGTCTCGCGCTGGTCCGATCCCCAGGCTGACAAGGCCTACAAGGCGGCCCAGAACGAGCTTGATCCGGTCAAGCGCGCCGCACTGCTGATCAAGGTCGACGAAACTTTTTGCGAGGCCAACGTGTTTCTGCCGCTTCTCTCCCGCAACATCGTTAACGCAGGTGTCAACAACCTCATGGTCGACATGTCAGGGTGGGACGTCACGACGTGGAATCTGGCGAGTTGGTACCGCAACTGACGCCGGGCAGGCTGAACGCTCAATCTCCGGCTCGGGCCCACCAGCTCAATCCCTGCCGGCACTTCTGTTCACATGTGAACAGATCCGGCCAGGCCCTCGCATTGGGGCGAAGGTGGCGATCGGCGTGGCATCAACCACTTGAACCATTTGCGCAGCAATCGACCAACAGGTCCCAGATCCGTTCCGCCTCGCCTGATTTGCGGCTGTCCAGCCCCTTTTCCGCGCCGGACTGCGAATAGGCCGCCACCGGACGGGCCTCGCGAGGCACGATCCATCGCTGCGAGATCGGGTCGTACCATTTTCCGATGATCATCTCAGTCACGTCAATCGATCCACAGATTCGACTCAAGTTGAACGACACGGTCCGCGGGTTTCTTCCAAAGCCGTTCGCAGCGCATCGCCCATTTACCAATCGGCTTCTCGCGCGATCGTTCCCGCCGCCGCGTCAGCCCGGCCGCGCCGGATGAAGCGTACGGGGATGCCGCTCATGCAGTAGTCGCGCGAGCTCTTCCCGCTCAGCAGCCCGTCCCTTCATGGCGGTCTCGAACAGCGCTTCCTGGATGTCGCGAGGCATGTCGCCCCACACGTCCATCGCCGCCCGTCCGAGCAGGTTCGCGAGATGATCTGCTGCATCACTCATTCGGTTCTCCTGATCTGCGCACGGAAATGGAACAGCCGCAGCCGTGCGGCGTTCCAGTTCGTGGAGCATTACGAGCGTCGCTACGGCATGCTGATCGCCTGGGCGGAGGAACTTGGGCACGACCACATCGTGCGCTTCCTCACGACCAATTTGAACGAAGCGAAAGCTGCCAACACCGTTCTCATGGCGCGCAGATGAGTCTTCAGTCAGATGAACGGTTTCCCACCCGTGACCGCCAGGGTCGCTCCTGATGTGTAGCTCGAGAGCGGATCGGCAAGCATGACATAGGCGGTCGCGAGCTCGGCCGGCTGCCCGGCCCGCTGCATCGGCACCTGCTTGCCGAAATTCTTGACGGTGTCTTCCGGCATGGTCGACGGAATGAGCGGCGTCCAGATCGGACCCGGGGCGACCGCGTTGGCCCGAATGCCCTTCGTCGCCAGCATCTGGGCGAGCCCACCGGTAAAGTTCTGAATGGCACCCTTGGTTGTGGCATAAGCCAGCAGGGTCGGATTCGGCATGTCGGAATTCACCGACGCGGTGTTGATGATCGCCGCTCCCGGGCGCATGTGGGGGATCGCAGCCTTGGTGAGATAGAACATGGCGTGGATGTTGGTCTCGAACGTCCGCTGCCATTCCTCGTCGCTGATGTCAGCGAGGTCCTTGAACGTGGCCTGATGGGCCGCGTTGTTGACAAGGATGTCTATCCCGCCGAGCTCCTCGACGGTGCGCCGAACGATCGCGCGGCAATGATCGGGATTGCGGATGTCGCCGGGGATCAGGACGATCTTGCGTCCCTCGCGCTCCACCAGCGCCTTGACCTCGGCGGCATCCTCGTCCTCGTTCAAATAGGCGATGACGATGTCCGCGCCTTCCCGGGCATAGGCGATCGCGACCGCGCGGCCGATGCCGCTGTCGCCGCCGGTGATGATCGCCTTTTTTCCGGCCAGGCGCGCCGCGCCCTTGTAACTTTCCTCGCCGTGATCCGGTCGAGGATTCATCGCGCGCGTCGAGCCGGGCATCGATTGCTGCTGCGGAGGAAACGGCGGCTTTGGATATTCGGTCATGGAGCGGCTCCAGGAATTTGCTGCGCTAACGGAAAGCCGTCGGAAGCGTTCCTCGCCGTCCCATCACGCCACTTGGCCAAGCCGTACGATGATGTCGCCCCTGGTGCACCAGAAGGGGGTCGATCTCGTGATCGAGAAGGACCGCCTCGATCACATGCGCCGCGCTGCCATGGCGCAGGCCTTCAGTTGGACACAGTCGGCCAGGTCGTACGCAGCCATCTATAAATCTTCGATCCAGGCGGGCAACCGCAAGACAAGCAAGGAACGGAATCGCCTGAGGGACGGTTGCAACTCTACACAGGAGTTTTCGCCATGCGCCGCTCGAAGCCACAGCCGATCCGCAACAAACTCGACCTGGCCGACCGTACTCAAGTGCGGCTCGTCAGAAAGCGCCTTGGGCTGTCGGATTCGGAGCTGACCAGCATCGTCGACCGGATCGGCAACTCGATTGCGGCGATCAGCAAGGAGGCGGCGCAGCAAAGGGCAACCACACTGCCCAAGCCGGACGATGTTCCTCCTGGCACCGTGATCGCTGCGGCGGCCGTCGGCGAGCAGGCGACAGCCGAAATAACGGCGACTGAACCAGTTTCTTGAACGGCTATTCGGGGGCAACGATGGATCAACAAATACATTCGGACGACGCTCTGACGCGGGCGGCCTCGAGCCTGCGCCGCTCCCGGATCACCGAGGGCAAGCCGTTTCCGCTCGGCGCCACCTGGGACGGACTTGGCGTCAATTTCGCGCTGTTTTCGGCCCATGCCACCAAAGTCGAACTCTGCCTGTTCGACGATAACGGTGAGACTGAATTGGAGCGGATAGAGCTCCCCGAATATACCGACGAAGTCTGGCACGGCTATTTGCCCGCAGCCCGTCCCGGTACCGTCTACGGCTACCGCGTCCATGGCCCCTACGACCCCGACGCGGGACACCGCTTCAATCCCAACAAGCTCGTGCTCGATCCCTACGCCAAGCAACTCGTCGGCCGGTTGCGCTGGGGACCGGAGCTGTTCGGCTACCAGCTCGACCATGCCGACAAGGATCTCTCCTACGACGAACGCGACAGCGCGCCCTTGATGCAGAAATGCCGCGTCATCGACCCGGCCTTCACCTGGGGCGCCGCGCGCAAGCCGGAAGTGCCGTGGGAGCGGACGATCGTCTACGAGATGCACGTCAAGGGTTTTACCCAGCTGCATCCGCTGGTGCCCGACGCGGACCGGGGGACGTTCTCCGGCCTCGCGCATGCGGAGGTTCCGGCCTATCTGCGATCGCTCGGCATCACCAGTGCGGAGCTGTTGCCGATCCATGCCTTCGTCGATGACAGCTATCTGGTCGAGAAGGGATTGCGCAATTACTGGGGCTACAACTCCCTCGCCTTCTTCGCGCCGGAGCCGCGTTACCTCAAGACGCCGCTCGCGAACGAATTCAAGGCCATGGTCAACCAGTTCCACGCCCATGGGATCGAGGTCATCACAGCTGGTCTCAGAAATCTGAACATCGCGATAAGTGGAGTTTCTGCCTGAATGCGGCGATAGTTGCCGCAGACAGGAGCGACGATGAGCAGACGATCCCGCCGAACCCATTCCCCGGCCTTCAAGGCGAAAGTAGCGCTGGCCGCCATCAAGGGCGATCGAACGCTGGCGCAGTTGGCCGAGCACTTTGATGTCCACCCCAATCAGATCACGGCGTGGAAGGCCCAACTGGAGGGCGGTGCCTCTGACGTTTTCGGGGCAGGTCCCGCGGCATCTGCCGGGCCGGCCATCGACGTGAAGTCGTTGCACGCCAAGATCGGAGAGCTGACGCTGGAGAACGATTTTTTAGAAGGAGCGCTCACCAAGGCGGGGTTGCTGAGCGCAAAGCGATGATCGACCGTGAGCACGATCTGTCGATCACTAGGCAAGCGGAAGCTCTGAACATCAGCCGTGGCAGCGTCTATTACCTGCCGCGTCCGGTGCCCTCCGCCGACCTCGCGATTATGCAACGGCTCGATCGGTTGCATCTGGAGTATCCCTTCGCCGGTTCGCGTATGTTGCGCGGCCTGCTGGCTGCCGAGGGGTGCAAGGTCGGCCGCCGGCATGTGAAGACGCTGATGCGGCGGATGGGGATAGAGGCGCTCTATCGCCGTCCGCGCACGACCAAGTCAGAGCCCGGTCACAAGATCTATCCGTATCTGCTGCGCGGCATGGAGATCACACGGCCGAACCAGGTCTGGGCGATGGACATCACGTATATCCCGATGGCGCGCGGCTTCGTGTATCTCGCTGTCGTGCTGGATTGGGCAACCCGCCGGGTTCTCTCGTGGCGGTTGTCGATCACGATGGAGGCGGCCTTCTGCGTCGAGACCCTGGAGGATGCTTTGGCGCGTCACGGCAAGCCCGAAATCTTCAACACGGATCAGGGCTCGCAGTTCACTGGCGCGGCCTTCACGGGCCTGCTCACCAACCAAGCCATCGCCATCAGCATGGACGGCAAAGGGGCTTGGCGGGACAATGTGTTCGTCGAACGGCTGTGGCGCAGCGTCAAATATGAAGAGGTCTATCTGCGAGCTTACGAAACGGTCGGCGAGGCGCGAGCTTCGATTGGCCGCTATCTCGACTTCTACAACGGCCGACGTCCACACTCGAGCCTTGACGGCAGCACACCGGATCAAGCCTACTTCAACCAGCCGCCAATCCGCATGGCGGCCTAACCCCGGCAGACGCTCCACTTATCGACGCGGAGATTTTGTTCAGACAACCGGGACCAGCTCTATCCTCGACGTCGTCTACAATCACACCGCGGAAGGGAACGAGCTCGGCCCGACCCTGTCTTTCAAGGGCATCGACAACGCCAGCTATTACCGCCTGCTGCCGGACACGCCGCGCTACTACATCAACGATACCGGCACCGGGAACACGGTGAACCTGTCACACCCGCGCGTGCTTCAACTGGTCGCGGATTCCCTGCGCTACTGGGCGACCGAGATGCGGGTCGACGGCTTCCGCTTCGACCTCGCCACCATCCTGGCACGAGAGCCCTACGGTTTCGACGAAGGCGGCGGCTTCCTCGATGCCTGCCGCCAGGACCCCGTGCTCTCCAGCGTCAAGCTGATCGCCGAACCCTGGGACATCGGTCCGGGCGGCTATCAGGTCGGTCAGTTTCCGCCGGGATGGGCGGAGTGGAACGACAAGTTCAGGGACACCGTGCGCGCCTTCTGGAAGGGCGAAGAAGGATCGATCGCGGACTTCGCCAAGCGCGTGTCGGGATCCGGCGATCTCTTCAACAAGCGCGGGCGCCGGCCGTGGGCCAGCGTCAACTTCGTCACGGCCCATGACGGCTTCAATCTCAACGATCTCGTCTCGTACAACGACAAGCACAACGAGGCGAATGGCGAGGACAATCGCGACGGCCACGGCAACAATCATTCCTGGAACTGCGGCGCCGAGGGGCCGACGGACGATCCGGAAATCACGGCGCTGCGCGAGCGCCAGAAGCGCAATCTGCTGGCGACCATGCTGTTGTCTCACGGCACACCGATGCTGCTGGCCGGCGACGAATTCGGACATACTCAGAACGGCAACAACAATGCCTATGCCCAGGACAACGAGACCGCCTGGCTCGGCTGGATGGGCATCACCGCGAACGGCCGCAGCCTGCGCGAATTCACGCGCAAGCTGATCGCCACGCGCAAGGCATTTCCCATTCTCTACCGCAGCCGCTTCCTGGTCGGTTCCCACAACGAGGAGCTGGACGTCAAGGACGTGACGTGGCTCGCGCCGTCCGGAGAGGAAATGACGACGGAGCAGTGGGAGGACGGCAACGCCAAATGCTTCGCTCTGCTGCTCGACGGCCGCGCCCAGGAGACCGGGATCAAGCGCCGCGGCTCGGATGCGACCATGATGCTGATCTACAACGCCCATTACGACGTCGTGAATTTCACCTTGCCCGCCGTCGCCGAGGGCCGCAACTGGCTCGGGTTGATCGACACCAATCAACCCGAGGGGCAGATGCCCGCGTTCGAGTTCGGGCGCGCTTATGCAATGACCGGGCGATCCCTCGTGGTGTTCGGTCTCGCTACCGAGACCGTCGCGACGCGCCGCCTGCGACAAGGCGTCGGAGCGCTGCTGGACATCGTGGAGGCGCCGCTGCCCGGATAGTTCGCCATGATGGGGCGAGCCGACGCTTCGAGCTGACGCCAACAGGAACGCACGCAGGTCGGAGGCGTTCGAGTAGACGGGGCATCAGTCGGAGAACACCGAGATGAAGTTCACAGGTGCCGTTATCCTCGCTGCCCTTGCGCTGCCCGCAGCAGCCTGGGCGCAGTCCAGCAAGCCTGACGTATCGTCCGCGCCGAGCGCGAAGAATTCAGGGGCCGGCATTGCCGGACAGCCCGGCAACAAGAACGGTCCGGCCGCCAAGCCCGGTGAAACCGTCGGATCGAGTTCGACGAACTCCACCGGCAACCCCGCCGTGCAATCGCAGGACCCGTCGAATATTCAGGGCGCACCGGGCAACAAGAGCGGGCCGCCCGCCAAGCGTCCGGATCAGCGCTGACAAAGCGCGCGCAATCCTGCCGCCAACGACATCGAACGATCTGCGCCTGACACCACCGGCGCAGATCGTCTCGATAGGAACGAACCTTGAAGCCGCCCGTTCGGAAAGCATCTTCTTCTCCTGTCCTTCGAACCCGAAAGTCCCCCCATGTATCACCACGTCAAGAAGCTGATGTTCACCGTTCGGGTGGACGAGCCGGATTCCCGCTTTGGCAACATGCTGCTTGAGCAGTTCGGCGGCGCCAATGGCGAACTCGCGGCCGCCATGCAGTACTCGATACAGGGGTTGAACTGCGAAGATCCCGATCGCAAGGACCTGCTGATGGACATCGGCACCGAGGAGCTCAGCCATCTGGAGGTGGTCGGCACGCTGGCGCGGATGCATCTCAAGCCGTCGAAGTTCGACCGCCAGGCGGCCGAAGCCGACCCCCTGATCGCGATCGCGGGCGGCGGTGGGGTCAATCTCTTCAACTCCCAGGGAAATGCCTGGACCGCCGACTATCTGAAGATCACCGGCGAGCTCGACGTCGATCTGCGCAGCAACATCGCCGCGGAGGCGCGGGCCAAGATCGTCTACGAGCGGCTGATCAATTTCTGCGATGACGCCGGCAGCAAGGACGCGCTGCAATTCCTGATGACCCGCGAGATCACGCACATGAAGGCGTTCGCGCTGGCGCTCGAAAGCATGGGCAAGCCGACGTTCAGCATCGGCCGCCTCGCCCCGACGCCCGGCCTCGTCGACCAGTTCTTCAACGATTCCACCGGCGCAGGCGACCATGGCGAGATCGACACGCGCGGACCGTGGAACGAGGGCGGCGACTGGGTCTTCACGGACTCGCCGGCGATCCAGGCGGGCGAACCGGGTCCGGCCACCGCCATCGTAACGGAGAGCTCGCCGCCGGCAGACGAAGCTGGTCTCGGTGATCTGCTTATCAACGAGCTGCGCGATATCCTGCATGCCGAGAAGCAGTTGACCAAGGCGCTTCCCAAGATGGCGGCGGCTGCCCGCTTCGACCAGTTGCGCGAGCTGTTCGAGCACCACCTCGCGGAGACCGAAGCGCAGGTCGAGCGCATCAACGAATGCTTCGAAATGCTCGGCAAATCCGCCCGCGCCAAGCCCTGCAAGGGGATGATGGGCCTCGTCGAGGAGGGTCAGGAGATCATGGCCGAAGGCGAGGACAAGGAGGACGCGGCGGCCGACCTCGCCCTGATCGGCGCGGCACAACGCGTCGAGCATTACGAGATCGCGGGCTATAGCACGGCGCGCAACCTCGCCCAGCAACTTCGGCACAGTGCCATCGTCAGCCTGCTGTCGAAATCGCTCGCCGAGGAGGAGAACGCCGACCAGCTCCTCAACCAGGTTGCCCGCTCGCTGATGTCGGTGGCGAAAATGCCGGCGACGGTCGAGCAGACCGAATAATCCCTAGGCGTCGAGGAGTTCGAGGAATTCCTCGACGCGGCTGAACGGGTCCTGGTCGCGGCGACCGGAATAGACGACGCGGTCGCCGTCGCGCTGGAGCGATCCCGCTTTCGACTTCGCCCTGGATTTCGGCAGCCTCCCCGGCAGGAACGTCGCGGCGACGGCCTCGGGCCCGACATCGAGCCTGACGATGCCGCGCCGCTTGCAATCGACCCGGAGTCTGGCGGATGCGAAGAAGTCGCGAGCCTCCGGCGGCAGTCTGCCGAAACGGCGCGAGATCTCCTCCTCCAGATCTTCCAGATCGTCGTCGCTGCGGCACCGGGCTGCGCGCCCATAAATCTCGAGCCGGACCGCTTCCGATTGCACGTAGCCTTCAGGCAGCATGTCGGCCAGCGGCATATTGAGATCGGGGACCCACAGATCGGCGCCGGTGTCGCTGCCGCGCTCGGAGGCCAGCTTCAGAAGGTGACTGTAGAGCACGGGTCCGAACACCTGGACGTGCCCGGACTGCTGTTCCGAGAACAGATCGCCGGCGCCCCTAAGGTCGAGGTCGCGCTCGCTGATCGCAAAGCCGGCACCCGGCTTGCTGAATTCCTCCAGCACCGCCAGACGCTTCTCGGACTGTTGCGAAGTCGATTCCGTCAGCAGATGGGCAAACGCGCGCGTGCCGCCGCGTCCCACCCGCCCCCTGAGCTGATGCAGCTGTGCCAGGCCGAACTTTTCGGGCCAGCACACCACGATGGTGTTGGCGCGCGGTATGTCGAGGCCACTTTCCACGATATTGGTCGCCAGCAGCACATCCGCTTCGCCGTCGACAAAACTCATCATCCGGTCGTCGATCTCCTCGACGGGCAATCTGCCGTGCAGACAGACGATGCGCAGCTCCGGCGCCACCGATTGCACTCGCGCCAGCATCGGCTCCAGATCCTGGATGCGCGGACAGATCAGGAAGCTCTGCCCGTTCCGCCTGCGCTCGCGCAGCAGCGCCGCGGCAATGGCGGCTTCCGAAAGCGGCGCGATCCTGGTCACGATGGGAAGGCGATGAACCGGCGGCGAGGCGATCACGCTGAGATCCCTGAAGCCGGCAAGACCCGCAGCGAGCGTGCGCGGGATCGGCGTGGCGCTCATCCAGAGCGAATGAGCACCCTTTGCCAGTCCTGAAAGCTTCGTCTTCTCCGCCGCGCCGAAATGCTGCTCTTCGTCGATGATGACGAGGCCAAGATCGGCGAACTTCACGTCCTTTGCCGCGAGAGCCTGCGTGCCGACCACGACTTTCAGCCTGCCACGCCGCAGCCCTTCCTTCGTCTCCCGCGTCTCCGGGCCTGAACTGGCCCGCGACAGGCTTCCCACCTCGATCCCGAGCGGGCCGAACCGTTTGCGGAAGGTTTCGACATGCTGCCGTGCCAGCACGGTCGTCGGCGCCGCGATCGCCACCTGCTTGCCCGACAGCGCCACCGCGGCCGCCGCGCGTAGCGCCACCTCGGTCTTGCCGAATCCGACGTCGCCGCAGATCACCCTGTCCATGGGATGGCCCGCCGCCAGATCGTCGAGGACGTCTTGAATCGCCTTGGCCTGGTCGACCGTCGTGAAATAGGGGAAACGCGCGACGAATTTTTCGTAGTTCGCCCCCGGCGGCACCAATTTGGGTGCACGGCGGCGGCGGCGCTGACTGATGTGTTTGGCGAGCGCCTTGGCGGCGACCTGGATTTCCGCTTCCGCCTCGGTGCGCCGCGCCCACCAGCTGCTGCCGTCCGCCTTGTCCAGCGTGAGCTTGCCGGGCTCCCCGGCATACGGCCAGATCACGGCAAGATCGGACGGCGGCACCAGCACGGCATTGTCGCCCGCAAAGGCGAGCCTGATCATCTCGCGCCGCGATCCCCGTCCCATGTCGAGGGTCTGCAAGCCGTCGAGCACGGCGAGCCCGCGTTGCAGATGGACGATGGCGGCGCCCTTCTCGGGCACGTCAGGATGATCGAACGCCGGATTCCACGAGCGCGCCATCGGCTGCGGATGATGAGCCCGGCTGCCGAGCACGTCGGACGCGGTCACGACGACAAGCGGCTTGCGGCCCGTGCCAATGAACCCCGCGTCGAAATCGGCCAGCAGCGCGGCTTCGCGGCTCCGTCCCTTCGACACCTCGCTCCAATCGGCAAGGCGCTCCGCCTTGATGCCGCTCATGCGCTCTATCGCGCGAAGGTCATCCTCGACCGCCGCGACGAACAGCAGCCGCGATCCACCGCGCTGCATGTCGGCGACGAAAGCGCGAAGTGCCTTGCGCGGCGCGGCGAGCTTCGAGAACTCCGGCGTCGAGATGAAGGCGGCCTTGCGCGGCAGCACGCTGAAGCTCTTCTTCAGCCGCTTCCAGTCCGCCTGCCCCAGATATTCGCGCTCCGCATCTCTGCGGCCGGCGGCCTCCTCGATCGTGCCGAGCCAGCTATCGGCATGGGCCGACACCCCGGCATCCACGATCCATCGCGCGCGACCGCAATAATCCGGCAGCGTCGCCCGCTGTCCGCGCGTAGCTCCCAGCGCGATCCGTTCGGACATGGGGTCGATGGTCAATTCCTTGGTCTCGTAGACGACCTCGTGCTCGACCGGATCGACGGCGACGATCTTGCGGATCGTCTCGCCGGAATGCTCGATCCTGAAGGGCGCAAGTGCGCCGGCGGGAAATACTTCGAACGTCTTGCCGTGGAACAGGACGCCGCCGGGATACTCCGCCTCTTCGTCGAGATCGTAGCCGAGCGCTTCCAGCCGGCTCTCCAGCTCGGGCCCCGAATAGGGCGCGCCCACCTTCAGCGTGAGGCTCGACCGCGACCAGCTCGCCGGCAGCGGCAGCCGTTCCATGATGGCTTCCGCGGTGGACACCAGGAAGACCGGCTTCTTGGCCTTGGCGAGGCGCCGCAGCACCGCGCTGCGCCGGCCCGCGATCTCGCGGGACGGCTCGAGGCCGTCGAAGGGCAGCGTGTTCAGGCGCGGAAACACCAGCACTTCGACCAAAGGATCGAGCGCGTGGATCACGCCGCCCAGCCGCTCCGCCCTGCTCTCGTCGTCGCAGAGGAACACGAGGCCGTCGCGGCCGGATTTTTCCCATTGCTCGAGCAGATGCAGCGCCAGCATACCGAGCGGCGATGAGGAGGCGACCGCGGAACGCGAGGCGCTCTTGCTTTTTGAGCCGCTACTTTTTGAGCCGATATTCTTTAAGCCGCTACTTTTTAAGCCTTGGCTCTTCGAGCCTTTGCTTTTTGAGCTCTGGCTCTTTGAGCTCCGGCTTTTTGTCTTTATCGCGCCGGTCGTGGCCCGGGCTTTCCTGGTGGGCGCCAATTTGTATCCAATGTTGTTTCGCAAATGGAGGCGAGCGTCGACGAGCCCTCCGTCGAGCTCCGTCCGCATCTCGGGCCTGAGCGCCCAATGACGTCATTACAATTTTGCAATTGCGTTGAAAAGCGGAGAGACAGGGCGAAGGCAAGCGGCCTGCGGGCAGAAAGCTATTGCAGGACCTTCGGCAGCACCACGACCACGTCGACGCTCTGCGCCAGGATCTGCGTCGCGACCACGGCAAGGTGATGCGAGAACTCGTCCTCGATCTCGGCCGCACAGTCTTCGTTGCGCGCAACGGCGAACAGCAGATTGCCGTCCATTTCGTCGAACCGGATGCCGGCGAAGAGGCGATCGAACGTTTCGACGCCCGCGACGAACGCGATCCGCGCCTGGATGGCCTGGTCTTCGACGAGTGACAGCTTCCTCATCTGCGCAACATATGGCCGCAGTTCCCGAATGCAAGAGCCGGAGGGCGCTGGCGCGGCGTGCATTGCGAACTATATTGGTGGCATCGTCCCGCCTGACCGCCGTTTGCCCTTGAGGAAAGTCTTGATTCTCTTCCTGCTGCTGATGTTCGTGCCGATCGGCGTGTCGGCCGGCCGCTATTATTTACGCGGAGACGGCCGCGGCAATTGGCAGACGGCGGATCGCTCCAGCGCCGGCCTTCTGCCGTCCGCATCCGCCGATCCGGACGCGCTGATCCGCGTGTTCGCCGCGCGCACCGCGCGCTGGCGTAGCATTTTCGCCGTCCACACCTGGATCGTCGTCAAGGAGAAAGGTGCCGCCACCTACAGCCGGTACGACTACACGGCCTGGGGCGACCCGATTCGCAGCAACGGCTTTGCGCCCGACGGCCGCTGGTTCGGCGCCCTGCCGGAAACGGTGGTCGCGGTCGACGGCACGCGGGCCGAAGCGCTGATTCCGAAGATTCGCGACGTCATCGAGAATTACAAGTTCCGCACCTATGGCGACTACAGCGCCTGGCCGGGCCCGAATTCCAACACCTTCGTACAGGCGGCGCTGGACGCCGTTCCCGAGCTGCGCGCCGTGCTGCCGCCGACCGCGATCGGCAAGGACTTTCCCTACAGCGGACGCTGGGCCGGCGTCACGGCGTCCGGCACCGGCCTCTACGCCTCGCTGTCGGGCTATCTCGGCATGACCATCGGTTGGGTCGAAGGGGTCGAGATCAATTTCCTCGGCGCGGTGCTCGGCCTCGACGTCCGCCGCCCGGCGGTGAAGCTTCCCGGCATCGGGCGCCTGGGGATCGCCGCCGGCGCGTAAGGGAATGACGGAGCAAGAGGCAGCTCTGCAATGTGTGCTTCAAGTCACAGTGAAATCGATTGCCTTCGCCTATAATGATCTTGCATGGCCGCAAACAAGGTAACGGCGGTACGCACAAGGCTGAGGAGGCAATCAACAGCTACGGACTTCCGAAGCCGCCAGGGTGAAGAACTCGGCGGCTTTTTCTCTGTCCAGGGGAATGCGGACAAAGTCAGCGACTTGCTCGCTGCCGATGTGGGCACCAGCAGCGCCAGCAGCTATCATTTCTCCGGGGGACCCGAGAGCTTCCTCTGTTCGCGCTCTTGTTCGATCTGCTGTTCCGCTTCGAGCCAAAATTCCACTTCGCGATCGGCCCGGGCGACCCGCCTGCTCCCAGAGCTCGTACGCGCGCGTTGGCACCTGACCGCGCCGCATCATGCGAAGCAGCTTCCGCTTCAGCTCCTCAGCGAAGTTCCTGAAACGCTGGATAGTGGTTTCGTCTTTGACAAGCGCCGCCGCTCGCGTTGCGAGTTCGATCTGGTGCTCTATCTTTTTCTGCTCGTCCACCGCAAACACCGTCGTGCGAACGGGCCCGCTTCGCGGCCCGTGCTGCTCAGAACTCCAAATCTTTCTAGAACCAAGTCGTTCTAGAAGGCTCTGTTCCGTAGCAGAACGGCACCCATGGCGGTCACAGCGTATCCGGCGTCCGCATGGTGTTCGACTTGTCTTCGTTGCGTAGCTCTTGCTCGGCTGCGTGCCAAAATTCTTGCTCGCGGCCCTCCGGCTTGCCTGCTCGCTCCCACAGTCGGTGCGCGCGGTCTCTGATGTCTTGCTCGGTCGGCTCAGGCATTGCATCTCCTGCGATGAAGCACGGCCCCACCCTGGGGGGTATGGGGGGCTTGGAGGCGGGGCCGTGCAGACCAGCAATTGGCGGCAATGCTGGCCCGCGGATTCAAGCCTCGATGGTGCGCAAGAGTTCCTAGCTGTCGTAGCGAACGAGCAGCTTTCAGTTACCTTTCTTCTTCCCGGCCGAAAACGCCCGCGGCATGCATCGCCGCGCACCATCCGAATACCATCGCAGGTCCGATCATCGTGCCCGGACCCGGATAAGTGCCTCGAAAGATCGAGGATGCATCCGTACCGACGGCGTAGAGTCCGGGTATGACCGCCCCATCGCCAGACAAAACCCGGGCGGTTGAATCCGTGCACAAGCCGGCACTGCTGGCGAGATCCGTCGGCCATACCGCGACGGCATAGAATGGCCCTGGACCGATCCGCCGCAGGCACGGATTTGGCTTGGCTGAGGGATCACCATTGAACCGGTTCAACTCGCTTGAACCGCGGCCGAAATCCTGGTCCACCCCGCTGTCGGCATGGCGATTGTATCGCGCAACGGTTTGAGCAAGCGCGCCGCTATCGATGCCGATTTCTTCGGCCAATGCTTCGATCGTCTCGCCCGCCACCAAATATCTGGCCCTCAGAAACTTGTCCAAATCCTTCGTCCCGGGATGAACGAGACCAATGCCGTAGGCCCCGATAAAGGCGCGATCGCAAATCAGAAAAGCCGGCGGCGCCAACGAGGAAGACGCGTTCGAACGCAACATCGCTTCCACGAAGTCGTGATAAGAGTCGGCTTCATTCACGAAACGGCGGCCGGACTTGTTCACGGCAAGCAGTCCCGGCTTGGCACGATCGAGCATGATGTGCGGGAACACCGAAACGTGGCCGTCCGCTTGCGTCATGACCGAGCTTGGCATCCACAGAGCGGGGCTGTCGAGATCGCGCTCGATGACTGCGTCGACGCGTTCGGCCGCGAGCATGCCGTCCCCGGTATTGGACGAAGGCGTGAGTGAAAATCGACGCGCGCCCTCCGGAAAAAACCTTTCGCGAAGTTCGCGGCTCCAGCCGATGCCCCCCGTTGCCAACACCACGCCTTTGCGGGCACGTATCGCCAATGCGCCGGCCGGTGATGACAAGACCGCCCCAACGACTGCGTCGCCATCGCGGATGAGTTCGCTGAGCTCAGTCTCGTATCGCAGATGGACGCCGGAACGACGGAGGCTGTCAAACAGCCTCGCGACGAGAGCGTTACCCATGATCAGACGCGTTCCGCGCCTGTAGCGAAGCCGATCGAGCAAGTGCCGGCCGACAAGACCAACGACATGCCTGAAGTTCGTCCAGTTCCGGAGCGGCGCCAACAGCGCCGGGATGTCCGCCTTTCCCACCATCATGCCGCCGAGGACCATGAACTCTCGCCGCGGAGGTCTGACGCGATCGAAGTCTTTGCCAAGCTTGCGGCCGTCGAACGCAACGGCGCCGAGCGCACGACCGCCGATCGCTGCACCGGGAAGATTCTTGTAGTCGGGGTGTACCGGCGGCGCCGCAAACACTACGCTCGTCTTCTGCTCGAGATAGTCGAGCATGACGGGACCCGCCTGGAGAAATGCATCCACGCGCGCGTCCGCGGCGTGCACGCCGAGCAATGCTTCGAGATAGACTCGTGCCGCCTCGATCGAGTCTGGCGTTCCTGCAAGCCGTCCCTGCCGATTGCCCGGAATCCAGACTGTGCCGGCGGAAGTCGCGGTCGTGCCGCCAACCGTATCCGACTTCTCGCATAGGATCACGTCGAGCCCTTCAAGGGCCGCCACCAGCGATGTCGTCATGCCGGCGGCACCCGCTCCGACGACCAGGAGATCGGTCTCGACGTCCCAGGAGCGATCGGCTTGCGACATCCCGCACACCCCTTCCCGTCCCGAAATTCTCAACGCTGGCTGCGCGCCCGCTCCATGACGGCTCTGCCCGCCACCAACGCCCGGCGCGCGCGCGACGCGGCATCGACGCTCTTTGCCAGTTGAACGGTCGGAACCTCGATGCTGATGGTCAGGTCATTCGGCATCGCGCTTGCCAGTCCCATCAGGTCTATTCCGCCCTCGCCCGGAAACATCCGCTCCTCGCGAGCCGCATGGATGAGCTGCTCCGTGGTCGCCGGGCGTTCGGCCGGGCCGTCGCATAGTTGCCAGTAGTGAAGGCGTTGCGCCGGGATGGCGCGGAGGTCCGCAAGCGAGCTCTGCGACCGATCGAAATGCAGCGCATCGACCAGAATGCCGGCACCGGGACGATCGATGCCGCCGACGATGCGCATGGCGGTCTTCAGGTCCGGAACGCTCGTCCAGGGCATGAATTCGAGATCGGAAGTCAGGCCATAGTTCGCTGCCGCTTCACAAAATTTCTGGTAGCGATCCGAAAACCGCGCCAGATCCGGATCGTAGGCTGCGACGAGGATGTGTTTGGCGGCGAGGCGCGCGCCCACCTCGAAGAAGGGCATGAACGACGCGACGTCCGTTTCCGGTCCGAACGCAACGACCTCGAGATCGGCGACAGTCACCCCCGTCAACTCCAACCGCCGAAGCGTCTCCCGCAGGAGCGGCGCATCGTCCATCAGGCGATAGGCAACACCGCCAGGCGTGGCGGGCAATAGCCTGAGCCCGACTTTTTCGTAGCCGCAATGCGCCGCCAATTCGATCATCTCGGGCGGCGCAAGCTCGAGCACGGTCAGCGCGGCGAGCGAGAACGCTGCCATCAGCCGAAATCCGCGATACGGGCGTCGAGCGCAAACATACTTTGATAAACTTCCGGCTCGCTCGCCCCGGTCACGACGTCGGGGGCAATGTCCGCCGCTTTCCGCATTGCAGCCTGCAAAGACGCGACGTCGAGTGCCTCGATCAGCAAAAGCCCCGCGAAAAAGCCCTCGTTCTTCCGCATGCCCTTTTCGGCAGTCGGCACCGATGTCCGCGCCTTGTCGGTCGCGCCGATCTGCACGGCGGCAACCCCGTCACACCCAACCAGCGCCTGAGCCAGACTTTGGGGATCTTTCGGCAACGTCTCGATCCGGAGCGCCGCGATCGACGCGCCCTCGCCGCGCCCTTCCCGCGCGACCATGACACCCCCGCCTCGCATGAAATTGCCGAGCTTCGGCATGATGCGCTGTGACCACGGCGTCGGTGCGTTGAGACGCGCCAGATAGGCCTCGCCGTCGAGCACCTCCGGTGTTTCCAGCTCATACAGAATGAAGAAGCGGTTGATGTCGTCCCTTGCCGCGCAGAATACACGGGATGCCAGGAAGCCCTTCGTCGTCACGCGCTCGGTCGTGTGCTCACGCGTCAGCCAGTGCCGATAATCGATCAGATCGTGAGCCTCGACGTCGCTCCAGATGGCAAGAAATCCCCTTCCGCGCATCCCGCCCTCCTTGCCTACGCTTTGCCGCCGGCCGCAAGCCCGTGCAGAGCCGGCGCGATGGTCTGAGGCAATTGCCCAAGCCGTTGGACAGCAGCCAGGATCGCGGCAAGATAGCCGTAAGGACCCAGGCCGCAAATGACCGCTGTGCAGGCACTCGAGGTGATCGAGTGGCGGTGCAGCTCGTCCCGCGCGTGAATGTTCGAGATGTGCACCTCGATCTTCACGCCCTCGAAAATCTTCAGCGCATCGATCAGCGCGATCGAGGTGAATGAATAGGCGGCGGGATTCATGATGATTGCGTCCGCGTCGCCATGGGCGGACTGGATCAGGCTGACGAGCTCGCCCTCCATGTTCGATTGATGGAACGACATCGAAACTCCGAGCTGATCGGCCAGCGCCTGGCAGCTCGCCTCGATCTCCCTAAGCGTCGTCGCGCCATAAATGTGCGGCTCGCGGATGCCGAGGAAATTGAGATTGGGTCCGTTAAGGATCATGATTTTAGCGGCCATTTTTGTCCCTCTTGTCCTTTGCGAAAGCTAAGCGACTAGCCGCCAAACCATTTTGCCGGGACCGTCACCAGTTCCGGGAATAGCACCATTGCGAACAGGACGATCAGTTGCGCGATCATGAAAGGCCAGGACGCCCTTGATGATATCCTCCATGCTGATCTTGGAGACGCCACAGACGACGTTGAGCACGATGCCGACCGGTGGCGTGATCAGGCCTATGGAATTGTTGATGATGAAGAGCACGCCGAAATAGACGGGGTCGATATGCGCCGCCTTGATGACCGGCATCAGGATCGGCGTGAGGATGAGGATCGTCGGCGTCATGTCGAGCGCCGTTCCCACGACCACCACGATCACCATGATCGCCAGCATCAGGAGCGTGTTGTTCCCCATGAAGGGCTTCAGGAGATCGACAACCTGAGCGGAGATTTCGGACACCGTGATGAGCCAGGACGACACCAGCGCCGCGGCGACGAGGAACATGACGACGCTCGTCGTCACGGCAGACGACACCAGGACCGCGTAGACCTCCGACCATTTCAGCTCGCGATAGATGCAGGTCGCAATGAACAGCGAATAGACGGCGACGACGACGCCGGCCTCGGTCGGCGTGAAGATGCCGAAGCGCAAGCCCACGATGATGATCCCGGGCAGCATGAGCGCCCAGAACCCGTCGGTGACGGCGTGCAGGATTTCGCGCAGCGAGGCCCTCGGCGGCGGCGACAGGTTCTCCTTGCGCACCACCCAGTACCAGGCGAGGCAGAGGCCCAATCCAAGCAGGAGGCCGGGAACGATGCCGGCGAGAAACAGCTTGGAGATCGATACGTTGGCGGCGACGCCGAAGATCACGAAACCGATGCTGGGCGGAATGACGGGGCCGATGACGCCACCGGCAGCCACGAGACCAGCCGCATAGGACTTCTTGTGTCCCGCTGCCACCATCATCGGCACAAGCAGCGCCGCGAGCGCGGCAGCATCGGCCGCTGCAGACCCCGACAAAGACGACAGGATACAGGCCGCCATGATCGTTACGTAGCCTAAACCGCCCCGGAAATGCCCGACCGCAACAAGGGCGACATTGACGATGCGCTTGGCCAGCCCTCCCTTGTTCATGATCTCGCCGGCGAGCCGGCATGAAGAAGGGAATGGCCATCAGCGGAAAGCTGTCCGCGCCGTTGATGACGTTCTGCGCCACGATCTGCGCGTCGAACATGTCGATCGTGCTCATCAGGGCGACGCCGCAGATGAGGAGCGCAAAGGCGATCGGCATGCCCAGCGCCATGGCGCCGAGCAGCGAGAACGTAAAGACGGCGATCGTCATGGCGTGATCCAGGTGACGCGAAGAAAATGAACAGGCGTGATGGCGGTGGAGGACATCATTGCTCCTCCGATTCCCTGACAGCCACCATGTCTTCCTCGCTCGCCTGCCCGCTGATCACCCGGTACAGGTCGTAGAGAAGGATAATTGCGGCTGACACGCCAAAGACCACGCCGACGGCATAGAATATCCCGATGGAAAAACCGGTGGCCGGCGCACGGTCGTCGATGTTGATGATGGTCTGGCGCCAGCTTCCCGAAAGCAGCAGCCAGTCGGCAAACAGCATCAGGCAATAGTTGATGACGAAGCAGATGCGCTTGCCGGAGGCCGGCAGCATCCGGACGAGGGTGTCGACGCCGAGATGGGCGTGCTCGCGAAGCGCGACGATTGCGCCGAGAAAGGTCAACCAGACCAGCAGCCAGCGCGACAACTCTTCGGAAATCGCGATTCCGGAGTTGAAGCCGTAACGCAGGACGACATTGCCGAAGACCAGGACCACCATGACCGCGAGACACGCGGCAATGACGGCTTTCAGGAACGTGCAATAGAGGTCGAGAACTCGCGCCATGCGTGACGTCCGGGCAAATGGGGGCGTGAGCCGGCCACTGGCCGGCTCCGCCGTCTGCGTGATGAAAGAAGTCGACTACTTCACGTCCTTGCGGATGCGCTCGACCTCTTCGTTGAAGAGCTTCACCGTCTCGGGACGAAGATTGGCTGAAATCTTGTCCGCGACCGGTTGCGCTGCCTTCCGCATGCGCTCCGTTTCTTCGGGCGCGATCGCGTTGTACTGCATACCTTTGGCCTGCAGCTCCGCCAGAGCCTTTTCG
The DNA here is from genome assembly GCF_054056555.1 of Bradyrhizobium sp. LM2.9. Taxonomy (NCBI): domain Bacteria; kingdom Pseudomonadati; phylum Pseudomonadota; class Alphaproteobacteria; order Hyphomicrobiales; family Nitrobacteraceae; genus Bradyrhizobium; species Bradyrhizobium sp. LM2.9. The sequence goes on from NZ_JBSRYJ010000002.1 coordinate 4,258,480, forward strand.
GTCTGAAGGCGCGTCTGCTCCTTCTGGTAGCCGCGGCTTTCTTCATAGGCTTCGCGCATCAGGCCCTGCTCGGTCGGCGACAGCTTGTCCCAGAAGACCTTGCTCACCAGAATGATGTTCAGGGTGAAGGTGTGATTTGTGGCGGAAACGTATTTCTGCACTTCGTAGAATTTGTTCGAGAGAATGACCGTGTAGGGATTCTCCTGGCCGTCGACGGTGCGGGTCTCCAGCGCCGAATACAGCTCACCGAAGGCCATCGGGACCGGATTGGCCTTAAAGGCACTGAAGCTTTCGAGATAGACCGGGTTCGGAATCACACGAAGCTTGAGGCCGCTGAAGTCCTCAAGCTTGGTGATCGGGCGGGTGCTATTCGTGACGTTGCGGAAGCCCAGGCCCCAATATCCGAGGCCGATCAGCCCCTTCGACGGCAGCGTATCGATCATCGCCTTGCCGAATTTGCCGGTCGCGAGAGCATCGGCCTGCTCGGTCGTGTTGAACAGGAACGGGAAATCGATAAGACCGAATTCCGGAATGACGGTGGCGAGTGATGTCGTCGAGGCCGACAGCATCTCCTGGGTGCCGCCGCGCAGCGCGGATTGCTGCTGCAACTCGTTGCCGAGCTGTGAAGCCGCGAACTCGCGGACCTTCATCTTGCCCCCGCTCTTTGCCAGCAGGATCTCGGCGAACTTCTGCACACCAAAGCTGACGGGGTGATCGGTGTTGTTCAGGTGGCCCCACCTGATCGTCCGCTCCTGGATGTCCTGAGCTGATGCGCCGACCGTCAGCGCCACGCAGATCGCCGTCGCAGACAGCGCCCGTACCAACAAACTCATTCTTACCTCCCTGTTCGGGGCACGACGGCGGCGTTAGGCCATTTATTTTCTGCACCCTCAGGTCAATCAAAAAACATAACTATTTTTCCTAGTCAAATGATAAACTATATTTCATCTGATATTTTTGATTACATACGACGCTAGGTGTCTGCTATATTGCTGGTAACATTGATAGTTCGGCCGCCCCATCTCAGGGCGTTGCGCGCGCGTTTGCGGGATCGGAGAGCATGACGTCACTTGAGGGGAGGCCCTTGTCGGCGGGCGACAGCGGTTATCAGCGGATTCGATCCGACATCATTTTCGGCGTGCTGACGCCCTCCGGGCGGCTCAAGCTCGACGCCATGAAGGAAGATTACGGCGTCAGCATCTCCACGCTGCGCGAGATCCTCAACCGGCTCACGTCCGAGGGCTTCGTGGTCGCGGAAGGTCAGCGCGGCTTCGAGGTGGCGCCGATATCCATCCAGAACCTGCGTGAGCTCGCCGGTCTCCGTATCCTGCTGGAACATCATGCGATGGCCGAGTCGTTCCGGGCCGGCGACGTGGAGTGGGAAGGCCGGGTGGTGTCAGCGCATCACAAGCTGGCGGCAACCGAACGCACCGTCCTCAGCGAAGGCGACGATCCTGAGCTGCGCAAACGCTACGACGGCGAATTCCACCAGGCGCTCATTTCGAGTTGCGGTTCGCGCGAGCTGATGCAGACCCACGCGGTCGTGTTCGACAAATATTTCCGCTATGCGCTGCGCTACCGCGGCGCCGAGACGATCAATCAGCACAAGGCGCTGTTGGAATGCGCCCTCAAGCGCGACATCAAAAGCGCCAGGGCCGTGCTCACCGAGCACATCAACGGCTGCGTCGCGCACGCCCTCGCCTCCTGGAACGACGGCTGATCGTCCGCGGCCTGGCGCCGGAGCGTCAGGCATAATTGTCGAGCAGTGAGAAACACATGCGTTGCGGCGTTCCCTTCTCCACGGCCAGACTCGACCGCCTGCTCGACGATGCCGGCATCGACGTGCTGATCGTCACCTCCAAGCACAATATCCAATACCTTCTTGGTGGCTACCATCACTTCCAGTTCGACTATATGGAGGCGATCGGCATCAGCCGGTACCTGCCTATTTTCGTCTATGTGAAGGGCGCGCTGGAGAAGTCGGTCTATATCGCGAACCGGAACGAGCGCGACAGCGTCCAGAACCGGACGAGCGACGGCTATTGGATGCCGGCGATCGTGTTCGGATCGTCGACCACGGTCGAGGCGATGGCACTCGCCGTCAAGCAGCTGAAGTCCGTCGCGCCATCTGCGCTCCGTGTCGGAATCGAGGGCTCATTTCTGCCGGCCGATGCGGCGGACGTGCTGCGCAGGGAGTTCGGCCATTGCCAGTTCGTCGAGGCGATGCGCCCGCTTGAGAAGCTGCGCGCCGTCAAGACGGCGCCCGAGCTGGACGTCCTCCGCGAAGCCTCCGAGCGTGTCGTCGCCTCCATGATGACTGCGGTCAACCAGACCCGCCCCGGGCAGAGCAAGCGCGAGATCATCGATCATTTGCGGCAGGCCGAGCTGTCCCGGGACATGATTTTCGAATACGCGCTGGTGACATTGGGAACGAGCCTCAACCGGGCTCCATCCGAACAGCGTCTCGAACCAGGCGACGTCGTCTCACTGGATTCGGGCGGCAACTACCACGGCTACATCGGCGACCTCTGCCGGATGGCCGTACACGGGGCTCCCGACGGCGAGCTTCTCGATCTACTCGGCGAGATCGACCTGATCCAGCAGGCAGCCCGAATGCCGATCCGCGCCGGCCTCGCCGGCAGCAGCATTTACACCGCGGCCAACGAAGCGCTCGCGCGGTCCGCTTACAGCAAGCAAATGCATTTCGTCGCCCATGGAATGGGGATCGTCAGCCACGAAGCGCCGCGTCTGACGTCGAGCGGCCCCATCCCTTATCCCGCCGACGACGCCAACGAACCGCTTGAAGCCGGCATGGTCATCTCGATTGAAACCACGCTGCCCCACGCGCGCGGCTTCATCAAGCTGGAGGATACGATCGCTGTCACCGCGGACGGATACGAGGCTTTCGGAGACAGCGCTCGTGGCTGGAACCGGATATCGGTATGACCGCCGACCTGATCCCTGCGCACCGGGTCGAGACCGCAGTGGCCGCGGCCGACATTCTCGGCGAGACGCCGTTGTGGTGCGACCGTTCCCGCAAGCTATGGTGGGTCGACATCGACCGGCAGTTGCATCAATCCTTCGATCCGGCAACCGGCGCTCATCAGGTCTTTCCGTACGCGTGCAACTTCCTCGGCAGTCAAGCTCTGACGGCAGATGGCTCCCACCTGCTCGCGCAGGATCTGCGCCTTTATCGCCGGTCGTCCGGCGACGGTCCTCCAAGTCAGCTCTCAAGTCAGCTCTGTGAGGTCGAAAGCGGTCCCGACAACCGCCTCAACGACGGGCGCGTCGACGCGCGGGGCCGGCTATGGATCGGCACCATGGACAACCAGCTGCATCGGCCGAACGGGTCGCTGTATCGTGTGGATGCGGACGGCCGGACAGCGCACATGTTCGGCGATGTCATCGTGACGAATGGCATTGCGTTCTCACCCGACAATCGCACGCTCTATTTCACGGATACGAGGCGATACCGCACCTGGCAGTTCGACTTCGATCTCGATGACGGCGCGATCCGCAACAGACGACTGTTCGCGGACTACAGCGCCTCCGGGGAGAGGCCTGACGGCGCGTGCATCGACGTTGCCGGCGGGCTGTGGACCGCATTCTTCTCCGGCGGCCGGGTGATACGCTACCGACCGGACGGCCGGATCGACACCGTTATTCCGGTGCCGGCGACCAATCCGACCTGCTTGTGCTTCGGCGGACCTGATCTGAAGACATTGTTCGTTACGACGGCGAGGAAGTTTCTGGATCGCGAGCAATTAAGCCTTGAACCCCAAGCGGGTCATGTTCTTGCCATTCATGGCATCGCACAGGGACTTCCAGAGCACCGCTTCGCCAATTCATTCTGAACTCTTGCCAACGGGCCATTGATGGCAAGTATTCCTTGCTTCCTAACAACCGCTATTCTCTTCGGCCATTCGCGCCGCTCCCGGCGTGCCTTCACGCGACCTTCAGGGCTGCCTTGCTGTCGGCATCGAGGAATCCTGTGAGTCGGTCCCTGATCAGTCGCTCGGCGTCCGCCATGATGCGACCGATCAGCTCCTTCACGGTCGGAATGTCGCGAATGAGTCCAACGACCATGCCGCAGCTCCAGGCGCCCGCGTCCATATCGCCGTCGATCATCACCTTGGGATAAACGCCGCCCACCTGGTCGTGGATATCGTCGATCTTGAGGCTCTTGCCCTTCGCGCGCTCGATCTCGAGCAACTGCTCGACACCCTTGTTGTTCAAGACTCGCTCCGTATTCCGGAGCGCACGCATGACCAGCCGGGTGTCCAGCTCTGATGCCTTGACCAACGCATTCTTGACGTTCTCATGCACCGGCGCTTCCTTGGTAGCGATAAAGCGCGTGCCCATGTTCACGCCGGCGGCGCCCATTGCGAGTGCCGCAACCAGGCTGCGCGCGTCGGCCATGCCGCCCGAGGCAACGAAGGGTATTTTGAGCTCTTCGGCCGCACGCGGCAACAGGATCATATTGGGCATGTCGTCTTCGCCGGGATGGCCGCCACATTCGAAACCGTCGACGCTGACCGCATCGCAACCGATCTGCTCGGCCTTGAGCGAGTGCCGCACAGACGTACATTTGTGGATCACCTTGATGCCGCCCGCCTTCATGGCCGGCATGTACTGTTCGGGGCTGCGCCCAGCGGTTTCGACGATCTTGACGCCGCCCTCCCTGATGGCGGCGATGTATTCCGGATAAGGTGGCGCGGTGAAGGTCGGCAGAAAGGTCAGGTTCACGCCGAACGGCTTGTCCGTCATGTCGCGGCAGCGCGCGATCTCCTTGGCCAAAAGTTCCGGCGTCCGTTGCGTCAAGCCGGTGATGACCCCGAGCCCGCCGGCATTCGACACCGCGGCCGCGAGTTCGGCGAACCCCACATAGTGCATTCCACCCTGAATGATCGGATGTTCGATGCCGAACATTTCGGTGATTGCTGTCTTCACAAATGCCTCCAGTATGTTGATGGACGTCCGCTTCCGGCGAGTTGTCTAATGAATGATTTCGAGCAGCCCTGCTGCGCCCATGCCGCCCCCCACGCACATGGTGACGACAGCGTATTTGGCCTTGCGCCGGCGGCCCTCGATCAGGGCGTGGCCGGTCAGCCGCGCCCCGGTCATGCCGTAGGGATGGCCGACCGCGATCGAGCCGCCGTTGACGTTGAGCTTGTGAGGGTCGATCCCGAGCTTGTCGCGGCAATGGATCACCTGCACCGCGAATGCCTCGTTCAGTTCCCAGAGATCGATATCGTCGACCTTAAGTCCGTGCCGCTTGAGCAGGCGGGGCACGGCATAGACCGGACCAACGCCCATCTCGTCCGGTTCACAGCCCGCCGAGACAAAGCCGCGGAAGATACCGAGCGGCTTCAGCCCCTTCTGCGCCGCCAGCTTGTCGCTCATCATGACAGCGGCACTGGCACCGTCGGAAAGCTGACTGGCATTGCCGCCGGTGACCGTGAAGCCCGGCCCCTTGGCCGGCTTGACACCCGCGAGAGCTTCGGCCGTCGTATCGGGACGCGGCCCCTCGTCAGCCGACAGCGTCACCTGCTGATAGGACACAGCGCCACTCGCCTTGTCCGTGACCGCCATGGTCGTCTTGATCGGTGCGAGTTCGTCTGTGAACCGGCCGGCCTGCTGCGCAGCTGCCGTCCGGCGCTGACTCTCCAGGCTGTACTCATCCTGGCGTTCACGCGAGATATGGTAGCGTTTCGCCACGACCTCGGCGGTGTCCAGCATCGCGATGTAGGCGTCTCCCTTCATCGCGAGCAGTTCCGGATCGACAGCATGAAAGCTGTTGTATTGGTTGTTCTGGACCAGGCTGATGGATTCGCCGCCGCCGCCGATGGCGACCTCAACGCCGTCAAAAATGATCGAACGCGCAGCCAGCGCAATGGCCTGAAGCCCCGACGCACACTGGCGATCGATCGTCGTTCCGGCCACGCTCACCGGAAGTCCGGCACGCAGCAGCGCCTTGCGCGCGATGTTGGTCCCCGTGGTGCCCTGTTGCATGGCGCAGCCCATCACGACATCCTCGACCTCCGCACCCTCGACCTTCGCGCGCGACAGTGCCGAGGAGATGGCATGCCCGAGCAGCGTCGCGCCTTCGGTGTGATTGAGCGCGCCCTTGTAAGCCTTGCCAATGGGAGTACGCGCGGTCGAGACGATCACGGCTTCGGTCATTTTTACCTCGGGTTGGGGTACGGCAGGCGAGTTGCTGCGTTGAATGGAGATTCAGCTCTGCTGCGCGTACCGCATCAGATGATAGGAGGGGTCTCCGAACTGAATGTTGATGGAGCTTATTCGCTTGAAGTAATGGCCGACGTTCAGTTCGTCGCTCATGCCCATGCCGCCATGCAGTTGCACCGCCTGCTCTGCGACGAAGCGCGCTGCGTAGCCGACCTTGGATTTGGTGCCAGACGCCAGTTTCGATCCATTCGGCTCCTGAGCGGCGAGGCTGAGGTTCAGATGCTGGGTGAGCGAGATGGCCTCTTCGAGCGCGATGAACATGTCGACCATGCGGTGCTGCAACACCTGAAAGGTCCCTAGCGCTACCCCGAACTGCTTGCGGGTTTTGCTGTATTCGAGCGTCGCGGAATTCAGCACGGACATCGCTCCGACCGCCTCGGCGCAGAGCGCCGCAATGGCGCGCTCGCGGCAGGCCTCAAGGGCCGCAACGCCTTCGCCTTCGCGGCCGAGCAGCTGGCCGGCGGGCACCTCGACGTTCATCAGCGTCAGTTCGGCAGCGCGCCGTCCATCGATGGTCTTGAAGCTCTGCAAATGGAGATTGGTCGAATGGCTATCGACGACAAACAGGCTCACGCCATCCCGATCGTGAGGACCACCGGACGTCCGCGCCGATACGATCAGCTTGTCGGCCCACGGTGCACCGACCACCGCGGCCTTGGTCCCACTCAGGACAAAGCTTTCACCCTGGCGCCGGGCTGTCGTGGTGACGTTGTTGAAATCATAGCGCGATCGCCCTTCCGCCCAGGCCACCGCCCATATCGCCTCACCCTCCATGATCTTCGGCAGCAATGCCTCACGCTGTTCCGGCGAGGCGACGTCCTCGATCAGGCCGCCTGCGAGAACCACCGTCTCGAAATACGGTTCGACGACGAGGTTGCGGCCGAACTCCTGCATCACGATCATGGTTGCCAGCGAGCCGCCGCCCAGGCCGCCGGAGCTCTCCTGGAACGGCGCCGCGCAGAGTCCAAGCTCGGCGAAAGCCTTCCAGTGCCTGCGGCTCCAGCCCTCATCGGTCGAGACGATCTTGCGGCGTTCATCGAAGTCGTACTGCTCGCGCAGAAAGCGTTGGATGCTCGAACGGAGCAACTCCTGCTCTTCCGTCAACTGGATGTCCATGAGATACCTCGTGCGATGTCGTCAGAGACCGAGCACCGCTTTCGCGATGATGTTGCGCTGGATTTCATTCGATCCCCCGTAAATGCTCAGCTTTCGGGAGTTCAAATATTTCTCGGTTGCCGTGTGTCCATAGTCCGGTCCCGGCATGAACCGGTTGGCGGTTACCGGGTGCTCGCGGATGGCCAGCCCGTAATTGCCGATCGCCTGATGGGTCAGGTCCGTAATGCGCTGGAATATCTCCGTGCCTCTGATCTTGAACAACGATGCAGCCGGACCCGGATCGATGCCGCGCGACATCTGGGCAACGATGCGCAGCTCCGTCGCCTCCAGTGCGAGCACATCGAGCTCGACGCGCGCGATCTCCCTGATGAACTCTCCGAACGCCGGATCGCCCTCACCGACCTCGGTTCGCACGATCTGCTTGAGACGCGCGAGATAACGGGTCGACCGGCCGATCCCGGCCATGCTCGTGCGCTCGTTCCCGAGCAGAAATTTCGCGTAGGTCCAACCCCTGTTCTCTTCGCCGATTAGATTCTCCGCGGGGACGCGCACGTCCTCCAGGAAGACATCATTGACTTCGTGCGATCCCTCGATGGTGATGATCGGCCGCACGGTAACCCCGGGCGATTTCATGTCGATCAACAGGAAGGAAATGCCGGCCTGGGGTTTTGCCGACGGATCGGTCCGCACCAGGCAGAAGATCCAGTCGGCATGTTGGGCCAGCGTCGTCCAGGTCTTGTGGCCGTTGACGACATAGTGGTCGCCGTCGCGCACCGCCTTGGTGCGGACTGATGCCAGGTCGGACCCTGAGCCGGGCTCCGAATAGCCCTGGCACCACCAATCCTCGCCGGAGAGGATTCGCGGCAGATACTTCCTCTTCTGCGCGTCGTTGCCGAAGGTGTAGATGACCGGGCCGACCATGGTGACGCTGAACGCGAGCGGCGGCAGCGTCCCGGCCCGTGACGTCTCCTGCTCGAATATGAAGCGCTGCGTGACCGACCAGCCCGGGCCGCCATATTCCTTTGGCCACAGCGGAGCGATCCAACCCTTCTTGTAGAGCATCCGGTGCCAGAGCAGCGACTGCTCCTTGGTCAAATCGGTCTCGGGGTTTGGAACGCGCATTTCCTGAGGATAGTTTTCCGCAATGAAAGCGCGCAGCTCGTCACGAAACGCAGCGTCTTCACGGGAAAGATTGAGCTCCATCGTGAAAGCTCCCGCTACCATTTCTCGCCGAAGGGACGAATCTCCAGTTCGAAGGTCCAGGCGCTCCTGGGCTGCTGATAGAGCAGCCAGTAGGATTCGGCGACCGACGATGGCGGCATCAGGAGGTCGGGATCATCCAGCGCGTTCGGACCAAGCGCCTCGATCCGCCGCTGCCGTACCCATTCCGTGTCGACCCCGGAATCGATGATCAGATGTGCAACGTGAATGTTCTTCGGGCCCAACTCGCGCGCCGCGGCTTGCGCGACCGCCCGCAGGCCGAACTTGGCGCTGGCGAAGGCCGCATAGCCGCTTCCGCCGCGTAAACTCGCCGTCGCACCGGTGAAGAAGATATTGCCCCGGCCGCGCGGCAGCATCAGGCGCGCGGCCTCACGGCCGGCGAGGAAGCCGGAATAGCAAAGCCATTTCCCACACCTTGCGGAACACCCGCTCGGTCGTGTCCAGAATCGGAAAGTTGACGTTGGCGCCGACGTTGAAGATGCAAACCTCGAGCGGCGCGTGCTTGTCGGCATCGCCGAGGAAGGAGATGATCTCGTCTTCCTTGCGCGCATCGAGCGCGCGCGCGTGAATTTCGCCGCCGGCCTTCTCGATCTCCTTGACCAGCGGTTCGAGCTTGGCGCCGTCGCGGCGTCCCGCAAACACCGTAAAGCCCTCGGAGGCGAACTTCTTTGCAATCTCGCTGCCGATATAATCACCGGCGCCGATCACGGCCACGGTCGCGTTTCTCTTTTGCAAGGGTCTTCTCCCGGTCAGGTTAGATCTGTTGTGTGCGAAGCGGGACGATCGGCGCCGGAGGGGCTCCGCCCTCCGCGCGCAAGGACTCCGCGAGCTTGTGCTTGAGTATCTTGCCCGTAGACGTCGCCGGCAAGGCATCGAGAACGATGATTTCGGACGGCCGCTTGTAGGAGGTGAGCTGGATCCGGACGAAGCTCATGAGATCCGCCGGCGTCACCTGCGTCCCCGGCAGCAATTGCACAAAGGCCACGACATCTTCATTGCCGTCGGCGGCACGGCCGACCACCGCGCATTGCACGACGTCCTTGTGCGAACTGAGGACCGCTTCGACCTCGGCGGGGTAGACGTTGAAGCCCGAGCGGATGATCATTTCCTTGGTGCGACCGACAATATAGAGGCAATCGCCGTCGAAACGGACTAGATCGCCGGTATTGAACCAGCCTTCGCTGTCGATCACTTTGGCTGTCAGCTCCGGGGCGCGGTAATAGCCTCGCATCACGTTGCGCCCGCGGACGTGGAGCTCTCCGACTTCTCCCTTCGACGCCGGTCTGCCGTCGAGAGCCCGTATGCGCCCCTCTACTCCCAGCAGCAGTGTGCCGACCGCCTGATCGGCACGCGGTGCGTCGAAGCCGACGCCCGATATCCCCGGCGAACATTCAGTGATCCCGTAGCCGTTGAGAAGCGGCAGGCCGAACTCCTGCTCCACACGCGATTTCAGATTGAGATCGAGCGGCGCGCCGGCCACGGCAATTAAGCGTAACGAGCCAGGGTCGAGCCGCTTCAGGCCCGACACACTCTTGTACTCCAGCAGGCGCTGATAGGTGGCGGGTACGCCGTTGAGGATGGTTATCCCCTCCTCCGCCAGCGCCTTTGCCGTCGCCGCGGGATCAAATTTGCTGACCATCCGCACCGTGCCGCCGACCATCAAGGTCATGATCAGGAGCGAGATGCCGACAATATGCGAGATTGGCAACACCAGGTAGATCTTGTCGTCTCGATCCATCTTGCGGAAATGCGCCGTGGTCCTGGCGCTGATCAGCAAATTGTCATGAGAGAGCATCACGCCCTTCGGCGTTCCCGTGGTGCCCGACGTGTAGATCAGCACCGCAACTTGCTTCGCGGGTCCGCTTCCACCGGCTCGACCGTTGCATTTTCGTTAAGTTGCCCGACGCCGATGTTCGGCAGCGGGCCCAACTGCCTGTTCTCCGCGCCTAGGCGCGATGCGTGGGCTGCGGCCTCTTTCGAAACATCCGATGCAAAGAACATCCGGCGGGCGCCGCTGTGGTCGCGAATCTGGTCGAGCTCCCGCGCTGACAATCGCGGGTTGGCGACGATTGCCCAGGCGTCGATCCGGCTCGCCGCAAGGAGCAAGGCCGCCAGCGAAATGCAATTTTCGCTGACGATGATCATCCGATCGCCTGCTCGCACCCCGAGTGAGGAGAGGACAGCGGCTGTCTCGCTGACCCGCCCGTCCAGGTCACGATAGCTCCAGCCGACGCCGCCTTCGACCAGAGCGATTCGATCCGGGGCATCGGCGGCATGGTCCGCCGTTACCTCATGGATACGGCGCGGCAACCCTACAGCAATCTCATCGAGATCGATCGCCTCTGAAAGACCCGCCACCGCCACACTCCCGAAAAACGTGCGCCGCCTTTTTGCCGCGGCGCAATGGCGTGGAGTTAACGTTCTTTTTTAGAACTCGTCAATCGCTAATTCTGACTTGGCTCCTCTCGTCTCAACGTGACAGGCAACCTGCCGTTTTCCAAGAGTTTATAGAATTCTGTTTTACAACGCAGCCGACAACAAGTATCTCTAGTGCCAAATAAGAACTTATAGAAGCGGGAGAAACGGATGGAAAATCGCGGCGTAGCAATACTCGTTGGCGCAGGCGACGCCATCGGCGCGGCCGTCGCCCGGCGGTTCGCCAATGGCGGCTATACGGTTTGTGTCTGCCGGCGTGACGCGGCGAAATCCGAAGCACTGGTAGATGAACTCGCCGCTGCGGGCCACCGCATTCACGCGTTCAGCGTCGATGCTCGTCAGGAAGCCGAGGTCCAGAAGCTCTTTGCCGAGGTCGAAAAGAATATCGGACCGATCGAGGTCTGCCTTTTCAATGCCGGATCGAACGTCAACAAGCCGCTGACGGACACCACGGAAAAGCTTTTCTTCAAGGCGTGGGAACTGGCCTGCTATGCCGGATTCCTGGTCGGACGCGAGGCAGCGCGCGTCATGCTTCCGCGCGGACGCGGTACCATCTTCTTCACCGGGGCAACCGCCAGCATCCGGGGCGGCCGGGGTTTTGCGGCGTTCTCCTCTGCGAAATTCGGCCTCCGCGCGGTAGCCCAGGCCATGGCTCGCGAGCTTGGACCGAAGAATATCCACGTCGTCCACCTTATTATCGACGCCGGCGTGGACAGCGAGGCCATTCACCAGCGCATGAAAGCGGCGAAAGGAATCGAGGCAAGCGATATTCCCCCGGACAGCCTGACGAAGACGTCCTCTATTGCCGAAGCGTATTGGTTCGCCCATCAGCAAAGCCGCGACGGCTGGACCCATGAACTCGACCTTCGCCCGTCAGTGGAGAAGTGGTGATGAGCACAACGGATCTCACCCTGTGGGGCGCCGGTACGAGCCGCACGATCCGTGCGCACTGGGCCATGCACGAACTTGGCTTGTCCTACAGCGTCAAGCCGATCGGGCCACGGACAGGCGAGACCAAGACCGCTGAATATACCAAGCTCAATCCGCGCCAGAAGATCCCGCTGCTGCAGGACGGCGACTTCTGTATCGGGGAAAGTGCTGCGATCGTTGCCTATCTGTCGCGAATGTATTCCACGCCGGAATGCTCGTTGATTCCAGACGCCGCCCGCGATTACGCCGCGTGGCTCGAATGGTGCTTCTTTATCGTGGCCGAACTCGATTCCACGAGCCTTTACGTCATGCGCCGCCACCGCGCGGATGCGCTGGGACACATTTATGGAGTTGCGCCCGAGGTCGTCGCACAAGCCGGGGAATACTTCCGGCAACAATTGCGACACGTGGAGGTCGCGCTGGCAGACGGCCGGACGTTCTTGATGGGTCAGCAATTCACCAGCGCCGACATCCTCCTCGCGACGTGTCTGGACTGGGCCGTCGCTTACGGCGTCGACATTTGCGACAACGCGCAACCCTACCTTGAACGCATCAAAGGCCGAGGAGCCTATCGGCGCGCCGTCGAGGCCAATGTTCCGACGGGACCGATTGCGCCGGCGACGGCGAAGATCTGAGAACCTCTCGGCGGTCGCGAGAAGGGCTTCGGATCAGACGGCCACGCGCAAGCTGCGTTCGGCGACCATCCTGTCGATGGCGCCGTCGTCGTAGCCAAGCTCGCGCAACACCTCGCGCGAGTGCTCGCCGACCCGCGGCGCAGGTCCGCCGATCGCGGCTTCATTGATTTCGAAGCGAGCCGCCGGCTTCGGCTGCCTCACCCGGCCGACCTTCGGCTGATCGAATTCCGCGATGATGCCGCGCGCGACCACCTGCTCGTTGTGAATGATTTCGCCTCGCCGCAATATTGGCGCGCACGGGACGTCCGCGGCATCCAGCCGCTCCAGCCATTCGGCGGTCGTGTGCTGGGCGATATACTCCGCCATCTTGTTGATCCGCGCGGTGGCGTTGACCGAACGCGCCGACGGCGTCGCAAACCGGGGATCTTTGGCAAGCTCGGGATCGCCGGAGGCACGGCAAAATCCCTGCCACTCGGAATCGGAAATGGTGCCGGCGGTGATGTAACCGTCGCTGGTCTTGAACACCAGATCCGGCCGGTCATTCGGATCGGCAGCCGCTGCCTCGGCGCCCACCACGGTGTACTGCATCATGCCTTCCGGCCACAGGTACGAGATCATCACATCCAGCATCGCAACCTGAATGTGGTCGCCCTGCCCGGTCTTCTCGCGCGCATAGAGCGCGGCCGCCACCGCCTGCGCGGTGAACACGGCAGTGGTCTTGTCGCATACGATGGTGCGGATCATCTGCGGCCGGTTCGTGACCGGCTGCGACTGGATATCGGCGAACCCCGACAGGCCCTGGATGATCGGATCATAGACGCGCTTCTTCACATACGGACCGGTATCGCCGACTCCGCTGATCGAAACGTAGATCAGGCGCGGATGGCGCTGACGCAATTCCTCCGCGCCGAGACCGAGGCGCTCCATGGTGCCGGGCCGGAAGTTCTGCACCAGCACATCCGCCTGCGCGATCAGCCTGCCGAGCACCTCGCGACCGGCGAGGCTCTTGACGTCGATCGACAGCGAACGCTTGCCACGGTTCGAGGAGATGAACAGCGCCGAAAATTCTCCATCCTTGTCGATGGTGGCACGGCTGCGGCGGGTGATATCGCCACCGATCGGCTCGATCTTCAGCACGTCGGCGCCCTGATCCGCCAGGAACATGGTCGCAAAGGGACCCGACACGACGCCAGTCAGATCGAGGACACGAACACCGCTAAGCGGGCCAGGCATGGCTTTCTCCCTGAGCTTACTTTTGATTTTTGGTCCGGGTGCTTGGCTTTCGCCTCAACCGGACAGCCGGCGCCGCTAGGCGGTCTTGGGAAGGGGTTGCCTGGTCTGTTCGACGATCGACTCCTCGACGTCGCGGATCTGGTCCTTGCCGAAGAACATCTCCCTTTCCGACGAAGAATGTCGGCGAACCGAATGCCCCCCGGCTCACGGCGTCGTTGGTCAGATCGATCAGCCTCTTCTTGACGTCGTCCTGCTGCGCACGTGCGAGCAGCCGGTCGATATCGATGCCCGAGGAGGTAAAAGCACGCCGGAAGATTTCGAGGTCGTCCATCTTCTTGGGCTCTTCCCACATGTGATGGTAGGCGGCGCGGAAATAGGGCTGGAACACACCCTCGAATTGCGCAGCGACAGCACCGCGCATCAGCATCAGCGTGTTGACCGGGAAGAACGAATTCTGGCGGAACTTCGTGATGTCGTGGCGACGGATAAATCGCTGGGTCTCCAGCGCCTGGTATTCCGGCTTGTTCTTGATGCCACGGAGCGAGTCGAACGGCGACATGTTCCCCGTCGCCTTGTAGATGCCGCCAAGCAAAACCGGAACATACTCGAATTTCACCCCGGTGCGCTGCTCAATCCCCGGGATGGCGACTTCCGCCAGATAAGCATTGGGGCTGCCGAAATCGAATTGAAATTCAACCTTCAGGGGCATGTCGGCCTCTCCCGGAAAACGCGTTGGATGGTGGGGTTCGACGGTCGGCCAGCCGAACCCAGGTTCCTGACTGTTGATACAGTTCTAAAAACGAACTGTCAATTCTGGCGTAATCCCTGCTGGTTTATCCTGCTTGGCAAGGGATTGTTTCGAGTTAGGTACCGATCTAGAATGGTAGCGGGACCAAAAGCTCCCCTGGACGATTCGAGCGGAAGCCGTGGCAGACTGGAGATCTTGAATGAAATGGGGTGAGCTGGAGGAAGAGCCGTGCTCGATGGCCCGGACCATCGGCGTGATCGGCGATCGCTGGACCCTCATGATTCTGCGTGAGTGCTTCCTGCGCACACGCCGCTTCGAGGGATTTCAATCTTCGCTCGGAATCACACGCCATCTGCTCGCCGAACGGCTGAAGAAGCTGGTCCGGCAGGGCGTGTTGCGTCGTATCCCCTATCAGGACTCGCCCAAGCGGCATGAATACATCCTCACCCAGAAGGGACTCGATCTCTATCCGATCATGATGGCGATCGTGCACTGGGGCGACACTCATATGGTCGACGCGCGCGGGCGGCCTTTGCTGCATCAACACCGCAAATGTGGCAAGGACTTCGATCCGGTCATGGTTTGCTCCGAATGCGGCGAACCGCTTTCGGCCAAGGAGGTTCATACCCACCCCGGCCCCGGTGCTCGCCGCACCCCGGCAATAGCGGCGCCAGAGAAACCGAAGGCAAAGACCCGCCGGAGCGCCGCCTGAGGTCGATCGCTCGAGAGCGCATCGAAGGCCGCAACGGTAGCGAACGGCGCAACCGGCCCTCAGACCCGGATCACGTCTTGACGTGCCTCGTTGCAGTATAGACGTTCCACCTGTTCAGAGCGGTGTTTCAGCACCGCACGTTGATTGACATAGGCCTTGTCAGTGATTTCTCCTGCCGCCAATGACGGCGCGTCCTTCAGCAGCGAGAAAGAACAAATTGCTTCACTGCTTCCAACGGTCTCGTTGTACTCCTGAAGACGATCCTTCAAAAACTGGAGCACGAGACGGTCGCTGGTCAGATCCGGGGCCGGGGTTTTCGAAATCCTCGCCGCCTCGGTGGGATTCAACCAGCAGAGCAGCGCGCACGATTCACGATTTTCTCCCGCGACGACGATGTCCAGCAATACGCCACGCGTTGCCGCCAGGAGTGCCGCGCGCATATTCCCGATCGGGACCCACGTGCCGTTCGCGAGTTTGAAATTTTCGGAGATTCTGCCGGTGAACCGCAGGCCGCGCTCCGGCTTCTCGGGATCCAGAAACGAGACCGTGTCGCCGATGCGGTAGAATCCTTCCTCGTCGAAGGCCTGCTCCGTCAAATCCGGCCTTCCGAGATAACCGGGAGTGACGTTGGGTCCCTTGATCCTGACCTCGTAAGTATCGGACACAGGGATCAGTTTCAGTTGCAGGCCTGGCGCTGGAAGACCTATCTCTCCCGGCTGATCGGTCGCCCAATGGGTGGTGGCGATTGTCGGGGCCGTTTCGGTGGCGCCGTAGCCGGACATGACCGGAATTCGCCGGCCGGTGGCCGCAAACGTCAATCGATAGAGCTTTTCCAGCGTGGCCTGTGAAATGGCGGCGCCGGCATAGCTTAGCCGATCCATCCTTTTGAACACGCTGGCACCAAGATAAAGGTCGTTCTCGATCGCGTCGCACAGGAGATTATAGCCGGCAGGCACGTTGAACATGGCAGTCGGCGAAACATCCTTGAGATTTGCAACCGTCTTGTGGAAGAGCTGCGGCAGCGGCCGGCCATCGTCGATGTAGAGCGTCCCGCCGTTCTTGAGGATGCTGTGGAGGATGACGTTGCTGCCCATCGTGTGGTGCCAGGGTAGCCATTCCACCTGAACCGGTGCTTCCGGAGGTGACACCAGCAGGCTCCCCATTTGCAGGGAGCTTGCCATCATGCGGTGGGTGTTGAGCACGCCTTTCGGGAAGCCGGTCGAACCGGACGTGAAGAGAATTTTGGCGACGGCATCGCAAGACACGGCGCGTGATGCCCGCTCAAACCCGTCGCTCCCGGTTCGCGCCGCAAGGGTGCGGAAAGGCACCGTATCCGGCGCACCATCGACGCTGATCCAGGCCGCTTCCGCCAACTCGGGAATGGCGCGGCCAGCGGAAAAATCGCGTCCGCTCTGAACAAAAACAAAATTCGGGCGCAGCGTTTCCGCGATATCCTTGAGACGAGCCAGGCCGCCGGGCATCAGAGTGTAGTTTGGCGATATTGGCGCCAGGATGACCCCGATCGACATGGCCGCAAACGAGATCACCGCGTTCTCGATCGAGTTTCCTGACAGGACTGCCAGCTTGTCGGCGGGCTTCGCGCCCATATCGATCAGGCTTTGGCCGGCTGCCTGGACCTGCGACCATGCCTCGCCATAGGTGATCTCGTCCCATCCACCCCCGGCATTGCGTTGCGCAAGGAAAACCCGGTCCGGAACGGCAGCTGCCCAACTCGGCAGAAAATCGGTGACGCGCCAGTCGCACGGCGCCCATTCGAGGGGCGAACGCAAGATCAGCGCGCCGTCGGGGCGACGCTCGATGCGAACCTCTCGCGGCGCAAAATTCAGTGCCTTCGTCGACATCGAGATGGTCTCCGTAATTGCTGGAAAGACAATCGCGCGGGCGGCCGGCACGCAAGCCGTGCCGGATATGCCACCTTGCCGGTTGCGCGCTTATTCGGAGCTCGCGTCCAGCACTTCCCCGAAGGCTTCCCAGCTAGTGCCGGACCATCGCTGCAACCGCATCTGCGTCCAGATCATGTTCTGGGCGCCGCTGGTATTGACCTTGATCCCCGGCAGCGCGGTCGGGACGACGAAATCCTTGAGGTTCTTGGCCTGCGCAAGAACGTTCTGGCGGGACAGATCATTTCCGCACTGCTTCAGGATCTGCTCGAGCAGGATGCCTTGCTGATAGCCGGTCAGATAGCTGCCGTTGGTGATATCGACACCCGACAGATATTTGTCGAGAAAGCTCCGATAGGCCTGCATGGCAGGATCGTCCTTCCACGCCTGATCCAGGATATCCTTGTTGATCGTCCCGACGATCACGCCGACTGATTTGTCGAGGCCGGCCGGGGTGAGCGTGCCTCCAACCGAACCGGACGGAAAGTCGATGATGACGGTCGCCTTCCAGCCGATCAAAGAGGCTTGCCGGATTGCCTGCGCGGCGAACTTCGGTGTTCCCGCGATCATCAACGCGTCGGCGCCGGAGCTCTTCAGATTGGTGATCTGTGAATCGACGGTCGGTTCGGTGACCTCGTAGGAGGCGCTGACGACTTTTCGATCGTAGTCCTTGCCGAGAAACGTCTTGAAGGCATTGACGTAATCTTTGCCGAGGTCGTCGTTTTGATAGAGGATCGCATATTTGGCGTTCGGCAGCGTCTTGGTCAGATATTTGGCGTAGATTTTTCCTTCGGTATCGTAGCTGACAAGGCCCGTCGTGGTCAGCGGGTAAGCGGCGACGTCGGTGAATTTTGATGATCCGCTGACGATTGCAATGCTGGGCACGCCTTTCGCCTTCAAATATTTCGCCGTCGCCGAAACGCCGGGAGTACCGAGCTGGCCGAACATGAACGCCACTTCATCGCTCTCAACGAGCTTGCGGACGTGCTCCACCGCTTTGGGCGGGCTGTACGCGTCGTCATAGGCGATGTAGTTGATCTTGCGTCCGTTGACGCCGCCGCGGTCGTTCAAGGATTGAATGTAGGCGATCAGTCCCTTGCCCACGAGACCGATCGACGACGCCGGGCCGCTGAACGGAAACACCCCGCCGATCTTGATCTCGGTCGCAGAGACTCCCGGTTCGTCGGCCGCGAGTGCCGGGCCGCACAAGAGTAATGTCAGCGCAGCCACGAGCTTCCATGTCGGCGTCATTTTCTCGTCCTCCCAAACGCGCCGCGCCCTTTTCGGGGACATAGCGCTGTTACTGTGCGGCTGCCTGCTCGCGCCCTGCGTCCTCCAAGCCGAATTCGACTTCGCTGAACCGGACCCATCCAGGGCTGCAACCGCATATCGCGACCGTTACGACCGGTCGTCTCTTCTTTGAAGATACAGTTCTTTTTTAGAACTAGTCAACTGCTATAATCCAACGCGGCCGCTCGCGAACTCCGGGGCGCGCTCATCTGCGGAATCGAGCCAAGCAAATTGGCGTGCTTCCAGCGCTACTCTGGAAGGGCCTGGCCAGTCGATTTTGAAGTGTTCGAGACCGATCAACGCGCGGGCTCAGCCGCCCAGGCCGAGGCAAGATACGAAAATTCTCAGTTCTATTTAAGTATCAATCGCGCCTCCGGTTGCCCGCTCGGGAGCATCAGAAGCGCTATCTTGCCAACGCCAACGTCAGCACGCAGCGCGGTATGACGTTCGTGGTTCTCTCCAATGCGACGATCAAAAGAATCCGGCGCTCAAATCCAGGCCATGGGTAAGCGCGAAAGCAGAACACGAAAGCGCACGCTACGGCCAACAGCAGCGCGTGCTTTGCCACGCCGGCGCTGGTAACCGAGAAGATCGTGCGGGAAATTGCGCTTAAGATGGCCGTCTTGCACACGCCTTCGCGTCCTCGCGGCGCATTCCGCCCGAGCTTTGCTTCGTCGCTCCACCCTCTTGTCCAGGAGGGCGCAGGGAAGGCCCGGTGCCGGCTGGCACCCACGGTCCGCTGCGCGAAAGTGTAGCGCAAGGAAACCGCACAGCAGCATACAGGTGTAGCCAAATCACTCGGCCTTCCCTGCGCAGTGGCTTTACGGCTTATGCCGTGCTCTCCCGGGAGCCGAGTTCCTGTTGGCCTCCCTCGCCTTCACGAAAGTCGCGGACACCGCGCCGGTTGACGCGAATGCCGCCTCCGCAAAGGCTTGACCGTAGCAACGACGGCCAGGACCACACGGTTTTGCCGTACGCACGGCTCGCTTGTCGCCACCGGTTTCGACGACGTTGTGCACGTTGCCGCCGACCTGATGACGAGACGAACCTGACAGCGCCGCTCATCCAGCGCGAAACCTCGGGCTCACGGAGAGCAATCCGCCCTGCCCGCACTTTCGCGCCCGACGCTGTCGCGTCCACCGCAAGCCCGGCTCTACGACCATCACGACACATGGTCGCCCCTCAAGGGTGAGCCGGGATGGGCGACACATATGCCAAAACCGAATTTCGGTAAAGCGGAATATTTTTGTCGGGAGGGATTGACGGAGTGACGGGTGTTTTGCCCGACGGGTGACGGTTGGCAACGCTCAGAATTTTGGAGCGTCCGAGTGCCACCGCACAAGCGCATCCATGTTCAGTCGCATTTCGTTTGCATTGAACGATTATCAGGCCATACCGAGAAGCTTAGCCGAGAAACTGGTTGAGAGACGTTCGTCTCACCTTTGCTGGATGGAGAGCCAGTTTAGGCTGTCCCGATTCTCACCCGCTGCCGGAGGCATCAAAAATGCAAAGAACCCCCGGCAGTTTCCCGCCGGGGGCCTTGGAGGTCAGGTCGTTAGACCAAACTTACCAGTTGCGCTGAGCGCGGAGCAGCACGCTGACGGTGCTCTGATCCTTCAGCTCGTAGGTGGCACCCGGCTTTGCCACGAGTGGCGCAGCGGCAGGCGTGGTGATCGTACCAGCGTACTTCTGGTCGAGCATGGTGTAGGCCACGTCCGCCGAGAAGGTCAGGTTCTTCACCGGGGTCCAGCGGGTGATGAGACCGACCGTGCCGAGGTTGAAGTCCGGGTTGCAGGTGGTGATGCCCGCAGTGGCTGCGCCCAAACCGAGGAGAGCACCGCAGACGAGAGCCGAACCGCCGTTGCCGTACTTCAGCTGAGAGTACGAACCGTAGATCGCGGTGTTCCAGAACGCATCCCAGTTGTGGGTGAAGGCGCCACGGAAGCCCCAGCTCGTAACCGTGGAGATGCTGGTTCCGTTGGCAAACACACCGTCAGCAGCGCCGGCAAGGCCAAATGCTCTGATAGGCACCCGCCAGGCCGGTACCGCCGAACATTGCATAGTTCTGCGAGGCCAAGCTCTGGAAGTTGTAGCGGGTCGCACCGTCCGTGTAGACCGCCTGCACGTTGAGCGTGTCGCCGGCACCAGTCGGGATGTTCTTGATGGACAACGCCGCCTGCACAGCATATCCCCACTTGTCGCCCGGGTGACCGGCCGCTTCGGTTCCCGCAATCGCAGCCGCCGCGGGCAAGCCAGTGTAGTACCCGACGTGGTTGTTATGCGCCGCTGCGGACAACTGGAAGAGACCCCAGGCCTGGTCAACGCGGACCATACCCTGGATGTCAGGAGACCGGGTGCCACCGAAGGCGTTGATGCCGTAGCCGCCCGCGCCGAAACCCGCGACGGAAACGCCGGCGCTGGTGTTGTACAGGTTGCTCTGATAGTAGGCAGTCGGGTCTACCGCCGAAATCGCGGCCGTGATGCCCTGACCGAAGTCAGCGGTGTAGGTGAACTGGTTCACACCAGTGACCGTGCCGCCGCCACCCGTCAGACCGTCGAAGTTGTTGCCCGGATAGTTGGTCCAGGGAGCGTCGAACTGCGCGACGGCCTTACCCATGGTGAAGCCGGCGAACTGGATGAAGGCGTAGTACACGCCGAGCGTACCGCCAGCGATCGCGCCTGCGTTGGCATTGTTGGGCGCGCTAACGCCCGTGCCGCCGAGCTGCGAGTAAACGGTCGCGCCAGGAGTGGTGCCGCTGCCCGAGTACGCATCCGTGGTCCACGAGAACACCACATCCGCAAAGGTACGAACCACGCCGTATTCGGTCGCGGTGCGCGTGTCGACGTTGAAGTCTTCACGGGCGCGAGTGACGTAGTAGTTCGTCAGACGGTTCTGAGCACCTTGGGTGCTGCTGAAGTTACCGTTGAAATCGGTCGCGTTGATGGCGACTTCGGCGCGCAGATAACCACCCAGCTTGATGCAGGTGTCAGTGCCCGGGATATAGTAGAAACCGGCACCATAGAGCGAACAGATCCTCACGTACTCGACCGCTTTGGCCTTTACGGGAAGATCAGCCGCTTGTGCTCCCCCAACGGCGAGCAACGCTGCCGCGGAACCGAGCAAAAGGCCCTTGAACTTCATGTTAACCTCCAAGTTGAAGCCCCGTACAATTGCTCGTACAAAGCCGTTTGAGCTACCCGCAAAAACACGTCGAAATTCAACGCGTCCCTGTAACGATGGTCTGCTTCAGCGAAAGACCTAAACGGGACGACCTTGGGATGCCCCCCTCCGTCGCACTCACGATAAGAAGCGAAGACCTCCGATCAATCAATGACAGACTGCCTTTGTTGAGGCCTGAATGGCGCGTTTTTGGACGGATGTTGCACAAATATCACTTTTTGCTGAACGGCTACTTTTCACCAATACCTTGATAATACTTACGAAATGCCAGCCGCTTGATAGAAGTGCTCGGGGCGTGATCTCGCGCTGGTAGGAGTTCCCCACAGCCTCAATTCTCTCTCTGCTCCTGATCATCTCGGGGAATCAGCCCAACCCCAAGGCCTTGCGTCTTTCGAACGAGGGAGTTTCTTGGCGGAGACCCGAGGCTTTGCCCGAGCGACGCGGAGTCACTGCTCGGGCGGCTGATCTGAGCTAGAGCGTCACTCTTCTAATCAGGACTTCTCCTGGAGATGCACGGGAAGGCCCCATCGCTACGGAACGAAGAAGGTCGCTCCGGGTGGCAAGGAGAACCTTCACTTGCAGCGTTGGGCGAAGCAGCCATGTGTTCGGCCTTCTCGAGCGGTACTCATGACCGCTCGCCATAATGCCCTCCGCGGATCAGGTCCCGATCAAAAGCACGCATTCATAGCGGATCACGGCGAGTGCGCCCGCCGTGATCCGGCTGCCCAAATTGCGATCGCCTTGCTTGCTGATACTGCCAAGCTTGTCCGGCAACGCGCAGGGGTGTCGAACAGCTGTTGGCGTCGCCGATCCAGCTGACTGCCGGGTCCCGGGGTTGCCCGCGCGTGTCTTGCGGATCTCGGCAGTCAGTTGCGGACACTGAAGGCTCAGATCCTGGAGTTCGCAGATCCTGGAGTTCGATAGGCGCATTATTGCTTGGCATCGATCAAACGCGACAAGCAAGCGACTGGATGCGATCCCTGGCATCGGTTCAGCACCGGCAACGGCGCTAGTCGCGAGCGAGTTGATGACGGCAGTCTGCTGGCGAATGATGAGATGCCGCACGCGATGAAGCATCAGACTGCTCTGTTGTTCGATCGTCTTGCTCTCCACGAACCGCATGTTAGGCCTTGTGACCGCCTCGCAAAGCGCCTCCGCGTCGGTGCTGTCGTTCTTCTGCCGCTTGACGTGGGGCTTCACATAGGACGGAGGCATCAGTTGGACCGTATGCCTCAAGGCCTGCAGCCGGCGCGACCAATAATGCGAGGACGCACAAGCCTCGTTCCCCACTCGGCGCGCGGCATCTTCTCAAAGAAGGACGGCACGAAACGGCGCTTGAGCTGAAGGCGTACGACCACATGGAATGACGGGTGCCTCGCTATCAAGGCACCCGTCCGAAGTTAGTCAACCAAAGCTCATTCTACCTAGCGACTGCAGCTTGGGCCGCGGCGATCTTCGCCTTCACGGCCTCAAGATTGAAACTCGCGCCCTTTTGCATCGGCGGAAACTCGATCGCAGTCATCGCCAGCTTTTCAACCTGTTGTTGAACAAATACGAAGCGCCAGAATTCATATTTGAACCAGTCGAAGTATTGCTGCGCACCTTCCTTGGTCCCGTTGTTCGGCCAGCCCGTGCGCTCGAACGGATCGAGGCGCAGGTTGGTTATGTAGGGTACATCCGGCTTGCTTTTGTCACCCAGCCAGCCCCCAGGCTGGTCGATGAACCGAAACTTGTAGTCATCGATGCGCACCGCGCCGAGCTCGCTTTCGCCGAAGTACCAGATCTCGTGCCTTTTCGACGGCCCCTGACCGGTGATCATATCCATCTGATTATAACCATCGAGATGGCACTTGAACGTGGTTTCGCCGATCTGCTTTCCCTTCTTCAATTCTTCGACGATGTTGGGATTGCCCGCGGCAGCAAGAAGCGTCGGGAACCAGTCGAGGCCGGAGATGATGCCATTCTCGACCTTGCCCACCGGCACTTTGCCGGGCCAGCGGATCATTGCTGGGACGCGGAAGCCGCCTTCCATCACCGTGCCCTTGCTCTGCGCGAATGGCGTCTGTCCGCCATCGGGCCAGGTGAACACTTCGGTGCCATTGTCGGTCGTGAAGATGACGATGGTGTTGTCGTCGACACCCATGTCCTTGAGCTTCTTCATGACAATGCCGACGTCATCGTCGAGTTGCGCCATACCGGCTTCATGGATCGTCCAGCCGTTCTTGGAGTTGCGCAACGCCTGATATTTCGGCGACAGATGGGTGACGATGTGCATGCGGGTCGGGTTGAGCCACAGGAAAAACGGCTTGTTCTCGGCCTTCGCCTTATCGATGAACGCCAGCGAGAGGTCGCGAATTTCGTCGTCCACGGTTTCCATTCGCTTCGGATAGAGCGTTCCGGCGTCCTCGATCCTCTGCTTGCCTACCTTGCCCCAGCGCGGATCTACCGTGGCGTCGTCAACGCTGGTCGCATATGAATGAATCATGTTCCGAGGACCGACGGTGTTCAGCAGATCCTGCGGATAGGCGGGATGGGCCGGATCTTCCATCGCATCCAGATGATAGAGGTAGCCAAAGAATTCGTCGAAGCCGTGCACGGTTGGCAAGAACTCGTTCTTATCGCCGAGATGGTTCTTGCCGAATTGGCCGGTCGCGTAGCCCATTCCTTTTAGCGCCTGAGCGATCGTTACGGCCTGCGCCGGCAGGCCTGTGGGAGCGCCGGCTTGGCCAACGGTCGTCATACCGGTGCGGATCGGCAGCTCGCCAGTGATGAAGTTGGCACGACCGGCCGTACAACTCGCCTCGGCGTAATAGTCGGTGAACAGCATGCCTTCGGCGGCGATCTTGTCCAGGTTCGGTGTCCGGCCGGCCATCATGCCGCGGTGGTAAGCGCCAAGATTCCAGATGCCGATGTCGTCGCCCATAATGACAACAATGTTGGGCTTTTGTCCGGCAGACGCAGCTGCGGGTGCTGTCGTCGCCTGCTGCGCCTGGGCAGGGCTCGTCAACCCGACGGCTGCGAGTGCCGAGGCCGCGACGAGAGAGCTGCCGCTCAATAGCAATTCGCGGCGTTTCAATCCTGCGCTGCCTGGCCCGGTAGCGAGCTCTGACTTCTCTGACGCCTTTTTGTCGCTCATGACGATTCCCTTCCTGGTGAGCACGTGAAGCCGAATGACGAGAGCGTCGGCTCGAGGCGGCATGACTCGGCGGGGCAAGAGCGACAACAGTATGCGCAAGTACTGAAGGCTCAATGTCGGCCGTCGCAAGTACAGCTTGTGAGCCGACGCACTAACGAAAATGACCCACGACCCATCCTGGCGGAGTTTCTAGGGATCGACTATGCGGAAACGGCAACCGCTCCAATTGCGAGCCCAACCCGATCATGCGGATGGCTCAGGGGCTGTGCAGGATCGCTCCGTTGCGGAACGAGGTCGCTGAGATGGCTAGATGGCAAGCTAGGCGTTGGTCTTCCTCATCAGGATTTTCTCCTGGAGATGCACCGGAATCCAACATGGCTCGCGGACGTATCGATCGGCTCGGCATGACGGGCTGCCGGGCGATAGCGTCGGCAGTAGTTCGGCGCACACAGATGTGAGCCTCCCTTGAGCACTCTCCGGGGAATGCTGATGTTCGGGGTGCGCGGGTCGTAGCTCCCGCCCTCGGCGCCTCCGCGCGGATTCTGCGGAACGCAACAAGCCTTCGGCGCATCGGCATCGTGCTTCGCCGAATACCAGTCGGCCGTCCACTCCCAGACGTTGCCGATCATGTCATAGAGGCCGTAGCCGTTCGGCGGAAACGCGGTCACCGGCGAGGTACGTTCGAAGCCGTCGGCTGCGAGGTTCTCATGCGGAAAATTCCCTTGCCAGGTGTTTGCCATGTGTTTGCCAGCAGGACTCAGTTCGTCTCCCCACGCGAACTCCGCGTCGCTCAAGCCCCCGCGTGCGGCGAATTCCCATTCGGCTTCGGTCGGTAGTTCCTTCCCGGCCCATTTTGCGTAGGCTTCCACGTCGCGCAAAGCGACGTGAACGACGGGGTGATCTTCCAGCCCACGGATATTGCTGTGACGTCCGTAGGGCCGTCGCCAGTTGGCGCCGAAGGCGAATGTCCACCACTCCCCCCAGTAACGCAGGTCCACCGCCTCTTTGGGCGGGGTGAACACAAGGGAGCCTGCTTTGAG
Source organism: Bradyrhizobium sp. LM2.9 (assembly GCF_054056555.1). NCBI lineage: Bacteria > Pseudomonadati > Pseudomonadota > Alphaproteobacteria > Hyphomicrobiales > Nitrobacteraceae > Bradyrhizobium > Bradyrhizobium sp. LM2.9. The sequence goes on from NZ_JBSRYJ010000002.1 coordinate 4,284,308, forward strand.
CATCCGCGGCAATGCGTTTGGATAATCCTTCGCGTCGGGAGTGACCTCTGCGAAGGTGACGTAGCCGGTCGCGTTGATAAACTCGCGGAACTGGCGATTGGTTACAGGCGTCCGGTCCATCCAAAAACCGTCCACGGTAACGCGGTGGGCGGGCGCTTCCTCCGGATAGTGCTTGTTTGAGCCCATCCGAAACGTACCGCCCGGTACGTGCACCATCTCTATATGCGGTGAATCTTCAACGCGCCTGGGATCAGACTGGGGAGCGAAATTCATGTGACTTCCGTCTTGCCGATCACTTCAGTAGCAGAGTGCCCAGCCTGTGCCGCGCGCACTATGCGAATTCGGCAGAATCCCGAAATCCTCGAAGCGAAGAGCAAGCCTTAACTACGAACTCGAAAGGCCAGGATTACCAATCCCGCCCCCTGAATGAGGAGCAGCGCACCAAAGACAACCGGCACGGCCAATGCGGCTGCGATCGGAGACCCTAATAGCAGAAGCCCAACCAGGCCGTTGATCGCTCCCAGGATAAGCGGCCCGATGCCGCCACCCTTGAGGCCGGCAATGATCTGCAGGGCGCCCATGACAAGTCCTTGCACGCCGAGAATGAGGACAAGCACAGTAGGCACGGTCAGGGAAGCAACCAAAGGGTGCCTTAGAACGAACAGTCCAGCCAGAACGCCGACAAGCCCGCTAAGCAGGGACCATATCCACGGAGTCGAGCGATCGACGAAGACCTGAACCAGCGCAAGGAGGCCGGTGATAAGCCAGTAGAATCCCAGGAAAGTTGTGAGCGCCAGGATTGTGGCTCCGGGCTGAGTGACAAGCATAAGGCCAAGGATGATACCGGCAAAACCCTGCAGCAGGAAAACCCACCAGATGCTCGGCTGTTGCGGAAGGATAGCGATATTGGTCATGACGATCGGGCTCCCTCTGCTAAATGGCTGGCGGCAATCGCTGCGGCTTGAGCAGCTCGGCGATGTCGAGCGCGGCTCGACGCCAGCTCACAGTATCCAAAGTGACCGGCTTTGGGCCGGCCACTGATGTTGGATATCGGCAGGCGTCGTTACTCGCTCTGGTGACCGGACTTCTTCATCTCTGCGAGGATACCGTCGAGGTTATAGGTCTCCGGTGCCTGCATCGGGGGGAAGTCCTTGTACGAAAAGAGCTCCTTTTCCCAGAGCAGCTGGCCGAGCGGCAGGATATTCCAGTCGTAGAGATAGGCCGTGCTCGGAGAGCCGATCGAACCGGCATAGCCCAGCAACGATTTGGCATCGGAGCCGACCGTCTGTTCGAATGGGTCACGCTTGATGTTGGCGACCTGCGTCCAATGGAAGCTCTGCGCTCCGAACAACCCGCCGGTCCCGGTGTCCGGCACCATCGTGTAGTACATCTTCCAGTTCTTGTAGCGTACCGCCGATGGCTGCGCGCCGGTGTAGTAGAAGAAGACTTCGCGCGCGGACTTGTCCGTGCCTTCGAGATAGGCGCGCTGATCGACGCCGTCCAGCGTCGTCTTGACGATGCCGGGGTAGCTTCCGGCCTCGATCTGCTTCTTCAAAGCGTCGCCCTTCGGGCCGCCGGCGATGTCGACCAGCGTCGGCAGCCAATCAAGTGAGGACATCATCTCGCTCTTGACCGTGCCCGGCTTGATGTGGCCCGGCCAGCGAACGACCAGCGGGGCGCGCATGCCACCTTCCCAGGTGGTCAGCTTGCCGCCCTTGAAAAGGGTGGTGCCGCCGTCGGGAAAAGTGATGTTCTCGGCGCCGTTGTCGGTGGTGAAGACAATGATGGTATTGTCGAGCTGGCCCATGTCTTCGAGTTTCTTGAGAACATAGCCGATATTGTCGTCCATCTGCTTCATGCCGGCCTCGTTGAGGCCCCAGTCCTTGCCACCGGGCTCGCCGATCATCGCCTCGTATTTCGGTGGCAGCACGGTCGTGATGTGCATGCGCGCCGGGTTGTACCAGACGAAGAACGGCTTGTTGGTCTTCTTGGGATCGTTCCGATCAAGATAGTCGATGACCTTGGCCGAGATTTCTTCGTCCACGCTTCGGGATCGATCGAGCGTCAAGGGACCTTCGTCCTTGCAGGTCTGGTTTGCTTGCGAGCCGTCTGATGATCTGCACGCAAGCACTGGCCGCGGCGGCGTCAAGCACGTCGTTGTTCGAGGATCCACGGCACCTGGGACTTCGGTGAGACCCGGGACCGGGGTTGCTTTGCACGGAGGCGCAATGCCTTGCACGGTCGGGCTCTTGTTGATGTCCGGGAAACTCACCCCCTGCATCGCGTCGAGGTGATACAGGTAACCCCAGAACTCCTGGAAACCATGCGCAGTTGGTAGCGCCTCGGGATTGTCACCAAGGTGATTCTTGCCGAATTCGCCGGTGTTGTAGCCGAGGTCGAGCAAGAACTTGGCAACGGCGGGGGTGCCAGGCCGCAGCCAGGACGGGCTGCCGGGTAGCTGCGGGGGAATCATGCCGGTGCGAAGGGGATGCATGCCGGTGAAGAACGCGTTGCGGCCGGCGGTGCAGCTCTGCTCAGCATAGTAGGTCATGAAAAGCGCACCGTCATTTCCGATGCGGTCTATGTTCGGAGTCTCTCCCACCATCAAGCCGCGATGATAGATGCTCGGCTGCATGATGCCGATGTCGTCGCCCATGATGAAAAGGATGTTGGGCTTTCCGGCTGGCGCCTGTGCGAAGGCTGGCAGGGTCATCGCAGGCAAACTGACGGCCGCCAAGGCCGCCCCTGAGACCAGCATCCGTTTTAAGCTTTTAGTGATCGTCATAGCTCCGGCTCCTACTCTCACGATGTGTGAACGGCAGACTTTTCGAAGTCTGGAGGGCGGCCGCAGAAAGCGAAATCAATTGGCCGCACTCGCAGAGCTTTCCGCTTGCTGACGTGGCTAGTCTTCCAAGCTCTCTCAGAAGGGGCTATGCGAATCCGGCAGAGCGCTTGTAAATTATTCCGCTTTGTTGGAAACGCGGCGCAAAGTTGACGAAGGTGTTTCACCGAAAGCGTCACGGTAGGCCACCGCAAAGCGGCCTAGTTCGGTGAAGTGATGATTTCGCGCAATCTCTGAAACACTCGCCGATTCCGGATCGGCGCAACTCAATGCGGATCGCGCCCTGTTCAACCGCCGCAACAGGTAATACCGGCTTGGACTAACGCCCAGAAATTCTGCGCAGCAAACTCGCAAGGTGCGCTCCGGCACTCCGATTGTGCTGCAGAGCTCGGACAGGTTCAAATGAGGCTCGCTTCGTCGCGCCAAACACTCTTCGAAGCGAAGCATGATATCGGCGTGGCGCAGCCTGGAATTCGAGAGCCCATCGGCATGCCTGGTCGACAGGCATTTGACGAGTGCATGGAGCAACTCGCGCTCGAGCGAGGCCGCACGGGCTTTTGAAATGAATTCTCCAGCCCTTTCAGCGAGCTGACACGCTTGGGAAACCAGGCCCAACAACACAGCAGTGGCGCCGTCTCCAGGAACCAAGACGTAGCCCTGTGATGGCGCTCTAATTGTTTCACCAATCAGAGTTTTGCTGCATGCGATCAGCTGATCTGGCGGCAGAGACATCATGTACCAGTCCCCTTCTCCGACGGTTCGCTGGTGCGCTTTCTGCCCAAGGGAATGGAAAATCAGATCGCCAGAATTCAAGCGCCCAAGCCGCAATAGATCAGGCTCCGCGTCCGACTCGTCGAAAACGAGATGTGCACATGGGCCGGCGGCAAGGCGAGGAAAGCGATGCGCGGAAGGTTCTCTCTCCCTCTCAACACGTTCAGGCAGCCAAGATCCAAATGGCTCAGTTGCCCCTTGAACGCTCCATTCGATGTAATAAAGAGCTCGATCTTCGCCGCTCCAATCGCCGCACCGTAGGCGTCTGGACTAGCGAAAGTCGCCATTCCGTTCTGGATCATCCGAATCGTCTCGTTCGAAGACGGCCGCCGCCGCTGGCCCGGGCGGGCCCCAGCAAGCATGGTAGATCGGCAACGATCTGCCTATGCAGCTTCGGAAGCGGAATGTGCTCGGTCGCGACTATTAGTTTCCTGGCGCCCCCTCTGGGCGACTGGCGCTATGCTCCAAGTGTTGCGCCGAGACATCAGCCGCCAACAGTTTGCTGTTTTTTGCCGATTTTGCATAGCTTACGACCGAACCGCAGATAGCATAGGAGAACAAGGTACCGGGGAGCGGGCAGATGCGGCGTGATGGTTCGATCAGGGACTTCGGGCTCGGCGCGGGTACGATCTGTGCGATGCTGATCCTCACCACCCAAGTGTCTCGCGGCGACGAAAGCGGCATTTCGTTCTGGCTACCCGGCCAGATCAGCAGTCTGCCGGCGGTCCCGCAGAGCGCGCCGGGCTGGTCGATGGGGACCGTCTATTATCACACGAGTGTTGCAGCTTCCGGTTCAGTCGCTGCGGCAAGAGAGATTCAGATCGGGAGGCTCGCGCCGAACGTCAATGTCAGCCTCAACGCGAGCCTGCATGCGCAAGCCGATCTTTTGCTATTAAACCCGACCTACACCTTCGGCACACCCGTCCTTGGTGGCCAATTGGCAATGGGAGTAACGGGCATATTCGGCCGGTCGGCTGCGACCATTGATGGAACGCTGACAACCAGCGTCGGAGGATTTGCGGCAACGCGAATGGGGAGCATCGGTGACTCGATTACGTCCGTCGGCGATCTCTACCCGATGATCACGCTGAAATGGAACTCGGGCGTTAACAATTATATGACGTACATAACCGGCGATATTCCGGTCGGCGCTTACGATCCAAGTCGCATCGCGAACATCGGGATCGGTCACGGCGCCATCGATGCTGGCGGCGGCTACACGTACTTGAACCCGGCTACGGGTGTGACGCTTTCAGGCGTTGCGGGATTCACTTACAATTTCAAGAATCCCGACACGCAGGTTCAAAGCGGAATCGATTTCCATTTCGACTGGAGCACAGCGCAATTTCTTTCGAAACAGGCTTTCGTGGGCCTGGTCGGCTACGCTTATCAGCAAGTCTCAGATGATACCGGCGGACATCCACTGCTTGGCGGCTTCAGATCTCGCGTTCTTGGTATGGGGCCCCAGTTCGGATACATTTTCCCCGTCGGCGACATGCAGGGATATCTGAACATAAAGGCATACGGAGAATTTGATGCGGCGAACCGGCCGTCTGGTTGGAATACGTGGCTGACGTTTGCAATTTCCCCAACGGCGGCAACGGACGCGAAGCCGACTCGGCATCTCGTGACGAAGTAGTGATCGGGACTTCGTGACGGCTTCGCTTCTGCACGCGTCCCTCAACTCGCGATCAGGCAGTTAGGTGAGTTCTGCTGTTGAGCTTTGACGAAACGTTTGCCAGCCCGTTGATCGCTTTAAGGCTCAACACGTGATTGCCTCGCTCGTTTGTATCTTGCGCAAGCCTCGCAAGGTGGCTTCGCTGCCGACGTGCGTCAACTCCGCAGGTTTCGATCGAGAACAACTTCTTCCCAACGGATCGAATTGAACCGAGGCTTTGATGCACAGTCGGCTGAAGGCAACCGCGGGAACTCAGCGCGCATCGAAGGAAAAGATCACTTTCCAATCTTTCTTCATGTCGATCACAGTCCACCGGTTTGCAGCAGCCGCGTCCAACGCCACGTCGAGCCGTCCAAAATGTGACTGTCGATCATAGGCGTACTCGCGCGCTGCGTCAGTGTGATGAACTATAGCCCCAAGACGCAAGCCATCGCCGCCGATGGTGGTCCATTGAAGCATTTGCAGATCGCCGTCTGAGTTTCCGAATGCAGCAATGGGACGACGGCCAACAAACTCGTAGATTCCAACGGGCTTGCCCGCCTTGTCGTCGATGAAGTTCACCTCCGGCAAACGGAATAGCGTAGGAATGCCATCGCGCATTTCAAATTTGGTCTTGATAGATGACCCTACCACTTGTTCCGGAGGAACCCCGTACACTTTGTCCGTCCATGGACGCATAAACTCGACGCCGCCGCCGGACACTATATAGGTCTTGAAGCCGTTCGCCCGAAGATAGGAAATCAACTCAAGCATCGGCTGATAGACCAGTTCAGTGTAAGGCCGCCGGAATCGCGGATCGCGCGCCGTGGCGAGCCAGTCCACCACAATCTTGGAGAATTCGTCAGTCGTCATGCCGGCGTGGGTCAGCAGGATTAGATCCAGCAGGCTGCGCTCGCTGAAGCCGGTCAGAGCTTGCATATCCCCTGCAAGTACCGACTGGAAAGGCTCTGTATACTGCCATTCCGGATGCAAGGGCGCCAGAGCCCTTACCCGATCGAGCGCGAATGCCAGTTGAACATACATCGGCTGCTCAACCCAAAGCGTGCCATCGTTGTCGAAGGTCGCAACACGTGCGGCGGCCGGCACGAATTCCGAGCCGCCTAGTGTAGTGACTCGACGCACAAAATCCACGATAGCCTGTTTCGTCGGCGTGTCGTTCCATGATGGGAGGGGATCGCTTTGGGCAAACGTGGGCACCAGGCAGATCAGGTTCAGCAACAGACCCAATGTGGCGCCGGCAATCGCGCTCAAAAATTTGCGCCTCATAGCTCACACTCCAAGTGCCGACAAATTATCGGGACTCCCGACTTGGTGGAGTTTGAATGAGCCGGATGTTCACCGTCTATGCAATTTCGGCAGACCTTCTGCATAAGCACGCCTGAGCGACCAGCGACGGAGCGGCCTCTCGACAATGCACGAACAGTGGCGAACGTCGCGCAACGAGGCGGGTTAGCGTCACCTCGGATCGGGCCGGAACCTGTCGCCAAGAACTTGTGTCGGTCACGCGATGAAACGTGACGTTCGTCGGCGAGCCGGGCTTTATCTGAAACTCACGATACGAGCTGTGAAGGACGATCTATATTTCTCGATCGGAAGTCCTCACGACGCCGTAGGGTGGCGAGCGGCGGTTCGCCAAACAAGTTGCGATAGGCAACTGAAAAGCGGCCCAGCTCCCAGAAGCCATGCGTGGTGGCGATCTGGGTGACCGTTGCACAGTCGGGTGCTGCTTGTCCCAAGGCGCGGTGAACAAGATGCATCCTCCGCAAAGTGAGGTAGCGAATCGGGCCCATACCCAGATGCTCCTCGCAGACAACTCGCAGCGTTCGTTCCGCGACCCCGATCGCGGAGCATATTTCATCCAGGTACAACAAGGAGTATTTGGGTTCGCATCTATAAAGTCTTCGAAGCGCGCGACGATAGTCCCGTGTCGCAGCCCGCCATCTTTCGATGCCGAGACGTTGCAGTCAGCCACACATCGCAGCAGAGCGTAGACCAATTGGTGCTCGATTGCGCGGATTACCTCCGGAACCTCCAGAAGCTCGGGGGCGGTTTTGGCAAAGGCTCCGGCGATCGCATGCAGGTCCAGAAATCGTTTCATCAGGTCCGGGGCAGGCCTCAGGAAACGCGTGCGCTGCTGTGGATCGAACTCGAAACCCATCATCGAACTGCACGCTTCAGCAAGCTCCTTCACTGCAAGCGACACTCCGCCGAGCCGATATTTTCCAGTCGTCACCACATGCTGCATGTCATGATCGTGCGCGCACAGATCACCCAGGGAGAATAACCGGCCTCGATTGTACACCTCTGGCTGATCTTCAGTGAGGAAAGTAAATACCTTGCGAGTTGCCGTGACCCTGCCTCTGTGTATACGGCGGCAAAGTTTCCTCGAGTCGCTGCATCCACAGCCGATCCAATGTCACTTGCGTTAGCTGGGCGCTGAATTCGCCCTTCGCCGTCGGGAATATCTCTATATCGGCCGAACGGATGCTCGCTGCGTACTGAGCCGGGTCAGCGAAATTCAGGACTTTAGTCCGATTCACTTTGAGCTCCACCAAATACGCCGGTACACGCTCAGCGAGCAACACTCTTTGTTCTAATTCAGCATGTCAGGAAAATCTATGCAGTATCGGCAAAAATCATTTTCCATCGATATGCTGAAATCGCATAGGCCGCCCGAAGCGAAGATGACAACTTCTCAAAGCGGGCACAAAAAGTTTTCCGGAACCGCCCGGTCTGAATTGATTTGAGATCATATCAAATGCGACCGGCGAAGAGGCCAGATGCGCGAAGAGCGATTGACCGCGGCCGAGTGCGAGGAAATCGAGGCGGCGATGCGCGACGATGCTGCATTCCTGCCACCGGGATCAATTGCACGAGAGAAACTGTTACAGCTGGCGGAAGCCTACCGGGTTCTCGCCGGTCTCAAAAGAATAGTACGTCGTCAAGTGAATTGATAGTTTCCCATGCACCTACCGCATCGCACCATTAGAACGGTTGCCGCAGCGCAGGACTTCTCCTGCTGTTGCGCGTCAGGGAATGCGAATGGCGACCTGGTCGTTCGTCTGTGGACTCTTCTCCCGAAGCAACAGCGGCGATGGGCTTGGTCATAGGCACTCGAGCTGGTTCGATGACCTGAGTTTTTCCGGAATTGCATAGCCGGCCTGAGCGCTGAATTTTATGCTGACCAGCCAGCGACTCCCACGAACCCACCTGGAGAACACTTGTGCAAACGTCAATCTTGCATCGCCCGGGCCGCGAGAGCCGATCGTTTCATCTCCCGACAGGCTTTCCACGGTTAGAGGAATGCTCATGATCACTGCTCGCTTGCTCCCCATCATTCTCGTCCTTGTACATGCGCTGCCGTCAGTTGCTATCGCCAAAGAGGCGCACGACCGCACCGTGTCAGTTCGCGATACTCGGCCCGCTCCGCGCCTGAGAACGAGCACCGTCGCTCGACAGGATTTGTTTGATCGCCGTAACCCAAATAACGCTCGTGCAGACTGGCCCAGTCCGCCTGCTCAACCCGGACAGTTCTGAGGGTAGCAGATCTCATCTGGCTGACGCCGGTACGCCAAGGGGTGATGCCAAGTTCTGGTCCAGTCTTCTTTGATTGGCCGCTAGGGCCGAGGCCCATCGGCCGAAAGTGCATAGCAAACGGCCCTTGTTTGTTGTGATCTCGAGCGCAGAACCCGATCGCTTCATCATTTCTCAGAGAGTTCCAGATGCGCAAAATAGTTCTTTTCGCGACAACGATCCTTTTAGCTACGAGCTCGCATTCTCGGGCCCAAACAGACCTCACCGCCTACGCCGATGCCAACGGATATATCGACGTCCAAACATTGACCTGCGCCGCGCTCGCGGGCACCTGGCAGGGGGAGACGCCGATCGGCTCACGACTTGGTATAGCGGCTGGTACAACGGCCTCGCCAAGAAGCATTACCTCAATATAGCGAGATCGAAAGAGCTCGAGCATGAGGTGATCGTCTACTGCAAAGCAAATCCTCAAATACGCATCATTGAGGCCATTGACGTCATGCTCAAGCAAGAGAGGCTCTCGGCCGGTTTCAAATGATATTGCTCTTGACCGCAACTTTTTAGATCGCTGAGGTGGAGCACGCGGTCTTTGCGAAACGGCCTTCATCCCGGTTTCGGCATCAGGATTGGTCGGCAGAGAAAATAGATCTCGATCGCCGGAATTGCATAGTCAAACCTATAATGCTCTTCCATGGTTGCCCGGAGAGCGCGACGCCTTCCGCAAATTCTGGAAGCAATAACGTCGACGAAAGAGGGGGCGATATGACGAGCAAGACGAAGGCTGCCGCGCTTGCGGGATTTTTGGGCGTTTCAATCGCGTTCGCAGGCATCGCCGGCGCGTTTGGGCAGGCTGCTCCGACATCATCCTCGATAAAAACGATTGGCACCCCTGCCGCGGCTGTCAAACCGGAAATCGTCCCGTCTTTGTTCGTGATGAACTCCCGCGGAGCGACACTGCAGGGAGATAACCTCGTTCTGACTGGCGTCACGCCGAGCTCGATCATCTTCGCAGATCGCCCAATACGAGCTGCCGGTCACCAGGCCACTGCCGACGTGATCGCAGAATGGGGCTCAGGAGAGGACAGCTTCGCCAAGAACCCACCCAATGCGACAGTGTCCGTTTTAGCGAAGGACGGCTCAGTGAAGGATGCGGTGGTGGTGCTGAAGAACCCGAAGCTCGAGGGTGACAAGCTGACTTTCACCGTGCAGACCCTGGAAGGTGATCTCGCCGGCGCCGATGGAGCGGCAGCGGTCTTCATCGATATTATCGGGCGGCCGCTGACGCCGCTATCGTTTGCCGGAGTTGCTCGCCGTTCCGCATTCCGCGGCGCAATGTATGCGGGCGCCGTAGGGGCCGCCGCATATGGAGCGGCCGCTTATGCCGCGCCCTACTATCGTCCCTATCCGCCACCTCCGGCATGCGGCTACTATCCCTACCCGCCTTGCTACTGAAGACCGCAGCTCCGCAACAGACAATTCGTTGCCTTCGACGCTCGGCGCCCTTTGCCGGATGCGCTTGACGCGGCATCCGAGTGGCCCCCCGAATGCTCCTCCAAAATTCCGTCCGAAAACTTGGCGGCAAACTTGGCGGCTTCGACTCATAAGGACCAGCTCATGTGGCGTTTGGCACGTATCGCTCTCCTCGCCACCACGACCGGCGCTGTTAGCGCATCGGCATCTGCTGCCGACCTCCCGGGCCGAGTGGAGTCCCTCGCGCCGGTCGCCTATGCGCCTGCGTTTTCATGGACCGGCCTCTACGTTGGTGGCGAGCTGGGGTGGATACAAACAAACCCCCAATACACGACCGGCGCGCTACCGCTCGGGGCTCCGTTCCTGCTCACATCCGGATCGCGTAGGGATGGCCTGACATATGGAATGCTCACTGGCTATAATTACCAGGTGGGTCAGTTGGTGTTGGGCGTCGAAGGTGATTTTCAGGGATGGACGGTCGGCGCTATACGCTACACCGCAATAACCGGCGATTTCCTTACGGCGCATAGCAAATGGGGCGGCTCGATACGCGGGCGGCTCGGCTACGCTGCCGATCGCGCCCTGCTCTATGTGACGGGTGGAGCGGCGTTCGCATCCATCGAAACCTCGATTCCCTTTACCGGTATTTCAGTCGGTGGCGACGGCACGCGCGTGGGCTGGACGGTCGGGGCCGGGCTGGCCTACGCCGTCACAAACAACTGGTTCACAGGGCTCGAATATCGCTACTCACAGTATCAATCCAGATCCTTGGTGTATCCAATACCGGTTCTTAATCTTGGCATCATCGGGTTCAAGCAAGAGCTGAGCAACAACCAGGTCACGGCTCGCCTGGGCTATAAGTTCTGAATCGTTTTCGACCCTGGCTAAGCCCACATCGAGTAATTGCAGCAACGCGGGATTTCGTCATGCTCAAACATCTAGGCACGCTGTTGTTCGTGGGGCTCGCCACGCTGTTCGTATCACCTGCGGTTGCCCAACAGCCGCCTCCCGGAGTTAGCGTCGGTACCCTGACGTGCAAAATGGCGCCTTCCATCGGCTTGCTCTTTGGATCCCGCCAGCGGATGGCATGCCGCTTCGCACCCAACGGCCCCTATCCGCCAGAAGCATATCTTGGCGTGATGGGCACTATTGGTATCGATATCGGGATCACGGCAGGCGGGGCGATGGCATGGGGCGTCTTTGCACCAACGGCAGGTCCACGACGCGGATCGCTATCCGGCACCTATGTGGGTGCGAGTGGCGCCGTCGGCGTTGGCGTCGGCGTCGGCGCCAATCTGCTGTTCGGTGGAACGGGACGTTCGATCGCCTTGCAGCCGCTCTCCCTCGAGGGCTCGGTCGGGATCAATTTGTCGCTTGGAGTTTCAAGCCTCACGCTTTCCTTGGCGCAATGAATTACAGCCAAAGAGCATCCCTCAGCGTTCATCACGAGCCTGCAGCCAGTTCAACGACCGCGCGGTTCGGAAGCCAGTCATCAGAGGACGTATCGATGAGAATGACAGTCAGATCAATTATCATCCTTGGGGCTTTCCCGTGGCTCGCCATTTCGTCGATTGGCACTGCTTCCGCGCAGGCAGACGTCGGAAAGGCGCTTTTGGAAAAGCTGACCGCCAGGGTGGCAAAGCTTGAGAGCGCCTGCGCAAGCGATATCAAGAAATACTGCAAAACGGTGACGCCTGGTGAAGGGCGCATGATTTATTGCATGCAAGCCCATGAAGACAAGATTAGCCCCAAATGCGCGTTTGAACTCGGGGAAGCCACGACAAGTGTACAAACGACGGCAGACGTCCTGAAAGACACTGTGATTGCATGCAAGGCCGAGATAAGCGGACCGTGCGGAAAAATATTGCCCGGCCAAGGTCGAATGGCTGCTTGTCTGCTGTCGAATAAATCGACAGCGTCTGCAGGTTGCGTCGAAGCCATTCAGAAGATCGAGTCCATGGCCGCTCAATAGCACTGCAAGCGCGTAGCATCTGTCAGGGATGGCTGTCTCTCCTCCCGTGTATTACGCGGCATGGTCGATCGGGCTTGAAAGGCGACACTGCCTCGCGGAGAAGCGGCCATGAACAAGGGACGGGAGCCACTCTTGTTCTCCTGAATACAAGATCCTTCGCTGACGCCAACACATCAATTCAATTCGCCCGGAAGCCGTTTTTTTGAAGTTCGCCAGGGCTTGATAACTGCCTTCGCGGCGAGACTTGCACGCTTGCAGCACCGGACGATTTTGACGCGGCGTGCAAAGTTATCGCAGGTGATGAATCTTCGGGATTGGAGTTAAAGTACTTAGTCCGTCCAAGCCCGGCGCTTATGTCACGATTGCAACAACAGCATGAATTGATTGGCAAGATGGCCGTCGCGGACACCGCTCGTCCGGCAATCCCACGTTTCCGGTCATCGAGTCTGAGCGGGTAGAATTCCCGGCCGGGCAAATTGATGGGCTGCGACTGAGATCGTTAGGGGAAATTCCCGCCCCTCAGTTCCGCCACAAGCCTTGAGGATGAATTCCGAGCGAGGAGACTGGCAACAGCATCACATCGGGCAACGTGAATAGCTCAAAGTTAAGTCCGGCATTCCCGGGAAAATTCTTACGATAGTGTTGTCGTCGACGACTTTCGCGCTGAATTGAACATTCGATGCCATGATGTCATTCGCACATCTGGCGATGATATGAAGAACATTGCCATCTTCTTTCCGCCTGCTGACGGTACAGGTCTGCATTTGACCGCGAATCTTGTCTCCCTCCAGGATGAACCCACCGCCGTACTGGTCCGAATCCTGCCGAAAGGAAATCGCACCGTCCTTCTTCATGAAAACTTGGCCGCAAGACGAGGGAGAAGTGGCCCACGAGCCGGTGATTTCGAGCGCGTTCGCCGGAATGGCGAGGGCAGACCAAGCAACAGCAAGCGTCGCAACGAGGAGGCATGCTCTGCGCTTCATATGATTCTCCACGTTGCTAAGTGTCCCCCAAATCCGGCGGCGGATCACCATTCAGGAGAGACTACGGGAGATCGCTGGTTTCCGGCTACGCAATTTCGGCAGGAAGAGAGAGTTCGGTCGACCGGGCAATTATCGCGGCGGTTTCCGCGCGCTAGCCGTAGAGACCTTGAATTCGGGCCATCGAGAGTATGGAAGGCGAAGCGGGACGGCCGATTTCGCATAGTCGTCACGGTGCGCAGTTCCTAAGATCGAGGCTGTTTGCGTAGGCCAAGCTGGGGCGGCATGGTCGCCAGGTGGCATCAGAGCGTTGTCGGAGTTCGGACGTTGGACAAGCTACGGAGGCGCTGGGGGATGTCGTTCGGGAGAGGGCAATGGTGGCTTGCCGTTTTTGGTGTCGGTGCACTCGGCTATCTGCTGGTGGCGTACGTCTTGGCTCCTTCCTTCTGGAAGCACCATGAACACGAACCCGGGCTGGCCGATTTACCCGAGGTAACTCGCACAGCAGACGGCATTCCCGGCGATGCACTGAATGTCGGGTTGGTCGGCGACGCCCAAGATATTGCCCGCGCGATGCATGCCGCGGAATGGTTTCCCGCAGACCCTATCACTCTGCGCACAAGCATTGAGATCGTGGGTAGCGTCATTCTCGACCGGCCATACCGCGACGCGCCGGTCAGCCCACTGTTCTACGATGGAAAACGAGAGCAGCTCGCTTTCGAGAAACCGGTGGGAAGCAGCGCGGACCGTCGTCATCACGTTCGACTGTGGAAAGTTCTCGAGAAAGGGACCAGCGGGCGACCGGTCTGGCTTGGCGCGATCACCTTTGATCGGGGAGTTGGAGTGAGCCGCGACACCGGTCAAATCACCCATCACATCGGGCCGGATATTGACGCTGAGCGAGACCTTCTGATGCACGACTTGCGAGCCGCCGACATGGTTGAGGCGTTTTTTAAGGTTTCCGGAGTTGGACCGACACTATTTGCGCGGAATGGCGAGGGAGATCCTTATTACACCGACGGGGAAATCGACGTGGCGCGCCTTGTCGTCGACGGTCACAAGAGCACGCAACCACCAGGAGCCTTGCCAGCGCCGGCTTTGATAGCCCTAAAGGACAGGGTCTGGCATGCTGTGAGTGCCAGCGTCGCCAAATAAAAGCGGACGCCCCGTCCTGTGCTCGATGTCGATGCTCTCGGGCCTTGCAGATAAAGAAGAGCCTCAAGACCGTCATGCGCGAACACAAAGCTCACCGCTCCGTCGCGAATTGCTTGCGGAATCTCGGCAGGACCAACGTCTCGAGCTCTGGCTCCTGGCACCCGCTGACCAAGCCTGGATGGTGAAGAAAGCTTCGTCGTTTCACATAAATCCTGGGTTCCGAGGCAGGTACTGGGCCCAACTGCCGAAATCGCGTGAGGACATCAGCAACATCGGAAACTTGATCCGCATGCCGTGCTCGAACGCCGTCGTCAGGGCAGCTTCGCTCGCACCCGGAAGAAATGCCGATACTTGCGGTGCGCCACTCTCGACGGCCAGGCGCAGCGCCGTCCTGAAGGCGGTGGCTGCGGCGCCGGACTGCAGGACCGCGACCGGTCCGATATGGCCGCCGGCATCGACGTAAACGTAGCCGGCCCAATCATCTCCGTCGTACAGGCTGAAGCCTCGCATCCGGCTGTCGTTGATAAGATAGCGATGGTGCTTCTGGCGAGATACTCCAAGCACCCGCTCGTCCGCCTGCACGAGGCGAGCTAGGGTCGAGGCGTCTTGGTCGAGCGGAGCGCATTTGAACTGCGGCCCATTCAGGCGATCGATCAAACGCTCTCGGGGCGCGCTGACGCTGTAGATCGGAAACCGTGGAAACAGTCCGTGACGGATGTAGAGCCCCTGCGACACGGCATTGAAGGCAAAAGTGATCAGAACCCTGTTGGAAGCGCCGGACTTCTTGGCGTGATCCAGCGTCCGTTCGATCAGCTCGTTGCCGATACTCCCACCCTGGCGGTCAGGCGATACGAAAAGCTGCGCCAGAAACCAGATATCGCCGCAGACCCAGCTCCAAGCAAAGCCGAGGATCCGGCCCTCGTCTTCCGCGACCCAGAGACCGTCGGGATCGTCCCTCAGGGAGAACAACTGAAAATTCGGCGGACTCGCTGCGGCCATGGACCCAAATCCATGGCGGGCCGTGAGATCGTTGATGCTGGCGACGACAAGCGCATCGGCGAGCTCCAGGTCCTCCGCGCGGGCGGGTCGGCAAACCATTGTCATCGAACGACTCCACGATCACGCGAACTCCCGAAAGGTCTGAATACCTATGCCGCCGGGTCAGTCTCCACAGCGTTAGGGACGCAGAAAGCCTCACCCGAGGGCTTTCCGCCACGCAAGACCGGACCGCCGGAGGCCAGTGGGCGGACGCCGCCTCAAGCGACCTCGCCGGCAGAAGGCACAGAGGCATCCGGCCCCTGGAGTCGGAGCGCTCAGCTCAGAACCATTCGCCCGGGGTGTATTTGTCGACGATCAGAACAGAGAGGGACAGCAGCAGGCCCAGGCCACTAAACAGCGCCACCGAAAGCGCGGTATCGATGTCGGCGATGGATTTCGCGGACGCGCGGGGCAGCAGCCATGCAATCGCAGCGTTCATGTCACTCTCCGTTGAAGACGGCCAAGACCCGACGCCCACCACAACAGCAGGCGTTCGTTTCAGGATGACTTCGTGGGATTAACGAAACGGCTTCTCGATGCTGCGAAAACGCCTTTCGATCCGTTCCCCGACCACCGCTGCGAAAAGATGGTTGCGCGGTGTCGGCAAGCTTGTCAGCGCTCGATCGTACCGGTTCGCAGTATCTTCTTTTGCAGGAGCATAACTCCGTACAGCAGCGCCTCGGCGGTAGGTGGACAGCCCGGGACATAGATGTCGACCGGGACGATCCGATCGCAACCGCGCACCACCGAATACGAGTAGTGGTAATAGCCGCCGCCATTGGCGCACGATCCCATCGAGATCACATAGCGCGGCTCCGGCATCTGATCGTACACCTTGCGCAATGCTGGCGCCATTTTGTTGCACAATGTGCCGGCAACAATCATCACGTCGGACTGGCGCGGCGAGGCACGCGGGGCAAAGCCGAAGCGTTCGGCGTCGTAGCGTGGCATCGCCATCTGCATCATTTCGATCGCGCAGCAGGCGAGACCGAAGGTCATCCACATCAGCGAGCCGCTACGTGCCCAGGTAATCAGATTGTCTGCGGACGTGACCAGAAACCCCCGGTCCGACAGTTCGTGGTTCACTTCACGAAAGAAATGATCGTCCGCGCCTTGCGTGCCGGCATAGCGATGGACGGTCCCGACCGGCGCGGTCGTCGTGGCTGAATGCCCGCTCTGCATTATGAGTTGACTCTTGCCCATGCAAATCTCCTGCTGGCCCAGCACTGGCGACGCACCGCCTGGTTCAATGAGCAAATCGCTCGAAGCCGAGAAGCAGGGCCAACACTGCAGCTCCCGCCAAGCCTGCGATAAAGATCGCGCGGCGCAGGGGAGTGCGGAGTATGATCTCGCCGCCCCTGGCCTTCTCGGCCGGATAGGGCGCCGTCTGGCGTTCGTTCCTTTCTGTCATCGCTGGATCGGCTCGGTTTCCATGCATCCGATTGGTTTTCGACAAATGCACGCCGCTCTCGCGCTCTGTGGGGGCCAAATCAAAGCAAGGCGAAATGTTCCAGGCCGGCCGGCTCAAATGTCGCGCGCCGGCAACCTGTTCCTCTTGCCGCGCGAGACTGCGCGGGTGCTTAGATGAACGCCCCTGGATAATGGGACGTGCATGCCATAACCCAAGTGATTGCCTCGCGATCATATTCATCGCCTGATCGCCAGCTTTCAAAAAATGTGTTTAGGCGCTCGACGCGCTCGGGCCAGACATGCGTCGCTTGCAGACCCAAGGAAACGCCGAAATTGGTGAATGCGAACTTTGTGTCGCGCAGCGACGGCGCCCGACTGAAATAGCCCGGAGGATCAATCCACATCGTATCGAGCGACCGCAGTGCGCGTTGCGCTTGCGCGATGGCCCATGACTCTTCAGGAAAGAAGTGAGCGAGCCACAGCATCATACCGAGCGCCAGGTCCTGGTCGATTTCGAGCCCGCGATAGGTCTGCTCGATCATGACGCTCATTTCCGCGATCTCGGACCTGAGTACATCGCTGTCGAGCAGCCGGTAACTGATATAGCCGCCATATGCATCCATGGCGCCCAGACCATAGCCGGGATAGGGACCGCTCAAATCTTCTTTCATTTTCCAGACCACACCGCGGTCGGGGATGACGAATGCCCGATGGATGTCGCGCGCCAACGCAATGCCGCGTTCGCGGTATTCAGGCTTCACATCGCCCAGCCGTGCCAGCGCAAAAAGCCACATCGCGAGGTAGTGAAAGTACTGTCCGTCGCGGTCGGCGGCCTCGCCGATGCGCAGCCCACGCGAACGGCCGAGTACGCGCTCCACATCGCTCACCAGCCGTTCGGCTTCGTCCAGCCAGCGGCGCTCGCCCAGTTCGCGGTAAAGCGAGACATACAGCACTACCCCAAAGGCATCAGTCCAGAGATAACGCAGGCCGTTCGGCCAGATCCGCTCGGCCCGCATCCAATCGAGCTTTTCCAGCACATAGCCGATGTCCCGCAGCATCGGGCTACAAGCCGAATGGATAAGTGTCGGGCACGCCGGCCTTGGCGTGCTCCGGTCCTAGCGGCGTAACCGCCGAGGTCTCATCGAACCAGACGAAGGCGTCGAATTGCTGCGGTAGCGAGGCATTGGCGTAGTGGCTCATTAGTTCGGTATCCGGCCTGTAGATGACGCCGATGAACCGCTCCAGCCGCGGCTCCAGAAGACGGCGCCGGACTGCCTGATCGCGGCCAAGATCGAGTAGGCAGCGTGGAACATTGGCATCGTGGCAGGCGCGCTCGTAGCTGTCGCGATGCGACGGTCGCACGCGCTTGATTTCCATATCGCCGCCCCAGTCAGAAGCCGCTGCCACGGTGCCCGTGTGCGTGCCGAAGCCGATCAGCGCAGCCTCCCCGCCAAATCGCTCTCGGCAGAGCTGGCCAATGTTCAGTTCATCGCGGACGGCGCCCATTTCGGTGTGACGGGCATCGCCGATGTGAGAGTTATGTGCCCAGACCACGGCCTTGGATTGTGGCCCGTGCGCGTCAAGCAGATGTCCAAGCGTCTCGAACATGTGCGTGTCGCGCAAGTTCCAGGATTCAGCGCCACCATAGTACATGATCCGATAGTAGCGCTCGGCGGAAGCGATCAGACGTGCGTTCTGCGCGGCATCCAGAAAGTCTTCACCGTTCTCAGCAATGTATTCGATCCGCCGTTGCAGCAGCTCCCGACATTGATCGACCACCGCCTTTTCGCACTTGCGGTAGCCTGCTGTGAGCACCGCTCGGCCGTAAGTGGAGGGTTCTTTCTGCCAGGGCGTGAGGCAAGCATAGCGCTCACGGGCCGCGGCCGCAGCTTCAGGATCGACTTTGTCGAGATATTCGAGAATGGCGGCGATGGAACCGCTCATGTTGTAGAGGTCGAGACCAAAAAAGCCGGCGCGCTGCTCCGGCTTGAGATTGCCATTGTGCTCCCTCATCCAACCGAGGAACGCATCCACATCGGTGTTGCGCCACATCCAGGTCGGAAAGCGCTGAAATGGCGGCTCCTCTCCAAGACGTGCTCGCCGATGGCGTACATAGCGGTCGGCGGCGGCCGCATCGGGCCAATCCGCTTCGACGGCAACGATCGTGAAACCATGCTCCTCGACCAGACGCATGGTGATGGCCGCCCGCGCGCGATAGAACTCGGATGTTCCGTGGCTCGCCTCCCCCAGCAAAACGACGCGGCGATCGGCGAAGCGATCGAAAAATTGTCCGAAAGCGCGGTCGTCGAGCTTGGGGCAGCGGTTCGGCCAGGCCGGCGATCATTTCAGACAAAGTTTGTCCACGTGATTGGCCCTGCGCGCCGCTCGTGGCAGCGCTTCGACCATCCTCCGCCCAGCCCTGTTCGCCGATCAATGGCACGAACGCGACGGCGCCAAGATTCTCTTCTTCGAATTCAGACCCGCTCTTCCGGGTGAGCTTTATCAGAGTCTGATAGCGCTCTTCCTCGCCTACCGGAATCACCAGACGGCCACCGATTGCGAGCTGCTCTTTCAGCGCCGAAGGCACCTCGGGTCCGCCAGCCGCGACCACGATTGCATCGAACGGCGCGGCCTCTGGCCAACCGCGCGTGCCATCGCCGACGCGCAGTTCGACATTGTCATAACCGAGCTTCTTCAACCGTTGCTGGGCGGATTTGCCTAGCGAAGGGTGGCGCTCAATGGCGTAGACCCGGTTGGCAATCTGACTCAGGACAGCTGCCGCGTAGCCGGAGCCAGCGCCTACTTCGAGAACGCTGTCGCCGGGCTTTACCTCGGCCGCCTCGATCATCAGCGCGACGATGTAAGGTTGCGAGACGGTCTGACCTTCGCAGATCGGCAGTGGGCAATCTTCGTAGGCGAATTCTTCGAAACCGGGTTCGACGAAAACCTCGCGTGGCACACGCCGCAGCGCCTCCAAGACGTGGGTATCCCGCACCCCGCGTCTGGCAATCTGAATATCAACCATCTGGTCCCGGGCGCGCGCGAGATCAAGCATTGGCTTTACCTCGTCATCCGGCATGGGTGTGCTCTCCACCCCGACGAAATTCCGCGCAGAGCATCGCCGGCCTCCTTGCCGTCGCGGCTGAGTGCAGCGACAATTTCGTCGAGCCAAATATTGGTCGTCTGCAGTGTCTGTGGACGACATCAAGGCCAGTTGCGCTCATCGCAGCCTCGATCTTTAGCGTCGGTCAAACTCCGTCATGACGGAACGCGTCCTTCAAAACTTCGTTCCAGAGCCTCGATCTATTGGCGGATCCCGGTGCGACGCGGAAAACGACTTATCCAAAAAACTGGTGGGAACCGCAACTACCACGCCGGCTAGAGGGTTCGTTTTGAACGTCGCAACAAGCAGCAAAGGAGTTGCAGAATGGCAAGAGTGAGCAAACTCTCAATTGCCGGCTTGGCGATAGTCGGCTTGTTTGGCCTCGGCGCCACCAGTGCGTCCGCGCAGGCCATCTATGTGGATCCTTATATCCAGCCCTATCCTGTCGTCGTAGCCCCCGGCAGCGCTTACGTCGCACCGGCGCCGATCGTGCGCGAGCGCACCGTCGTGGTGGGCCGCCCTGGGTACACGCGGCTTCCAGCATATTCGTATCGCGCGCCGATAGTGCCGTACGGCTATGCAGGCTACCACCCGGGATACAGCTACGCGGGATATGACTATGCGACGGATGTGATCGCCTCCGATTGGTGAACCGGATCCGCGGCTGCATACAGCATGGCCCCGCCGAGGCGGGGCCATTTCACTAGGCGGTTTTCTTTGCTCGCTGCTGCAGATGCACGAGCGCACATTCTCCCGACACAGGACGCTGACGATTCGTTGCCGACGTTTCAGCGGTACGGCGCGATCGGATTGCTATCATCTGGCTTGGCCAAGGACATGCGCGTTCCGAGCCAAGCCAAAAATGCGGCAGAGGCTTGAAGCGCTAGATCGCGAGGCTACTTTTTGGATCAGCAGATCAACTTTCGCGTTGGTATGCGGAGGAAGTAGCCTGGTTAAGGGAGGATCATCATGTCCATCAAGGATCTCGTTCCGTGGAATAATAGGAGTCGCGAGGTTGGTCTCCCGCGCAGTACGGACGTGCATCCATTCTATACGTTGCAGCGCGAAATCAATATGTTCGACGATGCGTTTCGCGGGTTCGATCTACCGCCGTTCGGACTAACCTCCTGGTCAGCGGATGGGCCGGGTTGGCCTCAGATCGACATTGACGAAACGGACAAAGAGCTGCGTATCACTGCTGAACTGCCTGGTCTCGAGGAGAAGGACGTCAGTCTGCAAATTGCAAATGGCGTTCTCTCGATCTCCGGTGAGAAGAAATCGGAGTCGGTAAATAAGGATCGGCGTTTCAGTGAACGGTACTACGGCCGCTTCGAGCGGCGCATTCCGCTACAGGACGTCAATGAGGATGAAGTCTCAGCCGCGTTCAAGAATGGCGTACTGACAATTACGGCGCCAAAATCCGCGGAAGCGAAGCGCAACGTTCGCCGCATCGCTATAAATCGCAACGGCTGAGGTACTCGTTCGCCTGCGAGAGTCTCGCCGAGTTGGTTGGGGGCTCGGCGCGACGATGGGAATTTGCGCCGGCCGCGGGTGACGAGCCATTAGTATCGCGCCTGACTTTATCGCTGAAAGAAGCCGGGCAGGTCGGAGAAGAAGCGGTCAAGATGTGGATCGTAGGGCGCGCCGTCGCACACGATGTTCGGCGCCCTGGCTTGCCGGCTCCAGCCCTCGATGCTCGTGCCCCGTCGTCAACCATGCGCGGTGCTCCAAGCCTGGGACGCGCGAGGTTATCTTTCCCTGGGTTACGTCTCGATTGCTGTAGATTCAGGGAAAACGACAGCAAGGCCGTTGGTAGCGGGAGACCGCTACATGGCTAAACCCACTATTGTGGAGGCGCTATTCTCTTACAGGAGGGCAGCTTAACTCCCGACGTCGCGCCTTCATAGCCCGCCAGGAGCCGCCGTTCTTACGCGGTCCTCGCACGCCCGTGCGTTGACATAAAATTTACGATTCGGACGGAGCCGCTGATTAAGAGGCGTGTGATTTCGCAGCAAGATCAATCGTCATTCCGACAAACGTTTCGTCCCACCTGCATTGAACCCGCAATAGGTTTTCTCTTTGTCGGAAAGAGCCGTCTCGTACACCGAGGGCAATAACCTCGCGATCCACCTGGCCTGCGCAGGTTCAATTCCCGGAGACGCAAACACCGATACCAACACGCTTCAAGTCCCGATCTGAGCGAGGCACCTCCCTACGTCCCGAACGTAAGTAGCGATCGAAAAGATCAACGAAAACAGTGAGCTTTGGGCGGGATTGACCACCTTTATCGCCGTTTGTTCACGGGGTTTCGGTGGTCAATCGGTGGTCGAGTGCATCGACTAACTGTCGGAGCCCGCCTGAGGAAGCGGCAGAGACCATAGCGGATCCGCCGCACCCACCATTCGTTGCCAAAGGACGGCGGAGCTGGATTTCAGGAAGCTCCTCTGCTCGAGGTGCCCAGGGGCGGACTGGACATCAATCCATCAAACTACAGCCGAGCCACTCCTGCCCACTCGTCACGTCGCACCGCCGGGCGGCACAACGTCGCTACCCAATACGGATTCTGTCTGCAGGAAGACGGTACAGGCCAAACGGACGAACGGCGGGTGGCCCCGTCTTGGTGAAGGCGAACTTTCTGCGCGCCTCGACTTCTTTAGAGATGTGCGGTCCAGGCGCCCCATCGTGAACGAACTTAGAGCGTTTCGCCCAATTGAATGAGCTCCTTGGGACCAGCGATCGAGCGCGTGCCATTGAGGAATCCAGAGGTGTGCGCATTGGCAATGTCCAAAAACTAGTCGGATCACGATCATCAGTCTCTGCGGTAAAGGCGCGCGAGGTCAGGCGTACCATGGCGCGATCTGCTGGAGAG
Organism: Bradyrhizobium sp. LM2.9; assembly: GCF_054056555.1. Classification (NCBI taxonomy): domain Bacteria; kingdom Pseudomonadati; phylum Pseudomonadota; class Alphaproteobacteria; order Hyphomicrobiales; family Nitrobacteraceae; genus Bradyrhizobium; species Bradyrhizobium sp. LM2.9. Next base: position 4,307,130 of record NZ_JBSRYJ010000002.1, read on the forward strand.
CTTTGGGCCTTACTCCTCTTTCGAGCCCACCGAACAATGCAACAACGACCGTTCCGAATGATCGAGAACGTACCGCGCTGAATCCAACGCCGCTATGCGCCCGAGAGCGAACGTCAATCGCCACAACAGCTACGTCCGTTAACCCCGGCAGAAGCTCCACTGATCCAAGCGGAGATTCTGTTCAGACAAACGGGACCAGCTCTGAGAGCGGTTTTTGCTATGTTCATGCCTCGATAATTTGGAGCTTCTCAACCACTCTCGCAAGAGTGCTGGCGGCCCACTATTTCGTGGCTACACCGGACCCGGACAGAGCGGTCTCCAGACAGCGAATCAGAGCCGGCGTCGAAAACGGCTTCGCGAGAAAGCAGATGGCGCCGGCCTTCAGCGCGCGCTCGCGCACCGCGGCGTCGTCTGGAAAGGCCGTCACGAAAATGAAAGGCGTGTGGTGGCCCAGGCCGCGAATATGCACCAAGAGATCGACACCACTCATGGCCGACATCTGCACATCCGCGATGACGCAGGACGTCGTCTTCAGTTCTGCCGACCGGAGAAATTCGCGAGCGGAGCCAAAGATGGAGACAGCGTATCCCCGCGACGTCAGGAGATTATTCGTTGCAAGGCGGACTGATGGATCGTCGTCAATGACGGAAATGACCGAGGGGGCTGACAAGATGATCGCTCCTGATCGGGGGCTGCCGATCATGGTGCAGCGCCCACCGGAAACTGGGCCCTCGTAGCAAGCTTGAAAAGCATACTTAGGTTTGCACGTTTCCCCCTGGGCGTGGGATTCCGAGCGCCTCGGTCATTCTGACGAGATCGGCCAATGACTTGGCGCCCATTTTCCGCATGATCTGTCCGCGATAGATCTTGACGGTAATCTCTGCCAATCCAAGCTCGGCGGCGACTTGCTTGTTCATCAGGCCGGACGCAACCAGGGCGAGGATGTCGCGCTGGCGCGCGGTCAGACCCTCGAAACGGGACCGCACTCCTGCGACCGACTTCTCGGCATTGCGCCGCCTGCGATCTCGATCGATGGCAGCCTGAACCGCATCCAGCATGTCCTGGTCGCGCACCGGCTTGGTCAGAAAATCGATGGCGCCGCTCTTCATGGCCCTGACAGTCATGGGAATATCGCCATGGCCGGTGATGAAGATAATGGGCGTGCGAATGTTGGCCTTCGCGAGGTCCGTCTGGAGGTCGAAGCCGCTCGAGCCCGGCAGCCGGATGTCGAGCACAAGGCAACTGGGGACCACCGGCGGCTTGGCTTCCATGACCTCCGCCGCTGAGCCGAAGGCCTCGACCCTGAGGCCGACCGATTGAAAAAGATTAGTGAGCGCACGCCGCATCGACGGATCGTCATCGACGATCAGGACGATCGGATCGTCGGCACTCGCCTGTGCCTGCATCGGCTTGGCGTGGTCCGTCACGACGTGTCCTTGTGTGGGAAGGGCAGGGCAATCTGGAACGTTGCGCCGCTCCCCTCATTGGGAAGGGCCGAAAGCCGGCCGGCGTGAGCCTCGATGATCGATCGGCAGATAGATAGTCCCATGCCGAGGCCGCTCGACTTTGTGGTGAAGAACGGCGTGAAGATGTGGTCTGTCACGTCGCAGCCAAGGCCGACACCGCGATCTCTCACGGTGAGGAGCAGGTGGCGGTCGCCGTCCTCGCCAGCCTGACTGGAGCGGATCGCCAACTCGCGCGGACGGTCAACATTGGCTTGCATGGCTTCGATCCCGTTCACGACAAGGTTGATCAGCACCTGCTGGAGCTGGATCCGATCGCCGCAAATCTTGGGCAGGCCGGACGACAACTCCATTCGCACCGACACGGCATTTGCAGCGAGCTCGCGCCGAACGAAGGCTATCACCTCCCTGACAACCTGATTGATGTCGAGCGCAACCATCTCGATTTCGGTCTTCTTCGCGAGCGCCCGAATCCGGCGGATCACCTCGCTAGCCCGATTGGCGTCCTCGACAATCCATTCCACGGAACGTCGCGCAGCATCCAGATTGGCCGGGTCGCGACCGAGCCAGCTGATACAGGCGTCCGCATTGGAGATCACGGCGGCAAGAGGCTGGTTGATTTCGTGGGCTATCGAGGCGGTGAGTTCGCCGAGCGTCGTGATGCGTGTGACATGGGCGAGCTCGGCTTGCGCTTTGCGTAGCGCTTCTTCAGCCTGCTCGGCGCGGATAGCCGCCGTCACATCGCTGCTGACGCCCCGATATCCGAGAAAATGGCCGTCCGCATCATGTAAGGGCTTGCCGCTGGTGCGCACGTAAATTGGAGATCCATTGCGATCCCTGCCGCGGTAAACCAGATCGCGGAACGGGAGGTGGGCGTCGAGCGTCGCGCGATGCTGCTCCCACTTTCCCGGCTCAAGCTCAACGTCGGGCGGAATGTCCCAACGGCTCAGGCCAATCAAGCCCGTCGGCGTAGCACTGGCCGTATCGGCGTGTTCCGATATCTGCGTGATACGATGATCCGACCCGGTCTCCCAAAACCAGTCAGATGCCGTTTCAGCATAGTCCCGGAACCGCTGCTCGGATGTCTTGAGTTCATCAAATGCCCTTTGCAGCGCTTCTTTTGCAGCGATCTGCTCGGTGACATCCACGTGGGTACCGATGATCTCCATCACTTCGCCGTCGCTGTTGACGATGGGATGTCCCTCGGTATGGACTCGTCGTATCGAGCCGTCCGGGCGCGCAATGCAAAAGTCAACTTCAAAGGGTTCCTTTCGCCGGACGGCCCGACGTTCCACCTCGACGATCCGTTGGAAATCCTCAGGGAGGATGCGTTGCTGGAAAGCCCGCGCCGGTACTTCGATCGGGCCTTGGTCAAATCCGAACAGGCGGTAGAGTTCAGCCGATCGGTAGGCAAACTCCTGACGACGCACATCCCAGGCCCAGCTGCTTGTATGGCTGAGCCGCTGTGCCTCGGCCAAATAGGCCTCGCTGCGGCGCAGCCTCTGTTCCGCCTCTTTTGCAACCGTGACATCGGTGACAGCCCCGACAAATTCGATGAGCCCGGATCCATCTCTGACCGCGCGTGCTACGGAATGGAGATATTTGACTGATCCGTCAGGCATCAGCAGGCGATATTCATGGTCGAAATCCGCTGCTCGGCGGGCGGCTCGATCGAGGGTCTTGCTGACCGCAGCGCGATCTTCCGGATGGATGCGCTGGACAACAAAATCCAAGGTCGGCTTCACCGCCAGGTCGCATTGGAAGATGCGAAAGGTTTCCCTTGACCAGACGATCGCGCCTGTTGCGATGTTCAGGCCGAAGCTGCCGGTGCGGCTCAGTTCCTGGGCCTGGGCGAGGTAGGCCTCGCTCTGGCGTAGCGCATCCTCCGCCTCCTTGCGCTGGGTAATGTTTTCGCAGGCGACCAGCACGATCGGCGTACCGTCGCCGCGCAGCATCGCCTTGGCGTTTTCACGGACCCAAAGGACCGATCCGTCCTTCCGGAACTTGCGAATCTCCCAAGTATGCGACTGGTGCAGGGTTTCCAGGGACAATGCTACACATCGGCGAACAAAGTCGTGGTCCTCCTCGAAGAAGACGTTGAGCACGGACTGGCCAATCAGCTCGGCCGCGGTGTAGCCCAGCTGTGCGGCGCCGAATGTATTGACGTTGAGCACCGTTCCGGCCCGATCGACCATGAAGTACATGACCGGATTGTGCTCGAACACCTCGCGCCACTGCTTCACGGCGTCGCGTAGATCGAGGATGTCTTGCCGCGAGTCATCTCCGACAGCGGGCCTGTCCTTCTCGCCGTTGCCGAAAGATCGAAGTGCCGCGAGGCCGCCGAGCAGCAATTGTGCGGCCGAATTCCCGAATTTCGCGATTTGGCCAGGCATCATCGCAGGCGTCCCGGCTCGCTGGGGCCGCGCAAGTAGAGCACTTTGCAGCAAGGGGAGCAATTCCCTCCGACCAAGTTAGAACTCCGCGCCGAAATTCGCGGTGGCCGTGCAGCCTGCCGGCCTTGCGCCGTCTCGTTGCGAAGGTGCGGCGGGGTCCGAAACTACGGGACAAACTTACGTATAGCTCGCGCATCCCAAGTCATAGCGCACATTTACCTCCGTACAGTTGAGCGGTCCGTTGCGGGCGGATTAGTCTCATAACCAATCGAGGGGACGCGATGTGCAAGGCACAAGCCGGCAATTAGCTCGATGTGCTGCTTACAGCTCTTCGTCCGTTGCCCGACTTGCCGCATGAATGGCTGATCACGATTAATAGGCTGCATTTCACGAACGGAGCGTGGATGGCTCTGCGTCAGCGTACGAGCGAATCCACGGCCATGAAGCCGGGAGAGTATGATGTGCGATACGCCTGAACACTCCGAGCGCGGTCCTGCTGTAAAAGGTTGCGCTGTCTGTAGCGGCAAGTTTGGCCTGATCCGATATTATTCCTGGCGAACGCCACTGTGCTCCAGAAAATGTCTCGACCGCTTCAGGGCGCGTCGCGAACGCGACCGCCGATGGTTGTTCCGATTTCAGGCGGCATGAGGATTTGTCCTTCGATCCGCTCCATCCGCCAATTCTGAACAGGAGGCTGCGTGCTGAACCGTGCTTGCAAGCTCCTCTTGATGATCGCGCTGCCGCTTCCGTTGATAACGGGAGTGGAGGCCGACGAGATTGGACCGGATAGTGCACATCGTCATCATCCGCCCCAGGATCAGCTCCTGCACGAGAAGTTCTATTCCAGCTGGCGTATGCCCGACAATCCGGTGCTCAGCTGCTGCAACAATGCGGATTGCTATCCGACCGAGGTACGATACATCGACGGCAGGGTCTACGCGCGACGCCGGGAAGACGGGAAATACATCCTGATCCCGTCCCAGAAGGTCGAGCAAAACAGAGACAATCCCGACGGCCGCAACCATTTTTGCGCGCCGCCGCCGCCCGCCTCTCTGGTCGACACGGTCTACTGCTTCGCGCTGGGAGGTGCCACGTGAGATTCATATTGGTGAACGACAGAACCCCTTTCCGCAAGACGTTCTGTCTATGGTGCTGCGAGCAGATCAGCACTGGTTATCTGCGCGACGCCAGGACGCAACTGCCTTACTGCGACTACGAGTGCTACGCGCTTCATGGCGAAGCTGCGCCGTTGATCGAGGGGCGTACGCGAGCGGCGTCTTGAGCGGACACGTGCTCGAGACGATCGGCGATGCGCCTGTCGGCAGGAGAGGACACGGCCTTGAGATTCATGCTCATCAATCATGGACCCAGCTACGGCGCCACCTGCAGCGCGTGCGCCCAGCCATTGGGCGCGAGTTACGTCCGGCATTTGTCTACGCGACGGCGTTATTGCGATGCGGATTGCTACCGTCGCTATCAACAGTCGGTCCATGGGAATGCTCTGGCCTTACCACAGTTCGCTCGAGACGATCACGGTGTTGGCGGCCACTTCGAGCTGGAGCTGGCTGATGCAGATGAGCGCGCTCTCGCGCTCGCTGACGGACGCGTTTCTGCGCGCGCACGAACCTTCTGACCACGGAAGGAGGTGACGGCTAGCCGATGAGGGCCGCGCAGAGTGGTCGGCCGCAGTCACTGCATCCAGCTTCGCGCCGCGTCCAGCCCCGGCGTTGCGAAGCTAGGGCGCGGAGGCTGCGGCCGCTGCCGGCGTGTGCGGACGCGCAACTTATCTCTGAAGTGCGGGTCTCCTAAATTTGCCCGAGAGTATACCTTCCCAGAACCACGTCCGGCTGATCATTGCTGTTGCGACACCAGGACATCTTCGCTCCGCACAGGAGGATTACAAGCCGGTCGTCCCGTCTCGTGCCGTTCACGGCATCGCTCAAAGAACTGCCTAGCGCGCCCAATTGGGCGATGGTCCGAGTTTGCATCAGTTCGTTCCAGATCCGGAACGCGGTGAAGCAAAAGTCGCGGGTGCTGCAGATTTACAACCCGCACAGCCGTTCGAGATCCTAAGCTCGTCCATTGAGACGACAAAACATGTTTGTTGCTTTGTTCAAGATGATCAGCGGGGTCGAAAAGTGTTTGATGTCTATCGCAATGACAAGCGTGACATGCTCGTTCTAAGCACAGGCTCTGCCGTACCCGTGCTTTACTCTGCACATAACTGGCGCAACAGCAGAAAAAGAGTTCTCAAGGTCAGCGACGAAATTAAGTCGGCCGTTCAGGACCTCCAATTTTCCTTGACATCACGGCGGCATGGGGCCTCAGCTACCTTGAATGCGACTGAACTTGCGCTGATCGATCAGGTGCGGAGCGGTGATGTCCTGCAGCTGCAACGGCATGATGAGCCGGATGTGGATTAGGGAGAACCGTACAAGAACTACGCGAACAGGGCGGTCAGCCTAAGCCGCGCTTGGTCTCATTGGGAGTAACGCACGATGGCAGGTCCTTTGACCCAGAAGGACGTCGAGCGCCGCGCATATCAGCTGTGGGAGCAAGCGGGAATGCCTAAGGGGCGGGATCAAGAGTTCTATTTGGAAGCGGAGCGACAGCTGAAGGAAGAGCTGATCCACCACGAACTCAAAACGCCGGATACGCTGTAGAAAACAAGGAAGAGAGGTCCGCGCGCCTTCTATGGCGTCGAGATCAATCCACTGGCTGTTGCAACGATCCAGCGGTTGCCCAACGCACGATGGAGTCGATTCGTCCGATGCCGGGAACGGTGTCGGCCCGTGTTGCCATCCGAACCCCGTCGGGCCCTCCAAGAACCGCCATCCCGCCTCTAACATCAAGAACGGTCCAACCCTCAATGGTTGTCGGTCTTGTCTCCGGCGTGGGCATGAGAGGCGCTCCGGGCGTTCGTTGCCGAACGGCTTGTGTGATGTCGCTTGCCGTGATCGTTGTCAATACGCAAGGCCGCCGACAACATGGCGTCCATCGAAGCGCTTGCGGCGCTGAATCTCCATGCAGTGCAGCAGATAGGATTCAAGATCGACCTTCTCCACGTCGGCAATCAAGTCAAAGCTTGCGTCTCGAAACTCCTCACGCGATGGCGGCGGCATCGCCGAGCGACGCAAAGCCGCCCGCAGTCGGATTCAAATTGGCGAATGATCGTTCAATGCGATCAATTGCTGCATCCGCCATATCGCCAGCTTGATTCATATCGCTGGCGAATTGGTCCAGTTTTGCGCCGAGTTGGACTACGAGGTCGTTGGACATTTGTATCCTAAATTGAGACGTGAGGTTAAATCTGAAGTCGCGCGGATTTGCGTACCGCGCGCGTCTGGCAAAGGTCGCTCATACGTTTGAGGGCGCGCCAGGCTGCCCGAGAAGAAAGAAACTGTTCGTCGCGACGGAGGGATTGGGACCGGCTTCGCGTCTCTGAGGTAGGCCATTGCCGGATTCGAAAAAAGCAGGCTGAATCGGACAAGTCCAAGGCTTGACTTGGAATTTTCCTAAATCGTCGGTTGCACTCCGCCCACCCTCATGCGTTACTATGCCATCACTGGCCAAGGCTTTGTCCGTAGGCGTCGGTGGCTGAGAGACCAACTGGGCTCCCGCCTGCATCGCACGGGAGCATGAATGCCGCATCAGAAGCTAATAGCGCGCCTACAGGCGGTCGGCGGTTTATCTGAACGAGATAAGGTTAGACTCACGCGCATTCCATACAGGGTGAAATCCCTGGCTGATGGCGAATACGCGGTTCGCGAAGGAGACAAGCCCAGCAGCTGCATCGTTGTGATCGACGGCTTTCTAGCTCGGCAAAGAGTGGTGAATGATCGAAATCAGATCTCCTCGTTCTACATGGCTGGGGACATGCCCGACTTGCCTACCCTGCATTTGCCGATCGCGGATTGTGATCTTTGCAGCATAGGCAATTCGACGATAGCCGCTGTGCTTCATTCATCTCTCAGAGAGATGATGACCGACTCTCTCGGACTTACACACGCTTTTTGGCGCGAAACGCTGATACAGGCTTCCATCTATCGCGAATGGGTTGAGAATCTCGGAGCCCGCCAAGCCTTAGGTCGACTCGCGCATCTTCTTTGCGAGCTTACCACTCGCATGGAATTCGTTGGGCTGGCGGACAACGGCAGCTTCCGGATTCCGCTCACGCAGCAAGATGTTGCCGATGCATGTGGACTTTCGATAGTTCACGTGAACAGGACGATCCAGGAACTCAGGGGTTTGGGCCTCATTGAATGGGAAAACCAAACCGTTACTCTGCTCCGCCCACAGCATCTGCAAGCTGTAGCCGAGTTCAGCCCTGAATATCTTCATGAGCTGAGCCCAAGCGAAAGATCAAAACTCAGCAATGTTTTTGGAACGTCCCCACCCGGAGTGATTTAGTCGGCATGGTTCGATATCATTTCGACTACCATGAAGCGGACCTCGTTACCGTAGACAGCGCGGGTGAGGAATTCGCCAGCGTTGACGCCGCCCGAAGAATGGCGCTGATCGCCCTTGGCGAGGCCGTGCGCGACTTCTCCTTTGCCGGCCGGCCTGGACGGATAGCTATTTGGGTTAGGGACGACACCGGCGGTGTTTTGAGTGTCTCTGCCATTATTGAGCATACTTCAGCCGGCGATGGGTAGGCAGGCGTCACTACCGCCGCTAACGGCACGATCGAATCGGCGCGCGCTCCATCAGGTCGCTAGGCCGTAGGAGCAAGCCGAAGAAAAATCGATGGGCTGGTGATTTGGACCGGTGACGGAAAACAGGCAGCCTCGGGTCGCGCCTAACCAACTGCGCACACGAGATTTGGAGAGCCGAGCGACCCTGGGCTGGGACCAACAACCTAGCAGAGCCGACTCAATCGGCTTTAAAAACGACCCCGATGCGAGTATCACTGGACCAAACGAGACGACAATCTCTGATGATACGGTCTCTTTCCAACATCATCTTGAATGTGGGACGCATGTGCAGCTTCGTCGGTAACTCGATCCCGGCCCCGTCCTTCGAGATGTTGAACGCGCGGCAACGTCGGCTGCCGCCATCTCCAAAAATGTATGCAACTAAGTCGACGTCCGAACGATCGATCTTCCGGCGATCCGGCATAATTATCCTTGAGCTGACGCGGCTGTCTCGTGTCCTTCACTGGCCGATGCAATTTCAAGCAACCTAAACTGCTTCGCGATCCGTGTCGCCAAATGCGACCGCTCTTTGGCTAGCTCTCTCTCATGGTCGGATACGTCGTGTCTGTCTCGCTCAAGGACCTCGACCAGGATTGTCTGGTTCTGAACATAGGTCGCCTTGTCAGCGATCTCTCGCGTCAAAACAGCCAATTCGTCATCATTATCTGAGGTCACCGCAATCTCTTTGGTCCGACTGATCACGTCGCAGAAAGGCGCTATTTGCATGCCTACTACTTACAGATCGTTACGCGAGCACCTTGGACTGCCCTACCTTCGGCTGGCCTTACACGTGCACCAACACCCTCCAACACCGGAGTCGTCAACCACGACTACGACCGTGCCCGCACCATGGTCGTAATCGGGATCGCTGGCGATGTCCCGAGCGACACGGGCACCGTAATCGACTGCTAGTTCAGCAGAGCCAAACATCTCTCCTGCATCGTCCGCCTGTATTTGACCATTGTGGATGATCGGAAAATAGTAGCGCCGCACAGCAATGCCTCCGTCCTTTAGCCGCGATCATGCCCACGTGTCAGGACGGCGCGCACCTGTCGGGAACGACAGGGACAGCTGCGCTAGCGTCGCTTCCACCTTAGGTCACACAACACCCGTGTGCCCAAACGCTCGGTCAGTGTGTTTCGCAAGGGTCCCATGTGCACGCTGCCGCACATTCAGTTCCTGTAACTAGTTCATGTGTATCGAGAATCCGGCCTCGCTTTGACCAGCGAGTGTTGCAACTCAGCTACAGCCACGTGCACCTGACCAAATTACTATCTTCTTGCAGGTGGGCGAATACACCGATTCATTGAACTCGTTTCTGGGGAGACACTCGCATGAAGAAGCTTTTAGTTGCCGCAGCCGGAACACTAGTTTTGGGCCTGTCGGCTCCCGCCAGTGCGGCGGACCTCGCTGCACGTCCCTACACCAAAGCTCCGCCGATGGTCGCTGCCATCTACGACTGGAGCGGCTTCTACATCGGCATCAACGGTGGCGGTGGTTCGAGCCACAAGTGCTGGGATTTTGTGGATGCGACTGGCGTTGTGACCGGCGTCCCGGGTGCTCTAGCAGCCGAAGGTTGCCATAATGCAGTCGGCGGCACGGTCGGCGGCCAGATCGGCTACCGCATGCAGTCGGGCCAGTGGGTGTTCGGCATCGAAGGTCAGGGCAACTGGGCTGACTTCTCGGGCGACAACGTCAGCGCGATCCCGGGGTTTGGGACTCGCAACCGTTCGCGGATCGACTCGTTCGGTCTGATCACCGGTCAGGTCGGCTACGCCTGGAATAATGTTCTGTTCTACGTCAAGGGCGGCGCCGCGGTCGTCGGCGACAAGTATGATGTGTTCGATATTCCGACCGGTGCGCTCTTCTCGTCGGCTCGTGAAACCCGTTGGGGTGGCACCGTCGGCGCGGGCCTCGAATATGGTTTTGCACCGAATTGGTCGGTTGGTGTCGAGTACAATCACATCTTCCTGGGTGATCGCACGATCGACTTCACTACGCCCATAGGAGGTTTCGCCGGGAGCGACCGCATTCGCCAAGACGTTGACATGGGCCTCGTCCGCGTGAACTATCGCTGGGGCGGTCCGAGCATCGCGCACTACTGAGCGCACCTCGATTAATAACGAAGGGCCGGCTTAAAGCCGGCCCTTTTGTTATGGAGACCGAGATGACGAAAAGATTAAGTCCCGTCGCACCCTCGCAGTTAGCCAACGAGCTGAACGAGGCATTCGAGTCGGCCGAAGCTCGCACGATCTGCAGGGCCATGGGGAAGGCGCTAGACAACTTCAACATTCAGAAGTCGCAAGAGAAGCCGGTCTGCAACGAACGAGCATTTATCGAGCCTTCGGGAACGAACGGCTTCCAAACTTTTCGACTGTAGTTGGTGTGCTCACGGCCATGGGATTGGAGATCAGGGTAGTCCCCCGGCGACGTCGCAAGCAATCGCCTACCTTTTGATGCCATCAGCGTCGTTGTCGTTAAAGAGACCCCATGTTGTGATCTCGGCCCTCGCGCGTGGACAAAGGGCTTCCGAAATAGCACGTGTAAAGGTTTGGTCCTTCAAAGTACCACCCGCGGCACCCGAACTGATCAACCGGCCGTCGAGCGGGCGGCGAGTGCCAAACTTCCATCAGAAGACCGAACCCAAGGCCAGGTTGCCCGTCCACCGGTGGGATACGACCGGGTGAACACGCCTCGTTGCTCAATCCGATCGTGAACGAACGTGCAGCCATGAGCGCGGGCGAAGACTTCGGCCTCTGCAAGTGCGAAGGCACCATTCCCGCCGAACGCCTGTTCGATGTACGGGCCCCGAATTGTCAACTGCTGGTCCGCCCCGATATCATCCAAAACGCTCGCCAGCCGGAGCAAGTAGTCTTCGCGCTGCTCTATGAGCGTCCGCTATCGTGAAGTTGGCTTGCCGCGCTCCTGCCGACCCAGTTCCGGCGTCGGATTAACGACCGCCTTTCAACGATCTTGCGGCATCCAGATGCTTTTGCAACGTATCTATTTGGCCGGAAGCATATTCTCCGGCAGCATCCTTACTTTTTGATGCCTTCTTGTACTCGGCGATATCCTTTTGGTGGTCTGCAACCATGTGAGCCGCGAACATTTTATCGAAGCCTGCGCCGGACAGTTTTGACATCTTGTCATGGTCGGCTGTTTGCTTGGCATTCGGTCCGCTTGGTGAGTTCATTCCCAGTCCTTGGGCAGCATCTAAAGCTTTCTGATTGGCGGCGGTGTGGTCTGTGGAAAGCATTCTGCCATATGACTTGACGGCATCACTTTGACCGTTCTGCTGCGCCAGCTCTCCCATGCTCACTTCAGCGAAATTGCCCTCGATTGCCTTCTTGAGGAACGTTTCGCTTTGCTTATCTTTCGCAGCTGCGTTGGCAATTGAGAGCGCCATCAAGGTTGCTGTCCCGAGCGACAAAAGCATTCTGTTCAAGGCAAACTCCTGTGGGTTGTTTGTCGATGAACACGCCAATCGTGGAAGAGGTTCCAATTGAGCACATGGGGCGCGTTCCTGTAGCGGTGCTGGCGCAGGTACATCCGCAGGATTGTCTCCGGCTTCGGGCGCTGCCAGCTTACAGGCCGAAGTCCGCACGATCCGCAACAGGAACCGAATAGTGCGGGCACTATTAGCCCCTATGTCCGATCGGGTCCTGTATGAAAGCAGCAACGGCGACGTCTGGTCTTTGGCGCGACACCCGGCTTCGAGCACCCCAGTCGTGAAGCATCAGCCGAATGCCGGCTCAGGAGGACGGACCTCGTACATTGAGATCGGCAGATTCCTGCGGGGGAGCGCAAATGGTCCGGAGCACCAGGCGCTGCTCAACCTGATCGGGACGTTGATACCAGACTAGGGAGGACGCAATGATGCGGTATCCTTGGATTTTAGCGGCAGCCCTTTTCGCAGTCGGCGTCGTTGCCTGGGCTGTGGTGGCTGAGCGCCCTCCAGAGAACCCGCTCCGGATCGATGCTTCCCTGACCTTGGCCGCCGACCCCGACCTTCGATTGGTCTCGGAGCGCAGCCCTTACATGCGGACAGAGCGGTAATAATGGACAGGCGCCCAGCCTCAGCGGAGTCATCGGCGGTCGCGGGGATATGCGGGATGTGTTGCGTTCGATCATTTGTGCTTCCAAAACGAACAGGGATGTCGGGTTGCGCACACCGCGCAATGTGTTAAACGGCGCGCCTAACGATTGAAGGAGCGCCCAAGTTGGCCAAAAAGAAAAAGACTGTCCGCCGCGAGTGGACGAAAGACGACGTGAAGACGCTGAAGTCACTCGCAAAGCAGCAAGCTGGTGTCACAAAAATTGCAAAGACTCTGAAGCGAACGCCGGGCGCAACAATGGTCACGGCGTCGTTGCTGGGCGTTTCGCTGAGCACTCGATAGTAGCGTTGGAATGGCTGGGATCAAGATTGCGAAGTTGTTGAAATTCGGAAGGGCGCAGCCGGAAGTGTTTTGGTCGACCGTCGGTGGATTGAGCGGGGCGATCGTGGGATTCTCGATCGGGAGAGTTGGGATTGCGGCGAAAGGCGGAGCAAGCGGTATCGCGCCACTGGTGGTCGTGATCATCTTTGCCGCAGTGGTCGGCTCGATAGGCAACCGACTCGGCATAGCGATTGGCCGGCGGCAGACGAGAGGCCACGCGGTACCCCCAACATTTGATTTGCAGACGCGCGTGAAACTGGGGGCGAGCGGTCGCTAACAAACGATTGGTTCTGAAGCTGCGGACACCCTCCCTACCCCCTTACAGCAGACACGCATTCCTTCATTTTGCCGGTCAGGAATGACCAGAGCTGTTTCAGTTTCACTTCACATTGCTTTCCTTGTTGTTCGAGGTGTCCAAAACCTTCTCGTGACACATGCCGGGTTGACGACATCCTGAACTGTTTGGAGCGCGACGAGATCGAGCCCACCTGCCCCTTAATGATTTACGGAGCTTGACGCCGTCAAATGGACAGGGGAGCCAGGGAGCGGCCGATGGATCAGTTTTGGGTTTATGAGAATTGAACGAGATAGCGCGAGCCATCCACTTCGCGGCTTGCTGTCACCGTAATGACGGCAAGGGCACGCAGACGGAAGATAGCGTTAAGAATGGCAAGTGGCACGGGCCGCTGTCTCGCATGGACGCGTTCAGGCTAGCAGCGACGAAGCAGAACATCGAGCCTTGCAAGGTATGCAAGCCGCTGGAGCCACCCGCTTAACGTGTGCTAGCCTTCAGAGTGCGGCGCCTCCTCCCCCACTCTCGGCGCTGGAACCAAGCCCCGCATAGGGGGCTTTGATTAGGTGATTGATGGCTGACTGTCGATTTGTATCTAACGGGTGGTCTAATGGTAGCCCGTCGACGTCTATAGCTGAAGAGCTGTACGAAAGCTTCATTCAGCTGGTCGTCACAGCTAACTTCCCAGAATTCATTGTCCACCTGTTTCAGTACGAAAAGCAGCCAGGGACGATTGCGGCGAATTTCTTGAAAGTATTCAGGAAGTAGAGTTGGTCGTTGCTGATCTGACCGAACTCTCCCCCAGCGGATATCTGCAGCTTGGCCTCGGTACAGCACCGGAAGATCGATGATACTTATAGCCGACCAAAATACGTTATCCCGATAGATACAGCCCATTTTGACTGCGTCCGATACCGCTACGAAGGTGCGTTCTCGGAAGACGCGCAAGCCGCCAATGATCTCGTCAACGCTATTCAACGGGCGCTTGAGAAGAGCCAAGCTTCCGGGCCCCACCTCCCTAGACCCAAATTCTCGCCTAGACAAATTCGCGCACAATTAGTCGGGCGGCTTTTCGAGGCAGCAGATGCCATCCGGCTGCTTCGCATCGATTCTGTCGCAGAAATAGCTATCGGGCTGGAGGTTATTGCCAAAGACTTGGAGCAGATTCCCGAAGAGACCATAGTTGCGGCTACTAGGGAGACAACCGAGAAATTTCTAAAAGTGTTTGCGCGGCTAGCTGACCAACTCGCCACTGTACGTGGTTCGAAGATGCTTATATCTGGCATCATCGGCGCTGTGCTGGGCGGCGCTGGCTTTCCCGGCATTACGGTATTCGCACTGAGTTTGGCATTTTGGGAAGGCCGGGAGCCATTCCTAGGCTCTGGAAATGGGATTCAAGCGGAAGAAATAAGCGCATCGCTACACTGGCACCCATCCATCCAACAGCGCGCCATCCCAGGCAATGACGCCCTCCTCGTCCTTGGATGAATATTCTCGGAAATGTGCAGCCCACTCCGGATTCCAATCGAAGAACTCGTTGTTCACCCCATCATGCAGCCGGCACGGCTCATCGGGGTTGAAGGTGTCCATCGGATTCATAAGAGCCGAACATCTCAAGAAGCTCGACCGTTCCAAGCAAAAGGCCCCCGGCGAACCGAAGGCCTCTCTTAGCATCAGGGGTACATCCGCCCTTAGTGATGCCAGAACAGTGCGAGGATAAGAATAATCGGCAGCGGGATGCCCAGCATCCAAAGCAGTGCGCCTCTTCCAAAGCCCATGGTGTCCTCCTGTGTTGCAGAGATAACCAGTAGATTGTAAATTGGTTCCGAGTCCGGAACGTTCCACAAATCCGAAGGTTGTTGCTCAAACGGAGCATACGATGGCAGTTAACAAACCGCCCGGCGACAATGCACGCAAGGGCGCGGTGAAGAAGCGGACCCAGCTCAAGAACAAGCTCACCAAGACCTCGACCAAGCGCAACAAGACCAGCGGCGAGTTCATGGCCGTCAAGAAGTCCGCGAAGAAGTTTAAGGGTGTTCGCAAAGAGAAGTGATGGTCCGTTTTCTTCGTCGGCATTATCATCTCGGCGTCGCCCTAGTCTTCGCGGCGTACGTCTTCGCTTAGCTTCATTTTGGCGCCTGCAGACCCGGAGACCGCAGCCAATCACTCATATGCGAGGCGGTTTCGGCTTGCCGCGCTTTCCGAATGAGATGATCTCGCTGCAGGCCGGGCGACATGGTCAGTGCCTGATGCTTCAGCCTGTCAGCCTCCTTCGCTAGTCGTTCTTCAAGTGTTTCGGTTTGTTTGAACCGTCGTCGTTTCTGCATGGATCGCTCCCTTTGGCCCTGCGATGCGGTACCAAAAGTACATTAAGAACTGACCGCGAGACATTATCATTTGATAGATCGACATCATTTGATAGGTCTGCGCTTCAAGCCCGCGGCATTAGGAGCGGCCTAGTTTTGTCCGCAGGTGTGCGAGGAGATTTGGCCGGCCGGATTGAACCTCAGAACCGCGCTGACCGAGCCTTCGCGCACGACGTATGAAATGAGCGCTCCCTCGTCCAAGGGCTGGATATTGTCGAGCCGGGATGCCGGATGTTCGTTGAAGCGATCAGCCCAATACGAGCATCGGGCTTCTGAGCCGGTGATGGTTTTCCTCGCGCCGCAGCCGCAGTAAATGAGGGCATCTTCAGCGTACATTCCCACGTTCGCTTTGATATCGCCCGCGCGGTAGGCATCGAGCCAGTCAATGGCAGCGGCCATCGGGTCAAAAGACATACAAGCACCTCCAGCTGAATCGTTTCTGG
Organism: Bradyrhizobium sp. LM2.9; assembly: GCF_054056555.1. Taxonomy (NCBI): domain Bacteria; kingdom Pseudomonadati; phylum Pseudomonadota; class Alphaproteobacteria; order Hyphomicrobiales; family Nitrobacteraceae; genus Bradyrhizobium; species Bradyrhizobium sp. LM2.9. The sequence goes on from NZ_JBSRYJ010000002.1 coordinate 4,323,217, forward strand.
CGAACCAGCTAAATCTCTTCGCCATCGATTCTTGAGTTTTGATGCCCGCGCACGGTTCGTCCATATGCACAACGCCATAGCCGATACTTGCCGTCGGCCTGTTATGCAGACCCGACCTTCGCAGTCTCGCTATCCTTTATTGAATGGAATCGAGATGAGCACGAAATGCTAAATGCAATGCGGGGGCCGGTAGCCGGCCGGACGAGATCGCGGCACTCAGTCGTAGCGAAGGGGCCGTCATGTCCGAGCTTCGCAACATGGCATCCCGCTGCGGTTAATTACTAGCGATGCTGGACATGCGCGACCTCGGCGATGTGCTGAGCATCGGCACGGGCAGGAGCACGAAGGATCGGACGTGACATGCGCTCGCTGTCGCGGCACCATATTGATGCCAAAGCCGAATCGGGCCGCATCTAAACTTGTGACATGGCCGCTTTGGTCGAGAGCTGGCATCTTACGCTCGCGTGGCTTGCCATCGACGAGCCTGTCAGCTGAGGGACCAGCGGCAACAGCCACCAGCTCGCTTGAGGGACGATTAGCCGAACTGCCCACAAACCTCAAAGATCAGGCTAGTCGCTTGCCAGCCGGTAGCGAGCGCAAAGTTCTTCTTAGAAACGCCCGTTTAGCCGAAAAGGCCCTAAGGATGAACCTGAGACCGGATGCTGGCCGAACGTAATTCCTCGTCTTCGCCGGCGCCATCTGGATACGCCAGTCGCCGCAGCACGCCCCCCCGGGGGCGGGATCGCTATCCGTAGAGTACGCAGAAATAGCAAGATCGCGATAGTGCCTGCCGAGCCATCTACTCCCGGGGGTCAAGACGCTGCCGAATGTTCGCAAGGAATCCGATCAGACCATCATCGGCGCGCGCGTCGTCCGGCGAGCCAACGGTGGTAATACCCCAGTTCGCCAGGACAGCCTCCTGCACCGGATTGCGCTGCGCCACGAAGGCGAAGGATGCCGGGCGGTCGTGGCGGTGCCCCGAATCCTCCCATGTCTGCCAAATCCGATGTAACAGAAGCCGGATGTTCGGATCCGACATGCTGTATCCGATAAAGAGGAGCGTGCTTCCAAGCGCGTCAGCGCGAAAGCGGACATCAAGCGGGGAATTGAACGCGAGCCTGTTGAGAAAGTCGGTCTCCGTCAGAACGAGCGAAGCGTCATCGTCGAAGTCACCATGGAACTTGATGATGTGAGTAATGCCTGCGGGAGCGCTCGCGATCTCCTTTGCATTGCTGATCTTTGCGTAGCGTTTGTCGAGGACATCGAACGCGGTCTCGAGATTGCGATCGTAGTTCGTCGTGTAGATGCTGGGAAAATCGAGCTCGACGATCAGCTTGTGAAGCTTCGAGGCTCCGAACTTCTCGGGATCGACCCGCCAATTGCGGTCCATCCAGCTGCGCAGCGGGCCGATGCCACCGCGCTTCAGTCGGTAATACTCCGCCAGCACCTGATAGCCGCCGTGCATTCCCTCGATGGCCCCGCGTTCGAGGCCGAGATCGTCAAGCAAATGATCGATGAGGCATTGCCACGATGGCAGGCCAACGGCCATCGAAACCCCCGCGCCGACGAACAGAATCGCCCGACGTCGCCGTATCGCCGCAGCCAGAACGTCGTACGCCGACCGCTGCTCCTGTGCGAGTTCCATGCTCTGGTCGTCCATCCCAAGGAAATGACTGGATGCGCGGCGAGTTCCTGCACGCGTCTATTGGTCATTTGGCCAGCGGGAAAGAAGCGCTTCTGTCGGTCTGCGCCGCGAAACGCACAATCAAGCGCCGGAGCTGCGCCTTGTGTACCAGACGCGCCGCCTTCTCTGCCGAGACCCAGATCGCGTCGCGCTCGCCTTTCTCGGGCCACCAGTTCTCCTAACCGTGCACCTTCATGGGAAAGACGGCGACATCCATGGTTTGCTTGCGCTTGCGCTTGCGATGCTTGAAGCTGCCCAACGCGCTTTGCGACTGCGCCGATCACACCTGCTTCCTCATAGGCCTCCAACGCAGCCGTGCGATGCGGCGCCGTGTTGCGGATCAGCGATCCCTTGGGCACCGACCACCGGCGCTTGCGTCTGGTGGTGATGAGCATCACGCGCAATTCGGAATCGTCAAAACGAAACGGCAAAGCTGCAAATTGTCTCTTACTCATCCAAAATCCTTCGGCTGAAGTCTATTAAGCGGACGCCATCGCGATCGTTCCTCTCCATTGTATGCCAGCCTGATGCAATTCGGCACGCGAACATCCGCAGTGCCGGAAAACTAGAACTTCCGCTCGACCATCTTGAGACGCAATCCGGAAATCGCCTCGCCCGGATTCAAGCCCTTGGGACACGCCTTCGCGCAGTTGAGGATGGTGTGACAGCGATAGATCCTGAATGGGTCTTCGAGCTTGTCCAGGCGCTCGCCCGTCGCCTCGTCGCGGCTGTCGTTGATCCAGCGCGCGGCCTGGATCAGGGCCGCTGGGCCAAGGAAACGCTCGGAATTCCACCAGTAGCTTGGACAGGACGTCGAGCAGCAAGCGCAGAGGATGCACTCGTACAGTCCATCGAGCTTTGCCCGATCCTCGTGGCTCTGTCGCCATTCCTTCGGTGGCGTGGGTGAGACGGTTTGCAACCACGGCTCGATCAGCGCGAGCTGTGCGTAGAAGTTTGTCAGGTCCGGAACGAGGTCCTTGACCGGCTGGTGCGGAAGGGGCAACACACGTAACGGCTCACCTTCCGGAATGTCCTCGCTCATGGACTTGGTACAGGCCAGCGTGTTCTGGCCGGCGATATTCATCGAGCAGGAGCCGCACACGCCTTCGCGGCAGGACCGCCTGAACGTCAAAGTGGAGTCGATATTGTTCTTGATCCAGATCAGGCCGTCCAGAACCATCGGCCCGCAATCGGTCGTATCGACGAAGTAGGTATCGAGCCGCGGATTGCGCCCGTCGTCGGGATTCCAGCGATAAACCTGGAATTCCTGTATGGCTTCGCTGTCTGGCCTGGGCCAGACAATCCCCTTTTCAATCCGGGAGTTCTTGGGAAGCCTGAACTCGACCATGATACCCTCCGGCCAGACATGTGGCGGTTCGACGATGAAGCGTAACGTTCAATCACCTGCGCAGGCGGATGGCGCGTCAGCCGAGACTGAAACACCGCAGCTGCAGGAGATCGTCGAGGGACACACCGAATAGCAGGATGCGAAAAGCCGGTGCTGTCGCGAGCACCAGCAGCAACATGAAGATCAGGTAAATCAGAGCCGGCGGCATCTCTCTAGCGAGCCTGTAGGCTACTTTTCGCATGCACCCTCCCTTGCGCATTGGAACGTGCCATGGCGGCGCCCATGAGCAACATTGCCGCGCCCCATAACAGAAATCCGATATCCCAGAAGATGCGCTGTCCATCCGGCAAGGTTTCATTCACCTGATGCAGCCTGAGAATCTCACGGTCCAACACACCTTCAATCAAATTGAAGATGCCCCATCCGAGCAAGACCGCGCCGATGCACTGCCGGCGCGACCAGTGAAGGTCGGGCGTTCGTGCCCGTTGCCACAGCACATGCAACCCGAGGAGCACGAGAAGATAGGCCGCGCTGTGGAAGATGTCGTCCCAAGTCGTTTTGAGCTTCAAATTATCGATCGAATTGAGCGGGTACCAGCCGCTTACCATATGATGCCATTGCAGGCAGCTGATGAAACACGATGCCGTCGAAAAACCCGCCCAGACCAAGTCCGAGAAAGACACCCGCAGAGATCGGGAAACTCGATGAACTATTGTCTTGCATGGATGCACTCGTGCGCCGCTCGGCACCTTGTTTTGAAAGCAAGTCGCCTTTGATACGACCGTTCCTATGACCACGGCGCAGGTTGCGCGCCAATAACATGCGTTAGTCGGCACTGCGGATAGTCATCGCTGAAGTCGGAGCAGTTGAGTGTTGTCGCGCTTCTCACGACGCGCATAGGAACGTTCGACGCGGCGCAGTCTTATGAACTCCAAATTGGAGATTCAGCGCAAGCGGAACTGAGAGGTCCAGAAGCGGCGTCCGCCGGATCTCGCGGTGGCCGCCGATGCCCCATCATGCGAGCCGGGAGGGAAGTGCCATGGCGTACGCGCGGTTCAAGGACGAGGAGAAGCTGAGCCGGACGTTTTCAACCAAAGAGGAAACGCTGAAGAAGGCCGACGACGCCGGGCTTGTCGAAGAGCGCTAGGGTGAGCCGGTACTCGATGACGATTTGAAGATCAAACCATGTTCGACGGACCCGATCCTCACAGCGACGAGGATCTCGATTGGGCGCCGGAAAAGTCGGCGTCCTGATCCCGCTCAACATCCTTTGCCAGATACTTTGGGTTATCGGCTTGATACTTGTCGTGTGCTCTGCATGCGGTCCGTTTGCCTAACTTCGCTTGACCAGCGGAAGACAACCTCCCACGCGGCCTAAGAGGAGCGAACGAACGTGAACGTCGGTTAGGCTCTGCTGCGAGCTCGCAGAACGGCCCGCTCTTCGGCCGCTGTTGGCGGTCAAACCCGACATCAGGCTGTCAGCTTCCAGGTACATGCCCTAGGGCGAAACCGGGATGCCCCGTTCCGCCTTCGACGGGTGGCCGGCTATCCAGCAATAGGAACGAGGTCGAAAGCCGTCAGTTCGGCTACTGGTGCGGCGGGGGCTGATTTCAGCCCGGCTGGCTGCCTAGACCTTATCGAACAGGCGGTGCTAATGCCACGCGTGACATCTGTATCTTGGACGCCAGAACAACTCGAACAGTTACAGCAGCTGGTGAGCAAGGGTGCATCGGCCGCGAGAGCAGCCGCAGCGCTGAGACGTTCAATGCAATCCGTAAAGGACAAGGCCCGCCACATCGGGCTACCCTTTCCGAGGCGGAAAGCTCTCCGGGCACGGCGGCAGGTGCCACAGGCAGATGCCGCCAACTAAGGCGCCCTACTTTTGGTCGCGCCTGGGCTTCTCCCAGAACAGCTTGTTGCAGCGCGAGCACCGAAAGATGGCAACGCCCCTCCGGTGAACCGACTACGTTGATGAACGTCATGGACTTATTGCAGGCCTCACAAAGAGGGCGCTGCCAGGTTTCTCGATCCGCCATTCCGCGCAAAGCGCAACAGCCGACACGGTTTCTAGCCTTGCGGAGGATCAGGGTGCCAGATATTCGGAACCTTGTGCTGGAGCAGTGCCATTGAAACCGCGATCTGCTCCCGAGAACGACGCAGCATCTCTCGCGTCATTTGGCTTCCATCGATCCGGTGCATTTTCTGCTCGCCCAGATACAGCCTCGAATTCCTTCTTGGTAAGCATGAGACAGGCCCTTTCGTCTTCCTGTTCCATTCGCGCGAGTAGGTCGAGTACCGAGTTAGGACAGTGCAAAAGTGAACTTAGGACTCGCCAATTTTGAGGGCGTAGGCAGATTCCGAAATTCGTGAGGAACGTGAATCGCTCGCGCGGCTTGTCCCGTACATCTGCTGAAGAACAGGTGGTCGCCCTTGTTTGAACCCCAGCCGCCCCGACACGGCTGGGGTATTTTCGTTCATACCCCGGCGAAACTGGGGCGCGCAGGCGGACGCGAGAATTCACGCTAATTCAGCTTGCGGCGGAACTTCGGTGTGAGCGCGCGCTGGTCGTCCATGTAGGGCGTAACGACCTGTCGCACTTCTATCTCGGCGATTTGTGCATCTAGTATTTCTAGCTGATCTTCGAGGGCGCGGATGTTCTGGTCTGACGAGGCTTTCGCAGCTCTTTCGCCGATGCGCTTCTGCTTGGTTGGACTCGTACCATTAGCCCCCGTTTTTTTCTTGCGGCAAGCATATGCGAAGCCCGGCGAAATCAAAACAGGTCACTGCGAATTCAGCTTAGACCCACCGAGGTCGAACCACGATCAGGTTCTGTCCCGCTGATAGGAACTGGTACCGTGCGCCCCGACTTTGGTCTGCGTGCGTTTAGACGCATGAGGCTGTTTAGTTCGTAGCCCGAGCGGCCCCAGCCCTGGGTCCTTCCCCCCGGCCTGGGATCGTTTCTTTGGTGCGAATGGCCCGTCAGCGTGAAGTGGCTCGGGCGATCAGCCGAGAGCCATCTCGCGCGGCATTGCTTGATATTGCTGAGAACCATCGCGAGGTCATTCATCCGGACCGACGACAGCCGCTCCGTCCGCATCAGCAAGCACAAAGCCGTCCCCCAGTTCGGCAGCTACGAAGTCTGCTTCGCAGATGGTCGGCCGAGCGTCTATTTCTACTGAGACGATGTCGCGGGACGGCGGCTCGCGCCGAACCTGTTGACCGGGACAGAAGCGCTGGAGCAGGCCCGGGCACTCGCAAGAGCGGAGCTCGTCCGCTATCGAAAGACGAGATGAGCAAAGGGGCGGTCTTTTGAAGCCCTCGTAAAGTCGCGAGCCGTCGGCTTGGGAAAATTACGAGTTAACGGCCGAAAGAGGAACGACAACTGCGGGCGGTTAGTTGACAGCCGTCGGCACGAACGGGATCTCGAATGCGGGATCTCGAATGGCTCGAGGTTGCCTCCGGATGCCTGGTCGCCTGCCTGATCCATGACGACGTCGGCCATACTGGCACGCGACCAAAGCTCAACCGTCCGACCTTAGTTGTCTTGCTCATGAGCCGCGTAAGCCTGCGCAGCGCTGCATCTCGCCGTTGCGGCATGCGGTCAATAACGATCTCAGCAATAGTCGAATTGCCGGTGTGCTCCGCGCGCCACGCCCCCTTGATCGCGCCATTGATCGACGTGTACCTCACCGCGGCGCGCATGAGATCGGAGGCTCGGTCGAGCTGTGTCTAGCCAGTTTTGCGGTGCGGTTGAGATTATCTCCGCAGCAATGTCTGCACGATCTTGCAGACGTTGGGTTTAGTGTACAGGTCAATAATCTTGTTTGAAGACGAGTTTAAGGGCGGCGTGCTATACACGCTGTCAGCTTCGATCATCTTGAATACCCTTCTGTGATTGAGGTTAGGGCCGGGGCGGAAGTCGCGCTTCCCCTTGGCTCGTATTTTTAGTAAACTGAAAAAATGAAGAAGGCGATTACGGTAAATAAAAGGTCTCGCGGTCGACCGAAGAAGGCTGGCGGGGTCGATCCGGTCAGCGCTGTCCGACTTCCTGCCGATCTAACTCAGGGGGTTGATGCCTGGGGAGAGGCACGCGAGCTAAGCCGCTCCGAAGCCATCCGCCGGCTGGTCGAAATCGGGCTCAAGGGGAAAGGGAAATAGGTGCCGCCGCGCGCCAGCCATCTGCCTTCGCACGTGGAGCGCAACGCCCTTCAAAAGCTACAAACAGGTCGAGAAATGAGATTGAAAGATCTCGCGCTAACCGGTCATCGCACGATCTTGATCATGATAGCGAAACGCTGGATCGAGCGTGGAAGCGAAAGCGGCACCCACCGGATTACGCCGTCGGGCGACGCCGCGTTGCGCATGAAGTTGCCCTAGTTGCGCTGCGAAAGCGCGCACCTGAGTCGCGGCCGGTCCAAGGTAGGAGGTGCTCATCCACCGTTTTACAACCTTGGGAAAACTGCGTCTATGTCAGCTGGCCTGCATTTTCCGAATCGCCAATGCGTGCTCGCTCGACGCTGTATCTCGCGTCGCGGAGTTGAGGCATGAGCCACTTTTTATCCGTGCTGCTGTTGGTGACGACCGTATTGCTAACCGTCTGCTTCGGAGTGGCAGCTTGGCGGATATCGGACGAGAGGGGCCTCGAAATCAGCGGTCAAATCCCCCGCCAGTCCTTTGGTTTGAAGCCGGCCGCTCAATAGGAACAGTTCGACCTCCAGGAGAGTCGGTTCGCACAAAGCCGCGCTCAGAGCGATGGACAAAGCGCTTGCCTATGCGATTTCGATATTCATCGTCGTTGTCGGCGTCGGGATCCTTGTTGCCGGCATCACTTCCAGCTCGCCAGCCTTTTGGACGTGCGTTGCGGTCGTTCCCATTTCGATTGGTCTCGTGAGCGCCTTTGGCGATTGCTAGGGATCATCTGGCGGCGGCCCTCCTCGAAGCTGAGCTCCCTCCTTTGCAATTTCATGATAATGGCTGATCGGCGTCCTCGTGGGCCGTCCTGTCTGTGTAGGGTCTATGCTGGGTCGGCTTTTGTTTCGCTGGCAGGTTTAGTTCCGCCTTCCGGGGTGCCAATGTTGCGCAAGTCATGGCTCGGACAGATAAGCTCCGCGTCCGGTGACGGCGACTTCCGCTCCCTTGTCGAGGCCGTTCAGCGCCGCGGCGTGCGGGTCACCGTGATTTCCACGATCGCCAGCCAGCCGCCGATGATCGCCGACGAGCTGCGCCGCCGGGCCGACGTCTTCACCGACCTCGTCGAGCTGCAGGCCAAGCTCGGCCGCGACCCGTCCGAACGCCCCGCCCTGCGTGGTCGCGAAGCGCGTGGACACATGCCAATTCTTGCAAGAGCCGAAAGGGAACGACCCTCCTGGCTAGACAGTTAAGGATCGCCCGCATCGATCAATTTGGGCGGACGGACTTCAATAGAACAGCATCACCGACATCCATGCCGCCAGCGACGCACAGAGACCAATTCCTAGATAAGGCAATGCAAGGCGCATCGGGTTTCTCCTCCGAGACGCGAAATATGCCTTAGCTTTGCATGTCTGCAGGCCGACGACTACGAATCTACGGTTGTGCTGCTGCCAGTCCCAGGCGAGGACTTGGTGGAGCACTCGACCGGTCCCTCGGCTTGCTGCTTCTGAACCTGATCTTCGACGTACAAGAGCACCGTGCGCCGTGTGCGTTGATCGGTTAGCTTTTGAAATGCCCTAATCAAGCGCAGCATCTGTAGATCTTCGACACTGTTCGACATGGCGAAAACCTCATGGAAAAACTTAGCAAGCAATGGGGAAACTATGCAGCGCTTCGCCTCGCAGTGGAACGCGGAACTTCGTCGCAGGTTAAGGTTTTCCGGTCGTGCCGCCGACGCCGCGGAGCGGCCCCGGCCTACCCCAAAAGACCCCCCTGGAGCCGGGGCCGGTCTCTCCGCCAACGAACGGCTGGCGGGGCTGCCCTCCACCCTCGGCACGAAGCCATTTCGCACTCCCGGCGAAATCTTCTTGAAACATACGAGGTCGAAGCTTGGCCGCATCAAATATGGGGATGCCAGATGTTAGTCCTGATGAACCTGATTTGGCGCCGGCTTGCCTACACAATGCTGATCGGTATGCGCTGTAAGCTCGTGCGGCAGTAATGGTGAAGGCGGCTTTCGTCAGGAGGCCACCACCATGCCCAAAGAGATCGCTATAGCGCTCTGGTCCTTGGCAGCTGCCTGCGTAGTCGCATTCAGTATGGCAGCGCTGGTTGCGCCCCACTAGAAGAGACACAGACCCGCCAACGTGAACCTCGGCAGAAGTGGCGCCGACCGGGGCTGCCTACTGCGCCCCTCTCGCTCCGCAGCAAAAGGCCGATGTCTCCGGCCACCGAAGCAATATACCGTCCAAGCTCGGTGGCGATTTCGATCGCGGTCGAGCCCGCGTTGATCACTTTGATCAGCGTCTGTACCTCGTCCTCGATCCACTGCTTAGGTTTGTGATTTCGCACGCGCGACGCTCCGATTCGCGCGCGCAAAATTGTTCCCATTCTCGGAACTGAACGCCCATCACATGTGTTTCGGTTCCACCGAAATTGTGTTTGCAAACGGGGCAAAGTTGGAGCAGAATTTTGTCGCCGGGGCTGGCTGCATATTTCACGTTTCGATTTGACCCGGGTTTTTGACCATGCGCGGGCCGCAGCGATTTAACCTCCCGCTGCGGCCTTCGTATGTGCGGTCACACCCGGGGAGGGTGTACGGCCGGCCTATTTGATTTTCGATCAATGGAGCGGGACCGTTCCTAGTCGTCCCAAATGACCTTTGCACAATTTGCGCACTGGCAGACGCGGGCACTCCGCCGGCCGTGCAAACGAGAAACCGCCGCTTTACTGCGGCATGCCGCAGTCATCGCACCGCGGCGGCGGGAGTCTCATATGGACGCCTGGTGAGGTCGGCATGAGCATCCAGATGAGCATGCCAATGATTCGATGAACGGCTATTTCATAGGTCAGCCTGCACTGCTTCACCCGGGTAGGCCAGAGCCGCTGCGCACGACAAATCAGTTTGCTTCGGGTGGACTCGGAGGCGGGAGCCCATATTCCCGGGCGCTCTTTGCGGCAAGTTCCCGGAGCCGGAACTCGCAATCCGTTTCGGACGTTTGTTCCTAATGACCCACGCAGTTCTCCTAGTCGACGATGATCCGGCGGTCCTCGATGTAATCGCGAGCATGTTAGAGGAAATCGGCTGCAAAGTTATCCGCGCCAACCGCGGGGCTGAAGCCTTCCTGTTGCAGCATCATGATCGCATCTCGGTCCTGATCACCGACATCAATATGCCGAGCATGGACGGCCACGAGTTGGCCGAGCGGGCGACCCGTCTCCGCCCAGCGCTGAAGGTTCTGCAATTGTCAGGACGAGCGACGGCGAGACGGTTTCCCGATGATCCGGAAGCCATTCTCCGAAGATGACTTGTATCGCGTGATGCAGCAGACCACCGGTGCCTGCTGATACTCTGGAGCTAGTCGGCGTTAGAGCCTTGGGCCTAGCAGCGTCCGCATGCAGCGATCGAGAGCGTCTAAGAGGAAAGGCTTCTGTAGAACTGGCCGACCTTTGAATTGCTCCGGTACGCCATCGGCGCCATAGCCGCTCGCGAAGACGAAGGGAATGCCGCGGACCTGCAAAGCTTCTGCGATGGCTGCCGAGCTATCCCGGCCAAGTTGCAGATCGAGAATAGCGGCGTCGCATTCAGCGCTCATGGCCATGGTCAGCCCAGAGCCTAGGTCACCGGCCTCCCCAGCAAGCTCGTGACCAAGCTCAGTCAGCATATCCGCAATCATCATGCGGAGAAGCGTTTCGTCTTCAACTATCAGTACTGATGCCATGCTTCTCAGTACGCCGGCAGGTTTGTGAATGGGAGTCTTTTCCCGACCTCTCATAAGGGCTGAGCTGCAGCCGGTTCTGAGGCCCGAAGCTCGCTGGAGGAGTTGATCAGGCGAGGCTAAGCCGACTTGGGCCTATTTCGGATATAGACTACCGCACCGCGGCCAGCAGACGTCAGCTCACCGAGAGTGGTCTTCCCTTGCCGCGCGGCTCCGATCAGTTGCTCGGCAACATATCTGCGGCTTTCGTGATCGCCGCCGTTCGTCAATTCCGCACAAACTTGCTCCAACACCACGTCCATGTTCGCTTGAACTCGATCTGGAAACTCGCCCACGCCCTTCTCTCCTTCGAGGAAACGTAACGAGGCTAAGCTCCTTTCTACAGTGGGTACAGCGCAGCGTGACGACGAGGTTAAGGAGCTGCTTTGTGCAAAAGTGAACTCAACGGCGTGAAGAATTGGCACCCCTCGCATTATACAGCCAGGGCTCGAACAATTGAGCTCAGCCGGAGTCGTCTTAGGTAAGGAGGAAATGGAGCGATCCGATGGACGAAAGGAAAAAACTCGAGCATCAGATCGCACTGGCTACTCGGACAGCCGCATACACCAAGGACGAGAACACCGCGAGCAGGCTGCGGCAGTTTGCTGATCAGCTGAGGCGCAACCTATTGCCCTCTTCTTCCCGGCGGGCCCAGATCACGGCACGTGCCTATCAGCTGTGGGAAAGGGCCGGGCGCCCTTCGGGGCGCGACCTGGATTTCTGGCTCGATGCTGAGCGGGAGTTCAGCCGACCCGACCGTGGGAGCCAAGATTAGGGCACGACGACGCTCCGCGCGGTCCGCTCGCAAAAAAGCGGAGCAGTGGCCAGTTGTGTGCACTTTCAGACCGTCAGTTCCGACGGGGGAACGTAGACCGTTGCCGCCTCTCTTAGCAGAAGCGAGCACACGCCCTCCGAAAATCAAGAAAACGGCAACGGCGGCCGTCCGCAAAACAGTCTCCTTCATATGGTCGGCGCCCGTGATTACAAGGCGCTTCGGCCTTACCTCGATTTGGCGGAGGTCCATTCCGGTGAGGGACAAGACCGAGCGTGATTTCCTCTATCGCGATATCTCGCACCGCAGCTTCAAGCGCCAATTCAGCCTCGCCGGATATGTCCAGGTGAAAAGCGCCGCGTTCGACAATGGCTTGCTGACCATCGAACTCGTCCGCGAGATTCCGGAAGCCATGAAGCCCGCCGGATTTCGATCGGCGATGCCTCGGCCGGCAACGTGCCGAAGCTGGAAGCTAAGGCTGCCGCCTAGCGCTCGCGCCTCGGAACCGCACGATTCGTCGCGCGGCTCCATCCATTCGTCAAGAAAAGGACAGAACCATGCGGCCGACGACCGCTGGCGACAATGTTTTCGACTTCAACGCTCTTCTTCATCCCGGTACGGTGTTTGAAGCACCGAGAGACGTTCTGGATCATCCGGCCCTGACGCTGACCGAGAAGCGCGCAATCCTGGCATCATGGGCGTCCGACGCGTCCGCGATCGCCTCTTGCCCGTCGATGCGCGCACCTGCCGGCCTCAAGAAGCCGGTATCGATCGACGAAATCTTGGACGCGTTGCGCGCCTTGGACGGTGGCCCACGGACGCCGCCCGGCGGAAAGCCCTACCGTCTCCGTTCGACCGAACGTGCGGCCGCCGCGGCGTAGTTTTGGAGGCCCTGATGACGATGGACGAAAACCTGGCACGCCTTCGTGCCCATCATAACAACATCAGCCGCTACCGCCGGCTCCTGCGTCAGGCTTTTGCCTCTGGAACGCCAGTTCATCGAACGGCGACTTTCCGAAGAGGAGGCCGCTCTGCAAAGCCTTTCCGCTTCGACCTTCCCGAACGCCTTCAGGGAGCCAAGGCTTGGTCGACCGTTGCCTGTTGCAGACGTGATGCCATGAGCACGACCTTCAACCTGGGTCGACCGGGCTCGGGCTCGTTCCCTTTGGCGCTCCTCAAAAGGTTTTTCGTGCGCGAATATTGAAGACTCCGGCTGCGGACGGCGTATCATCGGCCGTGGAGATTTCAGGGATGGCTGTCTCGACCAACGAGCGTCCGATGTGCCCTGTGTGCAAGCACCGGATGGCGTTGGCGCGCATCTCTCCCGGCCCCGCGGATTCGATGAGCGCACCTTCGAGTGCTCGACTTGCGAGCGTACCGAAGTGGTCAGCTTCGCGGTGGATCCGATACAAACCGACGCGGTCGGCTGGCTTGCCGGTGAGCTGAAGCCGCGAAACTGAGTGTTCGGTGTGAGTGGCGCGATGGATGAGGACTTCTGCAAAGAACAGACGCAACGCATTCGCGCATTGGCTGACCGGGCTGATCTCCTTCACCAGGCGATGCCTGTTGGCGCTGGTCGTCCATACGCCCCCGGGGTGGCCAGTCCCTTGAAGGCCGCGGAGCGGCCGCTGCCGGTGCGCGTCACGCCCCCGGCGTCGATCCTCTCAGGGTGGGCGAGGCGTGACCAAGGGCGCGATCGAAGTCTGGTGCGACGCTTGCGGCGGCGGAGGATCCCTGCCCGCGCGGGAGTCCGAGCCGGCCGCAGGACCTATCCGGGCCGCGGCGTGAAGGCAAGGGCCGTATGCCGGCCAAGCCGAGTGAGGTGCGGCTCACACCTCCGGGAGCTTGACATGGCAACTATGAATTGAGGAGGCGAGAATGCTCCTGATAGGACTTGGCGCTCTGCTTGTTCTCGGCGGAATCTTGTACATGGCACGCGCTACTATTTGGCGGGGATCGCTTAGCCGGCCCGCTGGCGATACACTGGAGCCGACGCGGCGCGGCGTGGGATTCCTGGGGATCGGAGCGAACTGGCCGGGCATTCTCCTTATGGCAATCGGTGCCGTTCTGTTGGTGGTGGGGGCCGGCCTCTAGCCTCAGCCATCCGCCGAGCTGCCGCCCTGGATGACAAGTTGGTATCGACGCTTCAGCCGATGGCTCGTGGTAGTAGCGGCGTTTTGGAGGCGATCGAGGTTCGCGCCGTCTTTAGCAATCACGAGCAGTCGCCAATTCAGGCCATCGGGTTCCGCGTCGTCGTGTTCAATCTCGACGGAGATAACGAGCTCCCCGCCGGGAACGTGCCGGATCTCCTGAAGAGCGATCAGTTCGAGATCGGCCTTGGACATCAACGTTCTTGCCACCGGTCTCCTCCCGGCCGGCCTAACGCAGCCTCAATCGCTACGCGACTGCTTTATGAAAACGGCCCGCTCGATCATGTCAGCGGGCTATTTCTTTCGCTTCTATTTCCCTTTCATCTTCGGGTCATTCATGGTCGCCCCCGGGTTAGCCGAACTCGGGCTGCTCGATGCCCCTTGACCGCTGGTCGCGGCTGGAGAATTGCCGCCGCCCCCAGATCCCGCACCTGCGCCTCCGCCGTCCCCTGATCCCGCACCCGCGCCGCCGGCTCCGCCCGATCCCGCGCCCGCGCCAGCCCCCGCTCCGCCAGCCCCCGCTCCGCCCGCTCCTCCGGCCCCGCCCCCAGCGCCACCCTGCGCGGAGGCGGCAGCGATCGATCCGAACACAAGTGCAGCTACGAGCGCCATCTTGCCAATCTTCATGGTGCTTTCCTCCTATTTAAGTTTGCTTGCAACCGACCGCTGTAACCTTCGTTCCTAAGCTGGAGCAGGACCAAACGCGTCGAGGTGCCGCACGGGCAGGATACCTCACTTGCAGCAGACGACTTCCCCGTGGAGGTCGAGATCAAAGCGAGCCGGTCGCACCTGCCGAAACAGAGGGGCTCGCCGACCGACTCGCCGAACCGCTCAACGAGCATGCGCACCAATGCCCGGTAACAACCACAAGGCCCCGGCTTAGGTGGGAAGCGAATTCGCTCGAACGCATTTTCCGCATGCCGCGGCAGAATGTCTCGATTTGAGCTCCCGATAACTTCAACAAGGCAGGCAGTGCCGCCGATCGTATCGGATCGCGACATCGGCCTCGCTCTCTCCGTTGCCTTGAATTGAGACCCCCGACCAATTGTCGGGGCGCTGATTTCATATCGTCCGCCAACTAGCCCCTAGACGCTTGTCTCGCCCATTCAAGTGAACTTGCGTTTATCGGCACCGACTCGCTGATATCGACGACCGGAACGACATCAATGTCATTCCAGAAGTTGTACTTTGCCACGAAGGCGGTGACGGCTTTTGGGTCGTTGGCTTCGACCAAAACATAGCCCCCTCGTCCCGCGAGGTTCGCTACGAACGCGTGTATCGTCAGCCCCTTCTCTTCATCCGGCGTCCACTTGCTGAACGCCGCAAGAAGCGATTGCGACCCTGCGAAGTTTTGGTCAAAGGAAAGGCCAGCAGTGCGGACTGTATATTCGAGCATGTATTTCATGAAACACCTCCTTCAAAACTGGACAGTGAGCCACGCGCCCCATCTAATCTTAAGTACGAGCGGTCGCGCAAGTGTTAGCAGCGGCGAGAGCGACCTCATTGGTCGTGAAATTGCCCGGTCATGACCCATCGCGTCGGTTGCCGCAGCGGGCATATCTAGAAATTCGACACAAATCGGACGTCGCGTCAGAGGGCACACCGACGCGATCGGCGGGCCGTCGCCGACATTCGCTCCTACAATCGGTTACTTGCGAAGAACGAGCCTTAAGCCTTCAGGTCGGTGATCCGCATAATCGCGACCACGTTCCCATCATTGAACGCCTGCTCCTTTGTGTCCTTGTTGCAGGTCCAGACAAAATTCTTCTTGCCGGTAAAGCTCTTTTCGTCCTGCTCAAGCCGAAGCTCTCCTTCGGTGATATGGCAGACCATGGCATTCATCATAGGAGGCCCCATGGTCTTCGATCCCGGCTGCATGATGACGTCACGCATTGAGACGGTCTTAAAACCCGGGATCAGCGATGGTGTGTCGCCATCATACTGGCGCACCACCACACCCGGCCATGGAGCTGTGTCCTTGTAGCCCGTGGTTTGAGCGGCGGCGGGCTTTATCGTGGCCGCCGTAGCCGCTGCCAACCCGAATGCCAATGCAGACCTTCGATCGATCTTGCTCATCGGTTTTCTCCTCTGCAACAAGCCGCCGCAAAAGTTGCGCGCGTGGGGAATGTGAAATCGTGGTGTGAAACCGAAAAGGGGGCGGTCTCTTAGGGTAGCGTACCTGCCGATAGCGCTAGTAACTGCTCGTTCGTCCCGAACGGTGACTTCGGCACATCCCGCTTCAGGGGCAACCACATTCTACAAGACTGGATGCACCCCTAGAAATGGGTGTTTCGCCCCAAGAGGCAAAATGCCTCAGCTTGCTCATGGCCCGAAGATCGTACTCGCTGTCGGCAACTTCACACTGCGTCCAACTGAATACGCAAGTCAGTGTGGCTGACTGGTTCTACGGTGTGTGTGTGTGCTGGTCGCAGGGCATATTTCGCGGAAGGCTCCGGGAGAGGAATGTAATCGGCTGCTTTTGGAGAAGTACGCGCACGATAAGTCATGGCGTTCTAACCCCATCCAGTGGTGCGATTACGTGGCAAGCTTGACGCTCGTTTATAGCGATCTCGGCACGCGACCCGAAGTTTGCCCCTGCGCCGATGCCCTACATCTCCCCCAGTCATCGTCTCCGGTGCGGACCGCCGCCTTGACCCATAGCTGACTTCATAGCATCGAGTTATACTGCCCTCACGGCCAACGTACTTTGTAGAGTCTGGTTGCGGTCACATTTCTTGCAGGTAGGAGGCATGAAAATGAGCCAGCAAGCACAGTGGCAGGTCGTGGGCAGTGCGCCCGAGGTATACGAGCGAGAGCTGGTGCCGGCTGTGTTTGGGGTGTGGGCTCCGATACTTGTTGAGCTAGCTCAACCTCGGCCTAGCGAGCGTATTCTCGATGTCGCGTGCGGCACTGGTGTTGTGGCGCGCATCGCCGCAACGCGCGTCGGTCCAAGTGGTACCGTGGTTGGGATTGATCTCAATCCTGGAATGTTGAGCGTCGCTAGATCAGTCGCATCGCCGGATTCGCGGTCCGGCGGACAACTCCAGTGGCAAGAGGCGAGTGCGGATAAGCTGCCATTCCGAGATGGTTCATTTAACGTCGTATATTGCCAGTTGGGCCTGCAATTCTTCGCCGACCGGCCCGCGGCCTTACGCGAAATGCGTAGGGTTCTTGGTCCCGAAGGAAGACTCGCGCTGATGGTGTGGAACGGCATTCACGAAAGTCCCGGATTTGCTGTTCTGGCTGACGCATTGCAGCGACACGTTGGTCGAGCCGCGATAGCTATCATGCGTGCGCCATTTGGGTTGTCCAATGCCGACGAATTGGAAGCTCTCGTTCGTGCCATCAGGACGTTGCAATTCAACAGCGGAGTGGGACCGTGCGCTTTCCGACGGTCGAGCGATTTGTGTTGAGTTACGTTGCGGGCTCGCCATTGGCTGGTCCGGTATCACAGGCAGACGCTGCGGCGCGCGCAGCTCTAATCACCGACGTCAGGAACGCCCTGGGTAAATTCACGAGCAATGATGAACTGGCCTTCCCCATAGCCGCCCACCTGCTATGCGCGAGAGTGTAGAACAGTTCGAGTTTTGCCTCGGTTGCCGCGACGCGAACGAGAATTGCGGCTTCCGTTGTTGGCCCGTCGCCGACCTTCGCTTACAGGGCCGCTATGTCTGCCTTTAGGAGATAAGCCGACCCCAGCTCTAGCCGCTATGAAAGTCAGACTGTGACCAAAAGCACACGCGCGCTGATTCAGTCATCAGCCGCCGCCAAACTTGGATGGATCATCGTAGGCAGGAGGATCGTCGTGATCGGTCCGGAGACCTCCCGGAACGGAATCGTCGCGATAGATGCGCACGCCGCCTGGAGTGATACAGCTCGGGGTGACCACCTGGCCAGGACGCGCGATGGCTTGTCGCGAGTTGTGATGCCACCTTGGCGCGGCGTTCGCAGAAGCACACGACGCGAACACAAGGCATAATTCCAAGACAAAACGCATTGCATTTTCTCCAACCAAGCCCTGTTGTATGTGGTGCGCGCGCTGCTCCTTGCTTTCACATTCGAACGGTGGTTTTGGCTTATCGCGTTGGTTGGCACACCGCAGCGACATGTCCGGAGCACGAGTAGAACGGAATTCGTCCCACTCGGGGGCCGACCGCCGCCTTTGACCCAAAGCGGAAGTGCTTCCTATGAGGGGACCGGAACAGACGCAGGCCACCAAGCAGCCGTATGTCATGTCATATCGACGCTACCTTCATGATATCCAATGTTCCGCGAAAGATCATCTCGACTGCAACGTAGAGAATGACGGCCAGGCCGACGTAAGCAATCCATCGATGATTTTGCAGAAGGCGCGCAATAAGAGAAGCGGCCACGCCCATCATCGCAATGGAAAGCCCCAACCCGAAAATCATGACCACTGGATGCTCTCGTGCCGCCCCTGCGACGGCCAGGACATTGTCAACCGACATGGAAATGTCGGCCGCAATAATCTGCCAACTCGCTTGGACGAGTGTCTTGCGGGGCTTGTTTCCTGCAATTGCTCCAGCAGTCTCCTTCGCACCCATAGGATTTGTGGAGGATGCGCGCAACTCTCGCCACATATTCCAACACACCCACAACAGCAGGATCCCGCCAGCGAGCAGGAGGCCGACGATTTGGAGGATTTGCGTCGCTAACCCGGCAAACAGCATGCGCAGTATCGTCGCCGCAACGATTCCGATCAAAATCGCCTTGACTCGTTGCGCCTGAGGAAGTCCCGCTGCGGCAAGTCCGACGACGACGGCGTTATCGCCAGCGAGCACAAGGTCGATCAGAACGACCTGCAACAATACGTTCAAGACATCTGAGAAATCCAACACGCGTCGCACTCCCCCGTGCCGGGAGAAATGGCCCGCTCTCAGCGCGGATTTTTGGTGGTTGGTATGTGTCTAATCGGTTCACCGATGCGTGTCGCAGTCCCGTGCCGCAGACAAAACGGGGCCGCTCTAACTCAACTCTAGTTCGACGTCGCCGGCTGTCAGGGGGCTTGGTGACTGTCTCCCACAGCCGGCGTGCCCGGATGTTGTTCGACCGGTTGCTCGAAAAACAGTGCCACTTGATCCGGTTCGCCAAGAATCGCCGCAGCGCAGCCCATCATGGTGAATGCACCGGCAATATCCCAAAGCGTTACATTTTCTAACGTTTCATTTTCTGAAGTTGCCCGAGCAAAGAGCGCTGTGACGATCGCGTCCAAGAAAAGCAGAATGCTGAGCGCAGGCAAGACGAGTTGGACATCCAGGAAGTACATCATCAGGAATGCGGGAGCTGCGACCAGGATGCTCAACAGCGCGAATATGCAGAATGTGTCCCGCCAAGGAGCATTCCTGTTTGTCCAACTTGCATGAGAAGCGATCATTTTGTCCTCCTGCATAGGAGTGTCTTCCAGCGCCGCAAATTACTGAACTACTCTGGCCTAGATGCACCGTTTTCCGACGTCTCCCCGATCAATGTTTTGTCCTATGCCGCCGAGTCTCGATCAGCGTAATAGCGCCGGCCGCCACCACGGCAATAATAACGACGGCTGCAAGCGTCTCGACGGACGCCAGGGTCCCGGACCATTTGTCCCAAAGCTCAATCATATGCTTGCCTCTCGCGAGAGCGCACCCACGATCGATAAAATCCACTCTCTAAAAAGACGAACCTTTACGATCAGAAAAACAATGCTACCCATCGTCGCGCGCTTTTTGACCGCGCGGCAAGGTGACTTATGCGGAACCGATACGGAGGCCGCTTGGACGCCCGTATATCGCGTGCGCTCCGGATCACGGCGACACGCCACTGGATCGCAGAGGACTTCCGCCCGTCGTCGGTCAGCTGCGCCAGGTAGCGGACATAAACGGCGAACGCGAGCGATCTGTCAGCCGCGGCACCGGGATGTCGGCTTGTGGCCCACCATGGAAGTGGCGGCGCACCTCACTGAGGTCCGCTTACCGAGGCATGGCAGACAAGATTTGCTCGGGTTGAGTTCTTCGCATTTTGACCCATTGCGGAAGTGGTCAGCTTCAAGGGGAGCGCCCTAAACCTTCGTATCGTTCCGTCACCCTCTAGATGCCGGACGATTACCTACGTTCAATTGAGCTGCTGATCGTGATCGTCTTAGGCTGCATGCGTTGGAAAGGCGCACAGGGTCATCAAGTTGCGACAAGGATGATCGACAAACAGCTGCGATAAAGCCAAGAGGAGACTACAATGCTCAACTGCTCCGAAAGCATTAAATCTGGCAGTGCTGCGCGATGCGCTGTTTGTGAAGGCAAGTTTGGTCTCGTCCGGCACCACTCGTGGCGAACGCCTCTTTGTTCCAAGAAGTGCGTCGATCGCTTTAGAGCTCGCAGGGGCAGTGACCGCAATTGGGTGGGCTGGCTCCAGATCACCTTCAACCAGCTGCCAAAGCGCGCGAGGGCTTTGTGATGGTCCAGATCTCACAGCGAGCCGAGGCATATCTAGAGACAGCACGGACTTTGCTCCGCGCCGCCCAAACCATGACCGACTCAGCGATTGCGGGTCAGCTTAAGGCCCTTGCCGACGACTACGAGCGGCGAGCTGAGAAAGCTTCGCATGTTGACGCGGCCAAAGCATTCGCCCCATCGGCTGCTAGCGCTGAACGCGAATGGCATGGATGACCGAGTGGGAGCTTCAAACATGTTCCTCGAATTCTGTACCATTGAAGCGCTGAACCTGCGCCCCGGTTCCAAGGAGCTAGAGGCATTCAACGTCGAGCGAGTGCGCGGATACCTCGATTGCAATCTCGGCTGCAAGAAGAAGAAAGTGATCTACGCGCTAGGCCTGCATCCGCGCACGGTCGCCAAGGCCATCAAGATCATCCGGGCAAAAGCCGATCGCAGCGACAGGACTCTGCAGTCATGATCAAGATCATCGCCGTGCTCTGCAATCTCTCCTCTCCGGCAAATTGCCACGGGCAGACCGTCACCACCTCGGACTTCGCAGACGTCTCGATGCAGTCCTGCCTGATGGGCGCGCCGCAGCTCGCCGAGTGGATGAAGCGGCATCCGGCAGAACGCCTAGCGGCCTGGCGTTGCGTGATCGGCACACAGGATGGCAGGGGAGCTTAGGGTTGAAAGCCACCTTCCCGGATGTGTTAAACCGCTTAATTCCAAAGGGTGCGATTACTGGCTGGGACCGCTCGATAATCACCCAAGGCCTGCCGATCGAGTAAGTCCTTGTTTGCGGTGCATAAGTCCGGAAGTGGCCCATCAGCGAAGTGGCGACGCCCTCACTATGGTCAGCTTAGTGGGCGCAGCGGACGAGATTTGCGTACGCTGAGTTTCCGTTTTTTCACCCAAGCGGAAATTACGCAACATAACCGATGAGGTGGTGCAATAGTCCGCCTGCGCAATGTTTGACGCGCGGTCCGTCCCGCAATGTTCTGGCGTCACGCAGGCTTGGTTGTGAACGCCGGAATGCGATTGCCAAGCCAAAGAAGCAGCGGGCAGGCGAGGATCATCGCGGCGCCGAAATCAAGAGCAGACGCTGCGCTACCGGCCCATTTGCCGATCGCGCCGGCGGCGGCGGGTCCGAGCATCATGCAGACATAGAAGACGGTAAAGAATAAACCCATGCCGATCGCACGTGTTCCCGGCTGCAGCACCTTCGCCGGCAGACTCATGATTGGACCTGCCGGCAGCCCGGAAATAGCGCCAAGCGCCATGACTATCGCTATCACTGCGCCGCTGCGCGGCAATATCAATAACAGTGAACCGAAGGCGACACAGCTGACTACGATAATTTGCTGCGGACGCCGGAATCGGTCAGCAAGGAAGCCTCCGAGGGGAACGGTCACGGCCGAGATCCATAAGACTATGCTGATGGCCGAACCTGCGGCCGCAATCGACCACCCGTGCTCGACTAGCATCGATGGTCCGAAGCTAAAGATCACTGCGAATCCAATGTTGAATAAGCCCCAGATCAGTCCCGCCGTGACGAGCGCCACGACGACACCACGGCCGAGGTGCTGACTTGCCGGTTGGGACTGCACAGTATCCGGTGGCGCGCGGTAGCAGATCCCGAGCAGCAGCATGCAGCTGCTGATGAAGGCGGCTACGCCGAGGTGCACAGCGCTGACGCCAAGGCGTGTGCCGAGCAGCGGCAGAAGCAGCAGCGACAGCGCGATGCCAACCGGCCAAGAATTGATAAAGATCGCCATTGCGGTTGCGGTTTCCTTTCCGGCGAACCAATCTGTCAACATCTTCGTGAGCACGACGCTCATCATCGCGGCACCGGCGCCGGCCACAAGTCGGCCTGTGATCTGCAACGGCCACGACGGCGCCAATGCCATCAGCACGCCACCGGCGAGCATGAGGGCAAGCGCGCCGAGTACGGTTGCCTTGTCGCCGAACCGCTGACCGAAGGCGCCACCGGGCAGTGCCAGTGCAATTCCGGGGGCATGGTAAAGGCCGATCAGGATGCCGACGTCAGCAATGCTGAATACAAGTTCGCGTGACAGCAACGGCGCGACTGCACCAAGGCTCGAAAACTGTACGGCCATGGTGGCACGCACAAGGAAGAGAACGGTGAGAATGCCCCAGCGGTTATTCAACATGGCGCCCCTCGTGCAAGAACAGCATGCGCGGTTCTCGGATTAAATCAAGACGCAGTTGTACCCCTGTGGGTTCATCGGGATAATCAACGGCGCGAACATCGGCCGGCAACTAGGGTCGGCAAGAAAATTGCGGACGGCCCGCTGCCGCTACAGGTCTGCTTGTGGCCCGTAGCCGACTAGCTAGGGCGAGCTGGCCGTGTCCGGTTTCGAAGAGTCTAGCGGACACGCCTATCTCGCGGCCACCGGCTGTCAACCTTCGCCCCACACGCGCCAACGATGCGAGGATGCTACCGATCCGCACCAGCTAACGCTCAAAGCTGTGCTCGTCCGTGATCTGCTCGGAGCAGCAACGCGAAAATCAGCTGGACCTGAGGTGTGAGTGCTCACTGGCGCGAGCGCGGAAGCTTGGCGCACCATCCGGTATACGGCCAGTTCTTGATCATGTGGCGGCGAGGTCGGGCGCGCCGTGCTTCCACCAGATCGCGCCGCGCTCGCCGATGGCTCGCTTCGCCTTTTCGACCGCCCAATGAGCCGTTTCTTCCGCTTCAATATTCTTGCGCGCCTTGGCATCGCCACCGCCCGCCTCGCGCTCTTAAGCCGCCGCACCAGGTCAGATCTCTCCTGCTCTCCCAGGGCCGAGTTTGCCATGTGCCAAAGGCGTCCGCGGACGACGAAATATCGGCCGTCAGGAGTCAACGGATCACGCCGACTTCCGCTGGCGACCGGCCGCCGGCTTCTTCGCCGCTTCCTTCGCTAGCTTCTTCCCGGCGATCGGCATCAGCAACTCCTTCTGGCCAGCCGTCGCCTTCTTCGCTTTCTTTGCCGGCTTTTTCGCTGCCTTGCTCTCCGCAGCTGTGCCGCCGACGCTCTTGCGCAAGGCGTCCATCAAATCGACGACGTTCTCGCCGCGCGGACGCTCCTTCGGGGTGATCGGTTTGCCGGCGCGCTTCTGGTTGATGAGCTCGATCAGCGCGGTCTCGTAGTGGTCCTCGAACTTCTCCGGATCGAAGCGCCCCGCCTTCTGATTCACGATGTGCCTGGCGAGATCGAGCATATCCTTGGTGACCTTCACGTCCTGGATCTCGTCGAAATACTCCTGCTCGCTGCGCAGCTCGTATGGATAGCGCAGCAGAGTGCCGACGAGGCCCTTGTCCATCGGCTCAAGCGCAATGATGTGCTCGCGGTTGGTCAGCACCACGCGCCCTATCGCGACCTTATCCATCTCACGGATGGTCTCGCGGATGACCGCGAACGCGTCGTGCCCGACCTTGCCGTCGGGGCGGATGTAATAGGGGCGGATCAGGTAGCGAGGATCGATGTCGGACTTGTCGACGAACTCGTCGATCTCGATTGTCCGCGTGGATTCCAGCGCGATCTCTTCGAGCTCTTCCTTGGAGACCTCGATGAACTGGTCCTTCTCAAGCTGGTAACCCTTAACGATGTCCTCGTTGGGCACCTCGTCGCCGGTGTCGGCGTCGACCTTGAGGTACTTGATACGGTGGCCAGTCTGGCGGTTCAGCTGGTTGAAGGAGATCTTCTCGCTCTCGGACGTGGCTGGATAGAGCGCCACCGGGCAGGTGACGAGCGACAGGCGCAGGAAGCCTTTCCAGTTGGCGCGAGGGGCCATCAACGCGGTACTCCGAACAGGGCGGCGGGTGGATTCAAGGCGATCGGCCGACCATGGTTCCGACCTCACCGGTCGACCGTCTGTGTGATTTTTCGAGAGCCGGACTCGACTCTCTTGTTCTTGATATGTTCTAATGCCAAGCATGAACGACCGCCCCGCGAGCTGGCGCATGCCCACACCTAAGCAGATGGAAAAAATGGCCGCTGCCATCAGCAGGAAGGCCCCTCCCCGCGGCGGACCGGGGCCGGGGGACGATCTGCCGCCGGAATACTGGCAGGCGCTCTTGGACGACGGGGGCGTCGACGCTCGCCGTCTGAGCGCGAGCGCGTCCGGACGGATGCTGCGGCTGGACCAAATTCCCCAGCATTTACTGAGAGTGGGCTGCCGGCGCTGCGGCCGGACCGTCGAGATCCAGAAGGCCGATGCCGCCCGCCTGTACGGTCCGGACGCGGTCTGGAGGGACGTCGGGCAGCGCCTCTTGGACAACATCTGCACTCAGCGGACTGGGCGCCATGAGGAAGACGGCTGCTGGCCGTCGTTCGATACCTGACGGGTCCGGAGCCCGGGCGATGGCGCCGAAGTATCACCCGACGCCCCTCTCCGGAGGCGACCGCAAGGCCCTCAACAAGGAGCTCGGCCGCGCCCGGGCCATGACCATGATCCTTGCGACGCAGGCCGCCGATGCCAGAGCCAGGGGCGAGGCACTGATCCGGACCGCGGACAAGCTGCTGTGCGAAAGCTGGAACGAGCGCCTGTGGGCCGACGGCGAGCCGATCGCCCCCTCGCCGACTGTCGACCAGGCCGTGAACGGCGGCTATAGCTGGCTGAAGATCGAGTGCTCGCGCTGCAAGACGCGGCGGAACGTCGAGCTCGCCGAACTTTCCCACCCTCCGACGACCTTCGTCCACGACCTGGCCGGCCGGCTCCGCTGCAGCAAGTGCGCCAAGGCCAACCGCCGCCCATCGGCGACACTGCTGCAGTTGGCACAGCGCGGTCGCCATCCGGATCCGGGGACCTGAATGTGTAATCTCTATTCGATCACCACCAATCAAGCCGCGATCAGCGCGCTATTCCGGGTCGTCAACCGCTACGTCGGCAACCTCGCGCCGATGCCCGGGGTGTTTCCGGACTACACGGCGCCGATCGTCCGGACCGGCGCCGACGGCCGCGAGTTCGCGCTGGGGCATGCCGTCGTCGTCGAAGGCGCTGATGGATGCCACCAAGAAGCGTGCCGAGAAGCTGCAAGCGAAGGGTAAGACCGTCGATTTCAAGGAATTGCTGCGGATGGAGCCGGATTCCGGCACGACCAACATCCGCAACGTGAGGCAAACATTGGACGCGGTGGCTGGGTCCGGAGCACCGCTGCGCGGTGCCGTTCAACTCGTTCAGCGAGTTCAACAAAGCCGAAGGCGGCGACGTCTGGTTCGCGCTCGACGAGACCCGTCCGCTCGCCTGCTTCGCCGGCATCTGGACCAACTGGACGTCGGTCCGGAAGGTCAAGGAGGGCGAGACCACCAACGACCTTTACGCGTTCCTGACGACCGAGCCGAACGTCGAGGTCGGCGCCGTGCACCCGAAGGCGATGCCCGTGATCCTGACAACGCGCGACGAAGTCGAGACCTGGATGACCGCCCCCGCGGACGAGGCCCTGAAGCTGCAGCGCCCGCTTCCGGACGGGGCGCTCAGAATCGTCGCCCGCGGCTCGAAGGAAGCCCCCGCGGCGGGAAGGTAGCGTTCTGCACGCGCGGCGGGAACAGGTGGACAAGCCCTGGCGCTCTCGATTGCGAATCCCTGCTCCGTGCTAACCGCTCGGAACAAGCAGGTGGGCAGAAGGATTCGTCCTCGCAGGAGTGATCTGGATGCTTATGACGAAGGAACGACGGCCGGCGGTACAGACGCTGCGAGGCTGGGCGATCAACGTGTTGCAGGACGCCGGCGCGATCCACGAATGCGAGGAGCATGGCTGGGCCAAGGACAAAGCGGACCCTCACACCCGCGGACGCGCCATCGATCTCGCTCGGCAGCGTCCTCCGTCCGGTCTTTCTCCGGGAACAAGCGGTTGCCGAGATCCGGGACGTCCTGGACTCGATCAGCGATACCTGCCCGGAATGCCAGCCGCTTAGCGGTCGACATGTGCCGGATCTCTCTCGCCTTTGGCGGACATAGATGCCGCCTCTTCGATAGCCGCCATCAAATCCGAGGTTGCGGACTGCTGGATCATATGCCCTGCTCCGGCGATACGTCGCAACCTGCTCTGCTCGACCTTGTCACGCAATCGCGCGGATTGCTCGAATTCGATCAAGCGGTCGTCCTCACCCGCGATTATGACGGTCGGCACTGTGAGTTCGCTGTAGGTTTTTGAAGCTGCAAGGGCGATGGGGACCATCATTGCGGCTTCTTCAGCGCTGGCGCGGAGTTGAGACGGCCGAACAGCCATCTCGACTGGAAAGCCGGCGAACTTCTCCGGGACGCTTTGCGGTCCGAATATCTTGCGCATGAGTCCGGGCCACATCAGTCGCGCGACGAGCGGCGAGATTGTGTTACTGACGATGTCCCCAAGCCCCGGTACCGCAGGCACGGACGGCGTGGCCAGATCGACCCTGGGATTCGGAAAGTAGTATCCGGACGCCAACACCAGCGCTTCGACGAACGAGGGGTGCCTTATGGCCAAGGCAATCGCCACCGAGGCTGCCCAAGAATGCCCGAGCACAATCGCTCCCCGGATGCCGAGTCGCTCGAGAGCCTTTTGGAATAAGTCCGCCTGTTCGTCCGGTCCCCAAACGATACTGCGGGGTCGCGAGCTGTGGCCAAAGCCCGGGCGGTCGAACGCGACTACCCTGTAATCCTTGGCAGCGAGGTCGATCAGGCCGCTCGATTGAAAATCCTGGATCATGCTCCCATTGCCGTGAAAAAGGACAAGCGGACGGCCGCTACCGCGTTCCATGTAGTGGAGCCGAACGCCGTCGATATCGATAAATCTGCCCTGCGGCGGATTCTCGCGTTCCGCCTTGCGCGCGAAATACCGGTTTACGAGCGCCGTCGCCGCCAGAAGAGCCGCTGCGCCCGCGACCATCGCGACCGCGGGCCGTCGCCGGAGCGCGGTCTGGAAATCAGACAAAAACGATGGAGAACTTGTGCGCTCTAGAGCCATGTGCGGTGCCTCGGGACGATCCGCACGATGACGTCGCCAGCGCGGAATGGAATGGGTGATCGGCAACACCCTTCGGCTTTCTACGTTCCTGCGCCGCTGGCCATAATACGTCGTAGCATCGAAGAAGGATTCACGATCATCTCGATCTGATTGCGCAATCACGATCACGAGCTTGGGGGTCGGGTGCGAGGTTGCTCGATATGCGAGAGGCCGGTACCCAGGGTTGAGCATTGTCTGATGTCCGGCGGCGCTTTGGTGCATAAGCGACGCGACTTTCCTGCTGAAGCCGTTTTCGCCGGCGACCTCCTCAAGCCTTTCGACAATAAATACCTTGAGCAGGTTACGGCCCAGCTTAGATGGTCCGACGCTTCGACCAGCCACCAATCCGTACACGAAGAGTACGATGATGGCGCAGACCTCGTCGAGACTCGGATTCGCCATCCGCCATAGCCGCCGCGGACGGCCGAAGCCGCGCAACGCTACTCCGCCCTGCTGGAACAACCCGCGATGGCGGCATAACTTAAACCAAATGGCCTCCGCAATCCCGGGGCGGCATGGTCGCTTCAGTCCTGTGCCACAGTGACAGCAAATGTCCAGTTCGCGCACGCCAAAGCAGCATCGGGAACCTAAAGTGTCTAGGAATTCCGGACTCTCCGCCGCGGCACGATGAAGAAGGGCGTTTCGCTGGCATTTTCGAGGATTGCTTAAGGGCAAATTGTGGGGCTCTGGCTCAAGGAATTCTTGCAAAGGAATTCCCATGACCTCGATTCCGCGTTCCGCCGCCACCTTATCAGGCCGCTTCGCCGGCGACGAGCGCGGCAACATCGCCGTGATCTTCGCCATCGCCCTGCTGCCGATCCCGTCATTCGTCGGCGCCGCGATCGACTATAGCCGGGCAGGCCGGGCTCGCACCGCGATGCAGGGCGCGCTCGATTCGGCCTCGCTGATGGTCGCCAAGAACCTGTCGGACGGCAAGATCACGACCGACCAGATTCCCACGGCGGGGCCGGCCTACTTCGCCGCACTGTACAACCGAGACCGACGTGCAGAGCGTCCAGGCGGCGGCGACCTACACCGCCAACAGCGGCGGGAAGGGATTGACGGTGGCGATGACTGCCTCGGGCGCGATCAAGTCCCAGTTCATGCAGATCGCCGGCTTCCCGACTCTAGGATTCGGCGTCTCCTCGACTTCGACCTGGGGCAGCAACCTGCTGCGCATCGCGCTGGTGCTGGACAATACCGGTTCGATGAGCGGCACCAAGCTCTCGAACCTGAAGACCGCGTCCAAGAACCTCGTCGACAAGCTCGGGGCGCTCGCCAAGACCCCCGGCGACGTCATGTTCTCCGTCGTGCCCTTCGCGAGCGCCGTAAACGTCGGTACCGATAAGGCCAGCGCCAACTGGCTGCGCTGGGACTTCTGGGATCCAAGATCGGAGGATGCCTCCGGCAACTCCTACTGCAGTTCCGGAAGAAGCTCCTGGTACACGAGGGCGATGTGCAAGGGGCACGGGTACACCTGGAGCCACTCCGTCGGTTCTCCTTCGACTTCGAACTGGAACGGCTGCGTCACCGACCGCGACTAGAGCTACGACGTCTCCGACGCGGCCCCCTCATCGCTGACCACCCAGTTCGTCGCGGATCAGGACCGTACTGCCCGGCCAAGATGCTGGCGCTGACAAGCACCTTCAGCACCGTCAAGAGCACCATCGAGGCGATGGTGGCGAACGGCGGCACCAATCAGACCATCGGGCTGCACTGGGGCTGGCTGTCGCTGCTGCGCCAGTCGCCGCTGAACGCCCCGGCCGAGGACGTCAACAACCAGTACCAGCACGTGATCATCCTGTTCACCGACGGACAGAACACAGTCAACCGCTGGAACGGCGACGGCTCCATGAGCACGTCCTCGACCGAGCGCGGAAAGATCGATACGCGGATGGAGACGCTGTGCGCCGCGGTCAAGGCCAAGAACACCACGATCTACGCCGTTCAGCTTGATGACGGCACCGGCGTGTCGCCCGTGCTGCCCAAATTCATGTTGACCACGCCGAGCGAGATTGACGCCGCGTTCGCTCAGATCGGCACCTCGATCTCGAAGCTGCGTCTCGAACTAGCCCGCAAGCGAAATAAGGTCGCTCTTGCGGGCCGACGCGTGAGCGCCAAGGCGATGTCGCTCGTTCAGTTCGAGACATGCCTGTCCGATCTGACCACGTCCGCTTGTCCGGCTAGACCGGAACGGAAGTCATCGCCTCACGGGCAAACCGACGCGATTGACCCGAGGCGGACAAAGGGCTTGCTGCCTCACGAAGATTGTCACCACCAGAACGCTTCACGCGTCTCAGTTTGCGGAGACAAGCTTTAACCCAATCACCCCTGCCACAATCAAAGCAATGCAAAACAACCGCGCCGGCGACGCAGAGTCGCCGAACACTGCGATACCTAGAACGGCAGTACCTGCGGCACCGATGCCGGTCCAGACGGCGTACCCCGTGCCGACTGGAAGTGTGCGGAGTGCCAATGAGAGAAGAACGACACTTGATAAGCCGGTGGCGGCCGCAAACAGCGCGGGTAGCAGCCGCGTGAAACCTGCGGACCACTTCATGCCAAAGGCGAATCCGATCTCGAGGAAGCCGGCGGCGGTTAACATTATCCATTCCATGGAGGCGATCCATCCGCGATCGCCAGGCACTACGGCTGGGCGGCGTTTGTAGGGGGGCCGGATGCGCATGGACGGATGTCCATGCGCTACATGTTTGCTCACTGGGGGTCCCTCAGGACTCGCTGACGGCGCGGGGAATCGAGCGGAATGAGATTCCAAATCGATTGAATGCGTTCATCAAGCCGATGGCATAGGTGAGGTCAGCCAATTCCTTGTCGCTGAATGCACTCGTCGCGGCCTCATAGTCGACCTCCGGAACCCCGGTTTCCGCCACTAGCGTCACGGTCTCCGTCCAGGCCAGCGCACAGCGTTCGCGCGCACTGAAGATCTCACCCGCGTCGCGCCACACAGGAACCAGCACGAGCTTGTCGACGGCGACGCCAGACTTGAGCAGATCGCGGGAGTGCATGTCGATGCAGTAGGCACAGCCGTTGATCTGAGAAACCCGTAGATACACGAGATCGACCAGTTGCTTTGGAAGGCCGCTCTTCTGAAGATGGACGTAGACACCTCCAAAAGCCTTGAAGCCTTCCGGCGACGCCTTGGCGTAATCGATGCGCTTGTTCATGATTGAATCCTCATCTGGTTGAGAGATTCGATCGTCTCGCATCTTGGCCTATCCAAGAAGGTCCATGATCGGCCTCCGTTGCTAGACCATCATTTTCCTGGTCCAGAGGTCCCTCTCAAGCGGCTGTCACATCATTTTCAAAATGCGCCCTCCGAGATTTTCGGCTGTACGCTGAGAATCAATATTCGTGAAACTCAAAAGTAGGGCTGAGGCACCATCGTTGCGCGCCGTCCAGTCCGTGAGCGCCTCGGCGTAAAGCTTCTGCTTCCGCATGCTTGCAACCAGCCGGCGGTCTGAACGATTGCCTCGCAGACGCAAGATCAGGTGCATGCCCCCGGGCTGCAAGTCTATGCGCACATATTTTCCGAGCACGCTTTCCAGGCCAGCCGCGGTCGCTTCCCGGCGCTCGGCATAGAGTTTCCGCATTCGCTGGATATGGCGGGCAAAATGTCCTTCGCTAATGAATGCAGTGACGATGGATTGCGTGAGCCCGGGGCAGCCAGCCGAAAGGCTTTCAGTGACCTGCTCAAACAGCTCGACTTGCTCTTCCGGCACTACGAGATAGGCAAGCCGCATACCCGGAAAGAGCACCTTGCTGAACGTGCCCGCATAGAGCACCCGCCCATCGCGGTCGAGGTTCTTCAACGCAGGGAGCGGGCGGCTGACATAGCGGTATTCGCCATCGTAATCGTCTTCGATGATCCACGCCTTGTTTCGCGCGGCCCAATCCAGTAGCGCAAGACGTCGGGGTAACGACAAGGACATGCCGAGCGGGCTCTGATGCGCAGGCGTGACTACCGCTGCGCGCGCCAGGGGCGCCAGCTTGACCGCGTCGGAAACAACCATGCCCTGCCCATCGACAGGGACCAAGACGCTTTCAACATGCATATACTTGCATATCTCTCGCGTGGGCGGGTATCCGGGGTCTTCGAGCCAGACGCGATCGCCCGCCTTGAGCAGGGCGTTGCCGATCAGCTCGACGGTTTGGCGATACCCCGAGGTGATGAACACCTGCGATGCAGTGCAGTTGATGCCGCGCGAGACCTGAAGGTATCTGGCGACTTCCGCGCGCAGCAAAGGTAAGCCTTGGACAGGAGGATGGATCATATCGGAAGGCTGCATGGCGCGCGCACGGCGCGCGGTAAGGCGCGCCCAAATCTTTCTTGGAAACGCATCCAGGGCAGGCAAGCCCATCTGAAAGGGTAAGATCGTATCGGGACGAAAACTGAGAGCGTCCGGAGCGAAGTCCAAAGGCGGCGCTGGGCTTGCCATGAGCGTACGCGGCTTGAGGTCCGGGCTTACAATGGTGCCTGCCTGGCCGCGTGCCTCGATTAACCCCTCCGCGGCCAGCAAGGAATAAGCGGTTTCGATGGTACCTCTGGCGAGTCCCAATTCCCCGGTCAGTGCCCTCGCCGAAGGAATGCGGTCGCCGGGCTTCAACATTCCATTGGCGATCGCGTCCCGGAACCGTTCGTAAATCTGGCGGTAGAATGGCTCGGTCGCCGTCGGATCCAGCGGAGAGATCCTTCCAGGCGTGGCGGCAGACATGGCCCGATCCGATCTTTTCCATGAAGGAAACCACTATGCCACAACGGTTCGGATGGGTCTCCAGTTCTCGCAGGACTCCAGCAGTCTAGCCCAGCGCGGGGGCATATCATGGACCAGTCGCAAAGCTCCTTCATGGTCCTTGGATGCAGGCCTCCATTGCTTATCGTTCATGATCCGAGTTCAAACAGCAGCGATCGGATAGTCAATGGAGAAGATACTGCATTTGATTTGCAGCCCCCGGGGGCGGGCATCGGAGAGTTACAGGCTATCTCAGAAAATCATCGGCAATTTGCTGGATAGCGAGCCCGCGGCAACCGTCATCATTCGAGCCATCAGCGACGCCATCGCCGATCTCGATGAGCGTTACGCAACTGCTCTCGGTGGGACCGAGCGATCGTGCGCGGAACTATTTGCCGAGGGCTCGATGTCGCGGTCCGAAGAGTTGATCCAAGAGTTGGAGAGCGCCGACTGCGTGGTCATCGCAACTCCAATGCATAACTTCACCGTGCCAGCCGCTCTCAAGGCGTGGATTGATCACGTCGTTCGGGTCCGTCGAACTTTCGACGTGACTGCCCAAGGAAAAGTGGGGGCGCTGCACGACCGGCCGGTCTTTGTCGCAGTGTCCTCGGGCGGGCGATTTTCCGGCGAGCGCACGCATCAGCCCGATTTTCTCACGCCATATCTTAAAGCTATCCTCGGCAGTATCGGGCTGCATGATCTGACGTTCTTCTCCGTCGAGGGGTCCGCCCTTGGTGCTGATGCATTGGCCATAGCCCGGGCCACGACCGATCAAGCGATACAGGAGTTCTTTCTCCGTTTCGCATGCACTTCAGCGGTGGCGTTTCGGCAAGCTGTGTGAGCGGCCGACGGCCGTCGATTTCAATCACAGTTCTCGGAGAAACAACATGACGGTCGTCAAAGCCGCTGCCGTACAGATCAGCCCCGTGCTCTACAGCCGGGAAGGAACAGTGCAAAGAGTAATCCGAAAGATCGCCGAGCTCGCCAGGCTGGGGGTCCAGTTCGCGACGTTTCCGGAAACAGTGGTACCATACTATCCCTATTTCTCGTTTGTGCAGACGCCCTTCGAGATCAGGACAGGCAAGGAGCACCTCAGGCTGCTCGATCAAGCCATAGCGGTACCCTCAGCCACCACAGAAGCCATCGGCGAGGCTGCGAGGCAGGCCACGATGGTGGTGTCGATAGGCGTCAACGAACGCGACGGCGGCACGCTCTACAACACGCAATTGTTGTTCGACGCAGACGGCACCTTGATCCAGCGCCGGCGCAAGATCAGTCCCACTTTCCATGAGCGCATGATTTGGGGCCAGGGCGATGGTTCCGGGCTGCGCGCAGTGGATAGCGCCGTCGGCCGTGTCGGCCAGCTGGCATGCTGGGAGCACTACAATCCGCTGGCGCGCTATGCCCTTATGGCTGACGGCGAGCAAATCCATTCAGCCATGTACCCGGGTTCGTTCGCCGGTGATCGCTTCGCCGAGCAGACACAAGTGAATATCCGCCAACACGCCCTTGAAGCGGGCTGTTTCGTCGTCAACGCAACAGCGTGGCTTGATGGCGAACAGCAAGCGCAGATCATGAAGGACACCGGATGCAGCATTGGCCCGATTTCCGGCGGCTGCTTCACTGCAATTATTTCACCCGAAGGTGAATTGATCGGTGAACCCTTGCGATCCGGCGAAGGCCACGTGATTGCCGATCTCGATTTCTCGATGATCGATCGCCGCAAGCAGATGATGGACTCGCGCGGCCACTACAGTCGACCGGAACTTCTCAGCCTGGCTATCGATCGCACAGCGGCGTCCCACTTCCATGAACGCGGTACGCATCCTCTGCCGATCATCGCGGGGCCGGTTGATGAAGATAGCGTCAAGGCGGCATAGTGCTGCTGGCCATTCCGAGAGGATGCGTTCTTTGGACTTCCGGGCCGCAAACCCGTTGTGCTGATATCAAAGCCCGCAACGATACGGCCACTACCACCTGCGCCGATGCCAGTCAGTCCTCTTACCACGCGCCAGTTCAATCGCGCCTGCCATGCGGCTGCCCACATGGCCGGGATCGACAAGCGGGTATCTCCGCACACACTCCGGCACAACTTTGCCACCATCTTCTGGAACAGAACATCGATATCATAGTGATCCAGGTGCTGCTCGGCCACGCCAAGCTCGATACCACGGCGCTCTACACCCGCCTCGCCACCAAGACGATCCGCGAGATCATGAGCCTGCGCGATCACATCATGGGCCAAGCTCAAGGAGGCCGAGCCACCCGCCTGACGTGCGGCTCGCGTGCCGCGCCCAGCGCTGGAGGTCGCGGATATTTTCCGCGACCGTGGACCGGCATGGCGTCAAGCCAACGCCGGCCATGTGAGCCTCGGCCAGCTCAAGGTCACGTCAGCCATCGAGAGCTGCCGCAGGGCATCGCTCGGGGGACATGTCGAGCGATACGAGGATTGTGTCCACACCCAGATCGCCTACAACGCTTGTCGCAATCGGCATTGCCCGAAGTGCCAGGGCGCCGCGGCGAAGCAATGGCTCGCCGAGCGCGAGGCCGATCTGCTGCCCGTGCTGTACTTCCATGTCGTGTTCACGCTGCCGGCGGGCATCGCCGACATCGCCTACCAAAACAAGGCCGTCATCTACGACCTGCTGTTCAAGGCCTCGGCCGAAACGCTGACCACGATCGCCGCCGATCCAAAGCATCTGGGCGCCCGCATCGGCATCACCTCCGTGCTGCACAGCTGGGGGCTCGGCCATGACCCATCACCCGCACGTCCACATGATCGTACCGGGCGGCGGCATCTCGCTCGATGGCGAGCGCTGGGTGGCGTGCCGCTCCGGCTTCTTCCTGCCGGTGCGCGTGCTCTCGCGCCTGTTCCGCAGGCTGCTCCTGGAGAAGCTCATCGCGACCCACAAGGCCGGCCGCCTGTACTTATTCGGCAATCAAACGCCACTTGCCGATGCGCAAGCCTTCGCGGCTCACCTCGCACCGCTGCGCAACGCCGAATGGGTGGTCTATGCCAAGCGTCCGTTCGGCGGTCCCGAGGCCGTGTTGGCCTATCTGTCGCGCTATACACACCGCGTCGCCATCGCCAACAGCCGCCTGATCGCCCTCGACCAGCACGGTGTCACCTTCAGATGGAAGGATTACCGCGTCGAGGGCCGCGGACGACAGAAGATCATGATCCTGGCCACCGGCGAGTTCATCCGCCGCTTCCTCATCCACGTGCTGCCAAAGGGCTTCAACCGCATCCGCCATTACGGCCTGCTGGCGCGGGGCGCTTGCGCCGGCAACATCGCACGCGCCCGCGAGCTGCTCGCCATCAAAAAACGTGAGGATGCGCCCACCGAGACCATCGCCGACGCCGACAAGCCGCGGTGTCCATGCTGCGGCGGCCGTATGATCCTCATCGAGCTCTTCGTGCGCGGCGAGACACCGCGCCATTCGCCAGCCGCTCCAACCCGCGCCATCAGGATCGACACCTCATGACCACACAACGGCGGTTCTGCAAAACGATCATCTTGCCCGCCGCTCATCGAACGGCCACCGCGGAGTGCATCCAAATGTTCTGCTATCGTCCAATCCGCCGACAATGCTGCGAGTTAGACGCCGCCAACCACTCAGTCGCCGCCGCGCCACCGCCCCGCAGTTCGCTGCATCGGTTCGAACTCAATCGGCCAACTCGCCTGCGGCGCTCAAATCCCCATAGAGCCTGCCGCGCCATTCCCGCCCACCATGCGCGGTTTCCCTCCCCTGGAGGCTTTCGGACGCCGGCCCCGTGCACGCCGCCCCACCGTCATGGGGCCGGCATCCAAAACCCTTCACATTTGCGGACGTCCTAGGACACCGCCGCTGCCATCGGAACCCGATCAAGCGACTCAGGTTGAAAGGGACGCATAGACAATCTCGGATACTTGCAATGCATCCCGACAGGCCGACTTTTCTGGGCGTTGAGGCTTGTGACTTGACCAGCGCCCTGCCCGCGGCCGACGTGATCTTGTTTGGCGCTTCCGATGCCACGCCGTACGTTGTAGGTCAGACGAGCCATGCCGCCAAAGCGCCGGACTTCATTCGTCGCGCTCTGCGTCATTATGAGAGCGATCTCACCCGTTGGGATTTTGATCAAGAAGCGGAGCTGCTCACTCCAGCCAAATTGAAGGTCTTGGATGGTGGAAACTTGGTGACGGATCCCATGACACCTGAGAGCAATCGTGATGCCATCAGAACGACCACGCAAGCTGTCCTTTCGGCTGGCGCAGTTCCGATCCTGCTAGGCGGGGATGATTCAGTTCCGATACCTTTCTTCGAAGCATTTCGCAAAAGCAAAGGGCTAACGATCCTGCAGATTGATGCCCATCTTGATTGGCGTGATCAGCGAAACGGATCGGACTATACATTCTCAAGCACAATGCGGCGAGCCAGCGAATTGCCCTGGGTAAGACGCATCGTGCAGGTTGGTTTGCGCGGCATTGGCGGCTCTGGTCGTGCCGAATTTGACTGTGCAAAGGCGTGGGGCACCAAGATCGTCACAGCAAGAGATATTCGGCTTCATGGGATCGCAAGCGTTCTTGCAGAGATAGAGGACGATAGCGAGTGCTTGATTACCATTGATTGCGACGGTCTCGATCCATCAGTCATCCCAGGCGTGCTCATACCACAGCCAGGCGGTCTATCCTATTTTGACGTTGTCGATCTTATGCAGGGTGTCGCGTCAAAGTGCAGAATAGTTGGGCTCGACGTCGTCGAGTTCGTCCCCGAACGCGACGTGCAAAATCTTGGAGCGATTGCTATCTCGCGGATTATCTGCAATGGGCTAGGTTGTATTCGGCAACGAGCCGTATAACTGCTGCTCTTGACGCTTCCTCTGACCCCGCGAGAGGGCCATCCGTTTTGCGGTGCTGAGGTCGAGCAGATCAGTCCCTTCGGGGTGAACGTCGATCTCGCAGCTAATGTGCTGATCAAAAAAGTATGTGGCCATCGGCGGACAACAGTTCCGAGCACGCCGAGTCCTTCGCAGCCCACTTTAAGACGAAGCCCACCATCCCGCAGGAAATGGCTCCATCAAATCCACTGTAATGTGGTTGTCGTTCAGAGGCTCTGGGCTCGGATCCTCCGTCTTTTCCAGAAGCGCCGCGGCGGAAAGAACAAGCGACTGCGAAGACTCGGGCGAGTTCGAAGCCAGCCTTTTATTCTCGTTCAAATGTTGCTCCCCCGAATGCGTCGATCACCCGATAGAATTCGAAGGGCTCGCCTCCGTTCCTGCGCTCGAGCGATGTTGAGGGGAAGTGGCTTCCTAGCAACACTGCCTTGATGAGAAGAGACGTCTCTGGCGTAAACACCCGCGAAGCGCGCAAGCTGCGCCTCTATGGGAGCGCCAGAATCAGCCGCAATTGCTCCTTCAATTGGTCGATGGAAAACGGCTTGCCGATTGCGGGGGCATTCCTGAATTCCTCCTCCAGCGGCGGTCCGCCGTAGCCGGTGCTGAACAGGAAAGGAATCTTTCGGTCGCGCAAGATGCGCGCTACCGGGAAAACGAACTTCCCGGCCAGGTTGACGTCAAGCAAAGCTAGATCGAACGTTGCCCTGGTGGCAAGTTCGCACGCCTTCGTTACGTGGGCGGCCGAGGCGACCACTTTCAACCCCAATTCCTCGAGCATGTCTTCGATCATGAGGGCCACCAATCCCTCATCTTCGACCAGGAGAACCCTGGCGCCGGACAGCTCAACCATTGGACGATGCAGGCACAATGGGAAACACCATGCGGCAGCGGGTGCCCTCCGGCTCGAACACCAGATCGAACTCGCCGGCGAGGTCATGCTCGACGCAACGCTCCATCAGTCGCGTGCCGAAGCCGCGCCGCTTGGGTGGCGAAACCAGTGGCCCGCCACGTTCGCGCCACTCGCACTCCACCGTGTTGTGCGACAGTTCGTTCGGGCCAAGCCGCCAAGTGAGGGACACAGCCCCGTCTGGCACCGAGAGTGCGCCGTATTTTGCAGCGTTGGTCAGAAGTTCGTTGAGCACCATGGTGATGCTCAGCGCCGTTCGGGCGTCCAGATCGACGTGGGGCCCCTGCGTCGTCACGCGTCCGCCCGACACCGGAGCAACGATATCGTAGACCAGCCTTTCTAAAGGTGCCTCCTGCCAGTTTCGCCTGGTGAGCAGGTCATGCGCGCGGGCAAGCGCAAGCAGCCGCCCAGTGAACGTTGGCAGGAATTCCTGCAGGTCGGCGGCGTGGCGCGCGGTCTGGCTCGCGAGCGACTGCACGGTGGCCAGAGTGTTCTTCACACGATGGTTGAGCTCGTCAATTAAGACCTTTTGGGCGTTCTCGGCGCGCTTGCGCTCGCTGATATCGACCAGCATGTTGATGGCGCCGACCAGATTTCCCGCGGCGTCTCGCAGGGGCGTCGGATAAGGAATAAAGGGTACGCGTCTGCCGTCCGGGCGTTCGGCCACCGCTTCGGCACCGCGGACCTCACGGTTTTCGCGCAGCGCGACGGCCATCGGGCACTCATTGTGCGGCAGTGGCGTGCCGTCGGGCCAATAGAGTTTCCAGGTCACACACCATTCGTCGCCCGGCTGCGGCGTTCTGCCCGCCATCTCGACCGCCGCCCGATTGTAGAAATTGATGCGACCCTCAGCATCCGTCGTGTAAATGGCTGCTGGCAGCGCCTCGAGGAGATCGCGCATGCGTTGCTCGCCGTCGCGCAGGCGGTCCTCCAGTTGTTTGGTGGTGGTGACATCCTGGGCGACGCGCACGCCATAAAGGAATCGGCCTGCCGAATCCCGCACCGACGAGCTGAAAATGTCGAGATGGCGCACGGA
The DNA here is from genome assembly GCF_054056555.1 of Bradyrhizobium sp. LM2.9. Taxonomy (NCBI): domain Bacteria; kingdom Pseudomonadati; phylum Pseudomonadota; class Alphaproteobacteria; order Hyphomicrobiales; family Nitrobacteraceae; genus Bradyrhizobium; species Bradyrhizobium sp. LM2.9. The sequence goes on from NZ_JBSRYJ010000002.1 coordinate 4,362,043, forward strand.
CCCGTCAGGCCGCAGTGCGCGCTTGCGAATCGTGTAGTTGTCGATGTCGCCACGGACCTGCCGCGCGTAGAACTCAGCGTCCTCGGTCTGGTCGTCGGGATGGGTGTAGTCGAAGAAGGTCATCCGCAACAGCTCGTCGCGCGAGCGCGCAGAGATGCGGCAGAGGGAATCATTCACCCGCAAGAAGCGGCCGTTCTCGTCGGTTTCGGAGATGCCGACGCTGGCGGCCTCATAAGTTGCCGCGAGCCGGGCTTCACCAGCTCGGCGCGCCTCTTCGGCAGCATGCAGTTCGGTGACGTCAATGGTGAAGCAGCGCGTGTTGACGAACTTGCCGTCCACAAAACGGCTGTTCGACGTAATCAGCGTGTGCTTGACAGAGCCATCACGCGCCCGCAGCCGCGCAGGGTAGCGATCGAGCGGCTCGCCACATGAAAGACGGTGAAGGATATCGCCGATCACCGGCGCGTCGACATGAAACTCGGCGACGTGGCGACCAATGTACTCCTCGCGCCTGTACCCAAGCAGATCCAACTCAGCTTTGTTGGCACGAAGGATAATCCCTTCTCCGCTGACGATATGAAGGCCCACCGCCCCATTATCGAAAAAGTCCTCCAGGTCCTGCGTCTTCCGGCGGACTTCCTCCTCGACCTGCTTGCGTCCGGTGATGTCCTGGAAGCAATTTATGGCGCCTTGGATGCGGCCAGCTTGATCGCGCAACGCCCGGATGTTGAGCAGGGCCGCGAAGCGAGAGCCATCCGGCCGCGCCATTATGACTTCGGCATTGCGCGTCGGCGTTCCCATACGAACCGCGGTGGCCATGGGACAGTCGGCATGGGCAAGCGGACTTCCATCGAGCAGGTGGAGCCGGTGTGAACCGCAAAAGCGCTCCTTCCTGACGATGTCAGGTGTTCGGCCCCACAATTCCACGGCCTCGGCGTTGTAGGCGACAAGCAGTCCATCGGCGTCACAAAGATAGACCGCGCCGGGAATGGCATCGAGCGCGGCGCGGCCGGCCGCGGCCAGCGCCTCGAACTCCGTGGGCCTTTGGCGGGCGGACAGCGGGAATTCTTCGACGTTTGACATGAGGCGCTCGGCTCTCGGGGCGAGAGGAGCGACGGCCCGATGCGAGCCTCGCCTATTGAAATGAACATGGGCGGACGCCCCTGCAGCCCGCCGAACCGCTGATAACTTAGCACGCGCCAATTGGTTCCCCCGGTACCCTCCTCATCGTCGCGTGCCCCTCCGATTTCGGCTACGGGTCAATCGCGTCGGTGCAGACCTCTACCAGTCACTTCCGGCCTACCCCGAACTGCGGTGGAACCGGCGCAGCTGGTCCGGAACGGGCCAACACCAGACTCATGCAGCGCGGCGGGCCTTCTATTCAATCACCTCGTCGGCACGTACCAGCAACGATGGCGGAACGGTGAGACCGAGCGCCTTGGCCGTCTTCATGTTGATGATGAGGACGAACTTTGTTGGCCTCTCTACCGTGAGGTCCATAGGCTTGGCGCCCTTGAGGATCTTGTCAACATAGTCGCCAGCGCGGCGGAATAGATCGGCTGTATCTGCCCCGTATACCGATAATCCTCCATTGGCATAATGTCGAAATAAATAATTTGCTGGCAGGTGATACTTAGCCGCGAGCGCGATGATCCGCTGTGCCTGGGCATAAGTGAGGGCATCGCCAAAATCAATGATCGCATCGGCGCGTTGGGCGACGGCCGAGGCAAAGGCAAGGTCGAGTTCTTCTGGCGTGGTCGCCGGAACGAGAGGCAGAGCCACGCCGAGGTTCCGGGCTATGCGGGGGATCTCTTCCGCGAAGTACAGGCTTTGCAGCGGATTGTCGGGGTTGACCAAAACAGCGATTTTGGATGCGCCGGGAACAAGTTCTCGAAGAATTTCGAGGCGTTTTGCAAAGAAGTCATCGGGAACATTGGTCGTCACGCCCGTAATGTTGCCACCTGGCCGCGACAGGCTTTGTACGAGGCCGAGGTGCACGGGATCAGCGACACCCACGAACACAACGGGAATAGTGGCGGTCGCAGATTTGAGCGCTATGGCTGCTTGCGGTCCCGGGGCAATCAGGATGTCGGGGCCGAGCGCCATCAGCTCGGCGACGGAATCGGTTAATCGATCTGCGGGTTGAGAAAACCGATATTCAATGGCCAGGTTTTTTCCCTCTATCCAACCTAGGCTTCGCAGCGCATCAAGGAACGCAAGCTCGGCTTGATTGAGGGCCTTCCCGCTTCCATCGCCGATGGCGAGGAAGCCGAGACGACGACGTTTACCCTGCCCGTGCGAAGGGCGTGGCGAAATGAACAGCGCTGCAGTTCCTGCAATGAACTCTCGCCGCTTCATTCCATCCTCTTAGCTGTCTGAGGACGACGACCAAACGACTATACCACCTGTTGACCATCGGTGCAGGTCACTTTCTGACCTCGACTGCTAACGCCCTCACTTCTGCTCCGGGTCACAAGCGGCGGTCGGACCCCGAGTGGGACGACTTCCGCTCTACCTCTCGCTCCGGACATGTCGCTGGGGTGTGCCAACAAACGCGATGGGCCGCTTCCGGACTCATGCAACGAATCTATTCGGTTGCGCTGCACCGGAGCGGAGCCGCCGTTCGGCCCGAGAGAATGTCCAGCAACATTAACTCGCCTGCCGGGACCGAACTCTAGTCATCCCAGCGGCTGCTGGCCCAATTTTGATGAGCGCGTCAACTATTGATCAGACCTGCGACCTCAACGAGTCATTGCGGTCATCACCAGCCGCTGCTGATGTCGGCACCTCGATTTCTCTCAGTGAAGGTTCGTCTGCGATGACCCAGCAAAATGCTGGACTCCGTCAGGTTGCCACAGGCTAAATTCCACTGTTCCGGTCGAGAATTTCTCGCACGCGTAACGCAAGTTTTGCCTGAGATATCGGCTTTTCCAGCAAATTGACGCCCTCGTCGAGCCTTCCCTGGTGAACGACGGCGTTGCGCGAATAGCCGGTCATGTACAAGATCTTCAACTCAGGTCTCATTTGCTGCGCACGCTTGCCTAACTCGCGCCCATTGATGCCTGGCATGACAACATCCGTCAGCAGAAGGTCGACCTTCGAATCTTCTTGCAGCAAAATGGTCAAAGCCGCTTGAGCGCTGCGGGCGGAGAGGACGCGATAGTGATTTCGCAGAACGTCGAAAATATAGCTGCGAAGGTCTGCATCGTCCTCAACAACGAGAACGGTTTCGAACTTGTCACCCTCAGGAGAAAGGTCCTCCGCTGTGCTCTCCAGCAATTGCGTGTTCCCCGCGAAGCGTGGGAAGTACAACTTGACGCTGGTGCCCTGGCCCACTTCGCTGTAGATCTTTGCGCGCCCTCCTGACTGTTTGACGAATCCATAGACTTGGCTCAGACCAAGGCCGGTGCCTTGGCCCGGCTCTTTTGTGGTAAAGAAGGGTTCAAAGGCGTGACTGAGAACGTCCGGCGACATGCCGCCTCCGGTGTCGGTCACGCAAATGGCGACGTACTGACCGGGCGCGACTTCAGGATTGAGACGGCAGTAATCCTCGTCGGCGGCGATGTTGGCAGCTTCCAAGGTCAGCTTTCCGCCGCCAGGCATGGCGTCGCGAGCATTGATCGCCAGGTTGACGATGGCTGACTCCAGATGATTGGCGTCGGCCTCGTTATGCCATAGACCCGCACTTCCGACGGTCTGGACTTCGATGCGCTCTCCGAGCGTACGCTGGAGGAATTCCTGCGGACCATTGATGTAGTTGTTCACGTTGATCGGCTTGGGATCGAGCGCCTGTCGGCGCGAAAAGGCAAGCAGGCGACTGGTCAACGCCGCGGCTCTCTGCGCGCCTCGTTTCGCATTCGAGCGCCCGATTCAGATTGGCTCCGGGCAACTTGGCGTGCTGTTCAGCTGTTTCCAGATTGCCAATGACGATCATGAGCAGATTGTTAAAGTCGTGCGCGATCCCGCCGCTGAGTTGCCCAACCGCTTCCAGCTTTTGAGATGCGGCGAGTTGCTCCTGAACGTGCTTGAGCTCGTCCTCGGCTCGCTTCCGGTCCGTAACGTCGCGCGTGACTTTTGCAAACCCGACGATGTTTCCGGATTCGTCCGTGATACGATCGATGATGACTGACGCCCAAAAGCGGGAGCCATCTTTTCTCAGACGCCACCCTTCCGCTTCAAAGCGTCCGTGCTCTGCCGCCTCAGAAAGCGCACGTGTTGGCACACCAAGCTCGATGTCCTCGGGAGTATAAAAAGCGCTGAAATGCCGACCGACAATCTCCGGCGGCGCGTATCCCTTAATACGCTCCGCTCCGGGATTCCAGGTTGTCACGTTGCCGAACGGATCGAGCTGAAAGATCGCGTAATCGACCACGGCCTCGATCAGCTGGCGGTAGCGCCGCTCACTATTGAGAAGCTCTTGGTGGGCTTGTTGCCGCTCGGTGATGTCTCGTGTGACCTTGCCCGATCAGTTCACCGCCTTCATTTCGGATCGCATCGACGATCACCGATGCCCAGAAACGACCGCCATCCTTGCGAACTCTCCAGCCCTCGGCGCTGAAACGGCCTGTTTGCGCGGCGACGCTCAAGGCCCGCTGCGGCAGCCCTTTGGCGCGATCTTCCGGCGTATAGAAGGAAGCAAACGATTTTCCGATGATTTCGTCGGGTGTGTAACCCTTCAACCGAAGCGCACCAGAGTTCCAGCTGCGCACCGTGCCGTCGACATCGATCATGTAGATGGCATAGTCCACGATTCCGTCGATAAGCAGTTGAAGTCGCGCAGTATCTCCGATCCCGTCAAGTTTTGACTGAGGGCTTTGCAAAGGCGGGCTCCGATTGGGGACACCAGTCAACCGTGCTGATAATGTATAGTTCCGCGAACTCGCAGCCTGTGGCAGAGACCCGGGCGGTTCAGAAGGCCGACATGGCGACCAAGCTGTTCAAGCACCTCGTCGGCGCGCCGTTGGGCCGCTTAGCTTAATGGTCGCGGTCGGCGGGGTAAGCCGGTGAGACAATCGAGGGCCATACGATCCCAATGACCGAGGTCGGCTGCAGCGCGATAGGTGCTCTCCAGGAAGGCCGTCAGCGCTACTTCTGGGTCAGCCGATTGTCTGACGACATCGTAAGGCAGAAGAAATTCCCCGAGCTTCGGGTCGAAGTACGCCCCATCGGGCATCACCTTAGCCTCCGCAAAATCTGCAGGAGCGGGATAGGCATAGGAATAAAAGGCCGCAAAATCCGTGCCGCCGCCGCCCGGCCAAAAACCTGCCGACGAGACTTCATGACTGTAAGCCTCGCGGGTCACCTCGTCCGGCAAAGCCGGAATGCCACCCGGATGTAGGGGCGCGCGGCGTCCGGAGAAGCGCGTGACCGCTAGATCAAAGCTGCCCCAAAAGAGATGAACCGGACTAGCCTTTCCGATGAAGCCGGTTCGAAATCGGGTGAACACATTGTTGGCGAGCACCAGCGCCTCGAAGAACCTTGTCACGGCTGCAGCATCGTAGGGCCTGGTTTGCCGATCATCGCGAAAGGGGATGGGCGCTGACACCTCGTTGGGTCGGTCGTGAAGCTCCGGCGTGCCCCCAATTCCCCGAACGAGTTCGAGGAAATGTACATAGAAGTCAGCCACGGACATTGGTCCTAACGGAAGCTCAGCTCTCCGCCCGTCTGCTGCTTCTCCGATGACGACATGTTTCCGGAGATCAAGGGTGATCTCAGTGCCGGCCCCGTCCGGTACCAGCGAAGTCGTCAAGCCGCGTGTATTGACGTATAGGGTCGCATGCCAGGAATGGTTGAGCCAAGGCGTTCGTGCAAGTCGGTACTTACCCACGATCTGCGAATAGATATGGAGCGCGGAACATGTCTCGCGCCACTGCTCGAACGGGATGTCTGGCCAGTTTGCGTTCACAGTGCTTCCTCCAACTAAGCTTCATCCGGTCGGTCACACAGCACCGAAACGATATGAGGCGAGGTCTCTTCGCTGCTCAAGGCCAGACGAAGAAACGCGAATAGGGCCGGTCTCCCATTGTGACGCCATATTGCGCCACGTCGCACCGAAGACGCTTGTGGCGCCAAGCGATCATGCGCCAAATTCCCATTGTCGGCTTTGGTCAGGCTTGGAACTAAGAGCTGGCTCGCGAGCCTATTCCGGTTTGTCACTAAATCAAGACACGGCGACCTTTGGCGGGCGAATCTTGCTAATCGTATACGCAAGACGCACCCTTGCCGGGGAGAACCGTCTTTCTCGAGCATCCAACGGTTGGATTCACACGGCCGCCGTGCGACGCGGGAGCAGGCGACAACCTGCTCTGACCAGGCTGTGTCGTACAGCCGCAAGTGGCTGCCGCTGGCGGCGACGACCATAGTCGGATCGAGCATGGCGTTCCTCGACGGAGCGCGATCAAGGATGAGCTTGATGCTAGATGAAGCCTCCCTGCCCTTTCAGACAAGTCGTAGATGTTTGCGCGCGAAAGAAGCGTAACGACCGCGGTTTCCAACCGTAGCTTTGGTCGACGCGCACAAAAATACGAGCCATTGTAATGAGGTTCGGCGGAGCGGTGATCCTCTGACTCTTGATAATTGGGGATTATCGAGGCAGATGCGCTCCACGCGCGCGAGCTCGTCGATATCGTGCTGATGTGGGCCTCATCCGGCCGATCAGACTCCCGTGGCGGGGCGTCCGTCAAGAGCGGCTCGCTCAGTTGAGCCCCCACGGAGCTTCCTGATGATCTCCCGCAGATCGCACAGGTACTCCTCGACTACGCGTTGGGCCTCCATGCGCGAAGGCTTGCCCACGCTCAAACTCGGCTGTTCACGCAGTCAAGATTGCAACTCATCGCTCAAGAAGTCACGCTAGCCGTCGTTTGATTGCTCGAATGACGCCGTTGAACGTTCCAACCCGGCGCAAGCCGTAACGCTTATGGACATTTTCCGTAAACCTCAGCCTTCGCACGAAGTTCGAAGAGGACATCAAAAAAAAATCGCAAACGCTTTGGTTGCACGCGTCAAGCCGAATCGCGAGGAGCAGACCTGGCGGGATATTTCGGCCACACTCGATCGTCCAGAAAGGCGAATGCCCCTCTTTGCCGTCCTGACAGCACCGGGCCACGCGGAGCGATATTAGCAATTCTCGCACCTCGAGCATTTTGTGGACTCGATCAAACCTGACATCTTCCCCGGATTTCATAAGAGCCGCTCCAAGTCTCGATGCGTGTTCATCGATCATGGCAAGCCAGGCGTCGCGTGAATCGATATAGTCGTAGTCTCGCTCCGGGACGTAACCAATCAGCCGATAGGCGTTTCTCACTGTCCCAAAGCGCAATTGGTAAACAGATGGACGCGGCACGCCGGGAGCCGCATCAATAATGGCGCGAGTGAGCTTCCCCCTTTTTTGCAGGACAATTCTCAGGCGCTTCAGCATCTCTTCGTTGGAAAGACCTTTCTGGCTCTTGCGAGCTGCAATGATAGACTGCGCCTTCGCGAACAAATCCGCAGCAATCACCGGCTCGAATGCGCCGACCTTTCTGATCCATCGATCAGCAGGAGTCCTCGTGCGCCGTTGCCGAAGACGGTACGGATGGCGATCGTAGACGATGTTGCCGATGTAATTCTCGTTCACCAGCAGATTGTGGATGATCCAAGCCGTCCAAGGCCTACCCGTCGGGCAATGGATCCCAGCGGAATTCAGGCTCCGCGCGATCTTCGTCTCGCTCCTCCGTTCAAGAACAAACTGCCGGAAGATCGAGCGCACCTGTTCGACCTCTTCCGCGGGGCCTGGTCGCAGAACGACTCGATCTGTCTGGAGGTATTTCCGCTCACCACTTTGCAGCACGCCTCGCGAGCGTCCATTCACGTCAATCAACTCTCTGCGCAACCCGAGACAGGGTCGGCCGCCCTGCCTGAATCCCAATCGAGAGAGATGACAAGCTCCAGCATAGACCTTTTCTGATCGCTCCCTGCTCCATTCAGCAGCCATGGCCCGCTTCAGGTTCTTCCCAATACTTGACATGAGACCGCTATCGTTACCGAATAATTCGGCGCAATAGACGACCTTGATACCCGCCCGTTTGCAGATGAACTCGTAGTACGCGCTTTCATCAACGTCCTGAAATCGCCCCCACCGGCTGACGTCGTAGACGAGGATGTTACTAAAATCTGCGCGACCGCACTGAACGTCGTCGATCAGATCGAGCAGGCCCTTCCTGTTCTTGATGTGAAGGCCGCTTTTGCTCTCATCCCGATAGGTTCGAACGATCTGCCACTCGAGCCTCAGCGCATAGGCGGCGATCACCGCGGTCTGGTTCGCGATCGAATACTGCTGGTAGTCGGTCGACATTCTGACGTACTGCGCTGCGCGGCACGCCCACCGTGCTTTCGGTAAGCTGCTCTTAAGCGGGACGAGCGCATTGACCATCGGACCGAGCCTCAAAGCGCGGCGGCCTCCGTAACCTAAGTCAGTTGAGCGGCGCAAAGAATTCACGTCTTCATGAACCGGGCCACGGCCATTCTTGCCTCGCCAGCCACGTCAAAGCGGCCGTGATCAAAGCGACGATCAAGCCGCCCCATTGAGATGTTCGCCGCGCTGCACTGATCGAGCGCAAGTACAGGATGGCGCCAAGCAAGGTTCCGTAATTTCTTCTGAAGTCTCCGTTGAGATTAGCAATCTTCGATAGCTCGGTCGTCTCGACTTCATTCGACATTGGCTGGCTCTCGCGTTGGACCAGCACCCTATGAACCACTGTTTTGCCCGACGGCACAAGCAATATTTCGCTATTTCCGCAGCAGTGCCGACGTCCTTTTTGACGCACATCGCAACTTCTGATAGCGCTCCTCTGACTGGAGGGACGCAATGCTGGGGGTCGTTTTGCAGCGCTGGCCAGTGCGAAGACTCGCGTTAATCTGCCCAAATTGCCGGAGAGACGCTTCGCTGGCCAACGTCTCGCGCGGTCGCACTATGCTTACAGGTTATCTGACCTGCGAAGGCTGTCTCCAGACCCCAGACGTTGCCGGATGGCGTCTTGCAGCAAAGCCGCAAGCTCGCGACGGGTCACGTTCCACTTGAATAGGGTGCGGACATGGAATCGGGCCTCGCCCCTATTGCGTTTTCCACACCCACGACGCGCGGTAGCTCGCCGGCGTTCCAACACCCAGGCGATTGACTCTTGGAGCTGCGGCGTTTCGATGGCGACATCCGCACACGTAAGCACGAAGCTGTGCCCCAAACCGGCGGCCACGAAGTCTGCTTCGCGATGGTCGACCGAGCGTGTACCTCTACTGGGTCGATATCGCGGGACGTCGGCTCGCGCCGAACCTGTTGACCGGGGCAGAAGCGCTTGAGTAGGCCCGGGCACTCGCAAGAGCGGAACTTGCCGGCTATCGGGAGACATGATTGGCCAACCAGGTTCGTGTCGTCCACTATTCGTTCTTTTACAACCGCGTCCCACAACATGGCACTCGCAGCGTGTTCCGCACGGTGAACACCAGACTGGGCCGCCGCCAGATTCAAGTCGAGCAACAAGGGGTTAAAGCCGGCTAGCACCCATCATGCCTGCCAGAAGAACGTTACGGCAACCGAGAACGCGCCCGCCAGCGTGAACCGGCGGGGCTGCCCTCCACCCTCGGCACGAAGCCATTTCGCACTCCTGGCGAAATCTTCTTGAAACATACCAGGTCGAAGCTGGCCGCATCAAATACAGGGATGCCACATGATAGTCCTGATGAACCTGATTTGGCGTCGGCTTGCCTACACAATGCTGATCGGTATGCGCTCTTAAGCTCGTTCGGCAGTAAGGGTTAGGCGGCTTTCGTCAGGAGGCCACGACCATGCCCAAAGAGATCGCTATAGCGCTCTGGTCCTTGGCTGCTGCCTGCGTAGTCGCATTCAGTATGGCAGCTCTGGTTGCGCCTCGCTAAGAGAGATAAAGCGCCAGCGCGAACCGGGCCGCGTGCCGCGGCGGCGGCCAAAAAGCCGGCCCCTCAGGAGGATGAATCCTTTGAAGCCGGGAGTCTACGCTACGCTGCTCCGAGACACTGCCCGGAGCTGGAAGAAAACGTACTCGGATTGCCGGTTGTTCCCGACTCCCAAAATGCCGCTAAAAGCCTATCTTTTCACGCGGAAGAGTCGGGAGCGATTGCTGCTCGCATCTTTGAGCGGATCACTGAACTCGAGCTGGAGCTTGCCGCGCGGGATTTCAACATCCCCTCGAGCGGCGACGACGTGACGAGCCATCGGTCCGTGGCCGCGTCCTCGACCTCTCGCTCGCCGCGGCGCGCAGCTTGGGATTACGGATCGTGGCGTGGCTCAGGTTCAATGTAGCGACATAGGTCTGCAACGGGCCTTGGTCGTGTAAAAACGCTGTTGCATGACGCAGACCGGCGCGGGCGAACTCGGGCTACCGCGGTCCGGTGAATTTGGGCAAATTTTGCGAGCCACTCGACCAGAACTCATCATGACGCAATGTCGGGGGCTCTTTTTTAGGCGCCCCATGAACCGCAATGGCGCGCGCCAGCGCCCGTATCACGCCCTCACCGCCGCCAGCAGCGGTTTCATCCCGACGATGTTCAGCACCCGTGTCAGATTGTATCAGAGCACGCACAGCGCCATCTCGGTCGCAACTTTCGGCAGCGTCACCCACAAGAAGTGCGTCGCGCCCATGCGCATCTTCAGTGTGGCAAACCGATTTCCGGCATAAAAGGATGGACTTCTGAATTCAACGCGCTGCGCTCGAGCAAGCACGACCATGAAGCCCAGCTTTATGCGAGCGACGTGCTGGCAATGGGCGGTGACCATAGCCGGCAGCTCCCGCTGCACCTGCGCAAGACCAACCTGCAGCGGCTATTGGCTCACCGGCCGGACGGGATCACCGTCGCGCTATTCGAGCGCGGCGAGATCGGGCCGAAGCGTTTCCGGGCGGCCTGCCGCATGGGACTGGAAGGGCTGGTCTCGAAATACCGTGATCGGCCGCACCGCGGCGAGCGGCAGAAACATTGGGTGAAGATCAAGAACCGCAGCCATCCCGCAATGGAGCGGGAGCTGTGACTCCCCTGGATCTGTGAGGGGCTCGATTTCCACCGCCAAGGCGTGGCATTTGAGTAAGGTTGCCGGCATTCAGCCGCAACGCCCTAAGGTCGTGTTGCTTACCCTTTTAGGGACGATGTTAGCTGCAGCGGCCGAGCAACCATTGCCCCGGGGTTTTTGGAAAGGCCGTGGCGTTCGACCGCTTGGTCGCGGGGCGGCCGCGACCAGGCACTACACTAATGTGAGTCGCGCTCGATTTCTGATTTTCCGTTGAAGCTAAACATTAATTTGAATGATGATCGTTAGCGAGTTCCCAAAACCTTGACGTGGGTCGTCGTCTGCACGCCTATAACGGCCCCGACCTCCTTGTGTGCCTAGGCGATCCGCCGCCGAAAGCGCCTCCTCGCATGGTCGGCGCCACGTGCCGACGTATCTTTAGATTTCATTCCATTGCGGTAAGGAGCCGTCAGCAGCAACTGGAACACGGCTCGAGAAGCCATCTATTGAGCTGCGGGGTCGGCTTCGTCGGTTCCGACCAGGAGAACGTCTCCGCCTGGAGCTGAGACAGACCACCGACAGCCGCGGACCCGCCGGTGGATCCAAAGATCAAACAGAGCAAAATCGCCAACGGTCACGGCGCGAGCACTCTGAAACAAGCACCTGCAAAAAGATAGGACACGTTACAAATCTGACAGGCCGACTTTCGGCTGATGTCAGACTTCCAAGGCGTGATACGATTTGAAAATAGCTGAAGCTTAAAGCATCCGTCTCCTCGACGATCTTCGGTAGCGATCTATATAGAATGCGAAGGCCCTCTGCTTCGCGCGCCCGCGATGCTTTCAGCTTGATCCGCGTTGCTTCACCGAAAGCGTGAACTGAATGTCACCTTCCTCTACGGACAAGATCGCGCTTCATCGATGGAACCAATCTCTACGCGACGGCGAAAACTCTCGGCTTCGACATCGATTACAAGCGCCTGCTGAAGGAGTTTCAGAGCCGCGGGACGCTGCTTCGGGCGTTCTACTACACCGCGATCATTGAGGATCAGGAATACTCCTCGATCCGCCCCCTGATCGACTGGCTCGACTACAACGGCTACACCGTCGTCACGAAGGCGACCAAGGAGTTCATCGACGCGTCCGGCCGCCGCAAGGTCAAGGGTAACATGGACATCGAGCTCGCCGTGGACGCCATGGAGCTCGCCGAACACATCGACCAGATGGTGCTGTTCTCGGGTGACGGCGACTTCCGCTCCCTGGTCGAGGCCGTTCAGCGCCGCGGCGTGCGGGTCACCGTGATTTCCACGATCGCCAGCCAGCCGCCGATGATCGCCGACGAGCTGCGCCGCCAGGCCGACGTCTTCACCGATCTGGTCGAGCTGCAGGCCAAGCTCGGCCGCGCCGCCCCGCGCGATCGTGAAGCGCGTGGACACATGCCAAAATTCTTGCAGGAGCCGAAGGGAAACGACCCTCACGACTAGACTGTTAAGGCGGGCGCCCGCTTCGATGAATTTGAGCAGGTTAATCACGGCCCTTTGAGAAGAAAGGAACCGCCGCCTGCTAGGATACGGCTTCCCAGCCCGGGGGAATGAGCAAATCCCCGTCGCAAATCCCAGCACAAGTCGTGCGAAAAGTTGGTCCTGACCTCGAAACCGTCCTGCAGCACATCCTCTCCGGCCAATCTGTCTATCCGAGCCGGATCGTGTGCTTCGATCCAGGCGAAAACCGGCGCCACCTCCGATGTCGCCGATGCACGCGCCCAGCGAGCCGACAGCGGCTCCTAGCCGCCTTGCAGGACCTCATCGCCGCCGAGTACCAGCTGCTTCCCGCCTGAGAGCTGGCGCTGCGCCTGCACGGCGCTGCCGGTAGGGAGTGCTAGGCCGACTTCGGCGCATTCTTCAAGTAGACAAGAGCGCGGCGACCAGCCGAGGTTAGTTCACCCAGACTGATCTTTCCGGCCCGCGCAGCTTCAATCAGTTGCTCGGCGATATAGCGGCGGCTTGCGTGATCCCCGCCATTGGGCAGTTCAGCACAGACCTGCTCCAAGACGACGTCCAGGTTTGCCTGAATCCGCCCCCAAACTCGCACATGCTCAGTCTCTCTTTGATGGTGACCTGTCAAAACTATGCCGCCTTCCGCAGTGGGTACAGCGTAGAGCTGCGCGGAGGTTAAGAGCATGTTGCGTGCAGAATTGAACTCAGTACGTGGCGCGGCTCAGCCGAGCCCGACCAGCACCCGGGCGGGGGCCTAGGTTTTTGGCGCCGCGGCTTCAAGCTCCGGCAGTCTGGCTGGAGTAGAGCAGAAGCGTCAGCGTTGAGCCGCGACGCCACCTCACGTTAGCGTACCTTTGCAGCTTCACATTCCACTATGTGAATCGCGGAGCCGGATTTCGCCAGATAGATCACGAGCATTCGACCAGGGTTCCAGTCGAGAAACTGAATAGAACATAGGGTAAGAGTCGCGACTTTTTTCCGAATTTGTCAGATCCTGCTGGGCAGAGGTAAGCCACCCGCCATCCTCCCGGCACCGGGGCTGGGACCTTTCTCGCTAATCTGCTTTTCACGCGTCGCCTGGCGACAGCCGATTATCAGCACGATTTTGGACCAACGTAATGAACTACTGAGGCCGCCTTTCGGGCGGCCTCTTTGCGTGAGGTGCAGTGCGAAATGAGTTTTTTGCTGGCTTTTCCGCACGAGGGCTTCAGATTTGCACCTATTGAGAACTCAATTTCTCCGGGGGATATTGCAATGGCAAAACCTGCCGTTTCCCGTGATGCCTTTCGCGGGTTGTTCGCTTTCTATGCTGCGAAGGTTCATCACGACCACAAACCCGGGGGCGAACATTGCCTTCTGAAGCTATTCGGATCTGCGGAAGACATTCCCGATAATTTACTGCTGCAGTGGTCGGACAGAGTTGAGCTGCTCGGCTCCGAAACCGTTGGCCGCTTAATGGAGCCGCGCGCCCGTCAAATCACTGATGGCAACGCGCGATACGACCATGCAAGTGACTTTCTCCACGCGCTCCTGAGAGACCTCGGACAAAAGGTGCAGTGATCAATACCGCAGCGTCATGGTCGCGGCAGCCGTCAGACGCGCAGATTTTCCGCGCTGCTCTTGCCGCGCTTGCGGTCAAGTTGGACCTCATAGGAGCCCTTCTGCCCCTCAGCCAAGCCCGATAAGCCGGCGCGCTCCACTGCGCTGATATGCACGAAAACATCCTGGCCGCCGTCATCGGGCTGGATGAAACCGAATCCCTTGGTTGCGTTAAACCACTTCACAATGCCTGTCGCCACGTCCGCCTCCCGGTTGAATAATGAACATAGCCTAGGTCGACTGCTTTGGGGCTGACAAGCAAAAATCCGCAGCGCGCGACGTCGGAGAGTGTTTTCGAAGCGATCAGTAGTCTGATAAGGGGCGAGCCATTGCGGGAGACGACCCGCCGCTGATTGTGAACTAGTTCACAGATCGGGAAAGAAACGCTCACTACGATGGACGACCGCGCGGGAGACTCCGCTCCTGCGATGTGGTGCAATGCTGCTCGGCTCACGCGCCCATTAAGCAAGCGATGAATGGATTGCGATATCTGTCACAGGAAGACACGATGATTGACGACCCCTTGGCGCGTGCACATTGCAACAGTATTCAACGCTATCGCCTTTTATTGCAGACCAATCTGACGGAGTTCGAGCGCCAGTTTGTCGAAAGGCGCCTAAGTGAGGAGCAATCGAAATTGGAGATGCGGGTCAGCTCGTGCTCAAGCGAAGCGCACTGCGATCAATCAAACAGCCTAGATACCTGCGACAGCTTCGGCATTCCGTTGCGAGACGGCTAGCCGGAGCACCGCGGGGAAATCGCTCAACCACTTGCGCTCGCTCTTCGGTTGCGGTTTGATCATGGTTTTTGGACTTGTTGATCAAATGGCCATCCAATTGATTGTGGCGAAGGTTCTCAGAGACGAGCTTGCTTTGCGGGGCATACGATCCTTAACCGCGGAAGAATCGGAGGCGATTGCTGCTCGCATCTTTGAGCGGATCACTGAGCTCGAGCTGGAGCTTGCCGCGCGGGATTTCAACGTCCCCACGCGCCGCGATGACGGACCAACGTGACGAGCCGGTCGTTACGTCCGTTTGCGATCCACTGCGAGCGAGGCTGAATAGCGTACGGAGCGTCTTACGCGGGCTCGCGGCCTCTCGCCCCATGAATTGTTGCGGTCCGTTCAATGTCCTCCCAGTCTCTACAATGGGGCGAAGACATTCACGCTACTGATTGAACCGCCTGCACGCACGCGGTGTCGACGCTCACTTCGCCAGAGAGTTCTAGAACTGCTCGCCGATTAACGTGATGCGTTGCAGCGGGCTGTCTGCTTGCTGCACTGCGTCCACGCTGCGCCGTGCAACACATCCCCAACTATCGGTACGGTATCACCTTTCGGCACAGGATTCCCGCACATGCCGGAACGCGCCCCAGGAGTTTGCATTGTTCTTGTGTTTTGTGATCTTTAGTAAGGTCGATCATGCGTCTGTTTTCTGGAATGATTGTGATTGCAACAATCTCCGCTTGGACGGGGCTTCACCCGACCCCTGCTGTCGGGCAAACATTCAATGACAGATGGTCCATCATTCCAAAGGCTCACGCGGAGCCCGCTCCTGAAGGACTCGATCAGATAAAGAAGGATGAGCCGCAAGCGCAACCTCCGAACAGACAAGAGCCCTTGAATGATCGTTCGAGCATTCAATCTTTCAACCGAGTCTTTTCCGGAAAAGCCTCCTACTATTCGTATTCCAAAGGCAAGACAGCGAGCGGTTCATCGTTTGATCGGAATCAACTAACCGCGGCGCACCGCCGTCTGCCGTTCGGCACGAGAGTCCGAGTCCTTGATCTTGAGACGAATAATTCGGTGGTGGTTCGGATCACCGACCGCGGACCATGGGTTCGTGGCCGCGTCCTCGACCTCTCGCTCGCCGCCGCGCGCACCTTGGGGATTACGGATCGTGGCGTGGCTCAGGTTCGTGCTGAGGTGTTGTAGCAGTCGTCCATCGAGTTGCGAAAATAAGCAATCCGCCCCGCGTCCTTACATCAGCGGTCCGCCTTTGGGTCTGAACCTGCCGTGCCTCTAAGAAACCCTGACGCTATTGCGGTCATCGTGACCGCCCTCCAGCTAACTCACGGCGACGAAGCTGCACGAGGCATGGTGGTCGGCGGCATGAGCCTGGCCGCGCTGATAGACGCGATGTTCTCCGCACCGGTCGGGCAACGCGATGCCGTTCACAACATCACAAGCGCGTTGCATGACTTTTGCCATTTCGCCAGAACTCGGCCCGGTCTGGCACCTTCGCTACGTTTACGAAAATCACGGCTCGTTTCGCGTCGTCGACATGGAGATTGCGACGCCAACCGGCACGCTATCTCGCCACCTCTGCGATGTGGCCGGTACTGTCGATGATCACCGAGCGCGCGGTGCCTTCCTTGACGGCTTTGTAGGTCTTGATTTTCCGGCGCCGGGTGATGTTCCGGGAGGGCAAAGCCGCAAGGCCCTGCGCCTCTAAGCGAGAGCGACCACTTCATCCGCTGCACCATCTGCGGCAAGATGCTGGACATGCGCGACCTCGGCGATGTGCTCGACCATCTGCACGGGCAGAAGATCGAGGAAGAGCCCGCGTCGCATTGACGGATGACCCGACGTGGCGTGCGCCCGCTGTGACGGCACCCACTGGGTCTGCGAGAACCATCCCGACCGCCCCCTGGGACGGGCCAAAGGCCTGCGGCTCTACGGCGCAGGCGACCCCTGCCCGGCCTGCAACGATGCCGCGCCCGAATTGATGCCGCTGCCGCCCGGATTTGAAAACAGCATCACCAGCATCGAAGTCATGCGCCCGCTGTTGAGGAACCCCGCAGGGAAGCGGCGCCGGAAGCCGTGAAGCTACGACGTGTACTCATAACGTTGGCCTACCAACGCAAAGCGGAAGTCTCCCATCTTGGCCGTGATCGGCGGCTTGTGATGCACAACGGACTCCGGCCACCTGCGCGAGAAACTGTGCGGGTATGGGCACTCTGCGGTCCGGAGCAGTCTAGGGTGCGCCAATATAGCGTGCCGTCCAGCGTTTTGATGTATCGTCCGAGTTAACCGGCGGAGATAGGAGCATGCGATATTCTTTGGTCATCGCGATGTTGCTTGGGTCGACGCTTTTCACGATCTCGCGCAAGCGCGCAAAGTAGCGCGGTCTCAGCAACCCGCATCGACCCCATCCGGTCCCCGTCGGCGGCCGCAGAGACTGACAAGTGCCCGCGGGATCGAGATAAATAACCGACGGCTGTATGAGCGATCTTAAGGGCCGCTTGCACTGGTGCAGCCATTTTGCATTCGTCATAGACCTTCCGCTGTCGATTTAATTCGATTTATTTGCATCTTTGGTGTAACAGTCTTTGTTGTAGTTTAATTCAGGGCGCTAAGATTGAATCGAGTCCCGAGATTCTAGCGAACTCTTTTTTGATCGTAGTAGGCTCCCGACGACAATCGATTTCCGCTCTGCGGGGCGAACCCTTTACTCGGAGAAAAATTATGGAGCAGAACAGTTCTCATTCGACACGCATCCCAAAGTCCGGCTCAATCAGCTTCGGCCGTTCGAAGGCAAATTGCTTGATTCGCAGCATCTCTGAATACGGTGCCGCCCTTGATGTTGCAGGAGATGAAAAGATTCCGGACGAATTCGCGCTGACTGTCATTCCGGACGGTGGCCCACGTCGCTGTTCAGTCGTCTGGCGTAAAGAAAAACGTATCGCCGTCGCATTCTATTGATGCGCCACCAACTCATGCGGATGCAGGTGGAAGATCTTGGGGCAAAGCGCTGACTTTTGTGAGAGGTAGCCTCGCGTCAAGATTGAAATCCGGAATGCGCATCTCGAGAAACAGTAGTTTACTGGGTCATTGTGGCGCGTCAGGAGGGACCACGGGCGCGCTTGAGAGACCTAGCAGATCGACTAAATCCGCATGCTGAGCCGCTACGAGGATCGCTTGCCAAATGATATTGCGGCAACGCCTGCTGCCCTGACGGGGCAAGCCCAGCAGCTGCATCGTGGTGATCGACGGCATTCTAGCTCGGCAAAGAGTGGTGAATGATCGAAATCAGATCTCGTCATTCCACCTGGCTGGGGACATGCCCGACTTGCCTACCCTGCATTTGCCGATCACGGATTGTGATCTTTGCAGCGTAGGCAATTCGACGATAGCCGCTGTGCCCCATTCATCTCTCAGAGAGATGATGACCGACTCTCTCGGACTTACACACGCGTTTTGGCGCGAAACGCTGATACAGGCTGCCATCTATCGCGAATGGGTTGAGATCTCGGAGCGCGCCAATCCTTAGGTCGACTCGCGCATCTTCTTTGCGAGCTTACCACTCGCATGGAATTCGTCGGGCTGGCGGACAACGGTAGCTACCGGATCCCGCTCACCCAGCAAGATGTTGCCGATGCATGTGGGCTTTCAGTAGTTCACGCGAACAGGACGATCCAGGAACTCAGGGCTTTGGGCCTCAGCGAATGGGAAAACCACACCGTTACTCTGCTCCGCGCACAGGAACTGCAAGCTGTAGCCGAGTTCAGCCCTGAATATCTGCATGAGCTAAACCCAAGTGGAGGATCAAAGATCACCAAAGCTGGCTTCGGGTTATAGTATCGTCCGAGCAAATACTAACTTAGCGCCGGATGCCGGCTAGCGGATAAAAACAACTCTGCAGCTCGGGCCGCTTATGAATCGTGGCGATCGAGGTATTCTGACGGACGCCGAGCGCATAGGTTAGCGCCGCGTAAGCTGCCGGTCCGAACAATCCGCAGCTGCTGCCCTTTTTTGTCGCAATCCGACTGGCAGACCACGACTGCTTTCAAAAGGGACAGCCGGTATCTTGCTCCGCGTTCGTCAGCTCTCCACTTATTGCAATTTCCCGGCTTCATTGTTGACGAGCTTGAGCGAGTGCGGGCCGCGATGTGCTGCGGCTCGCGGGCGCGTGTTTCAAAGCCGTGCGGCTGTTCACGCGCAACGGCCACAACTGTACCGACCGATACCCCTAGATCTCCAGTCGCGCTGAAGCACCGCGAGCAGCAATTCGTCATCGCGAGCAACGCTAGGTTCGAACGTGGTTGTAGTGGCGAGACCATGCTAGTCGGCCCGCCTGCGCTGGCGAATACGCGGCCCGACCGTTTGTCGAAAGGCAGCCGTGGCTTCCCAATCCGCGAACCAAGGGGAGTAGTGGACAAGCACGACGATCGGTGGCCCGACCGCTCGTTTCCGCTCTAGCGGGCCGCCTAAGTCGGCGGCCTTCGGCTTGTTACGAGCAGGCTGCTCCGGACATTTTTTGACGGGGGGTGCAGGTGGTCATCATCCTTTTCTGCGCGGCCGCGCCCTTCGCTGGTTGCGCCACCGGCGCCTTAGATTTTGCCGCACCGCTAGCGGGCGGCATGGTTTGCGCTTTTACTTCCAACGAAAACGAAACAATGAAAGAAGCAACAGCAATGATCGCGAGCGCACTCTTCATCTTACCCTCCGTTTGGTTTGGCAGTGAGGCGTTCAACTAGCGCGGCGGCCGGCATTCAAACGAGTACAGGTTGGCCACCCGTTCGACGCTCGCATCTAGACGAGCCTAACGTTGTTCCTTCTTACAGGCTGAGCTATCCGCTGTTTGAGTCGCGCTCGGCTGTCGGGGCTGCGCTGGCACTGAGTTTCCAATTCTGTCGTTCAGCTTTTTGTAAATCCGAATACGCGGCGCGCTCCGCACATCCAATAAATATCAATATAACGAATCAAATAAACTGCTGATATAATTTTCTGATCTTTGCCTTACAAATCAAATCTAGAGAATTGAACTTCAAAACCGACAGAAGCCCTGACTGTTTTCCTGGCGCTAGTCGGCTGCGGCCCCATCAACAGAGGGTTCATCGCCTACCAACTGGTTTAGCCGAGCTCCGAACCCAGAGCTGACGACACGGGCGAATATCGGGTTTGTCACACTGCATCACCAAGAGCTTCAATGATAGTGGTGATGAGACCGGACAAGCAAACGGCGCTGTCAGAGAGGCGCAAGCCAGCGGCCTCTGTGTTAATTACCTCATCACTCAGCGCAGAGACAGCAAACGCATAATATTGGGGTCGAGTGGCTGAAGCCATTTGCCTGCTCATCAGGCTCGGCAAAACAGAAACGGGCAGCTCTGTATACACAATGTCGTTCCGGGCCAGCGCTGTGGTCCCAAAGGCCCCTGCTCGGCCATTCACCGGGCCGTTGTGCAACACCGTGTATGGCCAATCTCGGAATGGCACCTATCGCATCTTGGTCGTATAAAAACACTATTGCATGACGCGGGGATCGGCGGGTCGAACTCGGGCTGCCGCAGTCCGATCAATTTGGGCAGGTTTCACGGCCGCTCGGCCAGAACTCATCCTGAGGCAAGTTCGAGCTCTTTTTTACGCTCCCCATGAACCGCAACGGGGCGCACCGCGCCAGTATCACGCCCTCACCGCTGCCAGCAGCGGTTTCATTCCAACGATGTTCAGCACTCGTTGTGACCGCGCGCGATACGCAAGCCCGCGCCTACAGCGGAGGTGCGTTAGTGCGATGCGCAGGTCCGAGAAAGCGTCGAATGTCGACGTCAACCGCGCTTTCCAATGATCCCGAAAACGATTAATCTCTTCCTCTTCACGGAATTCAAAACTTGATCGGAGAATAAGCCACACGTAAATTAGATGGAGGAACCAATGGTGAAGAGAGCGATCACGCTCGGCGGCGGCGGACCGGCAGCAGGACTACACATCGGGGTTCTGAAAGCGCTTGCAGAAGTCGGCAAGACGTTCGACGATAAGTCTGATGTGTGGGCGTTGTCCTGCATCGGCGCTTGGGTTGGCATCGTCCACAATCAATTCAATGAAGAGAAAATCAAAAAAGAAAACAAAAGCAGAGCCGAACTGACCTATGAATTCTTCAGGGACGGCGTGTTTCGGGACGATGAAGGCTATAAGCGTTTCCCCATAAACACCGTATTCGGGGCGGATTGGAACGCCAACATCAAGGCCTTCCAGGACTTCGTCACCGATCCCAAAAGTTACAGTGATTTCCGATGGCAACCGTACAAGATGATGGAACAGATCCAGGGCACCATGTCCGCTTGGTTCAACCGTCTGCCTCGTGGTGAAGAACCCTTCAAGGAATGGCGCGAAGGAGACATCAACAACTGGATACTCAATGAGGTGCTCGCACCTAATCCATTCGTCCGATACCTCACCTCTCTGATGTACTTGTCCAAAGTCAACGGCCTGTCCAGGATCAACTATCCGGATAGCGAGTTTATGAAGAGCATAAACTTCGGCGAGCTGAAAAAGGACCGAATGCCACACATCTATCACAACGCCTGGAATCTCGACGAACAGAAGCTGGCGCTGTTTTCCAATCGTCGGATGAAGGAGGACGAGAAAAAGCAGTACAAGGGAGCTATCGACTCACGCAGCCTGTGTGCGTGTTCGTCTCTTCCCTTCGTCGAAGGGACGGTTGAGATCGACCAAGTTACATATTGCGAAGGGGCGTTAGTCGATACTGTGAACTTCGATAGCTTGCTCGAGGAGCACCCCGATTTGGACGAAATCTGGGTGAGCCGGATCGTCGATGCGAAGCAAATCCGCAGGCCGGAAAATCTTCACGATGCGCTAGCAAATCTCTGCCAACTGTTTGCGGCAACGGTCGGCGAGGATGACGTCAAGCTTTTCAAATATCACGTCAAAGAGGCGCACACACTCGACAGAGCAGCCGAAGCCGGGATACTCGAGAAAGCAGTCGAGTGCGGGATGCTCGACAAACCAGCCGCGGACGGGAAGAACGGGAAAAAACCTTGGAGAGGCGTAGTCATCGAGATTCACGTGCCGGGGGGGCACATCAATTTCAAATGGAATCACAGCAATCTCGAAAATTCGATAACGCTGGGATACGCCGCCGCCAAACAAGCAATCGACGCGTTTAACAAAGCGGAAAACGAGATTAAGGCGAATAGTAAAGACGACAAGCTGCTCAAGCCCATTTTCATAAACGAGAATCCACAGGACGACCCGAATTGGTTAGAGCTGCGAGATCGTACTTATGCGGCTCTAAAGAAGGCGGCTAGTGGCGCCAAGCCAAAGTAAGCAGATCGCGTTGCGGATTTGGATCTGGGCATGCGTTGTCCCGGTTGGATTACCGCAGCCCATCGAGAAGCACCTTTGCCTCCTTTAGATCGTGCGTCTCGAAGCCTTCGGTGAAGCTGGCATAAATCGGCGCGAGGAAATTGAGCGCTTCCTCGCGTCTGCCCTGATCGATCCACAGCGCGGCACGGTCCATTGCGGCTCGAAGCTCAAGCGTCTTGGCGTGTTGGCTTCTTGCCGTATTTATTGCCTGCTCGAGCAGTGCCTGCGCTTCGGCTTCGACGTCTGGTCCGCCGCGGACGACCAGCACCCGTGCCTTCAGCCGATACAATTCGGCCTCCAAAATTCGTTCGCTATTTCGGCTCGTTGTAGCGAGGCCGTGCTCGATCAATTCCAGCGCCGCCTCGTAGTCGTGACCAATCAACAATGGCGGACACAAAAGCACGTAGAGCGCGGTGATGGCCAGCTGATAACCTGCGCTGCGATATTCGTCCAACGCGGCACGGATCTCCCCGAGTGCGCTGGGTGAAGGTTCGAGCGACGCCACGCATATGCCCCGAATAGCACGCGCCAAGCGCCATTGCCGGAATCCATGCTCCTCTGACAGGGCGATACAGCGTTCGGCATGACCTTGCGCAGTCAGGAACTCGCCGCGTAGGGCGTGAAGAATGCATGCATAGTAACAAGCATACGCCTGCGAATGCGGATGACTGATGGCGTCGGCACGCTGAATGGCGACGTTCACTCGCGTGAGTGCCGTATCAGCGTGGCCGAGCAGCCAGAGCGCCCACGACATCAACGCCAGGTCAGCCACGCCGGCATCCTGGCCGGCCACACGTGCCGCCAGCCTATCCTCCTCGCTGCTCGCCTCAAAGGCATCGTAGGCCCGTTCGATCGCTTCATGGGCACCGATCAGACGTCCCATGAAAAGGCGGATCATCCCCTGCCCGCGCATCGCATTGAGCAACGTCGGTCGATCGTCGCGCGTTTCGGCGAGTTGGAGCAGGGCGGCGATCGTTTCCTCAGCCACCGGCAACTCACCGCGCATTACGCTCGCGGTGGTCAACCAGAACATCACCTGGAGTTGCTCGGGAGGGTCTCCAAGGCGCTCGCACAGCTCACGCGCGCGGGCAAAGGTTGCCATCGCCTTGTTCGAGGCTGGTCCTTGAGTAGCGATCAGGCAAGGCCCAAGAGCGAATTGGAAGTCAAGTTCCAACCTGTCCTTTCGCGCGCTGTCGGGCAGATGGTCGCGAGGCCTCGATACCTCGTTGCAAGTGCGCGATGGCCTCAAGGTTGGCCGAGCGCATGGCGGCCTTCTTGCCGGCGCGCAGCCAATATGCCTCCGCCCTTTGGAACTGCCCGGCCTCCTTCAGATGGTGCGCGAGAGTTTCAGGTTGCGTCTCCACAATTTCCGGGAACCGTTGCTCGAAGGCGTCTGCGATCGTGGCATGCAGCGCTGCGCGTCGGCTCTTCAGCAGTCCCGAATAGGCAGCCTCCCGCACAAGCGCGTGCTTGAAGGTATAGACCGCCTGGGGTATCTCGCCCCGGCAGAATATCAACTCCGACCGAACCAGCTGCGCAAGCGCCTCCTCAAGTCTCTCTTTTGGCAACCCGGCTACGGTGCTCAGCAGTTCGTAGGAGAACTCGCGACCCACCACAGCGCCGATCTGAGCCACCTCCCTCACCGGAGCCAATCGATCGAGCCTCGCCATCAGTGATGCGTGCAAACTCGTCGGAATCGCCATCGGGGGGCAGAGGACGGTTGAGGACGTAGTGATCGCCCTGCTCATGTAATAGCCCGGTTTCGAGCACAGTCTTAGTCAGTTCCTCCACGAATAGGGGCACGCCATCGGTGCGGGCGAGGATCTGCTCCATTACCTCTTCCGGGAGCGTCTTGCCGGAGGTGACGCGCTCGATTAGCGCCGCCCCGTTGCGTCGGTTCAGCCGCGTGAGCGAGATCGTGGTCACATGCGCATGACCTGGCCAGGGCGGCGTGAACTCTGGCCTCGCGGTGATGAGCAGCAGCACCCGAAGCCGCGGTAGCTGTTCCAAGGTCATCGTGAGCAGCTCCAGCGACGTCGGATCTGCCCAATGGACATCCTCCACAATGACGAACACGGGCTGTCGCTCCGCCAAGAGATTGAGCTGAGTCAAAAACGCCGCCAATGTCATCTCCTTGCGCTTCTGCGGGCTCAGCTCTGGAATGCGGTAGCGCTCACTTGGTGGTAGCGACAGAAGGTTGGCCAGAGGTAGCAACACGCGGTCGGCATCAGCCCGCACGAGCAGAGCCTCGAGCTTAGCGAACTTCTCTGCGGGCGGGTCGCCCCGCTCGAACCGGGCAGCGCGTTCAAGCTGGCGGGTGAAAGGATACAGCGCACTGTTGGTGTGGTGCGCCGAGCAGAACTGGCGCACCGTGATATGCGGTTCGGCCTCGAGCCGCTCCTCAAGCGCCAGCGCAATGTGCGACTTGCCGATACCGGGCTCTCCGATGAGCATCACCGCGCAACCTTCGCCACGCCTGGCGTGCTGCCAGCGACGCAAGAGCATCTCGATTTCCTCGTCACGCCCAATTGGCGGCGCCAATCGGGTTTTGTGCTGAGCCTCGAAGCGGCTTTCCACTTCGGTTGTTCCCAGGACCTGCCAGGCTGGCATTGGCTCCGCCCATCCTTTAAGCGCGACAGGGCCGAGATTGCGGAATTCGAAATGCCCATCAGTGAGCCGGTGCGTACTTTCGGAAATCAGCACGGTACCCGGGATTGGCGAAGGTCTGCAGGCGCGCAGCCAAGTTCGGCGTCTCGCCAATGACCGTCTGCTCTTGAGCTGAACCTTCGCCGGTCAAATCGCCCACGACCACCATACCGGTAGCGATGCCAACGCGAACCTGCAGCTCGGTGGCGGGGTCTGTCCGGAGGCTAGCTACGGCATCGACCAGCGCCAGCCCGGCGCGTGTCGCCTGTTCGGCATCATCCTCGTGCGCCTGGGGATAGCCGAAATAGGCGAGCACGCCATCTCCCATGTACCGCGCGATAACGCCCTCATTCCGGGCAACAACCTCTGCGATACAGCCGTGATAGGTGCGCATTACGGCCCGCAGGTCCTCCAGATCAAGGCGGGCCGAAAGTGCCGACGAGCCGACCAAATCGCAAAACATGACTGTAAGCTGACGCCGCCCGGCGTGGTCCGCCGACGCCGGCTTAGCGCCCACTTGAGGCTTTCGCGGGACCTCTCCCTGAAGTTCTACGATCGCGCGCAGCATCTTGCGGCGATGCCCAAGCAGGACGCCCAAATCTTTTAGATCCTGCTCCGTGAGATCTCGAACGACCGAGAGGTCGATGGCGTTTTCGCGGAATCGCTCGGCGTACTCGCCCAAACCGATCGATGCTAGCCACTCTGCAATACCGGTCATGGTATACCTATGGCTTATACGATGAGAATAGCACATTAGAGAGGCTTGCGAAGGCACATCTGTCGACCGAAGCGCCGATCACCGGACTTCTTCCCAATGTAACATAGTGGCCCAGGCGAAAAGTGAACGCCGCCAAGCGCGATGTCTGTTAAGGGTCATTGCGGTCCTTGCGCAACGCGCCGCTGACGTCCGATAAGCGCCCTTAACGGACTCCACGCTATTCGGCTCTCGGCCGTTCCGGATGGCAGAAGCCGCAATCGACGCGGCTGCCCTGCGCAGCTAAGCCTTCGACGCGCAGCTGCTGCGTTTTTGTAGCGAGCCTGCACATAGCTGGCAAACTCCTCCAAAAATAGTTGACGCCGCGGCCAGCACGGTCCGGGCCGCAAGGTCCTTCGCCATTGCGACAACGCTCGCAAATTTATGCCGTAGGTCACGACGCTTAAGGCCGCCCTTGAGGCGCTTCCGCTCAAACCACGCCTGATCCTGACCACGCCGCCGCCTCGAACGGACGCGAGCAACACTGCGCCGATTTCAGACTACACGGAACGCAAGGCACTCGATGCCACGATCGGAGCCAAGAACCGTGATCGATAGCTTTGGCTGCCGCGTCTTCAGCCTCCCTACGAGTGGGAGAATTGCCGGTCCGATACCTGTGCTCGCTCAGCTTCGCGGTCTAGCATTACAGTTGCCTTTTTTTGAGAAGGGCGCGCTGAGCGACCGCTTGGTGTGCTCTGCGCCAGTGTGACCATGCGATGATGTGTGCGGGCTGGATCCGCTTTCGGGCGAGTCTGATGGCGATGCGGCGGATTTCCTGGATGGACCAACGGATCAATAACGGCGTGGCGCTGCTTTTGTTTTTGCCGTGGTCCGGCGTTCGGTTTTTTTGGGCGGCGGCGGATTGGCGCGGTGTCGGATCACCGCCATCATGGCGAAGGCGAGCATCACCAGGGAAACGTGGCGATGCCAGCCATGCCAGGATCTGCTTTCGTTGTGATCGAGCCCGAATTCGTTTTTCGCGGTCTCAAAGCTGTCCTCGATTGCCCACCGATGGCCTTCGACCGCCACCAGCGTTTCGATGGATGTTCCTGCTGGGCACCAGGTGGTGAAGAAGGCGAGATCGCCATCGGCGATATGACGACGGATCAACAAACCGCGTGTCCAAAGACCTTGATTTGCGCTGTTAAATTCTTCGACATCGAGGTCGGCCAATTCGAGATAGCACCAATCATGCAGCCGCGGTCCTTTGGTTCCGTCCCCTGCGGACAGGCGTTTCCAGTCGGACGAACGCCGCATCAAGGCGATGTCCGCGGCGGTGCCTGAGACTGGTCGCCGCTTGCCCCAGGATTGAAAACACATGAGCGCTGCTAACCCCGAGCACATAGCCTTTGCCCGCCTGGCGTAGTTGCTGTTCGATATCGCCGACGCCGTAGACAGTGTCGGCAGCAACCCACTTGAATGGCACTGACGCGGCTATGGCGCGTGCGATCATTGCCGTCGCAAGCTTTGGTTTGGTCGCAAAGCCGGTATCGGCAGGCACGTATGCGGCTTCCAGGCGATCTGGATCGTCGGTCCATTGCTTCGGAAGATACAGCGCGCGATCGATGAACGCATGACCGTGGCGCGAAACGCAGGCAGCGAAGACTCCGATCTGGCAGTTCGTGATCTTGCCCGCGGAGCCCGTGTATTGCCGCCCCACTCCGCACGAGGCCTTGCCCTGCTTGAGAAAGCCGGTCTCGTCGATCACGAGCACCGCATCGTCATCCGCCAAATGCTCGATGACATAATCGCGGACGATATCGCGCAGAGCATCAGCATCCCAGTCACTGCGACCCAGGATCGCCTGTTGCCGCCATGGACCGGGATCACCGGCTGCCTCCGCGCGCATCCAACCGGTCTTGCGTTGCTCATCGCCAAGCAGACCTTCCAGAAACAAGCCTGCATTCGCAGCAACACGATCTTGCTTGAACAACGGACGTATCCGCTTCTTGATCTCCCGAAGCGACGCCGCCCATAACGCAAGCGTCTCTTCAATCGACGCAGCACGCGTCCACGATTTGCGAATCATGGTTGCCCATGGATTCAGAACCCTTCATAAAACGCAACTGTAATGCTAGGCCGGTAAGGCTGCACGATCACCGATCATGGTCGGGGACCCATTCCTCCGCGGTTGAGTCCCAATGATGGGTGTCGTCGAAGTGTTTCCAGAGTGGCGGCCTTGACGTGCTTTCACCCTTCTGTCGGTTTGCATTCAGTGCGCGGAGTTGAACGACGAGCGTCCCAGCCATCGTGACCCATTCGCGAGCGTTATATCGGGAGTTCCATTTGATTGCGGTGTGCATCGGATGCCTCCTTCAAAGTAAGAAGCCTTCGCCACATTAGCCAGGGCCAAGAACACAGGGATGTAAACTACTTCACAGTCGGTCAACATCTTCGACATAGCCGCGGGCGATCTTACTGCGCTGTGACCGCAACTACTTCGCTCAATATTCCGGCGCCCGGCATTGGTCATGTTGCCGCGCGATCAAAACGCACGCGACGAAACGTAGCATCGTACTTTGTGCGCGAACGCACGTCCTTTCGACAGAGTGCATTCATCGTTGGTGGGCGTGCGTCGATAGAGGCCAGCGTATGCTTGAGCTTTGGAACAGACCGGTACGACACCTGGCCTCGGCGGAGGCGCGTGCCACGGTCCTCGTCATTGTCCCGGTGGCTGCCGGCGCTATTATGCTGGCGGAAAGTCGGCGGATAAGCGGACGTGGTCAGATCGGGCCGGCACGTCTAGACGGGCCAACAGGCGACGTTCGTTAGCCGGCACGGCGACCGTCAGAGAAAGGCCACTCTGCTGCCGTTCCCCGAAGGCTATCTCGGGAGATGGCGAAGATTATTTCTACCTGCCCTGCCCTGCGGTAGCCTTAAGGCCTTCGTGGATGTTGACTCGCCTCTTGCGGCACGGACGATCTGGCAGCAGCTTTCACAGTCAAGTAGGTACCGGCGGACAATGATTTCTGTTGTTGTCGGGTCACGACAGCATACCTTTTGACCGACGATCTCTACGTTGGAGGGTCAGACTATTTCGCGTCGTACGCCTCTGGCCCTTCTCATCATATCCCTAGGTGCGATCGCCGCGGTCTGGTGGTGGCTGGCCATACCGATCAACTTGGCGCGCGCACCGATCGATCCGAATGCCAAACTGCAATGCATATCCTACGCGCCCTTCCGCAACAACCAAACGTCAGAATCGCCGACACCAGTGCCGCGGGACCAGATCGCAGAAGATCTCGCCCAGCTTGCCAAAATAACCGACTGTATCCGTACCTATGCGACTGATCTTGGCCTTGATCAGATCCCCGAACTTGCGTCCAAGGTGGGGCTGAAAGTCATTCAGGGAATTTGGCTCGATAGGGACCGACAGAAGAACGCGACGCAGATATCCACGGGCATACGCCTCGCCCAGCATTATCCGGAAACCATCACCGCACTCGTGGTCGGCAATGAGGTTCTGTTGCATCGGAAGATGACGCCTTCCGACCTTGCTGCCTTAATCCGCTCGGTCAAGGCACAAGTGCCGGTCCCCGTCACCTATTCGGACGTCTGGGAGTACTGGTTGCGCTATCGGGAACTCGATGACGCCGTCGATTTCGTCACCGTTCATGTCCTGCCATATTGGGAAAATGTGCCGGTCCCGGCGAAATCTGCCGCTGCTCACGTCGACGCCGTCCGAAAGCAGGTGGCGTCGGCGTTTCCGGGCAAGGAAATCCTGATTGGAGAAACTGGTTGGCCGAGCGAAGGGCGGATGCGCGGTTCGGCGCTACCGTCGCGCACCAATCAGGCGCGGGTGATCTCGGAGGTTCTCGATCTTGCCCGGCGCGAGAATTTCCGCGTCAACCTGTTCGAGGCGTATGATGAATTGTGGAAGCATGAGTTCGAGGGCACCGTCGGCGGATCGTGGGGCTTATTCGATTCCGCGCAGCGCACGCTGAAATATCCGCCCGGCATCCCCGTCAGCAATTATCCGCTCTGGAAACTGCAAATGAGCAGCGGAATGGCGCTGGCGATCCTGGTGTTCGGCGCTGCATGGCTGACCTCGCGCCGGAAGCTCTCGCAGCCCCGGCTCGTCTCATGGTTTGCGGTCGGAACATCGGCAACCACCGCCGGAGTCCTGTTTGGGGTGGCCGCTCAAAAGATGGTCTATGAAAGCTACGACGCGGGCAGCTGGCTTCTGTGGGGCGCACTTCTGGTGGCGGCAACTGCCTCGCCGCTGTTCGGCGCCAACGCCCTGATGTCGGGGCGCGCACCGCCCACATTTCTGGAATTGCTGGGTCCGAAGGACTACCGCACCTCATCGGTGCTGGCGATCATGCACGGATTGATCTTGATCGTAACCATCGTGATCGGCACGGAGACCGCGCTGGGCTTTATGTTTGACCCGCGCGAAAAGGATTTTCCTTTTGCGGCCCTCACTATGGCGGCGTTCCCTTTTGCGGCAATGACACAGCTCAATGGCCCCAAGAAAGGAATCCGCCCCATGGCGGAAGCGATATTTTCCGGCGTATTCTTGGTGGCAGCCATCTATGCGGCGCTTAGCGAAGGGCCAGACAATTGGCAGTCGTTGTGGACTTGTGCTGCCTATATACTGCTTGCGGTTACGCTGTGGCGGGCGCGCGCTTGAGTCTCCCCCTTCGGGCCAATACCAGACGTCAGTCGATCACCTGGTCTGCACGGCTGAGCAGCGTTGGTGGAATGATGACACCGAGTGCTTTGGCGCTGGCGACGCTGCCCGCTCAAACCATTGAGAAGCTCGCGAAACTGCTGCCGCCGGCAGCTTCGCTCGGAAACCCGGTTGACGTCGCCGGCGGCACGGATGCGGATCCTTCCGTCTTCGCCGCCTGCGCGAAGGCACTGCTTGAGGACACGAATGTGGATGGGCTTCTCATCACCGGACTTTTTGGCGGGTATGGCGTTAGATTTGCCGCCGCATTGTCGCAGATCAAACTGGTAACGACGGAAGTCATTGGCGAACTGGCAAAGCAGAGCGCCAAAGCCCGTGCTGATTCACAGCCTTTACGCCGCCCTGAAGGGAAG
Organism: Bradyrhizobium sp. LM2.9; assembly: GCF_054056555.1. Classification (NCBI taxonomy): domain Bacteria; kingdom Pseudomonadati; phylum Pseudomonadota; class Alphaproteobacteria; order Hyphomicrobiales; family Nitrobacteraceae; genus Bradyrhizobium; species Bradyrhizobium sp. LM2.9. Next base: position 4,392,698 of record NZ_JBSRYJ010000002.1, read on the forward strand.
CGAAATGCCGCGACCGCTTTCGCACTCGAAAACGTGCAAAGAGAACATGTGCCGCTCAAGCCTGTTTGGGGCTAGAGTCGCTCCGAGCCGCGCGAGCGGATGTCGTGTGCACGGTCGCGCGCCTGACAGCCGCCATGTTTGCAAACCGCAAACCTGGCTGGATCGAACGATCGCAAGTTGACGAAGAAGAATTCGAAATTGCGCGAGCCCGGCCGAAGATTGCTACAAAATGCGTGCACGTCATTCGCAACCCTCGTCTGCCAATGCAGAGCAGAGAGCGTCACCGCAAAATCAATTCACGCAAATTGCTAGCACTCGCTCGGACGGCGACAGGCACGCCGCCAGCGACAATCCCTGCCAAGTTACGCAAAAGAACTAGCAGCTCCCCCTGCCCATCGTGGCCGGTGCTTGACCGTCCACGTTGGCAATTATTGATTCTGCAATATTCGCGGCTTCAGAAGCGACAACCGTGATCAAGAAGCGCCACGATCATCCCCTCCTGATTAAATCAAATCTATTTTAGATTAAAGCGCCAGTCCTTTTTTTATTTATTCGCCACATTTAATGATTAATGCATCGAAATCAAAAACAAAGAGGCTCTTGCGCCCCTCCTTGCGAGGCGACACCGGAATTTTACGGCTTGTCTCCCAGATGCACTCGGTCCGCAAGATGATCTTTGCTTCGCGTGGATCGACAGTCGCAGGGAGCCAGCTGGAGCCAAACTCAGCCCTATCTGCGAAGACGAGGCATGAAAGCAACAGTCTCGCAATACGTTGCGCCAACCTGTGATTATTAACTTGCGCATCCGACGCGATCCGGGCCCGCCGCCGTGAAGCGGCGAACTTGGCTTGAATGTGATCCTGGTCATCCTCATCGGGTCAGTAGCCGTCCTTGTCGCCCGGGCGCACGTTCCAGAGCTTGAGACCACCGCGGGACTCAATGGTGGCGCGCTCTAAGAGCCAGGTGCGTAGCCAGACCGCTGACGCAACCCAACTGCTGGGTTATGGCTCGGTAGCCGGCGCACGTGCCCTGGAGGGCGGCGAGAGTCCTGGCTTGGGATTTCTGACATTGCGATGCTCGCGCACGAAGCTTCGCTTCTCGTGTTGCTGCCCCGCGCACGTTTCTCGTTCGCTTTACCGCGCAATAGGTTCTCCGCAAGGCATTCGAAATCGATGTGAAGCTTAAACCGAAACCAGTTCCCGGTCAGCTTACCAAGGGAACCAAATTGACGACCATTAAATGATAAATTTGATTATAGTATATAATCATGATGACTCCATGTCAAAATTGAAAAATATGATTTTGGAAAACCTGGGAGGTTGAAATGGAAGCTGCCCGCCGCCTTCGTGCAATGGCGCTGCTTTGCCGACAGACTGCCGCACTCCAACCTGAGAGAAGCTGGAAACTGCTTGCAGAGGCCGAGTACTGGGAGCATCTGGCGGCTGCGGCTTCAGCTCATTGAGCTTCGGTTGAGTGTCCTTTGTCTTTCGCTTTTCGTCGACTTCTTCCTTCAAGTCATTTTCTGAGGCATGTGATGTCGAGTACGCGTCAGATTTTCTCTAGTGCTGTTCTGAGCGAACGGCACCAGGCGCTTCTGGAGGAGCTTAGACAGGTGGAGAAGCTTCGACGTAAGCTCCGACATGTAGAAGCAAGAACAATCGGCAGAAGACGGCGTACCAAAGCGAGCGGCGGAGCAAGAGCCGTTTAGAGACCCGGCGGTCCGAAGGTTGACCCGCGTTGGCTCACTCGCGCGATTCGATGGACGGATTGCCCGCGTTCCTCGCATCTGCGACTATTTTGAAAGAGGACTGGGCGTCTTCATCCCCGCAGTAGCGAGGCTCGGCGACGACGTCGCTGTGACGTGTCGGCAACCAGCCGGGCCGGGGTGCCCCACAACGCTCGAACTAACTCGGCGACGAGACCGGCCGTCTATTCGGGGTCGCGCATTAGCTCCGACTTTCATTCGACGTTGCACTTCGGAACACGGCAACAAGTCGATCGCCTTCCCAAAGCTCAACGTCGTGCTCGTCATGCATTTGCTCGGCTCGGCGTCTCGCCGCTTGCTCGTCAATGCAGTCGAGCTTTGCAGCGCAGATCACTTGCCGGCTGCCGTCCACCACGAACACTTTGTACCGCATGATGCAGGCCGTCCCAAAGGGCGACCATCATCGTAGTCGAATGTCCGTCTAAGGCGGTGCCAAATTTAGTGCGGCGTACGGAACCTTTGTACGTGTGGCTTCCGCTATACTGGTCCGTGGAATCCCATCGATCGCGCGGCGGCAGTACCTCGTATCTCGCTACCTCAGTGGCGTAATCTCACCGCGTACCGAAGCGTGCGGCTCGAGCTTAAGAGCGAGAGGCCGCCAAGCGTCATCAGCAGCACACCAAACCAGGCCGTCCAGCTGCGGGCTTCGTCGCGCGCCTCTGCAGTGCGCGCGCCCAGCGGCATAACTTGAGGTGGGTCGGCGGACGCGGCGGCGAGAAGCTGCCCAACGTCGACTCGGCTGGGCATGGAGTGTTCGGGCGTGAGCTGGCTGCTGGGAAGATCGACAAGGGTGAGGCCCGTGAAGAGATCGGAAGCGGCATCAGCTACCTTCATTCCAGGTACGGGCGGCTGAGATTGCTCGGGCGGTGCGGAGCGCAGCAACTCCGCGCGCGCATCAACGACCGCGCTCCGCCTGGTCTGCGTGGTCCCGTTTTCGTCCAAACTGGCGCTGCGGTCTTTGGCCATGCGAGCCCGCATGGGCTTCTTCACCGTCGCGACGCTCTCGGCCAGGAACCAGCATTTGCGGTGACCGTCCGTTCGGTAGACCCAATGCTGTCCGCCGGTGGTCGAGGTACTGGGACGCGGCACGCATTCGGCTTGCGGCGGAGAGGTTACCGTGGGTTGGGACGTAGCAGTATTGAAGAAGTCGGCAAGAGAATTGGAAGACGCAGGCGCCGCCCAAAAACCTCCAACAAGGACTAGGCTGGCGAAGTACAATCGCAAATGACCGGACATTGAAAACTCCCGGGTTCGCCCCACCCCCGCTCGAGCCTCAGCGGCGACAACGGCTCCCATGCGGCTTAAATCGGGCAGCGCGACAAATTAATTGTACTCTTGTCTGATTAATATGCCGGTCCAGTACTCGGGGATTGCAACACGAGGCAGCGCGATCGATTCATCGAGCCACCTGAGTTGCGCCGGGCCTCGCTCCCGCCCGCGATCCGCGCCGCCGCCGCCCGGTCGATCGCCATCGTTGCGCTGGTCCCCGGACACGAAATCGCAACTGGCCGAGGGGTGAGTTTGTGGATGTCACGATACGTGGATACCCCTCGCAGCAATTAAATACTCCGCCACGATATTACCACTGTCGCGCCATTCTCCCTGCTACCCTCCAATTTAAATGTGGATTGCACGATCATTATTTAATTGACGGCTTGTCTGCTCCCGGATTCCCGACTTGTCTGCGTGGGCCTTCTGCCCAAGATTCGGATGGAGCCATGAACACCGCGCATTTCAATTCGCTCTCCGTTGACGAGCTCTAGATATTTCACCAAGAGGTCGCCGCCAAACTCACTCAGAAATGTTGGTGCAAAAAGCACATCTGGAGGAAAGGCTTCACAGGATTGGACTGGCCAATGAGGCCACACGGCTCAATCGTAAGCGCCGCCGTCCATACCCGCCCGTCCGTCCCAAATATCGCAATCCGAAGAACCCAGCGGAGACATGGTCGGGTCGCGGCAGGCTACCTCGATGGCTGCGGCCGCAGCTTCGAGGCGGCCGAGATTTGGACGATTTCCTGATCGAGCGGACTTCAGGCCAAAAGCGGCAGACAAATTGAGCGCCGATTGCGGTTTGAAATGGGAATGCTGACGCCGGTTGTTACCCCCTGAGGCTCTGAGCTTTTCACATCATCGTTCAAACGCGGCTCATAACCATGCTTGGAGGCATCGCCATAGCGAGCGCGCTGGCGATCTGGCTGATGGTTCTCGCTGAATCGCTCAGAGAGCCCGCGGCGCGGTGAAGACATCCACAAGAATCTCAAGCGCGCGATGGCCCGCGTCTAGTCGTGGTGCCCTCTGAAGTGCCGCCTAACCGCATTCCACGCTCGAAGGACTGGAAGGGGGAGGACGACGAAAGAACTCTGATTGCAACCGGCGTCATCCCGCGCCGCAGAAGTGGTGGGTCGTGATCGTCCGATCGACGGGCCATCGTGTTGATCGTCACCGGAGACGGAGTTCCTGCTCGCCGAGCAGGTGCCGTTCTGCGCGAGGGCAGGACAACTACAACGAACAGAACGTTCACCGGTAGTCATATTTTCCCACAATGAGAAGGAAAGTACGCACGAGAACGACCGTCGTCTGATCTAAAATCTGCCGAGGTTACTCCTGCCTCATACCCGGCACGCAGCCAGCAACACTGCGTTCGCGGACGGAGCCGCTTCACCGCAGCCAGCACATTGGCATCCCCCGAGGCCGTTGGGCCCCGAGCGCTTCGCGAGCGTCTAGGATCGCTCGCAGCCTAGTCCGGCGCAACACTCGCGTCTGTGCGCTTTCGAACATTCATGCCCCTTCAGGTATGCTAGTTCTATGCATCATCCGGCGAGTGCCGAACAGGGATGCCTCAGCCCGGGAGCCGTCGCGGCTAGAATAAGCGGCCAATTTGGCAGTTCGCAAAGAACCAATATCCTGTTTCGGTAGTTGACTCCCGCGTGGTCCGAACGAGCAAACTGATTGTTCGGGCCGAGGATAAGTTTAGAAGCTGAGCCGGCACACATGAAGGACCTCCGACGACGTTTGGAAAAGGTCCGCGCTGACGCCAGAGGCTTTGCGCTGATGAGTCAGCAGGCGACGGACACAGAAGAGTGCGAGCTGTTTAAGCGCTTGGCGGATGAACTCGCCATCGAAGCGCTCGAGCTTGAGCAAATCGTGAAGCGAAATGAGCCATCGAATCCGTGCGACCAGCACGAGGTCATGGAGTTTAAGCCAACCTCTCAGCGGAAGCGCGGCTGACGTGGAAGAGGTTAAGCCGGCGACGGCTTTCGCCGCATCGCATTGCGCATGGATCCAGACGTCGCTGTTCGTCGCTTGTCCTCGCCGTCGGCTTGAATGACTTGGCGCATTCACCACCTCCGTGCTGTTGTCGGATAAGCCGAGATGCGGACAGCGAGTTGGATGGGACGGCGGTGGTCCACCGTGGACTGCAGTCCGGGCGGCCGCTCATCTCCGCGGCGGGCGGGCGTTCACGGTCCTGTCCCAAACGCCGGCTCCTTGCGAGCGAACCAAGCGATTATAGCAAGTCGTGCAGGACTGAAACTTGTCCGGCAAGTCGGGCGCATCGATCGCAAGACGAAGAAGAGACCATTGAGGACTCGACGGCCATTGGCATCACGCTGGACCGCTTAGGACAGAAGGCTTGACCGGGCGTTTCGACGAACTGGTCCAATCGACAAGCGCAAGGGCGGCGGTGTTCTTGTGCCGCAGAAGGCAGGAACCGCGTTGCGGCGTCGTGGTTAATAGAAGTTTGGCAAAGGAGATCGTCAGATGCCCCACGCCAAGCCTTTGATAATCGCCACCATCGTCGCAAGCTCATCTCTGTTGATCCTGGCGCAAGCCGGCGGCGCAAACGCCGGGTCCGCAGGCGCAGGCACCGGGACGGGCGCGAGTAGCGCCAGCGCTGGTCCATCGGCATCTTCTGGAATGGGAACGGGTGCAGGCAACGCTGGTCAATCAGCGCCCCCAGGAATGGGAACGAAAGATACTGCCATCGGCGGAAATCCAGGCATCAACGCCGAGCCGAACAATCCGAACGTTCAGCCCGCCGCGCCGGCGCGGTCGCGGTCCGCCGCCCAGGCCGCAAGAAATGCCGGGGCTGGTCACGCTCAGAATGGTCTGCCGATCGGCGCGATCGGGACGGGCACGAGCAATGAGGACCAACCAGTCGGCGGCGCCTTGTCCACTCGAAACAATTCTTCGCCAGCAGCGCGGGCCGAAGGAAATAGTCTGCCGATCGGAACGCGCGGGAAGGGCGCCAGCACATCGGACCAGGTCAGCCGGGCGCGCGCCGCAGGCGCCGGTGATAAAGTGCTGGACGCAAAAGCGCAGATCGAGCGAAGAACAACAGTTTCTTCCAAACGCGTTCCCAGCCGGGTAAAATTGGGTTTGTAGTCTGAGCGAGGCAGCCCGCAGACATGAGCGATGATGCGATACTCCTTTAGTGCGTGCGGCGTTCAGCAGGCGCTCGAACAGGACCACGTCACCTCAGTTCATGAGGCGGCTTCCAACCCTTCCGTCATTTGTGCCGGAATGATTGATCGAATGACATGCGAGCGGCCCGACGATGTATTCGAACGCGAAAGGACGCAGCGCTTCAAAATGTCTGCCGTGCAAGTCGTCGAAAGAGGTCACTCGATCACGGCACTAGCACTGGCTCCCTTACGGTTGTTCGATCAAAGGAGAATTGCACCGGCCATCGCAAACGCCACGGCCGACGAACGGACTCGTCGCCTCATCGATCATGGAGATGCTTCTGTTTCCGGGGCGAAGCTTCCGCTTCCTCGTCACGCCGCAGCAAGCTAACGTGTAAGTGGTTCAGTCCCGAGACTCCAACGAGAGATGGGCCTTTGTCGCATACGGCGACCTAGTCTGGGTCCAAATCCGGCCTTTCGGAGCGCCTATCTTCGTCGTACGATGCATCCCCCAAAGCTCGGGGTGAACACGAGACGGCGCGAATTCCTCGGGATGCAACGGCGCCCGGTTCGTCTCACTGGTTCTGAGGTGATCCGCGGGAATTGAACAGTAAGCGGCCAGCTCCATCGCACGCGCCGTCGCTTAGTCCGCCAGCAGACTGCTGTGATCAATTCGGTCTGAGCGCATCTGCCGTATCTAGCGCTCTTAGATGCAGAGATCAAAGTTTCGATAGACGAACCAATTGCCTGGTCCAGGACGTCGACGATGTCCAATCCTCGATCATTAGCCTCCGAGACAAACTCTAGCAGAGGCGTGAGCTACATCGGTAGTTTGGTCGCGATCGGAGCCATCTATCTCGTCTTGGCTAAAGGCGGGCTTGCTCTCGCGTCCATTCATCCCAGTACAACGCCAATTTGGCCACCGACGGGTGTCGCGCTGGCGGCGGTGCTGTTGCGGGGATATTGGACCTGGCCAGCAATTTTTGCGGCGGCGTTGATCGCAAATGCGACGACGGCAGGCTCGGTTGCTACCGCAATCGCGATTGCGGCCGGTAATGCTCTTGAAGCGGTTGTAGGCGCTTATCTCATTAATCGGTGGTCGGGTGGGTGTAACACGTTTTCAAGCCCCGATTCCGTTGCAAAGTTTGTTCTGATTTGCGTCGTGATCGCGACACCGATCAGTGCCAGCATTGGACTGACGAGTCTGACAATCTTCGGGTACATCGAACAGAAGAGTTTCGCCGATGCGTGGATCACCTGGTGGCTGGGAGATGTGACAGGCGCACTGGTCATTGCTCCTGTTATCGTGCTTTGGGCATCAAGCCGCTATCATCACTTCGAACGCCGTGCGCTTCTAGAGACGGTCGGCGTCCTCACGACAGCAGCGATTGTTGGACTCATTGCTTTCAGCCCTTTGATCGAGCAAACGCCCGGCCGAGATCCACTGGGTTTCCTCGCGATCTCGCCAATGTTGTGGGCGGCGCTGCGCCGCGGTCCACGCGATACCGCGACCGTCGCCCTGGTGCTTGCGGGCATCACGATCTGGGGCACGCTCACGGGCGGCGGCCCGTTCACAACTACGGACCTTAACGCATCGTTCCTGCTGGTGTTGATGTTCTTGATCAGCATTACCGTTCCAAGCTTGTTGCTGAGCGCCGATGTCGAGGTGCGCAAAAAGGCGGAGGAGCGGCTGCGGCGCGCGCGCGTCGAACTCGAGCGGAAGGTCGCAGAGCGGACGCAAGAGCTGGAGCTCGCCAGTGCAGCAAAATCACGCTTTTTTGCCATGGCAAGCCATGATTTGCGGCAACCGTTACATGCATTAGGGCTGTTTGTTGCCCAACTGCGCACGCCGCTCGAACCGGTGGAGAGGGCAAGGACGATCGAGCGGGTCGACGCAACGCGCAAGGAAATGGATGAAATGTTCAATTCGCTGTTGGACATTTCGAGAATCGATGCCGGGATGCTTATCCCCAACATTAGCGAATTCCCGATCGGGCGCCTGTTGCAAAAAAGCGAGACGGCGTTTGATCAGGCGACGCGTGAAAAAGGCTTGCGCTTACGCGTCTGGCCAAGTGACGCCTGGGTACGGAGCGACGCCATGCTGCTCGAACGCATACTCCTGAATCTGGTATCCAACGCTGTACGCTATACGTTGCAGGGCGGGATCCTGGTCGGATGCCGTCGGCGCGGTGAAATGCTGCGCATCGAAGTATACGATACCGGTCCCGGCATTCCCGAGGATCAAAAGCAAAATATCTTTGGCGAGTTTTTTCAAGTTCCTGCTCCGGAGCAGAACCGGACCGGCGGACTGGGGCTCGGCCTTGCCATTGTCGACAGGCTTCGCTTGCTTCTCAACCATCCAATCGAGCTCGCTTCGGCTGTCGGTCGCGGTTCGCGATTCACGATCCTGGTTCCGAAGGTGGACGAATGCGTCAAGGCCGCGGCGCCCGCCGACTTACCACACACCGGTGCTTTTGCAGTCGACGGCAAGACAATTCTTGTTATTGCCGATACTCCAATCGTGCAGGAGGGAACGGGCGGATTGCTCAGCAAATGGGGATGTTCGGTTCTTGCGGCCGGATCCGACGAAGCCGCACTGGTCCGACTTGCTGAGCGCGAACAACGCCCCGACCTCATAATCTCGGACTATCATCTCGCACGCGGGAAGACCGGAATCAGGGCAATTGAACAAATCAATGCTGCGTTTGGCTCGTCAATTCCTGCCATTCTCATCAGCGGCGATACAGCAGCTGAACCACTGCGGGACGCTAATGATAGAGGATACGTTTTGCTGCATAAGCCGGTCGACCCAATGCAGCTCCGCGCTGTCATGCACAAGCTGTTTAGGGATCACGCTGGTGGGAGAGACGCTGGGGCAGTTTCATGATCCAGATTTCGGCGGCCACTCCCAGCCCATTTTTCCGACCTTTATGACGGCCTCGGTGCGCGTCGCGACGCCGAGCGCCTTGAGAACAACGGTGATGTGATTCTTCACTGTAGGCACTGCCATATTGAGCATCCTGGCAATGACCTTGTTGCTCTTTCCCTTCATCAGGAGCGCAAGTACTTCAATCTGCCGATCGGTCAACCCGAGCCCCTTGAGCGAGTCGGGCGCCACTGGCTTGTTTGCATGCCGTGGGCCCGCTGTCTTCTCCAGTATCTCCAACGGGATGTAAACTCCGCCGGAGAACACCAACTCAATAGCGTTGAGCATCACCTCGCGTTCCGTGGTTTTCGGAATGAAACCCAGCGCGCCGAGTTTGAAAGCGCGCCTGACCGTGTCTTGATCATTGGAGGACGAGAGAATGACGACAGCAGTCCTTGCATAGCGATCGCGCAGTTCGCAAAGGACAGAGAAGCCGTCACGATCGGGCAAATTGATATCAAGCAAAATGAGGCTGATGTCGGGATGCTCCTCGACGATGTGCATGGCCTCTCGGCCGCTCGAAGCTTCGAATATGACGGCTTCTCGCTTTAGTTGCTTCAGGACAGCGTGCAACGCGGCCCGAATCAATGTGTGATCGTCAACAACAAGCACCTTCATAAAAAGCTCTCCGTCTTCTGACCGCCCGGAGATCAATAAAAATCATACACCCGCCTTCGAAATCGTCCATCTTCCATCTCGGGTCTGGCCAGGGGTTCGCGGTCAGGTAAGAAGGGAGCGGACTACGTGAAGCGGGGAGCTCGCTGGCCCCTGGTCCATGCGAGCGATGAATTGCTCATCATGTGTCTGACCGAGGCCAAGACGGCAGGGCGGACGGTACCTTGGTCATAGGACCTAGGTACCTCTCTGTACCGACCTCCGGCCGATTTACAGGTTGCGGCGCTTGCACGATGATGACGACGGTCAGCCTCTCCACCAGAAGGTTGTGCGCAGAGCGGCCATACGATCATGGTCGCAATTGCTGTCGTGGCCGGGTCGGTGTGAAGCAACTCTGGACTGCGGCGCTGTCAGACTCCCGCAGCGTGGCCGTGCTTTTTGTCACATTCGGCTCCTCGATCGTTCCTCTCGAAGCGTGCGCGCACCCTGGACGAGGCAAGCCAATGCAGGATCGGACCGCATCCCCAAAGCCATTTGCAGGCGTTCTGCCGGAAGCTGAAAGTCAACGGCCGCGACCTGCGCATTGATGCCTGCCGCGGCATCGCGCTCTGGTGCATCTTTCTTGACCATGTCCCCAATAATATTGGGAGTTGGCTGACGCTACGGAACTACGGCTTCAGCGATGCCGCGGAAGTGTTCATGTTCGTCTCGGGCGTCACCTGCGCGCTGGCCTATGGCAAGGTATGGAGCTGCGAGGGGTGGACCAGCGTGATCCGCCGGACACTGCGGCGAAGTTGGGACATCTATGTCGCGTTTCTGCTGCTCACGCTCGCCTGCGCCATCTTGGTTCACCTCGCAGGCGGGGACCGTCTTGCTGACGTGAGCAATACGCGCATTCTGTTGGATCAGCCGGGCTCGGCGCTCGCGCACGCAGCGATCCTGCAATACCGTCCGGTCAATACTGACGTATTGCCGATCTTCGTGCTCCTCCACCTTTTTTTCGCGCCTTTGCTGTGGTTGCTGCTCCGAATGCCGAACGCGACGCTTGGCGCCTCGCTGGCGCTTTATGCGCTGGTGCATATGTTCGGCTGGTCCATGCCGGCGTGGCCGAACGGCCACTGGGCTTTCAATCCACTGGCCTGGCAGCTACTGGCGGTCCTTGGCGCCTGGATGGTAATCGAGGGCGAAAGAGTGCGCCCCTGGCTAACGTCTCGCAAGGCCCTTGTGCCTGCCGCTCTCTATCTGGTCTTGAGCCTTGTTATCGCGTTGAGCTGGAGAATCAAGCCGCTGGAAGCGTTAATCCCGCAGGGCCTAACCAAGTTGGCTTACCCGCTAGATAAATCCAATCTCGATCCGTTGCGTCTATTGCATTTCTTGGCTCTTGCGGTTGTTGCGGTGTGGTTCGTGCCGCCCAATCGGCAAGCATTGACGACTCCGGCGATGCGCGGCGCCATCCTCTGTGGCAAGCACTCGTTGCCAATCTTTTGCCTCGGCGTTCTGCTGACGCTCGCTAGCCTGCTGGCGCTGCTCGACGTATCGGAAGGGCTCGCGATGCAGATCATGCTCAGCGTTGGTGGGATCCTCATGATGATCGTGGCGGCGACGATGCTGAACTTGGTCAAGACCACGCCCAGGCTGCAGCCGACCGCTGCACTGCCTGTGGGCGTGCGCGCCCAGTCGGACGCCTGGGGCACCGTTGACTGGCGCCCCCTGGAGGCATTTCGCCGAGGATTGCGCGAGTTCGGATGGGCCGGCGGCCAGAATCCCGTCATCGATTGCCGGTTCGCGGATAGGCAAACCCACCGGGTGTTTCGCGTCGCAGACAATGCGTCATCGCCGCACGGCGAGGTGGCGAACGCCAGAGAACCGCTGTCTCGTGCCGCTCACGTCCTCGCTGAACTAACTGCGCAGCATACCTGACTTGGCGATGGTCCGGACCTGCTTCAGTTCGTTCCAATTCCGGAACGAGGTGAAGCAAAAGTCTCGAGGCGTTGCACATTTACAACCCGCACAGCCATTCGAGGTACTAATCTCATTGATTGAGACGACGAAACACATATTTCATTCTTAGTTCAAAACAATTAGGCGGGGGCGAACGGTGTATGATGTCTATCGCAATGACAAGCGCGACTTCCTCGTTCTAAGTACAGGCTGTGCCGTACCTGCGCTTTACTCTGCACACAAGTGGCGCAAGAGCAGGAAACGAGTTCTCAAGGTCAGCGACGAAATCAAATCAGCGGTTCACGCGCGAGGCTATTACCTCCGCAGCCTGCGGGCCAGCAAGGAGCGAATGATCGAGGTCGCGTAAGGTCGGACGCCCCGGTGACAGCATCACTACCAGCCGAACCGCCATTCTCGCGCTCAACTGAGTTGTGCGCCTATTTTGGTCGCAGCCTTTTACCTAGGTTTCATTCTAGGAGGTTGCGGCCCCTGAACGCTTTCCTCTGCCGCCGCCTGCGAGGTTCTGCTTCTGGGGGCCTCAAACACCGCAATGCGCCGATCAAGCTGCCACAGCTCGATGTCGTTGGCATCAACTAGCTCCTGAACACGTTCCCGTGCTTCCTGCTCGTCGGCACAATGCAAATTGGCAACGCTTATAACGTGGCAGTCGTGATCCAAAAGGTAAGCTCGGTAGTGCGCCATCCCACCCCCTCATCCATCAGTGTCCGGTCGTTGTGCTGGGCTTGTTCCCTGTCAAATTGGTCCCCGCCAGATCCTGGCTGGCTTGATCCATCGGACCATTACCTCAATATCTCAATGAGCGTTCTCCAGCCGAGCGCATCGTTCGCCGTCAGAAGCGAACCGCCAAGCCTTTCCAAGTAGTTTGGCGGCTCGCAATCGGGACGCGCGTTGATATTCTCGACAAACGAGGCGACCGAGTTCTTAAGATCACCTCGGTCGAGATGATCGAAAGCTCGCTGCTTGCACCGCTCGACATATTTGTCGCGCGTCATCTCAAGTAACAGGGAACGTTCCATTCCGCCTCCCCAACTGATGGTTGCTTCCAATAGTGAAGTTGGAGCGGAGTGGATTTGGCCCGTCTGTTCGAAAGACGACAAACGGATGCGCTTTTCGTCGCAACCGTGGGAATTAGGACACAGACACAGATCGCACAGCCTGTCGGCTCCGGGCGGACGACGGCACAAGTTCAAGCCGGTCTCAGGCCTGCACCTTGTCTATAGTTCCTGACGACTACGCCGAACGCCATGGTTGAACCGACCCATCCGAAGCCGATGCCAGTGATCCTCACGACGGAAAAAGAGCGCGACGTCTGGATGCGAGCGCCATGGATTGGAGTGGCCATTTTGTCCCACGCAACGGTCCGTTGGTAGAAGCCGCCAATCCAGCTGGCTGGATGGCTGCAACTGGAACCTATGGTTCTGTCGAGGCAACGTTCAGAAGCTGAGCGACGGCGGTGACAACCTGAACTGGTGCGAACGGTTTGGTGAGAAGGATGCTGCCCGGCACGCCGTGAGAAGGCCACTCGTCGCCCGAGACACCAGTCATGTAGATCACCGGCATGTCGCGCTTGATCTCGCGCACGCGCTTGGCGACCTTCTAACCGCTCAATCGACCCGCCAGATTGACATCTGTCAGCAGAGCGCGAAACTTGTCTTTGTCGCCGCTGAGTATCGTCAGCGCCTCTTCGCCTGACGACAAGGATACGGCGCCAAAGCCGGCCTCGTTGAGTGCGTCCTCGATGAACCCCTGAACAGCGTGCTCGTCTTCGACGACCGGTACGACCGGCAGCAACTCTTTCACACCGAACTTCCCCTGAGACTTTAGCTTAAGTTACACAGTGAACACTTGTTCCGGAAATTACCGCTAAAGCGGCAGCTTGGGCTGTCGGCAGAATTATCCGCTTGATATAGCTCAAAATTTCCGAGTGCGCTCCTACACAGGGAGGCCGGAACGCGGTAAAGGTTCCTCTTCGCTCCAACAGGAGTTGCTGCGTATGCCTCGCTCCCCCTCCATCGTGCCGCATGTCGATCACGACACCTATCTTGTGCTGAACGATTTTGGCAGGTTCGGGCGCGCCTGGTGCGAGGCGAACGAAAAAGACAGTGACCGCGCATCGCTTCTCCGCCGTCTTTTGGAAGACCAGTATAGTCATCCGGTGCGGATCGTTGCGTTCAATACCGCCGAGGGCTGGTCGCGCGACGCGACGGTAGATATTGCCGACGAGCTGCGTCGGCGTTTTGTCGAGCACGATGACGTGCCAAGTTCTGTGCAGGAGTTTGTGGAGACCGCAGTCCGGCGGTGACCACGCCGCAACATTCGAGAGCAAGCGGGCGAGCGCTTCCGCGATGGAATGCCGGCCTACACGCCAAACGCGCGGCTGATCTCGCGCACAAGCCTAAGCGCAGCGTCAGTATTGCGGCCATAGAAGAGCGCCTGATCGAACTGAGATAAAATGCCCAGCGCAAATAGCGCGATAGCAATGCCCTTAATCATAGTTGTGGACCGGGGGTGAACAATGCTGCGCAAGTTCAAAACGGCCCCAGCCGCAGGTTGGGGAGACAGCCGGGGCCGACATTCCCATTCCATGTGCCGCAATCAGCGGTAATCGGCACGCTCTCAGTTAGGCACACAGATCCTAACGAACTATTTCGCGGGAGCGGCGTCGAACTAGCGGCGAGCCGCCGCTAGACCGGGAGAAACGTAAGTTCTCTGCGATAGGAGCGGAGCCGATCCCCCCGCTGACGGGGTGAGGCCCTGACGGACATGCCGCGCCAAGCCCCATAACCTCAGCAGCCTGACAGAAGGTCGTTCGGCTACAATATCCAGCCTAGGCACAGTGATCGACCCTCGTTTTGATCTTCCGCAAGGAGGCGCGTTCGGGCCAGCCGGTCAGAACAACTGATCGCGTCTCTGCACTTGCTTGGCGCTGCGCAAGTAAGGTTCGGTTGCGCGCAAAATTGTTTCGTTTCCTGCTTCACATTTCTTTCGAATGCTAGTGAGAGCTGGCAGGCGGCTCTTCGCAAACAACAATGGATGACATCGGCTCATTCCCCGCTTCGCGTCTGTTCCGAGGTTAGAGCCAAGTCTATCCGCGACGGCGCGAGCCGACATTGAAATTGAGTGTGACTGTTTCGGGCGAAAATGGACGCAAGGTCGCGTGAGGCAGCGGGGAGATCGAGGATGGCTGGCATCGCCACGATTGAGAACGTCGGCCTGAGCCGGGCGCGGCTTAAGTGTACTGCTGAGGTAGATAACCTGGCCGGATGGGCCGGATGCCGGGTTCTCGTTCTTGAGGATGAATACTTCTTGGCGAGTGATCTTGAGCAGGAATTAACCGCTCGCGGAGCGATTGTAGTCGGTCCCTTTGCCGAGATCTCTAAGGCAAAAGATCAGGTTGCGAACGGCGGCTTTGATGTTGCAGTCATCGATATTGATCTGCGTGGAGAGCCATCATTTTCGATTGCGGACGAACTGATACGCCGTCGTATCCCCTTTATTTTCGTGACGGGTTACAGCCCCGAGGTATTACCTGTCCGCTTTCAACGTGCGCGACGGTGCGAGAAGCCCGTCTATATGTCTGAGGTGCTCGAAGAGGTCGGACAATTGTTCGGACGGAACGGCGATTAGCTCGTCGGCCTGGTCTTACATGGGGGCCGCGGATTTTATTACGGCTGATCTCGTGCCCGCTCTTGTTCGGCGGTGAAGAGCCGCAGGCGTCCTGCGATGGAGCGCGTGCTGGTCGTACGCCCAATTTGCTAGTTTCAGCGAAAGAACTCCTGCGATGCTGCTATTCAGCGGGGGACTTGCTTGGTCATTTACCGGATACTTCAGAACTCACCTCTTGGACCGGAAGATGTCATCCGGCTCGCGAACGCTTCCGAGCAAGCCCTGAAGACCATCGGCGTAAAGGAGCGGAACGATCCCCGTTCCAAAATGATCGCCAAGAAGATCATTGAGATCGGTCAGACCAGCCTGAAAGACCCAGTTCAAATCTGCATTCGGGCCGTCGAAGCGTTGGGCCTGCCGAAAAGGTGATCCGCGAGCCGGTCGCCGGATCGGTGGTGTCAAGCTACAAAGCGCATTCCGAGGTTAACTTATGTGAACCTTTGTCGGCCGACGGCGTTGTGTTTGCGAGACCGTCGCCCGCCGTCAGGTACGGCGCATGTCGCGGATAGCCAATGGTTGTTCATCACCCGCTGTCCACAACCGCTCGCGACAGATTGGCCAAAGGCGGCGGTCTCGGCCTCAACTCCTGAAAGAGACAGAACGACAGGGCAGGCTTTCGGCCAGAACAGGGAGTTCTGCCATGCGAACCCGTATTGACATCGACAGGGCGTTCAGCCGCGCAATCCTCCGAGAGATTGGCGAGAGACTGCAAGCATGTCTCGGGGACGACGAGTTAACACCTACCCTTAGACTTCAGCTTGATCTGTTACGCCGATTGGATGATCAACCGCCGCCGAGTACGCGTGGGCATCCGCCACGCGCTTAGGCTACCGGAGCGCGACTGAAGGAGTGAAAATGCCGGGAGGAGCCAATAAGCTCAAAGCCTTTGCTGGCCCCCTGCCGAAAGCATGACGCTCACGAGGGAAATAGCTTATCGCGAATGTAGCGCGACGTTGACGTCAGTCTGATGCCTCGCGGCTTGAGCCATGCCGCCGTATCGATCTCGCGTGTTCAAGTGCTTGCCGTGCGGAAGAATACTGCGTAGGGTCGGACGCCGGTGACAGCATCAGTACCAGCCGAGCCGCCATCCTCGCGCTCAACCGAGTTGTGCGCCTACTTTGATCGCAGCCTTTACTTAGGTTTCGTTCTAGGAGGTTGCGCCCGCTGAACGCTTTCCTCTGCCGCCGCCTGCGTGGTTCTGCTTGTGGGTGCCTCAAACACCGCAATGCGCTGATCAAGCTGCCATAGCTCGATGTCGTTGGCATCAACTAGCTGCTGAGCACGGTCGCGTGCTTCCTGCTCGTCGGCACACTGCAATTTAGCCACGCTTATAACGTGGCGTTTCTGATCCAAAAGATATGCTCGGTAGTGCGTCATCCCCGCGCCCCCCAGCTCTAGGACAACAGCGTACTCCATTGATGCAAAGGGAAACTACGGAAAATATTAGCTCGAAGTTCACGCTTAATGTCTGTCTCTTTCAAAAAGTTGGTTCGATGCAAGCGCCGGGCCGCATTTGGTCTCAGGCTTCGCAAGGACAACGCCAAATGAGGTGGGGCCGGCTGATCCGCCCAAGCTAATGCTCCGGTCATTCTGACGACCGACGAGGAAACGCGATGGCTGGATGGCGCACCATGGGATGAGGCCAAAGAACTACAACCGCCGTGTGCTCATGATCCTAGTGCGTGGGGGCAAAGAAGATCGACGGCAGATAGAAACGCGAACAGATCGGCTATCCCGTCGTTGCGGCGCCAGCCCCGCCTCGATCACGTCGATATCTTCCTCGATCTGCTGGATCGTTGTCCGGCAATGAAAACCGGTAAGCGCCTTCAAGTCCACGGCGAGCTTCCGGCGCTGCATGCGCAAATCGTCAAGAGCCCTCTTGTCATTTAAGCTGACGTAGCCGTCCACAATGAGCTCGATTGCGTTTTGGCATTCCCCGATCCAACTCCTACCACCCACCGCAAGGCTTAGCTGGCGACACTCTTCGAAACGGCATCTCTTCGCAAATCGTCTGCAGCAGCCGTCAAATGGGACCCCACGATCAGCCCGATCCGCCGCAACGTCAGAAGCGCAAGAGGGTCGCACAGTTCGATGGAGAGCCCGGCTCCCAATACTGCGATAGCGCGCCGTTCATCGTTATCGAGATCAGACCATGAGATGTCTTTCATTAGGCGCCTCGCTCAAAACCACGTTCAAAAACACAGACGTTAGCAATAGCTGCAGCATAGCTTTGGCGGCGCGGTATACCGACCGTAAGTTGGGATCAATTAGCTGAGCTGTACTGCTCGGCGCCACACCAGCCGGGAAGTCCATACTCCGGGCATTCCCTCTTGAAAGAGACCACCAATCCTTGGTCTTGCCCGCGTTCAAACCACTTCAGCAATTCCATGGCCGCAAGCCGCGACTCATCTGCAATGGTGAGATGGTGACAACAACCGGTGACAAATTCCTTAATTGGGGCACCGAGGGGCCGCGCGAGCAACGGGATGAAGTTTGGACGTGCGATAATGCTGACGACAGACGATGCACACGATTTCTGGGTGCGTGCGCCACCCTCGCCTGGCGGTGACCTGCTGGTGCAGGGCGAGCCGCACCTGATCCAGCAATCCGTGCGACTAGCGCTCCTCTGGCCCATCATTGAGTTGGTCATCAAGTTCGAGGTCGCGCATGCTGGCGAGCTACGCCTGCTTGAGACTGGCCCTTTGCCTTATCGAGGCAGCAGCGCCGCCGAATGGCGGGCCGGGGTTGGTGATACGGATAGACCAGACACAAACTGCCGGTCGGTTCATTGGCGCAGCGACTTACAATGTTCCAAGTGCGGAACGAATGCCCACCGGCAGCGCACCGCGAGTGAACGAATGCGCGATCCGAAGCCCAAACGAAAGTTTCTCGCAGCAAGCGCGCCATCGACCGATTGGTCGGCGATCGGAAAAACCTAAAAATACTTCTAGATCATAATCATGATAACGCTGACGCAAAAACAGAAATTAAGGTGGGAAAAATAGAAGAACGACGGGAGGAAGGGAATGAAACCTGTACGCCGCTTGCGCGCGATGGCCTCGTTGTGCCGACAGAGCGCCGCATATCATCCTGACAGAAGCTGGAAGCTGCTCGCCGAGGCGGAGTACTGGGACCACCTAGCCGATGGGGAGCTTCTTGAGCACTACAAAGAATGCACGGGCAGCTCAATACAAGATCGCTGCGTAAAGAAGCATGCATCCGATATCCAGCAACCCAACCTGTGAGCCCAAAGAGCCTTTCAGAATGTGAGTGTGCTGCTCGTTGGCGAGTTGAGGCAAGCGCTCCGCCGTCACGCTGATTGCGGGCGTGTCGCGCTGGACGGTACGGCTTATTAGTGTCGGCGAATTCCGGTCTAGTCGCGTCGGCTTCACCGGATCAGGCGACTTCCGGTCTACGCCGGTGAAGGGACATTCTCAGGACAGGCGGGCAAGTCTCAACGCCAGCAGGCGACATTCAATCGAAAGAGGCCGCGCCAAGAGCGAGTCCTACGTCTCGTCCTCCATCCAAGTGTGCTCGCCGCAGGCGCATTTGAACACACGGACTATTTGTCATTTTGAGGTGTAGAGACACCGCAGCTTGGTTCCTCCACAAAGGACACGAGGGCCGTCTAGCGGAACTGGGAACCACCGATTCACGTTTGTTCCAGAACGAGGATTGACGTCAAGAGGCGAGATGATGACATGCCACGTAGCACGTTCAATCGAGGGCTGCCGCGTTCTGATCATTGAGGATGAATACTTCCTGGCAGATGACTTGGCGAAGGCGCTTCGGTTAGTTGGCTGCAAGGTGATCGGCCCGGTCGCCGAACTTAGGATGCAATGTCAATCCAGACGGATTCCTTTGACCTTGCCCTGATCGATATAAACCTGCGCGAATGTTTAGCCTACCCGATTCCTGACGAATTGATTCGTCTGGGGAAGCCCTTCATCTTTGTATCCGGCTACGGTGCTGATGCTATTCCCCACCGCTTCAAGGACGTGCGGCGGTTTGAGAAACGCTGTGACTTTAAGACGATCTCGGCTGAGATTAGCATGCTGTGTGGCCGTGTGCTTAGCTCGTCGTGACGAGTCCGCTGACTCAGCTCTGGGTGAAAATGCGAAGAACTCAACCTGAGCAAGTCCGCCGTGCCTCAATAAGCGGACCTCAACGGGGTGCGCCGTCACTTCGCTGATGGGCCCAAGGCGAAGAACTCAGAGCCAGCGATACTGATCCGATATTGCGTAGGCGGAGCAGTCCACATTCCTTTGATGTAGCGCGAACCTGCTCGCAGCGAAGGGGCCCTTCGCGGTTGATAGCGCAAGCAAAAAAATGGCCCCGAATGTCGGGGCCATTTTCGTTAATCGTCGTAGTCCCAATGATGCTGACGCCTAATAACTACCGTGCGGTCTCGATTATGATTGTACCAGCCGTGGTGCCATCCGCGATCAAAGCCACGGTCATATCCGTAGTCCCTGTCGCGATAATATCCGTGGTCGCCACCGATCCGGAAACCGAACTCCTGAGCACCGGCGAGCGTCGGTGCTGCCACGCTGAGTGCCGTCACAGCGGCGAGAACATAACAATGCTTCCTCATTGTGCATCTCCCTTGCTTGTTACGATTACCAACCAGTGGGGAAATGTCGCCGTTCCGGGAACAGCCGCGAAACTTTATTGAACAGGCGTTCACCATCATTGCAATGTGGAAGCAACGTCCCAGATGATCTTGTCGATCTCAACACCGTCCAGCTGCGTTTGATCCGCAATACGATGGATAGCACCACCACGATAATCATCGTCAGGCATCAACAAATCTCGGACTGCTCTTGATGAAGCAATTCGGCGTGCTACTACGCACCCCCATTAATTGGCTCGGAGAGCATCAAGTGGCAAAAAAGTCCAAGATCAAGCGCAAAGAGTACACGGATGAAGAGGTGAAACTGATCAAATCGCATTCCAAAGCTCGCACCCCGGTCGCCAAACTTTCAAAACTGATGAAGAGGTCGGAAGGTTCGCTGAGACAGAAGGCGCTCGCGCTCGGTGTCGGTCTCGGTCATCAGCGGTAGCCACAGGCCATACACAAACCAAAACGAAAACGGCCCCGGTGCGTGAAGCACTCCGGGGCCGTTCAAGATCATCAGGCTCGGGTACAACCGCCGTGTCTTCTGATCATTGATGTCGCCGATTACGCCACTTGATTTTGGGCAAGATGTGGCGACCGCGCGGCATCGAGCTGCTCACATTCTGCGCGAAAGCGCTCGGCCTCCACCTCGGCCTTGCGCCACTCAGCGCGCCGCCGGTGCTCAGCCGGCTGCGCAACCCCGACCAGGCTCCGCGATCACACGTCACCCCGCGCCGGATGGCGGACAGCACTTGCGAAGGGTCAAGGTTCCTTCCCTGGTTGTCCGGCCGTCAACATAGTTTTGCCTCCTCGTCTGCGTTAAAAGGTCTCGTATAGTTCTGGGGTGAGCTGGCAAAAAAAACGACGTGACGTGCAGTTCCATGCTCATCTCTGGGAAAGCTTCGCAGGCTCAAAAACCATCTGCATCCCGTTGAATGTTAGCTCGCCGTAGCGCAGATGCGCGGATCGCTCTCAGGTGGGTGCCATTGCATTTTATGGAGCACCAAATGGATTCCACGCTGGACGACAAGCTCGCGGAAGAGCAGATCACGAAAAGCTTGGAGGAGCAGTTTTCTAACCGGATCAACTTGGCGCACGAAGAGGAAGTCGGTCCTTTGGCCCCGCCGACCAGGAGGAAGACGTCTCGCGCCGCGCCGGCAACGATTCATCGCTCGGCGGGTCGGCGCTACGTGGCTTTCGTCGGTTCTCTGTTGGCAGCATCCATTGGTGTCGCTGCCTGGCGGTGGTCATCCTCCGTTGATACGGCGAAGATGGCCCCCTCAGAGCCGGCAGCCCTGACACAGGCCGCGCCGGACGCCGCCGCGCCGAAAGACGTTGCGCCGACTGCTGTTGCCCTGTCTTCCGAGTTTGCGCGACAGCTCCAACCGATGGCACACGATTTCGCTGCCTTGAGGCAAACGGTCGAACAGCTCGAGGTGAGACAAGAACAATTGGTCCGCGACAATGAAAATCTCGTGAGCCAAATCAAGGCGAGCCGGGAAGAAATGGCACGCAGCGATAGTACCATCGACCAGATCAAGGCGACCCAGATGCAGATGGCGCGCGACGGTCAGACGCTTACGGAGCGGCTCAACGCAAGCCAGGAACAACTCGCCCACATCATCGCCAATGCCTCAGAGCCAACTGTGATGCCTGAAGAGCCAAAGGTGATGCCCGAAATACCACTGCCGCGTCGGCGGCAGTCGGCCAATGTCGCCCAGACGCAAAAGCCGACGCCGAGCCCGGCGCGGCCGCAAGCCAAAAAGCCACAACCGTCATTGGCATGGCCATGGTCAGTGCACTCGAAGGCCACAGAATGATTCTAGGCACCCGGGCGAGACGTAATCGTCAATCAACGCCTTTCCCGGTTTCGATCGGCTTGGCTCTTTCGAAGGCAGCTATAGGGACCTCGGCGAGAGGTTCAATCAGCGCAGTGATAAGGTTTGGCATTGTGTGTAGAGCGGAGATCACCAGACCTTGCTCGATAACTCGGAGTTGCTAATCCGCGCCTGATCTTGCCCGATAATTCGGACTCACTGTCTTTCGCGGTAAACCAACCTGGAGTCCCTCTTTCCGCTTCTTCTGCATCTCGGCGAACAGGCCGAATGGCAGCCGCTCAGGTGTTGAGCCGGCGGGTGCGGCGAACGGCTGTAACCGCTTAGCCGGAACCCTTGCTTAGGGATCGGTATAGCTGTGCGAAAGAAGCCGCCGGCTTGGACGGAGGTTTGGGATGGGATTGGGCAGCAAAAAGGACGTCCATTTGGACGGCTCAACGACGGGGTCGGTGAGCCGGCTGGAGATTCTTGAAGGACCATCGGTGTGTTTCGGCATGGAATAAGGACCCCATATTCGGGGTAATCGGCATCCAATCGGGCCCTCGGGACAAGGGTCCACAATGGCTTCCATCAAGTCATGGAAGTCGAGGTTGGGATGCTGGTGGTGGAGACGATTGCGAAGATCCGTCGCGCCTATTTTGTTCATGGTCAGCCCATCAAGGCGATCTGCCGGGAGCTTGGCGTATCGCGCAAGGTGGTCCGCAAGGTCATCCGTTCGGAGGCGACGGAGTTCCGGTACGAGCGAGAGACGCAGCCGCTTCCGAAGATGGGCCCCTGGAGTGCCGAGCTTGACCGGTTGCTGGTGGCGAGCGAGAGCAAGACGACGCGCGAACGGCTGACGCTGATCCGCTTGTTCGAAGAGCTTCGCGGCCTCGGATATGCCGGCGGCTACGACGCGGTTCGTCGCTATGCGCGGCGGTTAGCTGAGGCGAAGGTCGCAAGGGAGGCGAACCGATGTCCTACCGGGCGAAGCCGATGCCGATGCCGATGCTCGCCCTAGCGTTCATGTCGATCTCGTTGATGGGAGTGTCCGCCATGGCTCAGACGCTGAATTTTGATGACGCTCCCGCGGGAACGTCGCCCGAAGGTTGGATCCTTGCAATGACGGGTCGGGGAGAGGCGAAGTGGACCGTGGAGCCAGACTCCACGGCGCCTAGTAAGCCGAACGTCCTCAAGCAATCCGGGAGGGCAACTTATCCAGTGGCCTTAAAACAGGATACCGACGTCCGCGACGGCTTCGTCGAGGCAAAATTCAAGGCGGTCACCGGGTCTGAAGATCGCGCTGCAGGGGTCATCTGGCGCGCGAAGAATGCCGACAACTACTATGTCGTCCGGGCAAACGCTCTGGAGGACAATGTCGTGCTCTACAAGACGATCAAGGGAGTTCGAACGTCACTGGACATCGTTGGTCGCAAGGGCGGATATGGCGTCAGTGCGCGCGTGGCGTCCAGCCAGTGGCACTTGCTGCGCTGCGACTTCGCAGGAACGCGGTTCATGGTGACGTACGACGGACGGCGGTTGTTCGAAGTGGAGGACGCCACGATTACCCAATCCGGCATGATCGGCCTGTGGACCAAGGCAGATAGCGTGACCCTGTTTGATGATCTGACATATGGTGAGTCAGATAGGTGTCTTGTCCACCTTAGCTGGAGATGAACGATGAACTTCCTTCGCCCGACGGTCGCGGTGGTCCTGGTGATCGCGTCCATTTGCCCACTGCGGGCAGAAGAAGGCTTGGTCACCTACAAGTCGCTAACTCCGGAGCTGGCGCTCGACTTGTGCGCGCCGCCTTGAGCAGCTGCCGCGCCAGCGGGTACCAGGTCGCCGTCACCGTTGTCGATCGCTTCGGCGTGCCGCAAGTGATGCTGCGCGATCGCTTTGCAGGCCCTCACGCTCCACTAACGGCCTCAGGTAAGGCTTGGACGGCTGCCTCATTCAAGACCAGCACGGCGGAGCTGAATGCGATCAGTCAGCCGGGTATGATGCAGTCGGGCATTCGCGACCTCCCAAGAGTGGTCATCGTAGGGGGAGGACTAATGGTCGAAGCCGGCGGTTCGCTGGTCGCAGCGGTAGGTGTGTCCGGAGCTCCGGGTGGTGAGGCTGACGAAGCATGCGCGAGAGCCGGTATCGACGCCATTCGCGACAGGCTGGAGTTCTGACCTAAGCAGGTATAGGCTGCATTACGAAGATTGGAGCTCAACCAATGCTCCTCTCCTGGTAAACCCCGTCGCCGCAGCGAGGCACCAGCAATCTGTCAAGGGCGCGCCCGCCACGGGGATCGAACCCGCGACGGACAGCATCACCTTCTTCAATCCAGCCACGTGACCCGTCCTGCATCCGCCTGCGTGCGCGCGACGACGCCTCTGGACATATTGGAACTCGCGGGCGCGGCGGTCGTTTGCTTGGCCGCGGCAGCAATAGCGAGTAGGAGAGCACGTGAACCGACGCCAGCTTGTTCAAGGGTCGGCCGTGCTGCCGGCATTGCTGATCGCCTCGCGAAGCGGCTCCGCCGCTGCGGGCCCGTCGGATGACGCTTTCGGGCCGTCCGCAGTGAGGGATCTGGCCCGCAAGCTGGCCAGCAAACCGTACGAGGCGCCGGACGAGAAGCTGCCAAGCGGCTTGAAGGACCTCGACTACGATCAGTACCGTTCGATCCGCTTCCTGCCCGAGCGTGCGCTCTGGCGCGGCAAGAATCTTCCTTTCGAAGCGCAGTTCTTCCATCGCGGCTTCTTCTACAAGAACAGGGTGACCATCTTCGAGGTCGCGGAGGGAAAGGCTACCGAGCTCAAGTACCGCAAGGCGGACTTTTCTTTCGGCGAGAAGGTCCCGCCCTTCGAAGACGCCGATCTCGGCTTTGCTGGCTTCCGGATACACGCGCCCATGAACCGCGCCGACTATTACGACGAAGTCTGCGTGTTCCTCGGCGCGAGCTATTTCCGCGCCGTGGCCAAGGGGCAGACGTACGGGCTTTCCGCCCGGGGCCTTTCGATCGATACGGGCGAAGCGAAGGGCGAGGAATTTCCGCTCTTCAAGGCCTTCTGGCTCGAGCGGCCTGCGCCCGGTGCGAGTTCGCTGGTGATCCACGCTGTGCTCGACAGCAAAAGCTGCGCAGCGAGCTACCGATTCACCGTACGGCCCGGAGACACGACGGTCTTCGACGTCGAGATGTCGGTCTACCCGCGCGTCGAAATGCAGCGGGCCGGACTCGCGCCGATGACCAGCATGTTCTTCTACGGTCCCAACGACCGGAACGACATCGACGATTTCCGCCCGTCAGTCCATGATTCCGATGGGCTCTCAGTTTTCAACGGGAAGGGCGAAAGCCTGTGGAGGCCGCTCAGCAATCCCCGTGACCTGCAGATCAGCACCTTTCAGGATCTCAATCCGCGCGGGTTCGGCCTGATGCAGCGGGAGAGAAACTTCTTCGCCTACCAGGACATCGAATCCAGCTTTGAAAGACGCCCAAGTCTCTGGATGGAGCCGATCGGGGATTGGGGCGAGGGCGGCGTCATGCTGTTCGAGATCCCGACCAAGGAGGAGGTCCACGACAACATCGCAGCATTCTGGCGGCCTAAAAGCCCGCTGCAGGCCAAGGGCGAACACAACTACACCTATCGGCTGCATTGGGGGCCAGATAGCCCGAAGCCGCATTCGCTCGCCAGGTTCACACGAAGCGGGATAGGTGCGAGGGGCGAGGACGCGCGCCTTTTCGTCCTCGATCTGTTCGGCGACAATTTGAAAGGCGTCGATCCTGCGGGCGTCAAGGGCGTTGTGACGGCGGAGAAGTCCGAGGTGAAGACCATCGTCACGCAGCCCAATCCCTACACCGGTGGTTGGCGGCTGAGCTTCCAGTGCCAGGTGAAGGGGGAGCCGATCGAGCTGCGCGCGTTTCTGGCTGAAGGCGACAAGCCCTTGTCGGAAGTCTGGGTCTACCGATGGGCACCCTGAGCACGGCACCGCGGCCGATAGCCGGCGATATCGCGACCCAACGCCTGCTGCCGCGTGAATCCCCGCTTCCGATGGCTCCTGGCGAGCTCGGGAAGAACCGGGTGTCGGAGCGCGCTCCTGCGCCGGTCGCCACCACCATGCCTTGGCGGCGCGGCCTCATCCTCCTCTCGACGGCGGCGCTGACCGCGGCCGGCGGGTTTGAGATGTATCGCGTGCTGGAGGTCGGCGGCGTCACCGTCCTCGAAGCCATGGTGCTTGTCCTTTTCCTGGTCCTGCTCGCTTGGGTCGCCTTTTCGTTCGCGTCCGCGGTAGCAGGCTTCTTTGTACTGCTGGCCCATCGTCCGGACCGGGACGCCTTCGGGCCTGACGCGGAACTGCCCTCTGTCGCAAGCCGCACCGCCATGCTGCTTCCCACCTACAACGAAGACCCGCACGGGTTGACGGCGCGGCTCCGGGCGATCATCGAATCCTTGGAAACGACGTCGCACGGAGAGTTGTTCGACTGGTTCGTTCTGAGCGACAGCACCGATCCGGACATCTGGGTCGCCGAGGAAAAAGCCCTGCTCGCTTTGCGACAGGCCCTCGGAACGCCTCGGCTGTACTACCGCCACCGCGCCGACAACACCGCGCGCAAAGCCGGCAACATTTCCGAGTGGGTCACGCGGTTTGGCGGCGTGTACGACTTCATGATCGTGCTCGACGCCGACAGTCTCATGAGCGGGGACACCATCGTCCGATTGGTCCACGCCATGGAGACCAATCCGACCGCCGGCCTCGTGCAGACACTTCCCATGATCGTCAACGCGCGAAGTCTGTTCAGCCGCGTTCAGCAATTCGCGGGCCGCCTGTACGGTCCGCTGATCGCGGCCGGCGTCGCCTGGTGGCACGGCTCCGAAGGCAATTACTGGGGACACAACGCGATCATCCGGGTAAGGGCGTTTGCCGAAGCGGCCGCGCTGCCGCAGCTTCGGGGGCGGAAGCCGTTCGGCGGGCACATCCTCAGCCACGATTTCGTCGAGGCCGCGCTGATGCGGCGGGCCGGATGGGGCATCTACATGCTGCCGACGCTCGGCGGAAGCTACGAAGAGGTGCCGCCCTCGCTGCTTGATTTCGCAGCGCGCGACCGACGCTGGTGTCAGGGCAATCTTCAGCATCTCGCGGTAGTCCCTGCGCGAGGTCTCCATTGGTTGTCGCGCCTGCATTTCATGGTCGGCATCGGGGCCTATCTGACGGCGCCGCTATGGCTGCTGTTTCTGCTTCTTGGGATGTTGATCTCGCTGCAGGCCCGCTTCGTGCGTCCGGAGTATTTCCCGAAAGGCTTCTCGTTGTTTCCGACCTGGCCGGCTCAGGATCCCGTGCTCGCCGTCTGGGTTTTCGTCGCCACCATGGGTCTGCTGCTGTTGCCGAAGCTGCTCAGCTTGGTCCTGCTCTGGACGTGGCGGTCAATGCGACGCCAATTCGGCGGCGCACTCCGAGCCTTGGCCGGAGTTCTCGCGGAGATCGTCGTCTCGGCCTTAATGGCGCCACGTGATGATGATCTTCCAGTCGATTGCGGTCATCGAGATCCTCGCCGGTCGCGATGCGGGGTGGCAGACGCAAAGACGCGACGACGGGACTGTGGAGCGCAGCGAACTCTACCGCAAATACGGCATCCCGACCGCGTGCGGCGTTGTGATGGCCGCAAGCGCGTATGCCGTTTCATTGCCCCTTCTTCTCTGGATGTCGCCGGTCGTCGTGGGGTTGCTGTTCGCCGTTCCCATAGGCGCGCTGACCGCTAGGCCCGCATTCGGCAAACTGTTTGCCACGCCGGAGGAGGGAGAGCCGCCTGCGGTGCTGCGCCGAGCGAACGAATTGAGCGCCTCCGCCGATGTAGGAATCAAGTCCGCATTGGTGGAGCTGCGCGACGACCCCGCGCTTCTAGCCTTCCACGTCGCGCAGCTGCCGCCTCCTCGCGCCGCGCGACCCGACACGATCGACTCGAACCTGGCCGTCGGACGTGCCAAGGTCGATGCGAGCGATACTTTCGAGGACGCCGCCGCGCATCTGTCCTCCCGGGAGGTCTTTTCGATCTTGAACGAAGATTCGGTGCTGTCGACGGTCTTGCAGAAGCGATGAACACGCCCCTCGCTCGGAGACCCGGCCGGGGCTTGATCCAGGATAGAAAGTAGTCCCCTACTTATGCCTCGAATTCCGCTTCCCACCACCGGGTCGTTCGGACCCTCGCGAGTCGATTCGGCAACATCAATATTCCCTTCGTGGTACGACCTGCGAGAGCGGCTTGATGGCCTGATCTGTGGGACCGCTCTGCAGCGCCGTTCGCCTTTCGGCGACGGCATGATTGAACAGTTCAAGGACGAGACCGAATGCGGCCAGGTCCTCTTGTTCGATCGCTCCATCATCGTAGCACTTGAGGATTTCTCCGATGATCGCGTCGACTTCGCGTTGCGCTGTCAGCAGGTCCTGTTCGGATCCGGCGTCGCGAATCTCGGATACCACGGCAAGAAGGCGGTTGCGCTGGCTCGTGTTGTCGTCCCGTTCGTCCCGGTTCAGATAGCGACGCAGCCAGGCGGCGGCCGAACCGACCCCGGAAAGAAGCAGCAAGGCGAACCAGAAGTAGTCGCTGTACTTGTCCAGGAAGGTCCGCTCGGTCCCGTTGATGACAGCTGCGGCGCCCCGATGCACGGACGGCTCCGCTTCCTTCTCCGTCTCGGGCTTGGTGATGTGCGCAGCGCCGGCGACGCGTTGCGTGATCGTATCTCGGACGGCGAAGAGCTGCCGGTAGAAGGCCGCCGCCTTGGCTTCAGACAGTTCTTTTCTGGCCAGGATGAGATGGTTGACGCTGATGGTGTCGACCTTGTCCTCCGGCCAGGTCGGTTTCGCGTTGAACACGCCGCCCGGAATTTCCTCGGCTTCGTAGCGGGCGTGCTTCAGGGCAATGGCCTCGGATGTTTCGACCGGAAGAAATTTCGGAGCCCCACGCGATCGCGAAGTCGCGGAGATCGCGTCGACAGTGATCTTGCTGTCGAGCGGACCGACGGCGAGGTACGCGTCGAGGGTGGCGTCTTGCGCAAGCTTTTCGATCTCGTCGATGCCGAATTGGGCCGTCGTAACCTTGTCGGGATCCACGCCGGAGCCGGCGAGAATGGTCCGAAGGAGCGCGAGATTGGCGCCGGTCCTTCCGATGATGCCGACCTTCCGACCTGCCAGATCGGCGATCTCTCCGATTTTCCCGGCGGCCTTTTTCTTGGAGTCCTTGCCCGCTCGCCCGGAGGTCGACCACAGCATGACGTAGTTCTTCCGAAGGACTGCCAACGTCTGCGCGTCGGCCGGCATTGCGAGGTCGCCGCGACCGATTGCCAGGTCGGTTTTGCCGGCGCCCAACAGGCCCAGGGCTTCGGCCGCTCCCCCGGTCGTAATCCGCGAGAGCCGGACGGTCCGGCTTTCCTCACCGAAAGCATCGGCCATCGCTTCGACCACCTGATGGTCGTCGCTTCCTGAGGGTCCGACGGCGATCCGGAGGGTCTCCGGCTGCAAGACGTAGAAGAGGGCGCCCGCTGCGGCGCCAAAGACGACACATCCCAACGCGAGCAGGATCAGCAGCCTTCGTTGGCGTCGAGCGGGAGCACGCCTGACTGGATCGGACCGTGGCATCAGCTGACCCCACCTAAACAAACGCCTGCTTGGACTGTACAGGCGCCGCGCCGCGACCTGAGCGAACCGGTTGCCTGACGGGAATGTTCCAGCGCGCAATGCGAGTTGAGAAGAGGCGGCTGCACGCGGCGGGAAAAATAGGCAACCTCACTGCCTTTGTTCCGGAACCTTGCCACCATTCGCGGGTTCTCGCATGCCGCATATGGCGGCGAGGAGAACAACATGAACAAGCTTCTACTGACGACGGCGATGGTGGCGATGATCTCGACGGGCGCAATGGCGCAGTCGACGGTCGTCACCACCACCGGCACGGGTCACGCCGCCGCCGTGCAGATCGAGCCGGAATTCCGCACGAAGATCCGCACCTACGTCACCGAGCACAAGGTGCGCCCTGTGCAGACCCGCGAGAAGATCATCGTCGGCCAGCCCGTGCCGCGCGAGGTCGAACTCGAGGCAGTACCCGCCGACTGGGGCCCCTCGCTCACCAAGTACCGCTACATCTACTCGGGCGAACGCGTGATGCTGGTCGATCCATCGTCACGCACGGTCGTCCAGGAGATCGACTAAATCCTGAGGCGGGTCGCCGCGAGCGGCCCGCCTCGATCCGGCCCGTCGAAATTCAATCCTTCCCTTGCGAGCGGCCGTCCATGCCGATCTTCCGATACTTCGTATTCGCCGGCGCGCTGCTGCTGGCGCTGCTCTTTACGGCCCATCGGTACCTGCCGGCTCCCGTCGAGCAGGCGGACCGCTCAGATCCAGACAGGACCATCATCCGGATCGCCTCGGCGAGAAGCCTTCCGGAGAAGGTCGTATTCGACACGCGTCTGCAAGCCAACGTGCCGCAGGTCGCGCAGGCCGAGCCGACCCCTAAAGACCCGCAGGAGCAGGTGCGCCAAGCCATGGCCACCATGCCCGCAACACCTTCCGCCGAGGTCAAGGAACCGCCCACACGCGCCTATGCACAGGTACGTCCGCATCCCAAGCGCAGCGAAGCCGTCGACGAGAGCGCCTGAACGACGGCTTGCCTTCGATCGGCACGACCCATTTGCTGGTGGATGGTGGTGAGCGGAAAGTTCTCGGCCGGCCCCCACGAAAAAAGGCTGCGCCTTCCGGAGCGCGGCCTCGATCGTGCAGTTGGATGATGATGACCATGCCAGCGGTGCCGAACGACCGGGTAGGATCCGCCGTAATAGGCGTAGGCAGCGCGCACGACGCGACGATAGCGAGCCGTAGGAGACCGGCGCCGTGTAGTAGGTGGTCGTGTATCCGCCGCCCTAGCGATAAGGCTCGTCGTACCCGTAGTCGTAGACGTGAGGACCATAGTAGCCCGGACCGCCATAGTAGCCATAGCCGGGGCCCCAGCCGTACGCCGAGGAGGCAAGCCCGCCGATCACGGCGCCCGCAATCAGCCCGCCCGCGATGCCGGGTCCCCAGCCACCTCGCCAGTGAGCTTCCGCAGGAGAAGTCGAGGCCGCCGAGGCCAGACCAAGTGCGCCGACCATCAGCGCCGACATTGCAATCTTCTTCATCGTGATTCCTTTCACATTGCCCCGCGGACAACGGGAAAAATAGGCAATGGTTTCCGCTGGCCCCGGCGGCGAACGGGCAACGGATGCTCGCCGCCGGGCAGCTTCACTCGAGAGCATCGAGCTAGAGCGTTCCTCCAAAGCTCTATGGTGGCACGGAGCGGGTGATCGCCTGGATGGTCGACGAGCTGGTTGAACTCGGACACGACGTCACCCTGTTCGCAAGCGGAGATTCGAAGACAAAGGGGAAGCTCCATGCGATTTGGCCGCGCGCGTTGCGCCTGGGGCGGAGGGGCGCCGACCCGAACGCCGCCTGCGCGCTGCTGATCGAGGCCATCGCCGAGCGAGCGGGCGGCTTCGACGTGATCCACTCCCATGTCGATTGGCTGCCGCTGCCGGTCCTAAGCCGGACCAGCGTGCCGTTTCTGACGACCATGCACGGCCGGCTCGACCTTCCGGCCTGGCGGACGTCGTCGGCGCTTTTTCGGAGGCTCCTTTCGTCTCCATCTCCGACAATCAGCGCCGGCCGCTTCCGAACGCGAACTGGATCTCGACGATTCCGCACGGACTGCCCGAGGACCTGTTTCGACCGTCGTTCGAAAGTGGATCGTACCTCGCTTTTCCCCGACCATGCGGTGATAAGCGGCAACAAGGAGCAGCTGAAGGCGCTCCCGCAGTTCAAGTATTCGGACTACAACTGATAGGGCGAGACGTTTTCGAGATCGGGGCCTCCATCCGGGGCCCCTTTGTTTTGGCGGGAGCGGGTGGGCCGAAAGAAAACGGCCCGCCCGGAGTGCCGGGCGAGCCGTTCGTCGGAGCGTCTACGCGCTCAGTGCAAATGAACAAGGAAATAGCCGACGCCGCCGACAACCAAAACAGCGGGAACGGCCCACAAAATCAAGACAGGCATTTGCTCCTCCAATGGTTTGTCAGAACCGAGCCACCGAGCGGTTACTGCTCGGTACAGACCTTGGTGGTCTTGACCGCGGACTCGGCTTCCACCTTGGTCTTGTAGACGCCGTTGCCCACGACCGTCGTGGTGGTCGTCGTCGGCTTGCTGTCCACGACCGTGCACTTCTTCGTGGTCGCGTCGCGAACGATGTAGAACTCGGCGGCGCTGGCGGCCTGGGTGCCGAGGGCAAAAGCGGCGAGCGCGCCACATACGATCAGCTTCTTCATGATTTCCTCCTCAGTTTCGTAAGTAGTCACTGCAAAACGGGCAGGCGCGATCGAAGTTCCGGTTATTCCCGTCGCGAACGCCGGCGTGCCATTTCGCTACGCCGGGAATCTCAGCTCTCGCGGAAGAAATTCAGTCGAGATTGCCAAATTTTCCCGAAGCGGAACCTCGGTCCGCGTTTTGTGTTGATCGACGTCCGCATTTGAGAGGTTTCAGATGAACAAGCGTTTATTCTTGGCTACCACCGCTGCAGTCGCGATCGCGACTTCGGCTCTCGCCCAATCTTCGCCGAGCTCGTCGAGCTCCAGTCCGACTACTACCCAGCGACAGCAGGATTCGTCGTCGCCATCGTCCTCGACGTCGACCCGTTCATCTAGCTCGTCGTCGGGATCCGCGCAGACCAATCCTTCGCCTCCTTCGACGAACTCAGCCCAGACCCAGTCTCCGCCGTCGACGGGGCAGAATGCTGCAGGCCAGCCGTCCAATTCCGGCACGGGCACCGCGCAGGCGCCGTCTTCGAACAATTCGACCAACCAGGCCCAGACCAACCAGCCGGCCAACCAGTCCACGGCGCCTTCGAACCAGGCGCAGACCAATTCACCTTCGAACACGAACAACCAGACGCAGAGCGCCAATCCGCCGGCATCGAGCACCAACCAGGCTCAGTCGCCGTCGGGTAGCGGTTCGACCAACACGGCCCAGCAGCCCAGCAGCCAGCAGAACACGGCCGATCGTTCGTCGAACACCAACGTGAACGCGTCGGTGAACATCAACGACCAGCAGCGGACCCGCATCAGTACGTCGATTTCGCACCTGAACGTGCAGCCGCTCACCAACGTGAACTTCTCGCTGTCGGTGGGCACAGTCGTGCCGCGCGACGTCCGCCTGCAGCCACTGCCGGCCGAGGTGGTCGAGATCGTGCCGCAGTACCGCGGTTACAACTTCGTGCTGGTGAAGGACGAGATCGTGATCGTCGAGCCGTCTACCTACAAAATCGTGACGGTTCTGCCGTACTCCGGGCGCTCGACGGCAGCCGCGCCGGCGCGTACGGAGCAGCGCAAGGCGACGTTCACTGACCAAGATCGAGAAGTCGTTCGCAAGCACGCCAAGGCCCGCCCTCTCGAGCGCGAGAAGCGGGTGACCAACGGCAGCACTGTCCGCACCGAGATCCGGACCGGGGAGCGCGTGCCCGAGGGCGTGGAGATCGAGGCCTTCCCCGAGGAGGTCTATCGCGAAGCCCCGACGCTGCGTCAATACCACTACATCAACCGCGAAAGCCGCACCTACATCGTCGAACCGGGCGATCGTCGCATCATCGAAGAGATCGACTAGTTCACATCGAGGAGAAACGACCATGAAGACAATCGCACTTGGCGCCGTGGCCGCGGCGCTGCTGGG
Organism: Bradyrhizobium sp. LM2.9; assembly: GCF_054056555.1. NCBI lineage: Bacteria > Pseudomonadati > Pseudomonadota > Alphaproteobacteria > Hyphomicrobiales > Nitrobacteraceae > Bradyrhizobium > Bradyrhizobium sp. LM2.9. The sequence goes on from NZ_JBSRYJ010000002.1 coordinate 4,426,190, forward strand.
ATCGGCGGCGGTCGCCGCCCCGCTCAATCCGACCGCCGCCGGCTCGACGGAAGCCTCCGCCATCGACCAGGTCCGCTTGGTCTGCACCGAATATGGACGTTGCTATCGGACCCGTGGCCCCCGCTACGTTCAGCGCTATTACGGCGGCGACGATGACGAGTACGCCGTGCGCCGCAGCTACGGGTACTACGGAGGGCCCAGTTACTACGACCGCGGCTATAGCTACTACGGCGGCCCGAGCATCGGGTTCAGCTTCGGGACCCGTAGCTGGTGACCTAGGAAAAGGCCGCTCTCAGAGAGGCCCTTTCCGCGTTGCGGCGACGAGCATAAAACGCCCTAATTAAACGCCCTCTACTTTCGTAGGGCACAAAAAAACCCCCCGCCGGCGACGGCGGGGTTTTCCATTTGATGCTCTCTGTGCCGGCCGGTCCTTGGGTGAAGCTCCAGATGCTCGCTTGGCGACCCGTCGCGCCGCCCTTCTGAGGCGGAGCCTGGCCTCGTAGTCGCCTAAGTCAACGCCCAGATAGAACGGAGAACTGTTGCGCAGCCGCACCATCTCGCGGTCACGGCTGATGAGTTTCGATGCGAGCTCGCCGAGCGGTAGCGCAAGGAGGTCCTCCGACTCGCGTACGAAGGGCCAGCTGCGAACTGCTTGGCCTGGCGGGCATGAGCGGCCTTCGCCCTCTCCACCAACGAAGGGGCGCGACGAAGCTCCGCGCTATCAGCCGATGTGCCACCAGCTTCGCGGTGTCGCCTACCACTCCCTCGTTCAAGCCGTCGCTCACCATCTGGTCTGACCTTTAATGCCCGCATCCAGTGGGCATTGTCTGAGCTTGTTCAGGAATATAACAGCCGGGTGATGTCGCGGGAGAGCGCCGAGAGGTCCCGAGGCGACGGCTACTCCATCGGCTTGTAGGTCCCGTCCAGCCATCGAACAGCTCCTCTACGACCCTGGATATCTTGGTCTTATCGTGGGTCGCCTTGATGGCGTCGCGAGCGCCTCGAGGGGATGCTCGAATGCTGTGGTGAACGCCGACTTGGCCGACACGGATGATCTTGCTGTTCTGAAGGCAGCACGGCCATTCGATCAGTAATTGCTACACAATCAAATCGTGAGCCGCATGGAGATTGGCGTGCCCTGAGTGATCGTGGTGCGCATCTGAAATATCAATCCCGTCAGCATCCTGGACCGGCTCCGGCCCCTCGCGTGCAACAGCATGCTGACCATCTCCATAGGTTTTTCCATTTCCGTGGCTCAGTTGCTGTAGGTCATACATGTCTGAAAACGTATTGTCGGTGCCATTTTTAAAATGAAAGGAATCGCCAAGTTCGGTGCCAACCGCTGATTTGGCCTGATCTGCGCTGCCGGAAGAAGGCCCGCTCTTTCCTGCAGTCGCAATCTTCAACGCCGAATGTGCGTCGTTGGCAGAATTTACGGACGCCGTTGGTATATCCCGCTGCGGCTTGGCAGTATCTAAATCACCTACCTGTGGATGCTGTGCGTGTTGCTTGACGGCCCCGGAGCCATCTTCGAAAGCCTGCAAATCGCCGTGCGCCTGTCCGCGATTCGAATCTTCTCCCGCGGTCTCATGCTGGGCGTGCCCCTTGGCGGCTCCGGAGCTGTTGTCGGACTCGTGTAGGGTCTTCTGCGATTGACCGTGATTTAAACCGTCTCCCGCGGCCTCATGCTTGGCGTGCTCTTTGGCGGCTCCGGAGCTGTTGTCGGACTCATGTAGGGTCTTCTGCGATTGACCGTGATTTAGACCGTCTCCCTGGGGCCTCGCGCTTAGCGGCCTCGGAGCTGTTGTCGTAAGCGCGCAAGTCCGATTGCGATCGATCCTGATTGGACCCGTTATCCCGGCCTGTCTGCGTTGGGTCACGCTGCGAGGCTTCGTTCGTGGCCGCCGCAACAACGTCAACGGTCCCGGAACCTCGGGGAATAGTGATTTCTCGGTCGCTGCCGCCACCCTCCGCATGGGCATTGCCGACATAAAGCTCGCTGCCGCCTGTGGCGATTGTATCGCCTTGAGCGAACTCGAATGCGAACGCCCCATCGTACACGGCCGTGCCGCCGAAATTTGCGAACCTGGGAAGTGCGGATGCCAGTCCGCTGGCGTCGCTTGCGGTAGATGAAGTGACGATTTCATCGCCGAAATTGAACGCGTGCACGGCGTGGTTGGCACCATCGAGCTCGTAGATCAAGGCGGCGAAAGCTGCAGCCATGAAGATGCTGTAGCTGCTCGAACCCGGCCTCGGCGCGTTGAATGTTTCCTGCGCAAATAGGCTCGCGGCAATCTCGGCCAAGGGATCGACGATTTTGCCGGTCGGCGATGACGTCCCAGTTGCGGCGCCGGCGCGGTCCTTGGTCGCGCCTCTGGCCGGGGTCCCGCCTGATACTGCTTCCTTGCGACTGATTTTGATGGTGACCACCTCCGCGCACCCGTTTTCGGCCATGACCGTGCAGCCTTCGGTTGCGGCGTGACCGGGCGAATCGTCCAATGCTGCCAAGATCGCAGCTGCCAGGATACTCATCGCGCCATAACGGCGCGACAGTGCCAGCGCGGCGAGCTCCATCCGGCTTTTGATTCCGAGCTTCTGTCGCGCGTGGTCGATGTGAATCCTGACGATCTCCAGAGAGACACCGAGCACCCGAGCAATTTCACTGTCCGACAAACCTTCGGCGATGAGATCCATGATCGTCTGCTCGTTGACGGTCAGAACCGCCAGAACGTTATTGCCGAACGAGGCGATCCCATTAGCTTCGTTACCGACCACTAGCCAGGTCGGACCCGGGTTTTTCCAGCCTCAGGGACTGCACCAGCGCTTCTGGTTTGGCGTTCATCGAAATCGCGCCGCAAGCACCGGTCGCCAGTGCCCTGGCAAGATCGCCGCAAGCGACAGTAGCAGTAAAGAACACCAGCCGGGAGGAAAGGCCTTCGTCGTCCACGACGGCGAGGATGTCGGAGGCGGTTACATCTGTGAACCCGTCCTCCAGTAACACCACATCGGGCGTCAAGCTGCGAATAGCCGCAAGGCAACTAGCTCCATCAAGACAGCACGCAACCACTTCGAAATCGGGCTGCGCTTCGAGCAGCGATACAAAACCCTGCAGAACAATGGGATGTCGATCTGCTATCACAAGTCGAACGCGACGCATGGGCTTCCTTCGCTCGGCCTTGCAACACAAAATGAGAAGCGGCGATTTAACTCCGCTCGGCCGATTGCGTTCCTAATGTGATAATGGAGTTCGTGCGGATGCTTCTGACGATGAGTTCAAACAGTCCGTGCGGATAGCTCCATATGGCTCACCCTGGCCGTCCAGAGGTCGTACCGCTCGATGGCATTTGATGAGCAGAACTCTCTCCGATGTCGCTATTGCGCGAAAACGGCCGAAAAACAGGATCCCAGTCGACGACTCTTCACCGGTACAAATCGATCTCGACTGCAATCCGGACGAGGTCGGAGTGATTTTTAGCGCCGAGTTTGGACTTCAGCATGGAAGTCGTGTTGGCAACAGTTTTGTAGGAGATGCCGAGTTCGGACGCGACTTCTGAGATGCGGTCGCCGCGACCCAAAAGCCTCAGGATCTCGAGTTCGCGTCGGTTCATCTGCGTCAAAGGACTGGCCTTGATCACCGCGCCCACGAAGGTCGTCGCTTCAGCCAGACGCGGTGAGACGAAGCGCTCCCCGGCGGCAACCTTCCGGATGGCCTTGGCCAGGAGACGGGGATCATCGCTCTTTGAGACATATCCCTGAATGCCCATCTCCACAGCGCGCGCACCACGAACGCTGGATCTTCACTCACGCTGAACATGACTATTTTGGCGGCGGGATCATCCCTGCGGATTCGCCGGGACAATTCGAAGCCGGTAAGGTCGGGAAGCGTCACGTCAACCACGGTGACGTCGGGATGCTTCTGCAAGTACGCACGGTGGCCGTCCTTTGCATCGGAAGCTTCCAGGATCTCTACGGAAGGGTCCGAAGCGAACAAGGCCCGGCAGCCCGTTACGACAACGGGATGGTCGTCGACGATCAGTATCCGCATGTCGTTCTGGCCCGCATTACACGTCCTCACTTCCTCCAGTTGTGCAAACGTCGCGAGCGCTGGAAAGCTTCTGTGTCCGCGCGTGACGTCGGGCGATCCAACCATTGGAGCACGAGGTGCAGCAGGCGGCCGGGATGAGGTAGGCGGCGGCCAGAATGGCCGCGACCGCCGTCGCCTAGCGTACCCAGATTGGAAAGTCGGACTTGATCGTCAGGAGGCGGTGTAGAAAGGCCTTTCATTCTAGAGAACGTACCCTCGGGGCTCGATGCACCGACGAGGATTCTCGCTCTCGCTTACTAGAGTTCTTCCGCGGTCGGTCTCGAGCTGCCTTCGCCGCACGGCGTGCTCCGCCGGCCGGTCATCGAGGACACGTTCATCAAGCGTTGTGCACGGCTCCTACAAAGCCGGCAAGGCCCCGAAGGAGGACGACGGGAGCCGAACCCGCGGGTATCGCCAGCCGCGACCGTCCCGCCGACCCGCACCACGCCCAGCACCCCGGATTTGAACGGAGGGCCCTTTTCCGCCGACGAGAGCATCTGTCGTTTAAGCCCGGCCCGGAAGCGGTCAATGAGGATGCAAGGCGTCCGGAGGCCGGTCAGCTCTATGACCGTCGAGGGCCCGAGCTCGATAAGGGTCCCGAGCGGCATCCGCTCGAGATCCAGGCCGGTTGTGGTGAAGTTCTCGCCCAGGTCGCCCGCTGCGACCTTGAAGCCCGCTTCGAGAAGGGAGGCGAAGAGCTCGGACGGGATCAGGTGGACCTGTCGGAGATTGGCTAGGCGAGGCCGGCGACGGGCGAGATACCGGTGTCGGACGAACGCGCCGGCATGGGCGTCTCCCTCGACGCCGTAGCCTTCCACCAGGACTATGCGTTCATGGGTCGGTTTGCTGAAGTGGTGCCTGCGATCGGCGGCGGCCGCCGCCACCGCTCCCTCGAGCGAGAGATCGGGCGCCTGCGGCATCAGGCCGCTCGGGCGAGCGAGCGCCGCTTCTGGCGGAAGTAGCGCGTGATCTCGGGAAGTGTCATCGCGTTCAAGACGCGGTCGGCGGGGACGCCCCCCTTGCGGGCCATCTGGACGCCCCAGTGCATGTGGTCGAGTTCGGGAATCGAGTGAGCGTCCGGGTTGATGCTCAGCATGCAGTCGAAGTCGAGGGCCGCCTGGTGCCAGCGCCAGTCGAGATCGAGCCGCCATGGGTGGGCGTTGATCTCGACGGCGACTTCATGCTTCGCGCATGCCCGCAGTACCTTCTCGACGTCGATTTCGTACCCCGGACGCCGCTGCAGCTGCCGCCCGGTCATGTGGCCGATGATCGTGGTGTGAGGATCCGAGATGGCCCGAAGCAAGCGCTGCGTCTGCGCCTTGCGGTCCAGTCTGAAGCGCCCGTGGATGCTCGCGACCACGAAATCGAAACGCTCCAGCACCTCGTCCGGATAGTCGAGCGATCCGTCGGCCAGAATATCGGATTCGATACCTTTGAGGATCCGGAAATCCTTGCCGAAGCGCTTGTTCAGGCGGTCGGCTTCCCGGTGCTGCTGCGCGATCTCCTCCACCGAGAGACCGCCAGCGTAGTGGGTGGACTTGGAATGATCGGCGACGCCGAAATATTCGAAGCCACGCTGGCGGGTGGCCTTGGCCATCGTCTCCAGGGTCTCGGTGCCGTCGGACGCGTCGGTGTGGGAGTGTAGGATTCCGCGCAGGTCCTTGTCGGTGACGAGCTTCGGCAACTTGCCTTTCAGCGCCAGCTCGACCTCGCTCCGCCCCTCCCGGAGTTCGGGATCGATGAAGGGCAAGCCGAGGGCGCGGTAGATCTCGGACTCGTCGCCGGCGACCAGCGTGCGGCCCTTGTGCAACCCGTCCGCCTCCAACCGCATTCCTTTTTCGGCGGCCAGCGCTTGGAGCTGCTCGATGTGAGCGGCCGAGCCGGTGGCGAAGAGAAGCGTAGCGCCGAAGTGCTTTCGATCGGACAGCCGGATCTGCAATCCGTCAGCAGCTGACGCCTTCGACCTTTTGTCCATCTTGGGTGCTTCCGCGACGATCGCGAGGTCGCCGACGAGTTCGCAGCCGCGGCGGAACTCGCCTGCGATCGTGACGCGCTTCAGCTCGGGTTGAGACTTGCGGATCGAGTCCTTCGCGTGAGCGAGCAGAGCCGCCGCACGGTGCAGGTGGAGGCGGTCTTCTCCGCTCTTCGCGATGGCGAGGTTCTGCAGGATCTTGGTTTTCAACGCGGCCCCGAGGGCCTTTGGCCTTCTTGATGCGGTCGTCCTTGGCGGCGGCCTCCAGCTCCGTTAGCGAGGCGATGCCGAGATCCCGGTACAGACGCAGCACTTTCTCGGGGCGGAGGCCAGGCCCGGCGAGCATTTCGAGCACACCCTCGGGAATCCCTTTGCGCAGTTTTTCGAGGCTCGGGTGAGTGCCGGTCTTGTGGAGCTTGGTAATGATGTCCCCGATCGCCTCTCCGACGCCGGGGATTTCCGTAAGCCGGTCCTCGGCGACGAGCACATCGAGAGGGATCGCAAGAGCCGCCAGGTTATCCGCGGCCCGTGAATAGGCTTTTGCCCGGTAGGGATTGCCGCCGCGCAAGGCTGTTCGCTTTGCGTATTCTCGCAGGAGGCTCGCTACGGTGCGGGTGTCGAGGGAAGCCACTTAGCGAACCTCCCGCCCGGCGCGCGGCCAGCTCGACTGAGCAAAGTGACTTTGAGAGGGTGGGCCATCTCCAGGCCGCCGATCGAGGGATCTCTCGAGCTTCTGCGCAGCGCGGAAGTCCTCAAGGTGCTGCGTGTTCGGGCCGTAAGCCGCCTCCTTCTTGAGGAGATTATAGATCCGCCCGGCCAGCAGCTGCAGATGTTTCATCCTGCCGTGCGGCATCGACCGGGCCGTGCAAAGAGCTCGGATAGCGTAGGCCCGGAAGTAGTCAAAAGCGTCTGACATGATGTAGATAACGCCTGGCCTCCCCTATAGTTCGGTTGCTGGCCTCGGCCCTGCTGGGAGAGCGCCCCCAACATCCTCGCACATTCCCTTGAGAACGGATGCGTCGGCTCGACCCAATGCCTAGGAACGAAACGCAGCAGCGTGGCTTCTTCGCTAAAGGAGTCGCGCAATGAAACGCTCCAGCATTGCACTTGTCTTAGCTCTCGTCATCCCTTGCGCAGCATTTGCCCAAGGTGGGGGCGGAGGCGGTGGAGGCAACGGCGGTGGTGCCGGCGGATCTGCCGGTGGAAGCGCTGGCGGTGCGTCGTCCTCTGCAGGTGCAGGGGGTTCGACTGCAGCATCTCCGTCCGCTGCAGGAGCCGCAGGCGCTGCGACCTCGGGCGGGGCGGCAAGCCCGTCGGCTACTGCCCCGAATGCAAATACCAATCCAACCACGGGCACCACCAATGCGATAACCGGTATCGCCAACGGCACTTCCAACCCTCAATCCGGGCGCAATCAGGGAGCGGTCGAAGGAAACAGCACGAATGCCGCAAGCCCCGGCACCAATGCTGCCGGAACCGCAGCTTCATCGGGAACGCCTGCCGCTAATACCCAGGGAGCCGCCGCGGGCGGCATCGGTCGGCCGACGACCGCTGATCAACACGATAGTGACGCCAAGATCGATCAGGAGAACAGCAAAGTCGACCAGACCGTGAAAAAGATATGCAAAAATTGCTAAAGCATCGACGACAGAGGTGATGGGCCACAGAACCTTCGAGGTCCGGCGCGGCGACGCCAGGAACAGCGCACAGCAGTGGAGCGTTTTGCCCCGCTCTGCCGCCAGGATAGGACAAGGATAGAATGACCGAGGAGTTTGATCCCGCCCCGCCGGACAAGCACGCGCAGAATCCCAAGCAGCAAATCAGGAGTGACAAGGCTAAGGATGACCAGTTGGAAAAAGGGACTGAAGGACAGCTTCCCGGCGTCTGACCCCGTCAGCAGCACTCAGGCATCCGAGACGACGCCGGACTGACGCCGGGCCAGAACTCGGTAATGGAAGGTCGACCGCCCGCCGGCCAACCTGGCGGTGGGTTTTTTTGTGAGTGGCGAAGCGTACCAAGGCATCGGCCCCGGAGCCGGGAGCCCCTCAGATGCCGGGCTTCATCAGCCCCCAATTGGCGACCCTGAAGATGAAGGCGCCTTCGGGGCGCGCAGTGGATTCACGAAATCAAATACGATGGCTACCGCATCCAGCTCCGCCTCTACTTCGCGTTCGATCTGCTGTGGCTCGACGGTAAAGACTTACGCGGAGAGCCGCAGATCGAGCGGAAGAAGCTGCTCAAGGAGCTGATCGAGGAGCACGAGCTCAATGAGCCTGTCTTCTATAGCGAGCACCACGAAGGAGACGGTCAGGCGCTTTTCGCCGCCGCCGGCAAGTTGAACTACGAGGGCATCGTTTCCAAGCGTGTGGACGCCCCATACCGGTCGGAGTGGGTTGAGGCCTGGCAAAAGATCAAGGTCGTTCAGAAGGGCAAATTCCCGTGGTCGGCTTCATGAAGGACCCGTCGGGCGTGGCCGCCCTCTATTTGGGTAAGAAGGAAGGGAAGGACTTGGTCTACATGGGCAAGGTCGGCACGGGATGGAGCCGGACCACGTCTGCGCAGATCGCAAGGCGCTCGACACCGTAGTGAGCCCAAAGCAGAAGCTGACGAAAACCATCAGGAAGCCCAAGGACACCTGGGTCGAACCCAAGTTCTACGCAGACATCGAGTACCGCGACATCACCTCCGAAAACCTTCTGCGGGCGAGTTCGTTCAAGGGCCTGAGCAAAGGAACCCGCCGTTCATAGGGGCGTTTGCCTTCCGAGTATCTGGAGTACCGGCGATGAAACCGGACAAGCGAGTGCTGAAGGCGGAGCAAGAGGCTCAGGACATACTGGCCCGTCATGTCGAGCCCGGCCGCAGAGATTGCGACCAAACCAACAACCAACTGCTGGACGTGCTCGACGACGAAGCCGTCGTGCAGGCGGTCGAGGATTCAAACATGGAAAAGCCCAGCGCAGAACAACTCGCCGAACTCAAAAGGCTCTCCGCGATAGCGCGGGTGTCGGATGAATCGGAGATCGTCACCTCGAATGAGGAGGCCGAGATCCGAATCCGCGACCTGAAGGACAAGGCAAGGATGGAATGATGCCTGACGAGCCGATGAATGGCGTGGAGCCCGAGCGCTCCGAAGATGACATCCAGCGCGACGAGCTCGGTCCCCGCGGCGTGCCTGGAAAGGAAAGCCCGGCGAAGATGACGCCTCAGCGGGAGAAGAAGACGCCGAAGGACGTCGACCCCGGACATACTGCATGAATCCGATGGATACGTTCAATCCCGATATGCCCTGTCGGGTCCACGACAAAGTCAATGACCACATCTTTGAATGGAATCCACAAATGGGCATCGATATTTCGCGAGTACGGGGCGATCTGGCATGAAGGCGTCGTGGCTTGGGACGGCCTGTTGCTCGACGGATGGACCCCCATCATGCATGAGCACCCAAGCGGCCACTGATCGGCGTTAACTTCGATGATAGCTCGCTACTGAAGGAGACCTTCGACCGCGTCCGCGCCGAGGCCGACAGGCTGATCACCGTCATCGCCGAGACGCTCCGCAGCAAATTTCCCGTCGACGTTCCGGCCGATCTCAACAGCCAGCTCAAGGCATTGAGCTTCGACGTATTGGACGCGATGTTCAAACGCAGCATCAACGCGAACTCCGTGGACGAGATTTGGACGGTCCCTTCGCCCGCGGCGGCTCCAGGCCATACCTCCGGGTCAATTCTAGCCCCTTCCCATGACGGCTAGACCGACCCATCCAACTCACCGATGCCGCCTTTGCGATGCTGCGGGAAACCCATTGCGAACGTCACCGAAATCGGCTTGCGGATAGGCGCCACCGACATCGTCCCCGCCGCCGAGCTGGTCGAGGCGGAATATGCCGCCGTCCACGATACCGAGGTCCGGATCCAGCTCCACGCCACGCCGGTGGGGTCGCGATCTCAAGCATCCCCGCTACTGGACTTCCCACGTCCAGCATGTCGTCCCTGGTCGACACGATAGAGATGGCGATCCGCCACGACGCAAGAATCGGGCGTGGATTCGACCACACGCTGCTGGACCGCGTCGTCGCCGACTGTGATCAAGGGCGCCATGAAACTCGAGGACATCTACGCAGTGCGGTGTTGGAGCAACCGCTGCGCTTAATCGAGGTGTATGACCTCGCCCCAGGAGGGACTTCGTCCTTGAGCCGAAGCGAGCGAAACCGACAACGAATACGCCGCCTGGGTCGCAGCCCCAGACCGTCACCGTCAATTCTAGTTGGCTCGGGGCGCGGCGATAGTTCGATCCGGGGAGCCGCCTGCTGGCGTGGCCTCAGCTACCGGGGCTCCTCCAAGAACGCCCAAGACGGTTTGTCGAGTGAATTCCGCCGAATTGCCATTATTTCCCGTCCACAGCATTTGGAATCGAGCCTTGGACCAATCACCGAAACGCAAGGCCACCCTTTGGCCAAGGCACAAATGCGGGCGATGCGGGACACGGTCGCAAAGCAACTTCTAAGACTTCCCGGCGTTGAAGAAGCCGTCGGGCCTTGGCCCTACTGCATGGGCTGGATCTTAGCGGGATCGGACGCGGCAGCCACCAGCAATGAGTAGTGCGTCGTCACCCGTTCGGATCTTAGAGAATGCTCGATCTTTGGTACAAAAATGCCGTGATTTATAGCCTCAACGTCGCCACCTACAAGGATGGCAACGGAGACGGCATCGGCGATTTCAAGGGCCTGGCCGGGCAGCTCGATCATATTGCGCAGCTTGGCGTAAACTGTCTGTGGTTACTCCCTTTCTATCCGAGCCCCGGGCTGGACCACGGCTATGATGTGACCGACTACTACAACGTCGCTCCAGCACTCGGCACCCTGGGCGACTTCGTCGAATTCAGTCACCAGGCGAGGCTTCGGGGATTGAGGCTGATTGTCGATCTCCCCATCAACCATACTTCAGAACGACACCCCTGGTTTCAGCAGGCCCGCGCCGATCCGTCATCGCCGTTTCGCGAATACTACGTTTGGTCTGACACCGAGCCAGAAAACAGCACGGATGGCGTTGTTTTTCCCGGCTTTCAGTTGAGCGTGTGGACCTACGATCTCTGTGCGCAGGCATGGTATTATCACCGATTTTACCAGCATCAGCCTGATCTAAACATTGGCTGCGCTGCGGTCCGCGAAGAGATCTTCAAGATTTGTGGCTTCTGGCTTGAACTTGGCGTGTCCGGATTCCGCATCGATGCCGCCCCGTTCGTGGTTGAGGAAATACGTCCGGATCGTCCGACGACGCGCCGATACGAATATTTTGGGGAGCTTCGCGATTTCCTATCCTGGCGCAAAGGTGACGCCGTCTTGTTGGCGGAGGCCAATGTTCTTCCTGCAGAGCTTGAGCACTATTTCGGCGATGGATCGCGCATCCATCTTTTGTTCGCGTTCCTGTTGAACCAGCACCTATTTCTTGCACTTGCGCGCGAAAGCGCGGAACCGTTGCAGCGCTGTCTGACCGCGCTGCCTGGATTGCCGCAATTCGCACAATGGGCCCAGTTCCTGCGCAACCATGATGAGTTGGACCTCGGACGTTTGACGTCCGAAGAGCGCGAAGAAGTCTACGCTGCGTTCGCGTCCACTCCCAAAATGCAACTCTACGGACGCGGAATTCGTCGCCGACTCGCAGGCATGCTGGGAAATGATCGCCGCCGCATTGAGCTTGCATTCAGCCTGCTCTTTAGCCTTCCTCTGGCACTCCGGTCATCTACTACGGGGACGAGTTGGGGATGGGTGACGATCTCGCGCTTCCCGAGCGATGGCCCGTGCGCACGTGCATGCAATGGAGCGACGAGGAGAACGGCGGATTCTCCTCGCTACCCAAGCATCGGTTGCTGCATCACATGATCCGCGACGGCGAATACGGTCCAGCCAAGGTAAATGCCATCGCCCAGCAGCGTGATCCGGATTCGCTATTCAACTGGATGCGTCGGCTGGTCGAGATGCGCCAGTCTTGTGCAGAAATCGGCTGGGGCGAGTGGACCCTTCCCCAAAGTGATTGCCCCTCCGTCCTGATCCAGCATTTTGTCTGGGAGGGCCGGGCGGTGCTCATACTGCACAATCTATCGCAGGTGGAATGCAGTACACTCGTCAACGATCTTCCAAAGGGACGGAAGCTGACCGATGTATTTGGCAACCGAATTTATTCATCGAAGCCGACCACGGATGCTGCAGTTGAACTTGATGGCTACGCGCTATCGCTGGTTTCGGGTTGATTAGGTTTGTGCAGTCGACGAACAAAATGGCCCATCGCCTCAATGGCGCGCCTATGTCTCGCCGCGGTTCGCCCAGCCGCAACGAAGAAGGGACGGAGGCTTCAGCTTCTTTGGAAGATCTCAATGAGGATAGCCCAGATTGCCCCTTTGGCTGAGAGCGTTCCGCCGAAACTCTATGGCGGCACGGAAAGAGTCGTCGCGTGGCTCGCCGATGCACTGGTCGAGCTTGGGCACGAGGTCACGCTCTTTGCGAGCGGAGACTCGAAGACACACGCTGCGCTTCATCCGGTTTGGCCACGTGCGCTTCGCCTTGGGCGACCGCGGACAGACCCAAATGCAGCTATGGCTGTTCTGTTGGAGGCAATATCCCGTCGCGCTCATGAATTCGAGGTGATTCACGCCCACATCGACTGGCTACATCTGCCATTGCTCAGCCGGTTGGGTGTCCCCTTCGTAACGACGATGCATGGTCGGCTGGATCTGCCAGGGTTGCCGGCACTGCTCGACGCATTTCCGGGTGCGTGTCTTGTCTCAATTTCCGATGATCAACGCGTTCCGCTGGCGAACGCGAACTGGTGCGGGACGGTATATCACGGCTTACCCATCGGGCAGTTCCGCGCTTCGTTTATCTCCGGATCGTACTTGGCCTTTCTTGGGCGGCTGAGCGCCGACAAGGGGCCCGAAGACGCAATTCGTATTGCGCGCGCAGCAGGAATCCCGCTGCGCATCGCCGCGAAAATCCCGCGGGCCGAGACAGGCTATTTCAAAGAGCGCATCGAGCCTCACATCGACGGCAAGCAAGTCCAGATCGTCGGGGAAGTGAATGATGAGACGAAACAGCCGTTCCTCGCGGATGCAGCGGCGTTGCTATTCCCGATCAGATGGCCCGAACCCTTCGGATTGGTGATGATCGAAGCCATGGCCTGCGGAACGCCGGTCATTGCCTATCGGTCTGGGTCAGTGCCGGAGGTCATTGATGAAGGCGTGACCGGTTTCATCGTCGAAAATGAAGTCCAAGCCGTTGAAGCAGTGGCAAGGCTCGCAAGACTAGATCGGCGGCGTGTCCGCGCAAAATTCGAAGAGCGTTTCATTGCGCGACGGATGGCACAGGATTACGTTCGACATTACGAACAGATGTTGGGCGCACAGTAGCGTCTTCCCCGCGAAGTCCGCCGATCTGCTGCAACCGGCGCTTGGATCGCGTCCTCCTACTTGGCCGAGTCATAGCCCGGATTACGCCGCCTCCGCTGCTGTTTTCGGCTGACTTCTTCGCCGCCGACTCTCTCGCCGGCTTCTTGCCCGCGGTCGGCACGAAAAGAGTGGGTGGGTCCAAATTGGACCGCGCTCGCCCCCTTGAAACCGAAGAGGGGTTTCTCCGTTGCTATATGCCGCGAGGACGCGGCACCGGTGCTCAATGAGGCCGGCTAGCGGAGCGTCGGACAGGTGTCCAGTGCTGCAACGCGTTAATGGACCGATCGGAACGTTCGCCGACTTCTTGGGATCATTGCGTCTTGTGCTAGCAACTGTGCCGCCGTGGCGGCCGGCACGGCCGCTGCATTGTTGTCGTCCGATAGCTTCTCGCAACTGCTTTCGCTGGCCTTGGTTCAAGCTGCAGCGCTTGCTCCCACGACGTCAATCGCGGATGCGTTGGCAGTCAATACAGCAAAGCCTCAGATAGGGACGAGACCCTTTGAATACGGCTGGATACGCGGTTCAGCCTCGAAGGCTTTCGTATTGGGTACGTTGTCCGTCGGACAACTGATCCGCCGCACTGATCTCACGCCGATCGTCTGGCTGAATGCATTCCTGCTTGTGGTGGCGGCTGGCGTAACCGCATTGGTGCCCAAGATCACTACTCGATCTGCGCCATGCGCCGGCGCATCCCCTATCTTCGTCCGGGTGCTTGGACTTCTTGCCATGCCGCAATTTCGGATTCTGATCTTGGGTTCAGCCTTGGTCTATGGGAGTCACGCGATGCAGGACGCATTTGCGGTGATCCGGTGGAGCAGGGTTGGATTAGCGCCATCGGCCATAAGTCTGTTATGGTCAGAGGCGGTAGCCGCGGAAGTCATCGTATTTTTTCTAATCGGTCCCGGATTACTCAGGCGGATGGGCGTGCGTGGTGCGGCTGCCCTAGCAGCCGCGGCTGGCATCATACGTTGGTCTATTTCGGGCGTGACGACCTCCGTTCTGATCCTCTCGGTTCCGCAGCCACTACACGGATTGACTTTCGCGCTGCTCCACCTTGTTTGCATGCGCATCATGGGGAGTCTTATTCCAGTCGGACTAGCCGCAACCGCCCCAGCTGTCTATGCCTTCGGTTCGGGTCTGGTAACTGCCGCACTGACGCTGTTATCAGGAATGCTCAATGCCAGGTATGGAGCGGCAGCATTCTTTCCGATGGCAATTTTGTGCGGCGTCGCAGTGCCGTTTGCCTGGTCCGGCTTCACCAATTTACCGACTCGCTTTGTGGCTGCATAGCAGGCGCACTTCTGCAAGGGTACTGAGGCCGGAGCGAGCCGCAGCGGCGTTCCGAAATGAGCGATGACTCGCCCGAACATTGATTGCACTTCTTCTTCGTTGCTGACGTCGGCCCGGTCCGTGATCGCCCGCCGATCGGCAGCTTCGACAGCGTGAGCCACTTCCTCTGCCGCCGTCGGGGCGAAGACGTAGTTGATGGCGACGTCCGAGTCGATGCGGCGAGCGCAAGGGCGACGGCCTTGCCGATGCCCAAATTGGCCCCAGTCACCGATGCAGGCTGTCCCTCGGAGACAATGGGAAGCGGTATGCCGGCCGCCGCCGAGCACCGGGCGCTGCGGGTGCTACCGGATCCTTGCTCCCAGCATGTCTCTTCTCCTTCCGGCGCGCTTGGCGGCCACTCCGCTTGCAACTCAGTGGTGTTCGGACGGCTCTTGTCGGAAGGTCGAAGCGGTCCGCGAAGGGATCATTAGCCAAGACTACAAATTCGCTGCGTTCCACGCCGCAATGGACCGGCCGGCCGCTGGCGGAACCCCATTCGTCGCCTGCCGTTAATCCTCAAGCAATTTACCTGAAGAGGATCCGACATGGCGACGAACAAGCCCACCGGCGACAACGCCCGCAAAGGCGCCGTGCGCAAGCGCACCCAGCTTCGCTCCAAGGCGATGGGCGAGAGCACCTGGACGAAGCGCAACAAGAAGACCGGGAAGTTCATGGACCAGAAGATGGCGCCGGCGAGAAAATTCAAGGGCGTTCGCCGCGAGAAGAAAACGGGCTGATGGTCCCGGCGTCGGCAGCAATACCAGAAGCGGAAGCGGACTTATGACGAACCTCCTGAAGATTCCGACTTGGGCCGACGAGCAGTTTATCTACGCCGTTATCGAGACCCCGCGCGGTAGCACCTGCAAACTCGACTTTGATCCGAAGCTGCGCGTGTTCACGCTCGCGAAGCCTTTGATGGCCGGCCTTACCTATCCGTACGACTGGGGCTTCATTCCCATCGACGGAGGCGGAAGACGGCGACCCTCTCGACGTCCTGGTGATCCATGATGCGCAGACCTATCCTGGCGTGGTTCTTCGATGCAGGCCTGTGGGTATCCTTGAGGTCGAGCAGCAGTCCAAAGGCAAGAAGGAGCGAAATGACCGCCTGTTTGCGGTACCTGATCGATCCCCTCTCGAAACGGATCTGCAGGACATCCGTCACCTTCCAGCTCGCGCGTGCGAGGAGCTGGAGAAGTTCTTCCGCGCCACGAACGTGCTCGATGACAAGAAGCTCGAATTCCTGGGTTGGCGCGGTCCGGCCCGCGCAGTGAAGATGATCAAGCGGCTCTCTCGGTAGGTATCGACCGACGGAAAAGAAGAAATGTCGAAGGTCGATACGCCAACAGTCGCCACGTTGCTTCGCGAATACGCGCAGCGGACCGCATTACGTGGAGGCAATCCCTACCGGGCAAAAGCCTATTCGCGCGCCGCCGATAGCTTGGCAGCGCTCGCCCTTCCGCTGCATGTGCTCATCGCCGAAAACCGGCTTACGGAAATCCCGGGCGTCGGCGATGCCATAGCTGACATCGTCACCAAGCTTCACAAGACGGGCACTCACCCGAGCCTCGAAAAACTACGGAAAGAGATTCCCGAGGCAGTGCTCGAGATGCTCGCCGTGCCCTGCCTCCGCCCGGAGAAGGTGCTGCGTCTCTACCAGGATCTCGGTGTCACCTCGCTCGCCGAGCTGGAGGCCGCCGCCAAGGACGACCGCATCAAGAAGGCCAAGGGACTCGGCGCCGCGCTGCAGACCAAGATCCTGCAGAACCTGGCCATCGCGAAAAGCGGAGAGCGTCGCCTTCACCTGGACCGTGCCGCCGCCCTGCTCGCGCACGCCAAGGACTCGCTTCGGAAGGCCGGCCCGAGCTCAAGCGCGTGACGATCGCAGGCGACTTCCGCCGCGGCTGCGAACTCGTCGGCGACCTCACGATCGTTGCGGAAGCGCCCAAGGTCGCTAAAACATCGAAGACGTCCGTATCGGACGGATTGCAGATCCGCTTGTCCGACCGCAAGCGCTTCGGTGCCACCCTTCTCTTCGCCACGGGCTCTGCCGCCCACGTTGAGCAGCTCCAGGCATTGGTCGCCGAGAAAGGAATGCGGTTGGAGATGGCCGGCTTGCACAAGGGCCGCGCCCTGATCGCGGGCGACGAGGCCGAGATCTATCGCGCACTCGGCCTGCCTCTCATCGATCCCGAACTCCGGGAGGGGCGCGGTGAGCTGGAGCTGGCTCTGAAGGGCAAGTTGCCGAAGCTCGTCAACGACCAGGACCTGCGCGGAATCCTTCACTGCCACACGGATGCTTCCGACGGCACCGAGACCTTGGAGACCATGGCCAAGGCTACGCGCCAGCGCGGTTTCGAGTATTTCGGCGTCGCCGATCATTCGAAGTCCGCGCACTACGCTGGCGGCCTATCGGTCGAGGAGATCGCCGACCAGCACCGGGAAGCGGACCGGCTGAACTAAGCGCTTCGGCAAGGATTTCCGGATTCTAGAAGGCATCGAATCCGACATACTGGCCGACGGGTCCTTAGACTATCCGGATGACGTGCTGGATCGCTTCGACTTCGTGGTTGCGAGCATCCATGGCCGCTTCAAACTCGACCGCAAGGCGCAGACGCAGCGGCTGCTTCGTGCCATCTCCGATCCTCACACCAAATCATCGGCCACATGACCGGGCGGCAGCTCCAGCGGCGGCCAGGCTACGAAATCGATGTCGAGAAGGTGCTTCGCGCGTGCGCCAAGCATGACGTCGTCGTCGAGATCAATGCCCACCCATGGCGGCTCGATCTCGATTGGCGCTGGCACCGGGCGGCGCTCGACTTCGGCTGCATGATGAGCATCAATCCGGACGCACATTCGATTCCCGAACTCGACCAGATGCACTGGGGCGTCGAGATGGCCCGCAAGGGCGGAGTTCCCGCCGACCGGGTTCTGAACGCGATGACGCTTCCGGAGATCACGCGCGCTACCTCCGCCAGAAGCGGCGCTCGCTCGCCCGCGCTGCCTGATGCCGCAGGCGCACGATCTCTCGCTCGGGGGAACGGTGGTGGCGGTCGCCGCCGATCGCGGGCACCACTTCAGTAAACCGATCTTGGACCGCTTAGTGCTGGTGGAAGGCCACGGCGTCGAAGGCGACGCCCACGCCGGCGCGTTCGTCTGGCACCGCTATCTCGCGAGGCTATCAAGCAGGCAATTCGGGATTCTGAATGGAAACCGAAAATTCAGAGCTGGGCGCCGCAAGGTTCATGGGCGCACTTCGATCGGTCACGATACGCTGCGCTCGATCGAAGGCATTCAAGGCACCTCATGCGAGGTAGATGTGCTTGGGCGAGATGTTCGCCACAGTCACCATGGGTCGTCACCTTCCTGGCCGAGGTCGACCTCCGTCGCCGGGCCGAGCGGGCGCCGCGCGACCGGCGATCGCCTCCGCCCTGCAGCTCACGGAGCCGGAATGCCCGCGTAGTAATCGTCTACCGAGCGGGCGACCGATGGGTCTGACCAATTCCAGCTACTCTCGTTGCTGTACTTTGGCGCCCCTCTCAGCTGACTGTCGCTGATCCCCGTCACGTAACCACCGAGGTTGGTGTCGTATTTCAGCGATTGCCACGGAAGGGGGTAATGGTCGTCTCCGATCCCCAGGAAGCCGCCAAAGCCTAGCACCGCGTAGGCGACTTTGCCGCTGATCTTATCGATCATCACCCGTTCGATCGAACCGATGCGCTGACTGTCGGCACCATAGATGGCCGTCCCTTCGACCTTGTCGCTGCCGATCAGATTTCCTGTTTCCCGTTCTTCATAGGCCATGCGAGGTCTCCTCTCATGAGTGGGATCAACCTGGGGCAGTCTCGCTCGTTCCTCTCTGAAGATGTGGAGGAGCGTGTCCAATGGTGGGGCCACAGGGCACCCGCTCTGCCACCAGGACACCCGCTCTGTCACGCTCCCGCCGAAGAACGGAATGAGCAGAGTGTAACAAAGCAGCGCGTCGCGCATTGGTCGATTGGCCGAGCCGAACAAGATGATGCCATGCCTAGGAGCAAGGATTTTCTGTTGGAGCAGATCGCCCCCGCGCAACGCTTCGCGGCGGCCATAGCGTACAGACCTGTCACGGTTACCCGAGACATACGTCTGCCATGAGGTCTTCAGAGGGGAGTTTGAAGGGCTGGCTGGCATTCACTACTCTATTGCTGCTCACCAGCTGGTTCACGCGCTGCGCCTGACATCGTTCCGGCAGCGCAGACTTGCTCGACGGTCGAGGCAGCCAGACTGACCCGTTTTCGCGAAGGCACCGAACGAACGGAACGATAGCGCGATGACATCTTTGACTCGTTGGACCACCGCCCGCCGTTTGAGTACGGCGCCTGTAGCGGATAGCCAAAGACTCAAAGGCCCGCTGTTGAAAAACGTGCGCTCGCGCGGATAGCCAAAGGCGGCGGCCCCGTTCCGAGCGGTGAAAGATCAGCTTGAAAAAGCCGGCAAAAACGCGCGAAGAACTCGAAGCGGCGATCAGGCTTGAGATGGAAGACATCTGCGCGTTGCCGACCGACATTGCCATTTCGGTCGTGCCCTATCAGGACACCTGGAAGGTCGCGATCATGACGGACGGACAGCAAGATGCGAGGCTCTCCGAGATGATCGAAACGATCGCGGACCGGCTGCGCACCGAGTATGACTTGAAAAGCTGACCAATGGCATCATAGCGCGCTCAGGTCGGGCACGTCGCGAACTTCCGGATCACCTTCGCGTCGCCGAAGTCGCCGCTCGACGGGTCTCCCGTCCGGCTGAACGCGACGGCGCCGACGTAACCGGGCTTACGCGACAAAGCCTCCGCCTTCATCACGGTGGCATTCGGATTGAAGCACTCGACGGCTTCGCCGGCTGCGATGCCGTCGTCGGAAGGAACGAACGGAAATGCCACGTAGTAGGAAACCTCGGACATCAGTCGGTCTCCTTACGATCGCGCTGCGCGCCGTGGCGCCCGCGCGAATATCCCTTTGATATCGCCGCCCGCAGTTCGTCGGCTTGGGCCTCGAGGAAGTCGACAGTGACGAGCAGCGCTTTCACCGCCTCCCGGGCGTCCCTTCCGCAGGCTTCGATGGCCTGGTCGGCGACGAACTCGAGATCGGCCTCAAGACGCCTGGACCGTTCGGATGCAGCGGGCATAGTCTGTGTTTCCTGTTTGTTCAAGAAGAGTCAAGCCGGCGAACGCGTCGCAAAGCATGCTGCCGCCTTCGGAATTCCATTGCGCGCCGCAGGCCGGGTCCGGCGACCCTTGCGGGCACGGCGAGCATCTCGAGCACACCCTCGGGAATCTCCTTCCGGAGTTTCTCTAGGCTCGGATGAGTGCCACTCTTGTGAAGCTTGGTGATGATGTCAGCGATCGCCTCGCCGACGCCGGGGATTTCGGTAAGTCGATCTTCAGCGATGAGTTCATCGAGAGGAACGGCCAGGGCCGTCACGCTGTCGGCGGCGCGCGCGTAGGCTTTTGCCCGGTAGGGTTGCCGCCACGCAAGGCGGTGCGCTGTGCGTATTCTCGCAGGAGACTTGCTACAGTGCGGGCGTCGAGGGAGGCCACTTAACGAGCCTCCCGTCCCGTGCTCTGCCGCCTTGGTGGATCAAAGCAGCTTTGGACGGTCGGGCCTTCAACGGTTCGATGATCGAGAGAGGCCTCGAGTTTCTGCGCCGCCCGGAAGTCCTCAAGGTGCCGCGTGTTCGGGCTATAAGCGGCCTCTTTCTTGAGGAGATTGTAAATCCTACCGGCCACGAGCCGCAGATGCTTCATCCTGCCCTGCGGCATCGATCGGGCTTTGCAAAGAGCCCGCATAGCCGGAAGCCGCTCACCGACACTAAAGGTGAAGGCGCCTTCGCGAGCGCAGTGGATTCACGAAATCAAATACGATGGCTACTGCATCCAGCTTTGCATCGACGGAGATGTCGGCGCGCAAATGCGCGGACAGTCCGCTGCGGCGCCCGACGTAATATCGGACTGGGAGGTGAGGGCGATTGCGACGTTCTTCCGGAGGTCCTAGGCTCCCTGTGCATTAGGAATTCCGGCAGCTTCCGCGTGAGGAACGACACCGGCGCGGTTCTCGTTGGTGGTTTAGGCTCCGCGAAAATGCCCGGCCGGCGTGGCTCCGCCCCAACCCCCAAAAGCCCCAAAAAGGCGGGGCCACGCTCCTTCCTCGCCGGCATTCCGCAGAATTTTTCGTCCTTCGTAACTTGCGTGAATCCCAGATTGAGTGGGTTCAGGCAGAATGGCGCCGTGGCTGGGAAACCTCCAATGTTCGATGGTCAGACCACCGCGCTCTTGCGCGCCTTCTTCGATGAGGTGTGCGAAGCCGTATCTCGGTACGGGACCTCGGCACGCACGCACGTTGCCTCCATGATCCTTAGGCCGCCAGCAACGGCGAGACCTCGGTAGACCGGCTGAAGCAGGTAGGCCGGAGGGCCCTCGGCGACGCGCCGAATCCTGCGGAATTGAACTGCTTCCAGGCTAGGCGAGATTCGGCATCCGCCCGCAAGCAGAGGAGCGCCCAACGCCGAACTAGGGCGCATACTTTTTGCCGCGCTGAACTCAGGTTGCGGATGAGGTCCGCTCCGCTCTGATATCGGGCGCAGTACGGCACTTCACCGGACGTCGGAGTTGGGACACGAGCAGAAGTCGAGGGCTGCCAACTAAGGCCGGCTTTATCATGGGATATTGCGCGTGGCTGGGATCCAGATGATCCTGCTCGCCATGGAAAACGATGAACGCCGCGCCCGCGACGAAGCCAAGGAAGCTTTGCAGAAGATACGACTGGAGGCGGAACTGCTTAGGTCCGCCATCGCTGAAACGCGGGAGCGGATCGAGGAAAGCGGCCAACTTCTTGTGCGGGCCTCGCCTGTCAAATGCCCCTTGGCGGAAGCACGCTGACGAAGCGTTAATTCATCTGGCCGCGGAGCTTCCGCTGTAGCTGGAGTTGATCGTTCGGCATATTCCTCAGCTACTACGCGAGCTTCAGCGGTACGTCGAATTTCCTCGGCGCTCCGCGCGAGATCGTCGTAGCTCTTAGCAGCGGTGCGAAGAGCATCCCGCGTTCGGCATATGCGCAATTGTTTGTTTTGGCGCGCAATTCCTCCGCGCGGTCCCGCCGGTATTTCGGAGAGTGCATTCTCTCGATCCCCATGACCAATCCCCTTGATTGGATCGTTCATTTTCGTCGATGGACGTTCAGGCCAGCTTGTTCCGGGACGCACGCGAAAATAGCACAGAGCAAACTAGGCTACTGCTGAAATTAAGCTACGCCACCGCGCTCGGAAACAGGCCAGTAGCCAATATGCAAACCGATCGTTCGCCTTATGCTGTGAGCACGGGTGAACGCTACGCAGTCGCTTGTTCGGCACGTCGCAAGTGAAGGTAGCCCGGAGCGAAGTCTCCGACTGCTTTGAGCCGCTCCCAATCTAGAACCGTCAAGTTCCCGCTCCCGAGCTTGATTAGGCCTAGCCGACGCAGTTCCTGGAGCACTCGGTTGACGTGAACGGTCGAGATCCCATGGCATCCCCAAATCATCCTGCGTCATTGGTATTTGGCAGGAGTGATCCTTTGCCAGACCCATCGTCCGCATGCGAACCACGTCCTCGCCCATGAGATGGGCCGCCCGGCTTAGCGCATCGCGTTGCCCGATGTTGGTCATCCACTCTCGGAATACCGACGCGTAAACCAGCGTTTCGCGCCAAAGCGCAGCCGCAACCCGAGTGTTGCGCTCGCATAGATGACGCAGGGCGGCGTGCTGAATGAAGCCGACCCGGGAAGCTGAAATGGTGCCAATGCTGATGTCCAGCGTCTCCAGATGAAGGCTCTGTAGGTCGGGCATGCGAGGATCTGCCTCTTCGCCTCACCGGTCAACTTAAACGCACAAGCCACGCCTTCCAGAATGACGAAAGACCGGGTCGGACGGTCTCCCCCGCGCAAGATTTCCCGGTGCGCGCACGAACCTCTCTCTCGTCGAGAGGGAGCACCAGTATCGCTGCTCGTTCTTCATCCGGGAGAGAAAGAACAGTTTGAGGCTTGCGGATTATCGGATTGTTGGTGCTGGAATTGAATGAAGAGACCAAGCGCCCCTCCTGTATTTAGGCGGGAGCGCGCGGATCTCTCAGCCGTCAGCGCGCCGATGAAGGATCCTGCGATATTCCAAACATAGCACAATCTTGGAGCTAAGACGATTCTCTTCATGAGGAAGGCTAATCTGGACGAAACCGGGCGGTCTGCACCAGAGGTCCCGGTCGCGCGGTCGATCTCTCCCACGGGAGCGCCTGGCCTTCGGCGGAGTTCATGATCGACGTCGCAAACTCATGACCGAATGCCGGCAAGCCGAACTCGCGCCCCGAGCGGTTGCGCTCGATGAGCTACGGAATGAGTTCGTCCGGCTCTGGACGCGGAGCCGCCGTGGTGGCGCGCCGCAGCGGCGGCCCACGAACATCGCCGCGCTCCCCCGAGGTAGTGGGCGCGCAGACAGGTCCCGGCCGATCTCGAGTCGCAGCTCCACCAGGTCGGTGAAGACGTCCGCCTGCCGCCGGAGCTCGTCCGCAACCATTGGCGGCTGGGTCGCCATGGTCGAGACCACGGTCACCCGCACGCCTCGGCGCTGCACCGCCTCCACCAGCGAACGGAAATCGCCATCGCCCGAAAACAGAACCATTTCGTCGACCTCGCCGGCCAGCTCCATGGCATGCACCGCTAGTTCGACGTCCATATTGCCTTTGACCTTGCGCCGTCCGGACGAGTCAACGAATTCCTTCGTCGGTTTGGTCACGACGGTGTAGCCGTTGTAGTCAAGCCAATCGAGCAACGGCCGGATCGAGGAGAATTCCTGATCCTCGATGACGGCCGAGTAGTAGAAGGCGCGCAGCAGGATACCTCGGCGCTGGAATTCCTTCAGAAGGCGCTTGTAGTCGATGTCGAAGCCAAGGCTTCGGGACGTCGCGTGAAGATTGGCGCCGTCGATGAACAGAGCAATCTTATTGGGCGAAGATGGCATGTTGGCAGCCCGCATAATCCCAGCGGAAGCACCACTCCCGCATGCGAATGGTTGGTCAAAGATGGAGTTTGGGTACGGGGCGGCCTTGGCCCGCCGCTCACTCGCATTCTGCGTTGCGGCAAGAACGTGAGCTCCGACGGAGAGAGGCTATATCCAAGAATTCGAGCTTTCAAACCCTTTTTCATGAACACTTGAACCTGCAGCCTGCTGCAAAGACAATGCAGTAAGTGGGACACCGGGAATGCCGTACGAATTGCAGCTTTTCGAAATCCACCTCAGGCCGCGCCGCCGGGCATGCAGATGGTGTCTCTGCACGAGCGATGGGCACCCGATCATGCAGGGCTCGGAATCCACCCGGGCGGCTGCTAGGTACCATGCCACTCGGGCGCTCTTTCTGATGCTGCTGGCTTCGGCGAGTCGCTCGGCATGCCACCGAGATCCAGCGGGGAGCCGCTCGCGCCGAAGCGCTTCATCAACCGGATGAGGTGACGTCGGGCGGGCTTCACTGCGCTTAGAGCGGCGCCGCTCCTCCGGTATTCACTCGGCCAAACGCGGCCCTGCGCGAGCCACTCCCGCCTAGCGCCCGACCGCGCAGCACCAGATCTCAGCTGCGCCTCGCTGCACCTCTCAACAACAGGACGGACTCCTCGGCGGCCAGAGCGTGCTCCTCAAGTATGCATTCCCTCACGACAGGCCGGGGCATGTCATGGTCACGCTCGCGACGCGCGGCGGACTGGATCTATCGGTCTGCGACAATGGGGTGGGGCTGTCGAAGGATACGGATCCTGGCGGACTGGGCGCACGAATCGTCCAGCTTATGGCCCAGCAGCTCGAGGGCGAGATCGTGTACGAGCGGCTCAATCCGGGACTGCGCGTTCGCGTGAAGGCGCGTCCTCGTTAGTTCCGGCGCTTCCGCGAAGCGTCTTCGGACGCGCGCAGTCGTTCGAGCAGTGACTTCAGTGAGGGCGGAAGTTCCCTCTCCACCTCGAGTGTCTGCCGCAGGCGTTCGCCGATCTCGGCGGCGATCGTGCGGCTGTGCGGGTTGTTTGGCCGGACCGGATTCCTCATTGATGCCAGCTATCCTCCACGTGGTTGCCAACATTCAGGTCAGGGAAGCGTTCGGCGCGAATGTTCACTTTTGGACATTTCTCGGAACGAATGGCTGGGCTTGTACTTTCACTTTGGGCCGGCGGCGCTGTTCTGCTTGGTGGAGACGTGGTGGGACGCGAGTATTTAACCGGCAGGCTGCGACCCTGCTCAAGTTCGCGAAGAGGGTCGCTGATCCGGGGGTCGCGGCTGGTCTGGTCGAGAAGACTGCCGATCTGAAGGATCGAGCCAAGCGATCTCAAGATAATGCCGGTGATCAGACCCCCGACAGCGCCCGCGGGCAGTCCTATTCGCGTTGATTGTCGGCAACGGAGCCGCGAGTGACAATCCCATACGCATCATGGTTGTCGAGGCGAGTCCATGATCCAGGAATTTGCCCGGGAAGCTTTATCGGACGGCGGCTTCGAGGCCGACATCTCTCAGTCGGGCGAGGAGGCACTTTCCCGCTGTCGCGACCACCGCTTTAGGCTGAATGGCTGGGTCCTCGCCCGGAAAATCCGCGAAATCGATCTCGAGTTTCCCGTCGTCTACATGACGGGCGGCCATGCCGAGGAGTGGAAGTCGCAAGGCGTTCCCAACAGCATCCTGATCGAAAAGCCGTTCGCGCCGACGCAGTTGGTCACGGCCATCTCCCAGCTTCTGAATCGGCTCGGCTCACGCCTGATTGATGACGACGGCGTTGCTTGAATCAGAGCAGGGTAATGACGGCAACCACGACGGCCAGGCCAGCCGCTGTCACGCACCAGCATGACACATCGAGGACCCGCATGAGCGGTCCCAGGTTCGAACGTCCTGCCTTGCACAGGTTAGACCACGGAACCTGGCTGCGGGAACCGAAACCTTTTCAAGCCTTCATGAATTCAGCATAGGGGCATTCAAGCGAGAGGGAGCAGCCAATGGCCCAAATGCCGATAGGCGACGTGGTTCTCACGGTTTCGGTCATGACGGTCGCCTTCGTAGGTGAGGTCGCGGTGTTCACCCTTCTCGGAATCTTCTGAGAGTAGGCTGCTGGCGCGAGCCTCGGCGGTGCTGCCCCCCTTTTGCAGGACACCGAACCGAGGGAGGCACGATGTCGACCGTCGCCAAGCTGCTCGCTCAGAAGCAACAGCTGATGGCGCAGCTCGAGAAAAATCCTGGCCCGAACGAGCGCGACGAGATCGAGCGAATTCTCGCGAGGATCGAGACCGCGCTGAGCTTACTCAGTCCCGACGATTCCGTTGCCGAAGGCGAGTAGCTCCACAAGCGACCAAGCGCAAGGACTGGGGGCCGTTGCGCGTCATGGCTGATTACCGCGCCTTCGCCGGGCTCGTCGCCGTGGGGATGCGTTGGCCAGTGGGAATGCTAGGCAAAGCGGAAGTCTCCCGCCTTGAGCGTGATAGGCGGCTCGTGACCCTTAGCGGACGGGAGAACCACTAGTCGTCCGTACTGCATTGCAAGAACGATAAACCTTGAGCTGCATGCCACTCCTCGGGCCTAATCCGGTGGCTGCTCGATTTGCAGATTTCGTTAACTGGGGAGGATAATGATGAAGTTATTACTCGGAATTCTAGTTGCGTCACTTTTCACATTCGCAGCAAACGCCCAAGACTCGCCATTTCGGAAGGAATTAAAGCGAGCAGATTTGACCGGTACAAATATGGAGGTCATCACCAGCATCTCGGAGATCAAGCCCGGCGACACCTCAACGCTCCATATCCATCATGGAGAAGAGTCATTTTACGTTTTAGAAGGTGGTACCATTGAACTTCCGGATGGCAAACAAGTGCCCTTCCCAACCGGCATTGCTGCCGTAAATATTCGGGATACTCCGCACGGGTCTTTCAAGGTCGTTGGTGATAGGGCGGTGAAGCTGCTGACGGTGCACATCGTCGATAAGGGCAAACCGCTCTACGACAAGCCGCCCCCCAAGTAGGACAATTGCATAGGGGCGCTCATCGTTTCTTGATTTGATGGCGCCCCTGCCACGGCGCGAATGTCGCCATTTCGGCCATCGCTTCCTTCGGGGCTGTGTAGCCAAATCTCGGTTTGCAGCGGCGAACCGGACGTTTACTGCTGAGCGCCACGCCGACGCTTTTGAGCCATCCAGTCATTGCTCTGAGCGAATTCGTGGACGCTTCTACTGCAGCGAAACATTCGGGGCTCTCTGTCTCTCGTGCACATGAGTCGGGAGCCGAACGAGCCCAAGACTTAGGAGGAGAGAGGGCATGCTGACGAACGCCAAAGTGGCAAGCCGGCTTCCAGCCAGGGACCTGAATCGGGCGCGGGCGTTCTATTCGGAAAAACTCGGGCTTGATCCGGTCAAACAGCGGGATGGCGGGCTCCGCTACGTCTGCGCGGGCGGCGAGTTTGCAATATTCGCCTCAGCCGGAGTGCAATCTGGCACCCACACGCAGATGGGCTGGGAGGTTGAGGACATCGAGGCAACGGTGCGTGAGCTTCGCGCGCGGGGAGTCAAGTTCGAGACGTATGATTTGCCTGGCCTGAAGACCGTCGACGGTATCGCCGACATAGCCGGAAATTACGCCAGTAAGGGTATCGGTGAGCGAGGCGCTTGGTTCCGCGATAGCGAAGGCAACCTTCTTGGAATCGGGCAGCCGGTTCGATCTTGACCGGCCGCTGGGGCGCTGTGGTGCAGCCGCCGAACGCAATCAGGTAGGTGCGCCGTGACGTCCGGAGTTGGGCCATCGCTTCCGCTGACGCAGCGTCGATCCATGTCGGCTCATGACGGCAGACCGGAAGTTTGCAGCCGGGCGCCAGTTCGGCGGCTTGTGACCCGATGTATGGTCCGGCCGCGCGTTGCAAGAGGTTTCGTCAACCTGGCAGATGCGGTCTTGCATCAATGTATCCGGCCTCTGATTGGAGCGTGTTGTGCTCCGGGCCATCATGGATATCAGCGCGCATTCGAGCTAATTAGCGGACAGGCCTCGAACGGGCCATTCGGGTCACCAGTGTTCGCATGCGCCGGGAAGACCGATCCTCCATCGTTGTCTCATTCCTCTCGCAGACCTCGGCGGGTAAGGGATGTTGTTACGTCATCGAACGCTCCTCACGTCGCACTGTTCCTTTGTTCGTGCCTGGCGGCCGTTCCTTCGTCCCGGCCTGCGCGCGCCGACGCGCCGCGCGCAAGGGCCGTCAAGGCCGGCCGTCGTGCTGTCCTGACGTCTTGCTCTACCGCTGCCAGGCTGTGCCTTGACAGCCCCGAGCACGGCGCGAGGATCAAGCAGGTCGGGACGCCATCTCATCGGTCTTGACGCACTCGAAGGCGCGCCCCTTGTTGAGAACCGCCCAGGCGATGCGGGCGAGTTGTTGGCGAGCGCAATCGCCAGCACGTTGTGGTGCAATCGTTTCTTGGCGGCTTCGATCCAAGATTTGAGGCCATAGCGCTCCCAACCCTTGACCTTGACCAGCACAACCCACGCGGCCTGCACAAACAGCGCGCGCCGATTGCCGCGCCTTGATATCTTGCCGAGGATCGTGCGGTCGCCGGTCGAGATCTGCTTCGGCACCAGTCCAAGCCAGGCGCCGAAGTCGCGGCCTTTCGAGAACACGTCTCCAGTGCCGATCGCGGCCACCATCGCGCTCGAGATGAGCGGGCCAATGCCGGGTACCGTCATCAGTCGCTCGCAGGCCTTATCTTGACGGGCCAACGTTTCGATCTCGCTAGTTAACCCCTCGATCCGCTCATCCAGCCGGCGCCAGTCGCCCGCCAGATCCTCGATGATGCGCAACATGCGAGGCGAGAGCACATCGGTGCGCGTCGCGAGGATACCCGGCAACTCGGACCGGAGGGAGCGCAGGCCTTGCCGCAGCGCGATGCCCCGCTCCAGCAGGAACGCACGGATCTGATTGATGACGCCGGTGCGCTGACCGACTGATCGCTCGCGCACGCGGTGCAGCGCCTGCAGGTCGAGCTGGTCGGCGGTCTTGGTTGCGACGAACTTCATGGTCGGGCGTTGGACCGCCTCGGCGATGGCTTCCGCATCTCGGAAGTCATTCTTCTGTCCCTTCGAATAGGGGCGCACGTATTTCGCCGGCATCAAGCGGGCGTCGTGGCCAAACATTTGCAGCTTGCGACTGAGGTGATGCGCGCCGACGCAGGCCTCCATGCCGATCAAACACGGCGGCCGGTTGGCGAGCCGCGTTTCCACCTGGCCGCGCGACCACTTCTGCCGCAGCACGATGCCGCCGCGCTGATTCTGGCCAATGATGTGGAACGAGTTCTTGCCGATATCGATGCCGATGACGGCGGGCGAAGTGTCGAGTTTCTGAGACATGGCGTGCTCCTTCTTGGGCGCCCCTTGCCAGCTTGTCCTGCTGGCAGGGCCGGAGCACGGCCGGACCATTCCATTAGCGGCCATCATGCCTCGCGCTGACGCGGTGCCATCGCTTCATGGGTCAAAACCTTTGGCCGCAATGACGACATCGGCTGG
Source organism: Bradyrhizobium sp. LM2.9 (assembly GCF_054056555.1). Taxonomy (NCBI): domain Bacteria; kingdom Pseudomonadati; phylum Pseudomonadota; class Alphaproteobacteria; order Hyphomicrobiales; family Nitrobacteraceae; genus Bradyrhizobium; species Bradyrhizobium sp. LM2.9. The sequence continues at coordinate 4,455,559 of NZ_JBSRYJ010000002.1, forward strand.
CAAAATTATATTCAGAAGCCTACTGGCAGGAAGGAGATTCCATGTGCGCGTCCGTTCGGGTTGAAAATGCGACCGCATCTCCCGACGGGGCCGCCCGAGTCTTCAGGAAAAGCGACAGCCAATCGGACCTTTTCCGCGACATCGCCGACACGTTTCAGCGTCGCGATCCAGATGCTAGATTTCCGACCCCTACCCCGAATAGGAGGACGACATGCCCGATAGCGTCTACAAGGTCATTGAGCTGGTCGGCACCAGCACCGACTCGTGGGAGAAGGCGGCTGCCAATGCGGTCGAGCAAGCTGCTAAATCCCTCCGGGATCTTCGCATTGCAGAGGTGGTCAAGCTCGATATGCAACTGGACGACAAGGGAAAAGTCGAGGCCTATCGCACCAAGCTCAACGTCTCGTTCAAGTTCGAAGGCACCTGAGCCTCAAGCACCTCGCCCTTGCGGGCGAGGATGGCTCATTGGAAAACACGCGTTGCGCGGTCCGCCCAACCGGGCGCTGTGGCCTATCCCGGAAGTTGCACTGCTCCGACTGGGTCCGATATGCTCTGATGCGGGGGAGCGTATGGCGCGTGGTGGACCCATGTACATGGTCATTCGCAAATACACGAATGTTCGTTCGGTAGCGGACGCCGCTCGTCGCGCCAAGAGCGGCGTCGGTGAGATCCTGAGGCAATCGGAGGGATTTAGATCTTACCATGTGCTGGATGCGGGTGACGGTGTCGGCGTCGCCGTGATGATATTCGATGACCGCGAAAGCGCCAACGTAGCAAACGCCAAGATACTGGCGTTTGTTCAGGCAAGTCTGCATGACCTCGATCTTGGGGTTCCCGAAATCACCAGCGGCGAGCTTTTGGTTGACATAGAGTCTAATGGGTTTTCGGGCGTCAAGTAGCGTCGCCAGTTGCGTCGCGGTGCTGCCCTTGCTCATGTCATCGACCTGATGTCACCCTCGCGTTGGCGACAGTCGCGTCCTGGATTTGCGCGTGCCGCCGGTCAGGAATTCACCGAGGATGCTTTTCGAGGAGCAGCAACGACATGAAGCAACACACCTTCGAAGCTTCCAACACAGCGATCTGCTGGACACCGCTCGTGCTTATGGGCAGCGCGAAGCCGCCAAGAGATCCTGATGAAGAGGATGAGGAGGATGAGGAGGATGAAGATGACGAAGACGGCGCTGACGAACCGGCGGTCGTGCGCGAGCCGGACGAAGACTAGATTGACGCGTGATCGGCCGTCGGTGCTATAATATCCCCCATGGGCTGGGATGCGAAAGACATAGGGCTCCTGACCAGGCTCTGGTCCGCAGGACATAGCGCGGCGCAGATAGCGCGGCGGCTCGGGTGCAGTCGTAACGCGGTCTGCGGCATGCTGACCCGTCAGGGCCTGAAGCGCGGTCACAAGCCGCCCACGGCAAGGCCCAAGATAAGGCCGACCCCAAGCTGAGGGCGACGTCGTCGGCAGCTTGCGCCCGTCCAGTCGCAAAGAAGGTGTCGCGGAACGCAGCGGAGAGGCAGCAGCCCAACCGATTCAGCAAGCGGCAGCTTTACGAGATACTGGCTGAGGCGGTCAAGAATACCGGCTAAGAGGTCACCGCGAACGCCGTTGCGCTGTGCTCAGTATTCGGCTCGGCTCGGCGGTTCGGGGGGTCGTGCACCTTCCCAAGTTCGCCTGCTTCGCGTCAAAATGCGAAGAACTCAACGCGAGCAAATCTAGTCCGCTATATCCCCTTAAACAGACTTTAGGAGCCTTGCGGCACTTGCCGCTGGGGGCGGAAAGCCGACATGGCGACCAAGCTGTTCAAGCACCTCGTCGGCGCGCCGTCGGGCCGCTTAGCTCAATGGTCGCGGTCGGCGGAGCTCCCCGGTGGGACAATCGAGGGCCATACGATCCCAATGACCGAGGTCGGCTGCAGCGACATACGTGCTCTCCAGGAAGGCCGTCAGCGCTACTTCTGGGTCAGCCGATTGTCTGACGACATCGTAAGGCAGAAGAAATTCCCCGAGCTTCGGGTCGAAGTACGCCCCATCGGGCATCACCTTAGCCTCCGCAAAATCTGCAGGAGCGGGATAGGCATAGGAATAAAAGGCCGCAAAATCCGTGCTGCCGCCGCCCGGCCAAAAACCCGCCGACGAGACTTCATGACTGTATGCCTCTTGGGTCACCTCGTCCGGCAAAGCCGGAATGCCACCCGGATGTAGGGGCGCGCGGCGTCCGGAGAAGCGCGTGACCGCTAGATCAAAGCTGCCCCAAAAGAGATGAACCGGACTAGCCTTTCCGATGAAGCCGGTTCGAAATCGGGTGAACACATTGTTGGCGAGCACCAGCGCCTCGAAGAACCTTGTCACGGCTGCAGCATCGTAGGGCCTGGTTTGCCGATCATCACGAAAGGGGATGGGCGCTGACACCTCGTTGGGTCGGTCGTGAAGCTCCGGCGTGCCCCCAATTCCCCGAACGAGTTCGAGGAAATGTACATAGAAGTCAGCCACGGACATTGGTCCTAACGGAAGCTCAGCTCTCCGCCCGTCTGCTGCTTCTCCGATGACGACATGTTTCCGGAGATCAAGGGTGATCTCAGTGCCGGCCCCGTCCGGTACCAGCGAAGTCGTCAAGCCGCGTGTATTGACGTATAGGGTCGCATGCCAGGAATGGTTGAGCCAAGGCGTTCGTGCAAGTCGGTACTTACCCACGATCTGCGAATAGATATGGAGCGCGGAACATGTCTCGCGCCACTGCTCGAACGGGATGTCTGGCCAGTTTGCGTTCACAGTGCTTCCTCCAACTAAGCTTCATCCGGTCGGTCACACAGCACCGAAATGATATGAGGCGAGGTCTCTTCGCTGCTCAAGGCCAGACGAAGAAACGCGAATAGGGCCGGTCTCCCATTGTGACGCCATATAGCGCCACGTCGCACCGAAGACGCTTGTGGCGCCAAGCGATCATTCGCCAAAGTCCCATTGTCGGCTTCGGTCAGGCTTGGAACTAAGAGTTGGCTCGCGAGCCTATTCCGGTTTGTCACTAAATCAAGACACGGCGATCTTTGGCGGGCAAATCTTGCTCACTGTATACGCAAGGCGCACCTGGCGTATGCGCCCTATTGGGAAACAGCGAGAACGGTCAGGCCCCTGGTACGCTTGTGGGGTGTCTCGAAGTCGATCCGCTGCCCCGGCGATAGGCCGATCAAGGCCGCTCCAACAGGCGTCAGGACCGAGATCCGATTGAGCTCGATGTTTGCCTCATGCGGATAGACCAGCACGATCTCCCGGCTCGCACCTGTCTCGTCATCGCGATAGGTCACTTTCGACCCCATCCTGATCACGCCTCGCAAGTTGGTCTCGTCCGTCACCGTGGCACGTTCCATTTCTCGAGCCAGAAAATGGGCGACTCGCGGAAACAGATCCATGCTCGAGTTGGCCAAGGAACTGAGACGCCGTGATTCGTCCTCAGTGATCTTGATCGGCGGCAACGCCGGCTGTTCTCGCCGGCTTTCAGCTTCGAAATTGCGCATTGATCGCTCCTATGCTGCGGTTGGTCCGGGGTCGTCATCGAACGGCTTGCCCGACCGCCTCGCCCCTCCCCGGAAGAGTCGGACTACATTCGAATCCGACTGGGTTACGTTTTGGACCCTGACAACATTCGGGCATCCGGCGACGAAATACGGCATTTGATCGCCGACCTGCAGTCCGATCAAAGCCGCACCCAGCGGTGTTAACACCGAAATGCAGGCGGGCTCCGACCAGCACTCCTCGGGCCAGACCAATTGCACGGTGCGACGCGGAACGCCCCAATTCGTGCAATGGGTGACCCATGATCCGATGGTCACGAGCGAACGGACGTTACCACACTCGTCCGGCACGATGTCGGCTCGGTTAATCTCACCCATGAGAAAGATCCCGTCCGGGTCTCCGATTTGGATGGCAAGACGGGCGAGTTGTTCGAGCCGCGGATAGTCTGATGAGGTTAGTGCAATTTTTGGAAGAGGCAGCACGGCGCACTCCTTCTGCTTCAAGACGACCTCTTGGGTGGAGGTCACGAAACTGGAAAAGAGCCCGGACGGCGCGAACACCGTCCGGCTAACCGCCCGTTTGGAGGCGGCCGGCGTGAAGTCCAAAACGCGCGGTGCGCGTATCAATGTCAACGACATATGCCATGGCACTATGACTATAGGAGTTCATCTCGCCGAAAACATTGCGACGAAACCGCACAACACCTGTGCAACACGAAATGTTCAAACGGGAAGAAAGGAGGGTCGTTCGAGCGAAAGAGTCGAGCGCCACGCGGCTACAAACTGAGCAAGAGCATGCGCGGCATGTTACATCGAGCAGGATGGCCAGTCTGGCATTGCCGCAGGCGATCGGTCTCTTCGCTTCGACCCATAAGTCCGGCAGCTGTTTGACGTGAATGTGAGCCGTAGTACAGCGCGCCGAAGCTCGGGACAACGCTCAGCACTGTGTTCATTGCAGCTGCTTCAATCGTTTCTTTTTCGCTACTTCAGAGCAGGCCCGTGCTGCACGAAATCCTGATCATGCCTTGCTGGGTGCAATCGGCGTCGGTGCGGTGGGCGGTGCTTTTGTACTGCCATGGCTGAAAGCAAAAATCGGAGCCGACACGCTCGTGTCTGGGAGATCGGCACGGCTGTGAGTCTGGTGCTTTTCGGGCTCGCGTGGGAGCCGATCCTGTTCTTGTCGGCAAGTCTTATCGCAGGCGTCTCGTGGATCGCCGTGCTCGCGGGCCTCAATCGGCTCAATCTGCCTTGCCTGACAAGGGGGGCGAGGACGATGCCATGTGCAGGTGGCGACGAAAGCGGCTGCTCCGTTGGTGCCCCTGAGCGCCGGGCCATGAAGGTCGGCAAAGTTTCATCTGCGGTTTTGGGGCGCACTTTGTTCTGCCAAACGCCTGACGTCACGTCAGTAACCGCGCGATGCCTTCGCGAATACAGGCCAAAATTTCGTCCTGTCGCTCGTCGAGACGGGATACAGGGCCGCCGACGCCAAGAACCAGGTCGCGTCCGAAATCGCGCTTTGGCAGCAGGACTGCAATCACCCGTGCGTCCTGGGCGACGATGTGTTGTGAAAACATGTAGCCGTCGCGCCGGATGCCGTTGACGATCTTCATCAGCGCTCTCAGTTCGAAGTGCTCTTCCTGCGGGCAAGCGGCATTGATGCGGCGCAGAAGTCGTTCAATCTCGACGTCGGTATGACCGCTGAGCAGCGTTCGCCCGATTCCGCTGATCGCAAGCGGCCGGACATCGCCGGGCTTGACTTCGAAGCGCAAGCGCTTGCTGGTTTGCAGAGCGTGAATGTATTGAGCATGCAGATCGGATTGCGTGCTGATGCTGACGAGCTCGTCGAGCTTCTCATGGACGAAATCGACTAGCGCAAGGATGGCGCTGTCCCCGAATAGCCCGGTGTCCAGCCATCGGCCCATCTGGGCGATGCGCATCGTCGGCATGTAGGTGCGATTGTAGCTGTCGTAGAACAGGTATCCCAGCGTCGCCATGCTCTTCAGCAACGCCGCAGCGCTGGACGTGGGATAGTCGCACTTCTTCGCGACTTCCTTCAGCGAGATCGGGCGTTTCACATCCTCGAAGTACTCGAGGACTTCGAATATCCGCTTGGCCGATTTGATGCTGGAATTTGTCATCTGCACATGTGGAAATAATTCCGATTAGCCGACGACAGGTATCTTGATGGACCAGAAACATGGCGCCCCTACTCGAGACAATCTAGCGCCGTATGGAAATAGAACTACATATCTGCAAGCAATAGACTCCGCGGCCTCCGGCTCTTAGTGTTCTCCCCGGCCGGCAAGGCCGCGGCGTCACAGCGGCTCAAAACAAAAATGCCCACCCCACGGGCGGCGCGCGCCTGCAGGGAGACGTCATGGAGCCGGGAATGAATTTGTATGCCGCGATCCAATGATGTCGGCCGACTCGGCACGTCACGGCCCGCGGGCTTCCGTCGCCAAGTCAGACCTCCTCGCGACCATTCTTCCAAAGATCAATCATCGCGCTCATGAGGGTGACGGTCGCCAAACCAGCGTGGGCCGCGGCAGCAACACCTTGTGGCCCATCGGCGAGTAGCGGCGGCGTTCCAAGAGGTCCGCTCACCGACGCACGCGGACCAGATCTGCTCAGGTTGAGTTCTTCGCACTTTGACCCAAGACGGACATTGCTTGTATTGCGTCCCGCGCTCTAGCTGACGATTGTCCCCCGTGCTTTGATGGGCAAGACTGGGATCCCGAGGGAGGCTGTCTTGACCGGCAAGCGCGTGGAGCTGACGGCGATCGGCGTCGCTCTGGCGGTAGGGATCGCATATTTCCTGGGGGCGCGACTTAGTCTTTATCTGCTGACAAAGCCCGACGGCGTAGCCGTGTTCTGGCCGGCCTCCGGCGTTGCCGCCGGCGCCCTGATAGCCCTTGGTCCTCGTTATAAATGGCCGGTGGCAATCGGAGCGGCCGCGGCAACGATTGTGGCCAACTTATTGGGCGACAGGACTTTCGCGGGCGCCGCAGCATTCGCCTTGTGCAATGCTGGTGAAGCGTTGCTTGCGGCTGGCTTTATCGAGCGTCAATTTGGCTCGAGGTTCGCCCTCGACCGGCTGCGCCGGGTCCTGGGATTGCTCGCAGCTGCGGCGTTTTCCAGTGCTATCTCCGGGATAGGTGGGACTCTGGGTTTCAAGTTGTTCCACTTCTCCGCTGCACCGAGTCTGACGATCTGGCAGCACTGGTTCGCATCCGACGCGCTCGGCATTGTGACGGTCGCGCCGCTGCTGATCGGAGCTGCGGCCGCAAGCGGCCGTCCGCCGCCGAAGGAGGCCGTCGAAGGCGCCGTAGCGCTCGCTGCGATCACGATGACGAGCACCATTGCTATCTTTCTACCGCGCGTGTCCCTTGTGACTGTGGTCCCCATCGCCCTGTTGTTTCCACTGCTGCTCTGGCTGGCGGCCCGCTGCCAGCCGGCGTTCGCCGCCGCAGCCGCATTCATCATTGCGCTGACGATCGTGTGGACAACAATCTTTGGCATTGGATATTTCGGTGACCCCGATCTCCCGATCGACGACCGCATCCTGGGTGCTCAAGCTGGTATCCTGACGACCTCGCTCTGCACCCTGGTTCTTTCCGCGCTGTTCGCAGAGCGGCGTCAGCAAGAGGCGGCGCTCAGTGAGGTGGCGGCCCGACTGGAAGACGCCTTGGCGGCGGGAGCAGTGATGGCCTTCGAATGGGATGCCTGCACGGATTTATCGCATCACAGCGAGAACGCCGCGAAGCTTCTTGGGTACGACCCGCAAGAACCCCTAACGACAGCTCGCTTTCTTGAGCTGATCCATCCGGATGACCGCGCAAGCTTCAAAGCGCAGGTGAAAAGTGTCCGGCCCGACAAGCCTTCGTATGCGGTCGATTTTCGCGTGATGCGGCCGGACGGCCAGGAAATGTGGCTCGAGGAAACAGCAACGGCCGAGTTCGACCCAGCCGGGAAGTGCATACGCATCAAGGGCCTGACCCTTGACATTACGGAACGCAAGCGAGCTGATGAGCACCAGCGCCTGCTGGTCGCCGAGCTTGACCACCGCGTCAAGAACGTGCTTGCCCGCGTTGCCGTGGTTGCCATGTATACGCGACAGGGCAGCAGCACGATGGACGAGTTTGTCCAAGCCCTCGATCAGCGTATCCAAAGCATGGCAGTTGCGCACGCGTTATTGAGCCAGGTCAATTGGCAGGGCGTATGCGTCGCAGATATTGTGCGCCATCAATTGGCTCCCTATTCGACGAAGGCGAATACGACAGCCTGGGGGCCCGAAGTCGCGCTCACCGCCGCGGCAAGCGAAGCCCTGGCGATGGTGCTGCACGAGCTTGTAACGAACGCCTCCAAATACGGCGCACTGTCGGTCCCGGAGGGCCGGGTGTCCGTTAGCTGGGAATGCCGGAATAGCGGCGAAGCGGCGGCAGTGCTGATAATCGTTTGGCGCGAGGCGGGTGGTCCGCCAACATCGGCTCCGTCTCAATACGGCTACGGAACCAGCCTTATTTGCGATCTCATCCCTCACGAGCTCGGCGGTACGGTCGACCTCGCGTTTTCATCGGATGGCGTGTCTTGCACAATCGAGATTCCCCTCAAGACGGATACAGCCGACGTGGCGTGAGATGGCTCCCTATCGATCCCTTTGCCGGGCAATGATCGGGCGCAAGACTCCCAGAAACGTTTCAACGCTGACGGGTTTCTGCAGAATGACCTCTGCTTGTCCGGAAGGTAGAGAAACGGCCGAGTAACCCGTGATGACGACGACCGGAATGCGCATTTTGTGCAGCCGATCAATCAGGTCGTTGGCCCGCTCGCCGCCTCGCAGATTGATGTCGACGATGGCCACGTCGGGAGTGCGCTCGGCAACCAAGCGATCGCCATCCGGAATGGTGGCAGCCGGGCCGGCCACATCAGCTCCCAATGCGCGAAGTAGACGCTTGATGGCGCTGCCGACGTGCCAGGAATCCTCGACCAAGAGGATACGCGCGCCTTTCAGATCCGACGATTCGGATGGATTTGGCTCGTGAGCGCTTGATCCCGTCAGGGATGGTGGCGGCTTAGCATTCGGTTGCGAAGGTGAATTCATTGATGCCCCTGCAGCGTCCAATCTGTTAAGCCCTTATTGCACCGCGATTACTCCACTTGCTCCTGGGTGACGTCCGATTTCAGGCCGAGACATTAGCCGGGGCTTGGGCGGCTGCCTATGCAGATTCGGACCGCGAAGCCGGTCGGTGGCCTTCTGGCACCAATCGGACGCGCGAGGTCTGTTCTTGGCCCGAACGCGAAGCCCAGACCGGCTCTGACATCGTCAGGTTGTCGTGGTAGACCGGACGTGACCGGTTGCGCGGCTGGACCGGACGGCCGGAACGAAGGAAGTCGCGCAAGTGGCGGCGGTGTTGGGCCGCGAATTTAGCGAGGCCCTCTTGACAGCTGTCTTGCCACCGAACCTGGACGCACTGACCGGGGCCTTGGATGCGTTGGTTCAGGCGGGACTGCTGTTCCGCCGTGGCTCGCCCTCAAACCAGCTACGTCTTCAAGCACGCGCTGGTGCAGGACGCCACCTACGGAACCTTACTCTTGACCTTCAGAAAGCAACTGCATGCGCAGACCGCCGACGTACTTGAGCAGCAATTTCCAGAGATTGCAGAAGCGCAGCCCGAACTGCTGGCGCGGTGTACCGGGCCATCCGTGGCTCGGGCTCACTGCAGACTGAGCTCACCTATAAGCGGGCTCGCGCACTATGCGAAGAGGTTGGCGACGCCGATCGGCTGCTGGAAGTCATATATGGACAGTTTGTCGGTGCCTTCAACCGGCCGAAGCTGCACGATGCTGAACGCTATGCGAGCGAGTTCATGGAGATTGCGCAGCATGACCATAATGATTCAGCGCTGAACGTGGCAGAGTACCTGATTGGTAGCACAGCATTCTTGTTGGGTGATCTTGTTCGCGCTCGCCAGCACCTGGAAGATTCGCGCGTCGATGGCGTAGACCGCGGGCGCGTCAATCGTTACTCGCACGGCCAGTATCCCACCTTCCCGCTGACATATCTGGCATGGACCATGTTCGCGCTAGGATTTCCGAACCAGGGGCATGCCTTAGCGGGAGAAGCCGTTGCCGCCTCTAGGGGCGGCTCAGAGTTCTACTACGCGATGGTACTTAGCAACGGTTGCTATCTGCATCACATGTGCGGGATTGGGCGGCGGTGGAGGCGAATATTGCTACGCTGGTCGACCTTGCAGCGAAGAGAGGGATCGTCGTGTTCCACGCGGTCGCCCGTCTTTTCGATGGCTGGACGCGGGCCAGTCGTGGCGCGCCGGGAGACGGCATCGACTTGATGCATGATGCGCTGGCAAAGCTCGCCGCAACGGAGCAGAAGGTCGAGCATCCTTACAAGAGAGCGATCCTGGCCGAAACCTGTCTGCGGGCGGGTCGGTGGCCGGAGGCGGAGGACAACTCGACGAGGCCCTACGCCTAGTCGCGGGCCACGGACGAGGGCTGGTATGAGGCGGAGTTGCATCGGCTTGCGGCCGAGCTCGCGCTAGCGAAGGGGGATAAGGTCAGCGCTGAACTGAAATTCGAGCGAGCGCTCGCGCTTGCGACCGCGCAGTCGGCGCGCATGTGGGAGCTACGCGCGGCGACGGGGCTCGCCCGGCTACGGCGCGAGGCAGGCAGGGTTAACGAGGCCCGTACCCCGCTGGCGCCGGTGCTCGGCAGCTTCGCCGAAGGCTTGGACACGCGAGATTTCATTGAGGGCAAGGCAATTCTCGATGAACTGACTTAAAGCACAGTAGCTGGTTGGGCGCCCCGGTGCGGGTCTGTCATCGGGGTCGGAACTGGCCCGAAGGCGAAGATTGCCATCGTGTCCGGCACGTCGGCAGTGGGGGCAAGAGCGGACATCGAGAAGACGCGGGCAAAATCGACGCGAATGACCCGCAGCAGATATTTGCCGGAGGGCTCACGCGCCGCGCATCCGCCTGCAGAATTTTGCTGGCGGTTACGATTTGCGGGGCGCTACGGCTCCTGCTTCTGAGCGAGTTCTCGCGCAGCCAAACTAAGCTCCAGCTCTCTGAGCTTGCTCGATCAGCCGCTCCAGTCGGATGGCCTCAGTGAATGCACGCCGTGTAACGTCAGTTGGCTCCGGAGGATCGTCGCCATCATGGCTTTGACGCTCATGGGGATCTCGACTGAAAATCAGATCGTCATGAGTTCAATCTGAAGTAGATGCGAAAGATTGCGGATGGACAGGCAGTGACATCTCTCGTGCCTTCGCTCTCAGACATGGAGCGCGGGCCCAATGATCCCCGACAAGAGAGCAACGCACCGAGTGTCATTCGAGAGGCCCATTACTGCCGACATGATGGCGATAGATGGGACGTGGCGACGTGCCTGTACGCTCAAGGACGTCTCGGACACCGGAGCGAAGCTGCTGGTCGAGGGTTCAGTCCAAGGACTTCCTCTCAAGGAATTCTTCCTGGTGCTCTCCTCACTAGGGTTGGGCCTATCGTCGCTGCGAGCTTTCGCTTGGGTGAATGGCGAGCAGTTGGGAGTCACGTTCATCGAGACAAACCCAAAAGGAGGAGAGCCCGGGCGCCAGTGCCTGCCGGGCCGTAGCGAACCGGCTCCGGTGTCCCGCCCCGGCACAATGAACCTTGGCACAGCGTGTGCAGACACATGGTATCGGGATTTTGCAATTTCCCTCCCGGGGCTGGAAGCCGCCGCCTGCGACCATTTAAGCAGGCGGCGTTTTTGCTTCCGCAGCCTTTGCCAGGCGGTGTCCTGGTCTGGATCAAGCGTGCCCGAATGCGGACGGCACCGGCCGCCCGTACTGGCCTGTTCTCGAACATCGCTCCTCGATCCGGGCAGCCCCAGGCCCAGGATGGGATTGGTGGAGCACGTCAGCCTCTTATGAGGACCGTCTACGAATCCCAGTATGGAATAGGCGGGCGGGCGATCATCAGCCAGAAGATAACCAGCACGGCTGCGAACGCCGGAAATCCAAAGGCGAACCACCATCGAAAGAGTTGGTAATACCGGGCAGGCAGCTTGGCGTTGGTCTCTACCGCACGGACGGCAAGATCGCGCATTTGCATCTGCATCCACACCACCGGTAGCCAGCAGGCGCCGGTCACCAAGTAGAGTGCGATGGACGCCGCGATCCACCCATCGCGAAGGGAATATCCGCTCGACCAAGCGAGCCATGTGCCGGTGATCGGCTGCAGGACCACGGCACTCGCCGTAAACAGGAAGTCGGCCAGTACTACCGTCCGCGCTACCCCCGCGATCTCGCGCGGGTCACCGCGCAGATGCGCCACCAGCATGAAAAAGGCGATGCCAGCCCCAGTACCGAGCAGGACGGCAGCACCAATGATGTGCACCATCTTGAGAAGGAAATAGAACATCAGCGATCCTCCCGGATCGCCATGGCAACCAGATTGAGCATCAGAACCGGCCAGATCTTCAGCATTGGCCCAAGCGGATCGGCCCACAGCCGCGGCACCAGCGCCGTGCCGATCACGACGTAGGTTAGCGAGATGATCAGTGCTGCCCAGAGCCCGTAGCGGCTCAGAGGCCGCCAAAGAATCGCGACGCCGATACCGATGTCGGCGAGCGCGCCCGCGATGACGGTGAGAGAAGCGAATTTTTCCGGCACCCTGCCTTCCCGTAGCAAGGACATTCCAATTTCCCAGCCAGGGCCGAGCGAGATGATGCCTGTGACGATCCAGAACAGGCCGAAGACGCCGAATATCAGCGGCTTGAGCGCATATAGCCGGGCAAACCAGCGTTCCTGCACCGAGGCGGGCTCGCGTGCGAGCGCGTCTTCAAGATCGCGCGGCCTCAAGCCGGTAAGCTGACGCCAGGGGTCGGGATCGCCGGTCGCGCCGCGCCGCATTTCCGCCTTTGCAGTCGAACTGACGGGCGTTCCCCAACCCAGCATCTGGGCCAGGTCCCCCGCCCGGTAAGCGCCCGAAGCCGCCCAACCAGGCAGGTGCAGGCGGTAAGCGGGCTTCCAGCGCAGCCAGGCGCGAAACAGCGCGACAGCGTCGCTGAACGCGATCCGCCGTGGACCGGCCAGATCAACTGCAATGCGCGAAGGAGCGCCGGGTTGCAGGAAGAACAGAACCGTTTCTACCACATCGTCGAGATATACCGGTTGAATAGCTGCCGTGTCGGGCATGACCGGTAGAACCGGTAGTGATGCCAGACCTCGCAATAGTGCGCTGCCCCCATAGGCGGGCCGGCCCACCACCACGGAAGGCCGCAGTACGACCCAATCGAGGCCGGAGGCCATCAAGGCGGCTTCGCCTTCCCGCTTGGTACGAGAAAAATCAGTGGGCGCATCCCGGTCTATGCCGATCGCCGAGAACAGTATGACCCGGCGGACGCCCGCGCTTTTCGCACGCCGTATAAAGCGCTGCGCTGCCGGCGACGTGAACCCCTTGCATGTCCTGACCCTGCAGGGCACCCGCCGCATTGATGACGGCATCGACGCCGGCAAGAATGCCCTTCCATCTCGAAGCGTCGGCGGTCCTTGCAACATCGAGGGTGACGTGTTGCGTATCAGGCGCCGCGTCCGGATTGCGCGACACCAATACGCATTCATGCCCCTCGGCGGACAGCCTGGCGTGGATTGCCGATCCAACAAGCCCCGTACCGCCGACGAGAAGGATGCGCATTGACCGGGTCCTTCGGTCGGCGGCCGAATATCGCAAACGCCGATCAAATTCTTGAAGGTGCGGACGACCAAAGCGGGGCTGATGCAATCGTTCCTCAGGGCGGAACAGATGAATTGGGCAGCAGGCAGAGCCTTGTCTTTGGCAGCGGGCCGCCGATTCCTATCGGCTCGACGATGCGATCAGCCACGGACAACAGAACGTAGTCATGCTCATGCTGTTGCTGAAGCTTGCCGATTTAGCGATCGAACGGGACATCCGCCTGCAGCTAAAGGATGCTCGTGGGCGCATCGCTCATGGGCAACCCACGCCGGAGGCTATGGCCCTCGGCTACGTGGTGGCATTCTTCCCGGCCTTAGAAACTCGATTAGGACCGAGCACTTTCATATTCCTTAGCATCGCCCGCATTAGTACCGCGAAGCTCCCTGCATTCGCCGCCGTCAAAGAACCACTTGGTGGCGCCAATGGCGACGATCACTTTGCATTTGGGGCACGGCACCTGCATCCGCCCAATATGCACCTACAAGCTGGTCTGTTTCCAGTCAGAAAACGGGTAAGTGGGCTGGAAAAAACGGCGTCAGGAGGCAAGAGGGCGGAAGACTATTTTCTCTTTTTGCTTCGGGCCTTACGCGAGGGAGCCCAAGCCGTTGTGCGCTATATGCGGCCGGAGATCCTGGACAGCGCCTCCGCTGAGGAACAGGCGAAGGCACTCGCGCGGGCCCAGCAGGACAGTCTAGACGTGCGCTAGAATGCGCGAAAGGAAAGGCCCCAGCCGGGGCAGAGAACGGCTGGAGCCTTTTGAGGTATCCACGGGGGATGGCAGATACCGAGAGACAAACAGCACTGCGCGACTAACGTTCCTTGGGTAATCTCCACAGCACCTCAAAACCGGCCTCAGCTCCAAGTCTAGGCTTGGAAGCTGAGGCCGAGGCGCCAGACCGTCGAGGCTTGGCAACCGTCCAGGAAAAGAACAATGCGTCTGGAAGCCCCCCGCGGGAAACCGCGCGATGGACTTACCCCCCATTTTGCCCAGTGAGGGGCTTCGTGATCACCTACGCTTAATGCGGGGATGCCGGTTTTCCCGGACCATGTGCCTTGCCTGCCGCGTAGCGTACTGGCGGGCGCGCGGCCCGAGCGCTCGCTTCCTGCAGCAAAGGCGCCTTTGTCTGGTAGGGAGTTCTCATCATCTGCAGCGGTCCGCTTGTGAGAGCCCGCTGCCCGCTTCGGACTATGACCGTCGTCGGCTCGGCACACGGTCCCCGCCGAAACGTGTGCCGAGCCTAGTCAGTCTCGCTAATTCGAATTCCCGACTGGCTGATGTCGACGTCGTACCAAATAATCGGTTCTGAAAATGGCCTCGCTGTAACGCTCGCGCATTTCCAACGACGCTAAGATTGCGGCCATCTAAATTCCCGCAAACGTGCACTAATGTACCGTGGCCGCCACACTCCAATGTGTTCCGACTCGGAACAGGATTTCTGACTCAACGTCACCGCCAGTTTTGGAAGCATCGCCGCCAACCGGGCTGGAAGTGATCATTACGTAAACACTCAATTTTCCCGGACAGGCCGCAGGGCCGGGTAGGTCCCTGCGGCCTTCTTTCGCGAGCAGTTTTGCCGCCACGCCATGAGCGGTCTGCATCACGACCGCGTGTATGTAGCCGTTTCTTCCTCCTACGCAATAACGCTGAAACAAAGTCGTCTCAAGACTGAACGGCATCGACGTCCTATCAGGAGGGTTAAATGCGGACATTATTTTTAGGCGCTCTACTGGCGATCGCGTTCGTCGGGTGTTCAACCCTGATCTAGGCCTCCCTTTCTGCAGCTCGGGATGCGAAGGCCGCAACATTCTCTGAACGCTCGTTGGCGTAGGCGACGCCCTTCTTAAGCAGCCAGCGCCCGTCGCCGATGCATTCCGAGGCCACCAAGATGCCTTCCGCATTCATGCCGTCGAGTATGTAGCCAAAGCCCCTCCCTTCCTCGCCGATCAGGTTGGCGGCAGGTACCTTCAGATTCTCGATGAAGACTTCCGTTGTATTGTGGTTGATGAACGCTTTGATAGGTCGAATGTTGAGCCCATTGCCCTTTGCCTGGCGCAAGTCGACGAGGAAACACCGATATTCCGTCAGTACGGCTCTTGACCTGATCACGCGGCGTCGTGCGCGCCAGTAACAACATAAGATCGGAATGGAGCGCTCGAGAGGTAAAAACCTTCTGACCGTTGACGGTGTAATGATCGCCGTTCCGCTCCGCTCGCGTGCAGAGTTGCGTCGTATCCGAGCCGCTGGTCGGTTCGGTGACACCGAAGGCCTGTAGCCGCAGCTTTCCAGATGCGATATCTGGCAGATAGCGCTCTTTCTGCTCGACGCTGCCGTGCCGCAGCAGCGTTCCCATGATGTACATCTGCGCATGTGCTGCGCTCGCTGTGCATCCGCTAGCGTTAATTTCTTCCAGGATCACCGCCGCTGCCCGCAGCGGCAGGCCGGAACCTCCATAAGACTCGGGAATTAGCGCGCCGAGAAATATTGCCTCGATCAGGGCGGCGACGAATTCCGTGGGATAGCCGCTACGGCTGTCAAGAGTCGGCCAATACTCACCCGGAAACTTGCCACAAATGTGTCTGACCGCGTGGCGCAGTTCAGGATAGTCCTCGCCCAGAGCGACCGTGATCTCTGCGCCGGACATCGCCCTGTTCTCGTGATCGACTGAACTCATGCCTTACCATCCTAGTCAGAGATTTGCGAACTCCATACGGAATGCGTCCCGATGTTTGACGATGTGGCAGGCCGTCGGGTCGGGGAAATGAGCCGTTAGCACCAACGTCGGGGTCTCCGCGTAGCGCCGCAAGATGTCGCGACGGGTGTCGACTGCCTGTGCCCGATCGAAATCCGCGGCTATCGACAGATCCGGATGGGTCATCTGCAGCGGGTGATGGATCGCATCACCCGTGAGCAGGCAATGATGGCCGCCGCCCATGACGTGAACGCTAACATGACCCGGCGAGTGCCCGGGCGAAGACTCAAGCCACACCCCCTCGCCGAGCTCGGCCTCGATGCGGAAATCGGACGGCACCATTACGGCCTGCCCACTCTCCACGACCGGCAGCACGCTGTCGGCAAACGAGCCGCGAGTGATCGGTACCGGCGGATTCGCCGCATGCAGCCGATGCCAATGATCGTATTCGTGCTGGCCCATGATGTAGCGGGCGTTCGGAAACGTCGGCACCCAACGACCATCGAGCAGCTTCGTGTTCCAGCCGACATGGTCGGCATGAAGATGCGTGCACAGCACCACATCGATATCCTCTGGGCGCATCGACAGAGCGGCCAGATCGCCGAGAAACGGCGTTTTCAACATGTGCCAGGCTGGCATCGACTCCCGAGACTTGTGGTTTCCACAGCAAGTATCGACCAGGATGTTGTGGCGCGGCGTCTTCACCAGATAGCTGTGGAAGCTGAGGAACACGACCTCAGCATCGCGATCGATGAATTGCGGGCCGAGCCAGCTGCGCCCCTCCGCCAGCAGCTCCGGCGTGACATTCGGCATCAGCGAGGTGGCCGGCATCGCGAGCCCCGGAAGCTCAACGATCTTGCTGATCTCGATGGCCCCGAGTTTTTGCGTCTTCATTGGTCGTCCTCTTTGATATCGAATGCGCGCCGCAAGCTGTGTCAGAGGTAATAGCGGCGTCCGAGATCGGCGGCGTTGGCCTTGAGCTTGCTGCCCTCATCCTCGTGCACAATCCGACCGGCGCGAAGAATATAGAAGCGGTTGCAGGTCAGCGCCGCCAAGCCGATGTTCTGCTCCACTAGCAGGACCGTCGACCGTTCCTGCTTCAACGCCTGCAGGATTCGACCAATCTCCTGGACGAATTGCGGCGCAAGTCCGCCCGAGGGCTCGTCGAGCAACAGGATGCGCGGAAAGCTCATCAGCGCACGGCCGATTGCGACCATCTGCTGCTCGCCGCCGGAGAGCGTGGCAACGTGCTGATTTCGACGTTCAGCCAGACGCGGAAACAACTCGAGGATCCAAGCATAGCGCTTTCTAGCCGCATCGGCGTCGATGCCCTCGCGCTTGCGCATGCCGCCGAGCTGGAGGTTCTCGTGCACCGTCAATCGACCGAACAGATCGCGCGATTGCGAAACCTGGACGACCCCGCGCGCGAAGGTCGCATGCGGCGCGCGACCGGCAAGGTTCGCCTCGTCCAGCTTGATCTGTCCGCGCGCCGGGAGGAAGCCCGAGATCGCATTGATCAGGGTCGTCTTCCCGCTGCCATTGGCGCCGAGAAGGGCGACGGTCTCGCCGTCATCAACGCGCAGCGAGACTCCGCGCAGGACCTCGTTGCTGCCATAACCAGCCGAAACGTTCTCTACAGTCAACACAGTTCGCTGTATCCCAAATAGGCTTCAAGTACCGCTTGGTCCTGCCGCACCTCTGCCGGTGTCCCCACCGCCAGTCGCTCGCCCGAGCTCAGAACCACGACCTTGTCGGAGACCGACATCACGAGATCGAGCACATGTTCGACCAACAGAACCGAAATGCCTTCAAGCGCCAGCCGCTTGAGGATCTGGTCGAGGTGCTCGATCTCGAGTGTCGTCAGACCGACAGCAGGCTCGTCGAGCATCAGCAGCTTCGCGGGGACAGCGAGGGCGCGCGCAATCTCGATGATGCGGCGCTGGCCCGACGACAGATCGCGCACCAGTACCCGCTCGATGCTCAGAATACCCCATGAGGTCGAGCAACTCACGCGCCTGCCGGACCGCATCGGCCTCCATCCGCCGCGCCGAAGGTAACGAAAACGCTCCCGACAGAAGTGGGATATTGTGGCTCTGATGCAGGCCGACCGCGACGTTCTCGATCACGGTGAGATCTGGAAACAGTCCCCCATTCTGAAATGTACGCCGCACGCCGAATGCGGCGATCTCGTGGATCGGCTTCCCGCTCAGCTGGGCATCGTCGAGCCAAACCTGGCCGGTTGACCGCACATAGCCGCCGATCGCGTTGAAGAGCGTCGACTTGCCGGCCCCGTTGGGGCCGATCACGGCGCAAATTTCTCCCGGCGCGACCTCGAAGCTGACGTCGGACACGGCACGCAGGCCTGCGAACTGCACCCCAACATTCTCGAGCTTGAGCCGCGGGGTCATCGCGCGGCTCCCAGATGACGCTCGCGCAGGCCCGGCACAAGCGCGCACAATCCACCGAACAGACCACTCGGCATGAACAGCAAGAGACCGATCAGGAGGAAGCTGTACATGATCTCCTCTGCCCCCGCGATGTTGCGCAGGAACTCCGGCGCGACCGTGAGCAGGATCGCGCCCAGCACCGGGCCCGCCACCGTGCCCATGCCGCCCACCATCACCATCGCAAATCCCAGCAGCAACTGGTTCAGGCTGAAGCTTTCCGGCGCTATCCGGCCGAGGAGGAGAGCGAACAGCGCGCCCGACATCGCGGTGAAAAATCCGCTCAAGCCGAACGCCATGATCTTGTAGCGCACCGGCGGAATGGTCAATGACGCCGCGGCCAGCTCACTGGCACCGACCGAGACGATAGCTCGTCCAACCGTCGACCGGGCGATGTTGCGCACCATCCATATCGCGATCGCGGTCGCCGCGAGGATGAAAATGTACTTCGCGCGATCCGAGAACAGCTCGACCCCAAAGAAATACGCATCCGGCAATTCCAGACCGCTCGCGCCACCGCCGATCGAGCCACTATGCAGATAGATCCAGCGCATCAGCTCATTGAAGGCAAGCGTGACGATGGCAAGCTGAAATCCCGTTAAACGGAGCGCCGGCAGACCGACAATCAGGCCGGCGACACCACCTACGAGGCAGGCGACAATGAATGCGACGACGAACGGCGCTCCGGTATGAACCATGACAATGCCGCAGGCATAGGCGCCGATGCCGAAGAACGCGGTATTGGCAAATACGAGCTGGCCGAGGAAGCCGATCACGAAGTTGAATCCGCTCGCCATCAGGGCATTGATGCACATCAGCGCCAGGATATAGACGACATAGCCGTTGACCAGCCTGGGTGCCGCGAACAGCGCTGCCAGCACTGCCAGGGCCACGACGAGGCCAAGGCGGCCTTTCATGAGGTCAGACACGCGTGATCTCCGCGCGTCCCAGAATGCCGGCCGGATACACCAGCAGGATCGCGAGAATTACCAGATAGGGAAAGATGTCCATGAACGAGGTCGAGATATAGCCGCCGCACAGCTGCTCGCTGATCCCCAGCAGGACGCCGCCGAGCACCGCGCCGCCGAGATTGCCGAAGCCACCCAGCGTCATCGCCGCAAAGGCCTTAAGCAGGGTCGCGGCTCCCATGTCGGGATAAAGCAGGGTCACCGGAGCGACCAAGATGCCTGCGATCGCAGCGATCGCCACCGAAAGCGCCCACATGCAGGCGCTGAACAGCGGAACGTTCACCCCGATCAGCGCGGCGCCACGCGGCGAATGCGAGGCGGCCTGCATCAGCTTGCCGAGCGAGCTGTAGTTGAAGAATGCGAAAAACGCGATCACGAGCAACGCCGCCGCAACCATGATGACGATATTCTGGCTGGTCAGCACCATGTCACCGATGAAGATCGGCGGAAAATCGAACAGCGCCGGCATCGGCTGGACGTCACGTCCCCAGATCATACGGGTCGCGCCGCGGAACAGATAGGAGATCGCGATCGTCATCATGGCGATCAAAAGATGCGGCCGCGCCGCGATGGGACGGATCAACACCCGGTCGATCGCGAGCCCAACCCCGATCATGACCAGGATGGTCATCAGCGCGGCGATAGCGAACGGGACCTGGGCGATTTTCAGGAACACATAGAAGACGAACGCCCCCAGCATGAAGGTATCACCGTAACCGAAGTTCAGCACGGCGGTGGTGCGGTAGAGAACGGTCATTCCCAGGGCAACCAGCGCATAAATGGCGCCCTGGGAGATACCGCTCAGAACGAGCTGGCCAAGCATCGGCTACTTCTTCGCGCTCGGCCAGGACGTGACGGAAGCGAACTTGCCGTCGATCGTAGTCATCATCGAGCCGGACTTGACGCCGGCGTGGTCGTCGGCCGAGAAGGTGATCGGCGCCGACAGAACGCCCGTATCGAAATTCTTGATTGAGTTCAGCGCCTCGATGAATTTCTCGCGTGTCGGCTCGGGGCCTGCCTTCTTGAGCGCTTCCACCACGGCCTGGGCGCCGCCGATGCCACCGAGGTCGTAGTCGCCGAATGGTACCGTCGGGCGTCCCGTACTTCTTGATCATATCGACCCATTTGGCCATTTCCGGACCATCCGCCGCGCCGCCAAGCGCATGGAAGATGTAGAGATTCTTGGTGGCCTCGGGATCGTCGACACGGCGCACGGTGTCCTCATAAGGCGCACCGAAGCACCCGAGCAGCGGCGCATCGAGCCCGTATTTGTGGGCGGACCGAACGAAGATCGCAGTCTCAGTCGGATAGAGGAAGGAGACCACGACGTCCGGCTTGGCCGCGCGCAGCTTCAGGATTTGCGGCGTGATGTCGGTTGCGCCGCGTTCCATCGTCACGTTCTCGACGAACTCGATCTTGTACTTCTCCTTGAGAAGCTGAACCGCCGGATCGAACTGCGACTTACCCCAATCGTCGGGGTGGCTGATGATCGCAAGGCGCTTGGTGTCGGGACGCGACATTGCGAAATTCACGAGCGTCTGTGCGACGACCGAGGTGTTCGGCAGCGGCGAGAACAGGTTTGGCGCGATCGGGTCGACCAGCGACGCGCCGGCCGCGCCGAGATTCATGAACGGCACGTTCTCGCGCTGCAGTTCCTTCTTCACGGCCATGACAGCGGCCGTGCACACGCCGGCATGAATAGCGAACACGCCCTCCTGCGACACCAGACGCTTGGTGGCCGCAACGGCAGTTGCGGGATTGCAGGCGTCATCCTCAAGAACCACCTCGATCTTGCGCCCGTTCACACCGCCCTGCGCGTTGATCATGTTGTAATAGGCGCGGGCACCGATCGTATAGCGCCCGAAGATCGCCGACGTACCGGTCATCGGCGCGAACATGCCAATCTTGATCGTATCCTTCGATACGCCCGGCTCGGCGCCGGCCTGCAGGGTCGACAGCGCAACGAGCGCCATCGCAGTCACTCCGATCTTCCACTTCAACATGTCATCCTCCCTGTTTTTTTTGATCAGTAAATCGCGCAAAAACCTTTTATGTCGCGGCTCGTCGTGGCGGGCGCTGGTCGTGCGCCGGCACCGGCTGGAACGTTTTGGGCAGGCCGGCACGGGCCACGCCGCCGGTAAACCGCTCGCCCGGCAGCCAGGCCTCGATCACGCGCCGCAGTTCGAGCAGCGCGGCGATATCGATGCCCGTCGAAAAGCCCAAGCTCTCGACCAGGTAGACCGTATCCTCGGTGTTGATATTGCCGCTTGCCCCCGGCGCGAAAGGGCAGCCGCCGAGGCCGCCGATCGCACTGTCGAAGGCGCGCACGCCGGCCTCAAGCGCAGCCGTGGCGTTCGCAAGTCCGAGCCCGAACGTATCGTGAAAATGGCACGCAACCGACACCGAGCCGGCGACCTTGAGCACCGCCGACATCAGTCGCCGGATCTGGGCCGGATTGGCATAGCCGACGGTGTCGGCGATGATCAGCTCATCCGCCCCCATCTCTAGATATTTGTCTGCGATCTCCAGCACCCGGGATTCGTCGACCTTGCCCGAGATGGTGCAGCCGAATGACGTGGCGATGCCGCCGGCGATCTGCACGCGGACGGACGAGTTCTTGGCCAGGTCATTGCGAAAATCGATAATATCCTTGAAGTTTTCGAGCGATTCCTGCGTCGAGCGCCGTACATTGGCCTGGTTGTGCGCCTCGCTCGCCGACAGCACATAATTGACCTTGCGCAGACCCGCTTCGATCGCGCGCTGCGCGCCCTTCAGATTCGGCACCAACGCCGCGGCGGTGAAGCCGCCCAGCCCCACCGCGCCGCGCGCCACCTCGCCGGCGTCGGCAAATTGCGGCATCACGGACGGCGGCACGAAGGAGGTCACCTCGACCTCCTCGATACCGGCCTCGCCCGCCCGGCGGCACCATTCGAGCTTCTGCTCGGCCGTCAGCATCGTCTTGACGAGCTGCAGCCCGTCGCGCGGGCCGACTTCGCGAATCTGGACGTGCTCCGCCATGCCGCCTCCTATTTGCCCTTGAAGTCGGGCTTGCGCTTCTCGTTGAAGGCATTGACGCCCTCGCGACGATCGCTGGTTGGCACCATGCGGTTATAGGCCTCGATCTCGAAGGCGAGGCCGTCGGAGATCGACATGTCGACGCCGCGGCGGATCGACTGCTTGGCCTGCCGGATCGACATCGGCGCGTTGCCGGCGATGCGGCGGACCGCCGCGAGCGTCGCTTCCATCAGGTCGGCGAGTTCGACGACCTCGTTGACGAGGCCATAGCGCTGCGCCTCCTCGGCCGAGAACGGCGCGCCCGTGAGGATGATCTCGCTCGCACGTCGGGTGCCGACCGCGCGCGTCAGGTTCTGCGTGCCGCCCGCTCCCGGCATGATGCCGAGCGTCACCTCGGTGAGAGCAAACCGCGCATTGTTCGATGCGTAGATAAAGTCGCAGGCGGCCGCGATCTCGCAACCGCCGCCGATCGCGGCGCCATTGACCGCGGCGACGATCGGAATTGGGCAATTGACCACGGCACGCACCATCCGTTCAAAGATCGCATGCTGGGACTGCCATTGCTCGTCGCTCATGGTCCGCCGCTCGACCAGATCTCCCCCAGCGCAGAACGCGCGCTCGCCCGCGCCGGTGAGCACCACGCAGCGCAAGCCGTGCTGGCGAATCTGCAGCTCCTCGAACACCGCCATCAGGTCGAGGCCCATCTGCGTGTTCATGGCGTTTGCCGCAGCCGGGCGATTCATGCGGACGACGAGGATGGCGGCGTCGATCCGCTCCAGCTCCAGGGTCGGATAGGCGGCCGAGAGAACGTCGATCATGCGCGCCCCTTCACGTTGGCATTATGCTCGCCGAGCTTGGGCGCGCGGCGCGTGGTTCGAGGCCTCTTGCCGTCGAGAGCAATCGGGATTGAGACCAGCGACAGACCGTCATCGCACTGCGCGGTGATGTCGAGCGCCTTCAGTTGCGGATGTTTCGCGACGTCCTCGACCCCGAGCAGTGGTGCATTGGGAACCCCGAGCGCGTCGAGCCTACGCCCGAGATCCTCAGCGTCGAACTGCGCGACCGCCTTCTCGACCATCGGAATCAGGCGCTCCCGGTTCACCACGCGCGCCGAATTGGTTGCGAAAGCCGGATCACTCACGAGCTCGCGCAGATCCAGCACCTCGCAGAACTTACGGAACAAATTGTCGTTGCCGGCTGCGATCATCAGCCAGCCGGTCTTGGTCTGGAAGCACTGGTACGGCACGATCTCAGCCACGCCCGAGCCATAGGGCTTGCGCACATCGCCCGCCGCCTCGAACCCCGCCAGCGGGATCGTCATCCAGGCGAGACCCGTCTCGAACAGCGAGGTCGAGACCCGCGCGCCCTTGCCTTCTTTCATCCGTGAAATGAAGCTGGCCAGGAAACCCATCGCGGCCCACATGCCCGAACCCATGTCGACCAGCGAAATGCCGACACGCACCGGTGGCCGGTCGCCCTCACCGGTCACGCTCATGATGCCGCTTGAGGCCTGCACCAGAGGATCGTAGCCGGGCTTCTTCGCCATCGGACCGCCCGCCCCGAATGCCCCAATGTCGCACCAGATCAGCGAACGCTTTTCTTCGCGGAAACTCTCGGCGGAGAGGCCGTATACGTCCAGGATTCCGGGCCTGAGATTCTGGATAACGCCGTCGGCCTGCTCGATAATCAACCGGCGCAGCGCCGCAGCTTCCGCCGGATCGGCAAAATCGACCGTGATGCTTTCCTTGCCGCGATTGAGCGAAGCAAACGAGGACGACGTATCACCCCAGAACGGCGGGCCCCAATCCCTCGCGTAGTCGCCGTGCTTGGGATTTTCGACCTTGATCACCCGTGCGCCGAGATCGGCAAGAATCAATCCCGCATAGGGACCAGCCACGCTGTGCCCGAGCTCAACGATAACGACGCCGTCCAATGGCCTTGAATGGTTCATGCCTTGCCTCAATTCGGGGCGGAACACTATCAGCAGCTTTCGGCCCGTCAAGATAACGTTTCATCAAATGATCTTTGGGCTCTTTCTTCGGAAATCGCCGAACCTCTCGCCTCGTCCTCTCCTGTCGCTTGGCGCGCCCAAAATTCGACGGCTTTGGCCCGTTTCACCAAAGGAACTCGCTATCAGATACTTCATTTTGCTCTGCAAAATGACGGATTTGATCCTGTCATCCGATGATGCAGTTGCGCCGCGATTGCCCTGCCCGAAACGCAGGACTGTCCCGCCGTCCCGGCATTGACAGCTAAGCCGCGCCCGAATTACACGTGAAACGTTTCATCAACAAGCGTAACGAGTGCGCTTTCGGGGCGCGCTGCTGAAATTGAATGTGGGAGGGCGCATGCGGCGCGTCGGAATCGATGTAGGCGGGACGTTCACCGACGTCGTGCTGGTGGACTCGGGGTCCGGTGAGGTCTGGTCGGCGAAAGTGCCCACCACACCGAAGGATCCGACGCAGGGCGCACTGAACGGCCTTCGCGCCATCCTGTCGCGCAGCAACTCCGAGCCGGACGCAATCGACTTTATCGGGCACGGCACGACGATCGCCACCAATATGGTGATCGAAGGTAAGGGCGCCCTCACCGGCCTGATCACGACGAAGGGCTTCCGCGACATTCTCGAACTGCGTCGCGGCTGGCGGCATGACCGCGCCGACCTCTACGATCTCTTTTTCGAAGCGCCGCGCCAACTCGTGCTTCGTCGGCATCGCCTGGAGATTACGGAGCGCGTCGCACATGACGGCACGATCGAGCAAGGGATCGATGCCGCCGAAGTCGCGGACCGGATCGCCGAGCTCAAGGCCGACGGGGTGGAGGCGATCGCGGTCTGCCTGATCAATTCGCCGGCCAACGGCGAGAACGAGCGCGGAGCCCTGAAGCTCATCCGCGACCGCGTCAACGATACGTTCGTCTCCGGTTCGATCGAGGTCAATCCGGAGATTATGGAGTATGAGCGGACCTGCACCACGGTCATGAACGCCGTGCTCGGTCCGCGCTGCGGCCAATATGGCCGCCGCTTCACCGACAACGCGCGCGCGATCGGCCTGAAGTCGGACATCTACTTCATGCAGTCAAACGGCGGCCTCGCCGCGCCGGACGTTGTTAGCGCCCTCCCCGTCACACTGCTGGAGTCCGGCCCTGCCGGCGGCGTCACCGCGGCCGCACGCCTGTGCGAGCGGCTCGGCATTCCCAACGCGATCACCGGCGACATGGGCGGCACCAGCTACGACGTCTCGCTGATCCGTGACGGCCAGCCGGAACTGCGCAACTCCACCACGATCAATACTTATACGGTGCGCGCGCCCAACATCGATATTATCTCGATCGGCGCCGGTGGCGGATCGATCGCTTGGATCGACGAAGGCGGCGGCGTGCGGATCGGCCCGGAGAGCGCCGGTGCGGATCCCGGCCCGGTCTGCTACGGTCGTGGCGGCACCCGGCCGACCGTGACCGACTGCAACCTCATCCTCGGCTATGTCGATCCCGAAAGCTTTCTTGGCGGCGACTTCGCGCTCGACGTCAAGGCGGCGCGCGAGGCGATCGAGACCCACCTTGCCACACCCCGCTCGGGGTGACTATCGAGGAAGCCGCGACGACGGTACGCCAGGTCGCAAATGCGCTGATGGCACAAGCGATGCGGCTCGCCACCGTGGAGCGCGGCTACGATCCGCGTGAATTCATCTTCATTCCGTATGGCGGCGCGGGCCCCGTGCACGCCGTCGATCTCGCGCGCGAGTTGGAGATACCGACCGTCGTGCTGCCGCCAATGCCTGGTCTGTTCAGCGCTTTCGGCATGCTTGTAGCCGACGCCGTGCAGGATCTTCAGGCTTCTGTGGTCGCAACGGCTGACGACTCCGACCCGGCCAACATAGAGGCGATCTTCGCGGGCCTCGAGAAGGAAGGGCGGCAGCGGCTGCGCATCGCCAACGTCCGCGAGCAGGACATCAGGATCGAACGCCGATCCGACTGCCAATATCTCGGCCAGGGCGAAACGCTTCAGGTGGCCTTCCCGGAAGGTGCGATCGCGCGCAAGACCATTGACGAACTGGCCAATAATTTCATCGCGGAGCATCGCCGCCGCTGGAACTTCGACGTCGCCAACCGCCCAGTTCGAATCGTCAATCTGCGCCTGCGCATCGTCGGCAAGATCGGCGATTTTACGGTCGGCCAGACTAGGATGCGCAACGGCGAGGCTCTCAAACAAGTCGGCCGCGCCCGTATCTACGACCACGGCCACTGGGTCGAGATGCCGCGCTACCGGCGCGAGGATCTGCGCAAGGGCGACGAACTCGATGGCCCGCTGGTTGTCGAGGAGATATCGACGCGGATCTCGCTGCGTGCCGGCGAGCGGCTGACGGTCGGCGACCAATCGACCATTCTGGTGAGCGTGGGAGCCCGATAATGGACAAGGTGGCATACGAGATCATCCGCAGTGGCCTCTACGCGATCGCCCGCGAGATGAAGGTCGCGATGATGCAGACCGCCGGCAGCCCGATCATTCATTCCGGTGGCGACGCATCCGCCGCCATCTTCGATGCCAAGATGCAGCTCGTGGCGCAGGGCAACGACATCCCGACCATGATGGGCTCGGCCGTGATCTCCACCAAAGCGTCGGTCGAGGCCATCGGCGTGAAGAATCTGCGTCCCGGCGACGTCATCATTTCCAACGACGTCTATCTGGGTGGGGGCAACCACCAGCCTGACGTTCAACTGACCCGGCCGGTATTCTTCGAGGGCGAGATCATTGCCTATACGATGACGCGCGGCCATTGGGTGGATATCGGCGGCACCGCGCCTGGCAGCTTCACCGCCGTGACCTGGGACATACATGCGGAAGGCATCCGCATTCCGCCGGTCATCCTTTATCGCGACGACCAGCCGGTCGAAGACCTTTTCCGCCTGATCGTGCACAACACGCGCGACACCGACAACCGGACGCTGGACATTAACGCACAATATGCTGGCACCTTTGTCGGCGGCGAACGCATCATCGCCATGGCGAAGAAGTTCGGCCGTGCGGCAATCGACAGCGCCATGGCAGCTTCGCTCGATTACTCCGAGCGGTTGATGCGGGCCCAGATCGAGCGCATTCCCGACGGCGTCTACGAAGGCAGCGACTTCATCGAGCCGGTCCAGGCCAGCGGCTGGCCGAAGGATCTGATCCCCGTAAAGGTCAAGATCACCGTCGCCGGCGATCGCATGGTGTTCGACTACACCGGCACCGCCAAGCAGGTTCGCGGCGGCGTCAATTGTCCGTTGTCGGTGACCTGCAACAGCACCTGGTTCACGCTGAAGGCAATCACCGACCACACGATTCCGATCAATCAGGGTTGCTATCGGCCGGTCGAAATCATCTGCCCTGAGGGCACCTTGCTGAACTGTACCTACCCCGCCTCCGTGGTGAGCGGGGTGACCGAAACCTCGCCGCGCATCATCGACATGCTGCTCAAGACCCTGGCGCCAGCCATTCCGAACCGCGTGGTCGCGCAGAGCAATGACGCCGCCTGCTCCGGCATCTTCAGCGGCGAAGATCCGGATGAACGGCGTGTAAAGTCGCTCCACCGGAGATATGTCCAGCACATCGATCCGCACGCCGGCGGTTATGGCGCCCGGCCCGCGCTCGACGGCGTCAACGCCATTCGCGTGCTGGTCGGCAATGCCGGTATCCAGTCGATCGAACTGATCGAACATCTGGTGCCTTTGCGCGTCGAAAGCTGGCATCTCGTGCCCGACAGCGGCGGCGCTGGCCGCAACCGCGGCGGCCTGACCTCGGAACGCGTCTATCGCGTGCTGTATGACGAGGCTGCGCTTACCGTTATCGCGGAGCGTGGTTTGGTCGCTCCCGACGGCCTGTTCGGTGGGCTTGCCGGTGGCAAGTTCTTCTCCCAGGTGGTGCGGTCTGACGGCAACATCAAGTCCGTTCCCAGCAAGGGAGAATTCGAGGTGGTCCGGCGCGGCGACCGCGTCCACATCCGTCCCGCCGCCGGCGGTGGCTATGGCAAGCCAACCGAGCGCGACCCCGAACTGGTGGTCGACGATGTCCGCGACGGCTACGTCAGTCGCGAGGCTGCAGCTGAGCTTTACGGTGTCGTAATCGACCCAGGCTCAGCCGCGGTCAACAAGACCGCCACAGCGCAGCGCCGACACTCGATGTCGCGCTAGCACGACGAGCTGTGCATGGCGTGGACGAACCGGCCAGATTATCGACCGCTCGGTTGCATTGATGTGATAAAATACACGCTTTTCGGAGTAAGGCGGCGCTATTGAAAGGAAATACCACTATTCGCGATGTCGCGCGGGCGGCCGAAGTGTCGGTGGGCACAGCATCGCGGGTCATCAACGGCAAGACGACGGTCGGGCGGGAGGTCCGAAGCCGCGTTCTCAAGGCAATCGAGACGCTCGGCTATCGTCCGGACGCGATTGCACAGAGCATGCGGCGCGGATCGACGCATGTCATTGGATGTGTGATCCGCGACATCAACATCCCGATGCTCGCCTCCTTTGTGCATGCTGCGCATAATGTGCTGGACCGAGCAGGTTTCTCGTTGCTGCTCTCCAATTCGGAGGGCCGCGAGGATCGCGAGCGGGAGCTCCTGATGCGCCTGTCGAGCCAACGCTCGGACGGCATCATGATCGGTCCATACAGCCCGATGACCCCCGCGTTCGACAAGTTCCTCCGCGGCCTCGGCGCGCCGATTGTGATGGTCGATCGCGACGAGCCCGCTTGGGCCGATGCGGTGATGGCGGATCATGCCGGCGCAACACGCAAGGCGACCAGCCGGCTCATCGAACTCGGCCATCGCCGGATCGCACTCCTCACCGGTACGCCGGTCGTCTATCCGGCACGGACCCGCATCCGTGGCTTCACCGAGGCCTTCGAGGCAAAGGGCATCGAGCTCGACCGCTCGCTTATCCGCGCCCACAGCTTCCTCTCGCCCGAGAGCTTCCAGCAGACCTCCGCGCTGCTCGCGAGCAAAGAGCCCCCGACTGCGATCATCGCGGGTGGCATCGACATGCTCGCCGGCGTCATCAGGGCGATTCGGGTCCGGGGCTTGAGCATCCCGGACGACATCTCGCTCGTTGGCGCCGGCGATTCTGAGCTTGCCGAGCTGCATATGCCCGCGATTGCGGTCCAGCATTGGGATCAGGGCGAGGTCGGGGCTGCCGCCGCAAACCTCCTGCTCAACCGGATCCGTGAGGTCGCCAGCGACGAGCCGCAGCATGTGCTGATCCGCAGCGAATTCATCGAGCGGCCGTCGATCGCTCTCCCGCGATCCAGCAGCGCTCTCAAATCCTGAAGGAATTCTACATGTCATTCGATCTCGATTGCTATGAGACCCTAGCGCTGGAGACACCGACTGCCGATGTTCTCGTCATCCGCTTCAATCGCCCTGACGTCCGCAATGCCATCAGCACGAAGATGGGTCACGAGATGGTGGACCTGTTCACGCGGATCAACGCCGATCCGTCGGCATGGCGCTGCGTGGTGCTGACCGGCAGCGGTGACCGCGCATTCTGCGCTGGCGTCGACCTCAAGGAACGGCGCGGCATGTCGGATGACACCTGGAACAGGCAGCACGCTCTTTTCGAGCGCATGATGCTGGGCATCCTCGATTGTCCGCTGCCGGTCATCGCAGCCGTCAATGGCGCCGCCTACGCGGGCGGGTTCGAGTTCATGCTGTTGTGCGACTTCGCTTACGCGGCGCTGTCGGCACGGTTTGCTCTCACGGAGGTCACGATCGGGATCATGCCTGGCGGCGGTGGCACGCAGACCCTGCCGCGGCGCATCGGTTATTCCCGCGCCGCCGAGATCATTCTGACCGGCGAACCCTTCGGCGCCGAGCAGGCGTTCGAATGGGGCGTGGTCAACCGGCTCTGTGCGCCGGAGCGGCTGATGGAGGAGACGCTTGCGACCGCGCGCAGGATCGCCCGGAACGCCCCGCTCTCGATTCGGCAAGCAAAGCGCTCCATGACGCTCGGTGCACGCATGGATCTCCGTTCTGCGATGTTTTTCGAGATCGACGCCTACAATCAGCTTGTCGGCACCGAGGATCGTCGGGAAGGCATCTTGTCATTCAATGAGAAGCGGGCACCGCTCTTCAAGGGAAGGTAGCTGAATTACGTCCGCCCCTCTTGGCAGGGAGCTTCCGGCAAGCGCGTCGATATCTGAGCGCCTGCCGCCGCTGAACTGGATGAGCGAGCGCTCCAGATGCAACTAGGTTATTTCGGCCTCGGACAACACCCAGTTGCGGAACGCAGCGATCTCCGGCCTGCCGATCTCGGATTCGCGGCCAACGAGTCGATAGCTGTCGGCGCTCCGCACCACTAACGGGTGAAGCGCCAATAGTCGCCCGCCATCGAGATCGTCCTGGATCAGTTCCAGATGCGCCATCGCAACCCCGAGCCCATCGATCGCGGCTTGATAGGCCAGCGAGGAATTGCCGAACGACAGTTCTTCGCGGAAGCTCCCCGGTATGACATTTGCGGCCTCGAACCAGATCCGCCAATCGTGCGGTCTTTTCATCGAATGCAGCAGAGTGTGATCGAGCAGGTCTCGCGGGTCGTGAATTGGCGGATGCTTACCGAACTCGGCGGGGCTGCAAACCGGCAGCAACTCGATCGGAAACAGGGTCTCATACCGGACGCCAGGCTTCGCAACAGCGGGGATCTGGATGGTGAAATCTACCTCTTCGGCCATCACATCGACGAGGTCGTTGGCGATTGTGACCTGCACATTGATGCTTGGATGCAGGGCATGGAAATGAGCGAGCCGTTTGACGAGCCATTTCATCGCCACGGTAGGAAAAAGCCTTATCCGCACCACGCTGCCTTGCCGTTCCCGTCGGCTGACGTGTGTCGCGAGTTCGATGCGATCGAAAGCTTCGGCGATGGACCGCGCATATTCCTCGCCCGGCGCCGTCAACCTGGCGTCCCGCTGGCCGCGGACGAACAGGCGGAGGCCAAGGAAGGCCTCGAGTTGGGCAATATGCCGGCTCACCGCCCCCTGGGAGACGTTGAGCCGCTTGGCAGCCTGCGTGAAGTTCTCGGAACGGGCGGCGGTCTCGAAGACGCGAAGCGCGTTTAGCGGAGGCAGTTTCCGGGTCATCAGCGCCCCCGATCGAGGACTAATCGCGTCCGCGCCATAATCTCTGAGCCGCTCTGAAGATAAGTCATCGTTGTGATGAGTAAATTAGCATACTCGCCCGAGGACGTTCCGCTTATTTTATCCGGATAAACCGGTCGTCAATGCCGGAGCTTGCGGGAGAAACGCCTTTGATGACCACCTCCGTTAATGCCGCCGGCCGGCTCGACCGGCTCCCGATGGGTGCATTTCAGTGGCGAATCCTCAGCCTTATCGGCCTCGGAATGTTCTTCGACGGCTTCGACAACCAGATGGCCGCTGGCGTGCTGGGTGCCCTCGTCAAGGAGGGTTGGTCCAATATGGAGATGAATGCCCACTATATTTCGATCACCTTTGCGGGCCTTGCTGTCGGCGCCCTGATGACCGGCTTGGTCGGCGATCGATATGGTCGGCGCTTCGCTTATCAATTCAATCTCCTGATTTTCGGCAGCATGTGCCTGCTTTCGATGCTTGCGCCGTCGATGACATGGCTGACCACGCTGCGGTTCTTCATGGGCGTCGGGATCGGCGCGGAATACGTCTGCGGCTATGGCATGGTCAGCGAATTCGTTCCGCCGCAACGGCGCGGCTGGGCGCTGGGTCTGATCAGCGTAGTGTCGATGGCATCGACATTCGCCGTCAACTTCACCGGCCTGTTCATCATCCCCGCATTCGGATGGCGGCCGATGTATCTGATCGGCGGTTGCGGCGCACTATGGGTCTGGTTCCTGCGCCGCAAGCTGCCGGAGTCGCCCCGCTGGCTCGAAGCACGCGGCCGCTACGAGGAAGCCGAGAAGATCATGCAGGAGATCGAGGCGGAGGCTTCAAAGGCAGGGCCGCTGCCGCCGATGACCGCCATGGCGCCGCCTGCGCCAGCCTGGGTTCCGATCTCCATCCTATTCTCGCGCGGCGTCATTACCCGCACTTTGCTCGCCATGGCAGTTTGCATCACTTGCCTCGTCGGCTCCTACAGCTTTTCCTATTGGGTGCCGACTTTCTTCGTCAAGCAAGGCATGAGCGTCACCAAGTCGCTGGGCTTCGCCACAGTCATGGCACTGGGAAGCTCGCTCGGACCGCTGGTTGGCATGCTGACGTCCGACTGGATTGGGCGCCGCCGAGGCACGATGTTTGCGGCCTTGTGGTGCGGCGTGTTTGCGCTCGCTTATTCGCAGCAGACCGATCCAACCTGGGTCCTGGTCTTCGGCTTCCTCCTGCAGGGCGGCATGAGCCTGATGATCGGATTCGGCCTCGGCGGCTATACGCCGGAATTGTTCGCAACAGAGTACCGCTTCCGCGGCTCCGGCATTGCACAGATGACGGGACGAATCGCGGTGATCGCCTCGCCATACATGGTGGTATCGCTCTATGACACTTATGGCCTGCCGTCAGTGCTCTACGCGATCGCAGCGCTTTATCTACTGCTGGCGCTCGGCGTCCTTCTTTTTGGCATCGAAACCAACCAGCGCTCCCTTGAATCGATTGCACCGGGGGGCGAAGGCGAAGCCATGGTGGCGACGCCAAGTTCCGCCGAAAGCGCAGTTTGAATTCCGTCTCAATCCCACATCAGCGCCTCCATCACTGAAAAGGAACAGCACTTGAACCAAACGCTTCTTATCCTGGGCGATACCAATATCCAGAACCGCGAAGATCCCTTCAGCGCATTCGTCAACGTGCGCGACATGCTGTCTTCGGCGGATGTCGTGTTCGGGCAACTGGAAGGCCCGCTCGCCGAGCCCTCGGTCGATCCAACGCGGCCCGATATTCCGCACAAAGCAGGTTGGCGCCACTCGGGCGCCAAGGTCGGGCCCGCCCTCAAGAAGGCCGGCTATGTCGGCGTGAGTTGCGCCAGTAACGTTGCTCATCCGGCGAGCGCCGCCGTCGCCAGTGTCAAGGCGCTGGATTCGGTCGGGATCCTGCATTGTGGCGTCGGCGAAACGCTCGCTGAAGCAAGGCAACCGGTGGTGATCGAGAAGAACGGCGTTCGTTTCGGTTTCCTAAGCTACACATCAGTGTTCTGGCCAAGCAATCATGCCGCCTCAGCCAACAGCCCGGGATGTGCTACGATTAAGGCCCATGCGGCCTATGAGCCCGGTCCGCGTGCCCTGGAAATGCCGGGTGCCGAACCCATTACGCATACCTTCGCGGACCCTGTCGAGCTCCAAGCCATGCAGGAAGACGTCCGCTCCTTACGAACCAAGGTCGATCTTGTAATCCTGTCATGCCACTGGGGTGTTTCCTCCAAGGATGAGCCGGTCGCCTATCAGCGCGAGATCGCCCGGGCCGCCATCGAGGCCGGAGCAGACATGGTGTTCGGTCATCATCCGCATGTGGTGCAAGCCGCCGAGATCTATAGGAACAAGCCGGTCTTCTACAGCCTCGGCAACTTCGCGTTCGACTGGGACGTCATGCGCGGCCGTCATCTCGATGGATTGGCATTGCGTTGCTCGATCTCTGGGACAGCAATCGTCGGCATCGAATTGATGCCGGTCCGGCGCAACGAGCACAACGATATCTGCGTGCACGGGGCGGATACAAGCGCTGGGCGGGAGATCCTCGGCCGCTTCAAAGAACTGAGCCAGAAAATCGGAAGCTCGATTGCATTGTCAGGAGGCAACCGTCTGACGCTAAACCCCGCTGGAAAACTCGACGTAGCCGCGGCCTAGCGCCGATGCCTGAGCGTCGCCCGGACACCCTGCTAATTCGGGCGACGTGATAGGCAATAACCGCGGGGAATAGTGCATAATTCGCGCCTTGCACATTTGAGTTCGACTTTTCAGCCGCCAAATCAGCACTTTGCTTCTGCTATTGTGCACCTAGCCTTGCGCTGCGTCGTGTCTGCAAGGCGCCGTTGTGGAATAGCCGGCCTGCTTCGCCAGTCGAACTCAAAACAGAAGGCTGGTTGTGACATGCGGACACGCTGTGCCGGCCAAGCTGGCGGCATGGAACGACCGGACGCAAAGCGGCGCCGACGCGATCCATCCCCGCGATGGATTTCTTTCCGAAAACGCCGGCTTCGTGCGCGCCTGCGAGGCCGCCGGACTGATTTTTGTCGGGCAGCGCTGGTGGCGGTCGAAAAGATGGGCTCGAAGGTCGAGTCCAAACGGATAGGAGGCCAAGACGCCCTGCGCCGCGAGGCAGACGCCGCACGCCGTGACGGTTTTTCGGCCAAGGCCGCGATCCATCCGTCGCAGATGGAGGTCATCAACCGCTGCTTCAGTGAACTCTCCGACGCTGCCGATGTCGACAAGGCCGCAGCAAGTCGCAGTCTCGCCGTCCTGGCGGATCGAGGGCTGATCTCGATTGAGCAAACTCGCTCCCGTGGCAGAGCCGCTATCGCCAAGCTTACCCGCGAAGGTAGAGATTTCGCCACTAGAATGGCTGAAGCCTCGCGTAAAGGGCGAGGCTCGGCTATTCAAAGATTTCTCAACCACCGACAAACAACAGTTGTCGCAACTTTTAGATCAGCTTTCGAATGCCTTGGATCATGCCGATTGGGAGCACTAACGGATCCAGTAGCGGCAAGATCAAGCGATCACTGAATCCAGCTTTCCAATCGTCCAACACAACGCAAATCGGGGCGAAACACCGAAAAGTAAAGATTTGCAACGAGAGCGGAGCAAGGTTCACCGGGTCGTACCGCACTGCACATCCGATGAATTTAGCGCGATGGCAGAGTTCACGGACCTTCCTTCTTGAGGTGCACCGCCGCTATCCAGACACCTGAAGACAATTGATCCGGCGATAGCGCGCGCCTGCTGATCACGCAGGTCGCCAGGATCGAGCAAGGATGCGGAGACTAAAGGATTGCTCCTCGCGCAAGTCCAGAACGTTTAGCACAGCAGAGTTATTCCGCCAGATTGTGCTGTTGCCAGCGCAGCAGATAGGCCTGCAGTCGCCAGATCAACGCGGACAGCGCAACACCGACCAGCATCAGCACGATAACCGCGACCATCATTCCCGAGGCCTCCGCGCGCGCCTCGGACTCGATGATCAGGCGCCCGATGCCCCGTTCTGCACCGATGAATTCACCGACAATGACCCCTATCAAGGCGAAGGAAATCGCAGGTGTCAGCGAGGCAAAGACCCAGGCCATGGTCGACGGGATCACCACCGTGCGGGTGATCTGCCACTCGCGGGCGCCGAGCAGCCGCGCCGCATTGACAAAGCCCTCGTCGATCGAGCGGGCGCCTTCGAAGGTGTTGAAGAACACGAGAAAGACGACCACGATCCATGACGTCACAATCTTCGAAGTATCGCCGATGCCGAAGGCAAGCACGATGATCGGCGCAAGTGCGATGCGGGGGATCGAATTCACCGCGGTGATGAACGGCTGGAAAATGGCGCTCAGCCGGTCCGAACGCCCCAGCACGAGTCCTGCGGCAAAGCCGCTGCTGACGCCGGTCACGAAGCCGAAGAAGGTGTTCTTCAGGGTGACCGCGGTGGCGATCCAGAGATTGTTCTCGGATCGCGCCATGCAGCGGGCGAATTCGCCATTGAACCAGCCGTTGAACATTCCGACCTTGGATTTGAGGCAGCTCAGGATCAGGAAATGTTCGAAGATCTGGGACGGCTTGGACACGAAATAGGGGTCGAGCAGATCCGGCACCAGCCAGGGAAGGCGGCTGTGCAGATCGTATCCCCACTGCCAGATCGACAGCAAGCCGACGCAGATCAACATCTGCCAGGCCAGGATTCTGCCGGGGTGGCGACCTCGTCTCATGGCTTGCGGCCCTTGATGAACTCCTCGCCGAGCGAATGCCAGATCAGCTGGAACAACTCGGCATAACGCGGCGTCTCCCGGATCTTCACGGCGTTGCGCGGGCGGGCGAAATCCACCTCGAAGGTTTCCTTGATCCGGCCGGGCCGCGCCGAAAACAGAATGATGCGATCCGCCAGCGTCAGGGCCTCGCCGAGATCATGGGTCACGAACAGCACTGTCTGCTGCTCGCGTTCCCAGATGCGAAGCAGCACGTCGTGCATGTCGATCTTGGTGTGGGTGTCGAGCGCGCCGAACGGCTCGTCCATCAGCAGGACCTGCGGTTCGACGACCAGCGTTCGCATCAAGGCGGCGCGCTGGCGCATGCCGCCCGACAATGCGGAGGGGTAGGCATCGCCGAAACCCTCCAGTCCGGCTTGCGCGAGGCAAGCACGGACACGATCCTTTCGCTCCGCCGTCGGGATACCGGCCAGCTCCAAGCCGTAGCCGATGTTGTTGGCGACGGTGCGCCAGGGAAACAGGGTATCGCGCTGGAACACATAGCCGACGTCGGGCGTCGCCCGTCCGGGAAAGACAGGCACGCCGTCAATCAGGATCTGACCGCTGGTCGGCTTGATCAGGGTCGCGATCATGTTGAGGACGGTGCTCTTGCCCGAACCGGATGGACCCAGGAGAGCAACGAATTCGCCGCGCCGGACATTGAAGGAAACGTCGCGCACCGCCTCGATCGCCGCACCCGCCAGCTGGAAGGTCTTGCACAAACCGCGCACATCGATGCGCCGCGCGTCGGGCGGCGCATCGACGTGCGGCGTGTGTAAGGCCCGGATCGTCAAGCCGGATAGGCCTTGCGGGCTGCTTCGATGAAGCTGGTCGTGACGACATCGGCCATCGCGAGCGGCTTGATGCCGGTCATTTCACGAAACCAGACCTTCTGGCCGCGCGCGAAGCTGGCTTCGTCGATGACGCATTCGTAATCGGTGACCTTCTTCATGATGGCGAGGTCGAAAATGTTCGCGTCGCGCGACGTGCTCCCGACATAGGGCTCAATCGCATCGTAGATCTCTTCGGGAGAATGCCCCTTGATCCACTGGGTTGCGCGCCACAGCGCCGTAACGAAGGCCTGCATCTTCGGCGGGTCCTTGTCGATGGTCGACTGCAGGGTGAAATGAGACGTCACCGGGACCTTGCCGCCGATATACTTGGCCCAGACCGCCTCGTCCGTTCCATCGAACAACAGCGCGCCCCAGCCCTGCTCGACCGAATCGTTCAGGATCGATGGCGAGTTGATGAGAACATCGACCTGTTTCGTCTTCAACGTGCCCATCATGGTGTCGACATTGCCGGTGCCGATCCAGGTCACCTTGTCATCGAGCCCCATAGTTTCCATGTAGTAGGACGCCCAGACGTGGTTGGTGCCGCCCAGCGATGATACCGAGACGATCGGCTTGCGTCCGTCCGGCCGCTTCCACTTCGCCAGCGCCTCGAGGCTGGTGATGCCCTGGTTGAACAGATCCTTGCGGATGATGAAGATCGCGGCGTTGCTGCGGGTATCGACCGGCATCAGGACACGTGCGCTGCGGCCATGATTGCTGAGCTGCATCGGGTGGGTGATGTCGCCGATGCCGATATCGCCCTGGGACGAAGCGATGATCTCGCGCGTCTTCACGCCGCTGCCGCCCTGGATCAGCTTGCAGTCAAGGCCGGCGTCCTTGAAGAATCCGGCCCGGTCGGCGACGAATTGCGACTGATAGACTGGAATGGCCACCGGATAGATCACGCGGCCCGACGGGGTATCGGCCCACGCCCTTCCAACCGCCATGGAGGCACCGGCGCCGGCGACAATGGTCAGCGCGGCCCGTCTGGTGACCCGAGTTCTCATCACGCGTGCTCCCTCTCCTTGCCGACCACCTTGTCGAGCGCGTTCAGCACCGCATCGCCCATCTCCTGGGTCGACAATCTTTTTGAGCCGGGTTCGGCGATATCGGCCGTTCTTGCGCCGGCAGCCAGCGCCGTATCCACCGCCTTCTCCAACAGCGTGGCATCATCAGGCCGATTGAGGGTGATGCGCAACATCATTGCGACGCTGAGGATCGAGCCGAGCGGATTGGCGATTCCCTTGCCCGCAATATCGGGCGCGCTGCCATGGACCGGTTCATAGAGCGCCTTGCGGCGTCCCAGCCGGTCCGGCGGCCCGAGCGAGACCGACGGCAGCATGCCGAGCGAACCGGATGCCATCGCGGCGCAATCGGAAAGAATGTCGCCGAAGATATTGCAGGTCACCATGACATCGAACTGCGACGGCGCGCGGACGATCTGCATCGCGGCGTTGTCGACATAGAGATGCGACAGCTTCACATCGGCGAATTCTGCTTGATGCAGCGCGATGACCTCCTCGCGCCACAGCACGCTGGTCTCCAGCACATTGGCCTTGTCGACCGAGCAGACCCGGCCCTTGCGCGTCCGCGCCAGTTCGAACGCGGTCCGCGCCACCCGGCGGATCTGGCTGGTGGTGTATTGCTGGGTGTTGAAGCCACGGCGCTGGCCGTCGGGCAGCGTTTCGATGCCGCGCGGCTCACCGAAATAGATGCCGCTGGTGAGTTCGCGGATAATGATGAAGTCGACATCCTTCAATACCGAAGCCTTGAGCGGCGCGGAATCCGCCAGCGCCGGATTGGCGACGATAGGCCGGAGATTGGCATAGAGGTCGTATTTGCTGCGCAGCGACAGTAGGCTTCCCTCCTTGCGCGCCGCGGGAGGTACTTCCGTGGTTTCCGGGCCACCCGTCGCCCCCCAGAGGATAGCGTCGGCTTCCTCCATCGCCTCAACGGTGTCATCCGGCAACACCTTGCCGGTCGCGAGATAGGGGATGAGACCGTATTGCGCTTCGCGCAAAACGACCGGAGCGCCGCGCCGGTCCGAAAACCATTTGAGAATGCGATGGGACTGGTCGGTCACCTCCGGACCGATGCCTTCACCACCGACCACAGCCACCTTGATCGTGTTCGAGAGCGTGTTCATGCCGATTATCCCACAAAATGAATCCACGGCCGCGCATCGCGGTCGGATGCCTGGAATACGCGGATCTCTTGGTCGCGCCGCAACGTCAGCGAAATCTCATCTAAGCCTTCGAGCAACCCCGCACGCCGGCGCGGATCGATCTCGAAGGCATGCCGGACGCGCGACGGCGAGGTGACCGTCTGCTCCTCCAGGTCGATACTGAGGCGCCCCGCGCCCTGGCTCGCTTCGATCTCGGCGGCGAGGCCATCGATCGTGGCCTTATCGAGCACCACCGGCAGGATGCCGTTCTGGAAGCAGTTGGCGAAGAAGATGTCGCCGAAGCCGGATCCAATGATGGCACGAACGCCCATCTCCTGTAGCGCCCACACCGCCGCCTCCCGCGACGAGCCGCAGCCGAAGTTCGGACCCGTGACCAGGATTTCCGCCGCGCGATAAGGCTCGCGATTCAGGATAAACGCTGGATTGTCCGAACCGTCAGGTAAATAACGGAGCGAACCGAACGCCCATTTGCCGAGACTGCCGCGGACGGAATTTCCGATCATGCGGTTGATGCTGATGATGACATCCGTATCGACATTGGTGCGCATGATCGGCGCGGCGGTCGCGGATAGTTTGGTGAAGGCTTGCGCCATCTAGCGCTCCATGGTTCGGACGTCGGCGATGGCGCCGGAGATCGCCGCCGCCACGGCCATGGCCGGGCTTGCCAGATGAGTGCGGGCACGCGGCCCCTGCCGGCCGATGAAATTCCGGTTCGACGTCGACACCGAGCGCTGGCCGGGCGGCACGGTTTCGCCGTTGGCGGCAAGGCACATCGAGCATCCGGGCTCGCGCCATTCAAAGCCCGCGTCGATGAAGATCTTGTCGAGCCCCTCGGCCATTGCATCGCGCTTGACGGTCTCCGAACCCGGCACGACCCAGGCGCGCACGCCCGGCGCAACCTTGCGGCCGCGCGCGATTTCGGCCGCGGCTCTGAGATCGCTGAGGCGGCTGTTGGTGCAGGAGCCGATGAAGACCCAATCCACCTTCGTGCCGGCGATCGGCGCTCCCGGCGTCAGGCCCATATAGTCGAGCGCGATCTCGATCGCGCCGCGGCGCGCGGGATCGGCGATGTCAGCGGGATCCGGGATGCGGCCGTCGATACCAAGCACGTGCTCCGGGCTCGTGCCCCAGGTGATCTGGGGGATGATGGTGCCGACGTCGATCGACACCTCGCGATCGAACATTGCATCGCTGTCGCTTCGAAGCGTCCGCCACGCCGCGACCGCCTGGTCCCACATCTCGCCTTGCGGCGCATAGGGGCGGCCGCGGATATAGGCAAATGTCGTTTCGTCCGGCGCGATCAGCCCCATCTTGGCGCCGAGCTCGACCGACAGATTGCAGATGGTGAGGCGGCCTTCTATCGGCAGGTCCCTGATCGCACGGCCGGCGTATTCGACGGCATAACCGGTGCCGCCGGCGGCGCCGACATGGCCAATCAAGGCGAGGATGAGATCCTTCGCCGTGACACCGAACGGCAGGGCGCCGTCGAACGTCACGCGCATGGTCTTGGGCCGGCGCTGGATGATGGTCTGGGTCGCCAGCACGTGCGTGAGCTCGCTGGAGCCGATGCCGAAGGCGAGCGCGCCGAGCCCGCCATGGGTGCAGGTGTGGCTATCGCCGCAGACGATCAGGCAGCCGGGGAGGCTGAGGCCGAGCTCGGGGCCGATGACATGGACGATGCCCTGCCCCGGCTGGTCGAGGTCGAACAGCCGGATGTTGCTGGCCGACGTCTCGGTCCGCAGCGCCGCCAGCAGATCCCACCCGGTCTTGATCGTGCCGGCCCGCCCGGACGCGGTCGAAATCGCATGATCGGGCGTGGCGAAGGTCAGTTCGGGATTGTGGACCGCAATATTGCGGCTTTTGAGGTCGAGCAGGCCGCGGGAGCCGCCGAGGTCATGCAGCAAATGGCGATCCACATGCAGCAGATCGGTATCATCGCTGACGCGAGCGACGACATGCTGGTCCCAGATTTTGGCCAGCAGCGTGCGACCGTGCGTGTCCACGATCCGTCCTCCCATGTTCGGCATCTGATGTACCGTGTTGCTGCCGATCATGCCGACCGACAGCGATGTTGGGGAGCAGGATAGAAGTCCGTCCCAAAAATGTGCAGTGACGGTTGGGCAGCCAGCCATCGCGGGCGGCGATGGCGGCCGCTGACAGGAGCAACGTCAGCCGCTGCCCGGCACGACCGTCAGCCGGTCGGACACGCCGCTCGCGGCGAGACGCGCATCGTCGTGGGACCGCAAATGGTCCACTAGCAGCTTCGTCACTGGCGGCAGCGACTTGTAATCGCGCACGCCCATGACCAGCTCGCGTCGCGCCCAGGACTCATCGAGCGGGACGGTGACGAGGCTGTCGACGCCGTAGCGGCCGCGAACGATCTCGAGCGGCACGATGCCGACCCCCATCCTGGCATCGATGACGCGGAACAGTGCATCGAAACTGCTGACGCGGATGCGCACCTTGAGGTGCTGCCCAAGCGCCGCAGCGGCCCTGACACACAGCGTCTCGATCGAGCTGCCCTTCTCCAGGCTGACGAAGTCGAAATCGACCAGCTCACGGAAGCGAACGCTGCTGCGGTCCGCCAGCGGGTGATCGCGCGTGACCAGCGCGACCAGACTGTCGCTGCGATAGGACAGCAGCTCCAGATCCTGTCCGTCGATGTTGCCGCCGAAGATGCCGATGTCGGCACGGTTCTCCATCACCGCGCGCACGATCGCAGGGCTGAGATCCTCCTCGATGTCGATGTGGACCAGCGGATGCTGTTCCAGGAACAGGCTGAGCTCGTCCGCCAGGGCTTCGAGGATCGCGGACTTGTTGGCACAGACCCGGATCAGCCCGCGCTTGCCCTCCCTAAATCCCGTCAGCTCGGCCTCGAGCTTGCTGAGGTTTCCCAGGATGATGCGGGCGTGCTCGAGCAGGGCGAAACCGGCAGGTGTCGGCTCGATCCCTTTCGAATGGCGATGCAGCAGCTCGACCTTGAACAGGACCTCAATATCCGAGATACGGCGGCTGACTGCAGATGCGGCAATGTTCTTCTTCTCCGCCGCTTTCGCGATACTCTGCTCCTCGACGATCGCCACGAACAATTGCAGCGTCAGGAGATCGATTTTAGCCGTCATCCGTCAGATCCTCGACCGAGCCCCTCACGACGGGCCACTCTAGCCCTTTCAGATCGCAGCCGGCTACAGATGGCTCCGCTTGTAGTCTGCAGCAGAGATTGATTGGGGTCTAGGACCGAGCGAGGCTCTACGAAAAGCATGGCGCGTGTCGCTATGGGGTCGCAGTAGCATCGATACCGGTATTCGCGCGGTAAGCGGCGCGGAGGCCGGAAGAGCGAAAGATGAGGTACGAAGCGTTCAACCTGGTAACCACGGTACTTGACGGCAAACGTTGAGATCCTGCTTCCCTCCAGGCTCTCCAGGGCTCCTACAGTGGCACGATCAGGCTTGTACGACCTGGTTTGCGGAGAGGTTATTATCATTTCAAAGGGCACTTTAACTTGCTTGATCGTTTGGGAGAGTAGATGGGCGTCGACATTGGAGATGATCGAAAATC
The DNA here is from genome assembly GCF_054056555.1 of Bradyrhizobium sp. LM2.9. Taxonomy (NCBI): domain Bacteria; kingdom Pseudomonadati; phylum Pseudomonadota; class Alphaproteobacteria; order Hyphomicrobiales; family Nitrobacteraceae; genus Bradyrhizobium; species Bradyrhizobium sp. LM2.9. The sequence continues at coordinate 4,498,372 of NZ_JBSRYJ010000002.1, forward strand.
GATAACGGCAAGCGAGCCAAGTCTTAGAGAGGGACTCTTCAAACACGGGCCAACCAGCGAACTGACAAACCCGAGCTTCCGGAACAGCGTCCGATCTGATCCCAAGGCTTTCGGGGCCGATTGCGCAACGCGCTGAAGCACTTTCGAGTACGGGAAGATGTTTTCGCGGATGATATGCGCTTCGGCCTGAACGAAGCGTTCCTTAAATTTGTGCGGGATATTTGGCAACGATCTCCTCGCGAACCTCCACCGGAAATTGATCGAGCCCTACCCCGATTACATCGAGCAGAACACCCGAATTGAGGAGCGCGACCTCGGGACCCATGTACTTCGGGATGCCGGGAGTGGTGTGCGGCGCGATCGCTTCCAGATGGTCTGCACCTGGTCTTCAGCAATATCGTGGGCGGTCAGAAACTGCCGAGCTGTATTTGCGCCATCGACTTCGAAGCGTGTCGAGAACTTCTTGACAAGGCCGAAATCGTGGAATGCGACGGCCACGTAGAGAAGCTCGCAGTTTCCTCTGACGCCCCGCTCCGTAGACGCGGATCGAGTGAATAAAGAGCAGATTGGTGGAATATTCGCGCAGGACGTCTGTTGCTTATCTCGCGAGCAGCGGATCGGGAATGACGAGGGCGTGGGCGGGAGTTCGCGATATCATTTTTGTCCTTTCAAGAGCAACCGTTGGACTTCGCTGGCACATTCAGAGTCGAACGCAAGATGAGGCGCGATCGATCAGCTCGCTTCGACGGCGAGCACGATCTTTCCCTTTGGCCGGGGCCGCACGCCGTCCAGCATGAAGTGGCCTCGCGCGCATCCGCGAGAGGTAAGACTACCCCGACGTTTATTCTCAGTTCTCCACCTCGACGAGGCGAGCGATTTCCGTCAGATACTGGCTCGTGACGTTCCTAAAAAGAAGGTGGCTTCGACACCGTGGTGTTTTGCAAGGTCCTGATCCGGGCGGACACTGCCGAGATCAGCTTGCCGCCTCGAAAGGACCTGGAACGAGCGGCTTTGCGTTTCGCCGCCGACTAGATCAATGACGGCGTCCGCATCCCGCACTTCATTCTCAAAGCGCTGAATCCGATAGTCGATCCCGGTGTTTGCGCCGAGATCGCGAACGAAGGAAAGTCGGCCGTCGATACTGTTGCGATAGTTTGCACACCCGCATGACGGGCCAATTGGGGCGCGTAGGATCCCACGTTCACCGAAAAGATCCGAGCCCAGAATGAGCGGGAGCGACTGCGGCAAAGCGCTCTTCCCGGCTCTGATCCAGGCATCCCGTGGCCCCACTCCGGCCGCTTCAACTTTGACCAGGACCTCGCCGGGCCCGGGTTCAGGTCGTGAGAGGGACTCAAACTTCATGACCTCTGGCGGCCCAAACTCGTGCACGCGCCAGGCCATCATTGTTGATTGACCTTGAGGAACGATGCCGCTGGGGGTCATCTCACACTCCTTGCGCTCAGCTCGACACGCCTGCGCCTGGCATCGGCGGAGTTGTTGCTTTAGGCAACGAACTCAACCGCAGGGATCAGGACATCGGTCTGTCCTTTCCGGACAAGAACCCTTCGCCGCTTCCGCCAGCTGAACGTGCCTTGCCGGTACTGCTACGCCCATCACCTCACCGGTCGATATCAGGATTTTTTCGCGTGGATGCCAACATCGCGTGGCCCAAGAAGTCGGACCGGCAGGGAGACTGGCCGGGTCAATCCAAGAGCCTCAATGGCACCGAGAACACGAGACGTTCACACCGCTTGACCATATCATAAGTTTGTACTAATCATAAGTCATGACTATTGATCACGCGCAGCTGGCCGCGCTTGGCGACTCGACGCGCCGAACGATTTTCGAGCTGATCGCGGAGCGTCCACGTTCGGTAGTTGAGATTACCCGACAGGTACCGGTCTCTCAGTCGGCCGTCTCGCAGCATCTGAAGGTGCTACGAGACTCACGACTAGTCCGCGCGGAGCAGAAGGGCGCAAGCAACGTCTATCACATCGACCCTCACGGGCTTGGCCAGATGCGTGCTTGGCTCGACCGGTTTTGGAGCAAGACGCTGGCCGCCTACAAGTTGGTCGTCGAGCAACAGGAGACACAATGAACACGCGTGTAGGACTTGCGGCCGTGAAACAATCCATCGTGGTCGAGGCACCGATCGCGCGCGCATTTAAAATCTTCACCGAGGGGTTCGGGAGTTTCAAACCGCCCGAGCACAACCTGCTCCGCGTCCAGATCGCCGAGACGGTGTTCCAGGCTCGGGTGGGTGGGTACATTTATGACCGAGGCATCGATGGCAGCGAGTGCCGCTGGGCGCGCGTGCTGGCCTACGAACCGCCGGACCGGGTGCTGCTCAGCTGGGACATCAGCCCCAAATGGCAGATCGAGACTGACCCAGAAAAGACCAGCGAGTGGGAGGTGCGGTTCACTGCTGAAACGCCGAACCGGACCCGAATCGACCTTGAGCATCGCAATCTGGAACGCCATGGCGACGGCTGGGAAGGCGTGCGGGACGGTGTCGCCGGTGATCACGGCTGGCCGCTTTATCTTCAGCGCTATGCCGATCTTTTCACCCGCCCTTCCTGACAGACGCGCTCCGAAGCGCTCGGACAGAAACTCAATCACCTTAATTGGTTCTGTCCCGCCGACATCGCGATCCAGCTAACCGAGGTCAGCATGGAAGCCTACAGCCTGAGTGTCATCGGAGTGCTCGCGCTCTGTCTCGTGTCCATCCTTTTGGCGGTCCAATCGGGGTATTCCAAGGGACGTGCGGGGGCCCTCTCTGGACCAATACTTCCGGCTGACGATGCGAACCTCCTTTATCGCATCGATCGTGTACACATGAATTCTGTGGAGGCGCTGGCACCCTTCGTGGTCCCGGCCGTGCTGGCGATGATGGTAGGTGTCAGGCCAAGCACGCTCGCGCTGCTGGTGTGGACCCATGTTGCGATCCGCCTTGTTCATACCGCCATCTATTTGCGCGGCGGCAACGCAGCTAAAGGTGGCAGTGTCAGAACAATTCTCTACGTCTCCGGCGCGTTAGTCACGGTGATCCTTGTTGTCTTGACAGGCCGGGCAGCCATGCATTGAGGCAATCGCCGTGAACTGACGCTGGCAGCACGCCTGCCTTCTCCAACCGGATGTGGCCGACGCCGCCGGCGCCGAACGGTCAGGCCGGCACCTTGAAGTCGTAGGAGATGCGCCCAGCCGGCAGATAGAAGAGCGCGATCACCGCGCCGCCCCTCACTTCCGGATAATGCCGGCTGCCGGGATCCGGCGCCGTCCAGCCCGGCCCCTGCCAGCCTTGCAATCCCTTCAGCTGGGCGCGGGTGCGCATCGCCGGCTTGACCGAAGCGTCGGACTTCGACGATTCCGCCGATCGGCGGCGCATGTTCGAAAGCTTCGATCCCGCGGAAACGGACATGGTGCGCGCGTCCGTCTGTTCCGTCAATCAGGGCGTAAGCCTCGCCCGTCAGTTCGTCGTGCAATCCTCGGTCGACGAGCCGTCCGATAATCTCGGACGTCGGTTGTCCACTCTCGATGGCATAGTCGGCAACGCCCCGAGCTTCCCCACGCTCGGTGAAGGCGCGGTGCATGGTCTTGATGATGTCGCCGCGCATGCCGAGGTCGCGCAAGCTACGCTCGGCCATTCCCCCGGTGCGGCGGATGCGGCAAGGCCCATCTTCTCCAGATGTTGAAGGCGGCCGACCATCAGGCGCCGGATCTCGGGATCGGACTTGCCGGGGTTCTCTGGGCGAACATCGATATAGCCGGTCTCATCGGCCGCCAGCCGGATCTCCCGGTCGAGCCGCGTCCATCGTTCAGCCGAAACCTCCCTCTCCAGTGAATTGCGGATCTCGTGCTCGGGTTTTGGGCCCAGTTCGATGGCGACCAGTTCCTCGGCGCGCGAGCGCAGGCCCTGGCTGATATAGTCGCGGGAGATCACGAGATCCGCATCTTGTTCATCTACTCCCCGAACGAGCAGATGGACGTGAGGGTTATCGGTATTCCAATGATCGACAGCCACCCAGTCAAGCCGCGTGCCGAGATCGGTCTCCATCTGCCTGGCGAGATCGCGGGTGAAGGCCGTCAGGTCGGTCATGTCGCCGGCATCCTCCGGCGAGATGATGAACCGGAAATGATGCCGGTCTTCCTTGCAGCGTTCTGCGAAAGCCGCCATCGGCGCGGTCACTGCCGGCATCGAACATCTCGGCCCGCTCACCACTCCGGGTCACGCCGTCGCGCTTCAGATATGAGAGGTGGGCGGTTAGTGGCGCTGAACGGAAAGCTCGGCCTTTGTGGCGGACAACACGCGCTTTCACCACGACACGCCGTGTCGGGCTGAACAACCGGCTGCGACTAAAGGCGAGCCGGCCGCGGCCAAAAGTCGAGCGCCCGTAGGCCATGGAACGCCTCCCAGCCGCGGCCGGACGCGACGTGTGTCCTGCTTTCGTCGCCGCCCGCAGCACCTGATTGATGAAGCTCTTTTGCCTCGGCGCGCGGGTGTTGCGGATGCGCCCAGGCCGAATATGCAGATCGCTGTCGCCCACGCTCACGGTAGGGCCTCCCAACGATCAAAAACGCACACGGTGCCGAAAACGCCTTTGATTGCATTCGTCAAAATGCAAGGCGCGGCACGCGCCCCGACCGACCGGCACGCCGGAACCCAAGCCATGCCAATGGCTTGCGGTTCGACCGGCGAGCCCCTTTTATCTCGCCGTCCTGATGTCGTACCTGCCCATTGCGCTCGCCCTTCCGCCCCTTCATCTCCAACGTACGCCACTGCATGCCAGCTTGCGCATTCGCTCATCGCGAGCCCCCTGCATTAGATCTCGCGACGAACAACCCTGTTGCCGGTGGCACGATGGCCGAGATGTCGTGAAAGGAGGTCGCCGCCGGAGCCCGATTTGACGAGCGCCCGGACTGCTGCGGGTCAGCGGTGTTCGTACTTTCAAATCTAGCAACAAAGAGCGCCGCTGCTGGTGGCCGCAGACCCGCGACGGCACCAGAAGCTGCGATGTCGCTACCGATGAGAGGCACAAGTTTCTGCAAATAGGCCTTGGTCTCGGCCGGCAACGGACGACCGGTGAGATGTTCCTCGTAGCGACCAGGGTCCCGCGTTGTAGGCTGCAAGGAAGCCCGGAGAGCCGTACCGGTCGTGCAGGTCCCGAAGGTACGCAGTCCCCGCAAGAATGTTATCGCGGGGATCGTAGGGATTATTGCCGAGGTCGTACCGCTCGCGAAGTTCCGCCCAAGTCGCCGGCATGATTTGCATCAGGCCCATGGCACCTTTCAGTGACTTGGCACGCATGTCTTGGGCGGTTTCGACGTCCAGGACTGCGCGTATCCAGTGCACCGGCACACCGAAGCGGCGCGAGGCCTGCTCGACAAATTCCGCAAACGGACCGCCAGCTTGATGACGTGCTGGAGGCTCCGCGGGGTCGCGTCTCGGCGACAGCAGCGGCGCTACTCACGGCCAGCGCGATGAACAACGGCACGACAGCGCGCAGGCTCCCCTCGAACAAACGCAAGCGTGCCGTCGTGCTCGCGCCCGTCCAGGGTAAAGCCGCTTCGCGCCGGCCGTTCGGCCGCCCTGGACCGCCGCTGCGCGCAACGGCCGCGCAATCGTTGGTCGGGACGGAGGAATGGTGCAGCACTCGGCCGAACAGAGGAATAGCTGGTCGGAAACTCAATAGGGGCACCATCAATCCTCCCAGGTCCACACCGGCAGCGCGCGGCCAATGACAGCCGATGCCGGCAAGAGCCCGAAATAGCGGCCATCCTGCGAGCTGGCGGATTGCCAGTTCATGACAAAGAGTTCGCCGTCACCGACGATGTGGCAGCCCTGCCATTTCGGGAGGGGACGGCCACGGCCATCGCGATCTCGGGCTTCGCCCATTTCGATGGCGTCAACCGAAATCGTGAGCCCGCTTCGGCAAACGGTCTGCCCGGGAAGCGCCAGCACGCGTTTGAGCATCGGCAATCCCGCTGGCAGATAGCCGTTCAGGTCGAGGAAGGTCGCGAGCGGCTCCGGTGGCTGTACGGCGAGGAGTTCGGTAACGAACAGCTTGTCCGCCGGCTGCACACGGTAGAGCCCGATCGGTACGCTCTCGGATGCATTCCAGATGTAGGCCGGCGTAATCTCCAGAACGATTGGCGCGATAAGTGCGACGGCACCGCAGAGCATCGTGGTCAACGTCTTGAGCCGCGGTGTCATCGCATGACCCTCTGCCGGTAAAGCCATGCCTGGTGGCGCGCTCTCGTGTAGGGGCGCGGGTTTTCGTTGACGGACAGGCGATTGTGAATGTGATGCCAATGATCAGGAGCAACGTCGGCGGGATCGATGCCGAGCGCTTCGATGGCGTCGACCATCTGCAGCACCCGTTCGACTTTCGGCCAACCGGAGAGCCGCAGCAAAATCTCCCCGCCGGGCTTCACATACGGCACGGTCGAGCAGCGCTGTCCCGGTGCGACCGCGCGCAAAATATCGATCCGCGAAATGATCGTGCCAAAGTCGTTGGAGGTCCAACGGATAAGGGCAAAGATGCCGCCGGGTGCAAATGACAGAACACGCCGGTGACGATCAAGCTTCCGTTCCTTGACGATGCGACCGAACCGAATGCGGTTTTCGATTCGCTTCGTGCTCCAGCCCGGCGGCAACAAGAGCCTCCAGGCGTTCAAGCCGTTTCTCGGCTGAGAACTGAAGCAATTGACCGTTCTCAGCGTACTCAAACCCTAGAGAACGGGCGCGCCGCCTTGCATCATCGTAGCCACGCGTAACTTCATCGGCGCTAGCCCTACAAGCCTGCTGCCAATGGGCCTCCAGCTCGCTATTGAGCCGCTCTGCTACGCGGACGGCCCCTTCTCCCAGTGCGATCGGTGGCGACCGAGACTTTCGTGGAATGCCGGACGATGCCACGGCGGATCCAATGTCGCAAATTCCGCTGGAACTCGGCGCACGAAGTGCCACACGCCGTTCCGTCGAGTGAGGAAGTCAGGCATGACCCACCTCACCATTGGACGAATTGTTGGACGTTTTGTTGGACGCCTTCGAAGTCAGTTGATCGCTCCATGCCCGGTAATGTGGGCGGAGCCTAGCGAAGCCAATGCGGCCAGTGGCCGTAATCTTTGATAATTTCAAGTGATTGCCTCCAATAGGAGGCTCTAGGGGGCACTTGATGCATCCCGCGCAATGGCGGACGGGAGAGGCGTCGAGTGGCGCTTCCCTAGGAAAGAGGAATCGAACCCCTGTTTCAGCCTTGAGAGGGTCAGGTCGACCCGTTCGATGATCAGATCGATCATCCTGAAAAGAGTTCGGCGATAGAGCCTGTAGATGTCAATCTCGACCTGTTTGCACGACCAGGCGTGACCGCACCAGTTTCGCACCAGAAATGAGCCAACCGACGCGCAACGAACGCGATCGGATTGATAAAAAAGACAACGACATCAACGAAGCCGATCGTTATCCCGCCGCTCATAACTGTCTGGTTGGAGGTCTTGGATTCCCGATCCCAATCTCTGCGAGACCCTACTCCAGATTTTTCCGGTCTCAAGTCTATCCGTTCTGCTTTCAATCATATCCAATTCTGCGATCGATGTATAAGCGACGTACCCTTCTTGGACTTCATACAGCATCTTGCTGTTATGAAGCGCGCGAAGATAAGGGAAAGTTTTCATCATACGCCACGGTGTGTAAGCCCACCTGAATTAGATCGTGCTTTGCTGAAATTTATTGAAGCCCTTGCAATCGCCGATGCACGGCGCGATCATCTCTTCGAGAATGAGCGGCTGATGAAGATTCATATTGATGCCGCCAGCGAGAAACGCATCGGCGGTGGTGTTCAAGATGAAGCCCGCAGCAATTTACGCTCGGTTCTCGACCGAGCTTCAAAACGAAAAGTCGACTGAAGATCAGATCGCTTTGTGTAGGGCCTATGCGGCCCGTCATCAACTCAACGTCGTTGCGACTTTCGAAGACAAGGCTCGTTCTGGGGCATCTGTATTCGGCCGCGATGGCTTGATGCAGCTTATGGATGCGGCGCGCCAACAGCGATTTACCGTCGTCATTGTGGAAGCGTTGGATCGGCTTTCTCGTGACATGGAAGACCTGGCCGCCGGCATCCACAAAAGGTTGTCTTTCCAGGGGATCGAAATCCAGGCTGTTCATGACGGCACCGCGGACTCGATCTTGATTGGTATTCGCGGCCTCGTTGGACAGATGCAGCGCGAAGACGGAGCGAAGAAGGTCCGTCGCGGCATGGCCGGCGTGATACGCGACGGTCGACACGCCGGGGGGCGCGCCTACGGATATCGAGCCGTTCCCGGCAAACCCGGCGAACTCGAAATCGTCGACGACGAAGTTGCGATCGTCCGGCGCATTTTCACGGCATATGCCGCGGGACGGACGCCCCGAGGCATCGCGCACGATCTCAACAGAGAAAACGTTCGTCCACCGCGAGGCCGACGATGGAACGCGTCGACGATCAACGGCAATGCCCAACGTGGTGCTGGGCTCATCTTCAACGAACTCTATGCCGGTCGTATCGTGTGGAACAAAGTCCGAATGGTCAAGGATCCCGATACCGGCAAACGACTATCTCGCCCGAACCCTCGTGACGAGTGGCAGAGCATCGAGGCACCTCAGCTGCGCATCGTCGATCAGGTTATTTGGGAGCAGGCTCACGCCTTGAAAACCGAAAGGAGCCACTTGGCCAGCCACGTGAAGCGACGGGCGCCGCATCTTCTCTCGGGTCTACTTCGCTGCGGCTGTTGCGGATCGGGAATGTCGGTTCATGACCGCGACAAGACTGGAAAGACCAGGATTCGGTGTTCGGCGATTCGCGAAAGCGGGATCTGCTCAAATCGTAGGATCATCTACCTGCGCGATATCGAAGGGCTTGTACTCAGCGGCATGGTCGAGGAATTGAAGGATCCTCGTCTGATCGAGACCTATGTGCGCAGCTACAACAATGAGCGGGAGCGGCTTGCCGGGAACGCGGTCGCGGTGCGCGCGCGACTTGTGGCGAAACGTGACCGGATCGAAGGCGAGCGGCAACGGAACATTGATCTTGTGATCAAGTACGTCATCTCCGAGGAGGATGCCAAACAGCGGATCGCGGAGCTGAAGGAAGAGCGATTGCGCGTCGAGGCCGAAATGGCCGCACTCGAAGAGGCCCCAGTCCCCATCGCGCTCCACCCAGCTACCCTAGACCGCTACATCAGAACAGTGAACACACTTGCCGAGACAATGGCTAAGCATTCAAAGGCAGAGGACGATCGGGGTTCACTGATCGAGGATTTTCGAGCCCTTGTGCACAGCGTAACTGTTCACCCAAAAGGACCTCGGAAAGGCTGGGAGGTTGAGGTGAAAGGCAAACTCGCCGCCCTAATAGGCGGGGACATCTTTCCTCAGGCCCACCGTAATAGTGGGGGATACATGGTAGCGGGAGAGGGACTCGAACCCCCGACCCCAGGATTATGATTCCCGTGCTCTAACCAGCTGAGCTACCCCGCCACAGGGTCGCGAGGGCCTGATACAGCCGATCTCGCGAACGCGCGGCATATAAGGAAGGGGGCGGCGGGCTGTCAATCCGCGTTTGCGTAAGCTTCCGCCTTTGCTGAAGCTACGGCGGGACAAGTCCGCTTCGGGGAGCGAATTGGACCTATTTCGGGACCAGATTTCCAGCCACACCCGTCATGGCCGGACTGGTCCGGACAAGCCCGGCCATGACGAGATCGGGAGACAGAATTGGCCTATTTCGGCCTTACCGTCGGGTCACCGCCGGGGCTGCCGGGGGGCGGGATGACAGGCATGGCGCCGTTCGTGCTGGGCGCCGGCGCGTGCATCTCGGGATCGACGCCGGAGGGCGGGCAGAGCACGCCGTCCGATTTGGCGAGCTTGTCGCCGAGCGGTTCCCGGGACTGGCCCGTGGTGGTGCCGTCGGCCTGGCGGTTGGGGCGATCCTGCGGCGTGCAGCTGGTGGCGTGCTGCGGGGATGGCGGCGCGGTCGCTTGCGGCGGCGTCGCCGGGGCGGGCGGGGCCTGCGCGATCGCGCTGCCGGAGGCGGCGATCAGGAGGCTGGCCAGAATGATGTTTGATCTTGTGCGCATGGGCGGAGAACGCGCGGGGTGTACGCCCTGTTCCCACCCCGAACATTACGATTTGAGGTAGCGGATCAGCGAAAAGTGTCCCATCGGCGGCATCGGGCGGCGCTCGGCCAGCGTAACGCCGCCGTGTTTTGCGGCCCAGTCGACCAGTCGCTGCCACGGAAATTCCGGACGCCAGCCGAGACGGCGGGCGAGCGGGGCAAACGCGAGTTCGGAGAGTTTGCGAAAACCCGTTTCCGCCCCGATGTGGTTGACGAGGATCAGCTCGCCGCCGGGCTTCAAGACGCGCACGAACTCGTCGAGCGTGCCTTCGGGATCGGGCACGGCGGTAATGACATATTGCGCGACCACCGCGTCGAAGAAGTTTTCGGGGAAGGCGAGATTCTTCGCATCCATCACCGAGAGCACCTCGACATTGCTCAAGCGCAGCGCACGCACGCGCGATTGCGCCTTGCGCAGCATCGGCTCGGAAATGTCGACTCCACAGATCTTTGTGGTGCGCGAATAGTCCGATAGCGAAAGCCCGGTGCCGACGCCGACGTCGAGGATGCGGCCGCCGATGCGGTCGGCCTCGATGATGGTCGACTGCCGGCCAGCGTCAAAGACCTTGCCGAACACGAGATCGTAGACGGGCGCCCAGCGGCCATAGGCCTTCTCGACCCCGGCCCGCGAGATGTCTGCTGCCATGCCCCTGCCCTTACGCCAAACTCTATCGAGAATTGATTATTGGTGAGATCGAAGTCAGCCCCGCGCGCGGTCTGGCACCTCTCCCGCTTGCGGGAGAGGTCGGCGCGTAGCGCCGGGTGAGGGCTTTATCCGCTCGCGATATATCGCGGGTGGAGAGAGCCCACTCCCCAACCCTCTCCCGCAGGCGGGAGAGGGGGCGCACTTCCGGTGTCGCGAGAGTGCGGTCCGATTTCATGGATTAGCCGCGCACGGCTTCGGCGAGCGGACGTGCCGTGCCGGTCGCAGCCTTCGCGGCGGCGCTTTGAATAAAGCCGCCGCCGAGCACACGCGCCTGGCCCGAGGGCGCGTCGTAAAACACGCAGGCCTGGCCCGGCGAGACACCCTCTTCGCCTGCGACGAGCTCGACCTCGTAATGGCCGTTCGCGCCACGCAGCCATGCCGGCTGGGGGCTGCGGGTCGAGCGTACGCGCACGAACATTTCGAGGCCGGCGCCGATCGCGCGGTCGATGTCGCCGTCGCCGATCCAGTTGACGTCGCGCAGCACGATTCGGTGCATCTTCAGCGCCTCGCGCGGGCCAACGACGACGCGGCGGTTGGCGGCCTCCAGCCGCACCACGAACAGCGGCGCGGCGGCGGCGATGCCGAGGCCGCGGCGCTGGCCGATGGTGAAATTGGCAATGCCGTTATGCCGGCCGAGCACGCGGCCGTCGAGATCGACGATCTCGCCGGGGTCCATCGCGTTCGGCCGCAGTCGGGTGATGATGTCGGTGTAGCGCCCTGTGGGCACGAAGCAGATGTCCTGGCTGTCGTGCTTGTCGGCGACCGCGAGACCGAAGCGCCGCGCCAGTTCGCGCGTCTCGGGCTTGGTCATGTCGCCGAGCGGAAAGCGCAAGTAATCGAGCTGCTCCTGCGTGGTCGCGAACAGGAAGTAGCTCTGGTCGCGATCGGCATCGGCGGCACACACCAGAGCGCGCGAGCCGTCGGCGCGGCGGCGCGAGGCGACGTAATGGCCGGTGGCGAGCGCGGTCGCCCCTAACTCGCGCGCGGTCTTGAGCAGGTCGCGGAACTTGACCGAGCGGTTGCACTCGATGCACGGCACCGGCGTCTCGCCGAGCGCGTAGCTGTCGGCGAAATTGTCGATGACGGACTCGCGAAAGCGGTCCTCGTAGTCGAGCACGTAATGGGGAATGCCGAGCTTGGCCGCGACGTCGCGGGCGTCGTGGATGTCCTGGCCGGCGCAGCAGGCGCCCTTGCGGTGGGTCGCGGCACCATGGTCGTAGAGCTGCAGCGTGATGCCGATGACGTCATAGCCTTCCGCCTTCAAAAGCGCAGCCGTCGTCGATGAATCGACGCCGCCCGACATGGCAACGACGACCCTGGTATCCTCAGGACGGCCTTCGAGATCCAGACTGTTGAGCATGGGCCTTAAAGCGTTGTGACGGCGGCGTTGGGCGATCCGCTGGATGCTTCCGGCGGGACATAAGCGATCCCCGGGAACTTTGGTTCCCGAAGGGCGGCTTGCCCGGTCGAAAGCGGCTGAGAGCTGTCTCTTTAATATAGGCGGCCTTCCGGTGAAGCAATCATGGGGGCGGCCAGTTAGGGCAATTCTTGCCGGGGAGGCAGAAATGACGGGGCTTTGAAAGGCCTTGCAGCAGCGGGGACGATTCTTCAAATCATTGATTTATCTTGATAAAACACCGAGGCGCGGGGCTGGCCCGCTCCTTGCTACCTCTTATGCCGAAGATGTTTCCGAGGGGTCGCCTGTGGTCGGTCGTACGTCAGATGTAGCGGCAAGCGCGCAAGTCCAGAGCGCGCAGCAAAAGCCTGCTCGGTCGCAGGCGTCGAAAGACACGTCCAACGACTCCTTCGGTTCGCTGGTCGACAGCAACACTCAAGCTATCAGCGACAGCGCGTCGTCCCCGGACACCGCACCGCGCCGGACCGATTCCTCGTCGTCCTCGGACAAGAGCCCGCGCGATCATTCGGCGACCGACCCGTCCTCGCAGAGCAAGGCCAGTGACGACACCGACAATTCCGCGCCGGCCAAGAACGATACCAAGAACGATACAACGGCCGATCCGGCCAAGGCGGATAGCAAGACCAAGGACAAGTCCGAGACCTCCGACGCCAAATCGGCGGACAAGTCCGACGACACCAAGGATAAGAAGACCGACGGCACCGATGGCCTTGCCGCCACCGTCAATGCCGCCGCAACCGCGCAAGTCGACGCGACGCCAGCCGCCGTGCCCGATCCCAGCGTCGTGGTGGCCGCGCCGGTCGTGCCGCTCGATCCGAACGCGGCCGCGAACCAGGCCGCCAGCACCGCCTCCTCGCCGCTGACGATCGCCGCCGCCGGCATCGCCGCCAGCGCATCCACCGCGGCGCAGATCGCCGGCGCCAAGACCGATACCGCGACGCCGGGCGACAAGAGCGCCAAGACCGCGGGCGCCAAGGTCGATGCCGCTACCTCGGCGACGCTGGCCGATGCCGCGACCGGGACGACCGACGCGACCGCGACCGATGCGAAGACCAATGGCGGCCTGATCGCCGCCGTCGACCAGGGCACGCCAAAAACTTCGTTCAAGGCCGTCGCGACCGCGCAAGGTGGGAGCGACGTCTCCAACATCGGCCAGGACACCGGCAAGGCGAACGCCGCGCAGACTCCGGCGACGGCAGCGTCCGCCAACGCGGTGCATCCGCAAGCCGACAAGCCGCCAATCGATGCGAACGCGGCCGACGCCAAGGCTGGGACTTCCGACCGCACGGCCGATGCGACACCGGCGACGGCAACACCGCATGCCCATGCGGGCACGCAGGCCGCTGTCCCCGCGACCGACACCAGCGCGCAGGCGGCCTCTGCCGTGCAGGCGCCGCTGACCAATACGACATCGGCCACGACCGCGACGCTCACCGCGACCGCGGCGAATGCCAACGCCATTCCGATCAGTGGCGTGCCGATCGAGATCGCGGCGGCCGCACGCGCGGGCAAGACCCGGTTCGACATCAGCCTCGATCCGCTCGACCTCGGCCGCATCGATGTCCGCATCAATGTCGACCGTAACGGCCAGATCACCTCGCATCTCACCGTCGAGAAACCGGAGACGCTGCAGATGCTGCGGCAGGACGCGCCGCAATTGCAGCGCGCGCTCGACGATGCCGGCCTCAAGACCGGCAGCAACGGGCTGTCCTTCAGCCTGCGCGACCAGAATTCGTCCGGCCAGAACTCCGGCCAGAACAACGACAATGGCGGTAATGCCCGCCGGCTGATCATCAGCGACGAGGAAGCAGTTCCCACAGCCCCGGTCGGGCGCAGCTACGTGCCGCATGCTCGGATCGAGCAGCGGCGTCGACATCAGAGTGTGAGGAGTATCGAGACATGACCACCACGACTGGCGCCACCGCTCCTTCGGTCGTCTCCGGCACGACCGATCTGACGAAATCCTCCACGTCGAGCTCGAGCCTGGGCTCGACCACCGGCGCGACGCTGGCGGGCAACTTCCAGACCTTCCTGACGCTGCTGACGACGCAGCTGCAGAACCAGAACCCGCTCGATCCGCTCGACACCAACCAGTTCACCCAGCAGCTGGTGCAGTTCGCCGGCGTCGAGCAGCAGCTCAAGACCAACGACTCGCTCTCCCAGCTGGTCACCCTGCAACAGACCACGCAGGCGACCCAGGCGCTCGGCTTCGTCGGCAAAACCGCCCTGGTTGACGGCACCACGGCGTCCATGACGAATTCGTCGGCGACCTGGCATCTCAACGTGCCCAGCGACGCGACGGTCGACATCACCGTCGCCAATGCCAGCGGCCAGACCGTGTTCACCGGCAAATATACCGCCGGCGCCGGCACGGACGTTCCGTTCACCTGGAGCGGCATGGGCAACGACGGCACGCAATGGCCCGACGGCAAGTACACGATCTCGGCCACGGGCAAGGATGTCGCCAACAACAATGTCGGCATCGCCGCGCAGGTGCAGGGCACGGTGTCGTCCGTCGACCTGACCCAGTCGCCGCCGCTGCTCACCATCGACGGCGCCAGCTACACCCTGAGCCAGGTGAAGAGCATCATCGCCACGGCCAGCAATTAAGGCCTGGGTGCACGGTTGAGAGGCCTTGCGAAGCCCCGCGCAGGCCTCGTTCGTTAGTAAAGTATTTAAAATACCCCCTCGGCCTGCCTGGATGCACCCTTCCCGCCGGTCGAGACGGCTGCGTTCCAGCCATTTTCAACGAGAATTGTATTGAAGCCTTAGGCTTAGCGGATTTTTAAGCCGCGATGCCTATGGTTGTGGCGTGAGTTCAGTGGTTGAGAGTTTGTGAGTACGCCATGACAGAACCCCATCGCCCGAGGGTAAAATACGTCATCGGGCCGGACGGCAGTCCGCTGACGATTGCAGATCTGCCCGCACCCGGCACCAAACGCTGGGTTATCCGCCGCAAGGCCGAAGTCGTCGCCGCTGTGCGTGGCGGGCTTCTCTCCCTTGAGGAGGCTTGCAGCCGTTATACCCTGACGGTAGACGAATTCCTTTCCTGGCAGTTTTCCATCGACCAGCACGGTCTGGCGGGGCTTCGCACCACCCGCATCCAGCAATACCGCCAGTAGGCAATCCGGAAATCTGCGGCTTTTGACGAAAATCGGACTCGCCTCGCGAGGCCGATTTTTTTCATGGCGCTACTTTTGTCGCAGCTCTTAACCTTCGTTAACCATATCGAAACCATCACCTAGGCAATAATTGCCCAGTCGGCCTTTCCTGTGAAAGCAGCCGAATCTATCGGGGCGGTTGCTTGCAAGGTCTTGCGGACTTTCTGAAGGGTATCGGAGCCCGCCCGGTTCGGGGCGATGATCGCGGTTACCGCCGCGCTTGTCGGCTTTTTCGCGTTCGTCATCATGCGCGTCACCACGCCGCAGATGACGACCCTGTTCACCGACCTCAGCGTCGAGGACTCCTCGGGCATTATCAAGGACCTGGAGCGCCAGGGCATCCAGTTCGAGCTGCGCAACGAGGGCACCATCATCATGGTGCCCAAGGACAAGGTCACCCGCCTGCGGATGAAGCTCGCCGAGGGCGGCCTGCCCAAGGGCGGCGGGGTCGGCTACGAGGTGTTCGACAAGTCGGACGCGCTCGGCACCACCTCTTTCGTCCAGAACATCAACCATCTCCGCGCGCTGGAAGGTGAGCTCGCCCGCACCATCCGCGCCATCGACCGCATCCAGGCCGCCCGCGTCCATCTGGTGCTGCCCGAGCGTCCGCTGTTCTCGCGCGAGGCGCCGGAGCCGTCGGCCTCAATCGTGGTCCGGGTCCGCGGCGCGCTCGAAGCCCAGCAGATCCGCGCCATCCGCCACCTGGTCGCCTCGGCCGTGAACGGCCTGAAGCCGCAGCGGGTCTCGATCGTCGACGAGACCGGGCAGCTGCTCGCCGACGGCGCCCAGACCGATCCGGACCAGCAGATCGGCGACGAGCGCCGCACCGCCTTCGAGAAGCGGATGCGCAAGCAGGTCGAGGACATCGTCTCCTCCGTGGTGGGGACGGGGCGCGCCCGGGTCCAGCTCTCCGCCGATTTCGACTTCAACAAGATCACCCAGACCTCGGACAAGTTCGATCCCGAAGGCCGCGTGCTGCGCTCGAGCCAAACCCGCGAAGAGCAGAGCATGACCGCCGACAACAACGGCCAGGTCACCGTCAACAACGAGTTGCCGGGCAACCAGCAGAACAGCGGCGTCGCGGCCAAGGACCAGAGCAAGAAGAGCGAAGAGACCAACAATTACGAGATCTCCCGCACCACCAAGACCGAAGTGACCGAAGCCGGCCGGGTCAACCGCATCTCGGTCGCGGTGCTGGTCGACGGCATCTACTCCAAGAACGATAAGGGCGATCTGGCCTACCAGGACCGCACCAAGGATCAGCTCGACCGCATCGCCACGCTGGTGCGTTCGGCGATCGGCTTCGACCAGAAGCGCGGCGACCAGGTCGAGGTCGTCAATTTGCGCTTTGCCGACGCCCCCTCCACCACCCCGATCGCCGAACCCTCCGGCCTGCTCGGCATGCTCCAGTTCACCAAGGACGACGTCATGTACTTCGTCGAGCTCGGCGTGATGATGCTGCTCGGTCTGATCGTGCTGTTCCTGGTGATCCGCCCGCTGGTCAAGCGCATCCTGGCATCCGACGAAGTCGCAGCCGCCATCTCCGGCGTTCTGACCGGCCCCGCCGCGAGCGACGATGCAGCGCCCAGCAGCCAGCCGCTCCTGCCCGGCGCCGCCGCAAGCGCGATCGACGTCGCTACCATCCAGGGCCAGGTCCATGCCCAGTCCGTGCATCGCGTCGGCGAGCTCGCCGAGCGCAACCCCAACGAAACCGTCGCCATCATCCGCCAGTGGCTGACCGAACCAGCCAAATAATCCGCGTCAAGTGAATCAAGAAGTGATCTGACATGGCCGCTGCCCTGCAAAATGCCAACTCCAACGACATCACCAGCGTGATCTCCACGCTTGGTCAGCGTGCCGGCAGCCGTGGAGGTGCGAAGGTCGAAGCCGTGGCGGGGCCGAAGCGTGCCGCGATCCTGATGCTGGCGTTGGGCGAGCAATATGGCGGCAAAATCTGGTCACTGCTCGACGACGACGAAGTGCGCCAGCTCTCGCTGGAGATGTCGACGCTCGGAACCGTCGAGGTCGACACTGTTGAGGACATGCTGCTCGAATTCGTCTCGCGGATGTCGGCCTCCGGCGCGCTGATGGGCAATTTCGACGCCACCGAGCGGCTGCTCCAGCAATATCTTGCACCCGAGCGCGTCAACGGCATCATGGACGAAATCCGCGGTCCGGCCGGCCCGCAACATGTGGGAGAAGCTCTCCAACGTGCAGGAAGAGGTGCTCGCCAACTATCTCAAGAACGAATATCCGCAGACCATCGCGGTCGTGCTGTCGAAGCTGAAGCCGGAACACGCCGCGCGCGTGCTCGGCATCTTCCCCGAGGATCTGGCGCTCGACGTCGTCAACCGCATGCTGAAGATGGAGGCGGTCCAGAAGGAGGTGATCGAGAGCGTGGAGAAGACGCTGCGCACCGAATTCATGTCCAACCTGTCACAGACCCGCCGCCGTGACGCCCACGAGGTGATGGCGGAAATCTTCAACAATTTCGACCGCCAGACCGAAACCCGCTTCATCACCTCGCTGGAAGAGGACAATCGCGAATCGGCCGAGCGCATCAAGGCGCTGATGTTCACCTTCGACGACCTCGTGAAGCTGGATTCCGGCTCGGCCCAGACCTTGATGCGCAACGTCGACAAGGACAAGCTCGGCGTCGCGCTCAAGAGCGCCAACGAGGACGTCCGCAATTTCTTCTTCGGCAACATGTCCTCGCGTGCGGCCAAAATGCTCCAGGACGACATGGCGGCGATGGGTCCGGTCCGCCTGCGCGACGTCGACGAGGCCCAGGCGCTGCTGGTCAACCTCGCCAAGGACCTCGCCGCCAAGGGCGAGATCATGCTGACCAAGAACCGCGCCGACGACGAGCTGGTGTATTGATGGGCGCTCCGGCAAAATTCCTGTTCGACAACGACTTCGCCGCGCCCGACCGGACGCGCGAGAAGGCCGCAACTGCGGCCGAGATCGCCCAGAAGGTCGCGGAAGCCGAGGCGCGCGCCTATCAAGACGGCTTTGCCGCCGGCCAGCGCGAGGCCAAGGCCGAGAGCGACCGCCGCGTCGCGCTCGCGATGGAAGAGATCAACATCGGAATTCGGGGCATTGCCTCGGGCATCGGCAACATCGAAACCAAGATGGAGACCGAGGCGGTCGACGTGGCGGTGGCGGTGGCGCGTAAGCTGTGCGCCGATCTGGTCGCCGCCGAGCCGCTCGGCGAGATCGTCGCGCTGATCAAGGACTGCTTCTCGCATCTGGTCGCGACGCCGCATCTCGTCATCCGCATCAACGACGCGCTCTACGACGCGGCCCGCGAGAACATGGAGCGGCTGGCCAAGCAGAGCGGCTTCGAAGGCCGGCTGGTGATTCTGGCCGAGCCCGAGATTGCTACCGGTGATTGCCGGATCGAATGGGCCGATGGCGGCGTCGTGCTGGAGCGCGGCGCCATCACAGCCAAGATCGACGAAATGGTGGGACGCTATGTTGCGTCCCGCAGGGGGAGCTAAGCCATGAGCGACACTGACGGACAGGTCCCGCTGCCCGATCTCAACGGCCCGATGCCGCCTGCCGGCACCGACGTCGGCTACAACGAGGACGAATATGCGATGCGCGCCGCCGCCGACCTCGAGGCCGTGTTCGACGTACCGGTGCAGGTCTCGGCCGTGCTCGGCCGCTCCAAGATGGACGTCAGCGAGCTGTTGAAGCTCGGGCCCGGGACCGTACTCGAGCTCGACCGGCGCGTCGGCGAAGCCATCGACATCTACGTCAACAACAAGCTGGTCGCCCGCGGCGAAGTGGTCCTGGTGGAGGACAAGCTCGGCGTGACCATGACCGAAATCATCAAGACTGAACGCGCTTAAAGCGATGACGCGCGGCAGCGCGACCAGACGGACAGGAGACTGATATGCGGCTTCTCATCGTTGGCACATTGAAGGGCCAGCTCACCACCGCCACCAAGATCGCGATGGCGAACGGTGCCACCGTGACCCACGCCGAGGATCACGAGCAGGCGATGCGCGTGCTGCGTGGCGGCAAAGGCGCCGACCTGCTGCTGGTCGACGTCGCCCTCGACATCCGCGACCTCGTGATGCGGCTCGAAGCCGAGCACATCCACGCTCCGATCGTCGCCTGCGGCATCACCAACGACGCCCGCGCCGCGGTTGCCGCGATCCACGCCGGCGCCAAGGAATACATCCCGCTGCCGCCGGACCCGGAGCTGATCGCAGCCGTGCTGGCCGCGGTCGCCAACGATTCCCGCGAGCTGGTCTACCGCGACGAGGCGATGGCCAAGGTGATCAAGCTCGCCCAGCAGATCGCGGGCTCGGACGCTTCCGTGATGGTCACCGGCGAATCCGGCACCGGCAAGGAAGTGCTGGCCCGCTACGTCCATACCCGCTCGGCCCGCGCCAAGCGCCCGTTCATCTCGATCAACTGCGCCGCGATCCCCGAGCATCTGCTCGAGTCCGAACTGTTCGGCCACGAAAAGGGCGCCTTCACCGGCGCGATCGCCCGCCGCATCGGCAAGTTCGAGGAGGCAACCGGCGGCACGCTGCTGCTCGACGAAATCTCGGAGATGGACGTCCGCCTGCAATCGAAACTGCTCCGCGCCATCCAGGAGCGCGTGATCGACCGCGTCGGCGGCACCAAGCCTGTCCCGGTGGACATTCGCATCATCGCGACCTCGAACCGCAATCTGGTTGAGGCCGTACGCGAAGGTACGTTCCGCGAGGACCTCCTGTTCCGGCTCAACGTCGTGAATCTGAAGATCCCGCCACTGCGCGAGCGTCCCGCCGACATTCTCGAGCTCGCCCAGCACTTCGTCAAGAAATACGCCGAAGCCAACGGCGTGCCGATGCGCCCGATCTCGGCGGAAGCGCGACGCGTGCTTTCCGCCAACCGCTGGCAGGGCAACGTCCGCGAACTCGAAAACACCATGCACCGTTCGGTCCTGATGGCGCAGGGCGACGAGATCGGCGCCGACGCCATCCTCACGCCGGACGGCGACCGCCTCGACCTCGCCAAGACCGCGCCGGCCGTGGCGCATGCCACCATGGCCGCCGAGCAGGTAACGCGGGCCCTGGTCGGCCGCACCGTCGCCGATGTCGAACGCGACCTGATCCTGGAGACGCTGAAGCACTGCCTCGGCAACCGGACCCATGCCGCCAACATCCTCGGCATCTCGATCCGCACGCTGCGCAACAAGCTCAACGAATATTCCGACGGCGGCATCCCGATTACGCCCGCCGGCACGCCGGGTGAATATCCGCGCATGCCGATGGTGGGGGCGTAGGCGCTCTACGCTGATCGAGAGAATGCGAATGCCCGGGCCAAGTCCCGGGCATTTTTGTTTGAATGCAGGCTACCGCCCTCGTCATTGCGAGCGCAGTAAAGCAATCCAGGATCTTTCCGCGGTGACAGACTGGATTGCTTCGCGTCGCGTAACTGCCCAGGTGGCCGTTTGTATTCTCTTGACTGACCACATGTGTTTGTGAGTCAAGGTATGGATGACGCCGCCAAATTCCTCATTGTCTGTGGATGCCCTGCTGGCCCTGATTGGGGAGTTGCAGGAGCGCAACCTGATGTTGGAGCAGCAGAACGCATTGCTGACGGTGCGTGTGGCCGATCTGGAGCGTCGGCTTGGTCTGGATAGCTCCAATAGCAGCAAGCCGCCTTCGAGCGATGGACCGGGGCCCAGGCTTCTCGCCGGACACAGAGCCTGCGTGAGCGAGGGTTGAAGAAGCCCGGCGGCCAGCCCGGCCATGCAGGCAAACACTTGAAGCGGTCCGAACGGGTCGATCATACGATCATGCATCGCCCTGTCAGATGCGGGCGCTGCCGAATGGCGCTGGAGGGTGAACTGCTGGAACTTGTCGGCAGCCGTCAGGTGTTCGATCTGCCGGCGCCGGCGCCGCTGCTCGTCACGGAGCATCAGCTCTATCGTTGCAAATGCAGCGGCTGTGGCGCGGTCACGACAGGATCGTTTCCACCCGAGGTAAGGGCGCCAGCGCAATATGGCGTCCGGTTGGCCGCTGTGGTGACCTATCTGTCGGCGGGACAGTTTCTGCCTGAAGATCGGCTCGGGCAAATCCTCTCCGATCTGTTTGGCGTGACCATCTCGGCCGGCACGATCGGACAAATGATCGCCCGGGCTGCCAGCCGGACGCAGGATTTCGCTGCGGCAGTCTGCGAGCAAATCCGCCGGGCACCGGTCAAGCATTTGGATGAGACCGGGTTCTGGGTGGGCGCCACGCCGCAATGGCTGCATGTCGCGGGCACCGCCGGGATCAATGGGCTGGTGCATTATCGCGTCTCACCCAGGCGCGGCGAGGTGCTGACGCAAGCGGCGCATATCGTTGTGCACGACCATTGGACATCCTATTTTCAGATGTCCGGTGTCACGCATGCGCTGTGCAATGCGCATCACCTGCGCGAGTTGACGGCGCTGGTGGACATCGATGGCGAGGCCTGGGCCCGGCGCATGCGCGGGTTGCTCCGCTGCCTGTGCCACGAGGTCAATCTGGCGTCAGAGCATCCAACCGATCAGACAGGCGCGCTGCGTCCCAGCAGAATCCGCGCCGCCGAGCGACTTTATGACCGCATTATCCGCGCCGGTATCGCCTGGCACGAGGCGCTACCCGCGCTGCCTCGCGACATCAAGCGCGGGCGGATCAGACGGCGCACGGGCCATAATCTCCTGTTGCGCCTCAAGTTACATAAAGAGGCGGTGCTGCTGTTTCTGCACAACTCGGCAGTGCCGTTTACCAACAACGAGGCCGAGCGCGATGCTCGGATGATGAAATTGCGGCAGAAGATCTCTGCCGGCTTCCGCACCTCACAAGGCGCAGACAATTTCGCCACGCTTCGCACCCTGATCGGTACCGCTCGAAAGCGCGGATGGAACATGCTCGAAACATTGTCCCGATGCCCCACACAACTCATCCACAAACTCAGCGTCGCCTAACCGAGCAAACGGACCTGGGCAGTTACCGCTTCGCTCGCAATGACGGCGTTGAGGGCGGTTCTCGCATAACGGGACCGCGCTACGTGACTAGGCCATCCGCAGGCAACGCCCTATAACCCCGCATGAAAACCACGCGAGGGTAAACATGTCTGAAGCTCAAATCACGGACTGGCTGGCGACGCAGCGGCAGGCGATGATCGACCTGCTGCGCGATGTCGTGAACATCGATTCCGGGTCCTATGACAAGGAAGGCGTCGATGCGGTCGGGGCGCGGTTCGAGCGGCATTTTGCCGAGCACGGCATCCCGTTCCGGCGTGAAAACAACGCCACCTTCGGCGATGCGATCCATGCCGACGTCGCAAAGCCCGGCAGCAACGAGAAGCCGGTGCTGTTGATGGGACATCGCGACACCGTGTTCGGCAAGGGCGAGGCCGGGCGGCGTCCGTTCACGATTCAAGACAAGCGCGCCTATGGTCCGGGCGTTGCCGACATGAAGTCGGGCGTCGTCATGAACATATTCGTGGCGACCGCCTTCCATAAATTCGGCGGCAGCCCGCACCCGATCAAGGTGCTGATCACCTCGGACGAGGAGATCGGCTCGCCCTCCTCCCGGCCGGTGATCGAGCGCGAAGGACGCGCCGCGCGCGCCGTGTTCAATTCCGAGCCGGGCCGCCCGACCGGCAATATCGTCACGGGGCGCAAGGGCGGCATCTTCATGCATGTCGCCATCACTGGCAAAGCCGCGCATTCCGGCGCCAATTTCGCCGCCGGCGTCAGCGCGATCGGCGAGCTCGCGCACAAGATCGTGCAGATCCACGCGCTGACCGATCTCGACAAGGGCATCACGCTGAACGTCGGTCTCGTCTCGGGCGGGCAGTCCGTCAACACGACGGCGCCTTACGCGGAGGGGCAGATCGACATGCGCTACGTCGATCCCGCGGATCGTGCGAGGGTGATGGCCGCGATCGAGGCGATCATCGCGACGTCTTACGTGCCGGGCACCAGCGCGACGCTGACGGTCAAGGGCGAGTTCGTCCCGGTGGTGCAGAGCGCCGATTCAAAAGCGCTGTTCGAAAATTATCAGGCCGCAGCAAGGCAGGCCGGCCTCACCACGCTCCAGGGTGAGTTCTCTGGCGGCTGCGCCGATTCCGGCTTCACCGCCGCGGTCGGCACGCCGACCATCTGTGGCCTCGGCCCCGTCGGCGGGCTTGCGCACACGCCGGAGGAATATCTCGAGCTCGACAGCATCGTGCCTCGCGCACAGGCGCTGGCGCTGGCGATTTTGCGAGGGTGATGTAGGTGCCGCAGGGTGGGCTAAGGCGCACTTGCGCCGTGCCCGCCATTGGTTTTCGTTGGATAGAAGTGGTGGGCACGCTTCGCTTTGCCCACCCCACGAGACCTACCGTATTCTATGAATAACTCGGCGCGTCCGGCTTGCGGAAGATGTGGATGGGGTCGCCCGGCACGATCGGTTGGCCGCTGAACATGGCATAGGCGTAGAGCGCGAGATAGGCGATCGCGAGCGCGCCGACCGCGTAGAAGGCCCAGGTCGCGACGCGTTTCATCATTGCGCTCCATTGCCGCCCTGGCGGGAGGCCAAGGTGCTTCTAGAGCGATGAAAGCGAAAAGGCCAGCCTGTGCGCCCCTCGGCCGGCGGCGATCAAATGCCGCGCCGGAGGTGGGTGGGAACGCTGACGTCCGCAAGCCTGGCCGCGTCTTCGTCCTGATCGACCGCCACGTACTGGCCGTGCCAATAGGCCAGGGCAGCGTTGCGGGTGGAATTCCTGACATCCCGGACACGGCCGATGACGATGCCATGCGAATGGCGCTCGACGATCTCCTCGACCTCGCAATCGACGGCGGACAATGCGCCGACCAGCAGCGGAACGCCCGAAACCGCCGTTACCCACCGGGCGCCCGCGAAACGATCGGCACCCTTGAGCCCTCCCTTGCCGGCAAAGCGCTCGGCGACGTCGAGCTGATCGGCCGCGAGGATGTTCACGCCGAAAGCGCCGTGGCGCCGGATCAGCGGGAAGGACGAGGCATCGCGATTGATGCTGACGATCAGCGTCGGCGGCTCGACCGACAGCGAGGCGACGGAAGTGACCGTCATGCCGGTAATGTCCTTGCCTCGCCCGGCGGTGATGACGCTGACGCCGCCGGTGAGGTGGCGCATGGCGCCGCGGAAATCGGCGGACGTGACGGCAATTTCGGTCATGAGATCGCGGGGCACTACATTCATGGCATCGCCCCCAAACGGGGTCCCTCGCTATTTAGGTACGATCGTCCGCCGACAAAAGGTGGCTCAGGATCGAGCCTTCGAGACCCGCGAGCTCGGCCGAGCCGCGTTCGCGGGGCCGGGCCATGTTAACCACGACGTCATGGGCGATCCGCCCCTCCTCGATCACCAGCACCCGGTCGGCCAGCGCGACCGCCTCGGCGACGTCGTGGGTCACCAGGATCGCGGTAAAGCCCTGGTCGCGCCAGACGCGCTCCAGCAACCGCTGCATCGAGATACGGGTCAGCGCGTCCAGTGCGCCGAGCGGCTCGTCGAAGGCGAGCACCCGCGGACGCGAGACCAGCGCGCGGGCAAGGGCTACGCGCTGCTTCTGGCCACCCGACAGCACCGAGGGCCACTGGTCGCGCTTGTCGGTCAGCCCGACCTCGGTCAGCGCCTTCTCGGCGCGCGTGTGCGCGTCACTGGATGAACGATCGCGACCGAGACCGACCTCGACATTGGAGAGAACGCGAGCCCAGGGCAACAGCCGGGGCTCCTGGAACATCACGCGGATATCCTCGGGTTTCACCGCGTCGCCGAGCGAGATGCTGCCGGCGTCAGATTTTTCCAGGCCGGCGATCAGGCGAAGCAGCGTGCTCTTGCCGCAGCCGCTCTTGCCCACGATCGCGACGAACTGGCCGGCCGGGATGTGCAAATCGATGCCGCGCAGCACCTCATTGTCGCCGTAGGATTTGCGCAAAGCCCGGATGCTGAGCGGCAAACCGCTGGTCTGCGCCGGCCGCTCCTCGCGCAGCACACGGGCGTGAGGCGCGAAATTGGCACGGCCGGCGAGCTCGGTTTCCGGAAGGGAGGTACGAAGGGCTGTCTGCATGTCACTCTCAACGTTTCTGGAAGGCGGGGTGCCAGGAGAGCGTCAGGCGCTCCAGCACGCGGGAGGCGCTGTCGGCGAGCTTGCCGAGCAGCGCGTAGATCAGGATCGAGAGCACGACGACGTCGATCAGCATGAACTCGCGCGCCTGCATCGCCATGTAGCCGAGGCCCGAAGACGCCGCGATGGTCTCGGCGACGATCAGGGTCAGCCACATGATGCCGAGCGCGAAGCGGATGCCGACGAAGATCGAGGGCAGCGCGCCCGGGAAGATCACGCGCCGGAACAGCTCGCCATCGCTCATGCCGTAGATGCGGCCCATCTCGATCAACTGGGGATCGACGGTGCGGATGCCGTGCAGCGTGTTGAGGTAGATCGGGAAGAACACGCCGAGCGCCACCAGGAACAACTTCGCGCTCTCGTCGATGCCGAACCACAAGATGACCAGGGGGATCAGTGCCAGATGCGGCACGTTGCGCACCATCTGGAGCGTGGTGTCGGTGAGCTTTGAGGAGAGCTGCGACAGGCCGTTGGCGAGACCGAACGCGAAGCCGATGCTGCCGCCGATCAAAAAGCCGATCGAGGCGCGCCAGAACGAGACCCAGATGTTGCGAATGAGCTCGCCGGAGAGCAAAAGCTTCCAGCCCGCAAGCACGACGTCGCTCGGCGCCGGCAGCACGCGCGTCGGCACAAAGCCAGTGACGCTGGCAACCTGCCAGATCGCGATGATGGCGAGCGGCACGATCCACTGGATCAGGCCGTCGAGGCGCGGCAGGCGAAAACTGCGCGGGAACGAAACGCTGTCGATCAGGCTCATGACTGCGACACCTTGTGCTGCGGACGGAAGTCGCTGCCGACCGTCTCACCAAAGGGGCCGCCGTTGAAGTGAAGCTTGGTCACGTTGCTGGGCTGCTCCAGCGAAAGCAGCGGGAACACCAGCTCGGCGAAGCGATAGGCTTCCTCCAGATGCGGGTAGCCCGACATGATGAAGGTATCGATGCCGATGTCCTGATACTCCTTGATACGGGCCGCGACGGTCTGGGCGTCGCCGACCAGTGCCGTGCCGGCGCCGCCGCGCACGAGGCCGACACCGGCCCACAGGTTCGGAGCGATCTCGAGCTTGTCGCGCTTGCCGCCATGCAGCTGTGCCATGCGCTGCTGGCCGACGGAATCCATCCGCTCAAAGTTCTTCTGCGCCGTGGCGATGGTCTCGTCGCTGACATGCTTGATCAGCTCGTTGGCAGCCTGCCAGGCCGCTTCATTGGTCTCGCGGACAATCACGTGGAGCCGGATGCCGAAGGACAATTTTCGGCCACGTGCTGCTGCGAGCTCCCTCACCTTGGCGATCTTCTCCGCGACCAGCGCCGGCGGCTCACCCCAGGTGAGATATTTGTCGACGGCGTCGACGGCGACGTCGATGCCGGCATCCGACGAGCCGCCGAAATAGAGCGGCGGCCGCGGCGACTGCACCGGCGGAAACAGCAGCTTGCCGCCTTCGACATGGATGTGCTTGCCCTCGACATTGACGGTCTTGCCGGCGAGCAGGTCGCTATAGACGTTGAGAAACTCGCGGGTGACGTCGTAGCGCTCGTCATGGCCGAGGAAGATGCCGTCGCCCTTGTTCTCGACGGGATCGCCGCCGGTGACGACGTTGACCAGAAGCCGGCCGTTGGTGATGCGGTCGAGCGTCGCCGTCATGCGCGCGGCCACGCTCGGCGATTGCAGGCCGGGCCTGACGGCCACGAGATAGCGCAGCCGCTCGGTGAACGGCGCGACCGAGGAGGCGACGATCCAGGAATCCTCGCAAGATCGCCCGGTCGGCAGCAGCACGCCGAAATAGCCGAGCTGGTCGGCGGCCTGCGCGATCTGGCGTAGATAGTTGAAATTGACCTCGCGGCCGCCAACGCCGGTGCCGAGATAGCGGCCGTCACCGTGGGTCGGCAGGAACCAGAGGATGTTGGCGTTTGCTTGCTTGCTCATGTGCTTGCTCATGATCCTGGCTTCCGCGCCACGTCGGAAATCTTGATGGATTTGGGAATCAGGTTGAGCGCGAAGAACGCGTCGGCAACCTGCTGCTGATCGGCGACGACGGCGTCGGTGATCGGCTTGATGCCGTAGGCCTGCCGCTTCAGCGCCACCTCGACCACGGGGACCGGCAGGCCGATCGCGGGCGCCAGCTGCTCGGCGACCGCGTGAATGTCGCCCTCGGCCCAATCGTCGACCGCGCTCAGCTCGGCCAGCACGGCGTCGACGATCTCAGGATTGGCTTCGAGGAATTTCTTCGAGGAGAAATAGAACTGGTAGTTCGCCACGATGTCGGTACCGTCAGCGAGCGTACGTGCGCCGGTCGCCGCTTCCGCGGCGGCCTGGAACGGATCCCAGATCACCCAGGCATCGACCGCGCCGCGCTCGAAGGCGGCGCGCGCATCGGCTGGCGCCAGAAATACCGGCTCGATCTCGGAATATTTGACGCCGGCCTTCTCGAGTGCCTTGACCAGGAGATAGTGGACGTTGGAGCCCTTGTTGAGCGCGACCTTCTTGCCCTTGAGATCGGTGACAGACTTCAGCGGGCTGTCTTTCGGCACCAGGATCGCCTCGCCCTTCGGGGCCGGCGGCTCGTAGGCGACATACTGGATCGGGGCGCCGGCGGCTTGCGCGAAGATCGGCGGGGCTTCGCCGGTGTTGCCGAAATCGATCGCGCCGACATTGAGCGCCTCGAGCAGCGGCGGGCCGGAGGGGAATTCGGTCCACACCACCTTGTAGCCGTTGGCCGCGAGCTTCGGCTCCAGCGTGCCCTTGCTCTTGAGCAGCACCAGCTTGCCGTATTTCTGATAGCCGATGCGGACCACCTTGTCCTGACCGTAGGAGGTGCCGACCGCGGCGGCGACGATGCCGATCGAGAACACGATGGCCGCGATCAGACGCTGAATGATACGTCTCATGTTCAAACCCTTCTGGATGGGAAGATCGGTCGGCACGATCAGGCTGCCGGGTTGCGCCAGACGATGTCGCGAACGACGATCGGCTTGGGGATCAGGCCGAGCTTGTAGAAGCGGTCGGCAACGCCCTGCTGGGTGACGACGATGTCGTCGGTGACGGGGCCGACCACGTAGTTCGCGCGATTGGCTGCGACGGTCTGGATATCCAGCGGGACGCCGGTGATCGCGGCGAGCGATCTCGCGACCTCGTCGCGGTTCTGTTCGGCCCATTTGCCGGCCGCCGTCGTCACGTCGACGATCTGTTGCAGGATCGCACCGTGGTTCTTCGCGAAATCGCGGTTGGCGATGTAGAAGGAATTGGTCTTGGTGACTTCGCGCGCATTGATCAGGATGCGGCCGCCCTGCTTGGTCTCGCCGATCGCAAAATACGGATCCCAGATCGCCCAGGCCTCGATGCTGCCATTGGCAAAGGCAGGCCCGGCATCCGGCGGCGTCAAATAGACCGGCGTGATGTCGGCGTAGGTGAGACCGGCCCTTTCCAGCGCCTGCACCACGATGTTATGGGCACTGGAGCCCTTGGTGAAGCCGATGCGCTTGCCCTTCAAGTCAGCGATGGTGCGGATCGGCGAGCCCCTCGGCACCAAAATGCCCTGGCCGTTGGTGATGGGCTGGCCGGCGGCATAGACGATTGCCGCGCCCGCGGCCTGGGCGAACACCGGCGGGGAATCGCCGACCGAGCCGAAATCGACGCTGCCGACATTCATCGCCTCCATCATCGGAGGCCCCGAGGAAAACTCGACCCATTTCACCTCGATGCCTTGCGGATTGAAATGTTTTTCCAAGGCCGCCTGCTGGCGCGTGATGACCAGCACGCCGGTCTTCTGGTAGCCGACACGAATTTCCTTCAGCGCGCCTTGTGACGTTCCTTGCGCGTTGGCGCGCGAGGCGAATGCAGCGACTGCCGCAGTTCCGACGGATAATTTGAGAAAGTCGCGACGCTGCATTCCGCACTCCCGGCCGCACGTGGCCGTCATCATTCATCTTGCCCAAATGATGGTGCGACTTATCGGAGGTGTCGAGACGCGCGAGAAAATAGCGATGCGAGCACTGCGCCC
Source organism: Bradyrhizobium sp. LM2.9 (assembly GCF_054056555.1). Taxonomy (NCBI): domain Bacteria; kingdom Pseudomonadati; phylum Pseudomonadota; class Alphaproteobacteria; order Hyphomicrobiales; family Nitrobacteraceae; genus Bradyrhizobium; species Bradyrhizobium sp. LM2.9. Next base: position 4,527,914 of record NZ_JBSRYJ010000002.1, read on the forward strand.
GGTGCCGCGCGCACGATTAATCTTTCAAGCGGTGGAGCGAATGAAGATGGAATTTTTCTGCACGCGGATGTGAATGCCGAGCGCGTTGGGTCTCACGACTCGCGACCGGACCAAAAACCGCGAAAACAACCCCATGCACAGTAGCCGGGGCGTGCGAAAACAATGACTTACGTATATCCGAAATTCGTTTGACTCGTCGGACAACACGGGGGCAAGATGAGATCGTGGCGGCGTTCGGGATGGACCCGCCTCTGGCGGGCTAATGCAGCCACCTCACCGGCAAATTCTGCAGCCCGCGGAACGCCCAGCCGCCGATCCGCACCGGCTCGTCGTCGGCAAGCTCGAGCTTTTGGGCACGTGCGAACAAAGTTGGCAGCGCGACATCGGCGATCATGGCGCGCGAGGCCCAGGCGCCGGCGCAAAAATGCGGACCGGCGCCGAACGCGACGCTCTTGGCGGTATCACGCCGCACGTCGAACTGGTCGGCGCGCTCAAAATGCTGCTCGTCACGGTTGGCCGAGCCGAACATCAGGAACACACGCTCATCAAGTTCGAACGAGACGTCGCGGATGCTCCACGGCTTTGCGATGCGCCGCGGCGACATGCCGATCGGCGAGATCCAGCGGGCATATTCCTCGAAGGCCTGGAGCCAGGTCACCTCGCCTTTGCGCACCAGATCGAGCTGCTCGGGATGGGACAGCAGCGCCCACACCGTGCCGGCGATCGCCTTGCGCGGTTCGTTCTGGCCGCCTGATATCGCGAGTTTGACGTTGGCGCGCACGCTCTCCATCGACATGCCCGAAGCGAGCAGCACGCCAAGGATGCTCCGGTCAGGATGCTTGCGCATCACCGGCAGGATGTCGTCGATCGCCGCATCGATGCCTGATGTCGCCGCATGGCAGCGCGCCTCGACGGCCGTATCGCCGCTGTAGTTGGCGATGCCCTCGATCATGCCCTGCGACCATGCATCCATGTCCCCAAAGCCGATATTGGTGAGGCCGGTAATGGACTTCAGGCATTCGCCGGAGAACGGCAGCGCGAAGTCGCGCATGAAGTCGATCCGGCTGCCGCGGAACGATTGCATCGATGATGCGGTCAGCATGCGCCTGGAATTGCGCGGTCCAGTGCGCCTTCACCGTCTTCGGCGACACCGTCGGAAACATCGCGCGGCGCTCGACCTGGTGCGCCTCGCCGTCCTTGCGCATCATGTTATGGCCCATCAGCCGATTCATCAGGCCGGCCGGCTGATGCGAGGAGAACACGTCGATCTGCTTCTCGGAGATCGAGATGTCGTCGCGGCGCGTCAGCAGCGTCGAGCCGAGTTGCGGTACGAAGGCGATCGGCGCCTCTTTACGCATTGTCGCGAGCATCGGGTAGGGGTCGGCCCAGAACGCGACAGGGTCGATGTCGATGCGCGGCGCGGTGCTCAAGACGGCCTCCCCTGAATTCTCCTGTGCTTCAGGACAGACTAGCGAACTCCGCGGCCCGGGTCTGTCCCTAGCGATAGGGACGTACGGAATGGGAGTTACTGGGCCTCGGCAATCTTCGGTCCAGATGACTGCATCTGCGCGTTAATTGCCGAGGGTCGGTTCGACAGCAACGCCGGGTCCGGCGATCGGGAAGCGGCGTCGGGCGGTGCTCGCTCGGATGGTCGACGGGCAGCGGTTGTTGGAAGCACGATCACTTTCGCTCCGATCTTCACCCGCTCAAAAAGGTCCACGACGTCTTCATTGGTCAGGCGGATACAGCCGGACGAAACCCGCTTCCCGATCGTATCGGGCTTGTTGGTGCCGTGAATTCTATACTCGGTCTCGCCTAGATACATCGCCCGAGCGCCGAGCGGGTTGCCGGGGCCGCCCGCCATAAACCGCGGCAGATAAGGCTGACGCACAACCATCTCCGCAGGCGGACGCCAATCCGGCCATTCTGTTTTACGGGCCACAGTCTGTTCACCGGACCACGTGAAACCTTCGCGGCCAACACCGATGCCGTAGCGCATCGCTTGCCTGTCGTTCAGAACGAAATAAAGGAACGTGTTTCCGGTATCGATGATCACGGTGCCCGGCGCCTGGTGGCTGGTGTAGTCAATGACCTGCCGAACAAATGCTCCGGGGCCGTCAGCAGCTTTTGGTGGTTCGACCAGAGGCGCCGGGGCCGGAATCGGAGCCGGAGCTGATGCATGGACTGGAGTTGACACGTAAACCGGAGTTGACGACGCCATGGCTTGGTTCGCAGACGATTTTCGGATCGGTTGCACGCTCGCCGGGCGAGACAGCAAACTGTACCCCAATGCCGCGATGGCCACGGCGCCAATCGCAACTCTCCCGGCCATTGGAAGTGCGAGCGTCTCTGCCTTTCCACGTTTGGCCCGCTTACTCATGTCTTTCCCCAGGTCACCATGCCCAAGAGAGGTACGCGGCAAAATTTAAGAAACTTCGAAGCGATTTCGCTCAGACTGGAACCGTGGAGATGGTTAACGCCGAACTCTTCGCGGACCTGAAGCACCCTCAATTCAGGCTGCGGGGGCCAGCCAGCAGGCGCAGCACGATGGCAAACAGCTCGCTCTGCGAGGAGATGCCAAGCCGCTCATAGGCGCGTTTGCGGTAGGTCAGCGTCGAATGCAGGCTGATGCCGAGTGCTTGCGAGATCGCCTCGGAGCTGAAGCCGGAGAGGATGCGACGGCAAACGTCCTGCTCGCGCGAGGTGAGGCTGGCGAGCGGCGTGCGCGTCGCAAACAGCGTGGCGAGAGTCTGATCGGTGGTCGCCGCGCCTTGCTGGAAATGGCGCGCCACGCTCGCGCCAATTGCTGGTGCAATGGTTCGGAGCCGCTCATGCTGCTCGGCGCTGAAGCGGCCCTGGGCGGCGATCCGATAGAAATTGACGTAGAAGCAGGTGTCGTCGACCCAGATCGCGGTCGCGCATTTGTCCACGATGCCGGAATCCACAAAGAACATTTTTCGGTAGCGCGCGCCGTACATACGGGGCGCGAAGGCGGGCAGTACGATCGGCGCGCGCCCCTTCCCTTCGAACAGCGCATCGCGGTTGGGGTCGGATTCGTGGAACTGCCCGGCATAGGCCGCGCCGAGGTCGCCGCCGATCGGGATGTTGCCGGCATCGAGCAGACAGTGTGCGGCGCCGGCACGGCTCAGCGCGAACACCATGCAATGGCCGACATCGGCCTGCCGACGCAGCGTGTCGATCAGGACATTTGGAAAGTCGGGGCGGCCGATCGCGAGCACCGCGGGCGCGATGTCGCCAGCCGCCAAGCTTGAGCCTGAGCCTGTCCCGCGGGACCGCATCGTTCTCTCCCTGCCGCGTTTTGCCGAAGCCTATCAGCAAAGATCGCGGGCCGGAAGACGCCCTACCCCGCCGCCGCCTTCAGCGGCGCCACGCTGACCGCGAGCTTGCCGTAGCGGTCGGTGAAGGCCTCCGTGTCGATCTCTTCCAGCTGGATCTCACCGCTCATCACGCCCTGTTTCCAGGCCGCCTGCGCGGGATCGTTCTGGAATTCCGGCATCACCTCGCGGCCGAACAGATCGAGCGATTCACAGATATGCTCGTGACTGTTCTTGCCCGCTTGGTTCAGGAGAATGACCTGGTCGATGTGCGAGCTCTGGAAGCGCTTCAGCTTCCTGCGGATGGTCTCGGGCGAGCCGATCAGACCGCCACGCAGCGCGGCCTCCTGCGCCTCGGGATTGTCGCGCTTCCACTTGTTGTACTCGTCCCACATGTTGACGGTGTAGGGCGCGGGACGCTGGCGGTTCTGCGAGGCGCCGTAGAAGCGCAGCGCGAACTGGAAGAAGGTGGCGCCGTCGGCGCGGGCGCGGGCCTCCTCATCCGTCTTCGCGCACATGAAGAACGACACCAACGCCATGTTCGGGTTGATCTCGTAGTCGGCGAGCTTTGCGAGACGCTTGGTCATGGCGTTGTAATAGGCGTGCACCCAGGCGTGCGCGGCGTCCGCGCTGACGAACTGGAAGCCGAGCGCGCCAAAGCCGTGACGGCCGGCACGTTCGATGGTCGGCAGCTGCGAGCAGGCCATCCACAACGGCGGATGCGGCTTCTGCACCCGGTTTCGGCACGACGTTGCGCAATGGGATGTCGAAGTACTTGCCGTGATGCTCGGAGCCCGCGTCCTTGAACATCGGGAAGATCGCCTGGACGGCTTCCTCGAACACTTCTTTCTTGGTTTCCATGTCGCGGCCGAACGGCGTGAGCTCGGTAATGGACGCGCTCTCGCCCATGCCGAACTCGCAGCGGCCGTTGGAGAGCAGGTCGAGCACGGCGACGCGCTCGGCAACGCGGGCGGGATGGTTGGTGGTGAGCTGAAGGATGCCGTGGCCGAGCCTGATGTTCTTGGTGCGCTGGCTGGCCGCCGCGAGGAAGGATTCCGGCGAGGGCGAATGCGAGTATTCTTCGAGGAAGTGATGCTCGACAACCCACGCATGGTCGTAGCCGAGCCGGTCGGCGAGTTCCATCTGCGACAGCGCATTCTGGTAGAGCCTGAGCTCGTCGCCGGCCACCCAGGGCCTTGGCAGTTGCAGCTCATAGAAGATGCCGAACTTCATGACGACGTCTCTCCCAAGTTTTCTTGCCCGCTTATTGTTCTTGCGCTCATCTTAATGCGCGAGGCGGCGCTGTCTACGGAGCAGCAATTCCGTCGTGCGGGAGAACGATTGCTCGACCGCACGTAGCAGTGTGCGCCGTAAGCGCATGTTTGGGCCGCTTGGCCTGAGCGAGCGCCTCGTCCTTCGAGACGACCGCTTTGCGGTCTCCTCAGGACGAGGCTGAGCGGCATCTTTGCCCGCGGAAATTGCGGCCGCGCATTCCGCCCTCATCCTGAGGGCCCGCCAACGGCGGGCGTCTCGAAGGATGGGCCGCTGAGAAACGGTCTTAAATGCGATGTCCTGCGCTTGAACCGGCGGTGCGAATGGTTAGTTTTGGGGATTGCGAATCGCTCCGTTTCGCCCCTCCTCAAAACAGACATGGCCACATTCACCCCGCATCAGGATGCCGCGCTCAAAGCCGTTGGCGATTGGCTGAAGGCAAAACCCGGCCGCAACGGCACGCCGCCGGTGTTCCGCCTGTTCGGCTTTGCCGGCACCGGCAAGACCACGCTGGCGCGGCACATTGCCGACGGCGTCGACGGCGAGGTGAAATTCGCTGCCTTCACCGGCAAGGCGGCGCTGGTCATGCGCAACAAGGGTTGCGACGAGGCCTCCACCATCCATTCGCTGATCTATCGCACCCGCGAATCCGGCGAGGAACAGCCGAGCTTCGAGCTGTGGGACGACGCCCCGGCCTCGAAGGCCAAGCTGATCGTGATCGACGAATGCTCGATGGTCGATGCCGAATTGGGCCGCGACCTGATGTCGTTCGACTGCCCGCTGCTGGTGCTGGGTGATCCCGCGCAACTGCCGCCGATCCAGGGCGCCGGCTTCTTCACCAATAGCGAACCCGACGCGATGCTGACCGAGGTGCACCGCCAGGCCCAGGACGACCCGATCGTGCGAATGTCGATGGACGTCCGCGAGGGACGTGAGCTCGACATCGGCCGCTATGGCGAGAGCGAGGTGGTGTCGCGCAAAGAACTCGATCCCGATCGCGTCATGGCCGCCGACCAGGTCCTGGTCGGCCGCAACAACACGCGGCGCGCGTACAATATGCGGGTGCGTCAGCGCCAGAACATCGAGGACGTCTTCCCCGTTGCCGGCGACAAGCTGGTGTGCCTGCGCAACAACCGCAAGAAGGGCCTGTTCAACGGCGGCCTGTGGCGCGTGAAATCGCGCAACACCACGCGCTCGAAATCGCGCATTCTCAGCATGCGGCTGTCGCCGGACGAGGATCTTGGCCACAAGGTGACGAAGGTCTCGGTACGCGCCGACTGCTTCGAGGGCGGCGTCGAGGCGATCGCCTGGGAGCAACGCAAGCCCTATGACGAGTTCGACTACGGCTATGTGCTGACCGTGCACAAGTCGCAGGGCTCGCAATGGAACGACGTCGTGCTATTCGACGAGAGCTTTGCGTTTCAGGAGAGCCGAGCGAGGTGGCTGTATACCGGGATCACGCGGGCGGCGAAGCGGCTGAGCATTGTGGTTTAAAGCTCCGCGGCTATAGGGCGCAAAGGCGCGAAGCGCCGTGCCCAACATTCGTCCAAGCACGCGGTAAGAACGGTGGGCACGCTTTGCTTTGCCACCCTACGATACCGGCATCGCGGCTTCATTTGCTCTCTCACTTCCCCGCGACGAAAAAAAAATCCTCCCGCCCCGGCGGCGAGCCGTACGAAAACGGCTGCTGCTCGTGCTTGGTCACAACCCAGACGTCGTCGCGGACAATGTCGAACAGTTTTCTGATCTCGACGCGCGGCACCTTGATCTCGCGGGCGAGCGCGGTGGCGAAGGGGCTGTCGGCGCCGCCATCGCCGTCCATCGCGGTCTCGCCGTGCTTGGCGGCGTAGACCACCATGAAGCCGGCGCCGGGCTCGATGTTGGAAAAGCCCTTGTCGACCAACTTGAGCGACAGCGTGCGCTGCATGGTCGGCGCGAACGGATTGTCACGGCAGGCATCCAGCATCACCAGACGCACCTTTCGCGCGGCGCCGACGGCGGCAATCACCTGCTCCAGCGCAACCGCCTGGGTCTCGGCGTCCCTGTCCGCGGCGAGCTTGGCGTCGACAGGAACGAGATAGTTGACACCGCCGATCTCGAAACCGTGGCCGGCGTAATAGACCACCGCCCAATCCGCCTTCTCCGCCTCGGCGGCAAACGTCTGCAACGCTTCGAAGAACTTGTCGCGGGTGAGGTCGCTGACGGATATCACGGTCTGGAAGCCGACATCGCGCAGTACGCTTGCGATCATTTTCGAGTCGCGGGGCGGATTGGGCAAGGCGTGGACGTTCTTGTAGGCGCCGTTGCCGATCACAAGCGCCACACGGCGCCCCGTTGATCCGGCCGGCGCCTGCGGTGTCAGCGCGGCGAGCCGTTCCCGCGCGATCGCGCGGGCGCGCGCGACATCGAGCTCGTCGAACTTCGTCAGCGAATAGGCTGCCGCGCGATAGTCGGCGCGGGCCTGTGGGCGAGATCCTTCTTGCGCTCGTAGATCTGGCCGCGGCCTGAATGTGCCCGGACATTGTTCGGGTTGACCTGGATCGCCGTGTTGTAGTCCTTCAGCGCGGCGTCGAAATCGCCCTTCAACATGTTGACGTCGGCGCGATTGTTGATCGCGTAAGTGTTCTTCGGCTGCTTCTCGATCAAGCCGTTGCAGTCGGCGAAGGCCTGGTCGAACTTGCCCATCATGCCGTAGGTGATGCAGCGGTTGCCGGTGATCTGCTGCGCGGCCGGCTCGATCTTCTCGGCCTCCGCGAAATCGGCGATCGCACCGTCAAAATCCTTCATCAGCGTGCGGACGCGGGCGCGGTTGGTGTAGCCGAGCAGGAACTTGGGCGCGTATTTGATCGACAGGTTGAAATCGTCGAGCGCGCTTTGCAGCGCACCCCGGCGCAGCTGTATGATTCCGCGGTTGTTGTAGGGGACACCGTAGGTCGGACGCTTCTGGAGCGCGAGGTTGTAGTCCGCCATCGCGAGGTCGTCCTGGCCCGTCCGCTCATGGGCGAGGCCGCGCAAATTGAGCGTGACAACGTTGTCGGGATCGAGATCGACGGCCATGGACAAGGTCTCGATCGCGTGGACGTAGTCGCGCTTGTTGATCAGCGTATTGCCGCGCACGGAGAGCGCGATGCCCTTGTCCTTGCCGGTGACACGGTCGGCGTTGAGCAGATTGTCGCAGGCCTGCGCCCTCGCCTGCGCATCCGCCTGGCGGTCGCGGCAAATCGCGAGGTCGTCGCCGGATTGCGGACCGGCCGCCGCGATTGAGCTCCAGGCGGCCAAGCCGGCGAGCACAGCGACGAGGGTCAGGGATATGACGCGCAGCATGTTGTCAGGTCAGCTCCAGCCATCAATCTTTAGGTCGATCACCGATCGCGCGGGTTCATCTAGCGCGGAGTTCCGGTCCTCGCCAAGCCGGACGGTCCCAAGCCACGTTTTTCACAGACTCGTGTCCGTCCGGCCGTAACAATCGGCCCGCCGGCCCGTATCTCGAACGTCTGGAAATCCCGGGCAGGCTGTTCGCCCGGCTCCGACCGCCCTAGACTGTCAGACCTTCCGAAAGAGGATCGCCATGCGCCGACCTGCCATCCTGTCCCTGCTCGCCGCAACCACCGCCCTGACGCTGGCTTTTGCCGCGCCGACCCGGGCCGCCGAGGATGCGGTCGTGATCCCGACTCCCGCGGTGGATGCGGCCCCCGCAAGCGGGACCCAGACCGCCGTGATCGCCGGCGGCTGCTTCTGGGGCGTGCAGGGCGTGTTCCAGCACACCGCAGGCGTCGTCAACGCGGTCTCCGGCTATGCCGGCGGCACCAAGGCGACGGCCGACTACCAGACCGTTTCGAGCGGCCGGACCGGCCACGCGGAAGCGGTCGAGATCAAATACGATCCGAAGAAGATCTCCTACGGCAAGATCCTCCAGATCTACTTCTCGGTGGCGCACGATCCGACCCAGCTCAACCGCCAGGGTCCCGACAGCGGCACGCAATATCGCTCGGCGATCTTCACCACCTCCGACGAGCAGAAGAAGGTGGCCGAGGCCTATATCGCCCAGCTCAACGGCGCCAAGGTCTTCAGCAAGCCGATCGCGACCAAGGTCGGCGCGCTGGAGGCGTTCTATCCGGCGGAGGCCTATCACCAGGACTATCTGACGCTGCATCCGAACCAGCCCTATATCGCCTACAACGATCTCCCGAAGGTCGAGAACCTGAAAAAGCTGTTCGCGGATAACTACATTGAGAAGCCGACGCTGGTGAGTGCCAGCAAGGCTACCAACTGATCGCGAGATCACCAAAAAAGACGGGAGACCCATGCCCGACACCAAGACGAAAACCACAGACGACAAGGTCATCAAGAGCGAAGAGCAATGGCGCAGCGAGTTGTCGCCGATGCAGTACGCGGTGCTGCGCGAGAAGGCGACCGAGCGTCCCTTCTCCGGCGAATATGAGCACGACCACCGCGCCGGCACCTATACCTGCGCCGGCTGCGGCAACGAGCTGTTCGAATCCGATGCGAAGTTCGATTCCGGCTGCGGCTGGCCGAGCTTCACCCGGCCCGCCGTCGAAAGCCATGTCGACGAGGAGCGGGACGTCACCCACGGCATGATCCGCACCGAGGTGCTCTGCTCCAAGTGCAGCGGCCATCTCGGCCATGTCTTCCCTGACGGCCCCGGGCCGACCGGCCTGCGCTACTGCATCAACTCGGCGGCGCTGAAGCTCGAGCCGAAATAATCGTTGCGTGTCCCCCGGTTCCGTCATGGAACCGGGGGACGCGATGTGCTTTTCTTCTTTGGCGGTACGGCCGACCATCATGTTTAGGCGGCCGTCAGGGAGGATGCCATGACGCTTGGGACCATCCTGATCATCCTGGTGATCATTTATCTGCTCGGCGGCCTGTCGGGCCGCTTCGGTGGCTACGGCTACGGGATGGGCCATTCCGGCATGGGGATCGGGGGCCTCGTGCTGGTGGTGCTGCTCGTGCTGCTGCTCCTCGGTAAGCTATAAACCAATCAAGCCATTGATGTTATTGCGACTTTCCAAGTCGCGGACCTGCCATGCGTGGATTCATCATCTCTCATCGCAGGGGTCGCAATTTTGTCAAAACGGCCTATATTAGAGAACGAAAATGACATGTGCGGCGGGCCCACCTGATCGTGGCCTCCGCCCGTCCAAATCCCACGCGCTTAAAGCCCCAGAGCGATCACGAGGTCTTTGACCATGCGTCCACTGCGTCCGTTCAACTTCAACACCTCCGCCGAACTCTTTCCCGCCGCGATCCGCAAGAAGAAGCGCGCGGGCTTCACCTATCGGCGGTTTGGTACCGCGGCCGAAGCCGTGCAGTTCGCAATGGAGCAGCTGCCGACGGATTCGCTGAACGGCGCCTATCTCCAGGTCGAAGAAGCGCGCTTCGACCAGAACGGGATCCGCTCGCTTTACGAAAGCGAAGCCTTCCCGCTGCCCCGTCACCGCAAGCCTGAGCCCGTCGAGAACGCCGACGCCGACGCGGCGTAAGCTTTCTCGCAAGCCTCCTTTATTGCAAGCCTGCTTTATCGCAAGTCTCCGATGTGCGCTGAAGGCGCGATGGCCATAAGCCGTCGCGCTTTTTGCGTTTTGGGGAGTGTCAGGTGCGCGGCTGCTTGTCGAGCCAGCGGCGCAACAGGCGCACGTTGCGCATATTGGCGCGGAACATGACGTCGAAGGCGTCGCCTGCGAACGGGACGATGCCGACCACGCCGTCGACGGCGACATTTCCGAGCATGCGCGCGGTGAGGTACCAGGGCGCGCCGAGCGCGCGGGCCTCACGCACCAGCCACAGCGAGATCGCGGTCGTGATGATGTCGCCGACGATGGGGATCAGTCCGATCAGCCCGTCGATGCCGTAGCGGATATTGGTGCCGGGCAGGACGAAAGCGACGTCGAGCAGCTTTGCGATCGCCTCGATCCGCGCGATCCGCTGCTCGCGCGTCAGATTGCCGAACGGGCTGCCAGCAAATGGATTATCTTTGCCGAATTCGAAGCGAAATTCGCGAAAGCCTTGCTCCAGCGTTTCGGGCCGGATCTCGCGACCGTCCTGGTCGATGATCGGCCCACGCCCCTCGCTGCCCGAAGAGGCCGCACCCGAGCGGCTTCCCGAACGGGATCGGCGTGGAGCAAGAATATCGTCATCGGACATGGTCATGATCTCAAGGCAACGCGCCAGCGCGGCGGAGGTTGCTGCGGCCCTGATCAAGGGGTCGTGCGCTCAGCTCCGCGCCGCCGCCGGCAGCGGCTCCGCGACATATTTATGCACGAGCCAGGATGAAATCACCGCCGGCACGAACCCGACGAGGCCGTACAGGATGAACTGCACCGCGCCCGAATCCGGCCCACGCGAACTGTAGGTCAGGGAGGCCAGGATGAAAGCGAACACGCCGACCAGCAGCATCCGCAGCACCGGGCCGATCCGGCGGACGTGGAGCAGAATATCGTCGACCGCGCCGAGCATCAGCGAGGGCAGGAAGCCGAACAGATAGCTGTATTGCAGCGATTTGAAGAATACTGCGAACAGCTTGCCGACCTCGCCGAGGTTGGTCTGGGCCCAATAGCCGGACTGATAAGTCGTCGTCAGCAGCAGCAGGAACCCGCCCACGAACGGGCCGACCAGCGCAAACACCAGATAGCGTTTCATCAACCACCCCCATCCTTCGCCCTGTTATAGCAGTGCCGCGGGAACCTTGAATAGCGGGGTGCGGGCTCTGCCTTTGGGAACAAGCGGCATAGCGACGAGTTCAGACAGGACTTGAAACTCACCTGTCAGATTTGGAGCCGCCGATGTCCCGCGAACTGTTCTTTCTGACGACGATCGCGTTGACGGTCCTGACCGGCCTGTCGAGCCTGCCTGCGCGCGCGCAAGGTCATGGCGGCACCCCGCAGGAACAGCAGGCCTGCTCGCGCGATGCTTCGCGGCTGTGCCGAAAAGAGCTCGGCAACGACACGGCGGTACAAGGCTGCTTGCAGGCCAACAGAGCCAAGCTGTCGCGCTCTTGCAAGAAGGTGTTTCAGAGCCACGGCATGTAAGGACCGGACCATTCCGCTCGAACGGAGAGTGAAGCCATGTTGCGCGACGAACAGCTCTCGATCCTCAGGGACATCAGTCAGTCCGTTGCCTTCGCCGACGATCGGCAAGGCAAGGTGGGACAGCTGATCGCCGACGGTTACGTGATGAAAGACGGCGATCTGTTCGAACTCACAGCAAGAGGCGTCACCGCCGTCGAGGAACACGCCGCAGGGCTTGGCGCGGGCGACGCGGAACAAGCGAGCGTATCCTCCGATCGGTTGATCTGATCGCGCGCGCCGTTTTTGTGCGTGACGTGCACGCAACAATTGCGAATTCCTTTTTGCGTCCCATTGCGGCCGCGTGACAATGGCGCATACTTGGCTCGGGCGGCGCAGCACTTTTCGATTCGCACATCACGAGAGATCGAGCGACCACATGCGGGATTGAGGTCCCGGCGTGAAGGCTGTGACATGCGGCAGATCAAGCCGCGTGCGGCGCCCCAAAAACCAAGTGGCTCAAGCCCACGGAACTCGGGGACGCATTCTGCATGACACGCTATCAGACAATCGCAACTCTCTTCGCCATCGCCACCACCGCCGTCGCATTCCAGACATCGCCCGGCCTCGCCTTCTCGTCCGAAGCGCAACAGATGTGCTCCGGCGATGCCATGCGGCTCTGCTCGAGTGAAATCCCCGACATCCCCAGGATCAGAGCCTGCATGGTTCACAAAAAGGCGCAGGTCAGCCCCGGCTGTCGTGCCGTGATGGACCGCGAGCACGCAGCCGCGACAGGATCGCGCAAACGAGAAGCTGCTGCGCAATAGCGCCGGTTCAATTTCGGTTGGATCGTTGAATGCCCGGTTCACCTCTCCGGAGGGAAAGGTGAACGACAGTCAGGCGCGACCTCAGTCGCCCCACTGCGCGAAGGCGTCGTTGAAGGCGCGCTCGCCGGGGGCGCCCTTTTCGATGGCGATGATGGCGCGGCGCTGGTTGGCGTAGACCAGGGGCACGTCGAACCAGGAGCGCTCCTTCAGGAGCTGGACGTTGCGGCTGCGGTCGGCATCGACGTTGGAGAGGCCGACCAGGAAGAAGCCGTCGGTGACCTTGACCGCGAGACCTGCGAGCGGCGTGCCGCGGGCTTGCTCGTTCGACTTCATCAAAATGCCGGGCACGTTGGAGACGCTGCCGCCCGGGAAATCCGGCGGCAGAATGAAGGTCAATTCCGCGGTGTGACTCGCCGGCAGCGACGAGTCGGTGTTGCGGCGGAACGACATCGTCATCTTGAACTTGCGATCGGGGATCTCGATGTCGGCGCGCACGGCGACGTCGGCCTTCTGGTTGCCGGACGCCTTGATCGGCTCGAGCCGCCACACCACCGAGCCGACATATTGCTTGCCCTTGGGGTCGGACGGATCCTCGTCATAGAGCACCACCTTCTGCGCCACCGGCGCGACCGGCTGGTCGCTGGCTGAAGGCTGGCCGACGCGATCCGGAATCTTCGGCTTGCTCTGCGGCTGCGACGAATCCTTCGGCGCCTCCACCACCTGCGTCGGCGAAGACTTGAACAGGCCGCTCGCGGTCTGGACCAGCTGCTTGCCCCAGAGGATGCCGGCACCGACCAGGATCAGCACGATGCCGACGGCGATTGCGCTCTTGAACGGAAAAACGGAGCCGGTGCGGGCGCGCTTCTTGTTGGTATTGCGGTCGAGAACCGGGATGTGCGGACGCTGCGATGGCGACTGCGACTGCGGCGCGTAGCGCTCGGCTTCCTCGATCGATTCGTCGTAGGAATAAGGCGCCTCCCCGGCGGCGCGATTTTCCAGGCTCGGCTCGAGCCGGTCGAATTCCGGAGAGGGCGAGGGCACGTTGGCGTAGGTGCGGCGCGCGGCACGGTTGGCCTGCGCGGCGGCGCCGCCGAGATCATTGGCGTCGGCCGTGATGTCACGGAAGCCGCGTACGCCCGGTGCAGGCGGCAACGGCGGCCCGACGTCCGGCTGACGGCGCCCACTGGCGCGATCACGTCCGGCCGGCGGAGGCTCCGGCATCGGCGGCGGTGCCGACGGACCCGACTGGCGCGGCGCGTCGAAACGCGGGGCCCGCGGCGCACGCGGGGCGTCGCCCTGGTCATCGACGTTGAAGGACGGCCGATCGGCGCGCGGCGGCGGCGGAGCCGGACGGGTGCGCGGCGGGGCAGCGGTTTGGGGCGCGGGCGCGTTGCCCTCGGTGGCGCGGGTGCTGGCGCGGCGGAAGGCATCGCCGCTGCCGCTGCTGCGGGCACCGCCACCGGGGCGCGAGGCCTCGCGGGCACGCTGGGCAGCTTCCGATTCGACCTTGCGGACGGCCTCTTCCAGGGACAGCCGTTCGCGGGTGATCTCGGATTCGGAGAGCGGCGGCTGCACGCTGCGGAGCTGCGCGATCAGCGCCGTGCGCGCCCGCTCGTAGAGCGCGCGACGGCTCTCGCCGGGAGCGTTGGGGTCCAGGGCTGCAATAGCGCGGGCGATCAGCGGATAGTAATCAGCCATTTCAACTCAACTAGCGCACGTCCCGGTAAGATATCGTTAAGCCTCAAACGGATTTTGCACCAGAATAGTATCCTCGCGTTCGGGGCTGGTGGAAAGCAGCGCGACGGGGCACCCCACCAATTCCTCGATCCGGCGGACATATTTGATGGCCTGGGCCGGCAGGTCGGCCCAGGAACGGCCGTTTGCGGTCGGCTCCTTCCAGCCTTCGATGGTCTCGTAGATCGGCTCGACCCGGGCCTGGGCGCCCTCGCCCGCCGGCAGATGGTCGATTTCCTTGCCGTCCAGCATGTAGCCGGTGCAGACGTCGATCGAATCGAAGCCGTCGAGAATGTCGAGTTTCGTCAGCGCCAGACCGGTGATGCCGCAGGTGCGGACAGTCTGCCGGACCAAGACGGCATCGAACCAGCCGCAGCGGCGCTTGCGGCCGGTGTTGACGCCGAATTCCTTGCCGCGGCGACCGATCTCCTCGCCGATCTCGTTGTTGAGTTCGGTCGGGAACGGACCCTGGCCGACGCGCGTCGTGTAGGCTTTGCAGATGCCGAGCACATAGCCGACCGCGCCCGGGCCCATGCCGGTGCCGGTCGCCGCTTGCGCCGCCACCGTGTTGGACGACGTCACATAGGGATAGGTGCCGTGGTCGACGTCGAGCAGCGCGCCCTGCGCACCCTCGAACAGGATGCGTTTGCCCTCGCGCCGCTTGATGTCGAGCAGCCGCCACACCGTCTCTGCATAGGGCAGCAGCTGCGGCGCGAACGCGGTCAATTCGTCCTGGATGGCCTTGCCGTCGAACTCCGGCAGATTGAGGCCGCGGCGTAATGCATTGTGGTGAGCAAGCAGCCGGTCGATCTTGTGCGGGAGCGTGTCGAGATCGGCGAGGTCCATCAAGCGGATGGCACGGCGGCCGACCTTGTCTTCGTAAGCCGGCCCGATGCCGCGACGGGTGGTGCCGATCGCGGTCGCGGCGTTGGAGGATTCGCGCAGGGCGTCGAGCTCGCGATGCAACGGCAGGATCAGTGTGACGTTCTCCGCGATGCGCAGGTTGTCCGGGCTGATGGCGACGCCCTGTCCCTTCAGTTTTGCAACTTCGTCGAGGAAAGCCTGCGGATCGAACACCACGCCATTGCCGATGACGGCGAGTTTCGACGGCCGCAGCACGCCGGACGGCAGCAGCGCCAGCTTGTAGGTCTCGCCGTTGATCACCAGCGTATGGCCGGCGTTATGGCCGCCCTGGAAGCGGACCACGATGTCCGCCTGCTCCGACAACCAGTCGACGATCTTGCCCTTTCCCTCGTCGCCCCATTGGGCGCCGACGACGACAACATTGGCCATTCGCGGGTAATCCTTCGAAGATTTCTCTGTAAGCGGCATGATCCAAACGGAAAACCGGTACCCACTTTTCCGGGACCATGCCTGCGGCCCAGCCTGATTCCCGGCCAGAGGCCGTTCGCACGCGAGGCAGCCCAACCGGATAAAGGAAGCAGCCTCTCTAGGCAAGCTAGAACGGGGCTTTTTCGGGGCCCGAAGCCCATCCCAAGCCTTTGATATCCCCTGAAAATCCAGAAATATTCCAAGGCTGTGCGATAGCTTCGACCAAAGCGTAAGGCGCCGCATCTGCCGCTGCATGGTCGCGATGCATCCGCCCCCCGTTGATGCAGCCCCGATTTCCGTGTCTTTGAGAGGAGCCGGGCCACGCGCCGGCCCGGACAACGCCGGGCCGGAAGGCTTCGGCGCATGACGCGGGGCCATAACAATCACAATGTCCGCCACCGGCCAGACCACAAGCGCGGAGACATCCGGTCACGGCTGGATCGCCAACCAGCCTTACCTGCTGCTCAGCATCACCGCGCTGTGCTGGGCCGGCAATGCCGTCGTCGGGCGGCTCGCCGCCGGTCATATCCCGCCGGTCACGCTGTCCTTCCTGCGCTGGTTCTTCGCCTTCCTGCTGGTGCTGCCGTTCGCCTGGAAACATCTGGCGCAAGACTGGCCCGCGATCCGCGGCAAGCTCGGCCTGATGGTCACGCTCTCGATCACGGGCATCGGCGCCTTCAACACTCTGCAATATTGGGCGCTGGAGCATACGCAGGCGCTCAATACTCTCCTGTTGCAATCGGCCGCACCGCTGGTCGTGGCGCTGTGGTCGCTGGCCATCCTCGGTATCAGGCTCACCGCGGCGCAGGCTTTTGGCGTGCTGCTCTCGATGTGCGGCGTGCTGATCATCCTGCTGCATGGCGATTTCACCACGCTGTCGAACATCGATTTCAACAAGGGCGACCTCATCTTCATCGTCGCGCTCATCATCTTCGCGCTGTATTCGGTGCTGACATTGAAGCGGCCGCCGATGCATGGCCTGTCGTTCCTCGCCTTCACTTTCGGCTGCGGTGCGGCCTGTCTCATTCCGCTGGAGATCTGGGAGCTGTCCGCACGTCCCCTGATGAAGCTCGACGGACCAAATCTCCTGACCCTGTTCTATGTCGCGGTGTTCCCGTCGACGCTCGCCTATCTCTGCTTCAACCGTGGTGTCCGCCTGATCGGCGCCAACCGCGCCGCACCGTTCTTCCATGTCGTGCCGGTGTTCGGCTCGATCATGGCGATGGCGTTCCTCGGCGAAAACCCGCGGGCGTTCCACTTCATCGGTTTTGCGCTGGTCCTGGCCGGCGTGTTCGTGGCGTCGCGGAAGCAGGCGACATAACTGACGCCCAACGTCAGCCGATCTTGAACTTGCTGTACGCCTCGCTCGTCGCAATGATGACGTGCTCCGCGCAGCCGTTGACGCGATGCGGGTCGGCCTCCGTCTCATAGGCTTCTGACGTCATCATGGCGAGGAAAGCCGCGACGGTGGGATAATAGACCAGCGCCGCGAAATCCCAATCGTTTCCCTGCTGCGCGCCGAGCGCGACCGCCTTGGCGTCGCCGGTCCAGAGCAGCGTGCCGCCGCGCGCCTTGATCATGGGCACTGTGACGGCGCTGTAGCGCAAATATGCGTCCCAGCCGGATCCGTCGCCGTCGCGCGAACGCTCGTGGAAGCGCATCAGATTCAGCATCACCACCGGGGCATCCTGATCGAGCCGCCCCAGGCCGTGGATGTTCAACATATTAACCGCCAATGCCGCCTCCTCTGGTCATGCCTGCATTGTAGCATTGCGGCGACGTGACTTGTGTCACGACGCAAATCCGGCGCAAGCTTGTATCCAACGCCAATGACGATCGCTTCGCCCGCGCCAAAGCCCCCCAATCCGGCCAGTTGGCTCAACAACCAGCCTTATCTGCTGCTCAGCCTGAGCTCACTGTTCTGGGCCGGCAACATCGTGCTCGCGCGCCATGTCGGCGCGCATGTGCCGCCGCTGACGGTGACCACGATCCGCTGGTTCGGCGTATTCCTGATCCTGTTGCCGTTCGCCTGGCCGCATCTGAAGCGCGATTGGCCGAATTTGCGCAAAAGCCTGCCGCTGATGCTGTTCCTGTCGCTGGTGGGCTTTGCCTTCAACAACGCGATTTCGTACTGGGCGATGCAATATACGGAAGCGCTGAACGCGCTGCTGATCCAGTCGGCCGGACCGCTGTTCGTGGCGCTGTGGTCGCTGGTGCTGTTCGGCGTCCGGCTGACGGGTGCGCAGCTCGCCGGCATCGCGATCTCGCTGCTCGGCGTGCTCGTCATCATCCTGCACGGCGATTTCGCGGCGCTCGCAAGCATCAGCTTCAACCGGGGTGACATCATGTTCGCCTCCTCGGTGGTCGCGTTCGGGATCTACTCCGCCTTCATTCCGCGGCGACCGAAGATCCACCAGCTCTCGTTTCTCTCCTTCACCACCTGCTGCGGCGCGACGATGCTGCTGCCGACCGCGATCTGGGAGGCCTGGAGCGGCCATGTCATGCAATTCGACACGGTGACGCTGGCGACGCTGGGTTACATCCTGATCTTTCCTTCGACGCTGGCCTATCTCTTCTTCAACCGCGGTGTGGCGCTGATCGGCCCGAACCGCGCCGCGCCGTTCTTCCATCTGGTGCCGGTGTTCGGCTCAGCGATGGCGATCCTGCTGCTCGGCGAAAAGCTCCAGCCTTACCATTTGATCGGCTACCTGCTGGTGCTCGCCGGCGTCGTGATCGCCTCGCGCCAGGGCTCTGCGGTGAAGTAATTCCGCAGTGCGGAGACAAGGCGACAAACTCGCGCCTTCCGATTTCAACGAGGAGACGCTAGGTTCCCCGCCAACGAAAAAAGAGGGAACGACCAGACATGCTTTCAGCGTTGATCCGAAACCTGCGTGCCGTCGGCACCGCCGCGCTTTGTCTCGCCGCCGCATCCGCTGCGCAGGCCGACAATTATCCGAGCCGCAACATCACGCTGGTGCTGCCGTTTGCGGCCGGCAGCGGCACCGACACCACGACGCGGCTGATCTCGCAGCATTTGTCACAGGCGCTCGGCGTCGGCATCGTCATCGAGAACAAGGCGGGCGCCAACGGCATGATCGCCGCGACCTATGTCGCGCGCGCCGCCCCCGACGGCTACACGCTGCTGGTGACCACCAACACCACGCATTCGGCCAATCCCTATCTGCTCAAAAGCCTGACCTACGATCCGGTCAAGGACTTCACCCCGATCGCGCGCACCGGCGACCTGCCCTTCATGCTGGTGATCCACCCGGAAGTACCGGCCAAGACCGTCGGCGAGCTGGTCGCCTACGGCAAGGCCAATCCCGGCAAGCTGAGCTACGCCTCGGGCTCGTCCTCGGCGATCGTGTCAGGCGCGACCTTTGCGCACAATGCCGGGCTCGACCTCCTGCACGTGCCCTACAAGAGCTCGCCGCCGGCGCTCAACGACGTCATGGGCGGCCGCGTCTCGATGATGTTCGTGGATATCCTGACCGGCCTGCCCCACGTCCAGGGCAACGCGCTACGTGCGCTCGCTGTCACGACCAAGGACCGCTCATCGCTGGTGCCGACCCTGCCCTCGATGCAGGAGGCCGGCGTGCCGGACTTCGACATCTCGTCGTGGCAGGGCTATTTCGGTCCCGCCGGTCTGCCCAAGGAAATCGTGACGCGGCTCAACGCCGAGATCCGGAAGATCGTCGAGAAGCCGGAGATCAAGGCCCAGCTCGCCACCCTCGGCATGGACGCATTTTCGGGCACGCCGGAGCAGCTCGGCACGTTCGTGAACGAGCAGCTGGTGTTGTGGGAGAAGCTGATCCGGGAAGCGGGGATCGAGAAGCAGTAGGACGGTCTCGTGTCCCGGACGCGGCGCAGCGCGAAGCGGTGCGACGCAGAGCCGGGACCCAGAATGCGACAGGCATGGGCCCCGGCTCTGCAGCGCACCGCTGAAGAAGCGCTGCGCTGCGTCCGGGGCACGAGAACCTGTCTTACGCCGCGCGCACCTTGGCGAGGAAGCCATCCACCGCGCTGCGCAGCGCGCCGGACTGGTTGTCCAGCTCGCGGGCGTTGGTGAGCACGTCGGAGGCGGCCGTACCGGTGGCTTCCGCGGCCGAGGCGACGCTGCCGATATGGGTGTTGATCTCGCTCGAGCCGGCCGCGACCGACTGGATGTTGCGGGCGATCTCGCGGGTGGCCTCGCCCTGCTGCTCGATCGACGCGGAAATGCCCGCGGTGATCTCGCTCATCTCGGCGATGGTCTGGGTGATGCCGCCGATGGCTGCGACCGCATCGCTGGTCGAGGTCTGCATTGCCGCAACCTGGGCGGAGATTTCCTCGGTCGCCTTCGCGGTCTGGTTGGCAAGCGCCTTGACCTCGGAGGCGACGACGGCGAAGCCACGACCGGATTCGCCTGCACGGGCCGCCTCGATGGTGGCGTTGAGGGCGAGCAAATTGGTCTGCGCGGCGATCGAGTGGATCAGCTTGACCACCTCGCCGATCTTCTCGGCGCCGGTGGAGAGCCCCTGCACCGTGGCATTGGTGCGTTCGGCGTCGTTGACGGCGCGGCTCGCCACCTCGGTCGAGCGCGTCACCTGGCGGGAGATTTCCGCAACCGAGCTCGACAGCTCTTCCGCGGCCGCAGCAACCGTGCCGACATTGCCCGACGCTCTCTGTGAGGCCACGCCGACAGTCGCCGCACGCGTAGAGGCGTCGCTGGCGGTCGCGGTCATCGACTGCGCCGTGGCTTGCATGCCCGTCGCGGCCGAGGAGACCGAGCGGACGATGCCGTTGACGCTGCGTTCGAAGTCGCTGGCAATACCCTCCATCGTGCTGCGACGTTCCGCCGCGGAGCGATCCTTGGCATCCGCTTCGGTCCTTTCCAGACCGCGAATGCGAACGGCGTTGTCCTTGAATATCTGGACGGTCGAAGCCATCGCGCCGACCTCATCGCTGCGGCCGACACCGGGGATGTCGCCCTCGAGCTTGCCGTCGGCGAGATCCTTCATGCGGGTACCGAGCAGCGCGAGCGGACGGCTGATGCTGCGGCCGATCAGCCAGGCAACGCTGCCGGCGACGATCATGATGCCGAGCATGGCGAAGCCAAGCAGCCAGTAGACCGGGCCCATCTTGGCGTCGATATCGTCGAGATAGGCGCCCGTGCCGATGAACATGTCGAGACCGGGGACTGCCATCGCATAGCCGATCTTGCGGATCAGCGTGTCCTGACCGGGCTTCACATATTCATAATACAGCATCGTGTCGCCGTTGGCCTTCACGCCTGCCATCAATTCGCGGTTCAGCTTGCGGCCGTTGGTTTCGACGTCCATGCGATCGATACCGATCTGCTTGGGATCGGGCGCGAGCTGCGTGATGCCATCATAGGAGGTGCCGAACAGATAGCCGGCGCCCTTGTCGTAGGTCATCGCGTTGCCATAGCGCCGAAGCTCCGTCATCGCGGCGTCCTTCGTCAGCTCGCCGGCGTCGATGCGCTTCTTCAGCGTAATCGCATAGTTGCGACCCATCTCGACGATGGCCTTGGCCTGGTCGATGCGCGCATTCACCATCTCGCGCTTCATCAGATAGCCGGCAAGAACCCCGGAAATACACAGGCCAAACAAGGTGACGCCGACAAGAATGCCGAGCTTGGGGGCGATCTTCAGATTGCTCAATTTCACGGGAGGCTCCGGCAACAAAGGGATAAGGACGCGCGAGTGAGTCGGTCGAAATTAAATCAAGTTTTAGTGGGGACCCCTTAGCAACCTGTTACGGGACGCCCCGTAGAAGCCCGGAGAAGGGGTCGAACCGGTCGTATAAATCACCTCAACGACAACTGGGAATTGTACGCGACCTGCCCGATTTCGCGTAAAAGGCGCGAAGGCCCGCGCGAAGGCCGGGCCCCAACAAGAAACCAAATCGGGAGCAGGACATGCCGAAATACAGGGTGGTGACGCCGAAGGGCGCGAGCTTCACCGTCGCGAGCAGCGATTATTCCTACGAGCGCGAGGCGCTCGATCCGATCGACGCCGAGATCGTCGAGGCTCCTGCCGACGAGGCCGGGTTCATCGCCGCCGCGAGGACCGCCGACGCCATCTACGCCAAGGGCATCCCGATCACCAAGACGATCATCGACGCTCTGGAGACCTGCAAAGTCATCACGCTCGGCTCCGTCGGCGTCGACAGCGTCGACATCAAGGCCGCGACGGCGCGCGGCATTCCCGTCACCAACATCCCCGACACCTTCATCGAGGAGGTCGCCGACCATGCCATGATGCTGCTGCTCGCCGGCTTCCGCCGGCTGGTCGAGCAGGACCGGATGGTGCGCAGCGGCCGCTGGGCCGAGGGCCGGCCGGCGCTGTCGAAGATTCCGCGGCTGATGGGCCAGACGCTCGGCTTCGTCTCGTTCGGCCGCGTCGCGCGCGCGGTTGCGAAGCGCGCGGCGCCGTTCGGCCTGCGCATGATTGCCTACGATCCGTTCATCCAGGAAACGCTGATGTCCGACCACGGCGTGATCCCGGCAACGCTGAACGAGGTGTTGTCGCAATCCGATTTCGTCTCGATGCACGCCCCCGCCCGGCCGGAGGTGCATCACATGCTCACCGAGAAGCACTTCCGGCAGATGAAGAAGGGCTCGGTCTTCATCAACACCGGCCGCGGCGCCACTGTGGACGAGGAGAGCCTGATCAAGGCGCTCCAGGAGGGCTGGATCGCCCATGCCGGCCTCGACGTGCTGGAGAAGGAACCGCCCTCGCACAACAATCCGCTGCTCGGCATGGAGAACGTGACCCTGACCGCCCATGTCGCCTCGGCCTCGGCACGGTTCGACGAGGCGCGCAAGCGCCGGGTGGGCTACGAATTGTCACTGGTGCTTCAGGGCATGTGGCCGGTAAGCTGCGTCAATCCGTCGGTGCTGCAAGACACCGCGCTCCGCCGCTGGCAGCCTGTCAGCATGGACCGCGGTCCGAACAGCTAGGCGGCCGGCCGCCAGGCGCGCCGGAAACCGAAAAGACCCTTCACCGGCGATCAACGCCGGGAAGGGAAACATATAGGGAGAAATCGATGAGGAACGACATCACACGTCGTGATGCCTTGGCGCTGGGCCTGTCCGCTGCCGCGATCGCGGCAACCGGTGCTCCGGCAAACGCCCAATCCGCGATCAAGGCCGCCGACGTCCCCGCACCGAAACTGCCGATCGAGAAAGGCGCAACCCTGCGCATGCTGCGACCGGTACGCTTCGTCCAGGCCGACGAAGACGTGTTCCGCGCCAATGCGGCAAAATTCACCAAGGAGACCGGTGTCGAGGTCAAGGTCGATTTCGTCGGCTGGGAAGACATCAACCAGCAGACTGCGGTGACCTCGAATTCCGGCGCCGGTCCCGACATCATCATCGGCTTCTCCGACGCACCGCACATCTATGTTGACAAGCTGGTCGAGCTGACCGACGTCGCCGACTATCTCGGCAAGCGCTACGGCGGCTGGCTGCCGCTGGCGCAGCGCTACGGCAAGAAGAACAAGAGCCCCACCTGGATCGGGCTGCCGTTTGGCGCCACCGCGGGGCCCCTGATCTACCGCAAATCGATCCTGCAATCGGTGGGCTTCGACAAGGTGCCGGAAGACCATGCCGGAATCCTCGACCTGTGCCGGAAGCTCCAGAAGGCCGGCAAGCCGGCAGGCTTCGCGCTCGGCAATGCCAAGGGCGACGGCAACGGCTTCGCGAGCTGGGCGCTGTGGTCGCACAACGCGGCCCTGCTCGACGAAGAGGGCAACGTCGTCATCAACAGCAAGGAGACGATCGCCGCACTGAACTGGGTCAAGCAGCTCTACCCTACCTTCATCGCCGGCACGACGTCATGGAATGACGTCAGCAACAACCGCGCCTACGCCGCGCAGGAGATCGCGCTGACCGCCAACGGCGTCTCGCTGTATTTCTCGCTGAAGAACGATCCCGCGACCAAGGCGATCGCCGACGACAGCGAGCATCAGTTGCTGCCGAAGGGCTTGGCCAAGGTCTCTCCGATGGCGGGCCTGACCCTGAACGCCATGGTGTTCAAGCACAGCCAGTACCCCAACGCCGCAAAGTCCTTCCTGCAATACATGCTGGAAAAGGACCAGTACGAGCCTTGGCTCAACGCCAACTCCGGCTACTGGTCTCAGCCGCTGGCCGCCTATGGCGAGGCCGGCGTGTGGGCGCAGGATCCCAAGGTGAAGCTGTTCAAGGACACAATGAACAGCACCTATTATGACGGCTACGCCGGCCCGATCTCGACGGCGACCGGTGCCGTCAGCGCCGACTATGTGCTGATTCAGATGTTCGCGTCCGTTGCGACCGGCGCTGCCACGCCGGAAGCCGCGGCCGCGGAAGCCGAGCAGCGCAGCAAGCGGTACTTCCGGCGCCAGAAATAACGCCCGACGATAAAGCGACCGTCATTGCGAGAGCGAAGCGACTGAGCAATCCAGACTGTAACTGCGCAGACAGACTGGATTGCTTCGCTTCGATTGCAATGACGGATGTGGTGACAGTCTAGAACAGGACGCCTGACCGATGTCCGTGACCACCCTCTCCTCCCCCGTACTCGCACAGCGGCAGCCATCCTGGCTGGTACGCCTGTTCGACTACAAGCCGTTCCTGATCGTGATGTGCCTCGCACCCGCGATCGGGCTGCTCGCGGTGTTCCTGACCTATCCGCTGGGCCTCGGCATCTGGCTCGCCTTCACCGACACAACGATCGGCAGAAAAGGCGTCTACGTCGGCCTGGAGAACTTCCAGTATCTGCTCACCGATTCCCTGTGGTGGAACGCGGTGTTCTACAGCGTGGTGTACACGGCGATCGCGACGTTCGGGAAGTTCGCGCTCGGCTTCTGGCTCGCGCTGCTGCTCAACAACCATTTTCCGCTCAAGAGCCTGTTGCGTGCGATCATCCTGATGCCCTGGATCGTGCCGACGGTGCTGTCGGCACTGGCGTTCTGGTGGATCTACGATCCGCAGTTCTCGATCATCTCCTACCTTCTGGTCGACGTGCTGCATTGGCGCACGACCAATATCGACTTCCTCGGCTCGCCCTGGCCGGCGCGCTTCTCGCTGATCGCCGCCAACATCTGGCGCGGCATTCCCTTCGTCGCGATCTCGCTGCTGGCGGGGCTGCAGACCATCTCGCCCTCGCTGTACGAGGCCGCGATGCTCGATGGCGCCACCGCCTGGCAGCGCTTCCGCTACATCACCTTCCCGATGATGATGCCGATCCTCGCCATCGTCATGACTTTCTCCATCATCTTCACCTTCACCGACTTCCAGCTCGTCTATGCCATCACCCGTGGCGGCCCCGGCAACTCGACCCATTTGCTGGCAACGCTGGCCTTCCAGCGCGGCATTGCCGGCGGCGAGCTCGGCGAAGGTGCGGCGATCGCGGTGTCGATGATCCCGTTCCTGGTGTTCGCGACGCTGTTCTCATATTTCGGCCTGGCGCGCCGCAAATGGCAGCAGGGAGAGAACAATGACTGATCTTGTCGCTCAACCGGCCACCGCCGACGCGAAGGCCGCGCCCGACACCATGGCCTGGGATTCCGGGCTGCGGCGGCTGATGATGATCTACCTGCCGCTCGGCTGCTTCGTGCTGATCCTGCTGTTTCCGTTCTACTGGATGGCGATCACGTCGTTCAAGCCGAACGCGGAGCTGATGAACTACAAGGAGCACAATCCGTTCTGGATCTCCTCGCCGACGCTTGCCCATATCAAGCATCTCTTGTTCGATACCGCCTATCCACGCTGGCTGTGGACGACGATGCTGGTCGCGATCGGCTCGACCACGCTGTCGCTGATCGCGAGCACGCTTGCCGCCTATGCAATCGAACGCCTGCGCTTTCGCGGCAGCGCCTATGTCGGTCTCGGCATCTATCTCGCCTATCTCGTGCCGCCGTCGATCCTGTTCATTCCTCTCGCAACCGTGGTCGTGCAGTTCGGCCTGTTCGACAGCCCGCTTGCCCTGATCCTGGTCTATCCGACCTTTCTGGTGCCGTTCTGCACCTGGCTGCTGATCGGCTATTTCAAGTCGATCCCCTACGAGCTCGAGGAATGCGCGCTGGTGGACGGCGCCACGCGGCTGCAGATCCTGCGCCGGATCACGCTGCCACTGGCGGTACCCGGCCTGATCTCGGCCGGCATCTTCTCCTTCACGCTGTCCTGGAACGAGTTCATCTACGCGCTCGCCTTCATCCAGAGCGGCGCCAACAAGACCGTGCCGGTCGCGATCCTGACCGAACTCGTCACCGGCGACGTCTACCAGTGGGGGGCGTTGATGGCGGGATCGCTGCTCGGCTCGCTGCCGGTCGCGATCTTCTACTCGCTGTTCGTGGATTATTACGTGTCGTCACTGACCGGCGCGGTGAAGGAGTAACCGCGGCGGCGGCGTTGGGCCCGGTTTCACAAAACTGCAACACGCGATCTGCATAGGACGGCATCCGCTAACAGGAGACGCATAACAATCTGCCGTTCTCGTCCAGCCGCGATCCCAACAAGGCCGACGACGACGAGTTCATGCTGCTCGACGTCGCGGATTTCCTGAAGGCGAAGCAGGGCTCGGCTCTCTCGAAACCGAACCGGCTGGACGTGACCTGTCGATGCGCGCGGCGCCGCCAGTGGCCGGACTCTAGCCAGCCGGCACGATCACCATGCTCTTGTCCTTTGGCCAGCGGATGCGCCAGACGAAGTTGATGTCCTTGACCTCGGCGGGTTTGGCGTCGAACGACCATTCCAGCACGCCGCGCCGGTCGCGGATATTGCTTGCGGTCGGCGGCGTGGTCGCCGGCAGCATCTCCACCACGATGTCCTCGTTCTCGCTGACCGGCAGCTGATCCTCGATCGCAACCCTGATCGGGAAGTCGTGGCCGTTGCGGACGGTGGTTTTGAATGCGCGCTCGTCGGTCTTCGACGTTGTCACCAGGAGACCGGCCGAACCTTCGTTGCGCTTGAGCACGGCGCGCTCGACCTTGATCTTGTCGTCGGCGCCGAAGCCGAGCCGCACGATGTCGTCTTTGGCGGAGGCCGAGAGCTTGCCGCGGCCAACGAAGACGCCGTCGCGATAGATCGCGACCTTGCCCGGCAGCAGTGTCGCGTCATCAGTCTGCTTGAAGCTCGCTTCGAGGAAGGCGGTCGGGTCCATCACCGGTGCCGCGCGCACCATGAGATCGGCGGGCACGTTCATCGAAGCGACGCGCAGGCTCTTGGCGCCCTCGGCGGCGCCGAGGCTGACGCGGCCGGGAATCCTGAAGGTGGCCTGGAAATCGCCGATCTCGGCAACGGCCTGCTGTTCTTCGGCGCGTTCCGCAAGATCTTCCCTGGATCTGCCAGCGTAGGCGGGGGCTTCCACCTTTCGCTGCATCGGTGCCGCCGCAGGCATTGCCGTATCGGAGACTGAACCCAACGCGCGCGGCTTCGGCACTTGCAAATACTGCGCGACCAGCGAGTTCAGCTCCGGCGCGCTGCCGCCACGACCGAGGCGAACCGTGGAGACGCCAAGCGTCACGTTCGACCAATCCTCGCCGGTCGATTGCGTGACCTCGGCGCGGCGGACCAGTTCGAGTTGCGGCTTGCGGTCCTTGGCGCCGGTATCGAGCCGGGCGTCGTAGAGCGGCAGCCAGCGCGCGTTGCGCACGGCATAGGTCACACGCAGCGTTGCCTTGGTCGCGGCCGCCGAGGCGACGTCAATGCGCACCTCGAGCTTGCTCGGCGGTTTGGCCGAGCGCTCGGCTTCGAGTTGCGCGATCTGGCGATCGATCTCGCGCTGTTTCCGCGTGGCATCTCGGATCGCGGTGTCGGCGGTCGCGATCTCCTCACCGACCGCGCCAAACGCCGCCCGCCATTCGGTGATCGGGCGCGCTTCGCCCTTTTCACCGAGCCCGGCGGGGGACGCTTCGGCAAACCGCTGCGCGAATTTGCGCCGCGCAACCGCCGCATCGATTGCTCCTTGCAAATCGGAGCGCTCGTCCTTGAGCGTTTCGATGCGCTTGTCGAGTTCGGACAGGTTGACCGGCGGCGCCGCACGCGGCGGCCGCGCATCGATCGTGCCGATGGTGAGTTTTGCGCCCGCCTCGCCTTCGACGCGGAGGGAGGACGGATCGAGCGAGAGCGGAAAATCCCTGGCGACCAGCGTGCTGTCGCCGGAGGCAACGTCCAGCGCGATGATACGGGTGACGGTGGCGCCATCGGGATAGACGGTGACGGTGTCGATCGCCGATGTGGCGTCGACGTCTGCGGCCCATGACGGCAACGCGGCCGCACTGGTCACCAGGACCAGACTCGTCGTCGCCAGATATTTTGCGATGATGCGCATAAATTTCCTCCCTGCCGATATCGCCGCGCCGCAGCCGGACGCGCGAAAAGATGCCACGCCATGTGATGAGACGCGGCAGTGAAGGAACTGGTTCGATTGGGGTTTCCGTGGGGCGCGGCCGCGGCGGCACCAAGGCCGCGGAACGTGGCGTCCCGCGGCGAAGCTTTTGACTTCAGACTTTAGACTTGGGTGGACGAACCCTGGCCGAAGATGCGGCGGAGCAGATCGGTGACGTTCTTGGCGCCGGCCTTTCTCAGGATGCCGGCGCGATAGCCCTCGACCGTCCGCGCGCTCAAATGCATGCGTCGGGCGATCTCCTTGTTGGTGAGGCCGGCGGCGAGATGTTCGAGCACGTCGCCTTCACGCCCGGCCAGGGGTTCGCAGCCGGGCAGCCAGCGCTGTCGGTGAGAGCCGGGCTGTGCGAATTCGTCGATGGCGGCATCGATCCGGTCGACGATATCGTGGGTGCGGAACGGTTTTTCGATGAAATCGGCCGCGCCGCTCTTGATCGCGTCAACCGCCATGGCGATGCTGCCGTTAGCCGCAGTCACCAGCACCGGCGCCATGCAGTTTTCCTCACGCAGGCGCTTGAGCACGTCGAGGCCGGAGCGATCGGGTGGCATTTCCAGCAGCACGCAAGCCGGCATCCGCGCCTTGGCTTCCGACAGCAGAGACGCACCGTCGGCGAAGCAGATCACGTCATAGGCGCTGTGTTGGAGCGCGGTGGAAAGTTGTTCTCGGGAGGCGGCGTCGGTGTCGATGACGAATACCTCACCCTTGGAAAGCATGTTTCCCGGCATGATCCCGATCCAATAATGTCTTGCTCAAATGATCCGAGACGGCCGAGGGCCTCATAGCGCCCCGCGTCGTGAGCACGGCATCCGCGCCAGTGCTTCGGTTTCACTTATGTATGTTCCACCCTGTTTCCGGATTTGACGGATCGGGACAGAAACTTTACATTTCGGGACATCTGCGGGAATGGCTGACTGGAACGGGTCGCATGACCGACCTCATTCGCAGCGCAGGCTTGAGCTATTACCCGGAGGTCGCCCGGTCGGTCGGGCTCGACCCCAAACAGATGATGCGCAAGGTCAGGCTGCCGCTGGCCTGCCTCGAAAAGCCCGACACGCCCATTGCCGTCACCGGTCTCCGCCGCCTGCTCGAATTGTCGGCAGAAGCTTCCGGGGCCGAAGATTTCGGCTTGCGGCTCGCCGAGCGCGGCGGGCTGACCAATTTCGGCGCGGTTGGCCTGATCGTGCGCGAACAGGCGACCGTCGGCGAAGCCATCGAAGCCTTCTCGCGCTTCATCCCCATCCATCACGACGGCATGAAGCTGGACGTCACCCGCAACAAGCAGACCGTGACCGTTACGCTGCATCTGCGTGGCCGCCAACCGACCGCGCCGCGGCAGTCGATCGACATGGCGCTCGGGAGCGTCCACCGCATCATTCAGTCGCTGTTCGGCAGCGATTGGCGGCCGCAGGAAGTTCACCTGCATTATCCACCGCCGCACGACCGCAAGCGCTACCGCGAGTTCTACGGCTGCCGTGTGACTTTCAATGCGGAGAACGATTCGATCCTGTTGTCGGCACACGACATGGAGCGCCGGATCCCGAGCGCGCATCCGCTGATCGCGAGCTATCTGCGCAAGCGGATCGAGGCGATCGAGACACGGCCGGCAAGCTGGGAGGAGAAGGTCGACGAGGTCGTGCGCCTCCTGCTCGCCAGCGGCGACTGCACGGTCGAGCGCGTGGCCGAGCACCTCGCCTGCACCCGCCGCACCATCCACCGCCACCTCGCCGAAGCCGGCACCAGCTTCTCGGCCATTCACGACACGCAGCGCGCCGATCTCGTGGTCCAGCTGATCGACGACCCTGACCGGCCGCTGGCCGACATCGCCGTGCAGCTCGGCTTCTCCGCACAGAGCGCCATGGCCCGCTGGTTCCGCGGCCGCTTCGGCTGCACCATCACCGCATGGCGCAAAGGCGTCCGGCCACCGGCGGCGGCCGCAGCCTGAATTTCAAGGCCGATCACATCGTCCGCACGAACATGCGAAAGCCCGGCGCGCCGATGATCGCCTCGAAGGCGGGATCGCGCTTCTCTTCCGCAAAGACAAATCCGGCCTTGGCGTAGGCGCGCTCGGCGGCCTCGTTGCCGATCAGGAACGAGATTGTCGCCCGGGCAAATCCAGCCGCACGGCCCTTCTCCAGCGCATGCGCGATCAACGCCTGCACCAGGCCGCGGCCGCGATAGGCGGGATCGGTCGCTACATACTCGATCATCCAATCGCCCTCGCCGCCCTGAACCCAGCAGGCGTGCGTGTAGGCGCCGCGTTGGCGGATGGCGTCCAGGTCCGAAGCGGGGAGCCCGGTCGCAGCACCGACCTCCTCGATCGCACGCCACGCCGCGGGTCCCGTGCCCGCCGCAGGCACGGCGCAGAGCGCGGCGCCCGGCTGCCCGTCGATCTCGGCGACCAGAAATTGCGAGACGTGCCACATCGACACAGCACGCGCGACCGCGACGCGCGCGATGAAATCGCGGCACTGTGTTTCAGGCCAGCCGAGCGCAACGTCGAACCAGCCGCGCGGCCGGTAGCCGCGCTGCGATGACAGGATGGTTTGTGCGATAAAATCGGCGTCTTCAGGACGCGCAGACCTTATCGTCATGCGCGCCCCCTTTTGCCAAGATCTTACGTGTTCTTCAGCGCGACGCGGAATTCGGCTTCGGTCTTGGCCTTGACCTCGTCGAGCGAGACGCCGTCGGCGAGCTCGATCAACGCCATGCCGCCGTTGCCATGCTTGTCGATGGTGAAGACGGCCAGGTCAGTCACCACCATGTCGACCACGCGCTCGCCGGTCAGCGGCAGATTGCACTGCTTCAGAAGCTTCGAGCCGTCCTTGGCCGAATGCTCCATCACCACGACGACGCGCTTGACGCCGGCGACGAGATCCATCGCGCCGCCCATGCCCTTGACCATCTTGCCGGGGATCATCCAGTTGGCGAGATCGCCGTTCTGGGCCACCTGCATTGCGCCGAGGATCGACAGGTCCATGTGGCCGCCGCGGATCATGCCGAAAGAGTCAGCGCTCGAGAAATACGAGGTCGAGGGCAGCTCGCTCACGGTCTGCTTGCCGGCGTTGATGAGATCGGCGTCCTCTTCGCCCTCGTACGGGAACGGTCCCATGCCGAGCATGCCGTTCTCGCTCTGCAGGCTGACATCGACGCCATCAGGGATGTAGTTCGAGACCAGCGTCGGGATGCCGATGCCGAGATTGACGTAATAGCCGTCACGCAATTCCTTCGCGGCGCGCGCAGCCATCTGTTCACGGGTCCAGGCCATGTGTATCTCCTGATACGCTTAAGCGGCGGTGCGCGGGCGGGTGTTGCGGAATTCGATGCGCTTCTTGGCCGTTCCGACCTCGACGATGCGCTTTACGAAAAGACCGGGCGTGTGGATGTGGTCGGGATTGAGTTCGCCGGCCGGAACCAGATGCTCGACCTCGGCCACCGTGACTTTGGCGGCGGTTGCCATCATCGGGTTAAAGTTGCGCGCGGTTTTGCGGTAGATGAGGTTGCCGGCGGTGTCGCCCTTCCACGCGTGGACGATGGCGAGGTCGGCGAACAAGCCGCGCTCCATCAGGTATTTCTGTCCGTCGAATTCCTTCACTTCCTTGCCTTCGGCGATCAGCGTGCCGACGCCGGTCTTGGTGTAGAAGGCCGGAATGCCGGCGCCGCCCGCGCGGATGCGCTCGGCCAGCGTGCCCTGCGGGTTGAATTCGAGTTCCAGCTCACCAGCGAGGAATTGCTGGGCGAACAGCTTGTTCTCGCCGACATAGGACGAGATCATCTTCTTGATCTGCCTGGTTTCGAGCAGGCGGCTAAGCCCGATGCCGTCGACGCCAGCATTGTTGGAGACGACCGTCAGGTCCTTGACGCCGGACTCGCGGATCGCGTCCGACAGCGTCTCGGCAATGCCGCAGAGGCCGAAGCCGCCCGACATGATCATCATGCCGTCTTTCAGAACGCCCTCGAGAGCCGACCTGGCGTCGGGATAGACCTTGTTCATGCAAATAACCTTCGAGTGAACCTTCGGCTTGCAGGCGTCGCGCCTTATTGGCGGCGATTATTAGGCGAAATCGTCCGAAGCCGTCAATGATACGGGGTTCTCCGCCCGGTAGCCTGGTGGTAGAAGCTGCCCACGCCGTGGGCAAAACCGTCCGTGGCCTTGAAAGCGACAAGAAAACCCATCAAGTTGCGGGGGTCGGGTGTGGGCACGCAGGTTTACCGGCCCGCCCTTCTGGCTCCAACGACCAACCCGATCAGGACATGCCATTGACCATGGCCCAAGGAATAAAGCGCCTCGGGACGCCGATCGCGGCGCTGCTCGGCGGCGCGCTGATCGCCCTGATCGCGACTTCCTGGCTCATCAACCGCGACGCGCTGCGCAAGGCGGTGGAAGCGCAGATCCGCGTCGTCACCGGGCTCGAGCTCAGCGTCAACGGCGCGATCGACATTTCGGTGCTGCCGGCGAGCTACATCTCCTTCCATGACGTCGGCCTGAAGGGTGGCGGCACCAGCGATCCCGCGCTCCATGTCGACGTGCTCACCGCGAACCTGCGGCTGCTGCCGCTGCTGCTGCAGCGGTTCGAGATCGCCGACCTGACGCTGCTGCGGCCGCGCATCCATGTCAGCCTGAAGCCGGACGGCGAAAGCAACTGGACGCCCTTCATCCAGACCATCGCGCGCACCATGAAGCCCGGCGCCGAGAATCAGGTGTCGTTCTCCGAAATCCGAATCCAGGACGGCGTGCTCAATTACGAGAACGCTGCCACGCACGGCACCGAGAAATTCGAGGACATCGACCTGTCGCTGGCGTGGCCCTCGATCTCGCGCTCCTTCGCCGCGACCGGACAATTCGACTGGCGCGGCGAGCGCGTCGACGGCTCGATCAGCTTCGCCGATTTCGTCGCCGCCCTTTCCGGCGACCGTTCGGGGTTGAAGGCGCGGATCGCGAGCGCCCCGCTCAAGCTCGCGTTCGACGGCAGCGTCGCCAACCGCACCAGCCCGATGATGGAGGGCACGCTCACCATCGACAGCCCGTCCTTGCGCAACGCGCTGCGCTGGACCGGGCAGCCGCAGCCTGCCAGCGGCGGCTTCGGCCGCTTCGCGCTGAAGGCGCGCGCCAATGTCGTCGGCGCCTCGATCGCGCTCACCAACGTCAATATCGAGCTCGACGGCAACAGCGCCGAGGGCGTAATGACCTACGCCAATAACGGCCGGCAGACGCTGCAGGCGACGCTCGCCGCCGACGTGCTCGACTTCACACCTTATATCTCGACCTTCCGCCTGCTCGCGAGCGGCGCGCGCGACTGGAACAGGCAGCTGTTCGATCTCAACGCCCTGTCGACCACCGACCTCGACATGCGGCTGTCGGCAGCCAAGCTGACGGTCGGCGCGTCGAAACTCGGCCGCACCGCGATCGGCGCGAATTTGCGCAATGGCACGCTGGCGCTCTCGGTCGGCGAGGCCCAGGTCTATGGCGGTATCGCCAAGGGCTCGTTCGGCATCGCGCGCTCCGACACCGTCGCCGACATCAAGGCGCAATTCCAGTTCACCGACGTCGACCTCCAGGCCTGCGCCTCCGAGCTGTTCGGTCTCAACAAGCTGTCCGGCCGCGGCAACATCAACGTCTCGCTCCTCGCTTCCGGCTCGAGCCCGTTCGGCCTCGTGCAGTCGCTCGACGGCAGCGCCACCGTGATCGGACATGACGGCGCGATCTCGGGCTTCAATGCCGAGCAGCTCCTGAAGCGGCTGGAGCGGCGGCCGCTGTCCGGCGGCGGCAATTTCCGCAACGGCACTACCCCTTACGACAATCTCACCATCGCGGTGAAGTTCTCCGACGGCGTCGCCACCGCCGAGGACATCCGCGTCGAAGGACCTGCGGCGAAGATCACGATGACCGGCACCGCCTCGGTGCCGACGCGTGAATATGACATGAAGGGCGTGGCCAGCCTCAACAGCGCGTCGGGCTTCGAATTGCCCTTCGTGGTGCAGGGCCCCTGGGACGATCCCCTGATCTTCCCCGATCCGGAAAGCCTGATCCGTCGCTCGCCGGCTTCAGCGCCGCTGCTCGACATGCTCAAGGACCGCAAGCCGGGCGACGCGGTGCGCTCCGCGATCGAGCGCATCACCGGCAGCGGAAAACGTCCCGCACCGGCCGAATCGCCGACGGCGGAGAACGCCAAGCAAGGCGCGAAGTCCAACTAGGAACAGCGATCAAGCGGCACCAGCCGATCGGCGCGAATTGATCAGGGCGAATTGATGCGGCGATTGGATTGATGCGCACATTAAGCATCTTCTCTCGCCCGACACCCACGACCTATGTCTGACAAGATGCCGCTAGATCGGCTGACGGCCATGGGCTAGTGTTTTATACGACCGGTTAAAAACACCGGCCGTTTGAGGGAGATAAACGTGAAATCCAAGGTTATTGGCGCAGTATCATTGGCGGTCGCTGCGGCCGGGCTGCTTGCAGCCGCTGCACCCGCATTTGCGCAGCAGAAGACGATTACGGTCTGGTGGGGCAAGGGCTTCTACCGTTCCGAAGACGACGCGCTGCTCGAAACGATCAAGAAGTTCGAAGCCAAGACTGGCATCAAGGTCGAATTGTCGCAGTACGCGATCCAGGACATGATTCCGAAGACGGTCGCCGCGCTCGATGCCGGCACCGTGCCCGATGTCGCCTATTCCGATTCCTATGACGTGCAGGCGCAGGGCAAGTGGGCCTATGAGGGCAAGCTCGAGGACCTCACGGACGTGATGGAGCCGATCAAGGGCCGGTTCGTGCAGAACACGCTGGATGCGTCGATCCTCTATAACGACGTCACCAAGAAGAAAGCCTATTACGGCTTCCCGCTGAAGCAGCAGAGCATGCATGTCGAGATCTGGAACGACATGCTGGAGAAGGCCGGCTTCAAGCTCGCCGACATCCCGACCGACTGGGCAGGTTACTGGACGTTCTGGTGCGACAAGGTGCAACCGGGGATCCGTAAAGCCACCGGCCAGCGCATCTATGGCGTCGGCCAGCCGATGGGCGTGGAATCCACCGATGCCTTTCAGTCGTTCTACACCTTCATGGACGCCTACCACGTCAAGCTGGTCGACGACGACGGCAAGCTCACGGTCGACGATCCCAAGGTTCGCGAGAACCTGATCAAGGCGCTTAAGGACTACACCGACACCTACATCAAAGGTTGCACGCCGCCGTCCTCCACGACCTGGAAGGATCCGGACAACAACGTCGCCTTCCACAACAAGACCATCGTGATGACCCACAACTTCACGATCTCGATCGCGGCGAAATGGTACGAAGATTCCCAGAACCAGGCTCTCACGCAGGACCAGCGCGACGCCGGCAAGAAGGCTTACGAGCAGGACATCGTGACGGCGTCCTTCCCCAAGGCACCGGATGGTTCAACCATTCGCTACCGCTCCGACGTCAAGACCGGGCTGGTCTTCACCGCGGCCAAGAACAAGGCCGAGGCCAAGCAGTTCATCAGCTTCCTGCTCCAGGAAGAGAACGTTCGCCCCTATATCGAGGGCGCGCTCGGCCGCTGGTTCCCGGTGACGAAGGAAAGCCAGGCCAGCCCGTTCTGGCAGGCCGACAAGCACCGCAGGGCGGTCTATGCCCAGTTCACGGGCGGCACCGCGCCGTTCGACTTCACCAAGAACTGGAAGTTCACGATTCTGAACAACGAGAACGTCTGGGCCAAGGCTATGAACCGGGTGGTCAGCGAGAAGGTGCCGGTCGACAAGGCCGTCGACGAGCTGATCGTCCGCATCAAGCAGGTCGCGGGTTAATTCATCCCACCCCTCTCCCCGCTCTGCGTGGGAAGGTATAAGAATAACACCGGCCGCGTTTCGCGGCCGGCAACTCTTTGAAGAGTCGGAAAAGAATGGCGATTACGCTCTCTGGCGATCAGTCGATCCCTGCACCGCCCTTGTCGTCGCGGCTGACCCCGCCGCAAATCTGGGGCATCGTGCTGCTCGCACCCTATTTGCTCGTTTTCCTCGCCTTCGTCGTCTACCCCGTCGGTTACGGGCTATGGCTGGCGCGGGCCCCGTCCAATTATGTCGCGCTCTACAACGACCCGATCTTCGCGCGCGCAGCCGTCAACACGCTGATCTTCCTGCTCATCGGCATCAACATCAAGATGCTGATCGCGCTGTTCCTGTCCGGCTTCTTCGCCCAGCAGCGCACCTGGATCAAATGGCTCTCGGTGATCTTCATCCTGCCCTGGGCAGTGCCGTCGATCCCGACCATTCTGTCGGTGCGCTTCATGTTCAACCCCGAATGGGGCATGGTGAACCACTTCATCTTCTCCTTGACTGGCGATGACGGCCCGAATTGGCTGAACGACCCGACCGTGGCGCTGACCATGGCGATCGGCGTCCACATCTGGAAGTCGCTGCCGTTCTGGACGCTGATTCTGATGACCGGACGCCTTGCGATCGCGCAAGATCTGTTCGAGGCCGCAGAGGTCGACGGCGCGAGCTGGTGGCAGAAATTCCGTTACATTACCTGGCCGTCGCTGCAGACGCTCTACATCACCTGCACACTGCTCTCGATGATCTGGACGCTCGGCGACTTCAACAGCGTCTATCTGCTCACCGGCGGCGGCCCGGCCGACCTCACGCACGTGTTGTCGACGCTCGGCATCCGCTATCTCCGGCTCGACCAGCTCTCGCTCGCGATGGCCTCAATCGTCTGCGCGGTACCGTTCGTCCTCCCGCTGATGTATTTCATGATGAAACGGTTGTCGCGATGAAGCTTCCCTCTCTACGCGATGTCGCGACCGAATCGCGGCTGCTCCTGATCGGCATTCCCGTCTTCCTGTGGACGATGATACCGATCTATCACATGTTCCTGTTCGCGATCTCGCCGAAGGAGGACGCGTTCTCGGGCAAACTGTGGCCGGATCATCCGACGCTGCACAACTTCGAAATCGTGTTCAAGCAGCAGCATTACTTCCTGCGCGACTTCTACGTGCAGTTCTGGAATTCGCTGGTGATCGCGGCGGCCGTCGGCGTGCTGACACTGGTCATCGCGACCGCGGCAGCGTTCTCGATCTCGCGGCTGCGCGTGCCCGGCGGGCGCATCGTGATGAACCTCGCGCTGTTCACCTACTTCATCCCGGCGGCGTTCCTCGCGGTGCCGATGTATCGCACCATGGGCAATTACGGCCTGCTCAACAATCATTGGTCGCTGATCCTGGCGATGGTGACGATCGCCAGCCCTTACGCGATCTGGGTGCTCAAGCAGGCCTCCGACAAGCTGCCGGTCGAGCTGGACGAGGCCGCTGTGATGGACGGCGCGACCACCCTCCAGATCTTCCGCCTGGTCTATTTGCCGCTGATGATGCCCTCGCTGGTCGCGATCGGCACCTATGCGGTGCTGCTCGCCTGGAACGAATACCTCTACGCGTTCCTGCTGCTCTCGAACGACCGCGAGATCACCCTCCCCGTCGCGCTCGGCAACTTCCTCGCTGCCGACGACTCGCCGTGGGAGCTGTTGATGACGACCGGCTTCATCTACGCGCTGCCGCCGGCCGCGATCTACTACGCCTTCCGCCGCTACATGGTGGGCGGGCTCACGGCGGGCGCGGTGAAGTCGTAATCTCGATCTCGCGCGATCATCGACCCGAATACCTGTCGCAGGCAGCGGCTACGACAGGTCGATATTCACCACTGCCGCCAATCGTTGAATTTCAAGTTGCTGGCCCGAAGAGGGCCGGAGATCATTTCCTATGATTGACGAGTGCAGCCATTCCAGCGCGACGCCAAATTCTCGATTCTCGATAAACTCAGTCAGTAGCTCACGGTCTCTGCGAGAGAGTTGAGATGATATCGACCCAACCAGATTTGTGAGAGCCTCCTCAAGTTGACGCCATTCTTCCGCGCGATTCATCGTCCTATGAGACTACAATGGCGCCGCGCTCTCGCCCTGCGAGCTCGACAGTTTCGAGGCGAGCGAGGCGATGACGATGACCACCGCGATCAGGCCTATCACCAGCGTGCAAATGGCATTGATCTCGGGCTTCACGCCAAGCCGCACCTCGGAATAGATCCGGATCGGCAGGGTCGCCGAACCGGGCCCTGTGGTGAAGCTCGCGATCACGAGATCGTCCAGCGATAGCGTAAAGGCCAGCATCCAGCCGGCGACGATCGCGGGGGCGATCAGCGGCAAGGTCACCGCCAGAAAAGCGCGGACGGGATCGCAGCCGAGATCCATGGCGGCCTCTTCCAGCGAGCGATCAAGTGAGCCGAGGCGGGACTGCACGACGACGGCAACGAAGCACATCGTCAGCGTGGTGTGCGCGATCGTCACGGTCCAGAAGCCACGCTCGGCGTTCAGCGCCACGAACAGCAGCAGCAGCGACAACCCGGCGATCACCTCCGGCATCACCAGCGGCGCATAGAGCATGCCGGAAAACAGCGTGCGGCCGCGAAAACGCTCGCCGCGTGACAGCGCCACAGCCGCGAGCGTGCCGAGCAGGGTCGCAATGGTCGCCGAGGAGATCGCGACCCGCAGGCTCATCCAGGCCGCCTCGATCATGGCGCGGTCGCTGAAGAGCTCCTGATACCAGCGCAGCGACCAGCCGCCCCAGACCGTCACCAGCCGCGAGGCGTTGAAGGAATAGATGACGAGGATGAGAATCGGCAGATAAAGGAACGCCAGACCCAGTGCGAGCGAGGCGATGTTGAAACGGGACAGGCGGGAGATCTTGCGCATCGTCTCACCTCCCCTGTTCCAGCTGCCGCTTCTGGAGCCGTTCGTACAGCAGCAGCGGCGCCAGCAGCACCACCAGCAGCACGATGGCCGCGGCGGAGGCGACCGGCCAGTCCTTGTTGGTGAAGAATTCGAGCCACAGCGTCTGGCCGATCATCAGCGAATTGGAGCCGGCCAAGAGATCAGGGATGACGAACTCGCCGACGATGGGGATGAAGCACAGCAGCACGCCGGCACCGACGCCAGGGAGCGACAGTGGGAAGGTGACGAGCCAGAACACCTGCCAGGGCGGCGCGCCGAGATCGGAGGCGGCCTCCTCCAGCACCGGCTCCATCTTGGCGAGCGTGGCGTAGAGCGGCAGGATCATGAAGGGCAGGTAGGAATAGACGATGCCGATATACATCGCGCTGTCGGTGGAGAGCCATACCACCGGCTGGCTGACCAGATGCAGCGCCAGCAGGATCTGGTTGAGCAGGCCGTCATGCTGGAGGATGTTGATCCAGGCATAGATCCGGATCAGGAACGAGGTCCAGAACGGCACGATCACCAGCACCATCGCCACCGCCTGCCAGCGCGTCGGCAACCGCGCCATCCCGTAGGCGATGGGATAGCCGATCAGGAGCAACAGCGCGGTCGCGGTGACGGCGACGGTGAGGCTACGCACATAGGCGAACATGTAGATGTCGTCGGAGGCGAGCAGCCTGAAATTGTCGACAGACAGCGCGGCAAAGGCGGCCTTCAGCGCCTCCCATCCTTGCGTCAGGTCGAACACCGGCTCGTAAGGCGGCTGCGCGATCGCCGTCTGCGACAGGCTGATCTTCAGCACGAAGCCGAACGGCACCAGGAAGAACAGCACCATCCAGACATAGGGCATGATGGCGGCAAGGCGAGCCGGTCGCGCAAAAATGCGGCGCGCGCTCATGACGGCAGCACCACACAGTCGTCGGGCGTGAACCAGGCGACGACATGCTGGTTCAGGCTGTAGGCATCGATGTCCAGGCGCGCGCTGTTGGCGACTGCAGCCTGCATCATCCCACCGGCGTCGAGCTTCACCTTGTAAGTGGTGGTGCCGCCGAGATAGCAGATGTCGGCGATCACGCCGTCCAGACTGTTGATCGCCACCGCATGGCCGATCTCGCCCACCGGGCCGCGGCGGGACAGCTTCACCTTCTCGGGGCGAATGGCCACCGACAAATGGCTCTCGCCCACCCGTTCCCGCGGCTCGGCGACCACCAGCGTGCCCGCACCTTGCGTGGCGATCACCAGTCGATGACCGTCGCGCAGCTTGAACTCACCGTCGAACAGATTGACGTCGCCGACGAACTCCGCGATCCAGCGCGAGTGCGGAGCCTCGTAGAGCTCGCGGGGACTCGCGACCTGCGCGAGCTTACCGTCCCTCATCACGCCGATCCGGCTCGCCATCGTCATCGCCTCCTCCTGATCGTGGGTGACGATGATGAAGGTCATGCCGAGCCGACGCTGAAGCTCCATCAGCTCGCCTTGCGTGTTTTCGCGCAGCTTCTTGTCGAGCGCCGCGAGCGGCTCGTCGAGCAGGAGGAGCTGCGGGCGTCGCGCCAGTGCACGCGCCAACGCCACGCGCTGGCGCTGGCCGCCCGAGAGCTGATCGGGCTTGCGCTTCTCCAGCCCTTCGAGCTTCACCAGCGCGACCATCTCCGCCACACGCATGGCGATCTCGGCGCGCGCCATGCCGGCGCGCTGCAGGCCGAAGGCGATGTTGTCGCGCACCGTGAGATGCGGAAACAGCGCGTAGTTCTGGAACATCATGTTGATCGGCCGCTCATGCGGCAGCGCCTGCGCGATGTCCTTGCCGCCGAGCAGGATGCGCCCTTCGTCCGGCGCCTCGAAGCCGGCGAGCATGCGCAGCAGCGTGGTCTTGCCACAGCCGCTGGGTCCGAGCAGCGCGAAAAACTCGCCGGCCTGGATGTCGAGCGACACGCCGTCCACGGCGCGGAACGTCCCGAATGTCTTGGCAACGCCCTCGATGCGCAGCAGCGGCTCGCCGGCCGCCGGGTGCGCGTCCCCGCGGGCCACCTTGGCCGTGGCATTCGTTCTGGG
The DNA here is from genome assembly GCF_054056555.1 of Bradyrhizobium sp. LM2.9. Classification (NCBI taxonomy): domain Bacteria; kingdom Pseudomonadati; phylum Pseudomonadota; class Alphaproteobacteria; order Hyphomicrobiales; family Nitrobacteraceae; genus Bradyrhizobium; species Bradyrhizobium sp. LM2.9. The sequence continues at coordinate 4,568,621 of NZ_JBSRYJ010000002.1, forward strand.
CAACTTGTCAGTCATGGTCCCCGCCAACCCCGATTCCGCCGCACGCTAGCGGCCGATCACCCCTACCTCAACCGGGTCGGGGCGGATCGGCCCGAATTGGTCTTCATGCTAGCCCCCAAATGGCGTAAGGTTACAGAGATGACAAAGCTGCTGGATCAAGCCCTGAAAATCGCGCGCAGTCTGCCGGCGGACGCGCAGGATAACATCGCCCGAATTGTGATGCAGCTCGCCGGCGCGGAAGGGGCCGCCCCCGTCATCCTCTCGGATGACGAGCGGTCGGCGATTGCCGCGTCCAAGGAGGCTGCAAAGCGAGGCGAATTCGCAACCGAGGCTCAAGTCCGCGCGACCTGGGCCAAACACGGCCTGTGAAGATCCGCTATACGCTTCCGGCGCTGGCCGATCTCGATTCGATTCTAACCTACATCTCAGCGACGTCACCGCGGGGAGCAGCACGTGTCCAAAAGCGCATTCAGGACGTGGTCGGCCTGCTGCTGGCGCATCCTGAGATCGGCCTGCGAACAGACGATCCGGATATCCGGAGGCTAACCACAACGCCCCACCCGTTTCTCGTTTTCTACGAGATTCGGAGCCAGGAGATCATCATCCACGCCATCCGCCATGGTGCTCGCGATCCCGGCAGGATGCCCGGCACGCGCGGCTCTGATTAGTTCAGGTTCGCCATGAACGCCGCCAGCGCATCGCGGTCCGCCGCGGGCATCGTCAGGCCGAGCTTGGAGCGGCGCCACAGGATGTCCTCGGGAAAGCGCGCCCATTCGTGGGTCATGAGATAGCGTACCTCGGCGCCGGTCAGCTCAGGGCCGAAAGCCGGGCCGAGATCGTCACGGCTGTTCGCTTCGCCGAGCACCGCTGATAGGCGCGAACCATAAGCCGCCACCAGGCGCTGGGTCTGCGGCTCCGAGAGAAAGCGCCAGCGGTCACGCGCAAGATCGAGCTCGGTGTCGAAACGATCCCAGGCGAAATCACCGCCCGGCAGCGCCTCGCCTGCGGTCCAGGACGGCGACGTCGGATAGAACGGCGTCAACTTCGTCACTGCCCGCTCCGCGCGCAGGCGCGAGGTGGTGACGTCGCCGCCGAACATCGTGATCAGCGGCGCCTTGCGGCGCCGCGCATGGAACAGCGTCGTGCCGTCACGGCGGCGCGTGGATGCCAGCGTCAGGTTGACGCCGGAAACCGCGCGCACCACGTCGGTCGGGGCGATCTGCGCGCGGAAATAGCGACTGGCCGCTTCGCAGAGATAGCCGACGTCGGCCCCCGGCATCGCGACGATCGCGGGATCGCCGATGAAATCGTGCGTGATCGTGCCGATCAGCGTGAAGTCGCGCTCGAAGGGGCTCGCGAAGATCAGCCGGCCATCGCTGTTCTGGAAAACGTAGACGTTATCGGAATCAAACAGCCGTGGGACGACGATCTGGCTCATCTGCATCGCCGCCATGGCGGGTTGCGGCTGCCGCAGCACGGTCTCCGCGACAATCGAGGTCCAGCCGCCGGTGGCGTTGGCCAGCGCCCGGGCCGTGATCGTGCGGCGATGGCCGCGATCGACCACCGCGAGCCGCCATGTGTCGGTTCGATCGGCGCGCACGCAGCGCGCTCCGGTTCGGATTGCAGCGCCACGCTCGGCCGCATCCAGGGCCGTCAGCACCACCAGGCGGGAATCGTCGACGACGCAGTCCGAATATTCGAAGGCCGTGCCGAACGGTCGTTTCAGCGCGTTGCCGACCGGATGATGCGTGATGTCGAGCGTGGTCGCTCCCGGCAGGCCGCTCCGGCTGGTGAGGCTGTCGTAGAGTAACAGGCCGGCGCGCAACAGCCATGGCGGACGCTCGTCGGAATGCGCCGGGATTCACGAACCGCATCGGCCGGACCAGATGCGGCGCGATCCGGAGCCAGGTCCGGCGCTCGGCAAGCGCCCGACGCACCCGCCGGAAGCCGCGCCGTTCCAGGACCGACAGATCGCCGTGGATCAGCCGCGGCGTTGCCGACGATGCCGCGCCGCCCAGATCGCCCTGCTCCAACAGGATGACCCGCAGGCCGCGGCCGGCGGCATCGCGCGCGAGGCTGACACCGTTCAGCCCGCCACCGATGATCGCAAGGTCGTAATCCGCCATGAAGCCGTCGAGAAGGAGCGAAACGCTCGCCATCTCTAGCCGGTCTTGAGCGCAAGCTCCATGACTTCGGCGCGGCCGACGAGGCCGGCATATTTCCCGATCGGCAGGGGCTTGCCGAGCAGATAGCCCTGCACGCCGTCACATCCTTCCTCGGCGAGAAAGGCGAGCTGTTCGAGCGTCTCGACGCCCTCGGCGACGATCGACATTTCCAGGCCATGGCCGAGATCGATCACCGCGCGCACGATCGCCGCCGATTGCGGGTTGCGGCCGAGATTGATGATGAAGGCGCGGTCGATCTTGATCTTGTCGAACGGGAACGCCTGGAGATAGCTCAGCGAGGAATAACCGCTGCCGAAATCGTCCATCGAGATGCGCACGCCAAGCGCTTTCAGCCGGCGCAGCAGCGCAAGTCCGCGATCAAAGTCCTCGATCAGCACGCCCTCGGTGATTTCGAGCTCGAGCCGGCCGGGTGCGAGACCCGTCTCGATCAGGATCGAATGGACCAGCCCGACCACGTCGCCGTGCATGAACTGCGCCGGAGACAGATTGACCGCGACCTGGAGCGGCTTCGGCCAGGACGCCGCCTCGCGGCACGCCTCGCGCAGGATCCACTCGCCCATCTCGACGATCAGGCCGCTTTCCTCCGCGATCGGGATGAATTCGGCCGGGGAGACCTGGCCGCGCACCGGATGCTGCCAGCGCGCCAGTGCCTCGAAGCCGATGATCTCGCTCTCGGCGACGCTGTGGCCCGTGGCGCCCTGCGGCTGGAACGCCAGCGAAAGCTCGCCGTTCTTGATCGCCATCGAGAGGTCCTGATGCAGCACGCGGCGATCGCGGATCTGCTGGTCCATCTCCGGCTGGAAGAGGCTGATCGTGCCGCGCGACTTCTGCTTGGCGCGGAACAGCGCCGCGCCGGCATTGGCGAGCAGCGAGGCGCCGTCGGCGCCGTTGTGCGGGAAGATCGACATGCCCGTGGTGACACCGGCGCGGACCGGGCGGCCGTCGATCTGGAATTCCTTGGCGACGGCATCACCGATCTGCTGCGCCAGCGCGAGACCTGCCTCAGGTTGTTTGCCATCGATGATCAGGCCGAACTCGTCGCCGGACAGACGTGCCACCACGCCGCCGCGCGCGGAGTCCTGGAGCCGCTGGGCCACCTCGACCAGAAGCTTGTCGCCGTGCGCATGACCGAAGACGTCGTTGACCTCCTTGAGACCGTCGAGGTCGACGCACAGAACGGCAAACTCCTCGCCGGTGCCTTCGCAGGCCTCGATCATCTGGGTCAGCGCCTGCAAGAAAGCGGCACGGTTCGGCAAATCGGTGAGGCCGTCATGATAGGCCATGTGCGCCATGCGCGACTCGGTCTGCCGGCGATCGGTGACGTCCTCGTGGGTCTTGATCAGATATTGCGGCTCGCCGGCGTCGCTCAGCACGGTGGCGCGACGGGTGAGGAACAGTCGCAGGCCGTCCTTGGTCGAGATCGGATGCTCTTCGGTGATCATCCCGCGCTTCTTGATCGCGGCTTCGTCGCGCGCGATGATCAGCTTGGCTTCCTTGGGATTGAAGATGTCGGACGCGGTCAGGCCCGTGGCGTCCTCGCGTCTGCGGTTCAGGATCGTCTCCGCGCTGCGGTTGGCGAGCAGATAGCGGCCGTCCTTGACCTGCTCGACGATCAGCGCGACCGGGATGTTGTCGACCACGAGCTCCAAGAACTTCTTCGTGCTCTCCAGCTCCTGCGACAGCGAGCGGCGGTCGGTGATGTCCTCGAACACCACCAGCAGGAATTCAGGCTTGTTGCTCTCGTTGCGGACCACGATCCGGATCGAGGCCACCATGCGCTGGGTCGCGCCGCGCTCGACCTCGAATTCGTTGCGGTACTGGCCGGCGGGCGCGATGAGCGCCGCCCGATCGGTCGCCTCGATGCTGGCCGCCGAATTCGGCCCGAACAGCTCGCGCGCGTTCTTGCCGACGACCTGGTCCCGCGAAAATCCCCAGAAGCGCTCATAGGCGCTGTTGGCGAAGATGTAGCGGCCATCCTCGATGCTCTTCGCGGCCACGCAGGCCGGCACGTTGTCCAGCACCGTTTCCAGGAACTGCTTGGTGGAGGCGAGCTGCCGCGACAGCCTACGCTGCTCGCTAACGTCCAGATGCGTCGCCACCGAGCCGCCGTTGGGCAGCACGAAATATTTCACCAGGATGGCCCGCCCGTCCGGCAGTTCGGTGATCAAGCCGTTGGTGCTTGCCGCCTTTTCGTAGAACTCGTCGTCGGAGGCGACGCCGAGGACGCCACGCTTGCGCCGCAACGCGAGGATGTCGGGTCCCGTCATGCCCGACCAGAGCTCTGAACGGCCGAGGCCGTAAATCTCGAGATAGCGATCGTTGCAGAAGATGACGCGCCGCTGCGCATCCGTCATCACCACGCCCTGGTTGAGATTGTTCATGGCGGAGGAGATGAAGGCATTGCGCCGCAGCTGCAGACGCCTGGTCCGGCGCAGCGAGGAATGGATCCACAGCGCGATCGCGGCGAGGAACGAGCAGATGACGACACCCGCGATCAAGGCTTCCCAGATCACGTTGGGATTGAGCTCGCCGAGATAGCTCGGCGGGGCGAAGCTGTCGGAGAGGGCAAAGGCGCGCGCAGGCGCGACGGCTGCGGCCAGGCACACGACGGCCTGCACCGCAATCGGAAGCGTGCTGCCCACGTGCCAGTTCTTCTCAGCCATCAGCCACCCGCGATTTCAACGTCGGATTGTCTGGCCTCGCCGGTTTGGATCGGGTAAACGCCTGTACGTGCAACGGAAAAATGTGACGCCAAATACGGCAATTGCCCTGACATGATAAATGCCTCCTTAACGGAAAACGCCCCCGCGCCGTCCTCCCCAGGTCTGAGGCCTCCTTCGCTTCGAGCGGACGTCCTGCACAGCCATGGATAGGGTCGACTGCGTCGTCATCGGAGCCGGCGTGGTCGGGCTCGCGGTGGCTCGAAAGCTGGCGCAGGCCGGGCGCGAGGTGATCGTGCTCGAGGAAGCCGAGGCCATCGGCACCATCACCTCCTCGCGCAACAGCGAGGTGATCCATGCCGGCATCTACTACCGCGCCGGGAGCTGGATGGCGCGCATGTGCGTCGACGGCAAGCACGCGCTCTACCGCTACTGCTCCGAGCGCGGCATCCCGCACAGGAATTGCGGCAAGCTGATCGTCGCGACCAATCCGAAAGAGACCGAGAAGCTGCAATCGATCAAGGCGCATGCCGAAGCCAATGGCGTGCTCGACATGCAGTTGCTCACGGGCGAGGCGGCATGCGCGCTGGAGCCGGCGCTTGCCTGCGATGCCGCGCTGCTGTCCCCGTCGACCGGCATCATCGACAGCCACGCCTACATGCTCTCGCTACGCGGTGAAGCCGAGGACGCGGGTGCGGCCTTCGCGTTTCACACCCCGCTGATCCGCGCCAAGGCGACCGCCGGCGTCATCGAGATCGAGGCGGGCGGCGAAGCGCCGATGACGCTGCAATGCAGCCTCCTCGTCAACGCCGCGGGGCTCTCGGCGACCACGGTAGCGCGCAACATCGACGGCATGCCGCTGGACCGGATTCCGCGGGCCTACCTCGCCAAGGGAAACTACTTCAGCTGCAATGCGAGGGCGCCGTTCTCGCGCCTGATCTATCCGGTGCCCGAGCCCGGCGGGCTAGGGGTGCACCTGACGCTGGACATGGCAGGGCAGGCACGCTTCGGCCCTGACGTCGAATGGATCGAGACGATCGACTACGAGGTCGACCCGTCACGCGCCGAGCGCTTCTACCCGGCGATCCGCAAATACTGGCCGACGCTGCCTGACGACGCGCTCATGCCGAGCTATTCGGGCATCCGCCCGAAGATCGTGCCGCCGGCGGTGGCCACGCAGGATTTCTTGATGCAGGGCCCGCGCGATCACGGCGTCGAAGGCCTGGTCAATCTGTTCGGCATCGAGTCGCCCGGATTGACGTCATCGCTCGCGATCGCGGATCACGTCGCCGAACTCGCAGGGCTCGGTCTCGCGCAATGATTGCGCGGCGCGCACCTTGCCGCAAGGATGAGCGCACAGGCTCTCACCCCTGCGTGAAAGGGTACGATCAATTTTACGCTATTACGGGGTTACTAGTGGAGCGTGTCGCCGTGCCTGAGACGCTCGATCTGGTCCTTGACCATCAACTTCCGGCGCTTCAACTCAACAATTTGCAGGTCGTCTGTTGAAAGGTGCACGAGAGCTTCGTGCAGTTCGTTTTCGAGAACTTTGTGCTTCCGCTCCAATTCAACGAGATGTGCCTGAATTGTCATTCGAAACCTCCTCGGTAGTTTGAACCTTTAGGATTCGATCCGGACAAGGAAGTCTACATCACCGATTCGTTCTGTCGATGGGTATCCGTCGTCGCACCGTCATTTTTGAAAATTCATATGTAACGAAGCGTGAGCAAGGGAACCACGCGGGAAAAATCCATGATATCAACGTGCTTGCGCAGCGCCGTCGCAAGCCGCAGAAATATGTCGCGGGAGATCGGCGAGCGACGGTCGCAGATCGCTTGCGATCACGCCGCGCAAGGACGATAATTTCCACAGGGCATCCACAGCCTTAATCTCTCTCACGCCTATCGGTTTTTCGGCCACCGCAAACATGACCAATGAAGACGAGCGCGAACTCGAATCCGAGCTCGCCCGGTTGCACCAGGAACACCGAGATCTCGATGCGGCGATCGATGCACTGCATCAATCGCCCGCCCCCGACCTGTTGCGGTTACAGCGGCTGAAGAAACGCAAGCTGTTGTTGCGCGACCGTATCGCGTTCATCGAAGATCAGATCACGCCGGACATCATCGCCTGATCCACAGGGAATGGCTTTGCGGCGGCCCGCCGCACGTGAATCCGCTTGACTCCAAAGGAACAAAATAAGAACATTTTGGCACCGAGCGCCCCAGGAAAATGCCAAGGAAAACGCAGATGACGGCAACCGCCCTTCTCGACAACAGCCATTATGAACAAGCCTGCGATCAGGCGATCGCCATGTGCGACGGCAATCTGCGCAGCACCATCAAGGCGCTGATCATGGCCAATGAATATCTGGAGGCCGAGCTCGAAGAATTGCGGGCGGCGATTTCCGCCGGCTGCATTCCGGAGTCCTCACGCAGCACGATGCGGAGCAAGAGCAGCGCCGCCTGAGCTGTCAGCTATCGGAGCCGACCATGTCCGATGTCACCTATTACGTAGCATTACCCTTCCTGACCGACGACGACGGATCGCCGGTCGCAGGTGCGGCCGAAGAATGCCAGACCTCGGCGGCCGCGTTACGGCGCGCCGAAATTATGTCGCACAGCGCCGGCCACATCGGCGCGGTCGCGTTCAGCCGCAGCGGCAATCCCATGACCGGCGAATTCGGTGACGCCAAACTGCTCCGCCGCTTCGGCAATGTACCGGAAGACCTCGGCACGCTCTGAAATCAGCTGCTGACGAGCCTGATGCCCGGTTCATGCCGCCGGTGCGCCTTGCGCACATACATGGCGGCATCGGCCTCCTCCAGCGCGCGCGCGGCGTCGGACTGCATGCCAAGCAGGGCGACGCCGGCAGAGGCGCCCGCGCTCACGTGCTGACCGTGGAACACAAAGGACAATTCGTCGATGGCCTCCTCGAAGGCCGCGGCCTTCGCCTTGGCGTCGGTCTCGCTGAGATTCCAGAGCAGCAGCGCGAACTCGTCGCCGCCGAGCCGGCCGACCACGTCCGAGGCGCGGATCTGCCGCGCCAGCGTTGTGGCAATCGCCTTCAGCACCTCGTCGCCGGCGGCATGGCCGAAGGAATCGTTGATCGGCTTCAACCGATCGACGTCGAGCACGATCAGCGCGCCGCTGGCGCGGTAACGCTTCATGTAGGCGACGGCGCGCGCGAGCTCGCGCTCGAAGCCGCGCCGGTTCGGAATCTCGAGCAGGAAGTCGGTGTCGGCGGCGGCTTCGAGTTCCGCGACCCGCCGCAGCGCCCCCTTGAGCTTGCTCCGGAGGTTGCGGATGGCCGTCTTGATGGCCGTCTTAGCTCCGTCATCGGCCGACGCTTCGCGCCCCGACGGTTTGATCGAACGCCTGGCCGGGCGCTTGGCCGGGCTTTTGGGGGCAGCTTTGGCGCGGCTGGCGCTGGTCTTCAGGCCCTTTTTAGCCTTCGCAGCGCTCGCCGTTTTTGGTTTCTTCATGGGCATCCTGCTCAATGAAGGCTTGCGGGGATATTCACCAAGACAGGATAGTGCATTCGCTTCTCCTTGCCACCGCCTTGCGAGCCGCCGGCCGGAACCGTTAATCTGGCCTATCTTTCTGTTTTTCGAGCACAATTGACGTCATGACCGCGCCGATCGCCGTTATCATGGGAAGCCAGTCGGACTGGGACACGATGCGGCATGCCGCCGACACGCTTGCAGCGCTCGGCGTTGCCGCCGATACCCGCATCGTTTCGGCCCACCGCACCCCCGACCGGCTGTTTGCGTTCGCCAAGGGCGCCAAGGTGGCCGGTTACAAGGTCATCATCGCCGGCGCGGGTGGCGCTGCGCACCTGCCCGGCATGGCGGCGGCGCTGACGGAACTGCCCGTGTTCGGCGTTCCCGTCGAATCCAGGACGCTCAGGGGCATTGATTCGCTCTATTCGATCGTCCAGATGCCTGCGGGCATCCCGGTCGGGACCCTCGCCATCGGCAAGGCCGGCGCCATCAATGCGGCGCTGCTGGCGGCTGCCGTGCTGGCCTTGTCCGACCCGGCCTTGGCCGATCGCTTGGCCGCCTGGCGCAAGGCGCAGACCGAGGCGGTTGCCGAGCGTCCGGAGGACAAGGCGTGACTGACGCAAAGCAGGTGAAGCTGAAGCCCGGCGACACCATCGGCATCCTCGGCGGCGGACAATTGGGGCGGATGCTGGCCATGGCGGCGGCCCGGCTCGGCCTGCGCTGCCAGGTGTTCTCGCCCGATCCGGACTCGCCGGCCTTCGACGTCGTCCTGAACGCGACCTGCGCCGAATATGCCGACGTCGAAGCGCTCGAGCTGTTCGCCAACGACGTCGATGTCATCACCTATGAATTCGAGAACGTGCCGTCCGCGGCCGCGATGGTGCTGGATGCGCGGCGCCCCGTGCTGCCCAACCGCAAGATCCTCGAGACCACCCAGGACCGGCTCGCCGAGAAGGATTTCGTGACGCGGCTCGGCATCGGCACCGCAGCCTATGCCGACGTCACCTCGGTCTCGTCGTTGCGCGAGGCGATCGTCAGGATCGGCCTTCCGGCGGTGCTGAAGACCCGCCGCTTCGGCTATGACGGCAAGGGCCAAGCCATCATCCGCGAGGGCGACGACATCGCGAAAGTGTGGACCAGTCTCGCCACCAAATCAGCGATCCTGGAAGCCTTCGTGCCGTACGAGCGCGAGATTTCCGTGATCACCGCCCGTTCGGCCACAGGTCAGGTCGAGTGTTTTGACGTCACTGAAAACGAGCACCGCGATCACATCCTGAAGATTTCCCGTGCGCCCGCCCGGATCCCGGACGTGCTCGCCGAGGAAGCGCGCAGCATCGCCGGCAAGATCGCGAGCGCGCTCGATTATGTCGGCGTGCTCGCCGTCGAGATGTTCGTGCTCGCCAACGGCACCGGACCAAAGGTGCTGGTCAACGAGATCGCTCCGCGCGTGCACAATTCCGGACACTGGACGCTCGACGGTGCGTCAATTTCGCAGTTCGAGCAGCATATCCGCGCCATTGCCGGCTGGCCCCTCGGCAAGCCCGTGCGCCACGGCGAGGTCGTCACCATGACCAATCTGATCGGCGACGAGATCAAAGACTACGACAAGTGGCTGAGCGTGCCAGGCGCGACCGTGCACATCTACGGCAAGGGCGCGCCGCGCGCCGGCCGCAAGATGGGCCACGTCACCGAAGTGCGACCCACGACCGGCAAGTAACGGGACCGCGGCGCATGCCGCGATGCCGCTTTGCAATTACGCCGTCTTCGCGCCCGCGACGACGCCGGTGGGCTCGTCGCTGAGCCAGCGATAGATCACCCCGCCCAGCGCGCCGCCGATCAGTGGCGCAACCCAGAACAACCAGAGCTGCGCTGTCGCCCAGCCGCCGACGAACAATGCGGGACCCGTGCTGCGCGCCGGGTTCACCGAGGTGTTGGTGACGGGGATGCTGACGAGATGGATCATCACCAGCGCGAGCCCGATCGCCAGCGGCGCAAAGCCCACGGGCGCACGGCCATGGGTGGCGCCCATGATGATGAACAGGAACATCATGGTCATCACCACCTCGGTGACGAAGCACACGATCATGCTGTACTGGCCGGGCGAATGGGCGTCGTAACCGTTGGACGCGAATCCTTTGCTGACGTCGAAGCCGGGAGCTCCACTTGCGATGACATAGAGGAGCCACGCGGCCACGATCGCGCCGGCCACCTGCGCGATCACATAGGGCAGGATCTGTCCGGCCGGAAAACGCCCGCCGGCAGCAAGACCGACCGTGACAGCCGGGTTGAGATGGCAGCCGGAGATGTGGCCGATCGCATAGGCCATGGTGACCACGCTCAGCCCGAATGCGAGGGAAACACCGACCAGACCGATACCAACCTGCGGAAAGCCGGCTGCGATCACCGCGCTCCCGCAACCTGCGAATGTGAGCCAAAAGGTGCCGATAGCCTCGGCCGCGTATTTTTTCATATCCATGTGTCGTCCCCTGCTTTCAAGGATTCCGGAACAAGCTCCGGAACGGCCCCGCCCTTGGCGTCAAATCTCCCAAATCAGGGCCGCACAGTGGTATTTTGCCTCATTTGATGGCTGAACTTGGCCCGAAAACGCGGTTGGTCGGTGGACATCCCCAGTTTTGTCTGATACATCCGCGCCCTCAAGGTTAAGGGCTTGCGCGTCTTCGCCATCCCCTTTGACTTACCAGAATTCAAATCCGATCCACTGAAGAGGATGCCGCGTGCAGGTTCTCGTCCGCGATAACAATGTCGATCAAGCCCTCAAGGCGCTGAAGAAGAAGATGCAGCGCGAGGGTATTTTCCGCGAGATGAAGCTCCGCGGTCACTACGAGAAGCCCTCCGAGAAGAAGGCCCGCGAAAAGGCCGAAGCCGTGCGCCGCGCGCGCAAGCTGGCCCGCAAGAAGCTGCAGCGCGAAGGCCTGCTGCCGATGAAGCCGAAGCCGGTGTTCGGCGCTGGCCCCGGCGGTGATCGTGGCGGTCGTGGCGGCCCGGGTGCTGGCGCTGGTGCAAGTGCTGGTCCGCGCGGACCGCGCTGATTTACCAGACCTGAAAAGACTACAGTTTTCGATGACGCGGGCCCCTGGTCCGCGTTATTGTTTTGTGAGCGGTGCCTTTCTGGGACGGGGCACTACCGATGCGGCACCGGCGCGAGCGAACCGTAGATGGCCTCCCCTTTCCCCAAGCGCCGCTTGGCGCGGTTCCGCCTGATCTGGCAGCAGCCGCTCGCGCTGGCCTTGACGGGGATTGCACTCTGCGGCTGCTCCTTCGATCTGGGATCGCTGATGCCGGAGAAGGAGAAGCCGCAGGAGGCGCCCAAGACTGCCACGACGGCTGAGAACGTGGTCAGCGCCAACAACGTCAGCGAAGCCCAGGCCCATACGGCAAAGGCCCAGGCCTTGGCAAAGTCCGGCGAGACGGCGGCCGCGCTCGATGAATTCAATCTCGCGGTCGGGCTCGATCCCTACAATGCGCAGGCGCTCTATGGCCGCGCCCTGATCTACCAAAGCAAAAACCAGCACGACTTCGCGATCGCCGATTTCAGCTCCGCGAGCGGACTCAACCCGCAGAAGGTCGAGCCGCTACTCGGCCGCGCCATCAGCTATCTCGCCCTCGGCAAGGTCAAGGAAGCTGCGGCCGATCTGGATGAGGCCTCCGAGGCCGATCCGCACAATGCCCAGGTCTGGAGCACACGCGGACAAGCCTATGAAAGGCTGGGCGACAGGACCAAGGCGGCGGCGTCCTACACCAAGGCGGTCTCGCTTCGTCCACGCGACGACGCCGCCCGCAGCGGCCTCGCCCGCGTCGGCGGCTGACGATTCTGGCGCAGCGCAGGCCCCGTCTTAATCCGGGGTGTCGCTCTTCGGTAGAACGGAATGGAACATGGACTTGACGCCCGACAGCATGTCGTCGGCGACATTGGTCTTCGGCCGCGGCATGGACGCGCCGGCATCGGCGCGCAGGTCGAGCGGGGGCGCGATCATCGGGACCGGAATATCAGCCGGCGGCGTCAACCGATTTGGGTTCTCGTTGCCGACCGAGGCCGTGTAGGGCGGGCTCGCCTGCGACGAGCCACCATTGCCATAGGCCTCGGGTGCGGGCGTCGTCGAGACCGTGATCGGGGGCGGCAACGGCCGTACCATCGACGGGTCCATGGGGATAATACGCGGGGCTTCCGGGGTGCGGGCGGCTTCCCGCACGGCAGGCTCCTGGGTCCTCTCGACCGACTTGGTTTCGGAAGACTTGGTCTCGGAAGACTTGGTCTCGGAAGATTTAGTTTCGGAAGGCTTGGTCTCGAAGGACTTGGCCTCAATCGCTTTGCCCTCAGGCGACTTGCGCAGGCGCTCGATCGCAGCGCGCACAAGATCGTTGGCATCGGCGGTTGCAGCCGGAGCGGCAGCAGCCGGCGCCGAATTGGCCTCCACCACCGGGGCGGAGGGAGCGGGTGCCGTGACAGCCGGGTTGGACTTGGCGACCGCCTTCTCGCGCGCGGACGTCTTACCGCGCGGGGCGGGCTCGGCCGGCGCTACGTCCGCAGTCGCCTTCTCAGTGGTCTTCTCAGTCGTCTTGGGCTCAGCGCCCGGCTGCTCGGCAGTCTTCTCGGCCGCCGGCTTGTCCGTCACGCTCTTCTCGGAGATGCCCTTGGCTTTGACGCCGTGCGCCGGGAGGTTGGCCACATCGGCGGGCTTGCCGTTCTTGCCGGCCTCGGCAGGCGCCATCACGGCCGCAGGGGCATCCGCCGCCGGCTTGGCGTTGATGTAGTGATTAACGATGTATGCCCCGATGATCGTTGCGAGCACCGAGGGGAAGATGTCCATCGAGATTTTAGCGACGTATTTCAGCATTCCGGCCACTCCCCGCGCGATCTGATGCGGGAACTTTGAGGCATAGTGAGGGATCAACTGCGACGGATCAATGGCAAAGAAGTACGCCGGACTTACGGCTTCAGCTCGATCTCAAGGAACACGATCTCGGTTGCGGTTTCGTTAAGCACGTCGTGTTGGACGCCCGCCTTGCGAAAGTAGGATTTTCCAGCCGCAAGCTGCGCCTTGGACCGCTCGCCATTGGGCGCCACGATGGTCATTTCCCCCGCGACGACGGGAACAATGACGTAGTCCATGCCGTGGGTGTGATGCCCGGTGGCGCTGTTTGGAGCGAGCCGCCACTCCGTCACCCGAACCTGCTCATTGTCGACCTGAACCTCGGACTTGGCGGCAAGCATCGGAACTCTCCTGGGGCATGATCCCGAAAACTGGTTCAGGGCACGAAAACCATGAACACGTAGACGGCAAATACCACCATATGGACCAGCCCGAACAGAACATTGGTCCTGCCCGTACCGAAGGTCAGCATACTCAGGAAGAAGGTCAGGAGCAAAAGGACGCTGCCCTGGGCGCTGAGACCGAGCTTGAGTTCCTTGTCGAGCGCATAGGTAGCGACACCGACGGCCGGGAAGGTCAGCCCGATGGTGGCCAGCGACGAGCCCAGCGCGAGGTTGATGCTCTTCTGAAGGTCGTTCTTGCGCGCCGCCGAGACGGCCGCGACGCCTTCCGGCAGCAGGATCAAAAGCGCGACCAGAAGTCCGGCAAAGGCAGGCGGCGCACCGATCCTGGCCGCAACGGCGTCGACCACCAGCGAGAATTTCTTGGACAGCAGCACGACCGCCAGCAGCGCAATCAGCAGCAGCACGACGCTGAGCACCAAAGTCCGGCCCGACAGATGCGCCTCGCCGCTCCTGCCATCCCCCCGTTCGTGAACGAAGTAATCCTTGTGCAGCACGGTCTGGGTGTAGAGAAACACCCCATACAGCGCGAGCGTAACCACGTCGACGAAGCCGAGTTGAATCGCCGAATAGACCGGGCCCGGCGTGGTGGTCGTGTAGTTCGGCATGATCAGGGTGATGGTCGCGAGCGCGAACAGCACGCTGAGATAGACGTTGGCGCCGGAGAGCTGAAAGCCCTGCTCGCGATAGCGCAGGCCGCCGATGAAGATGCAGAGCCCGACCAAGGCCGTTGCAGACGATCATCACCACGGCGAACACGGTGTCGCGCGCCAGTTCGGGGGCAGGCTTGTCGCCCAGCATGATCGTGGTGATCAGCGCCACCTCGATGATGGTCACCGAGAGAGTCAGCACCAGCGTGCCATAGGGTTCGCCGACCCGTTCGGCGATCACTTCGGCATGATGAACCGCGGCAAAGACGGTGCCGAACAGGATGACGAGGAGCACGATGGCGAAGAAGAGCCCGCCAAACGACAGCGTGAACACATAGCCCGTCGCGCTGACGGCTGCAAACAACAGCACAGCCAGGGCCGGAAAGATCCAGGCCGACCGGGGCATCGGACTATGCGCGCTCATCTATCGGCTCCAACTGCTTCGCGCACGATCCGGAAAAATGTATCGCGGCTTTCCGAAAGGATCATGCTCAAACGAAAAGCCCAGGGTGCGACGATATTCATCGCACCTTGGGCGAGCAGTGGCAAATCGGTCGGCAGATTCAAAGCAAGTGCAGGATCGGCGCGAGCGGCAGCAGCGTCAGCAGCAGGAACAGCGGGATCAGCACCGCGCTGGCACGCACGAAATAACCGAAGAAGCTCGGCATCGCGATGCCGTTCTCGCTGGCGATGCTGCTCACCATGAAGTTCGGCGCATTGCCGATATAGGTGAGCGCGCCCATGTAGACCGCGCCCATGGAGATGGACGCAAGCGTGCCCGACAGCTCATGCATCAGCACCTGCGGCTCGCCGCCGGCGAGTTCAAAGAACAACAGATAGGTCGGCGCATTATCGAGGAACGCCGACATCAGGCCGGTGAACCAGAAATAGGCAACCTCGCGCGGCGTGCCGTCCGGCGCCGTCACGGCCGACAACAGCCAGGCGAAGGCACCGTGATGGCCGGCATTGAGCATGGCGATGACCGGGATGATCGCGACAAAAATGCCGGCGAACAGTTTTGCGACTTCGCGAATCGGCTCCCAAGTGAAGCCGTTGGCTTGCCTGTGCTCGTTCCGGCGTCAACCACACCGACAGGGCCGCTATCGCCAGCAGCGCCGCGTTGCGGGCGATGTCTTCCAGCTCCAGCCTGGTTCCGAGAATGTCGAAGGCAATGCCGGGCTTCCACATTGCCGAGGCCAGCAGGCTCGCGACGATGGCTGCGATCAGCACCAGGTTGACGAGACCGCGGATGCGGACCGGCTTCGCGGCGCCGGCGTCGCCGGGCAAGGGTTCGCTGCGGAAGCGCCAGACGTCGATGGCAACGAAGATCGCGAGCAGCAGTCCGGCAACGATCGCCGTCTGTAGCCAAATGGTCCGCGTGGTCCAGAAGAAGTCGACGCCATGCAGGAAGCCGACGAACAGCGGGGGATCGCCGAGCGGGCTCAGCGCGCCGCCGACATTGGCAACCAGGATGATGAAAAAGATGACGACATGGACGTTGTGGCGCCGCGGCCGGTTGGCGCGGATCAAAGGCCGGATCAGGATCATGGCTGCCCCCGTGGTGCCGACGACGTCTCGCCATCAGCGTGCCGAGCGCGAGGATGCCGGCATTCGCCGCCGGCGTCGCCTTGATATCGCCCGTGACGAGAACGCCCCCGGCCACGACATAGAGCGAGAACAGCAGCACGATGAAACCGAGATATTCGGCGAGCATGGCGTGGACGAGTGCCGCCAGCGCCGCCATGCTCCCGGCCAAGATGACGAGCGAGGCGAGTGCCAGCAGCGACCAGGCCGCGGCGATCTTGCCGTAATGATGGTGCCAAAACCGTGCAAACAGCAGCGGGCCGAGCGCGATCGACAGCAGGAGGCCGCAAAAGGGCAGCGCATAGGGCCAGCGCATCGCCGCGCCGTCGAGCCCGGTCGCCGCCCATGCGTGCTGCGGCAACAACACGACCAGGATCGCGGCGATGAACCCGCTCCCGCACCGAACAACAAGCCGTCTAGGAAGCAATGAAGCGCCTCGCCGTTTCGATCGCACCGAAAGCATCGAGATTATCGTGTCCGCCGCCCGCAAAGCGAACGAACTGCTTCGGTTCATGCGCGAGCGCGAACAGACGCTCTCCGAACACGATCGAAATGGCAAGGTCATTGGTGCCATGCATCACCAATAGCGGCACAGTGACGCGCGGGATGCGCTCATCGGAATGAAATGGATCTCGCATCAGCAGGCGCACCGGAACGAACCAGAATGATGAAGCAGCAATGTCGACCGTCGACGTATAGGGAGCTTCCAGGATGAGTTTTCCAACCCGATGCTGCGAGGCGATCGCGACCGCCACGCCGGTCCCGAGCGAAAAGCCCCAGCCGACGATTCGTTCCGCCGCATAGCGTGCAGTGGTGAAGGCGTAGGCGGCCGCTGCATCCTGCAGCAGGCCCTCCTCGCTCGGCGCACCGCTCGAGCCGGCATAGCCGCGATAGGACAGCGCGACGAGACCGGTGCCGTCGGCCGTCATGGCCTTGAAGCGGCTGACGCGACCGGCGAGATAATCGCCGTTGCCCGGGAAATACAGGATCACGGGGCGGCCGGGCCTCGCCGGCACGTGCCAGACGATGACCTTCTCGCCATCGGAGGTGGTCAGGACGTGCTCTTCAGCCTCGGGCAAGCCTGCGGCATCCGGCGCGGTGCGACCGACGGGCGGGATCGGAAACAGCATCTCGCGCTGCCTGACATACAGCACGAGGACACAGCCGAGATAAACGGCCGCGAACAGGATGGCGATCCACTTGACGATGGTCATGATGACGCGGCCCCGTCCCCGTTCAGGACTTGCGACAGCTCCGCAGCAATTTCATGACATCGGGCTGGAGGCTCGCCGGAACGTCGCGGCAACCGCAACGTCGCCTTGTGAGCGGCCTGCCAAGCGACGCGCTGCCCGCGCGTCGCTTTGGCCACGGCCCATTTCCTTCCGCGCTACATCGACTTGACGATGCTTTCGGTGACCTTCTTGGCGTCGCCGAGCAGCATCATGGTGTTGTCGCGGTAGAACAGCGGATTGTCGATGCCGGCATAGCCCGAAGCGAGCGAGCGCTTGATGAACATCACGGTGCCGGCCTTCCAGACCTGGAGCACCGGCATGCCGTAGATTGGCGAGGTCTTGTCGTCTTCGGCGGCCGGATTGGTAACGTCGTTGGCGCCGATCACGAAGGCGATGTCGGCCTGCGCGAACTCGGAGTTGATGTCCTCGAGCTCGAACACCTCGTCATAGGGCACGTTGGCTTCGGCAAGCAGCACGTTCATGTGGCCGGGCATACGGCCGGCGACCGGGTGAATGGCGTATTTCACCTCGACGCCTTCCTTCTTCAGGATGTCGCCCATTTCGCGCAGCGCATGCTGGGCCTGCGCCACCGCCATGCCGTAGCCGGGCACGATGATGACCTTCTGAGCGTTCTTCATGATGAAGGCCGCGTCGTCGGCCGAGCCGAGCTTGACCGGCTTCTGCTCGCCGCCGCCGCCACCGCCGGCCGCAGCGGTCTCGCCGCCGAAGCCGCCGAGGATGACCGAGATGAAGGACCGGTTCATCGCGTGGCACATGATGTAGGACAGGATCGCGCCCGACGATCCGACCAGCGCGCCGGTGATGATCAGTGCGGAATTGCCGAGAGTGAAGCCGATGCCGGCAGCCGCCCAGCCGGAGTAGGAGTTCAGCATCGAGATCACGACCGGCATGTCGGCGCCGCCGATCGGGATGATCATGAGCACACCGAGCGCCAGCGCGATAATGACGATCAGCCAGAAGTCGAGCGCGCTGCCCGACATCACCAGGCCGACGACGAAGACGACGAGCGCGATCGCGAGCGCGATGTTGATGATGTGGCGGAACGGCAGGATGATCGGCGCACCGCTCATCCGCGCGGACAGCTTCAGGAACGCGATCACCGAACCGGTGAAGGTCAGCGCGCCGATGGCGACGCCGAGCGACATCTCGACCAGGCTCTGTGGATGGATGTTGCCGGGCGCGCCGATGTCGAAGGCTTCGGGCGCGTAGAATGCGCCGGCAGCGACGAGCACCGCGGCCATGCCGACCAGAGAGTGGAAGGCGGCGACCAGTTCCGGCATCGAGGTCATCGGCACGCGGCGGGCGATCACCGCGCCGATCGCGCCGCCAATGGCGATACCTGATATCACGAGGATCCAGGCGACGCCGTCCGCCGGCGGATGGCTGGCGAGCGTGGTTGCGACCGCGATCCCCATGCCGATCATGCCGAACAGATTGCCCTGGCGCGACGACGCCGGGCTCGACAGCCCGCGCAGCGACAGGATGAACAGCACCCCCGCCACGAGATACAAGAATGCAGAGAGATTGGCGTTCATCTCAGGTCCCCATTGATCCCTTCAGCCCGAGGTGGCCGCTTACTTCGACTTCTTCTTGTACATCCCCAGCATGCGCTGGGTGACAAGGAAGCCGCCAAAGATGTTCACGCAGGCAAAGATGAGCGCGACGAAACCGAAGCCGCGCGCCCAGCCCGAGCCGCTCGAGATCATGCCGACGCCGACCGCCAGCAGCGCACCGACCACGATCACCGAGGAGATCGCGTTGGTCACGCTCATCAGCGGCGTATGCAGCGCCGGGGTCACCGACCACACCACGAAATAGCCGACGAAGACGGCGAGAACGAAAATCGACAGCCGGAAGACGAAGGGGTCAACGACCTGTGCAACATGCTCCATGGCGGCTCTCCTTACGCTTTCGGCTGGAAATTCGGATGAATCACGGCGCCGTCCCTGGTCAGCGCGGTCGCCTTCACGAGTTCGTCGTCCCAATTCACGGCCAGCGCCTTGTTGGTCTTGTCGAACATCGTTTCGATGAAATTGAACAAATTGCGCGCGTAGAGGCTGGAGGCCGACGCCGCGACGCGGCCGGCGACGTTGGTGTAGCCGACGATCTTGATGCCATCGACGTCGGCGACTTCGCCCGGCCTCGCACCCTCGACATTGCCGCCGCGCTCGACGGCGAGATCGACCAGCACCGAACCCGGCTTCATCGACTTGACCATCTCGGCCGAGACCAGCTTCGGCGCCGGCCGGCCCGGAATCAGTGCCGTCGTGATCACGATGTCCTGCTTCTTGATGTGCTCGGCGGTCAGCGCGGCCTGCTTGGCCTGGTACTCTTTCGACATTTCCTTGGCGTAGCCGCCGGCGGTCTGCGCGTTCTTGAACTCCTCGTCCTCGACGGCGAGGAATTTCGCGCCGAGCGATTCCACCTGCTCCTTGGTCGCCGGCCGCACGTCGGTCGCGGTGACGATGGCGCCGAGCCGGCGCGCGGTCGCGATCGCCTGGAGGCCGGCGACGCCGACGCCCATCACGAACACCTTGGCGGCAGGCACGGTGCCGGCCGCGGTCATCATCATCGGGAAGGCGCGGCCGAAGGCTTCGGCGCCCTCGATCACGGCACGGTAGCCGGCAAGATTAGCCTGCGAGGACAACACGTCCATTACCTGCGCGCGCGTGATGCGCGGCATCAATTCCATCGCGAAGGCAGAGACGCCGGCATCGGCGATCGTCTTCAGCGCGGCCTCATTGCCGTAGGGGTCCATGATGGCGATGACGAGCGCGCCGCGCTTGTACTGCGCCAACTCGGAGGCTTCAGGGCGCTTCACCTTGATGATGATGTCGGCGTCCTTCAGCGCGTCGGCGCTGACGATGGCCCCCACGGCGGTGAATTCGGAATCCGGCAGGCCCGACTTGAGGCCGGCGCCCGGCTCAACAGCGATCTCGGCGCCCAACGCCTTGAACTTCTTCACCGTATCCGGCGAAGCGGCAACGCGCGGCTCCGACGGATCGATTTCCTTGGCAACGGCGATCTTCATAGGCCCTCCGGCGACGCGGGAAAAGCGCGCACGCGAACTTAGCGTTACTCCCGCAACGTTGGATACCGGTTTTGGAACCGGATTGTGTGCAAATTTTATGAGCAGCCGCCGGCGCTGGCGGATGCAGCCGGCGATAGTCAGGTCAGGAAGATCGCCATCAGGATCACGATGAGCGCGACCGAGATCGTGCCGTACTTCACCAGCTTGATGAAGCCCTCGTAGGTCTGCTCGTGGGCAACGTAGTCGTTGCCGTCGGCGGTGCTGTACGCCACTTCGCTATGATCAGCCATCAATTGTCCCCAGTCGAAAGTCGAATTTCATCGCTGGGATACCGCAAACTTTCGGGCAGGGCAACGGCAGGCAGGCGCGGTTTTGCGGCAAATCAGGTCATTTGGAATCCAGATTATCGCGGATCCAGCGGACGAGGCTCTGCTCGCTGACTTCACCGGCGGCGAGCGCAAGGATGATGGTTGTCGCTTCCGCGGGATCGGGACTGAAGGTCACTCCGTTCTTGTGAAGAAAGACCATCATCGCCAGGAACGCGATGCGCTTGTTTCCGTCGACAAATGCGTGATTTTTCGCGAGACCGAATGCATAGGCCGCAGCGAGTTCATCGAGCGACGCCTGTTCGTAGCGCCACTTGTTGATCGGCCGATCGAGTGCCGATCGCAGCATACCTTCATCGCGCAATCCCGGCGCGCCGCCGAAGCGGCGGAGTTGCCGGCCGTGAATTGCGACAGCCTGCTCGTAGGTGATCCAGAGCGGCTCTTCGGGCTCGCTCATTTGAGAACCCGCCTACTTTGCTAGTGCGGCAAGGGTGTCCCGGTACTTGTCCATGAGGTCGTCGGCGATTTCCATCGTCCGCCCGAAATCGGGATCATAGGGCAGCAGTTGGAAACCACCGCCCGGCAATTCCACGATGTGCAGTTGCTGTCCGCGCTTGAGGTCAAGTCGCTGCATCAGCTCGCGCGGAAGCAGCAGTCCATCTGAATTACCGATCTTCTTGATCTCGATCTTCATGGTCGTCCCACCGTACTGTGTTATACAATTGTATAACGCAGTACGGGTCGCGGTTCAACAAATGTTTTACATCGACCCTAGAGGCTCCTTACGCCTCAGCCCATTGCTTCCAGCTCGTCGATCATGCCGGCGATGACCGAGAGGCCGCCGTCCCAGAACTTCGGGTCCTTGGCATCGAGCCCGAACGGCCGTAGCAGCTCGGAATAATGCTTGGTGCCGCCGGCGGCGAGCATGTCGAGATAGCGCTCGGCAAAGCCCTCGGCCGCGTTCTCGTAGACGGCGTAGAGCGAGTTCACGAGGCAATCGCCGAACGCGTAGGCGTAGACGTAGAACGGCGAATGGATGAAGTGCGGGATGTACATCCAGTAGTTCTCGTAGCCCGCCTTGATCTCGATTGCCGGCCCCAGGCTCTCCCCTTGCACCGACAGCCAGATCTCGCCGAGCCGCGTCGCGGTGAGCTCGCCGTTCTTGCGCTCGGTGTGGACCGCGCGTTCGAACGAATAGAACGCGATCTGCCGCACCACGGTGTTGATCATGTCCTCGACCTTGCCGGCGAGCAGCGCCTGGCGCTGCTTTGGGTTCTTGGTCTGCGCCAGCAGCCGCCGGAAGGTCAGCATCTCGCCGAACACGCTTGCGGTCTCCGCCAGCGTCAGCGGCGTCGGCGCCATCAGCGCGCCGTTCCTGGCCGCCAGCACCTGATGCACGCCGTGGCCGAGCTCATGGGCGAGCGTCATCACGTCGCGCGGCTTGCCCTGGTAGTTCATCAGTACGTAAGGGTGCGCCGATGGCGTGGTCGGATGCGAGAACGCGCCCGGTGCCTTGCCCGGGCGTACCGGCGCGTCGATCCAGCGATCGGTGAAGAAGCGCTCGGCGATATCAGCCATTTCAGGCGAGAAGCCACGATAGGCCGTCAGCACCATGTTCCGCGCGTCGGGCCAGCCGATGACGCCGGTCGCCGCGAAAGGCAGCGGCGCATTGCGGTCCCAGGAAGCCAGGCGCTCCTTGCCGAACCAGCGTGCCTTCAGCGCGTAATAGCGATGCGACAATTTTGGATAGGCCGCGCGCACCGAGGCGACCAGCGCATCCACCACCTCGCGTTCGACGCGGTTGTTCAAATGGCGGGAATCCGCGACGTCCTTGAAGCCGCGCCAGCTGTCGGAGATGTCCTTGTCCTTGGCCAGCGTGTTGGTGATCAGCGCAAAGATGCGCTCATTGGCCTTGAAGGTCTTTGCGAGCGCCTCGGCCGCGGTCTTGCGCTTGGCGCCGTCGCGGTCCTGCAGCAGATTGAGCGTCGGCTCGATTGCGAGCTCCTTGGTCCCGACCTTGAAACGCAGGCCCGAGATGGTCTGGTCGAACAGCCGGTTGAAGGCGGAATAGCCGGTCTGCGACTTCTCCAGAAAGAGCTGCTCGAGCTTGTCGTCGAGCTGGTACGGCTTCTCCTTGCGCAGATCCTCGATCCAGGGACGGTAGTGCGCGAGCTCGGCGGCCTGCATCGCGCGGTTCAATATATCGTCATCGACACGATTGAGCTCGAGCGCGAAGAACAGCAAATGCGTCGATGCAGCCGTCAGCCGCTCGGAAACGTCGCCGTAAAACTTTGAAATCGCAGGGTCCACGCTGTCGCCTGCATGAACGAGACCGGCGTAGGAGCCGAGACGGCCGGCGAGGTCGTCGATCGCCTCATAGCGTCGCACGGCTTCAGTGAGCCATTTTCCGCCATCTTCCTTTGCTGTTCCTGTTGCGAGCTTGCCCTTGTAGTCCGTCTCGAACGCGACGCAATCGGCATCCATCTTTGCGAGATCGCGCGCCACTTCCGGCGCATCGATCCCGGTATAGAGATCGGCGAGGTTCCACTCCGGAAGCTTGCCGGTCTTGCTCGCAGGCTTGGCGGGTGAAGACTTGGCGAGCGAGGGCTTGGCAAGCGACGGCTTGGCAAGCGACGGCTTGGAGGACTTGACCTTGGCTGCGGATTTCCTGGTGTTCGGCTTGCGGAGAGCGGGCTTGCTAGCGGCGGACTTCTTAACTGCAAACTTGGAGCGCGAATTCATTGTGTGGGAAACCTGTGTTCAACAATCGCGACAGCGGGCGGGGGCATCAAGGTTTAAGAGTGCGTTAATCGGCTTCGGCCAGAGTGCCCCGATTCGAGACAGATAGTAGTAGCGTGCGGGGAACACCATGGCTGCCAGTATTTTGATCGCCGATGACGACGCTGTAGCCCGCCGGCTGGTCGAAAACATGGTGCAGAAATGCGGCTATGAGACGATCGTCGTGGATTCCGGCGACGCCGCGATCGCCGTCCTCACCGCCCCCGATGCGCCCGTTATCGACGGCGTCATCCTCGATCTCGTGATGCCCGGCCTCGACGGCATGGGCGTGCTGGCGAAAATCCGCGAAGCGGGCCTCAGCATCCCCGTCATCGTGCAGACCGCCCATGGCGGCATCGACAATGTGATCTCGGCAATGCGCGCGGGCGCGGCTGATTTCGTGGTCAAGCCGGTCGGCCTGGAACGGCTCCAGGTCTCTCTTCGCAACGCGCTCAATTCGTCCGCGCTCAAGGGCGAATTGCAGCGCATCCGTCACAGCCGCGAGGGCCGGCTGACCTTCTCCGACATCATCACCCGCGCCGAGGCGATGGCGGACGTGATGCGCGCAGCGCAGAAAGCAACAAACTCCTCGATCCCCGTGCTGATCGAAGGCGAGTCCGGCGTCGGCAAGGAGATGTTCGCGCGCGCCATCCATGGCAGCGGCGAGCGCAAGGCAAAACCGTTCGTCGCAGTCAATTGCGGGGCGATCCCCGACAACCTCGTTGAGTCCATCCTGTTCGGTCACGAGAAGGGTGCCTTCACCGGCGCCACCGAACGCCACACCGGCAAGTTCGTCGAAGCCCACGGCGGCACGCTGTTTCTGGACGAGGTCAGCGAGCTGCCGCTGACCGCGCAGGTCAAGCTGCTCCGCGCGCTCCAGGAAGGCGCGGTCGAGGCGGTCGGCGGCCGCAAGCCCGTGAAGGTCGACGTCCGCATCATCTCGGCGACCAACCGCAGGCTGCTCGAGCGGGTCAAGCAGGGACACTTCCGGGAAGATTTGTTCTATCGCCTTCACGTCCTGCCGCTAACGATCCCCTCGCTGCGCTCCCGGCGCGAGGACATCCCGCATCTGCTCAGACATTTCCTGGCGCGCTTTGCCGCCGAGGAAAACCGCTCCATCACCGGCATCAGCGGCGAGGCCGTTGCGCACCTCGCCCAGCTCGATTGGCCCGGCAACATCCGCCAGCTCGAAAACGCGGTCTACCGCGCCGTGGTGATGAGCGAGGGCGACCAGCTTGGCCTTGACGACTTCCCCCTGCTCGGCTCGCAGCCGCATCCGGGAACCGACATTCCGACCGCGCCGCTGATGCTGGAGCCAATGGCGGCCCCCTCCGTCGTGTCAGGTAATGAAATACCGATCGCGCCGCTGCCCCTGGTGGGTGCCCTCTCCATGCTGACCGCGACCGGCGAGGTCCGACCGCTGGAGGACATCGAGAACGAGATCATCCGCTTCGCGATCTCCCATTACCGCGGACAGATGTCCGAGGTCGCCCGCCGCCTCAAAATCGGCCGGTCCACCCTCTACCGCAAACTCGACGAAGCCGGGGTTCCCGGCCATGGCGGCAAAAGCGGTGAGGAGACGCACTGAGCCTGACGCGAACGGGGGTTCGTGCGGGCGGAGCGAGACGACTGTAAGCCGTTCGCATGACGATGGAATTCGACTGCACGGTGAACCGTGACTTGGAAGTGACAGACACAGGGAAAAGCGCGTGGCAGAAGCGCACAATCCGTTGCCAAAAGGCTTCCTTGAAGTCAGTTTGTCGTGAGTTGTCCCGGGTAGCGCTGGCTGCGAAATCGGGGCCTGTATATCGTCTGCGTAAGAATCGTTGCGTGCAGGCGTGCAACTTTCGAGAGGCCGGCGCGGTTTAGCCGAAGCTCATTAGGCGATAACAAAGCTGTTCCACGAGGGACAGTTCACCCGAGGGGTGCGACACAATGCGTGACTGTTTGAACCACCGTGCAGGCTTTGACCGTGTCTTGATGACGGTCGCTGCGACCTTCCTCACGGTATCGGCCAGCTCAGCCTTGGCGCAGGATCAGGCGCGCAGCAGCGCTGCCGAGCTTGCGATCGAAGCTGCGATCCCGCGCCCCGAACCCGCAAACGTCCCGCCCCCGACCGCATCCGACATCAAGCTCGACACCACCGCCGCTATTCAGGAACCGGCCAAGGAGGCCGTGAAGGCCGAAGCTGCACCGGCCCCCGATAAGGTTGAGAGCAAGCCTTCCGATGTCGCCACCACGCCCCCGACAGAGGCGCCGAAGAGCGAGACGGCCAAGTCTGAACCCGCGACGTCTGAACCCGCGAAGACTGAACCCGCCAAGGCCGACACCGCAACCACAACGCCGACCGCTCCCTCTGCACCTGCCGTCGCAGCAACCCCGGCCTCAGAGCCGGTGAAGGCCGCGAGCAACGTTCCCGCCGCCGATCAGCCGGTCGCCGACAAGCTCAAAGACATCATCGGCGCCAAGACCTCGCGCCATTTCGACCGCAAGAACGAGCGCGCGGCGATCGAGAAGTTTTACGGTGCACGCGACTTCGCGCCGGTCTGGACCCAGGGCGGCAGCCCGACCCCTGCAGCCAAGGGCGTGATCGCACGGCTGAAGGATGCGGCGTCCGACGGTCTCAATCCCGCCGATTACCAGCTGCCGGATTTTGCCGCCGCCACGACGCCCGATGCACTCGCCGATGCCGAGCTCAAGCTCACCGCCAGCATGTTCGACTATGCGCGCCAGGCCCAGAGCGGCCGCATGCACTGGTCGCAGGTCAGCGGCGACATCCTCTATCCGGAGCACCCGACCGATCCGAGCGACGTGCTCGCCAAGGTCACGACCGCGACCGATGCCTCCGCGGCCCTCGACAGCTATAACCCGCCGCAGAAGCTCTACAAGGAGCTGAAGGCGAAGCTCGCGGAGCTCCGCGGCCAGGGCAACGGCCCGGTGATCGAGATCGCCGACGGTCCGGCGCTGAAGTACACCCCGGCCGGCAAGAAGCGGGCTGAAATCGTCGTTGAAGATCCGCGCGTGCCGCAGCTGCGCGCCAAGCTCGGCCTCGCCGAGAACGCCAGCGACACGCGTTATGACGCTGCGGTCGCCGAAGCCGTGCGCAAATTCCAGAACGATGCCGAGATCAAGGCGACCGGCATCCTCGATGACAAGACGGTCAAGGCGATCAACACGCCGAAGCGCGACAAGCAGATCGACGTGGTGCTGGTGAATATGGAGCGCTGGCGCTGGCTGCCGCGCGACCTCGGCGTTCCCGCGCTGGGCGACGCCTATGTCATCCTCAACATCCCCGACTACACGCTGAAGGTGATGCAGCGCGGCCAGCAGGTCTGGACCACCCGCGTCGTCACCGGCAAGCCGGGCACGCATGCGACCCCGCTGCTCACCGAGACGATGAAGTACATCACGGTCAATCCGACCTGGAACGTGCCGCCGTCGATCGTCTACAACGAATATTTGCCGGCGCTTCAGCAGGACCCGACCGTGCTCCAGCGCATGGGCCTCAAGCTCGAACAGAACCGCGACGGCTCGGTGCACATCTCGCAGCCGCCGGGTGAAGCCAACGCGCTCGGCCGCATCCGCTTCAACTTCCCGAACAAGTTCCTGGTCTATCAGCACGACACGCCGGACAAGAACCTGTTCGCCAGGGACGAGCGTGCCTTCAGCCATGGCTGCATGCGCGTGCAGAACCCGGATCAGTACGCCTCCATCCTGCTCAACATCGCGCTGCCGAACGAGAAGTACACGCCGGAGCGCGTGCGCAGCATGTACGGCAAGGGCGAAGTCGACTTGAAATTCCCGACCCCGATCCCGGTCAACATCACCTACCAGACCGCATTCGTGGACGATGGCGGCAAGCTGCAATTCCGCAAGGACGTCTATGGCCGCGACGCGACCATGATCAACATCCTGAAGAACGGCCGCGGCAAGGATCTCGAGAACGTCGTCGCGCATTCCCAGCCGAGCTATTCACGCCCGGCAACGACGCTGCCGAACGGCGTGTTGGCAGCCAACAATGGCGGCTCGTCCGGCCTGAATTTCTTCGAGCGGCTGTTCGGAGCTCCGACTCCGCCGCCGGCTCCGGTCGGTCGCCGACCGCAGCAGCAGCGGGTATTCACCCGCTGAGACCGGCCCAGACTGGGGCCTAACTCCTGAAATTCTGCAACAAAATCAGCGACCTCATTCTCTGGATGGGGTCGCTTAACGTTAACCATTCTCCACCCGACCTCAGGCAGCGGGCGTTTTTTTGCCACACTCACCCGGTTAGGATTGTAGTCTGACTTGGTTTGGGGGCAGGAAGGTCAAC
The DNA here is from genome assembly GCF_054056555.1 of Bradyrhizobium sp. LM2.9. Classification (NCBI taxonomy): domain Bacteria; kingdom Pseudomonadati; phylum Pseudomonadota; class Alphaproteobacteria; order Hyphomicrobiales; family Nitrobacteraceae; genus Bradyrhizobium; species Bradyrhizobium sp. LM2.9. Next base: position 4,596,193 of record NZ_JBSRYJ010000002.1, read on the forward strand.
CTCAAGTTAACCTTCTCGCTTTAAGAAAGCGTTCACCCTCTTTCGCGTGCTAACGGGGTTAGCGGGAGAGTCCATTTTGAACGCTGGTCGACTGGGTGGGCTCTAACGTGCTGACTGGTATCGCACGCCAATTCGCTGCGCTGTCGTTGTCCCATGCGGGAGTGAAGGCCGGCTCTCGGATCGGCCTCGCTGCCGTATTGCTGCTTGCTGCCGCAGGTTCAGTTCACAATGCGGCCGCGCTGAACGAGACCAAGACGCTCTCCTTCCACCACACCCATTCCGGCGAAGACCTTACCGTCACCTTCAAGCGCGACGGGCGTTACGACGAAGCGGCGCTGAAGCAGCTCAACCACTTCCTGCGCGACTGGCGCACCCAGGACGAGACGGTCATGGACCGTCACCTCTTCGACATCCTCTGGGAAGTGTATCGCGACGTCGATGCCAAGCAGCCGATCCAGATCATCTCCTCCTACCGCTCGCCCGCCACCAACGCCATGCTCCGCCGCCGCTCCTCCGGGGTGGCGCGCTTCAGCCAGCACATGCTGGGACATGCGATGGACTTCCACATTCCGGGCGTGCCGCTGGAGCAAATCCGCTTTGCCGGCCTGCGCCTTCAGCGCGGCGGCGTCGGCTTCTATCCGACCTCCGGTTCGCCCTTCGTGCATCTGGACACCGGCAGCATCCGGCACTGGCCGCGCATGACGCATGACCAGCTCGCCCGCGTCTTCCCGGACGGCCGCACCGTCCATGTCCCGACCGACGGCACGCCGCTGAAGGGTTATGAGCTCGCCAAGGCCGACATCGAGCGCCGCGGAAGCGGCGACGACGCCGGCAGCAAGCCGAATTTCTTTGTCGCATTGTTCAAGGGCAAGCCGGCCCCGGCCGCCACGAGCAGCGACGAGGATGACGAGGGCGCGCCCGCCCCGGCCGCGAAGCCCGCCGCGCCGACCGTGGTCGCCTCCGCAGTCAAGCCGGCCGATCCGGTGCCGACGCCGCGCGCCAAGCCGTCGATCGCAGCGACGTTCCAGCTCGCTTCGGCCGATGCGCAGCTCCTGGCGCCGCCCAAGCCGAAGCCCGCGCCCGTGGTTGAAAAGCCGGCCACCGGCAAATCTGCCGACGCAAAGCTCGAGACCCCGGCCGACATCATCAACGCCCGCGGCTTCTGGGACGCCCCGGCCACGCCGCAACAGGCAACGCCGGCCCAAGTGGCTGCGCTGAAAGCCCGCCAGGCACTTGCCGCTGCCACCGATCCGCAGCCGACCGCGAGCGTCTCCAACGCCGCCTATCAGGCGCTGGCCTATGCGCCGGCGTCCGCGGCGCCGGTCGACCGCGCCAACGTCGTCGCCGCCTCCGCACCGATCCCGCGCTCCGCCCGTCCCGCCTCCGCGGCGCGCAACCTAGCGCCCGCGACCGAGATCAACACGGTTGTCGGCAAGCGCATCGATGGCATGGTCGCGACCGCGACCCGGCTCTCCGCCGCCAAGGGCGAAAGCATCTGGCTCAAGATCGTGATGCTGTCGCCGAGCGCCAGCCGTGCGATGTCGGTCACGCTGATGGGCGAGCTCGACATGGCCGCAATGCGCGCCTACTTCGTCAAGCCGCAGGCCGTGATCGCCATGGGTTTTGCCGACGATCCGATGCAAGGCCTGTCCTGCGACAGCTTTACGGGCAGTGCGACCGCGAAACTCGAGACGACATCATTCGTGGTCCGCACCGCCTCGCTGCGCTGAGATCTTTCCCCTCACACAGTTCGGATTTTCAAAATCTTGGTGCACATCTGCACTAAGGAGGATTCCTCCACTTCCAACGGGTAATCACCCGGTATCGCTGCGCATTCCAAACGCGCATTGTGGCCTTCGCGCTTGCCTTGTGCCGGTGTTTCCCGCGTTTCCGAAGTGGCCGCGTGACGCGGATTCTATACACGAGCTCGGATCCAAAATACGAAGGCAGCGGCTGCCATGAGCCCGGCGGCGACTATTGAGTACGAGCTTGCTGCAGGTCTCGAGGAAATGTCGCTACAGCGAAGTAGGAGCGTGCGATGTCAGTTCCATGCAGGTCTGAGCTCAGCCTTCTGAACCCCGACGAGCGCGAAGTCATATTGAATACGCACCATCCAATGGTTGGAGAGATGGAGCGCGAAGGACTTGAGGGCCTTCGCGCCCGCCTTCGGGATCTGCGTGACAGGGAGCGTACATTGTCGCGGCATCGACGCCGCGAAACAAAGGGAACGGCCGACCCCCGCGGCAAGAGTTTCTCCGGAACGACAGAGCACGCAAATCGGCGCCAATCGGTTTTCGCTGCTGCCACTAAGCGCGTTAAGAACGAGCTGAGGCGCATCCGAAAGTTTGAAGCACGACGGGAACTCGGGGAAGCGGCGAGACGGGCGTTGGCACTCCGTCGGGCACGTCAGTTTTCTCGACCGCAGACAACTCCAACTTCGCATGACGGCATGCGGTCCATCCCAAGCCGTCACCGGATCAAGAAACTCCCACCTCTCGCAGGCCAACAAGCGGGCGCAGGCCCGACGAGACTCCCAACGCAGGCGCGGCAATTGAGACGGAGACCGACAATCCTGCGGATTGAGGCTGCGTGCCAGCAGCAACCGCGTTGCCCCCAGCGCAATCCGGGAATGCAACGCTCGCTGCGAGATCCCGGATTTCGCGGAGCTTGTCATCGGGCGCCGCTTCGCGCCGACCGTTGAGTCCATCCGGACTACAAGTCCGCGGTTTCTATCTGGCTTTCCTGGCCCGGCGATCCAGATGATACGTCAACGCCAGCGACAGGCAGACGGATAGCGGCCGCTTCAGCAGCGCGCCCGACACCGGCAACAGCAAAGCCCTGGTTTGCCGATACTCGAACTGATCGGCAAAGCGCTCGCGGAACGTATCGATCAGCGTCGTCTTGCAGTTGAACAAGATGGCGGCGTGCTCGGACTCTTTAATGCGCCCGAGCCGGATCGTGCTGCCGCTGCCGGTCTCGTCGGTCAGATAAGCAGGCTCCCCCCATTTGAGGGTTTCGCTGAGCCGACCGACCTCCTCTTGCGTCGCGGCGGTCGCGAAGATCAGCGCACGCACCTGGAGCAGCCGCTTGCTGATCGGCGCCGGGAAGGCGTCGAAGGCACGGCTCACCTCGCGCGGCAGCGTCGGAGCAGTCACAGTTTCACCCTCGATGGATCACCAATCGGTCTCCGCTGTGCCCCAGATCAAGCCGGCAGGCCTGCTCGGAGAAGGCCCGCCTGATAGCGCTGACGATCAACGTCTCGCTTATAATGCTGGGTAGAGAGATGATTGGCCACCGAAAATGCCGGTTCACGCTTGAGAACTTCGACCGCGTGCGCGCCAGCAGCAATCGCGTTGCCCATTTGCGCGAAGATCCCCGCAAGGAACGCGTGATGGGTGTGATCGGGGCGTGTGATCCGTGAGAAGGCCTCGGCGGCTTCGGCGTATTTCTCGGCACAATAATAGGCGCGCCCGAGATGGCTCCAGAAGCGTTCCGGGTGATACGGGTTGAGCCGCATCGCCTTCTTGATCCAGTCGATGCCCTCTTCAGGCCGGCCCAGCCAGGTCAGCAGTTCGCCCTGTTGCACCACCACAAGATCGTAGTTCGGGTTGAGCGCGAGCGCCCGCTCCTGATGGTAGGTGGCCCTGTCATGGTCGTCGCGGTTCAGATTGAGCGCCGCGAGGATGCGGTGGACGTCGCTGTCATTGTCGTCGAGGCCCAGCGCGGTCTCCAGCTCTGAAGCCACCTGTTGGAATGTGGCGTCGCGATCCGCGCACCAGCTATAGACCCAAGTCTGGCCCAGGACGCACGCCTTCCACGCGTGTGCGTGAGCATAGTTTGCATCGAGTTCGAGCGCCCGGTCGAGCAGAAGTTGCGCCCGCGCATTGTCTTCACGATTGGAGCGATGGTGTAAGACCTTGGCGGCCAGCACGCATTCATAAGCCGCCATGTTGTCCGTGGGCTTGCGATTCGCCCGATCGTGCGTCGCCGCCTCGACGCGGCCGGGCAACGTGGCGGCGATCGCCCGGGTCATCTCGTCCTGGATGGCGAAGATGTCCATGAGCTCGCCGTCGTAGCGTTCGGCCCAAATGTGCCGGTCGGTTTCCGCATCGATCAGCTGCACGGTGACGCGGACGCGACCTCCGGCCTTTCGCACACTGCCCTCGATGACATAATCGACGCCGAATTCGCGGCCGACGTCCTGCACCTTGACCGCCTTGCCCTTGTACACGAAGGTCGAGTTGCGGGAGATCACCAACAGGTCGTGGAAGCGTGAAAGCTCGGTGATGATGTCTTCGGTCAGACCATCCGCAAAGAACTCCTGCTCCGGGTCGCCACTCATGTTGGCGAAGGGCAGCACGGCAATGGACGGCTTCTTCGACTTGTCCGTCGCCTTTGCAGTGCCCTTCGTGCCGTCTGATGCGCTTGCCGGACTCTCCAGTCGAATCCGGTAGACGCGGATTGGACGGACGATGTTCTTGACGTTCTGCTCGCCGATATCCTCGAATGCAACACCATCAAGGCGCAGGCCGAGCTGGTCGCGCACCGCGCTCGAGATGCAGATACCTCCGGGCTCGGCCAGTGCCTCCAACCGTGCCGCGACGTTGACGCCGTCGCCGAAAATGTCGTTCTGGTCGACGATCACGTCGCCCAGATTGATACCGATGCGGAATTGCATCCATCGCGGCGGCGGGACGTCGGCATTGCGTCGCCCCATCCGGCTCTGAATCTCAGCAGCGCACAGCACGGCGTCGACGACGCTATGGAATTCGACGAGCATGCCGTCGCCCGTCGTTTTGATGATGCGGCCGTGATTTTTGGCAATGGCTGGATCGATGAGCTCGATCCGGTGGGTCTTGAGGCGTGCGAGCGTACCAGCCTCGTCCACCTCCATGAGCCGACTAAAGCCGACCATGTCAGCCGCGAGGACCGCTGCGAGTCTGCGCTCAGGTCCAGGCACATCCATTGCTCGGTCCCTTCGTCGAGCACTCTAGCAGACGAGCGGATTTTGCCCAAGCTGGGTGCGCTGCAAATTGGGGCGGGACGAGGTACCCCTACTGGTGGCGCCGCGGCCTCATCGGCTCAGATCATCCCCAGCGCCTGCATGTAGGTCTCAAGGATCGTCTCGGCCTCGGCGCGCTCGTTCGGGTCCTGCTTGCGCATCCGCACGATGGCGCGCAGTGCCTTGACGTCGTAGCCATTGCCCTTGCTCTCGGCATAGACGTCGCGGATGTCGTCGGAGATCGCCTTCTTCTCTTCCTCCAGCCGCTCGATGCGCTCGATGATGGATTTGAGCTGGTCCTTGGCAAATTTCGTCGCGGGTTCGTCGTCGCGGACGGCGGCGGTGGTGGCCATCTTGGTACTCCAAATGGAACTGGCAAAACGAGGTGACGCCGGCATCCTCACCGCGCGTGCTGGTTAGACCCTTAGGGTCCGTACCTCTCGCGTTCAAGGCGGCATCGCGCTCGTCCACAGCGCGCCCACACCTTCCTGCGGCGCGTCGAAGAAAGCTGTTGTGTGATGCGACTCAGGGGCGGCGTGTCGGCCCGGCTGAGGACGCGGCCGTTCAGTGCCCGGGATGAACCTTCTTCATGGCCTCGAGTTGCTCGGGCGTGGCCCCGCCCTGGTATTTCGACTTCCAGGTCTCGTAGGGCATGCCGTAGACGGCTTCCCGGCTCTCGTCCTTGCTCAAGGCGACGCCTTGGGCGTCGGCGGCGTCCTTGAGCCAGTTGGACAGGCAGTTGCGGCAGAAGCCCGCGAGATTCATCAAGTCGATGTTCTGGACGTCCGTCCGCGCCTTCAAATGATCGATCAGGCGCCGGAAAGCGGCGGCCTCGAGCTCCGTTCTGGTTTTGTCGTCGATTGCCATGGCTGGATCCCCTCGGCTTGCGAATTGGCTCTGACCCGGATGGGGTCACCCTTACGAGATCAGGTGGGCCCTGTCACAGATTTTGCCATATCGCGGCGCAAACGGGCGCCAAGCTGGCTTCGGGCCGTTCCCGGGGCCCTACGCCAAATCGTCAATGATCTGATATAGCTTCCGCGACAATGATCGCCGAATCTCCCCGCTCCCCCCTTCACCTGCTCGCCCGGTTGGTCCCGGTGCTGGTGGTTGCCCTGCTGTGCCTCTGCGCCAGCCCGGCCTTCGCCGATTTCCGGCTCTGCAACAACACGTCGAGCCGGGTCGGCATCGCGCTGGGCTACAAGGATGCCGAGGGCTGGACCACCGAAGGCTGGTGGAACATCTCGTCCCGCTCCTGCGAGACCCTGCTGCGGGGAACGCTGGTCGCCCGTTTCTATTACATCTACGCCATCGACTATGACCGCGGCGGCGAATGGTCGGGCCAAGCCTTCATGTGCTCGCGCGACAAGGAATTCACCATCCGCGGCACCGACGATTGCCTCGCGCGCGGCTATGACCGGACCGGCTATTTCGAGGTCGATACCGGCGAGCAGCGCGCCTGGACGGTGCAGCTCACCGACACCAACGAGCAGCCGTCAAAACAGCAGCGTGTGCCCGGCCTGCCCGGGCCGGTCGGCCCGGGGGTTCCGGGTTTGCCCAATGGGCCGCCCGGTGGTACGCCCCCCGCCGCGCCTGGCCTCCCGCCAGCTCTCTCGCCCCCGTCTGGAAATAAGCCATGAGGCGTCTTCGCCGTATCAAGATACTCGCGACCCTGGGACCCGCGTCTTCGGACCTCGCGATGATCCGCCGCCTGTTCGAGGCCGGCGCCGACCTTTTCCGCATCAACATGAGCCACACCCCGCATGACAAGATGCGGGAGCTGGTGGCGACGATCCGCAACGTCGAGAGCAGCTATGGCCGGCCGATCGGCATCCTGGTCGACCTCCAGGGGCCGAAGCTTCGGCTCGGCGCCTTCGCCGAAGGCGCGGTCCAGCTCCAGAACGGCCAGACCTTCACGCTGGATTCCGACAAGACGCCGGGCGACGCCACCCGCGTCCAGCTTCCGCATCCGGAGATCCTGGCTGCGCTGCGGCCGGGCCATGCGCTGCTGCTCGACGACGGCAAGGTGCGGCTGATCGCCGAGGAGACCTCGAAGGAGCACGCGGTGACCCGCGTCGTGGTCGGCGGCCGGATGTCCGACCGCAAGGGCGTCAGCCTGCCCGACACCGACCTGCCGGTCTCGGCGATGACGCCGAAGGACCGCGCCGACCTCGAGGCGGCGTTGGTCACCGGCGTCGACTGGATCGCGCTGTCCTTCGTGCAGCGCGCCGACGACGTGATCGAGGCCAAGAAAATGATCCGCGGCCGCGCCGCGGTGATGGCCAAGATCGAGAAGCCGCAGGCGATCGATCGCCTCGCCGACATCATCGACGCCTCCGACGCGCTGATGGTGGCGCGCGGCGACCTCGGTGTCGAGCTGCCGCTGGAGCGCGTGCCGGGCCTGCAGAAGCAGATGACGCGCATGGCGCGGCGCGCCGGCAAGCCGGTGGTGATCGCGACCCAGATGCTGGAATCAATGATCCAGTCGCCGGTGCCGACCCGCGCTGAAGTCTCCGACGTCGCCACTGCCGTCTACGAAGGCGCGGACGCCATCATGCTGTCGGCGGAGTCGGCGGCCGGCAAATTCCCGGTCGAGGCCGTCTCGACCATGAACCGCATCGGCGAGGAGGTCGAGCGCGACCCGATCTATCGCTCCGTCATCACCGCACAGCGCCCCGCTCCGGAATCCACCGCCGGCGATGCCATCGCGGACGCCGCGCGGCAGATCGCCGAGACGCTCGACCTGCCGGCGCTGATCTGCTGGACCAGCTCAGGCTCGACTGCTTCGCGCGTGGCACGAGAGCGGCCGAAGCCGCCGATCGTGGCGATCACGCCGAACATTTCCGCTGGACGCCGGCTCGCCGTCGTCTGGGGTGTGCATTGCGTGGTGGCGGAAGACGCGCGCGACCAGGACGACATGGTGAACCGCGCCGGCCAGATCGCGTTTCGGGACGGCTTCGTCCGCGCCGGCCAGCGCGTGCTCATCGTCGCCGGCGTGCCGCTCGGCATCCCCGGCACCACCAACATGGTGCGCATCGCCTCGGTCGGCCCCGAGGGCGAAGCGGATATCTAGGTCCGCCAGCACAGGGCCAACAAAAAAGTCGAAAACAACCCCATGCACAGTAAGCCGGCCGGTCCTGCTGATGTGCTGGGGATCCGCGAAAAAACGTGCCGGGACAAAGGCTTGAGCGCGATCAGGTCCCCACGGCGATCAGGCGGACGTTTTAAGCCCCAACCAGCGCTTTCGCCGTCGGTAGCAGCGTCTGCTGCACCACGAGACCCCTGGCGCGGGCGTCCATGACGCCGACCGCGCGCAGCGCCAGCAGCGTCACGGTCTGCACGGCATCGCGCATCCTGGCGGGATCTTCGAGATTATCCGGCGCGAGCGGTCCGACCAGAGCCTCGTGCAGCGCGCCGAGCAGCGCAGTAGCGGCGAGCCCGGTGTCCTGCGCCGGCAGGTGGCCCGCACGCACGGCGGCGTCGATCCGCGAGGCCATCTCGCCCGCAATCTCCCGCCGGCTGGCGAGGCGCGAGGCGCTGACATCGACATCCACCGGTTCGGCCAGGATGCCCCAGGCCAGCCTGCGCTGCGACAGGGTATGGACCGCCACGGTGGTCACCGCCGCGGCCAGCGCCGAGGACGGCCCCGGCGCGGCATCGGCCGCCCGGCGGATCGCCGCGAGCTCGTCGCGTGAGACCTCGGCGATCAATTCGGAGATCAGCTCGGCCTTGGAGGGGAAGTAGCGGTAGACCGTACCCGCAGCGACGCTGGCGCGAACCGCGACCGGCGCAATCTGCACCGCCGCCATCCCGCCTTCCGCCGCCGCCTCCCGCGCCGCCGCCAGTATCGCACTGCGCCTTGCCGCAAGGCGCTTCACTACTTGATGCGTCCGCCGATAAACCATGGCGCGCTTCCTGTCCCACACGCCAGCCGCACGCCCTGCGGCCGAACGCTTCGTCACTGATGCCGCAAATCGCCCCGCAAGGACTGAACAACTATTCAAACTGCATGACAAGGTGCAAATGCATGAAGCATCGCGCGAAAAAAGCGAAAACCTCAAAACAGCTAAAAACGTCGCCAACTGGTTTGGCGAAGGGGTAACCACGAACGTTACCGCCATCTTAAACCTGCTCCGCGACTGTGCTGCGGTACTGCGATCCCACCTCGGTGCAGCATGGTCGACACGGACGCCCGGACCGCCTGGCAGCTCTTCCACCTGAACTGGCTTCCCATCGTAGCCATGGGCAGCCTGCTGGCATTCGGCCTCCCCTTGACTGGCCTGAGCCTCGAGCCTGTCGCCTACGGCGTGACGCTGGCGGTCGCTGCGGTCCTGCTCGCGCTGGCCTATGGCCACCGCATCGTCAAAGGCGAGCTTGCCGACCCGAAGCTGCTGTTTTCGCTCGGCACGATCGGACAGATCATTCTCACCTGCGCCATCGTCGGACCGCTCAGCTACGTCGCGGGCAAGCTGAACTGGCCGCTGCAGGACCAGGCGCTGCTTGCGATCGACCGTGCGCTCGGCCTCGATCCCGAACCGATCGCGCGATACGTCAACGACCATCCCTGGCTCGCGGACGTGCTCGCTCGCGGATACGGGCTGATCAAACTGCCGCTGCTCGGCGTCCCCGTCGTGCTGGCGCTGACGGCGCGCTATGTGCGGCTGCAGTTGTTCATGCTGGCGATGAGCCTCGCGCTCGCGGTCACCATCGCGATCTCCGCCATCGTGCCCGCGATCGGTACCTATTGGGGACTGCAACTGTCCGCTGCGCATTTCCCCGAGATCAGCACGGTGGTCTATGCCGGACAGTTGCGCGACATCCTCGCACTTCGCGACGACAGCCTGCACGAACTCCGGCTGTTCTTCCTCTCCGGCATCGTCTCGTTTCCGAGCTTCCACGCCGCGTCGGCCGTGCTCTACATGTGGGCGCTGTGGCCGGTGCGCGGCCTCGGCGGCATCGCGGCCGCGCTCAATCTCCTGATGATCGCAGCGACGCCGGTGATCGGCGCGCATTACATCATCGACGTCGCCGGCGGCATCGCGGTCGCCGCAGCGTCGATCTGGGCGGCGAAGTTCTATCTGCAATGGCACGGCCGAGCGTCGCGAACGTCTGTCGCGCCTGCTCCGTCGCCGGTCTGGCAGACCAGCCTCGCGGAATGACAGGCGGCAAGTTGCGGCAGGATTTCGCAAAGGCGCGTAGCGCCGTGCCACCAGCAACCCTCAGTATCCGATATTCTCGACGGCGGACACGCTTCCGTCTTGCGTTCTTCGAGCTGCGGCAGATGCCTTGCCAGCCTACAACTGCACGGACTGCAAGAGACGAAAATCATCGTCCAAATGAAAAGAGCCCCGTCGAGGACGGGGCTCTCTAAGATTCCCGGTTCGTCCGGCCTTACTTGAGGCTGGTCGAGATCGAGGTGAATTTGGTGTTCAGCGTGCTGCCGAGGTTGTTGACGACCGTGATGATCGCCAGCGCGATGCCGGCGGCGATCAGACCGTATTCAATGGCGGTGGCGCCGGATTCATCGTTCAGGAAACGCGCAACGAGGTTCTTCATGACTGCTCCAAAAAGGTACACGAGGCTACAACTGATCCGGTCTTTTCGGCTTCCCAGCGCCGCCCGACCATGGAACCGAACGTAGCGGCAAAAAATTGCGCCGCAGTTAATTCGACTGCGGAAACACCGAGCGGTTTGCGTGGATTCGCCGATGGTAAACCGAAATCCAAAAAAATCCGTTAAATTATCGAGACATGAAACCGGCTTGGCACCGCCGGTTTACGCGAAGTTATGACCGCCGTGGTCCAATGCCCGCCCGGGCATGATCCGGAAAGCTGTGAAGCGGTTTTCCGGATCATGCTCAAACAACAACCTTAAGCGCGACGGTTCATCCTCATCTCCTCGCGCAACTCGACAAGAACAACAGGACGACGAGGCGGCATGTCGCTTTCCTTTGCCAACAGCATCGCGACGCAGAGTCGTGCGCGGGTCCTGGTGCCGCTGTGCGTCGGCGCGGGCGCCTATCTGTTCTTCGTATATTTCGGCGACACGCTGCTTCAGGATTCCGACTCGTTCTGGCAGATCAAGATCGGGCAATGGATCCTCGATCACCACGCGCTTCCCTACACGGATTTCTATTCCTTCACCCGGCCGGGGACGCCCTGGGTTTCGACCTCATGGCTGTCGCAGGTGCTGTTCGCCCTCTCCTATGCGCAATGGGGCTGGGCCGGCCCGGTGATCCTCACCGCGCTTGCGGTCGCATTGTCGGCGGCAATCCTGGTCGATCTGCTCGAGGCCCATCTGGAAATTCCGCGCGCGGTCCTGTTCGCGATGTTCGCGGTCGTGGTGTCGCTACATCACATCCTGGCGCGGCCGCACATGCTGGCGCTGCCCGTAATGATCGCGTGGGTCGGCATATTGATGACCGCGGCCGACCGCAAGGACGTGCCGTCATGGTACTGGCTGCCGCTGATGTCGCTGTGGTCGAACCTGCATGGCGGCTTCGTGCTGGGCCTGGCGCTGATCGGCCCGATGTCCTTCGTGGCGCTCTGGGGCATGGACTCCGGCAAGCAGGTCAGGCTGCTGTCGCGCTGGTTCCTGTTCGGCGTTGCGGCACTCGCTGCAAGCTGCGTCACCCCCTACGGCTGGCGTACATTGCTCGGCGCGACCAACATCCTCAATCTCGGCGAGCTGCTGACGCTCATCTCGGAATGGTCGCCCGCGAGCTTCGCATCCTTCAACGCATTCGAAGGCGCGCTGTTCGGCCTGATCGCGATCGGGCTGTATCGCGGCCTGACGCTCTCGCCGCCGCGCATTGTTCTGATCCTGCTCCTGACCTGGATGGCGCTCACCCATGCCAGGAGCATCGAGGCCTTTGCCTTCCTGGTGCCGCTGGTGCTGGCCAAGCCGCTCGGCGAACGATCCGCGCTGCCGCGGCCTGGCACGCAAGGCAGCGAGAGCTGGGCCGCCCGCTATGTCACCGCAACGGCCGCGCTGATGATCGTGGCCGCCGGCTGGACCTCGACGTCGCTCTACATGTCGCATCACCGCTTCACCTTCACGATGGACCAGACACCGGTTGCCGCCGTTGACCTGCTCGAGCAACGAAAAGCCCAGCGCATCTTCAACGCCAACCAGTTCGGCGGCTATCTGATCTCCCGCGACATCCCGGTCTTCATCGACGGCCGCGCCGAGCTCTACGGCGAAACCTTCGTCATGGATTTCCTCAAGGCCGTGGAGCTCAAGAAGCTCGACAATCTGACGCGGCTGCTCGAGGACCACCGGATCGACGCCACCCTGCTGACCGCGGACTCGCCCGCAGCGCAAGTGCTCGATCACATCAAGGGCTGGAAGCGGCTCTATGCGGACAATATCGCGGTGATTCACGTGCGGGATGATGCGAAAGATGCAATGGCGACGCCGTCGAGGTGAGGACGGGACGGTAGGCCATGTACGTATTACAATGAGATGTCAGCTTCCAAGCGTGAAGCGGCCTTGCGAGCCAATTGACACCGCTGCGCTTCGATTCATGCGCCCGTCGCCTCGTGGAGTTGACCGTCTGGCAAAATTCGACGAATTATTTGATCAAACAAATAACCTTAACCGGCGCTTCCGATGATGGCTGGAATGTACCGCGCGAAATGCGCGATGCCCCGCGTTGGGCGCGCCGAAATTGCAACGTCCGCCGTTTACACGGCCTTAGTTCACTATTCGATAGTTTCGGGAGACGTAGGTGTCTCTGGGAAACGCAATCATGTTCAGCCTCGCTGATCAGCTGGCTCTTTCGCGCAATCGGCCCGCAGGTTTCGACTACATGCGGATTGCGCTGGCGGCGGCCGTTATCTGCCTGCACAGCGCGAACGTCACTCTTGGGCTCGGTCGGGCGATGGAGATAGTGGGCCATTTTCGCACGGTAAACGCAATGATCCTTGCGCTCTTCTTCACCTTGAGCGGGTTTTTGGTGACGGCCAGCTTGTTGAGGTGCAAGAGCCTGCTTTCGTTTATCGGCCTGCGCGTGCTTCGCATTGCGCCCGCACTCGTGGTCGAGACGACGCTCTCGGCCGTCATCATCGGCCCGATATTCACCGCGATACCCTTGGCCCAATACTTTGCGGACTCGAGATTCCATGTCTATTTTCTCAACGTCGTCGGCGACATGCACTTTGAACTCCCGGGCGTATTTCTTCACAATCCAGCCCCCGATCTGGTGAATGCTCAGCTTTGGACGGTGCCGTATGAGCTGTGGTGCTACGCCATCCTAGCGCTTCTTGCCGCGACCACGATTTGCTTCAATAGGGTGCTATACCTCGGGTTCCTGGTGTTCGCCCAGATCGGGCTCGTCTGCTACGATATCTACCATTCGGACGAACTGTTCATTCACCTTCGCCCGCACCTTCTTGTGTTCTCTTTCCTTTTAGGTGTTGGCTTCTACCTCTGGCGCGACAAGGTACCGTTCAACCGGGCGGCGTGCCTGTTTGCGCTTGTGCTTTGCGCCGCCGGAATGGCCGGCGGACGCGGCGACGCGATTTTTGTCGTGCCCGCTGCCTATGTCGCGTGTTATCTGGGACTCATGAATCCGCGGCGAAGCTGGATCGTGTCGTCCGGCGATTACTCTTACGGAATGTATCTCTACGGATTTGTCATCCAGCAGTGCGTTGCAACGGTTGGCCCATCGGTTCAGTACTGGTATCTGAACGTCCTGATCAGCCTGCCGATTGCCTTTGGCGTCGCAGTCGCTTCCTGGCACCTCGTCGAGAAACATGCACTTCGGCTCAGAGACCAGCTCGAACGATTTGAGGCGGCGGTTCTTTCGCGGATTTCAATTGTTGGGTTTTGGCGCAGGTTACCCCGGCCGGTCTAATTGGCCGCCACGCCCGGCGGTAGCGCATCAGGTTGACAGCGCTGCCTAGTCTAGAACTCGAATTGTTTCGCTCATGGCCGGGCATACATGCATTGCCCGCTGCTGATCGAGGACAAGGCAGTCTGACAATGTTTGGCGCCCTCGCTCGCAATGACGGAGTGTGGTGACGATACGCGTCCTCTCGTGTCCGGCCGCGCTGCGGCCAGGACACGAGACCTGAGTTTCGAGCGCAACTGGATAACATCGCCATTGCGAGCGCCCACAAACGTGTCGGCGCCCAGCAAAAAACGCGGCGTTGCCGCCGCGTTTTTCAATTCATTCTGCCGTTCGCGATTACGCCTGCGGCTGCGGCTCCAGGCCGGGATCCGGATCGGGCCGCGGGCGGGGCTTGCCGGCAGGCGGCACGGCGGAGGCGCGCGGCGTGGTCGGCTCGAGCACGGATTCGCGGTTCGGCTTTTTGCCCTTGAGCAGGTCGATGATCTCATCGCCGGAGAGCGTCTCGAACTCGAGCAGGCCCTTGGCGAGAGCTTCGAGATCGGCGCGCTTCTCGGTGAGAATACGCGTCGCTTCGTTGTAGCCCTCTTCGACGAAACGCCGGATCTCGTTATCGATCTTCTGAACCGTCGCTTCCGATGCGTTCTGGGTGCGCGACACCGACATGCCCAGGAAAACCTCGTCCTGGTTCTCGCCATAGGACACGGTGCCGAGCGCCTCGGACAGGCCCCAGCGCGTCACCATCATGCGCGCCAGACGCGTCGCCTGCTCGATGTCGGACGACGCACCCGAAGTCACCTTCTCGCGGCCGAAGATCAGCTCTTCGGCGACGCGGCCACCCATCATGATGGCAAGGCGCGAGGTCATCTGCTCCAGCGACATCGACAGCTTGTCGCGCTCGGGCAGCTGCATGACCATGCCCAGCGCACGACCGCGCGGAATGATGGTCGCCTTGTGGATCGGGTCGGTCGCGACGACGTTGAGGCCGACGATGGCGTGGCCGCCTTCGTGATAGGCCGTCAGCAACTTCTCTTCCTCGGTCATGACGAGCGACTTGCGCTCGGCGCCCATCATCACCTTGTCCTTGGCTTCCTCGAACTCGGACTGCGTCACCATCCGCTTGTTGCGGCGGGCTGCGGTGAGCGCGGCTTCGTTGACGAGGTTCATCAGGTCGGCGCCGGAGAAGCCCGGGGTGCCGCGCGCGATGGTCTTGAGGTTGATATCCGGCGCCAGGGGCACCTTGCGGACGTGAACCTTGAGGATCTGCTCGCGGCCGACGACGTCGGGATTGGGCACCACGACCTGACGGTCGAAGCGGCCGGGACGCAGCAGCGCGGGATCGAGCACGTCGGGACGGTTGGTTGCGGCGATCAGGATCACGCCCTCGTTCGCCTCGAAACCGTCCATCTCGACCAGCAATTGGTTCAGCGTCTGCTCGCGCTCGTCATTGCCGCCGCCGAGGCCGGCGCCACGGTGACGTCCGACGGCGTCGATTTCGTCGATGAAGATGATGCAGGGGGCGTTCTTCTTCGCCTGCTCGAACATATCGCGGACGCGGCTTGCGCCGACGCCGACGAACATCTCGACGAAGTCAGAACCCGAAATGGTGAAGAACGGCACGTTGGCTTCGCCCGCGACCGCACGTGCGATCAGGGTCTTGCCGGTGCCGGGAGGGCCGACCAGCAGCACGCCGCGCGGAATGCGGCCGCCGAGGCGCTGGAATTTGCCGGGGTCGCGCAGGAATTCGACGATCTCCTGCAGGTCCTGCTTGGCTTCATCGACGCCGGCGACGTCCTCGAAGGTGACGCGGCCATGCGCTTCAGTCAGCATTTTTGCGCGCGACTTGCCGAAGCCCATCGCCTTGCCGGCGCCGCCCTGCATCTGCCGCGACAGGAAGATCCACACGCCGATCAGCGCAATGAAGGGCAACCAGGAGACCAGCAACGAGACGAACCACGGCACGTTGTCACCGGGCGGCTTCGCGGTGATCTGCACCTTGCTGTCATAGAGGCGCTTCACCAGCGTCGGATCGCTCGGCGCATAGGTCTGGAAGCTCGAGCCGTTGGTGAAGGTGCCGTGAATGTCCGGCCCCTGGATCACGACGTCGCGCACATTGCCGCGGTCAACCTCGCTCAAGAGCTGGGAGAAGGCGATGTCCTGCGAGGAGGCGCGCTGACCCGGATTTTGGAAGAGCGTGAACAACGCCAACAGCAGCAAGACAATGATGACCCAGAGGGCGAAATTGCGCAGATTGGCGTTCATCGATCTTCCTTCGTGGTCGCGCGGATCGCGGCCTGATCCTTGGGCGGTATCTTGGGGTAGCTATTTGGGCAGTGCGAGGAAATCCCCAAGGAATCCTCTTCGTTTGATGCATACAATTTAGGTGCCGCCCCGGTCGCTGCCAAGGGAACGAGATGGGACTATTTATCCCATCTTAGAGCGATTCCCGCTGAAATAATGGCGGTCGGACAGGGGTTTTTCCCGCCTGGTTAAGGTGACCTGACGCCGCGCGGCCGAAACGCCCGGTGTCATGGTCCGCGGCTCAGCTCCCTTTGCGCTGCCGGGCCGGCGCCGGCGCGATGTGGATACGCCCCCCGGCAAGGCTGATCAAGGCTCCCGCAAGGGTCTGCTTCAGCACCGGCCGGCCATTTGCAGCCGCGCGCCCTGCCGCCATACGCCCTGCAGCCACACCCCCTGCAGCGATGGCCTGATCGAGCGCGGCCATCAGGGTTTCGACCTTGCCGAGTTCCGCCGGCCCTTCATGACCGAAGGCATTGACCGCCCGCAGCAGTAGCCGCAGCCGGACCTCCTCCGGCAGGAGGGCAAAGCGCGATGCTTCGAAGCTTCGACCGACCGCCTGCGGCGCATCGCCGCGCGCCCGGAGTTGAAGGAAGCGCTCGGCACCGTCGACCATCACCTCGACCGCCGCATTGGCCCGCGCCAGCCTGCCTGCAAGCCGAACCAGAGTGCGGGCATCGCCGCCCTCGACGGCAAGCTGCGGCAGCAGCGCGCGCAGCCGCGGCCGGGTGAAGTCGGTGTCGCGGTTGGTGGGATCGTCGGCAAAGCCGATCTTTGCCCGCTTCAAGGTCGCGATCAGCTGCGACTTCGGGACATCGAGCAGCGGGCGCGCAAGGACGACGCCATCGCGTACCGTGAGGCGGGCCATCGCCGACAGCCCCGCAAGTCCGCTGCCGCGGACAAGACGCATCAACAGCGTCTCGGCCTGGTCGTCGCGGGTGTGGGCGGTCAGCACATGGCTCGCACCGACGGCACGCGCGGCCTGCGCAAGCAGGCGGTAGCGGGCTTCGCGCGCAGCGGCCGGCAGTCCCGTTTTCGGCTTTGCGCCGCGCCAGCGCAGGGTGCGGTGCGACAAGCCAAGCCCGGCGGCCAGCCGCTTGACGTCACGCGCCTCGCGCGCCGCTTCGGGACGCAAGCCGTGGTCGATGGTGACGGCGGTGAGACGTGGGCCGCGCGCAAGGCTGCGCTGCCAGCGCGCCGCAAGCCACATCAGCGCGACCGAGTCAGGCCCGCCGGAGACCGCGAGCACCAGCGCGGGCGCGCTTTTCAGGTCGGCGAAGAACCGCTTCGCCTCGGGCGCCGAGATCGGAGAATTGTCGTCGTCTGACATGGCGCTGCAACCGTCCGCGGATGGACCGACTGTTTAGCGCATCACCATCCGTCTTGTCAGGATCGATCGCCGCGCCTCAGCACTTCACCCGCTTCTGCTCGCGGTCCACCGCGGCTTTGACGCCGGCGGAGGCGCGCGGATATTTGCGGCCGATCTCGCCGAAGGCGGCGCAAGCAGCCTCCTTCTCCTTCAGCGCGGCCAGCGACTGGCCGAGCCGCAGCAGCGCATCCGGCGCCTTGGCGGACTTGTCGTATTTGGTGGTGACGGCGAGAAAGGCTTCCGCGGAGTCACGATATTGCTGGCGCTGGAAATAGCTCTCGCCGAGCCAGTATTGCGCGTCGCCGAGCAGCGGGTCGCTCGGGTATTTCTGCGAGAAGTTCTTCATGGTCTGCTCGGCAAGCGCATAGTCCTTGCGCTGCATGTAGCCGATGCCGAGGTCGAACTCGTCGCGCGGCGTTGCCGAAGGCGGCAGGGTCGTTAGGCCAACGCCGCCTGATGGCGCGGCATTCCCTTGCTGGGTCGGCGGATAGCCGGGCTGCGCCGCCGGGGGCGCGGCCTGCTGCTGATAACGAGGGCCGGTATTGGCAAGATCGAGCGGTTCGCCCGCGCCACGACCGCCGGGTGCGCCACCAGGGGTGCCTGCCGGCATCGGCTGCTGCCCGCCGCCGAGCGCGCGCGGCGCACCCGGCGCATTCGGGCTCTGGTTGGGGTCGAAGGCATCGCCGCGGCGGCGCGTGCCCGGCGCGCCGGGCGCAGGCTGCTCCTGAACGATCGGCGCGGGAGAGGCAATCTGCGGCTGCTCGTAATTCGGCCGGGCCGGCTGCTGTTGCGGCTGCTGCTGGCGATAGGCCGGCGCGGCCTGCGCGGGCGGCATGGCCGCGACATTGGGCTGGACCGGCGCCTGGCCGGGCGCACCTTGCGCGCCGCCCTCGAGCGCCCGCAGCCGGTCCTCGAGCTGGCGGTTGCGATATTGCAGCTCTTCGTTCTGGCCGGTGAGCTGGCGCAGCTGGTTCTCCAGCCGCTCGATCCGCATCTCGGGATCTGCATCGTCCGACTGCGCGAGGGCGGGCGAGCACGAAGAGAGCAGCGCGGCGATCGCCACGGTGCCGGTAAAGACCTTAAATCTGGATGACATCTTGCCCTGACGACGAAAGCGAAATGGCCTGCGACCGAACACTCGACGCGCCACACATTGAAGGGGAGTACGCCAAAACTGTGGCTGGAACAAACGGGTTTCGGTCACAGATCGCTGAAACGATACCGGCGCCCGAGAGGGCGCCGGCATAATCGGTTTCTGAAGATGAACGACGCCTGACTGATCGTCAGGAGCTCGCGTTCAGCACGGTCACGGCGCGGCGGTTCTGCGACCAGCACGAGATGTCGTTACAGACGGCCACCGGCCGCTCCTTGCCGTAGGAGATCGTGCGCATGCGGTTCGGATCGATGCCGCGCGAGGCGAGGAACGAGCGCACCGACTGGGCGCGGCGGGCACCGAGCGCGATGTTGTATTCGCGGGTGCCGCGTTCGTCGGCATGACCTTCGACGGTGAAGCTGTAGCGCGGATAGCTCTGCAGCCACTGCGCCTGCTTCTCCAGGGTCACGATCGCCTGCGGGGTCAGATCGGTCTGGTCGCTTTCGAAGAACACGCGGTCGCCGACGTTGACGACGAAGTCTTGCTGGCTGCCCGGCGTCGCCGCGTTGGCCATCGCATCCGTTGCAGAGTTCTTGTTGGCGCAGGCGCCCATCGACAACGCGACGGCAAGCACCGCGACCAGCTTCAATCCCTGGAGGATACGCATAGGATGTTTCATTCCGGAGCCTCCACGCTCACGTTTCGTCCACTGCTGTCCGGTCTACAGGGGGTTGGTTAAGCGAACGTTCCGTCAACCTTGATGGAACCTTGCCACAGCCGGTCAAATGCCCCCAACCAGCGAAAAGCAAACGTCATGGTTAATGGGTTGTAAATGTGGCGCGAGGGTGAAGGCAAGCCGTGCCGAGAAGCAAACGGCGGCCTTTTGCCGGAATTTTTGACCTGCCAAGCGGACAAGCGAGGGATCGAGAGCACATACGCCGCTAACGGGGCGTCCCGGCCGTCGAGGCCACCGCATCCAGATTCCGCGGAGTGGCCAGCAACACCGGCCGCGGGGCAGCCTGGCGCGGGGTGCTGCGTTCGAACAACATGCGCCGCTCAAAGGCGCTGGAGCGCATGATCGGAAAGCGGGTCAGAACCTTGTCGCGCTGGTTCCGGAAGTCGGATGCCATCAACACCGCCTTCTTGGTGGGCCAGCCCGGAAATCCACGCGGTTCCGGTGAAATGGTCTCGTGCAGAAATACGCGGCGATAAAATGCCTGATGGTCAGTCCGGATCATGGCAAGCCCGGTGTCGGCATTGAAATGGTCGCAAGCCAGAAAAGCAAGCCGCACCGTCAGATAGGGCAGCTCCGGAAAACGCTGATGCTTTTCGGGATCAGCAACAAACCGACATGGATCGACAAGGACCTCGCCACGGTCGAGGCGCGGATGCAGGACATCGCCAAACACTTCGGTCGTATAGGACATTCGCCAGTCCGACGTCAGGACGTGAATGCGGACGGAGCTGCACAGATCTCCATCGACATAGATCCCGAAATTCCAGGTGTTGGGCGCATCATCGAAGCGATCGGTCACGCGCATCGACTCTGACGGCACGATCAGTCCGGCTTGCAGATAAGCCCGGTACCGCATCAAGTAGAGGTTGTCTCTATCCTCTGGAGTTTCGATGAGGCGGTAATCGATTCGGTCAAACAGCGCGGCTCCGCGCGGAAGGAGCACCGTGTGCGGTTCGGCTCCGGACTTCATCTAATACCCCTAAACTCCAAGCAACTTCTACGAGTGGGGCGAGATTAATGGTTCGTTAACGGAATTGCAAAGCCTTAGAATCGTTAGGGTTAACCATTGGGCCCGAAAAAATACGGGCAAAAACCGAGCTTAGCTTGCTGAAAGAGAAGGCGAAGAAGGATCAAGCGATGGATCGCGACGACACCATGACGATCTGATCCTCCGTCCCGCGACGGCCGTGCGAAGCATTGAGCAACTGGCGAATCCGGATTGCCGGAACCGGCCGGCTGAACAGGTAGCCCTGCCCTTCGGTGACGGTGCCGTCGGCGCTGATCAGCTCGAGCTGATCATTGGTCTCGATGCCCTCCACCACGACCGCCATGCCGAGATCGGCGGACAGCCGGGCCACGCCACGCAGCAGCGTCAGCGGCCGGTCGGTGTCGATGCCTTCGAGGAAGGAGCGATCGATCTTCACCTTCTGCATCGGGAAATTGTGCAGATAGCTGAGGCTCGAATAGCCGGTGCCGAAATCGTCGAGCGAGATGCGCACACCGAGCGCATGCAATTGCGACAGGATGTCGTGCGTGAGCTGGGTATTCCGCAGCAGCGAGGATTCCGTGATCTCGATCTCGAGCCGGTGGGCCGGGAGCCCTGAGACCTCCAGCGCGTAGCGGATTTCGCTCAAGACGTCGCGCTGGTGGAATTGCTGCGGCGAGAAGTTGACGGCGACGCTGACGCCGTCCGGCCACTTCATGCATTCCATGCAGGCGCGGCGCAGGATCCAGCGGCCGAGATCGACGATCAGCCCCATATCCTCGGCGACCGGGATGATGTCGATCGGCGAGACCGTGCCGCGCACCGGATGATTCCAGCGCAGCAGCGCCTCGCAGGTGCTGATCTTGCCGGACTTCAGATTGACCAGCGGCTGGTAGAACAGCTCGAACTCCTCGTTGGCGAGCGCCTTGCGCAGATCGAGCTCGAGGATGCGGCGCGCGTCGACGGTCGCCGCCATTTCGTCGCGGAAGAAGCAGAAGGTGCCGCGACCGTCGGCCTTGGCGCGGTACAGCGCCATGTCGGCGTTCTTGAGCAGCGTATCGGCGCTGACACCATCCGGCGAGGTCAGCGCGATGCCGACGCTGGCGCCGATCTCGACCAGATGACTGTCGATGCGGTAACGCTCGCTCAGCCGCTCGACGATGCGGCGCGCAAGCGCAGCGGCGTCCTCGGGCGAAGAGATGTTCTGCTGGAACACGACGAATTCGTCACCGCCGAATCGGGCGACGAAATCCTCGGGACGCAGCATCTCGCGCATGCGGTTGGCGACCGCGCACAGGAGCTGGTCGCCACAGGGGTGGCCGAGCGTGTCGTTGACCTGCTTGAACTGGTCGAGATCGACGAACAGCAGCGCCGAGAGGCGCTCCGCATGATGCGAGGTCGCCAGCAGGTGTTCGATCTCGTCCCGGAAATGTACGCGGTTGGGTAGCGCCGTGAGATCGTCGTAGCGCGCCAGATGCGCGATCTTCGCCTCGGCGCTGCGTCGCTCGGTGATGTCCTCGAGCAGCACCACCGCGCCACCGTCCGCCATCGGCTGGACGGTCCAGGACAGCGAGCGGTTTCGCTGCGCGTCGGGATCGGCGGTAATGATCTCTTTTGCCTGCGAACTTTCGATGTCCGCGACGATCCATTCGCCGCTTGCGGTCGAGATGGATCCGGCGCGGACGCACGCCGCGACAATGTCGCGCGCGGTGGTGCCGCTCTGCGCGATATCCGCAGGCAGGTTCATCATCGCGCCGAAGCGGTGGTTCATGACCGCCAGCTGTCCGTCGACGCGGAACATGCAAAGCCCGTGCGGCATGTTGTTGAGTGCCGTATCGAACTGGCCCGCGAGCGCGGCCTCCCGCTCCCGGGCCACGACCGCCCCCATGAAGATGCGGTGCAGGTTCACCGACAGTTGCATGATAGCCATCAGGAACGCCCCGCTGACCACCGCCATCGCGATGTAGTAGGGCGTCCCACGCAGCGCCAACGCGAGCACGGCCGGGCCGAAAATCAGCACGGCCTGGAGGTGGAAGATCGCGGGCCGGCCATACGCCCTGCCGGCGCCGCCCGCCGCGATTCCGGTGGTGACCGACAAGGCTATCATGTGAGCCACGGCGTCGTCCGTGGCCAACAGCGCGGTGGCGCACCAGATGCCGATCGCAGCCGCCTGGATCTTTGCTCCGATCTGATAACGCTTCTGCCAGCGTTCGGCCGCCTTGACGGTCATGACCGCCTTACGTGCCTGATAGAGGCGCAGGTCGATCGCCCGCGCGGTGCCGGCCAGGATAAGAAGCGCCACGCACGCCCAGATCAGCGGCTCGCCCGTCCTCAGCGCGGTGAGGGCAGCGCCGATCGACACGAAAATGAGACCGGCCAGCAGCGGACCGGGCGCTTCGAACAGCGAATCGATTTGCGCCGCCGACGTTTTCGGCGGCCGCTGTTCCGACTCTCCGGCTCTGGCTTGGGAACTGCATCGGGTTGTACGCGGGTCCTGTTTGACGCGCAGTTTTACCCAACCCAGGTGAAGCCTTTCTGAGCGAACATCCTTAAAGTTGAGTTGTTTTTCGGCAATAGCGAACCTGTTTTCGCTGAAATATCAAGCAACTAGGCAAGCGTTGCCGAGCACAAGGTGAAGGAAACCTTGCCTTCCCCACCGAACGCGAAAAAAATTGGCGCGTTTTTTCGGAAACATCGCGCGCCTCAACACGCGATGTTAGCCGCAAGATCTTTAGCCGCCCGATGTCGAGGACAATAGCGGCGACCATGCCGGGTCGGAGGCGAAACCCGGCGTCGGCACCTTCAGCTCGTTGCGGCCCGAGATGTCGACGGAGAACAGCGACGGCCCGCCGCTGCCGCCGGGATCGCGGAAGAACATCAACACGCGGCCGTTCGGCGAGAAGGTCGGGCCTTCGTTGTGATAGCCGGAGGTGAGCAGCCGCTCGCCGGAGCCGTCCGGCTTCATGACGCCGATCGAGAACTGCCCGCCGCCTTGCCTGGTGAAGGCGATGTAGTCGCCGCGCGGCGACCACACCGGCGTCGAATAGGTGGCGTTGGTGTCGTCCTTGGAGAAGGAGATGCGTTGCGCCGCTCCGCCGCCCGCCGCCATGACATAGATTTGCGACCTGCCGCCGCGATCGGACTCGAAGCAGATGCGGGTGCCATCCGGCGAGTAAGAAGGAGACGTGTCGATCGCCGGCGTGTCGGTGAGGCGCGTGGTCGAGCGCGAGCGCAGATCCATCACGAACAGGTTGGAATTGCCGCCCTGCTGCAAGCTCATGATGACGCGCTGGCCGTCCGGCGAGAACCTGGGCGCAAAAGTCATGCCGGGGAAGTTGCCGACGGTCTCGCGCTGGCCGGTCTCGATGTTGAAGAGATAGACCTTCGGGTCGCCCTGCCCGAACTCCATATAGGTGATCTCTTGCGAGTTCGGCGAGAAGCGCGGCGTCAGCACGAGGTCGGAGCCGCGGGTCAGATAGCGCACATTGGCACCGTCCTGGTCCATCATCGCGAGCCGCTTGACGCGGCGCTCCTTCGGCCCGGACTCGTCGACGAACACCACGCGGCTGTCGAAATAGCCCTTCTCGCCGGTCATCCGCTCGTAGATCTGGTCGGAGATGATGTGGGCGATGCGGCGCCAATATTCCGGCGAGGTGAAATATTGCTGGCCCGCGAGCTGCTGGCCGGAGACCACGTCCCAGAGACGGAATTCGGCCTTGAGCCTTCCGTCCGGCTGCCGCGTCATGCGGCCGGTGACCACCGCCTGTGCGTTGATGGTCTTCCAGTTCTGGAATTGCGGCGCGACGTCGATATTGTTGATGCGCTCGATGAAGGCGGCCTGGTCGATCGGGGCGAACAGGCCCGAGCGCTTCAGATTGTTGGTGATGACCTGCGTGACGCCGATGCCGACGTCGGCGTCGGCCGGCGAGCCTGGCAGGAAATTGGTGATCGCGATCGGGACCGGCTGGAATTCGGTCGGATCGATGCGGATGCGCGGTTGGCCCTGGGCGAAAGCGTGTCCGCCTCCGAGCATCGCCACCGCCGAGCCGGTGACGGTCATGAAGCGGCGGCGGGTGATCGATCGAGCGTCATTCATCGGAAAATTCTTTTGTTCGGATGTCACAACATATCTTTCAGACCGAAAGTCATCGGAATGAGCTTCCAGCTCTCGTACTGCGGCTTCGGCATGAACGAATAGACCTGACACTGCACGATGGCGCGCTTGGCGCTTTCGGCAATTGCCTGAGCAATCGACCGGGACGGTCCCCTCACCCCAACGATGACCGGCTCAGACGCCAGCGATCCATCGATTTTCATGGAGATGTCGATGTCGGCTTCGTACTGGTCGGCGTCCTGCCCGTTATAGGTCGGCGTGAAGCAGCGCTTGACTGCGCCCTGGAACGCACCTCGCCAGGTCGCGACGTTGTTGGCGGCAGTCCCAGTCGTCGAACCCAGCGAGGCCGACGCATTCAGCGCCGCACCGGCGAGCTCGTGCCGGGTCGCAGCGCGCTTGTCGAGATCGCGCTGGATCTGCGCGGGATCGAAGCTGCGCTCCTTGGGCTTCGGCTGCTGTTGCGGCTGTACCGCCGCGACCTTGGGCTCGGGAGGCTTGGGCGGCGGCTTCTTGGTCTCGAGCTTTTTCTGGAGCTCGGCGATCGGATCTTCCTTGGCCGGATCAGGTTTCTTTTCCTGCGGCTTCGGTTCCTCTTTGGGCTTGGCCTCGGCCACGGGCTTGGGCGGCTCGGGCTTCTTCTCGACCGGCTTCTCGACGGGTTTCGGCGGCGGCTCGGGCGTCGAGTTAGTCTTGATCAGCTCTTTCTTCTCGGTGACCTTGCCGACGGCGTCTTCATCTGGCTTGGCCTCGGCGATCTTCTCGACCTTGGGCTTCGGCTCTTTCTTGTCGCCGGTCTTCTGCCCGTTGGTCATCTGCGCGAGCTGGTCGGTGGAGATGATGTCGATCGGCAGCGACTCTTCCGGCACGACGAAGGCCCTGCTGCTAAAGGTGACCAGCCCCCATCCAAGCACGAGGACATGGAGGGCAATCGACGCAACGAGTGTCTTGTCGACCTTCACCTTCACGGCTTACCCCTGATCCGCTTCCGTGACGAGGGCCAGCTTCTTGAAGCCTGCACCGGACAACAGGCCCATGACCCTGGCCACCGTGCCGTAATCAGCCTTCTTGTCGGCGCGCAGATAGATGCGCTCCTCAAGCCCGCCGCGCGCGTCCGTGATCGCCTTCAGCTTCGGCACCAGTTCGTTGATCGCGATCTCGGCGTCGTTGATGAACACCTTGCCGTTGATGTCGACCGACATCTGGATCGGCTTCTGGTCGCTGGTCTCGAGGCTCTTGGCCTGGGTCTGCGGCAGGTCGAGCGGCACGCCAACGGTCAGCAGCGGCGCCGATACCATGAAGATGATGAGCAGCACCAGCATCACGTCGACCATCGGCGTGACGTTGATCTCGGCCATGACCGGCTTGCGCCGGCTGCGACGGCCGCCGCCTCCGGACGAACTGGCTGCGTTCATGCCCATGATCTGGTGCCCAAATTGCCCTTCACACTATACATGCCGTCCGTCAGCCCCGCTCGTCGATCTGGCGCGACAGGATGGCTGAAAACTCGTCGGCGAAGCCCTCGAGCCGCTGGGCCTGCCGGTTCACCTCGGAAGTGAACTTATTGTAGAAAATAGTGGCAGGAATGGCAGCGATAAGGCCGACGGCGGTCGCAAACAGCGCCTCCGCGATACCGGGAGCCACCACCGCCAGGGAGGTATTTTTCGACGCCGCGATCGACTGGAAGCTCGACATGATGCCCCAGACCGTGCCGAACAGGCCGACGAAGGGGCCGGCCGAGCCGACGGTCGCGAGCACCAGCAACCGGCGCTCCAGCCGCTCGATCTCGCGCGAGATCGAGACGTTCATGACCTTGTCGATGCGCATCTGAAGCCCCGCGACCGAGCGCGCCTGGCTCTCGAACGAACGCTTCCACTCGCGCATCGCCGCAACGAAGCAGGCCGCCATGGAATGGGTCGGCTTGGCCGAGAGCGTGCGATAGAGGTCCTCGATCGACTCGCCGGACCAGAAGGCCTGCTCGAAACGGTCCATCGAGCGGCGCGTGCGGGCAAACAGGAAGATCTTGTCGATGGCGATTGCCCAGACCCAGACCGAGCAGGACAGAAGTCCCAGCATGACCCCTTTCACGATCCAGTGAGCCTGCCAGAACAGCGCAATCAGCGACACATCCGCGGAAGCGGCAACCGGAAGGGCTGACTGAGCCACGTCGGCCGGATTCATAAGCAGTATCCTCTCAAGGCGATCATTACCTAATGTCCCGGCCAGCAAATGGCCGCCGGTTCCCCAATAGCCGCGCTAGATCGGCGCGGCCGGCAAGCCCGCTCAAAGCCATATTCTTTCTGGGGTGCAGGGCTCGTCCAAAGCCGGCCGCCTGCATTCCCTGCCAAGATGTCAAAACTATGGGCCTTGGCCCAAGGTCCTGACTAAGGTCCTGACGTCGGGCCTCGGGCGCGATTGTCCGCAATTACCAGAGCCCGGCGATGGTTAATGCCGGGTTACCGCTGGCGAATTTGGCTGCGGGAAAGGGAGGTTGCGCAGAGGGTTGGGCGCCGCCGGGAAAGTTCCGTGTCGCTACGCACCGCAACGCCCATTAGGGCGTCGAGATGCCGTGAAGAGCGGAGCCTGCTCTCCGTCGGAGGAACCAGCCCTCGCCCGCAAAATTGTCCCGAGCATCACTTCTCGCGAGGTTTTGCCATGAGCATCAACCCAAAGACGACCGCCGCCATCGGCGATCATCCGCTCCACCCTATGATCATCCCGTTCCCCGTCGCCTTCCTGGTCGGCGCGCCTATCGCCGATCTCGCCTTCATCGGAACCGGTGACGGCTTCTGGGCCAGGGCCGCGATCTGGCTGCTCGGCGCCGGCATCGTCATGGCGCTCGTTGCCGCCGTGGCGGGCTTTATCGACTTCCTCAGCGAGCCTCGTATCCGCCGCCTCAACGACGCCTGGTATCACATGGCCGGCAATCTCGCGGCGGTCGTGCTGGCCGTGATCAATTTCTGCCTCCGCTACGCGCAAGGCGCGGAGGTCGCGATCAAGCCGTGGGGCGTGGCGCTCTCTCTGATCGTGGTCGGCATCCTCCTGTTCACGGGATGGAAGGGCTGGGAAATGGTCTACCGGCATCATGTCGCGGTGCTGGACGCGCCGGGCCAGATCAGTTCGGAGCCGGTCACCCCGCATCATGGCGGCGAGAGCCACCGCCGTGCGGCCTGAACGACGGGCACGTCGCCTGATGACGTGAGGGCGAGTCAGGCCGCCGACGCTGGTTCGGGACAATTGGTCAACCGCGCGGGATTGCCGATTGCGGTGCAGCCGCCGGGCACGTCCGATGTCACGACCGTGCCGGCACCGATCTTTGCAAAATCGCCGATCCTGACGTCGCCGAGAATTGTCGCGCCGGAGCCGATGAACACGCCGCGACCAATGCGCGGCGAGCGCGTCGGCAGTTCACTGTTGCGGCCGATGCTGACGTTCTGAAGGATAGTGGTCCCGTCGCCGATCACCACGTTGGCACCGATCACGATGCCGGTGGCGTGGTCGAGATACACCGACGATCCGACGCTCGCTGTCGGATGAATGCTGACCTGCAGGACGTTCGAGGCCTCGTTCTGAAACAGCAGCGCCGCGTCTCGGTGGTCATGATGCCAGAGCCAGTTCGAGACGCGCCAGGCTTGCAGCGCGACGTAGCCCTTGAAATGCAGCAGCGGCGGCAGCAAGCCGGCGATGGCGGGATCGCTGCGCACGATGGCCTGCAAGTCGCGGCCAGCCGCCTCGATCAGATCCGGGTGCCTGCGAAAGGCGTCGCGGGAAAATGTCGCGAAGCGCTCACGTTCGATGGCGCGACCGCCAAGCCGGCGCCCGATCAGGTCGGCCAAGGCGGCGGTAAAATCGTCATGTTTGAGGATGAGGCCGACAAGAGCCCTGCCGAACGCGGGGTCCGCGGCTGCTGCGCGCTGCGCCTCGGCGCGGATCTCCTGCCAAAGGTTCTCGCTCGTCATGATCGCCGCTTCCGCCATCGTTACCGCCTGCGGTGTTTTGACGCGTCTTTCTTGCTGCCGGATATAGGCCATCCGCAGCCCGCGCACCACGCTCCCCCGTGAGGCTACGAGCTTGCATGCCAGACAACCGCACTCATATAGTCGGTTGAGTTCGCGGCCGAAGTTTTGGGCTCAGGTTGGCCTTGCCGCGTACTGCCGCCTTGGGCAGGGTTGCCCGAGCATCTCGTTCAAGACCCCGCGGTGGTCCGCCATCCCCGGGTTTGTGGTACGCGGCGGCTTTCAGTGCTGCCGAAGCGAATCCCGAAATCCCGTTATCCAAGGTCACTCTAATACATGTCGCCCAACGCCCCCACCGACGACCATCACGACGACATCATGTATCCGTCCGCCCTGCCGTTCCTGCTGGTCCATCTCGGCTGCTTTGCGGCCATCTGGTCAGGCGTCACTTGGCAGGCCCTCGCGATCTGCGCGTCACTGTATGTCGTGCGCATGTTTGCCATCGGAGCAGGCTATCACCGCTATTTCTCCCATCGGGCTTTTGCGACCGGCCGGGTGTTTCAGTTCGTCCTGGCCTGGCTCGCCCAAAGCACCGCGCAGAAAAGCGTTTTGTGGTGGGCGGCCAAGCATCGACACCATCATCTCCATTCCGACACCGAAGACGACGTGCATTCGCCGCGTCACCGGGGCTTTCTCTACAGTCATCTCGGCTGGATTTTTTACCGGGAGCACGACGGGACCGACCTCGTGAAGGTCGGCGATTTCGCCGCCTATCCGGAGCTGATGTGGCTGCATCGGCTGGAACTCCTGCCGGCCGTTACGCTGGCGGGGCTCTGCTTCCTGGTTGCCGGATGGTCCGGCCTCGTCGTCGGCTTCCTGTGGAGCACCGTGCTGGTCTATCACGCGACGTTCTGCATCAATTCCCTCGCCCATGTGCATGGACGCAAGCGGTACGTGACCGGCGACGATTCCCGCAACAACTGGCTGCTGGCGCTGTTCACCCTCGGTGAGGGCTGGCACAACAATCACCACGCCTACCAGAGCAGCGTGCGACAAGGTTTTCGCTGGTGGGAAATCGACGTGACCTATTACATCCTGAAGGTGCTGTCCTGGTTCGGCGTCGTCTGGAACATGAAGACACCGCCCGAACAGGTGCTGCGCAACGAGCAGCCGCTCGGCGCGCGGGTCATCCATCGGGCGGCCCGCGAGCTTGCCGGACGGTTCGATGCGCAGACTCTGGCGCACGCGATCTCGTCGGCGCTACGCCGGCCCGATTTTGCCCAGTTGCAGCTGCCAACGCTGCACGACATCCTGAATCGCGCCCATGAAGGCGTCGATGCGCTGACGCATCTGCATTTGCCGAAGATTCCGACCCGCGACGAGTTTCTCGCCGAGGCGAGGGCGATGTTCGCGCGAACGCGATCACTCAACGAGATCGTGGACTCCGCCTACGAACACTTCCTGGAGTCGCTGCGCGCGCAACTCGCCACGGCGCGCTGAACCTTCCGGACCAAGGCTCTTCAGACCAAGGCTCTCCACGTCGCGGCTGCCAGCCGCGCATTCCCAAAAACCAAACCGCCCGCCTGCGGGTTGCGCAAGCGGGCGGCTCGGGGCCATCAGGACTTTGGGGGCTTGCGCCTGAAGGCTTTGAGAGGCGTCAGTCCAAGATCAACCCTGCCCGAGATCAGCCTTGCTGCTGGTCGGTCGGCGGCGGGGTCGGGCGCGTCTTGTGCTGGGACATGAACTGGTCGAACTCTTCCTTGTCCTTGGCGTGACGCAGACGGTCGAGGAAGTTCTTGAACTCGACCTGCTCCTCCTCGAGCCGCTGCAGCGTCTCGGTGCGGTACTCGTCGAAGGCGCGGTTGCCGCTCGAGGGCGGGCCGAAGCCGAAGCCGAAACCGCGGCGCTCCATGCGGCCGCGCATGCGGTCCATCTTGTACTGCATCCGCTCCATCTTGTTCTGCCAGCGGTCCTGATTGCTCCAGCACGACATTCTTCTGCTCCCGAGTGTGAAAAAGAGAAGGGCAAGTCCGATCGGCCACCAGATGATGAAGCCGAGGATCGTCACGGCGATCCAGCCGGGATGCCAGGGCGTCTCGAGCATGCGGGGACGCTCGTATTGTTGCTGTTGGTCCGACGGGCCGCGCCATCGATTGACATCAGCTGTGTAGGCCATTTCCATCTCCGTCACGGCATCAGCGCCGTTGTGAATGTAAATAACATTTACATAGCTAAATCATCCCGCGATTTTGTCAAGCCGACCGCCAGACAGGGCGGCCAAATTATTTGCGCAACTTTATTTCGGCTTGCCCCAGGGACCGCCGGGCGGCACTCCGGAACCGGAGGATGCCTCCGGCGGCACCGGCGGCGGCTCGGCGCTTTTCGCCGGGGATCGGCGGTCGGTCGGGAAGCCGAGACCGCGCAGATAGATCAACACCTCGGCTTCGAGCAGCTCATCCGGCGACATCGGCAGTTTGCGCCGCGCAGCGTCGCCGCGGGAGAACAGCGAGGCCACGCCGTGCGCCATCGACCAGATGTGCAGCGCCATCATCATCGCCGGCGGACGGGGCGTGCCAGGCGGTGCGAGCGCGGCAAGCCGCTCGGCCGCGGCACGAATGACGTTGAAAGCGCGCTCGCTGGCGGCCTGCAGCGCCGGATTGACATCCACCGGCACGCCGGATTCGAACATCGCGTTGTAGAACGCGGGCTCCTCGCGGGCGAAGGCGAGATAGGCCCTGCCGACGCGCTCGAACGCCGTGACCGTATCGGGCCGTCCGTCGTCCCAGGCCGCGGTCAGGCGCGCCTCGAACTGCTCGAAGCCGCGCTGCGCGATCGAGGACAGTAGTTCCTCGCGGTCGCGGAAATGCCGGTAGGGCGCCGCCGCGCTGACGCCGGCCATGCGTGCTGCATCGGCGAAGGTGAAGCCGGCCGCGCCCTTCTCGGCGATCAACCCGAGGGCGGCCTGTAACAGGGCTTCCTTCAGATTGCCGTGGTGATAGCCGCGCTCGGCGCGGCGCGTCTCCTTGCGCCAGCTCATGTGAACGAGCTTTACATGAGCCGGGCGTGAAGGTCACTAGCAGGAAGCCGGTCGTGATTAACCCCGTACTCTCACGATCGTCCGTGACCTAGCGGCCGGGGATCGGCAGCACCGGCATGACCTCGATGGCCTCGCCCGGGAAGATCGCAAAGTGCGGGTGGTTCTCGAACAGTTTTGCCGCGTCCTCTTGCGAGGCGGCGCGCACCACCGTGAAGCCGGTCAGCGCATTGCTCACCTCGGTGATTCCGTTGGCATTGATCTTCCGGGTCTTACCGAGCGGTCCACCCATCTCGACAATGACGGCCTTGTGCTTCTCGACCCAGCCGTGCCAGGCGGCCATGCCCTCCTGCTCCTTCGCCTTCCGTTCGGCCTCGGGCAGCGCTTGCCAGGCCGTCATTTTTGGGCCGGCCTTGCTGCCGAGATAGACGGCGAGGAATTTATGTTCGGTGCTCATGGGTATCTCCTCAGGTTGATGGGTTAGAAAGTTCAGTGCATTGCCCGCGGGCGAGGCCCCTATCGCTTCTTCAGATCGCCGAAACCGGCGGCGGCCTCCTGCACGTCGGGCGGAAAGTCGCTCATCTCCTGCACCTGCCGGATTTCGATGATTTCGTTGGCCGAGGCCGGACACTTCTTGGCCCAGGCGATCGCCTCGGCACGCGAGGCGACTTCGATCATCCAGTAGCCGCCCAGAACTTCCTTGGCCTCGGTGAAAGGCCCGTCGGTCACAACAGGCTCACCGTTCGCAAAGGAGACGCGCGCGCCCATCGACGGCGGATGCAGGCCGTCGAGCGTGATCAGTACGCCGGCGTCCTTTAGCGCCTCGTTGTAGCGCATCATCGCGGTAACGCGTTCGGGATCGAGTTGGACATCGGGCGGAGCAGTCTCGTAGCCGAGCGGGATCATCAGCATCATGAATCGCATGGAGGTTCCTTGCTTTGCGCTCACTTCCAAGACGAACGAGCTTTTATCGAACCGACAGGGTGACGAAAATTATTCCGGAGGTAATTGCGCTGGCCGCTAGCGCGGCTGCGGCAGGAAACGACCATCCTGCCGGGCGGCGCCGAAATAGACTTCGATGCGGCGGACCTTGCCACCGGCGAAGGTGAAGAACTCCGTGTTCCGAAAGCTCCTGCCATCTGTCGCCAGGCAGAGATAGGTGACGAAGGCCTCGTCGCCCCGGACGAAAATCCGCTCGATGTCGTGCCGCGCGATCCAGCCGGTGTCCTTCCAGCAGCGCTCGAAATAGGCAGCCTTGTCGAGGTCGTCGTCGAACGGGCTGGTGAAGCGGAACTCGTCGGCTAGCACGGCGCTGACTTGTTGCCGGTCGTTGGCGAGATAGGCGGCGAACAGACTTCGAATCAGGTGCTCGTGATGCTCGGGCACGGTCGCTCCTCCTCAAATCATTTGAAGCTCCGATGGAAGACGAACCGCGCGCAGGCCTGCCGACATCGCACGCCGATTCCCTGCGGCAAAATCGTCCTAGTCCGCCGTCCATCGCCGCGTCGCCTCGCTCGCTCCCTCCGGCAGCGCCTCGAAGACCGGCGAGGCCAGCACGGCGTGGACGTGTAGCGCGGTCGTGCCCGAATTACGAAAACCGTGCTTGCGGCCGGCGGGAACCAGCAGCGATTGGCCGGCCGTCACCCGTGACGCGCTCGGCCTCGATCCACATATCGGCCTCGCCCGCACGCACGGCCAGCACCTCCTCGACCGGATGACTGTGCGTCGGCGCCCCGGCGCCGGGCGCGACCCATTGCTCGAAGATGCAGAGCGCAGTGGCGCCGTTGCGCGCGGATGTCAGCATCCGAGTCGTCACACCTGGCCGCCATTCCTCGAGCGGGATCGCACTGGGATCGATGGGCATGAACAGAGGCCCTTTCTTGCCGGGACGAAAGCGAAGTAAAAGGAGCGGGCGCTCGCGCGCGACCGAACTTTCGGACACAGGACAGATTAGCAAATGCCGCAAACTCCGCAAAAACTCGCCCTCGTCACCGGAGCCGCGCGCGGCATCGGGCTTGCGACCGCGAAGAAGTTCCTGGCTGAGGGCTGGCGCGTGGCGCTGCTCGACATCGAGGGCGAGTTGCTCGGCCGCGCGGTCGCCGAGATCGGCCAGGACGAGGCCACGCTGGCGCTGACCTGCGATGTCTCTGACGCAGTCTCGGTTGCCGCAGCGATGACGACGATCGAACGGCGGTTCGGCCGGCTCGACGCGCTCGTCAACAATGCCGGCATTGCCGTGTTCGCACCGCTGATGGAAACGTCGGAGACCGATTGGCGGCGGGTGCTCGAGGTCAACCTCACCGGTCCGTTTCTCTGCACCAAGGCGGCGGTACCACTGATGCGCGATGGTAATGGCGGGGCCATCGTCAACATCACCTCGATCTCGGCGGTGCGCGCCTCGACGCTGCGCTCGGCCTACGGCACCAGCAAGGCGGGCCTCGCGCATCTCACCAAGCAGCTCGCGGTCGAACTCGCCTCGCTCGGCATCCGTGTCAACGCGGTCGCGCCGGGGCCGGTCGACACCGCGATGGCCAAGCAGGTGCACACCAGGGAGATCCGCGCCGACTATCACGACGCCATCCCGCTCAACCGCTACGGCCTGGAAGAGGAACTCGCCGAAGCGGTCTACTTTCTGTGCTCGGAACGATCGAGCTACATCACCGGCCAAATTTTGGCCGTCGATGGCGGCTTCGATGCGGCGGGTATCGGCCTGCCGACGCTGCGCGGCGAGCGGAGGAACGGGTAGGCACGGGAAGAGTTCGGAGAGTGCCATGCGACACGTCATCTCCCTCAAGGCCTTGATGCTCGCATCCGCGCTGCTCGCGTCCGCGCCCGCCGTGGCTGAAATCCGCATCATTCAGTCGCCAGGCGGACAGGTCGGGCCGTTCCTCGATTTGTTCGAGAAGGTGCGCGAGAGCGGCGAGCGCGTGGTGATCGACGGTCCCTGCCTGTCTGCATGCACGCTGGTGCTGAGCATCGTTCCGGGCGAGCGCATTTGCGTCACCCGACGCGCCGTGCTCGGCTTCCATGCGGCGCGCTCGGCCGACCGGCGCGGGCGCTTCTATGCCGAGCCGGAAGCATCCGACGTGGTGCTTGCCGCCTATCCCGGCCCGGTGCGCGACTGGATCAGCCGCCGCGGCGGTCTCTCGTCCAGATTGCTTTTGTTGAAGGGCCGCGACCTCGCCGCGATCTATCCGCGCTGCCGGTGAGGATGATGCGGCCGCGAAGCGTGTGACCAGGTTAAATCCGCCGCTGTCCTGCTGATCGCGGGCGTCAGCTTCACGCTCATCGCGTTGCTCGTGAGCTGGCAGACAACCGCGTCGGCAAAATTACGCCGGTCAGGCGCCACGTGAGGTCTAGTAAAACCTCTGGATCATCTGCGTCAGTTCCATGGTCGCGCAGATGAGCATACCCCAGAGTGCAAAGTTGATCTGTAGCGCCGTCGCCATCGGTCGCTCCCCTTCCAAGTCCGCCCGCCCCAATTTGTAGCTTTTTATGAAGCAATAATTAGCGATTCTGTCACGGAGTTACAGCCTAATATTGCGCCAGTTGTTGTGCGATGCAGTCCGCGTCATTTCACGAAGTGGCCTCACTGCCCTCGCAATGTGGTGCGAGAGCAAAAGTCCATATTCGGCCATGCGGGCCACACGTTTCCCTTAGGTTCCATTTTAGCGGCGTGACGCGAGTTTCCGCATGCGGGGCTAGCGTGTCGCGTATGACACCGAGGGTCCGGCATGATGCGACACGGCTTTGTCTTGCTCACTTTTTGCATAACGCTCATGGGATGCGCTGTCGCGCCTGCGCAGGAACGCCGCCCGATCGCATGGGACGGCCTCGGTCAGGATCCGAACCGCCCCTCTGCTACAAGGCGTCGTGTGGCGAACCAAGCTCCCGCACAGAGCGATCCGAATCAGGAGCGGGAAAGAGTGCTCGGTACCTTGCACCCGAACTCCGCGGCGTGGTGGGCCGTCCGTGACGAAATCGAAGCGGAGAATGACAGGCAGCTCGGCACCAAGCTCGTGATCTGCCCTCGCTGCGTTCCGTCGTCCTCACCACCGGGCAACGACGTGACCGGATCGATCCGCTGAGAGAGCACGCGGCCGATCGGCATATGACATAACGTCCTTGTGCGTGTCCCCTCTCCCGCATCGGCAGGAAGAGGGGATCGCCGCTTGGCGCATCAGGCTGTCGCGCCTGTCACATTCCATCGGCCGGGCAGTTCACCATCCAGGGAATGCCGAACTTGTCGACGCACATGCCAAAGCCCTTGGCCCAGAACGTCTTGCCGTAGGGCATGGTAACGCTGCCGCCATCGGCGAGCGCGTTGAACTTGCGCTCACCCTCCGCAGGGTCCGCGACCGTGAGCGAGATCGAAAAGCCCTGCGGCTTGTGAAATTGCTCGCCCGGTGCATCGGAGGCCATCAACACGCTGCCGTCGGGCAGCGACATCCGCGCATGCATGATCGTCTTCTCCCGGCCGGGCGCGGCGGCCATGTCCGCCGGCGCATCCGATGCACGCATCATGGCGTCGACCTTGCCGCCGAGGACCTTGGCATAATAGTTGAACGCCGCTTCGCAGGTGTCCTGATAGAACAGATACGCATTGAGCATGTTTCTCTCCTCTTCGTTTGCTTGAGCCGTTGGTTCCTTCGACGAGGACGGCGTTATTTCTCCGTGAGCTTCTTCAGGCTGGCAAGGCCGGCCTCGAAGTCTTTGCCGATCATGCTGTCCATGTTCATGAACACCTGCATCAGCTTGGACATGAAGGGGGCCGGACCAGACATCGCCCATGTGACCATTGTGGCATCGCCTTGCGGCACAAACGTGAACTCGGCGGTGTTGTGGCCTTCGAAGGGGCGCTCGAAATCCAGCTTGATGCGAAGTTTTGACGACGCATTCGCCTCGAGGATCTCCATATGGCCGGCGCCGACATTATTGTCGCCGTCCCAGGCATAGGTCGCGCCCTTGCCTTGCGCGGTACCGCCAAACGTACGCTTCATGGCAGGATCGCGGTTCTCGTAGGGTGACCAGGCCGTCCAGCGATGGAAATCGGCGACCTGCGGATAGATCGCATTGGCCGGCGCTTTCACGGCGAGGCTGCGCTCGACGCGGAACGTGTCGGGCTTCGTCAGGGCGAAGACGAGGACGCCAACGATTCCGGCCGCGAGCAGGACGGCGATGACGGCAATGGCTTTCAGCATAAAGAACTCCTTGGATGCTCGCTAAGGACGAAGGGGGATGGCCGGGGCCGACAATTCGGAAACAATAATTTGGACGACCGTCATGGCCGGGCATAGCAGTCCAAAGGACGGCGTCGCTTCCGCTTGCCTATGTCCCGGCCATCCACGTTCTCGGCGCCGATCAGAAGGACGTGGATGCCCGGGACAAGCCCGGCATGACGGCGAGAGATGGGGGTGCTCCCTACTTGACCTTCGCACCCTGCCTGGCGCCGCCATTGGCGCCCTTCGGCTGGCTATCCCGGATCAGGCGATCGAGATGCATGCGGATGTGGGCGGCTTCTGCGGACGTGTTGGCGAGGGCGATGGCGCGGTCGAAGGCGATGCGGGCTTCGTCATTGCGGCCGAGCTGCATCAGGAAGGCGCCGCGCACGCCGAAGAAATGGAAATAATTGGCGAGCTTTGGCGCCAGCGGCTCGATCAGGTCGAGCGCGGCTTGCGGTCCGCGCACCTTGGAAACCGCGACCGCGCGATTGAGTGTCACCACCGGTGAGGGCTGCACCACCTCCAGCGCACCATAGAGCAGGTCGATCTGCGCCCAGTCGGTCTCCTCCGGCGCTGATGCGCGGGCATGCAGCGCGGCGATCGCGGCCTGGATCTGGTAGGGCCCGCTGCGACGATGGCGCATCGCCTTGTCGATCAGCGCGAGCCCTTCCGCGATCAAGGTCCGGTTCCACAGCGAACGGTCCTGGTCGTCCAGCAGGATCAGCGAGCCGTCCGCGGCAAAGCGCGAAGCACTGCGCGCATGCTGCAACAGGATAAGTGCCGTGAGCCCCATGATCTCCGGCTCGCTCTGGAACAGCCGTAGCAGCAGCCGCGCCAGCCGGATCGCCTCCTCGCACAGTGGCTTTCTGATTTCGGCGGTGTCGCCGCTCGCCGAATAGCCCTCGTTGAAGATCAAATAGATCATCGCGGCGACACCGGCGAGCCGCTCGGAGCGCTCGACCGCGCCCGGCGTTTCGAACGGCGTCCCGGCCTCGGCGACCTTCGCCTTGGCGCGCGTGATGCGCTGCTCCATCGCCGCGTCCGACACCAGGAAGGCGCGTGCGATCTGCTTCACCGTGAGACCGGAGACGATACGGAGCGC
This sequence comes from Bradyrhizobium sp. LM2.9, assembly GCF_054056555.1. Lineage (NCBI taxonomy): Bacteria > Pseudomonadati > Pseudomonadota > Alphaproteobacteria > Hyphomicrobiales > Nitrobacteraceae > Bradyrhizobium > Bradyrhizobium sp. LM2.9. The sequence goes on from NZ_JBSRYJ010000002.1 coordinate 4,633,952, forward strand.
CAGCGCGATCTGCTGCGTCGCCGGCAGCCCTGGATGGCAGCAGATGAACATCAGCCGCAAAATGTCGTCGCGATAGTGCGAGCCGTCGAGCCGCTCGGCGAGCGCGCCCTCGGCGTCGTCGAGATCGGAGATCGCCTGGTCGTCCTCCGGCAGCGGCTGCTGCTTCCGGGTGCGGCGCACCTCGTCGATGGCAACGTTGCGGCCAACCATGATCAGCCAGGCCGAGGGATCGCGCGGCGGTCCGTTCTGCGGCCAGGTCTTGAGCGCGCGCAGGCAGGCGTTCTGGAAGGCCTCCTCGGCGGTGTCGAGATCGCGGAAATAGCGCAGCAGCGCGCCGACCGCCTGGGGGCGCGCCGAGGTCAGCGCGGTCTCGATCCAGGCGGTATCGGCCTCGCTCACGTCAGATTCCCTCCGGGCCTGAACACGCCGACCGGACGCACCTCATAGGCGCCGCCGGGATTGGCCGATCCGAGGTCGCGCGCAACGTCGAGAGCCTCGTCGAGGTTCTTGCAATCGACGATGTAGAAGCCGAGCAACTGCTCCTTGGTCTCCGCATAGGGGCCGTCGAGCACCAACGGCGGATCTTCCTTGCGCAATGTCGCTGCCGCAGTGGTCGGCAGCAACCGCGCCACGGGGCCGAGCCTGCCCTGCTTCGCGAGATCTTCCTGCACCACGGCGAGCTTCTTCATCACGGCCTCGTCCTGGTCCTTGCTCCAGGAGCCGACGAAGTCCTCGTCATGATAGCAAAGGATCGCATAAAGCATGGGCAGCACCTTCTCTGAACGCTTGTTTTGAAGACGATCCACTATGCCCCGCTCCGACATGGCTGCGGAAAAAAACTGCAAGAAAAATCCGGCAGATCGTGCCAAGGAGAGGCACCAAAAGCGGAACCTTGTGAGGCACTTCGAATGACCGTGGGCATACTGGCCGTCCTGATCAACAGCACGCAGCAGAACTGGCTGCCGGAGCGCTGGAAGGCCCGGTTCGACGCGGTCTGCGGCGGGCGCCGCGTGGTGCTGCTGCCCGATGCCGGGCTCGATCCGGCCGAGGTGCACTATGCCGCGGTGTGGAAGCCGGTGCCGGGCGATCTCGGCTCATTCCCCAATCTGCGGGCGATCTTCAATCTCGGCGCCGGCGTCGATGCGCTGATGGCGGACAAGAGCCTGCCGAACGTGCCGCTGGTGCGCGTGGCCGTGCCTGATCTGACCGGCCGCATGACCGAATACGTCGTGCAGCACGTGCTGATGCACCACCGCCAGGAGCTTTATCTGCGCGAGTCGCAGCGCGAAAAGCGCTGGGAGCCGACATATCAATGGCCGGCGAGCGCCGTCACAGTCGGTGTGATGGGACTGGGCACGCTCGGCGCTGACGCGGCCGATATGCTGCGGCGGCTTGGCTTCCGCGTCGCCGGCTGGAGCCGCAGCCCGCGCAGGATCGAGGGCGTTGAATGCTTCCATGGCGCCGAGCAGATCGAACCGTTCCTGCGTACGACCGATATCCTCGTCAGCCTGTTGCCGCTAACGCCTGAAACAAACGGCATCCTGAACCGCGACGTCTTCACCAAGCTCAACCGCAAAAGCCCGCTCGGCGCGCCCGTACTGATCAATGCCGGCCGCGGCGGCCTGCAGAACGAGGCCGATATCCTGGCCTGCCTCGACGACGGCACACTGGGCGCCGCCTCGCTCGACGTCTTTGTGCAGGAGCCGCAGCCGAAGGACAGCAGGTTCTGGACCCATCCCAAGGTGCTGCTGACGCCGCACAACGCCGCCGACACCGACGCAGACGCGATCTCGGCCTATGTCGCCGAGCAGATCGCGCGGTTCGAGGCGGGTGGTGTGCTGGAGAACGTGGTGGACCGGGCGCGGGGGTATTGAGACCTCACGTGCCACCCGCGCCGTAAGATTCCTTGTCGTCCGCCGATATCCCGTTCACCCTCTCTTAGCGGGAAGTTGATAGGCGTTGTTAATCAACGCTCAACGAACGAGTCGGACATGCGGGCGAGCCTCGGCCTCAGGATGCGGATCACGGTTGCGCTGGCGGTGACCGCGGCAGCGACCGCCCTGTTCGCCGTGCTCGGGGCGATGTGGATCATTTCCGGCATCGTCGACCGGGCCGACCAGCGCGAGCTTCGCAGTCACTACGACGCGCTCCAGTCGCGAATTGCCGAGGAATCCCAGCGCGCCGCCGCCATGAGCGCCGTCGTGGCCGCGATGCCAGCGACGCAGGACGCCATGGCCAGACAGGATCGCAACGCTTTAATCGGCCTGTTCGGGCCGGTGCTTGCCGCGACCAAATCGGAGTACGGCGTCGAGCAGTTCCAGTTCCACGTGGCGCCCGCGACCTCGTTCCTGCGCGTGCACCAGCCTGCTAAATTCGGCGACGACCTCTCGGGCTTCCGCAAAACCGTGATCATCGCCAACCAGGAGCACAAGGTCGTGGTCGGCCTCGAGGGCGGCGTGGCCGGGCTCGGCATCCGCGGCGTCGTGCCGATCGCGCAAGGCGACAAGCATCTCGGTTCAGTGGAGTTCGGCCTGACCTTCGGCCAGTCCTTCCTGGACGACTTCAAGAGCAATCGCCATGTCGACATCGCCTTCCATCTCGCGGACGGCGGCAGCTTCAAGCTGTTCGGCGGCACGCTGAAGGGCAACAGCTTCTTCGACGCGGCCGATTACAGCCGCGCTGCGGGCGGCGACTTCACGGTACGGCAGGCGAAGCTCGACACCATGCCGGTAGCGGCGCTGCTCGGACCGATCAGGGATTTTTCCGGCAAGCCGCTCGGCGCGGTCGAGCTGGTGATGGACAATGCCGACTATGTGGCCTCCGCCGACCGTGCCTGGCTGCTGGCATTCGGCATCGCCGCGCTCGGGCTCGTGCTCGCCGCGATCGTCGGCTATCTCATCGCCCGCAGCATCTCGCGTCCGATCATCTCCATCACGAGCGTGATGCGCGAGCTGGCAGACGGACACCTCGACATCGCCGTCCCCGTCAGCAAAGCGAATGACGAGGTCGGCGCGATGGTGAAGGCGGTCGCAGTGTTCCGCGACAATGCGATGAGCTTCAACAAGCTCCAGACGGACCAGATCGAGGCCAAGGCGCAATCCGAAGCGGAGAAACGGCGCACCTTCGCCGCGCTCGCCGACAATTTCGAAGCCAGCATTCGCGACGTCGTCACCACGGTCTCCTCGTCCGCGGTCGAGATGGAGCACACGGCGCGCTCGATGTCGGCCATCGTCGAGCAATCGCGGCAGCAGACCGGCACGGTGTCGTCGGCCTCCGCGCTCGCCTCGGAAAATGTGCAGACAGTTGCTGCCGCCGCGGAAGAGCTGTCGTCGTCGATGAGTGAGATCAGCCGACGCCTTGCGCACGCGACCGAAGTCGTCGGCAAGGCGGCCAGCGATGGACAGAGGTCCAACGCACGCGTGCAGAGCCTGGCAGACGCCGCGCAAAAAATCGGTGACGTCGTCTCCTTCATCAGCGGCATTGCCGAGCAAACCAATCTGCTGGCGCTCAATGCGACGATCGAGGCGGCGCGCGCGGGCGAAGCCGGCCGCGGCTTTGCGGTGGTCGCCTCCGAGGTGAAGGCGCTGGCAACCCAGACCGCCAAGGCGACCGAGGAGATTGGCGCGCAGGTGACGGCGGTACAAGGAGAGACTACCGGCGCAGTGGACGGCATTCAGTCGATCTGCGCGACGATCCAGGAGGTCGACGAGATCTCCGCCGCGATTGCCGCGGCCGTCGGCCAGCAGGGCACGGCGACGCAGGAGATCGCGCAGAACGTCCAGCAGGCAGCGGCCCGCACTGGCGAGGTGTCGCAAAACATCGCAGGCGTCACCGCCGGCATCGCCGCGACGGGAACTGCGGCGGAGGAAGTGCTGGGCTCGGCGATCGAGCTGTCAAAACAATCGCAGCGGCTGCGGGACGAAGTGGATCGTTTTCTCGCGCATATTCGCGCGGCGTAGACGCGATATCTCACTGTCGTCCCGGCGGCGGCTTAACTTTTAGCTCCGATCGTCACGTCGATCGCCCCGTTCACGATCGCCTCCAGCTCTTTCCGCGATACCCGCGCGCGGGAGCGGATCGCGATTGAGTGTACGGTTGCGGATGCGATCTGTGCCAGCACGACGGGATTGGCGCTCTCGGGCAGTTCGCCCTTCTCCTTGGCACGGCGAAAGCAACTCGCAAATGCCTTGTCGAGCTCGTTAAGCCCGTCGAGCACCATGGCGCGGATGTCGGGATCGCCGACCGCTTCGGAGGCCGCCGTGACCACGGTGAAGCAGCCACGCGGGCCGGTCTCGCCGGAGAGATAGATGTTCAGCGCGGAGGCGAAGATGCGCTCCAGCCGCAGGCGCACGGGCATCTCCTGGCGAAAGATCTCCACCATCGATGCGCGCGCCTCCTCGCGGTAACGCTGGTAGCTCTTGATGTAGAGCTCGCGCTTGTCGCCGAAGGCACCGTAGAGGCTCGGGCGATTCATGCCGGTGGCTTCGCTGAGATCGTCGAGCGAGGTCGCAGCGAAACCCTGCGTACGGAACAGGTCGAGCGCTTTGCCAAGCGCGACGTCGGGCTCATAGGCGCGCGGACGGCCCCGGCGTTTGGGTTCACTGGCAGCAGCTGGCGGTTTCGATTTTTGTACCATTTCGCAAATTAATCCTTGACCGCGAATATAATATGCAAGATGGTACAAAAATCAATCTGGCCAGGTTGAGCAAACACCACAGGGAATTGCCCAAGGAGGCTCAAGATGGATCTTTATTTCTCGCCGCTCGCCTGTTCGATGGCAACCCGCGTCGCGCTGTATGAAGCCGGCGCCGAGGCGAATTATCTCGAAGTCGATCCGCCGACCAAGAAAGTGCTGAGCGATGGCACTGACTTCCGTACCGTGAACCCGATCGGCCTGGTGCCGACGCTGCGTACCGACGAGGGTGTGGTGCTGACCGAGAACGCGGCCATCCTGCAATATATCGCCGACCGCTTCCCGCAATCGGGCCTCGGCGCCGCAGCGGGCATCGATCGCACGCGGCTGCATCAATGGCTCTGCTTCATCGGCACCGAGCTGCACAAGGGCCTGTTCATCCCGGTGCTCGACCGTAAGGCGCCGCAGGAGACGAAAGCCTATGCGCTGGAGAAGAACTTGTCGCGGCTCGACTATCTCGACAATTACCTGAAGGGGCGCGACTTCCTGCTCGACCATTTCAGCGTCGCCGACGCCTATCTCGTCACGGTCATCAACTGGACCATGGCGACGCCGCCGATCGAGCTCGCGAAATGGCCGAACGTTAAGGCCTATTACGAGCGCCTGCGCCAGCGGCCGTCGGTCGCACGCGCGATCGCGGAGGAGTTCGAGCTGTACAAGGCCGAGCAGGCGCGGAAGAAGGCGGCGGCGTAGTAACACTCGGAATGAACCAGTGAGAGATCGCCCCGGCTACCTCGGCCGGGGCGGCACCCGCCGCGATGCTTGCGAATATATCGCGTCTGCTCCCGACCTGGCACCCGTAGCTATCTCGGCGCTTGCAGTACGACCCCGTAGCGGCCGTATATCCGATCGATCGTTCCGTCTTTTCGCAACCGTTCAAGCGCTCCATCGATAGCTTCGCGCAACGCATCATCCGGACGGACCATACCGACGGCAACGTTCCAGTTGAGATCGGCCACGCTCTCGTCGCGATCCAGAATGCGGAGTGCCTTGCCTGGATGCGTCAGATTGAAATAGCTCGCCGCTGTGGGTGTAACCGCAGCGGCATCGATCTCATGGTTCAACAGGGCGTCGAGGCTGTCGCTCTCGAAGCCGAAGGTCGACGTAGGCACGTGCCGTTGACCGATGATCATGGCTGCGACGGATCCGACCTGCACCCCCACCTTGGTATGCTCGTTGAGGCCCTGGAACGAAGCGAGCGCGCTGGATGACGGCACGGCGAGTGCGACTCCCGTGCGATAATACGGTTTTGAGATCCTCAAGCGGGTTTCGCCTTGCGCCGAGTGGTCGGCGATCACATCCAGAAGAATGTCGCAGCCGGCGCTCCGCAAGCTGGTACTGGGTGATGATCCAGTCGAGCCGGAGCGAGACGCCGAGTTCGCGTGCCAGCGCCTGGCCCAATTCAACCTGAAAGCCGGGAGGATCGACGGCCTTGCTCGCGAAGGGAAGCGAGTTGGGATGGGCGCATAACCCGAGCGCGCCGGACGAGCGGATCGCGTCCAGGGTTCGCGCCTGCGCCGGACCCAACAGTCCGATGATGGCGCCGACCATAAGCGGGAGAATTGACTTCATTCCGCGTTCTCGTATCGATGGATCGGGCCTCGGCGATTCAACCCTCGCGCGGCTTCAGGGCGCGGATATATTTGACGATCTGGTCGATCTGCGCATCGGTGAAAGCCCCGCCGAATGCCGGCATCGCGCCAGACTTGCCGCTCTTGATGCGGCTGTGAAGAAAATCGTCATCGCGTGGCGAATTCATCAACTGCGGTCCCTTGCCGGCGGCCCGGCCGCCGTCGGAGTGACAAAAGCCGCAAGTCCCCGCGAACAACCGCTCGACGTCGAACGTCCCGTTGTCCGGTGCAGGGGTGGCGGACTGCGCGTGAACCGGTGCGGCACAGAGCGACGAGGCGCCCAGCACCGCCGATAGCAGCGCGGTGATCTTCTTCAAATGCAATTTCAAGGTAACCAGCTCCATGTCCTGAAACGCGCTCGCAACTTCAATGCACGGGAAGCAAGCTTGCGCCTGCTCCCCGGCAATTTGCGATGACCTATTTCAGGCTGAAGACGACGAGCGCCCCGTCGTCACGCGGCATGCTCTTGTAGACGCCGCCGAAGTTTGGCGCGTACTCGTCTGCCAGCATGCCGCCGAAGCCTGCGGCCACGGCAATGTATTGCTTGCCGTTGACGGAATAGCTGACGATGCCGCCCTGATGGCCGGTGCCGTTGTTGTGATTCCACAGCTCGGTCCCGGTTTCAGCATCGTAAGCATGAATGATGCCGCGGGAGTCGGGCACGAACACGAGATTGCCCGCGGTCGACAGAACGCTCCCAAGCGGCGGCTCGGGATAACGAACCTCCCACTTCTTGGCCCCGGTGATGGGATCGCGCGCGTCGAGATGTCCATAAATCTCGCCGCCCGGAGGAGGTGCCATCTTGAAATCGGCGCCGATGTTGAGCTGGACCTGTGGCGCCGTGACCGGCGTCGTCTTCTGGACGTCGAGCGTCATGCACCATTCCTGGCCGATCTTGTAGTAGAGCCCCGTCTTGGGGTTGTATGAGCCGGCGTTCCAGCTGATGCCACCACCAATGAATGGGCACAGCGGCGGTTCGGTGACTTTCCCCGCGGAGAAGTCGCGACGGCCGATCAGAGCACCCGTCTTCGGATCGATATCCTTGACGAAATTGATGTTCTCAACGAGCCGCCAGACATTCTTCACGGCGAGATTGCGGTCGTAGACGAAGACGAAACCGCCTTTGTTCGGATGCACCACGAACTTCTGGCCGTCGCGTTCGAGCATCACAAACTCGCCGACAGCGCTGTCGAAGTCCCAAGCGTCGTGCGGCAATTCCTGATGATAGAATTTCAGCTTACCGGTATCGATGTCGAGACCGATCGCCGAACTCGTATGGAGATTGTCGCCGGGCCGCGCACCTTGCGTCTTGTAATCGGCGCCCGACCAATCGTAGAGCGGCGCCGGGTTTGCGGTGCCCCACAGGATGGTGTTGGTCTCGGAGTCGTAAGTGCCCGGCATCCAGCCGCCGCCCCCGCCCGTTCGCCAGGACTCGTTGCCCCACGTCTTCATGGCCTCGTCGGTACCGGCGACTGTCAGGAACTCCCACTTCTTCTTCCCGGTGGTGGCATCCAGGGCGAAGATCGGGCCGCGGCCCGGCCATTCACCGCCTTGCGCTCCGATGATCACCGTACCCTTCGCGTACAGCGGAGCACCGGTGAAACCGACTGTGAGCTTCTGCGAGTCGATCAGCCGGGTTTCCCAGACGACCTTCCCCGATTTCATATCCAGGCCAAGCGCCCTGCCATCCATGGTACCGACGAAGACCTTGCCCTCGCCGAGCGCGACGCCGCGATTGTAGGGAGAATGGGTCTGGCGGGCGATCAGCGTCTCGTCCAGTTCCGGAAAATGCGACCAGATCACCTCGCCCGTCGCGCCGTTAAGCGCGAAAACCCGGCTGTAAGAACCTGTGTAGTAGAGTATGCCATCAGCCACGAGCGGCATTGATTGCAGGCCACGGGTCGAGCGTCCGGGAATATGGAGCCAGGCAACGCTCAAATTGCCGACGTTGCTTGCATTGATCTGCGCCAGAGGGCTGTAGTGATAGGATTTGTACGAACCGTGATAGGTCAGCCAATCGTTCTGACCGGCGCTCTCGATCCGCCCAGTATCCACGCTTTGGGCCAACGCCGACGACACGATCAGCGTCGCGCCGGCAACAAGAGGTAGAGCAGACTTACACCAACGCTTCTTCATCCGTTCCTCCCGCTTTTGTGTTTGTTGAACTTGCGTCTTACAGACGGCGCCGCGAGGGATGTGTTTGCAGCTCGCTATGTGTCGGTTCTCTCCATCGCATATGAGTTGCCAACAGCTCTTGCTCTCTCGGCGGACATCGCCAAAAGAGCTACGTTCACTGGACTGATTGCTGTTGCACTCCTGCTCGCTCTCATAGAGTACGCCGGATGATAGGGAGCGCAAAGATGGAATGCGCGCGCGGCGCGAATTTGACGCGCAGCGCGCGCTTGAAGCGTCAGCTGCGCTGACCGTTTCGTCCCGCAACTCTCAGGCTGAAGCGGTTATCCGGACAGCGCGAAGCTGTCGCCGGAGGGCGTCGTCGCGGACAAGCACGATCGGGATGACGCAGACCGCTGCGCGCTGGCGCCAGAGCCCGAGGATGGACTTATCCGTACAGCACCCTCGGCAGGATCGTGACGATGCCGGGCCAGAGCGTCAGCAGCAGCACGAAGCCCACCATGATGAGGAGATAGGGCATCGTGACGCGCGCGATGTAGCCGAGGCCGTCCTCGGTCAGGCCCTGGATGACGAAGAGGTTGAAGCCGACCGGTGGGGTGATTTGCGCCATCTCGACCGCGAGCACGAGGAAGATGCCGAACCAGATCTCGTCGAAGCCGGCACCCTTTACAATCGGCAGCACGATCGGCAGCGTCATCACGATCATCGAGAAGCCGTCGAGAAAGCAGCCGAGGATCAGGTAGAACATAATCAGCACGACGATCAGCATGAAGGGCGACAGGCCAAGGCCCTTCACGAAGGCGGCGACCGCCTGCGGGATGCCGAGGAAGGCGGCCGCATTGCCGAGGATCGAGGCGCCGAGCACGATCAGCGCGATCATCGAGCAGGTCACGACCGAGCCGATCAGCACGTCGCGGATCACCTGCTGCGACATCGAGCCCTGCGCCCAGGCGACCAGCGCGGCGCCAAGCACGCCGACCGCGGCGGCCTCCGACGGCGTCGCGAGTCCGCCGTACATCGAGCCGAGCACGCAGGCGATCAGGAACAGCGCCGGCGCGAGATCCTTCAGCGCAGCAAAACGCTCGCGCCACGACACCTGCGAGAGTTTGGTTTCCGTTTCCGGCACCATGCCGGGGTTGAGGGTCGTGTGCAGCATGACCCACCCCATGAAGGTGGCTGCCAGCAGCAGACCGGGCAGCACGCCCGCCGTGAACAGTTTCAGGATCGAAACGTCGCCGAGCACGCCATAGATGATCATGATGTTGGACGGCGGAATCAAAAAGCCAAGCGTGCCGGCGCCGGCGAGCGAGCCGATCGCGATGTCGCGCGAATAGCCACGGCGCAGCAACTCGTTGAGCGACATGCGACCGATCACCTGAGTCGTCGCCGCCGACGAGCCGGAGATCGCAGCGAAAATGGTGCAGCCGATCACATTCACATGCAGCAGGCGGCCGGGCAGAAGCCCCGCCCACGGCGCAAGCCCCTGGAACAGCGAGCGCGACAGCCGGGTGCGGAACAGCAGTTCGCCCATCAAGATGAACAGCGGCAGCGCCAGCAGCTCCTGCGTCGTCAAAATGTTCCAGGCGTATTGCGGCAGCAGCTTGTCGAGCGGGATCGAGCGGAACATCGCAAGCAGCAGCGTCGCGGTGAGCGCAAGCGTCAGGCCGATCCATACGCCGCATGCCAGAAGCGCGAACAGGATCACGAACAGGCTGACAACTTCGATGGTCATGCGAACTTGAATCCGATTGCGAGCAAGGCGATCATTCGACGGGCGAGGCCTTCATGCGGTGATCCTCCAGCGGCAGGCCGAGTACGGCCTGGATCGCGCGCGCCAGGAACTGGAGCGTTAGCAGCAGCATGCCGAAGGTGACGACGGCCTGCGGAAACCACAGCGGAGTGTCGCTCGAGGTCGAAACCTGGCCGCGCACATAGGCGCCGAAGGCGAACTTCGCCATCGACCATGTCAGGAAAGCCATGAAGCCGAAGCCGGCGGCGGCCGACAAGATTTCGATCGCGCGCTGAAAGAGGGCCGGGACGTTCTTCAAGAGCAGCACGACACGGATATGGCCGCCGACGCGCAGGGTCATGGCGGCGCCGAAGGTGAAGGACGCCGCCATCAGATAGGAGGAATACTCCCACGCGATCGAGATCGTGGGCGGAAAGAACGGCAGGAAGTTCGAGAGGAAGCGCGTTGCGACCTCGCACAGCATCAGCAGCGTCAGCATCAAGAGGCAGCCGCCACCGATCCAACCGTCGAGCCGGCCGAGACGGTCGATGCCGTCGAGCAGGATGCGCAACGGCGCCGGCGCCGCTGCATTGAGACTATGCGGAGCCGCGGGCGAAACGCTGACCATGACCTGGCCTCAGCGCTTCATTTCAGCGAGATAGGCCCGCACCGCCTTGTCGGCTGCCGGCACGCGCTTGAGGAAAGCATCAAGCTGCGGCGCGGTCTTGGCGCGAATGTCGGTGATCATGGCCCCCGAGACCGGCACCACCTCCATGCCGCCTTCCTTGAGCCGGTTGAGGCTGTCAACGTCCGCCTTGAGCGAGTTCGCCCAGAAGCCCGGCTCCATCTTCTCGGCAATTGCGGTGACCTGTTGTTGCTGATCGCTCGATAGCGCCTTCCAGGAATCGAGATTGACGGTGAGCATCTGCGACGACCAGACGTGGTTGGTCGGATAGATGTACTTCAAGAATTCCCAGAATTTTCCGTCGACGCCCGATACGGCCGAAGTGGAGACGCCCGAGACCGCGCCGGAGGCCAGCGCGGGGATCGTCTCGCCCCAGGGGATCATCACCGGCGCCATACCGACAACAGCCAGCATATCGACGGCGTTCTTGTCGGGCACGCGGATCTTGATGTTCTTCAACCCGTCGACATCGGCGACCTTGACCTTGAGGTGCAGATACTGCGTCGGCCACGGCACGATGTAGAGGATCTTCTGGTTGTTGCGCGCGGCGACCTTCTCGTATTCGGGCCGCACATATTTGTGCAGCACCTTCAATTCGTCCATGGAGCCGCAGAGGAAGGGAATGCTCTCGACACCCATGAACGGCTCGTCGCCGACCTGCTGGATGTTGAGGACGTCGGCGAGCGGCACCAGGCCGTCGCGCACGGCGCGCAGATGCTCGGGGCCCTTGAAGCCGAGCTGGCCACCGGCCTTTACGGTGATCGCGACCGAACCGCCGGTCTGCTTCTTCACTTCTTCCGCGAAGGCAAACGCGTTCTGGGTGTGGAAATTGCCGTCGGGCCATACCGTCGACATGTCCCAGCTCACCGTCGCCGCCCGCGCGCGGGTCGAGATGTGGCCGGCTGCGACCAGCGTCGCCGCGCCCGCAGTAAAATTCCGTCGCGTGATCATTGAGCCCCTCCGTTCGCTACGCGCACGACGCCGAGGCGTCATCGCGTATACCCATAAACTGCAACCGCGTTGTCGGCAGACACGAGGCCGCTTTCGATGTCGTCGCTGACGGCTGTCGGCGCGCGCTCCCGGGGATCGCCGATGCCGGCGCCGCCCGGCGTCAGCACCACCAGCCGGTCGTCCGGCGGCACCTGCTGAAAAACCTTTTCCACGCAGCTTCTTGCCGGACTTCAGGCCGACATAGCCGGCCTCGCCGTTCTTGCCGCCATCGCGGCCGCGTGGCGGATGATCGATGCGGTCGAACGCCGCCAGGATGTCGAACGGCGCATCGACGCCGCTGCCGACCTCGATGATCTGGCCGAGCCCGCCGCGGGTGCGCCCTGCCCCGCCGGAATCCGGGCGCAGCTCCTTGCGCCAGAAGATCAGCGGCGTCTGTGTCTCGGCGATCTCGACCGGCGTGCCGCGCACGCCGCTGGGATAGGCGGTCGCCGACAGCCCGTCCTTCGCGAAGCGCGCGCCGGTGCCGCCATTGGAGGTCACCGCCATCGAGAATCCGTAATTGCCGCCGGCGCCCGAGCGGGTCTGGCCGCGCACGTTGAGATTCCACAGGCACGAGGTGCCTTCCGCAGGCACGCGCTCGGGAATGATCTGGCGCAGGCAGCCGAACACGACGTCGGGCAGCATCTGGCCGATGATGTGGCGCGAGGCGACCGGCGCCGGCTTCGGCGCATTGAGGATCGCGCCTGGGGGAGCCGACACCGTCAGCGGCGAGAGCGAGCCGGCATTGTTCGGGATCTGCGAGGCGACGACGCAGCCGAGACCGAACACGGTGTAGGCGATGGTGTAGGACAGAGGCACATTGATGCCGAACCTGGACGCGGCGGAGGTGCCGTCGAAATCGACGTGGATGCCTTCGTCCGAGATCGTCAGCGTCGCCGCCAGCGTGACCGGCGCGTCATAGCCGTCGACCACCATGGTGTTGCGCCAGGTGCCCTTCGGCAGTTTGGCGATCTCGGCCAGCACGGCCTCGCGCGAGCGGTCGCAAATGTAGTCGCCGAGCTCGTCGAGCGTGTCGATGTCGAACTCGGTCATCATCTCGACCAGGCGCTCGCAGCCGACGTCGTTGCAGCCGGCGAGCGAATAGGTGTCGCCCTCGGTGTCGATCGGCAGCCGCGTGTTGGTGCGGATCATCGCCATCAGCGTCTCGTTGACGACGCCCTGGTCGATCAGCTTCAGCATGGGAATGTAGAGCCCCTCCATGAACACGTCGGTGGCATCAGGCCCGAAGCCGATGCCGCCAATGTCCATGAGATGGCTGGTGCAGGAGAACAGCGCGACCGGCTTGCCGTCCTTGAAGCAGGGCGTGGTGACGACAAAATCGTTGAGATGGCCGGTGCCCATCCAGGGATCGTTGGTGATGTAGGCATCACCCTCCTTCATCGTCTCGATCGGGAATTGCGCGATGAAGTGCTTGACCGATTCCGCCATCGAGTTGACGTGGCCGGGCGTGCCGGTCACCGCCTGCGCCAGCATTCGCCCCTTGAGATCGAACACGCCGGCGGAGAGGTCGCCGCATTCGCGCACGATCGGGCTGAAGGCGGTGCGGAGCAGCACCTGCGCCTGCTCCTCAACCACGGCGATCAGCCGGTGCCACATGATCTGAAGGTCGATCAGGCTCGCGCCGCTTGCCTTGCTCATGATCAGGCTGCCTTCCGTTCCATGACGATGCTGCCGGCACCGTCGATATGGGCGTCGAAACTGGTGGAGACGAAGGTGGACGTTTCGTCCTCGGCGATCACGGCGGGTCCCGCAATGGTCGCGCCGGGCGCCATGTCCTCGCGGCGATAGAGCGGGATCTCGATCAGCTCCCCGGCCCGGCCGTCGAAGAATTTGCGCATGCCCGACGCCTTGCCGGCGGGCATGCGCGCCACATCGGCGACGCGCGGCGGATTGCGCGCCTCGGTGGTTGCAAGCACCGACCAGCTCAAGACCTCGATCGCAGCGCCCGGGATCGGCCGTTCGAACATCGCCGCATAATCCGCCTCGAACTTCTGGCGCAGGCCGGCCAGATCGGTCGTCGCCAACCGCCGGTTCGGCAACCCGATCGAGATCTCGTGGCCCTGGCCGACATAGCGCATGAAGGCGGCGCGGCGCTCGCGGACCGGCGCGCCTGCTGCACCCGTCTCGACCAGCGCACGCGCTTCGGTCACCATCTCCTGGAGCAGGTCGGAAACACCATCGGTGTCGAAATCATCGAGCCAGACATGACGGCTGCGCACCAGCTCATAGGCGATCGGAGCGGCAAGGAAGCCAACGGCCGAACCGACGCCGGCATTGGAAGGGACGATCACGCGGGAGACACCGATCTTCTCGGCGACGCGCGCTGCATGCAGCGGTGCCGCGCCACCGAAGGCGATCAGCGTGTGCTGACCGACAATCTCGCCGCGCTCGACCGCATGCACGCGCGCCGCACTCGCCATGTTCTCGCACACGACCTCGTGCACGGCATAGGCCGCAGTCTCCGCGGACAGACCCAGCGGCTCGCCCACGGCGCGCAGCAGCGCCTGTTTCGACAGCTCCGGATCGAGCTTAATCGTTCCACCCGCGAAGTCGTCGGGATCGATCATGCCGAGCGCAACGTCGGCATCCGTCACGGCCGGGCGCAGGCCGCCGCGACCGTAGCAGGCGGGCCCCGGCTCCGACGAGGCGCTCTCGGGGCCGACGGTGACGCGCTTCATCGCGTCGACATGGGCGATCGAGCCGCCGCCGGCGCCGATCTCCACCATCTCGATCACGGGAATCCGCACCGGCAGCCCCGAACCTTTCAGGAAGCGCGCGGCGCGATCGACCTCGAACACGCGCGAGGTCTCGGGCTGGTATTTTTCGATCAGGCAGATCTTTGCCGTGGTGCCGCCCATGTCGAAGGACAGCACCTTGCTCTCGCCGAGACGCGCCGCGATCTGCGCCGCGAAAATGGCGCCGCCGGCAGGACCGGATTCGACGAGACGCACCGGAAAGCGCCGCGCCGTCTCGATCGAGGTGACACCGCCGCCGGAGGTGACAAGATAGATCGCGCCGCGGTACTGCTCGACCTGCAAGGCGTCGGACATGCGGGCAAGATAGCCGTCGATCAGCGGTTGCACATAGGCATTGGCCACCGCAGTCGATGTGCGCTCATATTCGCGGATCTCCGGACACACCGCGGACGATACGGTCACGGAAATACCGGGCATCTCCTCGCTGATGATCGCAGCCGTGCGGCGCTCGTGCTCGGGGTTGGCGTAGGAGTGCAGGAACGCGATCGCGACACTCTCGACCTTCAGCGCGCGCAATCTTGGCGCGAGCGCGCGCACTGCAGCTTCGTCCAGCGGGAGGCGGACGGCGCCATGGGCGTCGATACGCTCGGGCACGGTGAAGCGCAGGGATCGCGGCGCCAGCGGCTTCGGCTTGTCGATGGAGAGGTCATACTGGTCGTAGCGGCTCTCGGTGCCGATATCGAGTACGTCGCGAAAGCCGTCGGTCGCGATCAGTGCCGTCTTGGCGCCGCGGCGCTCGATGATGGCGTTGGTCGCGAGCGTCGTGCCGTGAATGAAGACGTCGATGTCGCTGATATGCGCGCGCGCATCAGCGAGAATGAGCCGCATGCCATCGAGCACCGCCTGTTCGGGCCGCTGCGGCGTCGTCAGCAGCTTGCGCGTCTTGCGATCCTGCCCCACGTCCAGCACGATGTCGGTGAACGTGCCACCGATATCAACGGCAAGCCGCACCTCGGCTCCCTCAAGCATTCCAAATTCTCCGTGCTGATCGTCAAGACTGAGGACAAAAGCGCAGCAATTTCCATGCCATCGATGGCGCGGACATGCGGCGTTCGGCTATTCTGCTTGGCACCTATGCAATAGGCAAGGCGTGTTCGCAGCCTGCGCGATCAGAGCAGGAATGCAAGCGCCGCTTCGCAGCGCTCCTCGACCTTCAGCGTCAGGAGATCATCGGCGCGGGTGCGTCCGAGATTGACCGCAGCGATTGGGATTTGCCGATGCGCGGCAGCCTGCACGAAGCGGAAGCCGGAATAGACCATCAGCGAGGAGCCGACGATCAGCATGGCGTCGGCCTGCGCCAGATGATCCTGCGCGGATGCGACGACGTCGCGCGGGACGTTCTCGCCGAAGAACACGACGTCGGGCTTGAGAATTCCGCCGCAGGCCTCGCAGGCCGGGACCTTGAACGACGAAAAATCCGCATGCTCCAGGTCGGCGTCGCCATCGGGTGCATCGGCGGCATCGAGCGTCAGCCATTCCGCATTGGCGCGGCCGAGCGTCTCCTGAAATTCGCTCCGCGGCGCCTTTTGGCCGCAGCCCATGCAGCGGACCAGATCGAGCCTTCCGTGCAGGTCGATCACCTGGCGCTGGCCGGCGGATTGATGCAGCCGGTCGACGTTCTGGGTCAGCAGCATCCCGCAACGCCCGCTGGCCTCGAGCCGGGCGAGTGCGTGATGCGCATCGTTCGGCCTCGCCTGGCCGAACCTGCGCCAGCCGATCAGGCTGCGCGCCCAATAGCGCCGGCGCGTATGCTCTTCCGACATGAAGGCCTGGAAGTTCACCGGCTGGGTCCGCTTCCAGTTGCCGTGGCTGTCGCGGTAGTCGGGAATGCCGGAGTTCGTGCTGCACCCGGCGCCGGTCAGCACGAACAGTTTTTCGTGCCGGCCGACGAAATCCTGGAGCGGAGGGTTTGCCATGGCGCAGATGTAGGGCGCTCCGCCGGCTTTTGCCAGATCACCGCCGATCGGACAGGTCGAATCGCGATCAGCTCCACGTGCTCGACCTGATCGACCAGCCCGCCTCCGGTTGATCCGCACCCGAAACTTGGAGGCGCACGCCTAGCTCGCCCAGTTCTCGCGAAACTCGGGAAACAGGGTCAGGCCTCCGCAGGCATAGATGGTCTGGCCGGTGATGTAACTGGCATCATCCGACGCGAGGAACGCAAACACGGCGGCGATCTCTTCCGGCGTGCCCACGCGACCGAGCGGAATGTGGCTTGCGACGTTGGCGCGCTTTTCGGCGTCGCCGGTCCATGCGGCGTTAATCGGCGTGTCGATCGCACCGGGCCCGACCGCATTGACGCGAATGCCACGGCCGGCAAATTCGAGCGCCAGCGTGCGCGTCAGATTGGCCATGCCACCCTTGCTGATCGAATAAGCGAGATAGCCGGGCTTCGGGATGATCTGGTGCACGCTGGAGCAGTTGATGATGCTGCCGCCTGCGCCGCGCGCGACGAAATGGGCGAGCGCCTTCTGCGCGCAAAGCACGGCGCCGTTGAGATTGACGTCGATGATGCGGCGATAGGTTTCGATATCGAGCGCGTCGCTCGGGGATTCTCGCTGGAAGCCGGCATTGTTGACGAGGCAATCGAGCCGTTTCCAGCGCGCCAAAATCGTCTCGAACATCGCGGCGATGTCCGGCTCATTGCCGACATCGGCCTTGACGATGACGTGGTCGAGCTTGCCATGGCCGCGGCCACCCGATGCCGTCCGCGCGAGCGCGAGCGTCTCCTCGGCCCCTTCAGGGTGACCGAAATAGTTGATGGCGACGGTCGCGCCTTCCTGGGCGAGCCGGATCGCGACCGCGCGGCCGATGCCTTGCGAGGCGCCTGTTATCAGCGCGTATTGGCCGACAAGGCGCGAGTGAAACGAGGTCGAACGATCGGTTTGTGGCATGGGTTCTCTCCGGGACGCCTGATCATCGACGGAACCGGCTTTTTGTTCCATCCCTCAGCGCATCGCTGCGATTCATTTAGCGCGCTGGGCCAGTGGCGAGCTTAGGATCTGGTAGAGGATGATGGCGCCGAAGGTTGCGGTGCCGATCCCGCCGATCGTGAACGCGCCGAATTTGAGCGTCAGATCGCCCGCGCCTGCGGTGAGCGCGACCGCGACGGTGATCAGGTTTGCCGGACTTGAGAAGTCGACCTTGTTCTCGACCCAGATCCGGCCCGCCATCGCGGCGATCAATCCGAACAGCACGATCGAGAGCCCACCGATGACGGGACCCGGGATCGAGAGGATCAGCGCGCCGAATTTCGGCGAGAAGCCGAGTACGATCGACACAATGGCCGCGAAGGCAAACAGCAAGGTCGAATAGACCTTCGTCGCCGCCATGACGCCGATGTTTTCGGCATAGGTGGTGACGCCGGTGCCGCCGCCACAGGCCGCCACGATGGTCGCGAGGCTATCAGCGAGCAAGGCGCGGCCGAGATAGCGATCGAGGCTCCGGCCTGTCATGGCGCCGACGGCCTTGATGTGACCGAGGTTCTCGGCGACGAGGATGATCGCAACCGGCGCGATCAGGACGATCGCATCGACCTGAAAGGTCGGCGTGGTGAAGCTCGGCAGGCCGATCCACGGCGCAGCCGCAAGCTGGGTGAAGTCAATCGGCTTGCCGAAACCGAGGCCGTTCGCGAACAGCAAGTACAAAAGATATCCACCGATCGCGCCGAGGATGACCGGCAGGCGGCGCCACAGGCCCGGAGCGGCAACGGCAACCACGCCGATCATCAGAACGGTCGCGAGCCCGATCCAGGTGTCGAACGCGCCCGCGCTCACCGCCTTGACCGCCACGGGCGCGAGGTTGAGGCCGATCGCGGCGACCACAGCACCGGTGACGGCCGGCGGCAGCAACCTCTCGACCCAGCCAACCCCCGACCACATCACAATCAGCGCAATCACGCCGTAGAGGACGCCGGCCCCGACGATGCCGCCAAGCGCAATCGACAGGTTCGGGTTCGGCCCGTGCCCGGCATAGCCGGTGGCAGCGATGACGACCGCGATGAAGGCGAAGCTCGATCCGAGATAGCTCGGCACGCGCCCCGCGACAATGACGAAGAAGATCAGCGTGCCGACGCCGGAGAACAGGACCGCAATATTGGGGTCGAACCCCATCAGCAGCGGCGCGATGATCGTCGAGCCCGACATTGCGACGCAATGCTGGAGACCGGAGACGACGGTCTGGCCGAGCGGCAATCGCTCCTCGGGCATGATCACGCCGGAGGACTTCAGCGTCCAACGCGGAAAATAGCCTTGCGCTCGCTCTTCGGAGCCCGTTGCAGTCGACATGTTCCCCCCGAGTTGCGGTGCAGCCATCAATCTTCGTGCGAACAGACAAAAATGTGATTGTCGCTTCTGCGGCGGCCATCACATGATGCAAATCAAACAAGATCAATACGTTCCGGGGCCCACTCTATGACACAAGTCGCGATCCAGCCAGCCATCCACCGCCGGCACCAGCCCTGGTACAAGGTCCTCTACGTCCAGGTTCTGATCGCGATCGTGCTCGGGGTGCTCATCGGCTATTTCTACCCCGATCTCGGCAAGGCCCTGAAGCCGCTCGGCGACGGCTTCATATCGCTGATCAAGATGATGATCGCGCCTGTGATCTTCTGCACCGTGGTGCACGGCATCTCCTCGATGGGCGACCTCAAGCGCGTCGGCCGGGTCGGACTGAAGTCACTGATCTATTTCGAGACGGTCTCGACTGTCGCGCTCGCGATAGGCCTACTGGTCGGCGAGGTGCTGCAGCCCGGCAGCGGCTTTAACATCGATCCCGCCACGATCGATCCGAAGTCGGTGGCGACCTACGTCACCAAGGCCAAGGAGGAAGGCATCGTCGCCCATTTGATGGCGATCATCCCCGACAGCTATCTTGGCGCCATCGCACGCGGCGATCTCTTGCAGGTGCTGCTGATCTCGATCCTGTCGGGCTTCGCCATTGCCTTTCTCGGCAAAGCCGGCGAGCCCATTGCGGAAGCGATCGACAAGGCCGCGAAGATGTTCTTCGGCATCATCCGCATCATCGTGCGTGTCGCCCCTATCGGTGCATTCGGCGCGATGGCGTTCACCGTCGGTGCCTACGGCCTCGGCTCACTGCTCAATCTCGCCGCCCTGATCGGCACGTTCTATCTCACCAGCATCCTGTTCGTGTTGATCGTGCTCGGCGCAATCGCACGGCTTGCCGGCTTCTCGATCCTGCGCTTCATCGCCTACATCAAGGACGAACTGCTGATCGTGCTCGGTACCTCGTCGTCGGAGACGGTGCTGCCGCAGATGATCCAGAAGATGGAGCATCTCGGCGCGTCGCGCTCGGTGGTCGGCCTCGTGATTCCGACCGGCTACAGCTTCAACCTCGACGGCACTAACATTTACATGACACTGGCGACGCTGTTTCTGGCGCAGGCGACCAACACCCATCTGACCATCTGGCAGGAACTCGGCATTCTCGGCATCGCCATGATCACCTCGAAGGGGGCATCGGGCGTGACCGGGGCGGGCTTCATCACGCTCGCGGCGACGCTCTCGATCGTGCCTGACATTCCGATCCAGTCGATCGCGATCCTGGTCGGCATCGACAAGTTCATGAGCGAGTGCCGCGCGCTGACCAATCTGATCGGCAACGGCGTTGCCTGCGTCGTCATCAGCCTCTCGGAAGGCGAACTCGACCGCGACGCGCTGCACGAGACCATGGCCCATCCGCTGGAGATGGGCGAAGCGCTGGAGCCCGGTGGAGGTGCGTAAGACCGCGCCCGGTTCCGACGCGGTAGTTTCCCGGAGTGGAAAATTGATGCGGCAAGCCTCACAATACCGGTGTTGGGATCACGGATTGATACTCATTTTTTCCACCCGACGCGCTGGGGGCAGAGCGTCGGGTTTTTGTTGTTAGAACGACGGGCCTTGGCGAGCCGAATTATCCGGCCAGCTCGACCCTGCGCGTGATCCCTATCGCCTGCAAGAACGCCTCGTCATGACTGACGACGAGAAGCGCGCCGTCATAAGCCCTCAAACCTGCCTCGACGGCTTCGATGGAATCGATGTCCAGATGATTGGTCGGCTCGTCGAGGATCAGCAGGGACGGCGGCGTCGCCCCGCCCAGCACACAGGCGAGGCCCGCGCGAAACATTTGCCCGCCGCTCAGGTGTCCGACGATTTGCAAGGCCGCATCGGCGCGAAACATGAAACGCGCCAGCGCGGCATGGCACTCATTCGGACCCGCTTTCGGATTGAGACGCCCAAAATTGTCCAGGATGGAGATCGCGGGATCGAGCAGGCTGACCTTCTGGTCAAACAGCGCAAAGTCCGGCCTGACCCGCACGATGCCGGAGAGCGGATGCAGCTCGCCGGCGATGAGTTTCAGCAGCGTCGTCTTGCCGGAACCGTTGGGCCCCGACAATGGCCACGCGCTCCGGACCGACGATCGTGAGCGATAGATCGTGCAAGATTATTCGGTCCGGCTGATAGCCAGCACTTGCCCGATCGAGCCAAACCACCTCCCTTCCCGCCGGCAGGTGGGTCGAAGGTAGTTTCACCGACATTGGCTGAAGAATCTCGATGCGCCGGCGTGCGGTATCGACGGCCTCAAGCGCTTCCGCGCGACGCCGCTCAGCGATCTGCACGTTCTTGCCGCCGCTATCCTCGCTGCGATCCTTGCGCGTGCCGGCGAGGATGCGCGGCATGTCGCCTTTGGCGCGCTTCTTCTTACCCCCGCTGTCCTTGCGCGCTTTCTTCTCCGCAGCTTCCTGCGCCTTCCCGTCGATCCCGGACAGGCGCCTCTCGGCATGTGCGAGATCGTGCCTGACAGCCGCAAGCGCGACGGCCTTCTGCTCGCGGTAACTGCTCCAATTGCCGCCGTATCGCATGGCCCCGAGCGACGTCAGCTCGACAATCGCATCCATCGTTTCGAGCAGGCTCCGATCATGGCTGGCGACAATCGCCCCACCGCGCCAGGACGCAAGAAAATCGATCACGGCCGCGCGCCCCTCCCGATCGAGATTGTTGGTGGGCTCGTCGAGCAGCAGGAAGTCCGGCTCCGCGAAAATCAGCGCGGCGAGACGAACCCGCGTGATTTGCCCGCCCGACAAGCGCCCGAGCTCGATCTCCGGAGCGACGCCGAACCCGACAAGCGCAAGGGCAGATGCAAGCCGTGTCTCAAGGGTCCAAGCGACCTCGGAGACCTCCTCGGCCGCGGCTTCCCCGCGTTCAGCGCGACGAAGCAACTCCAGCGCTGGTCGCGCACCGAACAGGTCGATCACCTTCGCGCCCGCAAGGAGTTGGACGTCCTGGCGTAGCAATCCGACGGTGCCATTGACGACAACGCGCCCCGATTGGGGGACGTGCTCGCGCGAGATCGACGCAAGCAGCGTCGTCTTCCCGACGCCGTTGCGGCCGACAAGGCCGGTCCGCTCGGCGCCGAACGTCAGATCGATATTGGAAAAAAGAGAGCGGCCGTCAGGCGTGCACAGCGACAGATTCGACAGGATGATTGAAGCAGGCATGGAATTCCCCGTGAGCAAGGCAGATTGGCTTTGCGGTCGGGGTAAAATCCATGGCCCTCGAATATCCTGTCTGAGGACTGTCTAACTAGTCCCATTGAAGGGCGAGATCAAGGCGAGGCTCGCAGGGCCGACAGCGCGGGGAACGCTGACGTTCCCCGCCGGCCTGCGTGATCAGCCCTTGAGCGCGGTCACCACCACCTCGATCAGCGCGCTGCCGCCGAGATCGGCGGCGCCGACGGTGGCGCGGGTCGGCAGATTGTCGCCGAAGAACTCGGTCCAGACCGCGTCCATCTCTTTCTTTTTGGAAAGGTCCGTGACGAAGATCGAGGTGCTCACGACGCGCGACTTGTCGGTGCCCGCTTCCTTCAGATAGCCGGCGATCTTGCCGAGAATGTTGCGGGTCTGCTCGCCCATCGAGACCGAGGTGTCGTCGGCGATGGTGCCGCCAAGGAAGACGAAGCCGTTGGCCTCGACGGCGCGGTGCATGATCGGCGTGCGAATGCTGCGGGTAATGCTCATGATGTCCTCTTGCTGCTAGAGCGTGGGGGAATAGAAACGGTCGATGCCGAGATCGCCAATGCGGGTCTGGCTGCCGCCATTGACAATCAGCTCCGCCATCACGGCGCCGGCGCCGGGGCCGAGCTGAAAGCCGTGCAGCGAGAAGCCGAACTGGTGATAGAGGCCCTTGTGTCGGCTGCTCGGCCCGAACACGGGCAGATCGTCGTTCGTCTTGGCCTCGATGCCGGCCCAGGCGCGGACGATCGTCGCGCTGCGCATCACCGGAAACAGCTCGAACACGGTGCGGGCGCTGGTCGCGAGGCTCTTCCAGTCCAGCACCGTCTCGTTGCGATCCAGATAGGGCGTGGCCAGATAGCCGCCACCGATCAGCACGGTGCCATTCTTGAATTGCTTGAATGAGAGCTTTCGGCCGCGCAGGATCACGACAGGATCGATGAAGTGAGGCACGCGTGAGGTGATCATCAGCATCGGTGCGACGGTCTCGACCGGAACGGGCTCGCCGAGCGCAGCCGCGATGCTGCCGGCCCAGGCACCGGCCGCGTTGACAAGCACCGGCGCGGCAAAGCTCTCGGCGCCGACATCGACATGCCAGAGGCCGTCGCTCTGCCGGATGTTGCTGGCGGCGACGCCCTCGCGCACTATCGCGCCGAGCTGCTCCGCCTTGCGCCGGAACGCCGTCGTGGTCTGCGCCGGATTGGCGGCGCCGTCGCGGCGCGAGACCACGCCGCCGGGACAGGTTTCGGCGACCGCCGGCACGAGGCGGCGCAATTCAGTCGCGTCGATCAGCTCCTCGTGGGTGAAACCGAGCGCGTTCAGCTCGGCGACGCGCGCGCGGCAGATCGCGAGTTCTTCCTCGCTCTCGGCGACCAGCACCTGGCCGTAGTTTTCAAAACTGCAATCGTCGTCGACGAGGTCCGAAATCTTCTCCCAGATTCCCATCGAGCGGATCGAGAGGGGGATTTCCGGGATGTGCCGCGCGAGCTGGCGCACACCGCCGGCATTGACGCCGGAGGCGTGGCGGCCCGCATAGTCCTTCTCGATCAGCACCGGCTTCAGGCCGGCGAGGCACAGATGCAGCGCGGTCGAGCATCCGTGGATGCCGCCGCCGACGACGATCGCATCCACGTTTTTGGTCATCCGCGCACCACCGCCTTGATGTCGTCTTTGCTCTTCGGAACCGCGGCAAGCTCGGCGAGCGTAATCGGCTTGACCGGCGCGCGCAGCCGGTAATAGCCGATCTCCTGCGGGGTTTTGGCCCGCGCCTGCGCCATCAGCTCGGTGACGGTGAGGCCGCAGAGCCGGCCCTGGCACGGACCCATGCCGGTGCGGCGATAGGCCTTGAGCTGATTGGGCCCGGTCGCGCCGATCGCGACGGCATCGAGAATGTCCTTCGCGGTCACCTCCTCGCAGCGACAGACGATGGTGTCGCCTGCGGGAATGCGAAACTGCGGCGCTGGGCGGAACAGCGTGTCGAGGAAGGTGCGACCACGCTCGGCCTTGGCGAGATCGGAACGGAGCGCCGCCATCGCGGGAAGCTTCGCGGCAGCCGCAGGCGCCAATGCTTCCATCGCTGCCCGCGCCGCGATGCGGCCGCGTACCACGGCTGCACTCGCACCGCCGATGCCGGCACCGTCGCCGGCGATCGCAATGCCGGCGACCGACGAATTGCCGCTCGCGTCGAGCACCGGCGACCAGCACAATTGCAGATCGTCCCAGCGATGATCGACGCCGGCCGCCATCGCCAGATTGACATTGGGCGCGACGCCCTGATGCAGCAGCAGCAGATCCGCCGGAATGGTCTCGCGCTTGCCACCGGCCACATAGCTCACGCCCGCGAGCTGGCAGTCGCCGGATGCCGCAAGCTCGGTGACGCCGGAGACGACCTGAACCTTCGCCTTCACTTCGCGCATCATCGACAGGCCCTTGCGGAAATAGGGCGAGGCCAGGAAGGCGAAAGCATGAGGCAGAGCGGCGAAGTAGTTGCCACGCTCGGTGGTGTCGAGAATGCGATCGATGCGGCCGCCGAGCCGCAAAATCTGCGCGGCGAGCAGCCAGAGCAGAGGCCCCTGCCCCGCGATCACCGTGCGTCCGTCCGGCACCAACGCTGACGACTTCAACATCGTCTGCGCCGCGCCCGCGGTCATCACACCCGGCAGCGTCCAGCCGGGAATCGGAAACGGCCGCTCCAGCGCACCGGTCGCAAGGATTACGCGCTTCGCCTTGACAAAGGCGGAGGCGCCGCCGATCGAGACGGCGATCTCCAGGTTGCGGTCGAGGCTCCAGACCGTGGCACGATGGATGACTTCGGCGTTGCTCGCGCGCAACGCTTGCACAAGATCGGCACCCACCCAATAGTCCGCGCCCAGCTGATTGCGCTCGGTCACCGGCGTCGAGGCGATGGCGCGAAACACCTGGCCGCCGGGACCGATGTTCTCGTCGAGCAGCAGGGTCGACAGACCGGCTTCGGCGGAGCTCGCAGCGGCCGCGAGTCCCGCAGGCCCGGCGCCGATCACCACGACATCATAGTCTTCGCGCTTGGGAGCCACAGTCATTTTCCGATCTCCCGCTTGCCCTTCTGGATCTCGACCTGCATGCCCTCGGCGACGGGCACGAGGCACCCCTGGCGGTTGCCGACGCCATCGACGGTGACGAGGCAGTCGAAGCACACGCCCATCATGCAGTAGGGCAGACGCAGTGCACCGCTGACCGCGGTCGACCGGCGCACGTCGCAGCTCGAGGCCAGCAGCGCGGCCGAGACGGTGTCGCCCTGCCGCGCCGCGACGGCAACGCCGTCGACGAAGATCTGCACCGGCGGCCGTTTGTCCTGTTCGGATCGTTTGAACATCTTGGCTCCTTCAATATCTCTAGTAGCCGCTGTTGTTCGCAGCGCCGGCGGCGCCAAAACGGCTGGCCGAGAACGCGCCGACCAGCTCCGGCTCTAGCGAACCTTGAGCGACCATCCGCGCGATCTCGAAAGCGTGGTTGGAGGCGAGCGTCACGCCGGAATGGCAGCAGGCGACGAAAGCGCCGGGATGGGTCTCCGACTGGTCGTAAATCGGAAAGCCGTCCTCCGGCATGACGCGGATGCCGGCCCAACTCCTGACCACGTTGAGCCGCGACAGATGCGGAAACATCCGTTGGGCGCGATCGGTCATCACGGCGCTGATCGAGTGCTTCAGCGCGCGATCGTCGAGCTCGTCTTCCTTGCTGTCGCCAATCATCACCGTGCCCTCGTCGGTCTGGCGGATCGTGGTCAGGGGATGCGGCAGGAACGGCATGGTCCGCTCGGTCACCACGATCTGGCCGCGGGTCGGGCCCATCGGGGCGTAGAGACCGACCATCGGTGCGAGCGTCTGGTTGGCGTTGCCGGCGGCCAGCACGATCTTGGCGGCGCGAAGTTCGCCCTTCGGCGTGGCCAACTTGAATTCACCACCGCTTTTGCTGATAGCCGAAACCGGGCGCTCCGGAAAATAGTCAATGCCGAACGCCTTGAAGCCGGTGTGGAACGCTCGGAACGTGCGCAGCGAATTGACGTGGCCGTCGAGCGGGCAATAGCTGCCGCCGGACACCTCGGGGCCGATCAGCGGCAGCGACTTCTTCACGTCGGATGCGGAGAGCATCTCCATCTTGTAGTCGGCCGCACCAGTCTGGTTGTGCATGCGCTTGACCAGTTCGGCGCGCTGGCCGAACTCGTCTTCGCCGAGCGTCAGATGGAAGCCGCCATTTTGCTGAAGCGAAACATCGAGACCGGTCTGCTGCTTCAACTCCGAAGCAAGCCTTCCCCATGCTTGTGACGCCTGCACAGTCCACACCGTATACGCCGGCATGCCCAAGCCCTTGCTCTGAACCCAGACCAGGGCAAAGTTGGCGCGCGAGGCGCGCTTGGCGATGTCGCCCTCGTCAAGCACGGCGACGCTCTTGCCGAGCCGGCCGAGGCCCCAGGCAATGGCGGAGCCGAGCAATCCGCCGCCGACAACGGCGACGTCGTAATCCCCTGACATGAGTTCTCCTATCGTCCCGTATCGCCCTTGCCGGCGAGCACGCGGTCGAGCCCGTAGAAGCGGTCGAGCAGAATGAGGGCGGTCATGGTGATCGCGATCACGCAGGCCGAGACCGACGTCACCAGCGGATCGATGTTGTCCTGGATGTACAGAAACATGCGCACCGGCAGCGTCTCGGTGCCGGGTGCCGCAAGGAAGACGGTCATGGTGAGATCGTCGAAGGACTGGATGAAGGCGAGCGCCCAGCCGCTGATGACACCTGGCAGGATCAGCGGCAAGGTGACGCGGCGGAACAGCGTCCAGCCGCCGGCGCCGAGCGAGACCGCGGCCATCTCGACCGAGAGATCCATGCCGGTTGCGGCCGCAAGCGTCAGCCGCAGCGCGAACGGAAACACGATGATGACATGCGCGATGATCAGCGCCGCGAAGCTGCCGCCGAGGCCCGCCGAGGTGAAGAAGCGCAGGAAGGCGATACCGAGCACGACATGCGGGACCATCAGCGGCGACAGGAACAGCGCGGCCAGCGCATCGCGACCGCGGAAGCGATAGCGCGCGATCGCCAGCGCCGCCGGCACCGCGAACAACATCGCCACAAAAGAAGACAGCGCGCCGAGGCCAAGACTGATCCAGAAGGCGTGAATGAATTCGGGATAGTTGGCGATCGCCCTGAACCAGCGCAGCGAAAAACCGTTGGTCGGCAACGACAGGAAGCCTTCGGGCGTGAACGCGACGAGGCAGACCACGAGGATCGGCGACACCATGACGATGACGAAGATGGTGTGGAAGATCAGCGCGAGCGGACCGTTCCGGCTCATCGGAACACCTCCGCGTAACGGCGCTCGATCAGCGCGTTGCTGCCAACGACGATCAAGACCAGCGCGGCGAGCAGCAACGTGGCGACCGCCGCACCCAGCGGCCAGTTCAGCGTGTTGAGGAACTCGTCATAGGCGAGCGTCGCCGCGACCTTGAGCCGGCGTCCCCCGATGATCGCGGGCGTCGCAAACGCGCTGGCTGAGAGCGAGAACACAATGATTGCGCCCGACAGCACGCCCGGCATGATCTGCGGCATGATGATGCGGCGGATGATGGTCACAGGGCCGGCGCCGAGCGACAGCGCGGCATTCTCGATTTGCGGATCGAGCCGCTGCAGCGCGGCCCACACCGAGAGCACCATGAACGGCATCATCACATGCGCGAGCGCAACCACCATGCCGGTTTCGGTGAACATGAAGGGAATGGGTGCGCGGATCACACCGGCCGACATCAGCAGCTTGTTGACGAGGCCGTTGTTGCCGCCGAACAGCAGCGCCCAGCCGAGCGTCCGCGCCACCACGGAAATCAACAGCGGCCCGAGGATCACGAGGAGGAAGACACTCTTCCAGCGTCCGCTCATGCGGTTGAGGATGTAGGCTTCGGGCGCGCCGAGCACGGCGGTGAGCAGCGTGGTCAGAATCGCGATGCGAAACGTCCGCCAGAACATCTCGGCGTAATAGGGGTCGGTTACGATCTCGTGCCAGTTCTTGAGGATGAAGACCGGCTCAATGCCCTTGTACTGACCCCAGTCGTGGAACGACAGCATCACGGTCATTGCCAGCGGGATCAGCAACACGCCGACGAACAGCATCAGGGCTGGCGCGGTCAGCGCCCAGGGCGCGCGTGCGTTCCGCTCCTCAGCAGCCACGCTCATGCGGAGGCTCCTCCGCGCACACCCATATCCTCCGGACGCCAGACGAGACGAACGGCCTCACCCTCGACCGGCTGCCTCTCGCCGTCATTCTGGCGGATCACGGTCGCCGGGCCGCATTCGCTGTCGCACTGGAACAGCCAGTGATTGCCCTGGAAGATGCGGGTAACGATCTTCGCGCCGAGTCCCGTATCGCCAAAGCCAATCCGCTCAGGGCGGATGCTGACGGTCACGGGACCGCTGAGCCCGGCAGGCGCGGGCGCGCTCCACGAGCCGGCAATCAATCGCGCACGCGCACTCGTCCGATCAATCGTCGCGGCAAAGTCGTTGGTCTTGCCTAAAAACTGCGAGACGAAGGCCGAGGCCGGCTTCTCATAGGTCTCCTGCGGCGTGCCGATCTGCTCGATGCGGCCCTGGCTCATCACCACGATGCGGTCGGACAGCGACATCGCCTCGTTCTGGTCGTGGGTGACCAGGATAGTGGTAGTGCCGATGGTGCGCTGGATCTGGCGCAATTCGATCTGCATCTCCTCGCGCAGCTTGGCGTCGAGATTGGACAAGGGTTCATCGAGCAGCAGTACGCTCGGCTTGATCACCAGCGCGCGCGCCAGCGCCACGCGCTGCTGCTGGCCGCCGGACATGCGGCGCGGATGGCGGTCCTCGTAGCCGGCGAGACCGACCATCGCGAGCGCGGCGCGGACGCGCTCGGCCCGCTCTGAGCGCGCCACCTTACGCATCTCAAGGCCGAAGGCGACATTCTCCGCCGCCGTCATGTGCGGAAACAGCGCGTAGCTCTGGAACACGATGCCGAGCCCGCGTTTGGCCGGATGGATCGCGGTCAGGTCCTTGCCCTCCAGCCGGATCGCGCCGCGGGTGGGATCGAGGAAGCCCGCGATCATTTGCAGGGTCGTTGTCTTGCCGCAGCCGGAGGGGCCGAGGAAGGAGATGAACTCCCCCTTCCCCACCGCGAGACTGAAGTCGTCGACGACAGTCTGCGCTCCGAATTGCTTGGCGATCCCTTCGAGTTCGAGATAGGCCATGGCACTGTCTCCGGTATGACCGATCAGCGCTCGACTTCGCGATTCCAGCGCTTGGTCCACTCCTCGCGCTTGTCGTTGATGACCGTCCAGTCCGGATTGTAGAGCTTTGCCGCGCGCTCGCCGATCGGCGCCATCTTGCCGAGCTCCGGCGGGACCACCAGCGATTTCAGCACCGGGCCGTAGCCGTAGTCCTTCAGCAACACGAGCTGGATTTTTGGGTCGAGCAGCTTCTTGATGAAGCTCGAGGCGAGCGGCGAGACGTTCGGCTTGGTGATTGGACATGCCGTCGTCAGCAGCGTCGCCGCGCCCTCCTTCGGGTAGATGAAGTCGACGGGGAAGCCGGTATTGGCAAAGCTCTGCACGCGTCCCGTGCCCCATACCGCGATCACGGCCTGACCGGACTGAAACAGCTCGGTCATCTTGCCCGGCGACGGCTCATAGGCCAGCACGTTCGGATTGATCTGCTCCTTGAAGATCTTGAAGCCGGAATCGACATTGGACTCGCCGCCGCCGTTCATTTTCGACAGCATCACCAGCGCTTCGAGGCCATAGGTGTTGTTGATCGGCGGGATCACGAGCTGTTTTGCGTATTTCGTGTCCTTCAAATCGTTCCAGGAAGTCGGCGGCGCCCAGCCCTTCTCCGCAAACACCTTGGTGTTGTACATCAGGCCGGTGGCAACGATGCCGATCGCGACAGCGCGATCGTCCTTGAAGCGGGCGGTGTCGTAGAGATCGGCCGGCAGGCCATCAAGCTTGCCGCAGAAGCCGAGCTGGATCGCCTGGTACATCGGGCCGTCGTCGACGATGGCGACGTCGATCTGCTGGTTGCCCTTCTGCGCCTGAAGCTTTGCCAGCGTGTCGGTGGAGTTGCCAGCGACGTATTCGACCTTGACGCCGTTCTCCTTCTCGAAGGTCGGGATCACCTCGTCACGGATGGTCTTCTCGAACGAGCCGCCATAGCCGGCGACATAGAGCGTCTTTTGCTGGGCCGAGGCGACCGAGGGGGCGGCCATGAGAGCCGCGATGCCGACCGCTGTCAGAAGGCGAAAAGTCTTCATGTGGTCCGATCTCCATACCGAGGTGAGGTGACGTGCCGACGAGTCTCATGAGCCGAAGCGCCTTCCGCATTCCCTTCCGCGCCAACCCGACACCAATCAGGGCTCCGGCCCCTGCTCGACAGGTTTCGACGCGATCCGGAGGTTTGAACCCCTCCAATCTGCCGAAAAAGCGGGCTCTCTCCAGCTCTGATGAAAAAGATCGCAAACCTAGCCTTCCATCGTCCAATGAATAATGGCAACCCTTGCATGCCGAAATGTTATGAATGGAATTCGGGATGGCGCGGATCAATTCGCGGCAGGTGGAGGCCTTCCGGGCGACGATGCTGACGGGCAGCGTGACAGAGGCGGCGGCGCTGATGACCGTGACGCAGCCGGCGGTCAGCCGGTTGCTGCGCGACCTTCAGGCGCTGCTGAAGATGGAGCTGTTCGAGCGGCGCGGCACCGGGCTCGTGCCGACCGCCGCAGCGATGGCGCTTTATACCGAGGTCGAGCGCTCCTTCGTCGGCCTCGAACGCATCACGGCGGCAGCCGAGGAAATCCGTGGCCGCCGCACCGGCTCGCTGCGGATCGCTGCACTTCCAGCGCTGTCGAATGGCTATCTGCCGCGGCTTGCCGGACATTTTCTGAAAGAGCGGCCGAACCTTAACCTCGCTTTCTTCGGTGTGATCTCGCCGATCGTGGTCGACTGGGTGCTGAACAATCAATGCGACATCGGCTTTGCCGAGGTGCCGATCGCCCATTCCGGCCTGCCGAGCCAGCGGCTACCGTCACTGGCGCGTGTCGCAGTGCTGCCGACCGGACACCGGCTTGCAGAAAAGAAGGTGCTGGAGCCGGGCGATTTCGAGGGCGAGACGTTCATCTCGCTATCGGCGGGATCGTCGAGCCGGCACCTCGTCGATCAGGTCTTCCACCGCAGCGACGTCCGCCGCGTGCTCAGGGTCGAGACCACACTGTCGGAAATCATGTGCGGCATGGTGTCATCAGGCCTCGGGGTCGCGATCTGCGATCCCTTCACCGCGCAGGAATTTTCAACCCGCGGCGTCATCGCGCGCCGCTTCCTGCCGCGCATCGACTTCGAGTTCTCAGCCGTTTTCCCCGCACAGCGCAGCCCGTCGCCGGTGGCACTGGATCTCGTCGAGACCATGCGCAAGTCGCTCGCCGAATTCGAGGACGAAGCGATGCTCAACCGTTGAACGCGGCCTGGGCCTCGGGCAGGTCCCAGATCTTGCCGATCGCAGCGGTGCCGGCGGCCATGATCGCCGCCTCGTCGGCGCCGAGATAACGGCCGGCATCGATCAGCATGCGGCCGTCGACCATGACCTGATCGATATTGGCGCGGTTGGCGAGCGCGATCAGCGCGCGGCGCGGGTCGAACAGCGGCTGAAGATGCGGATGGGTCAGATCGACCACGGTGAGATCGGCGGTCGCCCCCGGTTCGATGCGGCCGAGATCCGGCCGCTTGATGACATCAGCGGCGACCGCCGTGTTGGCCTCGATCAGTTCGGGCAAGTTCGCGACATCGGCGCGCGCTGAGGTGATCTTGGAGATCAGCGAGGCCGCATTGAGTTCGCCGAGCGGTTTCTGGCGCGCAAGTCCATCCCCTCATCCTGAGCAGCGCGCCATTTGCGCGCGTCTCGAAGGATCGAGCCCCGCTGCAGCAACAGGGCCGGCATGGTTCGAGACGCCGCTTCGCGGCTCCTCACCATGGGGGTTGAAATCTCAGAACGGATCGGTCCCCAACCCCGGCACATCCGCCGGCCTCGGCCCCGGCGCCGGCCAGTGAAACCGCCGGTCGTTCTCCGCAATGGCGATGTCGTTGATCGAGGCCTCGCGCCGCCTCATCAGCCCGTGCCCGTCGAACTCCCACTGCTCGTTGCCGTAGGAGCGATACCATTGGCCGCTCGCGTCGTGCCATTCGTACTGGAAGCGCACCGCGATACGGTTGCCGTCGAAGCCCCAGAGGTCCTTGATCAGGCGGTACTCCTGCTCCTTCTCCCATTTGCGGGTGAGGAATGCGACGATGGCCTCGCGACCCTGAAACACGTCCGAACGATTGCGCCAGCGACTGTCCTCGGTATAGGCGAGCGAGACGCGCACCGGGTCGCGCGAATTCCAGGCGTCCTCGGCCATGCGGGCCTTCTGCGCGGCGGTCTCACGGGTGAAGGGCGGAAGCGGCGGGCGCGACATGATGGCCTCATCGGTTGACGGGAGCGCAATCTACGCCTGCATTCCGCGGAGTCGAGAGGCCGCCCGCTATCGCCCGATCACGAAATCAGATCGGCCTTCATCATGGCGCGGATCGACTTCGGGATCGGCTGGGCGCGGCCGCCGCTGATGAAGGCGACGCGGACCTCGGCTTTCACCAGCACGTCCTCCCCGCGCCGCACCTCCTGCGCCAGCATGATCGAGGCGCTCTTCACCGCGACCGGCCAGGTCACGACGTCGAGCACGTCGTCCATCCGGGCGGGCTTGAGGAAATCCAGATGCATCGATCGCACCACGAAGGCGAAGCTCGCCTCTTCCGTCTCGGCTTGCTCGAACAACGCTTGCTGCTCGGCACCCATCAGCCGCAGATGATTGGTCCGTCCGCGCTCCATGAAGCGCAAATAATTGGCGTGATAGACGATGCCGGAAAACTCTGGCTTGCCAACATCGCAACACAGCGCCTTGATTTCATTGGGACGTTGGAGGGCTATAGCGTAAACAAGCGTAGATTTTTCTACGCTCCTCCCATGGCGAACCGCAGCGCCTTCGGGATACGTTGCGCTTTTCCGCCTGAGATAAACGCCACGCGCACGCGGGCCGTGACCAAAAGATCGTCCCCGCGCCTGCATTCCTGCAGCAGGGTAATTGACGCACCCCTTACCTCTTCTGGAACCGTGACAACTTCAAGCAGGTCGTCCAAGATTGCCGGCTTTAGAAAATCGATACTCATCGAACGGACTACGAAAGCAAAGCCTGGCGCATCTTCCTGCGCTTCCTTGAGGAGCTCTTGCTGATCCGTTCCGAGCAGACGCAAGTAATTTGTTCTGCCGCGTTCCATGAAGCGCAAGAAATTCGCGTGATAAACAATCTGGCCGGCGTCCGTATCTTCGAAATAGATACGGACCTGCATATGATGGCGGCCATCGCGAATTTCGCCATCAAGAGAGGCTGTCACAGTGCAATTTCCCTTATTGCGATTTCCGAGAACCAATTGTCTTGCACAGAGGCGCTTTTCTGAGCAAGCGCCAAAATCTTGAGCTCGGCTCCTGCAGGGAAACATCAGCGCCCTGCCGCGTGAATGCGGCATGCACTTTGCCGGGGATCAATAGTCTGGCGCGATCCGCGATGCGGACGCAGCCATCAACCGAAGAAACGGGCGCGCTTCGAACACGGTAGCTGGAAGCAACGAATGAGAGACATTGGCAGCTGGCGCTGCCAAAAAAAAGCTCTGCGCTCTTGACGACCGGCCGGAACATGAAGCCGCTGGCGGCTGCCAAGCGCGCGTTGACCGAGGAATGGGGCAAGGAGGCCCTACTGGTCGGCTCCGGCGGCTCGATCCCGATCGTCGCCGATTTCAACCGCACGCTCGGCCTCGACAGCCTGCTGGTCGGCTTCGGCCTCGACGACGACATCCATTCGCCGAACGAGAAGTACGACCTCAAGAGCTTCCACAAAGGCATCCGCTCCTGGGCGTGGATTTTGGGAGCGCTCGCGGACCTGCCTGGGAGCTGATCGTCAGCGTCGGACACAGGCTGTCCGACTCACTGCGGTGAATGGTTCCACGACCTCACTGCGGTGAATGGTTCCACGACGGAGCGCGTGAGGCTGGTTCGGAAAGGGGAAACCGGGGCGGGTTCCCGGAAACTCAAAATGCTCCCGCCGGTCCCGGCCGAAGCATCAAAATATACACGCAAATCAGAGCCTTAGTGGCCAGATCTGATCAGAGCGCGACTTCGTCAACGCCCAATCGCGTTGCAACTCGTGCCTTCTTCTGCGACATCTTGGCCTCTTAAGATAGAGTGCGCACGGTAGATAGGTGCGAACCATATCATGTCAATCCCTAATATCCAATTGGCATTCCAGGGTGGCGGCGCCAAGTTCGCCGTCATGCTGCCCGTCGCCGACGCCTTTGTCACGGCTCAAAAGCGCGGTGATCTGCAGATCAAGGCCGTTGCCGGAACCTCGGCCGGCGCCATATGCGCCGCACTCGTGGCCTGTGACGCAGACTTTTCCAAGGTCCTGGACTTCCTCGACAGCCAAGGCGATGGCTGGGTGTCTAAGCTGATACCGGCAGATATTCGGCCGCTTGCCGAACTCAAGTCGCTTCCCAAATGGTGGCACCTCAGGACATGGTTCAAGCATCGCAACGCGATCCTGGACGTCGTATGGGCGGGACGGCCAGTCCTGAACGGGAACGCGCTCAGAGATTTCTTTCGGGCCCTGTTCAAGTTCTCGACCGGCCGTGACGATCATGCGATCGAAAACCGCACCACCGCGCTAACGATCATCGCGTCGAACATCGTGGCTTCTGCGGCCGTTGAGCACAAGAAGGGGTCATTGGTCTCCGCGCTGACAGATTCCTGCGCCCTGCCAATCATCTTCCGATCGTTTGCTTCGCTGGCGGGCAGCCATCACGTCGACGGCGGGCTTTGCGACAATCTTCCGATCGAAGGGTTGCTGGCTGACGTCGCCTCGCCGGTCTTCGCCATCTATCCAGTCTCGCCGGAAAAGGAACCATCAACGACAAACAATATATTCACCTATCTGCTGGCGCTGCTGTCGGCCTCCATCAACCACGGCGTTTCAAGGTCGAAGGCGAAGATCGAAGCGCCCTTTCAGTTCGAACAGAAGACGGAACTGGGTCTCCTCGACTTTCGCGAGGCGCTCGCGGTGTTGCGGGACAAAAAATGGTACAAAGAAGAAAAAGACGCCGCGCTTGCCAGAATCGAAAACTTCCTGACGTCGTATGGCTCGATTGCCTCCCCGAAAGAGGCGCGCGTGGTCGATGTCATCGACGTCGATCAGTACCGCAATGTGCTGGATGAATTGTCCAGCGATTTTGCTGGCAATTTTGAGCAGACGCTCTCGCGATTCATGATCCGCATCAATTGCGACAAATTCTTCCGGGACAAGAAAGACGCCGCCCGCCGGCCAGCCGATACGGTCACCCGTGTCTCGGAAGTCAAGGTGCTCGGCGACGACGTGAGATACTACCGGTCCAATCTCCTCTTGTCGGGCACCAGTATTGTTCCCACCATCTGGAGTGTGAGGAATCAGACGCGGGACCGGGACATTCCGATCCGCGCCCTGGCGCTCGAGGACAGGAGCGACCACAAGGCAGCGAAGCACTGCTTGATTCAGTTCATCGATCCGAAAGCCCACCTCAGCAAGGGCGACATCCTGGAGATCCGTGGTACCTATCCGACCTCGCATCCGAACGATATGAGCGACCTGAATTTTCAGAAAACCGAGTTCTTCGGGTTCAACAACCTCGAATGGGATGACATTCAGACCGCCGAACTCGTGCTCGTCTATCCGAAGAAAATCGGTCCGTTCAATCTCTCCAGCGATCCGAAGCGAAGCACGCGCCACGATTTGACGGCTATGCAATTTGGAAAGGAATTTCGCGCTGCGCTCGACAACGAAATGGAAGTGCAGGGACGTTCGGCAAAGAATCTGAAGAAAGGTCAAAAGCTCTATGCTCTGGTGACCCGGATTCCTCAATAATCCGGGTCCCTACCCGAAGCAGAAATCCGGGTCCCTACCCGAATCGGGATAGGGGGACGCCTCGCGGCGTCGCCCCTCCCACACCACCGTACGTACGGGTCCGTATACGGCGGTTCGGTGGATTATGCGGGTCTCGGAGCCGCGATGGAAGCCAAGCCGAGTGACCTGAAGAAGACAGTTTGCAAGGCAATGTTAAGCGCAGGGCTCGCTGCCAACCGCCAAGGGCCATGTGGGCTGCCGGCAGTTTGAGCCGCCAGATCCCGGCCGACACCACGGCGTCGCAGTTCGGCAAAGCGAGTGCGACCACGCTTCCACTGCTTCCAGGCGATGGCGCGCAACCGCCGCCTGATCCACTGATCGAGTGCGCTCAACACCGACGGGGTTTGGCAGAAGCCGAAGTATCCGCGCCAGCCGACAAGGTAAGTGGACAGCTCCTTGGCGATCTGTTCGAGGCTTCGTCCGCACGTGCGTCGCGTCAGCTCCCGGACTCTCGCTTTGAAGCGGGTAATCGCCTGCGGTGCGATACGCCGCCGCGGCTCCTTCCCGCCTGTGAAGCTGAAGCCCAGGAACTTGCGGACGCTCGGCTTGGCAACCGCGCTCTTGGCCTTGTTGACCTTCAGCTTGAGGCGCTTTTCGAGGAACTTCTCGATGCCGGCCATCACCCGCTCGCCGGCCTTTCGACTGCGCACATAGATGTTGCAGTCATCGGCGTAGCGCACGAAGCGGTGGCCGCGCTTCTCCAGCTCCTTGTCCAGCACATCCAGCATCAGGTTCGACAACAGCGGCGAGAGCGGGCCGCCTTGCGGCGTACCTTCCTCCGTCGCGCTGACCAGTCCCCCTTCCAGCACGCCCGCGGTCAGAAAGCCGCGGATCAGCTTCAGGAGGCGCTTGTCAGCAACCCGCTTGGCAACCAGCCCCATCAGGACGTCGTGGTTGACCCGGTCGAAGAACTTCTCCAGGTCGATGTCCACGACAAAGCCGTGGCCGGACGCGATGTACGCCTGCGCCTGTTCCACAGCCTGATGCGCCGAGTGCTTCGGCCGGAAGCCGAAGCTCGTTCCGGAGAACGTTCCGTCCCAATCCGCCTGCAGCACCTGCAGTACCGCCTGTTGGATGAAGCGATCGAGCACCGTGGGGATGCCGAGCGGCCGAGTGCCGCCCGATGCCTTCGGTATCTCGACGCGTCGTACCGGTTGCGGCTTGTAGGTGCCCTCCAGCAACTGGGCTCGGATCGTGGGCCAGTGCTCCTTCAGGTAGGTCGGCAGCTCATCAACGGACATGCCGTCGATGCCTGCCGCACCTTTATTGCGCTTCACTCGCGCCAACGCTTCCTTCAGATTCTCACGCTCGACCACTGCTTCCATCAACGGCCCCTGCGACCGCCGGGCGTTCGAGACTGGCTTTCGCCGCACGTGCTTCGGCCTCTTGGGCGGCGGCCTTCGGGGCTTCACCCCTCGCTCCGGTGCCCAAGTTCAGTTCGATCTGTTTCTTCTGCCGCATGGCTCGCACGAGATTACCGCTCTACTGGCCTCTTCCACCGTTCAGGCCTTCGGCAGCGCGCCGCCGCCTACTATGCCCTCGGCTGACTTCTGCACTGCGGTCAGGCCGCCTTGCGACGGCCTCAGTCCCGTTGCCGGGACACAGCACAGACCTCCCGAGGTAAGACCGACCGCCTTCACCGCACCCCCGCCGAATTTACCACCCCGGTCCTTGATGACTGTGGACTTCGCGATCAGTTGCTCGCTCGTCCGGCCGGGTAGGCCTCGTTATCCGGTGCTTGTCCATCGGGCCGCGGCTTTGCTCCACGCTGTCTTCAGACCCCACCTCACGATGACGCCCTTGCGCTTCGCTAATCCTTCGCCGCCATCAGGCTGGATAGAGGACTTCCACCTCCAAGCTGTCGTTCATACTCGGCACACAGCAGAAACGCCGCCCAGGGATTGGGCGGCGTTTGATTCCAACGCGTAGAGGTATGTAGTTGGCAGTTTAGTTTAGCGCATTCGCGCGGCCCGTCCACCGGATATTTCCAAGGGGTACCCTCATTCCACAGGGTAGGTGCCCTCGCGAAAGACGTGGTCGCGCCTTCTATGAGGGCATGCTCGAGCTTCCATTCGTTTCCGAAGACGAATTTGCGATCGTGTACGATCTGAACGGGGTGAGCTTGCGAATTCAAAAAGTTGCGCGCGTCATCCCTCAGCCCTTTACCGTCCTTGGCTGGTCTGTTTCATCGATCGATATGGCGCCACGAATGGTTTGATGGCGAGAGGTGCCGTCTTTGAACACTATGCCTCACTTCAGCAAGCCACCAATCGACTTAGCGCAACAAGCGCTTTTGGTGATCGTAGACGCGAGGGGCGATCCGCCAAAAACGCTAACCTTCGCGCTCCGCTTCTGCGCTAGCGTCGGCTCAAAAGAACGTTTCGCTGCTGCATGTCGCGAATGCGGTCTTCAGGCAGGCGGAGCTTCTTGAGGATCTCCTCGTTGTACTCGCCCTGAAACGCGGGCACTCCCGGGGCGGGCAATTCCGAAAGGCTGAAAATCCATGGGTTGCCCGGCATGCGCAGGGTGCCGCCGCCGCGGTCGTCGACAACGGCGTTCCATTTCCTTGACCCAATCCGGGTCTGCAAATTCGTTGACCGTGCGCACGCGGCCGACCATCAAACAGCAGCCCCACGGTCTCCGGGATGTTCTTGTTAAGGTCGATACGCGCCGTCCGCGGACACTGATCACGCCATTTCCAGCGCCCGGCAGCCGCGGCATATTCGCCGACGGCCGTGTGACGATCGAGACCGACGCGGGAGTGAAGACCTCGGGACTCGACGAGTCGCGCACCTATTCAACCTTTGTAGGATCATTCTCTCATGCTCACGCGTCGTTCCCTTACAGCGAGTTTTCTCGCTGGTTCTGCAGCGATGGTCGTATCCGACGCAACGTCGGCCAACTCTGGTTTGACGATATCGCAACAAGAGGCTAACAACAGCTTGATTCCATTGGGGCGTTGGAGGGCAATAGCGTGAACAAGCGTAGATTTCTCTAGCCCCTTCCGTGGCGAGCCGCAGGGACTTGGGGATGCGCTGCGCGTTTCCGAATTGAGCCAACAGTCAACAACGTCGGGGAGATTCTCGAACTCACCTTCCGAGTCTTCCACCCGGCAGTCCCGTTACGCCCAGATGGCGATGCCGCAGGCCCCGATCAGCCGGCTAATTATGGCAGAACTGTTCAGAACCAGATATCTCCGGCGGCGAAAGGAATCCGCGTTATTCGCGGTGTCGCCACGATTGATGTGCGGCCTGAAACTGGCTTCCGCCAAGACCCTTTTGCCTAGTGGCGTGCACCTCGAAACACGGTACCATCTGCAGCACATTTGTGATTCGAGATCAGCGGTTTAGGCAACGGCAGACGTCTTCATCAGCTACTCCAAGGCGGAACGCAAACTGACCGAAGATTTGGCGAAGATTTTGGTAGGCGCCGGCCTCACCGTCTGGTGGGACACGGAGTTGCGGCCGATCCAGCGGTTCCGGGGCGGAAATTGACGCGCAGCTCAACAATTGCTCCGCCGCGGTGATCATTTGGTCGGCCACTTCCGCGAATTCCAATTGGGTACTTTCTGAAGCTGATCACGCCATACGGCAGGGCAAGCTTGTTAACGCCCATCACTCCGACATCCTGCCCGAACACCTGCCCAAGCCCTTCGGCCAGATTCATGCTGTGCCGCTGACCGACACTGACCGCATCCTCAGGGCAATCAAGCTCATCACCACCGGCAAGCCACCCAAGGCGACCGCAGTGTCCGCTGGCGAGACGAGAGCGATCGAATTCATTACAGACGCTATCCAAGATGCGCTCAAATACGCTCCACAACTACGCGATTTGGCCGATCGCGCGGGGTGGGAAGCCACTTATAGAAGTTCCTCGTCAAACCCTGAGCGAAGCAAGCGCGGGATGCTAGCTTCTGATTCGTCACCTCGTTCCATTCTCGCCACTGGTGGAGCGCGATGTTTCCCGATTGATGGGCATGGACCGTTGCCCGCCGAAGGCATGTGTCAAGGCAGCTGGTGCGAACAGCGAGGAAGAAAGAGCATTGTAATGCAAAGGCTTGCGAGGGTTGCGCGTTGGGTTATCTCATGCGCCAAATCTGCGTAAGCAGTAAGCACCGGTAGCTCAGCTGGATAGAGCGTCGCCCTCCGAAGGCGGAGGCCACACGTTCGAATCGTGTCGGGTGCGCCACTTCCGAACAAAACTGGACACTCCGGCCGGAATGGCCGCCGCCCATGACGAGGCGTTCCAGAACGGTCCGCCCGCCGATTGCGGATCTCTTTGTCATCGACCTCGACCTGGTCAATCACGGCCCGGATGTAGGCCCGCGGGAATGGCGTCTCGCGCGTCAGGAGTCGTCCGTGAAGTTGGGCTAAGCGACTGAGCCAGAATCGCATTTGTCTTTGTAGACTGATTTGGGATTGCAGGGATTTGATGCTTCGGGCATCGGAAGCTTGCGATTTCATTTTCAGGATTCCGTCGAATCGCCAGTCATGATTCCGTGGTCGCATCGGAGGTGGCGATGCGACCGAAGAAGCACAGGACGACGGGATCGGG
This sequence comes from Bradyrhizobium sp. LM2.9, assembly GCF_054056555.1. Classification (NCBI taxonomy): domain Bacteria; kingdom Pseudomonadati; phylum Pseudomonadota; class Alphaproteobacteria; order Hyphomicrobiales; family Nitrobacteraceae; genus Bradyrhizobium; species Bradyrhizobium sp. LM2.9. Next base: position 4,674,692 of record NZ_JBSRYJ010000002.1, read on the forward strand.
CGATCTGTTCCGGGCCAGGCTGGACCAGATCATCAACATGAAGCACGAGCTGGTTCAGCTCGCCGGCAAGGTCGATTGGGACTGGATCGACGGCGAGATCGCGCCGCTCTATAGCGAGAACGGGCGTCCGGGCATCGCGACCCGCTTCGTGATCGGGCTGCTCCTGCTCAAGCACATTTACGGCCTGTCCGATGAGGGTGTGTGCGAGCGTTGGGTCCACGACCCGTATTTCCAGTACTTCACCGGCGAAGAGTTCTTCCAGCACGCGTTCCCGCACGAGCGCTCGGACCTGAGCCACTGGCGCAAGCGGCTCGGCGACAAGCTGGAGCTGTTGCTGGCCGAGAGCCTGCGGGTAGCGCACGAGGCCGGCGCGTTGCGCAGCCAGGACCTCAAGCGGGTCACGGTCGATACCACCGTGCAGCCGAAGGCCATCACCTTCCCGACCGATGCCAAGCTGCTGCACGCGGCGATCAAGGGGCTCAACCGCCTGGCGAGGAAGCACGGGGTCAGGCTGCGGCAGTCCTATCTTCGCATCGCCAAGACCGCGGCAATGATGGCGGGGCGCTACGCTCATGCCAAGCAATTCAAGCGGCATCAGCGGCAGTTGCGCATCCTGCGCAGCCGGCTGGGCCGGATCATTCGCGATATCCGCCGCAAGATCGAAGGGCAGGCGGTGCTCGAGAACGCCTTCGCCCTCCCGCTCAGCCGGGCTTCGCAGATCCGCTCGCAGCAGCAGCGCCAGCGCGGCTGGAAGCTTTACTCCTTCCACGCCCCGGAGGTGGAGTGTATCGGCAAGGGCAAGGCAGCCGCGCCTTACGAGTTCGGTGTCAAAGCCTCCATCGTCACCAACAACCGCCGTGCTCCCGGTGGCCTGTTCGTGCTGCACGCCAGGGCGCTGCCCGACAACCCGTACGACGGTCACACCTTGCGCGACGTCATCGACCGCACCGAGACGCTCACCGGCTGTGCGATCGAGCGGGCCTATGTCGACAAGGGATATCGCGGCCACGACGCACAGAATCCCCGTCGCGTCTTCATTTCGGGTCAAAAGCGCGGCGTCTTCGGTGTCATCAAGCGCGAGCTGCGCCGCCGCTCCGCCATCGAACCCATCATCGGACACCTGAAGACCGATGGTCACCTCGGCCGCTGCTACCTCAAAGGCCGCGCAGGAGACGCCGCCAACGTCATCCTCTCAGCCGTCGGCCACAACTTCCGCCGCATCCTCGCCTGGTTCAGGGCTCTTTGGTGCCTGATCCTGACCGCCCTCATCGCTGCTGCCAGCGACCGATCACCGCTTCAACCGGGTTGTTAACGGACGACTCAGGACATTCGTTCGCATCACCCCGACGAATTTAGCGATCTTCTCCTCAGTGATCCGCGCCTCTTGGCGCGTTTCAGCGAGGGCGCGGTCGAATACGACCTGCGCGACGCCCCGCTCGTTTTTTCAGCGGTGTCGCGTTCCTTGATAGTCGCATCGTCATTAGCACCATACGACGCGGCCATTTCGAAACCAAAAATGCGAGCCGCATTCCTTCTTCCTCCAGACCGAGGGATGGAGAGTGGCAGTCCCGTCGTCATGGCGTGTGACACGCCAGCAAGGGCGTTCATCAGGAAGAAGATTCATATGTAAAACAGAACGGCAACCGCAGGGGCAGATCATTGCTGCTTGCTCTTGGAAACCATCCTCCTCGACGATGTAGAGGGTTCGGCGCTTCAATTGCTTGGGAAGGGTGTCTTCCACGAACAAGGTAGGATACGGAGGGACGATCCAATTATGGATACGCCCGTATGCGCCCCGCACAAACCGATTTGCTCGGCCATATTTATTCAGCCAAAAGCGACGAAACATGTTCACGTCTTTCGCCTTTCCGCGAGCTCCATGAGCCCCAGGAGTGGCGTGGTATCGCTGAAGCCAACCTTCGCTCCCAGGATATCGCAAATTCCCTCTTCTGGATCGTAGATGAGCTCCATGCTCGCGAGGCTAAACGTGACGGCGGCATACGCGCCGTTCGGTTCCTCACGGTAGGGATGCAGGCGCGCAAGGATTTCGTTCACGGCAAGCGCTGAGGCAAACATGTTGACGCTGATGACGGCGGGCCGGTGCCCGGCCACGCCCCTGATATATCCATCCTCCACCTGCCGGTCGTGAGCAGTCGGGTCGTTGCGGCGCAGACCGGCAGCGGCGACGTCGCTCATCGTGAACAGTCCCCGGCTGACAAGGCTGGACCGGCCAGGGCGCAAATAGTTCACGGTGCCGCAAACTTCACGGATGTGCGCTACGCCATCGAAATCCTTTGTCGCGTCCAGGCGTACGCCGATATCGAAGTAGGGAATCGAATAGTAGGAAGCGATGGCGTTGAGAAGATACCGCCCGTCTACGGTGTCCATGCAGCCGAAGATGATGTCGCATTGGGCAACTTCGCGGATGACCTCGGGGTCCCACAGGTTTTTCTTTATAGTAATGAACGTGGTGCCGAGACCTGTGCGCTCGACCGCGTCGGCCAACACGTCAACCTTAGGGCGCTTGTTCTTCACATCATGCATGGTGGAGTTCAGGATACGGTTGACGTTGCGCTCCTCCATGTGATCGTCATCGACACCGACAATCACGGCGGCACCAAGCCTCATAAGCTGCTCAATGGTCGGGCTGCCCGTCCCTGACGCGCCAACGACCGCGAACGACAGCCGACGCAAACGCTCAATCGTGCCCTTGTCGAATGCCTGGGCGTGGGAGGCTACGAAGTTGGGCAGTTCGATACTGCCCGCGTCCGCGTACCAAAAGTGCAGATCGTCTCCGGCAACACTTATGCAATAGATCGGATCGAAGCCGCCGGTCGCGTTCAAGACGCGCCCGAACATCTGGCCGTCCGGCAACATCACGGCGCTGCCGTGCGGCACGTCTGCCTCGACCCATCCCCGGATCATCGGCAGAAGTCGCTCGTCGCCCTTGTCATCCGTCAGCGAGAAGGCGGCATAGCCGCCGGGATGACTGTGAACCTTAACGATCGACAATCCTTCAGCGGCAGCGCGGTCGAGCATTGGGGCTATATAGTCCGGCGGCCAAGTGACCCGCATCGGGGTCCGCTCCGAACAATCCTCGTAGGGGATGCCGTGAATCTCGCGCACAACGAGTCGGTGGCTGCGATCGCCCGCACGGCTGCCGCACAGCAAAATCGCTACGGCCTCGTTGCCGTCGCCGGGGAAGAGAAAACTCTTCAAGTGCTCGTGCTGGTCGCCTGAAAAGGCCAGAGTGACGGGAGCGGTCATTTCTCGAACTCCCGGTCAAGCCAGTCCTCGATCAGAATGACATGTGTCCCGATGTGATCGCGCCCGATCTTCCACGGGTTCGCGCCCGTGCGGTGGCGGGACCAGCGCTGGTAGGTTTTTCCGTCGAGTTGCTGCTGCGCCTCGGTTGCTCCGATTGCCTTTCCGTCCGCGCGCGCAAGCGCGGGGAAGAAATACACCATGTTGAGTTCGGTGTTCGGGTAGCCGGTCTCGATCCGGATCGCCGCCGTCACCGTCGCGTGATTATAACCGCGCGGCACCGGGAAATCGTGGATCAGCACCCATTGGGAGCCGTCCACGATGGTTTCCCACGGCAAACCGTATTCGTCGAGAAATTCCCGGTCGATGGGCAGCAAGTCAAACTGACGGCGGAGGGGCATCGCTCAACCCTCCGTCTGATCACGCGGCAGCGCTTTGAACTTCTCGACGCCCGGGCGGCGAAGATCGACGTGCTCGTTGAGCCCAACCTTCTGCGGTTTCTCGCCCGCAAATTTTGACGCGGAGCGTGTAGTTCTCGGCAGGCAGGAGACCCGCGAGGGTCAGGATCGCCCGACCGGTCGGGTTCGGTTCGTTCACCACGAATGGGTCGCCGTTCACGAGGATGCGGTAGCCCTTTGAGAGCGGCGGGCGCTTGCCCAGTTTGGCGTACTCTTCGAGATCGATGATCTCGTCCAGCACCTCTTCCACGCCGGGATCGGCGCCCCTTTCTTCAAGGTTGTCAGTCATGTGATATCCTCCTTATCCGGGCACCTCGCCCTTCCACAGTTCCAATATTACATAGCGCGCTAATAATATCAAGCAGCTTCTTTGCGCGCTTGACGAAGCCGCATGACTGGAGTAGAAACACAATAGAAACAATACCTTGCAGGAGCACCCGGCCATGCTCTCCCCCACGGACGAAAGGAACACGTCGAAACTAACGCTCGGCCAGTATCTCGCATCGATTCGCGTGAACCGGAGCCTGAGCCTGCGCGATGTCGAGGAAGCGACGAATAAGCAGGTCTCAAACGCCTACTTGTCGCAGATCGAAAACAACAAGATCAAAAAGCCGTCGCCGAACATTCTGCATGCGCTGGCAGAACTCTATGCCATCAGCTTCGAGAATCTGATGGATATGGCCGGGTACATATCCGGCACCAAGCGCGCCGATACCGAGCGGCACGGGCGCATCGCGACGTTCGCCGAGCATAATTTGTCGGCCGAGGAAGAGAGCGAGATGTTGCAGTACCTTGAATTCATGCGGGCGAGGAAAAAGCCGGGTGACAAAAGCTGACGATAGCAGCCTCGAACCCGAAGATCTTCGCGCGGTCGAGGAGCGAGCGCGGCAGCTCCTTGACCGCGCAAGCGCATGGGACAGATTCCCCGTGCCTCTTGAAGATATCCTCGCCGCTGCAAACGTGCGCGTTGCACAAACCAGCCTATTCGATCCCGTCGCCGTCATGGAATACTTGGCGGGAAAGGCAATCCAGACAGCAACCGTCGTTAAATCCGCCCTTGGTAAGTTGTTCGGCCTATACGATTCCGCTGACACGCTGATCCACATTGACGACAGCGCTATAAAGTCAAAATCCAAAAAGACCTTCCTGACCCTTCACGAAACCGCGCATCACGATCTTCCTGTGCACAAGCGCATGTTTCGGTTTTTCCAAGATAGCGAACAACATCTCGATCCTGAAATCTCGGACCAGTTTGAACGCGAGGCGAACAACTTTGCCAGGTTCGCCCTGTTTAAGGGCGACGCTTATGCCCGGTATGCCGCTGACTGTAAATTCGACATCAAGACACCGATCACGCTCGCGAAAAAATTCGGCGCATCCAACTACGCCTCAGCGCGGGAATTCGCGCGTACTCACCATCGCGCCTGCGTCGTGTATATCCTCGAACCTATCGAGTTCGTTCCGGGTCACGGTGCGCGGGCCGCCGTCCGCCGTATTGAACCCTCCCCTTCCTTCATGCTTCGGTTTGGCAAGCCCGCAGACACCGTTATCACGCCCGATCATAGTCTTGGCCGTATCCTGCCCGTTGGTCGAAGGATGACACGCCCCACAACCCTTTCACTGACGGATCGCAACGGCACCTCTTATGAGTGCGTGGCGGAGGCTTTCGACACGACACACAATGTCATCATTCTGCTTTATCCGATGAACGCACTTGGCAAGCCGACAATTATCCTTCCGCCGGGCTTCAAAAACGTCGTTTAGCGCGGCCCAAACTCAGCCCGCGCCGGAGCGAAGCGGATAACGTCCATGTTAAAGCTACGGCTATGCTCGCAGGCGCCTCGCTTATGCGCGGTGGCGCATGCGGCACGTGGTGCGCCGTTCCGGGGACGACTGCGCGATTCGCATGTGGCCATTACAAACGCCGCATCGGAGGACGCCGGCAAGAGGATGCTCGTTATTGCGCGGCATCAGTGGCCGGCGCTGTGGCTTGCCGGTCGGGCCAAACTTACGGATTGCACGTTCTCCGCGAACTTTCTGCGCTGCGTCCCAAAGCTCTTGCGGAACGATCTGCATCTTGGGGTTCTTGACCAAGAGGTGGCGTTCATCAGGATTGCGGCGCTTTTGTTTCTTCTGTGTCTCCGGATTGAGAATGGTCGAACGAACATTCCAATGTATTTCGCCGATATACAGCTCATTGCTGAGAATTCCGCGACCATGACGACCGCCCGTAATGCACTGATGATTCCAGGTAGTGCGCCCGGCCTTGTTCTTGTGGCGGGTGGCACCGGGCGAGGGCACGCCTTCGCTGGTGAGGTCGGCGGCAATCACTCGGGTTGAACGGCCCGCAACATACCCCCTGAAAATGCGGAATACGATCTTCGCCTCCTTCTTGTCGATCAAGCGCTCACCAGGTGCGCCAGGCTTCATCCGATAACCGTACGCATACGAGCCGGGAATTTTTCCATCCGCCACGGCGTTGTCGTGCCCGCGTCGAACCTTTTCAGCGAGTTGCGGCTTGTAGATGGTGTTGTAGAGGCTCGCGATGCTGATATTGGTGGCGGTCGCGTAAATGCCTTTCTGATCCATCAGGTCAACGCCGTTGAACTCGAAAATTTGCTTTAGGCGTTGGATCGTAGCGGGATCGCGCGATAGTCGATCGAAGTGCTCGACGACAATCACGTCAAAGTCATGATTTCGCACACCGTTGAGAAGTCGGTGGTAGCCGTCCCGCGCATCCTCGGTAAGACCAGACTTCGCGGCGTCGACGAATTCACCGATAACATCCAGGTTGTTGCGTTCGGCGACCTTTCGGCAAAGCAATAGCTGACCATCAATTGAGCTGGCCTTTTGCATGTCGCTGGAATAACGGGCATAGAGTGCGGCCCTCATTTTCGGTGATACTGTCGTCATGCCGTTCCCCCTTATCGGCTGTCCCGAACCGTCTTTTTCATCTCCGTGCAATTTGCCGTCCTATGGCGCGCGCTAACTCAAGCCAAACGTCCTTATTGTCGGGATTGTCCCAGCTCTGACGGCGGAGAAGGCCACGCGGTCGGATGATCGCCTTCTGTTCCCGAGACGATCGTATCGGGGCGCGCACTACACAGCCGCACGGGTTAATGGAAATTTTCGCGCCGCGCTATGGGCGGGCGGCAGTTACGATTTGCGCCGCATGCTTCTGGATAAATCATTCCTGTCGCGGTGGGCACGTCTGTGTGATTTCACGATTTTCGTCGGCGCGATGGTTCGATCGTTCTTCAACGACAGCTTCGATCAGCATTGCTGGATCCCGATCGGTCTCGTCGGTGTCAGCGCCGTGGCCAACGTGCCCAGCTAGTAGCGTGACGAGGCCTCGCGATGATGAACCTACACGACCTTCGTTCCGTTGGCGTCAGTGACGACGAATGTTTCGGCATTTTCCTCTTCGACCCGCCAGGGTGTAAATCTGCGTTTTTTGTTGCTTGACTCAATGAGAACAAAATAAGAACATAGACCGAGCGAGGTCAATCAGGAACTCGAAATGTCAGAAGCGGCGGAAGCCGATTCCATGTCGGAATCGAAATGGCTTGATATGGCCGTGGACCAGGCGATTGCGGCGCAGGATGGCGATCCGCGACGTACGACCCGGAGCCTGCTTATAGTGCAGTGGCGATTGGAGGCGAAAGTCTCGCAAGGTTTCATCAGGGGCGTCCAATACGGACGCTTCAAGTGCTGCAGCGGGTAACCGTCCGCGACCGGCGCCTTCCAACTCGGTATTAACGGTTAAGCTGATATTGGCTGTGATCGACAGACGACGTCATCGACAGCACAATATGGGAACGGTCATGGCCGAGACGCAAATTGAATGGACCGACGCCACCTGGAATCCAGTTGCTGGCTGCTCCATCGTCAGCGCCGGCTGCACGAATTGCTATGCCATGGAAATGGCGAGACGACTTCAGGCGATGAATGTCCCGAAATATAAAGGACTCACGCGCCGCAGCGGAAAACGAACCGTTTGGAACGGCGTGGTCCGTGAAGACAAGGCCGCCTTGGACATTCCGCTGCGCTGGAAGAAGCCGCGAAAAATCTTCGTTAACTCGATGTCTGACCTGTTTCATGATCTGGTGACGGACGCCTTCATCCTGAGAGTGTGGGCCGTCATGCGTGCCACGCCCCACCATCACTATCAGATCCTTACCAAGCGTCCGGAGCGGATGGGGGCGCTGGTTCGCTCCAAGATCGGCGAAGTTCTGCCGAACGTATGGCTCGGCACCAGCGTCGAGAGCGCCAACGTCGCGGGTCGCATCGATCATTTGCGCACCATCCCGGCTGCGATCCGTTTCATCTCATTTGAGCCGCTGATCGGCCCGGTAGGGTCAGTCGATCTTCGCGACATCCATTGGGCCATCGTCGGCGGAGAAAGCGGAAGATCGGCTCGCCCGATCCGTGAAGAATGGATCGATGAAATCTTCGATCGGTGTGCGATGCACAACACCGCGTTCTTCTTTAAGCAGTGGGGGACATGGGGGAAAGACAACAAGCGTCGTTCCAAAAAGGCCAATGGGCGCGTATATCGCGATCAGGTCTGGGACGAAATGCCGAAGGCTTCGCTCGCGCTATGAGAATGACGCCTCTGGATAGCAGGATTCATTTGGGGGCGAATGTCGAAAAAACCGTATTCATGGGTCACGGGCGCAATTCTTGAGGAGCACTCAAAACGCAAGCACAAGGTCATCGCCGAATACGTCGCGCGATACCTGGCTGTGCGCTGCCAGCTTCCTCAGCAGTCCCGGTTTCGTCTTGCCATCGTCGATGGTTTTGCGGGCGGCGGCCGATACAAGTGCGGCAGTCCAGGTTCTCCACTGATCTTTATAAACGAGCTTCGTGTCGCGACTGAGCAATTCAACATCAAGCGTCGGGCCGAGGGGATGTCGCCGCTCGACATCGAATGCCTGCTCATCCTGAATGACTTCGACAAAGAGACTGTCGAGTTGCTGAAAACGAATGCCGCTTCGCTCGTCGCCGAAATCAAGGAGAACGTGCCGAAGCTCCACCTTCGCGTCGAGTATCGTAATGAGAAGTTCGACGAACTCTATCCCGAGGTGAAGCAACTGCTGGAACGCGGCAGTTATCACAATGTCCTCTTCAACCTGGATCAATGCGGAACAGGCAGTGTTGAAATCAACACGATCGGCGACATCGTCGCGTCGTTCACGTCGGTTGAGATCTTCTACACATTCGGCATCCAGACGTTGCTGACGTTCTTGCATCAGACGGATCGGGCCGCGCTGGCCAAGCAGCTTGCGCCGTTTGGCGTCAGTCCAGATGATCTATCGCAGCTCGATGGTTTGATGACCAAGGACGCCTGGCTTGGCGCCGCGGAACGCATCGTGTTTGAGTCGTTCCGGCGCTGCGCGAACTATGTCAGCCCGTTTTCCATCCACAACCCGGACGGATGGCGTTATTGGCTTATCCACTTCGCAAATTCGGTTCGTGCCCGCCAAGAATACAATAACATTCTCCATCAGAACAGCAGCACCCAGGCGCACTACGGACGGTCCGGTTTGCACATGCTGTCCTACGACCCAAGTGAAGCCGATAGCATGCTCTACGTGTTCGATGCGGCGGGAAGGGCGCAAGCGAGAAAGCAGCTTCACGATGATATTCCACGGCTCATCACAAATTACGGCGATGCGCTTCCAGTCGGAGATTTTTACGCGAGTATCTACAACGCGACGCCGGCCCACATGCTCGACATCAATTCAGCGATCATCGAGAACCCTGACCTGGAGGTCATCACCGAACAAGGCGGCGGGGAGCGCCGCAAAGCCAACACGATCAAGATTAGCGACATCCTGCGCTTGAAACAGCAGCGCAGTTTCTTTCCGATCTTCTTTGATAGTCAAAGCAGGAGAGAGAAGAAATGACGCGCGCTATCGTGATCGCATAACGCCCGCGTCCTTGCTGATGGCGGCCAAGACCGCAGACGCACCCGCGTAACTCGGCTTGCCCGCGAATTCCATTGCCGCACGTTCAACTTCCGATGGCTCCTTCCGGGCGCGCCCAGCCCGAAGCGTCTTGACGCGCGTGAGAAGGTCGTCCGGCCCCACATTCGTCATCACGAGGGCGGCGAAATTAACAAGGCGATCCAAGGCTTGCGCGTGGCCAAGATCGAATGCGTTCGCGAATTCCACGAGATCGCGCATGTCAACGCTTTCCGCCGCGACGGCGCCCGGCGTCTGGCTGGCAAAACGCCGCTGCTCCGCTGGCTTCGTCGCATCCGCGACGATCAGCACGCAACCGTCCGCCGTGGGTGCCTTGGTCAGGCACGCCTTGAGCCTTATGGCATGATCGTTAGATCCATCGAGAAGAACGTGAACTACGTTCTTGGGCGCCGAGGTAAGGTCGATGCTCCCATCGGCAAGAAGCGTCTTGCGGGCTTCCAGCAGCCAGTGACCGAATGCCTCTTCTCCTGCGTTTTTCCATCGCCAGGGCGTGCCCAACTCACCCGCACTTCCGAAAGTCGCATGCACGTCGTTATCCCAATCGACGAGCGTGTTTCCCTTGAATCCAGAAAATTGCCTGCATCGGATCGCCAAGGACGCAGGACGGAAGCGCATCTGCCATAACCTTCGCCAGCGCATGCTGCACAGCCGAGCAATCCTGATATTCATCGACAAAGAGTCTGTCGTAGGTCGCCCGCAGGACGTCGCTGAGATGTCCCGCTTCTAAGAGGGCGACCGCCGCTTTGCGTATCGCGGGATAGTCCGATCCAGGGCTCGCCAGTTGCAAGATTGCCGGGTTGTGTCCGCTGCGCGCCGGAAACATTGAAATGATCCGCATGGCAAAGCCATCGAGCGTCGCAAGGCGATAACGCGACTGTCATTCGGCCTGCAATATTGACCCCCTAAGCCCGGGGGATCGGCGTCCAAAATTGGCTCTGACTCATTTCTGATGAAGTTCGCCGGCGACTGTGGTTCTTCAACGGAGAATCGGCGCCATGCGGACAGGTTTTCGAATTTCATCGCTCGTCCCGAGTGGTTTGGTATTTGATGGCGTAAGTGATTCAGAGGATACGGTTATTCTGGCTGTTCGGTCAGAGGCTGCGGAGGCCCAGTGCCCTTTATGCGCGACAGCATCGCGCCGAATCCATAGCCGTTACATCCGGCACGTGGCCGATTTGCCATCAGCGGGCAGAAAGGTGCGCCTCCGATTGCTCACGCGGCGCTTCACATGTGAGGTGCCGCATTGCCGTCGGCGGATCTTCGCGGAGCGGTTTGGTGAAGACATCGTCCCGCTTCGACGGCGCCGGACGGCACGACTGGAATACATCGTCCATCACTTGGGGTTAGCGCTCGGCGGCCGGCCGGCGGCAAGCTTCGCCAAGCGGCTGATGCTGCCCGTCAGCAACGATACCTTGCTACGGGTGGTCCGCCGGCGGGCGGCGATGCCGACAGATCCATTGCTTGTTGTGGGCATCGATGACTGGGCGTTCCGGAGAAACCCTCGATACGGGACGATCGTGTGCGATTTGGAGCGGCGGCAGATCGTTACCCTGCTGCCTGACAGGGAAACTGCGACCGTTCGGGCGTGGCTATCGAAGCACCCAACGATCAACATTGTGTCGCGAGATCGCGGTGGTGGATACGGCGAGGCAGCAGCCAAGGCGCTGCCGAACGCCATCCAAGTCGCTGACCGCTGGCATCTGATGGAAAATGCGAGCGCGGCCTTCCTTGATGCGGTGCGACGCTCCATGAACAGAATCCGAACCGCAATCGGAGCGACGACGATCAACCCGGAATTGCTGACCAGTGCGGAAAAGCTGCGCTATCAGGGCTATCTGCGGCGCCAGGACAGCCATGCCGTAATTACGGCTCTCGTCAGCGACGGTGTGCCGCTCAAGGAGATCGTCCGCCGCACAGGACATAGTCGCAATCAGGTTCGCCAAATTAGCCGCGGCGGCGGTTCGGATATGTTCCGCACCCGTCAAAGCACCCTGGACGGACATCTGCCGTTCCTGGACGCGCAGTGGTCAGTCGGCTGTCGCAACGGTGCCGAGCTCTGGCGCCGCTTGAGGGGACAAGGCTTCAAGGGATCACTACGCGTGGTGGCGGAATGGGCGACGCGACGGCGGCGTGCCGAGACTATCAACCATCAACAATTGCAGAAGGTGCCCGCCGCCAGGACGATAGCGCAGCTGATGACGACGAAGCGCGACCACCTAACCAGGGCCGAGACCGTCACGCTTGCGGTCATCGAACAAAACGTCCCTATGCTGGCCGATGCGCAAGCCCTCGTTGGCCGCTTCCACGCGATGATCCGAAAGAAGGCCGAGATGGAGCTCGAACCTTGGATTGATGAATCCAAGCAGAGCCTCATCGCCTCGTTCGCGAATGGAATCGCCAACGATAAGGGCGCGGTGCACGCCGCTATTACGCAACCCTGGTCCAATGGCCAAGTGGAAGCTCAGATCACCAAGCTCAAGCTGGTCAAACGGCAGATGTACGGGCGCGCTAAGCTCGATCTACTTCAAGCCAGGCTGATTGGCGCGCCATAAAAACAATCACGATCATCGAATATGCGTCAGAGCCAAAATTGGACGCCGATACGGGGCGCATTGCCTCACCCAGAATGTTACTGGACAACTTCTCGCCGATGAATGCAGCGGCGCCACCAAATTGGTTCGCTGGCCTCCATGGCGGGAAAGATCAGCATGGGCGCGAGGCGCGAGGTGGTGTCGGCGGTGATGGAACGTTACCGATCGGCCAAACGAGCGGAGAAGGGGCGGATCCTTGACGAGCTGTGCGCGACGACGGGCTGGCATCGCAAGCATGCGGTGCGCGCACTCCGGCGACGCGCAACGGTTGGGCCCGGCGCAGTTGAGGCACCGCGAGAGCGCAAGCGTAGATATGGTGCGACGATCAAGGACGCGATGACGGCGCTGTGGGAGGCGTCGGATCGGGTGTGCGGCAAGCGGCTCAAGGTGATGATCCCGACCTTGCTGCCTGCCCTCGAGCAATATGGCCGATTGCGACTTGGCCAGGCGGATCGTGACTGTGTTCTCTCGATCAGCCCCGCAACCATCGACCGCCTGCTCGTGGACGTGAAGGTCGCGGCGAGCGGTGGCAGGCGACGCCGTGCCGGATTTTATTCGGCAATCCGGCGCGAGGTCCCGATCCGCACGTTCAATGACTGGAACAGCCCGCCGCCTGGCTTCTGCGAGGTCGACATGGTCGCCCATGGCGGAACGTCGGTGGCTGGCTCGTTCATCCAGACTTTGACGATGGTCGATGTCGCCACGGGCTGGACGGAGTGTCTGCCGTTGGTGACGCGGGAAGGTTCGCTGGTCGTCGAGGCGATCAACCGCGCACAGAGCCTGTTCCCCTGGCTGTTGCGCGGCGTCGACTTCGACAACGACAGCGCCTTCATGAACGATGTCGTAGTGCCATGGTGTCGCGAACAGAAGCTCGAAGTCACACGCTCGCGCGCCTACAAGAAGAACGATCAGGCGTTCGTCGAGCAGAAGAATGGTGCCGTCGTCCGCCGCCTCATGGGTTATGGCCGCTTCGATGGCGTCGAGACGGCGCGCGTGATGGGTCGCCTCTATGCGGCGGCAAGGCTCTACGTCAACTTCTTCCAGCCGTCATTCAAGCTGAAGGAGAAGCGCCGCGAAGGGGCTAAAGTGATCAAGCGCTATCATCTCCCATCAACACCCTATGAGCGTGCATTGGCGCATCCCAAGGTCACCGCAGCCGCAAAGAAGCGGCTGCGCGATCAGTATCGCTCGCTCGATCCGGTCGGGCTGTTGGCCGAGATTCGCGCGACCCAGGACGAACTCGGCAATCGCGTCGATCGTCGTGCCGGACAAGTGCGCGGCCTGCAAGCCGCCAGCACGAGCACCGCGCCAGCCACCACAGCCACCTTTGCGAAGACGCTCGGCAAGACGACGACCTCCGGCGAGCCACGTGCCACACACCGGCGCACCCGTCGGCCCTATAAAACCAGGGTTCGCATGCCGTCCAAGCTCGATCCGCATATTGCTGTGATCGAGGGTTGGCTCGCCGAGCAGCCGCAGCTAACTGCGCTCGCCATTGTCTGCCGGCTGAGCGAGAAATACCCCGAGGATTTCGGGCCGACGCAGCATTCTATTGTGCAGCGTCTGCTGAGGGTGCTTCGACGGAAGACTGTTAAGCAGTTGCTCGCGAAGGAGCCGCTTGCGGACGTCACGACCGCAGCCCCATTGCCCGGGGTTGTGGACGGCTCGGGCTATGTAGGGCCCGACCCGCCCACAGCCCCTCTCATCGAGCAAGCCGGGAAAGCTACCTGGCGCGACCCATCAGGCGACCTCGGATCGTCATCGGCCACGGCGCCGCCAGGGTAACATCTGCAAGTGAGGCAATACGAGGGGTCAAATTTGGGCTCTGACGCAATTTTGGTGCAGCACTGGTCATGTGGCACCGATTAACCGAGCCTGTAGCAAGTCGAGCTTGGCGCGTCCGTACATTTGGCGTTTGACCAGTTTGAGCTTGGTGATCTGGCCCTCGGTCTGTCCGTTGGACCAGGACGTTGTGATCGCTGCGCTGACGGCGGCCTTGTCCTTGATGACGCCGTTGGCGAAAGACATGACGAGGCTTGCGCGTGCCCGTTCCAACCATGGTTCAAGCTCTCCGTGAGCCTTCTTGCGGATCATCGCATGGAAAGCGGCTATGATCTCTCGAGCTTCCACCAGAAGAGGAACGCCTTGCTCGATCGCCGCAATGGTGACGGTCTCTGACCTTGATAGTGTATCGCGGCCATGGGTCATCAGGCGGGCGATAGTTCTCGCGGACGGTACGCGCTGCAGGCTCTGAGCATCGGGCATTTCGGCACGCCGACGGCGTGTCGCCCATTCGGCAACGACTCGCACCGAGCCTCTAAATCCCTGCGCCTTGAGGCAACGCCACAGGTCGGCGCCATTACAATGACCAGCGGCCCACTGAACATCGAGCCATGGCAGGTAGTGCTCGAGCGAGCTCTCGCGCACCCTGAACACGTCGGATCGCTGACCTCGCAATACCCTGCGGATGAGGCCCCGGCTATGGCCGGTGAGCCGTACGATCTCCTTTATGGAGACGCCCGTCTCAGCCTGTTTGAGGATTGCCGAGTTGGTGTCTTCTCGCCGAAGATAGCCCTCATATTGAATGCGCTCGGCGGCGGTCAATAAGTTGGGATTTATGGTGGCGGAGCCGACCACGATGCGGACCTGGCGCATGGATTTGCGAACAGCATCCAGGAAGGCGTGGCTGGCGTTCTCCATGAGGTGCCAACGGTCGGCGACCTGGGTGGCATGCGGGAGTGCCTTGGCCACAGCAAGGGCATAACCACCGCCGCGGTCACGCGCGACCACAGCGATTTGTGGCTGCCCCGCGAGCCAGGCCTGCGCGGTGGCCGGCTCTCTGTCGGGTAAGAGAGTGATCGGTCGTCGCCGCTCGAGGTCGCAGACGATCGTTCCGTACCGCTGATTGCGCCGCCAGGCCCAATCGTCGATGCCGATAACACTCGGCGCAGCAAAGGGCGGACATCCGCGCCTTTCTAACCACCCGAAGCAATGTGTCGTTGCTCACGGGCAGCATAAGTCGACGGGCAAAACTCGCCGCCGGGCGGCCACCCAAGGCGAGGCCAAGGTGATGGACGATCAGATCGAGCCGGGTCGTTCGCCGCGCCCACGGTGCTAGAGCGCCGTCATCGAAGCGCTCGGTGAAAATACGCCGACCGCAGAGAGCAGTAACGCAGCGGAAGCGGCGCGCCACGACCACCAAGCGAACCTGCCGCCCCGCAAGCGGCAGATCGGTTAGGCGACGCTGATATCGGCTATGGATCCGCCCAGAACTGGTCCCGCATCCGGGACAGAGACTCGTCCCGCTCGTGGGACGCACGGTGATCACGGTCGTAGCGCCATCACAAAAGGCGCTTTCCACGTCAAACCCGTGAGGGACCAGAGCCGACGGACGTAGGGCACGCTGCATCATATTGATTCCTTTGTGAAACCAACACGAGCCGGCGCTTGAACTTCATCAAAAGTGATGGTGTGGAACGGCCCTTCGAACCGGCATCAAAAGTGCCTAACGTGGTCGCGTAGAGAAGCGCCACAAAGGAAGGACCGTTCCATGGAGAAGATTATCACGGTGGGTTTGGATTTGGCCAAGTCGATCTTTCAAGTTCACGGCATCGCCGAAAACGGGAAAGTCTTGGTTCGTCGCACATTGCGGCGATCGCAGGTTCTGCCCTTCTTTCGGAGCCTTCCAGCTTGCTTGGTAGGTATGGAGGCCTGTGCGAGTGCCCATCACTGGGCACGCGAGATCGCGGCGCTGGGCCACGCTGTCCGCATGATGCCGCCAGCCTACGTGAAGCCTTACGTCAAACGAAACAAGACCGACGTGGCGGATGCTGAAGCCAATTGTGAGGCGGTCACCCGCCCGACAATGCGGTTCGTACCGGTGAAGACTGCCGAACAACAAGCGGCCAGCATGATTTTGCGAACGCGAGAGCTGCTGATGAGGCAGCGCAGCTAGACTGCAAATGCCCTACGTGCTCATATGGCCGAATTGGGCATTATCGCCGGCACAGGCATGGCAAGCATCGCAAAACTCCTGGTGCTTCTCCGGGACGAAAAAGACAATAGGATCCCCGGCGCCGCCCGCTTTGCCCTGATCCTATTCGCTGAACAGATTGAGCTGCTTACAACCCGCATAGAGAAGCTCGACAGAGAGATTTTGGTTGCCGTCAGAAAGGACCCCGATGCAAGGCGTCTGATGAGCATTCCGGGTGTCGGTCCTCTCATCGCCGCTACCGTTCGGACATCGGTTTTGGATGCTCGCAATTTTGCGACTGCACGAGATTTTGCGGCTTGGACGGGGCTCACACCGAGGGCACAGTCGAGCGGCGGAAAAGAAAGGCTCGGCGCGATATCAAAGCGTGGAAATCGGCAACTACGGACGCTCTTGATCGTTGGTGCGACCTCTATCATCAAGCTTGCTAAACGAGGCTTGAAAGTCCCACTCTGGATTCGGACCATGCTGCAAAGACGGCCGGGTCAAGGTCGTATCGGTCGCGCTCGCCAATAAGATTGCGCGCACGATCTGGGCCTTGCTGGTCAGAGGCGGCATCTATCAGGCGCCGACCGCAATGCTGAAATCCTAATCTTAAGAGCTCTCCGGCGGAAGAAGAAAGCTGCCGAGGAGGCAAGGTGCAAATCTGGATGAACCCCGAATGACGTCATTCCCGGTAGCAATCAGACCGCCTGACTCACTGCGCTTCGAGCGCGAGAAATTGATTGGGCGATTGCTTCCGCGGATATCATCGTGGCCAGCGGCCAGGCGCCGCTTCACAGGCCGAACATATGACCGCACCGTCATCCCTTGTTCAACCAGAGAAAGATCTTGCAGCCCGGGCCGTTCCACATATGAGTCAGAGCCAATATTGCAGGCCGAATGACAGACAAGGGATACCGCGGCCACAACGCGCCGCCCGATCACAAGTTCAGGGTCTTCATCTCCGGCCAGAAGCGAGGGGTGACGCCCAACATCAAGCGCGAACTGCGCCGCAGGGCCGCCGTCGAACCCGTCATCGGCCATCTCAAGGCCGAGCACCGCATGGGCCGCAATTATCTCTGGCTCCGCCAGGGGGACGCTGCCAACGCCGTCCTCGCCGCCGCCGGCTACAACTTCCGCCGCCTCATCCGCTGGCTCAGCCTGTTGCTGCGCCAAATCCTCACCGCTCTCACCGCCGCGCTTCAGACTGCGCCAGCCTAAAGCCAGAGTTCTTCACGGACGACTACCTCGGCGGCCAGACGTTCTTCGAGATCGAGGACACTTGAGCTGCACCCGGTTCCGAAGACACCAAGTTAGGTGTTTTATGGAGCAGGAGGTGCGTCATGGAGAGAAGGCAGTTTACGCGGGAGTTCAAGCTTGAGGCCGTGCGGCTGATCAAGCAGCGCGGCGTGTCGTATGCGCAGGCGTCCAAAGACCTTGGTATTCATCCGACCCAGTTGCGCAGTTGGGTGAAGCAGCTTGCGGACGATCCGCAACATGCATTCCCTGGCCACGGTCAGATGAAGCCAGAGCAACTGGAGATCGCGCAGCTGAAGCGCGAGGTCATCTAAAGCCGAACGGGACATCCTAAAAAAAGCCGCGGCCTACTTCGCGAAGGAATCGACGTGAAGTTCGGTTTCGTTGCGAAGCACCGAAGGATCTGGCCGGCGGAATGGTTGTGCGAGGCGCTCGGTGTCTCGCGGGGTGGCTTCTATGCCTGGCTGACACGGCCGCGCAGTGAACGCAGCCGGACCGAAGAAGAGCTTGGCGCGAAGGTTCGAGTCAGCTTCCTGGCCAGCGACCGGACCTATGGCGCCAGGCGGGTGTGGCACGACCTGCTGGCCGAAGGGATATCTTGCGGGCTGCACCGGATCGAACGATTGATGCGGCTGCAGGCCCTTAAAGCACGCCCACGACGGCGTCGACTGCCGCCCGATCTGGGTGAGCGGCAGATCGCCGCCGTCGCTCCCAACGTGCTCGACCGCTCCTTCGAAGCGCCCGCTCCCAATCGCAAATGGATCGCTGACTTCACCTATGTTTGGACGGCGGAGGGTTGGCTCTATGTGGCCGCAGTCGTTGATCTGTTCTCGCGGCGGGTGGTCGGCTGGTCAATGAGTACAGCAATGACGGCACAGCTCGTCACCGATGCCCTGGTGATGGCGATCTGGCGATCTTCTGTTATGAGTGAAAGTAACTGGTGTTGCGACGACCGTTTGAATCCGCCCAATACACCAGCGAACAGTTCCAGAGGCTGATGGCCGATCACGGCGTGGTCTGCTCGATGAGCCGGTCAGGCAATGTCTGGGACAACGCTGCAATGGAGAGCTTCTTCTCGTCCTTGAAGACCGAGCGAACAGCGCGCAAAGTGTACCGGTCACGCAACGAGGCCAAGGCCGACGTGTTCGACTACATCGAGCGCTTCTACAACCGCGCATCAGAACACCCATCTGTCTATGTTGTTGTAGAGAAGAGACTTTGCTGATTGGGATGCGATCCCGTGGTGGTATCTTGGGTTCTGTCGCGCTCGTTCGGCGATAGATTGAGCGGCAGTTGTTATCAGCGAGGCGCGGGCGAAGATCCACGGGCCGTCCGATAGCGGATGGAAGGCTTCGATTTCGCCGGCTTCAGCGGCCAGCCGGAGCGTCTTGGGCGCGATCTTCAGGAGCTTTGCGGCGTTGCTAAGGTTGAGCCAGGGTTCGATCCCGTCATCGGCGGGCTTGAACACCGGGAGGTGGTAGCTCGAGCGCATTGATGTGACGCGCTCGCGGGTCCAGCGATTGCCGTTGCCTGTCTTGAGGCCGTTTCGGTTGAGGAGGCCGGCAATCAGATCGTCGCTGGCGATCAGCACCAGTTGACGCACGGCTTGGATAATATCGGCAGAGGTGCTGTTGCGCTGTCCGCGCCGGCGCTTGGGCAAGCGCAACTCGCTGTGGGCACCACCCACCCAGTGGACGATGAGAACGATCTCGGAAGCCGCGTCGTCGATATCGGCCACGACCTCATGGACGAGGGTGCGTACAATGCGCTTCTTGAGGCGAGCATCCGTCGTCGGCGCATCCCAGACCGTTTTGAGGTTCGAGGCAAGAACGCTGAGCGAAGCTGGATCAGCAATGGGCGCGGACGTCACTGCATCATGCATGGCGATCTTGCCCTCGACCTCCGCCACGTGAGCGAGCGCCCTGTTCCAGCGCGCTTCCAGCTCACTCGCCACCAGCCGGTTCGCGGGGTCAGCGGCATCGTATTGCCGGAAAGCCCTGTCGGCGGCATAGCGCGCCGCCTCGAGGTCGCGATTGAGAGCATCGCGCACCTGATCGCGGCGTTCCCTGGCTCCCTTGGCGGCAGCGGTTGCAGCGGCGATAGCGCCTGGGCCGACAACGCCAAGCAGTGCTTCCTCTATTGCATCATCGACGCGCAATCCTCCGAAGGCGATGCAGTGAGGGCCGCCATTGTCCATCCAAGCGCGGCTGCAGCTGTAGCGCGGGATATGGTGCTTCATGCCTGAGTACCGGAGTGTGAGCTTGCGGCCGCAGCGCTTGCACCGGATCAGACCGGCCAGCAGCGCGTCTCCATGCTTGGGCGCGCCGTGATGCCGACCAGTGGGAACGTTGCTGCTGACCATCGCGCGGATCGCCTCGAACCTCTCCCAGCTCACATACCCGTCGTGGGTATTAGGCTTCAACGTCAACCATTCGTTCCGCGTCTTGCGGCGGATCTTCACGGTCACGCCCTCGGCGGTGTATCCCGCCGCCACAGCCGTCTTACCATAGGCATAGGCGCCGCCGTAGACCGGGTTCTCAATGATCCGGTGGATGGCGGAGTAACTCGGTCGCCGCCAGGCTGTGTCGCCGTTGGACTGTTTCACCGGCAGATCGAGATTGTACTCGTGGAGCCAGCAGAGCGCCTGTCGGGCACTGCCCAGTTCCTCGACCTTGTCGAACACCAACTGGATCGCTTCCTGGACGCGCTGATCCGGATCTTTCTCATAGCGGTCGCCGGCCTTCACGAAGCCGACGGGCGCCGCCACAATCAACTCGCCCCGGCGCGCCTTCTCATAGCGGGCCGAGAGCGAGCGCTGGCGCAACAGATCCAGCTCGTACTCATTGAGGCTACCCTTGAGCCCGAGCAGCAGGCGGTCGTTGCCGTGCCTTGGCGCATAGATGGTCTCCTGATCGACCAGAACGGTGTCGACCACGCGGCACATCTCGATGAGTTGCTGCCAATCCCGGCTGTTGCGAGCGAACCGCGAGACCTCGCGGGCGCAAACTGCACCGACCTTACCGAGGCAAACCTCCGCTACCATCCGCTCAAAACCAGCGCGTTGGACCCCGCCGGCGGCTGAACGACCGAGATCATCATCGATCACTTCGATCTCAGACCAACCGAGCGCCGTCAGCCGGTCCCGCATGGCGTATTGCAACGCGCTGCTCTCGCGATTGTGCAACACCTGATGTGCCGAGGATTGACGCACGTAAAGAATCGCCTTGCGCTCCAGATGATGAGGCCTGACCTTGTCAGAGATCATGACCGACCTCCTTCGCGGGCGGCGTCGCTGTCATCGCAGCATGGTCGACGATCAACTGCGTCATCAGGCTTGTGAGGGCCGCCCGAGCTTCCGCCGGCAGCTCCAGCCATGCTGGTGCGCCGATGGCGCCGTTCGAAAGGCCGCTCCCGAACAGATCCATCTGCTGCTGCGGCCGCGGTTGTCGATTGTGTCGGTATCCGCTCCCTGGCATTGCCGTCTGCCGTGACATGGGTCTCTCCCCGATTCTGGTCGTGAGAGGCTCTGGATGCGCTAGAAAGCAGAGCAGCTGATGACGTTCGATCCATCAACGCCAGATCGAGAAGCGCTGAAAACGCTGCAAGTGCGGTTATGCTGACAAATGGCCGAGCTGCCAAAAGCTCCGCCTCAGGGCATGCCGTCCGGTCGAACATCCATGCTGGAACCTCCAGCCAACGATCTGCTTGCGATCCATCCAGCGTGCAGCGGAAGGCGACATCGCCAGCCTTGTCGACGGCCCCATGAACGCAAACTCGGCAGCCAAACCAAGGATGATATCGATAAAGAACCTCGCGAAGAACGGTCCTGTGGGCGTTCTCAAACCTCGTTGTACAATCCGAAGCGAAGGCATTCGACGATCGAATATCTGAGCCTATGGAGTTCGAACGGAAGGTCGGATTAGCTTAAGCCGGTGTCAACAGAACCGGGTGCAGCTCAGACATCGACATTCTTATCAAGCCACCGGCGGATCAGAATGTGAAGGTCGGCAAGAACCAGAATAGCCGGGCGCAGATCAAGACGCGAACCGACTTCTACGACTGGTTGGCAAAAAACATCAGGATTGACGGCATTTCCAGCATAGAGCGTGACACCGTCTTCGACGACGTCCCGAATTACCGGAGCGCTGGAATCAGGCTGAGTTATGAAAGCATTTCCGAGCCGCTGGAAGGATTGAGAGACGGCGTGCTGCTCGAAGTCGGCTTTGATACGGTGGCACCCAACACGCCGAAGCTGATCAGCTCATGGGCTTACGACCACGCGGTTAAGCAGGGTGTGGCCATCATCGACAACCGCGCGAAAGACGTTCCCTGTTATGATCCGGGATACTCGTTCGTCGAGAAGCTCCAGACGATCTCGACAAAATTTCGCAAGCAGCAGGCGGATGGTAGTGATCCGTCCGAATTCATGCGGCACTATTACGACGTCTACGCTCTGCTGAAGCGACCGGAAGTCCAGAATTTCATCGGCACCGAAGCCTACGAGGCCCACAAGCAGGAACGTTTCCGGCAAGGCGACAATCAGAACATTGCTGAAAATGAAGCCTTCCTACTAAGCAACGCCGAAACAAGGGCCTTATATGCGAACGCCTATGAGCACAGCAGCGCTCTATATTATGGTGACCAACCAAGCTTTGAAGAGATATTGACCGAGATCCATGAGTGGATCGGTAAGCTTTAGGCGGGCAATGGATCAACAAGTGTGGGCCGATGAAGCCGCGCGGTGTGGCATGGAACCGCGCGGGCGGCTGGCTGATCTTCTCGCAATCGCGGCAGGTGAACTTTTCCCGCACCGTCTCGACGACCTTGAAGCGACGCGGGATCTCCTCCAGCGTCTTGGTCACATCCTCGCCGATCTTCGCCAGCCGCGATCCACCGCAGCAGGCACAGGTCGTCGGAGCCTCGATAACGACGCGCTCCTGTTCGATGTCATCCGGCCATGGCTTGCGCACCGGCCGCTTGCGCATGAAGGGGCGGACGTTCTGCGTCTTCGCCGCTGTGGCCTGCGCGGCAAGCTCATCCTCGCTCGCCGTGGTGACGAGTTCTTCGAGCTCCAATTCCAACTGCTCGATCAGCCGCGCCGTGCGCTCCGAGCGCTGCCCGTACAGTTCGCGTTTGAGCTTCTCGATCCGCAACTCGAGATGCGCGATCAGCGCCGCGTTGTCCGACAGCTCCGCTTGCGCGCTGGCAGCCATCGCCTCGGCTCGCAGCCGGGCCTCACGCTCGGCCTGCAGCGCTGCCAGGGCACTGACAAGATCCGATGGAAGGTCGTCCGGCTTCGATATCATGAAGCTATTGAATCAGATCAAGCAGCAGATTCAAACCCAAAACGGCTATCCGACCCGCGTCGGACGCTGGGTTTCTTGCGGGTTGCGCCAATCGATCCCGGACAACAGGTAACTCATCTGCGCCGGCGAGATCGTCACTGCATCGCCCGCAACCGAAGGCCAGATGAACCGCCCTCTCTCCCGTCTTTTGGTGAACAGGCATGCTCCCTGGCCATCGTGCCAGATCATCTTCACAAGGTCGCTGCGGCGACCTCGGAAGACGAACAGATGACCGCTGAGCGGGTCTTTGCGAAGCACCTCCTGCACTTGCAGCGCCAACGACGGAAAGCCTCGGCGCATGTCCGTGCAGCCTGTCGCAAGCCACACTCGCGCGCCTGTCGGAACCGGGATGATCGGCGTACCAAAGCATCGAGAACGCGACGTAGTGCGTCTCCATCAACCTCGCCATCGACCCGGATGCGGTGCCCTACCAAGATCTATCTCGATGATGCCCAGGCTCTTCCGTCGACGCGCCGCCGTCGTCGTCAATGGCGCTTCGGCCATCTCCCGCGGCGGCACAGACGGCCCAATCTCGACCGGCACGAACGGCGCTATACTCGCTTCACCGTGCTTGCAAAGCTCTTTGCGCCACCGGAACAGCTGGCTTACATGAAGGCCAGCCATGCGAGCCACCTCGGAAACACTCGCTCCGGGCTCGAGCGAAGCTGCAACAAGCCGTTCCTTCTCATCCTGCGACCACCGGCGCCGCCGCTCGACCGATGTGATCACCTCCACCCTCGAAATCGTCATAGCGCTTCTCCTAGGATTACCCCTAGGACCTGCAGCGTTCGCGTCCGTCAAACAAGGCGGCCCTCAACGGAGGAATACCTTGAGACCCCAAGGCCGATCAGATCAGTGAGATGCAATTGGTCCAGCGGGCGCTTTGGCGCCGTGGGCAGCGGCACTTGCTTTAGGCTCCATAAAAGCAGGGCAGCGCGATGCCGGTAAAGGTCAACAATTCGCTATAGAACTGCTCGACCGTGACCGGTGCCGACTTCGACAGCGCGGCCTGGACCAGGTCGTAGAACGGTCCATACCAGCTGTTGATCGCAAGCCGCCTCGCCAAAGGCCCGGGCCGGATTCGGCGTGCTCACGATGAGAGCTATCGAGGTCGGCGCCGCGGCGCTTATCGTCGCGTTCGGCATTGCCCGATCCGATACAGCTCGTGGACAATGACCTCTACTCTCCGCATCTCCTCCGACCATAGTCATGGCTTTGCTGCCTCACATCAGAATAACGGAGCATCGGCTCGGCGCTCGGCCGCCCAGGCGAACCGATTCGGGGATGAAAAGACCGAGGGCTCGATAGGGTCCGGCTACGCGGCGATCCAGCGTGATTTCGGGTGTATGCGCCGCATTCCTTTGCCGAAAGCGAGATAAGAGCAGCGAATATGACCTCAAGTTGTATCACGCTGGATGATCCACATTGCGACCTTTTGGGGCTTCAATATGAAGAGACTTCTGGGACTCTTGCTGCTCGCCCATTCCTTCTTTTTTTCCGCCGAGGCCATTGCGCAGAGGCTTCCTGCTCCCTCATACTGGAAGAATGAAAGAGGTTCAGAACTTCTTGTTTGGTCCGCCAATAGCGGGGCAATACAAGGGACTTTCACAAACCATGCTCAAGGGTTTGCGTGCCAGGGCATTCCTTATCCTGCATCGGGAGCCGTTAGCCCAACAGGCTTGTATTTTGTTGTTACCTTTGCCCAGTGCAATTCCTTCACCCGGTGGGTTGGAAAACTCAACGGGTCTCAAATGCCGACCTCATGGACGTTGTTCTACGTTGATAAGAACGGCAAGCCCGGCAAGTTGAAGGGTGCCGATACATTCACGCGCGTATGGTAGTTTTCAATCTTCTTGCTCTGTCGCGACCTTAGATTGGAAACTCACTCTCGCGAGTTTTTGGCTGCGTCTCCTCGGGAAATGTAGGCTCGCCTTCGTGGAGCACTGGGCTGTCCCGGATCAGCTTCGATGCTTGACAGCCCGTAAGTCGTGCCGAAACGGCCCGGGAAAAACATCAAAGGGCCTCTCCCGAAAACTCGAAAGGACATTCTGAATTTGCGTCCGAATCGCGGGACGATCCGTGACTACCGTTACTTTTCAGGTCCTTGTTTGAAGCCGAGCGCGGGCTCCGGCAGATGCTGCTAACATGTGCGGCGGTCGCGTTGCTTGAGTTTGGTTGACGATGTGAATTTTCAGCTCTCGATACCCAGAATTCTCGCGCAGCGCGATTCGCAGGCTTCGCCGCCGGCAGTAGCCGAGAGCGCCCTCAGTTTAACCGTTCCGCGAAGCTGCTTGCTACTGCCGCTTCATGTTGCGCGGCGACAAGATCGCACGTTGGCAACGAGTACGGACTTGAACCGCCCGAAATGCAGGACTTACCAACTGTTCCCCGTTGCTTCATATCCTTTTCTGTTCGGAGCCTGTCGTTTTGCAGCGACAGCGAGGTGCGATCGAGCTGCTGCGAGCACCACCGTCGATGCCGCACAGCAGAGACGCAGGGATTCGTGAACCGCGGGTCTCTGCAGACAATCAAGCTGCATTGAGAGCCATGGCAGTACGTGAACAAGCGTGCCAAATCGCGCATCCCCTGTCTCACTACGTTTTTCTTGAGATTTTTTCATGACACCTATTCAAGCGATCAAAGATTGGTACGTGTCTCTGGACGACGAACTTCAATCGGACATCGCATACATGTTCGTATCTCTGACCCTCGGTGATCGCCAGTTTGCCCCCGCTGCCGCTGTTCGAAGGCTGCTGCAATGGTTTGACGAGCGTAGTGCAGGCACGGAACATGAGGATGCCTTAGCTGCCGTCATGTTTCACGCCTCATTCGAGTACATATTTGCCGGCCGCGTCACGGGCGCCGGGTGGATTTTTCCGGAGCAAATGTTCAAAGACGTGATCCGCGAGGCTGCTGAAGGTAAAGAGGCAAGCAAGATTGCAACGAACGCATTCCAGTTGCTGCGGAACCTTCCGGATCGGAAAACGAAATGGAAAGAGGCAGGTAAGAACTGGAATGCCCTAGTCAACTCGGCGCTCAACGATGATGCGCTGAGGCAGTGGACACAAGATCAGTTCCTGGCGAGCGAATTCGGGCCGACGCAAGACTGAAAAAGCCCTTGCCCATCTCCTCCGCGCAATCCTCGGGATGGAGCACTTGCCAGCCGGTCCCGGGAAGTCGCAATACGACCAGACTTTTCGAAACATCATGCCAATCAGCATGCCGATAGTCTGAGATTAGCCAGCGCGATCATTAGAACGGCAACTTCCAAAGAGAGTCCCAAAAGAACATCGCGGCGATCACGAAATAGGTGATCTAACCAATGGCTGACCTCCCTCAGAAATATGGGGCGATGCAGCACATCACAACCACAACGACAGGCGCCGCATGTCTGCTCAGAACTGCCGCCTAACGGCCGAGTGCACCCACACTCTGGTGGACAATCAAAGCAGGGAGCCCGCGTGGTGCCGAGGACCTGTCGCGCCATGATAGGAGCTTTGGAAAGCGCTTCCCGACCGATCTGTTTGAGCCGCTCGGGCCTCGTCTCGCCTCTGCTGGCAGCTTCCAGAATTTTCGAGGCGACATCAACGCGAGCGCCTGTCTCGTAGCGGAAAGGCTTACGCAGACCTCATCGAGGACCGACCGTAGAAGCGCAGTTGTAGCGGCGTTCATCTGGAGATCACACAGTCTCAAGCAGGCGTGCCAGTATAGGTTTGGGGTAACTCCACAGCGATCGATCCGAACTCCGGGGACCTGGCCAGCCCTCGCCTATTGGGTTCGGTGAAGCCAACGCCAATCCTCAAGCTCGGGTGGCCAATGTGAGAGCAACCAAAGTAGAGCTCGACGGACCTGCAGGAAACCTGCGCCTGCCTTAAGAGCTGTTCAATCAGCTCGTGCTCCAGCGTTGGAGATTGTAGTAGTTCCCACGAGACGCGCTCAAGAGCGCGGAGAGCATCGACACCATCGATGATCGAAATTGCGCGGTCGCGCCAACTTGAGGACATGTCAACCCCGAGCGACTTGGCGAGATCTAGTATTTCCTTAGTCTTCATCGCATCTGCGAGACGGACGATTGCGGCGAAGCGCGCTTCTTCTGTCCACTCTATCAGGCCGGCCCCGTTCTGCAATTCAACCAGCCGATGCGACCTCGCTATAGCGTTTTTGATAGCAGCGGCAATGGATCCGCCGCCTTGGACGAGGGCTGCTCTAACGCCTTGGACGCCACCCTCGCTTATATTCCAGCATGCAGAAGCATCGGCTCAGGAGTTCATCCGCTTCCTCAACCAGATCGAGGCTCAAGTTTCGGTCAAAAAGGCTGTCCGCGTCGTCCTCGACATTTATGCCACCCATAAGTACCCAAAGGTCGGCAAATGGATCGATCGCCATCCGCGTTTCACCTTCCACTTCACGCCCACCTCATCCTCGTGGCTCAATGCCGTCGAAGGATTCTTCGCCAAGCTCTCCAGACGCCGCCTCAACGCGCGTCTTCCGATCGGTCCGCGAACTCAAGGCCGCCCTCAACCGCTTCCTCGACGAAACCAATAGTGATGCAAAACCCTTCACATGGACCGCAGACCCAGACAAAATCGTAGCCGCCGTCAAACGAGGGCACCAACTGTTAGATTCGATCCACCAGGACGAGGTCGAGAAACGACCTGTCTCCTCTGCGCTTGGCAGCGGACAAGAGGTCGCCTTCGAGAACCGGCCGTCGCGTCTTGATTGGCAAGATGCCTGGAAGGCTGGCTAGGAAATCCGTCAGGGACGCATCCGTCAAAACGTCACTTATACGATGGGAATCGGGTGATGTACATTTTCAAGGACTGCCGCCCCCTAAGGGTCAAGGATGGGTGCCATTTCGTCGATATGTGCATCGATACGCTCGAGAACCTGCCCAGGCACGACGTCGCGTTCTGGAAGAACTGACCACTGGTCGCGCACGGCCGCCGCGGTCTCAGCTACAGCGGTCACCACTGCCCCTTCTGGAAGACGGCTGCGGTTCGCGAAATTACGCCAGCGCTCTGGAGTCAGAGCCTTGAATGACTTTTCGCCCGTAAGGCTCAATGCTAGACCATCTTTCGGGATATACGGAACTGTTGAGAGCACGTCGTAGATTGGCGCCAACGTAGGCGTCCGTCCGTCTCCAGGATACAGTAGCGACCAATTCTTCAGATGCATGTCGCCATTGCCCGTGATCACGGTGAGCGCAAGACGACGGACAAATTCGATCGCGGAATCGAACGAGACGCCGCTGTTCAGCGCGGCCGCAATATTGTGATACGCCGCACCAGTATATTTCTCGGACGGATAGCGGCCGAAGACCTGTGCAAAGTCCTCCATATGCACGCGCGCTCCATCGGCACGGCGATCGAAGCGACGGACAAGAAGCACTTTGCCCGTGGGGACATGGTGTTAAACTCTTCCGGAATGCCGACGAAATCCGTCTTTTCGACGAGTTCACGTGCAGGCACTTCCATCCCTAGCGCTTCCGCCAAGGCCAGGATCGCGAATTCGTTTTCCGAAAGTCCAATATGGGTGAGGGAGGGAAATTTCGCGATGTACTGCCCTTGCTCATCGTCGACGGCGAGCGTGATCCCCCCTTCTTTCCCGGTATTTTTCATGACGGAGAGCTTCATCTGGACACCGGCGAGCGAAAAGCGCGCCTTCTTGTTGCCTTCTGATTCTGGCCCGGCCGGAACGGGGACGCCGTCGCTCGGCAATGCTCGTACCGCTCCCGGTAGATTTGTCCCCAGTGCAGCCAAGAGATCGAAGTCGTTTCCAGGTCTTACTGACGCTGCGTGGTGCTTTTCCATTGCTGCGCGCAGTTTCTCTTCGGGCAGCAAGTTCGCGAAGAACGGCGGCAGCGCGCCGCGTATGGGTTTGGGATCCCGGCGGAGGCTGCCATCCGCCGAGCGAAGCGACAGGCTGAAGATCGGAGGGCCGTTCAAGCTCCGATACGCGGGCAAGAGATTGAATGCGTTGTAGTCGCCCGGCGTTCGGACGAGCGTGCCGACGGCAAGATCGTTTAATGAGATGTCGAGCGATTGGATACGTTCAGCCGCGAGGACAGGCTTATTCATGCTCCTCCTCCTCAACATCTGACGTGAACGCAGGACGGTCATCATCGCCCGTAGCTGGCTGCAGCATTGATTGAATAGCCGGTACCATCGCTTGCGGAATCAGCATCATTTCCATGGCAAGGGCGCGGGCAACGTTGACGAGTGTCGTTGCGCGGGCTGCAGCGGCACCCGTTTCAATGTCGCGATAGCGGGGCCTGCTAATGTTCGCCCGGAGGGCGATTTGCTCCTGGGATAGGCCAGCAGCCATTCGTGCTCTTCGAAAGTGCAGGCCAAGTTCCTTGAGCAGCGGGTTTGGAGCCGAAGCCATGGATATGTTCTCGGATCATTAACACCGAAGTGATATGTAGACAGATCATGGATCGCGGTCAAGCGAAACGTGAACAGATCTTTCTTGTCGCTAATGATCCGTAGACATATCTTTATGGCGATGGTTCCAGCGGCACTTGTCGTCTGAACTGTTCACTCTGCGGCCAGGATGTCCTTGGGGCTATGCACCTGACGCGATGAAGGAGGCAGATCTTATCGCCAAGGTTGACCGAGATTCCCATAGCGCTCGCGTGCATTGGGCACACAGGAATGGCCCGCCAGCGAACGAACCCAATCCTGGAACGCGGTGCGTCGCTTTTATGGAACGCCAATTGAAAACGGTCGGTAGATGGATGCGTCGAAGTTCTTCCATGACGCGCCGTCCTAGTGGCGTCGTGCCGAGTCGTTTCCGTGAGGCGCCTTTGGCGCCGAGCAAGTCCGTATCGCCAAGTCAATTCCGATGTCCGCCAACCCGCCTCGATGTTGCTGCGAAGCGTCGAACCACCTATCAGTTCGTTTTTCATTCATCGGCATGCTTCCCATGACGGCCAATAGCCTGCGGGCGTGACCGGCCGCTGACGTCGCCACTCGCAGGGCCGCAAAGCGAGCGGAGTGGTCTCGGCTACCCTACCAGCAACTTTTCTTCTATTCGCGTTGATATCCAATCCTACGACGCGCAATTGACGTGTTCCTATGCAACATCAACCGGAGCATGATGGTCAAATCGGCGGCACTCGACAGGCAAAGTTCGACGACTGCGTTGATTCTCTTGACGTTCCGCCCAAGAAGCGACGAGGCGATTACACAAGAGCCTCGCTCGCTTCAATCGTGAGAGTTGACGATGGGCCACTCGAAGGAGACGCTCCGCATCATGAAGCGACCTCGGAAGAATCGTGGCATGCCGCCGCCCGCGACGTTCGATATCGATTCGCTGCCGGGCAGCTCAAATTTAACGGCATTAGAGACGGCCGCCGTGATCCGGCGCACGCCTGGAGCCCTGGAGTTATGGCGGCGCAATCCGAACCACCCGCTGAAATGGCGCTACGTCGATAGCCGCCCGCTTTACCGAGTCGATGCGGTGCGCGACTATCTGGCCGGACGCGATAAGACAACTAAGTCGTCGCAGCCGCATAATGCTCGCGAAGGCGGCCAAGCAATTCGGCCTTGATGGGATCGAGCGGATTCGTCCGCTGCAGGCGCACGACCTTGCCCCCCCGTTTCGCGCCGACCAACTCCGCGATGTAGTCATGAGCAGCTTCGAACGCCATCTTGCGGATGATCCACTGTTCGTCGTGATTGTAGACCTGATCGATCCCGCGCGGCTTTTGCCCGACACACAACCGCTGGATTTCGTTGTCATAGCCGCAGCGTGACATGATGGTTCGCAAGCTGCGCCTTAAGTCATGCATTGTGAACTTGGCGACACCCGCTTCCTTAACCAGGCGGTCGACCAAGTTTGTGAAGCCCGACATCTGGCCGCCGGTCTTCGGTGACGGGAAGACATAGTCCGACGTCGCACGCTGGAAATGTTTTGCGGCCGTAAGCACCTCGTCAACGAGGTGGGTGCGCGGCACGTCGTGGTAAAGGCCCATCTTGGTCCATGCTGCATCGAAAGTGATGCGGTCATCCATGACGTGATTTTGCCACTCGATCATGGCTGGCTCGCTGCGGCGCGGGCCACCAAGTAGGCACATTCGTGTCAATAGCCCAAACGTCCCAAGCTTGCCGGATGCGTGCCAGACTTTGATGATCTCCTCGTCGGTCAGCGCCCGGCCCTTTGTTCTGCGCCCGACCCGCTGCGCGCGCGTCTCCCTGGGCAAGCGATAGCCGGCGAGCACGTTGTGCTCGACGTAACCTTCGCCGACGCACCATTCGAGGAACGTGTGCGTGTGCTTGCGCAAGTCCTTTGCTGCGCCGCGCTTGCCGGTCTTGCCGATCCTGTCCACCGCCGCCATGATTTGCCGTCGCGTGAGCTCGGCGATGGCGAGGTCGAAATGATCTTTCAGACCGCGTCGGAGTGCCGACATGGCCGGTTTCCAGTTGACGACCTGGCGCGCGGTCAGGGACATTTCGTAGGGGCCATCTTCAACGATCAGGGTCGCCAGTGTCGTGCACGGTCGCTCGGCCAGCGCTTGCCGCTTCGCCTCGCGCTTGACCTCATTGGGATCGATCCCAATGACCACCTCCCCAGCGACGACGGTGGCGGCCCTGCGCGCGGCCTTCTCATTGAATTTGGGCCATGCACCCAGCGTCTTGCGTTGGGTGCCTTTCGTCCCAGGCTTTGTGAACATGAAGACCCAGGTCCTGCCACCAGTCGCGCGCATCCTGATCGCGAGCCCCGGCTGCTCTGTGTCGTGCAGATAGTGCTGCGATTTGCCCGGCGGCAGCGTCGCCGCACGGATCGCCGCGTCAGTGAGTCTCAGGTAATTCGTCGTTCCTTCAGCTCTGAGAGATTCTTTACTCTTTTCCATCGTTTGTGCTCTTGCTCCTTGCGCCCTGAGACGGGTCGAGGCGCGACCCGAGAAGAAATGGACCACAAGCCATTGCCTCCAAGTTCCTAGTATGTGTGCCCCAAAGGGAATTCCTCTGAAGGGCACAGCACGGACATACAAAATGTGGTAAGGCCGACTGAGGCCAAGGATGGTCCAATATGGCCACAAGTCCTTACCGTACAAGGGCTTTTTACTATAAGACCATGGCTGGATTAGGTTGGCTACAGTCCACCAATTGTGGTTCACACGGGAGAGGTCCAAGGTTCGATCCCTTGTGCGCCCACCATTCACCTTCCTGAACCATCCCGATTGCGGACCCATCGTCGACGCCTGACGGCGCTTCGGGACCGTCTCAATCAAAAATGTCGAAAACAACCCCATGCACAGTAGCCGATGCGAGCCGGATCAATGTGTTACGCCTTTTCCGAATCCGCTTGCTCCGTCGGGCAAAATACGGGCAGGATGGCGTCATCCCGATATGTCCCACGCGGCCGGGTGGGGCTTCGCAAAATCCCTCCGCACTCTTCCGGAGCAAGCTTCAGGCGGTCCGCTCCGGCCGCCTGGCCGTGTAGAGACCGACCAGTGTCCCGATGGCGACCAGCGCTGCGGCCAGCAACAGCTGCAATTCCCCATCGTCGGTCGTGCCTACGGACGATACAAGTCTGGTCACGACGACGAACAGAACGCCCACGGAGGCCGCTGCACCCACGCCGAGATAGGCGAGCTCCCGCGTCAGGTCGCGGCCGAGAAGTCCGAGTGCGGTGAAATACATCGCGCAAGCGTTGGGATGAACGAACAGGGCAACGCGCGCGTAAGAACCGTAGGCGTCGAGGAGGGACTCGCATCGGCTCAGCGCCGCTTTGGAAGCTACCCGCTGCAACAACGGTCTGAAAAAACGAGCCTGTCCGTAACTCAGGACGGCGCCCACGATGATGGCCAGCCACGCCACGATAAAAACCGAGACATCAGCGGGCTTCGGATTGAGCGCCACGGACATCAGGATGAGGGCGGTTCCGGGAAAATAGCCAAAATACGGGAAGACCGACTCCAGGAGCACGCAGACGAACACGAAGACCGGAAACCATGACGAAGCCGTTGCATCGTGGACGATGGCGTTCAAGTCGAAGAGGTCAGTCTTGTACAGGACGAGGTACATGCACATGGCCAATCCGGCCAGCGCGTAGAACGGCAACGCCCCCGAGAGAAACCGTCTCATCCAGCCGCCATGCTTTGCTTCGCGGACACGGCGGAGACCTTCGATATCAGCACAAGACAACGGAAACGCATGGTTTATGTTTAGGCGAATGAGATTGCCCCTGTCGATAGCAATGCTCGCCTCAGCTGCGCGGGCCATTCGCCGCATTGAAATGCCCGCCGATCGGGAAGGCGCAGTCAATCACAGACCCAGTGTGACTTCGGCCCAGTGCATCGCAGTGCTGCCGCCCAGAAACTCGATCACGCGGGGTTCGATGGTCTCCGGCCGATCGTGGCCAATGACCGCGGTCGCTGCGATCATGTCGCAACGCTCATTGTAGACGACCGACACCAGCGTTTTGCCGGGAGCGCCACGTGAGTTGAGCGTGTAGGCGCGGCTGCGACCTTTCATCCACCCAATCGTGATGGGATGGCCGGAACCGAGTGGAGAGACTTCGCCCAGGAGAACGGTATCGCCCATACGATCGAGGTCATCATCATCGGCGACGCCCGTCGTGCAATTGCAGAAACCTATCTTGGCACGCAGGTACAGCGTCACCTCGACACCGCAGTCGGCCGCCTTGCAGCGGAACGACTTTCCTTTGCCCCATTGGTCAATCGAGAAGGGCCACGTCACCTCCTGCCACACCGGCGTGGCGGAATTTGCGGCGGCATGCCGTGGCACATAGAGCCACAACAGCGATGCCGCCAGCGTGCTTCCCAGCGCGATTGCGGCGACGGCGATGGCGGCTGCCCTTCTCATCACTCCACCGTTCTCGTTCCGGCTCAGTTGCTGGCGAGATATCTCTTCGCCGCCGCAACCTCGGGGCGCTCCGAATCGGCACTGGCCGTCAGCGTTACGAGCTGTTGACAGTTCTGTCGTGCCGCTTCCTTGTCACCAAGGGCTTCGGCCGCTTTGGCCGCTCCCGCGAAAGCGTGCAGGCGGTTCGGCTCCTTCGCCTTGGTTGCCTCGAATGCAGCAAGCGCCTCCCTGGCCATGCCGCGATCGAGCAGCATGAAGCCGTAAAGCTCGCGCGCCGGCGCCAGTGGTCCGGGCGTGATCACGTGCTTTTCCGTCTTGTCCTCGGCATCCGCCGCGGCACTCATCGCATTGAGGGCCTCGTCATACTTGGCCTCGGCGTAAAGCACCCAGGCGACGGCGACCTGACGCTGGACGTCGACGATTCCGGACCAATAATTGTCTTTGGCGTCCTGCAGCTTGTCGCGCAATTCCGCCAGCTTCTGGATGTCGGCCTTGGCGGCTTCCGGCTTGCCGGACCGTGCCGCGCCGAGGGCGCGCGCGAAATGCGATACTGCCATCGCGAAGTTGAGGCCGCTCGGCCTGACCGGCAGCTGCGATGCATCATCCCAATCGCTACGATCGATCGCATAACGCGCCGGCGAAGCCGCCAGCGCGTAATCTGCCGCTGCGACTGTCGCCTTGAAGCCGGTCTCCTTGATCATGTCGTCGATGACGGCGCGCGCCTGCTTGTCCTGGCCGAGCTGCAGGTGAGCATAAACCATGTAGTCTTGCGCGTGCAGGTAGTTGCCGACCGACTTTTCGGCCATCGCGGCTTTCACGGAAGCGGTGTTGGACTCGATCGATTCCTTCCAATAGCCGACGCGTGTGTAGATGTGGGAGGGCATGTGCTGGGCGTGCGGCGCGGCCGGTGCGATCTTGGCGTAACGATTGGCTGCATCGAGCCCTTTCTGCGCCAGCGCCGGGTAGTCGTAGAGGTGGATCAGATAATGCGTCACGCCCGGATGCTGCGGCAGCCGCCTGGAAATCGGCTCGAGGATCGCCGCGCCCTTGGTCTGCTGCGCGTAAGTCTTGTCGTTCAGATCCGCCGACGTATTGAGCGTAATGGCGTAGGCGATCTGGGCTTCCTCGTCGTCTGGAAATTTTGCCGCGACGCGCGCCTGCGCGTCACGCAGCATGCGCATCCGCTGGGCGTGAGGGATGTTGTCGTAATCGGCATACATCACCATCAACGCATCGATGTAATCGCGTTCGCGCTCGGTCGCGGCTCCGATCTCCTTGGCCTTCATGATCGCGGCGAGGCCCGGCGCCAGGTTCGGCTTTGGAATCGCATTGTGCGGATTGTCCATGTAGGTGAGCGCAATGCCCCAATAGGCCATGCCGCATGTCGGGTCAGCCTTGATGGCATCCCCGAAGATCTCCTTGGCGTTGAGATACCAGTAGGAATGCTGATAGCGCATCCCGCGATCGAAGCGGCGCTGGGCCACATCGTTGCAAGAGGTCTGGAAATGAACGCTGCCGAGCTGCTGATCTACATCGTCTTGCGCGGCCAGAGCCTGCGGTCCTGATAGGCCGAGACCGGCTACGATGACGAAGAACAGGGACTTTCGCATGGATCCCTCCCTTTGCTTGACACGCAATGTATTGGTCTTGATGGCCCTCACTATATGACGTTCGCGGCTTTTGAACAGCGAAGTGAATCGCGGCAGCGCGACTGACCCAGCGGCGCCTCGGAGTTGGCGAAACCG
Source organism: Bradyrhizobium sp. LM2.9 (assembly GCF_054056555.1). Lineage (NCBI taxonomy): Bacteria > Pseudomonadati > Pseudomonadota > Alphaproteobacteria > Hyphomicrobiales > Nitrobacteraceae > Bradyrhizobium > Bradyrhizobium sp. LM2.9. Next base: position 4,710,144 of record NZ_JBSRYJ010000002.1, read on the forward strand.
GTCCGAAGCCAGAGCTGTCGGGGTTCGATCCTTATACGCCCACCATTAGGCCTCAGATCGCATCCCTACCCGATCGACAGAATCTCGATCTCCTGCGCGCCCGCCCCCACGACGTCACCAACGGCCTTTCCCATCAGCGACCTCGCGACAGGCGCGACGAACGAGATCGAGCCGGCCTTGGGATCGGCTTCGTCCTCGCCGACGATGCGATAGGTTTGCACGCGGCCATCGGTGCGGCTGAACGTCACGCTGCTGCCGAAGGCGACGATATCGGTCGACACCGGGGCGGGAATGACCTGCGCCGTGCGCAACCGTTCGGTGAGATAGCGGGCGTCACGCAAGGGCACCGCCGACTGCCGGCGCTTTTCGTTGACGTCCTCGATGCGCTGCGCGGCTTCATAGCCCTCGCGCGCATCCTGAAGCTGCGTCTGCAATGCCTGCAAGCCTGCTTCCGTCACGAGATTTGGATGCGGCGAGATCGGCCGATCCGGCAATAGCGTCTCGGCGGCGGTTTCCGCGCTCTCTTCTTTGGTAAAGGCGACGCTCAAGTCGAAAATCCTGTCGAACTGTTGGGGCTCACCGCTTGCGCTTTCCCGCCGCGAGGAATCGCCCCCGGACGTCCGCTGGCGATTATCCCGGACTATATCTCAAGTTCAACGAACCGGCGCAGCTTGAAGACGAGGTCCGGCATGGCCTGGCGGAACCGCGTTGCATTCCGGAACGTGGTCGAGAACGGCGCGAAGGTGATCATCGCGTTCCAGTGCCTGTAACCGTAGACCGTCACGGAGGCGCCGGTCGCCGGAAAATTCTCGAGCTTGCGCAGCTCGCCCAGGACGAGATCGGCGATCGCTTCGGCCGGCAGCAACTGCTTGCCGTCAGGCGTGGTGGCGATCTTCGCCGGCGGCTCGGCCGGCTTGGTGACAGCCGGCACCGCATCGGGCTCGTTCTCGGGTTTGGCCGGCGCAAGATCGGGAGTTGACGGCTCGGCCAGTTCAAACCCGTTCGTCGGCGCCGTCGGCGGAACCTCAATGAGCGGCGGCGGTGCACTGTCTGCTGCGCGCTTGTTGCCTCCCAGGATGCTGCTGATCATGGCCACAAGGCCAGCATCCTTCACGTCGTCACTCATTACTCCCCCCAGGCTTCGGCCTACTCTAGCACCGCTCGCACGGACCGCCACTGGGGACGTATGACCGGATTCCGCCCGGCCAAGGTCCTGGTTTCAAGACTGTCACGCGGATGGCAGCGGCGGCGCAACGGCTGATCACCTCGCGCGGTCGTGCGATCCGTCACCGTTTATCGAACGGAACGTATTGCTGGTACTGCTTGGGCACCGAGCTGCGGTAGCGCGCGGGCACCGTGCCGCTGTCGACCGAGTGATCGATCTCCTGCTGCCGCGTCATCTTCTTCTTCGCCGGTTTCTTCGACGCACTCTTCTTGGGGTCGGTCGGCTGGCTGGAAGCGTCATTGGTTGCGCCCGGCGCTGTCGTCGTCGCTGCCGGCGCGGCGGTTGTCGCCGCGGGTGCCGCGGTTCCGCCGGCAGCCGGTGCGCCCTGCGCCAGCGCGAGCGGTGTTTGCATGAGAAGCGCCAGCGCTGCTGTCGCAGCCAGCAAGCATGAACTTTGCATCATAATCTCCAAAATTCCTGATCCGAATGAGGCAAGCGTAGTTCGCCGGGATCGATGCGTGCAAGTCCGCTCACAATAGGCCGGAACCCCATCGTGAACTGTGGCCGAGATCACATTGCCGGTGGCCGGCTGCGTCATGATGTACCTTGTCGCGAACGCAAGGCGTTCCGCCGACACCAACACAGGCATGATCCTGCATCAGACGAGCTCATAGTCCTATCCACTCGCTCTCGAAGGAGACTGAAATGCGTCGCACCATCCTCACTCTCGCATCGCTCGCGGCCCTGATCGCCGTGGCATCCCCGGCCGCCCAGGCACATCCTGCAAACGATCGATATTGCCTGCAGGGGCGCATGTGGGGCTATCCCGGCAACTGCCAGTTCACGAGCTATCAGCAGTGCCAGGCCACCGCCTCCGGGACGTCCGCTTATTGCGGCGTCAATCCGCGCTACGCGTTCTCGCAGCAGCGCGACTACTGACAGGTTCGCGGCGTGCGCGCACCACGCGCGCGCCGCTACAATTTTTACGTGAAGCCGATCCGCTTCGCCAACGCCCCGGCGAATTGGAAACTGTGCGAAGCCGCCTGCGTCCGTCTATGACGAGAATGTTATCCGTCGCCGCGACGGAGAAATTCACGATGCGCGGCCGTGGCTTGCGGGCAAGGCGGCTCCTCCGAAGATTCCGATGCCCGGCAATTGTGATCCATCTCGCTCGTGGCACGCGTGATCGCGCTTAGGCTGCAAACTCCAGCGCAAGAAACTAGCCCGTTTCATTCGATTTTTCAGGGAGGTGTTTCAATGAGCAGCCGCCACGCAATTGTCCCGCGCGGTCTGAACGCAACGCGTTCGCCGCTTTCGCAAGGCCGCTTCGGTCGCATGTTCCGCAAGATCAAACCGGCGACATTCGGCCCGAACGATTCCGACAATGTTGCGAACCTGTCGGCGCTGGCCGACAAGATGGTCGCGGGCTTCGATGGACCGAAGGACGGCCCGGACGCCGAAGAGAGCGGCATTCCCGCGCTCTACACCTATTTCGGCCAGTTCATCGACCACGACATCACCTTCGATCCGGTAAGCTCGCTGACCAAACAGCAGGACCCCGACGGGCTGGTCGACTTCCGCACGCCGTCGCTCGATCTGGATAATCTCTACGGCCGCGGTCCGAACGACCAGCCCTACATGTATGACGGCATCAAATTCCGCCTCGGCGAGAAGGTGACCGGCGCGGGCGTGCCCGATGCCAGCGACCTGCCGCGCTTCAAGGGCCGCGCGCTGATCGGCGATCCCCGCAACGACGAGAACAGCATCGTCTCGCAGTTCCAAGCCTTGATGCTACGCTTTCACAACCGCATGGTCGACGACAATGACAGCCTGTCGTTCGAGGACGTGCAGCAGCGCGTTCGATTCCACTATCAGTACGTCGTGTTGAACGACTTCCTGCCACGCATCGTTCATGCCAGCGTGCTGGACGAATTGAAGACCGCGGGCCGCTACGACCGCAGCAAGCTCGCCTACTACCACTGGAAGACCTATCCGTTCATGCCGGTCGAGTTCTCGGTCGCGGCCTATCGGCTCGGGCACTCCATGATCCGCCCCGGCTACCGGATGAACGATGCGGGCAACATGCTGTTGCAGATTTTCCCCGACCCCAACAATCCCGACCACAACGCGCTGACCGGTTTCCGTTCCATGGGCCCGGGACGCGCCATGGACTGGGGCCGCTTCATCGATCTGGACACGCGCGCCTATGGCGTCGAGGACGACGACACCAATGCCGACAACAAGAGGCGGCTTCAGTTCGCCTATCGCATCGATGCCTCGCTGGTGGACCCGCTGCGCAAGCTGCCGCCGGAAGTCGCGTCCAATCCGTCGTCGCTCGCGCTGCGCAATCTCGAGCGCAGCTGGCGGCTCGGATTGCCATCCGGCCAGGACGTCGCCAAGGCGATGAATCTGATCCCGCTGACGGACGACGAGATCATCATCGGCAAGGCCGTCGACGAGCCCGGCACGGGCGATCCGCAAGTCAAGATCGCGACCATCGCGAACGGCGCGTTTGCCGGCAATTGCCCGCTCTGGGCCTACATCCTGGCCGAGGCGCGGCAGTTCCAGACCGCCGTCACGATCCCCGTCACCGGCGCGCCCGGCCCCATCAACACGCCGCAGCTCGGCCCCGTCGGCGGTCGCATCGTCGCCGAGGTCTTCCTCGGTATGATGTTCGGCGCAAACTCCTCTATGCTGTCGCTCGACCCGCAATGGACGCCGGTGACCGGATCCAGCTTCGCGCTGAAGGATATCGTCGCCTACGCGCTCGGCCAGGGCGATCCGCTGCATTGAGCGGGTGACGGACGTGACGCAAGGCCGCTCGTGTCATGCGAGCGGCCTCGTGGCCCACCGCGCCGCGTCGGCCGGCGCGCCTCGTCGAGGTCAATCGGACACTGTTACCGCCGAGCCGTCCGGTTGCGGGGGGCTTCCGTCAAGGTGTCGGTTGGCCCGGTAGCGGCCGGGCGACAATCCGTGATGCCGGTGGAACAGTTTTGAAAACGCCGCGGCCGTCTCGTAACCGACCTGGCTCGCAATCCGTGCGATCGGCTCACCGCTGGTTTCGAGCAGGAACGCCGCTTCCGCCATCCGGCGTTCGATCACATAACGGTGCATGGACTGGCCGACGAGCTTGGTAAAGCGCGCCGAAAATACCGAGCGGCCGAGCCCCACGCGGTGGCCAAGGTCGCTCAGGGTCCAGGGCCGCTCCGGGTTCTCGTGAATCAGCTTGAGCGCCGGTCCGATATGCGGGTCCGATATCGCGCCGAGCCAGCCGCCTTGTCCGGGACTGAGAGACGCAATCCAGCTTCGGAGCACCTCGACAAAGAGCACTTCCGTCAGCCGTGAGAGCGCGACGCTTTGGCCGGGACGCTGATGCGCGGACTCGCCGACCATGCGGCTCAGGATTGCTTCAAGCCATCCACGCTCCGCCGTCGGCTTCAACAGGAGCACGGGCGGCAGCAGCTCCAGCACGCTGCCGAACAGCGGCCGTGACACCGTGAAATTGCCGCAGATCATGGTCGAGAGCGGCTTTGCACGGCTGCCATGTCGAACGACGCCAAGACGCGGCGACGATCGATCGATATCCGCAATTCGCAAAGGCTTCGCCCGGCGGTCCGAATAAAACACATGGGGCTCGCCGCGTGTGATCACGACAAAATCGCCCTCGCTCATCTGGATTTCCTGACCCGCGAGCGCGAGGGTTGCCGAGCCCTGGCTGAGATAGTGAAACAGGGCGTAGGGGCGCGCCGGCAACTCCAGACTCCAGGGATGGCCGAGCTCGAAGTGAAACAGCAGCGTCCCGCCGAGACGAACGCGATCGAGCACTTGAGCGAGGATGTCCATGCCGCCGAGATTAGACCGGTGGACGATTGGACACAACATCCGGACGATTGATCCCTATCGTCCGGAAGGACCGCAGAATAGTTCATGTCGCGGCGGGCCGACGTTACGTGCGGCAACCATTTCGCCAACGGCAGATGGAAGAACCGCGCTTTTGCTGGAAACGCCTGTCCATTCCTCCGGACTCTGTTCGTCCGACATGCCAACAGGAACAATCAATGCGACATATCCTTCTCTCAGCCGCCAGCGTGCTCCTGGCCGGAACGACATTCGTCGGCTCCGCTCGTTCCGCCGAACTACCCAAGGGAGCAGCCCACAACATCGTGCTCGTGCACGGCGCTTTCGTGGACCAGACCAGCTGGCAGCCCGTTGCCGATATTCTCACAAAGAAAGGCTACCGCGTCACGCTCGTGGAAAATCCGCTCACTTCGCTCGCCGCCGACGTCGATGCCACCAAACAGGCGCTCGCGAAGCAGGACGGCAGGACCGTTCTGGTCGGCCATTCATGGGGCGGCGTGGTGATCACGCAAGCCGGCAACGATCCCAAGGTTGCGTCGCTGGTCTATGTCTCCGCCTTCGCGCCGGAGGTCGGTGAATCCCTGGCGTCGCTGGCAAAGGCCGGCCCGCCGACCGAAGGCGGCAATGCGATCCATCCCGACGCGAAGGGCAATTTGTACATCGATCCAAAGGTGTTTCCGTCGGCCGTCGCGGCTGACCTTCCTCCGGAGATCGCCACGCACCTCGCCAACTCGCAGCTTCCACTGAACCACGTTGCGTTCGAAGCCCCCGTCGACGTTGCGGCCTGGCATGACAAGCCGACGTTCTATGTCATCAGCACGAAGGACAAGGTCCTCGCTCCCGAGGCCCAGAAGTCGTTCGCAGCCAGGATCAAGGCTCAGACGACGGAAGTCGCCGGCAGCCATGCCTCGCTCGTCGTCCATGCCAAGCAAGTCGCTGAGGTCATCGAAAAGGCGGCGCTCGCGAAGTGACGGTACCGCTCCCGGCGCTTTTGCGCCGGGAGCGTGCACGCTCGCTCAGAGGCCTACAGAGGAAGGCCTCGGTCGCTGCGCCACACCAGTCTCCCCACTCGATTATTTGTGCCAAGCATCCGGAGGATGACATGACTCAACTCGACATCGCGAGCCAGGACGCCGCCACGCTCGAAGCGGCGCCGACCCGTTACATCGAAGGCCACGGAATCCGCTTCGCCTATCGTCGCCTCGGCCCCACTACCGGAACGCCGCTGGTTCTCCTGCAGCATTTCTCGGGCAACATCGATGCATGGGATCCCGCGGTCGTCAACGCCATCGCCAGCCGATCGCCCTGTTATCGCATTCGACAACGCCGGGGTCGGTCGCTCGACGGGCCAAACGCCTGACAACATCGCAGCGATGGCGAGAGATGCAGTCGCCTTCATCAACCTGCTCGGCCTCTCCGAAGTCGACCTGCTGGGCTTTTCGCTCGGCGGCTGCGTCGCCCAACAGATCGCCGCCGAGCACCAACGGCTGGTCCGGAAGCTCATCCTCGTCGGCACCGCGCCGAAAGGCGGGGAAGAACACCTGTTAGCGGTTCTGCAGCAGGCGTTTTCCCAGACCGATGCGCCGGACCCACGTCTGCCACTGTTCTTCACGAATTCGTCCGCCAGCCGGTCGTCCGGCCTGGCGTTCCTGAAGCGCACGAAGGTGCGGAAGGACGACCGCGACACCGATAACGGCAGCGCGGTCACCGATCCGCAGGCCAAGGCGCTGATCACCTGGTGCGCAACCCCTGATCCCGAGCACGCCATTCTGCGCGCCATCCGCCAGCCCGCTCTCGTGGTCAGCGGCAGCCACGACACCATGCTGCCCGCAAACAACGCCTATGCCATGTCTAGGGAACTCGGCAACGCTCAGCTGGTCCTCTATCCCGATTCAGGACACGGCGCGCTGTTTCAGCACCACGAGACCTTTGTCAGCCACGTCCGAACCTTCCTGGATGCACAGCCCGCTTCTACGTAACACCCGGCACGTTCCGACGCGATCATCCCTGAGAGTTGTTACGGAGGACAGATGACAATCGCCAAATTCGAGGTGGAGCGTTTCAGCCTCACGAGCTCGAAACCATTCGACACTGTCGTGGCCGCGTTCAAGTCGGCGGTCGGGCAACCCGACATGATCGAATTTTTCAAGGAGACGAGGGCAACGAATTCCTTCGCGGACCTGGAGCACGTCGTACAAAGCGGCCTCGGCCGAACGAACCTCATGCTCTTCGCGGAATTCGACCTCGGCGACATTCTGCGTCGTGAAACCGGATCCAGGACACCCAGGATCATACGGGCTTGTGGTCGGCAATCCACTCATCATGAAAGAGATGGTCAAGCACGTGCCAGATGCCGGATCTTACGCTCCGGTCACCGTGCTTATCGACGAACGTCCCGATGGCGTGCACGTCTCCTATGACAAAATGGAGAGTTATCTGCTGCATAATGGCAACTCGGACGCCTTGGCCGTCGCTCGAAATCTCGATGCGAAGATCACAACCTTGCTAAGCGAATGTGCAAGCTAAAACGTCCTTATGACGTCTTCGGCCGATGGGAGTGGGTAACTCATACCCATCGCGGCGCGATGGACGTTGTCATGACGTGGGCCAGACATTGGAAGGGAAATTCCTGCATGTACAAGACGCTTCTTGTCACTCTGACTGTCGCGGCTCTTTCCATCGGGCCTGTCGCGTCCGCTCCCGCCGTCAGCAAAGAGCCGCTGGATGCTGCGACCCTCAGCGCGATCAAATCGAAGTTCGGCAGGCTGATGGAATTGGCCAACAAGCATGATTTCAAGGCTCTGCATGAGATGTTCTGGCAATCGCCCTCGACCCTGCTGGTGGCCAAGAGCGCGATTCCGTCCGAGGGAAACTGGGCCGGCTTTTGGGGCAACGAGGCGATTGATCAAAAGCTGCATGATATCGGCAGCTCCGGTCCGGTCGTGCTCGAGCCAGATTATGCGAAGCTGCGGGTTGTCGGCCTGACGCGCGACGTCGCCGAGTCCTACGTGCCGATGAACATCACGGTCTCTTATGCGGGGCAGGATGGAACAGCGAGGCCGTTTCTGATGATCATCAATTGGCTTCGCGTCGGGAAGGACTGGAAGGTCGCTTCCGAAATCATTCTGCCGGTGCCGCCCGTACCCGCAGCGAAGGGCTAGGCGCGAGGCCTCAATTGTTCGGCACCGACGCCTCAGCTGCAGACCGAGGACGGAGGACCGAATGACCGGGCCTCGGCGATCTTCGGTCCGGATGACGGCATCTGCGCGTTAGCTGCCGAGAGTCGTTTCGACGGCGATGCCGGGTCCGGCAATCGGAGAGCGGCGTCGTGGCTGGAATGGCCGGCGGGCAGCGGTTGGCGGAAGCACGATCACTTTCGCTCGACGCCAGCCGATCGCGTCGCAGTTGCACGTCACGTCCCACTTAACGCGCCGTCCCGAGGCCGCTCTCCTCCAGCCGCGTCGCGAACCAGCGCGACAGCGGCTGATCGACGACGCCGCTGACATAGACCTCCGAGATCGTCACATGGTGCCTGTCCAGCACCAGCAGCACGCCGATCCAGTAGGCGAACCAGACATGCGCATCCGTCAGCGCCATCAGCTTGTGCTGGTCGTGATCGAGCGGGGTGTGATTGCTCGCCTTGCGGATCTCCACGGTGAGCAAATTGTTCGGGATCTCGCGCTGATGCACGACGACGTCAGGATAGATCGACTTGCCCAGATGATCGTCGGTCGAGATGATGGTGCCGTGGGGCAGATGCAGCGTGCGCTCGCCGAGCCGGTCGTAGTTGCAGTCGACCGCCCAGCCCGAAAACTGCCGCTCGAGATAGACGGCGAAGCGGTGGGTCACCGCCCGCTCGCCGATGTCCTTCTCGAACAGGAATGCTTCGTGCGCGTAGAAGTCCCGGAGCGCCGCGATCACCTTGTTCAGCTCGGTCTGCATCGTGCTCCCCGGCCCATCACGCGCATTCCGATGCGCCGTCACCAGACCCTCATGGTGAGGAGCGCGGAACGCGCGTCTCGAACCATGAAGGTCCGTATCCCGCCTGTCACCATCCTTCGAGACGCCCGCGTAACGCGGGCTCCTCAGGATGAGGCCGGAATTCGCGGCGCGATCGACCAGATCCTACATCTGGACTTCGATCAGCCGCGGTCCGGGCTCGGCGACGGCTTCGGCCAGCGCCTTGTTGAACTCGTCCGCGTTGGTGACGGCGCGGCCGGGGACGCCCATGCCCTTGGCCAGCGCCACGAAATCCAGCGTCGGCCGGTCGAGGCGGAGCATGTCGTTGGCGCGCTGGCCGGGCTCGCCGGCGCCGACATTGTCGAACTCGCCGCGCAGGATCTGGTAAATGCGATTGGCGAACACGATGGTGACGATGTTGAGATTCTCGCGGGCCTGCGTCCACAGCGACTGGATCGTGTACATCGCGCTGCCGTCGCCGACCATGCAGATCACCTTGCGATCCGGGCAGGCGATCGCGGCACCAATCGAGAGCGGCGTCGAGAAACCGATCGAGCCGCCCATGTTCTGGAGCCAGTCGTGCGGAGCGGCGGCCGCCGTCGGCGGGAAGAAGGCGCGGCCGGTGGTCAGCGATTCGTCGATCAGGATCGCATTCTCGGGAATCGCGTAGGCGATCGACTGCGCGATCGAGGCGTGGGTGAGCGCGCCGGTCGGCTTGAGCAGCTCCTGCGCGGCCTGCGGCTTGACGTCCTTCGCACTGGCCTTCACCGCGCCCGCAAGCGCTTCCAGCGCTGCGACCGAATTCTCGCCCCAGGAGGTCATGCGATGCACGTCGCAGCCCTCGGGCTTGAGTATGCTCGGCTTGTTTGGATAGGCGAAGAACGCCACGGGATCGTCGGACTCGACCAGCACGATGTGACGGAACTTCGCCAGCATCTGCAGCGCGTTGTCGATCACGTAATGGATCCGATCAATCGAAAAGCGGCCGCGGCCGCGCGCCATCCTGGGACGGAAGGTCGGGCCCATCACGGTGCAGCCGGTCTTGGCGGCGATGCGCTCGGCCAGCGCCAGCCCCTGCTCGCTCAGCGCACTGCCGGTCATCAGCAGCAGCGTACCCTCTCCGTCGCCGTGCAGGATCTTTGCGGCTTGCTCGACCGCCTGCGGCGAATAGCTCGCGCGCTGCTGCTCGGCCGGAACCTCGGCGATGCCCTCGGCCTCGTTCCACGCAGTGTCCGCGGGCAGGATCAGTGTCGCGATCTGCGGCGGCGCGCTTCTGGCGGCGGCGATCGCCGCGGCACCATCGGCGGCGACCGATTTGGAGTTCGGCGAGGTCCGCACCCAGGACGACATCGGCCGGGCCAAACCCTCGATGTCGGAGGTCAGCGGCGCGTTGTAGGCGATGTGGTAGACGGCGTGCTGGCCGACGATGTTGACGATGCCGGAATTCGCCTTCTTGGCGTTGTGCAGATTGGCAAGGCCGTTGGCGAGACCGGGACCGAGATGCAGCAGCGTCGAGGCCGGCGTGCCCTTCATGCGGAAATAGCCGTCGGCAGCGCCGGTCACCACGCCCTCGAACAGGCCGAGCACGCAACGCATCCCGGGCACGCGGTCGAGCGCTGCGACAAAATGCATCTCGGAGGTGCCGGGGTTGGAGAAGCAGACGTCAACCCCGCCCTTGACCATCGTCCGCACCAGACTTTCCGCACCGTTCATCCGTCAGCTCCCGTAACCGGCAATTTTCCAACAATCCGTCCGATCAATCATTGTTCGCTCGTCTCGTCAAAGCAATAGCCGGCATCGCCGCCCTGCCCCGCGCGTCGATGCGCCGGTTTGGCTAATGCTTTTCGCCAAATTGGCGTGGTTGCCGATTTGGTAACTTCCTTCATTAAGGATGCCTGCCTCACGGGGCCGTGGCTTGCGGAAAGCCCGCAAATATGGCCTGTGACTTCAGTTGAATCGATTTTTGCTGGGGGAAACAATGATCCGGTTTTTTGCCGCACCGATCGCCGCCATCGCACTGCTGTCGGCCACCGCCGGCGGCGCCTTCGCCGAAGAGTTCGACACGCGCGACATCATGGGCGGCGGCCCGAACTTCTTCCGCGGCGGCTCGAGCCCGGTCCCCCGGACCACCGTCATGTATAACGGCAAATACGCCCCCGGCACGATCGTCGTGAACACCAGCGAGCGCCGGCTCTACCTGGTACTCGAGAACGGCCAGGCACTGCGCTACGGCATCGGCGTCGGCCGCGACGGCTTCCGCTGGGGCGGAGTGCACAGGATCACCGCCAAGAAGGAATGGCCGGGTTGGACGCCACCGTCGCAGATGCTGGCCCGCCGGCCGGACCTGCCGCGTCACATGAAGGGCGGCATCGAGAATCCTCTCGGCGCACGCGCGATGTATCTGGGCTCGACGCTCTACCGCATCCACGGCTCCAACGAGCCGGAGACGATCGGCCAGGCGGTGTCCTCAGGCTGCTTCCGCATGACCAATGACGACGTCAGCGACCTCTACGGCCGCGTCGGGGTCGGCACCACCGTGGTCGTGCTCAACAACTAGCGGGCGACGAACCGCAGGAAACCGCGAGCGCGTGAATATGCGGTCTTGTGCGTCGCTTGCGAATACGGCAGCGTCGCCCGGCAATGAGCGCATTGGCCCCGTCTTCGTCCGGCTTTCGCATCGCCCTGCTGGCGCTCGCCACCGTCGCGTTCGTCCCTGACACCGCTACCATCGCCGTCGCGGGCGAATTGCCCGCGATCGCCTCGCGCCAGCGCGCCGAGAAGAAGAGCTTTACCGACGGCGAGATCGTCGATGGCTTTCTGAAGACGGCGTTCGGCGCCGAATACCACCTTGCCGGCCGTGTCGACCGCATCCGCAAGTTCGACGGGCCGGTGCGCGTGTTCGCCGAGAGCGACCGCGCCGACCGCAAGGCGCAGCTCGCAAAAGTCGTGGCCGACATCGGCAAGCGCGTGCAGCATCTCGACATCGCCATGATCGACACCAGCGAGGCGGCGAATGTGCGGGTGAAGCTCGTGCGCGACAGCGATCTGTTCCGCACCATCTCGAGCTTCTACGGCGCGGCGAAGGCCCGCGAGATCCGCACCTCGCTCGATCCGCAATGCCTGTCCGGCTTTCGCAAGAACGACAATTACGAGATCGAGCATTCCGACGTCATCCTCACCGTCGACAACGGCGATTTCACCTTCCTCGACTGCGCCTATGAGGAGCTGCTGCAATCGCTCGGCCCGATCAACGACACCGCGAGCGTGCCCTGGACCATGTTCAACGACAACGTCTCGATGGGGTATTTCGACGTTTACGACCAGTACATCCTCAACCTGCTCTACGATCCCCGCATCAAGGCCGGCATGACTATACAGGAAGTCAAGGCGGTGCTGCCCGACGTGCTCACCGATGTGCGCATTTGGGTGACGCGCGTGAATGATCTGAAAGAGTGAGGCGCCTTCCCTACAAAGGGAGAAGAGAAAGCAGTCACACTTTCCTCGCCTTCGTCATCAGGAATTGCTGGCGCATCACGTTGTTGCTTCCGTCGAAATATTCGGAGATCAGCGCCTCGAACTCGCTGCGCAAACTTCGCAGCTTGTCCGGCTCGTCCTTGTACTGGGCCACGAGCTTGATCAAAGGCCCAATCGTCGTTTCCATGGTGCGGCGGAAATGCTGCGGGCTGAGTGCGGACGGATTCATGATGTCCATCTCGAACGAAATATCCTTCACCTTCCCTGCGAGACGTTCGGCGACGATCTTCGGATCACCCCACGACACCGGTGAGGCCACGCCCTCGGGCGGCGGCAGATGGCGGCCGATCAGCGCGAACATCCGTCCGACATAGAGATGCGGCGGCCAGGTGGAGAAGGCGATGGTGCCGCCGGGCTTCAGCACGCGCAACATCTCGCCGATGGTGACCTCGGGGCGCGGCGCGAACATGTGGCCGAACTGGCTGAGCACCACGTCGAACTCGTTGTCGCCGTAGGGCAGGCTTTCGGCGTCGCCTTCGGCGAAGTCGAGATCGAGGTTCGCCAGCTGCGCGTGCTCGCGGGCGCGCTCGATCAGAACCGGAGACAGGTCGAGGCCCCTGACCTTTGCACCGCGGCGCGCCGCCGTGATCGCGGCAACGCCGGTGCCGCATCCGACATCCAGCAGCCTTTGGCCGGTAGCGACCCCGGCGAAACTCACGAGCTTGGCCGCCGCGGGCGTCGTGAACACTTCCATTGGCGTGAACAGCGACCAGGCCTCCTTCTGGACTGCCTTGAAACCAGCAAACGGGTCTTGCGCGGTCATGGAACTCTCCCTTCGCTCGACGTCAGTTTTCATGAGGCTAACCAAGGATACCAAAGGTTCAACGCACCGCAAAGGCGGTCGCGCCAGCCCTACTGCACGAGATCGGCAACTGTGGTCGCGGCCTTCAGGCCGGTGCCGGTCAGCACCGCGACCGTGGTCTCGTTCGCCTTGATGGCGCCTGTGGCGGATAGTTTTTCCAGGGCCGCGGCCGCGCTGGCGCTGGTCGGCTCGGCGAACAGGCCCTGCCGTGCCAGGCGGCGCAGGGCGGCGACGATCTCATCCTCCGTGAGCGCAACTGTGCCACCGCCGCTCTCGCGTAAGGCGCCGATGATCTCGCGCAGGCGCAAGGGATTCTTGATGGCGGTGCCTTCGGCGATGGTCTTGTTCACCTCGCGCGCGACAGGCGTGTCAACGCCCGCCTGAAAACTCGCATCGATCGGCGAACAATTTTGAGGCTGCGCCGCGAACAGCCGCGGCAGCTTTGCGATCTGGCCTGCCCTCAGCAGCTCGCGGAAGCCGAAGGCGCAACCGAGAAGCGAGCTGCCGGCGCCGACGGGGACAATGACGTTGTCGGGGGCGCGAAAGCCGAAATCTTCCCATATCTCATAGGCGAGCAATTTGGTGCCTTCGAGAAAGAACGGTTGCCAATTGTGGCTGGCGTAAAAGGTCTGGCTGGACTGGCGGATGGCCTCGGCCTCCGATTCCTCGCGCGGGCCCTCGACGAGCTGCACCGCCGCACCATAGGCACGCACCTGCGCGATCTTGGCCGGCGACGTGGATGCCGGCGCCAAAATCCTCACGCGCATGCCGCCGGCGGCACCCAACCCCGCCATCGAGGAGCCGCCATTGCCGGATGAATCCTCCAGAATGGCGTCGACACCGATCTGGCGGAGGAAGGACAGCATCACCGCCGAGCCGCGGTCCTTGAAGCTGCCGGTCGGGTTGAACCATTCGAGCTTGAAGAACGGGCGCAGGTCGCCCCAATCCTGCTGCACCAGCGGCGTGCAGCCTTCGCCGAGCGTGATCGGCTTTGCGATCTCGACCGGCAACGCCGCCCGGTAGCGCCAGAGCGATCGGGTGCGGGGCTCGATGTCCTCGGGCGATATGCCCGCACCCGGCGTCACCAGCAGCGGCGTGCGCTCGTCCGAGCACCAGCGCGGCTGGTCCAGCGGATAGAGCTTTGCGTTGCGGGGGTCGACGTAGCTGGCGGCAGGCATGGCGTTCTCCGGGGACAGAGCCGATCTGTCGATATGTCCGAATATGCGGGTTTTATCCAGTCACCTGTTTGGATGGTGTGGACGCGGCCAATTTGTGCAAGATGTTGACCATGCTTCGTCTTGACCACATCACCGTCGCCGCCAAAGACCTTGCCGAGGGCGTTGCCTATGTCGAGCAGGCGCTCGGCATAGCGCCGCCGGCGGGCGGTGCGCATCCGCTGATGGGAACGCATAATCATCTGCTGCGGCTGAGCGAGACGGCGTTCCTCGAAGTCATCGCGCCGAACCCGTCGGCCCCGGCGCCAACCCGGCCGCGCTGGTTACGCGATGGACGATCCGCGAACGCATGCAGCGCTCGCATCCTCGCCGCGGCTGATGACCTGGGTCGTGAGCACGTCCGATATCGCATCAGCGCTTGCGAAGATCCCGCAAGCCGCCCGGCCGGCGATTCCTGTGACGCGCGGCAATCTCGAATGGCTGATCTCCGTCCCGCCCGACGGCTCGATGCCGTTCGATGGCGCGTTTCCGACCGTGATTGAGTGGCCGGCCGGCCCGCATCCGGCCTCGCGCATGCCCGACCTCGGCTGCGCGCTGCTGGCGTTCGAGATACGGCACCCCGAGGCGGACACGATCCGGTCGTCGCTGACGGGCTTTCTGGACGATCCGCGTATCCGTTTCAGCCGTGAGCCCGAGCCGTCGTTTCGCGCGGTGATCCGGACGCCCGGGGGCGAGCGGCAACTGGCTTAGGCGCGCCACGGGACGCCCGCCCCTTTAAAAACACAAACAATTACATAGATATAGCTCACAGCCCGTGGCCCGTGCCGGCGTCGCGCGCCGGTCATAGCGCGCGAATACCTGGATGAGCAGCATCGGCAAGGGCGAGCCTGCGCGGGCACGATTAACTTGTCTGTCGCAGCTCACCGCTACAATATGTTGGATTGATCTTGCGCCGCCGGTGACCGGACCGGCAACGCGACTGAGCCAGGCCCGTCCGAGCGGCGGGCCGTTGGCTTTTTAGGAGTTTGGTCATGAGCCGCGCGAACCGTACCGACCACATCCGCCTGACCTCCCATCCGGAGCCGGGCCGGAAGGCCGCCTTCCCGATCCACTGGGGCGCCGCCGACGCACGCGCCCGCGGGCCGATCATCGGCACGGTGTCGCGCGCAGGGGATCGCAACGTGATCGGCAGCCATGGCGGCTCCTATGCGATGTACCGGGCGCTCGCAGTGTCCGCCGGCGCGCTCGATCCTATCCGGCGTCCCGATCTCACCAACACCTTTCCCGCGGCGACCATCGGGCCGTTTCCGCAATGGAGCGATCCCGGCAAAAATCGTCGCGCTCGATCCCTGGGGGCATCTCGTCGCCGAGAATTTCGGCAAGGACATCGCCGAGGGCATCGACATTCGACCGAGCATCGCGGTAACGCGCGCGCGGCTGGACCTGCCGGAGATCCGCGAGGCGCTCGCCGCAAAACGCCTGCGCGCCGACGGCGATGTCGTCCACGCCAATGGCAGCGTGTCGGTGGTGAAGATCGCGATCGATCCGGTCTGGTATCTGCCCGGCCTTGCGGAACGCTTTGCGACCAACGAGACCGAGCTGCGGCGCACGCTGTTCGAGCAGACTGCCGGCATGTTCCCCGAATTGGTGACGCGGCCGGACATGAAGGTGTTTCTGCCGCCGATCGGCGGCACAACGATCTACATGTTCGGCGACGTCACCAAGCTGCCGGACCATCGCACCAAGATCACCTGCCGCGTCCATGACGAGTGCAACGGCTCCGACGTGTTCGGCTCCGATATCTGCACCTGCCGGCCCTATCTCATCCACGGCATCGAGGAATCCGCGCGCGGCGCCCAGGAGGGCGGGCTCGGGCTCGTGATCTACAACCGCAAGGAAGGCCGCGCGCTCGGCGAGGTCACGAAATTCCTGGTCTACAATGCGCGCAAGCGCCAGGAGGACGGCGATGCGGCTGCCGCTTATTTCGAGCGCACCGAATGCGTCGCCGGCGTCCAGGACGCGCGCTTCCAGCAATTGATGCCGGACACGATCCACTGGCTCGGCCTGAAGCGCATCGACCGCTTCTTGTCGATGAGCGACATGAAGCACGACGCGCTGACCTCGCAGGGCATCGACATCGTCGAGCGCGTGCCGATCCCGCCGGAGCTGATCCCGGCCGACGCCTATGTCGAGATCGCCGCGAAGAAGGCCGCCGGCTATTATTCGGACGACATCGCGCCGGCGAAGGACGTCGACGACGTGGTCGGGCGTTCGCTGGAAAAATACTGATCAATTGATGGCAGACGCTTTGGAATTGCAGGCCCGTTCGCTGCTCAGCGCAGCAGCGGTTCGCGCGCGTGCCGGCGAGATGCTCGAGATCGGCCTGAACGGCGGGCTGACGCATTTCACGATCGATCTCGATCGCATGGACGGCGTTGCGGAGGCCGTGCTCGCGGTCACGCGAAAAGCCTATCCGACGCTTGAGATCCCGTTCCACGCGCGGTGGCGGCATTTCGTGTTCGGTGGCATCGACCGCTGGGCGCGACTTGCGGACGCGGCCTCATGGCCCGATCGCGCGGCGCGAGCGCGTGCGGAGTTTGACCTTGCCATCGTCAGCGTGCTGCTCGATGCCGGCGCGGGTGCGGCGTGGCGATACCGCGACGCCGTGACGGGACAGGGCATTGGCCGATCCGAAGGGCTTGCGATCGCAAGCCTCGACATGTTCGCGAGCGGCCTCTTTTCCCGCGATGCCAGCGCATCGTTCAGGGCCGATGCGGACGTGCTCGCAAAACTGCCGCTCGCCGCGCTCACAGCCGCCTTTCAGGTGAGCGATGCCAATCCGCTGCTCGGGCTCGAAGGACGTACCGATCTGCTGCGGCGTCTGGGCAAGCTGGTGGCGGAGCGAGCGGACGTGTTCGGCTCGCACGACACGCCGCGGCCGGGCGGCCTGTTCGATCACATCGCGGCGCAGGCGAATGGCGGCGCGCTTCCCGCAGCCGCGATCCTGTCCGCCGTGCTGAACCAGCTCGGACCGATCTGGCCTTCGCGGCTGGAACTTGCGGGAATTCCGCTCGGAGATTGCTGGCGCCATCCTGCAATCAAGACGGACGATGCGACTGCGGGCCTTGTGCCCTTGCACAAGCTATCGCAATGGCTGAGCTACTCGCTAATCGAGCCGCTCCAGCGCGCCGGATTCAACGTCACCGACATCGACGGCCTGACCGGGCTTGCCGAATACCGCAATGGCGGCCTGTTCGTCGATCACGAGGTGCTGCGCCTGCGCGATGCGGCTGACGCCGAGCGCGCGCATGCGGTGGATTCAGCTCTCGTCGTGGAGTGGCGCGCGCTCACCGTGGCGCTGCTCGACCGGCTTGCCGAACTGGTTCGCGCAAAACTCGGCCGCACCCCCGATACATTGCCGCTCGCCAGCATTCTGGAAGGCGGCACCTGGGCCGCGGGCCGCGCCATCGCGTTCTCCCGCCGGCCCGACGGTTCGCCGCCGCTCAAGGTGATCAGCGACGGCACGGTGTTCTGATAACCAGATCGTTTGAATTCGCGGAAACAGACCTCTCATCCGGCGCTTCGCGCCACCTTCTGCCACAAGGGGAGAAGGGAAAAAGCAAGAGCATCCACTATGGAAGGCGTCACGATCGTCGATCATCCGCTGGTGCAGCACAAGCTGACGCTGGTGCGGGACAAGTCCATTTCGACAAAGTCATTCCGCGAGCTGATCAAGGAGATCGGCATGCTCCTGTGCTATGAGGTGACGCGCGACCTGCCGCTCACCGACGTCGTGGTCGACACGCCGCTGGCACGGATGCACTCGGCCAAGATCGCGGGCAAGAAGCTGGTGTTCGTTCCCATGCTGCGCGCCGGCACGACTTTCGTCGACGGCATGATGGATTTGGTGCCGACCGCGCGCGTCGCGCATATCGGGCTCTACCGCGAGCCGCACAGTTTTGCCGCGGTCGAATACTTCTTCAAATCGCCGTCCGACCTCGGCGAACGCCTCGCAATCGTGGTGACGCCTGTGGTTGCGACCGCCAACACGGCCGTCGCCGCAATCGATCGGCTGAAGGAGCGTGGCGCCAAGGATATTCGGCTGGCCTGCCTGATCGCCGCGCCGGAGGGACTGGAACGGCTGCGCGGATTGCATCCGGACGTCCCGATCTGGACGGCCGGGGTGGATGAAGGTCTCGACGAGAACGGCTTTATCCTGCCGGGCCTCGGCGACGCCGGCGACCGCGCCTATGGGACGCGATAAGGCGAAGCTCAGATCTTCCCGCTGCCGCAAATCAACTTCAGCGACTGCCACTCCGTATCCGTGAGAAGCGGCGGGCCGCTGGCGGGGCGGCCTTCTTTCGTCATGCGGGCGAGGCGGTCCTCGGTCAGCGGATGGCTCGCGAGGATCGACGTGAGGCCGCCGCCTTCCTTGCCGGTGATGCGGAACATCAGTTCGGCCGCGGGCTTCGGCGAGCGGCCGAGCTTGTGCATGATCTCGATGGCAAACGTATCCGCAGCGGTCTCGGCCTCGCGCGAATAGGAAGCCTCGACCACGCTGCGCGAGGCGAAGATCACGGCGCTCGAGCCGGTGACGTCGCCAAACAACAGGCCGATCAGGAACGAGGTGCCGCCGTTGTAGATCAGGCCGCGCATGTTGTCGTAATGCTTGAGATGACCGAGCTCGTGGGCGAGGATGCCGGCGAGCTCGTCCGGGCTTTCGGCCTTGTCGAGCAGGCCCTTCAACACGAAGACCTTGCCGCCCGGCAGCGCGAACGCGTTCGGCACCGGGGTCGGCAGCACGCCGGCCGTCATGGAATCGTCGTCGAGACCGGCGGCATCGCGCAGCCGATTGACGAGTTTGATGAAGGCCGCTTTCCCCGCCGCATCCTCGCACAGATTGCGGCCGAAGATGGTCTTGACCTGAACCTCCGACGCATCGCCAATGCGCCGCTCGATTGGTTTCGGCACCAGCGGCGCGAGGCGGTCGGCAGCGAGCGGCACACCGAACAGCACGACGCAGACGATGGAGACGGCGGCAGCCATCGACCAGCCGACGATTTTTGCGACGCCGCGGCGCGAAGTCTGGTGCTCGTCGAGCCGTACGCAGCGGACGGTCACGTCTGAGGCGAGCAGAGCGTCGCGAATTTCCAGCCGTGCCAGCGGCGGCGCGGAAGCGCAGGCGAGCCGCAAAATGCCGGCCGGGCTGTCGGCGCGGCGGATGTCGGTATAGGGCCAGACAACGGGCGTCCCGCCCTCTTCGAGGATCTCCAGCGCGTCGCCGAGCACCAGCGTCACCTGCCGCCTGCGGCTCGACACGCCGTCGAAGAAGATGGTCGGCTTTGCGGACTGCGCCGGGACATCGGTGGGCAACTCACTCACAGCTCAAAATCCCGCGACATCGAGTCCATCGGCAAAACCTTCGCCGAGTGCGCTGGCGAGCTCGCCGCTCCCACGCACATCCGCCGCGGCCGCGATGTTGTGCACATCGACGGTTTCCAGCAGCTTGGCCCAGAGATCGCGCTGGAGATAGATGCGCATGACGATGTTAAGGGCAAGGGCGAGTGCGAAATAGCCGACGACCATCATCACCAGCGTCGGGATGCTCTTGGCGGCATTGCCGGGCCCCAACGCCTGCTCGACCGAAAGGCCGCTCAGCGTGACAACGAGCATGGTCGCTCCGCCGATATAGGCGCCGAAGATGGCGGAGAGCAGCGTCCACCAGCCGATCACTTTCCAGTACAGTCCGTAGAATGCGTTGTGCGGCAAATCCGAGGACAGGCTGACGCCACCGATGCGGATGCCGTCGAGCCACCAGCGCCATTCGCGCGCCTTGAACTCGGCATAGAAGAACGGCGCGAGCGGGAAGATCACCAGCGCGATCGGGCTGAGCAGCCACAGCCACCAGCCGCGCTTGAAGAACGTCCAGCCGGCGCCTGCGAATTCGCCGCGCAAATCGCCGAAATGGGTGTGCCGCATCTTGTAGCGTTCGAGCGACGCCTCGCGCCACGGCAATGCGAGACCAAGCGTCAGGAACACCAGCAGGCCCCACAGCATGGCGCGGAACGAATAGGCCCAGCCAGATCCGTCCATCCAGAACCGCACGCCGCGCCAGACCGTGCGCGTCAGGCGATAGCGCCGCGCGCGAAAGATCGCGAACTGGCCGAAGGCGTAGAAACTGATGAACAGCGGCGTCGAGGCAAAACCCTGCCAGCGCTCGAACTCGATGCCGACGAGAAAATAGGCGAGATAGATCGGCACCAGGATCGCGAGCGCGAACAGAAAGCCGACCAGCAGCTCCTTGGCCCGGCCGGTATACTCGGCGGCATCGCCATCGATCGCAGTGTTCGCCCACAGATGACGGCGGATGTCGGTGACGAGCCAGAACCGGTAGAAGCCGAAGGTGACGAGCTCCAGCAGGGCACCCTTGGTGACCAATTTGCGAAACTCGGTGCGGTTGCCGGTGAAATCGACCCGCGTGGACGGCAGCGGCGGCGGTAAGGGTTCGGAGCCGATGGGGGCCCATTGCATATCGTTCACGGCAGCAACCTCGGGGTGCGGACCTGGTTCGATCAAACTATAGATCAGAGATTAGTCGATCCCCAAGATGGCCGGGTTCGATTTGGCTCGATTCCAGTCGATTTCTTGCACGATTCCTCGCCCAACGGAGTGCGCGAGATCACGTTCGCGGGGCGGCGTGACGGCCGTCCGTCGCTTTCGTGAAGGTTGGATGTGGCAAAACTCTCCCTTGCTCCGACGCAGACAACCGGCTGTAATTGCAAATCAAATACCGCAGCGCAAAATTCAACGAGAACGCGCGGTTCACGCCAGGGAGAACGGTCATGCACGGGACCATCGAGAGCGCGGCAAAGCTCGACGCATTGCGCGAGCGTGCGACGTCACTGCCGCTGGAGCAATTCGACCCGGGCGATCCTGAGTTGTTCAGGACCGATACGTTCTGGCCCTATTTCGATCGCCTGCGCCGCGAAGATCCCGTGCACTACTGCAAGGACTCGATGTTCGGGCCGTATTGGTCGGTGACGCGCTACAACGACATCATGGAGATCGAGACCAATCATTCGGTCTTCTCCTCGGCCTCCTCGCTCGGCGGCATCACCATCCGCGACATCGATCCGGAACTGCGCCGCGAGAGCTTCATCTCGATGGACCCGCCGCGCCACGCGGCGCAGCGCAAGACCGTGGCGCCGATGTTCACGCCGACGCATCTGGACAATCTGGCGCTGAGCATCCGCGAGCGCTCGGCCGAGTGCCTGGACAATCTGCCGCGCGGCGAGGTGTTCGACTGGGTCGACCATGTCTCGATCGAGCTCACCACGCAGATGCTCGCCGTGCTGTTCGACTTCCCCTGGGAGGATCGCCGCAAGCTGACGCGCTGGTCGGACATCGCGACCACCATTCCCGGACCCGACGGCCTCGTCGCCACGGAGGACGAGCGTCAGGCGGAGCTGACCGAATGCGCGGGCTATTTCGCGCGGCTCTGGAAGGAGCGCATCGCACAGCCGCCGAAGAGCGACCTCCTGTCGATGATGGCGCATGGTGCCGCGACGCGCGACATGGACGCGAAAAACTTCCTCGGCAATCTCGTCCTTTTGATCGTCGGCGGCAACGACACCACTCGCAACACCATGTCGGGCTCGCTCCACGCGCTGAGCCAGCATCCGGAGCAATATCGCAAGCTGCGCGAAAACCCCGCACTGCTCGACAGCTTCGTGCCGGAAGTGATCCGCTGGCAGACACCGCTGGCCCATATGCGCCGCACCGCACTTGCGGACTTCGAGTTCCGGGGCAAGCAGATCAAGAAAGGTGACAAGGTCGTGATGTGGTACGTCTCGGGCAACCGCGACGCCGACGCGATCGAAAAGCCCTACGAGTTCATCATCGACCGCGCCCGTCCGCGCACCCATCTCTCCTTCGGCTTCGGCATCCACCGCTGCGTCGGCTTGCGGCTTGCCGAACTCCAGCTCAAGATTATCTGGGAAGAGATCCTCAAGCGATTCGACCATATCGACGTGGTCGGCGAACCCAAGCGGGTCTATTCGAGTTTCGTGAAGGGACTCGAGACGCTGCCGGTGAAGATTACGGCGTGAGGCGAAGGAAGAACCAACTGGAGCCACGACCATGAACATCCAAGCGCCGGTTAACGTGGACAAGGCCGAACGCGTGCGCAGGGCCCGCGAGGAGGCCTATGCGACGCCGCTGGCGCAGTTCCATCCCGGCGCGCCCAGGCTGTTCCAGGACGACACCCTGTGGCCGTGGTTCGAACGGCTGCGCCAGGAAGAGCCGGTGCACTACTGCACCAATGCGCCGATCGACCCGTATTGGTCGGTGGTGAAGTACAACAACATCATGCATGTCGACACCAACCACAGCCTGTTCTCTTCCGATTCGACGCTCGGCGGTATCGGAATCCGCGACGTGCCTGAGGGTTATGATTGGCCCAGCTTCATCGCGATGGACCAGCCGCGGCATTCGTCGCAGCGCAAGACGGTGTCGCCGATGTTCACGCCGACGCATCTGGACGAACTGGCAAAATTGATCCGCCAGCGCGCGCAGACCGTGCTCGACAACCTGCCGCGCAACGAAACCTTCAATTTCGTCGAGCGCGTCTCGATCGAGCTGACGACGCAGATGCTGGCCACCCTGTTCGATTTCCCCTGGGAAGAACGGCGCAAGCTGACGCGCTGGTCGGATGTCGCGACCGCCCTGCCCAAGAGCGGCATCGTGGCCTCGGCCGAAGAGCGCCGCCGCGAGATGGACGAATGCTATGCCTACATGTCCAAGCTGTGGAACGAGCGCGTCAACTCCGCGCCGCGCAACGATTTGTTGTCGCTGATGGCACACAACGACGCCACGCGCTTCATGGACCCCGACAACCTCATGGGCAATATCATCCTACTCATCGTCGGCGGCAACGACACCACCCGCAATACCATGACCGGCTCGGTGCTGGCGCTGAACGAGAACCCGGACCAGTACGACATGCTGCGGCAGAATCCGGCGCTGATCGATTCCATGGTGCCCGAGGTGATCCGCTGGCAGACCCCGCTCGCGCATATGCGGCGCACCGCGCTTGAGGATACCGAGATCGGCGGCAAGCACATCAAGAAAGGCGACCGCGTCGTGATGTGGTACGTCTCGGGCAACCGTGACGAGGGGATGTTCGAGAGGCCGAACGATTTCGTCATCGACCGCCCGCGGCCGCGCACCCACCTCTCCTTCGGCTTCGGCATCCACCGCTGCGTCGGCATGCGCCTCGCCGAGCTGCAGCTCAAGATCGTCTGGGAGGAGATGCTGAAGCGCTTCGACCGCATCGAGGTGGTCGGCGAACCCAAGCGGATCTATTCGAGCTTCATCAAGGGATACGAGTCGCTGCCGGTGAGGATTCCGGGGTAGGCGGCTACGCCGTCATTGCGGCGCGTTCAACTCTATCCCCTCACCCTGAGGAGCCTGCGAAGCGGGCGTCTCGAAGGGCGAGGCCGAGAGCGGGGCCTGCCTCCTTCGAGACGCGCGCAAGAGCGCGCTCCTCAGGATGAGGATGAACACCTTTCGCGCGGATATAAAATTCCGGCATGACAGCTCGCACAACATGCGATGGGTCGCACACGGCCTTCTGTCCTAAACCGCACTGAAAGCATCTAGCTCAACTTGATGTCCCACACGCCGTCCTTGCGGCAGGCGGCGACCTCCTCGCGCAGGAGGGCGGTGACGGCGAGCGAGGCCGTCGAAACCGGACGGTCGATCGGAGAGGCGAATATGAGCTCGCGCGTCATCGGCTTCGAGACGACAGCGGTTTCCAGCCGCCCCGTCCGCGACCTCGCCGTGGACCGACGAGGGCGGCAGCAGCGCGAAGCCGAGGCCTTCTTCGACGAGACTCGTGAGCACGCGGAACGAATCCGCCTCGAGCTGGATGTTGAGCTTGATCTTGCGCTGGGCGGCCGCGTGCTCGATCAGCGCGCGGAGGCCGTGGGAATGACTGGGCAGCACCAGGCGTTGCCGCAGCAGCCAGCCGACATCGACGCTCTTCTTGCGCGCGAGACCACAACCGCGCGGCCCGACCGCAACGATGTTGTCGCGGCCGAGGCTTTCGACGTTGAGATGCAGATCGGCGGAGCGGCCGTAGAGGATGGCGAGATCCATCTCGCCGCGATGCAGCCATTCGACCAGATGACCGCTGTAGCTCTCGACGATGCGCAGCGAAATGCCGGGAAACTTTTCGACGCAGCGCCGCGCGAAGCGCGCCGACAGCACGCAGCTCACGGTCGGAACCAGGCCGAGCACGACCTGGCCGGAAGGCGGCCCCTTGGACGACTGGATGTCGTCGCGGATCTGGTCGATCTGCCGCACGATGCCGGAGGTGCGCGCCAGCAACAGGCGGCCGGCGTCCGTGAGCACCATGCCGCGGCCGTTGCGAGTGAACAATTCGATGCGCAGCTCGTGTTCCAGCAGCTTGATCTGCCGGCTGAGCGCCGGCTGCGCCACGCGCAACGTGTCGGACGCCTTGGAGAGGCTGCCGAGCTCCGCCACGCAACTGAAGGTCCTGAGCTGACGGAAATCCATGCTTGCCAATCCTGGAAGGCTACTCCATACGCTATAGCAAATGAGCATAGGGGGCTGGCATTGTTTTCACAACGCCAGAGGATCGGCCGGCGTTATCTTAACTGCCGCACCCAACGGAAAACGCCATGAGTGAAGAACACCACAGCGAAGATCATGCCGACATCCGCGAAGCCGTCGCAAAGCTCTGCGCGCAGTTTCCCGGCGAATACTGGCGCAAGCTCGACCGTGAGATGGCCTACCCCAAGGCGTTCGTCGATGCGCTGACCGAGGCCGGTTATCTCTCGGTGCTGATCCCCGAGGAATATGGCGGCGCAGGGCTCAAGCTTTCTGCGGCCGCCGCAATCCTCGAAGAAATCCAGCGCGCGGGCTGCAACGGCGGCGGCTGTCATGCCCAGATGTACACAATGGGCACCGTGCTTCGGCACGGCAATGACGAGCAGAAGGCAAAATACCTGCCGAAGGTCGCAAGCGGCGAACTGCGGCTGCAGGCGTTCGGCGTCACCGAGCCGACCAGCGGCACCGACACCAGCTCGCTGAAGACTTTTGCGCGCAAGGATGGCAATGCCGGCTACATCGTCAACGGCCAGAAAATCTGGACCAGCCGCGCCGAGCATTCCGACCTGATGCTCCTGCTGGCGCGCACCACGCCGAAGGACCAGGTCAAGAAGCGCACCGACGGCCTTTCCGTGTTCATCGTCGACATGCGCGAAGCCAAGGACAAGGGTCTCGAGATCCGTCCGATCCGCACCATGATGAACCATGCCACCACCGAAGTGTTCTTCACCGACATGAAGGTGCCGGCGGAAAATCTGATCGGCGAGGAAGGCAAGGGCTTTCGCTACATCCTCTCCGGCATGAATGCCGAACGCATTTTGATTGCGGCCGAATGCGTCGGTGACGCCAAATGGTTCATCGCCAAGGCCACCAACTACGCCAAGGAGCGCAGCGTTTTCGGCCGGCCGATCGGCCAGAATCAAGGCGTCCAGTTTCCGATCGCCAAGGCCTACGCCGCGATGCGTGCGGCCGAGCTGATGGTGAAGGAAGCGACGCGCAAATACGAAGCCGAGCTCGACTGCGGCGCTGAAGCCAACATGGCGAAGATGCTGGCGGCCGATGCGTCCTGGGAAGCGGCGAATGCCTGCGTCCAGACCCATGGCGGCTTCGGCTTCGCCGAGGAGTACGACGTCGAGCGCAAGTTCCGCGAGACGCGGCTCTACCAGGTCGCCCCGATCTCGACAAACCTCGTGCTGTCCTTCATCGCCGAGCACGTGCTCGGCATGCCCCGCTCGTATTGAGGCCGCATCATGGGAGCTCTTGACGGGATCAGGGTGATTGCGGTCGAGCAGGCCGTGGCAGCGCCGTTCTGCTCGTCGCGCCTGGCGGACGCCGGCGCGGAAGTCATCAAGATCGAGCGGCCGGAAGGCGATTTCGCCCGCGGCTATGACGCGGCGGCCAAGGGTCAAAGCAGCTACTTTGTGTGGCTCAACCGCGGCAAGCAATCGGCGGTGGTCGATCTCGCC
This sequence comes from Bradyrhizobium sp. LM2.9, assembly GCF_054056555.1. NCBI lineage: Bacteria > Pseudomonadati > Pseudomonadota > Alphaproteobacteria > Hyphomicrobiales > Nitrobacteraceae > Bradyrhizobium > Bradyrhizobium sp. LM2.9. The sequence goes on from NZ_JBSRYJ010000002.1 coordinate 4,736,736, forward strand.
ATCAAGGAAGGCTGCGCGGAGCTCGAGAGGCTGATCGCGAGCGCCGACGTGCTGATCCAGAACCTCAAGCCGGGCTCGATGGACAAGCTCGGCTTTTCGCGCGAGCGGCTGCTGAAGGATTATCCAACGCTGATCTCGTGCACGATCACCGGCTATGGCGATGAGGGCCCCTACGCGCACCGCAAGGCCTATGATCTCTTGATCCAGGCCGAGAGCGGACTGGCTTCGATCACGGGCAATCCCGACGGCGCCTCGCGCGTCGGCATGTCGATTGTCGACGTTGCGACTGGTGCCACGGCGCATGCGGCGATTTTGGAAGCGCTGATCGGGCGCGGGCGCACCGGCAAGGGCGCCGACATCCGTATCTCCATGTTCGACGTGATGGCGGACTGGTGCACCGTGCCGCTGCTCAACTCCGAAGCCGGCAATCCACCGAAGCGCATGGGCCTGCGTCATCCCTCGATCGCACCCTACGGCGTGTTCACCTCCAGCGACGGCAAGGACATTCTGATCTCGATCCAGAGCGAGCGCGAGTGGAAGACGCTTTGCGCAAAAGTGCTGGACCAGCCGGATTTGTCCTCCGATCCCCGCGTCGCCAACATGGTCGAGCGCGTGCGCAACCGCGACTTCACCGACCAGACGGTCGCGGATGCCTTCGGCAAGTTGACGCGCGATGAGCTCCTGAAGCGGCTGTCCGATGCCGATATCGCCTTTGCCGAGGTCAACACCATGGCCGACCTCACCAACCATCCGCATCTGCGCCGCATCGAGGTCGACACGCCGCAGGGACGTGTCAGCTATCCCGCGCCGGCGCCGATCATTATCGGCGAGACGCGCGCCTATGGCGCAGTGCCCGGCATCGGCGAAAATCCCCAATCCAGGAAATAACCAGAGCGAGGCGTCATGACCGGGAAGCTCGACATCGATCATCTCAGGCAATGGATCGGCCGCAGCGAAGAAGCGACCGACACCGTCACCGCGCAGCTCGTCAAGGGTTTGCGCGCGACGCTGTTCCAGGAGGTCGGCGCGCCCAAGGCTGGCGATGCGGCGCCGTTCACGGTGCATTGGTGCCTGGCCCAGCCGGTGTTTCCGATGTCGATGCTCGGCCCAGACGGCCACCCCACCCGCGGCGGCTTCCTGCCGCCGGTGCCGCTGCCCCGCCGGATGTGGGCCGGCGGCGAGATCGAATTTTTTCAGCCCCTGCGCGTCGGTGACGAATCGACGCGGGACCTCGCGCATCGCCGATGTGCAGGTAAAGACGGGATCGACCGGCACGCTGTGCTTCGTCTCGGTTGAGCACAGCATCTCCTCGCCGCGGGGAGTCGCCATCCGCGAGCGCCAGGACATCGTCTATCGCGAGATGACGACCACGCAGGCCACGATTACAAAGGCCCCGCCTCCGCCGCCGCAGGCGCAGCATCGCGAGACCTACGTGTCGGATCCCGTGCTGCTGTTTCGTTATTCTGCACTGACCTTCAACGGCCACCGCATCCATTACGACCGCGATTACGTCACTGCGGTCGAGGGCTATCCGGGCCTGATCTTCCACGGACCGTTGCAGGCAACGTTCATCATCGAGATGGCGGCGAAGCTGCGCGGCGGCAAGGCGCCGAAGAAGTTCACCTATCGCGGCGTGCAGCCGCTGTTCGAAGGCAGCGAGTTTTCCATCAACGCCAACGAGACCGAGGCCGGCATGGAGCTGTGGACCGCGAACGCGGAGGGACAGCCGACCATGAAGGGCACGGCGGTGTGGTAATCCTCGTCATTGCGAGCGCAGCGAAGCAATCCAGAATCTTTCCGCGGAGATAGTCTGGATTGCTTCGTCGCAAGGGCTCCTCGCAATGACGGTGGGGCTGGGAGCGTCGATAAATAACAGGGGACGGAAACCAATGTCCAAGAGCGGCAAGACCGGCAACAAATCCGTCACCGTCAAGCAGGCCACGCTCGACCTGCTGCGATCCTTTGGCATTAAGAAAGTCTTCGGCAATCCCGGCTCGACCGAGCTGCCGTTCCTGAGCGACTGGCCCGATGACATCGATTACGTGCTGGCGCTGCAAGAAGCGAGCGCCGTCGGCATGGCCGACGGTTACGCGCAGGCAACACGCAATGCCGGCTTCGTCAATCTTCATTCGGCGGCCGGCGTCGGCAACGCGCTCGGCAACATCTATACCGCGCATCGCAACCAGACGCCGCTGGTGATCACCGCGGGCCAGCAGGCGCGCTCGATCGTTCCCTTGCAGGCGTTCCTGTTTGCGGAGCGCGCGTCCGAATTTCCGCGGCCTTACGTAAAGTACAGCGTCGAGCCGGCGCGGCCCGAGGACGTGCCGGCGGCGATCGCGCGCGCTTATTACACCGCGATGCAGCCGCCATGCGGGCCGACCTTCGTGTCGATCCCGGTCGACGACTGGGCCCATGCGGCAGCTCCCGTCGAAGCGCGCAAGGTCAGCCGCGAGATCGGCCCTGAGCCTGATGCAATGAAGGCGCTGGTCGCAGCACTGGCCTCGGCCAAGCACCCCGCCCTCGTCGTCGGCCCCGGCGTCGACCGCGCCGGCGCCGTCGACCTGATGGTGCGCGTCGCCGAGAAGGCCAAGGCCAGCGTGTGGGTCAGCCCGTTCTCGGCGCGCTGCTCGTTCCCCGAGCGGCATCCGCAGTTCGCAGGTTTCCTGCATGCGTCGCCGGCGCAACTTTCCGACGCGCTGCGCGAGCACGATCTCGTCGTCGTCATCGGCGCGCCGGTTTTCACCTTCCACGTCGAAGGCCACGCCGCGATCTTCGACGGCGGCGCGACGATTTTCCAGATCACCGACGACCCGGATGCCGCGGCGGTGACGCCGGTCGGCACCAGCATCATCGCGACGATGAAGCCGGCGCTCGCAATGCTGCTCGACCTGTTGCCGGAGAGCAAACGCGCCGCGCCGACGGGCCGCACGCTGCCGCCGGCGCCACAGGCTGCCGATCCGCTGCCGGTCGAATTTCTGCTGCATTCGTTGTCGCAGGCGATGCCGGAAGGCGCGTCACTGGTCGAGGAAGCGCCCTCGCACCGGCCGGCGATGCAAAAATTCATGCCGATGCGCGGCCAGGACAGCTTTTACACGATGGCAAGCGGCGGCCTCGGCCACTCCCTGCCCGCCGCTGTCGGCATGGCGCTCGGCAAGCCGAACAGCCGCACGGTGTGCCTGATCGGCGACGGCTCGGCGATGTACTCGATCCAGGCGCTGTGGACCGCCGCGCAACGCAAGCTGCCGCTCACGATCGTCGTCATCAACAATTCCGGCTACGGCGCGATGCGTTCGTTCAGCCAGGTGATGCAGGTGAGGAACGTACCGGGACTCGAGCTGCCGGGGATCGATTTCGTGCGGCTCGCCGAAGGCATGGGTTGCCATGCAGTGCGGGTGAGCAAGGCGGCGGAGCTTGGCGAGGCGCTGAAGCGCGGGCTGGCGTTCGCGGGGACGAGCCTTGTGGAGGTGGTCGTGGATTCGGCGGTGCCGGTGCTGTACGGGCAGAAGCATTAGCAGCGCGCTGCGATTTCATGTCGTCGTCCTGGCGAAAGCCAGGACCCATTACCCCAAGAGGTAGCTTGGCGAAGGCTTTTCATTTGGTATTGCGACCGCGCGCTCCAGTTAGATCACGCGGTATGGGTCCTGGCCTTCGCCAGGACGACACTGAAGTTGTCGTGCGCGCTCCCTACGTCCCGAACTCGTCCCGCATCTTCGCCTGGATCTTGGCCATACCGCCGATCCAGCGGTCGTAATTCTCGGTCTTCTTGCGCATGTAGCCGAGCACCTGCGGGTGCGGCAGGATCAAAAAGGTCTCCTGATCGAGGCCGGCGAGCACGTCCTTCGCGACCTGCTCCGGCGTGAGATCGCCGTCGCCGGATTGCGGGCCCTTGGGGATCGCGCGCAGCATGTTGGTGTCGACGCCCTGCGGGCAGAGGATCGAGACGCGGATGTTGTGGGCCTTGTGCGAGATCGCGAGGTTTTCGGCAAAGCCGACCGCCGCATGCTTGGTGGTGGAGTAAGCGGGACTGCCGACCTGCGACAGCAGGCCTGCGGCCGAGATCGTGTTGAGGAAATAGCCGCCGCCGCGCGCTTTCATGCGGGGGATCAGATGCCGCGCCGCATAGACATGCGCCATGACGTGGATAGCCCAGCTTCGCTGCCACGGCTCGTCGGACGCGCCGCCGGCATTTTCCGACATCGGATCGAAACCGCCGCCGATCCCGGCATTGGAGCAGAACAATTCGATCGGGCCGAACTGCCGCTCGGTCTCCTCGATGACGTGGGAAATATCCTTTTCCTGCGCGACGTCGCATTTGAAGGCCGCGCCATCCATTGTGGCTGCGACCGCCCTCGCGTTGGCGGCGTCCATGTCGGCGACGACGACCTTGGCCGCACCAGCCTTGTGAAACGCCTCGCACAGCGCCTTGCCGATGCCGTTGGCGCCGCCCGTGACGACCACGACCTTGCCGGTCACCTGCATGCGACGTCTCCTCTTGTCTTATACCGCTTCGCTTATTCCGCTTCGCGGATCTTGCTCAGCTCAACACGAGGTCGAGCACCGCGGTATAATGGCACGCCGCCCCGGCCAAGACAAAGCCGTGCCAGATCGCATTCTGGAAGCGCAGCCGCCGCCATGTATGGAAGATCACGCCAAAACTGTAGAGCAGGCCGCCCGCCAGGATGAAGCTCAGCACCAGCGCAGGCAGCGCCTTGACCACGGAATCGTAGAGCATCACGCCGCTCCAGCCCATGGCGAGGTAGATGCCGACCGCGACGCGGTCGAACCGGCCGGGGTAGAGAAGTTTCAGCACGATGCCGAGCATCGCCACGCACCAGACGCCGGCGAGCAGCACCAGCGCGAACCCGCTGTCCTTCACCTCCAGGATGAACGGCGTGTAGGTCGCGGCGATCAGGAGATAGATCGCGGAATGGTCGAACCGCCGCAGCAGCCATTTTGCCGGCGAGACCGGCCAGAGATTATAGGACGCCGAAAACACCAGCATCGAGAGCAGGCCGGCGACGTAGATCGAGACACCCACGATGTCGGTCGCGTCGGCATAGAGCACCGTCAGCACCACCAGCACGGTCGCGGCGATGATGCCGCAGAGCACGCCGATCGCGTGGACGACGCCATCGGCAATCAGTTCGGCGCGATCAAAATTCCGGCCGATCGCGTCGGCGGCGGCATGGACGGAGGTGGATGCGAGCTGTTTCAACTGGAAGACGGTCATGGCAATCCGCAAGGCGAGACAATACGCTCTTGTATGGGTGTTTCGGGATCGGCGCGTCGTTCAAACGGGTGATTTGCCGACAAAGGCGGTGAAAGTATGAAGCTTGATTTTCCTCAGGCAGTTGCCACTTTTGTGACTGGTCCTTTTTGCGTATTCGCCCTCGCCCGGGATTCCCGACGTTCATATGGCATTTAGTTTCCAGGATATGGTCGAGGAGGCGCGCCTGTCGGCTCGGGCGCTGATCGACTACGGCGAGCATTTCTTCAATCCGACGGTACGATTGGGGGTTACCGGCCTGTCCCGGGCCGGCAAGACGGTGTTCATCACCGCGCTGATCCACGGCCTCACCCGTGGCGGCCGGTTTCCGGTGTTCGAGGCCTATTCATCGGGCCGGATCGCGCGGGCGCATCTGGCGCCGCAGCCGGACGACGCGGTGCCGCGCTTTGCCTATGAGAGCCATTTGCGCGCGCTGATCGAGGAGCGGCGCTGGCCGAAGCTCGACGGTCGACATCAGCGAGCTCAGGCTCGTGATCGACTACCAGCGCCAGAACGGCGCGGATCGCACGCTGACGCTCGACATCGTGGATTATCCCGGCGAATGGTTGCTCGACCTGCCGCTGCTCCACAAGAGTTTTGAGCAATGGTCGGCCGAAAGCCTGGCGCTGTCGCGCGAGGTGCCGCGCGCGCATCTGGCCGCGGATTGGCACGCGCATCTCGCAACGCTCAAGCCCGACGCGTGCGAGGACGAGCAGGCGACGCTGACGGCCGCAAAGCTCTTCAGGGGCTATCTGCAAGGTTGCCGCGACGAGCGGTTTGCGATGAGCCTGCTGCCACCCGGCCGCTTCCTGATGCCGGGCAACCTCGCCGACACACCGGCGCTGACCTTTGCGCCGCTCGACGTGCCCGCGGGTGGGCAGGCGCCGGAGGGGTCGCTGTGGGCGATGATGGTGCGCCGCTATGAGGCCTACAAGGACGTCGTGGTGCGGCCGTTCTTCAGGGATCATTTTGCCCGGCTCGATCGCCAGATCGTGCTGGCCGATGCGCTCGCGGCATTCAACTCCGGCCCCGAAGCGCTGCACGATCTCGAAGCCGCACTCGCCGGCATTCTCGACTGCTTTCGCATCGGCCGCAGCACGTTCCTCTCCGGCCTGTTCAGGCCGCGCATCGACCGCATCCTGTTCGCGGCGACCAAGGCCGACCATCTGCATCATTCCAGCCACGACCGGCTTGAGGCGGTGCTGCGCCGCGCCGTCTCGGGTGCCGTTGCGCGCGCGGAAAATACCGGCGCGGAGATCGACGTCGTCGCGCTCGCCGCCGTCCGCGCCACGCGCGAGGCGCAGGTCGCGCATGGCCGTGATAAATTGCCGTCGATTTTGGGGACACCGGCCGCGGGCGAAAGCACCGGCGGCGAGTTCTTCGACGGCAACACCGAGGTCGCGACCTTTCCGGGCGACCTGCCGCTCGACCCCGAGCCGCTGTTCAACGGCATCGATGCGTTCCGCGGGCTCTCGACCGAGGCCGCCGCGAAGAGCGATTTCCGCTTCCTGCGCTTCCGCCCGCCAAAGCTCGAGCGCGAGGGTTCCGACGCGCCGGTGCTGCCTCACATCCGCCTCGACCGTGCCTTGCAGTTCCTGATCGGAGACAAGCTGTCATGAACGACCGATCGAAGCCACGGCGGCCGGCGACGTTCCGGCTCGACGATCCCGGCGTCGTCGTCACCGAAGGCGACGAGACGGCGCGCCTCGGCCGCACCACCATCCAGATCACGCCGGAGCCCGATCCGGCGAACTTGCCGGTGCCGATCGCGCCGGCGCTTCCGGCGCGACGCGGCTTTCCCTGGGGCGCATTGTTCTGGTCGGGCGTCGCCGGGTTGACGCTGCTCGGCATCGGGCTCGGCGTGGTGCATCTGATCGAGGATTTGTTTGCGCGCAGCGAGAGCCTCGGCTTTGTCGGACTGGCTCTTGCGTTTGTCACTGCGCTTGCGCTCGCGGTGGTGATCGGACGCGAGGCGTTCGGACTGGCGCGCCTCGCAACGATCGAGAAGCTGCATCAGCGTGCAGCCGCCGTGCTCGCCAGCGACGACCGCAAGGAGAGCCGCATCATCGTGCAGGATCTGCTCAAGATCGCGCATCAGAACCCGCGGCTCGCGCGCGCCCGCGCCGCGCTGGAGAGCCATGCCGGCGAGATCATCGACGGCGCCGACATGATCCGGCTCGCCGAGCGCGAATTGATGTCGCCGCTGGACATCGAGGCACGGCGGCTGGTGTCGTCGGCTGCGCAAAAAGTCTCGATCGTCACAGCGGTCTCGCCCCGCGCGCTGATCGATGTGCTGTTCGTGTTCGTGGCGTCGCTGCGCCTGATCCGCCAACTTGCCCGGCTCTATGGCGGCCGCCCCGGCGCGCTCGGCATGATCCGCCTGCTCCGCCACGTCATCGCTCATCTCGCCATCACCGGCGGCATGGCCGCTAGCGACAGCCTGGTGCAGCAGATGCTCGGCCACGGAATTGCGGCGAAGCTGTCGCAGCGGCTGGGCGAAGGCGTGCTGAATGGATTGCTGACGGCGCGGCTGGGCCTCGCTGCGATCGACGTCACACGGCCGCTGCCGTTCGCGGCACTGCCGCCGCCGAAGTTGTCGGATCTCGCGACGGATCTGTTGCGGAAGAGGGACGACGAGGAGTAGCGCTTTGCTTGCGCGCGCTCGCTTCGCTCGTCAGGCTAACACGCGCTTCTCGAACTCGCCCGCCAGCACGCGCCACTGGAATAGCGGCGAGTCCTTCGGCGGCGACAGCTCCGGGGTCCAGCCAGTCAGCTTCTCTACCACATAATTGTCCATCACGAGGCCGCGCCAGCGTCGTTCGACCTGACCGAGTTGCTCGCGCTTGGCCGGGATCGAATCCCATAGCGATGAGCGATTGTCCGGCTCTCGCCCGACATAAATGCCCGCGTGTTCTCTGATCCGGTCCATGCCGGGATCGCGGAAATCCTGGAAGCGGCCGCGCTCGTTGATCTCGATCACGGGCACGCGGCCCCTGAACAGCCAGCGCATCATGGCGTAGGTGCGGTAGTCCGTGGTTGCGATCCAGGTTGCGCCGGTCTCATCCAGCGCGGCCTGCGCGCGCGCTGCGACCTGCTCGTAACCGGACTCGGCACCGATCGGATCGATCTTGCCGAGCAAATTCCAGGGCGCGGCGACGTAATAGAGGAACACGACCACGACGAAAGCGATGCCCGACACCACCGCCGTGTTGACCCAGAACAGCGACGATCTGAGCATCCGCGCCGACCATTTTTCACGCGTCATCATGGTGAGGTTGACAGCGGCAGCGGCGAAGCCGACCGGCCACATGAACATCGGCCAGGTGTCGCCGACCCGAAGCGTCAGCGATTTCGCCAGGAAATACAAAAACGGCACCAAGACCGCGGTCGACAGCAAAATCGCGACCGGCTCGCGCGTGCGATAGCCGCGCCATGCCGTCAGCACCAGCCCCGTCATCACCACCGGCAGCATGACGAAACCGACCAGCCCGAATTGCAGGCCGATGTAATCGCCGACCGTGCGGAGCGAGATGCCGTAGCTGGTGGTGGCGCGCACGCCCTGAAAGCGGATCGCGGCCCAGTCGTGCTGCACGTTCCAGATCAGGACCGGAGAGAACACGGCGATTGCGATCAGGACCGCGAGGTACGGATAGGGGCTGCGCAGCCAGCGCCAGCGCCAATCCGGCACCAGCAGAAAGGCCGCAACCGCCGGCGCGAACATGATCACGGTGAATTTCGACAGCATCGCCAACCCGGCGAACAGGCCGGCCGCAAGCCACCAGCGGCCGTCGCCGCCCTGCGCAAGCCGCACCAGGGACCATATCATCGCCACCGCAAACGGGATCATGGCGACATCGGGCGCGACCTTGGCCATCAGCAGGCCGTAGTAGAGCGCGGCCTCCGGCATCAGCACCGCGAGCACGACGGCGCGCACATCATGGGTGAGGCGGCGGACGATATCGGCGAGCAGGAGCTGCATCACCAGCATCGCGACGATGCCGCCGAAGCGCACACCGAGCGTGGTGTCGCCGAAGATGGCGGTGCCGAACCGGATCAGCCAGGCGATGCCCGGGGGGTGATCGAGGAAGCTGAGGGCTGTCTCCTGCGACCAGGTCCAGTAATAGGCCTCATCCGTGCGCAGCTCGATTGCGGAGGCGTAGACGATGCGCAGCAGCGTCATCGCGGCAATGATCGCAGCGGCCATGACGAGCGGCCGGCGCGCGGCGCCATTGGGGAGCACGGTGATATCGAAAGCTGTCGTCACGGCCGCGCTTTTCGCCAACCCGGGACGGGGAGTCAATGCGGGGGTACCGTGCACCTGGTGTCGGGCCGGACAAGCGAGCGACGATCCCAGCCCCGACGAGGAGACCGTAGAGTGGGCAAGGCGAAGCGTGCCCACCATAAGTGCCGATTGGTGGGCACGGCGCCAAGGCGCCTCGGCCCAACCTACGATTTCGTAAACCGTGCCGCGTATGTGATCCCGCAAGCTGTCCAGCCCCGGAATTAAACGCGACGCTGGCTGTTCTCCTTCATGAACTGATAGAACAGAATCATGGCCGCCACCGCATCCTCACGATTTTTCGAGCTTTCCCGCGCCATCAGCTTGCGGCAGGTGCGGCTGGTCTGCGGCGTCATTTTGTTCGCCTATGTGGTCAGCCATTTCCTCAACCATGCGCTCGGCAACATCTCGGTCGATGCCATGGAGATCGGGGTCTATTACCACACGCTGTTCTGGCAGTTCCTGCCGGTTGCGATCGTGTTCTACGCGGCGGCGCTCACGCATATGGGGCTCGGCATCTACGCGCTGTATCAGCGCCGGCAGTTCCGCTGGCGGACGGTCGAGCCGCTGCAACTCGTGCTGGGCTTAAGCATCCCCGCGCTGGTCATGGCGCATGTGATCGGCGTGCGGCTCGGCCAGACGCTTTACGGACACCAAAAACTCTATCCGCAGGAACTCTATCTGTTCTTCGTCGCATCGAACCGTATCTGGACCATGACGATCCTGCTGATCATTGCCTGGGTGCACGGCTGCATCGGCATCTATTTCTGGCTCCGCCTCAAATCATTCTTCACGCGCGCGGCGCCCTATCTGCTCGCGGCGGCTGTGCTGATCCCGACGCTGTCGCTGCTTGGTGTCTACCAGGGTGGCCGCAGCGTCGAGGTCGAGGCCGACGACGGGGAATGGCGGACCCATAATCTCACGCACCGCCAGGTCGGCACCGCTGCCGAGGCCGCGACGCTCGACCGCATCACCGGCGGCCTCACCGCCGGCTATCTCGGACTGCTCGCCCTGGCGCTGCTGGCGCGCGGCGCGCGCGCCCTGCGCGAGCGGCGCGGCGGCATGATCGCGCTGTCCTACGGCAACGGCAAGACGGTGCGCGTCCCCAAGGGCCTCTCCGTACTGGAAGCGAGCCTGCGCCACAATGTGCCGCATGCCAGCGTCTGCGGCGGCCGCGCCCGCTGCTCGACCTGCCGCATCCGCGTCATCGGCGATCACGGCGCCCTACCCGAGCCGTCGCAGCGCGAGGCGTTCGTGCTCACCCGTGTCGGCACCAGCGATCCCTCGATCAGGCTGGCCTGCCAGCTGCGGCCGACATCGGACCTCTCCTTCTTTCAGCTCTTCACCTCGCACACTCTATCGGCGAACGCGCAGGCCTCGACACCCGCCAGAATCGGCCAGGAGCGCTATCTCGTCAGCCTGTTCGTGGACATGCGCGGCTCGACGCAGCTGGCCGAGAAGCGGCTGCCGTTCGATACCGTGTTCATCGTCAACCGCTTCCTCGGCGCCGTCTCGCAGGCCGTGATCGAGAACGGCGGCCAGCCGAACCAGTTCGTCGGCGACGGCATGCTGGCGCTGTTCGGGCTCTCCGCCGATCCGCAGAACGCCTGCCGCCAGGCGCTGAAGGCCGCCGCCGGGATCGCCACGCAGATCGACGAGCTCAACGAGCTGCTGGGCCACGATCTGCGCCAGCCGATCCGCTTCGGCATCGGCATTCACGGCGGCGAGGTCATCATCGGCGACATCGGCTATCGGGATCACATCGTCTTCACGGCACTGGGCGATGCCGTCAACGTCGCGGCCCGCCTCCAGGACATGACCAAGACACTGGCCTGCGAAGCGATCGTCTCGGAGGAAGTCCGCCGCACCGCGGGCCTCGCCGACGACGCGCTGCCGCAGCAGGAGGTCGCGATCCGCGGCCGCGACGAACCGATGGCCGTGCGCGTCGTCGCGGACGCCAGGGAGCTGTCGGCGCTCGTTGACCGGAGCGAGCGCGTGGCCGCGTAAGCCGCGCGAGAGGTGCGCTCCCTCTCCCGCTTGCGGGAGAGGGTTGGGGAGAGGGTGTCTCCGCGTAGGGACAATCCCCGAGAGGAGAAAGCCCTCACCCGCGCCTTCGGCGCGACCTCTCCCGCAAGCGGGAGAGGTGCACCGTCGCCTGCGGCTACGGCTCGGCTCAATCTCGTTACAAACGTAACACCGGCTTGCTGCAACGCAGCGGCATGGGCCTGCTGCGAAAGCACGAATTGACTTCAACTGAGTCGTTGCGACAGATGGGCGCAGGAACGCGGTGATGACCGCGATCCAACGAAAAGCTCCGGGAGGAGACCACATGTTCGATCGACGCGACCTGCTCAAAGGAGCGGGCCTTGCCGCTATTACGGCCGCATTGAACTCAAGCAAGGCGCTGGCACTCGACACCGTCACCCTGCCCTTCGCCAATGGCGAACGGCCGTTGGTGAAATATCCGCAGAAGCGGCCGATGATCGGCCTGACCGCCCGGCCGCCGCAGCTCGAGACGCCGTTCGCGGTGTTCAACGATGGCCCGATCACGCCGAACAACGCGTTCTTCGTGCGCTATCACCTTTCCGACCTGCCCTACGATCTCGACCCCGACAAGTTCACGCTCGAGATCAAGGGCAAGGTCGACAAGCCGCTCAAGCTGTCGCTGAAAGACATCAAGAAAATGAAGGCGAGCGAGATCGTCGCCGTCAACCAGTGCTCCGGCAACAGCCGCGGCCTCGTAGAGCCGCGCGTCGCCGGCGGCCAACTCGCCAACGGCGCGATGGGCAATGCGCGCTGGCGCGGCGTGCCGCTAAAGGCCGTGCTGGAGATGGCGGGCGTGCAGGCCGGCGCCAAGCAAGTCGTGTTCGGGGGCTTGGACGGCCCGGTCAGCGACAAGACACCGGATTTCGCCAAGGCGCTCGACCTCGACCACGCCACCGACGGCGAAGTGATGCTGGCCTATGGCATGAACGGCGAGGATCTGCCGTTCCTCAACGGCTTCCCGCTGCGCCTGATCGTGCCCGGTTATTACGGCACCTACTGGGTCAAGCATCTCAACGAGATCACCGTCATCGACAATGTCTATGACGGCTTCTGGATGAAGTCGGCCTATCGCATTCCGGACACCCCGAACAATGCGATCGAGCCCGGCACAGCGCCGAAGGCGACGATCCCGATCAACCGCTTCACCATCCGCTCCTTCATCACCAGCGTCAGTGACGGAGCCAAGCTGAAATCAGGCGGCACGACGCTGCGCGGCATCGCCTTCGACGGCGGCAAGGGCATCAAGGAGGTCGCGGTCTCCACCGACGGCGGCAAGACCTGGACCAGCGCCAGGCTCGGCAAGGATCTTGGCAAATACTCGTTCCGTGAATGGAAGCTGCCGGTGAAGCTCGCGGCCGGCTCCCACGAGCTCAAGGTGCGCGCCACCGGCAATGGCGGCGAAACCCAGCCGGATACACCGCGCTGGAATCCGGCGGGCTATCTACGCAACGTCGTCGAAACCGTCCGCGTCACCGTGGCCTGAGGGGAATGATCATGCAGCGCACCGTTTTCCCCGCCATCACGCTCGCCCTCGCCGCCGTAGTGGGTTCGGCAATTGCAGCACCGGTCAACTACAAGACCCCCGATGAGGTCGCGGCGTTCAAGCCCGGGCCCAATCTTGAAGTGGTTCAGGGCAATTGCACGGCCTGCCACTCCTCCGACTACATCAACACGCAGCCGCCGATGAAGGACAAGAAAGGTTTTTGGCAGGCCGAGGTCACAAAGATGATCAAGGTCTATGGCGCGCCGATCGACGATGCCGATGTCGGCAAGATCGTCGATTACCTGGCCGCGACTTATTGACGGATGGCGCGCAGCGCGCGGACCGATTGACCGCGAAACGGGCAAAACCGGCAAAAACGCCGCGAAGTTGAGCGGAATTCGGCGAAAGGCCGATGTGGTTTGAGCTACCAAGCCAACGACATTCCGCGTATCGTATTAGGACCGAACCGGCCGGTTGGCGGGGACTGGCGGTTCGATATCTCGGAGGAAGACCCGCGGAGAAGTCGTGATGGCTAAAGGTACGGTCAAGTGGTTCAACCCGACGAAGGGTTATGGATTTATCCAGCCTGCGTCGGGCGGCAAGGATGTGTTCGTGCATATCTCGGCAGTGCAGAAAGCAGGTCTGTCGTCCCTGAACGAAGGACAGACGGTGGAATACGAAGAGATCGCAAACCGAGGCAAAAGCTCCGCAGAGAACCTCAAAGTATAAGCCCGCCAGCTTTTGCTACCTCCCGGGTCGATCCGGGAGCCGGGCCAAGAGAATTTTAGAAGACGGTCAGTGCATTCGACGACAGGCGTTGCGATTGCACACGGAGAACTATTTTCCCCGCGAACACCGCTCGTTCAACGCCGCAGCAATGACAATCGCGACAGCACTTCGTTAATCCACCGGCAACGGTGCGTCGCGCTTGATCTCTTCCATCACCGCATAGGTTCGCGTCTCGCGCACGCCCGGCATCGACAGCAAGGTCTCGCCGAGGAAACGCCGATACGCGGTCATGTCCGCCAGCCGCGCCTTCACAAGATAGTCGAAGCCGCCGGCAACCATGTGACACTCCAGCACTTCGGGCGCGAGTTTCACCGCGCGCGCAAAACGCTCGAAATTATCCGGCGTGGTCTTGTCGAGCAGCACCTCGACGAACACCAGGAGCCCGAGGCCGAGCCGGTGCGGGTTGAGCCGCGCGCCATAGCCCTCGATAAAGCCCTCGCGCTGCAACCGCTTCAGCCGTTCGCCGATCGAGGTCGGAGACAGCCCGATGCGTTCGGCGAGCTCGACATTGGCGATGCGCCCATCCTGCTGTAAAATATAGAGGATTTTCCGGTCGGTTCGATCAAGTTCCATATTTTGTAAGGCCAAGTCGCTGGTATGCTTCGTTTTCTAAGGCAGATCAGCTAATTTGTCTATCGAGCTACGGTAGCGCGGGCATTATCCTGGATTCCAGCCACAGGACACGCCATGCCGAACATTCCGCCTCCCTTCTCCGCCGCTTACGCGCCCGATGATGCTGAGATCGCCGCGCGTCTTTTGCCGGCTGCACATCTCAACCCGCCACAGGAGGCGCGGATCGATCGCACCGCGACGCGGCTGATCGAGGCCATCCGCAAGCGTGACGACCGGCTTGGTGGGGTCGAGGACATGCTGCGGGAGTTCGCGCTCTCGACCAAGGAGGGTCTCGCCTTGATGGTGTTGGCCGAGGCGCTGCTGCGCGTGCCGGACGCGCGCACCGCCGACCAGTTCATCGAGGACAAGCTCGGCGAAGGCGACTTCATCCATCACGAGACCAGGTCCACCGCCTTCCTGGTCAACGCCTCGGCCTGGGCGCTCGGCCTCTCGGCACGGGTGATCCAGCCCGGCGAGACGCCCGACGGCACCATCGGCCGACTGGTGAAGCGGCTGGGCGCGCCGGCCGTGCGCACCGCCACGCGCCAGGCGATGCGGCTGATGGGCAATCATTTCGTGCTGGGGGAGACCATCGAGCAAGCGCTGGAGCGGGGCCGGCCGCGCTCCGGCGAGACACCGCGCTATTCCTTCGACATGCTCGGCGAAGGCGCGCGCACGGCCACTGACGCCAAGCGCTATTTCGACGCCTATGCCAGTGCCATCGAGACGATCGGCAAGGCGGCCGGTAACCATCCCCTGCCCGACCGGCCCGGCATCTCCGTCAAACTCTCGGCGCTGCATCCGCGCTTCGAGGCGATCAGCCGCGACCGCGTGATGCGCGAGCTGGTGCCGCAACTGCTGGACCTCGCGCAGCGCGCCAGGGCCCATGATCTCAACTTCACCGTCGATGCCGAGGAAGCCGACCGGCTGGAGCTGTCGCTCGACGTGATCGCGGCAACGCTCGCCGATCCCTCCCTTGCCGGTTGGGACGGGTTCGGGCTCGCGATCCAGGCCTATCAGAAGCGTGCAAGCGCCGTGATCGACTATGTCGATGCGCTCGCCCGCGCGCATGACCGCAAGCTGATGGTGCGGCTGGTGAAAGGCGCCTATTGGGACACCGAGATCAAGCGCGCGCAGGAGCGCGGGCTCGACGGCTATCCCGTGTTCACGCGCAAGACGATGACGGATCTGAACTACGTCGCCTGTGCTCAAAAGCTTTTGAGTCTGCGGCCACGGATCTTCCCGCAATTCGCCACCCACAACGCGCTGAGCGTCGCGACCGTGCTGGAGCTTGCCGGCGAGAGCGGCGGCTTCGAATTCCAGCGCCTGCACGGCATGGGCGAGGCGCTCTACGAGCAGTTTGCCAAGGATCACCCCGACATTGCCTACCGCACCTATGCGCCGGTCGGCAGCCATCGCGACCTGCTTGCCTATCTGGTGCGGCGCCTGTTGGAGAACGGTGCCAATTCCTCCTTCGTAGCCCAAGCGGCCGATTATCGTGTGCCGCTCCCGGCGCTGTTGCAACGGCCGGCCGACGCCATCGTCCGGCCGCAGCAGGCGGCCGATCCAAAAATTCCGCTTCCCTGCGATCTCTACGCGCCGGAGCGCCGCAATTCGCGCGGCGTCGAATTCGGCGCGCGCGCAGCGCTCGACCGGTTGCTGGCGGACGTCGAGGCCGAGACGGCCGACCTCAAGCCTGTCACTGAGGCAACGCCGGATCAGGCCAACGCGGCAGTGGCCGCGGCGCGCGCGGGGCTTTGCCGCCTGGAGCCGGACTCCGGCAGCCGCGCGCGCGGCAGCGCTCGAGCAGGCCGCGCATCTTCTTGAGAACCGCGCGCCCCATTTCATCGCGCTGCTGCAACGCGAGGGCGGCAAGACGCTCGACGATGCGCTGTCGGAGCTGCGTGAGGCCGCCGACTTCTGCCGCTATTATGCCGCGCAGGGCCGCAAGCTGTTCGGCAACGAGGTCGCGATGCGCGGCCCGACCGGCGAGAGCAATGCGCTCGCCCTGCGCGGCCGCGGCGTCTTCGTGGCGATCTCGCCATGGAATTTTCCGCTGGCGATTTTCCTGGGCCAGGTCACGGCCGCGCTCATTGCCGGCAACAGCGTGGTCGCAAAACCCGCAGAGCAGACGCCGCGCATCGCGCGCGAAGCCGTAGCTCTGCTGCACGAGGCCGGCATCCCCGCAAGCGCGCTGCACCTCGTCACCGGCGACGGCCGGATCGGCGCCGCGCTGGCCGCGCACCCCGATATCGCTGGAATCGTCTTCACCGGCTCGACCGAGGTCGCGCGCAGCATCAATCGGGCGCTGGCGGCCAAGGATGGGCCCATCGTGCCGTTGATCGCGGAGACCGGCGGCATCAACACCATGATCGCGGATGCGACTGCGTTGCCCGAGCAGGTCGCAGACGACGTCGTCACCTCGGCGTTTCGTTCTGCCGGCCAGCGCTGCTCGGCGCTGCGGCTGCTGTTCGTGCAGGAGGACGTCGCCGACCGCATGATCGAGATGATCGCGGGTGCGGCGCGCGAGCTGAAGATCGGCGACGCGAGTGACGTCGCGACCCATATCGGTCCGGTAATCGACGTTGAGGCCAAGCAGCGCCTCGATGCGCATATCGCGCGAATGAAGGCCGCGGCGCGGCTGCACTTTGCCGGCACCGCCCCGGAGGGCTGCTTCGTCGCGCCGCATATTTTCGAGCTTACGGATGCAGGCCAGCTCACCGAGGAGGTGTTTGGCCCGGTCCTGCATGTCGTGCGCTACCCTGCCGAAAATCTCGAACGCGTCCTGCAAGCCATCGAGCGCAGCGGCTACGGGCTGACGCTCGGCGTCCATTCCCGCATCGACGATACGATCGAGGCGATCATCGACCGTCTCCAGATCGGCAACATCTATGTCAACCGCAACATGATCGGCGCCGTGGTCGGCGTGCAGCCGTTCGGCGGCAACGGCCTGTCCGGAACCGGCCCGAAAGCCGGCGGCCCGCACTACCTCGCGCGCTTTGCGACCGAGCAGACCGTGACGATCAACACCGCAGCAGCCGGCGGCAACGCCGCCCTGCTCGCAGGGGATGAGTGAGGCTGCTTCTGGAGCCCTCACAACAACGCGCGACCTCAGTTCCGTCATCCTGAGGTGCGAGCCGTGGGGCGCGAAGTGCACCATGGGGAGCCTCGAAGGATGGACGGCCTAGATGCAGCCGGGCCGTCGCCCTTCGAGGGCCGCTAAAGAAGCGGCCACCTCAGGGTGACGGGACACCGCAGCAAAGCCCTGCGCCCGGCGCCGTTGCATCCCGGCAAAACATCGGTCTAATGCTGCCCATGACGTGCCCCGCGCCAATTCCAGCGCGCGGAAACAACAAGAGCGAGGGAGCAACGCCGCGATGGAAAAGGGCATTTTTGCAGGGCTCAAGGTTCTGGACTGCGCGAGCTTCATTGCAGCGCCCGCGGCCGCGACCGTGCTGTCGGATTTCGGCGCCGATGTCGTCAAGATCGAGCCGCCCGGCGCCGGCGATCCCTACCGCAATCTGCCCAACATTCCGGGCTATCCGAGCAGCGAGCACAATTTCGCCTGGCTGCTGGAGGCCCGCAACAAGAAGAGCATCGCGCTCGACCTCTCCAAGCCGGAAGCGCAGGCAGTGCTCTACAAGCTCGTGGAAGAGGCCGACGTCTTCATCACCAACATGCCGCCGCCGGTGCGGACAAAGCTCGGCATCACCTATGATCACCTCGCCCATCTCAATGACCGGCTGATCTACGCCTCCTTCACCGGCTATGGCGAGAAGGGCGAGGAAGCCAACAAACCCGGCTTCGACAGCAACGCCTATTGGGCGCGCTCCGGCCTGATGGATCTCGTCCGCGCCGATACCGACACGACGCCGGCCCGTTCGGTCGCCGGCATGGGCGATCATCCCTGCGCCATGGCGTTCTATGGAGCCATCGTCACCGCGCTGTATCAGCGCGAGAAGACCGGCAAGGGCTCGCATGTCGCCTCGAACCTGATGGCGAATGGCGTGTGGGCTGCGAGCGTGCTGGCGCAGGCAAAGCTCTGCGGCGCCAAGTTCGCCGAGCGGCGGCCGCGCGAACGCGCGTTGAACGCGGTCGCCAACCACTATCAATGCAAGGACGGCCGCTGGCTGATCCTGTCGCTGCTGAGCGAGGAGAAGCAGTTTCCGACGCTGGCCAAGTGTCTGGGCCGCGAAGACCTCATCACCGATCCGCGTTTCGCCACCAAACCCGACCGTCACGCCCGCTCGGTCGAGCTGATCAAGATATTTGACGAGACCTTTGCGACCAGGGATCTCGCCGAATGGCGCAAGCTCCTCGATGGCAACGGCCTTGTGTTCGGCATCGTGGGCATTTTGGACGACATCCCGAACGACAAGCAGATGCTCGACAATGAGGTTCTGGTGCCGTTCGAGAACGACACCATGCTCACCATCTCCAGCCCGATCTGGATCGACGGCGCCAAGAAAGTGCAGCCACGCAAGCCGCCCGGCGTCGGCGAGCACAGCGACGAGATTTTGCGTGGCGCGGGATACGACGAGGCCGCGATCAAGCAGCTGCGGTCGAAGGGGGCGGTTGGTTAGGCCCGACGGCTCGCTGCATCTACTATGTCGTCCCGGCGAAGGCCGGGACCCAGAGTGAGAGTTGTCGCGCAAAACCGATAACTCCGAGTCCTCGCCAAACCACATTCGGTGGCTATGGGTCCCGGCCTTCGCCGGGACGACGGTGAGGGAATAGCTTGCTTCGACAACTGCCATCATCCCCTGAGGTCCCATGCCCAGCTACCGCCTGCACTACTTCCCCGAATCCGGCAACAGCTACAAGCTGGCGCTGATGCTGACGCTTTGCGGCGAGAAGTTCGAGCCGGTCTGGACCGACTTTGGCGGCGGCGTCACGCGTACGCCGGAATGGCGCAAGGCCGTGAACGAGATGGGCGAGATTCCTGTGCTCGAAGTCGATGGCGTGAAGATGACGCAGACCGCGCCGGTCCTGCTCAAGCTCGCCGAACAATACGGCCGTTTCGGCGGGGAGACGGCGGAGGAAAAATTTGATCTGCTGCGCTGGCTGTTCTGGGACAATCACAAGCTCACCGGCTACATGGCGACTTACCGCTTCATGCGCGCCTTCACGCAAAACAACGATCCGCAGGTGCTGAAGCACTTTCGCCGGCGGCTCGAGGATTTCCTCGGCATTCTCGACGGCCATCTCCAGCACAATGAATTCGCGATCGGCACCAGGCCTACGGTCGCCGATATCTCGATGATGGCCTATCTGCACTATCCGAGCGACGAGCACGGTTTTGATTTCGCGACGAGCTATCCCGCCATCCACGCCTGGCTTGGCCGCATGGCCGCGCTCCCCGGCTGGCAACCGGCCTACGAGCTGCTGCCCGGCAAGCGGATGACGAATTACGCGAAGTGAGGGCGCTCGCTATCGCAGCGCCAGCCAGCCGAGCGTGAACAGGATTCCGCCGACGATGACGACGACCGCGACCGCCGAAATGCTGACGCGGACGCTGCCGGTGACCTGCTTGGCTTCCTCATTGCGCGCGATCTCGCGATTGCGCTCCTTGTTGGCTTCGCTGGAGTCCGTCATGGTCATCCAAACCGGCTGGAGATAGCGCTAACGCGTCTTGATGAAACACATGCCGATGCGGCGCGAGGCCGCGGCAGCCTGACAGGTCAAACCTTTAGCACAGCTCCATGACGTAAAACTCCTGTCGGCCGATCCCGATCCCGCATTTTCCAGGGAATCAATGCGCGCCCCAGCCGTCCTGATACTCGGTCCCGGCCAACTCGCTATTGCCCCGGGTTTGCGGCCGGCTGGCAAATCCACGTGAGAAATCAGGACGTTTGCCCGCGGCAAGCGCGGTCAGGATGTCGCGGCGGCGCACCTGGTCGCCGAGAAAATGCGGCGAGGCCGGCACGATGGCGGAGTTGGACGGCTTGTCCGCAAGCCAATCAACGCCCGGGAAATGGAAGCCGCCGATGCCGCGGGTCTGGTGGCAGCCGGCACAGGTGACGTCGTTGAGGCGGCGCTGGAAGCCTGCGACCGAGCGGACGTTCTGCAAGTCGATGCCGCGCGCAGCCGCCTGCTTCAGCGCACCGACCACGTCATTGTCGGTGAAAACAGGCTCGCCTTTGCTCTCTTCCTTGCCCTCCCCTTGCATCATGCCGAACTCTGGCTGCAACGAGGAAGCATCGAGGCCGGCGGGCGTCGGCACCACCGCAGCCTTGGCCAGGAATTTTTCCGGGATCAGCACCGTCCCGCGATCGAAGTCGCGAAGATGATCGGGCGCGAGCAGCCAATCCCTGAGGTCGCGCCAGAGATCGTGGTCGGCGAGGATGCGGTCACGGTCGATCTGGTTCTCCAGCGTCGATTCCTCGAACGACTTCGAAGCGGCGTCGTATTTGAACACCTTGAGCAGATAGTCGGAGCGGAAATCATGCAGCGCCGATTTCGCTGCAACCGAGATCTGAACGTTGGTCTCGATGCGGTCGAGCATCGCATCGTAAGGATAGAAGCTGCCGGCGATCAGCCCCTGCCAGTCGCCATTGTCGAGCCAGCGTCGCGCGACCTCGGCGCAGGTGACCGGCTTGCCGCTCCCGTCCGTCTGGCGCGCATCGCGCGCCTTCATCACCAGATTGAGCGTCATCGGCAGCCGCCTTGCTGCCCTGGTGCCGTCCGGTTTGGTCTCGAAACGCACAAGACGGTAGATCAGCCTGATCTCGCCGCACGAGTCTTCCGCGACGTAGGCTCGGTCCATGCGGTTGACGATGCCGGCCAGCACGAACCGGGTATCGCGGGATTTCAGATTGGCCCGATCGAACAATTGCACGTCAAAGCCTTCGCCGACCCCGATGGTCTCGGTCGGATAGGCCGCCTTTTGCCGGGCCACGTAGCGGTCGAGTTCCGCGTCGATTGCTGGGGGAATTTCCTTGAGCTGCGACAACCACGAAAACATCAGATCGGTTGTCAGCGGAAAGTTCGCGTTCCGCTCCGGCCACAGCAGGCGCGAGATCGTGAGTGCATCGTGCTGGTCGAGCTTGCGCAGGAGATCGGGATCGGTGATCGCCGTGCCGCGCGTGAGTGACGCGGTCTCTGCCGCCAAAAGCGAAACAACGCCGCCAAAAAATACGACGGCAGCAACGAGAATTCGCAACGCGCGGTTCATGCCTTAGGTAACACCGCGCGGGGACGGCTATTCAAGCAAAAAAGGCGCTTCACATCGTGGTGAAGCGCCTCTTTGGAATTCGGATATCAGTCGCTCAGCGCGCGACGATCAGCCCCTTGCTGGTGACGACCACCCAGCGGCCGTCCTGGCGGCGGATCGCATCGACGCGGCCGACCCCGGGGATGGGGTCACCGGCATAGACCTCGTAGAGGCCATTGCGGCCCTCGACCAGCGCGCCGCCGTTGGAGACGTCGCGCAGCACCCAGCCCTCAACCGTCGGCAGCCGGCCGATCTCGGTCTTGGGTGCGGCAGGAGCCGGCGCGGCTGCGGCGGTCGCAGCCTGGGTCGGCGCGATCGAGCCGGTGGTCTCCCTGGCGGGCACGGCGGCCGCGGCCTGGGTGGGCGCCGCGGGCGGGGTGGCACGGAGCTTGTCGACGGACTCGGACAGCTTTGCGATTTTGGCCATCGGCTCGGCCTGCGCTTTCTCGAGCTTCTCGAGACGGTCGTTGGTCCGGTTGAACTGACCCAGACCGGTCTTGGAGGTGTGCTCGACATTCGCCTTGAGCGCGACGACATCGGCGTCGATCCGGGCGACCGAGGATTCCAGCGCGCTGGTGTCGGCGACCTGCGCCGGCGCGGGGCTTGCGAAGTGCATCATGCCGGCGGTCGCGAGCGCGCCGCTGATCGCGCCGACGCTGGCCGCGATCGCCACCACAGCTGCCATAGCCGACAGGCGGCGCTTGCCGCCGGCCTCGCGCGGCTCGTCGGCCTTCACATGCGGGGCAAATTCTTCGCGGTCCCAGGACCGCTCCGCGGGCGCCATGACGATGAGCTTGCCGGGCTTTGGCTCGGGCTTGGTCTCTGCCCTGGGTTCGAGCTTCGGCACATCGATCCTCGATGCCTCGATTTTTGGCGGCTCGACCCTGAGCGGATCGGGCTTGGGCAGCACCTCGTGGTCGGGGGCGATCGAGGGGGCCTCGATACCGGCAGCAGCCTCGACGGCCTGCGGCACGGTCGCTGCGGCTTCAACGGCGCCAGTATCCTGGACGGCCTGCTCGGGCATTGTTTCGCTCACGGCTCGAATACTCCAGTCTCGGTTGACTTTTTGGTAACTTTCATTGCTTGCGAATTCCTTACCTGCGGACCCGCTTACCAAAATTTTAGGAACTCATCCGGGGCCGAATTTGGCCGGCAAAGTGGAACCGGTGTGGCGGCGTGCAACAAATCGTCAGCGGATGCTGCCCTGCGGCAGGCCACGCTCTCTCCGAACGGGCTGTTTGCCCGCCCCTGTTACCCGGCTAACATGACTGTCCTGTCAGCCAGAACGGCTGCAGAAGGCCCTTGGGGGTGTCATGGCTATCGAGAAGTGCATCAACGAGTTTGGCCTCGATGACATCATCTTCGAGGAGGGCTCGACCGGCCGCGAGCTGTTCGTCGTGCTCGACGGCGAAGTCGAGATCGCCAAGCTGAGCGGCGTCAGCAAGACCACCATCGTCAAGCTCGGCAGGGGCGAATTCTTTGGTGAGATGGCCGTGATCGACGGCTCGGCCCGCTCGGCGACCGCAATCGCGGCGGCGCCGAGCACGAAAGTGATGAGAATCAATCACGCCCGCTTCGTCTATCTCGTCAGCCAGCAACCGGCCTTTGCGCTGATGGTGATGGATGCACTCTCCAAACGCCTGCGCGCGTCCAATGATGTCACCTACCGAGCAGCGCAGTCATGAGCGAGCGCAAGCCCACTTCGTTTCCAATCCTGATGAAGAACGACATCTGCTCGCTGATCCAGGCGGCGGACGACGTCTATCAAATTCGCTTCTCCAACCGCGCCGCCAACGTCTATCTCGTTCGTGGCTCGGTGCGCACCATCCTGATCGATGTCGGGCTGTCGTCGAATTACCCTGCGATGGTGGAATGTCTCAACTTCGCCGGCTGCCCGCCGGAGAAGATCGACATGGTGGTGCTGAGCCACGAGCATCTCGACCACATCGGTGCCGCCTGGCACTTCAACGAGCGCCGCACTTTTGTCGCCGCCCATCGGCTTGCCGCCAACAAGATCATGCTGCGCGACGACTTCTCGATGCTGCGGAAGATGTTCAACGAGCCGAACGTGCCGATCAATATCGACATCTGGCTAGAGGAAGGCAATCTGATCGACCTCGGCAATTTCCGTCTCAACGTGATGCACACGCCGGGGCACACCTCGGCCTGCATCACGCTGTACGACCAGGACAAGGGCCTGCTGTTTGCCGCCGATACACTCATGCCCGGCGGCGTGATGGGCGGCGTGTTCGGCTCGGGCAGCATCGCCGACTACATCCAGTCACTCGAGCGGCTCAAGGGGCTGAATTCGAAGACATTGCTGTCGGGACACGGGCGGCTGTCGGACACGCCACAGGAGGACGTCCGCATTGCGATTGCGAGGTCACACGGCTTACTGGAGGACACCGCACAATTGTTCGATGCGCTGGATGCGCGCTCGAACTTCGAGCCGATCATGCAGTCGGTGCGCGATTTGAACAAGCTGGATGATTAGGGCCACAGCACATCCCGCTAACTCCGTCATCCTGAGGCGCGAGTTCTGCGGTGCGCTTGCACCGCTGAGTGAGCCTCGAAGGATGAGCGGCCGGGATGCAGCCGGGCCGTCGCCTTTCGAGGGCCGCTGAAGGGGCGGCCACCTCAGGGTGACGGTGATCGATAGTCGCGCGCTACGACCGCTCCCGTCAGATCACGACCGGCGCATCTGGCAATTCGTTGCGATGCGGTCCATGCGGCGGGAAATGCCGCGCCAGCTCCTGCGACACGGCCTCGATGCCGCCGATCACGCCGCGCTCGAACTGGCCCAACCTGAACTCGGCTTCCATCGCGCGGCAGATCTGTTCCCAGCGCTTCACATCAACCTTCGCGTCGATGCCGCGATCGGCGACGATCTCGACATCGCGGTCGGCGAGCAGGAGATAGATCAGGACCCCGTTGTTGTGCGCAGTGTCCCAGATGCGCAAATGCGAGAACACGTCGAGCGCGCGCTCGCGCGCCGGCTGATTGCGAAACAGCGGCCCGCCGTCGAGCGCGCCTTCGACGACGAACCGGACCTGGCCGGAATGCATGGTTTCGCCGCGCTTGATCGCCTGCTCGATGCGGTCGAGCACCCCTTTTGGAAACACCCGCTTGGCCCGCCAATGGTGCTGGAGCAGATGCCGGGTGATGCGCTTGATGCTCATGACCTACCAGCTCCCCGAGGCGCCGCCGCCGCCAAAACTGCCGCCACCGCCGCTGAAGCCACCGCTCGACGACGATCCGCTGCTCCAGCCGCCGGATGACGAGCCGCTCGACCAGGAGCGGCCGCGCGAGGACCCCGTGCCCGATCCCGCCCCAAACAGATCGGCGATAAACGTCAGGATAGCGCCAAGCACACCGACGCCCAACCCGATGACCGCAGAGCCAATCACGAACCAGGCGAGGACACCAACGATCGCTCCAGTTATCCCCGAGCCGAATAGCCGCCCGAACATGGAGCGCAGGATGCCGCCGATGACCAGCGGGCCGAACAGCAGGAAGAAGAAAAGCGGCTCGATGTCGTTCCAGTTGCCGAAATTCACGCTGCGCGAGGGCGTCGGCAGCGGCTCGCCGTCGATGACGCGAATCACGCGATCGACGCCCGCCGCGATGCCGCCGGCGAAATCGCCACTCCTGAATTTCGGCGTGATATCTTCGTCAATGATGCGCCGCGAGGTGACGTCGGTGAGCGCGCCCTCGAGGCCGTAACCGACCTCGATGCGCAAATGCCGGTCGCTCTTGGCGACCACCAGGATCGCGCCGTCGTCGACCTTCTTGCGCCCGATCTTCCAGGCCTCCGCAACGCGGATCGCGAACTGCTCGATCGTCTCCGGCTCCGTCGTCGGCACGATCAGGACGACGAGCTGGCTGCCCTTGCGCGTCTCGAAGTCCTGCAGCTTTTGCGACAGCGCGGCGATGTCGCCGCTGGAGAGCGTGCCGGTCTGATCGACCACGCGGCCGGTCAGTTGCGGCACGGCGACATCGGCTGAGGCCGGGAAAGCAAAGGCGAAGAGCAGTGCGAAGACGAACAATGAGAAGCTCGAAACGGCACGCCACAATATCGCTGTCATCGCCAGCGAAGGCGGGCGATCCAGTATTCCAGAAGCAGCAGCGCTTGAACCGAGGAGCCGCGGCGTACTGGATTCCCCGCCTTCGCGGGGAATGACGGCTGTGGTCGGGGTTGGGCGCATGCGCGAAATCGAACGCACTTACTTCGAGGGCGCCGGATTGAAATCGACCTTCGGTGCGGTCGAGATTTCGTTCTCGTTTGCGACCGAGAAGTTCGGCTTCTCCTTGTAGCTGAACATCATCGCAGTGAGGTTGTTCGGGAATGAGCGGATGGTGACGTTATAATCCTGCACCGCCTTGATGTAGCGATTGCGCGCCACCGTGATGCGGTTCTCGGTGCCTTCGAGCTGCGACATCAAATCCTTGAACAGCGCATCCGACTTGAGCTGCGGGTAGTTTTCGGTGACCACGAGCAGTCGCGACAGCGCGCCGGAGAGCTCGCCCTGGGCGGCCTGAAATTTCTGGAATGCGGCGGGATCGTTCAGTACCTCGGGCGTCGCCTGGATGCTGCCGACCTTGGCGCGGGCATTGGTGACGCC
This sequence comes from Bradyrhizobium sp. LM2.9, assembly GCF_054056555.1. NCBI lineage: Bacteria > Pseudomonadati > Pseudomonadota > Alphaproteobacteria > Hyphomicrobiales > Nitrobacteraceae > Bradyrhizobium > Bradyrhizobium sp. LM2.9. Next base: position 4,763,046 of record NZ_JBSRYJ010000002.1, read on the forward strand.
GAGCAGCACGTCCTTCTCCTGCTGCGCAAAACCCTTCACCGAGTTGACGAGGTTGGGCACCAGATCGGCGCGGCGCTGATACTGGTTCACGACTTCGGACCAGTTGGCCTTGATCTGCTCGTCCTCGCTCTGGATGGCGTTGTAGCCGCAATTGGTGAGGCTCAGCGAGGCCAGCGCCGCCAGCACGGTCAGGATCTTGCGCATCAAATTTCTCCCGGTGGAATCGGGCGCAAACTACCAGATTGCGTGCGCGAGATGCCAGACATCTTGCATCCAGGCTGAGGCTTGCGAAAAGCAGCCGATTTACGCAAGCCTCTTGCTTAATCCCGGCTGTAATAGTCAACTCAAGAGAACAATAATACCAAGACGGAAACGCCGGGGGGAACGCGATGACCTCGTTCGAGACCATCCTCGTGGAGAGGCCGGAGCCGGCGATCTCGAGGATCGTGATGAACCGGCCCGACGCGCGCAACGCGCAGAACCTGCAAATGACATACGATCTCAACGCCGCGTTCGATGAGGCGGTGCAGGACGATGCGGTCAAGGTGATCATTCTCGCCGGCAACGGTCCGCACTTCTCCTCAGGGCATGATCTGCGCCCCGGCAGCAAGAATGTTGCGGGTGTCGATTTTCCGCCGATCGGAAATTGGGGCGGCTTCGCTGAACCGAACGCGCATGGCCGCTTCGCGCGCGAGCAGGAGATCTATCTCCAGATCACGCGGCGCTGGCGCAATCTCGCCAAGCCGACAATTGCGGAGGTGCACGGCAAGTGCATCGCCGGCGGCCTGATGCTGGCCTGGATCTGCGATCTCATCGTCGCCAGTGACGATGCGCAGTTCTGCGATCCCGTGGTCACCATGGGCGTCTGCGGCGTCGAATGGTTCGTGCATCCCTGGGAGCTCGGCCCGCGCAAGGCCCAAGGAGTTTCTGTTCACCGCCGATAGCTGGAGTGCACAAGAGGCGCATCAACTCGGGATGGTCAACCGGGTCGTACCGCGCGCAGATCTTTCATCCGCCGTCCTGGCGCTGGCGCGCAAAATCGCATCAAAACCGTCCTTTGCGCTGAAGCTGACCAAGGAAGCCGTGAACCGCTCGGTCGATGTGATGGGCCAGCCGGCGGCGATCGACCAGGCCTTTGCGCTGCATCAGCTCTGCCACGCCCATAATCTTCAGGAATTCGGAATGGTGGTCGATCCATCCGGCCTGCATCCCTCCGTGCGCAAGCCGCCGGCAGCCGCGGAGTAGACAGGATGGATCTCAATCTCAGTGACGAGCAACGTCTGCTGCGCGAAAGCGCGGAGCGCTTCGTGGCCGGAAGCTATGATGCCGATCACCGCCGCAAGATGGCGAACGATCCGCTCGGCTTCAGCCCCGCGGTGTGGAAGCAATTCGCCGAGCTGGGCTGGCTGGCGTTGCCGATCGCGGAAGAGTTTGGCGGGCTCGGCGGCGGCGCGGTCGAGATCGGCATTTTGACGGAAGCCTTTGGCCGCGGGCTGGTGTCGGAGCCGTATATCGCAACGGTGGTGCTTGGCGCAGCACTGGTCGAGCGATGCGGCGGCACGGTGCAGAAGCAGGCAATCCTGCCGAAGGTCGCCGACGGATCGCTGAAACTGGCGTTTGCGCATTCGGAGCGCGGGGCGCGGTTCGATCTCGCCAAGGTCGCGACCATTGCCAACAAGACGGCGCAAGGCTGGCGACTCTCCGGCAGCAAGATCGCGGTGCTCGACGGCCACGCCGCCGACGAGATTATCGTCTCCGCGCATATCCATGATCATCGGGGGCCATCGGGCCGGATTGGCCTGTTCCTGGTGCCGGCAAAGACGCCGAGCGTTGCCGTCAGCGACTATGAGCGCCTGGGCGGCGGGCGCGCCTGCAATATCGAACTGTCGGACGTGCAACTGCCGCAAGCCGCCTTGCTCGGTGACGGACACGACGCGCTGCCCGCGATCGAATGGGCCGTCGATCGCGCCATGGCCGCGCTCGACGCCGAGGCCGTGGGCATCATGCAGGTGCTCCTGGAGACCACGCTGGAGTACACAAAAATCCGCAAGCAGTTCGGCCGGCCCCTTTCGGCCAACCAGGTGATCCGCCACCGCCTCGCCGACATGGCGGTGCAGGTCGACGAGTCGCGCTCGATGGCGCTGCGCGCCGCGCTGAAGGTCGATGCCAATCCAGTCGAGCGCGCGCGGGCCGCGTCGGGCGCGAAGGCGAAGATCGGCAGATGTGCGCGCTTTATCGGCGAGCAGTCGATCCAGCTCCACGGCGGCATGGGTGTCACCGAGGAGCTCGAGGTCGGCGCCTACTTCAAGCGGCTGGTCGCTTTCGACACGCTGTTCGGCGGCAGCGCTCACCATTATAGCCGCCACGCCCAGCTCGGCCGCAACGTCATGCCTGCCTGACACAAGGAGCGGATCATGGACCTGTCGTTCAACACTGAGGAGCGCGCCTTTCAGGACGAGGTGCGCGGCTTCATTGCGAAAAACCTCGCCGAGGAGATGAAGCGCGCGACGGCGCTGACGCCGTCGGTGTTCTCCGACCCCGACATCGGCATGGCCTGGCAGCGGACGCTGCACAAGCGAGGCTGGGGCGCGCCGGGCTGGCCGGTCGAGCATGGCGGGCCGGACTGGACGCCGGCGCAGCGCTGGATCTTCGAGGCCGAAAGCGCGCGCGCCGGCGTGCCGAACGTCAACGTGATGGGCGTGAAGATGGTCGGGCCCGTCATCATCGGTTTCGGCAGCCCTGAACAGAAGAACTTCTACCTGCCGCGCATCCTCTCCGGCGAGGACTATTGGTGCCAGGGCTATTCCGAGCCGGGCTCCGGTTCCGACCTCTCCTCGCTGAAGACGCGCGCGGTGCGCGACGGCGACGACTACATCATCAACGGCACAAAAATCTGGACCACGCATGCCCATCACGCCAACCGCATGTTCGCGCTGGTGCGCACCAGCGACGGCCCGCGGCAGCAGGACGGCATCAGTTTTGTCCTGATCGACATGAATGCGCCAGGCATCACGACGCGCCCCATCCTCACCATCGGCGGCGACCACGAGGTCAACCAGGTGTTCTTCGACGACGTGCGGGTACCCGTTGCCAATCGCGTCGGCGAGGAAGGCAAGGGCTGGACCTACGGCAAGTACCTGCTCGAATTCGAGCGCGGCTCCGGCATCGCGTCGGCGAAGCTGCGCGAAGGGCTGAAGGCGATTGCGGAGCTTGCCGAGTCGGATTTGACGGGACGCGCGATCGACAGTCCCGACATCGCGACGCGCATCTCGGAGGTCGAGGTCGACATCGACGCGCTGGAGATGACGGAGTTGCGTGTGCTGTCGACGCTGCAGACCGGGCAGAATCCCGGCGCTGTGTCGTCGATCCTCAAGCTGCGCAACAGCGAGATCCGCCAGGCGGTGACCCGGCTGGGGGCCGATGTGATCGGCCACGACGCGCTCGCGGTCGAGCCGATGCGCCCGCTCTACAGGCTCAACCACGAGCCGGCGATGCCGGAGGAGATGCTGACGGTGGTGCCGGAATATCTCAACGGCCGCGCCTACACGATCTTCGGCGGCACCTCGGAGATCCAGCGCGATATTATTGCGAAGATGATGCTGGGGATTTAGCGCGCGACCCTCTCGCCTGTCATTGCGAGGAGCCGTTGCGACGAAGCAATCCAGGCTGCCTCCGCGGAGGGATTCTGGATTGCTTCGCTGCGCTCGCAATAACGGTATTAACCCGCCACCTTTGCGTCCCGGATCGCCTGCCAGATCTTCTGCGGCGTCAGGGGCGTGTTGAGCTGGCTAATGCCGAGCTCGGCGAGCGCATCCATCACGCCGTTGGTGACGCAAGGGGGACCGCCGATGGCGCCGGATTCGCCGCAGCCCTTGGCGCCGAGCGGATTGGTGCGGCAGGGCGCGGAATCGTCGAGCGTCACCATGATCGGCGGGACGTCGTCGGCGCGCGGGATGCAATAGTCCTGGTAGCTCGCGGTGAGAAGCTGGCCGTCGGAATCATAGGACACGCCCTCGTACAGTGCCTGGCCGATTCCCTGCGCAACACCGCCATGGATCTGCCCCGTCACCAGCATCGGGTTCACAGCGACGCCGACGTCGTCAACCGTAGTGTAGCGCACGACCTTGGAGACGCCGGTCTCCGGGTCGATCTCGACCTCGCAGATATGCGTCCCGTTCGGCCAGCTCGGACCATCGACCTCGCCTTCGGAATCGACGCTGAGCTTTGCGCCGCTCTCCTTCTCGGCAATATCGAACAGGCTGATGCGGCGGTCGGTGCCGACCACGGTGAGCATGCCGCCCTGGTATTCGATGTCCTCGACCGAGGTCTCCAGCACGTTCGCCGCCTTCTCGCGCGCCTTCTGGATCAAATCGTTGGAGGAGACCGCAACCGCCGTGCCGCCGACGAACAGCGAACGCGAGCCGACGCTGCCAAAGCCTGTTGCCAGATCAGTGTCGCCCTGGACCACGTCGATCTTGTCCATGGCAATGCCGAGCGTGTCGGAGATCATCTGGGTGTAGGTGGTCTGCAACCCCTGCCCCATCGCCATGGTGCCGGAATGCAGGACAACGCGGCCCTGCGCGGTCGCGTGCATACTGACCGTCTCGGTATGAGCGCGGCCCCCGGTCCATTCGATATAGGAGGTGAGCCCGCGGCCGTAGAGCAGGCCTTTCTTCTTCGCCGCCTTCTTGCGCGCGGCAAAGCCGTCCCAGTCCGCAAGCTTCACGGCACGGTCGAGCATGTGCGCGAAGGCGCCGGAATCGTAAACCTGTCCCGCCGCATTGGTGTAAGGCAGTTGCGCCGGCTTGATGTAATTGGCCTTGCGGATCGCGCGCGGATCCATGCCGATTTTCCGCGCGGCAGCGTCGAACAGACGCTCGACGATGAAGACCGCTTCGGGACGGCCGGCGCCGCGATAGGCCCCGACCGGCGCGGTGTGGGTCATCACCGACTTCACCTCGAAATGCACCAGCGGCAAATCGTAAACGCCGGTCTGAACGAACGGCCCCAGCACCAGCGGAATGATGTTGGCCGCGCCCGAGGAATACGCGCCGGTACAGCCAATCGAGCTGACGCGATAGGCCAGCACCTTGCCCTTCTCGTCGAGCGCGAAAGAAGCGGTCGAGGTCAGATCGCGGCCATGAGTGCCACCGACGAATTCGTCGGTGCGGTCGCCGCGCCAGCGGATTTTTTTGTTCAGCTTGGTCGCGGCATAGGCGACGATGCCGTCTTCCGGATAGAGATTGGTCTTCTGGCCAAAGCCGCCGCCGATATCGCCGACCAGCACGCGCACGCTATCCTTGGGACGCTTCAGCACGGCTTCGGCCAGCACGTCGCGGGTCGAGGCGGGCGTCTGCGACTGCACGTGCAAGAGGAGCCGTCCGGTCTTTTTGTCGATCTCGGCGATGGTCGAAGCGCGGCTCCATGGCCGACGGCACAAGGCGCTGGCTGACGAGATCGAGCTCGACGGTATGCGCCGCCTTGGCAAAAGCCTCGCCAACCTTGGCGGCATCGCCGTAAGCCATCGCGCCGACGATGTTGTCGGGTGCCTCCGCCCACACCACCGGCGCGCCCGGCTTCACCGCCTCGACGGGATCGACCACCGCCGGCTGCACGTCATATTCGACAACGATCGCTTCGGCCGCGTTCTGGGCGTCAGCACGCGAGGAGGCCACCACGGCGGCCACGGCCTCGCCGGCGTAGCGCACGATTTCGTGCGCCAGCAGGCGGCGTGGCGGCACCGTCATCGGCTTGCCGTCGGGGCGCTTGAAGATGCTCAGCGTCGGGATGACGCCGATGTCGTCCTTGACGAGGTCGGCGCCGGTATAGACCGCGGTCACGCCGGGCATCGCAGTGGCGGCGCCGGTGTCGATCGAGACGATCTTCGCGTGGGCGTGCGGCGAGCGCAGCAGGTACAACCACAGCGCGCCCTCTTCCGGCTTGTCGTCGATGAACTGCCCCTTCCCGGTGAGCAGCCGCTGGTCTTCCAAACGCTTGACGGGCTGCCCCGCTCCGAAACGCAAATTGCCGGGAAGAATGTTCATTCCGTGGGGTCCCTTAATCTCTCAAATGCGGCAGCCTTTTAGCGGATCGAGGCATGCGAGGCCAGCCGCGGTTTTGGGCGGTATATCCACGATTTCGTCATGCCGGGTATGGCGGCTAGCCCAGCTCCCGCAACGCCGCTTCCACGATTTTGCGCGCATCTTCGGTGAGAGCGGCCTGCGGCGGGACGGGATCGCCAACGTCGTAGCCCTGGATGGCCAATCCGGCCTTGATGCAGGCGGCGAGATTGAAGCGGGCAAAAGCCTCGTTGATGCGCCACAGCCTGCGCTGGAGCGCCATCGCCTCGTCCCAGCGGCCGGCCTTGCAGAGGTCGTAGAGCGCCACGCTCTGGCGCGGGATGATGCAGGCAGGGCCCGCCATCCAGCCGAGCCCGCCGATCAGCATCACCGCGGCCGGGATGTGGGCGGAGGCCGAGAACACCCGCAAGGCATCGCCGCAGCGGTTCATGATCGAGAGCAGCCGGCCGGTATTGGTCGAGGCGTCCTTGATGTAGCCGATGCGCGGATGCTCGGCGAGGCGCGCGATGATATCGAGGGTCAGATCGGAGCGCTGGAATTGCGGATTGGTGTAGATGACGACGGGGATGTCCACGGCATCCGCGATGGCGCGGAAATAGGATTCGATCTGGGCATCGGCGAGCGGGAAATACGCTTCCAGGATCGCCAGAATGCCGTCGGCGCCGAGCTTCTGATACGCTTTCGCCTGCGCCACCGCGTCCGCCGTCGAGGTGGAGGCGACGCCCGCGACGACCGGCACACGTCCCTTCGCCGCCTCGATCGTGGTCCGCACGATCGCCGTGCGCTGCACGGCGTCGAGATAGGCGAACTCGCCGGTCGAGCCCAGCGGCGTCAGGCCGTGCACGCCGGCGCCGATCAGATCGACGCAGAGCCTGCTGAGCACGTTCGTCCGCACCGCGCCATCGGCATCGACAGGCGAGACGAGATAGGGAAAGACGCCGTGAAAGTCGGACATGGCAGGTGTGAATCCCGGAAACTGGCTGACGCCTGACCGGTCTTACCAACGCTCGCGCCGGCGATCAAACCCTGATCAGCCGCACTCGCGTGCCCCAGGAATCGACGGCGGCATAGACCTCGATACCGTTACCCTCGGGGTCGTCGAGATAGACCGACTCGCTGACGAGGTGATCGGCGAAGCCCGACATCGGCACCCGATACGAGGCGGCGTGCACCAGCCAGCGCGCGAGGTCCTTGCGCGTCGGCATCAGCAATGCGGTGTGGTAAAGGCCGGGGGCATTGCGTGGCTCGCTGAAAATCGTGGAGGCGACGCAATTTCGCGATTGCAACACGTTCGCGTGAGCGGCTCCCAATCACATACTCGTCGACCGTGGTCTTACGGACCAGCTTTCCAGATCAGCTTTCCTGGCCATCCGGCCAGTTTCACAATTCGCCGCGACATCCCAGATTGGGGGCAGCTTACAGGAGCCTGCCATGACCGACCCCACTCCGCTGTCTTCACTGTCGTCCGCACTTGCGGATGTGGTGGCGCGCACCGCGCCGTCCGTCGTCGCCGTGCGTTCGCATCGCGCCCGCGCCACCGGCTTCGTCTGGAAACCCGGCCTGATCGTCACCGCCGACGAGGCGCTGGCCGACGAGGGCGAAGTCGAGATCGGACTCCCCGACGGCAGCACCACGGCTGCCACGATCGCCGGCCGCGACCATACGACGGATATCGCACTGCTGCGCGCCGATACTGCGCTTGCCCCGGTCAAGCTGGCCACAACGGTCCCGCCCCTCGGCGCGCTGTCGGTCGTCATCGCCACCAACCGCGACACGCCGAGCGCCGCGCTGGGGATGGTATCGCTGTCCGGCAAGAGCTGGCGCAGCCTGCGCGGCGGCGACATCGACGCGCGGATCGAGCTCGACGTCCGCTTGCGCTCCAGCCAACAGGGCGGCCTCGCGCTCGACGCATCGGGCGAAGCCTTCGGCATGGCCGTGCTCGGCCCGAGGCGCGTGCTGGTGATCCCGACAGCGACGATCGAGCGGGTCGCGGCGCAATTAGAGGCGCGCGGCCGCATCGCGCGCGGATATCTCGGCCTCGGGCTCCAGCCGGTCCGGCTCGACGATGGCGTCGGCGCGATGGTGATGAACGTCGACAAGGCCGGACCTTCGGCCGCGGCCGGCATCCGCCAGGGCGACGTCATCGTCGCCGTCAACGACCAGAAACTGTCAGGCGTACGTGCACTGTCGCGGACGCTGGGTCCGGCGAGCGTCGGCGCGGTGGTCGACGTGGCCGCGCGCCGCGGCGGCGAGCCGGTCAGCTTCAAGGTCACCGTCGGCGAGAGGCCCGAGGCGTGAGCGAGGACATCGCGCCCGAGATCGTGCTGTCCCTGGAGATCGACGATCCCGCCCTCGCCGATCGCCTGGCGGCTCTGCTCGGCAATATCGCCGGGGTTCGCCTCGCCGGACCCGGCGAGAAAGCCACGGCGACGATTGTCACCCGCGATCCACGTATCATGCCCGACGATATCGCGCTGACGCAGCGCGAGCTCGACGTGCTGGCGCTGATGGCGGAAGGTGGCTCCAACAAGATGATCGCGCGTCAGCTCAACATCTCCGTGCACACCGTGAAGTTCCATGTCGGCTCGCTGCTCGACAAGCTCGATGCCACCGGCCGCACCGATGCGGTGGCTCATGCGGCACGGCGCGGCGTGATCGAGCTTTGACACGATCGGGCTTCATTGCGCCGACGTCTTGGGGAAGCTTAGCCGGACCGTGAGGCCCGGCGCGTTGTCATGCAGCGCAATCTCGGCGCCATGGAGGCCGGCAACGGCCGCCACCAGGCTCAAGCCGAGGCCGTTGCCCGGCGTGTAGCGGCTCTGTTCGAGCCGGTAGAGAGGCGCTTGAACACGTGATCGCGCTCCTCAGTGGGAATACCCGGACCATCGTCGGCGATCGCGATCGTCGCACCGCCGTCGGCGCTGCGGCAGGTGACGCTCACCTGCCCGCCTTTGCAGCCGTGCTTGATCGCGTTGTCGACGAGATTGGCGATGGCGTCGAACAGCAGGTCGCGATCGCCCGTGATCGCCACCTCGCGGTCGCCACCCAGGTTGAGCCGGGTCGCAACCTGTTCGGCGGCGGCATCGTAGAGCTCGACGACCTCGCCGGCGATCCCGGCGAGATTGAGGGTGCGAAACGCGCTACGGCGGGCGCGGGTCTCGATCTCCGAAATGCGGGTGATGGAGGCGAACATGCCGAGCACCGCGTCGAGATCGGCGATGGTGTCACCGATCAGCGCTGCGTCGGCCTCACCGTTGCGCGAGGCATGATAGGCCTTTTCCAGCCGGCCCCGCATGCGCGTCAGCGGCGTGCGCAGATCGTGCGCGACGTTGTCGTCTGACCTGCTTGACCTCGCCCATCAGCGTCTCGATGCGGTCGAGCATCTGGTTGAGGTTTTCGGCGACGCGGTCCCACTCGTCGTGACTGCCGCGCAAGGGAATGCGCTGATCGAGGCCGGACATCATGATGGCGCGGCTGGTGGCGTTGATCTCCTCGATTCGCCCGACCGTGCGCCGTGTCACCAGCACCGCGGCGAGCCCGGCGAGCACCAGCATCAGCACGGCGACCGCGGCCATCGCGAGCTCGATCATCGCGGTGAAGCCGCGGTGATCGCCGGCATCGCCGACACGGCTCTTCACATAGGCCATCGTGCCGAAATAGACATAGGCCATGATCGCCGCGACGATCAGCCCGAATGCCGCGATCGCGATCAGTGCCAGGCGGAAGGTCGAGGAGCGGAGCGTTTTAACCAGGAGCACGGAGACAATATCCGATGCCGCGAATGGTGTGGATCAGCGGATAGGCCTGGGCATCGTCGACCTTGCGGCGGACGCGGCCGACATAGACGTCAATGATGTTGGTGGAGGGATCGAAGTGCAGATCCCAGACATGCTGGAGCAGCATCGCGCGGGAAACGACCCGGCCCGCGTTGCGGACGAGATATTCGAGCAACTGAAACTCGCGCGGCAATAGCGGAATCTTCCGGCCGCGGCGGCTGGCGTTGCGCGCGATCAGGTCGATGGCGAGATCGCCGACCCGCAAAATCGTCTCCTTGGCGACCGTGTCGCTGCGGCGGCCGAGTGCCTCCAGCCGCGCCAGAAGCTCGACGAAGGAGAACGGCTTGACGAGATAGTCGTCGCCGCCGGCGCGCAAGCCGCGCACGCGGTCGTCGACCTCGCCCAGCGCCGAGATGATCAGGAACGGCGCTGCGATGCCGTCGTCGCGCAATTGGCGCATCACGGTGATGCCGTCGATGTCGGGCAGCATGCGGTCGATGGTGATCACGGCATAGTCGCGCGCGGCGCCGTGGCTGAGGGCTTCACGCCCCGTGGCGGCGAGATCGACGTCGTAGCCAGAAATCGTCAGCTCCTCGACGAGCTGGCCTGCGGTTTCCGCATCGTCCTCGACGACCAGAATGCGGCGGTGACCTCCGGTCATGACAAACTCCGCGCGACGATCGCCATCAGACTATCCCGTTCCGGGGCTGAGCGGAACCGCCCGATGACGATCGCGACAATGGTGCGGTACGGCGATGCTAGTACCAAGAGTCTCCGCACACATTGACCCATTGCCGCCCATAGGGCGTCCAGTTCCTGCGCCAGCAACCGTCGTCATAATAATTGGCGTAGTAGAAGGGGGCGCCAACGAAGGCGAACCGGTGGAAGCGATGGTGGCGGGAGAAAAACGCGTGGCGGCCGATGAAGGGCCTGCCGTGCCAGCCGGCACCGGCGAAACGCGGCCCGAAGGCGGCGCGGGTCGCTAGTGGCGCACCGGCAAAGCGCGGCCCAAAGGCAGCGTGGGCCGCCATCGGCGAGCCAGCAAAGCGGGCGCCACCGAAGTGAGCACCGCCCATGCCGCCGAAGTGAGCACTGCCCATGCCGCCGAAGTGCATGCCACCGCCGCCCATGCCGCCGGCGTGCATCCCCCCGCCACCAAAATGCCCGCCGCCACCACCGCCAAAACCGCCACCGCCAAAACCACCACCGCCATGTCCGCCACCACCGCCGCCCCCGCGGGCGAGAACGGGCGAGGCGACCGCCAGCGTCGCAGCAACTGCCGCTGCGACGATGCCTGTGAGAAGCCTGTTGTTCATCTAAGTATCCTCCTTGTCGCGGCGATGGTCTCGCCACTCCAGAGGCTCAGATGAGGAAAACCCGCCCTCACCTTCAACTTACAAATGCGCCAGATTCTGACGCGGGAGTTAGAAAGGCGGACCCGCGCGCGCTCTCCTCCGTCATTGCGAGGAGCTCTTGCGACGAAGCAATCCAGAGTGCCTCCACGCAGGCAGACTGGATTGCTTCGCTTCGCTCGCAATGACGACACGGATGGAGCTCGCCATACGTCGAGCGGCTCACCTCTCCCGCAGAAGGACGGGGAGAGAAGTTAAGACGTCACGCCCGCTTGCCGCCGTTCTTCTCGGCGGCACGGCGCAGCGCTTCGGCGAGGGCGCCGCCGCCGGAAGATTCCTGTTGGCGCGGTGCGGACGAGGTCATGCGGGAGGGGTTGCGCGAGCTGTTGTCGCGCTGCATGCCGGGCGCCTCCTTGGCGCCGACCTCGTCGTCGAGGCGCAATGTCAGCGAGATGCGCTTGCGCGCGACCTCGAAGTCCAGCACCTTCACCTTGACGATGTCGCCGGGCTTCACCACCTCGCGCGGATCCTTGATGTAGGTCTTGGACATCGCCGAAATGTGCACGAGGCCGTCCTGGTGCACACCGATGTCGACGAATGCGCCGAACGCGGCGACGTTGGTCACGGTGCCCTCGAGGATCATGCCCTTCTTGAGATGCTTGATTTCCTCGACGCCGTCCATGAACACCGCGGCCTTGAACGCCGGACGCGGATCGCGGCCGGGCTTTTCGAGTTCGCGCAGGATGTCGGTCACGGTCGGCAGACCAAACGTCTCGTCGACGAAATCCTTCGGCTTCAGCGTGCGCACGATCTCGCTGCTGCCGATCAACGCCTTGATGTCGCTCTTGGTGGCGCTAAGAATCCGGCGCACCACCGGATACGCTTCCGGATGCACACCAGAGGCATCGAGCGGATCCTCGCCGCCGACGATGCGCAGGAAGCCCGCGCACTGTTCGAACGCCTTGGGTCCGAGCCGCGGCACGTCTTTCAGCGCCTTGCGCGACTTGAACGGGCCGTTGGCGTCACGGTACGCCACGATGCTCGAGGCAAGGCCGGAGCCCACGCCCGACACGCGGGCAAGAAGCGGCGCCGAGGCGGTATTGACGTCGACACCGACCGCGTTCACGCAGTCTTCGACCACTGCATCGAGCGATTTGGCGAGCTTGGCCTGGCCGAGATCGTGCTGATACTGGCCGACACCGATCGCCTTGGGCTCGATCTTGACGAGCTCGGCGAGCGGATCCTGAAGGCGGCGGCCGATCGAGACCGCGCCGCGCAGGGTGACGTCGAGATCAGGCAATTCCTCTGACGCGAAAGCCGACGCCGAATAGACCGAGGCGCCGGCCTCCGACACCACGATCTTGGTCATCTTCAGTTCGGCGAGGCCCTTGACGAGATCGCCCGCGAGCTTGTCGGTCTCGCGCGAGGCGGTGCCGTTGCCGATCGCGATCAGCTCGACGCGATGTTTCAGCGCGAGCTTGCCGAGGATCGCCAGCGCCTCGTTCCACTGCCGCTGCGGCTCGTGCGGATAGATCACAGCGGTATCGACCACCTTGCCGGTCGCGTCGGTGACGGCGACCTTGACGCCGGTGCGGAAGCCGGGATCGAGCCCCATGGTGACGCGGGTGCCGGCGGGCGCGGCCAGCAATAGATCGCGCAAATTGGAGGCGAACACGCGCACGGCCTCGGTCTCGGCCGCATTCCACAGCCGCATGCGCAGGTCGATGTTGAGATGCACCTGGATCTTGGTGCGCCAGGCCCAGCGCACCGTGTCGATCATCCAGCGGTCGCCGGCGCGCTTGAGGTCGGCGATGCCGAACCGCTTCATGATCTTCAGCTCATAGGCACTCGGCACGCTCGGCGGCGATGCTTCGGCCTCGGCCTGAATCTGAAGGTCGAGGATCTCTTCCTTTTCGCCGCGGAACATCGCGAGGATACGGTGCGAGGGCAGCTTGGTCAGCGGCTCGGAGAACTCAAAATAGTCGGCGAACTTTTCGCCCTCGGTTTTCTTGCCGTCACGCACCTTGGAGGCCATGCGCGCATTGGTCCACACCTCCTCGCGCAGGCTCCCGATCAGGTCGGCGTCTTCGTCGAAACGCTCGACCAGGATGGCCCGGGCGCCGTCGAGCACCGCAGCGGCGTCGGCAACGCCCTTCTCGGCATTGACGAAGGTTTCCGCCACCACCTTCGGATCGTTGGTGGGCTCTGCCATGAGCTGATTGGCGAGCGGCTCGAGGCCGGCTTCCCTGGCGATCTCCGCCTTGGTGCGGCGCTTCGGCTTGAACGGTAGATAGATGTCTTCGAGGCGCGCCTTGCTGTCGGCAGCGAGAATGGAGGCTTCGAGCGCGGCATCGAGCTTGCCCTGCTCGCGGACCGATTCGAGGATGGCCTTGCGGCGGTCTTCGAGCTCGCGCAGGTAACCCAGGCGCTCTTCCAGAGTCCGCAATTGCGCGTCGTCGAGCGCGCCGGTCGCTTCCTTGCGGTATCGGGCGATGAAGGGAACCGTGGCGCCGCCGTCGAGCAGCGTCACCGTCGCCTCGACCTGCTCCGCCCGAACCCCAAGCTCCTGCGCAATTTTCTGGTTGATATTTGCCACGCGCGAACCCCTCTATCCAACCGCGGCGGCGAACCACCGGCTACGGGACGCCGCTTATGGACCAACCGGGGCTGATTCATCAAGGTGCGGCGAGCGGCCGTCGACAATGGGATTTTTTGTCGAAGCGATGCGATCTCGCCACAATCGTGGGGGTGTCGAAGACGACGCACATCCTGCTGTCGTCCTGGCAAAAGCCAGGACGACGATGGGGATTGCCTCGACACCTTGACAGGCGGCCCGGTTCAGCGGCTGTTTTGTCCGCCGGGCTCCTGAACTCCATGTGAGGACCATAATGCGGACGACATCGGTCGGCGTGATCAGGATCGTCACCAAGGGCCCCGGCGACGTCTCCGGCCTCCTGGACATGATCGGCTCCGGCGCGATCGATCCGACTTCCATCCTGGCCATCCTCGGCAAGACCGAGGGCAATGGCGGCGTCAACGATTTTACCCGGGAATATGCCGTTGCCGCGCTGTGCGCGGCGCTGGCGCCGCAGCTCGGCCTGTCGCCGCAGGAAGTCGAGCAGCGCATCGCTTTCGTGATGTCCGGCGGCACCGAGGGCGTGCTCAGCCCGCACATCACCGTGTTCACGCGCCAGGACGTCTCGCAGCGACCGGCGGGCTTATCAGGCAAACGCCTGAGCATCGGCATGGCGCACACCCGGGATTTCCTGCCCGAAGAGCTCGGCCGCTCCGCGCAGATCACGGAGACGGCCAAGGCCGTGAAAGCCGCGATGGAGGATGCCGGCATTGCTGACCCCACCGACATCCATTTCGTGCAGATCAAGTGCCCGCTGCTCACCAGCGATCGCGTCGAGGCGGCGAACGCGCGCGGCAACAAGACGGTGACGACCAGCGCTTACAGCTCGATGGCCTATTCGCGCGGCGCCTCCGCGCTCGGGGTTGCGGTCGCGCTCGGCGAGATCGCCTCCGACATTCGCGACGACGACGTGCTGCAACGTTACGATCTGTTCTCGAGGGTCGCCTCGACTTCGTCCGGGATCGAGCTGATGCACAACGTCGTCATCGTGCTCGGCAACGCGATGTCATCGACGAGCGAATTCGAGATCGGGCATGCCGTGATGAGCGATGCCATCGACGCCGCCGCCGTACTTGCCGCGCTGGAGAGCGTCGGGCTGGACGCCGCGACGACGGGCCGCGAGCTCGTCAACATCTTCGCCAAGGCCGAGGCTTCGCCTGATGGCAACGTGCGCGGCTTTCGCCACACCATGCTGGAAGATACCGACATCAGCTCGACGCGCCACGCCCGTGCCGCCGTCGGCGGCCTGATCGCCGGCCTCGCCGGCACCGGCGCGATCTATGTCTCCGGCGGCGCCGAGCATCAGGGGCCGGCCGGCGGCGGGCCGGTCGCGGCGATCGCAAAGCTCTCGAATTGATGCATCCGCATGCAATGCGGGTTTGCGGCCGACCTCTCCATCCGGCGCAACCCTGCCCTTCGCGTCGCCTCAGTTGTTTAAAGTGCTCCTCTGCGAAACTAAGATGGCGCCGCACGAAGAGGTTTGGATCGCATGACTTTCCCGATGAGCTGGAATGAATGGGCGCAGCACGACGGCGTGGGACTGGCGGCGCGCGTCCGCAAGGGCGAGCTGACGGCGAAGGAATTGGCCCGCCAAGCCGCTGCGGGCGTCGCCAAGGTCAATCCGGCACTGTCGGGCGTGGTCGAGCTGTTCGAGGACGTGATCGCCGATCCGGCCAAGGACGGCGCCAATCTCGCCGGGCCGTTCGCCGGCCTGCCTTTCCTGGTGAAGGACCTCGGCCCCACCATGAAGGGCCGGCTCCAGGAAATGGGCTCGCTGTTGATGCGCGGCAATCGCGCCGCGGCCGATACGTTCCTGACCGGCAAATTCCGCCAGGCCGGGCTGAACCTGATCGGACGCACCACGACGCCGGAATTCGGCGTATGCAGCTCGGCCGACAATCCGGCCGTCTACGTCACGCGCAATCCCTGGGATACCGATTACACCACTTGCGGCTCGTCCGCGGGGAGCGCCGCGATGGTCGCGGCCGGCGTGGTGCCGATCGCACATGCAACCGATGGCGGCGGTTCGATCCGCATTCCCGCCGGGGTCAACGGCAATATCGGTCTTAAGGTCTCGCGCGGCGTGTTCTCGCTCGCCCCGCACATGTCGGACCTCACCGGGCTGGTCTCGATCCAGGGCTGCCAGTCGCGTAGCGTGCGCGACACCGCCGCCTTCGTCGATCATGCAAGGGGAGCGGCACCCGGCGAATTCATGCCGTTCTGGACCACGGCACAGCCCTATTCCGAGATGATCAAGCGCGATCCGTCAAAGCTTCGCATCGCGCTGTCGCACACCTGGGGCGACTACACCGCGACGCCTGAGATCGCCGCCGAGCTGGAGAAATCTGGCCGCTTCCTCGAAGGCCTCGGCCATCACGTCGATTACGCCTTGCCCGAGCTCGACTTCCGCGCCGCGTTCGAAGCGCAGACCACCTGCTACATCTCGAATTTTGCCGTGGTGATCTCCAATATGCTCGCCGCACGCGGGCTGGAAAAGCCGCCGGTAGATCTCATCGAGCCCATGAACATCCGGATCTGGGAAGCCGGCCGGAACACGAGCTTTGCCGAGGCGGGCGAAGATGCAAGGCGTGTTCAACACGACTTCACGCGCCTTCGGCGCCTTCTTCGAGCAGTGGGACGTGATTCTGACGCCGATCACCGCGCTGCCGACGCCGAAGGTCGGCACCAGGGAATATCTCACCATCTCCGACAATCCTGACGTGCTCGACTGGTTCGGCAATCTCTGGCGCTTCTTCGCCTTCACGCCGCTCGCCAATCTCTGCGGCATGCCGGCGATATCGATGCCGATGGCCACGCAGGAACACGGCCTGCCACTCGGCATCCAGGCGATTGCGAAGCAGGCCAATGACGGCCTCCTGCTGCAACTCGCCGCCCAGATCGAGCGCGCGCTCGACGGCAAGTGGAACGAAGGCAGAAAGCCGAAGGTGCATGTGGGCTGAAGGAAGGCTATCTGCATCCGACAATCGACATGCTTGCGGCCATCCTTCGAGATGCCCGCCTTTGGCGGGCTCCTCAGGATGAGGCCATCCTCGCGGCGTGATCTTTGACCCTCATGGTGAGGAGCGCCGCCTTACGGCGCGTCTCGAACCATGAAGGCCCTCTGCGATCACGTTGCCTGCTTCAATTCTTCACCGTCGGGATCTCCTCGGCCGGCTGCTGCTGGCCCTGCTGATACATCGCCAGCGCCTTTTCGAGCGCTTCGCGCAGCGCCAGCGCGGCGGCCACGCTGCAGCGCAGATGCGCGGTCTGAACGACGTCAACCCTCACGGCGGCGCCGACCGGCATCAACAGGTTCGCCGCAAGCTCGATCTGGATCGCGCCGTTGTGGTGGCCGAAGCAGGATGCGCCGTCGAAATAGATGATCGGCGCCCGCTCCGAGCTCGAGGTCGAAATGATGACGGGCCCCTGGCTGGTGGCGGGCGTTTCGGGATCGGCCATGGGCACACTCCTTACGGCTAGTCGATAGGACGAAGCGCCCACCATCGTTGCTTCGGCCCGCTCTGTCGAGGCCAAACCCGGCACACCTGCCGTGGACGCGCATTCGGGGTTTTGCGCCGCACCCGACACTGGTCTAGAACGTCGTCATGTCCAGCTCACCGACCACACTTCTGTTTGAGGAACTCGCCGAGGCGATCCGGGGACGCCGCTCCGATTACGGCCATATCAGCGGGCTCCAGCTCGACCGCTTCGCGCCTGGCGAGGCCTGGTCCAGCCTGCCCTACCGCCCCGTCTTCGTCGGCGACACCGAGACCGGCGTGCTGCATGGCGGCGTCGTCACCGCGATGCTGGACGAGAGCTGCGGCATGGCGGTGCAGCTCGCGCTCGACGGCACGAGCGCCATCGCGACGCTTGATC
Organism: Bradyrhizobium sp. LM2.9; assembly: GCF_054056555.1. Lineage (NCBI taxonomy): Bacteria > Pseudomonadati > Pseudomonadota > Alphaproteobacteria > Hyphomicrobiales > Nitrobacteraceae > Bradyrhizobium > Bradyrhizobium sp. LM2.9. The sequence goes on from NZ_JBSRYJ010000002.1 coordinate 4,780,765, forward strand.
TGCGCATCGACTACCAGAAGCCGGCAACGCCGGGCCTCGACATCAAGGCGCATTCAGTCTGCTACCGCACCACGCGCTCGATCGCCTTCGTGCGCTCCACCGCCTATCAGGAATCCGAGGACGATCCGGTCGCGACCGCCACCGCCTGCTTCATGATCGGCGCCAACCGCACCAACATGCTCGCGGATCGCAGGACGGATTCGCCCAGCATCCCGTCGCTGGAAGCGCCGGACGATCCGGCGGGCCCGTTCGCCAACAGCCCGTTCGCGCGCTGTCTCGGCATTCGCGTCAATGACGACGGCACACTGACGATGCCGTTCTCGCCAAAGATCATCGGCAACCCGATCCTGCCCGCGATCCATGGCGGCATGACCGGCGCCTTCCTCGAGACCACCGCGATCTTCGGAGTGGCGCGCGAGCTCGGCGCGGCCGCATTGCCCAAGCCGATCGGACTGACCGTCAACTATCTGCGCTCCGGCCGCGCGCTCGACACGTTCGCCAACGTTTCGATCGTGAAGCAGGGCCGGCGCATCGTCGCCTTCGAGGCGCGCGCCTGGCAGGACGATGCGGACAAGCCGATCGCCACCGCCTTCGGCCATTTCATGCTGCGGCCGACGCCCGGAAACGACGAGGAATAGGCGCATTTTCCCTTGACGGCCGGGGCCCGGGCCACAACGATAGCGCGATTCTGCGAGAGGTATTGGGTTGCGGCATCCGCTCGACATCGTCGCCATGTTCGCCGCGCTCTGGCTGCTGGCATCGATGGTGCTCGACGCGCTGACGCCGAAGGAGCTGACGGCGGTGATGATCGGCATCGCCATCGGACCCGCCGTCGTCATTACCGCCGTGTTCTACTATCTGCGCTGCCCGCGCCTGGATTTCGTGGTGATGTTCGCCGCATTGTGGCTGATCTCCGATATCGGCATCGCGTTCATCTCGCCGACGCAGCTGCCGCATTTCCTGATCGCACTCGGCTTCGTGCCGGCGCTGCTGATCGGCATCGTGCTGCACTGGCAACGCTTCCAGCGCCGCCACGAGCGGCTGCCCGTGCCGTCGGTCAAACGGGGCTAGCGCGGTAACAGATTTGTCTTGGCGAGATCGAGCACCTCATCGCCGCGGCCGTTCATCACGGCGCGCAGCACCCAAAGGCTGAAACCCTTGATCTGCTCGGGGGTGATGGTCGGCGGCATCGACAGCTCCTGCTTTGCGGTGACGACGTCGAGCAGCGCCGGTCCGTTGTGAGCCAGCATCTCCTTCACCGCGCCTGGAAGCTCGCCGGGATCTTCGACGCGCCTCGCGAAGATGCCCATCGCGCGCGCCATCGCCGCGAAGTCGGGGTTATCCAGATCGACATTGGTGTCGACGAAGCCGGCCGCCTTCATCTCCAGCGCGACAAAACCGAGCACGCCGTTGTTGAAGATGACCACCTTCACCGGCAGCTTCATCTGCGTCAGCGTGATCAGGTCGCCCATCAGCATGGTGAAGCCGCCATCGCCCGAGAGCGAGATCACCTGGCGGCCGGACTGCGCGGCCTGCGCGCCGATCGCCTGCGGCATGGCGTTGGCCATCGAGCCGTGCACGAAGGAGCCGATCAGCCGGCGGCGGCCGTTCATGTCGAGATAGCGCGCGGCCCACACCGTCGGCGTGCCGACATCGGCGGTGAAGACGGCATCGTCAGACGCATGGTCGCTGATGACCTTTGCGAGATATTGCGGATGGATCGGCTTGCTGCCCGGTGTGCCCTTGGCGAGAGAATCCAGACCTTCGCGCGCCTTCTTGTAGTGCACGATCGCATCGTCCAGATGCTTGCGCTGCGTCTTGGCCTTGAGCAGCGGCAGCAGCGCCTCGATGGTGAGATTGACGTCGCCGACGAGACCGAGATCGATCTTGCAGCGCCGCCCGAGATTTTCCGGACGAATGTCGATCTGCGCGACCTGGCAATCCGTCGGGAAGAATTGCTTGTATGGAAAATCAGTGCCGAGCATCACCAGCACGTCGCAGGCGTGCATGGCGGCGTAGCCCGAGGAGAAGCCGATGAAGCCGGTCATGCCGACGTCGTAGGGATTGTCGTATTCGACATGCTCCTTGCCGCCAAGCGCATGCACGATCGGGCTCTTCAAGGCCTCCGCAAGCTGCATCAACGGCGCATGCGCGCCGGCGCAGCCGCGGCCGCAGAACAAGGTGATGCGCTCGGCGCCGTTGAGGAGGTCCGCGAGCGCCTTCAGTTCATCGGCCTGCGGCACCACCTTTGGCGCCGACAGCGTAAGGCCACGCGCCGTCGACAGCGCGCGCTTGGGTGGGCTACGGAAGGCGACATCGCCGGGCATGGCGATGACGGCAACGCCGCGCATACCGACCGCCGCGCGGATGGCGTTTTCCAGCACATAAGGTAGCTGACTCGGATCGGAGACCAGCTCGCAATAATGGCTGCACTCGCGGAACAGGTTTTGCGGATGGGTCTCCTGGAAATAGCCGCCGCCGATCTCGGCGGTCGGGATTTGCGCAGCGATCGCCAGCACGGGAACGCGGCTGCGATGGGCGTCGAACAGACCGTTGATCAGATGCAGATTGCCGGGGCCACACGAGCCCGCGCACACCGCAAGGCTGCCCGTCATCTCCGCTTCCCCGGCAGCGGCGAAGGCCGCGACCTCCTCGTGCCGGACGTGAATCCATTCGATCGTACCGCGCCGCCGCAACGCTTCGGTCAGCGCGTTCAGGCTGTCGCCGACGATGCCGTAGATGCGCTTGACGCCGGCCTGTTCGAGCGTTGCCACGAACAGATCGGCTACATTGTTGATCGCCATGTCGGTCTCCTGATCTCGCTGGTGCAGCAAGATAGGATAACGCGCGACCGTGACGGCATCACGGCTTGTTTATTGCGGGCTCAGTCTTTCGCAATCGCCCGATCGTAGGCGGTGATCGTCAATTTCGCGCGAGCGGCAACGTCCGTTGCCGTCATGCCGGGCTTGTAGAGGCTGGAGCCCAGCCCGAACGCCGTCACGCCACCCTTGATGTACTCGGCAAAATTCTGATCGGACACGCCGCCGACGGCGGCGATCGTCACGCCGGCCGGAAGCACGGCGCGAATCGCGGCAATGCCGAACGCACCGAGCACGCTGGCTGGAAAGAATTTGAGGCCCGATGCCCCCGATCGCGCCGCGAGCAGAGCTTCGGTCGGCGAGAACACGCCGGGCATCGTGATCATGCCGTACTGATGCGCGCGTGCCAGCACCTGGGTGTCGACGTTCGGCGAGACCATCAGCTTGCCGCCGACGTCGTTGAGACGATCGACATCTGCCGTCGTCAGCACGGTGCCGGCGCCGATCAGCACGCCGGCGGGCGCTTGCTTCACGGCCGTGGCGATCGAACGGAACGGATCCGGCGAGTTCAGGGGGATCTCGATTGCGGTCATGCCGGCTTCGATCAGCACGCCGACGATGGCCTGGATCTCCTCAAGCTTCACGCCGCGCAGGATCGCGACAAGTGGTCGCTTCATCGCCGGAAAGGGAACGCTCATCTCAATAGTCCTCTCATTTCGCCCAGATCGCGGCAGCGGCCATCGACAGACCGCGGCGAACGGCTTCATCCGCATCGATCGGCATGGCTGTCACTGACAGCGCGTCGAAAGCCAGCCTATACAACATCGCGAGCCGCCCCGAGGCAATCAGCGTGATGCCTGCTTTCGGCACCACGCCGGAGAGCCCTGCTGCCAGCTCGACACCAATCAACGTGCCCGACACCGTTTCGCGCGCCGCGGCCGGTGTGCCCTCGAACAGGAGCTGACGCGACCGCGCGGTGAACAGAAGATTGGCCGCGAAGGCCGGAGCTTCGTACGCGGCCTTCACCGCCGCCTTGAAGCTCGCGACATCTTCGGCGTCATCGGCGCCTGCGACCGCGAGCGATAAAATCGTTTCGCGCGACACGACGCTGAACAACTCGCCGGTCATGAAGGTGGAGAAATGCGCGACCGTTCCGTCCTTCACCCGCACCCATTTCGAATGTGTGCCGGGCATACAGACCAGCGCCTCGCCGGCGGTATCGAGACCGAGCGCGCCGAGCAGTTGCGTCTCCTCGCCTCGCATCACGTCCGGCGCTTTTGTATCGCGCTGCGCGATGCCCGGCAGGATACGGATATCGCGCGTCTCGCCCGGCACCCGCGCGGCCTGCTTCAGAACGGCGGAGAGCGGCGCCGGCGTGTCGACATAACCGGCCTCGACCCAGCCGGTACGCGCACCCGCCATGCCGCAGACGAGCACAGGCAGATGATCCGGAGCCTCGACCGCCGCAAGATGCGATTGCAGCACGGCGGGAAAGCCGGCCTTCGCCGCCGCCAGCATGCCCTCGTCGCTGCGGCGCTCGGTCAGCACCTTGCCGGCGCGGTCGATCAACCAGAGCCGGAAGCTGCTGGTGCCCCAGTCCACCGCGACATAGGCAGGTTCGGTCATCTCAATTCGTATCCTCGTCTCACTGCCAAGACGCCGTCTCGCGACACTGAGACGAGGCCCCGCAAATCTGCCCCGGGATATCGGCTATTGCGGCTGCAAACCAGCGTTTTCTCGCGGGTCTGAGGTGCCGCTCGCGCTGGCACACTGCTTGCGAAGAGGTGGCACACCGCTTGCTAAAGTGTCCCCGCTCACGTCCGTGAACCGCGCAACAAGACGCGTCAACATCAGATGAGGAACCCCATGGAGATCGGCTATTTCACGATGCCTTCGCACCCGCCGGAGTGCGGCCTGAAGGAAGGGAACGACTGGGACCTGCAGGTCATGCGCTGGCTCGACGAGCTCGGCTATCAGGAGGCCTGGGTCGGCGAGCACCACACCGCGCCCTGGGAGCCCAATCCCACGCCCGATCTGCTGATCGCACAGGCGCTGATGCAGACCAAGCGCCTGCGCATCGGACCGGGCGGCTTCCTGCTGCCCTATCACCACCCGGCCGAGCTCGCCAACCGCGTCGCCATGCTCGATCATCTCTCCGAGGGCCGGCTCAATTTCGGGGTCGCGGCCAGCGGCCTGCCGAGCGACTGGGCGATGTTCAACGTCGACGGCATGAGTGGACAGAACCGCGACATGACGCGCGAGGCGCTGGAGATCATCCTGAAGATGTGGAGCGACCCCGCGCCCTGGACCTACAAGGGTAAATTCTGGACGGTGACCAAGCCGGACACGATGTTCGACTTCCTCAAGCCTCACATCAAGCCGTTGCAGACACCGCATCCGCCGATCGGCGTCGCCGGGCTCTCGAAGAACTCGGACACGCTGAAGCTCGCCGGCGAGCGCGGCTTCATCCCGATGAGCCTCAACCTCAACCCGGCCTATGTCGGCAGCCATTGGGATTCGGTCGTAGCAGGTGCCGCCAAGACCGGTCGCAAGCCGAACCGCGCGGATTGGCGGCTGGTTCGCGAGGTGTTCGTCGCCGACACCGACGAGGAGGCCTGGAAGCTCTCGACCGGCGACATGATGGGCCGGATGATGGGCGAGTACTTCCTGCCGCTGCTCGGCCATTTCGGCTTCAAGGACTATCTGAAGCACGCGCCCGACGTGCCCGATAGCGACGTCACCGTCGAATATTGCGCCAAGCGGAACTGGATCGTCGGTTCGCCCGCGACCGTCGCCGAGAAGATCGAGAAGATCTACGACGAAGTCGGCGGCTTCGGCGTGCTGCTGGTGTTCGGCTTCGACTACAAGCACAAGGCTGAAGCCTGGCATCACTCGCTGTCGTTGCTGAGGAACGAGGTGATGCCGCGCCTGAAGCATCTCGGCTCCGCGATGAAGGCGGCTTGACCCGACGCGGGTGCGGCGCCATCGTGCCGCACCCGTTCTTTCTGGAGATTATCGCTTGAGCGTGGACGCAAAGGATTTCAAGCAGGCGATGCGCCAATGCGCCGGTGCCGTCGCGCTGGTGACGGTCGGCGCCGAGCACGGCAAGCGCACCGGGCTAACTGTGACCTCGGCTTGCTCGCTATCGGACTCACCGCCGTCCCTGATCGTCTGCGTCAACCGCAACGCCAGCGCGCATGCCCGCATCCGCGAGGAAGGCGCCTTCGCGATCAATTTCCTGCACGAGGACCATGCACTGCTGGCGCTCACCTTCAGCGGCCAGAAGGGCGTCAACGGCGACGATCGTTTTGCGTTCGGCCAATGGAAGCGCGGCGAGACCGGCGCGCCGGTGCTGAGCGATGCGGTCGCCGCATTCGACTGCGTACTGGCGCAGGAATTTGAAACGAAGACGCATTCGATCTTCGTCGGCGAGGTGCGCTACGTGTCACATTCCGACGCAGCCGCGGCGCTCGTGTATCTCCGCAGCAGTTTCCACGTACCGCACGAAATCCGCGGCACAGTTTCAGTCGGCGATCTCGATTCGCGACATCTGAGCTGGAGCGATTTCTCCTGAATTCGCGACGCCATGCGAATGCGGCCGCCGGGATCCGTTCCCGCTAGAGCAGATTGTAGCCGGGCGTGAGGTGGTTGCCTGGATCGTGGCGCCGCCTGGCATCGCGCAGCAACGGCCACTGCACCCCGAAATGATCGGCCCAATCCTGGGACGACATGGGAAACGCGCTCGCCGGGTACAACACGCCGCCGGCGCCGCGAATACGGTCGTACAGCTCGCGGTTCTGCGCGACCAGCCGTTCGGCATTCGTCTTGTCTGCCGATACCGGGATACGGATCAGATTGAACACGAACACGATCCGCTCGTCGGGCAACCGGACCAGTGGCGTGCGGCATTCATCCGTGATCATGGGATAGCAGGTGATCCGTCCGAACGGGCCGATGTCCTCACTCTTCGTCCCGGCAACGACCTCGCTCGCGATCTCCAGCGCGTTGCTGCCGCGCAGGAACACGAGAAGCCATGGATGCGGATTGAACCATTGACCGTTCGCCCTCAGAAGCGCTTCCAGCTTTGCAAACGCATTGGCGTCGTCGCGGAAGGCAAAGTCGGTGACGACGGCGCTCCCGCGGCGATCCGACAGACCTGCAAGCAGCGCCTCGTCGTCGGGATGAGAATCGCCGTCATGGAACACGCCTGCTTCCAGCAGGTATCGCCAGCCACCGGCCGCCTCTGGCACGACGGCTCCCTGCAGCTGATCGAAGCGCGCCTCCGCCAGGACACGGCGCTGATCGGCCGTCAGCGAGGGGAGATCCGGGTAAGAGAGTTGGAAGCGTCGGACCCGTTCGGGCGCACGCACCAGCCGAAGCGTCGCCCTCGTGATGATCGCGCATTGGGCAAGCCCGGCCCGAACGGCATCATAGAGCTCGGCGTTGGACGTTGGCGAGCAGGTCAATTGCCGGCCCTCGCCCGTCACCACATCGAGCTCGATAGCCTGGTCCGTCAGCAGGCCATGTCGCGACGACGATCCGCCGATTCCGCCGATGGCGAGGGTGCCGCCCACGGACAGGCCGAGGTAGTTGGTCAGGACCGGCGGAACCAGCCCTTTGGCCAAGGTCGCTTCCAGCACCGCGTGCCAGATCGCACCTGCATCGACCACGACACGGTCCGGCTCGATCCGATGGATGGTGGCCAGCGCGCCGAGGTCGATCACAATGCCGCCTTCCGTCATGACACGACCATAGATGCTATGGCCCTGCCCGCGCGCGGCAACCGTCAGCCCTTGCTCCGCTGCCCATCGCAGAATCTCCGCGATCCCGGGAATCGTCGTCGGCCTGAACACGGCACGCGGCTGCTTGTGGATGATGTGACCGAAATCCTCACCCGCGGCCGCGCAAGCTTCCGGGTTGCAGTTCGATGCGGCACTGGCAAATGGTCCATCGGCCGGGCCGCGCGACTGGCCGGCAAGAGCGAGGGAAGCTAGCGTCGCGGTGGCGCTGACACCTGCATGCAGCAGCGCGCGTCGATTGGGGGTCATGGTGCGGTCCTTCACGCCGGACCGGGCGGATAAGTGCCCGTGGCCCGCAAACTGCGATCGCCCGCGCCTCCGAACAACCGGCACATCGCGGGATACACATTCCCGCAAACCGGGAGAATGCGGACGGAACGCACGCCGGCGATGCACGTGGCCAATGGGTAAGAGAGCCGGGGCTCTTAGAGCCGCTCGCGCTTCAATCGCCCCGCCAGCAGATCGACGAACAGGCGCGTCTTGGCCGGCGGCGCCGCGCTCGGCGGGACTACGGCGTACACCGGCATGCGCGGTGCCTCGAAATCCTCCAGCACGATCTCCAGCGCGCCATCATCGACGCGATCGCGTATCAGCCAGAACGGCGCATAGCCGACGCCGATGCCATGGCAGGCAGCCGCCTGCGCCGCCGTCGTATTATCGGTCCGGAAGCGGCCGTTCACCTGCACCATCTTCACCTCGCCGCCGATCTGAAACCGCCACGCTTCCGTGTCACCCGGGCCGGTCCTGCGCAGAATACATTGATAGTCTGTCAGGTCGTCGGGATGATGCGGACGCCCATGGCGCGCGAAATAGCCGGGTGCGCCGTAGACAACCGTGCGAAGCTCGCCGAGCCGCCGCGCCTTGAGCGAGGAATCCGGCAATTCCCTGATCCGCACGGCCAGATCGAATCCATCGGCGACGACGTCGATGGGCCGATCGGAGACATGGAGATCGGTTTCGATCCGCGGAAAGCGCGCCATGAAATCCGCAATCGCCGGCACGACGTGGGTCGATCCGAACAGGACGGGCGCGGCGACCCTGAGAAGACCCGACGGCTCGACGCGGCGGTTGGCCGCTTCCAGGCGCGCCTCGCTGATTTCGGCAAAGGCCGGCTTGACGCGATGATAGAACGCAAGTCCCGCTTCAGTCGCCAGCGATCGCCGCGTGGTCCGCCGCACCAGCTCAACACCGACGTTGCGTTCCAGCGCCGCCAATGCCCGGTTGACGGACTGCAGCGACCGTCCCAATTGTCGCGCGGCCGCGGTCTGGCTGCCGGCCTCGACGACAGCCAGAAAGACTTCGATCTCCTCCATCGAATCCTCTCCTCTCGCAATTTCTGGAAATGCACGTTCGCGACGGCCTGTCCGCCGCGCGAAGACCCAGGCGCGCCAGCATTTTCCGACTGCTTTCAGCGGAGCCGGGATGTCGAACCGGTCTAGTATGAACCCGAGTCGATCTTCAACTGCTTGATCTTGCGATACAGCGTCGCGCGGCTGAGTTTCAACGCACGCGCCGCATCGGTGACACGGCCGCCATGCTTGCGCAACGCCTCAATGATGGTCGCGCGTTCGGCTACGGCAAGGTCCGGCTCCGCCGCCCGTCCACCAAACGGCGGCAGATCGAGGTCGGCGTCGGTGATGACGCCGTCCTCCGCCGTGCAGCCGGCGAGCCGCAGGACATGCCGGAGCTGGCGCATGTTGCCGGGATAGGGGTAGGCCGCGAGCTGCGACCACGCCTCGTCCGAGAGCCGGCAGTTCGGCGCTTCCTCGCGCGCGATCTGGCGGATGACGTCGTCGCGGTCGGCGCGCTCGCGCAAGGCCGGCAGCCGCACTTCCATGCCGCGCAGACGGAAATAGAGATCGGCGCGGAAGGCGCCCTGCTCGGCCATGCGCCCGAGGTCGCGATGGGTGGCGCTGATCAGGCGAATGTCGACCGGCACGGGCTTCGGCGCGCCGAGCGGCCAGACTTCGCGATTCTCCAGCACGCGCAAGAGCCGCGTCTGCAGCGCGATCGGCATGTCGCCGATCTCGTCGAGGAACAGCGTGCCGCCGTCGGCCTGCACGATCAGGCCCTTCGAGCCGTCGCGGCGCGCGCCGGTGAAGGCGCCGGCCTCGTAGCCGAACAGCTCGGCATCGATCAGGCTTTCCGGCATCGCCGCGCAGTTCAGCGCGACATAGTTGTGGCGCGCGCGATTGCCGGCCGCGTGAATGGCGCGCGCGAACACATCCTTGCCGACGCCGGTCTCGCCGTGCAGCAGCAACGGCAGATTGTGATCGCCGATGCTCCTGAGCCGCTTCACGCTCTTGATCAAGCCGGGGTCGCGGCCGGCGAGCCGGTGCAGCGCGTCGAAGCGATCGGCAGGTGCATCGCGGCGCGGCGCGAGCGGACGGGTCGATGACCTCGCCCGCAGCGGCGGCGCGACATGGCCATGCCCCAACGGACTGCCATCGGCCCGGCGCAGCTCGACGGTGTCGTCTGCGTTGCGCGCGGCAGGATGATCGAACTTGACGTAGCGCGACAGATCGATGCCGGATGCGATCAAGCCGTCGGTGAGACCCAGCAGTGCGCGCGCCGAACGGCAGGCACCACGACGATGCGGCGATCGTCGTCATAGGCGAGCAGGCCGCTGCCGCCGTCGCCCGGCACGGTCGCGATCCAGGCGTTGCGGAAATGACCGCGGAAGATCGCACCCTCCATGCGCCGCGTCGCCTCCATCGTCACCGCGAGCGCAAGCTGATGCGCGGTGCGTTCGAGGTCCTCGCGGCAGGAGGTGATGTTCACCGCACCGGCGAGGCGACCGGCCTGGTCGAACAGCGGCGCCACGGCACACGAGAACATGTGCCACTGCGCGCGAAAATGCTCGTCGCGATGCACCAGGATCGGCTTCTGCTCCGCAAGCGCTGTGCCGAGCCCATTGGTGCCTTCGAAGGCCTCGGAAAAATTCGAGCCGGTATAGACCTTCCAGCGCATGAAGATCTCGGCATCGGCCGCGCCGGGCACCCGGCTCCACAGCATCGTGGCGCTGGGATCGGCGAGATTGACGCAATAGCCGGTCTGGCGCAGCACGCGGGCGAGATCTTCCAGCTCCGGCGTTGCGAGCCGGATCAGCTGCTCCATCGGCTCGGCGACATGCCGGACCTCCGCCTCGGTCAGCGTCTGCGGCGGGCCCTGGCGGGCGGGATCGAGCTTGTGGCTGATCAGGCAGCGCCGCCAGGAATCGGCAATGCGCGACGAGGCATCGACCTCGGCCACGTGATTGGCGACGGACAAGACACGGGCGACATGGTTCGAGGCCGAAAGGCTGGCCATCGCGGACGTCTCCACCCTGTATTATTGTGCAAAGTCTGGCACCGCAGGCGGGGATGTCAATCGGGAACCGGAAACGGTCGTGCAGCAATCAAGATTGCTGCACCGCCCTCACCACGTATCGATGCACGGCCGCTTCTTGCCCGTCCTCGCAGGCGGCTTCGGCACCGACCGCAGGCCCGCCATGATCCAGCGTCGCGTCTCGGAGGGGTCGATGACGTTGTCGATTTCGAACACGGATGCGATCGAGACCGCCTTGCCGTTGGCATAGAGCTCGGCGACCTTGTTGCGATAATAGGTTTCGCGCTCGGCGGGGTCGGCGATCGCCTCCATTTCCTTGCGGAAGCCGAGGCGGACATAACCCTCCAGGCCCATGCCGCCGAATTCGCCGGTCGGCCAGGCCGCGGTGAAGAACGAGGCATGGAAGCCGCCGCCGATCATCGACTGCGCCCCGAGCCCGTAGCCCTTGCGCAGCACGATGCCGAACAACGGCACGGTGAGGCTCGCACCTGTCACGAACATGCGCGAGACGTGGCGCACGATCGCGGTCTTCTCGGCTTCCGGGCCGACCATGAAGCCGGGCGTGTCGCACAGCGAGACGATCGCCAGGTCGAACGCGTCGCAGAGCTGGAGGAAGCGCGCGGCCTTGTCGCCGGCATCGGCGTCGATCGCGCCGCCGAGATGGCGCGGATTGTTGGCGATCAGGCCGAACGGCCTGCCCTCGATGCGGATCAACGCGGTGATCATGCCGACACCATAGTCGCGGCGCAGCTCCAGCACGGTATCCTTGTCCGCGACGAGGTCGATCACGCTGCGGATGTCGTAGACCCGCAGGCGGTTCTCGGGGATCGCGCGGCGCAGCAGCCGCTGGTCGGCGGCCTGCCACTCCGTCACCGCACCCTGGAAATAGGACAGGTATTTTTGCGCAATGCGCGTCGCCTCCTCCTCGTCCTCGACGAGGATGTCGATGACGCCATTCGGCGACTGGAACGAGACCGGGCCGACTTCGGCCGGGTGATAGACGCCGAGCCCGCCGCCCTCGATCATGGCCGGGCCGCCCATGCCGATCGAGGCGTTCTTGGTGGCGATGATCACGTCGCAGCAACCGAGCATCGCGGCATTGCCGGCGAAACAATAGCCGGAGACGATTCCGACGACCGGCACGAGGCCGGAGAGCCTTGCGAACTGCACGAACGACGGACCGTCGAGGCCGGTCATGCCGAGCCGGTCGGTATCGCCGGGCCGGCCGCCGCCGCCTTCGGCGTAGAACACCAGAGGCACGCGCCAGTCTTCCGCGAGCGTCAGCATGCGGTCGATCTTCTTGTGGTTCATGTGGCCCTGCGTGCCCGCGAGCACCGTGTAGTCGTAGGCCACGACGATGCAGCGCCCGCCCTCAGGGCCGAACTTCTCGGCGTTGACGGTCGCGACACCCATGACGAGGCCGTCGGCCGGTGTGTTCTTGACGAGATCGTCGAGCTTGCGCCGGCGCCGCTGCGCCGCAATCGCAAGGCTGCCGTACTCCATGAACGAGCCGTCGTCGACGAGCTGCGCGACGTTTTCGCGTGCGGTGCGCTGATTGGTGTTGCGGCGGCGCTCGACCGAGGCCGGGCGATTTTCGTCGAGCGTGTTGGCTTGGCGCGCGATCATTTCGGCGAGATCGGGACGGATGTGGTCGAGATCGATATCCGCTTCCTGCGCGGAATGATCGGCGGCGACGTCGAGCGGCTCGAGGTAGAGAATCGCCTCGCCATGCATCAGCGTGACACCGTCGCCGGCGACGAGCTTCATCACCCGGCCGCCCTGCTCGGCCATCACGAGATGCTCCATCTTCATGGACTCGATCACGGCGAGCTGCTGGCCGGGGCGCACGATCTCGCCTTCCCTGACCTGGATGGTGATGATGGTCCCCTGCAAGGGAGCCGCGACCATCACCGCGCCTTCCGGCACGATCTGTGCGGTATGCGCTTCGGAGCCGTGGCCGCCGCTTCGCTCCGTCGCCGCAAAATAGAGAGGCTTTGCAGCGCCATCGGCGGCCTCCACGAGCTTCGCGATATTGCGGTCGATGAAGTCGGTCGCGATGCGGTTGGTCCTGAAATCGGGATGCGCCAGCACCGCCTGAAGGAAGGCGATGTTGGTAACGACGCCGTCGATCCGAAATTCGCGCAACGCCCGCGAGGCTTTTGCAACCACGTCGTGCCAAGCCTCTCCCGGCGTATGCACGATGACCTTCGCCAAGAGCGAGTCGAAGGCGGCGCTGGTCTTGTAGCCGGCATAACCAAAACTATCGACGCGGACGCCGGGGCCCGACGGCGGTTCGAACACGGCAAGCACGCCGCCGGTCGGATGAGTCGCGCCTAGCTCGTCCAGCGTCTCCATGTTGACGCGGAGCTGCATGGCATAGCCGCGCGGCTTCGGGATCGAGCCCTGCGCCAAGCCGAGCGAAGCGAGCGTGCTACCGGCAGCGACCGCGAGCTGAGAGCGGACGAGATCGAGGCCGAGCACCTCTTCCGTCACGGTGTGCTCGACCTGCAGCCGCGGATTGGCTTCGATGAAGGCAAAACTGTCTTCGGCGGTGCCGTCGACCAGGAACTCGAACGTGCCGAGACTGTCGTAAGACGCGGCTGCGGCGAGTTGCTTCGCTGCCTCGATGATACGGCCACGCAAGCCGTCGCCGAGCGACGGGCTCGGCGCTACCTCTATCATCTTCTGGTGCCGGCGCTGGATGGTGCATTCGCGCTCCCAGAGATGAGAGATTGCGCCGTGGCGGTCGCCGATGATCTGCACCTCGATATGGCGCGCCTGCCCGATCAGGCGCTCGGCATAGACGCCGTCGAAGCCAAACGCGGCCTTCGCCTCGGACTGGCAGCGCGCATAGGCCTCCGCGAGATCGGATGCGTTCTCGACCACGCGCATGCCGCGGCCGCCGCCCCCGGCCATCGCCTTGATCACGATCGCGGCGCCTTCGCCAAGGGATTCGAAGAATGCCGTGATCTCCCCGAGCGACGAAGGCCCGCTGATGCCGGCGATGATCGGCACGCCGCAACGTCTTGCCAATTGCCGCGCCGCGACCTTGTCGCCGAACAGTTCGAGCGCCGCAGCCTTCGGTCCGACGAAGGCGATGCCTGCATCGGCGCAGGCCTTCGCAAACGCAGCGTTCTCGCTGAGGAAGCCATAGCCGGGATGCACGGCGTCGCAGCCGCAGGCCATTGCCGCCTTCACCATGGCCTCGATGTCGAGATAGGCCCGCGCGCCGCGGCCGGGGATTTCGGTCGCCTCATCGGCAACCCGCACATGCAGCGACAGCGCATCGTCGGCCGGGTGGATCGCGACCGTCGCGATGTCCGCATCAGCCGCCGCGCGCGCGATGCGGATGGCGATCTCGCCGCGGTTGGCGATCAGGAGTTTTTTGAACGACATGCAGCGTCTCCATGCCCGCGTGTCCAAGCGCGGGTCGGCAGGTCCGATGGTTCTGCTTCGTCGCTTTAGCCGAGGCCGTCAAGGGTGGAGGACGCCGGTCGCGATGCCCGTTCCCGCGAGCCGGAATATCAGTTGGTCGCGCGCGCTGCCTTGCACGGCCTGCGGCATCGCGCGCGCTTTCTGCTGACACCTAGCGGCCCCGTTTGTCGAGCACGAGATCGATGGTGTGGGCGGCGATCTCGCGCAGCTGCGGCTCGTCATCGAAGGCACGCTCGATTACGGCGAGGCCGCGCGTCACGGTGATGATGTGCAGCGCTGCGGCCGCGGGGTTGCCGCTGAATTCGCCGCGCTCTGCGCCCGCCAACAACGCATCCTGAACCAGAGCAGTGATGCGCAAGATGAGGTTCGCAAAGGCCTGGCGCGCGTGCTCATCCAGCCCCTCGCCTTCGACCGCGCCGAGCTCCATCAATCCGCGCGTGGTCGGGCATCCCCGCGGCGGTGAGCCGGAGCGGAAATTGGTGATGGTCAAGTCAAAGAACGCGGTGAGGCGCTTGCGCAATGAGCCCGTACCGAGCGCCTTTTGCAAGGCGATGAGATAGTCGCCCGCATAGCGCTCATAGGCCTGCAGGAACAGCGCCTCCTTGCTGCCGAACGCGTTGTAGAGGCTGCCGCGCTGGACACCGGCGTCGCGCGCGATGTCCGACAGCGAAGTGCCGCGCACGCCGTTGCGCCAGAACTGATCGAACGCGATGCGCAGGACATCGGCGTGGTCGAACTCGCGCGGCCTCAAGCTTCGCTCCTGTCCGGTATATTTGACACGGTGTCAAAAACATGCATTCTAGACGCTGCGTCAAAAACAAATTGGGGCCGACGCCCCCTTTCGTCAATGAGGAAGTCGCGATGCCTCTCCTTCACATCTCGATGCGCGCCGGAAAGCCGGAAGCCTACCGGCAGGCGATCCTCGACGGCCTTTACCGCGCCATGCGCGAGGCACTGAACGTGCCGGAAGGCGACGAGTTCATGACGATCACCGAACACGCCGCCGCAAACTTCCGCTGCGGCAATGCCTACGACGTCAAGCGCAGCGACGACGCCGTGCTGATCCAGATCACCGTATTCGCCTCGCGCACTCCTGAGCAGAAGAAGGCCCTGTACCGGCGGATCGCGGACCTGCTCGGCGAAAATCCGGGCATCCGTCCCGAAGACGTGTTCGTCAACGTGCTCGATGCGCCGGCAGAGAACTGGTCCGTCGGCCACGGCGTCGCGCAATTCGCTTGAAGCGCCAGCTTCACCGATCCGCAACGCACGTCTCCATGATTCCATCGAGCTCCGCTTTCGAGAGCACCCCGAGTTCGGCGATGAAGACGATCCGCGCGCGCGGCACGCCTTCGGCCGGCGCATCGCCAAGGGCGAGCGCGGCATCGCCAGGGGCGAGCGCGGCATCGCCAGGGACGAGCGTGGCGCGGCCGGCGGCGAATTGAAACAGCATCTGGCGCCCGGGCTGCTCGACGGTCTCGAACAGGCCTTTTGCCCGCGCGAGTTTTGGCGCCAGCTTGCCGATCGCCTTTTGCAAGCGCGGCAGCGAGAGCGGTTGGTCCGAGGTCCAGCTCAGCGTTTCGAAGCGCTCTTCTGCCGGCCGGCGCGGCCCGGGATCGCGCGGCGCGGACGCGCGATCGACGGTCGCGGGGAACAGCAGCGCGGACGGAATCTCGCCGTGCGGCGCGTCGACCACCACGGCGGGGACGCGCTGCGCGCGGATGGCCTCGCGCATCCGCCCGCCCGCGCCCTCTTCCGCCAGATCCAGCTTGCTCAACGCCACGATGTCGGCAACGCGCAATTGCGAACGCTGAAGCGCATCGTCCAGGGCGGCCAGCGGTGTCGCCGCGTCCATCACGCAGAGCACCGTTTCGAGCGGCGCCTCGCGCAGGATCACGGGATCCATCAGATTGCGGACGATGTCGGCGGGATCGGCGACGCCGCTGGTCTCGATGACGATGTATTCCGGTTTCGGATCACGACGCAGCAGCGTCGAAAGCGTGCGCAGGAGGTCGCCTTCGAGCGAGCAGCAGATGCAGCCATTGGCGAGGCTGACCACGCCGTCGCTCGCGCCCGCGATCAGCTCGGCATCGATGTTGATCGCACCGAAATCGTTGACCACGGCGGCGATCCGCCGCCCCTCCGCATGCGCCAGCAGATGGTTGACGACAGTCGTTTTGCCCGCTCCCAAAAAGCCTGTCACCAGAAGAATGGGGACCGGCATGTCTCAGCCCTCGACGACGGGTCGGCGCACGGGCCGGCCGGGCCGCGCGGCCACGTCCAGCACACCATCTGTAATCAGCGGCTGGCCGCTGACGATCAGGTGCCGCACACCTTCCGAGGGACGGTTCATCGCCGTGAACGTCGCGCGGTCGCTGAGCTTCTCGTAGTCGAATACGACGATGTCGGCATCGGCGTCCTTCGCAAGCCTGCCCTTGGCGCGCATCGCGGGCGTGCTCTGCGACAGGATTTCCGCCGGGATCAGAGCACATTTGCGCACGCCTTCCAGCAGCGACACGGTCTTGCGCTCGCGCACCCATTCGCGGATGAATTTCGTGAAGCAGCCCGCCGAGCGCGGATGCGAGGTGGCGTCATCGGGAAGCGGCCAGGCATCGCCGGTGTAGGTCTTGCCGTCCGAGGTCGTCCACGGCATCGCGTCGGAGGCGATCGCGCCGCCGGGATAGAGCACCGACATGTCGAGGAGGTCGCGATGATGCGCGTTGTTCTCGGTGTCGAGGATGTGCCACAGCACCAGTGAAGACGGTTCTTCGGCCTGCGCCTTCAAGAGCTCCTCGCGATCGCTGAAGCGATGGCCGTCGGTGACCCGCTGCACGGAATCGTAGCCGGTGCCGTTGCGCTCGACGAATTCGGGGTCGCTAAAGAAGGCAGCCGCCAGCACGGTCGAGCCGGTGCCGTACGGATAGGCCTCGACCGTGATGGGCAGGCCCTGCGCCTGGGCTTTCGCGATCAGCACGCGGCAGCGCTCGACATCGGTCTTGCTCGACGAGTTGAAATGGCAGATGTGCATATGCGCGCCGGTGGCGCCGGCATAGCCGATCAGGCGGATGTAGGCTTCCGCCGCGCTCTCGGGGTCGACGCGCGACATGTAGGCGACGTGGGTGAAGGTCGGCACGTCCTGCGCAGCCGCGAGCTGGCAGACCGCGGTCAGCTCCTGCACGCCGGCGCCCGGTGCGTAGGCGTTGAGGATGCCGATACCGATGCCGCCCTCGTTCAGGCCGCGTGCGAGGCGCTCGAGGATGCCGGCGACCTCCGCATCGCTCGCCACGTTGTCGATCCAGCGACGATCGCGCATGGCGTTGCCGAACGCCTCCAGCGAGCTTTCCGCGTTGGAGCCGGTCATCGCGCCGATGCGCGCAAAGGCCCAGTTGGCGGCGGCGCCATAATTCAGCACGCGTCCCTTCCGCGCCTGGCGCTCATACCAGGACCCGACCGGCAGCACGCCTGCTTCGAGATCGAGCGTCGTCGTCACGCCGTCGAACGCCTGCATGCGGTCGGCCGGGATCGACTGGCCATGTGCGTGCAGATCGATGAAGCCAGGTGCGACCACGAGCCCGGTCGCGTCAATCACCCGCTCGGCGCCGCCGAGCGAGGAGCCGACCGCGGCGACCTTGCCGTCCACCACCGCCACATCCCCGATGGCGTCCATTCCGCTGGCGGGATCCACCACCCGGCCGCCAGAGATCACCAAGCCGCTCATATCGTCACTCCCTCCACGCTGAATTCGCATCAAGGCAGATTCCGGAAGGTCCGACCACCTCCACCGATGCCGACGCATCATGCTCGCAAGGGAGGTCAATTCACATGCGCGTCGCAGACACGCGCTCGCAGTCTCGCGGCAGGTTTGCCCGAGCTATGCTTCTCGCTTCACCCCTCTCGAAAGAAAGGGCGCAGGGAAGACCGGGCGCCGGCTGGCACCCATAAAAACCCCTATGCGAACTGATTGCACACGCAATGCACAGGGGAGACACAGGGCAGCCGAGACCAGGCCTTCCCTGCGCGATGGTTTGACGGCCTATGCCGCGCTCTCCCCGGAGACGAGTTCCTTCTTGCCTCCGTCACCCCCGCGAAATCCAGGGCAACGCGCCGGTTGACGCGCTGACGCCTTCGCAAAGGCTTGACCGTAGCAACGACGGCCAGGACCACACGGTTTCGCCGTACGCGAGCTGCCTTGCGTCGCCAAAGGGTCCGCAAGACTTGAGCGCCGTCCGTCTATCGCGGTTCGTACCATGCTCACGAGGTTCATCTCGCCCTGCACGCACAATCCCGCCTTTAACGCCGCCCGCGTCCACCGCACTCCAGCCCGCGTTCGTGACGACGTACGACCGCCCCTTTGCTGGGCTGGGATGGGCGAGAGATACGCCAAATCAGAATTTCGGTAAAGTGGAATATTTTTGTGAGAAGGGGTTGACGGCGATCGGGGTGTTTTGCCCGTCAGGCAGTTGGCGCCTGGAGAACAGGACGGCAGCGTCCCGTGATCACAACCGCGCAATGGCGGCCGCGTGGCTGCTGCGCGATCGGCCGGGGAGTTGCTCGGCTCGCCGCCGGCGCGCATATTGTCTCTTCGCTTGGCAGAGCATTTTTACGGCCGACCCGGTCGCTGGTGTTCGTAATGATGAATTCGAACAAGGTGGGACGAAACGATCCTTGCCCCTGCGGCAGCGGTAGGAAGTTCAAGAAGTGCTGCCTCATCTCGCAAAGGCTGGACGAGCCGTCATCCGGATTGCCCCAAGTCGATGCGCAGGCCCCCGACGTTGCCGGGTGGCCGCAGGAAGATGAAGCCATGCTGGAGTATGATCCATTCGTGGAGCCGGACCCGGATCAGTGGCTTGCGCTGGACGAGCAGGAACAGATTGATCTCGTCGTCGCGTACCACCGGCGCGCCGGGATCCGCTTTCCGCGCGAGCAAGCGCACGCCATCTTTCACGCCATCGTCGAGCGCCAGATTGCCGATACCGAGCTGCCGGTGCGCGGCACGGCCGAGCGGCTGATGTCCGAAGGGCTCGACCGCCACGAAGCCATTCATGCGATCGGCTCGGTGCTTGCCGCCCACATGCACGATCTGATCCATGGAGCCGAATCGGGCAGCGACCCCGACACGAGGTCCGATCCGAACGAGGCGTATTTCGCCGAGCTGGAAGCTCTGACCGCGGACGATTGGCTTCAGTCCGGCTGATCAGCCCGTCAATACAGTCGGGCTGGAATGGCGCTCCCTGCCTGACGTCAGCGGGTCCTATCCAGACGCCGCGCTTCGACCTCGAAACGGCCGAGAGTGCTCGCACCACTGATGAGGAAAATCAGATCCAACGGAGCGGTAAGAGACCATGCAACCGACAGCGAAGCGGCTCCGCCGTCTTCTCGCCCCCATTGTCATCCAGGGAATTGGCGGGGCGGCGTTACGGTGGGCGAAGTTCCCAAAGGTTCCGTGTGATCATCCAACGTCTCCTGCAACGCGACTCCGGTCATTCTGTTTCGCGCCGCGCTCTGCTCGGCGGATTTGTGTCGGCGGGAAGTGCCCTCGCGCTCGGCGGATGCGCCGGCCTGGGTGCGACCGGCGCGCGCTTCGACGCGTCATCGCTCTCCATTGATCCAACCTTGCTCGTCGCCACCACACGCAAGCCCGCGAACGGCGCTCGCACGAAACCCTGGTTCGGCCCGGAGCGCGCGACCGCCATGACGGTCGCACGGGCGAAGCTGGTGGCGCCGGACGAGAGCCGACTTTCTCTCGCCTCGGTTGGACTTGGCGATTGGCGCCTCGACCGGGTCGAACCGGTATCGGTCGACGTTGGCGATCTTGTGGCGCAGGCCGGCGGCGGCGACGTGCTGATCTATGTGCACGGCTTCAAGCAGACATTCGAGACGGCGGTGCTCGATGCCGCCCATCTCTCCGACGGGATCAAGTTCCGCGGCCGGACCATGGTGTTTGCCTGGCCGTCCAAGGCAGGGCTGTTCGATTATGCCTATGACCGCGACAGCGCGATGTGGTCCCGCGACGATTTCGAGCGCGTGCTCTCTGCGCTGGTGTCGGCTCCAGGCGCCGGCCGCGTGCACATCGTTGCGCACAGCATGGGAACCATGCTGGCGCTCGAAAGCCTGCGTCAGCTCTATGCTCGCTACGGCGACACGGTGACGGGCAAGATCGGCGCGGTGGTGTTTGCCGCGCCCGATATCGACATGGACGTGTTCTCGTCGGCGATCCACCGCATCGGTCCGCTTGCCGGCAAGATCACCGTGATCGCCGCGACGAACGATCGCGCCCTTGCGCTGTCGGGACAAATCGCAGGTGGAATGACCAGGGTCCGGCGCCGCCGAGAAGGCCGTCATCGCGCAGCTCGGTGTGCGCGTGGTCGATGCCTCGCAGGAAGGCTGGGGCCTCATCAACCATGATCTGTTTCTGTCGAATACGGAAGTGCAGCGGGTGATCCGCCGCTCGATCGACGGCACGACCGCGTGAGAGGGCGGCTCTGCGGCATGAGTTCGATGCGTGATGAACGACGCCGAGGCCACTCCCAACTACGATGGTAATTTTCGCTCGGCGACGAGCCGCACAGGCGGAAAGGCGACGCAATCCACCACGTCGAACAGCACTTCAATGTTGCGATCAAACGCCTGTGCGAAGGCCATCGCATCATCGCGCCGTTCGTCGGCAATGGCAGTGCCGAGCGTGCAATGGGCCGTCCACGCGCCGGGCCGGTAGTGAGGACGACAATGCGCTGGATCGATTGCCGCGCTGATGATGCCGTGGATGCGAGCCAGGGCTTCGTTGACCTCCGGCTCCGCCCAGAGGACGAGCGGAGAACCTTCGAACCAGCGAATTCGTTTGAACCTGATCCGCAGTTGCGTCTCGCCAGCGATAGCTGCCAGCATCACGTCCCACGCAGCCTTCTCGTCAACCGCAGGCGAGTCGTAGATGGCAAACGTAAAATGAGGCCGGTAGCCGAGGGCGCGCATCGAGGGCTCGGCCTCGAAGACGGCAACCTGATCCCACAGCCGCTCGATCTCGCCTGCTGAATCGTTGTCGGCCCGGATATTGATCGCCAATGCCACAGGCTCACCCAAGGGGTGGAACAATCAGATCGAGATCAGGGAAAAGGCCGGCTTCAAGACAATGGCGCTCCCTAGGGGAATCGAACCCCTGTTTCAGCCTTGAGAGGGCCGCGTCCTAACCGCTAGACGAAGGGAGCGTGAGGGCTAGCCAATAACCTCGAAATTTGTCCGCCGCAAGGACCCGAACGGGCCTTTTACGGCTCATTGGCAAATTTCAGCTTTCCGGCCGGCTTCAAGGTGTGGGCGTCGAAGGTGCGGATCTCGGTGACCCCGCCGATATCGAGCGTGACCACGAGCCGGTCGCCGGCGATCCCGGTCGAGACGATTTTGGATCCCTTCGGCAGGGTGGCAATGACGTCACCTGCCGGCTCGGGTGCCCTTCCCTCCGACTTGAAAAGGCGGTAGCCCACCGCGATCAGCACGGCGCAGATTGCCAGCGCCGTGGTCAACCCCGCGATCAGCATCATCCGCCGCACCCGCGCGAAAATCGCGGCCTGCTCGGGACTCGGTTCGGGAACAGCGGTATCAGACGTCGTCATGGAAAATTCAGGCTCTGCGCAAAGGTTGGAGGTTGTCGTCACCGGCGACGAGGACTCGACCCGGCTCGACCGCGTGTTGGCGGCGCACCTCGCCGACCTGTCGCGATCGAGGCTGAAAGCCCTGATCCTGGCGGGCGCGGTGAGCCTCAAGGACGCCGCGATCCGCGACCCCGCTTATCACGTCGCATCCGGCGATACGATCACAATCGACGTGCCCGGAAGCAGTCCCGCCGGAGCCGAAAGGCGAGGATATCGCCCTCGACATCGTGTTCGAGGACGACGACATCGTCGTCCTCAACAAGCCCAGGGGGTTGGTGGTGCACCCCGCGGCGGGCCACGAGACCGGCACGCTGGTGAACGCGCTGATCGCCCATTGCGGAGGCTCGCTGTCGGGCATCGGTGGCGTGCGCCGGCCCGGCATCGTGCACCGGCTGGACAAGGACACCACGGGGCTGATGGTGGTCGCCAAGAACGACCTCGCGCATGCCTCGCTCACCGCGCAATTCGCCGATCACGGCCGCACCGGACCGATGCGGCGCGGCTACATGGCGTTCGCGTGGGGGCTGCCCGGCCGCCATCGCGGCACCGTTGATGCGCCGATCGACCGCCACCCGCATGCGCGCGAGAAGATGGCGGTGCGCCAGGGCGGCCGCGAGGCCGTGACGCATTGGGAGCTTCTGGAGCGCTTTGCCGGGCGGGACGGCAAGCCGATCGCGGGGCCTGCTCGCCTGCGAGCTCGAGACCGGGCGCACTCACCAGATCCGCGTCCACCTCGCCCATATCGGCCATCCCCTGCTGGGCGACGGCGTCTACGGCCCGCACTTCAAGACCAAGGCGAACCAGCTCGGCCCCGAGTCGCAAGCAGCGCTGGCCGCCCTCGGACGGCAAGCCCTGCACGCTTATTTGCTGGTATTGGAGCACCCCAGGACTGGAGAATTACTCCACTGGGAGACGCCGCTGCCGGAGGATTTGCTTCTCCTCCAGGGAGCCTTGAAAGCGGCGCTATGACGCAGGCAGTTTCAGAAAACCCTTACCTTACAAAAAGTTATAGCTGCCACACGGGGACGTGACGTCAGCAATCCTTCCCTTTTTGCCCCCCGATGGGGTATATTGCGTCTGCGTTGGAAATGACCAACGCGGAACATCGCAGCTACGATCGGCTTTAACAAAGCGGTCGTCTGCCTGGCCCGCCGCTATCGGGGGCCTGAACCTTTGGAGGGCTTAACTATGGCCCGTACCGCTGCACTGCCGGTCCTTAATGGAGAATCCGGCCTTTCCCGTTACCTCGGCGAAATCCGCAAGTTCCCGATGCTGGAACCCCAGCAGGAATACATGCTCGCCAAACGCTGGCGCGAGCACGATGATCGCGACGCCGCACATCAACTCGTCACCAGCCATCTCCGGCTCGTGGCCAAGATCGCCATGGGCTATCGTGGCTACGGCTTGCCGATCTCCGAGGTCGTCTCGGAAGGCAATGTCGGCCTGATGCAGGCGGTGAAGCGGTTCGAGCCCGAGAAGGGCTTCCGTCTCGCCACCTACGCCATGTGGTGGATCAAGGCGTCGATACAAGAGTACATTCTGCGTTCCTGGTCGCTCGTGAAGATGGGCACCACCGCGAACCAGAAGAAGCTGTTCTTCAACCTGCGGAAGGCGAAGAGCAAGATTTCCGCGCTGGACGAAGGCGATCTGCGCCCCGACCAGGTGGCAATCATTGCCAAGCGTCTCGGCGTCACGGCTCAGGACGTGGTCGACATGAACCGCCGCCTCGGTGGCGACGCGTCGCTCAACGCTCCGATCCGCGACGACGGCGAAGCCGGCGAATGGCAGGACTGGCTGGTCGACAATTCGCCCAACCAGGAAGCCATGCTGGCCGAGCACGAGGAATATGATCACCGCCGTGACGCCCTCAATGGCGCCATGGGCGTGCTCAACCCGCGCGAACGCCGCATCTTCGAGGCCCGCCGCCTCGCCGATGAACCGATGACGCTGGAAGACCTTGCCGCCGAGTTCGGCGTGTCGCGCGAGCGCGTCCGCCAGATCGAGGTCCGCGCTTTTGAAAAGGTGCAGGCCGCGGTCAAGGGCACGATCGCAAAGGCCGAACAGGCCGCGCTGGAAGCCGCGCTCTAAGCGAGGTTGCTCCGGCGCCAGAGATTGGCGGATCGACAAGAGACAGAAAGCCGGCGGCAACGCCGGCTTTTTTGTGTGTGAGGTGCAGCATGTTCTTGGAGGCGCGGGGCCAGGCACCTTGAACCCGCACTGCCGGTCGGCCGACCAAAAACATCGGACCGACAGCATCAAGAGAACGGACACGCACTGTGTCGATCATTTTGCAATCTACCGTGGGCGGGTTTTCCGCCCAGTTCATGCGCAAGTTGCCGCTGGTCGAGCAGGCGATGCGCGACCACGGCCTCGAGCCGTCGGAGTTCGTGATCTCGAAGGACTACGCCTCGACCGCGACGATCCCGATCATGGGCCCGTTCTTCTTCAATTACAGCGTCTTCTTCGGCGAGGAAGAATTCACCGTCACCGAGCCGAACGACATGGTGTTCCTGGATTACTTCATCAACCGCGTGCTGGCGGCGGATGAGCCGCCGCAATTGCCGCGGCGGCCGGGATTGATGCGGCGGCTCTTTGGATGGATGTCGGAGCCGGTGTAGCTCGTCACTCGCCCCTAAATTCTTTCCCCCAAGTCCTCGCCAGCGTCGCGAGCCAGCAAGCCTTCGCAATAGCGCGCGTCCTTGTAGTCGATCCAGTTGTGCGCATAGACGTGGTCGAGCGGAATGCCGTAGCGCGCGCGCAGGATTTGGACGAGGATCTTCCACGCGGCGACCTGCGCCGCGGTCGGGCCGGTCGTGACGTCGGGATAGTTGCCGGCGAACTCGACGCCGATCGAATTGTCGCGCACCACCTGGCGATAGGTCGGCTTGTTGTCGATGTACTTGTTGTCGTTGCGGTTGGCGCCGTCGCCATGGGTCGGCACCAGATTCTCCGCCACCGCCCAATAGACCGTGCCGTCGGTTTCGACCCACAATGTGACGCCGCGACGCGTGGGATTCTTCGATTGCGCCTCGGCGCCGCCGCGGGCCGAGCCCGCCGGCCCCTCGGTCTGGTGCACGATGATGTTGCGCCATGGTCTTGCGTTACCGACATCGCCCCATGGCGCCAGCCACACGATTTTCAGGCCGGGAATGTCGGGCGTGCCGGAGGCGCGCGCGAGTTTGGCCAGATCGGCGTCGGTTGCGTCTGCGGGCGCGATCAGAATGAGAGCGGCGAGTATGGCCGCGAGCAGGCGGGAGATCATCGTGCGGGTCCAATGCGGACCAGACATTAGCACGCCCTTACGCGAATTTGCGCAAGGCCTCGCCTGGACCGATCGGCTCAGGCAGGAGCGGCGGCGCCGGCTCGTAGACGGCAAAGTCGTTTTTGCCGTTCTTCTTGGCCGCATAGAGCGCGTGGTCGGCATGCGCGATCAGGCGGTCCGGAAATTGGCCGATGCCGCGATCCCACTGCGCCAGCCCGATCGAGATCGCGATCGGAATGTCGCCCCCGGTGCAGCTGACGGCATCCTGACGACAGACCTCGAGCACGCGGCGGGCGATCGCGGCCGCCTCGCGCAAGGACGACGACGGCAGCACGACGCAGAATTCGTCGCCGCCGGTGCGGGCGAGCATGTCGCCCGGCCGCAGCCGCGTTTGCGCCATCAGGGTGAAATGCTGCAGGCAGGCATCGCCCGCGGCATGGCCATGGGTGTCGTTGATGGTCTTGAAGCCGTCGAGATCGATCACCAGCAGCGAGAACGGCTCGCTGCTGCGCTCCGAGCGGGCGCATTCTTCACCCAGCCGCTGCAACAGATGCCGCCGGTTGGCGACACCGGTGAGATCGTCGAGTAGCGCGAGGTCGGCCACCTCGTTGCGCAGGCGGTCCATCGCCATCAGCAGGAAGCCGAAATTGAGCGTCATCGACAGGAACAGCAGCCCCAGCACCATAACCGCATGAGCCTGGCCGCCGGCGCTCGCCGAGAAATCGCCGCCGAGCAGATTGCCCACCGTGCGGACCGCGAGGATCGCGATAATGACGAGGATGACGATGCCGGACAACCGGGCGCCCGGGCTGACGCGGCCTTCCGGCGGCGCCAGCAACAGACGCAGCGACAGCACCAGCGGCAGGCCCTGACCGAGCGTGTAGCAGAGCATGCGCAGCGGCATGTGCTCGAAGCCCGACCATGAAGAACACGACGCCGGCGAGGCTCAGCGCTCCCGCCGCGGTCATCATGCGCCACGAGACCGGCCGGTGATAGAAGCGTTGGATGCCCATGGCGGCAAGGCAGCTCGCCGCGATGACGCCGGCCGCGCCAAGTAGAAGTGGCAGCGGAGATGCGATGAACAGGCGGATCAGGGCCGTCATCGCGCCGGTCGCACCGATGAAGGACGATGCCATCCAGAACCGCGCGGCCGCGAATTTCGGATAAGAGCGCGTCACATAGGCCCAGATCAGGCCGAGCGCCAGAAAGTTGACGACGAACACCGTCCAGAGTGTCGGCACGTTCAGCATGGCGCGTGCCGCACGCGCTGCGTCGTGCCTTCCGTCCCTGGCAGCCGTCCGTCCATGACCCCGTCCCCGTTTTCTTGCGGGCAACAATGCGGCCGTCGCGCTTAACGGAGTCTCACTGCGAACTTTAAAAGCATGCCTTTGGTTTTGGATTCATGAACGGCCGGCGCGGTTGTCGGATCGTTAGGCATGTCGGCCGTGATGCGGATTCAAGAACCAAAAGCGCCGGAAATGCATCTGAGCTGTGGATAACGCGATGACACGGATGTGACAGCGCGGGGCATATGGGCGCGAATCTGCTGAGCTTGTGGTTGAGGATGTTGCGAGGCTGGCCCTCCGCCGAGCATCCCTCGTGTCGCGTTTCACCATTAACCCTGAAGAGGATCCTATGGCTAAGAAAGCGAAGAAGGCGAAGAAGGCGACAAAGAAGAAGGCCAAGAAGGCAGCGAAGAAGAAGTAACGAGGCTTCTTATTTTTTGCCCGGGTGGAGTTCGCTCCGCCCGGGCTTCGGCAGAAGCGAGAGATTGAAGGCGGCGGGCGCGAGGCCCGCTTTTTTATGGGGTGAAGAAAACTACCGCTCGGCGAACGCGAGCTTGGCGCCAAGTGCGGCGAAGCCGGCGGCAAAACTCCGCCGCAGCCAGGCCATGACGCGCGGACGGGAGATGACGCGCTCGCGCACCGAGGCTGCGCAGAGGCCGTAGACCACGAACACGGCAAACGTCATCGCCATGAAGGCGCCGCTCAATTCCAGCATCTGCGCCAGCACATGACCCTCGTCCGCGGCGATGAACTGCGGCAGGAAGGCGAGGAAAAAGATCGACAGCTTTGGATTGAGGATGTTGATCAGGAAGCCGGTCACGATCACACGGCCAGCCGAACGCTCGCGAATTTCGCCGTCGACCGCCAGCGCGCCGGTCTCGCGTAGCGCCTGCCAGGACATGTAGAGCAGATAGGCGACGCCGCACCATTTCAGCGCGGCGAAGGCGAGCGCGCTGGTGTGGAGCACGGCGGCGAGCCCCAGCATCGCGGCAATCATGTGCGGCACGATTCCGAACGTGCAGCCGAAGGCGGCCGCGATGCTCGCGCGCGAGCCGCGTGTCAGCGCGGCGGCCAGCGTGTAGAGCACGCCGGTACCGGGCGAGGCGACCACGATCAGCGAGGTCAGCAGGAAAGACAAGGTCATGCACGGACCCTATCACCGCATCTCGGGGCAAGAAAGCCGGCCCGCGGGATCGCCGTCAGGATAGCTGCGCGAGCTCGGCCTCGCGGAGCACGTCCAGCGGCGCCCATGGCTTGGCCCAGAACTTTGCGCCGTTCGGCAAGGGCTGCATCAAGGGGCGGCCGGAGGTGACGACGATGTCGAGCTTCGGATTTCGGTCCTTGGCGACGTGCGCCAGCTCGACCCCGTTCATGCGGCCGGCAAGCTGGACGTCGGTCATCATCAAGCAGAGCGCGCCGGCGCTCTCGTCGAGCACAAGCTCGGCTGCTTCGGCGCTCTCGCATTGAATGACGTCGTAGCCGCTTTCTTCGAGAAGAAGACTGAGCATCTCCCTCTGCATGAGGTCGTCTTCCACAATCAGTGCGGTTGCTCGAAATGGCTTTGCTTGTCCCATTGGCGGCTCCCAATGCTGCCTGTCTGTCTCTATCAAGTAACGTAGGTTAAGGTGGGAACAGCCATGCGGTTCAGTTCCATTATGAAAAAATGTAAATCATAGTTCCGCACGAGGGGCTTGATTGGGGGATTCATGACTCCGATTCGCGGCGCCGCCGCCATCACGGGAGCGGCCTGCGGCATCGGCCGCGCGCTGGCGATCGAGCTTGCGCGGCGCGGCTGCGATCTCGCGCTCGCCGATCGCGACGAGGCCGGGCTGAAGACGCTCGCGGCCGAGATCGGAGCCGCATGCAAGGTCAGCCTGCACCGCGTCGACGTCGGCGAGCCCGACGACATCGCGCGGTTCGCGAGCGAGGCGACAACAACGCATCCCGCGCTCGGCATCGTCGTCAACAATGCCGGCGTGGCGCTGATGGGCTCGTTCGAGGAGATCGACCAGGCGCAGATGGACTGGCTGTTCGACATCAATTTCTGGGGCGTGGTGCATGGCACGCGCGCCTTCCTGCCACATCTGAAGACGATGGGCGAGGCCCACATCGTCAACCTCTCCTCGATCTTCGGCATCATCGCGCCGCCGGGACAGTCGGCTTATGCCGCGGCTAAATTCGCGGTGCGCGGCTTTTCCGAGAGCGTGCGGCACGAGCTTGCGATGGCGGGAAGCCCTGTGAGGTTGTCGGTCGTGCACCCCGGCGGCGTCGCCACCGCCATCGCGCGCAATTCGCGCACCGGGGTCGGCGTCACCGACAACGCGCGTCGGTCGCAATCGATCGAGCGGTTCGAGAACGCGGCAAAGACCACGCCGACGGACGCCGCGCTGCGCATCATCAAGGGCATCGAGAGAAACGAGCCGCGTATCCTGATCGGCAACGACGCCCGCTTCATGGATCTGTTGCAGCGCTTCCGTCCGGGGACGTACTGGGCGCCGTTGCAGCGCAAGCTGGAGAAGATGGCGAAGGGGAGCTAGCCGCGTGGTCCGCCGCCTCACTTTCAACGTCGTCCCGGCGAAGGCGGAGAGACATCACGCCCCTCACTGCCCCGCCAGCCGATCGGCAAAATACCCGATCGTCTTGCGATAGATCACCGCCCTGTTCCATTCGCGCATCGCCTCGAAATTTGCGGTGCCTTCGCCGTAGGGCTGGCCCATTTTGAAGCCGCTGGTGTGGAGCAGGTTCGCGGTCGAGGCGAGCACGTCGGGGACGCTGTGGCGGAGATCGACGTGACCGTCGCCGTCGAAATCGACGCCGTATTTGATGTAGGAGGACGGCAGGAATTGGGTCTGGCCGATCTCGCCGGCATAGGCGCCGATCAGGTCGCGCAGCGGCAGGTCGCCGCGCTGCACGATCTTCAGCGCCGCAAGCAGCTCGCCCTGAAACAGATCCGTGCGGCGGCAGTCATGCGCGAGCGTCGCCAGCGTGCGGATCACGGGCAGCTTGCCGATGTCGCCCTTGCCGAAATCGCTTTCCAAGCCCCAGATCGCGACCAGGATATAGCGGGGCACGCCGAATTGTTGCTCGATGCGCGAGAGCAGCGCGGCATGGCGCTGCAACAGCGCCTTGCCGCCATTGATGCGGCCCGGGCCGACCCGGGTCGAGACATACTGCTCGAAGCTCTTGTTGAAGGTGTAGCGCTGGCGCCGGTCGAAGGCGAGCACCGCGCCATCCTGGGCCACTCCGCTGAGCGCCGCGCTGGTCACGCCCGCCGAGACGCCGGCTCCTTGCGCTTCCGCGGTCATGCTGGCGACAAAGCTGTTGAAGTCGCCGCCGCAGCGCGCGGCCTGGGCCGATCCGCTGGCCAGACAGGCAATGAAGGCGATGGCCAAAGCGGGTCTCGACATACGGGAAAATCCTTTGAAGAATGAGCGCGAAAGCGGCACGCGATCATGCCCGGGAACCGGATTCGCGTCAAAGCGGCAAACCTCGCCAGAACCGGTCGCATCTTGGCTGCGACAAATGAAATGCGCTCGCCACTTCTGCGCATCGACGGGAAGACGCGCAGGCCAACGCGCTTTCTACATAGTGCACATAACGCTAGCTGCGTTGCAGCAGCGCGATAGATGAACAAACATTTGCTCATCGAAGCAGTTCGTTTGGGAACTCATGAACGTCGAAATCCGACGCATGTCTGATCCGCCGGCTGCGACATCGACGCCGCCCTGATTTGCCTTGCCATGGCATGGCGCAGCCTATAATCTTCTATTCTAGGTTGTCGCCCCGCCAGCCCCGGGCGACGCTGAAGACCAAAAATAAACGGCGGGCTTCGCGGCCCGCCGTTTATTGAGGAAGGGTCTCGGCAGACGGCAAGAGGGCGCCCGGCGCCCCGCCGGCAAAACGATTTCATTCGCGCGCGGCACCCCGCTCCGCGTGAATACGGGCAATTCACCATTTGACTGCGGCGCCCTGATCGACGACAAGCCGCCATGGCCAAAAAACCTGGAACCAATCCCAAAGGCGAATTCGCCTTTTTCAACGTCTTCTATGAAGACGGCTCTCAACGCTCCAACCGGCGCGTGCCCGCCGAATTGCTGGGCGGCCTCGACGGCGACGAGCCTGCACGCGCCTTCATCATGGAGCAGGACCGCGAGATCGCCGAAAAATCCGGCCGCCCGGCGCTTGAGATCAAGAACCTCGAGCGGGTCGGGGCGAAGAAGAAATAGGCTCCGCTCGCGCGACACCTAGAGCATCGGCACAAACAAAAATGGCGGGCCTCAGCCCGCCGTTTTCGTTTGGATGGATGCCCGGATCGAGTCCAGGCACGCCTGAACTAGTTATCCAAAAAGCTCCGCAGCTTCCTTGACCTGCTCGGATGCTTCAGCTTGCGCAGCGCCTTCGCTTCGATCTGACGAATACGTTCGCGGGTCACCGAGAACTGCTGGCCGACTTCTTCCAGCGTGTGGTCGGTGTTCATGCCGATGCCGAAGCGCATGCGCAGCACGCGTTCTTCGCGCGGGGTGAGCGAGGCGAGCACGCGCGTGGTGGTCTCGCGCAGGTTCGACTGGATCGCGGCATCGATCGGGAGGATCGCGTTCTTGTCCTCGATGAAATCGCCGAGGTGTGAATCCTCTTCGTCACCGACGGGGGTTTCGAGCGAGAGCGGCTCCTTGGCGATCTTGAGGACCTTGCGGACCTTCTCCAAGGGCATGCCGAGCTTCTCGGCCAGCTCTTCCGGGGTCGGCTCGCGGCCGATCTCGTTGAGCATCTGGCGCGAGGTGCGCACGATCTTGTTGATCGTCTCGATCATGTGCACGGGAATGCGGATGGTGCGCGCCTGGTCGGCGATCGAGCGGGTGATCGCCTGCCGGATCCACCACGTCGCGTAGGTCGAGAACTTGTAGCCGCGGCGGTACTCGAACTTGTCGACGGCCTTCATCAGGCCGATGTTGCCTTCCTGAATCAGGTCGAGGAACTGCAGGCCGCGGTTGGTGTACTTCTTGGCGATCGAGATCACGAGACGGAGGTTGGCTTCCACCATCTCCTTCTTGGCCTGGCGTGCTTCGCGCTCGCCCTTCTGCACCGAGTGCACGATCTTGCGGAACTCGATGATCTCGAGGCCGGTCAGCGCCGCGAGCTGATGCACCTCGTGGCGGAGGTCCTTGATCCGGTCCTTCTCGTGATGGACGAAATTCTTCCAGCCCTTGGCCGACAGCTTCGAGACACGATTGAGCCAGCGCGGATCGAGCTCCGAGCCGGTGTAGTTGCGCAGGAAGTCTTCGCGCCCGACGCCGTGGCTGTCGGCAAGGCGCATCAGGCGACCCTCATGCGAGACGAGGCGCTTGTTGATGTCGTAGAGCTGCTCGACCAGACTGTCGATACGCGCCTGGTTCAGGCGCAGCGACTTCACCTCGACGATGATCTCGTCTTTGAGCTTGCGGTATTTGCGCTCCTGGTGCGGTGACAGCGAGGGCCCGTGCGAGGTGCTCTCGAGCTGGTTCTGGATGTCCTGTTCCTGAAGCTTGCGCAGCTTCTTGTAGCTATCGGCGATCTTGTCGAAGATCTCGACGACCTTCGGCTTGAGCTCGGCCTCGATCGCCGCAAGCGACATCTGGTTCTCGAACTCGTCGTCCTCGTCCATATCGGCTTCGGCGGCGGACTCCGCAGGATCCTTCGCGGCTTCGCCGGCATTGCCGGGCGCAGGCGCGGCGCGGAACGGGGTCGGCGACGGCGGTGCGGCGGGCGGGGCGACATGCGCGGGCGCGGCGCCAGTGACCTGGCCGCCTTCGGCCGAAGCTTCACCGGTCTCGCCGCTGGGACCGGCGATCATCGCAGTGTTCATGCCGGCCTTGGCTTCGGGCCCGGCATAGGTCGCTTCGAGATCGATGATGTCACGAAGGAAAATCTTTCCTTCGTTGAGCTCGTCGCGCCAGATGATGATGGCCTGGAAGGTCAGCGGGCTTTCGCAGAGGCCTGCGATCATCGCCTCGCGGCCAGCCTCGATGCGCTTCGCAATCGCGATTTCGCCTTCGCGCGAGAGCAGCTCGACGGTGCCCATCTCGCGCAGATACATGCGCACGGGATCGTCGGTGCGCTCGCCCGGCTCGCTCTTCTTGACCTCGGTGACGGCCTTCTGGGTGACTTCGACGAGCTCGTTGTCGGTCTCGTCCTCGCCGCCCTCGTCCTTGTCCTCCTCGCCTTCACTATCGTCGGCTTCGGTGACATTGATGCCCATGTCCGAGAGCATCGACATGATGTCCTCGATCTGCTCGGGCGAGGTCTGGTCGGACGGCAAAACTTCGTTGAGCTGATCGAAGGTCACGAAGCCGCGCTTCTTGGCCTGCTTGATCATCTTCTTCACGGCCGCGTCGGACAGATCGAGCAACGGCGAGGGCGCGTCCTGGGAGTCCTTCTCCGGCGCGTCCGCTGCCTTGTCGTCTTTTTCCTTGTCCTTCGCCTGCAGCGTCTTTGCCTTGGTGGCCATCCATTGCTCCTAAACGCGTTTCACACAGACGTTCGCCGCGCCCGCGTGAAATCACTTGAACCTGTTGCTCGCTGCTCTCGCTTCGTCAGATCTCGACACGGAAAGGGCGGCGCGAACCTCTTGTCGCCACCCCCGACCTTATCTCTCGCCGGATTTGCCTAACGCTTCGTAGAGCCTCTTTGTCGCAGCGGATGCAGGTGTAGTGCCAACAGCAATTGCGCGGATTCATTCCTGACGCGTCTGTTCTGCCTGCGGCCGCCTGGTGGCCAAAGTGCTACAAGACCGTTAAGCCTCGATTAACCCTGTTTTTGCCGCCAAACCTCAGATTTGGCGAGTCTTTTAGCGGTCCCGGCCGCAGCCGTCCGCATGATTCTTTCATCACACGCTCTTCTGGAACCGGCCCGACAGCTCGCCAAAACCCTCGATCAGGGCTTCGGTGCCGTCGACTTCGCCTATCCGAGCCTTGACGTCACGCAGCCACGCCATACTGGCCTCGCTGGAATCCTCCCCCAAGGCCAGCTCGGCGTCTTTCAGCTCTCTAAGTAGTGAATGCCACTGCCGATGCAAGGCAACCAGCTGATGCCAGGTGGAGAGAACGTCGTCCCGTGCGGCGCCCTCGCGGGCGCCCCACACCGCCGCGGTCGTGATGCTGCCATCAACCTTTTGAATAACCTGCGAAAACCCGCCCTTCTCGAGGTCGCCGCGCATCTTTTCGGCCTGCTCGCCGGGGTCCGGCGAGTGGTGATGGTCGTTGGCAAAGGCGGCGATGATGCCGGCCCTGAGCTTATGGGCCTCGGGATGGGCGAATTCCAGGGCCGCGACCTCTTCGAGATGGTCGTGCAGCAGCCAGGGGTGGTTGATCAGGCTCTGCAGGATCAGGGCTTCCCGGCGCGAGATGGCGCTGCGCTGGCTGCGCATGATCGGGCTTGCCGCCAGCTGGGCGCTCGCCGCCTGGTAGGGCCCGGAGGGCAGCTGGATGGGACCGGGCGGGCCTCGGCGGCCTCCACCAAATCCTTGGCCGCCAAATCCTTGGCCACCAAATCCCTGGCCGCCGAATCGATTCGCGCTTCCGCCACCGCGGGGCTGGAACTGGCGACCGCCGGGGCCGGGGCGGAAATTGCCACGGCCGCCAAAGCCGCCGCGTCCGCCGTCGGGGGCGAAGGCGCGCTGGAGCCGCTCGGCAAGATCCTGCCGATAATAGCGCCGCACCACCTCGTCGCGGATGCCGTTGGAGAGCTCCTTGATGCGCGCTTCCAGCGCGGCGCGGCGCTCGGGCGTTGCGAAATTGCCGCCTTCGAGCTCGCGCGACCAGATCATCTCGGCGAGCGGACGCGCCGCCGCGATCACCTCCTCGATCGCGCCGCGGCCGCCGGAGCGCACGAGATCGTCGGGGTCCTGCCCTTCCGGCAGCAGCGCGAACCGCAGGCTCTTGCCCGGTGCGAGGAATGGCAAGGCAAGATCCGCCGCACGATAAGCCGCCTTCTGGCCGGCGCGGTCGCCGTCGAAGCAGAGGATCGGCTCGTCCGCCATCTTCCAGAGCAGCGCGAGCTGGTTTTCCGTGAGCGCGGTGCCGAGCGGCGCCACGCTGCCGGCAAAGCCCGCAGTAACCATGGCGATGACGTCGACATAGCCTTCGACCACGACCAGGGCGCTGCCGTCATGGGTGGCTTTGCGCGCCGTCTGGTGGTTGTAGAGATTGTCGCCCTTGTGGAAGAGCGGCGTCTCCGGCGAGTTCAGATATTTGGCCGGAATGTCCTTCTCCAGCGCGCGCCCGCCGAAGGCGATGACGCGGCCGCGCAGATCCGTGATCGGAAACATCACGCGATCGCGGAAGCGGTCATAGGGCACCGGGATGTCGTCGCCGGCCACCAGCATGCCGGCCTCGACCATGTCGTCGACGGAGACGCCGAGCTTGCCGAGATGCTCCTTCAGCGCAAAGCGATCGGGTGACGCATAGCCCAGCCGAAACTGCAATTGCGTCGCGGGCGAGATCGCACGGTCGGCGAGATAGCCGCGCCCCTTGGCGCCGACACGTGAGGCCAGCGTCTCGGCATAGAACTTTGCCGCGAGATCCATCACGTCATGCAGCGACTTCCGCCGCTGCTCGTGCCTGGCAGCATCGGGCGTCACCGCCGGCAGCGGCAGGCCCGCCATGTTGGCGAGCCGCTCCACGGCCTCGGCAAACGGCAGGCCGTCGGTCTCCATCACGAAGCTGATGATGTCGCCGTGCTTGCCGGAGGAGAAGTCGTGGTAAAAACCCTTCTGGTCGTTGACGAAAAACGACGGCGACTTCTCCTGCTGGAACGGCGACAGCCCCTTCCACTCCCGCCCCGCCTTCTTCAGCTTGACGCGCTTGCCCACGACTTCGGAGACCGAAAGCCGGGCACGCAGCTCGTCGAGGAATTGGGGCGTGAAGCGCATGGGCTCTGGGTCTAGCGCGAATCAGCATGAGTCAGGGTGAAGGATCAGGGATATAGGTGCGACAGGGCTAGAAGTCAGGTTTCTCCGGGTTATGCAGGTTATTCGACCTATGCACAGGGCAGAAAATCTCTCACGCAAAGGAATGCCCCCGGAACCCCTGGACTGTTCTCGACGAGCAAACAGCTCTTGACTTTTTCCATGGAATCCGAAATCGTTGACATCCGACGATTACGTTTGTATATACAGAAAACGATGAAGTCGCGGCTACGGCTTCAGACGTCATAGCAAACCTCATGCGCGGCAAGATGCGGTGTCATTTGGATGATTTGCCATGACGGAAGACTTGCAGCTGCTGTTCGCAGGCGTTCGCGACTTTGGATGGGATCCGAAGAAGCGCGCGTCCAACCTGCGGATTCACGGAATCGACTTCGAGGACGCGCGCGGAATTCTCGACGGCTACACCTTCATCCGCCGGTCGGATCGCAATGACGAAGTCAGGTACCAAATCTTCGGTTACGTCGCCGGGCGGGAAGTCACGGCAGTCTGCGCGATCCGCGGGGCGGTCTGCCGGTTCATCTCGGTCCGGCGCGCGCGCGAAGACGAACGAAAGAAATATTATAACCGTTTCAAGGGACTACCCAAGGAAAGGCAAGACTGACTGGGCCCGCGTCGACGCACTGACCGACGAGGACATCGCCAAGGCCGTCGCCAATGATCCCGACGCAGCGCCGATTGACATCGATTGGTCGGATGCCGTGCTGGTGATACCGCCGAAAAAAAAGGCCATCTCCATCCGCGTCGACGAGGATGTGCTCGACTTCTTCAAGCGCGATGGCGAGGGCTATCAGCGGCGCATGAATGCGGTGCTGCGCTCCTACATGGAACAGAAGTCGAAGCCGAAGAAGCGGGCCTGATCCGGGCAAATCCCGTAGAGATAAATCCCGTAGAGATAATGACGAGCCACTTGAACCCGACCCGGTTCCACGCTTCCATGGGCCATGTTCAGGACCTTCCGAGGCGGCCAGAGCGGGGGTTGGCGCATCACCTCGATTTCGCCCGTGAGGGGCGAGCCCCTCGCCTTCATGCCGGCGCTGTCGGTCACCGACAGCGAGGCCATCTCATTGCCGCTGGTACCCTCGCGCAATGCCTGGCGGCTGGTCGGCGTCGCGAGCACGCTGCGCTACACCGAGCGTGCCGAAAAGCAGCAGCTCACGTCCGTGCAGGCGGGCCTTGGCCGGCTGGAAGCAACCAGCGCGGCGCTGATCCCGATCCGCAAGTCGCAGGCGTGGTGGGAGCTGACCCAGGAAGAGCGCCGCAGGATATTCGAAGACAAATCGCACCACATCGCGAGCAGCCTGCGCTTCCTGCCTGCGATTGCGCGACAGCTCTATCATAGCCGCGACCTCGGGGAGCCCTTCGATTTCCTGACCTGGTTCGAATTCGCGCCCGCGCACGCCTCGCTGTTCGAGGAGCTGGTGGCGATGCTCAGGCGAACCGAGGAGTGGACTTATGTCGAGCGCGAGGTGGACGTGCGCGCGGTGAAGGAAGTGCTGTCGGCTTAGTGTTGAAGAAAACGACCGGTCTCGATGCGCGGCAGATCGGTGACCGGCCAGTTGTAGATGTAGGTCCAGGCCGGTGCAGTCGCGCCGTCCGCGCCTGTCACCTCGACCAGCTTGCGCAGATATTCGGTAGGCTCAGGAAAGCCCTCGCCGCAGGCCTCGTACATGTCGAGCTCGCTCAACAGCTCGTCGGGCACGTGAAGGCGAAAGAGCTCGCCGTGCACAATGTCCGAGGCCGCATCCGACAGCAACAGCCCAGGATAATGCTTCACCAGGATGAGCCGGCCGCGGCAGGTCGCTTCACTCAGGAAATCCGCGTGGCCCGCAAGCAGCCGCGCCATCGGATGGTCGAAGCCGCGCATCAGCGTGCCGTAAACGAAAAGACGATCGGAGGTCATGGCCTTCTATAACCGTCAATCAGCGGCATGCAAATCGCAGCAGATCTACGAAACTTCCGCCTTCAGCTTCCGGCCGCTGCGCTGCTCGTCCGACACCACCCTGATGTTCACTTCCATGACGTCGAAGGCATCCTGCGAGCCAATATAGGTGCCGTGCAGCGGGATCGCCTGGCGCGGGTCGCGGGCGACCGCAACGCGGATGAGGTCGCGGGTGCCGACGATGCCGTTGGTCGGATCGAACTCCATCCAGCCCGCGGTCGGCAGATAGACCTGCACCCAAGCATGCGTCGAGCCGCCGCCGACATGACGTTGCGCGATGTTTTCAGGCACGAAGATGTAGCCGGAAACGAAGCGCGCGGCGATGCCGAGCCGGCGCAGCGCCTCGATCATGAACAGCGCATAATCGCGACAGGTGCCGGTGCCGGACTGCAAGGTGTCGAGCGGATGCTGGGTGCCGGGCTCGTGGCGCTTGCGGTACTTGAACTGCTTGCGGATGGCGTGCGTCATGCCGCTCAGGATCTTGAAGGTCGGCGTCGGCGCGTCCTCGTCGAGAAAACCGCGCGCCCATTCCGAGAGCTCACCATCGGGATCGGCATAGTGCGGCGTCGTGTACTGGACCAGATCGGGATATTCCTCGTCGTCATAGACGAACGGGTAGAAGTAGGCCGCATCGTCCGCCGTCAGCGCGAACTCCTCCACCGGATTGTGTTCGACGGTGACGGACCAATCGAAGGTCAGGCAATCCGTGCGCTCGTCGAAATCGGCGATCGCGACCGAATTGCCGAACACGTCGTGGATCCAGCGCAGCGACATCGGCTCCGGCGAAATCTCGAGCTGAGAATCGAGCACGCGCAGATCGTGCCCGTCGCGCGGACGCAGCATGATCCTGTGCTCGCCGAACGCCACCGAGCGCTTGTAGCGATATTCGGTCTTGTGATGAATCGTCAGCAGCGGCATCGTCAGGCAATCATGGTGATGTCAGGCGGACCAATCTATAGCGATTCCCGTCCGATTTTTCGGGGTGACTGCTTTTTCCATAGGCAATCTGGATGGCTTTAGACACAATCAACGCGACCGATCAACTCCTCGGCGGGGGTGACATTCCGCCAGTGCATGAGGTGAATGCGCAAGCGACATCGCCGTTTTTGCTCACTTCGGATCACTACGGACGGATTGTGCCGCGCGCGCTCGGCGACCTCGGCGTCACTGAGGCCGAGCTGACGCGGCACATCGCCTGGGACATCGGCATCGCCGGCGTCGCCGATCGGCTGGCAAAAATGCTCGACGCACATCTGATCGCACAGCGCTATTCGCGGCTGGTGATCGATTGCAACCGCCCGCCAGCCGCCGTCAGCTCGATCCCCGTCATTTCCGAAGCGACCGCGATTCCGCGCAACGAAGGCATCTCCGAGGGCGAGCGCGCCGCGAGGCACCGCGAGATTTTTGAGCCCTATCATCACCGTATCGATGCCGCGATCGACCGCCGCCTGCACGACAAGCGGCCGACGGTGCTGGTGTCGCTGCACAGCTTCACGCCGGTCTATGCCGGCGTCGCCCGTCCCTGGCACATCGGCGCGCTGTATAATCGCGACACCGTGCTGCCGCATCTGCTGCTCAGGCACCTGCGCAGCCAGGGCGATCTCGTCGTCGGCGACAACGAGCCCTATGCAGTGAGCGACCTCACCGACTACACCATCCCTGTTCACGGCGAGGCCCGCGGCCTCGTCAACACCGGCATCGAGATCCGCCAAGACCTCATTGCCGACCAATCCGGCCAGCAACAATGGGCCGAGCGGCTGGCAAGGATTTTTGCGGAGATCGAGGTGGAGCTGAGGGCGGAGCGGCTGGTCGATTAGCCCCGCGTCGCAACGATATCCTCGCCGATCGAGATGCGTATCGCCGCCGCAAAGGGTTCAGGGCC
This sequence comes from Bradyrhizobium sp. LM2.9, assembly GCF_054056555.1. Classification (NCBI taxonomy): domain Bacteria; kingdom Pseudomonadati; phylum Pseudomonadota; class Alphaproteobacteria; order Hyphomicrobiales; family Nitrobacteraceae; genus Bradyrhizobium; species Bradyrhizobium sp. LM2.9. The sequence goes on from NZ_JBSRYJ010000002.1 coordinate 4,820,116, forward strand.
AACCGGCCCGATGGAGCTATTTCGCCCTGGTCAGCGCCAGCCAGATGCCGCCGCCGATCATGAAGCCGCCGGAGACGCGCGACATCAGCCGCGTGCGGCGGGCCGAGAAGAATTTCCGGGCGCGCCCGGCCGCGATGGCGTAGAGCGCATCCGTCATCGCAGCGGTGACCATGAAAGTCGCCCCCAACAGCGCGACCTGCGGGAAGTGGTCGCGGTTCATGTCCATGAACTGAGGAATGAAGGCGCCGAAGAAGATCAGCACCTTTGGGTTCGACAACAGCACCAGGAAACCTTGCAGGAAGAACCCGCCGCGCGGCGGCGCCGGCGGCTGGTCGACATTGACGCCCTCGACCGGCGCCCAGATCAGCTTGACACCGAGCCAGATCAGATAGGCGGCACCGGCAAAGCGAACCCAGTCGAACCAGTAGCCCATGGTCGCCATCAGCGAGGTCAGGCCGACCGCGACGATGCCGATGACGATGGCGAGGCCTACTTGCGCGCCGGCGACATTGGTCAGCGCCGCACGCGTGCCGTGGCGCAGGCCATTGGCGATGACGAGGGTGACGATGGGACCCGGCAGCAGCGCCAGCGCAATGCAGGCGGCGACGAAGGCGAAATAGGCTTGCATAGACATCGTGGGGAGGACTCGCTGAGGGCAGTTTGCGGCATTAATGCATGGCACTCACTTTCCGTCCAGCGCCGCCATCACCCACGTCTTGATCTCCTGGGTTTCGAGGAACGCGAGTGCCGCGCGCTGCATCACGCCTGCTTCCCCACGTCCCTGCAACGAAAAGATCGCAGCGCCGCGAGACGGCGATGCCGATCGCGGCAAGACGAGCGCCGTCGGGCATGTCCAGATCATAGCGCCTGACACGGCCGTGCATCGCTCCGATGCCCACTTCCTCACCCGGCGCGACGGCCGCAAAGCGCGGACTGATCAGATCGATATCGGCGACACGATCCACCTCATCGTCGTCAGCGACACCGCGGTCGCAATTGCAGAAGCCGCGTTTCGCGCGCAGGTACAGCTCAGCGCCGGCGCAGGCGCCATCGCAACGAAACGCGCGGCCGGCGGACCAGCCGTCGCGCGGGAACGGCCAGGCGATCTCGCGCCAGCGCGCTGTCTGTTCCGCCGGTGCCGGCGCGAGCTGATAGGCCCCGACGCCGGACGCGCCCAGCGCAAACACCACAGCTGCGATCGCCGCCCCGCGCCGCATCGTCAGGTCTTCGGCAGACCGGCAGCCGCGCGCGCCGGTCCGGTCAGTTCGAGAATGTGCAGGCCGGTATTGGCACGATCGACGATGTAGACGTAGCCACGATCGTCGGTCTCGACATTGTTGGTCTGGATCGCGACCTTGCAGCGTTCGCCGCCCTCGATCGGAATGCAGCGTTTGTCGGTCGCGCTCGTGATCGACGGAATGAAGTAACCGACTTCCTTTGGATGATAGGGATCGCGGATGTCGAGCGCGCGCACCCCGGCGTTGAAGAAGGCGATGAAGGCCATCTTCTTGTAATAGACCGGCGCCATGCTTTCGTTCGCCGAATGCGAGCCGAAGCGCCCGCCGCGCCGGCAGAACTGTCCGCTCGCCTCCGGCACGGTGTAGCTCGAGATCATCATCGGCCGCGTCTCGGTGGTGACGTCGGCGAACCACACCATCTGCCGCGCCTCGCCGCATTCATTCAAAATCGCCTCGTCCACGATCATGACGATGTCGCGGGTCTTGCCGTCCTTGTCCTCGGCAAATTCCGCGACCGGCATGTCGAGCATCGGAAACGTGGTATGCGCGCCGTTGAAGGCCGACATCGGCATGCGCGAAATCTCGGGAAAGCGCAGATTGTCCGGCGTCGGCTCCTTCGGCCCGTTCAAAAGCTTGTCGCGATCGACGATCTGCAGGATGCCGCCCTTGTTGGTGCCGTAGCCGAAATAGACGCGATTGCCCTGCGGCCCCGTCGAAATCGGCCCGTGCAATTCGGTGGGCACCGCGCCGGTCGAACCGGGCTCCTGACCGGGCAAGCCAAAATCCCTGATCTTCTGCGGATGCGCGGGATCGCTGAGATCATAGACCTGCGTCATGCGCCGCGTGCGCCAGTCCGGCGCGCCCGAGACGAGGAAGGCAATGCCGGTGTCGCACTCCCACCAGCTCTTGTGCGTGTCCTTCAGGCCGTCGATGCGCGTGACGAGCACCGGGCTTGCGGGATCGGCGACGTTCCAGATCTCATGCGCCTGGCTGCCGAAGGTGCGCAGCATGTAGACGGCGTTGGGATCGCCCTTCGGCAACGACTTGCCGTCGCAGATGCGCACCATTTGCGCGCCGCCGGATTCATACTTGCCCTCCTGTCCCGGCAGGTGCCGCAAATATTTCGGGCGCGCGGGATCAGTGACGTCGACGATCGAGGTGCCGTTCGGTTCGGCCTGCCCGGTCATCGGATTGACGGGAGCGGGCACATCGTCGGTGCCGCCGTGATGGCCGATATAGGTGATCCAGCGGTCGCCCTGGTGATGGATGGTCGGCTGATAGGCGCTACGCGCCTGGAGGTCGCTCGCACCGACCAGCTTCATGTTGGAAGCTTCGGGCGGCGCGCCGATGGTCTGCTTCTGTGCATGTACCGCGGTGCTGCAGGCGAAAAGAACGAGGCCTGCGGCAGTCAAGACGCAACGGAACATCGAAGTCCTCCCGGAACCAATCTACGTTGGCTGAGATTTATTTCTAGCACAGCCATTTGCGCGCCCCAAAGACACCATCTTGACATGCAACTATTTGGTTGCCTATTATCCCCGCCATGGATGACGTCTTCAAAGCGCTCGCCGATGCGTCACGACGGTCGCTGCTCGACAGGCTTCACGCCAGGAACGGCCAGACGCTGAACGAGCTCTGCGAAGATCTCGCGATGACGCGCCAGGCCGTGACCAAGCACCTTGTGATTCTGGAAGAGGCCAATCTGGTCACGACCATCAGGCATGGCCGCGAGAAGCTGCACTATCTCAATCCGGTGCCGATCCATCAGATCGGCGAACGCTGGATCAAAAAATTCGAGCGCGGCAAGCTCGCCGCGCTGAGCGAGTTGAAACGCCAGTTGGAGAAGCGCGATGAGTAAGCCGCAATTCGTCTATGTCACCTACATCGAGACCACTCCGGAGACACTGTGGGAGGCGCTGACGTCGAGCGAATTCACGAGGCAATACTGGTTCGGCGCCGAGGTCCAGTCGGACTGGAAGGTCGGTTCCCCCTTCGCGCTCCTGCTGGAGGGCGAGACCACCGATTCCGGCGAGATCCTCGAGGCTGATCCGCCGCGGCGACTGTCCTACAGCTTCAAGCACCAGAAATACGAGGAGCTGCGCGGTGAGCCGATATCCCGCGTCGTGTTCACGCTCGAGCCGTTCGGCTCGCTCGTCCGTTTGACCGTGCTGCATGACGGATTCATCGAAGGCGGGAAGTATCTCGGGGCCGTCTCCAATGGCTGGCCGGCGATCCTGTCCGGGCTCAAGAGCCTGCTGGAAAGAGGCAAAGTGCTCGCCATTCCGCGCGCAGCCCTCAACAAGGGATTCGATGCAAAATGAACCTTGACCAATTCAAGCCGCTCACCGTCTACACCATCTACATTGCCTCGACGCCGGAAAAGGTGTGGGAAGCACTGACTTCGGCCGAGTTCAGCAAGCAGTACTTCTTCGGCAACGCCGTGGAGGTCGAGCCGCGACTTGGCGGCGCGTTCATCGTTCGCACGCCCGATGGCGCCCTGCACATCAGCGGCGAGGTGCTCGCATACGATCCGCCGCGAAAGCTCTCGGTCACCTTCAACGTCAATTGGCCCGAGCTGATCGAAAAGCTCGGACCGACCCTGGTCACCTACGAGATCGAACCGGTCGGCGAAGCCGTTCGCCTCACCATGAGCGAAGGCCACGACCGTCCGCTCAGCGACGACATCCTCTCCGGCGGCCGCACCGGCTGGCCCGCAATCCTGTCGGGGCTGAAGAGCCTGCTGGAAACGGGCAAGGCGCCGCAGATCAAGACGGCGCCGCCGGTGCAGATGCTGGAAGCGTTGAAGGCGATGGGGATCAAGACACCGTAGCGGGCGGGCCCTGGGCCCTCATCGCTTCTTCTTCACCGCCGGCGGATTGATCTCGTCGATCTTGCGATTGCAATCCGCTTCCGAGTCGTGCGGTCCCGAGACAAAGGTCCCGCTGACCTTGATCGCGTACCAGCCCGACTCTACGCCGAGCCGAAGCGCTTCTTCTGTCTTGACGTGCCGTGGGGAGAACGTTTGCATCAGGGGTGCTTTCGGTTGGCGTTCGATCTCATGATCGAATCGCGGTGGAACCTTCGGGCGTCCGCGGCATGAGCCTGCCGCATCCAGCTCACCCGCTGGAATGGGCAGTATGCGCAACGACCGCTGTTATGACGTCGGCGACGAGTTGACTTTACCGGTGCGAGGGAGTGAGGCGCTTCACGTCGCGCGCGAATAGTCGTGGCGCTGCGTATGCGCAGAGAAGACAGGCCTTTCCGACATTCCCGCACCGTGCGCGCAATCGCTGCAATTAGCTATCGCTTTCTCGCCCGCGCCGCGCTTTTGGGGCGCCAAATGCCGCTTTCGATCCAATAAGCCGTCGAAAGCCTTGTGTGCGACCGCTCCGTAGCCATGTTGGGAGCTTAGCCAAGGGAAAAACGTATGAAGCTCCGCGTCGGGTTTGAGATGCTGTACGAATTCCCGCAGCCCACGCCTATGCTCATGGTGTTGGGCACGCACTTCACGCGCGCCTCCGATGTCATCGTGCCCGACCTGCTGACCACCAGACCCTCGGTGGCGATCAGTCCCTATCGTGACCTCTTCGGCAATTGGTGCAGCCGCATCGTGGCGCCGGCCGGCGCCTTTCGCCTTGCCGGCGACGGCGTCGTGAGTGACAGCGGCCTGCCCGACCCGGTGTTTCCGAACGCGTCTCAGCACGCCGTCGAAGCGCTGCCGGCCGACACGCTGGTCTATCTGCTCGGCAGTCGCTACTGCGAGACCGATCGCCTGTCGGATATCGCATGGAAATTGTTCGAGCACACGCCGCCTGGCTGGGCGCGGGTCCAGGCGATCTGCGATTTCGTTCACCGTCACATCGCTTTCGGCTATGAACACGCGCGCCCAACCAAGTCGGCGCGGGAAGCCTACGACGAAGGCAAGGGTGTGTGCCGCGACTATGCGCATCTTGCCATCACGTTCTGCCGCTGCATGAACATCCCGGCGCGCTACTGCACCGGCTATCTCAGCGACATCGGCACGCCGAAGCCCTGGGCCGTGGGAGATTTCGCCGGCTGGTTCGAGGCTTATCTCGGTGGAAGCTGGCACATGTTCGATCCGCGCAACAATACGCCGCGGATCGGCCGCGTGCTGATCGCACAGGGACGCGACGCCGCGGACGTCCCGATCACCCAGACATTCGGTCCGAACACCCTGCTCAATTTCAAGGTATGGACCGACGAGGTTGCCTGATGACCGGCAGCAGCGCCGCCCTCAGCGCCGATGAATTTGCATCATTGGCCGAGATTAACTCGAACCGACCTCATCCGGCGCTCGCCGCCTAGCAACGGGCGAATAGCTCGCTGCCGTTGCGACGACGTGCTCTACCCGAGCGCCCGCAGTTCGCGCCGCAGCACCTTTCCGGTCGCCGTCATCGGCAGTGTCTCCGCGAACTCCACGAAGCGCGGATATTCGTGGGCGGCGAGCTGCACCTTGACGAACTCCTGGATCTCGCGCGCGAGCGCATCGCCGGCGGCAAAGCCCGGGCGCAGCACGATCCAGGCCTTGATCGATTCGGTGCGGATCGGATCGGGAATGCCGACCACCGCTGCCATCGCCACCGCCTCGGTGCTTCATCAGCGTGTGCTCGATCTCGGACGGGCCGACACGATAGCCGGCGGTCGTGATGACGTCGTCCTCGCGGCTGACGTACCAGAAGTAACCGTCCTCATCCTGGATGCCGAGATCGCCGGTGAGCAGGAACTCGCCGGCATATTTCTTCGCCGTCGCGTCCGGATTGCGCCAGTACTCGATCATCGTGCACGGGCACGGCTGGCGCACCCCGATGATGCCGCGCTGCCCCCTCGGCTGCTCCTCGCCTGTGTCGTTGACGATGCGAACATCGAAACCCGGCGTCGCCTTGCCCATCGAACCGGGGCGGATCGGAAACAGATTCGCGTTGCTGCCGATCACGAGATTGCATTCTGTCTGGCCAAACACCTCATGCGCGTCGATGCCAAAAGTCTCGCGCACCCAGCCGAGCAGCTCGCCGCCGAGGGATTCACCACCGGTGAAGATGCTGCGCAGCTTGACACCGGAATGCGTCACGCCGGCCTGCCGCATCAGTTTTAGCGCAGTCGGCGGCAGGAAGACGTTGCGGACACCGAGGTCGGCCATCATCTGCATCGCCGCCTGCGGCTCGAATTTTCGCGCGCGGTGACCGACCAGGGGAATGCCGTGATACCAGAACGCGAACAGGCCGTTGACGAGTCCACCGATCCAGGCCCAGTCCGCCGGCGTCCACATGAGATCGCCGGGGCGCGGCAGGAAGTTGTGGCACATCTCGACATTGGGGAGATGGCCGAGCACGACGCGATGCGCATGCAGCGCGCCCTTCGGATTGCCTGTCGTGCCCGAGGTGTAGATGATCAGCGCGGGATCATCCGCAGACGTGTCCATCAGCGCGAAGTCGGGCGATGTGGCCTTGATCGAATCCCAGAACGATTTCGTGCCCGCGGCTGCGCGCTCGCCGACGACATAGACGTTCGTCAGGTCCGGCAGGCGGTCGCGAATCTTCGAAAGCTTCTCCCAGCCGCCCTCGTCCGTGACGATCGCCTTGGCCTGTGCAATTCGACAGCCGGAACTCCAGCGCGTCCTCGCCGAACAGTGCGAACAGCGGGATCGAGATCATCGCCGAACGGAATGCCGCCATGTGCGCGATCGGCAGCTCCAGCGATTGCGACAGGAACACCGCGACGCGGTCGCCGCGAGCAAGACCATCCGCCTTCAGCACATTGGCGAAGCGACGCGACATCTCCGCGACCTCGTCGAAGGAGGTGCGCGTGATGGCGCCGTTCTCGTCGGCATAGACCAGCGCGAGGCGGCCGGTGCCGTCGGCATGGCGATCGCAGCAGGCCTCCGCCATGTTGAAGCGCGCCGGGACGTCCCAGCGGAAGTTGCGATAGAGCTCGTCGTAGGTTGCGGCTTCGGTGAGCATGGTCTTGATCCTACCTCACGGTCGCGAAGAACTTGCGGACCTCGCCGACGTACAGCTCCGGCTGCTCGAACGCAGCGAAATGCCCGCCCTTCTCCATCTCGCTCCAGTGCGTGATGTTGTGGAAGTTCGGCTCCATCCAGCGCCGCACCGGCGTGATGATCTCCCTGGGGAAGACGGCGACGCCGGTCGGCACCTTGACGACCGGTGTGGTGCGGCGCTTGCCAAAACTTTCCCAATAGAGCCGCGCCGATGAGCTCGCCGTCTCCGTCGCCCAATAGAGCATGACGTTGTCGAGCAGCTCGTCCCTAGTGAAGATGTTCTCGGGATGTCCGTTGCAATCGGTCCAGGCCCAGAACTTTTCCAGAATCCAGGCCGCCTGCCCGCTCGGCGAATCCGTCAGACCGTAGCCAAGCGTCTGCGGCCGCGTCGATTGCTGCTTCGAATAGCCGGAGTCGAGATCGACGTAATGCTTGAGGCCGGCGAGCGCCCGCTTCTCCTCCGCCGTCGGCTCGCCCTCGACCTTCGGCGTTGCGTTGAAGGCGAGCGTGATGTGAATGCCGGCGCAATGCTCGCCGTCCTGCATGCCGAGCGAGGTCGTCACCGCCGAGCCCCAGTCGCCGCCTTGCGCGCCATAGCGCGCGTAACCGAGCCGGTCCATCAGCTTGGCCCAGGTCGCGGCGATGCGATCAACGCCCCAGCCGGTGGCCTTCGGCTTCGCGGAGAAGCCAAAACCCGGGAGCGACGGACAGATAACATGGAAGGCATCGGCGGGATTGCCGCCGTGCGCGGCGGGATCGACCAGCGGCGCGATCACCTTCTGGAATTCGACGATCGAGCCGGGCCAGCCATGGGTGATGATCAGCGGCAGCGCCGCCGGCTCCTTCGAGCGCACATGCAGGAAATGGATGTCGAGCCCGTCGATCTCGGTGGTGAACTGCTCGAAGCGATTGAGTTTCGCTTCGCGCGCCCGCCAGTCGTAGTCGTTGGCCCAATAGGTGCAGATCTCCCGGATCCATTTCAGCGGCGCGCCCTGGCTCCAGTCGTCGACCAGCTCCGCCTCCGGCCAGCGCGTGCGCGCGAGGCGCGACTTGAGGTCGGTGAGGATGTCGTCGCCGATGGCGATGCGAAAGGGTTTTATGGCGCCGGTCATCGGTTGCCTCCCGAGTTTCTTTCGTCATTCCAGGCGCGCGAAGCGCGATCCCGGAATGACGGCTCAGCCCGTCAGCGCCGCCTTCACCAGACCGCTGGCCTTGCCGAAATCCATCTGGCCGGCGTACTTCGTCTTCAACACGGCGATCACCTTGCCCATGTCCTTCATGCCGGCCGCGCCGGTCTCGGCGATCGCGTCCGAGATCGCTTTCTTCACGTCGTCGTCCGACATCTGCTTCGGCAGATAGGCCGAGATCACCGCGATCTCCTCGCGCTCTTGCGCGGCGAGTTCGGCACGGCCGCCCTTCTCGTAGAGCTCGACCGATTCCTGGCGCTGCTTGATCATCTTCTGAAAAACGCCGAGCAGGTCTGCGTCCGACAGCGGCGGCTTGCCGTTGCCGCGCGCCTCGATGTCGGCGTTCTTGATGGTCGAGTTGACCATGCGCAGCGTGGACAGCTTGCGCTCTTCCTTGGCCTTCATGGCCTCCTTGACCGCATTGTTGATGTCATCGCGCAGCATGATCGTGCTCCCCTAGAATGTCCGACGCCTGATCTAGGCCGTTCGCAGCCCTGAGACAACCGGGGTTCCCAGCCATTCGACCAGCGCTCGCACCGTTGCCTCAGGCTGCTCCGGCTGCGGCAGATGTCCGCAATTCGACAGGACCACGAGCTTTGCGCCGGCAATGCCCTCCGCCATCTCTTTCGAGAACGCGTTGGGGATGGTGTTGTCGGCATCGCCCGTCAGCACCAGCGTCGGGCATTTGATCGTCGCAAGCGTCGGCCGTGAATCCACCCGCGCGATGATCGCGGTCTGCTGCCGCAGATAGCCTTCGACGCCGACATCCTCGCCCTGTTCATGCACGAGCTGACGAATGCCGGCATCGTCGCGGCGCGAGGGATGCACCAGTTCGGGAAACATCTCCTCGCGAGCCGCACGCAGCTCGCCGCGCTTGGCCCGCTCCATCAGGCCGCGGCGGCGCGTGGTTGCCTCCTCCGTGTCCGGCCGCGCCTGGGTGTTGATCAGCGCGAGCTTGGCCACCCGCTCGGGCGCCTGGCGCATGATCTCGAGCGCGACGTAGCCGCCCATCGAATGGCCGGCGAGCGCGAAGCGCGGCGGCGCCTCGCTCAGCACCCGACGGGCGATCGCGGCCATGCTGTCGTCACGGATATGGTTGGCGACCATCACCGGGCCGAACCGCCAGAGCGAGGGGATCACCGGGGCATAGATCCGGGCCGAGGACGCCAATCCCGGAACCAGCACAATTGGGGTCGTCTGGTCCATTATTGCCTCCCAAGCCCCGGAATTTGCCGGAAATTATGCCAGCGAGCTTAAGGGCCGGAGGGGAGCTGTCAAATATGCAAAAACGCATGTGAATCCGCGCTTCTCCGCTTTGACGGCAGCGCCCGCGGGGACTATGAAACGGGCTTATGACACAATCCGAAAACGATACCGCCTGGCCGGACCACAAACCGACCGCGCTGTTGGTGCTTGCCGACGGCACGGTGCTCGAAGGCTTTGGTCTCGGGGCCGAAGGCCAAGCCGTCGGCGAGGTCTGCTTCAACACCGCGATGACCGGCTACGAGGAGATCCTCACCGATCCCTCCTATGCCGGCCAGCTCATCACCTTCACCTTTCCGCATATCGGCAACGTCGGCACCAACGACGACGACATCGAGACGGTGAACATGGCCGCGACGCCCGGCGCGCGCGGCGTGATCCTGCGCACCGCGATCACCGATCCCTCGAACTACCGCGCCACCAAGCATCTCGACCAATGGCTGAAGGCGCGCGGCATCATCGGCCTCTCCGGCATCGACACCCGTGCACTGACCGCGCTGATCCGCAGCAAGGGCATGCCCAACGCCGTGATCGCGCACGCCAGGGACGGCGAGTTCGATCTGCATGGCCTGAAGGAAGAAGCGCGCGAATGGCCGGGCCTCGAGGGCATGGACCTCGTGCCGATGGTCACCTCCGGCCAGCGCTTCACCTGGGACGAGACGCCGTGGCTGTGGGAGAAGGGCTTTGGCCGGCAGGACAAGCCTGAGTTCAACGTCGTCGCCATCGACTACGGCATCAAGCGCAACATTTTGCGCCTGCTCGCCGGCGTCGGCTGCAAGGTGACGGTGGTGCCGGCAACGACCTCGTCCGAAGATATTCTTGCGATGAAGCCGGACGGCGTGTTCCTGTCGAACGGTCCGGGCGATCCGGCCGCGACGGGCAAATATGCCGTGCCTGTGATCCAGGACGTGATCAAGTCGGGCACGCCGACGTTCGGAATTTGTCTCGGTCACCAGATGCTCGGCCTCGCGGTCGGCGCCAAGACGAGGAAGATGCATCAAGGCCATCACGGCGCCAATCACCCCGTGAAGGACGAGACCACCGGCAAGGTCGAGATCACCTCGATGAACCACGGCTTTGCCGTGGACGAGAGCACCCTGCCGACGGGCGCGACCCAGACTCACATCTCGCTGTTCGACGGCTCCAATTGCGGTATCCAGCTCGACGGCAAACCGGTGTTCTCGGTGCAATACCACCCCGAGGCCTCACCGGGTCCGCGCGATTCGCACTATCTGTTCCAGCGTTTTGCGGACCTGATGCGGCAGAACAAGAGCGCGTAAGGACCACCGCTCCCGTGCCCCGGGCGCAGTGCCATAGCGCGTCGAGACGCGCGTGAACGCGCCTTAGGCGCCGCTCTTAGCGGCGTGATGCGCTGCTGAACCGGGGCCCCTGCCCGCGGCACTCTGGGTCCCGGCTCTGCGCAGCAACGCAAGAGCGCTGCAGCGCGTCCGGGACACGAGACCTCCCGAGGAACGCCTTCTCCTGCTTTAATGTTGTCTCGACGCCTTCGTGCAGCAGGAGCCCCGCCATGCCCGCCGTCCGCGACAATGCCGAGCCGCTCGCCATCGTGTTCGAGGACGACGGGCTCGTGCCGAACAACATCCTCCCGTTCCTGGTCTACCAGGGCGCGGTGAAGCTCGATTCCAGACAGCCGGAAGAGACGATCGAAAGTTTGTTCGAAGCGAACGGCTGGGGCGGGACGTGGCGCAATGGGGTCTTCGACTATCTGCACTATCACGCGACGGTGCATGAGGTGCTCGGCGTTGCGCGCGGGAGCGCGCGGGTCCGCTTCGGTGGCGACCACGGTCAGGAGCTGGAGATCAAGGCCGGGGACGTCGCGATTCTCCCTGCCGGCACCGGGCATCAATGCATCAAGGCGAGCGAGGATTTCTGCGTGATCGGCGCCTATCCGACGGGTGCGAAGATGGAGATCACCCGGGCGACGCCGGAGAATCACGCGAAAGCGCTGAAGACGATTCCAAACGTCGCGCTGCCGCCGGCCGATCCGGTGACGGGCAAGAATGGCGCGTTGATGCGGTTGTGGCGGTAGTCGCAACGACGGCGCCGCAGAGGGTGGGCAAAGCCAAGCGTGTCCACCAAATGACTTGAACTGCAGATAGATGGTGGGCACGGCGCGCGAAGAGTGCGCCTTTACCCACCCTGCCACAGCGTGCCCTACGCCTCGTTGGCGCCTTCCTGACGCGTGGCTTCGAACAGGAACCAGGTGCGGCGCTCGGTCTCGTCGATGAAGTTCTCGAGGATGCTGGCGCTGGCGACGTCGCCGGCCTCGTCGCACACCTCGTGCGCTTTTCGCATCGCGCTCGCGACGTGCTTATTGTCCTGCATCAATTCACGCAACATCTCGCGCGGCGGGACGTAGTCCTCGTTGTTGTCCTTGATGGTCTGGAGTTTCGCGACCTGGCCGATCGACTTCAGCGTGGTGCCGCCGATCTTGCGGACCCGTTCAGCGAGTTGGTCCGTGGTGGCGAAGATCTGGTCGGAATGTTCGTCGAGCAGCAAATGATAGTCGCGGAAATGCCGGCCGCTGATGTGCCAGTGGAAGTTCTTGGTCTTCAGATACAGCGCGAACGCATCGGCCAGAAGCACGTTGAGCGCCTCCGAAACCTTCTTGACCGCCTGAGGCGACAGATCGGTGGGGGTATCGAGGTCGGGCGAGACCTTGGTAGGGGCTTTGCTCACGGGAAACCTTCCTGTTAGGACGCGGACATTGACGGCGCGCCGTCGCACCCCTAACGCAGGCGGGCAGCGCCGGTTCCTTTGGCGGAACCGTTTGGCCGGGGCCCTCAGATACCATGGACGATTGGATCGATTATTACGACTCGACGCATACGATCTATGTCAGCAAGTTGCATCGCGACCTGCACTTCCAGATCATCGCACGGGACATCATCGGCTATATCTCCTCGCCCGAGGCGACCGTGCTCGACTATGCCTGCGGCGAGGCGCTGTCCGCGAGCCAAGTGGCGGCGGCCTGCGGCAAGTTGATCCTCGCCGAGCCCGCGCCCGGCGTTCGCGGCCGGTTGATCGCGCGGTTTGCCCCGAACACGAAGATCCGCGTCCGCTCGCTCGACGAGGTCCGCAACATGCAGGAGCAGTCGATCGATCTCGCCGTGATGAACTCGGTCGCGCAATACATGACGCCGGACGAGCTCGATGCCGCGCTCCTCAACTTCCGACGTATTTTGAAGCCCTCCGGGAAGCTGGTGCTCGGCGACATCCTCCAGCCCGACGTCGGCATGTTCAGGGACGTCACAGCGCTGCTCAGCTTCGGCCTGCGTCACGGCTTTCTGAAAGATGCGCTGATCGGGCTGATCAGCACCGCGCTGTCAGATTACCGTCATCTGCGTACGCGCATCGGGCTGCAGCGCTATAGCGAGGACGAGATCACCGCCAGGCTCAAGACCGCCGGCTTCGCGGTCCAGCGCGCTGACAGCAATATCGGCCACAATCGCTGGCGGATGACCTTCATCGCGCGGCCGCCTTTGGTGCGTTAAGCATAACGATTGCCTGGGGTGGCTTGTCGCACCCCGATCGGCAATGATCGCCACGGCCCGGTGGCGGAAGCGTCTACGCGAGAGCAGTGCATCGCTCTTCATCCTGGTTCAAATCCAGGCCGGGTCTCCAGCCTTCGCCAGCTTCGGCCAGGCGAGCCCTTTCGTAGCGAAGGCTGCCTCGACGAAGCCCGAAGGGCGAAATCGGCGTTGGCGCGCAATCGTCTCAGCTTCAACCCGCAGCAGGCACTTCGCACTCCGACAGCAGCTGAAGCCGGTCGGCATCCTTCGCTGCCGATTTCACCACCGCATCGAGCAGACCGGGGAAACGGGCATCCAGATCCTCGTGGCGCAGCCGCATGAAGCGGTTGGTGCCCGCCACGCGCGTCTGCATCAGACCGGATTCCCGCAGCTTCGCGAAATGATAGGCGAGATTCGACTTGCCGCTGAGCGCGTTAAAGTCGCCACAGCACAATTCGCTACTGACACCTTGCTGCTGGGCGAGCTGGTAGACGATCGCCAACCGGATCGGATCGCTCAGGCAATCCAGAACCATCGGCAGCTCGATCTGCTCGCGGGTGGGGTGGGGAGGCGTGCGGCTCATGGTCTGACGATCATAGCGAAATGGCCTCGATGTTCAATAGTTCTTGAACCAATTGACTCATGCACCGGTCCAATTGATAGTTCAATAAACATTGAACATGGGGATTTTCCGATGAGCGTATTCTGGTTGGCCTTGGCGGCCTTTGCGATCGGCACGGAAGGCTTTGTCATTGCAGGACTTTTGCCGGCGATCGCAACCGACCTGTCAATTTCCGTCTCCGCCGCCGGCCAATTGGTCACCGCCTACGCCCTCACCTATGCCGTGGGCTCGCCAATCCTGGCGGTGACGATGAACAATATCGACCGCCGCACCGTGCTGGCCCTGGCGCTATCGACCTTCATCGCCGGAAACCTCGCGGCGATGGTGGCGTCCAATTACGGCCTGCTGCTGGCCTCGCGCATGCTGATGGCGCTGGGCTCCGGGCTGTGCATGCCGACCGCGCTGGCCGTATCCGTGGCCGTCGCCTCGCCGGAGCGGCGCGGCCGCGCGGTGGCGCTGGTCACGTCGGGACTCACGGTTGCGACCGTCATCGGCGTTCCCCTCGGCAATCTCGTCGGCAGCCTCTTCGGATGGCGTGCGACCTTTGCCATGGTCGCCCTGATCGGCGCCGTCGCGCTCGCCGGCCTCCTGCTCGGCCTACCCCGCGGCCTGCCGCGCAACACGGCCTCGCTCAGCGAGCGGCTGGCGGTGGCGCGTCACAGCAATGTCCTGATCGCACTCGTGATCACGATTTTATGGGCGCTCGGCGGCTTCACAATGTTCACCTATTTCGCGGTCCCGCTGCGCGCGCTGGGCTTCGATGCCTCGCGCATCAGCCTCGCGCTCCTGGTGTTCGGCGCCGCCGCGGCGATCGGGAATATGCTCGGCGGCCTGTTGGCCGACCGGCTGGGCACCATCGTCACCGCGGCGCTCGGCCTGACCGGCATGGCCAGCGCGCTCTTCCTGCATTCGCTGGTGCTGAAATTCCTCCCCGGCCAGGCGCATTACGCGATCCTGGGCCCGATCTTCCTTCAGGGCCTTTCGGGCTGGGCGTTCTATCCGGCCCAGGTCGCCAGCATCATCCGGATCGACCCCAATGCCTCGATGATTGCGCTCTCCCTCAACGCCTCGGCCATGTATCTCGGCTTCGCGATCGGCGGAGCCTTCGGAGGCGCCGTACTTGCTGCGTGGAGCCCGGCTGATCTCGGCTGGGTCGGCGGATTGAGCGTTTCGGCTGCCCTTCTGGTGCACCTCGCCCGTGGCTGGCAGGCCCGACCAAAACCGGTCAAAATTGCCGGTTGATGGGCGTTTTTCGGGGTTTCGCCGCCCCGAAAACTGGTCTAAGACCCACCCGCGCGCAGGGGAGACCACCGCGCTCTCGGCCAAAGGGACGCGCAGCAAGCGCGCCCTTTTTTTGTGCCCAAATTCCACTTCGGCGAGAGTTGATGCCCAAACGTACAGACATCACCACCATCCTGATCATCGGCGCCGGTCCCATCGTGATCGGACAGGCCTGCGAGTTCGACTATTCGGGCACGCAGGCGGTGAAGACGCTGAAGGAAGAGGGCTACCGCATCGTGCTCGTCAATTCCAACCCGGCCACCATCATGACCGATCCGGAATTGGCCGATGCGACCTATATCGAGCCGATCACGCCGGAGATCGTCGCAAAGATCATCGAGAAGGAACGTCACGCCATCCCCGGCGGCTTCGCCCTGCTGCCGACCATGGGCGGACAGACCGCGCTGAACTGCGCGCTGTCGCTGCGCCGGCAGGGCACGCTCGAAAAGTTCGACGTCGAGATGATCGGCGCCACTGCGGACGCGATCGACAAGGCCGAGGACCGCCAGCTGTTCCGGGAGGCCATGACCAAGATCGGGCTTGAGACGCCGAAGTCGCGGCTCGCCAACGCCTCCGCCCTGAAGAAGTCCTTCCGCGACAAGTACCAAGCCGAACGCGCAAAGGCCTCGGGCGCGGCGCTCGCAGAGCTCGAGCAGCAGTGGACCCTCGGCGAAAGCGACCGCCGCAAGCGCTATCAGGAACATGCGCTCGGCCAGGCGCTGATGGCGCTGTCCGAGATCGGCCTGCCCGCGATCATCCGCCCCTCCTTCACCATGGGCGGCACCGGCGGCGGCATTGCCTACAACAAGGAAGAGTTCCTCGACATCATCGAGCGCGGCCTGGATGCGTCTCCCACCAACGAAGTGCTGATCGAAGAATCCGTGCTCGGCTGGAAAGAGTACGAGATGGAGGTGGTGCGCGACAAGAAAGACAATTGCATCATCGTCTGCTCGATCGAGAACCTCGATCCGATGGGCGTGCACACCGGCGATTCCATCACGGTGGCGCCGGCGCTGACGCTGACCGACAAGGAATACCAGATCATGCGCGACGCCTCGCTGGCGGTGCTGCGCGAGATCGGCGTCGAGACCGGCGGCTCCAACGTGCAGTTCGGCGTCAATCCCGAAGACGGCCGCATGGTCGTCATCGAGATGAACCCGCGCGTGTCGCGTTCCTCCGCTCTGGCTTCGAAAGCCACCGGCTTTCCGATCGCAAAGGTCGCCGCCAAGCTTGCGGTCGGCTACACGCTCGACGAAATCTCCAACGACATCACCGGCGGCGCCACGCCGGCCTCGTTCGAGCCGACGATCGACTATGTCGTCACCAAGGTGCCGCGTTTCGCCTTCGAGAAATTCCCCGGCGCCTCCACCACACTGACGACGTCGATGAAGTCGGTCGGCGAAGTCATGGCGATCGGCCGCACCTTCCAGGAAAGCCTTCAGAAGGCATTGCGCGGGCTCGAGACCGGTCTCACCGGCCTCGACGAGATCGAGATCGAAGGTCTCGGCCGCGACGACGACAAGAACGCGATCCGCGCCGCGCTCGGCACGCCGACACCGAACCGGCTGCTCCAGGTCGCCCAGGCGATGCGGCTCGGCTGGTCGGACGAGGAGATCTTCAATTCCTGCAAGATCGATCCGTGGTTCCTCAGCGAGATGCGCGGCATCGTCGACATGGAAGCGAAGGTCCGCAAGAGCGGCCTGCCGGGCAACGCGTTCGGCATGCGCACGCTCAAGGCCATGGGCTTCTCCGATGCCCGGCTTGCGATGATCGCGGAGACGACGGAGGCGGAGGTGACGGCGAAGCGTCACGCGCTCGGCGTCCGCCCGGTCTACAAGCGCATCGACACCTGCGCGGCCGAGTTCGCTTCGCCCACCGCCTACATGTACTCGACCTATGAGGCGCCGTTCGCGGGTGCGCCTGCGGACGAGAGCGCGCCGTCCGACAAGAAGAAGGTCATCATCCTCGGCGGCGGGCCGAACCGCATCGGCCAGGGCATCGAGTTCGACTATTGCTGCTGCCATGCCTGCTTCGCGCTGCATGACGCCGGCTACGAATCCATCATGGTCAATTGCAACCCGGAGACGGTGTCGACCGACTACGACACCGCCGACCGGCTCTATTTCGAGCCGCTCACCGCCGAGGACGTGCTGGAGATCATCGCGAAGGAGCGCACCAACGGCACGCTGCATGGCGTGATCGTGCAGTTCGGCGGCCAGACCCCGCTCAAGCTGGCGCGCGCGCTGGAAGCCGCCGAAGTGCCGATCCTCGGCACCTCGCCCGACGCTATCGACCTGGCTGAGGACCGCGACCGCTTCAAGCGGGTGCTCGACAAGCTGCGGCTGAAGCAGCCGAAGAACGGCATCGCCTATTCGGTCGAGCAGGCGAGGCTCGTCTGCACCGATCTCGGACTGCCGCTGGTGGTGCGCCCGTCCTACGTGCTCGGCGGCCGCGCGATGCAGATCATCCGCGAGGAGAACCAGCTCAACGATTACCTGCTCGGCACGCTGCCGGAGCTGGTGCCGTCTGACGTCAAGGCGCGCTACCCGAACGACAAGACCGGGCAGATCAACACTGTGCTCGGCAAGAACCCGCTGCTGTTTGACCGCTATCTCTCCGACGCAACCGAGATCGATGTCGATTGCCTCTGCGACGGCAAGGACACCTTCATCGTCGGCATCATGGAGCACATCGAGGAAGCCGGCATCCATTCCGGCGACAGCGCCTGCTCGCTGCCGCCGCATTCGCTCGATGCCAAGATGATCGAGGAACTGGAGCGGCAGACCCGCGAGCTCGCGCTGGGCCTCGACGTCGTCGGCCTGATGAACGTGCAATACGCCATCAAGGACGGCGATATCTACGTGCTCGAAGTCAACCCGCGCGCCTCGCGCACGGTGCCTTTCGTCGCCAAGGTGGTCGGCACGCCGGTTGCGAAGATCGCGGCGCGGGTCATGGCCGGTGAAAAGCTCGCTGACTTCAAGTTGAAGAAGGCGGACTTCAAGCATGTCGGCGTCAAGGAATCGGTATTTCCGTTCGCCCGCTTCCCCGGCGTCGACACCGTGTTGGGTCCGGAGATGCGCTCGACCGGCGAGGTCATGGGTATCGACCGCTCCTTCGCGGTGGCGTTCGCCAAGAGTCAGCTCGGCGGCGGCACGCGGGTGCCACGCAAGGGCACGGTGTTCGTCTCGGTTCGCGAGAGCGACAAGACGCGCATCGCCGAGGCCGTTCGCGAGCTGCATTCGCTTGGCTTCAAGGTGCTGGCGACATCGGGCACGGCGCGCTTCCTGACCGACCAGGGCATCCCGACCGAGAGGGTGAACAAGGTGCTGGAGGGCCGGCCGCACATCGTCGACGCCATCACCAATGGCGACGTCCAGCTCGTCTTCAACACCACCGAAGGCCCGCAGGCGCTCGCCGACAGCCGTTCTCTGCGGCGCGCGGCCCTCTTGCATAAAGTGCCGTATTACACCACTCTTTCCGGGGCCGTGGCGGCCGCGCAGGGCATCCACGCCTATCTGGGCGGGGACCTTGAGGTTCGGACCCTGCAGAGCTACTTTTCGGAAACCTGATCGCGAGCGGAAGGCCCACTTTCCGCTAAGTGACTGGCGATGAAGCCACAATGACCGGAGGAACTGTCCGGCCATTTGGTTGTTCAGTTCCGGCGCCAAGCCCATATGAACGTCCGGCGTCGAGCCCGGATAGACTGACGAATCAAGTTGCGTGCGCGCTGACATTTCGGGGCGCGCGCGACCGAAGGACGAGAGAAGAGATGGAAAAGGTACCGATGACAGCGAGCGGCTTTGCCGCGCTCGGGGAAGAATTGAAGAAGCGCCAGTCGGAGGACCGTCCGCGCATCATCGAGCATATCGCGGAGGCGCGCTCGCACGGCGACCTTTCGGAGAACGCGGAATATCACGCCGCGAAGGAAGAGCAGTCCCACAATGAAGGCCGCATCGCCGAGCTCGAGGACAAGCTCGCGCGCGCCGACATCATCGACATTTCCAAGCTGTCCGGCGACACAATCAAGTTCGGCGCCACCGTGACGCTGGTCGATGAGGACACCGAGAAAAAGAACGTGTGGCAGCTCGTCGGCGAAGTCGAGGCCGACGCCAAGAAGGGCCGCATCTCGATCACCTCGCCGCTCGCACGCGCGCTGATCGGCAAGAAGAAGGGCGCCACCGTCGAGGTCAACGCACCCGGCGGCTCCAAGGCGTATGAGATCACCAAGGTGGAGTGGCGGTAGCGATTTGCCGTTGCGCGTGATTTGAAAAGGGCCGCGCACTGCGCGGCCTTTTTTGTTTCTGCATGTTGCTGGAAATGTGATGGGCTCGCGCCCTCACTCTCGTGTCCCGGACGCGCTGCAGCGTTCTTGCGCTGCTGCGCTGCGTCCGGGGCACGAGATCGTGCGAGCTACCTTCTTCCCCTCACGTCGAGCGGCACGGCCGCCTCGTACTTCGAGTTATGCAGCACGAGCGAGGTCCGCACGTTGCGGACGTGCGGGGCGGCGGTCAAATGGGTGACGAAATCCTGGAAGGTGGCCATGTCGGGTGCGACGCATTTCAGGATGAAATCGACTTCGCCCGACAGCATCCAGCACTCGCGCACCAGCGGCTCGGCACGGACGAACTCCTCGAAGGCGCGCAAATCAGCCTCGGCCTGGCTAGAGAGGTGCACTGCGGCAAACACCGTGACGTCGAAGCCGAGCTTTCGCGCGTCCAGGAGCCCGCGATAGCCGTGGATATACCCCTCCTCCTCCAGGGCCCGGACGCGGCGCAGGCAGGGCGGTGGCGAGATGCCGACGCGCCTGGCCAGCTCGACATTCGTGATTCGACCGTCGGCCTGAATCTCGGTGAGAATTTTCAGGTCGATCTCGTCTAGGTTCCGCGACACGTGATAGGAACTCCTGGCTTTTGCGGCGCTATTGGTGCGTTTATCGCAATCCTCATAGCGCAGACGGCCCGACCAGCGCAATTTTATTGCGCGTGCAGCGCAATCGACTTTTGTTCCTTGTTGGAAAAATCCGCCGACAGGGAATGCAATTCTTGCATAGCTCACCAGAAGGCTTAGATTAGCTCTGATATTTCAGCGCCTCCGCGAGGCCTCCCGGCACGTTCCGCGCCCGCGCTGCAATCCCCCGTGAAAGGCATCTGTCGAAATGTCCGCCGCTGTCCATGCAAAGGTCGTCATCATCGGCTCCGGCCCCGCCGGCTACACGGCGGCGATCTACGCCGCGCGCGCAATGCTCGAGCCGATCCTGATCCAGGGCATCCAGCCGGGCGGCCAGCTCACCATCACGACCGATGTCGAGAACTATCCGGGCTTCGCCGACGTGATCCAGGGCCCCTGGCTGATGGAGCAGATGGAGAAGCAGGCGCTGCATGTGGGCACCCAGATCAAGACCGATCTGGTGATCAAGCTCGACACCACGCAGCGGCCGTTCCGCCTCACCTGCGATAGCGGCGACGTCTATCTCGCCGAGACCGTGATCCTCGCCACCGGCGCCCAGGCGCGCTGGCTCGGCATCTCCTCCGAAGAAAACTTCAAGGGCTTTGGCGTCTCGGCCTGCGCCACCTGCGACGGCTTCTTCTACCGCGGCAAGGAAGTGGTCGTGGTCGGCGGCGGCAACACCGCCGTCGAGGAAGCGCTGTTCCTGACCAATTTCGCCTCGCAGGTGACTGTGGTTCACCGCCGCGACCATTTCCGCGCGCCGAGCGCATCCTGCAGGACCGCCTATTCAAGCATCCCAAGATCAAGGTGGTCTGGGACAACGCCATCGACGAGATCTGCGGCGAAGGCAATCCGGGCAAGGTCACTCATGTCCGTCTCAAGAACGTCAAGTCCGGCGCGCTCACCGAGCACAAGGCCGACGGTGTCTTCATCGCTATCGGGCATGCGCCGGCGACCGAGCTGGTGAAAGACCAAGTCAAGCTCAAGCCGTCGGGCTATGTCGAGGTCGCCCCGAACTCGACCGCCACCTCGGTGCCCGGCCTGTTCGCCGCCGGCGACGTCGCCGACGAGACTTATCGTCAAGCGGTCACAGCGGCCGGCCTCGGCTGCATGGCGGCTCTCGAAGCCGAACGTTTCTTGGCCCTGCGCGCCAGCGAGCGCGCGGCAGCGGAATAAAGATCATGGCACGAACACGCGACGGATTCACGGATATGGACTGGGACAAGCTGAAGGTGTTTCACGCGGCGGCGGAAGCGGGAAGCTTCACCCATGCCGGCGAGCAGCTCGGCCTCTCGCAATCGGCGGTGTCACGCCAGGTCTCGGCGCTGGAGCAGGAACTCTCGGTCTCGCTGTTCCACCGCCACGCCCGCGGCCTGATCCTCACCGAACAGGGCGACCTCCTGTTCCGCACCGCGCATGACGTGTTCATGCAGCTGCAGGCGGCGCGCGCCAAACTGACCGACAGCCGCGAGCGGCCGAGCGGTGATCTCAAGATCACCACCACGCCCGGGGTCGGCATCAACTGGCTGATCCCGCGGCTCGGCGAATTCACCGCGCTCTATCCGGAAATCCGGATCTCGCTGATCGTCACCGACGAAGAGCTCGACCTCTCGATGCGCGAGGCCGACGTCGCGATCCGCACCCGCAAGCCGACGCAGCCGGATCTCATTCAGCGCAAGCTTTTCGCGATGGGCTTCCACGCCTATTGCTCGCCTGATTACATCAAGCGCTTCGGCACGCCGCGCACGCTGGAGGAGCTCGATTCCCACCGCATCATCACGCTCTCCGACGGCACCTTCGCGCCGCATCTTCAGAACCGCAACTGGCTGGTCGAAGCGGGACGCAACGGCTCGGGTCCGCGCGAAGCCTATTTCAGGGTCAACAACATCCTCGGCCTCGTCCGCGCCTGTCAGCAAGGCCTCGGCATCGCGGCGCTGCCGGACTATTTGATCGAAGAACAGAGCCGCCTCGTGCAGCTGTTCGGCGAATCGGATTCGATCCAGCTCGATACGTATTTTGTCTATCCGGAAGAACTGAAGACGGTCGCGCGTGTGCAGGTGTTCCGCGACTTCGTGGTGAGCAAGGCGCAGCGCTGGCCGTCCTAATTTCCGCATGACTGACATGCGGCCTCGGCTGTTGCTGCAGGCCGCTCGTCAAGCTCATACTGTTTGCACGCTGAGCCTTCGCGTTGCGCATTTGTCCCCCTCCTCCAGTGGCGCGGGAGTTCAGTAATCCCTCTTGGAAGGTGATTGTGTCGGCCTCACGTGGCCAATACCTTAAGCCGGGCTCGTTCGAGCCCGGCTTTTTTTTGACCTCTTCGGCTTTCGCGTTCCGCGAGTGTTGACAGTTCCACGCGCATCCCGCATCATTTTCAAATGATCACGAAGTCGTGCGCAATTTCGTTCGAGGCAGCCGTCTCGAAAAAAGTCCCCCATCCGGGGACCTCGGATTTTTGCGCGCGCTAAACAAGCTTCGTCATCGCGAGCCAAACCCCGAAAACCCCGCCGCCTGGACGGGGTTTTTTCATGTGCCCTCGTCTCAGGTTTTTCCCGAGAAGGAGATGGAACATGACCGGACTACAGGAACATTTGCACGGGCTCTGGCTGCCGCTGGTGACGCCGTTTCGCGACGGCGCTCTCGACGAGAGGTCGCTGCGGCGGCTGACACGGCATTACAGCGGACAGGCCGTTGACGGCTTCATCCTGGGGGCGACCTCCGGCGAAGGTATGACGCTGCGCGATGCCGAGCTCGAACGCCTCGTCGCCATCGTGCGCGACGAGATGACCACCGGCCCCAGCAAGCTTCCGATCTGCCTCGGACTATCAGGCGCGGACACGGCGCGGCTGAAGGACCGCCTCGATGAAACCGCGGACTGGCCGATCGACGGCTATCTGATCGCGAGCCCCTATTATGTGCGGCCGTCGCAACGCGGCGTGCTGGCGCATTTCGAGGCGCTCGCCGATCACGCCGCCTGGCCGCTCGCGCTCTACAACATCCCCTATCGCACCTCGGTCAACATCACCAACCAGACGCTGCTGCGGCTTGCCGAGCATCCGAACATCATCGGCCTGAAGGATTGCGGCGCGAGCCGCGAGCAATCCATCGCGCTGCTGCGCGACCGTCCCAAGAACTTTCGCGTGCTGACCGGCGAGGACGCGAACTATTTCGAGGCACTCAGCGACGGCGCCGAGGGCGGCATCGTGCTGTCAGCGCATCTCGAGACCGCGACGTTTGCGGCTGTGTATGCCGAGCTGAAGCGCGGCAACCACGCTGCGGCGCTGGCGCGCTGGCAGGAGGTCGCGGAACTGACGCGCCTGTTGTTCACTGAACCCAGTCCCGCGCCGGCAAAGTACTGGCTGTGGCGCACGGGCCTCATCGACAGCCCCGAAGTGCGTCTGCCGATGGTCGAAGTCGGCAGCGAACTCGCCGCCCAGCTCGACCGCGAGATCGAGCGACGGATGCAAGTCGCGGCGTAGAGCTTCCTCTTTCGATCCACGCACGCTCGCCCTTCTCCCTTGCGGGAGAAGGGAAGACGCACCGTGGTTAACCGCGCCCCAACGCCTTCGCTGCTGCCGCATGGCGCATCCACGGCTCGTTTACGCAATCGCGCCTATCGTCTTCATTCAAAGTCTTTCAAATGGGGGAATGACCATGGGGCAACGCATCCGACCGCCGGCGGCAGATATATTCGCGTCCGCCGATCTGTTGCGCGGAATTCTGGTGGTGTCGTCGTTCGGCTTCTGGGCGGTGATGCTCGGCCTGATGCCGGTGCTGGTGTTTCGGGTCTGGCTCGCCTGACACGGCGCGTTCGG
This sequence comes from Bradyrhizobium sp. LM2.9, assembly GCF_054056555.1. Lineage (NCBI taxonomy): Bacteria > Pseudomonadati > Pseudomonadota > Alphaproteobacteria > Hyphomicrobiales > Nitrobacteraceae > Bradyrhizobium > Bradyrhizobium sp. LM2.9. The sequence continues at coordinate 4,844,015 of NZ_JBSRYJ010000002.1, forward strand.
ATGGTTAATCCGTGGTAGCATCTGTGTTCGAATGCACGCGAGATTGCGACCCGGAATCTTAAAGCATCGCGCCTATCGTTCATGCCCATAAGCGAAGAAATCGCGGGGGCGTTTGTGAATAGTCATAACGAATTGGCGTCGTATTACGACGCCGGACAGCAGGGCTTTACCACCGAGGACATTCTCTGGGCCGCCGGCATCTGGTCGGTGATCCTCACCCTGTCGCCGGTGATCGTGTTCTACATGCTGATGGTGGCCTAGCTTTCATAGTGATCTCCAGAAACGCAAAACGCGCGGAGATCCGCGCGTTTTTCGTCCGGGGAATGATTTATGGAAATTACGCCGCCTGCTTGTGCATTGCGCCGGAAGCCGACGCCGTGCCGCGAATAGCCTTCACCGAACGTTCGATCGCCGCCCACAGCCTTGCGATTTCCTGAGCCGCACGGCTCTCGGCCTGATATTCCCGCGCGCCTTCGCCGTGGCTCAGCGCCATCAGCAAATCCGAACGGTTGGTGATCTGGCCGCCCCACACCGGAGCCCGGAACTTCGCCAGCGCCTCGCGGGCGATGGTGACGATCGGGCTTTCGGACTCGTCGCGGCGCGCCGGCGCACCGTTGAGCACAACCGCGTAGGGCTTGCGGGCCGCACGGCACATCTGGATCGTTTCCTGCACCGCGTTGACGTCGAACACGCCGGGACGGGCGGGAATCACGACCATGGTGGCATTGCGGATGGCATCGTCGACGACGGCCGACAGGTTCGGCGGCGTGTCGATCAACACCCATTCATAACCGTCGCGCTTGGCAGTGGAGACGATGCCGCTGACCGAGTTCACCGCGGACTTGATCGGCGGCTCGTTGGTGCCACGCAGCTTGTGCCACAGCGTGAGCGAGCCTTGCGGATCCGCATCGACGAGCAGGATCGGCTTGGTCGCCTTGATCTGCGCGGCGAGATGCGCGGCCAGGGTACTCTTGCCCGAGCCACCTTTACGCGATGCAAAAACAATAACGTTCATACCTCTGCCTCCAGATTGACCCCAGGCAGCGAAAATGAATCACCGCGGTGATTCGGGAAAGAAAAATTTATCGTAAGTCATGCTGGAGCCATGAAATAACAAAGCACGTTGGCTTTTGAGTCACACTGCTGCGTGCGACGGACAGCGACCAACTGCAGCGGACCGCCCTTCACCCCAGCAATCGTGCGTTTTTTGAGCAGGCGGGCGGGAAAATGCGGAATGCAACCTCGCCGCGCAAACCGCCTTCGCGACTCGTTTACATCCCGCCGTGGTCGCAAGCGTCCGCAAGCGGAGGCGAACAAAAGGAGTCCGGTGGCTGGTGTGGGGCTGATGACCTGGCCATTTTGACTCAAGGCCGTCGAACGAGGGGCCGGAAACGCAAATGCCCGGGACTTCAAACGCAGTGCGCGCTTCGCCCGGGCATGATCGCGTTTCAAAAAGGGAACGCGGTGCGGCGCCCTCAGCTTTCGCTGGGTTTCTTCTTCTTGGCCACCTTCGGCGCCGGTTTGGTGGTCTTCTTCGCGGCTTTGGGCGCGATGCTGGTCGGCTTGCCGGCGCGGGGCGCGGCCGCCATGCCGGGCTCCGGTCCCGGCCGGAAGAACGCCCGGCATTGCGGCGAGAGCTGCGACTTCTTCTGGATCATGCAGGCGGTGATGGCGTCGACGTTCGGAACGAAGTCGCCGCACAGCCGCATCGCATCCGGCGTGCAGGCCTGCTGCTCCTCCTGGGAGTAGGCAAAGCCTGCACCCGGGTGGATCAGGACGGCCAGGGCGATACCCGAGATCGCAGCAGCCATGTATTTCATCATGGATGTATTAAAGCGGAACGCCGGCATTGATCCCCCAAAATGTCGAGTCGGACGGAATAGTGGGTGAATGGGCGTTCGTTGGCAACCGAGCGGAGATGCGAAAGCCGGGACGTGTGCGGTCTCGGCAACAGGGTGGCCTCGCGAACAAAAACGAGAAAACAACCCCATGCACAGTAGCCAAGTCACGGCGATTGCTGGCCTTTCAAATCTTAGGATTTAACGAAATGCAGTTTGACTTGTCGGGCAAAACAGGGGCATCATGTCATCATCACAGCATGTGCGTGGGGTGGTCGGCTTGCTCCTGCGCTGGTCGAAAGCGGGAGCGGATTGCATGGAGCGAAATGAGGCGGACCTGCCGCTGTCGGGCGTGACGGTGGTCTCGCTCGAGCAGGCGATTGCGGCTCCTCTGGCCAGCCGGCATCTTGCGGACTGGGGCGCGCGGGTCATCAAGATCGAGCGGCCGGGCGACGGCGATTTCTGCCGCGACTACGATCACGTGATGAACGGGATGTCGAGCCAGTTCGTCTGGACCAACAGGTCGAAGGAGAGCCTCGCCATCGACCTCAAAAGTCCGGACGGCCAGAAGGTGCTCGACGCCTTGCTGCCGCAGGCCGACGTCTTCATTCAGAACCTGGCGCCCGGCGCGGCGGAGCGGCTGGGCCTCGATGCCGCATCGCTCGTGCGGAAATTTCCCCGGATCATCGCCTGCGACGTTTCGGGCTATGGTGCGGGAGGACCCTACAGCAACAAGAAGGCTTACGATCTCCTGGTCCAGTGCGAGGCCGGCGTCCTCGCCATCAACGGCACCGAGGCGGAGCCTGCGAAGGTCGGACTTTCGGTGGTCGACATCGCCACCGGCATGTACATCCTCAACGGCGTGCTGATGGCGCTGTATCGCCGCGAGCGGACCGGCAAGGGCACCGCCTTCCAGGCCTCGCTGTTCGATTCCATCACGGACTGGATGAGCTATCCCGCCTTCTACACCCAGAGTGCGGGCCGGCCGCTGCCGCGAACCGGGGCAAAGCATGCAACGATAGCGCCATACGGCCCTTTCCGCGTCGGAGACGGCAACACGATCTTCTTCGGCATCCAGAACGACCGGGAATGGCGATCGCTGTGCGCCATTGTCCTTGGCGATGCGGCATTTGCCGACCATCCCTGCTTCCGCACCAATCCGCTGCGCATGCAGAACAGGGACGATCTGCAAACACATATCGAGCAGCGTTTTGCAGCGATCACCAGTGACGAGGTGCTGCGGCTGCTCGACGAGGCCTCGATCGCCAACGCGCATCTGAATTCGGTCGAGGCTTTCCTGGAGCACGAACAGCTCCGCTCCCGCTCCCGGGTGCAAACGGTTGGCTCACCGTGCGGACCGGTGATGAGCTTCCTGCCGGCTCTCACCATTCCAGGTCTGTCGCCCCGGATGGATCCGGTGCCTGGCGTCGGGCAGCACAACCAATCCATCCTCAGCGAACTCGGTCTCGCAAAGGAGACATGACGATGGCCCCTCAGCGGCCGACGCGGGTCTATCTGGCCGTTCCCGCGCATCGCTCCCGTCTCGTCGCCAAGGCAGCTGCCTCGGCCGCGGATGCGGTGTTCATGGACCTCGAGGACGCCGTGCCGCCGTCCGAGAAGAGTGCGGCGCTGGAGGAAGCTGCGCGGTCGCTGTCCTCCCTGGATTGGGGCAACAAGATCGTCGCTGTCAGGGTCAACGCCGTCGACAGCCCCTTCATCGCGCAGGAAATCCGCAAGCTCGCTGCGCTCCCCAGGCTGGATTCGGTGATCGTGCCGAAGGCGGAGCGCGCGAGCGACATCGCCGCCATTGCCGATCAGCTGCGCGCGGCCGCGCCCGGTCGACCTTCGCCTGTGACGCTCGAACTGCTGATCGAGACCGCGCTGGGTCTCGTCAATGTCGACGCGCTCGCCGCCTCGCACCAAAGCGTCGCCGCCCTTCATCTCGGTGTCGGGGATTTCGCCGCCTCGATCGGCGCCCGCTCCTCGGAAATCGGCGCGTCGCCGGAAGGCTACCGGCACGTGGGCTCCGCCCAGAGCGGCTATGCTTCCGCCCCGCTCGACCTGTTCGCCTATCCGATGATGCGCCTGCTGGTGGCCGCGCGCGCGTTCGGCCTGCGCGCCATCGACGGTCCGTGCGGCGCGTTCCGGGATGCCAGATTGACTGAAAGCAGCGCGCTCAAGGCCGCGGCGATGGGTTTTGACGGCAAGCAGGTGATCCATCCCGACCAGATCGAACCGACGCTGCGGGCGTTCGTCCCGTCCGACACCGAACTGGCGCACGCGCGGCGGGTTGTCGAGGCCATGGAGCAGGCCGAGGCGCAGGGCCAGGGCGCGGTGACACTCGACGGCAAGATGATCGACTATGCCAATGTGCGCATGGCGCGACGGATTATCGGGCTGGGGTCGTAGGGTCGCATGGCCACGATGTTGATCGTCGCGCCGGTGTTTGCGCTGATCGCGGCGGGCTATGCCGCGGTGCTGTTTCGCTTCGTCTCCGAGACCGCGCACAAGGGCATCTCCGAATTCGCCTTCAGCATCGCCATACCTGCGCTGCTGTTCCGCACCATCGTGGTGTCGGAATTTTCCGGCGTCAGCCCCTGGCGGATGTGGGGCGCCTATTACGGCGCGCTCGCGCTCACCTGGATCGCGGCGCTGGCGCTCTCGGCGCTGCTGCGGAAGCGGCGCGAGGATCGCGAGGACGGGGTCGTGTTCGCGATCGGCTCGGTCTACGGCAACATCGTGATGCTCGGCATTCCCCTGACGCTGTCGGCGCTGGGCAATGAGGCCGCGGGGCCGATGGCGCTGATCCTGTCGGTGAACACGCCGCTGCTCTGGCTCTGGGGCACGCTGCAGATGGAATTGGTCGACCGCAAGCAGACCGCCTCGGCGGTGTCGCTGATCGTGCCGGTGCTGCTGGATCTCTCCCGCAACCCGATCATGCTCGCGATCGGCCTCGGCCTGCTCTGGCGCTTGACCGGTCTCGGCCTTCATCCCGTCGTCGACAGGACCGTCGAGCTGCTGGCGCAGGCGGGATCGCCGGCAGCGCTGATCGCGCTCGGCATCAATCTGTTCCGGTTCGAGGTCAAGGGCGAGAAGCTCGGCATCCTCGTGATGTCCGCGTTAAAACTGCTGGCGATGCCGGCGGCCGCGTTCGTGCTCGCAAAGCTGCTCGACCTGCCGCCGCTCGCGGCCGGCGTGGTCGTGCTGTTCGCGGCGATGCCGACCGGCGCCAACGCGTACATCTTCGCAGTCCAGTATCAGCGGCTGGTGAACCCGGTGTCGGGCGCGGTGGCGCTGGGCACGCTGCTGGCGGCGGTGACGTTGCCGGTGGTGGTGTGGGTGATGGCGGGGGTGAGGTAAGGCTCACGATGCCCTCCTGGCGACTTCAGCCGGGATACCCGGAAAATCGGCCTTCTCCTGGGGTCGGAAATCACCACTCAATCGAATACTTATATGTATTCATAAATTTACATTTTGGATATATGTAACTATACGTAACGTCCCCGCTTGGCTACATATAAGTATTCCAAATGAACCTCTATGTATACGGATGACTTGCCACATGAGCGTCAAAACCATCGTTCAGCAGCAGTACCGCAACATCGTCGACAGCGCCGCCGCAAACGCTGCCAGTCTGAAAGCACCGCCGGAAGGCTGGCTCCGCACGGTCCGCAGTGCGCTGGGTATGTCGGGAGCCGACGTCGCAAAGAAAATGGGCGTCACCCGCGCACGCGTCACCACGGCAGAACGTGCCGAACTCACGGGCGGCATCACCCTGAAATCAATGCAAGCCACAGCAGAGGCGATGGGGTGCCGCTTCGTCTACGCGATCATTCCGGCCTCAGGACATGTCGAGGATCTCATTACGGCTCAGGCTAGAAAAAAGGCCATGGCAATCGTCGGCACGGCCAGCAAGCACATGGCCCTCGAAAACCAGAAACTGCCGGACGACAAAATTGCTCGGGAAGTCGAACGTCTCACCCGTGAGATCGCGCTGGAAATGCCTTCGAATTTCTGGAGCGATCAATGATCGATCTCTGGTATCCCGAGGGAGCGACGCCGCTCGACCCAAACGAGCTTGGCGGGCTGAAGCATAAACACATCACAACGCAAGGCGAACTCGATCAATTGGAACAGGCCAACATCGAGTCCGGCTTGCGTTGGCTTGGTCGCCAGAGAGCTCACGTTCTGACCGACGACTTCGCCATCATTTTGCACAAGCGCTTGTTCGGCGACGTCTGGGACTGGGTGGGAACGTTCCGAAAGACGGGGAAAAACATCGGCATCGATCCCATCCGTATCCCTGTAGCGCTTCGAACCCTCATGGATGACGCCCAGTTTTGGGCTGACAACAAAACCTACTCGCCTTCCGAAGCTGCCATTCGATTGCACCATCGCCTCGTCAAGGTTCACCCGTTTCCGAATGGTAACGGCAGGCACGCCCGTATCATGGCGGATGCTGTTCTGAACCGCGTCTACAAGGCAAAACCAATCGATTGGACAGGCGGACATGATCTTCAAAAGATGAATGAGCGGCGTACCGCTTACATCGCGGCTCTCAAGGCTGCGGACCAGGATGACATTGGTCCTTTGATGAAGTTCGTCGGTCCGCGAGATGATCTCTAAAGCGCGATGTGATTGGGATGAATCGTCATCGTGCTTTGTGCAGTTCAATGCCAGCGGCTGGTGAACCCGCTGTCCGGGGCGGTGGCGCTGCTGGCGACGGTGACGTTACCAGTCGGGCGGTGAGTGATCCGCTTAGGCAGCCCAGTCCACAATCGCGTCAATGAAAGTCTGAGCCTGGCGGATCGCGTCCCCCCTCGTCGCACAGACACCGACCGATACGGTCCGGCCCTTTCCGACCGTCCACTGCCAACCGGATAAATAGCTCATTTCAACGATGGAGAAGCTTACGCCGCGATGTTCCACGGAGGACCTCCGCTGACATGTTGCTGTGCGAGAAGACTACGCGAAATAATGAATGTGGTCTAGCGGGGACGGCCGACAGACGTGGTTTCGGCTAGGCTTTCAGGAATCGTGACGGAAGCTCGGCCCGACAGATCGAGTAGCACTGTAATCGTCATTGTATAACTTTCAGGTGATGAGCCTGACGACTGCCGAAAGGGCTATTGAACACGCTGGCCCGCGCGCCAGGCCATCTCCCAGAAGTCTGCCTCGAGGCGGGTGGCTTCCTTGAAGATCGCAATCAGCTCTGCCTCGCGGGCCGGCGTGGCGTAGAGATCGGCGAGATGCTCCATATGCGCCCGCGCTTTGGCAGCGACCTCCTGGTACGGCACGCCGGCGTACTCGGCGATCCAAACGCGGTAGGCGTTCGTCGCAGCGTCCGCGAGGGGGAGCGAGGCGAGCCGCGTTGCGATCTCCGCGTACCCGATCACGCAGGGGGCAAGCGCCACCTTGAGAGCCAGCAGGTCGCCGCGCATTCCCGCGTCGAGCACGTAGCGTGTATAGGCCAGCATCTCGGCCGCCGGAGGAGCCTGTTCAAGGTCGGTCGGGGACAGACCCCAATCGGCACAGAGCTTCACATGCAGGTTCATCTCGACATCGAGGATGGCCGAAAGTCCGGCCGCTGCTTCACGCATGTCGGCAAGTCTGGGCGACTTGTAGACCGCGAGCGCGTAGGCGCGAGCAAACTCGATGAGAAACAGGTAGTCCTGAACGAGATAGTGACGAAACGCGGCTTCGGGGAGCGAGCCGTCTGCCAATCCGTTCGTGAAGGGATGCTCGGTGTAGGCCCGCCACTCAACGGATGCTTCTGTCTTGAGACGCTCGAAGAAACTCACGATCTTTTTCGCCCGGCTTTCTTGTCCATGAACGCCTTTGGTTCGCTACCGATAGCGCATTGCGATCCGACGAGCTACGGTGACCGCGCACAAAACTGGCTTTGAGCAGCGTTACGGATAGGGCACTCTCCGCGTCGAGAGTTTTGTGCACTGTCACCGTAACCCCAGCCAATCCGAAGAGTATGCGCAATTTGCAAATACGTATAACTCGGCTAGGGACGGCGTACTTCGAAGTAGGTTTTGCCGTCACGCTCAAACCCCGCCCCCTCATAGAAGCGCAGTGTGGTCTCCCGCTTCGAACCTGTCGCCAACAGGACCTTGTAGCAGTCGGCTTGCCAGGCAACATCGAGCGCATGGGCAAGAACACGTCGACCGAGCCCCAGCCGACGGTAGTCGGCATGGGTGACGACATTCTCGATCACCCCATATGATCTACCGCCTCGAGACAGGTTGGGCACGATCGCAAGCGTGCACGAAGATACAAGAAGCTCCGCTGCTTGCGCCACGATCACGGTCATGAGACTTGATGAAAGCAACGTCGACCAGACACGCTCCGCAGTAGCTGGCTCCAGCTGAGGATCGTGCGGATGAAGGTGACGGTAGAGGTTTAACACCCCGGATCGATCGCGTTCTGCCGCAGCGCGGACAATGACTTCGGTCATGCAACGACACCGGGATCGTGGCTTTGCAGATATACTATCAGACGCGGCGAGATCCTCACGCGTGGATGCCGTGATCGATCCGGTGCAACATCTCCTCGACGAGGCGCGCGCCCGCCTCCGTCGTGAGGCAAGCCATCGGCGTTTTCCCGCGAAGCAGCTTCTTGGGCTTGCGCAGCCAGCGATGCGCCTTCGCGGTTTTGCCGAACATGTTGACGGCCAGGCGATCGACCCGCGCCAGCCGCACGGCTTTGCTGCCCTCTTCGACCGTCAATGCTCGCCCTCCGACAGCCAACGAGGTGGCTGAAAAGCATATCTGAAAATCCTTCAGGCACCCTATGTTAGATTGAGGATGTGGGACAAGCCGTCCGGTGGAGCGACCAGCACCGTCACCGTGCCGAATTCTGCCTGGAGTGATGCAGCGGGAGGCGCGGCAGGAACGGCTACGAGCCTCTCGTTTAGATGAGTATTGGAAAGAACATCGGCTCATGGAATTGCATCGGCTTCTGCGTAGAATGGAAACCTGGCCCGGTCGTCGTCCGACACAGCTTGCTTTCGAGGCACGCGGTTACTCGCTCCACCGAGCGTGGCAAGCAAGGGTCATCGCTTCCTGCGGCGAGGAAGAGACGGATATCCTCAGTCGATATTGGGATGACGTCGCTGTGGAAACGATGCAATCGCTTGGACGGGGCGATCCTGACACCAGGAACTTCATGGTCCAGCCACGCTACGCTCGCGCCTTCTGGATGAACTTTTTCTCAACAGGGTCGTCGAAGAGCCGTTTCGAGCTCCACCGCTGATCTCGTGCTTGTTTGAGCGCTACAAGAAAATCTACTTCGATGCGGCATTTCGTGAAGGCGAGACTGCTTTTTTCCGTAGTCTGCACAAGCCTGAAAGAGAGCGTCTGGGTATCAGACCAGTCAATTGGTCCGGAAAGAAGCGTGATTTCGTTCCATTTGCGGATGAATTTTGTATCGCGCTCGGATTCAAGCGCCGCCGCAATCGATGGCTGAAGTCCAGTCCAGACTTTGGTGACGCTCTGACTTTTGAAGTTGGGGTCGATACTGGAGGAAATCCTTACTGCATCCGGCCGCCGGTAACCTTCAGGATCTACTGCGAGAATGATCCGAAGTTCGCCTTTGAAATCGAAAACTTGGATGTTTTCGACCGGTTGGTTCCGGGCGTCGCCGAATACAGCCGGAAATTCGATAACGACGACCTTTTGCTCGGAGGTAAGGCGTTTATCGAACTGTTCGACGACGTCATTGCGGAGTCATTGACGAATTGCTCTGACCAATCAGAGTGACACCGCAGATCATAGTGCCAGTGCACTAGTTTATGTTGCCGGATGAGCCGTATGAGGTGATGCCTCCATACATCGCGCTTTATTACTGCAAGAAGGTTCGTCAATAACGGGCGTCGGTGAATGCGCCGGGGCAGCTAAAGTGATGCAGTCTCCATCTGTTCTCGAAATGCTTCGAAGGACGACATTACTTGCTCTAATCGCCCCCGCTTTAACAGAGCGATAAACGCGGCGAACGAACGCGCCTGGCAATTCACCGAGCGCTCAGGATTGAACTCAATATCTGTAAATCCCGCCCATTCGTTCCGACGCGATATCCAGTCCCGGTGCGGAGATAGAGCCTGAAAGTAAAGCCAATCATAAAATAAGGTCATCGGCGACGTGGGATACGATCTACCCTCGAGCTCAAAGCGTATGAGTCGCCCGGACTCGCGGACACGATTGTCGCGCTTCGCCTCCCTGCTGGGTTTATGAAGGAGATCGACAAAAGGTCCGCCGAACTCAAATACCTTGCTGCCTTGGAACGCGGATTCGACTGTCGTCGACTGACCCTCCACGATGATCTTCAAATGAAACGCACTTAGTTTTTGTCCCACCTCCAACTCAGATTTGCTCGATATCTCTAGTAGAGGTGAAAGACCTATTTCCGAAGCAGAGTGGTGAAGCTCTTGTACATTCTTCTTCTTTTGAGATGCCGCGAGTCCAGGATGCCACTGAAAACGAACTAGGACTTCTTGCACAAGCTGGCTGCCCTTTTCCAAAGGCACGAATACCGGTCTTTCAGCCATCAATCTCTCGTATCGGGCTATAGCCCACCAACAATGTGCGCAATTTCTAGGTTCTTTGGGATCAATATTTCATACTTCTCCGCCTTCTGCAGACGAGCTTGAACAGCGGCATCACTCCAATCTGTACGATTATAGATTACGTCTAGATCCAAGCTATCTAGGGCTGCAGCGGCAGCAACACGTTGAACACCTGATTGGTTAGACGGTGCGTCTGTTATCATGACGCCAGGACGCTTGATTATCGAAGGATCGATCTCAAGATACGTAGCATCCAACTTCCGCTCGTCATTCGTAGCGATGTGGACCATCGGATGATTGCGCGTGAAGCACAAGCAAACGTATCCGTCGGTGCCTTTCTCGCGATCACTGCTCAAGCTGTTGTCGTCCCCTCCAGTTTTTATCTTATCAAACATCCCCTTGCTTCGAAGCTGTGCGGTTGCAAGGAGGCCATTCTGACGTATAGAAGGCAAATTGCAGCGGTCGGTAAAATGATAGAATTTCTGATGCTGCGAACTCTTTCCAAGTACCTGAGTCAGAAAACGATCCAAATCCATACATCTCTCCTCGAAAGCCGCTACTTTAGCGAGCGGCGTAGGGTAGACGCAACGATCGAGATGTAATAGAACACAACGAGAACAAACAAGGCGTCGGTTGCACGTCGTCATAATTAGGCAGCGCAGAAATGTGCGGAAGCGTTCGCAAGAGGGGTATCGATGGATAGCAAGCTGAAGGTAACCGACGTACCCGAAGAGTCTAGTTTCTATGATCTTGTCGCGGGGGACAATGTCCTGGAAATTCCACTGTTTCAGCGTCCATACATGTGGAAGGAGAGCCATTACAAGGCCCTTCTGCAGGACATCGACGAGATTGATGACGAGACGAATGCTGCCGAGTTCCTGGGTGTCATAGTATCATTCGGGAGAGGGTCTGGCCCTGGACGGCCGCCCACTTGGATGATCGTCGATGGGCAACAGCGTGTGACGACGCTTTACCTTTGCGTCATGGCGGCTGTTGAAGTCGCGGCCGCAACAGGTGAACTCGACTGGGCGTCCGATGTTATGGGACGATACTTACTGGTGAGGCCGATGTCCGGCCTCAACGTAAATACAAAACTAGTCCCTTCATTCAATGATCGGGGGCAATTTGCTGCGCTCTGGAAGCGCATTATCGAAATCAAGAATTTCGCAAATCATCAGATCGTTGCCTCCAATCTGCCGAAGCCACCCGTCCCAAGCGGCAAGGCAGATGGGACAATGACCGCGCAATACCGGCGAATTAGATCGGACTTGGCCAAACTGATGCGCGATCAGGGGCTAAAGGCTCTCGAACATCGAGTTGAGGTCGTGGCGACGCGACTAAGCGTAGTTTCAATTTCGCTACGCGATCCAACTGTTGCACCGAAGATCTTTGAGCGACTCAACTACGGCGCAGAACCGGTGACTGTCGCCGACCTTGTGCGAAACGAAGTATTTGCCCGATCGGGCGATGATCCTAAGACCGCATTGCACCTGTTCGAGTCACGTTGGGAGCCTTTCGTCGGTCGCTTCGCTGATAAGAATGCCGATCTCGACAGATTTCTATTTCCCTATGGTTTGATGCACAATCCGAACGTGAAGAAGGCAGACCTCTTCGCAGCGCTTCGAAAGTCGTGGGATCAATCCAATCCTAAGGCGATCATTGATGATCTAGAGCAGTATCAGCCTGCCTACTTAGCCCTGGCTTCGGGTGTTGACTATCAGTCCGAACACCCTGAACTCGGGCTTCGTGTCAATCGCATCTACCGCTCCGGTCGCCCGTCATCTATTTATCCCTTCCTGCTGAAGCTGCTGCGCTCGTTTGAACTCGGACGTTTATCCGAGAAAAATACATGCGCAACTCTCGATGCCGTGGAGTCGTTTCTGTTTCGTCGAGCCATCGCGGGCATCGAGCCGACGGGCCTCCACGCGGTGTTTAAAAGTCTTTGGCAAGAACTTGTTGGCGATGCTCAAGGTAGCAATCTCGACGAGATCGTCACGCCAACACGAACGCGCGATATCATTAGCGGCAAGCCGACGATCAACTGGCCAAAGGATTCCGAATTTCGTGCTGCCGTCGAGACGGGCGAACTCTATAGAAGGAAGATCGCGAATTATGCTCTTCGTGAGTACGAACTGAGCCTTAAGGGTGAGTCTCCGTCAGACGAGCATCAAATCGAACACATTGCTCCTCAAACGCCAACGGAGGTTTGGGAGAAGGTAATTCCGGACGGCTATGAAAAGCTTGTGCATACCTGGGGTAACTTACTTCCCCTTACCGGTACGATGAATCCATCGGCTGGTCAGAGCGAATTTGCGACCAAGAAGAAGGCTTACGCAGACTCGATTTTTGCCTCGGCACGGGAAGTGGCGAAGGCAAAGGTGTGGGATGCCAAGGCCATTCAAGCGCGTTCAAAGATAGTAGCTGACTGGGCCCTGAAACGCTGGCCTTACTGAGGCAGGGATAGGCTTTGCGGCCAGCGCGGTTAGTCATGTCAGAGCAGAGGAAATCAAATTGCGCGGTTTCCGAGCAGCAACGCCCGACCCTTGGTCCGGGCTAAGTTGCTGACATGGGAAAGTCGTCCGCATTGCTGGTACAGTTGGGTGGGCTCGAACCACCGACCTCCTGTTCCACAGACAGGCGCTCTAACCAACTGAGCTACAACTGCATCCTTGCGAGCCGCGCCTCTGGGCGCCCTGAAAGGGCCGTGACCTAAGGGGGGCTGGACGGGGCGGAAACTAGGTGCAACGGGCGTTTTTGGCAAGGCCGCAAGACGCCCAAATCGTGCCCTCAACGACGTTATTTCCAAAGCAAAACCCGGGCTCTAGGCCCGGGTTTCTTAACTCAAACCAGCCAGCCAGATCAGGCGGCGGGCGTGTAGAGCTTGGCGGCGCTGGCCTTGATCGGCTCGGCGGTCGCGGCGGCGACGCGCTGGGTCAGCTCGACCAGCTCCTTGGCCTGGGACTGGAAGGTCTCGAGCTGGGTGCGGGTATGGCCGGTCCACAGCTGCAGCGCTTCCGCCGGCGACTTGAGGCTGAACAGCTGCTGGGCAAAGTCGAGCTGCGCGGTGGTGTTGGCCTTCATGAACTCCACCAACTTGGCGGTGTACTCGCTCGCGCCCTTGTTGGCGGAGGTGAACACGGCCTCGACGGTGCCGTTGTGGGTTTCGGCCGCGTCCTTGAACTTGGCGTAGCTCTCGCGGGCCTGCGACACGCCCTTTTCGGCGAACGCACGCATCTGCTCGGGGACCTCGAACGGAATGATCGAGGCAGAAAACGGATCAGTCGTACCTGTCATGGGTTGTCCCTCACACTAATGAAAAAGCGGAGTGAGCCTTCAGGCCGCACCCGCCGGCCAACCGGGTGACGGGAACGAAGACTGGAAACGCAAAACGGATGATGGCTCGCCCAGCGCGGGGACCATGCCTGCCTAAAATGTCAACATTGTGCAACGCAACGGGCTGGAAGGGTGCATTGCGAAATTTAATCGCGGCGAGGATGAGGTTCCGAGGATGGGGAACCCTTGGTTGAGGTATTTGGGTGGGAATTTGAGCGCGCGCCTCGTCCTTCGAGACGACCGCTGCGCGGTCTCCTCAGGATGAGGCTGGGCGGCATGGGTGCCTGCCGATCTGTGCCGCGTCATCCGCCCTCATCCTGAGGAGCCCGCCAAAAAGCGGGCGTCTCGAAGGATGGGGATGCAAGCGCGCAGCGGCTTGCGGGGTCAGCCACATTAAGGTTATCGCGGCTTTGGGCCGCCGCCAGGGACCGGCGCCGTGGACCTGCCCGCGCCGGCGCGCGATACTAACCCTTTCTTAAGGCTGTCATTCCCGGCAGCCTTGCACCCTGATGCTGACAAGCGAGACGCGAAGCCGGTCGGATGACGAGTTCGGATTTCCAGTTGCGAGGTGTGGGCGATCCCCGGCTGGCCGTGCACGCGACCTCCCCGCTGCCCGCCTGGCTCTGGTCGATCGACGGCACGCGCGTGCTCTGGGCCAATCCGGTCGGCGCAAAGCTGTTTGGCGCGGCCAATGCCACTGCGCTGGCGGACAAGACCTTCGGGCCCGCCGACAGCCACCGTCGCCAGGTCGTCCGGCTTGCCGGCCGGCTACCTCCGAACGGAGCCATCCGGCTCGAACGGCTGCGCGGCTTCGGCGCGCGGCTCGGCACCCTGATGACCTGCGCCTGCGCGCGGCTCGACTTCGCCGATGGCGGCCGCGCGGTCCTCGTCACCGCGATGGACCCCGGCTTACGCACCATGCCGCTGGTCGAGCGCCTGCTTCGTCTCGTCGATAACGCCAAGGTGCCGATGGCGGCGTTCGCGCCCGACGGCCTGTTCGTCGGCGCCAGCGAGACCGCCCGTCCCCTGCTCGGCTTCCGCGATCTCACTGATGCCGGCCTCGATCAGGCGCGCAGCGATGCGCTCCGCCAGGGCCGCGCCGAGACGCCGATCGGCATCGGCCAGATGGTGCTGCAACGGGTCGGCAGCGGGGCCGATGTCGGCCTGGTCGCGCTGATCGAGCCTGCCGTGCAGGCGGCTGCGACGGCGGAGGCGGATGCTGCGCCTGAAGCCAAAGAAGACATCGCGCGCGAGGAGATCGCTCAGCCCGAGGCTGCGCCGCCCGCGCCTCCAGCCGCCGTGCCGGAGCATGCGCAACCCGCGCTGCCGAACGAGGCTCCATCCGAATTCGTGCTGTTCGACGCCTTTGCCGAGCCGCTCGAAGCGCCGGAAGCAACCGGGACCATCGCGCACGAACCGCCTTTGAGCGAGCCGACGACAGAGATCGCCACGATCCAGGAAGCGGTCGAGGAAGCCGTCGCCGAAGCCGCGTGCAAGACTCCGGTTGACAAGACTCTGGTTGAAAAGACTCCGGTTGAAAACTCGCCAGAGGCCATCGTGTCGCCGCAGGCCGCGCCGATCACGTCACACATGGTCGAGCCGCCATCGGGCCACGAAGAGCCGCCCGCACCGCGTCAGCATCCGCTGCGCTTTCTCTGGCAGATGGATGCAGAGGGCCGCTTTGTGCTCGCAACCAGCGAGTTCATCCGCCTGATCGGCGCGCACACGGCCTCCGGCTTCGGCCGCCCGTGGCGCGAGATCGCCGACGCATTTGCGCTCGATCCTGAAAGCCGCGTGGCGCAGGCGCTTGCAAGCGAGGACACCTGGGCCGGGATCACCGTGAACTGGCCGGCCGATGGCGGCGAGCATCTGCCGGTCGAGCTTGCAGGGCTGCCCGTCTATGATCACGCGCGCAATTTCGCGGGCTTCAAGGGATTTGGCGTCTGTCGCGATGTCGACGGCCTCAACCGGCTTGAGGCGCTCAGGCGTTTCGAACTGCTGGCCGAACCGCCGGCGCCGCAAAGCCTGTCCGCCGATGTGGTCGAGCCCGAGCCCGAAGCGAAGTCTGAACCGGAGGCGCCGCCTCCACCGATCGAGCCGCCCGCACCTGAGCCTGAAGCTGAACTGCCCGAACCCGTCACCGAAGCGAATTCACACCCAACCGATCCGGAAACGCCAGTGGAAACGCCTCCCAATGTCCTGCCAGTTCCGAGCGCCCGGCGACACCAGATCGCCGACGCTGACGCCGGTCGAGAACAGCGCGTTCAACGAGCTGGCCCGGCAATTGTCCGAGCGCCTCGAACGCGACAAGGAAACCATCGCGGCTTCATCCGAGCCGCCGGCGGCAGAGATCACGCCCGAACCGCCGACGCTGGAGACGGAAGCCCCACACGCACCGGCCGAATGGTTGAACGAACCCGCGCCACCCGCGCACGGCCACAGCACGCGCGACCGCGCGTTGCTCGACCTGCTGCCGACGGGCATCCTGATCTATCGGCTCGACCGCCTGCTCTACGCCAACCCCGCCTTCCTCGCGCGCATGGGCTATGCCGGCCTGAGCGCACTGGAGAACGCCGGCGGGCTCGACGCGCTTTATGTCGAGCCGGGCGTGTCCGCGGCCAGCAGCACGTCGCAAGGCGGCACGCCTGTTACGATCAGCGCGACGCTCGCCAATGGCGAAGCGCCGCTGCCAACCACCGAGGCGCATCTGCACACGATCGACTGGGACGGCGAGAGCGCGCACGCGCTGATCTGCGCGCTGCCGCAGGCTTCACCTGTTGCCGCTGCATCCGTCATCGCGGAGACCGTCGTCACCGAGACCATTGTCCCGGAGACCGTCCCCTTCGCGCCCGAGCCCGAGGCCGGCGATGCGGCCGCGGAAGATCTCGCCGCGATCCTCGACACCACGGCCGAGGGCATCGTCATGTTCGACGCTGAAGGCAACATCCACGCCTGCAACCGCAGCGCCGAGGCGCTGTTCGGCTATGACGGCGAGACGCTGATGCAGCAGAATCTGGTGACGCTGTTTGCACCGGAGAGCCAGCATGTCGTCGTCGACTATCTCGAAAACCTCAAGAGCCAGGACATCGCGAGCCTGCTCGACCACGGCCGCGAGGTGCTGGGGCGCGAGAAGAAGGGCGGCGTCATTCCGCTCGCGATGATCATGGGCCGCACCAGGCCCGACGGCCCGAACTTCTTTGCCGTGTTTCCGCGACCTCTCGCACGGCAAGCAGGGCGAGAGCGAGCTGACGCAGGCCCGCCGCCTCGTCGACGGCGCTGCGAATGCAAAGGCCGACATGCTGGCGCGGATCAGCCACGAGATCCGCACGCCGCTCAACGCCATCATCGGCTTTTCCGAGGTGATGATCTCCGAACGTTTCGGCACGCTCGGCAACGAGCGCTACGGCGAGTACATGAAGGACATCCGCGCCTCCGGCGAGCGCGTCATCGCCATCATCGACGATCTGCTCGAGCTGTCGCGGATCGAGACCGGCAAGCTCGACCTCAACTTCGCCAATCTCAACCTCAATGACCTGGTCGAAGCCTGCGTGGTCGTGATGCAGCCGCAGGCCAACCGCGAGCGCATCATCATCCGCACCTCGCTCGGCCATGCGCTGCCGCAGGTGAGCGTGGATGCGCGCGCGATGCGGCAGATCACCATGAACCTGATCTCGAACTCGATCCGGCTTGCCAGCGCCGGCGGCCAGGTCATCGTCTCGACGGCGCTGTCCGACCACGGCGAGGTCGCCCTTCGCATCCGCGACACCGGCCATGGCCTTAGCGAGCGCGAAGTCGCCGCCGCGATGGAGCCGTTCCGGACGCCACCGCCCGGCGATGCCGAAGACAATTCGGCGCTCAGCCTGTCGCTGACCAAAGCCCTGGTCGAAGCCAACCGCGCCCGGTTCAACATCAAGAGCGCGGCGAACTCCGGCTCGCTGATCGAGGTGGTGTTCGCACCGGCGCTGGCGAAGGCGTGAACGGCGTAGTCAGGGTGAGCGAAGCGACACCCGTGAAAGGTCCCGCATATCGCTCCGCTCATGCGGGCTACGCGGATGCGCGCGCCGCGGATTCGCCGAACCATCGCGATGCGGCCTGAGCAGCTTCCTCCTCGTCGGCCGCATCGTCACTGGCCCACGCGACAAAACCATCGGGGCGCACCAGCACGGCGCTCAGGCCCAGCCGATCCCTGGTGTCATCAGCGACGTAATCGATCCGACCACTCCAGTGGCTCGCAAGCGCTTGAAGCGGTGATCGAGCGTCAAAATCCAGCAATAGACCTTTCGCCGTCCGGAGGCGTTCTCCGACCGTCGTTCCATCGAGCAATTCGAAATCGGGAACACTGCGGCCCACAAGCGGATGGCTGCCGCCGGGATCGTAGCGGAGCGAAACGCCGCGCACGCGTTCGGCGAAATAGCTCGCACCGTCCCGGGTCTCGATCAGATCGCGCATGATGGCCTGGAGCGCGCGCGTGCTCGGCGTCGGCCGCATGATCGCGACCTGCGCGCGCGACCAGTCGAGGATCTGCGCGCCGACAGGATGCCGCTCACGCGAATAGGTATCGAGGAGATCGGCGGGTGCATATCCGCGGATCGCAGCCGTCAGCTTCCAGCCCAGATTCATCGCATCGCCGAGACCGAGATTGAGGCCTTGGCCGCCGAGCGGCGAGTGAATGTGGGCGGCGTCGCCGGCCAGGAGCACGCGCCCCTTGCGATATGTCGTGGCCTGATAGGCCCGATCCGTCCAGGTTGCGGCAAGCCGAAGCGCTGTGATGGTGATGTCGGTGCAGGAGACTCGTCGCAAGACCTTCTGCACATGCTCGGGTGTGATCGGCTCGGTCCGGTGGAAGGCACCACCGTCGAAATCGACCATCGCGATCGTTCCAGGCTGCGCAAAGGTATACATGCCCGTCGGCGTGTAGTTGCGGCCCGGGCTTAGCTTATCCGGATCGGCCAGCTCGACTTCGACGGAATAGCCTGTGAATTCGGGGGCGGTGCCGACGAAGTCGAAGCCTCTCATCTTGCGCACCGTACTGCGGCCGCCGTCGCAACCGACGAGCCAGCGTCCCCGGAAGGTCTCGCCGGCCGCCTGCACCATCACGTCTTGGTCGGAGGCCGCAACAGCATCGACGCCGAAGCCGCGCCGGATCTCGACGCCCAGGCGGGATGCGCGCGCGGCCAGAACGGATTCGAGAGTTTCCATATCGACCGCGATGCTGGCATCGGCCGGCGTTGGCAGACGCCAGGGCCACTTCGCGACATCGATGTTGTCCTGATAGAACTGGATGCCGGCGAAATGACCTGCGGGCCGTCGCGTCTGCTGCATCCAATGGGCAGCGGACTTGATGGCGCCTGAGGCAAGGTGCTGCGCGGCCACGATATCGTCCAGCAAGCCACGCCGGTGGAACGCCTCGAGTGTGGGGATCGAAAGGCCGCGCAGGCCGAACGGGAGTTGCTTCAGCGCCGAATGCGGGTCTTGCGATTGCTCCAGCACCAGGACCTGGAGACCGGCGAGCCGCAACTCGCACGCGAGAAACAGGCCGACGGGGCCGGCACCCGCAATGACGACGTCGTATGGACTAGAGGATTGCAGATTTGACGATTGAGTTTGCATGAGACGCTCCTGTGGTCGATGTTCGACCGGAGCGTTCCCTGGGCTTCGAGAATCACACGGACGAACGATGGGGCGCCTTGGTGGCGTCCGATGTTCGTCGCGGGGATCTCGTGCACAAGGCCAAAGACCAGAGCTTTCGTTACCGAAAGGACTTGGGCTTACCAGACCAAGTCTGCCTTTTCCGACACGAGCTATATAGTTTCGTGGCGATCGACGCGCAACGAAAAAGGCACGGCGCTTGCCGCGCCGTGCCTTTCGCATTCATATCGCTTGATCTCAGCTATAGATCTCGAACAGGCCCGCGCCGCCCTGGCCGCCGCCGATGCACATCGTCACGACGCCCCACTTGGCCTTGCGACGGGCGCCTTCCTGGAGGAGGTGGCCGGTGAGCCGGGCGCCGGTCATGCCGAAGGGATGGCCGATCGCGATCGAGCCGCCGTTGACGTTGTACTTGGCGGGATCGATGCCGAGCTTGTCGCGCGAGTAGAGGC
The DNA here is from genome assembly GCF_054056555.1 of Bradyrhizobium sp. LM2.9. NCBI lineage: Bacteria > Pseudomonadati > Pseudomonadota > Alphaproteobacteria > Hyphomicrobiales > Nitrobacteraceae > Bradyrhizobium > Bradyrhizobium sp. LM2.9. The sequence goes on from NZ_JBSRYJ010000002.1 coordinate 4,863,856, forward strand.
ACTGGCTGGCGAACGCCTCATTGAGCTCCCACAGATCGATGTCGTCGATCTTCAGGCCGGTGCGCTTGAGCAGCTTCGGGATCGCGAACACCGGGCCGATGCCCATCTCTCGTCGGGCTCGCAACCGGCGGTCGCCCAGGCGACGAAGCGGCCGAGCGGCTTCAGGCCGCGCTTCTCCGCGTCCTTGGCTTCCATCAGCACCACGGCGGCGGCGCCGTCCGAGAGCTGGCTGGCATTGCCGGCGGTGACGGACTTGCCGGGGCCCTTCACCGGCTCGAGCTTGGCGAGGCCTTCCAGCGTGGTCTCGGGGCGATTGCACTCGTCGCGATCGACGACGTAGTCGACGATGCTCTCCGCCTTGGTCTGCTTGTCGACGACCTTCATCCTGGTCTTCATCGGGACGATCTCGTCCTTGTACTTGCCCGCCTGCTGGGATGCCGCCATGCGGCGCTGCGATTCCAGCGAGAACTCGTCCTGGTATTCGCGGCTGAGCTTGTAGCGCTCGGCGACGATGTCGGCGGTGTCGATCATCGCCATGAAGATGTCAGGCGCGACCTTGAGCAATTCCGGATCGATCGTCTCCTTCGGCGTCCCGCCGCCCGGCATCGAGATGCTCTCGACGCCGCCGGCGACGATGCAATCGGCGCCGTCGGAGCGGATCGAGTTGGCGGCCATCGCGATGGTCTGCAGCCCCGACGAGCAGAAGCGGTTCACCGAGACGCCGGCGGTGGTCGTCGGCAGGCCGGCGAGCAGCGCGGCCTGGCGGCCGATGTTCGGCGCGCCATGGGCGCAATTGCCGAGATAGCAATCCTCGACATAGTCCTTCTCGACACCGGCGCGGTTCACCGCGTGCTGGATGGCGTGGGCCGCCAGCGACATCGGCGGCGTGATGTTGAACCCGCCGCGGCCGGATTTTGCGAGGCCCGTGCGCGCATAGGAAACGATGACGGCTTCACGCATTGTCTTCTCCCTTTTCGAACGATGGTACGGAGCGTCCTGGGCGCCATTGGTACACAAAGTTTGCAGGCGGCGGGGAAATTACTGGGGCCTACCAGCCAAACAAAACGCCGCCCTCGCGAGAGGGCGGCGTTGTTCCGCTGGTCGGAATATGTGGGCGTATCAGAACGTCAGCGCCTTGACCTGCTTGACCTGCGGCAGGGCCTGCACCTTTGCGAGCAGATCGGCCGGCACCGCGCCGTCGACTTCGACCAGCGCGATGGCATCGCCGCCCTGCTCGACACGGCCGAGATGGAAGGTCGCGATGTTGATCTTGGCGTCGCCGAGAAGCCCTGCGAACTTGCCGATGAAGCCCGGCTTGTCCTCGTTGGTGACGTAGATCATCGACTTGCCGAACTCGGCGTCGACGCGGATGCCCTTGATGTCGACGAGGCGCGGCTTGCCGTCGTGATAGACGGTGCCGGAGACCGAGCGCTCCTGGCGTTCGGTCGCGACCGTCACGGTGATCAGGCTCTCATAGTCGCTCTGCGCGGCGCGCACGATCTCGTCGACCACCATGCCGCGCTCCTTGGCGACGACGGGCGCGGACACGACGTTGACCTCGCCCAGCATCGGCCGCAGCAGGCCCGACAATACCGCAGAGGTGATCGCCTTGATCTTCATCTCGGCGACGTGGCCTTCATAGGTGATCTCGACCTTGAGGATGCCGGTCTCGGTGAGCTGGCCGGCAAACGAGCCGAGCTTCTCGGCGAGCGTGATGAACGGCTTCAGCTTCGGCGCCTCTTCCGCGGTGATCGAGGGGAAGTTGACGGCATTCGAGATCGCGCCGGTCAGCAGGTAATCCGACATCTGCTCGGCGACCTGGAGCGCGACGTTCTCCTGCGCTTCGGTGGTGGACGCGCCGAGATGCGGCGTGCAGATCACGTTGGGGTGACCGAACAGCACGTTCGCAGTGGCGGGCTCCTCGACGAAGACGTCGAAGGCGGCGCCCGCGATATGCTTGGAATTCAAGGCGTCGACCACGGCCTGCTCGTCGACGAGGCCGCCGCGGGCGCAGTTGATCAGGCGCACGCCCTTCTTCATCCTGGCGATCGCGGCAGCATCGATGATGTTCTTGGTCTTCTCGGTCAGCGGCGTATGCAGCGTGATGAAATCGGCGCGCTTCAGGAGATCGTCGAGATCGACCTTCTCGACGCCGATGTCCCTGGCGCGCTCCGGCGACAGGAACGGATCGAACGCGATCACCTTCATGCGCAGGCCGAGCGCGCGGTCGGCGACGATCGAGCCGATGTTGCCGCAGCCGACGACGCCGAGCACCTTGCCGGTGATCTCGACACCCATGAAGCGATTCTTTTCCCACTTGCCGGCCTGGGTCGAAGCGTCCGCCTGCGGAATCTCGCGCGCCAGCGCCAGCATCAGGGTGATGGCGTGCTCGGCGGTCGTGATCGAATTGCCGAACGGCGTGTTCATCACGATGATGCCCTTGGCCGTGGCGGCGGGAATCTCGACGTTGTCGACGCCGATCCCGGCGCGGCCGATCACCTTGAGGTTGGTGGCCTTCTCGAGGATCTTGGCGGTCGCTTTCGTCGCGGAGCGGATCGCAAGGCCGTCGTAATTGCCGATGATCTCGGCGAGCTTGTCCTTGTCCTTGCCGAGATTGGGCTGGAAATCGACCTCGACGCCGCGGTCTTTGAAAATCTGCACGGCTGCGGGAGAGAGCGCATCGGAAATGAGAACTTTGGGTTTGGTCATGGGGATAATCCTCTACCTTCCCTGAAACCAGGGCGGCCTTCGACCGGAATAAGTTGATGTCTCGGAGCGGTTTCTTCTCCCTCTCCCCGTTCGTTCGGGGAGAGGCTAAGAAAGAAAGCTCACGCCGCCTTGGCGAGCGCGGCCTTGGTCTCGGCAAAAGCCCAGTCGATCCAGTGCGTCAGCCGCGCGACATCACTGGCCTCGACGGTCGCACCACACCAGATGCGCAGGCCGGCGGGCGCGTCGCGATAGTACGCGAAGTCGTAGCCCGCGCCTTCCTTCTCGACCAGCGCCACCAGCTTCTTGGAGAAGTCAGCCTGCGCGTCCTCGGAGAGCGAGGTGATCGCGGGATCGGTGAACTTCAGGCACACCGAAGTGTTGGAGCGGATCGCGGCGTCCTTGGCGAGGAAGTCGATCCACGGCGTCTTCGCCTTCCAGTCGGCGAGCACCTTGGTGTTGGCGTCGGCGCGCGCGATCAGCGCCTTCAGGCCGCCGATCGACTTGCCCCAGTTCAGCGCGTCGAGATAATCCTCGACGCAGAGCATCGACGGCGTGTTGATAGTCTCGCCGACGAAGATGCCCTCGTTGATCTTGCCGCCCTTGGTCATGCGGAAGATCTTCGGCAGCGGCCAGGCCGGCTTGTAGGTTTCGAGCCGTTCCACCGCGCGGGGCGACAGGATCAGCATGCCGTGCGCGGCCTCGCCGCCGAGCGCCTTCTGCCAGGAGAAGGTGACGACGTCGAGCTTGGCCCAGTCGAGGGCTTGCGCGAACGCGGCCGAGGTGGCGTCGCAGATGGTCAGGCCTTCGCGGGTCGCGCTGATCCAGTCAGCGTTCGGCACGCGCACGCCTGATGTGGTGCCGTTCCAAGTGAAGACGACGTCGGACTTCGGATCGACCTTGGAGAGGTCGGGGAGTTCACCGTAGCCAGCGTTGAGCTTGGTGACGTCCTTGAGCTTCAATTCCTTGACGATGTCGCTGACCCAGCCTTCGCCGAAGGATTCCCAGGCGAGCGTGGTGACGGGCCGCGCACCCAGCATCGACCACAGCGCCATCTCGACCGCGCCGGTATCGGAGGCCGGCACGATGCCGATGCGATAATCGGCGGGCACTTCAAGCACTTCGCGCGTCAAATCGATCGCGAGCTTGAGTTTGGTCTTGCCGACCTTCGCGCGATGCGAACGGCCGAGCGCTGCGTCCTTGAGATTTTGGGCATTCCATCCGGGGCGCTTGGCGCAGGGGCCGGAGGAAAAATGCGGCACGTTCGGCCGCGAAGCGGGCTTCGCTACAGTCATAGTCTACCCTTCCAGATAGTAAGCCTCCCGTTGGGGGGAGGTGTCCCGCCGCGGCTGATACGGGAAACGGGAAGAGTCGTCAAGGAAGTTCCGGGACCTCACGCGCGAGTGATGGCGCCTCCGGTGCGATATCCGGGGATTCGACCACTGCAAGCGCGTTCAGCAAGCCCGTGGCATCGCTGATCAATTGCGCGGCACGGCGGCGGCTGCCGACTTTCAAAATGCATTTGTCATTGGCCTGCACGACGTAATCGTTGCCGACCTTGATTATCGAATAGCTTTTCATCGAAATCCCCGAACCGACCGAGCCCGGTTGCAGACGCTGCCGTAGCACCGTTCGCTCCCGGTTCCACGTGAACCACGAACGGGTAGTTTATCAGCTCTTAACATGACCGAACACGCGATCCGATTTCGCTGATCGTGCAACGCTCGCGGCGCGTTGCATCAAAAGCGAACAGTCATGCCGACGTGGCTCGATGTAAATCCGAGCCGCTTGTAGAAGCGCTGCGCATCTGTTCGCGTCTGATGAGTCAGCAATTCGACCAGATTGCAGCCGCGCGCTTTCGCTTCGGTCACCGCCCATTGCACCAATTGCTCGCCGATGCCCGCGGCTGCGGCAATCGGAAGCGACGCGGACATCTTCGAGCAGACCGCGCATACCGCCCTGCGAGCTGATGCCGGGCAGGATCGCGAGTTGCAGGCAGCCGACCACCCTGCCCTCGCTCTCGGCAACCACGAGCTGGAGATTTTCATCGCGCCCGACCCGCGCGAACGCCTCGTAATAAGCCCCAGGCAACGGATCTTCCACGCGCTCGCGTGCGCTCCCGAGACGATCGTCGGCGAGCATCGCGACGATCGCAGCAACATCCTCGCGGCGCGCCGGACGAATGGAGACGGATTCAGCGTTCATTGCGATACTCCTGCCTCAGCGCGCCTTACCGCACCTTGGGAAGCCTGAGAAAGGTCTCGGTTTCGGCGATCCAGCGGCGGACGGCGGCAAAGCGGCCGAGATCGAAGCCGCCTTCATGCGCAACGCGGGTATAGGCGAGCAGCGACACGTCGGCGAGCGAAACCGCGTCCCCAGCAAGGAAACGGCTGCCGGCGAGATGCTGCTCCATGCGGTCGAGCGCCGCATAGCCGCGCTTGACCTTTTCAGGATCGAGCTCGGAGGCGCCCTTGCCGAGATAGATGAGCTGGAAGCGGCACACCGCGATATAGGGCTCGTGGCTGTATTGTTCCCAGAACAGCCACTCGTCCATCTTGGCGGCCGTGAAGGCATCGCGCGGAACGAGCGCGCTGTCGCGTGCGAGATAGCGGATGATGGCATTGGATTGCGCCAGCGTGCGACCGTCGTCGAAGGCGACGGCTGGCACCTGGCCGGCGCCGTTCATCTCGAGGAATTGCGGCGTGCGCGTCTCGCCCTTGCGCGTATCTATTTCGATCCATCGGTAAGGCAACGCGAGCTTGTCGCAGACCCACTTCACCTTCAGACAATTGCCGGAATTGGTATCGCCGTAGATCCGCATCTCTGCCCCCGTGCGTTCAGCGACAGAGCATCAGGACGGAAGCGGCCTGTCAATCAGCCCGCGCAGGCGCGTCAGAACTTATAGCCGAGACCGGCGCGGACGGTGTTGATGCTGGTGTCGACCGCCGAGCTGAAGCGAACATATTCGTACTCACCGCGGAAGAACAGGCCACCGACCAGATTGACGTCGACACCGAGACCGGCGGTGTAGCCGTAGATCAAGTGGTTATGCTGGGCGTCCGTCGAGTTCAGCGGCACGAGTGGGGTATAGGTACCGAGTTGGGTCGCGCTGATGCGGTCCTGCACATTGGCCGTGCGGATGATGTCGGCATTCCCGAGTGCGAGACCGGCGAACATGTAGGGCAGGAAGCATCCCCAGGCGTAAGCTGCGCGGCCGCGGAATGTCGCCATGTCGCTGATGTTGATCGATGACGTGGAAGTCGCCGTGACATCGTGAAAATTGTTGTCGGACAGGACGGTGGCGCTGACGCGCCGCTCTGATGCTGTCGCCATTCCTCCGAACTTGCCGTGCAGGTAGCTGATTTCGAGGCCGAGTACGACATCGTCCCACTGGGCATTGTAGCCGACGAAAGCGCCGTAGCCGCTGGTGCGCTGTGAAGCTTTGCCAAGTCCGAGGTTCCACTGCGATACGCCCATCGAACTTTCGATCAAGGTATCGGCCAACAATGCCGCCATCATGTTGCTGGTCGAGCCATTGAAGTTCTCGTCCGACGAGCCATAGCCGCCCTGGGCGCCGATATAGCTTCCCTGCCAGTTGACGTTGGACTTGCTCAAGCCGTCGGTGAAGCCGCCGCGCAGGACGGGAAGATCCGGCATGTCGGCCGCGTCCGCGGCAGAGACCGTCCCCAATATCGCCGCCGCCAACAAAAGCCTACGCATCGAACGCTCCATCGAACTCGAACTTTCGCTCGTGATCATGGCCCGTTAACCTTAACCAATGGTTGCGCCGCGGACTTTCGTCGCGGTGAAGCCATGAAAAATACGCAAAGCAAAACGGCGCGGGATGATCCCGCGCCGTTAAGAAGTCTAAAGCGATCAGGCTGACGATCAGCCCTTGGTGACGAGCGGCGGCATGTAGGCCGGCGGGCTGTTGAGATCCCAGCGCACGCCGAGCTTGATATCGTGCGAGGTGAGCTCCTTGATCTTGATCGTGGACGGACCGGAGGCGCTGTTGTCGAACAAGCGGTAGTTGCCGGGCGCCGCGTCTCCGAGGTTCATGTAGCTGTAGGCCAGTTCGACCGTGAACCCGGGATTGACCCTGTAGGCGAGACCGGCGTGAGCCGCCCAGGCCAAATTCCACTTCCCGTTGTCGGCGAAGTAGGCGACGCTGTTGTTCAGCAACGGGCTGTATGACACGCCGTCGTCACGGAAGCCGCTGATCTTGTTGTAGGAGCCGCCGACACCGGCGCCGATGAACGGCGTGATGCACCACCAGGTGCCGAGATCGACATAGGCATTCGCCATGACGACCCACTCGGACTTGCTGCCGCTGTAATTGTTGGAACCAACGAAGCCGGGCGCAATGACGTTGTCCGCACCGTGCAGATTGGCCTTGCCGCGGTACTGACCGATCAAGTCGGCGCGGAACCAGTTGTTGAAGCGATAGCCGACGCCGAGATCGAACAGCGGCGAGGAGTCGAAACCGAGCCCCGTCGTCGTGGTCGGGAACGCTGCTGCAGTAGCACTGTCGATGCGCTTGGCGCTCTGGTTGGTCATGCCGACGTCGCCGCGCAGATACCAGCCGCCGAAGTCCGAGGGCGGCGGCGGGGGCGCGTACATCGGAGGGGGCGCTGCGATCGGCATGTCGGCGGCGAACGCCATCGAGGACATCAGGGTTGCCGCACCCGCGGCAAGGAGAGACTTAACGCTACGCATTGGCTTCGTCCTTTTGGCCGGTGAGGCAAATACGGCGCCTCACGTTCTGGAAACTCACGGCCCGGACGATGCCAGCAAATGTTTAAGCGCCACTTAACCCTAATTTTTAAGGTTGATTTTTTCTCAACTCACACGCCGATGCGGCAAGAGCGCTGCAAAAATGCGGCGGCTGAACGTCGCAATCGCTAACGTTGTATGAAGCCGCGTTGCGGCAAGACAGGATGCGTTAACGGACGTGCCGCGGCAGCTTGGGCAGGAACACCGCGAGCAGGCCGATCGCCGGCAGATAGGCACAGACCTGGTAGACGAACTCGATCGAGGTGTGGTCGGCGAGCTTGCCGAGCACGGCCGCGCCCAGGCCCCCGATGCCGAAGGCGACGCCGAAGAACACGCCGGAGATCATGCCGAAGCGATGCGGTACCAGCTCCTGCGCGAACACGATGATCGACGACGTCGTCGAAGAGATGATCAGGCCGATGATCACCGAGAGCACCGCGCTCGCATAGAGCCCCGCATAGGGCAGCGCCAGCGTGAACGGCAGCGCGCCCAGGATCGAGATCCAGATCACGATCTTGCGGCCGTAGCGATCGCCCAGGGGACCGCCGAGAAAAGCGCCGACCGCGTTCGCTGCGAGGAAAACGAAGAGATACATCTGCGCCGCCTGGGTCGACACGCCAAAGCGGTCGATCAGATAGAAGATGTAATAGCTCGACAGGCTCGAGACGTAGAGCTGTTTCGAGAACAGCAGCGCGACCAGCACGAGGAGCGCAACGGTGACGCGACGCGAGCTCGGCGCGTCGGGATGGGTCTCGATCGCGACCGTCTTCTTCGCCTTGATCTGCGGTTCGTACCAGCGGCCGATGCGCCAGAGGATGAGGATCGCGAGGAAAGCGATCGAGGAAAACCAGGCGATGCTGCCCTGCCCGAACGGCACGACGATGAGCGCGGCCAATACCGGTCCCATCGAGGTGCCAAAACTGCCGCCGAGCTGGAACACCGATTGCGCAAAGCCGTAGCGGCCGCCGGAGGCGAGCCGCGCGATGCGCGCGGATTCGGGATGAAACACTGCCGAGCCGAGACCGACCAACGCGGCGGCGACGAGGATGACGAGATATTGGTGGGCGGCGCTGAGCAGCAAGAGACCGAAGAAAGTCGAGGCCATGCCGATCGACAGCGAATAGGGCTGCGCCTTTTTGTCGGTGTAGTGGCCGACCACTGGCTGGAGCAGCGAGGCCGTGAACTGGAACGCCAGCGTGATCATGCCGATCTGCGCGAAGTCGAGCGCGTAGGTGTCCTTCAGGATAGGATACACCGAAGCGATCAGCGACTGCATGGTGTCGTTGAGGAAGTGCGAGAAGCTGATGCCGGCAAGCACGACATAGGCCGGCCCTGCGGCCGACTTCGCCGCCGGCGTCACGTCGCTGATGACGACGGGCTCGGTCAGCGTTTCCTCGGAGACGATGACAGGCTTGTTCAATGGAGTATCCCGGCAGGCGCGGCGAACCGCCGCACGGCCTGACTACGATGACCGGGGCGGCCAAACCACCGCCAATCGTCGATGGCTGGGATGCGCCTAGGCCGCCGCTGCCTGTCCGAGCGCCGAGACGATGGTGTCGACGACGTCCTCGACCAGGATGCGGTCTTCGCCCTCGGCCATGACGCGGATCACCGGCTCGGTGCCGGAAGAGCGGATCAGCAGGCGGCCATGGCCGTTGAGCCGTTGCTCGCCGTCGGAGATCGCCGATTTAACGCTGGTGTCGTCGAGCGGCTTGCCGCCCTTGTGGCGGACGTTCTTGAGGATCTGCGGCAGCGGATCGAAGCGGTGGCAGACTTCCGACACCGGCCGGCGCAGCTTCTGCACCACGGCCAACACTTGCAGTGCGGCAACGAAGCCGTCGCCGGTGGTGGCGTAGTCGGACAGGATGATGTGGCCCGACTGCTCGCCACCGAGATTGTAGCCGCCGTTCAGCATCTGCTCGAGCACGTAGCGGTCGCCGACCGGCGTGCGCACGAGATCGAGCCCCTGCTCTTTCAGGAAACGTTCGAGGCCGAGATTGGACATCACGGTGGCGACGATGCCCGGCCGCGACAGCCGTCCGTCTTCCTTCCAGCTCTGCGCGATCACCGCGAGCAACTGGTCGCCGTCGACGATATGGCCGCGCTCGTCGACCAGGATGACGCGGTCGGCGTCGCCGTCGAGCGCGATGCCGATGTCGGCGCGCATCTCGCGCACCTTCTTCGACAGCGCTTCCGGCGAGGTCGAGCCGCATTCCTTGTTGATGTTGAAGCCGTCGGGCTCGACACCGATCGGAATCACGTCCGCGCCCAGCTCCCACAGCGCTTCCGGCACCACCTTGTAGGCGGCGCCATTGGCGCAATCGACCACGACGCGCAGGCCGTCGAGCGACAGATCGCGCGGCAGCGTGCGCTTGGCGAATTCGATATAGCGGTCATGCACGCCGTCGATGCGGCGGGCGCGGCCGAGACTGGCGCTCTGTGCGAGACGCTTGCCGATGGGCTCGTCGAGCAGCTGCTCGATCTGCTTCTCGACGTCGTCGGAAAGCTTGAAGCCCTGCGGGCCGAACAGCTTGATGCCGTTGTCCTCGAACAGATTATGCGAGGCCGAGATCATCACGCCGAGATCGGCGCGCATCGACTTGGTCAGCATCGCCACCGCCGGCGTCGGCATCGGGCCGACCAGCAGCACGTCCATACCGACCGAGGTGAAGCCCGCGACCATCGCGTATTCGATCATGTAGCCGGACAGGCGGGTGTCCTTGCCGATCACGACCCGGTGGCGGTGGTCACCGCGCTGAAACGCAAGGCCTGCGGCCTGGCCGACCTTGAGCGCGAGCTCCGGCGTGATCAGTCCGTTGGCGCGGCCCCGGATCCCGTCCGTCCCGAAATATTTGCGGCTCATATCGTCCCCCACGCAACAACCAGGGGTCCCCACTACAACCTCCGGGTGCCCCAACGGGCCCCGCATCCCTGATTTGCTGAGCTCTTATAGAGCCATCACGGCTAACTTGGCTTCAAAAAATATGATCAATCATTACGGAACCCGGCGCGCCACGGCGCCGATAACGTCTTGTTAACACTATATTCCCGGCGAAAAACGCCGAAACAGCGCGGAACCCGCCCCTAGCTGGAGCGCTTCACATGGCCGTCGCCGCGGCTCGGCGCCGGCTGGGTGACGTTGACGGGATCGGAGCCCGGAAAGGTCTCTTCCAGACCTTCTTCCAGCGCTTCCTCGAGATCATGCTTCTCCTTGATCTCTTCCGGAGTCGGTCCGGCGTGCGGTCTCGTCATGGCGACCTCCTCTCCACAAAGGATGCAAACGATTTGGCTGAGCATCCAACCATGCTAGATGACCCCTCGATCTTCCGATGCAAGACTTCCGATGCAAGACTCCTGATGCAAAGACGGGCCGGGGAAAAATTCATGAAGCATATCACCTGTATCGACGATCTTCGCACACTGCATCAGCGCCGCGTGCCGAAGGCGTTCTTCGATTATTGCGACCGCGGCTCCTACGCCGAGGAAACGCTGCGCGCCAACCGCGATGACATGCAGGCGATCAAGTTCCGCCAGCGCATCCTGGTCGACGTCTCCAAACGCGACACCGCGACCACGATCCTCGGCGAGCCCTCGACCATGCCGCTGATGCTGGCACCTGTGGGCCTGCTCGGCATGCAACATGGCGATGGTGAGATCCATGCCTGCCGCGCCGCGCAAGCCGCCGGTATCCCGTTCACGCAGTCGACGATGTCGATCTGCTCGATCGAGGACATCGCGGCCAATGTCGAGAAGCCGTTCTGGTTCCAGCTCTACGTGATGAAGGACCGCGGCTTCATCAAGGAGCTGATCCAGCGCGCGATGGCCGCCAAGTGCAGCGCCCTCGTGCTCACCGTCGACCTCCAGGTCATCGGCCAGCGTCATGCCGATATCAAGAACGGCATGACGATCCCCCCCGAGTGGACGCTGTCGAAATTTTTGGATTTCGCGACCAAGCCGGCGTGGGTCTCCGGCGTGCTGCAGGGCAAGCGCCGCACCTTCGGCAACATCGCCGGCCACGTGAAGAACACCGAGGACCTCAATCGCCTCGCGGAATGGACCGCCTCGCAGTTCGACACCTCGCTGAACTGGAAGGACATCGAGTGGGTCCGCAGCATCTGGCCGGGCAAGCTCGTCATCAAGGGCATTCTGGACGTCGAGGACGCCGAGGAGGCCGCCAAGACCGGCGCGCAGGCCCTCGTCGTGTCGAACCATGGCGGGCGTCAGCTCGACGGCGCCCCGTCATCGATCGAGGTGCTGCCCGAGATCGCCGACGCGGTCGGTGACAGGATGGAGATCATGTTCGACGGCGGCATCCGCTCCGGCCAGGACGTGATGCGCGCGCTCGCGCTCGGCGCAAAGTCCTGCATGATCGGCCGCGCCTACGCCTACGGCCTGGGCGCCGGGGGCCAGGCCGGCGTCGCCAAGGCGATCGACATCATCCAGAAGGAGCTGCTCACCACCATGGGCCTGTGCGGCGTCAACAGGATCGACGAGATCGACGATCATATCATTGCGATGTGAGGCGCCGCAGGGTGGGCAAAGCGAAAGCATGCCCACCATTTTGCTGCGATCGTTGAAAGCTGGTGGGCACGGCGCGTTGCGCCTTTGCCCACCCTTGTATTAGCGCGCCGGACTCCGCCAGTTTCACGCCTCACATCGGCGGCGTCACGCCGTCCCTGCCGACATTCACCCGGTTGGCTTCCAGCGAACCATCGTCCTTCTTCGCCGCACCAAAAATGATCAGCTTGGCGCCCGGCTTGAGCTCGGATTTGTCGCTCGCGACGAAGGTGACGATCGGCGTGTCCGGCGGAACCACGACTTTCTTCTCACCGTCCTTGTACTTGACCGTGATGTTCTGGCCGTCTGTGCCCTTCACCGTCTGTGAGACCGTGGCGTTGGTCATGGTCGAATTGGCGCGGGCGTCCCAGGGACGAAAACCTTCGGCCGCGCCGCGCTGGTTTTCGGGGAAGATGTGCACGGCGATCGCCTTCTGGGTGCCGTCGGGCTCGGGCAGGCCGGTGACGCCGATATAGGAGCCGTCCTTGATCTCCGACAGCGAGGTCTTCACCACCGCGAAGACGGCGACGTTGTCGGTCATGCGCACTTTCACGTCAGTACCTTCGCGGGTTCTTGATATCGAGCATGTTGCCGTCGACGCTCTCGATGGTGCCGCGGATGCGGACCGTCGGCGCCTGCTGCGCCGAGACGGATGACGTAACGATGCAAGCGGCGAATGCGGCCACGACGAGGCGTGGCATCCAGTTGTTCACTTTCGGCATGATATCCCTCCAGGGAGTTGCGGCGATCAGTACGGCAACCCCGCGTGACCACCGCTATTCCCGGCTGCAATAATCACATCGGCGGTGTCAGACCATCGCGTCCGACGCTGACGCGGTTGGTCTCGAATGAGCCGTCCGGCAACTGCTTCATGAAGGCGATCACCTTGGCGCCGGCCTTCAGATCGGATTTGTCGCCAGGCACGAAGGTCACCACCGGGGTGTTGTCAGCGACGAACACCTTCTTCTCGCCGTCCTTGTATTTGACCAGCAGCGTATGGCCGTCATTGCCGACCACGCTCTCCGACACGGTCGCATTGGTCATGCTGGAGTTGGGCTTGAGGTCATAGGGCCGCGACCCCTCGCCGGTGCCGCGCATGCTCTCCGGAAACACGTGGACCTCGACCGCGTTCGCACCGCCGTCCGGTCCCGGCACGGTGGTGGCACCGACAAAGGAGCCGGTCTTGATGTCGGCGAGTGAAATTTTGGTAACGCCCGACACGTTTACGCCAGAGGCGATGTGGAGTTTGACATCCTCACCACTGCGCGACTTGACTTGCATCGTATCGCCATTGACGCTTTCGATCGTGCCGCGCACGCGCGTCGGCACCGGCGCCCTTTGCGCAAGTGCCGAGAGGGTCGAGACGGCCACCATCGCGACGGCGATGAGCGGACGTGTGAAAGTTGCACGTTGAACAGACATGATGGTCTCCGATTGTCCCTATTGTCCCTACGGACATAGAACGCCGGAGATTACGCGCTATTCTCTCAAGTCTTTGTGAGATCGGCCTCGACCAGCGCGCGCAGCTCGGCCGTGACCTGCGGCCGCTGGCCGAACCACAGCTCGAAGCCTGCGAACCGCTTGATGCAGCAGCATGCCTAGGCCGTCGGCGGTCTTCAGCCCGCGCGCCTTTGCGGCCGCCAGCAGCGGCGTCATCAGCGGAACATAGACGAGATCGGCGACCACGGCGCCGTCCGGCAGGCGGGCGACCTCAACGTCGAGTGGAGGCTGACCGTGCATGCCGAGCGAGGTCGTGTTCACGAGAAGTTTTGCGCGCGGCAGGAGGTCGTTCACGGCGTCCCATGTAACAGGATGCACGTTCGGTGCGAACTGTCTTGCAAGCGTCTCGGCCCGCGCGATGGTTCGGTTGGCGAGATGGATGCGCTTGAAGCCGCGCTCGAGCAGCCCGAACACGATCGCACGCGAGGAGCCGCCGGCGCCAAGCACCAGCGCCTCGCCGGCTGCGTCCCATCCGGGCGCGCTGGCGTCGAGATTGCCGACGAAACCCTCGACGTCGGTGTTGGTCGAGCGCAGCTCGCCGTCAGCAAACCACAGCGTGTTGGCCGCTCCGACCGCCTGCGCGCGGGCATCGGGCTTCGAGAGCTCAAGCACGCTTTCCTTGTGCGGGATGGTGACATTAGCGCCCGCGAAGCCGCGCAGTGACAGCCGCAGCACGAAGTCGCGCAAATTATCGGGTGGAACCGCCTCGATGAGATAGCCGCCCTCGATCCCGAGCGTGCGCAGCCAGTAATGGTGGATCAGCGGCGAGCGCGAATGCGCGGCCGGCCATCCGATCAGACAGGCTGCGGGAGCATTGGTCACGGTCATCCTTCCCTGGGAGCGTCGGAGGCGATCCATTTCGCGTCCCGCGGGCCCTGTCAAGCGCGCGGACGCCCCGGGAAGGCCGCGGCGCTAGGCCGTGCCCGCGTCATCGCCCGCGAGCTGGGCCGTGCGGCCCTTGATGTCGGCGACGGCACGCGCGATGGTCTCGCGATAACGCGCTCGCGGCGGCGTGACGCCATGGGTGAGCAGCGCGCGGCGAACCGCAGGCGATGCCCCGGTGATGAACAGCCGGATGCCCTGCCGGTGGGCTTTTGCGGCGACGCGTCCCAGCACGTTGGCCGCCGTCGAATCCAGGAACGGCACTGCGGCGAAGTCGACCACGAAGCCCTTGCGCTTGTCGGCAATGCCGTCGAGCACGCTGCCGATCGCCGAGGCGGCGCCGAAGAAGAACGCGCCGGTGATGCGATAGACCAGCACGTCGCGATCGACCGCGAGCGCGGGGTCGTAAGGCACGCGCTCGCCATTGCCGTCATCGGGACGATCGGCGGCCACCAGCGGCGAACGTTCCTCGATGCCCGTCATTTCCGCCATGCGATGGATGAACAGCACCGCGCCAAGCGCGAAGCCGACCAAAATGCCTTCGGTCAGATCGCGGAAGATGGTGAGCAGGAAGGTTGCGAGCAGCACGACGGCATCGCCCCACGACGAGCGCAGGAGCGTCGCGAATTCGTGCTTCTCTGCCATGGTCCAAGCCACCACGACGAGCACGGCGGCGAGCGCGGCCAGCGGGGGATGTAGCTCGCGAGCGGCGCCGCGATCAGCATGAACAGCAGCAGGAAGATCGAATGCAGCATGCCCGCGAGCGGCCCCCGCGCGCCGGCGCGGATGTTGGTCGCGGTGCGCGCGATCAGCCCGGTGACGCAGATGCCGCCGAACAGCGCCGCGCCGACATTGGCGGCGCCTTGCGCCACCAACTCGCAATTGGAGCGGTGACGGCGTCCAGTCATGCCGTCGGCCACCACCGCCGACAGCAGCGATTCGATGGCGGCGAGCAGCGCGAAGGCGATCGCATCCGGCAGCACGGCCGTCGCCTTCGCGAGCGAGAACGCAGGCAAGGCCGGCGCGGGCAGTTCGCGCGGAATGCCGCCGAAGCGCGATCCGACGGTCTCCACCGGCAGCGACAGCACGGCACATGCGGCCGCCGCGAGCACGACCGCGATCAGGATGCCCGGCCAGGACGGCCGCCAGCGTCGCAGGCCGGCGATGATGGCAATGCTGACGATCGCGACCGCGACGGCCGACGGATTGACGGTGTGCAGGCCCCCGGCGAGCGCGACGAGTTTTGGGACGAATTCGCTCGGCTCTTTCGCGACCAGCGTGATCCCGCCGAGATCGCGCAGCTGGCTGGCGAAGATGATGACGGCGATGCCGGCCGTGAAGCCGACCGTCACCGGATACGGAATGAACTTGATATAGGTGCCGATCCGCAGGAAGCCCGCGGCGATCAGGAACAGGCCCGCCATCAGCGTGGCGAGGACCACGCCGTCAACCCCGTGACGGTCGGCAGTCGCTGCAACCAGCACAATGAAAGCGCCGGCCGGGCCGCCGATCTGGAACCGGCTGCCGCCGAGCAGTGACGCAATGAAGCCGCCGACAACAGCGGTGTAGAGTCCGCGGTCCGGCGTCACGCCCGAAGCGATCGCGATCGCCATCGACAGCGGCAGCGCGACGATTGCGACCGTGAGGCCCGCGAACACATCGGCGCGGAAATCCGACAAGCCATAGCCCTCGCGCCACACGGTGACGAGCTTCGGCAGATAGAGTTCGGTAAAGGTCGGCCGACGAAGCTGGTGCAGCTTGCCTGCGTGTTCGCCTGTGATGCTCATGCCCTGCCCACACCGCTCCGATGCATCGTGCGGCCGCGTATCGGGGCGCGACGGTGCGTTAGTTAAGTCTGCTCCCGAGCATGATCATTGCGGGATCACGCTCCAACCCGACGCGGCGGCCCCGGCTGTTTCAGCCGAACGCCACGTCCGCCGCCTTCGCTGCGCGCCTGTTCGCCGATCAGCTCGACGCCGGCCCGATCAAAGGCTTCGACCACCTTCATCAAGGTCTCGACCACGCCGCGAACGTTGCCGGTGCTCGCCTCCATCCGCTGAATGGTCGGCAGCGAAACGCCTGCGAGTTCCGCCAAGGCCCTCTGGTCAATGCCGAGCAGCGCGCGCGCTGCCCGCATCTGGAACGACGTGATCACCTTGGCCTCACGTATGAGAGATTATAAATGATGTCTGGAGCATGCACAATGATGTAAAATACATCAATCCGGGCCGAGCGCAAGAGGGTGCTCGCCGCCACGGGCTGTGCGTCTCCCTCTCCCCGTAACAACGGGAAGAGGGCGAGAGCGTGCGTCTGTTACTGCGAGAGGCGGCTCACGCCGCGTGCTGATGCGCGGCGATGATCTGGTCCGCGGCGCGGCCGGTCACTTCGGCCATGTGGTCGAACTGGCGGGTAAAGCTGCCGGCGCCTGCCGTGGCCGAGCGCAGCTCGACGATCAACTCGCCGATCTCGGCTTCCGGCATCATGGCGCGGACGCAGTCCCATCCGCTCCAGCCGTCGCGGGTGTCGAAGCCGAGGATCTGGCCGCGCCGCGCCGACAGGATCGCGTTGATCTTGGCGGTGGCATCGGTCGGACAGACGATCTCGACCACGTGGATCGGCTCCAACAGCACCGACTGGCATAACGGAAGGCCTTCGTTCAGCCCGACCCGCGCCGCCGTGCGGAAGGCGAGGTCGGAGGAATCGACGCTGTGATAGGAGCCGTCGGTCAGCGTCACCTGCAAATCGGTGACGGGGAAACCGAGCGGACCGCGTGTGAGCCCGTCGACGACGCCCTCTTCCACCGCGCCGATGTAGTTGCGCGGCACCGCGCCGCCGACCACCTTCTCGGCGAACTTGAAGCCGTCGCCGCGCGGCAGCGGCTTGATGTCGAGCACGACATCGCCGAACTGGCCGTGGCCGCCGGACTGCTTCTTGTGGCGGCCGCGCTGGACGATCGGCTTGCGGATGGTCTCCTGATAGCCGATCGCGGGGGGATGCGAGGCAACTTTGACGCCAAAGCGGTCGCGCAGCCGCTCGCTCGCGACGCGCAGGTGCATCTCGCCCTGTCCCCACAGCACGGTGTCGTGGGTCTGGGCGTTCATCACGAAGACGAGCGAAGGATCCTCCTCGTGCAGCCGCGTCAGCGCCTGGCCGAGCTTGACGTCGTCCTTGCGGTCGGTGGCCGCAACCGAGATCGCGAGCACCGGCGGCGTCGGCTCGCTGGCTGCGAGCGCAGCCGGCTGGGTCTTGCCGTTCGAGACCGTGTCGCCGGTGCTTATGGGATCGAGCTTGGCGAGCGCCACCGTGTCGCCGGCTTCCGCCGCGCCACGCTTGGTGTCGTAGGCGCCGGTGACGGCGAGAATCCCGGAGATGCGGCTGGCTCCGCCGGAGGAGGATTGCAGCGTGGCACCGTCGTCGAGATGGCCGGCGAGCAGCCGCGTCAGCGACAGCTTGCCGCCGTGCTGTGAATGCAGCGTCTTGAACACGAAGCCGAGCGCATCCCTGGTCTCGGGAACGCCGAGACGTTTTGCGGTCTCCGCGACACCGGGCGCCTCATGGCGCAGCGCTTTCATCAGGCGCAGCACGCCGTTTTCGCGTGCGGCGGCGCCTATCAGCACCGGACATATCTGCCCCTCGCGCAATTCGCGGGCGAGATCGTCGAACACCGCATCGCGCGGCGGCTGGATGTCCTCGAGCAGCTGCTCCATCAGCGCATCGTCATGATCTGCGAGCTTCTCCAGCATCGAGAAGCGGGCTTCCTTCTCGCGATCGAGATCGCCGCCTTCGAGCGCGACCACTTCGGAGGCCTTGTGCTCGCGGTAGACGAACGCGCGTTCCAGCGCGAGATCGACGAAACCCTCGATCAGCTCGTTGTTCCAGATCGGGATCTGGCGCAGCACCAGCGGCACGCGCGAGGCGGGCTGGAGTATCTCGAGCGTTTCGCGGATGCGCTTGTTGGCGCGGTCGATCTTGTTGAGGAACAGGAAACGCGGGATATTCAGCTCCTCCAGCTCGCGCAGGATGATCTGAAGCTGCGGCAGCTTCTTCTCGTCGGCTTCGCAGACCACGATTGCGGCGTCGACCGCAGGCAGCGCGGCGCGCATGTCGTGGGCGAACTCGACGGAACCGGGACAATCGAGGAAGGTGTAGCTGTCGCCCATAAAATTCGTGGTGGCGGCAGTGAGCCCGACGGTCATCTTATGATGACGGGCTTCGGCACTGGCGTCGCCGACGGAGGTTCCGGCATCGACGCTGCCGGCGCGCGGGATCGCGCCCGTTCGCGCCAGGATTGCTTCGAGGAGTGTGGTTTTACCGCTTTGGAAAGGGCCCACCAGCGCAATGCACCGTGGACCTCGGGGACTTCTGACGTCTTGTCCCATTCGCCGCCTCCTTGGTGTGGAGCTCGGCCCATGATTGGGTCGGCAAGCGCAGATGCTCTGCCCGTCCCCGAGATTTGGCAAGCATCAAAAATCGCTGCGGTGCGTCGTCAGTGAGATCAGGTTATTGACGGCCAGCTCTTAACGGCCGGGGCGAAGTTCCAGGCTCTCAAGCCCGGCCGCGACGTTGAGGCCGACCTGGCCCTGCACGCTGAGGGGCTGGAGCGCGATCGAATTGTTGGAGCCGCCGACCAGCACGTTGCCGCCGAGACCGACGCCGACCGAGGCACTACCCTGCGCACCCGCATAAGTGCCCGAGAGGTCGCCCGGTCCGAGCCGGTCGACCGGCGCGAACACGCCCCAGGCCAGCGCGGTCTCCTGGGTGATGCCGATATCGAGGCCGACTTTGCGGATGGTCGCGACGTAGCGATCCTCCGGCAAGCCCTCGGCGCGCAGCACGCAGCCGAGATTGGTCACCGATCCCACGATGAAGCCGACGCTGGCGCCGCCGCGGCATTCGAGCACGCCGACCCGCACCATCCGCTGCTGCGCGTCGGCGACCACGACCGAGGCAACGAGGCTGGCGGCGGCGATCCCGGCGAGAAGGAGTGAACGGCGCATGAAATATCTCCGGCGATGAACGTGATGCGAGCAGAGATGCACGCCTACCCGTGACGCAATGGTCTATGGCACAACATTCCCTGCGGTGCCAGATTGCGTGCAGGAATAAAAAAGGCCCGCGCGAAGCGGGCCTTTTCATTCCAGTTCGTTTCGTCGTGACAGGCTTAGCGCAGATTGCCGCAGAAGCGCTGGATGCGATTGCAGGCGTCTTCGAGGTCCGAGGTCTTGGTCGCGTAGGAGATGCGGAACGCAGGTCCAAGCCCGAACGCCGAGCCCTGCACGACGGCAACGCCTTCGGTCTCGAGCAGTTCGGTCACGAACGTCTCGTCATTGTCGATCACCTTGCCCGACGGCGCGGTCTTGCCGATCGTGCCGGCGCAGGACGGATAGACGTAGAAGGCGCCTTCGGGACGCGGGCACTCGATGCCCTTGGCCTGGTTGAGCATGGAGACGACGAGGTCGCGGCGCTCCTTGAACACCTTGTTGTTGGCGGGGATGAAGTCCTGCGGACCGTTCAGCGCCTCAACCGCTGCCCATTGCGCGATCGACGACGGGTTCGACGTCGACTGCGACTGGATCGTCGACATCGCCTTGATGAGCTGCGCCGGACCACCGGCATAGCCGATGCGCCAGCCGGTCATGCAATAGGCCTTCGACACGCCGTTCACGGTCAGCGTGCGGTCGTAGAGTTTCGGCTCGACCTGCGCGACCGTGGTGAACTGGAAGTCGTCATAGACGAGGTGCTCGTACATGTCGTCGGTCATCACCCAGACATGCGGATGCTTGACCAGCACGTCGGTGAGCGCCTTCAGCTCGGTCCTGGTGTAGGCAGCTCCCGTCGGGTTCGACGGCGAGCACAGGATCACCCATTTGGTCTTTGGCGTGATCGCGCGCTCGAGCGCATCGGCCTGGAGCTTGAAGCCGGCCGCGGCGGTGCAGACCACCGGCACCGGCTCGCCGCCGGCGAGCGCCACCATCTCGGGATAGCTGACCCAGTACGGCGCGGGGATGATCACCTCGTCGCCCGGATTGATGGTTGCCATCAGCGCGTTGTAGAGCACCTGCTTGCCGCCGGTGCCGACGATGATCTGGTTTGCCTTGTAGACGACGCCGTTCTCGCGCTGAAACTTGGCGATGATGGCTTCCTTCAACTCGGGAATGCCGTCGACCGCAGTGTACTTGGTCTTGCCGGCTTCGATGGCGCGGATCGCCGCCAGCTTGATGTTGGCGGGCGTGTCGAAGTCGGGCTCGCCGGCGCCGAGGCCGATGACGTTGCGGCCCGCCGCTTTCAGCGCACGTGCTTTATCCGTGACCGCGATGGTGGCGGACGGCTTCACACGGTCGAGCGCAGCGGCAAGGAAGGGCATCGTCATCTCCTGACAAGCGTCGTGAACCCTTTGGCCTCACGACTCCGATTGTGGGAATGAACCACCCTAAAACGAGTGCCGTTGCACCGCAAGAAACTTCGGTCCGATCTCGCAAAAGTTTACGGGTCTGGAGCGTTTCAAGTCTGGATTCTTCGCAATTTTCCGCAACTTTGCCAGGCAAATCCCACATATCCGACAAGGCTTGTCCTCGGAGCAATTTTGCGTGTTGGCGACAGCAGGTCGTCTTGCCCGGGCTGTCCCGGGTATCGACGTTCTTTGGTGATGCAGTGAGATCGTGGATGGCCGGGACATAGGCCGGAAGCGACGCCGTCTTTCGGGCGGCTATGCCCGGCCATAACAAGGTGAAGGCTTCAGCGCACGCCTCGTGCGTAACGATGCGCACACGAATTGACGCAAGCGTGAACTGAATTGCATGGTCGCACGGAAATGATCTTCCGCCGGTTTGCAATGCGGTAGGGTTTTCGAGTTTTTCTATTGGCTGGCCCTTGCAGCGGATTCGCATCGGCATCATTGTTTAGCCGCGTTGCAGGGCAACAAGCGCCGCGCCTTCCCGTCTTCCGGAATCATCCTCAGAATGTACAAGCTCTATTCGATGCAACGCTCGGGCAACAGCTACAAGGTCCGCCTTGCGCTGGCGCTGTTGAACTTGCCTTACGAAGCGGTCGAGGTGGACATTCTGCGCGGCGAGAGCCGCACCCCGGACTTCCTGGCCAAGAACCCGTCCGGTCAGGTGCCGCTGCTCGAGGTCGGCGGTGATCGCTATCTCGCCGAGTCCAACGCCATCCTCTGGTATGTCGCCGTCGGCACTCCGCTCGCGCCGGAGAACCGCATCGATCGTGCCGAAGCGCTGCAGTGGATGTTCTTTGAGCAGCACGCGTTGGAGCCGAACATCGGCGCGGCCTATTTCTGGCTGTCGCTGGTGAGGGGCGGCCGCGACCTGCAGACCCATTCGCTGGAGGACTGGATGGAGCGCGGCTATGGCGCCCTCCAGGTGATGGAAAACCACCTCAAGACCAACGCCTATTTCGCCGCCCGCCAGCTCACGGTCGCCGACATCGCGCTGTACGGTTATACCCACCTTGCCGACCGCTGCGACTTCGACCTCTCGACCTTCCCGGCGATCCGGGACTGGCTGGAGCGCGTGGAAGCGGCCCCCGGCTTCGTCGCAATGGACTGGCGGCCGGCCGACATCGAGGACCCCGCCAGCATCGCCGCGGGCGCCTGACGGAGCGATCGCGCTCTGGCGAATAGCGGGCACAACGGTCTTCCTTGCCGCAATCTCGCCATTTTCGGCGTGCTGGCCGCCGCAATATTGCCGGTTGCCACGGTGAAATTGTTCGATGTCGTGGGTGATTCGCTCGCGCCTTGAAGGATTTAGACCATGGTTCGGGCGTCCGGCGCGGCGGGCTTTCAAGGCCAACCCGCTACCGTTTCGTCTTCCCGGCTGACCAACGCGGTCGCGGCCTCGCTCGCCGTCGCCGCGCTCTCGCTGTGCCTGATCGTCACCCTGACAGTGCTGTCGACCAAGGCGACCATGGCGATGGGCCTGCCGGTCTGATTCCCGTTTCATCCTGGACCCGCCTTCAAGGCGCCGCATGCCCCGCGCCGACCGGCATCGCGACAGGACGTCGATGAAATCACCTGTGGTAGTCGTTGCAATCACCCTGACTGCGGCCATCCTCGTCGCGGCATCACTGCTGATATTGGTCGGCACGCGCAAGGGCCCGGGGACATCGACCCTGAATGCGCCCGCGCTGCAACAACGCGTCAAGCACGCGCACTTGGTCTAAAATCATCCGAAAGCTTTGCGCTTGGACGCAAGTCCGCGTTAAGCGCGCCGCGCGAAACCGCATCGCATTGGCGCAACGATCAGTCAGTGTTGCCGCCTTACCTCGTTCGGGGAGGAGCGAGACAGCCCCATGCGGTTCGGATGGCGTGTGATCTTCGGTCCGGCGCTGACGGCAGCGACTGTGCTGCTGACGATGCTTTTCGATCGTTTTGTCCCCACTCCCTCGCCTGCGCCGCTGCTGGTCTGCATCGTGGCGCTTGCCGGCGCGTTCTCGGGTCTCGCGCCCGCCGTCGCCAGCGCAGCCGTCGCCGTCATCGGCGCGGCGCTGCTGTTGCTCAGCCAGCACGGCATTTCCGACCTTACCACGGCGAATCTGGTTCAGCTCGGCCTCCTGGCAATGACGGCCACGGGCACCGCAGGCATCACCGGCCTGAAGCGCGGGCGGCTGCTCGGCATTTTTGCCGCCGAGCGTCAGAGCCACGCCACCGCCGCGCGGCTGTCGGCCGCGCTCGACCAGGCCGATATCGGCATCGTGCTGCTCGATGCCGAGACGCGCGCCGAGTTCATCAACCGCGCGTTCCGCGATTATTTTGCGGTGCCGGACGACATCGCCGACGGCAAGCCGCCATTCATCGCGCTGATGTATCACGGCCGCGACACCGGCGCGTTCGAATTGCCCGAGGACGAGCTCGGCACCTTCATCGCCCAGCGCATGGAGATGGTGCGGATCGGCGATGCCACGCCGATCAACATCGCCTTGCGCAATGGCGAGGTGTTGCGCTTCGTGTGCGCCGCGCTGCCCGATGGCGGGCGCATGTTGAGCTACACGCCCGTGACCGACCTCGTGCGGCATACCGATGCGCCGTCCCGCGCCGACTACTACCGCTCGCTGCGCGATCCCGCGGGCCGCAAGCTGATCCGCTATCTGCGCGTCGCGGAGTAGTGCGCGATTGATCAGCACGTCCATCATCAAGTATGAAGGACGCTCATCGATCGCGGGAATTTCATATGTCGCTCACCATTCGCTCCGTCACGAGGCAGGACTACGAACAATGGCTGCCGTTGTGGGACGGCTACAACGCCTTCTACGGCCGCTCGGGCCCGACTGCGCTCGCCCCCGAAATCACGCGCGTGACGTGGCAGCGCTTTTTCGATGCCTATGAGCCGGTGCACGGATTGGTCGCCGAGAGCGACGGCCGCCTGCTCGGGATGACGAATTATCTCTTTCACCGCAGCACTACCGCGATCGAGCCGTCCTGCTATTTGCAGGACCTGTTCACGACTGAGGCTGCTCGCGGCAAAGGTGTCGGCTCGGCGCTGATCCACGGCGTCTACGAGCGCGCGAAACTCGCGGGAGCCCCGCGCGTCTACTGGCAGACGCACGAGACCAACGTCACGGCGCAGCGCCTGTACGATAAGGTCGCCGAGCGCTCCGGCTTCATCGTCTATCGCAAGATCTTCTGATCCTCGTGATCGCGAGCCCTGTGGATAACTTTGCCTGTCACCCGCGCGTAACATGGCGGGACTAGGTTGCACCTGCGTCTGATCAGGCCCCCCGTTACCGATCAAGCGCTCCAAGCGGTCCCCGTCAGTCGCCGCGTCTGACAGGGGCCGCGTTTTTTTGTCGGCAGTTCCTTGTCGGCAGTTCCTTGTCGGCAGTCCCTTGTCGGCAGTCCCTTGTCGGTATGGCAGCAACGCGGCTGGCGGCTTGCTGCTGCGGCGTACGGCGGTCACAATGCGCCGCTGCTCATCTGACAGGGATCTGCCATGGAAATTCGCAATCTCGGCGCCTCCGGCCTGCGCGTGTCTGCGGTTGGGCTCGGCTGCAACAATTTCGGCCAACGCACCGACCTGGAGACCTCGCGCAAGGTGATCCATCGCGCGCTCGATCTCGGCATCACGCTGTTCGACACCGCGGACGTCTATTCGAACATGGGTGGTTCGGAAAATGTACTCGGCGCCGTGCTGGGCGATCGCCGCAAGGACATCGTGCTGGCGACGAAATATTCCAAGCCGATGGCGGAAGACGGAACCAAGCAGGGCGCCTCGCGCCGCTACATCATGGACGCCGTGCACGCGAGCCTGAAGCGGCTGAAGACCGATTACATCGATCTCTACCAGCAGCACGATTTTGACCCACTGACGCCGATCGAGGAGAGCTTGCGCGCCCTCGACGATCTCGTCCGTCAAGGCAAGGTTCGCTACATCGGCAATTCGAACTTTCCGGCCTGGCGGGTCGCTGAGGCGGAGTACGTCGCACGCGCGACGAATGTCAGCCGCTTCATCTCCTGCCAGGACGAATACTCCCTCGTCGTGCGCGACATCGAGAAGGATCTGCTGCCGGCCGCGCAGGAATACAAGCTCGGTCTGTTGCCGTTCTTCCCGCTCGCAAGCGGACTTCTGACCGGCAAATACAGAAAGGGGGAGACCGCGCCCGATGACTCCCGCTTCGGCAAGGTGCCGCGGCTGCGCGACCGCTACGTCACGCCGCGCAACGAGGACATCGTCGAGAAGCTCACGGCCTTCGCGAAGGTACGCGGCCACAGCATGCTCGAGCTCGCCTTCTCCTGGCTCGCTGCACGCCCGCAAGTGTCGAGCGTGATCGCCGGCGCGACCCGCGTCGAGCAGGTCGAGCAGAACGTGAGGGCGGTCGCGTGGAAGCTCGGTGCGGATGATCTTGCCGAGATCGACAAGATCACGCTGGGCTGAACTCTGCGGCGGCGTGCTACTTCGCGCCGCGTCCCACAGTCTGCATCACCTCAAAGCCTTCGAACTGGGGATGGCCGAGATACAGCGGCTTGTTGTCGCCGGCGCGCTGATGCGCGGCACGAAACGCCTCCGACTGGGTCCAGGCCTCGAACGCGGCGTGGTTGGCCCAGATCGTGTGCGAGGCGTACAGGGTGTGGTCCTCGAGCTCGGGACCGCGCAGCAGATGAAACTCGACGAAGCCCGGCACCTTGTCCAGATGGGTATCGCGCGAAAGCCAGACCTGCTCGAAAGCGGTTTCGGAGCCTTTGGTGACGCGGAAGCGGTTCATGGCGATGTACATGGGTGATGGTCTCCTGATGTTCGGCTGATCATGTCGCCATTCCGGGACGCGCCGCAAGGCGCGAACCCGGAATGACAGTTTAGGCAACCAGCCCTTTCATCGGTCGTGCGCCTGCGCTGTCCGGGAACACCGTCTCGGCCAGCACGCGATCCGACAGGCCGAACTGTCCCTGCAGCACGCCCTTGATCACGGAGCGCAGATCGGTAGTGGGCTTGAGGTCGCGGCCCTCGTAAAGGTTGGCGAGCTTGAGGCCGGGCCAGTCGGAGATGACGCGGCCGCCCTTCACCGCGCCGCCGGCGAGCAGCGCGATCGTTCCCGTGCCGTGGTCGGTCCCGTCGGTGCCGTTGATGCGCGCGGTGCGGCCGAATTCGGTCGCGACCACGACGACGGTGTCGCGCCAGCGTTCGCCGAGGCCGCTTTCGAATTCGGCGAGCGCGCCGTCGAGCCCGCCGAGCAGGACCGCGAGGCGCCCCACTGGCCCGCCCTCATTGGCGTGCGTGTCCCAGCCGTCGAAGGCGAGCGCGGCGATGCGCGGACCGTCGTCGGCCGCCATCAGTTTTGCGGCGCCGCGCGCGACCTGCCGCATCTGCGCGGCCGCGTTGCCGGGCTTCCGCTTCATGTCGTCGCCGCTCGCAGCCTTCTCGAGTTGAAGGCCCTGCGACAAGGCCGATGCCAGCGCCGGATCGCGGTGACGGTAGAGATCGACCAGACGCATCGCGGTGTCGTCATCGGCTTGCGGCAGCGCCACCGGCGCCCAGCCGACGGTCGGCGCATTGCCGCGCAGCACCAGCGGCGTGGTCGGGCCGACCGCAAGTCCGCTCGACACACGCTCGCCGCGCGGCAGCGCTTCCAGCGCGCGGTTGAGCCAGCCGGATTGCACGCGCCCCGGGCCGGCGTAGCCGCTTTCGAGCACGTCCTGGCCGTCGAAATGCGAACGGTCGCGATAGGGCGTCGCCACCGCGTGGATCACCCGCGGCGTGCATGTCGCGATACATCCGCGCGAACTCAGGCATCGCCGGATGCAGCGCAAAGAAAGTATCGAGCATGATCGCGGGATGCATACCGTCAGCGGTAAGCGCGATCGATCCATGCAGGCCGGCATAGTCGGGGTCGCCAACCGGCGCGACGGTCGAGAGGCCGTCAAGCGCGCCGCGCAGGATCACCACGATCAGCCGGGGGTCGCGGCCATCGGCCGCGCGCGCGAATTTCGGCAAATAGGCCCAGGCCGCGAAGGACGCACCGCCGAGCAGGAGGTTACGGCGCGAGGTGATGAGCCGGTTCTCGACGCAGTCGATCATCGTCATCTCCTCTGCATTTCCGGCGACATCAACAGCAGCGCCAATGCTTGCTGCCGCGACTCCGCGCGCTCGATGGTACGCCGCGTTTCGATGGAGGCAGCATCTGCCGCCGCGAATTCCAGCAGGTCGATCGGGTCGATATTGTTGCCGAGCCGCGCACCCATTTGCGCGGCGATGTCGAGCCGAAGCTTGATGCCTTCGGGCGCAGCCCAGGCGGCGCTGGTATCGGCAAAACCATTCGGCCCAGCCGGCGACCACAGCGGCTGTCCCAGCAGATTGAGATTATTGAGATAGCTACCGGGATCCTCCGGCACGCGCGCGAGCAACCGGCCGCTGGCGATCACGAAATCGTATGGGCTGCGCATCTTGGTCAGCGGCGCCTTCCACGCGTCGTCGGAATCGACCAACGCCGTCGACATCGCCTTGAGATCGCCGTCAGTCTTGACGAAAACATCGCGCAATCGCGCCACCAACGCAGGCGGCGGATCGTCGGCGACGAAATGGCGGACCAATTTTGTGGCAATGAAATTCGCTGTCGAGGGATGGCGCGCAATGTCGGCAAGCGCGGCCTCGCCCTGCGCAAGGCCCGTCGGCTCATAGGTCTTGCCGAGCAGCATTTGCGGCCCGGGCTGGTGCGCATTGGTGTTGAACACGAACGAGCCGGGCACCCCTAACTGCCCCTGCCGGCCGGCAAAGGTCCAGCCGGTGATGATGCGCGCGAGCGAGGTGACGTCTTGCTGGGTGTAGCCGCCGCCGACGCCGAGCGTATGCAGCTCCATGATCTCGCGCGCGAGATTCTCGTTCAGCCCGCGCTTGCGGTTCTGGCCCGCGCGCGAGTCCGGCCCGAGCGATTGCTGGTTGTCGAGGAAGAACAGCATCGCCGGATGCTGCTCGACGGACTTGAGCATGTCGGCGAAGCGCCCGAGCACGTTCGGCCTGATCGCCTCGCGCTCGAACGCGCCGGCCCAAATCCGCGCCAGCTCACCCTTGCTCGCGGAGATGCAGAAATGGTTGGACCAGAACACCACCAGCCGCTCGGTGAAGCCGCACTCGACCAGCGTCGCGCGCTGCAACCGCGCCAGCGCCTCGGCGCGAAAGGTCTTTTGGATGACATTGAGCGGTTGCGGAGCGGGCCTTACGACAGGCGGTGTCGCCGCGTTAGGCTGCATGGCGCCTGGCTTCGCCATATTGTCGGCAGGCTTGTTGTCAGCCGGCTTGGCTTCCGCCATCTGGCCGGCAATCTCGGTCGCGACTGCATTCAGCGAGAGATTGCGACGCAATCCAGGCTTCTGATCGGCCGGCGCCTCGGTCGGCGCGCCGGCTTTGGCGGCGGCCTCGCGCGCCTGCTTGACCTGGTCCTGATAGGCGAACACGGCCTGTCCGAGCTGCGGCGTGGATTGCAGCCCTGGCGCCTCCAGCAGTATGCCATTGGGGCGGCTCAGTTCCGCCTTGACGAACCCGCGCGGATCCGAGGCCGCGTTGATGAGATCGCCGGACGCGCCGCCGCGGGCGCCGAAGCCGAAACGGTTGAGCGCAACCAGGGCGGCTTGCGAATCGCGGGCCATCGATGTGTCCTTCGCGCGTTGCTAACCGCTTTCCGAGTCCGGGCGCGAGGCCTAATATACCGCAGCCGGAGATGAACCCGGCATGAAACTGACGGCCCAGCTTTTGCGCAAATCATGACAAATCCGCAAGAAATTCCAGTGCAGGAACCGCGCCGCCTCACCTGCTCCCGCTGCGGCACCGAGTTCGGTTGCGACCTCTCCGGCACCTGCTGGTGCGCGGAGGAAACGGCGCGGTTGCCGATGCCGGTCAAGGGCGAGGATTGTCTGTGCCGGGCGTGCCTGCGCAAGGCTGCGGCGGCGCGAAGCCCGGATGGAGCGCAAGCGTAATCCGGGCTACGAAGCTTAGACTGGATACCCCGGCGATTCTCGTGCCATGCCGTCGAATGCATCCAGCAGTTTTTCGCGCCACGCATAAACCGGGTCATCGACTTCCAGCAGCCTGAACGGGCTCGTCACGCGCGACCACTGAAATCCGCCGAACACGATGTAGTCGGCATAGTTCGGCGCGGCGCCGCCGATGAAGGGCTGCTTCTTCAGGGTCTGACGCATCACTTCGAGCGATCTGCGGAACGCGACCACGCCGGCATCGCGGCCCGACATCACCTCTTCCAGACTCTTGCCGCCGAAACGCGCCTCGCGCGACTGGCGGAAATAGGCAGCGTCGACCTCGGCCAGATTCTTCGGGATGTCGGCGACGATCAGCGGAAAGATGCCGCCGACGATGGTGATGTCGCCCCAGGCATTGAGCATGCGCGCCATGGCACGGCCGCCCTCGCCACCGAACAGCGACGGGCTATCCGGAAACTGGTCTTCGAGGTAGTTCGCGATCGCCCAGGAATCGACCACCGGCTCGTCATGATGCAGCAGCACCGGAACCTTCTCCGAGCCGTGCGGCGCAATCGCGCTCTTCTCGGTGAAGCGCCAGGGCAGTGATTCCGCCGCCAGCCCCTTGTGTGCCAGCGCCATCCGCGTGCGCCAGCAGAAAGGGCTGAACGGGCGCGCGGCGTCGGTGCCGACGAGTTCGAAGAGTTTTAGTGACATGAAAGGGCCCTTAGCTGCCAGCCCCTCATCCTGAGGAGCGCGAACGCGCGTCTCGAAGGATGAAGGCCGATCTCGGCCTCGCCCTTCGAGACGCGCGCAAGGTGCGCGCTCCTCAGGGTGAGGGTCTCCTATTCTGGATTGCTTCGCTTGCGCTCGCAATGACGGATGTGGCGAGAGCTAACGCCCGTTCGTGCGCAGCAGCCTTTCGCCGTCTTCCGTCAGCGCGATGATCAGTCCTATTCCGGGTCGCGTTTCGCGCGCGACGTAGCCGCGGTCGGCGGCGTCTTCCCAGATGGTGAGGCGCGGGCACGAGGTCTTCCAGGTCGCAATGACCTCGGCATAGGCGCGCGGCTCGCGCGCGACCCATTCGACGAAGTCCAGCACCAGCGGATCGGCGGTCTCGCTCATTGCAAACCTCCCTTGTCGAAGGCCGCCAGCACCGGCGTACGAAGCAGGAGCCAGCCGCCATAGGCGATGTAGTAGCAGGCGATGGTGGTGATCAGCTTGTACGACCAGGCCACGAATTGCTGGTCGGTCATGGCTTCGAGGAGGCGGCGTGCCAGCGTGGTGCCGAGCATCGACGCCAAGATCGCGACCCCGGCGAGCACCGGATCGAGCGTCGCGGCCTGGTCGATGACGCCACCGAAATAAATCAGCTTGGTGAAATGGCTGACGAGCTGGCACATCGCTTTGGTCGCCACCTTCTCGCGCCGGCCGAAATCGCCGCCGAGGAAGAAGGTGTCGAGCAGCGGCCCCGATACGCCGGTCATCAGCATCAGGCCCATGCAGATCGTGCCGTAGACGGTGCCTTGCCAGAGACGGTCGGGATCCGGCGTGATGTTGGCGGGCAGCAGCCGCGCCATGAACGGGGTGGTGCCGAGCAGCAGCAGCGCGACCGGCTTATCCGGCACATAGCGGGTGATCGACCACGCTGCGAGCGCGACAGTCGCGCCGACCATATAGTTCGCGACCGGCCGCCAGCGGATATGCGCGCGCCAGAGAAACGCGCGCCAGCCGTTCGAGGCCATCTGAGTTATCGCATGCAGCACCATCGCGGTGGGCAGCGGCATCAAGGCCAGCAGCACACCGATCAAGATCAACCCGCCGGCCATGCCGAACAGGCCCGACAGGAACGCGGTGCCGACCATCAGAAATCCAAGGGCAGCGATCATGATCGGCGTCACGAGAGAATCTCCTGTTGGCTATCTCCCCGCACGGGTGGAGAAGCGAAGGAGAACGTGCCGCGCTTGCCTCCGGCGCGCAAACTGAGTTATCTTGGCCTGGCATCAGCTTTCCTGAGGGTCGGTCATTGCGGCGCTTGCTGTTTCTCAACGGCATCAAGGCATTCGAAGCCGCGGCACGGGCCGGCAGCTTTGCCGCGGCCGGCCTCGAGCTGAGTGTATCGGCCGCCGCGGTCAGCCGCATGGTGCACATCCTGGAAGAACGGCTCGGCGTCGCGCTGTTCGAGCGCAAGGCCAACAAGCTGCTCCTCACGCAGGCAGGCCGCGCCTATCAGAGCGGGCTGACGCCGATCTTCGATGCGCTCGCAAGCCTCACCGCCCAGGTGACGGCACCCTCGGGCGTCCGCGTGCTCACCATCGGCGTCGGCCATACCTTTGCGATGCGCTGGCTGATCCCGCGCCTGTCGGAGTTTCGCAACGAAGAGCCCGACATCGAGGTGCGCTTTACCACCGGCGGCGCGTCGGTGCCGTTCGGCGAGGACTGGAGCTGCGGCATCAAGCTCGGCACCGGCGACTGGCCGGGGCTGGTGGCCGAGCCGCTGTTTGCCGGCGACCTCACGCCGGTCTGCGTGCCCCGGCTCGCTTCCAGCCTGAAGCGGCCGGCGGACCTCAAAGGCCCCAGCCTGATTCGCGTCGAGCATTCGCCCGAGGACTGGCCGATCTGGCTGAAGGCCTCAGGCCTTACAAGGATCAACGCGCGCGGCCCGGAGTTCCAGTTCTACGGCCAGGCACTCCAGGCCGCTGCCGACGGGCTCGGCATCGCGATGGGCATCCGGCCCTATATCGACGACGATCTCGCCGCCGGCCGGCTGGTGGCACCATTCGACCTCTCGGTGCCCAAGGGCATGCGCTGGTACCTGCTCTACCGCAGCTTCCAGACCGAGCAGCGCGACTTTGCCGCCTTCCGCCGCTGGATCATGCGCGCGGCGTCGGAACCTGCCGCCCGTCGCGTCCGGCGAACCGGCCGCAGCTCGGAGCGGAACTAGGCTGGCTGCCAAAAAAGCCCGGCGCTTGTGAACGGCTTCACATCCCGGAATCCGCAAACGTGGTCCCCTGACCCTTCAACAAGACGCTCAAGCGGGACATTTTGGGGACTACAATGACGACCATCTACGACGGCTTTGACATCGAATCCTTCGAAGCTGGCAAGGGGCTGTGGCACGCCCGGATCAGGCGCGCCGATTTCAGCCCGGTTGCCATCGACGGGGTGCTGTTTCCGGCCATGGAAGTCGGCTTCGCCTGGCCCGATCCCGACGCCGCGATTGCCGATGCCAAGCATCACATCGATCGCTTCCGCCGACGGGCCGACGACAGCGACGACGAATAAGCGAGCGGGACTGCAAGCGAACCCAGGGACGGCGCAGGGTAAAGGGGGGACCGGTTCATGTCAGTCATCGAATTCGAAGACACGCCGCGGCCGAGGATTTACGCCCGCAATGTGTTGTGCAGCTGCCCGGAATGCGACGGCGATCTCACGGTGCTCCGCGTGATCAGCGGCCGCGCCGGATGCGAGTATTGGACCATGCGCTGCACCGATTGCGGCGGCATCCATCTCGACATCCTCGAACCGCGCCGGGCAGCCGGGGACGAGGGGCCGGTGCCGGCGGCGTAATCTTTCCGGCCTGCTGCCAACCTGCTGTCAGCATGCTGACCCAGGACGGGCATTCGCTCTTTATTGCGAGGCGGACTCGCCCCATATTCGGTGCATGGCGAAGAAACCTGCATCCTCCGATAAATCCGGCAAATCCCCCAAGGCCAAGGCCCCCAACTCGAAGGCGCCAAATTCCAAGGCGTCACGTCCTGACGTGCAGCCGATCGGGCCGGCGCTGGCCGATCTGCTCAATCCCGCGATCAATCGCGGCGATGCCGGGCTTGGGTCGGGTACCGGGCTCCAGCCGCCGCCGGACAATTCGCGCGACCGCCGCTCCGGCGGCGAGGCCGCCGCGCATCGGGCACGGGCGTCGACCCCGAGAGAGTTTCCGCAGGATACGGCCAGGACTCATGCCAGGCCGATGCCGCTGCGGCCGAATCCGCAGCCGCCGGGGGCCCGCGACGCCGGCTTCGACGAGGCACCGCAAGCCAATTACGGAACCGCGGCCACGATCCCGACGCTCGATCCGGAACTGGCCCGTCAGCTTGGACTTCCGACTGAAGAGGACGATGCCGAAGCGCTGGCGCGTCCGCCGCGCAGCAAGATGGAGGCGCTCGGCGTCAAGGCAACGGCGGATGCGCTGGACGCGCTGATCCGCGATGGCCGGCCGGAGTTCCGCAAGGACGACGGTTCGACGCAGGTGTGGACGCCGCATCGGCCACCCCGCCCGGAAAAGTCCGAAGGCGGCGTGCGCTTCGAGCTCAAGTCCCACTATGAGCCGCGCGGCGACCAGCCGACCGCGATCGCCGAGCTGGTCGAAGGCATCCAGCGCCACGACCGCACCCAGGTGCTGCTCGGCGTCACCGGCTCGGGCAAG
Organism: Bradyrhizobium sp. LM2.9; assembly: GCF_054056555.1. NCBI lineage: Bacteria > Pseudomonadati > Pseudomonadota > Alphaproteobacteria > Hyphomicrobiales > Nitrobacteraceae > Bradyrhizobium > Bradyrhizobium sp. LM2.9. The sequence continues at coordinate 4,897,110 of NZ_JBSRYJ010000002.1, forward strand.
ACCTACACCATGGCGCAGGTGATCGAGAAGACGCAACGGCCCGCCATCATCCTGGCACCGAACAAAACGCTCGCCGCCCAGCTCTATGGCGAGTTCAAGAGCTTCTTCCCCGACAATGCGGTCGAGTATTTCGTCAGCTATTACGACTACTACCAGCCCGAGGCCTATGTGCCGCGGACCGACACCTATATCGAGAAGGATTCGTCGATCAACGAGCAGATCGACCGCATGCGCCACTCCGCGACACGCGCGCTGCTCGAACGCGACGACGTCATCATCGTCGCGTCGGTGTCCTGCATCTACGGTATCGGCTCGGTCGAGACCTACACCGCAATGACGTTTGCGCTGAAGAAGGGCGAGCGCATCGACCAGCGCCAGCTCATCGCCGACCTCGTCGCCCTCCAATACAAGCGCACCCAGGCCGATTTTACCCGCGGCACCTTTCGCGTGCGCGGCGATGTCATCGACATTTTTCCGGCCCACTATGAGGACCGTGCCTGGCGCGTGAACCTGTTCGGCGACACCGTCGAGAACATCGAGGAATTCGACCCGCTCACCGGCCACAAGCAGGACGAGCTCGAATTCATCAAGATCTACGCCAATTCGCATTATGTGACGCCGCGCCCGACGCTGGTGCAGGCGATCAAGTCGATCAAATCCGAATTGAAGATGCGGCTCGACCAGCTTCATGACCAGGGCCGCCTGCTGGAAGCACAGCGGCTGGAGCAGCGCACCACCTTCGACATCGAGATGATGGAGGCGACCGGAAGCTGTGCCGGCATCGAGAATTATTCGCGCTATCTCACCGGGCGCCTGCCCGGCGAGCCGCCGCCGACGCTGTTTGAATACGTCCCCGACAACGCACTGGTGTTCGCCGACGAGAGCCACGTCACCGTGCCGCAAATCGGCGGCATGTTCCGCGGCGACTTCCGCCGCAAGGCGACGCTGGCCGAATATGGCTTCCGTTTGCCGTCGTGCATGGACAACCGCCCGCTGCGCTTCGAGGAGTGGGACATGATGCGGCCGCAGACGGTCGCGGTGTCGGCGACGCCGAGCGGCTGGGAGTTGAACGAGAGCGGCGGCGTGTTCGTCGAGCAGGTGATCCGCCCGACCGGACTTATTGATCCTCCGGTTAATATTCGTCCGGCCCGCACCCAGGTTGACGACCTCGTCGGCGAGGTCCGCGCCACCGCGCTGGCCGGCTATCGCTCGCTGATCACGGTTCTCACAAAACGCATGGCGGAGGATCTCACCGAATATCTGCACGAGCAGGGCATTCGCGTGCGCTACATGCACTCGGACATCGACACCATCGAACGCATCGAGATCATCCGCGATTTGCGCCTCGGCGCGTTCGACGCGCTGGTCGGCATCAACCTGCTCCGCGAAGGCCTCGACATTCCCGAATGCGCGCTGGTCGCGATTTTGGATGCCGACAAGGAAGGCTTCTTGCGCAGCGAGACCTCGCTGGTTCAAACCATCGGCCGCGCCGCGCGCAACGTCGACGGCAAGGTGATCCTCTACGCCGACCAGATGACGGGGTCGATGGAACGCGCCATCGCGGAAACCAACCGGCGCCGCGAAAAGCAGGCCGAGTACAACACCGCCCACGGCATCACGCCGGAGAGCGTCAAGAAGTCGATCGGCGACATCATGAACAGCGTCTACGAGCGCGATCACGTGCTGGTCGAGGTCGGCGGTCACGACATGACCGACGACATCATCTCGATCGGCCACAATTTCGAAGCCGTGCTCGGCGATTTGGAAACAAGGATGCGCGAGGCCGCCGCCGATCTGAACTTCGAGGAAGCCGCGCGCCTGCGCGACGAGGTCAAGCGCCTGCGCGCCACCGAGCTCGCCGTGGTCGACGACCCCACCGTCAAGCAGCGCACGGTGCAGGGCAAGGCCGGTGCTTATGCGGGAGCGAAGAAATACGGCGACGCCGCAAACCTGCCCGTCAGCGCCATGAAGAAAAAGACCGTGAGCTCCGCGCTGAAGGCGAGCGGCGGCGGCAGCGGCTCGAAGGTGCACAAGCCGCATCTCGACGAGATGCACGGCCCGGAATCGCTGCCCTACCGCGCAGACCGCGCGCCGCCGTCAAAGCCGTTCGGTGGCGAGAGCCGCATCATCCAGCCGACGGACTCGAAGCAGTCGGGGCCGGAATTCGGGCCATCGCCGCGCTCGAGCGGAGGGGCGCCGGGGCATAGAGGTGGGTGGAAGAAGAGGTAGGGAGCGTAGAGCCGCCGGCACCGCACGTGATTATAGATTCCAGGCTCGCCGGCGCCCTAGAATGAGGACAACGCCCCCTCACCCCGCGATCGTCGTCAGCAGCGACAGCAGCAGCACTGACGCCACCAGTTGCACCGACGTCGTGGCTTTGCGCGCCAGCGGGCAATTTTTTCGGAGAATGACAGGCCGGCGTCGAAGAACTGCGCTTCATAGCCGTTCTTGAAGTGCCTCGGGAATGCCGAGCCGACCGAGACGGCGAAGATGCTGTAGAAGACCGACGCCAACGCGATGGTGAGCACGGGACTGCTGCCGCGGTAGTCTCCTAGCAGCTTCATCATCAGTGAAGCGGCGGCGAAGATCGGGAAGCCCTGTAGGATTGTGGTGAGCGCAAAGCCTTCGAGCCAGTTGAGCGAGCCGGATTTCGACGCGGTGATGAAGGGCATGATGCGATCACCCCACGCTCGCCGTCACTACCGCCATCACCGACAGCAGCAGCACGATGGTCATGAGCTGGAGCGAGGCGACCGGGCTGGGTGCGCCACGCGGTGATCTTGTCGGCGAGCGACAAATGGGCCTCGAAGGACTTTGGCTCGTAGATGGTCTTGAACATAGATGGTCTTGAACAAGGCCGGGAAGCTCGGCCCCAGGGTCACCGCAAGCAGTGCATGGGCGAGCGAGGCGATGGCGACGAAGATGGCGACGCCGGGATCGCCGACGAGGTCGTGGTTGCCGACCAGCTTGAGCAGGAAGGCGGCGGCGGCGAAGGTCGGGAAGCTCTGCAGCGTCGCGGTCAGCGCGAGGCCTTCGAGCGCGTTGTGCAGGCTGGACTTTCTGACGGTGGCGAGGGCCGCCATGGCACGTCTTCCTGATGACATGGGGAGGACGTTAGCTGCGCTGTGTGAGGCATGATGTGAGACGGGTCACGCTGGTTCGGCGGACGGTGCTTTCCGCCTCGCCCCGCAAGCAGGGCGAGGGAGTGGACCGCCGATGCGGCGGCGGGGTCGCCGTCTCTAAATGACAGGACTACAGCTTGCCCTGCCCGTTCACCTGGCTCTGCCGCGGCCGCTGCCTCTCCTGCTCTTGCTGCTCTTTCGCGTGGTGGCGGCCGTAGAGGCAGCCGGCGGCAGCGCCGAGGACGCCGTGATGGCCGGCATAATGGCCGGCGACGCCACCGACGACGGCGCCCTTGATGCAGCCTTTGGCATCGGCGGCAGAGGTCGCTCCCAGCATGAGAAGTGCGGCGGCGATGGCTGCGAGCGATTTCATGGATCGATGTCTCCGGATGCGGTGTCGGCCTTTCAACGAGCGCGGGCGCGTCGCGGTTCCATAAGCGTGAGGCCTCATGGTGTTGTGCGTTCGTACAAGGCTTCGCGCGCCATGCAGCCGAACGCGGTATGAACTTGTGCAGGCGCCAGGCCGCTCAACCCCTAAATTGCAGCCATGAACCTGGCATTGCGCTTGCGCGTCATATCATCTGCAACATCCCTGTGGTGTTGCGGATTGCCGGTGTCCGAGGCCGCGCGTTAGCTTTGCGCGCAAACTCCACACGGCCAATGAGGGACGGGCGGAATGACAGTCGAGAAGCTCAATCGGCAGCGCGTGCTGCATCTGCTCGATGCCATCGCCGGCAGCGACCTCCAGGCCGCGCTGTCGTGCTGCACCGACGACGTCGACTTCCTCACCCACGCGCCAATCGACGTGCTGCCGCACATGGGTCCCTGCCATGGCAAGAAGGAACTTGGCGAATTCTGGCGCACCGTGCAGGAGCGATACGCCGAGATCCGCTACGAGGTGCCGCAGATCGTCGCCGAAGGCGACACGGTCGCCGCCTATCTGCGCGTATTCTTCAGGAAGCGCAGCAACGACCGCATCATTCAGGTCGACATGGCCGTGTTCTACACTTTCCGCAACGGCCAGGTGGCGCAGATCCGGGAGATCATCGATTCCTTCGACCTGGTGCAGCAGGTGCTGGAACGTGAGATCGGCCCGCTGATCGTGGGCGAGCGGGTGGACAGGGCGTAGTTCTCTCTCCGACCGGCCGGACCGGTAAACTACGGGGTCTACTGCAAATCCCACAAACCGGGATCAATTGTGCATTGCGAAAACGTGAATTGCGTTTTGGCCGAAATGGCGTATTTTGTTCGTATACAAATGAGTAGGGCGACCCCGCGGCATCTTTCCTGTGTGCTTGGGGTGGTTTTTTGTTTTTCGCAAGCCAGCTTCAGGACTGCCCAAAATGACAGAGCACAGTCTCTGGCGTTTCTCGCGTGCGTTACACCGCGCGATCAACGACCGGCATTTCGAGGACATCGAGGCCCTGATCGACGAGGACGTCGAATGGGCGCTGTACGGCCCGATCGACATGTTTCCGTTCCTCGGCGCACGCCAGGGCAAGGACGCCGTGCTCGAGGTCATCCGCCAGCTCGCCGACAATTTCCAGGTCCGCCGCTTCGACCGCGAGAGCATCATGCTCGGCGTCGATTCCGCGGCGTCGATGCTGCGCTATTCGCTGACCGCGCTGGATTCCAGCAAGCCGATCAGCTTGCGGGTCGCGCAGTTCGCGCAATTCAGGGCGGGCAAGCTCACCAGCATGCGCGTGCTGATCGACACGTTTGATTTGGTCGAGCAGGCACTCGGCCGCGCCATTCATCTGCCGAAGATGACCAGCGTCGGCTGAAAGGGACACCAACGGGCCCCGCTGTTCGGGACCGATGGCTGATGCTCCCCGCGACACGTCCTGGCCTCCAGCCCCGCCCGGATGCAATCGTGGAGAAGCTCGTCATCGGGCGCGCGCCTTTTGCGCGGCCCGTTGGTTCGCGGTTGATGGAACCGCCACAATTTCGCAACGATGGTTCCGCATTCTCAGCGTGAACTGGGCTGACGGGCAGGACGATGGAATTCGCGACGGGTTTTGGCTGGACCAGGCTGCCGGTGCTGGCGGCCGCGTTCATTTTGGGATCGGTGCTGACGGTTTCGGCGCAGATCATTCCGCTCACGGCCGCAGTGCCCGACGAGGACGCCGAGGCGGCGGAGGCCCCCGACGTCAACGACCCCGACGTGCTCCGCAGTATCGACATCGACAAGCTCGACTGGGGCCAGCTCGCGATCGACGCCGGCACGCTCAACGACATCATTGCCGCCAAGAAGCGCGCGCAGGCCGCCGCCAAGGACGGGCTGAACTGGGCGACGAACGCCAACGCCAACGGCTCCTCGGCGGTGACGGTGAAGCAGTCGGTATCCTCGTTCTGGGACGCCCGTATCGGCGCCGACATGACGGTGACGAACGAGCCGCGGACGATGTCCGAGCTCCTGGCACAGAAGGCCACCAATGGCGGCAGCGTCCCTCAGTCATCCGGCAGCGCCTGGGCGGCCGCGACCGCGCCGGGCGCGGGCGCGATCTGGGACAAGACCGCGGTGGAAGCCCGCGTCGACCCCGGCGCCGAACAGAGCAAGCTCGGAGCGTCGCTGACCAAGTCGGTGCCGCTGTCGAACGACACGTCGCTGACACTCCAGAACGGCTACAGCGTCAACCAGCAGGGCACCACCGCGCTCCCCGGCGTCGGCGGCCACATCACGCGCAATTACGAGACCGACCAGTCGGCCAAGGTCACCATCATCGACACCGGCACCAGCATCACCGCGGGCCAGTCGCTGTCGACCACCGACGACAAATGGCTGCGCAAGGTCGGCGCCGAGCAAAAGCTGTTCGACAACGTCACCGTCTCCGGCTCGGTCGGCGAGACCTCGCAAGGGGCGATCAACAAGAGCCTGACGGCGGGTTTCAAGAAGAGCTGGTAGCTGAGCGCCCGGATCCCTCCCCGCGAGCGGCGTTCAGACTCTCGTAACCATACGCCACGGCAAAACCCCCGAATGGACCACCCTTGCCGCACCTCGGCCAAGTTGCCGCCAAAATCCGACGCCCTAGTCCACTGACCGACGTCGTCGTGCGGGGGACACTCGCGCTGCGCTCAACGCGAACAGGGGAATAACGATGAACGCCATGCGTCCGGAAAAGACCGAAACCACCGAGACCGAGACCATCGACACCAACCTCGCCGCAGTGACGGAAGTCGAAGCCGGCATCCGTGACTTCGTCCGCAACGACATCGCCTATCTGCGCCGTCCCGCAGCGACCGCCACGGACGCGCCGCCGCTCGATCCGAGCGCGGAGGCCACCGTCACCAACGTCAATTCGCTGATCCAGCGCGTCGCCGGCACCTCGCTCGCCGAGATCGAGAATTTGATCTCCGAGCTCGAGAGCTTGCGCGACCTGCTCCACGCCGAAGGCCAGCGCGTCCAGCGCGAGATCTCCGGCTACGCTCAGCTCAGCCAAGCCGCGATGAAGTCGACCCGCATGATCGCCGACAACGTCTCGCAGTGGAAGCGCGCCGCCGACGGCCTGCGCAACAGCTGATCGCTGGCATCACGCATCACCAGCCGCCGCGTTCCGAAAGGGACGTGGCGGTTTTGATTCGTGGGGTCTCGTGCCCCGGACGCGGCGCGGCACGCAGTGACGCGCCGCAGAGCCGGGGCCCATACCAATACGGAGCGCGCGTCGCGATGGGTCCCGGCTCTGCGCAGCAACGCAAGAGCGCTGCGGCGCGTCCGGGACACGAGACCAGTTCCCCGATTTGAACTTTCCACCTCTCCCTGGCGACCAATGCCGAGCGCCCGCACCCTGCGGCCGGGCCGGGGAAATTTCATGGAAAGCATTCGGCCCGACAACACGGACCCGATACCGCTGCGGCCGGCGCCGAACCAGTTCGGCACGATCATGCTGCGTTTTGTCGGATTGCTGGCGGTTGCGATCGCCATATTGGCGTTCGTCTATAGCCGCTGAAAGCGGAGGCCGCGTTGCGGCCCGCGGAGTTAACGAACTCTTAACGGCTCGCGTCGACGCTCGAGGCTTCCAGGGTGTAGCCGCCATCGGCATAGCCCTTCACCACCATGCCGGCGACCAGCATCACGGCCAGCGTCGCGGTAGCAAAGATGAATCCGACCAGCTTGAGTGCGCCGCGGTCTGCCATGGTCCTCTGTCCCCTGTACTCTGCCCAGATCGATCAAATAGACAGCGACAGGTTCATAATTGGTTAGCAACTCGATGGTTCCGCCAACTGCTTCGCGGGAAAACCATGTTGCGCAGGCTTATGGCAGCCACCTGGAATCGCGTCCATAGCGCGGGGGCAACACTCGCACGCTGTTTTCGCCGTTCATCCTGGAACGAATCTAACCGCCCGGCACGCGCATCGGCACGAAGGCGCTCGCGGTGATGGCGTAGACTTCCTCGCCGCGCTGGTTGGTGCCGGTGGTGCGGGCGGTCAAGATGCCCCAGCCGGGACGCGAGGCCGAGCTGCGCTTGTCGATGACGACGTTGGCGTAGGCAACGGTGTCACCGGCGAGCACCGGCCGGATCCAGCGCAGATCGCGAAAGCCCGGCGACGGACCCCACACCGCGATCTCCTCGCCGCGCGAAGCGGCCTCACGCGCCAAACGCTGGCCGTCCGCGACAAGCAGGCTCATACAGGCCGAGCCGACATGCCAGCCCGAGGCCGCGAGCCCGCCGAACAGCGAGTTCTTGCCCTCCTCCTCGTCGAGGTGAAAACGTTGGGGATCGAACTTCGCGGCGAACGCCTTGATGGAGTCCGCCGTGAAATTGTAGGCGCCGATCTCGCGACGATGGCCGATCTCGATGTCCTCGAAGAACCGCATCAAACCGCCCCTTCGCGCCGCTTGATCAGGATCGGCGAGGTCATCTCACACAGCGCCTGCCGCGCCGCGTTACGCACGGTGCATTTGAACTTGACGATGCCGAGCTCGGAGCGGCTCCTGGAGGTACGCGCTTCCAGCACGTCGACGTCGAGCATGAGGTCGTCGCCGGGTCTCAGCGGCGACAGCCAACGCACCTCGTCCACGCCGGGCGAACCCAGCGAGGCGACGCGGGTGATAAAGCCGTCGGCCATCATTCGCATCATCAGCGAACAGAGGTGCCAGCCCGAGCCGGACAAGCCGCGCAGCATGCTCTTGCTCGCCGCGTCCTCATCGAGGTGCATCGGCTGCGGATCGAACTCGGCGGCGAAAGCCAGGATCTCGTCGCGGGTGACATGGCGCGGGCCGAATGTTCCGAACCGGCCGGGCGGAAAATCTTCGAAGGTCAGGGTCATCTTGGGAAAGCTTTGAGGGAATGACAGATTGTGGCCGCACTTTGCGGCAATCTCAACCCGCCGGCCCGCATGGCTCGTGCTACATTCGACGAGTCGGGCCGGACCCGCCTTTTGGTCAATTGACGCGGCGGGGGCGCGATTCGCCCGGGGGAAAGAGATGTTTTCATTCAGCGACCTGTTTCAGTGGGACCGCTTTATCACGCCGACGATCATCAAGACCTTTTACTGGCTGGTGATCGCGCTGATCTGCCTGTTCGGCCTCTCCGGCATCTTCTCCGGCCTCGCGATGATGGCGATCAGCCCGTTCGGCGGTTTCCTGATGCTGCTGTCGTCGATCGCGAGCGTCGTCGTCGGCATCGTGTTCTCGCGCATCGTCGCGGAGCTGATCCTGATCATCTTCCGCATCAACGAGCATCTCGGCGCGATCCGGGACCAGGGCGGCGGATTGCGGTAGGGCTTCCGTGTTCCCGGACGCGGCGCGGCATGAAATGACGCGACGCAGAGCCGGGACCCATGCATCTCCAATCAAGACTCCTGGGCCCCCGCTCTGCAGCGTTCCGCTGAAGAAGCGCTGCGCTGCGTCCGGGGCACGAACTCCAGAATCTTACGTATTAAACCTGAAATGCATCACGTCGCCGTCCGCGACGACGTATTCCTTGCCTTCGAGGCGCAGCTTGCCGGCATCGCGGGCACCGGCTTCGCCGTTGAGCGCGACATAGTCCTCATACGCAATGGTCTCGGCGCGAATAAAACCCTTCTCGAAGTCGGTGTGGATCACACCGGCCGCACCCGGCGCCTTGGTGCCGCGATAGATGGTCCAGGCGCGCGCTTCCTTCGGGCCCACCGTGAAATAGGTGATGAGGTCGAGCAGCGTATAGCCGGCGCGGATCAGGCGATCGAGGCCGGCCTCTTCGAGACCCAGCGTCTCCAGGAAGTCGGCGCGTTCGTCACGTGAAATGGTGGCAACCTCGGATTCGATTTTTGCCGAGATGACGACGGCAATGGCGCCTTCCTTGGCAGCCTGCTCCTGCACCGCCTTCGAGAACGAATTGCCGGTCGCGGCCGAGCCTTCCTCGACGTTGCAAACGTAGAGCACAGGCTTGGACGACAGCAGGCCGAGCATCCCGAAAGCGCGCTCCTCCTCCGCCTTGCGCTCAACGAGGCGCGCGGGCTTGCCCTCGCGCAGCAGCACCAGCGTGCGATTGACGAGGTCGAGCTGCTCCTTGGCGTCCTTGTCGTTGCCCTTGGCCTTCTTGGAGAGATTGTCGACGCGCTTCTCGAGGCTGTCGAGATCGGCGAGCATCAGCTCGGTCTCGATGGTCTCGATGTCGGCGAGCGGGGCGATCTTGCCTTCGACATGGGTGATGTCGGAGTCTTCAAAGCAGCGCACGACATGCGCGACGGCGTCGACCTCGCGGATGGTGGCCAGGAATTGATTGCCGAGGCCTTCACCCTTGGACGCACCGCGCACGAGGCCGGCGATGTCAACGAAGGTCAGCCGGGTCGGGATGATCTGCGCCGATTTGGCGATCGCCGACAGCTTGTCGAGCCGCGGATCCGGCACCGCGACCTCGCCGACATTCGGCTCGATCGTGCAGAACGGATAGTTCGCCGCCTGCGCCGCGGCCGTCTCGGTCAGCGCATTGAACAAGGTCGATTTGCCGACATTGGGCAATCCGACGATCCCGCATTTAAATCCCACGAGCGTTATTCCTTGCCGTTGTCGTCCTTGGTCAAAAATCCCTTCGCCTGCATGGCGAGATGCACCCTGTTGGCGAAGGTCGCGTCCGTGCCTTTGGCAACCAGTGCCGCGTGCTCGGCCACCGCGTCGCAGAGCGTCGCCACCCAGTCGTTGTCGGCCTTGGCGAAGTCCGACAGCACGTGGCCGTGCACCAGTTCCTTGACGCCGGGATGACCGATGCCGAGCCGCACCCGGCGGTACTCGTTGCCGATATGCGCCGAGATCGAGCGCAGGCCGTTGTGGCCGGCGATGCCGCCGCCGACCTTCACCCGCACCTTGCCCGGCGGCAGTTCGAGCTCGTCATGGAATACGGTGACGTCGCCCGGTGCGATCTTGAAGAAGCTTGCCGCTTCCTGAACGCTGCGGCCGGAATCGTTCATGTAAGTCGCCGGCTTGAGCAGGATCACGCGCTCAGTACCGAGCGTGCCTTCCGAGGTCTCGCCTTGAAACCTGCGGCGCCAAGGCGCGAAACCGTGACGCCGCGCGATCTCGTCGACGGCCATGAAGCCGACATTGTGCCGGTTACGTGCGAATTTCGGGCCGGGATTGCCGAGCCCAACAAAGAGTCGCATGACGCGGCGCGCCCCTCGCTCGGCGCGCGGTCAGAGACCGCGCGCCGGCTTTGAGAGATTACTTCTTCTTGTCGCCGCCGGCGGGAGCCTTGGCAGCGGGAGCTTTGGCAGCCGCTGCCGGAGCAGCACCCGCAGCAGGAGCGGCAGCACCGGCCGCCGGAGCAGCAGCACCCGCAGCCGGAGCAGCAGCCGCAGCCTTCTGCTCTTCGGCGTAGCCGGACGGCGGCACGATGGTCACAAGGGTCGCGTCCTCCGAGGTCAGCGCCTTCACACCGGCCGGCAGTTTGACGTCGGAGAGATGCAGCGAGTGGCCGATTTCGAGCGAACCGACATCAACCTCGATGAACTGCGGGATGTTCTCCACACCGCACTCGAGCTCGATCGCATGCGCAACGATGTTCACGGCGCCGCCGCGCTTCACGCCGGGCGAACCTTCAGCCTTCACCACGTGCAAGGGAACGCTGATGCGGATGGTGGCGCCTTCGCCGAGCCGCATGAAGTCGACGTGGATCGGGAAGTCCTTGACCGGATCGAGGTGGTAGTCGCGCGGAATCACGCGGTGCTTGTTGCCTTCGAGGTCGATGTCGACCAGCGTGGTCAGGAACCGGCCGGCAAGAATGCGCGTGCGCAGTTCGCGATCTTCGATCGAGATCGTCAGCGGGGGCTGGTTGTTGCCATAGATCACTCCGGGCACTCTCCCGGCGCGACGCTCAGCCCGGGCGGCCCCCTTGCCGCTCTTCGGACGTGCGGTCGCCTTCAATTCCTTGACGGTCGCCATAACGTTAAGTCCTTGTTTTTGCAAAAGTTAATGGGCCGCAAGGCGGCCCATGGCATACGCCGCAGCAAGCCTCCAGGGGTGCGGGGGCCGCGGACGTGGCGGGCTTTTACCCGGAAGATGCGGAAATGACAAGGAGAATGGGCCGCCGGTGAGGACCGGATAGACCGGATGGAGCGGCGAAACCCGGGAACTTCATGCCGCGGTTCGTTCCCGGTTGGCGCCTTAGCCGCCGAGCTTGGTTTCCAGCGCCACGATGCGGGCCTTCAGGGCCTCGTTCTCTTCGCGGGCGAGCCGGGCCATGTCCTTGACCGCCTCGAACTCCTCGCGCTTGACCAGGTCCATGTCGCGCAGGAATTTTTCGGCCTGGGTGCGCAACACGGTGTCGACCTCGCGCTTGACGCCCTGGGCGGCACCGGCGGCATCGTTCATCAGCCGGCCGATCTCGTCGAAAAACCGGTTGTTGGTCTGGGTCATGTCGGTCTCCTGGCGGCCTTCGATAACTCTGCGCGAACGCGCCGGGAGACAATGGCAATCCGTTTGGCCCGGTTCAAGGGCCGAGCGGCGGTATCCTTGTCATGCCCCGGTTTCCTTGCAATCGTATTCAACGTCGCTGCATAAGAAGAATCACAAAGGCGCTCGAGATGATCGACCAGCAGATCGCGATCCCCACCAAGGACGGTCACACCGCAACCTTCATCAGCCATCCCGAACGCGGCGGGCCGTTTCCGGTCATCCTGTTCTACATGGACGCGCCGGCGATCCGCGAAGAGCTGCGCGACATGGCGCGCCGGCTCGCGACATCGGGCTATTACGTGATGCTGCCGAACCTCTATTACCGCTCCGGCGTGATGGAGCTCGGCGCGTTGCCGGCCGATCCGAACGCGCCGGAGCGCAAGCGCATGTTCGCGCTGATGGGATCGCTCACGATCCCCATGATCATGGACGACACGCGCGCGCTGCTGACCTATGCCGAGGGCCAGGCGGCCGCTAACACCAAGCTGATCGGCACCGTCGGCTACTGCATGAGCGGCCGCTACGCCGTCAACGCCGCCACGCATTTCCCCGATTGCGTCAAGGCCGCCGCCTCGGTCTACGGCACGCAGCTCGCAACCGACCAGGACGACAGCCCGCATCTCGCGGCAGCCAAGACCAAAGCCGAGCTGTACTTCGCCTGCGCCGAGACCGACATCTACGCGCCTGCCGAGATCATCGAGAAGGTGAAGCAGGGCATGAGCGGCGCCAAAGCCGAGGTCGAGATCTATCCGGGCACCCATCACGGCTTCGCCTTCCCCAAGCGTCCGGTCTATGACCGCGACGCCGCCGAGCGGCATTGGGAGCGTCTGCTGGCGCTCTATCGCCGCAATCTCGTGTAGAACGGGATGGATCGATCTATCCGCGAGCTCGGTGCACCTCTCCCGCTTGCGGGGGAGGTCGGCGCGAAGCGCCGGGTGGGGGTTCTCTCCACACGGAGATTATCTCGAACGCGGAAACACCCTCACCCCAACCCTCTCCCGCAAGCGGGAGAGGGGGCGCAGCTCCAACGGGGCCGCTGCTTGCCCTTCACTCTGTAGAAGCAAGGCGCGATGCCCTTTCTGCTCATCGACTTTCCATCGTTCAGTCCGATCGCGATCGAGATCGGACCGTTCGCGATCCGCTGGTACGCGCTTGGCTATATCTGCGGGATCACCTTCGGTTGGCTCTATGCACGTGCACTGATCAAGAACGACAGGCTATGGGCCGGCACCTCGCCGATCAGTCTGCCGCAGATCGACGATTTCATCTTGTGGGTGACGCTCGGCATCATTCTCGGTGGCCGCACCGGTTATGTCCTGTTTTACAACCTGCCCTTCTTCGTCGAACATCCGGCTGCCATCTTCAAATTGTGGGAAGGCGGCATGGCCTTCCATGGCGGCTTCCTCGGATGCGTCGTGGCGGTGATGTGGTTCGCCTGGAAGAACGGCATCTCGATCCTGTCGCTCGGCGACATCACCTGCGGCGTTGCGCCGGTCGGGATTTTCCTGGTGCGGTTGACGAACTTCATCAATGGCGAGCTGTGGGGCCGCCCCGCCGACCCGAGCCTGCCCTGGGCCATGATCTTTCCGACCGGGGGTGACGTGCCGCGCCATCCGAGCCAACTTTACGAAGCGGGCATGGAGGGCCTCCTGCTCTTCATCGTCCTCGCCGTGATGATCCGCCGCGGCGCCTTGAAGCGGCCGGGGCTCATTCTCGGCAGCTTCATCCTGATCTACGGCCTGACCCGGATCATCGGCGAGCATTTCCGCGAACCGGACGTCCAGCTCGGTTACCTCTGGGGCGGATTAACCATGGGCATGCTGTTGTCGATCCCGATGCTTATTGTCGGCGGCATACTTATTGTATTGGCTATCAGGCGCGGTGCGCCCGAGCCCGCAGGGGCTATTCGTTAATTCGTTTTGAGAAGATAGGCCGTGACCGACCAGCCGTTACTCAACGAGATCAAGGCGCTGATCAAATCCTCAGGCCCCATGCCGGTCTGGCGGTACATGGAACTGTGCCTGATGCACCCGCGCTATGGCTATTACGTTTCGCGCGATCCCCTGGGACGAGAAGGCGACTTCACCACCGCGCCCGAGGTCAGCCAGATGTTCGGCGAGCTTTTGGGCCTGTGGACCGCCTCGGTGTGGAAGCAGATGGGCTCGCCGCAATTCCTGCGGCTGATCGAGCTCGGCCCCGGCCGCGGCACCATGATGGCGGATGCGCTGCGTGCGCTCCGCGTGCTGCCGCCGCTCTACCAGGCGCTTCACATCCACATGGTCGAGGTTAATCCCGTCCTGCGCGACCGGCAGAGTGCGACGCTGGCGGGCGTACGCAACATCGCCTGGCACGACAGCATCGACGACGTGCCTGAGGGACCGAGCATCATCCTCGCCAACGAATATTTCGACGTGCTGCCGATCCACCAGATGGTCCGTCACGAGAACGGCTGGCACGAGCGCGTGATCGAGGTCGACGCCAACGGAAAACTTCAGTTCGGCGCTGCGGCCGAACCGACGCCGCGCTTCGAGGTGCTGCTGCCGCCTCTGGTGCGCGCCGCGCCAGTCGGGGCCGTGTTCGAATGGCGGCCCGATGCGGAGGTTATGAAGCTCGCCAGCCGCGTGCGCGACCAGGACGGCGCGGCGCTGATCATCGACTACGGCCATCTGCGCAGCGATGCCGGCGACACCTTCCAGGCGATCGCGCGCCACACCTTTACCGATCCCCTGAAGGCACCGGGCCAGGCCGACGTCACCGCCCATGTCGACTTCCAGGCGCTGGCGCGCGCGGCCGAGGATGTCGGCGCCCACGTGCACGGCCCGGTGACGCAGGGCGATTTCCTCAAGCGCGTCGGCATCGAGACCCGTGCAGCCGCGCTGATGCAGAAGGCGACGCCTGATGTCGCCACCGACATTTCGATCGCGCTCAAGCGCCTGACCGATACCGGGCGCAGCGGCATGGGCTCGATGTTCAAGGTGCTCGGCATCTCCGAGCCGCGTCTGACCGGCCTTGCGGGCTTGAGCGATCTCGAACAGGCCAGGGGCGCGTCATGACGCTTGGCTCGTCGCTGCTGTCGGCGGTGCCCGGCCTGCGCCACGCCTTCTTCACCCGGGAGGGCGGCGTTTCACGCGGCATCTATTCGGCGCTGAACGGCGGGCTCGGCTCCAACGACGATCAGGCCCTTGTCGCAGAGAACCGCCGCCGCATGGCCGAGCATGTCGGCGTCGCGCCGGAACGCTTTCTCAGCCTGCACCAGATCCATTCGCCCGACGTGCGCGTCGCCGACACGCCGTGGCCCAGCGGGCCGCGGCCGAAGGGCGATGCGCTGGTGACGAAGGTGCCGGGCATCGCGCTTGGCGTCTCCACCGCCGATTGCGGACCGGTGCTGTTCGTCGATCCCAACGCGCGCGTGATCGGCGGCGCACATGCTGGCTGGAAGGGCGCCCTCACCGGCGTGCTGGAGGCGACGATCTCGGCGATGGAAAAGCTCGGCGCCTCGCGCAGCGGCATCATCGCCGCGATCGGCCCGTTAATCCGCCAGGACAGCTACGAGGTCGGTAACGAGTTCGTGGCCCGCTTCATCGAGGCGGATGCGGACAACGCCATGTTCTTCATCCCGTCGGTGCGCGAAGGCCACGCGATGTTCGACCTGGCCGGCTTCATCCGGAAACGTCTGGAAGCCGCGGGCATCCTGATGATCGACGATCTCGGCCTCGATACCTACGCCGACGAGCGCTTCTTCAGCTATCGCCGCTCGGTGCATCGCAAGGAGCCGGATTACGGCCGCCACGTTCACGCGATCGTGCTCGAAGGGTAGGCGTCAGTCGCTGCACTTTTCAAACAACGGCGCTTGCTGCTGGGTGCGATCCCATTTCGTCGGCAGTTCGTCATATGTCTTGGCGGGCGGGGGTGGCGGCGGCGGCCGGACGTAAAAGCCTTCTTCGACGTCGAACTTCTTCTTGTCCTCGCGATGCGCGGAAAATGTTCGATACTTGTCGCCAACCTTCAACAGGACAATCTCCCAAGGCTCGCCAGGCTGACGCCACCACACCGCCGCGACGCTCGCCGGAGGATCCTGAACGGACACGAACTTGATCTTGTCGGCCGCGATGCGGGTCGCCGCGTAGATCGTGCTGATGAATGTCCGCACCTGGCCGGGCGAAAACGTCCCTATCACGTTCCTGATTGTCGGCGATCCCGAGGGCGGCACAATGTATGTCATCCGCGCGCCGCAGCCGTTGCTCGTGCAAGCCTGATTTGGATCGCGCTTGCAATCGACCGACCACGTCCCGACCAATCCGAAGGACTGAATGACCTCCGCAGCGCTCTCCTCTGCGGCCACCGGGCCTGCGGCAAGGCACGCGATGATCAAGCCAAAAGCCGGGTCTCTCATCGACCGCTCCCCATGCACGCTGGCCTGATCGGTTAAGCCCTGTGTCCTGCCTGCCCTAGACGTTAAGCGATTTTAACGATATCGCAAGGCGCGATGAGGGAAGCGTCAACCCGCCTGCTCCAAACCGGGACAATCATGCGCGCCGCGATCGCCGCCGCATCGATTGCGGTTGCTTGCGCGCTTGGCGGCTGCGCCGGCGGCGGTGGTGCTGCGAACTCCTATGCGATGGCGCCGAGCGCCGGCTCTGGAGCAACGGTCGCGTTCGAATCGATCGACGGGCCGCCGCCGCAAGTGTTCGACCGCATGGTCGGCGTGCTCGACAGCGAATCCAAGCTGCGCAGCCTGTCCGTGGTCTCCCGCGAGGGGACGGCCGCCTACCGCGTGCGCAGCTACCTCTCCGCCCAGATTGTCCGCGGCAAAACCGTGATCGCCTGGGTCTGGGACGTCTACGACGCCAACCAGCAGCGCGCGCTGCGCCTTTCCGGCGAGGAACCCACGTCCGCCAAGGGCGGCCGCGATCCGTGGGGCGCCGCTGACGACCTCGTGCTGCGGAAGATCGCCCAGGCCGGATTCAGCGGACTTTCCAACATGATCAATGGCACACCGGATGCGCCGGGCTCGGCTCCCGGCTTGCGCGGGCCGGCCGTGGCGAGCGTGATCCCGGAGGCTCCGGCGGCCGGGATGCCGGCCTCGGCGCTCGGCTATGCCGAGCGATAACCCCCGCTAAACCACGGCCCCAACTTCAGGCCAAACCGTTGACCGGACTCAGGATTTCGCAGGGAAAACGTAGCATCCCGGGTTGCCATTGCAGCCCTCCGCCTGATATTTCCTCGCCCGTCGTAACCGTGCTTCCAGTGGGTATTCTCTGATGTTGAACATCCTGTCCAACAAAGCGCGGGAGGAAGCGTCCATGTCGGCCAAGAACGGCTCCATTAAGCTCGTCGCCGGCAACTCCAATCCGGCTCTCGCCCAGGCCATCGCGCAAGGTCTCGACCTGCCGCTGACCAAGGCGGTGGTACGGCGCTTCGCTGACATGGAGATCTTCGTCGAGATCCAGGAGAACGTCCGCGGCTCGGATGCCTTCATCATCCAGTCGACCTCGTTCCCGGCCAACGACCATCTGATGGAATTGCTGATCATCACCGACGCGCTGCGGCGCTCCTCGGCGCGCCGCATCACCGCGGTGCTGCCCTATTTCGGCTACGCCCGGCAGGATCGCAAATCAGGTTCGCGCACGCCGATCTCGGCAAAACTCGTCGCCAATCTGATCACGCAGGCCGGCGTCGACCGCGTCATGACGCTCGACCTGCATGCCGGCCAGATCCAGGGCTTCTTCGACATCCCGACCGACAATCTCTACGCGGCGCCGCTGATGGTGCGGGACATCAAGGACAAGTTCGACCTCTCCAAGACGATGGTGATCTCGCCCGACGTCGGCGGCGTGGCACGCGCCCGCGGCCTCGCCAAACGCATCAACACCCCGCTCGCGATCGTCGACAAGCGCCGCGAACGTGCCGGCGAATCCGAGGTCATGAACGTGATCGGCGACGTCGCCGGCTACACCTGCATCCTGATCGACGACATCGTGGACTCCGGCGGCACGCTGGTGAACGCAGCCGACGCGCTGATCGCCAAGGGCGCCAAGGACGTCTACGCCTACATCACCCACGGTGTGCTCTCCGGCGGTGCGGCCGCCCGTATCACAAACTCCAAGCTGAAGGAGCTCGTGATCACCGACTCGATCCTGCCGACGGATGCGGTGAGCAAGGCGCCGAACATCCGCACGCTGCCGATCGCCAGCCTGATCTCCGACGCGATCGCGCGCACGGCGGCGGAAGAATCGGTGTCGAGCCTGTTCGACTGATTAGCTTCGCGATGTCGCAGGGTGAGCAATGGCGCGAGGCGCCGTGCCCACCTTTTTCTTTGCGGCGCAATCGGTGAGCACGCTTCACTTTGCGCACCACATGGCCACGGGCGCCGACGCGCCGCGGCACGCCTCGAAGACCTCGCGGGTTGTTGCCGGCCCCGCCCCATGACATCATCCGGATACCGAGTCATCTCTGCCCTCTGGATGCCTGATGCCACGCCGGAAATTCGCTTGGGAAAAGCTGTCGGATGACGAGTTGCTCAAGCAACGGCTCTCCAGCCTGAGGGTTACGGTCGAAGGCACCTGGCTCGATGATTGTGTCGGCACGCTCCACGAGGAGCTCGAGGAGCGCGGCATCCGGCTGCGGCCGCATACCTGGATCTCGAGCGAATGGTTCAGCCCGGGAGGCGTCCCCGGCATCGCCATCCCCTTCTATCTCGCCCATCCCCGCCTGATGAAGCTCGAGAAGAAGATGATGTTCGACGTCGAGGGCGGAACCTGGCGCGAATGCATGGCCATCCTCCGTCACGAAGCGGGCCACGCCATACAGCACGGCTATCAGCTGCAACGCCGCCGGCGCTGGCAGCAATTGTTCGGCCCGTCGTCGAAACACTATCCGCGCTATTACCGGCCCAATCCGGCGAGCAGGCGTTACGTCCAGCATCTGCGGCTGTGGTATGCGCAGAGCCATCCGGACGAGGATTTCGCCGAGACCTTTGCGGTGTGGCTGCGGCCGCGCTCGAACTGGCGGACGCGATATGCCGGCTGGCCGGCACTGAAGAAGCTCGAATATATCGACGAGCTGATGGGCGAGATCGCGGGAAAGCGGCCGTCGGTCACGACGCGGGAGCGTGTCGATCCGCTGGGCCGGCTCAGCCAGACGCTCGAAGAGCACTACAAGAAGAAGCAGGCGTTCTACGCCTTCACGCCCCCGAAGACCTACGACCGCGATCTCTCCCGGCTGTTTTCAGCCGATCCACGGCATCACCGCTCAAAGCCGGCTTCGACCCTGATCAGGCGACACCGCGCCCAGATCAGGCAATTGGTCGCGCGATGGACGGGCGAGAACCAGCTCACGCTCGATGCCGTGCTTGACGACATGATCTTCCGCTGCCGCGAGCTCGATCTCCGCGCCGTCGGCCCCGAACAGAAGCTCGTCCTCGATTTCACCGTCCTCGTGACCGCCAAGACGATGCACGCGCTGTTTGGCCCGTCTCGGCGCAAATGGATCGCGCTATGAGACGTCTCCGTATTCTCGTGCTGATGCATCCGGACTTCCTGCCCCCGGACTCCTCCGACGGATACTCCGCACAGGAGATCAATGCGTGGAAAACGGAATACGACGTGGTGAGCACCTTGCGCGCGGCCGGCCACGAGGTGCGGCCACTCGGCGCGCAGGAGGAAATCAAGCCGGTGCGCGTAGCGATCGAGGAGTTCAAGCCGCACGTGGTTTTCACGCTGCTGGAGGAATTCCACAACAACGTCGCCTTCGACCAGCACATCGCGAGCTATCTCGAGCTGATGAAGGTCCCTTATACCGGATGCAATCCGCGCGGGCTGATCCTGGCGCGCGGGAAGGATTTGTCCAAGACGCTGGTGCATCACCGCCGGATCGCCGCGCCGGCCTTTGCCGTCTTCCCGATGCGCCGCAAGGTGAAGCGCCCGACCCGTCTTGCGCTGCCGCTGATCGTCAAGAGCCTGAACATGGATGGCTCGTTCGGCATCTCGCAGGCATCGATCGTCGACAGCGACGAGAAGCTGGCGGAGCGGGTTGCCTTCATCCACGAGCGGGGCGAATCCGCCGCCATCGCCGAGCAGTTCATCGAGGGGCGAGAGCTTTACGTCGGCGTGCTCGGCAACAATCGCTTACGCGTTCTGCCGGTCTGGGAGTTGAAATTCGGCAGCATGGGCGGCCGTTCGTCACGGCACATCGCCACGGAGAAGGCCAAGCACGACACCGACTATCAGGAGAAGGTCGGCATCGTCGACGGGCCTGCGAAGGATCTGGCGCCGGACGTGACCGCCAGCATTCAGCGGGCCGCGAAACGCATCTACCGGGCGCTTGGCCTCGACGGCTACGCGCGCATCGATTTTCGTCTCTCCGCCGACGGCACGCCGTATTTCATCGAAGCCAACCCCAATCCCGAGATCGCCAAGAGCCAGGAGTTCGCCACGGCGGCTCAACATGCCGGGCTCAAATATCCGGCTCTCCTGCAACGCATCCTGATGCTCGGAATAAGCCGCGCCAAGGCGGGGGTGTCGCTGGGGTGATGACGAACACGGCAGCAATCGCCCCTCATCCTTCGCGACGCGCTTCGCGCTCCTCGGGATGAGGGGTGCTGGTCATTGCGCTACGTTACACAATTCCCGCGGCGACCTGGCCACGCAGGCGCTCCAGACCGAGCAATGTCTCCGCACAGGCGGCCGCGACCTCGACGCCCTTGATCGCAAAATGCCTGCGGAAGAAATCGTAGTGCACCTCGGTCTCGTGGAATTGCTGCGGCGTCAGCACCGCGGAGAACACGGGCACCTCGGTACGCAGTTGCACATCCATCAGCGCCTTGATCACGGTGTCGGCGACGAACTCGTGGCGGTAGATGCCGCCGTCGACGACGAGGCCGGCCGCGACGACCGCGGTGTAGCGCCGTGTCTTGGCGAGGATCTGCGCATGCAGCGGGATCTCGAACGAGCCCGGCACCTCGAACACGTCGACATGATTGAGGTGACGCACTTCTGCCTCCCTCACGAAGGCGATGCGGGCCTCCTCGACCACGTCGCGGTGCCAGCAGGCCTGCACGAAGGCCACCCGCTGCGGCTTTGCGAAGCGCGGATGCTCCGTCGCGGGATCCTGTGGAACCGGCGGCGGCGTTTGGGTTGGTTGGGGCGTTTCGGTTTGGGGGTCTTGCAACATCTGATTCATGGCTTTCCTCAGTTAAGGACCAGAATCAGGGCACACGGAACGACAAACAGCCGCATCCTGCGATGCGTCTGCCACCGACCGTTCTCTTTCATCCGGACTTTAACCGTCGGCTTCGGAGTTGCACCGAATCTGCTGACCCTTCCCTTCGGTAAAAGACCTTGAGGAAGGCGCTCGCGGGCTTAGGCCTTTCGGCCCTTACCGCCGGTGGGGACTTTCACCCCGCCCTGAGAACATCGGCCGTCCGGAATGAACGGCCTGAGGGAAATATGGCGCCGGCGAGCTGCCACAGCAAGTACGTTCCGCATGGGGAAATCGCATGGTCCCATGCCGCTTTGGCCGACCCGGCCCTCGCAGGGCGGAATTAACGATCGGGCATTCCACGCGAATCCGATTCCGGTTTGTTCTCCTCCATCCCGGTTGGGACATCCCACGTTAATAATTGTGGCCGAGATGAGCTGTGGACGAACGAGTCATGGCTTGTGGACGGACTCGGCAGCCGGTTGCGCAGATTCCGCAAATCACATCAGTTGATCCGCGACAAGCCCGCGCTGATCCCGGGATCGCTACAGCGACTCCGAGGGGAACGCCTTAACGACGTTAAGGAAGCGCGCGCCGGACCAAGCGCGTGCGTATCAGAGACAACAAAAAGGCAAGAGGTCGAGACGGCATGTCCCTGCTCGAAGGCACTATCGATTCGAAAAACCATCCGCTCGCGGTGGTCGAGGATATCGCTGCCAGCAACAACTGGCCGTTTGAACGCTCCGGCGAAGACGAACTCACGATTGTCTCCAAGGGACAATGGACCGACTACCAGATCTCCTTCACCTGGATGGGCGAGATCGAGGCGCTGCATCTGGCCTGCGCGTTCGACATGAAGATTCCGGTTGCGCGGCGACCGGAGGTGCAGCGGCTCGTCGCCGCGGTCAACGAGCAGTTGTGGGTCGGGCACTTCGACCTGTGGAGCAACACCGGCATGATCATGCACCGGCAGGCCCTGGTGCTGCCGGGCGGGCTCGCCGCCTCCACCGCGCAATGCGAAGCCATGCTCGCCGGCGCCATCCACGCCTGCGAGCGCTATTTTCCGGCGTTCCAGTTCGTGGTGTGGGCGGGCAAGACCACGACGGAAGCCATGGACGCGGCAATGTTCGACACGGTGGGCGAGGCGTAAGCACACTCTCCCGAGGCGGCGAGCGAGCCCAGCTTTCTCCATCGTCGTCCTGGCGAAAGCCAGGACCGATACCGCGAGGTCTTTGCGTAGCTCGCGATGCTTGTTGCCCTGCCATCCTTCCTCTAGAACCAGCCGGGGTAATGGGTCCTGGCCTTCGCCAGGACGACGGCATTGGCAACAGCGATGGCGAACAGCACTCTCAAAAACATCACCGGCACCATCCTGCTCGCCGGCGCCGGCAAGATGGGCGGCGCGATGCTGACCGGATGGCTTTCGGGCGGGCTCGATCCGCGCCGCGTCGCTGTGGTTGATCCGCACATCTCGCCCGAGATCACCGCGCTTGCCGCCAAGGGCGTTGCGCTCAATCCCGATGTGACGACGGTAGGCACGGTCGAGACAATGGTCGTCGCGGTGAAGCCGCAGATGTTCCGCGAGGCCGGCGCGAAGCTGAAATCATTTGTCTCTGAAAAAACCTCGGTGGTCTCGATCATGGCGGGAACCACGATCGCCTCGCTTGAAGAGGTCTGCGGTGGCGCCGTGGTGCGCGCGATGCCGAACACGCCGGCCGCGATCGGCCGCGGCATCACCGTCGCGGTCGCGGCGAACAACGTCAGCGCGGCCCAGCGCGCGGTGGCCGATGCGCTGCTGCGCGCCACCGGCTCGGTCGAATGGGTCGACGATGAGAGCCTGATGGACGCGGTCACCGCCGTCTCCGGCTCGGGCCCGGCCTATGTGTTTCTGCTCGCCGAAGAGCTCGCGCGCGCCGGTGTCGAGGCGGGATTGCCCGAGGCGCTCGCGACAAAGCTCGCGCGCGAAACCGTCGCCGGCTCCGGTGAACTTCTCCACCAGTCGGAGCTTCCCTCCAGCACGCTGCGCCAGAACGTCACCTCGCCCGGCGGCACCACCGCCGCAGCCCTCGGCGTGCTGATGAGCGAGCCCGGCCTGCGCGATCTGATGATCCGCGCGATCGCGGCGGCGACGAAGCGGTCAAAGGAGCTGGCGAAGTAAGGAAGCTATCCCCTCATGGTGAGGAGGCGCGAAGCGCCGTCTCGAACCATGCAGGCCCGGCTCTCGCCCGCGAGCCATCCTTCGAGACGACCGCTGCGCGGTCTCCTCAGGATGAGGCAGAGCAAGCGGCTCCTACGTCGTCCCCAACCGCTTGTTGAACATCTCGACATTGACGAGCCCGCGCGCGTGGCGGCCCTCGCCAAGCTTTCGCATGCCCTCGAAAGCCTCGACCTCGAAGCGGATGACGCGGCGCTCGACCGCGACGACCTTCGCGGTCGTCCGCACCGTCGCGCCGACCAGAGCTGCTGCAAGATGCCGGATGTCGACCTCGGTGCCGACGGTGACCCAGCCCGGCTGAAGCGCCGGGCGGATCGCATCGCCCGACGTCATCTCCATTTCCAGGATCATCATCGGCGTCGCGTAGACCATGGGCATGCCGGGCACGAAATGCCCGACCGTACGCTCTACTGGCACCACCAGCATGCGCTCGGCGTTCATGCCGATTGTGATGAAGTCGCGTGCGTCCATGTTGCTTGCTCGGCGTCGTCCCGGCCCCCCGTGCGCAATTGCGCACTAGGCCGGGACGACAGTTGTGATTGGCGCTCGAGCAGTGGCTATCTCTTCGCCGCCGCCGCGCGTTCCACAAAGGTCTTGCCGCCCTTCATCTTGTGGCGGAGCGGGGCTTCGTTGATCTGGATGACGACGGCATCGGCGTCGACGCCGAGATTCTTCACCAGTGCCTGGGTGATGTCGCGCATCATGCCGGCCTTTTGTTCGTCGCTGCGGCCTTCGGCCATGCTGACAGTGATCTCAGGCATTTTTCTCTCCCTTGGGGCCGAACACCGGCCGTTGACGGGCGCCATCAAACAGGAGGCGGATGCCCGGGACAAGCCCGGGCATGGCGGCGTCAGCGAATGGCTAGCCCCAGCTCACGTCATGGCGCGCCAGCACCTCGCGCACTTTTGCGACGAGATTGGCCTCGCTGCACGAGAACTGCGCCGGGCGGCTCTCGCGCCATTCCTGGTTGGAAGCGATCGCAGCCGCCGCCTTCGCGCCCTCGATCAGATCCTTGATCTGCAGCTCGCCGCGCGCCTTCTCATCCGAGCCCTGGATGATCACGCAAGGGCTGTTGCGGCGGTCGGCATATTTGAGCTGGTTGCCCATGTTCTTGGGATTGCCGAGATAGAGCTCGGCGCGGATGCCGGCGGTGCGCAGGCTCGCGACCATCTTCTGATAGTCTGCGACACGGTCGCGATCGAACACGGTGACGACGACGGGGCCAAACTCGGGTTTTGTGTCGAGCTTTCCGAGCAGCGTCAGCGCGGCCTGAAGCCGCGACACGCCGATCGAGAATCCAGTCGCCGGCACCGGCTCACCGCGGAAGCGCGAGACCAGGCCGTCATAGCGGCCGCCGCCGCCGACGGAGCCGAACCGCACCGGACGGCCCTTCTCGTCCTTGGTGTCGAGCAGCAGTTCGACCTCGTAGACGGGGCCGGTGTAATATTCGAGGCCGCGCACGACGGAGGGGTCGATACGGATGCGATCAGCGCCGTAGCCCGATGTCGTAACCAGTTTGGCAATCTCTTCCAGCTCGCTCACGCCGGCCTGACCAACTTCGCTCTTGGCGAGGTAAGTTTCTGCCGCGGCGATGGCCTCTTTCCAATCATCGCGCGGTTTGGTGATGGCGAGAACAACGTCGACCTCAGACGCGCCCAGATTGGCGCCCTTTGTGAAGTCGCCCTTGCCTTCTTCGCCGCCATCCCATCTGCCGGGACCGAGCAATTTGCGCACTTCCTCGGCGGGAAACTTGTCGAGCTTGTCGATTGCGCGCAACACGGTCAGCCTGCGTGCCGCGTTCTCTTCGCCGCCGAGCCCGATGGCTTCCAGAACGCCGTCGAGCACCTTTCGGTTGTTGACCTTCACGACGTACTGGCCGCGCTGAACACCAAGCACCTCCATCGTGTCCGCCGCCATCATGCATATCTCTGCATCCGCCGCCGGCGTCGCCGATCCCACCGTGTCCGCATCGAACTGCATGAACTGGCGGAAGCGGCCGGGGCCGGGCTTTTCATTGCGGAACACGTAGCCGACGCGATAACTGCGATACGGCAGGACAAGACCGTCGGTCCCATAACGCTCGCCGACGTAGCGGGCGAGCGGGGCGGTCAGATCATAGCGCAGGCTGATCCACTGCTCGTCGTCATCCTGGAACGAGAACACGCCCTCGTTCGGACGATCCTGGTCGGGCAGGAACTTGCCGAGCGCGTCGGTGTATTCCATCGCCGGCGTTTCCACCGGCTCGAACCCGTAGAGCTCGTAGACGGCGCGGATTTTTTCGACCATCTCGCGCGTCGCCCGGATCGCGGCAGGGTCGCGATCCTCGAGCCCGCGCGGCAGCCGCGCCTTCAGTTTCGGGGTTTTTTTGGGTTTTTCGGCCATGCGCGGCATTTACCAGCCGACGCGGGGTGCGGCAACTGCCGGCTTGCCCCCTACGGCTGCTCCATCCGCGCCCTCAGCGCGTCCGCATCCGCCTTCGGCAGCGACTTCAGCGTTGGCTTGATGGTTTCGCCGCCGACGATCTTGCCGTTGCGCATGAACATCCAGTCCGAGATGTCGGCTTCAGTGAATTCGACCTTGTCGCCTGCCCGCTTGCCGGGCAGATCGCGTGGCTCGTTGGCGAAGAGACCGGAATAAGCCCCGTTCGGTAGCTTCGTCACCTCGGCCATCCAGATGTGCTCACCGCCTTTGCGGGTCGAAAAGTGCACCTTCAGGGCATGCCCTGTCTCCGACGGCTTCGGCGCCTCATAGGAGGCCCAGAATGTCGGCAGCGTGCCGCGGGCGCGCGCGATCGCGGCGTTCATCTCCGGATCGGTGGTGCGCACGTCGACGACGGGCGAACGGCCCTCAGCGGAGATATCCGGCTTGGGGCCGATGCTCAGGATGCCGAAGACGGTGACGCCGGTGATTGCGGCGAGAACGGCCCATTTCAGGGGTTGGGAAAGCGTGGAAGCCATGATCGCGATGTCCGAATGCCTTGATGTCTCGGACTTTGTCGCGCGGTCGTGCAAGCGAGTTCATGGCATGCCGGCTGGCGTTCCCCGGATGCTGCGCAACGCGCCGCCTCTTGGCGGCGTGGTGCGCTGCTGATCCGGGGTCCATCCGCGGCGAAATGGATCCCGGCTCTGCGCAGCAGCGTTTCACGCTGCAGCGCGTCCGGGGCACGAGACCTCAAAACACCTTTTTGATCCAGCTGTGCGGATCGTTGGTGCGGCCATACTGGATGTCGACGAGCTGCTTGCGCAGGCCCATGGCGACAGGGCCGGCGGCGCCACCGCTGATCTCGAAATCGCCGCTGACCGAGCGCACCTTGCCGATCGGCGAGATAACGGCGGCAGTGCCGCAGGCAAACGCTTCCTTGAGCTTGCCGCTTGCCGCATCCTTGCGCCACTGGTCGAGCGAGTACGGCTCCTCGCGCACGGTCTTGCCGGCGTCTTTGGCCAGCGCGATGATGGAGTCGCGGGTGATGCCGGGCAGGATGGTGCCGAGCGGCGGCGTCGAGAGCGAGCCGTCCTCGAACACGAAGAACACGTTCATGCCGCCGAGCTCCTCGACGTAGCGGCGCTCGACCGCGTCCAGGAAGACGACTTGATCGCAGCCGTGCTGGATGGCTTCGGCCTGCGCCCGCAGGCTTGCAGCGTAATTGCCGCCGCATTTGACGGCGCCGGTACCACCGACCGCGGCGCGCGTGTAGTTCTCTGAAACCCAGATCGACACCGGCGCGGGGCCACCTTTGAAGTAGGAGCCGACCGGCGAGGCGATCACCGCGAAAATGTATTCGGAGGACGGCTTGACCCCAAGGAAGGTCTCGCTCGCGATCATGAAGGGACGCAGGTAAAGGCTGCCCTCGCCGCCCGGCATCCAGGCGCGGTCGATGCGCACGACGTGCTCGACGGCCTCGATGAAGATGTCTTCGGGGAGCTGCGCCATCGCCATGCGATCGGCCGAGTCCTTGAAGCGCCGCGCATTGGCGTCGGGACGGAACAGGTTCACGCCGCCGTCGTCGCGCTTGTAGGCTTTGAGGCCTTCAAAAATTTCCTGAGCGTAGTGCAGGACGGCGCCGGCCGGATCGATCTGGAAATTGGCGCGGGCCTCGACGCGCGCCTCGTACCAGCCGCCCTTGGCCTGGTTGTAACGAACCACCGCCATGTGGTCGGTGAAGACCCTCCCGAAACCTGGGTCCACCAGCTTGGCGACGCGGTCCTTCTCGGGGATCGGATTGGATGCGGGCTGGATGTCGAATTTCATGCTCATGTCCTTAGGCCTCCCGCTGCCGGTGGCGGCGCTGTTCTGGCGCCCGCCTGCCCTTTTCCGGGCTCGGCTGGCTTGACTAGGTTACTGGCCGGACCACCGCCAGCCTTGTTACGGCCGGTTTCCGTGGCCAGCATGTCGCCGAGGACATGCTTTTGCGGAAGGCAGAAGTCCAGTATGTTTTGCCGAACACCGCTCGACAATCGCACGGTAGATCTGATCCGGCTGTCGCCGCCTGTTCGGCGCTCACCAACCGCTCCTGGAAATGCCGCCCGCAGTGAAACGATTTAAAATTTCGTGCGAGCTGATCGTTTTGTAACATTGGACCCAAGATACGTCAATATGCCTGACATAAATTTCGCGACTCCCCCTCAAGACGCTGCCGAGCCACGGCCGGCGGCAGGCGACGGAGGCAATTTGCGCTGGGATATCATTGAGCTGCTGTTCTTCGCCTATCGCGATTTCGTCGGCGATCCCGACCAGGAGCTGGAGGCGTTCGGCTTCGGCCGGGCTCACCACCGCGTCATGCACTTCGTCTATCGCTATCCCGGTCTCAAGGTCGCCGATCTCCTCGACGTCCTGCGCATCACCAAGCAATCGCTCGGCCGGGTGCTCAAGCAGCTCCTGGACGAGGGGTATATCGTGCAGAAGACCGGCGACAATGATCGCCGCCAACGCCTGCTCTTTGCGACACCGAAGGGCGAGGCGCTGGTGCAGAAGCTCGCCGGCCTCCAGACCACGCGGATCACCAGGGCGCTCGCCGAGATGGCGCCGCAGGATGCCGAGACCGTCAAGCGCTTCCTGCGCGCGATGATCGATCGCGAGGATCCGGACAAGGTGCTCGAGACGATCTTCGCTTCCGTCAACCACGACGCCAAGGAGTGACCGTGCCGCTCGCTGCCACGCTCGCCCGCCCGCCGGCACGCCCGGCCGACGATGCCCCGCATCTCCTGCTGGTCGACGACGACCGCCGCATCCGCGATCTGCTCTCGCGCTTTCTCGCCGGCGAAGGCTATCGCGTTTCGACCGCCGGCAGCGCCAGCGACGCGCGCGCGAAGCTCATGGGCCTGCACTTCGACCTCTTGATCCTGGACGTCATGATGCCCGGCGAGACCGGCTTCGATCTCGCCCGTTTCATCCGGACCTCCTCCTCGGTGCCGATCGTGATGCTGACGGCGCGGCATGAAGCCGAAGCCCGCATCGAGGGCCTGCAGATCGGCGCCGACGACTACGTCGCAAAGCCGTTCGAGCCGCGCGAGCTCGCGTTGCGCATCAACAACATCCTCAAGCGCGCCGCGCCGCCGCCGCAGGCCGCAGCGGTCGAGAAGATCGCGTTCGGTCCCTACGTCTACCATCTCGACCGCGGCGAGTTGCGCCAGGGCGAAGACGTCATCCACCTCACCGACCGGGAGCGCGAGATGCTGCGGATCCTGTCGGAGACGCCCGGCGAGACCGTGCCGCGCAGCGCACTGACCGGCAATGGCAGCGTCAACGAGCGTGCCGTCGACGTGCAGATCAACCGCCTGCGGCGCAAGATCGAGACCGATCCCGCCAATCCGCTGTTCCTCCAGGCGGTGCGCGGTATCGGCTACCGGCTGGTCGCCTCGCCTTGAGTTTTGTGAAGTGAAGCGCCCCCTATGAGCACGATCGATACCGGCCTGACGCTTTTGAAGAGCGCCGCCGGCCGCGTGTCCGCCGTCAATGGCTGGATGGGCAACGCATTCAAGGGCTGGATGCCGACCGGCCTCTATGCCCGCGCGCTGCTGATCATGATCGTGCCGATGGTGATCCTGCAGTCGGTCGTCGCCTTCGTGTTCATGGAGCGGCACTGGAACACGGTGACGCGGCGCCTGTCGGCGGCGGTGGTGCAGGACATCGCCGCGCTGATCGACGTCTACAAGGGCTATCCGCAAGACAAGGACCGCGACCAGATCCGCCGCATCGCGCAGCAGCGCCTCGGCCTCGTCGTCGATTTCCTTCCGGCCGGCGACATGCCGCCGCCCGGGCCAAAGCCGTTCTTCTCGCTGCTCGACCAGACCCTGTCGGTGCAGCTCGGCCGCCAGATCGGGCGCTCGTTCTGGATCGACACGGTCGGCCGCTCCAACCTCGTCGAGATCCGGATCCAGCTCGACGATGCCGTGATGCGCGTGTTCGCGCAGCGCAGCGCCGCCTATGCCTCGAACTCGGAGATTTTCCTGTTCTGGATGGTGGGAACGTCCTCGATCCTGCTGATCGTCGCGGTGCTGTTCCTGCGCAACCAGATCAAGCCGATCCTGCGTCTTGCGGACGCCGCCGAAAGCTTCGGCAAGGGCCGCGAGGCGCCGAACTTCAGGCCGCGCGGCGCGCGCGAGGTGCGGCGCGCGTCGGTCGCCTTCCTCGAAATGAAATCGCGCATCGAGCGCACGATGGAGCAGCGCACCGCGATGCTCGCCGGCGTCAGTCACGATCTGCGCACGATCCTGACGCGGTTCAAGCTCGAACTGGCGCTGATCGGCGACAGCCCTGAAATGGAGGGCATGCGCAAGGACGTCGACGAGATGTCGATGATGCTGGAAGATTACCTCGCGTTTGCCCGTGGCGATTCCGGCGAGCAGTCGCAGCCGACCGACATGGCACAGGCGCTCGAGGAGTTGCGCAGCGACGCCGAACGCCACGGCCACACCGCGACCGTCGCGTTCAACGGGCTGCCCGTGGTCACGGTGAAGCCGGCCTCGTTCAAGCGCTGCCTCGCCAACCTCGTCACCAACGCCGCCCGCTACGGCAGAAGCATCGCCATCACCGGCCAGCGCGATCACCGTTATTTGACCGTGACGGTCGACGACGACGGGCCGGGCATTCCCGCCCATCTGCGCGAAGAGGTGTTCAAGCCGTTCCTGCGGCTGGACAACGCCCGCAACCAGGACGAAGGCGGCACCGGCCTAGGCCTCGCGATCGCACGCGACATCGCCCGCTCGCATGGCGGCGACATCACGCTCGGCGATAGCCCGATGGGCGGATTAAGGGCGAGCGTGCGGATACCGGTATAACGGATGTAGCCGCAACAGTCCTATTTCGGCAGCAGCGTCTTCAGCTTGTCGATGTCGCGCACGTTCATCTTGAAGCCGCCCGGCATCACGATGTCGCCGGGCTTCTGCTCGGGCTTGCAGGCTCCGAGCCACTTGGCTTCGAGTGTCATCGTGGAATCGCGCCCCGCGGCGCCGGCGGCGCCACCTTGTGCGTGCGACGAGGTCTTCACCGTGTAGGCCGAATTGAAATCGCCCGTGATCTCGGCATGCGAGGTCGTGCTGATGCCGGCGACACTGCACTCGGAATCGCTGACATAGCCGGTCGCGGTCTTCTTGATGTCCTGCTTGGCGCAGATCTGCTTGGCCATCGGGGAGACGTTGTTGTTCATCTCCTTGTCGACGGTCTCGTCGGTGCAGTGCTGCATGGTCATTTCGGGCACGGGCGTACCGGTCCTGAGCATCTTCAATTCCCAGAGACCAGCTTTGCGCATCGGCAGATCGTCGGCGCTGGCTACGCCGGCCGACAAGACGAGGCAAAGGGCCGAGCCGAGCAAAGCGAGTTTGCGCGTCATGTGAGAAGCTCCCGGCTGAGAGATTGCTGGCGTTACGAAAACGCCTCAGTAGAGCGTGCGGATCGGCTTGTCGGCAGCGCCATAGGGCACCCAGCGGCACGAGAACGAGATGTAGCCGCCCTCATAGGCCTGCACCCCCAGGAATTTCGCGACTTTTCCGTAGCGCGCGCAATGATCGACCGCGACCTGCCGCGCATCGACCTGGGTTGCCATCGAATAGGCGATGATGCCGCCGGTGTCGTTGCCCTTGAACGGAGGCACCGGAAGGATATCGGCGCGCGCCGACTGGCTCGCCATCATACCCAAGGCAAGTAGGCCCGCGGCCGCAATGATTCGCATTCCCGTCACTCCGATTGGTTGGTGGCAGTTTACGGTGCCGGGGCGGCGGTGGAAAGAACGGAAGGCCGGTTGCTGCGACCTTGTGGTCAACTCGTCGGCGAGTGTTGCCGCGCTGCACTTGACCCCGCGCGGCCTTCACGGCACCGTCCGTCCCTCGCAGATCATGCTGTCTGGATTGCCCATGCGCGCCTCGACCTCCCTGAAATCGCTCCGCTTTGCCACCGTGCTCGGCCTCCTGTTCGGGGCGCTGTCGCTCGGTGAGGCCAGGGCCGCCAATCCGCTGGAGCTGAATTTCTGGCTGAGCGGGCCGCGCTATGACGGCAACGTCTCCGAATGCGACAGGGCGCTGCCGACGATCGCTTCCCAGTTCTTGGAGAAGGAAAGCTCGTTCTGGAATTCCTCGTTGAAGATCACCGGCTTCGCCGCGGTTCGCGAGACCGCGTTCCGGCCCTGGGCACCCGATAACATTCCGCGCCGCTTTTGCAGCGGCGAGGCCATGCTCACGGACGGCAAGATGCGCAAGGTGCACTTCTCGATCATCGAGGATGGCGGCTTCGCCAGCTTCGGCCAGGGCGTCGAATGGTGCGTGGTCGGGCTCGACCGCAACTGGGCCTACAACCCGTCCTGCCGCGCCGCCAAGCCTTAAGCAGCCTAAGCCTTAAGCAGCCCAGCCTCAGTCCAAGAAGCTCTGATTCGGTTGGCTGAAATGGCCGCCTGAATTTTGTTCTTGAAATGTTCCTATCGCCTGCTAGGCTTGCTGCACAGTCTAGTTGAGGGGGTCGCCATGTTTCATTCCAGATTGCATTCGTTCTCCCGCCTGATGATCTCGCTGACGCTTGCGGCCGGGCTGGCTGCGCTGGCCGGCGGCGCGAAGGCCGAGGACAAGCGGCAGAACGCGCCCGGCGAATTCGATTTTTATGTGCTGTCGCTGTCGTGGTCGCCCTCCTTCTGCGAGGAGGCGGCAGAGCGCGGCGGCCGCTCGCAGATCCAGTGCAGCGGACGGCCCTACGCTTTCGTGGTGCATGGTCTGTGGCCGCAATATGAGAACGGTTTTCCGGAATATTGCCAGCGGCCGTCGCCGCGGCTGAATCGCAGCATCGTCTCCTCGATGCTCGATCTGATGCCGGCGCCGGGGCTGATTTTCAACGAGTGGGACAAGCACGGCACCTGCTCGGGGCTCGCCGACCGCAGCTATTTCGAAACGATCCGAAAGGCGCGCGCCGCGATCAAGATTCCGGCCGAATATCTCGATCTATCGCAGGCCAAGACCGTGGCGCCGGCGGAGGTGGAGGAGGCCTTCATCAAGGCCAATCCGGGCCTCGGCAACGCCGCCGTCTCAATCACGTGCAACCGGACGCGGCTGTCCGAAGTCCGCATCTGCCTCAGCAAGGACCTGCAATTCCGCGCCTGCGAGGAGATCGACCGCCGCGCCTGCCGCCGCGACCAGGTGACGATGCCGCCGATCAGGGGTGGGTAGCCCCGGCGTCGTGCCTCTTTGCTCAAGCCGTCACGTGGCGTAGTGCTCTTGCATGAATTACCGCCACGCCTTTCACGCCGGAAGCTTCGCTGACGTCATCAAGCACATCGTGCTGGCGCGCATCGTCACCTATCTCCAGGACAAGCCGGGCGCCTTCCGCGTCATCGACACCCATGCGGGCGCCGGCCTCTACGATCTCGAAAGCGACGAGGCCCGCCGCGGCGGCGAGTGGCTGACGGGCATCGCCCGGCTGATGCAGGCGCGTTTCTCGAACGACACCATCGCGCTGACCAAGCCCTATCTCGATATTGTCCGCGCCTACAATCCGAAGGGCGAGCTCAAGGCTTATCCGGGCTCGCCGCTGATTGCGCGCGCCCTGATGCGGCCGCAGGACCGCCTCGTCGCCTGCGAACTCGAGCCGAAGGCGCGCAAAGCGCTGATCGGCGTGCTGCGCCACGACGAGCAGGCCCGCGTGGTCGATCTCGACGGCTGGATGGCGCTGCCGGCTTTCGTGCCGCCGAAGGAACGGCGCGGGCTCGTGCTGATCGACCCCCCGTTCGAGGCAAAGGACGAGTTCGACAAGCTGGGCGAGGCCTTCTCGGCGGCTTTTGCGAAATGGCCGACTGGTATCTATGTAATCTGGTATCCCGCCAAGAGCCGGCGCGCCACCGACGCACTGGTGCAATCAGTGGCGCGCCTCG
This sequence comes from Bradyrhizobium sp. LM2.9, assembly GCF_054056555.1. Lineage (NCBI taxonomy): Bacteria > Pseudomonadati > Pseudomonadota > Alphaproteobacteria > Hyphomicrobiales > Nitrobacteraceae > Bradyrhizobium > Bradyrhizobium sp. LM2.9. The sequence goes on from NZ_JBSRYJ010000002.1 coordinate 4,930,862, forward strand.
CAGCCGCAGCAAAGCCGCCGGGAAATTGCCTGCGCCTCGAATTCAGTGTGTCGCCGCAAGCCGACGGCGCAACTCTCACCTCCACCGGGCTCTTGATCGTCAATCCGCCTTACACGCTGCAGGGCGAGCTCAAGACGATCCTGCCCGAGCTGGAAATGCCGCTCGGCCAGGGTGGCGCTGCCAGATTCCGATTAGAGGTGCCGAGGCCCTAACACTCCGGCATTCTTGGGAAAAATATGCAAGAGCCGTAGTCAATCTGCAAAGAACCGTATTATGCTGTTTCCGTGACTGGCTTTACGTTCCGCTTCCGCGAATGGTTGCGGCGGAGTGAAGGCCTAAGAAAGATCCGGTCGGACCGAATGGTCTGCCCAAGGATGGCCAGCTCCCGGGCTTCGTACGGCCCGGTCATGTCGTGACGTGCGTCTGCGTCGCGACGGAGGAGCAATGAGGGGGAGTTTCCCGATGGCCATGACGGGAACGGTCAAGTTTTTCAACGGCGAGCGCGGCTACGGATTCATCAAACCGGACGACGGCGGCCGCGACGTCTTCGTGCACATTACTGCCGTGGAGCGGGCCGGATTAAAGGACCTTGCCGAAGGACAGCGTATTACTTTCGAAGTCGAACCGGACAAGAAGGGGAAGGGGCCGAAGGCGGTCGATTTAGTCATCCTTTCCTAGCGAGTCCGACGCGAAAACACCGGCGCAAAAAAATCCCGGCCGCGAGCGGCCGGGAGGCTGTAGTCCGGTATTTTCTTCTTTGGGTATCAGAAGTGATAGTTCACGCCTGCGCGCACAACGCTGGCGCTATAGCCGTTTGACACGCCTGTAATCGCGAACTGACTCGTCGACAGATCGATGTAGAGATATTCGAGCTTGGCGCTCCAGTTCGGCGCGAACCCGACTTCCGCGCCGGCACCGATGGTCCAGCCGGCGCTGGTGTGCGACTCCGTCCAGCCGAACGTCTGTGCGCGCAGCTCGCCGAAGGCGAGGCCCGCGGTGCCGTAGACCAGCACGTTGCTGAAGGCATAGCCGGCGCGGCCGCGCAGGGTGCCGAACCACGGATTGGAGAACTTCCACGGCGCGAAGGTGTCGTCGGCACCCGTGGCCTGGATGTCGCCCTCGACGCCGAACACCCACGGGCCGTTCTGGAAATTGTAGCCGGCCTGAACACCGCCGACGAAGCCGGAGGGCTTTGCGGGATTGTTGTTCACCGAGCCCCATTCGTAGCCGAGATTGCCGCCGAGATACGGGCCCGCCCAGCTATAGCCGTTGAGCGGCTGATTGACCGTGTAGGGCGCACGCTGCCCGTAATTGAGATCGGCCGCCTTTGCCGAAGCCGTCCAGCCGGCTGCAACCAACGCAGCTGCGCCCACAACGAGCCTCTTCATCACACACTCCAACGCAACTGCCGTCACCGGGTGCGATGCCTGCGCCGCCGCGCGAGGCAAAACCGCATGGTTACGGAACCAAGACCTTTTCGTGTAAGATTTATCGCGAGTTTTAAGTTAAAGGCCTGTTAAGTCGGGTTACCGCGCTGTTAACAGGCTTAAGCAAGCGTTACCGGGAACTGCGCCGCCATTCTGTGCGTGCCGCACGGCCGGAACTTCAAATCAGCACCCCAAGCGCCTAAATTCGCTCCATGGTTCACGATTCCACCGACGATCCGGACGACATGCACGCGCGTAAACCCGTGCACGGCAACGTGCCGGACGTCCCGCCCCAGGAAACGGAAACGGCGCCCCCGGACCTCGATCCCGCGACCGCAAGCGGTGACGACGAGGACGATGCACGGCTGCCGGATATCCCGGAAGAGAGCGGCACGGTCGGCGAAGAGCCGCTGGCGACCGGCCATGAGGCGATCGAGCGCGCGGTTCGCCTCGCCCCCACCTCGCCCGGCGTCTACCGCATGCTTAGTGCGAATGCCGACGTGCTCTATGTCGGCAAGGCCAAGAACGTCAAAAAGCGCCTGTCGAATTATGCGCGTCAGAGTGCGCCGCTGCCGGCGCGCATCCTGCGCATGATCGCCGCCACCGTTACCGTGGAAATCATCTCGACCAACACCGAGACCGAAGCGCTGCTGCTGGAAGCCAACCTCATCAAGCAGCTTCGGCCGCGCTTCAACGTGCAGCTGCGCGACGACAAGTCGTTTCCCTATATTCTGATCACCGGCGACCATTGGGCGCCGCAGATCCTGAAGCACCGCGGCGCGCAGACCCGTCCCGGTCGCTATTTCGGCCCGTTCGCCTCCGCCGGCGCCGTCAACCGCACCATCACCGCGCTTCAGCGCGCGTTCCTGGTCCGCTCCTGCACGGATTCCTTCTTCGAGAGCCGCAGCAGGCCCTGCCTGCTCTACCAGATCCGCCGCTGCGCCGGCCCCTGCACCCGCGAGATCGACTTCCCCGGCTACACGACGCTGGTGCGCGAGGCGACCGACTTCCTCTCGGGCAAGAGCCAGGCGGTGAAGCAGGAGCTCGCTGGCGAGATGGAGAAGGCTTCCGGCGAGCTCGAATTCGAGAGCGCCGCGCTCTACCGCGACCGCCTCGCCGCGCTCTCTGCGATCCAGTCGCAGCAGGGCATCAATCCGCGCACGGTGGAAGAAGCCGACGTGTTCGCCATCCACCAGGAGGGCGGCTTCTCCTGCGTCGAGGTGTTCTTCTTCCGCACCGGGCAGAACTGGGGCAACCGCGCCTATTTTCCGCGCGCGGAGAAAACGTATACGCCAGAGGAAGTGCTCGGCTCCTTCCTCGCCCAGTTCTACGACGACAAGCCGCCGCCGAGGAATATCCTGCTCTCGCACGAGATCGAGGAGAGCGAACTGCTCGCCAGTGCACTGGCGATCAAGGCCGGCCGCAAAGTCGAGGTTTCCACGCCGAAGCGCGGCGAGAAGAAGGAGCTCGTCGCCCACGCGCTCACCAACGCGCGCGAGGCGCTCGGCCGCAAGCTCGCGGACACCGCGACGCAGAGCCGCCTGCTCGACGCCATGGCCACGACGCTGAGCCTGCCGCATTCGCCGAAGCGGATCGAGGTCTACGACAACAGCCACATCCAGGGCACCAACGCGGTCGGCGCCATGATCGTCGCCGGCCCGGACGGTTTTGTGAAAAACCAGTACCGCAAGTTCAACATCAAGTCGGAAGGGCTCACGCCCGGCGACGATTACGGGATGATGCGCGAGGTGCTCGAACGCCGCTTCAAGCGCCTGATCAATCCACCCGAGGACAGTGCGGCCAAGGAAAACGACAAGGCTAAGGACGATGATTTCCCGCAATGGCCGGATCTCGTGATCATCGACGGCGGCCGCGGCCAGCTCAACGCCGTCCGGGAGATCTTTACGAATCTCGGCCTGACCCAAGTGGCGCTGATGTCCGTGGCCAAGGGGCCGGACCGGGATGCCGGCCGCGAGACCCTGTTCATGCCGGAGCGCGAGGCGATCAAGCTGGAGCCACGCGACCCCGTGCTCTATTTCATCCAGCGGCTGCGGGACGAGGCGCATCGCTTCGTCATCGGTTCGCACCGCAAGCTGCGCAAGAAGGACATCCGCGAGGCCGGTTTGCAGGAGATTGCGGGCATCGGTCCGTCACGCAAACGTGCCTTGCTGCATCATTTCGGAACCCTGAAGGAGATCGAACGGGCCTCGATCGCCGATCTCGGCAAGGTTCCGGGGGTGAGCGCCGAAAGCGCCCGCAAGATTTTCGACTATTTCCACCCCCAGCCGGGGTGATCTAAAGGGGCCGCGGTCATATGGTCGTCGCATCTCGCACCCCATTTGGGGAGCGGACCGGTTGACCTTCAGGCTGCAGCGGTATTGGTAGGACGGATGAACATCGCCACGACACGAGGGACGACCAGCCGCGCGATGTCCCTCCCGAACCTTCTGACCTACGGCCGGATCGCTGCGATCCCGGTCGTGGTCGGGTGCATTTACGCGCAGTCGATCGTGGACGGCCCTCTGTGGCTGCGCTGGGTTGCGGTCGCCATTTTCATCGCGGCCGCGGTCACGGACTATCTCGACGGCTATTACGCGCGGATATGGAATCAGCAATCGGCGTTCGGCCGAATGCTCGATCCGATCGCCGACAAGCTGCTGGTCGCCTCGTGCCTCCTCATGCTGGCCGCCGACGGCATCATCCACGGCTGGTCGCTGTGGGCTGCCATCGTGATCCTGTGCCGCGAGATCCTGGTCTCGGGCCTGCGCGAGTACCTCGCCGCGCTGCGCGTCAGCGTGCCCGTGACCAAGCTTGCGAAGTGGAAGACAACCGTTCAGCTCATCGCCATCGGCTTCCTGCTGGCCGGTCCGGCCGGCGATGAGGTGATACCCATGGTCTCGATGGTCGGACTGGTCCTGCTCTGGGCCTCGGCGATCCTCACCATGTACACCGGCTACGACTATTTCCGCGCCGGCATCCATCACCTCATCAAGGAGGATGAGGGATGAAGGTGAAGTACTTCGCCTGGGTGCGCGAGCGCGTCGGTAAGGTCGAAGAGACGATCGAACCGCCTGCGACCGTACGCACCGTGGAAGAGCTGATCGCCTGGCTATCCGGCCAAAGCGAAGCCTACGCCTACGCGTTCGAGAAGCCGAAGGTGATCCGCACCGCGATCGACCATACCCACGTCAAGCCGGACGCAGCGATCGCAGGCGCCCGCGAGATCGCGTTCTTCCCGCCGATGACCGGCGGCTAGGCCATGACCTCTCCCGTCACCGCCTCTCCCGTCACCGCGTGCCCCGTCACCATCCGTGTCCAGCAGGACGATTTCGACATCGCGCGCGAGATCGCGGTCCTGACCGGGAGCCGCACCGACATCGGCGCGGTCGTGAGCTTCTCCGGCATCTGCCGCGGCGACGAGGACAGTGCAAAGATCGCCGCGCTCACGCTCGAGCATTATCCTGGTATGGCGGAAGAAGAGATCAGGCGTCATGCCGACGAGGCCACCGCGCGCTGGCCGCTCAACGGTGTCACTGTGATCCATCGCGTCGGCCGGTTCATGCCCGGCCAGAACATCGTGCTGGTGCTGACCGCCTCGCAGCACCGCCAGGCGGCGTTCCAGGCAGCCGAGTTCCTGATGGATTATCTCAAGACCAACGCGCCGTTCTGGAAGAAAGAAGAGAGCGCCACCGGCACCGGCTGGGTCGAGGCCCAGGCCCGCGACGACGAAGCCGCCGCACGCTGGACCCGACCCTGATGGCAACAACATCCAAAAAGACCATGCGCGGCCGCGCCGCGGCAAAGCTCGCGAAAGTGGGCCGCGGCGAGCTTGTCGCGCTGATCGATTTCGTCCGCTATGCGGTGAGCCGCTTCAACGAGGCCAAGCTCGCCTTTGCGCATGGCACGACCGATCCGGTCGCGGAAGCGGCCTTCCTGGTCTGTGAAGCCCTGCATCTGCATCCCGAACAGTTCGAGATTTTTGCCAACGCGCGCGTCACGGCCGCCGAGGGCAAGATCATCATCGATCTCATCCATCAGCGCGTCACCACGCGCAAACCGGCCGCCTATCTCGTCAACAAGATCTACATGCGCGGCCTGCCCTTCTATGTCGACGAGCGCGTCATCGTTCCCCGCTCCTTCATCGGCGAGCTGCTGGATTCGCATTTCGGCGGCGACGGCGAAGCCGGCTCGCTGATCGACGATCGCGCCGCCGTCGAGCGCGTGCTCGATCTCTGCACGGGGTCGGGATGCCTCGCTATTCTCGCCGCGCATCATTTCCCGAACGCCACGATAGACGCCGTCGATATCTCGAAGGGCGCGGTCGAAGTCGCCCGCCGAAATGTCGGCGAATACGGGCTCGATGACCGGGTCAGCCTGCATCGCGGCGACCTGTTCGCCCCGCTCGGCGACACCAGATACGACCTGATCATCACCAACCCGCCTTATGTCGACGCCGAAGGCATGGCGGCGCTGCCGCCGGAGTGCCGGGCCGAGCCGAAGCTCGCCTTCGACGGCGGGGCCGACGGTCTCGACGTGGTGCGCAGGATCCTGCGCGAGGCGCCCGAACACCTGACGCCGGATGGCGGGCTGATCTGCGAGATCGGCCGCGGCCGCGAGCTGGTCGACGAGGCCTTCCCGGAGCTGCCGCTGCTCTGGCTCGACACCGAGGATTCCGAGGGCGAGGTGTTCTGGATCGCGGCAGCCGATCTCGGCTGATCCGTCACGACCGGCAGACCTCGTCGGAACAAGTCAAATACCGCCACGTTCATCCCCGGACGAATGTCTCGCTCTCGGAGGATATCCGCATGCTCGCGCCATCGGGCGAATTGCTGCGCGCCGGCGTCGCGCTCAAGCTCAACCATCTCAAGCGCGCCGCCCGGTCCTATGCCCGTGACCGGAGCAATCAAGCCACAGGGCGCATGACGTCGTACGCGGTTGCGGCCGGACTGCTCGCGGTTGCCGGCTTGTTCGTCGTTGCAGCCTTCTTCGTCGGCCTGATCGCGCTGTACCGCTGGGTTGCAATCCATTACGGACAATTCTGGGGGTTCGGCGCCGTCGGCGGCGTGCTGTTGGTGCTGGCCGGCGCCTGCGCCGGCGTGGCCATGGCTCAGATGAAGCGCAAGACCAAGCCGATCGTGCCGCTCGCCAGCCGCCTGCGCGTGGCTATCGCCACCCCCGCGCATCCCGCGCGGAACGGTAAAGCAGGCGGTGAAAGAGGTCGCGACGACAATTCCCCTGGTGCCGCTCGCGCCGGGCGAACGCGGCCACGAACGAGGACATGGCGGCAGCACATGGCCGGTTCGATCCAACCGGCCCGTGCAACTCGGGCTGATGCTCGCGGCTGTGGGGCTGGTAGGGCTCACGGCAGCGCGTCGGCGGCGTCACGGCCACGGAGCGGACAGCTAAATGCGTGTGCGGCGCGCCGAGCAACTTGACAGCTGGCTGCTAGTGGCAGCCACGACCGTGTTTGTGCTCACCGCAGAACGGTATTTCCAGGATTCCGGCCTGATCCGGCCGGGACCTCCGCAAGACCATCGCAACAGCGAGGCGAATTCGCCGGAAACGAGCCCGACAGGCGCAGCCACGCAACCCGGCCATGGCCGCCGCTCGAAAAGCCCGTTCGCGATCCCCTGGGCTGGCTGGAAAGACATCTTCTGGCGTACCTATCAGCGCGTCGGCGACGATCGCCTGCTCGCGACCGCCGGCGGCGTCGTTTTCTTCGGGCTGCTCGCGATCTTTCCGGCGGTCACAGCTCTGGTTTCATTCTATGGCCTGTTCGCCGATCCCTCGACGATCAGTTCCAACCTGCATTCGCTCGCGATGATGCTGCCCGAGGGTGCGTTCCAGATCGTCGAGGACCAGGTGGCGCGCGTCGTGTCGAACGGCGGTGCGACCCTTGGTGTCACCTTCCTGTTTGGCCTCGTGCTCGCGATCTGGAGCGCCAATGCTGGCGTCAAAGCCATCTTCGACGCCCTCAACGTCGCTTATGAAGAGCGCGAAAAGCGCAGCTTCATCCGGCTCAACGCGGTCTCGCTGGCCTTCACGGTCGGTGGCATCGTTGCCCTGCTGCTGATGGTGGGCGCCGTCGTCGCCTTCCCGCTCACGCTCAATCATCTCGGCATGGCGCCCGAAAGCAAGCTGATCGTGGCGCTGGCGCGATGGCCGGTGCTGTTCGTCATTCTCCTTGCGGCGCTCGCCGTCCTCTACCGTTTCGCGCCCAGCCGCGATGCGCCGCGCTGGCAATGGCTGAGCCTCGGCGCGGTGACGGCCGCGATCCTCTGGATCGCCGGCTCGGCTCTGCTGTCCTGGTATCTCTCGGAATTCGCTAACTACAATGCGACCTACGGCTCGCTCGGCGCTGCGATCGGCTTGATGACGTGGATGTGGATGTCGGCCATCGTCATCATGTTCGGGGCCGAGCTGAACTCGGAGGTCGAACGGCAGACCCTGCACGACACGACCACCGGGCCGCCCAAGCCGCTTGGCACCCGTCAGGCCGTCTCGGCCGACACGGTCGGCGCTGCGGCGCCGTCCTGACTCTGCAGGAGGGCCGCTATCCCCTCGAATCAACAATGATGCTAACGTCATGCTCGCTTGGGGGAGCATGGGGCGTGACGGGTTCGAAACGCCACCCGTGTTTTCCCGGTCAGGCAGTCAGCTCTTGAGGCGTAACGCGCGGCATGATTCGTATTTCGACGATCTTCATCGCCATCTGCATGGTTCTGGTCGCGGCCTCGCTCGGCCTTGTGCTGTACGCGGTCGCCGGCATCAGCGGAACCGAATCCGCGATCGTGGCGCTGACGGCGCTGACCTTCCTGATCCTCTACAATGCAGTGTCGATGCGGCTGCGCGACCGCAGCGACGTCGGCGGCCAGATCGCCGACCTTTCGCGCGGCACCGCCGACCTCGCCCGCCAGGTGGCCGAGTACGGCCGCCGGCTTGCCACGATCGAAGGACGCATCGCCTCCTCCAATTCGACCAACTCCGACCGCATCCAGTCGGTGGTTGGCGAGATCAACGAGCTCGGCGGATTGGTCAGGCAGCTCGCCACCACCGTGTCGGCTCATGAGGATCTGATGGCCGGCAACGCGCCGGCTCCCGCTCCGGTCGCGAGGCTGGAGCCGGAGGGGCCGCTCGACCTGATGGCTCCGTTCGAGGAGGAGCGGCCGGCTTCCCCTCCCCCAGTCCCCGCGCCGCCGCCACGACCGGCACCACCGGCGATCCAGACCCAGACCGCCAATCCGGTTCAGACGGCGAACGGCCGCAACCAGACCCAATTGCTGACGACGCTGCGCAACGCGATCGACGAGAACCGCATCGACATCTTCCTCCAGCCGACGGTGACGCTGCCGCAGCGCAAGGTCCGCTTCTACGAAGCCGTGACGCGCCTGCGCGACGAGCGTGACCAGCTGATCGCGGCCGAGGAGTTCATCAGCCTCGCGGAGGCCTCCGGCCTGATCGGGCGCATCGACAACATGGTGATGCTGCGCTGTGTGCAGGTGCTGCGGCGGCTGATGGTCCGCAACAAGGATGTCGGCGTGTTCTGCAACGTCGCGGCTTCCACGCTCGGCAATTCCACGACCTTCGCGCAATACCTCGACTTCCTCGAAGCCAATCGGGCGCTGGCGCCCTCGCTGGTGCTGGAATTCAAGCAATCGACCTTCCGCAATCTCGGCCCGGCCGAGACTGAGAACCTCGCTGCGCTCGCCCAGCGTGGCTTCCGTTTCTCGATCGACCATGTCACGGATTTGCGCATCGAGCCGCGCGAGCTCGCTGACCGCGGCGTACGCTTCATCAAGGTGCCGGCGTCCCTGCTGCTCGACCCCAAACAGGCGTCGGCCTCGGACATCCACCCCTCGGACCTCTCGGATCTGCTCGGCCGCTTCGGCATCGACCTGATCGCCGAGCGGATCGAGGGCGAGCGCGCCGTGATCGACCTGCTCGACTACGACGTGCGGTTCGGCCAGGGGTTTTTGTTCGCGCCGCCCCGACCATTGCGGCCGGAGGGGGCATCTGCTACCGCCGGGGCCCCGTCGAACCAGGCACAGGACACTCAGGAATCGAATGGCTCCGGCACACCCAGCTCAGGCGCGACGTCAGCTGCGCCTCCGCCACAGCGCGTCACCGGCAACGCGGCGCTTGCGCGCCGCATCTGATCGGCCGCACGCATCATGACGACGCTGCATTTCGCCAAGAGCCTGCGCGAACTCGTGGGTGGCGTGGACGTCGTGCTCAGCGACATCTGGGGCGTGGTCCATAACGGCCTCGAATCCTTCCCCGAAGCCTGCGAGGCGCTGCACACCTATCGCAGCCACGGCGGCACGGTGATCCTGATCACCAACGCGCCGCGGCCGGCCGACTCCGTGCAGCGGCAATTGCGCAAGCTCGGCGTCGCCGACGAGACCTATGACGCGATCGTCTCATCGGGCGACCTGACGCGGCTCTATGTCGCCGACCATCCCGGCCGCAAGATGTTCTGGCTCGGGCCTGAGCGCGATAACTCGATCTATCGCGGCCTCGACGCGGTGCTCGCACCGCTGGAAGAGGCCGACTACATCGTCTGCACCGGCCTCTATGACGACGAGACCGAGACGGCCGAAGACTATCGCGGCATGATGCTGAAGGCGCGCGAGCGCAAGCTGACGCTGATCTGCGCCAACCCCGACATCGTGGTGGAGAAGGGCGACCGGTTGATCTATTGCGCCGGCGCGATCGCGGAGCTCTATCGCGAGCTGGGCGGCGAAGTGCTCTTCTACGGCAAGCCGCACCGGCCGATCTACGAGCGCGCGATGGCGCTGGCAGGCGAACGCCAGGGTCACCAGATCGACCGCAAGAAGGTACTCGCGATCGGGGATTCCGTGCGCACCGACCTTACCGGCGCGCGCGAATTCGGGATCGATTGCCTGTTCGTGACCCGCGGCATCCATGCCGAGGAGTTCGAGGGTCTCGACCAGCTCGACCCGGCTTCGGTGCTGGAATTGTTCGGCCATCCGCCGAAGGCGCTGATGCGCGAACTGAAGTGGTAACGAGCTGATCGTCAGTCCGGGGTGATGTGAGCATCGAACCCCGAATGACAAATCCAGCACAGAAAGCCCGGGACGATGCCCGGGCCTTCCGAATTCGATGATGGCTTCGATTGCGCCTTACGCGCTCGCCATGTCCGGGAAGACCGCCTCGATCTTGGTCTTCAGCGTCGCCGCGTTGAACGGCTTGACGATGTAGTTGTTCACGCCGGCCTTCTTGGCCGCGATCACGTTCTCGGTCTTCGATTCGGCCGTGATCATGATGAAGGGCGTGGTGGCGAGATTCGGATCCGCTCGCACTTCGCGCAGCAGGTCGTAACCCGTCATTGGCTCCATGTTCCAGTCGGAAATCACGAGCCCGTACTTCTTGCCGCGCATCTTGTTCAGCGCTGCCGAACCGTCGCTGGCATCATCAATATTCTCGAAGCCAAGCTGCTTCAGGAGGTTCCTGATGATACGGATCATGGTGCTGTAGTCATCAACCACCAGAACCGACATCGACAAATCAACCGCCATCTCGACTCCCCCAACGCAAACCCAGGAAATATTACGATCGGACCTGCCAGACCGGAGCCGGCGGTTCCACGCTCAAGGACTAACACCGAGGCGTTAAACAGCGCGTTAACCGGGGAGGCCGCCGTTGAACGGAAATCGCATTCGATGCGGCCGCCCCTCCCGCTTGACTTCATCCGGCCCGTCGCGCCACGGTCCCGGCCGGTCCCGCCGGCTCGAGAATTCCCCTGATGGCTCCGCATTTTACCATTATCCGCGACACCACGCCGGACTCCGCTATTGCGAGGGGCGCCGTGGTCGCGATGGGCAATTTCGACGGCGTTCATCTCGGCCATCGCGCCGTGATCGCTGCAGCCCTGGAAATGGGCCGGACGCATGGCCGCCCTGCGCTGGCATTGACCTTTGAGCCGCATCCGCGCCGGTTTTTCAGCCCCAACACCCCGCAATTCCGCCTCACGGACGAGCGGGCCAAGCTGCGGCTTCTGGCCGGCACCGGACTTGCCGGCGCCGTTGTCATGACCTTCGACAAGTCCCGCGCCGGGACCAGCGCGCAAGACTTCATTCACCATGACCTGATCGGGCGCCTGGGCATCGGCGGAATCGCCGTCGGCTACGATTTTCATTTCGGCAAGGGTCGCGTCGGCTCGCCGAGCCTCCTCGTCAACGAGGCGCCCCGGCTTGGTATCGAGGTCGACGTGCAGCCGCATGTCGATATCGACGAGCGGCCGGTCTCCTCCAGCGCGATCCGGATCGCACTCGCCGAAGGTCAGCTCGACGAGGCCACCACCATGCTGGGCGCACCCTGGTTCATCACCGGCGAAGTCATCCACGGCGAGAAGCGTGGCCGCGATCTCGGTTATCCCACCGCCAACATCAGGCTCGACGCGAATTGCGGCCTGAAGCACGGGATCTATGCGGTGCGGGTCGGTCGCGGCGCCGAGCGGCTGGACGGGGTGGCAAGCTTCGGCCGCCGCCCGACGTTTGATAATGGCGCCCCGCTGCTGGAAATCTTCCTGTTCGACTTCAAGGGCGACCTTTACGGGCAGGCGCTGGATTGCGCTTTCGTCGGCTTCATCCGTGAGGAGCTGAAATTCGACGACCTGGATGCCTTGATCCGCCAGATGGACGACGATTCCGCCCGCGCCCGCGCCATCCTGGCAGCCGCCCCTGACGCATTTCCGAGGCTTGGAGCGATTGACTGAGGTCCCAAAGCCGGCCTGCCGGGCCTTTGCGCTTCGCCGGCCCGGCTGCTATGGAGGGCCCCATGTTTGCGCGGCGCATCATAGGGATTAGCGGCCCGGCTTCCGCCTGAGCCTTCGGCTCGGCGCAAGACCGGGATGTTGTCGTTTCACCCCGCGATTCCGCATCGCCATCCGTTCCCGCGCACTTCCGAGCCAGTCAGCCCCATGTCCGATAAGCCGCAAAAGTCCGACATCCAAAAGTCCGACGCCAAAGACTATTCCAAGACCCTGTTCCTGCCGCAGACCGAATTCCCGATGCGCGCCGGCCTGCCGCAGCGCGAGCCGGAGATCCTCAAGCGCTGGTACGAGATGGGCCTCTACGAGAAGCTGCGCGAGAGCGCCAAGGGCCGCGACAAGTTCGTGCTGCATGACGGCCCGCCCTATGCCAATGGCAACATTTCCATATCGGCACGTCGCTGAACAAGATCCTGAAGGATCTCGTCACCAAGAGCCAGCAGATGCTCGGCTTCGATTCCAACTACGTGCCGGGCTGGGACTGCCACGGTCTGCCGATCGAGTGGAAAGTCGAGGAGGAGCATTATCGCAAGAAGGGCAAGCAGAAGCCCGACTTCCGCGACAGTGCCGCGATGATCGATTTCCGCAAAGAGTGCCGCGCTTACGCGACGCACTGGCTCGGCGTGCAGCGCGAGGAATTCAAGCGCCTCGGCGTGATCGGCGACTGGGACCATCCCTACGCCACCATGAGCTATCCGGCCGAGGCCCAGATCGCGCGCGAGTTGATGAAGTTTGCCGCCAACGGCACGCTCTATCGCGGCTCCAAGCCGGTGATGTGGAGCGTGGTCGAGAAGACCGCGCTCGCCGAAGCCGAGGTCGAGTACGAGGACTACACGTCCGATACGGTGTGGGTAAGATTCCCGGTCACCTCGCCCGCGCATGGTGCGCTCGCCTCCGCCAGCGTCGTGATCTGGACCACGACGCCGTGGACGCTGCCGGGCAACCGCGCCATCTCGTTCTCGCCGAAGATCGCCTATGGCCTCTTTGAGGTCACGGACGCCCCTGGCGACAACTGGGCCAAGACGGGCGATCTCCTGATCCTTGCGGACGCGCTCGCCGAAGAAGTGTTCAAGCAGGCGCGCGTGACCGCCTACAAGAAGGTCCGCGACATCCTCGGCGATAGCATCGACGCGATCGAATGCGCCCACCCGCTGAAGGGTCTTGCCGACAGCTACGAATTCATCGTCCCGCTTTTGCCAGGCGATCACGTCACCGACGACACCGGCACCGGCTTCGTGCATACGGCTCCCGGCCATGGTCGCGAGGACTTCGACGCCTGGACGGCGCAGGCACGCGATCTCGATGCGCGCGGCATCAACACCGCAATCCCCTACACCGTCGACGAGAACGGCGCCTATACCGATCATGCCCCGGGCTTTACCGGCAAGCGCGTCATCAACGACAAGGGCGAGAAGGGCGAGGCCAACGAGGCCGTCATCAAGGCGCTCGTCGAAAGAGGCATGCTGCTGGCACGCGGCCGGCTGAAGCACCAATATCCGCATTCCTGGCGCTCCAAGAAGCCGGTAATCTTCCGCAACACGCCGCAATGGTTCATCGCGATGGACAAGGATATCGCGGCAGGCGGCAAGACCAAGTCCGGCGACACGTTGCGCGCCCGCGCGCTGCACGCGATCTCGGCGACGCAATGGGTGCCGCCATCCGGCGAGAACCGCATCAACGGCATGATCGAGTCGCGGCCCGACTGGGTGATCTCGCGCCAGCGCGCCTGGGGCGTGCCGATCGCCGTGTTCGTGCGCGAGAAGGGCGACGGCTCGGCCGAGATCCTTCAGGACGAGGCCGTCAATACGCGCATCGGCGAAGCCTTCGAGAAGGAAGGCGCAGACGCCTGGTACGCGAAAGGCGCGCGCGAGCGCTTCCTTGGGCCGCACGCGAACGAGGACTGGCAGAAGGTCGACGACATTCTCGACGTCTGGTTCGATTCCGGCTCGACTCACGCCTTCGTGCTCGAAGACCCCGTGCACTTCCCCGGCCTCGCCGGCATCAAGCGCAAGGTCGACGGCGGCAAGGATACCGTGATGTATCTTGAGGGCTCGGACCAGCATCGCGGCTGGTTCCACTCCTCGCTGCTGGAGAGCTGCGGCACGCGCGGTCGGGCGCCTTACGATATCGTGCTGACCCACGGCTTTACCCAGGACGAGCACGGCCGCAAGATGGCGAAGTCGCTCGGCAACACCATCGCGCCGCAGACCGTCATCAAGGAATCCGGCGCCGACATTCTGCGGCTCTGGGTCGCCGCCTGCGACTACACCGACGACCAGCGCATCGGCCCCGAGATCCTGAAGAACACGGTCGAGACCTATCGCAAGCTGCGCAACACCGTGCGCTGGATGCTCGGCACGCTGCATCATTACAAGCCGGCCGACGCGGTCGCGGCCGCCGAGATGCCGGAACTCGAACGGCTGATGCTGCACGAACTCGCGGTCCGTGCTGCCGTCGTCCGCGAGGCCTATCAGGAGTTCGACTACAAGACCGTGGTCGCGACCCTGTCCGCCTTCCTGAACAGCGAGCTCTCGGCGTTCTATTTCGACATCCGCAAGGACACGCTCTATTGCGATCCGCCGTCCTCGTCGACGCGCAAGGCGGCGCTGACCACGATCGACCTGCTGTGTCACGCGATCCTGAAATGGCTGGCGCCAATCCTTAGCTTCACGGCCGAGGAAGCCTGGCGGATGTACAGGCCCGACGCCGAACCCTCGGTGCACCTGACACAGTTTCCCCACGACCTCGAAAGCTTGCGCAACGACAAGCTCGCCGCGAAGTGGGAAGCGATCCGCAACGTCCGCCGCGTCGTCACCGGCGCGCTGGAGCTCGAGCGCGCCGCCAAGAACATCGGCTCGTCGCTGGAGGCCTCGCCGGTGATCTATGTCGCCGACCGCGACATGCTGGCGACGCTGTTCGACACCGACCTCGCCGAAATCTGCATTACCTCGAACTACGAGGTGCGCGAGGGCGAGGCGCCAGCGTCTGCGTTCCGGCTCGATGCCGTGCCCGGCGTCGCCGTCGTGGTGGAGAAAGCGGTCGGCACCAAATGCGCCCGTTCCTGGAAGATTTCGCCGACGGTGGGTGAAGATCCCGAATACCCCGACGTCACCCCGCGCGACGCCCGGGCGCTGCGCGAATGGAAGGCGCTGGGGGTGGGGGTCTGATCCCCGCGGCCATGACCCCGCTCCGCGCCGGCATCCTCACGGCCTTGCTCACGCTCGTGGCCGACCAGGCCTCAAAGCTCTGGCTGCTGAACGTGTTCGACCTCGCCCGTCGCGGCGCGGTGAGCGTGACGCCGTTCTTCGACCTGGTGCTGGCCTGGAACATCGGCATCAGCTTCGGCTGGCTCCAGAACGACGGTCAGGCGGCGCAGCTGGCGCTGATGGCTGTCAAAGTCATTGCGGTGGTCGCGCTGGGGGTCTGGATGGCCCGCTCGCACACCCTGCTGGCAACCATCGCACTCGGCCTGATCATCGGCGGTGCCATCGGCAATGGCATCGACCGCTTCGCCTATGGCGCGGTGGTCGATTTCGCCCTGTTCCACATCGAGATCGACGGAAATACCTATAATTGGTACGTGTTCAACCTCGCCGACGTGGCCATCGTTGTCGGCGTGGCGGCGCTATTGTATGATTCCTTCCTGGGGGTACCCGCCGCAAAAGCGCCCTGATCCCGGCCGATACGGACCGGCAGGCGGAACCTTGCTTTTGCGGGGGGTTATGCCGCGCGAGAGCGGCAAACTGGCACATTTTGGAACAGGTACAGTGATGCGCAGCTCGAAGACCAGCGGTTCGATGGTTCGAGACCCCAAGCAGGGGTTCTGGCGGGCACTGAAATTGTCCGCTGTTGCCCTCGGCATCGGTCTCGCCATGTCGGCAGGCGCGGCCCGCGCCGGTGACGGCGATGATGCCGATGACGACGACATGACCTTCGAAGAGAAGCTCATCGACAATCTGATGTCCGGCATCGGCGCTAAGAGCATGGAAAAGCCCGGCATTGAATACCGCGAGCGCTCGCCGCTGGTGGTGCCGCCCAAGCTCGACCTGCCGCCGCCCGCGACCCAGACCCAGAATGCGCCGAACTGGCCCAAGGATCCCGAGGAGAAGCGCCGCAAGGAAGCGATCGCCGCGCGGAAGAAGGCCACCAAGGCGACGGAGAACTGGCAGGCCGCCCAGCCGCTGACCCCCGCAGAGATGAAGGCCGGCCAGACGGCCGCTCCCGAGCGCACGAGCAACGATCCCATTCAGCCGGGCGCCAACAGCAACCCGTCGCTCAGCCCCGCCGAACTCGGTTTTACCGGCGGGTTGTGGAATATGATGAAGGGCGGCAAGAGCGCCGAGAACAAGCAGTTCACCACCGAGCCGCCGCGCTCGTCGCTGGTCGAGCCGCCGCCGGGATACCAGACGCCGTCACCGAACTACGCCTATGGCGCCGGCGAGGACAAATCGCGGCGGACCTATTTCGACATCATGACGGGCAAGGACAAGGTACAATAGCGCCCCTCACCCGCCGCGACGTCCTGACAGGCGCGAACCCGGCACCGGCGGCTGATGCACGCCGGACGCGGTCTATAAATTGCTAATCAGTAACTTGCCTACGAGTTGCGTTCTCTGCTTCGTGACGCGAAGCCTCAGCCGCACGGTGTAGCATGCCGTGCCTCCGAGCCGGGCATCCGGGCTCGGCCTTTCACCAGGGATCATGATGTCAGCAAACCGATCGGTTGCCTGCCTCCTTGCCGCGCTGCTTTCGACCAGTGTCCTCTCAGCCAGCGCCGCGTTCGCCCAGACCACGGTGACATCGGCTCCGCCCGCCAGCTTCACGCTCGGTAACGGCATGCAGGTCGTGGTGATTCCGGACCACCGCACGCCCGTCGTCACGGAGATGATCTGGTACAAGGTCGGCTCCGCAGACGAGACGCCGGGCAAGTCCGGGCTCGCGCACTTCCTCGAGCACCTGATGTTCAAGGGCACCTCGAAGCATCCGGTCGGCGAATTCTCCCAGACCGTGCTCCGCGTCGGCGGCAACGAGAACGCCTCGACCTCGGTCGACTACACCAACTACTACCAGCGCGTGCCGCGCGAGCAGTTGCCGACCATGATGGAGTTCGAGGCCGACCGCATGACCGGCCTGATCCTCAAGGACGAGAACGTGCTGCCTGAGCGCGACGTCGTGCTCGAAGAGTACAACATGCGCGTCGCCAACAGCCCCGACGCGCGCCTCAACGAGCAGATCATGGCCGCGCTCTATCTCAACCATCCCTATGGCCGTCCAGTAATCGGCTGGCACCAGGAGATCGAGAAGCTCAATCGCGAAGACGCACTCGCCTTCTACCGCCGCTTCTATGCGCCGAACAACGCGATCCTGGTGATCGCCGGCGACGTCGACGCCGCCGACATCCGTCCGTTGGTCGAGCGCAATTTCGGTTCCATCCCGGCGCAGCCCGCGATCCCGGCGCAACGCATCCGCCCGCAGGAGCCGGAGCCCGCGGCACCGCGCACCGTCACGCTGTCCGACCCGCGCGTCGAGCAGCCGAGCCTGCGGCGCTATTACCTGGTGCCCTCGGCGACCACGGCTGCAGCCGGCGAAAGCGCGGCCCTCGACGTGCTGGCGCAGCTGATGGGCAGCGGCAGCAATTCCTATCTCTACCGCGCGCTGGTGGTCGACAAGCCGCTCGCGGTCTCCGCCAGCGCCAGCTATTCGAGCATCTCGCTCGACCCGACCCAGTTCGCGATCTCGGCTTCGCCGAAATCCGGCGTCAGCTTCGCAGAAGTCGAGCAGGTGGTCGACGGCGTCATTGCCGACATCGCCCAGAACCCGGTTCGCGCCGAGGATCTGGAGCGCGTGAAGACCCAGCTCATCGCGGAGGCGATCTACGCCCAGGACAACCAGGCTGTTCTGGCGCGCTGGTATGGCGGTGCGCTGACCACGGGCCTGTCGATCGAGGACATCCGGAGCTGGCCCGACCGCATCCGCGCCGTCACCGCCGAGCAGGTCCGCACCGTCGCGCAGAAATGGATCGAGAAGAAGCGCTCGGTGACGGGCTATCTGATCAAGGACACCGCGACCACCAAGCGCGAGGAGAAGCGTTCGTGACCTATCCCTTCCTTCGACGCGTTGCATTCTCCCTCGTCACCGGCGCGGCACTCGCCCTCGCTGCGGTCTCGCCGTCGCAGGCGGCTGCAAAGATCCAGCATTTGACCTCGCCGGGCGGCATCGAAGCCTGGTTCGTGCAGGATGCGACCGTGCCGCTGATCGCCATGGAATATTCCTTCGCCGGCGGCTCGGCCCAGGATCCCAAGGACAAGTCGGGCCTCGCCAATCTGGTCGGCGATCTCCTCGACGAAGGCTCCGGTGATCTCGACTCCAAGACCTTCCATGAGCGGCTCGACCGCCGCGCCATCGAGCTCTCCTTCAGCGCCACGCGCGACACATTCCGCGGCAGCCTGCGCATGCTGCGCGACAACAAGGACGAGGCCTTCGACCTGCTGCGGAGCGCGCTGACCTCGCCGCATTTCGAAACCGCCGATGTCGAACGCATCCGCTCGCAGGTGATCTCGGGCCTGCGCCGCGAGACCACCAACCCGACCTCGCTGGCTAGCCGCAAATTCCTGGAGGTCGCCTTCGGCGAGCATCCCTACGGCCGGCAGTCCAACGGCAGCCTCGACAGTGTTCCGACCATCACGATCGCCGACATGAAGGATTATGTCGGCCGCGTACTCGCCAAGGACACGCTGAAGATCGCGGTGGTCGGCGATGTCGATCCAGCCACGCTCGGCAAGCTGCTCGACCACACGTTTGGTAGCCTGCCCGCCAAGGCCAACCTCGTGCCGGTCCTCGACGTCGAGGCCGCCAAGCCGCCGCAACGCGCCTTCGTGACGCTCGACGTGCCCCAGACCGTGATCACCTTCGGCGGCCCCGGGGTGAAGCGCAGCGATCCGAACTTCATGGCGGCTTATGTCGTCAACCACATCCTCGGCGGCGGCGGGTTGTCCTCGCGGCTCTATCGCGAGGTGCGCGAGAAGCGTGGCCTGGCCTATTCGGTGTTCGAATCGCTGCTCTGGATGGAGCATTCGGCGGTCTTCATCGGCAATACCGGTACCCGTGCCGACCGTGCCGGCGACACCATCGACGCCATCGAGAAGGAAGTGCGCCGGATCGCCGAGGAGGGCCCGACCCAGAAGGAGCTCGACGAGGCCAAATCCTATCTCAAGGGCTCACAGATGCTGGCGCTCGACACCTCCTCGAAGCTCGCGCAGGCGCTGCTGCAATATCAGCAGGACAAGCTGCCGATCGACTATATCGAGAAGCGCAACGCCGTCGTCGATGCGGTCACCATGGACGACGCCAAGGCCGCCGCCAAGCGCCTCTGGGGCCAGGGGCTTCTGACCGTCGTCGTCGGCCGCGCTCCGCAGGCCGCGGCGCAACCGGCCGCAGCGGCCCCGAAGTCGAACTGACTTCCGCTACGTCTCTTGGAATGGCCGGGTTCGCCCGGCCATTTGCGTTTCGGATGAGCGCCATTGCCGAACGTAGACGTCCGCGATATGTCCGGACATCACGAATGGTGCCACCATGCTGCGGATATCCCGCGATCTCGTCATCGACGAGGACGACATCGAGATCGGCTTTGTCCGCGCCTCCGGCCCGGGCGGGCAGAACGTCAACAAGGTCGCGACCTCGGCGCAATTGCGCTTCGATACCCGGAAGCTGACGCTGCCGGAGGATGCCGCGTTGCGCCTCGCACGGCTCGCAGGGCAGCGCATGACCAAGGACGGCGTCATCGTGATCCAGGCCCAACGCTTCCGCACCCAGGAGCGCAACCGCCAGGACGCCATCGACCGCCTTACGGAGATGCTCGGCGAAGCCATGGTCCGGCCGAAAGCCGCGGCGCGCGACAAAGCCGACCTTTGGCTCCAAGCAGCGCCGGCTCGAGGGCAAGAAGCGCCGCAGCGACATCAAGTCGAAGCGCGGCGGACATTTCGACGACTAGCTAGCGCAGAAAACTCCGGCCGCAGGGCGACCGGAGTTCTGCCGTCAGACCCGGCCGGGTTAGTAACGCTTGGATGGGGCAGCACCGCCCGTCGTGGGATCGTCGGCGGTCCCCTTATGCGCAGCGCTGCCGGTGGTACCGGCCGTGCCTCTGGTGCCTTTGGTCGACTTCATGCCGGTCTTCTCGCCCGCTGCGCCCGGCTGAGCACTCATCTCCTCATCGCCACTGCCCATCGTGCCGCCTTGCATGGGTTTGCTTTGCACGGTGCCGCCTGTCTTGGCGGATGGCGCGCCTTGCGCGAGAACGGGCGTCGCAATGAGAGCCGACAGAGCGCATGCGATCATCGAGGTCTTCACCAACTTCATCCATTTCTCCTGGATTTTTTTGCAATGAATGGCTCGGCCGTTCCCGACACCGCTTGCCAGCACCGGTCCATTGCATCGCGTAAGGAAATCAAGCGGCGCATTGGTCATGCAATCCGCATCATGTGGTAATCGTTTAGGGATTTGACGGCGGTTTCGCGGAATTGTGCTCCGCATATTAGGCAGTGCGGAACACACGCGGCCGTGAGCATCTCCGCTCGCGGCGAAACAGCCCGCTACTACCACCGCATGTTTGGCCGCGCCTAGAGTTTGCGCACGCTGAATTGACGTGGACGGGCGGGCTTTTGACGATGCGCGCGATCGTGCTGGGATTGTGCACCGCGATGGTGCTGGTGGTGCGGGTGGCCGAGGCGCAAATGCCTTTGCCGACCGCAAAGCCGCCGGATGGCGCAACACTGTTCAAGCAGCACTGCGCGGTGTGCCACACCTTGAGCTTGTCAGAACCGATGCGGCAAGGCCCTTCACTGGTGAAGATCGTGGGCCGCCCCGCCGGCAAGGCCGAAGGCTTTAAATACTCAGAGGCGCTGTCGAAAGCCGACTTCGCCTGGGACGAGACCAGGCTCGACGCTTGGCTGACCGATCCGCAAGCCGTCGTTCCCGGCGTGACCATGGTCTACCGGCAGGCGAAGCCAGAGACGCGCGCTGCCGTTATCGCTTATCTGAAGGAGCAGAACTGAATGGCGAAGCCCGTTCATTCCATGATCCGCGTGCTCGACGAGGCGCGCTCGCTCGACTTCTACAGACGCGCCTTCGGCCTGGAGATCGCCGACCATCTGAAATTTTCGGACTTTGCCCTGATCTATCTGCGTCACCCCTCCTCACCCTTCGAAGTGGAGCTGACGGTGAACTCTGATCGCGAGGAGCCGTACCAGCTCGGCGAGGGCTATGGACATCTCGCCGTGGTGGTCGAGGATCTCGATGCCGAGCATGCCCGCTTCGAGCGTGAAAAGCTCGCACCGGGTCCGCTGCGCGACTTCAAGCACGACGGCAAAACGCTGGCGCGCTTCTTCTTCGTCAGTGACCCTGACGGCTACAAGATCGAGGTGATCCAGCGCGGCGGACGGTTCAACTGATCAAACTACAAAAATTAAAATCACAAAAATCGAAGGAGGAATGCCATGAGAGAAGTCGATCGTCGAAGCAAGCACAGCCGCCGCATCTTTCTCAAGGGCGCCGCGGCCGCCGTTCCGGTCGCGGCAGTCGCGACCAGCGTCGCCGTCAGCATCGATGGCGCCTGGGCCGATGAGGCAAGCGCGCTTTCGCCTGCGACGATGAAGACACTGCTGAAGGTCGCGCGCGATATCTATCCACACGACGCCCTCGGCGACAGCTACTACATCACCGCGATCAAGCCGTGGGACGGCAAGGCGGCGAAAGACGCGTCCGTCAAGGTGCTGATCAGCGACGGCATCACAAGGCTCGATCAGAACGCGCGTGATCGCCACAAGGCGCCCTATGCCGAAGTGCCATGGGAAGCCGACCGCGTGGTGCTCTTGAAGGAGATCGAGCAGAGCGACTTCTTCCAGAAGGTGCGCGGCGACCTCATCGTGTCGCTCTACAACCAGAAAGAGGTCTGGCCGCGGTTCGGCTACGAGGGCTCCTCCGCCGAGCATGGCGGTTACATCAACCGCGGCTTCGCCGATATCGACTGGCTGCCGAAGGCTTAAGGCCACCCAACGGTTCAGGAGAACGCAAATGGCAAAATTCGATCTGAACGACTCCAGCGTTGTGGTGATCGTCGGCTCCGGTGCCGGCGGCGGCACGCTGGGCAACGAGCTCGCACAGAAGGGCGTCAAGGTCGTCATTCTCGAAGCAGGTCCCCGCATCGAGAATCAGGACTTCGTCAATGACGAGTGGGAGAGCTTCTCGCAGCTCGCCTGGGCCGATGCGCGCACCACATCGGGAACATGGCGTGTCGCAAAAGACTTCTCGGGTCTTCCCGCCTGGATCGTCAAGGCGGTCGGCGGCTCGACCACACACTGGGCCGGCGCGTCGCTGCGGTTCGACGAGCACGAGTTCAAGGTGAAGAGCACCTACGGCAACCTTCCCGGCGCCAACCTGCTGGACTGGCCGATCACGCTCGCGGAGATGGAGCCGTGGTACGCCAAGGCCGAGAACAAGATGGGCGTGACCCGCACCAACGGCATTCCCGGACTTCCCGGCAACAATAACTTCAGGGTGATGGAGGCCGGCGCGAAGAAGCTCGGATACAAAACCGTGCACACCGGCAACATGGCCATCAACAGCCAGCCACGAGATGGCCGCGGCGCCTGTCAGCAGATCGGCTTCTGCTTCCAGGGCTGCAAATCCGGCGCGAAATGGTCGACGCTCTACACTGAGATACCCAAGGGCGAGGCGACCGGCAATCTCGAAGTCCGCCCCGCGAGCATGGCGGTCAAGATCGAGCATGACGCGGGCGGCAAGGTCACCGGCGTGGTGTACGCCGACGAGACGGGCGCGATGCAGCGCCAGAAGGCACGCATCGTTGCGGTGGCCGGCAATTCGATCTCGAAAGCCCGCGGCTGCTGTTGAACAGCGCATCCACGATGTTTCCGGACGGCCTTGGCAACTCGAGTGGTCAGGTCGGCCGCAACTACATGCGCCACATGACCGGCAGCGTCTACGCCGTGTTCGAGAAATCGGTGCACATGTATCGCGGCACCACCATGGCCGGCATCATCCGCGACGAGGCCGCCAACAATCCGAAGCGCGGCTTCGTCGGCGGCTACGAGATGGAGACGCTGTCGATCGGCCTGCCCTTCATGGCGGCGTTCCTCAACCCCGGCGCCTGGGGACGTCCGTTCACCGCAGCGCTCGACGGCTATCCCCGAATGGCCGGCATGTGGCTGGTCGGCGAGGACATGGCACAGGAGACCAACCGCATCACGCTCGATCCAACCGTGAAGGACAAGTTCGGACAGCCGGTCGCAAGCGTACACTTCGACGATCATCCCAACGATCTCGCGATGCGCGCGCATGCGTACAAGCAGGGGGCGGCGGTCTACGACGCCGTCGGCGCCACCGTGAGCTATCCGACGCCGCCCTATCCGAGCACGCACAATCTCGGCACCAACCGGATGAGCGAGAAGCCGCGCGACGGCGTGGTCAACAAGTTCGGGCAGAGCCACGACGTCAAGAATCTGTTCGTCTCCGACGGCAGCCAGTTCACCAGCGGTGCGGCCTGCAATCCGACGCTGACCATCGTCTCGCTCGCGATTCGGCAGGCGGATTACATTGCCGGCGCGATGCAGAAGAAGGAGATCTGATCGCTCTCTCCCCGTCATTGCGAGCGAAGCGAAATAATCCAGAATCCCGCCGCAGTGACGGTCTGGATTGCTTCGTCGCAAGGGCTCCTCGCAATGACGGCGGAGAGGTCTTATAGCCGCTATTCGGCGGCATCGAGGATGGGCGTCACCGTGGCCTTGAATTCCTGCACCGATGCCATGCTTCGGGAGCGATAGATCAGGCAGGAGCAGCGCAGCAACGAGGCGAAATTGTTGACCTCGCCGTGGTGGTCGAGCACCTCGCTGTAGAGCGTCGTCAGAAACTTGCCGACGCTCA
This sequence comes from Bradyrhizobium sp. LM2.9, assembly GCF_054056555.1. Lineage (NCBI taxonomy): Bacteria > Pseudomonadati > Pseudomonadota > Alphaproteobacteria > Hyphomicrobiales > Nitrobacteraceae > Bradyrhizobium > Bradyrhizobium sp. LM2.9. Next base: position 4,955,015 of record NZ_JBSRYJ010000002.1, read on the forward strand.
TGTTCTCCTTGGCCGCGATCTCGTCCAGCGTGTCCCAGAATGCCATTTCCAGACGGATCGAGGTGCAATGCCCACCGATCCGTAACGAACGGGTCTGGGATTCGTAGTCGCGTTGGGGCTGATGCGCGAAGAGATGGCACATGGCGTCCTCCCGTCCTGTTGCCGTTTTTTCACGATGCTACACCGCAGCCCGGTACCCCACAATCGGGACCAGCACCCGGAGATCGATCCATCCCGGTTGCGCGATTTTCTCGAACGTCCAATCTCTTCAATGCGATAGACAGCCCTTTTCCCCAGCCCGCCACGTTCCTGTTGCCCAACACATGCTTTTGACGCAACACGGCCAAGAATAGCGCTGTCAGCGAATCCAGATCGAAAGCCCAAGATCGAGTTCATGCCCGTCCGCCAATTGCCAGAACAGGTCGTCAACCGCATCGCCGCCGGCGAGGTGGTCGAACGTCCCGCGAGCGTGGTCAAGGAACTGGTCGAAAACGCCATCGATGCCGGCGCGAGCCGGATCGACGTCTTCACCGATGGCGGCGGGCGCCGGCGGATCGGCATCACCGACGACGGCGGCGGCATGACCGCCAAGGACCTGTCGCTGGCGGTCGAGCGTCACGCCACCTCCAAGCTGGACGACGAGGACCTGCTGCAGATCCGCACGCTTGGATTCCGCGGCGAGGCGCTGCCCTCGATCGGCTCGGTCGCGCGGCTCTCCATCACCACGCGGCATGCCGGCGAGCCGCACGCCTGGGCGCTCAATGTCGAGGGCGGCGAGAAGTCCGGGATCATGCCGGCGGCGTTGGCGCATGGCACGCGGGTCGAGGTCAACGACCTCTTCTACGCGACGCCGGCGCGGCTGAAGTTTTTGAAGACCGACCGCACCGAGGCGGAAGCAATCCGCGAGGTGGTGCGGCGGCTCGCGATGACGCGGCCCGAAATCGCCTTCACGCTGGCGGGCGAAGAGCGCGCGCCGGTGACCTGGGCTGCGGCGCTACCCGGCGTCGCCGGTCGCCTGACCCGTCTCGGCGACATCCTGGGGGCGGAGTTCCGCAGCCATGCCATCGAGGTCCATGCCGAGCGCGAGGGCGTCGTGGTCGCCGGCTATGCCGCGGCGCCCGCGCTAACCAAAGCCAACGCGCTCGGACAATATCTCTTCGTCAACGGCCGCCCGGTGCGCGACAAGCTGATCCTCGGCGCGGTGCGCGGGGCCTATGCCGATTATCTGCCGCGCGACCGCCATCCGGTGCTGGCGCTGTTCGTCACGCTCGATCCGCGCGAGGTCGACGCCAACGTCCATCCGGCCAAGACCGAGGTGCGGTTTCGCAACGCAGGCCTCGTGCGCGCGCTGATCGTGCACGGATTGAAGGAGGGGCTTGCGCGGGAGGGCCGGCGTACGGCCGCCAACGGCGGCGAGAGCGCACTGTCTTCGTTCCGCCCCGCATTCACGCCGCGCCCGGCAAGCTGGGACTGGCGCCAGTCGCCATCCGCCCCGATGCCGTCTTTCGACGGTGCCGCGGCGCCCTCCTTCGCCGAGCGTGCGCAGGCCGCATTCGACGTCGGCGCGCCGAGCGCAGACGTGCGGATCGAGAGCCAGCCCGTCGGCGACCTGGTCGACCGTCCGCTCGGCGCGGCACGCACCCAGATCCACGAGACCTATATCGTCTCGCAGACCCGCGACGGGTTGATCATCGTCGACCAGCACGCCGCGCATGAACGCATCGTCTACGAGCGGCTGAAGGCTTCGCTCGCCGCCAATGGCGTGCAGCGGCAGATCCTGCTGATCCCCGAGATCGTCGAGATGGACGAGGCCACGGTAGAGCGCCTGCTCGAGCGCAGCGAAGAGCTGACGTCGTTTGGCCTTGCGATCGAATCCTTCGGCCCCGGCGCGGTCGCGGTGCGCGAGACGCCGTCGCTGCTCGGCAAGGCCAACGCGGGCGGGCTGTTGCGCGATCTTTCCGAGCACATGGCCGAGTGGGACGAGGCGCTGCCGCTCGAGCGCCGCCTGATGCACGTCGCCGCCACCATGGCCTGCCACGGCTCGGTGCGCGCCGGCCGCCGGCTGCGGCCGGAAGAGATGAACGCCTTGCTCCGCGAGATGGAGGACACCCCGAACTCCGGCCAGTGCAACCACGGCCGCCCGACCTATGTCGAGCTGAAGCTGTCGGATGTGGAGAAGCTATTCGGGCGGCGGTGACTTCGTAGGCTACGGCGCCTTCAAAAACACGAACTCCGTGTCGTCATACGCCCGCCGCTCCAATTCCTCGTAACCCTCAGGCGTCGCGAACTGCGCAGCCTTCGCCTCTTCCACCACGAGCAGCGCGCCTGGCGTGAGCCAGCCGCCATCACGCAGGCTCGCGAGCGCCTTCTCCGCAAAACCGTTGCCGTAGGGCGGATCGAGGAACACCAGCGAGAACGGCTCGACCGGATGTGCAGGCCCGAGAATCGGTCGCATCGCGGCGATAGACCTTGGTGACGCCGCCGAGGCCCAGCGACTCGACATTATTGCGGAGCAGGGCGCGCGCTTCCGCGCCGTTGTCGACGAACAGCGTGAACTTCGCGCCGCGTGACGACGCTTCGATGCCGAGCGCGCCGGTGCCGGCGAAGAGATCGAGCACGCGCGCGTCCGAGATCGGATCGCCATAGGCGTGCACGAGGATGTTGAACACGGACTCGCGCAGGCGGTCCGCCGTGGGGCGGATGTCGCGCGAGGACGGTGAGGCCAAATTGCGCCCCTTCAATCGACCGCCGACGACGCGCAACGTCAGTCCTCCTTCGGCGCCAGATCGCGCTTGCCGTGATAGCCGCGCTTGGGACGGCGCGGCGGGCCGTAGCCACTGGCCTCGGACTCGTTGCGCTCGCGCGCCTCCTCGCTGCCGGTGCGCTGCACCAGCACGCGGCGGCCCTTGCGGTCGTTGATCACGCCGCGCTTGGCGGCAGGCTTCTTCTCGCGCGGCGCGTCGTCTCCCTCACGCGCGGCAGATTTCTGCGGCACGTCGAACTGGGCACCCGACTTCTCGATGATCTTGTCGCCGAGCTGGTCGCGCAGCACGCGCGACTTGATCTCCTCGACCTGGCCTTCGGGGACCTCGCCGAGCTGGAACGGTCCGTAGGACACCCGGATCAGCCGGTTCACCTCGAGCCCGAGATGGGCGCAGACATTGCGCACTTCGCGGTTCTTGCCCTCGCGGATCGCGAAAACCAACCAGACATTGGCGCCCTGGTCACGCTCCAGCGTGGCGTCGATCGGACCGTATTTGACGCCCTCGACCTCGATGCCGTTCTTTAGCTCGTCGAGCTGCGCCTGCGTGACGTCGCCGTGGGCGCGGACGCGATAGCGGCGCAGCCAGCCGGTGTCCGGCAGCTCGAGCGTGCGCGCGAGCCCACCATCATTGGTGAGCAGCAACAGGCCCTCGGTGTTGAAGTCGAGCCGGCCGATCGAAATCAGCCGCGGCAGGCCTTCGGGCAGATTGTCGAACACGGTCGGACGCCCCTCGGGATCGTCATGCGTCGTCATCAGCCCGCGCGGCTTGTGATAGAGGAACAGCCGCGTGCGCTCGCGCTCCGGCATCGGCTTGCCGTCGATCGTGACGACATCGTTCGAGGTGATGTCGAGCGCCGGCGAATTGATGACACGGCCGTTGACGGCGACGCGGCCCTGCGTGACCATCTCCTCGGCATCGCGGCGCGAGGCGAGGCCCGCACGCGACAGCACCTTGGCGATACGCTCGCCGGCCTTCTTGGGCTTCGGTGCTTCGTCCCGGCGCGGGCGGCCTTCAAAGTCCCGATCACGGCCGCGATAGGCGCCGCGGCCGCCGAAGGCCGGGCGTTTCTCGAAGATCCTGCTGTCGTCCTCGTTTTCGCGGCGCGGACGATCGCCGTCGCTGCGCGGATGCTCGTGCCAGTCGGAGCGCTCGCGCGGACGATCGAATTTCGGGCGGTCACCGCCGCGCCCACCACGCTCGCCATCGCTGTCACGGCGGGGCCGGTCGAATTTTGGACGATCATCGCGCGGGCGATCGAATTTGGGCCGCTCACGGAACGGACGATCACCCGATGTACGATCGTCGCGCGAACGCGAAAAGCGCGGACGGTCTTCGCCGCCGCCTTGCCGATCGTCGCGCTTCTGCCAGGGCTTGTCCTGACCGCGGTCGCTGCCGCCAAAATCCTTGCGCGGGCCCTTGCTGAAGTCCTTGCGCGGCGGCCGGTCCCCACGGGGAGCCGCATCGCGCTTCTGCCAAGGCTTTGAATCGCTGCGCTCGCCACGGCCCGGTGCGCCGCGCGAAAACTTCCGCTCGCCGTCGAACTTGCGTTCCGGACGGTCGCCACGCGGTGCGTAAGGTCTCTTGTCGCCAAACTTCGTGTCACCGGTCCGGCCGGACGGACGGGAATCGTCGCGATCCCTGCGCGGCGGACGGTCATCACGCCCATAGGACGGGCGATCACCGCGCGGCTTGAACGGCCGCTTCTCGCCATCGCGCGAGGGGCGATCAGAAAATGGGCGGTCGCCACGGGGCTTGAACGAGCGCTTCTCGCCGTCGCGCGACGGACGATCGGAAAACGGACGGTCTTCACGCGGCTTGAAGGGACGGTCGCCACGCGGCTTGAAGCTGCGCTCGCCACGATCCTCGCCGCGCGGCCGGTCTTCGCGCTTGAACTTCGGGCGGTCGCTGAAATCGCGGCGCGGCGCATCACCGTCTTCGCGGCGGCGGACCGGTCGGCTGTCACTGTCGCCGCGGGGCGGGCGGCTGTCGCCCTTGCCCTCAAATCCGCGCTTGGCGAACTTCTTCTCGGGGCCCCGAGCCTTGCCGGAACGGCCGCCCTTGGCCGGGCCACGGTCGCGCCGGCCGCGGGAATCATTGTCTTTGTCGCTGTCGCGAGGCATGAATAATCTCACTCAGGGGGTGGCCAGAAAGCATTGTGCGCGCTCGTTTCGAGCCGCATGCTCAGGCAAATTCGGTAAGCACTTCTGCTGAAGGCGCAGCTACTAGCAGGTTTCTCGGGATGATACGAGGCTTGAAAGCCCCCTCTTTCATGGATTTGGCGCTCAGAACGGCCGAAAACGCCGGAAAGTCGGGCGAAGTTCCGATCGGATGCGTCGTGGTCCGCAACTTCGAGGTCATCGCCACCGCGGCGAACCGGACCCTGACCGACTACGACCCTACGGCTCATGCCGAGATCATTGCGCTCCGCGAAGCCGCCAAAAAGATCGGCAGCGAGCGCCTGGTCGACTGCGACCTCTACGTGACGCTGGAGCCCTGCACCATGTGTGCGGGCGCGATCTCCTTTGCAAGGGTGAGGCGGCTCTATTACGGCGCCGCCGATCCCAAGGGCGGCGCGGTCGAGTCCGGCGTGAGGTTCTTCACCTCGCCAACCTGCCATCACGTCCCGGATGTCTATTCCGGGGTCGGCGAAAGCGAGTCGGCGCGGCTGCTCAAGGACTTCTTCCGGGAGCGGCGCTAACCCGCCGCAAAGAACTCGCGCAGCGCCTTGGCGGTGACATCAGGGTTCTCCTCGGTGAGAAAGTGTCCCGAATCCACCGGCATGCCGACGACATTCGTCGCCCATTGCTTCCAGATGTCGAGCGGGGTGGCGGCGGCTTGCGCGACGCCTGCATTGCCCCACAGCGCCAGCATCGGAATGGTGATCTTGTTGCCGGCGTCGAAATCCGCCTTGTCGAGATCGTAATCGAAATAGGCGCCGGCGCGATAATCCTCGCACATCGCGTGGACGCGGGCGGGATCGCGGAACGGGGCGATGTAGTGTTCGAGCGCGCGCTCGTCGATGGCGTCGAGCGTCTTCGACCGGGTCTGGCTCGCCATCTTGAAACGCAGGAAGAACTCGCCATTGCTCGAAATCAGCGTTTCCGGCAACGGGGCTGGCTGCGCCAGAAAAGTCCAGTGATAGATCTTCAGCGCGTAGGCGCGGTTCATCCGCTCCCAGTAATTATAGGTCGGCAGGATATCGAGCACGGCCAGGCGCGACAGCCGGCCGGGATGATCGAGCGCAAGCCGATAGGAGACGCGGCCGCCGCGGTCGTGGCCGGCGAGCGCGAAGTGCACGTGGCCGAGGCTCTCCATCGCCTCGACCATGGCCTTGGCCATCGCGCGCTTGCTGTAGGGCATGTGCAGCGCATCGCTCTCGGGCATATCGGACCAGCCATAGCCCGGCAGATCGGCGATGATCAGCGTGAACTGGTCGCTAAGCTGCGGCGCGACGCGGTGCCACATCACGTTGGTCTCGGAGAAGCCGTGCAGCAGCAACAGCGGCGGTCCCTTGCCGCCGACGCGGGCGAAGATGCGGCCGAAGGAAGTGTTGATCCATTCGGAGGCAAAGCCGGGATAGAGGTCGGCGAGATCGGACATCTCCTGCATCCTTATCTGGTCAGCGCTGGATCCTGCTCGGTCTTTGGGGTGCCCCAAAACAAAAACGTCGAAAACAACCCCATGCACAGTAGCTAAGTTCAACGCCTGCCTGCACAATTTTGGAGTGCCGACGGGCGCGGGCGGACATTGCGCGCGCGTGCGAAAAACCGCTGTCAGCTCTTGGCCTTCTCGGCTTCCACCGCCTGCCAGCCGATGTCGCGGCGGCAGAAGCCTTCCGGCCAGTTGATGCGGTCGACGGCCTGATAGGCGCGGCCTTGCGCTTCCGTCACGGTCTTGCCGAGCGCGCAGACATTGAGCACGCGGCCGCCATTGGCGAGGATGGCGCCGTCCTTCTCGACCGTCCCGGCGTGGAAGATCTCGGCGGTCTCGACCTTCGCGGCGTCATCGAGCCCCTCGATCCGCGTGCCCTTCTGATAGTCGCCGGGATATCCCTTCGCCGCCATCACCACCGTGAGCGCGGAATCCGGATGCCAGCGCAGATCAAAATGCTTCAGCTGCCCGTCGCAGGACGCCAGGAAGGCCGGCACGATGTCCGACATCATCCGCAGCATCAGCACCTTGGCACTCGGGATCGCCGAAGCGGACGTTGAACTCGAACAGCTTTGGGCCCTGCGTCGTCAGCATGATCCCGGCATAGAGGATGCCGCGGAAGGGCGTGCCGCGCTGCTTCATGCCGGCAACCGTCGGCAGAATGATCTTGGCCATGATCGCGTCGTGGATCGCCGGCGTGACCAGCGGCGTCGGCGAATAGGCGCCCATGCCGCCGGTGTTCGGGCCGACGTCATGGTCGAACACGCGCTTGTGGTCCTGCGCGGACGCCAGCGGAATGGCGGTCTCGCCGTCGCACAGCGCGAAGAAGCTGATCTCACGGCCCGGCAAAAACTCCTCGATCACGACTTCAGTGCCGGCATCACCAAAGGCGCCCTCGAACATCATGGCGATGGCGTCCTCGGCCTCGCGCACGGTCTTGGCGACGACGACGCCCTTGCCGGCGGCAAGGCCGTCGGCCTTGACCACGATCGGCGCGCCCTGGCTCTGGACGTAAGCACGCGCATCGGCCGCGTTGGTGAAGCGCTTGTAGGCGCCGGTCGGAATGCCGAATTCGGTGCAGAGCGCCTTGGTAAAGCCCTTGGAGCTTTCGAGCTGGGCGGGGATCTTGTCCGGCCCGAACGCCTTGATGCCGGCGGCGGTGAGGTCATCGACGATACCGGCGGCAAGCGGCGTCTCCGGGCCGACCACCACGAGCTCGACCCCATTGGTCTTGCAGAAGTCGATCACGGCGGCATGGTCGGCGACGTCGAGCGCCACGCATTCCGCCTCGCGCGCGATCCCGGCATTGCCCGGCGCGCACCAGAATTTGGTCACCAGGGGAGAGGCTGCGATCTTCCACGCCAGCGCATGTTCGCGGCCGCCGGAACCGAGCAGGAGAATGTGCATCGAGGGCTCGAAATGAGGGGTTTGTTGGGGGCGGAGGTCGCACGAATCGGGGTGGGGCTCAAGGGGGGCTGGCTCCAACCCCCGTCATTCTGGGGCCCCCTTGGGGGGGGTGCGAGCTCGGATTTATCGCGCGGTGAATGCGGATCGGTTGGCGACACTAACGAATTATTCCGCCTTCGGCGGAATACAGAGAGACCACAATGGTCATGCCTGAGTTGCGCTAGCAGCCGTCGCGCCATACCCTTCGAAGCCGTGGCCTTAAATCAGGATCGACCGACATGGCGGTTAACGTTGATTCGGCTGAAGGGGGAAATCGCTTACGGGGTGTTTTCTCTCGCAAGATGTCGTTTGCTAAGAACAAAGGCATATCATTTCAGTTCGACGGTCCCGACGAATTCATTGCATGGTGGAATAATGCCCTTTTGCAACAGCGGGACTCTTGTGCGTACTGCGAAACGCCCATCCGCATAATTCGTGAGTTAATTATTCGTCGCTTGATAGCGGGTCGAAACGGCAAGGTACCTGACGCCCGCGGACCGAATTTTGAAATTGATCGAAAGGACGGAAAGGGAGCTTATTCGGCAGACAACTGTGTGTTGGCTTGCCTCTACTGCAATAACGACAAATCAAACATCTATGACCACGTTATATATAAGGAATTTTTTGGTCCGGCGAGAAGCCGTCACTTTCGATATTTGGCGGAACAGGCGGGTTTAAGCTGGGACTAAGAGGCGCGACGAACTTCAATGCGCCTGCTCATTACTTGAGATCGACGCACTTCATAGCTTAACGGCATTCCGTCAACGATCGGCGAGAGATCCCGGTTGGCTGAAACTTGATCTACGAAAATCAAGAGGATGATGGACTTGAAAAGCGAAACAAATAAAAGGCCAAAGCCTGCCATTCATTTTGAGTGGAGAGAGAAGTTCAATAGTCAACTCATTTTAAGCGAGTTGGCTTCAGCAAGATCGGTTGCAAACGGTCGCAGCTCGTTCAATGGAGGCGCGTATGCATTTTGGCTGCCTGTTATCAAGTCCGCCATCAAAGCTAACAGCCGCGTGGGTAATCTGGGAGGACGATGTATCGAAGTGGCTCTTTCGGACGCGCAACTGACCCTGAATAGCCCAACCGCGTTTCTAGAACGATGTGACCGAGCTTATGAGCATCTTTCTGCACTTCCGAAGACGAAATTCGTCGTGTACTCAACGCTTACATATACCGGGCCCAAGCCTGTAAATTGGCTTAAAACCGAGGACGTTCGAATACAGTGGCAACCGAGTGATAAAGGCTCTTTTGTCCGCGCAGCATCGAAGGCGCGAGATAGTATGTCCTCGCTGCTGAAATCGCGAAAGGTTCCGAATGAGAATGGCGGGTTAACCACCGTGACCGCGCACGTATCCGCGCTCAACCCTCATGATGCACAAGAGAAGGCAACGGATGCCTTAGATGTGTTGCGCGGACTACTTAATCTTCTTGTCAACTCGAGCCGATCGATAAATCCGTTCGCTGATCTTACGGCGCCACACGCAGTGAATAAATTCCGTCGTGGGGCTTTCCAAACGGTCCATCTGCCCGACGGGAGCCTTGCGTCGGAAATGTTCTGGTATGAGCCGCGCTGGCAGCACGACCATCAATCCGTCAAATTCAAAGACCCGGACGACTATCGTAAGAGCATTCTAAAGTGGTGGGGAAAGATTCAAGAGAATCCACTTCGGGATCATATTTGCGCCGGCCTGCTTCGATACTGTCGAGCGCTGGATCATCACGAGTCAGATACTGCGTTGCTTGAAATGTGGGGCGCATTGGAATTCTTGACTGGCACTCAAAATGAAAGGTACGACATCACGATTGATCGTATAGAACGTCTCTTTAGAGACCGAGATCACGCCAGGCTGATCGCGAGTCACATTCGTCATAGGCGAAATCAATCCGTTCACGCAGCGCGGAGCTTAGAGTCCGGCGAATCGGATGCAGTGCTTATTCACGCCGAGATGCTGGTGAGTCGGATTCTATTCTTCTGTATCAAAGACGGCGCTAACTTTGTCGATAAGAGCGAGCTTTTTGAATTTCTTAGTCTCTCCTACGACGAAGAAAATTGGAAACGACGAGATAAACTGTCGAATACTGTTCTTTCAGTACCAAAAAAGATAATGCGATCTTTCAGTTTTGTGCCACGACCACGAACTAAGAGACCATACAAGGCTCTTCGAGTTCATGGTGGCGTGGTGATATCCGGAAAACTATTGTGCCTGCTCGCAGGCCTGTGAATAAGCTGGACAAGCTCCTCAGCCCTCCCGCTACTACCCTGCATTGTGCCATCGTTCGGCTTCCGATTCGAAGTGCAACGTCATTTTGGAGCAGCCTTGGCCAGAATTGGACGAAATCAGCCGTGCGACTGTGGCAGTGGTCTGAAGTACAAAAAATGCCACGGCAAACATCCCATCTCTGCCTCCTTTCACGATGCAGAGCACGAACGGGCGTTTCAACAAGCGATCCGCAAGATGGAAGCCGAGCGCGTGCAGCGTCAGAAACAGCAAGGACTAGGAAAAGGAATTATCTCGGCACCTCTGAACGATCATCGAATTGTCGCTGTCGGCAACACGGTTTATTACTCCAAGAATTGGAGGACATTCCACGATTTCCTCAGAGGCTTCTTGATCGATCTGCTGGGGAAGGACTGGTTTCAGGCAGAATCGAATAAGCCTGATCCTGAGCGTCACCCAATCGTTCGCTGGTTTCATCAGGCCCTCACAGATGCAAAGCGGCTCAGTGTAGTATCTGGCGACATTCACGTCGGACCAATGACCGGCGCGCAACGCGCGTTTATCAACCTTGCCTACAACCTCTATCTAATCGCCCACCACGCAGACCCGAAGCAAGTAGATCAACTCACTTCGAGTTTCGTAGAGAGGTTGAAGAGCGAGCGCGCTGACGATTTTATAGGAAAGCTGTTTGAGACATACGCGGCCGCAGCATTTCTGAAGGCTGGCTTCAACCTAGCTTATGAGAACGAGGCAGACGGGCGCTCATCGCACGTTGAATTCGTCGCCACGTATCCAAAAACCGGAGCAAAATTCTCGGTCGAAGTGAAAGCGAGAAACCGATCTACAGCCGAGGATGGACCAATAGATGAGATCAAGCGTTTGCGGGTGGGTAACAAGCTCAACAAGGCATTGTCGAAGCATGCCCAGCACACGCGCATCGTAATGATCGAAGTCAATGTTCCGGACATCGTGACAGAACCATCATTCGAAGTTGGATGGCCACGAGCAGCCCTCGATCAGATCCGCAGCGTCGAAAAGGCCCCGGCTCCCGACGGCGGAGAAAAGCCAAGTGCATACGTGCTGGTGACTAATCACTCGTTTCACAACAATCTGGACGCAATCGGCAGCAGCACTCAGGTGATCGCAGCAGGTTGCCGCATTCCAGACTTTGGACCTGACGTCGGCTTTAATCGCTTAAAGGAAGTTCTTGAATCTCATGACCGGCACAAGGAAATGCTCGCTATTCTTGATTCGATGAGAGAGCACTACGAGATCCCGTCCACATTCGATGGCGAAAACCCGGAGTTCGCATTCGCGCCAAAGGATTCGCCGCCACGGCTGCGTTTCGGGGAAATTTATTCAGTCCCAGACGCAAGAGGAAAAGAAATCGCGGCTCGGCTCTATGAGGCGATCGTATTGGAGCGCGAAAAAGCAATCATCGGCTGCTATCAGTCACTGAACGGAGGCGAGAACATAATGGTGCGCACGCCAATGACTGATCTGGAAATCGCTGCGTGGAAACGTCATCCCGACACGTTCTTTGGAGAGCTGCGCCAGATTCCGAAGCGAGCGACAAACTGGCTAGAGCTAGCATTGTCCTTTTACGATACCTACAAATCGACGCTTCGTGAGAAGTTGCTTGAGTGGATGGCGACGGCCGAGGACATCGAGTACCTTAAGACTCTGTCACAAGCGGATCTCGCGATCTTGTACTGCGAGCGCCTTGGCTGGGGTGCGGCAAACAAGACATAGACTTTTGGCGAACCATTGAGGCAGGACGTTATTGCCAACCCGTCGCCTGAATTCGCACAATGCTGGGGCAAATGCGTTTGCCGCACGGCACCGCAAATTAGACTTTGCCCGCGCAGAGCAGCGAAGTCAGCTCGCTCGTCTCCTCGCGGCCTCGACGCACGCGGGAACCGGGTCAGGATGCCAGCGGCCGACACCGTGGCGCTGCATGCGCAGCGCCAGTTCGGCGAATGCGCGCCGGATGACGGGTTGCATCCGCGGGCTCAAACGGAAGCAGGGCTCGCCGAGAGAACCCCTCACCCGAGTGAGCCCGTGTCTGCCAGCGGAAATGCCCTCTCCCGCAAGGGGAGAGGGCACAGCAATTCGTCCTGGCACGACGCCGCCGCTACATTTGCTTCCCCGCAATGATCTCCTGCAGCGTCGCCACATGCCGCGCGAAGGCGCCGCGGCCGGATGCGGTGGCGGTGACCGTGGTTTGCGGCTTCTTGCCGACAAAGGCTTTTTCCACCGAGACGTAACCCGCCTTGGCCAGCGTCTCGATATGCGCACCGAGATTGCCGTCGGTGGCGCCGGTGAGCTTTTTCAGCCGCGAGAACTCCAGGCCAGCCGACTGCGGCAGCGCGTTCAGCGCCGCCATGATCTTCAGCCGCAACGGCTGGTGAATGATTTCGTCGAGCTCGGCCATCAGATCCGCCGCATCCAGAGCCCGCCGAGGATCAGGCCGCCGCCGTTGACGAAGGCCATCCAGAGCGGGAACGCCTCGCCGATCCAGAAGAAGCCGATCAGCGTCAGCGCGGCAATTCCAAGACCGATCGCAATGAAGGCATAGCCGAACCAGAGACCCGCCATCATGTAGAACAGCATGAAGTAGAGCGGCCAGAACGTACCCAGCTGGCGCGGACCGAAATGACCGATCACGCTGGTGCAGAGATAGCCGAAGGCGAAGAACAGCACGAACAGCAGAAGCAGTCTGATGTCGAAGCCGCGACCATGGGCGTGGCGCGGCGGATTGAGCAGGCGGAGCGCAACAAGACCGACGACGCCGACAACATCCACGGCAACCCAGGCGTAGACGGCATAGACCGGCCAAAGCCAGGTCACGAGATTGCCCCGCGAACACCAATATGCCCCACCAGACGACCGCGAGGCCCGCCAGCTCGTAGAGCTGCGATTGCTTCACGCGCTGGACGATGTCGTCGATATCGGCCAGCGCCGCGGACGCCTCCTTGCTGTCGATCATGTCGTCCCTTTCTGTCCCTGGGCTATCTCGTATGACGCTCGGTGACACCTGAGCGCGCGCCTCGTCCTTCGAGACGACCGCTACGCGGTCTCCTCAGGATGAGGCTTCGAGACGACCGCTTCCAGCGGTCTCCTCAGGATGAGGCTCAGCTGCACCAGGACCCGTTAAAGCGGCTGCCGCAAACTCGGCCCTCATCCTGAGGGCCCGACGCAGGCGGGCGTCTCGAAGGATGGCCACGGGGAAACCGCTCCCATCTGCGATTGCCTTGCCGTCAACGGGGCGCATCACGACTGCCCTGCCCCGCGCGTCGCCACATCCTCGGCGATGATCGAGATCGCCTTCTGGTTGGTGACGATGCCCATGTGGTTGATGCCGTCGATGACCTTGACGTCAACCGATGGTTTGACGGCCTGCACGGTCTCCGCATATTTGTCCGAGATCATCATCTCGTCCTCGGCACCGCCGAAGACCGTGATCGGATGTGTCGTCGCCGGGAGATCGATGCGATAGCCGCGCGTCGCGAAATTGCGCGTCAGGCGGTCGGAATAGGTGGAGACGAGATACCTTGCCGAACTTGCCGGCACGGCGAGAGCGAGCACGGGAAGCTGCGCGCAGCAGTCGATGCCGAGCTTGCGGAGCGCGGCGAGGCCCAAGAAACGCGGCAGGTCGAAATTGGCCCAGCCGCCGGCATGCGGCTTGTTGGTCGGTGCGTCGTAGCCGAGATAGGGCGCGAGCAGCACCGTGCGCACGAACATGTCCTGCATGATCGGTGTCGCGGCGACGCGAAGCGAGAAGCCGGCGCCGGCCGAATGGCCGATCAAAGTAAGCGGCAGCTCCGGCGCGGTCTTGCGCACCTCGGCGACGAAGTCGACGAGGTCCTCTTCGAGCTGCCCGACATAGCCGATGTCGCCGCGCGTGCCGGAGCCGCCATGGCCGCGAATGTCGAGTGCCCAGGTCTCCACCCCGCGCGAGGCGATCGCATGGGTCAGGGCATGATTGACGGTGCCGCTGGAGCCGGAAGAGCCGTGGATGAAGATCGCGCCACGGCCTGTCGCGGGGCCGCTGGCAACGTAGTGGCGGAAACCGATCCAGGTGCCGTCGCGGGCCTGAAAACGCTCCAGGGCCGGCAGCGTGGACCAATCGATGCCCTTGGCGGAGTCGGAGACCGATCGCATCTCCGGCGGCCGCTCCAGCGGCGTTGCGATCATCGCGGTCAGGATCAGCGCGACACCGCCGACCGCACACAAGGCCCATTTCAGTCCGTTCAAAACGCCGCGTAGCAGTCGAATTGCCATGATCTACTCCCCTCAAACTGATCAAATATAGAGAACTCTATACTACAGAGTACTCTCTCAATCAATCTCCGGATTGGCGCCGCGCTGCAAAAATCCTTAACGTCGGGTCCGATCCCAAAATGCCGAATCGTTTGCCGATGCCGCCTGCGGAACCCCTGCTCAACGCCCCCGAATTCACCGTCTCCGAGCTCTCTCAGTCCCTGAAACGGACGGTCGAGGATGCCTTTGGCCATGTCCGGGTCCGCGGCGAGATCTCCGGCTTCCGCGGGGCTCATTCCTCCGGCCATTGCTATTTCGCGCTCAAGGACGAGAGCGCCAAGATCGAGGCGGTGATCTGGAAGGGCGTGCACGGGCGGATGCGCTTCAAGCCTCAGGAGGGGCTCGAGGTCATCGCCACCGGCAAGCTGACGACCTATCCGGGCTCCTCGAAATACCAGATCGTGATCGAGGCGCTGGAGCCGGCCGGCGTCGGCGCCCTGATGGCGCTGATGGAGGAGCGCAAGAGGAAGCTCGCCGCCGAAGGCCTGTTCGACGAAGCGCGAAAACAGCTGCTGCCCTGGCTGCCGGAGGTGATCGGAGTCGTGACCTCGCCGACCGGCGCCGTCATCCGCGACATCCTGCATCGGCTGGAGGACCGCTTTCCCCGCCACGTGCTGGTGTGGCCGGTCAAGGTGCAGGGCGAAGGCTCCGCCGAGCAGGTCGCGGCCGCGATCCGCGGCTTCAACGCGCTGCCGGAGGGCGGCAAGATTCCGCGCCCCGACGTGCTGATCGTCGCGCGCGGCGGCGGCTCGCTGGAGGATTTGTGGTCGTTCAACGAGGAGATCGTGGTCCGCGCCGCGGCCGAGAGCATGATCCCGCTGATCTCGGCGGTGGGCCACGAGACCGACATCACGTTGATCGATTTCGTCGCCGACAAGCGCGCACCGACGCCGACGGCGGCGGCCGAGATGGCGGTGCCGGTTCGCAGCGATCTGTTCGTCGAGGTCGCCGATCTCGGGCGCCGCACCCGCGCCTATTGGCAGCGCGCCCATGAGAGCCGCCGCAGCGAACTGCGTGCCGCCGCGCGCGCGCTGCCGGCGGCCGGCGACCTGCTGGCGATCCCGCGGCAGCGGCTGGATTCGGCAGGTGCGTCCCTGCCCCGCTGCCTCAAGGCCAACACCCATGCGCATTTCCGCCGGTTCACCGCCGCCGGCGCCAAGCTGACGCTGCGGGTGCTGCACGGCCAGATCGCGCAGGCCGATCATCGCCTCACCGTGTGCGGCGAGCGGCTCGGCCTGTCCACGCGCTCGCTGCTGCGGCGGCGGCGCGACCGCTTTGCCGGGCTGGAGGTGCGCTTGCGCGCCTCAAAGCTCTCCAACGCGCAGGCGCAACGCAACGCGATTGCGCGTCAGCGCGAGCGCACGCATCGACTTGCCGAGCGAGCGGGCCGCGCGCTGGTCACGTTGTTGCAGCGGCTGGATGCCCGCGTCGAGAACAGCGGCAAGCTGCTCTCCGCTTTGTCCTATCGCGGCGTGCTCGCGCGCGGCTTTGCGCTGGTGCGCGATGAAGCCGGCCATCCCCTGCACTCGGCCGACAGCGTCGGGCCGAATGCGCGGATGGAGATCGAGTTTGCAGATGGCCGTGTGGCCGCGACGGCGGATGCGGATCGGCCTGCGCCCGCGGCAAAGCGCGCGCCATCGCAGTCGAAGCCGGCCGCGCAGGACGCCAAGCCCGCACCGAAGCGCATGGGCAAGCCGGTGGATCAGGGTAATTTATTCTAGAGGCGCGGCGCTGCTCCGCCCTCAGTGTCATTCCCCGCGCAGGCGGGAAATCCAGTACGCCGCAGCCTCTCGATGAGCCACTGACGTCTCGGAGTACTGGATCGCCCGGTCAAGCCGGGCGATGACAGCGAGTGTGCGTGCAAATGCAGCCCCATCCCCGTCATTGCGAGCGCAGCGGCGGAGCGAAGCAATCCAGAATCCCTCACCCGAAAAGACGCTGGATTGCTTCGCTCCGCCGCTCCGCTCGCAATGACGGAGTGCCTACCTACCGGCAGGACAATCCCGCGTCGATCGTGGTCCAGAAGCCGCAATGTTCCCGGCGCGAGTTGCGGCGCGCCGGCATGGGCTTCGAACAGGAAGACCGCGACGGTGAAGACAATCAGTGCGGAGGAGAACAGGACGAAGTGGTTGCGCATGGAAGATGCATTTATTCGACATCGTGGTCGAATGATGGCGTCGTCAAATGTTGAAACCGCATCGGTGCGCGATCCGTAGGGTTACAGTCGGCCATCAAGTGCCGTGCAGGGCGGTGGTCGATGCGGGGCTGTCCGCTGTTGTTCCTTCGGGCGGCCCCGCTTCGCACTACCGCGCCAGCCATTCCGCGACCTCTTTCTGCGACTCCGCGCGCGCTACCGCATCGGTGCCGAGATGACCGTGCTCGGGTGCGGCGGCGTCGGTGCTGCCGGCAGCGGCGTGCAGCGGCGTGTTGGCGCGGTCGAAATCGTGATAGGCGCCGGGATAGACCACGATGCGTGCGAGCGCGCTGCGCCCATGCGCGCCCTCGACCATCTGGCGGCAGGCCGGCGGCGACGACACGAGTCGTCATTGGCGCCGATCAGCACCAAAGTCGGCACCCGCGTGCTCCACCCCAAACCCGCGGAAATCCTGCAGTCCGGATAGAACGCGATCGCGGCGCGGAAATCGGGACCAGCGTCGCGCGCAGCACCCTGCGGACGCACGGCCCAGAGCAGCGCGCTGGCGCCATTCGCCCAACCCATCAGGCTGACGCGGTCGCGCACCACCCAGCTTTGCTTCATCAGCCAGGCGCGCGAAGCCGCGATGTCGGCAACGCGCTCGCGCCGCGCCTTGACGTGCATCTCCTTGACGCGACATTGCGGCCCGAGCTCGCGCGAGCCGTAGCTGTCAGGGAGCAGCACGGCGTTGCCGGACTTGAGCAGACGCTCGGCCCAGTCGCGATAGCGCGACAGCACGGAATCGGAATGGCCGCCGAGCCCGCCGCAGCCGTGGAGCGCGATCACGGCCGGAAACGGCCCCGTGCCCTCAGGCTTGTAGAGCTGCGCATGCAGCACGCCCGACGCCAGCGGAATCTCGACCTGCTGCGGCGCCGGCGACGCTTGCGCGGCCGATATCAGGAACGTCAGGAACAGGGCGGTTAACGGAAGGCGCATCGGACTCTGCCGTTGGATCCTTCGCTCAAGCACTATCACGCGGAAACGGCGCCAAAACATCACAAACCGGTGGGTTTACCGGGCGGACAAGCCACCCTATTTATGCTACATCCCGTCCAACACATCGTGCCCTCCAGGGTCTTCCACGGAGCGGCCTTCCACGGAGACTTTCGACCGTGCTGAACAAGTTCGGCCCCTCGGGCCATGGCGAAGCGCAGGTGCAGTATCTCGACGGCGACTTCCGTGTGATCTCGCCGGGGACCTTCGTGCGCTGCGCCATCACCGACACGCGCATCCCGCTCGACGAGTTGAAGTACTGGAGCGTGGACCTGCAGGAAGCCTACGCCACGCCCGGCGCCGTGCTCGAGCGGCATTACCCCGGCGCGCCGAAGCCGCAATCGTAAGGCCGCGGGCGCGCTTCTAGTGCTGCTCCGTGCCATCCGCGCCCACGCAAGTCTTGATGAAGCTCTTCCTGATCTCGCCGACGACCTTCTGATCGATCGCCTGCTTCAGGCAATCGACCCGCGCCTGCGCCATGCAGAGCTGCATCTGGTCGCGCTTGTCCTGCCCCTTCATATTTTGCGTCGAGCTAAGGCACGTCACGCGCTTGGTCGCGGGAACCGGAACCGTGGCGGTTGGATTTGCTGGAGCGGCCGGCGGAGCCGTCTGTGCAAACACCGGCGCAACGATCAGACACACAAGGCCGGCGGCGACGGCGGCGAACGACAACTTCATCGAATTCTCCTGAACGTCTGAAAACGATAGGAACTTGCGATGAATGGCGCCTGAATGGCAGGCTGCTGTCGGATGGGCAAAGCGCAGCTGCCCTGCCGGCGTGGCACGACAGGTGCAGCTTATCGCGAGGTATGAGAATGGTCCGCATCGGCGTCGCGACGGTGTTCGCGCGCGCCTGAAGTGCGCGTCTCACAGCAAATGATCTCCGTCGTGCCAATCCGCGTTGCATCGAATAGTGCTTGCACTCCGTGGTTAGTGATTTCGCGTTGTGGTTGGATTCTTTGTTGCGGTCGGCGCTCTCAGGTTGTTTGACGAAGTCTTGGTGAAACAGAGCGCTGCTATAGTGAGACCTTAGGTAACTAGCCCTGCTCTTTTATCGCACAGACAATCAAGTCAACCAAACGGCCATTGAGCTTTGGAATTGGCGCAGTCTGTGAACGGGCTCATAACGAAGAGCCATCTGACGGGCTACGATCACCTCGAAAATCGCGGTGGAATATCTGTAAATCGAAAGTCAAACGACGGGGCTGATCATGCCCACCATACTAGACCTGCTCTATCGTGAATATTGCCGCGCCCGCCTCGCTGAAATGCGGAAACAGCTTTTGATCGCAGCTGAACGCTCTGAAGCTCTCGAAGCGCATCATCATCCGGATAAGGGTGACGATGAGAGGGACGGACGCGCAACGCAAGACCGGTCGCGGCGCGCCGAATTGAAGCGGCCCCGAGACCGGCGATCTCTCCCGCATAGCAGTGACCAAGCAATTGGCAACAGTTTGGGAGGCAGCAATGAATACAGCCGAGTACTATACCGTCATGGTGGCCTGCGTCTCGTGCCTGACCATTATCGGATTGATGGCCGTTGGGGCGTGGTGAGCATGATTGACAGCTGAACCGCGATCGCAGGCCGTACCGAGGCGCTGGCAAGCACGTTCGGTCGGACCTATGGCGCCGGATGCAGCACGCGCCATTCAGCATGGTCCGTCAATGGACGCTGGAAGACCTTCGCTTCGCCTCGATTTGCAGACATGATTCTTGCTGTGAGGCGAGCGTTGCCGCCGCTTCGTTCGACTGCGGCGGCTTCGCTTTAGATCCGGATGTCAGCTTCCGGGCGGTGACGGCTCTCATGCGAGGCTACATCAACTCCCGAACGTGCGGAAGAGAATTCATCAGCCGCGACATGTCGCCCCTGTCAGTTGTCGCATCACGCCGAGTGATCTGTTTTTCCATCACACCGTGGCGTCCACAATCCACCAAGGCGAGAGCGACGTGCAATCTGATGTTTCCCCGAGTCACTTTGCTTCCGGTCGTTCGGGGCGGCATGGATACGGGGCGCGTCTTCGCCTTCGCTCTTTGGGCTAGGGCGGAGCGCTTTGGCCACCCTACAAAATCATCGTCTGCCGAACCGCCGCTCGCGCGCCTTGTAGAGATGATCGCTGATCAGCTGCCGGAGCGCGGCCGCATCATCGAACTCGAGCTGGACCGCGAAAGGCACGATGCCATCGGGCACGCCTTCGCGGCCGTGCAGGCGTGCGAGATCCTTTTCCGTCGTCACCAGGATTTGCTGCTCGCGCTGTGCCTCCGCGGCGAGGGCTGCGATCTCGTCGTTTGAAAACATGTGATGATCGGCGAAGGCGCGCGTGCGCGCGACCTCGATGCCGCCAGCGCGCAGCGTGCGGAAGAATCGTTCGGGATCGCCGATGCCGGCGAACGCGAACACCGGCTTGCCCAACAGTCTTGCGACCGACCCGGCATCCGGCTTCAGCCGCGCGCGCAGCTCCGGCTTGTTGCGCTTGGCCAGCTCGGCCGCAACATCGTTGGCGGCGCGGCCACCGCCGATCAGCACCAGCGCGTCGGTGCGCGCGAGCTGCGCCTTCAGCGGTGCGCGCAGGGGCCCGGCCGGAAACACCTTGCCGTTGCCGAGGCCGCGTTCGCTGTCGATCACGATCAGCGAGGTGTCCTTCAAAACACGCGGGTTCTGGAAACCGTCGTCCATCAGGATCACGGTGGCGCCTTGCGACTTCGCCAGCACGACGCCGTCAAGGCGATCGCGCGCGACTGCAACAGGGACGTCGCGCGCCATCATCAGCGGCTCGTCGCCGATGTCGGAAGCGGTGTGACGCATCCGGTCAACCATCACCGGCCCTTTGAGGCTGCCACCATAGCCGCGGCTGAGCACTACCGGCGTCTCGCCGAGCTCGCGCAAGAGCTTCGTCAGCGCCAGCACGGTCGGCGTCTTGCCGGCGCCGCCGACATGGTAGTTGCCGACGCAGATTACGGGGATGCCGGCGTCCACGCCCTCGCGCAGCATCCGCCGTTCGGTTATCGCGCCGTAGAGCACGCCCAGCGGCGATAATACGCGCGACTCGAGGGAACGTGGCCGGTACCAGAAGGCCGGCTCACGCATTGGCGGCTCCCATCTCGATCCGCAACTGCAACAGATAGGGCTCGAGCGCGGTCATGGTGCGGTTGAGCGCGCCGCCGAGATCCTCGACTACGCCGGCGCCCGACCGATGCATCTTGTCGCGCACGGTGGGATCGGCGAGCAACTGCCCGAGTTGCTTGATCAGCAGTTCCTGCGTCTCGGCCTGGCGCGCGCCGCCGCTGCGATCGAGCGCCTCGTAGACATCGGCGAAATTGAAGACGTGCGGACCGTGGACGATGGCCGCGCCGAGCTTGATCGCCTCGATCGGATTCTGGCCGCCATGACGGATCAGCGATCCGCCCATGAACACGATCGGCGAGAGGCGGTAGAACAGACCGAGTTCGCCCATGGTGTCGGCGACATAGACGTCGGTAGTCGCAGTCGGCAGCTCGTCGCGCGAGCGCAGGGCCGGCTTCAGGCCGGACGCCGTGATCAGGCCCGCGATCGAGGAGCCGCGATCCGGATGGCGCGGCACGATCACGGTCAGAAGCTGCGGGAAGAAACCGGCGAGGCTGCGATGGGCCGCCACCAGCATCTCCTCCTCGCCCGGATGGGTCGAGGCGGCGACGATGACCGGACGCCCGCGCGTCATCGTCATCAGCCGTTCGAGCTTGGCGGGATCGGCCGGCGGCGCGGGAACGTCGAGCTTGAGATTGCCCGTGGTGACGACGTCGCGGCCGCCGAGCGTCGAGAAGCGCTCCGCATCGGTCTTGGACTGCGCCAGACAAATGTCGAACCGCGACAGCAGCGCCGAGATGGTGCCGTGCATGCGGCGCCAGCGCGGGAAGGAACGCGGCGACATCCGCCCGTTGATCAGCACCATCGGCACGCGTCGCGCAGCGCCCGCCAGGATCAGGTTCGGCCACAAATCGGATTCGATGAACAGCGCCAGCGACGGCTTCCAATGGTCGAGGAAGCGCGCGACATAACGCGGGGAATCATACGGCACGTATTGATGGATGACGTCCGGCGGAAAGCGTTTTGCCACCACCGCGGCCGAGGTGACGGTGCCGGAGGTAAGCAGAATGCGCAAATTGAGATCGCGCAAGCGCTCGATCAGCGCGGCAGCGGCCAGGACCTCGCCGACGCTGGCGCCGTGAATCCAGACCAGCGGGCCGTGCGGCCGCACGTCCCGGGACAGGCCCCGCCGTTCGCCGACGCGCGCGGGATCTTCCTTGCCCTGTTTCAGGCGCCGCTTGATCAGCGCAGGCGCGAGCGGCACCAGGCCGCGAGCCAGGCGCCGATACATCCGCAGCGTCATCGGCAGCGAGCCGGGCAGCGATTTAGGCATCTGCAGGTCCCGGGCGGCCGAGTTGCGCATAGGCGCGCCGGGTCGCCTCGTTCAAGGTCTCTTCCAGCTCGAGCCGCAGCGCTTCCATGGTGGCGGCGTCCGCATCCGGCGGAACGTGGATTTCCTTGATGCCGACCAATGCGCCCCGCCCGAACGGCAGGTTGATGGTGGTGCGGTCCCAGTTCTCGAGCCGGACGAAGCGGCTGGTCGCCATCGCAAAAGGCATGATCGGCCGCCCCGATTCCCGTGCGAGCATGATGATGCCGAGCCCGGCCACGCGCGAGCGTTTCGGGACATCGGCGGTCAGCGCGACATTACAACCGTCCTGGAGCGTCCGCACCATTTCCTTGAAAGCCCCGACCCCACCTTTGCGGTGAAATGCGCCGCCATGGTCGCCGGACCCGCGGATGGTGCCGATGCCGAGCCGCTCGGCGGCAATCGCGTTGAACTCGCCGTCGCGGTGACGCGAGATCAGCACCCTGGCCTTGTACCAGTCCTTGTTCTTGATGAAGGGCGTGAGGAAATGCTGGCCGTGCCAGAACGCGAAGATCGCCGGGATCTGCGGCTCGACGCGGTCATAAACGTCAGGCGGATCGAACGTGAATGTGTTGGTCCGCCAGACCAGACGCAGATATTCGGCCGCCAGGATTCCCACGGCACGCTGAACGAAGCTGCTCCGCAGCGCATTGCGAAGCAGCTTTTTCAACGCGTCGGTTCTTGATTCGGGTCGAGCAGCCTGTGGAGATGGACGATGAAATAGCGCATCTGCGCGTTGTCGACCGTGCTCTGCGCCTTGGCCCGCCAGGCGGCGTGGGCCGTCGCATAGTTCGGATAGAGGCCGACGACCTCGACCTCGTCGAGGTTCTTGAAGGTGTTGTGCTCGAGATCGACGAGCTCGCCGCCGACGACGAGGTGGAGCAGTTGTTGCGGGGCACTATCTGGCATCGGTTCTGTTCCTAAACGGGCTGCCCGGCAAAGCAGTGTTCGACAAGCACGAGAAAGCGCTTCACAGCAAGGGGCGATTTCGAAAATGCGCGACAATGTTCGCATGACGATCGCAACCCGCTGCCACCAGCACCCCGTGCGTGACTTCCCGGCGGTTATAGAGGATGGGATCTCCGGAGAGGTCGCTCATCCTACCATCCGCTTCCTGCACGATCAAATCGGCCGCCGCAAGGTCCCAGTCATGACTGTTGCCGCCCGCAAAAGCCGCATCCAGCGCGCCATGGGCGACCCGGCAGAGCCGCAGCGCGAGCGAACCGATTCGCGGATGCAGCTTGATCTCGCCCAGTGACGGCTTCAGGCGCTCGACCAGGGGCTTCGGGCCCGCGACACGCGAGAAGTCGAGATCGGATCCGGACGTCGCCCGCACGGCCTTGCCGTTGAGCGTCGTGCCCTGCCCGCGCGCCGCGAAGAAGAACTCGTCGCTGGTCGGCGCGAACACCGCACCCAGCACCGGCAAGGCATCCTCGACCAGCGCGACGCTGACGCACCATTCGTCATGGCCATTGAGGTAGTTGCGGGTGCCGTCGATGGGATCGACGATCCAAGTCAGCCGCCGAGACAGCCGCACCTCGTCGTCGGCGCTCTCCTCCGACAGCCAGCCATAGTCGGGCGTCGCTGCGCGCAGGCGCGCTTCCAGGAGATCGTTGACGGCAATGTCGGCCTCCGAGACCGGCGAGGACGCGCCCTTGGTCCACTTCTTCAGCTCGGTGCGGAACATCGACCGCGCGAGTGCGCCCGCCTCTCGCACCGTGTCTCTCAGCAGCGCGGCGTCGCGCGTCAGGACGGTTTCGCTTGTTGAGTTCGCGTCAGCGTCCGCCAAGCGTCAAACTTTCGATGCGCACCGTCGGCGCATTGACGCCGTAGCGGAACTCGAGATTGTTCGCCGGCTGCATCGACTTGAAGATCTCGAACAGATGGCCGGCGATCGTCACCTCGCTAACGGCATAGGTGAGCTCGCCGTTCTCGATCCAGAAGCCGGAGGCGCCGCGGCTGTAATCGCCGGTGACGCCGTTGACGCCCGAGCCGATCAAATCGGTGACGTAGAAGCCCTGCTTGATATCGGCGATCAGCTCGGCCGGCGTCGGCGTGCCGGGTTCGAGATGCAGATTGTACGGCCCGGGTGACGGCGAGGAGGACACGCCGCGATGGGCGTGGCCGGTGGTGGTGAGGCCGAGCTCGCGCGCGGTGGCGCAGTCGAGCAGCCAGGTCGTCAGCACGCCTTCGTCGATCAGCGCGATCTTCTTCACCGCAACGCCTTCGGCGTCAAACGTCTGCGAGCGCAGGCCGCGTTTGCGCAGGGGGTCGTCGATGATGCGGATGTTCCTGGCGAACAGCTGCTGGCCGAGCTTGTCCTTCAGGAAGCTGGTCTTGCGCGCGATCGAAGCGCCATTGATGGCACCGACGACGTGACCGACCAGCGAGCCCGCGACGCGCGGATCGAATACCACAGGCACCTTGCAGGTCTCGACCTTGCGCGGATTGGCGCGCGCCACGGTGCGCTCGCCCGCGGAACGGCCGACAATCTCCGGTGACAAGAGGTCCGCACCATGCGGCGCCGAGGTGAAATCGTAGTCGCGCTCCATGCCGGTGCCTTCGCCGACGATGGCGGTGGCGGAAATGCCCTGGCTGGAACGCAGATAAGAGCCGTGGAAGCCGGTGCTGGTGACGAGCACCATGCCGCCCATGCCGGCGGAGGCCGAGGCGCCGCCGGATTTGGCCACGCCCTTCACGCTGAGCGCCGCGGCTTCGGCTTCGAGCGCGCGGCGCTCCAGCTCCGAGGTTGCGGGTACGTCGGGGTCGAGCAGATCGAGATCGGGGAAGTCGCGCGCGAGCAGCGCGGGGTCGGCAAGACCGACATATTTATCGTCTGGCGCAACGCGCGCCATCGCAACGGCGCGTTCGGCAAGCGTGGTCACGGCATCGCCGCTGGCGTCATTGGTCGAGACCACCGCCTGGCGCCGGCCGACCAGCACGCGCAGGCCGACATCGTCGCCCTCGGACCGCTCGGATTCCTCGACGCGGCCGTCGCGCACCTCGACGCCTTGCGAGACGCCACGCACCGCGACCGCATCGGCCGCATCTGCGCCGGCGCGTTTGGCAGCCTCCACCAGCCGCTGCGCGAGATCAGAGAGCGCAGACTGGTCAAACAGGTCGCGGCCGGATGTGGACGAATCTTTGGGCGAAAGCGTCGAGCTTGGTGAAGGGTTCACAAAGGAAATCCTGTTGGGGCGGGGTTCGGGACCGGAACCCACAGATGTGCCCTGATAGCGCGGACTTCAAGCATTTTCAGCCCGCCGAAAGTTCAGATTCGCACAGTTGGCGCAACGTCTCGTCAATCATGCGCGCCAAGGTCTTGTCAATCATGCTCGGCGGTGAGGTTGGATTAACCAGCCTTTTTAAGCGGTTTCGGAAACGCCCGCGCTAAGGTCCTCACATCGACCGGGAACATAATCCTGGGCGGGGAGAACTAAAGCCGTGAGGCGTCAAACAGCAACAAGCGGGACCGCTCCCGCCGGGTCGAGCCGCTCCCTGCGGCTCGACCCCCTTTCCCTTCCGGTCCGCTTCGATGCGCATGATCCGCGCGCCGACGGATATGTCCGGCAGATCGAGCTTCATCGCGAACGCGTCGTGCTGCGCCGTGCCGTCCGCGGCATGCGGATGGCAATCAACGTCCGCGTCAGCGACTTCACCGGCGTCGCGCTACGCGGCAATGACGAGGCGCAGTCCCTCGTCCTCGTGCACCGCGATCCCTCGCTCTCCGTTCCGCTGCTGGTCAGCGCCGATGGCGACGAGCTCAGCGAAGCATGGGCGATCTGGAGTGAGCTGTTCGCGCTTCCGCAACTCGACGAAGGCGCACGCAAGCCGTCGCCGCGCCGTCGCCGCGCCAACGCGATCCGCGACCGCCGTCCGAAATTCTTGATGCGCCGGCGCACCGGTGTCGCACGGGAGTTGTCGGATTGCATCGCGATGAGCGCGAGATTATCGCGCGGACTTAAGCCGCCCGCATCACCGCGTCGGCCAGCAAACCCGCAAACAGCAGAAGTCCCGCATCGCGGTTCGAATAGAACAGGCGCTTGCAGAGTTCGCCGTCGCTGATATCCAGCCGCGCGATCTGCCACGACAGATGCATGGCGAAGGCCATCAGTCCGAGCCACGCCGGCCAGCGCGCATCGCCTGACGCCAGCGCCACGCCGATCAGCATCACCGCAAGACCGTAGAACAAGATCAGCGCCTGGTGCGTATGGGCGCCGAACAGGCGCGCGGTGGACTTGATGCCGATCAGCGCATCGTCCTCGGCGTCCTGATGCGCGTAGATCGTGTCGTAGCCGATCACCCAGGAAATCGCGCCGGCATAGAGCACGAGCGCGGTGACGTCGATGCGTCCGAAGGTGACGGCAAATCCCATCAGGGCGCCCCAGGAGAAGGCGAGCCCGAGCACGGTCTGCGGCCACCAGGTGATGCGCTTCATGAACGGGTAGATCGCGACGATCAGCAGCGAGGCAACGCCGGTCAGGATCGCGAAGCGGTTGAACTGCAGCAACACCACGAGCCCGATCAGCGCCTGCGCGACCATGAAGGCCAGCGCCTGTTTCGCGCTCACCTGGCCCGACGGTAGCGGCCGCGAGCGGGTGCGCTCGACCTTGTCGTCGAGATCGCGGTCGGTAATGTCGTTCCAGGTACAGCCGGCGCCCCGCATCACGAAGGCGCCGACGAAGAACAGGACGATGGTGAGCGGCAGGCGGCCGACGTCATGCGCCATGCCGGCGGCGAGCGCCGCCGACCACCAGCACGGCATCAACAGAAGCCAGGAGCCGATCGGACGATCGAAGCGGGACAAGCGCAGATAAGGCCGCGCCCATTGCGGCGCGCGCGTATCGACCCAGTTGCCGGTGGAATCGGCAACGCGGGCGGATGTGTCGTTCATCGGGTGAGGACGTTGCCGTTGAGTGTGTCGAAGGTGCTGCCGCCCTTCTTGCCGGCATTGGCCTCGGGCGCCGAGGCCGACGAGCCCAGCACTTCGCTCAATGACGGGCCGGCCGGACCGCGCGGCTGGTTCTGCATCTGCTGCGCGACGTTGCAGACCTTCGCCTGCATGGCCTCAGTGTTCTTGTGGCCATCCTTCATCTGCCCGCCGACCTGCGGCGGGATCCCGCATTTGGCGGCGTTGGCCTCGATGTATTTGACCATCTTGGATTCGGCCTGGCTGAAGTTGCGGATCAGCTTGCAGGCCTCGTCCGGCGGCGCGTGACGGTCGCTTGCGACCTTGATCAGCTTGCCGCGCTTTTCGGCTTCCTCACGCAGAGGCATGAACGCCTTCATGCAATCCTCGGCGGGACCACCTTGCGTCGGCGGAGCCGCGCTGAAAGCGCCGGTGCCGCCACCGACGGGCGCAGCGCCGTTCACGGGGAAGGACGATTGCGGCGCGCCGCCGACGGAGGCGACGGGCGCGGAGCCATTCACGGGCGGGAACGCGGAACTGGTTGGGGCCTGACCGGGCAACGGCGCCGGGAAACCCTGCGCATAGGCACAAGCGGCACCCATCGTGACCATGGCGGCAGTGATTGGAACCATCAAATGACGGATCATCAAGGCAGTCTCTCCGGCAGGAGCTTGCGGGATTCGGCGTCTTCCCAATTGAAGCGCAACCAGCGCGCTCGCGATTTTACGATTCCCGCCGGCCCTTAACAACCCGCCGAATAGGGCAAGAGCGCGGCGCGCCGACGCACCAATTTGGCAATATTTACCCCGAAAGTACTGCTTTCGGTTAAGAACGGCCACAAATTGGACCTTTGAACGATGCCCTCCCACGATTTCCGCGGCCCCCGCCTATTCGTCGACGCCCCCCTTGCCCAGGACGGCAGGGTCGAGCTCGACCGAGATCAGGCCAATTATCTCGGCAATGTGCTGCGGCTTGCCGCCGGGGCCGAGGTCTTGGCGTTCAACGGCCGCGACGGCGAGTGGCAGGCCGCCATTGAAGGCCGCAAGCGACCGGACGGCCTCGTCATCCTCCAGCAGACCCGGCCCCAGGACCGGCTGCCCGACCTCACTTACGTCTTCGCCCCGCTCAAGCATGCCCGGCTCGACTACATGGTGCAGAAGGCCATCGAGATGGGCGCCGCCACGCTTCAGCCGGTCCTGACCCGGTTCACCCAGGCCTCCCGGGTCAATACCGAACGGATGCGCGCCAATGTCGTCGAGGCAGCCGAGCAATGCGGCATCCTCAGCATCGCCACTGTCGCCGAGCCGGCGCCGCTGGAGCGCTTCCTCAGCCAGCGCGCCGCCGGCAGGCTGCTGATCTTCTGCGACGAGGCGGCGGAGCTCGAAAACCCGATTCGGAGCCTGCAAGGCGCACGCGAGGCGGGACACGACCAAGGAAGAGATGGCATCGACGTGCTGATCGGCCCCGAGGGCGGCTTTGCCGAGGAAGAGCGGGCGCTGCTGCTGCGGCAGCCGAAACATCCTGCGGCTGGCGCTGGGACCCCGGATCATGCGGGCCGACACGGCCGCGGTGGCGGCGCTGGCGCTGGTGCAGGCGGTGCTGGGCGATTGGGCTGGCAAGACGGCTTGATCCCGGCATTGGCCGACCGTTAAGCGATTGATCCTTTGGAGGTCGAAACCGCTTTCGGGCCATGCTAAGGCCTGCGGCAATTCGCTTCCCTTGCTTGCTCTGCCCGGTTCCACCGGGACGATGGACCCCGAGATGACCGCGACTGCCACCTCAAATGTTGCCGGCTCCGCCGCCTGGGCGGATACGCTGCTGTTGTCGTTCGCGCAGGCCGGCTATGTCAGGGCCGAGCCCGCGATCCTGCAGCCGGCCGAACCGTTCCTGGACCTCTCCGGCGAAGACATCCGCAAAAGCCTGTACCTGACCACGGACCTGTCCGGTGAGGAGCTCTGCCTGCGCCCGGACCTGACCATTCCGGTGGCGCGCGATTACCTCGCCTCCAGCCGCGCCGGCCAACCGGCCGGGTTCAGCTATCTCGGTCCGGTGTTCCGCTACCGCAGCGGCCAGGCCAGTGAGTTCCTGCAGGCCGGCATCGAATCGTTCGGCCGCCAGGACCGTGCCGCCGCCGATGCCGAGATGCTGGCGCTGGCGCTGGAGGCAACCGCGGCCTTCGGCGTCCGCGACGTCGAGATCCGCACCGGCGACGTGGCGCTGTTCAACGCGCTGCTCGACGCGCTCGATCTCTATCCGGTCTGGCGCCGCCGCCTGGTCAAGGATTTCAACCGCAAAATCAGCCTGGAGCAGGATCTGGAGCGGCTGGCGGCCGCAACTCCTGCGACCCGCAGCGAATATGAGGGCGTGCTGGCCGCGCTGGCCGGCTCCGACCGCAAGGCCGCGCTGGCCTTCGTCACCGATCTGATGTCGATCGCCGGCACCACCAATGTCGGCGGCCGCACCACGGCCGAGATCGCCGACCGCTTCCTGGAGCAGTCGACGCTGAAGGGCGGCGCGCTGCCGCGCGAGGCCATCGCCGTGCTCAAACGATTCCTCGGAATCTCCGGCAATCCCGACGACGCTGTCGCCGAGTTGCGCGCGCTCACCACTGACGCGAAGCTCGACCTCGCTGCCGCTATCGACCAGTTCGAAAGCCGGGTCGGCTTCATGGCTGCGCGCGGTATCGACGTGAAGCAGACCCGCTTCTCGACCGCGTTCGGACGCGGTCTCGACTATTACACCGGCTTCGAATTCGAGCTGCATCACCGAGGCAACGGCGCCGAGCCGCTGGTTGCAGGCGGCCGCTACGACGGGCTCATGACCCAGCTCGGCTCAGTCGAGCCGATCCCCGCGGTCGGCTTCTCGATCTGGGTGGATGCGCTGACCAAGATCGGCCGCAAGGTGGGAGCTTAAGTCATGAGCGCGCCATTCGTTCTGGCCGTTCCCTCCAAGGGCCGCCTTCAGGAAAACACCGAAGCCTTCTTCGCCCGTGCAGGGCTCAAGCTGTCGAAGGCCGGCGGCGCACGCGACTATCGCGGCACGATTGCGGGCCTCGACCATGTCGAGGTCGCCTACCTCTCGGCGAGCGAGATCGCCTCACAATTGTCCCGCGGCGTGGCGCATCTCGGCGTTACCGGGGAAGATCTGGTGCGCGAGAACATTGCGGACGGCGACGAACGCGTCGCGCTGATCGAGGGGCTGGGTTTCGGTTATGCCGACGTCGTCGTGGCGGTGCCGCAGGCGTGGATCGATGTCCGTACCATGGCCGACCTCGACGACGTCACCACCGGCTTTCGTGAGCAGCATCACATGCGGATGCGGGTCGCGACCAAGTTCATCAACCTCACCCGCACCTTCTTCCAGAGCCAGGGCATCACCGATTACCGCATCGTCGAAAGCACCGGCGCGACCGAGGGCGCGCCCGCGGCCGGCAGCGCTGAGCTGATCGTCGACATCACCACGACCGGCGCGACACTGGTCGCGAACGGGCTCAGGGTGCTCGACGACGGCATCATCCTGCGCAGCCAGGCCAATCTGGTGGCGTCGAAAGATGCCGACTGGTCGCCGCAGGCGCGGGAGACCGCGCGCGTCATCCTGGATCACATCGCGGCGCGGGCGCGGGCCAACAAATACCGCGAGGTCCGCACCCGCTTCCGGCAGTGCGACGCCGCCATGCTCACCGAGGCCCACGAGCGCTTCGGCGTCGAAGCCCCTTTCGGCGGGCCGACCTCGTCAGGCATGCTCACGCTGCACTGCCCGCCGGGCCAGCTCTATGCACTCGCGAGCTTCCTGCGCGCGCATGGCGCCGAGACCGTCTCGGTGGTTTCGCTGGATTACGTGTTCGACCGGGAGAACCCGCTGTTCGCCAAACTCGAGGCATTCCTGCGGCAGTGAGCCTCAGGTCCGTTCAGCGTAGCGACAGCAAACGGCAGCTACCATATGCTGTTGAGATAACCTTGAACGCCTCTGGAACCTTGATCGATGACGCTGGGCTCTGACGTTTCCGGCATGACGACCACCGCGGCGAACGCCGCCGCGAAGGGACTGTCGATTGTCGTCCCCCTCTACAACGAGGCGGCCGGCCTCGCCGCCTTGCACCAGCGCATCTGCGAACTCGCCAAGACCCTGCGGCAACGCTATCGGCTCGGCTGCGAAATCGTCTATGTCGACGACGGCAGCGCGGATGCGACGCTGGCGATCGCCCACTCGCTGCCTGCCGACGCGGTCGACGTCCAGGTGGTCTCGCTGTCGCGCAATTTCGGCAAGGAGGCGGCGCTGATGGCCGGCCTCGACCATGCCCGCCTCGGCGCGGTGCTGTTCATGGATGGCGACGGCCAGCATCCGCCGGCGCTGGTCGAGCAGCTGGTGCGGCACTGGATCGAGGACGGCTATGACGTTGTCTATACCGCCAAGGCGCATCGCGACAACGAGCCCTTCCTGCGGCGGCTCGCCGGGCGCGGCTTCTACGCGCTGATCAATTGGGGTGCCCGCCAAAAGATCCCGGAGGACGCCGGGGACTTCCGCTTGCTGTCGCCGCGGGCGGTCGCGGCTCTCAGGCAGCTGCCGGAACGCAACCGCTTCTTCAAGGGTCTCGCGAGCTGGATCGGCTTCCGCCAGATCCGCGTCGATTACGAGCCCGCGCCGCGCACCCATGGCGTGACGACCTTCAGCGCCGCGCACCTGCTTGGTCTTTCGATCGAAGGGGTGACCTCGTTCTCGGTGGCGCCGCTGCGC
Source organism: Bradyrhizobium sp. LM2.9 (assembly GCF_054056555.1). NCBI lineage: Bacteria > Pseudomonadati > Pseudomonadota > Alphaproteobacteria > Hyphomicrobiales > Nitrobacteraceae > Bradyrhizobium > Bradyrhizobium sp. LM2.9. The sequence goes on from NZ_JBSRYJ010000002.1 coordinate 4,986,685, forward strand.
TTTGCCAGCCTGCTCGGCGTGATCCTCGCCGGCGGCGCCTTCCTGTTCGGCATCTCGATCCTTTGGGAGGTCTTGACCACCGGCAAGCAGGTGCCCGGCTATCCCTCGCTCGTGATCGGCCTGATGACAATCGGCGGCGTGCAGCTCATCATGATCGGCATCGTCGGCGAATATATCGGCAAGATCCTGTCCGAGCTGAAGGCGCGCCCGATCTACTTCGTTGCCGAGCACAGCCAAAAGCATTTCGAGACCGACAAGGCCGACGACGCCTCGAAGAGGACGGCGGCCGAATGAGCGCGGCCGCGAGTCCGCGGCGGATCTGGCTCTGCGCCGACGATTACGGCATCAGCCCGGGCGTCAATCGCGCCATCCGCGACCTGATCGAGCGCGGCCGTCTCAACGCCACGTCGGTGATGATGGTGGGACCTGCGATCGAACGCAGCGAGATCGAGGCGCTCCAGGCCGCGGCCAAGGCGAGCCCACGCTGCGCGATCGGATTGCACGTGACATTGTCGGCGCCCTTCCGGCCGCTCACCATGCATTTCCGCCCGCTCGACGGCGACATGTTTCTGCCGTTTCCAAAGCTGCTGCGCGCGGGCCTTGCGCGAAGGCTCGACCGTGAATTCTTTCGCAACGAGGTCAAGGCGCAGCTGGCAGCCTTCGCGAAAGCGTTCGGGCGCGCGCCTGACTTCGTCGATGGCCATCAGCATGTGCAGCTCTATCCGCAGGTGCGCGACGGCTTTGTCGACGCGGTCGCCGAAGCCGTGCCAAAAGCCTGGGTGCGCCAGGGCGGCCGGGACCTGCCGCTTAAGCAGCGGCTGGCCTCACCAAAAGCCATGGTGCTCGATATCCTCAGCGCGCAATTCCGCCGCCGCGCCGGCAGTGCTGGCCTCAGCTTCAATCCCGGCTTCGCCGGCGCCTATGATTTCACGCAGGCGGCCGATTTCGGTGCATTGATGCGGCAATTTCTCGAAGGCCTGCCGGATGGCGGCCTCATCATGTGTCATCCCGGCTTCGTCGACGAAGTCCTTACCGGCCTCGACCCGATGACGGATGTCCGCGAGCGCGAACACGGTTATCTCGCCAGTGAAGCCTTTGCGCGCCTGCTAACGGACAGCGGCGTCACGCTGGGATGAAATCGGCGAAAAGGCCGACCCCGCGAGGCAGCTTGTCGCATACCGAAATTTAATCCGGCCGGCACTGTTGGGGCCACAATGGAACCCTACATCTGCCTCGTGCTTGTTTTGCGCGAGGGAGACTGACCATGACGCCGCAGGAACGCCAGCTCGTCGACGAGCTTTTTGACCGGCTTTCGAAACTGGAAAACGCACCGCGCGACCCCGACGCGATCGCCGCAATCTCCGACGGCCTGCGCAAGGCCCCCGGCGCCATCTATGCGCTGGTGCAGACCGTGCTGTTGCAGGACGAAGCCCTGAAGCGGGCCCATGTCCGCATCCAGGAACTGGAGGCGGGGCAGGCGCCCGAGCAGGCGCAGTCCGGCGGCTTCCTGGATACCATGCGCGACACGCTGTTCGGCGGGGGCCCGTCGCGCGGCTCGGTTCCGAATGTGCCGCAGCGCGACTCGCGCCCTGTCTGGAACAGCGGCCAGGCGACGCAGCCGGGTCAACCGGGATATGGCCAGCCGCCTTATGGGCAGGCTTACGGCCAAGGTCCAGGTCAACAAGGTCCGGGGCAAGGTCAGGGCTATGGTGCCCCGCCAGTCGGCGGTGGCGGCGGCTCGTTCCTCGGCACCGCGGCGGCAGCCGCAGCCGGCGTCGTCGGCGGCTCGCTGGCTCGCTGCTGCTCTCCAGCATTCGCGGCATGATGGGCGGATCGCACCAGCAGGCCTTCGGCGACACCAATGCCACGGGCGACCGCAGCCCCTGGAGCGGTAGCGACCAGTCCGGCGGCTCGCTCGCGCGCGACGCCGGTCTCAACGACATCGGCTCGGGCAATCGCGAGGATTCGCGTCAAAACTTCGCAGATCAGGCGTCGAATAACGATCACAACGACAACGATCAGAATAACGATCAGAATTACGACGACGACAATGTGGACGTTGCCGACGACAGCGACTTTGGCGGCGGAGACGACGGCGGCAGCGATTACGCCTGACACTGTTCTGCCCGGCCTCAAACAGAAACGGCCGCCCACGAGGCGGCCGTTTTAGTTTCGAGCGCGATGCGCCTACATCACCACGACCCGGGTGCCGACATTGACGCGGCCGTAGAGGTCGATGACGTCCTCGTTGCGCATGCGGATGCAGCCGGAAGAGACGTTGGTGCCGATGGTCCAGGGCTCGTTGGAGCCGTGGATACGGTAGAGCGTGGAGCCGAGATACATCGCGCGGGCGCCGAGTGGATTTTCCGGGCCGCCTTCCATGTGCCTGGGCAGGTCGGGGCGACGAGCGATCATTTCCGCCGGCGGCGTCCAGGCCGGCCATTCGCGCTTGGCCGTGATCGACTTCACACCGGACCAGGTGAAGCCGGGACGTCCGACGCCAATGCCGTAGCGCATGGCCTTGCCGTTGCCCTCGACGAGATAGAGGAACTTGTTCGGCGTATCGACCACCAGGGTGCCGACACTTTCGTTGCCGCTATAGTCAACAAGTTGCTTCTCGAATCTCGGATCGAACTGACGCTGCCGCGGATCGACCGCCTCCGGCTGCACGCCAGCGCCTTGCATCTGCGGCTCGCCCATCGGCGGCAGGCGGCGCTGGTCGTAATAGCCCGGCTGCTGCTGATACATCGGCTGCTGCGGAGCATTAGGCCGGACCGCGGCCGGGCCCGTCACCGAACATGAACTCGATGAAGCCGCCGCCCATGTTCGCGTTGGAGGCGACGCGCACCGGCGCCGGCGGCACCTGCGGCTGGTAAAGTACCGCCGGCGGATCGTTCGGCACGCTATTATCGAAGGCGCTGGCGCTGTTGGCGCCGGCCATGAAGGTGCAAGCGCTGCCGAGCAGCGCGACAGACATTTTTTTGAACATCGACGTACTCTGTACTGTTTCGTCTTGTCACATTCGCCGTCGAACGCATCTGGCTGATCCGCGCCCTCGACGTGGTCAATAAAGAGCAAAAGCCGTTTCGTTTGGTAAACGGAGCCGGCGTTTCGATTCACCACGTCGCGAGCGGCGGGGCAATTTGGCGATCAGCGTTTATTTTCGGTGAACGCCGCGCACGCATGGTTAATTGCAGGTTTTCACGCCGTCGCACGCGACCGCACGACAGTTCCGGCTGTGAACTTCGTGTTAAATCGCTTCTGCCTAAAACGACGCGTGAGTGAGGTGGGGGGAGTTCTTGATGGCTATTCACCGCAAACGTTTTCGTGTCGAAGAGGCTGTTGTCGGCGAGATGCCAAGCCCCGAAATGATTGAGGAGGCTCCGCCGATGCATAGCGAGATCATGTCCGAGTTGCGTGCGATCCGTGCACAGATGGCGAAGGGCACTCCGCCCTTGTCCGGCAGCGCGGCCATGGCGGCGATCGACGCCTCCACCGCTCACGAGCTCTCCGAAGCTCGTACCATGCTCGATACTTACCGGGCGCAGATCGAGCAGTGCGAGAAGCTGAAGGTCGAGCTCGACCTCATCCACGACGCCATCGACCGTACCAAGCGCGAGATCGCGACGCTGCACGGCAAGAGCTTCGACGGCGGCGAAATGGCCAAGGTCAATGGCGAGCTCGGCGCGGTCGTCGGCGGCACCGAACAGGCGACCCAGCAGATCCTCGAAGCCGCCGAGTCGATCGACCAAGCGGCCAGCGCGATGTCCAAGGTGCAATCGGCCGATCAGCAGAAACGGCTCGCCGACGATATCCAGGAACGCGTCATCTCGATCTTCGAAGCCTGTAACTTCCAGGACCTGACCGGCCAGCGCATCAGCAAGGTCATGAGCACGATGAAGTTCATCGAGCAGCACATCAACTCCATGATGGAGATCTGGGGCGGCGTCGACGCGATCAAGTCCCACGTGCCCGCGCCGGCCGCCGACACCCGCAGCGAGGACGAAAAACTCCTCAACGGCCCGAAGCTCGCCGGCGATGTCGGCCACGCCTCGCAGGACGACATCGACGCGCTGTTCGACTGAGCAGACGCGACACTCTGAAAAACAAAACGCCGGCGCAAGCCGGCGTTTTTTTTCGTCATTGCGAGCGAAGCGAAGCAATCCAGACTGTGTCCGCGGAAGCAGCCTGGATTGCTTCGTCGCTTCGCTCCTCGCAATGACGAGTGGCTAGGCCGGCGCCCCGATCACGCCCTTGGCGCACAGCGGACGTAGACCATGTTGCCGTAACGGGTGGCGGCATCCTTGTCGATGAAGCGGGTGATGAGGACGCGGCCGTCGAAGGAGACGATCTCGCGGTCCTGCTCGCCCGGTGTCGGACCCGCCGGCCCGATATAGTTCTTGCCGCTGGGCGAGCCCTTCAGCCGCAGCTCCTGCGGCGTCGCCTGGTCGGCGAGATGCATGATGACGCCGCCGGAGGAGCCGGCGGTGATCACGTAAGGATTTTTGCACTGGGCCCGGGCGGCAGCCTCGGTGCGGGCGCGGTCGGCCGGGTTCTGGAACGAGGCGAGACCCCAGCGGCCGACGATTTCGTCGGCGCGGATCGACGCCGGCATTTCCGGGCCGGCCCCGGGCTCGGCCTCAGGCGGCGGTGAGGACGACGAGAACGACGGCAGGTTCATGCCGCCGCCGCAGGCGCCAAGCAGCAGCGCCAGGCAAGAGGCGGCCGCCAGATTGGCAACCGTGCGTGCGTGAGCTGAACTGATCATGACATTCCCCCGAGCAAACTGCCCCCCAAACAAGATCTCGACCGCATCCCTCCTGCAGCCAAGCGCAAAACCGCTGTCGGAGCAATGACGTCCTTTATACGCCAGCGCGACCAATAGGTTTCTGTAGACACAATCCTATATCCGCCTCACCAATCGCTTAACCACCTTTGCTTGACAGGATCGCGGCCAAGCCATATTTCCGGGCACACTATTAGCACTCGGAAAGCCCGATTGCTAAGCGCACCGTTCGATCCTCGGCAAGAGGGTGGACGGAAGCGCCGCCCCATCCACTTCCGCTACATCCGAAGCGAGCCTCCAAAGGGAAACGTCATGGCTAAATCCAAATTTCGTCCGCTGCATGACCGTGTCGTGGTCAAACGTATCGACGCCGAGGAAAAGACCAAGGGCGGCATCATCATTCCGGACAGCGCCAAGGAAAAGCCGTCCCAGGGCGAAATCGTCGCCGTCGGCCCCGGCGGCCGCGACGAGGCCGGCAAGCTGACCCCGATCGACCTCAAGGTCGGCGACCTCGTGCTGTTCGGCAAGTGGTCGGGCACCGAGGTCAAGATCGACAACGAAGATCTCCTGATCATGAAGGAATCGGACATCATGGGCGTCATGGCCTAAGGCCATCAGCCTGAACAGCCGCTGAATGTCATGCCCGGGTCCCTGAGATCCGGGCATCCATCATTCCGCCGGGTTCGATTCCGGACTCCGGACTTGCGACGCCGAGCGGCAGACACATCACGAAACAAGAGGAATTACAGACCATGGCTGCCAAAGACGTCAAGTTTTCCGGAGACGCGCGCGATCGCATGCTGCGCGGCGTCGACATTCTCGCCAACGCCGTCAAGGTGACGCTCGGCCCGAAGGGCCGCAACGTCCTCATCGAGAAGTCGTTCGGCGCGCCCCGCATCACCAAGGACGGCGTCACCGTCGCCAAGGAGATCGAGCTCGAGGACAAGTTCGAGAACATGGGCGCCCAGATGGTCCGTGAGGGTCGCCTCCAAGACCAACGATCTCGCCGGTGACGGCACCACCACCGCGACCGTGCTGGCCCAGGCCATCGTGCGCGAAGGCGCCAAGTCGGTTGCTGCCGGCATGAACCCGATGGATCTCAAGCGCGGCATCGACATCGCGGTTGCCGCTGTCGTCAAGGACATCCAGAAGCGCGCTAAGCCGGTCGCAGCCTCCTCCGAAGTCGCCCAGGTCGGCACCATCTCGTCCAATGGCGACACCGCCATCGGCAAGATGATCGCCCAGGCGATGCAGAAGGTCGGCAACGAGGGTGTCATCACCGTCGAGGAAAACAAGTCGATCGAGACCGAAGTCGAGATCGTCGAGGGCATGAAGTTCGACCGCGGCTATCTGTCGCCCTACTTCGTCACCAACCCCGAGAAAATGACCGCCGAGCTCGAGGACGCCTACATCCTCCTGCACGAGAAGAAGCTGTCCGGCCTGCAGGCCATGCTGCCGGTGCTGGAAGCCGTGATGCAGTCGGGCAAGCCGCTCGTCATCATCGCCGAGGACGTCGAGGGCGAGGCGCTGGCCACCCTGGTCGTCAACCGCCTCCGTGGCGGCCTGAAGGTCGCCGCCGTCAAGGCGCCGGGCTTCGGTGATCGCCGCAAGGCCATGCTGGAGGACCTCGCGATCCTCACCGGCGGTCAGCTCATCTCCGAAGACCTCGGCATCAAGCTCGAGAACGTCACGGTGAAGATGCTGGGTCGGGCAGGCAAGGTGGTGATCGACAAGGAGAACACCACCATCGTCAAGGGCGGCGGCAAGAAGCCCGAGATCGAGGCCCGCGTCGGCCAGATCAAGGCCCAGATCGAGGAGACCACCTCGGACTACGACCGTGAGAAGCTCCAGGAGCGCCTCGCCAAGCTCGCCGGCGGCGTCGCGGTGATCCGCGTCGGCGGCGCCACCGAGATCGAGGTCAAGGAGAAGAAGGACCGCGTCGAGGACGCGCTCAACGCCACCCGCGCCGCGGTGCAGGAAGGCATCGTCCCCGGCGGCGGCGTCGCGCTGCTCCGTGCCAAGAAAGCCGTCGGCCGTCTCACCAACGCCAATGCGGACGTGCAGGCCGGCATCAACATCGTGTTGAAGGCGCTGGAAGCTCCGCTTCGCCAGATCGCCGAGAACGCGGGCGTGGAAGGCTCGATCGTCGTCGGCAAGATCCTGGAGAACAAGTCCGAGACCTTCGGCTTCGACGCCCAGAACGAAGATTATGTCGACATGGTCGACAAGGGCATCATCGATCCCGCCAAGGTGGTCCGCACCGCGCTCCAGGACGCCGCCTCGATCGCCGGCCTGCTGGTGACCACCGAGGCCATGGTCGCCGAGTCACCGAAGAAGGAAGCGCCCGCCATGCCGGGCGGCGGCATGGGCGGCTTCTAAGGCCGATCCTCGCCTGACAGTGTTGCGAAGGCCGCCTCCGGGCGGCCTTCTTTTTTGCCGATCATGGCCTGTGCTTTCCAATTCAACCGGCGCCCAAAACCCACTACGGTAACGCCCGATTCGAATTGTTTGGGCATGATCTGATCGGAAAAACCGCTTCACACTTTTCCGGATCATGCCCCATTGCCCGGGGATTTCGTCGATGCGCGCGCTTCTGGTTTGCCCGACAGTTTTATTGGCGGCTCTGCTTGCAGTTTCGCCTGAGGTCGCATCCGCCCAGATGAAGCTGTCGCCGAAGGCTACGGCGCCCAGCGGCGCGGAGACGCGCTATTTCACCTCGATCGACGGGCTGATGGACGGCAATGCCGACGTGATCCTGAAGGAGACACGCCAGGGCAAGACCGTCACCGCAGCCGTGCTCGACATCTGTTATCCGGTCGCGAAGAATTCCGACCGCAAGGACCGCTTCGTCGTCAATCTCCAGGTCGCCGGCCAGAACCTGACGGGTACGACGCAGAGCCTCGGCGCGAAAGCGCCCGTCACCGTCAAACTGCTGCGCAAACAGGCTGGAGACACGTTCGAATTCCGCGGCCAGATCAGCATTGGCCAGGCCGTGACCGAGGTCACCTCTCCCGACAATTCCGATCTCAGCGAGAAGGAATTCCTGGACAACCAGACCTCCGACGACGGCATCACGCCGCAGCCGAAGGATTTCACCGACGTCTCGCCGGAAGCGATTGCGGTCAAGGTCAAGCTGGATGCCGCGACCGAGTTCCTGAAGAGCCTGAAGGGCCAGGACGTCGAGGTGACGCTGGCGAGTCTCACCGTCGGCTGCGACGCACTGCGCGCAGGTGAGCAGACCATCAACATGTCGGTCGATCCGGAGCGCGCAGGCGCCCTGTTGGAGAAATTCAAGGCGATGCCCGGCGTCATCACCGCGGGCTGGACCGCGGGCATGACCGAGATGGACCGCACCATCCGCATCCCCGCCGCCGACTGGCGCGACGGCGACAAGCTCAACCGCGACAAGCTCGCGGCCGCGGTGGCTGGCGTGCTGAGCAGGACGCTCGCGGCAAAGCCGGTCTCGCAAAGCTTCAACCCGGCGACCGGCAAGCTCAAGCTGGTGTTCAAGCGGCCGAACCAGGATTTTCCCGCGCTCGAGCTCACCGACACCATCGAGGTCGCGGGTCTCGTCTCGCCCGACAAGCCCGGCACGACCGACAAGCTCATGCTCTGGATCGGGAGTCCCGCGACCACGACCACCGATGAGAGCAGCGGCGCCAAGCTCAATCTCTCGGACGAAGCGACGGCCGACGAGGAGAGCGATCAGCCCGACGACAACGGCTCGGTCGAGGCGCTCGCCAAGGAACTGAAGGGCCAGCGCTGGGACGCCGACAAGTCGGTGTGGAAGTAGTGCGAGGCAGGGTGCCCCGGACGCAGCGCGAAAGCGCTGCAGGGCCGGGACACGAAAGCTAGTCCCCGTTGACGCGGAAACGCAGCGGCTTGGGGCCGACCAGGGTGAGTACATCGCCCTGACGCTTCCAGGTCTCGGCGCTGCCGAGCGCCGCGACGAGATCGTCGTCGGCCTGGGCCCTGGCCGGCGGACAGGAGCGGTCCTGGATCTGGCCGGGGACGAAGATCACGGTGTTGCCGGCGACCGAGAACTGGCCCTTGCCGCCCTTGCACCAGAGCTCCAGCAAGACTTCGCCATTGTCGCCGATTTCGATGTTCGGAATCCGCTTCGAGCCGGGCTGCGGCAGTGCTTCGAGCGTCATCTCGGTGCCGAACGGGAAACCGTCCTCGGCACGCGCGACAGTGGCCATCGCGAGCGTCGCAACCGCCGCACACACCATCTGCTTGAGCGAAACCATGAGACCTCTCGACCGACCTGATTTGCCGCACCTTCTATAAGACGGCAGCTGCAATGAGAAGCTTCGCCCGCATGCAAAAATCCCCGCGGAGAGACCTCCGCGGGGATTTGCATCGACGCCGGGCGTGGCCTGCTACTTCAGCACCATCGCCGTGAACGGCCAGACATAGGCCTGTAACGTCACGAACACGCCGACCAGGGAAGCCAACACGATCGAGTGCCAGAACACAAAGCGCAGGATGGTGCCTTCATGGCCGTACCAGTTGGTCGCGGTCGAGGCGACCACGATCGATTGGGCGTCGATCATCTTGCCCATCACGCCGCCGGACGAGTTTGCCGCCGCCATCAGGATCGGCGACAGGCCAAGCTGCTCGGAGGTGATCTTCTGAAGATTTCCGAACAGAACGTTGGAAGCGGTATCCGATCCCGTCAGCGCCACGCCCAACCAGCCGAGTAGCGTGCCGAAGAAGGGATAGAGCACGCCGGTTGCAGCAAAGGCGAGGCCGAGCGTCGCGTCCACGCCGGAGAGCCGCGTCAGCGTGCCGATCGCGAGCATCGCCGAGATCGTGATCAGCGAGATCGCGCACAGCCGGATGGTGCGGCCGTATTCCGTCAAGAGCCGGCCAGGACCGACGCCCATCAGGAAGCCTGAGATGATCGCCGCGATCAGCATGCCCGTGCCGGTGAAGGACAGGTAGGTGAAGCCGAACACCGCACTCTCTTTCGTCGGTCCCGGTGCGACCGGCGGCATCTTGTTGATCATCTGATGCAGCTCGGGAACGGGGTAGTTCCAGGTGAAGATCGAGTTCGCCCAGGTCTTGAAGGCACCGTTGCCCCAGATCAGCATCACGATGCAGACGATGATCCAAGGCAGCAGCGCGCTGAACATCTCGCTCTGGGTGAGCGGCGTCTTGTCGAGCGGTTTTGCGGCCGCCATGGTGGCGGTCGATTCATCACGGCTGCGCAGCGCCGGCGACAGCCAGAGCTGCCTGGGCTGCCACACCTTCAGGAACAGGATCAGCGCCCCCATCGAGATCAGCGACGCGCCGATGTCGACGATCCAGGGGTTGACGAAGTTCGAGATCACGAATTGCGGGACTGCGAACGACACGCCGGTGACGAGAACCGCCGGCCACACGTCCTTCATGCCCCTCCAGCCCGCGAACGCCCACACCACCCAGAACGGCACGATCAGTGAGAAGATCGGCAACTGCCGTCCGACCATCGCGCCGAGGATGTAGGGATCGAGCCCGGTGACCGAAGCGAGGCCCTGGATCGGCGTGCCCAGCGCGCCAAAGGCGACCGGTGCTGTGTTGGCGATCAGCGACAGGCCGGAGGCCGCGAGCGGCGAGAAGCCGAGGCCGATCAGCACGGCACCGGTGATCGCGACCGGGGTACCGAAGCCCGAAGCACCCTCGAAGAAGGCGCCGAACGAGAACGCGATCAACAGCAATTGCAGCCGCCGATCCTCGGTGACCCCGCCGACCGCGCGCTTGAGCAATTCGAAGCGTCCGGTGGTCACCGTCACCCGGTAAAGGAAGATGACGTTGAGAACGATCCAGCCGATCGGAAAGAAACCGGTGACGATGCCCAGCACCGAAGCGCGGATCGACATGTTGGCCGGCATGGTGAAGACGAAGATCGCGATCAGATTGGCCACGATCACGGCGATAATCGCCGCAATATGAGCCTGGACGCGCCCGCTCGCGATCAGGACCAGTAGTGTGACGACAGGGACTGCCGCCGCGATCGTCGACAGCACAGGGCTGTGCAACGGGTCATAGACTTGATTCCACATGGTCTTCCTCCCCCACGCATGTGTGCGGCAGGCGGCCCGCGTGGACAGCCGATCCTGCTCGACGCTGAAGCGATAACCCCCGAGTTGAACGCGAATTCCTCGCGAATGCAGCGGTTCCCCTCCCGCTCACAAGCCCGCGAAATCCCGAAGCACCCCACCCCGCGCCGTTGAGGCCCATGCTAGGGTTGCAAGCTGCGACAAGCCAACGCAAATTGCAGAACCTGCGACTTTAGTCTAAGCGCGCCCGTTTCCGCCGTCGCGCCCCAAATCTTTGGCCCCGGGCAGTTGTGCACATCCCCTCAGGAGACCCAGCTCTGTGAAGAACATCCGCGCCACGCTCGCGATCGTCTGGCGAATCGCCATCCCCTATTTCCGGTCCGAGGACAAATGGGCCGGCCGCGGCCTCTTGGCCGCGGTGATCGCGATGGAGCTGGGCACTGGTCGCGATCGACGTGCTGGTAAACCAGTGGCAGAACCGGTTCTACAGTGCGCTCCAGAATAGCGACTGGGATGCCTTCGTCACGCAGATCTGGATCTTCGTCGGCCTCGCCTCCGCCTTCATCGCGCTGGCGGTCTACAAGCTGTACCTGAACCAGTGGCTCCAGATCCGCTGGCGGCAATGGCTGACCCGGCACTATCTGGGCGAATGGCTGCAAGGCGCCACCCATTACCGCATGCAGCTCAAGGGCGATGCGGCCGACAACCCGGACCAGCGCATCACCGAGGACGTCAAGAACTTCGTCGAGCAGACCCTGACCATCGGGCTCGGCCTGCTCTCGTCGATCGTGACGCTGTTCTCCTTCGTGATCATCCTCTGGGGCCTGTCCAACGCTGCGCCGCTGCACCTGTTCGGCGCCGACCTCATGATCCCCGGCTATCTGTGCTGGGGCGCGCTGGTTTACGCGATCTTCGGCACCGCGCTGACGCACTGGATCGGCGCGCCGCTGGTCAATCTCAATTTCGAACAGCAGCGCTATGAGGCCGACTTCCGCTTCAACCTCGTCCGCGTCCGCGAGAACTCCGAGCAGATCGCGCTGCTCAAGGGCGAAGGCGCCGAGCGCGGCCGCCTGCTGGAGCGCTTCGGCTTCGTGATCGGCAATTGGTACGCCATCATGAGCCGGACCAAGCGCCTCACCGCGTTCACCGCGAGCTATCAGCAGGCCGCCGTGATCTTTCCCTACGTGCTGGTGGCGCCGGCCTTCTTCGCCAAGAAGATTCAGCTTGGCGACATGATGCAGACCGCCTCCGCCTTCTCAAGTGTGCAGGGCGCACTGTCGTTCTTCGTCACGGCGTACCGGTCGCTGGCGGAATGGCGCTCGATCGTCGCGCGCCTCGACGGCTTCGAGATGTCGGTCGATGCGGCCGCGAACCTGCCGCCGCACGAGCCGGCGATTGCCCTCGAGCCCGCCGGCGTCAATCGCACTATCGCACTCGAACAGCTCTGCGTGAACCTGCCGAGCGGCACGCCGCTGGTCGCCGCCGACGCCTTCTCCATCCAGACGTCGGAGCGCGTGCTGGTGACCGGACCGTCAGGCTCCGGCAAGTCGACGCTGTTCCGGGCCATCGCCGGCATCTGGCCGTTCGGCACAGGCACCATCTTCGTCCCGGAAAAGGCGAAGCTGATGATGCTCCCCCAGCGCCCGTATTTCCCGGTCGGCGTGCTGCGCGACGCCGTGGTCTATCCGGCCGCGCCGGGCGCATTCGAAACCGCACGCGTCAGGGACACGCTGATCGCGGTCGGGCTGCCCGACCTCGCCGAGCGACTCGAGGAGGAAGGCCACTGGAATCGGATGCTGTCGCTGGGCGAGCAGCAGCGCCTCGGGCTCGCCCGCGCGCTGCTGCACGCGCCGGACTACCTGTTCCTGGACGAGGCCACGGCCTCGCTGGACGAACCGTCCGAGGCCCGGCTGTACCGGCTGCTGACGGACAAGCTGCCACAGGCTACCCTCGTCTCCATCGGCCACCGCTCGACGCTCGACGCCTTCCATACCCGCAAGGTAACGATGGTGAAGCACGGCGCGATCCACGTTCTCGGTGACAGTGGCGCGCCGGTCGAGAAGGAGCCGAGCGCGGCGCGCTGAGGCGCAACGGCGATGGCCCGCGGGCTATCGCTTTCAAACGACCGATGGGCGGCTTCCGTGCGGCCCATCCTTCGAGACGCCCGCCTCTGGCGGGCCCTCAGGATGAGGTCCTGCCCCGCGGCGAAATCCCAACCCTCATGGTGAGGAGCGCCGCCTTACGGCGCGTCTCGAACCATGAAGGCCACGCCCTTTCGCAGACCCCAACCCAAAGCATAAGGGCGGCAGGTTGCCCTGCCGCCCTTATCTAGTCGCTTCGGGAAGAAGCTTACTTCAGGTTGCTCATCGCCGTCAGGTCGAACGACAGCTTGGCAATGCCGGCCGCGCCGCACCAGTTGGAGCCGGCGCCGCCCGGGTTGATCGCGGTGACGTTGGTGGTGCCGGTGGCGTTGAAGGCGCTGGTGAAGGCGTTGCAGTCACCCTTGTTCAGGTCGGTGTCGGAGTAACGCAAGTCCAGCGTGAACACCTTGTAGGTGAAGCCGATGCCGATATTCCAGGTGTTGTAGTCCTTGTAGGGGATACCGTTGGCGAAAACGGTGCCGACGCCGGTGCCGTAGAAGGCGTCCGAGGTACCGAACCACTGCCGGCCGAATTCACCCGACACGTACATGCCCATACCGGAGGCGCCGAAGGCTGTGCTGGGCGCCGTGTACTTGGCGGTCAACGAAGCGTAGTTGCCCCAGGCACCCGAGTTCAGGAAGTTCGGCGAGTAATACTCGGTCGCGCCGACCGTGAAGCTGTCGTTGATGGTGTAGTTCACCTTGCCGTAGACTTCGAGGAAGCTGACGTCCTTCTTCATGACGTTGCCGTCGGCGAGGAAGATCGTGGTCGTGCTGACAGCGCAGACGTTGCCGCGCGGGAATGCCGCCGGTGAGCACGTTGTCGGCGCAGCTGCCGCCCGGATACAGGTAGCCCCAGATACCGATGTCGAAGGCGAAGGCGCCGAAGGTCGGGCGGATACCGCCGTAGATGTCGACTTCAGCAGCAGCGCGATTGGCGAAGGAGATGCTCTCGGCGGACACGCCGACGTAGAGCTGGAGGTCCTTGTTGACGTTGTAGCGCGGCTCGAAATAGGCCGCGACTGACGGCTTGTGGTTCGATTGCGTGACGCCGCGGAAGATGTAGTCGCTCATGATGGCGCCGCCGAAGGCGATATCCCAGGGGTCAAACGCAACCACTGGCGGGGCCTTCTTGGCCTTCACCGCCATGTCTGCCGCGAAAGCCGAACCCGTCACCATTGCCAGCGCCGTTGCCAACAAAGCCACTTTTTTCATTTCGATCCCCATCACCAGTTCTAAGACCCTAGTCGGATCCCGGAAGCCCCCCGGAACGCACGACCTGATTGCAAATTTCGTAACCGCGGCAATTTGGATGGGGTGACGTGAACCGTGAAGCAAATATCGCAGGCATCTGCCGACTTTTTGGGCGTTCTGACGATTCCACGAAAGGTTGTCAGCCTGTGTGTCTTCCCGATCACATCATTTGCATTGCAAAGCGCACAGACATGCCCGGATTAGTACGGGACCCGCGGTACCGTGCTGTCCGCGCTACGAATCAGGCTGCTCCCGGACAAGACAATCTCCGCGCGCCGTCGCACCGATGCAAAAAGGCCGCAGCATCACCGCTGCGGCCTTCCTGTTGTCGATCATGGTCGTCGGATTGGATCCAGCCTTTGGCCTAACCTTGTCCCTCGGCCGGCGTCGCTTCCGCAGAAGACGAAGGCATCGCCCAGCTTGTCTCGGCGGCAGGCTCGGGAGCCGGAGCTGCTGGCGTTGACGGCTTCGGCGCGGGAGCTGCCTTCGCCTTCTTCGGTGCCGCTTTCTTGGCAGCCTTCTTAGGCGCAGCCGGCTTAGCTGCCTTCTTGGCCGACTTCTTTGCGGCCTTCTTCGGCGCGGCCTTCTTCGCTGATTTCTTGGTGGCTTTCTTGGCAGACTTCTTCGCGGACTTCTTGGCTGCCTTCTTTGCGGTCTTCTTCGCCGCTACAGCCTTCCTGGCCTTTTTGGCCTTCTTGCTTTTCTTCTTCTTCGCTTTCGCCATCGTGGTCCTCCTGTTGCCGCCGAACAATGGTCGATCGGGCGTCTTCAGCCGTCACCTCCGGACGAAAGCTCAGGCCTTTGAAAGCTCAAACTTGCGCGTTCAATGCCGGCCGCGATCCGCCCGTAGCCCAATCGAGAAGCTCAATCGTGTGTACGACCGGAACTGACGTGCCACTGGCAATCTGCACCATGCAGCCGATATTGCCTGTGGCAATCATGTCCGGCTTGACGCTCGCGATGTTGGCGACCTTGCGATCGCGCAACCGGCCCGCAAGCTCGGGCTGGAGAATGTTGTAGGTCCCCGCCGAACCGCAACACAAATGGCTCTCCGGCACATCTTTCACCACGAATCCATTCTTGGAAAGCAATTCTTTCGGAAGGCCCGTGATTTTCTGCCCGTGCTGCAACGAACACGCTGAGTGATAGGCGACGACGATGTTGTCCTGTCGCGCGGTGGCCGCGAGTCCGAGGCCGGCGACGTATTCGGTGATGTCCTTGGCGAGTGCGGAGACCATCGCCGCATCGGCGGCAAACGCAGCGTCCTCTCGCAGAAGATAGCCGTAGTCCTTGATCACGGTGCCGCATCCGGATGCCGTCACCAGGACGGCGTCGAGCCCCTCGCCGGCCGCTTCCGCACGCCACGCCGCGATATTGGCGCGAGCCCGGGCCAGTGCGTCCTGGTCGTTACCAAGGTGATGGGTCAGCGCGCCGCAGCACTGCTCGTCCCTGACAAGGACGACCTCGATGCCGTGGCGCGTGAGGAGATTGATGGCGGCCTGGTTGATGCGCGGCGCCAGCACCTGCTGGGCGCAGCCCTGGAGCAGCGCGACCCGGCCACGCTTCTTGCCGAGCGCTGCGAACACACTGCCGGCGGCGGGTCCCGGCGGCGGCAGCCGGTTCGGCGCCAGTGCCAGCATCGCCTTGAGGCGTTGGATCAGGCCGGGCGTGGCCGATGGCCGGGGCGTCGGCAGGAGCACGGCCAGCGGGCGGGCCAGCCGCGCCAGCACCATGCTCACGCGGAAACGCCGCGGGTCGGGCAGGACGAAGGCCAGCAACCGGCGCAGCAGCCGCTCCGTCAGCGGCCGCTCATAACGCTGCTCGATCCTGACCCGGGCCTGGTCGACAAGGTGCATGTAATTGACCCCCGAGGGGCAGGTCGTCATGCAGGACAGGCACGACAGGCAGCGGTCGACATGCTTGACCACTTCGGCCGTCGGCGTCAGGTCCTTCTCCAGCATCTCCTTGATCAGATAGATGCGGCCGCGCGGGCTATCGAGCTCGTCGCCAAGCAGCACATAGGTCGGACAGGTCGCGGTGCAGAAGCCGCAATGGACGCAGGCGCGCAGGATCTTGTCGGCTTCCGCGATGTCGGGGTCGGCGAGCTGCGCGAGTGAGAATTCGGTCTTCATGCCGTAGCGCCCCGCGTCAGCCGGCCCCGGTTGAGGATGGTCTTCGGATCGAAACTCGCGCGGACTCGTTCGCTCAACGCGACAATGCCAACGGCTTGCGGGTGGAATACGTCGACACCGCGCCTGATGTCCTCAGCGGCCCGGATCAGCGTGGCGTGCCCGCCGACCGCTTTCGTACGTTCGCGCACGGCCGGGGCGTGGGCGTCCGATTTCGGTGGCAACGCCGCCCAGATCAGTCCGCCGCCCCAATCGTAGATCACGTCGCCGCCGGTCTCGCGCGCCAGCAGCGTCCCGAGCGCTGCGCCCGACGCCGGCGGACAGACGATCCGCCAGACCGGCCAGGCCCCCAGCGCGCCACTGGCAGCGAACGGCACGACGTCCCGGATCGTGGCCCACAGCGCCGCGGACGCGACGTCCTCGACCAGCGTCGCGGGTCCGAACGGGGCCAGCAATTCGCGCAGCGAGCCAGCTCGGTGGGCGGCGGAGGCAGTAATGCCTTCGAGCCGCAGCACGGTCAGCGCCTCGCCCTGGCCCGCTATATCGCCGAGACCTTCGGTCCTGGTCCGGAACGCCGATTTTGGCAGGTGCGCGGCACCGGAAACGTCGAAGGGCGAGCCGAGCGCCGCGGTCATCGCCTTGTTGGCGGCGGCATCGTCGAGCCCGCGCAGCAGCAGCGTCCGCTCGGCCTCCGGCTTCGGCATCACCTTCAACGTGACCTCGGTCATGACCGACAGCGTGCCCCAGGAACCGGCGAGAAGCTTGCAGAGGTCGTAGCCGGTGACGTTCTTCACCACCTTGCCGCCGGTCTTGAAGCTGTCGCCGAAACCGGAGACGGCATGCGCCCCGAGCAGATGGTCGCGCGCCCCGCCCGCCCTGATCCGGCGCGGACCGGCCAGGCCAGCCGCGATCATGCCGCCGATGGTGCCGAGCGCGGGCGTGCCGAGCAGCGGCGCCGTGTTCATCGGCTCGAAGGCGAATTGCTGGTTCTTGGCATCGATCAGCGACAGCACGTCGGCCAGCGGCGCCCCGGCCTGGAGCGTGACAATGAGTTCGTTGGGCTCGTAGGCGGTGATGGCATTCAGCGCGGAGACGTCGAGCACGGCGTTGGTCGCCATCGCATGACCGATGCTGCGCTTGCTGCCATGACCGATGATCTCGAGCGGCTGCTCATTGGCAATCGCCGCGCGCACCACCTCTTCGACGTCTTTGGCGTCTCTAACCCTGAGCGTATCCACGAGTGAGCCGGTATCCAAGTTTGCAGCGGAAATCAAATTTGGCGCGTTGCTGCGGGGCGACGCTAGAACCGCGGGATGTCCGGAAACGCCAGCTTGCCGGCGTGGACATGCATGCGGCCGAGCTCGGCGCAGCGGTGCAGGGTCGGAAACACCTTTCCGGGATTGAGCAGGCCCTGCGCGTCGAAGGCGCATTTCAGGCGCTGCTGCTGGTTGAGGTCGATCTCGCTGAACATCTCCGGCATCAGATCGCGCTTCTCGATGCCGACGCCGTGCTCGCCGGTGAGCACGCCGCCGAACTCGACGCAGGCGCGCAGGATGTCGGCGCCGAAGGCTTCGGCGCGCTCGATCTCGCCGGGCTTGTTGGCGTCATAGAGGATCAGCGGATGCAGATTGCCGTCACCGGCATGGAACACATTGGCGCAGCCAAGCTGGTATTTTTCCGATAGCTCGCGGATGCGCGCCAGCGCCTTCGGCAGCGCACCGCGCGGGATGGTGCCGTCCATGCAGAGATAGTCCGGGGAGATGCGGCCGACGGCGGGGAACGCAGCTTTCCGACCGGCCCAGAACAGATTGCGCTCGGCCTCCGAGGTCGAGATCTGGCAGGAGGTCGAGCCGCAAGCATTCGCAATCGTCTCGACGCGCGTGATCAGCTCGTCGACCTCGATCCTGGGACCGTCGAGCTCGATGATGAGGAGCGCCTCGACATCGAGCGGATAGCCGGCATGGACGAAGGCCTCCGCGGCGTGGATCGCAGGCTTGTCCATCATCTCCATGCCGCCGGGAATGATGCCCGCGCCGATGATGCGCGCCACGCATTCGCCGGCCGCCTCGACTCGCGCGAACCCGACCATCAGCGCGCGCGCCGTCTCCGGCTTTTGCAGGATGCGCACCGTGATCTCGGTGATGACCCCGAGCAGCCCTTCGGAGCCGGTGATGACGCCCATCAAGTCATAGCCGGTGTTCTCCGCCGACTTGCCGCCGATGCGCAGGATCTCGCCGCTCATCAGCACGATCTCGCAGCCGAGCACGTTGTTGGTGGTCATGCCGTATTTCAGGCAGTGCACGCCGCCGGAATTCTCCGCGACATTGCCGCCGATCGAGCAGGCGATCTGCGAGGACGGATCCGGCGCGTAGTAGAACCCGGCATGGGCGACGGCCTGGCTGATCGCGAGGTTGGTGACGCCGGGTTCGGTGACGACGGCGCGGTTGTCGAAATCGATCTCGCGGATGCGCTTGAACTTGCCGAGGCCCAAGAGCACGCCGTCTTCCAGCGGCAGCGCGCCGCCGGACAGTGAGGTGCCGGAACCGCGCGGCACCACCTTGATGCCCTGCCCTGCACAATATTTCAGGACGAGCGAAACCTGCTCGGTCGTGTCGGGCAGCACCACGACCATCGGCGGCTGCCGATAGGCCGTCAGCCCGTCGGATTCATAGGCCCGCATCTCGGCGGCGCTGTCGATCACGCCTTCGCCTGGGACGATTGCGCGCAATGCAGCCACGATCTCAGCGCGGCGCGCGAGCACGGCCTGGTCGCTCGCAGGCATCATGATGGCCATATCACATCCTTCATGGCGTATCCTTCCCGCTGACGCCGCACGATCGATTTGTCGCGACAAATCAACCACGTCCGCGGTGGTTTGGGTAGGCCATCCGAAAGTCGGATCGACGATCTTGCGCGAGTTCGCTCTGGGACAAGTAGGAAATCGTGAAACCTGTCATGGTTTGGCGGCTTGTCCAAGCCGGGCAGGCCTGCCAAAACCGGCAGGTCCGACGATTGCCGATCAGGCAAGTAACTGACCAGACCCCCAGGGAAGAGACGAAGAGCACCCGATGACAAAACTGATTTTTGGCGCACTGACCATCCTCACCGCGATTGCCACCGCACCTGCCGCGATGGCGCAGGATGCCGCGGCCGGCAAGTCGTCGTTCAACAAATGCCTGGCCTGCCACGCGATCGGCGAAGGCGCCAAGAACAAGGTCGGCCCCGAGCTCAACGGCCTCGACGGCCGCAAGTCCGGTACCGCGCCGGACTACAATTACTCCGACGCGAACAAGAATTCGGGCATTACCTGGAACGAGGCCCAGTTCAAGGAATACATCAAGGACCCCAAGGCCAAGATCCCAGGTACCAAGATGGCGTTCGCCGGCATCAAGAACCAGACCGAGATCAACAATCTCTGGACCTATGTGTCGCAGTTCGACAAGGACGGGAAGATCAAGCAGTAAGCCCGTGAACGGCGGTCGCTGGAGCTTCGGTTCTGATTGAATCAGAACCGAAGCTCCACCGTCTTGTTTTGACGCGTTTTCTTCACGCGAACCAGTATCCACTTCGCTCGAAAACGCTCTAATCGGCGACCGCCGGCGCCGGGACGATTTTTCCGATCATCGTCTCGATCTCGGTCTTCACGAGATCCGGCACCGCGTTCTGCACCATGTGGCCAAGATCAGGCAGCACGATCAGCTTCGCATTCTGGACAGTCGCGGCGAACGGGCGCGCGTGGATGTTGGTCTTCACCGTCTTGTCGGTTTCGCCGGCGATGATCGTGACCGGCGCCGATATCTCGCCGTAGCGGGCGACTTGCGCGGCGACCGCTTCCTTCAGCGTCACCAGATCATAGGCATTGGCGATGAACTCGCGCGGGCGCAGCAGCAGTGGCGTCGCGGAGTCATGCACGAAACCATCCGGCATCGTCTGTGGCAGGAAGACGCTGCGCGCGCCGGCCTCGGCAACGAAATACCCCAGCGGCAGCGTGACGGTGTAGGCGAGCAGCGGGCCGATCACGGGCGTTGCGATGATCTCGTTGTAGCGCCCGACGCCGCCGCGCCAGGGATGGGTGACGGGCGCGAGCATCACGAGGCCCGCAACGCGGGCGGCATGATCGAGCGCCAACCGCGCGCCGAGCGCACCGCTCCAGGAATGCACCACGAAGACCGCGCGAGCGATCCCAAGCTTGCCGAGCGCCTCATCGATCATCCGCGCCTGGACTTCCGGCGTCGAATCCCGCCGCCGCGCGCGGGTGCTCCAGCCATGGCCGGGACGGTCGATCAGGATGACGCGATGGTTCTGGGCGAGGAGATCGCCGAGCGGCCGCCGCATCACTTCCAGGTTGGAGCTCGCGCCGTGCAACATCACGATCGGCAGGCCCGAATCGCGCGGGCCGATATCGACGGCGTGAAGCACAGCACCATCGACCTCGATCATCCGGCCTTGCGGTGGGAAGGCGCGTTGCACGACGAGGACGCCGGCCTGCGTGACCAGCGCCAGCAGAACCAGCGCGGTCACGACTGACATCACGATCATGGAGAGAATCCGGGCGATCGAGGGCACAGGGCAGTTACGGGGGCTTGGGGGCGGCAGTTTCGCCCAAGGAGACCCGGCGCTCCACTGGAAATGACGGGGCTGTGGATATGTGCATAATTCCGGCGGGAAAAACGCAACGAAATCAATGCTACTCCCCGCAGCGCGCAAGCTTCGAAACAGCTTCATGCACTCGTCATCGCGGCTTCCATATAATCGCCACGGTCGGTTCCGCCATTTGGACGCGGGTGGGCGCCGATCCTGCTCGCAACCCCAGGGGATGCGGGAAAGACCGGCAGGATTTGTCCTGATTTGAACCGGAGAATTTCGATGAGCTTGATATCCAAAGACACTCCGATCGACGAGATCGTGGCAAGGCTGCAACGGCGACCTGCGCGGTGCCGTGCGCGCGCTGCTGCTGATCAACGAGCACCTCGAGTCGGAGCTTGCAAAGGCCTACGCCGCAGCGGTCGATCACGGCCTCGCCGAGCGCGAAGGCAGCGTTTTGCACTAGGTCGCTTGTCGACCTAGTTCGTGCTGTCCTCGTCCTTTTGCTCGTCTAATGTGAGCGCGGGACAAGCGCGGATCGTCGAACGGGCAAGCTTGGCATCGGCCTTGGACTTGTAGGGGCCGTCACCGAACCAGACGTCGCCGATGATCACGGGATTACTGGTGACGATGCTGCATTTTCCGGTGGCGTTGTTGCCGACCACCCAGAACAGCCCGTCGGCGAGGCTCATCGTCCCCGACGCCAGCAGCAATATACCTGCAAAGATCAAACGCTTCATGGCTGTGCTCCCGCCGTGAAGGTAGGCCCGCGGCGGTGTCACCCATACCCCTCGTATCGCGGCGCGTGTCATCGTGGTTAATCCGCCTGCGCCGAATTCGATCGAGCAATGATCGACTTGTCCGCTAAATATCGCGGCCTTCGACCTTCTCGGTTAGCGCCTTGACCTGATCGGGGATCTTCTCGAGATGCGGATTGACGGCGAGCGCCTTGCGGTAGGCCTCGAGCGCGCGCTTCTCGTCGCCGACCTCCTGCATGATCATGCCGAGGCCTGCGAGCGCGCCGAAATGGCGGGGCTCGCGGATCAGCACCTCGCGGATGTCGGCGAGCGAGCGGCCATAGTCGTTCTGCATGTAATAGAGCGTCGCGCGCCGGTTCCAGGCCTCGATGTAGTCGGGCCTGAGCTTGACGACCGAATCCAGCAGCTTGATCGCGACCTCGATCTTCTTTGCATCGACCGCGGTCTTGGCCCGCGCCATCAGCAGCGCCGCGGTGTCGCTCGGGGTCTGGATCCAGATCGCCCAGATCCGTGCCTCGACATGCTTGGCGCTGGCATCGTCGGGCGCAGCTTTCAGCGCGCCGAACAGGAAATCGAGATTCTTGGTGCGGTCGACCTTGGGCAGCTTGGCCGGCGCTTCCGGAAGCTTTTTCTGCTTGCCGGGCGGAGGCGGCGGATCAATCTGCTGCGCCAGCGCCGGAGCGAGGCCGGCGGCTCCCAGCACAAGAGCCAGACAAAGGGTGCGCGCGAAGAGGAATCTCACTGCCATGATCGAAGTGTAAGCGCGCAAGGCCGCCCTTGCATAGCAGGGGCGGCGTCAAACTCGTGTGAGGCCGTGGTCTTGCGGGGCGCGCGCTCGGGCGTCCGGCAGGGCAATATCAGCCGCCCAGATCAGCCTTGGCGGGCCTTGAAGCGGCGCTGCACCTTGTTGATCACATAGACCCGGCCCTTGCGGCGGACCAGGCGGTTGGCGCGATGGCGACCGCGCAGTGATTTCAGCGAGTTACGGACCTTCATGGCAGAATCCTGAACGTTCGAAAGGCCGTGTTCGGCACTACCGTTTCGGCACGCGCGAATGTGGCAAAATGAGATCTTTCCCGCTGGCGGACGACCGCCCGGGACGGGGCGGTTTCTAAGGCATCGCGGGACTGGATGTCAATGTTAACTGCCATGTTGCGAACCAGCAAATTCTGGAAAAACAACCCCATGCAAGTAGAAACGGCCGGATCGGCCTCAATCTAGTCGCTTGCCGGCCTCGCTTTCCACGATGCCTTGCCAATTTCGTTATATCATATAATCAATTCGGCAACCCGTCGGGAGGAAACCAATGCCGAAGCTGAAGCTGCCGAACATCGACGACGTCGTCGCCATCGACATCCACACCCATGCCGAGGAGCCCTGCGGCACCCATCCCGACGACGGCTATGACGATTTTCAGGCTCAGATGGCGGATTACTTCAAGTCGCCGCACAAGCATCCGCCGACCGTGCCGGAGACCGCGGCGTATTACCGCTCGAAGAACATCGCGGCCGTAATCTTCCCGGTCGACGCCGAGCGCGAGACCGGCTTCCGCCGCTACAAGAATGAGGAGATGCTGGAGATCGCCTCCGACCATCTCGACGTCCTGATCCCCTTCGTCTCGATTGATCCGCACAAGGGCAAGCTCGGCGTCCGCGAGGCGCGCAAGCTGATCGAGGAATACGGGGTGCGCGGCTTCAAATTCCATCCGACCATGCAGGGCTTCTACGCCAACGACCGCATGGCCTATCCGCTCTACGAAGAGATCAACAATGGCGGCGCGATCGCGCTGTTCCACACCGGCCAGACCGGCGTCGGATCGGGCATGCCCGGCGGCATGGGCATGCGGCTGAAATTTTCCAACCCAATGTACATGGACGACGTCGCGGCTGACTTCCCGGACCTCAAGATCATCCTCGCCCACCCATCCTTCCCCTGGCAGGAAGAGGCGCTGTCGGTCGCGACCCACAAGCCGAACGTCTATATCGACCTGTCCGGCTGGTCGCCGAAATATTTTCCGCCGATCCTGGTCCGCTACATCAACTCGATCCTGCAGGACAAGATGCTGTTCGGCTCGGACTGGCCGGTGATCACGCCGGACCGCTGGCTGTCGGACTTCGCCAAGATCGACATCCGCGACGACATCCGGCCGAAGGTGTTGAAGGCCAACGCGCGCAAGCTGCTAGGGATCTAGGCGCGTATTCGTCAGCGCATCGATGGCTTCGACGTTGTTATCGAAGCCCTCACGCTCAGCCCTCAAGGCCTCAGGCGGCGGATGGCGGCCCTAGCGCGGTGAATCCGATGGCCGCGTTGCGTGCGATCAATTCACGCGACGAGGTCCCCGAAGCATATGCTCACCTCCGGACCGGCTCACACTTCGGCAAGATCGTTGTAAGAAGCCGAGGCCTCAATTCGCGTTTCCCCCTTGGATCGATACAGCTGCGCCGAGTATAGTCCATGCGCCCGCAGCGATCCGGAGGACCGGTCAATTGAGCCTGAAAGCCGTTATCTTCGACGCCTACGGAACGCTTTACGACATCCAGTCGGTCGCGGAGACAACCGAGGATGCGTTTCCGGGCTACGGCGAGATCATCACGCAGATCTGGCGCATCAAGCAGCTCGAATACACCTGGTTGCGCTCGCTGATGCGGCGCTACCAGGATTTTAACGCCGTCACGCGCGACTCGCTTGCCTATACGCTGCGCGTGCTCGGGCTCGCCTATGACAGCAATGCGTTCGAGCGGGTGATCGAGAAATACCTGCATCTCGATCTCTATCCGGATGCGGCAGCCACGCTCGCGGCGTTGAAACCGCGAAAACTAGCGATCCTCTCCAATGGCAGTCCGAACATGCTGAGTGCGCTCGTACGCAATTCCGGGCTCGACGCTCTGCTTGATGCCACGATCAGCGTCGATGCGAAGAAGATCTTCAAGCCGAGCCCGGAAGCTTACATGCTGATCGGCGAGGCACTCGGCACCGCACCTGACGAGGTGCTGTTCGTCTCCTCCAACCCCTGGGACGTCGCGGGCGCGAAGGCGTTCGGGCTGAACGTCGCCTGGATCGAACGTGTGACACCCGAGGCGATGGCGCTGGCTTGCGTCGAGAATGAACTCGTGGCACCGCTGACGATGTTCAAGGCCATCCGCACCCAGATGGATGAGCTCGGCTTCGCGCCGGACCACCGCGTCCGTTCGCTCTCCGAGCTGCCAAGGATCGCCGAAGGATCGCCCAAGGATCGCCGCCCGCCCGTGAGACCTGAATGAGCCTTCAATCCGTTCGCGATTTCTTCGCTGAAAAAGCCCCCGACATCACCGTCATCGAATCCCCGATCAGCTCCGCGACTGTGCCGCTGGCCGCCGAGGCCTATGGTGTCGAGCCTGGAATGATCGCCAAGACGCTGTCGTTGCGGATCGGCGAGCGCGTGCTCCTGATCGTCGCGGCCGGTACCTCACGCATGGACAACAAGAAGGTGAAGGCGGCGTTCGGCGGCAAGCCGAAGATGCTCGGTCTGGAAGAGGTCGCCGAGATCACCGGCCACGAGGTCGGCGGCGTCTGTCCGTTCGGGCTGAAGTCGCCGCTGCCGATTTACTGCGATGTGTCCTTAAAGGCGTTCGACATGGTGGTGCCGGCCGCAGGCTCGACCCATAGCGCGGTGCGCATCACGCCGGACCGCATGGCCGAGCTGACGGCGGCCGAATGGGTCGATGTCTGCGAGGTCAGGCCGTAAGGCAGCTGCGGGATGCCTGATGCATTTGCCAGTCAAGGAGGCTATGTATGAACCATGCCCGACGATAAGGTAAAACGACGGCTGACCACCGTGCTGTGCGCTGATGTGCACGGCTATTCTCGCCTCATGGAAGCCGACGAGGCGGGAACGCTGGAGACACTCCGCCGCTACCGCACGGCCATTGCGGGATTGGTGGAGCGCCATGACGGGCGGATCGTGAATACCTGGGGTGATGCTGTCATCGCCGAATTCGCCAGCGTCGTCGAGGCCGTGCAATGTGCGGTTGAGATTCAGCAGGAAATTTCCAACCAGGATTCGGACCCACCTCCCCCGATGCGTTTTCGCATCGGCATCAATCTCGGCGATGTGATGGTGGATGGTTCCGATCTTTATGGAGACGGGGTCAATATCGCGGCGCGTCTGCAAGAGCTTGCCGAACCCGGGGGCATCGTGATCTCCAGCTCCACCTATGATCAGGTGCACAACAAATTGTCTGTTGGCTTCGACTGCCTCGGCCAGCGTCCAATGAAAAACATTGCTCCCGTGACCAGTTATCGTGTGACCATGAGCGGCCAAACCGCTCAAACACGGAGCTTTCCGCCTGACGAACGCCTGACTTCTCGGGGCGCAATTGCGGGCTCGCAAACTGACGCCGTACACCGCGACCGATACGAGTCATCCACGTGGATGGGCTTCGTTTCAGATGGGCTAGCGAAGCTTCCCCGCCCCGTTGCAGCGGCCCTCACGGTGTCGGCCTTTCTGATTCTGATCAACATTTTCACCGGCATGCACAAGATCTGGTTCCATTGGCCGGTCGCGGCTTTGCTCTTCGGCGCCATCCTGCGGACGGCGCTCCGACATCGACCTGAGTCGGACAGCAAGGGGGAGCGCTGAACGAGGCGGCACCGGCAGCATCTTTGCGCCTACCGCCAACCGCGCTCCGATCGTGCGCTAATCATTGTCATCATCGTAAGGCCGCGGCTGCGCTTGATCATAAGGCCGCGGCTGCGCTTGCGGAGGGGGTAGCGGCGCATTGTTATAGCGCGGCGGCGCTCGATTGCCCGGAACCTGCTGCTGCGGCTGCATCTGGTTGTTGGACTGGAACACCGCACGGCAGCCGCTGGAAAGCTGTGGTGTGTTCTGCCGCAAGCAGGCCGTGATGCGGCTCACGTCCGGGATATGGTCGCTGCACAGCCGCCACACATCCGGCGTACAGGCCATCTGCTGTTCCATGGTTCCGCGATATTCTTCGGCGGACGCAGCACTTTGTGCGACGATGCCGCCGATCGCGAGCGCTACACCCAGCACAATCCGCTCTGTCCGCATGTCCCGATCCTTCTTGAGTCTCTTGAATTCTGTCCAATCAATGAGACGCGCGGAGGTTCTGGACCAACAAAAAAACGTGAAAGCGCGATTGGAACTTACTCCACTTTGCCGATCTTCTTCACCGCCGCGATCAGCCGCATGCTGTCGGTGGCGACGAACTCGGCAAACGCCGGTGCGTCCTGATAGGCGACAAGACTGCCCGAGACCTCGAACGACTTGAGCACGTCGGGGCTCGTCATCACCTGCGCCATCGCTTCGCGCAGGCGGCTCGCGACCGGCGCAGGGAGAGCATTCTGTGCAAAGAGCCCGGCCCAGATGTACATTTCGACGTCCTTGTAGCCGAGCTCCTGGAAGGTCGGAACGTCGGGGAAGCTCGCGATGCGCTGCGCGCCGCAATTGCCGAGCACGCGCAGCTTGCCATCGTCAACCTGCGGCTTCAGCGTGCCGGGCGCGGCCGCAATCGCCTGCACGGTGCCGCTGAGCAGCGCGGTCAGCGCGGGACCTGCGCCGCGGAACGGCACATGCAGGAGCTTGATGCCGGCGCTGTTTGCGAACATCTCCATCGCCACGTGCAGCGTGCCATAGGGCCCGGACGAGCCGTAGGTGATCTGGCCCGGGCGCTTCCTGGCGTCCTCGACGAAATCCTGCGCCGTCTTCCAGGGTGCCGAGGCCGGCACTGCCAGCAGCGTGGGATCGGCCAGCACCCGCGCGATCGGCATGAACTGCGAGACCTCGTAGGCGACGGGACGGTCGAACAGCCGGTCGGCCTCAGGGAGCACCGCGAGCGAGGACAGCGTCATCAGCAGCGTGTAGCCGTCGGGCTCAGCGCGCGCGGCCGCGGCATTGCCGACCGATCCGCCGCCACCGCCGGCGCGGTTGTCGACGATGACCGCCTTGCCGAGGATTCGCTCCAGCGCCTGTGCGACAGGGCGCGCCGCGAGATCCGCCTGGCCTCCGGCCGGAAACGGCACGATCATGGTGACGTTGCGAGCGGGATAGGCTTGCGCGAAAGCCGGGCCCGACAAGGCGGGCAACAACGGCAATGCGGCAGCGGCGCGCAGGACATCGCGTCGATCCATGGCAGATTTCCCCCTGTTTTTCTTGTTTCGCTGCCAGCCTAGCGCGACCGCCCGCAAGAACAAGCCGTGCGGCGGGATTTACGACGCATTATCCATGTTTCGCCCGGTCAGGAACGCTCCCCTGGACCCACCGTTGCATCCCAGGGAGTGGAGCGATGAATAAACTACGGACCATCGACGTGGCGTTGGACGAGATGCTGGTGAATCTCGCGGCGATCGTGATGCGGCTTTCAAAGCCCGAAACGACGCGAACGCCGGACGCACGGCGCGCATTGGCGCAATCGGTGCATCAATACGCGGTCTGCGCGAAGCGCTCGAGCGATCCGCGTGTTCATGAATTGAAGTCGCGGCTGGAAGAGACGTTGAAGCCGAGCTTGCGAATTATCGCGAAGGATGGCGTGAAGGTGTCGTAGCTCAGACTCCGTCATTGCGAGCGCAGCGAAGCAATCCAGAGTGTCACCGCGGAGGGAGTCTGGATTGCTTCGCTGCGCTCGCAATGACGAGGGTGTTGAAGCCGCTCGCTCTACGACGGCTTTGTCTTTCCGCGCGCCCGCCGCTTGCACGTACCCGGCAGCTTCGCCGCGAGAAAATCGCCGAGCGCTTCGACACGTGCGGGGCGCGGGCCGCCGGGTGGCGTCACCAGATGAACGGCGCCTTCGGCCTGCTTCCAGTCTTTCAGGATGACTTCGACCTCGCCGGAGGCGATGGCCTCGCCGACGATGAACTCCGGCAGTTCGGCGATGCCGAGACCCGCGATCAGCGCCGGCATCACGGCTTCGCCATTGTTGACGCGAAGCTGTCCGCCCGGACGTACACTGGCCTGTTCGCCGGCCGAATTGGTGTAGTGCCAGACATTCGGCGTCGAGAGGTAGGCATAGCTGAAGCACTTGTGCTCGGCGAGATGCATGGGATGCGTCGGCCGTCCCTGGCGTTTGAGATAGGGACGGCGACGCCACCGTGAAGCGCGGCAT
Organism: Bradyrhizobium sp. LM2.9; assembly: GCF_054056555.1. Lineage (NCBI taxonomy): Bacteria > Pseudomonadati > Pseudomonadota > Alphaproteobacteria > Hyphomicrobiales > Nitrobacteraceae > Bradyrhizobium > Bradyrhizobium sp. LM2.9. The sequence continues at coordinate 5,015,480 of NZ_JBSRYJ010000002.1, forward strand.
GGTGAACAGCCGTCGCGCGATCAGCGAGGAATCCGGCAACCGCGCGATCCGCACTGCCATGTCGAAACCTTCGCCGATCAAATCGACGGTCGCATCACTCAGGTGCAGATCGACGGAGACTTCCGGATAGGCTTCGAAGAACTCCGGCAGCAACGGCGCCACCGCCTTGATCCCGAACGTCATGGGCACGGCGAGCCGCACCAGCCCGCGGGGCGCTACCGATTGCGCCAGCGCCTCGTTCTCCGCCGCCTCGCCGTCGGACAAAAGGCGCGTCGCACGCTCGGCGAGCTTATGCCCGGCATCGGTCAACGCGAGCCGGCGTGAGGTGCGGTTGAATAGCCGGGCGCCGAGCCGCTCTTCGAGGCGCGTGACCGCCTTGGACACCGTCGCCTTGGACATCGCGAGCTCGCCCGCGGCACCCGCAAACGACCGTAATTCCACGACTTTTGCGAAAATCGCGAGCGCCTCGAAATCGGGGAGTTTTGCCATGGAACCGGTCCAATTGGGTTATTAATGGAAACAATGTGTTTCAACAGTTTCTATTTCTATACCACAAGCGGAGGCTTATCCAAGGGTCATCAGAAATTCAGGAATGGAGAAATCCAATGACCAAGAAGCTCTCAGGCAAGGTTGCCCTCGTCACCGGCGGCTCGCGCGGTATCGGCGCGGCCTCTGCCCGCGCACTCGCCGATCAAGGTGCGGACGTCGCCATCAGCTATGTCGCGTCACCCGAAAAGGCCGAAGCGGTCGTCACTGAACTGAAGGCAAAGGGCGTCAGGGCCCGCGCCTTCAGGGCGGACCAGGCCTCGGCCAAGGACGTGACGCAGCTCGTCAACGACGTGGCGAAGGAGTTTGGCCATCTCGACATTCTCGTCAACAATGCTGGCGTTGCGAGCGGCGGTGCGATCGACGATGCGAATGCCGACACCGAGGCGCTGGCCCGCCAGGATGCGATCAACGTGCATGGCGTGATCGCGGCGATCCGCGCCGCCTCGCAGTTGATGGGTGAAGGCGGCCGCATCGTCACTGTTGGTTCGATGCTTGCCGACCGCGCCTCGTTCCCGGGCCTTGCCGACTACGTCGCCACCAAGGCGGCCGTCGTCGGCTACACCAAGGGCGTGGCGCGCGACCTCGGCCCGCGCGGCATCACCGTGAATGTGGTGCAGCCCGGCTCGATCGACACCGACATGAATCCGAAGGACGGCGGCGAGTTCGCCGAGACCCAGCGCAAGCAGCACGCGCTGCAGCGCTTCGGCCGCCCCGAGGAGGTGGCGGCCGGCGTCGTCTTCCTCGCAAGCCCGGAAGCCTCCTTCGTCACCGGCACCGTCCTCAACGTCGACGGCGGTTTCGGCGCCTAGGCGCCCCAATATCCCAATATAAGGAATTACGCAGATGATCGAACTCAGACCCTTCGCAAAGCTCGGCGGCGCCGATCACGGCTGGCTCAACGCCAAGCACCATTTCTCCTTCGCGAGTCACTACGACCCCAACAACATGGGTCACGGCGCCTTGCGGGTGTGGAACGACGACGAGATCGCGCCGAACACGGGCTTTCCCGCCCATCCCCACGCCAACATGGAAATCATCACCTATGTGCGCGAGGGCGCGATCACCCATCAGGACAGCCTCGGCAACGAGGGCCGCACTGAAGCGGGCGACGTGCAGGTGATGAGCGCCGGCAGCGGCATCCGACATTCCGAGTACAATCTCGAGCCGACCAAGACACGGATCTTCCAGATCTGGATCGAGCCGACCGCGCGCGGCGGACAACCGACCTGGGGCTCGAAGCCGTTTCCGAAAGGAGACCGCTCGGGCAACCTCGTCACCATCGCGAGCGGCTTCGAGGGTGACACGGACGCGCTGCCGATCCGCGCCGATGCGCGGGTGCTCGCCACCACGCTGAAAGCCGGCGAGAGCGCGGAATACCAACCGCAAAAGTCGCGGCACCTCTATCTTGTGCCCGCAGCGGGGTTCAGTCGAGGTCAACGGCGTCCGCGTCAATGCTCGCGACGGCGCCGCGATCTGCGACGAGGACAGATTGAAGATCACGGCTCTGGAAGACACCGAGCTCGTGCTGGTCGACGCGGCGTAAGCGCCACTCATACGGAACACCTCAAATCACCTTTCAACGGAGACCATCATGACCAAAGTTCTCGTCCTCTATTACTCCGCCTATGGCCACATCGAAACAATGGCCAACGCCGTTGCCGAAGGCGCGCGCGAAGCCGGCGTCAATGTCGACATCAAGCGCGTGCCCGAACTGGTGCCGGCCGAGGTCGCCAAAGCGTCCTATTACAAGGTCGACCAGGCTGCACCCGTCGCCAAAATCGAAGACCTCGCCAATTACGACGCGATCATCGTCGGCACCGGCACCCGCTTCGGTCGCATGGCCTCGCAGATGGCGAACTTCCTCGACCAGGCCGGCGGGCTCTGGGCCAAGGGCGCGTTGCACGGCAAGGTCGGGGGCGCCTTCACGTCGAGCGCGACCCAGCACGGCGGTCAGGAGACGACGCTGTTCTCGATCATCACCAACCTCCTCCATTTCGGCATGGTCGTGGTCGGCATGAACTACGGCTTCGCCGGCCAGATGAAGCTCGACGAGGTCACCGGCGGCGCGCCCTACGGCGCCACCACGATCACCGGCGGCGACGGCAGCCGCCAGCCCAGCGCCAACGAACTCGCCGGCGCACGCTATCAGGGACGCCAGATCGCGGAGACCGCCAAGAAGCTACATGGCTAGGCTTCACGGCTGATGCGAGGGGGCGGCGTCAGCGCCTCCCCTTGCCCATGGCCCGCGCCGCGAGGACGGCGAGCCTGGGGTGACGGCGCAGGCCCTGCGCGGCATGATCGCGCAACGCGAAGGGCATGCCGCGCCAGGACAGCGCGACGCTGACATCGGTCAGCGGCACCGGCTCGGCGCCGAAGCGGCGCTTGTAGTCCTGGTTGCCGATGCTGAGGTCGAAACGGCGCACGCCTTCTGCATGCAGCGCTGCCATGGTGCGCTCGGTCACCAGCAGCCCTGGCGAGCAGCTCGACCATGAATTGCCGGCGTGGCTGATGCGCAGGAGAAAATAGGTCGCACCAAACCTGACGCCGAGCGTGGTGGCGACGATGGCCTCGTCGCACACCAGCGCCGAGATGACGGCGTAACCGTCCGCGACACCCTGGCGGGCGATTTCGCGATAGAACTGCGCATGGGTTTCGTCGTTGAGGACGAAGCGCGAACCGAGCTTTTGCATGCGCGCCTGCTGCTGGACATCCATCACGTCCAGTAGCTCGCGCGCACGCGCGACATCGGTGGCGACCTCGAATCGCGCGCCGCCATGACGGCTGAAGACGCGCCAGCAGCGCGGCATCTGCATGCGCTTGATCGAAGCCTGGTAGTCTTCATAATCGTCGCCGGTCAGCACGAGGTTGCCGTTGAGCGAGCAGGACCCGATCCGGCCGAGCGACGCCAGCGGATTCGGGTTGCCGCCGACATGGGCTGGCATCTTCTTCAGGCGCAGCAGATCGAATCGATCGGGCAATGCGCGCAATGCGTCGATCAGCGCCTTGCCGATCGCATCCGTTGCCGCCGCGTCCAACGCGGCATCGAGCGCCAGGATCGGCGCGTTGTTGTCGGAGACGCCGAAATCCGCGAATTCGACGATGCGGATGCCGCGCCTGAGGTGGCTGATCATCGGCACCACCGCAATGTCCCTGCCGGTCGCGGCATCGGAGATCAATGCAATCAGCGGCGCGAGGTCGTGGAACGCTTTGTACCAGGCGCCGAGCCAATAACCATGCTGAAACGCAGTGCGATGACCAGCGTTCAGGCGCGATGCGGCGTGCCGCCAGTCACGCACGAAATCGACCGCGATTCCCGACGTGCTGGACACAAGACCATTTGGTTGCTCGACGCTGAGGAACGTCATCCGCGGTGCTTACGATTACTGAATGTTTCCAGATAGATTGTGTTTTGTCGCAGACCACAAGCGACGTCACTGCTTATCGTTAAGCCAATGCCACTGCCGCACCGGTTGCGACAAGCCGTCAGGTTTCAAGTTCCTTTCGCGTCACACATTGGAACCTGGCCAGGAAGTGCAGGCCGGCCGCAGCAACAGCGAACATGAACCAGATCGGATTCTGCCGTTCGAGCAGGAAGGTCTCGGTCGCTCCGTAGTACAGGCCGAACAGCCACACGGTCAGGAACAGCTTTGCCAGCGCGCGACTGCGATTGTGTGTCCGGGCCGACTGGAAATTGCCGAGCGGCGCGAGCACGAAGACGAGGATCACGAGCACAAGACCCGGCAGGCCGATGGTGACCGCGAGGTCGAGATAGCTGTTGTGACTGTGCGCCGCGGTCGTCGCCCATTCGGCGCCCTGGGCGGTCTGCCGCGCGGTGACGTCGTCCCAGAACGCCGCATAGCCGTGGCCGGTGATCGGCTTCTCGGCGACGGCTGCGAGCGCGAACTCCCAGATGGCGGAGCGGCCGGTGAAGGTGGGGTCGAGCGGAAGCAGCCGCGTCATCGCTCCGAGCGCCGGGCTCAAGACACTGCCGACCGTCAGCAAATTCATCACGATCAGCGGCACGAAACAGATGATCCGCTTCAGCCACAAGCTTGGCGTGACGCAGACCAGCGACGCGAGCGCGTAGATCGCTAGGCATAGCACCGAGGACGTCTTGCCGCCGGTGAAGATCAGGAAGAGTCCGGCCAGCGCGGCGATCGCCGGACCCATCACGAACGATCCGACGGCGGACAGGTAAATGCCGACATAAACCAGGATGGTCATCACCGGCGAGGCGATGTTCTTGTGGCCAAAGCTCCCGCGCCAGTCGCCGGCCAGCTGCGGCTCCGTGACGTCGAGTGCGGTGTGGATCGAATATTGCGGCGCGAGGAAGACGCCGAGATAGCAGAGTGCGAGCAGGACGAGCGCGGCGCCACCAAGACACAGGTTGAAGCTGCGCTGCGTCGGCGGCAGCAACGGCAACAGCACGGCAAGCGACATCACGCTGGCCGCAAGCACGAAGCGCTGAATCGAAACGCCGCGGCTCTCGGAAAAGACGATGTTGATCAACAGCCAGCCGACCAGGCAGAGATGCAGCGGTGTCACCAGGGTCTTCAGCGCGGGCGCATCCGTTGCGGCGACGAACAGCACCGCGACCGCAGCCAACAGGCCCCAGGAGACATAGGTGAGCGCCATCCGTCCGCCGACGACGGTGATGACATCCTCGCTGCGCAGATCCGGAAACGGATCGAGCGTTACCAGCACAAGGAGCAGCGCCGCGACTGCGACGAGGCAACGCCCCGCCCGCACGGCGTTGACCCCCGCAAGCCCGTCGCGCAGGACGTAGCCGAACGATCGGGCCTCGACGTCAGTCATGTCAGCGACGCTGCGATCCATGGCTCAAGGCTGCCCGGGAAACTGGGGAAGCTCCAAGTCTTAGCCGATCCCTGTTAAGCATCCGTCAACCAGTACACCGGAGCTCTGCGGCACAGCCTGCTGCCGCACGATGCTCCGCGCGATCTCGTAATATTGCAGCGCGCGCTGTTCCAACGTGAGATTGTCGAGCACGAAGCCGCGCGGATCGAACGTATCAGCGGCGCACCCGGCCCAGAAATCGTCCCAACCCGCCCCGAACCCCGCGACGTCGACGAACTTGGCGCCGCAACGATCGTCCCAATACGGCACCGACGACACGGGCGCGAACTGGACACGATGCGGATAATAATCGGCGTCCCGCCAGGGGCCACCGGGATCCCAGGCGAGCACCGGCACGCCGCAGGACAACGCCTGCTGATAAGCGATGCCCTGGCTCTCGTTCTGGCACAGGAAGATCATCGCACGCGAGCGCGCGAGCGCGGCCTGATAGTCGTCCTCCTTGTAACTGCCGTAACGCAGTTCCGTGAACGAGCGGCCCTCTCTGGTGAGCCGGGCGCGCACCGGCTCGATCAGCTCCGAAGCATAGCGCTCGCGGTCCCAGTTGACCTTGTCGTAGATCAGGACGTCGACGGTCTTTTGCGACGTCAGCGACGGCGCCCAGAGATCCGTGTCGATACCGACCGGCCAGGCCTCCGTTTCGGGCCAATGCGGCCGGTACATGTCGGCGTACCACGGGCCGGGCACCACCACCTTCTTGACCGGCAGGCGCTTGAACAGGTCGGGATCGTCGAGCGGATGATTATGGGCGGCGACGCCGAGCAGGATCGGATTCTTCCACGCAAACTTGTCGAGCAGGAAGGTGCGCCCGATGATGCAGGCGAGTTCGCCCGGATGCTGCGCGATGTAGCCATAATCGTTGACGCGATAGCGGATGCCGAGCCGATCGAGCCCCGCACGGAGATTGAGGAACACGCGCAGCTGCCCGCTCATACGCGGCTCGCCGAGCAGCATGCGGCGCGCCATGCGCCGCAGATGCCGGTCGCCGGAAAACCAGCGATCGTCCTTGTCCTCGTAGAAGAGGTTGAGAACCATGTCGTCGGGATCGTAGTCGAATGTCTTTGCGGGCACTGGGTCCATCCGCGGGAAGTTCGGTGCGCATTCTCGCATGGGACCGGCTGTCGCACTCTTCCAAATTTGCCACAGGCTTAATGCCGCCGGCTTAACGCTATTCTACAAAACCAGCGCCGCGCCGGCCTTCGCGGCAACGATTTCACCGGAATGCGAGTATCATTTGCGGCGCCCAAGGTTGCGATCAATCGCATTGCCAATGCGCAGACGCACCCTGGTTAACAGACCCTTAAAGGCGAACCGTAGCTTGATTACCGCCGAAGAAATTCTCGAACTACCGGCCACATCACGCGTCGCTCCGGCGGCGCGCTTGCCGCTGCAAATCAGCTCCACTACATCGGTGTCCGTCGTCATTCCGGCCAAGAACGTCGCGGCCTATGTCGGCGAAACCCTCGCCAGCGCACTGGCGCAAGCCGAAATCACCGAAGTGATCGTCGTGGACGACGGTTCGACCGACGACACCACGGCCATCGTCCGTGCCATCCGTGACCCGCGGCTGCGCCTGTTGACCAACGACGCCGCCGGCGTATCGGCGGCGCGCAATCTCGGCGCGCGGCATGCGAGCGGCCAATGGCTGCTCTTCCTCGATGCCGACGATCGCCTGCGGCCCGGCGCGGTCGCCGCGCTGCTGGCGGCCGCGCGTGGTGCTCCGCGCGCGGTTCTCGTTTACGGTGACTACAACACGATCGACAGCGACGGACGGCAGATCGGTCGACGGGATCTGCTGAAAGGACGCCGCAAACCGTCCGGTGATGTGCTGGCGCGGCTCGCGGCCGGCAACTTCATCGTCAATGGCGGCATCGCGCTCGCGCGTGCGGAGGCGTTTCGCGCCATCGGCGGCTTCGACGTCTCACTCAGATATTGCGAGGACTGGCACTGCTGGTGCCGCCTTGCCGCGATCGGTGAATTCGAGTTTGCGCCAAACCTTCTGCTCGACTACCGCCTGCACACGGCCAACACCATGAACGCGGCGGTTCGGAAGCCGCAGGATTTCTTCCCGGCCATCGCGCGGGTGTTCGACGACGGGCTGATCATGGCGCGACTACCCGCGGGCATGGCAGCCGGGCTGCGCCAGGCCGCCGAGGTTCATCTCGTCACATATTCGGCGATGCAAGCGGTCCGCTTCGGCAGATATCGCCAGGCCTTCGCCTATCTCGGGATGGTCGGCCGCCGCTCGCTCAAATCGCTGCCACGCGCCGCGGTCAGGGTCGCCCTCGCCTGCTTCGGCATCTAATCCCTCACTCCGGCGTCAGGATACGATCTTCGAGGCTTCATAGGGCTTCGGCTCGATGCCGAACGCCGCAAGCATGGAGCCGAGCGCGACCAGCGCAGGATGCATCGCGACGACGGGCTTTGATGTCACGAGCAGGCGAGCGGATCGGACCAGCGACAGCGGCAACCTCCCGAGCATCTGCGCAAACACCCGCGCCCGCGCTCCCGCGCCCTGCGCGGCCTTCGACTGCACACGATAATTGATTGCACCGATACGCAGACCACGCTTGGCGATCCAGCCGGGGCTGGTGCGGTTTTGCGGCACCGTCTCGGTGATGACTGCCTCCGCAGTCCAGTGGAACGTCATGCCGGCATCGCGGCATCGCACGAAGAAATCGCAATCGCCGCCGCCGAGGAAGTTGAAGCGCAGGTCGAAGGCGGGACGGTCGAACCGCTCGAACGCCGCGCGCGTGATCAGGCAATTGCCGCAGCCATAGATCAGCGGCACCGCGCCGCTGTAATCATAGGCGGGGCAGAAGGCGGGATGGCGCGAAAGCCAGGGCTTGCTGTCGTCTTCGAAGACCGGCAGCACCGGCCCGCCGACAACATCGGCGCCGGTCGCATCCGCGGTGCGAACCATCAGCTCGAGCCAGTCGGGCGAAGCGATCTCGTCGTCGTCGATCATCAGGAAGCGGGTCGCGGCGGGAAACAGCGCCTGCGCCGTCTCGAACGCGGCGTTGATCGCCTGGACGTTGCCTTGCCGTTTTTCGACCAGGCAGACGCCCTGGAGCCTTCCGCCGGCGAGATACTCCGCGGCCACCGGTGCGCTTTCGCGCCGTACCGCGTCGTTCTCGACCATGACGACGGCGAAGGAGCGCGGGGTACGCTGGCTGACGAGCGAGTCCAGCGTCAGCCGCAGATGCTGCGGACGGCGGAAGCAGGGGATGCAGACGACGATGCCGACCGACAGGTCGATAATTCGGGAGCTCGCCGCGATCTCCCGGTTGGGATCGCGCCCGGCATCCGAGATACGCGCGGCGGACAAGTCTGTCGGGATCAATGTCATGACGTTCTAGATGTCCGATATAGATTGAAAAAGCCCTGCTTCGATCCCGCGGATCGGCGCCGTTTCGCAACGGCAGAGCGCCGCGGGACAGATCCGCCCCAGAATGAACGGCTGGCGTGGGGCTCGCGACGGCGCAAATCTCCGGCCATCACGGTGCAATACCATTCGCTTAACCGCCATCGCGTGTTTCTGCCGCAAAACCTTGCGCATGTGATAGTGCAATTCGCGGTCCATCGCGCGGGCGGCGGCCCGACATGGATGATGCCGTAGTTAACGCCCGTGCGCGTTAACTCGACCGTAAGCACCAAGACCGGTGAAGCTGCGCGGCATCAGATTTGCTCTTCGGGCATGCGAGATTTTTCCTGTAAATTTAAGTCGAACAAGCGCGGTCAGAAAATATGAACAAGCCAGCCACGATCGATTTCGCAACAGCCACGGCGGTCCAAATTCCCGCGGCCATTGCACCCCCTCAGGCGCTGCACGATCTCGTCCCCGGAGAAGCGCGCGACAGCCTGCTCGCCGTCCACGACGTACTGCGCCGCATATTGCCGCAGGGCCAGCTCGCCACCTACGAAGCCGGCGGCGGCTCGTGCAGCGTTCTGCCACCGGAATTGCTGAGCCGCAGCAAGGTCACCGTCGTCGACATTGACGAGGACCAGGTCCGCAACAACAGCTACGCGGACGAAGCGATCCTCGGCGACGTCCAGACCTACCGCTTCGGGCGCGAAACCTTCGATCTGGTGATCTGCTACAATGTGATCGAGCATCTGCCCCATGTCGACGCCGCGCTCCTTAATTTCCGCGATGCGCTCAAGCGCGGTGGGATGATCCTGATCGGCGCGCCCAATCCGCGCTCGCTGTCCGGCGTCGTCACCAAATACTCGCCGCACTGGTTCCACGTCTGGTTCTACCGGCACATCCGCGGCATCAAGGATGCCGGCCTGCCGGGGGAGCCGCCGTTCCCGACTTTCTTCCATCCCCTGGTGACGCTGCCGAGGCTCGAAGCGTTCGCGGTCGCCAATGGCCTTGAGATGGTCTACCGCCGTGAGGTCGAGAGCCCGCGCTATCCCGAGATGCGCCGGAGCAAGCCGCTATTCGCAACCCTGGTGGACGCCGGCGCCGCCGTGCTGAACGCCGTGCTTCCGCGCGGGACCGACGTCCGCCGCGGCGACTATCACGTCATCCTGCGGAAAAATTGACGGCCATGGTGAGCGCGCGGCCGATCGCACGACGAGCGAAGCCTCGTGGCCACGCCGCACGCGGTAACGAACCGTTAATCTCTGAAGGACCGCGCCGTCGCACGCGTCGCAGCGACGCGTCGAAGGGTGGCATGCGTTTAAACGCTTTGTTTGCCATTTCGGTGAATAGTCCCTCAATGAGTATGGTTAATTTTCCCTGTTGCGTTGATTGGGCACCTATATCTCAGGTGCGTTGCGTAGAGCGAAGAGTAACCCCTCAGCACGCGACAGTTGGAATGAAAGCTGGGGATCATGCTAGACTATAACCAGCCGATAGACCCGGCCAGACCAGAGGTCCCGCAACAGCGGCCTCAGGCCGGCTTCAACGTGCTGGAGCTTGTCAATTTACTCTGGCGGCGGAAGATCGCGATTGCCGCTGCAGCCCTGCTCGGCGCGACCCTTGCCGTCACCTTGGGCAAGAGCCTGACGCCCCACTACACCGCCACCGCCCAGCTCTATGTCGACCCGCGCGAGCTCCAGCTCGTCGATCGTGAGCTCACGCCCCGCGCGCAGGACGTCTCCGGCATGGCGATGGTGATCGAGAGCCAGGCGCGCCTGATCACCTCCAACAGCGTGCTGCTCAAAGTCATCCAGCAGACCGATCTGGACAAGGACCCCGAATTCGGTGGCGGCGGTGACGGCAAGAGCCTGATCTCGTCACTGCTCGGCCTGATCGGCCTTCAGCCCCGCGCGCCCTCGACCGCGGAGAAGAAGGAAGTGCAGCTCGCGGCGCTCGAGGCGCTGAACCGGCACATCACGATCCGCAAGACCGAGAAGAGTTTCATTGTCGACATCGAGGTCTGGTCGACCGATCCGGCGAAAGCAGCGATGCTCGCCAACGCGCTGACCAGCACCTACCTGACGGAATCCCGCAACTCGCAGGCTTCGGCAGCGCGGCGCGCCACCAACGATCTCTCCGGCCGCCTGAAGGAGTTGCGCGAGCGGCTGCGCAACGCCGAGACCGGGCTTGCGACTTACAAGGCCCAGAACAATTTCGTCGGCACCCAGGACGCCCTGATCAGCGACCAGCAGCTCTCCGCCAGCAACCAGCGGCTTTCCGCCGCCCGCGCAGCGACGATGGATGCGCAGGCGCGTCTCGACCAGATCGAGGCGAGCCGGCGCACGACAGCGGATGCGGGGGCGAATTCCGAGGCGCTGCAATCGCCGACCATCGCGAACCTGCGCGCACAATACGCCGACGCGCGCAAGAAATATGCGGAGCAGACCGGCGAGCTCGGCCCCCGTCATCCGGCGCTGCGCCAGACCGAGAAGCAGGTCGAGGATCTCAAGCGCACCATCAACGAAGAGATCGACCGCTTCGCCCAGTCCGCCAAGAACGATTTGACGCGCGCCCGCGACTTTGAAGCCTCGCTCAACCGGGCGCTGGAGGCGCAGAAGCGGCAGAGCGTCCAGCTCAGCCAGGCCGCCGTGCGTCTGCGCGAGCTCGAGCGCGAAGTCGATGCCAGCCGCGACGTCTATCAATCCTTCCTCAAGCGCTCGCGCGAGACCGAGGAGCAGGAGACGCTGAACACTTCGGCGGCCCGCGTCATCGGCGAAGCGACGGTGCCGCAGCGGCGCTCGTTCCCACCGGCGATGAGCCTGTTCGCCATGATCGGCTTCGTCTTCGGCGCGATCGCTGCATCGAGCTGGTTCGTCGCCGCCGAAATGTTACTCGCCGGTGCGTCCGTGCCGGCACCCGCGCCGGCCCGTCCCAATCGCGCTCCGGTGCCGCAAGCTCCCCGAGTTCCAGAGCCTTCGCGGGCTCAGGAGACTGCACGACCTCAGCAGGTTTCGCGAACCCCGGAAGTCGCGCAGGCTCTCCCGGAGCTTGCCGCACCACCGCTGCAACCATCGATGGCTGAAAAGCCCTTGATCGAAAAGCCGCTGATCGCCCGCCTCCAGGAGGCCGACGTCATCCACACGCTCGGCGCCATTCTCGCCACCGGCAGCGGCGTCGACCTCACCCGTCTGGGTTGGCCGACGCTGCGCCCGGGTTTTCCGCTGACGACGCTGCTCAACGCCTGGCGCGACATGCGCGCCGCGGTGGCACGCCGTACGGGCGGCAAGGCGATGCCGGTCATCGCACTCGTCGGTGCCAGTGAGACCACCGGGCGCAGCGTAACCGCGCTGAATTTCGCGCTCGCGGCGGCGCGCGACGGCGCTCGCGTGCTGATGATCGATGCAGACCATCAGGCACACTCGCTCTCGAACAAGGTCAACCGTGCCGGCAAGAGCGAGCCGAGCAAGCTCGGCTGGCTTTCGATCGGCAGCAAGGTCGCGCGCGAGATCAAGACACTCAACGGCATCTCGGTATTGCCGGCCGCCGAAAGCGACGCCGGCAAGGCCACTGACGCCATCCGCAAGGCCATCGAGCAGGCGCGCTCCGCCGGCGGCTATGACCTCGTGATCCTCGACGGCCCCGCGGCGCCACTCACGGGCGCCAGCCGCAAACTGCTCGATGATGCCGACGCGCTGGTGGCGGTGCTGCCGACCAGCCTCGACATCAACGATGGCCTCGAAGAGATATTGAACACGCTCGGCCGCGCGGAGCGCAAGCTCGTCGGCGTCGTGCTCGACGAGCTCACCCCCGCAACCCAAGCGCGCCAGCGAGGCAGACAATATGCTTGAGCGTCGCATCAATCTGGAGGGCCGGGCCGCAACCGCCGACGTGCCGCGGATCACGGTCGGCGGCCTTCGCATGGCCGCACTCGACCTGGAAGCGACCGCCGACTTCATGATCGAGGCAACCGATCCGCGTCATCGCATCGGCCGCCCGCTGTTCCTGACTTCGGCGAATGGCGAGGTGCTGGCGCGGTGTTCGACAGAACCGCAGACCGAGCGCCTGTTCCGTGCCGCCGACCTGATCAACGCCGACGGCCAGCCGCTGGTGGCGGCCTCAAAACTGCAATCCTGGTTTCCACTGCCCGAGCGCGTCGCGACCACCGACCTGTTCCACGTCGTCGCGCGCAAGGCGGAAGCGCTGGGCCGCACCTTCTACATGCTCGGTGCCAGCGAGGCCGAGAACGCCGCAGCGGTCGAGAATGTTCGTCGCCTGTATCCGGACCTCAAGATCGTCGGACACAGCCACGGCTACCTCCGGGGCGAGACGCTGCGCGCGAAGGTCGAGGAGATCAATGCGCTCGCGCCGGACTATCTGTGGGTCGCGTTCGGCGTGCCCAACGAGCAGGCATTCGTTGAGGAATTCACCCCGCATCTCACCAATGTCGGCGTCATCAAGACATCCGGCGGCTTGTTCAACTTCTTGTCGGGCAGCCGGTCGCGCGCCCCGCAATGGATGCAGAAGATCGGACTCGAATGGGTCTGGCGCACCTTGCTGGAGCCGCGACGCCTGTTCTGGCGCTATTTGACCACCAATCCCCGCGCGATCTATCTTCTCTTCAGCCGCAAACGGCCCTTCAATCGCTGAGAAACGTCGAGATGGCCGAGCGACGGACTGTCCGTCGGCCTGCTTTCAGGCGCGACCCGAGGGAGCACGGAACGAATGCATCAGGCCGCAAGCCTGCAATTCGAGCGCGTGATGGATGAACTCGTCCTCTGGCATGCCGTGCCGGAGGACGAACGATCGCCGGCGCCGGCCTGGTGGTGGGGTCCGGCAATGGCGTTGTTCGACGCGCACGAGCCGATGCCACACGCGTGGTGTTCTGAACTCGGTCTGAGCCACGACTCGAGCTTTGCCGAAGGCGCCCATGCCCTGCTCGCCCTGTTCGCCAAACAGACCTCGCTGACCTGGCCGGATGATTTTCCGCGCAAGGCGGAAATCAAGAAAGACGACGTCCGCGAGCTGCACCCGCAGCCGTTAGACGACAGCTCGTTTCAACCGTAGCGCAGCGGCTTCGGTGGCGGCCTGGTCCGGCTCCGGCTGGAGCGGCGGTGCGACAGCCAGCTCAATCGGTCGCAGCAACTCCGCCATCTGGCGCGCCGGCAACGGCTTGGCGATCAGGAAGCCCTGCATTTCGTCGCAGCCATGGGCGCGCAAGAAAGCTTCCTGTTCGACGTTCTCGACGCCTTCCGCGACGACGGTCATGCCGAGCGCCTTGCCCATGCTGATGATCGCCTGTGCGATCGCCTGGTCTTCCGAATCCTGCGGCAGGTCCCGCACGAAGGAGCGGTCGATCTTGATGGTGTCGATCGGAAAATGCTTCATCAGCGACATCGACGAATAGCCAGTGCCGAAATCGTCGATGGCGAGACGAATGCCGCGACTCTGGATGGCGTCGAGCACCTTCAGCGCGCGCCCGACATTACGCATCATCATGCTCTCGGTGACTTCCAACTGGAGCAGCACCGGCGACATGCCGCTGGCGGCCAGCGCCTCGTCGACGTCCTGCAACAGATGTTCGTCGACAAACTGACGCGGCGACAGGTTGACTGCCATCGACACCGGCAACAAGCCGCGGCGCTGCCAAGCCATGGCCTGCGCGCAGGCCTCCCTTACCACCCAGCGGCCGATCGGCACGATCAGCCCGGTCTCTTCCGCAAGCGGAATGAACTGCGCCGGCGAGATGCTGCCGAGATCAGGATGTGTCCAGCGCAGCAGCGCTTCCACGCCGGTGATCTGGCCGGTCTCCATGTCCACCTTGGGCTGGTAGTTCAGCGAAAACTGTTCGCGCTCCAGCGCCCGGCGCAACGCGCTCTCCAGCGACAGCCGTTCTATCGACTGGGTCTTCACTTCCTTGGAGAAGAAGCGGTGGCCGTTCTTGCCGTCTTCCTTGGCGAGATACATCGCCATATCGGCGTTCTTGGTCAGCGTCTGCACGTCGGCGCCGTTGGCCGGATACATCGCGATGCCGATCGAGGCCGTGGTGTGGCACTCGTGCCCGGCCAGCTCCATGGGCTCGGCGAGCGCCTTCAGCAGCCCGGTCGCGATGCGCTGGACGTCGTCGATCTCACCGCACTGGTCGAGAATCACCACGAACTCGTCGCCGCCGAGCCGCGCCACGACGTCGCTTGCCCGCAGCGCACCGCGCAGCCGGTTCGCCACTTCGAGCAGGAGCAGGTCGCCGGCCTCGTGTCCCAGTGAATCGTTGATAACCTTGAAACGGTCGAGGTCGATGAAAAGCACCGCGAAGCGGTGATCGTGGCGCTGCGCCGCGTCGATTGCCTCCCGCAGCAGCCCGTTGAACGTCTCGCGGTTCGGCAGGTCGGTCAGGCTGTCGTGAGAGGCGAGGTACTCGATCCGCTCGTCCGCCTCGTCCTTCTCGTCCGCGCGATCGAAATTCTCCATCGCGAAGGAGACGTTGTCGGCGAGGCGCTGCAACAGCTCGACGAACTCGACCGTGAAGGTACCCGGTTCGGTCGACATGTAGATCATGACACCGACGGCCTGATCGTGCGCGACGAGCGGAAACGCCGCGCCAGACCGCGCGCCGTCGTTGCGGACGATAGCGTGGAAGACGCGGACGCGGTCGTCGTTCAGATAGTCGTTGCTGATGCAGGGCTGGCGGGTGCGGAACGCCGTGCCGCTCATTCCGCGCCCCTCGGGTCGCTCGGGGTCGACGGAGAGACGGACGTTGCGCGTGGTGTCGGCGGACGGCCCGGCCGCCGACACGATCTCGAGCTGGTCGCTGCCTGCCCTGGCCAGCGCAATCGTGGTCGAGGTGAACTTGGCGCCGTTCGACGCTGCCAGGCAAACGAGGTCGAACAGCTCGGCCCGCGACTTCGCCCGCATGATCGCTTCGTTAGTCGCGCTCAGCGCCGCGAACATGCGCGTCAGGCGCTCCTTCTGCGCCTCGGTGCGGGCCTTTTCCTCGGCGCGCTCGAAATTGTCGAGCGCGAACGACACGTTCTCGGCAAGCCGTCCCAGCAGCTGGATGAGATCCGGCGTGAACGTGCCCTCGTCCGGCGAGAGGAACAGCAGCACGCCGATCGCCTCACAGCCATTGCTGAGCAACGGGAAGCAGGCGCCCGATTTCGTGCCCTGGATGCGAGCGATCTGATGCCAATGGGCCGTACGGACGTCGGTAAGAAGCTCGTTGGCGACGCAAGGGGCGCGCGTACGGAACGTCGTGCCGGCCAGCCCCCGGCCTTCCGGATCGCCAGCCGACGTCGAGAACCGCCATTGCTTGACCTGATAGCAGCTCTCGCCCTTGGTCATGGCAATGTCGAGGTAATGCCCGGTCTCGTCCACGAGTGCGATGGTCGCGGAGGAGAAGGTGTCGCCGAGCACCGCCGCCTCGCAGATCACCTCGAACAGTTCGGCGCGGGTCTTCACCCGCATGATCGCTTCGTTGGTCGCGGTCAGCGCCTCGAGCATGCCGCGCAGACGGTTGCGCTGCATATCGGCCTTCGCCTTCTCGTCGGCCCGGTCGAAATTCTCCAGCGCGAAGGCGACATTGGCCTGGAGCTTGCGCAGCAGCTCGATGAATTCGCCCGTGAAGGTGTCGCGCTCCGGAGAGTTGAACAGGAACACGCCTTCGACCTGGTCGCCGTTGAAGAGCGGCAACGACGCGGAGGACGCGATCCCGTTGCGGCGGGCGCTGGCCTGCCACGGCGCAATGCGATCGTCGGCGAGCACGTCGTTGCTGACGGCGGGCTGGCGCGTGCGGAATGAGGTGCCGGTCAGCCCGCGGCCTTCGGGCACATCGTCGCAGGTCGAGAATTTGAAGTTGCGAACCTGATCCGCGTTCGGTCCGTAGCAGGAGACGACACGCAGCAGTTCGGCGTGATGATCGGCGAGCGCAATGGTGACCGAAGTGAACTTGGCTCCCTTCGCCGTCGCCTCGCAGACAAGGTCGAACAGCTCGGAGCGCGACCGCGCGCGCAAGATCGCCTCGTTGGTGGCGCTCAGCGCCGCATACATGCGTGCCAGGCGCTCTTCTTCTCTGGCGATCTTGGCTTTTTCAGCCTCGCGCCCGAAATTCTCGAGCGCGAACGAGACGTTCTCAGCCATCCGCAAGAGGAGCGCGACGATCTCCTCGTCCTTGGCCCAGGATCGGCTGATGAAGAACAAGAGCACGCCGACACTTTCACCGTGCCTGATCAGCGGCGCGACCACGCAGGCGGCAACGCCAGTGTTGACGTTGGCGCGCTCCCACGGAGTGCCCCTGGTGCGGCGAGCGAGATCGTCCTCGACGATCGGCTTTTGCGTCCGGAACACCTCGCCGGATATGCCCTTGCCGCAGGGATTTTCCGGATCGATCGAATAGCGTGCCTGGGTGACCAGCTCGAGGTTCTGCCCGGTGGAGGCGACCGGCTTCATCCAGTGAGAATCCGGCTCGCGAAGCAACACGATAGTCGCCAGCGATTCGCCGCTGTGCACGGATGCGTCGCACACGAGCTGATACAGCTCCTGCTCGCTCTTGGCGCGCAGGATGGCCTCGTTGGTTGCGCTGATCGCGCCGTACATGCGGTTGAGCCGGCGCATCGCCCGCACGCCGGTCTGCCGTGCAGTCTCGCGCGCGAAATTGTCCAGAGCATAGGAAATGTTGGCCGACATGCGCTCGAACAGCGACACCATTTGATCGCTTAGCGAACCGGCCTCACTGCGGGTCACGAGCAGCACGCCGACGCTCTTGCCGCTGCACAGAAGCGGCAACGCCGCCGCGGCGCCGACATGCGCCTTAAACGCGCCCTCGCGCCACGCGAGCGAGCGCGGATCGTTCAGAAAATCGTTGCTGATGCAGAGCTTCCGGCTGCGGAAGGCCTCCCCGCTGACGCCCGATCCCTCGGCGCTTCCGGCTTCCGTGGTGATCTCGATTGCGCTCAACCGCGCGACGTCGTCGCCGCGGCCGGCGGCAAAGCGCAGCAGACGGCCGTCCGAATCCACGAGGAACACGGCGACCGCCATGAAGTCCCCGCTCGAAAACCCGGCGTCGCAGACCTTCTGGTACAGCTCGTCCGGCGATTTCGCGTAGAGGATCGCTTCATTTATGGCGCTCAACGCCGCAAAGGTGCGCGCGAGTGTCGTCGTCACGATCTCAACTCCCCGGGCATTTCTGCCTTTTTTTCCCGGGTGACGTTATGACTGGCGATCGCCTAAGTGGTCGTTATTGCGCGCAGCAAACCCTCGATCAAAGTGAACGAGCTGCGAACAGCCGGCGGGAAACTGTCGAAAATGCCGCCGCACGGGACAAATCTTCAACCAAAGGCGCGTGCTCTCTACGAATTTGCAGCCCTGTATTGGTTTACGGGAGATTGATATCGCTCGCGCGCTTTGAGACGATGGCTCTCAGCAACCGCCCACCAAGGGCGAGGACCGAGGAAACGCGATGCCCATCGTCAAGGCCGACCGCCTCACGCGCGTCAGCGCCGTGCTGCTTCGTGCCGCCGGAGCTTCCGAGGAAGAGGCTGACGCGGTCGCGATCGGCTGCGTCAACGCCAATCTCGCCGGCCATGATTCCCACGGCGTGATCGCTGTTCCCACCTACATCGACCGTATCAAGGCTGGCCACATCGTGCCCGGCGCCAAATGGAGCATCGTCCGGGAATCGCCGACGACGACCGTGATCGACGGCCATTGGGGTTTCGGCTTCCACGTCAACGCCAAGGCGATGGCGCTGACGATCGAGAAGGCGAAGACGGCGAATGTCGCCGCTTGCACCGTGTTCCGGCAAAGCCATGTCGGCCGCCTCGCCGCCTATCCGCTGATGGCGATGCGCGAAGGCATGATCGGGATCGCAACGGCAGATTCCGGCCGCTCACCGAAACACGTGGCGCCGTTCGGCGGCAAGGAGGCGCGGCTTGGCACCAATCCGATCTCGATCGCGGTGCCGTCCGATCTCGATGCGCCCTTCTACCTGGACATGGCGACCTCTGCGGTGGCGGCCGGCAAGATCCAGCTCGCGGTCGCCCGCGGCGAGGAGATTCCGACGGGATGGATCATCGATGCCGAAGGACGACACACCACCGATCCGACCCAATACCGCAAGGGCGGGGCCCTGCTGCCGCTCGGCGGCACCGAGGGCTACAAGGGCAGCGGCCTCGCCGCCATGGTCGAGGTCCTTTGCGGCCTGCTCACCGGCCTCGGCTTCGGCGTCGAGCCGACGGGACGGCACAATGACGGCTGCTTCATGGCGGTGTTCAACGTCGCAGCGTTCCGCCCGCTGAAGGCGTTCAAGCGTGAGGTCGCGGATTTCGCGCGATACCTGAAATCGACTCCGCCGTCCGAGGGCAGCAAGGGCGTCTACTATCCCGGTGAGATCGAAGGCGTGCGCGAGCAGCAGCGCCTGCGCGACGGCATCGAGATCGAGGATGCGACCTGGGAAAAACTGCGGGCGCTGGCGCGCGAATACGGACTCGATACGGTCCTCGATCTGGCCTGACGGTATTTTGGAGAACAGCAGCATGGCGCGACAGATGGTACTGGTCGGCTTCCTCCAGGCGCAAAACTGCACGAATCTGCCGAGCTCGTGGCGGCATCCGGACTCGCGCGACGATTCGATGTCGGCGGACTATTATCAAGAGATCGCCAGGATCCTCGAAGCCGGCAAGTTCCACATGGCGTTCTTCGACGATCGCCTGGCGATGCCGGACCGCTACGGCAACGATCACGCCCACACCGTCGAATACGGCATCCGCTGCGTGAAGATGGACCCGCTGATCGTGCTGACCACGATGGGTATGGTTACAGAGAAGCTCGGGTTGGGGGCGACCGGCTCGACGACTTATTTCGAACCTTTCGACATCGCCCGCCGCTTCGCAACGCTCGATCTGATGTCCGGTGGACGCGCCGGGTGGAACGTCGTCACCTCGCTCAACGACGGCGAGGCACACAATATGGGGCGCGCCTCTCATCCCGAACATGATTCGCGGTACGACAAGGCCGACGAGTTCATGGAGGTGGTGCTCGGCCATTGGGATACCTGGGAAGACGGCGCGCTCATCATGGACAAAAAGAGCGGCCGCTTTGCCGATCCGGCCAAGGTAAAGCGGCTCGATCACAGGGGGCCGGCGTTCAAGTCCCGCGGTCCGTTCACCGTGCCGCGTTCGGACCAGGGCCATCCCGTGATCATCCAGGCCGGCGCGTCCGGCCGCGGCCAGCGCTTTGCAGGACGATGGGGTGAGGTGATCTTCACCGCCGCGCGCAACCTCGCCGCCGCCAAGGAAGGCTATGCGGCGGTGCGTAACGAGGCCGCGAAAGCCGGCCGCGATCCGGAAGCGATGTTCCTCTGCAACCTGACGACGCCGGTCTGCGCCGCGACCAAAGCCGAGGCCGAAGACAAGATGGCGCTGATCAACAAGCTGCCGCTGCAGATCGACGCGCTGTCGCTGCTGGCCGAAGCGCTCAACTACGATTTCGCCTCCAAGGATCTCGACGCGCCGCTGACGACGGAAGAGCTGAAGAGCATGCAGGGCATTCTGGGCATCCGCGACGGCGTGCTCAAGAACTCTGGAAAGAGCAATCCGAGCGCGCGCGACTTCGTCACCTTTTCCGGCCGCGGTCAGGTCCAGGATGCGATGGTCGGCGGTCCCAAGGAGATCGCGGACAAGCTCGAAGAGATGTTCGTCGAGCGCGGCTGCGACGGGTTTGTCATCGCCGCGACCTATGTGCCCGGCTCCTATGCCGACTTCGTGCAACATATCGTACCGGAATTGCAGCGGCGCGGCTTATTCCAGAAGGAGTATCGCGGCAAGACGCTGCGGGAAAATCTCGGGCTCAAGCGGCCGGCCGCCGGCGCCTGGAAAATGCAGCCGCGCCATGCCGCGGAATAGCAACGGAGACACGGCATGCGCTGGCTGAAATTCACCGCCTCGGACAAGGCTTCATGGGGAATCGTCGAGGGCGACCAGGTGATCGCGGTCACCGGCGATCCGTTTGGCGAATGGCAGCGCACCTCGCGCACGCATCCGCTGTCGCAGGTCAAGATCGAGCTGCCGCTGATCCCGCGCACGTTTTACTGCGTCGGCCTGAACTACCTGAAACACCTGAAAGAGGCCGCCGACAAGCGCGGCGAGGTGCCGGCCGTGCCTGATCGGCCCGAGATCGGCTATCGCGCACAGAACGCGCTGATCGCCCATGACGAGGAGGTCGTGATCCCGTCTTTTGCGACGGACAAGATCCACTATGAAGGCGAGCTCGTCGTCGTCATCGGCAAGAAGGTGAAGCATCTCACCAAACAGACCGCGATGGATTGCGTGTTCGGCTACACCATCGGCAACGACGTCAGCGAGCGGAGCTGGCAGAAGGCCGACCGCAGCCTGTGGCGGTCGAAGAACGCCGACACGTTCAAGCCGATGGGCCCATGGATCGAAACCGAGGCCGATCTTGCGAAAATGGAAACCGTCGTCCGGGTCAATGGCAAGGAGACCAACCGCTTCCACACCAACGACATGATCTTCGGCGTGGTGGCGTTCCTGGTGGAGCTGACGAAATACTTCACACTGTGGCCCGGCGATGTGATCTGGATGGGTACCGACGGTGCGTCGCCGGACATCAAGCACGGCGATGTCGTGGAGATCGACATCACCGGTGTCGGGACGCTGCGGAACAGGTTCGTGCGGGGAGGAGCGGTAGGCTGCTTGCGTGGTGGGGCACGGCGCAGGAACACTTTTGCGCACCCCGCAGCTCGATCAAAACGGCAGCGTCAGTTCGTTAGATCCGGACTCGGATCAGCTTGTGGCTCCTGAGCGGCCCTTCACATGATCGATAAAGGCTCGCAACTTCGGCATGATTTGTCGATGGCCGGGATAGTAGAGGAACACCCCCGGCGTCATCGGCGCGAATTGCTCCAGCACGTGGACGAGTTTTCCCGTCGTCAAGGCACCGGCGGCGAGCGGTGCGGGCACTTGCGCAAGACCTACACCCTCGACGGCAGCGCCGAGCATCGTGGGAAAGTCGTTGGCGATGAAAGGTCCCGAAACGGCGATCTCGATCGAACGCCCGTTGTCGTTGAGGGACCATGATGCAAGCGCACCGTTCGATCGCCGCAATCTCAGGCACGCGTGCTCACGCAGATTGTCCGGGCGCTCGGGCCAGCCGCGGCGGTCGAGGTAAGCCGGGCTGCCCACGATGATGAGCGGCAGCGGCTTCGTCAGCCGCACCGCGATCATGTCTGGGGTGATGAACTGGCCCATCCTGATGCCGGCGTCAAAACCTCCGGCAGCGAGGTCGACCAGCTCTTCGCTTGCAGCAAGCTCCACCTCAATCTCGGGAAACGCCCGGCAGAACGACGCGACCACCGGCTCCAGCAGGATCGGCACGACCGAGCGCGGTACGGTGAGACGCAGGAGACCGGCCGGCCGCTGTCCGAGCTCACGCGCCGCCCCGCTTGCTGCGATGAGCTCTTCGAAGGCTGGTCTTGCGCGAGCAAAGAACCTTTCGCCGGCTTCGGTCAGACCGACGCTGCGGGTCGTGCGGATGAAGAGCGCCGCGCCCACGCGCGCCTCGAGCGCTCGTACCGCCTGACTGATGGCCGATGGCGTGACCCCGAGTTCAGCGGCCGCCCGGCGGAAACTGCGGTGCTGGGCGACACTCAGGAACGCCTCCACGCCGTCGAGTGCACCGTGCCTGACTGTGAAGTTCTGCTTCATAACCCATCAACATTATCGCGAATAGTCGCCGGTGCAAAGCAGCCTTACATCCAGCCTGCAAGCAGCACCGCCGCATGCGCTGACACTCGCGACACCACGGCGACCGCCGTGATCGGAGAAATGAGACCGATGAAAGCAATCCGTCACGCCGTCTTGGCACTCACCCTCACATTGATAGGTGCGACTTCCATGGCCGATACATCCCCTGCCCAAGCACAAGCCGCATCGCCCACAACCGGGGTGATGGTCATCCTGTCCGTCAGGCCAGGCGTCACACGCGAACAGGTCATGGCCGTCATGCCCGATGAAATCAGGCAGACCGTACAGCTCTATCTCAATGGAAAGGTTCGTGAATGGTATTCGCGGTCCGACGGGCGCGGAGCCGTCTTCCTGCTGGATGTCAAGGATGTCATCGAAGGGCGCGCCATCATGGACGCCCTGCCGCTCGCCAAGCAGGATCTCATCGATCACGAATACATTGCAGTCGGTCCGCTGATGCCGCTCCGGCTGCTCATGACCAAACCCTGAGCGCGCGTCGACGCCGGATCGAAACGACCGGCTTCGACTCACTCGACCGGACGGACAATCACAAGGACATCCGAACGTGCCACCGAGCTTTAACCTTCCGTTCGTTCTCAGCGTCGCCGGGGCTTTCCTGACAAGCTCGGTGGTGGCCGCCATCTATGTTTGGCCGGCGCTCCGCGCCATGCCGCGCCATGACGCCCTGAGACTTCTCGCTGCGTTCCATGCGTTCAGGTTCTTGGGGATGAACTTCATGGTTGCCGGATTCGTGTCTTCGGAGTTGAGCCCGGATTTCGCCAGCGAGGTCGGATGGGGAGATCTCATCGCCGCCACGCTCGCGCTCATGTCGATGGCAGCGCTGTCCTGGCGATGGTCGATCGCCGTTCCGATGGTCTGGATATTCAACGTCTGGGGCACGCTGGACCTTTTAAATGCGTACTACATGGGCGTAACCAAAATCCAGAATCCGGGCCTGTTCGGCGCCGGAATTTATATCCCGGCCCTCTACGTGCCGCTGCTGCTCGTCAGCCATATTCTCGTCTTCATGCTTCTCTTGAGGGCCGGATCAGCGGAAGAAGCCACCGTGACGCAGCGGGAGGAACGCCGATGAACGCCGATACTGTTTCCGCTGCCGTGATGGCCCCGCGGCCCGCCTGGCTCAGCCTGATGTGGATCGTTGCGTTCACGACGCTGTGGACCTGGTTGATCTACGCGCTACCCGCGCTTCCGGAGAGCGGCTTTCCGGCCCTTGGCGTTCGGCTGATGGCCCACGGGCTGATAGCGCTTGGCTTGTGGATCGGTCTCGAAAGCACAGCGTTCACGCCAAGACAACGCCAGGCGACCTGGCTAGCCGTCATGGTTCCTTTCACGCTGTGGGCAGCCGTCACCTGGACGGCAGCCATCAACGGCGCATTCCGCACCGGTGCCTCCTCCCTGCCGCTGCTTCCGGCGGCGATGCTGCTGCCCGTGATCGTCGCTGCTCCGGTGTTGCTGCTGTCGAAGCGGGTGGGACAGTTGCTCGATGCAATGCCGATGACGTGGCTCATCGCCCTGCAGCTTTACCGCGTCTTTGGCAGCCAATGGCTCGTTTACTGGCTGTGGGGGGTGATGCCGGGCCTATGGGCGCTGCCGGCAGGAACTGGCGATGTGTTGACCGGCCTGTTCGCGGTACCGGCGGCGATTGCCCTGGCGACCGGAACGGTCGAGGGTCGAAAAACGGCGATGCTTTGGAACATCTTCGGCCTCGCTGATTTCGCCGTCGCGATCACCTTGGGGATGATCATGTCGCCGGGTCCGTTCCAGCTCATCATTCCAGAGGGCCCGGCCATGGCTGTAGACACCTTTCCGAATGTGCTGACCCCTACCTTCGTGGTGCCGAGCTCGATCCTCTTGCATATGCTGTCGCTGCGCCAACTGCGGCGCGGATGAAGTTGCCTCAAAACGGCAGCGCGACGCTGGTCTTGATTTCCTTCAGCACCACGTTGCTGCGGACGTAGCGAATGCCGGGGATGCGGAACATGAACTCGTCGAGGAATCTGTTGTAGGGTCTGTTGGGATTCATCTGGAGTTTATCGCGGCCGCGGCCAGATAGATCATTGAAGTGAAGCTCTGGTCGGTCTTGTCGGCGCGCATTGCGATGCGCTTGAATTCCTTGAGCTTGCCGAAGAAGTTCTCGATGAGATGCCGCCATTTGTACATCTCCTTGTCGATGGCGAGAGGCTGTGCACGGCGCGGATGCTGGGAGATGACGACTTTGGCGCCACGCGCTTCGAGTTCGGCGATGATGGCGTTGCTATCGAAGGCCTTATCAGCGATCAGCGCGTTGAAGGCCAATCCCTCGATGAGCGGCGGCACGCCCACCGTATCGAAACGCTGTCCCGGCAGGAGCACGAAGCGCACGAGATTGCCGAGCGCATCGGTGAGCGCCAGAATTTTGGTGGTCATGCCGCCCTTTCGAGCGGCCGATCGCCTGGCTTTGCGTCCCCCTTTTGCGCCCAGACCGTGGCGGTGGACCTTGACGATGGTGGCGTCGACCATGGCGTATTCCATGTCGGGATCGTCGGAGATGGCCTCGAACAGCCGCTTCCAGACATCCGCCTTCACCCAGTCGCGAAAGCGCGTGAATGTGCTATTCCAGTGGCCGAACATCGCCGGCAGATCCCGCCAGGGACTGCCGGTTCGGGCGATCCACAGAACGGCCTCGACAAACAGTCGGTTGTCCTTGCCGCTGCGGCCCGGATCTCCCGGCTTGCCAAGACAATGCGGCTCCATCTTCGCCCATTGGGCGTCAGTCAAAACGAATCGGTCCATCCCAAGCTTGAATCACAACCAAGCCCCGATGAGAATCCTGAATCCCAACAGACCCTAGGCCGCCATGTCCTGCACCACGACACGCAAATGATAATCGGCATCGCCCGTGGTCGCAAAGCACTCCAGCACCTCACGCCGCGTGGTCACCCGCGCGACGAACTCGTCGACGAATTTGGCGTCGTGTCGTTCCAGCGAGACGTGGAGGATCGCGGACATCGCAAAGCCCGCCTGCTCGCGCGCGACCAGGGCCGCATAGCCCTGGATGGCTCCGCTCTCCTCGAGCGCACGCACCCGGCGCCAGCACGCCGAGGTCGACATGCCGACCGCGTCGGCGAGCTGCTGGTTGGTGGCGCGGCCGTCCCTCTGAAGGTAGGCGAGAATCCGCGCGTCCTGGTCTTCGATCATGCAAACCACCAAGATGGATTATCCAACCACCTTATAGACCGTACCGGATAATTCTACCAGAACGGACGCGTCATCGGGTAAATCAGGTAAGACCTACCAGTCACCCAAGTCTACCCTTCTCCCATTCGGCAAGGATGCCGCGGGAGGTCCGCCATGGACGCCATTCCGTCACTCGACGCCTACGAGCTGTCCGACCGCTACGATCGCGACGAGGGCCGTGTTTTCCTCACCGGCACGCAGGCCATCGTCCGCATCGCGCTGGACCAGATCAGGCGTGACCGTGCCGCGCGGCTGAACACGGCCGGCTTCATCTCAGGCTATCGCGGCTCGCCGCTCGGCGGCGTCGATCTGGAACTGTGGCGCATCCCGGAGCGGCTGAAGCGCGACCGCATCGAGTTCCTCCCCGCAGTGAACGAAGATCTTGCCGCGACCGCGGTGCTCGGCTCGCAGCAGGTCGAGACGCAAGCCGACCGCGAGGTCGATGGCGTGTTCGGGCTCTGGTATGGCAAGGGTCCCGGCGTCGACCGCTCCGGCGATGCGCTCAAGCACGGCAACGCCTACGGCTCCTCGCCGCATGGCGGCGTTCTGGTGGTCGCCGGCGACGACCATGGCTGCGTCTCATCCTCGATGCCGCACCAGTCCGACGTCGCCTTCATGAGCTGGTTCATGCCGACGTTGCACCCCGCCAGCGTCGCCGAATATCTCGAGTTCGGCGCATATGGCTATGCGCTGAGCCGCTTCTCCGGCATGTGGGTGGGCTTCAAGGCAATCTCGGAGATCGTGGAATCCGGCGCGTCCGTTGCGCTGCGCCCGCCGCGCGCCTTCCACACGCCGGACTTCGCGCCGCCACCGGGCGGGCTGCACTATCGTTGGCCGGATCTGCCGGGGCCGCAGATCGAGGAGCGGCTGGAGGCGAAGAAGCACGCGGTCTACGCCTTCGCAAAGGCCAATCCGATCGACCGTCACATCTACGACATCTCGGGCGCCACCTACGGCATCGTCACCACGGGCAAGGCGCATCTCGATTTGATGGAAGCGATGCGGCTGATGGGCCTGGACGAAGCGGCCTGCCGCGGCATCGGCATCGACATCTACAAGGTCGGCATGGTCTGGCCGCTGGCGCTGCATGACGCGATGGCGTTCGTGAAAGGCAAGCGCGAGATCCTCGTGGTCGAGGAGAAGCGCGGCATCATCGAGAGCCAGTTCAAGGAATATTTTTACGACTATCCCGGCGCAAAGCCCGAGCGCATGGTCGGAAAGCATGACGAGACCGGCGCGCGGCTGATCTCCTGGATCGGCGAATTGTCACCGCGCGCGTTGGCGTCCGTGCTGGCGCGCCGGCTCGATCCGATGTTTCCGGGGCTCAACCTCGCCGCACGCGCAGCCGGCTTGATGCCTGAGGCCGCGCGCACGATCAATGTCAGCGGTGCGACGCGCACGCCGTATTTCTGCTCCGGATGCCCGCACAACATTTCGACAAAAGTGCCGGAAGGATCGAAGGCGCTGGCCGGCATCGGCTGCCATTTCATGGCGAGCTGGATGGACCGCGAGACATCGTCGCTGATCCAGATGGGCGGCGAAGGCGTGAACTGGGCGGCCTCGTCACGCTTCACCGGCAAAAAGCACGTCTTCCAGAATCTCGGCGAAGGCACCTATTATCATTCGGGCTCGATGGCGATCCGGCAGGCGATCGCGGCTCAAGCCAACATCACCTACAAGATCCTGTTCAACGATGCGGTCGCGATGACCGGCGGCCAACCTGTTGACGGCCCGGTCAGCGTGCACGCCATCGCGCACAGCGTCCGCGCCGAGGGCGTTGCGCGCATCGCGTTGGTGTCGGACAATCCCACGCAATTTTCGCCAGGGGACCTGCCTGTCGGCGTGTCCATCCATCCGCGCAACGAGATGGACAGCGTGCAGCGCGAGCTGCGCGAAATCTCCGGCGTCTCGGTGCTGATCTATCAGCAGACCTGCGCCACAGAGAAACGGCGCAGGCGCAAGCGTGGTGAGATGGCCGACCCCAAACGCTTTGCCTATATCAACGATCTCGTCTGCGAAGGCTGCGGCGACTGCTCGGTCGAATCCAACTGTCTCAGCGTCGAGCCCAAGGAGACGCCGTTCGGCCGCAAGCGCCAGATCAACCTCTCATCCTGCAACAAGGACTTCTCCTGCCTCAACGGGTTCTGCCCGAGCTTCGTCACCGTTGAGGGTGCGACGCGCCGAAAGAAGAGCGCGAGCCAGATCGACGCTGTCGGCCACGCGGCCACGCTTCCCCTGCCCGCGCCCGCAACGCTCGACCGTCCATATGATCTGCTCATCACGGGCGTCGGCGGCACTGGCGTGATCACGGTCGGCGCGCTGATCGGCATGGCGGCGCATCTCGAACGAAGCGGCGTCTCGGTGCTGGATTTTACCGGCTTTGCGCAGAAATTCGGGCCGGTGCTGAGCTATATCCGGCTTGCGCCAAACCCCGAGGCGCTGCATCAGGTGCGCATCGACCAGGGCGCGGCCGATGCGCTGATCGGCTGCGACCTCGTCGTCAGTTCTTCGCCAAAAGCGTCCGGCACCTATCGGAAAGGCACGCGCGCCGCGGTCAACACCGCGGAGATGCCGACCGGCGACGTCGTCCGCTTCCGCGACGCCGATCTCGCATCACCCGCCCGCCTGCGCGCGATCGGCCAGGTGATCGGCGACGGCAATCTCGACACCATCAACGCCAACGCGCTTGCCGAGCGCCTGCTCGGCGATGCCGTCTATGCCAACATCATCATGCTGGGCTTTGCCTGGCAGCGTGGGCTGCTGCCGGTCTCGCTATCGGCACTGCTGCGCGCGATCGAGCTCAACGGCGTCGCGGTCCAGCGCAACAAGCAGGCCTTTGCCTGGGGCCGGATCGCGACTGCCGATCCGGACTTTCTGCCGAAGACGGACGAGTCGCCCAAGACCGAGACGCTCGACCAATTGATCGACCGCCGCGCCGAATTCCTCACTGCTTATCAGGACCGCGTCTACGCGACGCGTTATCGGACACTCGTTGCAAACGTTCGCAATGCCGAAGCCAATTTGAACAGCGAGGCGTTGACCGAGGCCGTCGCGCGCGCCCTGTTCAAGCTGATGGCCTACAAGGACGAGTACGAGGTGGCGCGGCTGCACATGCAGGGTAGTTTCCTCGACGCGTTGAAAGGCGAGTTCGAAGGCGACTTCAGCATCCAATATCACCTCGCCCCGCCGTTCCTGCCGTCGAGGCGCGACGCCCGCGGACGTCCGCGCAAACGCGCCTTCGGGCAATGGGTCCAGACACCGCTTGCCATGCTCGCGCGGATGAAGGGATTGCGCGGGACGCCGTTCGATCCGTTCGGCTACACGGCGGAACGGCGCGCCGAACGGGAGCTGATCACCTGGTACGATCGCGTCATCAAACGGCTGCTCGGCGGGCTCGACGCAGCGCATCTGCCTGACCTCATCGCCATTGCAAAAGCCCCGATGGATATCCGCGGCTACGGGCCGGTTAAAGACGCCGCGATCGGAAAGGTGAAGGCCGAGGTCGAACGGCTCTTGGCCGAGCTCGATGCGCCGTCACCTGCAAAGATGCGCGCCGACGGTTGACGGGGCACCGACGAGGCTTCAGCCTCTGGAACTGAGGGGCGCCCTGATGGCGCTCCTGCAATCGGGTGACGCATCATGGATTTCGACCAGTTGACCCTGACCCAGGCCGCGGCCGACCTCCGCGCCGGAAAAATCACGAGCACCGCGCTCACGACGGAGGCTCTTGCCCGCGCCAAGGCCAATGCCGATCTCAATGCCTTCGTCACCCTGGACGAGGCCGGCGCCCTGAAGGCTGCGGCCGTATTCGACGCGACGGGCGACAGGAGGAAGCCACTCGGCGGCGTGCCTGTCGTGATCAAGGACAATATCGAGGTCGCGGGGCTTCCCTGTAGCGCAGGAACGCCAGCGCTGAAGCAATACGTTCCGAAGGCTGACGCGCCTGTTGTCGCAAAGCTGCGCGCCGCGGGCGCGGTCATCATCGGCAAAACCAACATGCACGAGCTCGCCTTCGGCATCTCCGGCTACAACACCGCATTCAAGACCGGCGCGGAGTTCGGCGTGCGCAACGCCTATAACCGCGCCCTGATCGCGGGCGGGTCCTCCTCCGGAACGGGCGCCGCGATCGGCGCGCGGATCGTCGCGGGCGGGCTCGGCACCGACACTGGCGGATCGGTCAGGGTGCCGGCTGCGCTGAACGGCTGCGCGTCGCTGCGCCCGACCATCGGACGCTATCCGCAAGGTGGCATCGCGCCGATCTCGCACACCCGCGACACCGCGGGCCCGATGGCCGCGACCATGACGGATGTCGAACTGCTCGACCGCGTCATTGCGGGCGGCGACGCCGTTCAGCCGGCTGATCTGAAGCAGATACGAATCGGCATCGTCAGGTCGATGCTGATCAATCTTGATACCGACACCGATGCCGCATTCCAGGCGGCGGTCGCGAAAGTGAAGACACAGGGCGTCACGGTCGTCGAGATCGAGATGCCGCAGCTCGCCGAACTTAACGGCCAGGTCGGCTTTCCCGTCGCGCTGTACGAGGCCTATGACGACATGGTGGCCTATCTCGCGCACACCGGCACCGGCATTACTATCGACGCCCTGGCGCGGGAGATCGCGAGCCCCGACGTCAAGGCTACCTATGACGGCCTCGTGATCCCGCGCAAACTGCCTGGTCCCGACACTACCCTGGGTCGATGCCGGCCCGATCTATGAGGCCGCCATCAAGTCCGCGCGTCCCGCCCTGCAGGCGCTCTACGGCAGGACCTTTGCGGACAACCGGCTCGACGCCATCGCCTTCCCCACCACGCCGCGCGTTGCGATCGCTTCCAACCCCGACGCCAGCAGCCTCGAAAATTTTGGCCTGTTCATCCAGAACACCGATCCCGGCAGCAATGCCGGGCTTCCCGGAATCCAGATTCCGATTGCGCTCGGCGCGGTCAGCAAACTGCCGATCGGGCTCGAGCTGGATGGTCCCGCAGGCAGCGATCGCTGCCTGCTTGCAGTCGGCATGGCGCTCGAAAAAGTGTTCGGGCGGCTGCCGGCGCCGCCCCGGTCATGAGTAGGGATTGATCAGCTTCTGCTGCTCGGCGCTGTGATGCACGAGCATGTCGATGAAGGTCCTGACCTTCGCCGACAGATGATGCCGGTGCGGATAGACCGCGTTCATCGACATCTCGACGGGACGATATTCTCTGGCAGAAGGCGAACGAGGTGACCGGCTTCGAGATCGTCCTGGACGAGAAAACCCGCCATCAGGCAGACGGCAGCGCTTTCCAGCGCCACCTTTCGCAAGGCCTCACCGCTGTTGGTGATGAAGCTGCCCGAAATTCGCACCGATGCCGGCGTGCCCTTGCGATCGAAGAAGCGCCAATCGTCGCCGAACGGATAGTTCAAGTGACGGGCGCAATTGTGCGCGGTGAGCTCATCGAGCTTCTGCACGCGACCGTGCCTTTCGAGATAGTCGTGCGAGCAGCACAGCACGTGGCGCCAGGTGGCGAGGCTGCGGACGATCAGGCTCGAATCCGGCGGTGAGGTCATGCGCAGGGCAACGTCATAACCTTCTTCGATGAGGTCGATGTCGGCTTCGCCCATGCGCAGATCAATCCTGAGCTCTGGATAGGTCGACAGGAGCTTCGCCACCACGGGCGCGACGAACGGCACCATGTGCGTGGCGACGTGGATCCGTAGCGTGGCCGCGAGGCACCGACTGCAACTCGCTCGCGATATCGTCGGCCTGTTCGATATCGGCGAGGATCTGGATGCAGCGGTCGTAATAGGCCCTGCCGATCTCGGTGAGGTTGACCTTGCGCGTGGTGCGCTGGAGCAGCCTCACGCCGAGCCGGTCTTCCAGCGCCTGAACGTGATTGCTCACCATGGTGGTCGACATGTTGAGCTTACGGGCCGCTGCAGAGAAGCCGCCGGTCTCGACCACCCGGCTGAAGACTTCAAGGCTGGTCAATCGGTCCATGCAGACTGATTATCCGCTCTTGATCGATAATCGCAAGGAATTTAGTCGGATTATCCGTCCGATTGTCCCACGGTTCGCGCATGCATTAGCAGCAATCGCGCGACAGACGCGGCAATCGCTCTGGGGCAGTCGCCCCCCTGGCTCGGTACACCCCACACCCAAGCGATGGCCCCAACTATCCACTCAAAATGGATAATCTTTCCGGTATTTTGCCGATTATCGCGCGAGTCAGGAAGACCGATACTCTCAGTCAGCCGATAGGAGATCGCGATGTCCGAGATGCCCCGCACCGAAAACTTCCAGCAAGCGACTGAAATCACTCATGATAACCCCAAGGTTCCGCTTCCGGTGCCGGCGCGGAATATCGTCCGGCGCGCGGCATTGGTGCTCGCTCTTCTCGCGGGCACGGCAGCGATTGTCCATTACGGACACGATTACTGGACCACCGGGCGCTACCTCGAGACAACCGACGATGCCTATGTGAAGGCCGACTCCACGATTATCGCGCCAAAAGTCTCGGGCTATATCGCCAAGGTGCTGGTCAGCGACAACGAAAAGGTCAAAGCGGGCCAGGTGCTGGCAAAGATCGACGGCCGCGACTTCAAGGCGGCGCTCGACCAGGCCCGCGCCGATGTGGCTGCGGCGGAAGCGTCGGTGCGTAACCTCGATGCCCAACTCGAACTTCAGCAGCCTATCATCGAGCAGAGCACGGCCGATGTGACTGCTGCGGACGCGAATCTGAAATTCGCGCAGGAGGAGCGCGCCCGCTACGACGATTTGATGAAGTCGGGCTCCGGCACGATCCAGCGCGCCCAGCAGACTGACGCTGCGTTGCGCGCCAGCAACGCGCAACTGCAACACGCGAAGTCGGGCCTCGTGGCCGCACAGCGCAAGATCGACGTACTCACCACCCAGCGCGCGCAGGCCACAGCCCAGCTCGAACACGCGCGCGCGGTCGCGGAGCAGGCGACGCTGAATCTCTCCTACACCGAGATTGCCGCGCCGGTCGACGGCACGGTCGGCGCCCGCTCACTGCGCGTGGGACAGTTCGTGCAGGCCGGCACGCAATTGATGGCGGTGGTGCCGCTCGATGCGGTCTATGTGGTCGCCAATTTCAAGGAGACCCAGCTCACCCATGTTCGCGCCGGCCAGCCGGTCGAACTGCATGTCGACAGTTTCCGCAACCAGATCCTGCGCGGCCATGTCGACAGCCTGTCGCCGGCGAGCGGCCTCGAATTCGCACTGCTGCCGCCCGACAACGCCACCGGGAATTTCACCAAGATCGTGCAGCGCGTACCGGTGAAGATCGTGCTCGACGACCACCGCCTGACCGGGCTGCTGCGCCCCGGTATGTCGGCGCAGCCGACAGTCGACACCAAGGCGACCGTGCTGGCCGAGCGCGAGACGGCCAAGCGCCTCGCCGACAATGCGACGCGACCCAACGGCGGCTAAAGGCCAACTCCGGCAGCATTATCAAGTCCTGCCGGACGATCCTTCCAACGCTTGCTCGATTATCGAAAACACTCGCCTGATGCATCCTGTCTCCGTATCCGAGACGAGGCCTTCCATGAGCACTCTCCAACCCGCCCTGAACGCCGCTTCCGCCGCCGGCATTCCCGCTCGAGCCGCTCCCGCCACGCCGGCGGTTTCCACCAAGACCTGGATCGCCGTGATCGGCGCGACGCTCGGCGCCTTCATGGCGGTGCTGAACATCCAGATCGTCAACGCCTCGCTCGCCGACATCCAGGGCGCGATCGGCGCCGGCATCGACGACGGCGGCTGGATCTCGACCTCCTATCTGATCGCGGAGATCGTGGTGATCCCGCTGTCCGGCTGGCTCGCGCAGGTGTTTTCGATCCGCATCTATCTCCTCACCAACGCGGTCCTGTTCCTGATCCTGTCGGCCGCCTGTGCGCTGGCGCAGGACCTGCCGCAGATGATCGTGCTGCGGGCGGTGCAAGGTTTCACCGGCGGCGTGCTGATCCCGATGGCGTTCACGCTGATCATCACGTTGCTGCCGCGCGGAAAACAGCCGGTCGGGCTTGCGCTGTTTGCGCTGTCGGCGACGTTCGCGCCCGCGATCGGCCCAACCATCGGCGGTTATCTCACCGAGAATTTTGGCTGGCAGTACATCTTCTACGTCAATGTCGTCCCCGGCGCGATCATGGTCGGCATGCTCTGGTACGCGTTGGACGCAAAGCCGATGAAGCTGTCGTTGCTGCGCGAGGGCGACTGGGCCGGCATCATCACCATGGCGATCGGACTGTCCGCGCTGCAAACCGTCCTGGAGGAAGGCAACAAGGACGACTGGTTCGGCTCGCCCTTCATCGTCAAGCTCTCCGTCATCGCGGCCGTCGCGCTGACCGCCTTCCTGATCATCGAGCTCACGGTGAAGAAGCCGCTCCTGAACCTGCGTCTGCTCGTTCGCCGCAATTTCGGTTTCGGCATGCTCGCGAACTTCCTACTGGGAATCGCGCTCTACGGCTCGGTGTTCATCCTGCCGCAATATCTGGCCCGCATCCAGGGCTACAATGCCGAGCAGATCGGCATGGTGCTGGCCTGGACCGGCCTGCCGCAGCTCCTGCTGATCCCGCTGGTGCCACGCCTGATGCAGAAGCTCGATGCGCGGCTCATCATCGGCGTCGGCTTCGTCCTGTTCGCGGCCTCCAACTTCATGAACATCTACATGACCGGCAACTATGCCGCCGATCAATTGCTCTGGCCCCAACGTGGTTCGTGCGATCGGCCAGGCGCTGGTGATGGCGCCGCTGTCTGCGGTGGCGACATCAGGCATCGAACCGGAGAACGCGGGCTCGGCCTCCGGCTTGTTCAACATGATGCGCAATCTCGGTGGCGCCGTCGGCATCGCGCTGTTGCAGACCCTGCTGACCAAGCGCGAGCAGTATCACTCCAACGTGCTGATGCAGTCGGTCTCGGTGTTCGAGCAGGCGACGCGGACGCGGCTGGAACAGCTCACCCAATACTTCGTCAATCACGGCATCCTCGACCGTGCGGACGCGTCGCATCGCACCTATGTTGCGATCGGCCATATCGTGCAGAAGCAGGCCTATATCCTCGCCTTCAGCGACACCTTCTATCTGCTCGGCGTGGCACTGATCGTCGCGTTGATCGCTACCCTCTTCCTGAAGAAGGCCGGCCATGCCTCGGCCGGCGGCGCCCACTGACATCAACCCAGCAAGCAAGGAGAACGACCATGAAACCCCGCATGAATTTCTACCAGGCCGCACCCGACACGATGAAGGCGCTGATGGCGCTGGAAGAGCAGATCCAGTCGACGGGACTGGAGAAATCGCTGATCGAGCTCGTCAAGATCCGCGCTTCGCAGATCAACGGCTGTGCCTTCTGCATCAACATGCACACCGAGGACGCCCGCAAGCGCGGCGAGACCGAGCAGCGCATCTATCTGCTCAACGCCTGGCGCGAATCCCCGCTCTACACCGACCGCGAGCGCGCCGCGCTGGCATGGACCGAGTCGGTGACGCTGATCTCCGAGACGCACGCGCCTGACGACGTCTACGAACAGGTCCGCGCACAATTCTCCGAGGTGGAGACGGTCAACTTGACGATGCTGATCGGGGCCATCAATGCCTGGAACAGGATCGCTATCGCGTTCCGTGCGGTTCATCCGGTGAAGGTGAAGGCGTCGGTGGCGTGAGCTGCGGCGCGCTAATACAAGGGTGGGCACGGCGCAAGCGCGCATTTGCCCCACCTATGGCAGCTTCGTCAGACCGCCGTCGCCTTGGCGAACTCCACGTAGATCTCGCGCAGCCTTGTTGCCATCGGGCCGGGTTTGCCGTCGCCGATCTTCTTGCCGTCGATCGCAACCACCGGCTGGACAAACAGCGACGCCGAGGTGGCAAAGGCCTCCTTGGCGGCGAGCGCTTCGGCGACCGTGAAGGAACGCTCCTCGACCCGGAGCTGGCGCTCTTCCGCAAGCGCCACCACCGCCTTGCGGGTGCAGCCCGGCAGGATCGCGTTGGAGTTCTTGCGGGTCACGATGACGTCGTCCTGCGTCAGGATGAACGCCGAGGACGAGCCGCCCTCGGTGACGTAGCCGTCCTCCAGCATCCAAGCCTCGCCCGCACCGGCTTCGGCCGCCGCCTGTTTCGCAAGCACCTGTGCCAGCAGCGCGACGCTCTTGATGTCGCGCCGCTCCCAGCGGATGTCGGGCACGGTGATGACGTTGATGCCGGTCTTGGCCGATGGCCGCGTTGATGATGTCCTTCTCCGAGGTGAACATCACCAGGCTCGACTTGACGTCGCTCTTGGGGAAGGCGAAGTCGCGGCCCTTGTCGGCCCCACGCGTGACCTGGAGATAGACGAGGCCGTTCTCGACCTTGTTGCGCGCGATCAGTTCCTTCTGGATCTCGGTGATGCGCTCGACCGTCTCGGGCAGCTTCAGCTGGATCTCGCCGACCGAGCGCTCCAGCCGCGTCAGATGCGAGGCGTTGTCGATCAGCTTGCCGTCGAGCACCGCCGAGACCTCGTAGATGCCGTCGGCGAACAGGAAACCGCGATCGAGGACCGAGATTTTAGCGTCCGAGAGCGGGACGAATGAGCCGTTGACGTAGGCGATCGAGTCCAAGGCAGGTCTCCTGGCGGGAAGAGGAAATTGGCGCGGTTATACGCGAATCGGGGGCACCGATCACCCCTCGTTTCATCATTCCGGGGCGTTCGCGCAGCGAATGAACCCGGATTGACGGCGCTGGAGTCAGTGCGACAAAATCTTCGACAAGAACTTCTGCGCGCGGTCACTGCGGGGCTTGCCGAAGAAATCCTCCTTCGGGGCGTCCTCGACGATCTCGCCGCGATCCATGAAGATCACGCGGTTGGCGACCTTGCGGGCAAAGCCCATCTCGTGGGTGACGACCATCATGGTCATGCCCTCATGGGCGAGGTCCACCATGACGTCGAGCACCTCGCTCACCATTTCGGGGTCGAGCGCCGAGGTCGGCTCGTCGAACAGCATGACAATGGGATCCATCGCGAGCGCGCGGGCGATCGCCACGCGCTGCTGCTGGCCGCCGGACAGTTGCGCGGGAAACTTCTGCGCCTGTTCCTTCAGGCCGACGCGCTCCAGCAGCTGCATGCCTTTCGCCACCGCCTTGTCGCGCGACCGGTCGAGCACTTTCTGCTGTGCGAGGCAGAGATTGTCGATGATCTTCAGATGCGGAAACAGCTCGAAGTGCTGGAACACCATGCCGACCCGCGAGCGCAGCTTCGGCAAATTGGTCTTGGGATCGTTGACCTTGGTTCCATCGACGCTGATGTCGCCTTTCTGGAACGGCTCGAGCGCGTTGACGCATTTGATCAGCGTCGACTTGCCCGAGCCCGAGGGTCCGCAGACCACCACGACCTCGCCCTTGGTGACGCTGGTGGTGCAGTCGGTCAGCACCTGGAAGGTCGGGCTGTACCATTTGTCGACGTGGCTGATTTCGATCATGACCGATACGCTCTAACGGATGATGGCGATGCGCGCCTGGAGGCGGCGGACGCCGTAGGATGCGACACAGGAGATGGTGAAGTAGACGATTGCGGCGAACAGATACATTTCGACCAAACGACCGTCGCGCTGCGCGACCTTGCTCGCAGCTCCCAGAAAGTCGGTAATCGACAGCACGTAGACCAGCGAGGTGTCCTGGAACAGCACGATGGTCTGCGTGATCAGAACCGGCAGCATGTTGCGGAACGCCTGCGGCAGCACGATGTAGCGCATGGTCTGGGCGTAGGTCAGCCCCAGCGCGTTGGCCGCGGCAGGCTGGCCGCGCGAGATCGACTGGATGCCGGCACGCATGATCTCGGAGAAGTACGCGGCCTCGAACATGATGAAGGTGATGAGCGAGGACGCGAACGCGCCGACGCTGATGGGGCGCGACGAGCCGGTCAGCCACTGCCCGATATAGGGCACCAGGAAGTAGAACCAGAAGATCACCAGCACCAGCGGCAGCGAACGCATGAAGTCGACATAGACGCCGGCGACGTATCCGAGCGTCTTGTAGCCGGACAACCGCATCAGCGCGATCGCCGTGCCGAAGACCAGGCCGCCGAGTGCCGCGAGCCCCGTCAGCATCAGCGTGAACGTCATGCCTTCGTAGAACAGATAGGGCAGTGCGCGGCGGATGACGTCGAAATCGAGATTGCTGAACATGGCGCTATTTCCCCGTGATGTAGCCGGGGATCGCGACCCAGCGCTCGAGGAAGCGCATCGCAGTCACGACGACGACGTTGACGAGGAGATAAAGCAGGGTCGCGGCGGTAAAGGCCTCGAACACCTGGAACGAGAATTCCTGCATCGAGCGCGCCTGTCCGGTGAGCTCGAGCAGGCCGATGGTGATGGCCACGGCCGTGTTCTTGATGGTGTTGAGAAATTCGGAGGTCAGCGGCGGCAGGATAATGCGGAACGCCATCGGCAGCAGCACGTAGCGGTAGCCCTGCACAGTGGTCAGGCCCAGCGCAGTCGCGGCCATCCTCTGCCCGCGCGGTAATGAGCCGACGCCGGCCTGCAATTGCACGGCGACGCGCGCCGACATGAAGAAGCCGATGCCGATCGCCGCCGTCCAGAACGGTGCGTTCGGCATTTGCTTCAGCCAAGTGCCGGCCGATTTCGGCAGCAATTCCGGCAGCACGAAGAACCACAGAAACAGCTGCACCAGCAGCGGCATGTTACGGAAGAATTCGACCCAGCAAAAGCCGATCCAGGACGCGGTCTTTGACGGCAATGTGCGCAGCACGCCGACGATCGTGCCGAAAATCAGCGCGATGATCCAGGCGAGCACGCCTGTCTTGAGGGTCAGCACCAGTCCCGACAGCAGCATGTCGAGATAGGTGCCGGTCCCCATCGGGTTGGGCTCGAAGAAAATTCCCCAGTTCCAGTGGTAGTTCACGTGTCCCCCGCGCGAACGCGCCAATCACAGATGTCCCGGGCGCCTATGCAAATGTCCGGCCACCCTGGTGTCAAGAGTGGCCGGACATCATTTTGATCCCCAAGTCCTGATTCCAGGACGGATCGGAGCTTACTTATAGTCGTCCGGATTCGGCGAGTCGCTCGGCTTGGCGAACTCGTGCTTCAGCTCGGGCGAGATCGGGGTGTTGAGGTTGAGACCCTTCGGCGGGATCTTGGCCGTGAACCATTTGTCGTAGATTTTCTGGCCCTCGCCGGAGGTGTAGACCGCAGCGGTCGCCGCATCGACCACCTTCTTGAACGGCGCGTCGTCCTTGCGCAGCATGATGGCGTAGGGCTCAGGCTTGGAGAACGCATCCTTGGAGATAACGTAGTCGTCCGGCGACTTCGAGCCGGCAACGAGGCTCGCGAGCAGGATGTCGTCCATCACGAAGGCGACCGCGCGGTCGGTCTCGACCATCAGGAAGGATTCGGCGTGGTCCTTGGCCGGGATGATGTTGGCGCCGAGGCTTTTCGCAACATTGGCTTCGGTGAGCTGCTTGATGTTGGTGGTGCCGGCAGTCGAGACCACCGTCTTGCCCTTGAGGTCGTCGATCGACTTCAGGCCGCTTGATTTTTTGAAGACGTAGCGGCTGGCGGTCAGGAAGTGGGTATTGGTGAAGGCGACCTGCTTCTGGCGTTCGACATTGTTGGTGGTCGAGCCGCATTCGAGGTCGATGGTACCGTTGGCCATCAGCGGAATACGCGTCGCCGAGGTCACCGGGTTGAGCTTGACCTCGAGCTTGTCGAGCTTGAGCTCCTTCTTTACGGCGTCGACGATCTTGTAGCAGATGTCCATCGCGAATCCGATGGGCTTCTGGTTGTCGTCGAGATAGGAGAACGGAATCGAGGAGTCGCGGAAGCCCAGCGTGATGGCGCCGGTGTCCTTGATGTTCTTCAGCGTACCGGTCAGCTCCTCGGCCCCAGCCTGGCTGACGGCGAAGGTCGCGGCGAGCGCGAGGCCGATGCTACGGAAGTGTTTCACTTTTGGTCCCCTTTCAGGATGATGCCGGCGGGATGCAAGCACAAAACAAGCCGGAATAGAATGTGACTTTCGACTGGATGGCGGCTCAGGTTAACGCTCAGGTTAGCGGGCGTGTTAACGGTCCTGGCAATTCCCCGAGATCCCAGAACAGGCCGGCCATCACCGTCAAGGCCTCTTCGGTCAATGGCAGCAGGATGTGCTCATTGGGCGCATGCTGGGAGCAGCCGGGATAGGAGTGCGGCACCCAGATCGTCGGCAGGCCCAGGATTTCGGAAAACACGTCGTTGGGCAGCGAGCCGCCGAAGTTCGGCAGCACCGCCGGCACCTTGCCGGTGGTCTCCTGCACCGAATCCGCCGCCCACTTGATCCAGGGGCTGTCGAAATCGGTGCGCGAGGCGGCAAAGCTCTGCGCCGCCCGCACCTCGACCATCGGAAAGCCCTTCCGGACCAGATGTGCGCGGACGGCGTCGATCAGGCCGTCGATTTTGGTGCCGACCACGAAACGCAGTTGCAGCACGGCATTGGCGTGGCCGGGAATGGCGTTGGCCGGCTTCTCGATATTGCCGGACGACATCGCCAGCACTTCGAGCGTGTTCCAGGCATAGAGCCGCTCGGCCGCCGACAGCCCTTCTTCGCCCCAGCTCTCAGCGAGCGCCGGCTCGTCCTCGGTCGGCACCACCTGCACGTCGGCAAGATAGCTGCGGATCTGGTTGGTGAGCCGGGGCGGCTTCAGCGCATTGAGCTGAAGGCGGCCGTGGCCGTCGACCAGCGTCGAGATCGCGTTGACCAGAATGGTTGCAGGGTTGGCAAGCACGCCGCCCCAATTACCGGAATGATGCCCGCCGTCACGAAGGTTCACATCGAGATGAATGCGTATGCCGCCGCGGCAGCCGAGGAACAGTGTGGGGCGGTCGGCGGACAGGCGTGGCCCGTCCGAGGCCATGAACAGATCGGCCCTGAGCGCATCGCGATTGAGATCGCAGACCTTGCCGAGATCGGGCGAGCCGATCTCCTCGCCCATCTCGACGACGAACTTGGCGTTGAAGCCGAGCTTGCCGCCGCGGGCGTCGCGCACCGCGCGGAGTGCCGCCATGTTGATGCTGTGCTGGCCCTTGTTGTCGGCTGTGCCGCGGCCATAGAGGCGCGTACCCGCAACCGTCGTGCGCCAGGGATCGCGGCCCTCGCGCCACTCGCCTTCCATGCCGTCGACGACATCGCCATGGCCGTAGATCAGCACGGTCGGCGCCGTCTCGCTCTCGTGGTGTTCGGCGAACAGAAACGGCGCCTTGCCGCTGGGAGATTCGACCATGCGGCTTTCGAAGTCGAGCGCGGCGAAAGCGGGCACCATCTCCTGTTCCAGATAGGCGCGCAGCTCGACGCTCCGGTTCGGATTCTGGCTCTCGGTCCGGTAGGCGACGCGACGGTCGAGTTCGGTGAGGAACGCGCCGGATTTGAAATCGTCACGGGCGCGGGCGATGGCATCGGCTCTGGTCATTATTTTCTTTTTTAGGTTGCGAGACGAAGGAGCATACCCGAGACGGGTGGGCCTCCGAAAGTGGCGGGGACTTCGATAGTCTTGGGATTTCGTTCTTGCTCTCTTGAGATTGGCTTGCCAAGCGCAGCAGCACCGCTGATTTTGGCCTTGCCAAGGTCGAGTTATATGCAAGAACTTCGCCAAGTTCGAGCGCAGCTCTATCATTCGAAGAGCGCCCGGTACAGGGCGCCGGGGGACCATCATGGCCAAGCAGATCAGGCTCAACGCTTTTGCGATGAATTGCGTCGCGCACCAGTCACCGGGCCTGTGGACCCATCCGCGCGACCGCACTGCCGAATATAACCGCCTGCCCTACTGGATCGATCTCGCCAAAACGCTGGAGCGCGGCCGCTTCGATGGCCTGTTCCTGGCTGACGTACTCGGGGTCTACGACGTCTATGGCAACAGCCCTGACGCAGCCTTGCGCAATGCAGCGCAGACGCCGTCGAATGAACCGCTGCTGTTGCTCTCGGCGATGGCAGCGGTAACGCAAAATCTCGGCTTCGGCGTCACCAGCAATCTTTCCTTCGAGCCGCCCTATCCGTTCGCGCGGCGGATGTCGACGCTGGATCATCTCACCGAGGGACGGATCGGCTGGAACGTCGTCACCGGCTATCTCGACAGCGCCGCGCGCGGCGCCGGCAAGGACAAGCAGACCGGGCATGACGACCGCTACGAGATCGCAGACGAATATATGGAGGTCGTCTACAAGCTCTGGGAAGGGAGCTGGGAGGACGACGCTGTACTGCGCGACCGCAAGCGCGGTATCTTCACCGATCCCACAAAAATCCATCGCGTCAACCACGAGGGCGCGAACTACCGCATCAACAACACCATTCACCTCAGCGAGCCGTCGCCGCAGCGGACGCCCGTGCTGTATCAGGCCGGCACCTCGCCGCGCGGACGGCAGTTCGCGGCGAAGCATGCCGAATGCGTGTTCATGTCCGGGCCGTCGGCCAAGGTGATCGCGCCGCGCGTGTCGGCGATCCGTCAGGAGGCCGCCGCGTTCGGCCGCAATCCCGCGGAGATCCTGATGTTCTCGATGATGACGATCATCCTCGGCAACACGGAAGCCGAAGCGGCGGCCAAATATGCCGACTACCGGTCGCATATCAGTCCGGAAGGCGCGTTGGCCCTCATGTCGGGATGGACCGGCATCGACTTCTCCGGCTACGAACTCGATCAGCAGGTGCGTCATGTCCAGAACGATGCCGGCCGCAGCGCACTCGATAACGTCACCCGCGCCGATCCCGACCGCGTCTGGACCGTGCGCGACGTCATCGAGCATGTCGGCGTCGGCGGGGCCGGTCCTGTCGTGGTCGGCACGCCGGAGATGGTCGCAGACAAGATCGAGGATTGGTTCGAGGCGACCGATGTCGACGGCCTCAATGTCGCCTTCGCGATCTCGCCCGGCGATTTCGAGGATATCGCCGACATGCTGGTCCCGGAGCTGACGCGGCGTGGGCGATACAAGAAGGAGTATGCGCAGGGCACGCTGCGGGAGAAGCTGTTTGGCGAGGGGCGTGCGCGGCTAGGTGCGCCGCATCCGGCGGCGGGGTTCAGGGTGGGGAAGACGGGGTAGTGCCGCTGCCGCCTCCTCGTCATTGCGAGCGAAGCGAAGCAATCCAGAATCCCTCCGCGGAAAACAATCTGGATTGCTTCGTCGCTTCGCTCCTCGCAATGACGGAGGTTGATGTGCCTACACCTTCCCGTCCACCATCACCTCGATCAGCTTCGTCCCCGGACGGTTGAACGCCGACGCCAGCGTCGCCTTTAGCTCCCGCGGATCGCTGACCTTGATCGCCTCGCATCCCAGCGCCTTCGCGATCCCGGCGAAGTCCACTGGCGGATCGACAAAATCCATGCCGACGTAATTGTCATCGCCATGGAATGCGAGCAGGCGCTGCTTGATGATGCGGTAGCCGCCATTGTTGGCGATGACGACATTGAGCGGCAGCTTGTGATGCGCCGCGGTCCACAGCGATTGGATCGAATACATCGCGCTGCCGTCGCCGGAGAAACAGACGACGGGCCGATCCGGATTGGCAATGCTGGCGCCGACCGAGGCCGGTAGGCCCCAGCCGATGCCGCCGGAGGCGAGACCGTGATAGCCGAAGC
Organism: Bradyrhizobium sp. LM2.9; assembly: GCF_054056555.1. Taxonomy (NCBI): domain Bacteria; kingdom Pseudomonadati; phylum Pseudomonadota; class Alphaproteobacteria; order Hyphomicrobiales; family Nitrobacteraceae; genus Bradyrhizobium; species Bradyrhizobium sp. LM2.9. Next base: position 5,058,825 of record NZ_JBSRYJ010000002.1, read on the forward strand.
GGTCGCGGTGCGCACGCAACGCCGTGATCTGGCGGCTGGAGGTGAGGCCTTCGTCGACCAGGATGGCGTTTTCGGGCATGGCCTCCACCATTTGCAACACCAGCCAGTCCGGATCGATGGGGCTACGGTTCGCGGCCTTGCCGATCTGCTCCACCAGCGCGCCGCGCCGTGCGGTCCAGTTCTGCGGTGCGAGCTCGGCGAGACGTTGTTTCGCGCGGCTCGCCAGGGCAACGCCGCCCATCTCCTTCAGCACCGGAATCAGCGCGCGCAACGTCTCCTTCAGATCCGCCTTCAGCGCGATCTCGGCGCCGTAGTTCTTGGCAATCTCCCAATCGGCGAGGCCGACCTGCACGATGCCGAGACCATCCGGTAGCGCATCGACCTCGCTATAGACCGACATCCGCAGGGGATCGCCGCCGAGCGCGATCAGAAGATCGTAGGGTGCGAGCGTGTCGCGCGCGACCTTCTGCACGCGCGCCAGCGTGCCGACGAAGCTCGGGCTCTCGGAGAGAAAGTGCGAACCGTAGGGCGTCGAGGACTGATAGGCGGCCGCCCCCAGCAGCTCGGCGAGCTCGGCGGCCTCCTTCAGCGCGTCACTCTTGACCACCTCGTCCATGGTAACGATTACGGGGCGCTCGGCCTTGAGCAGGCGCGCGGCAAAAGCCTTCAGCGCCTCGTCCGACGGCTTTGTGCGGGCGTCGATGCGGGTGGAGCGGCCGAGATCGATGCCAGCCTCGCTGTTGAGGATGTCGCCGGGCAGCGAGATGAACACCGGCCCGGTCGGCGGCGTCATCGCAACCTTGGCGGCGCGGCGAACGATGCGCGGCAGATCCTCCAGCCGCGTCACCTCGACGGCCCATTTCACCAGCGGCTCGGCCATGCGCACCAGCGGCCCATACAGCACCGGCTCCATCAAGCCGTGTCCCTGCTCCTGCTGGCCCGCGGTGAGGATCATCGGCGTGCCCGTGAACTGGGCGTTGTAGAGCGAGCCCATCGCGTTGCCGAGGCCGGGTGCGACATGGACGTTGCAGGCGACAAGCTTGCCGGAGGCGCGGCTATATCCATCCGCGATCGCCACCACCAGGCTCTCCTGCATCGCCATCACATAGGTGAGGTCGGGATGGTCCTTCAGCGCATGCATGATCGGCAGCTCGGTGGTGCCGGGATTACCGAACAGATGCGTGATGCCCTCGTCCTTGAGCAACGCGAGAAAGGCGGAGCGGCCGGTGATCTTGTTCTTCATGTTTCCTCCAGGCCCGCGGGCGTTGCCGCGAGGAGAGGCGCATGATGGCCGAAATCGCGGGACGCGCGCAAGGAAGTGCGATCATGGCTGCGTTGCGCGGGACGGTCTCATGTCCCGGACGCGGCGCAACGTACAACGTTGCGACGCAGAGCCGGGACCCAGATTTGCGCCGAGTTCGCTGAGGCATGGGCCCCGGCTCAGCAGCGCGGCACTTCGCGCCGCACTGCGTCCGGGGCACGAGAGTGGAGTGCGCTACATCTCCGCGCGCCCCAGATCGAACGGATCTTCGCCGCTGGCTCGCTTTTTCTTTTTCGAGCGCTGCCAGACCACGCCCGGAAAACCCGTCAGCGGCACCAGCGGCTCGCCGGTATAGGCCCATTCCTGAAGCTCTTCGATTGCGATGTGATAGAGCGGCTGGCGGCCGGTGCGCTCCTTGAACAGCGCGCGGGGAATGTTGACCATGTGCGGGCCGCGTGGGCGCTCGTACGTGACCGGCGTGCCGCAATGCGTGCAGAAGCTGCGCGCGGTCTTGGTCGCCTTGTCCTCGTAGCGGCTGAGCGCGGTTTTCCCCGAAATGATGCGAAACCGCTTCTTCCAGCTGCCGACATAGGTCGCATAGGCAGCGCCGTGGGCGCGACGGCTGGCGGCGGAATGATCGTGCCAGGCCCAGCGTGCGGGGACGTCGATCTCGAAGGTGACCTTGCCGCAGAGGCATTGGCCGGTGGCAATACCTGCGGCGGTTGCGGCTTTGGCCATGGTGCTTCCCTCATCGTCTTTGCGAGCGCAGCGAAGCAATCCAGACTGTCTCTGCGGAAAGATCCTTGATTGCTTCGCGGCGCTCGCAATGACGAGATTGGGGCAACTGCATCGCTCTTTCAATGGGCCTTCCAGATAGCTGACACGCCTTCGCGTTCTCGCGGCGCGTTTCGCCCGAGCTTTAAGGTTTCGTTCGCGCGCTCTGAAGCCAAAGGGCGCAGGGAAGGCCGGGCGCCGGCGGCACCCGTTGGTCCGTGCGCGACAAGAGTGCTCACGGGGTGGACCGATGGGGTGGCCGATCGCCCGGCCTTCCCTGCGCGGATGGTTTTAACGGCGTCCTTCGTGCTCTCCCCGGGGAGCGATGCACTATTGCCCCCGTCGTCCCGCCGATGGCTGATGCGCGCGCCCGGTCGGGCCGCCACATCACCGCTGGGACTTGACGCACAGACCCCGGGCGTCAGGACCACACGACTTCTCCGTCCGCGGACGGACCCGCCTGATCGTCAAGGGCTTGCGTGTGCTCACCCCCGACAATCGACCAGCCCGCTCTCCAGCGCCGGTGTCGTACCGCGTCGCGTGAGGACTCACGGTTGCCCGCCCTGTCATCACGCCGCCCGCGCCGACGCTGCCGCGTCCACCGCCACCCGGCCCGCATGTCGTGACGATCGCGAACGCCCCTTTGGCAGGGCCAGGATGAGCGTCGTATGCCACAAATCCGAAATTCGGAAAAGTGAAATCTTTTTACGCGGAGGGCTTGACCGGGTGTTTTGCCCGACGCCTCGCGGGTGCAGGCCGCGCGCGGCGAGAGGGCTTGGGCAGCCCGCAGCTACACCGTCATTGCGAGCGCAGCGAAGCAATCCAGACTGTCTCTGCGGAAAAGATTCTGGATCGCTTCGCTTCGCTCGCAATGACGGAAATTATGCTGGCGGTCGGAGCATCACTATCCGGGCCACGGAAAAGCCTACGCCGGCGTCAGCTCGTCATACACCGGATAGTCCGTATACCCCTTCTCCTCGCCGCCATAGAACGTCGCACGGTTATACGGCGTGACCGGATAATCGTGCTGCAGGCGGCGCGGCAGGTCGGGGTTGGAGATGAAGATGCGACCGAAGGCGATGATGTCGGCATGTCCCTCCGCGATCGCGGCGTTCGCCGTCTCGCCTGTGAAGCCGCCGGCGGTCATCAGCACACCACTGTAGAGCGGACGGAACAGCAGCATCGCCGACGGCACGTTCTGCCAGTTGACTTCGGCTCGCCCCGAACCGCTGGAGCGCGGTTCGATGAAATGCAGATAGGCGAGACCGAGTTTGTCGATCGCCTTCACCACATGCGTGTAGAGCGGCATCGGATCGGGCTCGCCGGAATCATTGGCGATGCCGTGGGGCGACAGCCGCACGCCGACGCGGCCCGCGCCCCAGACGTCGATCGCGGCCTGCGTCACTTCGAGCAGAAGCCGCGCGCGGTTCTCGATCGAACCGCCGTACTGATCGGTGCGCTGGTTGCTGCGCGACTGCAAGAACTGTTCGAGCAGATAGCCGTTGGCGCCGTGGATCTCGACGCCGTCGAAGCCGGCGGCCAGCGCGTTCTTCGCGCCCTGCCTGAAGGCCTCGACGATGCCCTTGACCTCTTCGGTCTCCAGCGCGCGCGGCGTCTCGTAGTCGGAGATCTTGCCGTCGGCGGTCATCGCCTTCACGCCTTCGGCCTTGATCGGGATCGCCGAGGCCGAGACCGGCAGCTCACCACCGTGGAAAGAGGAATGAGAGACGCGGCCGACATGCCAGAGCTGGAGAAAGATGATGCCCCCCGTAGCATGCACGGCGTCGACCACCTTGCGCCAGCCGGCGATCTGCGTCTCCGAATAGATGCCGGGCGTCGCCGGGTTACCGCGGCCATGCGAGAGCACGGGCGAGGCCTCGGCGATGAGCAGGCCGCCTTGGGTGGCGCGCTGACCGTAATATTCGGCGTTGAGCGGCCGCGGCGAAAAGCTCTCGCGCTCGGCCCGCATGCGCGTCAACGGCGCCATCGCGACGCGATGCGCGAGCTTGTACGGACCGACCTGCAACGGTTTGAACAACGCCTCGAATTTCATGTGGGCCCCAATGGCTAAGAAAGGATGCGGATCATATAGCGAGGGGCGGCCACCGGAAAAGGCGCCGCCCCTACAAAAGCAGATATTCCCTCCCGCGGAACGCGGGAGAGAACAGGCCTTACGCCGTCTTGATCCAGACGGCCTTCACGTTGAGATATTCCTCGACATGCTGCTTACCAGACTCGCGGCCGTAACCGCTCATCTTGTAGCCGCCGAAGGGCACTGCCGGGTCCATCGCCTGGTAGCAATTCACCCACACCGAGCCGGCGCGGAGCCTCTTCGCAACCGCATGTGCCTTGCTGACGTCGCGCGTCCACAGGCCCGAGCCCAGGCCGAACGTGGTGGTGTTGGCGCGCTTGACCAGTTCGTCCATGTCCTTGAACGCGATGGCGGAGATGACGGGGCCAAAGATCTCCTCCTGCGCGATCCGCATGTTGTCCTGGACGCCCGCGAACACGGTGGGTGAAACGAAGAAGCCTTTCGACAGCGCGCCTTCGGTGACCCGGCCGCCGCCGGCGAGCGCCTTGGCGCCTTCCTTCTGGCCGATGTCGAGATAGCTGGTGACGCGTTCGAGCTGCTGCTCGGAGACCAGCGGCCCGATCTGGGTGTTGGGATCGAGGCCGTTGCCCACTTGCAGCTTCTTGCCGAACTCGGCGACACGTCCGACGAATTCCTCGTAGATCGACTGCTCGACGAACAGCCGCGTGCCCGCGCTGCAGATCTGGCCCGAATTGGCGAACACCGCCATCGCCGCACCAGGCACGGCCGCATCGAGATCGGCATCCGCGAACACGATGTCCGGCGACTTGCCACCGAGTTCGAGCGAGACACGCTTGAGGTTGCCGGCCGAGGCACGGATGATCGACTGGCCCGTGACATGCGAGCCGGTGAAGGCGATCTTGTCGACGTCGTGGTGCGAGGCAAGCGCCGCACCCGCGGTCTCGCCATAGCCAGGCACGACGTTGATGACGCCGGGCGGCACGCCCGCTTCCATCGCGAGCTCGGCGATGCGCAGCGAGGTCAGCGGCGCTTCTTCGGCGGGCTTGAGCACGACGGTGCAGCCGGTCGCGATCGCCGGACCGATCTTCCAGATCGTTGCGGTCAGCGGGCCGTTCCAGGGAATGATGGCGCCGACGACGCCGATCGGCTCCTTCAGCGTGTAGGAGAATATCTCGCCGGGCAGCGAGTTCTCGATGGTTTCGCCGTGGATCGCGGTGGTCTGGCCGGCATAGTAGCGCAGCATGCCGACGGCGCGCAGACGATAGGCGCGGGTACGGCTGAGCGGCGCGCCCATGTCGAGCGTGTCGAGCTGCGACAATTCGTCGAAATTCTTCTCGACGAGGTCAGCGAGCTTCAGGAGCAGGTTCTGCCGCTCGAACGGCTTGACCTTGCTCCAGGACCCTTCGAAGGCGCGGCGGGCGGCAGCAACTGCACGGTCGATATCTTCCTTGTCGCCCTCGGCGACGGTTGCGAGCAGTTCGCCGGTGGCGGGGTTGTGGGTCTCGAAGCGCTTGCCGGAGGCAGCATCGACCCACTTCCCGTCGATCAGCATCTGCTTGTAGGACCCGTTGGCGAATGGATGGCGCGTGATCGGAATTGCCTGCGACACAGCCATGGCTGAACTCCCTGTCAAATGATTGATTGGTTCGATCTGGGCGGGATCGTTAGGTGGCTAGAATACTGCGATGCCGGATAGGCGTAAAGTCGGCGCGGAACGAAGACCTCCCATGCCGACTTGTGCAGGGTCGCGCGAGCGCCATGTTATAGCCCGACCGAGCCCCTCTCCCGGAGACGATCCATGCCGCACCCCGCCATCGTCAAAGACAATGTTGCCGTGATCACCGGCGGAGCGTCCGGCATCGGATTCGCCGCCGCCGCAGCGTTCGCGCGCGGCGGCATGAAGGTGTGTATCGCCGATGTGGATCAGGCGCGGCTGGCGGAGGCCGCCGCAAAACTGTCGTCCATCACTTCTGCCACACATGTGATGACCTTCGCGGTCGATGTCAGCAAGGCCGAGAGCGTGACGCAACTGGAGCGCGCCGTGCACGAGCGCTTCGGCGGCACCGACATTCTCATGAACAACGCGGGCATCCAGCCCGGCAGCACGCTGTTCGGCGAACCCGACAACTGGCAGCGCGTCATCGGCGTCAACATGTGGGGCATCATCAACGGCTCGCGCATCTTCGCGCCCAACATGATCGCGCGCGGCAGGGCCGGCCTCATCATCAACACCGGCTCGAAGCAGGGCATCACCACGCCGCCTGGCGATCCCGCCTACAACGTCTCCAAGGCCGGGGTGAAGGCTTTTACGGAAGCGCTCCAGCACGAACTGCGCAACACCAGGGATTGCCGCATCACCGCGCATATGCTGATTCCGGGCTTCGTCTTTACGGGCCTCACCGCGAAGGGCCGCACTGAAAAGCCGGCGGGCGCCTGGACGGCCGAGCAGACCGTGAGTTTCATGTTGGCGCGGCTGGAGGCCGGCGATTTCTACATCCTGTGCCCGGACAATGACGTCCCGCGCGCGCTCGACGAAAAGCGCATGCTGTGGGCCGCCGGCGACATCGTGGAGAACCGCCCGCCGCTGTCACGCTGGCATCCGGACCATGCGGATGCGTTCAAGAGATTTGTCGAGGGGGATTAGTCGAGGGGGATTAGATGAGCCGTGAGCCCCTCATGGTGAGGAGCGCGGAACGCGCGTCTCGAACCATGCAGGCCCGGCTGGGGCCTCGATCCTTCGAGACGCCCGCTTCCAGCGGGCTCCTCATGATGGGGGTTAGAGCGTCTCTTGCTGATGCCCGCAATTCTTGCAGGCGAATTTGACGCGGGACTGGCCCTTTGGCGCCTGCACCCGGTTCGGGGCGCCGCATTTGCCGCAGACGGCCTCGATGCGGGTATCGCCCTGCTTGACGACGACGGTCTTCTTTTCCATCGATTCGCGGATCAGGCGCTCGGCCTCCTCACGCAAGGACTGTTTGGACAAAGCTCGTCTCCGCCATAAATGCGGGCGAGGCTTATCCCACCTGCGGCGAAATCACAATCCGAAACGGCTGCTCAGACTTCGACAATCACGTAGCTGTCCTCGACATGCACCGCAAACGTCTCGGCAACATACGGGCCCTTCTGGAGTTCCTCGCCTCGCTCCACCGCGACCGGATATGACCTTATCTTGACGCGCTTCGGGTCGAACCACGACTGGCCGTTGCGCATGTCGAACTCCCAGCCATGCCAGGGACAGCGCAGCATCTCGCCGACGCGCGAGCGCTGATAGATGCCGGGCTCGGGCGAGGTCAGCCGCGCCACGCACGCCGCTTTCTCCAGCGGCGCGCCTTCGTGCGGGCAGCGGTTCAGCAGCGCGAAGAACTCGCCATTGACGTGGAACACGACCATGTCGCGGCCCTCGACGTCGACGACCTTGTTGCCGCCGGGCGGGATCTCCGAGGTGGACGCAACGATGTGACGGGCCATATTCGCTCACACCGCTCTCAGAATTTATAGACCACGCGGGCATTGGTGCTGAAGATCTTTGTCCGCTCGGCTTCTGTCAGCGGCGTCTTGAAAGCGAAGCGCGGATCGTCAAAGTCCCAGTGCGGATAGTCCGATGAGAACAATAGACGGTCGATGCCGACCCATTCGATCAGCGAGCGCAGATGCCGGGCTTCGTCAGGCTCGTCGATCGGTTGCGTCGTGAACCAGAAATGCTCGCGCACATATTCCGACGGCTTGCGCTTGAGATGCGGCACCTCGCTGCGGAAGCGCGCAAAGTGCTGGTCCATCCGCCACACCGCAGATGGGATCCAGCCGAAGCCGCCCTCGATGAAGACGAACTTCAATTTTGGAAAGCGCTCCGGCACGCCCTCGATCACGAGACTGGCAAGCTGCGCCGCAATGGTATGTGCGTTGGACTGGTGCTCCTCGACATAATAGGACGGCCAGCCGCCGCCGGTCGGCGCATGTCCGCCATAGCCGCCGACATGGATGCCGAGCGGCAGATCCAGTTCTTGGGCACGTTCGTAGATCGGCCAGTAGCGGCGGCGGCCCCAGCGGCTCGTTGGCGCGCGGCGAGACGTTGATCTGGATGTATTCGCCGATTTTCGCGCAACGTTCGATTTCGGCGATCGCAAGATCGACGCCATCCTGGCCGACCAGAATCGAAGCCTTCAGGCGCGGGTCGCGATGCGACCAGAACGCCAGTTGCCAGTCGTTGATGGCACGCTGAATCGCGGCGCCAAATTCGAGGTTCTGCTGCGAGAAGATGAAGAGATCGAGCACCTGCAAAATCCCGAACTCGACATCGAGCGGATCGAGATGCTGCTTCTGCATGAAGGCGAGATCAGAGCCGGGTGGCCCCCCGGTCGGCGGCCAGGCGTCGCGCCGGGCGATCAAAGGCGAGGAGCGCGGATATGGCGTGGTGAACAGATAGGGCGTGCGCAGATGGCTGCCATATTCCTTCAGATGCTGCTGCCAGCGCTTGGGCAGGAACTCGTTGAGATCGTCGAACGAATGCAGGCTCGGATGCACGTCGCAATCGACGATGCGCAGCCGGGTCGCCATCGGCTTCTCGTCTTCGCGCAGCGGACGGTCGATGACTTCACTCATGCGAACCTCCAAAGTTAGTTGGCGAGCGACAGCCGCGGAAACGTCTCCAGCGGGTTGTCGACGCACATCTTCGAGATGATGCTCTTCGGCAGGTTCGGCGGGATCGGATCGTCGCCGTCGAACTGCCAATGCGGATAGTCGGACGCGAACAGGAACATCTTTTCGGAGCCGATCTGGTCGATGATCTCCTCGACGCTTTTGGCGTCGGCCGGCGCGTCGAACGGCTGCATGGTGACGCGAAAATTGTCGCGGATGATCGCAGCCGGCTCGCGCTCGACCCAGGGCACCTCGACGCGCACCCCGCGCCAGGTCTTGTTGGCGCGCCACATGAAGGTCGGCAGCCAGCTCACACCGGATTCCATCAGCACGACCTTGAGATTCGGAAACTTGCCGAACACGCCCTCATAGATCAGGCTCAAGATCTGCGCCTGAAACGCCTGCGCCTCGACGAAGTAATATTCGTAGCGGTGCGACGGCCAGCCGGCCGAGCTCGGCGCCTGCCGATATTGCGTGCCGGCGTGGATCGCGAGCGGCAGCTTGTATTTCTCCGCGAGCCGATAGACCGGCCAAAAATGCCGCCGCCCCAGCAGCGTCTCGCCCTGAGCCAGCACCAGGATGGAGACGAAGCGATTGTCGCCGGCGCGGCGCTCGATCTCCTCGATCGCCAGATCCGGATCCTGCATCGGCACCACGATCGAAGCCCGCAGGCGCGGATCGCGCGACAGCCACTCAGTGGCGATCCAGTCGTTGATCGCCTTGCAGAAATCGGCCGCCATGTAGGGGTCGAACACGGCCTGCGCGCCATAGAGCACGTTGAGGATCGCGTGGCTGGCACCGAGCTGCTCGAACGCGCCCTTCTGCACCATCGCGAGATTGGAACCAGGCTTGGCGCCGTTCGCCGGACGCCAGTCGGCGCGGCCCGCCAGCGGCATGCTCGGTGGATAGGAGGTGAGATCGAGTCCGTCGATGGCGCGGCTCACGACCTGCTCTTTCCAGTGATCGTTGAGATAGGGCAGCAGCGTCGTGCGCGTGCCACCAACCGCCGGGTGGACGTCGCAGTCGATCCGCATCACCGCCATGAGCTTCCTCGCCGAGATCTTGTAAGCATATCTTATTGGCGGCGTTCTTGTGCGCCGCCCGCGAAGACTGCCCCTGCCCGTACGTTTGCGCAAGGTCGCGCGACCGCGCGATCCGTCATGGCTCGGTTGCATTTCCCAAGCGCGATATGAAGTTTGGCGGAATGTGCTCCGCCGCCGAAGCAGCGGAGCGCATTGGTCCGCCGCCTTCTTGCGTATTGTCTATGCCCATCAAGCCTCGATCAAGAGCGCGGCCCGAAGCGATGGCGCAGCGGCTGCGCGGCTCGATCAGGCTGAAGCCGACCGACGAGGGCGCGGCCTTCGAGCTGCCGTTTCCAATAGCCTAGATCGCGAACACCCAGGCGGCGACGATGGTGCCGATGGTGACCAGACCGGCGATGGTCCAGCCGGCGGCGTATTCCAGTTCAGGATGACCGGTTGCCCGCATGATCTCTGCCGGATCGGCGGTATGCTTCTGTGCCATGACAGCCTCGCACATTACTTCCTGCGTCATATGTAAGTCGCATCAGCAGCCATTAGGTTCCATCACGGAAATGCGAGGAATGACGCAGCTTGGTTTGTTCGCCGATCCGCAAGAAGGCCCCGCCGGCCTTCGCTACATCGATGACTTTATCGAGGACGCCGCCGAGCAGGCGCTGATCGGCCGCATCGCGGCATTGCCGCTCCAGCGCTTCCAGTTCGGCGCCTTCGAGGGCAACCGCCGGGTGGCGTCCTTCGGCTATCGCTATGACTACGCCCTGCAGCGGCTCGCGGAGGCCGAGCCGATCCCGGGCTGGGTGCTGCCCATCGCGCATCAGGTCGAGGCATGGGCGGGTCTCGTTGGCGGCAGCGTCCAGCAGGTGCTCTGCACCGAATACGACGCCGGCGTTGGCATCGGCTGGCATCGCGACAAGCCGCATTTCAAAGAGATCCTCGGCCTGTCGCTTGGCTCGTCCTGCAAATTCCGCTTCCGCCGCCGTAGCGGCGACAGATGGGAGCGCCACACGCTCGAAGCCCTGCCGCGCTCGCTTTACATGATGGACGGCGAGGCGCGGTCGCAATGGGAGCACAGCATCCCGCCGGTCGAGGCGCGCCGCTACTCCATCACCTTCCGGACGATGAAGCAGGCCTGACGGGGCGGCCAAAACAAAAAACGCGAAAACAACCCCATGCACAGTAGAACGGAGTTCTCGGCGCGAGGCTCGGCCCTGCGGCGTAACCGTTTGACACCTCGATGCAAAACAGCCGCGCCGCGCAAAGGCGCAAGGCCTGGCGAACTTGCCTTCCAATTCGCGTTTACATGCTAAACTGGTTCCACGCGCCGCCCAGGAGGGAAGCCGCGATTGCAGGTCCAGGGAGCCACGGATGAAACCCGTTCGATTGATCCTCGCCTGCGCCCTCGCTGTCGCAACCGCGTCCGGTGCCTCCGGCGCGGCGCCGGCAAAGGTCTCCGGCTCGACGGCGCTGGCGCTCGCGGGGGTGATCGCGCCGCTGTCACCGGTTCTGTCCGGCGCCGAGAAGAAGGCAATGGCGATGCTGTACGCCGCCAACAGCGACATTCCCTACAAGAAGCCGATCGTGGTGACCGCCGATAGAATCGTCTGTCGCACCGGCAACGTCGACATCACCGTGCGGAACTGCGAGGTCGCCTTCGGCAAGAAGACCAGGACAGTGAATGGCTCCACGGCCAACGAGATATTCGCCACCGAAGCGCTGGCCGGCATTCCGCCCGACGGCGCGGCGGGATCGAATTTCGAGAGCCTGACGAACCTGAGCTGCACGATCGACCCCAATGCCATCAGGCGGAAGGACGGCGGCGGGGCGGATTGCACCTTCCAGCCGGGGAATTGAACCGGGCCGGGAGGACGAAACCGGGGTGCCGTGAAATCGCCTCAAGACCAACTAACTAATAAGGCGAATTGAAAAGACAGGCCAAACGCGCGAGCCCATATCGGGCACGCGGGGCCGACACCGACATGAAGAATTATCTCGCATTTTTTCTAATTCTGGGCGTGACGGCAGCCTCCGCGCACGCTCCGTTGCCGATGCTGCCGGCTGCGCCGTCCGATCTCGTCCGGGTGGGCCTCACCGACAACGACACGAGCGCCGGTGGCACCGCGCGGCTGTGCGAGCAGGTCACCTTCTCGCGCGGCCTGCGCTACGGCGAGAGCGAAGCCAATGTGCTCGATATCGCCACCAGCACGACCAAGGCGAATACCCCGCGGCCGGTGCTGCTGTTCGTGGCCGGCGACACCTTCACCGGTGACCACGCCGCGCCGGAGCTGTCGCGCCAGATCCAGGACCAGGCCATGTGCTTTGCCGCGCGTAACGACATGATCGGCGTGCGCGTCAGCTACCGGCTGGCGCCCTCGGCGACCTGGCCCACTGGGGCGACCGACGTGGCGGCGGCGCTGTCCTGGATCCACGGCAATATCGACCTGTTCAATGGCGATGCCCGCGAAATCGTCGCGGTCGGCTACGGCGCCGGCGCCTTCCATGTCGCCACCCTGCTGGCCCATCCCGAGTTCCAGACCGACCGCGCCGATGTCGCGGCGGTCGTGCTGGTGTCCGGGGTCTATCGCGCGGGCAAGGACGCGAGCGACAGCGAGAAGGCGTATCTCGGCAGCGACGCCGGCCAGTATGACAAGCGCTCGGTCTTCCCCGGCATCCTCAACGTCGACGTGCCGATCGTGCTGGCCTGGGCCGCGGACGATTCCGCCGGGCTCGTGGCACAAGGCGAGACCCTGAAGAAGACGCTCTGCGGCGCTGGCCATTGTCCGCGCGCCACGCTGCTGCGCAGCCGCGACGGCATCGCGAGCGCCTTCGGCCTCGATGGCTCCGGCGACAGCCTCGCCGAGCCGACGCTGCTGCTGGTGCATCAACTCGAGGCGCGCGGGCTGCCGTAGCGCCACCCCGCTATCAGCGTCAGCAAGGCTGCCGTGTGGCTCCGCGCGCACCGCGCACGGTCGAACGGAGCCATCAGGCCACACGATCGACAAACGCTTGACCTAGATCAAGCGGCCCTGGTGCAAATTGAGCCGACCTCGATCAGGGCCAATGTCAAGGTATCGAGCATGCGCGTCTCCGGCAGGCTGCTGTTTGTTTCGATTGCCGCCCTCGCATCGCTGGGAGCGATGTCCGAGCAGCGCGCCGAGCAATCTGCGACCGACAGCGAAATCCGCATCGGCAACGTCATGCCGTATTCAGGACCGCTCTCCGAATTCGGCGCCATCGGCCAGGCGGAAGCCGCCTATTTCGACATGGTCAACGCGCGTGGCGGCATCAACGGCCGCAAGATCCGCTTCATCACCCGCGACGACAATTCCGATCCGGCGACCGCGCTGGAGCTGACCCGCAATCTGGTCGAGACGGACGACGTGCACCTGATGTTCGGCTCGTTCGGCACGCCCGGCAATCTCGCCACGCGCTGGTATCTCAACGAGAAGAAGATCCCGCAGCTGTTCGTCGCATCCGGCGACGAGGAGCTGAGCCAGGCCAAGGCGTTTCCCTGGACCATGGGCTGGCAGCCGCCGTTCCGGTCGGAGGGGCGCATCTATGCCAACTACATCCAAGCCTATTATCCGCGGAAGAAGATCGTAGTGCTCTGGCAGAACGACCAGTTCGGGCGTTCGCTCCTTAGGGGCATCGAGGAAGGTCTTGGCGATCTGAATCGTCTCATCCTCGTCGACATCGCCTTCGACATTGCCGACGAGCATCTCGACGGACACGTCTCGATCCTCAAACGCGCCGGCGCCGATGTTTTCGTCTTTCTCGGCGTGCCGTCGACGGCGTCCAAGGTGATCAAGCTGGCGGCGTCACTGAAATGGCGCCCGGTCTTCATCGTCAACGACGCCTCCGCCTCGATCGCCAACGCGATGGCGCCCGCGGGCCTGGAGAATTCGGCCGGCGTGATCTCGGCGGCCTTTCTGAAAGATCCAAGCGATCCCGCGTGGAAAGACGATCCTGCCATGAAGGACTGGTTCGCCTTTATGGACAAGTACCATCACGTCGAAAGCACCAACAACAGCGCGGCGCTCTATGGCTACGCCGCGGCCGAGACACTGACGCAGGTGCTGAAGCAATGCGGCGACGACTTCTCGCGCGAGAACATCATGCGTCAGGCAGCTTCGCTCAAGAGTTATCAGCCTTCCGTCGCGCTGCCCAACATCAGGATGAACACCTCGCCGAACAGCTATCTGCCGATCAGGCAGATGCGGCTGGTCCAGTTCGACGGCCGGTCCTGGCAACCGTTCGGCGAGGTGATCGAAACCGCATTCACGGAAGGTGCGGCGCGGTAGGCGCAACGTCAGTCTATTGTGGTCGCAGCAAGCGCCTTTTCGTTTCATGGCGAATGTTTAAGATCGGCATTGACCTGCATTCACTCCGCCCGGAGATCCTCCAAATGACCGAGACCATCCGCATCAAGCGCTTCAATGCGCGCCCCGTGATCGTGCCGATGAACCTGCCGCTCAAGACCTCGACCGGGGCTGTCGCAAAGGCGCCGCTGGTGCTGATCGACTGCGAGACCGACCAGGGCGTGCGCGGGCACGCCTATCTGTTCTCGATCACGCCCTCGGCCTTGAAGCCGCTGACGGCGATGGTCACGGAAATGTCGGACCTCGTCGCCGGCGACGAGCTGCTGCCGTTCGAGATCGAGCGCAAGCTGACCCAGCGTTTCACGCTGCTGGGGCTCGCCGGCCTGCAGCGGATGGCACAATCCGGCATCGACATGGCCGCATGGGACGCGCTGGCGCGCGCACGCAGCCTGCCGCTGGCGCGGCTGCTCGGCGGGGCGCCGAAACCGGTCAGAGCCTACAATTCGAAGGGCCTCGGCATCATGCCGGCGGGTGCCGCGGTGGAGGAAGCTCACAAGCTGCTGGCCGAGGGCTTTCAGGCCGCAAAGATCCGCGTCGGCCGCCCCGATGCGCGGGAAGACCTGAAGGTGGTGCGCGCCGTGCGCGAGGCGGTCGGCGACGACGTGACGCTGATGTGCGACTACAATCAGGCGCTGACGGTCACCGAGGCCATCCGCCGCGGCGAGATGCTCGACGATGAGGGGCTGACCTGGATCGAGGAGCCGATCCGTCACGACGACTATTCCGGCTGCGCCCGTATCGCGGATGCGCTGCGCACCCCGGTCCAGATCGGCGAGAATTTCGACAGCGCGTTCGCGATGCAGTCCGCGCTGTCGGCGGAAGCCTGCGACTACGTGATGCCCGACGTGCAGCGCATCGGCGGCGTCACGGGCTGGCTGCGCGCCGCGGCGCTCGCGCATGCCGCCGGCAGCGAGATGTCGACGCATCTGTTCTCGGAAGTCAGCGCGCATTTGCTTTGCGTGACGCCGACCGCGCATTGGCTGGAATATGTCGACTGGGCCGACGCGGTGCTGGCGACGCGGTTGCAGATCAAGGACGGCTTTGCGCTGCCGAGCGAGGAGTCCGGCAACGGCATTGCGTGGGACGAGGCGGCGGTGAGGAAGTATCTGATTGATTAATCGACACGGTTTCCTTGTGGCCATCCTTCGAGACGCCCGCTTTTAGCGGGCTCCTCAGGATGAGGTCCTGTTGCGCGGCGAGACCGTAGACCCTCCGGCAAGGCTGTAGACCCTCATGGTGAGGAGCGCCGCTTACGGCGCGTCTCGAACCATGAAGGCCGAGCACTCTCGCAGCCTCGCCATATACGTTAGGCCTGCCGGGACCGGGCGAGGGAGTGCCGTCAACGCACCGCCGCGTTCAAATCCATCGTCTCCAGCAGGCTGTTCTGGCGCCAGTCGATAAAGGCATCCTTGAGACGGCTGATGATTCCGGCATGCTCAGGCATACCCCAGAGATTGCGCTGTTCAAGCGGATCGCGCTCGAGATCGAACCAACTGCCCGTCCTCGGCGCCGTGGATGAACACGACCTTCCAGCGGTCATCGCGCACCATCGTGATCAGCCGCGCGCCGGTCATGGCGACGTCGCCGGCTTGCTCGCTGAACACGAACTCGCGGCCACTCCATTCCTCGCCCTTCAGCGCCGGCAGCAAGCTGCGGGCCTGGAACGGCTTCGGATGCTGCGCGCCGGCAAGATCGAGGATGGTCGGGCCCAGATCGAACAGCTGGCACTTTTCCTGAATCCGTCGCCCGTCGGAAAGAAGGCTGGGTGACCAGAACAGCAGCGGGACGCGGGTGACGGGCTCGTACATCGACCATTTCTGGCTGAGACCGTGTTCGCCGAGATTGTCACCGTGGTCCGACATGAAGACAACGACGCAATTGTCAAGGTAGCCCTTGTTTTCCAGCACCTCGATCAGGCGGCCGATCTGCTCGTCGATCATGGTGACGTTGGCATAGTAATGCGCGCGCAGGCGCCGCATCTCTTCGTGCGTCGGCGCCAGCTTCCATGACACCGCGTCGTGGTCGACCTCGGTGTCATGGCGCCGCTTCTCCTTCAGATACGCCGGAAGCCCCTCGATCTCGGCCTCGGTCGGCTGCGGCACTGGAAGGTCGTTGCGCGCGAGATAATGCTCCAGATATTCCGGCAAGGGGTCATAGGGCGGGTGCGGTCCGGGCAGGCCGATCTGCATGAACAGCGCTTCCGGCTTGGGGCGGGTCTCCAGCCACCACATCGCGGTCTCGGCGACAAAAATGTCCGGATGCAGCGACTTCGGCATCTCCCAGGTGAACGCGCCCATCCGGTCGCCATAATCCGGCAGGCTGCGATAGCCGGCGCGCGACGGCTTTGTCAGCTTGTGCGTGGCGAAGGCCTTGTCGAGCTCGTCGGCGAACCAGCGTCCCTCCAAAAAGCGATCCTTGTTCTCGACCACGAAGCGTTCGTGAAAGCCAGCCTTGGCGTCATAGGGGATCGTGTGCATCTTGCCGACATTGACGCAGTGATAGCCGGCTTCCGCCAGATTGCTGACCCAGGTCTTCTGCCAGTGTTGCCCGTTCTTCAGGACGCCCGAAGCGTGCGGATAGAGACCGGAGAACAATGCCGCGCGCGAGGGAACGCAGCTCGGCGCATTGATGAAGCAATTATCGAAATAGATGCCTTCACGCACCAGACGATCGAGATTCGGCGTCTTCATGTAGGGATGGCCCGTCGCCGCGATCGTGTCGAAGCGTTGCTGGTCGGTCATGACCAGGACGATGTGGGGCTTTGTCACGATTGTTTTGTCCTACGCGGCATTGGGAGGGGAGAAGATATGTCTGACATAATAATTCTTGTCAAACCGCCATTGGCTGGATTATCCTTCAGAACGGCCGCGTTTATGCGGTCATTTCTTCGCACTCGCAATATATCAGACATTAAACCCAGCAGAGCCGGATCAACGTGGCAAAGGCCGACAGCAAGGACAGTCAGCAATCAAGCGGTCACGTCGCCCGCGAGGTGGCGCGGCTGATCCTCACCGGCGTGTGGCGCGAAGGCGCGACCCTGCCGCGCGAGATCGAGCTTGCGTCACGCTTCGGCGTCAGCCGCGCATCGATGCGCGAATCGCTTTCGCTCCTGAAGGCGAAGGGGCTGATCGCCTCGAAGCAGAAGGCCGGCACGCATGTGCGCACGCGCTTCGACTGGAACATGCTCGACGCGGAACTGCTGAACTGGACCTTGATGGCGTTGCCGACGCAGGAGTTTGCCAAGCAGATCATGGAGATCCGCAGGATCGTCGAGCCCGAGGCCTGCGCGATTTGCGCGACGCGCGGCACGGACGAAGACTTTGCCAGGATCGAGCGGGCCTATCGCGGCATGGACGCTGCCGGAATGGACCGCGTCGCCTATGCCGAGCCCGACTTGCAGTTTCACCGCGGCATTCTCATCGCCACGGGCAATGACTTTCTGATTGCCTTTGGCGCCACGGTCGCAGCCGCACTGCGGATGTCGTTCAACCTGTCGAGCACCAATCCGGGCGCGCCGCGCAAGAGCCTGCCCTATCATCGCGCGGTGCTTGAGGAAATCTGGGCGCGCAATCCCGACGGCGCGCGTCAGGCCATGCACAAGCTGATGGATCTCACCGAACAGAACATCGTCTCGGCCATGTCGCGCCAGAAGAAAAAGGACACCGAGGACGAGAAGGCCCGCACCAGACGGGCGCGTTGAAACCGGCATACAATATTGAGGGAGATCAAGATGAAGAACGCATCGCGCGCGAGTTCGCTCACCCGCCGTAAACTGCTCAAGGCCAGTGCCGCGACCGCGGCGCTAGCCGCGTTCCCCGCGCCGCTGATCGCGCAGACAAAGCCGTTTGCCGGCGTGACGCTGCACGGCGCCTCGTTCCAGCACCGCTTCTTCACGCTGCTGCAAAAATACATCCCCGAGTTCGAGGAGCAGACCGGAATGAAGGTCGACCTGCAGCTCTCGGCCTTCCCGGTCTACAACCAGCAGGCCAATCTCGAACTGTCCTCGGGCGGCTCGGCCTACGACTTCGTCAACGTCACCTTCATCCTCGCTGCGCGCTGGGTCGCTGCGGGGCTGCTCGCCGATCTCAATGAATTCACCGGCGATCCCAATTTGACGCCCGCCGAGTGGAATCCCAAGGACTTCGTCGAAGGCGCGCAGGTGCCCTATCGCGACGCCAAGGGCGGCACCTATGGCTATTCCTGGGAAGGCGGCGCGATGCTGATGGGGCTGTCGCGCATGGACCTGATGGAAAAGAAAGGACTGAAGATCCCCAAGACGTTCGCCGAGCTCCAGCAGGTCTGCGCCGAGATCAACGGCACCGATGGCGTGAGCGGCATCACATCCTTCCAGCTTCATCACTGGAACCTGCCGCCCTACATCCAGGGCTTTGGCGGCGACATCTTCCGCAAGCCGCCGGGCGACATCATGCCGGCGCTGAACACGCCGGAGACCATCCAGGGCATCGAGTTCTACGCGAACCTGTTGAAGAACGCCCCGAAGGGCGTGCTCACCTATACCGAGGATCAGGCGCGGCAGTCGCTCCTGACGGGACGTTCCAACATCTTCATCCATTCCAGCTCCTGGGTGACGCCGATCCTGCTCTCCGACGAGAGCAAGGTGAAGGAGACTTCGCGCGTGGTGCGCTCGCCCGCCGGTCCCGTGCATGATTATCCGGCGTCGAACAGCCAGGGGCTCGGCATTCCCAAGAACGCCAAGAACAAGAAGGCCGCGTGGGAATTCATCAAATGGGCGCTCTCGCCCGACATCTCGATGCGGCTGGTGAAGGAGCACGGTCATTCCTCGGTGTGCCGGCGCTCGATCATCACCAGCGAGGCCTATCGCAAGCTCAACACGGTGAACGGCCAGGACCTCGGCGCGCTCTATCTCGAAGTGCTGGAGCTGCCGGCCAAGGGCGAGAACTACATGGCCTATCGCACCGTGAAGGAATTTCCGATCGTCGGCGACGTCCTCAACAAGGCGTTCGAGCAGGTCGCAACCGGCCAGCTGCCCGCAAAGGACGCGATGAACGCGGCGCAGGACCAGGCTATCGCCGCACTGCGCCGTTCCGGGACGCAGCTTTGAGCGAGAGTGGAATTGACGGAGAGCGCCGCAGGTTCATCGCCTTCGCGCTCACGCCGAGCCTGATCGTGCTGTTCGCGATCGCCGTGCTGCCGGCGATCTATCTCGTCGTGACGAGCCTCACGCCATTCCAGCTGACGATGCCGGGCTCGGCCACCGATTTCAGCGCGCCGCTCCGCAACTACGGCCTGCTACCCGGCGATCCCCGTTTCGTCAATTCGCTGTGGGTGCAGGCCAAGCTGTCTTGCTGGGGCGTGCTGTTCCAGGTGTTGTTCGGCATGCTGCTCGCGCTGCTGCTGAACGTGCCGTCGCGCCTTGTCGAGTTCGCCCGCACCTTCTTCCTGATTCCGATGGTGCTGCCGCCGATCGTGGTCGCGGTGATCTGGAAGCTGATCTACACGCCCGACATCAGCCCGCTCTATTACGCTGCACAAGCCCTGCATTTCACCATGCCGGCACTGACATCGAGCGTCGATTTCGCGCTGACCGCGATCATCATCGCCGACACCTGGGAATGGCTGCCCTTCACCTTCCTGATGGTTCTCGCGGCGCTGCAGACCATCCCGGATGAATATTCGGAAGCAGCCCTCGTCGACGGCGCCAGTACGCTGCAGATTTTCTGGTACGTCACGCTGCCCTTCATCATGCCGATCCTGGTCATATCGGGCATGTTCCGGCTGATCGACAGCGTGAAGGCGTTTCCGCTGATCTTTTTGCTGACCAGCGGCGGCCCCGGCACAGTCACTGAAGTCACCAATTACTATGCATATCTGCTCGCCTTCGACACTAACGAGATCGGCTATTCCAGCGCGGTCACGGTCGTGATGCTGCTGCTGGTCGCCGGCGTCAGCCTTGGTCTGGTCTGGATGGGACGGCGCCGGGAGGCGATGGCATGAACGCGCCCACCTCACGCAAGGCGACGCCCGGCCGGCTGGCCGCGATCATGGTGACCCTGCTCGTCCTGCTCTCGCCGTTCCTCTGGTTGTTGCAGATGAGCTTCAAATCGAACGACCAGATCCTGCAATTCCCGCCACCGCTGATCTTCACGCCGACACTGGAGCACTACAGCGCGCTCTGGCACAGCGCGTTCTCGGCTTCCTTCGTCAACAGTCTGCTCAGCGCCTCGTTTTCGACCGCACTCGCGCTGCTGCTCGGCGTGCCCGCCGCCTACGCGTTGTCGCGCTGGGCCGGACGCGGCAAGCACGCGCTCTCCTTTGCGATCCTGGTCACGCGCATGGCGCCCCCGATTGCGTTCACCATCCCATTCTTCCTGTTCTACCGCTGGATCGGCCTGCTCGACACTATCACCGGCCTGGTGCTGGTTTATACCAGCTTCAACCTGCCGCTGGTCATCTGGATGATGCAGCCGTTCTTCGACACCATCCCGGTCTCTCTGGAGGAAGCAGCGCTCGTCGACGGCGCAAGGACCCGGACGATTTTCACCAAGATCGTGCTGCCGATGGTGACGCCGGGGATCGCGGCGACCGCGATCCTGTGCTTCCTCTACGCTTGGAACGATTTCTTCTTCGCGCTGATCCTGACCCGGACCAATGCGCGCACGGCCCCCGTCGCCGTTGTCAACTTCATGAACTACGAAGGCTGGGAATGGGGCAAGATCGCCGCCGGCGGCTCGCTGGTGATGGCGCCGGTGCTGATCTTCTCGCTTGCCGTGCGCCGCTATCTCGTCAGCGGGCTCACGGCCGGCGCGGTCAAGGGATGAGGTCATGAAGCTTCCGACCGGCGCATCGCGCACCGTCTTCATCTTCGCCCATCCCGCCGGTCATGTTGGCGCGCCGCGCCATTACACGCCCTATTTCGAGCAGCAGGGCCTCGACTGGCACATGATGCCGATGGACGTCGAGCCGAAGCATCTCGCCGAGACGATCCGCGCGCTGGCAAAGTCGCCGAGCACCGCCGGCTTCAACTTGACGATGCCGCACAAGCCGGCCGCGTTCGAGCTCTGCGACGAGGTCGGGCCTGCCGCGACATTCGAGGGCGTGGTCAACACCATCCGGATCGAAGCCGATGGAAAGCTAGTCGGAGAATCCTTCGACGGCGGCGGATTTCTGAACGCCGCGCGCGAGGCCGGCATCTTCGATCCCGACCGCGGCACCGTCGTGATCGGCGCCGGCGGCGCCGGCCGCGCGATCTGCCATGCGCTCGCGGCGGCAAGTGTGAGGCGCCTGCGCATCCTCAACGAGGTGCCCGGCCCGGTCGAGACACTGGCGGCAAAGCTGCGCGGACAATTCCCTGATCTCGAAATCAGTCTCGAGGAGCGCTTCGACGATTTAGGCCTGTGCGTCAATGCCACCTCGCTCGGCCTGTACGCGACCGACGCGTTGCCGATGGATCCGGCCAAGCTGCCGAAGGATTGCGCCGTGTTCGACATCATCGCCGCCCGCCGCACTGGATTCATGGAAGCCTGCGCGGCCCGTGGCCTCAAGGTCATCGACGGTGTCGCCATGATCCGGCATCAGTTGCCGCTGCAAACGGCGTTCTGGCGGGGAGCAACTGCTCCTTCAGCTCCGACATCCTGAGGCGCAAGCAACGGGTAGTGCACCTGCAGATGCCTCTACCAAACCTCCGCGCCGGGGATTTTCTTGCGCACCGCCATGCGCTGGATCCAGATGCAGCGACGGACCGATCTATTGGAGCGGCCGACCGCGGATATTCCTTCGCCGGCCTGCAGCAGTGGCGCCACGTTTTCACGCAACGCGCGGCAGCGCTGGAGCTCGGCCTGCCAGTCGATGATTGCTGCGTCGGCCCGCGACGCAATCAGCGACAGTACCGCCACGGCAAGACAGCTCGCTCGCATGGTCCGCATTCCCTTCACCGAGGTCCGGCCGGATGGCGCCGGTAGCGGAAATCGCAATGAGGCGCGCCTTGCATGATGGTCTGCGTCCGCGTCAGCGCGCGACGTCGGGACCGAACCCTTCTGCGGTCGCAAAATCGGCGGTGCAGACCAGGAGAAAGCCGAGCTCCGGCTCGTCCAGCGCCTTGTAGAACTCGGCATAGGCGCACCGCGTCACGTCGAACGCGAAGACGTCCTCGGTCTGCTCGATGACGTCATAGGCGAGCGCGTCGTCACGGGCATAGGCCCTGAACGCCGATGATACGGCCTTGCCGAGATCGGTCTCGTTCCTGGCTTTCCAGAATTCCTCGCCGTAGCCGCGATAGAGATTGCCGAGCGTGGTGCGCACCAGCGCGTTGGCGCGCGCCTCGCCGAGTTCGGCCTGGAGCGCCTTCACCAGCGGCACCAGGACTTGCGCCTGAATCTTTGCCTGTTCGATGACGGAAACGCTCATGGGCGGCCTCGTATCTGAGGCCACATCGTAGCCCGGATCGGACGAAGCGTAATCGGGGTTTCGTGCCGGATGACGAGATTTCCGGATCTCGTGAAGCGTAGTCCGGGCTGCGCGGGCCGCACACGTTCGGTTGTTTGGACTTGGCCGATGCCCGCTGGGCTTCGGCAAGGCATCCTTCACTCGGTACCGCGAGCGAAGGATGGTGGGCGCGACAGGGATCGAACCTGTGACCCCTACCATGTCAAGGTAGTGCTCTCCCGCTGAGCTACGCGCCCTAGATGTCGTCTAGATCGGGTCGGGACCCTATAACGGCTCAGGAGAGCCGGTGCAAGGACGGAAGGGGGCCGATTTAGGCCGCCAGCATCTTGTTCACTTCGCTGACCAATTCGCGCAAATGCACGGGCTTGGACAGCACCTTCGCGTTCTTGGGGGCGTCCGAATCCGAGTTCAGGGCGACCGCGGCGAAGCCAGTGATGAACATGATCTTGATGTCGGGGTCGAGTTCCGAAGCCCGGCGGGCGAGCTCGATGCCGTCCATCTCCGGCATCACGATGTCGGTGAGCAGCATCTCGAACGGCTCTTCCCGGAGCCGCTGATAGGCGGCCATGCCGTTGTCGTGGGACGAGACCTGAAAACCGGCGTTTTCCAGCGCCTTGACCAGGAAACGGCGCATGTCGTTGTCGTCTTCGGCGAGCAGGATTTTTGGCATGGCTGGAACGTCGAATCCCCAAGACAATTACAAGGCATCAGCAGAGGTCACTAAGCCCGACAGAGGGTAAATTTCGGGTGAAAATCTTTACCCTGGCCCGACCGGCGCGGCTCCCTTGTGAACCCGAATGCGGCTCGAAGCAATCAAGTCGCGTTGGTCGATCCCCATCTCGATGCCCGCAGGGTTAAGACATGTTCCAGCGCAGATCACATCTTTTCGCTTGGCAGGATGGTTGCGATTCCGGACAATGACGACACATAACAGCCGCTCGATCGGCCGAATCAATTCGATCTGGCCCCTTTTCCGGATCCTGCGGCGCCAAGGGACGAAGCCTGAGAACAAGGGACGAAGCCTAAGAAGATGACCCGGTTTGACGGCGACATGTCGCCAGCGTTCGAGATCGTGGAGCCCGCGCAATGGCGCGCGCCTGTCATCTTCAACTCGCCCCATTCCGGCTCGACCTATCCGGACGAATTCCTCGCGGCATCGCGGATCGACCTGCCGCAGCTGCGGCGGTCCGAAGACTCTTTCATGGACGAGCTGATCGCCCAACTGAGCGAGCGCGGCTTTCCGACCGTGCGGGTCAACTTTCCGCGCTCCTATGTCGACGTCAATCGCGAGCCCTATGAGCTTGATCCCCGGATGTTCACCGGGCGCCTGCCGAGCTTCGCCAATACCCGCTCGATGCGGGTTGCCGGAGGGCTCGGCACCATTCCGCGCGTGGTCGGCGATGGCCAGGAGATCTATCGCGACCGCATCCTGGTTGAAGATGCACTGGCGCGGATTGAGACGCTCTACAAGCCCTACCATCGCGCGCTGCGCCGGCTGATCAACAAGGTGCACCAGATGTTCGGCACCGTGGTGCTGGTCGACTGCCACTCGATGCCCTCGGTCGGCGTCTCCCGCGACGAGCCACGGCGGCCCGACATCGTGATCGGCGACCGCTACGCCACGAGTTGCACGCCGCTCCTGCCCGACAGGGTCGAGGAGACCATGACCGGGCTCGGCTATTCGATCGGCCGCAACAAGCCCTATGCGGGCGGCTTCATCACCGAGCATTACGGCAACCCGGCCAGCGGCCTGCACGCCGTGCAGCTCGAACTCAACCGTGCGATCTACATGGACGAGCGGCGGCGCGAGCGCAGTCCGCGTTTTGCGCAAGTGGCTTCGGACTTCGGCGTGCTCGCCGACGTGCTGGCGACCACGATCCCGTTCGGCGATCTCGGCCCGTTCCAGGCCGCGGCCGAATAGGCGCGACGTTTTCTTCGAACGATTGTGTTGGGTGCGATCAAGCGCGAACGCGTTTCGCGGCGCGCATTGAAATGAAAGCCAAGGGCTGAAAGAAATTAGAGGCTGAAAGAAAAAAGGGCCGCTTCTGATGAAGAAGCGGCCCAAGTCTAGGGAGGAAACGCCCAAGGAGGGCAGCAGTAACGCGAGAAGCGCTACCGCACCGCAACAATATGCGGCCGCGACGCACAAAGTGCAAGGGCTTTCGAGCGGTTTCCCATGCAATGAGGACATAGCTCGGTTGCTTCTAGAGAAACCCAGATTCAGTTCCTTTGATAAGGAAATTCAATGGGTTGATAGTCATTTGCATACGAACGAGGCAGATCCGGAACTAAGGTTTCAACTCAATGATCGATATTTGCCCAGTGAGTGGTCTTTGCCGAGGCGAACGCTTCCGGCATCCAAAATACCAGGGTGCGAAAGCAAGACAGCGCTGCACGATCCTTCCGATTTGAGCTAGGCAGGAGTGAGCTTCACCCGACTTTCGTTTTGAGGATGCGCCGTGACGGTGATCGACTTCTCCGCCTTCATCGAACGGCTCGCCACCGTCTCCGGCGAAACCATCCTGCCGTTCTTCCGCACTTCCCTATCGATCGACGACAAGAGCAAGACCCAAGGATTTCGACCCCGTAACAGAGGCCGACCGCGCCGCGGAGGCGGTGATGCGGCGGCTGATCAAGGCCAGCTTCCCCCAGCATGGCATCGTCGGCGAGGAGTTCGGCAACGAGCGCGAGGACTCCGACTATGTCTGGGTGCTCGACCCTATCGACGGCACCAAATCCTTCATTGGCGGCTTTCCGATCTGGGGCACGCTGATCGCGTTGCTGCACAAGGGCACGCCGGTATACGGCATGATGCACCAGCCCTTCATCGGCGAACGCTTTTCCGGCGACAGCGGCTCGGCTCATTATAAGGGCCCCTCCGGCGAGCGCCGGCTCCAGGTCCGGCGATGTGCTTCGCTGTCGGAAGCGACGACCTACACCACCAGCCCGCTGCTGATGAACGAGCGCGACCGCGCCATCTTCGGCCGCATCGAGAAGGGCGCACGTCTCTCGCGCTATGGCGGCGACTGCTACTCCTATTGCATGCTGGCCGCAGGTCACGTCGATCTCGTGGTCGAAACCGAGTTGAAGCCTTACGATATCGCGGCCCTGATCCCGATCGTGACCGGCGCCGGCGGCGTCGTCACCACCTGGGAAGGCAAGCCCGCCCAGGGCGGCGGCCGCATCATCGCAGCCGGTGATGCCCGGGTTCACGAAGAAGCACTGAAACTGCTCAACGGATAGGCCGCACAAGGAGCCTGCATGACGAACCGGCGTACGCTCCTTCTCGCAACCCTGCTTCTGTTTCCGACGCTCGTCTCCGCGCAGAATTACCCGGCCAAGCCGGTCAAGCTGATCGTGCCGTTCCCGGCCGGCGGCCCCAACGACATCATCGCGCGGGTGATCGGTCAGCGCATGTCGGAGCTGTCGGGCCAGCCGGTGCTGATCGACAATCGCGGCGGCCAGGGCGGCGTGCTCGGCACCGATGCCGTCTCCAAGGCTGCGCCTGACGGTTACACCATCGCGAT
This sequence comes from Bradyrhizobium sp. LM2.9, assembly GCF_054056555.1. Classification (NCBI taxonomy): domain Bacteria; kingdom Pseudomonadati; phylum Pseudomonadota; class Alphaproteobacteria; order Hyphomicrobiales; family Nitrobacteraceae; genus Bradyrhizobium; species Bradyrhizobium sp. LM2.9. The sequence continues at coordinate 5,084,915 of NZ_JBSRYJ010000002.1, forward strand.
CTCCAGCGCCGGCGCGCTGGCGATTAGCCCGAGCATGGAGCGGGTCGCCTACGATACGCTCAACGACCTCACGCCGGTGACGTTGGTCGCAACCGTTCCGGAAATGCTCGTGGTCGCCACCAATGTAGAGGCCAAAAACATCGGCGAGCTGATCGCGCTCGCCAAGGCGCAGCCCGGAAAGCTCAACTTCGCCTCCTCCGGCCCCGGCAGCCTGCCGCATCTGGCCGGTGAATTGTTCAAGCTGACGGCCAGGATCGACATCGTGCACGTGCCTTATCGCGGCGCGGCGCCCGCCGTGAACGATCTGCTCGGACAGCAGGTGCAGATGACGTTCCTGGATCTCCCCGTGCTGCTGCCGCAGGTCAAGGCCGGCGCCCTGCGGCCGATCGCGGTCGGCTCGGCCGAGCGCTCCGCCACCGCGCCTGACGTCCCGACCACCGCGGAAGCGGGCTTTGCGGACCTGCGTATCGAGAACTGGTACGGCATGGTCGCGCCGAAGGGCACGCCGAAGGAGATCGTCGCAGCACTGCATGGCTTAGCGACAAAGGCGATGGCAGATCCCGCGGTGAAGGAGAAGCTCGCCGCCCAAGGGGCAACGCTGGTCGGCGACGAGCCGGAGCATTTTCGGCAGTTTATCGCGGACGAGACAAAGAAATGGGCGAAGGTGATCAAGGACGCCGGGGTGGAGACGGCAAAGTAGCGCAGAGCTCAGACCGCCGCCGTCGCCCTCAAATGCTCCACCAGCATCTTCGCCGGCCGTGACAATGTCTTGAAGCTGCGCGCGCAGATCACGAGCCTTCGGTTGGCGAAGGCGTCGCGCAGGCGGACCATGGCGAGCGGCATCAGTTTTGCGCAGCGGCGGGCGGCGGCTTCGGGCATCAGCGCGACGCCGACATCGGCGGCGACCATCTGGCAGATCGCGTCGAAATCGCGCAGCCGCGCGCGGAAATGCGGACGCATGCCGAGCCGCGCAGCGTGCTTCGAAATATGCACTTGAAGCGCAGTGGCGCCGGTTAGCCCGACGAACTCGCAATCCCCCGCCTCATGAAAATCGATCTGGCGGCGGCCAGCGAACGGGCCGCGCTTGGAAGTCACCAGCATCAGGCGGTCCTCGCTGAAGACGAAGCGCTCGATATGGTCGGGCAGCGCATGCTCGGCGGCGAAGCCGAGATCGGCAGCACCGGCGGTGATCGCAGCCGCAATGTCGGTGCTCTCGCGCTCCTCGATGTCGATGGCGACGTCGCGATGCTCGCGCAGGAAGCCGGCGAGAGCCTTGGGCAGATGCTCCGACAGACCCGAGGTGTTGGCGAGGAAATGCACGCTCGCCCGCGCGCCGCTGGCAAAGCCGGCGAGATCGCCGCGCATGGCGTCGATCTGGTGCATGACGAGCCTCGCATGATCGAGCAGGCTCTCGCCCGCCGCGGTCAACTCGACACCGCGGCGCCCGCGCTTGAGCAGCGCGACGCCGAGCGCGTCCTCGAGCCTCTTGATGCGCGCGCTGGCCGAGGCCAGCGCCAAATGCGACCGCTCGGCGCCACGGGTGATGCTGCGCTCGTCGGCGACCGCGATGAACAGCTGGAGGTCGATGAGGTCGAAGCGCATGGCAGGTTTCTCCCCTCAGCCTTCGTCATGAACGAAGGCACTCTCCGTAACCTCCAGATTGTGCCCGGGCGCGGCTTCGGTCAATGTGCAGATATGATCGACCCGCTCCTCATTCTCATCGCCGCCGTCTTCCTGATCGCCGGATTCGTCAAGGGCGTGGTCGGCCTCGGACTGCCGACCGTGTCCATGGGCCTGCTCGCCGTGAGCATGGCACCGAGCCGCGCGATCGCCATCGTGATCGTGCCCGCGATCGTCACCAACATCTGGCAGACCTTCGTCGGCCCCCATCTGCGTGACATCCTGAGGCGGCTGTGGCCGCTGATGATCGGCACCGTGATCGGCTGCTGGCTCAATGCCGGCGCGCTGACCGGTCCCCATGCGCGCTACGGCACGATCGTGCTCGGCGTCCTCCTGGTCATCTACGCGATCATCGGGCTGAACAAATTCCAGTTCCGGGTCGCGCCGAAGAACGAGAAATGGGTCGGCGGCGTAGTCGGGGTGATCACCGGCGTGATCTCGGCCTCGACGGGCGTGCAGGTGATCCCCTCGATGCCGTTCATGCAGGCGATCGGCATGGAGAAGGACGAGCTGGTGCAGGCGCTCGGCGTGTTCTTCACGACAGCCACTCTGGCGCTCGCCTTCAACCTCACGGCCGGAGGATTGCTGACGCCGGCCAATGCCGTGCCGGGCGCGGTGGGCATGGCCATGGCCTTTGCCGGCATGTACATCGGCCAGTCGGTGCGGGCGCGGATGCCGGCCGAAGCGTTTCGCCGCTGGTTCCTGATCGCGATGATCCTGCTCGGCCTCTATCTCGCCGGCAGCGCGCTGCTGAAAGAGTTCGGGTAGAAAAGTTACCGCGTCTCCAGCATGGCGACGCGGATGCCGAGATAGATGAAGAGGCCGCCGAGCGCGCGGTTGACCCAGGCGATCGCGCCCTCGGAGGTCCGCAAGCGGTGGGCGGCCTTGGCCGCGAACGCCGCCAGTACCAGACACCACAGCGTTCCCGTGCAGATGAAGATCAGGCCGAGCGTCAGGAAGGCGAGCGGCTTGTGCGGCGCGTCGGCTGCGACGAATTGCGGCAGGAAGGCCAGGAAGAACAGCGCGACCTTGGGATTGAGCGCGTTGGTGAAGACGCCCTGGAGGAAAACCCGCCGCAACGAGCTCCGCACCGGCTCGTCGATGACCGATGCCAGCACCGGGCGCGACCAGAGCATCTGGAGCCCGGTCACGACGAGATAGGCCGCACCGACCAGCTTCAGGATCGAGAACGCGGTCGACGAGGCCATCAGCAGGGCCGAAAGGCCGATCGCCGCGCCCGCGACATGGAAAAAACAGCCGCAACTGATACCGAGCGCGGCGGCGCCGCCGCCTCGCCACCCCATCTGCATGCTGCGGCCGATCACATAGACTGTATCAGGCCCCGGCGTGATGTTGAGCAGCACGCCCGACAGGACGAAAAGCCAGATTTCGTGAATGCCCAGCATCTGTGAGGTGCCTCCGCCGCCGAGCCGTCGCCTCAGGGGCCGGCTTAGTCGGTTCGCTCGTCCCCGTCCATCGCCGGGATTGCGGAGCATTTAGCTCGAATTTGCAATGCGGATCATACTTTCGCTCGGCCTCATCTGCTCTATAAAGGCAGGTTCTTGAATGCGGGATTCGAGGCGACTGCCACGGCGTGGCCGGTCCTCGATCTCTTCCAAGTCTCTTGCAAGTCTCTTGGAGCTCCGGAATATGGAAAGACGTCTGGCCGCCATCATCTGCGCCGATGTCGCCGGCTATTCGCGCATGATGGGCAGCGACGAGGCCGGCACCCATGCCGCCTTCAAGGCCCATCGCAGCGCGATCCACCCCATCATCCTCAATCACGGCGGCCGCGTCGTGAAGAACACCGGCGACGGCTTCCTGCTGGAGTTCCCGAGCATCGTCGGCGCCACCGAAGCCGCAATCGCGATGCAGACGCTGATGGCGGAGCGTAACCATCATCTGCCAGCCGATCGTGCGATGCAGTTCCGGCTCGGCATCCATATGGGCGACGTCATCGCCGACGAGGACGAGGTCTTCGGTGACGATGTCAACATTGCCGTCCGCCTCGAATCCGTGGCCAGCCCCGGCGGCTTTGCGATATCGGCCAAAGCCTACCAGGAGGCAGGCAAGCATCTCGCCGTGCCGATGGCCGATGCCGGCAACCACCGCTTCAAGAACATCAAGGATCCGGTCGGCGTCTGGACCTGGACGCACGAGGGCGCATCGGCGCTTGCGCCCGCGCTGAAGGAGACATCCGCCCTCTCGCAGCAGTACCGGACCGCCATCGTCGGCGTGCTGCCCTTCGCCAATCTCAGCGACGCCCAGGACGAATATTTCTCCGACGGCCTGACCGAGGACTTGATCCACGCGCTGTCGCTGCAATCCTTCTATCGCGTGCTGAGCCGTAACTCGACCTTTGCCTTCAAGGGCAACAATGTCAGCACTCGCCTGATCGCGCGGGAGATCGACGCGACCTATTTGATCCAGGGTTCGGTGCGGCGCGCCGGAGCCAAGATCCGCGTCACCGCAGAGTTGATCGCGCCGGAGACCGGCGAGCAGCTCTGGACCGGCCGCTACGACCGCGACATCGGCGATCTCTTCGCGATGCAGGACGAGATTACGACGAACCTGTCCGCCGCCATCGCCACCGAGATCGTCCGGGCCGAAGCCTCGGCGCCGGCACGGCTCTCGACCGACGTGACCGCCTGGGACCGCTTCCTCAAGGGGCTGTCGCACTACTACCGGCAGACCAAGGAGGATTTGAACCTCGCCGTCGCCCTGTTCAGGGAGGCGATCGCGGTCGATCCGAAGCTGTCGATCGCGCACGCCTATCTCGCCACGATCCAGATCCAGAGCATCCAGTTCGGCTGGGTCAAGGGCACGCGCGAGATGTGGGCCGAGGCGATGAAGCTTGCCGAAACCAGCGTCCGGCTCGATCCACGCTCGTCATTTGCATTCTCGATCCTGTCCTGGACTCACGCGCTGGAGGGGCATTACGAGGCCGCGATGGACGCCGCCAAGCGTGCGGTCGCGCTCAACCCCTACGACAACGGCGCGCGCGGCGTGCTCGGCATCTGCCATTTCGTCATCGGCGAGCACCGCGAGGCGATCGAACTGTTCTCGATGGCCGCGCAGCGCGACAACAGCGATCCGCGCTACCAATGGGCCGCGCTGAATGCCTTCAGCCACTATCTGCTGGGCCAATATGACGCGACCCTGTCATGGGCCCGCGAACAACTCTACATCAACCCGAACCACATGCAGGCGCTGGCGATCCGCGCCGCGGCGTTGGCGCAATTGGGGCGGGCGGGCGATGCGAACGAGGCAACCCGCGTGCTCATGGGTAACTACCCGTCTCTGAATGTTGACCGTCATTTGCGCAATTTCCACTGGAAGCGTCCCGAGGACCTCGCCCATTACCGCGACGGACTCTTGAATGCGGGCGTGCCGCTCGGCAAGCTGACCCTGGTCCAGAGCGACCTCAAACGCGTCGCCGAATCCTGAGGGCCAGCCGCGGCCACGCGGCAATTTCCGTCCACCTTGATTGACACGACAGTGAATTCAACCACACTTCGTTACACGCTGAAGTAGTATAATGTACTGTCGGTTTGTTAGGACTTTCCCCGCTCTGTCGCCGCGCCTGTATTTTACGATTCGCTGTTTTCAGGATTCTGGGCCATGCATGATGCCGCTTCGAAGCCCCCGTTCGACCCCTCGATCCAGGTCTCGCCGAACAATCCCTGTCCATTCCTGCGCGGCCTCGTCGGCGAAGGCTTTGTTGACGGCGGGACTGTCCCGCTCGGGACGCTGTCGCAGACGATTGCAAATGCAACCGGCGAGACCGGGCTGAAGAAGGCCTTCGCCCGCATCCAGGTCCGCGGGGTCGCGCTCATCGCAAACGGTCTCGGTCACATCCTGAAGAGCGCATTTTCGGGTGCTCAGCTCGACGCGCTACGTGGCGGCCCCCTCGACAAGCGCGGCGCCGGCTCGCGCGTCCTCGGCGTCGACGGCAAGGTCGACGAGGACGAGCTCGCGCGGTTTGCGAGCTTCGGCCGGAATTACCAGAATCCGAACGGCGGCGGCTCCGAGCCGGGTCTCAACGCCTCGGAAATCGACGTCTTCATGCGCGACAACCTCAAGCGCGCCGGCAGCGCCGCGCGCTGGTACTACCCCCTGCTGATGAAGTTCGAATGGCCGATCCTCCTGAAGATCGTGGGCAAGGGCGAGGGGGAGGACCGCTATCTCAGCGTGGCCGACGTGCGCACGCTGTTCAACGAGCGCCAATTCCCTGCTCGCATCAACGGGCGGCTCGTATCGCAGCCGGTGCTGTCGACCTGCCAGCGCGTGGTGCGAGGCGCCCTCAAGTTTGCGGCCCTGCTCGTCGCCCTCGGCCTCGTCTTGCTCGTTGCCGTCGCCGAATTCCCCGACCAGGTCCGCGCCATGCTGCCGCAAAAGGGGATTCTCGTGAATCTGCTGCCGCCGCCCCTGCCCGCTGTCCCCGAGACGAAGGCGGCCTATTGGCTCGAGCAAAACTGGTCGCTGAAGGACAGGCACTGGTTTCACCACGCCAGCCAGGGCACGGCGACCTTTCCGGTACCCTATGAATGGTTCATGGCGCTGGAGCAACCGCGCCTGCACCTGTTCTCGCGGCCAGGCATGATGACGGACAGCGCCTATCTCGAGCGCTTCGGCTTCATCCCAAGCCCGCAGTCGATCCAGACCGACGCGGCGTCACTGCGCCGCTTCGGCTACGCCAATGTCTACGAGACGACGCAAGCGCCGGACTGGTCGACCAGATGGACGCCGGCGGAGAACGTCGACGGCCTGCCGGTCGGCTTCGCGCGGATGACCGGGGTCAGCGATCCCGCGACCGGCCGACGCGAAGAGGACAAGATCGGGCTGACCTGCGCGGCCTGCCCATACCGGCCAGATCCATTACCAGGGCATCGACATCCGGTTCGACGGCGGCCCGGCCATGACCGACCTGAAGAAGCTCGAGCTCTCCACCGGCCTGTCGATCGCCTACACGCTTTACGTGCCGTTCCGCTTCCAGCGCTTCGCCGATCGCGTGCTCGGCCCCGACGCCAGCAAGACGGACCGCGACGCGCTCAAGCAGAAGCTCAGCGCGATCGGCAATTTCCTGATCGACTGGGCGAAAATCCAGCAAAAGACGATTGAAGGCAAGAAGACCTGGAACGGCAGGCAGCAGAGTGACACCGAGGAGGGATTCGGCCGCCTCGACGCTCTCAATCGCATCGGCAATCAGGTCTTTTCGCAGGACCTGGCGCTGAGCGGGATCAAGGGATTCGAGAAGAACCTGCACGCCCAGGACGCGCCGGTCAGCTACCCTCCGATCTGGACGGTGCCCTGGTTCAAGTTCGCCCAGTACGACGCCTCGATCGAGCAGCCGCTGATCCGCAACGCCGGCGAGGCACTCGGCGTGACGGCGCTGCTCAACCTGTCCGACGCCTATCCGGAGGACAGGATTTGGCGGTCCTCCGTTCACATCAACACGCTCGGCTGGATCGAGGACATGCTCAGAGGGCCCGATCCGTTCAAGACGGCTGATCCCTCCACCGGTCCGAAGTTCGGAGGCCTGCTGGCGCCGAAATGGCCGTCGCAGATCCTCGGCGACAATTGGAGGCTTGATCAAAAGAAGGTCGACAATGGTCGCAAGATCTACGCCGAGATGTGTTCCGGATGCCATTTGCCCGCCATCGACACTCCGGCTTTCTGGTCCTCCGGACATTGGGAGCCGAGCGGCGACGGCAAGGTCCTGAACGCGGTGACGATCCCCCTCGACGAGATCAAGACGGACCCCGAACAGTCGCTCGTGCTCAGCAACAGGATTGTCGATGTGCCCGGCTTCCTGAAGGTGAATACGGCCGACCTCCAGAAATGGTGGCAATGCGACGTCTCGACTGCGAGCTCGCCGACCGAGATGGTGTATGCGCTCGGGCTCATGTCGGTGGTGGACCTGGTCGCCCGCAAATGGATGGACGACGAGAAGACTCCGGACGCCGAGCGGGCGAAATTGTGGAACCTCGCGCGCAAGAACTGCCTCAATCCGGTGGGGGGAGCACGCTATCGCGCGCGGCCGCTCAACGGCATCTGGGCCACCGCGCCCTATCTGCACAACGGTTCGGTGCCGTCTCTCTACTGGTTGCTGAAGCCTGCAAGCGAGCGTCCGCAAAAATTCTGCATGGGCCGCCGCGACTATGATCCCGTGACCGTCGGCTTTGTGGTCACCGCCGACGAGAAGTGCAAGACGGGTGAAACCGAGTTCTCGGCGGGGTCGGACAAGGATCCGATCCAAGGCAACAGCGTGCTCGGCCATTCCTTCGAGCGCAAACCGGGTGAGGAAAAACGTCCCGGCGTTATCGGCCGCGTGTTCAAGGACGACAACGAGCGCTACGATCTGATCGAGTATCTGAAGACGCTGTAGCCGAGCTCTGTCCCGAGCACGCCGCCCTCATCCTGAGGAGCCCGCACAAAGCGGGCGTCTCGAAGGATGGCCGAGGGCGAGAGCCGGGCCTTCATGTTTCGCCCGGCGATGCGAAGCATCGTCCGGAGACGCGCGTTCCGCGCTCCTCACCATGAGGGTCTTGCGACCAAGCGGGCCGAGGCAGCGCACCGCCGTCGCTCCCGCCTCACTTGAACAGCGGCGTGCCCGGCACGAAGGCGTCGAAGGCTGCCCAGAATTGGGAACGGTAGCGGTCCTGCTCCTGGAGGATCTCGTGCTTGGCGCCGGCGATCACGAGATGGGAGCCGGCGCGCAGATGATAGGCGAACTCCTCGATCGCCGCGGTCGAGACCACGGTGTCGCTGGAAGCCGCCAGCATCAGGATCGGCTGACGGATCTTCGACGGGTAGTTTTTGCCTCTGAAGGTGTTCATCGCGCGGAAGGCGGTATCGGCCCAGGCGACCGTCGGTGAGGCCAGCCCCAGCGTCGGATCCTCCTCAAGGATCGCGGCATTGCGCGCGTAGCGCACGGGATCGCTGGTCAGCGGATTGTTGATGAAGGGGTTGAGCCCGGTGATGTGATCGCTGCCGCCGGGGACGTAGCGGCCGCCCATCCCCAACACGCGCATCGTCTTCAAAAGCGTCCGCGCCGGAAAAGAGGTGGCGCGGCCGGGCAGGTCGATCATCGGCGCCGACAGCACCATGCGGTCGAACCAGCGCTTGCCCGCATGCGCCACCCGCAGCAACACCGTCCCACCCATGGAGTGGGCGAGCGCGAAGAAGGGCGGCGGGCAATCCGGCAGCACCACCTGCTGCACGAAGGTCTCGACGTCGATCTCGAAATCGGCGAAGTCACGCACATAGCCCTTGCGCGGATCCCGCAGGCGGCGCGAGGAGTGGCCCTGCCCGCGCCAGTCGATCATCGCCACAGCAAAGCCGCGGTCGCGCAGGTCGCGCACGGTCTCGAAATATTTCTCGATCTGCTCGCTGCGTCCGGTGAAGACGCAAACCGTGCCCTTGCGGTTTGCCGGCGGTGCCCAGCGCGCAAAGCGCAGCTCGGCGCCATCAGGGGTCTTGATGGTGCCGCTGACGACGTCTTCGGGAACAGGATTGGACGGAATCGAGACCAGCGTCATGGGCGGGAGGTTTTGAGAATCAGGGGGCGGGAGCGCCGAAAAGGCGCAGATAGCCGCCCTCTTGAACGCAGTTTCCCAAAACCCATATCACCATGGTGCAGGCCGCTACCAGTGTTTCGGAACCGGAACATCAGGCTGCACACAGACGAAAGCCCGGCCCGATTGGCGGGCGGGTTTCCAACAGTCGCTCAATGGAGGACTTGACCATGCGTACCTACGATCTGACCCCCTTTTATCGTTCCACCGTCGGCTTTGATCGCCTCTTCAACCTGCTCGACCAGACGAGCTCGGACGGCAGCCCCGGTTATCCCCCCTATAACATCGAGCGCACCGGCGAGAACGACTATCGCATCACCGTTGCGGTTTCGGGCTTTGCCAAGGATGAGCTCTCCATCGTCGCGAAGGAAAACACGCTGACGATCAAGGGCGAGAAAGTCGCCAACGAGAACTCGAAGTCCGAAGTGCTCTACCGCGGCATCGCCGCGCGTGCCTTCGAGCGCGCCTTCCAGCTTGCGGACTTTGTACAGGTGAAGGACGCCTCGCTCGAGAACGGCCTGCTTCACGTCGATCTCGTGCGCGAGATTCCCGAGGCCAAGAAGCCCCGCCAAATCTCGATCAGCAGCAGCACGCCAAAGGCGCAGGTGATCGAAAACTCGGCCGCGCAAGCCGCCGCGTAAATCACTCACGCCACTTCCAGGTTGCGAAAACGCCCCGGTGCCCCGGGGCGTTTTTTCGTTTTGCACTGCATCACAGAGCGGTGAAGACGCGTAACGCCGCCGCCCCGCACACCGTCCTTTGGATATCGCACCCAAAACAAGACGGAAAACGATCATGACACTTTGGCGCAGCCTTTTCGTCGCCGCGAGCCTGCTGGCCGCTCCCATCAGCCTTGCTCACGCACAGACCCCGCAGACGGTGAAGGCCAAGAACGTCGTGCTGGTGCACGGCGCCTGGGCCGACGGCTCAAGCTGGTCGGAGGTGATCCCGATCCTCCAGGCCGCAGGCCTCAACGTAACCGCCGTACAGAATCCGCTATCGTCGCTGTCGGACTCCGTCGAAGCGACCAAGCGCGCGCTGGCCGAGCAGGATGGTCCAACCATGCTGGTTGCGCATTCCTGGGGTGGCACCGTGATCAGCCAGGTCGGCAACGACCCGAAGGTCACCGGCCTCGTCTATGTTGCGGCCCGAGCACCCGATGCCAACGAGGATTTCGTCGCTCTGTCCAAGCAATTCCCCGCGGGACCGGTGCGCGCCGGCGTCGTCGAGCGCGACGGTTACACCAAGCTTTCGGAAGACGCCTTCCTGAAGTACTTCGCCAAACGGCGTTAAGCCGGAGCAGGCCAAGGCGCTCTACGCGGTGCAATGGCCGACGGCCGCCTCGATCTTCGCCGGCCGCACCACGGAGGCAGCATGGCATTCCAAGCCGAGCTGGTACGCGGTGTCGAAGAACGACGACACCATCAATCCCGATTTCGAACGCTTCCTCGCCAAGCGCATGAACGCCACCACGGTCGAGCTCGACGCCGGCCACCTCTCGCTGGTCTCGCACCCGAAGGAAGTGGCGAACCTGATCCTGGAAGCGGCGGGGTATGGGCGGAGCTGACCGGCGATCGCCTCAATGAGAAAGCGCCCGAGGTTTTCGGGCGCTTTTGTTTTGCTCAGGTCTAATCCAGTCCCTGTGCGGCCGGCATCTCCTGCGTCGGCATGATCGTGGGAGCCGGCTTGGCCTGAACGACGGTTGCTGCCGCGGCTTGCGGTGCGGCTTCGGTGGGCTTGGCCTGCACGGCCACCGTCTGCTGAGCAGGCTGCGGCGCCTGGGCCTGTTGCGTCGTGGGTTCGGCCGGCTTGGCGGCGACCGGCGCCTCGCGCGGCGGGGCGGCCTTCGGCACCGGTACGGCGCGGCTGGCGACATGCGGAATCGGGGCCGGCGGGCGTGGCGGGCCGCTGCGGACCATGGTCGGTGGCGGCAGCGCGCTTTGCGGGCGGTAGGGCGCAACCGCGGGCTGCTCGTAGGCCGGCGCCATGCCGTAGGCGTCAGCGGCCGGCATGAAGCGCAAAATTCTTCCGTCGCGGGCATCGATCACCAGCCGGCCGTCCTCGCCGCGGCGGTCGATCACCGCGATGGTGTAGACGCTGCCGCGCAGGCGCGGGATGCCCAGCGGCGAGAAGCCGTTTTCGCGCAGCACCGCGTAGACCTCGGTCGACGGCAGCAGCACCGGGGGCGGGCCGCGGTCTTCGTAGCCATAGCCGTAGCCTTGGCCGTAACGCGGCGGCGGCGCGGCGTCCGATGGCGCATAGGGGCCGTCGAAATCCGACACCGCAATAGCGGTCCTGCTCCCGATACCGTTCGCCGGAAATTGCGCAAAAACCTGCGCTTGAGCCGCGGTCGCAGCCAGCACCAGCGTGGCAGCGGCCACACATCCTGTGAAAAACTTCATGGTCGACACGCTCCTGTCAGCCCCCGAACGTCTCGCGCTCTTTCGCTTCTTGCGGCGTGGCGCGCCTTTCGAAGGGTCGATCCGAAGCATCCTTGGGGATTTCGGCGTCGGCAGGGCCGGATAAGGGCGCGTTTGCTTCAAAACCGGGGCCGCACGGCTTGCGGAAAGCGGTGATTGACACCTCGGGAATCGGGACTTGCACGCGCTTGTGTGATAGACAAAAATTTGGCAAGGTGATGGTTAGGACAGGAAGACTGTCTCAATTTTGCTTGCGGTTCCGGCATAGGGATTGCAACGAAAGTCGGTGCTTTCGAGCGCCAGTAAGGCAACAGGCAAAGCCGTTCTCGGGGACGAAGAACGCCTTGGCCTGAATTTAAGAAAAATGCGGCTCGCGAGCGGACGAGCGGTGACCCAGAAGCGGGTGCCGCGGGACGCCCAAGGTGCGCCGAAGATGGCGGTGAGGCAGCTTGCCGCATGGAGAGGACGAGGACATGAACGGGTCGCAAGTCGAGCGCGGAAACATCGTGGCAGAACAACTGTCGGCGACGCTCGCCTCGAAAACGAGCGACCCGATTCAGGAACACAACTCACGCCCGCCGGCGGTAGGTCTGTACGATCCGAGCCTGGAAAAGGATTCCTGCGGCGTCGGCTTCATCGCCAACATCAAGGGCCAGAAGTCCCACGAGATCGTCGCGGACGCACTCAGCATCCTCTGCAACCTCGAGCACCGCGGCGCCGTCGGCGCCGATCCGCGCGCTGGCGACGGCGCCGGCATTCTGGTGCAGATCCCGCACGCCTTCTTCACTCGCAAGGCCAAGGAGCTGGGCTTCGCGCTGCCCAATCCGGGCGAATACGCCATCGGCGCGCTGTTCATGCCGCGCGACACCGCCTGGCGCAACGTCATCAAGAGCATCATCGCCGACCAGATCAAGGAAGAGGGCCTGACGCTGCTCGGCTGGCGCGACGTGCCGACCGACAACTCCTCGCTCGGCGTCACCGTGAAGCCGACCGAGCCCGCCTGCATGCAGGTGTTCATCGGCCGCAACGGCACCGCCAAGACCGAGGACGATTTCGAACGCCGGCTCTACATCCTGCGCAAGTCGATCTCGCAGGCGATCTACCAGCGCCGCGACCGCGGCCTCGCCGGCTATTATCCCTGCTCGATGTCGTGCCGCACCGTGATCTACAAGGGCATGTTCCTCGCCGACCAGCTCGGCAAGTATTATCCCGATCTGCACGAGGCGGATTTCGAGAGCGCGCTCGCACTCGTTCACCAGCGCTTCTCGACCAACACTTTCCCGGCCTGGTCGCTGGCGCATCCCTACCGCATGATCGCGCATAACGGCGAGATCAACACGCTGCGCGGCAACACCAACTGGATGGCGGCGCGCCAGGCGTCCGTCAGCTCGGACCTTTACGGCAAGGACATCAACCGGCTCTGGCCGATCTCCTACGAGGGACAATCGGACACCGCCTGCTTCGACAACGCGCTCGAATTCCTGGTACAGGGCGGCTACTCGCTGCCGCACGCCGTCATGATGATGATTCCGGAGGCGTGGGCCGGTAATCCCTTGATGGACGAGAAGCGCCGCGCCTTCTACGAATACCATGCAGCCCTGATGGAGCCGTGGGACGGCCCCGCCGCGATCGCCTTCACCGACGGCCGCCAGATCGGCGCCACGCTCGACCGCAACGGCCTGCGGCCAGCGCGCTATCTCGTCACCAAGGACGACCGCATCGTGATGGCGTCCGAGATGGGCGTGCTGACGATTCCCGAGGACCAGATCATCACCAAGTGGCGCTTGCAGCCCGGCAAGATGCTGCTGGTCGACCTCGAACAGGGCCGCCTCATCCCCGACGACGAGATCAAGGCCGAGCTCGCCAGGAGCCATCCCTACACGGAGTGGCTGGAGCGGACCCAGATCGTGCTGGAAGAGCTGCCGAAGGCCCCGACCACCGGCGTGCGCTCCAACCTGTCGCTGCTCGATCGCCAGCAGGCGTTCGGCTACAGCCAGGAAGACATCACCATCCTGATGACGCCGATGGCCTCCATTGGCGAGGAAGCCGCGGGCTCGATGGGCAACGACACGCCGATCTCGGCGCTGTCGGACAAGGCCAAGCCGCTGTTCACCTACTTCAAGCAGAACTTTGCGCAGGTCACCAATCCGCCGATCGATCCGATCCGCGAGGAGCTGGTGATGAGCCTCGTCTCCATCATTGGACCGCGGCCGAACCTGTTCGACCTGCAAGGCATGGCCACCACCAAGCGCCTCGAAGCGCGCCAGCCGATCCTGACCGACGCGGACCTCGAAAAGATCCGCTCGATCTCTGACGTCGCCGAGTCGCACTTCAAGTCGCGCACGCTGGACACCACCTTCCACGCCGGCCTCGGCGCGGCCGGCATGGACCAGGTGCTGGACGAGCTCTGCGCGCGCGCCGAAAGCGCGGTGCGCGAGGGCGTCAACATCATCATCCTGTCCGACCGCATGGTCGGCACCGACCGCGTGCCGATCCCGTCGCTGCTGGCCTGCGCGTCCGTGCATCATCATCTGATTCGCACGGGTCTGCGCACGTCGGTCGGCCTCGTCGTCGAATCCGGCGAGCCGCGCGAAGTGCATCACTTCGCCTGTCTCGCCGGCTACGGCGCGGAAGCGATCAATCCTTATCTGGCGTTCGAAACCATCATCGCGATGAAGGACCGCCTGCCCGGCTCGCTCGACGACTACGAGATCGTCAAGCGCTACATCAAGTCGATCGGCAAGGGCCTGCTGAAGGTGATGTCCAAGATGGGCATCTCGACCTACCAGTCCTATTGCGGCGCGCAGATCTTTGACGCCATCGGCCTCAAGGCGGAATTCGTCGGAAAATTCTTCGCCGGTACGCACACCCGCGTCGAGGGCGTCGGTCTCGCCGAGATCGCGGAAGAGGCCGTGCGCCGCCATGCCGACGCGTTCGGCGAGGCGCTGGTCTACAAGACCGCGCTCGACGTCGGCGGCGAATATGCCTATCGCAGCCGTGGTGAGGACCATGCCTGGACCGCCGAGTCGGTCGGGCTGCTCCAGCACGCCGCGCGCGGCAATTCGCTGGACCGCTACCGTGCCTTCGCAAAAATCCTCAACGAGCAGTCGGAGCGTCTGTTGACGCTGCGCGGCCTGTTCCGGATCAAGAACGCGGACGAAGAGAAGCGCAAGCCTGTCGCCCTCGACCAGGTCGAGTCGGCCAAGGACATCGTCAAGCGTTTCGCCACCGGCGCGATGAGCTTCGGCTCGATCTCGCGCGAGGCGCACACCACGCTGGCGATTGCCATGAACCGGATCGGCGGCAAGTCGAACACCGGCGAAGGCGGCGAGGAAGCCGACCGCTTCAAGCCGATGCCGAACGGGCGACAGCATGCGCTCTGCGATCAAGCAGGTTGCCTCGGGCCGTTTCGGCGTTACCACGGAGTATCTCGTCAACTCCGACATGATGCAGATCAAGATGGCGCAGGGTGCCAAGCCCGGCGAAGGCGGCCAGCTGCCCGGCCACAAGGTCGACGCGACCATCGCCAAGGTTCGCCACTCGACGCCGGGCGTCGGCCTGATCTCGCCGCCGCCGCACCACGACATCTACTCGATCGAGGATCTGGCGCAGCTCATCTACGACCTCAAGAACGTCAACCCGGCGGGCGACGTCTCGGTCAAGCTCGTCTCGGAGATCGGCGTCGGCACGGTAGCCGCGGGCGTCGCCAAGGCGCGCGCCGACCACGTCACCATCGCGGGCTTCGAAGGTGGCACCGGCGCTTCGCCGCTGACCTCGATCAAGCACGCCGGCTCGCCGTGGGAGATCGGTCTCGCTGAAACCCACCAGACGCTGGTGCGCGAGCGGCTGCGCAGCCGCATCGTGGTCCAGGTCGACGGCGGCTTCCGCACCGGCCGTGACGTCGTCATCGGCGCGCTTCTCGGCGCCGACGAATTCGGCTTCGCCACTGCGCCCTTGATCGCGGCCGGCTGCATCATGATGCGCAAGTGCCATCTCAACACCTGCCCGGTCGGCGTCGCGACCCAGGACCCGGTCCTGCGCAAGCGCTTCACCGGCCAGCCCGAGCATGTGATCAACTACTTCTTCTTCGTCGCCGAGGAAGTTCGCGAGATAATGGCCTCGCTCGGCTTCCGTACCTTCAACGAGATGATCGGCCAGGTGCAGCTGCTTGACCAGACCAGGCTCGTCGCGCACTGGAAGGCCAAGGGGCTCGATTTTTCGAAGCTGTTCGTCAAGCAGAAGGAAGAGAAGGGCCAGAAGGTCTATCACTCCGAGCGCCAGAACCATCATCTGGAAGCCGTGCTCGACCGCACGCTGATCGAGAAGGCAACGCCTGCGCTCGACCGCGGCGCGCCGGTGAAGATCGAGGCCAGGATCAACAGCACCAACCGTTCCGCCGGTGCGATGCTGTCCGGTATGGTCGCCAAGATCTACGGCAATGCGGGCCTGCCGCATGACACCATCCATGTCAGCCTCAAGGGCACCGCCGGCCAGGCTTTCGGCGCGTGGCTCGCCCACGGCGTCACCTTCGAGCTCGAGGGTGAAGCCAACGACTATGTCGGCAAGGGCCTCTCGGGCGGCAGGATCATCGTCAAGCCGCCGGCCAACAGCGCCATCGTGCCGGAAGAGAGCATCATCGTCGGCAACACCGTGATGTACGGCGCGACCGATGGCGAGTGCTACTTCCGCGGCGTCGCCGGCGAACGCTTTGCCGTGCGCAACTCCGGCGCGGTCGCCGTGGTCGAGGGCGCCGGCGATCATTGCTGCGAATACATGACCGGCGGCATCGTGGTCGTGCTCGGCAAGACCGGGCGCAACTTCGCGGCCGGCATGTCCGGCGGCATCGCCTATGTGCTCGACGAGAGCGGCGACTTCGACAAGCTCTGCAACATGGCGATGGTCGAGCTCGAGCCGGTGCTGTCGGAAGAGCTGATCAACGCCGGCACCTATAACCACTCGGGTGACCTCGAGGCGCACGGCCGGGTGGACGTGTTCAAGAACCTGCTCGCCTCCGACGTCGAGCGGCTGCACGTCCTGATCACGCGTCATGCGAAAGCGACCGGCTCCAAGCGCGCCGCCGACATCCTGGCCAACTGGAAGGACTGGCTGCCCAAATTCCGCAAGGTGATGCCGGTGGAGTACCGGCGCGCGCTGCGCGAAATGGCCGCCAACGCGGACGCCGAGCCGAAAATCGCGATCGGGGCGTAGGAATATCAGCGCCCGTCATTGCGAGCGTAGCGAAGCAATCCAGACTTTCTCCTCGGATAAACTGGATTGCTTCGTCGCTTCGCTCCTCGCAATGACGGTGGGGAAGCACAACGAATTTAAGCGGCAGGGACTTCGGGTTTAATGGGCAAGATCACGGGTTTTCTCGAAATCGAACGGCATGATCGCAAGTACACCCCGGTCGCCGAGCGCGTGAAGCATTACAACGAGTTCGTCGTTCCCCTCTCCGAGAAGGAAACGCGCGACCAGGCCGCGCGCTGCATGAATTGCGGCATTCCCTATTGCCACGGCACCGGCTCGGTCGCGCCGGGAACGCCCGGCTGCCCGGTCAACAACCAGATCCCGGACTGGAACGACCTCGTCTACCAGGGCAACTGGGAAGAAGCCTCGCGCAATCTGCACTCGACCAACAATTTCCCGGAGTTCACGGGACGCATCTGCCCGGCGCCGTGCGAGGCCTCCTGCACGCTCAACATCGACGACAACCCCGTCACCATCAAGACCATCGAATGCGCGATCGTCGACCGCGCCTGGGACAATGGCTGGCTGAAGCCGGAAGTGGCGGCCGTGAAGACCGGCAAGAAGGTCGCGGTGATCGGCTCGGGTCCGGCCGGCATGGCCTGCGCGCAGCAGCTCGCGCGCGCCGGCCACGACGTACATTTGTTCGAGAAGTTCGCCAAGGCCGGTGGCCTGCTGCGCTACGGCATTCCTGATTTCAAGATGGAAAAGAACGTCATCGACCGCCGCGTCACGCAGATGGAGGGGGAAGGCGTCACCTTCCACTACAACAGCCATGTCGGCATCGACGGCAATATCGATCCGCGCGAGATGCTCAACGAGTACGATGCTGTGGCGCTGACCGGCGGCGCGGAAGCTCCGCGCGACCTGCCCATCCCCGGCCGCGAGTTTTCGGGCGTCCACTACGCGATGGATTTCCTGCCGCAACAAAATCGCCGCGTCTCCAGCGAGCCGCTGAATGGCGTCCAGGAGATTTTGGCGGGCGGCAAGCATGTCGTCGTCATCGGCGGCGGCGACACCGGATCCGACTGCATCGGCACCTCGCTGCGCCAGGGCGCGCTCTCGGTGACCCAGCTCGAGATCATGCCCGCTCCGCCGGAGCACGAGAACAAGGGCCTGACCTGGCCGAACTGGCCGCTGAAGATGCGGACGTCCTCGAGCCAGGCCGAAGGCGCGGCCCGCGAATTCGCCGTGTTGACGCAGAAGTTTTCCGGCGAGGACGGCCAGGTCAAGAAGCTGCACTGCGTGCGCGTCGACGACAAGTTCAAGCCGATCGCCGGCACCGAATTTGAGCTCGACGCCGACCTCGTCCTGCTCGCGATGGGCTTCGTCCATCCCGTGCACGAGGGCCTGCTCAAGCAGCTCGCAGTCGAGCTCGACCCGCGCGGCAACGTCAAGGCCAACACGCTCGACTACCAGACCTCGCGCCCGAACGTGTTTTCGGCCGGCGACATGCGGCGGGGTCAGTCGCTGGTGGTCTGGGCGATCCGCGAGGGGCGGCTGTGCGCAAGGTCGATCGACACGTTTTTGATGGGGAAGACGGATCTGCCGCGGTAGTCCGCGGCTCGCTCCGCTGCAATATTGCAAAAGGTGTCATCGCCCGCGAAAGCGGGCGATTTTCTGACGGACCGCGTCGGTCGCGCCTCGTATGCCCGGCCAAGCGGAATAGTCACGTGGCACAACTAGACGCAGCCGACTCACCGCGGACACTGCAGTCCGCCCCTAATCGGCCCAACCGCTAACCGCGAAGGCCATTCAAATGCCGTTCACATCCAAGCACACGTTTCGGATTGGAAGCTATGGGCGTTCGACAACCGATGAAGCTTGGGAGAAGCTGGATCCAGAACACATCGGCGTGTGGCGATCGGTACTTAGCCTACTTAGTGCGCGCACAACCAAACTGCAGAATTGCACGATCATACTCGAAACGGATTGGAAGGCAATCTTGCATAAGCAAGAAAAGCACTACGACGTTATGAAGCGTTTGCAGCAAGGAGCAACTGGAGAAGCGGAACTACGTTCGATTCTAGAAGGTTTTCCTGAGCGAAGCACCGAGATTGAGATTGCCGCGAAGATACTAGGAGACAACGTCTCCGAGGAGGCGGCAAAAAATCTCGCCACCAACGCCATAGAATCTTACCTGTACGATTTCTTTGCGATTCTCAACGTCTCTGCACCCGGCTGCTGCGATTTCTATCGTGGGCAGCTTGTTGGAGGTAGCTTTGAAAGGGACATTCCGCTGTCGGGTTTCTATTTTGATATTGCCGTCCTAGGGACGCTCGAAAAGGATCGGCAAGCGATAAGAGCTTTGCCACTCGTCCAAACGGTTCGCTGGTACGATTCTGTTCGTTCTGGCATTCGCCAGATACCTCAAAATCCTATGGAGAGAGCACTCTTCGCTCTGCTGCACATATCCAAGCTAGACACAGATCCAATGATTGTGATCTGGCTCTTTTACGCTTTTGAGAGTCTGTTTCAAACAAAAGCAGGCGAGAATTTCTCGTCGCTAGTTCAACGAATAATCTTGTTGTTCAACCTAGGTGATGCACAAGCCAAAACAGTCCGCAGAGAATTTCGTGAACTCTACAACACAAGAAGCGCCATTGTTCACGGCGGATTTGAAATTGCGCACCCAATGCACAACGAGGTTTTGGATAAGGCGATCGACGATCACCATCTTAGAATATCGGAGCCCGCTGAGTTTGGACTAGCGTTGCTGCTAGCAGCCATACAAGAAACCATTGTACGCGGATGGAGATATCCGATCTTTAGCGAAAAGCTGGAAGGCCAAGAGATCGGATAACGAAGAGCCAACCATAGCGAACGAAGCTGTTCACGACTCAATTCTGCAACCTCACACCCACCATCATCACCGTCCCCTGCGAGCTTGACCCCGCCTGGTTCGAGTCCAGGATGTCGTGGCGCAGCGTGCCCTTGATCCAGATGTTGCGGTTGAGCTTGTAGATCAGATTGCCTTCGAGCGAGTAGGTCTTGTCGTTGCGATTTTGGCCCTGGTAGTCGTAGGTGCCGTAGGTGAACTTGCCCACTGCCGTAAGCCAACGGCGAAAATCGTGATCGACTTCGGCGGCGTAGGTGTGCACCAGCACGCCGGATGAGCCCGGGCACGGTGGTCTCCGCGATCTGCGTGTCGGTGGCGAATTTCACCGTGGTCAGGCCGCTCGCGTTCCAGATCAGCGAGCCCGAGGTGAGGAAGCCCGCGAGCTGGCTCAGCCGCGGATCGGCATAGTTGCGCGCGGAATAGCCGACCGAGACTTCGCCCGTGAGGATGCGCGAGAACTCGAAGGACGAGCCGACCTTGGCGTACCCGCCGTTCGAATCGCGGAAGTAGCCGTTGCGGTCCGCGGGCTGGTCGTGGACGCGGGTGTCGCCCTGGATTTCGACGAACGGCTTCAGGCCCGGCTTCAGCTCGTAGGAAAAGCGCCCCACGCCGCCATACTGGTTGAAGTCACGATCATCGTTGCTGAAGGTCGAGCCATCGGTCAGCTTGGAATTGGTGTAGGCGGTGCGATCGACGGCGGCGCCGGCAGCGACCTGGAAGCGATTAAAGGTCTGGTCGAAGCCGACGGTCGTGCCGTAGGTGGCGTAAACAGGATATTTTTGCAGGCCGGCCTGCACATTCGGGCTGCCGGGATTGTCGGTGGCGAGCCGCAGGCGGAGCTGCGTGGTCAGCTTGAGATCGCGATTGACGTCGATGCGGCCGTCGACATGGCCGGTAAAGTCGGGGCGGTCAACCTCGACCGGCGAGGGCGAGGCAAAGCCGTCGATCGTCGCCGGCATGTTGTTGGTGTAGCCCGAGAACGAGCCGCGCAAATCGGCGACCAGCGCGTGGCGCTCCCAGTCGGACACCACGAGAAGGTCGGGCGCGACGACATAAGCCGGCGAGCCGACCGGCTTGTTCAAACGCGCCGGATTGGTGTCGTAGCCGGCGGAGAGCTCGAGCCCACCCTTGATCAGGAAGCTGCCGGCATAGTCGCCGACCGCGCCGAAAGAATCCTCGTCGAGCTTGAGGCGGCGGCGCAGCGGCTGGCCGGGCACGTTGCCGGCCAGCGCCGGCGGCACCGGCGTCTTGTGCGCAGTCTCGGAGGGTGGCGGCGCGATGCGCGGCGGGCCGAGCGTTCGATCCGGCGTTGCCGGCGGCACCGGCGAGCCGGGACCGACCGGGCGTTTCGGCTTTGGCTGTCCGGGATAGAGCTTTGGCTGCAGCCGCTTGCGGTTGAGCGAATCGTATCCGGAGGCGCTGGCGCCATTGGCAGCGGGCAGGCCGTAGGTCGGGACCTGATTGGTCGGGTTTTGGCCCGCGCGCGCCGGCGCCTGCTGGCGCTTGCGCAAATCGGCATTGGGATCGGGCAGCGCCGGCAGCGCATCCGAGGGTGCCTGCGGCACGCCCGCGGTACGGCGGGTCGGGAGCGTGTCGGGTGAGGCGAAGCCACCGCGGTTGGGACTGAACAGGTCGGGGGTGAGGCTCTGGGCGCCTGCCGGTGCGCTTCCAAGGGCCGTCAGCGCGAGACACGGCAAAGCGGCGCGCAGGAAATGCGCGCGTTTGCTCCGGCTCGTGCCTGGAGACGACCCCACGATGGAAGAACCCCAACGAAATCAAATACTTTCGCGATAGCCTCCGCCGACTGGCGGGAACCATCGTTAATGGACTTAAAACAATTATGGTTAACGACCGGTTGAGGGCTGGGGCGCCCTCGTCGCCTCGAAGGCTGTGGCGTGCTAAGCAGGCGCCAACGGGCGAACGCCCCTCCTCCCTGGACCAGAACATGCCGAGTTCGAAACCGCTGATGACCCAATCATCCGGCCCCATTCCCGACAGCGTCGAATCCGCGCTCCGCACGCTGGAAACCGAGGCCGGCGGTATCAACGCACTCGTCGCCGCCCTGCGCGGCCCGCTTGGCGCGAGCTTCGCCAAGGCGGTCGATCTGATCCGCAACGCGAAGGGCCGCGTCATCGTCACCGGCCTCGGCAAATCGGGCCATATGGGCCGGAAGATCGCGGCGACGCTGGCTTCGACCGGCACGCCCGCCTTCTTCGTGCACACCGCCGAAGCCGCCCACGGCGACCTGGGCATGATCACCACCGACGACGTCATCATGGCGCTGTCCTGGTCCGGCGAGCAGCCGGAGATGAAGACCCTCGTGAACTATTCCGCGCGGTTCGCGATCCCGATGATCGCGGTGACGTCGAACGCCGCGTCCTCGCTTGGACAAGCAGCCGACATCGTGCTTGAGCTGCCGAAGGCGCGCGAGGCTTGCCCGCACAATCTGGCGCCGACCACCTCGACCATGATGCAGGTCGCGATCGGCGATGCCATCGCGATCGCGCTGCTCGAAGGCCGCGGCTTCACCGCGCTGGAATTCGCGCATTTCCATCCCGGCGGCAAGTTAGGCGCGATGCTGAAATTCGTCCGCGACTACATGCGCACCGGCGCGGAGATCCCGGTCAAGCCGCTCGGCACCAAGATGTCGGACGCGGTAATGGAGATGTCGGCCAAAGGCCTCGGCTGCGTCTGCATCGTCGATGATGTCGGCGGGGTTGCCGGCATCATCACCGACGGCGATCTGCGCCGTCATATGCGGCCCGACCTGCTGACGGCGTCGGTCGACGACGTCATGACCAGGCAGCCGAAAACCGTGCCGCCCTCGATGCTCGCCACCGAGATGATCGAGGTGCTCAACACCCGCAAGATCACGACGCTGGTCGTGACCGAGGCGGACAAGGTGGTGGGCATCGTGCATCTGCACGATCTGTTGCGCGCGGGCGTGGCGTAGGACTTCTCCGTCATTGCGAGCGCAGCGAAGCAATCCAGAATCCCTCCGCGGAGGCAGTCTGGATTGCTTCGTCGCAAGAGCTCCTCGCAATGACAGCGGTTAGAGCTACGCCGGAAACCGCGCCGCCGGCTCCTCCAGCGGCAGCTTTAGCCCGTTCGCCAGATACGACACCGTGCGATAGAAGCCGCACAGCAGCATGATCTCCAGGATCTGCGCCTCGTCGTAATGCGCCGAGAGCGCGGCGAACTCGGCATCGTCAAACGTCGCGCGGTGATGCAGCGCATCGACGGCGGCGATCATCGCCTGTTCGGCCGGCGACCAGCACGACGACGTCGCATCGCCCTGCACGGTCGCACGCACCTCCGCCTCGCTGAGCCCCGCCGGCCCGGCAAAGATCGCGACGTGCACGCCCCATTCATATTCGCATTTGTTCAGCGCGCAGGTGCGGTCGATGACGATCTCGCGCTGGCGCAGGGACAGCGGGCCGGGATCGAGCAGACCGCCGGCGCGGAACTTGTCCCAGGCGCGGGTATGGCCGGCCATCACCCGGAACAGCTCCAGCGGCGGCGCGCCGCGCATGATGCGATCGAACTGCGCCTGGATCTCCGGGGGATAAGGCGGGGTGAGCGGCGCAATGCGCGGCGGGGCCTGGGACATTGGCTGTCTCCCTTGCTACATTTACTGTAGCATCACGCTACATTACTTGTAGCAATACGCAAGAGGGCGACAATGGCGAAACAGTCCGCTTCCAGATCGCGTAGCGTCCGTGGTTCGCGCACGGGCCGACCGGTCATGGCGCTGCTCGACCTCCTGGGGCGACGCTGGAGCCTGCGTATCCTGTGGGAATTACGCGAAGCCCCCCTCACCTCGCGCGGCTTGCGCACTGCCTGCGACGAGGCCTCGCCGACCGTGCTTCAAGCGCGGCTGAGCGAGCTGCGCGAGGCGGGGTTCGTGGAGTTGGGCGAAGGTGGAGGTTATGGGCTGACGGCGCTGGGGCAGGAGCTGTGCGAGACGTTCATGCCGCTGCACAGGTTTGCGGAGCGGTGGCGCAGCAAGAGCGGCGCCTGAGTGTGGCGATGCCGTCCTGACAAACTCGTCATTGCGAGCGGAGCGAAGCAATCCAGAATCTTTCCGCGGAGACAAGGCTGGATTGCTTCGCTTCGCGTAACTGCCCAGGTGGCCGTTTGTATTCTCTTGACTGACCACATGTGTTTGTGAGTCAAGGTATGGGTGACGCCGCCAAATTCCTCATTGTCTGTGGACGCCCTGCTGGCCCTGATTGGGGAGTTGCAGGAGCGCAACCTGATGTTGGAGCAGCAGAACGCATTGCTGACGGTGCGTGTGGCCGATCTGGAGCGTCGGCTTGGTCTGGACAGCTCCAATAGCAGCAAGCCGCCTTCGAGCGATGGACCGGGCCAGGCTTCTCGCCGGACACAGAGCCTGCGTGAGCGAGGGTTGAAGAAGCCCGGCGGCCAGCCCGGCCATGCAGGCAAACACTTGAAGCGGTCCGAACGGGTCGATCATACGATCATGCATCGCCCTGTCAGATGCGGGCGCTGCCGAATGGCGCTGGAGGGTGAACAGCTGGAACTTGTCGGCAGCCGTCAGGTGTTCGATCTGCCGGCGCCGGCGCCGCTGCTCGTCACGGAGCATCAGCTCTATCGTTGCAAATGCAGCGGCTGTGGCGCGGTCACGACAGGATCGTTTCCACCCGAGGTAAGGGCGCCGGCGCAATATGGCGTCCGGTTGGCCGCTGTGGTGACCTATCTGTCGGCGGGACAGTTTCTGCCTGAAGATCGGCTCGGGCAAATCCTCTCCGATCTGTTTGGCGTGACCATCTCGGCCGGCACGATCGGACAAATGATCGCCCGGGCTGCCAGCCGGACGCAGGATTTCGCTGCGGCAGTCTGCGAGCAAATCCGCCGGGCACCGGTCAAGCATTTGGATGAGACCGGGTTCTGGGTGGGCGCCACGCCGCAATGGCTGCATGTCGCGGGCACCGCCGGGATCAATGGGCTGGTGCATTATCGCGTCTCACCCAGGCGCGGCGAGGTGCTGACGCAAGCGGCGCATATCGTTGTGCACGACCATTGGACATCCTATTTTCAGATGTCCGGTGTCACGCATGCGCTGTGCAATGCGCATCACCTGCGCGAGTTGACGGCGCTGGTGGACATCGATGGCGAGGCCTGGGCCCGGCGCATGCGCGGGTTGCTCCGCTGCCTGTGCCACGAGGTCAATCTGGCGTCAGAGCATCCAACCGATCAGACAGGCGCGCTGCGTCCCAACAGAATCCGCGCCGCCGAGCGACTTTATGACCGCATTATCCGCGCCGGTATCGCCTGGCACGAGGCGCTACCCGCGCTGCCTCGCGACATCAAGCGCGGGCGGATCAGACGGCGCACGGGCCATAATCTCCTGTTGCGCCTCAAGTTACATAAAGAGGCGGTGCTGCTGTTTCTGCACAA
Organism: Bradyrhizobium sp. LM2.9; assembly: GCF_054056555.1. Taxonomy (NCBI): domain Bacteria; kingdom Pseudomonadati; phylum Pseudomonadota; class Alphaproteobacteria; order Hyphomicrobiales; family Nitrobacteraceae; genus Bradyrhizobium; species Bradyrhizobium sp. LM2.9. Next base: position 5,110,096 of record NZ_JBSRYJ010000002.1, read on the forward strand.
CTCGGCGGTGCCGTTTACCAACAACGAGGCCGAGCGCGATGCTCGGATGATGAAATTGCGGCAGAAGATCTCTGCCGGCTTCCGCACCTCACAAGGCGCAGACAATTTCGCCACGCTTCGCACCCTGATCGGTACCGCTCGAAAGCGCGGATGGAACATGCTCGAAACATTGTCCCGATGCCCCACACAACTCATCCACAAACTCAGCGTCGCCTAACCGAGCAAACGGACCTGGGCAGTTACCGCTTCGCTCGCAATGACGGGGAGGCAACAGCTACGTCGCCGCCACCGTCAGATTCGCACCGTCCACCTGCACCACCTTCACACGTGTCCCCGCCGGCGTATCCGGGCCGGCGACGCGCCACACCGTGTCGCCGATACGCATGGTGCCGTTGCCGTCGATGATCGGCTTCTCCAGCGTGAACTCGCGGCCCAGGAGCGCGTCCGCGCGCTTGTTGAGGAAGGGGCTGGCACTCGCATCCGCCCTCGGCCGCGCGAGCCGGCGCCACACCGGCACGGCGGCGGCGGCGAACACAGCGAACATCACGAGCTGGATCTGCCAGGACACGACAATCGCGAACGAGATCAGGCCGACCAAAATCGCGGCGAGCCCGAGCCAGAACAGGAAGATCCCCGGCGCCAGCACCTCCAGCACCATCAGGATGAAGCCGAAGATCAGCCAGTTCCAGGTGCCGAGCGATACGAACATGTCGGTCATGACACGACCTCTTTAATTCAGACGCTTACCCTTATCGGAAAACCGGTGTCCGCGTTTCCGGGGGATGCGCTGTGACTATCCCTGCCGCGGCGGCACCGCCGGCGGCGTGAGGCTGGACGACGGCACCGAACCGCCGCGGCGAGCGGCCGCGGCCGCGGACGCCGCGCTTTCGCCGAACGTCGCCTTCGCAATCTCGCCGATGCCGGCGAGCGAACCCAGCATGCTCATCGCTTCGACCGGAAGCATGATGATCTTCTGGTTCGGCGAGTCGGCCAGCTGCCCGAACGCCTTGATATACTTGTCCGCGATAAAATAGTTCAACGCGGAGATATCACCCTTGGCAATGGCTTCCGATACCACAAGCGTCGCCTTGGCCTCGGCCTCCGCGGAACGTTCGCGGGCCTCGGCGTCGCGGAACGCAGCTTCCTTGCGGCCTTCGGCCTGGAGAATCTGGCCCTGCTTGGCGCCCTCTGCACGCAATATCTCGGACTGGCGCTGGCCTTCGGCCGCGAGAATATCGGCGCGCTTGACGCGCTCGGCCTTCATCTGCCGGCCCATCGCCTCGACGAGATCCGCGGGCGGCACGATGTCCTTGATCTCGATGCGGTTGACCTTGAGACCCCACGGCGAGACCGCGGCGTCGACGACGCGCAGCAGGCGCTCGTTGATCTCGTCGCGATGCGACAGCACCTGGTCGAGATCCATGGCGCCCATCACCGAACGGATATTGGTCATGGTCAGCACGATGATCGCCTGCTCCAGATTGGAGACTTCGTAGCTCGCCTTCGCGGCATCGAATACCTGGAAGAAGGCGACGCCGTCGACCGTGACCGTGGCGTTGTCCTTGGTGATCACCTCCTGCTCAGGTATCGAGATCACCTGCTCCATCATGTTGATCTTGCGCCCGACGCGATCGAAATAGGGCACGATCAGATTGAGCCCGGGGCTCAGCGTCTGGGTGTATTTGCCGAACCGCTCGATGGTCCAGTCATAGCCCTGCGGCACCGTTTTCACGCCGGCAACCAGCGTGACGATGACGAGCAAAACCAGAACAATCGCGAAAATGTCGAAACCGCTCATATTTCCTCCAAGGCGGGAAAAGGTCCTTTCCCGCGCTGTCATTGGTCGGGAATGCGACCCCACCGGTTCAGCGGTCGCGACTCACGTCGGCATTGGCGCGATTCTGCACAAGACGCAGGGAGAGGGAATGGCCGCGATTATGTATTTGCGAGGCGCTCTTGAAAGCGTGCAGGCGCAGACCTAGCGGCGGACGTTAACGAATCCAGCCATGCCAGCGGTCGCAGCCGAATTCTACTCGATGACCTCGTTCGCGGTTGCGAGCAGGCTTGGCGGAAGCGTGACGCCGATTGCCCTGGCCGTCTTCAAGTTGATCGCCAGCTCGAACTTGGTCGGATTCTGGACCGGGAGGTCGGCCGCTTGCGCACCCTTCAGGATGCGGTCGATGTAGGAGGCGGCGCGGCGGAGCTGCTCGGCGCTGTCGGTGCTGTAGGACATCAGCCCGCCCTCGTCGACGAAGGTGCGGCTCCAGAACACTGCCGGCACGCCCGCTTCACCGATCGCCGCCAGGAGGTGCGCGCGGTTGGCCATGGTGAAGAAGTCCGGCAGCACCAGCAGTCCGCCGTCCTTTCGCGAGGCCAGCGCGGCGATCGAGGCGGTGTCGTGCACGGGCGCAGGCTCCACCGTCACATGGAGCGCGCGGCCCGCGTCCTCGATGGTGCGCAGCATCAGCGGCGCGAACGGCGCGGTGGCGGGATTGTAGACGACGAACACACGGGACAGTTTTGGCGTGACCTGCGTCAGCATCTCCAGCCATTTGCCGGCCAGCGGGCCGTCGTAATCGGTGAACCCAGTGACGTTGCCGCCGGGATGGGCGAGATTCTGGACGAAGCCCTGGCTGACGGGATCGGTGACGACGGCGAACACGATCGGGATCGTCGTGGTGCGCCGGCGCAACTCCTCCACCGAGGGCGTTCCGACCGCAAGCAGGATGTCGGGCTTGAGCGCCACGAGTTCGTCGGCGAGTTGCGCGATGCGCGCGCGGTCGCCGCCGCCATTACGCCAATCGATCTCGAGGCTGGCGTGCTCCTTCCAGCCATGGCCGGCGAGCGCCTCGACCAGGATGGCGCTTCGCGTCTGCCCGATCCCGTCGTCGGCCGCAGTGACCGAGAGCACGCCGAGCCGCCGCGTCGCATTCGGCTGCTGCGCCAGCGCTGAAGCCGGCAGCGCTGCGGTCATCGCAAGAAGCGCCAGAATCTCGCGGCGGTTCATGGGGCGCTCCTCAGATCCAGCCCTGAAGCTCGCGCAGCACCAGCGTCCGGATCACATCCATGCCGGGATCGCTGTCGTTGAGGCAGGGGATCGCGGAAAACTGCTCGCCGCCATTGTGCTTGAATATCTCGGCATTTTCCTGCGCGATCTCCTCCAGCGTCTCCAGACAGTCGGCGGAAAAGCCGGGCGTCACGACCGCGATCCGGCGCACGCCCTCTTTCGCCAGACGCTCCATGGTCTTGTCTGTGTAGGGCTGGAGCCACTCGTCGAATCCGAAGCGCGACTGGAACGTCAGCAGCAGTTTCGTCTCGTCCATGCCGAGCCGGCGTCGCAGCGCCTCCGTCGTGGCCACGCATTGGCCCTGATAAGGATCGCCTTTGTCCACGTAGGCCTTCGGCATGCCGTGGAATGAGGCGACGATCAGCTCCGGCTTGAACGGCAGGCTCCCCAGATGCGTCTCGATCGAGGTGGCGAGCGCCTCGATATAGGCTTCGTCCTCATAGTAAGGCGGTGTCACCCGCAGCGTCGGCTGCGCGCGCAGCCGCGCAAGCACGCGAAACACCTCGTCGCAGACGGTGGCCGATGTCGCGGCGGAATATTGCGGATAGAGGGGCACGGTGAGGATACGTTCACAGCCCTTCGCGATCAGCGCGTCGATGCCCGACTTGATCGAGGGATTGCCGTAGCGCATTGCCCAATCCACCACGACGTGATCGCGATCCGCCAATGCGGCCGCGAGCTTGTCGCTCTGCGAGCGCGTAATGGTCTTTAGCGGCGACTCGTTCTTCTCGGTGTTCCAGATCTTGAGATAGTCGCGCGCCTTGGCGCGGGGTCGGGTGCGCAGGATGATGCCGTTCAGCACGAACTGCCAAATCAAGCCCTGATCCTCGATGACGCGGGCGTCCGAAAGGAACTCTTTGAGATAGACCCTCACACCCGGCGCATCGGCCGTATCAGGCGTGCCGAGATTGACCAGCAGCACGCCGACGCGCGGCAGACCGGACCGGACGGCCTGCTTCGCGGCTGCGATGGGGGCAATTGTCGTCATGTATCGTTGGGTCGCGCGTTGCTCCGAACTTGTCAAGATGAGGCCTGTTTCGCTAGAGTCGCACTCAAGCGGGGGGAGGAAAGATGACGCTCGCGGAATGGTGCGTCTTTGGAGCATTGCTGCTCTATCTGTTAACGATCGGCTCGATCAAATGGATCAGATTTCGCAGCTTCGACAATTCGCGGCCGCGCGATCCCGCCTTCTATCAGGACGCCATCGCGCAGCGCGCGCTCGGCGCGCACCAGAACGGCATCGAGACCTTTCCGTTCTTTGCTTTCGCAGTGCTGCTCGCCGAATACAGGGATTCGCCGCAGCGCCTGGTCGACGAGCTCGCGGCGCTGTTCCTGATCGTGCGGATCGCCTATGTGCTGACCTATCTCGGCAACCGCCCGACGCTGCGCTCCATCCTTTGGAGCATCGGCTTTGCGATCAATCTCGGGATCTTCTTCATGCCGGTGTTGAAACGGTTTCTGCCGGTGTGACGCGCCGTGTCCCGGACGCGGTGCAGCGCGCTTGCGCTGCTCCGCAGAGCCGGGACCCAGAAGGCCACCCGCTACCCTACGGAGACATGGGCCCCGACTCTGCAGCGCACCGTCGAAGGGACGCTGCGCTGCGTCCGGGGCACGAGAGTCTTGCTCAAAAACACGTCGTCCGCTCAGCCGCGATGTAACCCAACAACAGGCCGGCGCCGAACAGCAGCACGAGGCCGGCGGCGGCGAATTCGATGCCGCGCATGAACAGCGCACCACCGCCGTCGCGCCCGGCGCTGAGGCGGGCGGCGATGTCCTTGGCGGAGACGGCGACCACCGCGATGGCGGCGACCGTGATCGCGGTGCCGAGCCCCATCAACAGCGTCGCGGCGATGCCGGCCCAGAACAGACCTTGGGCCAGCGCGAACACCAGCACCAGGATCGCGCCCGAACAGGGGCGGATACCGACGGTCAGGATCGCGCCGAAGCCGCGTCCCCAGCCACCGGGGCCGGCGAGCTCGCTCGGCGCGGGACCGTGGGAATGGCCGCAATGCTCGTCATGGACGTGGTCATGCTCGTGGTGATGATGGGCGTGCGCGTGGTCGTGACTGTGATCATGGGGTCGATGATCATGCGCGTCGTGATGATGGTGGTCGTGATCATGGTGGTCATGCGGCACGCCCGCGATCGCCGGCACCGGCTGAACCGCCTGGAGGGCACGGATGAAAGTGCGGCCCTTGACCCAGACCAGGCGCAAGCCGAACAGCGCGATCAGGGCATAGCTTGCGATCTCGATCGCGCCTTCCGCCTTGCACATGGTCTTGGCGGTCGCATTCAGCACCCAGGCCGAGACGCCGACGATCAGGATCGCCACCAGCGACTGCATCAGCGCCGAGGCAAACGACAGCACGATGCCGCGCCGGGCGGTCTCACGATTGGCGACGAGATAGGAGGCGATCACCGCCTTGCCGTGGCCGGGGCCGGCCGCGTGGAAGATGCCATAGGCGAATGAGATGAAGAGCAGCGTCCATACGGCCGAGCCGTCGGACTTCGCGGCGCGGATCGTCGCCGACATCTGGCGATAGAATTCCGATTGTTTTGCCAGGAGCCAGCCGATCAGGCCGCTGGCCTCGGGCTCGGCGGCAGGTGCCGGACGCGGCGCGCCGAACGGGTTTTGCGCGAGGAGATCGTGGAGCGCGGCATCGACCACGCTTACGACCAGCACAATGGCGGCGCAGGCGAGCAGCCCGCGGGCGAGCGGGGAGAGTTGCGGCTTCAAGGGCAATCCACCGTGATCTTGTTGGCGAACATCATGCCGAAATTCGAGTTCTCGCCGTTCATGAAGGTCTGCTCGTTGAGCTTCTGGGCGGTGGCGGAGCCGTCACTGGGCCGATCAAGCTTCATCTGGCAACCGGCGGGCGCGCCGACCAGCTTGACCGGATTGTCCTTGGCCATCTGGAAGTCGATGAAGAAGGAGCGGTCGAACACTTCGAGCACCAATTGCCTTGGCTTGACCGGGTTCTTCAGCGGCAGCGTGAAGTGCAGCGTCAGGACCGTGTCCTTGTAGTCGAGGAAGTAGTCGACCGGCTCCTGGAAGCGCTCCTTCTTGCCGTCGGCTCGCGCAAAGGTGAAGTAGGCATATTCCTTCAGCGATTCGACATTGGTCTGCGCCAGCGGCCCGAGCTCATCGCGCGTATAGGCGCCCTTGGTCTTGCTCTCGAGCCCTTGCACCGCATAGGCCGAGAACATGTCGTCAAACGTCCAGGCGTGGCGGACGCCGGTGATGGTGCCGTCCTCAGCGTAGAGCAGCTCGCTCGTCGCCGTAATCCAGACAATGCGGATGCGCGCTCGCCGTTCCTGCCGCAAGCGACAGGGCGACGGCGAGCAACAGTCCGAACAGGGCACGCATGCCCATCAGGCGACCTTTGCGTCGTCGAGCAGACCGCGGCGGCGCAGCAGCGCGTCCGGCTCCGGCGGGCGGCCGCGGAAGGCCTCATAGGCAACTTCAGGATCGACCGATCCACCCGAGGAGTAGATGTCGTCGTGCAGGCGCTTGGCGACCTCAGGATCGAAGATGTTGCCGGCTTCCTCGAAAGCACCGAAGGCGTCGGCGTCCATTACCTCCGACCACATGTAGCTGTAATAGCCCGCGGCATAATGATCGCCGGTGAAGATGTGACCGAACTGGGTCGGCCGGTGGCGCAGCGAGATCTCCTCGGGCATGCCGATCTTCTCCAGCTCCTTCTTTTCGAAAGCGCGGACATCCTGCGCGGCGGAGGCCGGCTGGGTGTGGAATTCGAGATCGACCAGCGCCGAGGAGACGAACTCGACCGTGGCAAAGCCCTGGTTGAATTTTCGCGCGGCAAGGAACCGTTGCAGCAGATCGTCCGGCAGCGGCTCGCCGGTTTGGTAGTGGCGGGCGAATTGCTGCAGCACCTCGGGCCGTTCCTGCCAGTGCTCGTAGAGCTGCGACGGCAGTTCGACGAAGTCGGTGAACACGGAGGTGCCCGACAGCGACGGATAGGTCACGTTGGAGAGCATGCCGTGCAGGGCGTGGCCGAACTCGTGGAACAGCGTGCGGGCATCGTCGGGCGACAGCAGCGAGGGTTCCCCGCCTGCGCCCTTGGAGAAGTTGCAGATGTTGAGGATCAGTGGCGCGACCTCGCCGTCGAGCTTCTGTTGATCGCGCAGCGAGGTCATCCAGGCGCCGGAGCGTTTCGACGTCCGGGCGAAGTAGTCGCCATAGAACAGCGCCTTGTGCTTGCCGTCCTTGCCCTTCACCTCCCAGACTCGGACATCCGGGTGCCAGACCGGAACGTCCTTGCGCTCGGCGAAGGTGATGCCGAACAGGCGCGTGGCGCAGTCGAAGGCGGCGGCGATCATGTGGTCGAGCGCGAGATACGGCTTGATCGCAGCGTCGTCGAAATTGGCCCGCTGAAGCCGCAGCTTTTCGGCGTAGAAGCGCCAATCCCAGGAGGCGAGCTTGAAATTTCCGCCCTCTTCCGTGATCAGCGCCTGCATGTCGTCGCGGTCGGCAAGCGCGCGCGCCCTGGCCGGCTTCCAGACCCGCTCCAGAAGGCCCCGCACCGCTTCCGGCGTCTTGGCCATGGAATCCTCGAGCCGGTAGGCTGCGAAGGTCGGATAGCCCAGCAGATTGGCGCTTTCCTCGCGCAGCTTCAGGACCTCGACGATGGTCGCGTTGTTATCGTTGGAATTGCCGTTGTCGCCCCGTGCGGTGAAAGCCTTGTAGACCTTCTCGCGCAGGTCACGTCGGGCAGAGCTCTTCAGGAACTGTTCGACCGAGGAGCGCGACAGGGTGACGATGGCCTTGCCGGCCATGCCACGTTCGTCTGCCGCAGCCTCGGCGCTGGCGACAAAACTCTCCGGCAGGCCCTGGCGGTCGGCCTCGCCGAGCTCCATGAACCACTCCTGCTCGTCGCCGAGCAGATGATGGCTGAAGCTGGTGCCGAGCTGGGCGAGCCTCTCGTTGATCTCCGCCATCCGCGTCTTGGCCTCCTCGGAGAGGCCGGCACCGGATCGGTGGAAGCGGGTGTAGGTGCGCTCGAGCAGCCGGAGCTGCTCCGGATCGAGACCGAGATTGGCGCGGTTCTCGTGCAGATGGGCGATGCGGCCAAACAGCACGGCGTTCATCATGATCGGATTCCAGTGCCGCGCCATCCGCAAGGAAACCTCTTTGTCGATCTCCAGAATGGCCGGGTTGGAATGCGCCGAGACGAGGTCGTAGAAGACGGAAGCGACCTTGTTGAGCAGCTTGCTCGAACGTTCCAGCGCCGTGACGGTGTTGGCGAAGTCGGCTGCGGCCGGATCATTGGTGATCGCCGCGATCTCCGCGGAGTGATCGGCGAAGGCCTGCTCGAAGGCCGGAAGGAAGTGCTCCGGCTTGACCTCGTCGAAAGGCGGGGTCGCAAACGGCGTCACCCAGGCCTTCAGCAGCGGGTTGGTCTCGGAGTCCGTAGTTTGGCGGGGTTCTGACATCACACGTCCCGATTTTCGAGCCTGAATTGTTGCGGCCAGCTATAGCACGCGATGGGGCTTTTTTGGGCCATTTGCCCTTGCTCCCGGCCGCCTTTTCGAGGAGATTGCGGCCCTCCAAGCCTAGGGACCCCTGAGCTCATGAACGCGCCTTCCTCGTCTTCCCGTCGGATCGTCTGGCCGAGCGTCATCACTGTCATCAGCGCCGCCATCCTGATCGGCGCCGAAGTGTTCGGCGCGGCGTTTGCCGGCGGATGGGCGCTCGCGATCCTGTTCGGGCTCGGCGACCAGGGCGCACACATCCTTCAGGCCGCGCTGTTCGCGCTCGGCGTGCTCGTGATGACCGCCTTCATCCGCGCGGCTCAGCGCGTCGAGCCCTTCACGAAGCGCGGCTGACGCTTCTCACGCGCGCGAGGGACACGCGCGCGCAGAAAACTTAACGCGCGTTCATCTTTCGCGTCGCTCGCGCAACACTGCGCAAGCAGATGTTAGGCAAATCTGTTCTCAGCCTAAAAAATCTCTTGCGAACCAGAGTCAAAACACCTATTTGCGGATTGCCCAATTTCGCACGTGCCTGTGGTCGTGTGTCAGTCGGTAGGTATCCGGACAAGAGGCCGGACAGCCGCCAAGGGGTGAAGAAGCCGAGGGGCTCTTCGGAAGTGCGGAGGTCGGAAGGCTCAACAAGCCGGAAGACTTAAGCAAACCCGGAGCGTCCAGCATCTCTCTCAAAGAGATGCCTTGTCGAAGGTGACTTCACTTTTTGCAACCGTGACTGGCAGCCGGAGGCGAACCGGCGCACCCCGCTCTCAACGGGGGACGCGACTTAAAGCAACGACGGATCGGGCTTTTTTGGTCTCTACCGGCATTCCAACGCCGGCGCGGGCTACTGAAAAGGCTTGTCCTTCATTGCCAGGTGTGCGGGCGGGAACATTCCCAACCAATCCACGGCAGCACAGTCTGATTTGAGTCTTTGGCTCGTCGCGCCTCCATCGCGCGATCTGGCCGGAGCGCTCTTATCCGACGTCATTTTTTGAACGGATCCCCGTCGCTGGGCCGTTTGGGAGAGTGCTATGACCGATCGTATCCAGGAATTCCTGCGCAACCGCCGCAAGGATGGCCTCGACACCGAGCCGTGCCTCGTCGTCGACCTCGAGGTCGTGCGCGACAATTACCAGACCTTCGCCAAGGCGCTGCCCGACAGCCGCGTGTTCTATGCCGTCAAGGCGAACCCGGCGCCGGAAGTGCTGGCTTTGCTGGCGTCCATGGGCTCCTGCTTCGACACCGCGACGGTCGCCGAGATCGAGATGGCGCTGGCTGCCGGTGCGACGCCCGACCGCATCTCCTTCGGCAACACGATCAAGAAGGAGCGCGACATCGCGCGCGCCTTTGCGCTCGGCATTCGGCTGTTCGCGGTTGATTGCGTCGCCGAGGTCGAGAAGATCGGCCGTGCCGCGCCTGGCGCGAAAGTGTTCTGCCGCATCCTCTATGACTGCGCCGGCGCCGAATGGCCGCTGTCGCGCAAGTTCGGCTGCGACCCGGAGATGGCCGTCGACGTGCTCGACGTCGCCAAGCGTCTGGGCCTGGAGCCGTGCGGCATCTCCTTCCATGTCGGCTCGCAGCAGCGCAAGGTGAAGGCGTGGGACCGTGCGCTGGCGATGGCCTCGCAGGTGTTTCGCGACTGCGCCGAGCGCGGCATCAACCTGACCATGGTCAACATGGGCGGCGGTTTCCCGACCAAGTACCTGAAGGACGTGCCGCCGGTGGTCACCTACGGCCGCTCGATCTTCCGCGCGCTGCGCAAGCACTTCGGCAACCAGATTCCGGAGACCATCATCGAGCCCCCCGGGCCGCGGCATGGTGGGCAACGCCGGCATCATCGAATCCGAGGTCGTGCTCATCTCGAAGAAGAGCGACGAGGACGAGGTGCGCTGGGTCTATCTCGACATCGGCAAGTTCGGCGGTCTCGCCGAGACCATGGACGAGTCGATTCGCTACGCCATCCGCACCCCGCATGACGGTGCGGACATGACGCCGTGCGTGCTCGCTGGGCCAACCTGCGACAGCGCCGACGTGCTGTACGAGAAGAACCCGTATCCGCTTCCCGTCACGCTCGAGATCGGCGACAAGCTGCTGATCGAAGGCACCGGGGCCTATACGTCGACCTACTCGGCGGTGGCGTTCAACGGCATCCCGCCGCTGAAGACCTACCACATCTGATTTGCCACATCTGATCCGCCTCTGATCTGAGGCCTGACGAACCGGGAGCCGGCTTGCCGGCTCCCTCCCTGACATTTCGATCTGACGACGTCTTGGACAGGCGTGCTTTTCGCACGTCGTTTCAAGCGGGGACTGACGCGCCATGACTGCTCTTCGGAAGACACAGGTTGACCTCTCTTCGAAAGCCGCTCCGTTCGCGATCCGCAGCGAGCGTGCTGCCGACGTTGCGATGCGTGAAGCGCTGCTGGATGCCAGCTTTGGCGAGAACCGCCATGGCCGCACCTGTCAGCGCCTGCGCGACGGACGCGCACCAGCCGCGGGGCTTGCCCTGTCGGCAGTGCGCGGAGGGACGCTCGTGGGAACCGTGCGGCTGTGGCACGTCAGCGCTGGAGGCAGGCCCGCTCTGGTCCTCGGACCGCTGGCGGTGGACCCTGCCTGCCGCGAGCTCGGGATCGGCGCCGCGCTGATGCAGCAAGCGCTGGCCGCCGCCCGAGCGCGCGGGCATGCCGCTGTGATCCTGCTCGGCGATGCCCCTTATTACGCCCGCTTCGGCTTCTCACCCGCGAAAACTGGCGAGCTGTCGCTGCCCGGCCCGTTCGAGCGCGACCGCCTGCTGGCGATCGAATTCACGACGGGCGCGCTGGACGGCGCTACCGGGATGATCGTCCCGACCGGCGCGGCCTTGCCCAAACGCCGGGCGGCTCGCGCTCTCCAGGCGCACGCGGCTTAAGGGATTGCCGTCTTGGCGACGACCCAAGCCGCGGTCGTGCCCACGCCCGCGCTGACGCCTGTCCCTTTGGGGTTGCGCGGGCCCGAGAAACGCCCTTTAACCCGCGGAAACGCCCCTTTCAGTCGAGGCTGAACCGATGTCCCGTCGCCTGATTTCCACCGGCTCCCCGTTCGAGAAGACCGCCGGCTACAGCCGCGCCGTGATCGACGGCGAGTTCGCCTTCGTCGCGGGAACCACCGGGTATGACTACACCACGATGACAATGCCGCCCGATGTCACGAGCCAGTCACGCAACTGCTTCAAGACGATCGAAGCGGCCCTGAAGGAGGGCAGCTTCGAGATGGCCGACATCGTCCGCGCGATCTACTACATCACCGACATCAAGGACGCAGACGCACACTTCAACGTCTGCGGCGAAGTCCTCGGCGATATTCGCCCGGCCGCAACGCTTCTCGTCGTCTCGGCACTCTACAAGCCCGAGATGAAGGTCGAGATCGAAGTGACCGCGAAGCGCCGCGGCGCCTGATCCATCCCTCACCCTTTGTCTGCCAGTACTTTCCGGAGAAACCATCCCATGAGCCCCGCCTCGCAGATCTACGCGAAGATTACCGGTCCTGTCGTCATGGTCGGCTTCGGCTCCATCGGCAAAGGCACGTTGCCGATGATCGAGCGGCATCTCGATTACGACAAGTCGCGCATCACCGTGATCGATCCCAAGGACGAGGGCCGCAAGGCACATTGCGAGAAGCACAATGTAAAATTCATCCAGCAGGGCGTGACCAAGGACAATTATCGCGACCTGCTGACCCCGCTCCTCACTGAAGGTGGCGGCCAGGGCTTTTGCGTCAATCTCTCGGTCGATACCGGCTCCACCGACATCATGGAGCTCTGCAACGAACTTGGCGCTCTTTATATCGACACCGTCAACGAGCCCTGGCTCGGCTTCTATTTCGATTCGTCGAAGGGCCCGGAAGCGCGCTCCAACTACGCCCTTCGCGAAGCGACGCTGGCCGCCAAGAAGGCGCGCCGCGCGGGCTCGACGACGGCCGTCTCCTGCTGTGGCGCCAATCCCGGCATGGTCTCCTTTTTCGTCAAGCAGGCGCTGCTCAACGTCGCCGCTGATCTGAAGCTCAATGCTCCCAAGCCGAAGACCAAAGCCGAATGGGCGGATCTGATGCGGCAGGCTGGCATCAAGGGCATCCACATCGCCGAACGCGACACCCAGCGCTCCAAGACGCCGAAGGAGCCGGACGTCTTCGTCAACACCTGGTCGGTGGAAGGTTTCCTGTCGGAAGGCGTGCAGCCGTCCGAGCTCGGCTGGGGCACCCATGAAAAATGGATGCCCGAGAACGCGCACACTCACGAAGCCGGCTGCGGCGCCGCCATCTATCTGATGCAGCCCGGCGCCAACACGCGCGTCCGCACCTGGTGCCCCACCCGCGGCGCGCAGTACGGGTTCCTCGTCACCCACAACGAGTCGATCTCGATCGCCGACTATTTCACCGTGCGCGATGCATCGGGCACGGCAATCTATCGACCGACCTGCCACTACGCCTATCATCCGGCTGACGACGCCGTGCTGTCGCTGCATGAAATGTTCGGCCGCGCGGCGAAGATGCAGGAAAAGCACCACATCCTCGATGAGAACGAAATCGTCGACGGCATCGACGAACTCGGCGTGCTGCTGTTCGGCCATGACAACAATGCCTACTGGTACGGCTCGCAGCTCTCCATCGAAGAGACCCGCAAGCTCGCGCCCTATCAGAACGCCACCGGCCTGCAAGTGACCTCCGCCGTGCTCGGCGGCATGGTGTGGGCGCTGGAAAACCCGAACGAAGGCATCGTCGAAGCCGACGAGATGGATTTCGATCGTCTGCTGGAAATCCAGATTCCGTATCTCGGCCCGGTAAAGGGTTTCTACACCGACTGGACGCCGCTGACGGATCGTCCGGGACTGTTTCCGGAAGATATCGATACGTGCGATCCGTGGCAGTTCCGGAATGTTCTGGTGCGGTGACAACCCAGCCGTCATGTCCGGACAAGCCCGGCATGACGCTGCAACTACGAGTTCGCTATTTCTCTTTGATCGGCGGCGCGATCTTCTCGGCAGGTGCCGGCGGCAACGCTGGTTTAGCCGCGCCCGCTGCGCCTTGCGTCTGCGGATCGGGGCGCGCGGGCTCCGGGGCCGGCGTGGTCGGCCGATCACCGCCGGGCGTGGCTTCCGCAGGCTTGTTCTGATCGTCCGACGGCGCGCCTTGGAGTGGCTGCGTCGCCTGCGCCGTCTGCATGCGGATCTCGGCGCGGATTTGCGCCAGCGACATGCCTGACACCACGACGCCTGCTGCGAACAGCGAGCACGCGATGATCAGGTCGAACTTCAGTCTGCGCTTGTCACTATTGCCGGTCATATCGATCACCGCAGTTGTCCGCGGTATCAACGAACTTGCCCCACCCCGGTTCCGCTGCCGGAAAGGCGGGAACCTGCCGCCCCTGAGCCAAAACGCCGCGCTTACTCCGTGGTGCTGACTTCCCACGTCGCATGCCGCACGCCGGGCAAGTGCTGGAGATCGGTCGCCGCCGTGTTCAGTTCGTTAGGATCGACCGCTGTCGCGACCAGCTTTGCGACGATCTCCAGAATGTCGTCGCCGATCTCGACCACGTGGACGTCGGCTACCGGATATTTTGCGGCCTCGAGTTTCTCGACCAGGCGGTCGCGCATGTCGGGCAAGACGTCGGCCGCGACCGCGAGCTTGAAGTAGTAGGTCGCCTCGGAGGCCTTCTCGTTCAGCGGGATGCGGTTGATGGCGTTGACCAGCGGGCGCAGCATGGTGTTGCCGGCGATCACGAACACCGTCAGTGCCGCGGCCTGCGCAACCATGTCGGCGCCAGCGCAGGAGCCTACCGCGGCCGAGGCCCACAGCGTCGCCGCGGTATTGAGCCCGCGCACATCCATCCCCTGCTTCATGATGACGCCGGCGCCGAGGAAGCCGATGCCGGAGACGACGTAGGAGATCACCCGCACCGCACCGTCAGCGCCGGTCAGGTGCATCGCGAGATCGACGAAGGCGGCGGCGCCGACCGCGACCAGCACATTGGTGCGCAGGCCCGCGGTGCGCTGGCGATACTGCCGCTCGGCACCGATCAATGTGCCCAGCACGAAAGCCGTGAACAGGCTGACCAGCGTGTCGGCAAAGTCTGCAATCTGGAAGGTCGTCAGAAACCGCATGGCCCCATCTACGGTCAGAACGATAACAGCTTAAAGCTCCAGAAGCCCGCCGTCCCCATTTTCATCTGCGAACGCCAGCAGAGTCCCCTTGGCGTTCCAGGCGAGCGCAGCCATGGGCGGAGTGCCGTTGCGGCGAACCAGGATTTCCGCGCCGTCCTCCAGCCGCACCAATCAGCACGGTGCCGTCGCTGTAGCCGGCGGCGAAGATGTCGTTCTTGGGGTGACAGGCAACCACCGACACGCGCGCCTGCAACGGCGCGAGCATCGCAGGCTCCTTGCCCATCGGGCCGTCCTTGCTGGCGAACGGCCACAGAATCACGGTGTCGGCGCCCGAGGTCGCCAGCGCCTTGCCACCCGCGCTCCACGACATCGAGCGGACGCGTCCGGGATAGCCGGTCATGCGCATGTGCCTGTTGTCGGCGAGCCGCCAGCCGTGCAGCGCCGACTCGTGCATCGTGGTGACCAGAAATTTGTTGTCCGGGCTGAAGGTGACGCCGAGATGCGAACCGGCCCAGGGCAGGAATTCGGCCGACGCCGCCATGTTGGGAAACCACAGCGTCGCGCCGTTGTAATGGGCGATCGCGAGCCGCAGGCCTTTCGGCGCGAACGCAAGCCCGCCGACGGTCGAGGGCACCTCGATCGACTTCTCTTCTTGCTTGCCACTCTTGACGAAAGCCGTCTTGCCGGCCGACCAGGCGTAGGCGCCGTCCGGATGCAGCGCCACCGCATCGATCCAGCGCCGCTTCGGGTCGGTCGCAAGCAGCGTCACCGCGCCCTTGGCGTCGAGCGACACAACCTTGCCGTCGTCGCCGCCCATCACGAGACGCTTGCCGTCGGAAGCGGTCGAGAGAATGCCGCCGCTGTGCACGGCGACCGTGCTGATCTCGCCCTGGCCATCCACGAACGCGACGTTCTCCTCGCCGCCGACGAAGGCGGCGCGGTCGCCAAGGAAATGGACCGCGGTCACGCCCATGCCGAGCGCAACGGGCTTGACGCGGTCGGTGACGGAGACGATCGAGGCGGAATCGGGGGCCGGCGTGAACTCTTTCATCACGAGACGATGCAGCTCTCAAAACCCTGGCGAATGAGATCTTGGGGCAATTCGCGGCCGATGAAGACGAGGCGGCTCTCGCGCGGCTCGCCGTCCTTCCACTTCCGCTGGTGGTTGCCCTCCAGCATCATGTGGACGCCCTGAAAGACGTAGCGGTCGTCATCGTCATGGAAAGCGAGGATGCCCTTGGAGCGCAGGATCTTGCCACCCTCCACCTGCACCAGGTTCTGGAGCCAGGGCATGAACACGTTCGGGTCAAGCGGCTTGTCGGACTTGAGCGAGAGCGACTGCATGTCCTCGTCGTGATAATGCTTCAGGCCGTGGCCGTGATCATGGTGGTGATGGTCATGTCCGTGATGATCATGGTCATGGTCATGATCATGATCATCGGCCTTCAGGAAATCCGGCTCGATGTCGAGGATGCGGTCGAGGTCGAACGCACCGCGATCAAGCACGTCGGCCAAAGCTACCGAGCAGCGCTCGGTGCGATGGAGCTTCGCATAGGGGTTGATGCCGCGGATGCGGGCCTCGACCTCGGCAAGCTCGGGCTTGGTCACGAGATCGGTCTTGTTCAGCACGATGACGTCGGCAAAGGCGATCTGGTTCTTGGCCTCGGGCGCGTCCTTCAGACGGTCGGACAGCCATTTGGCGTCCGCAACCGTCACGACCGCATCGAGCCGCGCGTTCTTCTGCACGTCCTCGTCGACGAAGAAGGTCTGGGCGACCGGGGCCGGATCGGCAAGGCCGGTGGTCTCGACGATGATGGCGTCGAACTTGCCCTTGCGCTTCATCAACCCGTCCAGGATGCGCACGAGGTCGCCGCGCACAGTGCAGCAGATGCAGCCGTTGTTCATCTCGAACACTTCCTCATCGGCGCCGATGATGAGGTCGTTGTCGATACCGATCTCGCCGAATTCGTTGACGATGACCGCGTATTTCTTGCCGTGGTTTTCCGACAGGATGCGGTTCAAAAGCGTGGTCTTGCCGGCACCGAGATAGCCGGTCAGGACGGTCACGGGAATTTTCTGGGAGGTCGCTTCAGACATAACAACTCCGGACTTCGGGCTTTACGCGCGACGCGAGGCGGGGTGGCCCCTGCCCTAGTGGTCAAGCGCGCTGGTCAGGGCCTTTATATTGTGCCTGACCATATCAATGTAAGTGGGTCCAGGCCCCTTTTCGCCGGTCAAACCGTCCGAAATTAGGGTCCCGCCGACTTTTGAGCCGGTCTCCGCCGCGATCCTCCGGATCAGTCGGTCGTCGCTGATATTTTCCAGGAACACGGCCGGGATTTTTTGGGCCTTGATCTGGCTGATGATGGTGGCGATGTCCCGCGCACTGGGCTCGGTTTCGGTGGAGACGCCCAGGGGCGCGATGAACTGGACGCCGTATTCGGCGGCGAAATAGCCGAAGGCGTCATGGGTCGAAATCACCTTGCGCCGCTCCGACGGGATTTTTGCCACGGCCTCGCGGACCTCGCGGTCGAGCATTCCGAGCTTTTCCAGATAGGCCTTTGCCTGGGCGCGGAAGAATTCCCCGTCATCGGGGTCGGCCGCAGCCAGCGCATCGGCAATGCCGGTGACGTAGATCTTGGCGTTGGGAACGGACTGCCAGCCATGCGGATCCGCGGCCGAGCCGAGCTTCAGCGGCGCGATGCCGGCGCTTGCGGTGACCACCTCCGCCTTGGCTCCGGAGGATTGCACCAGGCGCGGCAGCCAGCCCTCGAGGCCAAGCCCGTTGACGATGACCAGTTTTGCGTCCGCGATCCGTTTCGCATCGCTGGGGGCCGGCGTGTAGACGTGCACGTCGCTGTCGGCCCCGACCAGAGTCGTCAGATTGATACGGTCGCCGCCGACATTGCGAACGAAATCGCCCAGGATCGAGAAGCTCGCGACGACATTGAGCCGCTCCGCGGCGTGCAACGGCGAGGCGATCAGCAGCAACGCAAAGAGCAGAAGGAAGCGCATCGCTGTCACGCTTCCAGATGCCGGCCGGGAAACATCTGCCTGACAACACCGCCGACGCGGCCGAACAGGACGGAGACCATGTAGAGCGCGCTCGCCACCAGAATGATCGCAGGGCCCGACGGCACGCGGGTCTGAAACGACAGCACGAGGCCAGCATAGCCGGAGACGGCGGCAGCGACGACCGCAATGCAGATCATCACCGTGAGATCGCGCGACCAGAACCGCGCGATGCCGGCCGGCAGGATCATCAGGCCGACCGCCAGCAGGGTACCAAGCGCCTGAAAGCCATTGACGAGATTGATGACGACGAGCGCGAGGAAGGCGAGATGCGCAGGTCCGCCGGCACGACTGACGGTGCGCAGAAATAGCGGATCGACACTCTCGATCACCAGCGGCCGGTAGATCACCGCGAGCACCAACAACGTCACTGTGGCGTTGAAGGCGACGACCAGCAGCGTCTGGTCGTCCATCGCGAGGATGTTGCCGAACAGCACGTGCAGCAGGTCGATATTGGTGCCCTTGATCGAGACGATGGTCACGCCCAGCGCCAGCGAGGCCAGATAGAAGGTCGCGAGCGAGGCATCCTCCTTCAGCCCGGTCGAGCGCGCGACGAGGCCTGCGAGGATCGCGACGGCAAATCCCGCAATCAAGCCACGCGGCCGTCATCGCGAACAGGTTGAGACCTGACAGCAGGAAGCCGACCGCCGCGCCCGGCAGGATCGCATGCGCCATGGCGTCGCCGACCAGACTCATCCGCCGCAGCATCAGGAACACGCCGATCGGCGCACCCGCGAACGACAGCGCGATGACGGCGGCAAGCGCGCGCCGCATGAACTCGAATTCGGTGAACGGGCCGATCAGCGCGTCATAGATCATCGGATATCAAGCCGCCCGCGAGCGGGCATCATCGGCCGAACAGGCGGCGGCGCTGTCGTCGAAGGCTTCGCACATGCGCATCGCGACGATCAGGTTTTCGGGCGTCAGAACCTCCGCCGTCGGTCCCCACGCCACGGGGCCGCGCGCCAGCACCAGCGTCTCGCTGAAATGGTTACGCACCATCTCCATGTCGTGCAGCGCGGCGAGCACGGTGCGGCCTTCGCCGTGCCAGTGCTTCACCAGCGCCAGCAGATCGACCGTGGTCTTGCTGTCGATGGCGTTTGAAGGGCTCGTCCAGCACGATCAGCCGCGCGTCCTGGAGCAGCACGCGCGCGAACAGCACGCGCTGCATCTGGCCGCCCGAGAGTGTGCCGATCGGGCGGTTTTCGAAACCGTTGAGCCCAACGGAAGCGATCGCGCGGAGGATCTTTTCGCGCGCAGCCTTGCCGATGCCGCCGAACAGGCCGGTCCCACGCCACAGTCCGGTGCCGACGAAGTCCAGCACCGAGATCGGGAAGCTGCGGTCGATCTCCGCGCTCTGCGGCAGATAGGCGATATCGCGGGAGTCGAGCCCACCGAGATGGATGCTGCCGTCGAGCGGCCTGAGGATGCCGACGATGCCGCGCAGCAGCGTCGACTTGCCGGCGCCGTTCGGGCCGATCACGGCCAGCAGCGCGCCCGGAGCGACCTCACCATTGAGGTGGTGCACGGCTGGATGCCGGTCATAGCCGAGCGTGACATTGTGGAAATGCAGTCCCGGCATCGTCACCTCATCGCCAGCCACACGATGCCCCACAGCACCGCGCAGACGGCAAGCGCGGCCGCGAGGCGGCTGGCCATGGTCATGCGCAGGATCGACCAGTGCGCCGCCTGGGCCGGATGCGGCACTGCTGCGTCATGGACATGGGCGTGTGTATGGTCATGCCCATGGGAAGGGGCATGGTCATGGGCGTGGCCGTGAGGCTGGGTGTGGGACGCGGCGGGAACCATCCGAGAACGTTATATTATAACATTACCCCTGTCCACGCCCCGGCTCAGGGCTTGCCGATCACCATCGCGATGGCGGCGGCCACGAAGGGGAACGGCACCGAAACCGCGCAGCGGAACCAGACGAAACGGGCCGGCATGAACGGGATTTCCCACAAGATCACGCGCTGGAAGGCGAACAGCGCCCACGCGACGACATAGGCGACCACCTGCGGGACGCCGCCGCCCGACTTCAGCGCCACCGTACCGATGGAGAACCCTATCACCGGGCCGCCGGGCGTCGCGGCCCCGGCGACTACGGCGGTCGCGACCCCGAGCCAGCCGCTATCGGGGCCGAGCCAGCCGCTGATCACCTCCTGCGGGATGATGGCGGCGATGTAGCCGGAGCCGATCACCCCGAGCGCGATTCGCGGCACGATGTTGATGAAGTCCATGGAGCCTTCGCGCAGCGAGGCCTTGAACACCGGAGGCCCGCGGCGGAAGGCGATCAGGCCGACGCCGAAGACCGAGCCCCACAGCAGCATATCGATGAGAAGCGCCGCGCTCATGTCTCGTCGTCCTTCATGGCCGGCTTCGGATAGAGCCGGACATAGACAAAGCGGCCGAGCGCGCCGGCGAGCACCGGCAGCGGCAGCGAGATGATGATGCGCCACAGCGTGAAGTCGGTGCCCATGATCGGGATTTCCCAGGCCACCGCCCGGCCATAGCCGATCAAGGTCCAACTCACGACCATGGCGATGACGGCACCGAAATCGGCGCCGACGGCGAGCAGCGCGCTCGCCACCGGATAGGCGGTGAAGGGACCGCCGGGCAGTGGTGAAGGGACCGCCGGGCAGGATCGCGCCGAAGGCAGTGCCGATCAGAAGGCCCTTCAGGCCGGATTTTGGCCCGAGTGAGCGCGAGACTTTTTCGTGCGGCAGGATTTCCGAGATGAACGCGCCGAGCAGGCAGCCGGCCAGCACGCGCGGCAGGATGCCGCCGAACAGCGAGAGATCGTGGGTAAGAATCTCGAGAACGCCGTCGGTGCCGTCACGCCGCCAGACCAGCGCCGCGCTCACCGCCACCAGCACCGCGATCATGATTGTCGACCAGCCGATCGGCTTGCGCACGCGGCCCGGCCGCGGCTCGGACTCCAGGTCGTCGGCGGGCGGCGGGTCTTTCGGGGAAGGTTCTGACAACGGGCTCGTTCGGCTCGAGGGTGATGCCCGTCCTGATTAAGGGCGCCGTCCTCGCGATGCAAACAGTACCGGCGGCGGGAGCGTTGCGCTCCCTGCGCAGAGCCATGCGAGGCGAACCGCGAATTCCGCAAAGCAAAAAGGCGGCCGCGCATGCGACCGCCTTTTCAATCCCGTCATTCAGGAGCGGCAAAGCCGAACCCGAATGCGTGAAGCCTCAGGCCTTGTCGAACAGCGACTCGACGTATTCCCAGTTCACGAGGTTCTCGACGAACGCCTTGAGATAATCCGGACGACGGTTGCGATAGTCGATGTAGTAGGAGTGCTCCCAGACGTCCACGCCGAGGATCGGGGTGGCGCCGTGCACCAGCGGATTCTCGCCGTTCGGGGTCTTGGCGATCTCCAGCTTGCCGTTCTTGACCTGGAGCCAGGCCCAGCCCGAGCCGAACTGACCGACGCCCGCCGCCTGGAAGTCCGTCTTGAACTTCTCGAAGCCGCCGAGGTCCTCGTTGATCTTCTTCTCGAGCTTGCCCGGCAGCTTGGTGCCGCCGCCATTGGGCTTCATCCAGCTCCAGAAGTGGATGTGGTTGTAATGCTGGCCGGCATTGTTGAACACTGCGGGGTTCTTGCCGAACGAGCCCTTGACGATCTCCTCAAGGGACTTGTCTTCCCATTCGGTGCCCTTGAGCGCGTTATTGCCGTTGGTGACATAGGCCTGATGATGCTTGTCGTGGTGGAATTCGAGCGTTTCCTTCGACATGAATTGCCCGAGGGCGTCATAGGCGTAAGGGAGTGGGGGCAGCGTAAAGGTCATGGGTTGTTGTCCGCGACTGATGGGGGAACGAGACTTAACGGTCAACCTTATAGAAGGTTCCTTTGCCGTTAAATACCGCGAATTTGCCAAAACGGGTGATGCAGACGCTTGGCCCGATTGCATAAAATCGTCGCAAGGATCTGGGGCGTTTCAACCGGGCCTTAAAATGTCATTGCCTTTGAGGTGCTTATGGCAGAACGAACGCACTGACAGGGCGGAGATGCAAAAGAGAGAGCCATGAGCATCGAGATCGACATTTTGAACGGCGACGCCTCGTGGTCGATGGCGGAGCCGCTGCACAACGCGGTCTGGCCGCGCCACAGCGTCGAGAAGCAGCCCTGGGCTCACGTCAAATGGGCCAATGCCGACCTGCGCGTGCTGATCGAGACGCCCGAGGATGGTCTCGTCTGCCATGTCGGCATCTACTTCCGGACAGTCAGCTGGAACGGGCAGAAGGTTCACGTCGGCGGCATCGGCGGTGTCTGCACCCGCGAGGACCGCCGCGGCCGCGGCTATGCGACCATGGCGATCGACGCCGCGGTGCACACCATGCGCGCCAACGAGGCGGTCCGCTTCGCGCTGCTGTTCTGCGAGCCACATAATTTTGCGTTCTACGAGGCTCGCAAATGGAGGCCCTTCACGGGCGAAGTCTATTGCGAACAGCCGGCGGGACGGATCCGGTTCACCCACATGGCGCCCTACGTCTTCGACATCGTCAGCGCGCCGACGCTGGGCACCATCGACCTATGCGGCCTGCCGTGGTGAGCCCTGCGTGACGGCAGGTTGGTGCCGGCGCCGCACGCCCTATAATATGTCGAACATCATCTAATATTCCGCGCGGTAACACATGACGATCGACGCCTCCGTAGACGCCGTGCCGCCGCGTGCCCCGGTCGCCTCCTCAATCGCCAGTCTTTTGACGGCACCGATCCTGCCGACGCTGCTGCAGCTCGCGATTCCCAACATGATCGCGATGGTCGGCAGCACGCTGGTTGCGATCGCCGAGACCTCCTATATCGGCCGGCTCGGCACCATTCCTCTGGCCGCCATCGCGCTGGTGTTTCCGTTCGCGATGCTAACGCAGATGATGAGCGCGGGCGCGATGGGCGGCGGCGTCTCGTCCGCGATCAGCCGTGCGCTCGGCGCGGGAGATCGCGACCGCGCCGCGACGCTGGCGCTGCATGCCGCCATCATCGGTCTCTGCGGCGGGCTGTTCTTTACGGTAATGATGCTCGCCTTCGGCCGCTCGTTCTTCATGCTGCTCGGTGGGCGCGAGCGCGTGCTCGAGGAAGCCAGCGGCTATTCGCAAATGCTGTTCTCAGGCGCGGTCGCGATCTGGCTCGTCAACACGCTGGCCTCGGTGATCCGTGGCACCGGAGACATGCGCCTGCCCTCGATGACCCTGATCGGGGCGAGCGTGCTCCAGATCGCGCTCGGCGGCACGCTCGGGCTCGGCCTGTTCGGCGCGCCACAATTCGGCATGCCCGGCGTTGCCGCCGGCCAGCTGGTCGCGTTCAGCTGCGCCGCAATCTTCTTGCTCTGGTATCTCCTGTCCGGGCGCAGCCGGCTGCCGCTGAAGGTCCGCGCCTTCCATTTCGAGCGCGCAATGTTCTTCGACATTCTCAAGGTCGGGGCGGTGGCTTGTCTGTCGCCGCTCCAGACCGTGTTCACCATTTTGATCTTCACGAGGATTCTCGCCACCTTCGGCACCGAGATGCTCGCCGGCTACGGCATCGGCTCGCGCCTGGAATTTCTGCTGATCCCGATCACCTTCGCCTTCGGCATCGCCTCGGTCCCGATGGTCGGCTTGGCGATCGGCGCGGGGCAGTTGAAACGCGCGCGGCGCGTGGCCTGGACTGCAGCTGCGGCCTCGGGACTCACAGTCGGCCTGATCGGCCTCGTCATCGCGCTCGAGCCGTCGCTGTGGGTCGCGCTGTTCACGAGGGATCCCGGCGTTACCGCCGCGGCGCACAGCTACTTCCACTGGGCCGGCCCGGCCTTCGTGTTCTTCGGTATCGGCGTGTCGCTGTATTTCTCCTCGCAAGGCGCGGCCCGCGTCGGCGGTCCCGTGCTCGCCTCCACCGCGCGGCTTCTGATCGTCGCGATCGGCGGCGTTGGCCTCATGATGGCGCAGGCGCCGGCCTGGATCCTGTTCGCGCTGATCGGCGGCGCCATGGTCGTGTTCGGGCTTTCGACCGCGGCCTCGGTCGCCTTCGTGCGCTGGGACAAATGAGCGCAGGTGAATAAGCGCAGGCAAGTAAGCGCAGGAATGTGATTCCATCCAGCGTTGCTCTATCCCGCCAGACTGCTATGGAGGCGCTCCACTTCGGGGCTCTCCATGACTTCCAGATTCGCTGCTCTCATCGTCCTCCTGGCTGCGCTACTTGGCGCGACTGCCGCCCGTGCGCAGAGCGCCGACGGGACTTGGCAGACCCAAGCCGGCGACGCCCGCGTCAAGATCAGCAAATGCGGCGGCGGCATCTGCGGCAATGTCGTCTGGCTGCGTGAACCCCACGACACCGCGACCGGCCAGCCCGCCACCGACAGCAAAAATCCCAATCCCGCCCTCGCCAGGCGCCCGATGATCGGCTTGCCATTGTTCAACGGCATGCAGCCTTCAGGACCGAACAAATGGTCCGGCCCGATCTACAATGCCGATGACGGCGGCACCTATGCCAGCAGCGTCAGCGTGACATCAGCGGATTCGCTGCGCGTCGAAGGCTGCGTCGGCGCGCTCTGCGGCGGCGAAACCTGGACGCGCGCGGGGCGTTAGCTCGCTCCCGCGATCATCGCCTTCAGCGCCGTGGCCGCCGAGGCGTAGCCGCCCCGCGCGCCGTCGATGAAATGGACGTGATCGCTGCGCAGCGCCGACGGCGTGAAGCAGGTCATCATCGCGGCGTCCTGCTGATAGAGACCATAGCGCACGATGCCGTCGCGCGCGGCCGCAGCGAGGCGATCGCTGATGGCGCGTTCGAGCTCCGGCGTACAGTCCACGATCATGCGCAGGCCGTCGTCATATTTGCGGAAATCGGAGTTCTCCACGACTTGACGTGTATAGCGCTTCGGCACAAAGCCGCCGACGTTGAGATCAAAGCGCATGATCAGATAGACGAACAGCGTGTAGGCCAGCACGCTGGCGCGGCGTGCGAGCAGCGGACCTCCGCGCTTGGTGCGCGCCTCATAGTCAAGCCCCTGCGGCGGCCATGTCAGCGGCGGCCCTTGCGGCGGCACGGGCCGACCGGCATCCGGACTGCGCTCGACGAGATGGATGACATCCTCGATCACTTTGCGGAAGGATCGCGGATCAGCGCCCTGGGTCGGCATCACCAGCACCGACAAAATCAGGCCGCGCGCAGCCGGAATCACCTCGAACCGGCAGGACAGGCCGGAGAGATCGGGCTGCGTGCCCGCGGGCGCTTCGGGTATGGCAAAGTCGCCGCGCTTCATCGCGGCGTCGGCCCAGGCGAGCCCGCCGCCCGAGAACATCGCATAGGACAAATTGGCCGACGGACCGAAGCGCGCGACGCGCACGTCGAGGCCCTGCGCTCGAATGGCACTCACCGGCACCAGCGCGACGCGCATCCCCAAATCGAGATCTTCCCGCACCCAGGTTGCGGTCGCAGCCAGAGCCTCGCGGACCGGCTCGAGATCGCGAGGCGCGACCGCGAAGCTCGCGCCGTCGCCGCCGAACACGAAGGGGAATTCGCGTCCTTCCAATGCGTTCGTCACTGCCGCGATCACGGCGGCGCCGGCCATGTTCACCGCCTTGTAGCGCTGCGCCGCGATCGCCTTGGTGGAATCCACGATGTCAGCAACGCCGACACTCCAGTCGTCCGGCAGCGGCGAATACAATGCAGGGTCCATCAGGCTGGTGAAGCAGCGAAAGACGGGAATGCTGCCGTAGAAGGAAGCGGCTGACATTGCGGTTGCCGGTCAAGTTTCGAATGAGGGAAGATACGCGGCGGGATCGCTTCGGGTTCGCCGGCCGGCTCGCCCGAAGGTCGCACCATCATTGGCCGAAACGACCTCAACGACAAGGTGCCGGTTCATTTCAGCACAAGACAATCGCGCCATCGGCTGACGCAGCGCCAGCCCGACGCCAGAGTTCTTCCGATGGACGATTCCGCTAGTGCAGCTTCTCGTCCTCATGCTTGCGCAAGGCTTCGAGCGATGCGTCGTGGCAGCCGACCAGGCGCACGAACTGCTGCGGATACATTTCATAGCCGTGACTGCCGGAATTCTGCTGCGTCATCGGCGGGCAATGAACATCGTCCGGCTTGGCGCGAGATGGCTCGGTCCGGTCGGGATTTGAAGCGGTCATGTTTGGCGTGGTCATGGACTGCTCCCTGTCAATTGGGGCAGATCGATTGACATAACCCAATCGATTGCGGGGCATCTTACGACCAAATCTGGCTTGATGTCATTGCGCCGGATCAACTCAATTATGGCGACCGGGTTCCGCTTACGCCGTATTCCCCGCGTCGATCGTAAACACGGTGCCGGTGACGTTGCGGCCGCCCTCACCGAGCAGATATTCCACCATGCGCGCGACGTCATCCATCTCCGGCAAGCGACGCAGCGCGCTACGGCCGGCGATGCGCTTGCGCCCTTCGTCGGAAAGATTGTGCGTGAGCTCGGTATCGATGAAACCGGGCGCGATCGCGTTCACGGTGATGCCGAGCTTGCCAACCTCGCGCGCGAGCGAGCGGGTGAAGCCGGTCGCGGCGGCCTTGGTCGCACCATAGACCGAGAGACCGTTATAGCCTGTCGTCGCAATGATCGATGAGATGTTGATGATGCGGCCCACACCATCGGCCATCATCTGCCGCGCGACATATTTGGTGAGGATGATCGGCGACAGCACGTTGAGCTGCACCAGCGCCTCGATCTCGGAATTGTGCATGGTCGCGAGCAGGCCTTCGGTGCCGAGGCCGGCATTGTTGACGAGGCCGTAGATCGGGCCGAATTCGTCGCGCACGAGCTTTGCATAGGCCGGGATCGCGTCGATTACGGCGAGGTCGCAGGCACGGAAATGCAGGCGCCCCTCCGACCCGACAATCGCGGCCTTGAGCTCGTCGCTCTCGCGCCGCGCCGCCGCGATCACGTTGTAGCCGGCATCAACAAGCCGCTTGCCGATCGCAAGGCCGATACCGCGGCTACCGCCGGTGACGAGAACATTATGCATCGGTGCGCGCCAGTTTGCCGGCCGGGGTGACGTCGAGCGCCTCGACGAAGCGGATCACCGCCGGCACCTTGTGGGACGCGAGCTGCGCGCGGCACAGATCCAGGATCTGGTCGCGGATCTCTTTCGCGCGCGCCGGATCCGGAGCCGTCGGCAAGGATCAAATCGGCGACGACGATGCCGCCGGTAATCGGGCTCTTGCGCGACTTCGCCCGCGACATACGCACGTCGGGATGACGGTTGATCACCGCCTCGATCTCTTCAGGGTGAACCTTCAGCCCACCGATATTGATGATGCCGCCGCGGCGGCCGACGAAATAGTACCGGTCGCCGCGCAATTCGACGATATCGCCGCTGTCGACAAATCCGTCGTCATCGGTGAGCGCAGCCGCATTGCGGCCGATATAGGCGTGCGCCGTGCGCGTCGAGCGGATGCGGAGCGAGCCGTCGACGACCTTCATCTCGACACCGTTGCGGCTGCCGAGATAGTCGGCCGGGAAGCCTTCCAGCCCGTCATTGACGGCGAAGCCGACGCCGGCCTCGGTCGAGGCATAGGCATGGCCGACGGACGAATTCGGGAACGCCGCCTTCAGGCCGTCCAGCACCGCCTGGTCGGCGATCTCGCCAGAGAGGCGGACGTAGCGCGGCGCAAACTGAGCGGCCGAGCCGCTCATCAACAGCTTGCGCCAGTGCGAGGGCGTGCCTGAGATATGGGAGACGCCGCGCGCCTTCAGCCGCGTGACGTGATCGCCGAGCACCTCATGCGGATCGGACAGCACCAACGAGCCGCCGGAGAGAACGGCGCGGAGGAAGATTTGCAGGCCGCCATAGCGGCGGATGTCGTAGAACGTTGCCCACACCGGCGCGGGCCCCTTCGCGGAGCCTTCGGCAACGATCGCCCCGGTGAGTGCCTCCAACGTATGGCCTACAATCTTCGGCACGCCCGACGTGCCCGACGTGAGCATCAGCCATTCCGTGGCGCGTTCGGTCCTGGCCGGGGCGGTGACCTGAAGCGGCAATTGCGCGGTGACGACCAGCGGCACGCCGGTATCGGCCCAGCGATCAGGCTCGTCGGTGACGACGGCATCGATCCCGGCATCCGCGATCAGCGCATCGAGATGCGCTGGGTTGAGATCGGGCGGGCACAGCAGCATGCGACGGGCGATACCGTCGAGCTCGATCATGGCAAGGCCCGACCGGAGCTGATCGGACAATTTCAGCAGCACTGCGCGGCCGGACAATTCGCGCAGGCGGCCACCCAGGACCGTCTGCGACAAAATACCCGTCAGCGACACGACATCGTGCGCGTCCGACAGCGTGCGGCCCGTCAGCTCCGCGCCAAGATGGTCGCGGAGCGCAAAGATCTCACGCGGGGACATTTTCGTAGGCCCGCACAAAATCGCCCACGGTGGCGGGGAACGCTGCGTCCTCGGAGATGGTGAAGGGGTCGACGCCGGTCTCGTCCTCGAGGCGCGCCACCAGGATGGCGAAGGCGAGCGAGTCGAAGCCCGTCTCGTGCAGGGACAGATCGTCCGAGAGCGCGGGAAGCGTGACGTGCTGCTCCTTGGCGATCTGCTGGATCGCTTCAATGACCTTAGACCGTACCGACATGGCTGGCTCGCTTCTGTTGTCGTTCGTATTGCGGCGGCTCTTGATGACCGCCTCCCATGCCCGTTTGTTTACCCGACAGAAGTAAATGGCTTCTTGGACAATTCGGATAAAATTGGACCTATCTGGCGGATTTTCACGCGGTTAAAGCCGGATCGTACCCTCGTTGATTTGCGTATAGGTCTTCGCATCCAGCGCAACGTACGCGCCGGTCTTCGGGTCCAGCATGAACAGGGGATCGGAGATCGCACCCGGATCAAATCCCTCGCGCGCGAGCTCGCCCTTCTTCTGCTTGAACGTCTCGGTCGCATCGAGCTCGCGCGAGATGCGCATGAAGACGGGGCGCGCATAAGCCGGCAGACGCTGCGACAGATGTACGGGCAGCGCCGCGACGTCAAAGCCCTCGTTTACCACGATCGCGCTCATGCCGGCGCGGCCATCGGTGCCGGGGATGCCGACGCCGTAAGTGGTGGCGTCGATCACGCCGGTGAAATCGCGCACGGCGTCGTTGACCTCCGAGGTCGCCACGTTCTCGGCCTTTCCAGCGAAACGTATCGCCGATGCGATCGACGAAGTGGAAGAAGCCCTTGTCGTCGATCCGCATCAGATCGCCGGTGCGGAACCAGGCATCGCCCTTGGCAAAGACATCGCGCAGGATCTTCTTCTCGGTCTCGCTCGCCTCGGTGTAGCCCTCGAAGCGACCGCCACCCGCATCCGCCGTGCCGATGCGGCCGATGGCTTCGCCGGCCTCGCCGCGCGCGCAGGCGATGCAAAAGCCTTCCGCATTGCGCAGCGGCACGCCGCTATCCGGATCGAGCTTGACGAGGCTGGCGGGAAAACGATGCGCGAGCAGCGGCGGAATGCGGCCGATCGCGCCGGGCTGACCCTCGACGTTAAACAGCGAGAAATTGCCTTCGGTCGCCGCGTAGAATTCGAGGATGCGGGGGATTGCAAAACGGGCCTGGAAAGCTTCCCAGATGTCGCCGCGCAGGCCGTTGCCACAGACAAGACGAAGGCGATGCCGGTTCTCGTATTCGGACGGCGGCGCCTTCAGAAGGTAGCGGCAGAGCTCGCCGATATATTGGAATAACGTGCAATCGTGACGCACGATCTCGGGCCAGAAATTCGATGCCGAGAATTTTTCCGCGATTACCACCGAGCCGCCGGCAGCCAGCATGCTGCATGGTGCAACGATGCCGCCGACCGAGTGGAACAGTGGTAGGCAATCGTAAAGCCGATCCTGGGGCGTCGCGCCGGTGAGGCCGGCAAACCAAAAGCCCCAGTTCAGGATGCGGCGGTGGCTGATGCTGGCCGCTTTCGGCAGGCCGGTGGTCCCGGACGTGTAAATCAGCAGGGCCCGATCGTTGATGGTGACGTCGCCACGCTCGTCCGGAGAAAGCGGGCCGTCATCGAGCGCGGCAAGCGCGACGTCGATCGCGCGTCCACCGCGGGCATCGCCGTGGGTCCAGACCTTTGCTTCCGTCTGCAGGTGCGGCGACGCGCTGTCCAGCGCCTCATTGAGCTCGTGCGCGACGATAATTTGAGCGGGCTTTGCGACATCGATGCAATGCGCGAGCGACTGGCCGACGAGCTTGGTGTTGATCAGCGCGACCACGCTGCCGACGCGACTGATCCCGAGCCAGGCCGCGACATAGTCGATGCCGTTCGGCATGATCAACGCGACAGTGTCGCCCTTGGCCACACCGGCCGAGCGGGCCCACCGCGCATAACGATTGATGCGTTTCGAGAGCCCCTCATAGTCGAGGCTTGCGTCATCAGTGACCAGCGCGACGCGATCGGGCTGGCGCTGCGCCCAATCGTCGACGACGTCGGCGAATAGCCGGCCCGGCAGCGTCTCGATCCGCGCGGTGAGCTCGATGGCCTTCAGCCAGATCTTTGAAGCCGAAGGTGCGCGCGCGGCTTTCGGTTGCTCGATGACGCCGATGGTCATGCCGTTCATTCTTTCGGAACGTGTCTGCTGTTTCCCTAAACTTAGCTCGCACGCCCTGCCCAGATGTTAAGAGACAAGGTAAAACCCCGGTTAGTGCGCGATTAACTCTAGTCATCCTTTACCAAGCCGGTGGGATCGGCGTGCGCCTTTGCCCTCGCGCAGCGTGAAATGGGTGGTGCCTTATGCGCCGGGTGGGGCGACCGACGTGCTGTCGCGGCTGCTCTGCCAGCGCCTCTCCGACCGGCTCGGCCAGACCTTCGTCGTCAGAGGCATCGCGCCGGTCGCCGGCGTCGCGCGAATTCCGCTGGCGCTGATCGTCAACAACGACCTGCCGGTGCAGAGCGTCGCGGACTTCATCGCCTACGCCCCGCGCGAGGCTAGGCGGCCCCGGGTAAACGGTCTAAGCTTTTCTACCCTGCATTGTCCGGGTTGCAAAAGGGAGACGACCCGTGGCTCTCGACTCGTCAGAGTTTCCTGTCCAGGCCGCGCCGTTCGAGCAGCCGCTGACCAATTTTGCCAGCCGCCTGAAGGACGGACAGGTCAAGGTGGTCGCGATCGGCTCGTCGACCACGGCGGGCGAAGGAGGCATCGCGCCCTATCCGCAGCGGCTGCTGGCGGACCTGCGGATAAAATTTCCAAATGTCGCAATCGAGGTGATCAACCGGGGCGTCGGCGGCGAAGAGGCCCGTCTGGAGCTGAAGCGGTTCGACCATGACGTCTTCGATCTGAACCCCGATCTCGTCATCTGGCAGGTCGGCACCAATTCAGTGTGGCAACAGAATCCCCCATCGTTCAAGGACACCACGCAGGCCATCCGTGACGGTGTTGACCGGCTGCTCGGCGCCAAACGGATCGACGTGATCCTGATGGACCTGCAATATGTGCCGGCGCTGCTGACACCGGCCAAGGCCGACAAGACGAACGCGATGGTCGGGGCGATCAGCGAGATCGCCCATGCAACGAGGGTCAACGTCTTTCGTCGCTTCGCGCTGATGAAGGCCTGGCACGATGTTGCAAAAATTTCGTTCGACCGCATGGTCGACCCCGGCGATGGCGACAGGTTGCACGCAAGCGACTGGACCACAGACAAGATGACCTGGGAATTGACCAACGCGATCGCCGTCGCGGCCGACAAGGCGCCGCCCTCCGGAGACGCACACAGCACGTAGTTCTTCATGCTCCGTCGGATTGACGACCGAACGAGCGGCGAGTGCTAGCCGCCTCGCTGATGACGCAAGCGCTGCGGCGGTGCGTTGAACGGATAATACGGATTGAGATCGCAGCTCGCGGAGCGGCCCGAAGCGGTGGCGCGGCACTGCGGCAGCGAGGTGAAGGAGCAATCGTACCACTCACCGCCACCGCCATTCGCGCCCGAATAGACATGCATGCAGATGGGATAGCGTGGGTCGAAGGTTTGCGCATGCGACGGCGCGGCTGCAAGCAATGCACCGACGATCGCGATCAGGCCGAATGAGCAACGCATGAAAAATGTCCCGGACATCGCAATGGCCAATCGTTAGTGCACCTTCTTGTGACGCCGGCGCGGCGCCGGCGGCGGTTCATCGAAGGCGTAATAGGGGTTGACGTCGCAGCTCGCCGAGCGGCCCGACGCCGTGGCCCGGCACTGCGGCAGCGAGGTGAAGGAGCAGTCGAAATAGTCGCCGCCGCCCCCGCCGAAGCCGCCGGGCGTGTAGACGTGCATGCACACCGGGTACCGCGGATCATAGGTCTGGGCGCCGGCATCTGCCGCAACGAACAGCGTGGCAATCGCGGTGAGGGTCAGGATCGGCAGGCGCATCGGACAGTTCCTCGAATCGGTGGCAACGGCACGCGTTATGCCATTTCGATATGGCACAACCGCACGGAAGAAGCGATTGTTCCTATTCCATAGCTCTCCCGCTTGTGACACGCGGCGAAACGGATGAGGGACAGCGCCGCAAGGATGCGAAAGCGGAAAGTCCCCCCTTTCCGGCCTGCGCGGAACGCATAACTCGCTGCAGCTCTCCTTCGACAAAGGTCGCAAGCATCCGGCGCAGGAATTCGTTCGCTGGCCGGAGCGAACGGACTAGTCTTTCGATCACAACGCCGGCCCCGGACCGACGACGTTCCAGGGCAATCAACAAACAAATGGGCTGAAGGAAACGCGCTTTCGCGCTCGGGCTCTCGGGCGCGGCTCCGCCGTGCGCGGGGAGAAGATGCGCTGGCCAGGCTGGTGGTGTCAGGGCATGCAAGAGAGCTTCTCGTCTCCGTTCATCCGCTATCCGATCGGCACCTCACTGCTGATGGCGGGCATCCTGTTCGTAGGCCTCGTGGCCTATCCTCTGCTGCCGGTTGCCCCGCTGCCCCAGGTCGACTTTCCGACCATTCAGCTCTCGGCTTCGCTTCCCGGCGGCAGCCCCGAGACCATGGCCTCTTCCGTGGCGCAGCCGCTCGAGCGCCAGCTCGCGCAGATCCCCGGCATCACGCAGATGACGTCGACCAGCTCGCTGGGTTCGGCGTCGATCACCATCCAGTTCGACCTCAACCGCAGGATCGACGCCGCCGCCAGTGACGTGCAAGCCGCGATCAATGCGGCGAGCGGCCAACTGCCGAAGAACCTGCCCTCGCCTCCCACCTATCGCAAGGTCAACCCGGCGGATTCGCCGGTCATGATCCTGTCCGCGACGTCCGACACACTGCCGCTGACCGTCGTCAGCGACCGCACCGACGCGCAGCTCGCGCAGCAGATCAGCCAGCTATCCGGCGTCGCGCAAGTGTTCGTCGGCGGGCAGCAGAAGCCCTCGGTCCGCATACAGATCGATCCGGCCAAGCTCGTCGCCAAGGGCCTGTCGCTGGAGGACGTGCGCGCCCAGATCGCGGCTGCGACCACCGACAGCCCGAAGGGCAGCATCGACGGCGCCAGGCGTGCCTACACGATCTACGCCAACGACCAGCTCACCCAGGCCCAGCACTGGCAGGACGTCATCGTGGCCTATCGCAACGGCGCGCCGTTGCGAATCCGCGACATCGGCGAGGCAGTGGCAGGGCCGGAGGACATGAAGACGGCGGCCTGGGCCGACGGCAAGCGCGGCGTGTTCCTCGTCATCTTCAAGCAGCCCGGCGCCAACGTCATCGAGACCGTCGATCGGATCAAGGCGCAGCTGCCGCGGCTGATCGCGGCGATCCCGCCCGCGATCTCAATCAAGATCATCAGCGACCGCACCATCACCATCCGCGCCGCCGTCGAGGACGTGCAGATCACGCTCATGACCACGATCGCGCTCGTGGTGATGGTGATCTTCATCTTCCTCCGCAGCTTCTGGGCCACGATCATCCCGAGCATCACCGTGCCGCTGGCGCTACTGGGAGCCTGCTCGCTGATGTGGGCCTTCGGCTATTCGCTGGACAACCTCTCCTTGATGGCACTGACGATCGCGGTCGGCTTCGTGGTGGACGACGCCATCGTGATGCTGGAGAACATCACCCGTTACGTCGAGCAGGGCGAGAGGCCGCTTGCTGCGGCCTACAAGGGTGCGGCCGAAATCGGCTTTACCATCGTCTCGATCAGCATCTCGCTGATCGCGGTGCTGATCCCGTTGCTGCTGATGGGCGGTATCATCGGCCGGCTATTCCGCGAATTCGCGGTCACGCTGGCGATGGCGATCCTCGTCTCTCTCGTGGTGTCGCTGACCCTGACGCCAATGATGGCCTCGCGCTTCCTGCGTGCCAACCACGAGGCCCGGCACGGCCGCTTCTACCAGTGGAGCGAGCGGATGTTCGAAAGCGTGCTCGGCGCCTACGAACGCGGGCTTGATGTCGCGCTACGCCACAGTTTCGTGACCCTTTGCATCTTCTTCGCGACCGTAGCGCTCTCGGTCTACCTCTTCGTCCTGATCCCGAAGGGATTCTTCCCGCAGCAGGACAACGGCTTCCTCACAGCCGTGTCCGAGATGCCCCAGGACATCTCCTTTGCCGAGATGAAACGGCGCCAGGTGGAACTCAACACCATCGTACAGGCCGACCCCGCCGTCGATTCGATCGCGATGTTCATCGGCGGCGGCGGTACGGCACTGAACTCGGGGCGCATGTACATCACCTTGAAACCGCGGGACGAGCGCGACGCCGGCGCACAGCAGATCATCGCGCGGCTGCGGCCCAAGCTCGCCAAGGTCGAGGGCGCCAGGCTCTATATGCAGGCCTCGCAGGACGTTCGTCTCGGCGGCCGCGCCAGCCGCACCCAGTTCGAATTCACGCTCCAGGACGCCAACCTCGCCGAACTGAACGAATGGGCGCCGAAAATCCTCGCCGCGATGAAGACACTGCCGCAACTGCGCGACGTCGCGACCGACCAGCAAACCGAAGGCACGACGGTTCAACTCAGGATCAATCGCGACACCGCCGCACGCTACGGCATCCAGCCGCAGCTGATCGATGATACCCTCTATGACGCGTTCGGCCAGCGTCAGGTCGCGCAATACTTCACGCAGACCAACAGCTATCACATCGTCCTGGAGATCACGCCGGATCTGCAAGGCCAGCTCGGTACGCTCGACAAGCTCTATCTCAAATCGCCGCTTACCGGCGACGAGGTGCCGCTCTCGGTGTTCTGCAACTGGACCAATGTGCCCGTGCGCCCGCTCGCGATCTCGCATCAAGGCCAATTCCCCTCGGTGACGATCAGCTTCAATCTCGCCGAGGGCGTTGCGCTGGGTGAGGCGACCGGCGCGGTGCTGCATGCGGTCGGCGAGATGCGGGCGCCGCCGGCGCTGGCGACGAGCTTTCAGGGCACCGCGCAGGCGTTCCAGCAATCGCTCGGCACTGTGCCGTTGCTGATCCTCGCCGCACTGGTCGTGGTCTATTTGATCCTGGGCGTGCTCTACGAGAGCTACATCCACCCTCTGACCATCCTGTCCACGTTGCCCTCGGCCGGCGTCGGCGCCGTCGCGATCCTGATGATCTTCGGCTTCGACTTCAGCCTCATTGCCCTGATCGGAGTCATTCTCCTGATCGGCATCGTCAAGAAGAACGGCATCATGATGGTGGATTTCGCCATCGCGGCCGAACGGGAGCAGCATCTCACCCCGGAGCAATCGATCCGCCAGGCGGCGCTGCTGCGTTTTCGCCCGATCATGATGACGACGATGGCTGCCCTGCTCGGTGGCGTGCCGCTGATGCTCGGAAGCGGCACCGGTTCCGAAATCCGCCAACCGCTCGGTTATGCGATGGTCGGCGGCCTTCTCGTGAGCCAGGCGCTGACGCTGTTCACGACCCCGGTCGTCTACCTCTATCTCGACCGCTTCTCCGACCTGCTCTCGCGCTGGATGGAGAAGAAGCCGCAGGCCGCCGCCGCGCGCGACGAGCAGAAGGATCACGCGGCGGAATGAGCGCAGCGGAGCATATGGCCCGTGGCTGCTATCCGCCGAGCCCCTGCAACACCAGCCGGTTCAACCTCGCCGCAAACGCCGCAGGGTCTTCCGGCAGTTCGCCATCCAGGATCTGCGCCTGTTCGAGCAGGAGCAGGCTGAGGTCATCGACCACCTTCGAGCCGGCTTGAGCCTTGGTGATCGCCGTGACCAGCGCATGGCGCAGATTGATCTCGAGGATCGGCTTGGTGCGCATGCCGCGGTTCTGCTGCGCCAGGATGCGCTCGAGCTCGCGGCTCGGGCCCTGGCTGTCGGCGACGAGGCAGGAGGCGGAGCTGGTGAGGCGCGTCGAGGCCTTGACGTCGTTGACGCGCTCGCCCAGCGCGGCCTTGATCACGGCGATGGTGGCGGCCTCGTCGGCGGCCGGCTCGTCCTTCTTCGCCTCGTCCGCCTCGTCGACGCGCGAAATCAGGTCGAGGTTGAGGTCGCCCTGGCTCAGCGACTTCAGCGGTTTGCCCTCGAACTCCGATGGCATCGAGGTCCAGAACGCGTCGACCGGATCGGAAAGCAGCAGCACTTCGATGCCGCGCGCTGTCGCCGCCTCGAGCCGGGGGCTCGACTTCAGCCGCTCGATGCTGTCGCCGACGAGATAATAGATCTCGGTCTGGTTCGGCTTGAAATCGGCGATGACGTCCTTGAGCGAGCGCTTTTCGCCCGAAGTCGTGGTGAAACGCGACAGCGCGAGCAGCTTTTCACGGCGCTCGAAATCCTCGTAGATACCTTCCTTCAGCACCGCGCCGAAGGCCTCCCAGATCTTCGCAAAGTTCTCCGGGTCCTTGTCGGCAAGGCTTTCGAGTTCGTTTACCACGCGCGTCGCCACCGCTTTACGGATCTGCACGAGCTGCGGATTGTTCTGCAGCATCTCGCGCGAGATGTTCAGCGGAAGATCCTCGCTGTCGACGACGCCGCGGATGAAGCGCAGATAGCCCGGCAACAGATCGGCGTCATCCGTGATGAAGACGCGGCGGACGTAGAGCTTGACGCGACCTTTACGCGAGGGCTCGAACAGGTCGAACGGTTTCGTCGACGGCGCGAACAGCAGCACGGCGTAGGAATAGCGGCCTTCGGCGCGGTAGTGCAGCGTCATCGCGGGATCGTCGAAGGCGGATGCGATCTGCTGATACGCCTTCTTGTAATCCTCGGCTGTCAGCTCGGACTTGGAGCGCTGCCACAGCGCGCTCGCCGAATTGATCTGGCGCGGCCCGCCCTCTTCCGGCGCCAGCTCGATCGGGAACAGGATGTTGTCGGAATAGGCGCCGACGATGCGCTCGATCTCGTAAGTCTCGAGATACTTCTTCGCGTCGTCTTTGAGGTGCAGGACGATCTCGGTGCCGCGTGCCAAGCGCACCGCTTCCTCGTCGCTTGCGCGCGCAATCTCGAAGCCGGAGCCGCCGGAGGACGTCCAGGTCCACACGTCGCTCTCGCCGGCACGGCGGCTGACGACGACGATCTTGTCGGCGACCATGAAGGCGGAATAGAAGCCGACGCCGAATTGGCCGATCAGGCCGAGGCCGTCCTTGGCTTCCTTGAGCTTCGACACGAAGGCCTTGGTGCCGGAACGGGCGATGGTGCCGAGATGGTCGATCAGCTCCTGCCGCTCCATGCCGATACCATTGTCGGCGATCGTCAACGTCCCCGCGGTCTTGTTCGGAATGATACGAATCTTGAGAACGTCGCCCTCGCCCAGCAGCGCCGGACCGGCGATGGCTTCATAGCGCAGCTTGTCACAGGCGTCCGATGCGTTGGAGACGAGCTCGCGCAGGAAGATGTCGGTCTCGGAATAGACGGAGTGCACCATCAGGTGCAAAAGCTCGGAAACCTCGGCCTGGAAGGGCTGCGTATGCACAGCCGTGTCTGACGTCGTCATGCGTTCACCCGGTCAATCGAAGGGGAAGAGACCCGGGATATAACGCGATGGGGTAGTGGATCAAGTGGACGTGAACAATCGCCCTCCCCGCGGAGGGCGACTTATCCCGGTCCATGCCGATCAGGTCACACAGCGGCCGGGCTGGAGCAGCTTTGCGACCTCGGTCAGGGAGCTGACCATCGGCTCGCAGGCAATCGTCGGCTTTTTGCGGCTCTGCTTCTGGTTCGGGAGCAGCACCGGCGGCTTGGCATTGCCGGTCTCGATCACCGCGGGGATGCGCAGCAGCACCGACGTGTCAGCCAGGTCGTTCAGCCGCATCGACACAGTGCGGGTCGGGACCCCCGCCTGCTTGATATCGGGCAGCCGGTCGGCTTTGCTGGAACGATTGACGTTATGGCCCGGCTTGTCTGCAACAGCCTGCCAGCGGTCGGCCAGATCATGGCCGGAGGCCAGCTGCACTGCGCCCACCTGGACGGCGCCGAGCGTTGCGGCAATCGCGACGGCGCCCAAAAATACCTTTTGAATCTGTGACATATCTATCGGTCCCTCGCCCCATGGCGATGCGGGAACAACGGAGCAGAGGACCGGGAGTTCTCAATCGTTAAGATCACTTAACCGTGTGCAGGCCGACCCTGGCAAAAAATTTCGCAACCGCCTGGAACGACTCCGGCGGCGGGGAGTCGTTTCAACAGCCGGCTATTCCCCCCTGCCCCATAAGCCGGCGACGTAGGGCGCGACTGTGGTGATGCCAGTCGCGCCTTACTTTTGTCTGGGCTTCACTTCGCCTTTTCCGCCAGCCACTCCCGCCCTTCGCCATAGAGCTTCTCGACCTCAGGTCCGGTGAGGCCGGGCATGTCGCGCTTGACCTTGTAGCCGATCAGCTCCTGCATGTAGGCGAGATGGCGGTAGCCTTCGGGCAGCGCGGCGAGGGCTTTCTGGTCGAGCTGAAGTGTCGCGGCGGGATCGACCGGATCGATCCGGTCCTTCTCGTAGATCGGCTGGCGGCGGATGATGCCCCATTTTCGCTGCCGCTTCTCCAGGAAATCGTAGAAGCGCCCGGTGCAGACGACGTCGCAGGGCACGTCGTGGACCGGCGCGCGCTGCGAGATGGTCATCTTGGTCTGTGCGATGGCGCGCGCACCCTCGAGGTCGATGCTGGTGCCGCCGAGGAAATGCAGGATGCGCACGCCCTCGGCAAACCCCTCCTGGCTAACCCGCATGAAATCCCCCGCCGGCCCCTGAAACCAGGTGGCGGACATCCAGCCCTCTTGGTGCCAGACGGTGGCAAAACGCTCCCAGTCGCCGGCATCGCGCCAGACCGCCCAGTTCTCGACGAGGTCGCGGATGGCGAGGCGGTCGAGGAGTTCTTGGTCCATGAACACGTCTCCGATGGCACTGCGGCTGCAACGGCCGCTGCACGAGGTATGAGCGGCGAAATTCGACGGCCGTCAAGCGCGGCAGCCGGTCAACAAAAATCCGGCGCACCTTGCGGCACGCCGGATCAGATGTCGTCAAATGCCGGGCGCAGGCGCCTTCCTTACGCCGCCGGTACTTTCGGGGCGCGGTTGCGGGAGTTGCGCTGGAAGAACAGGGCCTGGCTCGCCACCGCCGACACCATCGCCGGCTGGAACGGTTTTGAGATCAGGAACGCCGGCTCGGGGCGCTCGCCGGTGAGGAAGCGCTCGGGGTACGCAGTGATGAACACCACCGGCACCTCGAAGGTGCGGAGCAGCTCGTTGACGGCGTCGAGGCCCGACGAGCCGTCGGCGAGCTGGATGTCGGCGAGGATCAGGCCGGGCCGCTTGTTTTTGGCCAGCGCGACCGCATCGGCGTGCGTGCGGGCGACGCCAACGACATTGTGCCCGAGATTCTTCACCAGGCTCTCGAGGTCCATGGCGATGAAGGTCTCATCCTCGATGATCAGCACGTCGGTGGCGATCTCGACGGCCATCTCGCGCCCTGCGGCATCCGCAAGCCGGCGCGTCTCGCTGACGTCGGTGCCGAGAATGTAGCCGACTTCCTCTTCCGAGAATCCCTCAAGCGAGAGCAGCAGAAAGGCCTGCCGCGGCAGCGGCGTGATGTTCGACAGCCGTCGCTCCGGCGGCATCGGCAGGTTCGTCACCTCGGAATCGTCGTTGACGGAAACGGAATTCCAGATCTGGGTGAACAGCCGGAACAGGCCGGCGCGGGGCCCGTGGCTCTCGTCGAGCACCGACGGATCTCCCAGCATGGCTTCCAACATGGCTGCGACATAGGCGTCACCGGATGACTGGCTGCCCGTCAGGGCGCGCGCGTATCGGCGCAGCAAAGGCAAGTGTTCAGCAACAAGCTGTGAACGGGACATCCCCACTCCATTCATCTTCGGGCCGACCTTGACGTGCAGGCGTTACGCGGGGGGCCCGGGGTTCCCCTGCTGGGCTGATTACGCTTCAGACCGAGAAAAGTTCCGCATCGGGGCGGAACTTTTTCTCGCAGCTCGAATTGAGCCTATCCAGGGAACGGCTCCCGGTTGAGAGAACTTCTCGATTTTACAGTCACTTAACTCGGGGAAACGTGGAACAGGTCATGAAAGATCTCAAGTCTCAAGCAAGCAAAAGCACGACCCCCGGCAAAGGAGGGCTCACTCCGGAAATCCAATCCCGGATCGGCCATCAGCTGCGCGCCATGTACGACGACGTGGTGCGGCAGGGCGTTCCGGACCGGTTCGCGGAACTCATCAAGAAGCTTGATGCGCCAGGAGCGACACCCCAAGTAGAAAATGGTGGCGGATCCAACGACAACAATGGGAGGGATTGATGCCTCTCACCGACTCCCTGCGTAACGACATTCTGGCGGCCGTGCCCAGCCTGCGCGCGTTCGCCATCTCGCTCAGCGGCAATGCGGACCGCGCGGACGATCTGGTTCAGGAGACGCTGTTGCGCGCGCTTGCCAACATCGACTCGTTCCAGCCCGGCTCCAACCTGCCGGCGTGGCTGTTCACGATCCTGCGCAACCTGTTCCGCTCCGACTATCGCAAGCGGCGGCGGGAAGTCGAGGATGCCGAAGGCAACTATGCCAAGACGCTGAAGACACAGCCCTCGCAGAACGCCCATCTCGAGTTCGAGGAATTCCGCACGGCGCTCGATA
This sequence comes from Bradyrhizobium sp. LM2.9, assembly GCF_054056555.1. Lineage (NCBI taxonomy): Bacteria > Pseudomonadati > Pseudomonadota > Alphaproteobacteria > Hyphomicrobiales > Nitrobacteraceae > Bradyrhizobium > Bradyrhizobium sp. LM2.9. The sequence continues at coordinate 5,150,790 of NZ_JBSRYJ010000002.1, forward strand.
AGCTTCCGCAGGACCAGCGTGAAGCGCTGATCCTGGTCGGTGCCTCCGGCTTCTCCTACGAGGATGCGGCTTCGATCTGCGGCTGCGCAGTCGGCACGATCAAGAGCCGCGTCAACCGCGCGCGCTCGAAGCTCGCGGCGCTGCTCTATGTCGACGGTGCCGAGGATTTCGGGCCCGACGAGACCATCCGCGCTGTGATCGGCGGCAGCGGCGGATAGCGGCGGGCGTCAATCGGACTTAAACAAGACGAAGGCGGCCGCTTCCGCGGCCGTCTTCGCGCGTCTGAAAAACCTGATGCGGGCTTGTGGATGGCGAGTAGCGTGGCGGCGGTCACTCGTCCACGAAGGTTACGGTCTCGGCCACGCTCGCACGCGAGGTGCGATAGCTGTTGACCTTGTGGGCGTTGTCGGCATAGCCGAACGAGATGCCGCAGACGATGCGGCGGTCATCAGGCAGGTTGAAATGGCGGCGGATCAGGCCGGAGTGGCGCGCCAGCGCCGCCTGCGGAATCGTGCCGACCCCGAGCGCCTGCGCGGCCAGCATGAAGTTCGAGACATAAGCGCCGCAATCGATCGCACCGTAGATGCCGAGCGGCTCGTTGGTGTGGATGATGGCCACATGCGGCGCGCCGAAGAAATTGTAGTTCTCCAGCGCCTGCTTCGCATAGGCCGTCTTGTCGCCCCTGACGATGCCGAGCGTGTTGTAGAGCTGAAAACCGCTCTCGCGGCGGCGTTCGAGATAGGCGCCGACATACTCGCGCGGCGGCGTGAAGTCATAATCGTCGCCGAGCCCGCCGGATGCTTCCGCGTAAATCAGCTTGCGGAAGCGCTCCCTGGCCTCGCCGCTGGCGATGATCACCTGCCAGGGCTGACTGTTGCACCACGACGCCGTGCGCTGCGCGGTAGTCAGCAAATGTTCGATCGTCGCGCGATCGACGTCCTTGGCCAGGAAGGCACGCACCGAATAGCGCTCGTTGAGGAGCTCTTCGAGCACGCCGATGCGGTCGTTTTGGTTCACTTTAGCGTCCATTGCCTAGCTCGCTTTTCGTGCCCCGGACGCGACGCAGCACGAAGTGATGCGGCGCTGAGCCGGGGCCCATTGTGGTCTGTCCATCGTGGCTCCCGGGTCCCGGCTCGCGCTTCGCGCGTCCGGGACACGAGATATCAACGCCCCTTCGTCGGGATTCTTGTTATACGGCACGTCCTTGTCGATGCGGATGTCGCCCGGCAATCCCAGCACGCGCTCGGCGATGATGTTGCGCAATATCTCGTCGGTGCCGCCGGCGATGCGCATCGAGGGCGAGGACAGCAGCATCTGCTGAAACTGGCCCTGCACCGTCTCCTCGTCCACGCCGGTGAGAACGCCGGCCGCGCCCTGGAGGTCCATGGCGTAGGTCGCAATGTCCTGGAGCATCATGCCGGACACCAGCTTGCCGATCGAATTCTCCGGCCCCGGCCTGTCGCCCTTGGACAGTGCCGAGATCGCGCGGTAGCTGGTGTATTTCAGCCCGCTCGACTTCACCGCCCAGCTCGCAAGTTTTGAACGTACGGCGGGATCGTCGATGGCGAGCCCGTCCTCCAGCATCAGGTTGGAGCAGAACTCGAACATCTCGGGAACGCCGGTCGCAAGCCGGGAGCCGATCGACATGCGCTCATTCATCAGCGTGGTCAGCGACACGCTCCAGCCCTCGCCGACGGCGCCGAGGCGCTGGCTGTCCGGAATGACGACGTCGGTGAAATAGACCTCGTTGAACTCCTGCATGCCGTTGGCCTGCTTGATCGGGCGCACCTCGACGCCGGGGCTCTTCATGTCCAGAAAGAACATGGTGAGGCCCTTATGCTTGGGCACGTTGGGATCGGTGCGCGCGATCAAAAGGCCGTAGTCGGAATAATGCGCGCCTGAGGTCCAGATCTTCTGGCCGTTGATGACCCAATTGTCGCCCTTCTTCTCCGCGCGCGTGCGCAAGCCCGCGACGTCAGAGCCGGCCGACGGCTCGGAGAACAGCTGGCACCAGATCTCCTCGCCCGCGGCGAGCTTCGGCAAATGGCGGCGCTTGGCGTCCTCGCTGCCGAACGCCATCACGGTCGGGCCGCACATGCCTTCGCCGATCTGGAACGGCTGGGTCAGCTTGCCGTAGACGCCTTCCTCCTGCTGCCAGATCACGCGCTCGATCGGCGTGGCGCCGCGGCCGCCATACTCTTTCGGCCAGTGCAGACAGGCCCAGTTGCCCTCCGCCTTCTTCTTCTGCCAGGCCTTGCCGACATCGACGATGTCGTGCTGTGCAAGCCGGATGCGGCCGAGCGAGGATTTTGACAGCTCCGCCAAAAACTCCTTCGGCGCGTTGGCGTCGACCCATTTGCGCGCGGTCTCGCGGAATGCGGCTTCCTGCGGGGTGTCATCGAAATTCATGGCGAACCTCAGTTCTTGCTCGGTGTTAGTCCCTCATGGTGAGGAGGCGCGTAGCGCCGTCTCCAACCACGAGGCCCCAGTGGGGCCTTCATCCTTCGAGACGCCGCGTTCCGCGGCTCCTCAGGATGAGGGTCAGCCTCTTCCCTTGGTCGGGATCTTGTTGAACGGCACGTCCTTGTCGACACGGATATCGCCGGGCAGGCCCAGCACCCGCTCGGCGATGATGTTGCGCATGATCTCGTCGGTGCCGCCTTCGACACGGGTGCCGGGCGCGCGCAGCAGCATCGCCTGGAAGCGGCCAGCGACTTCGGCATCTTCGGGGCCACTGACCACGCCGGCAGCGCCCTGCAAATCCAGCGCGTAGGTCGCGACATCCTGGATCATGGAGCCCGCCACCAGCTTGCCGATGGAGTTTTCCGGCCCCGGCCGCTCCCCCTTCGACAGCGCCGAGATCGCGCGCATGCTGGTGTAGCGCAGGCCGCTCGCCTTGACCGCCCAGTTCGCCAGCTTCGCGCGCACCGCGCGGTCCTCGATCGCGGGACCGTCGTCGAGCATCAGGCTGGAGCAATAGTCGAACAGCTCCGGAAAGCCGGTCGAGACGCCGGCGCCGATCGACATCCGCTCGTTCATCAGCGTCGTCAGCGAGACGTTCCAGCCGTCATTGACCTCGCCAAGGCGCTGATGATCGGGGATGCGGACGTTGGTGAAATAGACCTCGTTGAAGTCGGAGGCGCCGCTGGCCTGCTTGATCGGCCGCACCTCGACACCGGGAGTCTTCATGTCCAGGAAGAACATGGTGAGGCCCTTGTGCTTGGCCACGTTGGGATCGGTTCGGGTCAAGAGGATGCCGTAATCCGAGTAGTGTGCGCCCGACGTCCAGATTTTCTGGCCGTTGACGACCCAATCGTCGCCGTCCTTCTCCGCGCGCGTGCGCAGGCCCGCAACATCCGAGCCGCCGGCCGGCTCGGAGAACAGCTGGCACCAGACTTTTTCGCCGGAGGCGAGCGGCGGCAGATAGGTGCGCTTATGCTCCTCGCGCGCGAATGCCATCATGGTCGGCCCGCACATGCCGTGACCGATGATGAACATGCCGGACAGCTTGCCGAACGGGCCCTCTTCCTGCTGCCAGATCACGCGCTCGATCGGCGACGAGCCGCGGCCGCCATAATCCTTCGGCCAATGCAGGCAGGCCCAGCCGGCGTCGGCCTTCTTCTTCTGCCAGGCCTTTGCCACTTCCAGGATGTTGGCGTTCTTGAGCTGGGTGCGGCCGAGCGAGGATTTGCGCAGCTCGTCCTCGTACTGTTGCGGCGCGTTCGCCGCGATCCAAGCGCGAGCGGTGGCGCGGAATGCGGCCTCCTGCGGGGTGTCTTCGAAGTTCATGATCTCATCTCTCGGTTCATTCCCCGGACGCTGCGCATCACGAAGTGGTGCGCTGCAGATCCGGGGTCCATTGCGGCCCCTGGGTCCCGGCTCTGCGGCGCTTCGCGCCGCGTCCGGGACACGAGCGGTGGGCTACGCCGCGTTCTTCTTGCGCATGCGGTCGATCAACTGGTCTTCCCAATAGGACAGGCTGCCGAGCCCGAGCGCCATGGCGTTGGCGCGGCGGTAGTACATGTGGCAGTCGAACTCCCAGGTGAAACCCATGCCACCGTGGACCTGGATGTTGTTCTTGGCGCAGTGCTGGAACGCCTGCGTCGCGCTGATGCGCGCCGCGGCGGCGGCTTCCGGCAATTCACCTGCGTTGGTCGAGAGCGCCCAAGCGCCGTAATAGCTGTTGGACCGCGCCAGCGTCGCCGAGACATACATATCGGCGAGCATGTGCTTGACGGCCTGGAACGAACCGATCTGGCGACCGAAGGCAATGCGGTCGAGCGCGTAGTCGCGGCCCATCTCCAGTGCGCGGTCGGAGCCGCCGACCTGCTCGAAAGCACACAGCACCGCAGCCCGGTCCAGCACCTGGGTCAGGATGCTCCACCCTTCGCCGGCGGCTCCGAGCGGCTCGGCCTTGCAATCCCTGAAAGTGATCTCGGCCTGCCCTCGGGTCGGATCGAGATTGGTGAGATTCTTCACCTCGACGCCGCCGCTCTTGAGATCGACAATGAACAAGGAAATGTCACCATCGCGTCCGCTCGATCCCGTACGTGCCGCGACCACTGCGAAGTCGGCAATCGCGCCATCCGCAACCGGCTTCTTGACACCGCTGAGCACGCCGTTCGCAGCCGTCAACTTGACGTTCTTCGGCGACGGATTGCCCTTGCCCTCGAACAGCGCCAGCGTGCCGATCGCCTCGCCGGAGGCAATCGCCGGTAACCATTTCTTCTTCTGCGAATCGCTTCCGGCAATCAGCAGCGCTTCGGCGGCGAGATAGACGGTGGAGGAAAACGGCACCGGCGCATTGGCCCGGCCCATCTCCTCGGCGATCACGCAAAGTTCGAGATGACCGGCGCCCGCACCACCAAAATCCTCGGGAATCGCGACACCGAGAAAGCCCATCTCGGCGAGGCCCTTCCACAGCGCCTTGTCATACGGCGCCTTGCCGTCGAGAATTGCGCGCACCGCCTTGGGCGAGCATTTCTCGGTGAGGAATTTGCGCGCCTGGTCGCGGAGCTGCTTCTGGTCGTCGGAGAAATCGAAGTTCATGGCGCGTACCCGTGTTGATGATGTCGATTACTTGAGAATGATGACGTCCTGGTCGGGCTTGTCGGCATAAAGCCCCTCCACCAGCCCGACGCGGCGCTCCAGGCCGGCGCGCTGGTTGATGTAGCCCTTGTCGGTGAGCTCGTTGCCGTCGATCGAGGGCGGCTCCGCCATCAGCATGGCGCGCGCGATGATGCGGCTGCCGGCGCCTTCGCACTCCCGGTTGTGCGCTTCCAGTCCGCGCCGGAAGCAGGCGATCACCTCGGGGTGCTTCACCGCATCCTCGAAACTCAGGTCGGGATTGCCGACGAGTTGGCGGCAAGCATGCAGGTTCGGCCAGGCCAGCAGACCGATGAACGGACGGTCCTGCCCCGCGACCAGTGCATCGTGCACGACAGGCGTCGCAGCCGCGATCGTATCGGTGCGCAGCGAGCCGACATGGACGAAAGTGCCGGTGGTGAGCTTGAAATCCTCGACCACGCGCCCGGCAAAGATGATGCCCTTCACCGGATCGGTGTCGTCGACGAAAATGCCGGCATCCCCGATACAATAGAAACCTTCCTCATCGAACATCTTCCTGGTGAGATCGGGCTGGCCGAAATATCCCGGCGTGACGTTGACGCCGCGCAGACGCAGCTCGTATTTCGAGCCGCACGGCACCATCTTCAGTTCGACGCCGGGGAACGGCAGGCCGATCAGGCCGACGCGCTCGGTGTCCCAATAGGTACCGGTCGAGGTCGGCGCGGTCTCGGTCGAGCCCCAACCAGTGTAGAACACGATGCGCTCGCCGGTGGTTTTCACGGCGAGGGCCTGCATGCGATCGTAGAGATCATCAGGCAGCCGCGCGCCGCCATAGGCCATGATCGAGAGGTTCTTGAAGAAGGAGCGGCACAGCGCATCGTCCTTCTCCATGGCCGCTGCCAACGCAGCATAGCCGGCAGGCACGTTGGCGTAATAGGTCGGCGATATCTCGTGCAGATTCCGGAGCGTCTCCTCGAACTGGCCCGGCATCGGCCGGCCGTCATCGATATAGAGCGTGCCGCCGTCGACCAGGATCGGGTGGAACGCCGCATTGCCGCCCATGGTGTGGTTCCAGGGCATCCAGTCCAGCATGGTGGAGATCGGACCGCTGGGATCGCGCGGCCGCACCTGCATCATCATCGCCGCATTGGCGCACATCATCGCTTGCGTGTTGATGACGGCCTTGGGCATGCCGGTCGAGCCTGACGTGAACAGCAGCTTGCCGACGGTCTCAGGCGCGATCTTCGCGATCGACGCTTCGACATTGGCGGTCACGAGCGTCGCCACGAGCTCGGCAAAGCTGACGCTCTTGATGCCGTCGCAAGGCCGCAGGACGTGAACGATGGTGACGCCGGTGAGATCGAGCGCTTTCAGCGCCTTCTCGAAGGTCGGGCCATCCTGCACCATCACCACGGCGGGCTTGATCAGATCGAACAGATATTTCAGTTTGACGTGATCATGGCTCATCAAGGAGTAGGCAGGCGACACCGGCGCGGCCGGGACGCGCGCCTGCATCGCAGCCTGCGTCATCAGCGCATGCTCGATCGAATTGCCGGAGAGGATCGTAACCGGGCGGCCGTCGAGCGCGAGATTGAGCAAGCCCTGCGTCAGCGCATCCACCGTGCGCTTGGCTTCGCCATAGGACACCTTGCGCCATTCGCGGTTCGGACCGCCGCGCTGCGCGAGCCAGATGCGCTCGGGCGCTTGCTTGGCCCACTTCGCCAGTGAAGCCGGAATATGCGTCTCGTGAGCTTGCAGCGGAATGCGCGACTTCAGCACAACAGTGCCGTCGCCGCGCCGCTCGACGTCGATGTCGCGCTTGAGCCACTCGACCTTGCGAAACGCGGGCTTCGTCATCACCGCCGCCGCATTCCCACTCATTTTGCGTCTCCCGGAATTTCTCGTCCTTTACGGATCTTCATTGTCAGCGCTTGATATAGACAGGCTTTCGCTTCTCAAGGAAGGCCCTGATGCCTTCCGAAAATTCCTCGGAGCGGCTGCACAGGACCTGGTTGCGGTCCTCCATCGCGATAACGGCTTCCAGCGATCCGGCATCGACGCTCATGTTGAGGCATTCTTTGGACAGGCGCAGGCCCACGGGCGACGCCGTGATCATCGCGTCGACATAAGGTTCGGCGGCGTCATCGAGCTTGTCCTCGTCGACGACCTCGGAGACCAGCCCGACCGCCAGCGCGCGGTCGGCGCCGATGAAGCGCCCAGTGAGGATCAACTCCGAGGCCACGGAGACACCGACGAGACGCGGCAGGAAATAGCTGGTGCCGATGTCGCAGCCGCCGAGGCCAAGCTTGATGAAGGCGCAGTTCATTCGGGCCGACTTCGTGGCGATGCGGATGTCGGAGGCAAGCGCTAGCGCAAAACCGCCGCCGGCCGCCGCGCCCTGCACCAGCGCCAGGATCGGCTGCGGACAGCGCCGCATCAGCATCACAATGTCGGCGATGCGCCGCTGCGAATCCAGCGACTCGGTGACGCCGGGCGGCTCCTGCTGCCCGGCACGACGCGCCATCGCCGCCTTGAGATCGAGGCCTGCGCAAAAATTCCTGCCGGCGCCCTTCAGCACCACGACGCGCGTATCGCGGTTGCGCTGGAGACCCTGGAAGTAGACGTTGAGTGCGTCGATCAGCGCCGGATCAAGCGCGTTGAGGCTCTCAGGACGATTGAGCGTCACCGTGTCGACGCCGTCGTTGTGCTCGATCAGCAGCGGTTGGGACATGAGGCGCCTCGTGCTTGCCGCCATTCGCGGTGCCGATTGCTACGCCCTCTCCCCTTGTGAGAGGGCATGTACGCTGTGAGCCCAGAGTTCACTTGGGTGAGGGGTTTATCTCCGTGGACGCAAACCCTTCGTCCGGCGCGTTCAGAAGCGCAATTGCGCTCCAAAGCGTGCCACCTTCACCCACAAGGGGAGAAGGAAGAAGAGCTACCGCGGCGCCATGCGGATGGCGCCGTCGAGACGGATGGTCTCGCCGTTGAGCATCGCGTTCTCGACCATGTGCACGGCGAGCGCGCCGTATTCGTTCGCATCGCCAAGACGCGAGGGATGGGGCACCTGGGCGCCCAGGCTCTTGCGGGCCTCTTCGTTCAGGCCCATCAGCAGCGGCGTCATGAACAGGCCGGGCGCGATGGTATTGACGCGGATTTTCTGGCTGGCGAGGTCGCGCGCCGCCGGCAGGGTCAAACCAACGACACCACCCTTCGAAGCAGCATAGGCGATCTGGCCGATCTGGCCTTCATAGGCCGCAACGGAAGCCGTGTTGATAATGACGCCACGCTCTTCACCGACCGGCTCGATCGTCACCAGGCGTTCGGCGAACAGACGCAGGCAGTTGAAAGTGCCTATGAGGTTGACGTTGATGATGCGCGCAAACTTTTCCAGCGGGTAGACGCCATCGCGGCCGACGATGCGCTGCGAGCCGCCGATGCCGGCGCAGTTCATCAGCACGCGCGCGACGCCGTGCGCGGCCTCCGCCTTGGCGATCGCCGCTTTGATCTGCTCTTCGCTGGTGACGTCGGCATGCAGCGCGACGCCTTTCACTTCGGCGGCGACCTTCTCGGCGTTTTCCTTGCTCTGGTCGATCACACCAATCTTGGCGCCCTTGGCGGCCATGGCGCGGGCGGTCGCGGCACCGAGGCCCGAACCACCGCCGGTGATGAGAACGGCTACGTCTTTCAACTGCATCGCAAATACCTTTCCTTGGGCGTTTCTTCTCTAGGCTTGAAGAGTTCCGGCCGGATTATCCAGCCGCGGCAGCTTCCTCGACTTGCGTGAGGATGCCGCCGCAGATCAGCGTTTCCATGTGCTTGATATATTGCCGGCAGACTTCGTCGGTGACCGGGCCGACGCCGGTCGCGCGAGACATCGCATGCCGGCCGAAGAACAAATGATCGCAGGCACCGATCAGGCTGGTGTAGAACAGCACCGGATCGGTGACGCGGAATTCGCCGCGGCTGACGCCTTCGGCGAGCAGGCGGCGATGGAAATCCAGCAATGGCGCCACGAAGAATTTCGAGACTTCGTCCGCGGAGCCCGCGACGCTCTCGTGCAGCAGATAGTGGATCAGCCGGTTCATGTAGGGAAACCGGTGATAGGCGCGGATGATGCCGGCGATATGCAGCTTCAGCTTCGCGGTTGGCGTGATCGGCTGGGCCAGCAGATATTCGAGGTTGGAGAGTTCCGTCCCCGCGTCGCGCTCGAGCAGAGCCAGCAGCAGACCGTCCTTGTTGCCGAAATGATATTTGACCAGCGCGGCGTTGGCGCCCGACTTCTGCGCGATGTCGCTCAGCGAGATCTCGATCGAGGAGCGTTCGATCATCAGCTCGCTCGCGGCCACGAGCAATTTCTCTGCCGTGGAATTCTTTCCGCTGGGAAGCCTGTTCGGTACGCTGGTAGCCACGGAGATCCCTGAATGCGCTTTGAGAGGCGCGCAGATAACCTCAAGCAGCGTCTCCCCACAAGAGTTAATTGATCGATTGACTAAACGATCAGCCGCCCCTTAAATCCGCGCCGACAACCCTTTCGATACAGAACAATCCAGGGAGAAACCGACATGGCCGAGGCTTACATCGTCGCCGCTGCGCGTACCGCCGGCGGGCGCAAGGGGGGCCGCCTCGCCGGCTGGCATCCGGCCGATCTCGCAGCAAAAGTGCTGGACGAGTTGGTCGACCGCACCAAGGTCGATCCGGCCCTGGTCGAGGACGTGATCATGGGCTGCGTCATGCAAGTCGGTGAGCAGTCCAACAACGTCGCGCGCAACGCGATCATGGCCTCGAAGCTGCCGGAGAGCGTGCCGGGCACCTCGATCGATCGCCAGTGCGGCTCCTCGCAGCAGGCGCTGCACTTTGCAGCCCAAGCGGTGATGTCCGGCGCGATGGACGTCGTGATCGCCGCCGGCGTGGAATCGATGACGCGCGTGCCGATGGGCCTGTCCTCGCAGCTTCCCGCCAAGAACGGCTTTGGCAATTACAAGAGCGCGGGCATCGAGCAGCGTTATCCGAACATCGTGTTCAGCCAGTTCACCGGCGCCGAGATGATGGCCGATAAGTACGGCCTCTCCAAGGATGAGCTCGACCAGTACTCCTACAACAGCCATCAGCGGGCGATCGCGGCAACGCAGGCCGGTCACTTCAAGACCGAGATCGTGCCGCTCGAGATCGTCCGCGCCGACGGCTCCAAGGACACCCACCACATCGACGAAGGTATCCGCTTCGACGCCACGCTCGACGGCATCAAGGGCGTCAAGCTGATCGCCGAGAACGGCAAGCTCTCCGCGGCCAGCGCCAGCCAGATCTGCGACGGCGCCTCCGGCGTGATGGTGGTGAACGAGCGCGGCCTCAAGCAGCTCGGCGTGAAGCCGCTGGCCCGCATCCATCACATGACCATGATGGGCGGCGATCCCGTGATCATGCTCGATGCACCGCTGCACGCCACCAGGCGCGCGCTGGAGAAGGCGGGCATGACGATCGGCGACATCGACCTGTTCGAGGTCAACGAGGCTTTCGCCTCGGTACCGACCGCGTGGCTCAAGACCACCGGCGCCGATCCGGAGCGCCTCAACGTCAATGGCGGCGCCATCGCGCTCGGCCATCCCCTCGGCGGCTCCGGCACCAAGCTGATGACGACGCTGGTGCACGCGCTGCAACAGCATGGCAAGCGCTATGGCCTGCAGACCATGTGCGAAGGCGGCGGCATGGCCAATGTGACGATCGTGGAGCGGCTGTAAGCTGCTGCCGCATTAAAGGTGTCGTCCCGGCGAAGGCCGGGACCCATATCCACAAGAGCCTGTAGTTAGGGCGAGTTGGGGCGACATCTAACTTCAATTACTAAGATTCGTGGTTATGGGTTCCGGCCCCCGTGCGCAATTGCGCACTAGGCCGGGACGACATCTCGTACGCCTTGGGACCGCGCTAATGACTCACCCGTCTGTTCACGCACAGACCACTCCCGACAAGATCGCCTACCAGATGGCCGCCACCGGCAAGGCGATCACCTATCGCGAGCTCGACGGGCTCTCGAACCAGGGCGCGCACCTGTTCCGCTCGCTCGGGCTGAAAGCCGGCGACCATATCGCGCTGCTGATGGAGAACCGGCTCGCCTTCATGGAGATCTGCTGGGCCGCGCAGCGCAGCGGGCTCTATTACACCGCTATCAGCCGCTATTTGAAGCAGGACGAGATCGACTACATCATCGCCGATTGCGGCGCGAAGGTCGTGATCACGACGCCCAAATGCGCCGACCAGATCCAGGGCCTGATCAAGGGTGCAGCCGGCGAGCCGGTCTTCTACATGATGGACGAGCCGCAAGCCGGCTTCCGATCCTACGACAGGGAAGCGGCCGCGCAGCCGACAACGCCGATCGCCGACGAGGTCGCCGGCTACGACATGCTGTATTCGTCGGGCACCACCGGCCGGCCCAAGGGCATCAAGAAGGCGTTCGAGGGCAAGCCGATCGCCGAGCCGAACGCGTTTCTGCGCGTCCTCTGCGCCAATATGTGCGGCATGAACGCCGAGAGCACTTACCTGTCACCGGCGCCGCTCTATCACGCAGCTCCCTTGCGCTTCAACATGATGGCGACCGTACTCGGCGGCACCTCCATCATCATGGAGCATTTTGACGCCGAAGAATTCTTGAAGCTGATCGAAAAATACAAGGTCACGCAGTCACAGCTCGTGCCGACCATGTTCGTGCGCATGCTGAAGCTGCCGGACGAGGTCCGCAGCCGCTACGACGTCTCGACGCTGAAGGGCGCGATCCACGCTGCGGCGCCTTGTCCCGTCGACGTCAAAGCAAAAATGATCGAATGGTGGGGACCGATCCTGATCGAGTATTACGCGGGCTCGGAAGGCAACGGCGTTACCGTCTGCAACTCGAAGGAATGGCTGGAGCACCGCGGCAGCGTCGGCCGCGCCGTGGTCGGCAAGATCAAGATTCTGAACGAGAACGACGAGGAGCAGCCGACAGGCGAGATCGGCACGGTCTATTTCGCCGACGCGCCTGTTTTCACCTATCACAACGATCCCGAAAAGACGAAGAAGGCCTACAACGCAAAGGGCTGGTCGACGCTCGGCGACGTCGGCTATCTCGACAGAGACGGCTTTCTCTTTCTCACCGACCGCAAGTCCTACATGATCATCTCCGGTGGGGTGAACATCTACCCGCAGGAAACCGAGGACGTGCTCATCACCCACCCTGAAGTCGCCGATGTCGCGGTGTTCGGCGTGCCGAACGAGGAGATGGGCGAAGAGGTCAAGGCGGTGGTGCAGCCGCACGATCCGAAGCGCGCCGGCAAGCAGCTCGAGGCCGATTTGATCGCCTACTGCAAGAGTCGCCTCTCGGCGATCAAATGCCCGCGCTCGATCGATTTCGAAGCCGAGCTGCCGCGCACGCCAACCGGCAAGCTGGTGAAGCGGCATTTACGCGACAAATATTGGCCGAAGGCGGCAGCGAAGATTTAGCGCTTCAAAAAACGACGCCGAGCTTCAATCAAACAAGCTCGGCGTGTGGTTCACCAGCGCGCCTTCGATCTCCAGCATCTTCAGCTTCGTCACCACGCCGCCATTGGCGGAGAAGCCGCCGGGCTTGTTGCCGGCCGCCAGCACGCGGGTGGCAGGGCACCACGATCGGGCACGGGTTGCGGCCGAGCGCCTGGCCGACGTCGCGCGACAGCTCGACACCGCCGAGCTGCTTGGCGATGTCGCCATAGGTGACGGTCTTGCCCGGCGGAATGGTGCGGGCGATCGCGTAGACGCCGCGGTTGAAGTCGGGCACGCCATCGAGATCGAGCGGAATGTCGGTGAGATCATCCGGCTCGCCCGCGAGCAGTTTTGTGATGCGGTCGATCGCCTGCTGCACCTCAACCGTCGGCTTGGCTTCGCTGGCATCGGCATGGCGCTGGCTGATGCGGGTGCGGATCTTCTGCTCACCACCCATCGGCAGTTGCGTGCCGTTGATGCCGCGCGGACCCCAGGCAATGGCGCACAGGCCGATCTTGCTATCGAACAGGGCAAAATGCTGGTCGGTCATGGCTTGGTCCCTGGCTTGCGTTCCCTCGCATGCCCCCAATGTGAACTGAGCCCAAATCTAGGCTTGGAAATAGTTGCGATCCACCCGGTTTCCGGGAATCTTGCACAGGAGTTCCGCAGCCCGCCGCGAGTCCCCGATGCAAAGCCTCCACGTCAACGGATACGACATGCCCTATCTCGACGTGGGCGAGGCCAGGGCGGGGCCGCCGCTGGTCTGCGTGCACGGTTCCCTTTCCGACTTCCGCACCTGGGGCTGCGTGCTCGGGCCGCTGACGCAGCGGCACCGGGTGATTCCTGTCAGCTTGCGGCATTTCTTCCCGGCGCAATGGGACGGCGTCGGCGACACCTATTCGATCGCGCAGCATGTCGACGACGTCATCGCCTTCATCGAGAAGCTCGATCTCGGCCCGGTCGATTTGATGGGTCATTCCCGCGGCGGGCACATCTGCTTCCGCGTGGCGCAGCGGCGGCCGGAGCTGCTCCGGCGGCTGGTCCTGGCCGAACCCGGCGGCGAGCTCGATGCGAGCCTCGATCCCGACTATGCCGGCAGGCCCTCGCCGCTGCTGGCGCGCTTCACGGCCTCGGCCGCGAAGATCGCGGCCGGCGACGTCGATGGCGGCCTCGCCGTCTTTGTCGACACGCTGGAGGGCGCCGGCACCTGGCCGCGGCTGCCGGCGATGGTGAAGCAGAATCTGCGCGACAACGCCTTCACCCTGCTCGGCCAGGTCCGCGACAACCGCCCACCGTTCTCGAAGGCGGATGCGGAAGCGATCAAAATGCCGACGCTGTTCATCCTCGGCGGGCGAACCAAGGGCCTGCTGCCAAAAGTGCTGCATGCGCTCGCCGCGCATGTGCCGTATTCCAGGACGGCGGTGATCCCGAACGCGACGCACCCGATGTTCGAGCAGGCGCCGCAGAAATACTCCGAAGTGGTGCTGGATTTTTTGGCGGGCTGATCATGCAGACATTTCACGTCAACGGTTACGACATGGCCTATCTCGAAGTCGGAGAAGGCCCGCCGCTGGTCTGCGTGCACGGCACGCTCGGCGATTTCCGCACCTGGTATTCTGTGCTCGGCCCGCTGTCGAAAGCGCATCGTGTGATCTCGGTCAGCCTGCGGCATTTCTTTCCCGAGCATTGGGACGCCGTCGGCGACGATTACAAGATGGCCCAGCACGTCACCGACGTGATCGCCTTCATCGAGCAGATCGAACCCGCACCCGTCGACCTCATGGGCCATTCGCGCGGCGGCCACATCGCGTTTCGCGTGGCGCAGGCGCGGCCCGATCTGCTGCGAAAACTGGTGCTGGCCGAGCCGGGCGGCGATCTCGACGCCAGCCTGCGGGTGCCTGAAGGCACGCCCGCGCATCCGCCGCTGGCCACGCGCACGACGCGCTCGGTCGAGATGATCCGCGCCGGCGACATCGAGGGCGCGCTGCAGAACTTCTACGAAGGCATCGAAGGCGACGGCTCGTGGCGGCGCGTGCCGGCGGCGGCAAAGCAGCAACTCCGCGACAACGCGCTCACCTTCCTCGGCCAGATCAACGAGCAGCGCCGGCCCTACACGCTTGCGGATGCGCAGGCGATCAGGACACCGACGCTGCTGATCGGCGGCGGCGCCACGACAGGGAGCCTGTCGGTGATGTGGCGCGTGCTGGCCGAGCACATCGCTGGGGCGAAGACGGCGGTGATCCCCAATGCCGGGCACTGGATGTTCGAGCAGGCACCGCTGGAGTTCGGCGAGGTGGTGAGCACGTTTTTGGCGGAGTAGCGGCCTCGCACTTCCATTTCCTCGAAAACAACCCCATGCACAGTAGCGGACCCTAGCAATATCAATGACTTGGCGAAGCGCAAAAACGAGCTCAGACGCCGTTGGTGGCGCTTGACGCCCTCAACCTGTCGTCGTACTTTCGAATACGGAATTCCGTATTCTTTTTCATCATTCGGAGCTGCCGGCGTGATCCCTCTCGACCCGCTTCCGAACCTGATCGACCAGGTCTATGCGCGGATCCTGGAGGCGATCTCCGATCGCACGCTGCAGCCCGGCCAGCGCATACGGCAGAACGAGCTCGCCGACAGGCTCGGCGTGTCGCGCCAGCCGGTGTCGCATGCGCTGCACCTGTTGCACCGGCAGGGGCTGGTCGCCGAGAGCGGCCGGCGCGGCTTTGAGGTCACCCAGCTCGACCCCTCGCGCATCCGCCAGCTGTACGAGGTACGCGGCGCCATCGACGCCTTGGCGGCACGGCTCGCGGCGGAGCGCGCGGCAAGCGACGCGGCGGGACGCGCGCGGCTGGACGCAGCGCTCGGCGCCGGACGCGGTATCGATCTCAAGACGCCGCTCGCGGAGCTGATCGCGCTCGACGTCGATTTTCACCGCGCGATCTACCAGCTGGCAGGCAATCCTGTGATCGAGGAGACGATCGCGCCGCAGTGGCCGCACATGCGCCGCTCGATGGCGACCGTGCTGTCCGAACTCGATTATCGCGGCAGTGCCTGGACCGAGCATGCTGCGATCGCAGGGCACATTCTTGCTGGCGATGCGAAGAAGTCCGAACGCGCGGCGCTTGCACATGCGCAGACGGCGGGACGGATGACTGAGGAGAGATTGAGAGCGACGGACGAGGCGGCGTAGGCATTCACGCCGGAACGACAATCAAAAACAACGCAAGGAGGACGACCCATGAGACTGTCCCAGGAGCAATTGGAGTTCTTCGACCGCGAGGGCTGGCTGTTTCTGCCCGAACTGTTCAGCCCGGAGGAGGTCGATTTCCTCGCGCGCGAGGCGGTCGGCATCTATGACGCGAACCGGCCCGAAGTCTGGCGCGAGAAGAGCGGCGCGCCGCGCACCGCCTTTGCCGCGCATCTCTACAACGAGGCGTTCGGCATCCTCGGCGCGCATCCGCGCATGATCGACCCGGTCGAGCAATTGTTCGGCGAAAAGGTCTACATGCACCAATTCAAGATCAACGCGAAGTCGGCCTTCACCGGCGACGTCTGGCAATGGCACCAGGATTACGGCACCTGGAAGCGCGACGACGGCATGCCCGAGCCGCGCGCGATGAACATCGCGATCTTTCTGGACGAGGTGATGCCGATCAACGGCCCGCTGATGCTGGTTCCGCGCAGCCAGGACGCCGGTGATCTCCAAGCGTCGCATGACCTCGCCACCACGTCGTATCCGCTGTGGACGCTCGACGAGGACACGGTGACGCGGCTGGTCAAGCAGGGCGGCATCGTGGCGCCGACCGGCAAGCCGGGCGGCATGCTGATGTTCCACGGCAACCTGGTGCACGGCTCGGCCGGCAACATCACGCCCTACCCGCGCAAGATCGTCTACCTGACGCTGAACGCGGTTTCGAACTACATCCGAAGCCCGACGCGGCCGGAGTACATCGCGCATCGCGACTTCGCGCCGATCAAGACGGTGGACGACGACGCGCTGGTGCGGCTCGCCCGTGCGCCGCGGCAGGCGGCGGAGTAAGACGCTCTCGTGCCCCGGACGCAGCGCAGCACGTCAGTGATGCGCTGCTGAGCCGGGGCCCACGCCGCGCGCAATACTCTCTCACTGGGTCCCGGCTCTGCGGAGCAGCGTTGCCGGACGATGCTACGCATCGCCTAGGCTGCATCGCGTCCGGGACACGATCATGATCGGACATTCCCATGAACCTCTTCCGCCTTCTCCAGGCCCGCGCTTCCACCGGCAAGCCCGTCCGTGTCGCGCTGATCGGCGCCGGAAAATTCGGCTCGATGTTTCTGGCGCAGGTACCGCACACGCCGGGGCTCGTGGTCCCCATCATTGTCGACATCGACCGGGATCGTGCGCGCGAGGCCTGCCGCACGGTCGGGTGGGACGAGGCCCGCATTGCCGCGACCGTCTTCACCGATGACGGCGCGCGCGCGATTGCCGGCGGCGCGATGGACGTGGTGGTGGAGGCGACCGGCAATCCCGCCGTCGGCATCAGGCACGCCCGCGCCGCGATCGCGGCGGGCAAGCATATCGTGATGGTCAACGTCGAGGCCGACGTGCTGGCGGGTCCGCTGCTCGCCGAGGAAGCGCGCAAGGCCGGCGTGGTCTATTCGCTCGCCTATGGCGACCAGCCGGCGCTGACCGCGGAGATGGTGGATTGGGCCCGCGCCACCGGGTTTCACGTGGTTGCCGCGGGCAAGGGGACAAAGTATCTGCCGGCCTATCACGAGGTGACGCCTGACAGCGTCTGGCAGCATTACGGGCTGACCGCGGGAGAGGCGCAATCGGCCGGGATGAATCCGCAGATGTTCAACTCCTTCCTCGACGGCACCAAGTCGGCGATCGAGATGGCCGCGATCGCCAATGCCTGCGGGCTGGACGTACCCGCGGCGGGCCTGCTGTTTCCGCCCTGCGGCGTCGACGACCTGCCGCATATCATGCGCCCCCGCGACAGAGGCGGCGTGCTGGAGCGGTCCGGCGTGGTGGAAGTGGTCTCCTCGCTCGAGCGCGACGGAAGGCCGGTGTTTCGCGATCTGCGCTGGGGGGTCTACGTCGTGCTGGAGGCGCCGAACGACTACGCCGCCGACTGCTTCAGGCAGTACGGGCTGAAGACCGACGCCAGCGGCCGCTTCGCTGCGATGTACAAGCCCTATCATTTGATCGGCCTCGAGCTGAACATCTCGGTGCTGTCGGCCGCGCTGCGGGGCGAGCCAACCGGGCAGCCCTACGGCTTCCGCGGCGACGTTGCCTCGGTGGCAAAACGCAATCTGCGCGCCGGCGAGATGCTGGACGGCGAAGGCGGCTACACGGTGTGGGGCAAGCTGGTGCCGGCGGCCGCGAGCCTGAAGGCCGACGCCTTGCCGATCGGCCTGGCGCATCGGCTGAAGCTGAAGCACGACGTCGCCCATGGCCAGATCGTGCGCTGGAGCGACGTCGAATTTGACGCAGGCAACGAGACGATCAGGACCCGGAAGGCAATGGAAGCGGCGTTCGTAAGCGCAGATCAGGTCGCGCACTCATAAATCGAGATTCATTGGTGCGGCCTGAGCGATGTCCGCCGGCCGACGCTTTGCGGACTCAAGCTGAACATTGTCTCAGGTCAGCTATGGGCCAACACCGGAAGTCGCTCGCGACCATCTTTTTCCGTAGCCATGGTCATTTCCCGGGCTGAATATGCACATCGTACTCGGCATTGCCGGCGCGGGGATTGCCAGTGCAATCTTGAGCGCCTCGGTATCAACTTGGATGGATGGGTCCGCTACCTGATTTCCGGCTTCATTGGCGGGTCTCACTAATTTGGATTGTTCGTGCCGTACGGCCAACTTGAGGCTTCAGAATACTTTTGGACCACCAGGGCCAGCGGCCTGCACACGAGCAGACTGTCAGTCTCAAAGATCGCGAATACGCTGGCCCATGGAGGGCCGTGCAATAGTCGAGCTATCATTAACGGAACTGCCGAAGGGGGCAGATTATTTCGAATGTCGGCCCGTTAGCGGCGACAGCATTTTAAATTCGCACGATTGCCCGCGTCATTCCTGATCCGATTTCCTGCATCGTGATCGACACCCTCTTGCGGGTCCTCCGTATTTGCCCATCTCCGTATCCGGAAGGCGATCGCGTTGCAGGCCCCAAAAACCGGGAGACACGTCGATGACATCACAGGGCGACGAGACCGCGCAGTCCACGCGCATGGCGAATATTCCGTACGATCAGCGAGCCAAGATCACCATCGAGCGCAAAGGCCAGACAGTGTTGATTGGCATCAACCGGCCCTACATCGACAACCGACTGGACCCGGACGCGACAGAGAACCTGGCGCGAGCCTACTACAATTACGACCGCGATCCCTCCCTCCGTGCCGCTGTTCTGTTCGGCTATGGCGATCGCTTCTCCAGAGGTATCGATGTCGATGCCTACAAGGCCTTCGCTCAGTCCGGAAAAAAAATGATGGATGGACCCGGCTTTATCGACCCTCTCGGGCGCACCAAGCCAGCGCTCACGAAGCCCCTGGTTGTCGCGGTGCATGGCGACACCTGGAATATGGCGCACGAGCTTTTTCTTGTCGCCGACATCCGCGTGGCGTCGGAAGACACGGAGTTCGGTCAGGACGAGAGAACACGCACGGCCGTTTTCCCGGCGGCGGTTCAACGGTACGTTTCCCCAGAGAGGCCGGATGGGGCAATGCGATGCGCTTCATTCTAACAGGCGATCATTGGGGAGCGAAGGAAGCTCTCCGGATGGGAATGGTTCAGGAAGTGACCCCCGACCGGGATGCGGCTCTCGCGAAGGCTGTCGAGATCGCCAGCAAGATCGCCGCATGCGGCCCTCTCGGCATCAAGACGTCGCTGGCCTCCTCGCATATGGCGCTCGACGACTCCGAAACGGCGCTGGGCAAGCTCGACGACCAATATCGTGCGTTGTACGCGACCTGGGATTTCCGGGAAGGCCGCGATGCCGAGGTAGAAAAGCGTCCGTCCGTTTACGAGGGACATTAGCGGCAAGCTCTCGACGATGGCTTATTTGCTCAGGACGTCTGGATTCTTGGGCGCTGCAAAGGCACGGGTGCGGTGATCCCCGGGTTGAGACCATCGCAGGCACGGTTCGCGCCGACCGAAGCAGAGGTTCAGCCGTTCATCATCCCGACGCAGAACAAAACCTCAGTGATTTCCGCAATGGGTCGCAACCCGACAAACTGGCGCTCGGCTGCAAACTTCCGGTCTACCCCTCTGAGCCGACATGTAGCGGCACCGCCCCGACGGTAGCGATGGGCCAAAACCGGACAGACTCCAAACAACAGGCATTCGGCTTGCTCGCGGCAGTCGGCGCCCTATCTCGAATGGATCGCGAAGGGTTCAAAAAATGGAACGTTCCGCACTTGTCGCAGGAGCAACCGGCATAGTGGGCAACAATCTTGCCCAACATCTCCTGGAGCGGGGGTGGTCAGTTTACGGACTGGCACGCAGGCCAGCAATTGATATCCCCGGTATGTTGCCAATCGCTGCTGATCTGTTGGATCCGGCGTCCCTGGGTTCGGCGCTGCGCGAACTGCGTCCCACGCATGTTTTCTTCAGCACGTGGCTTAGGCAGAAAACGGAGGCAGAGAATATCCTGGTCAACTCTGTGATGGTGCGCAACTTGCTGGATGCATTGTCGTCTGCCGGATCGGTCAGGCACGTCACACTTGTAACTGGCCTCAAGCACTATCTCGGGCCGTTCGAAGCCTATGGTCAAAGCAGCTTGATCGCCACTCCGTTTCGAGAGGACCAACCTCGGCTCGATACCGAGAATTTCTATTATGCCCAGGAAGACGAGGTGTTCGCGGCGGCGAATCGTGACGGCTTCAACTGGAACATTCACCGGCCACATACGATCATAGGCTATGCCGTCGGGAATGCCATGAACATGGGCACGACGCTCGCTGCGTACGCCACGATCTGCCGCGAAATCGGACGCCCGTTTCTGTTTCCAGGCTCAGCAACTCAGTGGAACGCACTAACGGATATGACGGACGCTAG
This sequence comes from Bradyrhizobium sp. LM2.9, assembly GCF_054056555.1. Classification (NCBI taxonomy): domain Bacteria; kingdom Pseudomonadati; phylum Pseudomonadota; class Alphaproteobacteria; order Hyphomicrobiales; family Nitrobacteraceae; genus Bradyrhizobium; species Bradyrhizobium sp. LM2.9. The sequence continues at coordinate 5,171,373 of NZ_JBSRYJ010000002.1, forward strand.
ACTGTTGGCCAGACATCTGGAATGGGCGGCCACGACAGATGCTGCCCGCAATCAGGCTTTCAATATTGTCAACGGGGACGTGTTCCGTTGGAAGTGGATGTGGGGGCGCTTGGCAGCTTGGTTCGGACTGCAGCCAGCAGCGTTTCCGAGCGAAAACCTTCCGCTTGAGCGACAGATGAGCGACGCCCATCAGATTTGGTCCGACATCGCCCGGAAGCATCGTTTGGCAGAACCGGATCTCAACCGGCTCGCGTCTGCGTGGCACACCGATGGTGACCTCGGTCGGCCGATCGAGGTTGTCACCGACATGAGCAAGAGTCGTCGGCTGGGGTTCCTTGACTATCAGGCGACGGACGAAAGTTTCTTCGACCTGTTCACGACTCTGCGAGAGAAGCGGATCATACCGTGAGCGAGGCGGCTCGCTCGAGGCGTTCGAACCGAGCGCGACTTCGGCTTAGGGTCAAAAGCGTCGGTCTAGCGCTCCACTGCAAACTCCCGGTCTACCCCGCTGAACCGACATGGAGCGGCACCGCCTTAACGTAGCGATGGCCAGAAGCGTCGTTCGAACGTGAAAGCAAGGAGCGGCGCGCGCACCACACATGCAACGGGGGTTGCTGCTTGGAGAAAATGCAATGCGTGTTGTCTTGGGATTATGCCTTGTGATCGCGTCGTGTGCTTCTGCGAACGCCGCCCCAAGGTCGCATCACAACTCGCGACAAGCGATGACGCGTCCTGGCCAGGCTGGCACCCCGAGCTATATCACTCCACGCGGCGTGCACATCTATCGCGACGATTCCGTTCCGGGAGGTCTCCGGACCGATCACGACGATCCTCCTGCCTACGATGATCCATCCAAGTTTGGCGGCGGCTGATTGACGGAATCAGCGCGCGTCTGCTTTGGGTCAGACTGCGAAGAACTCAGGATGAGCAAATGCCGTCCGGATTACCCCTGAATGCGGACATCGCTCGGTGCGATTGGCATGTCGCGAAATTCACACCAGCAGACGATGCTTGCCAGCTAACTAGCAAACTACGCGGGCTCATCTGTTGGGCTGCCTGCGTTCCCCTATGAGCAACGACCTCGAAGAGCAGGACGAAGGGTTCGATTATCGCAAAGCCGACGGTCCCGGATATGAGGATCATCTGAACCACGGAGTATTACTTCGTTACTTCTCCAGTCTTGATCTTTCCCAGGCTGGGAATTTTGGTGAGGCTCATAGCTCATCATCGTCGCCATCGTCATCCTGATCGTCTTCGTCCGAATCGACGGCCATCGCTTCGATGTACTCACGACGGACAGCCCCAGCAGTGCGGCCCGATGTCGGATCGGCCAGGAAAAACCACCATCCTCCGGTCTCCTTTCCATAGATGGCAATCGCGCTTCACTTGCGGTCTCAAAAGGCTGACCATCCACTTCCACGCGCGGGTCATTCCAAGTTGCGAGATATCTTTTTCTAAAGCGCCCATTCGCCTACCGTATTAACTGGGGCGGTACGCCCATGTTCGTGCCACGTTTTGAGCCGATGCTTGAAGCACGGCAGAAAAAACAAAAGCGTCGGAGGAAACCGTCATGACAACGAAGTTGGCAAGTGCCGTCTGTATTCTCTCGCTCGTACTCTGGGGCTCGGCCGCAACCGTTCATATTGCATCGGCGCAAGCCCAGTCCATCCCCGCGCCCCCGCTCGCCGGTCCGCCATCGCCGGAGCAAGTGCAGCCGTGGGGTCTGCCACCACCGCCGCCCGGCATCGGACCGGTTACTTTGTTTGCGGATATCCATGATCAACCCCAGGGCAAGTTTCTCGAGGGCGGGGCCTTCGACAAGGCAGGCAACTTCTGGTTTGTCGCGATTGGCAGCGGCTGGGTGTCCTACCTCACTCCAGACGCCAAGCTGGTCCCGGGGTTCAACTGCAACCCGAAAGGAGACCTCGGTCCCGCTTGCGAACCGCAGGGGACGCGCTGGCATGACGGCAAGCTTTACGTCACGACCCGCCACCTCGGCGTCCTGGTCTATGATCCGGAGACGAAGAAACTAAGCTCGCTCGTTTCCACGTTCCATAACGAACTCTTCAAGGGTCCAAATGATCTCGACTTCGACGCCGAGGGCAACCTGTATTTCACCGACCCATGGGGAACAGGACCAGGACCCGATGCGGCTGATCGGACCGGCGCGGTCTATCAATATTCCAAGGACGGGATTCTCCGGCGCATCATCACTACGGGCAGTTTTCCTAACGGCATAGCGGTTTCGCCGGATGACGGCACGCTCGCTGTTGCGGATTATGCGAGCAACCGGATGCTGTATTATTCGTTCCTGCGAGGGCCGAATCCCGCCTGCGCCGACTGCGCCAACGATCCCTCGCACACGACATTCTTCTTCGCCACGGCCGGAAGCTACAATCCCGGCAACGGTGGGCCTGACGGCATCCACTATGACGTGCATGGGAATCTCTGGGCGGCGTGCGGCATCGGCGGAGTCATCGAGTACGATCCGCGTGGCTTCATCATCGGTTACGTACCGTTGCCAAATGGTGATTCCTCGGCCACGAACTTTGCCTTTGGCGGCGAGAATAACCAATATATCTACATGGAAGGTGCCGTCAGCGGAACCGTCTACAAGTTCAAGGTGCCCTACCCCGGACTGATTGGGCCAGATGGCGTGCGGTTGGCGGCGCAACCATGACTTCGCCGCGAGGCTGCTGCGGTGCACACCGCATCAGCCGCGCATCACCGCGTAGCCGCTGATTACCGCGATTTAATCTTCGTCCTCATCGTTCATTCACAGACGAACCTCTACACGTCCTGTGGAGATAACACTCAACGGGAGGAACTAGATGAAACTTAGGATCGCACTTCTCGCACTGGCCGCGTTAGGTGGCGCAGCTCTTTCGACCGGGACCGCTTCAGCAATGCCACTGGCCCCCTTGGGACAGTTCCAGTCTTCGAACGTCGAGAACGTCGCAGTGGTCTGCGGTCCGCGCGGTTGCCTCCGCACAAGGCCCGTGTATCGGCGCGGGGCCTACGTCGTCCGTCGCCCCTATGTACGTCGCAGCTATGGATACCATCGGAGCTATCGTCGGTACTAACTTGAAAGAGGGCTTCGGCCCTCTTTTTTCTTCCTGCTAACGTTTGGCCAAAATCTGCTTATCCATCGAGATCCAGATACTCGACGCATTGCTCGCCAATAAAGACCTGCTTCTTCGGCGGTAGCCAACATGACTTTCGCCGTGCGCTGGGCATCAACGGGTTGCCATGCGTGCAGACCCCTATCTGTCACTTCCGCAGTCCGCCGTGCCTCACTAAGCGGACCTCAACGAAGTGCGCCGCTACTTCGCTGAAGGGCCACAATCTGACCTGGGCAACCATCCCGGATATATATATATATATCGGCTTTGGTTCTGCGTCAGGGAAGCAGCCGCTCTTCCTTCGCCTGCCTGAACCACTTCCGGAACATGTCTTCGGTGTCCATCATCTCGGTGAAGCCGGCGCGGTTGATCTTCACGGTCGAGACGATCGAGGGCGAACCGGATTCGGCGTGGCCGTAGCGCAAGCTGTAATCGGCGTATTGGAACGAGAGGCCGACGAATTCGGCCAGCGGAGGCGATACAAGGTCGTGCTTGCGCCGCAACGCATCCCAAGGGCCGATCCAGCTTGGAAACGCCTCGGCGAGCGACAGCGGGACCGGCTTGCCCGGCATCATCTCCAGTGCATCCGCCACAGCAGGCCAGATGTTCTCCCACGTGAAGACGTCGCCATTGGTCACGTTGAAGGCCTCGTTCCGCGCGGCCTTGGCCTCGCCCGACCAGGCGATGGTGCGGGCGAGGAGATCGACGTCGACCGCTTGCGCGACGCGCGCGGCGCCGCCGGGAAAATCGAGCGGCCTGCCCTGCTCGCGCAGCATCGCGGCGTAGACGCCGAGCGGCGGGATCAGGTCCATGGCGCCGCCCATGGCAAGGCCCACGATCAAGACCGGCCGCAGGATGCTCCAATGCCAACTCTTGCCCATTTGAAGTTCGCGCAAAAAGATTTCCTGCGCCCAGTAGAAGTTGGGCTGCTCGTACATTTCGGAGCGGCCTTCGCGGGCCGGCACGGTCAAGGGGCGAACGTGGACGCCGTAGGCCTTGGTGCCCTGCAACAGGGCGACATGCTTGAGGCCGGGTGAGACCGGCTCGAGCGCAGCCATCAGATTGCGCAGCATCAGGTCGTTGGTCTTGATCTGCTGCGGATCGCGCCAGCCATCGACGAGTTGCGGCGCCTCGTAGAGCGCGGCGTAGATCAGATGGGTCGCGCCCTTGAGCTCGTCCGCGGCGCGGCGGCAATCGGCTGCGCTGGTGAGGTCGATCGGGACGTGGCGGGCGCCGCAGAGGTCGCGCGGCCTGCGCCGCGACAGCGCAACGACCTCGCAGGGGTCCGATGTGCCGAAGTGTCGCAACGCGGCGTTGCCGACGAGGCCGGTCGCTCCGGCGACCACGACCTTCTTGCCCGTCATGCGAGGCTCCCTGGTTTTTGCGCGACTAAATAGCAGATCGCTAAGGGGCCCGACTTGCGTCAGGCCGGCGTTCGCACCTGCGAGGCGCCGATGAGGCTTGATTCTCGCGAAGCGCCCGGTCATCCTCGCTCGCGGAACCGCAACGATCGGAATTCCACCAACGAGTGCCTCAAGGGCCTTTCGGAAACGCCACCAGGTCTCAACAGACACCGTCGAGCGTCGACGAAGACAAGACGACACCAAGATCGTTCCCTGGTCGAAGCATCGACTTAACGGAGGGAAACGCATGGAACGTCGTAAATTCCTGACGGCAGGCGGATTGGGCCTGGCCGCGAGTGCTGTTGCTGCGCCCGCGATCGCGCAATCCAATCCGGAGGTGAGATGGCGGCTCGCCGCGAGCTGGCCGAAATCGCTCGATACGCTGTACGGCGGCTGCGAATATTTTTGCAAGCGCGTCGCCGAGATCACCGACAACCGCTTCCAGATCCAGCCGTTTGCCTCCGGTGAAATCGTGCCCGGCCTGCAGGTGCTCGACGCGGTGTCGAACGGCACCGTCGAGATGGGAAACACCGCGCTGTATTACTATTGGGGCAAGAATCCCGCCTTCACCTTCGGCACATCGCTGCCGTTCGGGCTCAATACGCGTCAGCATATCTCCTGGCTATTGTGGGCCGGCGGTCAGGACATGCTCAACGATCTCCTTAGGGAGCACAACGCCGTCGGCGTGCCGACCGGTTCGACCGGAGCTCAGATGGGCGGCTGGTTTCGCAAGGAGATCAAGACCGTCGATGATCTCAAAGGACTGAAATTCCGCGTCGGCGGCTTTGCCGGCACCATCATTGCGAAGCTCGGTGGCGTGCCGCAACAGATCGCAGCCGGCGAGATTTACCCAGCGCTGGAGAAAGGCACCATCGACGCGGCCGAATGGGTAGGCCCATATGACGACGAGAAGCTCGGCTTCGTGAAGGTTGCAAAGTACTATTACTATCCAGGCTGGTGGGAGGGCACAGGCCAGGGCCACAACATCATGAATCTCGAGAAGTGGAATGCATTGCCTAAACACTATCAGGCAGCCGTTTCAGCCGCTTCCCTCGACACCTTCACCTGGGTGACCGGCAAATACGACTACGTCAATCCGCCGGCGCTGAAACGTCTGCTGGTCGCTGGCGCGATCCTGAAGCCGTTCCCGCAGGAGGTGCTGGAAGCCTGTTACGGCGCCGCCAACGAGATCTATGCGGATCTCAGCAAGACCAACCCGCACTTCGGCAAGATGTATGCGAGCCTGACGGCATTCCGGGCCGAGTCGCTCGCCTGGATGCAGGTCGCAGAGCTCAGCTACGACAGCTTCATGATGCGGATGCGGACAAGGACGTGAACCGCTGAGCGACGCGTGACGTCGGAAACGACGAAAAGCCCGAGAGAAATCTCCGGGGCTTTTTGTTGCAGCGATGTTTGCGATTAGGGAGCGAAGCGAGTTGGGCTCTCGTGCCCCGGACGCAACGCAGCGTCTCTTCGACGATGCGTTGCAGATCCGGGGCCCATGCCGATGGTGATCCCGTGGCCTCTGGGTCCCGGCTCTGCGCAGCAACGCTTGCGCGTTGCAGCGCGTCCGGGACACGAGAGTTGCGCACTCAGTTCTGAT